>NZ_JAHKRM010000002.1 GCF_019396345.1 Nonomuraea guangzhouensis | reverse complement strand
AGTACATCGTGTTCTCCAAGCTCGACTGGATCAACACGATCTGGCCGTTGATCGTGCCGAAGTTCCTGGCCACCGACGCGTTCTTCATCTTCCTCATGGTGCAGTTCATCCGCACCCTGCCCCGGGAGCTGGACGAGGCGGCTTCCATCGACGGCGCGGGCTACTGGCGGGTCTTCCTCCAGGTGATCCTCCCGCTCTGCACCCCGGCCCTCGCCACGACCGGCATCTTCACCTTCATCTGGACCTGGAATGACTTCTTCAGTCAGAACCTTTACCTGACCAATTCCGACAATCTAACGGTGGCAGTAGCCCTCCGCTCCTTCCTAGACTCCAGTGGCGAGTCGTCGTGGGGCCCCATGTTCGCGATGTCGATCGTGTCATTGGGGCCGATCTTCGGCTTTTTTCTAGCCGGTCAGAAGTACCTGATCCGTGGTGTGGCGACCACCGGCCTGAAATAACACCCCCCGCAACGCTTGACCAGGAGGTAGAGCTGTGAAGCCCACGAAGGTGTGGACCGTTGCCCTGCTCGCGACGGCCGTGATGACGGCTGCCGCCGGATGTGGCGGCGGTGGCGGCAAGTCGGGCGATGACAAGGTCCATCTCCGCTTCTCCTACTGGGGCAGCGACTCCCGGCAGAAGCTCACCGAGCAGGTCATCAAGAAGTTCGAGGAGAAGAACCCGACCATCGACGTCGAAGGCGACTTCTCCAACTGGGAGAGCTACTACGAGAAGCTCGCCACCAAGGTGGCCGCCAACGACTCGCCCGACGTGATCAGCATCGAGATCCGCGGCCTGAGCGAGTACGCCGGCCGAAACGCCCTGGCCGACCTGTCCGGCAAGCTGCCCACGGCCGATCTCGACCAGCAGGTGCTCACCAGCGGCCAGATCGACGGCAAGCAGTACGCCATCCCGACCGGCGTCAACACCTTCTCGATGCTCGTCAACGCGACGGCGTTGGAGAAGGCCAAGCAGAAGCTGCCCGACGACAAGTCCTGGACCTGGGACGACTGGATGAACACGGCCAAGCAGGTCACCGCGGCCGGCGGCGGCATGGTCGGAGCCGAGTACAACTACAACCCCGCCTGGCTGCAGATCTTCGCGGCCCAGCGCGGCGAGAAGTTCTACGACGGCAACAAGATCGGGATCACCGCCGACACGCTGAAGGCGTGGTGGGCCATCCACCAGCAGCTCATCCAGACGAAGGGGTCCGCGGACGCCGCGAAGAGCGCCGAGCTGATCTCCCTGGGCCCTGAGCAGTCGCTGCTGGCCACCAACGCGGGCGCGATGGGCATGTGGTGGAGCAACCAGCTCAACGCCCTGTCCAAGGCGTCGGGTCAGGAGATGACCCTGCTGCGGATGCCCAAGGCCGCGGGCGCGACCACCACCGGCATGTTCCTGCAGCCGTCGATGTTCTACACGGCCTCCGCCAAGTCCGATCACGCCGCGGAAGCCGCCAAGTTCATCGACTTCATGGTCAACGACCCGGACGCGGCCGCGATCTTGCTGAGCGACCGCGGCCTGCCGACCAACGCCAAGGTGCTGGCCGCCGTCAAGGGCAAGCTGCCGCCCGTCGACCAGAAGACGCTGACCTTCATCGGCGACGTCAAGAGCGAGCTGAGCCCGATCACCGCCCCGCCGAAGGGCGCGCTCCAGATGGAGGACATCCTCAAGCGCAACAGCGAGGAGGTCGTCTTCGGCAAGACGTCGCCGGACGCCGGCGCGCAGAAGTTCCTGACCGAGGCCAACGCCGCTCTGGCCGGCTGAGGTCTGATCCCGGCTGGGGGTCCCGACCCCCAGCCGCCACTCCACGACTCGGGGAGAGAAGTTGAGCACCAGGTACGCCTTCGTCGGCCTCGGCCATCGCGCGCAGATGTACGTCGACGCCCTGCTGGGCGACTGGCGAGACACCGGGACGATCGCCGGCCTCTGCGACACCAACCAGACGCGCATGAACTACTACGTCGAGCGCATCGGCCACCAGGTGCCGTGCTTCGGCCCCGACGAGTTCGGCAAGCTGCTGGAGCTGGCCGACGCCGTCGTGGTCACCACCATGGACGCGACGCACGCCCGCTACGTCGTCGCCGCGCTCGACGCCGGGCTCGACGTCATCGTGGAGAAGCCCCTCACCATCGACGCAGAAGGCTGCGAGGCCATCGCCGCCGCCGCCGAGCGCAACCCGGGCAAACTGGTAGTGACCTTCAACTACCGCTACTCCCCCCGGAACTCGGCGGTCAAGAAGCTCATCAGCGAAGGCGCGATCGGCGAGGTCACCTCGGTCCACTTCGACTGGGCGCTCGACACCATCCACGGCGCCGACTACTTCCGCCGCTGGCACCGCGACAAGGTCAACTCGGGCGGGCTGCTCGTCCACAAGTCCACCCACCACTTCGACCTGGTCAACTGGTGGCTCGCGGCCGCGCCCGAGCTCGTCTTCGCCCAGACCGACCTGCGCTTCTACGGCCAGGCCCTGCCCAGGGGCCCGCGCCCCGCCCGCGGCCAGGGCGCGCCCGGCCTGGGCACCGACCCGTTCATCTTCGACATCTCCACCGATGAGCGGCTCAAGCGCCTCTACCTGGACGCCGAGCACGAGGACGGCTACATCCGCGACCAGGACGTCTTCGGGCCGGGCGTGACGATCGACGACAACATGTCGGTCCTGGTCCGCTATGCCAACCGGGCCATGCTCACCTACTCCCTCACCGCGCACGCCCCGTACGAGGGCTACCGCGTCGTCTTCAACGGCACCGAGGGCCGGATCGAGCTGGACGTCAACGAGCGGCCCTGGACCCCGGAGCACGCCGCGATCGACCCCAGCGCCGCGGGCAAGGAGCACATGGCCGGCGCCGGGGAGAAGCTCGTCCTGCACCAGCACTGGAAGGAGCCGGAGGAGATCGTCATCGAGCAGGGAGAGGGCGGCCACGGCGGCGGCGACCGGCTGCTGCTGGACGACGTCTTCCGCGGCCCCGGCGACGACCCGCTCGGGCGCCCGGCCGGCTACCGCGACGGCATCCGCAGCGTGCTGGTCGGCGTGGCCGCCACCCGCTCGGCCACCACCGGCACCCCTGTCCGCCTCGCCGCCGACGGCACCCGCCTCGTAGGGGGTTGACCGGTGCGTGAGCTGCGCCATCTCGGGGCGTTCTCCGGGCTGGTCGAGCTCGCGGAGGGCCGGCGCGGACTGTTTCCCGACGCCGCGCCGGGCCTCGCGCTCAGGACGGCCGCCCGCGAGGCCATCGGGACGCTCGACCTGTCGGTAGGAGACGTCCGGGTCGAGCGCTCGTGGACGACGCGGGACCTCAGCGGTGAGGAGCTCTCCTGGTCGGTGGGCTTCGGCCCGCGTACCCACGCCTACCTGCTGAAGCCCCGCGACGCGGCGGGCAGGCTGCCGGGCGTGCTCGCGCTGCACTGCCACGCGGGCATGAAGTGGGCGGGCAAGGAGAAGCTCGCGGATGGCCCCGAGCCGCCCACGCCCGAGGTGCGGCGGCTGCGCGAGCAGATCTATGGCGGTCGCGCCTACGCGGGCGAGCTCGCCAGGCGTGGCTTCGCCGTGCTCGTCCATGACGTGATCGGCTGGGGCAGCCGCCGGTTCGACCGGGCGGACATGCCCGAGCGGGTGCTCGCCCAGGCAGATGATCCAGATATGTCCGAGGCGGATCGCTATGACGTCGCGGCCGGGCACCACGAGCACGTCCTGGAGAAGTACTGCACGCTGCTCGGCACGTCGCTGGCCGGCGTGGTGGCGGGCGAGGACCTCGCCGCCGCGGCCTATCTGCGGTCGCGCCCCGATATCGGGCAGGTCGGGTGCGTGGGGTTGTCAGGGGGCGGGCTGCGCGCCGCGCTGCTCGGCGCGTTCGACCCCGGCGTCGCCGCGGTCGCCGTCGCCGCGATGGTCTCCAGCTACCGCGAACTCCTGGACGGCTACGTCGCCGGGCACACCTGGATGTTCTTCCCGCCCGGCCTGTCGCGCGTCTGCGACTGGCCGGCGCTGGTCGCCGCCCGCGCGCCCGAGCCGCTCCTGGTCCTGTACGGCGAGCGGGACCAGCTGTTCCCGCTGGCCGGGATGCGCGCGGCGCACGAGGCCATCGGCCGCCACCACCCGGACGGCGGTTACGAGGGCGTCTTCTTCGACGCCCCGCACGCCTTCGACGTCCCCATGCAGGAGCACGCCTTCACCTGGCTGGCCACCCACCTGCACAGAAGCTAGCCGTCCGCCTCCAGCGCCAGCTCGGCCGCCTCGGAGGCGGACAGACGCCCGTCGGCCACCACCACCGACACCTGCCGGAGCAGCTCGTCCTCGAAGACCAGCGGCGTGTCCCAGGCCAGCGCGGTGCCCACACCGGGATATTGCGCCACCCGGACAAACCACGGATCGTCCCCCGACCGGGCGAACACCAGCGTCCAGTCCTCGCCCGCCAGCGCCAGCCACGGCGCCCGCGAACCGTGGACCAGCTCCTCGCCCTCGGCCGCCTCGGTGAACACCCGCAACCCCCGCGAGGCCGCCGGCGCCCGCCAGAAGAACCCGCCGTAGCCCGCCCCGGCCCGGCCCTTGGTCGCCGAGCTCTGGATCGTCAGCGGCGCGCCCGTGAGATTGCGCAGCGTGAAGCCGAAGTCCAGCGCCCAGCCCCGCGACAGCGGGACGGCCCGCACGGACCGCTCCTCACGCACCACCGGGTCCTCGCCGGGCCGCTGCCACAGCAGGGTCTCCGCGAAGCCCGAGGAGTCGCGCCCGGTGAAGGACACGTGCCGCTGCGTCCCGTGGTCGTCCAGCCACTGCGGCCCCTGGTCCCTGACGAACGTGCGCCCGCCCCAGAAGTTGCGCCCGCCGACGTCCGTGACGGCTACCCCGGCGCCGAGATGGTGCGGATGGTCCGCGGGCTGTACCTCGGTCACCACCGTGCCGCCCAGTGTGCGCACCGGGTGGAGGTAGGGCCGCGGAGCCGCGGTGATCGGCAGGTCGGGCCGTGTGACGTACTCGGCCACCACCCGGTCCGCCACCATGATCGGAACGGCCCAGCTCACGCCCAGCTCGGAGAAGAGCTCCAGCCGGTCCGCGCAGGTCTCGACCAGCTGGGCGATGCCGGGCAGCGCCGGTCCTTCGCCGGAAAGGTCCTGGTGGTCCGTGGCGATCGGCAGCGGGTCGGGCGCGACCCTGATGGCCTCCAGGACCTCCATGAACGCGCCGGTCCGGTGGATCGGCACGATCAGCGGGGCTCCGGAGCGTACGTGCTCGACGAGGTTCTCCAGCAGGTCGGCGCGGGGGAAGCGGCGCACGGGGCCGTCGCCGACGCGGACCTCGTCCACCGTGTACGTGAACGTGATCTTGCCGCGCTCGCCGTGGACGACCACGTACGGCTCGTCGCGGCCGGTGGCGCAGAGCGTCACGGCGGCCACGATCGGCGGCCCGTCCGCCAGGTGGATCCGGATGGCCGAGGTGTCGTCCGACTCGATGGCGTTGGCGTGGAACAGCTCCGCCTCGACCGAGGTGACCGCGCCGCGTTCCTCGGCGCCCGCCACGGCGAGGGCGGTGGCGACGGCGTGCGCGAACGGGTTGGTGAGCGCGCCGTCCACGATGTCCACGCCGTCGAGCCGGCGCCGGCCCGACCAGGAGCTGCGGGTGAAGTAGGAGGCGGGCCGCGGCCACGCCCCCGCCACCCCGATGCCGGTCACGCGCCCGATCGTGTCCTCGGCGATCAGCCGGCGCACCTCCGGCAGGGCCGCGGACGCGAGGCTCTGGAAGCCCACCTGGCAGGCCAGACCGGCCTCGGCGGCGGCCCGCTCCATCCGCTCGAAGTCGGCGAGCGTGGCCGCCGTCGGCTTCTCCACCAGCACGTGCGCGCCCGCCGCCAGCGCCGCCAGCGCCAGGTCGGCGTGCGTCGGGATCGGGGTGGCCAGGATCGCGATCCGCGCCCCGGTCCGCTTGATCAGCTCGGGCAGGTCGGCGGAGAACTCCGGCGTGCCGAGCCCTTCGAGGTCTTCGGGGGAGACCGGCCGCACGTCGCAGATGCCGGCCAGCTCGACCTGGCCGGCCAGGCGGCGCAGCCGGTTCAGGTAGTGGGAGCCGAATCCGTGCGCTCCGGCGAGTACGACCCGCATGCTCATCTCCAGTGGAGGCCGAGCCCCCGGTGCTCTCCGACGCGCACTTTCGCGTCGCTCACGTGGACGGGGTACGGCTCGGCCAGCAGCCCCAGCGCGGCGAACGAGGCGTCCTCGACCTCCTCGGCCATGCACGGCAGCGGCAGGGCCAGCGCGAGCTGCGCCGACAGGTCGGGCAGCAGGTGCGGGTAGACCGGCACGTCGAAGGCCCGCGCCAGCTCGGTGATGCGCAGGAACGGGGTGATGCCGCCCACCCTGACCACGTTGGGCTGCACGATGTCGCAGGCCCCCGCCGTCAGCAGGTCACGGAAGCCGTAGACGGTGTAGACGTTCTCGCCGACCGCGATGGGCACGTCCACGGACCGCCTCAGCTCCACGTGCGCGGCGACGTCGTCGGCGGGCAGCGGCTCCTCCAGCCAGTGCAGGTCGTACGGGGCCAGTGCCTCGACCGCGCGGCGGGCCCGGTGCAGGTCCCAGCGCTGGTTGGCGTCGATCATCAGCAGCGTGCCGGGGCCGACGACCTCGCGGACCGCGGCCACCCGCTCGACGTCCTCGGCGAGGTCGGGCCGGCCCACCTTCATCTTGATCCCGGGATAGCCCGCGGCCTTCCACCGCCCGGCCTGGGCGACCAGCTCCTCCAGCGAGTAGTGCAGGTTCACGCCGCTGCCGTACACCGGCACCGTGTCCCGGCGCCGGCCCAGCACGTCGGCCAGGCCGCGCTCGCCGCAGCGCAGATCCCACAGCGCCAGGTCCACGCTGGCCAGCGCGACCGTGGTGATGCCGCCGGGGCCCGCCTCGCGCAGGTGCCGCCAGAGCCGGTCCCACACGACTTCGGGGTGCGGGTCCAGGCCGATGACGGCCTCGCGGATGTCGTGCTCCAGCAGCGCCTGTACGGCCCGCGCGCCGATCTGCGGCGTCCAGGAGAACCCGGTGCCCGTCCGGCCGTCGGCCAGCGTGATCTCCACGACCATGACGTGGTTGGCGGGCACGTCGGGACCCCACGGCCTGGGCAGCCGGGCGGTGTGAGCGCTCACTTTCAGGTCGCGGATCATGAGCTTGCCGCCAGCGACCGTCCGTGTTCGATCAGGGCCTTCAGTTCGGCCACGTGCTCCGGCGAGGCGTCGACCAGCGGCGGGCGCACCGGGCCCGCGTCCAGGCCGCCGAGGCGTACCCCGGCCTTGACCAGGGAGACGGCGTAGCCGGGGACCTTGGAGCGGAGCCGGACGAGCGGCTCGTAGAACTCGGTGAGCAGGTGGTCGGCGCCGTTCATGAACGCGGTGGCGATCTCCGGCGCGAAGGCGAAGACGGCGGAGGAGTAGAGCTCCACGCCGATCCCGCGGTAGGCGCCCATCGTCAGCTCGGCCGTCGGCAGCCCGTTGAAGAACCGGAAGTCGTCGCCGATCTCCCTGCGCACGGCCAGCACGGTACGCTGGATGAGGTCGATGTCGCCCAGGCCGTCCTTGAGGCCGATCACGCCCGGGATCCTGGCCAGCGCCACGACCTGCTCGGGCGTCGGTGCCACCGCGCCGCGCTGGTAGATGATGACCGGAAGGATCGCCGCGACCGCGCGTACGTAGGCGGCGAACCCCTCGACGGTGCCCGTGGCCAGGTAGGGGGGCATGAGCAGGAGGCCGTCGGCGCCCGCGTCGCGGGCCGCGCGGGCCTGGCTGAGCGCGGAGCCGAGCGGGCCGCCGGCGCCCGCGAACACCGGCACCTGGCCGGCCGTGGTCTCGACGGCCACCCGGACGGCCGCGGCGTGCTCCGACTCCGACAGTGCGGGGAACTCGCCCGTGCCGCAGGCCGCGAACACCGCGCCGGGCCGGTGTTCGAGCCCGCGCCTGATGTGCTCGGCCAGCACCTCCTCGGCCAGCCCGTGGGCGGGGTCGAAGGGGGTGACGGGGAAGAAGAGGACTCCGCTGAGATTCATCCGGTCTCCAGTTCGGTGCGCCAGGAGCGCTTGGGGGTCCAGCCCAGCATCCGCCCGGCCTTGGCGGAGGTGAAGGCGGGAGCGGTCCCGGTCAGGTTCGCGGCCGCGGCGGTGGTCGAGGGGATGACGGCGGGCAGCACCTCCGCCAGTGGCTCGCGGGCCAGCGCGTCGGCCGCCCCCGCGAAGAACACCTCGCCGTTGGGCAGGTCGGGCAGGCGGTCGAGAAGCACGGCGATCAGGTCGGAGGCGTCCCGGGCGTCGAGGTAGTTGAACAGCGACACCCCGGCGATGTCCGGCCGGTCCAGCCGTTCGGCGATCGTGTGGCCCGACTGGGTCGGAGCGCCGGCCCAGTCTTCCGGAGCCACCACGAAGCACGGCCGCACCGCCGCGAACCGCGTCTCCGACCCGCCGCGGGCGAACGCCGCCATCGTCTGCTCGGCCACGAGCTTGGACAGGCTGTAGGCGTTCGACGGCGCGACGGGGTGCTCTTCGTCGATGGGCAGGTAGCTGGGTGCCCAGCCGCCGGGCGAGCCGTAGCCGATGACGGTGGGGCTGCTGGCCACCACCACCTTGCCGACGCCGGTGTTGCTGGCGGCCTGGCACACGTTGAAGGCGAGCTGGGTGTTGGTGCGGAAGGTCAGCCCGTCGGTACGGCTGAACGGGGTCGCGATCGCGGCCAGGTGGATCACCGCGTCGGGCCGGAAGCGGGCCATGACGTCATACGCCTCGCCCAGGTTCGTCAGGTCGGCGGGCAGGGTGACCGCGGCCTCGGCGGGAGTGCCCGGGACGGCGTCGATGCCGATCACCTCATGACCGGCCTGGGCCAAGGAGACGACCACGCTGCGCCCCAGCCGACCGGCGCTGCCGGTCACCAGTGTTCGTGTCATCGGTCGTTCACCACTCCTGCGTTGGATACGGCAACCGGTTGCAGAAAGTATCGAGGCGAGGCCGGGAGAACGTCAAGCGGCCGGGCCCTGTAACGGCCAGGCGGTCTGCCCATATGAAGAGATATGGTGGGGATTTAGCGGAAAAATCAGGCGGCGATGGCTGATTGACAGCGATACAAACGATTGCACTAAAGTACTAAGCACGGTCGGAGGAGGCCAAGCGTGGCGGTGACGATTCGTGACGTGGCTGAGGCGTCGGGCGTGCATGTGTCCACGGTGTCCCGGGCGTTCTCCGCGCCCCACCTGGTCAATCCCGAGACGCGCACCCGCGTGCTCGCCATCGCCGAGGATCTCGGCTACCGGCCCAACCGCGCCGCGCGGGCGCTGACCACGGGCCGCACCCACAATATCGGCCTCATCGTGGCCGACATCGCCAACCCCTTCTTCCCGCCGCTGATCAAGGCGGCCCAGGCGCAGGCCAGGCTCCGCGACTACCACGTGTTCGTGGCCGACACAGACGAGGACCCGCAGGTGGAGGAGGATCTGATCCAGACCCTCACCAAGCAGGTCGACGGCGTGCTGCTGTGCAGCCCGCGCCTGACGAACCGGACGATAGAGCGCCTGCGCGAGGAGGTGCCCTTCGTCGTGGTCAACCGCCGGGCCAAGGGCCTGCCGACCGTGCTCATGGACGTGGGCCGGGGCGCCAGGCTGGCCGTCGAGCACCTCACCGCGCTCGGGCACCGCCGCATCGCCCTGGTCACCGGGCCCAGCGGGTCGTGGACCAGCAAGGAGATGCAGGAGGCGGCGGCCACCATGAGCGACGTGGACGTCGTCTTCCTCGGCCCCAACCCGCCGACGGAGCTGGGCGGCCTGGCGGCGGCCACCGACGTGATCGCCTCCGGCGCGACGGGCGTGCTGGCCTACAACGACCTGGTCGCCATCGGCCTCATCGAGGGACTCGCCGAGCGCGGCAAGAACGTCCCCGGCGACGTCAGCGTGATCGGCGTGGACGACATCGTGCCGGGCCGGTTGAGCCGCCCGAAGCTGACGACGATCGCCATGCCCACCGCCGCAGCCGGCCGGATCGCCGTCGACCTGCTTCTCCAGTCGGTGGACTCGGCGGCAACCGCCGCCGCCACGATGCTGGAGACCGCCCTGATCGTCCGCGAGTCCACGGGAAAGGCACACAGATGATCTTCGGAACGCTGCCGTCTGGTGAACAGGTCGAGCGTGTCGAGCTGTCCTCGGGACGGCTGCGCGCGAGCGTGCTCAGTTACGGCGCCATCCTGCAGTCGCTGGAGGTGTCGGGCGTCAATGTGGTGCTCGGGCTGACCACGCTGGAGGATTACCTGACCCGCAGCCGCTACTTCGGCGCCGTCGTCGGCAGATATGGCAACCGCATCGCCGGCGGCCGCTTCACCCTCGACGGAGCCGAACACCGCCTGCCGCTCAACAACGGGCCCAACAGCCTGCACGGCGGCGACCACGGCTTCGACCGCAAGGTGTGGACGATCTCCGAGGCCACCGGCTCCTCCGTGACGCTCACGGTGGTCAGCCCTGACGGCGACCAGGGCTACCCGGGCACGCTGACCGCCTCGATCACCTACACGCTCGAAGACGACGCCATCCGCCTCGACTACACGGCCGAGACCGACGCGCCGACCGTCGTCAACCTCACCAACCACTCCTATTTCAACCTCGCGGGCGGCGGCGACGTGCTCGGGCACGTGATCCAGATGGACGCCGAGCACTACCTGCCCGTCGACGAGCACAAGATCCCCACCGGCGAGCCGGCGCCGGTCAAGGGCACGGAGTTCGACTTCACCACGCCGCACGCGGTGGGCGAGCGCTACGACGGCGGCTATGACCACTGCTACGTGCTCGACGGCGGCATCCGGGTGACCGAGCCGGTCGGCGGCCTGACCATGGAGGTCACGACCACCGAGCCGGGCGTCCAGTTCTACGCGGGTGGCATGCTCGACGGCGTCGCCACGCCGTACGGGCCGCACGCGGGTCTCTGCCTGGAGACGCAGCACTTCCCCGACTCGCCCAACCAGCCGCGGTTCCCCTCCACCGTGGTCAGGCCGGGCGAGACCCGCACCTCCTCCACCACCTACCGGTTCACCACCTGACCGGCCCGCAGCGCGGTCGTGGCCCGGAGCACCAGCAGCGCCACGTCGTCGTGTGACGGCTCGGAGGCGAACGACTCGACCGCCTGCCTGATCCGCTCGGCCACGGCGTGCGCGCTCAGCCCCGAGCAGCCCGACAGGATCGCGGTCAGCCCGTCGTCGTCATCGAGCAGCCGGTCGCCGTCGCGCCGCTCGGTGACGCCGTCGGTGACGCACAGGAGCAGCTCCTCGGGCAGCAGCTCGAACGATTCGGTGTAGAACCGCGCGCCGCCGTCGACGCCCAGCAGCAACTGCGAGGTGGCCACGGGCACGACCTCGCCGTTCGCGCGCAGCAGCAGGGGCACGGGATGGCCCGCGGAGGCCAGGGTGCACAGCGCGCCGCCCTGGGGCAGCGGCGTCAGCTGGCCGCAGAGCAGGCTGAGGAAGCGGCCGTCCTCGCCCTCGTCGAGCAGCGTCCGGTTGAGCCGGTCGAGGATGTCGGCCACCGTGTAGTGCTCCTTGGCCAGCAGCCGTACGGCGTGGCGGGCCAGCCCGGTCACGGCGGCGGCCTCCGGGCCGCTGCCGCACACGTCGCCGAGGGCGAAGCACCAGTGGTCACCGACGGCGAACAGGTCGTAGAAGTCGCCGCCGACGTCCGCGCCCTCTTCCGCGGGCTCGTAGACGACCGCGGACTCCAGCCCCGGCATCGGCGCGACCCGCATGGGCAGCAGGCTGCGCTGCAGCACCCGCGAGGTGGTCGCCTGCCGCGAGTAGAGCATGGCCGTGTGGAGGTTGAGCGCCACCAGGCGGCACAGGTCGGCGAGCAGGTCGGCCAGCTCCAGCGGCAGGGTCGGCTCGATGCGCCCGATCACCAGCGCGCCGTGCGAGCGGCCCTGGGTCATCAGCGGGAACGACAGCACGCTCTCCGGCCCGACCGGCCAGGTCACCTCGCCCAGCGTCGAACGCGGGATGACGGGCAGGGCCTTGCGCAGGTCGGCGTTGTGGTGCTCCTCGCTGTGCCACACGTGCGCGAGCCTGGTCATGCCCGCCAGGTCGGTCAGGTAGACCGCGGCCCAGGTGGCGATCTTGGGCACCACCAGCTGGGCCGTCAGGGCCGCGATCAGCTCCTCGTCGTGCACGCCCGCGAGCAGCTCGCCGGCCTCCGCGAGGAACGACAGCCGGCCCCGGTGAGCCCGGTCCTGCTCGGCCAGCCGCTCGCGCTGCACGGTCGCCGCGACCTGGTCCGCGATGTGCTGCAGGCTCGCGGTGAGCGCCTGGTCGAAGCGGGCGGGCTCGGCGGCCGTCACCACCAGGTAGCCCGTCACCTCGCCCGCCACGATGAGCGGCGCGCACGCCAGCGACCGGGCCTGGAGCCGCTGGGCCAGCTCGACGTCGGCGGCCAGCAGGTCCTCGACCATCGCGGGGGCCTTCTGCTCCGTGCTGAACACACCGGCGGCCACCACGCCCACCAGCCCCGCCGTCGCCCCCGAGCCCGCCACGACGCCGAACCGGCTGCCGCCCTCGGCCCGCACCAGGACGTAGGCGGCGTCGCCTCCGCTGGACAGCTGGACGATCTGCGCGATGGTGTCGAGCAGCTCGTCGAGCGGCATCTCGCGGTCGAGCAGGTCCTTGATCCGCCCGCCCGGCTCCCGCTTGAACGAGGCCGGCGGGGCGGCCAGGACGTACCGGTGGTCGTTGGACACCACCATCCAGATCGACCGGCGGTCCTGCGCGCGGCCGTCGGTGCGCAGATGGGAGATGTAGACCGGGAGCAGGCCGCCGTCGAGGCGCCGCATCCTGGACTCGCCGCGCCAGCGGCCGAGACCGAGCGTGTCCGACAGGGACAGCGCGCACGGGCCGTGCCTGCGCCAGGCCACCAGCTCCGCCAGCGGCCGGCCGACGACCTGGGCGGCGGGCCAGCCGAGCAGCGCCTCGGCCTCGCAGTTCCAGGTGACGATCCGGCCCTCGTGGTCGCTCACGACGACCGCGACGTGCAGGCTCTCGGTGGACGTCGCGATCGCGGCGGGCGCCGGAGCGGGGATCCTGGAGGCGCTCTCGTGCCCGCACGCCTTGTCCAGCTCCATGCGGAACCAGACCCGCTTGGCGGTGCCCGTGTACGTGACGCCCCAGGCGTCGGCGAGCATGCCCGCCAGCACGAGGCCACGCCCCGTGGTGGCCATGCCGCCGGGGGGTGGCGAGCCGGGGGCCGGCACGATCCGGGTCGGGTGGTGGTCGTCGACCTCGATCTCCAGCTTGGTCGGGATGGCGTTCGGGTCCAGCCGGCAGGTCAGCTCCAGCCCCGTGCCCGCATGGACGACGGCGTTGGTGACGAGTTCGCTGGTCAGCAGTACGGCGTCTTCGGCCAGATGGCTCAGTTGCCATTCGCCCAGCACCTGGCGGACGAAGCGCCGGGCGGCCGCGGGGGCCTGGGGGGTGCCGTCGAAGGCCGTGCTCGACACGCGGGTCGTGTCCACTGTGCGTCCTAGAACATCACTCGATGTGGCAGTTCGGTCACTCTCAGAGTGGCAGACTATGGGGCTCCATTACCCCCAGTTGCGAAGAAGGCCGCCATGGTCGCGCGGGAGGGTGCTGAATGAATCGCCAGGTAAAGATCCTTTTGGTGGATGACAAGGACGAGAGCCTGGTCGCGCTGGAGGCGGTCTTACGCCCGCTCCAGCAGCAACTGTTCAAGGCCAGGTCGGGGCAGGAGGCCATGAAGCTGATGCTCCGTCACGACTTCGCCGTGGTGCTGCTGGACGTGCTCATGCCCGGCATGGACGGCTTCGAGACGGCGACCCACATCAAGCGGTTCGACCAGGCGCGTGACGTGCCCATCATCTTCCTGACCAGCACCGAGCCCGGATCCGACGTCGCCTTCCGCGGCTACGCCGTGGGCGCGGTCGACTACATCGCCAAGCCGTTCGATCCGTGGGTGGTGCGGTCCAAGGTCGCGGTCTTCATCGAGCTGTTCCGCAAGAACGCGATGCTGCGGGAGCGGACGGCCCTGCTGAGTGATCTCCTGCCGAACGACGCGGCGCTGTCGAGGAACGCGCAGGCGCTGTCCGGCTTCGCCGACCGCCTCGGCGCCGTCGAGGCGCGACTCGACCAACTGGCGGACTCCTGCTCCGACGACGAGGGCCTGAGAGGCACCGTCCAGGATCTGGTCGACCTGGTGGCGCACATGCAGGCGGCCTTCGACTCGGTTCGGCTGTGACACGCCTGGGGTAGGAGAGCTTTCGCGCACCTCGGCGAGCCTGAGTGCGTCGCGCGGTGTCTCCGTCGTACCTTTGGCATCATGGCCACCCGTACGCCGAAAAGCGCATCCAAGGGGCCGGCGAAGCGGTCGGCCTCCGCCCGCTCGACCCCCACCAAGCGCGGATCCAGCTCGACCGGGCGGCCGAGGGCGAAGGGGGCCACGTCGGCGCGCAAGCCGAACTTGACCCACCCGGACCCGATCAGCTGGGTCTTCACGATGATCGGCAAACTGATCGTCGGACTCTGGATGCTGCTCGCCAACGGCATCGGCAGCACGGCGCGGGCACTCGGCAAGAACGCGCGCGACCTCGATCCCGCCCACCGGCGCGACGGGGTGGGCCTGTCCGTGCTCGCCGGCGCCATCGTGATGGCGGCGATGACCTGGCGCCGAGCCGACGGCGCCGTCTCCGGTGTGGTCAACGTCACCGTGCACAGCGTGTTCGGGTCGCTGGCGTGGGCGATCCCGCTGATGCTCGGCCTGCTCGCCTGGCGCTACCTGCGCCACCCCGACCAGAACGCCGACACCGGGCGCATGGTGATCGGGTGGAGCGCGCTGCTCGTCGGCGTGCTCGGCGTCATCCACGTGGCCAACGACACGCCCTACCCGGCGGGCACCGCCAACGACGGCATGGACCGGGTGTCGCAGGCGGGCGGCATCATCGGGTTCATCGTGTCGGCGCCGCCGATGAGCATCCTGCCGGCCTGGATCACGATCCCGCTGCTGCTGATCATGTCGGGCTTCGGCGTGCTGGTCATCACGGCCACGCCCGTCCACCGCATCCCGGAGCGGCTGTCCGAGCTCAAGCACCTGCTGTTCGAACGGCACGCGCCCGCCGAGCAGGCGGCGGCGCCCGTCAGGAAGCGGCCCCGGGCCAAGAAGGGCGAGGTGGACGACAAGGGCGACCTCGTCAAGCCGTTCGACACGCCGGTGCTCTCCGAGCAGGACAAGCGCTCCGACCACTCGCCCGAGATCGTGCCGGGGCTGGTGGACGAGGAGGAGCCGTCGGCGCCGGTCAGGAAGCCCGAGCCGCCGGAGCCCACCCCCGCGCCCCGCAAGGTCGAGCAGCTGGTGCTGTCGCCGCAGGCCGGGCCGTACAGCCTGCCTGATCTGCAGTTCCTCAAGCCGGGCAGCGCGCCCAAGCCGCAGACCAAGGCCAACACCATCGTCGTCAACGCGCTGACCAGCGTGCTGGAGCAGTTCATCATCGACGCGCAGGTGATCGGGTTCACCCGCGGCCCGACCGTGACCCGCTACGAGATCGAGCTGGGGCCCGCGGTCAAGGTGGAGAAGGTCACGGCGCTCACCAAGAACATCGCTTATGCCGTTAAATCGGCAGATGTCAGGATCTTGTCGCCGATTCCGGGGAAGTCGGCGATCGGGGTGGAGATCCCGAACGCGGACAAGGACCTCGTCTCCCTGGGTGACGTGCTCAACTCCAAGGTGGCCCAGGGCGACCACCACCCGATGATCGTGGGACTGGGCAAGGACGTCGAGGGGCGCACGATCGTGGCGAACCTCGCCAAGATGCCCCACCTGCTCATCGCGGGCGCCACCGGCGCCGGTAAGTCGGTCTGCGTCAACGGCCTGATCACCTCCATCCTGATGCGCGCCACACCAGACGAGGTACGCATGGTGCTCGTCGACCCCAAGCGGGTGGAGCTGTCGGTCTACGAGGGCATCCCCCACCTGATCACGCCCATCATCACCAACCCGAAGAAGGCCGCCGAGGCCCTCGAATGGGTGGTGGGGGAGATGGACCGGCGCTACGACGACCTGGCCGCCAGCGGGTTCCGGCACGTCGACGAGTTCAACAAGGCCGTACGGGCCGGCAAGCTGCAGCCGCCGCCGGGCAGCGAGCGGGTCTACCAGCCCTACCCGTACCTGCTGGTGATCGTCGACGAGCTGGCCGACCTGATGATGGTCGCCCCGCGTGACGTCGAGGACTCCATCGTGCGCATCACGCAGCTCGCCCGCGCGGCCGGCATCCACCTGGTCATCGCCACGCAGCGGCCGTCCGTCGACGTGGTCACCGGCCTGATCAAGGCGAACGTGCCCTCGCGGCTGGCGTTCGCCGTGTCGAGCCTCACCGACTCGCGGGTCATCCTCGACCAGCCCGGCGCCGACAAGCTCATCGGCCAGGGTGACGCGCTGTTCCTGCCGATGGGCGCCAGCAAGCCCATCCGCATCCAGAACGCGTTCGTGTCGGAGAAGGAGATCGCCGAGATCGTCACGCACTGCAAGACGCAGATGCAGGCCGAATACCGCGACGACGTCGCGGCGGCGCCGGCCAAGCGGGAGATCGACGGTGACATCGGTGACGATCTCGACCTGCTCGTCCAGGCGGCCGAGCTGATCGTGACGACGCAGTTCGGCTCGACCTCGATGCTGCAGCGCAAGCTCCGCGTCGGCTTCGCCAAGGCGGGCCGGCTCATGGACCTGCTGGAGAGCCGCGACGTGGTCGGCCCCAGCGAGGGTTCGAAGGCCCGCGAAGTGATGGTGAAGCCCGACGAGCTCCCTGGTTTGCTCGCCGACTTGCGTGGCGAATGACCCCAATGCAGGTTCGCCCGACGACTACTGATTGAATGTGAATCATTACAGAACGTCGTGGGGCGGAAGGCGCTTGCCATGCCGGAACAGAGCACAGGGGCCATGCTTGCTGAGGCCCGGCGGACCGCCGGGCTGACAGTCACGCAACTGAGCGAGGCCACCCGCATTCGTGAGGCGATCATCTACGCGATCGAGCGTGACGACTTCTCGCAGTGCGGTGGCGACTTCTACGCGCGGGGACACGTCCGGGCCGTAGCCAAGGCGGTCGGACTCGATCCCGTGGCGACCGTCCACTTCTATGACGAAGAACACAGCGGGGCGGCCACGCCCATCCGGGCCGCCGCCGTCTTCCAGGCCGAACGCAAGATCAGGATCAACGAGCGGCGCGGCCTCAACTGGACGATGGCGCTGGGCGTCGCGCTGGCCATCGTCATGGTGTTCGGGGCGGTCAGGGTGCTCGGCGGCGGCACGTCGGACGAGGTGCGCACCGCCGACTCGCGCCTGGTGCCGCCGAACGCCCCGATCGGCGAGCACGCTCCCAAGGCGTCGCATGCCAAGGGGAAGAAGGCCAAGGACGACGTCAAGGAAAAAAAGGACAAAATGGTCGTCGTCAAGGTGAAGGCCAAGCGCGCGTCCTACCTGAACGTCCGCGACGGCAAGGGACTCAACCTCTTCACCGGAACGTTGCCGGCGGGCAAGAGCTCGACCTGGAAGTCCGAGAGCGGCGTCCATCTCGTGATCGGTGACGCGGGTGCCGTGTCGTTGCAGGTCAACGGCAAGGACCTGGGTCGTGCGGGGGCTCGCGGGGAGATGGTGACCCGCTCGTTCGTGCCTTCGGAAGCCCAGCCGAGGTAGCCCGTGCGCTCGGTGGTGGCCAACTCCCGATACCGTAGTGTTCACCATGTCATCCCGCCGAACCGCATCGCTGATCACTCTGGGCTGCGCGCGCAACGAGGTCGACTCCGAGGAGCTGGCCGCGCGTCTTGAGGCTGCCGGTTGGCAGCTGGGCGACGACGACCCCGATGTCGTCGTCGTCAACACGTGTGGCTTCATCGACTCGGCGAAGAAGGACTCCATCGACACGCTGCTGGCCGCGGCCGACTCCGGGGCCAAGGTGGTCGCCGCGGGCTGCATGGCCGAGCGCTACGGCAACGAGCTCGCCGACGCGCTGCCCGAGGCCAGCGCGGTCATCTCCTTCGACGACTACACCGAGATCGGTGGCCGCCTCGACGACGTGCTCGCCGGCAAGCCGCTCAAGCCGCACACGCCGCGAGACCGCCGCACCCTGCTGCCCATCTCGCCGGTGGATCGTGCCAGCGCACCCAAGACCGCCATCCCCGGCCACGGCGACCTGCCCGAGGGGCTGGCGCCCGCCAGCGGGCCGCGCGTGCTCCGCAAACGGCTCGACGAGAGCCCGGTGGCCTCGCTCAAGCTGGCCTCCGGCTGCGACCGGCGCTGTACGTTCTGCGCCATTCCGGCCTTCCGCGGCGCCTACGTCTCGCGCGACCCCGAGGAGCTCCTGGCCGAGGCCGACTGGCTGGGCCACCGGGGCGTGCGCGAGCTCGTCCTGGTCAGCGAGAACTCCACGTCCTACGGCAAGGACCTGGGCGACCTGCGGGCGCTGGAGAAGCTGCTGCCGCGGCTGGCGGCCGTCGAGGGCATCGAGCGGGTGCGGGCCAGCTACCTGCAGCCGGCCGAGCTGCGCCCGGGGCTGATCGACGTGCTCGCCGGCACCGAGGGCATCGCCCCCTACTTCGACCTGTCCTTCCAGCACGCCAGTGGCACCGTCCTGCGCCGGATGCGCCGCTTCGGCGATCCTGAGCGCTTCCTGGGGCTGCTGGAGACCATCCGCGCGGGCGCGCCGGAGGCAGGCGTGCGCTCCAACTTCATCGTCGGCTTCCCCGGTGAGACCGAGGAGGAGTTCGGCGAGCTGGTCGGGTTCCTGGAGCAGGCCAGGCTCGACGTGATCGGCGTGTTCGGCTACTCCGACGAGGACGGCACCGAGGCGGCCGGCTTCGCGGACAAGCTCGACCAGGACGTCATCGACGATCGCGTGCGCGTGCTGACCGAGCTCGCGGAGGAGCTGACCGCGCAGCGCGCGGAGGAGCGCATCGGCACGGAGGTGGACGTGCTCATCGACGACGACCTGGGCGACGGCGGCTATGAGGGCAGGGCCGCCCACCAGGGTCCCGAGGTCGACGGGTCCGTCACGGTCCAGGGCATCGGCCTGGTCCGCGGTCAGATCGTGCGCGCGGTGGTGGTCGACGCCGAGGGGGTTGACCTGATCGCGCGCATCAAGGCCGGTCCATGACCAAGGACGAGCGCCGCGTGGTGAGCCCGTGGAACATCGCCAACGTCCTCACGGTGCTGCGGTTGGTGCTCGTCCCCTTCTTCGTCGTCTGCCTCTTCCTGCCCGGCATGGGCTGGCGCCTGGGTGCGCTGGCGGTGTTCGGCGTGGCCTCGCTCACCGATCATCTGGACGGCGAGCTGGCCAGGCGCTACGGGCTGATCACCGATTTCGGGAAGATCGCCGATCCGATCGCCGACAAGGCGCTGACCGGCGCGGCGCTGGTGTCCCTGTCGATCCTCGGCGAGCTGCCGTGGTGGGTGACGGGCACCATCGTGGGCCGCGAGCTGGGCATCACGGCGCTGCGGTTCGTGCTGCTCAGGCACGCGGTCATCCCGGCCAGCTATGGCGGCAAGGTCAAGACCGTGCTGCAGATCGCGGCCATCGTGCTCTACATCCTGCCCGGCGACTTCGACCCGGTCCGCTGGGTGGTGATGGGCGCGGCCCTGGTCGTGACGGTGGCCACGGGCGTCGACTACGTGGTGCGGGCGATCAAGCTACGGCGGGTGGCCAGGCGGGCGCGCGGGGAGTGATCATGGTTGGGGCGGCGGAGGTTCTCTCCTTGCTCGTACGGCGGGCCGCCACGCTCGCCGTGGCCGAGTCGTTGACCGGGGGGCTCATCGGGGCGACGTTCACCTCGGTCTCAGGGGCTTCCCAGTCGTTCAGGGGCGGGGTCATCTCCTACGCCACCGATTTGAAGCACCGGTTGCTGGCCGTGCCGGAGGAGTTGCTGCGGCGCGAAGGGGCCGTGCACCCGGAGGTGGCGGCGGCGATGGCGGCGGGGGTCGCGCGGCTCTGCGAGGCGACATACGGCCTGGCGGTGACCGGTGTGGCCGGGCCGGAGCCGCAGGACGGAAAGCCCGTCGGCACCGTGCATGTGGCCGTCAGCGGACCGGGAGATCAAATTTGGCAGAGACCGTTGAGACTTGAGGGGTCTCGCGAACGTATCAGGGTAGAGACGGTGGACGAGGCTATCGATCTACTGGCAAGTGTGCTGAAGGGGAACAATGGGGAACATACCGGGTGATTACCGTGTTACGTCCCGAGCGAACATCCGATGCACGGTCTGACGCGGTGTCGGTGGATACGGGTACGGTGGAGCTGTGAGTGAGGTCCGTGAGCCATCTGCAAGCACCGAGCGCCCGGCAGGCGGGCCTAACGAGTCACGTGACGAACCTTCACGTAACGAGCTTTCGCGAGCTGAGTCTTCGCGAAAGGAGCCGTTGCGCAATGAAGGCAGAGCGGCGGGGCAGGGGCGGAGACGCCCGATGATGACGGCGAGGAGCATGTACGAGCCGAAGAAGAAGAACGGACGGCACGATCCGACCGCGCGGGGCGTGGTGGTGAAGCCATCCACGCCGGGGAGGGAGCGACAGATGATTCTGCTGCGTCAGCTGCTCGGCGACGTGCTGAGGCGGTTGAGGGTGCGGCAGGGACGCACTCTTCGCGAGGTGTCCACGCTGGCGCGTGTCTCGCTCGGCTACTTGTCCGAGGTCGAGCGTGGTCAGAAGGAGGCGTCATCGGAGCTGCTGGCGTCCATCTGCGGCGCCCTCGGGGTTCCCCTGTCGCAGGTGTTGCGTGAGGTGTCCGACCAGTTCGCGCTGGCGGAGCTCCAGGCCACTCCTGTGCTTGCCGACGCGCCGGAGCACGAGCGCATCCCCCTTGCCGAGACGGTGCCCGGGTCGATCTCCGACTCCGTGTTCCCCGAAGTCAAGGACATGGTGGCCGCCTAACGCGGTTGGCAGTCACCACACCACAGGACGAGTCGTTCCTGTGGCTGTGCTCCCATCTCCCCGCGACTGATGCGCGTCCCGCATCGGCGGCAGGGGCGCCCTGCCCTGCCGTACACCCACGTCTGGCCGCCCGGACGGCGGTCGCCCGTGGTCACTGTGGCGGCGTGCGTCTTGTTCGCTGTCAGGAGCCGCTGGGCGAGCCTGACGAGCCCGTCCAGGTCCTCGATGTCGCCGACCTTCCGCCATGGCCAGATGCCGCGCAGGAAGAGTGTCTCGGCGCGATAGATGGTGCCGAGCCCCGCCAGATTGCGCTGATCGAGCAGCGCCTCCCCGATCGCCCGGTCCGGCGCCGCGCGCAGGCGGCGCACCGCCTCGTCCGGATCCCAGTCGTCGCCGAGCAGGTCGGGCCCCAGGTGCCCCACGACCCGGTCCTCGTCGGCGGTCTTCAGCAGGTCCACCACCCCCAGCCGCACACCCACCGCCTGCCACTGTTCGTTGGCCAGCACCAGCCGCACCTGGTCGCCGGGGGCGGTGCGACGGCCCGCGGGCAGCACCCGCCAGCTCCCGTCCATCCGCAGGTGCGTGTGCACGGTCAGGCCGCCCTCGACACGGGTGAGCAGGTGCTTGCCGCGTGACAGGCTCGCCAGGACTGTCCGGCCGCTGAGGTCGGCCGTGGCGTGCCGGGGCACGCGGAAGTCCGAACGGGTCAGGACCCGGCCGTCGAGGGCGCCCCGGAGCCGCGCGGCCGTACGGTAGACGGCATCTCCTTCGGGCATGCCCCCAGTCTAGGAACCGGCGCCGGCCATCGCGGGCGCCGGTCAATCACAGGCGTCGGCCACGTTGGCGCGTCGCACGTCGGTCGGCGCCAGACGTCGGCCGCGCGGGTGTGTCGGGCGCCGGTCAATCGCAGGCGCGGCCATGCGCGGCGTGTCGCGCGTCGGTCAGCGCCAGGTGGTGGCTACGCGGTCGTGTGGCCGGTCAGCCGCAGGTGGTGGCCACGCGGGCGGCTGGCCGGTCAGTCCCAGGCGGCGGGGTCGGCGGCGAGCTGGCGGACGCGGTCGGGGAGCGCGCCGCTGGCCACCTGGTCCAGCGTGACCTCCTCGAGGATGGCGCGTTCGGTGGCCCGCAGGGCGATCCACACCTGCTGCAGCGACTCCGCCGGGCCCCGGTAGCCGACGTGCTCGGGACGCTCGCCGCGGACGTTCGCCAGGGGACCGTCCACTGCCCTGATGACGTCGGCGAGCGAGATCTCGGCGGCGGACCTGGCCAGGACGTAGCCGCCTTCCGGACCGCGCTGACCACGGACGAGACCGGCGCGGCGCATCTGCAGCAGAATGTTCTCAAGGTATTTGGGGGGCATGTCCTGCTCTTTGGCGAGCTCGCCCACGGTGGTCGGGCCGGCGCCGGCCGCGGCGAGTTCGGCGGCAGCACGGAGGGCGTAGTCGACACGAGCGGAAAGGCGCATGTAGTTGATTATCCCTCCTGGTCAACAGTGGTTATGCGCACGGTCGTCAGAATGAGCAGGTCATCCGGGCGCGGGCCTGCGCGGACACCGCCGACAGTCCTTTACCGATTCAGTACGTGATCGCGCCGCTCGACCGGTGGTGATCATGAGGCATCCTCGGGTTCACCTGCGGTGATAAGCAAGGTCCAGGGCGCTAAACTTCCAACAACCTTTTCGATTTGACGGTGGGATTCAGCGTGGAGCGACGCCCTGGTGTGCCCAGACTGCTCAGGGAGATCAACGACCGGGCGGCGTTGGAGTTGTTGCTGGCCACCGGCCCGATGACCCGGGGACAGATCGGCGATCGGACCGGGTTGTCCAAGGTCACCGCCTCCCAGACGCTGTCCAGGCTGGAGGAGCGCGGGCTGGTCGAGGTCGTCGGCACGCAGGCCGGCGGGCGCGGCCCCAACGCGGCGCTCTACTCCGTGATCCCCTCCAGCGCGTACGTGGCCGGGCTCGAGGTGGGGCCCGAGCTGATCTCCGCGGCCGTCGCCGACATCCACGGCCAGACGATCGCCGAGGTGACGGTCGATCCCACCGACCTCGACGACCCGGTCTCGGTGGTGCACGGCGCCATCATGAAGGCCTGCCGCAGCGCCAAGATCAGCATCGGCCGGCTGCGCGGCGTGGTCATCGGCACCCCCGGCGTGGTCGATCCGCGCAGCGGCGACGTGCGCTTCTCCTTCGACCTGCCCGGCTGGCACGAGGGCATCCACGAGGCGCTGGCCGGTGACCTCAAGCGCGAGGTGACGATCGAGAACGACGTCAACCTGGCCGCGATCGCCGAGCGTGCCGACGGCGCCGCCCAGGGACTCGACGACTTCGTGCTGCTGTGGTCCAGCCGCGGCCTCGGTCTCGCGGTGATGCTCGGCGGCAAGCTGCACCGGGGCCGTGCGGGCAGCGCGGGTGAGATCGGCTACCTGCCGGTGCCCGGCGTGCCACTGCCCGAGGACATCCGCAATGAGCCGGGCCGGCTGCCCTCGCTCGCGGGCGGTCTGCAGTCGCTCGTCAGCGCCGAGGCCGTGTGCGAGCTCGCGAGGGGCTACGGGTTCGCGGCCGAGAGCGCCGGGCAGTGCGTGAAGCTCGCCGTGGCGGCCGGAGCCGAGGGCGAGCCGCTGCTCGACGAGATCGCGCACCGGCTCGCGCTCGGCGTGGCCGCGGTCTGCGTGATCCTGGACCCGGGGCTGGTCGTGCTGGCGGGCGAGGTGGGCCAGGCCGGCGGCAGCGCGCTCACCACCCGGGTGGAGGAGGCCGTGGCCCGCATCTGCCCGGTCCGGCCCCAGGTCGTCACCACCACGATCACGGACAAGAACCCGGTGCTGCGCGGCGCCGTCCTCGCGGCCCTGGACCAGGCCCGCGAGGCACTCCTCAAGTCGTGAGCGACTCAAACCGTGAGCCCGCGACCCGTTCAGCTCAAGCCGTGAGCAGCTCTATGGCCGCCTGGGCGTTCGCCCGGGCCGCGCCGTACGTCGCGATGTAGGCGACGCTGTCCGGCCGCCAGATCGGCAGTCCCATCTCGATCACCGTCGCGTCGGGCCGGGCCGCCACCAGGGCCGAGACCAGCTCGCGGCTGGGCTCGTTGCGGTGCGCGTCCTTGACCACCACGACCAGCGACCGGTCCGTGGCCTTGGCCAGCAGCACCGGCACGTCCGCGTCCGCGGGCTTCACCCGGATGATCTCGGCCTGGGGCAGCCACGGTCCCACGCCCCAGGGCACGTCGCCGACGGCGATCGTCGGCGGCGTGTCCACCTCGATCACCAGCGGCTCGACCAGCGGCTCCGGCACGCCCGTGAGCCGCACCGCGCGCCTGGCGGCGTGCAGGCCGACCCCGTTCTGCTCGGCCGAGGGCGTGGCGGCCGAGCCGAACCACGCGCGCAGCGCCGCCAGCCTGGCCGCCGCCTCCTCCAGCCGGGCCGCGGGCAGCCGCCCATCCCGTACGGCGGCGACGATCTCGTCGATGATGTGCCGCACGTCGTCGTGGGTGGGCAGCGGCCCGAGGCAGAGCAGGTCCGAGCCCGCGGCCAGCGACAGGACGGCGCCACCGGCCAGCCCGACGCTCTTGGTGATCGCGTGCATGTCCATCGCGTCGGTGATGACCGCGCCGTCGTACCTGAGCTCGCCCCTGAGCAGCTCGGTCAGCGCGGCGGCCGACAGCGTGGCCGGTGTGCTGCCGGTCAGGGCGGGCACCGACACGTGCGCGGTCATGATCGACTTGGTCCCCGCGCCGATCGCCGCCCGGAACGGCGCCAGCTCGCGAGCGCGCAGCACGTCGAGCGTGACGTCCACGACGGGGATGGCCAGGTGCGAGTCGACCCGGGTGGCGCCGTGGCCGGGGAAGTGCTTGACGCAGGCGGCCACGTTCACCGACTGCAGGCCCTGAACGGCGGCCACCGTGTGCCGGGCCACCAGCGCGGGATCGTCGCCGAACGACCTGGTGCCGATGACCGGGTTGTCGGCCTCGGTGTTGACGTCGGCGTCGGGCGCCATGTCCAGGTTGATGCCGCAGGCGGCCAGCTCTGAGCCGATCGCCCGGTAGACCCGGTGCGTCAGCTCGGCGTCGTCCACCGCGCCCAGCGCCGCGTTGCCCGGGTACGGGCTGCCGACGTGGTAGGCCAGACGGGTGACGTCGCCACCCTCCTCGTCCAGCGAGATCACCGGCTCGGCGGCCGCGCGGAGCGAGGCGGTCAGCGACCGCAACCGGTCAGGTTCCGCGACGTTGAAGCCGAAGAGGGTGACACCTCCCAGGCCGTTCTCGAGCTCGCGCAGCACCCAGTCGGGCGCGGTGGTGCCCTGGAAGGCGACGAGCAGCGTGCCGGCCGCGAGGCGGCGCAGCCCCCGATCACTCTGACTCATGGCTCCTCATCACAGAAAGTTGGGCACGGTCAGGACGGCACGCGCCTGCGCGCGCCGTACGAGATCCGTGTTCGTCAGCCCTTCACGGCCCCGGCCACCAGGCCGGAGACCATGCGGCGCTGAACCAGCAGGAAGAAGACGACGACCGGGATGGTCATCATCGTGGAGCTGGCCATGATGGCGCCCCAGTCGGTGCCCTTCTGCCCGAAGAAGTACTGCAGGGCGACGGGCATCGTGTAGCCGTCCGAGCCGCTCATCAGGACCAGCGCGAAGATCAGCTCGTTCCACGCGGTGATGAACGAGAAGATGCTGGTGGCCACCAGACCGGGCGCGACCAGGGGGAAGAGCACCTTCCAGAACGTGGTCATCCGTCCCGCGCCGTCGATCCAGGCCGCCTCCTCCAGCGACTTGGGCACGGCGGCGACGAACGTACGCAGCATCCAGATGCCGAACGGCAGCGTGAGACCCACGTTCACCACGATCAGCCCGGCGAGCTGGTCGTACAGGCCGAGCCGCTTGACGCTCAGGAACAGCGGGATGAGCAGCGCCTCGGAGGGGATCATCTGCACGATGAGCAGCAGGATCAGGAACGTGTTGCGCCCCTTGAACCTGAAGCGGGCCACCGCGGTCGCCGCGAGCAGCGAGAACACCGCCCCGATGAGCACCGTGCCGAGCGCCACGATCGCGCTGTTACGCATGTAGAGCCAGATCGAGTGCCCGGCCACCCCCTCGTTCAGCACCCGGTCGACGTGCTCGAAGGTGAAATGGGTGGGGAACGGGATGAAGTCGGTGGTGAAGATCTGGTCGTTGGCCTTGAACGCGGTCGAGGCCATCCAGTACACCGGGAAGATCGCGAACAGGAACACCAGCAGCCCGGCCGCGTTCAGCGCGATCTTGCCGAGCCGCTTGCGCGCGAGCGGAGTCACATCTCCTCCTGCTTGACGAGCTGCCTGACGTACACCGCGGTGACGACCAGCAGGATCACGGTCAGCACCAGGGCGATCGCGGCGCCGGACCCCATCTTGGGCGGCGGGCGGAACGCCTCGGCGTAGGAGTAGATGGACAGGTTGAACGCCTCACGGTTCGACGGTCCGCCCATGAGCACGTAGAGCTGGGCGAAGACCTTGAAGTCCCAGATGATCGACAGGACGGTCAGCACCGCGAAGACCGGCTTGAGCAGCGGGAAGGTGATCTTCCTGAACGTCCGCCAGGCCGACGATCCGTCCACCCGTGCGGCCTCGTACAGCTCCGCCGGGATGCCCTTGAGCCCCGCCAGCACCGAGACGGCCACGAACGGGAAGCTCGCCCAGACAACGCAGATGATCAGCACCATGTAGATGGACCACGCGTCGTTGAGCCAGGGCTCGCCGGTCCAGTCGGCCCGGCCGAAGACCAGGTTCGACAGCCAGTCGGGCAGCGCGTTCAGCGCCCAGTTGACGATGCCCGCCTCGGCGTCGAACAGCCATCTCCAGATGATGCCCTGCGCCACCGGAGGCACGGCCCACGCGAACATGATGCCGACCACCACGAACGTGGACATCTTCCGGCCGAGCTTGTTGAGCAGGGTGCCCACGGCCGTTCCGACGATCAGTGTCAGCGACACCGCGACGACGGCGAAGACGAGCGTGTTGCGGAGCGAGGACCAGAAGATGTCGTTGGCGAAGATGCGGGTGAAGTTGTCCCAGCCCACCCAGGTGGCCGGCTTCTTGCCGCTGATCTGGACCAGGCCCACCTTCTGGAAGGCGATGACCCCGACCTGGAACAGCGGGTAGAGCAGCAGCGCCCCGATCACCAGCAGCCCGGGGATCAGCAGCACGTACGGCACCGACCAGGCGGGCAGCCCGCCGGACCGGGCCGGGCGGTGAGAGTTCGGCCGGCGCGGGGTGGCGGACTGGCCGCCACCCCGGGCGAGCGTCGAGATGTTCGTCATAGGGCTAGGAGGCGGCGTTGAGGATGTCTTCGAGTTCCTTGTTGGCCTTGGCCAGCGCGTCGTCGGCCGACGACTTGCCCTCGATGACGGTGCGGGCCGCGTTCTGCAGCACCGCCTTGGTCTCGTTGGCCTCGGTCCAGTGCGGGCTGGCCGGGAAGGCCTTGGCCTTGGCGAAGGCGGCGGCGAACGGCGCCTGGGCCGGGTCGCTGGACAGCGCGGCCAGGGCTTCCGGGTAGACGGGGAGCAGGCCGCCGTCCTTGGCGTACTTGTTGCCCCATTCCTTGCCGGAGGCCAGCTTCACGAACTCCTTGGCCGCGTCCTTCTCCTTGGCCGAGCCCCACACGGCGATGTCGTTGCCGCCGAGGAAGGACTGCGCCTCGCCGCCGTCCTTGGACGGGAGCGGGAAGAAGGCCAGCTTGTCACCCTTGAGCTTGCCCTTGCTGTCCTCGTCGATGCCCGGCAGGTCCCACGACGCGGTGAGGTACATGCCCACCTTGTTGTTGGCGAAGCGGGTGCGGATGTCCGTGGTGTTCTGGGTGAGCCGCGACTTGCTCGACAGGCCGTCGGTGACCAGGCCGGTGTACTGGGCGAAGCCGGCCTTGAAGGCCGGGTCGGTCAGCTTGCCGACCCACTTGTCGCCCTCCTTGACGGCGTAGTCGCCGCCGGCGGTCCAGGCGAGGGCGCCCAGCAGGTGGTTGGCGTCGGAGCCGCCGTTGAAGGCGAACCCGTCGACGTCCTTGCCCTTCTTGGCCTGGATCTTCTTGGCCGCGGCGGTCAGGTCGTCCCAGGTCTTCGGGACGTCGATCTTGAGCTCCTTGAACCAGTCGGCGCGGTACAGCACCGCGCGGCTGCCGCCACCCCACGGCACGGCGTACGTCTCGCCGTCGATCGTCTCCAGGCCCATCAGGTTCTTCGGGATCTGCGCCTGGTCGCCGGAGCCGACGATGTCGGTGACGGGCTCAAGGGCCTCCTGGCTCTGCCAGAGCGGCACCTGGTCGTTGCCGATCTCGGTGACATCGGGACCGGTGCCACCGGCCGCCGCGGCGGTGAACTTGTCGTTCACCTGCGGCCACGGGATCCACTCGACCTTGACCTTGGCGCCGGTCTGCTGCTCGAAGGCGGCCACGAGTTCATCGGTGTACTTCTGCGCGGCGGGGTTGCTGTCGCCCAGGCGCCAGAAGGTCAGCTCCTTGCCCGCGTACTTGGGGCCGGACGCGGCGGCGGAGGCCGCCGCGCTCGGCGCGGTCGAAGTCGAGGGCGTCTCGCCGGAACCACAGGCGGCCAGGCCCAGGGCCAGAGCGGCCGTGGTGACCGTGGTGGCGGTGATCTGCGCGATCCTCACAGGGTTCTCCCTTCCCGGGTGCTCGCTTGCGGTCCGCACCAGGCTGATCGTCAATGTCCGAACGACTGCTGATAAACTAACAAGAAACTTTCTTAAAAGAAACGCCTGTTAGCCATTCGTGACGAGAGGGAGAGCGTCGATGAGCCGAAGCCCCGGGACCCCTCGGCTGCTCCGCCGCCTGAACGACCGCACGGCACTCGAACTCCTCCTCGAGGACGGGCCGCTGACCCGTGCGGAGCTGGGGGAGCGGACCGGGCTGTCGAAGGTAACCGCAGGTCAGCTGCTCGCCCGCCTGGAGGAGCGGGGGCTCGTACGGGTGGCGGGGGAGCGGGCGATGGGCAGGGGCCCGCACGCGGCCCTGTACGCGGTCAACCCCTCCAGCGCGTACGTGGCCGGGCTCGAAGTGCTGCCCGACAGCCTCACCGTGGGTGTGGCGGACATCACAGGCCAGATCGTGGTCGAGGTCACCGTCAACCCGGCGGACGGGGATCCGGTCAAGGCCGTGCACTCCGCGGTGCAGCGGGCCTGCGCCTCGGCCCGGGTCAGCCTGTCACAGCTGCGGGCCTTCGTGATCGGCACCAGGGGCGTGGTCGATCCGGGCAGCGGCGACGTGCGCTTCTCCTGCGACCTGCCGGCCTGGCACGTCGGCGTGCTGGCCAGCCTGCGCCAGACGCTGGGCGTGCCGGTGATCATAGAGAACGACGTGAACCTGGTCGCGCTGGCCGAGCACCGCTACGGCGCCGCCGTCGGCCACGACGACTTCGTGGTCATCTGGGCGGGTGTCGGCCAGGGGCTCGGCGTCATGCTCGGCGGGCGGCTGCACCGGGGCATCACCGGGACGGCGGGTGAGATCGGCTGGCTGCCCGTGCCGGGCGAGCCGCTGCCCGCCGACGTGTCGCAGCCGACGTCGGGCTCGTTCCAGCGGCTGGTGGGGCACCCGGCGCTGAGCGGGCTCGCCACCGCGCACGGCGTGCTCGGCAGCACGGTCCCCGACCAGGTACGCAACGGCTGCGACGGCTACCTGGACGAGGTGGCGGCCCGTCTTGCCGTGGGGGCCGCGGCCGTCACGGTCGTGCTAGACCCCGGGCTGATCGTGCTCAGCGGCGACATCGGCCGGGCGGGCGGCGAACGTCTGGCCGCCAAGGTCGAGGAGGCCGTCGCCCGGGTCTGCCCGACCCGGCCCGAGGTCGTCACGACCGGGGTGGCGGGCAATCCGGTGCTGCGAGGCGCGCTGGTCGCGGCTCTGGAGCAAGCCCGAGATCAGGTTTTCTCCGACACTGTGTGAGAATTTCTGCCCATGTGGCAGCAGACGAGCGACATCGTGCTGATCTCTGATCCCCGCGTCGCGGCTATCCCGGTGCGCGACAACGGCGAGGAGCTGGCGGACGTACGCGGCCGACTGCGGGTGGACGAGCGGATGGCCGACGGGAGCGGTGCCTACGCGCACCTGCGCTCCGGGTTGCTGGCCCGGCTGGAGCGGGCCGAGCGGCGGCTGCCCGACGGCTTCCATCTGCTGATCGTCGAGGGCTACCGGCCGATCGACACGCAGCGCCGGATCTTCGAGGAGTACCGGGACGGGCTGCGAGCCGCATTCCCCGAAATGTCGCCTGACGAGGCACATATCGCGGCAAGTCGGTATGTGTCGCCGGTCGACGTGGCCCCGCACACCGCCGGTGCCGCCGTCGACCTGACGCTGTGCGCGCCCGACGGCACCGAGTACGACATGGGCACCCAGGTCGACGACAACCCGGAGGAGAGCGACGGCGGCTGCTACACCGACGCCACGAACATCTCGGCCGAAGCCCGTGCCCATCGCAAGATCCTCGCCGCCGCCCTGGAGCCGGTCGGCCTGGTCAACTACCCCACGGAGTGGTGGCACTGGTCCTTCGGCGACCGGTATTGGGCGCTCGCCGAGGGAAGGCCGTACGCGGTCTATGGCCCACACCGCTTTGCCTAGCGGAAAACGGGCATAAAAGGGATGTGACTCCTCTTATCGGGATCGAGGAGGAGTACCTCATCGTCGATCCCTGGTCGCGCCACGTGGCTCCCCGGGCGGCAGAGGTGTTGGCCGCCGCGACAGACGTCTTGGACGTCGTTCATGAGATCACCCGTTTCCAGGTCGAGGCCCGGACCGCCCCTTCGGCCGACCTCGGCGAGTTAGGCACGCGGCTGCGGGCCGCGCGTAAGGAGGTGGCGCAGGCGGCCCGCTCGTGCGGGCTGGCCGTGGTCGCCAGCGGTCTTCCCGTACTGGGCGACGTCGTGCCGAGCCCGCTCAGCGACGACATCCGCTACGAGCAGGGCCGGGTGCTCTACCGGGCGCTGCAGGACGAGCTCAGCATCTGCGCCCTGCACGTGCACGTGGACGTGCCCGACGAGGAACACGCCGTGTACGTGGGCAACCACCTGCGTCCGTGGCTGCCCACGCTGATCGCGCTGGCCGCGAACTCGCCGTTCTTCGTCGGCCGCGACACCGGCTACGCGTCCTGGCGGGTGATCAGCTGGGGCCGCTGGCCGGTCTCGGGCGCCCCGCCGTACTTCCCGTCGTTCGCCGACTACGAGGTGGCGCTGCGGGCGCTGTCGCAGTCGGGCGCGCTGATGGACCCGAAGACGGTGTACTGGGACGCGCGACCGTCGCCCACGCTGCCGACCGTCGAGGTGCGGGTCGCCGACGTGCCGCTGGACGTCAGCGACAGCCTCACCATCATCGGGCTGATCCGCGGCCTGGTCATGACGGCGCTGGCCGACGTGGCGCGTGGTGATCGCGGGTTGCCGATCCCGTCGGAGGTCATGCGGGCCGCCTACTGGCGCGCCGCCCGTGACGGTCTGCGCGGTGACAGCCTCGACGTGTGCGAAGGGGTGCTGGTGCCGGCGCCGGTGATGGCGGGGCGCCTGCTGGAGCACGTACGGGCCGCCACGGACGAGGCCGGTGACTCGGAGTTCGTCGAGGAAGGGCTGGACCTGCTGCTCAGCAGGGGTTCCGGAGCGGAACGGCAGCGTAGGGCGCACGACCGCACCGGGCACCTGGCGGCGGTCGTGGACGACCTGATCGAGGCCACGGTCGCCTGACCGACCAGGTTCAGCGCAGGGCGAGCAGCGTGGCTACGCCCAGTCCGAAGACGACCACGACGCCGCGCAGCACCGCGGGCGGCATCAGCCGGGCCACGCGGGTGCCGAGGAAGCCACCCGCCAGGCTGGCCGGCGCGACCACCGCCACCGCCTCCCACCGCACGGGCCCGAACAGCGAGAACGCCACCACCGACACCGTGCTGATCACCAGCGACAGCGTGGCCCGTACGGCGTTGACCCGATGCAGGTTGTCATGCAGGAACAGCGCGAGCACCGCCAGCAGCAGCACCCCCATGCCGCCGTTGAAGTAGGCGCCGTAACACCCGCCGAGGAACACCCCGACGTAGATCAGCCTGCTCGTGCCCTGCCGCCCGTCGCCCTCGAAGCGTTTACGCAGCCAAGGCTGGGCCAGCAGCGCCAGGCTGGCGAAGGCCACCAGCCACGGCACCAGCGAGTCGAACAGCCGTCCCGGCGTGAGCAGCAGCAGCGAGCTGCCCGCGATCGCGCCGAGCACGGCGGTGGCCGACAGGACCGTGGCCCGGCGCCGCTGCCCGCGCAGCTCCGCCCGGTAGCCCAGGACGCCGCCCAGGTAGCCGGGCCACAGCGCCACCGCGTTCGTCACCGAGGCGGTGATGCTCGGATAGCCGAGCGCCAGCAACGCCGGGAAGGAGACGAGCGTGCCGCCGCCGGCCAGGGCGTTGACCGCCCCGGCCAGCAGCCCCGCCCCCGCCAGGAAGGCGATCTCGGAGAGCTCGATCATCGGCCGGCCGCGTAGCCCTGGGCCCCGCGCGGGTTGGCGGCGGCCTTGAGGAAGTCGCCGTCACGCGCGACCGCGCTGAGCCTGCCGAGCGTCCAGGGTCCCTGGACCTCCACCCGGTGGCCACGCCGCCGCAGCTCGGCGACCACCGCCGGGTCCACCCGGTTCTCGACGTGCATGACGCCGGGCCGGGAGCCGCGCGGGTAGAAGGAGCTGGGGAAGTGCTCGGAGTGGAACATGGGGGCGTCGACGGCCTCCTGGAGGTTCAGCCCGCCGTGGACGACGGAGAGGAAGAAGTTCACGCTCCACTGGTCCTGCTGGTCGCCGCCGGGCGTGCCGAACGCCAGCCACGGCTTGCCGTCGCGCAGCGCGAACGACGGCGACAGCGTGGTCCGCGGCCGCGTTCCCGGCCGCAGCGAGGCGGGCAGCCCCTCCTGCAGCCAGAACATCTGCGCCCGGGTGCCCAGGCAGAAGCCCAGCTCGGGAATGGTGGGCGAGCTCTGCAGCCAGCCGCCGCTCGGCGTGGCGGAGACCATGTTGCCGTGCCGGTCCACGACGTCCAGGTGACAGGTGTCGCCACGGGTGGAACCGTCGGAGCCGACCGTGGGCTCGCCCACCCCGGACCGTACGCCCGAGATGCCCGGCGCGGTGCTGACCGTGCCGGGGGCGGGGAACACGGGCAGGCGCGGCGTGCGCCCACCGGGCGCGCCCGGCCGCAGCTCCACGCCGGCCTCGGCGCCGATGAAAGCGCGGCGCTTGGCGTTGTACTCGTCGTCGAGCAGGTCGGCCATCGGCACCTCGGTGTCGCCGTACCAGGCTTCACGATCGGCGAAGGCGAGCTTGGCGCTCTCGATCACCGTGTGCACGTAGTCGGCGCTGAGCTGCCCCATCCCGTCCAGGTCGAACCCGGACAGCAGGGCGAGCTGCTGCAGGAAGACCGGCCCCTGCCCCCACGGCCCGGTCTTGCACACCGTGTGCCCGTGGTAGTCGAAGGTGACCGGGTCCTCGACCGAGGCCGACCAGCCCGCCAGGTCGTCGCCGGTGAGCAGGCCGCTGTGCGCCTCGCCCGAGCTGTCGCGCCAGGCGGTGCCGGTGCTGAACGCGGCGATCGCCTCGGCGACGAACCCCCGGTACCAGGCGTCGCGGGCGGCCGCGATCTGCCCCTCGCGGGTGCTCGACGCCGCTCCCGCCTCGGAGACGAGCCTGCGGTAGGTGGCGGCGAGCACCGGATTGGTCAGCTTGGCGCCCGGCACCTTGCCGTGGGGCAGCCAGGTCGCCGCCGACGTCGGCCAGTCCTCGAGGAAGAGCCGCTCGACCGACGAGACCGTGGCGGCGATCCGGTCGAGCACCGGGACGCCGTGCGTGGCGTAGTGGATGGCGGGTTCGAGCACATCGGCCAGCGTCCAGGTGCCCCAGCGCTCCAGCATGGCCATCCAGCCGCCGAACGCCCCGGGCACGGTGGCCGCCAGCAGCCCGGTGCCGGGCACCACGTCGAGCCCGAGGCCGGTGAAGCGGTCGATCGTGGCGGCGGCGGGGGCGACGCCCTGCCCGCACACGACCGACACCCGCTCCTCCTCCTGGCTCCACAGCAGGATCGGCACCTCGCCGCCGGGCCCGTTCAGGTGCGGCTCGGCCACCTGGAGGACGAACCCGGCGGCGACGGCCGCGTCGAAGGCGTTGCCGCCGCGTTCGAGTACGCCCATGCCGGTAGCGGAGGCCAGCCAGTGCGTGCTGGCCACCATGCCGAAGTCTCCGGTCAGCTCGGGCCTGGTGGTGAACAAAGTGCGTCCTCTCATCGGGTGGCGGCCGCGTCGGGCACGTGGTCCGCCGTGACCAGGTGGCAGGCGACCGGATGGCCGCTCGTGCGCGGGTCTGTCAGCTCGGGCTCGCTCGTACGGCAGGCGTCGTACGCCAGCGGGCACCGGGTGTGGAAGCGGCAGCCGGACGGCGGATCGACCGGGCTCGGCACGTCGCCGCCCAGCACGATCCGGCGCCGCTCGCGCTGCCTGACCGGGTCGGCCACCGGTGCCGCCGACAGCAGCGCCTGCGTGTAGGGGTGGCGGGGTTCGGCGAAGATCTGGGCCGTCGGCCCCGACTCCACGATCTTGCCCAGGTACATGACCGCGATCCGGTCGGCCAGGAACTCCACCACCGACAGGTCATGCGTGATGAACAGGCAGGAGAAGCCCATCTCCCGCTGCAGGTCGGTGATCAGGTTGAGCACCGACGCCTGCACCGACACGTCCAGCGCGGACACCGGCTCGTCGGCCACCACCAGCTTGGGCTCCAGGATCAGCGCGCGGGCCAGGCCCACCCGCTGCCGCTGCCCGCCGGACAGCTCGTGCGGGAAGCGCGTCCGCATCTCGGGCCGCAGCCCGACCTGCTCCAGCATTGCGGCGACCCGCCCGCCCGCCTCGCGCCGGCTCGCGATCCCGTGGTGCAGCAGCGGCTCGCCGACGATCTGCTCGATCGTGAAGCGCGGGTTGAGCGAGGAGTACGGGTCCTGGAAGACGATGTGGACATCCCTCCGCAACGGGCGCATGGCCCGGCGCGACAGGTGGGTGATGTCGCGGCCGGCGAGGCGGATGCCGCCCGAGGTGGGCTCGGTCAGCCGCAGCACGCACTTGCCCACGGTCGACTTGCCGCTGCCCGACTCGCCGACGAGACCGAGCACCTCGCCCTCGCCGATGCTCAGCGACAGGCCGTCCACGGCGCGGACCTGGCCGTAGTGCTTGACCAGATTGTCGATCTCCAGTATCACGACTGCCCTCCCGGGTGGAAGCAGGCCGCCAGATGAGCCTCCAGCAGCTGGGGTTCGAGCTCGGGCCGTCGCAGGCGGCAGTCGGGCTGCGCACGGCCGCACCGCGCCTGGAAGGCGCACTCGTCAGGATCCGTCAGCGGCGAGGGCACCATGCCGGGGATCTCGGCGAGCCGGCCGTTCACGGCGGCCGACGGCAGGGCGTTCATCAGGCCGAGAGTGTACGGATGGCGCGGCCGGGCGAACAGCTCGGCGACGGGCGCCTGCTCCACGGCCCGGCCCGCGTACATGACCACGGCCCGGTCGGCGATGTCGGCGACCACGCCCAGGTCATGGGTGATCAGGATGACCGCGGTGCCGAGCCGGTCGCGCAGGTCGCGGAACACGTCGAGCACGCCCGCCTGGATCGTCACGTCCAGCGCGGTCGTGGGCTCGTCGGCGATCAGCACCCGCGGCGAGCAGGCCACCGCGATCGCGATCATCACCCGCTGGCGCATCCCGCCCGAGAGCTGGTGCGGGTACTCCTTGACCCGCCGGGCGGGCAGCGGGATGCCGACCAGTTCGAGCAGCTCCACCGCGCGGGCCGCGGCGGCCTTGCGGGAGAGCCCCTCGTGCCTGCGCAGCACCTCGGTGATCTGGTAGCCGACCGTGAACGACGGGTTGAGCGAGGTCATCGGCTCCTGGAAGACGACCGAGACGTCCTTGCCCCTGATCTGCCGCATCCGAGACTCGGGCAGCGTGGTCAGCTCGCGGCCGTCTAGCTTGACCGAGCCCGACAGCCTGGTCGTGTCCGGCGGCAGCAGCCTCGGCACGGACATCGCGGTGACCGACTTGCCGCAGCCCGACTCGCCGCAGAGCGCGAGGATCTCGCCCTCGTCCAGTTCGAGCGAGATGCCCCTGACCGCCTGCACCAGGCCGTCCTCGGTGTCGAAGTCGACGGTCAGGTCGGTGATCTCGAGCAGGCTCATCGGCCACTCCTCGGGTCGAGAACGTCACGCAGCCCGTCGCCCAGCAGGTTGAAGCCGAGCGTGGCCAGCGCGATCATCAGCCCCGGCCAGATCGCCAGCCACGGCGCGACGTCGAGGTACTGCTGGGCGGTGGTGAGCATCACGCCCCACGACGGCGTCGGCGGCTGGACCCCCAGGCCCAGGAACGACAGGGTCGACTCGCCGATGATCGCCGCCGGGATCGCCACGGTGGCCTGCACGATGAGCGGGCTGGAGCAGTTCGGCAGCACGTAGCGGAGCAGGATGTGGCGGTCGCCGGCGCCGTCGGCGATGGCCGCGGCCACGTAGTCCATCTCCCTGATCGCCAGCACCTCGCCGCGGGTGATCCGGACGACCGCCGGCAACTGGGAGAAGCCGAGCGCCAGCACCACGCCCTTCAGCGAGGGCCCGATGATCGCCGCGAGGCCTACGGCGAACACCAGGAACGGGAAGGCCAGCGTCACGTCGACCAGCCGCATCACGACCGGGTCCAGCCAGCGCCGGTAGAACCCGGCGACCAGCCCGATCGGGATGCCGACCACCATGGCCAGCAGCGTCGACAGCACCCCCGCCTGGAGCGAGACCTGCGCGCCGTGCGCGATCCTGGCCAGGGCGTCCCGGCCCAGGTCGTCGGTGCCGAGCGGGTGTGCCCCCGATGGGGGCGCGAGCGTCGCGGTGTAGTCCTGCGCCGACGGATCGCCCGTGAGCAGCGGCCCGAGCAGCGCCAGCAGCAGGAACCCGGCGACGAGCACCAGCCCCGCCATCGGCATCGGGCGCCGCCTGAAGCGCCGCCACAGCCTGCGGCGCCGGTCGGCCCGGCCCGTTGTCACCGGTACGGCCGCCACGTCAGTCATGCCTGCCCCCCGACAGCCGGATGCGTGGGTTGAGGAAGGCGTAGGCGATGTCGACCAGCAGGTTGACCAGCACGTACCCGATCACCGTGATCAGCACCACAGCCTGGATGACGGGGTAGTTCCTGGTGAGCACCGCGTCCACGGTCAACTTGCCGAAACCGGGGATGACGAAGATCTGCTCCGTCACCACCGCGCCGCTGATCAGCGCGCCGAGTTGCAGGCCGAGGACGGTGACCACGGTCGTGAGGCTGTTGCGCAGCGCGTGCGCGCCCACCACCTTGGCCTCCGACAGGCCCTTGGACCGGGCGGTCCGTACGTAGTCGGCCGACAGCGCGCCCAGCATGGCCGAGCGCGTCTGCCGCATCAGGATCGCCGCGAACCCGGTGCCGAGCACCAGCGCGGGCAGGATCATGCGCTGGAGGTTCTGGCCGGGGTCCTGGGTGAAGGGGACGTATCCGGAGGCGGGCAGCCAGCGCAGCGTCACCGCGAACAGCAGGATGCCGAGCAGGCCCAGCCAGAAGTGCGGCACGGACAGCCCAGCCAGGCCGAAGCCGGTGGCCACGTAGTCGGGCAGCCGGCCCCGCCGCACCGCGGCCACGATGCCCGCGCCGACGCCGACGACGATCGCCACCAGCAGGGCCAGAGCCGACAGCTCCAGCGTCACCGGCAGCCGCTCGGCGAGGATGCCGGCCACCGGCAGCTGGTCCTGGGTGGAGCGGCCGAGGTTGCCGGACAGGGTCTGGCCCACGTAGTCGACGTACTGCGCCGGCAGCGGCTTGTCCAGGCCGAACTCGTGCCGGATCGCCTCGACCACCGCGGGTGAGGCCTCCTCGCCCGCCATCACCACGGCCGGGTCCCCGGGCAGCGCCCTGATCCCGAGGAAGATCAGGATGCTGGCCAGGAACAGCACGATCACCGCCGACCCCGCCCTGCGGAGGATGAACCAGACCATCAGCCGGCGAACCCAGCGGTGACGAAGCGGGGCAGACCATCCTTGAAGTACTGGACACCGGCGACGGTCTTGTTCATGCCCAGGTAGTACTTGTTGTGGTAGAGGTACACGACTCCGCGCACCTCGGCGGCCCGCTGCAGCGCCTTGGCGTACAGCTCGGCGCGCTGGGCCGGCTCCGTGGCCGCCGCGGCCTCCTTGATCGGGTCGTCGATGCCGGGGTCGGACATGCCGCTGTAGTTGTTGCTGCCGCGGCTGGTGATCAGGTTCGACAGGTTGCCGTCCGGGTCCACCCGGCCCGACCAGCCGTTGAGCACGGTGTCGAACTTGCCGGCCTTGCCCTGCTCCAGCGTGCTGACGAACTCGGCCGTCTGCACGGTGACGTTGAAGCCGGCCTCCTTGGTCATCTGCTGGATGACCTGGGCCAGGCGCTGGTTGGTTGCGTCGTTGGGCGTGGTCATCGTGACCGGGATGGGCGTCGGCACACCGGAGGCCTGCACCAGCTGCTTGGCCTTGGCCAGGTCGCGCTTGGCGCACTGGAGCGAGGGCGAGCGGTAGGGGCTGTCGGCGGGGAGCGGGAAGCAGTCGGGCTCGTACAGGCCGTTGTAGACGGTCTTGTTGATCTGGTCGCGGTCCAGCGCCAGCTCGAACGCCTCGCGTAGCTGCGGGCTCTTGGCCAGCGGGGTGTTGACCGGGCCCGGCTTCTCGGTGGAGCCGGTGGCGTTGCCGGTGTTGATCGTGAGGCCGTAGTAGCCGAGGCCGCCGCCGGACACGACGGTGAGGTTCGGGTCGGCCTGTACGCCCTTGACCGTGGTGGTGGCGAGCTGGTCGGCCACCTGGACGTCGCCGGACTTCAGGTTCGCGGCCCGTACGTTCGGGTCGACGATGATTTTGTATACGAGCTTGTCCAGCTTCACCTTGGCGGCGTCGTAGTAGTCGGGCGCCTTGTCCAGCACGATCTGGCTGCCGGAGGTGCGACTGCCGAACTTGAACGGCCCGACGCACACCGGGCTCGCGCCGAAGTTGTCACCGCCCGTCTCCAGCGCCTTGGGCGACATGATCATCCCGGCGCGGTCGGCGAGCTGCGCCGTCAGCGGCGTGAACGCGCGCGACAGCGTGAGCTTGACGGTGGCCGGATCGACCACGCTCACCTTCGACACAGCGGCCAGGTCGGACTGGCGGGCCGACTTCTCCCAGGTACGGTGGCGCTCCAGCGACTTCTTGACCGCCTCCGCGTCGAACGCGGTGCCGTCGTTGAACTTCACCCCCGCGCGCAGCTTGATCGTCACCTCCTTGCCGTCGTCCGAGACGGCAGGCAGGGCGGCCGCCAGCTGCGGCACCAGCGTGGCCTTCGCGTCGATGTCGAAGAGCTTCTCGCACATGCTCGCGAACACCTCGCGGCCCACCAGCGTGGTGGACACGCTCGGGTCGAGCGCGTCGGGGTCGGCGTTGAGCGCGATGTTCAGCGTGCCGCCGCTCTTGACGGCCCGGTTGTCGGCCGTGGCGTCGGCTACGGACGGGGCGACGGGGGTGCCGCCCGAACCGCCGCCACCGCACGCGGCCAGAGCTATGGGGAGTACGGCGAGCGTCAAGACCAGCCTGGGTCTCATGATGCCTCCGGGGGAGCGAACTTTAGGAGACTGTATACAAGAACCCGGATTTCCATGGTGTTTCGTCAAGCCATGTTGTTATATGAGCGTTTTCTAAGCGTTCGGGACTTTCACCGCAGCCAGGAACGACCTCCTGGCCGCCGCGACGTGCGCGACCGCCCTGGCCTGGGCCTCGTCCTCGTCGCCCGCCGCGATGGCCTCGCACAGGCTCAGGTGCTCCGACCAGGAGTGCGGTCCGCGTACGGCGGCGGTCTGGCGGAACACCCACTGGGCCCGCAGCAGCATCGGCGCCATCATCAGGTTGAGGTAGGAATTGCCCGCCACCTCGCCCACGGCCAGGTGGAAGGCGGTGTTGAGGTCGGCCACCCGTTCCAACTGGCCGCCCTCGACGGCCTCCCTGGCCGAGTCGAGCACCTTGCGCAGCCGCGCGGCCGTCTCCGGGGTGCGTTTGCGCGCCGCCAGCCGGGCCGCCAGCCCTTCGATCGCCATCCGCACGTCGAAGAGCTCCTCGGCCTCCGCCGGCGACAGGCGCGCCACGGTGGCGCCGATCCGGGGGATGACCAGCACGAACCCCTCGGCGGCGAGGACTCGGATGGACTCGCGCACCGGGTTGCGCGACACGCCCAGCCGCGCCGCGAGCCGGTCCTCGACCAGGCGTTCACCCTGGGCGAGCTCGCCGGAGATGATGAGCCGGCGGATCTCCGCGGTCACTTGATCGCGAAGGGGGAGATGGGCGCCGCCCAGTGTCAGATCAGTCATTTGACGGCTAATCGTATACAAGTTACGGCAGTTTCCGGTGCGGTCGCCGCATCGTGCGGTCAGGCGCGCAGGCGCAGACCTCGCGGTGTCGGGTGGAACCCGGCCTCCTCCAGGGCCGCGGCCAGTGGCGACTCGCCGATCGAGGTGCCGTCCGCCCGCTCGACGGTCAGCTTGCCGAGCGCCCCATCCCGTACGGCCAGCGCCAGAGCGTCCACGGCCGGCCGCAGCCGCTCGTCGTCGGCGAACGACAGCAGCGTCTTGCCGCCTCGCTCGACGTACAGCACGAGGAAGCCGTCCACCAGCACCACCAGCGCGCCCGCCTTCCTGCCGGGCTTGTGCCCCACCTCGCCGGGATGCGCCGGCCACGGTAGCGCCGCGCCATAGGGGTTGGCCGGATCGGCGGCGGCCAGCACGACCGCCCTGCGCGCCGCGCTCCCGTCACCGCCGACCGCCCTGCGCGCCGTGCTCCCGTCACCGCCGCCCGCCCGCCCGAAGGTCTCCGCGGGATCGCTCGGGGCCGGGCTGGTCGGCGCGATGCTCGGGGCCATGGCCCGCATCCGGTCGACCGCTCCCGGCAGCGCGAACTGCGCCCCCCCGAGCCCTTCGACGAAGTAGCCCCGGCGGCACCGCCCGCTCTCCTCGTAAGCCCGCAACACCTGATAGACCGGCGTGAACCCGCCAGGCAGCCGCTCCGACGTCACCGCGCCCCGCGTCACCACCCCGTGCCGTTCGAGCAGCACCTCGGCCTGCGCCTGCGCCCGCTGGGTGGCGTCCTCGGCGGGTGCGGGAAGCCGCCACCACCGCCCGCCCACGGTGGGCGGCCCGGTCCTGCTCGGCAGCACGGCCCGCCGCCGGCGCGTGGTGGCCGGCCGATGCGCGGGACGTCCCGACCCGAGGGTGGCCCGCAACGGCGCCAGCGTGTCACCGGACACCTGGCCCGACCACACCAGGTCCCACAGCGCCGACACCAGCGCCGTGTCGTCGAGCGAGCCGAGCTGGTCGGAGATGCCACGGAAGAACAGCGCCCCGCCGCCGCCCAGCACGTCGAGCACCTGCTCGTGCAGCGGCGTCATCGTGATCGGGCCGGGCTCGGGCAGCAGCAGCGGCGCGGTGTCGGCGAAGTAGAGCGACACCCACCCGTCCCCGCCGGGCAGCGACCCCTGGCCCGCCCACATCACCTCACCCGAGGCGGTCAGCTCGTCGAGCAGCGCCGGGTGGTAGCCGGGCACCCGCGACGGCAGCACCAGCGTCTCCAGCGCCGACGCGGGCACGGCGGCCCCCTGGAGCTGCTCGACGCTGTGGATCAACGCGTCCATGGCCCGAGCCGACCCAGCCGAACCAGCCGCGCCGCGTGGCGCCTGGGCCGAGCCGGTGATGCCGTGCCAGGCCGGCATGAACAGCGCGAGCGTCTCGGGCGCGACCGGCTCGACCTCCTTGCGCAGCCGCGCCAGCGACCTGCGCCGCAACATCCGCAGCACCCCGGCGTCGCACCACTCCTCGCCCCTGCCGCCCGGCCGGAACTCCCCGCTGACCACCCGCCCGGACGCCGCCAGCCGCCGCAGGGCGTCGGTCACCACGGCCACGCCGAGCCCGAACCTGGCGGCGGCCGTGCCGGCGTGGAAGGGCCCGCGCGTACGGGCATGACGGGCCACGAGGTCGGCCAGCGGGTCGGCGACCGGCTCCAGGAACGCGTGCGGGATCCCCACCGGCAGCGGCGCGCCCAGCGCGTCGCGCAGCCGGGCCGCGTCCTCGATCGCCGCCCACTGCTCCTCGCCCGCGATCCGCACCCTGATCGCCCGGCGGGCGCGTTCGAGCTCCGTCAGCCAGGCGGGATCGCCGCCGCGTACGCTCACGTCGGGCACCAGCAGCGGCCCGTGCGAGCGCAGCAGGTCGGCCAGGTCCTCGGCGTCACGCAACGGCCGGTCGAGCCGGGCCAGCTCGCGTTCGCTGTCGGAGATGACGTCGGGGTCGAGCAACTCGCGCAGGTCGGCCTGGCCGAGCAGCTCGGCCAGCAGCGTCGTGTCGAGCGCCAGCGCCTGGGCCCGGCGTTCGGCCAGCGGCGCGTCGCCTTCGTACATGAACGCGCCGATGTAGTGGAACAGCAGTGACGCGGCGAACGGCGACGCCTGCGACGTCTCCACCTCCACCACCCGCACCCGGCGCGCGGCGATGTCACGCATCAGCCGCACCAGCCCGGGCACGTCGAACACGTCCTGGAGGCACTCGCGCATCGTCTCCAGCACGATCGGGAACGACGCGTATTGGGAGGCCACCCCCAGCAGGTGGGCGGCCCGCTGCCGCTGCTGCCAGAGCGGGCTGCGCTTGCCGGGCACGCGGCGCGGCAGCAGCAGGGCCCGGCCCGCGCACTCCCTGAACCGGGAGGCGAACATCGCCGAGCCGCCCAGCTCCTCGGTGACGATCCGCTCGATCTCCTCGGCGTCGAAGGCCGCCACGTCGGTGGGCGGCTCGGCCAGCGTGTCGGGGATCCGCAGCACGATGCCGTCGTCGGAGTGCACGGCCTGCACGTCGAGGCCGTAACGCTCGCGCAGCCGCCGGTTGATCGCCAGAGCCCACGGGGCGTGGACCCGCGCGCCGTAGGGGGAGTGGATGACCACGCGCCAGTCGCCGAGCTCGTCGTGGAAGCGTTCGACCAGGAGCGTGCGGTCGTCGGGGACGTAGCCGGTGGCCTCGCGCTGCTCATCGAGGTAGGCGCGGAGGTTGCCGGCGGCGTACGTGTCGAGTCCGGCGGCCCGCATGCGGTCGGTCGAGGTGTTTCCGGCGTGTTCGCGGAGGAACGCGCCGATCGCCTCGCCCAGCTCGGCGGGTCTTCCCGGCGTGTCGCCGTGCCAGAACGGCAACTTGCCCGGCTGGCCGGGCGCGGGGGAGACCAGCACCCGGTCGGTGGTGATGTCCTCGATCCGCCAGGAGGTCGCACCCAGCACGAACACGTCGCCGACCCGTGACTCGTAGACCATCTCCTCGTCCAGCTCGCCCACCCGCGACGCCTTCTCGCCCACCAGGAAGACGCCGAACAGCCCGCGGTCGGGGATCGTGCCGCCGTTGGTCACCGCCAGCCGCTGCGCGCCCGGACGGCCCCGCAACGTGCCCGTCACCCGGTCCCAGACGACGCGCGGCCGCAGCTCGGCGAACTCCTCGCTCGGGTAGCGGCCCGCGAGCATGTCGAGCGTGGCCTCCAGCGCGGTGCGCGGCAGCGTCGCGTAGGGGGCGGCCCGCTTGACCACGGCCTCCAGCTCGTCGACCGTCCACTCCTCCAGCGCGGTCATCGCCACGATCTGCTGGGCCAGGACGTCGAGCGGGTTACGCGGGTAGCGCAGCTCCTCGATCTGGCCGCTCTTCATGCGTTCGGCCACCACGGCGGTCTGGATCAGGTCGCCGCGGTATTTCGGGAAGATCACTCCCCTGGACACCGCGCCCACCTGGTGACCCGCCCGGCCGATGCGCTGCAGCCCGCTCGCCACGCTCGGCGGCGCCTCCACACAGGCGACCAGGTCGACCGCGCCCATGTCGATGCCCAGCTCCAGGCTGGACGTCGCGACCACGGCGGGCAGCCGGCCCGACTTGAGCGCCTCCTCGATCTGCGCCCGCTCCTCCTTGGACACCGAGCCGTGGTGCGCGCGGACGATCTCGGTGACCACGCCCTTGCTCGCCCCGGCCTGCGCCATCATCTCCGCGGGCATCCGCCGGGGCGGCTCTCCCGGCGGCGCTCCCGGAGAGGGCGTCTCCCAGATCGACAGATCGACGGCCTCGGGCCCCTGAACCCGCTCGTAGGCCAGCTCGTTGAGCCTGGTGCACAGGCGTTCGGCCAGCCGTCTGGAGTTGGCGAACACGATCGTCGACGAGTGGGCCTCGATCAGGTCGAACAGCCGGTCCTCGACGTGCGGCCAGATCGACCGGCTGGACGGCTCGGGCTCCTCGCCGTCGGCGGGCCCCGGCCCGCCCTCCATCTCGGTCATGTCCTCGACCGGGACGATCACCTCGACCTCGATGCGCTTGTCGGAGGGCGGCTGCACGACCGTCGCGGGACGGGACCCGCCCAGGAACGCCGCGACCTCACTCACCGGCCGCACCGTCGCCGACAGCCCGATCCGCTGCGCGGGCCGCTCGAGCAGGGCGTCGAGCCGCTCCAGGCTGAGCGCCAGGTGCGCGCCGCGCTTGGTGGCGGCCACCGCGTGCACCTCGTCGACGATCACCGTCTCGACGCCGCGCAACGCCTCGCGCGCCTGGCTGGTGAGCAGCAGGAACAGCGACTCCGGCGTGGTGATGAGGATGTCGGACGGCTTGGCGGCGAACCGCCTGCGGTCCTCGGCCGGGGTGTCGCCGGAGCGGATCGCCACCGAGATGTCCGGCACCGGCAGGCCCAGCCGGCGCGCGGTCTGCTTGAGCCCGGCCAGCGGGGCACGCAGGTTACGCTCCACGTCGACGGCCAGCGCCTTGAGCGGCGAGACGTACAGGACCTTGGTCCCCTTGTGGGCCTGTTTCGGATCGGCCCGGGTGGGGTCGGCGGCCAGCCGGTCGAGCGACCACAGGAAAGCCGCCAGCGTCTTGCCCGACCCGGTGGGCGCCACCACGAGCGTGTTGTCGCCGCGCGCGATGGACTCCCACGCGCCTGCCTGCGCGCTCGTGGGCGCCTCGAACGCTCCGGCGAACCACTGCCTGGTCCCGTGGGTGAAATGGTCTAGCGAGCTCACCTGCACATAGTGCCTCGCGGCACCGACAGAAAACGCATTGTGGCGGTGGTGCGCGATTGAGGCGGGGGCGCTGCGGACATAGAGCGATCGTGGGCATCGACTACGCAGCCATTGAGACCCGCCGCGAGGACATCAGGGAGCGCTATCTATTAGCGCACCGACCGTCGAGCAGCGCGCGCGGCCTGCACCACTTCGCTCTCCTGTCGTCGGACGTGGAGCGGACGGTCAAGTTCTACCAGGAGTTGCTTGAGTTCCCCTTGACGGAGATCTTCGAGAACCGGGACTACAAGGGCTCCAACCACTTCTTCTTCGACATCGGCAACGGCAACCTGCTGGCCTTCTTCGACTTCCCGGGGCTCGACCTCGGCCCTTACCAGGAGGTGCTCGGCGGGCTGCACCACATCGCGATCTCCGTCGACCCCGCCACCTGGGAACGGCTGCGCGGCAAACTGGAGATGGCCGGCGTGCCGCACCAGATCGAGAGCGGCGCCTCCATCTACTTCAAGGACCCCGACGGCGCCCGGCTGGAGCTGCTCGCCGACCATCTGGGGGAGATGTACGGCTCGCGCGTGATGTGAACTACCGTCGCGACGCTCTACGCGTCCGCGGTGTGCCCGCCCGAGGTTCCTGCTTGATGCCCGCGTGCCTTTCGGCTCGTTCGGCTTTTTCCTGTTGTACGGCTAAGCGCTGGGCTAAGCGGAGCTGGCGGCGCTTCGTCCGGTTGGCTCGGCACTTGGCGGACTTGGGAGGGGAGGACTTGGGGGTCTTTGCCATGGGGGTGTCCTACCACTCTCGCGGCGGTTCCATACTTGGGTGATGCGCCTGACCGAGTTCTGGAGAAGGATGCGTGCCCACTTCGGCGAGTCGTACGCCGACTCGTGGGCCCGCGACTACGTGATCGCCCCGCTCGACGGGCGCACGGTCGACCAGGCGCTGGCCGACGGCGAGAGCGCCAAGACCGTCTGGCGCGCGGTCTGCCAGGTCGAAAACGTCTCCTCCCGGCTCCGCTAGCTCCCCGGATCCATGCTCTCCTTCAGCGCGCGGACCGTCTGGGGCAGGTCGTCGGCGGTGCCCTGACCGCCGGGCGACCACAGGAACTCCCACCCATGACGCCCGGGGGTGGCGAAGACGAGCGTCTGCCTGCCGGTGCGGGGATACCACGCCCACAGCACCGGCTCCTCACCGCCGACCATGCGGCTCGCCAGCCCGTGACCGGGCAACAACGCGGCGAGCGCTTCCAGGTGGGCGCGTCGTTCTCCGGTGTACGTGCTGCTCGTCACGTCGCCGCCTCCAAGCCTCAGGTTCAGAGTCTCCCCAGCTCATGGGGTGTGACAACACGTACGGCGCATTGCCTATGAATGTCTGTTGTGTGTACGGCGCCGCTCGACGTGGTCGCTACCCTGGCCGTCATGCGTGCGCGCCTCAACCAGATCGTGGTGGATTGCCGGGACCCGAAGAGCCTGGTCCGCTTCTGGGCCGCCCTGCTCGGTGGCGACCCGGTGGATCGTGCCCGGGGCTGGTCTCACATCGAACTTCCCGGAGCCGTACGGCTGGCGTTCCAGCCGGTTGCCGAGGACAAGGCCGTGAAGAACCGGTTGCACCTGGACATCGAGGTCGACGCCATCCTGCCCGCCATCGCCCGGGCGCTGGGACTGGGCGCCACGCGGATCGGGGAGACGGTGACCGACGACCAAGGCTCCTTCCAGGTGATGGCCGACCCGGAAGGCAACGAGTTCTGCTTTGTCGGGGATTGAGGCGCGACGCCGCGTTCAAGGGCTCATACCCGAACCTGTCCCGCTATCGTCGTACAAGATCGACGACAACAACGTCCAGGCCACGACTGTGGAGAAAGGCCGATGGCGTACCGAACAGATAGGGAAACCTTATGACCACCACCGCGCTCATCGTCGGCGACCTGCAGGCGGGCATTGTGGACAACTACCCCTTCGCCGCCGGTGTACTTCCCGCCATGGAAAAGGTTCTCCCCGCGGCCAGAGCCTCCGGAATCCCAGTGATCTTCATCCGTTTCGGGCTCCGGGCCTCAGGCCTTGATGTGGCGGGAAACCAGTTGGTCAGCACTCTGCACGGGGCCGGGACGCTGTTCCACGAAGAATCCCCCGAGACGCTCGTGCATCCGCGCATCGAGCCGTTGCCGGGCGAGGCCGTCGTCCTCAAGCGCCGCGCCAGCGCGTTCGCGGCGACCGACCTCGATCTGCTCCTGCGCGCCCAGGGCATCGACTCCATCGTGCTGACCGGTGTCGCGACCGGGGCGATGGTCGCCGCTACGCTCTACGACGCCGCCGACCGCGACTACCGCCTGACCGTACTCAGCGACGCGTGCGCCGACGGGGAACCGGACGTGCACGACTTCCTGATCAACCGCGTCTTCCCGGCCAGGGGCGCTGAGGTCCTCACGGCCGACGAGTGGACCGCCCGCCTGTGAACAACCGCCGGCATTGAAGATCGGAGCCAGGTCCCGCGACAAGCCGGCGCACCTGACCCGCTCAGCCCTCGATGACAAGAGCTCAAGGTCCGAAGTCACGGGACACTCAAGGTTCCCTGCCGTGTACTGCGTGTTCCGTGTGTGATCGAACAGCCGTTCGGCTACCATGGAACCTGCCAGGCCACGCTCTCCCACCAACGACTCCGCAAAACTGTCGGTGGCAGGCCGTAGCTTTCACTCGACTGATCGGACCACAACCCTCCAGGGGGAGTTCCCATGGCTATCAACGACCGCGAGAAGGCCCTCGAGACCGCCCTCGCTCAGATCGAGAGGCAGTTCGGTAAGGGCTCCGTCATGCGCCTCGGCGACGACGCCCGAGCCCCCATCGAGGTGATCCCCACGGGTTCGATCTCCCTGGACGTCGCGCTGGGCATCGGAGGGTTGCCGCGGGGCAGGATCGTCGAGGTCTACGGCCCGGAGTCCTCGGGTAAGACCACGATCGCCCTGCACGCGGTGGCCAATGCCCAGCGCGCGGGCGGCATCGCCGCGTTCATCGACGCCGAGCACGCCCTCGACCCCGAATACGCCAAGAAGCTCGGCGTCGACACCGACGCCCTGCTCGTCTCCCAGCCCGACACGGGTGAGCAGGCGCTCGAGATCGCCGACATGCTGATCAGGTCGGGCGCCGTCGACATCATCGTCATCGACTCGGTGGCCGCGCTGGTTCCCAAGGCGGAGATCGAGGGCGAGATGGGCGACAGCCACGTCGGCCTCCAGGCCCGCCTGATGTCCCAGGCCCTGCGCAAGGTCGCCGGCGCGCTCAGCAACACCGGCACCACCGCCATCTTCATCAACCAGCTCCGCGAGAAGATCGGCGTCATGTTCGGCTCGCCCGAGACCACGACCGGTGGCAAGGCGCTCAAGTTCTACGCCTCGGTCCGCCTCGACATCCGCCGCATCGAGACGCTCAAGGACGGCACGGAGGCGGTCGGCAACCGCACGAGAGTCAAGGTCGTCAAGAACAAGATGGCCCCGCCCTTCCGGGTCGCCGACTTCGACATCCTCTACGGCGTGGGCGTCTCCCGCGAGGGCGGCCTCATCGACATGGGCGTCGAGCACGGCTTCGTCCGCAAGTCCGGCGCCTGGTACACCTACGAGGGCGACCAGCTCGGCCAGGGCAAGGAAAATGCCCGCAACTTCCTGAAGAACCACCCCGACATGGCCAACGAGATCGAGAAGAAGATCAAGGACAAGCTCGGCGTCGGTCCCCGCCTCGACGCTCCCGCCGAGGCACCCGCGGCACCCCCCGCCCCGGCCGCCGCTCCCTCGGGCCGCGGCGCCAAGGCCGCCACGCCGAAGCCCGGTGACGTCTGATCGGTCGCCGCATGAGTGACACGGACCCGCCGCAGGCGCCCCACTCCCACGACTGGGGCGCCTGGCCCGACCTCCCCACCCCACCTCCGAGCCGCCGCCGCAAACGCCGCACCTCCAGCGACAACCCCCCACCGCTGCCCCCGACCTCGGACACCTGGCCGTCCCACCCCTCGGACAGCCCAGCCTGGGGCGGCCAGCCATCCGACCAGGCCCGGCCCAGCCGGAACCGGTCCAGCCAGGACCGGTCCAGCCAGGACCGTTCAGGTCGGGAACGGGCCGGCCGTGAACGGTCTGGTGGCGCGTCGTCGGGGGGCTGGCCGTCACTCAGCGAGTGGCGCGAGCGTCCCCGCCCACCAACCGACCCACCACCCTCTGAGCCGGCCCCTGAGGCACGCCCCGACTCGTCTCCCGAGCCGAGCCCTGAGCTGGGCGGTGGGCAGTCCGACGAGCGCCTCTCAACCACGTCCCAGGAAACCGCCTGGCCGCCTGCCCAAGACGCCTCACCGTCCACTGAAGGCAGTCTGTCTCCGCGAGGTGACGTGCCATTCTCAGGCGATCCGTCGTACGGGCTGGGCACCGAAAGCGGTCAGCCTGAGGACGGCCCCCGTCTGGGCGGTCAGCCTGGGGGCAGTTCCTATCACGGCGGTCAATCCCAGGCCGGCTCGCACTCCGGCGGCCTGTCCGGGGACGGTCAGTCCAATGACGGCCCCCGCCTGGGGGGTCAGCCTGCGGACACTCTCTTCCCGGAGGGTCAGTTCGAGGCGGGTTCCTACTTCGGTGGCCAGCCCGAGGACGGGCCCTTCCAAGGCGGTCACCCTGGCGACGCGCCCTACTCCGACGGATCATCCGGAGCTGGTTCCTACCAGGGCGGTCGGCGTGGGGAAAAGCGGTCCGGTAGAGGGCGTCGGTCAGGTGGGAAAGGGGCGCGTTCGGCGGGGTCTCGGGGGCGTGGCGGGTGGCTTCCCGATGGGCCCGATGAGGAGTCGGCCGCCGGTGCCACTCCCCACGCCGACCCCGAGTCGGTGGCTCGGGCCATCTGTCTTCGCCTGCTCACGATGGCCCCCAAGACGCGAGCCCAGCTAGCCGAGGCGCTGCGTAAGCGTGACGTGCCGGACGAAGCCGCGGAGACGGTCCTCGACCGCTTCTCCGAGCTGGGCCTCATCAACGACGAGGCGTTCGCCGAAGCGTGGGTCGACTCCCGCCACCACGGTCGCGGGCTGGCCAAGCGCGCCCTGGCCGCGGAGCTTCGCCACCGGGGTGTCGACTCCGAGACCGTCAACGAGGCCGTGGACCGCCTCGACCCCGACCAGGAGGCCGAAACGGCGCGGCGCCTCGTGGAACGCAAGCTGTCCTCCACCCGCGGCCTCGATCCCCAGGTCCGCACTCGCCGCCTTGCCGGAATGCTGGCCAGAAAGGGGTACGCCCCTGGGCTGGCCTTCCGCGTCATCCGCGAGGCCCTGGAGACGGAAGGTGTCGAAATAGAGGACGACTTCTCCTGACCACGCACAGCGGGCCCGCCGTCGGGTCGCTTTTGGTCTGTGTCCGGCCCCCGCCGCCCGGTCGCTCCGGGTCTATGCCGGGCCCATCGCCGGGGCACGTCGTTCTGTGTCTGGTCCGCTATCGGATCATTCCCCGGTCTGCGTCTGGCCCGCCGCCGGGTCGCTCGGGGTCTGTGTTCGGTCCGTCACCGGGTCACGTCGTTCTGCGTTCGGTCCGTCGCCAAGTCACTTTCGGTCTGTGTCCGGTTCGCCGTTGGGTCAATGCCTGCGCGCGTCCATAGGTGTGTGCAGAGGGGTATTTCGGGTCAGAAGCTGGAAATCTGACTGAATGGCAAGATGCAAGCCCGTAAGACACGCTTGATGACTCGTTTGCTTGCTCGTGACTTGTTCGACGCATAACCTCGACGGCAGTGAGGAGTTACTCCGCGCAGTGCGGATTGCCATACCGGTGATTGACGGACGAACGAGCTCGAAGGATCGAGGCAGGCGAGGTGTCGGCTATGCCAGTCGACGCCCGGTCAGTCTTGGTTGGATATCGGTCGTGGTGAAGGTGCCGTTTGGGCGATCAGCGCCGCGCATGTGACCCCTCCCGTTTTGAGGGCGCGTTACGAGTCTTGACGACGCGAGGAGGGCGGGGAGCACATGGGGCCGCTTGTCGTGGTGCTGTCGGTGGCGGTGCTCCTGCTGGCGTTCGGGATGATCGCCGCGTTGCTCATCGTCGTCCGTCGCACGTCAGGCAGCGGTTCGCGAGTGCTCAAACCGAGCCCCGAGCAGTTGCAGGCCGTACACGAGGAGATCGAACAGGCTCGTGAAGAGGCCGGGGAGATCCGGGACAAGGCCGAGTCCGACGCGGAGGAGATCCTGCGCAGGTCGGCGGCCGCCGCTGAGAGTGCGGCGCAGTTGCGGCGCGAGGTCGAGGAAGAGGGCCGGATACTCAAGGCGGAGCTCAAGGAGCTCCGGGCCGATCTCGAACGCCGGGAAGGACGGCTGGCCGAGCGCGAGCAGCGGCTCGACGAGGAGGCCAGGCGGCAGGCCGAGCGCGATCGCAAGCTGACCGAGACCGAGGTCGAGCTGGCCGACAGGCGGGCGGAGTTGCTGCAGGTCGAGGATGAGCGGCGGGTGATTCTCGAGCGCGTCGCCGGGCTCACCGGCGAGCAGGCCAAGGGCGAGCTGGTACGCGAGATCGAGAACCAGGCCAAGCGCGAGGCCGCCCTGATCATCAGGGAGATCGAGGGCGACGCCCGCAAGGAGGGCGAGAAGCGCGCTACCAAGATCGTGACGCTGGCGGTGCAGCGGATGGCGGCGGAGCAGACGGCCGAGTCCGTGGTCAGCGTGCTGCACCTGCCCGGTGACGAGATGAAGGGCCGGATCATCGGCCGTGAAGGGCGCAACATCCGGGCGTTCGAGTCGACGACCGGCGTGAACCTGATCATCGATGACACCCCGGAAGCGGTGCTGCTGTCGTGTTTTGACCCGGTGCGCCGGGAAACTGCCCGGCTCACGCTGGAGAAGCTGGTGCTCGACGGCCGCATCCACCCGCAGCGCATCGAGGAGGCACACGAGCGCAGCCGCGCGGAGGTGCAGGACCTGTGCGCGCGGGCGGGCGAGGACGCGCTGGTCGAGCTGGGCATCACGGACATGCACCCCGAGCTGACGCTGCTGCTCGGCCAGCTCCGATACCGCACCTCCTACGGCCAGAACGTCCTCAAACACCTCATCGAGTCCGCGCACATCGCCGGCATCATGGCCGCCGAGCTCAAGATGGACCAGCCGCTGATGAAGCGCTGCGCCCTGCTGCACGACATCGGCAAGGCGCTGACGCACGAGGTCGAGGGCAGTCACGCGCTGATCGGCGCGGAGATCGCCCGCAGATACGGCGAGCAGGAGGACGTGGTGCACGCCATCGAGGCGCACCACAACGAGGTCGAGGTCCGCACGGTCGAGGCCGTGCTCACGCAGGCGGCCGACGCGATCAGCGGCAGCCGTCCGGGGGCGCGACGGGAGTCGCTGGAGGCGTACGTCAAGCGGCTGGAGCGGCTGGAGGAGATCGCGCAGTCGTATGAGGGGGTGGAGAAGGTGTTCGCCATGCAGGCGGGGCGGGAGATCCGGGTCATGGTGAAGCCTGACGCCATCGACGACATCCAGGCGCAGGTGATCGCGCGGGATGTGGCGAAGCAGGTCGAGGAGGAGCTGACCTATCCGGGGCAGATCCGCATCACTGTTGTTCGGGAGTCCCGCGCGACCGAGTTCGCCCGCTGACGGTCGAGGTCACCAGCCTCACGATCATTTTTCTGTACGGCTGAGCACGGTGGGCGCCACCCGCCGTATGAGGCTGGGGTCTGTCCAGGGGCAGGGGTCGGTCGTCGACCTGCTTCTTTCTTGTTTTACGGCCAGCATGGGCCAGCCCCACCCGCCACACGGGGCCGGGGTCTCTCCAGGGGCACACTCCTCCGGTTTACCGGGCTGGGCGCCGTGACGTGCGTCTTCTTGGCCCCGGTCCGTGGATTGTGCTGGCGGCGGGCAAAAAGGGCGGTGTGGCCGGGGCGGGAGGGAGGTTCCGCCCCAGCCACACTCGCCCCGGCCCGGCCCACACCCCCACTGTGCGGGTGTCAGGCCAGGCGGATGCGGGGGTCCAGGAGGCCGTAGGCGAGATCCACCAGGAGGTTGGCCAGGACGACGGCGGTGGTGGCGAGGACGACGACGCCCATGATGACCGGCAGGTCGCCGCTGACGAACGCCTGTACCACCGCCTGCCCGATGCCGCCGAGCCCGAAGACCGACTCCGTCACCACCACCCCGCCGATCAGCGTGCCCACGTCGACGCCGAGTTGCGTCACCACCGGAGTCAGGGCGGCGCGTAAGCCGTGCCGGTAGATGACCTGGCCTTCGGGGACGCCCTTGGCGCGGGCCGTGCGGATGTAGTCCTCGCCGAGGGTGTCCAGCATCGACCCGCGCGTCAGCCGTACGTAGGAGGCGGCCTGGACCATGGCGAGGGTGATCCAGGGCAGGATCAGGTGGCGGGCCCATTCGCCGGGGCTGTCGGTGAACGACACGTACGAGTCCGGCGGCAGCAGCGGCGCCCCGGCCATGGTGAGCTGGAAGAACATGAAGTACAACAGCAGCAGGCCGACCACGAACGTGGGCATGGACACGGCGGCCAGCGCCAGGAACGTCACGACGCGGTCCAGGAGGGAGCGCGCCCGGGTGGCGCTGAGGACTCCGGCGCCGACGCCGATGACGACCCAGAGGATCGCGCCGCCGATCACGAGCGAGGCCGTCGGCGGGAAGTCCTCGGAGAGGATCTTGCCGATGGATTCGCCGGAGAAGTACGACTGGCCGAGGTCGCCGTGGATGAGGCGGTTCAGGTAGTCGAGGTACTGGACGAGGGTCGGGCGGTCCAGGCCGAGGTTGTGGCGGATGAGCTCCACCTGTTCGGGCGTGGCCTGGCGACCGGCCAGCGTCCTGGCGGGATCGCTGGGGGCGACGAAGAACAGCAGGAACGTGCCCAGCGTGACGAGCCACAGGACGAGCACGCCGAGCAGCGCCCGCCGGAGCAGGAATCTGCGGAGCATCAGGCCCCCTTACGGGCAGAGCGGCGGCGACGGCGGCTGAACAGGCGTTCCGTGCGCGGGTCGATGGCGTCCCTGATGCCGTCGCCGACCAGGTTGAAGGCGAGCGTGGTGAGCAGCAGGGTGGCCGCGGGGAAGCCCAGGTACCAGTAGGCGACCCGGTAGAAGCCCTGCGCCTCGCTGAGCAGGTTGCCCCAGGAGGGGGTGGGCGGCACGATGCCGAGCCCCAGGTACGACAGCGTCGACTCGAAGACGATGGCCGCCGGCACGAGCAGCGTGGTCAGGACGATGACCGGAGCGAGCAGGTTCGGCAGGATGTCGACGAACATGATCCGCAGGTCACCGCAGCCGATGGACCGGGCGGCCTCGACGTACTCGCGTTCCTTCAGGGAGAGCGTCTGGCCGCGCACCACCCGTGCGATGGCCGCCCACGAGTAGAAGGCGATCACCCCGATCGTCGCGGTCAGCGACGGCCCGGCGATCGACACCACCGCGATGGCGAAGATCAGGTACGGGAACGACAGCACCACGTCCATGAGCCGGGACAGCACGGTGTCGATGACGCCGCCGTAGTAGCCGGCCAGCAGGCCGATGACGACGCCCACCAGCGCGGCCAGCCCGGTGGCGACCACGCCGACCAGCAGCGAGACCCGCGCCCCGTACAGGACCCTGATGAACAGGTCGCGCCCGAGGCGGTCGGTGCCGAACCAGAACGTGCCGTTCGGCGCGATCGGCAGCCCCTGGGCGGTGATGCCGGTGTCGCGGAACTGCTCGTCCGGGTCGTGGCCGTTCCACGCGGCGATGAGCGGGGCGGCCAGCGCCAGCGCGCAGAGCAGGACCACGGTCAGGCCGGAGACCAGCGCGACCTTGTCGGTCCTGATCCTGGCCCAGGCGAGCTGCCACGGGCTGCGGCCGGCGATCGTCCGATCGGTGACCGCGTCGGGTCTGATCTCCGTCAGCGTCATGCGGTCCTCCCGACGGTCAGGTCCTCGCCCGCCTCGACGGGGAAGTGGCAGGCCACCAGGTGATCCCGGGGCACCAGCAGGGGTTCCTCCAGCGAGCAGCGGTCGCGCGCCTTCGGGCAGCGGGGATGGAAGCGGCAGCCGGACGGGGGGTCGATCGGCGAGGGGACGTCGCCCGTGAGGATGATGCGCCGCCGCCGTCCGGCCTCGTCCGGGTCGGCCACCGCCGTGGCGGAAAGGAGGGCGTTCGTGTACGGATGCCGGGGATGTTCGTGCAGCTCGTCGGCCCCCGCGAGTTCGACGACCTTGCCCAGGTACATGACCGCGATCCGGTCGCTGATGTGCCGCACCACCGACAGATCGTGCGCGATGAACAGATACGTCAGGCCGAAGTCGTCCTGCAGATCCTTCAGCAGGTTGAGGATCTGCGCCTGGATGGAGACGTCCAGCGCCGACACCGGCTCGTCGCAGATGATCAGCCGGGGCCGCAGCGCGAGCGCCCTGGCCACCCCGATCCGCTGCCGCTGCCCGCCGGAGAACTCCGCCGGGAACCGGTTGTAGTGCTCGGGATTGAGCCCCACCCGTTCCATCAGCTCCTGCACGGTACGGCGGAGCTCGGCGCCGCTGCTCACCCGGTGGACCACGAGCGGGTCGGCGATGATCGAGCCGACGCGCCTGCGCGGGTTCAGCGAGCCGTAGGGGTCCTGGAAGATGACCTGGATGTCGCGCCGGTAGGCCCGCATCCTGGCCCTGGGCAGGTTCGTGATGTCGTCGCCGTCGAAGCGGACCCGGCCGGAGGTGACCGGGTGCAGGCCCGCGACGCACCGGGCCAGGGTCGACTTGCCGCAGCCGGTCTCGCCGACCAGCCCGAGCGTCTCGCCCGGCGACAGGTCGAAGCTCACCCCGTCGACGGCCCGTACGTGCCCGACCGTCTGCTTGACCAGCATGCCGGTGGTGATGGGGAAGTGTTTGACGACGTTCTCGACTTCGAGGAGCATCAGGCCTCCTTCGCTCGCAGCCGCAGCGCGTCGGCCTCCGGGCCGAGCCCGACCGCCTCATGGGGCAGCCAGCAGGCCGAGGCGTGCCCGCCGCCGCCCGTGACCTTGGCCAGCGGTGGCCGCTCGGCCGCGCAGACCGGCATGGCGTACGGGCAGCGCGGGTGGAAGGCGCAGCCCGAGGGGATGTCGATCAGCGACGGCGGGGAGCCGGGGATGGGCCGCAGCCGCCCGCCGCGGGCCCCCGTGCTGCCCGGGATCGACTCCAGCAGGCCCTTGGTGTAGGGGTGGTGGGGGCGGTAGTAGAGGGTGCGCCGGTCGGCCCGCTCCGCCACCAGCCCCGCGTACATGACCAGCACCTCGTCGGCGATGCCCGCCACGACGCCGAGGTCGTGCGTGATGAGGATGAGCGCGATGTCGAACTCGGCCTGGACCCGGCCGATGAGTTCGAGGATCTGCGCCTGGACGGTCGCGTCGAGCGCGGTGGTCGGCTCGTCGGCGACGATGAGCTTCGGGTTCAGCGCCAGCGACATGGCGATCATCGCCCGCTGCCGCATGCCGCCGGAGAACTGGTGCGGATAGTCGTCCACCCGCCGGTCCGGCCGGGGGATGCCGACCAGGCCGAGCAGCTCGATCGCGCGCTTGCGGGCCTCGGCGCGGCCGGTGCCGGGCTGATGGACCCGGAACAGCTCCTCGATCTGCCAGCCGACCTTGTAGAGCGGGTGCAGGCTGGTCAGCGGGTCCTGGAAGACGACGCTGATCTCCGCCCCCCGGATGCGGCGCAGCTGCTCGCGGTCGAGCTGGAGCAGGTCCACGCCTTCGAACAGGGCGGTGCCGGAGATGTCGGCCCCGGGGGAGAGGCCGAGGATGGCCTGGGTGCTCACGGTCTTGCCGCTCCCGGACTCGCCGACGATCGCCAGCGTCCGGCCGCGGTCGACGGTGAACGACAGTCCCCGCACCGCCTGCACCAGGCCGTCGGAGGTGGGGAAGGTCACCTTCAGGTCGGTCACCTCTAGCAGGCTCATGTTTCTCCCTCACAGCGCCCCGCGGACTCCCGCGGGGCGCCGCACCGTCATGGCGAGTTGGGGTCAAGCCAGAGGTTGGTGATGTCGTAGAGCTGGAAGGCGGGCAGGTACAGCGCGTTCCGCACCCGCTTGCTCTTGTAGATCGGCGTGTTCTGGTTGTTGAACGGCACGATCACCGCGTCGCCCATCACCGTCTCGTCGACCTGGTGCCAGAGTCCGGCCGCCTTGGTCGCGTCGGGCTCGGCCAGTGCCTGCTTGATGAGGTCGTCCACCTTGGGGTTGCTGTAGCAGCCGTAGTTGCTCGTGCCCGCGGCGCAGTTGGTCTGGAACAGCGGCTGGGAAACGGCGCGGCCGTTGTTGCCGTACCAGTCGGGCACCCAGCCGGGCGCCGAGATGTCCCACTTGCTGTCCTTGGCGATCGTCGGGTTCTGCAGGAAGGCGCCGTAGTAGTCGCCCTGTCGTACGGGCAGGCCCTTGACGTTGATCCCGCACTGCTTCAGGTCGGCCGAATAGGACTGGAAGTTGGCCGGGTGGTTGCCCGCGTTGCGGAACGCGCCGATGAGCGTCAACCCGTTCGGGTAGCCCGCCTCGGTGAGCAGTTGCTTGCACTTGGCCGGGTCGCCCTGGTCGCCGGGTGTCGGGTACGGGTTGTACTCCTGGTAGCCGATGTTGCCCGGCGGGATGGCCGTGTGCAGCGGGGTCGCCACGTCGGCACCGCCGTAGATCTTGGCGATGGCCACCTTGTTGATGGCGTACTCGATGGCCTGGCGCACCTTGACCTTGCCCATGGCGCCGTTCTCGTTCTTGCTCTGCAGGTTGAACACGAGATACGGGTTCGTCACGGCGCCCGGGAAGATCTTGAAGTCGGCGTCGCCGCTCTTCAGCCGGGGGATCTGGGCGGTGGGCACCGGCAGGTCCCAGGACAGGTCCGCGCTGCCCGCCTCGAGCTGCTGCTGCACCGCGTCGGGCTCGGTGACGCCCATCTTGACCTCGACGGCGTTGACGTACTGGTGCCTGATCGGGTCGGAGGCCTGCGTCCAGGCGGGGTTCCTCTCCAGCCTGATCGACTTGGTCGCCACATACTGGGTGATCTTGTACGGGCCGTCGGAGATCACGTGCTGGCGGAAGGTGGCGTCGTCCGGCACGTACTGGTCGTACTCCTGGGGTGCGGCCGAGGAGAAGTTCAGCGACAGGATGTTGAGGAAGTCGGCCGCCGGCTGGACCAGCGTGAACACGACCGTCTTGTCATCCTTGGCCCGGACACCGGCGATGTCGTGGGAGTTCTGGAAGGCCGCCAGCGCCGCGGCGGTGGGCTTGGCCTTCTCGAACGCCTTGGCATAGGCCGCGCAGTAGGCGGCCATGCCCTTGATCGTGCTGGTGTAGTAGCCGGGCGCGCCCGCTCCGGCCACCGGGTTGCAGATCCGCTTGAAGCCGCGGACGAAGTCGCCCGCGGTCACCGCCCGCGGCGGCTGGGTGTCCCACTGGACGCCGTCCCGCAGTTTGATCGTGTAGGTGAGGCTGTCGGCGCTGAGGCCGCCGTTCGCGGTCGTCGGCAACTCGGCGGCGACGTCGGGGACGACGGCGAAGCCCTTGGTGGTCTCGGCCTCCTTGGCCACGCCGTTCAGGTTGAACAGCTGGCGCGCGTAACCGCGCAGGATGCCGTTGGTGACCGTGTAGTAGGCGCTGGTGGGATCGAGGTGGTCGACGTCGCCACCGCCCACCAGTCTGAGCGTGCCGCCCGATAACGGGGTGCCGGGCTTCTGGGCGGTGGTCGGGGGCGCGGAACCGTTCGTACCGGTGTCCGTGGCGCATGCGGCGGCGAGCAGACTTGCCGCCGCCACCACGGCAATGCTGAGATAGCGCAAGCTGGCCATCTGGCCCTCCCTCGTGCCGAGATGGGATGTGTGGCTGGCCAGTGGGGTGCGCTTCGTGGCCGCGACGCGCACCCCACGTTTGCTCTTTCACGGTGCTCTTTCGAGCAACCCACCTGGAGGGTCTCGGTGTCGAGGACGGTTATTCAACCGTTGGCGAGTAGCGACCGCCGAGTGATGCCGGTTCTGTCAAGGAACCGTGAGAGATGACGACGAGAGCGAGATTCAGCTGAAAACCTGCTGGTAGAACGCCAGTTCCGCGGCCAGCGCGGTGGCCCGCGTCTCGGTGCGGCGGAAACCATGTGACTCGCCCTCGAACGCCAGATAGGTGCACGAGACACCGCGCTCGGCCAGCGCGTCGGCGAAGGCCGCCGACTGCTCGGGCGGCACCGCGGGATCGTCGAGCCCCTGGAGCAGCAGCATCGGGCAGGACACGCCGCCGACCAGCGCCAGCGGCTCGCGCTCGGCGTACAGCCGCGGGTCCTCCGGGCCGACCAGCCACTCCACGTAACGTGACTCGAAATCGTGCGTGTGAGCGTTGAGCGGGGCCAGCGCGCTGACGCCGTAGTAGGACACACCCCCCGCGAACACGTCAGAACGGCAGCAGGCCGCCATTACGGTCCAGCCGCCCGCGCTGCGGCCGCGCACCGCGATGCGCCCGGGGTCGGCCAGCCCCTCGGCCGCCAGCCATTCGGCGGCCATGATCGTGTCCTCGACGTCGACGACGCCCCACTGCCCCTTCATCTGATCGCGGTAGGCCCGGCCGTAGCCGGTGGACCCGCCGTAGTTGACGTCGAGCACGCCGATGCCGCGCGAGGTGAGGTATGCCTTCTCCAGGTCGAGCGCCGTGTGCGCGTGTGCCGTCGGGCCGCCGTGCACGAAGACCACGTACGGCGGAGCCTCCTCCGAGTCCTCGGCGGCCGGGTTGGACGGCGGGTAGAGGAAACCGTGCACGCGGCGCCCCACCTCCACCGGCCGTGGCGTCGGCAGGCAGCCGAGATCGGGCAGCTCCTCGATGTCGAGTCTGAGCCCTTCTGCCTGGCCGGTCACGGTGTCGACGCGCAGCACCGACTTCGGCACCGCGGCGCCGTACGCGATGCCGGTCACGGAGGTGCCGTCGGCGGCCAGCGCCGGATCCCATCCCGCACACGGCAGGTCGAGGTCGGCGAGCTCGCCCGTCTCGGGGTCGAGCACCCCGAGCCGCAGGTCGCCGCGCCCGTGCAGCACCGCGAGCCGGCCGTCGCCGAGCACGAGGTAGGGCAGGCCGCCCAGCGTCCACGGCGGCCAGGCGAACTCCTCCTCCAGAGGATGGAGCGGCTGGGGCGAGGCGTCGTGGAGGCCGGTCTGGTAGAGATTCCACCAGCCGGAGCGGTCGGAGATCAGGTAGAGGTGGTCGTCGTCCTTCCAGCTGGGCGCCAGCACGGACTCGGACGGACCGCCCCGCACGGTCCACGTGGCGCCGTCGGACAGGCGGGTGACGCGGAGCTCGGTGCCGATCCACGGCATGAGCGGATGGTTCCAGGTGATGTACGCGAGATGCCGCCCATCAGGGGAGATGGTGGGGGAGGCGTAGAAGTCGCCGCCGGTGACCCATTCGCGGGTCTCGCCACCGTCGACCGGGATGGAGACGACGGTCCTGGTCACCTTCCCGTCGTCGGTGTGCCGTTCGCGTACGCACCAGACCTGGCCGTCGCGGATCAGCAGGTCGGCGTAGCGGTCGCCGTCGGCGGTGAGCGGGACGGGCTCGCCCGCGAGCCGGTCGAGCAGGTAAAGGCGCTGGTCGGCGAAGCAGGCGAAGATCACGTCGCCCTCGGGGGTCACCGCGTAGGGGCGGCCTCCGTACTCGTGCACGCGGGTGCGGGCGCTCCACGGCGCGGGCAGCAGCTCGCGGCAGGCGCCGTCGGCGGCGCGATGCATGATCGTGGTGCGTCCGACTTGGTCAGGACGGTCCTCCGTCCACCACACCTGGCCGTCGAGCGCGGTCGGCCAGCCGAGCCGCCGGCCGGACCGGGCGACGTCGGTGGTCGAGATGGGGGAGCGCCAGAAGGGCATAGACGCATCCTGCCGGAAGATCAGCAAGAGTGCGGGGTGATCACCGTAGCTCGGTGACCACCCCGCGTCGATCACCGTAGTCCGGTGACCACCCCACTCCGGTCACTGGACTGCGATGACCGCTTTACGACGTCGGTCACACAGTCATGGGGGTGTTACCCATATCTGGCTGCCCCGGGGGCAGCGGCACCGCGCCCGGCGGCTCGAGTGGCCCGGCCGTGGTCTTGCGGCTGCGGCGGCTGCGCTTCTCCAGCCAGGTCGCGAACGAGCTGAGCGCCATGGCCATGACGATGTAGATGACGCCGATGACGATCGCCGACACCAGCTTCGTGCCGGGGTAGACCGACGGCAGGGTCTTGAAGCCCATGTTCAGGAGGTCGACGTAGACGATGAAGTAGCCCAGCGCGGTGTCCTTGAGCAGGACCACGAGCTGGCTGACCACCGCGGGCATCATCACCGTGAGGCCCTGCGGCAGCAGGATCAACCGCATCACGCCGCCCTTGCGCAGCCCGACCGCGTACGCCGCCTCCGACTGGCCCTTCGGGATCGAGTTGATGCCCGCCCTGACCACCTCGGCCAGCACCGAGCCGTTGTAGAGGGTGAGCCCGAGCACGATCGCGAACAGCGCGTAGTCCCCGCCGCCGAACAGGTCGGGCGACAGGAACCAGATGAAGAAGATCAGCAGGAGCAGCGGGATCGCCCGGAACAGCTCCACGATCCAGGCGGCGGGAAGCCTGATCCACCGGTGGTCGGAGAGCCTGGCGATGCCGAAGACCGCGCCGAACAGCAGCGCGAAGACCGCGCCCAGGACGGCGGCCGTGAGCGTGCCCACCAGGCCGGGCAGGATGAAGTCCACCCAGACGGTCTCGGTGGTGAACGGCTCCCAGAGCTTGCCGTCGAACTGGCCTTTCTCGTTGAACTTCAGCACCACCCAGCCGAGGACCGCCAGCAGGGCCAGCGCGGAGATCCCGGTGATCAGGTGGTTGCGTACCCGGCCGCGCGGGCCCGGGGTGTCGAAGAGAACGGACGTGCTCATCGGGCCACCGCCAATCTCCTGGCCAGCCAGCCGGTGTACCAGCCGATCGGCAGGATGAGTACCAGGAACGACAGCACGATGCCGATGAAGATGGGGATCGAGACGCCGGTGGTGTCGAACGTCTCCCTCATCGTGGCGGCGATCTCCACGGTGTAGCCCGCGGCCGCCACCACGGTCGTGTTCTTGATCATGGCGATCAGGACGCTGCCGAGCGGGGCGATGACCGCCCGGAAGGCCTGCGGGAAGATGACGAGCGTGATCGACTGGCTGAAGGTGAGCCCGATCGCGCGGGCCGCCTCGGCCTGTCCCATCGGCACCGTGTTGATGCCGGACCGCAGTGCCTCGCAGACGAACGCCGCGGTGTAGGCCGACATGCCCAGCACGGCGAGCCAGAACGAGTTCGTCAGCGGCACCTCGGTGGAGAAGATCAGCCCGAGGGTGTCGCTGAGCCCGAGGTAGCAGAAGGCCAGCACCAGGGTCAGCGGGGTGTTGCGCACCACGTTGACGTACACCGTGCCCGCGGCCCGCAGGACCGGGGTGGGGGAGACCCGCATGGCGGCCAGGATCGTGCCGACGATCAGTGAGAACACCGCGATGATCAGCGAGAGCTTAATGTTGTTCAGGAATCCTTCGCCCAGGTCGGGCGCGTACTGAATCAGTTCGTCCATCGTGCTCCACCAGAGAGAATGGCGGCGGCGGCCGGGTCACCGGCCGCCGCGGTCTTGAGGATCAGGCGCAACCCTCGGCCGGTGGGGCCTCCTTGGGCAGGTCCAGGCCGGTCTTGCCGAACCACTTCGTGAGGAGCTGGGTGGCCGTGCCGTCCTGCCACATCTTGGTGACGGCCTTGTTGACGGCCTCGCAGGTCGTCTTGTCGCCCTTCTTCAGGCCGATGCCGTACTTCTCATCGGTGAAGGGGTCGTTGAGCAGCTTGTACTTGCCCGGTTCCTGGCTGGAGAAGCCGGCCAGGATCAGGTTGTCGGTGGTGACCGCGTCCAGGTTGCCACCACTGAGCTTCTGCACGCACTCGGAGTAGTTGCTGGCTCCGACGAGCTTGGCGGGCAGGCCGAGCTTGCCGTCCGGCGGCGGGTCGGTGATCCGCTTGTAGGAGTTGGAACCCTGCGCCTGACAGATGCGCTTGTCCTTGAGGTCCGTCGCCTTGGCGATGTCCGCGGCGTCCGCACGGACCATGGTGTCCTGGTGGACGATGACGTACGGGCCGCCGAAGGTGACCTTCGGCTTGCGCGCGTCGGTGATGGAGTATGTGGCGAAGATGATGTCCACGGTGCCGTTGGCGAGCAGCGCCTCGCGGTTGGACGAGGGCGACTCCTTCCACGTGATCTTCACATCCTGGCCGCCTGCCAGCTCCTTCACGATGTACTTGGCGACATCGACGTCGAAGCCCTCAGGATCGCCGCCACCCTTTTTCAGACCCAGGCTCGGCTGATCCCATTTGGTGCCGATGGTGATTTCCTTGGCACCCTTGAGCTTGTCCATGACGTTGGTGTAGCTGTCTCCACCGCCACACGCGGCAAGACCGGCAGCCATGGCCGTGACGGCGAGCACGGCCCCAGTTCGACGCATCTGCATAGTGGTTACCTCAATCTTCCTGCTGCGGACTGGGATCAATGCGTGAGGATCTTCGAAAGGAAGTCCTTGGCCCGGTCTGTCTGGGCGTTGGTGAAGAACTCGTCGGGGGTGTTCTCTTCGACGATCTGACCGTCGGCCATGAACACCACCCGGTTCGCGGCCCTTCGGGCGAACCCCATCTCGTGTGTGACGACCATCATCGTCATGCCGTCGCGAGCGAGCCCGATCATCACGTCGAGCACCTCCTGGACCATCTCCGGGTCCAGCGCCGACGTCGGCTCGTCGAAGAGGATCATCTTCGGATCCATGGCCAAGGCCCTGGCGATCGCGACGCGCTGCTGCTGGCCGCCGGAGAGCTGTGCCGGGTATTTGTCCGCCTGCGCGGCGATGCCCACCCGTTCGAGCAGCTCCATGGCGCGCGTGTCCGCGGCGTCACGGGCCTTCTTGCGCACCTTGATCGGTCCCAGCGTGACGTTCTCGCGAATCGTCTTGTGGGCGAACAGGTTGAACGACTGGAAGACCATGCCCACTTCGGAGCGGAGCTTGGCCAGCGCCTTGCCCTCTTCGGGCAACGGCTGACCATCGAAGATGATCTGCCCGCCGTCGATGGTCTCCAGCCGGTTGACGGCCCGGCACAGGGTGGACTTGCCACCACCTGAAGGGCCGATCACGACCAGGACCTCGCCACGGGAAACGGTCAGGTTGATGTCCTTCAGGACGTGCAATGCCCCGAAGTGCTTGTTGACGTGCTCCAACTTCACTAGTGGAGTGACGTCCCCGTTCTCCGTCATGGTCAAAACCTAGGGGTGAATAGGACGCTGGTCACTAACCGAGCGGTACCGATCCGATCACATCGTGCCGTCAAGCTGCTGTTTTAGATCCTACGACCGTCGCAAGCCGGACAAGGACTACCCTTGGACGTGCGATGACTGTGACCCAGGAGAGCGCCCGCACCTATGAAGTGCGCACATACGGGTGCCAGATGAATGTGCACGATTCCGAGCGCCTTTCCGGTCTGCTGGAGGACGCCGGTTATGTAGCCGCGACCGAGGGCGAGACCGCCGACGTTGTGGTGTTCAACACGTGCGCCGTGCGCGAGAACGCCGACAACCGCCTCTACGGCAATCTCGGCCACCTACGACCGGCCAAAATGAGCAACCCCCGCATGCAGATCGCCGTCGGCGGCTGCCTGGCGCAGAAGGACCAGGGCGAGATCGTCCGCAAGGCGCCGTGGGTCGACGTGGTGTTCGGCACCCACAACCTCGGGGCGCTGCCGGTGCTGCTGGAGCGGGCGCGCATCCAGGGCGAGGCGCAGGTCGAGCTCAAGGAGTCGCTCGAGGTCTTCCCCTCGACGCTGCCGACCAAGCGCGAGTCCGCCTATGCCGCCTGGGTCGCGATCTCGGTCGGGTGCAACAACACCTGTACGTTCTGCATCGTGCCGTCGCTGCGGGGCAAGGAGAAGGACCGGCGGCCCGGCGACGTTCTCGCCGAAGTCCAGACATTGGTGGATCAGGGCGTTCTCGAGGTCACGCTGCTCGGCCAGAACGTCAACACCTACGGCGTCGAGTTCGGCGACCGGCTGGCGTTCGGCAAGCTGCTGCGTGCCTGCGGCGACATCGACGGGCTGGAGCGGGTCCGCTTCACCTCGCCGCACCCGGCCGCCTTCACCGACGACGTGATCGCCGCCATGGCCGAGACGCCCAACGTCATGCACCAGCTCCACATGCCGCTGCAGTCGGGCTCCTCGCGCCTGCTGAAGGCGATGCGCCGCTCCTACCGGGCCGAACGCTACCTCGGCATCATCGAGCGGGTTCGCGCCGCCATGCCGGACGCGGCCATCTCCACCGACATCATCGTCGGCTTCCCCGGCGAGACGGAGGAGGACTTCCAGGCCACCCTCGACGTCGTACGACAGAGCCGCTTCGCCAACGCCTTCACCTTCCAGTACTCCATCCGGCCCGGCACACCCGCGGCGACCATGGACGACCAGATCCCCAAGCAGGTCGTCCAGGAGCGTTACGAGCGCCTGGTCGCCCTCCAGGAGGAGATCTCCTGGGCGGAGAACCGCAAGCAGGTGGGCCGGACGCTGGAGGTGCTGGTCGCCGAGGGCGAGGGCCGCAAGGACGACGCCACGCGCCGGCTGTCCGGGCGCGCCGCCGACAACCGACTGGTGCACTTCGCGGTCGGCGACCACACGCCGCGGCCCGGTGACATGGTCACGGTCGAGGTCACGTACGCGGCTCCGCACCACCTGGTGGCCGACGGGCCGGTCTCCGTCCGCCGTACCCGGGCGGGCGACGCCTGGGAGGCGCGGCAGGGCGCCCCGGCTCCGGCCAAGGGCGTCTCGCTCGGCATGCCCACCATCGGCCGCCCGCCGTCCGTACCGACAGCTGGGGCGTGCTCCGCCTCCTAAGCGCCCCTTGTCAAGGGGCCGCCCGTCGCGGGGCGCCTTGTCTGTTGCGGGCCGTGTGTCATGGGGCCACCTGCTGAGGGGTCATCTGCCGAGGCGGTCGAGCAGCCGGAAGCAGTAGTCGCGGCGGAAGTCGAAGAAGGTCGCGCACGGGTTGGCCCCCAGCGGCGCCGAAGGCTCGTGTCTTTCGGCGTGCTCGCCGGGGGCGGTGGCCTGGGCCGCCGGTGCGTCCGGCGGGGAATCCGTGGGTTTCTGCGGGGTCGGCAAGGGCCGGGGTGCCCGCGACCTCTCCGGCGGGCCGCTCGGCGTGGGGCTGTCCCGCTGCGGGGGCGGCGGCAGCGCTTCGCCCACTCCCGGGCTTGGTGAAGGCACGGGGTGCGGGCGTGCCTCGATCTCCTTGGGCACCAGGCCCTTCTCGGGAGTCGGGCCGTTCTCCGGTGGCGGGCCGCTGTCGGGATCCGGATCGTCGGTGTCGGTGTCGGTGTCGGTGTCGGCGTCGGTGTCGGCGACGTTGGCGTCGGCGCCGGCGGCCTGGTTGTCGTCTGGGGCCGTGTACGACATCGGGGGCGTAGCCGAAGTCAGAGCGGGAGGCGGGCTCGGGCTCGGCGAAGGAATGCTTGATTGATCGGAAAGCCCGCTTTCCTGATCATTTTCCGGCCCCTTTTCAGGATCGGGACTTTGGGATCCCATGAGCGACAGGAAAACCCCGAGCGCGGCGACGACGATCACCCCGGCCACACCTGCCGCGGCTGCCAGGCGGTCACGACCACCTGGGCGAATAGCTTTATGCGGTGACAAGTCGTGATTCCTTTGTGATTGGTGCGCGAGCATTCGACTCCTGCGGCTAGTGTGGTCCATCACCCGCGGAAGCCGGCGAGCTTTCCCGATACGACCGCAGGGAGACGCACCACCATGCAAGATCCGATGGAACCGGATCGCCAGGAGATCCTCACCGGGCCGGGCGATATGCCGAGATCTGCCAGAAATGGCAGGTCCGCCACCACCAAGAAGGCCGTCATCATCGCCGCGTCGGCCCTCGCCGCCGTGCTCGTGGCGGGTGGCATCGGCTTCGCGCTGGCGGGTGGCCCCGGCGGGCCCGTCCAGCCTTCGTCGTCCACAGGCCAGGCCGGCCAGGCGAGCCCCACCCAGGCCGCCGACGAGGAACTGCAGGACGAAGAGGCGTCCATGGGTGATGCCAAGACGGACGCCCCCGACGAAGGACTCTCGTCCGACGAACCCGCCGCCGACATGGGTGACGCGGCCACGGACCCGGATACGAGCACGGATACGGACAAGGGGGCGGCGGGCACCGATACACGCACCACGACCACGCCTCCGGCCAAGAACGGCAAGAAGCCCACATCCTCGCCGACCAAGCCGGCGCAGGAGTCAGCGGGCGACAACCCGGCGGACGGTCCGGCGGGCGAGGTCATCGGGCAGTGCGCGAAGAGCGGTTGCTGACGGCAAAGTGGTGTAGAGCGGCGGCCGGCGGCTGACCGGTTAGGCGGGAAAGCGGCCGGCCAAGTGGCTTGGCGGTTCCCTGCGGCATTGGCCCTTTGGTGGGCAGCCACCCTTTCCTAAGCTGGCCGTATGACCACTGACAAGGCCGCCCTGCTCCGGGCTCTCCACGTGCCCGGGAACCCGCTGGTGCTGCCCAACGCCTGGGACGCGGCGTCCGCGCGGGCCGTACAGGAGGCCGGGTTTCCGGTGATCGCCACCGGAAGCGCGGCCGTCTCCCAGGTGCTGGGCTACGAGGACGGCGAGCAGACCCCCGTCGCCGAGATGATGGCCGCCGTGGCCCGCATCACGCGCGTCGTGGACGTCCCCGTGACGGCGGACGTCGAGCGCGGGTACGGCCTGAAGCCGGCCGAGCTGGTCGAACGCCTGCTCACGGCCGGTGCCGCCGGCTGCAACCTGGAGGACTCCGACCCCCGTACCCACGTGCTCATGGACGTGGAGGCGCAGGCCGAGTTCCTGGCGGACGTGCGGGCCGCCGCCGGGCCGGCGCTCGTGATCAACGCCAGGGTCGACACCTACCTGTACGGCGACCGGACACGGGAGGCGGCCGTGACGCGGGCACGGCGCTACCTGGAGGCCGGTGCCGACTGCGTCTATCCGATCGTTCTCGGTGACGCGGAGGAGATCGGGGCCCTGGTGAGCGAGGTCGGTGGCCCGGTGAACGTGCTGTTCAGGCCCGGTGTCCCGGACCTGGCCCGGCTGGCCGAGCTGGGTGTGGCCAGGGTCAGCTATGGGGGCGGGCTGCACCGGGCCGCGTACGAGTACGCTCGCGGCCTGATCCAGGCGATCGACGAGGGCCGCAGCCCGTACGAGTGACTTGCGTTACTCGGTCAGCTCATTGCTGAGCTGGTCATCCTTGACGGCCGCGGCAAGGTGGAAGTCCTTGCCGCATTCGAGGTCGTCGAGCGCCGCCTTGATCTCCCGGTTCAGGATGGCCCGCTTCTCGCCCTCCGTGAGGTGCGCCGGGATGTAGCCTGTGCCGGACTCCGGGTCGAAGTCGGGAATGCTCTTGTCGTCCTTCTTCGCGAGCTCGTGCAGTTCCCTGGTGAACGTCGTATATCCCCAGTCCCGCATGGCCAACGGGCTGTGCGCGGTGATCCGGTAGCCTTTGGCGGTCATGCAGTCGGCCATGCCCGTAGCCAGTTCGGTGAGCCGGGCGTCGCCGTTGAGCTCGCGCTTCCTGCGCGCCACGTATGCCTGCTCACGGAACCGGCTCCACTCGTCAGCCGACTTCACGACCTTGCCGGTGATCTGCTTGATCGCCGCGATCTGACACTTTTCGAACTTGGTCCCGTACGAACGGCGCTGTGCGGGCGAGAGAGACTTGACGAGGGCGACGTTAGGGTTCTTGGACTCGTGCTCCTGTCCTGCGGCCTCGCCGTCCGGTGGGTAGACGAGCATGGAGGACACCCCGAAGCCGTATTTGGCGCGGTATGCCTTCATGCCCTCGTAGTCGCGGGCGGAGCCCATCTTGGATTGTTCCGTCTCGGGCGGCTCAGGAGGGATCCACGCCACGTATTTGAAGCCGTTCGCCTTCATGCAGTCGGCTTTGGCCAGCTCGATCCGCTGGTTCTCGCCAAGCCCCTGGCCGGCCGTGGCGGCCGAGGGAGACGGCTGTGCGGTGCTGGTCGTCCCGCAACCGGAGACGATGACAGCGAGCGCCGCCAGCGCTAATGATCTCTTTGGCATGGCCTAGGACCATAATTCGTTAAACGTAGTATTGTCAATCTCCGCTCAGTAGGACTGGAACTCCAGCAGATTCCCTTCCGGGTCACGGACGTGCGCGGCTCGCAGGCCCCAGCCGGGCCGGTCCGCGGGCTCGGTGACGGACCGGCCGCCGTGGGCCAGGCAGAGGGCGTACGCCCGGTCGACGTCGGCCACCCGGCTGACGAGCATGAGGCGATCCTGCGCGGCGGCGTCCACCGGCAGGGCGCCGGTGCCCGCGACCTCGGTCATGAAGCCGCGGTCGAGCATCGACAGCACCCCTTCCGACCCCACGTCCCAGTGCGCGTAGGGACCGTCCGGGCCGCCCTTCGCGAGGTTCGCCCCGAGCGCCTCTGGCAGGACCGCGTCATAGAAGGCGAAGCACTCCGCGAACGCCGAAACCAGCAGCCGAGGATGTAGCACGTCCATCCTGAAATCTCCTGAAATAGTGGGTCGAGACCTATTATTGGGTCAGACCTTACAATATCCAGGATGGACACGCTGCCGCCGAGCCTGCTCGGGCTCACCACGTACCTGCTGTCGAAGACCGGGAAGGCGGCCAGAGGCCGGCTGGCCGCGCGGCTGGCGGCCGACGGGCTGCGCATGTGGCACATGGCCGTGCTGGCGGCGCTGGCGGACTTCGGGCCGCACGCCCAGCGCGACCTGTCGGCCAGGCTCGGCATCGACCCCAGCGACATGGTCAAGGTCCTGGACGAGCTCTCGGCGCCGGGCTTCGTCGACCGCGCCCGCGACCCCGCCGACCGTCGCAGGGTCACCGCCACCATCACCGCCACGGGACGGCGCGAACTCACCCGCCTGACACAGGAGGCGCGAGCCATCCAGGACGAGCTCCTCGCCCCCCTCGACGCCGCCGAACGCGACCAGCTCCACGACCTGCTCACCCGGATCCTGGTCTGACCCCTGTTGTTCGTTCGGGTGCGGAGCAGGTAGGACAGATCTCATGACTGCTCTCGGCGCCGTGTTCCGGCCTCAGCTCCCTCCCGAACGGATGCGCGGCGTGGCCCGCGTGGCGGAGGAGGCGGGGCTGGACGAACTCTGGCTCTGGGAGGACTGCTTCTCCCAGAGTGGCATCGCCAGCGCGGCCGCGGCCCTGGCCTGGACCGAACGGCTGCGCATCGGCGTCGGCCTGCTCCCGGTGCCCCTGCGGAACGTCGCCCTGACCGCGATGGAGGTGGCCACGCTGTACCGGCTGTTCCCGGGGCGGGTCGTCCTGGGCGTCGGTCACGGCGTACAGGAGTGGATGGCGCAGGCGGGCGCGCGGGTGGACTCGCCTCTGACGCTGCTGCGCGAGCACCTCGCGGCGCTTCGGGCGCTGCTGCGCGGCGAGCGGGTCACCGTGGACGGCCGTTACGTGCGGCTCGACGACGTCGCCCTCGACTGGCCGCCGGAGACGGCGCCCCCGGTGCTCGCCGGGGCGATCGGGCCGCGGTCGCTGCGGCTGTCCGGCGAGGCCGCCGACGGCACCATCCTCGTCGCCGGAACCCCGCCCGACCAGGTACGGCAGGCCCGAGGGCTGATCGACGAGGGGCGTGCGGCGGCCGGGCGTACCGACCACCACGAGCTGATCGTCGGCCTCCACACGGCGACCGGCCCGGACGGACCCGGGCGCCTCAAGGCCGAACTCGAGCGCTGGGGCGACGCCGGCAAACCGGACGTCGGAGTCGCCGGGGACGCGGGCACGGTCGCCAAGGCCGTCCAGCGGCTGGCGGACGCCGGGGGCGACACCGTGGTGCTCCAGCCGACGGCCGACGAGCCCGACCTCGAAGGCTTCGTACGGTTCGTGGCCGAAGAAGTCCGCCCGCTCGTTCCCTGACGTAACTGATCTCGGCCGGCCTAGGAAGTGGGTCGGCGGCGGAGGAAGCGGGCCCACCGGCCGGGCGGCGGTCCGGCCGGTGGGGGGTCCAGCGGCAGGCCGAGCCAATCGGCGAAGGCCCTGGCGTCGCCCAGGGAGCCGCCGGGGGGCTTGGGGTGCCGCTCGGCGTACTCGGTGAAGAGCGCGGCGAATCGGGGGCCGAGGCGGATCGCCAGGTCGGGAGCCGACCTGGCCACAAGGCCCCGTCTCTTGGCGATCAGCCCGGCGGCCTCGATCCGGAGCCGTACCGGGTCGAAGCCGTCAGGGAGCGGCCCACCGGCGACGAGCGCCGCCAGAAGCCCCCGCTGAGCCGCTGCCAACCGCTGCCGCCGCTGGTCGGCGGCGTGGTCAGCGGCTTGGTCATCGGACATATGACGCCGCCCTGATGCGGTCGAGTTCGGCGGCGAGTACGGCGTCGCTCGGGTAGTCCGCGTCCCACTCCAGCAGCACGCCGGGTGGTTCCGCGCGGGCGGACAGCTCGGCGAGCAGGTCGAGGACGTCCGGGGGTATGACGGTCGTGTGCGTGTCGTGCCAGACGCCGTCGTGCGCGTACCCTCCGGCGACGTGGACGTAGGCCAGCTCCTCCAGGGGCAGCGTGTCCAGGGCCGCGCGGGCGTCGAGGCCCAGGTTGACCTGGCTGGTGTAGAGGTTGGCCACGTCGATGAGCAGGCCGACACCGGTCCGCTCGACCAGTTCGCGCAGGAACTCGGCCTCGGTCAGCTCGTCCTCCGGCCAGCCGAACAGCGCCGCCACGTTCTCCAGGGCGAGGGGCACCGGCAGGGACTCCTGCGCCTGCCGTACGTTCTGGACGATCACCGACAGCGCCTCGCGCGTGCGTGGCACCGGGAGCAGGTGGCCGGATTCCAGGTCTCCCGCTCTGACGAAGGCGAGGTGCTCGCTGACCAGCGGTGATTCGAGCGCCTGGGCGCAGGCGGCGAGATGGGCGAGGCGCCGGCTATCGGGTGGCTCGGCGCTGCCGACGCCGAGGCTCACGCCGTGCGGGATCACGGGCGTGCCCCGGGAGCGGAGCACGCGCAGCGATTCGGGCAGGGCCGGCGGGCGGATGTTCTCCGCGATGACCTCCACGAAGTCCACCCCCGGGAGCCCTTCCACGGTCAGGTCGAGCTCGGCCCGCCAGCCGATGCCCACGCCCAGCCGCTCCGGGCGGGGGCTCACTGGCTGCCTCCCCCGCAGCTCGAACCGCCCCCGTCACTGCCTCCGCCGTCGTGGCCGCCCCCGTGGTGACCGCCTCCGTGATGGCTTCCTCCACCGAAACCGTCGAAACCGCCGAAACCATCGGAACCGTCGCCGCCGAAGAGGCCGCCGAAGAAGTCGCGGCCGAAGAGGCCGTCGCCGCCGCTGCCGCACGTACTGCCGGCCCAGGGACTGCCCCTGGAGTAGGACCCGCAGTGGCCGGGGGCGCAGCACGTGGCGTAGCGCCGGCTCCGGGCGCGTGTGTCGCTCCGCAGGGTGCCGGCGAGGTCGCGGTCCGGCAGCTTCGTCAGCCCGTGCAGAGCCACCAGGCCGAAGTCGGAGTTCTGCCATCCGCCATCGGCGTCGTCGACGTCCGCGTGCTTCAGCGCCGCGCGGCCCGCCTTCGTCAGCGGGTCCATCATGAGGTGGCGCTGCCAGGAGAAGCAGGCGACGCCGGCGACGGCGGCCACGGCCGCGATCACCAGCGCGTTCACGGGCGCGTGGAGCAGGGCGTCCGCGATGACCACGACCGCCGCCAGCCCGGTGAACACGACGAGCCAGCGCGCCCGCCGGCGCGACCGGGCCCTGACACCAGGCGGCATCAGGAGCCCCTGCCGGGACAGCATGATCGTCAGTTGCCGGACCGCGTGGGCGTCGGTGGCCGCGTGCCGGACCTCGGCCGCGGTACGGCCTCCTGGGGCCGAGGCGACCTGCCGGTACACGGCGCGCTCGACGACCACCCGCTTGGCCGGCTTGAACCCGTGCACCGGGGTGACCGTCCCGTCGCGGGAGACCCGGAGGCCGCCCTGGGAGACCAGCGACACGAGCGCCGTGTTGATGACCCGCCGGGGGCCTCCGGCCAGGTACGCCGCCTCGTAGACGTCCATCGGCGAGCGTGCGCCGGAGGGGGCGACGGAGCGGCCCCTGACCAGCGCGAGCTGTGTTCGGATCACGGTGAGGGCGACGAGTGCGAGCAGAACGATGCCGGCCGCGTAAAGCACTTGCTCCATGGTGCCTCCCCGCGTGGAGGGGTGTTTTTACCTGAATGACGAACGCGGTCGTCGCGAAGTTTCCCTACGGGTGCCGCCGTGGTACTGGGATCTTCATCAGGTCGCGGGCCAGGATGATCTCGCCGTCGTAATTGCGCCGTGCCTCGCCGAGGAAGGCCGGTTCGTCGGCGAAGCCGTAGCGTTCGGAGAAGTGGGTGAGCACCAGGCGGCGCGCCCCCGCCTCGGCCGCCACCTGACCGGCCTCGGCCGCGGTGAGGTGGCCGTACTCCTTGGCCAGGGTGCTCTCGGCGGACAGGAACGTCGACTCGATCACCAGCAGGTCGGTGCCGGCGGCGAGTTCGAAGACGGCGTCGCACAGGCGGGTGTCCATGATGACGGCGGCGCTCTGCCCGGTCCTGGGGACGCTGCACTGGTCGAGCGTGATGCCGCGGACGGACCCGGTGCGCTGGAGCTCGCTGATTTCAGGTCCGCGAATCCCGAAAAATGCGAGCTTGTCGGGGAGCATGCGGCGGCTGGACGGTTCCTGGAGGCGGTAGCCGTAGGACTCGACGGGGTGGGACAGGCGGCGCGCGGTCAGCGGGCCGATGGTGGCGTGCTCGCCGCTGACCGGCTGCTCTTCGATGACGCCGGTGTCGGCGAAGACGGCGGCGTGACGGAGCCGCTGCCAGTATTCGGCGCCGGAGGCCGGGTAGACGGCTCGTACGGGATGCCGGACCTTGTCGCGCGCGATGCGCTGCACCACGCCGGGCACGCCCAGGCAGTGGTCGCCGTGGAAGTGCGTCAGGCACAGCCAGTGGACGTCGTTGGCGCTGACCCCGGCGTGCACCATCTGCCGCTGCGTGCCCTCACCTGGGTCGAACAGGTAGCCCTGGCCGTCCCAGCGCAGGAGGTACCCATTGTGGTTTCGGTGGCGCGTGGGCACCGCGCTGGACGTTCCCAGGATGACGAGTTCACGGGATGACACGAGCGCGATGTTAACCGTTCGATGCCTAGACGGGGGCTTTGCGGCGGGTGATATGTCTGCGGGTCCAGCGGACCGCGCGCTGGACGACGGGTCCGGCCAGGCTGATCTCCCTGGTCGCGGTCTTCAGGTTCTGGACGGCGGTACGGGATTCCGCCGCGGTCTTCTTCAGGTCCGCGGCCGTGCGCCGGAGCTCGGCGCTGAGCCGGCCCAGCTCGCCCAGGTCGCCGGCCGGGGCGGGCTTCTTGCGCTGGTTGACGCGGACGAGTTCGCGTTCGCCGAGCACGTCCGTGGTGTGCCAGAGCTCGGGGGTGGCGGCCAGCCAGTCGAGCAGGCGCCGCTGGACGGGCACGGGATCGCCCCACGTGGCGTACAGCTTCTGCGAGCTGACGCAGACCGGGGCCAGCCCGAGCCCGGAGACCGCCTCCCAGACCGCGAGCGCGACGCCCGGCGTGTGCTCACTGCGGTAGTCGTCGAAGGCGACGATCCCGTCCTCCCGCAGCACCGCCCGCGCCGCCAGGACGTCCGCCTTGACGTGCGTGTAGAGGTGCGAGGCGTCGACGTGGACGAACCTGCAGGAGTCCGCCTTGACGTGGTCCAGGATCACCGAGGTGGGCCCGTGCACGATCTCCGGCAGGCTGTCGTGGACGCTCAGGTAGTTCTGCTCGAACCGCTCCCTGGTGAGCGTGGAGTAGGAGCCGGTGGTCTCCGCCTCGTTGGCGGCGTCGGGCGCCTCCGACTCGAACAGGTCGCAGACGGTGAACGACTCTCCGGGACGCAGGTGCCCGCCGATCAGGACGGCGCTCTTGCCGAGGTACGTCCCGAGCTCCAGGAGATCGCCCTGCGTGCCCGTGGACAGGAACCACGCGAACAGGCGCTGGTCCGTGGGCCAGAACCAGCCAGGGATCCGGTCCAGTGCGGCGGCGGTGGGTGCTGGCATGTTCGGACGGTAACAACCCGGATTCGCGGACCTGAAGAGGCTTCGCCACATGGCCATCCGGGAGTCGCCTAGTGTTTATGCCGGGAGTAAATCCCCCAGGGGAGGACATGATGGGTACGGTCGCGTTCGCCGAGGTGCAGACGCCGGTAGGGCCGTTCGTGCTGGCGGTGACCGAGGTCGGGCTGGCCGCCACGGGGTGGGGCGCAAGGACGCATCCGGGTGAGCGGCTCTCGGATCTGACCGCGGTGGACGACCCCGGGCGCACGGCCTTCGCCGTCGCCGAGCTGAACGCCTACTTCGCCGGTGACCTGCGTACGTTCGAGACCCCGATCGACTGGCGGCTGACCTCGGGGTCGCGCCGCCAGGTGCTGAAGACCCTGCACGGCATCCCGTACGGCACCGCCGTCACCTACGGCGAACTGGCCGAGCGGAGCGGATCGCGGGTGCCGGCCCGCGGCATCGGTTCGATCATGGGCTCCAACCCGATCCCGATCGTGGTGCCCTGCCACCGGGTCGTCGCGGGCAACGGGCTGGGCGGGTTCAGCGGCGGCGAGGGCGTGGAGACCAAGCGCTGGCTGCTGACCCACGAGGGATACCTGCAGCCGACACTGCTTGATCTCTAGACGCTCGACCTCTGAGCGGTCCGCCCATACCCAGACAGTTGACACACTTGTCGGTGTGCGTCAGCAGCCAGTCATCGCCGTCGTGGGTCCCACGGCAGCCGGAAAGTCCGATCTAGCCGTGGATCTCGCCCTCCGGCTGGGGGGCGAATGCATCAATGCCGACTCGATGCAGCTCTATCGAGGAATGGACATAGGCACGGCAAAGCTTTCCCCGGCCGAGCAGCGGGGGGTGCCGCATCACCTGCTCGACATCTGGGACGTCACGGTCACCGCCAGCGTGGCCGAATACCAGAAGCTGGCCAGGGCGCTCATCGAGTCGCTGGCGGCGCCCGTGCTGGTCGGCGGCAGCGGGCTCTACGTACGCGCGGCCATCGACGACCTGGACTTCCCCGGCACCGACCCGGAGATCAGGGCCAGGCTGGAGGCCGAGCTGGCCGAACGCGGCCCGGCACCGCTGTACGAGCGGCTGCGCGAGGCCGATCCGGCCGCCGCGGCGGCGATCCTGCCGAGCAACGGCCGCCGGATCGTCCGCGCGCTGGAGGTGATCGAACACTCGGGGCGCCCGTTCTCCGCGACCATGCCGTCGTTCGAGGCGATCTACCCGAGCGTGCAGATCGGGCTGGCGGTGCCCCGGCCGGAGCTCGACGAGCGGATCGAGATCAGGGTCGGCCGCATGTGGGCGGCGGGCCTGGTCGACGAGGTGCGGGGCCTGCTCGGGCAGGGCCTGGCCGAGGGACGTACGGCCGGCCGCGCGCTGGGGTACGCCCAGGTGGCGCGCTTTCTCGACGGCGAATGGACCGAGGAGCAGGCCTTCGCCGAGACCGTCAGGGCGACCAGGCGTTTCGCCCGCCGCCAGGAGTCGTGGTTCCGCCGCGACCCGAGGGTCCACTGGCTGCCCTATGACGCCCCCGACCTGCTCGAACGATCCCTGGCGCGAATCGCCGAACAAGGGTCCGCATAAAATCGTCCTATGCGTTTTCTCAAGGGGCACGGAACCGAGAACGATTTCGTCATCCTCCCCGACCCCGATGGCGAGCTCGACCTGTCCGCCGCGCTGGTCGCCGCGATCTGCGAACGGCGCTCCGGGATCGGCGCCGACGGCGTCCTGCGCGTGGTGCGCACCAAGCTCAGCCCCGAGGTCGCCGACCAGGCCACGACCGCCGAGTGGTTCATGGACTACCGCAACGCCGACGGCAGCATGGCCGAGATGTGCGGCAACGGCGCGCGTGTCTTCGCCCGCTACCTCGTCGAGACGGGGCTGGCCGGTGGGAGCGAGTTCGACGTGGCGACCAGGGGCGGTGTCCGGAGGATCCGCATCGAGGACAACGGCGACGTCACCGTCGACATGGGCAAGCCCGTCGTCCGCGGCACGAGCGTCACCACCGTCACCGGGCAGGAATACGAGGGTGTCCATGTCGACATAGGCAACCCGCACCTGGCCTGTGCCATCGGCGACCCCGTCGCGCAGCTCGACCTGACCCACCAGCCCGGCTTCGACCCGGGCGTCTTCCCCAGGGGCGTCAACATCGAGCTGTTCAACGCGGTCGGCGCCAGCCGCGCGGTCATGCGCGTCTACGAGCGCGGCTCGGGCGAGACCCGCTCCTGCGGCACCGGCACGATCGCCACCGCCGTCGCGGCCGCGGCCCTGTCCGGCGAGACCACCGGCACCTGGACGATCGAGGTGCCCGGCGGCACGGTCGTCGTCACGCTCGACGAGGAGACCAGCTATCTGACCGGCCCCGCCGTCATCCTCGCGAGCGGCAACCTGATGCTTGCAGAATGATGTTCTCCTGAGAGATGCTGAGTCCACTTCCCGAACCGAGAGGGGCTGGACATGGCGGACCCGAGAACCACGGCCGTGCTGGTCAAGGCCCCGATCGGCCGGTACGGCGGCGGATTCATGGTCTCCAGGGAGGCCAAGACCCGCTGCGAGAAGTACGGTCTCGGCCCGCGTGAGTTCTACTTCCGCGGGCGCTGCGGGGTGCTCGGCGAGTGCGAGGCCGACGTGGTCACCTCCGTCGCGGTCTTCTTCCCCGCCGCTCACGTCGAGGAGAGCTGGAACGGCGGGCGCAAGCTGACTGTCGAGCGGGCCGTCGAGGTCTACGCCGAAGCCTGTCAGGAGTGGGGACGGCGCCGGCTCGGCGACTTCGACGGCTGCGCCCGGCTCGCCGAACTGCTCGAACCGGTCGTCGCCCAGGCCCCGGTCGCCGGGGCGCCGCTGTTCGCCGGGTGGCGGGCCGTACCCCTGCCCGATGACGCGCCGGCGCGGGCCACGCAGCTCATGCACGTCGTACGGGAGCTGAGAGGGGGGCTGCACGCCAACGCGGTGCTCGCGGCGGGCCTCCACCCGCTGGAGGCGATACTGGCGGCCGAGCACGACGCGCCTTTCGGACACGCGGCCGGTGAGGCGATGGCGCGGTTCCTCAACTGGCCGGAGCCGTACCAGAAGCCGGGTCCCGACGTGGTCGCGATGCGGACCGCGGTCGAGGACACGACCGATGATCTGCTGGCATCGGTATTTTCGGTATTGAACAACGACGAATCGGACGAGCTCATCGAGCTTCTGCGTTTTGGGCACGGTCATTGACCTGGCAGACTGACTGCTCATGGACGTGGACATCTGGGCCTGGGTCGGTGAAACCCAGCAGCAGCTTTCTGAGGCGGGCAACGTGGGCCTCGCCATGGCGCTGGGAGACCTGCCCGCACAGGCCTACGAGGGGCGATACCCCCAGCTAGACGTGATGGCTCCGGCCATCGCACAGCAGGCGGAGGCCCTGGAGCTCCCGTGGCTCGAGTTCTACGCCCGCTACTGGCACCTGCTCGGCCGCGTGGGCGACCGCGCGCAGGGTGCCGTCGCGATCGGTGACGCCGAGCAGTTGCTGTCGTTCGCTCAGCGCGAAGAGGTGCGTGACTGCCCGGCCACCCCGGCCGCGGTCGAGGCGCTCGCGCTGGCGTGGGCCAACGCCGACGGCCCCGGCTACGCGGCCGAACGCCTGGAGACGCTCGACGCGGTCATCCAGGACCTAGAGCCGGCCAACCCGGCCTACACCGGGCTGGTGACCCAGTACATCGCCGCGCTCATCGACGCGGGCCGGGCCGGCGAGGCCGTGACCTACGCCGAGTCCGCCGTCGAGCGGCTGCGCGCCGCCGACCGCGAGGCGAGCTGGGAGCTCGGCGCCGAGAGCGCCCGGGCACTGCTTGTCGCCGGACGCGGGGAGGACGCGCTGGCCGCGCTCCAGGCCGCGGCCGACTTCCAGGCCGACGACCCGGTGGCCAAGGCACACCGCGACGGCGTACGCCGCGCGCTGATCCTGGCCACGCTCGGCCGCATCGCCGAGGCCGTCGACGCGCTGCCCGACCTCGACGTGGTCGGCGACCACCCGGGCTCGTGGGTGGAGTGGACGCAGGCGGTCGCCAAGCTGGCCGGCTCCTCGCAGATCACCAACACCTGGCAGCTCGGCCGCGTGCTGCGCCAGTGGATCGACTACTTCGGCATGATGGGCGGCTACCGCGCCCGCTTCGAGCTCTCGCTGGTCGCGGGCGAGCTGGCCGTCGCCAGGCAGGGCGTCTGGCAGGCGCGGCTGCTGGCCGACCAGGCCCAGTCGGCCGCCGCCGAGCTGCGCGAGAGCGCGGGCGTGGCCGAGCGGATCGCCGCCCTGCGCGCCGCCGCCGACGCGGCCACCGAGCCGCCCGCGCCGGGCCCGGTCGAGGAGCGGGTGGCCTACTTCGACGCCGCCGACGGCCACAACGCCGACCCCGAGCGGTGGGTCGGCTGGCTGGCCCCGCGCTCCGGCGAGGACCTGGAGACCACCCGCCGCCACACCACCACGCTCGGCTTCCTCGGCTACCCGGCGACGGGCGCCGACATCTACTGGAAGCTGCTGGTCGACTCCGGCGACCTCGCCGGCGCCGACCCCGAGGACATCTCCACCCTGACCACGCTGCTCGTCGAGGCCCGCCAGGACGAGCGGCTCGAGCAGCTGGCGGCGCTGCTGCCGCACGACACCCAATACCTCGCGCTGGCGCGGCTGCACAGCGCCCGCGAGCGCTGGCCGGAGGCGCTGGAGGCGGCCGAGCACGCCGTGGCGGCCGGCGCCGGCGTCGAGGCGCGCCGTCTGGTGGCCACCGCGGCCCAGCAGCTCGACGACAACGCCAAGGGCGCCCGGGCGCTGCTCGAAGTGATCGATGAGATCACCGAGGAGGACACCTGGCGCATGATCGTCATGGCCACCTCGAGCGAGGACTGGGACATCGTCCGCAAGGGCACCGCCAAGATCGGCATGCCGGTCAAGTCGACCGAGGGTCCGATCGAGGAGGAGATGGGCCTCATCCGGGTCATCCTCCCGGCGCCCGACGGCGGCCAGCGGCAGATCCTGTCCATCCGCACCGGCCCGGCCACCGCCCGGCTCGCCCTGCCGCAGCCCCGCGGCATGGACTACAACGCCGGCGACCTGGTCGTGTTCGACCCGCAGCTGCTGGAGCCGGTCCCCGACGACCCCGAAGAGCAGCAGAACTTCGTGCCCCCCTTCGCCGCGGTGCGCATCCTGCGGCCCGGCGGCTACACCAGCTACTTCTTCGACGGCGCCGCGCCGAGCGAGGAGGACTGGGCGGAGTTCACCGAGGTCATGGCCGAGCGCGGCTGGCCGATGTGGGTCTACAGCGACGAGAACTACACGGTCACCCACCCGACCGGCGGCGAGGCGCTGCCCGGGGTGTTCGGCTGGGTCGCGGTGCCGCCGGACGTCTCGGCGACCGAGGTCGACGCGCTGCTCGACGACGCCACCGAGCGGTGGTCGCACCCGCTGGCCTGGCTCGACCTGGCCAAGGAGGTCGACGTGGAGGTCGAGCGCCACGAGCGGATCGTCAAGGAGTACGGTCTCTAGCATGCTTCAGCGGTTCAGCCTCGAGGGGAAGGTCGCCGTCGTCACCGGCGCGTCGTCGGGACTGGGCGTGGCCTTCGCCCGAGGGCTGGCCGAGGCCGGGGCCGACATCGTGATCGGCGCCCGGCGGCAGGATCGGCTGGAGGAGACGCGGCGGCTGGTCGAGGAGACCGGCCGCCGGTGCCTGGCCGTCAAGACCGACGTGACGCTGGTCGAGGACTGCCAGGCGCTGGTCTCCGCGGCCGTGGAGACCATGGGCTCGGTCGACGTGCTGATCAACAACGCCGGGGTCGGCACCGCCGTGCCCGCGCTGCGGGAGACGCCGGAGGAGTTCCGGCAGGTGGTCGACATCAACCTGCACGGCACCTACTGGATGGCGCAGGCGTGCGCGCGGGTGATGCGGCCCGGCTCGTCGATCGTCAACATCGGCAGCATCCTGGGCGAGACGACGGCGGGGCTGCCGCAGGCCGCTTACAGCGCGTCGAAGGCGGCGGTGATCGGGCTGACCCGGGATCTGGCGCAGCAGTGGACGGGGCGGCGGGGGATCCGGGTCAACTGCCTGGAGCCGGGGTTCTTCGCCTCGGAGATGACGGAGCAGTACAACCCCGCCTACCTGGAGCGGATGCTGGCTCAGCGGGTGGTCATGGGGCGGGTGGGGGATCCGGCGGAGTTGGTGGCCGCGGCGGTCTTCCTGGCGAGTGACGCGTCCTCGTACATCACCGGCGCCGTCCTTCCCGTCGACGGCGGCATCCTCATCACCTGACTTGGCGCACCACCTGACCTGGCGGTCCATGGTGCCTGGTAGTTTGAGCGCTGATTGATGGCGTGATTTTCCGGGACCTGGAGGGGCGATGCAGGACATCGACAGGCTGGCGGCTGTGATCCGTGACGAGCGGCCGTGGGGTGGGTTCGAGCGGTTCACCCTCAACGAGGTGTCCACCGTCAAGATCATCGAGGTCTCGCCGGGGCAGCGGCTGAGCCTGCAGCGTCATGAGCACCGCTCCGAGCTGTGGGTGGCGCTCGACCCGGGGTGCGTGTTCGAGGTGGACGGGAAGCGGATCGAGCCCGCGGTGGGGGACCGGGTCCTGATCCAGCAGGGCCAGACGCACCGGCTCAGCTCGTCGGGGCCGGCGACGCGGATTCTGGAGATCGCCTTCGGCCACTTCGACGAAGACGACATCGAGCGCCTGGAGGACAGTTACGGGCGGTCGTAGTCGATCGGCTTTCCCGTCATTCCCGCCCTGAGGGGCGGGAATTTTTTGTTTTACGGCCAGCCCGGTGGGCCCCACCCGCCATACGGAGCCGGGCTCTGTCCAGGGGCACGCTCCTCCGGTGGAGGGTGCTGGGCGCCGTGACGTGCGCCTTCTTGGCCCCGTCCGTGGTCTGGCCGAGCACCGGTGGCGATCCGGCATCCGGCCTGTAAGGGTTACTTGGCTTCCTTGAGGGATAAAGCGTGCCTTAGGGGTAATTGCTCTACCTAGACTTTGCTAAAACTTTAGTCAAGGGGTAGAGCGTGCGGTTTCGTGTGGGTTTGGCCGGTTTGGCCACAGTGGGATTGCTCGCCGGATGTGGGCAACTGGAAGCGCAGACACCTCAAGCCGACAAGGGCAAGGCCGCTTCGTCGGCCGACGTGGGGGACGCCCGCAAGAAGCTGGCCAAACTCGCCGTCAAAGGCCGTGCGCCGCGGACCGGCTTCGAGCGGGAGAAGTTCGGGCCGGCCTGGTCGGACGTCGACCACAACGGCTGTGACACGCGCAACGACATCTTGAAGCGTGACCTGCACGACGAGAAGTTCAAGTCGGGCACGCACGACTGCATCATCCTCAGCGGCGTGCTCGACGACCCGTACAGCGGCAAGACGATCACCTTCAAGCGCGGCCAGGACACCAGCACCGCCGTGCAGATCGACCACCTGATCCCGCTGTCCGACGCCTGGCAGAAGGGCGCGCAGCAGTGGACGGCGGACAAGCGCAAGGAGTTCGCCAACGACCCGATGAACCTGATGGCCGTGGACGGGCCGCTCAACGGGCAGAAGAGCGACTCCGACGCCGCCACCTGGCTGCCGCCGCGCAAGGCGTACCGCTGCACCTACATCGCCAAGCAGATCGACGTGAAGGCGAAGTACGGCCTGTGGCTGACCACCGGTGAGAAGGACGCCATGGACGGCATCCTGGACTCCTGCTGACGACCGGTCCCGCCGGTCAGGCTTCCGCGCCGAGTGCCGCCTTCGTGAGCTCGGCCTGCCGCCTGATCTGTCCCATGACGATCTGGTTGACCCCCTTGGACTGGAACAGGGCGACCATCTTGTCCATCACCGCGTTGGCCCGTTCCAGGTCGCCCTGGCGGGCCTCGGCTCTGGCCAGGCGGCGCATCACCATGTTCAGGGTGATGTTGTCGACGCTGGCGTCCCGGGCCACCGCGGTGAGGTGCTCGATGCCCTGCTTGAGGTCCGGCGGCCGGACCTCGACCTGCTTGTCGGCGGTGATCGCCTTGAACTCCCGCTCGGCGTTGAGCCCCTTGACCATGCGGGCGTAGACGGCCAGCGGGTGGCCGCCGTACCTGCCGATCACCTCGTCCAGCGCCCGGTTGCCCGAGCTCAGCGTCGGCGAGTCGGAGCCGAGCAGCGAGAACAGCTTGCCCTGCTCGTCGCCCAGCATCAGCTCGGCCACCCGGTGATCGTCCGCGCCGACCGGGTAACGGACCCTGACCAGGCAGGCGGGGGAGACGATGCGCGAGCCGTCGGCGGCGATGTACTGCCCGCGCACCTGGTACTCGCCGGGCTGCTGGAAGTAGTGCCCGTCGCGGCCGTGCCCGATGTACGCGCTCCGGTACATGGCCGGGTTGCCCGAGTCGAGCCGGATGTCGGGTGAGGCGTCGACGCAGTGCCGCATCATCGGCCGGTACAGCACGGTCCGGCCGGTCGGCTGGGTGATGGTGATCTGGGTGAACTCGGTGTCGGGATGGAGATGGCCGTGTGTGGTGCGCGGCTCGCCGGTCGTGGACAGCTTCAGCTCCACCACGACGGGCTCGCCGAAGCCGAACGACTCCTTGGCCCGCAGTTCGAGCAGCAGCCCGGACCGGTCCACGATCGGCTGTTCGAAGGGCGCGATGTCGGCGGCGCCCGTGCCGAAGGCGTTCGCGCCCATGGCCACCTCCCGGTAGAAACCGTGACGGAGGTGGACGAGCTCGGAGTCGGTGAACTGGAAGGGGAAGGCGGCCCAGTAGCCCTGCTCGCCGCCGGGTTGGTAGTTCTGGACGTAGTTCATCCAGGACAGGTCGCCGAAGCCGCCGTTCGGGCCGAGCGGCTGAGGTGGGGTGGCCAGGTTCTTCTGCCAGGAGTGCAGCAGGTTGAAGGCGTGGCCGAGCTCGTGCACGTACGTGCGCAGTTGCGCGCGCTGCGCCTGCGGGGTGTCGCCCTTGATCGCGTCGTAGAAGACCGCGGACCCCTGCCGCTGGTGGGCGTCGTCGTAGTCGAACATGATGCCCCGGTAACCGCCCACGTGCCTGCTGGCCACCAGCAGCCACACCCGCCAGGCCGGAGCCTCCCCGAACGCGCTGAACTGCTGCGTCATCGCGTGATGCAGCTCGGCGTCGTCCCAGGCCAGGTCCGCGCCCGACCCGTCGACCGGGATCACCCCGGGCGGGTTGACGGTCAGGCGGATCCCCGCCTCGTCGTAGGCGGCGGCCACGCTCAGCTCCCTCGCCGGCGAGCCCGCCGGGCCGGGCAGCGTCCCGGTGCCGTACTTCTCGAACGGCCGGGTGCCCGCCACCGAGTCCTGTTCCAGGAGCACGGTACGGAAGTGGCGGCCGGAGAACGTCAGCTCGTAGGTCTGGCCGGCGATCCTGGCGGTGCCCACCGTGCCGCTGATCGTGACCGTCACGTCCTTCGCCGGGGTGTCGAACGAGAACGCCCCCCGCCCCGTGATCTTCGTCCCGGCGCCCTCGGCCGTCGCCGAGGCCGCGTTCACCACGAACGAGCCGGCGTATGACGTGGTCGCGCCCGCCACGGAGAACAGATCTCCGCTCACCCTCCCGGTGGGCCGCGCCCCGTCGACGTCCACCCGGAGTTCGAGGCGCGAGTCCCCGTCCCTACCCTGATACAGCCCACTGATCATGGGATGCCCCCTGGCGATCGATGCGGTTACACCGGGGACACTTCCCTCACCGGGGGATCGTGTCAACGCCCTCCGCGAACCTGTAGCGCCGCCAGCAACTCCTCCGACGCCCGGGTGATCGTCTCGACCGCCCGGTCGAACGCCTCGGCGTTGTGCGCGGCGGGCGCGCGGAAGCCGGAGATCTTGCGTACGTACTGCAGGGCCGCCGCCCGTACGTCGTCTTCCGTCACGTCCTCGGTGTACGGCGGGCGCAGGGTCTTGATGCTTCTACACATGCGGTCAACGGTAATAGCCGCTGGAGCTCAAAGGCCCGCGCCGGCCACCGGGCTGAGTTCGGCGCCGAAGTCGAGCGCGAGTTTCCGCATGGCCGCGGCCAGCTCGTCCCGGTCGAGGGCGTCGATCCGCTCCGCCGGGCCCGACACCGACATGGCCGCCACCACCCGGTTCCCGTCGTGCACGGGCACGGCCAGGCAGTGCACGCCCAGCTCCTCCTCACCCAGGTCCATCGCATAACCCCGGTCCCTGACCCGGCCGAGCTCGGTGAGCATGCCGTCGGTGTCGGTGATCGTGTTCGGGGTGCGGCGCGGCATGCCGGTCCGTACGAACACCGCGACCGCCTCATCGGCCGGCCGCCCCGCCAGCAGCACCTTGCCCACGGCCGTACTGTGCGGCAGCACCCGCCTGCCGACCTCCGCGAACATCCGCAGCCTGCGCGGCGAGGGCACCTGCGCCACATAGACGATGAAGTCGCCCTCCAGCACCGCCAGGTTCGCCGTCTCTCCCGACAGCGACACCAGCTTCGACAGGTAGGGCCGCGCCCACACGCCGACCATGCTCTCGGCGATGCCACCCAGCCGCACCAGGCCGCCGCCCAGGGCGTAGCGCCGGTCCGACTCCTGGCGTACGTAGCCGCGGGCCAGCAGCGTCTGCAGCAGCCGGTGGATCGTCCCGTACGGCAGCCCGGTCTTGGCCGCGATCTCCGACAGCCCCGCCTCACCACCGTGTTCGGCCAGCGCCTCCAGCACGTCGAGCGCCCGCTCGACCGACTGCACGCTCACCCGCCCAACCCCCGTCCGGTCAAAGGGACACCCCGCGCAGCGACGCGTCGAGCACCTCGGCCGTGTGCGCCACCCTGATCTCCGCGCCGCCGCGCCGCATCGCGGCGGCTATCTGCATCGTGCAGCCCGGATTGGCCGACACCAGCAGCTCCGCGCCCGTCGAGGCCACCGACCTGGCCTTCCTGTCGCCCAGGTCGCGGGCCGCCGCGGGCTGGAAGATGTTGTACGTGCCCGCCGAGCCGCAGCAGATGGCCGACTCCGGCACCTCACGCAGGTCCAGCCCCGGGATCGCCTTCAGCAGCTCGCGCGGCTGGGCCCGGATCCCCTGCGCGTGGGCCAGGTGGCAGGCGTCATGGTAGGCCACCGTGACGGGCAGCGGATGCCGGTCCGCCACCGGTCCCAGCTCGGCGAGGTATTCCGACAGGTCCAGCACCCGGAACCCCGGCTCACTGCCCAGCAGCCGGCCGTACTCCTTCATCGACGACCCGCACCCGGCCGCGTTGACCACGACCGTGTCCACGCCGGCCCTGGTGAACGTCCTGACCGTGCGCCGCGCGAGCCGCCTGGCCTGCTCCTCGCGCCCCGAGTGCACGCTCAGCGCCCCGCAGCAGCCCTGTCCGGGCGGGATGACCACGTCGCAGCCCTCCAGCGCGAGCACCCGCGCGGTGGCCGCGTTGACCTGCGGGAAGAACTCGCCCTGCACGCACCCGGTGAGCATGCCGACCACGGCCCTGCGCGGCCCCCTGGCCCGGACCAGCCGTGGCAGCCGCTGCCTGCGCCCGGCCCTGGGTGCCAGCCCGGCCATCGCCCCGAGGCTGGGATGCACCCGTTCCAGGAACGGCGCCATCCGCTCGGCCAGCCACATTCCGGGGCGCAGCAGCCGCAGCCTGCGCGGGTAGGGGAACAGGCTGAACACGATCTCCCTGACCGCCCGCTCGCGCGGGTCGCGCACGTGGACCCGCTCGACCTCGGCCCGCGTCTGCTCGATCAGCTGGTCGTACTGGACGCCCGACGGGCAGGCGGTGACGCACGCCATGCAGCCGAGGCAGGCGTCGAAGTGGCCGGCCATCTCCGGCGTCACCGGGGTGCCTTCGACGTGCTGCTTCATCAGGTGGATCCGGCCGCGCGGCGAGTCCATCTCCTCGCCCCACAGCACGTACGTCGGGCAGGTGGGCAGGCAGAAACCGCAGTGCACGCAGTCGTTGATCAGCTTGGGGTCGATGCCGGACGTCACGTCAGATGCCTCCCACGAACCGGCCGGGCGACATCCTGCGCTCCGGGTCGAACCGTTCCTTGACCCGCCGCATCAGCGGCAGCGCGCTCACCGGTCCCCACCGGTCCACGCTCTCGTCCGGCGCGGCCAGCACGGTCACCCGGCCGCCCAGCGGCGCCAAGCGCTCCCGCAGGCCGGACACCACGTCCGCGAACCCTGTGGTCATGGCGCCCGCGAGCTCCAGCCGGACCCGGCCCGCGACCGGCGAGCCGCGCAGCGCGAACCCGGTCCCGCGTACCCTCTCCAGGACCTCGCCCGCCCGCGCCGGCGGGAACCGCAGCTCCAGCAGGACCTCGTCGTCCGTGATCAGCCCCCACCAGGCCGGCGCCTCGTCCGTGACACTGCCCGCGCCCATCGCCTCGCGCAGCGCGTCCGCCCGCTGCCCGGCAGCCGTGCCCTCGACCAGCACCGCCAGGGTGAACGGCGCGTCCCCGCCGGGCCAGTCGAGCTCGACCGCGCTCGGCTCGGCCTGCGAGGCGGCCAGCAGCGCGGCCACCTCCTGGACGCGCTCGGGCGACTCGAACGCGGCCACGACATAGCGCCGGTCGGCGGGCAGCGGGTGCAGCCGGAACGTGGCCTCGGCGATGACGCCCAGCGTGCCGTACGAGCCGGTGAACAGCTTGCCCAGGTCGTAGCCCGCGACGTTCTTGACCACCCGGCCGCCCGACTTGGCCACGGTCCCGTCCGGCAGCACGACGGTGATGCCGATGAGCAGGTCGCGGGCCGTACCGTAGCGGAAGGCGCGCGGCCCGGCCGTCGCGGCGGCCAGTGTGCCGCCGACCGTCGCGCCGTCGGTGAACGGCACGTCCAGCGCCAGTTCCTGACCCTGCGCGGCGAGCGCGTCAGCCAGCGCGTCCATCGTCACCCCGGCCTGGGCCTTCACCACGAGGTCGCCCGCGGCGTGCTCGATGACCTCGTTCAGGCAGCACAGGTCGAGCAGCACGTCACAGCGTTCGGGCGGCGGGCCCCAGTGCAGCTTGGTGCCGCCGCCGGCGGGTACGACCGCCAGGTCGTGCTCGGCGCAGGCCCGCAGCACGGCCGAGATCTCCTCGACCGACTCGGGCAGCGCCACCACGCTCGGGCGCACCCCGCCCACGGCGTCGTCCGGCCCGGCCTCCCTGACCGTCACGCCGGTCTTGTCCAGCCGCTCCATCAGAACTGCTCCGCCTGCCCCGAGGCGACCAGCGGATGAACGCCCTTGCGCACGCCGGGCACCTCCCCGCACAGCCGCGGCGTGGGGAAGATCTTGCCCGGGTTCGACAGGCTTTTCGGGTCGAAGGCGCAGCGGACGAGCTGCATGGTGTCGAGATCGTCTTCCGAGAACATCTTCGGCATGTACTTCGCCTTGTCCGTGCCCACCCCGTGCTCCCCGGTGATCGACCCGCCGTGCTCGATGCACAGGTCGAGGATCGCGCCGGAGACCGCCTCGGCCCGCTCGCCCGCCCCCGGCTCCGCGTCGTCGAACAGCACCAGCGGATGCAGGTTGCCGTCGCCCGCGTGGAAGACGTTGGCCACCCTGATCCCGTACTCCTGCGACAGCCGGTCGATGGCGGCCAGCACCTTGGGCAGCGAGGTGCGTGGCACCACGCCGTCCTGCACGATGTAGGCCGGGCTGATCCGGCCGACGGCCGCGAACGCCGACTTGCGGCCCCGCCAGATCGCCGCCCGCTCGGCCGGGTCGTCGGCCACCCGCAGCTCGAACGCCCCCGAGCAGATCTCCTGAAGCCGCTCGAACTGCCGGAGCACCTCCTGCTCCGGCCCGTCGAGCTCGACGATCAGCACCGCGCCCGCACCCTCGGGGTAGGAGCAGGACACCGCCGCCTCGGCCGCCTCGATGGACAGCGCGTCCATCATCTCGATCGCGGCCGGCACGATGCCCGCGCCGATGATCGCCGACACGGCCTGCCCGCCCTGCTCGATGCTCTCGAACGCGGCCAGTACGGTGATGACGGACTCGGGGGTACGGCTCAGCCGTACCGTGATCTTGGTCGCTATGCCCAGCGTGCCCTCGGAGCCGATGAACGCCCCGAGCAGGTCGTAGCCGGGGTCCATGCGGTCGAGCGTCACCAGGTCGCCGTCAGGGGTGACGATCTCGCAGGCTTCGATGTGGTTGACCGTGAAGCCGTATTTGAGGCAGTGGGCGCCGCCGGAGTTCTCCGCCACGTTGCCGCCGATCGAGCAGATCTGCTGGCTGGACGGGTCGGGGGCGTAGTAGTAGCCCTGGTCGCGGACGGCCTCGGTGATCGCCAGGTTCGTGACGCCCGGCTCGACGACGGCCCTGTGGTTGGGCAGGTCGATCTCCAGGACGCGGCGCATCCTGGAGGTGACGATCAGTACGCCGTCCTCGCGGGGGAGCGCCCCGCCCGACAGCCCGGTGCCGGAGCCGCGGGCCACGAACGGCACCCCGAAGTCGTTGCAGGCGCGGACCACGCCGGAGATCTGCTCGGCGGTCTCCGGCAGCACGACCACGCCCGGCGTGGCCCGGTGGTAGGTCAGGCCGTCGCACTCGTAGGTGCGCAGGCGTACCGGGTCGGTGATCACCGAGTCGGCGGGCAGCAGCGCGCGCAGCGCCGCCGTCAGCTCGTCGAGCAGCTTGTCGACCATGGCGACCCCCTTCTTATCATCATCCTTTACGGCATGCGGGAGTACGCCGGGAGTGTCAGGAATTCGGCAAAGTCGTCGTCCAGCGCGACCTCCTTGAACAGGGCCGTGGCCTGCTCGTACAGCCGCTCGTCGTAGCCGGGCTCGGCCGCGATCTTCGCCAGCTCCTCCGAGATGATCTGCTCGACCAGCTCCTTCGTCACCGTCGCGCCCGTGTCGGACAGCGTGATGTCGTTGTGGATCCACTGCCAGATCTGCGAGCGGGAGATCTCCGCCGTGGCCGCGTCCTCCATGAGGTTGTGGATCGCCACGGCCCCGAGCCCGCCCATCCAGGCGGCCAGGTAACGCAGCGCCACGTCCACGTTGCCGCGCAGCCCGGTCTCGGTGATCTCGCCCGGCGTCTCGGAGACCGACAGCAGGTCGGCGGCCGAGACCGAGACCTCCTCGCGCGTCCTGTCGAGCTGGTTGGGCCGCGAGCCCAGCACGCCGTCGAACACCTCGCGGCAGATCGGCACCAGGTCGGGGTGCGCCACCCAGGAGCCGTCGAAGCCGTCGCCCGACTCGCGCGTCTTGTCGGCGCGCACCTTCTCCAGCGCCATGGCGTTCACCTCGGCATCGCGCCGCGAGGGGATGAACGCCGCCATCCCCCCGATCGCGTGCGCGCCACGCTTGTGGCAGGTCCGCACCAGCAGCTCGGTGTACGCGCGCATGAACGGCGCGGTCATCGTGACCGCGTTGCGTTCGGGCAGCAGGAACTCGCGGCCCCTGGTGCGGAACTTCTTGATCACGCTGAACAGGTAGTCCCAGCGGCCCGCGTTGAGCCCGGCCGAGTGCTCACGCAGCTCGTAGAGGATCTCCTCCATCTCGAACGCCGCCGGGTACGTCTCGATCAGCACGGTCGCCCTGATCGTCCCCTGCGGAATGCCCAGCAGGTCCTGCGCGCGGACGAACACCTCGTTCCACAGCCGCGCCTCCAGGTGCGACTCCATCTTCGGCAGGTAGAAGTAGGGGCCGCGGCCCTTGTCCAGCTGCCGCTGGGCGCAGTGGAAGAAGTAGAGCCCGAAGTCGAACAGCGAGGCCGACACCGGCCGCCCGTCCACCAGGGCGTGCTTCTCGTCGAGGTGCCAGCCGCGCGGCCGGACCACGATCGTGGCCAGCTCGGCGTCGGGCCTGAGCGAGTAGGACTTGCCGCCGGTCTCGAAGTCGATCGTCCGGTCGAGCGCGGCGCGCAGGTTGAGGTGGCCGCTGACGCAGTTGGCCCAGAGCGGGGAGTTGGCGTCCTCGAAGTCGGCGAGCCAGACCTTGGCGCCGGAGTTGAGCGCGTTGATCGTCATCTTGCGGTCGACCGGGCCGGTGATCTCGACCCGGCGGTCCTCGAGGCCCGGGGCCGGGGGCGCGACGCTCCAGTCGCCCTCTCTGACCGCCTTGGTCTCCGGGAGGAAGTCGAGCCGGCCGCCCGCCGACAGCTCCGCCTGTCGCACCTGCCGGGCTTCCAGCAGCTCCTGGCGCGTCGCGTCGAACTCCCGCTGGAGGGTCTCCACGAAGGCGAGCGCCTCCGGCGTGAGGACCTCGTCGAACCGGTCGAGCATCGGGCCGGTGATCTCCATGAGCCCCTTCTTCCATGATGTGGAAAATCAGTTCTGGATTATGGAAGTGAAGCTACTTCATGGGTGGTCCCGGGTCAAAGGTGGGGGTTCCCCTGGGAGGGGTCCGGGGGAAACCCCGATGTGCGCCAACCCCTGCGCACGCGAGGATCTGGGGCATGAAGACAATCGTGATCGCGGGCGGCCTGCTCGCCTCGGCGCTGCTGCTGACGGGCTGCGGGCTCAAGAGCCTCGGTGGCCCGACCAACCAGGACACCGTCACGTACCAGGTCGCGGACAAGGTGGCCAAGCTGCACCTCAGGAACGAGTCCGGCGACTCCGTGATCACGGAGTACGACGGGACGGCCGTGCGGGTCACCGAGACCCTCCAGTGGCGCAACAACAAGCCGAGGGCCCAGCACAAGGTCGACGGCGACACGCTCTCCGTGTATTACGACTGCGACAAGGACTGGGGCAGTTGCAGCGTCGACTACAAGGTCGAGGTCCCCAAGGGCCTTCAGATCGACGCCGACGCGGGCTCGGGCAACATCACGATGCGGCAGCTGACCGGGCAGATCGACGCGTCCGCCGGCTCGGGCGACGTGGACGCCACCGGACTCGGGAGCAAGAAGATCTTCGCCGAGGCCGGTTCCGGCGACGTCGAGGTGAAGTTCGCCGCCGTGCCCGACAGCGTCGAGATGGAGAGCGGCTCCGGCGAGGCCATCCTGCACGTTCCGGACGGTGCCTATGATGTGAAGACCGAGGTCGGATCGGGCGAGGCGACGGTTTCGGTCAAGAAGGACCCGTCTTCTCCGCACAAGGTGTCGCTGACCACGGGCTCGGGGGACGCCAGCGTGTTGCCCGGATAACCAGGTGATGGCGCCAGGGATGTCATGTCACCATCGGGGAAGACACTCCGGTGTTCAGACGTTGCCTATTAGAGATGACACGAATGCACGAATACTCCGCGCGCGACGAGTTCGAGACCGGCGAGATGGACCTCGAGGAGCGCCAGGCGCTACGCCGCGTGGCGGGCCTCTCTACCGAACTCCAAGACGTCTCCGAGGTCGAATACCGGCAGCTGCGGCTCGAGCGGGTCGTCCTGGTGGGCGTCTGGACCTCAGGCACGGCCGAAGACGCCGAAAACTCCCTGCTGGAGCTCAAGCTCCTGGCCGAGACGGCGGGCTCCGAGGTCCTCGAGGGCCTCATCCAGCGGCGCCAGAAGCCCGACCCGGCGACGTACATCGGCTCGGGCAAGGCGCTCGAACTCCGCGACGTGGTCGACTCGACCGGCGCCGACACCGTGATCTGCGACGGCGAGCTGGCTCCTGGCCAGCTCCGCCAGCTGGAGGAGACGGTCAAGGTGAAGGTCATCGACCGCACCGCGCTGATCCTCGACATCTTCGCGCAGCACGCCAAGAGCCGTGAGGGCAAGGCTCAGGTCGAGCTGGCCCAGCTCCAATACCTGCTGCCCCGCCTGCGTGGCTGGGGTGGCAACCTGTCCAGGCAGGTGGGTGGACGCGCCGCGGGCGGCGTCGGCATCGGTGGCCGTGGCCCCGGTGAGACCAAGATCGAGCTGGACCGGCGCCGCATCCGCGAGCGCATGGCCAAGCTGCGGCGCCAGATCAGCGGGATGTCCACCTCGCGCGACACGATGCGCCACCGGCGCGCCCGGCGCGAGGTCCCGGCCGTGGCGATCGCGGGTTACACCAACGCCGGCAAGTCCTCCCTGCTCAACCGGATCACCGGTGCGGGAGTGCTGGTGGAGGACGCCCTGTTCGCCACCCTCGACCCGACCGTACGCCGGGCGCACACGCCTGACGGCAGGCTGTTCACGATCGCCGACACGGTCGGCTTCGTGCGCCACCTGCCGCACCAGCTGATCGAGGCGTTCCGCTCCACGCTGGAGGAGGTCGCCGACGCCGACCTGATCCTGCACGTGGTCGACGGCGCGCACCCCGACCCGGAAGGTCAGCTCGCCGCCGTACGCGAGGTCTTCGCCGACATCGAGGGCGCGTCCGACGTTCCCGAGATCGTGGTGATCAACAAGGCCGACGCGGCCGACCAGGAAGTGCTGGACCGCATCGCCAGGCGCGAGCGCGACAGCATCGTGGTCTCGGCGCGCACCGGTGCCGGCATCGCCGAGCTGATGGCGCTCATCGAACGCGAGCTGCCCAGGCTCGACCACGAGGTCGTGCTTCTGGTGCCGTACGACAGGAGCGACCTGATCTCGCGGGCCCACAAGGAGGGCGAAGTGCTCTCGGTGGACCACGTGGCGGACGGCACGATCCTGCACGCACGCGTGCTCCCGAGCCTGTCCCAGGAACTGGAGCGGGTCGGCAAGCCTGTCGAACGCGTGTCTTAGCCATCGCAAGCGGGCAGCTCCGCCAAAATCACTGCAGGGCTGCCCAAAGGCGGCAGTGGTCCCTGAACGCTGGGATTGCTAGGATAAGCCGAGTCTTACGACACTAATGGCGCGGGTTTCGGATGATCGCTGCTGTGAGTGAGGTCGCGTGCGGGGGCCACAGGGGTTCAATGGGGTCGAGTGGCGGTTGGGAAGAGTGGGCTTTCTTCCGAATAACCCTGTACAGCAAGCCCACCTGTGAAATAACGTAACTGAACTGAAATCGCCGGATCATGAGTCCGGCGATACGGTCACCGCACAGCCATAGCGGATGAGATCAGGAGACCCCCCATGTCGTCCGGACCCGGAGCCGACTCAGTGGGCGCGGCGTCAGCCGTGCGCTGCTGGGTGCTGTGCTCATCTGGGGGATCCCGCAGGGCGGTGATGCGGTGACCGTTCGACTTCTGACCAATATCGGCCGCCTCTGGACCGGCAACGAGGTTCTCAGCAACGCGGCCATCCTCGTACACAACGACCGGATCGCCTGGGTCGGGCGGGCGCCCGACCTCCCACAGAGCGTGCCCGGGGTCGTTGACGACATCGTCGACGTGGACCACGTCGAAAACCTGGGTGGCGCACTCGTCACGCCCGGCCTCATCGACGCGCACACCCACCCGGTCTACGCGGGCAACCGCTACGCCGAGCTGGCGATCCGCACCGGCGGCTCCACCTCGTCGGCGATCACCGCGGCGGGTGGCGGCGTGGGCTCGACCGTCACCGTGACCCGCGGCACCGACCCGTGGACCCTGTGCAACGGCGTCCGCGAGCGGCTGCGCGGCTGGCTGCTCAGCGGCACCACGACCGTCGAGGCCAAGACCGGCTACCACCTCACCCGCGACGGCGAGCTCGCCGACGTGCGGCTCCTGCGCGAGCTGGAGAAGGAGCCGATGATGCCGCGGGTGCACGTCACCTTCCTCGCGGCGCACGTGGTGCCACCGGAATACTTCGGCCGTCAGCGCGAATACGTCGAGGCCGTGGGCGCCTGGTGCGCCGACGCGGCCGCCGCCGGTGCCGACAGCGTGGACGTCTACTGCGACGAGGGCCACTTCACCACCGAGGAGTCCCGCTGGGTGCTCGCCTCGGGCCGCAACGTCGGCCTGCTGCCGCGCATCCACGCCGGCCTCTTCAGCCGCCGCGGCGCCGTCCAGCTGGCCGCCGAGCTCGGCTGCGCCTCCGCCGACGGGCTGCACCACATGTCCGAAGAGGACATCGCGATCATGTCCCGCTACGGCGTGCCCGCCGTGGTCTGCCCCGCGACGGCGCTCCAGCGCGGCCACCTGCCGCCGGTCCGCCAGATGATCAAGCACGGTGTGCAGATCGCGCTCGGCAGCGACCACAACCCCGGCTACTGCGGCATCACCTCGATGTCCCTGGTCATCGCGATGGCGGTGTCGGCGTTCGGGATGAGCGTCAACGACGCGCTGCGGGCGGCCACGCTCGGCGGCGCCACCGTGCTGGGCGCGCCCGACCGCGGTGTCCTGGCTCCCGGCCGCCTGGCCGACATCGTCCAGTGGGACGCCGACCACGAGGGCGCCTTCGCCTGGTCCTTCGGCCTCAAGCCACGCCGGGTCTGGCGGGGTGGAACTCCGGTTCAGTAGTGCCGCCATCGGTGGTCGTGGTCACGGATTCAACTGCTTACCTGCCTCCGGTGGCTGGTGTCGCTGTCGTACCTGTACAGGTGACTTCCGGTGGTTTGTCGTACGACGAGAACTTATTCACCGGCGACCTGTCGTCGGCGACCACCTCCAGACCCGCACCCGCCCGCTTCGCCGCGTGCTACTCGTCGCTGGCGGCCGGCGGCGCTTCGGGCGTGGTCTCGATCCACCTGTCGGGCGAGTTCTCCGGTACGGCCTCCGCCGCGCTGCTGGCCGCCGCGGAGTGCCCGGTGCCGGTGGAGGTCATCGACAGCCGGTCGATCGCCATGGGGCTGGGCTACCCGGTGCTCGCCGCCGCCCGTAAGGCCGCGGCGGGCGGTTCGCTCGCGGAGGTGGCGGCGGCGGCCCGGCGGTGCGCCGCGCGTACCCGGACGTACTTCTACGCCGACACGCTGGAGTCCCTGCGGCGCGGCGGGCGCATCGGGACGGCGGCCTCGCTGGTGGGTTCGGCACTGATGATCAAGCCGCTGCTGCATGTTGTGGACGGGCGGGTCACGCTGCTGGAGAAGGTACGGACCGCGGGCCGGGCCATCGCGCGGCTGGAGGATCTGGCGGTGGCGGCTGCGGAGGGCGAGGCGGGGGTGCGGGTGGCGGTGCAGCACCTGGGGGCGCTGGGACGGGCGGAGGGGCTGGCGGAACGACTGGCCAAGCGGCTGCCTGGGGCGGTGGAGATGCGGGTGGTGGAGGTTGGGGCGGTTATCGGGGTACATGTGGGGCCGGGGACGCTGGGACTGACGGTCACCTCAGCCGACTAGCCGTACTGACCGTGGACGTCTGACCACCTGTCGACTTCGACGCCTTGCTGACGTTCGGCCGCTCGCCCATTTCGGCGTCTTATGGACGTCTGGCTGTCCTCCCGCCTCGCGCGGCTGCCCAGAAGCCACACCTACCCCGGCGTCCCTCTTCGTTCAGGCCGTTCACCATGTCGTCCACAGGCTGGCCCGCCATGCCTCGGTTATCCCCAGAACCTCGTTCACCGCTCTTCGAGCCCCAGCCGGTCTCGTACCTTCGCTGCCGTGCGCAACCACGATGCGACAGCCGAGCGGACCATCGCCGAGTCCCGCCTACGGTCGATCACCAGCCCCAGCCTGCCCGGCGGCGCACTCCAAGACCCGCATGACCCGCCCAGGGGGTCAGACCAGCCTGACTCGCCTCTGAGGTCAGGTCGCCCTCCGGTCCCGCCTGAGTCGCCCCTGGGGTCAGGTCGCCCATCGCTCTCGGACAACCCGCCCCTGAGGTCAGGTCGCGCGCCGCTCCCGCACGACCCACCTCAAGGGTCAGGTCACCCGCTGCACCCGCACGACGCGCCCCTGGGACCAGGCACACCCTCGCTGCCGCATGACCCGACCTTGAGGCCAGGTTGGGCCCCCATCCCACCCTCGTTCGAAGCTTTTCGCCAGGCTGTCACCACCAGGCCCCCCGCCTCCCTCGACCCCGGCAAGTCAGGTCTGCGCATCCTGATTGCCCTGGCCGTCCTGGCCGCGCTGGTGGCAGGCGTGATCGCATGGCGCTCCCAACCCACCCCGGAGCCCCTCCCCGCCCCGATCCCCAGCCCACCGATCCCTTCCACCCCATCTCCCACTGCCAAGGTGACCGTCCACATCACCGGCAAGGTCCGCAAGCCGGGCCTCTACACCCTCGCGATGGGAGCCAGGGTGGCCGACGCCGTGACAGCCGCCGGCGGCCCCTTGCGCGGCACCGCCACATCCTCGGTCAACCTGGCCAGACGCCTCGTAGACGGCGAACAGATCGTCATAGGCGCTCCATCCGGCCCCACCCAAGCCGACCCCGCCACCACCACGACACTCGACCTCAATTCGGCCACCCCCGACCAACTGGAGCAACTCCCCGGGGTGGGCGAGGTCCTGGCGGCCCGCATCGCCGACTTCCGCACCACGCACGGCGGCTTCACCAGCATCGACCAACTACGCGAGGTCAGCGGCATCGGCGCGAAGAAGTACGAGGAGATCAAGGGAAAGGTCCGCGTCTGACATGCCCCACGACCTTCCCACCTCCCCTCACTCCTGGTCCCTGGCCCTCCCCGCTCTGGCCGCCTGGGCCACCGCCCTCACCCTCCTGAACTTCTCCCCGACAGCGGGCCTGACCGTCTCCATCCTGGCCATTGGGTCCGCGGCGGCCCTTCTGGCGGGCTCCGGATTCGCGCGCGTGCGCAGACACTCCTCGCTCATCCACCCACTTCTGAGACCTTCTTCACTCACCCGTGCGCTCCTGAAGCCTTCCTCGCTGACCCGTGCGCCCACGACGCCTTCCTCACTCACGCGCCTCCTCCTGACGCCTTCGTCACACACGAGGCCGCTCCCGACACCTTCGTCATCCACCACGCCGCCTCTGACGCCCTCCTCGCTCACACGCGCGCCCACGACACGCTCCTCGCCCGCTCGTACGCGCTCACCGCTTACCCGCATGGCCCTAAGGTGCTTCTCACCTATCCGCGGCCTCACGCGCATCTGGCCTGGACACCCGTTTCCTACACGCCTCCGAGCCTCCGGCTCCCTCGCCGTGCTCAGGCGGATCGTGTCCGCTCGTCCGTCCTCGGGACCGGTTCCCGGCGCCGTTCGACGGCTCTGGCGCAATGTGGTGATCGCGACTCTCACCTGCGTCGCCGCGACCTCGGCTTCGGTAGCCCTCCGCGTTCACGCCGTGAGCACCGGCCCCGTGGTCGCCCTGGCGACCCGCGAAGCACAGGTCACCGCACAGATCACCCTCACCGACGACCCGAAGGTCAGACGCCATCGAGGCGGACGCTTCACCCAAGACCGAATAGTCATCCCCGCCACCCTGACCCTGCTTCAAACCCCGGCAACCCGGCTGGCCGTCAACACCCCCGTGATCGTCTTCGCCCAAGGCTCCGAATGGACCCGCCTCCTCCCAAGCCAGCGCCTGGAAGTAACCGCCCGCCTCGCCCAGGCGACCCCAGGGGACCTGATAAGCGCCGTTCTCCTCGTCCGTGGTCCACCGCATGTCCTCACATCCCCGTCATGGATCCAAGCCGCGGCAGGCACCCTCCGAGCGGGCCTACGGACGGCCGCAGACATACTCCCGGCAGACCAGCGCGGCCTCCTTCCGGGTTTGGTCGTTGGCGACGTCTCCCGCATGGACCGCCAACTCACCGCAGATCTCACCGAAGCAGGCTTGAGCCACTTGAACGCGGTGAGCGGCGCGAACCTGGCGATAGTCGCAAGCGCCGTCCTGGCCGTCTCCCGCCTGGCAGGACTCCCGCTCGCCCTGAGAGCCGTCCTCGCCGCCGTCGCCATGATCGCGTTCGCCGTGGTGGCAAGGCCCTCGCCGAGTGTCCTCCGGGCTCTGCTCATGGGCTTGACCGCCGCCGTAGCCCTCGGCACCGGCCGGACCAAGGATGGAGTGGCGGCCCTGTCGGCGTCGATCCTGCTGCTCATCCTGTTCGACCCCGAACTGGCCCACTCGTACGGCTTCGCCCTGTCGGTATCCGCCACCGCCGGCATCCTCCTCCTCGCTCCCCGCTGGCGAGCCCGCTTCACCGGCCCTGACCCCGCGGAGACCCCGGCCGATGCCGCCCTCCACGACGACTCGGACCACGAGAGACCCGTCTCCACCAGGGCCGGCGACGCCAGGCGTCACAGCGACCCGGCACCCCGTGGCGCCGTCGCATCTGATCCGGCGTGCGGTGGTGGTGTCGCGTCTGCTGCGGTGCTTGGTGGTGCTGGTGTGTGCGGTTCGGCGTGTGGTGGTGGTGTCGCGTCCACTGCGGTATTTCGTGGTTCCATGGCGTCGGATCCGGCGTGGTGCTGTGCTGTGTCCAATTCGGCGACCCGTGGTGCCGTCACGTTCGACTCGGCGGTCTGTGGCGCTGTCGCCTCCGACTCGGTACTTCGTAGTGCCGCCACGCTCGATACGGCGTTCGACGGTGTGGCCACATCCGATGATGTCCTGGCGTCGGCGGCGTCGCCCTCTGCTCCGATCCGTTCGCCGTCGCGGCGTCATCTGCGGCTTCCTCGATGGGCGGCGGAGGCGGTGGCCGTGTCTGCGGCGGCGCAGGTCGCTGTGACACCGGTTCTCGTGCTGATGTCCGGTCAGCTCACCCTCGTGGCGATCCCCGCCAACCTGCTCGCGGGCCCGGCAGTGGCGCCCGCGACCATCCTCGGGTTCGTTGCCGCGTTGGTGGCCCCCTTTTGGCCTCAGGCGGCTCAATGGCTGGTCATCCCGGCCGGGTACGCGGTCGGCTGGATCATCATGGTCGCCCAGTGGGCCGTGGGCGTGCCGCTCGCCACACTTCCGTGGCCGGGCGGGCTTCCGGGGCTCGGCCTTCTGCTGATCGCCGTGGCTGTGGCGATCCCCGTGCTTCGACACCGAGCCTGGCGGACGGTGGCTCTCACGATGGCCGGTGTGGCACTCGTGGTCGTGCTCGTCGTTCGTCCGGTGGCCAAGCCATGGCCGCCCCCGAACTGGCTGATGGTGGTCTGTGACGTCGGACAAGGTGACGGCATTGTGCTGGCCGCCGGTCCCGGCCGGGGCATCGTCGTCGACACCGGACCGGACCCCGTCGTCATGGACCGCTGTCTTCGCAGACTGGACGTACGCGACGTACCCCTGCTACTCCTCACGCACCCGCACGCCGACCACGTGGACGGGCTCCCCGGTGTACTCAAGAACAGGCACGTCGGCGCGGTCATCGTCAGCCCGCAACGCGTCGCCCCGCAGGAGAGCAGCCGCATCGCGACCATCCTCGCCCGCTACCGGATCCCTGAGTGGACACCACCCTCGGGCAGTCGCTGGCAGCTGGGCCCCTCCGAGGTGACCATCCTCGCCCCCGATCCGTCGCAGGGTAAGGCTGGTGGCCAAGGGGAAGGCAGCTTGATCAATAATGCCAGCGTCGTGGCCCACGTACGCTGGCGAGCAGGCTCCGCCCTCCTGAGCGGAGACATCGAGACCGAGGCCCAAGACGAACTGCTGCGCCGCCTCGCCCCGCGAGCAGACGTACTCAAGGTCCCGCACCACGGCTCGCGCCGGCTGGACCCGGCCTTCTTCGCATCTGTCGGCGCTCGCGCGGCACTGATCAGCGTGGGCGCCGACAACGACTACGGCCATCCAGCCCCGTCCACGATCGCGCTCCTGCAACGCCTCGGTGCCCGCGTCTACCGCACCGACCAGTCAGGCGACCTCGCGGTGATCGAACAGGACGGACGGCTGGCGGTGGTCGCCCGCGGCCCGTAGCCAACGATCTGCCGTTGGTGGCGTCCGGCACCGGCCCATCGGGCGCGGTCGACCCCTCAGGCGGCTGCCCCTCCGGTGTCTGTCTTCTCCGGTGGCTGACTCCTGAGGTGGCTGACTCCTGAGGCGGACGCCCCCTCCGGCGGCCCCTGGTCGAACAGGCGGGCTACACGATCACGCCCGTGCCCAAGCGCCTCTGCACCGCAGCAGATCTCACCACCTACACTCCCAGCGCAGCACCATCACGCACAAGATCAACTCAGCGTGTGATTTCTCTGCCAGCCCTCAACGGCATCGGCAGGTACGTGCCGAAGCCGCCGACCCGCGGCGGTGGGCCGGGGGCCTCGATGGGCTGAGCGCAGAAGCTAGCGGAAGGCAGTTGATCTTCATGCCGGGCCGGTGACGACCCCGTTCGGGCAGGTCGTGGGGCCTGCGTTCCTGGGCCATGTATGTCGAATGTGGGTACCAACGCGGCGTACGTCATCACCATTCCCGTCTCCGCGCTCTCGATTGGCGGCACATCATGCGAATTAAAGAATTGATCGACGTCCACGAGCCGTGACTGCTCGACGACAGCTTGGCGACAGCTAGACGAAAGCGAGACGATCTATGATCCAAGCCATCCGAGTAAACAATCGCGTGTTGTTGCTCGGTATACCGCCGCCGGAACAGCAGCCATGGGACACCTTCTTATGGCGACTTCTTGAGCGCTAGCGTCGATTCGTCAAGGGGCTTGGCGACGTTCATCGCGTTCGCGTTTATGGAATCCGGCGCAACGCCCTCAGGAGGAGAACTTTCCAGAGAAGGAGGACCTGGCAGATGAGATTTGTGGCAAGGCTCGTCATGGGCTCGGCCATCATGGCTGCAATGGCCGTGCCGATCGTGCCGGCGGTCGCCGCTGAGGGCGGCCAGTTTAGCGGACCGCAATCATCGAGCAGCGATGCAGGCTATTTCATGAACGGGTGGATAGGCCCGTTCGGCAGCTTGGCCGAGTGCCAGAGGTCGCAGAGAGAATGGGATATCGAGCACGTCATTACCGACCCGTGCAGGTATCACCCAACCGGAGGAGGGTGGTGGTTCGCCTGGGCGTGATTGAAGCACTGTCAGTGACTGAAGCCAGCCGATTCTGAATAGCAATATGGCGGGGAAACGGTCATGCGGCCGCATCCAAAATCATGGTGTATCAAAATGAGACCACCCTGCGATCTTCGTCTCTTTAGGCAGCAATGGCAGCGACGGTCGCATGGGCGTCATCCCCACCGTCATTCTCGGCAAACTACGGTACGCCGTCCACAATATCGCATTGTCGGCACGCGGGGCAGAAGTCGGTGAGCCCAAGCGCTGATCGACGGTGGAACGAACATATCTTACCGTCGAAGCGTGGCACGCAGTCGACGTGGCACGTGAAAGCCGGAATGTCCACAGCGGGAAGCGTATCGATCGCAACAATATCAATGGAGATCGGGACTTCACGTGCGCGGATCATCGCCGCGACGATCACGAGATCGCTCCTCCCGCCCTTCAAGTCAGCAAAAGAGGCGCGAACTCCACCGTTCCACAACTTACCCCAGTACTCTTCCAGTCAAGACGCAGCGTGAGAAAGGACAGTCGTGAAAAAGCTATTATCGGCGATAGTCGCCGCCGCGATCACCCTTGTAACACTGCCATCCGGCACGGGAGCCGCGGAAACCAGTCGCGCGTCGGCTTCGGAATGTGGCAGCATCAGCGAGCAACAGGCAGCCATCCACAAATTCGTTCGGCTGACGAAGGATCGACTGAAGCTCAGCATCAGCGCCCATGATTACGAGGTTCAAGACTACGGGGAAGGCTGTATCGTCAAGCCTCGCGGCAGCGCGCCGGTAACTGTCAACGTGGCGACCGATGCCTCGGGTCGTAAGACGGTCACGGGACAAACCGACACGCCGACTCCCTCCGCCATACAGGCCGACGGCAACGTGACAACCCAAGCGGAAACACAGTGGCAGCAGCCGCAGTGCTGGGGCCCGTTCGAAGACGCAGCCCGCGTCGGCATCATGCAACCCTACTGCTTCCAATGGGGGATCATGAACTATGTCGGTGCAACGCGCTGGAACTACGCGGCCCGTGTCTATGCGACCTGTGGCGCGCGGGAAGGTGGCCCCGACTTCTGGCAGGTCTACGCCTGCTCGGTGGGGGCTCGTCCCTCGGCCACCTCGGCACCGATGGTCTTGAATGACTACAGCCCGAGGGGCAGCACGACGCTGAGCGGCTGCGGAAGCATACCTCTCAACATCACGGCCGGGCCCGTCTCGGCCGGTACCTCCCTGCAAACCTGTGAAAAGCTGGCTCTGGAGACTTCACCTTCGCCCACGTGGCCGCAAATGGAGGTGAGATGGATCGGCACATCGTACTGGTCGCGGGACAAGCGAGAAACCGGATTCCTTCTGGGCATAGGTGTCCCCATCGGGGGAACGCCGATGTTCTCGCTTTCCTGGACCCTGGACGTTGGCCCGTGCTCTCTCCCGCCGGGGCCCGCGCCGTATTGTGCGCTGTGACCTGAGCCGGCCATACGCTCCGATGCGCTGTTATGCGTGAACTTCGACGGGTCCATGGCACAGTCACTCAAGTGGCCATACCTGTAGAACTGCTGCCAACAGTGCTTCGACCGAGAACCTCGTAATGCTCTTATCAAACCGACTGACAGGAGCAGCAAAGTTTCATAAAAGATCGTTCCGGTAAATTGCGGGAGCACCCAGAAACGGCGCTCGAATCCGGAAGGAAAGCCACAGTGCTCGCTGTCAAATCCGTCGCGAAGCAAGTAGAAATCGCATTGAGCCATACCGCTTTGGCGCTCGTCACGGTGTTCGCTGCAGTCGCCGGCATATCGCTGACAGCGGTCCCGGCCTCCGCCTCTTCCACCTCGAACGCTGCGGACCACATCTGGTGTCCGGTCTACTTCACTGACGATGGCAACGGGGCCTGGACGGCATGCAGCACCGCCGTCGCCGGCAGGACCAGGTACCGCGTCGCCGTGACGTGCAGCGACCTTAGGGTCGTCCGTGGGCCCTGGGCAGGTGCTCCTTGGCCCAGCATCGCGGGATGTGGTTCCGCTCGGGCCAGCAGCGCGAATTTCGAGCATGAGTGCGTAGGGGTCTGCCTTTCCGATCCCGACGCCGCGATCGCCGCTAAGCACCCGCAAGTCAAGCAGTGAAGGCACATCCTGGTCCGCGCCCTGCGAACCTAGATGCAGCATCGTGTACCGGATGGCGCGCTCGACCAGCATGCTGATCGAGAAACCGCCCAGGCGGCAATGATGTTCTCGAATCGGCTGATGATGTTGACGGATCCCGTCTGATCATCATGATCGGGCGGGATCTTGTCGCTGCAGGGAGTGCCCACATGGGTTTCCCCTCAGGGCCTGCGGCGAAACGGAACCTGTCAATTGGATCAAGGCAGTTGAGCTGGGCTAATTCTGTGTTGTCTTCTCTGTGGCGTCCTCGGGTGCGTTGGTCTTGGGCTTGTTGATCCGGGCGGGGCCGGGCAGGTCGGGCGGGGTGGGCAGGCCGCCGCTGGCGAACCGTTTGGGATGAGTGGCGTGGGCGGCGGCCAGTACAGCGGCGCGCCGGTCGCGGATGGCGGCGGCGCGGCGGGGGCTCGCCCCGAAGTGTGGTGCAGCCGCCTGTCCGCGACCTTCCGCACCTCCGACACCTGCCGGGCAAGCACGCTCACCCCCGGCAGCAGCACCCGGTTGCGGCGCAACCAGCCCACCGCGTGGTCAAACAGCGCCTTGGGGCCCTCGGCGTGCGTCCAGGCCCGTCCGTGCAGGAACGTGCGGAACCGCCGCGACCACTCCGCATCCTCGTACTCGTGGTACTCGTAGGCGTCCCGGATCTCTCACGCGTGCTCGTACGCCGTCTTCGGCCGCTCGGTGTACCGCTTCACCACCGACGCATCCTCGATACCGAGCTGTGGTTCTGTCGGTAGCTGGTGACGTCAGTTGTTCGTGAAAGCTGACGTCACCATCGGGGTTGCGGTGTCAAGCTGGATGTGCTCAGTAAAGGAGCACCCCCGATGCCGCCTGGCCAGTCGAAGGTCGAGTTGTACGCCGCGCTGCGGCGCGACTCCCGCGATGGCATGTCGAACCGGGCGTTGCAGTGCAAGTACGGCGTCACCTGGAGCACGGTCAACAAGGCCCTGCCCTCGGCTTGGCCGCAGCCACGCACGACAACCGCTTCGGCGCGGCCGTCGAAGCTGGATCCGTTCACGCTGCTGATCGACGAGATCCTGCTCATTGATCTGGACGCGACCAGGAAACAGCGCCACACCGTCACCCCGGATCTACCGCCGTCTGATCGACGAGCACTCCTCGTCCGAGGCGTTGCGTTGACCACTTGAACCCGCACCGATGAGAGGGCGCAAGCGTCCTGCGAGCAACCGCGCGGTCCGGCCAGGGACTGAGAGTCCGGTGTTTATACCTTGCTCGCGACCACCATGTAGTTCTCGGCCTCAAGATCGAACGTGCTCAGTTCCGTTTGGAGTCCGACCCGGTGCAGCTCGACTTCGAGTTCCTCGTACCGGTAGGGCCAGCAGGACAGCAGTTCCGAGCGGACAAGAACCAACCCGGTCGCATCAACTTGCGCGATCGCAATCTCGATGTGGTGCTCCTCCTCCCAATGCGGCGCAATCTCCCAGCGGTAGACCACGATGGCATCGCGACCGTTCCGGCGGACGAGTCGGTCACTGATGTCCAGCCGGGAACCTCTGGCCCTCACGAGTTCCCAAGTGCGGGATGTGAGTACCAAGCGCCCGCCGGGGCGCAGAAGCCGTGACATCGACTCCAGAGCAGCACCCCTGCCTGTCGCGCCCGTGGCATGGTGAAGCGAGTTGCCAACGCAGAACACCATGTCGAACGTGTTGTCCTGGAAATGGTCGGGCAACTCTTCCCAGTTCGCCCGTACGGCCTGGACGGATGCCCCGAACTCCTCAGACAACTCTGCAGTCCGACGAACCATCGCCTCGCTGGCGTCAGTTGCGACAACCTGCATGCCACGACCGGCGAGGCCAACCGCCAACTGTCCGGTTCCGCACGAACAGTCGAGGACGTGAGCGTTCGACGGCAGGAGATTGAGGACGCCGTCGAACGACGCAGCGAACTCGGCTGGAGGCAACTTTGCATCCGAGATGAGCCATTCGTACACCTCGGCAAGCACGTCATAACCTGTCACAACCACTACCTCCGTCACGCGGCAGACTCACGGTAGGACGTCAGTTCATCAGCGGAGCAAGCCGGGCACCAATGGTTTTCGCAAGGATGGCTCTGACGGTGTTTGTGGGTTGTCAGTTGTCCGTCTGAGTGGATGTCACCGGCTGGTTAGCTGGGAAGTTGTTCGTGAGAAGTAATGTCACTCGCGGGGTTGCGGTGGCAAGGTGAATGTGCTCAGTGAAGGAGCACCGCCGATGCCGCCTGGTCAGTCGAAGGTCGAGTTGTATGCCGCGCTGCGGCGTGACGCTCGCGAGGGCATGTCGAACCGGGCGCTGGAGCGCAAGTACCGGGTGGGCTGGCGGACTGTTCAGAAGGCGCTGAGTTCGGCGTGGCCGCAACCTCGGGAACCGTACGCGCCTCGCCGTTCCAAGCTGGATCCGTTCAAGCCAGATGCTGCTGGCTGATCTGGATGCGCCGAGGAAGCAGCGTCACACGGTGGTCCGGATCTATCGCCGGTTGATCGACGAGCACGCGATGGACGACGTGTCCTACCAGGTCGTGCGCGCCTACGTCGCCAAGCGTCGGTGCTCGGCTTCACGCGGCGCCGGGTCGAGACCGACCGGTGGACCGCATTTCGGTCCCACTACGGCATCGAGCCGTTCTACTGCACGCCGGGAATCGAGGGCGCTCACGAGAAAGGCGGCCTCGAGGGCCAGATCGGCTGGTTTCGCCGCAACCACTTCGTTCCCGTCCCCGAGATCGACTCGCTGGCGCACTTGAACATGCTGATCGACGAGTGGGATCTGGCCGACGAGGCCCGGCGGATCGGGACCCGTCCCCGCACGATCGGCGAGCTGTTCGCCGTCGAACGGCCGTCGTTGAAGCCGTTGCCCGTCGAGACGTTCGAGACCGGCCGCTGGTTCACCCCACGGGTCGACCGGTTCTCCCAGATCACCGTCCGCACCAACCGTTACTCGGTCCCGACCCGGTTCATCGGCCGCCAGGTCCGGGTCTAACAGTCGGCGGTTGGCTTCAGGGCAGGCAGTGGTCGACGAGTTAGCCGCGGCAGGCCTGCCAGGCGAAGGCGGCCCCTATGCGAAGGCGTCCCGCTCAGGCAGAGGCGCCCGCCCAGGCAGAGGGCGCTCGCCCCCCTCCCGGCGAGCGCCCCTTGTCTGGGCGGGCGCTTTCGGCGCGGGCTCAGGGCGTTAGTTGCTCACCACATCTGTGGCCCCCGCCTGAGAATCCCCGCCCGAGATCCCCAGCTGCGCTCACACCTGTGGCTCAGCGCGTCAGCGGTGCCCGGCACGTCAGTGGCGGTCGAGCACACCAGCGGCTCAGCACACCAGCGGCGGTCGGGCCCGCCAGTGGCCAAGCGCGTCAGCGGTCGAGTACGTCAGTGGCGGTCGAGACCGTCAGCGCCGTTGAACGTCAGCGGCTCAGCACCTCACAAGGATTGTCGGTACGCGAGCCACGTCTTCCCCGCCACCGCCGCCCTCGCCCGGAACTCGCGCATCTCCTCCGGCCCGTACCGAGCCTTGTAGATGCGGAACCGCGTCCACAGTGCCGCCAGCCCGATCACCGCGTCGGGCGGGGCGGACGTCCACGACGGAACGCGGGACAGTAGCTCGTCCACCTCTGGTGGGGTGTGTCCGGCTTCGACGAGGCGTGGGGCGAGCATGGCCGCGTCGATCCAGGCGGCGCCCCGAGCGGCGTACGACCAGTCGATGACGTACACGCTCCCCTGGGAGATGAGCATGTTGCTCGAACCGAGGTCGTAGTGCAGCAGGGTGTTGCCGCGGAGGTCGCTTGGCTCGAAGCGTTCGATCGCGGTGTCGTACAGGTCGCGGTCGGCGGGGATGCCTTTGTCGCGTAGGTGGGAGTCCTTGGCCAGGAGGGGCAGGATGTTGTCGATAACCGGCGCACCTCCCCGGGGACAGGGGGTGAGGAGGGCGCCGAGCAGGGAGACCGTGTCCAGGACGGCGGGCAGGTCGGGGGAGCCGGGTGTCAGGTCGACGTGGCGGCTGTTGTCGTTGATGTACTCGAACACCGTCACCAGCCAGCCGTCCTGCTGCCCTCGCCACAGCAGGTGCGGTGCGGGAGCCTCGTCGGGCAGGACGCTCGCCGCCCAGGACTCCGTACGGTGTGCCTTGGCCGCGATGCCGGCTGCCTCTACGGCCTTGATGAACACGCTGTGGTTCGCGGTCTGGAGCCGGGCCGCGATGCCGGGCATGACGCCTTCGCCGGCGGGCTCCGCCTTGATCACCGGGCCGCCGCATTCGAGCTCTACCCTCTCGCGTACGCTGACCGGGAGGTCTTCCCATTGTTGGCGGGTCATCGTCATCCTCCACTTCCGGAGTCGTCGGCGCAGCCGGAGTAGCACTGACCGCATCTGCCGTCGGGGATCCACAACTCGACGTCCACCGGGAGACCGGCGGCACGCATGGCTTGTACGGTGGCGCCGACTCGCTCAGCCGCGGGGCGAAGCGCTTCCCCTGCCGGGTCGTCGGGCCTGTGATGGATGAACCGTCCGGCCACCTGCTCGCAGAACGCCGCGTACTCGCGGGTGTGGAGCAGGAAGGCGTGCCAGCCCTTGTCCACCTCTTCCGAGGGTGACAGACCGGAGTCCGGATTGAGGGCACATGCGGCAAGAAAACCGAGTGTCTGCCGGATGATTCGCTCGGCGTAGGCAGTGGTGGTGCAGGAGTCGCGCGCGACTCGCTCGACCAGCCGGTCGAACAGGCCCACGTCGACGAGGTCGCACGGATCGGTCAGGGCCGACCGATCCAGCAGGGGGATCATTGCCGTACTCCAATCGTGAGGTGGGGGCTACACGAAGGGATGGGCGCTGCCAAGATGACCCGCGGGACGCCTGGCGGTGGTTCTGGGAGCCGGCGGGGAGCGGGCGAGAGCTGTGAGGACGCGGTGCTGGGGCTGATACGCCGAAAGTGCGGTCGCGGAGCGCCGACGGCGGTGAAGTCGCGGGCCGGCATGTGGAGACGACCGCGGATAAGGCGGTGGGTGACACAGCGGGTTCCTCACAGAGGTGGTTCTTTGCTTGCGGCGGCCGGGGTTTTGGAAGTCCGGGAGCCTTCCGACCGCCGCGAAGTGGTCCGACTCGAAGGTACGAACCAGCGTCGCCGCAGCTCAAGTAAGTTTCGAAATGTTTCTTAAAGATCTCGGCGGGCCGCGTCGATACAAGCCAGCGCGGGCTGCCCGTACACCGCCACCTCGGCCAGTGCCGTGAACGCCTTCTCATAGACGGCGACATCGTCCGGTTTCTTGATCCGGAACTGCGCCGCCACCCCATCGACCCGGACCTCGGTGGCGTCGTACAGCCAGAAGTTCTCCGGCGGCATGACGGGGGGTTTGCGGCTGTACGGGAGGATGCCGAGGCTGACGTATGGATTGTCCCGGGTGTAGGTGGCCAGTCTGTCGAGCTGGGCGTTCATCCCGGCGGGGTTCACCATGGGGGTGCGCAGTGTCTGCTCACCGAGCACGAACACGAAGCGCCGCACGCCGCCGAGCGACTGCTGCTGCGCCATGCGCGCGGCCACGGCCCGCTCCAGGTCATCGGGTATGCCGCGGAAGGAGATGATCGTGGATAAGTGGGCGCGGGCGTAGGCCTCGGTCTGCAGCAGGCCGGGCACCGTGGAGTGCTGCCACACACGTAACCGGGTCGTCCGCTCGTACAGCGGGATGAACGCTTCCTGGACCTGGCCGAGTCCGTTCCGCTCAAGGCGGCGCCATTCGGTGTACAGCGTGTCGATATGACGGGCGGCGGCGAGCAGGTCGGGGATCTCGTGTTCGGCGCCGCAGGCGGTGGCCCAGGCGCGGATGTCGTCCTCGCTGGGGACCTGCTGCCCGTTCTCGATCTTGGAGATGCGGGCCTTGCGCCCGCGCCATCCCATGGCCTCGGCCAGACGGTCGCCGGTCATGCGCCGGCCGTCCTCGGTATGGGCGGTTCGGAGGTCCCTGAGCCGGGTGGCGAGCGACATCCGCGCTTCCATGATCGTGCTGTGACTTGTCATGGGTCACCTCGGCTCGGGCGATGGAGTTGCTTCGAAGCTACGCCCGGCTTCGGCTTCGCGTCAGTAGGGTTTCTAGAAAATCATGACGAAACCCTACTGAGTAGGATTTCGTCGGATGTGGCCGCTGCTTCGGAAGTGCCACGCCGCCGGATGCGAAGCAGGCTGGATCGTCGAGTACCGGCTTGTCGGTGGTGCATGGCATGCTGCTCGGCATGGCGGGAACCCATCCAGCACTCGTGACCCTGGTCGTCGGTGACGAGGAGTTGCTGGCCGAGCGGGCGGTCAGCGGCGTGATCGAGGCGGCGCGGGCGGCCGACAGCGGCGCGGACGTGCATGATCTCATCGGCGGGAAGGTGGCGCCGGGGGAGCTGACCCAGCTGACCTCGCCGTCTCTGTTCGGCGATCGTTCCGTGGTGGTGATCCGGTCCGCGCAGGATCTCGTCAAGGACGTCATCGCGGAGGTCGTGAAGTACGCGGCGCACCCCTCCGACGACACCGTGCTCGTCCTGGTCCACCCGGGTGGGGTGAAGGGCAAGGCGCTGGTCGACGGGGTCAAGAAGGCGGGGGCGAGCGTCGTCACCGTCAGCAAGGTCACCAAGGCCGGCGAACGGCTCGACTTCGTCAAGAGCGAGATCAAGCGGGCGGGGCGCGGCATCTCGGCCGACGCCGCGCAGGCGCTGCTCGAGGCGGTGGGCAACGATCTGCGGGAGCTGGCCGCGGCCTGCAACCAGCTGGTGTTCGACACGGAAGACAAGACGATCAACGCGGCGGCCGTGGCCCGCTATCACAAGGGGCGGGCGGAGGTCACCGGGTTCAACGTGGCCGATTCGGCGGTCGAGGGGCGGCTGGCCGAGGCGCTGGAGCAGCTCCGCTGGGCGCTCGGCACCGGCGTGGCCCCCGTGCTCCTGGTGAGCGCGCTGGCGGGCGGGCTGCGGGGCCTGGCCAAGGTCGGCGGAGCGCCGCGCAACCTCAGGGGCGGGCAGCTGGCGAGCCACCTCGGCATGCCGCCGTGGAAGATCGACCGTGTCAAGCGGCAGCTGAACGGCTGGGGTCCGGAGGGCCTGTCACGGGCCATCCAGGCGGTGGCCGACGCCGACGAGCAGGTCAAGGGCGGCGGAGCCGATCCGGCGTACGCTCTTGAGCACACGGTGCAGGTGATCGTCGCCAGCCGCACCGGCCGCTAGCCATGACAACCTGAGCAGTGGAGGAAGTGTGACCTGGTCGCCGTTTCGGATCGACGTGCCGGACGACGTGCTCGACGATCTGCGCCATCGGCTGCGTAACGCCCGGTTCGGCGACCCGACGGGTGAGCGGTGGCGGGGCGGCGCGGATCTCGGTTATCTGCGGGACCTGATCGGCTACTGGGCCGATGGATTCGACTATCGGGCACGTGAGGCGGAGCTGAACGCCCTGCCGCACGGCATGGCGCACATCGACGGCACGCGTACCCACTTCCTGAAGATCCCCGGCAACGGGCCCGCGCCCATGCCGTTGCTGCTGAGCCACGGCTGGCCGAGCAGCTTCGTGGAGATGCTGCCGCTGGCGGCGCGGCTCGCCGATCCGGGACGATACGGGGGCGATCCGGCCGACGCGTTCGACGTGGTGATCCCGTCCATGCCCGGCTTCCTCTATTCGGACCTGCCTGCCGAGCCGCTGACCAGGGCCTCGATGGCGCGGACGCTGCACGCGCTGATGACCGAGGTCCTGGGCTACGAGCGTTACGGCGCGTTCGGCGGTGACATCGGCGGGGCGGCGACCGGGTGGCTGGGGGCGCTCTATCCGGAGCAGGTGATCGGGATTCATCTGATCCATCCGCCGTTCCCGGCCTCGATGGAGGACCCGCCGCTGTCGGCGGAGGAGCAGGCGTTCATCGACGCCGAAGCCGTCTACGACGAGGGTGACGGCGGCTACAGCGCCATCATGGGCACGCGGCCCGACACCATCGCCGCCGCGCTGCTCGACTCACCGGTCGGGCTGGCCGCGTGGATCGTCGACAAATACCGGGACTGGAGCGACTGTCAGGGCGAGGTGGAAACGCGGTTCGACCGTGACACCCTGCTGACGATCCTCACCCTCTACTGGGCGACGGGCTCGATCGGCACCTCGTTCCGGCAATACTTCGACTGGGAGCACAACTCCGCGCGGTCGGACATCACCGTGCCGACGGCGATCACGCTGAGCCACGAGCCGGTCATGGCGGGGTTCCCGCGGACGCTCGCCGAGCGCGCCTGCCCGGATCTCCGGCACTGGAGCGAACCCCGAAGAGGCGGCCACTTCCTGCCCATAGAAGAGCCCGCGCTCCTCCAGGACGAGCTGACGACGTTCTTCCGGAAACTCCGGCACGCCTGAAGCGCTGACGTGCCGCACGACCTGGCCCCATGGTCAGGAACTCAGCGTCGCCGAGGCGTCGAAGACCAGCCGGACCAGGCGTTCGGCGAGCTGGTCGTCCAAGGGGGAGCCGCTCAGCAGCCTGCGGTACAGGATGGTGCCCGCCCACAGGTCCTGCACCAGGCCGGTGTCGAGGGCGGCGGGCAGGTCGCCGCGGTCGATGCCGCGGCGCAGGGCGACGGCGATGTTGTCGCGCTTGCGCAACAGGAACGTCTCGCGGAAGCTCGCCAGCAACTCAGGGCTGCGTGCCAGGTCGGCGGCCAGCGCGGGCACGGCGATCGCCAGGTCGGCGTCCGCGTAGTTGTCGATGGTCATGTCCACGGCGAGCCGCAACTCGGCCTGGGTGTCACCGAGATCCGGGATCTCGTCACCTTTGAAGATCTCGGCCAGCGCGTCGGCCAGCAAGGCCTCCCGGTTCGGCCACCACCGGTAGATGGTCGACTTGCCCACGCCCGCCTTCGCCGCGACCGCCTCGACGGTGAGGTCCGCGTAGCCGCGTTCGGCCAGGACCTCCCGCGCGGACTGACGGATCCGGGAGGCCGCGCGGGGCCCCGATGGCTCGGCAGTGGTCACATTACCCATGAAACGAAACGATACGACCCGTTTCATTCTTCGGCAAATCGCGCTACGCTCCAAATGAAACGAAACGTATCGTCCCATTGGGAGATCTCATGCTGCACGGCTACACCCTTCCCCTGTCCCCGCGTGGCGAGGCCGCCCTGGTCCCCGCGCCGCCCTGGCACTACGCCGGTGACGTGCTCGGTGTGGAGTTCTGGGCCGCTCCTGAGGCCACGGCCGCGTCCCTGCCCCAGGGGCTGGACCCGGACCCGTCCGGCCGCGGGGTCGCGATGTTCATCGACTGGCAGTTCTCCGCCGCCGACCAGGACTACCTTGACCCGGTACGCAGCCAGTACCGCGAATTCATGGTGCTCATCGACGCGTTCTGGCAGGACACCCCCGTCGCCTGGTGCCCCTACATCTACGTCGACAACGATGCCGCCCTGGCCCGCGGCTGGATCCAGGGCTTCCCCAAGAAACTCGGGGCCGTCCACCAGACCAGGGCCTTCGCCGCGCAGGGCCCGGCCACACCGCAGGTGGGTCCGGGCGGCCGGTTCGCCGCCACCGCCTCGACCGCCGGGCAGCGCATCGCCGAGGCCCTGGTCACCCTCGGCCAGCCGGTGCCCGACGCGACGGCGCTGCTGACCAGGCCCACGGTCAACCTGCGCCACTTCCCCCGCTTGACCGATGGCCAGCACGACAAGCCCGCCGTACACGAGCTGGTCATGGCTGTCTTCGACGACCTGCGCATTGACAACGCCTGGGCGGGGACCGGCGAGTTGTCCTTCCTGGCCGCCCGCGGCGAGGAGCTCGACGCGCTGGCACCCACGCGCACCGGCATGGGCTTTCGCGCCTCGCTGTCCTACACCGTCAACGATCTGCACCTCCTCGGCGGCTGATCCCGCAGCCTGAGGAAGAACCGGGCACCAACGGAGAGGAGCAGGACATGGCTGATGCGATTTTCAAAGTCTTGGGGCCAGTGCGGGTGTGCTGGCCCGATGGGCGGCAGGTTCATCTGAGCGGCAAGCAACGCGCCGTGCTCGCCAGCCTGCTCCTCAACGTCAACACGCTGGTCTCCCAGGAACGGCTGGTGGCGGCACTGTGGGAAGCCCCTCCCGCCTCAGCCATCTCCAACCTCCACACCCATGTCGCTCAGCTGCGCAGGGCGCTGCCCACCGGCGCGCGGCTGCTGACGGAGGAAGCGGGTTACATCCTCGCGGCGGGTACCGAAGAGCTCGATCTCCTGGAGTTCGAGCAGGCGTTACGACAGGCCCGAGACGGGACCGAGCAGGGCGACCTCCGCGCGGCGGTCCGCGAGTTCGAACGAGCTCTGTCGATGTGGCGGGGGAGACCTGCCGACGGCACCAAGCTCGCCGGTCCCGTCCTCGCCCGCGTGGCCGAGCTGGAAGAACGGCTGGCCGCGGCGAGACTGGACTGGGCCGAGGCCAAGCTCGCCCTCGGCATGCCCATGGAGGTGATCGAAGACCTCCGTCTCTTCCTCGCCGAGCAGCCACTGCGCGAGAGCGCCTGGCGATTACTCATGCTCGCGCATGCACGAGCGGGACAACGTGACAAGGCCCTCGAAGCCTTCCGGCAGGCCCGGTCGGTGCTCATCGACGAGTTGGGCCTCGAACCCGGCGCGGAGCTCCAGCAGCTCCAGGTCGCGATCCTGACCGGCACCATGCCGCTGAACGGGCCCGCACCGGGGACGCCGACCTGTCAGCTCCCGTCAGACGTCAGGCACTTCAGCGGCAGGGAGGCCGAACTGGCCACTCTGGACGAGCTCCTTCCCGCGGCGGACGAGGAGCCGCCGTCCGCCGCCACGACCTGCGTGATCAGCGGCACGGGCGGGGTCGGGAAGACCTCACTCGCCGTGCACTGGGCCCACCGGGTACGCGAACGCTTTCCCGACGGTCAGCTCTATGTGGACCTCCAGGGCTTCAGCTCCGCCGCGTCGCCCCTCTCTCAGGCGGAGGCCGTACGGATCCTGCTGGGGTTCCTCCATCCGCCCCACAACCGGATACCGGCCACCTTCGACGAGCAGATCATGCTCTATCGGAACCTACTGACCGGCAAGCGGGTCCTCATCCTCCTGGACAACGCCCGAGAGCCCGATCAGGTACGCCCGCTGCTCCCCCCATCGCCGGAGAGCCTCACCCTGGTGACCAGCAGGACCGTGCTCACCGGCCTGATCGCGGCCGAGGGCGCCCAACTGCTCCGGCTGGCGCCGCTCTCCGACGCCCAGGCCGGCGAGCTGCTCAAACACCGCCTCGGGAAAGACCGGATAGCGGACGAACGCGAGGCGGCGGACGACATCATCAGAACGTGCGCCGGACTGCCGCTGGCCCTGGGCATCGTCGCCGCGCGGGCCATCGTCGACGAAGGCCTTTCCCTCGCCGAGCTGGCGGAAGAACTTCAACCGGAGACCACCCGATTAGACGCGCTGCGCACCGAAGAGGTCAGAACCGACCTTCGGGAAGTATTCGGCTCCTCCTATCGCGTGCTGGCCCCCGAGGCAGCCGAGACCTTCGCTCAGCTGGGCCTGGCGCCGGGTCCCGACATCAGCCTGCTCGCCGCCGCCAACCTCATCGGCCAACCCGTCCCTCGCACGCGTACGCTCCTGCGCACCCTGGAAACCGCACATCTGCTGCATCAGCACGTGCCCGGCCGCTATCGGATGCACGACCTCGTCCGCCTCTACGCCATCGAACGCGCGGTCCTCGACCTGAGCGTGGAGGACCGTACCGCCGCGGTGCGTCGTCTGGTGGCCTTCTTCCTGCACACGTCATACGCGGCCGATCGCCTGATCTCCCCCTACCGGCGGGGCGCCGGAGAGCTGGATCCGCCGGCTCCCGCTCGTCTCCCGCACGCCTTGGCCGACGCGGCGGCGGCACGGGCCTGGTTCAGAGCCGAGCACGCCGGGCTGCTCGCCGTTCAGGAACTGGCCGTCAAGCATGATCTGCACGTCGCCGTGTGGCAACTGGCCTGGACGCTCAACACCTTCCACCTACGCCACAACCTGCTCCAGAACTGCCTCTCGACCTGGCGGATCGCGTCAGGCGCCGCTGAACACCTACCGGGTCCGGCCGTCCATGCCCTGGTCCACCAGATGCTCGGCCGAGCCTGCGCCGGAGTGGGGCGGCATGAGGAGTCCCAGTCCCATTTCGCCGAAGCCCTCGATCTGTACGAGCGATCCGGAGACATCGCCGGCCAGGCGCATGTCCGCCATTCGCTCGGGGTCGCCTGGGAAGACCGGCACGAGCATGAGCAGGCGTTGTTCCATCTGGAGCAGGCGCTGCGCCTGTACGAGGTCCTCGACGACGACGTGGCGCGGGCCAACGCGCTCAATTCCCTGGGCTGGAACCAAGCGCTGCTCGCCGACTTCGGCAACGCCCGGACTCATTGCGAGCAGGCCCTGGCCCTGCTCCGCCGTCATGGCGATCGGGTCGGCGAGGCGGCGGCTCTCGACAGCCTCGGCTACATCGCCGGCCACACCGGTCAGCACGCCCGATCCCTCGACCACTACCACCAGGCCCTGCGGCTGCGGCGGGAGAACGGCAACACCAGCCAAGAGGCCGAGACGCTCTCCTATCTCGGCGACACCTACCACGCCCTCGGCCGGCACACCGAAGCCGCCCGGGCCTGGAGCCAGGCCCTCGCCATCTACCAGGCCCAGCACCACACCGCGAAAATCGCGGACGTACACGCGAGACTTGCCGCCGGCACCGCGTCCCGGGCCTTCCATCAGGTCAACGGTGCGATTCCACATTCACAAGGAGCCGTTTGAGCAGGCCGTCCAGGACCGCCTGCTCCGCCGGATCCAGCACACTCACCATCCCGGTCTCCACCTCCCCCCGGATCCGCATGGCCGCCAGCCACAGCTCGTGCCCCTTGTCCGTCAGCTCCACGTCGACCCGGCGCCGGTCGTCCGTGCTGCGCAGGCGTCGGATCAGGCCCGACTTCTCCAGCGTGTCGAGGCGGCCGGTCATCCCCGCGGGCGACAGCATCAGCTCCGCGGCCAGCTCCGAAGGCGTCGCCGAACCCGACCCGGCCACCAGCCGATGCAGCGTCTCGAACTCGAAGTCCTGCATCCCCACCTGCGCCAGCGCCCTCTCCTTCGTCTGATGGAGGTGCTTGACGAGAAACTGCATGCGCGTCACGACCGCCTCCACCCGCTCGTCGTACGGCGCCTTGCCGCGCCACCGAGCCAGGTGCCGGTCAACAGAGTCTTCAGCGTCGTTCCTCGAGTCCATGAGCCAATCATACGTTGACGAAACATTAGCCAGCGAATTAATCTCACCCTCCATGAGACTGCTGATCGGCCGAGCCATCTCCGCTCTGGCCACCGCCTTGATCCCCACCACCCTCACGCTCGCCGTCCTTCGCTCCACCGGCTCGGCCGAGGCCCTCGGCACCGTACTGGCCTGCGAGATGATCCCCCTTCTCCTGCTTCTCCCGGTCGGCGGGGTGCTGGCCGACCGGTTCCGGCCCGAGCGGGTGGCCTTGGTGGCCGATCTGGTGCGCGGGCTCTCCCAGGCCGCCATCGGGATCGAGCTGCTGATGGGCGCCGGCCGCGTGCTCGACCTGGCCGTGCTGTCCGCCGTGGCCGGGGTGGCGATCGCGTTCGGCATGCCGGCCGTCCCGAGGCTGGTCGTGGCGGTGGTGCCGGGGCCGGAGCGGTTGCGCATGAACGCGCGCCTCGGTGTGGCCACGAGCGCGTCCAGCGTGCTCGCGCCCGCCTTGTCGGGCGGTGTGGTGCTGGTGGCGGGTCCGGGGTGGGCGGCGCTGCTCACCGCCGCGCTGTTCGCCTGCTCGGCACTCACCCTGGGCGGAGTCCGTACGGCCGAGCAGCCCGCGAGACCCCGGACCACGTTCGCGAAGGACCTGGCCGAGGGGTGGCGCGAGGTCAGGACGCGGCCATGGTTCCTGAAGTCGGTGCTCGGTCACGGCGTATGGCACTTCATGGCCGGATTGTTCCTCACGCTCGGCCCGCTGACCGCGGTCAAGCAGCTCGGTGGCGAGGCCAGCTGGGTGCTGATCGTGCAGTGCGGCACGGTCGGCCTGGTGGCCGGGGTGTTCCTGGTGCCGAGGCTGCCCATCCGCAGGCCGCTGGTCGCCGTCCAGGTGGCCGCCGCGCTGTACCTGCTGCCGCTGGTGGCGCTGGCGCTGGCGGCGAACGCGGTGGTGATCGCGGCGGCGTACTTCGTGGCGATGTTCGGGCTCGGGCTGCTCAGCCCGCTGTGGGAGACGGTCGTCGCCGAGGAGATCCCCGAGGGCGCGATAGGGCGGGTGCGGGCCTTCGATCAGCTCATCTCGTTCGCGTCGCGGCCGTTCGGGCTGGCCGTCGCGGCGCCGCTCGCGGGGCTCGTGGGCATGACCGGGCTGCTGCTGACGGGAGCGGTCGCCGTGGCCGGGGCGAACCTGGCCGCGATCACCCGCCTCCCGGCTTCGACGCGGCCTCCGGAAGAGCCCCGTCCAGCGGCGGAGTCTCCCGGAGAACTCCGTCGCTGATCTCCAGCACCCGGTCGGCCAGCGTGATGAGACTCGGGTCGTGGGTGGCGACGAGCGCGGTGACGCCCTCACTGCGTACCAGGGCGCGCAGCAGCTCCATGATCTGCCGTCCTGTCTGCGAGTCGAGCTGCCCGGTGGGCTCGTCGGCGACCAGCAGCCGGGGCCGGTTGGCCAGCGACCTGGCGATCGCCACGCGCTGCCGTTGCCCGCCCGACAGCTCGTACGGCCGCTGGTTGGCGTGCTGTTCCAGCCCCACGAGGGACAGCAGCATGCGCACCCGCGCGTCCCGCTCCGCGACCGGTGTGCGGGCCAGCCGCATCGGCACGCCGACGTTCTCGGCCGCCGACAGCACCGGGATCAGCCCGAACGACTGGAACACGAACCCGACCACGTCGCGCCGCAGCGTCAGCAGGTCGTCCTCGGACATCGAGGTGACCTCGGCCCCGGCCACGACGACCCGGCCGGCGTCGGGCCGGTCGAGCCCGCCGATCTGGTTCAGCAGGGTCGTCTTGCCGGACCCCGACCGGCCGCGGACGGCGATCAGCTCGCCGGGGTAGGCCGAGAACGACACCTCCCGCAGCGCCACGACCTCCTTCGGCCCGCTCCGATAGACCCGGCGCACCCCTTCGACGACGACCAAGGGCTCACTGCTCATCGGAGGGCTCCTCCCGGGCCGGCCACACGCCGATGTGGTCGGATTCGAGTTCGAGGCGCACCCGGCGTTCCATGTCCAGGGCGTTCATGAAGTCGCGGGGCAGTTGCAGCCGCCCCACACGGTCGAGCACGGCGTACTCCTCGGCGACGCCCTCGCGGCGGAGCGTCTCGCTGCTGGTACGCCCGTCGCGGATGCCGATCGTCCGGTCCACGCGCTCGGACACCAGCGGGTCGTGAGTCACGATCACCACGGTCACGCCCAGCTCGCCGTTGGCCTTGCGCAGCGCCCCGAACACCTCCTCCGACGTCTCGCTGTCCAGTTCGCCGGTGGGTTCGTCGGCCAGGACGAGTTGCGGGGAGTTGGCCAGGGCGACGGCGATGGCCACCCGCTGCTGCTCGCCGCCGGACATCTCAGGCACCTTCCGGCCGGCGCACGAGCCGACACCCATCAGGTCCAGCAGGTCGGCCGCGCGGCCCCGCCGAGCCTTGCCCGCCAGCTTCATCGGCAGCTCGACGTTCTCTCGCGCGGTCAGATACGGGAGCAGGTTGCGCGCGGTCTGCTGCCAGACGAACCCGACGATGTCGCGCCGGTACCGCAGCCGGTCCTTCGCGGTCATCGACAGCAGGTCCGTGCCCGCCACCCGGGCCACGCCCGCCGTCGGCACGTCCAGGCCGGACAGGACGTTCAGCAGCGTCGACTTGCCCGACCCGGAGGCCCCGACGATCGCGACCAGTTCGCCCTGCTGGATGAGCAGGTCGAGGCCCTGCAGGGCGACCACCTCGACGCCCTCGGTCTTGTAGATGCGGACCAGGTTGTCGCACACGATGTGCGCGTCGCCGCCGAAGGCGGCCTTCTTCTCGGCGGCCCTGGCCTCCAGTTCGGACAACGTAGGACTCATGCGAGGTCACCCACTCGGAGTACGGCGCCGAGGTTGCGGCGGCGGCTGATGGCGGTGTGCGCGTAGGCGCCGAGCACGGCGACGGCGGCCAGCCCGGCCGCCAGGACGGCCGGCATGACCGGATCGGCGGAGTAGCCGCCGACGGTCAGGTCGCCGGTGTAGGCGGACATGTCGATGGCGGGCCCGAGCGCCGCGGGCAGGCCGAGGCCGAGCGCGAGCCCGGCGAGCGAGGTGATGAGGATCAGCGGCAGGATCTCCAGCACGGTCAGGCCCCGCGCCTGCCGGTCGGACAGCCCCAGCGTGCGCAGGAACGACAGCGCCCTGGCCCGGTCGGCCGCGCCGATCACCAGCGTCACGGCCACGGCGATGAGCGCGTAGACCGCCAGCGCGACGGTGGAGATGAGCAGGACGTCCTGGACGGTACCGGTCAGCGGGTCGTCCTTGATCGCGTCCAGGGCCCGCTCCTGCGAGGTCAGCTGAGCGGCGGGCTGGCCGGTGGCCGCCAGCAGGGCCGCCGGATCGGCGTCGCCCTTGATCAGCAGGGTGTTGACGCCGGGCCGCTTGTTGGTCTCGAACGGCAGCACGATGAACTTGCCGCGCGTGTAGAAGCCGGGCAGTGCGGCGATCTCGCCGGCCGTGGTGACCTTCATCCGTTCGTACCAGCCGATGTCGAACGTGCCGCGCCCGCGCAGCTCGTGGGAGACCAGTACCGGGATCCCGGAGCCTCCGGAGGCGACGGCGGGCACGCTGATCGGCGCGCCGTCCAGCAGCCGCCGCCACTGGGCCAGGTCGACGGCGATGATCTGGGCCCGATCGCCGCTGTAGCCGAGCTGCGCGCTGGCGGTCTGCGCGGGGACGAGCAGCCGCACGCCGGGCACCTTGCGTACGCGCTCGATGGCCTCGGGGGGCAGCTCCACGGGTGAGGTCAGCTTGATCGGCGCGCCGACGCTCTGCCAGGACGCCAGGCGCTGCGTGGTCGACAGCCCGCCGGAGACCACCGTCCCGAACACCGACACGGCCAGCGCGGGCAGCAGGATCAGCACCGGCAGCGCGCTGGCCGATCGCGCCCGGGCCGCCCTGGTCAGGCCCAGGAAGGGCACGGCGAGCCGGCCGCGGGCGGCCAGTCGTACGAGAAGCTTGAGGGGGAGGGGATAGCAGCGGATGGTGATCAGCGCGGCGGCGACCGTCAGCGCGACCGGTACGAGGAGCAGGAACGGGTCCAGCCCGCCGGTCGTCAGGCCACGGGTGCGCAGCAGGTACGCGCCGGCCAGCGCGAGGCCGACGACCAGCACCTCCAGCGTGATCCGCCTGGCCGACGGGCGGGCGGCGGCCACGTCGTCGCGCCGTTCGTGCAGCGGCGTCCGGTGTGTCACGGCCAGCCGCGCGGCCGCGTAACCGACCGCGGTGAGCGGCACGAGGGCGGGTCCGGCATGGGCGAGCCACGGCACCGGCCCCGGCACCAGGAAGGCCAGCGCCCACCCGGCCAGCGCCGCGGGCGCCACCGCGATCGCGACGAGCGCCGCACCGGCCCCCGCCACCTGCCGCAGCGACCCGCCGCGCGCCCGCGCCAGCGCCAGCGGGTGATCGATCCGCTCGGTCAGCAGTTGTACGGCCAGCACGAGCACCCCGAGCGCCACGGCCAGCAGCCCGCCGAGCACCAGGAACATCACGGTCTGCGCGGCGCCCAGCGCGGTCCCGAACCCAGCCAGCACCCCCGGCAGATCCGTCGCCAGCTCGTACGGGCTCCCGTTGCCCGCCATCTGCACCGGGATCAACCGCCCGTAGTCCTCGACGGCGGCGCGCAGCTCGGGCACGTCGAGAGAGGCGGGCGCGGCGGGATCGACCGGCAGGGTCCAGCTGTAGACCAGGTGGCGGGTGGCGCCGCTCAGGACGGCCAGGCCGCTCGCCGGGATCAGCGCCGTCGTGCGCCGTTCCAGCTCCTGCTTGCCGGGTGGCTGGACCTGCGTGACATGCAGGACGTCGGCGTCGTGGCTCCAGTAGCGGGCGCCGGGGTCCTTCGCCCGGAACACACCGACGATCTTGACGGCCATCTGGTCGCTCTCGCCGAGGATCCGCACGTCGCCGACCTGCAGCGGCATCGTGGTGCGGGCCTCGTCGACGATGCCCACCTCGAACAGCGGGATCTCCGACCCGTTCCAGCGAAGGACGCCCGGTTTGCCCGGCGCCCGGCCGTCGATCCACTCGACCCGCCGGTCGCCGTCGGACAGCCAGCCGAGGTTGATGTAGGTGAGCCCGTTCGACTGGTAGACCGGCGTGTCGTACGTCTTCGCACTCATCTGGCCGGTGGCCGAGACCAGCGGCCGCAGCCGTGACGGGAGCAGCGAGCGGATCCGGGCGTCCTTGGCGGCGAACTCGCCGGGGTCGTGCAGGTCCGCCCCGCGCGACTCGGTCTGTACGGTCAGGTCGACCTGCGACGCGGACGCCTTCCAGAGGGCCCCGTGGAGCGCGTCGTCGTACGAGGCCTGCAGCACCCGCGGCAGCCCCGCCATGAGCAGGCAGGCGCTCAACGTCAGCAGGGACAGCACGGCGACCACGCCGAGCCGCACCCGGGCGAGCACCAGGATCCTCACAAGTCCTCCCCACCCTGCCCGCGCAGGTTGCGGGCCAGCACCGCGACGATGCCGAGCAGCAGCGCGGCCACCAGCGCCAACATGGCCGCGGTCGCCGCCCATGGGATGTCGAGCAGTACGTCGGGCGTGACCGCCGCGGCCTGCCCGGTGAGCACGATGTGCGGCACGACCAGGACGCCCACGACGAACGCCAGCGCCGTGCCCGCCACCAGCGACAGCCCGATGACGAACGCCTGCTCGATCGCCAGCATCCCGAACACCTGCCGGGAGCTCACCCCGAGCGCCCGCAGGATGGTGAACTCGGCCATCCGCTCCCGCGCCGCGACGGTGGCGTTCACCAGGAAGCCCAGCACCGCGAACGCCAGCGCGGCCGCGAAGCCCAGGATCAGCGCCCCCTGCAGCCCGCTGGCCAGCGGGTCGTCGCGCAGCCGCTCGGCGAGTTCGCGCTGGTCGAAGGCGGTGACGTTCCACTCCGGCCGCTTCTTCAACGCCGTGAGCGCGGGCTCGGTGTCGCCGCCCTTGGCGGCGAGCCACCATTCGGTGGCCGGTCTGGGTATCTGTCCCGCCGCCAGGCCGTGCGCCTGGAGGGTGCCCCAGTCGGCCAGTACGGCCGGCTGGTCCGCGGCGGTCGTCGGCATGCGATCGACCAGGCCCGCGACCTTGACCTCGACGACCCGCCGATCCAGGCTGACCCGGCTCACCTGGCCGGGCGAGAGCTTGAGCGAGGCGGCCAGGTCGGTGGTGAGCACCACCGGCAGCGGGCCGGTCGGCTCGTCGAAGGCGACGGCGGCCGGCTGCGGTCCGGTCACCTTCAGCGAAATCGCACTGCCGGGACTCAGCCCGGTCACCGTGACCTGCGCGGCGCCTCTCTCGGGCGGATTGGCGACCAGGCCGCGGACGGACAGCGGGTAGGCGATCTTCCCGGTCCGCCCGGCCAACGCCCCGAGGTCCAGGACGATCTCGTTGTCGCCCCGATGGAGCAGGCCCAGGGACAGTTCGCGCCAGACGCCGAGCGCGTCCGAGACCATGATCCGCAGCGGTACCTCGGCGTCGGTGCGGGCCCGTACCGTGAGCGTGGTGGGTCTGCCCGGCAGCTCCAGCGGGCCACCTCGCTGTCGGCCCGAGCGCAGCTCCCGCGCCATCTCCCCGACCGACCGCGCCGACAGGTCGGGCCGCAACTGGAGGAGCCGGTCGAGCTTGCCGGCGTCGAGGCCGAGCAGGACCGCGCCCTCGCCGCTGAGGTCCACCTGGCCGCGGAAGGCGGGGGAGAGCGTCGTGACGCCCGGCAGCGCCGCGAACGCGGGGCCGCGCCCGAACGTGCCCAGCTCGGGACCGTCCGGTGGCCCGGAGATCCGCAGATCGGCCCCGGTCTGGTGGCGGGCCTGGTCCTCCTGGGAACCGCGCCAGGTGGCGGCCGTGGCCATGGACACGATGCCGATCGCGATGGCCATGGTCAGCAGCAGCGCGGGACCCGCGTACCTGAGCGGCCGCCTGCTGACCTGCCAGACGCCGAGCGCCGGAGCCAGCGTGGGCCGCCGGGCGGTGAGCCGCTCGGCCAGCTTCGAGACGCGGGGCACCAGACGCAGGCCCAGCATGCCACCGGTGAGCAACGCCAGCGCCGGGCCCGAGACGATGAGCGGATCGATGCCGAGGTCGCCGGCCGCCGTCGCGGTGACGGGCGCGCCATAGCGCCGCAGCTGCCAGATGGCCAGCGCCGCGACCAGCAGCAGCGCCAGGTCCGCCCCGGCCCGCTCGATCAGCCCGCGCCCGCCGCTCCGGCCGCGCGTCGACTGCTCCTCCACATAGGTACGCCGGGCGCCCGCGAGGGCCGGCAGCATGAGGAGTACGGCCGAGGCCAGGGCCACACCGATCGAGACCGCGAACGTGCCGAGGTCGGCCGACGGCGCCAGCCGTACACCGGAGGCCTTGATCCACGGCAGCGCGTTGACCAGGGCCAGCAGCGGCGGACCGAGGAACGGCGCGACGATCGCGCACGGGACGGCCACCAGCAGCGCCTCGCCGCCCGCCAGCGCGGCCAGCCGCAGCGTGCCCGCGCCGCGCGAGCGCAGCAGCGCCACCTCCATGCGGCGGTGGTCGGCGAGCAGGCGGGCGGTGAGCATGAGCGCGTACGCGGCCAGCAGGAGCAGCTGGAGCACCGGGATGAGCATGGTGGAGCGGGCCACCAGGGCGGCGGTGCCGAGCTGAGTGAGGATCTCCGGCAGGCGGCTGGCGGCAGTGCAGCTCGGGCAGCCGTTCGCCCGCAGCCGGTCGCGTAGCTCGCTCACCCGGCCGGCGAACGGCCGTAGCTGCTCCGGCGACAGCGTGCGCAGGTCGGGGACTGCGGTCCAGGTGGCGTTGACGTTCGTGGCGAAGCGGCTCAGGAACGTCTGGCGGGGGACCATCAGCGGGCCGTAGGTGGTGTACTCGCCCGTCTCGACGCCTCGGGTGAGCAGTTGCTCGCCGGTCCAGCGGTCGCCGAACGGGTCGTTGAGCTGGAAGACGCCGGTGATGCGGACTTTGACCGGCTTGTGGTCGAGGCGGCCCTCGGTGGTGATCTCCTGACCGGACTTGAGGCCGCTCGCCGAGGCCGCCGACAGCGAGATCGCGGCCTCGACGACGTCGCTTCCGGCGGCGTCGGTCTTGGCGGCGTCGGTTTTGGCGGTCGGCCAGGCGCCGGAGATCAGCTTGGCGTGGGTGTCGAGGCCGTCATAGCTGCCGAACCTGAGGAGTTCGGGGGTTTTGCGGCTCTCCTGGCCCGGCAGGACGTACGAGTCGGAGCGGAAGGCGGTCGTGATGGCGGCGGGCGCGCCCGCGTAGGCCCGGGCGAGCTCGGCGCGGATCGCCCGGTCGAGCGCCGGGAACGTCTTGGTGTTGACGGGTGTGGCGATGGTCGCGGCCACCTGGCCCAGCGACGCGGTCTCCATCGTGCGGCGCACGCCCACCTCGGCGATGGTCGAGGCGTACATCGTCAGCGCTACCAGCGTCGTGGTGGCCAGCAGGATCGACCCGAACGCGGCCAGTAACAGCAGCGGCTCGCTGAACGCCCGTTTGACGACCAACGGCCCCCGCATATGCCCCCCTTGCCCCGTTTAGTGAACCCTTGGGCATTCAAGAGGGGGGAGGCAAGGTGATCTTCGGAACGGTGACGGACCTGAAACGCCGGTGTGATATCGAAATCGTGACACAAAAAACGCCGCACCCCTTGACGGCGGTGCGGCGCTGTGGTGCCTCTGGCGACCTACTTGGCAGCCAGGCTGGCGGCCTGCTTGGCGATCGCCGACTTGCGGTTGGCGGCCTGGTTCTTGTGGATGACACCCTTGCTGACGGCCTTGTCGAGCTGACGGGCGGCGGCCCGCTGCAGCTCGGCGGCCTGCTGGGCGTCGCCCTGCTCGGCGGCCTCGCGGAACTTGCGCACAGCCGTCTTCAGCGAAGACTTGACAGCCTTGTTGCGCAGGCGAGCCTTCTCGTTCTGCTTGTTGCGCTTGATCTGGGACTTGATGTTCGCCACGAAGAAGCCTCGGTGAAAGTCTGGTGATGGATGGGGCGCGCGGGCTCGAGAGAGGGCGCGCCACACGCAGTTGAACAGGTTACCAATAACCCAGGCGGCAGCTCAAATCAACACCCTGGGTCATCGGAGTCTCCGCTCAGTGTACGTCCTCAGGAGAACCACTCGGTGGTGTATTCGCGCCAATCCTCCTCGGTTGCCGCGAAATCGACGTACAGGGCCAGGCCGAACAGCTCCCGTCTGCCGTGGTCCGTCAAGGCCAGCTTGGCGCCCTGGGCGGCCATGGCGACGCTCTCGGCGGAGTCGCCCCAGCCGATGCCGTGGTCGTGGTAGGCGGGGGCGCCCATCAGGACCAGCTTCGTCTCGGGGACCAGATCGAGGGCGAGGGTGGCCTGCCGTGCGACATATCCCCCGTAGAGGGACTGCGCGGGGGTGAAGGAGTCGTACGTCATGATGGCGATCTGGTCGACGCGGTCGGCGGCCTGCTTGAAGAAGCCGCTCGACCAGTACTTGTCGTGGCCGATGAGGGCCCGGGCGGGCAGGCGCATCAGGGGGTAGGGCTCGATCTGGGGCGTCGAGATGGACAGGAGCCTGGTGTACTGGCGGGTTTTCTCGAGGAGGTCGAGGAAGTCGCGGTCGCCGTCGCCGATCGGCTCGAAGTCGTAGTGGATGCCGTCGAAGCCGGTCCGCATGATGGCGGCGGCTCCGGCCAGGACGTTCTCGCGGGACTTGGCGTCGTCGAGGTCGAGGAGGCCGTCGACCTTCTGGCCGAGCCAGGCGGAGACGCGGAGGCCGGGGAGGTACTGCCGAACCCATTGGACGAAATTTCGGGCGCTGGGGTATTTTGCGGGATCTAGGCGGCCGTCCTTCTCGAATGGTCCCGAATGGACGTACAGGTCCTTGATGCCCGTGGCGCGCAGGCGTACCGCGAGTCGCTCCACGTCCGCCTCCGTACGGCGGCCGTCGACCCACGCGTGGCCGAGCCAGAGGGCGTCGTTACCTGTGCTCTTCGCCCAGGCCGCCGGGGCACCGGTAAACTGAAGACGGAGCGCGCCGGCCAGGAGGCCGATCAGCGCGACGATGACAGCCAGGGCCAGCGCGACAAGGCGCAGACCACGGCGAATGGCGGTTCGGGCAATCACCCGGGCATGTCACCATGAAAGACGCTTGACCTCAACCCTGTCGAAACGGACTTCGGTGCGCACTCAGCCTGGCCAGACCGACCCCGCGTTGATCCGCAACTTCTGCATCATCGCGCATATCGACCACGGCAAGTCGACCCTTGCCGATCGGATGCTGCAGATCACCGGCGTGGTCGACGACCGGTCCATGCGCGCCCAATACCTCGACCGGATGGACATCGAGCGAGAGCGCGGCATCACGATCAAGTCGCAGGCCGTACGACTGCCGTGGGACGGCCACGTGCTCAACATGATCGACACGCCCGGCCACGTCGACTTCACCTACGAGGTCTCCCGGTCGCTGCAGGCGTGCGAGGGCGCGATCCTGCTGGTCGACGCCGCCCAGGGCATCGAGGCGCAGACGCTGGCCAACCTCTACCTGGCCATGAACAACGACCTGCACATCATCCCGGTGCTCAACAAGATCGACCTGCCCGCCGCGCAGCCGGAGAAGTTCGCCGAGGAGCTCGCGGGCCTGATCGGCTGCGACCCGTCCGACGTGCTCAGGGTCTCGGGCAAGACCGGCGCGGGTGTGCAGGAGCTGCTCGACCACGTGGTGCAGACCGTCCCCGCCCCGGTGGGCGCCGCCGACGAGCCCGCCCGTGCGCTGATCTTCGACTCGGTCTACGACACCTACCGGGGCGTCGTCACCTATGTCCGGGTCTTCGACGGTCACCTGGGCAAGCGCGAGCGCATCCTGATGATGTCGACCCAGGCCGCCCACGAGACGCTGGAGATCGGCGTCATCTCGCCCGAGCCCAAGGTGTCGGAGCTGGGGCTGGGCGTCGGCGAGGTGGGCTACCTGATCACCGGCGTCAAGGACGTGCGCCAGTCGCGTGTCGGTGACACCGTCACCTCGGTCGCCAAGGGCGCCACCGAGATGCTGGCGGGCTACGACCACCCCAAGCCGATGGTGTTCTCCGGCCTCTATCCGATCGACGGCGACCAATACCCCGAGCTGCGCGAAGCCCTCGACAAGCTGCAGCTCAACGACGCCGCGCTGATCTACGAGCCGGAGACCTCGGCCGCGCTCGGCTTCGGCTTCCGCGTCGGCTTCCTCGGCCTGCTGCACATGGAGATCGTCCGCGAACGGCTGGAGCGCGAGTTCGGCCTGTCGCTGATCTCCACGGCGCCCAACGTCGTCTACCGCGTGGTCATGGAGGACGGCAGCGAGCTGACCGTCACCAACCCGTCGGAGTTCCCCACCGGCGGCAAGATCGCGCAGGTCTTCGAGCCGGTGACCAAGTCGACCATCCTGGCCCCGGCCGAGTTCATCGGCGTGATCATGGAGATCTGCCAGGGGCGGCGCGGTCAGCTCCGCGGCATGGACTACCTGTCGGAAGACCGGGTCGAGATCCGTTACACACTGCCGCTCGGCGAGATCATCTTCGACTTCTTCGACCAGCTCAAGTCGCGCACCCGCGGCTACGCCTCGCTCGACTACGAGCCCGACGGGGAGCTGGAGTCGGAGCTGGTCAAGGTCGACATCCTGCTCCAGGGCGAGCCGGTCGACGCCTTCAGCGCCATCGTCCACAAGGACAAGGCGTATGCGTACGGCGTGGACATGGCCAAGAAGCTGCGTGAGCTCATTCCCAGGCAGCAGTTCGAGGTGCCGATCCAGGCGGCCATCGGGGCCCGCGTCATTGCTCGCGAGAACATCCGGGCGATCCGTAAGGATGTTCTGGCCAAGTGCTATGGCGGTGACATCACGCGTAAGCGCAAGCTGCTGGAGAAGCAGAAGGAAGGCAAGAAGCGGATGAAGATGGTGGGGCGGGTCGAGGTGCCCCAGGAGGCGTTCGTGGCGGCGCTGTCGACGGATTCGAGCGCCGACAAGGCCAAGAAGTAGCCGGCTGCTCGCCGCAAAGGACCTCCGCTACGCTCCGGACGATCTTTTCAGCCCACCCCTTACCCGATTCGGTGGTTGGCCGTTTGATGCCCGCCCGCCCACAACGGCCCTCCGCTTCGCTCCGGACGTCCTCCCAGGCGGGCTGACGCCCGCCCCCTGAAGGGCCTCGCTGCGCTCGGACGCCTTCCAAGAACGCTTCGCCGGGTTGGCTGATTGGAGCAGCCTGACCTTGGCGGCAACATCATCGAGCAGGTAGCGCGACAGGATTATCCGGAGAGTCCAGCCACACATATTGGCCAACGGGTGTGACGCACATCCCGAATCTGCTCAGCTCGGGTCTTTCCCATTCCGTCCACTGCGAAAAAGCCCTCTCTACCTCGTCCCACAGGTTGCGGGGGCCGACTTGCGCCACCTCACTACCCGATACGTAAGCCTTGGAATCGCCGGTCCACAACCAAGTTTGGAAGTCATTCTCCCTGTCCACATTTACAGTGATGTCGGGGTACATTCCAGCAATGGCCACATCGGCTCCGTACCCAGCACGAAATACCGTCGCAGGATCGATCTCTGTGGGCCTGAATCGGAAATCGTCCTCAAAAAGCGGTGGGGAAGCAGCACGTTGGCTTTTCAGCAGCATGTATCCGGCGTACTGCGTGAAATTCCCGGACGCCGTGCCATGCGGGCCAACAGACAACCGTAGCTGATACCCAGGCTCATAACGGGGCATCCACGGCAGCACAATCACCCCGCCAGATCGCGTCTGCCGCACCCACTCATAGGGGACCTCGAACACGCCACAAGTGACATGCACACGGTCGTAGGGAGCGCCGCGGGCCCATCCTCGTCCACCATCGCCTCGAACCAGGTGCGGCCGGTGGCCGACCTCGCTGAGATTGCCAACTGCTGTCGAGAACACGTCCTCATCGATCTCTATGCTTGTCACACACTCCTCACCGACCCGATGTGACAGCAGACCAGCCGTCCACCCCGGCCCCGTTCCTATCTCCAGCACCTGATCGTTCGAGCCGGCTCCGAGAAGTTCAAGGAAGTCCAGCACGACCCCCGGAGCTGACAGGGACGAGGTATAGCGCCCCGGCCCTTTGCTGATCTCCGTAGCCCCGTCATCGAACTGCGTGATGATCGCATGATCGGCGTAGGCCGCTTTCAGCCATGCGTCCGGATTGCTCTCCCGATCGATCAGGTAGCCGGGGGCGTCGTCCGGTTCGGCCCAGGCCACCGCTGGCACGAAAAGGTGACGGGGCACGGCGAGCAATGCTGCCCGCCATGCCTCATCCGTCAACTCGCCGTTGGATGCCAAGGCATTGGCCATCGCAACGTTGAGTTCTTCGGGATCCACTAGTGCCTTCCGCCACCCTTGCCGTTCTTCTCCGCCTCTGTCGGTTCCTTCACCTTAAATGGTACGTCCTTCTTTTGCCCGCCTGCATGTTTCGGCGTGGGCTTGTCGTCCTTATCATCCTTATCGTTACCCATAATGCTCCTTTCGCCATGCGGGCTGATGTCCGCTCTTGGGTTCGACGTTAGCTTCAAAGCCTAGGCCTCGATGCTTCTATTCGGTGAGAAGATTGATCCCTTGGCCGCCGCTGTCCATTTTGGAGAAAGCGGGATAATGGTTTTCTTTTGGCTAAATCATTTTTCTTGTCCCCTTTAGATGTGACGGCGAATGATGTGCGGCGGCAACGCGGGCGCTCAACCCCTACCAAGAGGAGCATCAACCGGAGGGTGATCATCGAGACGCAGGGCATGATGGGCGGCTGAGGCTTCGGTTCTGCGCGACTCCGCCGGCTCGGGTCCGGCCTGATGTGTGAAATCGTCGCCTTCTTTCGCTTGCTCCTCCAGCGAAGGCACGTTCATGAGCGCCCAGACCGCCAAGCGCTTCCCTCCGAACTGACGCCACCCCCATTTCGCGGCCAGGTCATCGACGATCCCCAGCCCTCGCCCATCCTCGCCGTGCGCATTCGGATAGCGAGGAGAGGGGCAACTTGCCGACCCGTCGTCGATCACTTCGATCTGGACCAAGCCAACATCGACGCGTTTGACCCGGACCCGTACCCAGCCACCCGGCATCGCCGAGTCGCTGTGCTTGGCCGCGTTCGTCACCAGTTCGCTGAGTACCAGCAGCGCATCACTGATGTCCCCACCAACCCCGGCCAGCATCGTCTTGACGAACATCCGCGCCATCGGGACCGACGCTGCCAAGCCTGGCAACCAGAAACCGCCCAGGTCCCGCTGCATCAAATCAGCCGCATCGCTTGGTACACCCGCTCCGCAGCGTTCTCGTGGTTGGCATCCACTCGACACCAGGGCCACGGACCCCACCTGTAGATCCAGCGCCCCCGCCGAAAATCGGCGCGGACCATCAAGGACGGCAGCGCGACCCTGGCTCGCCGGAGGTCCAACCTCGGGTCTGCGCCAAGGCACATCAGCCCTTGGTCCAGACGCGTAAGGTAAGCGAGGCGTTGCAGATCGGAGTCACTAAAAGGCATGACGAACCTCCGTGAATGCACCGTTGATTGCCGCGCTGTACCTGCGTTTCGAGGGCGGTCAGCGCTTGAGGTCCTACGCTTTGGAAGGTACCTCAGAAGCATTGCTCCTGGCAGTTTTCCAATGGAAAATTACCAGAGAAAGTATCGTGGGAGATGTAAGCGTGTCACTGGAGACGAGTCCAACAGTGCGTCGACGCCGGCTTGCTTCTGAGCTGCGACGACTCAGGACCGAACGTGGTCTGTCCATGCAAATAGTGGCAGAACAGATGGAAATGGCCGCCGCATCGATCAGTCGTATCGAAACGGGACGTAGGGGCATTAAGCCTCGCGATCTCCGGGCGCTCCTTGATATCTACGAGATTGTCGGAGCGGAGCGGGAATCGCTGCTAGATCTCGCCCGAGAGGCGCAGCAGAAGGGATGGTGGCAAAAGTACGCAAATGTCCTGCCTGGCGAGTACTCCACCCTCATCGGCCTTGAGGCGGAAGCACGGCTGGTTCGCCACTACAGTCAGAGCCTGGTCCCCGGGTTGCTCCAAACGGGAGCTTATGCTCATGCGGTCACTATCGCCGCTCGCCCTGGTGACCCTCCAGACGAGATCGATCGGCTCGTCTCGATCAGACTGAAGCGCCAGGAGCGTCTGAACGACGGCACGTTCGAGCTAGCAGCCATTCTCAGCGAGGCTGTGATTCGTCAGAGTATCGGCACGTCAGCTCTGATGTCTGATCAGCTCAGGCAACTCGTTGAAGTCGGCGAACGCCCCAATGTCATGTTGCAGATTCTGCCGTTTCGAGCAGGAGAGCACGGAGCGTTGACCGGATCGTTCAGCATCGTAGGCTTCCCTGTCCCAAGTGACATGGATGTCGTGTACCTGGAAAACATGATCAGTGCCGTGTACTTGGAGGAGGCCCCCGAGGTTCGAGCCTACGAGAGCGTGTTCGACTACCTGCGAGCTGCCGCCCTGAGCCCCAACGATTCCAGGACTATGCTGATAGGGGCATTGGAAGATCTTACGTGAAACCCCTGTCAGAAGGGAGTGGACGATGCTTGATCCGGATAAGTGGGTCAAAAGTTCATACAGTGGCGGTAATGGCGACTGCGTCGAGTTGGCAACGCACGGCTCGTTGATTGCAGTACGCGACTCCAAAAATCCTGACGGTCCAAGGCTGTACTTCACTCGTTCGGAGTGGGATGCCTTCCGTCGAGGGCTCATCGACGGCGAATTTGATTCACTCTGAGTGAAGAGGCCTCTCCTGCCTGAATCCACTCAAGTGGGCCCACATCACTGGAACCCCTCTTTTTTGACGGCCGAGCACATCCGGTGTGTCGGTGGTTTCAGAGACCAAGAACGTCCGGTGCGTCGGCCAGGGAGCGCCAGCGGGCCGCCGGGTCATCCACCAGTCGGCGGGCTCCCAGATCGAGCAGGCCGCCCACACTGGTCATCTCGGCCGCCAGCCGCCCGTCGGCGTGCCTGAACTCCTGCGCGATCTTGAACGTTTTCCCCTCGCCCCACACGAACGCGCATGTCACCTCCACCTCGTCCCCGCCGCGCAACTCGCCGAGGTAGCGGATGGTGTTCTCCAGAGTGACCGGGCCGACGCCCGAGCTCCGCATGGCGTCGACCGAGATGCCCGCCGCGCGCAGGCACTCCCAGCGGGCATGGTCGCCGTACTGGTGGTAGACGGCGCTGTTGACGTGGCCCTGCGTGTCGAGCTCATAGCCGCGTATGGCGATGCGTACGGAAAAGGTCATGCCCGTTCCTCCAGCCAGGTGTGCGATTTCGCGGTGAGGTAGCGCAGGCCGTCGTCGCCGATCTCGATCCAGTCGCCCCTGGCCCACCCGCCGGTCGTCTGCGGGGCGAACCCGTGGCGCTGGAACAGCACCGACGCCTCCTTCTGCGTCAGCCCCCGCCGCCCCCACTCCTCGATGACCCGGGCCGTCCGCTCGTCCTCTCCGGCCTCCTCCTCACCCAGGGCGGCGGCGAGCTCCTCGAACCCACGGGCGATCAGCCGGAGTGCGGCCTGCGTACGTGCGACGTCCATCTCTCATCGCCTACCAATCGATTCCAATTGCTAACCGATCCTACCCTGTCGGCTTCGCCGCAAAAGGACGTTCGCTTCGCTCCGGACGTCCTCCCCAAAACGCTTCGCCGGGCCGACTGATTGGGAGCGAACTGACCTTGGCGGCAACATCATCGAGACCAGCATCGATTCCTACTCCTCACGCCTGGCGTAGCACCCGCACCACCAGAGTGATGCCAATCAGCATGATCTTCGGATGATTGGTCCGCCAAGAGGACCAATATTCTCAGATTGGCTCTGTCGTCGGGCCACTCTGACGGCAAGGATTGGGGCATGACCACACAACATGAAGCTACGCGTCACCTTGCTGCGGTCTCGGTGGCCGAGGCCATCACTGCGCTCCCAGGACCCTTTCAGCAGCACACTCTGGCGGCGGTGAATGACACCACCGTTGTTCGCCTGGCTCGAGTGGAAGGCGAGTTCGTGTGGCATCACCACGATGAGGACGAGCTTTTCTTGTGCTGGGACGGCAGCCTCGAGATCCAGTTGGAGGGGCAAGACCCGGTGGTGCTGAAGGCGGGCGAACTGTTCGTCATTCCCAGAGGAATGCGGCACCGTCCCGTTGCCGACAAGACCGCCCATGTCCTGCTCATCGAGCACCCGGACACCAAGCAGTACGGGAGCTGACGCAACAGACCCCAAGACCTGGTCTGATCCAGCTCACTCCCCAAGGCCCTTCCGGATCTCAGGACGTCTTCTAACGCCCAGCCCGGAGCCGATGAAGACCCAAACCCCGCCGGGCATGATGCACATCCGTCTTAGGTGTCACAGCGTCCCCGGGTGACCTTGCAAGTTTTCCGTTGAGCGGAGGGCGCTGGCGTACGGCGTCTGGCCCGGCCGCTCACGGCCGTTGTCCGGATTTCGAGTCGCCGGACGTACCGGAAATGTGCTACCTCTCGGGGATGCCCGACGAAGGTGATCTTTACATCGGAGCGTCGGAGGATCATGGCGACGCCGTCACCGCGGTCGCGGTCTCCCCAGACGGGCGGATCGGGGCGACCGGGGCGCGCTCCGGCGAGGTCCGGCTGTGGGATCTGCGCCACGGCCTGCTGACCGCCTATATGGGAGGGCTGCAAGGCGGACCGGTGGAGAGCGCCGCGTTCATCGGCGACGCCAAGCAGCCCAAGTTGCTGACCACAGGCTCATTTGCCTCGCTATGGACGGTGGCCGCGGAGGCCCTGGAATGGCGGCAGCTCCCTTGGGACGGCGGGCGGCTCCTCACGTCCTCGGACCGGGAGGCGGTGCTCAGGCAGTGTGGAGACCTTCGCTGGCTGGGCGCCTTCGGCACCCTCTACGGCCGCATCAAGTCGGACTCCCCGATGGCCTTGGGGCGCACCGCCTCCGGCCTGATCGTCGTGAGCAGTGACGCGGGCCGGATCACGGCATGGCGACGGCCTTCCGGGGAGGCCTACGGCGACGCCGGGCTCGTGTGGGCCTTCGGTGAACGCGATGCGGCGGATCAGCGGCTGACGCGCTGTTGCGACCGGTGGCGGCTCGTAGTGTCCGCGCGGCGCGGCCGGGTGGTCGTTCTCGACGCGGAGACCGGGGCGGTCGTGACCGCGTTCGTCCCGCCCGCCCGTCCGACGGCGATCGCGGCGCATCCGGACCGGCCGCTGGTGGTGCTCGGCGGGCGGGACGGTTCGCTGTCGTGGTGGGATGCCCGCTCGGGGCACTGCCTCGGGCGCGTTCAGGCGCATGGCGGCCGCGTCCGGGCGCTGGCCCTCGCCCACGGCACCGACCTGGTGATGTCGGTTTCCCAGGACGGTACGGCCGCGCTCTGGCGGCTGCACGGCCGTGGGCCCGTCGGCCGCTTCGCGCCCCCCACGCCCTCCGGCCCGCGAGAGCTGACCCATGTGGCGGGTACGCCGGACGGGCGGTGCTGGCTGATCGGCGGGCGTGGCGGCCAGGTCCACGTTCTCCACTGGTCCGGCCATGCCGGGCTCGTGCCGCAACGCGTCGGCCGCCCCTCCTGGGTGATGGACGGCGGTGACGTGGAGACCCTGCTCGACGACGTTCGCCACCACTGGGACGACGGCCCGGCGAGCGTGGCCGCAGTCCGTGAGCTGGCCTCGGGTGACCTCGACGAAGCCTGGCACGGGACGGCGGCAGATGCGCTGGCGGACCTGATCGTGAACAGTGCGGACCCGGCGGCCCGGGAGGCCGCGGTGATCGCGCTGGCGGAGATCGACGAGGGAGCGGCCACCACCGCCCTCTACCGGATGTTCGATCGTCACGACAGTCACGGTGCCGCCGGGAGGTTGCTGGCGTACTTCACCGGCGAGGACGAGTCCACGACGGAGGAGCTCATCGCGAGCCTGCCCGGGATCGGCAACTTCCTCGGCAACCTGACCTCGGCCACCTTGGGCGAGCGAGGCGCTGCCGCGGTCCCGGCGGTGCACGCGGCGCTCCGCGCGTTTCCCTTCCCGGCCCGGGACGACGCCGACCACTGGTTCCGTGACGAGTCGACCAAGTACCGGCTCATGTACGCCCTCAGGCAGGCCGGTGTGGCCGCGGCGCCCGCGATGCCGACCCTGCTGGCCGTGCTGGAGGACGACGAGATCTACCGGGACACCCGGCACCAGGCGAAGGTGACCCTGCAGGCGATCGGCCTCCCGGAGACAGCCGACACGATCGCCGCCGAGGTCCGGCGGCGGGCCGACCTTGTCGTACGCGATGAGGACGATGAGGACGACGAGACAGAAGGCTTCAGCCTCCTGCTCGATACGCTGCTGGGCATGCCGCCCGCGGCTCTGGCGGCCTCCCGCGAGGTCGGACCGGCGCTGGAGGCGGTGCGGCGCCGCTTCGGCGACGGCATCAGGACATATGAGGAAGACGGCGAGACTCGCGAGTACACCGTCTTTGAGATACGGCTCGCCGACTGCATCGACGAGAAGATCGCCGCTGGAACAGCACCGACGCCTCCTTCCGCGTCAGCCCCCATTCCTCGATGACCTGGGCCATCCGCTCGTCCTGACCCGCCTCGGCCGTGACGCGCACCCGCGCCTACGCCGAACGCCGCACCAGCGAGGCCAAATCCAAAAAAGAGATCCTCCGGTGCCTCAAGCGCTACGTTGCCCGCGAAGTCTTCCCGATCATCATCGAAGCGCTCTCACCTGCGAATCTAACGCTTAAGGGGATCGCTGGTGAGTCTTCTCAGCCGTACGGGGGCGTCAAGGCTCGGGGCCTCCGGGTCTTGCCGGGTCATCTCGGGTATGGCCGGTGAAATGTTCACACCCGGCGGAGACTCGTGATCTCGGACGGCGTCGGCCAGAGCTCCGTAATAAGGCCAGCGCACCCCCGTACGCTACGCCGTACCAGGCGGGCAGCCACGCGCCTCCGATCACGGCGGCGGCGAGGCTGATCGCCGAGACCGTGGCGAGCAGCAGGACGGTGGCGGTTCGCTCCCGTGCCGCCAGAGCCGCCACGGCGGCTCCGCCCAGGACGCCCGAGGCGGCCAGGAGGTCCAGCACCAACCACGCGTCCAGCAGGCCGGCCCGCGTCAGCAGGTGGAGCAGCGGGAGTGGCAGCGACGGTGTCCAGATCCAGGTGAGCCCGCCGGCCAGGTTGACCGCCGACGGGAGCACCAGCAGCAGCGGCACCGCCCACCGGAGCAGACGGGCCGGACCGCCGTTCAGGGCCGTACTCCGGGCTTGTCGGTGATGCCGATGGCGAGGCGGACTAGGCGAGTGATGATCGTCCCCTTTTTGATCGTGGAGGTGATCGAGAAGGCGTCAGTCCCGGGGATGTGTAGTCGGCGATGACGACGTCGCGCCGCGTCCGGGTTCGGATCTGGGCCGGAGACGGTGCGCACCGCGCTGAGTGAGCGAGGAACTCCTGGGGTGACCGTGGCACGTCACACCCAGGGGCTCAAGTCAGGGGCGTTGGCCGGAGCGGTCGACGATTCCGGTCGTCAGGCGGACCGAGTAGCTCTCGACGGCGCCCGCCTTGTACGTCCCGCCTTCCGGGAACGTGTGGTCCTTGATGACCGTGGTGCGATGCCCCCGGTAGGCGTACGTGGTCCGGTCGAGGAGGATCTCCTGCTTCAGATAACCCTCAACCACGATGGAGATCGACACCACGGGGCGATCCGTGTCGTCCACGGCGGCCTCGTCCACCTCGATACCGGGGATCAGCGCAAGGGCACGATACGTGGCAGCCTCCAGGTCTGGGGGCAGCACCCCGTTGCTCAACATCAACCCGAAGAGCACGTTGTATGGCCTGACGTCGGGTTCCGCTATAGGTCCGCCGTTCTCGCGAGCCCAGGCGAGCAGCTTGTCCGGGTCGCGCGGAAGGGCCGCCACCGACGCGTAGTCGACGGGCGGCACTCCGCCCCCGGTGGGCGAGACCTCCACCTTTCCGTCCACCAAGGTGGCGAGGCGCTTGCCGTCCGCCCGGATCCACAGGCGGTCGAGCTCGGTCCTCAGCGGCGACTCCGCCGTCAGCACCTCGCCCTTGCCGGGCTTGCCCAGTCTCTTGTATTGCGTCTCGGTATAGACCCACTGCTCCGGGCGGGGGGCGGTAAAGGTCCGCTGCTGGGCGACGTTGGCCGCCTGGTTGAGTACGACCTGTGCGTTCGCCACCGGACCTGCGGGAGCGAGGTCCTGAGCCACCGTCGTTCCGGCCGCGAGCGCGAGCGCCAGACCGCCGATCGTGACGAGCCGCACGGTGGCACGGCGAGACAGGAATCCACGCCTGACCGACTCGGCGCGCGTGATGTGGTTGAAGGCGGTGCGACCGATGGCGTCCTTGCCGGCGCCGGCGAGGGCGCCGCGTGGGCTCGGGTTGGCCGGCGCGAGCAGTCGCCGGATCTCCTGGATGTCGTCGTTCATGACTGCGAGCTCCTCTGCAGGTTCGGGATGGGCCGGCTCTGGCCTTCGGCATCCAGTTCGGCGAGAACGTCCGACAGGCGGCGGCGGGCTCGGTGCAGACGGACCGAGAAGGTCTTCGCCGAGCAGCCCACGACGACTGCCGCGTCATTGACGTCGAGTTCCTCCCAGCCGATGAGCTGGAGGACCTCGCGGTCGCGGGGCGAAAGGCGCCGCAGGGCCGTACCGATGCGGCCGTCTTCCACCACCCCGGTCGCGACGTCGGCGACCGGCTCGTTCAGGCCACGGTCGTCGCGTATCCGCCACCACAGGCGGTCTCGCCGCCGATGCCCGCGCGCCGCGTTGGCAAGGACGTTCATGGCCACGTGGAGCAGCCATGGGAACGGCCGGTCCATGGGGATGTCGGCCCTGCGCCGCCAGGCGATCAGGAACGTCTCCGCTGCGAGGTCACGCGCCGTCTCGTGGTCGACTCGGCGGGCGGCATAGCCCAGAACATCGTCATAGTGCGCGTCCCATAACGCGGCGAATTCATCGTCCGCTTCCGGCACAGCTACCCCTTTCCTCCGACTTCTCGTTCATCCAGAGATGTCCAGGAGTGCCGGGATCTCTACACCCCCTGTGCGGTGCGGGTGAGGATCTCGCGGGCTTCGCGAGTTCGGCCGCGCGGCGGTCCAGGGTGGTCATGTACTCGCGCAGGGCGTCCAGGATGCCGGGGCACGCCGCGCCCGATTCTTCAACCGGTCCAGATCACTCTTGCCGCCCGACCCGACCTCCAGCAACGCCTCGATCCAGGCACGGTCCTGCGAGTCGCCGCCAGATCTGAAAGATCCGCCCGTTGACCTGACCGCGGATCGTCGAGTCCATGCCGTCCAGCGTCGAGAACGCCGTCAGCTCCAACGCCACGTTGATCAGATCCGTCGGATGGTTCTTCACCCACGTGCCCGTAGCATCGCGGCGACCGCAGCACCACCCAGCCCGAAGGCCGCCATGGCTGCGAAACTCCTGGGGGCCACTCACCGCCGTCCAATTCGCATCAGCCGCGCCCCGAGTCAGAGTGAGCCTGCGCGTCACATGTGACCAGGAAGTCCTCACCACGTTCCACGCCCGGATCGCCATCGACCACAAGGACGGCCTGTTCGCCGACTGGTACGAGGTGGACCACGACTACTACGAACAGCTACCTGGCCATGTCTTACACCCTCGTGTCCCCATGCCGGGATGGTGGTAGCTACCGGGCGCGTGCCTCCATCGTCGGCACGTTCACCAACGGCGAGCCCTACAAGGTGCAGGACGAGAGTTCCAGCAGCCACGTGGACTGCGACCACCCCGAACCGATCACCTGAGGGCCTGTCGGCTGCCGCTCACGACTCCCCACGGCGGGCACTCGATCACCGTACGGCCGAGCGGCGGCACCACCTCAAACGCCCAATGGGCCGCAACCTCAGGTTTGGCCCGAGGGATGTCCTCAGTGCTGAAGGCGGGCACTGTCGTGACGTCCGGCCTCCAGCCGGGCCACACGCCCCAGCCCTCACCCCACCAGGCAACCCGCCACACGTGCCGCCCCTCATCCAGCTCGGCTATGTCCGCGTGGTCCGCGGGCGTGCCTGGGCGGCGAGACCACCAGAGCCGCCGCACGAACGTGTGACCGTGCTGCCGGGCGCGCTTGCGGCCAGGAAGGTGCATGCGTTCAGCGTCGCACATGGTGTCACGCTTGTCGCCGCTACCAGCACGTTCACCCCGTCCGCTGTCACCCTCAAGCGGTAGTCAGCAGTTCGTGGAGCCACGCGCTGGCGGTTGGTCGGGCCGGCGTGACACCAGCAGTGCGTCCAACCGCGCCATCCAGGCGGCGGCGCAACGCGGCAATGATCGCTTCCACGTGGGTGATCGGCGGTCACGTCACGCTCGCACCCGGAACGAGGAACCTCTCGCCTTCCGAGATGGGCTCAACGCTCTCCGCCCGGCCAGCCTCCATCCCATCGGAACGCCCCGCCGACAAAGCCGCTATGGGGAACCGTCACCGCAGAGCGCCAGGCGACCGTCGCATGCGGAAGGCATTCAGAGGTCGTTCACCTGCTCCCCAGAGCACCGCGAATGCCTTCTATGACGGCTACGGCCTCCGGAGAGGAGCCGCTCTCCTCCCAGAGTTCCAGCCACTCCGAGTCTTCGCCCACCACCCGGTCCAGCGCCCGCACGGCCAGCGCCGCGAGTTCGTCATCGACCTCCACCCTGCCGCCTTCCAGCAGGAAATCCGGCGCATAAGGCGAGGTGATCGGCACGCCGCTGCGTTGAGAGGCGACAATGGCCGCTGCCGCGATCGCCTCCACCGCCTCATCGCTGTCCAGATATTTCGCACGACCCGCAGCGCCTTTGAGTGCCTTGCGGATCAGAGCAGGACGCCGCTTAGGGGCTGCGTCGTGCAGATCACCGCACCAGTCGGCGGCCGAGTCGTTGTCGAACGGTCCCACATCCCATGTGCCCATGGCCGATTCATATCGGACCTCACCGACATTTATCCCCGCACCGTCACGACCGCTTCGGGTGCGACCTCCCATGCACTCGCCGAAGGTATTCCACAGCGTGTTCTGTGGCCGGGTCATGGCTCAGCCGTTCCCGGTAGAAATGGAGCCGATCCTCGCAATCATCGATGATTGCGCTCCACGTACGGGCCCAGATACGAAGCCCTCCCTCCCACTCGACGATGCAACCTGGCGGACGGTTCGGCGCGCTGGCATCACGTCTGACGATCTCCGCCATCCTGTGCTGTCCGTCGGCTTCGCCGCGTCAGTCTGCACCGGGGTAAGCGGTGCTGCGCCACCAGTCGCCGGCTTTCAGATGCTCGATCAGCCGTGAGTCGGTGACCACCACGTCGTAATCGGCCCCAACGCGTATCTCCTCGCATCGGAGGAAGGCCGCGGCGGATTCAGGGGACATCTCGTCGAACGGCCCTTCATCCTCCCAGGGAAATCCTCTGCCACTTTCGGACAGCCGTTCTTCGGCCGCCTCCGTGAAGGGGTAGTTGCGCGTCGCAGTCCGCTCCACACTCTCGACGAAGTCGCGATCCATCCCGTCGTCCTCGTCAACAAGAAGGTCCAGTATGGTCTCATCCTCTTCCAGATCACGGAGGAAGAAGCTCTTGTCAGGCAGCGGCCAGTGCCATACGTCCGGGTTGAAGGCAGTTACCCGCAGTTGTATGCGGCGGCGCGCTGGATCGACGGCCAGCACCCTTACCGCGTAGAGATCGGTCACAACGCCATTCTCTGCTTGGGCAGCCCCGCATCGTCGAAGGCTCAAACTAAGCCTCCGCGCCCTGCGCGAGCACACCGCCGCCCCAGTCGCAAGGCGAGAGCACACCGCGCCGCTCTGGACCTCAACGCAATCTGGAAGTGATCACCATTGAGAAAACCTCTGTGGTCTCTACCTTGAAGAACGAGCTGGGGCAGAGCCGGAGCTTCATCGCGAAGCTGGGCAAGGAAGCCTAATGAGCGAGGCGTCGGCCGCCAGCCGTTGGCGTGCTGCTCACCCATCGCCCTCCCTGCCCGCCGCTGTCGCGTGTGCCGTCTCCGGGATACGCGTTTCCGCAGCCGCTGACAAGGGTCGCGATCGTCATCTGACAAGACCCGCCTGATTCCTCCCGCTTGACGCATGCCGATATGGGAATATGATGGCTGCCATGGCACGAGCAGCGACGACGTCGGACGTCTTCAACGCGATCGCCGAGCCGCAGCGCCGGGAGATCCTTGCGCTGCTGCGGGCGGGTGAGCGGCCGGTGACCGAGGTGGCCCAGGAGCTGGGGATGACCCAGCCGGGGGCCTCCAAACACCTGCGGGTGCTCCGGGAGGTCGGGCTGGTGCGGGACCGCAAGGCAGGCAAGCAGCGCCTGTACGGCCTCGACGCCCGTGGGCTGCGACCGGTCCACGAGTGGACCGGCGGGTTCGAGCGGTTCTGGAACGAGAGCTTCGACCGGCTGGACGCGTACGTGCAGGACCTCAAGCAAGCAAGGCAAGAGGAGTGACCAATGGCAGCGACAGGACGGGACGCGCCGGCGCAGTCAGCGACGGCCGACCGCGAGATCGTGATCTCCCGGGTCATCAGTGCCCCACGGGAGCTGGTGTTCGAGGCGTTCACCGAAGTCCGGCACCTGTCGCGATGGTGGGGGCCGGAAGGGTTCACCACCACGACGCGGGCGTTCGAGTTCCGCGTCGGCGGGGCGTGGGACTTCGTGATGCACGGACCGGACGGAACGGACTACCAAGAGTGGATCACCTGGACCGAGATCGCCCCGCCGCAGCGGATCGCGCTGCTGCACGGTGAGTCCCACGACGACCCGAACGCTTTCGAGTCGGTCCTCACGTTCGCGCCCGACGGCGCGGCGACCCGGATCGAGATGCGCACGGTGTTCCCCACCAAGGAACTGCGTGACGAGGCGGTCGAGAAGTACCACGCGATCGAGGGCGGCCGGCAGACCCTGGGCAACCTGGCTGCCTACGTCGCCGAGATCGTTCAGAAGGGAGTTGAGGACTGATGGCCGGAAAGGTGTTCTTCAGCGTGTCCATGTCGCTGGACGGTTTCATCGCGCCCGAGTCCCTCGGGGACTTGATGGGGCAGCAGTGGATGGAACTGCAGCAGTGGATATTCCCGCAGCGTTTCTTCCGGGAGAACCTGAAGCTCGGCGAGGGCGGCAAGGAAGGGCGCGACAACGACATCGTGCGGGAGACGTTCGAACGCACCGGCGCCAGCGTGATGGGCAAGCGCATGTTCGACGCCGGCGAGCAGATGTGGCCGGAGGAGGCGCCGTTCCACACACCGGTCTTCGTCGTGACGCACGAGAAGCGTGACCCCTGGGAGCGGCCGGGTGGGACCACCTTCCACTTCGTCAACGACGGCATCGAGACCGCGCTCGACCAGGCCCGTGAGGCCGCCGGCGACCGAGACGTCCGCATCGCGGGCGGCGGCGCGACGATCCTGGAGTACGTGAACGCCGGCCTGATCGACGAGTTCTCGATCGCGCTCTCACCTGTGCTGTTCGGCTCCGGAATCCGCCTGTTCGAGGGCGTGGACGCGGGCCGCGTGGCCCTGGAGCCGCTCCGCGCGGAGCCGACGCAGCGGGTGACCCACCTGACCTACGCGGTCCGGGAGCGGTAGGCCGGTCCGGAGCCCTGGATCCCCGTGCACGTCGGCGATTCTGTCGGTGGCGCCCGCTACCTTCTTGTCCGAACACCTGTGCGATAGGAGGGTGACATGATTGCCGCTGAGCAATTCGAGCGTGCTGCTGTGCTGGGGGTCGCCGTGGCGGAAGAGATGCGGCGGTTGCTGAGGCTCCACGCGGTTCCGGGCGAAGAGGAGCGTGACGGGACTGTCCTGGTCGACGTTCCCTATCCTGACGCCGCCCTGGTGGTGGCTGTGCTCGATGTGGCCGCCGACTGTTTCGGCGAACGCGGCGGCTCGGTCGAGGAGACCCGGCAGGCCGCCCTGGAGACGGTCTTACAGCTGGCGGGCTTCGATGACGACTCCCAGCTCAACCGCGCCGAGGTCAGGGGGCCGGGCGGGCCAGACCGTGGCGGTACGCGTACGTGACGGCCTGCGCGCGGTCTCTCAGGCGGGCCTTGGCGAAGAGGTTGTTGATGTGGGTCTTGACGGTGGCCTCGCTGATGAAGAGCCGGGTGGCGATCTCGGTGTTCGACAGGCCGTCGGCGATGAGCCGTAGCACTTCGACCTCGCGCGGCGTCAGACCGTCGCGCGCGCCGGCGAGCGCTTCGTCGCCGGTGCTCCTTGTCGTGTCCGCGCTGCTGGGGGTGCGCCGTTCGAGGGTCGCATCCGGCCTGCCAAGGGACGGTACGGGAGGCTGCTGGAGAGTGGCGGGAGGGTGTTCGTGCGGGTCGAGACCAGGCCAGCCGTCGTCAGGAGCGGTCCGGTGCGGCTGTACGCCCCAGGGCCGGCTGTCGTCGGGAGCCGTCATGGCGTCGAGGAGGCGGCGTTGGACAGTGGGGTCGAGCTGCGCGTTGCCGCGTACGACGGTGGCGATGGCCTTGGCGATCTCGTCCGAGTCCGCGCTCTTGGTGAGGAAGCCGCGTGCGCCCGCCCTGAGCGCGGCGAACACCGACTCGTCATCCGAATACGTCGTGAGCACCACCACCTGGGTGTCTGGGTGTTCGGCGCGGATGCGGCGGGTGGCCTCGACGCCGTCCATGCGCGGCATCCGGAGGTCCATCAGCGCCACGTCGGGCTGCCGCTCCGCGACCAGGCGGAGCGCCGCCTCACCATCCCCTGCCGAACCGACCACCTCGATCCCCGGCAGGAGACCGAGCAGCAGGACCAGCCCCTCACGGACGACGGCCTGGTCGTCGACCACTACGACCGTGACGCTCATGATCCGGCCACCGCGACCCACGGGGAGGGGTTGTCGGATGTAAGGGAGGTCATGCCCGAACCCCGCGGGTGGACGGCCATACGTGAGCCCCGCAGGTGGACGCGGAAGCCGCCGTCCGTCTCGCCCGCGCACGGGTTCATGCCGGGACCCACAAACGGACCTGGAAACCGTCGGTCGTCTCGCCCGCTGACAGGGTGCCGCCGAGAAGCTCGGCTCGTTCGCGCATGCCCACGAGGCCATATCCTCCCCCAGGTGTGCCTGGCTCGGCGCTGGCGGGGTTGGTGATGCGCAGGTCGCATGAGCCGGGCTCGTACAGCAGCCTGACCGTGGCCGGAGAGCCGGGCGCGTGCCGCCGTACGTTTGTCAGAGCCTCCTGGGCCGTACGCAGCAGGGCGAGCTCCGCCTCCGGGGGCAGGCGGTGTTCCGCGCCCGAGATGTGCAGTGTGCACGGACGGCCGGTGGTCGCCTGGAAGTCCTCCGCCAGAGTCCGCAGCGCCTGCGGAAGGGCCGGTGGGTCTTCGCGCAGGGCCGACACCGCTCGCCGGGCCTCCTCCAGCCCGGATTTGGCCAGGTCGCGGGCGTGGACCACACGGTCGAGTGCTTCGTCGGTCTTGTCCGCGCGGAGCAGCAGCTTTGCGCCCTCCAGGTGCACGAGTTGCGCCGACAGCGAGTGGGCGAGGATGTCGTGGATCTCCCTGGCGATCCGCGCTCGTTCGGCGAGTACGGCCTCGCGGGCTTCGGCGGCTCTGGCCGCGCGGCGTTCCTTGACCGAGTAGGCCACCAGGAACACCAGGCAGGCGCTGAGGATGAGGCTGAGATCGCGACCCAGCCGCCCGTGGATCGCCCCCTCCACGAGCAGCCCGCCGATGGCCAGGACCCCGATCGGCGCCGAGTGGCGCAGCGGCAGCCGGACCGCCGCGATGCCGAGGCAGTAGAGCAGTACGGCGAGCGCCGGACCGCCGTCGGCCACCGCGTCGAGGATGATCGCGAGAACGACCGCCAAGCCGAGCGCTATCGCCATGACAGGCACCCGGGACGTGGCCGTCGCGGCAGACGTTCGGGACGCGATCGCTCTGACGGATCGGAGGGACGCGGTCGTCATACGGGAAACGCGGGATGTGATCGCTCCTGCCAGTGCGCCGAATGCGATTCCTTTTCGCGACACACTGACAGGCTCGGACGGGCGCGGCGCCTCGTGGTCCAGCGGTGGTCGGAGCATCACTTGGTCCTGAGGTGGTCGGGACGGAGCTCGGCCTGGCAGGCGCGGGAACGGCGTCTGGTCCAGCGGGGATCGGGACGCCGCTTCGTCTGGCAGGGGTTGGGCCGGCGGTTGGGGTGGGGAGGGGGGTGGGGCCTTGGGGGCCTGTCGGGGTGCGGACGTCCTGCGGGCCAGGGGGAGTTGGACGACGAGCAGAATGATCACGATGGCCGAGGTCAGTGCGGTGACCTTCAGGCTGGTGCCGGTCAAACCAAGCGAGGGCTTAGCCCGTATTTGTGCCCATACGAACACCACGATCGCCCCCACCCGCAGCACGAAGGGGACGATCTTTGACGGGTCAGGCATCACTCCACGAAGTTATCCGCCCGCACGGTCGCAGCGGAAAGGGCGCGGCCGCGACGGGCGACGAGGAGGGCCTGGGTGCCGATGGTCAGGCCGATGAAGAACAGGAGGCCGGAGGTCGTGACGGGCAGACCGAGGGCGGCGCCGGCGAAGTAGAGACCCACGCGGCTCGCGAGCGAGGCCAGCCATGCCAGAAGGGTCAAGAGCGTGGCTTTCGACCAGGTCACTCCGGCCTCGTCCATCCAGACGCGTACGGTCGCGGCACGGATGGCGCCGAAGATCACGGCGGCGACGGCCTCCACGGCCCCCAGGCCCAGGCTGACGGCCAAATGGTCGCCGTCGATGAGGCCGCCGGTGAACACGCCCAGGACGATCATGGCGGCGGAAACGTAGACGATGCCGTTTCTGGCCGTTGGGCGGGTCATCATCTGCCGGTAAACGACGAAGACGGCGGCAGCGAGGATGAGCAGGGTGCTCTGTGTAGGGTCCATGGGCTTGACGGTAGGGACGAGGGGTGTTGCGGCGGATCGGACTGCGGGTTGAGTCCAGGATCTCCACCCTGGGGTGGAGACCGCGGTTCAGACGGCGTGCGCGCCCTACTGGGGCAGCACCCCCACAGGTCAGGGGCGGGACAGTGGGGAAGCGTGCCCGCAGCAGTATCGAGTGCGGCGGCGATGTCAGCGGAGGCCGGGCGGTGTGCGGGCGAAGCAGGAATCGCGCCCGCACACCACGATCACCGCGGCACTACCGGAGTACCGAGTACAGCGCCGACGTGAGCGAGGCCCGGGAGTCGTCCTCGTCGATTGACCACATCATCGACCCGCCCAGCCCCTTGAGCCGGATGTACGCCGCCTTCTGCAGCATCACCGCCGGATCGTCGTACGACCAGAACTCGTTCCCGTCGTACAGCCACAGCGTCCCCGTGCGCGGGTCCCGGTACCGCTTGCCCGGCTTGGTGACCAGGTCCTTGTAGTCCTCCGTCCCCGCCTCCCACTTGGCGGGCGCCGGGCCGGTGGCGGGCTTGTAGAGGCCGTCGCCGCCGGCCGTGACCCCGGTCCAGCCCTGGCCATAGGCGGGGACACCGACCACGATCTTGCTCGCGGGCGCGCCGCGTGACAAGAAGTCGCGTACCGTCTGGTCGACGCTGTACCGGATCGGGTTCGGGTCGCGGCGGTCCGTCAGCAGGTTGCCGTTGTGGCCGGTCTGGAGCTCCCAGTTGCCCCGCAGGTCGTATCCCTGGACGGTGGCGAAGTCGAGTTGCTTGAACGCCTGCCGCACCTCGAACCCGGCGTCGATCTTGGCCGCTGCGGCCGGCAGGAAGGCTGTCAGCTGCGACGACGCGGAGAACGCCCGTAGCCGGGAGCGCAGTTCCGTCACGAAGAGGGTGAAGTTCCGCTTGTCCTCGGGCCTGATGACGTTCCCGTCGGCGCCGGACGAACCTGGCCATTCCCAGTCGATGTCGATGCCGTCGAACACCCCGGCTCCGGCGCCCGGCTCCAGCCCCGGCAGGTCGCCGCGCAGCCACAGGTCGACGCACGACTGCGCCAGCTTGGCGCGGGACTCGGGGGTGAGTACGGCGTCGGAGAAGTAGCGGGAGCCGGTCCAGCCGCCCAGCGAGATCAGCACCTTCAGCCCCGGATGCTTGGCTTTGAGCTTGCGCAGCTGGTTGATGTTGCCGTTCAGGGCCTGTCCGGGCGCGTCGGCCACGCCGTCCACGCTCTGCTCGGCGGGCACCGGGCGCTGCCAGTCCGCCCATGGGTCGGCTGAGTAGCAGGTCCCTTCCGCGTTGACGAATCCGAAGGCGTAGTTGAGGTGCGTCAGCTTGGCCGCGGCGCCGCTGACATCGACGTCCTTGACGTGGTAGTTGCGGCCGTAGACGCCCCACTGGACGAAGTAGGCGACGCGCTTGAAGCCGGTATGCGCTTCGGCCGGCACCGCGATCGCCGAGAGGCCGAGGAGGAGTGAGAGCGAGATCAGGAGCTTTTTCTTCACCAGCTGTCTCCAGATAGGAAACTTTCCTAATAATTTCTCGGATCGTAGGGCCGCTGGATCTGGCAGTCAATGGCAGCGGGCACACTGGAGGCGTGCCATCCACCCTGCCCGACGGCGACGCCGCGCCCCCGTCCGGCGACCTGCCCGAGAGCGCGCTACGCGGTCTCGGTGAGCGTCCGTTCGGTTTCTACGTGCACGTCCCGTTCTGCGTGACACGCTGCGGCTACTGCGACTTCAACACCTACACCGCCGCCGAGCTGGGCCCCGGCGCCTCGCATCGCGACTACGCCGACACGGCCATCGAGGAGGTACGCCTGGCGCGACGCGTCCTCGGTGACGTGGAGCTGCCGGTCGAGACGGTGTTCTTCGGCGGTGGCACACCCACCCTGCTGCCCGCGGAAGACCTGGGCCGGATCCTCGGCGCGATCGACGCGGAGTTCGGGCTCAAGGCGGGCGCCGAGGTGACCACGGAGGCCAACCCCGAGTCGGTCGACCCCGCCTACCTCGGCAGGCTGCTGGACGGCGGCTTCAACCGGGTCAGCTTCGGCATGCAGAGCGCCAGGGAGCACGTGCTCAAGGTGCTCGACCGGCAGCACACGCCGGGCCGGGCGGCGCAGGCCGTACAGGAAGCCAAAAAGGCGGGCTTCGAGCACGTCAACCTGGATCTGATCTACAGCACGCCCGGCGAGTCCGACGACGACTGGCGGGCGTCGCTGGAGGCGGCGATCGCCGCCGAGCCCGACCACGTCTCCGCCTACTCGCTGATCGTGGAGGACGGCACGCGGCTGGCCGCCAGGATCAGGCGCGGCGAGCTGCCGATGCCCGACGACGACGTGGCCGCCGACCGCTACCAGATCGCCGACACGCTGCTGGCGCAGGCCGGGTTCCGCTGGTACGAGGTGTCCAACTGGGCCACCGACGACGACGCCCGGTGCCGGCACAACCTGCTCTACTGGACCGGCGGCGACTGGTGGGCCGCCGGCCCCGGCGCGCACAGCCACGTGGGCGGCACCCGCTGGTGGAACGTCAAGCACCCGGCCGCCTACGCCCAGCGCCTGGCCGCGGGCACCTCGCCCGCGCACGCCCGCGAAGTGCTCGCCGATGACGACCGCGAAGCCGAGCGCCTCATGCTGGAGCTGCGGCTGTCGTCCGGCTATCCGGTCGCCGACGTCGCTCCGGGCGCGCGTACGGCCGTCGCGGCGGCGCTGGGCGGCGGGCTGCTGGAGCCGGAGCCGTTCAAGGCCGGCCGGCTGGTCCTCACCCTGCGGGGGCGGCTGCTGGCCGACGCTCTGGTACGCGACCTGCTGGTCAGCTGACCATGCGGATGGAGATCGGGTAGCGGTAGTTCTCGCCCTTGTTGGCGGCGAGGGCGGCCTGGATGTGGAAGATCAGCGACACGATCCAGATGATCGGGAACAGGACGAGCCCGATCAGGACGATGGTGAGCGCGCCCGCGATGATGTAGCCGATGAACATCGTGATCTGGAAGTTCAGCGCCTCGGCCGACTGGTCGCGGACATAGGGGGACTCGTCCCGCTTCATCAGGTAGATGATCAGCGGACCGATCCACGAGACGAGCAGGCCGAGCAGGTGGGCCAGCATGGCCATCGTGGTGTCGTCGCTGCCCGGACGCGGGCCGTAGACGCCGGGGACGTGTGGCGGACGCTGCTGCGGGCCCGCGTAGCCGTAACCGGGCTGCTGGTAGCCGGGCGGCGGCGTGGGCGGCTGCCCGTAGGCGTAACCACCCTGCGGACCGGAGCCATAACCGGGACCAGATCCAGGCCCTGGGCCGTAGCCGGGCTGAGCGCCATATCCGGGCTGGGCCCCATATCCAGGCTGGGAGCCGGGCTGGGAGCCGGGCTGGGCTCCGTACCCCGGCTGCGAGCCGGGCTGAGCGCCATACCCAGGTTGCGGGGGTTCGGGGTTGATGTCTGACTGTGAGATGCGCCGCGTGGCATCGTCGTCCGACGGTGGCTGCGGGGGATCCTGGCTCATGACGCCTCCGTAACGAAGTCGATCAGTTCCTCGACCCGGCCGAGCAGCTCGGGCTCCAAGTCTGTGTAAGCCGACACGGCGCCGAGGATCCGCCGCCACGCGTCGGCCGGCTCCACCCGCCAGCCCAGGGCGGCGATCACGCCTTCCTTCCACGGCACCCCGCGCGGTACGTCCGGCCAGGCCGGGATCCGCACCACGGAGGGCTTGACCGCCTGCCAGATGTCCACGTACGGATGCCCCACGACGAGCACGTGGGGCGAGGTCACCTGGGCGGCGATCCGGCTCTCCTTGGAACCCGGGACGAGATGGTCGACCAGCACACCCAGCCTACGTCCCGGCGAAGGGCCGAACTCGGCCACGATCGCGGGCAGGTCGTCGACGCCCTCCAGGTACTCGACCACGACGCCCTCCACCCGGAGGTCGTGGCCCCAGATCTTCTCCACGAGGGCGGCGTCGTGCACGCCTTCCACGTAGATGCGGCTCTCCTTGGCCACCCGGGCCCGCAGCCCCTCCACGGCTATCGAGCCGGACGCGGTACGTCTGGGCCCGGCGGCGGGCGTGGCGGCCGGCCGTACGAGCGTCACGACCTTGCCCTCCAGCAGGAACGCGGCCGGCGCCAGCGGGAACAGGCGGCGCTTGCCGAAGCGGTCCTCCAGCGTGACGGCCTCCTTGTCGCAGGCCACCACGGCGCCGCAGAAGCCGCTCTCGGCGTCCTCCACGACCAGATCGAGTTCGGCGGGCACCTGAGGGATCTTGCCCTTGCCCGGACGCCGCCAATTCCCCGCGAGAACATCACCCTCGTACACACGGGGACCGTAGCAAATCACCCGCCTGACGCAAGGCGCTTGCGGTGAGAGCTTCGGCGGGTCACGACCATGATCGTCGTGATGATGGCGGCCAGCACGCCCAGCCCCGGGATCACCACCAGCGCCGCCACGCCGCCCACCAGGCCGCCCGCGCTGGCCACGAGGTCGCGGCCGACGCCGAAGCGCGCGTTCGACGGCTCCTGGGTCGCGCAGGTGAGCTGGTAGTCGCCCTTGGCCGGCGCGTTGACCACGAGGATGAGCTGCCACTTGGTGGCGCCCTCGGAGACGGTCTCGGTGCCGGAGACCTTGGCCAGCTTGGCCTGGCCGGGGCCGCCGTCGATCCGGCACGTGTAATGGACCTGGCCCGTGCTGGACAGGTACACCGCCGGCTTGTCCGCCGGGTCCAGCGGCACGGTGACACTCTCGCCCGCCGCGAACGTCTTGGACGGAGCCGCCGCGGTCACCGTGTTGAACACGCCGCCCACGAACAATCCCACCCCGGCCAGCACACAGAGCAGGGCCAGCCCCCAGACGACCGCGATCCACCGCATCCGCGGCCTGATCAGCTTCGGGTCCACCTGCGGGCCGAATCGCTGCGGCTGCCCGAAAGGTCCCGGCTGGTACGGCTGACCATAGGGGCCGGTCTGGTAGGGCTGCTGGCCGTACTGGGGCTGGCCGTACTGAGGTTGACCGTATTGCGGCTGACCGTATGGGGGCGGGGGCGGAGGGCCGTATTGGGGAGGCTGACCCTGGTCGTACTGGGGAGGCTGACCCTGGTAGGGACCCTGGCCCGGCGGTGGACCGTAGGAAGGGGGCTGGGAATCGTCGGTCATATCGGCCAGTGTGAGCCCTATGGGCGGCCACTCGCTAGCACCGGCGTTATCGCACCTTGTGGGCGAGAGCCGTACACTTGGCACTCGGGAACACAGAGTGCTAGACCTGTCGTTTCTTGAAAGGCACAGGTAGGAGGTGAGCGCGTGCTCGACGATAGAAAGCTGGCGGTGCTCCGCGCCATTGTCGAAGACTACGTGTCCACCAACGAGCCGGTGGGCTCCAGAGCCCTCGCCGAACGCCACAACCTGAAGGTCTCCCCGGCGACGGTCAGGAACGACATGGCCGCGCTGGAGGAGGAGGGCTACATCACCCAGCCGCACACCAGCGCGGGCCGCGTGCCGACGGACAAGGGCTATCGCCTGTTCGTCGACCGGCTCTCGCAGGTCAAGCCGCTCTCCGGGGCGGAGCGCCGGGCGATCGAGACGTTCCTCGCGGGCGCGGTCGACCTCGACGACGTGGTCACCCGCACGGTGCGGCTGCTCGCGCAGCTCACCAGGCAGGTCGCGGTCGTGCAATACCCGACGCTGACCCGTTCGACGGTCCGGCACGTCGAGCTCGTGCCGCTGCACGACCGGCGGATCATGCTCGTGCTGATCACCAACACGGGCCGCGTCGAGCAGCGCGTGGTCGAGCTGCCCGAGGTGGTGGAGGACACCCGCATCGCGCACCTGCGTGCGGTGCTCAACGCCTGCCTCGACGGCTGCGGCCTGGTCAACGTGCCCGAGCTGGTCGCCGACCTGCCGGAGCGGCTGCCCGTCGAGGACCGCCCGGTGGTGGCCACGATCCTGTCGGTGCTGCTCGAGACGCTCGTCGAGCGCCACGACGAGAAGATCGTGTTCGCCGGTGCGGCCAACCTCGCCGGAGCCGACTTCTCGACCGGGCTGCGCGACGTGCTCGAAGCACTGGAAGAGCAGGTCGTGCTCATGCGGCTGCTCGGCGAGACTTCCACAGACACCCCGTCCACGCTCACCGTGCGCATCGGTTCCGAGAACCCGTTCCTCCGTGGCACGTCGATCGTCGCAACCGGATACGGTTCTGGTGACAACGAACTGGCCCGGCTCGGCGTGCTGGGTCCCACGAGGATGGACTACCCCGTGACGATGGGCGCCGTGCGCGCGGTGGCACGCTACGTCAGCCAGATCCTGGCTGCATCATAAGAGGTCGATAAGTGGCAAACAGCGACTACTACGCCACCCTCGGGGTGCGCCGTGACGCCAGTCCGGAAGAGATCAAGAAGGCCTACCGCAGGCTGGCCCGCGAACTCCACCCTGACGTCAATCCGGACCCCGCGACCCAGGAGCGGTTCAAGGAGATCACGCAGGCCTACGAGGTCCTGTCCGACGCCAACAAGCGTCAGATGTACGACCTGGGCGCCGACCCCTTCGGCGGCGCGGCCGCGGGTCAGGGCGCGGCCGGCTTCGGCGCGGGCTTCCCCTTCAGCGACATCATGGACGCCTTCTTCGGCACGGCCGGCGGCGCCCGAGGGCCCCGCTCGCGGGCCAGGAGAGGGCGCAACGCGACCATCCGCGTCGAGCTCGACCTGCGCGAGACCGCGTTCGGCACCACCCGCGAGCTGGTCGTCGACACGGCCGTGCTCTGCGAGGTCTGCCAGGGCGCGGGCGCCGCGTCGGGCACCCACCCCGACACCTGTGACATGTGCAACGGGCGTGGCGAGATCTCCCAGGTCACCCGGTCGTTCCTGGGCCAGGTCATGACCTCCAGGCCGTGCCCCCAGTGTGGCGGCTTCGGGACGATCATCCGGCACCCGTGCCAGGAGTGCTCGGGTGACGGCCGCGTGCGCACCCGCCGTACGATCAAGGTCCGCATCCCCGCGGGCGTCGAGGACGGCACGCACATCCAGCTCGCCGGCGAGGGCGAGGTCGGCCCCGGCGGCGGCCCGCCCGGAGACCTCTTCCTGGAGATCGTCGAGCGCCCGCACGAGATCTTCGAGCGGCGCGGCGACGACCTGCACTGCACGGTCCAGATCCCGATGACGGCCGCCGCACTCGGCACCAACCTCGCCGTGGAGACGCTCGACGGCTCCGAGGAGGTCGACGTGCGGCCGGGCACGCAGTCGGGCCAGGTCATCACGATGTACGGCCGGGGCGTGCAGCGGCTCAACGAGACGGGCCGCGGCGACCTGCTCATCCACGTCAACGTGGAGACCCCGCTGCGGCTCGACGAGACGCAGGAGGGGCTGCTGCGCGAGCTGGCCAAGCTGCGTGGCGAGGAGCGGCCGCCCGGTAAGTTCGCCCCCGGGCAGCAGGGGTTCTTCTCGCGGCTGAGAGACGCCTTCAACGGCCGCTGACCCGTCGTGGCACCAGTAGCTTGCGTGGGAGGGCCACCCGGGCGGTGATGCCGTGTGGCGGCGACGCGTCGAGCCACACCCGCGCGCCGAGCCGCTCGGCCAGCCTGCCGACCACGTAGTGGCCGAGGTAGCGGGTGGGAGCGGCGAAGAAGCGCCGCTCGCCGCGTAGCCGGGCGTTGGCGGCGGCGCGCTCGCCCTCGGTCATGCCCACGCCCTGGTCGACGATCGCGATGTGACACTCGCCCTCCCGGGTGCTGGCCCGGATCTCCACCTCGGTGTCGGGGGCCGAGCAGGTCAGCGCGTTGTCGACCAGTTCGGTCACCAGGTGCGCGATCTCGGCGACGACCGTACCCCTGACCAGGGCGTCGTCGACCTCGCCCAGCACCGCGCGGCCCGACCCGGCCGCGGTCAGCGCCGAGCGGAGCACATCGCGTACGGCGACGGGATCGCGCGAGCGGCGCTGACGGCCGGCGGCGGCGAGACGATGAGGCCCCTCCGATCCGGGATCCGCTGAGTCGGGGGCCTGGCCGGCGAGCCGGCGCGGCGCCGAGCGGGCGATCGTTGCAGGGACGGTGAGCAGGACGGTCAGCCGGGCCTTCAGCGCGCACGGCCAGTGCCGGGCGCGACGGGTGTCCCTGGACGGAACGGTCATCGCGCTGACCCCTCGTAGAGTGACGTCAGGAAGGTGCGATCTCGGCCAACCTTAATCGTTTCGTGATCGCTTGACTACCAGACGTGAAAAACTTTGGGGTGATCGCCGGTGACCGTGCCGGTTTTCCTGGCCGCCGGCCTCGCCGACCTCAGCGGGCCGGAGCTGGTCCTCGACGGCCCCGAAGGCCGTCACGCGGCCTCCGTCCGGCGCCTGCGCGCGGGCGAGCGGCTCGACCTGACGGACGGAGCCGGCACGGTCGCCGAGTGCGTGGTGCGTGAGGCGCTGAAGGACGCGCTCAGGCTGGACGTGCTCGGCCGTTACGAGGTGCCGCCGCCCGAGCCACGGCTGGTCGTCGTCCAGGGGCTGCCCAAGGGCGACAGGGGCGAGCTGGCCGTCGAGATGATGACCGAGGCGGGCGTCGACGTGATCGTGCCCTGGGCGGCGGCGCGCAGCGTCACCCAGTGGAAGGGCGACCGGGCGGCCAAGTCGTTGGCCAAGTGGCGTTCGACGGCCCGGGAGGCGGGCAAGCAGGCGCGCAGGTTCCACCTGCCGGAGGTGACCGAGCCGGTGTCCACGGCCGGGGTCGAGGCGCTGCTCGCCGGGGCGGCGCTCGGGCTGGTGCTGCACGAGGAGGCCGCCGAGCCGCTGTCGGGCGTGGCGCTGCCCGCCGGGGGCGACATCGTCGTCGTGGTGGGGCCCGAGGGGGGTGTCTCGGACGAGGAGCTGGCCGGGTTCAGGGCGGCGAAGGCGGTGCCGGTGCTGCTCGGCCCGACGGTGCTGCGTACCTCCACGGCGGGGGTCGCGGCGGCGGCCGTGCTCCTGGCCCGGACCGGTCGCTGGTAAGGCCGTCCTCAGCCCCTTACGGGGTGGAGATCACCGTGTCGCCGAGCGGGCTGGCGAAGGTGTTCGGCGTCGTGTCGACGTCGTCCGGTGGGCACTCCTCGGCCGGGCAGGTCGCGGCGGGCGTGCTCGTCTCCGGCGAGGACGGCGTGGGCGTCGGGGTCGATGTCGCCTCGTCCGTGGGGCAGTCCTCCGGTGGCTGCTCCTCGGCAGGGGTCGGGCACTTGGTCGGCGTCGGCGTCGGCGTCGGGGTCGACTTGGGCGTCGGCTTGCTGGTCGACTTGGCGGTCTCCGAGGCGGGCAAGGGCGCGGAGGTGATGGGGTCGGGCATCACGGCCGGGGGATCGTCCGGCGGCCGGGTCGGCTTGGGTGAGGCCGGTCGGCTGGTCGAGGAGTTGGCCGGCGGCTTGGACGTGAAGTCTTTCACCGGCTCGATGGTGTCCTGCTGCATGACCTTGTGCCGCAGGTCGGGGATGACCATCACGATCGTGCCCGCCACCAGCACCGCGCTGGCGGCGGCGGCGCCCGCTCGCCACCAGAACAGGTTGCGCACCCCGCGCCGCTCGATGCGGGCGCGGATGATCTCCAGTCCTTCCGGCGAGGGCACGACCGTGTCCGCCTCCGCGCGGAGCGCACGGCGCAGGACGTCGCCGTACTCGTCGGGGGACTGGGTCATGACATTTTCTCCAGGACGGATCGCAAGGCGGCCATGCCACGAGCTGTGTGGCTCTTGACCGCACCCTTGCTGATGCCCATGGCGTGGGCGATCTCAGCCTCGGACAGATCACCGTAGTAACGAAGGACGAGTGCCTCTCTCTGACGTGTTGGCAGGGACCTTAGCGCTTCGATGACGGCGGTGCGTTCGAGCTCGCCGATCGCGCCGTTCTCGGCGCTCGGAGCATCGGGCAGGCCCTTGGGCGCGTACTTCTCGACGACCGCGCGGTGACGCAGCACGGAACGGGACCGGTTGACGACGGATTGCCGCAGGTAGGCAAGTGCTTTGTCGGGATCGCGCAGTCTACGCCATGCGCCATGGATGGCGACGAACGTGTCCTGCACGACTTCTTCCGCGGTTGCCATGTCTCGCACCAGCAACACGGCGAGACGCACTAATGACCGAAAATGCGCGCTGTACAGCGCGGTCACGGCCATGTCGGCGTCCCACCCGACCGGCACCGCCCCCAGCGACCTGTCGGCCAAGAGGGTTTCGGTGGTCACATCATTGGGACGCGCGGCCTTCCCAGAGGGTTTACGCTCTTGCGGTTCCTTAGGGGGCATTACCCAGTCGTGTCCTCGCCAGGTGGCCTCGCCCGACCCTGAATCGTCTTATTTTTCGGCAGTCTTGCACACTAACCCTAACCGCGTGGATCTTCAGAAGCACGGCACGGCGGATTACCGATTCGCAACGGAGACAGGGGATTCAGTCCGATCTAGGATCGAGGCAGAATGCGGCGCCCCCAGTCACCCCGCAGAGCCGCCCCGGCCGCTCGGAGCGAGCGGTTGAAGGACGTGGCTGCCATCGTTACGCCGCTTTGGGCCTTTCTGGGGGCTGTGGCGGCGCCGCTGCTGGCGATCGGGCCTGGGGCCTTCATCGCGGCCGTCGTGGCGATCGTGATCCTGACCGTTCTCGTGGTGGTGGTCCTGCTCGGCGCCCGGCTCGGCCCCGTCGGGACGGCCGTCGCGTGGCTCGGCACCCTGCTGCGGGCGTTCTTCGGCGGGGTGTGGCGGCTGATCGTGTTCGCTGCCCTGCTGGTCAGGGCCGCCGTCGAGTGGGTGGGCCGGCGTACCGGGCCCCTGACGGCCGGGGCGCTCGGGTTCGTCGCCGGGGTGCTCGCGGTGGTGCTCGTCCTGCAGGGTGGGCCGCTCGTGCGGGTCGGACTGGGCTGGGCGCTCTCCAGCCCCTGTGACCAGCCGCTGGAGCTGCGGGTGCTCACCTCCGCCGAGAACGTGGCCGCCCTGCGCGCGGCCGGCCGCCGCTACGCCGACGAGAGCGCCGACCTGCGCGGCTGCCCGCGCGTGCGGTTCTCCGTGGCCCCCCAGCCGCCGCTCGCCACCATGTCCCAGGCCGCCAACAAGGAGTGGAACGACCCCGCCTCCTGGAACAGCAGCACCTACCGCGCGCTGATCGCGGTCCACCCCGACATCTGGATCCCCTCCAGCGCGGCCACCGAGGAATATCTCCGCCAGGCCTTCGCCAACCTGGGCCAGGTCACGTTCGACCGAATGGCCCCGGTGGCCACCTCCGCGCTGCTGGTCGCCTTCACGCCCGCGCTGGAGGCGCGGCTGGGCACGCGGTCCCCGCCCACGAACCTGTCCGGGATGCGGGACTGGCTGGAGAGCGTCGGGGCGCCCCTGGCCAGGCCGCGCGCCGACCTGTCGGAGATCGGGCTCATCGCCAGCGCCGGGCTCTACGGCGCCGACACCTCCAAGGACATCCCCGACGAGATGGCCTACACCCCGCCGAACCTCCCGCTGTCCGACGCCGCCAGCCTCCTCTGCCATGCCCGCGACCGCTTCGACACCGCCAGGGAACCGCTCGCCATGATCGTGCCGGAGCATCTCGTCTACGCGGTCAACAAGCACCAGGACCTGGGCGCGTGCGCTCCGGGGCGGCAGACGGCCGGCCTGTCCTGGCACCGGCTCGACGGACTGCCCACCCTCAGCTACCGCTACGTCCGGCTGAAGTGGGCCGATCAGTGGAACGACGCGCGCGAGCGGGCGGCGATCGACTTCCACGACTGGCTCGCCCAGGACAAGCTCGCCCCCTACGGCTACCGCGACTCGGCGGGTGTGTCCGACCGCAAGGAGCCCATGCCCCTCGGCAGGGAGCTCGACTCCGGGCAGGCCGACAGCGTCGAACCGGCCACCGTCGAACCGGCCCGGCTGATCGACCGCCTCGGCAAGGCGCATCCCGAGACGTCGTTCCTGCTGCTGGTCGACGCGTCGGGGTCGATGGGCAATCCGACCACGGGCGGCACGGCGCTGCAACGGGCCGGCTCAGGGGCCAGGACCCTGCTCAGGCGGCTGCGCGACGGCCGCGACACGGTCCGGCTGGCCACCTTCTCCGACTCCGGCGGGATCGGCGAGATCCTGGCGACGGGCACGGCTCAGGTGGCCGGCCGGCTGGAGGCGCTGGTCGTACACGGGCGCGACGCTCCGCTCGGGGACGTGCTGGCGCAGGCGGCCCCCCTGCTCGCGGACACCCCCAACCCGGTCGTGGTCATGCTGACCGACGGCGCTCACCAGGCGGGCGACCTCGATCGTACGGTGGCCGCCCTGCGGAAGGTGAAGGGGCTCAGGGTACGGCTGCTGCTCACCGGGGAGCAGCGGTGCGACGTGGACCACATCGACCGGTTGGTCAAGGCCGCCGGTGCGGCCGTCAAGTGCGCGCCCATCAGCCGGGCCGAGGCCACGACGCCGTACCAGGACCAGGTCGACGAGGTCGACAAGGAGCTGACGGAGCTGTGGCGGGAGCGCCCGTGACCGTGCGGCGATGGCGGGCCACGGCCGTGGGCGCGGCGGCGGGGGTGCTGCTCACGCTCGGTGTGGTCGGTGTCAAGGAGCGGCCGGCGCCCGCGGAGCAGTGCGTGGACGACGACGTGATCAGGGTCGCCACCGGCGATGACGTGAGCGTCGGCGGCGCGCGCAGGGAGCTGATCCGCCGCTGGAAGGGCCCGCTCGTCCAGATGATCGAGATCTCCCGGGTGGCCGACCTCAAGCGCGACGAGATGCTGGCCGCCGCCCAGGCCGACCCGTGCCAGGCCTATGACCTGCTGATCATCGACATGGCCTCGACGGCCGAGTTCGCCGCCGCCGGTCTGCTCAGCGAGATCCGGCCCGAGGATGTCCCCTCGGGCCTGGTGCCCCAGGCGCGCGAGAGCGGCCAGTGGGGCGGCAAGCAGTACGCGCTGCCGTTCGCGGTGGACGTGGGGCTGCTGTACCGCAGGGCCGACCTGCCGGAGCCGACGAGCTGGGACCAGCTCTGGCCGGCCGCCCGCCAGGCCGGGGCCGCCTACCGCCGCGGCGGGTACCTGGCGCAGCTCGCCGACTTCGAGGGCAGGACCGTGGGGCTGCTCGAACTGCTCCGCGCCTATGGCGCCACCGTGGTGGACGGCGACGGCGAGATCGTGCTCGACCAGGCCCCCAACGACCGGCAGGCGCTCGCCGCGCTGCGGTGGATGCGGCAGTGGCAGAGTGACCAGACGCTGGGGGACTCCTGGACGGACAAGGAGGCCGAAAGCCTGGCCGCCTTCGAGGGTGCCGGATATCTTCGGCACTGGCCGTACGCGGATCTGCAGCTGATCAACGACGGCAGGACGCCCTTCAAGCTGTCGAAGCTGCCCGGCCCCGCGACGCTCGGCGGCTCGAACCTCGCCATCACCGCCAGATCCACCAAGTACGACAGCGTCCTCAAGTTCGTGAAATATCTCCTCCGGCCGGACAACCAGCGGCAGCTGTTCGCCTGCGGTGGCTACGCCCCGGTCGTCGAGGCCGCCTACGAGGACGTGGACGTCTGCCCTGAAGCCGACGCGCGCGAGACGGGCACCCCGCCGACGCGTGACGACCTCCAGCGACTGGCCTCCGCGATCAAGGAGTCACTGCCGACGGCCACGCGGCCCAAACTGGAGCACTACACCCGGTTCAGCGAGGTGTTCCGGGCATGCGTGACGAAGTACGTCTTCGCCGCGGAGGAGCCGGCCCTTGGCGACATCGGGATCATCGCCGACGAACTGGAGGCGGCCAAGCTGGGCAGGACGGAGAAGAGCGAGCCGTGTGGGTAAGGTGCTGCCTGTGACCGACTGCCTCTTCTGCAAGATCGTGGCCAAGGAGATCCCGGCCGAGATCGTCCTTGAGAACGACCGGGCGCTGGCGTTCCGCGACATCAACCCGCAGGCTCCCACACACGTGCTGGTCATCCCGAAGGAGCATCACGCCGACGCGGCCGCCCTGGCCGCGGCGGACGACGGCCTGGCCGACGACGTGCTCAAGGCCGCGCACGCCGTGGCGGTGCAGGAGGGCGTGGCCGAGGGTGGCTACCGGGTGGTCTTCAACACCGGGCCGGGGGCCGGGCAGACGGTCTTCCACGTGCACGCCCACGTGCTCGGCGGGCGCGCTTTGACGTGGCCGCCGGGCTGATCCGCCCCGGTGATATTGACGCGAGCAATCGGCCTGGTCCCGGCTACGATGGGCGGAGAAGTACACCCGAACAGACCGGGAGGCATCAGGCCGCTGGCCTGCCCATGTCCGAACTACATGAATCCCGACGCACGGCACCTCCCTCGCGCACTCAAGCCAAGGTGCTGATACCGGACGAATACCCAATGGTCAGCCTCCTGGGCTCCCGCGATGAGCTGCTGCGCGTCATCGAGGGTGCGTTCAGGGCCGACATCCATGTGCGTGGCAACGAGATCACCGTCACCGGCAGCCCCGACGAGAGCGGCACCGTGGTGCGCCTCTTCGAGGAGCTGGTGGAGGTGCTGCGCAACGGCGGCGAGCTGACCCCCGACGCCGTCGAGCGGAGCATCGCCATGCTGCGCATGACGTCAGACCGCCCGGCCGAGGTGTTGTCGCTCGACATCCTGTCCTCACGTGGCCGGACGATCCGCCCCAAGACCGTCAACCAGAAGCGTTACGTCGACGCCATCGACCGGCACACGGTCGTGTTCGGCATCGGCCCCGCGGGCACCGGCAAGACCTACCTCGCGATGGCCAAGGCCGTGCGGGCGCTGCAGGAGAAGCGGGTCAACCGCATCATCCTGACGCGGCCCGCCGTCGAGGCGGGGGAGCGGCTCGGCTTCCTGCCGGGCACGCTCTACGAGAAGATCGACCCCTATCTGCGCCCCCTGTACGACGCGCTGCACGACATGGTCGACCCCGACTCGATCCCGAAGCTGATGGCGGCGGGCACGATCGAGGTGGCACCACTGGCGTACATGCGTGGTCGCACCCTCAACGACGCCTTCATCATCCTCGACGAGGCGCAGAACTCCTCGGCCGAGCAGATGAAGATGTTCCTGACCAGGCTCGGCTTCAATTCCAAGATCGTGGTGACCGGTGACGTCACGCAGGTCGACCTGCCCTCGGGCACGGTCAGCGGCCTGCGGGTGGTGCAGGAGATCCTCGACGGCATCAACGATATCCACTTCTCCCGGCTGACCAGCGCCGACGTGGTCCGCCACAAGCTGGTGAGCGAGATCGTCGACGCCTACGGCCGCTACGACGCGCTTCAGGAGCCGAACCAGATCCAGCACCGGGGGAAGCGACGTTGAGGAATCAGCGATGAGCATCGAGATCAATAACGAGTCGGGCGCGGAGGTCGGCGAGCAGAATCTCGTCGAGCTGGCCACCCACGTGCTCGGCGAGATGGGCATCAACCCGCTCGCCGAGCTGTCGATCGTGGTGGTGGACGAGCGCACCATGGCGGAGCTGCACGAGAAGTGGATGGGCGAGCCGGGCCCGACCGACGTGCTCGCCTTCCCCATGGACGAGCTGCGACCGGGTGGCGGGGCCCGCGGCGACGCCGACACCGCCACCGACCCGGCGCTGCTCGGCGACGTGGTGCTCTGCCCGCCGGTGGCCGCCCGGCAGGCGGAGGAGGCCGGTCACAGCGCTCAGGACGAGCTGGAGCTGCTGTGCACGCACGGCATCCTCCACCTGCTCGGCTACGACCATGCCGAGCCTGAGGAGCACAAGGAGATGTTCGGCCTGCAGGCCCGGCTCCTCGAGTCGTGGCGGGAGGTGCGCAGCCCGCGGTGAACGCCTGGTTGCCTCTGGCCATCGCCCTCGTGGTGATCGGTGGCCTGATCGCCAGTGCGGAAACGGCACTGACGCGCATCTCCAGGGTGCGCGCGGAGGAGTTCGTTCGCGAGGGGCGCCGCGGCGCCCTGCGGCTGCGGGCCATCGTCAACGACCCGCCGCGCTATCTCAACCTGCTGCTCCTGCTCCGGCTGAGCTGTGAGCTGATCGCCACGGTGATCGCGACGCTGCTGTTCATCGACCTCATGCACGACCAGGGCTGGGCGTACGTGTGCGCGGCCGCCGTCATGATCGTGGTCAGCTACGTGATCGTCGGCGTCTCGCCGCGCACCCTGGGCCGCCAGCACGCCGAGCCGATCGCGCTGGCCGGCGCTCCCATCGTCTATGGCCTGACCAGGATCTTCGGCCCGCTGCCCAAGCTGCTCATCCTGCTCGGCAACGCGCTGACCCCCGGCAAGGGGTTCCGCGACGGCCCGTTCACCTCCGAGGCGGAGCTGCGCGACCTGGTCGACCTGGCCGAGGAACGGCGGATGATCGAGCCCGACGAGCGCGAGATGATCCACTCGGTCTTCGAGCTGGGTGACACGCTCGTACGCGAGGTCATGGTGCCCCGCACCGACGTGGTCTTCATCGAGCGGGGCAAGACGCTCAGCCAGGCGCTGTCGCTGGCGCTGCGCAGCGGCTTCTCCCGCATCCCCGTCGTGGGCGAGAACGAGGACGACGTCATCGGCATCGCCTATCTCAAGGACATCACCCGCAGGGTGCACGAGTCGGGCGAGGACGTCGACGAGGAGAAGGTCGAGTCGATCATGCGCCAGGCCACCTACGTGCCCGAGAGCAAGCCGATCGACCAGCTCCTGCGCGAGATGCAGGCCAGGCAGAGCCACCTGGCCATCGTCATCGACGAATACGGCGGGACGGCCGGCCTGGTCACGATCGAGGACGTCCTCGAGGAGATCGTGGGCGAGATCGCCGACGAATACGACCGCGAGGCGCCCCGCGTCGAGGAGATGCCCGACGGCGGGGTCAGGGTCACGGCCCGGATGCCGGTCGACGAGCTCGCCGAGCTGTTCCACACCGAGATCGAGGTGGACGACGTCGAGACCGTCGGGGGCCTGCTCGCGCACGCGCTCGGGCGGGTGCCGATCGCCGGCTCCGAGGCGGAGGTGGCCGGGCTCCGGCTGACCGCCGAAACCCTTGCCGGGCGGCGCAACCGGATCAGCACCGTGGTCGTCCGCCGGGTCGTCCCGCAGGCGGGTGACGTGGTGTCCGCCGGTGCTGAGCAGGACTGACGGGCCGCTGACCGTTTTGAGAGAGATGTGGCAAGTGTTCTACAAGTCTGTTGCAAGCGGCCTGCGCCAGTCTTAATCCCGACACCCGGTGCGGTGGGTGTCACTGGGGAAGCATCCGCACGCCGGGTGGGGTTCGCGGCGTGAGGATGCCCCCTGGGGGGACGACAACGTCTCGGTCAGCTAGCCGATCGTGACGTTGCTCGGCGTAAAGGGAGTTCTCGTTCAGGCGAGGACTCCCTTTTGCGTTTGGGGCTTTGTTGATGACTCTGGTGGATTGCCGTATTCGTCGCCCGGGGACATCGCGGTCCAGGGGGAATCATGGAACGCGTGATCGTTGTCCTGGCCGTCGTGTGCGGGCTCCTTGCCGGATGCGGCGGACCGGTCGAGAGCCACATCGATGCCCAGGCGACGGCCCGGCTGCGTGAGGTGCTCAACAAGGACCCGCGGCTGCCCGACGGCTTCTCGGCCCGGTCGGAGGAGCCGTGGCGGGTGCCGTTCACACCGGCGGACCGCAACTGCCGGGCCGTCCTCGATCCGGCGGCGGGCCGGGCGCCCGCGCGGGCGCTGACGGCGCAGGCGGCGGCCAGCTTCGAGGGGGACGAACTGGGCGAGGTGGCCGGGGTGGGCCTGGCGCGCTACGCGGGCTCGGAGGCCGCGGGGCACATCGACGACCTGGCCGACGCGCTGGAGGCGTGCCGGTCCGTGCGGTCGGGCGGCGGCACCCGGCTGCGGCTGACGATTCTGCCGGTCGAGGACGTGGGTGACGAGGCCGTGGGCGCCGAGCTGCGCGGGCGGCTGGACGGCTATCCGTACGCGCTGGACGTGATGCTCGCCCGCTCGGGCGACACGCTGGTCTCCGTCGTGCACACGGGCATCGCCAAGGTGGACACGGAGCGTACGCGGCAGGTGCTCAGCGCCGTCGTCGGGATGGCCAGCGCCTAACCTAGAGCACGTGACTCTCGATCCAGAAGACAGCAAGATCATTACGCTCGCGCGGGCGGCCAGGGCGCGCAACGGCTCCGTGGAAGGCGCCGCCGTACGCGACGAGACCGGGCGCACCTACTCGGCCACGAACGTCGCGCTCTCCTCGCTCACCCTCTCCGCGGTGCAGGTGGCGGTCGCCACGGCCATCTCGAGCGGCGCGCAGTCGCTGGAGGCCGTCGCGCTGGTCACGGCGGGCGACGGGCCGAGCGCCGCGGACGAGGCGGCGGCCGCCGAGCTGGGCGTCAAGGCGCTGCTGGTGGCCGGGCCCGACGGCACGTTGCGGGGCTGACATGCCGATCTCGCCCCATCTGGCCGGGGTACGCGCGAAGGTCGGGTCCGACCTGCTGATGCTTCCGTCGGTCAGCGGCTTCGTGTTCGACTCCGCGGGCCGGGCGCTCATGGCGCGGCACGGCGACGTGGGCCTGTGGGCCTCGCCCGGCGGCGGCGTCGACCCCGACGAGCGCCCCGAGGAGGCCCTGGTCAGGGAGCTCCAGGAGGAGCTCACCATCGACGTCGCCGTACGTGGCCTGATCGGCGTGTACGGCGGGCCCGAGTTCCGCACCGTCTACCCCAACGGGCACCAGTGCGCCTACGTCATCGCCGTCTACGGCTGCGTGATCGAGTCGGGCACGCCCACCCCCGACGGCGACGAGATCAACGACGCCCGATGGGTGACCGAGCCGGAGATCGCCGACCTGACCACGACCGCCTGGATGCCGCTGGTGGTGCCCGAGGCGTTTGCCTGGTGGCGTCACCAGGGAGTTTGATAGGCCACAATGCACTATGTGACTTCGCCAGACAGCCATCGCGCCGGATTCGCCTGCTTCGTGGGGAGGCCGAACGTCGGCAAGTCCACGCTCATGAACGCCCTGGTCGGCACCAAAGTGGCGATCACCTCCTCCAAGCCGCAGACGACCCGGCGCGTCATCCGGGGCATCGTGCACCGTCCCGAGGCCCAGATCGTCATCGTCGACACGCCCGGTCTGCACCGCCCCCGCACGCTGCTCGGTGAGCGGCTCGACAGCCTCGTGCTGTCCACGCTGACCGAGGTCGACGTGATCGGCTTCTGCGTCCCCGCGAACGAGCCCATCGGCAAGGGCGACCGCTTCATCGCCGACAAGCTCGCGGCGGTGAAGAAGACGCCGGTCGTCGCCGTGGTCACCAAGTGCGACCTGGCCTCCAGGGAGCAGATCGCGCAGCAGCTCCTGGCGCTGTCGCAGGTGGCGGAGTTCGCGGCGATCGTCCCGGTGTCGGCGCAGTCGGGCGACCAGCTCGACGTGCTGGCCGAGGTGCTGATCGAACACCTGCCGGAGTCGCCGCCGCTGTACCCCGGCGGGCAGCTCACCGACGAACCCGAGCAGGTGCTGGTCGGGGAGCTGATCCGGGAGGCGGCGCTGGAGGGGGTACGCGACGAGCTGCCGCACTCGATCGCCGTGGTGGTCGACGAGATGATGCCGCGCGAAGGGCGGGACGATCTGCTCGACATCTACGCCCACATGTTCGTCGAACGGCCGTCGCAGAAGGCGATCGTGATCGGGCACAAGGGCGAACGGCTGCGGGACGTCGGGACGCGGGCGCGCAAGCAGATCGAGGCGCTGCTGGGGACTCGGGTCTATCTCGATCTGCGGATCAGCGTGGCCAAGGACTGGCAGCGCGACCCCAAGCAGCTGCGCCGCCTGGGCTTCTACGACTGAGTTCCTACGCTCGACGGCCGCGTACGAGTGACAGGACGGCGAGGGCGATCACGGCCAGCGCGCAGGCCAGGGCGGCGAACCAGCCGTAGCGGATCCCCGGCTCGATCGACAGGAACCCGAGATCGACGGAGACCCCGTTGCCGACCCCGGGCGGATCGACGACGAACATCAACAGCCAGACCGTCGCCAGCACCCCCGGAACGACGGCCAGCGCGGCCACCAGCGGCCGGGCGAACAGACCCGCGACCCCGAACACCAGCGTGACGAGCCCGGCGACGAGCGTGTAGACGCCGAGGCTGTCGTCGATGCCGCGCATGTCGTCGGACACGCCGCCGATGGCACCGATCCTGGCCTCGACCCCGGTCCACGGCAGGAACGCGCAGAACACCAGCAGCGCTCCGGCGACCGCGATGACGAACGCGTAGCCGCGCCGCGCCGTGGGCTTCGCGGGGCTCTGCGGGAGATGGTCGGCCACACGATCACCTTAGGACGGGCGCGCGGCTCCTGCCAGGTAACCGAAGGCCACACCCTCACCCCACTCCAGACGCCGCCGCAACTCGACGGCGTCGGCGCCCAGCGCGGACACCAGCACCCCGGGCCCGGCGAGTGGCAACACGGCGACGCCGTCCCCCGGCACCTCCTCCGCCACGTCCCCTGCCACGGCCTCTGGCGCGGATCCCGATACGGCGGCATCGCCTGCGACCACGGCCCCTGAGGCGGCCGGGCTCTGTGTGGCCGGTTCTGGTGGGGCGGGGGCGGGTTTCGGGGTGATGAGGGTGGTGCCGACGCAGCGGGCGTCGCCGTAGACGGCTGGGGAGGCGTCCAAGGCCGGGTCGCCGACCGTGTACTCCTGTCTGAGCAGGGGGCGGCCGTCGTACGTGGCGTCGAAGCGGGCGTGGCAGCGGCCCGGCGCCTCGCCGTACCGGCCGAAGACGATCTCCTCGCGCCAGAACACGTGCGCGCCCGCCGCCAGCGTCAGCCGTACCACCAGGCGGTGGAAGCACCCGGCGGCGAGCACCGTTGGCTGGGGCGCGAAGCGGAGTGCGGCCCCCGCGCCGACGCGTGCGGTGATCACCATGACGGACTCGCCGTCGCCGGGCAGCACCAGCGTGCTCGCCACCGAGCCGACCTCGAGGCTGGTGCCGGGGGCTATGTCGAGGTCGAGTTCGAGCCGGTCGCCGCCGAGCGGGCCGGCCGCCGTGGAGACCAGGTGCACGGCCTGCGGACCGGTCTGCCGGAACGTCAGGGGCGGCGCCGAGCTGAGACGGCTGACCACCGTCCGGCCCCCGGCCAGGCAGGTCCCGACAGCCGCCCGGGCCACCATCGCCCGCCGCCCGACAACGGCGCCGGCCGATGTGCCTGCGTGGGCGGCTGACGTGGTCTCTGCCGTGGTGTCAGGCAGGGGGGCGCTGCTGGTCATGGGGCGGGGTGGGTCATGCCGCTGGGACGGGCTCGTGGGGCCAGGAACGGGCCTGTTCCGAGACCCAGGCCGCTACGGCCGACGCCGAGGGGTCCTGCCTGATCGACGTGAACAGGACCGGCTTGTCGCCACGGACCGCCGCCGCGTCACGGGCCATCACGTTCAGGTCGGCGTCCACCAGCGGCGCCAGGTCCGTTTTGTTGATCACCAGCAGGTCGGCCGAGGTCACCCCCGGGCCGCCCTTGCGGGGCACCTTGTCGCCACCGGACACGTCGAGGACGAAGATCTGCCTGTCGGCCAGGCCGCGGCTGAACGTCGCCGTCAGGTTGTCCCCGCCACTCTCCACGATCACCAGGTCGAGCGGCCCGAACCTGTCCTCCAGGGTCTCCACGGCGTCGAGGTTCGCGGCGATGTCGTCGCGGATGGCGGTGTGGGGGCAGCAGCCGGTCTCGACGGCCAGGATGCGTTCCTGGTCGAGCACCCCGGCCCGGCGCAGGAAGTCGGCGTCCTCGGTGGTGTAGATGTCGTTGGTCACCACACCGAGCCGCAGGGAGCCGCCGAGTGTTCGGCACAGGGCGGCGACCAGGGCCGTCTTGCCGCTGCCCACCGGCCCGCCCACCCCGAGGCGGAGCGCTCTGCCGTGGTGGTCCGGGGCGTGGTGGTGATCGTCGTGATTGGCGCCCATGGCGGATCCTTCCTAGGAGACGAACAATCTGACCTTGGCGCCCGCATGCCGCTCGGCGAGCAGGTCCAGCGCGGGGGCGGACCTCGCGGGCAGCTCGGCCCATGGCAGGTCGGTGAGCCCAGGGGCAGTGGCCGTGGTGGCGAGGTCTGGGGCCAGGTCGGCCAGCAGGCCGTGTACCGCTACCGGGTCCAGGCCGAGCAGGCGGACCGCCGCCGTGGCCGGACCGGTGATCGCGTGGTAGGCCGCCGCCAGGGCGGCGTCCTCGGGCGACGCTCCCGCCGCATGTGCCGCCGCGCCGAGCGCGATGGGGTGATGGGGATTCGGTACGGCTCGCGCCAGCCCGTCGAGCACGACCGACGGCCACAGGCGACGAGCCACCCGCAGGAGCAGCCGACCCTGGGTCCTGGAGGCGTCGCGCTGGGCGGGGGAGGCGGTCCTGGCGTCGGCCTCCGCGTCCAGCAGGTCCCACGAGGCGGTCCTGGCGTCGGCCTCCGCGTCGGGGGAGCCGGTGGTGCTCAAGGCGCAGGCCGCGGCGGCGAGGGCGGCGGCGACGTGCCCGGACGTGTGCAGGCGGCCCCGCAGGAAGGCGGCGAGGGACGCCAGGTCGTGGACCGCCCCCGTGGCGATCGCCTGTTCGGTGCCGCCCGAGTGGGCGTGGCCGCCGGCCGGGAGACGGGAGTCGGTGAGGAGCAGGAGGGCGGGGTTCATCAGAAGAGGAAGTAGCGCTGGGTCATCGGGAGCGTCTCGACGGGTGCGGGCTCGATCAGGTCGCCGTCCACGCGGACCTCGAACGTGTCCGGGGCCACCTCGATCCGGGGGAGCGCGTCGTTGAGCGGCATCGTGTCCTTGCCGCGCCCCCGTACGTCCGCCACCGGGACGAGACGGCGGCGGACCGCGAGGCGGTCGGCGAGGCCGGCGTCGAGGGCGAGCGGAGAGACGAAGTGCAGCGAGGTGGCGGCCGCCGTGACGGGGGCGGCGCCGAACATCGGGCGCGGCAGCACCGGCTGCGGCGTGGGGATGGAGGCGTTCGCGTCGCCCATCTGGGCCCAGGCCACCACGCCGCCCTTGAGCACGAGGGTGGGCTTGACACCGAAGAACGCCGGGTCCCAGAGGACGAGGTCGGCGAGCTTGCCGCGTTCGACGGAGCCGAGTTCGGCGTCGAGGCCATGGGCGACAGCCGGGCAGATCGTATATTTCGCGACGTAGCGGCGGGCGCGGAGGTTGTCCGCAGGGCCGGTCAGGGCGCCGCGGCGGCGCTTCATGACGTGCGCCGTCTGCCAGGTGCGGATGATCGTCTCGCCGACCCGGCCCATCGCCTGCGAGTCCGAGCCGATCATCGAGATCGCCCCCAGGTCGTGCAGGACGTCTTCGGCCGCCATCGTGGCGGGCCTGATGCGGGACTCGGCGAAGGCCAGGTCCTCGGGGATCGACGGGTTCAGGTGGTGGCAGACCATCAGCATGTCGAGGTGCTCGTCGAGCGTGTTGACGGTGTGGGGCCTGGTGGGGTTCGTGGAGGAGGGCAGGACGTTGGCGAACGACGCCATCCTGATGATGTCCGGCGCGTGCCCGCCTCCCGCCCCTTCCGTGTGGTAGGCGTGGATCGTCCGATCGCCGATGGCGGCCAGCGTCGACTCCACGAACCCGGCCTCGTTGAGGGTGTCGGTGTGGATCGTCACCTGTACGCCGTTCGCGTCGGCCACGGTCAGGCAGGCGTCGATCGCCGACGGCGTGGTGCCCCAGTCCTCGTGCAGCTTGAACCCCGAGGCGCCCGCCTCGAGCTGTTCGAGCAGGCCCTCGGCGCTCACCGTGTTGCCCTTGCCGAGCAGGGCGAAGTTGAGCGGGTAGGAGTCGAGCGACTCGAGCATCCGGGACAGGTACCAGGCGCCGGTGACCGTGGTGGCCTTGGTGCCCTCGACCGGTCCGGTGCCGCCGCCGACGATCGTGGTGACGCCCGCGCCGATCGCCTCGTCGAGGATCTGCGGGCAGATGAGGTGGACGTGGGAGTCGACGGCGCCCGCGGTGAGGATCTTGCCGTTGCCGCTCAGGATCTCGGTGGACGGGCCGATGACGATGTCGACGCCGTCCATGGTGTCGGGGTTGCCGGCCTTGCCGATGGCGGAGATCCGGCCGCCGGTGACGCCGATGTCGGCCTTGACCACGCCCCAGTGGTCGAGGATCACCGCACCCGTGATGACCAGGTCCGGCGCGCCCTCGGCCCGGGTCGTCCTGGCCTGCCCCATCGACTCGCGGATCACCTTGCCGCCGCCGAACACCGCCTCGTCCCCGGCCCCCGCCGGGCCCACGGACAGGTCCTCAGTGACCTCGATGAACAGGTCGGTGTCGGCCAGCCTGATGCGGTCGCCCGTGGTGGGGCCGTACAGGGCGGCGTAGCGCGTACGGGAGATGTCAGCCATCGAGGGGGCCCGCCCATTCCGGTCGCAGGCCGGGCACCACGCGGCGCCCGGCGATCGGCACCAGGGTCACGTCGCGCTCGACCCCCGGCTCGAACCTGATCGCGGTGCCCGCGGGCACGTCGAGCCGCATCCCCCAGGCGGCGTCGCGGTCGAAGGCCAGCCCGGGGTTGGCGGCGGCGAAGTGGTAGTGCGATCCGACCTGTATCGGCCGGTCCGCGGTGTTGACCACCCGGACCGTCACCCGCGGCCGCCCCGGATTCAACGGGATGTCATCGGCGGGATGCAGATATTCGCCCGGAATCACGGGATCGGCCTGCGCGCGGCCATCGGCCGCGTCCGCGGTCACGGGATCGGCCTGTGTACGGTGACCAGCTTGGTGCCGTCGGGGAAGGTCGCCTCGATCTGTACGGAGTCGAGCATCTCGGGCACCCCCTCCATGACGTCGTCGCGGCCGAGCACCGAGCGTCCCGCCTCCATCAGATCGGCCACGGTCCGCCCGTCCCTGGCCCCCTCCATCAGGAACGACGCGATGATCGCGGTGGCCTCGGGGTGGTTGAGGCGCAGGCCTCTGGCCTGACGCTGCCGCGCCACCCCGGCGGCGACGTGGATGAGCAGGCGCTCCTGCTCGTGTGGGGTTAGCCGCATGGCCGGACCTTAGGAACCGGCCGTTTCCACGATGTTGCGGGAGAGTGTCGAATCGGTTTCTGGTGATACCTAAGGGCCGCGCTATCCCACCAGAGGAAGCGCCTGCGACCGGCCCTGATCGTCCCCCAGCGCCTCGAAGACCGTCAGCGCCGCCCCCGCCAGCTCTCCGGCCCGCTCCGCCGCGCCCTCCGCCTGGTTCACCCGGGCGAGGGCCAGCAGGGCGTACGCGTCGAGGAGCCGGTCGCCGAGCCGGATGGCGATGCCCCGGGCCGTCTCGGCGGCCGTCCTGGCGTCGGGGACCGCGCGCTGCGCCAGCCGTACCGAGGAGAGGTCCAGGAGCGTGTCGGCCTGCCGGTAGCGGTCGCCGAGCGCGGCGAGGTGGCCGGCGGCGGTCTGGAGGCGTTCTGCGGCCTCGTCGAGGCGGCCCGCGCGGTGCAGGACCGCGCCCAGCACGCGGAGCACGTCGGCGGCGTCGCGATCGTTCTCCGCCGCCTTGAGGCAGCTGAGCAGGGCGCGCTCGGCCTCGGGCAGGCGGCCGCGTTCGAGGTGGACGCGGCCGAGGCGCCGCCTGGTCTGGTTGACGTCGCGGGTGCGCCCGGCGCCCAGGAACATGCCGAGCGCCAGCCGGAGCCGGTCGTGCGCCAGGTCCCACTCCTGCTCGGCCAGGTGCAGGTCGCCCTGGTCGCGCAGGATCAGCGCCTCGCCCATCGCGTCGCCCGCGCGTCGCGCCGATGCCAGCGCCTCCTCGATGACGTGCCGCCAGTCGTCGAGGAAGCGGTGACGTTCGAGGTACGGCCCGAGCAGGTGGGCGAGCCGGCGACAGCCGTCGTCGAGCCCGGCCTGGCGCAGGTCGGAGACCAGGCTGACCAGGAAGGCTCGCTCGGCGGCGAGCCACTCGACCGACTCCCTGATGTCCCTGGTCGCCACGAACGTGCCCGGATCGCCGGAGACCAGCGAGAAGCGCGAGGACCGCACCCGGGCCAGGACCACGTCCAGCAGCCGTCCGAGCGCGCCGGGCGCGGGCTGCTCGCGGGCGAACAGCCGGGTCAGGTCGTGCAGCCGATAGCGCACCTGACCCGCCACGTCGACCACGTGCGTCTCCAGCAGCCCGGCGTCGACCAGCGCCTCGGCGTGCCCGCCGAACAGCTCGGCCACCCAGTCCGCGAAGTCGGGCGCCGACAGCGCGCCGAGCCCGCGCAGCGTGGCCTTGGCGGGTTCGGGCAGGCCGTCGTAGCCGATGGCGAGCACGCTGCGCACGGCCTGGTCGCCGGAGCGCAGCCCGTCGAGCCGCTCGTGCTCGTCTTCGAGCAGGCCGACCAGGTAGTCGACGGTCCAGCCCGGCCGGGCGGCCAGCCGGGACCCGGCGATGCGCAGCGCGATCGGCAGCCCGCCGCAGAACCTGGCCAGCCTGCGCAGCGCCTCGTCCGCCGCCCGGCCGGAGGTACGGACGAGCAGGTCGAGCGCGTCGTCCTCGCCGAGCACCCCCACGGACACGCGGGTCGCGTCGGGCAGCCCGCCGAGCGAGGAGCGGCTGGTGACGACCGTGGCGCAGGAGGTCAGCAGCGGCCGTACCTGGCTCTCGGACGACGCGTTGTCGAGCAGCACCAGGAGCCGGCGGTTGGCCGCGTACGTACGGAAGAGCCGCTCCCGCCCGTCGAGCGAGGCGGGGACGGCCTGGGCCGGGCAGCCCAGCCAGCGCAGGAAGTCCTCCAGCACCGCCGCGGGCGCCGTCGTCTCGCGCAGGTCGGCGTAGAGGATCCCGTCGGGGAAGCGCTCGCGCTCCCGCCAGGCGGCGTGCACGGCCAGCGCCGACTTGCCCGCACCCGCCTGCCCGTGCACCACGACCTGCCCGTCCACCACCAGGTCGAGCAGGTCGGCGCGGCCGGTGAAGCCGGCTATGTCGTGCGGCAGCAGCACCGGCGGCCCCGCCGAGACGTGCAGCGACACGTCGTCGTGCAGCAGGCGGTGATAGAGCAGCTGCAGATCGGAATCGGGCTCGATCGCGTGGCCGTCGTCGAGCGCCTCCCGTAACGCCGCGTACGCGTCGAGGGCCTCCACCCGCCGCCCGCTGCGGTAGAGCGCGAGCATGTACTGGCCCCGGAAGCGCTGCCAGAGCGGATACTGCCCGGCCAGCCTCCGCAATTCGGACAGCAGCTCCCGGTGGCGGCCGGCGTCGAGGTCGAGCTGCACCCTGCGCTCCAGGGCGAGCAGCCGCAGCTCCTCCAACTCCTCGCGCAGCCGCCGCGTCTCCACCCAGCGTTCGCCGTCGGGGTCGAGGTCTTCGAGCGCCGGGCCGCGCCACAGGGCCAGCGCCTCCTCGTACGAGCCCCGCTCCACCAGCGATCTGAAGCGGTCGACGTCGAGCTGCTCCTCGCCGATGGCCAGCGTGTACGTGCCGGACACCGTGGTGATCACATCCTTGCCGATGAGCTGGCGCAGCTGCCCGACGTACCCGCGGACCAGCGAGTCGGACCGGTCACCACCCTCACGCGGCCACAGCAGGTGGCGCAGCCGTCCGACGGTGAGCGGGCGACGCGCGTTGAGCACGAACATCGCCAGCAGGTCACGGTGCTTGGGCGCGCTCGGGGTGCGGTCGCCGTCGCCGTCACGCACCTCGAGCGGACCCATGATGCGAAATTCCACGCGGCCTTCCTCGACTCAGGCAATATCGATAAGAATTGCACACCTGATGACTTCGCTTACTTCCTCTGACCCGCACCGGTTGGGCCGTTACTGGCTCGCGGGGCGGCTGGGCGCCGGTGGCCAGGGCGTCGTCTACGAGGCGTACGGCGAGGCGGGGGAGCGGGTCGCCGTCAAGGTGCCCAGGGTCGACGATCCCGAGTCGCGGGCCAGGCTGGCCAAGGAGGCGGCGGCGACCCAGCGGGTGGCCTCGTTCTGCACGGCCAAGGTCATCGAGGTGGCCGAGCCGTACATCGTCAGTGAGTTCGTGCCCGGCCCCAACCTGCGGCAGGTGATCGCCGAGCACGGGCCCTACGAGGGTGACACGCTACGGCGCCTGGCGATCGGTGTGGCGACCGCGCTGACGGCCATCCACCAGGCCGGTGTCGTGCACCGCGACCTCAAGCCGGACAACATCATCCTCGGGCCCGACGGTCCCCGGGTGATCGACTTCGGCGTGGCGCGCGAGATCGGGCCGACGACCACCGGCCCGGTCATGGGCACGCCCAACTACATGGCACCGGAGGTCCTGGCCGGGCGGGGCGCGACGGCCGCGGCGGATCTGTGGGCGTGGGGGCTGGTGGTGCTGTTCGCCGCCCGGGGCGAGGACGCGATCGCGGTCCGCGACCCGGTCGCGGTGGTCGCCGACGTGATGGACTTCCGCCCCGCTCCCGGCGATCTCGCCGGCCTGGCCGACCCGCTCGGGCCGCTGGTGTCCGCCGTACTCGTGCGAGAGGCCACCGACCGCCCCTCGGCCCGCGACGTCCTCCTGAGCCTGCTGGGCGAGAGCGACAGCTTGCTGGGCGAGAGCGACGAAACCGGCGGCGACCCGCTGACCCGCGGCGGCTCACTGGCCAGCCCGCTCAGGAGCACGGCCGAGCCCGACCTGGGCGCCATCGCGGAGGAGCTGTACAGCGAGCTCTCCGAGGCCGAACAGGCGACCGCGCCCGAGGTCCTCCTGCGCATGCTCGACGGCGACGGCTCACTCCGGCCGGTCACCCGCGACGAACTCCCCGAGACCGAGGCCGTCGACGCGCTGCTCACCTTCTTCGGCGCGGCGGGCCTCGTGCGGCGGACCGGCGACACGTACGAGCTGGCCAAGCCCGCCCTGGTGCAGGCGTGGCCCAGGCTGCGGACCTGGGTGGCCGACAACCGCGACGGCCTGCCCGTACACCGGCGGCTGGTGGAGGCGGCCCGGCTCTGGGACGGCCACGGCCGGAAACCCGGCGACCTCCTGCACGGCTCCAGCCTCGACCGTACGCTCCACTGGGCGGCCACCGAGCGCAAGGACCTCACGCTGGCCAGGAAGGAACGCGAGTTCCTCGACGCCGCGACCCGGCAGTCCCGGCGGCAGTCCCGGCGGCGCGGCATGATCGCCGCCGCGCTCGCCGTGCTGCTGGCGACCACGCTGGGCGGGCTGGGCCTGGCCGAGTACCGGCGCGGGGTGAGCGAGCGGCAGCGCGATGACGCTCTCGCCAGATCGCTGGTGTTGCGCGCGGCCGACCTGCGCGACACCTCGCCGAGGGTGAGCATGATGATGAGCGCCACCGCCTGGCGGCTGGCCCCGCTGCCCGAGTCGAGAGGCGCGCTGTACGACTCGATGTCGCAGATCACGCTCGACTCCTTCACCGACCCTGCGGCGAGCGCGGACACCAGCTACGCCCTGAGCCCCGACGGCCGGACGTTCCTCGCCTCGGTGGGCGGTCAGGTGGTGTTCTGGGACGTTCCGCGGCATCGGCGGACGAGGGTGCTCTCAGGAGTCGGTCCGGTGTCGAAGCTCGCGCTCAGCTATGACGGCCGGACGCTGGCCATACAGGATGAGCGGCACGTACGCCTCTGGGACGTGTTCAGCGGAACTCCGAAGGGCGCACCTTTCGCGGCGGGCGTGCTGCCGACCCACGCCGACTCGCTGCGCTTCTCTCCGGACGGACGGCGCCTGTTCATCCTTCAAGGCATCGACAGAGGCCGCGATGGCGCCTGGTGGGACCTGGAGACCCGGAGATCGCTCGGAATGGACGCCGTGAGCCCGGACGGTGCCCTGGGCGTCCGCTACTCCACAGGCGGCGGCCGGGCCGAGCTCTGGGACCTACGCACGCGGCGACGGCTCCCCGCGTCATGGCTGCCGTTGAAGACGCAGATCCAGGGTGCCGAATTCGATCCCGACGGCCGGGAGCTCGCAGTCGCCGTCTTCCGTCCCGAGGCCGAGGACGGCGCGGGGACCAGCCTGCTGTTCAGGAGCGTGCCCTCGGGCAAGCCGCTGCCAGGTGACAATGCGGGGCCCATAGCGAGCGCCATCGCCTTCAACGACAGGTTCATTGCGACGTGGGCCGCCGCCAGGCTGGTCGTCCTGCGGCGCTCCGATGGGTGGGTGATGGCCGACCGGCACCTTCACGCGCCGATCAACGAGCTGCGGTTCAACGGCACTGCCCTGCGCATCCTGACGGACGCGGGCACCGTCTACACGGCCGACGTCTCCTGGCTGTCGGACAGCGCCCTGGTCCGGCGAACCCCCAGTGAATTCGCACGTCTGGCGCCGGGCGGCGGCGGGCTGGCCGTCTACTCCGCCGGCCAGGCCCGGCTCTGGGCGGGCGGCAAGGAGGTTGCCCGGCCCATCGATGTCGGCGGACAGACAGGCGACGGAGCAGTGCTCTCCTTCTCCTCCGACGGCTCCCTGCTGGCAGTGGGGGGAGCGGCCACGACGCGGGTCACCGTGCTCGATGCGCGCACAGGGGCCGTGCGTACGGCCTTCACCCTCGCTGACAAGGACGCGGGGGGAGTGGCGGGGATGGCGTTCAGCCCGGACGGCGGGACGCTGGCCGTGGCCCCCGCGCGCACAGAAGAGACGGCCCCGGTGGAGCTGTGGAACCTCCGCAACGGATCCATCACCCGGACCACAGCGCCGGGATCGGCCGGTATGGCCTTCAGACCCGACGGGAAGGCGCTGGTCACAGCGTCCGCTCCCTACCTCACGATCATCGATCCGGTCGGCGGCGCTCCCGTAGGGCCGGGCGGGGTGCCCGGCGGGACGACCGCCTTCAGCCCTGACGGCAGATATGCGGTCATCAGCGGGTCCGAGCGGATGACGCTGTGGGACTCCGCCTTCACCAGGGCCATCGCGTCTTTCCCCGCGGTCCAGGGCGGTGCGGGGATCCCCATCTGGTCGCCCGACGGGAACACGATCGCCACCTATGGCACCGACGAACGGATCCGGCTCTGGGACGTTGCCAGTCGCGGGTTCCTGGGAGTCGTGTACGACGGGCTGGACTGGCAGGGGGAATCGGCGAACGCGTCGATCGCCTTCAGCCGGGACGGGCGGACCCTCTACGCCGCCACCCCGGAAGGGGTGATCAAGCAGTTCGCGCTCGACGGCGACCGGGCGCTGACTGAGGTCTGCCGCAGGGCGGGCGGCACGCTGAGCGTGGCCGACTGGCGACGGTACCTGCCGGAGATCGAGCAGTTCGACCCCTGCGTCACCCCGTAACCACCTGATCAGTATCGGCCGGAGCTTTGGTAGTGGCTCCATGCGGCGCAGGGCGTGCTGTAGTGCTTCTTGATGTAGCCGAATCCCCATTTGATCTGGGTCCTGGCGTTGGTCTTCCAGTTTGGGCCGGCGGACGCCATGAGCTTCCCAGGATTCGCTCGAGGTATTCCGTATGGTCCTGACGGCGTTCCCGCTGTGGTGCTCCAGCGGCTGACGCGATTCCACAGTGAGACCAGACAGCCGAATTGCGATGAAGGGCTCCAGCCGTAGCTGGGCATCATGGCCTTTGCTATCCGCTGGCTCTCAGCGGCTGGTGTGGGAGAGGCCGCGTACGAAGGTGTGGATAAGAGCAGGGCGGTCAGCGCTGAGAGGGAAATTCCGATAGCCGTGAACCGCTTTCGCATCACTTTTGCCCTTCTGTAGGTAAGGGTTCGACCCCTGCGTCACGCCGTGGCCGCCCACTCCCGCGCCGACCGGACGATCTCCTCCAGGTGGCCGCTGTGGGCGCCGTGCCAGTAGACATGGCCGCAGTCCCCACACTGACCGTAGGCGTCATAGCCGTGCCGGGTGCCCGCCTCCAGCAGCGGCAACACCTCGCCCTTCGGCACCGGAGCCAGCTCGCCGTTGCAGGCCGTGCAACGGGTCCACGGGCGCAGCGGCGGGGTGAAGCGTTCGAGCAGGTCGCGTAGCTGGTCCTGAGGCCGGGAGCCGCGGACGTAGGCGCCCAGCCACAGCGCGCGGCGGCGCAGCAGGCCGCGGTCCTGGGTCAGCAGCACCCGGCGCTCCTCGTTCGCCTGCACCACCAGGGCCGGGTCGTCCATGTCGTTGTGGTAGGCCGCGTCGAGGCCGAGCAGTCGCAGCCGCCGCGACAGCGTGCCCAGGTGCACGTCCAGCAGGAAGCGGGGCTCGCGCGGCAGCGGCTGCGGCCTGGGCACCGGACGTACCTCGATGACGTCGCCCGCGGCGGGCTGGTAGGAGGGTCCGACTCCGCGCCCGGCGACGGTCATCGGCCCGACCTCGGTCAGCGGGATGCCGGCCGACTCCACGTGGTGTCCCAGAGTCGAGCTGCCGCCGATGGCGATCCGCTGGCGCTCGCGGCGCCGGCTCACGGGCAGGAACATCATCAGCTCTGCGGAGATTCGAAGGTGCGCGTCCCGTTCGGTCACATTGTCCATTCTGCTCGATTCGATAACGTGAACCTGTGCGTATGTCCCGCCGTGTCTTTCTCGCGCTCGTCGCGACGGCCGCTGCGGGCTGCTCGGACACCGCCTCGGGGCAGCCGTCGCTGCGGCTGGCGACCGGGCTGGCCGGCGGGCCGTACGGGGCGCTCGGCGACCGGCTCGCGGCCGAGCTGCGGCGCGACGGGTTCACCGTGGAGGTGCTCCAGACCGCGGCCAGCGTCCAGAACCTCACCATGCTCACCGACGGCCGGGCCGACCTCGGGTTCTCGCTCGCCGACAGCGCCGACGACGCCGTGAGCATGCGCCACCAGCCCGTCGCCGCGCTGGCCAGGATGTACATGAACTACGTGCACCTGGTCGTGCGCGCGGGTTCCGTCATCACGACGGCCAAAGACCTGGCCGGGCGGAAGGTGTCCATCGGAGCGGACGGGTCCGGCACGGCCGTGACCGCCGTACGGGTGCTCGAGGCCGCGGGCGTGCGTGGTCACACCGTCGTCAGGCTGGGCCTGGACATGTCGATCAAGGCGCTCGCGGACCGCGCGATCGACGCGTTCTTCTGGTCGGGCGGCGTGCCGACCCCGGCGCTCGCCTCGCTCGACGACATCAAACTGGTCCCGCTCGAACCGCTGGTGCCCGTGCTGCGCCGCGTCTATGGGCCGGTGTACGAGAACGCGGCCGTCCCCGCGGGCGCGTACGGCGGCCCGAAACCGATTCCCACCGTCGGCACGCCCAGCTACCTGGTCTGCCGCAGGACCCTGCCGGACGAGGTCGCCTTCGCGGTCACCGAGACGCTCTTCGACGCCCGCGACCGCCTCCAGGCCCCCTCCGCCCCCGGCGGCCGCCTCGACAAGCGCTACGCCATCGGCACCGGCGTCGTCCCCCTGCACCCCGGCGCCGCCCGCTACTACAGGTCCGTGTACGGCTGAGCCAGCCGCAACTCCACGACCAGCCCATGGGGTACGGCGGCCAGCAGGCTCAACGTGGCCCCGCACGACTTGGCCAGCTCCGTGGCGATGGCCAGGCCCAGCCCGCTGCCCGGCACGTTGGCGTGCGCGCCCGACCGCCAGAACCGGCCCAGCGCGTCGCCCCGCTCCTCCTCGCCCAGCCCCGGCCCGTCGTCGGCGACCCGCAGCACGCCGTCGGAGAGCGTGACCGTCACCGTGCCGCCCGCGGGCACGAACTTCTGCGCGTTGTCCAGCGCGATGTCCGCCACCCTGGCCGCCGCCTCCGGCACCAGCGACATCTCCGGCACCTCCACCCGCAGGGTGAGATCCTTGGCCGGATAGACCTCCCGCCACACCGCCAGCCGGGGCCGCAGCTCGATCTCCTTCGTCTCGCTGCCCACACCCGCCTCCACCCTGGCCAGCGCCAGCAGGTCCTCCACCAGCAGCGCCAGCCGGTCGAGCTCGGCCATGGCCTCCTCGAACTCGGTGGTGCCGTCCGCGCGCAGATGCGGCTCCAGGTTCTCCAGCCGCAGCCCGAGCACGGTCAGCGGGGTACGCAGCTCGTGCGAGGCGTCGGCCACGAACGCCCGCTGCCGCTCCATCGCGCCCGACACCGCGTCGGCCATCGCGTTGAACCGCTCCTCCAGCCGCTGCAGCTCCGAGGGCCCCGCGCCCGGATGGGCCCGCGCGTCGAGATGACCTTCCGCGATGGCACGGGTGGTGCGGTCGAGCTCGGTCACCGGGCGCAGGATCCAGCGGGCCAGCTGCCTGGCCGCCAGCACCGAGTAGCCCAGGGCGATCAGCGCGCCCAGCGCCAGCGCGCCCCAGACGAGCGAGACGTCCAGCCGCGACTGGTCGGTGCGGGCCTGGAGCAGCACCACGCCCGACAACTGCGCGTCCCTGCCCGCCGGCTCGGCCAGCAGCACCGTCGAGGGGCCGAACGGGCTGATCGTGGGCAGGTCCTCGGTCGTCCGGCCGCTCAGGGCCAGCCGGGTCGCCTCCTGGTCGTCGCCGTCGAAGTGACCGGCCGTGACCAGGATCGTGCCGTCCCTGTCGCGTACGCGGATGGCCGCGCCGTACAGGTCGGCGTAGCGGACGACCTCGGCCGTCAGCGCCGTACGGTCGCCGTCGCGCGCGGCCTGGTCGGCCAGTTCCGCGAAACGGGTGGCGTCGGCGCGGCGGTCGAGCAGCAGCCGGTTGGTGCGGTGCGAGGCGTAGGCGAAGCCGAGCGGCACCGCCAGCGCCGCGATGAGGAACACGATCAGCGTGGTGAACGTGACCACCAAGCGGGAGTTCACGCCGTGGAGCCCAGGCGGTAGCCGGTGCCGCGCAGCGTCTCGACCAGGTGCGGGCGGCCGGTCTTCGACCGCAGCCCGGCCACGTGCACGTCGAGGGAGCGGGAGGCCGACAGCAGCGGGTCGCCCCAGACCTCGTCCAGGATCTCCTCGCGGCTGCGCACCACGCCCGGCTCGCGGGCCAGCAGGGCGAGCACGTCGAACTCGCGCCTGGTCAGCGTCACGTGCTCACCCGACACGGTGACCTGCCTGGACTCCAGGTCGATGCGTACGTCGCCGACGCTCACCACGTGGTCGCGGGTCGGCATCGGCCGGGTGCCCCGGCGCATCACGGCCTCCATGCGCGCCATCAGCTCGACCGTGCGGAACGGCTTGACCAGGTAGTCGTCGGCCCCGGACCGCAGGCCGCGGAGCACCTCGCGCTCCTCCGTGCGGGCGGTCACCACGATGACCGGCACGGCCGACACCCGGCGCAGGCGGCGCAGCACCTCGAGCCCGTCCATGTCCGGCAGGCCCAGATCCAGCAGGACGAAGTCGACGCCCCCCGCCAGGCGGAGGGCGTCGACTGCCAGCCCCGCGCGCACGACCTGGTGGCCGTGGCGCGCGAGGGCCGTGGTGAGCGCGGAGGCGAGCCGATCGTCGTCTTCGACCAGAAGAACTCGCATCAGGCCAGATTAGGCCCGGACGGGGACCGACTCCGCCGCTCCCTCCCGCTCCGCGCGGGTGAGTGCCGCGTCGCGGGTCTCACGCATGGTCAGGTAGACCACGAGCGACACGGCCGCACAGGCCGAGACGTACCAGTAGAAGCCCGACTCGATGCCGGCCTGCTTGAACCACAGCGCGACGTACTCCGCCGTGCCGCCGAACAGGGCGTTCGCGATCGCGTACGGCAGCGCCACACCGAGCGCCCGGACGTGCGTCGGGAACAGCTCCGCCTTGACCACCGCGTTGATCGAGGTGTAGCCGGTGATGATGATCAGGCCGACGAGCGACAGGATGAACGCGCCGGTGAAGCCGGAGACGCTGGACAGCCCGGTCATGAGCGGCACGGTGCCGAGCATCGACCCGATGCCGAACGTGATCAGCAGCGGCCGGCGGCCGATCCGGTCGGAGAGCCCGCCGGCGAGCGGCTGGATGCACATGAAGATGAACAGCGCGGAGAAGCTGACCAGCGACGCGGTCTCCTTCGGCAGGTGCGCCGTGTTGACCAGGTACTTGGTGAGGTAGGTCGTGTAGGTGTAGTACGCGACCGTGCCGCCCATGGTCAGGGCGATGACCAGCATCGCTTCCTTCTTGTGCGCCAGCAGGGCCTTGATGGTGCCGCGCTCGCCCTTGCCGGCCTCCTTGTCCTGCTCCTCCTCGTCGTACGCCTCGGTCTCCAGGAGGTTGCGCCGCAGGTAGAACACGACCGCCGCGCCCAGGGCGCCGACGACGAACGGGATGCGCCAGCCGTAGGAGTTGAGCGCCTCCTTGGTCATCGTGTTCTGCAGGATGATCTGCAGGCCCAGGCCGACGAGCTGGCCCGCGGTCATCGAGACGTACTGGAAGCTGGAGGCGAAGCCGCGCTTGCCCGCCGGAGTGGCCTCCGTCAGGTACGTGGCGCTGGCCGCGTACTCACCACCCACGGAGATGCCCTGCAGGAGGCGGGCGATCAGCAGCACCACGGCGCCGAAGTAGCCGACCGACGCGTACGTCGGGGCGATGGCGATCAGCAGGGCGCTCAAGGACATCAGCGTGACCGTCATGGTCAGCGCGGCCTTGCGGCCCTTCGTGTCGGCGTACCTGCCGAGCAGCCACCCACCGATCGGGCGCATGAAGAAGCCCACGGCGAAGATGCCCGCGGTGTTGAGCAACTGGGCGGTGCTGTTGCCCTCAGGGAAGAACGAGGCAGCGAAGTAGACGGCGAAACTGCTGTAGACGAACCAGTCGTACCACTCGACCAGATTGCCGACAGAACCGCCGATCACTGCTTTCCACGGCACGCGGGGTTGGCTCACGGTTTACCTCCTGGGGGGAGTAGGTGCAGGCCAGAGCCTCTCCGCAGAAGGTTGTTCCGACAAGAGGAGACGGGCTAGATCTAACGTCCGCTTAACATCAGGGAAACTCGAGCGTGAGATCCGGCCCTTTTCCCGGTCACTGCCGGTAGTTCTCCACCTCGCCGGCCGGGCGGGCCTGGGCGCTGTCCGGGTTCTCGCCCGCGTCCCTCCTCGCCCTGCGCTGCCTGAGCAGGTCCCAGCATTGGTCGAGAGCCACCTCGAGCTCCCTGACCCGCGCGTGCTCCTCGTCCGAGCTGACCTCGCCCGCCGACAGCCTGCTCCGCAGCTCGTGCTCTTCGGTGACCAGATCGCTGATCCTGGTGAGAATCTCGTTATCCTGCATGTCCAAGACTTTAGTGACTACGTGATAGAACACGCCCTATGCCTGGTATCGCGCTGGTAAGAAAGCCCGGGCCCCGGATCTCCGAGGGCATCGTCACGCACCTGGAGCGCGAGCCGGTTGATCACCAACTGGCCCTGGAGCAGCACGAACGCTACGTCGCCGCGCTGGAGGAGGCCGGCTGGGAGGCGCGTCACGTGGAGCCGGCCGACGACCTGCCCGACGGGCCCTTCGTCGAGGACATGGTCGTGGTCTCCGACCGGCTGGCCGTACTGACCAGGCCAGGGGCCAAGGAGCGGCGGCCCGAGGTGGCCTCCGTGGCGGCCCTCGTACAGGAGCTCGGGATCAAGTCCGTCAGGATCGCGCGGCCCGGCACGCTCGACGGCGGCGACGTCCTGCAGGTCGGCAGGACCGTGTACGTCGGCAGGTCGGGCAGGACCAACGACGAGGGGATCACCCAGCTCAGCGCGTTGCTGCCGGAGCGGCAGGTGGTGCCCGTCGACCTGAACGGCGTGCTGCACCTGAAGTCAGCCGTCACGGCGCTGCCCGACGGCACGCTCATCGGCGACCCCGCCCGCGTGGACCTGCCGGGCCTGCTGGTGCCCGCAGAGGAGTCAGGGGCGCACGTGGTGCTGCTGGGCGGCGACCGCGTGCTGATGGCCGCCTCCGCGCCCCGAACCTGCGCGATGCTCCAGGAACGCGGGCTGAACGTGACGCTGGTGGACATCTCGGAATTCGAGAAGCTGGAGGGCTGCGTCACCTGCCTGTCGGTTCTCATCATCTGAGATCGGGGCCGGTTTACCGCGAGACCTCTGGTAACGTGCAAGACATGCTGCGTGGCCTCCTTCTTAGCTGCCGCGGCGGGGGCCACTAAGGCCGGCTCCCTCGCCGCGGAGCGAGCCATGCGCGTCGGCCGCTTTCTTTCGACCGACGAGGAGCTCCCGACATGACCGCTCAGCAGCCCAGCCCCATGCCTTTCCAGCGTTATCAGGCGTTCGAGCCGATCCGTTTGACCGATCGCACCTGGCCTGATCAGGTCATCACCGAAGCGCCGCGATGGTGCGCCGTGGACCTGCGCGACGGCAACCAGGCACTGATCGACCCGATGGACGCCCACCGCAAGCTGAAGATGTTCGAGCTGCTGGTGAAGATGGGCTACAAGGAGATCGAGGTAGGCTTCCCGGCCGCCAGCCAGACCGACTTCGACTTCATCCGGCAGATCATCGAAGAGGACCGCATCCCCGGCGACGTGGTGATCCAGGTCCTGACCCAGGCCAGGCCCGAGCTGATCGAGCGCACCTTCGAGTCGATCGAGGGCGCCAAGCAGGCCATCGTGCACCTGTACAACTCCACCTCCACGCTGCAGCGCCGGGTGGTGTTCGGGCAGGACCGCGAGGGCATCACCGCCATCGCCGTCGAGGGCGCCAAGCTGGTCAAGAAGCTCGCCGACGCGACCGACGTGGACGTACGTTTCCAGTACTCTCCCGAGTCCTTCACCGGCACCGAGCTCGACTACGCCGTCGAGGTCTGCGACGCGGTCAACGACGTGTGGCAGCCCACACCCGACCGCAAGGTCATCGTCAACCTGCCGGCCACGGTCGAGATGGCCACGCCCAACATCTACGCCGACCAGATCGAGTGGATGCACCGCCACCTGAAGTACCGCGACTCGATCGTCCTGTCGCTGCACCCGCACAACGACCGCGGCAGCGCCGTGGCCGCCGCCGAGCTGGGCTACATGGCCGGCGCCGACCGCATCGAGGGCTGCCTGTTCGGCAACGGGGAGCGCACCGGCAACGTCTGCCTGGTCACCCTGGGCATGAACCTGTTCTCCCAGGGCATCGACCCGCAGATCGACTTCGGCGACATCGACGAGGTCCGCCGCATCGTCGAATACTGCAACCAGCTGCCCGTCCACCCGCGCCACCCGTGGGGCGGCGAGCTGGTCTACACCGCCTTCTCCGGCTCCCACCAGGACGCCATCAAGAAGGGCTTCGACCACCTGGAGGCCGACGCCGCGGCGGCCGGCGTGCCGGTCGACTCGTTCACGTGGGCCGTCCCCTACCTGCCCATCGACCCCAAGGACATCGGCCGCAGCTACGAGGCCGTCATCCGGGTCAACAGCCAGTCGGGCAAGGGCGGCGTCGCCTACATCATGAAGGCCGACCACCAGCTCGAACTGCCGCGGCGGCTGCAGATCGAGTTCTCCAAGGTCGTCCAGGCGCGCACCGACGCCGAAGGCGGCGAGATCAGCCCGGCCGCGATGTACGCCATCTTCTCCGACGAATACCTGCCCAACCCGGGCAACCGCTGGGGCCGCCTCAGCCTCATGGCGCACCGCCACGAGTCGGGGGGCGACGACAAGGACCGCATCGGCGCCGACGTGCGGCTCGACGGCGAGATCCGGGAGATCGACGGCGTCGGAAACGGCCCGATCTCGGCCTTCATCGACGCGATCGCCAAGGTGGGCATCCGGGTGCGGGTGCTCGACTACGTGGAGCACGCGATGAGCGCGGGCTCCGACGCCAAGGCGGCTTCATACCTGGAGTGCGACGTTGACGGGCGGGTGCTGTGGGGGGTGGGCGTCGACGCCAACACCACGACGGCCTCGCTCAAGGCGATCATCTCGGCGGTCAACCGCGCGTCCCGCTGACCCGCTGTTCACGTGAGTCCCCGGTACAGATCGGGGACTCACGCCGTTCCTAGGCGCCGTTCTTCTCCAGCAGCCGATCGAGCCTGAGTCCGAGGTCGATCACTGAGCACTGCAGGGAGTCGAATCTGCGCACCATCAGGGACTGCGCGGACGTGAGGTGCTCGTCGGCGTGCCGGCGAAGACCTGCGACCTCGTCGCCGATGGCTGCGAGGTCCTGGGAGATGCCTGCCTGAATGCCGGCGATCTCGACTCTCACCTGGGCGACGGCGATCGCTGTGGAGAGGATGGCGGCGTGGAGGCCTTCCATGCATGAGCAGTTGCAGTGGCTGTTGTCTGCCGGGAGATTCTTCGCATGTCGGCGCCGGGCCCGGGGGGCGCTGGCGGGACGCGTTGTCGCCTTGGGGGCTTCTACGCGGAGGTTCAGGTCGCTCGTCTCCGCCTCTTCGTTCATGTACCCCGACCTTTGCTGTAGCTGGAAGGGATCTCGGCGCTGACGGCCGGTCCCACTTTGTGTGAGCACATGGTCGCAAGCGGTTGATGGTTGTGGTGGTTGGGGGATGGGGGGCGGGTGTGGTTTTGTTCGTCTCGGTGGGGGAAAGGTTGACCTGGGTTTGATGGTGGGTTCGGGTGAGTGTGTCTTGGGGGGACGTTCTGGACGTCTGGGTTAGGGCTGGGGGCCGGCTTGTTACTTGCCGGGAGTGCAGTTGTAGAGGTGGCCGTAGCGTTTTTGGGCGATGCGCATGAGCTCGGTCATGTCCTTGATCGCGTCCCTGCCTTTGGCGACCTTGGCTAGGAAGATGTCGATCATTCGCGCTTTGCCGCCGCAGAGGAACTTTGCGCTCACTCGGTACGGTTGGTCGGCGAATGGTGTGTTGGGCAGATACGCGGCCAAGCCGTCACCGAGATCGGTAGGAAGTGTGACTCCGCCGTGCTCGCTGTAGACTTGACGCCTGCCGTTCATAACAAAGTTCAAATGCTCCTGGTTCGTCCCATCGCTCACCTGCAGCCAGCCCACCTCAAGTGATCGAGGGGTCGTATCGGGGGCCCAGCATTCACCGCTGCTCTCGCTGCCATCCGTTTTCTCGACGAGCGACCCAGTTGCATCACTTACCAACCGAAACGCCTGCTCCGGGACAAGCCTGCAGATGTAAGGGGCGGAGTCCACGATGGGCTGGAGGACTGGGGCCGGCGTGGAGACGATGTCCTTCTCCGGGGTGCATGCTGCCAAGAGCATCCCGAGAGCACTCAGAGCGACAAGCAAACGAGAAGGCCTCATCCGCCACCTCCGGGGGAGGACGGGATCTGGAGGCCGAGGTAGTCGTCCACCTCGCTGGTCCGCCGGAAAGTGCCGTCGAAACGATCGAGTAGAGCATCGCTTCCCCCCTTGGTCCGAACCCATTCAAGGAACTGGCTGTATTCCTGTGGGCTCATCTCGGCGAAGGGCTTGATCGTCGGTGGGACTCCGGTCGCGAATATCCGATCCTTCATATCGAGCTTGTCAAGCAAACCCTTGTTCAGCATGGCTGTGGAGAGCATTTGCTCCGCCAGTCTCTCTATCGCCAGTCGATTATCCGCGAGCGTCTGGTGCGCCTCATCCAGGCCCCGCCCGTGTTCGGACATCTGCTGAGCGACCTGTTTGGCAATCTCGTCATACGCAGTTCCGGCGAGCTTGTCGTACTCCATGCTGACCAGCTTGCCGAAGGCTCCGGTGGCCAACTCGCCCATCTGTTTGGCTCCCGGCACCGGGAGCAGCCCTATCGCGTTATCCACCATGGTCTTCAGCGCTTCGTCCGCCTTCTTGTCATCCAACCCCTGGGCGATCAGCACTTGGCGGCGGATCTCCACGATGTGAGTAAAAGGACGTGCCTCCGCCACGGTCCGGTCCGTCAGGAACTGCAGGATGTCGGCCTTGTCGATTCGCCCATCCCCGTCGAAGTCGTACTTTTTGACGTCGGACTTCTTGAAACCGAGCCGCTCAGCGTTAGAGGCGTCGAGACCGACCGGAGGTATGGTCCCGAGCGCCGCTCGCATGTGTTCAGTCTGCGCTCTCACCAGTTCCTCGAATCCTGCGTCGTCGGCGGTGGCCAGCGCCAGCGCGTAGGACATGTCCTGGGGCGCGACCTTGCCGAAGGTCGCATGGTTCAGGAATAGCCGGGAGAGCTGGTCAATATTGGCGGCGATCGCGCGGCCCAGCGGGTAGCGCAGGGGTTCGAGACGATCGAATGTGTCTCTGTTCTTGATCTCCAGATTGCCGCTCTCGCCTTTGCCGAAGGCGCCGCGCACGTCATCGGCGACGACCTTGATCATCTCGGCGGCCAGCTTCCTGGAGGTCGCATCCTGGCCGGTCGTCGCGGTGACCAGCATGTCTCTGATCGGCTTGTAGTCGCCCAAATATCGGGCAGCGCCCCATCGAGTCGTCAGCAGATAGTCGAGCACAGACTGCTTCCACCCAGCCGGTGTGTAGTCCAGCAGCGCCTGGGACGCCTCTCGACTCGACTTAGCCGCGTGAAACAGATCGTCCACAACCGATGATTCGGCCCTCATACCTGGACTGCGCACATACGCTTCCGGCCTCAACAGGGTGCCAAGGCCAAACGAGCCGGCCAGGTCGAATATGGGGATCTGGCTTCCCGCGAAAGTGCGGCCCAGCAGGTCCTGGCTCGCCGCCCACTGGTCCTTGCGCTGCTCCTGCTCATAGACGATCACATCACGCCCAACGATCTCCATGAACTCCTTCGAGAACGGCGGCTTCCCGTCGTGAGCGCGCCAGATGAGCGCCTGAGCCTGGTATCCCAAGTACTTCGTGTCCCCGGCCTTATGCTCAGCCCGACCCTCCTTGGCCAGCTCCTTGGTGAAGCCGGCGCCCATGTACGCGGGATTCTTCGGATCAGTCGCCTTGGCCAGCGCGGCGCTCAGCATGCGCAGGGCTTTCCTGCCTTGGCCGGACAGCTGAGCCACGCGATCGGAGTCTTCGTGAGCCCTGGCATCGCGCAACTGCGCGGCGAGCGAGCCGGGCAGCTGCGTCATGCCTCTGGCACCCAACGTGCCCAGGAACGCCTTGACGAACTCCGCATCCCCAGCCCGCGACACGTATTTCTCCAGCTCGGCCAGCGCCCTGGTATCCCCGTCCCCAGCGTTCAGCGCAGCGCGACCCGCCAGCGTCCCGTCCAACAGCCCCTTGGCGGCCTCTAGCCCATCAGGCATCTCGAGGAAGCTCCCGGCAGGCGTACTCCTCCCGAAGGTGACCTTCTGCCGCTGCAGCTCATGGACCAGCTTCTGCCGCCGCCGCAGATCCTCGGCCTGCGTCGTCACCCGTCCGGCCAACTGCCGTAGCCGCGCCGCCGGAGACGGGTCCAACCCGGCGCTCTGCAGCTCACTGTGCAGAGCCTGCGCCAACTCCTCCAGCCGCCTGGCGGCCTCGGTGTGTTTGCTGGCCATCGTGTCGAAGTCGGGCTGCTTAACCCCAGTGAACTCCGTCATGGCTTGTCCTGAAACGAGGCCAGCTTCTGGTTTGCGCTGTGTACGGCCTCCGCGAGCATGTCCCGCAGTTCACGCTGGTCGGCGTGGACCTGGGCGTCGAACCGGGCACCCGTCGGACCCACCCACGCGTCGTTCTCCATCAGGCGACAGGAGGGATCGAGCGCCCACCAGTGCTCGTCCGAAAGCCGCTGAATCCGCTCCGCCACGGCCCGCACCGCCTCGCGATCGAGGTTGGCCAAGATGATCCCCTTGTACGGCTCGCTGCACCAGAACAGATCAGGAGGCGGCGTCCCTCACGTGGTCACACGGTAATCAACATCACATCAACAAACAAGCTTAAACGCGGTGAAAGGCATAGCGCGTTCGAGCTTTGTTCGAAAATGGGGTGTTTCGCCTGACTCGAGTACAGCGCTGGTTGGCTGCGGTCTATGGATCTCTTTCCTCGCGAGAATGAAACCCGGCGGCCGTTCGCTGAACATCAACTGAAATAGCTGAGGTCGGAACGGGGGCAGGGTCGGCGAGTACACCATCACGGATGGGGAGATCATGGTCGCCGGAGGCAGGCCGAAGCGGGGGCGAGGCTGTGCGCCCTACGAGCTCGAATACCGTCCGGGTCTGCCCATCGCAGTGGTGAAGGGCGGGCATCAATGCCGACGACGGCATCGGGCAGGCCGGCGGCTCGTGGTTGACAAAGCGGCAAGCCACGGGCCGAGGAGGGGATCGGATCCTGTCCGTCCTCGTCACTGATACTGGCAATGCCCTGGCGGCCTACCAGATTGTCGAGCGTGGTGGAACCTCGCGAGGGCCGCTGCTAAACGCTGCGTTCAGCGGAAGCGACAAATTTCTCGCGGCGAATTCCTGTCATTTTAGGAGTCAAGGGAAGACGCCCCTTATGAGCTGGGAGTCTTCTCTTCTTGGGAGCAGATTGATCAGTCGAACTCCCCGTCCTTCACGCCGCTGATGAAGGCGTCCCACTCGCCAGGGGTGAAGACCAGCGCTGGCCCGGCCGGATCCTTGCTGTCGCGGACGCCTCGGCGTTTTCCGGCGAGTTCGGCGACCTCAACGCAGTTGCCGCCATCGGGTCCTGATCGGGTGGACTTGCGCCATGTGGCTGTGTCCAGCTCTCGGGTCAGTTCGTCCATCCTGCATCGTCTCCTCGATCACATTCATGGATTCGCTCTGAGAGAGTGCTTCGCGAATCCCCTCATATCTGAATGCTAGAGTTCTGACGCTCTCTGTCCAGGGCGGGGGAGGTCAAGCGGATGCCCGTCAACGCCGACGACGACATCTAGCAGGCCGCACGTTGGATTCCGGTCAACTTATGGGTCAAGGGAAGACTCCCGTGATTCGGAAGCCTTCCCTTCCTGGGTGCTTATTGATTAGTCGAACTCGCCGTCCTTCGCGCCGTCGATGAAGGCGCTCCATTCGCTGGGGGTGAAGATGAGGGCTGGGCCGGTGGGGTTTTTGCTGTCACGGACGCCTCGACGTCCACCGGATAGTTCCGCAACCTCAACGCAGTTGCCCCCGTTGCTGCCCGAGTAGGATGACTTGATCCATGTGGCTGCCCGTAGATCCTGGGTCAGCTCGTCCATCGCTGCATCGCCTCCTTGATCAATTTTATGGATTCGCGCTGAGAGAGTGCTTCGGAACGAATCCCCTCATATCTGAATGCTAGGGTTCTTACGCTCTCTGTCCAGTCGGTTACTTGGGCATTTGACGCGCCTTCGATATATGCCGTGTCAGGGGTGCCATGTGCTTGAGTGATGGCGAAGCCGCCGAGAAGCCCGGTTGTGGAGTAGGCGCTGAGCGGGAGGATCTGGATGGTGATCCGGGGCGCCTGGCCGATTTCGAGAAGGTGCGCGAGCTGGGTGGCCATCACCGTGGGACTGCCGATCGGGCGGTGTAGGACTCCCTCGTCGAGGACTACCCAGAGCATGGGTGGCTTGGGTCGCCGGAGGATTGACTGGCGCTCCATGCGTGCAATCACATGGCTCTCGATCTCCTCCGATGTCGCACCAGGTTCTCCGCTTAGCATCGCCCGGGCGTAGTCCTCGGTCTGGAGCAGGCCGGGCACGGTCAGCGGCTCCCAGGTTCGGATGGACTCCGCCGTTGCCTCCACGTCGAGCCAGGGCCGGAACCACGGAGGAGCCGATGCGTGGCTGACCATCGGCCAAAGTCGCATCAGCGCCCCTTCCGCCTCAAGTGCCTCGTCGCAGTGGCGGGCGAACTCCTCCGTCGGCGACCGCCTGGCCGTCTCGATCATGCTGATTGTGCCGACGGAGTAGGACACCGCCTTCGACAGGCGGATCTGGGACCAGCCTCGGCCCTTGCGATGCCGCCGCAACTCGAAGCCGAAGAGTGCGGTTGGTGAGTCAGAGGGGCATAGCTCGCTTTCCTTCGGCACCTGACCTCCTGGGGGGATCGCCGCCGTTTCAACGAGGCTTTCATCGAAACGGTTGATGGCTTATCGAAGTCAACTGACTACTAACTGTAGTCAAGGCTTGGGATGGTTGGAAGGCCGATCCAGGCCGACTTCTTCAAGTGGGTGAAGCCATGAAAGCAGCGAGCGCGGAGCCGAAGGTCATCGGCTCGATCCATCTGGTAGGCATTCGCGAGTCCGTCTCGCACGCCCGCTCCGAAGTACGTAGATGGCTCGGAGACGATCACCCTTCTGTCGACGACGCCGTGCTGGCGGCCTCCGAGCTCGTGACCAACGCGCTCCGACACTCCGACGCCAGGCCGTACGACTTCATCAGCCTCACCGTCACAGCGACGGAGGAGACGGTCTATGTGGAGGTGCGTGACCCCGGTTCCGCCTTTTCCGGCCCTTGCATCCGGCAGGAGCCGGAGGCGGAGGACGGTCGTGGGCTGCTGATCGTCCGTGAGATCTCCCAGGACTGGGGGACCCGAGAGCACGGCCGTGGGCTTGGCCGTACCGTCTGGTCCGCCATCCGGGCCGTCCCATCTTGCCCTGACCTGGCCGCTCCCGAACCGGTCTCCGGAACGGCAGGCGGACGCGGCCCTGGCTGAACGCTCAATCAGTGAGGGCCAGGCGGCTCCGCCTTCTATCGGAAGGGGAGTGGTGGAGGCGCCGTCGAAACGTCCGGCAAGGATCTTCCCCCGTAGCTCCAAGCCGGACCTGGCCCCCGATGAGCGCGCTCATCGGGGGCCTTGTTCGGAATCTGGGAGACCAACCTCGTCGCCCACCGTCTGGGACACGTGCCTCTTGGTCGCCGGGCAGGTGTACACGCGGCGGTGGCTGCGGTTCACGGCCGAGATCGGACGCGTACCGAACACGATCACGATCACGACATGCGGTCGGTCGATCCCTTCGCCATCAGTCTCATCTCCCAAGTTTTTGACCATCCCGCTGGTTCTGTTGACTTTGTCGCAAGCTATGACGCAACATGTTGATACAAAGCTTGCGACAAAAGGAGAGGGTATGACGAACAGCTCCATGCAGCGGCCGGCGGACGTTCAGTCCGCGGGCTCCTGGCTGGCCCGACACGGTCTCGGTGACGGTCCACCGACGCCGTTACTGACCGCGCGACTGGCAGTGCGCCGGCGGGTGCGGCTCCTCGGCAGCGTCCTGTCGGCCGTGCTGATCATCGGTGCCGCGCTGGTGCAGGTCTCTGACCAGCTGGCCGCTTCCTCGTTCGGTGGGTTCGGGCCGTACGGGGGGATGAAGGTGCTGGTCCTGAGCGCGTTGATCGTCGGGCTGTTGCTGGTCCGGACGCTGCTCGACACCTGGGTACGGCGCGTCGACCGGCAGGCCGGGGCGGCGCTGGCGCGGCGGGCGGCCCATCCGCTGCAGCCCGGCTGGCGCGCTCTGCTCGGACGGCCGTACGCCGTCTTCGGGACCGTCACCTTCGCCGGTGCGTTCGCGTTGGGGGCGAGCGCGCTGGCCGTCGGCGAGGGGGCCGAGCGGCCCGCGGCCGCCGTGCTGCTGGTCGCCGTGGTAGGGGTCGGCGTCGGCGCGGTCCTGCAGGTGCGCGAGCTGCTGGCCCGGCCGGTCGTGGCCGAGGACGAGGTCTCCTTGACGGCCGACGTCATCATGCGCGTCGAGGACGCGCGCGCGAGCACCGAGCCGTCCGTGCTGTGGTCGCTGCCGATGGTGTTGGTGTTCGGGTCCGCGCCCGGCTGGTGGAACGCCGCCGCCCTCGGATTCGTGGTGCTGGGGCTGGTCGCCTACATCGCCGTCCAGACCAGGACGCCGGGTGCCGCGGCCATGGCGCGGCACGTGCTGGGCGTCCGATGATCGTCATCGACGCGGGCTCGCCGGTGCCGCCGTTCGAGCAGTTGCGGGCACAGCTCGCCCGGCAGATTCACGACCGTACGCTGGCGGTGGGCTCCAGGCTGCCGACCATCCGCCGGCTCGCGGCCGACCTCGGTCTGGCCATCAACACGGTCGGCCGGGCCTACCGGGAGCTCGAGGAGGCCGGGCTGATCGAGACGCGGGGGCGGGCGGGGTCGTTCGTGTCGGCGGCCGGGGAGCAGGCCCGCGAACGAGCCCGCCAGGCCGCCGCCGACTATGCGGCCGTCGTGGCGAGCGTCGGCATCGACGAGAGCGAGGCACTCACCATCGTCGAGGCGGCCTTGAGATCCGGCGACGCGGCGGCCCCCGCCTCACTCTGACTCGGCTGTATCCCAGTACCCCTCTAGGTGAGAAGCACCTGGTCGAGGACGTGCTCGCCGATGGCGGCCATGCTGGGGTTGTCGGCCGAGTGGGCGGCCAGGGCAGTGCCTATGGCGAGGGCCCAGCCCCTCGCCCGCTCCCAGGTCATCTCGTCGGCGTCCACGCGCGATCGGAAGACCTCCCGTGCGTTCTCGTCGAACACCAGCCACGCGGCGGCCAGGTCGGTGGCGGGATCACCACTGGTGAGGTCGCCGAAGTCCAGGACGGCGGCCAAGCCTTCCCCGTTGAGCAACAGGTTCGCCGGGTGCGGGTCGCCGTGGAGCCAGAGCGCGGGGCCGGGCCAGGGCGGGAGGGAAGCCAGTTTCTCCCAGAGGGGGAGGAGATCGGCTGATCGGGGGATGGAACGCAGGCGGTGCCGTACCGCTTCGTCGCGGGCGGCGAGCGGGACGCCGCGGACAGGGTTGCGCGGCGCGTCAGGCGGTGCGGGGCGGTGGAGGGCGGTCATGAAGTCGGCCAGTGGGACGGCGATGCCGGAGCGGTCGAATGGCGGTACGTCGGCGACCGTGCGGCCTTCGTACCAGGGTGCGATCGTCCATGGCCACGGGTAGCCCTCGCCAGGTACGCCGACCCTCACGGGTACGGGCAGCGCGACTTCCACGTGCTCGGCCAGGACCGGCAGCCAGCGTTGCTCGTTGACGATGAGGTCGACGGCGACCTGGCGGCGCGGCAGGCGTACGGACAGGTCCGTTCCGAGGCGGTAGATGACGTTGTCCCAGCCGTTGGCGACGAGGCTCAGCGGGCCCGCCAGATCCGGGTGCTGCGTGCGGATCAGGCGGTCGACGAGGTCGTCGTCGATGTCGGCTTCCGCCGCCGGGGTGGTCACTCCGCAACGATAGTGGGGGACGCCTCAAGGGAGGCCCCGGCCGCTCGGTTCTTGCGGATGTAGTACTCGCCGGCGAGTCGCAACCCGAGGTAGCCCACCGGCCAGGCGATCAGGGTCCATCGTCCGAAGACGAAGCCGGCCGGGACGGACAGCGCGAACATGATCGTCGTCATCGCGGACCATGCCCGGATCCCCATGATCACGCCAAGGGGGGCCGTGGGGTCCAAGAGGCCGGAGCGGACGACGTGGCGAAGGACGAGGAGCATGCTGCCGCCCACGTACGTCATGGCTGCCGCGTAGACGACCACTCCCGCGCCGTTCGGCACCTCGCCGAGGGTCTTGCTCGCCCAGGGGATCAGCACGTAGCCGAACAGGGCCAGCAGGTTCAGCGTGATGAGGGGCGGGTCGGTGCGGCTGACGTGCACGAAGAGCATGTGGTGCGCGGTCCACGTGGCGGCGATCACGAAGAACGAGATCAGGAACGCGATGTACTGCGAGCCGTGTGCCGCGAGCCCTTCCAGCAGGTCCATGGGGTCATGGACCTCCGGTACGGGCAACTCGACGGCCAGCAGCGTGAGCATGATCGCGATGACCGCGTCAGAGAAGAAGATCACGCGTTCCAGGCTGTGGGTCTTTCCGGTCAACTCAGTTCTCTCCGAGTGGCGTAATGGGGCTCATCCCTCCAGCCTCGGCCGTACTCGTTCCCCTGAACAATGACAATCTCGGCATCGCACCGTTCACCGATAGATTCACGATCCGGAGGGATGATGGAACTACGGGACATCGAGATCTTTTTGACCTTGGCCGAGCTGCTGCACTTCGGCCGGACCGCCGAGCGGCTCCGCATCACCCCTTCCCGGGTCAATCAGGCGATCAAGAAGCAGGAACGCCGCATCGGCGCGCCCCTGTTCGACCGCACCTCCAGGACGGTGCGGCTCACCCCGTTGGGGGAGCGGCTCCAGCGTGACCTCAGTGCCGGATACCGGCAGATCACCGCCGGGATCGAGGCCGCGGCCGAGACCGTCCACGGCCTGTCAGGGACGCTGACGCTGGGCACGATGGGCCCGCACACCCAGATCATCAGCGGTGCCCTCGACCTGTTCCAGACCCGCTATCCGGGCGCCCGCCTCCAGCATCGCGAGATCCAGCCGCCCGCTCCGCTGGACCTGCTGCGCTCAGCGGAGGTCGATGTGGCGGTGCTGTGGTTGCCGGTCCGCGAGCCTGACCTGGTCGTCGGCCCGGTGACGCATACCTCACCGGTGCTGCTGATGGTCGCCGCCACCCATCCGTACGCCAAGCGCGACTCGATCTGCCTGGAAGATCTCGGCGACCACTGCGCTCAGGTGTCGCCCCGGTCGATTCCCGCGTCCATGGAGGCGGCCATCGTCCCGCACCACACCCCGGCGGGCCGCCCCATCCCTCGTGGGGTCAAGGTCTCCACCTGGCAGGAGGTACTCAGCGCCGTGTCTTCCGGCCAAGCCGTCGCCGGGGTCGTCGCCGAGATGGCCCGCTTCTACCCCTGGCCCAGCCTGGCCTTCGTGCCCATCCGTGACGCCCCGCCCTCGGAGTGGATCCTCGCCTGGCGGGCCGCCGCGGAGACTCCGCTCATCCGCGCCTTCGCCCAGACCGTCGCAGATCACGGGCCGGTGGTGTTGACCGCGGGTACCTAGGAACAGACCGTGAAGGACACCCGTCTGGTGTCCTTCGAGGGTGTCAGCAGGTGGAAGACGATCGTGTGCCGGCCCGGGTCGAAGGCGCCGAAGGGGTTGCGCTGGTTCTTGGTCGTACCGGTCACCCAGTCCGTCTTCCATCCCTCGTCCTGGCCGTCCACGACCCAGCGGTAGCCGTACTCCACCTGCTTGCCCGACGGGCCCTTGAGCAGGGCGACGGGGAAGAGGCTGGGCGAATAGCAGTTGTTTCCGGCCTGCTGGCCGTCCAGGGTCAGCGATGCCAGGCGTACGGTCCCCGCAGCCGCGGCCGTGGTCCGGGCTTTTGACGGGGCGGTCGTGGGCGTGGACGTGGGCGTGGGCTGCCTGCGGGAGGCTGTGGGCTTCGAGCCGCTGGTCCTGGTGGCGCGGGTCTTCGTGGCCGGCGTGCTGGGCCTCTTGCCGGTGTCCTGCTTTTTGGCGGGTGTCCTGGTGGGGCCCTGTTCGGCGGCCGACGGGGTGGGCGCGGCCGTCGTCGCCGGGGTGGGTATCCAGATGATCGCCCCGGTCACCAGGGCAGCGGCCACCGCCAGCGCCCCGGCGCCCGCCAGTAAGCCCTTCCAGCGCGGGCGGCTCACGGCATGAGTCGCCGGACCGCCTCGGGGGCTCGTCAGGTCGCCTGGCATACCGGCGGGCGGGGCGCCGATGAGCCGGAGCAGGACGTCCTGCATGGCGGGCCGGGCGGCCGGGTCCTTGGCCAGGCAGGACAGCACGATCGGGTGCAGCGGGCCGGGCAGGTCGCCCAGGAACGGCTCATCGTGGAGGATGCGGCGGATCACCGCGGGCAGCGAGTCATGGCCGAACGGCGCACTTCCCGTCGCGGCGAACACGATCACCGACGCCCACGCGAAGACGTCCACCGCGGGTCCGAGCGGGGCGCCCGCGATCTGCTCGGGCGCCATGTAGGCAGGCGTGCCGACGATGCTGCTCGTCACTGTCAGCGAATGGCCGGCCGCGCGGGCGATGCCGAAGTCGATGACCCGCGGCCCATCCCTGCCCAGCAGCACGTTGGCGGGTTTGAAGTCGCGATGCACCACCCCGGCCCGGTGGATCGCCGCCAGCGCGGTCGCGGTCGCCACCGCGAGCCGCTGCAGGTCGGCGCCGAAGTGGCGGCCGGCCTGCTGGAGCGTGGGCCCCTCGACGTACTCGGTCACGATGTACGGCCGGCCGCCCAGCGAGGCGTCGAGCACCTGAGCGATGCAGAACGGCTCCACCCGCCGCGCCGCGTCGATCTCCTTGGCGAAGCGGTGATCAGCGGCCACGCCGTCCGCCAGCAGCTTGACCGCGACCGGCCTGCCGTCGGGCCCCTGACCCAGGTAGACCACCCCTTGGCCGCCCTCGCCCAAACGCCCGAGCAGCCGGTAATGGCCCACGGCCGGGGGATCTTCTGACAGGAGAGGGTTCATCACTCGCTCGGGCAGATCTTGAACGAGAGGGCCTTCGACACCGATTGGGGAGAGGTGAGGCGGAGGGTGACCCGGTGAGAGCCGGTCGACTGCACGAGCGGGCCGAAGACTGTCTGGGTGTGGCTTTCGGCGATGACGCTCTCAGAGCGCGTCACCACCTTCCCGTCCAGGATCCATTCGTAGCGGAAGTCGGTGGACAGCTTGGTCCCCTCGACCAGGCCGGAGATGTTGCCATGGTTGTACACGCAGTCCGGGTTGTCGGCGTGCATGGGACCGATGATGCGCACCCACACGATCCGGAAGGAACCGCTGCCCGATGAGGCTTTCGAGGGCGAGGTCGTGGGTTTGGCAGCTGTCCGCGTCGGTTTCACAGTCTGCGTCGGCTTCGCAGTCGGCTTCACGGTCGGTTTCACCGTTGGTTTCACGGTCGGCTTCTTCGTGGCCGCCGGCTTCTTGGTCTTCGGGCGCTGAGGCGTTTTCGTCTTCGTCGGGGTAGGCGTTCCGGTGGTGGTGATCGCCAGTGGCCGCGTACTCGCCTGCGGTCCCCAGACAGCCCAGGCGCTCGTGGCGCCCCAGGCGACGGCGCCCGCGACCGCCAGCGCCCCCACTCCGGAGACACTCGCGATGACCGCCGCCTTGTTCCCGCGCCGCCGTCCGGGAACCGTGGACGGAGCGTGGCCGACCACGGCATCCGGGGGCGTGGGCTGTCCGCCCAGGAGCTGCAGCAACACGTCCCGCATGGCGGGCCGGGCTGCCGGGTCCTTGGCCAGGCACCCCAGCACGATCGAGCGCAACGGTTGCGGCAGGTCGCCGAGCTGCGGCTCGTTGTGCAGGATCCGATTGATCACCGCGGGCAGTGAGTCCTCACCGAACGGCGGACTTCCCGTCGCGGCGAACACGATCACCGACGCCCACGCGAAGACGTCCACCGCGGGACCGAGCGAGGCGCCCGCGAGCTGCTCCGGCGCCATGTACGCGGGCGTCCCCACGATGCTGCTGGTAGCCGTCTGCCCCGATTCGACGGACCGGGCGATGCCGAAGTCGATCACCCGGGGTCCGCCCTGCCCGAGCAGCACGTTGGCGGGCTTGAAGTCGCGATGAACGATGCCCGCCTGATGGATGGCCGCCAGCGCGGTCGCGGTCGCCACCGCGAGCCGCTGCAGGTCAGCACCGACGTGCCGGCCCGCCTGCTGGAGCGAGGGCCCCTCGACGTACTCAGTCACGATGTACGGCCGGGCGCCCAGCGAGGCGTCGAGCACCTGGGCGATGCAGAACGGCTCCACCCGCCGCGCCGCGTCGATCTCCTTGGCCAAGCGCTCGTCGGCGAGTCCCTCGCGCAGCACTTTGACCGCGACCGGCCTGCCGTCGGGCCCCTGGCCCAGGTAGACCACCCCTTGACCGCCCGCGCCCAACCGCCCGAACAGCCGGTAGGGCCCCACGACAGTGGGGTCCCCTTCCCGGAGGGGTTCGACGTGCGACATGGGACTCCTGTGCCGAGACTAGGGGATCTTCGGCACCATAGCGGGAAATGTCAGATTTTGTGAGCCAGTCGGGTAAGTGTTACGCGGGGCGGAGGCCCAAGAGCGCGCCCAGGGTGCGCATCGACTGCTCGAAGCCGCCGCGTCTGTCCTCGATCGTGTTCTCGAACTGGCCGAACACCTCGAAGTTGACCCAGCCGTACAGGCCGGTCCACGCGGTGAGACCACGGAAGATCAGGTCATCGGGCACCCCGGGCATGATCTGGCGCAGGTTGTCGGCGTCCCCCGACAGCGCGGTGGGGGCGGGCGGGCCGAGGTCGGGCGGGGTCAGCGCGCCCGCCTCGTACGCCTGCGCGACGATCCGGCCGAACACCGACACGTCACGCAGCCGGGCCTCGATGGTCTCCTCCGGTGCCTGGTAGCCGGGCACCGGCGAGCCGTACAGCAGCGTGTACTCGTGCGGATGGGCCAGCGCCCAGTCGCGTACGGCATGGCAGACGGCCAGCCAGCGCCTCGCGAAGTCGCCGGGCGCGCCGGCCTCGTCGGCGTGCTCCACCGCCGCGCCGAGCGCGTTGTAGCCGTCGATGATCAGCGCGGTCAGCAGGTCATCGCGGCTGGGGAAATAGCGGTAGATGGCCGATGACACCATGCCCATCTCGCGGGCCACGGCGCGCAGGGAGAGACCGCCCGCGCCCTCGGTGGCCAGCTGACGGCGGGCGATGTCGGTGATCTCCTGGGTGAGCTCGGCCCTGACGCGTTCTCTCGCGGTACGGCTAGCTGTCATGTCACCGACCATATCAGAGCACTGCGAAGAAACGAGAGCACTGCTCTTGACGAATGCCGATTGTTTGAGAGAGCATTGCTCTTGTAAGAGAACGGCAGTCACACGGAGGTTCGACATGCTGGCCATCGCCAAAGGCGCCAACGCGGCCCTGATGTTCTTTCTGGAGCTCGGGGTCCTCGCCTCCGTAGGCTATTGGGGCTTCACGGTGAGCCCGAACTGGGGGATCAAGCTGCTCGCCGGGCTCGGCGGGCCCGCATTGTTCATCGCCGCATGGGCTCTGTTCGGTGCGGGTGGCGGCGCCAACGCCACCTTCCCGCTGACGGGCCTGGCCAGGGCCGCCCTGGAGATCCTCTGGTTCGGCGGCGGCGCCCTGGCGCTCTACGCCGCCGGCCTGGCCACCCCGGCCGCCGTCTTCGCAGCGGTCTTCGTCATCAACGCGGTTCTCCGCATCATCTGGAAGCAGGTCTGATCATGGGTAAGCACGTCGTCGTGGGTTCCGGTCAGGTTGGCGCGCATCTGGCCACCAAGCTGCTGGCGCAGGGGCACCAGGTCACCGTGGTGACCCGCTCGGGCAGCGGCCCCGCCGGGGCCGAGAAGGTGGCGGCCGACGTCAGCGACAAGGCGCGGCTGACCGAGGTCGCCAAGGGCGCCGACGCTCTCTACAACTGCGTCAACCCGAAGTATCACCGCTGGCTGACCGACTGGCCGCCGATGGCCGCGTCGTTCCTCGCCGCCGCCGAGGCCACGGGCGCGGCTCTGGTCATCCTGGGCAACCTCTACCCCTACGGCCCGGTCACGGGCCCGATGACCGAGGATCTGCCGCTCGCCTCGACCAATCCGAAGGCTCAGGTGCGGGCGAAGATCTGGAACGACGCGCTGGCCGCGCACAAGGCGGGCCGGATCAGGACGACCGAGGTGCGCGGCTCCGACTACTTCGGCCCCGGCGCCACCGACCAGTCCTACCTGGGTGAGCGGTTCCTGGTGCCGTTCCGGGCCGGCAAGACCATCCAGATCCCCTGGCCCGCCGACATTCCGCACAGCTGGACGTACCTGCCCGACGTGGCCGACGCGCTGATCGTCGCGGGCACCGACGAGCGGGCCTGGGGGCGGCCGTGGCACGTGCCCACCACCGACCCGCTGACCTTCCGCCAGATCGGCGAGCGGATGGCGGCCATCGAGGGGCGCCCGGCGCCCAAGCTGGCCACGCTGCCGTGGCCGGTGATCCAGGCGGCGGGCCTGTTCTCGCCGATGCTCAGGGAGCTGAAGCACATCCGCTACCAGTTCATCGCGCCGTACGAGATGGACTCGTCGGCCTTCCAGCGTACGTTCGGTGTCGCGCCGACCCCGATCGATGAAGCGCTCGCCGCTACGCTCGAGGCGTGAAGACAGCCATGATCGGCCTGGGCGACATCGCGGAGAAGGCCTACCTGCCCGTTCTCGCCGCCCAGCCGGGCCTCGACCTGCACCTCTGTACGCGCAACGGCAAGACCCTGGACCGGCTCGGCGACACCTACCGGATCGCCGAGCGGTCCACTTCGGTGGATGACGTGATCAAGAGCGGGGTCGAGGCCGCGTTCGTGCACGCCGCCACCGGGGCCCACCGCGAGATCGTCGAGCCGCTGCTCGACGCCGGGGTGCACGTCTACGTGGACAAGCCGATCGCCGACAACCTGGCCGACTGCGAGGCCCTCGTACGGCTGGCCAAGGCGAAGGGGCGGTCGCTGATGGTCGGCTTCAACCGCCGCTACGCCCCCGGATACGCCGGGCTGCTCGCCCTTCCCCGGCATCTCGTACTGATGGCCAAGAATCGCGAAAAACACCCCGATGTCCCGCGCCGGGCGATATTTGATGACTTCATTCATGTGGTCGACACGCTGCGGTTCCTCGCTCCCGGCGAGGTGACCGGGACCACGATCAGGACCCGCGTCCGGGATGGCCTGATCGAGCACATCGTGCTGGAGCTGTCCGGTGACGGCTTCACCGCCATCGGTCTCATGAACCGGGTCAGCGGCGCCACGGAGGAGACCTGCGAGGTCATGGGCGACGGCGTCAAGCGCCGGGTGGTCAACCTGGGCGACGTGGTCGACTACGTGGGCGGCGAGACGCTCACCCGGCGGCCCGACTGGGTGTCGGTTGGCCGGCAGCGGGGCATCGAGCGGATCTGCCTGGAGTTCCTCGCCGCGGTCCGCGAGGGCCGGACGATCAGCGCGGACGACGCCCTGATCACCCACGCCATCTGCGAGGACATCGTCGCGAACGCCTCCTGACGGGTCACGAGCGTTGCCGGCGGCGCATCCAGGAGTCGGCGGTGGTCAGCAGGCGGCTGAACCACCGCCCGCCGAGCCGGGCCAGCACCGTGAACCCGCCCGTGTCACTCATCGGGCTGGAGGACGACACCACGCCCGCCACCGCCTCCCCGTACACGGCCGGGCCGCCGCTGCCGCCGGCCGGAGCGTGGCAGTTGCGCGTCACCAGCACCCCCGGTCCCTGGGTGGTGGCCTCTTCGGCGTTCCCCACGCAGTGGTACATCCGGGTGCCGGGATAGCGCCGTCCAGCGGGGTAGCCGAGCAGGTCAAGCCCGCGCAGCGACGTACCCCTGCGGGTGGCCAGCGGGCGCAGCCCGCGCCCGGTCGTGGCCTCCAGCGTGGCCCCGCGCCGCCGCACCCCGACCAGCCCGACGTCGTACGGCAGCAACTCCGCCGAGTACGGCCGCCCCTGCCACTGATCGGGCACCCACGTCCGCCGGGCGGGCCAGACCCCGAGCGGCGGCCGGCCCTGGTCGAACCCCGGCAGGAAGGCCACCTGCCGCAGCGGCCGCCCGTCGTGGTAGAGGCAGTGCGCGGCGGTCAGCACCAGGCTGCGGCTGCGCGACCTGATCACCGCGCCCCCGCACACCACGGCCGTCCTGCTGACCGGATCACGTCCGAGCAGCACCCCGGTGAGCCGCCGCGCGCCGGTGTAGGGACGGGCGACCGGCGCGTACCCCAGGCGGTCGCCGTCCGGTGTCAGCACCCTGCGCGGGGGAATCGATCGCTGGGGGACCTCCGCGAGGCCGGTCGGGTCGAGCAGGGCCAACGACAGCACCATCCTGAGCACCCGTACACTCTAAGCCGCCGATGATCACTGCCCTGACCTGCGACATCAAGGTTTACCCAAGGCCGGGGCGACGATGAACCTGATCGTGGCCCACGCGACGTACAGCAGGGGTGAGCACAGCACCAGGACGCCGATCACCGGCTTGACCAGGATGACGGCCACGGCCAGGACGAGCACGGCGAGGCTGATGGCGGCCAGCCACCACCGCCGCGCCACCAGGTAGAGGCTGGGCCGCACGAGGTCCCGCAGCCGCGGGGGCTCGCGCCGCGGCTCGGCCAGCAGCACGAGCGAGGCCACGACCACGGCCACCACCAGCGCCGCCGCCGTGGCGAAGAACGGCACGAGCGCCGGCCCCCAGGCGGTGCGCGCGACCACGACGGCGTCCAGGGCCAGCACGCTCACGACCACGGCGCCGGCCGCCCACAGGGCGAGCGCGCGGGCGCCGCCGCGGCGGTAGCCGTCCCAGAACGTACGAAAGACGGCGGTCGAGCCGTCGCCCAGCGCGGCGAAGCAGCTGAACGCCCCGGCCAGCGCGGGCGCGCACAGCGCCGACAGCGCGACGAAGAACGGCCACGACGCCGCCGGGTCCCGGACGATCGCGAGCGCCGCCAGGAGCGGCGCGCAGGCGACGGCGAGCAGGACGTTCGTCATGAGGCCGACGTACACGGTGCCGAAGACCTTCTCGTAGGTCGCCTGCTCGGCCGGGCGGAACAGGCTCCGCAGCCCGCTCATCACTTCAGCCCGCTCGTCGCGATGCCGCGGATGAAGTAGCGCTGCCCCAGCAGGAAGATGACCAGGATCGGCAGCACCGACAGCACCGCGCCGGTCATCATCATCGCGTACTCGGCGTCGTACTGACCGACGAACGAGCGCAGGCCGAGCTGCACGGTCCACAGCTCGTTGCTCGTCAGGTAGATGAACGGCCCCATGTAGTCGTTCCAGGTGTTGACGAAGGTGAGCAGGGCCAGGCTGGCGAGCGCCGGTTTGGACAGTGGCAGGATGATCCGCCAGTAGATGCCGTACTCACTCAGCCCGTCGATCCGGGCCGCCTCGCACAGGTCGTCCGGGATGGACAGGTAGTACTGGCGCATGAGGAACACACCGAACGCGCCGAACGCCTGGAGCAGGATGATCGCCCAGTAGGTGTTCGTCAGGTCGGCTTTCTGCATCATGATGTACTGCGGCACCATGTACGCCTGCCAGGGCACGGCGATGGTGGCGATGTAGGCGAGGAACAACCCGTCCCGGCCAGGAAAGCGCACCTTGGCGAACCCGTAGGCCGCGAAGCTCCCGGTGAGCAGCTGCAGCAGCGTGATCGTCACGGACAGGAACGCCGAGTTGCCCAGGTAGGTGAGCAGCGGGATGCGTTCCCAGATCTCCACGAAGTTCGACCAGCGCAGTTCGCGGGGAATCCACTGGATGGGCACCGTGAAGACCTCGTTGTCGCGCTTGAGCGCGGACGACACCATCCAGGCGAACGGCACGAGCACCAGCACGGCGAGCACGGTGAGCGTGAGGTAGGCCAGCGCCCTGCGGAGCGGGCTCCCGCCGGAACGGTTCCCGTCCTCGGCCGCCGCCGGCGGGCGCTGCCGGGCGGCGGCCGGGGGAGCATCGTGCAGTGCGGTCATCGGGCGCTCCTCCGCTCGTTGATACGGAACTGGACGACGGTGACGGTCAGCACGATGACGAACAGCACCAGGGCGATCGCCGAGGAGTAGCCGAACTTGCCCTCGGTGATGCCTTCCCGGTAGATCAGCTGGCTCAGCACCAGCGTGCTGCGGCCGGGGCCGCCGTCGGTCATGACCACAATGAGGTCGAGGATCTTGAAGCTCTGGATCGTCAGCATGACGAGGACGAAGAACGTCGTGGGCCGCAGGCACGGCAGCGTGATGCCCCAGAACCGCTGCCAGGCGTTGGCGCCGTCCACCCGCGCGGCCTCGTAGTACTCCTTGGGGATCGTCTGCAGGCCGGCCAGGTAGAGCACCATGTAGTAGCCCATGTCCCGCCACACACTGGTGACGATCACGGCCGGCATCGCCCAGTCCGTGCTGGCCACCCACTTGGGCGGGTGCGCCACGCCGAGCGCTTCGAGGAACTGGTTGATCGGTCCCGCCGTCGGGTTGAAGAGCATGTTCCACACGATGGCCACGGCGACCAGCGAGGTGATGTACGGGAAGAACGCCGCGGTGCGGAAGAACGCCACCCCGCGCAGCTTCCGGTTGAGCGCGATGGCCAGGCCGAGCGCGGCGACCAGCGTCAGCGGGATGTGGCCGAGCGCGTAGTAGAGGGTGTTACGCAGGGCGACGTGGAAGTTCTCGTCGGAGAACAGCCGCTGGAAGTTCTTCAGCCCCACCCATTCCGGCGTGCTGTAGGAGTCCCAGTCCAGGAACGCCAGGGCGAACGCCGCGACCATCGGGATGAGGGTGAACAGGGCGAAGCCGACGAAGTTCGGGAGGATGAAGCTCCACCCGATGAGGATGTCGCGCCAGGCCCGTCGCCGGTGCGGCGGGGCGGTGGGCGCCGGTCGTGTTGCAACGTGAGCCATGGCCGTCCTTCGGATCCTGCACGGTAGCCCGTGGGCCCGGACGCGTCCGGGCCCACGGGCCGGTCCCTAGTTGAGCACTTCGCTCTTGACCCGCTCGTTCATCGAGCGGATGCCGTCGGCGGCCGACTTGTCGCCGACCATGATGAGCTCGTGCTCCTCCTTGAGGATCGTGTCGATGTCGGAGGAGTGCTCGCTGACCGGCATCTCCAGCACCACCTTGTCCGGCGAGAACGCCTTCTTGGACACCTCGTCGGTGGGCATGCCCTTGATCGAGAAGTAGGTGTCGGTGATCTCCGGGCTCTGCAGCGCCGGCACCACGCCCACCTTGGTGATGGCTTCGGCGCCCGCCTTGCCGGCGGCGAACTGCACGAACTTCTTGGCCGCTTCGGCGTGCTCGGCCTTCTTGTTGACGGCGAAGGCGGTCGGCGAGCCGAAGGTCGTCACGCCCGAGCCGCCCGGGCGCTGCGGCATCGGGGCCAGCGCCCAGTCGACATCGGTCTTGCCGTTGGCCTTGGCCTCCAGGATGCCGGAGATGTACCAGGTGCCCATGGGCAGCATGGCCGTCGCCCCGGTCTCGAACATCGTCCGGTAGTCCGACTTCTGCGAGGTCGCGGTGCCGAAGTCGAGGGCCGCGCCGGACTTCTGCAGCCCGAGCGCGATCGCGTACTGGTCGGCGAAGAAGGAGTAGTCGCCGCTGAGCTGGTCGCCACCCGTCTGGGCCGCCGAGATGGCCTGCACCACCGACCGCCAGGTGTGCTGGTAGGTGCCGTAGACCTTCTTGCCGCCCTCGTTCTTCGTGAGCTGCTGCGCGAGCTTGGCGTACTCGTCCCAGGTGAGGGCGGCCGGAGCCTTGACGCCTGCTTTGTCGAAGTACGTCTTGTTGTAGTAGAGCAGCCAGAAGTCCTGCCGGTACGGCAGCGCGAAGTACTTGTCGCTGACCTTGAAGGCGTCCAGGCCCGCCAGCTTCGCGGCATCCGGCGACTTGGCCAGGTCGGTGATCTCCAGGAGCTGCCCGCGGCTGGAGTAGCGCGAGTAGTCCGTGACGTTCTTCATCGTGATCACGTCGGTGTCGTCGCCACCGGCGAGCATCGTGGTGACCTTCTCGGCGTAGTCATCGGCGAGGATGTCCACCGGCTGGATCTTGATGGTGGGATTCGCCTGCTGGAAGGCGTCGAAGAGCGCCTTGAACTCGGGGGTCTTGGCGAGGTTCCAGACCGTGACGGTCAGCGTGATGTTCCCGCCGCCGCCGTCCGCCGACTTGGCGGAGCCGCCGCAGGCGGTCACGGCGAGGGAGAGCGCTGCCGCGACTCCCAGGGTCTTCATGAGGTGGCGTCGCACTCCGGCCCTTCCTGACATGTTCGAAGCGATCATTGATCCGGACTCCTTTCTTTCGAGCCGGTCTCAGGGCTCAGGCGCTCACCATGAACTCGTCGGCGGTCACGGCCGCGCGGGGCGGCTGACCGGACAGGTAGCGTTCGAGCTCGTCGAGCGCGCTCTCACTCATCCGCCGGGTCTCTGATCCCAGAGATCCTGCGACGTGGGGGGTGATCATGACGTTGGGCAGGTCGTACAGCGGTGACGTGCTCGGCAACGGCTCCGGGTCGGTGACGTCGAGGATCGCGTCGAGCCGGCCCTGGGCGCACTCCCGCTCCAGGGCGGCGGTGTCCAGGACGGAGCCGCGCGCGGTGTTGATGAGCGTCGTCCCGTCACGCAGGAGGGCCAGTTCGGCCGCTCCGATGAGGTGGTGGGTGGACGGCAGCTCCGGGACGTGCAGGGTGAGCACGTCACAGCGCGGCAGCAGTTCGGGCAGCGGGAGCAACTGGGCGCCCGCCGCGCTGACCTCGGCCGGGTCGGCATAGGGATCGGCGACGAGGACCTCCACCTCCAGGGCGCGGAGCCGTTCGACCACCCGGCGGCCCACGCGCGAGAAGCCGATCACGCCGATCGTGCGCCCGCGGTTGGTCAGCTCGCCGCGGCCGGCGGCGAAGGACCAGTCACCGCGGTTGCTGCGCGCGTCCTGGGCGAGGAACGGGGCCTTCTTCCCGGCGAAGATGACCGCGGCCAGGGTGAACTCGGCCACCGGGATCGCGTTCTCGTCGGCGGCGTTGGTGACGAGGATCCCGCGTCGCCAGACCTCGTCGGTGACGAACGTACGCACCGTCCCCGCGCAGTGGAAGATCGCCTTCAGCCGCGGCGCGTCGGCCAGCCGCTCGGTCGTCAGTGGCGGGCAGCCCCAGGAGGTCACCAGCACCTCGACGTCGCGCAGCCGGCGGCGTACGGAGGGCTGGTCGAGATCGGCGGTCACGAGCGGCTCTCCCAGCTCGACCAGCTCGTGCAACCGGCGAAGCTGCGCCTCCTGAAACTGCACGCCGAACTTCGCTGGGTCCATGACCAGCAGGGCAGGGGGTCTTCTCACCAGGCTCCTTTCGGCGGCAAGCGCTTACCAGTGCGCCGATCATGTCCGATCATTTCAATCACGTCAATGCCTTGTTAATCGGATCGATCACGTTATGTGATCGATATTGATCGTTATCGTATGAAAGCGAGTCGCTTGCCTTGACGCGGGAGGAAACCTTCGCGTTAACTCCGGGACACACTCACGCGATCACGACCAGGGGGAGCCATGCGCATGCTGCGGGAGTTCGACGACCTGCGGCTCTCGCCCCACACCGGATGGACCCGGAACCACTGGGCGGCACTCGCCGACCATCTCCTCCTGTCCGCCAGGCGGTACGCGTCGGCCTCGCACGCGCGTGTCTCCTTCCCGGGCCCGCCGGGCGGTTACGGGCCCGACGTGGACGCGCTGGAAGGGTTCGCGCGTACGTTCCTGGCCGCCGGATTCCGGGTGGCGGGGGAGGACGGGCGCGATCCGCTGGGCCTGATGGAGTGGTACGCGCAGGGCCTGGCCACGGGGACGGATCCCCGCTCGCCCGAGCGCTGGGTACGCCTCGACGAGCATGGACAGGCGAAGGTCGAGGCCGCGTCGATCGCGCTGGTGCTCCACCTGACGCGGCCGTGGCTGTGGGACCGGCTCGACCCGATCGTGCAGGAGCAGGTGGTCGACTACCTCGCGCCCGCGGTCGGCGCGGACTACCCGCCGATCAACTGGATCTGGTTCCAGATCGTGGTCGAACAGTTCCTCGCCTCCGTCGGCGGCCCGTTCGAGCGCAAGGACATCGAGGAAGGGCTCGCGTTCACCGACGGCTTCGCCAGGGAGAACGGCTGGTACGCCGACGGTGCCGAACGCGCCTACGACCACTACGCGGGCTGGGCGCTGCAGTTCTACCCGCTGATGTGGAGCGAGATGGCCGCCGGCGATCCGGCGGCGGACTCACGGCGACCGCTCTACCTGGAGCGGCTGGAACGCTACCTGGGCGACGCCGTCCACCTCGTCGGCGCCGACGGATCCCCGCTCGTCCAGGGGCGCAGCCTGATCTACCGGTTCGCCGCCGCCACCCAGTTCTGGACCGGCGCCCGCGCCGGGACGGCGACGCCCGCCCCGGGGCTGCTGCGCCGTGCCGCCTCGGGCATAGCCCGCCACTTCACCGAACGCGGAGCGCCGGACGAGGACGGAGTCCTGACTTCAGGCTGGCACGGAGCGTGGCCGCCGCTCGCCCAGTCCTACTCCGGGCCCGGCTCGCCGTACTGGGCGGCCAAGGGCTTCTTCGGCCTGTCCCTGCCCGCCGACCACCCGGTGTGGACGGCCGTCGAGGAGCCGCTGCCGGTCGAGTCCGGCGACTACCACCGCGTCGTCCGCGCGCCCGGGTGGCTGGTCAGCGGCACTCGTACCGACGGTGTCGTGCGGGTGATCAACCACGGCACCGACCACTCCCATCCCGGGACGCACCTGACCGACTCACCCCTGTACGCGCGTCTGGGCTACTCGACCGCCACCACACCCGTGCTCGCCGGCGCGCACGCCGCCAACCCCCTCGACCAGTCGGTCGTGCTCCTCGACGAGGGCGGGCGGCCCAGCCATCGCACGGGCTTCGAGACGCTCCTCCTCGATCGCCTCCCCTCCGGGACGGTGATCGGGGCCTCGCGCTGGCAGGCCCACTGGGTCACCGCTGAGAGCGGGCATCCGGACCACGGCTATGGGCGGGCCGGGACGGTACGCCTCGGGCCGTGGATCGACCTGATCTCCGCGGTGCGCGGCCCTTGGGAGGTGCGCCTGATCCGGCTGCCGGTTACGGGGGCGGAGCGTGGTCCCCTGTCGGCCAGGGCGGTGGAGCGTGGTCCGCTGCGGGTCGGCGGATGGCCGCTGCCGGCTCCCGAACCCGTCCAGACCGATACGGCCGCCGTGTCGAACGGCACCCTGCACTCCCGGGTCGTCGCGGGCCCGGGGCTGGACCTGTGCGGCGTGGTAGCCGCCGAGGACTCCTCGCCGCTCGCCCCCTGGACGCTCATCCCCTGGTGCGCCACCACCACGCCCGCGCTGCCGGACACGTGGTACGACGTGGCGGTGTTCCTCGGCGGGCAGGAGCCGGACCGGGCGCCGGTCCTGTCCTGGGACGGCCCGGCGCTCGCCCGCGTGGCCTGGCCGGACGGGACGGACGACCTCCTGGACACGGCCGCCGCTCTCAGCGGGCCGGGCACCCCGCCTCTATGACACCGAGGAGGAGCGCACGATCAGGGTGGGCTCGACGACGACGCGGTGGGTGGGCCGTTCCGGGTCCGGGTCGGCCAGTCGCGCCGCGAGCAGCCCGAACGCCGCCCGCCCGATCGCCATCTTGGGCGGCCGGACAGCGGTCAACGGCGGGTCGCACAGCTCGGCCACCTCGTCGTCGTAGGCCACGATGGCGAGATCATCGGGCACCCGGATGCCGCGCTCCTGACAGCGCTCGACCAGGTTGATCGCCTCCGGGTCGGAGTGGACCAGCAGCGCCGTCGTCTCGGAGGCGACGCACTGGTCGATCACGTTCTCGAGCGCCTTGGGCCACTCGGGGTCCAGCTGATCGACCGTGCTGACGTCCAGCATGTCCGCCAGCGGCAGTCCGAACTCCTCGCACGCCTGCCGCCAGCCCTGCCGCACGTGCGGGCCGGTCGGGCTCTGGATGGTGGTGATCAGCCCGATCCGCCGGTGACCGAGCTCGACCAGGTGCCGCACGGCCATGCCGGCCCCCAGCGCGTGATCGCTGACCACCGACTCCATCGCCTCGTGGTAGGGGCCGGAGGCGGCGGTGCGCTCGATGAGCACCATGGGCATGTCGGCCTCCTGCAGCCAGCGCACCAGCGCCTGCCCGTCCTCGCCGGTCGTGGTGGGCGCGACCAGGAGGCCGTCCATGCCCGCCGATTCGATCAGCCGGGAGAGGTGGTGGCGCTCGTCGGCGGCCCGATAGCTGGCGCCACGTAGAACGACGCGCGCGCCGGCCGCCGCGGCCGCCTCGCGGACGCCGCGGATCACGTCGGGCCAGTAATAGTTCAGCGACGGCACCACCATGCCGATCGTGACCTGTGGCCGCTCGGCGCCGGCCGCGACGGGTCCCGTCTGCGGGGCCGGCGCGTCCTCCGTTTCCCCGCCCGCGAGCGTGTCGGCCACCGGCCCGCCGCGGAGCACGGCGCCGCCGCGAACCCGGCGGATCAGCCCCTGGGACGACAGCAGCGCGATGTCGCGCCGGATGGTGATGACCGAGACGTCCAGCTCGGTCGCCAGATCGCCGACGCGCACGACGCCACGCCGGCGCAGCAGCTCCACCACCTGGGCGCGGCGCTCGTCCGGCAGCGGACCCGGCGATTCGGACATACTCACTCCCACACCCCAACACGAATCTCGAAAGCGCCCCGCGCCGTACCGGGCAGACGCAGCTCCAGCCTGGTCAGACGGTCGCCCCACACCTCGGAGAGCATGGGGTCCGCCAGCGTACGGACGGTGAACGCGGCCGTCGCGACCCCGGGGTCCCACGCCACGAGCACGGCCCGCCCGCCGCCCGGCGGCCGGATGACGGCCTGCCCGGCGGACGGCTGCTCCACCTGCCCGTACAGCAGGAAGTGCAGCACGCTCGGCTCGCCGTCGCCGGTGAAGCTCCAGGCATCCCCGATCGTCACGCGTGACTCGCGCCGGTCGAGCGCCGCCGTCCGCCACCACCGCTCCAGCTCGGGTACGGGATAGGCGGCGGCCAGGTCCAGCCGCGCCTCGAAGCGGCCGGGCTCGTCCACCACCTCGACGTCACGGGCTCGGAACCGGCGCCCCTGCCCCTGCGGTGCGCCCCGTACCTCGGGGACGTTGTGCCAGTCGCTCCGCATCGTCCAGATCGCGTAGCGGTCCGGCCCGAACGTCTGCGCCGTGTACGTCGGCCGCCCCGCGTCGACCAGCACCGGGACCCCGTCCACGGCGACGACGACGGACCCGACGTCATTGTGGTTGTGGTGCTCCCCGTTGTGCCCGCCCTTGATCGCGAGCGTGAGTCCGCGCGCCGTCCCGCCGGCCGTACGCGCGAGGCCGATCTGCGTCCCCGGCAACCAGACCCCGGCGACCAGAGGCGGCTCGCCAGGCGCGGCGCCCTGCCACTCCACGTCGACCAGTTCGCGGAGCGCCCGCCCGAGCTCGGCGTCGGCCGGGATCCCGGCCGCGCGCTGCGACTCCGCGTGCCGGCGGGCGTCGGGCACGCCGAGCCGGCGAGCCCAGCGGTGCGGCACCTGCCACGGCTGACCGGCCGGCGGCCGGGCCCGCGCGTCGGCGAGGTTGAGATACCACGGCCCGCCCAGATGCATGCGGTGCGGGAACCGGACCGTCTCCCGCACGACCGGGATCTCCGCCGCGTCGAGCCGCCCCGACGTGGCGTGCTCCAGGACGTCGAGCGCTTCGAGCGCGCGGCATGCCCCGTTCCACCAGTATTCGTAGCCTTCGTCGACGGAGCCGTCATCCGGCAGCGCCGCCAGGTAGTGATCGATGCCCGCCACGGCCAGGGCGACCTGGCGCGCCCGCTCCTGCCCCGGCTCGGCCAGGCGCAGCGCGGCGACGAGCACGTTGCCGCAGATCCACGGGCACCAGTTGCTCGGATCGCCGTCCAGCCCCAGCCAGTGCCAGTCGCGCCGCCGGACGAACGGGTCGAGCACCCGCGCCCGCACCTCCGCCCGCACGCGCTCCCGCAACCCCGGGAAGCGTTCGGCCAGCCGGTCCCCGAGCACCTGGTCGGCCCAGGCCAGCTGGGCGGCGACATCGGCGGCGCCGAGGTCGAGGCAGGGCGTGGCCACATCGGGCAGGACCGTCCCACGGGGCCGGCAGGTGTCCTCGTGCGCGGGCCAGCACCACGAGCTCTGCTCGCACAGCTGGACGATCCCGTCGGCGGCCTCGTCCAGCCACCCGTCCGCACCGCCGGCCAGTGCCATGAGCACCGCCCGGGTCAGCCGGTCCTGGCGCTCGAACACCTGGCTCTCGTAGCCGGTGCGGTTGCCGTCGCGGAAGTAACGCGCGTACTGCGAGGCCAGCGGCTGCGGCCAGGGCGTGCCCAGCTCCGACTCCGCCCGCTCACGGACGGCGAGCAGGACGCCGGACTCCGCGGCCCGATCCCAGACGGTGTCCCCGGCGGCCGGGACCGGCAGCGCGGCGCCGGGCGGCAGCAGGCCGCGGACCAGGGCCTCCGGCGACATCGCGGCCCCCCAGGCGGTGAGCAGGGGGCCGGTCGTCAAACTCCCCGGGGTGCTCTCCGCGGTTGCGGTGTTCGTCATGATCCTCCTCGCCGACACCCCCATAGTAGCGATCGAAAGTGATCGAAGTTGAATCAAATGGGCATTCGTCGAGGAAGCTGATCGAAACCCGCGTGACCAGCAGATCAACTAACCTTCGTACTGGGCTCCGAGAGCGCGCAGCCGCGAATGCGCGGACTCGTACGGGGCCGGGGTGCCGAGGTAGGACTTGGGGAGTTTGGCGACCATCGTGTAGTTGGTGTCGCACACGTTCCCCACCGGCGCCTGCCCGCCCTGACTGACCAGCTGGTAGGCGTCGAGCGTATCGAGCCCGGTCAGTGCCGACGTCCAGGTGACCAGGTCGTGCTGGCTGATGCGGTAGGCGTCCTCCAGCGGCCTGGCCGAACCGGTGGACATCAGGTGCAGGTCATCCTCCATCCGCGGCCAGGGCGTCGCCACGCCCTTGATCAGCTCGACCGCCACGACCGTGTTCATGGCGGCCTCGACCGCGGTGCCGCACACCTCGCCGTGGCCCTGCCGGCCGTGGCCGTCGCCGATGGAGAACAGCCCGCCCGCCACGTTGACGCCCAGGTAGACGGTGACGCCCGCGCGTAGTTCGGGAGTGTCCATGTTGCCGCCGTGCGCGTCGGGCGTGATCGTCATCCGGGCCTCGTTCGCGGCGGGTGCGACGCCGACCGTGCCGTGCATCGGGTCGAGCGGCAGTTCCACACTGTAGTCACTGTTGCGGGCGTGGTAGACGGCGACGCCTTTGGCGGTGTCGAGGTCGTAGCGCCAGACGCGTTCCTCCAGCGGTGGCTGCAGCATGGCGGTGGTGTGCGTGCCGGTCAGCGCCCCGAAGTGCGGGAACGTGGTGGAGACCGCCCAGTCCCTGGCCGGGGTGATCGAGATGAAGTGCAGCGCCAGCGTGTCGCCGGGCTCGGCCCCCATCACGTGGAACGGCCCGGTGACCGGGTTCAGATAGGGGAACTCGCACACCTGTGACGGCAGGTCGTCGACCGTACGGACCCGGCCGCCGAAGCAGTCCTCGGTGAACAGCTCGACGATCGTGCCCGGCCGTACCTTGGCGACCGGGGCGCGCCCGCCGAAGGTGTAGCCGAACTCCTCAGGCGAGGGACGATAGGACACGACGTTCACGAGACCTCCGAGGGCAGGGCGGGCCTGCGGCCCATGACATAGAGCACGACGACGGCGAGCAGCCCGAGGCCGAGCCAGATGAAGCCGAGCAACTGGGCCGCGAGGCTGGCGTTGATGACGACGAGCACCAGCACGGCGAATCCGATCACCGGCACGACCAGGTGCGCGAGCCAGTTACGGCTGCGCCGCCGCACCACGTAGTGCACGACGACGGCCACGTGCAGCAGCAGGAACGCGGTCATCGCGCCGAAGTTGACCAAGGAGCTGAGCAGGTCGATGCCCTTGTCGTAGAGGCTCATGCCGACACCGAGCAGCAGCGAGACGGCCGCGACGGCGATCGTGGCGTTCGCCGGCACCTTGTGCTTAGGGTCGACGCGGGCCAGGAACGACGGTAACTGCCGGTCACGCGCCATTGCAAACAGCAGCCGCGAGGTGGCCGCCTGCGCGACCAGCGAGTTGGCGAAGCCCCAGGCGATGGCCGTCGCCACCGCGCACAGCACGCCCAGCCAGGCGCCGCCGGCGTACGAGGCCATGTCGTAGAAGGCGTTGCCCAGTTGTGCCCCCGGCGCCAGCAGGGCGGCTCTGTCGGGCACCAGCAGCGCCGCGACCCAGGTCTGCACCACGAACAGCACGGCGGCCAGCGCCAGCGCGGCCACCATGGACCTGCCGAGGCGCCGCGCGTCCTCGCGGTTCTCCTCGGCCAGCGTCGAGATGCCGTCGAAGCCGAGGAACGACAGCACCGCCACCGAAGCCGCCCCGAACACCAGCGTCCAGGAGAAGGTGGCGGAGTCGTAGATCGGGGTCAGCGCGCCCGCTGTGCCCTTGCCCTGTGCCAGCGCGATCCCGGCGACGACCAGGAAGATCGCGAGCACGAGCAGCTCGGCCACCAGCATGATCCGGGTGATCCGGGCCGTCATCTGGATGCCGAGGTAGTTCACCACGGTGTTGAGCAGCACGAAGGCGACGAGCCACAGCCACACCGGCACCGCGGGCACGAAAGAGTTCATGGCCGTGCTCGCCACCAGGTAGAGCAGTGCCGGGACCAGCAGATAGTCGAGCAGGATCGCCCACCCGGCGATGAACCCGACCGGCGGTGCGATGCCCCGGCCCGCGTAGGTGTAGACCGATCCGGCCATCGGGAAGGCCCTGGCCATCTGCGCGTACGACAGCCCGCTGAACGCCATCGCGACCAGCCCGATCACGTAGGCGAGGGCCACCATCCCGCCGGAGAGCGCGAAGACGTTGCCGAAGATGCCGAACGGCGCGATCGGCACCATGAAGATCAAGCCGTAGATCATCAGGTCGGCGAAGCCGAGCGAACGCTGGAGCTCTTGACGGTAGCCGAACTGCTCGATGCTGCTCATGGACGGCTCCTCGCTGCAGGGGGCGGCGATTCGCACACTAGATTCAAAGCCCGCTACTGACCAGGCTTCGCCATGAGACCGCAGACGCTAGTTCTCCTTGTTCTGGCGGTCGTGGTCGCTCCAGATCAGCAGGGCGACCCCGGCCGCGGCGATCGCGAGGTAGGCGGGGGTCGGGATGTCGAACCACCTGCGTAACAGGCCGAACTCGGTGTCGAAGAAGACCCGCGCCACAAAGCCCCCCAAACCCTGGATGACCACGATCACGCCCAGAAAATTCCGCATGCCTCCACCGTGGCAAGCCGGTGGAGGCACGGGCATCGAACCTAGGGCGACGGCAGGGCCGACTAAAGTTCAGGCCGTCACGGGTAGAGGCCGCGCATCTGGTGGGCCTCCGCGACCCGGCCGACGCCGATGACGTGCGCCGCCTGCCGCAGCGTGAGGTCGCGGGCCGCGGCCAGCGACCGCACCTCGGCGTAGGCGCCCTCCATCAGGTCACGCAGCTTCAGCTCCACCTCGCCGCCGCTCCAGGAGTAGGCCTGCATGTTCTGCACCCACTCCAGGTACGACACGATCACCCCGCCGGCGTTGGCCAGGATGTCGGGCACCACGATCGTGCCGTTGGCGGCCAGGATCTCGTCCGCCTCCGGCGTGGTGGGCCCGTTGGCGCCCTCCACGATCAGGCGGGCGCGGATCCGCGGCGCGTTCTCGGCGGTGATCGCGCCCTCCAGGGCCGCGGGCACCAGCACGTCCACGTCCAGCTCGAACAGTTCGGCGTGGTCCAGCGCGTCGGCGTGGCGGTAGCCGGCCACACCGCCCGACTCGGCGGCCCAGGCACGCAGGTCGGCGATGTCGAGCCCGCCGGCCGAATACACCGCGCCCGTCGCGTCGGACACGGCGACCACCGTGCAGCCCGCGTCGGACAGGAACTGGGCGGCCGGGGCACCCACCTTGCCGAAGCCCTGCACGGCCGCCGTCACGCCTTCGGGCGAGCGGCCGAGCGCGCACATGGCGGCGATCTGGACGCCGCGCGAGGTCGCGTTTGACCGGCCGAGCGAGCCGCCCAGCATCAGCGGCTTGCCGGTGACCACCCCGGGCACCGCGTAGCCGGTGTTGACGCTGTAGGTGTCCATGATCCAGGCCATGGTCTGCTCGTCGGTGCCGACGTCGGGCGCCGGGATGTCCTTCTCCGGGCCGATCATCGGCAGGATCTCGTTGACGTAGCGCCGGGTCACCCGCTCCAGCTCACGCTGGGTGAGCATGCCCGGGTCCACGGCCACGCCGCCCTTGGCGCCGCCGTACGGGATGCCGACCAGCGCGCACTTCCACGTCATCCACATCGCGAGCGCGGTGACCTCGTGGATGTCGGTGCTGGGATGAAATCGGAGGCCGCCCTTGGCGGGGCCGCGTGAGACGTTGTGCTGGACCCGGAAGCCCTGCACGACGTCCATGCGGCCGTCCTCGCGGCGCACGGGGACCGAGACGGTCAGCGAGCGGCGCGGTGTGGCGAGCATCGTGCGGAGCCCGGCGTCGAGCCGGAGATGTTCGGCGGCCTGGTCCAGTTGGTGGAGGGCCGAATCGAGGGCCTGGCGGCCGGGTGTGATCAGGGCCGGCGTCCTTGACGGCACCATGACGGTCATGGAAGGGATTCCTCCTGTTGTGTACGCCCGGAACGTGGGGCGAGGCGCCATTGCCTGCCTTGTTTGGGCGTTCGTGTCGCGATCATCCTAGAGCGCGGCGTTTATTGCTGCCTAGGGTTTTCGGGTTTGCCGTATCCCAGGTGATCTGCTGTCATCAATTACATGCGTTGATCGTGGTGCTGCAAACGTGCCACTCTGGCAGGCTTGCCACTACATGTGTGCCGAACTGTCGAATTTGGGGGACTGATGCCCGCTCTGGTCGTCGGGCCCATGCTGCGTTACGTCGACTCCGCCAGCGCCTCGATCTGGGTGGAGACCGGCACGCCCGGCCTGGTGACCGTGGAGGCCGCGGGCCGGGTCTTCTCCTCGTCCACCTTCACCGTCCATGGGCACCACTACGCGATCGTCGATCTGCTCGAGCTGACGGAGAGCGTCGACTCGTACGTGGTCAAGATAGGGGACGAGCAGGTCTGGCCGCTCGAAGGTTGGCCGCCCAGCCGCATCAGACTGTTTCCGGCGGACGGGCCGAGCAGGCTGGCGTTCGGCTCCTGCCGCACCAGCGTGCCCCACGACGCCACGTACGTCCTGACACACGGCGAGGACGTGCTGCGCTCCTACGGCTCGCACCTCAAGGACGCGGACGCCGCGGAGTGGCCGGACCTGCTGCTGCTCCTCGGCGACCAGGTCTACGCCGACAGCCCGTCACCCGAGATGCTGGAGTTCATCCGCGCCCGCCGGAGCAGCGAGCCGCAGAAGGAGATCGCCGACTTCGAGGAGTACGCCGAGCTCTACCGCCAGGCGTGGACCGAACCGGAGATCCGGTGGGCGCTGTCCACCGTGCCCACCGCGATGATCTTCGATGACCACGACCTGCGCGACGACTGGAACACCTCCCAGACCTGGCGCGAGCAGATGGCCGCGACCCCCTGGTGGCAGCGCCGGGTGATCGCCGGGCTCGGCGCCTACTGGGTCTACCAGCACCTCGGCAACCTGTCGCCGGCCGAGCGGGCGGACGACGCGCTGCTGGCGACCCTGCTGAAGGGCGGGGACGGCGAGGCGCTCGACGCCTTCGCCGAACGGGCCGACGCCGAGCCCGGCAGCAACCGGTGGAGCTACTCCCGCGAGCTCGGCGGCACCCGCCTGATCATGATCGACACCCGGTGCGCCAGGCAGCTCACCCCGGCCGACCGGCGGATGCTCGACCCGGTCGAGTGGGCCTGGCTGGAGAAGGAGGTCGCCAAGCCCGCCGAGCGGCTGGTCATCGGCTCGTCGATCCCGTTCCTGCTGCCCGAGGGCGTCCACTTCGTCCAGAACTGGAACGAGGCGCTCTGCGCCGGCAAGTGGGGCAAGACCGCGGCGAGGCTCTCGGAGCGGTTCCGGCAGGCGATCGACCTCGAGCACTGGGCGGCCTTCCGCCGCTCGTTCGACGACCTGGCCCGGCTGCTGGTCCAGGTCGGCAAACCGGTGCTGATGCTCTCCGGCGACGTGCACTACTCCTACCTGGCCAAGGTCGACGGCCGGCCGATCTACCAGGTCGTCTGCTCGCCGATCCGCAACCCGCTCAGCCCGGTGCTGCGCTGGGCCAACGTGTTCAGCCAGTTCGGCCTGGCCACGCTGGTCGGCGGCCTGCTGGCGCGGCTGGCCCGCATCCCGCGCCCGCCGTTCCGCTGGGAGGTCATCGCCGGGCCGTGGTTCCAGAACGCCCTGGCCACGCTGACCCTGCCCGGCGAACTGGACTGGTACGAATCCTCCGGCAGCACCGTCAAGCGCATCGATTCTGTACGGCTTCCGTGAAAACGGTTATCGTTGGCTTTTGTGTACCATGACCACTACTCTGTTGCCGTCCCCTTCTATGACCTTTGGCACGAGGACGGGCATGTCCCGGAGATCCGCCGGCTCCTCCCGCCGCTGCTGAACGACGTCCGCCGGAGCGTCATGGAGATCGGCGCCGGCACCGGCCTGATCACCGAGCTGATCGCGTGGGAGACCCCGGCGGAGATCTACGCCGTCGAACCGTCGCTCGGCATGCGGTCGGTCCTGGTCTCCCGCCTGGCGGAGCGCGCCGATCTGCTGTCCCGGGTGACCGTCCTGCCGTGCGGCGCGCTCGACGTGGACGTGGACGAGCCGGTCGAGGCCGTCGTGATGATCTCTGTCCTGCACGCCTTCGACACGGCCGAGCGGGAGCGGCTGTGGGCGGTCCTGGCCAGGCAGCTCGAACCCGGCGGGCTGCTGGTGTTCAACCATCGCGAACCGCCTCCGCGCATTCCGGGTGAGCTTGAGCGGATGGGGTCGTACCAGGTCGGCAGGCACACGTACGAGATCTGGGGACAGGTGCTGGAGGCGGCCGGCGAGACCGTCAGGGGGCGCTTCCTCTACCAGATCAGGCAGCGTGGCGCGCTGATCAGTGAGGACGAGGTGGTGAGCGTCAGCCACCGGCCCGGCAGGGGGCGGCTCGATGCCGAGCTCGACGCGGCCGGCTTCACGCTCGACCGGGACGCGGACGGCCTCCTGGCGTGGCGGCTGGCGGGAAACAGCGTGAAACGGGAAACAGCGTGAAATAGGTGGAACCGGTGTCCCGCGTGCGGCCAACAACAGGGTGACCGCATGAGAGAGGACCGGCACGTGGTGGGTGTTCAGGAGTTACCTGAAACGCTGGACGACTCGGCGCTGATCGCGCAATCGATGAGTGATCCGGAACGTTTCGCGGCGCTGTTCGACCGGCACGCCGAAGAGATCCACCGGTACGCCGCCAGGCGCCTCGGCCCAGAGCCGGCCGAGGACGTGACAGGCGAGGTGTTCCTCGTCGCCTTCCGCGCCCGGGCGCGCTACGACCGCTCGTGGCCGGACGCCAGGCCCTGGCTGTACGGCATCGCCACCAAGGTCGTCGCCCAGCATCGCCGGGCGGAGCGACGGCGCATCCACGCGATGTCCAAGATGAGCGTGGAGCGGCCGGGCTCGTTCGACGACCGCAGCGCGGACCGGGTCACCGCCGAGCAGCTCCAGCCCAGGCTGGCGCGGGCGCTGACCCGGCTCAGCGCGGCGGAGCGAGACCTGCTGCTGCTGGTGGCGTGGGCGGACCTGACGTACGAGGACGCGGCGCTCGCGCTGGGCGTGCCGGTGGGCACGGTCCGGTCCAGGCTGCACCGGCTCCGCGTCAAGGTACGCCGGGCTCTTGGCGGCATCGATCCCTTCGCAGAGGAGCCCCAGGATGGATGACGAGATTCGGACGTTCGCGGACGGCCGGCCGGCCGCTCCGCCGTACCCGGAGGAAGCCCGCGCGAAGGCGCGCGAACGGTTGCTGCGCGAGGCCCGCGAGGGACGGGGCTTCCACTTTCCGAAACTGGGCTGGCAGGCCGTGGCCGCGTTCGGGGTGACGGTCGCTCTCGTCGGGGGCGTGGCCGTGGCCCTGTCGGCGCGGCAGCCGAAGCTGGGGGTGGCCACCTCGGCCACCCAGTCGGTGGCCGTGTCGGCGGATGAGCTGCGGCCCAGGCCCGGTCAGTTCATCCTGGTCGAGACCGAGGGCGTGATCAGCTCGACCTCGGCGGGCAGCGGTAGCGCGATCCGTTTCATGTCCCGGACGCACCGGAAGATCTGGCAGTCGGTCGACGCCAGTGCGGACGGCCTGCTGCTGATGGAAGGGCCGGAGCCGGCGCCACCCAAGGAGACGCCTGAGCGGACGCCCGCCAAGTGGGCACAGCTCCCCTCCTGCCCCGACCGGCTCGGGCGCTTCCGGGTCGACTACACCTACCTGAGCACGCTGCCCCCTGACCCGGCGATGATGCGGGACCTCCTCTACAAACGGGAGTCCGGTGGCAAGCGGGGCGCCGACGAGGTGGCGTTCACCGCGGTGGGTGACCTGCTCAGGGAGACGTACATGCCCAGGGCGCAGCGTGACGCGCTGTTCGAGGCCGCCAAGTCGATCCCGGGGGTACAGGTGGCCGAGGGGGTCAAGGACTTCGCCGGGCGCGAAGGAGTGGCGCTGGGCAGGGAGTCGGTGGGGACCCTGGAGCAGCTGATCTTCGATCGGGACACCCACGTGCTGCTTGGGGAACGGCGCACGGTCGTGGACGCCGAAGCCGCCGGCGCGCCGGCGGGCACCGAGCTCACCGCGACGGCTCAGCTGAAGGTGAGCGTCGTGGACCAGCTGCCGAAGCCGACGGGCACGGTGATCGAGTCCGCCGACTGCGCTCCGCAGCCCACCGCGACCCTCGAGCCCACCGATCAGCCGACCGACCAACCCACCGATCAGCCGACCGACCAACCCACCGATCGGCCGATCTACCAGCCGACCGATTCCGGCTCCACGGAGGATCCCACGGTCACTGACCCTCCGGCGTCGCCCAGCGACCTGCCGGAGGACCCGGCCGCGGGCCCCGCCGACGTCACCGCCACCGCGCAACCGGCGCCGATCAGCAGCGGCCCTGGATCCTAGGGCTTGGCGCTCTGGACGATCCGGGTGGCTTCGGCGCGTTCCTTGTCGAGTGTCTGGCGGACCTGGTCGAAATCGGCGGGGTGCTGTTTCAGGGCGGCGGTCTGGAGTTTCTCCTCCGCGCCGCGCCAGACCTCGACGAGGTCCGTCTCCTTCTTGCACGCGACGTCGGCGACCGCGGTGGCCGTTTCGGCTTTCGCCGAACCCGGGTCCTTCCACCGGTCGTCGGCGGCGGCGGCCAAGGGGTCGGCGTACTCTTTCTGGCCGCGGGTACGCATGCACGACCGCCACTTGTCGAAAGCTGCCCGGACATGGAGGTCCTTCGTCCGGGTCTGTTCGAAGATCTCCCGCTCCAGGCGCGTCAGCAGGGGCGACTCGGTGCCGTCGACGTAGACCCGGCGCATGCTGTCATCAAGGCAGTTGTTCGCCGCCGACCGTTCGGCCGCGTCGCGGTAGCCACCACGTGCCCGGTCCGCCCGGTCTCGTTCCTTCTCGACGGAGGTGAGCGGGGCGTGATAGCCCGTCCGCGTCGCGACCAAGGGCTCTATGACCCCGTAGCGGCGGCGGTTGGGTGCCTCGAGCACAGTGAACGCGGGCAGAGCCGGGCGGCTGTACCCCTTCTTCTGGAGGCACTGGGCGGCGAGAACCTCCGTTGCCCGCTCGACGAGTTCGATGTCCGTCTCGGTCCGCTTGTAGGCGTCGAACGGCAGGTGCAGCGCCTGCGCTTCGGCGGACGGGTCGATGACGGGCCGCTTGGTCGCTTCCGGGGCGGTCGAGGGGGCGGGAGCCGCGCACGCGGCGGTGGATACGAGCACCAGCGTCAGGCAGCCCCACGCCCACCGACCAGCCATCAGCCTACGTCGCAGGGGACTTTCCTGAACCAGACGGATTCGACGGTGTTGTCGAATCCGTTGTTGGTGAAGTCGCTGTCGTTGCTGCGCGGCTTCGCGTAGTACGTGACGCCGGTCCGGTTGTCACCGCTGTAGAGGTCGATACCGGAGTAGGACGCGTTCGCCATCGAGCTCGCCTGGTTCTCCAGAGCGCCCAGGTCGTCCCGTAGCTGGGTGGAACACGTGACGTCCTTACGCGCGCCCTGGTAGTCGTCGTGTTCCCAGAACGTGATGAGGTTTCTGCTGGCCATCGTCGCTTCGGCCGGGCTGACGGTGAGCACGGAGAACGACGTGACGAGCGCGATCCCTGCGGCCGCGAGTTTCTTCATCTGCCCTCTTCTATGGATAGGCGGAGCCGGCCCGCCAAGAGTCGCTGATCTTGGCAAGGGATCATACATATCCAGGACGAAGCGGACATGCCTTTCGGGCCGTACGGGAAGCGGCCGGTCGTACCGCGTCTCTAGCGGAACGAGGCGATCGTGTCGGCGAGCTGGTCGACCGCCCAGAGGAGATCCTCCTCGGAGATCACGATCGGCGGCGCCAGCCGGATCGTGGAGCCGTGGGTGTCCTTGGCCAGCACGCCGCGGGCCATCAGCTCCTTCGACACCTGGCGCCCGGTCGCCAGCGACGGGTCGATGTCGACGCCGGCCCACAGCCCGCGCCCGCGCACCGTGACCACGCCGTGGCCGATCAGCTCGCGCAGCCGCGCGTGCAGCACCTCGCCGAGCTCGGCGGCGCGGGACTGGTACTCGCCGGTGTTCAGGATCTCGATCACCGCGTTGCCGACCGCGCAGGCCAGCGGGTTGCCGCCGAACGTGGAGCCGTGCTGGCCCGGCTTGATCACGCCGAGCACGTCCTCGTTCGCGGCGATCGCCGAGACCGGTACGACGCCGCCGCCGAGGGCCTTGCCCAGGACGTACATGTCGGGCACGACGCCCTCGTGGTCGCAGGCGAACGTCTTGCCGGTGCGGCCGAGACCCGACTGGATCTCGTCGGCGATCATCAGGATCCCCTCGGCGGTGCACAGCTCCCGCACCTGCGTGAGGTAGCCGTCCGGCGGCACCAGCACCCCGGCCTCGCCCTGGATGGGCTCGAACAGCACCGCCACCGTGTTGGCGTCGACCGCCTCCCTGATCGCCTCGACCGTGCCGTACTTCACGATCCGGAAGCCCGGCGTGTAGGGGCCGAAATTGTCGCGGGCGTCGGGGTCGGTGGAGAAGCTGACGATCGTCGTCGTCCGGCCGTGGAAGTTGTCCTCCATCACGATGATGTTGGCCTGCTCCGGCTGGACGCCCTTGACCTCGTAGCCCCACTTGCGAGCCACCTTGATGGCGGTCTCGACGGCCTCGGCGCCGGTGTTCATCGGCAGGATCATGTCCTTGCCGGTGAGGTCGCCGAGCCCGGCGCAGAACGTGGCGAACTGGTCGTGGTAGAACGCACGGCTGGTCAGCGTCAGGTTCTTGAGCTGCTCCTGCGCTGCCTCGATGATCTTCGGGTTGCCGTGCCCGAAGTTGAGCGAGGAGTAGCCGGCCAGGCAGTCGAGGTATCGCTTGCCCTCGACGTCGGTCACCCAGGCGCCGTGGGCCTCGCGGATCACCACAGGCAGCGGGTGGTAGTTGTGCGCGCTGCGGCGCTCACTCACTTCGATCAGGTCCGTGGTGGTGCTCATCTCAGTTCTCCCCCCGGATTTCCAGTGTGCAGCACTTGGGGCCGCCGCCTGCTTTGCGCAGCTCCGACAGGTCGACGGGGATCGGCTCGTAGCCGCGCCGCTTGAGCTCCAGCTGGAGGTCGCCCGCCTCGGCGTTGATCACCACGTGGGTGCCGTCGCTGACCGCGTTCAGCCCGAGCACCTCGGCGTCGGCGTCGGTCGCCAGCACGGCGTCCGGGAACAGCCGGGCCAGCACCTCGCGGCTGCCCTCGGAGAAGGCGGCGGGGTAGTAGGCGACGTTGCGGCCGTCGATCGGGAACAGCGCCGTGTCGAGGTGGTAGAAACGCGGGTCCACCAGCGTCAGCGAGATCACCGGGCGGCCGGTGAACTCCTGCGCCTCCTGGTGCGCCGACAGGTTCGTACGGAAGCCGGTGCCGGCCAGGATGACGTCGTCGAGCGTGAGGAAGTCACCCTCGCCCTCGTTGACGTGGGCCGGCTCCTTGACCGGGAAACCGTTCTCGGTGAACCAGCGCAGGTAGGCCGGGCCCTCGGCGGAGCGCTGTGGGTAGGCGAACCTGGCGCCGTAGACGCGCCCGCCGACGACCAGGGCGCCGTTCGCGGCGAACACCATGTCGGGCAGCCCCTCGACGGGATCGATGAGGCTGACCTGGTGTCCGAGGCTCTGGTAAACCGATGTGAGGCCCTCCCACTGCCTGATCGCGAGATCGCGATCGGTGCTGGTCTCGGGATGCATCCACGGGTTGATCGCGTACTCGACCGTGAAGTATTCCGGGCGGCACATGAGGAAGTGTTTGGGCATGCAGGTCTCCGTCGGGGTCGTCGGGGAGTGTCCCCGAAGGGGACGAAGACAGCATAAGAATTTATGTTTGCGCAGGCCAAGGGGTTGACATTGCATGTACGCGCGGGTCTGTTGCGACTTTCAGCCGACGACCTGCGTTCTGTTGCGCTCATCCGGTACGGGACCCGCGAACGGGTCAGATCCGGCCTCGGCGCGGCCGGGGAGAGGGGCGTCGGGCACGGCTCCCGGCGGCAGGTCGACGAGCCGCGACAGCACGATCGAGCTCTTGGTCCGCACCACGAACGCCTCCGCGGCCAGCCGCTCGATCACCCGCTCGACGTGGCGCACATCGGTGGCCCGGATGTGCACCAGCGCGTCGGCCTCGCCGGTGATCGTGGCCGCCGCGACGACCTCCGGGCACTTGGCCACGGCCAGTGCGATGTCGGAGGGCTTGGTCTTGCCCTGGCAGAACAGCTCGACGTACGCCTCGGTGGTCCAGCCGAGCGCCTGCGGCGCCACCCGGGCGCTGAACCCGGTGATCGCCCCGGCCTCGCGCAGCCGGTCGACCCGGCGCTTCACGGCCGAAGCGCTCAGCCCGACCCGGTGCCCGATCTCCGCATAGGTCTGGCGGGCGTCGTCGACGAGCGCCGCGATGATGTCACGATCCAGCCGGTCCAGTTCCACGCGCTCTGTATACCGCCTGGCCAGGGTGGCGCGCGACGAGCGCGCAGGGGGAGACTGGGCGCTCGATCTTTGACCGGAGGATGCTGGACCCGTGAGCAGAGCAGCTTTTCCCGAGAATTTCGTCTGGGGAGTCTCGACGTCCGCCTACCAAATTGAGGGCGCCAACGTGGCCGACGGCCGCGGCCCGTCCATCTGGGACACCTTTTCGGATTCGCAGACCGCCTGCGATCATTACCATCGATATACCGAAGACGTCGGCCTGCTGAAAGACCTGGGCGTGACCGCCTACCGTTTCTCGGTCAGCTGGCCGCGGGTGGTTCCCGGCGGCTCGGGACGGGTCAACGCCGCCGGGCTCGATTTCTACGAGAAGCTGGTCGACGAGCTGCTCGGCGCGGGCATAACGCCTTACGCGACGCTTTACCACTGGGATCTGCCGCAGGCGCTGGAGGACGAGGGCGGCTGGGCCGTCCGCGACACGGCCCGTCATTTCGCCGATTACGCGCGGGTCGTGCACGACCGGCTGGGCGACCGCGTCGACACCTGGTTCACGCTCAACGAGCCGTGGGTGGCGGCCTTTCTCGGTTATGGCTCCGGCATTCACGCGCCGGGCCGCACCTCGCCGGCCGATGCCTTCAGAAGCGCGCACCACCTGCTGCTGGCCCACGGGCTGGCGACCGGCGCGCTGCGCGCCGCGGGCGCCTCGAAGGTGGGCCTGATACTCAACTTCGGGCCGGTCATGACGCCCGGCCAGGTCGGCGACCTGTCGATGGAGTTGGCCGAGGAGGACGCCGAGGCGGTGGCCAGGATCGACACCCTGATGCACCGGCAGTTCCTGGAGCCGGTGCTGCGTGGCGCGTACCCCGCCGACCTGCTCCCGCTCGTCGAGCGCACCGCGGGCCTCGACCACATCCACGAAGGCGACCTGGCCGACATCTCCCGGCCCATCGACCTGCTCGGCGTCAATTACTACGCGCCGACCGTGGTGCAGGCCCAGCCCAGCCAACCGGCCGATCCGGCATATCCGGGAAGCGCCGGAATTCTCTTCTGCACGGTGCCCACGGCGGTGACGGCCATGGGCTGGCCCATCGTCCCGAACGCCCTCCCGCTGCTTCTCCGCCGCCTTTCCCGCGAATATCCCGACACCCAGCTCATGATCACCGAGAATGGCGCCGACTTCGTGGACGTGATCACCGGGGACGGCATTCACGACGTCGACAGAATCAATTTCATCGAGGAACACCTGCGGGCCCTCCGGGTCTCCATCGAGGAGGGCGCACGGGTCGGCGGATATCTGCTCTGGTCGCTGCTCGACTGCCTGGAATGGGCCGACGGTTATCAGCGTAAATTCGGCGTCTATCACGTGGACTTCGCCACCCAGCGGCGGCGGCCGAAGGACAGCGCGTACTGGTTCCGCGACGTCATCAAGCGCAACGGCCTGGCCGAGAGCCGCCCGAAACGGCCCACGCTGGAGACCGTGGCCGCCCGCGCCGGGGTCTCCAGGGCTACGGTGTCCCGGGTGGTCAACGGAGAGGCCGCCGTCAGCTCGGATGTCCGCACGGCCGTGATGCAGGCCGTCCAGGAGTTGGGCTACGTTCCCAACGCGGCGGCCCGCAGCCTGGTCACCCGCCGTACGGACTCGATCGCGCTCGTCCTGTCCGTCCCCAGGCCGGGCGGCGAGGCCCTGACGGCGGCCGTCGTCCAGTACGTCACCAGCGTCCTGGAAGGGGCGGGCAAGCGGATCACGCTCATGGTCGCCGACACGGCGGAGAGCCATCGCCGCATCGTCCAGCACGCCGAGGCACGCCTGGTGGACGCAGTGATCCTCCTTCCGCCGTCCCCGGACAGGACGGACACGCTGACCGAACGGCTGATCCGCACCGGCCTGCCCACGGTCCTGCTGGGCAAGCCCTCCGTCGCCTCCCTCGTCCCCTACGTGGACGTCGACAATTCGGGCGGTGCGGCGGCGGTGACCGACCACCTCCTGTCCGCCGGCCGCCGCCACCTCGGCATCATCTGCGGCCCCCTGGACCTCGTCGCGATCCAGGACCGCCTGACCGGCCACCGGACCGCCCTCGAACGGGCCGGCCGCCACCCGTTGATCGCCACCGCCAACCTCACGACGCACTCGGGCGCGGCGGCGGCCCGGCAGCTCCTCGCGGACAACCCGCGCCTGGACGCGGTCTTCGCCACCACCGACCACCTGGCGATCGGCGCGCTGCGGGCGGCGCGTGAGGCGGGCCGCCGGGTTCCGGACGACCTGGCGATCGCCGGCTTCGACGACATAGAGGCCGCCTCCTGCACCACCCCGTCCCTCACCACGGTCCAGGCCCCGGTCGCCGACCAGGCCATGGCCCTGGCCAGGCTGCTCCTGTCGAGACTGGAAGGCAGGCACACCACCTCGGTCATCGTCCCGACCCGCCTCGTGGTGCGGGAATCCACGTAGCTCACCCTGCCCGGGCGGCGGACAAATGCGGCAAACGGCTTTCGGTAATCCCCAACGTTAGGTATTTCTCCCTATCGGCGGTTCTCCCATTCTGAAAAGGCAAGCGCGGCCCTCGCCAACGGGCGGGCCGGGAGATCCCATCGAGAAAAGGGAGTCCCACAGAAATGTCACAATTCACCACCGAAGAGCAGAATCAGCTGGCCGCCTTCCTCCATGACCTCGATGCCGCGCCGAACCTGCACGCGTCTGTCGGTGCCTCGCTGGAAATGCCGTCGTCGCCCGGTCCGGGCGGCCTCGGCCAGCGTGTCGCCAGTGCCGCGGGGATCGGGCTGCCGCCGCTGGCGGCCGATGGATCGATCATCGGTCCCTTTGACGCGCGGATCGGGTTCAGGGATGGGGTCGCCGTGGGCGGCTGGGCGAACCTGGCCCTGCACGACACCGGCTCGTACAACTTCAGCGGCCATTTCCATGTGTCCGGCGCGATCAGTTACGACACGTCGTTCATCTGGGCGGTCAGGGACTTTCTCGAGCCCAACCCCAACATTTACACCTTCGCGCACACCGGGCGGGTGCACGGCACCTTCGAGCCCGGTTCGCGGGACGACGACTGGGGCAAGTCCGAGATCCTGCCCGCTCTGCACGACGGCTGGGCCGACCTGAGCCGGCGTTGGGCCTGGCGCTGGGAGGCCAGGGTCAACGCCGATTTCGGGGTCTTCCTGGACGCCATCATCAAGGTGGTCGCCGCCGGCCAGGCGATCGGCAGGGTCATCTCGGTCGTGGCCTGACCTGAGTCCGCGAAAAACCAGAAAACCGGTCTGCTGTACCGGCGGGTGCACAACGGTGTGCGCCGGCAGTCGGGGGCCGGTACGGATACACGAGAACCCCGGCCACCGTGCCGGGGTTCTCGCGTATTACTTCTCCAGCGCCTCGGCGAGATGGGGAAAGACTTTGGACACCTTGGCGAGGAGATAGTCCCCATAGGTGCCGCTGAACGCCCGCAGGTCCTGCCCGTCCCAGCGCGCCCGCCCGCCAGGTGTGTACGGAAGCGGCGGCACCTCACAGTCCCACCCGGGATCGAAGAAGAACGGATAGCTGAGGCGCTCGTTCCCGCTCAGATTGCGCACCCGGTGCGGAGTGGATCGATAGAGGCCCCCGGTCAGCTTGTCCAGCATGTCGCCGATGTTGCACACGAACGTGCCAGGCAGCGGCGGCGCGTCGATCCAGCCGCGCGTCGTGTGGACCTGGAGGCCGCCGTTGCCGTCCTGGAGGAGGAGGGTGAGCAGGCCGTAGTCGGTGTGCTCCCCGACACCCCACGCGTCGGTCTCGTCCGGCGCCGCGGGCGGGTAGTGAAATATCCGGAAAAGAATGGTCGGATCGGCGGTATAGCCGGCGCGGAAATAGTCCTCGCGCAAATCCAGGCTGAGCGCGATCCCCGACATGACCGCCTGGGCGACGCCGGTCATCGTGCCGAGATAGTCCAGTACGGCCGCGCGCAGCTCCGGCATCTGCTCGGGGAACAGGTTGGGGCCGCGCAGCGGAAGGTCGCTCTTCGGTTCCTCGGCACCGAAGTAGACGCCTTCCTTCTGGTCCGGGCGGCCCGAGGTCAGCTCGCCGCCGACCGGGAAGAAGCCGCGCCAGGCCCGGCCGCCGCGCTCCATCGAGATCTCGTTCTTCACCTCGACCGGCAGCTCGAAGAACCTCCTGGCGGCCGCGTCGAGGCGGCCGACGAGCTCGGGCGTGACCCCGTGGCCCGAGACGTAGAAGAAGCCGCTGTCCCGGCAGGCGGCGCCGATCCGCTCCGCGACGGCATCCGTCTCCCGAGAGCCGGAGAGAAGCGGCGAGATGTCGATCACCGGCAATTCGCTCACCCCGCCATTGTTCCGCATATCCGGCGATTAGCATCGAAAGACAGGACCGCGTTGGAGGCTGTATGCGCTTCACTCGCCGGCACGAGCACAACCACGGGCATGAATCCGACGAGCCAGGACAAGTCACTCGTCTCGCCCCCGCCGTCGCCTATGACGGAGACCTCTACCACCTGCCCGACTGGGCGCAGCGCCGCCGCGAGGAACGCGAACTGGGCCGCGCCCACGCCACCGACGGCCAGATCGACACGCTCACCCTCGAAACCGGCAGCGTGCCACGCTTCCACGAGCTGGAGGACGAGCGCCTGGCCGAACTGGCCCAGATCGAGCACCTCACCGAGCGGGAGATCCAGCAGGCCCGCGCCGAGTTCGAGACGCAGAAGATCAAGCTGACCGAGTCGCAGCGCGCGTTCGGCGAGATCCGCCAGGCGCTCGACGACAGCCAGCGCCGGGTCCGGGAGCTGGAACAGCCGAGCAGGCGCCCCGGCGACGGCCGCCCGAGCTCCATCGCGCTGTCCGGCAGCCGCTGGCCCGTCGTCCGCCGCTGGCTGCCCGCCGCGCTGCTCCTGCTGCTTCTGCTGATCGTCGAGGTGCCCATCCTGTACCAGGTGATCCTGAACTGGGGCGACAGCGTGGCGATGACCGCCCTGCTCGCGGCGGGCGCCGCGTTGATCATGCTGGTCGCCCCGCACATGTACGGGAGGACGTTCCGGGCATGGCAGGAGAACGGCAGCCCCGCCAAGGGACGCTGGCTGCTGATCGCCGTCGCGCTCGTCTGGCTCGGCCTGATCGTCGCCGTGGCCGTGCTCCGCCGGGAGGCCCTGGTCAGGCCGCTGGTCGTCGACGGCCAGGAGATCGGCCCCACCTCCTCCGGCGTCGGCCTCCTGCCCACCATGATCCTGCTGCTCGCCCTGCTGGTCGCCACCGCGCTGATCGCCGCCGACCTGGGGCGCAGGATGCACAACCCCAACGACCGCCGGCTGCGCGAGCTCCGCGCCAAGCGTGACGCCGAGGCCCTGGCCTGCGCCGCCGCCCAGGCCGACTACCAGCGAGACGCCGGTTACGCCGAGAGCGTCGCCCAGTACCTGCAGGCGGTCGACCGGCGGCTGGCCAGTAGGACACGGCAGCTCGACAGCGGCTTCGACAGCCTCGGCAGCGCGTACCTGGGCGGCGTGGTCGAAGGGCTGCACGACCCGGAGGCGGCCAGCTGGGCCGAACGCATCGTGGCCAGGCGCCGCGCCGCAGACACCCGCGGCGCCTGACCGTGGTGGTCACGTCGTCGAGAAAGTGAACCAGTTGACGTTGACGAAGTCAGCCGGTTGGCCGCTGCTGAACGTCAGGTAGACCGTGTGCGTTCCGGTCACCCCGGAGATGTTCGCGGGAACCGTCCGCCAGCTCTGCCAGCCGCCCGTGTTGGCCAGCGCGAAGTCGCCGATCGGCGTCGCCGTGGGGCTGTCGAGCCGCACCTGGACCAGCCCGCTCACCCCGCCCGCCGCCCCCGACGCCACCCTGGCCTTGAACTGCCTGGCGGCCTCGGAGCCGAAGTTCACCCCGTCGAAGCGGAGCCAGTCGCCGTTGGCGATGGCGCCGACGTTCTGCCCGCCGCCCGTGTCCGTGGTGGTCTCGACGATGGTGCCCGACTGGGCCTGGTAGCTCTCGGCCTGGATGGTCGAGCGGGCGTCGACCCCGCCGGGCGGGGTGGGTGTGACGGTCGGCGTCGGTCCCGTGCTGCCGCTCTGCCATACCGCCACGTAGTCGACGACCATCGGCCGTCCCGGCACGGTGGCCGCGGTCGGCGTCGCGCTGCCGGCCAGCGCGTCCGGGAACGCCCCGCCCATGGCCACGTTGAGCAGCAGGAAGTAGCCGGCGTGCCCGGTCATGTTGGCCCAGGTCCCGGCGTCGAGCTGGCTCTGGCTCACGCTGTGGAACTGCTGGCCGTCCACGTACCAGCGCAACTGGTTGGGACTCACGCTGCGGTCCCATTCGAAGCGGTACGTGTGGAAGGCCTCCTGGCACGTCGAGCCGGGGCAGGCGCGGCTGGCGCCCAGGCCGGTGGTCTCGTTGCACGGGCCGCCGGGGTTCACGCCGCAGTGGAGCACGCCCCAGACAGAGTTGATGCCGTTGACGTTCTCCATGATGTCGAACTCGCCGATGCCCGGCCAGTTCCAGTAGTTGCCCCGGTACGGCTGGCCGAGCGCCCAGAACGCCGGCCAGTAGCCGAGGGCGGACTGACCCGTCACGTTCGGCATCTGGATGCGGCCCTCGATGCGCAGCACCCGCCCGTCGGCCGGCTTGAAGTCGGCCCGGGTGGTCTCGACGCGCGCCGACGTCCATTCGCCGGAGCTGCTGCGCTGGGGCGTGATCCGCAGGTTCCCGGAGCCGTCGAGGCCGAGGTTCGAGGAGGCGGCCGTGTAGTTCTGGATCTCACCGGTGCCCCAGTTGCCCGGTCCGCCCGGGTAGCCGTGTCCGGTGTCCACGATCCAGTTGGCCGATGAGGGCGGCGCGCCCGCGCTGCCGTTGAAGTCGTCCGACCAGACCAGGGACCAGCCGGAAGGTGTTGGGGGCACGGCCGCGGCAGCGCTCACGGCCACGTGCACGAGGAGGGCGGCGAGCACCGCCAGCGCCACGGCGACCGCCGCCAGGCGCCTGCGACTCGGGGTTTGTGTTGCCATTCCTTGCTCCTGGGGGATGCGGAGGCTGAGGAGGTTGTGAGAGAGCGCTCTCTCACGAGACGTAAACACAGGTGTAATGCCCTGTCAACGAACGGCACGACAGGCTTGACGGCTCGCTGAAAAGGCCCGTGTAGTGCGGGGCGGCGCGTTCGCGTCCTACAGCAGGTCGACCGGGCTCGCCCCCGCCGCCTCGAACGTCTCCTTCCAGAAGTCCTCCAGCAGCGGGAACCGGTCGGGGCTCGCCGTCTTCTCCCGCAGGAACCCGTGCACGACCACCCCGTAGCCGGCCAGGTCCGGCATCAGCTGCGAGGCCCGCAACTGCTTGGCCTTCTGCGCGCGGGCGGCCTCGCTCAGGTCCAGCTTGTTGATGTTCAGCTCGCCCCGGTTGTTGATGAGGTCGCTGAACACGATGATCTGATGTGCCTTGTCCGGCTGCCGCTGGGCGCTCATCTGCTTGACCAGGTACCGGAGCGCACCCAGCACGTCCGACCCCTCGCCCTCGGTCGGGCAGTCGAACAGCGCGACCGCCCGGGGGAGCACCTCGGTGATGCGATGGGTCCGGATGCGGTCTTCGACGACGGGGTTCGCGTTGGGGTTCTCGGCCTTGGTGGCCGCGATGGACACCGGGTCCTGGCGGCACGTACTGCTCTCGGAGCTCCCGGTCACGGCGGCGAACGCGATCCAGTCGCAGCCCTGGGCGAAGGCGGGCAGCTTGGAGGTGACGTCACTGCGGGAGGTCGCCGGGTCGGCATAGCTGGTGGAGTCGACGACCACCCCGCACACGGCCTTCGCCTCGGTCCCGCACCCGCTGACCCCCGCCCCTAACAGCACCACGACCCCTGCGGCAGCCACCCCGCGCCGCACCCTCCCCTTCCTCGCCCCGACGACCGGAGGCGCGGGCGCCCGCGTAAGAGACGCCCCCCGAGACCGGGCCTCGCCGCCACCTCCGTCCGTCATCGCCTTCCTCCAGCCCCCGTGTCGTCACGGTCGGGTCCGGCCGTCCGGTCGGGTCCAGCCCCATGGCCGGGTCCGAATACCCGGCCCGGTCCAGCCTCGCGATCACGGCCGGTCCCGCGATCACGGTCGTCGCCACCCAGGCCGGAGCCGACGTCTGGATCGAGGCCGGCATCCGATCCGAGGCCGGCATCCGAACCAAGGTCAGCGTCCGAACCAAGGCCGGCATCCGAACCAAGGTCAGCGTCCGAACCAAGGTCGGCATCGGGCTCTAAGTCGGCGTCGATAACGACGTCGGCGCCTGGGGCCGCGTCCCGGGGGAGTGCGCGTCGTGGCTCGCCTGGCAGTGCCCGAGGCGCGACCACCTCGGCATGCCACACCTCGATCCGCGCCTCGACCTCCTCCATGATCCGTCCGATCTCCTCCCGCCCGGAGACCGCGGCCGCACTGTCCCCCGAGGAGTCCATCGCGATGACCTCGCCCTTCCACAGCGCCGGGATCTCTTCCTTGCGCGGATGAGCCCGCATCACCCCACCCCGATAAGCGGCGATGAGCTGCTCGGCCCTGGCATGCACGGTCTCCACCGCATGGTTGCGTTCGATCAGCGCGCTCTCCCACTCCTGCGTGAGCCGCTCGATCTGCGCCCTGGCCCGATGAACCGTGTCACCGGCCTCCTGCACCACCGCCTTACGCCGCGCCTCGGCCCGCCGCCGCCGGGCCTCCGCGATGGAGATGAAGGCATCCTCATCGCCCGCCGAAGCGGCAGCGCCCGGATCACCCGCCGGCCCGGCACCCTTGGCGCCGTCCGCGTGATCGTCCGCGTGACCGTGCGCGTGGCCGTGCGCCTGGCCGGGCCCGTGGCCGTACGCCTGGCCGTTGGCGTGATCGGTGATCGGCCGCAGATCGGCCCGCCCCAGCTCGCGCAGGATCGTCTCCCGAGCCCCCACCGCCCGCTCAAGCAGCGCGGTCCTGGTGGCCGCCAGCCGCCGATCAACCTCGGTGACGCGCTCACGCGCCCGAGCCCGCACCTCGGTCACGTACGAAGGCTGGAACTCCGGATCCGTGAATTCCCCAAGCGGATGCTCCCGGGCATCCCGCATCCCCTGCCGACGCGCTTCCTCCCGCTCGGCCGGCGGATCGCCCGCCCCCCACTTGAACAGCCGCGACAAGAACGCCATCCGCGCCTCCCGGCACAGAACCGCTGCCGACTAGGGTGCCCTGGTTACCCACCATAATCGCTCGAATCTGAACTCGCCGGGCCCCGGCATTCCACGTCGTCAGGCCAGATCATGCAGCCCGGTGAGGAAGGAACTCGATGGTCAGGTCCGCGTCCAGCGCGGCGGCCAGCCGCCGCAGGGATGCCACGGTGATGTTGCCACCACCTGTCTCCAAACGGGACACCTGCGGCTGAGTCATCCCCGCACGCTCAGCCAGCTCCGTCTGCGACAAACCAAGAGCGACGCGCCGGTCGTAGACAAGCTGGCCAAGTCGCTGCTCAGCTTCTGCCTCTTCGTAAAACCTCGCGTACTCGGGGTCGTTCACCTCGCCGGCGAGGCGGCGATGCCGGGTCGTCTGCCACTTACTGTGCCCGCTCACAGATCCTCCTTGAACTCTCTGTGGTACGCCTGACGCGCCGGACCATGATCACTCTCGCAGGCGACCTGCGCCCGCTCCGCTCGGTCGATCTGCGTCGTCTCCTTGCGCCTGGTCTTGTAGAACGCCGTCAACAACACAACCCGGCAGCCAGGAGCCAGCCACTACGTGATGCGTGCCTCGCGGCGTGACAACGTCAACCGCCGCTCACGCACCTTGCCTCGCAGGTGTTTGGAGTAGGGTTCGTCCAGCGTGAGCGAGGTCTACTAACGTGCGCGGACACAAAACACCACCCCCGCATGACACACAGGGGTGGTGCAAGGGAGGACGAAAGTCAGCCCTTCTCGGCCTCGCCGGTGGCTTGTTCGAGGGCGTCCTCCGGGGAGGCCTCCAGGTCCTGTTCGGCGTCGGCGCCCGCCTGGGCGGAGGCCTTGTCGAGGCGGACCCAGCTGGTCACGCTCTCCACCGCGAACAGCACGAACAGGTACGCCGTCAGCACCGCCAGCACCGCTGGCAGCCAGCCCAGGGCCGCGCCCACGCCGATGATCAGCAGCCGCAGCTCCCAGCCGAGCCCCGCGTGGAAGACCCAGGCGGGCGGCCAGATGCTCTGCCGCGTCCGGTAGACGGTGTCGTACGTGTGATAACCCACCACGTACACGAGCACGAACAGCAGCCACTTCGGCACGTCGGCCGCCAGCCCCACGGCGATGATCGTGAGGAACTCGGCGCCGCGCAGCAGCGGCGGGGTGAGCCAGTCGAGACGGCCCAGGTGATCGCGGGGTGCGGTCGGCAGCACCAGCAGGAGCACGAGCAGCGGTGGCACGAGCAGGATCGGGCCACCGGATTTCAGCACCCCGGAGACCGTGATGGCCACGATCGCCAGCAGGGCGATGAGCGTGGCCGGCACCGGCGGGATGCCCTTGCCGATGCGGCCGGCCAGCGCGTGGACGAGGGGGCCGTCGTCGCGGTAGGCGAGGAGGCGGGCGGTCTGGATGCGGCGGCGTTCCTCGTCGGGATCCGGCGTGGGGGTGCCTGCGGCCAGTGGTGCGGTGATCATGCGAGCGACCTCATGAGGCGTCCGGTGAGGGTGTAGGCGGCGGCGACGGAGCCCCAGATCACCAGCGTGAGGAAGGTGATGCGGGCGTCGAAGAGGGCGGCGGTGATCGCGATGGCCGCGAACCGCTCGCCGATGGGGAAGACGATCATCTTACGCGCCCAGTGCACCGCTTTGAACCGCCCGGCGCGGCTCCACATCTTGAGTACGCCGCGAATGCCCTGGCTGCGCTCCACCTTACGACGCTCCAGCGCCTTGCGAAGAGCGCGGTCGTCGGGGGCGTCCAGGGGAAGCGTGGGCAGCTGGGCGGGCGGCTTGCGGCGGTTGGAGATGCCGAAGGAGAAGTCGAGCAGGTGGCGGGTGGACTGCAGGCCGAGCGCCGCCAGCGCGAGGATCCAGATGTCGTCGCTGTTGCCCGACACGACCCAGCCGACGGCGAGGCCGGCGAAGACGACGTACTCCTTGAACCGGTCGAAGGTGGCGTCAAGCCACGCGCCGAGCACACCGAACTTGCGGGCGTAGCGGGCGACCTGGCCGTCGACGCAGTCGAAGACGAAGGCGAAGTAGATCAGCACCCCACCCGCCACCATCCACGGCCGCTCGCCGGTGGCGAAGCAGGCCGCGGCCAGCACGCCGAGCGTGATCGAGATGAGCGTGACCTGGTTGGGCGTCAGGCCCCGCCGGGCGGCCCAGCGGGCGATGAAGCGGGAGTAGGTGGAGACGAAGTAGGTGGTGAAGAAACCGTCCGCGCCCTTGACCGCGTTGTCGAGCCTGGCCCGGTCCTCGTCGATGCCGGACATCTCGGTGGCGGCCTCGTTGACCTCCTCCTGGGTGGTGACCCGGCGGTAGAAGAGGTCGCGGCGGCCGCGGATGCCGACGGACACGCCGTTGCGGACCAGGCCGAAGACGACCAGCTGGATCAGGTCGTCGTCGGCGCCGAACGCGTCGGCCATGCCGGCGAGCTCGCGGCAGGTCTCGGCCAGCAGGGGAGCGTTCTTGGCGCTCACGTGCAGGGGGCCGAGCAGTGCCGTGTTGGGCCTGGTCACCGCGTGGTTGGCGGTGCCGACGGAGATGACGCGGGACTTCCCGGCGCGTGCGCGGACGGGCAGCCCTTCGAGGGTGTTGAGCCCGATCTCCGGCTCCGCCTCGTCGATCGGGACGATCTCCTCCTGCGCCTGATCGTCGGTCTCCGGACGCGGCTCCTTGGCGACGAGGGCCAGCGCACCGCGCTTGGCCTTGGTGATCTGGTAGATCAGCTCGTCGTGGATGATCGAGTTGTCCGGGATCAGGAACAGGTTCTCCGTCGCGGACTCGGCGACGTCGGCCAGCGCGCGCAGTGCGGTGGCCAGGTCGCCGGGCTCGATCGTGGCCGGCTGCGGATCCAGGGAGAGGATCTGGCTGCGCAGCCGTTCGGCCACGGTGGTATTGCCAGGCAGCGCGGCCAGCCTCAGGCCGGTCGGAGCGGTGTCAGGGCCGGGCGAAGAGCCCAGCAGGACCACGCGGGTCATGACTCCCTTTCGAGGCGGTTGCGGGGGGTTGAACAACGGGTAGAGCGGGGACGGACGTCAAAGTCTAGTGAGGGTTGCGCAAAGTCGCTCCATCCGAGGGTTCGCGAAGCCGCTTCACCCGAGCATGACCATGGCGCGCCATAGGATGAGGGAGTGAGTCTCTATCGTGACGAAGGCGTCGTTCTGCGTACGCAGAAGCTCGGCGAGGCCGACCGCATCGTCACCATCCTGGCCAAGCGCACCGGCAAGGTCCGGGCGGTCGCGAAGGGCGTGCGCCGCACCACTTCGCGCTTCGGGGCCAGGCTGGAGCCGTTCACCCACGTCGACCTGCAACTTCACACTGGCCGCACGCTCGACGTCGTCACGCAGGCGGAGACCATCAGACCCTACGGCGAGGCCCTGGCGATCGACTACCCCCGCTACACCGCGGGCACGGCGATGCTGGAGACCGCCGACCGGCTGACGCAGGGCGAGAAGGAGCCGGCGCTGCGGCAGTTCCTGCTGCTGGTGGGCGGGCTGCGCACGCTGGCCGACGGCGAGCACGAGGCCAGGCTGGTGCTCGACGCCTACTTCCTGCGCTCGCTGGCGGTCGCCGGCTACGCCCCGGCGCTGGACGCGTGCGCCAGGTGCCAGGCCCCGGCGATCAGGGCGTTCGCCATCGTGGCCGGTGGCGTGGTGTGCGGGGCGTGCAAGCCGTCCGGATCGGTGGTGCCCGCGGGGGAGACGATCGGGCTCATGACCGCGCTGCTGCGCGGCGACTGGGCCGCGGCCGACGCCTCGCAGGCGCGGCATCGCGGCGAGTGCAGCGGCCTGGTCGCCGCATATCTGCAATGGCACCTCGAACACGGAATACGCTCTCTCCGACACGTAGAGAGGGAGCCTGTGTGAACGTTCGACCGCCGACCCCGCATCCGTCCGGCGCGGTTCCGCCGCCGATCCCGCGTGACCTGGTGCCCAGGCACGTGGCCATCGTCATGGACGGCAACGGCCGCTGGGCCAAGTCGCGGGGGCTGCCTCGCACCGAGGGGCACAAGGCGGGCGAGGCGTCGTTGTTCGACGTCATCGAGGGCGCGCTGGAGCTGGGCGTTCCCTATCTGTCCGCGTACGCCTTCTCCACGGAGAACTGGAAGCGCTCGCCCGACGAGGTCCGCTTCCTCATGGGCTTCAACCGCGACGTCATCCGCCGCCGCCGCGACGAGTTGCATGCGATGGGCGTACGGGTGCGCTGGGCGGGCAAGCCGGGCCGGCTCTGGAAGAGCGTGATCTCCGAACTGCAGAGCGCCGAGGAGCTGACCGAGCGCAACCGCAAGCTGACGTTGCAGTTCTGTGTCAACTACGGCGGCCAGGCGGAGATCGTCGAGGCCGCGCTGCGGTTGGCGAACGACATCGCGGCGGGCCGGGTCAAGCCGTCGAAGGTCAACGAGAAGGTGTTCGCCCGCTATCTCGACGAGCCGGAGATCCCGGAGGTCGACCTGTTCCTGCGGTCGTCGGGGGAGCAGCGCTTCTCCAACTTCCTGCTGTGGCAGTCGGCGTACGCCGAGATGGTGTTCCTCGACCGGCTCTGGCCGGACTTCGACCGCCGCGATCTCTGGGAGGCGTGCGAGACCTACGCCAAGCGCGACCGGCGCTACGGCGGGGCGCTGCCGAACCAGGTCTGAAGCACCTCCGACTGTGAGTCGTCGAGATTACATTTCATGACATGTCATGTCTTGTTGCGGCCAGACCCTTGCAAAGCTGACTCGTTCTCTTCAGTCTTCTGCCCATAGGCGTAAAGATCAGCTCTACTCCCATGGCGTGAAGGAGAGCGTGTGCCGTCCACCCCCCATTGGCGTGCGATCTTGATCGCGGTCGCCGCCGCTGTCACCCTCATCCTCCCTCAGGGCGTGGCCCAAGCCGCGCCCGACCCGGGAAAGATCAACAAATCCGTCCAGGCCGACCTGGCCGCGGACGGAAAGGCCACCTTCTGGGTACGCATGAAGGGCGCCGCCGACCTCAGCGGCGCCCGCCGGGCCGCGACCAAGGACGACAAGGCCGAGCAGGTCTTCGAGGCCAAGACCGCCAAGGCCGACACTTCGCAGGCGGCCCTGCGTAAGCTCCTGGAGTCCCACCAGGCCGACTACACCCCGTACTGGATCGTCAACGCCGTCAGAGTGACCGCCGACGCCAAGCTGGCGGCCGAGATCGCCACCCTGGCGGACGTGGACCGCATCGACCCGGTACGTACCGTGTCGCTGCCGAAGCCGGCCCCCGGTAAGGCCGAGACGAAGGTCAACGCCGTCGAGTGGAACATCGACCGCATCAACGCCCCGCGCGTCTGGAACGAGTTATCCGACCGCGGCGAAGGCATCGTGGTCGGCACCATCGACAGCGGCGCCCAGTTCGACCACCCCGAGCTGGCCGCGGCCTACCGTGGCAGGAGCCCGGACGGCTCCCTCGACCACAACTACAACTGGTTCGACCCCGCGCACATCTGCCCGAGCGCGGCCCCCTGTGACAACCTCGGGCACGGCACGCACGTCATGGGCACCATGGTCGGCGCGAACGGCATCGGGGTCGCGCCGGGCGCCAAGTGGATCGCCGCCAAGGGCTGCGAGGTCAACACCTGCACCGACGCCTCGCTGCTCGCCGCCGGGCAGTGGATGCTCGCCCCGACCGACCTGAACGGCGCCAACCCGCGCCCCGACCTGGCTCCCGACATCGTCAACAACTCCTGGGGCGGCAACGGCTTCGACCCCTGGTACAAGGAGACCGTCGAGGCGTGGATCGCGGCCGGCATCTTCCCGGCCTTCGCCAACGGCAACGAGGGGCCCGCCTGCCGTACCAGCGGGTCGCCCGGACAGTACGCGATCAGCTACAGCGCGGGCGGCTTCGACATCAACAACGTCCTGTACGCCCGCTCCAGCAAGGGCGAGGGCGAGAACGGCGAGATCAAGCCGAACCTCGCCGCCCCCGGGGTGAACGTCCGCTCGTCGGTGCCCGGCAACGGCTACGACAGCTACACGGGCACGTCGATGGCCTCGCCGCACCTGGCGGCCACGGTGGCGCTGATCTGGTCGGCGGCGCCGGGGCTCCAGGGTGACGTGGCCGCGACCCGGCCGCTGCTCGACAGCACCGCGATCGACGTCGACGACACCAGTTGCGGCGGCACCGCCGCCGACAACAACGTCTGGGGCGAGGGCCGCCTGGACGCCTTCGCCGCGGTGCAGGCCGCGCCGCGCGGAGGTCTGGGCGAGCTCAAGGGTACGGTCACCGCCGGCGGCAGCCCGGTGGCCGGTGCCACGGTCAGCCTGTCCGGGCCGCTGAGCCGTACGGTGGTCACCGGGACGGACGGGACGTACGCCGTCCCGCGCCTGCTGCCGGGCGACTACCAGATCGGCGCGGAGAAGTTCGGCTACGACAAGGGCACCGCGACGGCGACGATCACGGCCGGCCAGAGCACCACGGCCGACGTGGCGATGACCCTGCGGGCCGCGGGCGTGGTGACCGGCACGGTCACCACGGCGGGCACGCCGGAGCCGGGCGCCAAGATCGAGGCGGTCGGCACGCCCATCAGCGCGGTCACCGACGCCGCGGGCCGCTACCGGCTGTCGCTGCCGAACGGCACCTACGATCTCAAGATCACTCCAGTCTCCCGCTGCTCCAGCGGCGCCACGGCGTCCGTCACGGTGGCCGGGGACGTGACCAAGGACATCGAGCTGCCGTTGCGTGGCGACGACTTCGGCTACACCTGCCGGAGCGCCGCCGAGCCGTACGTCGCGGGCACCGACAAGCTCGCGCTCACGGGTGACGACGAGGCGCAGCGGGTGACGCTGCCGTTCCCGGTCCCGTTCTACGGCGCGGGGCAGAGCAGCGCGTGGATCAGCACCAACGGGTTCGCCACCTTCGCCGCCGACAGGGTCGTCACCGGCAGCAACGGCCGGCTGCCCGCCGCGGGCACGCCCAACAACGCCGTCTACCCGTACTGGGACGACCTGGTGGTGGACGCCGACAGCGGTGTCTACACCGGCGTCACGGGTACGGCGCCGCACCGCCAGTTCGTGGTCGAGTGGCGCAACGTGAAGTTCTACTCGGCCACCGACCAGCGCGTCTCGTTCGCGGCCCTGCTGGGCGAGGACGGGACGATGAGCTACCGCTACAAGGACATCGAGAGCGAGCGCGACAAGGGCACCAGCGCGACGGTCGGGGTCGAGAACGCGGCGGGCACCGACGCGTTCCAGTACTCCTACGAGGAGGTCGCGCTGACCAACGGGCAGAGCCTGACGTTCGTCGCGAGCAGGCACGGCCTGGTGACGGGCACCGTCACCGACGCCAACGACGGCAAGCCGCTGGCGGGCGCGACGGTGAAGGTGGGCGACGTGGCCACCTACACCACCGGCGAGGACGGCACGTTCTACGGGCAGGTCCTGGCCGGCGACTACGAGGTGCAGGTGTCGAAGGAGCACTACGGCACGTTCACGAAGAGCGTGACGATCGCCCCGACGACGGTCACCAGGATCGACACCGCGTTGATCACCGGCCGGGTCAGCCCCTCGGTGAGCGAGCTGACCGTGGTGCTGCCCACGAACGCCACCAGAACCCGCACGATGCAGCTGACCAACCTCGGCTCACCCACGGCGTACACCGTCACCACCGATCCGGCGCAGGGCTGGATCGGCGTCACGCCGACGGCGGGCGACCTCGCCAAGGGGCAGGCGGTGACGCTGAAGGTCACCGTGTCCAGCGCCGGCGTCCAGCCGGGCGCGCTCCGCGCGGGCAAGCTGATCGTGAAGTCGGCCAGCGGACGGCAGCCGATCATCGAGATCGCGGTGACGGTGGTGGTGCCCAAGCTCCAGCTGGCCGTGGAGGCCGGCGGCACCAAGGCCGTGACCGACACGGCGGGTGACGCCTGGACGCCCGACAAGAAGTACACCGCGGGCGGCTACGGATACATCGCCACCTCGACCAGTACGAGCACCTCGTCCAAGACCATCAAGGGCACCGACGACCAGGCGCTGTTCAAGACGGCACGCGAAGGGATGCTGGAGTACCGCTTCGACAACGTGCCGGCTGGGACGTACACCGTCGAGCTGGACTTCGCCGACGTCAAGTCGACGCAGATCGGCAAGCGCGTCTTCGACGTGCTCGTCGAGGGGCAGCTCGCGATCCCGGCGCTCGACCTGGCGCTGGAGGCGGGCACGTACACGGCCGTCAGCAGGCAGTACACGGTGAAGGTCACCGACGGCCAGCTCAACGTCCGCTTCGCCACGCGGCAGGGCAAGACGATCGTCAACGCCATTCGCATCTCGGAGCGGCCCGACAAGACCTCGTGAAATGACCCGGGCCCGCCTCTAGGGCGGGCCCGGGAGCTCTTTTCTACCGCACGTGGCGTACGGTGCGGCGGAACGGCCCTGCGACGCGCTGAGTGGTGTACGTGGCGACGAGGCGGGGCGGCATGCCGCCGGCGGTCTCGGCGGAGTCGAAGACGGCCTGGGCGCCCGCCGTCGCCCTGATCCCGAACGAGTAGGTCCCGTTGCCGGCGAAGGCGCCGGAGACGTCGAGCTCGACGTCCCTCCCGTCGGTCAGCCCCTTGGCTGTGTCGAGCGCGGTGCCGGGCGATGGCCGGTTCTTCCAGGTGACGCCGTCCGCCCAGGCGGCTACGACCTTGCTCACGGAGATCGAGCTGTCCGTGGTCCGCGCGGCCCGCAGCCGCAGCGTCATGGTGACCCCGGTCGTGCCCTTGGGCACGCCCACCACCGTGAACCGCACCAGCGACTGCCGCTCCGACCCGGTCGTGCCGTCACACGTGCGCGGGCAGGCCGCCAGCCAGGTGTAGGCGGCGTGCGGCGTGTCCGGGTTGGCCTCGCTGAGGTAGGTGTCCTGGTCGACGGTCACCGAGACGCTCGCTGTCTCGGGGACAGTCGTGCGGGCAGCCGCCGGGGTGGCACCGGCCGCGGTTCCGGCAAGCATCACCATGCCTGCCAGTGACACTCGGCCGTTCATTGATCAAGAGTGACGCAAAACCCGGCCATCTGCCCGCATTTTCGACAAGTCACTCGTCATCGGATGATCGTGGTCCAGTCGCGGCGGTCCTCGGTCACCCCCGCGAGCTGCCGCTGGTACACGTCGGCCGTCTGCCCGTCGGAGAAGTGCAGATACGTGTGGAAGGTGAAGGCCCAGGAGTCATTGCCCTTCGGGTCGATCCGGACATTGATCGTCCCGCCCCACAGCCGCCCCAGGTCCCCGGGCGGGTTGGTGACGTTCAGCGGGATGTGGGCCGACCAGGCGTCCTCGGCCCATTGGCCGAGAACACCGGTCAGGAGGGCGATGGTCTGCCCCCTACGATCGCGGACGGTGACCGTGACGATGGTGTCGCCGTCCTTGGCCTCGTTGATGGTGTGGAAGCGGACCTCACCCGACTGGAGCAGCGCGGTGCCGGCGGGCGCGACGGGGACGGGGCTCGGACAGGCGAACATCAGAGCGGCCGCCAGCTTCATGATGGGGAACGCCACGGGGCCCTCCTCGTTCGTGCGTGCTGGCAGTAATTCTCCTGTCACGAACAGCGATCGTCTATAACCGAATGTGCCGGTAACCGTCGGTGGCCGTGATGAGCTCGTGCAGCGTGCCGGGCTCGGCGCCCGCGTGGCCGGCGTCCTCGACGATCCGCAGCTCCGCCTCCGGCCAGGCCGCATGTAGGTCCCATGCCGCGTCCGGCGGTGTCTTCATGTCGTAGCGGCCGTTCACGATCACGCACGGTATGTGCCGGATCGCGGCCACGTCGAGCAGCTCACCCTCCTTCAGGAAACAGCCCTGGCTGAAGTAGTGCGCCTCGATGCGCGAGAAGCTCACCAGCTCCCGGTCGTCGAGGGGCGGTGGGGCGGCGGGGAGCAGCGTGTTCGCCGACAGCTCCCAGGCCGCCCACGCCCGCGCGGCCGGGACGTGCACCTCCGGGTCCGGGTCGAACAACCGACGATGGTAGGCGGCGACCAGGTCGTCCCGCTCCGCCTCCGGGACGAAGCCGCGAAAGGCCGCCCACTCCCGCGGGAACAGCCGGGCCGCCCCGGTGCCGGTGAACGCCCACGCGTTGTCGGCCTCGGTCGCCAAGTAGACGCCGCGCAGCACCAGCTCGCTCACCCGCTCCGGGTGCCGCCGCGCGTAGGCCAGCGCCAGCGTCGACCCCCACGAGCCGCCGAACACCTGCCAGCGCTCGATGCCGAGCCGCTGCCTGAGCAGCTCGATGTCCGCCACGAGGTGCCAGGTCGTGTTGGCCTTCAGCGACACCCCGGGGTCGGCCGCGTACGGCCGGCTGCGCCCGCAGTTGCGCTGGTCGAACAGGACGATCTTGTACGCCTCGGGGTCGAAGAACCGCCGTTGCGCCGCCAGCACCCCGCCGCCGGGACCGCCGTGGAGAAAGACGACAGGTTTGCCGTCGGGGTTGCCGCTGACCTCCCAATAGATCTCGTTCCCGTCGCCCACGTCGAGCATTCCGGTCTCGTACGGCTCAATCGGCGGATAAAACGTCTTTTGTCCCATAGCTATCAGACATACTCGCCACCGCCGCCCGGCGTGCACTCTGCGGTGGCGGAGCCGGGCATAAGAAAACCCGGCCCACAAGGAGCCGGGTGGTATATGTCTTCAGACTAGCAGGCGAGCTACACAGATGCGGGACGATTGCCGTCACCAGCCCGGCGGCCAATGCCGTCCAACCCCATCTGCGGCCTGGCCGCGCAGCGCTCCCGCGAGGTAGTTGCCGCTGGGGTTGACCAGGCCAACAGGGACGTGCTGCCGAACCTGCTCGATGGGAAAGCGCAGGTCACTGTCGTTGGAGATGACGACAGTAGAGGTTGTAGCCATCCACGTAAATCCCGGCCCGCATGCGGGCGACCGTACCGGACTCGATCACGTTTCGTAGTTGATTCGCGACATCTGGCCATCCATGCTCAGCTGCCGCACCGATCCCGAGCAGCTACAGGCCGAGCCAGTGGAGACCAGGGATGACGGTAGATCTTCCACAGCACCCTCGCCCCGCTGGACGGCTTGGGCGCGGACCATCCGGGCGTACAGGCCGTGCCGGTTGCCCAGGAGTTCGGGATGGGCACCCGACTCGACGACGCGACCCCCGTCCAGGACGACGACCGTGTCGAACGTGTCCAGGCCGCCGAACCGGTGGGTGATCATCACCGTCGTCATCCCGCTGCGCCGCCGCAGCACCGCGTGGATGACCTCGCGTTCGGTCAGCGGGTCGAGGGCGCTGGTCGCCTCGTCCAGGACCAGGACGGGCGCGTCGCTGAGGAGCGCGCGGGCCAGGGCGATGCGCTGGCGTTCACCACCGGAGAACAGCGCCCCCCGCTCACCGACCACCGAGTCGTAGCCGTCGGGCAGAGCCATGATCCGGTCGTGCATCCTGGTCGTCGCGCAGGCCGCGACCAGGTCGTCCAGGCCGGCGTCGGGCGCGGCGTAGCGGAGGTTGTCGGCGATGGAGCCCTGGAAGAGCAGGGCCTCCTGCGGGGCCAGGCAGACGCGTCCGTCGATCCGTACCGTCCCCTCCGCCGGCTCGTACAGCCCGGCGAGCAGGTAGCCGAGAGTCGTCTTGCCCGATCCGTTCGGGCCGACGATCAGCGTCGTGGAGGCGGCGGGCAGGTCGAGGGTCACCTCGCGGAGCGCCCAGCGTGCCTCGTCCTCCGGGCCCGCGTAGGCGTAGGAGGCCCGCGCGACGCGCACCTCGCCCGCTCCTCCGCCGCGCACGGCGGGGGGCGGTCCCGGTGGCAGGTCCAGGTACTCGAAGACCCGCTCGAATGCCGCCTGGGCGGTACGGAACTCGGTGGAGATGTGCAGGATCTGCCAGAGCGGCTGGTAGAGCCTCGACTGCAGCACCACGAACGCGATGAGCGTGCCGGGCGTGATCCCGTCCATGAGCCCCGCCGCGACGAACACGATGTAGGGCGTCAGTACGAAGAAGATGTGCCCCGCGCTCAGCACCGACTGAGCGGCCAGGCCGGCGCGGACCCCCAGCCGGGCCAGCCGCTCGCTCTCCGCACCGAACACCGCGGCCTCGTGGCCGTCGCGTCCGTGCACCCGGGCGAGGGTGATGCCGCCCAGCGAGAGACGTTCGGCGGCGATGGAGGCGATCTCCGCGCGGGCGCGCTGGCCCGCGGCCGAGAGGATCTTGAGCGCGCGCCCTGAGCGGGCGGAGACCCACAGGATGGCCGGCGCCAGGCACAGGGTGACGCTCGCGAGCGGCCAGGACAGCGAGAACATCGCCCCCAGCGCGAACAGGAACGCGAGGAGACTGCCGAGCAGGCTGGGCAGCGTGTCCTTGATCGCGTCCTCGATCTGGTTGGTGTCGTTGGCCAGCCGCGACTGGATCTCGCCGCTCCTGGCGGCGGCGAAGAAGCCGAGCGGCATCCGCTGCAGGTGGCCGAACAGCCGCGTACGCAGCGAGTGGATGACCCGCTGGGCCATGCGGCCCGAGATCCACGCCTGGGCCAGATCGACGCCCGCCGCCCCGGCCGCCGTGACGGCCGCCAGTCCGGCGATCAGCGCCAGCAGGTCGGGCCGCGGGCCGTCCTTGCCGAACAGGGCGCGGTCGAAGACGACCTGGGTCAGCAGCGGGATGGCGGCGTTCAGCGCGGAGAAGATCGCGACCAGCAGCACGACGAGCAGGACGGCGCGACGATATGGCATGAACAGCCGGATGATCCTGCGGGTCGTCACGTCTGCCGCCCTTTCGGAGGCTCTCGGAGATCAGAAACGGCGTGCGGCGCATGCTTGCCGCACGCCGTTCCGTCATCAGTTGGTGTCGGTGCAACCCGGGTGCTTGAGGCAGTTGCTCAGCAGCGCCGACTCCGTGGTGCTCGGCTCACGCTCCTGCAGGTTCTGCAGGTCCTGAACGTCGAAAGACATTTTTCTCCCCCCTCTCCGATTTCCGTTCCTTCTCGCGTCGCCGTGCTCGGGGCACGGCGAGATCATGGGGAGCGCCCGATGACGTCGTCGAGCATCCACAGGCGCGGATGACCGTGACGCAGGCGCAGCAGGAAGGCGAGGACGCCCGCGGTCCCGCCGAGGTAGGTCGGCACGGTCCGGCCCAGCCGATCGGGTACGTGCAGCCGGCCCGCGTGCCTGACGGCCCGCGCGCACAGGCACCCGGCCAGGTCCTCCGCCCATCGGTGGTACCGCTCGTCGCCGGTGAAGCGGGCCATGTCGAGCAGGAAGTCGCCCTCGCCGGGCAGGCCGTGGCAGAGCACCGAGCCCGACTGCCACCGAGTCCGGTGTGCGGCGATCGCCGCCTTTTCGGCGAGTTCCAGGGCGGCCGGGTCGTTTGTCGCGTTCCAGTAGCGGATCAGGAAGGAGCCGACGCCCGACGAGCCGCTGCACCAGTGGGGACGGCGGGGCCGTACGGACTCGCGCTCATCGCGCCGGAACGGCCACCAGGCCGTGTCCCCTTCGACGTCGGCGTGCTCGTAGAAGGTGTGGGCCACCTCGCGTACGGTCTCCATCCAGTCCGCCCTGCCGAGGGCGACGCCTCCATAGAGCAGCGCGGTGCCGACTCCGGCCAGGCCGTGGGCGAAGCCGAAGTGGTTGGTGCCGGCGAGGCTGGAGTCGAAGGCCGCCCGTGTCTGCCATTGCGGGCGTCCCTCGTACGAGGATCGCGCGTCGTGCAGGTTCTGGAGTATCTCCGTGGCCCGCTCGCGCAGCGCGGGGTCGTCCGCGCGGATGGCCAGGCGCAGGGTGGCCATCGCGCATCCGGCCAGGCCGTGGGTGACGTCGGGGCTGGGGTGGTCGGTCGGCAGCCGGTACGCGGCCCGTACCGCGAAGTCCCTCGACTCCTCGTCCTCGGCCGCTTCGTACAACGCCCAGAGGGCGCCGGATCGACCGGCGTACAGGCCGGGAGGCCAGACGTCCTCCTCGGCGAGGCGCCGGCGGAGCCAGCGCGAGACCGCACCGGCCTGTTCGGGTGGCAGGACCATGAGCATGCCTGCCGCGCCGGCGCTCACCGAGCAGGGGTCGGCTTCGAGCCCATAGGTGATGTTGGGCCAGGGTGACGGGCAGTCGGGGCGGTCGTCCATGGTCTCGGCCAGCCAGGCGAGCCCGTCGGAGACAAGGTCGTTCGCGGTCACCCGAGGCTGCGGCGCTCGTGGTGCGCCAGGCTGTTCGAGCTCGAGTTGTGCGCGCTTGGTCTGTTCGAGCTCGGTCAGGAAGCGGGTGCACGCGTCTAGCGTCCAGCGGTTGTCCGGCTCGGCGAGCAGGCCCGCCACCATCGGCCGCAGTGCCGCCAGGGTGGGGTTGCTCTCGGCGACCCTGGCCAGGTGGTCGGCGGCGCGCGGGCCCCACGCCGGGCCCGCCACCTCGTCGTCCGCGAGGTCTTCGGCGAGGCCGAGGTCGGCGCCGACCGCGAGGAAGTACGCCAGCGCTCCGAGGCTGTAGAGATCCGCCGTCTCCGGGGGAGCCTGGCGGAAGGCGCCGGTGTGCGGGGCCAGCTCGGGCGCCAGATAGCCGGGGGTGCCGCCGACCATGACGGTGGTGCCCTGCTTGGCCGCGTACTCGAGGTCGACGAGCCGGACCTGGCCGTCGGGCAGGATCATGACGTTACCGGGCGACAGATCGCGGAAGACGTAGCCGTGGCGATGCACCTCCCGCAGCAGGGCGACCAGGCGCGAGACGACCGGTACGACCTTCTCGACCGCGCACCCGAAGCCGTCCGGGCCGAGAGGCGTCGCGTGCGCCTCCGACCAGCGATGCGCGGTGAGGCCCGGGACCAGCTCCTCCGCGAGGAACGCGTGGCCGCCCTGCTCGAAGTAGTCGACGACGGCGGGCACGCCGTCGGTGGCGGCGAGGTCGTCGAGAGCGGCGCGTTCCGCGGCCAGCCGGTCTCTGGCGTCCCGGCCGCCGAGGTCGGAGGAGGCGTGCGGGCGACCCTCCTTGACGATGACCTCGCGTCCGGTCTTCGTGTCTTCGGCGAGGTACACGCCGCCCCTGTTGGCGTGTCTGATCGCCTCCCGCACCACGAACCGGTCGTTGAGCATGACCACCGACGCCTTCGACGGGCGGGCGAGCGGCTGAAAGGGGGAGTCGGCGAAGCTCGGCGGGGTGAAGGCGGCCGTCCGCTGGTCACGGACCAGCTCTCCGCCCGGAGCGCGCAGCCGTACCTCGTAGAACCCGTCGTTGCCCAGAGTCCGGTGCCCGGAGAAGGCGCCGTAGCGGTAATGGACGATGCCGCCCGCGCGGTAGGGCCGGTCGGAGAGGATCACCGGCCCCGGCAGCCCTCTGGTCGCCTCGTCGAGGAGGGCCGCCAGCCGTACCGACTCGGCGTCGTCGGCCGGGTAGACGGTGACGAACTTGCCCGCCTGCGCCCGCGCGCAGTGCGGCGAGAGCAGTTCCCAGTAGTCGCCGAGTTCGGCGGGGAACTTGAACGCGCACCCGGCCTCGATGAGCACGCGGGCGACCTGGGCGAGTACGAAGGGAGCCGACAGCATCGTCGCGGAGACGTGCAGCTTCCATCCCTGCTCAGGCATCGGGTAGCCGTCGGGGGTGACCCGGCACCAGAAATCGGCCGCCTCGACCGACCAGCCCGCCTCGCCGGACCGCGCCAGCTCGGCGGTCACGAGGTCGCGCAGTATCGAGTCTGCCCCCACGGCATTTCCCCCCGATTTCCGCGCCGCCTGGTGGAGGCGCTCAATACGAAGGTCGCCGACGGGTCTTGCAATTCGCTGACAGTCGAATCAACGATTCTTGTCGCAGGACCGATGTGTTGAGATGTCACATCCCCCATATGCGGATACGTCGTAAAGGAATGTTCACCGCTTATACCGCTTATATCGTCGTGGCGGTCACGACCATTGTCCTCAACGCCGGTTTCGCCGTGGCCGACTTCGCACGGGCCAGGCCCGTCCTCGCGAACGCCGCCGAAGTGGGAGTCCCGTCATCCTGGCTGCCGCTGCTCGCCACGCTCAAGCTGGCCGGAGCGGCTGGGCTCCTGCTCGGCCTGGCAGGCGTCCCCTTCGTCGGGCTCGCCGCCGCGACCGGCCTCGTGCTGTTCTTCGCCGGTGCGGTCGCCGCCCACGTGCGGGCCCGCGTGCTCTACAACCTGGCCTTTCCCGGCGGCTTTCTGACGCTCGCCATCGCCTCGCTCGTGCTGGACATAGCGAGGTAGACGATCATCCGAGGAACGTGGCGGTCGTCGCCACGAACCGTTCGGCGTCGTCGGTCCAGGGGAAGTGGCCCGCAGCCGGCTGGACGACGAACTCGGCGTTCGGGAACAGCTCGGCGAATGCGGCCACGGCGCTCGGAATCGAGTTCAGGTCGACCTCTCCGGCGAGCAGCAGCACCGGCGCGCCGAACGCGGCGAGCGCCGCGCGGGTGGCATCCGGGTCGTACGCGCCCTCGGCGCCGAAAGCGGCCGCGGCTTCGTCGTTGCGATGGCCGGTCTGGGCGGCATGATGGGCCTGGGCCGCCGCGTCCCAGCGGCCGTAGAAGAAGGGGTCGATGGCCTGCCGGCTGTCGGCGGTGGCGTTGCCGGCCACGATGGCCTCGAGAGCCGCGAAGGCATCCGGGAACCAGGGCTCGTCCTTACGCAGCCGCGCGACCTCGAGCCGGGACTCGCCGGTGGGCGCGATGCCGACGGCGAAGGTGCTCGGCGTGATCAGGGCGAGCCTGCCGACGCGGTCCGGGTGCCGGGCCGCGTACAGCGCCGCGAGGTTCGCGCCGGCGCAGTGCGCGAGCAGGTCGAAGCGGTCAAGCCCGAGGTGCTCGCGCAGCGCCTCGACATCATCGACCAGCCGGTCGCAGCGGTAGGAGGCGGCGTCCGCCGGCGTCGCGGACCGGCCGGTGCCCCGGAGGTCCAGCATGATCAACTGCCGATGCGCCGACAGGCCGCCGAGTTCGCCGAGGTAGTCGGTGTCCTGCATCGGGCCGCCCGGCAGGCAGATCACCGGGACGCCTTCTCCGAACACGTGGTAGGCGAGGTCGGTCCCATCATGCGCGGAGAAGGTAGGCATGGCGGCGATCCTGTCAGCGGCGCCGCGACCAGGGCAACCGGATATCCCGCCGGTCAGCGTCCCGGGTCGAAGCGGCCGTCGATGACGGTCCAGCCCGCGTCGACGACGAGGTTGGTCCCGGTGATGTACGAGGCCGCGTCACTGGCCAGGAAGGCCACCGCGGAGGCGACCTCGTCGGCGCCTTCCGGGGGCGCTATACCGTAGGAACGCCAATAGGAAGATCGCACAAGAGAGCGCGGCTCCGATATCGGCCATCTCGACCGAGATGTAGTTGGAGAAGATCAACTACCGCCGGTTGAAGCTGGTGGTTTGCTCTCGCGGTCCCGTCTGGGTGAAGGGAGGCCGGTAGCGTGTGGCTGGTTGATGGCAGCCCAGCCCGCAATGCCGCGTGTGGCGATGTTGCGGGCCGCGATATGGTCGGCATGCCCAGCGAGGCCACACCCGGTGCAGACGAACCGGCCCCGCGCCGGCCGGTTCGCCCTGGACACACACCCGCACTCCGGACACGCCTGCGACGTATACGCGGGGTCGATTAGCACGAAGGCGACCCCGGCGCAGGCGGCTTTGTAGCGGGTGAAGGTGATCTGCTGGGCGAAGGCCCAGGTGTGCAGGGTGCGTCGCTGGAGCCGGTGAGCCCTTACCCGGCCGCGGATGCCCTGCAGATCCTCCAGGGCGATCCCGCGGCCGGTGCGTTCGGCTTCACGCACCACGAACTTCGAGATTTGGTGGTTGAGGTCGGTCATCATCCGGTGCTCACGCCCGGACAAGCGGCGCAGCACCCGCCGCGCCGCCGACGTGCCCTTCTTCTGCAGCCGTCGGCGTTGCCGGTGCCGCCGTTCGCGCAGGGTGCGGACGTGGCCGTTGCCGCCGATCGGGCCGGGCTAGGCGGGGCCGGGCAGCACCACCCGGTCGGAGGTGACCGCCAGATTCGCCACCCCTTGATCCATCCCGACGAAGCCGCCGACCGGCTCACGCACCACTGGCTTGGGCAGGGTGAGGCCGACCTGCAGCAGCCACACCCCGCGCCGGCAGACCAGGTCAGCCTCCCCCACAGGCAGTGTGTCGATGGCTTTGAGGTCGTCTGGCCGGCCGATGTAGGGGACAGTGACGCGGCCGGTGGGGGTCCACAGCGACACGGTGCGGGCGTCACGGTTGAAGCTCATCAGCCGGGCGTCGTAGGGGATGGCGCCGTGCGGGCGGAAGATGTGGGCGCGTTTCTTGGTGGCGCGCCGGTTGGCGTACGCGCCGGCGACCCGGGCGATCGCCCGCACCGCCGCTTGCGCGCCGAGCCCGGCTACCTGCGCCCGCACCTGGTAATAGGCCAGCCGGTGCAACTCCACTGCGGCGAAGGTGCGGTGCTGCCAGGCCAGGCGGGACACGACGGTGGCCGCTTGGTTGCACAGCAGCACCGCCGCAGCCAGTGCGTCGGCTTGGGCCGGTGTGGGCGTGAGCCGCAGTTGTACGACCGTGGGCAGGCCGTGCCGTTTGGTGGCGGAGCGGCGGATCGCCATCGCGCACCTCCTGTCACAGCTCCCTCACTCACCGCACACATTACCGAACGCGACCGAGGCTTTCCATACTGTTTTCGAAAGGGGAGTGGTGCTTCCTCCTGGCCCTGAACGACCAGGTTCTCCGCGCCAAATTCAGATGAACTGCCCGGCGCCGGAGGTCAGACCGCGCCGATCGCGGCGGGCTAGACGGCCTGGATGCCCCGGCGACCGTCCACTAGGTGCCGAAAGACGCCGAGCAGGACGAACAGGATGAGCAACGGGATCGCGACGAGGGAGGGCAGCCCGAGCTGCCCGAGGACAGGGCCGAAAATATGCTGGTGCATGGCACCCCTCGGCGGGATCAAGATGGCCTCTGAACATGAGGTCGCCGGGAATGAAGGGTGGAGCGGTGATCCCCCGATGTCGCAAGGAGGGCCTTGATCGTCAGGCGGTGACGACCGCCGCGTTCTCCCCTAGAAGCGCGAGAACGACCGCCGTGTCGAGCAGGAGCGATGGGATCAGCCGGAGCCGGAACAGCGCGAGGATGGCCGCCACGTCGTCCGCGTGCGTCGTGTCGATCACCGGTACGGGCAGGCGGGCGGCAGCGGCGTCGGCGGCGGACAGCACCTGTTCGCGCGCCGCGGCGTACTCCGCGCTGCGGGCGATGGGCTCCAGCCGCTTCCACACCTGTGGCATGAGGCCGGGCGTGCCGCCGATCGCGCGGTAGTAGCTCAGCACCCGGGGATGGTCGTGCACGGCGCGGATCTCCTCGTACACCCGCGCCAGTTCCTCGCCGGGCGGGGTCCCGTCCGGCACGATGTTGACCGCTTCCGGGGAGACGCCGCGCGGGCCGGGGCCGGTCGGCGGGAGAGTGTTCCCGTCGAGGGCGAGGCCCGGATCGGCGCCGACGGTGAGCCCTCGGTACCAGCACGAGGCCAGCAGGAGGATCTCGGGCAGCAGCCGGTGGAAGGTGATCGTGTAGCGCGCGATGTCGGTGTCGTCGGCCATCAGGGACTCCTCCGGCGCGGGCAGCAGCCCGGCCGGCACGCCCAGCCCGGCCGCGGCCTGCTGGAACTCCGGTGATCCGATGACGGGCTTGAACCGGTTCCAGGCCGGGACGAGGTAGCCGGGATAGTTGGCCAGCGCCTGGAAGATGGGGCTGACGAACGGTACGCCCAGGTAGCCCGGCACTTCCTTGATCACTTGGGCGGTCTCGGGCGTCAGCTCGGGTTTGCCGGGCAGCGACGGCAGCAGTACCGCGCCACGGGCGGCATCGCCGGGCCCCGTCGTGATGATCGCCTCGGCGGTCGTCTCGCCGGCCACCTTCCGGCCGATCCGCAGCGGGTTGGCGTCCCGCAGCGGGGCGGGGAGCTGGTCCTGCGAGCTGTTCTGATAGGCCACCGGGCGCAGGAACCGGAAGATCCCGTTCGTGCCGACCGAGGTGGCGGCGGCGTTCGTGGTCGCGGGGTACGGTCCGCCGTGGTGCATCGCGTCGGTGACGGCGACTCCGGTCGGCCAGCCGTTCCAGACGATGCGCCCGACCCGGGCGGCCAGCTCGCCGGCCAGGCGCCGCCCGTCGTCACTGTCCCCGGCGCCGAGCTGGATCGTCGCGGTGAGGTGCCCGTCGAAGGACCTCGCAGCGGCGATCAGCTCATCGGTCTCGCCGTACCGGACGATGACGCCGAACGGCCCGAACCGCTCCTCGCCGAGCGCCGGGTCCGCCAGGAACGTGGCCAGATCGGCCTCCACCAGGCTCGCGGGGAAGGAGAAACCGGCGTCGTCCGGCAGGACGCCTCCGGTGAGCACGCGGACCCCGGCCCGCGCCGCCACCTCGGCCGCCCCCGCCGCCAGGCGCTGCCGCATGGCGGCGTTGAGCATGACGCCGGGCGGCTGCTCCTGGAGACGGTGTACGGCTCGCGCCACGAAGCCGTCGCCGGCCTCGCCGCCCGGCACGAAGATCACGCCGGGCTTGGTGCAGAGTTGGCCGTTCGACGTGGTCAGTGAGCTCGCGAAGCCGTCCGCCAGGGATTGCGTGAGTGCTCCGGGCAGGATGAACACCGGGTTGAGGCTGCCCATCTCCGCGTACACGGGAATGGGGCGCGGGCGCGCGGCGGCCAGGTCGAAGATCGCTCGGCCGCCGGCGAGCGAGCCGGTGAAGGCGACGGCCGCGATCCCGGGCGCGGTGACCAGCCGCCGCGCGACCTCCAGCCCGCTCTCCTGGAGCAGCTGGAACACCCCGCTCGGCGCTCCGGTCGCGGCCACCGCCGCGTGCACCGCTCCGGCGACGAGCTCCGCGGTCTCGGGATGCGAGGGGTGTCCCTTCACGATCACCGGGCACCCGGCGGCCAGCGCCGCGGCGGTGTCGGTGCCCGCCACGCTGAACGCGAACGGGAAGTTGCCGGCCGCGAACACGGCGACCGGGCCGAGGGACACGTTGACGCGGCGGATGTCCGCGGCGGCGCCTGCCGCCGGGTCGATCACCGCGTCGAAGTGACCGCCCTTCTCGATCATCCGCGCGAACTGGCCGAGCTGGAGCACGGTCCGCTCCACCTCGCCGCCGAGCCGCTGCTCTGGCAGCCCGGTCTCCGCGCCGGCCACCGCGACGAGTTCGGCCCGGCGGGTCGTCAGCTCGTCGGCGATCCGCCGCAGCAGGGCGACCCGCGGCGCCGGGTCGAAGCCGCCCCAGACGGGGAACGCCTCGGCCGCGCCCGCGAGGGCCTTGTCGAGATCGGCGGGCGTCGCGTCGGCGAACCGGCGCCGCTCGGCTCCTGTCCGCGGGTCGATCGACGAGAAGCTCTTGGCAGATTGCATGCAACGTAGGGTACAAATTTGGATCCAATGTCTCAAGAGTCTGTTTCATCACCGTTTCGCATCTGTAGCCATGGTCGATCTGGCCTGTGAAGAGGCAGGCCAACGCCAGGTCGACGGGTGGTCGCGTCGGCCTGGTGGAAGTGTCAGTTCAGGACAGGTACAGCCCGACGGACGTCTGCAGGGCGTCGAGGCGACGGCTGGCCGCGGCCTGGACGTCCTCGACGTGGATCCTCGCCTGCCGCTCCGCGCCCTCACGGTCGCGGCGCATCAGCGCCTCGACGATGCGCTGATGGCCTTCCACGCAGGTGACGACCTCCTCCGAGGTGAAGAGGACGGCCATGTTGTACGTGATGCCGAAGTCGCGGTTGCGCAGCCATTCGTCCAGCAGGCGGCCGTTGCCCGAGGCTTGCACGATGGTGTGGTGGAAGTCGCGGTTCATCCGGCCGAGCTCGGCGCGTGGCCGCCGCACGTACTCCTCGATCGGCCCGTCGTAGAACGCGGCGATCGTGCCCAGTTGCTCCTCGGACGCGCGCACGGCGGCCAGCCCGGTGGCCATCGCCTCGAGGGCGCACCGCACCTCGTAGATCTCGCGGATCTCGTCCGGCGTGTGCTCACGCACGACCCAGCCCTGCCGCTCCCGGACGACCAGCCCCTGGTCGACCAGGCGCATCAGGGCGACGCGTACGGGAGTGCGGCTGCTGTTGAGCTGCGCCGCCACCTCGTCTTCCGGCAGTCGCTGGTTGGGGCGGTATCTGCCCTGGAGGATCGCGGCCCGGATGTACTCATACGCCTGGTCGCCGAGCGACTGCCCGCTACCCGCACGAGGCCTCCTGCGCTTGGCCGCAGGCTCCTCCGTATGTGCGCTGCCGGGTCGTTCGGCCATCAGTCCTCCGGGTCCGTCGCTCATGGAGATTCTTCCAGTATGCGGTGAGATCTTGGAATCGCAGGCCATCCCAAAGTGCCTCGTACCGGAGAAGTATCCTGCAATTACCGTCGCAACCGTGGAGCCGGCAGCCGGGGAGACGGCGGTCGGGGCTCGGTCGCGCTGCGGTTCGGAACTGTGACGACTGAGGAGAAGAAATGACGACACGACCCCCTTTGCCGCCGTTCACCCGGGAAACCGCCATAGAGAAGGTCCGGCTGGCGGAAGACGGCTGGAACACCAGGGACCCCGAGAAGGTGGTGCTGGCCTACACCAAGGATTCACGCTGGCGGAACCGGGCGGAGTTCGCGACGGGACACGATGAGATCGTGGCGTTCCTCCGGCGGAAGTGGGCCAGGGAGCTCGACTACCGGCTGATCAAGGAGCTGTGGGCCTTCACCGGGGACCGGATCGCGGTCCGGTTCGCGTATGAGTGGCATGACGACGCGGGCAACTGGTTCCGCTCGTACGGGAACGAGAACTGGGAGTTCGACGAGCAGGGCCTGATGCGGGTAAGGCATGCGAGCATCAACGACCTGCCGATCCAGGAGTCGGACCGGAAGTACCACTGGCCCCTGGGGCGCCGCCCGGACGACCACCCGGGCCTGAGCGATCTCGGTTTCTGACCTCCGCGGCTCGCCCGCACTCTCGTTACACACGCGGAGCGGTCTGTCCCGCCCCGGGACCGGCCGTTCCGCGTCTTGAGCATCAGCGCGGGAACAGCTGTCTTCTCAGCAGTTCGGCGCGGACGATGGTGTCGTCGACCCAGAATGTCGTGGTGCTGGAATTGTTGGTCGCCTGCACCTGGATCTTCTTGTTGCAGTACATCCTGGAGTTGTTCGCGGGACACGTCACATACCCGGCGGCCATCATCGAACCGTCGCGCCAGCGCCGGTCCTCGGGGCTGGCGGTGTCCCAGTCGAAGCGGTCATTGTCGGCATTGTTGCTCGGCGGCAGTGCCACCCCGTCGACGATGATGCGGCCCCCGCACCAGTTGCCGATCACGCTCGACCCCTTGCATCGGATCTCGGCGTTCACCCAGACGGTGAGATGTCCATGGGTCCCTCTGGGCACCTGCACGTACAGCGAGCCGCAGGTCAGGTCGGTCCACCCCCTGCCGGTGATCGTCTGCGTCTGATGGCCGCTGATGACCTCGATCTGGTCGGTCGAGCGTTTGAACCCGGACGTGACGCAGTCCCCGGAGCCCTTGCCGTGTCCAGCGAAGGCCGCCGTCCCGGGCACGATGGCCAACGGTATGGCCGCTGCGGCGGCGAACAGAGCGGCTTTCGTCGTCCCGGTCCTCATAGGCGTTCCTTCTCGTTGGGGAGTCCGATCGGTCACGCCCCTGTTTTTAGTGCGTACGTGATCTCATGAAGAACGACACGCGTCAGCCCCCTGCGGCCGAGCCGATAACTTTCCCCGTCCATGGGCCGTTCGAGATCGAGACGGAACGTGGCTAGTGCCCGATGATCCGGTGGGGCAGGTAGGGAGCCTCCAGGCGGGCCGCCTCCTCGCCGCTCAGGGACACATCCACCGCCGCGATCGCGTCATCCAGATGACGCACCTTGCTCGCCCCGACGATCGGCGCGGCCACTCCGGACCTCCCGAGCAGCCAGGCGAGCGCGAGCTGCGCCGGAGGCAGGCCTCGTTCGTCGGCGAGCGCACGTACGACGTCGACGACATCGAAGTCCGCGTCCTCGTACATGCTGTCGGCCAGCAGGTCGCTGCCGGATCGGACCGTACGCCGCCGGCCGTCGCGCCAGCGGCTGCCCGTGAGCAGTCCGCGCGCCAATGGGCTCCACGGGATGACGCCCACTCCCTGATCCAGGCAGAGCGGGATCATCTCTCGCTCCTCCTCCCGGTACACCAGGTTGTAGTGGTTCTGCATCGACACGAACCGGGTCCAGCCGGCCGTCTGAGCAGTGTGCTGCGCTTTGGCGAACTGCCAGGCGTACATGCTGGAGGCCCCGATGTACCGCGCCTTGCCGGCCCGCACCACGTCGTGCAGAGCCTCCATGGTCTCCTCGATCGGGGTCTCGTGGTCCCAGCGGTGGATCTGGTACAGATCGACATAGTCGGTTCCAAGCCTGGTCAGCGAGGCGTCGATGGCGGCCAGTACGTGCTTGCGGGACAGCCCTCGGTCGTTCGGGCCCCGTCCCGTCGGGAAGTAGACCTTCGTGGCGAGAACGTAGTCGTCGCGGCGGGCGAAGAGCTTGGCGAGCAGCCGCCCGGTGATCTCCTCGCTCACGCCGTCCGAGTACATGTCGGCGGTGTCGAAGAACGTCACACCCGCCTCGACCGCGCGCCGCACGATCGGCTCGGCCGCGTCCTCGCGCAGGATCCACTCCCAGGAACGGGGATCGCCATAGCTCATCATGCCCAGGCAGATCCGGGACACCCGCAGCCCCGACGAGCCCAGCTTCACGTAGCGCATGTCGTCTTACCTTCCTGAAGGATCTCCTTGGCAGGCGGAGTCCGGAGCTCGCGGTGCAGGGCGACCGAGAACACCACGAGGGCGACTCCGGCGAGCTCGGCGAGCGAGGGAAGCTGCCGGAGCACCACGACGCCGATCACCGTCGCCGTGGCCGGAAGCAGCGCCACCAGCAGCGCGTACGTGGAGCGGGCGATGCGTGCCATGGCGAGCTGGTCGCACACGTACGGGATCACCGACGAACAGATCCCCACCCCGATCCCGGCGGCGAGCGTGACCGGGTCGAGCAGCGCGGGAGCGGCCTGCCAGAGGCCCACCGGCGCGACGAACACGCAGGCGACGAGCATGGCGGCGGCCAGCCCGTCGATGCCGCTGACGTCGCTCGGCCGCCGGGCCGTACGGTGGGCCAGCACGATGTAGGCGGCGAACAGCGCCGCGTTGGCGAAGGCGAACACCAGCCCCAGCGGGTCCCCGGCCAGCCGGATGCCGGTCAGCACGTAGACACCGCCGACGGCCGCCACGAGTGCCACGAGGTTGCGGACGGTACGGGCACCGAGCGCGGCCAGCACGATGACCGGCAGGAACTCGATCGCGGCGACGGTTCCCAGAGGCACGCGGGCGATCGCCAGGTAGAAACAGACGTTCATGGCCGCGAGCACCGCGGCCCAGGCGATGATCAACCGACGCCCCTCGGCGTCGAGCCGGGCGAGGGTCCGCCAGGGGCAGCGCCAGAGCGCGAAAACGAGCGCGGCGCTCCAGATCCTCAGCCCCGCGACCCCGAGCGGGGCGAGCCTGCTGAACAGGAGCACGGCGAAAGCCGGGCCGAGGTAGTGGAAGACGGCGCTCCCCAGGAAATAGGTCCATGGAGGTGCCGCGGAGAGGACAGCACGAGGGCCGGTATGCGACATGCCCCCATCGTTGGCCAGCCCGTAATTTAGGAGAATGGCGAATCGAAGGATCAGACCCGAGCGGGCATACGAACCCAAGGGAATGGACGCCCTCGACCTTCGTATTCTCGCCGAGCTGCAGGTCGACGCCAGATTGAGCTTCGCCGAGCTGGGCCGGCGGGTCGCCCTGTCGGCCCCCGCGGTGGCCGAGAGGGTGCAGCGGCTGGAGGAGACGGGAGTGATCACCGGCTATCACGCCGAGGTCGACCCGCGGGCGCTGGGTTTCCCGGTCACGGTGATGGTCCGGATCCGTCCGGCGATCCGGGAACTGCGCCGCATCTCCAAGATCGCCCAGGAAGTTCCGCAGATCGTCGAGTGCTACAGGATGACCGGCGACGACTGCTTCTACTTCACGATGCACCTGCGGTCGGTCGACGAGCTCGAACCGATCCTCGACCTGTTCACTCCGTACGGTCAGACGACCACGTCTCTCATTCACACCGCTCCGGTGCCGCGCCGCCCCCTGCCCCTGGAGTGAGACCGTGGTGCGCGATCAACGGCAGGACGATGTGGTCGACGATCTCGGCGAGCGCGTCTTCGGGCAGCGGGCGGTGGTTGAGCAGCGTCTCGACGGCGACGAGCGTGAAGGGTGCCACGGCGGCTCTGGCCGGAATCCGGACCTGGTCGATCTCACCGCGCAGCGCGGCACGTTCAAGCACGACGTCCATCTCCCGACGGCCGGCCTGGCCGACGCGCTCGTGCAGGTAATCGGTGAGATCGCTGCCGTCTGCCCGGCCGTCGCCGATCGCCTGGAGGATCGGGGAAAGTTCGATCATGCGGGTGCTGACCATGCGGAACAGGGTCAGCAGGTCCGTACGCAAAGAGCCGGTGTCGGGAATGGGCGGCGGAATCGGCGGCGCCTGGTGGCGTAGGGCGGCCAGGACCAGGTCACGCCGGTGCGGCCAGCGGCGATAGAGCACCGTCCTGCTGGTCCGAGCGCGCGCGGCCACGGCGTCGTAGGTGAGCTCGTGGTAGCCGACGGCGCGCAGTTCCTCCCAGGCCGCCTCCAGCAGAGCCGCCTCGAGCTCCGCGCCCCGCCGACGCCTTGCGTTTTCGTTAGGCACAGCATGTATCTTATCCTCAAACTTAAGATACAAAGCGAACCTTATGGAGCAGTCATGCGCAGCAAGGGCGTGCAGTACGACACCGGCACCTTCCCCAACGGCGACACCACCCGCAGCGTCTTCGACCCCGAGACGGTGGCGCGGGAGATGCGGATCATCGCCGACGACCTGCACTGCGACGCCGTCCGTATCACCGGAGGCGACCCCGAACGGCTCACCGTCGCGGCCCGGGCCGCCGCCGACGCCGGGCTGGCGGTGTGGTTCTCACCGTTCCCGTGCGAGCTGACCGAGCAGGAGATGCTGCCCTACTTCGACGACTGCGCCGACCGCGCCGAGGCGCTCCGTCGTCAGGGGGCCGACGTCGTGTTCGTGACCGGGTGCGAGCTGAGTCTGTTCGCCCGTGGCTACCTGCCCGGCGACACCTTCACCGAGCGCATGCAGGTCCTGCGCGCCACGCCCGAGGAGCGCGCCGCGGCGCTGGCCTCGCTACCCGATCCCGTCAACGCCTTCCTCGCCCGCGTCGCCGCCTCCGTACGCCCCCGCTTCGGCGGCCCGATCAGCTACGCGTCCATCCCCATCGAGTACGTCGACTGGACGCCCTTCGACATCGTCGGCGTGGACGCCTACCGCAACCAGCACAACGCCGCCACCTTCCGCGCGGACCTGCGGGAGCACTTCACCCACGGCAAGCCCGTCGCCGTCACCGAAGCCGGCTGCTGCACCTTCCAGGGCGCGGGCGACTGGGGCGCCGGCGGGTGGACCGTCGTCGAGGACGGCCACGTCAAGCCCGGCACCGTACGCGACGAGGGCGAGCAGGTCCGCTACATGGACGAGTTGCTGACCGTCTTCGACGAGGTGGGCATGGACACCGTCTTCTGGTTCAGCTTCGCCGGGTTCGAACTCCCGCACCGCGCCAACCCCCGCGACGACCTCGACCTCGGCTCGTACGGCATCGTCAAGATGCTCGACGGCACCCAGAGCGAGACCTATCCCGGCATGCCTTGGGAGCCGAAAGAGGCGTTCCATGCCCTCGCCCGCCACTATGGTCCGGCTCAGTAGGGTGTGCCGGTGGGAGACATCTACGAACTCGCGCTGACGGTGGATATTCGCGCTGACATCACCGACGACGAGCTTGCCGAGCTGCGGTGGCATGTGGGGCAGGGGCCACGACCCGAGCGACTGCCGATCGGCACGGACAACTATCTGGAGGCCTATCCGCTCGGTGACCCCGACGACCCCGGTTGCGAGTGGGAGACGGCGGAAGCAGAGCCCGCGTTCACGCGGCGCGGCGCCGCGCATTGGGTGGGCGGCGCACTCGTCGCCGAGCTGGCCGAGCGGGAGCGAGCTGACGGCTGGGCGCTGACGGTACGCCAAGAAGTGCATCCCGACGAGTTCTACCTGCTCCGGACGCTGCTGGATTGGCTCGGCCGGTGCTCGGTCAACGCACGGGCCGGCGGTGCCGAGTTCTTCGTGGGTTACCTGCGCTTCTGCGAGAGCGTGGAGATCGAACCGCTCGTTCTCTCGAACGGGCGGATCCGCCTGCCGGAGCCGATCGAATCGCATACCCCGCACTGGGAGGCCGAGGTTTGATGATCGTCTAGAGGCCGCGAAGCGTGCGATCTCGATCCCCGGTTGCGGGTCGAGCTGAGCATGAGGCAAGGACTGTCGGTGGCGATCCCCGCGCTGCGGCGGCAGGAGATCGATGTGGCGTTCGGCCGCGTACACGACCTGCGCCGGATCCCGAGCGTCGATCCGACGCCGCTGCATCCCTGGTCCGTCGTGTGGCATCGCCAGAACGCGCGGCCGACGCTCCAGACGCTGATCCGCCACCTGCCCGCCGCCGTCCTGCCGCCGCCGTCCGACCGGAGGTACTGGGTGCCGGACGTCGATTCCGGCCCGTGTAGTCCTGACGCCTGGCCGTTTATTCGATGGAGGCGCTTTCCTGCCGCTTGTACAGTGACTCCAGTTTCAAGGGGCGGCAGGGGAGAGATCATGCGCGTGCACTATCCGCGTACCCCTCACCTGCCCTGGTCGCCCGGCGTGACGCCGGACGATGTTCGCGCGGGAGATCTGTCCGGGCTGCGCGGGCGCGAGGTCGTGGTCACGGAGAAGCTCGACGGAGAGAACACCACCCTGTACGCGGACGGGATGCACGCCCGATCGCTGGACTCGGCGCACCATCCCTCCCGGGCATGGGTCAAGGGCCTGCAAGGACGGATCGGTGAACGGATCCCGGCGGGGTGGCGGGTGTGCGGGGAGAACATGTACGCCCGGCACTCCATCGCGTACCAGGGGCTGGAGAGCTGGTTCTACGGCTTCTCGGTCTGGGACGGCGATCGATGCCTGGACTGGGACCACACGGTCACCTTCCTGCGTGAGCTGGGGATTCCCGTCCCGCCGGTGCTGTGGCGCGGCGTCTTCGACGAGCGGGCGCTGCGCGGACTGCGGCTGAACGCCGAGCGGCAAGAGGGCTACGTCGTGCGGGCCGTCGAGGGGTTCGAGCGGGGCGAGTTCGCGGGGCGGGTGGCCAAGTGGGTGCGTCGCGAGCACGTACGGACCGGCACGCACTGGATGCACGCGAGCGTCGTGCCGAACGCGCTCGGCCCCAGGTCGGCGCTGTGGTCGGTGCGCTCGGGCGCGGACTGCGAGGTGAACGCCCTGCTGGCCGCGGTGGACCTCACCCAGGCCGAAGCGAAGGACATCGCCCGAGCCGAAGCGGTGGACCTCACCCAAGCAGAAGCGAAGGACGTCGTCCCGGAGGCGGTGGCCGAGGTGTCGGCTCGGCTGAACGTACTCGGCCGGTGTGGGGATGCCCGGCTGGCGGGTGTGCTGGCCGTGGCGCTGCGGTCCATGCCGCGGGCCCGGTTGGCGGCCGGGCTGGCGGGGCCGCTGGGCATGCGGCTGGCGCGGCGGGTCGCGGACCTGGCCGGGCTGCACGGCGCGCTGCGCCGGCCGTACCCGGACGAGGAGCGGCGTGCCGGGCTGGGGCGCATGGCGTTGGCCGCTGACCTGGGCGTGCTGCACGCCGTGGCGGCGGCCGTGCTGGCGGGGCGCGTGGACGATGAGGCCGGCCAGGAGCGTGAGCAGGTCGAATGGTCGGCCCTGCACGCCGAGGAGGCCGGGCTGCTCGGCCCGGGACCGCTGGAGCCGTTGCGGGCCGGTCTGCGCGAGGCACTGGCCGGCGTCGGTGAGGAGGCGGCCGAGCGGTGCTGGGCGGAGGCGCGTGACGCCTGGGCCAGTGGAAGGATCACCACGGTCGAGGAGGCCGTGGCGGCGACCTGGCGGTGGCGGTCGAGGCGGTTCCCCCGGCTGGTGCACCTGGTCGGACCGTCGGGCAGTGGGAAGAGCACGTTCGCGGCCGGCCTGCCGGGGATCGACGCGTACCTGTCACTGGACGATCTGCGCGATGCCAGAGGTTCGCGGGCGGACCAGCGGGCCAACCGGGACGTGCTCGGCGAGGGGCTGGCCCGGCTCGACGCCGCCCTGGCGGCCGGCGGCACCGTGGTCTGGGACGCCACCTCGCTCAACCAGCCCCAGCGTTCCCTGGTCCATGCCGTCGCGCGCCGCCGCGACGCGCTGACGACGCACGCCGTCGCGCTGGTGGAGGAGGACGAACTGCACCGGCGCAACGCCCGTCGGGCCCATCCGGTGCCGCCGCACGTGCTGGCCAATCAGGTGCGGAGGTTCGTCCCGCCTTATCCCGGTCAGGCCCATCGCACCTGGTACGTCGGCGCGTCCGGGACCGTCGAAGACCGGGACGGGGGTGAGGCTTGATGCGTACCAGCGAGGAGATCTACCACCGGGTCCGCTGGGATCCGCGCTTCGACCCGTCGCGTTTCGTGCTCGGCGTCGGCCAGTGGGGCGCCGACCCCAAGCGCATCCCGCTGCCCACCTTCGTGCCCGGCGGCGACGTCCCGTGGCACCGGGTGCTGTTCGTCGAGGCGGACGGCGAGCTGGTATGGGACCGCGCCACCGGACTGGACCGGATCGACACCTGCGACGCCGGCCGGGTACGCGCCCCGCGCCGCCTGCGCGCGCCCTTCTTCAGCGCCAGAACCCCGCACACCTGGGACCCGGCCGCCGGCTGGCAGGGAGCGGCCACGGCGAAGTCGTCCACCGTAGGGGCCGTCCGCCTCCTGACCTGGAACACACTGTGGGACCGCTACGACAGCGACCGTATCGACACCGCGCGGCGCCGTCCCCTGCTGCTGGCGGCCCTGGAAGCGGCCGACGCCGACGTCATCGCGCTGCAGGAGGTCGAGCCAGCGCTGCTGTCGCTCCTGCTGGCCGCCCCGTGGGTGCGGGCCCGCTACACAGTCGGCACCGACCCGGGAGGCGAGGACGTCGCCGACAGCGGGTTGCTGCTGCTCAGCCGGCTGCCTGTCCGGGAGGCGGCCTGGCACCGGCTCGGCCCGTACAAGGCGGTCGCCGCCCTCGCCACCGAGACCGCCGCCGGCCCGCTCGTCGTCGCCACCACCCACCTGACCAGCGACCACACCGCCGACGGCGCGGCGCGGCGGCGATCCGAGCTCGCCCGGATCGCCGAAGGGCTGGCCGGTGTCGAGGGCGACCTGGTCCTGATGGGCGACTTCAACGACGGCACCGACGTCCCCGCGTCGGCCCTCGGGCTCCGCGACGCCTGGACGGAGGCGTACGGGGCCGGCGATCACACGCCCACGTTCGACCCGCGCGCCAACCCGCTGGCGGCGCTGTCCTCGCTGTCCGGGCGGGCCTCCCGGCTGGACCGCGTGCTGGTGCGCGGCCGTCCCCGGACCGTCGCGGCCGCCCTGCGCGGCGACACACCCGATCCCGGCGGGCTGTACGTTTCCGACCACTACGGGGTGGAAGCCGTCCTCGACGTCACGGACAGCGTCCTCGATGTTACGGACAGCGGGCCCGCCGGGGTGCTGGACGTGCCGCCGACCGCGCGTACGGCGGTGGCGTGGATTCCGCCGGAGGAGCTGTGGCCACCCATCCAGGAGCTCCGCCGGGCACATGATCCGCAGGTTGACCGCTGGCCGCCGCACGTCAACCTGCTCTTCGGGTTCGTGCCGGAGTCGGCGTTCGAGGCGGCGGCGCCGTTGCTGGCCGCGGCGGTCGCCGAAGTGCAGCCGTTCGCCGTACGACTGGAGGGCATCCGCTCCTTCCAGCACCGCCAGGACACGACCATCTGGCTCGACCCGGCCGCCGCCGACCCCGCCCCATGGGCCCGCCTGCGTCACGTCCTCCACCAGCGCTTCCCCCGCTGCGCGGGCCGCCCGGACGGCTTCATCCCGCACCTGACCCTGGGCCGCGTGGCCGCCCCGCACCATGCGGGCATCCGGCTCGACGCGATGATCGCCCACGTCGGGGCGATCGTGCTGCTGTCGCGGCGAGCGGACGAACCCATGCGCCCGCGCGCGGTGATCACCCTGGGCACAGGCGAACTCCGATGGCTTCCTGAGCCCGCCACGCCCGAGCCCACCGCCGCTCCGCCCGCGCTCGCGCCCGCGCCGGTTCCGGACCTGAACGACCTGGCCGATCGTGTCACTCGCCGCCTGTCGGAGGCGCTGAGTCCCGGAATCGTGCACGTCGCAGGCTCCCGGCGGATGGGTTGCGCACTCCCCGCAGCCGACCTGGACCTGGTGGCGGCCCTCCCGGACACCGGTACGGACGACGTGGCGGCGCGGGTACGGGTGGCGCTGCCCGAGGCCGTCCGGCTGCGGCAGGTGATCGGCGCCCGGGTGCCAGGCCTGCGAATGCGCGTGTCCGACCTGGACGTCGACCTGACCGTGGTACCAACCGACCAGATCCCCCCGGCGCAGCTCGTGCCCCGCCGCGCCGAACTGGGCGAGGCGGCGGCCATCGCCCTGAGCGCGGTCAGTGACGCGGACGCGATCCGCGCCGCGGTGGGTCCCGCACACCAGCGTTTCGCCCGCCTCGCCCGCGAGGTGAAGGCGTGGGCCCGGGCGAAGGGCCTGGACGCGGCCCCGTTCGGCGGCCTGCCCGGTCTGGCGTGGGCGGTGCTGGCCGCACGCACCGTCCTCGACGCCGCCGGCGAAGATCTCCTCCACCACTTCTTCAGCACATGGGCAGCCTGGGACTGGCACGAGCCGGTCGCCCTCACCCCCGACTCCACCCCGGCCGCCCCGGCTGCGATGACCGTGATGACGCCCAGCGCCCCCGTACGCAACTGCGCTCGCCAAGTCACCCCGGGCGGTCTGGACCGGCTCACCCAGGAGCTCTATCAGGCATGGGAGCTCACGGAGAACGGCAGGTCCGCGGAGCTGCTCTCCCCGCCGCCCCTCCACCGCCGTCACGCGGCCTGGGCGGTGCTGACCGTACGCTCCGACCGCCCTGAGGAGCTCGACGCGGTGCTGGGGCGCGTCAGAGGACGCATGCTGGAGCTGCTCACCGCCCTGGAAGAGGCCGGGACGCCGGACGTCCACGCGTGGCCACACCCGTTCGAGAGCGGCCCGCGGCAGGCCCGCTACGCGATCGGCCTGGGCCGCACGCCTCCGCGGGCCGAACAGCTCAGCGAGATCACCGGCAGATGGGCCAGGCACATGTCCGGCGTCACGGTCGAATGGGTTGAGCGCGGCGTCGTACCGACCCTGAGCGGTCACTGACCACCATCACGACGAGACCTCATCAGCGCTGCGCGGCTCCCTGCGCTCCTGCTGGTTGAGCCGGTGACGCTGGAGGGAGGAACGGCGATAGACCTCCTCGCGGGCCCGCATGATCTCGCCGAGCGGCGCGTGTTCGGCCGTCACCCGCCACGGGGTGAAGGAGAGCGCATCCATCTTCTTGAGGGTCTCCTCGTCCGAGATGTCCTGCTGTGGCAGGCGCAACCTGGCGACCGTGACGAACGGGGACAGCCGCTCGGGCCACTCGACGGTGAGGTCCTCGACCGGCATGCGGTTCAGGTCGGCGCAGAGCTGGACCTGGATGTCGAACGCGTAGGGCCGGTCCCTCATCTCGGCCACCAAGGCCGGCCGGAAGACCTCGTCCGCGGCTGCCAGGTCGATGGCGCGATGGACGATCGCGGCAGCCGAGGCGGGGTCGGGGGCGAGGCGCACCTTGGCGATGTAGTCGCCGTGCCGTACCGCGCCCATCGTGAAGTAGGTCGACAGCAACACGTTCACCAAGGGCCGCTGTGACACCGCGAGGAAGGCCAGGAACTCGTCCCATGCCCACTCGTCCTCGGCCAGGCTTCCCTTGCCGGTCACGAACTCCCGGTAGAAGCGATGCCGGCCGGGCGCGCCCTGGGCGAAGTACTTCGGCGCGTCGAGGAACAGTTCCTGGATGAACAGGTAGTGCTTCACGGTGTTGCAGAAGAAGACCGGCGCGTTGATGAGGGTGTAGTCGAAGGTGCCGGTGTCGGGCTCGTCCTCCAGCAGGGTCGGACCCTGGATGCCGAACATCTTCAGCGCCAGCCCGGTCGCGCGGCCGAGGCGCGCGTCGGCGCCCGCGTGAGGTGAGCCGTTGGAGAAGCGGACGAGCGCGTCGTGCCGTCCCGGTGTGGCGTAGATGCCTTGCGCGTACTCGGCGGGTAGCTGGTCGAGGATCTCGACTTCTCCTCTGACGAGCCCGTATCCCTTGGCGTGCGCGTCACGGACGGCCTGGCCGCTGCCTTCGGCGGTCACCGATTCGGCGATGTACCGCTCGGTCTTGGCGATCACCGTCCGCAGCAGCTCGTCGAAATCGGGGACGGCGGCTTCGACGTCTGGTGTGTAAGGGATGAACCGCGATGGCTTGTGCCCGCCCATCTCTCCTCCCTCAGTCTTCCAGTCCGGCCAGCCAGCGCAGGGCGCGCAGGCCCGGCAGGAAGCAGTACTCGCCGCCTCGGGTGACCACGAAGCTGGGCAGGTTCCGCAGGCGGCGCCGGATCGGTTTCTCCGGGATGGTGGCGCTGCCGGTTCCGCCGTGATGCCCGGCTACCGGGTCCTTCTCACCGGGGAAGCCGATGAAGTTGCCGTCGTTGACCCACTCGGCTTTGATGAATTCAAACTGTCGTTCGATATGGGCTCCGATGAAGACTCCGACCAGGCCCCGGTCGACGCCGTCGTCTTCCAGCACGCCCTCCGGCAGCGGCGGGCCGTAGCTGGTGCCGCGGCGGATGAGGCGGTGCATCCGTGCGTCGCCGATGATGGTGGCATCGCGGGGATTGGTACGCCGGATGTGCGCACCGGCGGGGCACCGGAAGCCGCGATCGTCGTTCTCCCGGTACATGAAGGCGTTGTTGCGGTGCGGGTCGGCGCCCAGCGCCGGGTCGTCGTGCTCGGGGGTCAGCGCCAACGGTGCCCCGCTGGGCCAGCGCCCGACCATCTTCGCCGCCAGGAGCGCCTCTTCCTGGGCGCTGGAGGTGTTCGCGCGCAAGTACCGGCGCCAGGCCGCCACCTTGGTGTGAATCTTGCGTACGGCGACGTAGGTCCCGTTGCGCCCCAGCGCATCGGGGCTGGGCATGGGCGGCAGATTGCCGGTTTCGTCGGGGTAGCCGAGGATGAACTCGCCGGCTTTGATGGGGGCTTCCTGGGGGTTGGAGCCGGGCAGCCCGAGGCCCTCGATGTTCGGATGGCTGATGCCGTCGCGGAAGCCGAAGGTGGTACGCCCGGTCGGGAGCTGGCGGACCTCCTGCTGCCAGATCACCTGGACACCCGGCGTGTCCTGGTAGGCGATGCGGGCTCGCTCCAGAGCCTTGTCCAGCCGCGCCGCATCGGGGGAGAGGGCACTCAACGCGATATGCACATCACCTGTTCCGAACGGCGGCTCCCAGTGGGCCGGGGCATTCTCGCCCACGTCACCGATCACATCCGCACGCGCGGCCATGCCCTGGCGAAACGCCCGCGGAAAGCTGTCCAGCGACTCCTGCGGCACCCCCAGGGCCCGCAGTCCCTGGTAGGTGAACGCCACCGCCACCCAGGCATCCTGACTCGGGTCCACGCTGGGGAAGCCACCCTCGATCGCCGGGAGCAGCCTTCGCAGCAGCGAACGCCCGGCGTGGCGGTCATCGACACGTAGGAAGACGAACCTTCCCACGTACGGTGCGGGCCGTGGATGCAGTGCCCCGCTCTGGACGTCGTCGATCTCGATGCGCACGCTGGCGCCGCTCGTGCTTGCCGCCGCGTTCATGATCGCTTGTGCCTCCCTAGGGGTTGGTTGTCCTACGGGTTCTAGCCTGCGGCTTCCTCCATCAGCCTCTGGAAGGCCGGCGTGGCCAGCAACTCGGCGTTCGCCGGGTTGTCCAGCGCCGCCCGGAACTCGGGGGTGTCCAGCACCGCCTGGAACGCCTCGTTCACGCGTTGGTCCTTCCAGATCTGCTGAACGGTCAGATCCGGATAAGAGCTGACGAAGACCCCCGCGGGCGCCTGCTGGGCGAGGAACCAGTCCTTCACCTTCGGGTCGGTGATGCCGGGGAACCCTTCGGCATGCGAGAAGACCTTGTCGAAGCGGCCCCCGATCGCCGTCTTGCCGAAGTCGTCGATGTAGGTGTCCCAGGAGCCGTCGAAGACGCTGGCGAACATGTGCCGGGTGTCGTTGTCGAAAATCACGTGGCGCGCGTCGTGCAGGGTACCGATCTGGCGCAGCGCCGCACGGGCATCCGTGTCAGATGATCCGCTGGCGAGCGTGGCGAGATCCTCACGCAGCGCGTCCGCATGGCCCGGCTTGATCTTGGTAAAGACGGTGAACTCGCTGCACACCCCATCCTTCATGCCCGGGCGCTCGGGCTGAGCCGATGAGGTTGCGTCTGGTGCCGCAGTCATGGCGAACCTCTCCTGCTGCGGATCCGTCCGAGGGGAGCCAGGCACTCCAGGACGAGGCGCCATCGCCCTCATTTCCCAGTGTGGTCGGGATTTGGTCCGCCGAAAACAAAGGGGCTGTCTATAAACAGTCGGTCCTGGAGCGGCACCGGGTCGTGCGTGGGACACGACGGGCGGCCGACCCCGACCCCGAGATCCCCTTGTCAGCCTCGTATGCGCCCACGCCGTAGGCTGATCCAGTCCGCAGAAAGGCGTCAGTCGTGTTGCTCACCCAGCTAGCCGCCCGCCGGCTTCCTTCAGGTTGGCCGGCCGCCCTGCCGCCCATTCGGCACCTGGCTGAGCGAGGTCTCACATTCACCGCCCCCGTTGCCTTCCTCGTCGGAGAGAACGGCTCCGGAAAGTCCACCATCATGGAAGCGATCGCCGATGTGTGCGGCATCAACTCCGAAGGTGGCAAGGCCGGTACCAAGTACGCCAGCACCGGACCCGCCACCCCGCTGGGGGAGGTCCTTGACGCCGACCTCACGGCAGCCGGGCTGCGACTCCTTCACGGGCCACGCCTCAAGCGGCGAGCGTTCTTCTTCCGCGCGGAAACACTCTTCAACCTCGGACAGAACGTGTCCGGCCAGTATGGATTCTGGGAAGACGACCTGACGGAGCAATCCCACGGTGAAGGGTTCTTCACTGTTCTTGAGCGCATGGTGTCCGGGCCGGGCCTCTATCTGATGGACGAACCCGAAGCCGCCCTGTCGTTCCAGTCATGCGTTCGCTTGGTCGCCCTCATGAACCGCGTCGCCGGCGAGGGTGGGCAGATCATCTGCTCCACCCACTCACCGATCCTCGCCAGCCTCCCAGACGCGCAGATCATCGAACTCGGCGACGACGGCATCCGCACCACCGAATGGGAAGAGCTGCAGTTGGTTGACCACTGGCGACGCTTCCTCGCCAAACCGGACTTCTACCTGCGGTACGCCCTGGATATGGACTAGGCCAAGAGGGGCCGGCCTTGTTGTTCGCGGTGCCGGTTACGAGCTGTCGTCGGCGTGGTGCGATGTCCCGGAGTGGGCCACGGTCAGCTCACACCGGCCATCTACGCAGGAGCGCCGTACCCGGCCCATCGACATGGTCTGGATCAACCCGATGGCCCAGCAGGTCGGACACCCCCGCAGGGCGAGCAGACCAGCCGGTACGAGCAGCAAACTGCCCAGCCCGACCACCGGAATCAGGGCGACCGAACCGACCAGCGCGCCGAACCCCACCACGCCGCGCACCAGGTGCCGGGGCAGCGAGGCGCTGGCAAAGCCGCGATCGTCAGTCATCGTCGTCTCCCATGGCTGTGCCGGGTGCGCCCTGCAGCGTACGGTGCACTGTGGTGCGGGCGCGATGCAGCCGCGACTTCATCGCGGCGACACTGAGACCGAGCGCGTCGGCGACCGCCCGTCCGTGATAGCCCAGAACATCGCGCATGATCAGAACGCGTCGCTGATCAGCGGGCAGAGAAGCGATCGCCGCCGCCACCCGGCCGGCCTCCCAGCGCTGCAAGACCTCCTCCTCGGCCGACCACACGGTGGCGTCCACGACCGGCTCGTGGTGGTGCGCCAGTTGCCGCGCCCGCCGCAGGCACTCGTTGCGGACGATGCGGAACATCCACGACGCCAGCGCACCGGACGCCCGCAAGGTGCCGATCTTGCGGAACAGAATGATCAACGCCTCCTGTGCGGCGTCCTCCGCGTCTTCTGGCGAGGCACACATCGAGTGGGCGAATCGCCGCACATGCGGGTGCGCGCCGGACACCAACGCGGCGATCGACTCGACGTCGCCCTCCCGCGCGGCGACGACCAACTGCTCAACCGGCCAACTCACCTCAGCCACGCGAACGACCCCGCCGACGCAGCACCACGACCGTGCACGCGCACACGAGCACAGCCGCCACGACGATTCCAACGAGCATGTCAACCTCCTGAACCTGCCCCGACGCTGTTGTCGGTACAGGTATAAGAGGTGCGCACCCCACCAAAGGATTCTCGCGCTCCTTACCAGGTGACCGGAAGTTCGTAGGCGCCATAGATGCCGGCGTCGGTCTTGAACGGCAGGTCATCGACCGGCGCGGCGAGCCGCAGGGTGGGAATACGGCGGAACAGCGTGTCGAAGACGATCTGCAGCTCCATCCGGGCCAGGTTCTGGCCGAGGCACTGGTGCGGGCCGAACCCGAAGGCGAGGTGATGGCGGGCCTCGCGCTCGACGTTCAGGGTGGCCGGGTCCTTGAACACCGCCGGATCCCAGTTGGCCGACAGACCAGAGACGACGACGCCCTCGCCGGCCTTGATGTTCACCCCACCGATCCGCACGTCCTCGGTGGCCACCCGCGAGGTGACCAGGTCGGCGATGGCGAAGTAACGCAGGAGCTCCTCCACGGCCATCGGCGTCCTGCTGGGGTCGGCCTGGATCAGGGCGAGCTGCCGCGGATGGCTGAGCAGGGCGATCACGCCGAGCGAGATCATGTTCGCCGTGGTTTCGTGACCGGCCACCAGCAGGAGCATCGCCATGCTCACCAGGCTCTTGTGGTCGAGGGCGCCCTCCGCGCGCTGGCGGGCGATCTGGCGGCTGAACAGGTCGTCGCCGGGTCCGGACTCCTTGCGGGTGATCAGGTTGTCGATGTAGGCGTGCAGTTCGGCGAAGGCTCGCTGACGCTCCTCCGACGGCGAGGCCCGGCGGATCGCCGCGGTGGTCCGGCTCTGGAAGTAGTCGTGGTCCTCGTAGGGTGCGCCGAGCAGTTCGCAGATCACCAGGGAGGGCACCGGAAGGGACAGAGCCTGCACGAGGTCCACCGGGCGCTCGCCGGTGGCGAGCATGTCGTCGATGAACCGGTCGACGATCTCCTGGATCCGCGGTCGCATCGCGGCCAGCCGCTTGACGGTGAAGTCGCCGATCACCGGACGACGCGCGGCGGAGTGTTCCGCGCCGTCCATCCCTATCATCGCGGGCGGCTGGCGGCGGAGCCACTCCCGGGTCGCCGGGTCGCGATCGAGAATCGGGAAGCCGTCCTTGCGCCGGTCGGAGGAGAAGCGAGAGTCGGCCAGGATGGCCCGGCCTTCCTCGTGCCCGGACACCCACCATGCCTCGGCGCCGCTGACCAGGCGGACCTTGCTGATCGGTGCCTGCTCGCGCAGTCGCTCGTACTCGGCGGGCGGGGCGAACGGGCAGCCACGCCGCACCGGCAACTCCAGGCCGGCGAGTTCGCCGGTGACGCTGTTCGTCATGAATGACCTCCTGGCAGTAGATCTGTCTGAGACAGCCGGCACCAGATAACTACCTAGCCGACCGGCTAGGTATCGACCATAGAATTTGACTAACCGGCCGTCAAGCCATGTACTGGCGCCGGAGGTAGCGGTCATGACGCAACGTAACAACGGTATTGACAACAGGCGCACCGACACCCGCGACCGAATCCTGGCCGTGGCCATGCGCCTGTTCGCCGATCGCGGCTACACCAACACCTCGCTCCGCGAGATCGCCGAAGAACTCGACGTGACCAAAGCCGCGCTCTACTTCCACTACAAGACCAAGGAAGACATCGTCACCGCCATCATGCGCGGCTACCTCGACGGCATCACCACACTGATCGACAACGCCAACGCCACCGCACCGCCCGCCACTCTCTCCACCAGGGAAACCCTCGTGCGGAGCGTCGCCGAACACCAGGCACACTGGAGCCCCAGCCTGGTCCGGTTGATCCGCGAGAACTACAGCGAGATCAGTCACCTGCCTATCGGCGTGGAGCTGCGGGCGACCGTGAATCGTCTCATCAACGCGCTGTGTCCTCCCGACCCTGACGTGCTCGACCGGACGCGGGCTCGCGCCGTCCTCGCCTGCCTGCAGGCCGGCACCCTGGCGGCGGCCGAGGAGTCCGGGGACGGACAGGTGATACGGCAAGCCACGTTGGACATCGCCCTCGAAGTACTGCGTGGCGGCAGCCCCTCGACACCGGTCGAGCATGCTGACGATGCACGAGCCCGGCCGGGCGCCGCCGTCCCGCTCACCCCGCAAGTCTGAGTACCAGCACCCGGCCGCTCTATTGCGCCTGCCCGGCCTGATGGCCGGAGAGAAGGTTGTCGCGTTCGACGTCGCCCTGGCCGGACCGGGACCGGAAGCTCGCGCTGCGTCACCGGTGCGGAGTCTGCCACCGGGTGTCGAGCCGGCCGTGCCGCATTCGGCCTACCAAGCGGACGTGCAGCGTCTCCGGTGTGTTGTCGCCCGCGTCCCTGCTGATCGCCACCGTGCTGTGCCGTACCGACAGCTCGTTGGCGTTCACCACTATGCCCGGCGCGAGGACCAACTCCACGTTGCCGCCGCTCACCCGCAGCTCGATGACCAGCTCGGGGGCGCTGCGCACCGCGCTGGTCAGGTCCAGCGTCACGTCGCACCAGGCGGTACGCAGCGCGAGCCGGTGCGGCAGCGTCCACCGGCCGTCACGGCGCACCGAGCCGTGCCGCTCCTTGATGGTGAGCAGTTCGGCGGCCGGCTCGGCCGGCGTCCCGGCGAGCGGCAGCGCGAGTGCGCCGCCGCTGCCTGGCGCCGCGATCAGGTCGCTGATGAGCGGGGTCAGCGCGTCGATGGTGCGGGCGGCCAGCGCCCCGTCCAGCCGCTCGTCGAACTCGACCGGGTCGAGCCGGCCGTCGGCGACAGCGGCGTGCAGCAGTTCGATGATCCGGTCGCGTTCCGCGTCGGACGCGCGCAGCGCGGGTGATCTGGGCGGATCTGCCGACATCCGGCCTCCTCGGTGTGAGGTGGTGGCACCGTGCCACCGAACTTGCTGACTGGTTCTAGGGCCTGGCCCGTCACCGGCTGACGGTCACGCGTCCCAGGTGACCGGGAGGCTCTTGGCCCCGTAGATGTCGGCGGTCTCGGGGCGCAGGGCGACCTCTTCAGCCGGTACGGCCAAGCGCAGCGTGGGGAAGCGGTTGACCAGCGCGGTGAACGCGACCCGCATCTCGACGCGGGCCAGCTGCTGACCCAGGCACTGGTGGATGCCGTGGCCGAAGCCCAGGTGCCCGCCGTCCTGCCTGCGCAGGTCGAGCACGTGGGGCTCGGTGAATCGCTCGGGGTCGCGGTTGGCGGTGGCGTAGGACAGGATGACCGTCGTACCGGCTTTGATGGTCTGGCCGCCCAGCTCGACGCCCACCAGCGGCTTGCGGTAGCGGCTGTGCTGCGGATCGTCCATGAACAGGAACTCACCGGGCGGCGCCGGCGGGACCTCGAAGCCGCCGTAGTCGATGGTCGGGTGATGGCCCATGAGCTCCTTGCGCGAGCTGAACCGCGAGTCGGCCAGGACCGACCGCACCAGGTCGAAGCCGGTGATCAGCCAGCCCTGATGTCCGTCGGCGAAGGGGAGACGGCTGATCGGGCTCTGCTCGCGTGCGTCGATCAGCTCTGCCGGCGGGTCGAAGGGACAGCCGGGCTGACGCGCGGTCGGCATCGTCGTGACAGCGTGTTCCATGGTCATTCCCCTAGGAGATCTTGTGGCGGTAGGTGTTCATGGCGAAGGCGTAGGTGACGATGAGGATGCCGACGCACCAGGCCAGGGCGATCCAGATGTCGGTGCCGACCGGCTGCTGGGTGAACAGGTCGCGGATGGCGTTGACGATGGAGGTCACCGGCTGGTGTTCGGCGAAGGCGCGTACCGGGCCGGGCATGGTGGCGGTGGGGACGAAGGCCGAGCTGAGGAAGGGCAGGAAGATGAGCGGGTAGGAGAAGGCGCTGGCGCCTTCCACGGATTTCGCCGACAGGCCGGGGATGACGGCGAGCCAGGTCAAGGCCAGGGTGAACAGGATCAGGATGCCGGCGACGGCGAGCCAGGCCGGTAGTCCGGCTGTGGTGCGGAAGCCCATGAGCAGGGCGACGAGGACGACGACGACGAGGGAGATCAGGTTGGCGATCACGGAGGTCAGTACGTGTGCCCACAGGACGGACGAGCGGGCGATGGGCATGGATTGGAAGCGTTCGAAGATGCCGCTCTTCATGTCCATGAACAGGCGGAAGGCGGTGTAGGCGATGCCTGAGGCGACGGTGATGAGCAGGATGCCGGGCAGCAGGTAGGTGACGTAGGACTTGGATCCGGTGTTGATGGCGCCGCCGAAGACGTAGACGAACATCAGCATCATGGCGATCGGCATGATCGTGGTGGTGATGATGGTGTCGGCGCTGCGGGTGATGTGGCGCAGGGATCGTCCCAGCAGGGTGGCGGTGTCGCCGAGGAAGTGCTTGGTCATCGGGGTTCCCCTGACGCGTTGGTGCTGTCGGTGCCGACGAGGGTGAGGAAGACGTCTTCGAGGGTCGGCTGCTTTTCGACGTATTCGACCTGGGCGGGTGGCAGGAGTTGCTTGAGTTCGTCCAGGGTGCCGTTGACGATGATCCGGCCCTGGTGCAGGATCGCGATCCGGTCGGCGAGTTGTTCGGCCTCGTCCAGGTATTGGGTGGTGAGCAGGACGGTGGTGCCTTGGCGGGCGAGTTCTTTGACGGCTTGCCAGACCTCGATGCGGGCTTGGGGGTCGAGGCCGGTGGTGGGTTCGTCGAGGAAGATGATCGGTGGGTCGCCGATGAGGCTCATCGCGATGTCGAGGCGGCGGCGCATGCCGCCCGAGTACGTGGCGGCCTTGCGTGCGCCCGCGTCGGTGAGGGAGAACCGTTCGAGCAGGTCATCGGCGATCGTGCCGGGGTTGTTGAGGTGTCGTAGCCGGGCGACGAGCATGAGGTTCTCCCGTCCGCTGAGGATCTCGTCGACGGCGGCGAACTGCCCGGTCAGGCTGATGGACTCCCGTACGTTCGCCGGTCGCGTGGCGACGTCGAAGCCGTGCACGCTGGCCGTGCCGGCGTCGGCCTTGAGCAGCGTGGACAGGATCTTCACCACTGTGGTCTTGCCCGCCCCGTTCGAGCCGAGCAGGGCGAAGATGCTGCCCCGTGCCACGTCGAAGTCCACCCCACGCAGCACCTGCAACTCTTTGTACGATTTCTCCAGACCCTGCACATGGATCGCAGGCACCTGGCGCTGATGGGTTGTCATCTGGATATCCGTTCTCTGATTCGTCACGGCTTGTCGCCTGTGAGGCGATTGATGGCGTTGATCAGCGCTCGATCGGCCCTGTGGCCCTGATCCCGTAGCCACGTCGTGACCTCGTAGCCATACGCGGGCCGGCCGCCACGGGTCGGCGTGAGCGTGGGTGAAAGTCGCCTCGGGGCAGCTCTGTGACCACCCCGTAGGCCAACAAGACAGTCGGCGCAGGGCGATCTCGAAGAGGCCCCGGCGGGCCGACCCGGCGTATCCAGCCGGTCGGCACGATCGAGAGCAGCCAGACCCCACGCCGATGGCGTGTGTGGTGGCGGCGGCGCGCCAATGCGCGGCTAGAGTTCGGTTCGGTAGTTCAACCGTGTTCTGCTGTAGCGGGCGCGGCCTCGGGGGGGTGTTCCAGCACCCTCCCGGGGGCCCGTCCTATCGGACGGCGCCTACTCGCAGAAGACGCGCAAGTAGCCGTCGGTCATCTCGAGCTCCACGATCGTCTCGTCGAGGTGATCCACGAGTGCCTCAAGCTGTTCGGGCTTGAGCTGCGTCAGGTCGAACGGCACGCCCGACTTGCTCAGCTCGGCGTTGGCCCGATCCAGTGCCTGTGGCGGGATCAGGGCCGCCAGCTGTACGCCGGCCCGCAGCAGTTGGAGCGGTGCCCGTATGTTGAGCCGCCCCGACTCGCCGTCACCCTCGTCGAACTCCATCATCACCCGCAGGTACTTCGCCTTGCCTTTCGGCCGGGCGGTGGGACTGGCCGCCGCCGGCGGCTCGGCTCGTTCGAGTGCGGCGATGAGCCGCTCCGCCTCCTCTACGGTGATCTTGCCCCCGGCCAGCAGGTCGAGGACGTCCTTACGTTGTTCGCTCATCGAAACCTCTCCTATCGGATGGCTACGAGCACAGCCGTACGGCTGAACTCCGCGTCGAATCGGGTGCCGGGCAAGGCGCAGACGACGCGCCAGCCGATGCCGAGTGCCCGCACCAGATCGATGCGGTAGATGTGGCAGGCCACGGCGGCCCCTATGACGGCCAGGAGCACAACCGGTGAAAGCACGAGCACGACCGGGAGCACGGGCACCCAGATCCGGATGCGACGACGGTCCGGGCGTTTGACCCCTACGGTCACCAGCTGCGGCATCATGTGCGCCCCTCCAACTCGGACAATGCCTGCTCCGCGGTGATCTCGCCGCGGCGCAGCCGATCGATGACGTCGGCCCGCGACGGCGCCGGATCGGTCTCGACGAAGTCGAGCATCGGCGCGATCCGGTTGAGTCGTGCTTTGATCGTCGGGTAGCTCACCCCGAAGATCCGTTCCATCTGCTTGATGGAACCGTGGCACCGCACGAACGCCGTGACGAAGACCTGGTCCTCGACGTTGAGCTGAGCCAGTTGCGGCAGCTCGAACTCGCCCTCGATCGCGACGCCGCTGCCCGCCAGGCGCACCCGCTCGACGACGAACGGCTGGCCCCGGGTCAGGTTCGTGAGCTCCTGCCAGTCCATCGCCTGATCTTTCATATCTAAAGTTATACCGACCATGACTTCAACTTTCAAGAAGTTGATCTTAATTTTCTTAATATCTCCCTTCTGTCGGGCTCCTTGGCTGGTCCGCCGCGTCGCCGCTGCCGGCCCGAGCGCATACCTGGTACAGGCCCTGGAGGAGCCGACCGCCCTCGGCGTCGCCACCGCGATCCTGGCCGGCACCGTTCGAACCACTACCCGCCCGGCCCAACCCCACGGGTGCCTGGGCGTCCAGGGCGCACTGGCCGCCAGCGACTCCGGGCGTGAAGTCCGCGACCTTCTCGTCGCCTGGCGCAACGATTCCTACTCCTGCGTCCGAGAGCGGTTCCAGCGAGCCGTCGACGACGGCGACCTTCCGCCGGAAACCGATCCGGGGCTCCTGGCCCGCTACGTCACCACTCTGGCGTTCGGTATCGCCGTGCAAGCCGCGAGCGGGGTCGGCCGCGACGAACTCCAGGAGATGGCCGACGCCGCCCTCCGCAACTGGCCGATCTCCTGAGAACCGCCTGTGAGGTCCCGCGTCGCCTGGTGGTCATATCCCGCCGGGGCCGGGGTGGGCGGCCTCCTCCGCTCCGCGGTCGACACCGACGGCCCGAACTCCTGATCCGGCGACGAGGGCGTCGCCGAGTTCCGAGCGTAGATAGAGGACCGAGCGGCCGTGGCGGGCGCTGGCGAGGAGGCCGGCGGCGCGGAGGGTGCGGAGGTGCTGGTTGACGGCCGAGGGGGTGACGCCCAGGCGGCCGGAGAGTTCGGTCGATGAGGCGGGGGTCTCGAGCATGGTGAGCAGCCCTGCCCGGGTGGCGCCCAGAAGGTCGGTGAGCACCCCTGGGGAATGAAGGGGCTCCTGTTGCCAGAGCGTGCCGACGCCGCGAGTGCCGTACATGATCAAAGGAGGCTCGGACGGGGAGATGGGGACGGTGACGGCCCGGGTGAAGAGGGTCGGGACCAGGGTGATGCCCTCGCCGCTGGTGGAGCGCCGGTAGCGGGTGTCGCTGATCAGCCGCATCCGTACGACGCCGTCCTTCAGCTGAACGCGCTCGCTGAGGTCGGCGAACATCGCGGCCAGGCCGTAGGCCGAGATGACCTGGCCGCGGTGGACCACGTCGGCCTGCAGGACCGCGCGCATCCTGGGCCACCAGGGCGCGAAGCAGGTGCGCCAGTAGTCCCGCAGCGCGTCCAGGATGCGGGCCGACGGGTCGCCGCGCAGCGGCTCGGGGAGACGGGGGTGGATGGTGCGCAGGTCGTCGAGCACCCGGTCCACGGGCACACGGGCGACCGTGACGAGTTCGTCGTCGATGCGGGTAAGCGGGGCGTGGGGGCGGGGTGTCAGGTAGTCCGGTGTCCACAAGTCGTCGTTGGTGAGCGCTTGCAGCAGGGGCACGTCCAGCGTGGATCGGGCCTGCTCCGTGCGGCGCAGCCAGGGCAGGTGCACGGGATAGCGCCCAGGGTCGCGGAACGTACGCAACGACAACGTGAGCTCGTTGAGCGGCGAGATGGCGAAGCGGACGTCGGCCACGTCCATCCCCGCGAGCTCGTACTCGATCAGCCCGACCATGAAGCCATACGCTACATCAATTGGCGACAAAGGCCCTATTACGGGATAAAGACCCCCGTGATCCAGACCTTCTTCCCTCAGGACCGCGTCGCGCGCTCACTGACCGTCAGCACGATGGCGTTCGCGCTCTCCAGCGGCGTCTTCTACACCGTCAGCACGCTGTACTTCACGCTCGTCATCGGGCTCAGCGCGACGACGGTGGGTCTCGGGCTGGGCATCGCGGGCGGCACCGGGGTGCTGGCCTCGTACGCGGGAGGGTGGCTGGCTGACCGGGTCGGCGCGCACCATGTTCAGACGGTGGTGACAGGGCTCAACGGGGTCGCGCTGCTCGCCTACACGTTCGTCTCCGACGCCGTCGCGTTCACCCTGATCGCCTGCCTGGCCGTGATCACGCGTTCGGTGGGCTCCTCGGCGAAGCAGGCGATGCTGGCACGGTGGTACACCGGTCCGGAGCGGGTCGAGGTCCGGGCCCGGATGCGCGTGGTCACGAACGTCTTCATCGGCCTGGGTACGGTGGCCGCCGCGGCGGCGCTCCTGATCGGCACCGCGTCGGCGTACCGGGTGGCGATGGTCGTCGCCGGCGTCCTGCTGCTGGCGGCCACCGTGCCGCTGGCCGGGCTCGGGCGTCAGGTGCCGGAGTTGGCCGCCAGGATGACCGCCGTCAGGGAGCGCACCGCGTCCACCGGGCCTTCGCCACTCAGGGACCGTACGTACATCGCGAGCGTGGCGTGCAACACCGTGGTGGCCACGCAGTTCGGCCTGCTGACCGTCGGCATGCCGCTCTGGGTGGCCACCACCGACGCGCCCACCGCCATCGTCTCCGTGCTACTCGTCCTCAACACCGTGGTCGTGGCCACACTCCAGGTGCGCGCCTCGCGCGGCACCGACGACGTGCGCAAGGCCGGGAGCACGGTCAGGCGCGCGTCGTGGCTGCTCGCGATGGCATGCTGTCTGTACGCCCTGGCCGGCTACGGAAACATGATCGTCGCCTGCGTCCTGTTCGCCCTGGCCGCGTTCGCCCACACCATGGGTGAGATCCTGGGCGAGGCGGGTGGCTGGGGCATGGCCTTCGAACTGGCCGACCAGCGCAGCGCCGGCGCCTACCAGGGCCTCAGCCAGACCGGCTACGCGATCGCCGCCATGCTCTCCCCGATCCTCGCCACCACCGCCCTCGAACACGGCACCGCGGGCTGGGCCGGCCTGGCCGCCCTCTTCGTCCTGGCCGGCACGGGCGCCGCCGCGGTGGCCCGGCGCGCAGCTGTGATGATCCCCGCCGACAGTGCTTTCGTCGGCGATTGCCGGATCTCCAGCCGTACCTGCCAGGAGGCGTCAGGTACAGCTGGCAGCGTGGGCCGCCCACCGCACAAAAAGGAGTTGGCTGGATGAGCGGCATCGAAAAGACCCTGGAAGAGCTCGAGCAGCGGATGCTGGACGCTGACGCTGCCTATGACGAGAGGTTTTTCGAGGAGCACTGCGCCGACGACTTCGTACCCATGGGACATTACGGAATCGTGTCCAGGCAGCAGGTCCTCGACATGTACGTCAAGGGAAGCGGGAACCCGGACCGGCGCAACCGAGCACACGATGTCGTGGTCAAGCCGCTCGGGGACGCAGGAGCCGTCGTCACCTACAAACTGACCAGCACGATCGGCGATGAGACGTCCTCATGGCTTGCGTCGACGGTCTACCGCCGGACCTCCGAGGGCTGGCGCGTCGTCCTCCTCCACCAGACACCCATGTAGGGTGCGGCGTGCCGTGATGACGTGCGGGGCGCGCCTGGATGGCCCCCCTGCGCTCCGTGGCCTGCCTGCACCGCTGCGAACGCGGCCGGTACCTCCTGGCGTCGCCCCACCATCGACCCCTGAGCAGTATCAGTAATGCGCAGGGCGGCAAATGATGTTTTCACTACGATGTCCCGATGCCCTCTGCTCCCCTCACTGCCGTCGACTTGGCTCCGCCGCATACCCGCCGTCTGGCCTGGTTGGACGCGCTGCGCGGACTGGCCTCGATGGTGGTGGTCTTCGAGCATGCGCTCAAGCCGCTGTGGCCGGAGGCGCGGCTGCCGATCAAGGCGGTCTTCGATCCCGGCTGGTACGGCGTATTGGTGTTCTTCCTGGTCAGTGGCTACATCGTGCCGGCGTCGCTGGAGCGCCGGGGCAGCGTGCGGGCCTTTTGGATCTCGCGGTTCTTTCGACTGTGGCCGCTGTTCACCGTGTGCGTGGCCGGCATGCTGCTGCTGGCGGCGGTCGGCTGGGACAGCTTGCACACCTGGTGGGGCAGCCGGACGGTGGCACTGGCCCTGGCGCACGCCAGCATGCTGCAGAACCTGATGTACGTGCCGAACGTGGCTAATGTGCTGTGGACACTGTCCTACGAGATGGCCTTCTACCTGCTGCTGACGGCGATGTTCACTCTAGGTGTGCACCGGCGCAGTACCGCGGCCGCGCTCGCGTTCGCGGCGGCCGCAGTGCTGGGCGCCGGGTTGCTGCCGGTGACGCTTCTGTCAGCCGGCGGGGCGGGCCGCATGCTCACGGTCGTGGTCGTCGTGACCGTCGTGCTGGCTGCCGGACTGGCCGCGGTGCTGCGCGGCGGCAGGCGGGTACAGCAGGTGGGCGCCGTGGCCATCGCGGGCACGATCCTCCTGCTGCTGGCGGTCAACCAGAGCTACCCCGGACCGTGGCAGGGGCTGTTCATCTTGGCGACCATGTTCGCCGGCACCGCGCTGTATCGAGTCGAGACAGGCCAGTTCGGTCACCGGCACATCGCCTGGGTGGCGCTGGTACCGCTGGCGGGATTGTGGCTCGCTCGCGCCGAGTTGGGAGTGCAACTGGCGATCGCAGCGGCCTGGCTGACATTCGCCGCCGGGATGGCGCTGCGCCACCGCACGATGCCGTCGTGGCTGATGTGGCTGGGCCTGGTGTCCTACTCGATCTACCTGTTGCACCCGCTGCTGCTGGAGAGCGTGGAATTCTTCCTGCCGGACTCGCTGGCCGTACCGGTGGCAGTGCGCCTGACGCTGCTGGTGGCGGTGTACGCGGTGCTGCTTGGGCTGTGTGCGCTGACCTGGCGATGGGTGGAGATGCCGGCGCAGCGGCTGGGCAGGCGCCTGATCAGCCAGGCCGAATCCCGGGCGGAGTCCAGCCTGGAGAGGGCAGCCGGCGGATGAAGTCCGCTGTGCCGCCGGGCGGCGAAGCGCCGCTTGCCGGCCACTGATTTCCGAGGTCAGGGCATGTTCGGCGGCTCATCGCACGGTTCTTGACGGCACCCTCCCACTCGGCCGCCTCGGCGAGCCGTCGACCTCGACGTGATCCGCGCGTGGTGGTCGCTGCGAAGCCTGCTGGCGGTCCGCCGGCGCCAGATCTCTTCAGGAGACAGCCGCGCTGGCGCACTCAGGCCGCGATCACCGACGTTGCCCACCAGCTCGGCAGAACATCGTTCGGTCTGACAGTCGTTTTAACCCTTTGAATACCGGTATTGACCTTATTGATCTATTCGCTTCGGCGATTGATCATCGAGAGCAGTAGCGCTCCTCGCCCCGGGAAGGATCTTCATGATTCGCCGCGCATCGCTGGCCGTCCTGCTCGCTCTCGGCACCCTCACTGTTATCAGCTCGCCCGCGCACGCCCGCGCCTGCCAGATCGACTACCACTGCGAAACGTATTACTACACCGACTCGAGCCGCACCACGTTAACGGGGATCAAGTACGAGAACTGCGTCGGGGATGAGACGTGGGTGGGTAGGCGGGGTTCCTACCCGGAGTTCCACGAGACCCCCTGCTGAGCGTCCGCTCACCAGCGCGACGATAGTGGTCCCATGATCACGGATGTGATCATGGGGCCACTGCTTTGATCTCCTTCACCGAAGCGATCAACGGCCGCCTGGAACATCTACGCGGCTCCGCGCTGGGCTTCTGTAACCTCGCCGACTACATCGCAGGATCACTGCGAGAGGCTGGCGGGTTCAGACCACAACTACACACTCAGATCGGCTGAGCCCGGAAAGTTTTGAAAGAAATCTGGGAGGTGTGTCGGATCGGGGCGGTGGTGTTCGTAGCAGGGGTGAGGCCGCCGCAAGGCGCGCGGCCAACTTCCCGCAAGGAGACACCATGGCTGCCACGTACACCTTCGACATCTTCTCCACGCTTGACGGCTTCGCCAACCACGATGGCGACTGGGGCGGCTACTGGGGCAAGCAGGGCCCCGAATTCCTCGCCTATCGCGCCGCTGCCTACCGCGATCCGCTGCGCATGGTGCTCGGGGCCAAGACCTACTCGTCGAACGCGCCGTTCCTTGACGCGGGCTTCGACCGCAGCCTGTTCGACGGGTGGATCACGCGCATGTTCGACTCCCCAGTCACGGTGCTCTCCAGCCGGCTGACCGAGCCGATCGAGTGGCCGGACACGACCATCGAGTCCGGCGATCCTGTCGAGGTGGTCACGCGCCTCAAGGCCGAATCCGATGTGCCGCTGCGCTCCCACGGCAGCCTGACGCTCAACCGGGCGCTGCTGAACGCCGGCCTGGTCGACACGATCGAGGTGACGGTCTTCCCGGTGATCTCCGGCAAGACCGGCGTGGACCGGATCTTCGACGGTGCGGCCGACTTCGACCTTGAGCTGCTCGAGGCCCGGATCTTTGACGTCCACACGCAGGTGCTGACCTATCGGCCGACCCGGCACAGTTGATCGGCATTGAGCATCCCGGGATCGCCATCCCTCGGACTCACCTGCAAGGTGGCATCGTCTCAACCCTGGTCAGCAGGCAGGTCCATCAAATGGCTCAGGCCCCCGCCCGGGGTTCGGGGCGAGAGCCCCGATAAGCACAGCCCGAGCGTCAGCGAGGACCGCGCTTTGGGGGGTCGAAGGGGCGGAGCCCCTGGGAAGCACGGCTGAGCGCCATTCGCGCGTAGCGCGCCAAACGGCGATGACCGAGCTTGTCAGGCCCGCCGCCGAGCCCGATAAGCAGCCACATGCATGCGATTCCCACAAGTACGGCTGTCGCAGTAAACCCGCGACCGATTGCGCGACTCGTCCACGAACACCCGATCGCAGTCAGGCGCCGAGCAGGTCCGTAGTCGCTCCCACTCCCCATCCACCACCAGATGCGCCAGCGCCACCCCGCAGTCCGCCGCCAGATGCTCGGAAAGGGTCGCGTCCGGTGCGAAGTAGTGCATGTGCAGCGGATGCCCATCGTGCTCCGTCAACCGGGGCGTGATGCGCGTCTTCGACAGGAGCCCGTTGAGGAGGCGCACGGCTGTCGGCTGGTCTGGAGCGGTGAAGACGCGGTGGAAGGCCTCCCGCAAGAGCCGCACCTGTCCGAGGTCGCGGGCCGAGAGGGCGCCGATGCCGCTGACCTGGTGCGACTCGACGAACTCGTGCAGGTCGGCCAGCTCGGCCAGGCCATCGGTGTCGCCGCCGGTCGACGGGGAGGTGTTGACCAGCTCTACGACCGTGGCCAGCGAATACACCATGTCATGGCCAAACGGCATGTTGACTCCTGTCGAGTACCGGTTCTAGCGTGGTCGCAGCGTATCTCTCTCCAAGGGTGTCGGGGGTTTCTGTGGGTGCACATCGCCGTATCGTGCTGATCGCGATAGCGGGTGCGCTGATCATCTCCACCTCCGCGCCCCTGGTGCGGCTGTCGGGGGTCTCGCCGGCCACCTCGGCGTTCTTCCGATGCGCGTACGCGCTGCCACCCATGCTGGTGCTGGCCTGGTTCGAACGGCGGAAGCTGGGCCCCCTGCCTGCCCGGAGCCGCAACCTGGCGTGGCTGGCGGGCGTGCTGTTCGCGTTCGACCTGCTGTTCTGGCACCAAGCTATCAAGTACGTGGGCGCGGGACTGGCGACCGTGCTGGGGAATCTGCAGGTCTTCATCGTGGCCTTCGCGGCGTGGGCGCTCTTCCGCGAGCGGCCGTCGAACCGGCTGATGCGGGCCACCCCGGTGGTGTTCGCCGGAGTGGTGCTGATCTCGGGGGTCTTCGACAGCGCCGCATATGGGGCGAATCCGGTGCTCGGGGTGGTGACGGGCGTGGCCACCTCCATCTCGTACGCGGCGTTCCTGCTGGTGCTGAAGGGCGGCTCGGGGCGTACGGTCGGGCCGTTGGCGCACGCCACCGTCGTGGCCACGCTCGCGATGGCCGCGCTGAGCCCGGTGTTCGGGGGCGCGGACTTCGTGCCGAGCTGGCCGGCGCACGGCTGGCTGCTGCTGCTCGCGCTCGGGCCGCAGGTGATCGGCTGGACGCTGATCTCGTTCTCGCTGCCCAGGCAGCCCGCCGCGCTCACCGCGCTGCTCCTGCTCATCCAGCCCATGACGACGGTCGCGCTGTCGGCCGTGCTGCTCGGCGAGCACCCGTCGCCGCTGCAGCTCGCCGGGTGCGCGGTGATCGTGCTGGGCGTGCTGTACGGCTCGCGTCGCGCTCAGCCCGCCCGTACCGAGGCCGAACAGACCGAGCAGGTGCCGAACACCTCGACCGTGTGAGTGATCTCGGTGAAGCCGTGCTCGGAGCCGACCGTCTCCGCCCAGCGTTCGACGGCGGGACCGGCCACCTCGACCGTCCGGCCACAGCGGCGGCACACCAGGTGGTGATGGTGGTCGCCGCTGGCGCACGCGCGGTAGACGGACTCGCCGTCGTCGGTGCGCAGCACGTCGACGAGGCCGCCGTCGGCCAGCGCCTGGAGCGCCCGGTAGACCGTGGTCAGGCCGATCTTGGCGCCGTGGCCGCGCATCTCGGCATAGACGTCCTGCGCGCTGCGGAAACCATCACTCTGGCGGAGAGTGTCGTGCACGGCGTCACGTCTGGTGGACATCAGCGTGTGACCTCCTCGACGCGCATGGTGGATCGCTCGCTCACTGTGGACTCCCGGGGTCTGCCTCGCCGTACGAACTTACCGACACCGAGCGCCAGGACGAAGCCGCTGAGGGCAAGAAGAACGATCGCGGCGCCCGGCGGCACCCTGGCGGACAGCGTCGAGCCGAGCAGCCCGCCCACCGCCGCGACGACGCCGAACAGCATGGCCAGCCCCATCGTCGAGCGGAACCCCCTGGTGAGCTGCTGACTGGTCGCCACCGGGATCACCATCAGCGCGCTGACCAGCAGCAACCCGACCACACGCATGGCGATGACCACGGTCAGCGCGGCCGTGACGGCGATCAGCAGGCTGAGGAAGCGCACCGGCAGGCCACTGGCCCGGGCCATCTCCTCGTCCTGGCAGAGCACGAACAGCTCCCTGCCGAAGATCACGACCACCGCGATCACCGCGACGGCCAGCGCGCCGATGATCCAGATGTCCTGGGTGGTGACGCTGGCGATGGCGCCGAACAGGTACGAGTTCAGCTTGGCGTTGCTGCCGCCCGGCGCGATGCCCATGAGCATGACGCCGCCCGCGATGCCGCCGTAGAACAGCAGCGCCAGAGCCACGTCGCCGCTGGTACGCCCGCGCGCCCGGACGAGCTCGATGGCCACGGCGCCGATGACCGACACGGCCACGGCCGTGAGCACGGGCGCGGTGCCGGTCAGGAAGCCCAGCGCGACGCCGGTCAGTGCCACATGCCCGATGCCGTCGCCGAGCAGGGCGAGCTTGCGCTGCACGATGAACGTGCCGACAGCGGGTGCGCAGAGCCCCACCAGCAGGGCCGCGATCAGCGCGAGCTGGAAGAACTGCTTGTCCAACAGCTCGATCATGACTCTCCCCATCCGGTAAGGGGTCCCGCGGCCGCCTCGGCGGCGTGCGGGTGTACGTGTTCGTGTCCCGGCCGCGCGCACTCGCCCTCGGGCCGCGGCGGCCTTCCGTCGTGCGCGATGCGGCCCTCGCGGACCACCACGCCGCGGGTGATGAGCGGCTCGAGCGGGCCGAGCTCGTGGGCGACGAGCACGATGGTCTTGCCGTTCAGCACCAGCGTGGCCAGCGTGTCGGCGAGCAGTTGCTGGGTGTCGGCGTCGACGCCGGCGGTGGGTTCGTCCATCACGTACGTGTCGGGCTCGCCCGCCAGCGCCCGGGCGATCAGCACCCGCTGCTGCTGGCCGCCGGACAGCGACTGCACCGGATCGCCCGCCCGATCGGACAGCCCGACGGCCTCCAGCGCGCTCGCCGCCGCCGCCTTGTCCTCGGGGCTGGTACGGCGCAACCGGCTCTGCCTGGCGATGCGGCCGGAGGTCACGACCTCGCGGACCGTGGCGGGCACCCCGCCGCCGACGGCCAGGCGCTGCGGCACGTAGCCGATGCGCCACCACTCGCGGAACTTCGCCGGCGGCGTGCCGTACACCAGGGTCTGGCCGCCCGAGAGCGGGGTGAGGCCCAGCAGGGTGCGGACCAGCGTGGACTTGCCGGAGCCGTTGGCACCCATGACGGCGACGACCTCGCCGGGGCAGACCGTGAGGTCGATGCCGCGCAGGATGTCCCGCCGGTCCAGGCTCACCCGGCCGCCGGTCATGGAGAAGGCGCTGTCGCTCATGCCGTGCACCCCAATGCGCTCTGCAGGGTCTTCAGGTTGGCGCGCATGGCCGACAGGTAGTCGCCAGGCGGCTTGCTCTCCAGTGGGTCGAGCACCGCCGTCTTCGCGCCGATCTCCTTGGCGAGCACCTCGGCGACCTTGGGGCTGACCAGGGATTCGGTGAAGATCGTGGTCGCCTTCTCGTCCTTGGCCAGCTTGGCGACCTCGGCGATGCGGGCGGGGGAGGGCTCGGCCTCCGGATCGAGTGTGATGCCGATCTGCTTGAGGTGATAGCGGTCGGCCAGGTAGCCGAACGCCTGGTGGCTGGTGACCAGCGTCTTGGTCGCGCAGGTGGTCAGGCCCTTGGCGTACTCCTGGTCGAGTGTCCCCAGCGCGCCCGCCGTCCTGACCGCGCGGTCCCGGTAGCCCTGGGCGTGCGCGGGGTCGGTGGCGGCCAGCCGCTCGCCGAGCTTGGTGGCGACGGTGGCCAGGCGGGAGGGGTCCAGCCAGAGGTGCGGGTCGTACCCGATGTCGTGGCCTTCCTCGTGCTCGCTCGCGGGGAGGGTCTTGACGGCGGTGGCGGCGTCGAAGCTGGTGTCCTGGGCGACCGCGTCGTCCACGGCGGGCTGGACGCCCTTGATGTAGACGGTCAGCGCCGCGTCCTCCAGCTGGGCCACCTGGTGCGCGCCGAGCTCCAGGTCGTGCGGTTCGACACCGGGGGCGGTCAGCACCGACACGTTCACGTCGGAGCCGCCGACCTGCTCGGTGAGCCACTGGAGCGGGTAGAAGGCGGCGATCACGGCGGGTTTGCCGTCCTTGGCCGTGTCCGCGGCGCCGGAGCCCGAGCAGGCGGCGGTCAGCAGGGTGGTCGCGAGGATTGCAGCACTGATTCGGGGCGTTCGGGACATCACGCCACCGATTATGGGGAAAATGAAAATGATTGTCAAAATCTGTGGCTAAAACACTCCGAACCGGTCGGCCGCAAGGACCAGCAGGAAGGCGAGCATCACGACGCGCAGCAGCCGCCCGCCGACGCTCAGCGACGGCCAGGACAGGTACGCCAGCCAGCCCACGAACGCCAGCACCGGCAGCACCGCCACGCCGCCCAGCCAGTTGTCCACGGCGAACCCGGTCAGCAGGAGCACCACCAGCACCGCGGGCGCCGCCCACTTGGGCACCTGCGTGTACAGGAACGCCATCGGGGTCGCGCTGCGCTCCTCGACGGACTTGCGCAGGCCGGTCGCGCCGGGCGTGAAGAACTGCTCGCCGGCGGGGAGCGGTCGGCGCGGATTCTTGCGGCGGTTGTCTTTGGAGGCCACGCGCCGAGCCTAGCGCCGGTGGGGGCGAGCAGGTCAGGGGCTGGAATCGCCCAGCAGTGTGTAATCGTCTGACATCCTGGTGTGCGTGCTCGCCGTAATCCGTTACACCGTCCCAGAGTCCCAGTCCCAAGACTTCGTCAAGCAAGGCCATGTCATCCTCCAGACACTGGCCGACCAGCCCGGATTCCTGCGCGGCCGGTTGGCCCGCTCGGTCGACGAGCCCAATCTGTGGGCGCTGGTCAGTGAGTGGGAGGGCGCCGGTTTCTACCGGAGAGCCCTATCCGCGGCGCGGATGGCGATGTATCCCCTGATGATCCTCATGGTCAACGAACCGAGTGCGTTCGAGGACGTTTACCTACAAGACGGCGAGTAGAAATACTCGCGCGCGAGGGCTCCCGGGCGTCCCCTAAGCTGGGAGCTCATCCAATTTTCCTCGCCGACCTCCAGCCGGAAAGAGACGCAACCAAAATGGCACGACGCACAGACGTCATGGACACGATCGTCAGCCTCGCCAAACGCCGCGGGCTCGTTTACCCGTCGAGCGAGATCTACGGCGGACTGCGCGCGTCGTGGGACTACGGTCCCCTGGGCGTCGAGCTGAAGAACAACGTCAAGCGGCAGTGGTGGCTGTCCATGGTCCAGTCGCGCGACGACGTGGTGGGCCTCGACTCCTGCGTCATCCTGGCCCGCGAGGTCTGGCAGGCCAGCGGCCACGTGGAGACCTTCACCGACCCGCTGACCGAGTGCCAGTCGTGCCACAAGCGCTACCGCGCCGACCACCTCCTTGAGGCGTACGAGGAGAAGAACGGCAAGGCGCCCGAGAACGGCCTGGCCGACATCACCTGCCCCAACTGCGGCAACAAGGGCGCCTTCACCGACCCGAAGCAGTTCAGCGGCCTGCTCAAGACCTACCTCGGCCCGGTCGAGGACGAGTCCGGCCTGGCCTACCTGCGCCCGGAGACCGCGCAGGGCATCTTCATCAACTACCTCAACGTGCAGCAGTCGGCGCGCAAGAAGATCCCGTTCGGCATCGGCCAGGTCGGCAAGTCGTTCCGCAACGAGATCACGCCGGGCAACTTCATCTTCCGCACCCGCGAGTTCGAGCAGATGGAGATGGAGTTCTTCGTCAAGCCGGGCAGCGACGAGGAGTGGCACCAATACTGGATCGACGAGCGCTTCCGCTGGTACTCCGATCTGGGCATCAACAAGGACAACCTCCGGCTCTACGAGCACCCCAAGGAGAAGCTGTCCCACTACTCCAAGCGCACGGTCGACGTCGAATACCGCTTCAACTTCGCGGGCGGCGAGTGGGGTGAGCTCGAAGGCATCGCCAACCGCACCGACTTCGACCTGACCGCCCACTCCAAGGCGTCGGGCGTCGACCTGAGCTTCTTCGAGCAGGACACGGGCGAGCGTTACGTGCCCTACGTCATCGAGCCGGCGGCGGGTGTCGACCGGGCCACGCTGACGTTCCTGCTCGACGCCTACACCGAGGACGAGGCGCCCAACGCCAAGGGCGTCATGGAGAAGCGCACGGTCATGCGGCTCGACCACCGGCTCGCCCCGGTCAAGGCCGCGGTGCTGCCGCTGTCCCGCAACGCCGACCTGTCGCCGAAGGCCCGCGACCTGGCCGCGCAGCTGCGCCGGCGGTGGAACGTCGAGTTCGACGACGCGGGCGCGATCGGCCGCCGCTACCGGCGCCAGGACGAGATCGGCACGCCGTTCTGCATCACGGTCGACTTCGACACGCTTGAGGACCAGGCGGTCACGATCCGCGAGCGCGACTCGATGGCCCAGGAGCGCATCTCGCTCGACGCGGTTGACTCTTACCTCCGCCAGCACCTGAACGACTAATTATTTTTTACGGCCAGCATGGGCCAGCCCCACCCTCTGTGCGGGGCTGGCCTCTGTCCAGGGGCACGCTCCTGAGGTTTACGGGGCTGGGCGCCGTGACGTGCGCATTCTTGACCCCGTTCGCGGTCTTTCGAGACCGTGGGCGGGGTCGACGTCGTTGTGCCGGAGACCGCCTAGATGTCGTCATGCCTGAGGCATCGCGGGGCTGTTCACCAGAGTCAGGACAGGTGTTCCCCGAACCAGTCCAGGACCCGTTGGTACGCCTGGGCGGCGGCCTGGGCGTTGTAGCGCGGGCCCGTGTCGTTGAAGAAGGCGTGGTTCACGCCCGGGAAGGTCACGATCTCGTGGGGGAGGCCGGCCTTTTCCAGTGCGGCCTTGGCGGCGTCCCTGCTGGCGTTGACGCGGGCGTCCTGCTCCGCGTAGATGGCCAGGACGGCGGCCTTGGTGCCCGTGAAGTCGGCGTGGTCGGGCAGGGGGCCGTAGAAGGGTGCGGCGGCGGACAGGCGTGGTTCGGACGATGACAGCAGGAGCCATGTCATGCCGCCGCCGAAGCAGAAGCCGATCGCGCCAAGTTTTGCCCCGTTCGCGCGCTTGGTCAGCTCGCCCAGTCCCGCCTTCATGTCGGCGACGAAGCGCTCGGGCGGGATCTCGGCCAGCTTGGCGGTGGCCTGCGCGGTGTCGGCGAACGCGGCGGTGCCGCCCTCTCGGGACAGCAGGTCGATCGCCAGGGCCGAGTAGCCGCTGGCGGCGAGTCGGCCGGCCACGGAGCGGATGTGGTCGGTGAGGCCGCGGTTCTCGTGGATCACCAGGACGGCGCCCTTGGGGTTCGCGGCGGCGGCCCAGGCGCCCTGCAGCGTCGTCCCCTCGGGGCCGGGAAAGGTGATGGGCCGCGTGGGCAGGGGCGACGGGCCGGCCGGGGAGGCGGATTCGGCGGGGCCGGACGATGCCGCCGGGGCGCCGGACGATGCCGCTGGGGCGGCGGCGCCGGATGAGGTCGCCGGTGTGCCGCGAGTCGGCTCCGGTGGCGAGCCGCAGGCGGTGAGCAGGGCGCTGGCGGCGGGCAGGGCGATGCCGAGGAGGCCAAGCCGGCGCAGCGCTTCGCGACGTGGGATGAGGCCGTCCGCGTGGTCGATGGCCACCTCTTCGGCGAGGTAGCGCTGGATAGGCGTCATGCCGGGAGATGTACCCCTCCCCAGCGAAAGGCCGGGCAAAAGATTCAGCGGCGGGTGCACACGGCCAGGTGATGGCGCGTCCGAAAGGCCGGGCAAGGGATCAGCGGCGGGCGCGGCTCCTGCACACTGCCAGGGTGATGGCGTACACGATCGGCGGCAGGACGAAGATCGCGATGCGCAGGCCGTACACGATCCAGACGTAGGTCTCGTGTGGTGCGGTGAGGAGTGGCACCGGGGCGTTCGGGTCCGGTGGGGTCTCTGAGACCCACGTCCCGGCCCACAGCACCGTGAAGAAGGTGATCACCGCCGCACCCAGCGCGGTGCGGACGGGGGCGTGTGAGGGACGGTCCAGCAGGTTGTGGACGCGGCGGTCCTTGGTGAAGCGGCGTTCCAGGAACGGGTAGAGGAACAGGATCGTGAAGAAGGCCGTCAGGACCAGCATCGGGATCCAGAGGCCGACCTGCAGGGGGACACCGCCGACGGTGATCACCCACGGCGGCGTCAGGCGTAGCGCGCCTTCCAGGACGCCGTAATACCAGAACGGCTGGGCCGACGGTGGCCAGTTGCCGGGCTGGTACGGCCCGTGCTCCCACACCGGGTTGACCCGGACGAAGGTGGCCAGCACTGCCACCACGGCCATCGTGAACATGGTGGTGGCGCCGTTCTTGACGATGAAGTACGGGAAGAACGGGCCGCCCGTGACCCGCGACTCGTCCGACGTCGGGGTGCGGTGATCGGTGTGCTTCTGCCGCCAGGTCAGGACGATCCCGTGCAGCGGTATGAGCGCCAGCAGGATGCCCGGCACCAGCAGGACGTGCGTCACGAAGATGCGCGGGATGACCTGGCCGGGGAAGTCGCCGTTGAAGACGAGCGCCGACAGGTAGCCGCCGATGAGCGGGGTCGACAGCAGCAGGCCCTGCGCCTCCCGCAGACCGGTCATGGCGAGCTGGTCGGCGGGCAGCGAGACGCCCAGGAACGACTCGAACAGCGCCAGCCCGAACAGCACCACCCCGGTCATCCAGCTCAGCTCGCGCGGCTTGCGGAAGGCGGCGGTGAAGAAGACGCGGAACAGGTGGGCCACGATCGACAGCACGAAGATCGTCGCCGCCCAGTGGTGCATCTGGCGGATCAGCAGGCCGCCCCTGACGTCCAGGCTGATCTCGCGCACCGAGGTGAAGGCCACGTCGGGGTTGGGCTTGTAGAAGAGGGTCAGGAAGGTGCCCGTCAGCACGAGCACGACGAACGAGTAGAGGGCGAACTCGCCGAGCAGGAACGACCAGTGGCTCGGGAAGAGCTTGCGGAGATTCGGGCGGAGCCAGCGGGCCAGGCCGAGGCGCTCGTCCAGGAAGCTCGCGGAGCCCTGCGCGGCCTTGGCCGATCCGGTGACCACACGGGCGCGACGCTGTGGCTTGGTAGGAGTGGCCATCGGGCGCCTCCTGCTAGACGGTGATCCGATTCTATCATCCAGATCTTTCCCAGAAATTGGTTTATACCAATTGGTATAAACCAATTTCTGGCTAAACAGAATATTAATTGGATTAGACCGGTTATGTGCCCTTCACCAGGTGAAACGTTGACTTAACGGGTGAGTGCAGTTTCATCATGATTATCGCCGGTAGAGTCCGGGGCAGAGGCGTTGATTGGAGCTGTGGTGGCCAAGTACGTTTACGACTTCACCGAGGGCAACAAGGATCTCAAGGATCTTCTCGGAGGCAAGGGAGCAAACCTTGCCGAAATGACCAATCTCGGACTGCCCGTTCCTCCCGGGTTCACGATCACCTCCGAGGCGTGCCGCCACTACCTGGCCGAGGGCGCGGTCCCCGACGGCCTGGAGCGGGAGGTGTCCGAGCACCTGGGCGCGATGGAGAAGCGGATGGGCAAGGCGCTCGGCCAGGCCGACGACCCGCTGCTCGTCAGTGTCCGCTCCGGCGCCAAGTTCTCGATGCCCGGGATGATGGAGACCGTCCTCAACATCGGGCTGAACGACGAGTCCGTCCACGGCCTGGCCAAGCAGGCCGGCGGCAACGACCGCTTCGCCTGGGACTCCTACCGCAGGCTCATCCAGATGTTCGGCAAGACCGTGCTCGGCATCGACGGCGAGCTGTTCGAGCACGCGCTCGAATCGCTGAAGGGCGACCGGCAGGACACCGACCTCGACGCGGGCGAGCTGCAGGGCCTGGTCGAGACGTTCAAGGGCATCGTGCGCGAGCAGACCGGCAAGGACTTCCCCGCCGATCCGCGCGAGCAGATGCGGCTGGCCGTCATGGCCGTCTTCGACTCGTGGAACGCTCCGCGCGCCATCCTCTACCGCCGCCAGGAACGCATCCCCGCCGACCTCGGCACCGCGGTCAACATCGTGGCCATGGTCTTCGGCAACGTCGGCAACGACTCGGGCACCGGCGTCGCCTTCACCCGCGACCCCGGCTCCGGCCAGCAGGGCATCTACGGCGACTACCTGCAGAACGCCCAGGGCGAGGACGTCGTCGCCGGCATCCGCAACACGATCCCGCTCCAGGAGCTGGAACGCCTCGACAAGAGCTCGTACGACGAGCTCCTGCGGATCATGGAGACGCTGGAGAACCACTACCGCGACCTGTGCGACATCGAGTTCACGATCGAGCGCGGCAAGCTCTGGATGCTGCAGACCAGAGTCGGCAAGCGCACCGCGGCCGCCGCGTTCTGCATCGCGACCCAGCTCGTCGACCAGGGCCTCATCACGCTCGACGAGGCCGTCACGCGGGTGACGGGCGACCAGCTGGTGCAGCTGATGTTCCCGCGCTTCGACTCGGGCACCGAGAAGAAGAAGATCGCCAAGGGCATGAACGCCTCGCCGGGGGCCGCCGTCGGCAAGGTCGTGTTCTCCTCCGCGCGCGCCGTCGAGCTGGCCGACCAGGGTGAGGACGTCATCCTGGTACGCCGTGAGACCAACCCGGACGACCTGTCCGGGATGATCGCCGCGCGCGGCATCCTGACCAGCCGCGGCGGCAAGACCTCGCACGCCGCCGTGGTCGCCCGCGGCATGGGCAAGACCTGCGTCTGCGGCGCCGAGGAGCTGGAGGTGTCGATCGCCGAGCGCAGGTTCACCGCGCCGGGCGACGTCGTGGTGAACGAGGGCGACGTCATCTCCATCGACGGCACCACCGGCGAGGTCTTCCTCGGCGAGGTGCCCGTGGTGGACTCGGCCGTGGTCGAGTACTTCGAGGGCCGCGAGCCCGACGACGACCTGGTCCGGGCCGTGGACCGGATCATGCGCCGGGCCGACGAGGTGCGCCGGCTGGGCGTGCGGGCCAACGCCGACACCGCCGCCGACGCGGCCAGGGCGCGCCGCTTCGGCGGCGAGGGGATCGGGCTGTGCCGCACCGAGCACATGTTCCTGGGCGAGCGCCGGCAGCTCGTCGAGGATCTGGTGCTGGCTTCCGGCGACGAGGAGCGCCAGGCGGCGCTGGACGCGCTGGAGCCGCTCCAGAAGGCAGACTTCGTCGAGATATTTCGGGCTATGGACGGTCAGCCGGTGACCGTGCGGCTCATCGACCCGCCGCTGCACGAGTTCCTGCCCGACATCGTGGACCTGTCGGTCAAGGCGGCGACCGGCGAGACCTCGGACAAGCAGCGCGACCTGCTGGCCGCCGTCAAGCGGCTGCACGAGGAGAATCCCATGCTCGGCCTGCGCGGCGTACGGCTCGGGCTGGTCATTCCCGGCCTGTTCGCCATGCAGGTACGCGCCATCGCCCAGGCGGCCAAGGACGTGCCGGGAGCCAAGCCGGAGATCATGATCCCGCTCGTCGCCGCCGTACAGGAGCTGGAGGCCGTCCGTGAGGAGGCCGCCGGGATTCTCGCGGACCTCGGCGTCGACGCCCTGGTCGGCACCATGATCGAGACGCCCAGGGCGGCGCTCACCGCGGGGCAGGTCGCCGAGGCGGCCCAGTTCTTCTCCTTCGGCACCAACGACCTGACCCAGATGACCTGGGGCTTCTCCCGCGACGACGTCGAGGCGGCGTTCTTCTCGCGCTACCTGGAGCTGGGCATCTTCGGTGTCTCCCCGTTCGAGACCCTCGACCGTGACGGCGTCGGCCGGCTGGTCAGGATCGCGGTCGAGGAGGGCCGCAAGGCGCGTCCGGACCTCAAGCTCGGCATCTGCGGCGAGCACGGGGGCGATCCCGACTCGGTGCACTTCTGCCACGAGGCCGGGCTCGACTACGTCTCCTGCTCGCCGTTCCGCATCCCGGTCGCCCGCCTGGAGGCCGGCCGCGCGGCCATGGCGGAGTGCGACTCGGACAGCCGCTGAGGAACGGTCGCTGAGGGACAGCCGCCGAGGAACGGCCGCTAGACGGCCGCCTCGGCCTGTTCCAGCGTGGCAGGCACGTAGTCGTGACGCATGCCCAGGTCGCCCAGCCACTTCCGGAGTCCGGGAACGGCGGACGGATCGCCCGCGACCTGGGCCGCGTACTCCGACAGCGCCACCTCCTCGCCGTCGTCGAACAGCAGCCGCGCCGGGCCCGCCCACGACAGCGTCCACCGGGCCTGGCCGTGCTGGATCAGCACGGCCTCCAGCGCCTGGCCGAGCACCCCGGCCAGCAGCGTCTCGGACGGTTTCCAGCCCAGCTCGAGCAGCTTCTCCTCCAGCTCGGGCCGCCGGTCCCTGGCGATCACCTCGAAGGCCGCGTCGAGGTAGGGCCGGGTGGCGCCCAGCACCCGCTGCCCGGCCAGCGCCAGGTCGTTCAGGGCCTCGGCGTTGCGGGCGGCGTACATGCCCTGGGAGATCAGCTCCTCCCACGTCACCGGCCGCAGCCCCGTGAGCGCCTCCGGTGTCCACATCGACTCCTCGACCGCCTGCACCGCCACGTTCGCGTCACGCAGCATGGTGAGGGCCGAGCGGGGGTCGGGCACGTGCTCCGGCTCCGGCAGCAGCTCGATGGCGGCCAGCCGCTCGCTCAGGCTCGGGTGCGAGTCGTAGAGGGAGGTCTCCTCCGGCTGCTCGCCGAGCTTGGCCACCTCGGCCTGCCTGGCAGGGTCGCTCATCAGCGCGTGGAACCCGCCGAACACGGCCGCGGGCCGGTTGCCGCCCACGCCGGTCATCGACAGGTAGCCGGCGGCGTAGATGTCCCAGGCGGCCGCCGTGCCGTGGATCTTGCGCAGCGCCTCCGACATCGCCTGGCGACCGCCGATGCCCACGGCGAACCGGTCGGCCTCCAGCTCCTGCCTGCGCGACACGCCCTGGGAGACGAGCAGGTAGAGCTTGGCGTAGTAGGCGAACAGGCGCTGGATGAACGGATGGTTGCCGAGCCCCTGAACGGTCGCGATCAGCGACACCCGGCCCCGGTAGACCGGCGCGCCCAGGCGGGTGTGGGCGCCGCTGTAGTGGCCCAGCTCGTGGCCGAGCACCGCGCGCATCTCGTCGACCGTGAGGGTCTGCAGCAGCGGCAGCCCGATGTACATGCGCCGCCTGGTGGCCTTCATGCCGAGGAAGCGGGTGTCCTCCGACACGGCCGCGTTGACCTCGGGCACCAGGCGGATCTCGTCGGGCGGCGCCGTACGGACGCGCTGGGACAGGTCTTCGACCACCTGCCAGAGGGCGGGCTCGTGCTCGCGGGTGACCAGTACGCCCGGCTGCTCGCCGTCCTTGCGGCGGCTGACCATGATCAGGGCGCGGACGAGCGCGCCCGCCGCCAGGGTCAGCGGGACCGCGAGCTTGAGCGCGTTGACATGGAAGTCCACCAGCAGCAGCACGTCGAAGAAGACGGCCGCCGCCAGGATGAGGCCGACGAGCAGGTAAAAACCGGCGAGCAGGCCGAAGGCCAGCACCGCCCGGAACGCAGTGGTCATGGAGGAGGGCTCCCGGGGAAGGGGGTTCTCGCGAGGGTTGACACTAGCGGAGACCGGAAACTGGATAAAATCACAGCTCTTATGGCCCGCTACGACGAGCACGACCAGGCACGGTGGGTGCCGGAACCTCCCGGCAACCCGGAGCGGAGCGCGTTCGAACGCGACCGCGCCCGGGTCCTGCACAGCTCCGCGCTCCGCAGACTGGCCGCCAAGACGCAGGTGGTGGGGCCCGGCGAGACCCTCGGCGGCGGCCAGCACATCCCACGCACCCGGCTCACCCACTCGCTCGAATGCGCCCAGGTCGGCAGGGAGATGGGCGCGACGCTCGGCGTCGACCCCGACCTGGTCGAGACGGCCTGCCTGGCGCACGACCTGGGCCATCCGCCGTTCGGCCACAACGGCGAGGTGGCGCTCAACAAGCTGTCCACGTCGTGCGGCGGCTTCGAGGGCAACGCGCAGAGCCTGCGCCTGCTCACCCGGCTGGAGGCCAAGGTCCTCACCGAGGACGGCGGCAGCGCCGGGCTCAACCTCACCAGGGCCGCGCTCGACGCCTCCATCAAATACCCGTGGACCTGCGACAGGTCACCGAAGTTCGGGGTCTACGACGACGACCTGCCGGTCTTCGAGTGGATCAGGGACGGCGCGCCCGAAGGCCGGGTCAGCTTCGAGGCGCAGATCATGGACTGGGCCGACGACGTCGCCTACTCCGTCCACGACCTGGAGGACGCGCTGCACTCCGGCCACGTCACGCCCGAGGCGCTGCTGTCGGCCGGCGAGCGCCGCCAGGTCTGCGAGACCGCCCGCACCTGGTACGCGCCGGGCGCCGACCTGGCCGAGCTCGAAGCCGTCTTCGCCGGGCTGCTCGCCACCCCGCTCTGGCCGCGACGCTTCGAGGCCACCTTCGCCGACCTGGCCGGGCTCAAGGCGCTGACGAGCGGCCTCATCGGCCGCTTCTGCCGCTCCGCCGAGACCGCCACCAAGGACGCGTACGCCTCGCGGCACCGCGCGGAGCTCGTCGTGCCGCCGGCCACGCGGCTGGAGTGCGCGCTGCTCAAGGGCATCACCGCCCATTACGTGATGACCACCGAGGACCACCACGCCAACCAGGTCCGGCAGCGCGACCTCATCTCCGAGCTGGCCTCCCTGATCACGCTCGGCGCGCCCGCCACCCTGGAGCCCGCCTTCCGGCCCTCCTATCTCGGCGCGCCCAACGACGCCGCTCGCGTCCGGGTGGTCATCGACCAGATCGCCTCCCTCACCGACACGTCGGCCGTCGCCTGGCACAAGCGTCTTTCCCGATGACCCCCGGCGGGCGGATACTGCGCCCATGGCTACATATGTGATCGTCGGCGCGGGTCTGGCGGGGGCCAAGGCGGCGCAGACGTTGCGCGAAGAAGGCTCAGGCGACCAGATCGTCCTGATCGGCGCGGAGTCCGAACGCCCTTACGAACGACCGCCCCTGTCGAAGGAATACCTGCTGGGCAAGAGCGAGCGGGAGAAGATCTTCGTCCACGGCGCCGGCTGGTACGCCGACAACGACGTGGATCTCCGGACCGGCCTGCGGGTCACGCGGGTCGAGCTCGACGAGCACGTGGTCAGGTTCGCTGACGGCTCGCGCCAGTCGTACGACAAGCTGCTGATCGCCACGGGGGCGACGCCGAGGCGGCTGCCTGGCCCCGCCCTCTACCTGCGCACGGTCGGGGACAGCGAGGCGCTCAAGGCCCGCTTCGCCGACGCCGGGCGGGTGACCGTCGTCGGCGCGGGCTGGATCGGCCTGGAGACCGCCGCGGCCGCCCGCAAGGCCGGATGCGAGGTCACGATCGTCGAACCCGACCCCACGCCGCTGTACCGGCCGCTCGGGCCCGAACTCGGCGAGGTCTTCGCCCGGCTGCACCGGCGCAACGGCGTCGACCTGCGCACCGGTACCGGCGCCGCGGAGATCACCGAGACCGGCGTGCGGCTCAGCTCCGGCGAGCGCCTGACCGCCGACCTGGTGGTCGTCGGCATCGGCGCGGCACCCGAGGTCGGCCTGGCCCGCGACGCCGGACTGGACGTCGGCAGCGGCATCCTGACGGACGCCGCCCTGCGCACCTCGCATCCCGACGTGTTCGCCGCGGGCGACGTCGCCGAGGCCTTCCACCCGCTGTACGGCCGGCGCATCCGGGTCGAACACTGGGCCAACGCGCTCAACGGCGGCCCCGTGGCGGCCCGGTCCATGCTGGGCCAGGACGTCACCTACGACCGCCTGCCGTACTTCTACACCGACCAGTACGACCTGGGCATGGAGTTCAACGGCGACATCCAGGGCTACGACGACGTCGTCTACCGGGGCTCGGTCCCCGACCAGGAGTTCGTCGCCTACTGGCTGCGCGAGGGCAAGGTCGTCGCCGGCATGAACGTCAACATCTGGGACGTCGCCGGCGAGATCAAGGAACTCATCCGCTCCGGAGCGACCGTGGACCCGAAGGAGCTCACGTCGGATCGGTAATGATGATCGGGGTCTGAGACGGCTTGGCGCCGGTCCTCTTCTTCTTTTTCTTCTTGGTGGTGGGGGTGGGTTCCGGCGCCTGCTTCGACGCGCACTGAACCGAGCAGGGCGGCGTCTCGCCCACCTTGCCGCGCAACTTCAGCGTCTCCTCCTTCGGCGACAGCGTCTTGTTGCCGGACTGCCAGGCGTCGAGGTAGCTCCAGGGGTTCACCATGCCCCGGCGCACCCACCAGTAGGCGGGACCGGTCTTCCAGGAGATCGCGAAGTACAGGTTCGGGGCGGTGGCGCCGGCGTTGCCGGAGTTGCCGACCTGGCCGAGCTTCTGCCCGACCTTCACCCGCGCGCCCGGCTTGAGGCCGTCGGCCACGGTGTCGAGATGGCCGCCGAGGTAGCGGACGCCGTCGTCGCCGATGATCGTGACGTAGCGGCCCTCACGGGTGGCGCCCGCGTCGGTGGCGAACGCCCACCTGTTCACGGTGTTGACCTCGTCGACCACGCCGTCGACCGGCGAGACGAAGGCGCATCCCTTGGCCGCCCAGATCGTCGTCTTCGGGAGGACGAGGAGCTTGCGCTGGTAGGTCGTCTTGCAGCCCTGGACGGGGAAGGAGTAGGTGTACTTCGACACCTTCGGCGGTGGGATCTTGGTCGGATCCTCGCCCTTGGGCGGCGTCTCGGCCGACTGAGCGTCGCCCGACGGGATGGTGGCGGTGACCGACGGGCTGGCGCTCGCCGTGGTCGCGGCCGTTGACTGCGCGCTGACGCCCGCCACTCCGGTGGCCGGCGAGCACGCGCTCGCCAGAAGCGCTGCGCCCGTTAAGGCCGCCCATCGTCCGAGATGCCCCGCTCGCATGATCTCCACCCGTGTCGATGTTCCACCGCAAACATTTACCTTTGTAGCCGACCGGGGACGTGCTACCGACATATTTCCCCCATTCGCGACTCGACGGTGACATCCCCTTACCAGCAGGTCACCGTCACCTCACGGAGGGCAGTCATGAGCCCGGGTGGGGCCGGTTGTCGTAGCGCGGGAATAGACTCACCGGCGTGGCTGGCCGGATCCGTGACGTCGACATCGCGCTCGTTCGTGAGCGATCACCCATCGCCGATGTGATCGGCGAGCACATCCAGTTGCGCAACGCGGGGGGCGGCAACCTCAAGGGGTTGTGCCCGTTCCACGATGAGAAGAGCCCGTCCTTCAACGTGACGCCCGAGCGCGGCATGTACTTCTGCTTCGGCTGCAGTGAGGGCGGCGACGTCATCACGTTCGTCGAGAAGATCGAGCACCTGACGTTCGGCGAGGCGGTCGAGCGGCTGGCGCAGCGGGCCGGCATCCAGTTGCAGTACGAGCAGGGCGGCTACATGCCGCGGCGCGACCACGGTGAGCGGGCCCGGCTGATCGAGGCGCACAAGGCCGCCGCCGAGTTCTACGCCGACAAGCTGCTCGGCCCGGACGCCGCGCCCGGGCGGCGGTTCCTGTCGGAGCGGGGGTTCGAGCGGGCCGACGCCGAGTTGTTCGGCGTGGGCTACGCGCCCAACGAGTGGGAGGCGCTGGCCCGGCATCTCATGGGGCGCGGCTTCACCGCCGAGGAGATCGTCAAGGGCGGGCTGGCCAAGGAGGGGCGCCGCGGGCCGATGGACCGGTTCCGCGGGCGGCTGATCTGGCCGATCCGTGATGCGACGGGCGACGTGATCGGGTTCGGGGCGCGCAAGCTGCTCGACTCCGACGACGGGCCGAAATATCTCAACACCCCTGATTCCCCGCTCTACAAGAAGAGCCAGGTGCTCTACGGCATCGACCTGGCCAAGCGGGAGATCTCCAAGCGGTCCCAGGCGGTGATCGTCGAGGGCTACACCGACGTCATGGCCTGCCACCTGGCGGGGGTGCCGACGGCGGTCGCCACCTGCGGCACGTCGTTCGGCGAGGAGCACATCAAGATCCTGCGGCGCTTCCTGCTCGACCAGGCGGAGTTCCGCGGCGAGGTGATCTTCACCTTCGACGGCGACGCGGCCGGGCAGAAGGCGGCGCTGCGGGCGTTCGCCGACGAGCAGAAGTTCGTCACCCAGACCTACGTGGCCGTGCAGCCCGACGGGCTCGACCCGTGCGACCTGCGCGTCAAGCAGGGCGACGCGGCCGTGCGCGACCTGATCGCCAGCCGCGAGCCGCTGTTCCAGTTCGCCATCCGCAGCACGATCAGCCGCTACGACCTGCGCAGCAACGAGGGCAAGATCGCCGCGCTCGACGCGGCGGCGCCGATCGTGGCCGGGATCAAGGACGTCGGCCTGCGCAAGCGCTACGCGATCGACCTCGACCGGTGGCTCGGCTTCATGGACGAGCGGTTCGTCATGCAGCGCATCGCCGAGGTCGGCGGGGCCCAGCAGGGCCGCCCGCAGCGGGCGCCGAAGGCCGCGCCCGTCGATCCCAACGTGCGGGTCGAGGGCGAGCTGCTCAAACTGGCCATCCAGCGGCCCGCGCTGCTCGGCCCCCGCTTCGACGCGCTCGACCCGCGGGCGTTCACCGCGCCCGACCATGTCCTCGTGCACCAGGTGATCACCGCGGCGGGGGGCGCCGCGTCGGCCGGCCACGGCGGCCGGGAGTGGGTCGACCGGCTCCTGGAGCAGTGTCACGACGAGGTGACGCGGGCGCTGGTGACCCGGTTCGCGGTCGAGGCGATCCGGGCCGACTCGCACACCGAGGAGCGCTACGGGGCGGCCATGCTGGCGGCGATCGAGGCCATCGCGGTCGACCGGGCGATCGCTCAGGTCAAGTCGCGCATCCAGCGGCTCAACCCGGTGGACGAGCAGCAGGACTACAACCGGCTGTTCGGCGAATTGGTGGCGCTGGAGCAGCAGCGCAGGGTCCTCCGGGACCGGGCCGCGGGCAGCTGAGGGTTTTCGGCGGGGATGTGAGCACCCGCTTTGCCCACGCCGTCGGCCGCGAATGGGGCCCCGTAACGGCTTGTTCAAGAGCTGGTGACCAGAAGATGTCGGGAACTTGTTGAATCCAGATGACGGTGGCGGAATCCTTCACGCGCCCCGCCGGACCTCGGAGTCAATCCGTATCCGGGCAGGCTGCGCCATGCGACCGGCGACAACCCCGGGCCGGACGCGCCTTACTCGACCGCGTAATGGACTTTACTTTCCTGATCAAAGTCCCGCCAAACCTTAAAGCGATCTCGTTTTGGTAAGGGTCACGGCCTTACCTTCGGTTACAAAAATGGGTCTGCCATTTTACGGAACCAATACTGCAGACTGTGTCCCGTGGGTGCATCGGTACTGCCAAGTGGACCGCCATCCGTAGATCAAGTGGCGGACCTCGTCGCTAAGGGAAGGGAGCGCGGAAGCGTAACCGTCGATGACGTCGCAGCCGCGCTTGACCGCTCAGAGCTCCCGTCCGACGCGTTGGAACGCGTCGTGCGGATGCTCGCGGAGAACGGCGTGGAGGTTCTCGAACCCCAGGGAGAGGAAGAGACCACCCGCGCCGACGAGGAAGACGTAGGCAAGCGGGCCCCGACCAGCGATCTTGTCCGTATCTACCTGCGGGAGATCGGCCGGGTGCCGCTGCTCACAGCCGAAGAGGAGGTGGAGCTCGCCAAGTCGATCGAAGCGGGTCTGTTCGCCGAGGACAAGCTGGCCAGTGGGGTCTCGCGGTTGGCCTTCCCTGAGTTCAGGGAGCTCGTCTGGCAGGGAACCCGGGCGAAACAGCGCCTCATCGAGGCCAATCTCAGGCTCGTCGTCTCGATCGCCAAGCGTTATGTGGGTCGTGGAATGCTCTTCCTGGACCTCATCCAGGAAGGCAACCTCGGGCTCATCCGCGCGGTCGAGAAGTTCGACTACACCAAGGGATACAAGTTCTCCACTTATGCCACGTGGTGGATCCGGCAGGCGATCACGCGGGCGATAGCCGACCAGGCGCGCACCATTCGCATTCCGGTGCACATGGTGGAGACGATCAACAAGCTCGTCAGAGTGCAGCGACAGCTCCACCAGGACCTGGGGCGCGAACCCGCGCCCGAGGAGATCGCCAAGGAGATGGATCTCCCGGTCGATCGCGTGGTGGAGATCCAGCGCATCGCCCAGGAGCCGGTGTCACTGCAGTCGCCGATCGGTGAGGAAGACTCCGACCTCGGCGATTTCATCGAGGACGCCGACGCGGTCGTGCCCATGGAGGCGGCGGCCTTCATCATGCTGCAGGACCAGCTCGACGACATCCTGGCGACGCTGTCGGACCGCGAGCAGCGCATCATCCAGCTCCGCTTCGGCCTGGCCGACGGGCATCCGCGCACACTGGAGGAGGTGGGCAGGGAGTTCGGCGTCACCAGGGAGCGCATCCGGCAGATCGAGTCGAAGACGCTGGCCAAGCTCCGCCACCCGACCAGGGCGCAGATGCTCCGCGACTATCTGGATTGACTCTTGCGGCGAAGAACGGCGGGCCCGGGGAGTTCCCCGGGCCCGCCGTTCTTACGAACAGCCCTCGAACTGGGGGACCGCGATGGTGCTGAGGTTCAGGCCGGCCTTGCCGAACCACTTGTGCAGCAGCTTCGAGGCCGTCCCGTCCTGGTACATGGTGGTGATCGCCCGGTTGACCGCCTCGCAGCCCGCGACGTCGCCCTTGTGCATGCCGACCCCGGTCCGCTGCTCGTTGAACTGGGCGTTGACCAGGCGCAGCCCGCTGCCGTCCTTGATGGCCAGCCCGGCCAGGATGACGTCGTTGGTGGTGATCGCGTCCACCCGGTGGTCCTTGAGCGCCGCCATACAGGCCGCGTAGTCGCTTACCGGCACCACCTGCGCGGCCACCTTGCGCTCCTCCACGACCCGCTGCGCCGCGTTCGAGCCCTGCACCTGGCAGATCTTGCGGCCCTTGAGGTCGCGGACGTTTCCGATCGACGGCTCGTCCGGGCGTACCAGGATGTCCTGGTAGGAGATGTGGTACGGCCCGGCGAACAGGACCTTCGACTTGCGGTCCTGGCTGATCGTGTACGTGGCCAGCACCAGGTCGGCCTTGCCGTCGACCAGGACCTTCTCCCGGTCGGCCGCCAGCACCGGGATGAACTCGAAGTCCTTGCCGAGCTTCTGGGCGATGTAGCGGGCCACGTCCACGTCGAAGCCCTCGAAGGTGCCGTCGGCCTTGCGCGCGCCGACCGACGGCAGGTCGGTGCGGACCCCGATGACGATCTTGTCCTTGGACTCGATCGACTCCTGGCCGCCCATGCCGCACCCCCCGGCGAGCAGTGCCGTCAGGGCCAGCACCGCGGGTAGCAGCCGCTTCATCGATACTCCTTCAGCCGTGGCCACACCCCGGCGATGACCAGCAGGCCGAGGCCGCCGATCGCGAACGGGAGCAGCCGCCACAGGTTGTCGAGCGCGCTCTCGCCGGCGTCCGTGGCCCGCTTGAACACGGCCTCATGCTGCTCGGCGAGTTTCAGCAGCGCCTTGTCGTAGGCGTCGAAGGACTCGCGGACCGTCCCCAGCCGGGCCGACACGGCCTCACTGGCCTGACCACTGGCGGCCAGGGCGCGGAACTTGGCGTCGGCGTCCTGGAAGCGGGTGTACGCGTCGAGCGCCCGCTCGCCGTCGCTGCCGCCGAGCTCGGTGCCCAGCAGGCCGAGGAAGTGCTTGGCGCCCTGCGCCACCTTGGCCTGGTAGCCGTCGAGGTTGCCCGCCTCCAGGTAGATCACCGACTGCGACTTGTCGAGGAAGGTGTGCTCGTAGGTGTCGGCCCGGCCCTTGTCGAGCAGGAACCGGCTCTGGTCGCCGTGCAGGCTGTTACTGATCGCGCGGGCCCTGGCCAGCGTGAGCACCGAGTCGAAGCCGTCGGCCTTGGCGGTGCGCAGCTCCTGCAGATCCCGGCCGAGCACGTTCACCCCGGCGACCAGCGCGACGATGGTCACGACGGTCGCGGCCAGCAGCGCCGGCCCGAACACCCGGCGGAAGCGCCGCGCCAGGAAGACCTGCAGCCAGATCAGGCAGCTCAGCGCCAGCAGCCCGGCCACGATCACCGCGAACCGTACGGTCGGCACCATGACGCTCTTCTCGTCATAGGTGCGCCGCACGATCGTGCCGCTCTCCAGCGTCAGGTTGTAGGCCTGGGGGAGCAGGACCAGCCGCATCAGGTCGGTGGCCTGCCGGTACACCTCGACCACCTTCTGCGGCGGCGGGCCGGCCGGGTGATCGGCCTGGGTGTCGAGCAGCAGCGCCTGCCCGGCCAGCCGCTCGTAGCGGCCGAGGCCGTCGAGCACGGACTGGACGGTCTGCCGCTCGGCCGGGTTGTCGCCGGACAGCTCGAACGCCTTCAGCAGCGCCTGGTTGGCCTCGGAGCGCCGGCGTTCGTACTGGGCGATGGCGGCCTGGCGCTGGGGGCCGTACTCCTTGCCCATCAGCAGGGCGTCGGCGACCTGCGCGTCCATGTCGCTCAGCCCGAGATACAGGCCGGCGGTGGCGACGACCTGCGGGCCCGCGTCGCGGCCGATCACCGTCAGCCCGTCGCGCGCGCTCGTGCTCCCGGCCGCCAGCGCGGCGAAGAGCAGCGCCAGGGAGGCCACGGTGATGCCGGAGATGACGCGGATCCGGCCAGGCACGCTCCGGCGCGCCGGAGCCGGGGTCCCCGGCGGGGCCGGCACGGCCTGACCGGGCCGGCCGGCCTGGACGATGGTCATGGCGCCCCCTCATGGCTGGTGACGACGGCGGTCCTTGTGACGGCGGTGACGGCGGCGGTCCTTGTGACCGCGGTCATGGTGTGCCCTCGCGGATCGTGATCACGGTCCACGCGCCGAGGTGGATGCGGTCGCCCGCGCCCACCCGGACCGGCACGTTGACCATGACCGGCTTGCCGTTCACCTGGGTGCCGTTGGCGGAGCCCGGGTCGACGAGCGTCCATGAGCCGTCGTGCTGGGCCAGCAGCACGGCGTGCAGGTGGGACACGCCCGGGTCCTCCGGCGGGCCGGTCAGGTCGATCTCCGGCCGCAGGTCGCGGCCCCGGCTGCGGCGGCCGATGCGTACCTGCTCGCCCGACAGCGCGAAGGACCGCTCGGGACAGTACGGCGGGAAGGCGACGACGTGCGCGTCGGGACCGCCCTCGGCGATCACCTGGTCGTAGTAGGCGCGATCGGCGGCGCTGACCGCCTCCCAGCGGGCTCCGGACACCGGCGCCAGCGACGGCGCGGTGCCGGAGTAGTCATGGCCGCACACCTCGCAGAACTGCCCGGCACGTGGCGTCTGGCAGACGGGACAGTCCTCCACCACGGCCCCGGCCCCGGCGCCGGTGGGGGCGGCGGAGCCGGCCGGGCTGGTGGCCGCGGCCGGTGCCGGGGAGCCGGCCATCTGGAGGCCGCAGACGTCGCAGTATTCGTCGTCACCCGACGCGTGGCCCTGTGGGCAGGTCGCCATCAGCTGCCCTCCCCGTCCTTGCGCAGCCTGCTGGTACGTACCGAGCCCGTGTCGAGCTCGATGGCGTCGGCCTTGTCGACGTTCTTGCGCAGCCGGGCCGTGCCGGAGGCCGGATCCACCTCGACGACCTTGTCGAGCAGCCTGGCCGTGTCCTCGCGGCCCGAATCGACGGCGATCTGTTTGGCCTTGGCCAGCTGGGCCGTCGCCTGGTCGACGTTGCCGGCCGCGCGGGCGCTCAGTCCGTCCTGGATCAGCTCGTGCAGCTCGGCCTGGCCGGTGTAGTGGGCGACCTTGCCGTTGATCCGGGTGGACTGGGCGAGGTCGTCGGTCCACTGGGCGAGCACGTTGCCGCTGGCGAAGACCTCCTGGGTGTCGGGGCGGAGCAGCTTCACCCAGCCCGCGCGGATCTCGCTGCCGATCTGGCCGGGCGGCACCTCGACGCACAGGTGGTACTCGCGGTCCTCGGTGCCCCACGAGCCGGTCGGGTAGTCGCCGGTCAGCGGGTTCACGTCGGTGCGCTTGCCGGTCAGGTCGAGCAGCGTGGGCGAGACCTGCTTGACCCACTTGAGCGTCGCCGTCTGCGGCACCCACACCCGCATCACCAGCTCGGCCACGGTCTTGCTCATCGAGGTCTGGGTGAGCTTGCGGAAGAAGTCGGCCAGGTCGCCCTGGTTCCTGACGAAGTCGAACGTACCCAGCAGCGCCTCGGCGACCTTGCGCAGCTCGGCGGGCACCCAGTCGTCGCCGACGCCGAGGCTGTCGCAGACGAACGCGCCCTCGCAGCGGGCCAGCGCGGCGGCGAACACGTCGGCGCGCTCGTTGTTCTGGCCGTCGGTCATCAGGATGGCGTGCCTGATCGCGTTCGGATGGGCCGACAGCATCTGGGCGGCCAGGTGCAGCCACTGGCCGATCGAGGTGCCGCCGCCGGCGGACAGCTGACCGATGGCCCGCTGCGCCTCGGCCCGGGTGGCCGCGTTGGCCCTGACCAGCTGGGGGTTGCGCGGGTAGACGACCCTGGCGCGGTCGGTTCCGGCGATCACCGCGAAGTTGACGCCGTCGCGCAGCGTCTGCACGGCCGTCGCGGCCGCCTGCCTGGCCTCGCGGATCTTGCCGCCGCTCATCGACCCGGACGTGTCGATGATGATCACTTCCGCGGCCTCGGCCGGGGTGGCGGCCGTGGTGGTCACCGAGCCGGTGGAGTTGATCGTGAGGATGGCGTGCACCTCGCGCCCGTCGATCGGGAGGTACTTGTTCTGGTCGATGTGGAGGGTGAAGGTGGGCTGGTCACCCATGTGCGTCTCCTAGAGGGATCAGGACGATGGTCACGTTGTCTTGCCCGCCGGAGTCGAGCGCGTGCCGCAGCATCACGCGGGCCATGTCCAGGGGGCTGCCGGTGGAAGGGAAGGTGTAGCCGTCGAGATAGCGCCACAGGCCGTCGCTGCACACGAGCAGCAGGCCCGGGTGCTCCGGCTCCAGCACGCGGACGTGCGGGCGGACGTCGCCGTAGTCGGCGCCGAGCCAGGCGGTGATCTCGCCCGTGGGCGCGGCGTCGTCCTCGGTCAACTGGATGCCGGTCAGCCGGACGCCTGGCGGCGGACCGGGCTCGGCGGGTCGGGTCCCGGCGGGCGGATGTGCCCCGACCGGACGGGTGGTGGCGGTCGCATCGGCGTCGACCGGATCGGCGTCGGTCAGGCCCGCGTTGACCGGTCGGATGCCGGCGGTCGGGTCGGCGTCGATCGGTTGGGTGCCGACGGACGGATCGTTCGCGGCCGGTCGGGTGCCGGGGGACAGCCAGTACGCGCGGGAGTCGCCCGCCCAGCCGAGCGTGATCCGGCCGCCTTCGACGACCGCCGAGACGTAGGTGCAGGCAGGGGCGTCGTCCACCGAGGTGGCCAGCTTGCCCACGGCCCGCCCGGCCAGGTCGAACGCCTCCTCGGCGGACACACCCCTGGCCAGGGCGGCGGACGCCGCCTCCACGGCGGCCGCCGACGCCTCGTCCGCGCGGGGCGAGCTGCCCACGCCGTCGCAGACCACGACGACGGTCCGCGTGTCCGTGGACAGCAGCGCCATCGCGTCCTCGTTTCGGCTGCGTCGCAGGCCCTTGTCGGTCACGCCCGCCGTACCGTTGTCGAGCGTGAGCTCGGTGTGGTCCCGGCCGGTGGGCTGGCGCAGGCCGCACCGCTCGCAGTAGCCGTCCGCGTCCACGGCCGGCGCGCCGCAGGAGCTGCAGGAAGGCGCGCCGAGCGGATGGCCGCACGCCTCGCAGAAGGCGTCGCCGGTGACCACGGGAGCCTCGCAGACCGGGCACCGCACGTCCGCCCGCGGGGCGGCGGTGTGGTCCATCACACCCACGTCCGGGGCCGCACGGCGTTGGCCTGGTCGACGAGGGTCTGGCGCTCCTGGCGGGAGCTCGCGGCCACGGCCAGGCGGCGGAAGATGCCTTCCAGCCGTTTGCGTACACCGGGTTCGGTGAACTCGGCGCCCGCCAGTTTCAGCCCGGCGGGCGGCTTACCGCTGTCGAGCCAGGACAGAGCGCTCTCCAGCAGCTCGGCGATGAGCAGCTCGCGGCGGCGCGGGTCGAGGTGGGTGAGGTCGTCGAGGCGGTCGGCCGCGGCCGACAGCTCGTTCGGCTTGCCCGGGTCGGCGCCGGGCGCTCTGGCCACCGAGGCCACGACCGCGAGCTGCGCGGCCACCCGGTGGCTGGAGGTGACGGGCACCTCGTCGAGCACCCCGATCCGGCCCGCCCTGGCCAGCCCGAACGCGGCGCTCACATAGGAGTGGTCGGTACGCCACACGCTCTCGTACCAGCGGACCGGGTCGTCGCCCATGCACTCCAGCGCGAACGCCAGCCCCAGCTTGGGCGCGCACTCGCCGGGCAGCAGCGAGAAGCACTCGTCGAAGATCTGCGCCGCCCGGCCGGCCTGCCGCGCGGCCAGCAGGTGAACGGCCCGGTACCAGGTCACCCGCCAGTCGCCGGGCCGTGCCCGCTCGGCCTCGTCCAGCGCCTGGAGCGCCTGGTCCGAGCCCTGTTCGGCGAGGAGCCGGGCCTTGGTCAGCAGCGTCTCGGGCGTCCGAGCCATCCCCTCGACCTGGCTGACCAGGACGTCGGGATCGCGGCCGACCAGGCCGGCCAGCGCGCCCGCCGCCGGGTCGGCGGGGTCGGCCAGCGGCACCGGCAGCGCGGCCGCCGCCTCCAGCGGGTCGAGCCCGTCGAACACCCGCCCGCGGTCGGCGGCCAGCGCCGCCCCCGCCGCGAGCCGCTCGGGCCCGAACATCGACGACTGCGCGGGGTACGGCACGCCCTCCGTCACCGCGCTGACCTCGCGCAGCACGCCGACGAGCTGTTCCTCCATCTCCTCCGCGCTCTGGAACCTGGCGGCGGGATCCGGCGCGGTCGCCCGCCGCAGCAGCCGGGCGAACGACTCGTTGCCGCAGTCCGCCGGCAGCGGGTTCTCCGCGCCGCCCTTGGCCGGGCTGAACGACGGGATGGTCAGCACCGCCAGCGTCCTGGCCACCGTGTACAGGTCGGAGGCGACGGACGAGGGCCGGGTGTCGAGCTCGGGCGCGTGGTAGCCGACCGTGGCCCAGGACGTGCCCGGCGGCGAGCCGACGCGCTGGACCGCGCCCAGGTCGATGAGCTTGAGCCGCTTGCCGACCCTGATCACGTTGGCCGGTTTGAGGTCGCAGTAGACCAGGCCCTGCTCGTGCAGGTAGCCGAACGCGCGCAGGATCTCCCGCCCGTACATCAGCGTCTCGCGCAGCGGCAACGGGCCCTGGCGGCGCAGCTCGTGCAGCGACTGGCCGCCGACGTACTCCATGACGATGTAGCCGAGGCCGGCGGAGCGCTGGAAGTTGATGATCTTGACGATGTTCGGGTGGTCGACGGTGGTGAGGAACTTCCGCTCGGCCTCCGCCGCCGCCAGCGCCTCGGCGTCGGCGGTGTTCAGCAGGCCCTTGAGCACCACCCAGCGGCCGTCGAGGTTCTCGTCGGCGGCCAGGTAGATCCAGCCGAGGCCGCCGTGCGCCAGGCAGCCCAGCACCCGGTACTGGCCCGCCACCAGGTCGTCCTGGCCCAGCTTGGGGGTGAAGGAGAACTGGGTACGGCAGTGCGGGCAGAACCCGTCGGGCAGCCCGGCGCGTCCCTGCCTGGAGCGGCCGACCGGCTCGCCGCACGCCGGGTTGGCGCAGAACCGCTTCTCCTCCGGCACCTCGGGATTGGCCATGATCGCGCTGGCCGGGTCCCGGTAGGGCACCGACGGCAGGTCGGCGAGGTCGCCCAGCACGCCGGCCCGCGACCGGCCACTGCTCAGCGGGCCGGTCATCGGCCGGCTCACCGGCCGGGTGTCCGGGGACGGCGAGGAGGCCGACGATGAGGGGGTGGACACGGACGTGGCGGCCGCCGCCGCGTGCCCGCACAGGTCGCAGTAGCCGTCTTCGATCGTGCCCGTACAGCCTGGCTGAGCGCATCCGGTCATCGGCCACCTCCGTGGATCGCACGCTGGTACAGGTCGACGGCTTGTGCCGCCTTCGTCAGATCACAGGGAGCGCTCCACAGCAGCAGCCGCGCCCGCTCGTACAGCCCGGTGGCGTCCGGGTCCTCCGCCAGGCCCTTGCGGACCGCCATCGCCTGGCACGCGCCGAGCAGTCCGCGCAGTTCGTTCCGCCGGCCGATCAGCCCCAACAGCGCCTTCGCCGTGGCCCCCGCCTGCTGGGCGGCCTGCTCGACGCCCTGCTCCAGCGCCGTCAGCCGGCCGGACCTGTCGAGCCAGGTGCCGGTCGAGGCGTCGAGCGCGTCGAGTTCGCCGGCCAGCGCGTCCACCTTGCTCCGCGGCTGTGCCTGCGGCGGCAGGGCGATCTTGGCGACGACCGTGCCGTGGGCCACCCTGGCGTCGCTCTCGGCCGCCCGTACCCGGTCCAGCGCGGCCGCCAGCTCCTCGCGCCGCCTGCCGTACTCCTGGCTGACCCGCAACGCCTGCTCCAGGTCCGCGCGGGTGCTCGCCAGGGCGCCGGTGACGCGGGCCAGCTCGTGGTCGGGTGGGGCCGAGCCGAGGGGATCTTCCAGTACGGCGGCGCGCATCCGCTTCAGCTCGGCCTCCGCCTGGGTCAGATCGAGGGTCTCGCCGAGCTGCCGCTGCAGGTCGCTCACCACGCGCAGCTCGGCGTCGGCGGCGTCGAGGCGGGGCAGCGCCGCGGACCAGACCGTGTCGATCTCGGTCAGCACGTCCGTGGCCAGCTGGAAGGCGGCGTCCATCCGGGTGACGGTCTCGTCCAGGGTGAGCCGCTCGTCCGCCTGGGGCAGCAGGGAGCGTTCCTCGACCGGCTTGGCGGCGGCCTTCAGGACCACCGAGCGGCCGGACAGCAGCTCGGTCAAGGTGGCGAGCTGCTCCGCGCCGAGGCGGCCGCGGGGGCCCTTGACCTGCTCGGCCGTACGTAATACGCCCCGGTAGGTGTCGTAAAGCGCCCACAACGTGGCGAGCGCGCCCTGCGCGGCGGCCCAGCGGGTCTGGGTCGGGCCGCGTAAGGAGGCGCCCTTGAGTAATTGATAGGTGGTGTGCGCTTCAAGATCGAGCAGGTCGCCGGAGATGCGGTCGCGCTCGTCGGAACGAGCGCGCAGCGCGTACTCCGCGCCCTCCCTGCTCATGGGTGGTCCGAGACTCATCACGCTCCCCGTGATACGGGCCCCCGCGCCCCGTTGTCTACCGGCTAAACGGTGAAACCGACCGGTTGGTTCCGAAGGTAGGGAGGACCCTGACTTGTCCCTGATTCAACCCTGTCTCACCTGCAATTCGCTTAAAGGATCTCGTAGCGTCTTGGGCATGGGACGCATACTTCTCGCAATCCTGGCGATCATCGCCGTGTTCATCCTCATCGGCCCCCTTGTGGGCTTCGCCTTCACGCTGCTCAAGTGGGGCCTCATCATCGGTGCCGTGGCCTTCGGGATCATGCTCGTGTCCAAGTGGGTCCGTACGTAGCGACCTGGCTTCCTGCGGCTCGGCGGCGCATAGTGGGTTGATGGAGGCGCGGCCGGCGGTTGACGACGCCGCGCTCGGGCGCGAGGCGATGTCCGTGCTCGAGGCGAACTGGACGGGAACCTCCACCGTGCCCGCACCAGGTCTCTACCCGCACCAGTGGAGCTGGGACTCGGCGTTCGTGGTGATCGGTCTGGCCAGGTACCGGCCGGACCGGGCCAGAGCCGAGCTGCTCAGCCTGCTGGCCGGGCAGTGGGCGACCGGCATGGTGCCGCACATCGTCTTCCACACTCCCGAGGCGTACTTCCCGGGCCCTTCGGTCTGGCGCTCGCAGGACCACGACGCCGCGCCGCGCGTGCTCACCTCGGGTCTCACCTCGCCACCGCTGCAGGCGCTGGCCCTGTGGTGGCTCTACCGGCACACCGGGGACGCCGACTTCGTCAGGCGAGCGTTTCCGGCGCTGGCCGCCCAGCACGCCTACCTGGCCGCCGCGCGCGACCTCGGCGGCTCGGGGCTGGCCGCGATCGTGCACCCCTGGGAGTCGGGCATGGACGACAGCCCGGCCTGGGACCAGGCGCTGGCCGCGCTGCCCGAGATCAGGTACGGCTACCGCAACGTCGAACTCGACGAGCGCCACCCCGACAGCGACCACGACCGCTACGTCTGGCTGGCCCTGCGATACCGCAACGCCGGCTACCGGTCCGAATACCTGCGCGACGAGCACCCGTTCGCCATCGAGGACCCGATGTTCAACGGGATCTGGCTCGCCTCCTGCCTGGCCCTGGCCGACCTGGCGCCGCTGGCCCGCGCCGACCCGGTGCCCCACACCGAGCAGGCCGAACGCATCAGGCAGGCACTCCTCGACCGCCTCTGGGACGGCTGCTTCTACGCCCGCGACCTGCGGGCCGACCGGCTCATCCGCGTCTGTACGGTCGGCGGCTTCGGCCCCCTGCTCGACCCCGGCCTGCCGAGCGACCGCGTCCAGGCGGCCATCGACGTGCTCGAATCGGCCAGGTTCATGGGCGCCACCGGCTACCCGGTGCCCAGCTGCGAGATCCGCGCGACCCAGTTCGACCGCACCCGCTACTGGCGCGGCCCGTCCTGGGTGAACACCAACTGGCTGCTGCGCCGGGCCGCCGGCGTGCACGCGCTCGACTCGCTCAGCCAGCAGCTCACCAACGGCACGCTCCGCCTGGTCAGGCAGGCCGGGTTCCGCGAGTGCTTCGACCCGTTCGACGGCAGCGGGCGGGGGTGCCGGGACTTCTCCTGGAGTGCGGCGCTGACCCTGGACCTGCTCGCCGATAGCGTGAAGGAATGAGCATCCTTCGCCGCCTGCCCGCCGACGCCCGCAAGGCCCTGGTCACCGAGCCGGGGGAGCGGGTGCTGACCTTCGCCGCCACCGGCGACGGGCACGTGGTGGCCACGAACCTGGCGCTGCACCTGCCCGGCGGGGTCCGCGTGCCGTACGAGACGATCGACCGGGCCTCCTGGGACGAGGAGGGGCTGAACGTCCTGACCATGTCCGGCGAGAGGCACCGCGTGCTGCTGCCGGAGCCGCGCCTGCTGCCCGAGACGGTGCGGGAGCGGGTCAACGCCACCATCGTGGTGAACAAGCACGTGGACCTGCCCGGGCGTGGCGGGGTGCGCCTGGTGGCCAGGCGGCGGCCCGGCGGCGAGATGCTGGGCTGGACCCTCGTCTTCGACGAAGGTCTCGACCCGGACGACCCGGGCGTGCGGGCACAGGCCGAACAGGCCCTTGAGGGCGTACGGCGCAGCATGGGCGTGTGAGTGCTGTTCCCTGTTCCCCGTTCCCCGTTCCCCGGGCATGGGTGCCATGCCCGGGGTTGACCGGCTCAGTAGGGGATGCCGGTTTCGTTGGCCTTCTTCTCGTTGACCTGTTCGCCGGGCCAGCCGGTGCCGGTGTCGGCGTGGTCGTGCTTGTTGAGGAACGGGATCCGATGCTGGAGCGTGTCACCCACCTTCGACCTGGCCACTCCGGCCGCCTTGGACACCTGCGCGCCGACCACCCCCGCGGTCTCCTGGAACCTGGGACTGTCGGCAACACGCTGGGCCGCCCGCTTGATCTGCTCATAGCGTTCGCGACCAGCCCGGCTGCCCAGGACGTAGCCGACAGCGAGCCCAATGGCGAACGTCATTCGATAACGCATATTGCACCTCCGCTGTCTCCGGACTACCCCGATGACGATGCGACACGCACTCCTGGAGTGCGCTAATCTATTCCTGCGCGCAGGGGAAGCGGACCGCAAGGCCCGCCGACCGGCGCGAAACGTTCGATCCCGCGTAGCTCAACGGCAGAGCAGCCGGCTGTTAACCGGCAGGTTATAGGTTCGAGTCCTATCGCGGGAGCAACATCAGGCCCTCTTCCTGGATCAAGGAAGGGGGCCTGAGTCGTTCCGGAAACCAGGCACCAACCTCTCCCAAGTTCCGTTGTTCTGGGCGGGGGAGGAACCATGATCCTAGACAGGCGTCCCGCGCTTGCCCTGGCCGCAGGCGGCTTGATGCTCGCCGGTGTGGCAGTTGCTCTCATCGCACGCCCCTTCTGGCACCCGATGCTCACGCCTCATGTACTCGGAGGCGCCATCATCGGAGTAGACGTCGTTGTCATCCCCGCCGTCCTCGGGCGCATCTCACGGGCCCTCCGCATGACGTGGGGCCTGGCGGCCGTGGGCGGCGGTGGCGCGCTTGCTCTTGTCGTGCTCCTCGCGCATCTGTCCCGTTCGGGTGCATATCTGATTGAGGAGGCCTCGGACGCTGGTTTCCTCGGGATGCTCGGCGGGTTCGTGGCAGGTGGAGGGATGGTGCTGGTGGGGACGGCTGTTCTCCTCCTGCGCGAGACAGACGTGAAGCACATCGGATGGGCGGAGGAACGGGCCGGAGGCGGTGAAGGTTACGTGGCCGTATGTGCTTGCGGCTGGCGGGGAAGCGCACGTCAGGACGCATCACAGGCGCTCACCGAAGCAGGAGATCATGCCGGCACGGTGCGCCCCATGGTCCGACGAACCTGAACACGCCGTCATTCACGCTTTGTAGTCATAAGATCACTGGATTTTTGATTTGCCGGGACAAACGGCTGTCGGACGGTGAAGGATGGCAGGAGCTGCGGTCCCGTTGTGAAGGCGGTGTGGAGAGGGCGCCGCCTGCAAGGAGGTGCCGCCGACCCGGAATCGGCGGGGCGCTCCGTTGATGGAAAAGTGCTGGTTACTGCGTTGCGTACCTGGATCAGGTCCCTGCGTCCCTTCGATGCCATCGCCGTACAGACCTTCATCGAGCACACGATCGACATCCGCGAGGCGGAGCGCTTCATCAGGCTCTTCCACGCCGAGAACCCCAGCGCCGGCGACGTGCACGCGCGGCTGCGTGAGGTCGCCAGGGACGTGGCCCGTCATGGGACCTACGTCCATACGTTCGAGGAGCTTCAGTTCGGGGCCAGGGTGGCCTGGCGTAACAGCAGCCGCTGCATCGGGCGGCTCTACTGGCGGTCGTTGAGAGTGCGCGACCGCAGGCAGGTGCACAGCGCCGAGGGCGTGGCCATCGAGTGTGTGGCCCATCTGCGCGCCGCGACCGGTGATGGGCGGATTCGGCCGACGGTCACCGTGTTCCCGCCGGACACGCCGGCCAGGCGCGGGCCCCGGGTGCTGAACGAGCAGCTCATCCGGTACGCCGGTCATCGCCTGCGGGACGGCTCGATCGTCGGGGATCCCCGCCACGCCGACTTCACCACGATGGTCAGGGGGCTCGGCTGGCGTGGCGGGGAGGGGAGGTTCGACGTGCTGCCACTGGTCATCCAGCCGGCGGCAGGGCGGCCGCTGCTGTGTAATCTGCCGGGCGACGCGGTTCTGGAGGTGCCCCTCACGCATCCGGAATATCCGTGGTTCGCCGAGCTGGGGCTACGCTGGCATGCCGTGCCGGCCATTTCCGGCATGTGCCTGGAGATCGGCGGGTTGTGCTATCCGTGCGCGCCCTTCAACGGCTGGTACATGGGGGCGGAGATCGGCGCCCGCAACCTCGCCGACGTCGACCGCTACGACCAGCTGCCCGTGGTCGCCGAGCGTCTCAGGCTGAACACCGCCACCGACCGGTCCCTGTGGCGGGACCACGCGCTGGTCGAGCTGAACGTGGCCGTGTTGCACTCGTTCGAGCAGGCGGGGGTCACGATGACCGACCACCATACGGAGTCGAACCGGTTCCTCACGCACCTGGAGCGGGAGGAGAAGGCGGGGCGCGTCTGCCCGGCGGACTGGTCGTGGATCGTGCCGCCGATCTCCGGCGGCGCCACACGCGTTTTCCACCGCTACTACGACAATCCCACGCTGACTCCGGCGTTCGTCCACCACAGCGGTTGATCGCGCGGCCTGCCATCTCCGCCTTTCTTGCGTTCCGCCACTAGAATATGATTCGGTTGCCCCATGGCGGAACTCGTTCTCACCTCGGCCGACCAAGGCGTGCTCACACTGACCTTCAACCGGCCCGACAGGCTCAACGCCTGGACGGACGCGATGGGCCGGCGCTACTTCGACCTCCTCCAGGAGGCCGAGGAAGATTCGAACGTGCGGGCCATCGTGGTGACCGGCGCGGGTAAGGGCTTCTGTTCGGGCGCCGACTTCCAGACGCTCAGCGCCCTCCAGACCGGCTCCTACGACGAGACCCCGGATCCGCGCCCCAACACCTTCCCCACGACCATCGCCAAGCCGATCATCGCCGCCGTCAACGGCGCCTGCGCCGGTCTGGGCATGGTCCACGCGCTGGCCTGCGACCTGATCTTCACTGCTGAGGACGCCAAATGGACCACGGCCTTCCCCCGCCGCGGCCTGGTCGCGGAGTACGGCCTGTCCTGGATCCTCCCCCGCCTCATGGGCCAGCAGCGAGCCATGGACATCCTCCTGTCGGGGAGGGTCTTCACCGGCGCGGAAGCCTACGAACTCGGCCTGGCGAACCGCTCGGTCCCAGGCGACTCACTGCTCGCCACGGCCCAGGAGTACGCCAGGGAGCTCGCGATCCACAGCTCCCCGGCCTCCATGGCCATCATCAAGCGCCAGATCTGGAACGACTGGAACGTCACCCTCGAAGAATCGGCCAAGACGGCGACCCAGGAGATGCTCGCCTCCTTTACCCGCCCGGACTTCGCCGAGGGCGTCGCCAGCTTCCTGGAACGCCGCCCGCCGAACTTCCCGCCCCTCTACTAGCCAGCCCGAAGGGACCACCCAGACGGTGCCGGTGCGCACGTAACGGCGGTAAGCCGGTGAACCGGAGGAGCGTTCCCCTGGACAGACGCCGGCCCCGTGCGGAGGGTGGGGCCCACCGGGCCGGCCGTAACAGAGAATGCCGCCCGTAACAGAGGTCACGAAATGCGGCGAGCACCCGCGGAGGGGGTGGCGGGGAGGAAGCGGGGGGCCTGCCAGCCGCGTTCCGCGTAGGCGCTGCTCACCGACTCCTTCACCGACTCCAGGCGGTCGTCGGCCACCAGCGCGATCGCCGAGCCGCCGAAGCCGCCCCCCGTCATGCGGGCGCCCCGGGCGCCGCCGCGCAGGGACGCCTCCACGGCCAGGTCCAGCTCCGGCGACGACACCTCGTACTGGTCGCGCAGCGACAGGTGGGACGCGTTCAGCAGCGCCCCGATCTCCGTGATCGCCCCCGCCCGCAGCAGGCCGACGAGCGCCTCGACGCGGTGGTTCTCCGTGACGATGTGCATCGTGCGCTTGCGCTCGTCGCCCTGCAGCAGGTCGAGGGCCCCGGCCAGGTCCGTGACGTCGCGCAGGGCCGCGACGCCCAGCTTGCGGGCCGCCGACTCGCACTCCGCGCGGCGCTTGGCGTACTCGCCGCCCGCGTGCTCGTGGTGCGCCCGCGTGTCGATGATGAGGATGGTCATCCCGTGCGCGGCCAGGTCGAGCGGGATGTTGCGGGAGCCGAGCGAGCGGCAGTCGAGGAACAGCGCGTGCCCCTCGGCGCTCAGCGCGGACGCGGCCTGGTCCATGATGCCGCACGGCATGCCGACGAAGTCGTTCTCCGCCCGCTGGCTGAGCAGGGCGCGCTCCATGGGCGTCATGCCCAGGTCGTACAGGTCGTCGAGGGCCGAGGCGACGGCCACCTCCAGGGCGGCGCTCGAACTGAGCCCGGCGCCCGGCGGGATGTCGCCGTCGATGGCGATGTCGGCGCCGCGTACCCGGTCGCCCAGCATGGCCAGGACGCCGACCACGTAGCGGGTCCAGCCGCGCGACTCCTCGTGGTTGGAGATGACCACCGGGTCGCCGGGCGACTGCAGGGAGAGCAGCCGGATCGTGCTGTCGTCGCGCGGGCTGACCGCCGCCGTGACGCCCCACGGCACCGCGAAGGGCAGGACGAAGCCGTCGTTGTAGTCGGTGTGCTCGCCGATCAGGTTGACCCGGCCGGGCGCGTGCCAGACGGTACGCGGGTCGGCGCCGAAGGCGGCACGGAAAGCATCAGTAGCGCGCATAATCCAACACTCCTCAACAAAGCTCCGACCGTAGACTAGCGCTATGGAGGAGCTGGTGGATCCGGCGCTCGCCTCTGTCCGGGTCTTCCTCGTCCGCGACGACAACAAGGCGCGCAAACTCAAGTACAACCTGGGCCATCCACGGGTGCTCACGTTCGGCGGCGCCTACTCCGGCCACATCAGGGCTGTGGCGGCGGCCGGGCGGCGGGATGGGTTCGAGACGATCGGGGTGATCCGCGGCGAGGAGCGGTTGCCGCTCAATTCGTCGCTGGCGTACGCGGCGTCCTGCGGCATGCGGCTGACGTACCTCGACCGGGGGACGTACCGGCTCAAGCACACCCCAGAGGTGCAGGCCGCGCTGCGCGAGCAGTGGGGCGACGTGGCGATCCTGCCCGAGGGTGGCAGCAACGCGGCGGCCGTGCGCGGATGCGCCGAGCTGCCCGATGAGATCGCGGGGCTGTCCGGTGAGATCGGTGGCGACTACGACGTGATCTGCTGCGCGGTCGGCACGGGCGGCACCCTGGCCGGGATCGCGGCCGGGTTGCCGGAGGGGCGGCGGGCGATCGGGTTCGCGGTGCTGAAGGGGGCCGGGTTCCTCGAGGGTGAGGTCGCGCGCCTGCAGCGCGAGGCTTACGGGCGCGTGTGGTCCAACTGGTCGGTCAACCTGGACTACCACTTCGGGGGCTACGCCCGCTCGACTCCGGTTCTCGACGACTTCATCGCGAAATATGGGGTCGAGGGGGTGTACGTCGGGAAGATGCTGTACGGCGTCTTCGACCTCGTACGGCAAGGCGCCTTCCAGCCGGGCACCCGCATCGTCGCCGTCGTCACCGGCGAGCCCTGGAACCCGGCGACCGATCAGCTCTCGACCCCGGTCACGGAGTGCGGCGTGCCCACCGGCCTCGACTCCGGCGACCCGCGCTGCCGCAGGTAGATCGAGAGCATCGACAGGACGGCGCCCAGCTTCAGGTCCCGCAGCGCCTCGGCGCAGGTCTGGCCGGGGTCGGGCAGCTTCTTCGCGGGTCGAGCAGGCTCTTAACCGAGCTGGTCGAGGATGGGGGCGACTAGTTGGTTCAGCTCGCGTACCAGCACGACCAGGGCCCGTTCCGCGCTCTGTTCGACCTGGTCATGCGGGCCCTCGGGCTCCGGCGGCAGGTCGTCGAGCGGCACCGGCACCTCGACCAGCAGCGTCGCCCGCAGGAACGGGATCCTGGCCAGGTCCTGCTGCGTCGGCTCGACGTACTGGCCGAACGTCTCCTGCCAGCCCAGCCAGCCGCGGTCGCGCCACCAGGCCCGCGAGCGGGTGAGCTCCTCGGGCAGCGGTGAGACCAGCCGGATCCGCGCGTTGAGCGTGCCGTCCCACGTGTTGCGGTCGCACGTCGCCTCCAGGATGCGGCGGTCCCAGCGCACGTAGCCCGGGTTCAGCGACGGCGGCGTGGCCAGCCGCCAGGCCGCGCAGGCGAACCTGACCGGCGCGATGTCGCCCCACTCGAACTCTTCGAGGTTCTTGCGCACGTGTACGGCGTAGCGCCCGTCACGATCCCTGTCGAACTCCTGGTCGATCCAGAACGCTCTAGCCATGGGGTCTACGCTACGGCGCTCCGAGCGGTGATGGCCCCAGGTCCGGAGATCCGAAGAATGGGCGGTAACCAGGCGACTACACATGTAGCTTTTTCACAGTATTGGATGACTGGGGAGTGCAGCATGGAGTCAGAACAGCTCGCCGCCGCGATGAGGTACTGGGAAGCGGGAGACCTCGGTGCGGCGGCGGTGCTGTTCAGGGAGAACGCGGCCACCAGCGATCCCGAGGCGTCGCATCTGCTGGCTTGCCTGCTGGAGGAGCAGGGCGACCTCGACGGTGCGGAGGCCGCGCACCGGTCGGTGATCCAGTCGGGCGACCCGGTCTTCGGGCAGCGGTCGGCCATCGCCATGAGCATGATGCTGATCGCCGCGCGGGAATGGCCCGCCGCCTACCGGGTGCTGATGATCGCCTCCGACGGCGCCGACTTCGAGGTGGCCGCGCTCGCCGAGACGGCGCTGGTCCTCGTACTGACCGAGATGGGCGACGCCCAGGGCGCGGCGGAGGCGCTGGAGCGGGCGCGCCGGTGTGACAGTCCCGCCGTGGCCGAGCTGGCCGCCCAGCTGGAGCTGCCCGACTTCGTCCCCCACGATCCCGGTACGGCCCGCGACCTGTACGAGCTGGCGGAGGACGAGGACGACTACCAGCAGTTGCTGACCTGCGGCGATCCCGAGGTGGTGTCGTTGTCGGCGTTCCGGCTCTTCCAGATGTACGCCGACGAGGAGGACTTCGCGGCCGCCCGCGAGGTGTGCGAGTACGCGATCGCCGTGGGGCACCCCGACCACCTGGCCACGGCCCACCGGTTGCGCGGCGCGGTCCTCGTCGACCTCGGCGAGTACGCCGAAGCGGCCGCCTCCTACGCCACGGCCGCCGAGGACCCCAGGCCCGAGGAGCGGCTGCCCGCGCTCATCGAGCAGGCCAAGGTGACCGCGCAGCTCGGCGACGTGGTGGCGACGAAGGCGATCTTCCACCGGGTGATCGCCAGCGGCCAGCGCGAGTACGCCGTCGAGGCCCAGGCCTGCCTGGCGCAGATGCACACCGAGGCCGGGGAGGTGGCCGCGGCGCTCGCGGCGTTGCGGGCCGTACTGGAGGCAGGGGAGTCGGAGTGGTCGTCGATCTGCGTCACACTGCTCGGCCTGCTGCTCGACCGGCACCCGGACGAGCGGGAGAGCCTCATGGCGCTCGTACTCGACGCGGCCGAGCACGACGATCCCGACACGGCGTTCAAGGCCGCGCTGCTGATCGACCATGCGGCGCGGCAGCAGCCGCTCGCCGACCCGGTGGAGGAGCAGGCGCTCCTGGACGTCGACGAGGCCCTGCGCCACCTGCAGGCGGGTGACCTGGCCGTTGCGCGGCGGCTGCTGCGCAGGGCCATCGACTCCGGCGCGGCCACCCAGTCGGTCCGGGCCATGATGACGCTGGCCGAGCTGGAACTGGGCGAGGGTGATCGAGAGCAGGCCGACGAGCTTCTGTCGTACGTCGCCGAGGGCGACGATCTGCTGCAGGGCTTCAGCGCCGAGTTCTTCCTGCACCTGCTCCGCGAATCGGGCGGCGAACCGCATCCCGTGCTGCGGGCGGTCATCGACCACCAGCGCCTGGGCAGGGAGGAGGGGCTGGTCCGCTACCGCCAGGCCATGGAGCACCCGAACCCGGCGACGGCCGCGATCGGCACCGCGGTGTTCGCGCAGGTGCTGGCCTCCATCGGGTACGACCTGTCGGACGCGGCCCAGCTGTTCCGCGCGGCGGCCGAATCCGGTGACCCGCTCGCGCTCTCGTACACGGCCACCATCTTCAAGGACGTCCTGGTGAACCAGGACCAGACCGAGGAGGCGGTCACGCTGCTGCGCCGGGCTCGTGCCGATGGGCATCCTGGGTTGGCGCCTTGGGTGGCGTACGGGCTGGGTGAGCTGCTCAGCGAGCGTGCCGGTGACGACCTGGGCTTCGGCGCGGGTGAGGGTGCGGGCGCTCTTGGGGGTGCTGGCGTTCGGGGGGCGGGGGCGCGTGATCTGGTGGAGGCGCGGGCCGCGTTCGCCGCCGCGATGGAGACCGGCCATCGCGGGCTGCGGGTCGAGGCGATGGGCGCGCTGCTCGGGCTGTTCGAGCGCCAGGGCGATCTGCTGGCCGCGTGCCGCCTGCACGAGCGGTTCGTCGCCGAGGGTGACCCGGTCCAGGCGCCGCGCAACGCGTGGCTGCTCGGACTCACCCGGGTACGGATCGACGACCTCGACGGCGCTCGCGCCGCGTTCGCCCATATCCCGGAGACTCACCCGGAAGAGGGGGACACCGGGCGCTACGCCCGGTTCCTGCTCGACCGCGACTTCGGTGCGGCGGCTGCGGCCTTCCAGGAGATAGCCGACGACGGCCGAACCTGGATGGCGGCCATGCTGGCGATGCAGAGCTCGCACGCCTGGCACCGGCAGGGCGAGACGGCCGCCGCGGACGGGGCGCTGTCCCTGGTGCTCGACGTCGGTGACCCGGACTTCCGGCAGGAGGCGGCCTGCTACCTCGGCGCCCTGCGCCACGACGCCGGCGACCCGCACGGCGCGATCGCCGCCTGGCGACAGGCCACGACCGGCCCCGACGAACGCCTCACCACCATCGCACACCGCGACCTCGCCCGGACCTGGCACACCCTCGGCGACCTCGACGCGGCGGCACAGGCGTACCGGAAGGTATTGGCGGGGTGCGGCGGGGTGGCGAAAGCCCACCAAGGGGCGGTGGTTGCCGGGCGCGTGGCGGAGGACCAGGGGGCAGCCCCGGGAGCTGAAACGGCGTACGACGGGGTGGCGGTCGCCGAAGCGGCGTTCGTGGCGGAGGCGTGCCAGGGGATGGCCGGCCTCGACGAGGGGCGCACGTATCAGGGGATGGTGACTGGCGTCAACGAGGCGCCCGCCTACCAGGGGATGGTGGCCGCCGCTGGCGAGGCGCCTGTGTACCGGGGGTCGGTGGCCGGCGTCGATAAGGCGTACGAGGCGGAGATGTACCAAGGGATGGTGGCCGCCGCTGGCGAGGCGCCCGTGTACCAGGGGTCGGTGACGGGCGTCGATAAGGCGTACGTGGCGGAGGCGTATCAGGGGATGGTGGGCGGGGCTGGAGAAGCGGACGCGGGGGAGGCGTACCGAGAGGCGGTGGTCGAGGCGCATGTGGCCGAGGCCGCGTTGCGGCTCGGGGAGATTCTGATCGCGACCGGGTCGACCGACGAGGCTCGCGAAGTGCTGCGGGTGGTGTTCGGGGATGCGGCGGTCCCGCAGCTGGCCCGGCTTCTGCGGGATGCCGGTGATCTGGAGGGCGCGCTGGCGGCTGCGGAGATCGCGGTGGGGATCGCGCCGGGCGCGGAGGTGGTCTGCCTGCTGGGTGGTCTGCTCGCGCGGACCGGTGATATGGAGGGGGCGCTGGCGGCGTTCGAGCGGGCCGTGGCGGCTGATCCGGCGTCGGCGGGTGCCACGCTGGTGGAGGCGGGCCGGCGTCTGGAGGAGGCGGGTGACCAGGATGGCGCCCGTTCGGCCTACCAGCGTGCGGCGGCCCAGGACCTGGACCGGCAGGCCGCGGCCACGGCCCGGGTCCGGCTCGGCACGGCGTCGCCGAAGGAGCGGCCATGGGTGCTGGCCGCCGAAGGCGACCGGCAGGGCGCGCTGGCGGCTCTGACCGAGCTGACCGGTTCGGCGTTGATGGCGCGGCTGCTGCTCGCGCTGGACGCGGGCGAGCCGACCGAGGTATGTCGCCTGCTGACCGCATCTCCTACGGCCGGAAAGCCCAACTCCTCGCCCGCCGAGAGGTCCGGCTTCTCCGTGGTCGGGCAGTTCGCCCCCTCCACGGCTGACACGCTCGCCGAGGTGTCTGAAGCCTCTGTGGCTGAGGCGTGCGGATTTCCCGTCGACGAGGCGTTTGCCGAGACGTTGGAGATGGCCAGGACGACCCGGGACGATGCCTTCGCCAGGGCGCTCTACCTGCTGGTCATCGAGCTGGGCGGGCCGAGATGGGCCGCGATGGCAAGGCTGGGGCTTGGTGCGGAGCTGGCCCGTGACGGTCAGTACAGCCAGGCCGAGCTGTGCCTTCTGCCCGCGACGGAGAGCGACGATGCCGACATCAGCCTCATGGCGTGGCGCGACGTCTCCGCCGTCCGGCGTCGGTGCGGTGACCTGGACGGGGCCGTCGAGGCGCTGCGGGCCGCGATGCCGTCGACCGCCGTCGAACTGGCCGGGTTGCTGGAGGAGGGCGGCGATCTGGCGGGGGCCGGTGACGTGCTCGATCGTGGCGCCGCGGCCGGGGACCTCGCGAGTCTGCGTCATCTGCTCGTCAACCTGTTCCAGCGGCGGGAGTACGCGGCCGTCGCCGCCGAGGCCGAGTTGGCGGTCGGTACCGGCGATCCCGAGACGGTGGCCATGGGCTACTGGGTGTGGGGTGACGCGTGCAAGGCGACGGATGATCTGGCGGGCGCGGTTGCCATGTACCGCAAGGGGATCGACACCGGTCACCCGAGCGCGGGGATGCGGGTCGATCTCGCGGACGCTCTGCACTCGCTGGGTGACACGGCCGCCGCAGCAGGGGAGGCGCGGCTGGCCATCGAGTCGGGCGAGGCCGACGCCGTGGCCAGGGGCGGCCTTCAGCTCGGCTGCTGGCTGCACGAGGACGGCGACCCGCTCGGGGCCGCGGAGGCGTTCGCCGCCGCTGCGGGAACGAGCGCTGCGGGAACAGCCGCCCAGCTGACCCACGAAACGGCCCACGAGCTGGCCCAGATCGCCCTGAACAACCTGAGCACCCTGGCCTACCAGGCATACGAGCAGGGCGAACACGCGCTGGCCGTACAGGTGCTGTCGCATCTGGGGCCGCACGCCGGAACCAAGGCCAGGGAGCTCGCGGAGCTCTGCGACGACCCCGACGCCGTCCACCTCTACTACGAGCTGGTCGGCTCCGACGCCTTCACCGAGCTGGGGGTCGCCGAGCGGCTCGCCGAGCTCGGCGAGACGGCGCGGGCGCGGGCGATCTACGAGCGGCTGAACGAGCACGAGGACCCGGACGTGCGGTTCGTCGCGGGCGGCAGGCTGCTGGCGCTCCTCGACGTCGAGAACGACGTCGCCGCCTTCTACAACCTGGCCGAACGGCAGGCGGGTGACGCCGACAGTCCGGTGCGGTCGGTGTTCGGCAGCTTGCTCGGCATGCTCCAGGGCCGCCAGGGCGACACTGAGGCGTCGCTGCGCACGCTGCGGGAGGCGGCCGAGAGCGGTGAGCCCACCGCGTTGAGCGTGCTCGCCCAGGCCCTGGTCGGGACCGGTGAGGTGGCCGAGGGCAGGGAGGTCTACCGGCGCGTGCTGAGCGCGGGCGACGATGAGCTGGCGGCCAGGGCGATGGTCGCGCTCGGCCACAGCTACCACGACGAGGACGAGGACGAGGCCCGCCGCTGGTACGTCCGGGCGGTCGAGTTCGGAACCGGGCACGTCACCGCGCTCGGGGCGATGTACCTCGGGGCGCTGGCCAAGCGGGAGCGGGACTTCCCCGAGGCGCTCGGCTGGTACCAGCGGGTCATCGACTCGGGCGACACGGAGTCGGGCATGGCGGCCGCGCATCTGGGGGAGCTCTGCTACTGGCTGAACGACCGCGACGGCGCCGTGCGCTACTACGAGCTCACGCTGGGGCTGACCGAGCAGCCCGACCTGGTCGCCGAGGCCGCCTTCCGCCTGGGGGAGATCCGGTACGCCCACGGCGACCTCACGGTGGCCAGGCGGATGCTCCGGCTCGCGGCCGGCACCGACGACTCGACCTTCGCGGCCGACGCCGAGCAACTCCTGGCGAAGCTGGGATGAACTTGCCATTAATTAAATGACCACATAGTCTCATCTAGTCAAACATTTGAGGTGAGACGTGATGGCAAGGGTGGGACGGCCTCCGCAGGATCCCGCGCGTCAGCTGGAGCGGGCGCACCGGATTCTGGACGCCGCCGCCGAGCTGTGCCTGCGCTGGGGCTACGACAAGACGACCATCGACGACGTGGCCAGGCAGGCCGACGTCGCCAAGGGCACGATCTACCTGCACTGGAAGACCCGCGAGCTGCTCTTCGCGGCGCTGATCCGCCGTGAGCGGGTCCTTCTGATGCGTGAGGTCCGCGAGAGCGCGCCCGCGGACCTGCGCGAGCTGCTCCGGGAGCTGGTCGGGGGGCTCTTGCGCCGACCGCTGATGAGGGCGCTGATCCTGGACGACTCGGAGGTGTTCGGCAAGCTCAGCAGGCAGAAGAAGAGCAGCCAGACCACGCTCGATCTGGGCGCCGCGTTCGGGACGTACCTCGGTGAGCTGGCCGGGCGGGGTGTGCTCCGCTCGGACCTGACGCCCGCCGAGCACCTGGCGACCCTCGCCTCGGTCATCTACGGGTTCCTGTTCACGCAGAAAATGATGCCCGAGCAGATACGGACGCCGGAGGACCGGCTCGTCGAGCTGGTCGCCGACACCGGCGTCCGCGCGATGGGCACGGGTGCCACGTTGTCGGACGACGACGCCCGGGCCGTCAGGCTGGCCACCCTCGGCTATCTCGACACCATGGAGGAGATCGCGCAGCGGAAACTCGCGGTCTCCCTAGGCGCTAAGGAGCGTGTCACGTGAGGGCCGTACTCCCTCTCGACGATGCCGCCGCCGACCTCGCGACAGCGGGTGGAAAGGGCGCTTCCCTGGCCAGGCTGACCAGGGCGGGACTGCCCGTTCCCCATGGATTCCACGTCACCACCGAGGCCTACCGCGCGTTCGTCGCGGACTTCCACGACCAGATCCTCGACGCGGCCGCCTCCGGTGACGCCGCCGCGATCGCCGCCCTGTTCGCCGGGCACGACATGCCCGCCGCGCTCGCCGCCGAGATCCGCGAGGCGTATGACGCGCTGGGCCACGACGTGCCCGTGGCCGTCCGCTCGTCCGCCACGGCCGAGGACCTGCCCGACATGTCGTTCGCCGGACAGCAGGACACCTACCTCAACATCAGGGGCGAGGCGCTGCTCGACGCCGTCAAGCGCTGCTGGGCCTCGCTCTGGAACGCCCGCGCCATCGCCTACCGCGAGCAGAACGGCGTGCCCCAGGACGACGTGGCGCTGGCCGTCGTCGTGCAGGAGCTCGTGGACGCCGACGCGGCCGGCGTCCTGTTCACCGCGAACCCGGTCAACGGCGCCCGCGACGAGATCGTCATCAACGCCTCCTGGGGCCTCGGCGAGGCGGTCGTCGGCGGCCAGGTCACCCCCGACACCGTCGTGCTCCGCGACGGCGCCGTCGCGGAGTCGCGGATCGGCGACAAGACGGTCATGACCGTGCGTACGCCGTCCGGCACGCGGGAGGAGCCCGTCCCCGACGACCTGCGGCACCGGGCCGTCCTCGGCTCGTCGCAGGCCGTCGAGCTGGCCGCGATCGGAGCGCGCATCGAGGAGCTGTACGGCACGCCGATGGACGTCGAATGGGCCAGGCGCGACGGCTCGTTCTTCATCGTCCAGGCCCGCCCGATCACCGGCCTCAAGCAGCGGGTCGAGGAGTGGAACGACAGCCTCAAGGGCGACTACCTGTGGACCGGCGGCAACCTCGGTGAGGCCATTCCCGACGTGATGACCCCCGCGACCTGGTCGTTCGTCCGCCTGTTCATCCATGAGGCGATGGCCGCCTCGGCGCTGCCCGGGTTCGACCTGGTCGGCAACATCGGCGGCCGGTTCTACATGAACCTGAGTGTCCTGTACTCGCTGGCCAGATCGCTCGGCATGAACAAGCGGCTGGCCGCCGTCGAGCAGGTCTTCGGCAAGATGCCACCCGGCCTCGACGTGCCGCTGCTGAAGGTCTCCCGCTGGGAGATCGTCAAGAAGATCGTGCCGATGTTCATCAACATCCAGAAGCGCGTCCGTACGAACCTCAAGGGCCTGCGCCCCTTCCTCGCCACCGCCCAGCGCCGCTCGGAGGAGCTGCGGGCCCGGATCGCCACCACGGAGACCGGCCCCGACCTGGCCGCCCTGTGGGAGCGCGAGATCGAGCCGTACGTCGTCACCAGTTGCCGCATGCTGGAGGCCGCCGGCCGGCAGGGCGGGGCCACGCTCGTGTACACCCGCGACAAGCTGCGCAAAATGATGGGCGACGTCGACGCCGAAGCCATGCTCACCGGCGCCAACGCCGACGGCGAACTGGCCAGTCTCGGCCCGGTCATCGGGCTGGGCAAACTGGCCAGGGGCGAGATCGACCGTGACACGTTCGCCCGCTTGTACGGGCATCGCGGCCCCCACGAGTTCGAGGTCTCCCTACCGCGCCCCGGCGAGGACCCGGCCTGGATCGACGCCCAGCTCGCCGGGCTCCGCGACATGAGCGCCGACACCGAGGCCCTCCTCGCCCGCCAGAAGAAGGCGCGCGAGGAGGCGTGGGCGCGGTTCGCCCAGCGGTACCCCCGCCAGGAAGCCAAGATGCGGGACCGGGTCACCCGGTGGAACCAGGTCGTCCGCGACCGCGAGACCGCCAGGTCGGAGAACATGCGGGCGTTCTGGGTGCTGCGCGCCTTCATGCTGCGGGCCGGGCAGCTCACGGGGCACGGCGACGACCTGTTCTTCCTCTACCTGGAGGAGATCCTCGACCTCCTGCGGGGCGACGCGTCCTCGCTGGACCAGGTCCCGGTACGGCGGTCGACCTACGAACGCTACGCCGCGCTGCCGCCGTACCCGACGCTGATCGTCGGCCACTTCGACCCGGTGCGCTGGGCCGCCGACCCCGGCAGGCGGAGCGACATCTACGACGCGCGCGGCGGGAGCGCGCCGGTCAGTGACACGGTGACCGGTTTCCCCGGCGCGCCGGGCATCGTCGAGGGCGTCGCCCGGGTGATCGCCTCGCCCGAGGACGGCGAGCGGCTCAAGCCCGGCGAGATCCTCGTGACGACGCTGACCAACATCGGCTGGACACCGATGTTCCCGCGCGCCGCCGCCGTCGTGACGGACATGGGGGCGCCGCTGTCGCACGCCTCGATCGTGGCCCGCGAGCTGGGCATCCCGGCGGTGGTCGGTACGGGCAACGCGACGATGCGGCTGCACGACGGCGACCGCGTCCGGGTGGACGGCGAGCGGGGCACGGTCGAATTGCTGGGCTGAGGGTGCTTTGAGCCTTGATCGGGTAGGCCGGAGTCGTGCGCGAATCCGGCCGCCGCGCCTGGCACGAGCTGCCCGGCCCTCTGGTGGAAGAGGTGGAACACCGCCTCGGCTCGGCCGTGCGGCGTTTCGAGGAGCGTCGGGGCGGGTTCTCGTACGGTGTGCTGGGGGTGGCCACGCTGGACGGTGGCGAGCGGGTGTTCGTCAAGGCCGTCCCCGAGGACTCCGGCCACGTGGCCGACTACCGCCTGGAGGCGATCGTCGCGGCGGCGCTGCCCTCGGGGGTTCCGGCGCCGCGCTTCCGGTTCTCGTGCGAGGCGGCCGGGTGGGTGCTGCTCTGCTCCGACGTCGCGCCCGGCGGGCTTCCGCACGAGCCTTGGCGGCCGGAGGAGCTGGCCGCCGCCCTCCACCTGGTGACCGTCTGCGCCCGCGAGCTCACGCCGTCGCCGATCGGCGGCCTGCCGACGGTGGCCGACCGCATGGCGGGCCGCTGCGAGACCTGGCAGGCCAGGGAACGCGACGGCGCCACCGACGGTCTCGGCGCCTGGGAGCGGGCGCGGCTGGGGCGGCTGGCCGAGGTCGAACGGGACTGGGCGTCGCTGGTCGTCGGCGACTCGCTGCTGCACTTCGATCCGCGTTTCGACAACCTGCTCATCACCCCGCACGGCCGGGCCAGTCTGGTCGACTGGGGCCGCGCGTGCACCGGCCCCGCGTGGGCCGACCTGGTCTGCCTGCTGCTGGAGTCGGATCTGGGTGACGCCGACCCCGAGGAGCTGTTCGCCGCGCATCCGCTGGGCCGGGCGGCGGAGCCGGAGCGGGTGGACGCGCTGCTGGTGGCGTTCGCCGGCTACTGGACCCGCACCGCGGGCGAGCCGGGCCCGCCGCACGCCCCGCACCTGCGGGTGCGGCGCGAGCGCTCGCGTCAGGCCACGATCGGCTGGCTGCGCCGCCGCTGGGGGTGAGGCCCCAAGCCCTTTTAGGCGTCGGACTTGCCGAGGAAGCCCGAGGTGCGGAGCCAGTCGGCGGAGACCTTGCTCGGCTCCTCGCCGTCGACGTCCACCTGGGCGTTGAGCTTCCGCATGGTCGTGTCGTCCAGCTTGGCGATCACCGGCTTGAGCACCTTCTCCAGGGCCGGGTACTTCTGGTACGTCTCGTCCCGTACGGTGACGGCGGCGTTGTAGATCGGGAAGAAGTGCTTGTCGTCCTGCAGCACGGTCAGGCCGAGCGCGGAGATGCGGCCGTCGGTGGTGTACACCTCGCCGAAGTTGCAGGTCTGGCCCTTGTCGGTCTCCGTGTAGACGACGCCGGTGTCGAGCTGGCTGATCTTGTCCTTCGGGAGGTTCAGTCCATACGCCTTGGACAGCCCCGGCAGCCCGTCGTCACGGGTCGAGAACTCCGACTCGACGCACAACGACGCCTGGTCCGGGTTGGTCTTGGCCAGTTTCACCACGTCGGAGATCGTCTTGACGCCGAGTTCCTTGGCCTTCTCCGAGCGGATCGCCAGGGCGTAGGTGTTGTTCAGCGGCGTCGGCCCGACCCAGCGGATCTTGTTCTTCGCGAGGTCCTCGTCCGCGGTGGCCTTGAACTGCTTGGCCGCGTCCGGGATGGGGGTGGCGTTCTTCAGGTGCTCGATCCAGCCGGTGCCCGAGTAGTCCCAGTACATGTCGATCGACTTGGACTCCAGGGCCTTGCGGTTGGGCACCGTACCGCCGAGGTTGGTCTTGTCCTCGACCTCGGCCCCGTGCGCCTTGAGCAGCTGCACGGCGATCTGCCCGAGCATGATGTTCTCGGTGAAGTCCTTGGAGCCGATGACGAACTTGGCGCCGGACAACTCGTTGCCCGCACTGGCGGCCTCGACGGAGTCGCTCGAACCACACGCGCTCGTGGCGGTCAGGGTCAGGGCGGCGGCGGCGAGCAGGGTGAACGTCTTGCGGACATGCATGAAAAAAACACCTCTTGAAGCTGGACTTGCGTGGGGGTCGGTTGCCGCGGGGCTGTGGGGTCAGATGCCGCGGGGCTTGAGCAGGTCTTCGGCGAGCCCGCTCAGCCAGTCGATGAAGAAGGCGATGCACGCGGTCAGCACGGCGCCCACGATGGTCACGGGCATGCGGTTCAGCTTGAGCCCGTTGATGATCAGCTCGCCGAAGCCGCCCGCGGCGACGAACGCGCCGAGCGTGGCGACGCCGACGGTCAGGACGAGCGCGGTCCGCAGGCCGGCGAGGATCGCCGGCACGGCCAGCTTGAGCTCGACCCGGCGCAGCACCTGCCCCTTGGTCATCCCCATGCCGCGCGCGGCCTCGATGAGCGCCGGATCGACCTGCTGCACGCCGACCATCGTGTTGCGCAGCACGGGCAGCACCGCGTAGGCGACCAGGCCGACCAGGGCGGTCTGGAAGCCCACCCCGAACATGAACGTGCAGAGCACGAGCAGTCCGATGGCCGGGATCGCCTGGCCGAGGTTGGCCATGGTGAGGATGACGGGGGCGATCAGCCGGTTGCGGGCCCGGGAGGCGACGACGCCCAGGGGGATCGCGACGACCACCACGAGCGCGGTGGCCAGGAGCGTCATCTGGATGTGCTCCACGGCCTTGGTCAGGAGGAACTCCCGGGTGAGGCTGCGGCTCTCGATCGAGTCCAGGCTCTGCGCGCCGACCCATACGTATAGGCCGATCAGTACGCCGCACAGGACGACCGGGGTGATGACGTGCCGCAGACCTGACAGGCGCCAGGTCGGGCGGGTCCGGCCGGCACGGAGTGTCGCGGTGGTCACCGGCGGACCGCCTCCTTCAGGGCGGCGGCCGGCCCGGCTCCCACCGGCTCCTTCCGCGCGGGGGCGGTCCCCGATGCCGGTTCGGTTCCTACCGCCTCGCACAGCGCGTCGTAGGTGAGCACGCCGGACGGTGAGCCGCAGCGGTCGGTGCCGTGGGCGAGCATGACGTCCAGGGCCTCGCGCAGGCTGGCGTCCGCGGTGATCCGCGGCATGTCCGCGCTCATCGGCTGCCGCTCACACTGGACGTCCGCCACGCGTAGCAGTGCGAGCCGCTTGAGCGTGGCGTCCTGCCCGATGAAGCCGGCGACGTAGTCGTCGGCGGGGTTGGCCAGGATGTTCGCGGGCGTGTCGTACTGCGCGATGTGCGATCGCTCCCGGAGTACGGCGATGCGGTCGCCGAGCTTGATGGCCTCCTCGAAGTCGTGCGTGACGAAGATGATCGTCTTGCGCAGCTGCTTCTGGAGCTTGACGAACTCGTTCTGCAGGTGTTCACGGGTGATGGGGTCGGTGGCGCCGAAGGGCTCGTCCATCAGCATCACGGGCGGGTCGGCCGCCAGCGCCCTGGCCACGCCCACCCGCTGCTGCTGCCCGCCGGAGAGCTGGCTGGGGTAGCGGTCGTGGAAGGCCGACGGCTCCAGGTTCACCAGGGTCAGCAGTTCCTCGACCCGGTCGGCCGTACGGGCGGCGGACCAGCCCAGCAGCTTCGGCACCAGGCCGATGTTCTGGCCGATGGTCAGATGCGGGAACAGCCCCACCTGCTGGATGGCATAGCCGATGTGCCTGCGCAGCTCGTCGGGATGCAGGCTCAGCACGTCCTGGCCGCCGATGCGGATCTCGCCCGACGTGGGCTCGACCAGGCGGTTGATCATCTTCATCGTGGTCGTCTTGCCGCAGCCCGACGGGCCGACGAAGACCACGAGTTCACCGGCGGGGATGTCGAGATCGACGTTGTCCACCGCGGGCGCGGGCTGCCCTGGGTAGTGCTTGGTCAGTGCCCGCAGCTCAATACGCGCGCCTCCGGTGTCACGGTCGAACACGAAGCCCCCTTGGGATGGTCAGTTGACGTACGGCGAAAAAGAACAGGTCGAACAGCACCGCGATGACCACGATGCCGAGCGTGCCGGCGAGCGTCGCGTTGAGCGCGTTCACCGAGCCCAGCCGGGACAGCCCTTCGAAGATCTGCGTGCCGAGGCCGGGCCCGTCGACGTAGGCGGCGATGGCCGCGATGCCGATGAGCATCTGCGTGGCGACGCGCACTCCGGTGAGGATCAGCGGCCAGGCCAGCGGCAGTCGCACCTTCAGCAGGACGCGGAGGCGGCTCATGCCCATCCCGCGCCCCGCCTCCACCATGGCGGCGTCGACGCCGCGCAGCCCCGCGACCGTGTTCCTGATGATCGGCAGGAAGGCGTACGCGGTCAGCGCGACCAGCGTGGACCCCCATCCCAGCCCGGTGACTGGGATGAGCAGGGTGAGCAGTGCCAGGGAGGGAACCGTCAGGATCGCGGCGGAGATGCCCAGCGAGGCACCCCGGGTCTTGGGAAGGTCGTGGGTGAGGAGTCCGATGCCGACGCCGACGGCGGTGGAGATGCCGATGGCGACGCCTACGACCAGGGCGTGTTCGGCGGCAGCCAGCGAGAGGGTGTCCCAGCGCGAGACCACGTACTCGCTGAAGTTCATAGAGTGTCCGCCTTTACTTACGCTTGTAGGAATGTGTAAACGTATGTGACCAATTGCAGTCATCGCAAAACGGGTTGCGGTCAGCGCAACTGAGCGAGGGTGGGAATGAGCGAGAAGTCGCCGCTGTCGTCGGCCGGACTCCGGCGGGACATGGACATCCTGGAAGTGCTGGCGGGCAATGGGGACGATCGCGACGTGGACGGGTTCGGCGTCAACTGGATCGCGCAGCGGCTGGGCCGGGAGAAGAGCCAGGTGTCGAGGGCGCTGCGCGGTCTGGAGGCCGAGGGCATGGTCGAGCGCGACCCGCTGACCAAGCGCTATCGCCTGGGCTGGCGGCTGTTCGCGCTCGCGGCGCGTACGCAGCAGTCGAGGCTGGTCCAGCTGGCCGTGCCCTTCCTGCGGCGGCTGGCCACGGTCTGCGACGAGGACACGCACCTGTGCGTGCAGCGCGGCGACATGGCGCTCACGCTGATGACGCTGCCCTCCTCGCGGGCCTTCCACCGGATCTGGGAGGGCATCTCGATCCCGGTGATCATGGCGGCGGCCGGGCGGTCGCTGCTGGCGGACTGGGACGACGCGCAGATCCGCGAAAGCCTGCGGGCTGCCCTGCCCGCCGGCCTGGGCTCCGCGGTCGACGACGAGAAGCAGTGGCTGGCCGACGTCGCCCACGTACGCTCCTTCGGCTACGCGGTGACGGCGTTCGAGCTGGACGACGGTGTGTTCGGGGTGTCGGCGCCGGTACGCGACCACCGAGGGGTGATCGCGGCCGCCGTCTCCGTGTCGGTCACTCGCGCGCCGAACGAGGCCCGCCTGCACGAGGTCGGTGGCATCGCCGCGGAGACGGCGCGCCAGCTCTCGGTCGCCTTGGGGCTGCCACCGGGCGGCCGAGGCGTTCTGTCGGCCATGCCGCTGCGGGTGCGGTGAACCGGACGCGTTGCGGAAACGCGTCCCGCATGTCAAGTCTGTGACGCCTCACAAACCCGGGCCGTACGCTCGCCCCCGCCCTTGTGCAGCCGCGCGATGGGCAGCAGCATCGCGGCGGTCAGGCCGCTCAGCAGGCCGAAGGCCAGGTGGAAGTCTCCTGTCGCGTCGCGTAGCGCTCCCACCAGCAGCGGCGCCAGGGCGGCGCAGGCGTAGCCGACGAAGAACGCCATCGCGCTGATCCGTCCGGCCTCGGCGGCGTCGCGGCTGACCACCACGGGAAGCGTGAGCACGAGCGTGAACAGCCCCCCGTGACCGACGCCCAGAGCGGCGATCCACAACCAGGTGACCGTCGCCGGCGCCGCCGCCAGCCCCGCGAACCCGATCGCCGTCAACACCGTCGTCAGGGCCAGCCCGGTGCGCCTGTCCCGCCCCTCACCCAGCAGCGCCGGTACGGCCAGCATGGCGACGACCTGGATGGAGATCATCACGGTCAGCAGCACGCCCGCGCCGGTGGCGCCATGCTGCCCGTCCTCGTGCAGCAGGGGGACGACCCAGGCCAGTTCGCAGTAGTACAGCGCGGAGTTGGCGGCGGACAGCGCGGTGATGCGCCACGCCACACCGCTCCGCCAGGGCAGCCCCTTGGTGACGGGGCCCGCTTGGACCGCCCCGGTTCGGTCCGTTCCCGCAGTGCTGTCGAGGCCCAGGGAGGTGGCGGAGGCCGACCACGTCGCCATGCCCGCCACCGCGAGCACCGACCAGCAGGCCAGCGCGCCCGGCCAGGAGTCGATGGCGTCGGCGAGCGGGGCGGTCACCCCGGCCGCGACCGCCCCGCCCAGGCCGAGGCCGGCCGTGTAGATGCCGGTCACCAGGCCGGCGCGGTCGGCGAAGCGGGTCTTGACCACGGCGGGCAGCAGCGTCTGCGCGATCGCGATCCCGGCCCCGACGGCCGCCGCGCAGATCAGCTGCAGCCAGGCGGAGCCGCCGAGGACGCGGGCCGCCGTCGCCACGGCGATGACGGCGAGCCCGAACAGCACCCCGCGCCGCAGCCCGAACCTGCGGCCGACCACGGCGGCCAGAGGCGCGCAGACCCCCATCGCCAGCGTCGGGATGGTCGTCAGCAGCGCCACTCCCGTGGCGGACAGGTCGAGGTCGGTTCGGATGCGGTCCACCAGAGGGGACACGGCGGCGATCGCCGGCCGCAGGTTCGCCGCGGCGACGAACAGCGCGACGGCGGCCGCGCCCAGGGCGGTACGCGTCATGGAGACTCCTAGTTGATCTCGGATATTTTCCATCCGAGTTCTATCACGGACATTTCTTATCCGGAATGGGTAGGGTGCTCGCATGAAGATGTCCAACGGAGTGGAGTGGGCGCTGCACGGCTGCGTCACGCTCAGCCAGAGCCGGGACCCGGTGCCGGCGGCGCGGCTCGCGGAGCTGCACGGCACCCCTCCGGCGTACCTGGCCAAGCACCTCCAGGCGCTCTCCAGGGCGGGCATCGTACGGTCGACGGCCGGCCAGGTCGGCGGCTATCTCCTCACCAGGCCCGCCGCGGCGATCACCGTGCTGGAGGTGGTCCAGGCCATCGACGGCACCGAGCCCGCCTACCGGTGCACGGAGATCCGGCAGCAGGGGCCGCTGGCCGTACCGGCCGAACGGTGTGACCGGCCGTGCGCGATCGCCCGCGCGATGGCCTCGGCGCAGGAGGCCTGGTCCGGTGCGCTGGCGGGCATCACGATCGCGGACCTGGCGGCGGGCATCGATGCCGACAGCGAGGGCACGGCGATGGCCGATGTCCGCCGCTGGCTGACCGCTACGGCGTGACGTTCTCCATGAAAGCGACGGTCACCTCCAGCCCGCCGCCAGGCAGGGCGCGGGCCTCCAGCGTGCCGTGGTGGGCCTGGACGATGGCGGCGACGATCGACAGGCCCAGCCCCAGGCCGTCGCCGGTGGCTCTCCTGCCGGTCTCCAGCCGCTGGAAGGGCTGCAGGAGCGTGGGGACCCGTTCGGGCGGGATCACCGGGCCGCTGTTGGCGACCCTGAGAGTAGGCCGCCCGGACTCCACGGCTGTCGTCACCTTGATCCAGCCGTCGGGCACGTTGTGCCGTGCGGCGTTGTCCAGCAGGTTCGCGACCAGGCGTTCGAGCAGGGCACGGTCGCCGGACGCGGGTGCCGGGCGCAGCGCGGACTCGACGCGGACGCCCTGGTCGCCCCGCTGGTCGAGGGCCTGCCTGGCGATCGCGGCCAGGTCGAGGGGTTGCCGGTTGCTCAGGCCCTGCTGGCTGCGGGCCAGGGTGAGGAGGGCCTCGATGAGCCGTTCCTGGTGCTTTCCGTTGGCGAGCAGCCGTTCCAGTACGGCCCGCAACGACCCGGCGTCGGTCGTGGAGTCGGCGAGCGCGACCTCGACCATGGCCTGCTGCAGCGTCAGCGGGGTGCGCAGCTCGTGGGAGGCGTTGGCGACGAACCGCCGCTGCGCGGTGAACGCGGCCTCCAGCCGATCCAGGAGCTCGTCGAAGGTGTCGGCCAGCTCCTTGAGCTCGTCGTCCGGCCCGGACGCGGCCAGCCGCCGGTCGAGCCGGTCGGCCGTGATGCGCCGGACGGTGGCCGTCATGTCGCCCAGCGGCCGTAGGACGCGCCCGGCCATGAGCTGCCCCAGCAGTACCGACGCGAACGCCATGACCGCCAGCGCGACCAGGGAGTTGACCAGCAGCCGGCGCAGGCTCTCGGCCTGCTGCGCCTTCACCTGGGGCTCAGGTACGGGCAGGTCGAGCCCCCCGGGTGCCGTGGGAGCGGTCGGCGGCCCTGGGAAGGGCGAGTACACCACCAGGAGGTAGATGAGGGTGACCAGCACCACCGCGGCCAGCAGGAACAGCCCGCTGTACAGGAGCGTCAGGCGCAGCCGGGCCGTCCGCCTCATATCCGGTATCCGGCCTGCGGAACCGTCTCGATCAGCGGTGGGTCGCCCAGTTTGCGGCGCAACCGGCTGATCGTCACCTTCACTGTCTGCGTGAACGGGTCGGCGAACTCGTCCCAGCCCTGCTCCAGGAGCTGTTCGGCGGAGACCACGGCACCCTGGGCGGCCAGCAGCAGCTCCAGCACCGCGAACTCCTTGGGGCTCAGCGACAGCCGCCGCCCGTCGCGGGTGGCGATCCGCGTGGTCGAGTCGAGGCGCAGGTCGCCGTGGACGAGCACCGGCGGCAGCGCTGGCCGCGACCGTCTGGCCAGCGCCCGGAGCCGGGCGACCAGCTCGGCGAAGGCGAACGGCTTGGGCAGGTAGTCGTCGGCGCCGACCCCCAGCCCGGTCACTTTGTCATCGATCGTCCCGGCGGCGGTGAGCATCAGCACCCGCGCCGGGTAGCCCGCGCCCACGAGCGACCTGCAGACGTCGTCGCCGTGCAGGCCAGGCAGGTCGCGGTCGAGGATGACCACGTCGTAGTGGTTGGTGGAGGTACGGTCCAGCGCGGCGTCGCCGTCCAGCACCACATCGACGGCCATGCCCTCACGGCGCAGCCCCGCGGCCACGGTGTGGGCCAGTTCCTCGTGGTCTTCGACCATCAGCACCCTCATGATCTCCCCAGGATGCCCAGCCGCCGGTTACAGCGGGGTAACCGCCGCCGTTCCCGTCCCGTAACCGGTCCTCGGCTTTGCTTGCCTTACCGAACAAACGCGACAGAAACGGAGGAGCCATCATGCTCGGCTCAACGATCAGGAACGTGGTCCTCGCCGCAGCGGTCGTCGCCGCGGGAGTGGGTGGGGGCGCGAGTATGCTGTCCGCCCCGGACGGCCCCCGCGGGGACGCCAAGGCGTTCACCGACTGCATGCGTTCGAAGGGGCTGCCCGACTTTCCCGAGGTGGCGGTCTCCTCGGACGGGCTGGTCAACCTCGAGATCAAGGGTGAACGCGTCGACGCCCTCTCCGCCAAGTACGGGGCGGCGGTGAAGGCGTGCGAGTCGCTGCTGCCCACCGGCACCCAGTTGCCGGGCGCCCCCGGCGCGCCCGGAGCGCCTGTGGCGCCGGTGATCCGCGTGGCGTCCTGAGCGCTGGCGGCGCCGGCGATCCGCGAGGCCCCTGTGGCGCCGGTGAGCCCTGCCCGCTGAGTGGTCAGGGGAGGTTCGGGCGGACCGAGTCGCGGACGACGATGTGCGTGCCCAGCAGGACGTGCTCAGCGGCGCCCGTCCTGCCGCGCTCGCGTTCGAGCGCCAGCCGTACGGCGGTGCGCCCCAGTTCCTCGTGCGGTACGTGCACGGTGGTCAGGTCGATGTCGGCGGCGGGCGGCAGGTCGTCGAAGCCGACCATGGACACGTCGTCCGGAATGCGCAGGCCCCGCTCCCTGAGCGCCTGGCGGGCACCCGCGGCGATCAGGTCGTTGCCGGCGAAGATGGCGGTGAAGTCGCGCGGTCCCGCGTCGAGCCGTTCGCGCACCATGCGGTAGCCCTCGTGGCGCTCCATCGTGCCCGCCACCTCCAGCGCCGGATCGCCGGGCACGTGGTAGGCGGCCAGCGCCGCCCGGTAGCCGGCGATGCGGCTCTTCGGAGTGCTGTAGCCGTCCCGTCGCCCGAGGAACAGGATGCGCTGGTGGCCCGCCGAGAGCAGGTGGCTGGTGATGGCGTACGCGCCGCCGGTGTTGTCGTATTCGACCACGATGGCCGGTACGTCGGCGCCCAGCGGGGGGCGCCCGCACAGCACGAGCTGCGAGCCCGCGAGGGCCAGGGCACGGGCGTACTCGCCCATCCGCTCGCGGTAGGCGTCGTCGGCCACCACGTTGCCGACCAGGATGACCGCGTCGGCGTGCTCCTCGCGCATGAGCTGGATCGTCGCCAGCTCCCGTTCCGGATCGCCTCCGGTGGTGCCGACGATGCACAACCGGCCTTCGAGGGCGGCCTGGGTCTGCACACCCTGGGCGACGGCGGCGTAGTGGGGGGAGATGACCGAGTTGACGATGATGGCGACGCTGCTGCTGCTCGCCCCGGCCAGCCCCCGGGCGTGGGCGTTGGCCACGTAGTCGAGCTCGCGGACCGCCCGCATGACCTTGCCGCGCGTGGCGGGCGCGCTGGGATAGGTGCCGGACAGGATCCTGGACACCGTGGCGACGGATACGCCGGCGTGTTTCGCCACGTCACGGATCGTCGACGGTCGCGGCCCGCCGTCATCGGACGCCGTCCGCCGGGCCATGCCGCCTCCCAAAGTTAAAACGGTTACTATCGCGACGCCATTTTAGCCAGAAAAGCCCTGCTCAAATGGCGTAGTATCCGCTTTATGCGCCTCCCATCCGCCAATGCCGAGCTGTCCGCCTACACCGGCTGGACCCGGGCGCACTGGGAGGCCGTGGCGGATCACCTGCTGGCGTCCGTGGTGCCGTACGCCACCGACGACTTCGCCCAATACCGCCTGCCGGGCAGGCAGAGCATCTCGGGGCCGGTGAGCGATGGGCTGGAGGGGTACGCCCGCACGTTCATGCTGGCCGCGTTCCGGATCGCCGGGGCGGCTGGTCAGGTGCCGCCCGCCCTGCTGGAGCGGTACGCCCAGGGGCTGGTGGCGGGCACCGACCCGGCGCACCCGTACGCCTGGCCGCCCCTGACCGACATGTCCCAGCCGCTGGTGGAGGCGGCCTCGATCGCGCTGGCCCTGCACGAGACCCGGCCCTGGCTGTACGACCGGCTGTCCCCGGCCGAGCAGGAGCGGGTGGTGGCGTGGCTGGCGGGTTTCATCGGCAAGCGGACCCCGGACAACAACTGGGTGCTGTTCCGGGTGGTCGTCGAGCAGTTCCTGGCCGAGGTGGGCGGGCCGTACGAGGCCGCCGAGATCACCGGCGGGCTGGAGCGCATCGAGGAGTGGTACGTCGGAGACGGCTGGTACTCCGACGGCGCGGGCAAGAACTTCGACTACTACGCGGGCTGGGCCATGCACCTCTACCCGGTGCTGTGGGCCAGGATGGCCGGGGACACCGCCCGCCTGGCGCGTTACGGTGAGCGGCTGCGGCTCTTCCTCGGCCAGTACCAGCACCTGTTCGCCGCCGACGGCGGGCCCGTGCACCAGGGGCGCTCGCTGACCTACCGGTTCGCCACGGCCGCGCCGCTCTGGCTGGGCGCGCTGACCGGCTCCTCGCCGCTGCCGCCCGGCCGGACCCGGCGGATCGCCAGCGGCGTGCTGCGTCACTTCGCCGAGCGCGGCGTGCCGGACGAGCGCGGGCTGCTGACGCTCGGCTGGTACGACACGTTCCTGCCGGTCACGCAGAGCTACTCCGGGCCGGGCTCGCCCTACTGGGCCAGCAAGGCGTTCCTCGGGCTGCTGCTGCCGCCCGAGCATCCGGTCTGGACGGACGCCGAGGTCCCGGCGCCGATCGACCTCGCGGACCAGGCGGTGGCGCTGCGCCCGCCGGGGTGGCTGCTGCACGCCACCCGCGAGGACGGCGTGGTCCGGCTGGTCAACCACGGCAGCGACCGGGACCGGATCCAGGACCCGTCGGGGCTGCCGGATCCGCACTACCTCAAACTCGCCTACACCAGCCACACCGGGCCGGACCTGGGCGAGGCACCCGGTTTCGACGGGGAGATCGTCGTCGTCGCGCCGGATGGGGCCGTCTCCCGCCGGCGGCGTATCGAGCCCCTCACGACGCAGGACCGGTTCGCCGCCTCCGCCTACCGCGACGACCTGCCGGCCGGGCCGGTCTGCGTGGTGACGGCCTCGGTGGTGGACGGGCCGGCCGAGGTACGGATCCACCAGGTCACCGCGCCCGCCGGACACCGGATCAGGGACGGCGGCCACGCCCTCGCGAGCGAGGCGCCGCTCATGTGGCAGCGCGGCGACGTGAGCGCCGGCGGGAGCGGCGATGCGAGCGGCGGCCGCGGGAGCGGCGAGAGCGGCGTCTGGGCGGCGGCGCGGCGGGCGGACGGGCTGGTCAGCGTGGTGCGCGGGCTGCACGGTTACACGGGCGCGGGGGTGGCGACGGCGGAGGGCGCCAACGCCTTCGGGCGGCACTCGGCCACCCCGTACGTGATCGCCGACGCCCACCCGGGCGGGACCGCCGTGTATGTCAGCCTCGTCCTGCTCACCGGCGCGGACGAGGAGCTCCGGCCGCCCGTGGCGCGGGTCGAGGGCGACCAGGTCACCCTGGAACTGCCGGGCGGCGACTCGGCGACGATCCACCTCACCGGCACTCCCACCTGCGCGCGGGTCGTCAATGGCGGCGACCTTCCCTGACGTGGGGATCGTCGCCGGTGGCGGGCGGCCTTCGCTGAGGTCGGGGGCCGCCGCGGAACCGTTCACCTACCCGAGGAGCCTTCTATGGCACGGCGACCCGTAGCGGTCTTCGCGATCGCGCCCTGGGCCTTCCACGACGTCTTCCCCGCCGACCTCATCACCCGGTTGCGGCAGTCGGTGGACGTCGACCCGGCGGTGACCTTCACCTCGTTCGACGGCGCGGAGGCGGCCCGCGCGCTGGCCACGGCGGAGATCCTGCTGACCGGCTGGGACTGCCCGCGGATCGACGCCGAGGTGCTGAAGGCGGCGCCGGGGCTGCGGGCCCTCGTGCACGCCGCCGGCACCGTCAAGGCCATCGTCGATCCCGTCGTATTCGAGCGCGGGGTCGTCGTGTCGTCCGCGGCGGAGGCGAACGCCGTGCCCGTCGCCGAGTACACCATCGCCATGCTCGTCCTCGGCGCGAAACGGGTCTTCGGGCGGGCCGGCCACTACGCGGCCGGCGCCGACCGGTCCGCCTGGCAGCCGGGCGCGGGCACCGGGCTGCACCACTGCACCGTCGGCGTGATCGGCGCCTCCCGGGTCGGCCGTCATGTGCTGCGGCGGCTGCGCGACTTCGAGGTGGACATCCTGCTGTCCGACCCCCACGTCTCCCCGGAGGAGGCGTCCCGGCTGGAGGTCGAGCTGGTGGACGTGGACGAACTGTGCCGGCGCAGCGACCTGGTCACCGTGCACGCCCCGGCCCTCGCCGAGACCCACCACCTGCTGGACGAACGGCGCCTCGCCCTCCTGCCCGACCAGGCGGTCGTGATCAATACCGCCCGCGGCTCGCTGATCGACACCGAGGCGCTCACCCGGGTGTGCGCGACCGGTCGCGTCTCGGCCGTGCTCGACGTGACCGACCCCGAGCCATTGCCGCTGGAGCATCCGCTCTTCCGGATGCCCAACGTGTTCGTCACCCCGCACCTGGCGGGCGCGCAGGGGCGTGAGTTGCGGCGGCTCGGTGAGTTCGCGGTCGGCGAGCTTGAACGTTTCTTGGGCGGGCGCCCGCTGCGCGGCCGGGTGGAAGCCGCGCAGCTCGACTACCTCGCCTGACGGCTCACCGAAACCCTTTTCGCCCGGCAGCACGCGGAAGTGGCCTGCGATAGGCCGCCGTACTGATTGACAGGTCCGGAAGATCGGTCTACGTTTCCGAAAACCTTTTATTCAGGTGATTCGGCAGAAAGGATTGTTAGCGCTACCACAATCAAGCGCTAGGTTCGATCATTCCCCCCACGCGCTCGATCGGATCGGATCAATCAGGCATGAGAAGAATCATCACGGCCCTGCTGCTCATCGCCGGGTCACTCGCCTTAGGCGCTCCCGCGCAGGCCGCCCAGACCATCGGCTACCCCACCTTCGCCGGCCCGTCGATCCCGGCGGCGCCCGGTACGTACACGACCGGCAACATGATGCAGGCCATCTACGACGCGGAGAGCTCGGGCACGGACTTCTGGATGGACCGGCTGCTCGCCCGCCCCGGCAACGACCCGGCCGGGACCTGGCTCATGTCACGCGGCCGCGCCCTGTTCATGAAGACCCACACACCGGGCACGCTCGGTTTCGCCGGCCAGGTGGCGTACTGGGAGAGCATCAGCAACAACAACGCCTACACCGTGGCCATTACGCCGGGCACCTTCACCGAGCAGGTGAACTCCCGCTGGCAGGCGCCCAGCTACTGGAAGAGCGTGCACACCAGCGGCTCCATCACGGTGAACCAGACGAAGTTCATCACGAACAACAACGTCGCCGTGACGAACCTGTCGATCACCAACGGCGGCTCCAGCTCGACCACGCTGCAGCTGCGGGCGACCTCGCCGTACGCCACCTCCGGGTCGGGCAGTGAGCTGACCGGGCAGGTCAACGCCTACAACAACCTCACCACGATCTACCCCCGGCTGACCGGTGACGGATTCACCGTCTCCAGCGGCGGCCTGAACAGGTCCGTGACGATCGCGGCGGGCGCGACCGTGACCGCCAAGGTGGTCATGGGCTTCGTCACCAACGAGATCCCCGAGTCGCGGACCGAGTATGACGCGTACGCGGGCTACACCAACGCCACCGCCTTCGCCACCCACGTACGGGCCTACAACCTGTGGTGGGCGCAGAACGTGCCCTACATCGACGTGCCCGAGCCGGCCATCAAGAAGAACATCTACTACCGCTGGTGGCTGATGCGCTTCAACAACCTCGACGCCGACATCCCGGGGCAGACGTTCCAGTTCCCCACCTCGACCGAGGGCGTGCTGGGCTACAACAACGCCATCGTGCTCACGCAGCCCATGCACATCGACGACCTGAAATACCTGCGCAACCCGATCTACTCCTACGGCGACTGGCTGAGCGTCGGTCAGGTCTCGAAGAACGGCCGCTTCCTCGACAACCCGGGCGATCCCGAGAACTGGTCCAACAGCTACACCCAGTACATCGGCGAGGCGGCGTGGAAGAGCTACCAGATCCACGGCGGCCAGCCGGCGATCGCCGCCAACCTGGCGCGCTACGCCGAGGGGGACGTCAAGGGCCAGCTCTCCTACTACGACCACGACAACAACAAGCTCATCGAGTACGACTGGGGCGCCCTGACCGGCAACGACGCCGACGCCGTCTCCTTCCACTGGAAGGCCGGCAACATGGACCGCGCCGAGTCTGCCTACCAGTACAGCGGCGCGCTGGCCGCGGCGCAGGCGTACGAGGCGGTCGGCAACACCGCCAAGGCCACCGAGATGCGCACGCTGGCGACGCAGATCCAGAACGCCATCGTCAACGTGCTGTGGAACCCCAACCGGCAGCTGTTCGAGCACCGGCTGAAGTCCACCAACGAGTGGGTGCCGTGGAAGGAGATCAACAACTACTACCCGTTCGCCGTCGGCGCCATCCCCAACACCGCGACCTACAAGCAGGCCCTGCGCCTGTTCGACGATCCGGCGCAGTATCCGATCTTCCCCTTCTACACCGCCAACCAGGCCGACAAGGCGGCCTCGGGCACAGGTAGCAACAACTTCTCCACGATCAACTCCACCGTGCAGTTCCGCCTGCTCTCCTCGGTGCTGCGGAACTACTCCAACTCGTGGATCGACGCGACCTGGTACAAGAAGCTCCTGTACTGGAACGCCTGGGCCCAGTACATCAACGGCAACACCCAGTACCCCGACGCCAACGAGTTCTGGGCCGACTGGAACGGCTCCTCGATCACCTACCGTTCCTGGATCCACCACAACATCCTGGGCAGCAGCAACTGGACCGTGATCGAGGACGTGGCGGGGCTGCGCCCGCGTAACGACGCGAAGGTGGAGCTCTCACCGATCAACATCGGCTGGACCCACTTCACCGTCAACAACCTGCGCTACCGCAACGCCGACCTGACCATCGTCTGGGACGACCCGGCGGACGGCGTGGTCCGCTACCCGGGCGTGCCCGAGGGCTACTCCATCTTCATCAACGGCAGCAGGGTCGCCACGGTCGGCTCGCTGGTGCCGTTCACCTGGGACCCGGCCACCGGCAATGTCACCACGAGCGGCACGGTCACCTACCACGTGGCCTCGCCGGGGCTGCAGGCGCCCGCGCAGGTGACGCAGTCCAGCGCCCGGATGGTGGACCTGCTGGCCAAGGCCGGGGTCGACCTGACCGCCGACCTGACCAACCTGGCTCAGGGGTCGAGCGTCTCGACCTCCTCCACCGCCTCGGGCAGCACGGCCGCGGGCGCGGTCGACGGCTTCCCGATCAACGAGCCGTTCTGGGGCGGCACCGGCGCCTCCCAGGACTGGTACGAGGTGAACTTCGGGGCCGCCCGCACGCTCAACGAGGTACGGCTCTACTTCAAGGACAGCCGCCCGGCCAGCGCCACCTACCGGGCTCCCGCCTCCTACGACATCCAGTACTACAACGGCAGCGCCTGGGTCAGCGTGCCGAGCCAGGCCAAGAGCCCGTCGGCGCCACGGGCCAACTACAACGTGGTGCAGTTCCCGGCGATCAGCGCCCAGCGGGTACGGGTGCTGGCCACCAACGCCTCGGGGGCCAAGACCGGGCTCACCGAGATCAAGATCTTCAACCGCGGTGGCACCCAGCAGCCGCCGAGCGGCAACCTGGCCGCCTCGGCGACCCCGTCGGCGTCGAACACCTCCTCCTGGGAGAGCGTCGCCGCCATCAACGACGGCATCGACCCGCCCTCGTCCAACGACACCGTGAACCCGCGCTGGGGCTGCTGGCCGGAGACCGGGCAGCAGTGGGTGGACCTGACCTGGTCCTCGGCCCAGACCCTGAACAAGGCCGAGGTGTACTTCTTCGACGACGACGAGGGCATCGACATGCCGGCATCGTGGAAGCTCCAGTACTGGAACGGCACCGCCTACGTCGACATGCCCGGCGCCAGTGCGTACGGGCTGGCGAAGAACCAGTACAACACCGTCAACTTCACGGCGACGAGCACCACCCGTCTGCGGGTGCTGCTGACCGGTAACGGCACCAACTCCGTCGGCCTCCTGGAGGTCAAGGCGTACGGGCCGTGACAGCCGGGGGCGTGCCTTCCGGGGCACGCCCCTTCACGGCCGTTTCTTACAAGACCGCAGCTCGGCGGCAGGGTCATCATGAAGACATGAACGTTGATCTTTCCGCTGCCACGGCCTTCCTGGCCACGCACGCACGGGTCCTGGACCGCCGCCGCTTCGAGGTCCTCATGGGCCAGGGCGATCCGGCCGGTGCGCTGGCCGCGCTGGACGGCTACCGCAACCCCGACGGCGGCTACGGCTGGGGTCTGGAGCCCGACCTGCGCTCGCCCGAGAGCCAGCCCGGTGCCGCGCTGCACGCCTTCGAGGTGTTCGAGGACACCGCCCCGGCCGCCACCACGCGGGCGGCCGAGCTGTGCGACTGGCTGGCGTCGGCCTCGCTGCCCGACGGCGGCCTGCCGTTCGCGCTGCCCCGCGCCTCCGACGCCGGCAACGCGCCCTGGTGGGCCGGCGCCGACAGCACGGTGTCCTCGTTGCAGATCACCTCCGTCACCGTGGCCACCGCGCACCGGGTCGCCGCCCACCTGCCCGGCGTGGCCGCGCACCCCTGGCTGGACCGGGCCACCCGTTACTGCCTGGACACGATCGCCGCCCTCGACCAGCGGCCGCACGCGTACGTGCTGGCCTTCGCGCTGCGGTTCCTGGACGCCGTGCACGACACCCACCCGGAGGCCGCCGGGCTCCTCGACCGGCTGGGCGCGTACGTCCCGGCCACCGGCCAGGTGCACGTCGAAGGCGGCACCGAGCACGAGATGCTCCGCCCGCTGGACTTCGCGCCGGTCCCGGACCGCCCGGTGCGGTCCCTGTTCGCCCCGGAGCTGATAGAAGCCGACCTCGACCGCCTGGCCGGGGCGCAGCAGGACGACGGCGGATGGACCGTCGACTACGCCCAGATCTCACCCGCGGGCGTCCTGGACTGGCGCGGCTACACGACCGTGGCCGCTCTCGGCGTCCTGCGGCGCAACGCGCGGATCTGACGCCGTCAGGCGGATGATCCCCGGGACGGGGAAGAGCATGAGGTAGAGGTTCGGTATCCACCAGAGGGGTGAGAAGTCCCCGCGCAGGGTCCAGAACGCGATCGCCATCAGCCCGGACGCCATCGTCAGCACCAGCGAGACCAGCATCAGCGGCGAGCCGCTGGGCGAGCCCCGGCGCAGGAGCAACAGGCTGGTCAGGCCGGTCGCGCTGGCCAGGAGATCGATCCAGAGGAACGACCAGTTCCAGTCGGCCATCAAGGGATTGGCGTAGTCGGCGAACGCCCACTCCGGCGGGATCAGGCCAAGGCCGGTCACGGTGAAGTAGACGACGAAGCCCACGTCCGTGACCAGCATCAACGCCTTAGTGGTGCGCGGCACGATCGATCGCCTCCATGAGATAGTCGCGGGTCCGCTCGTGCAGCCCCGGCCCCGGTTCGCTCAGCCCGAGCAGCCTCACCGCCCACCATCCGTCGACCGCGAGCCGTATCGCCGTCGCCGCGGCCGGGTCGATGCCGTCGTCGGCGAGCCGTGCCTGCCAGGCGGCGAACCGCTCACGCAGCGGCGCCAGCCCGGCCGGATCGACCAGGACCCCGGCCAGCAGCGCGACGGTCACCCGGTCGGCCGGGGCGGCAGTGGTGTGCCGTTCGGGAAGCGTCGCCCGCACGTAGGCGCGCAGGAAGTCGCCCGGTCTGTCGCCCGCTTGGTCGAGCGCGTCGTCGAAGGCCTTCGTCAAGCGCTCGATCATGGCGGCGGTCAGCGCTTGCTTGGTGGGGAAGTGATAGAAGAGGCCGCCTTTGGAGACGCCTGCCCGCTTGGCGACGGCTTCCAGCGTGAGCGACTCCGCACCGTCGGACAGCAGCACGTCGGCGGCGGCGTCCAGCAGCCGGTCTTTCGAGCTTGGTCTGGGCATATTCGTATGTATACCGGCCAGCCGGTATATTTTCAACGTACGTGATCGCCGATAGGCTGACCGCACCGATGGCGAGGCCCATATTGTGCAATCTTGCGCTTAAATCCCGTCATTCGAGCAGGTCCGAGCTCTTGACAGAAGCGTTCGTGCTCGATTTACTCCGATGAACGCCGGTATCTAGCATCCGGCGCCAGAGGTACGCCTAGCCGGTAGATGGTCACCACCATGAGCCCGGACTAAGTCGCCAGGATCGCTGTCAGCGTCCGAGGCGGGGACGTACCCCCTATCGTCTGGAGTCCGACGATGAGCCCCACCCGTAGATGTTTGAGTGCTGCGGCGGCATTGACGGCCGCCGTGGCCGCGCTTGCCGCCACGCCGTCGACCGCCTCGGCGGCCGCGTTCACCCCGCCTCCGACCCATGCCGGGTTCGACTACCAGATCGGCGGCGCCTACACGCCCCCGTCAGGGGTCACCGTGGTCAGCAGGGACAGGTCCGCGGCTCCCGCGGCGGGGCTGTACAACATCTGCTACGTCAACGCCTTCCAGGTCCAGCCCGGCGAGGAGAAGGACTGGGACTCCGACCTGCTGCTGCGTGACGCCAACGGCAAGGTCGTCATCGACGAGGACTGGGGCGAGGCGCTGCTGGACCTGCGTACGGACGCCAAGCGCCAGCGGGTCGCCGCGAAGGTCAACTCCTGGATCACCGGCTGCAAGACCAAGGGCTACCAGGCCATCGAGCCCGACAACTACGACAGCTACACCCGTTCGAAGAGCCTGCTGACGGCCTCGAACGCCCAGGCGTACATCCGGCTGCTCAGCAGCCACGCCCACAGCCAGGGCCTGGCCATCGCGCAGAAGAACACCTCGGAGCTGGCCGGCTCGCGCACGGCGAACGGGCTCGACTTCGCGGTCGCGGAGGAGTGCGGCCAGTACAAGGAGTGCGGCGACTACACCGCGGCGTTCGGCAACAACGTGATCGTCATCGAGTACACCGCCACCGGTCTGTCGAGGGCGTGCTCCGGCTGGGGTACCAAGCTGAGCATCGTCCGGCGCGACGTTGACGTCTCACCCAAGGGCAGCAGCGGATATGTCCGCAAGACCTGCTGACCGGTCTTCTGACCACGGTTTCTGGAGGTAAAGATGGAGCGCGTTGCCCCACTGCCCTCCCGCCGAGACGTCCTGCGCGGCGGGTACGCCCTGGCGCTCACGGCGGTGGCGGGAACGTCGCTGGCCGGGTGCGCGAAAGGCGCCGGCGATGGCGTCGGCGCCGACGGGCGGGTCACGATCGAGCTCTGGCACGGTCAGACCGACACCGCCAAAGACGCCCTGGCGCGGCTGGTGGCCGACTTCGAGCGGGCGCATCCCGGCATCCGGGTGGACATGGGCGGGGGAGTGCTGGCCGACGCGATGCTGCAGAAGATCACCGCGTCGCTCGCGTCCGGCTCCTACCCCGACATCGCCTACATCTTCGGATCGGACCTGGCCAACGTCGCGCGCAGCCCGCAGGTGGTGGATCTGACCAGCATGGTCGAGTCCGGTCCCACGCCGTGGAACGACTTCTGGGCGCCGGCGCGGGCCGCCGTCACGATCAACGGCCAGGTCCGCGCGGCTCCGGCGGTGCTCGACTCGCTCGCCGTGGTCTGCAACAAGAAGGTGTTCCGCGACGCGGGGGTGCCTCTGCCCCAGGCGGGCTGGAAGTGGCCGGAGTTCATCGAGACGGCCAAGAAGCTGACCGACGCCGGCAGCGGCCGGTTCGGCACCGGCTGGCCGGGCGCGGCGGACGAGGACACGGTCTGGCGGATGTGGCCGCTGATCTGGGACCTGGGCGGCGACGTGGTCGCCAAGGACGGGCGCGGCATCGGGTTCGCCGACACTGGCGCGCAGGCGTTGCAGGTGGTGGAGGCGCTCGCGAAGGACGCGAGCGTCTACATCGACCCCAAGCCCGGCAGCGAGCAGATGTACCAGGTGTTCCTGGGCGGCCGGATGGGGATGGTCGTCACGGGCCCGTGGCAGCTGCCCGACATCGTGGATGCCAAGATCGACTATGAGGTCGTGCCGCTGCCCAGCTTCAGCGGGCGGCCGATGACGATCTCGGGTCCCGACACCTGGACCATGTTCGACAACGGCGAGACGCGCGTGCGGGCCGCCCGCACCTTCCTGACCTGGCTCATGCAGCCCGCCCAGGACGTGCGCTGGGACGTGGAGGCGGGCAGCATGCCGCTGAGCCGTCCCACCCAGCAACTGCCCGCCTGGAAGAAGCAGGAGGCGGACGCTCCGGGCCTGCCGGTGTTCGTCAAGTCGCTGGAGACGGCCCGGGTCCGCCCCACGCACCCCGCCTATCCGCAGATATCCCAGGCGCTCGGGCAGGCCGTCGTCGCCGTCCTGCTCGGCAAGAGCACCCCCGCCGAAGCGCTGCGCGAGTGTGCCGACGCGGCCAACGCCGCCCTGCTCATACCGCGCTGAGGAGCGTCGCATGTCTCCTGTGCCCACACCCATCACCATCTCCGGCCACGACCTGCGGCAACGGGCCCGGCGCCAGGCCCGGCGCCGGGAGTCCGCGACCGCCTGGTCGTTCATCTCCCCGGCCGTCCTGATCATCCTCGGGCTCAGCATCGTGCCCACGGTCTGGTCGTTCCTGCTGTCCTTCCAGGCCGACGACCTGGTCACGCCCAGCCGCTGGGTGGGACTGGACAACTACTACGCGCTGACCAAGGACCCGCACTTCAGTGAGGCCGTCCGCAACACGCTGGTCTACACGGCGCTGTACGTCCCGCTCAGCATCGTGCTGGGACTGGGGCTCGCGCTGGTGCTGAACCGGCGGATCAGGCTGGTCGGCCTGTACCGCACGCTGTTCGTCGTGCCGTTCGTCATCTCGGCCACCGCCCAGGGGACGCTGTTCTCCTTCATCCTCGACCCGCAGTTCGGGGCGGCGAACGCGGTGCTGCACTGGTTCGGCGTCTCGCCCCAGAAGTTCTTCACCGACCCGGCCCAGGCCCTGCTCGTGCTGGTCGCGATCAGCCTGTGGAGCGGACTCGGGTTCTGCGTGGTGGTGTATCTCGCGGCCCTCCAGGACGTACCGCAGCCGCTGATCGAGGCGGCGCGGCTGGACGGCGCCGGGCGATGGCACCTGCTGCGCCACGTCACCCTGCCCACGCTCACGCCGGTCAGCGTGTTCCTGGTGCTGTGGCAGACCATCAACGCCCTGCAGGTCTTCGACCTGGTGTACGTGACCACCAAGGGCGGCCCGCTCGGCGCCACCACGGTGATCGTCTACTTCATCTGGGAGCAGGCGTTCAAGAACTTCACGGCCGGTTATGGAGCCGCCGCCGCTTATGTCCTGGCCGTGGCCCTGTTCGTGATCGCCGCCGGGTTGCGCGTGGTCCGGGGCCGTGAGCGCAATCGCCTCGAAGGAGCCACCCGATGACGGCGACCGCCACCACCCAGCGTCGGGCCGCGCACGCGGGCGTGAACCGGAAGAGCCGCGCGCGGCTGCCGTTCAGCGCCTGGCACCTGCTCCTGGCACCGCTCGCGCTGATCTTCGCGATCCCGCTGATCTGGCTGGTGCTCAGCTCCGTGATGAGCAACGCGGAGATCAACCGGTTCCCGCCCGCGCTGTGGCCCTCGGGGATCAACCTGGGCGGTTTCCGGTACGTGCTCAACAACGCCCTGTTCCCGCGCTGGTTCCTCAACTCGCTGATCGTCTCCGGTGTCGCGGTCGTGTCCAACCTGGTGTTCGGCTCGCTCGGCGGCTACGCGTTCGCCCGCATGCGGTTCTTCGGCTCCCGCACCCTTCTGGTGCTGATGCTGGCCACGATGGCGATCCCGTTCCAGCTGACGATGATCCCGACGTTCCTGGTCATGAAGAGCCTCGGGCTCATCGACTCGCTGGGCGCGTTGATCGTGCCGTCGCTGGTCACGCCGTTCGCCGTGTTCCTGCTGCGGCAGTTCTTCCTCTCGCTGCCCAGGGAACTGGAGGAGGCCGCCTGGATGGACGGGTGCACGAGGCTGCGGGTGCTGTTCCGCATCGTGCTGCCGCTGTCGCGGCCCGCGCTGAGCACCGTGGCGATCCTGACGTTCCTCACCACCTGGAACGATCTGACCTGGCCGCTGATCGCCATCAGCCACGACACCCAGTACACCCTGCAACTGGGGCTGGCCAACTTCCAGGGCCGGCACCACACCCAGTGGGCGGCGGTCATGGCCGGGAACCTCATCACGGTGCTGCCGGTGCTGCTCGCCTTCATCGGCGCGCAGAAGTCGTTCATCCGGTCCATCACCTCCAGCGGCCTCAAGGGCTGAAACCCCTCGATCTACAGGAAACCGATGTTCGACCTGCTCGTTGCCGGGGACGCCAACCCCGATGTCATCCTCGGCCCACTGGACGCTCCGCTCGCCTTCGAGCAGCGCGAACAGCTCGTCGGCGGCGGTGCGCTCACCCTCGGCGGCTCCGCGGCGATCATGGCCTGCGGAGCCGCGCGTCTGGGATTGCGCGTCGCGTTCGCCGGGCGCGTCGGCGACGACGACGCCGGCCGCTACGTCCGCGCCGCCCTGAACGCCCGCGGGGTCGACACCGCGGCGCTGCGGGTGGACCCGGAGCTGTCCACCCCGCTCACCGTCGTGCTGACCCGCGACGGCGATCGCGCGATCCTGACCGCTCCCGGCACCCTCGCCGCCACCGGTGGCGACGACGTCCCCGAGTCACTGCTCGCCGCCACCAGGCACGTGCACTTCGCCTCCTACTTCCTGATGCCGGGACTCGCCAAGGCGCTGCCCGGCCTGCTGCGCACGGCTCGGGCCCACGGCGCCACCACCTCGCTCGACACCAACGACGACCCCGCCGGACTGTGGGATCCGGACGGGCTGTCGGCCGTACTCGCGGAGCTCGACATCCTGTTGCCCAACGCCCACGAGGCGCGCCACCTCGCGGGTGACGCCGGGGGCTCCCTGGAAGCGGTCGCCGCCGCGCTCGCCGCGCGCGGCCCGCTGGTGGCCGTCAAGAACGGCGCGGACGGCGCCCTCTGCCACGACGGGGACAGGCTCGTCACCACCGGCGGCATCACCGTGACGCCGGTGGACGCCGTGGGCGCGGGCGACAGCTTCGACGCCGGCTTCATCGCCGCGACCCTGAACGGCCTGCTCCCCGACCGCGCCCTGGAGTTCGCCGCCGTCTGCGGCGCCCTGTCCACCCGCGCCCCCGGCGGCACCACGGCCCAGCCCACCTGGGATGAGGCCGTCGCACACGTCACCACCAAGGAAAACACGCCTACATGAGCACTCCGAAGATCGCATTCATCGGCGCGGGAAGCGTCGTCTTCACCCAGGGCCTCCTCGCGGACCTCTTCGCGTTCGCCGAGCTGAAGGACGCGCGCATCGCGCTGCACGACATCGACGCCGAGCGCCTGAGCACCGCGGAGGCCGCCGCCCGGCACATCGCCGCCGAACGCGGCGCCCGCCCGCGGATCACCGCGCACGCCGACCGGCGGGAGGCCCTCACCGGCGCGGACTTCGTCATCAACATCGTCCAGATCGGCATGGGCGAGGCGACCCGCACCGACTTCGAGATCCCCGCCCGGTACGGCCTGCGCCAGACCATCGGCGACACCCTCGGCGTCGGCGGCATCTTCCGCGCCCTGCGCACGTTCCCGCTGCTGAAGGCCCTGGGCGAGGACATCGCCGCGGTCTGCCCCGACGCGTGGCTGCTCAACTACACCAACCCGATGGCGATGAACGTCCAGTACCTCGCCGAGGCCACCGGGCTGACCCGCGTGGTGGGGCTGTGCCACTCGGTCTACTGGACGATGCGCGACCTGTCCGACCTGGTGCGCGTGCCGTTCGAGGAGGTGACCTACCGGGCCGCGGGCGTCAACCACCAGGCGTGGGTGCTCCGGTTCGAGCACGACGGCGACGACCTGTACCCCCGCCTCGACGCGCTGATCGCCGCCGACGAGCAGCTGCGCCGCCGCGTCCGCGTCGACATGTACCGGCGGCTGGGCTACTACCCGACCGAGACCAGCGAGCACTCCTCCGAGTACGTGCCCTGGTACCTGGGCCACGACAGCGAGATCGAGCGGCTGCGCCTGCCCATCGGCGCCTACCTGGACATCGTCGACGAGAACGTGGCCAGCTACGAGAAGACCCGCGACGCCCTGGCCACCGGCGCCCCGCTGCCGGTCGAGGGGACCATGGAGTACGCCCCGCAGATCATCCACAGCATCACCACGGGCACGCCCCGCACCATCTACGGGAACGTGCCCAACCACGGCCTGATCCAGAACCTCCCCGCTCGCGGCGTGGTCGAGGTGCCCTGCCTGGTCGACGCGATGGGCGTGCAGCCCACCCGTGTCGGCGAGCTGCCCCCGCAGCTGGCCGCGCTCAACCGCGCCTACCTCAGCATGAACGACCTGGTCGTCCGGGCCGCGCTGGAGGACGACCCACGCCACATCCGGCACGCCGCCATGATGGACCCGGCGACCGCCGGGGCCCTGCCCGTCGAGCGGATCTGGCAGCTGTGCGACGACATGGTCACGGCCCACGCCGACCGCCTGCAGCCCGCCCTCCGCGCCCTCCTCGGATAGGGCCTGCGACCCTGGGGTAAAGGCGCCGGGAAGGGTGGGCCGCATGGCTAAGAAGCTGAGCCGCAAGGTGTACGAGAAGGAGCTCTTCCGCCTGCAGGGAGAGCTGGTGAAGCTGCAGGAGTGGGTGCGGACCGAGGGCCGGCGGGTGGTGGTGATCTTCGAGGGCCGCGACGCCGCCGGGAAGGGCAGCACGATCAAGCGGGTGTCGGAATATCTCAACCCGCGCGTGGCCAGGATCGCCGCGCTGCCGGCGCCCACCGAGCGGGAACGCAGCCAGTGGTACTTCCAGCGCTACATCCAGCACCTGCCCGCCGCCGGACAGATCGTGCTCTTCGATCGGAGCTGGTACAACCGGGCCGGGGTCGAGCGGGTGATGGGCTTCTGCACGCAGGAGGAGTACACCCGGTTCCTCCACCAGTGCCCGATCTTCGAGCGGCTGCTGGTGGAGGACGGGATCCTGTTGCGCAAATACTGGTTCTCGGTGAGCGACGACGAGCAGGAGCGGCGCTTCCACGCCCGGCTCGATGATCCGATGCGGCAGTGGAAGCTGTCGGAGATGGACCTGGAGTCGATCACGCGGTGGGAGGAGTACTCCCGGGCCAAGGACGAGATGCTCATCCACACCCACATCCCCGAGGCGCCCTGGTATGACGTGGAGAGCGAGGACAAGCGGCGGGCCAGGATCAACATGATCTCCCACCTGCTGTCGAGCATCCCCTACCAGGAGGTCCACCGGACTCGGCTGAAGGTCCCGACCCGGCCTCCCGGGACCGGATACCGCAGGCCGCCCAGGTTGGAGACGCACGTGCCCGACGCGGCGGCGGAGCTCGCCGGGCAGTGATCCGGCAGCCGGGACGACCGCCTCTAAGCAGGGGGGACCTTAGGCCCTGACCGCCGCCTCCGGCCGGTGATGAGCTGGTCTCTGGAGGTGGAGTCATGAGCACTCGTACGGAAACGCGGGAGCAGGCCGTCAAGTCGGCCCTGGAGGCCGCCCGCTGGGCACCGTCCGTGCACAACACCCAGCCCTGGTCCTTCGCCGTCTCCGGCGAGGAGATCAGCCTGCGGGCCGACGTCGACAGGAAGCTGCGCGTCAGCGACACGGCGGGCCGGCAGCTGCTGATCAGCTGTGGCGCGGCGCTGTTCACCATGCGTACGGCGCTGGCCTGCGAGGGGTACCAGCCCGTGGTCCGGGTCCTGCCCGATCCCGACCGCCCGTCGCTGCTGGCCACGGTGCGGCTCGGCGCCACGATCGAGGCCGACGAGCACACCCGGCTGCTCAGGGGCGAGATCGAGCGCCGCCGTACGCACCGCGCGGGCTTCACCAACCTGCCCGTTCCCGAGCAGTTGGTCGAGCAACTGGTCAGAGAGGCGTCGATGGAGCAGGCCAGGCTCACGCCGGTCAGGTCCCCGGACGCCGTGCGGGTCGTCGCCGCGCTCACCCAGGCGGCACAGGGCGTACAGGCCCAGGACCGGCTGTTCAGCCTGGAGGTGATCCGCTGGGCCCGCCCGCCGGGCAGCAGGCGCACCGACGGCGTGCCCGCCGAGGGCTACCCGCGCGAGGCGGTACGGACCGACCCGGACTTCCCGCAGCGCGACTACGCCTGGCGGCACGACTGGGGCACCGAGGGCGACCAGGGCGCGTCGAGCACGACCGGCGTCGTCGCCCTGCTCACCACGCCCGGTGACACCCGGGAGGAGTGGCTCGTCACCGGCCAGGCGCTGCAGCGCGTCCTGCTGCACGCCGCCGCCCACGGCGTCAGCGCAGCCTTCCACACCCAGGCGCTGGAGATGCCGCACCTGCGGGAGTTCCTGCGCGAGTCGCTCTGCTCCGGCGAACAGCCTCAGATGATCATGCGGCTCGGCATCACCTTCGACGGGACCGCCGCGATCCGCCGGCCCCTGTACGAAGTGGCCGACTGATCGATCGGGGGATGTGTGCTCCGCTGCTGGGGTGGGAAACTGCCCTTATGACGGACATAGGGTCGCACCCGCTGATGCCGGGTATGCGACTGGACGAACTGCTGGCAGAGTTGCAGGTCCGGCTGAACGCCGTGCTGTCCACCCGCGACCGGGTGCACGCGTTGCTGGAGGCCGTCGTGTCCGTCGGCAGCGACCTGGACCTGGAGACGGTGCTGCGCCGGATCGTGGAGACCGCCACCAATCTGGTGGACGCGAGCTACGGGGCGCTGGGCGTGGTCGGGGAGGAGAGCACGCTCGTCCAGTTCATCCCGGTCGGGCTGACCGAGGAGGAGATCGCCCGCATCGAGCACTGGCCGCACGGGCTGGGCCTGCTCGGGCTGCTGATCAAGGACGCCCGGCCGCTGCGGCTGGTGCGGATCTCCGATCATCCCGAGTCCTACGGGTTCCCGCCGGGTCATCCGCCGATGGGGAGTTTCCTGGGTGTCCCGATCCGGGTGCGTGACGCGGTCTTCGGCAACCTCTACCTGACCGAGAAGCGCGGCGGGGCGGAGTTCGACGAGGAGGACGAGGCCATCGTCATCGCGCTGGCCGCCGCCGCCGGCGTCGCCGTGGAGAACGCCCGCCTGTACGAGGAGACCCGGCGGCGCGAGACCTGGCTCCAGGCCTCCTCGGAGGTCACCACCAGCCTGCTGTCCGGCGCGGACCCGGGTGAGGTGCTCACCATGATGGCCCAGCGGGCCAGGGCGATGACCGGAGCCGACCTGGTCAAGGTGCTGCTGCCGCTCAACGGCGTCCTGACGGCGGAGATCGTGGACGGCGAGCTGGCCGACGAGGTCACCGGCATCACCTTCGACCTCGGCACCAGCGCGGCCGGCGAGGTGTTCACCCATGGCGAGCCGCTCAGCCAGGACGACCTGCTGGACGCCGATTCGCCGCTGCGCCCCCTCGGGTTCGGTCCCGAGCTGCTGCTGCCGCTGGGCGCGGGCCAGGCCATACGCGGCGTGCTGGCCCTGGCCAAGCGCTCAGGGCGGCTGCCGTTCACCGCGGCCGACCTGCGGATGCTGGAGTCGTTCGCCGGCCAGGCCGCGATCGCGCTGGAACTGGCCGAGGCCCGTAAGGACGCCGAACGCCTCAACCTGCTGGAAGACCGCGACCGGATCGCCAAGGACCTGCACGACGTGGTCATCCAGCGGTTGTTCGCCACCGCGATGACGCTGATGAGCACGGTCAAGCTGGTGGACCGCCCGGAGGCGGCCGGCCGCGTCCAGCACGCCATCGACGAGCTCGACGAGACCATCCGCCAGATCCGCTCGACCATCTTCGCGCTGCAGAGCCCGCGCGAGAACACCGAGCCGAGCCTGCGCGCGCAGATCGTCGGCCTGGTCGAAGCCGCCCGCGGTCATCTGGGGTTCATGCCGGGGCTGCGGATGGAGGGCCCGCTCGACAACCAGGTGCCGGACGCGGTGGCCGAGCACCTGCTCGCCGTGCTGCGCGAAGCGCTGTCCAACGTGGTACGTCACGCCAAGGCGTCCAAGGCCGACGTGGCGGTGGAGGTCGCGGACGGCCACCTCAGGCTCATCGTTCAGGACAACGGCATCGGCCTGCCCGCCGACGGCCGGCGCAGCGGGCTGCGCAATCTCGAAGACCGCGCCACCTGTCTGGGCGGGACCCTGGAGATCACCTCTGCGGAGCCCAGCGGGGCCCGGCTGTGCTGGCGGGTCCCTCTGTGATCCGGCGACCCGAGATCCGCTCCGCGCCCACCACGATGTAGTGGTCCCTGCTCCCCGGCGCCCAGGCCAGGAGCGGCAGCGCGGCCAGCCGGGCCAGCTCGGCGGGTTCACGGACGGCCCGCGCGTGTCCCACGGTCGTCACCGACCACCCCGTGCGCGACTCCGGATCGAACTCGTCGGCCTCGAACGCCACCACGGCCTGCCGGGTGGCGGCGGCCAGCTTCGACCCGATCGCGGTACGGATGACGATGCTCTCGCCGTCGAGGCAGAAGTTGACCGGCTGCACGGCGGGCAGCGCGCGGTCGGTGAAGACGATCCGCCCGATCACGGCCGACGCCAGCAGGTGGAAGCACTCCTCACGGGAGAGCACCACCAGACCGGACGAGTCCAATTGCATGCTGTTTAGGGTCTCTTACCGGATCTGCTCATATTAGGGGCGAAAGTCCCATCATTGGCGGTGAGCGGCCGGATGTGGCCAAGATCCGAAAGCGTCTTGAAGCTGCGGATCCCGGTGATCGATCATCGGGAGCAGTATCGCTCCCTCGATCGGGAAGGGTCTTCATGATTCGCCGCGCACTGCTGGCCGTACTCCTCGCCCTCGGCTCCTTCGCCACCATCACGACCGTCACAAGTGCTCCCGCTTTCGCCCGGGCCTGCGCGCTCGGATACACCTGCGTCACCACGTACTACACCGACGAGACCCGCACCACGGTGGCGGGAGTCAGGCGCGTGGGCTGTGAAGGGGAGACCCTTCCCGGCTGGGGCGTCAAAACCATCTTCTACGACTTCCTGGAGACCCCCTGCTGATCGAGGCACCGCGGCGGGGCGGCTTCAGAAGGTGAAGCCGCCCGGCCGTCCGTTGCGGTCGGCCAGCAGGCCGGCCAGGGTGGCGATGGCGATCTCCGGTGGCGTGCGCGAGCCGATGTTGAGCCCGATCGGCCGGTGCACCCGGGCGATGTCCTCCGCCCGCGCGCCGAGTTCGGCCAGCGCCTGGAGATACGGCGCCGGATGGCGCGGGCTGCCCATCACCCCTATCCACCGGCACTTGTACCCGAGCAGCTCGTGCAGCACGGCGGCGAGCTCCGGGCGGTGGTGGTCGGTGAGCACGATGTCGGCGGTGCCGTCCAGGTCCGCCGGGGGCGCGGTGACGACCTCGAACCCCGCCGGGGCCGTGCTCCGACGCGGGTCTGGCTCGAAGAGGATCCCGCGGAATCCCAGGTCGGCGCCGTAGCGCAGCAGGTAGTCGGCGACAGGCGAGGCGAACACGGCGACGAGCGTGCGATCACCGTCTCCGGTCGCCGCCTCGCCATGGGCGACGTCACAGAGCGCGTCCGCGTCATGCGAATGGGCGTCATGCGTATGGGCCATACCGCCAGTCTTACCCGCGATCGGGCCTCAGGTGACGGGGACGATCTCCGACGACACCAGCCGGCCCTCCTCGATCACCAGCAGCCCGATCGTTCCGTGCGGTTGGCGGCGGCGGTCGGTGGGGGAGCCCGGGTTGAAGATCCGCAGCCCGTCCTCGTGATGGTCGAGCGGGATGTGCGAGTGGCCGAACACCACGAGGTCGGCGTCCGGGAAGAGCCGCCGCAGCCGGTCCCAGCGCCCCTTGGCCGGCCCGCTGTCATGGATCATCGCCACCCGGAGCCCCGCGAGCTCCAGCTCCAGCGTCTCGGGCGCGTCCACGTCCGGCCCGTCGTTGTTCCCCTTGACCGCGTGAACCGGTGCGTACGCCGCCAGCTCGGCGAGCACCGCACCGACGCAGACATCGCCCGCGTGCAGGATGACGTCGGCTCCCCGCAGGTGGGCGGCCACCCGGTCCGGGCACGACTTCCAGTGCCGCGGGGCATGGGTGTCGGACAGCACCGCCGCTCTCACACCCGTGCCTCCCACCGCACCTCGCCGGACTGCCACTGGTCGGTGGGGTGCAGCCCGGCGGAGGCCGCGACGGCGGCCGAGGCGGTGTGATCGGGGTGGATGTGCGCGACGATCGTGTCGATCTCCTGGTCCGCGATCCAGCCGACCAGCGCCTTGGCTGCCTCGCCGGCCAGGCCGCGGCCCTGCCAGGGAGTGCCGACCACCCAGGCGACCTCGGCGCTGCGCTCGTCGATCGTGGCCTGTACGTACCCCACCAGACTGTCGTCCTCGCGCAGCCGGATCACCCAGTTGCGCCAGCCGGGCGGACCGGCGACCAGGCGCTCGTAGCGGGCGCGCAGCTCGTACGCGGTCATGGGGGTGCCGCCGATGAAGGTGTGCAGGGCGGGATCGGAGAGTGCGACGGCCATCTCGTCCGCGTGCTCGACCCGCAGGGGGAGCAGGACGAGCCGAGGGGCCTCGATGATGTCCACGTGGCCCACGATATCGAGGTCGCCGGCCGGGCCTACCTGGCGGCTCGCTGGGGGAGCAGCGCCTCGGCCAGCTCCCGCCATCGCGGCATGGCCGATCGGCCCGGCTCGATGCCGAGCACCTGGATGCCGACGTGGTCGGCGCCGGCCTCGAGGTGGTCGTGCAGCTTGCCGACGATCGTGTCGAGGTCGCCCCAGAACACCAGGTCGTCGACGAGCCGGTCGCTGCCCCGCCCGCCGTCGATGTCGGCTTCGGTGTAGCCCAGGCGGAGGAACTTGGCGATGTTGTACTTCGTCGTGAGGTACACGTGCAGATGCTCGCGGGCGATCTCACGCGCCTTGCCCGGGTCGGTCTCGAAGAGCACCGCGTGCTCGACGCCGAGGAACGGGCCGGCGCCCAGCACCTCCCGCGCCTGCGCCGTGTGCTCCACCGTCACGTGGTAGGTATGAGCGCCTTCGGACCGGTCGCGGGCCAGCTCGAGCATCTTCGGTCCGTACGCGGCCAGCAGGCGTCTCATCGGTGCCCGCGGCGGGGGGTTGGCGCTCGTCGCCGCGTCCATCTCGTCCAGGTAGTCGTTCATCGCCTGAAGCGGCTTGGCCCCGGGGCGCCCGCCCCCGAAGCCGAGACCGAGCAGGTGGCGATCGGGGTAGGCGTCGGCCAGCAGCAGCGCCGCGCCCTGGGTCCACCGTGGCTCGCGGGACCAGATCCGCGCGATGCCGTTGATGACGGTGATGCGCTCGGTGCTGGACAGCAGGAACCCGGCGTGCGTCATCGCCTCGCGTCCGTCCCGCTCCGGGATCCAGAACGCCGGCCAGCCGAGCTCTTCGAGCTCCTGGATGGACTCTCGCATCATGCTCGCCGGCTGGTCCTCGAAGTCGAACGTCCAGACCCCGAACCGCCCCACATCCATGCCGTCGATCGTGCCCATGGCTCCTCCTCGCCGAATCGGTCGGATCGTCGAATCGAAGTATCGCAGAAAGTCGATATGACAACAAATGTGGGGTTCGCACGGAGTCTCGGGTAACGAGCGTTAAAGCGAGCGGCCGAGCGCGTCGACGAGCTGGGCGATGCGTTCCTCGTCGCGCCGGTAGTGCGTCCACTTGCCCACGCGAGTGGCGCGGACCAGCCCGGCACGCTGCAGCGAGGCCATGTAGGCGGAGACGGTCGACTGCGCGAGCCCGGTCTTGGCCTGAATGTGGCTCACGCACACACCGACCTCATGTTGGTCCGCGATCGCCTGGTCCGGCGGGAAGTGGAGGTCGGGATCGCGCAGCCACTGGAGCACCTGGAGGCGCACGGGATTGGCGAGCGCCTTGAACACGTCAAGCAGCTGCGCGGAGGCGTCCAGTGAGGATGTGGTGTGTGTAGTCATGGGTCGTCCAGATGAGTATAGGTTCATCCCGGCGGCCGCCAGGGCTGGGGCGGATGAAAGGATCGGAGCCTTGACGCCGGATGCCGCCGACGGCCCGGCGCGGAGAGGTACGTGAGATGGCTCCGAGGATCGCGACCGCCAGCCGTGTCGAACTGCCCGAACTGTTGGACTTCCTCCGTCCCAGGCATCACGGCCTGCTGTCGACCACTCGCGCCGACGGGCGGCCCCAGCTCTCGCCGGTCTCCTGCGGGGTCGACGAGGGCGGCCGGATCGTGGTGTCCACCTATCCCGACCGGGCCAAGACGCGCAACGCCCGCCGCGACGAGCGGGCGTCGATCTGCGTGCTCTCCGACGACTGGGACGGCCCGTACGTCCAGGTCGACGGCCGTGCCGAGGTGCTGGACATGCCCGAGGCGCTCGACGCACTCGTGGAGTACTACCGGTGCATCTCGGGCGAGCATCCCGATTGGGATGAGTATCGCGAGGCCATGCGGCGGCAGGGGAAGTCCCTCATCCGCCTGCACATCGACCGCTGGAGCCCGATCGCGACCGGCGGATTCCCCGCCCGGCTGGCGCAGTAGCGGCGCGCCCGATTCGCGGGTGATTCGCGGCTGAATGGCGTAAAACCCGCCTGACCTGGGGCTTGTTCTTCGCGACGCTTGATGGCATTCTGGCCCGACTGAAGGTGACACGTGTAGACCTCAGTGAGAAGGAGCTAGGCGATGAAGTTCTACAGGGTGATCGTCGCGGCAACCCTGGCCGGTGCCCTGGCCGCCTGCGGGTCAGGCGGGTCGGGTGGGTCAGGTGGGTCAGGTGGTGCGACCCAGGCCGCCGACGCGGCGGGCCCGATCCAGTTCGTCGGCCCCGAGGATCCCAAGACCTTCGCCCCGGTCATCGCCGGATTCGAGGCCAAGAACCCGGGACTCAAGGTGACCTACACCCAGGTCCCCTTCGACCAGCTCAACAGCGTGCTCCAGCAGCGTCTCGCGGCCAAGGACGACTCGATCGACGTCTACACGGTCGACCAGCCGCGCGTCGCCGCGCTGGCCACCCGCGGCTTCCTCACCGACCTGACCGACCTGACGGACAAGGTGAAGAGCGCCGCGCTCCCCGGCCAGTACGAGGTCAACGTCTTCAGGGACAAGCTGTGGGCGCTGCCCATCTGGACCTCCGACCAGTTCCTCTTCTACAACACCGAGCTGCTGGAGAAGGCGGGCGTCCAGCCGCCGTCGAGCGACCCGGCCAAGCGGTGGACGTGGGAGCAGACGGTCGAGGCCGGCAAGAAGGCGCAGGAGAAGGCCGGCGCCCAGTGGGCGGTCATCCCCGAGCAGATCGAGCAGTTCTACCAGCTGCAGAGCCTCGCCGAGTCGCTCGGCGGCGGATCCGGGATCACCGGCCCCGAGATGCTGACGCCCGCCATCACGACCGACGGCTGGGTCAAGGCGATGACCTGGTACCACGGCCTGTTCGCGAACAAGCTGGCCCCGCGTGGCGTCGGCTCCTTCCAGACCTCGCCGCTGTTCAGCGAGGGCAAGGTGGCCTTCTTCGCCGGCGGCCCGTGGGACGTGGGCGCGTTCGCCGCGGCCAAGGGTCTGAAGTGGGGCGTCGCGCCGTACCCGTACTTCCAGGGCGGCAAGCCGGTGACCCCGACCGGTTCGTGGTCGTGGGGCGTCAACCCGGCCTCCAAGAAGCAGACGGCGGCGCGGAAGTTCATCGAGTACGCGGCGCTCGACCCGGAAGGCAACCTGCAGACCACGCAGAACACCACGATCATCCCGTCGAGCAAGGCGGCGTTCGACAAGTACGTGCCGCTGCTCGACGCGAAGGCGAAGGGCGTCGGCGAGATCATGAAATATGACGCCCAGAACACGGCGGTGGCGCGGCCCAGGTCGGTCGGCTACATCCAGTTCGAGGACATCATGACCAAGGCGTTCGCCGACATCCGCAACGGCGCCGACCCCAAGGCCCGGCTCGACCAGGCGACCCAGGAGATCACCACCGCCTGGAAGCAGCTTCGATGAAGGTCGCGCTGGCCTTCCTGGCGCCCGCGCTGGTGGCCCTGCTGGCGCTCCGGCTGATCCCGGCGGCCATCGCCGTCGGCAGCAGCCTGCGGCACACCAGCCTGGTCACCGGCGAGACGTCCTTCGTCGGGCTCGGCAATTACGCGACGCTGTTCGAGGACCCGACGTTCCTGCAGAGCGTCAAGGTCACGCTGGTGTTCAGCCTGATCGTGAACCCGCTGCAGATCGCGGTGGCGCTGGCGCTGGCGGTGCTGTACACGCGGAAGCTCGCCGGGGTGCGCTTCCTGCGCTCCCTGGTGATCCTGCCGATCGCGGTGCCGCCCGCGGTGTCGGCGGCCATCTGGAGCGTGGCCTACCGGCCCGACGGGATGCTCAACGCCGTGCTGCACGTGCTCGGCATCCCGCAGCAGCCGTTCCTGACCTCGCCGCAGCAGGCGCTGTGGTGCCTGATCGTGCTGCTGTCGTGGATCGGGGTCGGCTACTGGATGATGTTCCTGATCGCCGGCATGCAGGACATCCCGCGCGAGCTCTATGAGGCGGCGGGCATCGACGGCGCCTCCTCCTGGGCCAGGTTCTGGCACGTGACGCTGCCGCTGCTGCGCAGGCCGCTGGCGTTCGTGCTGGTGGCCGACACGGTGTCCAACTTCCTGGTCTTCGCCCCCGTCCAGATGCTGACCAACGGCGGCCCACAGGGGTCCACGAACGTCACCATGTTCGACATCTTCACCCGCGCCTACAGCGTCGGCGACCTCAACCTGGCCCAGGCCGAGGTCATGCTGCTGGTGCTGGTCGTGCTCGCGGTGGTCATCGTCCAGTTCCGCCTGCTGCGCGCCAAGGACTGAGCATGCTCAGAAGGACACTCGCCGCACTCGTCGGCCTCGCTTTCGCGCTGCCCCTGCTGTGGGCGCTCAGCAGCTCGCTGCGTGGCACGGGCAACCTCGGCAACTCGCTGATCCCTGCCGACCCGACGCTCGCCAACTACCTGGCGCTGCTCACCGGCGGCTTCGGCCGGGCCATCGCCAACTCGCTGCTCGTCGCGCTGGCCACGGTCCTGATCGGCCTGGCCATCTCCGCGGCGGCGGCGTTCGGCCTGTCGGCCCTCAGCTTCAAGGGCCAGGGCGTGCTCTTCGGCGTGGTCGTGCTGAGCTTCCTCATCCCGTTCGACGCGATCGCGATCCCGCTGGCCACGCTGTTCCGCGACTGGAACCTGCAGAACACCTACGCCGGACTCATCCTGCCCGGTCTCGGCCACGGCCTGGCCATCTTCCTGCTGCGCCAGTTCTTCCTGGCCATCCCGGCCGAGCTGGTGGAGGCGGCGCGGATCGACGGGCTGGGCTGGTTCGGGGTGTTCGCCCGGCTCTACCTGCCGCTGTCGCGTCCCGCCCTCGTCAGCGCGGGCCTGACGCTGTTCATCTTCCAGTGGCAGGCCTACGTCTGGCCGCTGCTCATCGGCACCGACACGGCCCATCAACTCGGGCCGATCGCCTTGGCCAACATGCGCGGGCAGTTCACCATCGACTACGGGCAGCTGTTCGCCGGCTCGGTCGTGCTGACGGTGATCCCGCTGGCCATCATCCTGCGCTTCCAGCGCCAGTTCACCCAGTCCATCGCGACGACCGGGCTCAAATAGCTCTTCTGGAGAAAGGCCACCATGGCTGACCGTCAGATCATTCTCGACACCGACCTCGGCTCCGACGTGGACGACGCGCTCGCGCTGGCCGTCCTGCTCGGGTCGCCGGAGGTGGACCTGCTGGGCTGCGTCACCGTCTACGGTGACACGGCGCTGCGGGCGCGACTGGCCCAGCGGCTGGTACGGCTCGCGGGCCGTACCGTGACCGTGGTGCCCGGCGCGGAGAAGACGCTCACCGACCGTGAGATCTGGTGGGCGGGCCACGAAGGCAAGCTCTTCACCGACCTCGACACCGAGCAGATCTCCCACGAGCCGGACGCCACCACCTACCTCACCGAGCAGGTGCGCCGCGCGCCGGGCGGGATCGACGTCGTCGCGATCGGCCCGCTGACCAACATCGCGAACGCCATCCAGGCCGACCCGTCGTTCGCGGCGAACGTCCGGCACCTGTGGATCATGGGCGGCCGCTTCGACTCCCTGGAGCCCGAGCACAACTTCAAGTGCGACCCCGAGGCCGCGAAGATCGTGTTCGACTCCGGCGCCCCGATCACCGTGACCGGACTGGAGGTCACCACGACCGTGCGGCTGGAGGCCGGCGACGTGGCCAGGATCGCCGAGGCGGGTGAGTTCGGGGAGGCGCTGAAGGCGGAGATCGAGCAGTGGTGGCGGTTCTGGAACGAGGAGTGGAACAGCCCGCACGACCCGATCACGGTGCTGACGCTGCTGGCGCCCGATCTGTTTGGATTCACGGCGGAAGGTCATGTGGCGATCGACGCCATGGGCGGCAGCGTGTTCACCGAGGGCGGGGGTCGTACCAGGATCACGGTGGCGGCCCGTGCGGACGAGGTGGCCGCGCAGATCGTCGCCAGGACCGTCGCGGCGCCCCGCTAGGGAGTGCGCGGGTCCTGGCAGCCGCATGAGCCGCGGCGGACGAGCTCGGCGGGGAAGATCCGGGTGACCGGCTCGGTCTCGCCCTGCTCGATGGCGGCGATCAGCGTCTCGGCGGCGAAGCGGGCCATCTCGTCGATCGGCTGCCTGATCGTCGTCAGGCCCGGCACCGTGAACGCGGACTCGCGTGCCCCGTCGAACCCGACGATCGCCAGGTCGGCGGGCACTCGCAGGCCCAGGTCGGCGGCGGCGCGCATGGCGCCGATCGCCTGGTGGTCGGTGGTGGCGAACAGCGCCGTCGGGCGCTCGGCCAGCAGCTCGGCGGCGGCCGAGTAGCCGCCCTCCAGGCTGATCTCGGCATGCGCGACCAGCGAGCTGTCGAGCCCCGCCTCGGCCAGCCCTTTGCGCCAGCCCGCCAGCCGCAGCTCGACCGCCATGATGTCCAGCGGCCCGCCGACGAACGCGAGCCGGGTGTGCCCGTGCCCGGCCAGGTGCTTGGCGGCGAGATAGCCGCCTTCCTCGTCGTCGACGGCCAGCCTGGAGAAGAACGGTGGCGCCTCGTGGTCGATCGTCACGACCGGGACGCGCCCCTCCAGCTCCTTGACCTGCTGGGCCGACGGGCGTACGCGCATCAGCACCAGCCCGTCGACCTGCCGCTCCAGGAACGACCGCACGTAGCCCTCGGCGCGTACGGGCTGCTCGGCAGAGTTGCCGAGCAGGACGGAGTAGCCGCGCTCCCAGGCCACGTCCTCGCACGACCGGGTGAACTCGCCGAAGAACGGGCTCTTGCCGCCCGCGCTGTCGGAGGCGATGACGCCGATCGTCCACGTCCGCCGGGCACGCAACGACCTGGCCACGGCGTTGGGACGGTAGCCCAGCTCCTCCACGGCGGCCAGCACCCGGCTCTTGGTCGCCGCGGACACCGGCTTGGGACCGTTGTTCATCACATAACTGACCACGGCGGGCGAGGTCCCAGCCAGCCGGGCCACGTCATTACGGGTTACCACGATCACACCACTTTACCGGCGAACCAGCGGGGTCGGACGGGGCGCGCCCCCAGGGGAGGGGGTGCCGCCGGCGACGATCACGTCGCGGCGGCCGGGGGCACGTCTGTCAGGCACGGTTCTGTCAGGCGCGGTCGGCGGCGATGAGGAGGTACTGGAAGCTGCCGTTCTTGTAGGCGTCGAGGAAGGGTTGCTCGATGCCGGTGGCGAGGCTGCTCTTGGCGCGCAGCTCCCAGTAGGGGATCGTCGCGGGCGTGAGGTCCACGACGCTGATGGGGACCAGGCGGTTGGCCGCCATTTCCTTGAAGTACGTGCTGCGCGGGTGGATGTCGCAGATGTAGTGCGCGTTGATCTGGCTGATGGCCCGGGACGGCAGGCCGTACGCGTCGTTGTAACAGCCGGTGATGCAGACGTATCGGCCACCGCGGTTCAGCAGCCGGGCGTGCTCGGCGAACAGCAGCGAGAGCTCGACGTACATCGTGCTCTCGTTGTTCCAGATCGCCTGGAACGTTCCAGATTCGAAGCGGGTGTCGAGCATGTTGCGGAAGTGGAAGCGGACCTTGTCCGCCACGCCGCGCTGTCTGGCCTGTTCGTTGGCGAAGGCGACCTGGGACTCGGAAATGGACACGCCGTCCACGTGACAGCCGAACCGCAGGTTGGCGACGATGCTGGAGCCGCCTCTGCCCGAGCCCGCGTCCATGACCCGGTGGTGGGGTTCGAGCGGGCCGAGCCAGCTCATGAGGAGGTCGGCCTGCGCCGATTCGAGCCGGTGGAGCTCCCTGATCACGCGTTCGTCCCGGGTCTCCGCCGATCCGTCCAGCACGGTCCAGTCGACGTCGCCGACGCCGTAGTGATGGTGGTAGATGCCGTCCACCTCGCCCAGACGGAGGTTGACCGGGTTCTTCTCGGTGTTCCAGTAGTCGGCGACGGATCGCTGGTAGAGGCTGTTGAGGACGGTGGGATCCTGCGTAGCGGTCACCTGGGGGATTTCCCTTCTTCGCGAAACGGCGGGGAACGGTGTCAAGACTGGTAGCGGCTGGTGGCGCCGTGCCATTCGAGGCAGCCGGCCATCCACCCCTGCGCTCCGCGCAGGAACCGGTGGAGTTCGGCCGACGGGACGGCGGTGAGCTCGCGGCGGCTGGCTTCGAAGCCTCTGACGAGATCGTTGTGCAGGGCGACCGCGCGTTCGGTCGCCTCGCGGGTCGAACACTGCTCCTCGGCCGCGATGAGCAGGATCACGTTGGAGTCCGGGAGCTCGTCGGCGGCCTCCTTCTCGACCGAGTACAGGTCGTTGACGAGGACGCTGGCGGTGCCCGCCTGCATGAGCGCGGTGTGGAAGCGCCGCTCGAAGAAGAGGTCGGCGGGCAGCTGGTAACCGCCCACGATGTCGATCAGCGTCATGGAGGTGTAGAAGCTGTCGTGCTGACGTGCCGCGAGGTACCGCCAGACCGGCGGCGGCGCCTCCAGATAGCGCCAGGCCGCGTAGGCGGCCCAGCTCACGTACATCTGAGAGGTGATGTTGCAGACGCGCCCGACCTGTGACGGGGTGGCGTGCCGGGAGACGTGGCTGATGCTCGACCTCAGCGAGACCAGGACGGGGTCGGCCTGGATCGTCTCCTCGAGCTGGCGGGTGTAGTCGCCCGCGTACGGGGGCGGGTCCATGGCGGAGGTCACCAGAGCCAGCCTCGGCGGCAGCTCGGTCGGCGTCGCGCCCAGCTCGGTCTCGTCGGCGTAGTAGTCGTCGGCCGCCCACCAGGCGGCGTTCATCTGCGCCGCGACCAGCAGCATGTCGGCGTCGTCGGTGTCGGGGTGGGTGAGCATGGCCAGCCGGCCGTAGCCCGTGTCGCCGAACTCCTTCATCCGGCCCTCGTGGATCCCGACCCGCTCCGCCCACGCCACCAGCCGCCGGTTGACCTCGTCGGCGAGGTCCTCGTCGATGCGTACGGTCGCGGGGCAGTACAGCGGCGGATACGACCCGTCGCCCCACTCCCGCTCCTGGTAGGTGAGGGGGGCGAGGCTGTGTTTGCGTACGGCGCCCGGAAGGGTGAGATGCGGCAGCGGGGGTTCGTGCCCGTCGTGCTCGCAGGGCCTGGGTGCGGGCCGCCGGTCCGGGAGCAGGACGCGCAGCGCCGAGGTGCCCAGGCCGGTGGGACCGGGCAGCGTGATGGCGGCGGGAGGCTCGGTGGTGTCGTCTGCGGACATGACGCCCTCTTCCAACGATGATGAGTCGGTCAGGATCGAGGGGCGGCGATGTCGGCGTTCTCCAGGATCCCGATCGCGTCGGGGACCAGGATCGCCGTCGAGTAGTAGGCGCTGACCAGGTAGGACATCACCGCCTGGTCGTTGGTCTCCATGAACCGGACGTTCAGGGAGGGCTCGTACTCCTCGGGGATGCCGACCTGGTGGAGGCCGACCACCCCCTGGTCCTCCTCGCCCGTGCGCATGGCCACGATCGAGGTGGTGTGCCCGTCGGTGATCGGGATCTTGCCGCAGGGGAAGATCGGGATGCCGCGCCAGGCCGGGATCTCGTGGCCGTTGACGTTGGCGCTGCCCACGGCCAGGCCGCGCTTGTTGCATTCGCGAAAGAACGCCGCGATCGCCTTGGGATGCGCGAGCAGCAGGCGGGTCTTGCGGCGCATGCTGATCAGGTCGTCCAGGTCGTCCGGGGTCGGGGGGCCTGACCAGGTGTTGATCCGCTGTCCGTAGTCCGCGTTGTGCAGCAGCCCGAATTCGCGGTTGTTGAGCATCTCCCATTCCTGGCGCTCGCGGATCTCGTGGATGGTCAGGCGGAGCTGCTCCTCGAACTGGTTCATCGGGTCGTTGTAGAGGTCGGCCACGCGGGTGTGGACCCGCAGGATGGTCTGCGAGACGCTCAGTTCGTACTCGCGCGGATTGAGTTCGTAGTCCACGAAGGTGCCGTCGAGATGCGGCTCGCCGACGTGCCCGGCGGCCACCTCGACCGCCGCCTCGCCGCGCTTGTTGACCGGTCTGCGGGTGCCCTCCAGGTAACGCTGGACGTGCGCCCGCAGGGCGGGCGATCCGTCGATCAGCCGCTGGAACTCCTGGCGCGGCGACACCATGACCGTCCCGGCGGTGGCGGCCCTGACCGAGTAGGGCCACCGGGGAGCGTCCTGCTCTAGGGCCTCGTCGCCGAACTGGTCGCCGTCCGCGATGACCCCGAGGGTCACCGTGCCGCCGTATTGGCCGGTGGACAGCCGGTTGAGCCGGCCGTGGGCGATGACGAAGGTCTCGGTGACCGGCGCCCCGGCCTCGACGATGACCTGCCCGGCCTGGAAGTGCCGCGCCGTGAACGTCGAGGCGATCGCGCCCAGCACGTCCAGGTCGCCGAACCCGCGCAGGACGGGCAGCTCCGCGAGCGTCTCCGGGATGATCCACACATCGTCGGCCCCGTCCTGCACCACGCCGACCCGGCCGCGGCCCACCGCGTGGGTGAGCCTGCGGTTGACCCGGTAGGTGCCTCCGGCCACGTCCACCCACGGGAGCATGCGCAGCAGCCAGCGGGAGGTGATGGCCTGCATCTGCGGGCGGGTCTTGGTGGTGGTGGCCAGGTTGCGCGCGGCCCGGGTGCCCAGGCTCAGCGGCTTTTCCCCTTGCTCGGTGGACATGTTTCCTCGCACTCTCTGAATCGTGAAATAAAACCCGAAAGCACGGGTTCCGGAGAGCATCAGATCGACGAGGATAATTCCTCAATCCTGGTGGCGCGGGATATGAGCGGCGTCGTCAGCAAATTATCGGTCGCCTCCACGCTGGTGGTCGATCGCGGCGTCTTTGATGCTAAGGGCCGTTCCGCGACCAGGCAATGGCCCTTTGGCCGCCGGTATTTCCCTATATTCAACAATCCGAGTACGTGCCGAAATATCCCAATCTAATGAGTAATCAGAGCGTCTCGACCCTGAAAGTGGTCTGGTAGGTGCGCGATTCCTGGGGGCCGAGCCAGATCATGCTGCCGTCCTCCCGGGCCGCCGCGTCACCGCCCACGTGGTGGGTGGACGGCTCCAGGCCGACCGCGTAGTTGCCGGAGCGCAGGTTCAGCCACTCGAAGAAGCACGGGAACTGCGCGGCCCGCCACTCCACGCTGACCTTCATGCCCAGCCGGTCGTTGACCACCGCGACCCGGTGCAGGCCCTGGGCGTCGGGGTTGAGCGCGTGTTCGTACACCTGCTCCACGAAGCCCGGCACCGGACCCGGGAGCGTCAGGTGGTCGGCGCCCTGCTCGGCGACGCTGTCGGTCTGCCAGAGGGTCTCGCGGATGTCCGCCTCGAACCGGGCGCCCTCATCGAGCAGGGGCCAGCCGAGGTTGATGTGGTACAGGAACATGTGCGGCGTCGGCTCGAACCCCGCGTTGGTCACGGTGTCGGTCAGCCGGATCTCGTCGCCGCCCAGGTCGGCCTCGATGCGCCGGGTCAGGCGCAGGTTCTCGGCGAAGATCGCCGCCTGCCGTACCTCTCCCTCGGCCCACAGGACGCAGCGGTCGCCGTCCCAGCGCTCGCCGTAGCCGGTCAGCCGGGCGGGCAGGCTGCCGGCCCGGCCGTGCAGGCCGTGCCGTACGGACGTGCGGGGCGGGTAGCGGTAGGTGTCGGCGGGCACCTCGCCGCCGAACAGGGTGTGGTCGAGCCCGGCCGTGACCATGAGCCCGGAGAAGGAACGCAGCCAGGACAGGCCGTCCTCGTCGGCGTTCTCGTGCAGCCCCGGATGACGGAAGCCGGTGGGGGAGCGCCAGCCGAAGGACCGCCCGGCGTGCTCGGCCGCGCCGATGTCCATGCACCGGTCGACCAGCACGTCGAAGGCCAGTCCTGAACCGGTGCGGAACTCCAGCGTCCGGATGCCGCGCTCGGCGCCGTCGCCGAGCGTCACCAGGCGGACCCCGCCGGCCGCGGCCGGGTCGCCGGTGAGTTCCGCCAGTTGCCTGCGGGTCGGCGTCATGCCATCACCCACCCTCCGTTGACTTCGATGGTCTGGCCGGTGACGAACGAGGCGTCGGGTCCGGCGAGAAAGGACACCACTGCGGCCAGCTCCTCCGGGCTGCCGCGCCGCTGGAGCGCCTGCCGTTCCAGGACGAACCGGTTGTACGCCTCGGGATCGGGATGGATCTCCTCGGCGGCCGTGGGGAAGGCGCCGGGCGAGACGCAGTTGACGCGGATCTCGCGCGGTCCGAGCTCGCGGGCCAGGGCCCTGGTCAGCGCGGTGGCGGCGCCCTTGGTGGCGACGTAGGCGGCCAGGTCGGGCCAGCCGCCGTGCATGGTGATCGACGCGATGTTGATGATCGCGCCCGCGCCCAGCGAGGTCATCTGCCTGGCCGCGTGCTGGGCCGCCAGCCAGTAGGCGCGCTGGTTGACCGCGTGCACGTCGTCGTACTCGGCCAGCGGCACCTCCAGGAACGGCCTGCTGGGATAGATGGCCGCGTTGTTGACCAGGATCCCGACCGGGCCGAGCCGGTCGGCCGTACGGGCGAAGGCGTCCTCGATGGCGGCCGGGTCGCGCAGGTCGGCCGCCAGGTTGAGCGTGCCGTCGAGCGAGCCGGCGTCGAGGTCGAGCGCCGCCACCTGGTGGCCGTCGGCGGCCAGGCGGCGGACGATGGCCCGGCCGAGCGCTCCGGCCGCGCCGGTTACCAGCGCCGTGGTCATGTCCACTCCTTGTGCAGGTCGTCGAGGATGGCGCGGGCCGGCCTGCCGGTGGTGAGGCCGTCGCGGATCAGCGCGGAGGTCCGCCGCTGCTTGGCGATGTAGCCGGGGAAGCGCGGCCGGATCCAGGCCGCCTCCACGGTGTCGCGGGTGTCGCGGTAGAAGCCCGCCTCGTCCCAGACGGAACGGGCGGCGGGCTGGCCTCCGGTGGCGGGGAACAGCCCGGTCTGCACCGGCTCCGATAGCAGCCGCCGCAGGTGGGCTTGTACAGCGTTCTCGATTCCACCGATCCGCTTCTTGGAGACCGCCAGGCCGGTGCCGCCGAGCACGCTGCCCGGTGCCCGGCCGGGCCAGGCGGGGGCGTCGGAGAAGGCCAGCGGGTAGGTCGCGTAGCCGTACACCAGTGGGCACAGGTCCGGCCCGCCCGCCGCCATCGCGTCGAGGACGCCGATCGGGTTGCGTAGCGAGACCTCGGGCTCGGCCAGCGCGAGCAGCTCGGCTATGAGCTCCAGCGCCCGCAGTCCCTCTTCGCGGTCGAGGAAGTCGCCCGAGCACAGCGCGCAGAACATCAGGAACGCGTGCGGCCCGCCCAGGCACAGCGCCAGCCGCCCGCCCTCCCGCGCGAACTCCACCGTCTCGGCCCAGGTCTCCGGGATCCGCACCCCGGGCCAGGCGGCGGCCACCTGGGTGGCCGCGTCGAGCGGCAGCGCCCACTGGCGCCCGTCCAGGTGGTAGCTGTCATACGAGCGGCCGACCGCCCCTGCACGGAAGCGCGCCAGCTCGGCCGCCGGGAACAGCTCGTCCATCGGCACCAGCGAGTCCAGCGCCGCGCCCAGCCCGGGATGGTCGATCACCAGCACGTCGTACGACTCGCAGAGCGCAGCGATCGGCTCGGACTCGAACCCTTCGAGCGGCTGACGGTCCCACTCGATCGGCTCGGGCACGTCCCCGTACGGGTTCGGCCCGGCCAGGTCGAGGCGGGTGAGCTCGTCGAGCGGGGCGTGGCCGCGGGGGTGGTCCCAGGTCAGTCCTCGCACGCCAGCACACCCTTCTCCACCAGCTCGGCCGTACGTTCCGCCGGGTAGCCGAGCTCGCCGAGTATCTCCGCGGTGTGCTCGCCCACCAGCGGGGCGCCCCTGCGTACCTGGGGCGGGGTGGCGCTGAAGCCGTACGGGAAGCCGGGCGTGGTGACCGTGCCCTCGGTGCGGTGGTCATAGGTGACGAACGAGCCGTTGTGCCGCACCTGCGGGTCGGCCACCAGCTCCGCGTAGCCGTACACCTGGCCCGCCCACAGGTCGTGGCGGGCGCAGATCTCCAGCCACTCGGCGGTGGTGCGGTCGGGCAGCCGCCGGGCGACCGTCGAGGTGATCTCGTCGCGCTGGGTGTGGCCGTCCATGCCGGCCAGTTCCGGCAGGTCGAGGGCGACGGCCAGCCCGTCGAGCCGGGGCATGCCGAGCGCGAGATAGCCGTCCTTGGTGGCGAACACCCCGTACGGCGCGCGGATGTAGGTGTGGCCGTGCGGCTCGCGCCCGCGCCGCTGCGGGACCCCGCCGACGGTGAAGACCGACAGCTCCTGCATCTGTACGGCGATGGCCGCGTCGAGCATGTTGACGCTCACCCGCTGGGCCTCGCCGGTGCGCTCGCGGTGCAGCAGCGCGGCCAGCGCGCCCTCGAAGGCGCTGTAGGCGGTGATCGCGTCGATCGCGTAGGTGCCGGCGGGCGCCGGGGGATCGCCGTCCCGGCCGGTGCTGAGCATGGCGCCGCTCATGGCCTGGAGCAGCAGGTCCTGTCCCGGCCGCGACACGTACGGGCCGGTCTCGCCGTACCCGGACATGGAGACGTAGATGACGCGCGGATTGAGCCCGCTGATGGTGGCGTGGTCCATGCCGAGCCGCTCGGCCACGCCGGGCCGGTAGTTCTGCAGGAACACGTCCGCCGTCGCGGCCAGCCGGTGGACGATGTCGCGGCCCTCGTCCGACTTGAGGTTCACGGCCAGGCTGCGCTTGTTGCGGTTGAGCGACAGGAACGAGGCGTTGACCCGATGGCCCGTGGCGCCTCCGGCGGGAGCGTGGCGCTGCCACTCGCCGGTCACCGGCTCCACCTTGATCACGTCCGCGCCCAGGTCGCCCAGGCGCATGGCGGCCAGTGGCCCCGCCATGGCGATGGACAGGTCGACCACGCGGTAACCGTCGAGGACGCCCATCAGCGCCCCTCGAAGACGGGCTCGCGGCGCGCGGCGAACGCGGCCCGGCCCTCGGCCGCGTCGGCGGTGGCGAAGCAGACGGTCTGCAGGTCGCGTTCGTACTGGATGGCCTGGTCGAGGGGCATCGCGTACGCCGCCCTGAGGTTGGCCTTGGCCGTCTGGGCCGCGATCGGCGGCCGGGCGGCGATCTTGTCGGCCAGTTCCCGTACGGCCGGCAGCAGCTCCTCCGGAGGCAGCACCTCGGTGACGAGCCCCCAGTCCCTGGCCCGCGCGGCGTCGATCGGGTCGCCGGTGAGCAGCATGACGGCCGCGTTCCCGGGGCCGACGGCGTGGGCGAGCAGGGCCGACTGGCCGCTGCCGCCGATCCAGCCGAGCTTGATCTCGGGAGCGGCGAACGTGGCGGTGCTCGCGGCCAGCCGGATGTCGCAGGCCATGGCCAGCTCCAGCCCGCCGCCGTAGGCGTAGCCGTTGACGGCGGCGATGATCGGCTTGCGCAGCGCGCGGACCGCGTCGCCGTAGTCGCCGCGGTTGCGGAACTCCCACGGCGTGGCGTACGCGTCGAGCTCGCGAATGTCGCTGCCCACGCAGAACGAGCGCTCCCCGGCGCCGGTGAGCACGGCCACCCGGATGCCGGGGTCGGCGTCCACGCGGTCGAGGCAGGCACGCAGCGCGCCGGCCATCTCGGGGGTGATGGCGTTGAGCTTGGCGGGTCTGTTCAGGGTGATGACGGCCACCGGGCCGTCCACGTCGAGAAGGACGTCCATGGATCCCCTCAGCAGTGGAGCGCGTCGGCGCGGGCGACCTCGACCACCTCGCGCATGGCCTCCTCGGCCTTGCGGTGATGGCGGCGCCTGATGGCCACGGCCACGCGCTCGTGATTGGGCAGCGTTTCCTTGTTGTGCGCGACCGATCGGGTGTGCACCTGCCGTACCGAGCGCAGGGCGATGCTGATCATGTCGTAGATGTAGAGCAGCAGGTCGTTGTCGGCGGCGCCGAATATCGCCCGGTGAAAGGCCAGGTCGGCGCCGATGAAGGGGTCGGGGTCGTCGGCCGTGGCGTGCAGCGCGGCCAGGGCCTCGTCGATGCGCTGGATGGCCGCCGCGTCCGCCCGCTCGGCCGCCACCCGGGCCGCCCCGGGCTCCAGCGCGACCCGCAGGTCGGCCAGCACCCGGATGTCCCCGGCCGTCGCGTCGGGCACGAAGCGCCAGCTCAGCACGTCGGCGTCGAGCAGGTTCCAGGACTCGCGCGGACGGACGCGGGTGCCCGCGCTCCTCCTGGTCTCCAGCAGGCCCTTGCCGGCCAGCACCTTCACGCCTTCCCGTACGGCCGAACGGCCCACGCCGAGCTCGTTGACCAGCTGCTCCTCGATCGGGATGGGCGTGCCGGGGACCAGCGAGCCGTCGACGATCCGGGCACCCAGGGCGTGCACGACGTGGGCATGCCGGGCCGTGTCCGGGTAAGGATCGGTTGCCACGGTTTCCTCCGTATTCGGATGTTTGGCACAGTATCGGGACAGTCGGGTTTTTCATAGACTTTCATCTGATGAAGTTCGGACTTCATCAGATGAAGCTGGGAGTCTCATGCACATCGTACGTTTTGTCAGCCCACTGACCAGCGCGGACGCCGTCGGCGTCGACGACGGCGACCAGGTGGCGCAGCTGGAGGGGGTCACCACCGTCGGCGAGCTGCTCCGCCTGCCCGTCGCGGAGCTGCGCGAGCGGTGCGCGGCCGCGGCCGGTCCGCGGCACCCGTCCGCGTCCGTCCGCCGGCTCGCACCCGTGGACGGGCTGATGGAGGTGTGGGCCGCGGGCGTCACCTACCGGCGTTCGCGCGAGGCGCGGGTGACCGAGAGCGAGCGGGCGGCCGACGTGTACGAGCTCGTCTACGACGCCGAGCGGCCCGAGCTGTTCTTCAAGTCCGTGGCCTGGAAGGTGTCGGGGGACGGCGGCCGGATCGCCGTACGCGCCGACTCGGAGATCGACGTGCCGGAGCCGGAGCTGGGCCTGGTGCTGAACGCCGCGGGGGAGATCGCGGGCTACACGGTGGTCGACGACGTCAGCTCGCGCACCATCGAGGGGGTCAACCCGCTGTACCTGCCGCAGGCCAAGATCTATCTGGGGGCGTGCGCGGTCGGCCCGGCGATCAGGCCCGTCTGGGAGGTGGCCGACCCGTACGCGCTGGACATCACGCTGACCATCGCCAGGGCGGGGGAGACGGTCTGGAACGGCAAGGCGTCCACCTCGGAGCTGCACCGGCGCCTGGACGACCTGGCCGGGTATCTGTTCCGGGCGGATGTCTTCCCCGACGGGGCGGTGCTCTCCACCGGCACCAGCCTGGTCCCCGATCTGCCGTTCACGCTGCACGACGGCGACACCGTGACCATCGGCATCGCCGAGATCGGCACCCTGACCAGCGCCGTGGTGAAGGGCCTGGCCGCCATGCGCCGCTGACCTGGCGCGCACAAAGGGCCGGGCATGTCTGTGGCGCCCGGCCCTTTCGCATGCCGCCTGGGGGCGTGCGATCGCGTTCCGTGACGGAACGCCGGAAGACAGCAAACGTTTACCGCTCGTCCATCCAAGATCACCTAACCGGCCAATAATGATCTTTACGTTTGCGGCGTTTGTGCGTTGCCCCCACCGATAGTGGAAGGACATTCGTGCGCATCTCCACCCGGGCCGTCGTCGCCGCCATGGCGGCGCTATTGGCTCTGAGCACCGTGAACGCCGCCGGAACCCCGGCCATCGCGGACACGGATCCCGCTCTGGCGGCACTCACCCAGGTCGTCCCCGAGATCGTCGAAGAGGCCAGGACCACGCCTCCCACCGAGATCCCCGAAGGCGATGTCCAGCGGCCGTTCGCCATCGCGACGGACCCCGACCGCACCCTGGTCGCGACCGTCAGTGAGAGCGACATCGGCATCGGCATGCCGGACGCCGCCGGCAACGGCAGCCAGCCGCTCCCCGGCCTGGTCACCTACGCCGCCAAGCAGCCCAGCGTCGCCTACGCCCACCAGCGCACCGGCCAGATCGCCCGGGCGCTGACCATCATCAAGGACTCCTCGGCGCCGACCGAGTACCGATTCCCGATCTCCGCCCCTGAGGGCAGCATGCTGGAGGTCGAGGACGACGACGGCACCGTCCTGATCTACAACAACGACATCTATCTCGGCGAGATCGACCTGCCCTGGGCCAAGGACGCCAACGGCAACGCGGTGCCGACCTCGTACCGGGTGGAGGGCATGACGCTCATCCAGACGGTCAACCACGCGGGTGCCGCTTACCCCGTGGTCGCCGACCCCGCGCTCAAGCTGCAGTGCGAGTGGTGGAAGGCCATGTGCCGGCTCATCTTCTCGAAGAAGCTCACCAAGAAGATCTACAACGCCTGGTTCGTGGCCGGCGTCGCCGGTGCCATCGAGGCGATGAAGTACGCCTGCGACAAGCTCAAGGGCAAGGCCAAGCTGATCTGCAAGATCGCCTACACGGCGGGTGGCGCGTCGGCCGTCTACAAGGTCCGGGAAGCCGCCAACAAGGGCCAGTGCTTCGCGGTCCGGTTCCAGGCGCCGGGCATCGTCTGGTACGAGGTCCGGAAGAAGAGCTGTCAGAAGAAGTAAACCCCCGCACCATTCCGACGCCCCCGCCGGTCCGGCGGGGGCGTCGCCCTACGCGCACAGCTTCCGCGTCGCCCACGCGCACGCCTTTCACGTTGCCCTACGCGCACATCTCCCGGAGCACCCATGCCTGCCATCACGCCACGGGCCCTCGCCGGTGGTCTCGCTCTGCTGCTTCTTCCGCTGGCCGCGCTCCCATCGCCCGCCGCCGCCGAATCACCCACCGCCGGGTCGCCGTCCCCGGCCGCCGCCCCCACCGCCGCTGGATCGCCGTCTCTGGTCGCCGCGTCGAAGCCGGGGGACGACCCGAGTGCGCCCGCTCGGCTCGCGGCCGAGCCGAGTGCGCCCGACGAGGCCTCGGCCCGGCTGTCCGCCCGGTTGAGCGGGCGGCGGGTGGAGGTCGCGGACGCCCGTACCGAGACCACCACCACCTACGCCAACCCGGACGGCACGCTGACGGTCGACTCGTTCGCCGGCCCGGTCAGGTTCCGCCGCGACGGCGCGTGGGCGCCGGTGGACATCTCCCTCACCGAGGCGCCGTCGGGCGAGATCGTGACCCGAGGCCACGGCCGGGCGCTCAGGCTCGGCGGCGGACGGCCAGGCGTGGCCCGGCAGACGTCCGAGGCAGCCGAGGCGTCTAAGGCGTCCGGGGCGACCGGAACGTCCGGGACCGGGGCGACCGAGACGTCCGGGGCGACCGGGGTGACCGACCTGATCACGATCGGCGAGGGCGCCACCAAGGTGACCTTGCAGTGGAAGGGCGCCCTGCCCACGCCACGCCTGTCCGGTGAGACGGCCACGTACCCCGACGTCATGCCGGGCGCCGACCTGGTCGTCACCGCCACCAGGACAGGAGCCGAGCAGTTCCTGCTGCTCAAGGCCCGCCCCGCCACCCCGCTCTCGTACACCCTGCGGCTCAGCGCGCCCGGCGTGCGGCCCCGCCAGGCTCCGGACGGCGGCGTCGAGCTGGTGGACGGCAAGGGCAGGACGGCCGCCACCATCCCGGCCCCCGTCATGTGGGACGCCACGGTGGATCCGGGCTCGGGCGACCACCTGCGCCGCTCGCCCGTCGCCATGAAGGTGTCCGGTCAGGACCTCGTTCTCACCCCCGACCCCGCCTTCCTCGGCGACCCGGCCACGAAGTACCCCGTCACGGTCGATCCTTCGCTCAACCTCGGCCAGGTCTTCGATACGTTCGTTCAGGAGGGCTACGGCACCGACCAGTCGGGCGCGACCGAGCTCAAGATCGGCAACAACGGCAGCGGCCAGGTCGCCCGGTCGTTCATCACATGGAAGACCCCCGGCATCGCGGGCAAGAAGATCACCGCGGCGTCGCTGAAGCTCTGGAACTTCCACTCGTGGTCGTGCAACACCAGGTCATGGGAGGTGTGGTCGGCCAACCGGGCCTCGACGTCCTCGCGCTGGCCCGGCCCGGCGCTGGCCGACAAGTACGCCGCCTCCAGTGAGACCAAGGGCTGGGGCAGCGGCTGCGCCGACGGCTGGGTGAGCGCCAATGTCACCTCGCTGGTGCAGTACTGGGCCAACGAGGGGTGGAAGGAGTCCGGCATGGGCCTGCGGGCCGCCAGCGAGACCGACGAGTACGCCTGGAAGCGCTTCAACTCGGGCAACGCCTCGGCCCACCTGCCGTACATCTCGGTGACGTACAACTCCTACCCGAGCACCCCGGTCTCCACCTGGCTCTCCCCGTACGTCGACTACAACGGCACGAGCTGGACCAACACGCTCACCCCGCAACTACGCAACCACGTGCGCGATCCCGACGGCGGAAACGTGCGCGGCCTGTTCGACGTGTACGCCGGCTCGACGCTGGTCATCGACAACCTCTACGGCGCGTACGTGGCCAGCAACGGCTTCTCCGGCGCGAACGTGCCCGCCGGAAAGCTCGCCAACGGCAAGACCTACACGATCCGGTCGTGGGCCAACGACGGGTCGCTCAGCTCGAAGGCGTACCAGACGGCGACGTTCTCCGTGGACACCGTCAAACCGCCCGCGCCCTCGGTCGCCTCGGCCGACTACCCGGCCGACGGCGGCCTGCACGGCGACGCCGGCAAACCGGGCACCTTCACCTTCACGCCCGCGAACACCGACACCGGCTGGATCGCCTACCGGCTCGACGACGCGGCGGTCACGAAGGTGCTCACCACCGGCGCGGCGGTCTCCGCCAAGCTGACCCCGCCGACCGTGGGCGCCCACACTGTCAGCGTGTACACCCTGGACAAGGCCGGGAACGCCTCGCCGACCACCGTGTACGCCTTCAACGTCGGCTCGGGCACGGCCGTGGCCACGCTCGACGGGCCGCAGGACGGCCTGCGGAGCACCGGCAAGGTCCCGCTCGCGGTGACCGGCATCGGGTTCACCCAGGCGAGGTTCCAGTACCGGCGGGCCGAGACCGACGAGTGGGCCGACCTCCCCGTGGCGAACGTGGTCACCGCCGACGGCAAGCCCCTGACCGCCTGGCCCGTGGCCGCGCCCAACAAGGTGTCCGGCCTGGTCTGGGATGCCGGAACCCAGCTCGGCGACGCCGCGGTGCGGGTGCGCGCGCTGGTCACCGGCACGGGGGGCACACCGGTGGAGTCGCCGTCCGCCGAAATCGTCGTCGACCGCCGCGCCACCAAGGCGGCGACCAGCGAGGTCGGCCCCGGCACGCTGAACCTGCTGACCGGCGACTACCGCCTCCAGACCACCGCGGGCGGCCCGTTCGGCCTGACACTCACCCGGACGGCCACCTCCAGGACCCCCGGCTGGTCACAGGGGGTCCCCTCACTCGTGGAGACCTCGCCGAGCTCGGTCCAGGTGACCAGGGCCGACGGCACGCCGGTCCAGTTCACCAGGACCAAGGACGGATGGAAGCCGGAGCGCGGCGCCGAGGACCTGACGCTCACCGGCACGTACACGCTCACCGACTCGCTGGGCCAGGCGACCACGTTCGCCAAGCAAGGGGACCGGTACCTGCCCACCGAGTACGCCTACGACCAGGACCGGCCGAAGTCGCTCACCCGATCCGGCCACACGCTCGACTTCGGCTACGGCGCCGACGGCCGCCTCAGCACCGTGTCCCTGCAAGGAGCCGTGATCACCCAGTACGGCTACGACAGCGCCGGACGCCTCGCCGAGACCTGGGACCCGAGGATCACCCCGGTGCTGAAGACCGTCTACGGCTACGACGGCGCGGGCCGCGTCTCGACGCTCACCCCGCCGGGAGAGCTGCCGTGGACCTTCGGCTACGACACCGACGGCCGCCTGAAGACCGTCGCCCGCCCCACGCTCAAGCCGGGCACCGCCGACCAGCTCGCGGGCGAGGCCAAGAGCACCATCGTGTACGGGGTGCCGCTCGGCAAGGCGGCCGGCGGCGCGGCCGATCTGACGGCCACGGCCATCGCGGCCTGGGGACAGGCGGACGTTCCCGTGACGGCCACGGCGGTGCACCCACCGGGGTCGATGACCCGACCAACCGTGACCTACCTGGACGAATCTGGCCGGGCGGTCAACGTGCTGACCCCCGGCGGGCACCTGTCCGCCACCGGCTACGACCGGTTCGGCCACGCGACGCGCGTGCTCACCGCCGCGAACAGGGAGTTGTCGCAGCGGCCCACGACCGACTACCGGCTCGCCGAGCTGGCCATCACCGGCTACAGCGCGGACGAGCGGGCGGAACTGCTGTCCACCCGCTCGGTCTATGACGCCTCGGGCCGTCGCGAGGTCGAGGAGCTGAGCCCGGTCCACATCGTGAACCTGGAGTCCGACGTGGACGACCTGCCCGCCGGGTACGGCATCGGCGCCAGGACCCGCACCGTGAGCACGTACGACGAGGGCCGGCCCACTGGCGCGGCGGCCCGCGACCTGCCGACCACCGTCAAGACCGGCGCCGTGATCGTCGGGCGCGAGTCCAAGCCGGACGCGGACGTCAGGACCACCGCCATCACCTACGACTGGGCCACCGGCCGGCAGCTCAAGACGGTCCGCGACCCCGGCGGCCGGGCCGTCACCGCCGACACTGCCCCGCCCATCCTCTACGCGGCGACCGGCAGCGCCCCGTGCGGCGGTCGGCCGGAGTGGGCGGGCCTGGTGTGCCAGGACGGCGGGCGGACGTACACCTACACCGCCGCCGGCCTGCCGAACACGGTGACCGAGGCAGGCACGGTCACCACGATCAAGCGTGACCCGGCCGGGCGGCCCATCACGACCCAGACCGGCGGGGAGGCCGAGATCGGCCTCGGCTACAGCCCGGCCACCGGCCGGCCCACCGAGCGGTGGCGCGGCACGGAGAAGATCGTGACGGCCTATGACCGGCTGGGCCGGGTCATCTCCCACACCGACGCGGACGGCGGCCAGACCCGCACCGAGTACGACGACCTCGACCGCCCGGCCAAGGTCGTGGACTCGGCCTCGTCCACCAGGGTCTACGCCTACGACCACACGGCCGAGCCGCGCGGCCTGCCCACCTCGGTCACCGACTCGGTCGCGGGCACCTTCACCGCCCGCTACGACGAGGAGGGCCGCCAGATCGAGGGCGACCTGCCGGGCGGGCTGCACCTGGTCTCCGCGTACGACGAGCGCGGGCAGAACTACGCCCGGATCTACACCAAGGACGGGCTGGAAGGCCCGGTGATGATCGACCAGATCGGCCGGAACGTCCACGGCCAGGAGCTGCTGCGCATGCGCAGCGACACCATGTCCGAGCGGCAGGCCGGCTACGACAAGGCGGGGCAGCTCGCCTCGGTGCTGGAAATGGCCTTCCCGCTGTGCACGCTGCGCCGCTACGGCTACGACGGCGCGGGCAACCGGGTCCGGCTGGCCGTGCAGGCGTCGGAGGAGGACTGCCCGGTGGCCGACGACTCGGCCGCGAGCATCACGACGTACGCCTACACCTCCGACGGCAGACTGACCGGAGACGGCTACGGCTACGACCCGGCGGGCCGCACCACCTCGCTGCCCGGCGGGCGGACCATCGGCTACTTCGCCGACGGCGGGCCGGCCAAACAGACCTCCGGCCGGCGGAGCCTGACCTGGACGCGCGATCCGGCGGGCCGGGTCAGGTCGGAGACCACCGAGACGGGCGCGGTCACCGTCCACCACTACGCCTCTGACGGAGACCAGCCCTCCTGGGTCACCGAGAACGGCGCGGTCGTCCGTCACGTGGCCGGTGTGGGTGGCGAGCTTGCCGCGCTCACGGGCGCGACCGGGTCGGTACGCCTCCAACTGCTCACCGTCGGCGGAGACGTGGGCACTGAGCTGGACCTCGACGGCGGCCTGGCCACCGTGGTCGGGTACGACGAGTTCGGCGTGGCCTCCGAGCCGCGCCGCTACGGGTGGCTGGGCGGCGCGTTCCACCCGACCACGCTGGACGGGACGGTCCTGGTGTCGGGGCGCCTGTACGACCCGTCGCTGGGCCGCTTCCTCCAACGGCCCTACTGAGCCGTCCTCGTGCGGTTCCGGTCACTGGGTGGCCGGAACCGCACTGGGCGGGTTACTAGTGGCGGCCTCGGGTGATCGCTCTCGCCAGAGCTCTCACCCACCCCTCCGACGATCGCCGAGGCCTGCCGGCCAGCATCCCCGTGGGCGTCCCCGGCCGTCCCGACAGGCCGGCCGCGAGCAGCCAGGGGGGAACGCCATTACCGTCTTCGCGGGTACCCATGCCTGATCTCCTCCATATCGGGTGATGTCCACGGTAGGTCGAAGCGGATTGGCTACCCTGGCCAATTAGATGCCGAAGAACCAGACCAATGCCGCATGGGACACGCTGCTGGATCTCGACGCGCAGCCGGCGGGGCCCCTGCATGACCGCCTGCGCAGGGCGCTGCGGTCCGCGATCGTCGGCGGCCGGATCGCCGCCGGCAGCGCGCTGCCGCCCAGCCGTACGCTGGCGGCCGACCTGGGCTGCTCGCGCTGGGTGGTCACCGAGGCGTACGCGCAACTGGCCGCCGAGGGCTACCTCGAAGCACGCACCGGCTCGGCCACCCGAGTCCGCCCCGGGGTGACCGGCCCGGCCACGGGGACGCGGCCCGGTTTCGGTGACCCGCCCGCTCGCCCGGTCCCGCAGCCCGCCCGTCTGGGTCCGCCGTTCGCCCATCCGCGTTTCGACTTCACGCCCGGCCTGCCCGATCTGCGGGCGTTCCCGCGCAAACGGTGGGCGGACGCCGTACGGGAGGCGGGGCGGCAGTCCCCGTTCACCGACCTCGGCTATCTGGAACACGCCGGGCACCCGCACCTGCGGGAGACCCTCGCCGGATACCTGACGCGCTCGCGCGGTGCCGCCATCGCGGCCGAGGATCTGACGATCTGCGCGGGGACCACCGACGGCCTGGCCCGGATCGCCCGCGGCCTGCGCGAACACGGCCACACCCACCTGGCCGTGGAGGACCCCGGCTGGACCTGGACCCGCGAGGCGGTCGTGGACGCCGGGCTGGTCGCCGTTCCCATCGGCGTCGACGGGGACGGGCTCCGCGTCGATCTCCTGCGCGACCAGCCGTGGATCAGGGCCGCCATCGTCGCACCGGCACACCAGTTCCCCACCGGTACGGTCCTGGCGCCCGCGCGGCGGGCCGAGCTCATCCGGTGGGCTCATGACGTCGACGGCATCCTCCTGGAAGAGGACAAGGACGCCGACTACCGCTACGACCGCCGCCCGGTCGCCGCGATCCAGGGCATGGCGCCCTCGCGGACGGCCCTGCTCGGCTCGGTCAGCAAGACGCTGTCACCGGCTCTGCGCATCGGCTGGTTCGCCACCCCGCCACGCTGGACATCGGACGTCGCCGTGGCCAACCCGCTGGGCCTGCCGCCGTCCGTACTCGATCAGCTGGCCTTCGCCTGGTTCCTGGACGACGGCGGCTACGACCGTCACCTGCGGGCCTGCCGGCGGCGCTACCGGGCCCGCCGTGACGTCCTGGTCGGCGAGCTGGCCTGCCGGCTGCCGGGAGCCCGGGTCTCCGGGGCGGCGGCCGGCCTTCACCTGCTGCTCCACCTCGACGGTGTCCGGGCCACCGAGGTCGTCGCCGCCGCGGCCCGCGACGGGGTCAGCGTCGACGCCGTCGGCAACTACGCCTCGGAGGCGGGGGCCGGAGATTCGACGCTGATCCTGGGGTACGGCAACCTCGCCGACAGCGCTGTGGCGGAGGGCGTCTCCCGCCTGGCCGACGCGATCGACAGAACCAAGATGTGGAACGTCAGGGGGTGAGCAGGGTCTTGATGGCCCGGCGCTCGTCCATGGCCCGGTAGCCCTCGGCGGCCTGCTCCAGCGGCAGGGTGAGGTCGAAGACCTTGCCGGGGTTGATCTTCCGTTCCCAGATCAGGTCGATGAGCTCGGGCAGGTACTGGCGCACCGGGGCCGGGCCGCCGAGCAGATTGACCTGGGCGAAGAAGAGTTCCTCCCCGCTGAGGGCGACGTCGTGGTTGACGCCCACGAAGCCGACGTTGCCACCGGGGCGGGTGGAGCGGATGGCCTGCTGCATCGACTCCTGGGTGCCGACCGCCTCGACGACCGAGTGGGCGCCCAGCCCGCCGGTCAGCTCCTTGACCTTGGCCACGCCCTCGTCGCCGCGCTCGGTGACGATGTCGGTGGCGCCGAACTCCCGGGCCAGCTTCTGGCGCGACTCGTGGCGGCTCATGGCGATGATCTGCTCGGCGCCCAGCTGCTTGGCGGCCAGTACGGCCAGCAGGCCGACCGCGCCGTCGCCGACGACCGCGACCCTCTTGCCGGGGCCGGCCTGCGCGGCCACCGCCCCGAACCAGCCGGTGCCCAGGACGTCGGAGGCGGCCAGGAGGCTGGGGATCAGGTCCGCGTCGGGCATGCCAGGAGTGGCGACGAGCGTGCCGTCGGCGTTCGGGATCAGGGCGCGTTCCGCCTGGGTGCCGACCTCGTTCATGAACACGCGGTGGACGCAGGAGGAGGGATAGCCCGCGCGGCAGATCTCGCAGGTGCCGTCGGAGGAGACGAACGAGCCGACGACGAACTGGCCGGGCTTGACGTTCCTGACCTCGCTGCCGACCTCCTCGACGATCCCGACGTACTCGTGTCCCATCGGTGTGGGCTGGTCGACGGCGTCCACGCCGCGGTAGGGCCACAGGTCCGAGCCGCAGACGCAGGTCGCCGACAGCCGGATGATCGCATCCGTCGGGGCGGTGATCTTGGGTCCGTCGATCTCCTCCACCCGGACATCGCCGGGGGCGTGCATGACTACACCACGCATATCGTTCACTCCTTGAGCCTGTTGTCCAGAATCTGTGGGTCTCAGCAGCGCTGGCCTGGATGGGGGGAGACCGCGGCATGCTGGCCACTACCTATGAAAAGCGCTGGTCAGGCAACTAGGAAGGTAATGGTGAAAGGTGTACTGACAGGGCACCCCTCCCAGGTGGAAGGCCGCATAACCTGAGGAGAGTGGACAACCGCAGCGAGATCCGTGAGTTCCTGACCTCTCGCCGGGCCAAGATCAGCCCGCATCAGGCCGGGCTACCCTCCTACGGAACCCGCCGGGTCCCCGGCCTGCGCCGCACCGAGGTCGCCCAGCTGGCCGGCGTGAGCGTGGAGTACTACTCCCGCCTGGAACGCGGCGACCTGTCGGGGGTCTCCGACCAGGTCCTGGACGCTCTGGCCCGCGCGCTGCGGCTGAACGACGCCGAACGTACTCACCTGGAGGACCTGGCCCGCGCCGCCGGCCCCGGCCCGCGCCGCCGACGCCGCCCCACCCCCGACCAGGTCCGGCCCTCGGTGCAGCGGCTGCTGGACTCCATGACCGGCGCACCGGCGTTCGTCATGAACGGCCGTGGCGACGTCCTGGCCGCCAACGCCCTCGGTCGCGCCTTGTACGCGCCCATGTTCGACGCCGCCCGCGGCGCCACTCCCAACCACGCCCGCTTCATCTTCCTCGACGCCCGCTCGCACCTGTTCTGGGGCGACTGGGAACGTGCCGCCGACGACACCGTCGCCCTTCTGCACGGCCAAGCCGGCCGCGACCCGTACGACAAGGACCTCACCGACCTGGTCGGCGAGCTGTCCACCCAGAGCGAGGACTTCCGTACCCGCTGGGCCCGCCACGACGTCCGCCAGCACCACCTCGGAGCCAAGCCCTTCCACCACCCCGTCGTCGGCGACCTCCACCTCACCTACGAATCCATGGACCTGCCCGCCGACGGCCTCACCCTCGTGGCCTACGGGACCGAGCCCGCGAGCGACTCCGAGGACAAACTCCGGCTCCTGGCCAGCTGGGCCGCCACCCTCGACACGGCCGGCCCTCAACAGGAACAAACCCCGCCCAGCCGGCGCGGCTGACCGTACGTACCGGCTCGATCAACCTGCACAAGGAACTGGCCGGCACCGGTGTCCAGGCCGCCCACGTCGGCATCGACGTGTCGATCGGCGTCTCCGTCATCCCCGGCCTGCCCACAGCCCAGCCCGAGCAGATCAGCCCCGTCTACTGGGAGCTGCACACCACCCACCGCGACGAAGCCGAGCGCGTCTTCACCCTCTGACACCGCGTCACCGACGGCTCAAGATGGCGTGGGAGGTCACCGCGAGGCCGGCGGACACGATCGTGACGAGCCCGAGGGGGACGGCGTTGTCGGCGCCCCCCAGGCCGACCAGGGGTGCGGACAGGCCGCCGAACGCGAAGCGGGCGACGCCCAGCACAGAGGAGGCGGTGCCGGCGATGTCGGGGTAGCCGGCCAGGGCGAGCGAGGTCGCGGGCGGGGCGGTGACGGCGACGCCGCTGACCATCGTGAACAGCGACAGGACGACGGCGATCAGGGGCAGGTGCAGTACGGCGGTGGCCAGCAGTCCGGCCGCGCCGAGCGTGCACATGGCCAGCCCCATCACCAGGGTTCGCCGCTCCGACCAGCGTTCGGCCAGCCGGCCGCCGAGATAGCCGAACACCATGAAGCCGAGGGAGTTCAGGCCGAACGCGAAGGAGTACTCCTGCGGGGAGAGCCGGTAGATGCCCTGCAGGACGTAGGTGGCGCCGCCGAGGTAGGCGAAGATCGCGGCGTTGGTGAAGCCGCTGACCAGCACCGCGCCCAGGAACACCCGGTCGGCGAGCAGGCGCCGGAAGTCGCCGGCCATGTGCGTCAGCCCGCCGACGACGCGCTGCTCGGACGGCAGCGTCTCGCGTACGACGAAGATCGAGGCGAGCAGGATGACGACGCCGACCGCGGCGAGGAACAGGAACAGTCCACGCCAGTCGGTGACGGAGGCGAGCTGCCCGCCGATGACCGGGCCGACGATGGCCGCCAGCCCGGCCAGCACGGTCAGCCGGCCGTAGTACCGCACCAGCCTGCGACCGGAGTAGAGGTCGCGGCCGGCGGCCTGGGCGATCACGATCCCGACGGCGCCGGCGAGACCCTGGACGAACCGGGCGGCGATGAGCGTCTCGACGGTGGGACTCATCGCGCACAACGCCGAGGTGAGCACGTACGCGGCGACGCCGGCCAGCAGGGGACGGCGCCGGCCGAACCGGTCGGACAGGGGCCCGGCGACGAGCTGTCCGAGGGCCAGCCCGAGCAGGCAGGCGGTGATGGTGAGCTGCGCCGTCGAGGTGGCCGCTGCCAGCTCGGCGGTGAGCGCGGGCAGGACAGGCAGGTAGAGGTCCATGGAGATCGGACCGAAGATGGTGAGCAGGCCCAGCACGACCGCGAGGGCGCGGCCGACGGCCTGTTCGCGGGTGCCGGCCGCGTGGTGGTCCGTCTGGAGTGTCGGCGGGTCGGCGTTCGTGGGCGTGCTGGTCACGCTGTTCCTCTGCGGATCTGTCCGGGGGCGGTCATGAAGGGAGCTCTTTCCTGGTAGGTGTGGGTCAGGAGTCGGTCGCGGCGGCCGACTCGATCCGGACCGTGACTCCATTGCCCGCGTCGGCGAGCCGGTCCAGGCCGGCCTCGATGAAGCCGAGGCGGACCAGGCCCGGGCCGGGCACCGCCTGGCCGAGGTCGTCGTAGTAGATGGCGATCACTCCGCTCGGGGGCCAGACGTAGATGCCGCCCGGGGTGGGATCATGGACCGGCGTGCCGCCCTCGGCCGTGAGCAGGTGGGGCAGCCGCCCCGACTTCGCCTGCCCCCACGCGTCCTTCAACCGCACGTTCACCGGCAGCATCGCGGCGAACTGCCGCGCCGGCGGCGTGTCGGTCAACGTCGCGGCGACGGCATGGTCACCGAATCGCAGCACCACCGGCATCCCCGATGCGGCCCTCGCCGTGCCCGGCCATGAGCCCGGGACATGCGGGTCCGCGCGGACCGAGCACCCGGCCGAAGCGGCGACCACCGAGGCGGCCAGCAGGGCGACGGCCAGGCGGCGGGTCCAAGCGGCTGCGGTCATGACATCCAGCAAATCGGGCGCCACCCGCGGGGAGGAAGTCACCCATGATGGGTGTACTCCCAGTACATCCCACCTGCTGGAGGGCTCGTCGTAGGGTCGTGTCATGGACAACCGGCTCCAGGTGCGCGAATTCCTCACCTCGCGGCGTGCCAAGATCACTCCCGAGCAGGCAGGCCTGCCCGTCGCCGGTCAGCGCCGCGTCCCAGGACTGCGGCGCAGCGAGGTCGCCGCCCTGGCCGGGATGAGCGTGGAGTACTACGCCAAGCTCGAACGTGGTGCCCTCGCCGGAGCCTCGTCCGGTGTTCTCGACGCGATCGCCCGTGCCCTGCGACTGGATGACGCCGAACGCGCCCATCTGCTCCGCCTCGCGCACGAGGCCGACGGCAGCAACGCGATCCTGCGGCCGCGCCGCCCCAAGCAGCCGATGGCGCGGCCCAGCCTGCGGTGGATGCTCGACGCCATCACCACCGCCCCGGCGATCATCGGCAACAACCGGATGGACCTGCTCGCCGCCAACCACCTGGGGCGGGCCATGTACTGCGACGTCTTCGGGGATCCGACCGGGGCGCCGAACTTCGCCCGGTTCACCTTCCTCGACGCCTCAGCCCGCCGTTTCTACCCCGACTGGGACCTGGCCGCCGACATGTGCGTGGCTAACCTGCGTACCTCGGCCGGCAAGGACCCGCATGACAAGGGCCTGCACGACCTGGTCGGGGAGCTGTCCACCCGCAGCGACGACTTCCGGCGCCGGTGGGGAGCCCACAACGTCCGTATTCACGGCACCGGCATCAAGCACTTCCGCCATCACGTCGTCGGCGACCTCACCCTCGCCTACGAAAGCATGGACCTGCGCGCCGAGCCCGACCTCACCATGACGCTGTACGCCGCCGAACCCGGCTCCCCGTCCGAAGACGCGCTCCGCCTGCTCGCCTCCTGGGCCGTCACGCACGAGCACACCGAGCACCCCTGACACAGAGCCGATACGTGAGACGCCCATCGGCCCCAGAGGGCGCGATGGGCGGTGACGGGTGGTGGTCGGTCGAAGGTGACCGCCTTGGGGGCGGTCACCTCCGGGTCAGCTGCTTACCGCGACCGGTTCGGCGTCGGTGCTGGCCGCCTGTGGCTTGACGGCGCTGCGCAGCGGGACCTGGCGGATGAACAGCGCGACCACGATGCCGACGGCGGCCACCGCCGCGCCCCAGGTGAACAGTGCGGTGACGCCGTTGGTGACGGCCTGCTCGAACAGCTTCTGCACCGATTCGGGCAGGCTGCGGAGCAACTGCGGGGTCATCCTGGTGGCGGAGGCCGCGACGGCGGGGGTGCCGGTGAGGGTGTCGGCCAGGTGGGTGGTGTAGACGGCGCCGAGCAGCGAGACGCCGAGCGAGCTGCCCATGTTGCGGAGGAAGGTCGACACGCCGGTGCCCGCGCCCATGTCGCGCAGATCGAGGCTGTTCTGCGCGATGAGGGTGCTGGTCTGCATCATCGCGCCCATGCCGGCGCCGAGGAGCACCATGTAGATGCCGGACACGAAGGTGGAGGTGCCGACGTCCATGGTGGCGAAGAGCGCCAGGCCGACGGTGACCAGGACGGAGCCGATGATCGGCAGCGACTTGTAGTGCCCGGTCTTGCTGATCAGCTGACCGGCGCTCAGGCTGACGACCATCGCGGCGATCATCATCGGCATCAGCAGCAGGCCGCTGTTGGTGGCGGAGGAGCCCTGGACGAACTGCTGGAACTGCGGCAGGAAGCCCATGGCGCCGAACATCGCGAACCCCGAGATGAAGGAGACCGCCCCGGACAGCGAGAAGTTGGCGCTCTTGAAGACCCGCAGCGGCATGATCGGCTCGGCCACGCGCCGCTCGACCATGATGAAGGCGACGAACCCGACCACCGCCACCGCGATCAGCCCGAGGATCTGCGCCGAACCCCACTCGTACTGGGTGCCGCCCCAGCTGGTGACGAGCACCAGCGCGGTGATCCAGATCGTCAGCAGACCGGTGCCCCACCAGTCGATCACGGCCTTGCCGGTGCCCTTGGGCAGCTTGGCCAGGGTGATCCAGCACAGGATCAGGGTGACCGCGCCGAGCGGCAGGTTGACGTAGAAGGCCCAGCGCCAGCTGAGGTTGTCGGTGATGAAGCCGCCGATGAGCGGGCCGCCGATCATGGCGACCGGCATGACGGCCATCATCACGCCCTGGTACTTGCTGCGGTCGCGCGGCGGGATCATCTCACCGATGATCGACAGCACGCCGACCATCAGCCCGCCCGCGCCCAGGCCCTGGATGGCGCGGAAGGCGACCAGTTGCGCCATGTCCTGGGACACACCGCACAGCGCCGAGCCGATCAGGAAGATCGCCACGGCGGCGGTGAAGATGATGCGACGGCCGTACAGGTCGCCGAGCTTGCCCCAGATCGGCGTGGCCACGGTGGAGGCCAGGACGTAGCCGGTGGTCACCCAGGCCAGGTGATTGAGGCCGCCCAGCTCGCCTACGATCGTGGGCAGGGCCGGGGCGACGATCATGTTGTCCAGCATCGCCAGCAGCATGGCGACGACCAGGCCGCTCATCGTCACCAGGATCTGGCGGTGGCTGAACCCCAGTCCGACCTGCTCCTCCGCCCTCGGGGGGTTATCTGCGCTGTCCTTGGCCATTACGGGCACTCCTGCCGATCCATACGAACTTACCTGTCGGTCGGCAAGCGTACTTGCTAGCCGACCGGTAAGCAACTTGGTGTAGGCTCTGAAGAGATTGAGCAGAGGAAACGCGATGACGAAGACCGATCAGGTGCCAGGCACGCGGCGTAAGGGCAGCCAGACGCGGGCCGACATCCAGGAGGCCGCGCTGTCCTTGTTCACCGAGCGCGGCTATGACGCCACCTCGATGCGCGAAATCGCCGAACAGCTGGGGATCACCAAGGCCGCGCTCTACTACCACTTCGACAGCAAAGAGGCCGTCATCCGCAGCCTCTTCACCGACCACCTGCGCGCGCTCGACGAGCTTCTCGACTGGGCCGCCGAACAGCCGCACTCCCCGCAACTCGCCTCCGAGCTCCTGGGCCGGTGGCTCACCCAGAGCGGGCAGCGGGGGTTGAAGACGATGCGGTTCGTGGCCGCCAACCACACCGCGCTGAAGTCGGCCGTGCCGCCGGGCAAGGGCGGGGCGATGGAGCGGATCGACCAGGCCACCCGGATCATCCTGGGTCCCGACGCTCCGCTGCAGGATCAGCTGCGCGTCCGGATGGCCCTGCTCAGCATGCACAGCACCGTGCTGGCCGCCCAGGGCACCAAGGCCGGCAACGCCGACATCCTCACCGCCGCGATACGAGCCGCGACGCTCCTGGTCAGCGACCTGGTCCCGGTTCCGGAAACCCCCATCGTCGATTGAAGCGAGGCGACCGGGGGTGACCTGGGCGTGAGATCGGGGGTCGCGGCCGCTCGTGGGATGACCAGACGCGAGGTCAGGGGGTCGTGACCGCTCGTAGGGTGGCCGGGCCGAGGAGGGGGTTCAGTTCGTCCGCCTGGGACTGGCCGGCCGGGGTGATCACGTCCATCGCCTTGGGGACGCCGCCCGGGTCGAAGGCGCACAGGGCGCCGGTCCCGCCGGGGGCGCACACGCCGAACTGGTACGGCTGGGGAGCGGCGGCGAAGCCCCTGGCCTGGTCGGAGCTGAACCCGTCCTGGCCGGTGAGCACCACCGCGAAGCGCCAGCCGGGCCCCGGCGTGCCGAAGACCGCCTTGGGCACGGCGATCGTGATCGTCCGCGTGGTGCCGGAGCCACGGACGGCCGCGCCGGTCAAGGCGGTGCCGGCGGCCGTCACCCAGACCGGGGCGCCGAAGCCCTGCGCCTCGATCCGCTGCGACCACGCGTCCTGCCCGGCGATGCGGTAGTTGCGCTGCGGGAACGCCGGATCGGTCGAGCGCGTGGCCACGGCGGGATCCTGTACGTACACGTCGAGGAGCTGGGCGCCGATCTGGTTGCCGAAGGTGGGGGTGAGGTCGCGGAGCTCGGCCCGCAGGTAGACGGTGCTCGCGTCCATGATGACCTGGAACCTGCGCAGGTCGAAGGCGCCCGCGTGGAAGTCGGCGGCCGTCGGATAGGCGTAGGTCCCCGGCCCGTTGTCGTCGCCGTCGGGGTCGGTGACGTCGAGCACGGTCGTGGCCCCGGTGATGTCGCCGACGACCGAGCGCCGGGCGTACCCGGTGCGGCCGTCGGAGGTGGTGGCGGTCACGGTGAGCGCGACCTCGCCGAACGAGACCGGCGCCCGGGCGGTGAAGCCGCCGTCGGCCCCGGCCCGCACCGAGACGACCTCGGTGGCGGTGCCGATGTCGATGGGCGTGGCCGCGACGTCGACACGCGCGCCGGGCGCGGTCGTCCCCTCGACCGTGACCGACGTCCCGGCGACAGTGCTGCCCTCTGCGGGGGCGGTGACGGTGAGTGGGGCCGCTGCGGGCATCCCGTGGGCGGCGTAGCGGCGGCGTACCAGCTCGGGCTGTTCGGCCGGGTGGCCGGTGGCGAGGGAGAGGATCAGCCGGACCTCCTGGGCCTGCGCCCAGGTCAGCGGGGACGCCGAGCCGGCGGGCCCGCCGTAGCGGAAGCCGATCGAGGCGGTGGCCGGGTCGGTGCCGTACGGCGCGGCGGCCAGGTCCGGGTTCTCCCACGCCTGCTCGGGGACCAGGCCGGTGCCCGAGGACATGGCCCGCATCGCCGCCAGCAGGGCGGCCGCCGTACGGGTGTCGCCGGTCTGCAACGCCTGCTCGGCGCGTTCGCCGGACAGGACCGGCCACAGGTGGCCCGAGCCGGTGTTCGCGGTGGGCCAGGGGCGGCCCGACGGCAGGCAGGAGGTGGGGTCGGGTTCGTAGCAGTCGCCGTAGCCGTCCTCGGTCCCCTCGGTGTCGGAGCCGTAGCGGTACCAGCCCTGGCCGTTCGGCGTCGTCCGCCGGATCACCCGGTCCACCACGGGCAGGCTGGCCAGGACGTCGGGGTCGGTGGCGGGCAGGATGCCCAGCCGGGTCAGCTCCAGGAACCCCGCGTCCACCACCCGGCGCTGGTCCTCCGTCGGGCCGCCGTTGCCGAGGTTGTAGGGGGATGCGGCGTCCGGGTCGCCGGTGCGTGACAGGCGCAGGAAGTAGCGGGGGGCGTACGGGCCGGTGGTGGTGACCGTCCAGCTCTTGATCGAGCGGGCGAAGTGGTCGGCGGTGGCGCGGTAGAGCCGGGCCCGGCTCTGGTCGTCCTTCCCGGCGGCGATCTCCCCGGCCGCGACCAGGCCGGCGATCTCGGCCGCGATCGTGGACGGCGAGTAGCCCTGCTGCTCCTCCCAGCGTTCGACGCCGAACGCGGGCCCGTGCGCCACCAGGAAGTCCGCGGCCTGGCGCACGTGTTCCCACAGCTCGGCGCCGACTCCGGACTGGTGGGCCATGAGGATCGGATAGGCGGTCTCGTCGAGCTGGTCGCCGCCCGAGTCGGGGGCGAGCCGGCCGTTCAGCAGGGAGTTGCGCGGCAGGCGGCCGTCGGGCAGTTGCTGGCGTTCCAGCAGGAAGCGGGCCGTGGCGCGGGCGGTCGCCAGGTCGCCGTCGGTGAGGAAGCCGGTGAACGCCTCGTACAGGTCCCGGGCGAACACCTCGCGGTAGGACCCGAAGTAGACCGTCTTGCCGCCGACCTTCTCGCCCGCGCCGACCGCCTGGCCCCACGGGCTGGCGAGCGAGGCGACGACGGCCCCGGGGAAGGTCTTGTCCTCGCTGGCCTTCAGTACGTTGGCCGAGAGCCGGTAGGCGTCGGCCAGCGCGGCGGGCGGCTTGCGCAGTCCGGCGTCGTAGGCGGCCCAGCCCGCCTCGTAGCGGGTCCTGGTGGTCTCGAACGGCCGGGCGGCGGCCTCGCCCGCGGTGCGCGACGCGGCGCCCGCCGTACGCCCGAAGCCGAGCGCGAAGGTCACTTCGCCCGAGCCGTCGAGGGGCAGCCGGGCGGTGGCCACCACGTTGCCGTCCGGGGCGCTCGCGTTGGGGGTCAGTGTGTGGTCGGTGTCCAGTTGCGCGGCGCCGTCGCCGGGTGTGCCCGCGTAGCCGACATTGGCCTGCGGCAGCCGCCGCTCCGCGCGCAGCGCCAGATGGGTGGGCACGGCGTAGTCGCGGGCGGGCGCGGAGGTCTCGGTGTTCGCGTCGGAGATGATCGGGGCGCCGGTCGGCCCGTCCACCACGCCGCTGTCGGCGCCGCCGTTCGGCGCGCCGCCGCCTCCGTTGCCGTTGACGCTCGCGTCCAGCCGTACGTACAGCCGCAGCCCGGGCGGCTGGAGCCGGGTCCTGACCACCACGGCGTCGCTGCCCGGATCGGTGAGGTACGTCGTGGTCAGGCGGTAGCGGCCGCTCTTGCTGGAGGAGGTGATCGTGCAGGTCATGCCGGAGCGGTCGGTAGTCACCTTGTAGGTGGTGTCCCGGGACTGCAGCTCGGTGAACGTCCGGCCGTCGGTGACGGCGAACTGCATCGTCTCCACGTTGGTGTTGTCGATGGTCGGCTCATAGACGTCGGACAGGACGCCGCCCGCGACCGTGTACCAGACCTTGGATGCCCGGCCCGCGGCCGTCCCGACGCAGTCCTTGCGCGCGAGCCCGAAATGGGACGGCGCGCCGGGCCCGGCGGGGCCCGGCTCCCTGGCCTGCGCGGGCATCCCAGGGAGCCCGGCCAGCGCGGCGGAGACGGCCAGAGCGAGCGCGAACCGTCGAACCGTGGCCATGCCGTGCCCCCTCGGGTCCGCCCATTTCCTCGCAGAGTTGCAGAGAAGACCAGGCCCGGTTCGCTGTCAACCCCGACCCACGGTGAGGCGGCGAAGGCCATACTCGATCGGGCCGTAACGGTGACCGCGGAGCCACCACCGGCTCAGCCCGAGCAGGATCGCGTAGATCACCGCGGCCACGCCCATGACGGCCAGAGGCGACAGCTCGCCCGCCAGGGCCAGCCCGTAGCCGGTGAAGACCAGGCAGCAGAGCGCCGACTGCCCGAGGTAGTTGGACGCCGCCATCCGCCCGGCCGGGGCCAGTGCGCGGCCGGCCGCGGGGAAGCGCTTGATGACCTGGAGCAGGGTGACCAAGTAGGCGGCGGTCAGCAGCACGGAGGTCACGTTGTTCAGGGCCAGCGCGGCCAGCTCCAGCGCGTCTTCCCCGGAGGTGGTCGCCCAGGTGAAGAACGCCGCGGCTGGCAGGCCGACGCCGAAGCCCACCCACTGGACGCGCGGCACGAAGCGGGCCCAGCGCTCCGGCTCCTCGAACAGCCGTGACTTACCCGCCGCCAGCCCGAACAGGAACAGCGCCAGCGCCATCGGCCCCTGCCCGATCCACACCATCCCGGCTATCGCCGGATACGTCCGCGCCTGGAAGGTCAGGAAGTCCAGCGGTCCTCCGGTGACCAGCGCCTCCGCCTGTGCCGCCGCGGCCGGATCCGTCGCCGCCGCCGCGCCGCCCGCCGGGCCGAGCAGGGTCAGCCCGGCCAGCAGCAGCCAGATCACCGACATGACGCCGATGATGGCGCAGCCGGTGATCACCGCCTTCCTGGGCGAGATGTTACGCATGGCCAGCAGGATCAGCCCGAGCGTGGCGTACAGCGTGAGGATGTCGCCGATCCACAGCAGGAACCCGTGCAGGACCCCGATCACGAACAGGCCGAGGCAGCGCCGCAGCATCCTGGCCTTGACGTTCACCCCGTCGCGCGTCTGGAGCGTGAAGGAGTAGCCGAACAGGAAGGAGAACAGGATGTAGAACTTCGTCAGCACCAGCGTGCTGACGAGGTACGCGACCGGCCCCTCCGTGATGGGCATCGTGCCGGTCCCGACCGCGTAGCCGGGATCGGCGAAGAACCCGATGTTCGCCACCAGGATGCCCGCCAGCGCGAACCCCCGTACGGCGTCGATCTCGTGCACGCGCCGTGTGCTCGGCGCCTCAGCCAGTGTCATGATCCTGACGCTAGGGACGCCGAACTCCCCGGCACATCGACCCTTGGCAGCCCCTGAGCCGACCAAAGTATTTCGAAATCCAGACGTACGGCGACATCGAATAGGAGGTGACCTTTCTGGGGAGGAATTGATGCGCGCTGTAGAGCCCTTGCGCTCGGGTGACCCACGCCGGCTCGGCGTCTATCAGGTGATCGGCCGGATCGGCAGGGGCGGGCAGGGGGAGGTGTATCTCGCCGAAGGGCCGGCCGGGGAACGCGTCGCCGCCAAAGTGCTGAACGCCGGCTCGTGGAACGACGAGCGCGCGCAGCGCATGTTCATGCGTGAGGTGGCGCTGGCCAAACAGGTGGCCCGATTCTGTACGGCCCAGGTGGTGGACGCCGGAATGCTGGGCGGCCAGCCGTACTTGATCAGCGAGTTCATCGACGGCCCCTCCTTGGCCGAAAGAGTGGCGAAGGACGGACCCGTCAGCGGGAGCACGCTGGAACGCCTCGCGATCGGGATGGCCACCGCGCTGACCGCCATCCATCAGGCCGGCATCGTGCACCGCGACCTCAAGCCGGGCAACGTGCTGATCGGCCCCGACGGGCCGCGCGTCATCGACTTCGGCATCGCCCGTGAGGCGGACACCACGGCCACGGCGACCAGCCAGATCATGGGCACCCCCGCGTACATCTCGCCGGAGCAGCTCGCGGGCTCGCCCGCGGGCGCCCCGTCGGACGTCTTCGCGTGGGGGGTGACGATCGCGTTCGCGGCCCTGGGCAAGGCGCCGTTCGGGCAGGACTCGATCCCTGCGGTGATCAACCGCGTGCTGAACGAGACCCCCGACCTGTCCCCGATCCAGTCGCCGCTGCGCGATCTGGTGGACAGATGCCTGGCCAAGGACCCGGCGTCGCGGCCCACGGCACAGGAACTCCTGCTGATGCTGCTCGGCGGCCGGTCGGTCGATCTCCAGGCCGCCGCCGACCTTGCCCCGCCCGCCGCCCGGCCCACCGAGCCGTCCACCGCCCTGTCCACCGAGCCGTCCGGCGGTGCCCGGCCCAGGCGCCGCCTGGCACTCACCGTGGCGGCGGCCCTGCTGGTCGGCGCCGCCGCGGGCGCGGCGGCCGTCCGGCCGTGGGCCCCGAAGACGGTGAGCGCGGACACCCGGACCAGCACGGTCGTCTCCCCCCGCCCCTCGGCGAGCGCATCCCCGACCACGACCGGCCCAGCCACCACGACCAGCACGGCGGTGACCAACCCGGCCACCACCAGCACGGCGGCGACCAACCTGACGGCGACCAGCCCGACCGCCGGTCCGACGGTGCCGGTCGTGACCGGGCTGCGGGAGAAGGACGCGACGGCCAAGCTCCAGCAGGCCGGTCTGACGATCGGAAAGCTCACCCCGGACTGCTCCACCGGCGGCACCCCCGGCCGCGTCCTGCGCACAGCCGTCCAGCCCGGCACGAGCACGGTCGACCTGGTGATGAGCGCGGCCCGCACCCGCGTGCCCGACGCCCGCGGCTGGCCGCTCGACCAGGGCAAGGCGGCCGTGGAGAAGGCGGGCTTCACGGTGAAGGTCGGCTACCGGAAGGGCCGCGACTGGATCGGCAAGGTGGCGGCCCTGAACCCGCCCGCCGGAGCGTCCGCGTGCACCGGCACAGAGGTGGAGATGTCGATCGGCGTCAAATGACCGGCATCACCCGGGCCCTGTCCCGCCAGTAGAACCGGTCAGGGGACGATGAGTGCCTGCCAGGACGGTGGCATGTTGCGGGCCACCTCGATCCCCGAGAACACCGACGGCTCCTGCGGACCGTGCTTCTTCGCCCAGGCGGCCATCTGCGCCAGCCCGTCGGCCAGCGACACCGAGCCGGTGCCGACGCCGAGCAGTTCGCGGGCCTTGTCATGGGAGGAGTAGGCGTGCACCACCTCGTGACGGGCGGGCAGATGCCGGACGCGAAGCGGCGCGTCCATGGCCGCGGCCACCGCGCCGGCCAGTTCGTTGACCGTGTACGGCCGGTCGCCGCCGATGTTGAACGTCTCCCCGTAGGCGCGCGGGTTGCCGATGGACCGGGCGATCGGCAGCGCGACGTCGTCGATGTGGCTGAAGGCCCTGGTCTGCTCGCCGTCCCCGAAGATCGTGCACTCCTCGCCGCGCAGGATCTGGTTCATGAAGATGCCGATGACGTTGCGGTAGCGGTCGCCGATATTCTGCCGCTCGCCGTACACGTTGTGCGGGCGGAAGATGACGTACGGCAGGCCGAACATCTCGTGCGTGACCTTCAACTCCTGCTCGACCGCGTACTTGGCGATGCCGTACGGGTCCACGGGCGCGGGCACCAGGTCTTCCGTCATCGGCGGCTCGGCGTGGCCGTACACGGCGATGGAGGAGGTGAAGACGAAGCACCGGACGGTCCCGGTGTTGACCGCCGCGTTGATGAGGTTGACGCTGCCGATCACGTTGTTGGTGTAGTTGTAACGCTTGATGAAATGGCTCAGTCCCTCGGCGGCGTACGCGGCCAGATGGAAGACGTAGTCGAACTTCCACTCCGCGAACAACGCGTCCACCACCTCGGGGTCGCAGACGCTGCCCTGGTGGAACAGGGCGCCGTCCGGCACGTTGGCCGGGTCGCCGCCGGACAGGTCGTCGAGCACCACCACGCGATGGCCGGCCCGGAGCAGGTCGGCCGCCACGTGCGAGCCGATGAAGCCCGCGCCGCCGGTGACCAGCGAGGTATGGGTCATGACAGAGACTCCTTCGGAACAGGGTGAGGGGAGAGCGTGCGCCGCGGCCGGAGCCAGCGCAGGAGGACCGCCGCGTGGACGAGCGCGCCGGCGGCCAGCACGCCCACCGCGCCGAGCGCCCCGGCCCAGGGCACGACGACGGCGGCCAGCGCCACCACCGCCAGCAGCGACACCACCGCACCCACCGCGGTGACGCGCAGCGCCAGGGGAGTGGCGTTCTCCATCACGTAGCTGACGCTGCCCACCGCGAAGATGACCGGCACGCAGGCCACGTACAGGATGACGACGCCCAGACCGCCGAGCGGGCGCAGCAGGAGCGGCGCCGCACAGGAGACGGCCGCCACGTAAGGGGTGCCGGCGAGCAGCAGCAGGCGCAGCCAGCGGGACAGCCGGTCGTAGGCCGCGCTCAGGTCACGCTGGTTCAGCGCCTGGGAGACGCCGGGCTGCAGGACGCGCAGCAGGTAGCCGAACGCGTTGAGCAGCGTCCCCGAGGCGATGGAGGCCATGTAGAGCCCGGTGCTCTCCGCCTGCGCGCCGGCCACCGAGAGGGTCACGAACAGCAGGCTCATCGACACCCCCGCGACCACGTCGGGGATCGCCATCAGCAGGGACGTCCCGACCGCGACGCGTACGAGGACCCGGCGCCGCAGCCCGGCGAAGCCCGGCCGCAGCCCGGCCAGCAGCACCACGTTGAGCACGGTCACGTTCGTCAGGCACAGGGCCAGGAACACCACGGGGGAGGCGTGGCCGGTCGCCGCCGCGCCGGTCCAGCAGGCCAGTCCCGTGGCCAGGGTGAGATGGTTGGCCACGTCCCGGCCCGGCTTGCCGATGGCCCGGCTCAGGCCGACCAGCACCTGGTTGCCGCCGATGCTGATCGCGTACAGGCCGGCCAGCCCGGCCAGCACCCACGGGCCGTTGTGCCCGAAGAGCAGCACGCCCGCCAGGACCACGACCGCGACCGCCAGCAGCAGCCCGGCCAGCGCCACGAAGACGCCGACCAGCAGGCCGACGGTGTGCCGTGCCCGTGGGATCAGCTTCAGCGCGCACTTCTCGATCCCGATCGAGGCCAGCGGCGTGAGGAACGCGGCGCCGCCCATCGCCTGGGCGTAGCCGGCGTAGTCTCCGGAGCTCCAGAACGCCAGCAGCACGACATTGGCCAGCAGCAGCGTCCCCCGGAAGGCGGCCCGCCCGCCGAGCAGCACCATGAGCTGCCTCGGTGCCGCGAGTCTCATGCGGGCGGCGTGCCGTAGTCGGAGGTGACGAATCTCCCCTTGCCGCCGGCGGTGATCTGAACGGACTCGGCGGGCACCACCTCCAGCGGGAACTCGCCGCCGGCCAGGCCGAAGAGCTTGTCCCGCACGGTCGCCAGCACCTGGCCCGCCTCGCCGGCGTCGGGCACGACGTGCACCCGCACCAGGCCCGCCGTGTCCTGGTGCACGAAGCATTCGCTGATGCCCGGATGGGTGGCGGCCAGGTGGAGGAAGGCGTCGGGGTAGAGCCGCTCGCCCGACGGGAGCGTGACGTAGTCGTTGCTGCGCCCCGTGGTGAGCCGCAGGGTGCGGAAGCGGCGGCCGCAACGGCAGCGGCCGGGCTCGATGAGGCCGATGTCGCCCAGGCTGTAGCGCAGCAGCGGCATGGCCCGTTCCATGAACGCGGTGACGACCACCTGCCCGGCCTCGCCGTCCGGGACCGGGTCGCCCGCCGCGTCGACGATCTCGCAGTAGACGCGGTCCTCGCCCAGGTGCGCGCGGCCGTACCGGCAGTCGTAGGAGACGTTGAGCACCTCGAAGGCCGAGTACTCGTCGAAGACCGGAGCGCCGAACCGCTCGGCGAACATCGCCCGGTGCTCCGGCAGCAGCAGCTCCGACTCGGTCAGCACGATGCGCAGCGTCCGCCGCAGCCGCGCGAGCTCGTCCGGAGTGAGCTCGCGCAGCAGGGCCCGCAGGTGTACGGGGTAGCCGATCAGCACCTTGGGCCGGTTGGCCAGCAGGTCCGCCTTGATCTCGCGCATCGGCCGGTGGGAGAGGATCACGTGCCGCCGGAACAGCCCGAACCGCTCGAACATCCTGGCCGGCGGCGCGAACGGCCGGATGTGGCTGAGCCGGTCGGTCGGCAGGTAGCGGCCCGTCGCCAGGAACCGGCGCACGCAGGCGGCCATGTGGTAGTCGTGGCTGTCGCGGTCGTGCAGGATCCGCACCCGGCGGCCGGTGCTGCCGCTCGTCCGGAAGGAATGGCACCGCTCCTGGTCGACGCCGTCGGCGAGCAGCCGCTCCAGCGGCTGCTCACGCAGCACCTGCTTGTCCAGCACCGGCAGCTCGGCCAGCTCCGCGAGGTCGCGGAGGGGGCCGCGGGCGTAGCGCGGGTCGTCGCGGTAGTACGGCACCCGCGTACGGGCCAGCTCCAGCATCCGGTTGACCCCGCGAAGCTGGCGACGGCGCAGCCCCGCGGCGCTGCCGTACTGCCGCGCGATGCTGAGCGGGACGTAGCCCGCCTCGCGGATGATCATCGCTACACGCTCTCCGAGCGCGCCTGGAGCGCCTTCGGCGTGAACTTGCGGCCCAGCGACTCCCACCAGCGCTGCGGGCTGAGGAAGATGACGAGCGCCAGCACCACGTGCACGGCGATGAAGGCGTACGCCTCGTACTTGCTCGGCGCGTGACCGATGAACACGCTCATGTGCGTGGCCCAGTCCCAGACCTCGGGGATGGTGACGAAGGCGGGGTCGACGTGGTTGTTGACCGTGAGGAACGCCAGGTCCTCCAGGCCCGACAGCATCAGCAGCAGCATGCCGTAGCCGAGCCTGCGTACCGTCCCCGCCGAGCCGCCGCCCAGCCGGAACGCCATGGCCAGGGAGACGATGATCAACGGGGTCAGGGTGAGGACGTGGTAGTAGAGGTCGTAGTACGCCTCACGGGTCCCGGCCACCTCGGAGCCGAAGAAGAAGATCTTGGGCACGAAGTAGAGGAAGTACAGCAGGAACGCCGCCGGGATCACCAGCACCGGCAGCCGGAGCCGCCTGGCCCACTCCACGTCCAGCCGGGATATCGCCTCGGTGGCGAAGACGAAGGGCAGCAGCTTCACCAGGAAGATCCACAGCGACTTCACCTGGCGGTCGTGCGGCAGCCCGAACCAGACGAACGCCGCGGCGATCACCGCCAGCGCCAGGAAGATCAGGAAGCCGACGTGCTTGCGGGGGATCATTCTGAACCTCTCGTATCAGGCTCGATCACGAACCGGAGGGTGCGCAGCGCTTCATCCAGCGCGGATTCCAGCTGCTCGCGCGTGTCGGCCACCATGACCAGGTAGCCGAGCTTGTTGCCTGCCTGCGTGTAGGCGCGTACGTGTTCGCCCACGGTCTTGAACACCTGGACGTCGACGACCTCGGGCATCCGCCGGAGCTCGTCGAGGCCCTCGATCGCGGTGAGCACGCCGTCGACGTCGGCGGCCAGGATCCGCAGCACGGCCGTCCTGCGGCGGGAGACGCTGATGCGCAGCGGCTCGCCCAGGGCCAGCCGGATGGCCGCCTCGACGGTGTTCAGCCCGAACGCGTGCTGGACCATCAGTGGCATGCCGTTGCCGCCCAGCCTGGCGCCCATCTCGATGAAGCAGATGTCGCCGCCGGGCGTGAGCACGAAGTCGAAGTTCACCGGCCCCTGCCGGTGGCCGACCGCCGCGCAGATCGCGCTGACCGCGTCGCTCAGCCGCGCGTGGACGTCGTCGTCGAGGTCGGCCGGGACGATGTGGGACAGGCTGATCATCGCCGGCGGCCCGGTGATGACGCGGTCGGTGACCGCCATGAAGGCCAGTTCGCCGTCGGCGAAGAAGGACTCCACGGCGCAGTGCCGCCCGGCCACCAGCTCTTCGACGATCACCTGCCGGGAGAAGGAGTACTTCCAGGCGTGCTCGATGGCGCCCACCAGCCCGGCGGGGCCGTCGAGCACGGTGATGCCCTTGCTGCCCGAGGAGTCGGCCGGCTTGACGATCAGCGGATAGCCCAGCCGGGCCGCCGCCTCGGTGAGCTCGTCGATGCTGTCGTGCTGGGCGTGGCGGTAGGTGGGCAGGCCGAGCCGGCCGACCACGTCACGGAAGAACCCCTTGTCCACCGAGCAGCGCAGCGCGTCCGGGGCGGGCTGGTGGGCGGTGCGGTAGAAGCGGCTCAGCTCGGCGACCGCCTCCTGGGCCGCGTCGCTGGCCGGCGAGATGACGGCCGCCACGTCGATCGGGCCGAGAGCCTGGGCGATCCCCTCCGGATCCCGGCTGGTCATGCAGAGGAAGTGATCCGCCTCCGCGGCACCGAGGGCGTCCGGTCGCTGGTCCACGCCGATCACCCGGTAGCCGAGCCGGCGGCCCTCGCGGTAGGCGGGAATCTGGTCCTCGCCGCCGCCGAGCACGATGAGGTTCCTCATGAGGCGTTCTCCCATACCTCGGTGCCGACATAGGGGGTCTCGTAGCCGTACAGGGCCTCGTCCGCCCGGATCGGGATGTTGGCCTCCCTGATCTGGTAGCGGGGCACGCCGATCGCCTGTACGCGCATCATCCGTACGAGATAGCGGGCGACCACCGCGAGCGTGACGAGCGTGATCAGGCCGGTGACCAGGCTGGCCTCCGCCAGCTCGGTCGGGCCGAACCGGCCGGCCAGGGCCAGCGCCAGGACCGTCACCCCGGCCACCACCACGACGGCGGCCAGCGCGCTCAGCCACACCAGCGGCCGGAAGGAGAACCCGACGAAGAGCTCGACGGCATGGGAGACCAGCTTGCGCAGGTTCCACTTGCCCTGGCCGTCGACGCGCGGGCGGTGCGAGGTGGGCAGCGTGGTGTAGCGGGCGCCGAGGAGAGGCGCGGTGGCGATGAAGTACGGCGTGGTCAGCCGGCTGTCCACCACCTTGCGCGCCACGCTGGTCTTGACGATACGGAACACCGACGCGCCGGGCGGCAGCTCGATGCCCAGCCAGCGGCGGGCGATCAGCTGGTGGCCGCTCGTGCCCAGCCGCCGGTACCAGGGGTCCTGCCGGTTCTCCCGGACCGCGAACACCACGTCGTAGCCTTCGAGCGCCTTGTCCACCAGGCGGTGCATCTCTTCCGGCGGGGACTGGAGATCGGCGTCGAACTGCACGGTCCACGGCTTCGAGGCGTACTTGAAGCCGGCGGAGAACGCCGCCTCCAGCCCGAAGTTGCGGGCGAAGGAGAGGTACTTCACCCGGGGATCCGCGGCGGCGAAGCCCTTGATCGCCTCAAGGGTGCCGTCCGTGCTCCCGTCGTCGACGAAGAGCAGCTCGACGTCGTCGTAGGCGGCCAGCTCGGACCGGATCTCCTGGTACGCCCGCTCGACGCAGGCGATCTCGTTGTAGCACGGGATCATGGCGGTGATACCCAGCCGTGGCCGCTCCGCCGGTTTCGTGATCGGTGGCTTCTCCCGCAGAGAGGAATCAGACATCCGCCGCGGCCCCTTTCTCCATCGGCTTGTCCGGCGGACCCCCGGCGAGATCGAGCACCTTGACGAGCTTGATCTTGCCGTTGGCCTCCGGGACGATCTCCTGGACCGGCAGGACGGTGACCTCGAGGTCGGGCACCGCCCGCAGGACCGCGTCCCGGATGTCGGCCGTCACCGCGGGACGGGCGTCGTGGGCCAGCACCACCCGCACCTCCAGGGAGCCCGGCCGGTCCTGGACCAGCTGCATCCGGCTCACCTCGGGGAAGCTCTGCACGGGGAAGGTGATGAAGTCGCCGTAGTAGCGCCTGCCGTCGGTGCCGGCGATCCGGTCCTGGCTGCGGCCGATCACCTCCCGCACGATCGGCGTCCGCGCCACCCCGCAGGGGCAGTCGTTCGGACCGATCCGGACCCGGTCGCCGAGCCGGTAGCGGATCAACGGCATCGCCTCGCTGTGCAGGCGGGTGATGAGGATGTCACCCTCGCCGTCCTCCACCGAGACGGTCCCGTCCTCGTGCTCGACCTCCACCACCAGGTCGGCCGTCCGCAGGTGCATCGCCCCTCGCGGGCAGGTACGGGCGATGGTGAAGACCTCGACGGAGGCGTACACCTCCCGGTGGGCCGCGCCGAAGTAGTCGAGGATGTGCGCCCGCGCGGTCGGCGACAGCCGTTCGCCGCCGAACAGCACGGTCCGGACGCCTCGGTGCTCGATGCCGCGCCGCCGTAGCTCGTCGACGACGCTCCGGATGACGTTGGGGAATCCGATCAGGAAGGTCGGCCGGGCCGCCAGGAACGCCGCCACCTGCTCGTCCAGCGAGCGGCCCGTCGGTATGTGGAAGTTCCGCAGGACGCCGAACCGCTCCAGCGGATGGCGCAGGAACGGGTTGACCCGGAAATAGGCGATCCGGTCGGTGGGGCGCAGCCGGTTGGACAGCATGTCCTGGAGGTAGGTCGCGCGCAGGTAGCCGAGATCCCGTTCCGAGTTGCGGATCGTGATCGGGATGCCGGAGGAGCCGCTGGTGGTGGCCGCGCGGGTGTTCTCGGCGGTGAAGCCGGTCGCGAGCAGTTCGTCGCCGGCCTCGCCGTGCAGGTCCATGCGGTCCAGTGCGGGGAAGCCGGCCAGGTCACGGGCGCTCCGTAATCGCTCGACCATGGCCGGGTCGAGGAGCCGCCGGTAGTGGGGGACGTTCTCGTAGGCGTGGCGTACCAGGGTGCGTAACAGCCCCGCCTGGAGGTCCAGTTGCTCGGCGTGGCCGAGGCGCTCCCGCCGCCGGATCCGGGCCAGATGGTAGGCGACCGGCGCGAGATTGATCGTGGATCGAAGCCTGCTCAGGGGGCCACCTCGCTCAGCTGAAGGTGTTCTGGTCGTGCACGAGCAGCCACCGTCCGTCGATTCGGGCGAAGTACAGCGTGAGGTAATAGGACTTCTCGTACGGCCGGCCTTCGGGATCCAGATCGGCGTACGCGACGGACAGCACCACGAATGCTGATTCGCCGAAGGTCTCCGTCCGGATGACCTCCGTCTTGAGCGACCAATCCGGGTCGCCGAACCAGGCGGTGTGGAACTCGCCGATCGCGTCTATTCCGGTCAGCAGTTTTCCGTTGGGCAGAATGACCGTGGCGTCCGGGTGGACGGTGGCCAGAAATCCGTCCAGGTCACGCGTTTCTATCGCGCGCAAATGCGCGGCGAGCGCTGGTGAGAATTCCATCTAGGTCCCCGCGGTGGTGAGGTCGACGTGGGCCGTGGCTTCTTCGGCGCGCCACGATGGCTGGTGCCGGCGGAACCAGGCGATGGTGCGCAGCAGCCCCTCCTCGATCGGCGTCCGCGGCTCCCAGCCCAGCCGGGTTCTGGCCAGCGTGATGTCGGGGCGGCGCACGGTCGGGTCGTCCTGGGGGCGCGGCGTGAACTCGATCTCCGACGTGGAGCCGGTGAGCTCTCTGATCCACTCGGCCAGCGCGAGCACGGACAGCTCGTGCGGGTTGCCGATGTTGACCGGGCCGTCCAGGTCCGAGTTGCACAGCCGGACGATCCCCTCGATCAGGTCGTCCACGTAGCAGATGGACCTGGTCTGGCTGCCGTCACCGGCGACCGTGATCGGCTCGCCGAGCAGTGCCTGGCGGACGAACGTGGGGATCGCCCGCCCGTCGAACGGCCGCATCCGGGGCCCGAACGTGTTGAAGATCCGCAGGATCGCCGTGTCGACGCCGTGGGCACGGCGGTAGGCCATGGTCGTGGCCTCGGCGAACCGCTTGGCCTCGTCATAGACGCCACGTGGTCCCACCGGGTTGACGTTGCCCCAGTAGGTCTCCGGCTGCGGGTGGACCAGCGGGTCGCCGTACGTCTCCGAGGTCGAGGCGAGCACGAACCGCGCGCCCTTCTCCTTGGCCAGCTCGAGCGCGTTGAACGTGCCGTTGGAGCCGACGCGCAGCGTGTCGATCGGTAATCGCAGGTAGTCCGTCGGCGAGGCGGGGGAGGCGAAGTGCAGGACGGCGTCCAGGTCGCCGGGGATGACGAGGTGGAGCGAGACGTCGGCGCGGACCAGCCGGAAGCGTTCCTCGGCCATGAGGTGCTCGACGTTGGCCAGCGATCCGGTGAGAAAGTTGTCCACGCAGACGACCTGATGACCTTCGGCCAGAAACCGTTCACAGAGATGCGACCCGAGAAATCCGGCGCCACCGGTAATGGCCACGGTCGGCCGGCTCATAAGTGCGGCTCAGGAATGTGCCCGGTCAGGGCGCCCGAACAAGACAAGGTGGATCCTCCTGCTTTACTTACGCAACGGAACGCCGATCGCCTTTGCTTTTGGCAATGCGTCGGCCGAGCCGCATAAGATGTTTAAGTCCCCCGCCTTTTCGATTTCGGGGCGATGCTATGTCCGGCTGCTCGCCAGCGTCAAGGCACCCTTTCGTATGCCTCCATTCGGTGACCGCTCGCCTGCGTTGCGAATAATCGGGCGTCCCGATCGGCCGTGGCGGGCCCATGAGGCGCCCGCCACCGCCACCAGAGCAGCCTGCCGTTGAGCAACCTGGGTTCCAGTGGATCTTCACTGGGAACGATCTACGTTGGCACCCGAGGCTGTCAACCGGCGCGGCGGGTCACCGGCTGATGCTGGGCGTCTCCCAGGTCGCTCCGGTCCGCATGTCGATCAGCTTCAGGAAGCAGCTGCCCTGGGAGCCCACCGCGAAGGTGTAGGTCCGGGTCTCGCCGGCCGAGATGTAGAACGAGCCCTCGTCGCCGAACCAGCGCCCGTTGGCGCAGACGAGATTGAAGTCGACATGCGCCGTGCTGCCGGAGGTCTTCTGGTAGGAGGCGTCATATCCGCGCGGATCCACATTGACGCACAAATAACCCGCGCCCGTCGACGTGCACTGGGACCTGGCCTCGGCGGGGGTGCCGAAGGCCAGCATGCCGCCGGCCACGACCAGCGAGGAAAGGGCGGCCGTAAAGGCTTGACGAGTGAGTGTCATTGTTCTCTCCTGTCTCTTGTTTCGATGGTCAGGAATTTATCAGCTCCAGGAAAACCAGCCGGGCGAAAGGACGTCTTTTTAATATTGAGCCGCATTTGAGCTTCATGGTGAATTGCGGCACTCGTGGGCGGACGCAACCTTCTGCCCTCCTCATGTGTCCTTGTAGGGGTGGAGGATCCGTTCGCATCATTCGTGGCCGCGCGGCTGGCGGCGCTCTACCGCTACGCCATGGTCCTGACCGGCGACCGGCATGACGCCGAGGACCTGGTGCAGGAGGCGCTGACCAGGACGGGGGTGCACTGGCGCAGGGTCGTCCGCAAGGACGATCCGGAGGGTTACGTCCGCACCGCGATGCTGCGCATCATGGCCAACCGCTGGCGGCGTCCCCGGCGGGAGGTCACGGTGGCCGACCCACCCGAGCCCGCCGTGGAGGACAGCGGGCTGGAAGGTCTGCTCGCCGACGCGAGCCTCAGGGCGCGGCTCGCCGAGTTGCCCCCGCGGATGCGCGCGGTCCTCGTGCTGCGCTACGTCGAGGAGCGCAGTGAGAAGGAGATCGCCCGGCTGCTGGGCTGCAGCACGGGCACCGTCAAGAGCCAGGCGTCACGGGCGCTCGCCAGGCTGCGTACCACTCTCGACAACCAGGAGGTCGATCATGGATGACGTGGAGTCGCGGCTCGGCGCCGTGCTGGGCGACCCCGGCCGGACGGTTCCGCCCGCGGGCCTGGCCGACCGCGTCCACCGAGGCGTCGCGGTCAGGCGGAGGCGGCGGCGGGCGCTGGCGTTCGCGGCGGCGGCCTGCGCGGTGGCGCTGGCGGTGGCCGTACCGGTGGCGTGGCGGCAGGTCGGTGGAGAGGGCCAGACGGTCGCCAACTCCGTCAACGGGCTCGGCGACCTGGTCGACCTCCCTGGTTCGGCTGCCCTGCCGGCGAAGACCACGGAGGGCACCGACTTCTTTCCCGAGTCGCTCGGCGAGGACGGGACCGTCCTGGGCAGGTCGCGGAAGAAGCTGTGGGAGTGGGGGCCGGAAGGCGGCCCACTGCGCCCGCTGGGTGCGGCCTCGGGCGCGGAACCGGCCACCGGACCGGGTTTCCGCGCATGGCCGGGGACCAACATGATCGCCCCCCTCTACTGCCGGGACCGGAACGGCACCACACCGGTCATGCAGGAGAACATGGTCGGGACTCCGCTGTGGGTCAGTGGAGAGACGATCGTCGGCAGCGACACCACGCTGCGGCCGTGGGCGGCGAAGGGCTGCACCAAGGCGGCCCCGGTGCCCGGCGCTTCCGGAGAAGCCGTCGCGTTCTCCTATCCCGACCTGTTCGTGGTCGACCCCTACAAGGCCAACGGCCTGCACCAGGTGGACGTCGAGTCGGGGGCCCCGGTCGCCGAGCGCCCGCTGCCCGAGGGGGTGAACGTCCGGACCGATGCGGACCGGTACCAGCTCTGGCTGGGCGCGGCCAACCGCGACACGTTCGCCTGGGTCGTGGACGGCGTCCTCAGGACGGCGGACCGCGCCGACTGGCGGGTCACCGAGGGCCCGCACGTACCCCCGGCAGGGGAGATCAACGTGGGCGGAGGCATGCAATTGGCGGACGGAAGAACTTTCAACGCCAGCTATCCCCGTCTGTACGCGCGTCTCACGGCGGGTGACCGGCTCATCGCGTACAGCGGGCTCGTACTCGGTGAGGGGGCCGGCTGGCGGTCCCTGGTCTACGATCCGCGCAGCGGCCAGTCGTTCGCGTTCAAGGGCCTGGCGTACGCGGCGGGCGACTGGCTCCTGTGGAACGACGGCACCTCCTACCGCCTGGCCCGGGTCCGTTGATCAGCCGCGCCTGGGTGGTGAGCGTGCTGGTGGCGCTCCCCACGGCCGTCAACCTGATGGACGACGGGCTCACCTGGATCTGGACCGGATCCGTGCCGGGACCGCTGCTGCACGCGATCGCGCGGGCCGGGCTGCTGGACGCGTGGCTGTTGCTCGACCTCCTCGCCGCCGTGGGCGTGCTGGGCGGCGCCGCGGTCATGGCGGTGGCCGCCCGGCGCCCGGCGGTCGCCGCCGCACTGCTCGGCCTGGTCGCGGCGCTCAGCCTCGCCGCCGTGCCGGCCGGGCCGGTCTCGACGCTCTGGTACGGCCTCGCGTACGCGGCGGCCCTGCCGCTGTCGGTCAGGACGTTGAAGAGTAATTCCAGCGGCAACGTAGCGGTTAAGGGGCCGAGCCATTTCAGTGGGCGGCCGATGGTGGCCAGGATGAGTGCGGGGCTCGATATCAGACGAAAATAGCTGGCATATCGCGCATTGTGCCGGTATCCCGCGCATCACATGGTCTTTCTGAGGGCTGTGAGCGTGATTACCGGCACAATGAGGTGGAGTCAATAAGCGATGTTATGAGGCGGCGATGTCGTTCGCGGCCACGTAGCCGAAGGTCATGGCCGGGCCGATGGTCGAGCCGGCGCCGGCGTAGCTGTGCCCCATGACGGCGCCGCTGGCGTTGCCGGCCGCGTACAGGCCGGGGATGACCGAGCCGTCCACCCGGAGCACCCGCGCCCGCGCGTCCGTACGCATCCCGCCCTTGGTGCCCAGATCGCCGGGGACGATCTTGAACGCGTAGAAGGGCGGCAGCCACAGCGGCGCCAGGCAGGGGTTGGGCTTGACGAAGGGGTCGGCGTAGTAGCGGTCGTAGACGCTGTCGCCACGATGGAAGTCGGTGTCCTTGCCGGTTGTCGCGAACCCGTTGAACCGGGTGACGGTGGCGCGCAGCGCCGCCGCCGGGACACCGATCTTCTGCGCCAGCGCTTCCACCGTCGCGGCCTTGAAGGCGGCGCCGCTGGTGAACCAGGAGTCGGGCAGCGGCAGCAGCGGCGCGACGTCCTTGAACAGGTAGCGGTTGCGGTAGTTCTGGTCGACGATCAGCCAGGCGGGGATGTGCGGATTCGCCGCCGTGTTGCGGTCGTACATGACGTGGACCACGTCGCTGTAGGGCGCGCCCTCGTTGACGAAGCGCACGCCGTTGCCGTTGACCAGGATGCAGCCGGGCAGCGTACGTTCGGCCAGGCAGAAGTACGGCTGGTCGGGCAGCGGGATCGCGGGCCCCCACCAGGCGTCGTCCATCAGGTCCAGCGCGGCCCCGGCCCGTTCGCCCGCCTCGATGCCGTCGCCGGTGTTCTCCTTGGCGCCGACCGTCCAGCCGGTCCCGATGGGCTGCCGCTGGAACTCCGCGCGCATCGCCGCGCTGTGCTCGAACCCGCCCGAACCCACGATGACCCCGCGGCGGGCCTTGACCAGCGTCTCCACGCCGTTGCGTGTCACGACCACGCCGGTGACGCGGCCGCCTTCGACGCGCAGGTCGAGCAGCGGCGTGTTCAGCCAGACCGGCACGCCGGCCGCGAGCAGCCCGGCACGGAGCCCGGCCGCCAGGGACTGGCCCATGGTGAGCGGCTTCTCGCCGCGGAGCGCGGCCGCGGTGCCTCTGGCCAGGCACTCGGCGCTCACCGCCAGGCCCTTCGGGTTGACCGCGCTGAGGGTCAGCCACTTGTAGTCGGCGCTGAAGACGACCAGGCCGGCCGGGGTGGGGATGTACGAGGGGTTGAGATGGGCGAGTTCGGCGCCGAGGAGGTGCCCGTCCAACTGGTCGGGCTCGATGGAGCGGCCGTTCGGCATCCCGCCGGGGAAGTCGGGATAGTAGTCGGAGTAGCCCTCCATCCACCGGAACCGCAGCGGGCTGTTCCGTATCACGAACGAGATCATGGCCGGGCCGTTCGCCAGGAACGCCTGCTGCCGCGCGAGCGGCACCGTGTCGCCGACGACGCGGGCGAGGTAGGAGGCGGCCTTGGCCGGGGTGTCCGGGACTCCGGCGGCCAGGATCACCTCGTTGTTCGGTATCCAGATCCCGGCGCCGGACCGGGCCGCCGACCCGCCGAACGTCGGCGCCTTCTCGATCACCACCGTCTGGAGGCCGCGCTTGGCCGCGGTGAGCGCGGCGGTCATCCCGGCCGCGCCCGAACCGACGATCACCACGTCATATTCGACGTCGGCGTACGCGGGTGCGCGGCCCAGTGCCGCTTCGGTCATGAGGACTCCGCCGGCGATGGCGGCGCCGCGCAGCAGGGTGCGGCGGCTGGGTCCGTCTGTGGTTGTCGCGGGGGCCGAGGCGGGCGTCGAATCTGCCATGGTGGATCGATCCCTTCAACATGCGTGCGCTGCGGGCAGCGCAGTGGTCGGAGGAACAACCGCGGTGGCACCTCGCGCCGGGTGCGACGGCTACGGACGAGCTGGGGGTGTGGCGCCCGTCACAGCATGAAGCATGCGCTTGGTTGGTAACGCCTGTCAACAGCGATCATCCATCCCGCCGGGGCCGCTGGTCAGAAGCGGTAGCGGAGCAGGAAGCCGGAGTTTCGCCAGGCCGGCACCATGCTGACCAGAGCGCACAGCATCCGGTAGTACAGAGAGGCGTGTCTGATCAGGGCCGCTTCCACCACGCTCCGCTGGTCCACGTAGTGCAGGCGGTCGTCCAGGCGCTCGGCTTCCCGGGCGCTCTCGACGGTCCACCCGAAGGTGACGCCGTGCTGTGCGAAGATCGAATTCGGCTGGCTCTCGTAGCGCTTCTTGACCGACGCCGCGCCGATGTTGAAGACGAACTGGCCGGTCGGGAAGTGGTCCATGATGTTCCGGAAGACCTGCCGTACCTCGTCCTCGTCGAGGAACTGGTAGAGCCCGTCGGCCACCACGATCACCGGCCGGTCGCCGGGGATACGGGCGAGCCAGTCCCGGTCGACGACGGAGGCACCGATGGTGGTGTGCCCGGGACGTTCGGGATAGAGCTGGTCCATGATCTCGATGACGTCCGGGAAGTCCACGTCGTACCAGTGCTGACCTGGAGCGGGATCGACCCGGAAGACGCGGCTGTCGAAGCCGCAGCCGAGGTCCAGGACGATCGCGTCCGGGTTCTTGGCCAGGAACTCCCTGGTCCACTCGTCCATCACCCGCGATCTGACGCCGACGGCGTACTGGCCGAGGGCCATGGGCTTGAACGAGGAGAAGTCGAAGTCGAGGCGCCGGACGACGCGGTCCGCCCACGGGTCGCCGAGGATCGGGTGCGGGTCCTGGCTGTCCAGCCACCGCAGGTACAGCTCGACGAGGGCGGTGACACGTACGCCGGTGAAGTCGATGGGGATTGTTTTCATCTTGGTCAGCCCACAGGTAGGTCGCGGTGGCGCAGGCCGAACAGACCTGCCAGGGTGAGCGCCGCCGCCATCGCGGTCAGCACGATCAGCGGCAGCACGGTCAGTTCGCCGCCGGGAAGCGTCGGTATATGGGCGAACACCGACAGGTCGATCACCCACTGGCTCAGCTTCAGCTCGCCGCCGACCCAGCCGAACAGCAGGCTCACCAGCAGTACGGCGAACGCGCCGGCGGCCAGCCGGGGCAGCAGACCGAACAGCGCCAAGGCGAGTCCGGCGAACACCCACACCGCGGGCACCTGTACGAGGGCGGCGCCCAGGGCACGGGGTAGCTCGCGGCCGACGTCGCCGGTGTTCAGCCCGTGGGCGAGGCCGAGAGCCGTCCCGAAGACGGCCAGCCCGGCGGCCGGGCCGAGCAGCGCGAAGGCGAAGTGCCCGCCCGCCCAGCGCAGCCGGTCGACCGGCGCGGCAAGGAGAGACTCGGCGCGCCCGCCGCTCTCCTCGGCGCGCAGGTGGAGGACGGCCTGGATCGCGTACGCGGCGGCGATCACGCCGAACATGCTCATCATGCCCTGGAGGTACTGGTCGACGACGGTGCCGTGACCGCCCAGCCAGGCCAGGACCGCCTGCGCCTCCGGAGTGCGGTTGCGCATCAGCTCGCCGATGCTCTTGGCGATGCCGCCGAGCGCGAACCCGACCACGGCGAACCCGGCGATCCGGTTCGCCAGCGATCCGCGGTGCAGCCGCCAGGCCAGAGCCAAGGGGGAGCGCAGCCCGGGGGCGGCGCCCGCTGGGCCGGGGCGGGCCTGGAAGAGGCCGTTGCCGAGGTCCCGCCGCGCCGACAGCGCGACGGCCAGCGCGATGAGCGCGGCCACCCCGCAGCCGGCGAGGGCGAGAACCCACCAGCGTTCACCGCTGAACGGCCGGAACTGGTGCGCCCAGCCGATCGGCGACAGCCAGGACAGCCAGCCCAGCCCGCCGTCGGACTTCTCGCTGACCGCGCCGATGCCGCGCAGCAGGAACGCGGTCCCGATGACGGTGACCCCGATGCCGCGTGCGCTTCCGGCGCCGGTGGTGAGCTGAGCGACCACCGCGCCTGTCGCGGCGAAGACGCAGCCCGTGGTGGCGAGCCCCGACCCGTAGGCCAGCGAACCGGCGGCGCCCAGGCCCGCGTTGACCAGCGCCAGAGCCGACACCAGGCCGAGGATCAGGCTCGCCCCGCAGGTCATGATCAGGGCGGCGGCCATTCCCGCGTGGCGCGCGACCGCGGTGGCGCCGATCAGCTCCCGGCGGCCGGCCTCCTCCTCGGTACGGGTGTGCCGGATGACGGTGAGCAGGCTGAACACCGCGATCACCACCGGGATGAATCCCGCGCGCCAGGTGACCAGCTGGCCGAGGCTCGATCCGTGCAGCGGGCCGTAGGCCACGGTGAAGGCGACGTTGTGCAGGCTGGTCTCGGCGTACTCCTGGCGGGCCGCCGCGGTGGGGAAGCCGGCGTTGAACGCGGCGATGAACGTCAGCGGGAACAGGCAGGGGATGAGGACCCACAGCGGCAGGAGCACGCGATCACGCCGCAGCGCGAGGCGGATCAGCCTGCCGGTGCCCGTGAGCCCGGTCATCGGGCCACCCGCCGGTCCGTGTCGGCCCGTTCGTAGTGGCGCAGGAACAGCTCCTCCAGCGTGGGCGGCTGGCTGACCAGGCTGCGGACGCCCGCCTGGGTGAGGTGACGCAGCGCCGCGTCGAGTGCGGCGCCGTCGACGTCGAAGCGGACGCCGCCGTCATCGGTCCGCAGGTTGTGCACGCCGGGCAGCCCGGCCAGGCCGTCCGGAGCGTGGGTGAGCTCGGCGCGGATGGTCGTGCGGGTGAGATGGCGCAGGTCGGCGAGGGTGCCGGTCTCGACCGTACGGCCGTCGCGGATGATGGTGAGCCGGTCGCACAGGGCTTCGACCTCGGCCAGGATGTGGCTCGACAGCAGCACGGTGCGGTCGCCCCGCCGCTGTTCGTCGCGGATCGCCTGGCGGAACACCTCCTCCATCAGCGGGTCCAGGCCGGAGGTCGGCTCGTCCAGGATGAGCAGCTCGACGTCGGAGGCGAGGGCCGCGACCAGGGCGACCTTCTGCCGGTTGCCCTTGGAGTAGGCGCGGCCCTTCTTGCGGGGGTCGAGGTCGAAGCGGTCCAGCAGGTCGGCACGGCGGCGCTGGTCGAGCCCGCCGCGTAGCCGGCCGAGCAGATCGATCACCTCGCCGCCGGTCAGGTTGGGCCACAGGGTGACGTCGCCGGGCACGTAGGCCAGGCGGCGGTGCAGGGCGGTGGCGTCGGACCACGGGTCGCCGCCGAGCAGCCGGGCGGTGCCCGCGTCGGCGCGCATCAGGCCGAGCAGGATGCGGATCGTCGTGCTCTTGCCGGCGCCGTTCGGGCCGAGGAAGCCGTGCACCTCGCCGGTGCGCACCACCAGGTCGAGGCCGTCCAGGGCCCGGGTCGAGCCGAACGCCTTGACCAGGCCGGCCACCGAGATGGCGCCGTCCTGCCCACGCGTATAGCTGGTTACTGTCATGTAAAGGAGACTACACCCATGTGTAGTCGCGATGGCAGTCGCATGTTCCCCCCGAATTAGGGCAAGAGCCGTACGGCTCATTGATAAAGCTGGCTAAAGTGAAATTTGACTACTTGTCAGGCACGGGAGGCATCAAGGATGCGGAACGGCCGGACCGGCCCCACGATGTTCGCCAGTACCCTCGCCCTGGCGGTGGTCCTGACCGCCGGATGCACCTCCAGCGGCGGCACGCGAACCCCGGGCGCCGCCCCCCAGTCGCAGGGCCCGGTGGCGAAGCTGGCGATCACCCCCGCTGACGGGACGAAGAAGGTCGCTCCGGACACGGGGATCAGCGTCAAGGTCACCGACGGCAAGGTCACCAAGCTGACCGTCGCCGACGCCAAGGGAAAAGCGGTGCAGGGTGCCATGGGCACCGACGGGACCTGGCGCCCCCAGTGGCCGTTGCGCCCGTCGACGGCGTACACGGTCAGCGCCGAGGCCACCGGCACGGACGGCAAGCAGGTCACCGGGCAGGCGAAGTTCACCACGCTGAAGCCGAAACGCGCGTTGGAGAGCGGCATGGCGCCGTTGGACGGCGACAAGGTCGGTGTCGGGATGCCCGTCCAGCTCCTGCTGTCGCAGTCGGTGACCGACAAGGAGGACCGGGCCGCGATCGAGCGGGCCCTGGTGGTGACGATGTCCGAGCCGGTCGAGGGCGCGTGGAGTTGGGTGAGCGACCGCGAGGTCCAGTTCCGGCCGCGCGAGTACTGGCCGACCGGGGAGAAGGTCGAGGTCGTCGCGCATCTGGCCGGGGTCAAGGCCGGTGAGGGGCTGTGGGGCACCAAGGACCGCAGCCTGCGCTTCACCGTCGGCCCCCGGCACATCACCAAGGTGAACGCCCGCACCCACGAGGCGGTGGTGACCGACGGCGACAAGGTCGTCAAGACCATCCCGGTCAGCCTCGGCAGGCCGGGCGACGACAGCTATTCGGGCACCATGATCGCCCAGGAGAAGGCCGCGGACATCATCATGGACTCCGCGACCACCGGCCACCCGGGGGAGTACCGCATCCCCACCAAGTGGAACGTCCGGATGACCTACAGCGGCACCTTCTTCCACGCCGCCCCCTGGTCGACCGGCGCGCAGGGCAACTCCAACGTCAGCCACGGATGCGTCAACGCCAGCCCGGCCAACGCCCGCTGGTTCTACGAGTTCACCCAGCGGGGTGACATCATCCAGGTCAGCGGCACGTCGAGGAAGCTGCGGTTCGGCAACGGTCCCACGCCGTGGGCCAAGTCCTGGGACGACTGGCTGGCCGGCAGCGCGCTGGGCAAGCCCGTCAACGGCGACTAGCCACTCTTCGCGAAACCGAAGACGGCCGTGGGGTTGTCGACCAGGATGCGCCGGCGCAGGGGGCCACGTCGTCGTACGGCGGCCCTGCGGCGGAGAGCCGGTCGGCGCCGCTGAGCTTTTCCGCTACCTCTCCAGTACGACGGCCAGCCCTTGGCCGACCCCGATGCAGAGGGCGGCCAGGCCGGTGCCGGAGCCGGTCGCCGCCAGTTGATGGGCGACCGTCCCGGTGATGCGGGCCCCGGAGGCGCCCAGCGGATGGCCCAGGGCGATCGCCCCGCCGTACGGGTTGACGATCCCCGGATCGAGCTCGGGCAACTCGGCGAGACAGCCGAGCGCCTGCGCGGCGAACGCCTCGTTCAGCTCGACGGTCGTCAGGTCGCCGAACCCCTTGCCCGCCCTGGCCAGCGCCTTCTTGACGGCCTCGACCGGGCCGAGGCCGAAGTAGCGGGGTTCGAGCGCGCTGACGCCGCTCGCGGTGATCCTGGCCAGCGGTTCGCGCCCGCGCAGCCCGGCCTCGTCGGTGAGCAGCAGCGCCGCGGCGCCGTCGTTGAGCGGGGAGGAGTTGCCCGCGGTGACCGTGCCGTCCGCGCGGAACGCGGGCTTCAGCCGGGCGAGCGCCTCCAGCGAGGTGTCCTCGCGGATGCCCTCGTCCCGGGTGAGGTCGCCGACGGGGACGATCTCGCGGTCGAAGGACGCCTTGGCCGCCTTCTGATGGCTGGCCAGCGCGAACACATCCTGTTCGGCCCGGGATATGCGATGTTTGTCGGCGATCAGCTCGGCGCCCTCGCCGAGGGCGACCGTGTGCTCGGCGGGCATCCTCGGGTTGACCAGCCGCCAGCCGAGCGTGGTGGAGACCAGCTCCTGACCCTTGGCGGGGAAGGCCCGATCCGGCTTGGGCAACACCCACGGCGCGCGGGTCATCGACTCCACGCCGCCCGCGATCACCGTGCCGGCGTCCCCGACGGCGATCGCCCGGTACGCCTGGATGACGGCCTCCATGCCGGAGCCGCACAGCCGGTTCACGGTCGCGCCCGGCGTGGTCAGCGGCAGGCCGGCCAGCAGCGCGGCCATGCGGGCCACGTTGCGGTTCTCCTCGCCGGCGCCGTTGGCGTTGCCGAGGATCACCTCGTCGGCGGCGACCTCACCGTTACGGTCCACCAGCGCCTTGATGACGTGCGCGGCCAGATCGTCGGGGCGGACGCCGGCCAGCGCCCCGCCGTAGCGCCCGAAGGGGGTGCGCACGGCGTCCAGGACGTAGACGGTTTTCACGCGATGACCTCCGCATCCGTACGGTCGCGCAGGTGCGCGACGCTCACGCCGGGCGCGGTCTCCACCAGCGCCAGGCCCTGGTCGGTGACGTCGAGGACACCGAGGTCGGTGATGATCCGATGCACGCACGCCTTGCCGGTGAGCGGCAGCGAGCACTCCTCGACGATCTTGGGAGAGCCGTCCTTGGCGCTGTGATCCATGATCACGAGCACCTTGCGGGCGCCGTGGACCAGGTCCATGGCCCCGCCCATACCCTTGACGAGCTTCCCGGGAACCATCCAGTTGGCCAGATCGCCGCGCGCCGAGACCTGCATAGCGCCCAGCACCGCGACGTCGATGTGCCCGCCCCGGATCATGCCGAACGACAGCGACGAGTCGAAGAACGACGCCCCCGGCCGTACCGTCACCGTCTCCTTGCCCGCGTTGATCAGGTCCGGATCGATCTCCGCCGGCGTCGGGTAGGGGCCGACGCCGAGGATGCCGTTCTCCGAGTGCAGGGTCACGTCCACGTCGGGCGGCAGGAAGGACGGGATCCGGGTGGGCAGCCCGATGCCGAGGTTGACGTAGTCGCCGTCACGCAGCTCGGCCGCCGCGCGCGCGACCATCTCGTCGCGGGTCCAGCTCATGACGCGCTCCCTTCCGGGGGAGTGGAGACGGTACGCCGTTCGACGGGCTTGACGGCGGCCTGTTCGGGGGTGAGCGCCACGACGCGGTCGACGAAGACACCGGGCAGGTGCACCTCGTCGGGATCGAGCTCGGTCAGCTCCTCGACCTCGGCGATCGCGATGCGCGCGGCCATCGCGGCCAGCGGGTTGAAGTTCCTGGCGGCCTTGTTGAAGACCAGGTTGCCGTGCCGGTCGCCTTTCGCCGCCCGGATCAGCGCGTAGTCGGTGGTGATGGCGTGCTCCAGTACGTACTGCCTACCCGCGAACTCGCGGACCTCCTTGGGCGGTGAGGCGAGCGCGACCGACCCGTCAGGAGCGTGCCGCAGCGGCAGCCCGCCGTCGGCGACCGGCGTGCCGACCCCGGCCGGGGTGTAGAAGGCGGGGATGCCGCTGCCGCCGGCGCGCAGCCGCTCGGCCAGGCTGCCCTGCGGGGTCAGCTCCACCTCCAGCTCGCCGCCCAGGTATTGCCGGGCGAACTCCTTGTTGTCACCGATGTAGGAGGCGGTCACGCGGGCGATCCGCCGATCGGCCAGCAGGGTGCCCAGGCCGCCGCCGTCGACTCCGCAGTTGTTCGACACGACGCTGATGCCGCGTACGCCGGATTCGTGCAACGCCTGGATCAGCACGTCCGGAATGCCGCAGAGACCGAAGCCGCCGACCGCGAACGACGCGCCGTCCCGAACATCGGCCAGCGCCTCAAGGGCGGTGGCCACCACTTTGTCTTTCCGCACGGCACTCCGCTTCACATGTGTTCGCTAGGTGAACTTTAATTCATTATTATCGTCGAGTATGGAGAGCCGAATCGTGCTCTGTCAAAGGGACCTGGAGAGGGAGAGCGGATGGAACCGGCGGGCACTCTGGAACGCGGGCTGGCCGTCCTGCGCGTGCTGGCCGCCGGTCCCAGGTGGCCGATGCGCGCGACCGACCTGGTGCGGGCCACCGGCCTGGCCAGATCGACGGTCGACCGGATCGTGGCCACGCTCGTCCGGCTCGGCTACGTACGGGCCGAGGAACGCGACGTGCTGCTCGCGCCGCGCCTGATGGAGCTGGGCGAGGCGTACCTGGCGTGCGGCGGTCTGGGCTCGACCCTCGACGGGTACGCTCAGCGGCTCGCCGACGAGCTGGACGAGTCGGTGTCGCTGGCCGTGCGGGACGGGGACGGGGTCCGCTTCGTCGGCCGCTTCGCCCGGCGACGCACCATGTCGGTGGCCTTCCGGGTAGGCGACCTGCTGCCCGCCGACCGCTGCGCGGCCGGCCTGATCCTGCTCGATCCCGCCGCACGATGGGCCGAGGACGACCAGCTCGTCGAGCCCGGCCTGGTGGCGGTCGCGGTGCCGGTACGGGACGCGAGCGGGACGACGATCTGCGCGCTGACCGTGGCCAGCCACACCAGCAGACACACGGCCGCCGGTCTGCGTGATCACGCACTGCCCAGCCTGCTGAAGACGGCGGGGCAGATGGAGACGGCCCTGGCCGACCCGGTCGCGTCGGTTGGGCCGGGCTCTCCTCTTCCGATCGTCGTGGGAGTGGACGCGTCGCGGGCGACGAAGGAGGAGTTGGGGGCGGGTTACCTTCAGTCGCTGGCTCGCGGTCTTGCCGTGCTGGTGTCGCTCGGTTCGGCGCGTGGCGGGCTGACGCCGGCCGCCGCGGCCAAGGTCACCGGCCTGCCTCGGGCGACCGTAGGGCGCGCGGTGCAGACTCTGGAACGGCTGGGGTACGTCGCGGCCGACGGCAGCCGGTTCGTCCTGCTGCCCAAGGTGCTGGAGCTCGGGTACGCCCATCTGTCGGGCCGGACGTTCGGCGAGATCGTCCAGCCGCACCTCGTGGACCTGGTGGCGCGGGTCCACGAGTCGGCCTCGGTCGCGATGCTGTCCGGCGACGACGTCGTCTACGTGGCGCGCGTGCCGACCGTCGCCATCATGACCGTCGACATCACCGTCGGCACCCGCTTCCCCGCGTACGCCACCTCGATGGGCCGGGTCCTCCTGGCCGACCTGCCCGGGGAACGACTGGCCGGGATGCCCTCACCTCCGCTGACCCCCCACACGCTCACCTCGCCCGCCGACCTGGCGGCAGCCGTACGGCAGGCGGCCGTGGACGGCTACGCCCTCGTCGACCAGGAGCTGGAGGAAGGCGTACGGTCCATCGCGGTGCCGATCCGCGACCGGAGCGGCCGGGTCGCCGCGGCCGTCAACGTCGCCACCCACGCCAGCCGCGCCACCCCCGCCGAACTGCTCCGCGACGTCCTGCCCGCACTCACTGAGGCGGCGGCACGCATGGAAGCGGACCTGGCCCACACCCACCCGACCTGACCACCCCTGGCCCGCCCGACCCGTCCGACCCGCCGTGAACGGGTGATCTGGTTAAGGGGGCACAAGTCCGGGCTTATCCCGCTAGGGTCCTTGGGGTTGATCTCCAAGCCGTCAGGAGTCGCTTCCTCATGCCGTACATCGAGCCACTGCGTGAAGGCGATCCCGCGGTGGTCGGGGCCTACCGGATCACGGGGCGGCTCGGGGCGGGCGGTCAAGGTGTGGTGTATCTGGGCCAGGCGGCCGATGGGAAACCCGTGGCCGTCAAGGTGCTGCGGGAGGTCGCCGCCGGGGATGATCGGCTCGCCAGGGAGATCGCGGCGGCGCGCCGGGTGGAGCCGTTCTGCATCGCTCAGGTGCTGGACGCGTCGATGGGCGGTCGGCCGTACATCGTCAGCGAGTACGTCGACGGGCCCTCCCTGCAGCAGGCGGGGCGCCATACGGGCGGCGACCTACAGCGATTGGCCGTGAGCACTGCCACGGCGCTGGCCGCCATCCACGCGGCCGGGATCGTGCACCGGGACTTCAAGCCCGCCAACGTGCTGCTCGGACGGGACGGGCCGCGGGTCATCGACTTCGGCGTCGCCCGCGCCACCGACTCCGTGGCCACCGGCACCGCCACCATCGTCGGCACGCCCGCCTACATGGCTCCGGAACAGCTGGCGGGGACGCAGGTCGGGCCCGCTGCGGATGTGTTCGCGTGGGCGTCCGTCATCGTGTTCGCCGGTACCGGTACGCCGCCGTTCGGTGAGGACACGCTGCCGGCCATCGTCAACCGGATCCTGCACCAGGAACCGCAGCTTGGGGATCTGCCGGCGCCGCTGCGGCCGGTCGTCCACGCCTGCCTGGCCAAGGACCCGCGTGACCGCCCGGCCATGCGGGACGTACTTCTGCGACTCCTCGGCGGGCAGCAGCAACACCCATCGCCGGTAGCCCAAGCGCCGATCTCCCAAGGGCCGATGCCCCATGCGCCGAAGCGCGTCGCGGGTCGGTTCCCGCTGGTCGCCGCTGTGGCAGGGGCGGTCGCCGTCTCCCTGGCCGGCGTGTCCGTGGGAGCCGTCGTCATCCGGAACGCCGCCTCGACCCAATATGGAGGCGGGCCGCTGCTCGCCGCCGAGTCCAGCGGGCCGGTGACCTCCTCGACACCCTCGGCCAAGCGCGGAGCGCACAAGCCGAAGAAGTCGAAGACACCCTCGGCGGATCGCACGACCACCCGGCCACTGCCCACCCGTACGAAGGAGCGGACGACTCCCACGCCGACCCGTACGAAGGCGTCCGTAACCCCCACACCCACCCGGACGCGACCGAGCTCCACCCCAACCACGAGCAGACCCACCACGAGCAAACCCGCGTCGAGCGCCTCGTTCACCCTCGCCAACGTGCGCGTTCAGGGGTCATCAAAGATCAACGACGAGGGCGTCACCTGCTTCAGAGGCTCCATGAACTTCGCCGCCGGAGTGGACGCCACCAAACCGGCCGCACCGTACTCCTACCAATGGATCTACGACGGCAAGGTCATCGAGAGCGGCTCAGCGCGGCTGCCCGCCGGCAGCCGCAGCGACTACGTGCATTCGAAGGACCTCGTCGAGCCGCAGGACGGCACGCATACGATCACCTATCGGATCACCTCGCCGGTCTCCCGCGCCAAGTCCCTCACCTTCACCATGTGCTGACAAGCCGTGAACCCCGGCCCGCCGGGGCAGGCCGGCCGGGGTTCACGTCCTCCGGGCTAGGAGGAGCCGTTGATCAGGGCCATGGCCAGGTCGGGGCTGAACGTCCCGGCCGGGATGCCCTCGCCCAGGTTGCAGCTGCCGTCGGAGTCGCCCGGGACCTTGACCCACAAGAGGTACTCGGCGCCGGTCGTCTGCTTGACCGGCGCGCTGCCCAGTTTGCGGCCGGGCGGGTTGCACCAGCTGTCCTGGCCGGTCCAGGGGCCGTTGCCGTTACGGCTGGTGTCGATCACGTACTTCTTGGCGCCGACGGTCCCGGACAGGTAGCCGTTGACCGCGACGGAGTAGCTCTCGGAGTTGGCCGTGGTGATGTAGTTGGACACGTTCACGGAGAAGCCGCGGGCGTTGGCGATGCCCGACTTGACCAGTCGCGTGGCCATGTCGTCGGCCGCGACCCAGGTGGCGTTGCCCGCGTCGAGGTAGACCCAGGCGTTCGGTGCCTGGGCACGCAGCACCTGGGTGGCGTCCAGCAGCATCCCGTACTGGCCTTCCGGATCGTCGGCGCAGCTGGCGGCGGCGACGCCGTCGGGCTCCAGCACGACGATCGCGTGCCTGGTGCCGATCGCCTTGGCGAACTCGGTGATCCAGGTGTGATACCCGGCCGCGTCGCCCGCGCCGCCGCCCGACTGGTCCGCGCACGCGTCGCGGTTCGGGATGTTGTACGCCACCAGCATCGGCAGCTTGTCCTGCGCCTGGGCGGCGCCGACGTAGGTGTCCACGGCCAGCGTGAGGTCGTTGAACCAGCCGCCGAACCACTCGAAGATCGGCTTGTTGCCGATGTTCGAGCCGATGGCGGTGGCGTCGCTGTCCTGGTGGGTGGCGGCCCACAGGGCGGGGTGCGACTGGTCCGAGACGTACAGCGCCGTCGGCCGGGTCGTCTGCGTCTCCATCAGCGAGACGTTGTCGAAGCGGACCGTCGGGGTGCCGCCGGACCCGCCGAGCTGGAAGGTCACCTCGGCGGCCGTGCTGGTGGCGGACGCGGCCACGAACGGGATGCTGTAGCGCTTGCTGCCCGTGGTGAGCTGGACGGGCGCGGCCAGCGACTGGTTGGAGCTGGGCGTCGCCACATACTGCACGGTAGCGGTGGCCTTGAAGGCCGTCGTGGAGTACGCGTCGAACGAGAGCGTGTAGTTCTTGCCCGCGGTCAGGGCGGCCGTGGTGGGACTGGTCACCATGGCGTCCCACGGGTTGGCGACGACGGATGTCACGTTCACCCGCATACGGCCGGACTCGGCCGTGACCGTCGTCTGGCCGATCGCCTGCCAGGGGGCGGTCGAGCTGGTGAAGACGCCGTTGCCGATCAGCTGGGCGGCGGCGGAGGCAGGTGGGGGTACGACCAGGACGGCAGCCACGACCGCGGATAAGGCTGCGGCGGCTTTTGCTGCGATAAATCGCACTAAATCACCTTTCAGTGGGGTTCGCTCGAAGAGCGTCGTCGGCGCAGGCGCTGAGCGCGCACGCCGGCCGCACTCGAAAAGACATGCCGGACCTCTCTCGGCGCGGTGCCGCAGCGTCGGCGCTGATCATTACCGACCACCCTAGATACGGTCAAGGCATTGCGTCTGAGGAAATGTCCGAAACGCTGGCCGTCATCTGTGGTGTGAGGTTCGGCTGCGTCTCACCGTTGGCCGCGTCCTCGGCGTCCACTGAACAAGGTCCCGCTCCGAGATTGTTTGTCCATACTCTTGGTCTTACGTGAGTGTTCATGGCTCAGTTAGCGGGAGAAGGTGTGATCGCGAGGTGTTCTCTCCCCCTTCGTGGCTGGCCGCCGCGGTCATCGGCGCGATGCTCAGCACGGCCGTCGCCGTCCCGGCGGCCGCGGCCCAATCCCCTGCCAAGGTCACCGGTCCCGCCAAGGTCACCGATCCCGTACGCCACGTCGATCCGCTGATCGGCTCGGCCAACGGCGGCAACACCTATCCCGGCGCCGTCATGCCGTTCGGGATGATCTCGTGGAGCCCGACCAACACCGCGGGCGACCAGACCAACGCCGCCGGAGCCAACGGCTACTCCTACAACACGCCCCGCGTGCGGGGCTTCGCGCTCACCCACGTCAACGGCGCGGGCTGCCATCCGGGGGCCGCCGGCGACATCCCGATCATGCCGTTCGCCGGCGAGGTCACGTCGTCGCCGACCGCGGACACGAAGGACGCCGTCTACGCGAGCACGTTCAGCCACGACAACGAGAGCGCGCGGCCCGGCCGGTACATGGTCACGCTGGACTCCGGCGTCAAGGCCGACCTCGCGGTCACGACCCGCGCGGGTGTGGGCGAGTTCACCTTCCCCAAGAGCTCGCCGGCCAGCCTGCTGTTCCGGGTGTCCAACTCGCTCAACGGCAGCGAGGACGCCGAGATCACGATCGACTCCGCCGCGCGTAAGGTCACCGGCTCGGTGCTGACCGGCGCGTTCTGCGGCCGCCGGGCCAACGGCGGCGTCAACAACCGCAAGAGCTACTACCGGCTGCACTTCGCCGCCTCGTTCGACCGCGCCTTCTCCGGCACCGGCACCTGGGTGAACGGCGACCTGCGCCCGGGCACGACGGCGGCGAGCGGCGGCGAGGGCTACGCCACGGGCGCCGACCGCGCGGGCCGCGGCTCCGGCGGGTACGTCACCTTCGCCGACACCGACGTCCGCATGAAGGTCGGCATCTCCTACACCAGCCTGGCGGCGGCCGAGCAGAACCTGGCCAAGGAGGTCTCCGAGCGGGACGACGTCGCGTCCGTCGCCGGCCGGTCCACCCGCGCCTGGAACGAGCGGCTGCGCTCGGTGGAGGTGGCCGGCGGCTCGGCGGACCAGCTGACCACGTTCTACACCGCGATGTACCACTCCTACCTGCAGCCCAACGTGACCAGCGACGTCGCGGGCACCTACCTCGGCAGCGATCAGAAGGTCCACCGGCTGGCCCGTGGGCAGGGCGTCCAGTACGGCAACTTCTCCGGCTGGGACCAGTACCGCGCGCACACCCAGCTCCTGGCGCTGCTCGAACCGCGGGTGGCCGGCGACTACGCCCAGTCCCTGTACAACCTGGCGCGGCAGAATGGCGGCGTCTGGGACCGCTGGGTACACGTCAACGGCCCCACCCATGTCATGACCGGCGACCCGTCGGCCCCCGTGCTCGCCGGCTTCCACGCGCTCGGCGTGCGCGACTTCGACGTACGCGGGGCCTTCGACTCCCTGGTGAAGCAGGCGACCGTGCCGCACCCGTCCGGCCTGTCCGACAAGGGGTGCCCGGGGCAGTGCGAGGGCCAGCGCCCGAACCTGGCCGAGTACCTGCGGCTCGGGTACGCGCCGCAGGACACCTGCCACTGCTGGGGCGGCGCCGCGGAGACGCTGGAGGACGCGACCGCCGACTTCGCGCTCGCGGACTGGGCAGGACGGCTCGGCCGCGACGCGGAGCGCGACCTGCTGATGCCGCGGGCGAGCTGGTGGCGCAACACGTTCAACCCGTCGGCCGGTCAGGAGGGCGGCTACCAGCAGGCGCGCAAGGCCGACGGCAGCTGGCTGTGGCCGTTCTCGGCGACCTCCGACGCCGGTTTCGCCCAGGGCACCAGCGCCACCTACACCTGGATGGTCCAGCACGACGTCTCCGGGCTGGCCGCAGCCATGGGCGGCAAGGAGCAGGCGGCCAAGCGGCTCGACACGTTCTTCCACCGGGCCGACGGCTCGTGGGCGACCGGCGGCGACGGCTTCCGCTATGACCCGACGAACGAGCCCGGCATCCACATCCCATGGCTCTACAACGCGCTCGGCCGGCCCTGGAAGACCCAGGAGACGGTACGCGCGATGGCGTCCCTCGTGTACCGGACCGGGCCCGGCGGCCTGCCCGGCAACGACGACCTCGGCACCATGTCCGCCTGGTACGTCTTCGCCGCGCTCGGCATGTACCCCCAGACGCCGAGCAGGGCCGAGATGCTGCTGTCCAGCCCCATGTTCCCGAAGGCGTGGATCAAGCGCGGCAACGATCGCACGATCACCGTGAGCGCCCCGCAGGCCGCCCCCGAAGCCGTCTACGTCCAGGACGTGACGGTCAACGGCAAGGCGTACACCCGCTCCTGGCTTCCGGAGTCCCTGCTCAACCAGGGCGGCGACGTCGTGGTGAACGTCGGCGCCACCCCCGGCACCTCGTGGGCGACCGGATCAGGCGACCTCCCCGTCGACCGTGTCCCTTCGGCCGGCGCCCCGATCCCCAACCTGCCCGCCGCATGCGAGCCGTCCGGCTCCTCGTGCGCCCAGAGACTCCAGTACGACGTGGACGGCGTGGCCACCACGGATGCCAGAGCTCAGGGCAACCTGGACGGCAAGGGCTGGAGCTTCCCCGCCGAGCAGCTGCCCGAGCCGGGCCTGCGTACCGTGTCGGGCGGCACCTACCTGATCCCGGAGACCAAGGGGACGGCGGGCAACTTCCACAGCCTGCGCGGCCAGCGCACCTACCTCACGCCGGGCCGCTACCAGGCGCTCGACCTGCTGGTCACGGCCGTGAACGGCGACCAGCAGACCGAGCTCACGATCGCCTACGCGGACGGTACGACCGCCACGGCGCCGCTGAAGGTGACCGACTGGGCGAGCGCGGCGCCTCGCTTCGGCGAGGAGGCGGCGATCACGGCCGACACCCGCTACAACATCAACAACACCGCGGACGGTCGCAAGGTGAATATCTGGCGGGTGTCCGTGCCGGTGGACGCGGTCCGCGAGACGGTCTCGTTCACCAGCCCCGCCGTGCCCAACGTCAAGATCTTCGCACTCACGACCCGCACCTGACCGACCGCCGTGCCCGGCCGACCCGGCCGGGCACGGCGTCCAGCGGCGAGGTTGCCGCGCCGCCCGGGTATGGAAGGTCCGTAACCGAGGCCCTCTCTCATCCGTACTTTTCCGTATATGTACGGGCGGTGTGCAGGAGCTCGGACTCCATCCACTCGGCGGCGGCCAGCGTGCGCGGGAGCAGGTGGCGCTCCGTGGTGGCGGCGCGGAGCAGCAGAGCCGCGGTGATGTCGTGGTCGGGGCGGTGGACGACGGTGATCGGGTCGTCCGCGCGGATCTCTCCCGGCGCGATCACCCGCAGCAGCGCGCCGGTGCGGCCCACCTCGATGAACCGCTTCACCCAGCCCCGCTCGCCGACCCACCCCGCGAAGGTGCGGCAGGGAATCCGGCCGGCGGTCACCTCGACCACCAGGTCGGAGCCCACCTGCCAGCGTTCGCCGATCAGCGCCTCGGTCACGTCCAGCCCGGACGTGGTGAGGTTCTCGCCGAAGGCGCCGTTGGCGAGCGTACGGCCGAGGGCCTGCTCCCAGGCGTCCAGGTCCTCGCGCGCGAACGCGTACACCGCCCGGTCACTGCCGCCGTGGTGGCGGCGGTCGCAGACGGCGTCCCCGGCCACGCCACCGCCCACCGTGCCCTTGGGGCCGACGGGCGACACCTGGACCGGCCCAGCCACCGGGCGCTTGTCGATGCCCGTCATCCCTCCCGGGGCATCGGTGTAGTCCACGGGCATGGGGCGGCCGACGTTCACCGACAGAAGTCTCATGGTTCCCCAGCATTACTGACGCCGGGCATGCGGAGCGAACACTTTTGGGGTGATCGGTGAAGGAGAGGGGACCGATCCCCGCTACGGAAGACAGGCGATGACGCGAAGAGCTAAGACATGGCCCCGATGACGGAACGGGCGGAGGACACCGCGATCAACGAGCGGGTGGAGGACGCCGCGATCATCGAGCGGGTGGAGGACGCCGCGATCATCGAGCGGTCCTTACGGGAGCCGGAGTGCTTCGCCGAGCTGTTCGACCGCTACCACGCGCCGATCCACGGCTATGCCGAGCGGCGGCTCACCCGGCCCCTGGCCGACGACATCGCCGCCGAGACGTTCCTGATCGCGTTCGGCCGGCGTGACACCTACGACCTGTCCCGGCCGGACGCCCGGCCCTGGCTGTACGGGATCGCCTCGAACCTGATCTCCCGCCATCACCGGGCCGAGGTCCGGCAGTACCGCGCGCTGGCCAGGGCCGGTGTCGAGGAGAGCAGCGCGGACCACGCCGACCGGATCGCCGGTGAGCTGGCGGACCGCCCTCGGCTGGCGACGGCGCTGGCCAAGCTGCCCGCCGCCGAACGCGACGTGCTGCTGCTGGTCGCCTGGGCCGACCTGACCTCCGAAGAGGCGGGCAAGGCGCTCGGCGTCGCGGCGGGCACGGTCCGGTCCCGGCTCCACCGGGCCCGTACGAAGATCCGCGCCGCGCTGGACCCGGCACTCACCAGGAAGGGCAGTTGATCATGAACGAACACCCGGACGCCGATCTGGACGCCCTGCGCCGGACCTGGCCCGAGCCCGCCCCGCCGTCCCGTGACACCTATTCCGCCGCCAGGGGCGCGCTCCTCCAGGAGGTCGCCGCGGCGGTTCCCCGGCGTGCGCGCCGCTTCCGCCTGCCTCGCGCGGGCGGGCGCGTTCTCGGGGTGGGAGCGCTGGCCGTCGCGATCACGGCGGTCGCCGTGGTCGTCGGGAACCCCGGGGGAGTCGGCGCGCAGCGCCCGATCGTCCCCGGCCTGGAGATGCCGGCCGCCAACGCGCAGGTACTGCTCCGCAAGGCGGCCGCCGTCGCCCGGGACCGGCCCTTCACCGCGCCCCGCCCGGACCAATGGATCTACATGGAGACGCGCATCCAGGGGGTCGGCAATGCCGCCCTAGGCGAGGTGCAGACTCCGGAGACGCCACTGGAGACCAGCGTGGATCGAGCCTGGACGCGGGCCGACGGCAAGGTATTGGTCACCTTAGAAGGTGGCAAGATGGTCCGCTCGCCCACCGGAGGTGGCATGCCCCCCACCAGCTTCGCCAAGGTGGCGGCGCTGCCGACGGATCCCGACGCGCTCCTGGCCTGGCTGTACGGAAACCTCGGCGATCAGGGCGAAAAGCGGGATGTCATCGCCTACAGGACGCTCGGCTCCCTGCTCAACAACAACCTCGTCCCCCCGGCCCAGGAGGCGGCCGTCTACCAGGCGATGGCCAAGATCCCCGGGGTGACGGTGAACCCGGACGCCGTAGACGTCGCCGGACGTCCGGCGCTGGCCGTCGGCGCCATCGAAGACGGCTGGGTGGGTCACGAGCTCCTGCTCGACCGGACCACCTACACGTACCTGGGCGAGCGCGCCGTCGCCATCGCCGACTACACGTCCCCTGCGGGAGGCGTCACCATGAACGGGGATCAGAAGATCGTTACGTTGGGAGGAGGCTCCCACACGATCAAGAAGGGGACGATCCTGACCCTCTCCGTCCGCCTCGCCATCGGCATCACCGACAAGCCCGGAGTACGGCCCTGAACGGCGGTCCGGCCCGTCTGCTCCGGTGGGCGGTGCCGCTGCTGCTGGTGCTCCCGTCGGTGGTCAACCTGGCCGGCGGGCTCACCTGGATCTGGACACCGTCGCTGCCGCTCCCGCTGCTCCACCTGCTGACGCGGGCCGGCCTGCTGGACGCGTGGTTGGTGCTGGATCTCCTGGCCGCCTCGGGCGTCCTGGGCGGAGCCGCCTTGGCGGCACTGGCGGCACGGGAGCGGACCGCCGCCGTCCTGCTGCTCGCCACGGTCTCGGCGATCAGCCTCGCCGCCGCCGTGGTCGGGGGTGCCTGGCTGCCCGCCTGGTACGGCGTGGCGTACGGGGGAGCGCTGGTCATATTACGGAGCTCCGGAGGACGCCGTCCCCACTGATCCACGGTGTGAACGTTTCACCGGCCGCACCCGAGATGACCCGGGAAGACCCGGAGCCCCCGGGTCCGCGCCTTGACGCTCCCCGTACGGCCGAGCAGACTCACCGGCGATCCCCTCAAGTGTTAGCGATAACAGCGAGGTGGCACATGGCGCGATCCATCATCTCCCTGGTGACCGTGCTGGTGGTGGTGGCGGTGATCTCCGTCCGTCCGGCCGATGCCGCGGCCTATCCCAATCCCGGGTACGTGACCGGCAGCATCGGCGTGCACGATCCGGCGGTCGTGAAGACGTCGAGCGGTTACCTCCTGGCGAACACCGGTAACAACATCGCCCTCAAGACGTCCACCGACCGCACGGCCTGGCGGGACGCGGGTGTGGCCTTCCCCGGTGGCGCGTCATGGACACTGCCGTACACCGGGGGCGGCGCCAGCCTGTGGGCGCCGGACATCTCCCGCCACAACGGCAAGTACTACATGTACTACGCCGCCTCCACGTTCGGCTCCCGCAACTCGGCGATCTTCCTGGCCACCAGTGCCACCGGCGCCTCGGGTACGTGGGCCAACCAGGGGCTGGTCATCTCCACCACCTCGTCGAGCAGCTACAACGCGATCGACCCCAACCTGATCACGGACGCCGCCGGCAACTGGTGGCTGTCGTTCGGATCGTTCTGGACCGGTATCAAGCTGATCCCGCTCAACTCCTCGACCGGGCTGCGTTCCGGGACCGCGCTCTACTCGATCGCGCAGCGCACCGGCGGCAGTACGGCCGTGGAGGCGCCGTTCATCTTCCGGCACGGGTCGTACTACTACCTGTGGGTCTCGTTCGACCTGTGCTGCCAGGGCGCGTCCAGCACGTACCGGATCATGGTCGGCCGGTCGGCCGGCGTCACCGGCCCGTACGTCGACCGCAACGGCACCGCCATGACCTCCGGCGGCGGCACGCAGGTCCTCGCCGGGCACGGCAGCGTCCATGGGCCGGGCCATCAGGCGGTGATCACCGACAGCGACGCCGACGTGCTCTTCTACCACTACTACGCCGACAACGGCGCCCCGCTGCTCGGCATCAACCTCATCGCCTACGACAGCGCCGGCTGGCCCTACGTCTACTAACCCTCACCCCTGGAGCCAGGCATGCTTCCCGCACGAAGGTGCTCCCTCTCTCTCGTGCTCGTCATGGTCCTCGCCCTGACCTGGACCATGGACGTCAACGTCGCCTCCGCCGCCGTGGCCAAACAGGTGGAGAACCTGGATCGCGGCCTGATCAGCGTCCATTCCAGCGGCGGCAACCTGGTGTCCTGGCGGCTGCTCGGCACCGAGAGCATGAGCACCGGGTTCAACCTCTACCGAGGTGGCACCCTCCTGAACTCCTCGCCCATCACGAACTCGACGAACTACCTCGACTCCGGCGCCGCGGCGACGTCCGCGTACACCGTCCGCGCGGTCGTCGGCGGCGTCGAGCAGGCGCCCTCCGCGGCGGCGACGCAGTTCGCCAACGGTTACCTGGACGTCCCGATCCAGCGGCCCGCCGGCGGCACCACCCCTGACGGGGTCGCCTACACCTACAGCGCGAACGACGCGAGCGTGGGTGACCTGGACGGCGACGGCCGCTACGAGTTCGTGCTCAAGTGGGATCCGTCCAACGCCAAGGACAACTCCCAGTCCGGCTACACCGGGAACGTGTTCGTGGACGCGTACCGGCTGAACGGGACCCGCCTGTGGCGGATCGACCTGGGCCGCAACATCCGGGCCGGGGCGCACTACACCCAGTTCCAGGTGTACGACTACGACGGCGACGGCAGGTCCGAGGTCGCGATGAAGACCACCGACGGGAGCGTGGACGGCACCGGCAGGGTCATCGGCTCCGCGTCCGCTGACTACCGCAACTCCTCCGGCTACATCCTGTCCGGGCCCGAATATCTGACCATGTTCAACGGCCAGACCGGGGCGGCCATGTCCACGGTCTCCTACAACCCGCCTCGCGGGACCGTGTCCAGCTGGGGCGACTCCTACGGCAACCGGGTCGACCGGTTCCTGGCCGGTACGGCGTACCTGGACGGGCAGCGGCCCAGCCTGATCATGGCGCGGGGCTACTACACGCGTACGGTGCTCGCCGCCTGGGACTTCCGCAGCGGGGCGCTGACCCAGCGGTGGACGTTCGACTCCAACGTGTCCGGCTCCCAGTACGAAGGGCAGGGCAACCACCAGCTGTCGATCGCGGACGTCGACGCCGACGGCCGGCACGAGATCGTCTACGGCTCGGAGGCGATCGACGACAACGGGAGCCCGCGGTGGAACACCCGGCTGTTCCACGGTGACGCCCTGCACGTCGGCGACCTGATCCCGGCCCGCTCCGGCCTTGAGGTGTTCAAGCCGCACGAGAACACCAACCAGCCCGCCACCTCGATGGTCGACGCCCGGACCGGCGCCGTCATCTGGACGAACCCCTCCTGCGGCTGCGACAACGGGCGCGGCGTGTCCGCCGACGTGTACGCGGGCAGCGCGGGCGCCGAGTCGTGGTCGGCGGCCGTCTCCGGGATGTACAACACCTCCGGCGCGAACATCGGCCGCAAGCCCGGCTCGACCAACTTCGTGGTGTGGTGGGACGCCGACCCGGTCCGCGAACTGCTCGACGGCACGCACATCGACAAGTACGGCACCGGCGCCGACACCCGCCTGCTCACCGGTTCGGGCGTGCACTCCAACAACGGCACCAAATCGACCCCGTCGCTGTCCGCGGACCTGTTCGGTGACTGGCGCGAGGAGGTCGTCTGGCCGACGACGTCGGAGACGGCGCTGCGGATCTACAGCACCACCACCGCCACGACGCAGCGGCTGTGGACCCTCATGCACGACCCGCAGTATCGGGTGGCGATCGCCTGGCAGAACAGCGCCTACAACCAGCCGCCGCACCCGAGCTACTTCCTCGGGAACGGCATGTCCACCCCGGCCCAGCCGAACATCTACGTGCGCTAGGCCGATCAGCCGTCAGGAGGCGGCCACGGTCCAGTCGCCGTTGGTGACGGTCGCGGCGACGCGTTCGGCCAGGCCGGAGGCCCGCCGGGTGAAGCCGGTCGGCGGCGGCCCGCCCGCGAGCCTGTTCAGGGCGCGTAGCCAGGGGCGGGCCTGGTCCAACGCCCGCTGCTGAGCCTGCTCGGCATCGACGCTGGCGAGGTGGTCGTCGGCCCAGCCCGCCACGGCCCGGGCCAGCAGCTCATGCTCGGCACAGGCCTGGCGTACCTTGGCCTCCAGCCCGGTCACCTGCGCCAGCAGCAGCTGCAGCCGGCGCGACCGGGAGGTGCGCTCCAGGCCGTCCAGCTCGGCGAGGCGCTGCGGCCAGAGCAGCAGCTCGTTCAGCTCCGCGCACGTCGCGGCGACGATCGCCGTCCGGCCGGCCTGGCCGTCCTCCTGCTCGGCGTGCAGCCGGACCGCGGTGGCGACGGCCTGTTCGGCGCTCTTCCGGAAGTCGGCCAGCCGCCCGGTGAGGGCGCCGTGCAACAGCCGTACGCGATGCTTCAGACAGGCCGCGCTCCAACCCTGCACCAGCACCCGCTCGGCGGTGGCCTCGGCGTGCCAGCCGACCCGGGCCACCTGCCGAGCCATGCGCTGGTGCACCACCCAGGACGGCCCTTTCCCGTCGGCTTCGGCGAGGTCCGCCCATACGCGCACCCCGCCCAGCGGCAGGGGTACGGCCCGCAGGCGGGCCTGATCGGGCGACAGTGGCGCACAGATCCGCTCGATCACCTCATACTGCGGCACTGATAACACGGAGCGCCGGCCCCTCGGGGCTGGCTCTTGGTGGGCCATCGCGCGGCTCCCTCCAGCAGGGCTTTACATACCCATGTGGCAAAAATCAGCTTATGTCGACTTTGGTGGCGATGGGCTATCGCGTCGTTCTTTGTTGGAGCGGCACCTGTTGGCCCGCGGCCCGGTGCCGTTCGACCCGGTCGGCGACCTCAGTAAGGCGTGCGCATATCTGCTCGAGCTTGTCATGAGCTTGATTGCGCTCCGCGATGATCGCCGCCAGCAGCAGGGCGGTCAGCGACGCGGTCCCGTTGAACGCTTGCAGGGTGACCATGTTGAGGAAGAGGTCGTGCGTGGCGAACGGGCCGGAACCCTGGGCGGCCGCGACGATCGCGACCGTCGACACGATCAGCGCGCATGCCGCGGCGCCCGCCAACTGGAAGCGCAGGGCGGCCCAGATCAGGAACGGGAAGACAAGGAAGAGCAGATTGATGGAGCTCACCGTCGCCACCAGCGTGATGAGGAACGTGCCCACGGCCAGGCTCACCGCCTCGACCCAACGGGACAGGGGAGCGTCCCACGGTGGCCGGAGCGTGCGCAGCACCAGCAGAACGGGGGTGATCACGAGAACACCCATCGCGTCGCCCGCCCACCACACCGACCACGCCGACCAGAAGCCACTGCTCCGCAGCGCACCGGCGAGCAGGAGCGCGCCACTGCCCACCGTCGCGCTGATCACCATCCCGATCAAGGCACCGAGGAACACCAGCGCCAGCGCGTCCCGCAACCGGTCCAGCTCAATGCTGAACCGCGCCCGGACGAGCATGAGGTAGGCGCACACCGGAGCGAGGGTGTTGCCCACGGAGATCGCCACGACCGCGGGCAAGGTCGGCCCGAGCGACAGGTTGACCAGGAACGCGCCGAGAGTGATCCCCGGCCAGAATCGGACGCCCATGATGAGGAGACAGGCCAGCGCGATGCCCGTCGGCGGCCAGAGCGGCGTGACCTGCCCGCCGACCAACTCCTGCTGCAATCCCACCTTGGCGGCCGCGAAATAGGCGCCCGCGACGGCGAGGACCCGCAAGCCGTTCATGACATGTGACCGGGGCCCATTGATGTTCAACACAGCCGTCTCACTCCCCGTCACCTGCGAAAACGTCCCCCCATGACATTCTGCTACGGGATGGGCCGGTCGGACGACCGCTGGACCTGCTGCAACTTCTGCGGCAGTCGGGGTATACCTCCGGTTTGATGCGCTACGGGCGGTGACGGAGTTAGCGTGGCGGATGCACATCAGCGCCGCATCGCTCGTCCGGCGGGTGTCCGCGGTCCACCCCCTGCTCCTCGACGGCGCGCTGGCCCTGACGCTGGTCGTCGGGACGTGGCTGTGGGAGATCTACGAGCCGGGCAAGGGCCGGCCCGCCGACGCCTTGTCCCTGACGCTGAGCCTGCTGGTGAACGGGCCGCTGGCCCTGCGCAGGCGGGCGCCGGCCGCCGTCCTGGTGGTCTCCACCGGGGCGGCGCTGGTCTACCACCTGCTGGGCTACCACTACGTCCTCAACAACATGGGCCCGCTGGTGGCCCTCTACACCGTCGCCGCCCACCGGTCCCCGGCGGTCTGTCTGGCCGGGGCGGCGCTGCTCGTGACGGAGTGGGTGCACGCCGGGCTCCACCAGCCCGGCGTCGCGCTGTGGTCGGCCCTCGGGCAGTCGCTCCTTGTGGCGGCCGGCGCCGTGGGCGCGGGCACGAGCATGCGGCTGCTGGGGGAGCGTACCGGGCAACTCGCGGAGCTGGCCGACCAGCTCCGCAGGGAGCACGACGCCGCCGCCCGCCGTGCCGTCACCCACGAACGGGTCCGGATCGCCCGCGAACTGCACGACGTCGTCGCCCACCACATGTCGGTGATCTCCGTACAGGCGGGCCTCGGCCGTTACGTCGCCCTGTCCGACCCGGCCACCGCGCACGCCACCCTGGGGGTCATCGCCGACACCACCCACGAGGCGCTGGCCGAGATGCGGCGGCTGCTGTCGATCCTGCGGATCGAGGCCGACGACCAGGACGAAGGGCTGTACACGACCACTCCCGGGCTCCAGAGCCTCGAACCCCTGGCGGAGCGGGTCCGCGCGGCCGGGCTGCCGCTCGAGGTGGTCGTCGAGGGAAGGTCCAGGCCGCTGCCGCCCGGCCTGGACCTGTGCGCCTACCGCATCGTCCAGGAGGCCCTGACCAACGTGCTGAAGCACGCCGGGCCGGCCAGGGTGGAGATCCGGGTGACGTACAGTCCCGCCACGCTGACGTTACGCGTCACCGACGACGGAACGGCGTCCACCGGGAGCTCCCGTTCTGGTGGTCACGGATTGATCGGCATGACCGAACGTGTCAGGCTCTATCAGGGGACGATCACCGCAGGGCCGCTGCCGCTGGGCGGATTCGAGGTGCTGGCGATCTTCCCGCTGTCCCCGCCCGACGATCAGCCCCAAGAAGCGAGCTCATGATCAGAGTGCTCGTGGTCGACGATCAGGTGCTCATCCGTGCCGGTCTGGCCGCGCTGCTGCGCGCGGCGGGCCTGGAGGTGGTGGGCGAGGCCGCCGACGGGGAGGAGGCCGTCCGGCTGGCCGCCGCCGTCAGGCCCGAGGTGATCCTGATGGACATCCGGATGCCGGGCATCAGCGGCATCACCGCCACCGAGCGGATCCTGGCCGCCGCCGAGAGCACGCCGCCCAAGGTGCTCATCCTCACCACGTTCGACCTGGACGAGTACGTCTTCAACGCGCTGCGCCTGGGCGCCAGCGGCTTCCTGCTCAAGGACACGCCGCCCGAGCGACTGATCGCCGCCATCCACACGGTCGCCTCCGGTGACATCCTGCTGGCCCCGATCGCCACCAAGCGGCTGATCGAGGCGTTCGCCGCCCCGCCGCAGGAGGCCCCCGTGTCCCCGCCGCCGGCTCTGGACCGTCTCACCAGCCGCGAGACCGAGGTGCTCGGCCTGGTCGGCCACGCCCTGTCCAACAGGGAGATCGCCGAGCGGCTGTCGGTGAGCGAGGGCACCGTCAAGACCCACCTCAACCGCCTGATGGCCAAGCTGGGCCTGACCAGCCGCGCCCAGGTGGTCGTCCTGTCCTACGACTGCGGCCTGGTCAAACCGGCCGCTCGATAACGTCCTGCCTCTTGACACTGTGCGGCGCGGGTGGTTTCGTGCCTGATACGTATTAGAAGGGTCCATCAATGAAGGGCAAGCCCAGTCAGCGGGACATCGCGCGAGCCGCCGGGATCTCCCAGGCGACGGTGTCCATCGTGCTCAACGGCAGAGCCGACGAGTACGGCATAGCCACGGCCACGCGGGAGAAGGTCCGTGAGGCCATGCGGCAGCTGGGCTATGTGCCGGACGTGGCGGGCCGATCGCTGCGTGGCGGGCGCAACGGCCTGATCGGCGTGCACACCTACGAGCGGGTCTTCCCGGTACGAGCGGACGACTACTACCACGAGTTCCTGGCGGGGATCGAGGAGAAGGCCGTCGAGATGGGCCAGGACCTCGTCCTGTTCGCCTCGACCCAGCGCGAGGACGGCACCCGCAGCATCTACGGCTCGGGCACCAACCGGCTGCGGCTCGCCGACGGGGCGATCATCCTCGGGCTGGAGCGCAGGGACGAGGAGCTGAGCCGGCTCGCGGCCGAGGGGTTCCCGTTCGTGTTCATCGGGCGGCGCGACGTGCCCGGCGCGCAGGTGCCGTACGTGGCGGCCGACTACGCCACGGCGATCGCGGGCGTGGTGGACGAGCTGTCGTCGTACGGGCATGCGCGGGTGGGCTATCTGGGGGGTGTGCTGCGTCGCGGCCCGCAGGAGGAGCGGCGCGAGGCGTTCGGCCAGTTCGCCGGGCGGGCCCGGCTGCGGGGGCCGGAGGCGCTGCTGGCGCCCGAGGCGGTGACCGGCGGGTGGCTGCGTGAGCTGCTGGACGCGGGGACGACGGCGCTGGTCGTCGAGAGCTTTGAGCTGGCGGGCGCCGTCGCCGTGGCGGCGGCGGAAGAAGGTGTCCGGATTCCCGGGGATCTGTCGGTGGCCTGCCTCGATCTGCCACCGGTGACGGGTCCGACCGCCGGGTGGAGTCACGTCGCCGTGCCCCGGCGGGAGATGGGCGCGCGGGCGGTGGAGCTGCTGCTCGGCCTGCTCGACGGCCGGATACCGGCGGACCGGCACGAGGTCGTGACCTGCGCGCCGCTCACACCGGGAACCGTCGGCCCGCCCAGCTGAGAGAAACCGAAACAGAGCCGTGAAAGTGCCGCTGAGGCGAATCTAATACGAATCAGGAGAAAGATCATGAAAAGTAGGAACGCCTGGTGGGCCGGGCTCGCGCTGCTCGCCGGCTGCGGGCTCGGCGGAGCCCCCGCGCAGGACGCCGCCGAGCCCGCCGACAACGCCATCGCCGTCTGGTTCCCCGGTACGAACCAGACCGAGATCGACCTGGTCACCAAGACCATCGTGCCCAGGTTCGAGAAGGAGACCGGCGCCAAGGTCAAGGTCACCTTCCTCGACTGGCCGGACCTGTCGACCAAGCTCAACGCCGCCTTCGCCGCCGGGACGGCCCCCGACGTGTTCGGCCACGGCCCGGCCGCGGTCGCCGACTTCGTGACCAACGACCGGCTCGAACCGCTGACGGCCGACGTGGCCACGCTGAGCCAGAAGGACCGCGACGACCTGGCGAACGCCCTGCCCGGCGGCCAGGTGGGCGGCACCCAGTACCTGATGCCGCTGTCCATGCAGGGCAACCTCATCGCCTACCGGGCCGGCGACTTCACCAAGGCGGGACTCGACCCCGGCAAGCCGCCTGCCACCTGGGAGGCCGTCAAGGAGGCCGCGAAGAAGCTGACCGAGCGCGACGGTGACAAGATCACGCATGCCGGGCTGCTGCTGCCCAGCCATCCGATCGGGCGCCAGCAGACGTTCGCCGGTCTGCTCGGCTCCGCCGGCGGCGCGCAGGTCAGCGCCGACGGCAAGAACGTCACGTTCGACTCGCCGGCCGGGATCAAGGCACTCGACTACTTCGTCTCCGTCTACCAGGGACCCGACGCCGTGGCGAACCAGCTTGGCGTCAACTACCAGGACCTGCCGATCGCGCAGCAGCCGCTCGTCACCGGAGACGCCTCGATGACCGTGCTGGCGCCGCAGATCGTCCAGCAGGTGGTCAAGGCCAAGCCCGAGCTCGACGTGCGGGTGATGCCGGTGCCCGCGTTCGAGGGCGCGTCCCAGGGTGTCGCCGTCGGCGGGGCGGGCCCCGGGTTGATGATCAACAAGGACAGCCGGCAGAAGGACCTGGCCTGGAAGTTCATCTCGTACATGATCTCCCCGGCCACGAGCCTGGAGTACACCCAGGGCATCGGGGCCATCCCGGCGCGCGTCTCGGCGGCCGGCAGCGCGTACGTCAAGGCCAGCCCGGTCATCCAGGCCTTCGTCCAGCAGGCCGGCCACTTCCGCCCCAACCCCAACGTGCCGGGCTGGACGCAGATCCGCGACACCATGGCCAAGCACCTGGAGCAGGCGCTCAACAAGAAGGTCGGCTCCGCTCAGGCGCTCCGGGAGGCCGCGGCGGACGTCAAGAAGATCCTCAACGGCTGATGGCCACGCTCACCGAGGCCCGGCCACGCGGCGCGAGCGTCCATCGCGCACCCACCCGGCGGTGGCGGTCCCGCCGCTGGGCCGGGCTGCTGTTCGTCCTGCCCGCCGCGCTGTATCTGATCGTCTTCCAGCTGGTGCCGGTCCTGTACGGGCTCGTCCTCAGCTTCACCCGCTACAGCCCGCTCAGCCGGTCCGGCCCGCGGCCCGTGGGTGTGGCCAACTACGCCAGGCTGCTGGACGACCCGGAATTCGGTCAGGCCCTGCTGGTCACCGGCAGGTACGTGCTGATCGTCCTGCCCTTCACCGTGGTGATCGCGCTCGGGCTGGCCCTGCTCGCCAAGCGGTCCTTCCGCGGTGTCGGGCTGTTCCGCTCCGCCCTTTACGTGCCGCACATCGTCTCGCTGACCGCGGTCAGCATGGTGTGGCTGTGGATGTACTCCCAGCACGGCCTGGTCAACGAGATCCTCGCCCGCTTCGGCCACCCCGGGCAGAGCTGGCTGCTGGAGGAGGGGTCGGCGCTGAACGCCGCCTCCGCCATGCGGATCTGGAAGGCGCTCGGCGCCAACATGGTCCTCCTGCTCGCCGGGCTGCAGTCGATCCCGAGCGTCCTGTACGAGGCCGCGCGGGTGGACGGAGCCGGGCGCTGGGCCGCCTTCCGCCACGTCACGGTGCCGGGGCTGCGGCCGATGCTCACGTACGTGATCGCCATGGACATCGTCTTCCTGGCCCAGGGCTTCGCCGAGATCTACGTCCTGACCAGGGGCGGGCCGCTCGGCAGCAGCACGACGGTCAACTACCTGATCTACACCGAGGCGTTCCAGTACAACCGGTTCGGCAGCGCGTCGGCGATGGCGTTCGTGCTGTTCGCCTGCATCATCGCCTTCGCGTTCCTGGCCATCCGCGGCGTCGGGCGGCGCTCATGAACAGAGCCGCCCTGGCCACCGCCTCCGTCCTGGTGCTCATGCCGTTCCTGTGGATGATCAGCCTGGCGTTCACCCCCGAGCAGGACGCGTTCGGCTCGATCGGGCTGATCCCCGCGCACCCCACCCTGGCGAACTTCGCCACCGCCGTCACCGACGCCCGGCTCGGCTCGGCGATGTTCAACTCCGCCCTGGTCACGGCGGTGGCCATGGTGACCAACTGCCTGGGCGCGGTCGCCGCGGGCTACGCCTTCGCGCTGCTGCCGTTCCGGGGCGCGACCGCCCTGTTCTACACGCTGATCTCCACCGCGGCGATCCCGGTCTCCGTGACGCTGATCCCGCTGTTCCTGATGGCCAAGAGCATGCCGCTGATCGGCGGGAACGACCTGACCGGCACCGGCGGCACCGGGCTGCTCGACACCCTGGGCGGCGTCGTGCTGCCCTACCTCGTCCTGCCGATGAACATCTTCCTGGCCAGGCAGTACTTCAGCACCGCCGACCCGCACCTGGCCGAGGCCGCCAGGATGGACGGCGCGGGGGAGTGGCGCGTCTTCTGGCGCATCTATTTCCCGCTGGCCCGCCCGCTGGTCGCGGTCATCGCGATCTTCTCCTTCACCGCGGTCTGGGACGACTTCCTCTGGCCGCTCGTGGTCACCTCCTCGCAGGAGACCCAGACCGTCCAGCTCGCCCTGGCCCGGTTCCTGTCCACCGGCAACGTCCAGTACGGCCCGCTGATGGCCGGGGCCGTGCTCGTCACGCTGCCGGTCATCGCCGTCTTCCTGGTCAACCAGCGTGCCTTCATCTCCGGACTCACCGACGGCAGCGTCAAGGGCTGACTCGTACCCGAAAGGTTGATACATGCCGGAACTCTCCACCGACCTCGTCGTCATCGGGGGCGGTCTCGGCGGCACCGCCGCCGCGCTGACCGCCGCGCGACTGGGACAGCGGGTGATCCTGGTCGAGCGGTCCGACTGGCTCGGCGGGCAGCTCACCGCCCAGGCGGTGCCGCCGGACGAGCACCAGTGGATCGAGACGCCGCTCAGCTCGCCCAGCTACCGCGAGCTGCGCGGCCGCGTCCGCGACCACTACCGGCGCGACTATCCGCTGACCGACCAGGCGCGCGCGTGGGAGACCCTCAACCCGGGGTTCGGCAACGTCTCGCGGCTGTGCCACGAGCCGCGCGTGGCGGCGCTGGTCATCCAGGAGATGCTCTCCCCGCTGATCGCCTCGGGCGCGCTGACCGTGCTGTCGCCGTTCGAGGCGGTCGCCGCCGACCGCGACGGCGACCGGATCGGCGCGGTCCGGGTGCGCAGCCTGCGCACCGGCCACGAGAGCACGCTGCGCGCGCCGCTGGTCGTGGACGCCACCGAGCTGGGCGAGCTGCTGGAGCTCGCGGGCATCCCGTACGTCATCGGCGCCGAGAGCGCCGCGGACCACGGCGAGCTGCACGCCCCGGCCGTCGCCGACCCGTTCGACCAGCAGGCCGTCAGCTGGTGCTGCGCCCTGGAATACCGGGCCGGGGAGGAGCACACCATCGACCGGCCCGCGGGATACGCGCACTGGCGCGACACCGTCGACCCGCGCTGGCCCGGCCCGCAGCTCTCGTGGGACGACGTGGTGCCCGACCTGCTGACCACCCGCACCCGCCCGCTGTTCGCCGGGGCCGCGGCGGACCTGGAGGCGGCCGGCACCGACGATCTGTGGCACTACCGGCGGATCCTCGCCCGCCGCAATCTGGCGCCCGGCTTCCCCGGCGGTGAGATCACCCTGGTCAACTGGCCGCAGATCGACTACTGGGAGCTCCCGCTGCTCGGCGTGGACGACGCGACCCGCCAGAGCGCCCTCCAGGGGGCGCGCGAGCTGACCCTGTCCCTGGTCCACTGGATGCAGACCGAGGCGCCGCGCCCGGACGGCGGCCACGGCTATCCGGGGCTGAGGCTGCGCGGCGACGTCACCGGCACGGAGGACGGCCTGGCCAAGGAGGTCTACATCCGCGAGTCGCGCCGGATCAAGGCGCTGTTCACGGTCACCGAAGGGCACATCGGCCGGGAGATGCGCGGCGCGGAGGCGGGGGCCGCGCACTTCGACGACAGCGTCGGCATCGGCTACTACCGCATCGACCTGCACCCGAGCACCTCGGGCCGGACGTACGTCGACATCGACTGCTTCCCCTTCCAGATCCCGCTCGGTGCCCTGCTGCCGCTGGGCACCGGCAACCTGCTGGCCGCCGGCAAGAACATCGGCACGACGCACATCACCAACGGCGCCTACCGCCTGCACCCGGTCGAATGGTCGATCGGTGAGGCCGCCGGGGCCCTGTCCGCCTACTGCGCGCTGTCGCGGACCACGCCGGAGGCGGTCCACGGCACCGGGCACCTGCTGACCGGCTACCAGCGGCTCCTGACCGACCGGCTCGGCATCAGCCTGGCCTGGCCCGACGACATCCGGGCCCCGCGGGCCCGGCATGACTCCATCCCCAAGGAGGTAACCGCCCATGCGGGCTGACCATCACGCCCTGGCCGCCTTAACCGTTCTCTCCCTGCTCTTCGCCCCTGCCACCTCGGCTGCCGCCGACTCCGGCGACATCCCGGCCGACCGGCTCCCACCGGCCGGCTGGACCGACACCCAGTGGCGCGATCCGGGCGGCTTCACCACCATCGACGTCACCACCAAGGGCCTGCCCGCCGACAACGCGGGCATCGACGCCTCGGCCAAGGTCAGCGAGATCATCGCCACCACGTCGGGCCGGCGGGTGCTCTACTTCCCGCCGGGCGCCTACCACTTCAGGACCAGCCTGACCATCACCACCGGCGACATCATCCTGCGCGGCGCCGGCCGTACCCGGACCCGGCTGCTCATCGACGCGCCCGGGGCGGTGAACGCCGAGCTCAAGTTCAGCGGCGCCTACGCGGGCGACGCCGCGGCCGTGTCCGGATCGCCCGCCTCGGGCAGCGCGACCATCACCGTCCCCGGCGCCTCCGGCCTGCAGGCGGGCGACTTCGTGCAGCTCTACAAGGACGCCGGGCGGTACGCGTACGGCTACCCGATCGAGACGCAGATCTTCAAGGTCCTCGCCAAGCAGGGCGACACCCTCACCCTGAACATGAAGATCGGCCTGGACTACCCGGCCTCGTCGGCCCCGAAGGTCCGCGAGATCGACATGGTGGAGAACACCGGCGTCGAGCAGCTGACCATCGAACGGGTGAACCAGCCGACCTTGGAGAACGTCAACAACCTGACCTTCTCCATGGTGAACAACGGCTTCGTCCGGGACATCGAGTCGGTGCGGTCCGGCCGCTCCCACATCAACATCTACTGGAGCAAGGACATCTCGATCGACCGCAACCGGGTGCACGGCGCCTTCGTCAATCAGAACGGCTACGCCTACGGCATAGCCGTGAACTGGGGATCCACCCGGGTCCGCGTCAGCGACAACAAGCTGTGGGACCTACGGCACCACATCATGCTGCAGCTCGGCGCCAACCACAACGTGATCAGCTACAACTCCCTGGAGAACCCCTTCAACGGCTACAACGACCTGGCCCTGCACGGGACGTTCGCCTACATGAACCTCATGGAGGGCAACCGCTTCTACGAGGGGTACGCCGACAACTCCAAGCTCGGCCAGGGCCAGCTGGAGGCGACCGGACCGGGCAACACCTGGTTCCGCAACTACGCCAACAACCAGCTCGGCAGCATCAACGGGCAGACGGCCCGGCAGAACGTCATCGGCAACAAGCTGGCGCTCATCCGGCTGTCCGGCACCGACCACTACCACGGCGCCAACCTGGAAGGCAGCACGCTGAAGTGGGGATCGCTCAGCGCGAGCTCCCGCATCCCGCCCTCCCTCTACACCGACACGAAGCCGGCCTTCCTCGGCGGCACCCCGTGGCCGGTGTACGGTCCGGGGGTCGCCGACTGGGGGGCCGCCAACCAGCTCCCGGCGGCGACCCGCGATCGCGTGAACTAGGCGGGCCGGGTATCGCCCGGCAACCCGGGCGATACCCTGACGCATATGGGCATGAAGATCATTGTCGATGACCTGTCGGGCGCGGAGATCGCCGCCTTCCTGGACGAGCACCTCCAGGAGATGCGGTCCATCACGCCGCTGGAGAGCAAGCACGCCCTCGACCTCGACGCGCTCCGCAAGCCCGAGGTCACGTTCTGGACGGTCATCGACGGGGACACCCTGGTGGGCTGTGGCGCCCTCAAGAGGCTGGACGCGGAGCACGCCGAGGTGAAGTCGATGCGCACCCGGCCGGTGCGCAAGCGGAGCGGGGTCGCGTCCCTGCTCCTGGCGCACATCATCACCGAGGCCAGGCGCATGGGCCTCACCCGGCTGAGCCTCGAGACCGGCTCGGACGAGTTCTTCCTGCCCGCCAGGAAGCTGTACGAGAAATTCGGCTTCGAATACTGCGAGCCGTTCGCGGATTATCGGCCTGACCCATATAGCGCATTCATGACAAGGACTCTGTAAACATCGGCGACTGTGGCGCGGCCGGTAGATGTTTGGGAGCTCTCCGATAGCGGAAAGTTGGGGGACATTCCGACATTTGGAGATCTCTGAATGACTACCCCTCCGCTGCAAATACCGGTCCCCGGTGAGCTGACGTCCAGCACGATTCACCGCTATCGGGACGAGAACGGGCCGGTGTTCCGCATCGAGCTTCCGGGCAAGGTCAATGCGTGGGCCGTGACCTCGTTCGACACGGTGAACTCGGTCCTCTCCAACGACGACATCCGCTTCAGCAAGAACCCCAAGAACTTCACCGCGCTGCACGACGGCACCATCCCTCCTGACTGGCCGCTGCGGCAGCTCATCGAGGGCGAACACCTGCTGGTCAAGGATGGAGCGGACCACCGCAGGCTGCGCGGCCTGGTCAACCGGGCCTTCACCCCGGGACGCGTGCAGGGCCTCGAGGCGCGCATCCAGGAGATGACGGACGAACTACTCGACCGGCTGGCGGACGAGGGCGAGGTGGTGGACCTCGTCCGGCACTTCACCGAGCCGCTGCCCGTCAATGTGATCTGCGAGCTGTTCGGTGTGCCCGAGGAGGATCGGAACCAGATCCGCCTCTGGAGCGGTGTGCTCCTGTCGCACACCGCCACCCCGGACGAGGCCGGCGCGACCGGGGCCGCCCTGCTCGGCTACCTGGCCCGGTTCATCGACAGCAAGCGCGGCGATCCGGGTGACGACCTCACCACCGGGCTCATCCGGGCGCAGGAGGACGACGGGGACCGGCTGTCCGACAGCGAGATGGTGTGGATCCTGTGGCTGGTGCTGATCGCCGGTCACGAGACCACCGTGCACCTGCTCGCCAACACGATCATCGCCTTGTGCGCGGATCGTGAGCAGCTCGACCTGGCACGTACGAAGGACGCCTGGGGGCAGGTGGTCGAGGAGTCGTTACGCAGCCGGAACTCAGTGATGAACGTCCTGTTCCGCTACCCGCTGGAGGACGTGCGTCTCGGCGAGGTGACGATCCCGGCCGGGGAGCCGATCATGATCGCGGTCGCCGGCAGCGGGACGGATCCGGCCAGGTTCGGCGAGGACGCGGCGCGCTTCGACATCGCGCGCGGCCAGGAGACGCATCTGGGGTTCGGCCGCGGGCCGCACTTCTGCCTGGGGGCGCCGCTGGCCAGGCTCGAGGCCCGCATCGCGCTGTCCTCGCTGTTCGGCAGGTTCCCCGAGCTGCGTCTGGCGGTCGACAAGGGGCAGATCGTCTACACCCCGTCGTTCATCACCGAGGGGCCGGTCGAACTACCCGTGGTGCTGGGGCCCGCCGGCCAGGCTCCCGGCGGGCCCGCGACCGCCTGACCTAGGCGGGACTGGTGGTGCCCAGGAAGTAGTACTCGCCGATCGGGGTGGTCGGCACGACGTAGGTGTCGCTCACGCTGACCACCCATCGGTAGGTGCCCGCCGCCTGGCTGGTGGTCAGGGTCTTGGCGGTGGTGCCGGTCCTGGTGGTCGCCACCTCGGCCCAGATCGGGATCCCGAAGGGCCCGCAACAGGTGTACTTCTCCAGGCTGAGCCGCATCCGCGCGGTGCCGGGCCCGTCCATGCAGGCGGTGTGGGTCCCGGCGCCGGCGGAGGTGAAGCCGTTCGGCGGGTAGAGGCCGGGGTCGGGGATGAGCATGCCGAAGCTGCCCTGGTGGGCGGTCAGGTCGTTGAAGTGGTGGTTCGGGTGGCCCGCGCACTGGGTGGTCACGGTGGACAGGGTGAGCCCGTACGCGTTGAGGATCTCGTTGACCGGCTGGAAGAAGGTGGTGCCGCCGGCGCTGCAGTTGCCGGAGCCGCCGGAGGTGACGCCCTGCGCCTGGTAGCCGGAGATGAACGGGCCGCCGGAGTCGCCGGGTTCGGCGCACACGTTCGTCCGGACGACCTCGTAGACCGTCCCCTGGGAGTAGGTCACGCTGGCGTTGCGCTCCTGGATGACGCCGCAGTGCCAGTGCGTGGTGGAGCCCGACCGGCACACGGCCGACCCGGCCGGCGCCTCGGCGGAGCCGAAGACCGGTACCTGCTCGGTGCCGTAGGCGTTGACCGCCGGACGCGCGACCCACGTCGAGTTGACCGCGACCCAGGAGTAGTCGTTGCCGGGGAACGACGAACCCTGGAACGTGCCCTGACCCTGCCCGCCCGGCCCGGTCGTGGTGAGCCCGGGAGTGCCGCAGTGGCCGGCCGTGACGAAGCCCTGCGTGCTCCCCTGGGTCACCGGGAAGCCGATCGAGCAGCGTGAGCCGCCGGCGATGTAGTAGGCGTCGCCGCCACGCAGGTTCTGGAAGGTGACCGGCCGCTCGGCGATGGTCTCGATCCGTACGGCGGCGCGGTCCACACCGCTCGCGGCCACGAACGCCGCGCCCGCGGCGGCGTCCAGCGCCTGCACCACGACGGCGTTGGCCTGCTCGTCCACGAACCAGACCGGGACCTTCTGCCCGGCGGCCTTCTGCGCGGTGGTGTCCAGCGCGTTCTTGACCGAGGTGAGCGCGGCCAGCGACCGGCCGACGACCTTCGCCTGGGCGCCCGCGGCGGTGACGGCGGTGGCCGAGGCGGCGTCGGTGGTGGCCACCACCAGCCTGCCTTCCTGGTTCACCCAGGATCCGGCGTACCGGTCCTTGAGCTGGGCGCGCAGTCTGGGCTGGAGCCGGCGGGCCTGCTCCTCGTTGCCCAGGCGGGTGATGGCCTGTTCGCGGGTGAGGCCCAGGTCGCGCCGCATCGCGTCGAGCACGTCCTGCGGCGGTGCCACCGTGGCGGCGGGGGCTGCCTCGACGGGGACCGCGAAGGGAGCGGCGGTGGCGGGAGCGGCGGTGAGCACGAGAGCGATGATCGCGAGCGCCGCGCCCGCCGCCGACGGGCGGTAAAGGACCATGGAAGCTCCTCGGATCGGGGGGTGCCGTCACGGTATGACGGGGCCGATCATCGAGGGGCATACCATCCGCGCATATCGCGGCCTTATGGCGCCGGGCCTCGCGGGGCCCGGCGCCACCGGCCGCTGCCTAGCTCGGGATCGGGTACGGGAACGCGCCCGTCACGCCGATCTTGTCGTACTCCATCTTCGAGGTGTCGAAGCCGTCCACCCAGTTGGCGTTGGTGACCTCGTTGCACTTGTACGCCTGGTACTTGTCGTCGCTGACCTTGCCGACCTCGACGTTGGAGATGGCGAAGCCGCAGCCGCCCGCGTCCATGTGCACCCCACGCGTGCCGGAGTCCGGCATCTGCCCGGCGGGGTCGTTGATGACGTCGCCGATCACCATCTGCGTGACGTAGTTGTCGATCGGATGCGGTTCGACGTTGTGCACGCCGTAGGTGTAGAAGGCGCCCATGTCGCCGCTGTCGAGGCCGGTCTCCTCCAGCCGGATGTAGGAGAACCGGTTGTTCCGGGCGTAGTTGTCCTCGTTCTTGATCTCGGGGCGGACCTCCAGGCTGATGCCGTAGCGGGCGCTGTGCTTGACGACGATGTTGCTGACGGTGTTGTTGCCCGTGCTCATCAGCTCGAGGCCGGCCGCGTCGCCGGGGACCAGCTCGCCGACGTGGTAGATGTAGTTATTAGTGATCGTGTGATGTCCTGAAATGTCGCCCTCACCGGGGTAGCCGCCCTCGACCTTGATGCCGTCGCCGCCGAGGTTGTCCAGCAAGCTGTCCGACACCTTGACCCGCTCGTTGGCGAAGAGCAGGAAGACACCCGTGAACCCGCTGTCGGACAGGTGCAGCCTGGTCAGGTCGATGTCGCGGGAGTTCGTCACGGTGATCATGCCGAACCTGTTGCGCGGCATCTCGATCTGCCGGTCGTAGATCGGGTACTTGTGCTCGTAACCGGAGTCGCCCGGGGCGTTCCAGGCGTAGCGGTACCAGTCGACGAAGTCGGAGTACTGCAGCTGCAGCCCGTCGAAGGCGAGGTTCTGCACCCGTCGATCGGGCGAGGACCCGGCCAGCGAGATGATCGTCTTGACGGTGGGCGCCATGACCTTGTCGATCGAGCTCTTCGGCCAGTAATAGACCTCGCTGTTGGCGAAGTCGAAGTAGTACTCGCCCGGCTGGTCCAGGAAGCGCAGGGTGTTCTGCAGGAAGTAGCGCGAGCCGCTGCGGCTGTTGACGAGGGTGAAGCGGGCGTCATGGTTGAGCGTGAAGAAGTTCTTGCGGAAGTCGGCTCCGCCGAGCGGCACGGTGTCGCTGAACCAGCTCCATGACCCGCCGGACCAGACGACCATCTGGGCGTTCTTGTCGAAGTCGGCGTCCCACTCCTTCGGGATGTCCTTGGCGTCGAAGAAGAGCCAGTTGTGCACGGCCTGGTATTCCGCCTCGGGCGTCACCGAGAACAGATACGGCGACCACAGGTCGTCGCTGGTCCGGTTCGGATAGCGGGCGGTGGTGGCGCGCTTGCCGTCCTCGAAGAGGGTGTAGAAGTTGCGGTCGACCTTGGTCTTGTAGATGGTGTCGTTGTACTTCTGCCAGCCGGTCAGCGGCTTGGCCCCGAGCAGCCTGGCCTTGCCCGGGCCGTCGGCGCTGCGGTAGGTGATCTTGTGGCCGTTCTCGCCGGAGTCGGCCTCGGTGAAAGTGATCGTCTTGTCGACGACGTAGTCACCGGTCTTGACGTTGACCACGATGTCGCACTTCTGGTGCTTCTTCTTAGCCCGCAGCTGGTCACGGGCCTGCTCGATGGACTTCCACGGACGCTGGGCACTGCCGTCGGCCCGGTCGCCGCCCGTGGGGGAGACGTAGTAGTCGCACGTGGCCTTCTCCGTCGCCGCCGCCGGTGCGGTCAAACTGCCCAGCAGTAACACGACCGCGCCCAATGATCTGAAGATCACTAGCTCTCCTTTGCTTCCCGCCACTGCTCGTACTCGGCACGGGTTTGGGGGGTTAGGGGGTAGTAGTCCGACAGGGCGCCGCCGTCCTCGATGCGGGCGCGGCTGTAGCGCTCCCACTGCTCGTGTTCGGCGGCGGCTTCGATCACCGACTCGGCCCGGCGGCGCGGTACCACCACGGCGCCGTCGTCGTCGGCGACGAGCAGGTCACCGGGGAGCGCGAGCGCCCCGCCGACGGCGACTGGCACGTCATAGGCCCACGGGAACAGCTCCGCCTGCGAGGCGTAGTGCGGGGTGGCGCCCGTGGACCAGATGGGCACGTCCAGCTCGGCGACCCGGGGCAGGTCCCTGATCCGGCCGTCCACGACGATGCCCGCGCCGCCCTTGCCCTTGAAGTAGCGGACCAACATGTCGCCGAAGCAGCCGGTGTAGGCGCTGCCGTACGCCTGGACGACGAGCACGTCGCCGGGCCGCACCTCCTCCAGGACCGCCCACAGCGCGGTGTGCCGCTCGACGTACTCCTGGCCGAGGCCCGAAGCGATGTCCTCGCGCTGCGGCATGAACTGCAGCGTCCGGACCCGGCCCGCGATCTTCTGCCCCCGCGCCAGCGGAAGCGGTCCCTCGACGAAGGTCCGCCGGATGCCCTGGGCGTGCAGTTTCGCGCAGGCGGTGGCCGAGCTGATCCGGGACAGCCCGGCCACGAGGGCGGGATCGGGTTCGGCGGGCAGCGGCCCGCGAACGGGAAGGTCCCAGATGGGGTCGTCCATGAAACTCCTCGGTAGAAGGGCTCGGGGTAGGGCTCATGACCCGGTAGGGCTCGATACGGGCGAGAGGTCAGTAGTGCTGGTGCGACGGGGTGCGGACGCGGGCGGTCGTGTGCAGGTCGAGCCGGATGCGGCGGCCGGGCGGTAGCTCCACGAGCAGCCGGGGCCCGCCCACCGCCACCTCCCGCTCGGCCTCGGTGATCGGGGGAGCGGTGTAGGAGCGCGGGTCGCCGGGGTAGCCGGGCTCGGCCCCGGTCACCACCGCCCGGTCGATGTCGTGCTCGCCGAACGCGCCCGCCTGCACCACGACCCTGCGGGTGCGGCTCAGCCCGAGGTTCACCAGCTCGACGCGGACGCCGTCCGGCCGTACCGAGTCGACCAGCGCGGCCACGTCGGCGGGCAGGCCGGGGCGGTGGCGGTCGGCGTCGAAGTAGGCCAGCCGGGTGGGCAGCAGCCCGCCGTTGTAGAGGACCTGCGGCGTGCCCGTGACTAGTTGCAGGAGCGCTTCGGTGAGCACCGGGTTGAGCCGCTGCCAGTGGTGCACGTGGATGGTGGACAGGTCCGCGTGGTCGGCCTCGATCAGTGCCATCCGCCGCTGCACCTGGCCGAGCGCGGTGGCCAGCATGGCCTCCGGGAAGCCGGGGTTGGCGCCGCGCAGGAACTCCAGCCAGGGCGCCTCGTGCCCGGCCTCCTCCTTGTTGCGGAACGCCCGTACCGTGGTCCAGTCGTAGCCCGAGGCGGCCTGCAGCCGGTCGATCCGGTCGGCGTCCTGCCCGGCCAGACCCGTGTGCCACAGCCAGACCGGCAGCCCGAGCTGCGGCGGCTGGAAGTCGAACCAGCCCCGGTCGTCGTGCCGGTTGGGCACCAGCATGGTGGGCCGCCCGGCCTCCTCGCCCAGTTCGGCCAGCCACCGGTCGCTGGTGCTCATCTCCGTGCCGGTCACGGGGGCCTGCCTGGCGTGGCCGTACACGGTGTCCAGGGGGTCGCGGCCGATGGCGAGCGCGGCCTGGTCGCCGGTCAGCAGGTGGGCGTTGACCGCGGCGATCGCGGCGGCGGCGCCGACGCTGTAGAGGCCGTGCGGCCACTGCCAGCCGTAGGTGCCGCCGTACCACCGGCCGCCGTGCAGCTCGCCGACCTTGCCCGACGGGCCGACGTTGTCGGGGAGCACGCCATGGTTGGCGGCGGCCCGCTCCTGCCAGGCGCCGATGTAACGCAGCGCCCAGTCCCGGTAGCGGTCGTCGCCGTCGTACAGCCAGGCGTTGACGGCCAGGCTGGTGGCGGCCAGGTTGATCGCCACGTCGCCGCGGCCGAGCCGCTCGCTCATCGCGGCGCCCATGCGGGCGGCGTTGCCGGGGTCGGCCAGGTCCGCCCAGGCCGTGATGCCCGGCAGGTCACGCAGCGGCAGCCCGTACGGCCGCATGCTGTCCAGGTCCGCGTGGTAGGAGGCCCACTCGCGCTGGAGGCCGTACCGGGGGCCGCCGGCGCCGTTGTGCGGGGCGCGGATGAGGTCGTGCTCGGCGTCGTAGTTGGCCGAGCCGGGCAGGTAGAACCCGGCGAAGCGGCGGGCCAGGTCGCGGAAGCGCTCGTCGCGCGGGTCGGCCGCGCAGATGCCGTAGAACAGCAGCAGCGACTCGCCCTGATGGAACCAGTCGTAGCCGCGCTCGAACTCCTCCACCAGGTAGCCGAGCTCCGTGAGCTGCGCGGTCACGCCCTCCCAGTGGTGCTTGGCCGCCTCGAGCAGGTCGTCGGCGCCGCCGAGCTGGTAGAGCACGGGCCAGTTGAAGAACGCCTCGTAGAAGTCGTCGGCGCCGTCCCGCTCCTCGCCCTGACCATGGAAGATGAGCCGGCCGTCCGGCCCGCAGTAGCGGGCGGCGAAGGCCCGCCACGCCTCGTCCAGCGCGTCGAAGAGCCGGCGTTCGAGCACCGCCCAGACCGGCGGCGCGCCGAGGTGGACGGTCGCCGTGATTTTCCGCAATGTCATCTCCTTAACGTCATCCCTTCGTGGCCCCGGCGGTGAGGCCGCTGATGATGTGCCGTTGCATGAAGACGAAGAAGACCAGCAGCGGGGCGATGGCCAGCAGCAGCGTCGGGAAGACCACCGTGTAGTCGGTGGCGTACTGGCTGACCGCCGCGTAGACGCCGGTGGTCACCGTGTACAGGCCGCTGCCGGGGCCCAGGATGATCTGCGGGTTCACGAAGTCGTTCCACACCGAGAAGGTGTTGAGGATGACCATCGTGGCGACCGCGGGCCGCATCAACGGGAAGACGATCTGCCAGAACGTCCGCAGCCGCCCGGCCCCGTCCACGGCCGCCGCCTGGTCGAGCACCGCCGGGACGGTCGCGATGTAGCCCGCGTACAGGAAGATCGAGAACGGCAGCGTGAGCACGGTCTCGAACAGCACGAACCCGCGGATCGTGCCCATCAACCCGAGCGTCTTGAGCACGTAGACCACCGGGATGACCAGCACCTGACCCGGGATGAACGTCCCGGCCAGGAAGAACAGCATCAGCACCCGGAAGCGGCGCTTCGGGCTGCGCGCGATCACGTAGGCCGCGGGTGCGGCCAGCGCCACGGACAGCACGTTGACCGCCACCACGAACAGCAGCGTGACCGCGTAGCCCTTGACGACGTTGAACTGCGGGTTCGTCAGCGCCCTGCCCAGGGGCTCCAGCGTGAGACTTCCCAGGCCGAACGGGTTGGCCAGGATGTCCTGCTGGCCCTTGAACGCGTTGACGGTCAGCACGTACAGGGGGATGAGCATGAAGGCGACGGTCGCCCAGAGGAAGGTCCTTCTCACTGGTGCACCGCCAGCTCGCCCCGCCTGCGCAGCCTGGTCACCACGAACGCCAGCGCGCCCGTCACCAGCATGAGCAGCACCGACTGCGCCGAGCCGAAGCCGAGGCGGGCGTCGTGGAAGGAGTTCCACAGGATGAGGTAGGCGACGGTCTGCGTCTGCCCGGCCGGGCCGCCCGCGGTCAGCGACACCACCAGGTCGTACGTCTTGAGCAGCGTCACCAGCGACAGCACGATGTTGACCGTCACGGACGGGCCCAGGGCGGGCAGCGTCACGTTCCTGAACACCTGCCATCGGGTGGCGCCGTCGATGCGCGCCGCCTCGATCAGGGAGTGCGGCACGGCCTGCAGCCCGGCCAGGTAGAGCACCACGTTGACGCCGAACCCCGCCCACACCAGCACCGCGATCATGGTGACCGTGGCCCACGTCGGATCGGACAGGAACGGCAGCACCTCGCCGCCCCAGGAGGTGACCAGGTTGTTGACCGCGCCGGTGGTGCCGAGGATCGCCGACCAGAGGAAGCCGACCACGAGGGCGCTGAGCACGTGCGGGTAGAACAGCACGATCCGGAAGAACGTGTTCGCCCGGGAGACGCCGTTGACCAGGAGGGCGAAGCCGAGGCCGAGGAGGTTGAGCCCGGCCGTGCCCGCCGCCGCGACCAGCAGGGTGACGAAGGCGGCGCGGCGCAGGTCGGGGTCGTCCAGGAGGTCGAGGTAGTTGGCGGCGCCGACGAAGGCGGGGTTGGCGCTGAAGCCGTCCCAGTCGGTCAGGCTCAGGTAGAGGGCCAGGCCGACGGGGACGATCAGCATCACGGTGTAGAGGACGGTGGCCGGGCCGACCATGATCGCGGTGGCCCATCCGTCGCGCCTCCTGGGCTTGCGCCGCACGACCGCGGGGGTGACGAGGGGTGCTGTCCGGGTGAGCGTCATGACCGGCCGGCCAGCCAGCGGTCCACGCCCTCGGCCACTTCCTTGGGCGACTTGCCCACGTACAGGCCCTGGACCTCGGTGTTCCAGGCGGCGTTGAAGCCCTTGGGCAGGGTCGCGTCGCCGTACCCCTCACCCTGCGGGACCCCGGAGGGGGCGCCGTCGAGGATCTGCTGCACCTGCTTCTCCAGCGGGGTGAACTCGCGCTCCACCCCCGCGCGGAAGTTGCCGTCCTGCTTGAGCTGGCTCTTGACCGCCGCCGGGTCGGTGACCAGCCACTGGACCAGCTTGAGCGCCGCGTCCTTCTGCGGGGTGGACTTGAGGATCATGTACGGGGCCGCCATCGTGGCACCCTGCGGGCCCGGGTACTGCTGGCCCTTGTCGACCGGCGCGGGGAAGACGCCTACCTCGAAGTCCTTCTTGGACTTGGCCTCGGAGGCGGTGAACCAGCTCCCCATGACGTACATCGCCGACTTGCCGGACAGGAAGGCGGTCTCGGCGTCGGCGTACTTCATGCCGAGCGCGTTCTTGTCGACGTACCCCTTGTCGATCCAGGTGCGGTAGCGCTCCAGGTACGGCAGCAGCGACTCGCCCGCCTTGACCTTGCCCGCCTTGACGTCCTGCTGCCAGGTGGGCAGCGTCTGGGCGCGCGACGGGCTGGACAACTGCAGCAGTTGCAGCCCGGTCACGAACTCGCCGCCGGTCTGCAGCGGCAGCCACCCGGCCGTCTTGAGCTTGCCCATGACCGTGTCGAGGTCGTCGAGCGTGGTCGGCGGCCGGTCGATCCCGGCCTTCTCGAAGGCCTTCTTGTTGTAGAAGACCAGCGACTGCGCCTGCACGCCGACGCCGACCGTGTAGATCTTGCCGCCCAGCCTGGCCTGCTCGGCCAGCGGCGTGTCCTTGGCCCACGGCTGATCGGTCAGGTCGAGCATCTGCTTGGAGAGCGTCTCGTCGGCCGTCAGCGTCTCGACCACGTCGGGGGCGTTGCCCGCGGCGAGTTGCTGCGGCAGCGTGTCGGCCACGCCCTTGCCGGTCGGCGCCTCGATCTTGACGTCGATGCCGGGGTTGGCCTGCTCGAACGGCTTGACCAGCCCGTCCCAGTACGCCTGGGTGAGGTTCGGGGTGATGTTGACCAGCATCCGGACCGTGGCCTGGCCGCCCCCGCTCGGCCGCTCCTGGCCTTCCCCGGCGAAACCGCCCCCGCCGCAGCCGGCGAGCAGGGACAGGCATCCGATGGCGGCCAGGGCGAGGAATGGACGTGGGGAGCGCATCGCACCTCCAGGGGAGACGCCTTTTAATGGGTCGTCACTCGATTAACGATTATTTAATACGTAGGTCACATAGGCTCGTCAAGTGCCACGTAAATAGGTTTCCAGCGGGTTGCCTGAGTCATAAATACGTTAGGATGAGCGGATGGCGGGACGCGAGGACGGCAAGCGGCTGGTGCTGGGCGCGGAGGAGCTCGCCGCCCTGCGGGCATGGGCGGAGGGCGGCGCCGAAAGCCTGCGCCTGCGCAGCCGCATCGTGCTCGCCTGCGCCGACGGCCTGCCCCGCAACGAGATCGCGACACGGCTGGCGGTGAGCCCCGCGACCGTGACCAAGTGGCGTGACCGGTTCGTCGAACGCGGCCTCGACGGCCTGGCCGACGCGCCGCGCCCCGGCCGCCCGCGCACCGCGGGGCGGCAGGAGGCCGAGCGGGTGATCGCGGCCGCGGTCTCCGGGTCCGCCGTGCCCTCCACCCGCACGATGGCCAAGCAGCTCGGCCTCTCGCAGTCCACGGTCGCGCGCATCTGGCAGGAGCAGCAGGTCGCGCCGCCCGCCGCCCGGCTGATGCCCAGGGAGCTGCTGTCCGACCGGGTCTACGCGCTGCTGCGCGGCTGGATCGTCGCTGGCGAGCTGATGGCCGGGCAGCGGCTGGTGGAGTCGGAGATCGCCCGCCGCGTCGGCACCAGCCAGGCCCCGGCCAGGGAGGCGATCAAGCGGCTGGCGCACGAGGGCCTGGTCATCTCCTATCCCAACCGGGGCAGCTACGTCGCGGAGATCTCCGACGAGCAGGCCCGCGAGGTCCGCGACATCCGGGTGCTGCTGGAGGAATACGCCGCGCGCGGCGCCGCCACCCGCGTCCGGCCCGAGACATTGCGGGAGCTGTCGGGCGACGTCCAGGCGATGCGGCAGGCGGCGGCCGACGGCGACATCGGCGCGTTCAGGGACGCCGACCTGGCCTTCCACCGGCGCGTCTGCGCCGCCTGCGGCAACTCCTTCCTGCTGCGGCTGTGGCGGACCATCGAGTCCAACCTGTGGAGCCTGCACGTGGTCGGCAACCCGCTCTACGGCGGCGACTGGGGCGCGATGGCGGACTACCACGACGACCTGGCGGCGACGCTGGCCGCCGGCGACCCGGACGAGGCGGCCCGCCTGTTCGCCGCCCACGCCCGGGGCGAGTCCTCCCGCACCCCGCCCCGCAACCGCCCGCCTCAGGCGGACACAGCTACGTCGTAAACCCCGCCGCGCCGGGTGTTGAAGACGATCACCCCCGGCTCCGGCCGCTCGCCCTTGACCGGCCTGCCGTGCTCGGTGACCGTGACGTCCTTCGCGGTGCGGAGCGTGAGTTTCCGCCCCAGGTCCGAGCAGATCTTCCCGCGCAGGACGGCCCCGCCGCTCCACTCCAGGTCGATCTCGAAGCCGCCCCGAGCCCGCAGCCCGCTGAACGACCCCGCCGGCCAGGCCGCGGGCAGCGCCGGCAGCAGGTGCACCTGGTCGCCGTGGCTCTGCAGCAGCATCTCGGTGATCCCCGAGGTCCCGCCGAAGTTGCCGTCGATCTGGAACGGCGGGTGCAGGTCGAACATGTTGGGCGCCGTACGGGCGGGCAGCAGCAGGTTGCTCAGCCGCTTGTACGCCTCCGGCGCGTCCAGCAGCCGGGCCCAGAAGTTGATCTTCCAGGCGAGCGACCAGCCCGCCCCCGCCTCGCCCCGCAGCTCCAGCGTCCGGCGGGCGGCCGTGGCCAGGTCGGGGGTCAGGCGCGGGTCGATCTGGTGGCTCGGGAACAGACCCCACAGGTGCGAGATGTGCCGGCTGCGCGACAACGCGGCGTCACCTCGGTAGTCCTCCTGCCACTCCTGGATCTGGCCGAGGTGACCCACCTGGGTGGGCACCAGCCGGGCCCGGGCCTGCCTGGCCCGCTCCCGCATGTCCTCCGCCAGCCGCAGGATCGTCGAAGCCTCCTCGAACGCGCCGAACAGGTCCCGCAGGATCTGCATGTCCATGGTCGGGCCCGCGCAGATGCTGACGTTCTCGCCGCCGTCCTCGTGGTGGCCCACCTCGGGGGAGTGCGAGGGGTTGGTCACCAGGTAGCCGGTCCTGGGGTCGGTCTGCAGCGTGTCCAGGAAGAACTCCACCGAGCCCTTGATCAGCGGGAAGTGCTCGCGCAGCCGCCGCTCGTCACCCGTGTAGAGGTAGTGCTCCCACAGCGTCAGGCAGAGCCACGCGCCGCCGGTCGGCCACACGCCGTAGAAGGCGAAGTCGACGGGCGCGGTCCCGCGCCAGCCGTCGGTGTTGTGGTGGGCCACCCAGCCGCCCGCGCCGTACTGCGTCCTGGCGGTCCTGGCCCCCGACTCGGCCAGGTCCTTGATCAGGTCGAACAGCGGCTCCATGCACTCGGTGAGGTTGGCCGGCGCGGCCGGCCAGTAGTTCATCTCGCAGTTGATGTTGATGGTGTACTTCGACTCCCACGCGGGGGTGAGCGAGTCGTTCCAGACGCCCTGCAGGTTGGCGGCGTAGCCGGGCGAGCGGGAACTGGAGATCAGCAGGTAGCGGCCGTACTGGAAGTACAGGGCGGCGAGCTGCGGGTCGGTGTCGAGCTGCTTGCGGGCGATGCGCTCGTCGGTCGGCAGCGCGACCGCCGCCGAAGTGCCCAGGTCGATCGCCACCCGCCCGAAAAGCCGCTGGTAGTCCCGTACGTGCTTGCGCAGCAGCACCTCGTACGGCCGCCTGCTCGCCCGCCCCAGATGCCGCTCCGCCACCTGGGCGGGGTCGCCGCCGACGTCCTTGAAGCTCCGGTAGCTCGAACCCATCGAGATCAGCAGCGTGACCTCGTCGGCACCCTCCACGATCAGCGTGCCGCCGTCGGCGCGGACCGTGCCGCCCTTCGCCTCGGCCCTGGCCAGGGCCTGGAAACGTACCTCGCCCTGCATGCCCTGGGTGTCGCCGCTGACCCCGTCGAGCGCGATCGTGGCCTTGCCGGCCGCGGCCGTGGTCGAGCTCTGCGCGCTGGAGAAGGCCGCCTGGAACGTCACCGCGCCCGGTTTGTCGGCTGTGTGGCGGACCACGATGACCTGGTCGGGGTTGCTGGCGAAGACCTCGCGCGTGTGGCGGACGCCGTCGCGGACGTAGGTCACCGTGGTGACGGCGCGGGTCAGGTCGAGCTCACGGCGGTACTCGGTGAACTCGGCGGAACCGGGGAAGGTCAGCGCCAGGTCGCCGAGCACCTGGTAGGGGGCCTGTTCGCTGGGTCGGCCGAGGAACTTCTGGTCGGCCAGGTTCTGCGCGGCCTGCCACTTGTCCTCCCAGACCAGCTGCCTGATCTGCGGGAGCGCGGCCAGTGCCTCGGGGCTGTCGTAGTTGTGCGGGCCGCCGGCCCAGATGCTGTCCTCGTTGAGCTGCAGGCGTTCTGTGGCCACGCCGCCGAAGACCATGGCGCCGAGCCGCCCGCAGCCGACGGGTAACGCCTCCAGCCAGGCCGCGGCCGGCTTGCCGTACCAGAGAGTGAGGGGGTTGTCCGTCGCGGACCGGGCGGCCCGCGCCGGGTCCGCGGCGAGGCCGCTCGTGAGCAGGGAACCGGCCGCGGCTCCCAGCCCGGTCGTGAGCACGCCCCTGCGTGTGTAGCCGTGGGTCACCATTACTCCTTTTGTTGCGCGGAGGTTAAGGCGGACGTGGGATGTATTAGTACGCTCGATGGGGATCTTCTGTCCAGTCCCCCATGTTTGGCGCAGGGGTCTGGCCAGAACATGGGATGTTTGTTAGATTCCAGCCTGCGAACGATCTCCCGCCGGAGAGGATCAGATGTCTCTGACAGACGAGGCCATCGCCCGGATCCGGCAGCTCATCCAGTCCGGAGAGCTTCCGCCGGGCTCCCGGCTGCCGCCGGAACCGCAGCTCGCCGCCCAGCTCGGCGTCTCGCGCAACCCGCTGCGTGAGGCGGTCAAGGCGCTGGTCGTGGCGCGTGTCCTCGACGTGCGCAGGGGCGACGGCACGTACGTCACCAGCCTGGAGCCGGGGCTGCTGCTCGAAGGCCTCGGGATCGCCATCGAGCTGCTGCGCGACGACACGCTCATGGAGGTCATCGAGACCCGGCGGCTGTTCGAACCGGTCGCGACGGCGCTGGCCGCCACCCGGGTGTCCGACGCCCAGCTCGCGGTCATCGGCGAGAAACTGGCGGCCATGCGGGAGGTCAGCGACGACGTGGAGAAGCTCAACCACTTCGACGCCGCCTTCCACCGCGCGGTGGTGGCCGGGACCGGCAACGAGACGCTGTGCACGCTGCTCGACGGCATCTCCGGGCGGACGATGCGGATGCGCGTGTGGCGCGGGACCGTGGTGGCGGGCAGCGCCGGCCGTACGCTGGCCGAGCACGAGGCGATCTACGACGCGCTCGCCGCGCGGGACGCCCCGCTGGCCCAGGCCGCGGCGCTGATGCACATCAGCACGACCGAGAGCTGGTTCCGTCTCGTACTGGCCGCCGAGTCGACATGACCCGCTTGGACGCGCACCATCACGTCTGGGATCTTGCCGCTCGGCCCCACGCCTGGCTGGATGCCGAGAAGCTGGCGCCCATCCGCCGCACCTTCACCCTCGACCGGCTCACCGAGCACGCGGCCGCGGCCGGGGTCAGCGGGACCGTGCTGGTGCAGGTGGTGCCCGACCTGGCGGAGACCACGGAGTTCCTGGCGCTGGCCGCGGAGTCCGACCTGGTGGCGGGGGTCGTCGGCTGGATCGACCTCACCTCGCCCGCCGCCGCCGAGACGCTGGCCGGACTGCCAGGCGGCCTGGTGGGAGTCCGCCACGGCGTGCAGGCCGAACCCGACCCCGGCTGGCTCACCCGCCCGGACATCCGCCGCGGGCTGGCCGCCGTCGCCGCCGCGGGCCTGGCCTACGACCTGCTCACGCTGCCGCGTCAGCTGCCCGCCGCCATCGCCACGGTGGCCGCCATGCCCGAGCTGACGTTCGTCCTCGATCACCTGTCCAAGCCGCCGATCGCCTCGGGGGAGCTCGAACCGTGGGCGAGCAGGATCCGGGAGCTGGCCGGACACCCCAACGTGTACTGCAAGCTGTCCGGGATGGTCACCGAGGCCGACTGGGGGTCCTGGCGGGTGGCCGACCTGCGGCCGTACGCCGAGACCGTGCTGGCGGCGTTCGGGCCTGAGCGGGTGATGTTCGGGTCGGACTGGCCGGTCTGCCTGCTCGCGGCCGATTACCAGCGGGTCGTGTCGGCGGCGGACGAGCTGTGTGCGGGCCTGTCGGCGGGGGAGCGGGCGGACGTCTTCGGCGGTACGGCCCGCCGGGCGTACCGGCTGGGGGAACACTGACGCATTTCCCCATACGCCGATATGGCGAGCTTTACAAGATCTTGTCTGCGCATAAAACCAGTGTTAACTCTTGCGGAGGCGCGGGACCTGATCGCGCAAGTCCCTGGCGTGCAGGAGGAAAGGTGTCGACCAGACCCTGGTTACGCAGCACTGTCGTCGTCCTCGCCCTCGCGGCGACCTCTCTACCCCTCACCGGAGCCGCCCGGAGTGAACCGGGCGGCACGGCTCCCCAGGTCCAAGGCGTTCAGGAGGGCGAGCCCGGCAAGCCCGACCTGGACAACCGGCAAGGCAGAGTCCCGCCGCCGGTCGGGATCAACGCACGGAGCGCGGGCGCGGCGGCCGAGATCCGCTGGAACGCGCTGGGCACCCCGGCCGCCATCACCAGCGCCGCGCCCCTGGCCGAAGGGCTGGGCGCCGACCCGGAGCAGGCCGCACGTGCTTATCTCAAGAACAACGAGCGGGTCTTCGGCCTGTCCGGCGCGTCGGTCGACGCCCTGGAGAAGGTCGCGGTCAACCCGATCGGCGCGGGCCACGCCGTACTGCTGCGTCAGCGCTTCGGTGACCTGCCGGCCGGCGTGGACGGCCTCGTCGCGATCGGCGTGGCCGACGGCAAGGTCAGGCACGTCACCTCCTCGCTGTCGCGCGACACGGGGGCGCCGCCGGCCGCCACGATCACCGCGCAGCGGGCCCTGGAGATCGCGGCCAGGGACGGCGGCATCGACCTGGCCACGGCCGTCACCAAGCAGGTCAGCGCGGTGGCCGTACCGGCACCCGACGGGGTGCACAACGCCTACCAGGTCGTCCTGATCGGCGGCCAGGGCGAGGCGGCCGGCTACACCACACACGTGGACGCGGTCAGCGGCGCGATCCTGGTCCGGGAGAACCTGGTCGAGCACTTCGACCCGGACAACCCGCACTGGTCGGCGTTCCCGTCGAACCCGCCGGACGACTACTCCACCACCGACACCCGCCAGACCTGGTGCTTCGCGGCGGCCCCCGGCTGTGACTACGTGACCGGCGGCGACCCGCCGACCGGCAAGGCCTGGGACGTCGACCACGCCACGAACACCCCGTCCAACACCAGCATCGGCAACGCGGCGAAGACCGTCGAGAACCGGGCGAGCGCCGACCCGTTCACGGTCGGCACCCGCAGCAACGTGCTCACGCCGAGCCGGAACTACACCTACCCGTGGCAGAACACCTGGTACACGGCGAAGTGCAACCCCGCGGTCTTCGACCAGAGCGGTGAGAACGACCTCGAAGCCGCGATCGCCAACCTGAACGCCATGCACAACCGCATGCACGACTGGTCCTACCGGCTCGGCTTCACCGAGACCGCGTGGAACATGCAGGTGAACAACGGCGACCGCGGCGGCCTCGGCAACGACCCCGAGCAGGGCAACGCCCAGGCGGGCGCCCGCGACCTGACCGTCCGCGACAACGCCAACCAGATCACCGGCCCCGACGGGGTCGCGCCGATCACGAACATGTACCTGTGGCAGCCGATCGCGGGCTCGTTCTACTCCCCGTGCGTGGACGGCGACTACGACATGTCGGTGATCGGCCACGAGAACACCCATGCCATCTCCGGCCGCATGATCGGCGGCCCGAATGCCGGCTGGAGCGGCGCCCAGGCCGGCGCGATGAACGAGAGCACCTCCGACCTGATGGCGATGGAGTACCTGTTCGAGTACGGCTTCCGCCCTTCGGGCCTGACCCCGTACGTCACGGGCGGCTACGTCACCGGAGACCGCGAGCGGGGCATCCGCAACTACGACATGTCGAAGTCGCCGCTCAACTACAGCGACATCGCCTACGACCTGGTGGGCCAGCAGGTCCACGCGGACGGCGAGATCTGGTCGGCCACCCAGTTCGACGTGCGTGACGCCTTCGTCAAGCGGTACGGCAAGGGCACCGCCAAGCAGCAGCGGGCCTGCGCGGACGGCAAGACGCCGATCGGCAAGTGCCCGGGCAACCGGCGCTGGGCCCAGCTCTCGCTCGACGCCCTGCTGCTGATGGCCTCGGGCGCGGTCAGCTACGTCGACTACCGCGACGCGCTGCTCGCGGCCGACGCGCTCCGCTTCGACGGCGCGGACCAGGACATCATGTGGCGCGTGTTCGCCGAGCACGGCCTGGGCGCGAACGCGGCCAGCGTCGGTCCGAACGACCCCGACCCCACGCCCAGCTTCGTCAACCCGGCAGGTAAGAACGGCTCGCTGCAGCTCAAGCCGCTGGGCGAGGCGAAGGGCGCGGCGCTGCGCCTGTACGTGGGCGACTACGAGGGACGGGTGGTCCCGGTCGCCGACACCGACCCGGCGACGCCGCTCGGCGACACCGTCGAGATGACGCCCGGCCTCTACGACTTCGTGGTGGCGGGCAACGGGTTCGGGCACACGCGCCTGAAGTTCCCGGTGGTGGGCGGCGCGAAGCTGCCGCTTCCCCTGCCGCTGTCCCGCAACCTCGCCTCGACCGCGGCCGGCGCGACAGCGTCGGGCGACGGCGTCAACCAGGCCAAGCTGATCGACGAGACCGAGGCGACGAACTGGGCCTCACTCACCGGAGCACCGGCCGGCAAGTCGGTCACGGTGGACCTGGCGGGCGACACCCCCGTCAAGATCCGCAGAGTCCAGGTCAGCGCCATGCTCAGACCCAACATCAACGACCCGGCCGACCCCGGCGCGCAGAACCGGTTCACCGCCCTGCGCTCCTTCGAGGTGCTCGCCTGCGCCAAGGACTGCGCCGACCCGGCGAACTTCAGGAAGATCTACACCAGCCGCGCGGACGCGTTCCAGACCGCGCGCCCTCGTCCCCGCGGCGTGAACCTGCTGATCAAGTCGTTCAACGTCCCTGCGACCACCGCCACCCACCTGATGCTCCGCACGCTCACCACCCAGTGCACCGGCAACCCGCTGTACGCCGGTGAGCAGGACGCCGACCCCAACTCCTCGACGGACTGCGCCACGGCCAGCCCGGTCCGCGACCAGGCCCGAGCCGCCGAGTTCCAGGCGTTCTCGTTCTGATCCCCGTAGTACGGCTCGCGCTCACACCGGGCGCGAGCCGTACCGCCGCCCGCTCCGGGCCCTTCAGAGATGCCCGATCGCCACGCTGATGGGCCTGTCGCCGACGGGGATGGTGCGGGTGACGGTGTTGGTCGCGGTGTCGATCACTGTCACGGTGTCCGACCCGAAGTCGGCGACGTAGATGTGGCCTCCGTCCGGGGTGATCGCCACGTCCTGGGAGCTGTCGCCGGCCGGGATGGTGCCGATGACGGTTTTCGTGGCGATGTCGATCACCGACACGACGCCCGGCGTCGACTCCCCCTCCTGCACGACACTGACGACGTAGGCGCGGCTGCCGTCCGGAGAGATCGCTATGCCGTCGAGGCTGTTGCCGATCGGGATGTCATCGGTGATGGTGTTGGTCGCGAGATCGATCACCAACATGGTGTCCGCGGTGTTGCTGCCGACGTAGGCCTGGCCGCCGTCTGGGGTGATTGCCACCTGCTGCGGAAAGAACGAGAAATCGATGGGGATGGTGTCGGTGACGGTCTCGGTCGCGGTGTCGATCACCGTCAGGGTGCTCGAGCCGAGATTGAGGACATAGGCCCGTGTCCCGTCCGGGGTGATCGCCACATCGCCGGGAGAGTCGCCGACGGGGATGGTGCCGGTGACGGTGTTGGTGGCGATATCGATCACCGATACGGTGTCCGAGCCCGCGTTGGTGACGTAGGCGTGGTGGCCGTCCGGGGTGATCGCCACGTCGTTGGGGAAGTCGCCGACGGGGATGGTGGCTCTGATGCTGTTGATCACCGATACGGTGTCCGAGCCCGCGTTGGTGACGTAACCGTGGTGGCCGTCCGGCGTGACCGCCGCTGCGGTCGGAGTGTCGCCGACGGGGATGGCGGCGATCACGGTGTCGGTCTCCGTGTTGATCACCGACACGGTGTTCGAGCCGACGTTGACGACGTAGGCGAACTCTCGCAACAGAGCGGCGGCCACGGCTGCCGAGGTCGGCGCCGATCCAGCCGCAATGAGCACCGCGACGACCGCGTGTCTGATCAACCGTGTAAGCATGGACACTCCATCGACTGGACAGAGTCTCCTTCTACGGCCACCCGGCATCGCGCCGGGGGAGCGGCACGCCGCTTTGACCCACTCATCGATCGTGACGGCGCTGTTAATTTTGACCGGTGTACCCTCCCATCGAGCCCTACGACCATGGGCATCTCGACGTCGGCGACGGCCATCTCATCTACTGGGAAGTCTGCGGAAACCCCCAGGGCAAGCCCGCGCTCGTCGTCCACGGCGGCCCCGGTTCGGGCTGCACGCCGCGCCAGCGTCGCGGCTTCGATCCCGAGCGTTACCGCATCATCCTGTTCGACCAGCGCAACTGCGGCCGGAGCCGGCCGCACGCCAGTGACCCGGCCACCGACCTGACCACCAACACCACCCACCACCTGATCGCCGACATGGAACGGCTGCGGGAGCATCTCGGTGTCGACCAATGGCTGCTCTACGGCGGCTCGTGGGGGTCCACCCTCATGCTCGCCTACGCCGAGACGCATCCCACGCGGGTGTCGGAGATGGTGATCTGCGGCGTCACCATGACCCGCCGCTCCGAGATCGACTGGCTCTACTTCGGCGTCGGCCGCTACTTCCCCGAGCAGCGGCAGCGCTTCCGGGAGGGCGTCCCCGAGGCCAAGAGCGACGCCGAGGTCCTGGCCGCCTACGGGCGCCGCATGGCCGACCCCGACCCCGCCGTCCGCGCCAAGGCCGCCCACGACTGGACGGCCTGGGAGGACACGGTGATCTCCATGGAGGTCAACGGCTCGCCGAACGCCTACAGCGACCGGCCGCCGCTCGCAGCGACACCATGCGCAAGGAGATCGAGGCAGCTCTGGACGGCTTCACGACCTGACCCCGGCGGACCGTCTCCTTCTGCACCCCCGAAGGGACCTAAGCCACGGCGGACCATCTCCTTCCGCGCCCCCGAAGGGACCTAAGCCACCACGGACCGTCCTCTTCCGCACCCCCGAAGGGGGTATCCCTCCAAAGGACCCAAGCCACGACGGACCGTCACAGGGAAAACCCCGCTAGTGCCGGTCGGCGCCCGGTCGTTTGGCGGCCAGGGCGATCACATCGGCCAGCTCGTCGAGTTCGGCCGGTTCCTCGGTGAGCCCGGCGATGGCCAGCCGGAGGTGCGGCCGTCCCTGGCGTACCCAATAACGGCTGCCGGGCGCGGCCGAGATGCCGTGCGCGGCCAGCGTGACCAGCGCCTCCGACTCGTCGTGGACGGGCACCCACAGCACGAGGCTGTCCCGGCCGCCGGTGTGCACGCCGCGGGTGGACAGCAGAGCGGCCAGGCTCGCGCGGCGCCGCGCGTACGCCGTGCGGGCCCCCGCCACGATCGCCTGCGAGGCGGGATCGGTGAGCAGGTGGGCCAGGGTGTCCTGGAGGATCCGGCTGGTCCAGCCGGTGCCGAAGCTCCGCAGCACGCGTACCCGTTCCACGGCGTCCGCGGCCCCGCCGATGATCGCGAGCCGGAGGTCGGGTCCGTGCGACTTGGAGTAGGAGCGCACGAGCACCGTCCGCTCGGGCAGCTTCGTCCCGAGGCTGCTCAGGGGCGCGGCGGACAGGTCGCCGATCCCGTCGTCCTCGACGATGAGGGTGGTCGTGGGCGCGAGCAGCCGGGCCAGCTCGGCGGAGCGGGCCTCGGGCACGGCGTAGCCGCACGGTGAATGGCCGCGCGGCTGGTACACGAACGCCACCGGGCTGGAGCGCAGGCTTTCGGCGAGCGCGGCCGGGATGGGCCCGTCCTCGTCACAGGCGACCGGGACCACCTCGACGCCGATCATCTCCAGGATGTCCAGCAGCCTGGCCGCCGTGGGCTCCTCGATGGCGATGCGGTCGCCGGGCAGGGCGGTCGTCTGGCAGAGGAGCTGGACCCCTTCGTACCCGCCGCCGAGCGCCAGCCAGCTTTCCGCGGGAAAGGGCCAGGTAGGCTCGACTGCGGCCCGCAGCCGTGGGGTGATCGTCTCGCGGGTGTAGTCGTTGAGCCCTTCGGCCGTGGCGGCGGCGGCGAGCGCGGCGCCGAGGGGCGGGAGCAGCGCCCGGTCCGGGGCCGCGATGGCGAGGTCGATCGCCAGCCTGCTGCCGAAGTGGCCGATCCGCTCGTAGCGCGCGGGATGCGGCACCCCCGGAGGCCCGAGCACGACCGTTCCGCGCCGGCCCTCCGTACCGATCATCCGGTGTTTCCGCAGCTCCGACCAGGCCTCGGCGATGGTGCTCGGGCTGACGCCCAGCTCGCGGGCCAGACGCCGCACGGTGGGCAGCCGCGCGCCGGGCCGCAGCGTGCCCTGCCTGATCAGGTCGATCAGACCGGTGGCGACGCCGCGCGCGCTGGGTTCGCGAACCTGCTGCCCGAGCCAGGCGGGATCCACCTCCACGGGACCTCCCATCGGACAAAGCTTTGTTCAGCAACAAAGCACAGCTTGTGTAGCGGTTTTCGCTGAACATAAGGTACAGCCCAATAAATGATGAAAGGGAGTTTTTGTGACGAAACCTCGCATTCGGCTAGGTCTCCGCGACTGGGATCACCTCGTTCCCGTGGCGACGGGGACGCTGACGTCCGAGGCGTTCGACCTGGATCTCGATTCCCGGGCGATGACGCCGGACGTGCTGAGCGAGCCTGAGCTGGACGGTGGGGAGACCTCCTTCAGCAGGTACGTCCTCGGCCGGGCCCAGGGTGACGACCGGCTGGTGGGGCTGCCCGTCTTCGTGATGCGCGGCTTCCGGCACCGGTGCGTGCTGGTGCGCCGCGACAGCGAGCTGCGCGAGTTCGCCGAGCTGAAGGGGGCCCGCGTGGGCCTCACCGGCTGGCCGGACTCGGGCAACACCTGGACGCGGGCACTCCTGCGGGCGGCCGGAGTCGACCTGACCGGCATCGAGTGGACGGTCGGCGCCGTGGACGCGCCCGAGCCGGGCAAGGACCGCGTCGGCGGGGCGAAGCTGCCGGACAACGTCAGCGTGACCGACGTCTCGCTGGCGGAGGAGCTCGCCGCCGGACGGCTCGACGCGATCATGACGCCGTTCATGCCCGCGGGCTTCTTCACGCCGGAGAGCCGGTTCCGTCACCTCCTGGCCGACCACCCGGCGGCCGAGCTCGACTACTTCCACCGCAACGGCTTCATCCCCGGCATCCACCTGGTGACGCTCAAGCGCGAGGTCGTCGAGCGCCACCCCGAGCTGCCGGGGGCCGTACAGGAGCTCTTCGAGCGGTCCAAGCGGCACTGGCTGGCGCGGCGGCGCCTGCTGACCGACACCACCCCGTGGCTGCTCGCCGACCTGAGCAGGACCCGGGAGGCGTTCGGCGAGGACTGGATGCCGTACGGCACGGCCGCCAACGCCGCGATGACCGCGGCCTTCTGCGCGGAACTGCACGCCCAGGGGATCGCCCCCGCTTCCATCGACCCACAGGAGGTCTTCCCCTCATGACCGAGCTGAGCAACCTGCGCGTCGCGATCGGCCAGTTCGCCTCGGCCGAGGACTGGGCGGCCAACCTGAAGACCTGTACGGACCTCTTCGACGAGGCCGTAGCCGGGAACGCGGACCTGCTGGTGCTCCCGGAAGGGGCGATGGCCCTGTTCGTCGACGATCCGGTGCGGATCCGGCAGGCGGCCCAGCCGCTCGACGGGCCGTTCGTCACCGGGCTGGCCGAGCGCACCCGCGGCACGACCACCACGGTGATCGTCGGCATGCACCAGCCCGCCGAGGACGGCCGGGTGATCAACACGCTGGTCGCGCTCCGCGACGGACAGATCATCGACATCTACCGCAAGCTCCACCTGTACGACGCCTTCGGCCGGCGCGAGTCGGACAACGTGCTGGCGAGCTCGGACAACCCCGTCGTCATCGACTGCGCCGGCTGGAAGGTCGGCATGATGACCTGCTACGACGTCCGCTTCCCCGAGATCGCCAGGATCCTCGCCGACCAGGGCGCGCAGGTGGTCGCCCTGCCCGCGGCCTGGGTACGCGGACCCGCCAAGGAGTGGCACTGGGAGGTCATGGTCACCGCCCGCGCCCTGGAGAACACCTATTACGTCGCCGCCTCCGGCGAGTGCGGCCGCCGCAACATCGGCGCCAGCATGTTCGTCGACCCGCTCGGCATCACCCGCGCCCGGCTCGGCGGCGACACCCCGGGTCTGCTCTGGTCCGAAGCCTCGGCCGAGGACCTCGACCGGGCCCGTCAGAGCCTGCCCGTCCTCGCCAACCGGCGTTTCAAGGTCGATCCCCGCCCCATCACCCCCTTGACCGGTCCCACGACCGTCTCTCGATAGCCCAAGGAGCGCGTAATGCGTAAGACCCATGCCGTAGGAGCCGCCATGGCCGGGGCCCTGCTGCTGGCCGGATGCGGCGCCAACCCGACGGAGAGCCAAGGCGCCGTCGGGGACAGCAGCTCGTCCGCCCCCGCCGCCGCCACCCACGCCAAGGACCAGGCCCTGTTCGACCGCCTGCCCGACAAGGTGAAGACCGCGGGCAAGCTGGTCTCGGTGAACAACGGCTCGTTCCCCCCGTACGAGATCGCCGGCACCGACGGCAAGACCATGACCGGTGCCGCGGCCGAACTGGCCGAGGAGCTGGGCGGCCTGCTCGGCGTCAAGATCGAGCACGTGACCGTGGACGGGCTGCCCAGCCAGCTCACCGGCATCGCGGCCGGCCGCTACGACCTGGCCCTCGGGCCGGTGGGCGACTTCCCCGACCGCCAGGTCTCCAACGACTTCGTCGACTGGGTGCAGGAGTTCGTCGTCTTCGCCGTGCCGAAGGGCAACCCGAAGAAGATCCAGTCGATCGCCGACACCTGCGGGCTGCGGATCTCCGTGATGGCCGGCGGGTCGGCCGAGAAGGTGGTCAAGGCGCAGTCCGACACCTGCGTCAAGGACGGCAAGAAGAAGGTCGAGGTCCAGTCCTACAAGGACCAGCCCACCTCGATCCTCGCGGTCCGCTCCAACCGGGCAGACGGCTTCTTCTCCTCGCAGGCGCCCCTGACTTACTTCGTAAAGCAGTCGGGCGGTGAGCTTGAGCTCGCGGGCACCGGCCAGGCGAACGGGTTCGACACCCTCTACCAGGGGGCCGTCGTGGCCAAGGACTCGCCGCTGCGTGACGTGCTCAAGGACGGCCTCCAGAAGCTGATCGACGACGGGACGTACGAGAAGGTCATGACGAAGTGGGGAACCAACGGAAACATGCTCAAGCAGGCCGGCGTGAACCTGGCGAAGCAGTGACGACCGCCACCGAGCGGCACTCGCCCCCCGAGGTGGACGTCGCGGGGGCGGCGCGGACGCGGCACCCGCTGCGCTGGGTGGCCTCGATCATCCTGCTGATCCTGGCCGCCCAGCTGGTGAGCCTGCTGATCACCAACCCCAACTTCAAGTGGGACGTGGTCGGGCGCTATTTCGGCGCCCAGGTCATCGGGGCGGGCATCATCACCACGCTCTACCTGACCGTGATCGCCATGGCCGTCGGCGTGGTCGGCGGGGTGCTGGTCGCGATGGGGCGGCTCTCCCAGAACCCGATCGCGCGGATCGTCTCCGGGCTCTACGTCTGGTTCTTCCGTGGTACGCCGGTGCTGGTGCAGCTCGTGCTCTGGTACAACCTGTCCGCCCTGATGCCGCGGATCTCGTTCGGTATCCCGTTCGGCCCGGAGTTCCTGACAGCCGACACCAACCAGCTCATCACGCCGCTGCTCGCCGCCATCCTCGGTCTCGGGCTCAACGAGGCCGCGTACATGGCGGAGATCATCCGCGGCGGCCTGATGTCCGTCGACCCCGGCCAGACCGAGGCCGCGTCGGCGCTCGGGATGAGCCGCGGGCGCACGTTCCGGCGGATCATCCTGCCGCAGGCGATGCGGTTCATCGTGCCGCCGACCGGCAGCCAGGTCATCAGCATGCTGAAGGCCACCTCGCTGGTCAGCGTCATCGCCCTCGCCGACCTGCTGTACACCGTGCAGGCGATCTACAACCGCACCTTCCAGACCATCCCGCTGCTGATCGTGGCCTGCGTCTGGTACCTGGTGATCACGTCGGTCCTGTACGTGGGCCAGTCCTTCATCGAGCGCCATTATGCGCGCGGCGCCACGCGGAACGCGCCCCAGAGCTTCTGGAGCTTCCTGTTGTTCCGGCGGCGGCAGGCCGCGCCGGCCCCGACCCGCGAGGAGACGCCATCATGAGCATGCCCATGGTGCACGCCCGGGCCGTCCGCAAGAGCTTCGGCCAGCTGGAGGTGCTCAAAGGCATCGACCTGACCGTGGAGCGGGGCGAGGTCGTCGTCATCCTCGGCCCGTCGGGGTCGGGCAAGTCGACGTTCCTGCGGTGCGTCAACCACCTGGAGACCATCGAGGGCGGCGCCATCCACGTCGACGGCGAGCTGATCGGCTTCCGTGACTCCGGCGGCCGGGTGCACCACCTGGGCGATCGGGACATCACCCGCCAGCGCCGGGAGATCGGCATGGTCTTCCAGCAGTTCAACCTGTTCCCGCACTTCACCGTGGTGCAGAACATCATGGAGGCGCCCGTCGGCGTGCGCCGCGAATCACGCGCGAAGGCCCGCGCCCGCGCGCTCGCCCTGCTGGAGCGGGTGGGCCTGGCGGACAAGACGAACAGCTACCCCCGCCAGCTCTCCGGCGGCCAGCAGCAGCGCGTCGCCATCGCCCGCGCGCTGGCCATGGAGCCCAAGCTGATGCTGTTCGACGAGCCGACCAGCGCGCTGGATCCCGAGCTCGTGGGGGAGGTGCTCGCCACCATGAAGGGCCTGGCCAACGACGGACTCACCATGATCGTCGTCACCCATGAGGTGGGATTCGCCCGCGAGGTGGCCGACCGGGTGGTGTTCATGGACGGCGGCGTCATCGTGGAGTCCGGGCCGCCCGCCGAGGTGCTCGACAACCCGCAGAACCCCCGGACCCGAGCCTTCCTCAGCAAGGTCCTCTGAATATCAGGTCGTGGCCATCTTCCGCATGAGCCCGGCGTACAGCTCCGGGTCGCTCGACGCGCGGACGATGAGCCGCGGACGCAGGAGCTCGGTCTCGCCGGGCTCGCCTTCGAGGACGCGTACGAGCTGGTGAAGCCCGCGGCGGCCCATCTCGTGCATGGGCGAGCGGACCGAGGTGAGCGGGACCGGCAGCTCGGCGGCGAGCGGCGTGTCGTTGAAGCCCACGACCGCGATGTCCGCGCCGACCCGCAGCCCGTGGTCGCGCAGCGCGCCGATCGTGCCGATGGCGCCGAAGTCGTTGACCACGAAGAGCGCTGACGGAAGCGGGCCCGTCGCGAGGAGACGTTCGGTCCCCTCGCGACCGCCTCGCGCGTCGAAGCGTGAATGTACGATCCGGTGCTCGGGGATCCGCAGCCCGGCCTCACGGAATCTCTCGACGAAGCCGGCGGTGCGGTCGATGCCGGTGCTCGCGTACGGCTCGCCGGCGACGATCGCCACCTCCTCGTGCCCGAGCTCCAGCAGGTGCTCCGCCGCCATCCGGCCGCCGAGATAGTCGTCGCAGACGACCGCCGGATGCTGCCCGGCCCGCCGGTTGACCAGGGTGAACGGGACGCCGCGCGCGGCCACCTCGTCCAGGAAGCCCGAGTCCGCGTGCGCGTCGCCGAAGATCATGCCGTCGACCCGCCGGCCGAGGACCATCTCCGTCCGGGCGCGCTGGACGTCGGGCTGATCGCGCGTGTTGATGACGAACGTCGACAGGCCCAGCTCGGCGGCCGCCTCCTCGATGCCCTCGTAGATGGTCGCCAGCACCACGTCGGACAGCCGGGGGACCAGCACGCCGATCAGGTTGCTCCGCTGGGTGCGCAGGCTCATCGCATGGGGATTGCGCTGGTAGCCGAGCTCGTCGGCGAGCTTGCGCACCCGCTCGACGGTGGGGCTCGACGCGGCTCTCAGCCCTTCGCCGGGCTTCGCGTGCAGCACTCGCGACACCGTGGAGACGTGCAGGCCGAGCTGGTCGGCGATCATCTGCAGCGTCACCGGTCGCGCCCTCTTCGCAGCCAATGTCCCTCGGCTTCCGCTGGCTGGGTTTTCTTGATTTTAACGTGAAGTTCTTGACATCTCGTAGGCGCAGGTCAGATGCTACCAAACGTTTGGCGCAAACGTTTGGGTAATGAGGAGGCCAGCGAGTGTCCAAGGTCATCGTCCTGTCCACGGGAGGGACCATCGCCACCCGTCGCGACGGGAAAGGAGTGGGTCTCGCCCAGGACCGGGTGCGCGAACTTCTCGGGCGCCTACCGGTCGATCCCGGGGTGGAACTGGACGGGATGGACGTGCTGTGCGCGGGCAGTTACCTGTTCACGCTCGCGGACATGCGCGAGGTCGCGGTGCGGGTCCGCGAGGCGCTCACCGATCCTGACGTGCTCGGCGTGGTCGTCACCCACGGGACCGACGGCATGGAGGAGACCGCCTACCTGGCCGATCTGTTCCATGACGACCCCCGGCCGGTCGTGTTCACGGGCGCGCAGCTGCCGGCCGACGCGGCGGACGGCGACGGCCCGCGTAACCTCGCCGACGCGATCGCGGTGGCCGCGGGCGGCCGGGCCTGCGGTCTGGGGGTGCTGATCGGCTTCGACGGCCAGATCTTCGCCGCCTCCGGCACCCGCAAGACCCACACGCTGGCCTCGTCGGCGTTCTCCGCGCCGGACAGCGGGCCGCTGGGTCGCGTACGTGACGGCCAGGCGAACATCCTCATGACGCCCGCCCGGGCCAAGCCGCTCGACCTGGACGCGTTCGACCTCGACGGAGTCCGTACCGACATCGTGGCCCTGTACCCGGGCTGCGACGACGCCGCGCTGCGCGCGGTGGTCGACGCGGGCGCCACCGGGGTCGTCCTCCAGGCGCTGGGGGCGGGCAACGCCAACCCCCGGATCAGGGACGAGGTGGCCCGGATCACCGAGGCCGACGTCGTGGTCGCCCTGTCCACCCGGGTCGACGCCGGGCCCGTCGCCGCCCTGTACGGCAACGGCGGCGGCGCCGATCTCGTCGAGGCCGGTGCCATCCCCACCGGAACCCTGCGCTCACCGCAGGCCCGCGTCCTGCTCAGCGCGCTGCTCGGCTGCCACCGGGATCCGATCCGGGTACGCGAGGAGCTGCGCTCGCGGACCTGGAACCCCTCTCCGATCGAAAGGACGAAGTGACCATGCCCAAGGAGATTCTCGTCGCGTACGGCGTGGACGTCGACGCCGTCGCGGGCTGGCTGGGCTCGTACGGCGGGGAGGACTCACCGTGCGACATCTCGCGCGGGCTGTTCGCCGGCGAGGTCGGCGTCCCGCGGCTGCTCCGCCTGTTCGAGAAGTACGACCTGCGGACCACCTGGTTCATCCCCGGCCACTCCATCGAGACCTTCCCCGACCAGACCCGCATGGTCGTGGCCGGCGGTCACGAGGTCGGCGTGCACGGCTACTCGCACGAGAACCCGATCGCGATGAGCCGCGACCAGGAGAGCGCGATCCTCGACCACTGCATCGACCTGGTCGAGAAGTACTCCGGCAGCAGGCCGACCGGATATGTCGCCCCGTGGTGGGAGTTCTCGCCCGTCACCAACGAACTCCTGCTGGAGCGGGGCATCAAGTACGACCACTCGCTCATGCACAACGACTTCACCCCGTACTACGTCCGGGTCGGTGACTCCTGGACGAAGATCGACTACTCCCGCCCGGCGGCCGAGTGGATGAAGCCGCTGGAGCGTGGTCAGGAGACCGACCTGGTGGAGATCCCCGCGAACTGGTACCTCGACGACCTCCCGCCGATGATGTTCGTCAAGGCCAGCCCGAACAGCCACGGCTTCGTCAACCCGCGCCACCTCGAAGAGATGTGGCGGGACCAGTTCGACTGGGTGTACCGCGAATCGGACTACGCGGTCTTCACCATGACCATCCACCCCGACGTCTCGGGCCGGCCGCAGAGCCTGCTCATGCACGAGCGGCTCATCGAGTACATCAACGGCCACGAGGGTGTGCGCTGGGCCACCTTCGACGAGATCGCCGACGACTTCAAGGCCCGCTCACCCCGATAACGGCCCCGCGCCGTTCATGCCGGTCCGGCGATGACGCACGCGCGAACACCCCCCGATCTCTTTCTCCGAAAGGCCATCTCCATGACAACGACCTCTTCGGGCGTCCCGGAAACCGGCACCCGGCCCTTCCCTCGCGTCGGGGTACGGCAGACGCGCAAGGCCACCGTGATCGCGCTGTTCGCCTGGATCTTCGCGGTATACGACTACATCATGTTCGGCACGCTGCTGCCGGAGATCTCCGGCCAGTTCAAGTGGACCCAGGCGGAGGCGTCCCTGATCTCCACGCTGATCTCGGTGGGGACCGCGGTCGTCGTCCTCGGGGTGGGGCCGCTGGTCGACCGGCTGGGCCGCCGCAAAGGCATGATCCTCACCGTGTCGGGCACCGCACTGGCCTCCGCGGTGTCGGCCGCCACGATGAACGCCGCCTACCTGGTCGGCGTCCGGTCCATCGGCGGGCTCGGGCTCGCCGAGCAGTCGGTCAACGCGACGTACCTCAACGAGATCTACGCCGTCACCGAGGACGAGAAGATCAAGAAGCGCCGCGGGCTGATCTACAGCCTGGTCCAGGGCGGCTGGCCGCTCGGCGTGCTGCTGGCCGCGGCGTTCATCGCCGTCTTCCTCCCGCTGGTCGGCTGGCGGGGCTGCTTCCTGCTGGCGACGTTCCCCGCCATCGTGATCGCGCTCCTGCGGCGCGGCCTGCGCGAGACGCCCCAGTTCGAGCTGCAGCAGAAGATCGACCGGCTGCGCAAGGAGTTCCGTGTGGAGGAGGCGGCCGCTCTCGCCCGCGAGTACGGCGTGTCCGAGAGCCAGGCGGCTCCGTTCAAGGAGATCTTCCGCGGGTCCGCGCTGCGCAACACGCTCGTCCTCGGGTTCGCCTGGTTCGTCAACTGGTTCGGCATCCAGGTGTTCAGCGTGCTCGGCACGACGGTGCTCACCCAGGGCAAGAACGTCGGCTTCACCAACTCGCTGCTGATGTTCATCGTGATCAACGCGGTCGGCTACCTCGGGTACGTCTTCCACGGCTGGGCCGGGGACCGGTTCGGCCGGCGCAACGTGATCGCGTTCGGCTGGATGGCGTCCGGTGTCATCTTCGCGCTCATGCTCCTCGTCGCCAGCGGCACGGTCGCCGTGGTCGCGCTCTACTCGCTGGGCATGTTCTTCCTGGTGGGGCCGTACTCGGCGATGCTGTTCTACATGGGCGAGTGCTACGACACCCGCTGCCGCGCCACGGGCACCTCGTTCATCAACGCGATCAGCCAGCCGGGCGCCATCGCGGCCGGCGCGATCATCACGGCGATGCTCGTCGCGGGCTCGGACTGGAACCAGGGCGCGCTGCTGGTCGGCGCGCTGGGCACGTTCCTGTCGGGCTTCGTGATGTTCGGTGCGCGGAAGGTGCCCGCGCTGTGACCTCCCTCGACTCCAGGGTCGCCGTCATCACCGGCGCCGCCAGCGGCATCGGCCGCGCGCTGGCCGTGTCGTACGCCTCCTGCGGCGTCCGTACGGTCATCGGCACCTACCCCGGCGACCCGCACGACCCCGCCGAGACCCTCAAGCAGGTCGAGCGAGCCGGCGGCACGGGCGTGGTGCACGAGGTCGACGTACGGGACGCGGCGCAGGTCGAGGCGTTCGCCCAGCGCGCGGTCGACGAGTGGGGCCGCCTCGACATCGCGGTGGCCAACGCGGGCGTGCTGCGCCGCGCCCCGCTGGCGGAGCTCACCGACGCGGCCTGGGACGACATGCTGCAGGTCGACCTGACCGGCGTGCTGCGCACCCTGCGCTCCGCCGCCGTCCGGATGAGCGGCGCCGGCGCGATGGTCGCGGTGTCCTCCATCGCGGGCGGCGTGTACGGCTGGGGCGAACACGCCCACTACGCCGCCGCCAAGGCCGGGGTGCTCGGGCTGTGCCGGAGCCTCGCGGTGGAACTCGCCCCCCGGCAGATCCGCGTCAACGCCGTCATCCCCGGCCTCATCGTCACCCCGCAGTCGTCCGACCCGGTGAACTCGCTCGGCCCCGACGGCCTGGCCCGCGCCGGGCGGGACATCCCGTGGGGCCGGGTCGGACGGCCGGAGGAGGTCGCCTCCGTCATCCGGTTCCTCACCTCGGCCGAGGCCGGCTACATCACCGGCCAGAACATCGTCGTCGACGGCGGGCTCACCGTCCGCATGCCCGCCTGAGGAGGAACCCCATGCCTGCCCTGGAACACCGGACCGCCCTGGTCACCGGTGGCGCGAGCGGCATCGGCCGCGCGATCGCCGAGGCGTACCTCCGTGAGGGCGCCGAGGTCGTCCTCGCGGACCTGGACGCCTCGGCTGCGGCCGCCTCTATCGGGGCGGCCGGGCATGTGGCGGTGGACGTCAGCGATCCCGGCTCCGTCGCTTCGGCCGTGTCAACTGTGATGGACCGGTTCGGCCGGATCGACGTCCTGGTCAACTCCGCCGGCATCCTCACCGAGGCGCCGCTGGTGGAGATGGACCCGCGGGTGTGGGCGGAGACGATCGCGGTCGATCTCACGGGGGTCTTCCTCTGCTGCCGGTACGTCGTGCCGCACATGGTCTCGCGGCGCTGGGGGCGGGTGGTCAACATCGCCTCCCAGCTCGGCATCAAGGGCGGCCGCTCGCTCAGCCACTACTCGGCGGCCAAGGCCGGGGTGATCGGGCTCACCAAGTCGCTCGCGCTCGAGGTCGCCGAGCACAACGTACTGGTGAACGCGATCGCGCCCGGCCCGGTCGAGACCCCGATGGTCGCCGGGATCACCGACGAGTGGAAGGCCGCCAAGCGCGCGGAACTGCCTTTGGGCCGCTTCGGCCGCCCGGAGGAGATCGCGCCCACGGCGGTCCTGCTCGCCAGCGACCCCGGCGGCAACCTCTACGTCGGCCAGACCCTCGGGCCCAACTCGGGCGACGTCATGCCGTAATTGATGGCGGGGGTTTGCGGGCGTGGGGGAGCGCGGGCCCGGGAGAGTGCGGGCCCGTGGGATTGCGGGCTGGACGAGGAGAAGGGACAGCTGATGTGCGGTGTGAGCGGGCCGGGGAGTGACGGCTGATGTGCGGCGGATGCGGTGAGCGCGGCGACGCCGACTGGGCACGTCCCTGGGTCGCCGGGCCGGCCGCCCGTGCGGCGGTGGCTCGCGCGGTGACCCGCGTGCGACCGTCCCCCGGGCTACGGGTCTCACCCACCGCCGGCGGCTGGCTCGTCGTCCGTCCCACCGGGGGCACCGTGGTCTGCGCCACGCTCGGCGAGTTGGTCGGGGCGGTACGCTCCGCGACTTCGGACGCGACCCCCGACGCGGGCAGTCCCTCGGGCGTGTCGTCCGGCGCGATCACCCCGCTCGACCCGGCGCGTCCTTCAGGACGGCTACTGGTCCCGGCGCCCGACGGCCGCACGGGGACGGTCCTGCGCGTCGACCCGTCTGCGCAGGCCGCCCTTGGTGAGAGGGCTGACGTGGTGGTGCCGGACGACGCGGCGGCGCTTGCCGTGCTCGCCGAACTCGCCACGCCGGTGTGGCTGCGACGCCTCTACCTGGCGCGGATCGAGGGCGTGAGCGCGCCGTGGGGCCGCCCCGTGGACCCGTACCCCGTACCGTCGCCCGAGTCCGCCGCCGACGCCGTGGTCCGGCTCGAATGGGAGCGACAAACGGGACGGTTCGACGACACGGCCTTCGCCCTGCGCTGCCCGCTCGACGACGCGGCGCTGCTCGACGTGGAGATCCGCGCCGGCCACGTCGTCCGCGCACGCACCGTACACCCGTAGCAGATCACCGATTCAGCAACGTGCTGAGCCGAGGGGCGTAGGTGGCGTGGAAGACCAGGGAGGCGGCCCCGATCGCGGCGGCGTCGACGGCGATGGGGGAGAGCTCGACCTGGACCGTGTGCAGGCGGCGGGCCAGCGGCCGGGTGGCCACGGCCGCGGAAACCACCTGGTGGTAGACGTGCGCGACCTCGCGCATGGCGGGCCCGCCCAGCACCACCAGATCGATGTCGAGCATGTTGACGATGCTCACGGCGGCGTCGGCGAGCCGGGCCGCGACCTGGCCGATGACCGCGCCGGCCAGGGGATCGCCGACCGCGGCCGCCGCGCAGATCGCCGCGTGGTCGAGCCCTTCGGCGTTCAGCGTGCTCTCGGCGCCCTCGGACAGGCACGCCCGTACGGTCTCCTCGATCGCGCTCGGGCAGCAGACCGCCTCGACGCAGCCACGATTGCCGCAGTAGCAGTCGGGACCCTCCGGCGCCACCGTGATGTGGCCGAACTCGCCGGCGTTGAGAGAACGCCCGCGATAGATCTGGTCGTCCAGGAACAGCCCGCCACCGATGCCGGTCCCCAGATACAGGTAGGCGAAGCTCGGCGTGGCACGGGCCACACCGGCCCAGCGTTCGCCGATCGCCGCCGCCGTGGCGTCGTTGTCGGCGGTTACCGGGAAGCCGGCGTACTCCTCCAGCAGGCCTTTGATGGGCACGTGATCCCATCCGGTCAGGCGGGGCGGGACGTTGATGATGCCGTCGGCGTCGAGCGGGCCGGGGCAGGCCAGGCCGATGCCCAGCACCTTGTGGTCGGGCACGTCCGCCTCGCGCAGCATCCTGCGGGCCGTGCGGGCCATCTGGCGGATGACCGCGTCGGGCGCCGGACCGGGGCGTACGGCGGCGTGCAGCTTGGCGACCGGCTGTCCCGCGAGGTCGGCCAGCACGTACGAGATCTCGCCCGGATCGAAGTGGATGCCGACGGCGTATCCGGCGGTGGGATCCACCCGCAGGATCGTGCGCGGCTTGCCGCCCCGGGACGGGAGCGAGCCGTCCTCGATGACGAGACCTTCCTCCAGGAGCCGGCGCACGATGACGGAGACGGTCTGCGCGGTGAGCCCGGCCCGCCCGGCGATCTGGACGCGGCTGATGCCGTCCGAAACCTGGATCGCCTCCAGCACGACCGCACGATTAAAGTGACCCACTTTAGGGAGATTTGTCCCCATTTGCATGTATGGCTCCCGGTGTCTTCGGGGCTTCCATCGTTGACTTAATAAATCAAAAAGATTTACCGTCTCGTCAACCCAGTTAACGCGTTCGGGGATCGGCGAGATAGGAGTCCGATGAGACGAGCGATGGTGGCCTCGATCCTGACAGTCGCGGTAGCAGCTACAGCGTGTGGTGCGGACACGCAAGACAAGAGCAGCAGTGGGGCCAAGGAGATCGAGGTCCTCTACAAGGTGGAACCCTCCTGGCCGCACCTGGAGAAGATGCTCAAACAAGCCAAGACGCAGTACGAGACCGCGCACAAGGGCGTGACGATCAAGCTCACCGCGGTCCAGGGCAACAACGAGGTCTACTACACCAAGCTCGCCCTGCTGAACCGCTCGGCCGAATCGGCTCCGGACGTGTACCTCCACGACACGTTCCAGGTCAACGCCGACGTCGCCGCCGGCAAGCTGGCCCCGCTCGACGACTACCTGAAGACCTGGCCCGACTGGGCCACCCAGTACCCCGACTCGGTCAAGCAGGCCGCCAAGGGCCCCGACGGCAAGATCTACGGCGTCCCGATCAGCACCGACACCCGAGGGCTCTGGTACAACAAGGACATCTTCGCCAAGGCCGGCATCCAGACCCCGTGGCAGCCCAAGACCTGGGCGGACGTGCTGACCGCGGCCCGCGCCATCAAGCAGAAAGTCCCCGGCGTCGTCCCCTTCAGCATGTACTCCACCAAGCCGCACGGCGAGGCCGCCACCATGCAGGGCTTCGAGATGCTGCTCTACGGCACCCCCGGCGGCACCCTCTATGACGACACTCAGAAGAAGTGGGTCGCCTCCGGCAAGGGTTTCACCGACTCGCTCGGCTTCATCAACACGATCTACCGCGAGAACCTCGGCCCCAAGCAGGCCGACGCGTTCAACCCCAAGCTGGGGGAGAAGATCGGGCAGGACTGGTTCCCCAACGGCAAGCTCGGCATCGACCTCGACGGAGCCTGGATGGCGGCCGCCTGGAAGCCGACCAGCACCAAACCGTGGCCGCAGTGGACCGAGAAGATGGGCTGGACCCCCATGCCGACCCAGAACGGCGAGGCACCCGGCGCGGTCAGCATGTCAGGCGGCTGGGTCATGGCGATGAGCTCGTACGCCAAGGACAAGAAGGACGCCTGGGACTTCATCTCCATAGCGACCAACAAGGAGAACACGCTGGTGTACTCCGTCGGCACGGGTGACCTCGCCCCCCGCAAGGACGTGGCCGCCGACCCGAAGTACTCCGCTGACAACCCGAGCGTGAAGTTCTGGACCGACCTCGCCTCGGTCACCCACTACCGCCCGGCGTACGAGGTCTATCCGAAGGTCTCGGCCGAGGTGCAGAAGGTCATGGAGGCGATGACGACCGGCTCCAAGGCGCCGGACGCGGCGGCCAAGGACTACGCCGCCGCGCTGCCCGGCGTCGTCGGCGGCCCCGACAAGGTGATCTCCGGCCCATGACCGTCACCTCCGTGACGCCGCCACGGCTGGCCGGCTCCCCCGGGAAGGGGGAGCCGGGCCGGCGGGCCCGCCGTACGCTGCGCTGGCTGCTGCCGCTCGGGCCGGCCCTGATCCTGTTCGTGATCTTCATGGTCGGGCCCATCCTGTGGAGCGTCTACATCGCCTTCACCAACGAGACGCTGACCGGCGCCGCGTCGGTGAACTCGCAGTTCATCGGCATGGGCAACTTCGTCAAGATGTTCGGCGACGAGGACTTCCGCAACTCGCTCCTGCTGACCTTCGTCTTCGTGATCGGCTCGGCCGTCATCGGGCAGAACACCCTCGGCCTGATCATCGCGCTGCTCCAGCGGGGACGGGGGAGGGTGGTCAGGAGCGTGGTCAACGGTGTCGTCATCGCGGCCTGGGTGGTGCCCGAGGTGGTCGCGGCGGCGTGCTGGTACTCGTTCCTGGCCGAGGAGGGCACGCTCAACGAGGCGCTCGACGCCCTCGGCCTCTCTCAGGACTGGCTGTTCACCGCGCCGATGATCGCGATCATCCTGGCCAACGTGTGGCGCGGCACCGCGTTCTCCATGCTCGTCTACTCGGCCGCGCTCTCGGACGTACCGGGGGAGCTGCTGGAGGCGGCGGCGGTGGACGGGGCGAGCACCTGGCGGCGGCTGGTGCACATCACCCTGCCGCTGATCCGCCGCTCGATCCTGTCGAACCTCATGCTGATCACGCTGCAGACCCTGGCCAGCTTCGGCCTGATCTACGCCCTCACCGGCGGTGGTCCGGGCACGGCCAGCCAGACCACCCCGCTCTACATGTACGAGCAGGCGTTCCGCTACTTCGAGATCGGCTACGGCAGTGCGATGGCCCTGGTGATGCTGGCCATCGGCGCGGCGTTCTCCCTCGTGTACCTGCGATTGATCAAGGTGGACACCTGATGACGCGCCTGGCCGCCCGTGGCGCGGCACTCGTCTCGCTCGCGGTGATCGCGCTGGCCTTCCTCGGCCCGTTCCTGTGGGTGATCCTCGCCTCGCTGCAACCCGACGCCAACCTCGCCGCGCAGCCGACCTTCAAGTTCTCGCTCAAGAACTTCAGCGCGGTGCTCACCTGGGAGACCATCTACCACCCGATCATCAACTCGATCCTCATCTCCGGCAGCACCGCGATCCTCACCGTGATCGTCGCCGGGCTCGCCGCCTACCCGCTCTCCCGTTACACCCTGCGTTTCAAACGGCATTTCATGCTGACGCTGTTGTTCACCACGGGCCTGCCGGTGACGGCGATCATGGTGCCGGTCTACTCGATGTTCTTCCGGTTCAACCTGTACGGGTCGGTGCCGGCCATGGTGTTGTTCCTGGCCGCCAGTTCGCTGCCGTTCTCCATCTGGATGATGAAGAACTTCATGGACGGCGTGCCGGTGAGCCTGGAGGAGTCGGCCTGGGTCGACGGGGCCGGTTGGGTGCAGTCGCTGCTGAGGATCGTCGGGCCGTTGATGGCACCCGGGGTGGCCGTCGTCGCCATCTTCGTCTTCGTCGGCCAGTGGGGGAACTTCTTCGCCCCGTTCGTCCTGCTCGACACGCCGGAGAAGCAGCCGGCGGCGGTGACCGTCTACACCTTCTTCTCGCAGTACGGGCAGGTCGCCTACGGTGAGCTGGCCGCCTTCTCGATCATCTACACGGCCCCGGCCGTGGTCCTCTACGTCGCCGTGAACAAGTACCTCGCCGGTTCCTTCAGTTTCGCCGGCTCAGTGAAAGGCTGAGCGCTGTTCCCAGTACGCGGAGACGACCCCGGTGTGCAGCGAGAATGCCAGCTCCCGCGGGCCGTCTATGACCAGCCACTCCATGGTCTCGGCCGTCGGCACGACCGGCGGCAGGGCGGCCGAGATGGTCCGTGGCGCCAGGCCGAAGACCAGCAGCGTGCCGTCAGGAGCGCTGTGCGCGTCGAACAGCCGGACCCGATCCGCGTCGACGACGACGGCCGTCTCCTCGTACAGCTCCCTGGCGGCGGCCTGCTGCCAGCTCTCGCCCACGTCGATGAACCCGCCGGGCAGGGCGAGCTCGCCCCGGTGCGGCTCGATGCCGCGGCGGACCACCAGCAGGCCGTCGTCCACCGGCAACAGCAGCACCGCGACCGGCAGCGGGTTGAGGTAGGCGGTGTTGCCGCAGCCGGCGCAGGCCCGCGGCCACGCCTGGCCGGGTGCGAACGCCTGGCCGCAGAAGGAGCAGTGCGAGTTCTTCGTCACCATGGGGTGAGACTAGTGCGGTTCGTCACGCGACGGTCCGTGGTGGCCGGGGTGCCGCCCTCAAAGGGCCTCCGCTTCGCTCCGGGCGTTCTTTCTCCCACCCGGTACCCGATTCGGTGGTTGGCCGTTTGACGCCCACCCGCCCACAACGGCCCTCCGCTTCGCTCCGGACGCTCTCCCAGGCGGGCTGACGCCCGCCCTCTGAAGGACCTCGCTCCGCTCGGACCGCCTTCCAAGAACGCTTCGCCCGGTCGGCTGGTTGGAGCGCGGTCGGACCTCGGCGGCAACTGATCGAACATAAGTTCGTCGACCAAGGCGGAAACGGTCTCTCCCCGGCACCGAGGCTGTAAGTCGTCGTGAGGAAGAAGGCTAGCGATGCCGATCGAGGGACTTGGCCACGAGTTTCGCCGTGCGGTCGGCGGTCGTGAAGCCCGGCTGCCGGCCCGTGTGGTAGATGATCACCCAGACGTTCGACACGCGGAACGAGATCTGGGTCCGGTAGATCGTTCCCACGATGGATTCGCCCCGGGTGTAACTGAACGCCTCGTCCCCGACGGCCGGGCCCTTGCGGACCTTGGTCCCCGGGTTGCGCTTCGGTTCCTCCTTCATGGTCTTGACCGTGTACTGCTGGGAGATGCGCGCGGTCGAGACATCCGCCAGGCGGTTCGCCGTGACGCTCACGAACGCGCCGTTGTCGGGTCTGGTCCACATGCAGGCGGCAGCGGTCTGGAATGAGCGCTTCACCGTACCGCCGAGCAACGAGCGCGCCTGGGCGTTGGTCAGCAGGCCGCACGCCTCGAAGTCGCGCGCGAACAGCGCCCGGGTGCCTCCCGTCGAGCGGGACGTCGGGGCCGGGGTGGGGGTGTCGCCGATCGTTTCGCTGAACGTGAACGTGGTGTTGAGGTTCGGCAGGACCCGCACCAAGACCACCACCCCTGCGGCCAGGGCCAGCACGACCGCCAGCCCGGCGCCCAGGAGGATGAGGGGCAGGCGGCTGCGCTTGCGCACAGGGCCGGTCTGGGTCCGCTCCCGGTGCAGGGCCGGGTCGGTGCTGGGGGCGCCCTGGGCGATGCCGTTCAGCCAGTCGGCCGCTTGGCCGGGGGCGCAGCGCCGTACCGGATCCTTCTCCAGGATCGCGGCGAGCACGGGGCCGAGCGGCCCGGCCAGCCGGGCGGGGGCGGGCTCCTGCATCAGGACGGCCGCCATCACGGCGGCCGCGTTGGCGCGGGCGAACGGCGGGCCGCCCTCCACCGCCGTGAACAGCGTGGCGCCGAGCGACCACAGGTCGGAGAGGGGGCCGTCCGGTTCGCCGCGCAGGCGTTCGGGGGCGATGTAGCCGGGCGAGCCGGTGAGCAGGCCGGTCTGGGTGAGCGCGGCGTCCCCGGCGACGGTCGCGATCCCGAAGTCGGTCAGCAGCACCCGCCCGTCATCGGTGAGCATGACGTTGGCGGGTTTGACGTCCCGGTGCAGTACGCCCATCGCGTGCGCGGCCCCGAGCGCGTCGAGCATCCGCAGGCCGATCCAGGCGACCTGCTGCGTCGGCAGCGGGCCGTCGTCGCGGACGACCCGGTCGAGGGAACGGCCGTGGACCAGCTCCATGACGATCCACGGCCGGCCGCCGTCGAGGACCACGTCGTGCACGGTGACGATCGACGGGTGGGAACGCAGCCGCGCGGCGGCTCGGGCCTCGCGCAGTGTGCGTTCGGCCAAGGCGGTCCGGGACGCGTCGTCGAGATCCGGTGGCAGCCGGACCTCCTTGATGGCCACCTCTTGCCGGAGCAGCTCGTCCATCGCCCGCCAGACGATGCCCATGCCGCCCTGGCCGAGTGGGGACAGTAACCGGTAACGGTCCGCGAGCAGCGTCACCGGACCGCCACGTCCAGACGTGTTCTCGGTCCCGGGGTCGCCCACTGCTTCCTCCGATATCGGGGCCTATACGGACAGGAGTGATATTAGGGGCCGGGGGTGCCGCGTGGGCTGCTTACTGAGGTGCCACCCTCAAAGGCCCTCCGCTTCGCTCCGGACGATCTCCCAGGCGGGCTGACGCCCGCCCCCTGAAGGACCTCGCTCCGCTCGGACCGCCTTCCAAGAACGCTTCGCCTGGTCGGCTGGTTGGAGCGCACTGATCTCGGCGGCAACTCATCGAAACCGGCTTCAACTCGGCTTGTATCCCGAGAGTTCGCCTTGTTGCCTGCAACACCGCGCACGGGGAAGCCCGAGCCCGGACGTGGCTACGCACCCGCTACCGGCGTCTATGCCTTTCCCTTGCATTTCGGGCGCGGCTGACTGGTCAACCCCGTGCCGGAGATCCGAAAGCGCATCTGAGCCGTCACGATCCATCCGGCGCACGGACCGCTCGCACTGCGCCTGCGCCGTTGGCAGACCCACCGGCCAGGACTAATGCGTTCCCTGAGGAGATTTGTCTGTCGCGCACGCCATTATGGCGGACATCCGTCTCGTACGAACCCTAAGGAGTGATCATGATGGCCACCGGCGGCGCAGACTGGTTCGGCACCGGCTGGGACGACTGGGCGGATGCCCACCTGATACGCGCGCGCCTCGACGCCGGCGCGGATCCGAACGCGGGTGTGCACTACCACGGACGGCCGTTACATGCCGCAGCCGAGCTCGGCTCACCCGAGGTGATACCGGAGTTGGCCGCTCGCGTTGACGACGTCGACGCCGAGCACCAGGGCCACACCGCACTCTGGAGAGCCGTCTTCGCCAACCGCCCCGACAACGCCCTCGCCCTGCTCGCCGCCGGTGCCGACCCGTGGCGTCCAATGATGTCCGGCTGGACGCCCGGAAGGCTCAGCCTGGCCAGTCCCACCCCCGACCTGTTCCCCCTCCCGCCAGACCGGCCCACCTTGTCCGCCACCGAGACCGCGGCTGTTGCGGAGGCCAGACGCCTGATCGACGCGCTGGGCGAACTCGAGTACGAGGGGCTGGGCCTGGTCTGCGTCGCCGGGATCGGCATGGCCGAAGCCGTACGACGGCTGGAGGCCGAACAGGCCTACGAGGATGGCGACGAGGATCTGAGCATGGACTCCCGCACCACCGTCGGCATCACCGAAGTGCCCGGCGGATGCGTCGTCAGCCAGCAATGGGGCGCCCTCCCGTGCAGCAACCGAGTCCTTGAGCGCCTGTCGGCCGGCACCGTCTGCTACGCGCTTTACGCCAACCCCAGGAGCGGCAACCAGGGGAGCATTGCCCGCGACGGCGTTGTCGAGAAACGGGACACCCACCCTGGTGGCGGCACTGTCTCCCCCGACGCCTCCGCCGAGGAGATCCTCACCACCTACCTCTACCACCGCCAGGCCGTGGCCTACTGCTGCGCCGCCGCAGGCCTGCGCATGACCAGCGGCCGGGCGATCACCGGTCTGCCCGACGACTGGATGCGAATCCCCGCACACCTGAGCTGAGGAACAGGGCTGGGGCCTCCCACGTGTTCTTGTGGCTCGCGGCCGCCGCGCGATCTTGGTTGCCTGTACAAGCTCCAAATGATCACGCGGTGGCCGTCGCCAGGTGACCCCGATCCCTCAAGACCGCGAAGCGTCACTGGAGCTAGCTAGTAGCAGTTCTGCTTCACGTTGATCGTGACGGGGGTGGTTTGGGTTTCTGTCCCGTCCGAGGCCGTCAGCAGCGGGGTGTACACGCCGGCGGGGAGCGGCGCGATCGATATCTGGACGAAGCCGTTTATCGTCGTCGCCCCGTTGTCGGGGTTGGGGTAATTGGAGCCGGGTGCGATCGCCGTGCCGCCCGCGCTGGTCGAACCGGGGGGCAGGTTCCGCAGCCCGATCTGGACGGTCGTCGACCAGCTTCCGACGACTGCGGCCACGAAGTACGTGCTGGGGTGGCCGCTGCTCGGCGTGACGCACATTCGCTGCTTTAAGTCGCGTAACTCCCAGGTCGCCGCTGTGGCCGCTGTGGTGCTGGACAGTGCGAGTGCCAGTCCAGCTGTCGCGCCGAGTGCCAGCCTGGCGGCACGGTGGATGGTTTTCACGGTTGCCTCCTTGGTGCTTGCGCTTCGGACATTTGCTAACTTCAATTATTGATCGTTTAAGGATCTACGGGAAGTCTTTCTGGGATCTACGATGGCGTTTCGCAGGTCAACGATCTACGAGTCAAGATTTCCGCAATCTCAAATTGCAGAATGAGCCAGTCCGAGCTGGACCAAATAGCCGATCCAAGGTCGCGTGACGTACAGCCGGCCGAGGTTGCGTTACTGTGCCTTCTCGCGTGTGCGGCGATGTTCAGGCCGGAAGAGGCCGGCACCGCATGGTGGCGATCATGACCGCGAGAAATAAACTCGCCCAGCTTGACGACCTCGGGGCCACGGTTCCCCCATCCACCTGGGGGTGTCGCACTTCTCCCACGCCGTCAGTTGCACCATCGCCGAGGAGAGTCCGTGATCACGACGTTCCAAGATCGAATACAGTGTGGCTGACCCTGTGAGCGCTGGATGTGCGGCTGACGTCGACTGAACCCGCCAGTGGCGCGCGATCGCCTGCCGTCGCAGCCAGGCCGTCGGCAACCTGGTGCTCTACCGCCGGGTGCACCTGCTGGGCGACACCGAACGTGTGCGACTGCTGCGCTGGCGGGGTCAGGCTCGTGCGAGCGCCTGACCGGCACGGCCGTCCACGGTAGCCGGCGTTCCGGCCTCATGGGCATCCGGTGTGGCCGTGGCGGGCGTGGTGCGGGGCGCGAAGGCGGCCGATCTTGTCACTGGCGCCTTCGGCGAACCAGACGGTCGTGCCGCCGGCCGCGGTGATGCCGAGGGGATCGCTGCCGGGGGTGGGCACTGCGAACTCGGCGATCTTCCCAGTTGGCGTGATCCGTCCGATGCAGTTGGCGGCGCGCTCGGTGAACCACAGGTCTCCGCCCGTGCCCGGGGCGATGTCGAGAGGGAGGCGGCCCTCGGTGAGCTGGAACTCGGTGATCCGGCCGCCCGGCGTGATGCGGCCGATCCGGTCGACGGCGCGCTCGGTGAACCACAGGTTTCCGTCCGGGCCGGTGACGATGCGGTGCGGGCTGCTCTTCGGTGCCGGAAGCGTGAACTCGGTGATCCGCCCGGTCAGGGTGATGCGGCCGATCCGGTTGCCGCCCGGATCGGTGAACCACATCGCGCCGTCCGGGCCTGCCGTAATGGCGTGCGGCGAGCTGCCAGAGGTGAGCATCGGAAACTCGGTGACCTCGCCGGAAGCGGTGATACGCCCGATCTTGCCGCCGGCCCCTTCGGTGAACCACAGGTTTCCGTCCGGGCCGGTGGCGATGCCCTCTGGGCGGCTGTCGGGGGCGGGGATCGGGAATTCGGTGATGTCGCCGGTGCCGGTGATCCGGCCGATCTTGTTGCCGAGGAATTCGGTGAACCACATGGCGCCGTCCGGGCCGGCGGTCACGTCGAGTGGAGCTCCGTCCGGCGTCGGGATCGGGAACTCGGTGACCTTGCCGTCGTTGCGGATGCGGCCGATCCGGTTGCCGGTCAGTTCGGTGAACCATACGGTGCAGCCCGGGCCGGCAGTGATGAATGTCGGGCCGGAGCTGGGCGTGACGGGAAACTCGGTGACGTTCGGGGTGTGCTGCGTCCCGGCGTGTGCCGGACCAGTGAAGGCGGTGGACATCGCGACGCCGACGCCGACCATGGCCCTGCGGGTTCGCCCACCGGAAGTTCTGAAACGCATGATCGCTTTCTCCGTTTCGAAGGTGATCGGGGAGGCCGTTGCGGATTGGCCGCGCACCGGCCCGCCCAGAGGATCCGCGAGGGATGCTGCTGCTTGACGTCGCGTCAGGTGCAAGCAGGAGAAATCGGCGACGTTCGGGCTTGCGTCTGACGTCGCGTCAGGTAATACCGTCGATCCGGTGATCCCCATGGATGAGCGATGCTGGAAGATCGGCGACCTTGCCGCGGCGACGGGTCTCACTGTCCGTGCCCTGCACCATTTCGACCGGATCGGGCTGTTGGTGCCGACGTTGCGTACGCCGGCCGGGCACCGGGTGTACACCGACGACGACGTCCGCCGGCTTTACCGGATCCTCGCGTTGCGCCAGCTCGGCATGCCGCTGGCCCAGATCGCCGAGTCGCTCGACGGCGACCTCGATGGCCTCGGCTCGGCGGTACGTGCCCAGCTCGCCTGGATCGAGCGAACCATCGAGGCGCAGCGCCACCTGCGTATCCGGCTCACGGCTCTGCTTCAGGCCATCCTGCGGGCCACCGAGCCGTCGATCGACCAACTCATCGAAGCCATGGAGGCAATGGTGCAGGCGAACGACTTCACGCCCGAGCAACTGGCGCAGGCGAAACAGCGACACCTGGAGCTCGGATTCCCCGACAGGTTCGCCGAATGGCAACGGCAGGGCACGGAGATCGTCGCCGAGCTCCAGACGCACATCGAGGGCGGAACGGATCCGGCCGATCCCGCAGTACAGCAGTTGGCCCGGCGATGGACCGCAGTGATGCGGGACCTGGCGGGCGGAGAACCGGCCATGATGTCGTCGATCTACGCCCGGATCGAACGGAAAGGGCCCGAGGCCGCGACCCGCGGCGTACTGACCGTGCAGGTCTGGAATTACCTCGGGCGAGCATTCGCGATCGGTTTCGGCGCCTGACGGCCCCTTCGAGGGATTGAGAACAACGGGAGTGAGAACGATGTGCCGTCAGACGTCCTCCGGGTCGGCCGCGTCTTGATGGCCACCTCGGGCTGTTGCCGGAGGGAGTTGTGCAGGGTGCAGTGCGCGGTCACCGCCTGCAGGGTGGCTCGCCGCCCCTCGGGCAGACCGGGTGGCTCGGGGCGGCGAGTTCGACCAGATGTAAGTGCATCCGTCTCTCTTCGCTGTAGGCAGCCATGAACGCCTGGTTCCCGTCTGGTGATCGGGCGTTCTACGACACGCTGAAGGTCACCCGGCTGGACCGGCTGTCGCGCTCAGTCCTGCACTTGGTCACCCTCGGGGCGGACCTGCGCGAACGCAAGGTGGGACTGCATGTGATCGAGCAGGGCATCGACACCGACACGATGGAGGGCCGCGCGATGTTCGGCATGCTGTCGGTCCTGGCCGAGCTGCAGCGCGAGCTGATCGTGGCCAACACGATGGACGGCCTGGCCTCCGCCCGCGCCCGCGGCCGGGTCGGCGGACGCCAGCCCAAGCTCACCGCCGACCAGGCCGCCCTCGCCCAGCAGCTGTATGACACGCGGGACAAGACCGTCCAGCAGATCGCGGACTTGTTCGGGGTGCCGCGCTCGACGGTGTACGGGCATCTGAAGGGCGACACCGTACCCCGCCAGCCGAAGAAGACCCTGGACAGGACGTAGTCGAGCGGGGGTGGTGTTTTGTTTGTCGTGGCCGGCCTACCGACCCGGGCTGTGGACGCCTCGTAAGCCTTGGCCTTGGCGGCCAGTTCCTCCAGCACCTTTCAGCCGGGTACAGGTGATGGACCGCATCGGCCTGGCCACCGCCCTACTCGACGAGAGCGAACTTGAACGGGCCGCCGCCGGTTGAAGCTCCTGTGTGAACCCGCCTTGATCCTTAAAAGGCTGGGTGTCGGTGTTCAGGATGAGTTGACGGATTCCGCGTTGTGGCCAGCGGAACCCGTCCTTCCCGACCTGTCAGTCCGGGGCCATGCCCCGCCCCGCCCCGTCCCGTCCCGTCCCGTCCCGGTGCAGGCTGATCTAGCCCGCTAGGATTTTGTCCCAGTCCACCGTCTTGGCCCACTCGGCGTAGCTGTGCCAGCGCACGGCGGGGTACCGGGCGTGCAGAGTCTTGATGTCAAGGAAATCGGTGTTGTTCTCGAAGTTCTCGAACATCGTGGCCACCTCCTCGCCGGCCCACTGCCGCACCATGTCCAGCGGCATCTGCTGGTAGGGGATCTCCCGGCCGAGCACCTCGCTCAGAATCCGGGCTGCCTCCTGTCCAGTAACGCGATCGGAGGCGATGTCGATCCGCTCGCCGACGAGCTCGTCGGGGTTCTCGATGGCATGTACGGCCATGCCGGCAATGTCCAGAACGCTCACCTGGTCGAGCGGCTTGCCGGGCGTCAGCGGATTGGCGAGCATGCCATCACCGAGTCGGCTGAAGCCGAGGTTGAGCACGTTCTCCATGAAGTACACCGGGCCGAGCACCGTCGCGCGCACCGCCCGCTCGCGCAGGTAGGTCTCGATGAGCTGCTTGCTGTCGGCGTGGTCGACGTTGGTGGCCACCAGCCGGTCACCGCCCCGCACAGAGGAGTACACCAGGTGGACGTCAAGGCGAGCGGCGGTATCGACGAGCAGGCGTCCCTGCGCGACCTCCTCATCCTTGCCGCCCTCGCCGAACGGCACCGACAGGCCGAAAACCGCGTCAGCGCCCGTGCAGGCCTGCTGGAGCGCGTCGGGATCGGCGAGGTCGCCAATGGCGAGTCGCGCTCCCTGGGTTAACAGCGCCTTCGCGGCTGGCGACTCCCCCGAGCGTACGTACGCCACCACCTCGTGACCGCGTTCCAGAAGCAGGTCGGCGACCGCGCCGCCCTGATTGCCGGTGGCGCCTATGACGACGGCTTTGGTCATGACAACATCTCCATGGTTGGGAGGAAATTGAATCCAGGACATGCGGGCGCGTTCCGACCGGCCCATCCGGCCGCGCCGCCCGCCGTCAGCGATTCTGGGTCCTCAACCACAGTTGAGGTCAAGCGCCGGGCAGCCTGAACGTTGTCTTGAACCCCAAGAGCGTTCGTCGCTCATAGCGGATCACCTGACTGTTGACCCTCAGCGCCCGGCCCTGGCCCGAGGTCGAACTGTTTGCTCATGTCGAGCGTACGTCCCGGTTGTCCTCGAAATCGGACGCGTATATCTTCATCGCCCGGGCCCGCCAGCCCGCCACGACCTTCTCCGATACCCCCTCGAACAACGCGGCCGGCAGACCGACCGCCTTGACCCGCTCCAGCTTGACGATGTCGGCCAGCAAGCCTGACCCCTGAGGACCGCGCGCTGGAAAGGCGTCCTGCCGCAGCGATCTCAGCCGGCTTTGACCAGCAGTCGCAGTGGCCGGTAGACGAACCCGTCGCTCCACACAACGGTCGACAGGTCCTCCTGCGCGCGCAGGCCTGGCAGGCGCGTCACCAGGGCGTGAAACGCCTCCTGCAGTTCCATCCTGGCCAGGTTCGCGCCCAGGCAGTAATGAGGGCCGTGACCGAACGCCAAGTGCGGGGTGGACTGGGCGCCGGTGAGCCTGTGCACGTCGAACCGCAGCGGGTCCTGGAACGCCGACGGGTCGTGGTCGGCGGCCCAGAGGTTGGGCAGCACGACCGTGTCGGCCGGGATGGTCCCGCCGGACAGCTCGACGTCCTCGGTGATCCGCCGGAGCATGCCGTTGCTGCCGGGTGCCTCGTGGCGCAGGATCTCCTCGACCGCCGGTTCCACAAGCTCCGGATGCTCGGCGAGCTCGGCGTACTGGTCGCGGTGGCACAGCAGGCGGAACGTGCCCCGGACGATCATCGCGGCAGTGGTCTCGTGTCCGGCCAGGATGAGCGTGAACACCATGTTGGTCAGCTCGTCCTCGGTGAGCCTGTCTCCTTCGTCGCGTGCCGCGATGAGGAGGTCGATGAGATCGTCGCCAGGCTCGGTCCGGTGGTGCTCGATCAGCTCCTGTGCGTAGGCCATGAACGCGGCGAGTCCCTCGGCCCTCGCCTCGGCGCTCGCCTGCGAGGTGGACAGGAACATCTCGGTCCAGCCGCGGACCTGGTCGAAGCGGTCCATCGGCACGCCGAGCATCTCGCAGATCACCCGCGCGGGCAGGGGCAGAGCGAAGTCCGTGACCATGTCGAACGTGTCGCCGGCCGCGTCGATCAGCTCGCCGGCGATGGTCGCGGCGCGGGGCCGCCAGCGTTCGATGTGCCTGGGTGTGAACGTGCCGTGCATGATGCGGCGGTAGCGGGTGTGCTCCGGTGGATCCTGGTTCATCAACGCCGCCGGGTCGTCGTCCAGGAACGGGCCGCGGACCATCCTGGGCAGGCCGGGCTCCCGAAGGTTGCGGCTGCAGGCCGATGAGGTGAGGATGCTGCGGACATCCGCGTACCGGACGATCATGGGGACCCGGTCGCCGCTCGGCAGCGTGGCCGACTCCATGGGCGCCTCGGCGTACCGGCGTGCCAGGTCGGGTGAGGGGGTGCCGTGTGGTCCGGGAGGAAGGTCTGGGTAGGTCGATGTGGTGCTGGACTGTTCTGTCAAAGCCGCCTCCGGGCGTTGCCGTCGTCCAACATGCTCGCCGGGAACGTACGCAATAGGCCGCCGACGGTCAAGACCGCATGCACATGTCGAGATCGACGGTGACAGGCCGGGCTGTCAGGAGCAGCGCGAGCGTCTGGAAGTGACGCCGGACAGCGGCGCAGGCGCAGTCTCGGTGCGCAAGTCGCGCAGCAGAGCGTGGAGCCGGTGTCGCTCGGCCGGGGTCTCGTCGAGGTGTTCGCTGTTCGCCCCGGACGCTCTGCCCGAGGGGATCGAGGCTGAATGATCATCTACACCCACGGCGTCCGCGTACTGAAGTTGGACGAGCGGCGCGTGCGCCTGCGCGTGTTCCTGGCCGACTACGATCCGGGGAACCTCCTTCCTGAGGGGCCGAGCTTCTTCTTCGGGGTACTGTGGCAGGCCGCCGACGGCGAGGCGGGACGGCGGCGCGGCCCGCTCAACGGTCTCGTCCCGCTTGAAGACACCCTCGACCCGGACTGGGTCGAAGCGAACGCGGGCCGTTTCATTGAGAGCGTGGAAAGGATCGCTGCCCGGAACCTCCCCGCCGGCGATGAGCTCGCAGGCTTCTACGAAACCCACTACACGGAACTCGATCGGCGTCTCCACCGATGGCATGAACGATGGGAGCACGAGGACCAACTCGTCCAAGCCGACTACGACGTCGTCGTCACCGACGCGCGCTGGCTGGAGCCGCTCCCCGAGGGCCAGGGAATGGGCACCGGCTTCGCCTCATGGGGCTGGACGGTAGCGGGCGGTCAGTTGGTGCGTCGCGGCCTGATCCTCAAGGACCGGGGCGACCGGGAAGGGGCGGCTCACGCGTTCCGGCGCGCGAGCGCCGTTGACGACCCCGAGGCCACGGTGCGGGCGCTCCTGGCCCTCGACGATCTCGACATCGATCTCGACGCCCTGAACTTCGACGACCAGGTCGCCCACGAGGCGAGGGCGGCCTTGGAGCTCTGCGTCCGGCTCTCCAGGGAGGGCCGGGCCGCGGACGCACGGGCCGCGTTCCTGATCGTGCACGCGTTCGGGATGCCCGAGTTCATGGGCGAGGCTCGCGAGCGCGCGGGCATGGTCTCTCCCGCCGAGCGCGCGCATCGGCTCATGAGCGAAGGTGACCGCTTCGGGGCGCTGAACGAGCTCAGGCGCGCGTACGACGGCGGGGACGAGGTGATCGATTTCGCTGTGGCCCTTCTCGACGGCGACTTCGAGACCGCGGACGCGACAGGCCCCGGCGGCGCCCTCGATCACACCCGGATGGCTCTGATCGCCGCCGACCTGGCGTTCGTCCATGGCCGCGAGGGCGACGACGACACTGTGGCCGCCCTGCTGAAGTTGCGTGTGACGGCCGAGCTCGGGCCGACGATGTGGCGGTACGCGCTCGAAAGCGGGAACGCCTACCCGGAGGAGGTCGCCGCCGCCATCGGTGAGCGCCTGATGCGGACGATGGTGGCGATGCACTTGCCCGAGGATGTGCGGCACATCGCGGAAACGGCCGGTGCCCGCTTCCCAGGGCTGGCGGCGGCTGCCTACGCCGAGCTCGGTGATCACTACGCGGTATTCGGCGAACCCGAGGACGAGGCCGTGGCCTGGGCCCTCGCCTCCTTCTGGACGAGCGTCGACGAGCTCGGCGGGACAGAACCGGCCGCACAGGCGCTCGTCACCCTGGCCCGGATTCTGGACGAGACCGGCGATCCGGTGGTCGCGGAGGCGGCACGGAAGGCGGCGACCGAGAAGGCCGGTCCGGAGCTTGCCGTCGGGGACTCGTACGCGGCCTTCGCCCACGCGCGTCTCCTCCACCGAGCCGGACATGGACATAGGGCACGATCCCTGCTCCTAGAGATCGCCGAAGAGGACGACCGGGGCGCGGCCGAGGCAATGATGTTTCTCGGGAATCATGCGCAGAGCGTCGACGATACGGAAACGGCCCGGGAATGGTGGCTGCGCGCGGCGGCGAGCGGCCAGCCGGCAATCGTCCATCGGGCAGCGATGCAGCTCGGTTATCTGGCCAAGATCACCCGCGATCTCTCCGATGCGCTGCGCTGGTACGGGCCGGTCATCGAATCTGATGACGAGAATGCCGCGCTTGCAGCGGCACACCTGGGCGAGCTCTGTTATTGGCTCGGAGATGAAGAAGAGTCCCTTCGGTGGTATGACCTCACCTTGAGTGAAACGGACGACCCTGAGTTGGTCGCCGAGGCCGCCTTCCGGGTGGGGGAGATGCGAGGCGACCGCGCCGCGCTTCGACGCGCGGCCGACTCCGGTCACGCCGGTTTCGCCGAGCAGGCCGGGGCGCTTCTCGGCGAGCTGGAGCAATAGAAGTCCGTTATCGTGCAGCCGTGACCGGTCCCACTCAGCGCCCCTTGCTTTTCCTCGATGTCGACGGGCCACTCATTCCCTTCGGCGCTGCTCCGGGGCGATATCCGGACGGAAACCCAGGGGTCGGCTCGAATCCACTGCTGGCCAGGATCAATCCGATGCATGGGCCCCGCCTGATGGCGTTGTCGTGCGATCTGGTCTGGGCCACGACTTGGATGGAGGATGCCAACGAGTGCATCGCACCGCTGCTCGGCCTGCCGCAGTTGCCGGTGGTGACCTGGCCGGAGCCGTCCGACATCGATGAACAGGACGAGCGGAAAGGGATGCACTGGAAAACCCGCGCTCTCGTCGGCTGGGCAGCGGGGCGCTCATTCGCCTGGGTCGACGATGAAATCACCGACATCGATCGCAAGTGGGTATGTGCGCACCACTCGGCACCTTCCCTGCTCCATTGCGTCGACCCCAGGCAGGGCCTCGGCGACCCCGACTACGCCGCTCTGCACGAGTGGTTACACAGGATCGGGGGAACTCCGTCGTCGCTTGACGCTCGGTGAAACTGCCCAGTCGCGAGGGCGCACGCGACACGCCGAAGGGTCAAGCGTCTTTCTGACGTACCCGGACGATGGCCAGGCCGAGGGCGAGTGCCGCGTACCCGCCCAGTACGGCGAGCCCGGCCCACGGCGCCAGCGGAAAATACCCCATCTGCGGCGCGTAGTAGGCGAGCACCTGCGGATACTCCTGCACACTCTGCTGAATGGCGAACCCGGCAGCCGGAGTCACCCGCAGCAGCCACTGCGACACCCCCAGCGGCAGAGAGGAGACCGTGGCCAGGAGGTACGGCAGCAGGACGGACGCGACGGCGACGGTGATCGCCGCGGCGCTGCGGCGGAACAACGCGCCCAGCCCCATGGCGAACACGGCGGCGGCGGCGAGCAGCGCCGCGGTGCCGACGATCACCCGCAGTTCGGTGAGCGGACTCACCGGCAGGGGGTAGGTGCCGTTGGCGCGCAGGATCCGCGTGCAGATCGGCACCGTCACGGCGGCGCTGACCAGCCCGGCGGTGAAGGTGACCAGGCCGATCACGGTGGCCTTGGCGGCCAGCACCCGGCCGCGCCGCGGGCTGGCGAGCAGGCTGGTGCCGATCAGGCCCCGCCGGTATTCGGCGGTGATGAACAGTACCGCCACCACCATCACCGCGATCAGCCCGGCCAGCGCGCCGATGAGGGTGCGCTCGATGGACCGGCCGTCGCTGATGGGCGCGATGTCGCCGGTCCCGCTCACGGTGAGCGTGCCGCCGGACTCGACGAGCCCGTTCGCGCGATGGTAGCGCTCCCAGTCGGTCTTTCCGTCGGCTCCCACGTCGTCTCGGCTCCACGCGCCACGGGGTACGTCGCCCTGCACGCTGACCTGGTCGAAGACGGCGGTGGTCTGGGTGAAGCGCAGTTGGGTGCTGCTCCCGCCGAGCGACCCCTGCTCCACCGTCAGGTCGCCCGGCGAGTTGGCGAACAGCCCGATGCGTACGGTGTCCGGCAGCCCGGTCAGGTCAGCCGTGCCGACCTTGGTCCACTGCTTGCCGTCGGCCGATTCGTAGCCGGTGAGGAGGTCGCCGGAGCGGGTCAATCGCAGCCAGCGCGGGAACGTCGACGAGCCCCCACCTGTGTCGTGGGTGAAGTTGTGCTGCATCCGCACCCCGTGGCTGCCAGTGACCATGACGGCCGCGTACGCCGATCCCTGCTTGGTGCTCTGCTTGATGATCAGTCCGGCCTTCGCCCACGGCACGAGTCCGGGGACGATCTGATCGTGGTTGGGCGGAGGGTAGGTGATGATGCCGGACATGGAGGTCAGGCGGGCGGTGATGCTGCCGTCGCCGGTCAGTGGCCGGTTGACGAAATAGAGCCGGTCCCGCACCGCTTCGCCGTCAGGTCCCAGCGGCGGGATGGGGCAGGCGACCTCGATCGGACCCTCGCTGCACGAGGAATGGCTGGCCGCCGAGAAGCCCAGCCCGAGCAGTACCGTGGCCAGTGCCGCGGCCGTCATCGTGAGCACCCACCCGCGGACCGTCCGGAACTTGGTCCATTCGGCGCGCAGAAGTTGCGCGAACCCGTCGCGACCGGCCCGCAGGCCGGACCGGTATATGGTGCCGGTGGTCATCGCGTGACCTCCTGCTCGGTGGCGCGGAAGTCGACCGTGTCGCGGGTCAGATCCATGTACGCCTCCTCCAGCGTGGCGCGGTGCGCGCTGACCTCGGAGAAGGGCACCGCGTCCCGGGTGAGCAGGGCCACGATGTGTTCGGCCGCCAGACCGGTCACGGTCAGGGTGTCGCGGTCGGTGGCGGCCACGGTGGCGCCGGCGTGGGCCAGCGCGCTCATCGCCTCCGAGCGGGCGGTGGTACGCAGGCTGACCCGGCCGGTGGAGGCGGTGGCGATCAGCTCGGCCACGCTGGTGTCGGCGATCACCCGGCCGCGGCCCACCACCACGAGATGGCCGGCGGTGTCCTCGAGCTCGCTCATCAGATGGCTGGAGACCAGCACGGCGCGCCCCTCGGCGGCCAGCGACCGGAGCAGCCCGCGCATCCACACGATGCCCTCGGGATCCAGGCCGTTGACCGGCTCGTCCAACATCAGCACCGGCGGGTCACCGAGCAGCGCCGCGGCGATGCCGAGCCGCTGCCGCATCCCCAAGGAGAAGCCACCCGCCCGGCGCCGGGCCGCCGAGCCGAGCCCGACCTGCTCGATCACCTCGTCGACGCGTCCGGCGCCCAGCCCCTGGGAGTGGGCCAGCCACAGCAGGTGGTTGCGGGCGGTACGGCTGGGCTGCAGGGCCGAGGCGTCCAGCAGCGCGCCGACGTGATGCAGCGGGTTGCGCAGGCCGGTGTACGGCCGCCCGCCCACCAGCGCGGTGCCCTCGTCGGCCTTGTCCAGGCCGAGGATCACGCGCATCGTGGTGGACTTGCCCGCCCCGTTGGGGCCGACGAAACCGGTGACCTGTCCCGGCTCCACGGTGAAGGACATCCCGTCCAGCGCCATGGTCTGACCGAACCGCTTACGCAGCCCGGCGACCTCAATGGTTGCTTCCATGCAAGGCACAGTAGGCAGCGGCGCGCCACCGGTCGTCACGCCGACGAGCCATCTTCACCGTCGCTGACCTGAGGGACCCACCGTCCCTCACGCGAGGGATGCCGGTCACTGGCCCAGGCCGGCCTCGCGGGCCTGGATGATGGCCTGGGAACGGTCGGCGACCTGCAACTTGGTGAAGACGTTGGACACGTTGTTGCGTACCGTCTTCGGCGACAGCGACAGGCGCTCGGCGATCGCCCGGTTGGACAGGCCGGCCGCGATGAGCTCGAGTATCTCCCGCTCCCGCGCCGTGAGCTGGGGGAACGGCTCCTCGCGGACCGGCCGGGCCGCGGCCAGCCTGGCGAAGTAGCGCGTCACCCGGCCCGCGAGCGCCGGCCCGAAGATCACTTCGCCGCTGGCCACGGCCGTGATCGCCCGCAGGATCTCGGCCTGGTCGGCGCCCTTGAGCAGGTAGCCCCGGGCGCCCGCGAGCATGGCGGCGAACACGCTCTCGTCATCCTCGTGCATCGTCAGCACCAGCACGTGCGTCTGCGGGCAGGCCGCGACGATCCGCTCGGTGGCCCGTACGCCGTCCAGCCGGGGCATCCGCAGGTCCATCACGACGACCTGCGGACTGAGCTCGATGGCCTTCGCGACCGCCTCCTCCCCGTCTGCGGCGGTATCCACCACTTCGGCCTGGCCGGTGGAGTCGAGCATCATGCGCAGGCCGTTCCGGTACACCGGATGGTCGTCGGCGAGCAGCACGTGCGGCGGCGTCATGAAGCGGTCACCGCCTCGGCGGGCAGAACGGCATGAACCCGGGTCCCGCCGCCGTGCCGGGCGCCAACCGCGCACCGGCCGCCCAGCTCCTCCGCGCGCTCGCGCATGCCGACCAGGCCCACCCCGACGAGCGCGCCCTGGCGGACGCCGCGCCCGTCGTCCGTCACCTCGACCTCCAGCGTGCTCCCGGCCACGGCGACGCGCACATGGCAGTTGGCCGCGCCGGAGTGCCGGGCGACGTTCGTCAGAGCCTCGCAGACGATCCGGTACGCCGCCACCTCGGTCGCGGCCGGCAGCCCCGCGAGGTTCCCCTCCGCGTCCACCCGCACGGCGAGCCCGCCGTCCCGGAACCGGTCGGCCGCCTGCCGCAGCGCGCCGGCCAGGCCGAACTGGTCCAGGGCCGGCGGATGCAGGTCGTGCACCAGCCGGCGTACGTCGCCGAGCATTGTGGCCAGGTCCGTCCTGACCTGGTCCAGCGCCTCCCGGGCGGCGGCGGTGTCGCGGGCCGCCAGATTGTGCGCCGCCTCCACCTTCAGCGCGGCGGCGGCCAGCGTGGGTCCCAGCCCGTCGTGCAGGTCCCTGCGCAACCTGCGGCGTTCTTCGGCCACGCCGGTGACCAGGCGTTCGCGGCTGTGCTGGAGCTCCTCGGTCAGAGCGGTCGCCCGTACGGCGGCGGCTGCCTGGCGTACCACGTCCGCCAGCAACCGCTGGTCCGACGCGGTCGGCCGCGCGCCCGCGCGCGGCACCAGAGCGAACCGGCCGATCAGCGCCTCGCGGTAGGAGAACGGCAGCACGACCACGTCCTCCCTGGGTGTACCGTGCTCCACCACGACGGTCCGGCCGTCCGCGCGGTCCAGCTCGACTCGTACGTACGGTGAACGGAACGCCGCCGCCACGGCGGTGGCGGCCTCGAGCAGCAGTTCTTCGGGCCGTACGGATTCCTCGAGCCGCCGGGCCAGGACCGAGACCACGTCGTACGGCTCGGCCCGTCCCGCCAACACCCGGTTCACCCACTGCCGGACCCGTTCCCGCAGCGGCGCGTAGACCATCCCCACCACGACCGCCGCCAGGACCGCCGCGATCGGCTCGTCGATGAGCGCCCCCATGCCCACGAAGACGGGTACGTCGATCGCGACGACGGCCACCGCCAGCCCGCCGTACAGCATGGTCCAGCCGAGCACCGGATCGATGTCGTAGAGCCGGTACCGGCTCACCGCGATCAGGACGGCCGCGGCGAGCGACAGCAGCGAGACGACGAAGGACAGGTCCTGCGGTATTCCGTCCACGACGGCGGGGACCAGGATGAGGATCATGTTCAGCGCCGCCGCCAGCAGCATCCAGCGGAGCTGCGCCCGCCGCGCGCCGGTGGAACCCCTGAACCGCCAGGCGAAGGCCGCCACCGGCACCAGAAGGCTCACCACCAGCAGAACCGGCGCCAAGGCCAGCGCGGAGCGCCAGAACTCATCCGGAACCGGCGGCAGCGGCAGATCGAGCCCCGGCCACTCGTCGTTCCCCAACTCGATCCGCCACGGGACGGTCAAGAACGTCAGGACGGCCAGCCCCGTGGCCCCGAGCGAGAGCCACGCGGCCCACCGCCAGCGCGGCGACGGCAGCCGCCCGTCGGGGAAGAACAGCAGGATGAGCAGGGGGAGCAGGTTCAGCAGCGGGCCCAGCCGCGCCCCGGCGTAGAACGCGGCCGCGGTGAGGGGCAGCGTGCCGTCGTGGCGGGTCAGCGACAGCACCGCGTACGCGCCGGCCAGGCCGTTGAGGGCGGCCACGGCGCCGCCGCCGATCAACAGCCAGGTCATGAGGTGGCGTGGCAGCCGTACCGCCAGCGCGGCTCCCGCGATCGCGAGGGCGGCGCCGGGCACGGTCGAGGACCACACGGCCCAGTCCAGCGGCCCCGGCCGGGTCACCGTCCCCGTCACCACATCGAGCCAGGTGGCGGCACCGCACGCCACAACACACAGCGCGGCCAGCGCCGTCGCCGCCGCCGCGATCCGCCGGTCCGCGGCGTTACGCGCGGCATCGTTCGCGGTGCCGTTCGCGGTGTTGGGCGCGCCACCGTTCGCGGCGGAAGCGCGCTCCTGCGTGGGTGGGGCGGGGTCGGTGGGGCCGGCGGGGGAGGGATCGGGCACGCCGCCAGCGTGCCACACGACGCGTCCCACCTTCACGGGGGCGGTGTCCCTTCCCGCCAGGGACATTTGGCCCGGTCACAAAGGGCGAAACCGGGACTGTCCCGCGTGGCCCTGCTCCCTGGACGCCCGGGACAGGCGGCCGCGATCGTGGCTCCACCGACACCCCAACGGAGGAACGAACGATGTCCAGTCACGTAGTGCCCAGCAACGTCAACCCCAACGAGCCCGTGACCGACCGGCGCACCGTGAACCCGGCTCGCATCCAGCTCTCCGGGCTGTTCCTGGCCGTCGGGGCCACGGCCTGGGCGGCCGGCACCGTCATCGTGGGAGACAAGATCCAGGAGGGCGTACAGACACTCGACACCATCACCGGGATGCTGTTCGTCACGGGAGTCTTCGCCTATGTCTGGACAGTGCTGTCCACGCGCGGTGCCGGTGACGGGTGGACCCGGGTGATCCCGGCGGGGCTGCTCGTGCTGCTGCCCGGCGCGTTCCTGTTCAACGCGCTGTCCTTCGGCTACGTCGGCAGCTACGACGACTTCCCGCTGCCGCTGATGATCCTGGACGCCTGCTGGCCGCTCAGCCAGCTCGTCCTGCTGGCCCTGGGCATCACCATCGCGGTCAAGGGCCGCTACCAGGGCGCGTTCCGCTGGCTGCCGCTGCTCGCGGGGATGTGGTTCCCGGTGGCCATGGTGGCTCAGGTCTTCGGCGGCTCCACCGCGTCGGTGTACGTCAGCGCCGCGTGGCTCCTCGGCACACACGCCCATCTGGGCGTACGGCTCGCCGCCCGCCCCACCAAGCTGTGACGAAGGCACTGAGCGGCTGAGCTTGAGCTGTGGGAAACCGCAGCCAGATCCGGGTACGCGCTTCATTCCGGCGCCCGAACCCCCGGACCTAGCGTTTCTCGTCATGAAGGGAAAGTTGATCGACGTCCCGCGCCGCACGCTGGCGGGACTGCTGGCGCTGCTCGCCCTGGCCGGAGTGATCATGCTGACGGCGATGGGGCAAAGCACGATGCAGCCCCTCCCCGCGTCGGCGCCGGGCCGGGAGTTCAGCGCCGAACGCGCCCTGCGCCACCTCGAACGGTTCGCCGCTGAGCCGCGGCCGCTCGGCAGCCCGGCGGGCGACCGGGCCAGGACTTATCTGGTCGGACAGTTGCGGGCGGCGGGGCTCGACGTGGCGGTCCAGCGGGCGATCGGTGCCAACTCCTCGTCGGGGCTGGCGTCATTCGGGCGGGTGGACAACGTGGTGGCCACCAGACGAGGCAGCGACCCGTCGGGCACGTTACTGATCGCCGCCCACTACGACTCCGCGGCGGTCGGGCCCGGCGCCTCCGATGACGGAGCGGCGGTGGCCGCCATGCTGGAGACCGTACGAGCGCTGGGCGCCGCCCCACTCCGCAACGACCTGGTGCTGCTGATGACGGACGGCGAGGAGGACGGCGTGCTCGGCGCGGAGGCGTTCGTCCGCGAACACCCTCTGGGACGCAAGGGCGGGGTGCTGCTCAACTGGGAGGCGCGGGGAGTCAGCGGGCCGTCCCTGATGTTCGAGACCTCGAGGAACAACGCGGGGCTGGTGAGTACGTTCGCCGCCGCCGCGCCGCATCCGCGAGGCGACTCCGTGATGACCGAGCTGTACCGGCTGCTACCGAACAACACCGACTTCACCCCGCTGGCCAAAGCGGGGTTCACCGGTATGAACTTCGCCTATATCGAGCGCTCCTCGCGCTATCACACCGCCGACGACTCCATCGCCAACCTCGACCGCGGCAGCCTGCAACACCACGGCTCCACCATGCTGGCGCTGGCCCGCACCCTGGGGGACGCGGACCTGCCCGCGCTGGCGGCCGACCATGACGTCACGTATTTCCGGATCCTTGGTGTCATGGTGACGTACCCCGGCTGGCTGGTCCGGCCGCTGGCGGTGCTCGCGCTGCTCGCGGTCGCGGGCCTGGCGCTGTTGGCGCGCTGGGCGCGGCTGGCGAGCATCCCCCGGATCATCGTCGCGGCGGCGTCTGCCGCGGTGCCCCTGGTCCTGGCGGTGTTCCTCGCGCAAGGGCTGTGGGAGGTGCTGGTCGCGCTGCGGCCCGCGTATGACGGGATGGGCGGGCTGCTGCATCGCCCGATGGCCTACCAGGCGGCGGTCGTGCTGCTGGCCGCGCTGGCGCTGCTGGCCTGGTACCTGCCCTTGCGAGGCCGCCTCGGGCTGGCCGCGCTGGCCATCGGCGCGCTGGTTTGGCCTGCCGGGCTGGGCGTGCTGGCCGCGTGGTTCGCGCCCGGGGCGGCCTTCGTCCTCACCCTTCCCGCCCTGCTGTGCGCGCTCGGCGGCCTGGCCGCGCTGCTGCTGCCAGGAGCGGTGTGGCGGGTCGTCGCGCTCACGCTCGGCGCATCCATGGCCGCGATGCTGCTGCCCGCGCTGGCGGGGACCGCGTTCGACGGGATGGGGCTCGCGCTCGGCGGTGTGAGCGCCCTGGTCCTCGCCTTGTTCGGACTGACGCTGCTGCCACTCGCGGAACTGACCCTCCCCGCGCTGAGCCTCAGTGCGGGCCTTGGCGGTGGAAGTGGCACACACCGTGGCAGTGGTCTTGGCATCGTGGTCGCCGCTGTGCTCGCGGTGGCGATGACCGGCGTCGGGTTGGCGACGGACACCTTCGATGCGACAAACCCGCAACGCTCGCACCTCGCGTACGTCCTCAACGCCGACACCCGGGTGGCCCACTGGGTCAGCGGGGACGCCGATCCCACCGCCTGGACCAGGCGATACGTCTCCAGCCGGGACACCGGATCGCTGCCCGCGGGCTACGCGCGGCGCACGCTGTGGACCGGCGACGCACCGGCGATCGAGACCGAAGGGCCCCGCGTGGCCATACTCTCCCGCGCCGGAGACGCGATCAGGTTGCGGGTCCGGGCGGGGAAGGGCGCACGCTCGGTGACCCTGCGCGTCGAGCGGCCGATCACCCAGGTCACGGCGGGCGCCACCGGACTCACCCCGGTGACCGTATCCGTCAGCGGCATTCGGGCCAACACCTGGCCCGGCGAGATCCGCTTCCGCGGCATCCCCGCCGGCGGCGTCGACATCACCCTGCGCGTGCCGAGCGCCGACCCCGTACGCCTCACGGCGATCGCCGAAACGGACGGCCTGTCCGCGGTGCCCGGCTTCACGCCCAGGCCGCCGGGCCTGGTGGCGTCCACACGCGAGGACGGCGACCTGATCGCGGTCACGCGCACCTACGATCTACGGCCCGCCTGACCCCCGCCACAGGCAGAGCCCCGCTAACGCACGAAGGTGCCTGGCTGCCTAGCTGGCAACCGGGCACCTTGCATGCCTCGCGCATCGATCAGGTGGCTGGAACTGGCCCAAGTTCCTTGATCATGGCTGAGGGGTCAAACTGCCCCTCTCGCACACCTTCGCAGAAGGCGTCCCATTCTGGGATCGTGAAAACCTGAGGTTCACGGTCATGGTTCTTGCTGTCCCGAACGAGTACGACGAACTCTTCCTCTGCCTTGTTGGCCACTCCTGTCTCGCGGCCACGCAGCACTGCGACCTCAACACATTGGCCACCGTTGTTGCCGCTCCGGGCGCTTTTGCGCCAAACTGCGGCGGTCAGATCCACGATCACCTCTCCCTTGCTGCCGGGCGTTGTCACGTTAACTCTGCGACGATTGAGCGAAACATGCCGATCGTTTCCCCAGGTCCTAGCGCTCGGGCACGCACGTCGTCATACAGCAGCTTATACCGCTCTACCTCATTTGTCTTCTGTGTATATATGCCGCCGATTTGCTGCTCTAGATATACTTTGTCTGGATCGTGCGCAGGCGGGAACTGCAAGATCGTGAACGAGCCATGCATGGCACTGTGCTCGCCGACTTCGTACGGCAGGACTTGGAGCGTGACATTACGAAGCTGTGCAATCTCGATGAGATGTTCGATCTGTTCGCGCATGACATCTGGCCCGCCTACCTTTCGGCGAACGACGCCCTCGTTCAGAACTATCCAGAGGTTGAGAGGGTTGGTTCCGGTAAGTCGCGCCTGGCGATTTATCCTCACTTTGACCTGGTTCTCTATCTCCTCATCCGGGCCGCGATCGGGGGCGGTCATCATGATCGTCCGCGCGTAACTCTCGGTCTGCATGATGCCGGGCACGAGCTCAGAGTCGTATCCGAACACATGCGACGCTGATGTCTCCAGCGCGACATAGACCTGGAACCACTCGGGAATGGCGCCAGAGTATTGATGCCACCAGTCGGGTTCGCCGGCCACTCGGGCCAACTCGACAATCGCGTGTGCCTGCGCCTCTTCAGGCTCATACAGAGATACCAGCCGCTTAACGTCCCGCACCAAAACTCGACTTTTGTCGTTTTCGATCCGGTATAGCTTGCTTTCGGCCCAACCCATCTGTTCGGCCACGGCTTCCTGGCTCAAGCCCGACTTCTCCCGATGGCTCCGAAGCTCGGCAGCCAGTCGTGTGCTCGCCACTGTCGGTATGTGCTTGCCACGAGCCACGATCTCTCCTTTCGCTTCAGCCATAAATGACTGGCCGTTAAATGAATGGCTTGCATTTATGGGCTGGCTGGGTGAACACTAGCACTCATACACCCCGTGGCCTACGGCGAGGGCGAAAACGGCGATCCCCCTGCGCGGAAGGAGGTTTGACATGTCCAACGGCGCTCGCGAAATGCTACGAATGGCATTTATTGTGCAGTTGGCGGATGGCCTTTCCATTTTGGTGGCAAAAGTGGTCATTGCCGACGGGTCGATCGAGAAGTGTCCTGATCTAATGCTGCTGTCCCCGTCGGAGCGACGGCGGGCACTTCGGGGCAGGGCCGAGAGACGTCGGGGCACTTACCCCTTCACATGGGTGCCATGGCGCTGGGCGCGTATCCCGGTGGCGCGGAGCGATGCAGCGCTCAACATCCTTGACCGGGTGGAGCAGTAATGGGCGTGGGTTCGGGCGGGGGACAGGACGGCACGGATGCCGGTTTCCGGCGGAACTGGGAGGCAACGCGATGAGCGAGCGTTTTCTCGCTGAGGTGGTGGTGCCAGGAGCGAGCTCTTCGGTGTCGCTGCTTCGGCAATACGCCACGCTGGTACTGACTGCAGTGGGACACCGGAATCTGGACGCTGTGCTCCTAGTCCTTAGCGAGTTGCTCAACAATGCCGTGATGCATACCCGTTCGGGCGACCCTGACGGGCTGGTCACGGTGGAGATCTCGGACATCGGTGGTCGGCTGGCGCGAATTGAAGTCACCGACGAAGGGGCGAGAACCGTTCTGCGTCCTCGCCAAGTGGGCGACGACGGGGATTTCGGGCGCGGCCTACAACTGGTGGAGGCACTGTCCGCCCGGTGGGGCGTGAGGCGAAGCTTCCCCGGCTACATGGTGTGGGCCGAAGTGCTCACCGTCGAGGACTCGCCGCCCCCCGCTGAGCCGTTGTCGATGGAAGTCGTGGCGGCGTAATGGCCTCGGGTGGGTGGGTCGGTGAACTGTGGCGGATGCCGCCTCCGTGTTTCGACGATCACGTCATGCCGCCCACGTCGCACTGTGAGCGCCTGGTTTGGATCGTTCCGGAGCGGTTGGAGCCTGGTGGGCGTGTTCTGCGGCGGACGTGTGGCTGCACAGGGACCTTCTTCGAGCTGTGGCAGGTGGGCGGTTTGGTGTTCATGCGCCGGACTTGCCATGAGAACAGCAGTGACGTCATCGAGGAGACCGAGCGATGGCATGCCGGTGTAGCGGCGGCGCTGTGGAGTGCCTTGCTGATGGGCCATCTTCGATGAGGTCGGTGGGCGCGGGCCGCTGGCGTGATCAAGGGATGCCACCGAGGCGTTTGGGTGATTGTTTCGGGAGGCTGAGTACGCCGGGAGGCTGAGTACGCCCAGCGTCCGCTCGTTCGGCACGGATCCGAAGTACTGCGCCTGCGGGTCCGGTGACGGTTGACGCCGCCCTCCAGCCTCTGCTGCGAGTGGAGGTCTCGAAGAACTCCCGCTCCAGAGACCGGCCTGTTGACGCTGGTCAGAGGTTTTCGTCGGCCCGGTGGCAGATTTCCGGATTCATTTTGCCGGAAGGTTGACGGAAAAAATGGACAAACCATAGGTTTCCAGCGTGTCAACGCCCAATGGAGCGCATGCGCTCGTCCGACGGTCCCACGAGGAGCGAGTGCTGCGCCTGCTACGCCGGCACGGCGCGCAGAGCCGCAACGAGATCGCGACGCGGGTCGGCCTGTCGCGTACCACGGTCTCCGAGATCACCAGCGACCTGCTCGGCCGGGGTGCGATCCGGGTCGTCGACACCGACGCCGTCGAGCGCATCGGCAGCGGGCGGCCGGCTGAGCGGCTCGCGCTGGATCCGGGGTCCGGGCAGTACATGGGGGTCGACTTCGGCCATCGCCGGGTGAACGTCCTGGTGGCTGACGCGTCGCACGACATCATCGCGTCCGGTACATCCCGCTACGACGAGTCGGCCGGATGGCCCGAGCGTGTGCAGGCCGGGATGGCGCTGATCGACAGGTTGAGTGCCGACACCGGTGTTCATTACGGCGCGCTCCAGGCGATCGGGATCGGTGTGCCGGGCTGGGGCGATCGGTCGCGGGCCGACGGGGTGGCGGAGGTGTTCGCCGAGCGTTTCCACGCCGCCGTGATCGTCGACAACCACGTGCGGTTCGCGGGGCTGGCCGAGGCGTTACACGCCCAGTCCGACTCCGTACGCGACCTCATCTACCTGCGCCTGTCCGACGGCGTCGGTGGTGGTCTCGTGGTGGGCGGGCAGCTCGTACGAGGCTTCAAGGGGTACGCCGGAGAGCTCGGTCACGTGACCGTCGTCCCAGGCGGCGCGCAGTGCCGGTGCGGCAAGCGCGGCTGTGTGGAGACCGTCGCGTCCGTTCCGGCGATCCTCGGGCGGTGCCGGGAGCTCGGCCTGCCGACGGAGACGCTCGACGATCTGGGGGCGGCCGTGGAGATCGCGCACCCGGTCGCCGATCAGGTGCTGCGTGCGGCCGGCGCGGCCATCGGCCGGGTGCTCGGCGCCGCCGCGATGACGCTCAACCCCAGCGAGATCGTGCTCGCCGGCGACATCGTCAAGATCGCACCCGCGCTGGTGCAGCAGGTCACGGCCACGGTCACGTACGAACTGTCGTGGCTGACCGACGCGGCGCCGGTGATCCGCCCGGCCCTGCTGTCGGACGACGGCGGAGCGCTCGGGGCCATCGCGGCCCTGTTCCATGAGTCTCCGCTGCTGGCCGGATACGAAGCGGACATCACTGCGGACGGAGGCCGAAGGTGGCCATAATCAGCACAGAAGCAGCGGGAGCCACGAGAGTCCGGCCCCGCAAGAGCCGGACCCTGTTGATCCTCAACGTCGTCTCGGTCGTGGCCGGGCTGGCGATCTGGTGGGGGTTGTCGCTGGCCGGGCTCCAGTTCCCGACCCCGGTCGAGGTGGTGTCGGCCGCCTGGCGGATGATCCTGGACGGCACGCTCGTCACCGACATCGGCGCCTCGCTCGGGCGGGTGCTGGCCGGGTTCGCGCTCGGCTCGGTCGCGGCGGTCCTGGCCGGCTTCCTCATGGGGTGGTACACGGTCGCGCGGGGTCTGTTCGAGCCGTGGATCCAGTTCTTCAGGACCATCCCGCCGCTGGCGATGCTGCCGCTGGTGCTGGTCCTGATGGGTATCGGCGAGAGTCCGAAGATCTTCGTCATCTTTCTGGCGGCGTTCCTGGCCTGCGTCATCTCGACGTACCAGGGCGTGGTGAACGTGGACAGGACCCTCATCAACGCCGCGCGGGTCCTCGGCGCGGATGATGGGACGATCTTCGCACGGGTCGTGGTCCCCGCCTCGACACCGTTCATCCTCGTCGGGATGCGGGTCGGGCTCGGCTCGGCCTGGGGGACACTCGTGGCCGCCGAGCTGCTGGCCGCGCAGGCCGGGCTCGGGCACCGGATGCAGAGCGCGCAGCTCTACTACGACCTGCCGACGATCTTCGTGGGCATCGTCACGATCGGCATCCTCGGCCTGATCATGGACCGGCTGCTCATGCTGGCCGGCAACAAGCTGACGGCCTGGCAGGAGAGCCGATGACCACCCCCAAGATCTCCGTACGCGACATCGAGAAGGTCTTCCCCGTCGGGAAGGAGGACTTCGTCGCTCTCGGCGGCGTCTCGCTCGACATCGCCGACAACGAGTTCGTGACCGTCGTCGGGCCCTCCGGCTGCGGGAAGAGCACGCTGCTCAACATCCTCGCCGGGCTGGAAGAGCCGACCGGAGGCACCGCGCTCGTCGACGGCAAGCCGGTCTCCGGCCCCGGCCCGGAACGCGGGGTGATCTTCCAGCAGTACGCGCTGTTCCCGTGGCTGACCGTCCGCGAGAACGTCGAGTTCGGCCTGCGTACCGCCAAGGTCCCCAAGGACGAGCGGCGGGCGCGGGCCGAGCACTTCATCCGGCTGGTGGGCCTGGAGCGGTTCGCGGACGCGCTGCCCAAGACCCTCTCGGGCGGCATGAAGCAGCGCTGCGCCATCGCCCGCGCGTACGCGGTCAATCCGTGGATCCTGCTCATGGACGAGCCCTTCGGCGCGCTGGACGCGCTGACCCGGGTGCGGCTCCAGGAGCAGCTCCTGGAGACGTGGAGTCAGGAGCGGCGGACGGTCATGTTCATCACCCACGACGTCGACGAGGCGGTGTTCCTCGCCAACCGGGTCATCGTCATGGCCGCGCGGCCCGGCCGCATCGCCGACGTCATCGACGTCGGCCTGCCCTATCCACGTGACGAGGACATGCGGCTGAGTCCCGAGTTCGGGGACCTGCGCAACCGCGTCTGGCATTCGGTCTACCACCAGCGGCAAGTCAAGGAGCCCGCACAATGAGGAAGACACCCCTAGCCGCTGCCGCCATCCTCCTGGCGCTCGGCACCGCCGCCTGCTCGTCGGGCGACGCCGGCACTCACGTCAACTTCGGTTACATTGGCGACTTCAACGGCGCCAGCCTGCTCGCCGTCGCCAACGACCAGGGCCTGTGGAAGAAGCACGGCATCGACGTGAAGACCAGCGTCTTCACCAATGGCCCGCTGCAGATCCAGGCGCTGGGCACCGGTGACCTCGACTTCGGCTACATCGGCCCGGGCGCCATGTGGCTGCCCGCCACCGGCAAGGCCAAGGTCGTCGCGATGAACACGCTCGGCAACGCCGACCGCGTCATCGCGCAGGCCGGCACGGCCACGATGGCCGACCTGAAGGGCAAGACGATCGGCGTGCCCGAGGGCACCTCCGGCGACATGATCCTCACGCTCGCCCTGAAGAAGGCCGGTCTGACGAAGAACGACGTCAAGATCGTGCCGATGGACGCGGCGACGATCGTGTCGGCGTTCACGTCCAAGCAGATCGACGCGGCCGGCTTCTGGTATCCGGCGATCGCCACGATCAAGAAGGCCGTTCCGGACCTGGTCGAGCTGGCCAAGAACGAGGAGTTCGCCGACACGGTGTCGTTCCCGACCGCGTTCGTGGCCGGCAACGACGTCGTCGCCAAGGACCAGGGCAAGGCCCAGAAGGTCATCGCCGTGCTCCGCGACGCGATCCAGTACCGCAGCGAGCACCTCGACGAGACCGTCGCCTCGACCGCCAAGATGCTCAACCAGCCGGCCGAGCAGGTGAAGGCCGACGCGGCCAACTCCAAGGTGCTGTCGCTGTCCGACCTGGACGGCTACACCAAGGACGGCACGATCGACAAGTGGCTGACCGGCATGAACGACTACTTCGTCGGCGCGGGCAAGCTCACCGGCCCCGTCGCCCCCAAGACCTATTACACGGGCGACCTGTTCATGGGCGCCGCCAAGTGAACATCCTGTTCCTGATGACCGACCAGCACCGGGTCGACACCCTCGGCGCGTACGGGAACCAGCTGGCCGCCACCCCGGTCCTCGACGAACTGGCCAGGACCGGGACCCGGTTCGACCGCTGGTACACCCCGTCCGCCATCTGCACGCCGGCGCGGGCCAGCCTGCTCACCGGGCAGGCCCCGTTCCGGCACAAACTGCTGGCCAACCACGAGCGGAACGTCGGCTACATCGAGGACCTGCCCGACGGGCAGTTCGCCTTCTCCCAGGCGCTGCGGGAGGCCGGCTACAACTGCGGGCTCATCGGCAAGTGGCACGTCGGGCACCACCGGCGGGCGGCCGACTTCGGGTTCGACGGGCCGGACCTGCCGGGGTGGCACAACCCCGTGGATCATCCCGACTATCTGGACTACCTTGCCGCCAACGACCTGCCGCCGTACGAGATTCACGACCACATCCGCGGGACGCTGCCCAACGGCGGGCCGGGCAACCTGCTGGCCGCGCGGCTGCGCCAGCCGGTCGAGGCGACGTTCGAGCACTACCTGGCGACCCGGACGATCGAGCTGCTGGAACGGTACGCGGCCGAGCAGCGGCCGTTCTTCCTGCAGCTCAACTTCTTCGGGCCGCATCTGCCGTACATCGTGCCGGACGAGTTCTTCGACATGTTCGACCCGGAGCTGGTCGAGCTGCCCAAGTCGATCGCCGAGACCTTCGCCGGCAAGCCGCAGGTGCAGGCCAACTACAGCGCGCACTGGACGTTCGACACCATGCCGCTGGAGGTGACGCGCAAGCTCATCGCCGTCTACTGGGGGTACGTCGCGCTCATCGACGCCCAGATCGGCCGGGTCATGGACGCCATGCGGCGGCTCGGGCTGGTCGACGACACGGCCGTGTTCTTCACCTGCGACCACGGCGAGTTCACCGGCGCGCACCGGCTGCACGACAAGGGCCCGGCGATGTACGAGGACATCTACCGCACGCCCGGCCTGCTCCGCGTCCCGGGGCAGCGGCCCGGGGTCGTCCGGTCGGAGTTCGTCAGCCTGCTGGACTGCACGGCGACCATCCTCGACCTGGCCGGGATCGACCCCGCTCCCGCCGTCGACTCCCGCAGCCTCGTGCCACTCGCCTCCACGGAAGAGGTGGCGTGGGAGCAGGACATCGTCTGCGAGTTCCACGGCCACCACTTCCCGTACCCGCAGCGGATGATCCGGACCGACCGCTACAAACTGGTCGTCAACCCGGACTCGACGAACGAGCTGTACGACCTGTTCACCGACCCGGACGAACTGCTCAACGTCTACCCGCATCCCGAGATGGAGGCGGTGCGCGGACGGCTGATGCGGCGGCTGTACCAGGTGCTGCGGGATCGGGGCGACAACTTCTACCACTGGATGACGTCCATGTACGACGTCGGCGACGTCTCCTACGACCCGACGATGAGCGGGCTCGACGAGGCGACCTACCGATGAGGCTGGTCAGACTCTCCCCGGTATCGTGACGAACGTGTCGGACAGCTGCTGCACGCCCGCGACGCCGGCGTCCCCGATGGAGCCCGTACGGTTCGCCGCGCGGGGGACGCACCCGATCGAGCAGGTGGACCTGCCCGGCGGCGAGTTCCAGATGGGAGACGCCACCGGCGACGGCAACTGGGGCGACGGCGAAGGGCCCGTCCATCCGGTCGTCCTGTCGCCGTTCTCCATCGACGCGACCAGCGTGACGACGGCCGACTTCGCCGTCTTCGCCGACGCGACCGGCTACCGGACCGAGGCCGAGGAGTACGGCTTCTCCGCCGTCTTCCACCTGGCCCTGGCGGCCGATCCGGAGGACGTGATGGGCCCCGCCGCGGGCACCCCCTGGTGGTTCGGTGTCCGCGGCGCCGACTGGCGGCGCCCGGGCGGCGCCCTGTCCGAGGCGGAGGCCGACCACCCGGTGGTCCACGTGAGCTGGAACGACGCGGTCGCCTACTGCTCGTGGGCCGGGCGGCGCCTGCCGACCGAGGCCGAATGGGAGTACGCCTCCCGGGGCGGCCTCGACGGCGCGCGCTACCCGTGGGGTGACGACCTGCCCGAGGACGCGTGGCCGGTGAACATCTGGCAGGGCGTGTTCCCCGGCGAGAACACGCTGGCCGACGGCTACCTGACCACCGCCCCGGTCCGCACGTTCGCGCCCAACGCGTACGGGCTCTGGCAGACGGTCGGCAACGTGTGGGAGTGGTGTTCGGACTGGTACGCCCCTGACTACTACGCCTACTCCCCGTCCGCCGATCCGCGCGGTCCGCTCAACGGCGCGGCACGGGTGCTGCGCGGCGGCTCGTTCCTGTGCCACGACTCCTACTGCAACCGCTACCGCAACTCGGCACGATCCTCGAACACCCCCGACTCGTCGATGGCCAACGCCGGGTTCCGCACCGTGTCGCTATGAGGCGCCGGCTGCCGGCTGGTGGCCGTGACCTGGCCGGTCACGGCCCGCCGACCGGTGGCTGGTGGCCGAACCTGGCCGGTTTCGGGCCGCGCAGCCGTACGGCGGGGTCGGGCAGTGCCTGGTCGCGCCCGTCGACCTCGGTGGCCGGCTCGATGACCGGCTCGGCCTCGCCCGCCGCCACGATCCTGCGTAGCAGCCGTGCCCGCAGCTCGGCCGCGACCTCCAGGTGGGACCGGTGCCCGGCCAGGTTGACCAGCTCGTGCGGGTCGTTGTCCAGGTCGTACAGGGCCTGCTCGCGGTAGCGGGCGGCGGCGGGCGCGGTCAACGGGTCGGCGTCCTCGGCGACGGCGTAGTACTTCCATCGCGAGGTACGGATGCCCCGGCCCACCTCCGACTCGCTCACCTGGAAGAACACCTCGTCCGGCCAGGGCGCGCGGGCGTCGCCCAGCAGCGGCAGGAACGAGCGGCCCTGCATGTTCTCCGGTACGGGCAGCCCGGCGGCCTCCAGCAGCGTGGGCGGCAGGTCGATGACGCTGACCGGCCGGGCGATCGCGCCGCCCCCGTCGAACCCGGGCCCGCGCACGGCCAGCGGCACCCGCAGCGACGCGTCGTGGCAGGACCGTTTGTACTCGCCGTTGCGGGTCTTGAAGTGGTTGCCGTGGTCGGAGGTGTAGGCGACGATCGTGTCGTCGAGCAGCTCCATGCTCTTGAGCGCGTCGAGCAGCCGGCCCAGCCCTTCGTCCAGCCGCTTGACCTGGCCCAGGTATCCGCCCAGGTGCCGGGCGGCCGTGCCGCCGAGCGCGGCCAGGTCCGGCGGCGTCCAGCGGCCCTGGTAGCGCTCCTCGTAGCCGTCGGGGGCCGGGTAGTTGTCCACCTCGTTCTGGTGGTGCGGTTCGATGAAGGACAGGAAGAGGAAGAACGGCTCCTCGTGGTGGTCGGCGACGAACCGGACGGCCGCGTCGACCAGCGCGTCGGAGCGGTAACCGGGCAGGAAGACGGGGTCGTTCGCCTCGTCGTACACGATCGTGCGGTAGGCGTCGGAGGTGTGCTCGAGCGCGTTGGCCCCCAGCCACGAGCGGTAGCCGCCGCGCAGCTCCTCGGGCACCGGTTCGGTGGCGGCCAGGTGCCACTTGCCGATGTAGCCGGTGGCGTATCCGGCCGCGTTGAAGTGGTGCGCCAGCGTGCGCTCCTCGGCGGGCAGGACGCGGCCGTTGCGGTACACCCCCGTGGTGGTCGGATAGCGGCCCGTCTGCAGGGCCGCGCGGGCGGGCGCGCACACCGGCTGCGGGGTCAGCGCGACCGTGGCCTGCGTGCCGTGCCTGGCCATCCGGTCGAGGTTCGGGGTGAAGGGGCCCACGGTGTCCCACCGCTGCTGGTCGGTGAAGACGACGATCACGTTCGGACGCAAGAAAGGGCTCCTATCGAAGGCCGGTGAGGGCGATGCCGCGCACGAAGTAGCGCTGGGTGAGGAGGAACAGGACAGCGGTGGGGACGAACAGGATCACCGAGCCGGCGGCCGTGAGGTGCCACAGCGTGAAGTACTCCTGGTTGAACAGGGTGAGCCCGACCGGGATGGTCCGCATCTCGGGCGTCGTGGTGGCGACCAGCGGCCACAGGAACTCGTTCCACTGGAAGACGAAGGTGAACAGCCCGAGCACGGCCAGCGCCGGCCTGGTCTGCGGCAGGATGATGCGCCGGTAGATGCCCAGTTCGGACGCGCCGTCGATGCGGGCCGCGCTGATCAGATCGTCCGGGATGGGCTGGATGAACTGCCGCATGAGGAAGATGCCGAACGCGTCCATGAGGAACGGCGTGACCAGCCCCTGATAGGTGTTGAGCCAGCCGAGGTTGGCCATCAGCACGTACAGCGGGATCATGCGCACGAAGAACGGCACCATCAGCGTGGCCAGCAGCGCCACGAACAGCGTGTTGCGCAGCGGGAAGCGGAACTTGGCGAACACGTAGCCGACGAGCGGGTCGAACAGCAGGTGCGCCAGCGTGATGACGCCCGCCACGACGAGGCTGTTGACGATGAAGTCGCCGAAGGGCGCGCGGGCGAACAGTTCGGGGTAGTTGCCCCATTGGGGTGCGTCCGGCCAGAGCACCGCGTGCGCCGACAGCGTCTCCGCCTCGGTCTGCAGCGACAGCGACAGCATGTAGAGCAGCGGCAGGACCGTCACCAGCGAGGCGAGCCCGAGCAGGGTGTAAAGGAGAGCGCGCCGCATCAGTACTGGACCTCCCCGCGCCGCCCGGCCCGGAGCTGGACCAGCGTGAACGCCACGATCACGGCCAGGAGCAGCACCGACTGCGCCGAGGAGTAGCCGAAGTCCCTGGTCCGGAAGGCGACGTTGAAGATGTGGAAGACCGACAGGTCGGTGGCGTCGCCCGGCCCGCCGTTGGTGATGATGTACGCCTGGCCGAACGCCTGCAGGCCGGAGATGACCGCCATCACCGAGACGAACAGCGTGGTGGGGGCGAGCAGCGGCAGCGTGATCCGCCAGAACCGGCGCCAGGCGTCGGCACCGTCGATCTTCGCCGCCTCGTGGAAGGTCTCGGGTATGCCCTGCAACCCGGCCAGGAACAGCACCATCGTGTAGCCGACGCTCTGCCAGAGCGTGACCGCGGCGATCGTGAGCAGCGGAGCGGTGTTGAGCCACTGCTGCTCGGGCAGGCCCGTGGCGGCCAGCAGCCGGTTCAGCACGCCGAGTTCGGGGTCCAGGATGTTGCGCCAGAGCAGGCCGACGATCGCCACCGAGGTGAGGTACGGCACGAGCAGCAGCACGCGGAAGGCCACCCGTCCCTTCAGCGGCTGGTCGAGCGCCATGGCCAGGATCAGCCCGAGGACGATCGAGCCGATCACCACGGCCACCGCGAAGACGATCGTGACCAGGAACGAGTGGCGCACGGCCGGGTCGGCCAGGGCCTGGCCGTAGTTGGCGAGCCCGGCGAACTGGTCGGCCTGCGGGCCGGTACGCAGGCTGGTGGCGACCACGTTGCCGATCGGCAGGTAGAAGAAGGCCGCGAAGAACAGGAGCGCCGGGGTCAGGAACAGGTAAGCGGTCCTGGCGTACCGGCCCGTGAGCGTCCTGCGGCGGGCCTTGCGGCGGGTCGTCGATCGGGTCATCGCAGGAAGCCCTCGGCCGCCTCGCTGAACGTCCGCAGCGCCGACTCGGCGGGTTGGTTCTGGATGAGCACCTGCTGGTACATGACCTTGAGCTGCTCCTCGAACTTGCCGGACTGGCCGGTGAGGCGTACCTGCTGCCCGGGATCGGCGGCGTAGCCGAGCGCGTCGGCGAAGACCTTGATGACCGGGTCCGACCGCACCTCGGGCAGGTCGGCCCAGGAGGTGCGGGGCATCAGCATGCCGACCTCCTTGGTGGCGGCCTGTTCGGTCTGGAGGGTGGTGACGCGCTTGATGAAGTCCCACGACAGGTCGGGCCTGGCCGCTTTGGCCGGGACGAACATGCTGACGCCCGCCGCCTGGGTGACCTGCCGCTTGCCCTTCAGCGGCGGAGCCACGCCCAGCTCCAGGTCGGGGTTGGTCTTCCCGATCGGGCCGAGGTCCCACGGGCCGGTGAGGATCATCGCGGCGCGCTTGGCGGAGAACAGCTTCTGCGGGCCCGAGTAGTCGGTGCTCGACACCGGTATGGGGGCCACCCTGTGCTTGTGGATCAGGTCCGCCTGGAACTGCAGGGCGGCGACCGCGTCCGCCACCGGGGTCATGACTTTTCCGGTCTTGGGGTCGTACGGGGTGACGCCTGCCTGCAGCAGCCAGGGCCAGATGTAGGTGTGGTCCTGGTTGAGTGCCACGCCGTAGACGCCGTCCTTGGTCAGCTTCTGGGCGGCGACCAGGAACTCCGGCCAGGTGGTGGGCGGCTCCAGCCCGGCGTCCCGGAGCATGGCCTTGTTGTAGAAGAGCGTGTTGCAGGTCAGATGGAGCTGAACCCCGTACACCTTGCCCTGGTAGGAGTTGCGTTCGACGGTGGCCGGGCGCCAGTCGGCGGGGAAGCCCATCGCGCCGCCGTCGCGGTCGACGTAGTCCTGGAGCGGGCGGGCGTTGCCGGAGATGGCGAACTCCTGCACCCAGCCGCCCGGTTCTTCGACCACGTCCGGGACGGTTCCGGAGGCGAAGTCGGCGAGCAGCCGGGTGCGCAGGTCGGGCCACTGGTACTTCTGCAGATTGACCTTGACCTTGTTGGCCTGCTCGAACTCGGTGATCACCTTGCGGTAGGCCTGGTAGTCGTGTCCGGCGTTCCAGTAGACGGTGAACGTTCCGGGGGCGGCGTTCGGCGCGGTCGGGGCTCCGGCGCAGGACGACAGGACCGGTACGGCGGCGGCCGCCCCGGCCAGGCGGAGCAGGTCGCGGCGGGAGAGATCGGGGGACATCTCGGGTTTCCCTTCTGTCAAGCGCCTTCAGGAAGAGCCCCGCCGCAGGAACGTCCAGGGGCGGACGATCTCGCGGGCGGGCAGGGGCCCATCGGCCTGGAGCCGGTCGAAGAGCAGGCGCACGACGTCGGTGTAGTCGTGTCGGAGCGGGCCGACGGTGCTGAGCTGCGGGTTGCTGATGAGACCCTCGTCGATGTTGCCGACGCCGATCACCGCGACGTCGCCGGGCACGCTCAGTCCGGCGTCCTTGGCGGCGTTGATCACGCTGATCGCCGCCCGGTCGGAAGCCGCGAAGATCGCGTCCGGCCGGTCGGGGGAGCGCAGGAGTTCGGTGGCGGACTGGTAGGCGGCCACGCGGTCGTCCGCGCCGGAGACGATGATCCGCTGGTCCACGCCGTGCCGGTCGAGGGCGGTCGTGTAGCCCAGCAGCCTGCCGGTGGGCTGGTCTCGGTAGAGCTCCTGGCGGTGGGCCATGAAGGCGATGCGCGTCCGGCCCTCGGCCAGCAGGTGCTCGACCGCCTCGGTGCTGACCTGCGTCTCCGGGGTCCGTACGACGTCGCAGCCGTCCGGCACGCTCTCGTTGCGGACCACCACCATCGGCAGTCCGGTGGCGACGATCTCGGCCAGCAGGTCGTGGGGGAAGTGGTCACCGGTCTGATTGACCAGCGCGCCATCGGCGATCCCGCTCCGCAGCACGTCGGCCGCCGCCCGCGCACGGCCCTCGGAGTAGACGGCGAGCGTGATCACGGAGTAGCCGTGTACGTCGGCCATCTCGTGCAGGTCCCTGGCCAGCCGCTCGTCGCTGGGGTTACCGCCGAGCGATCCCTGAACCAGGCAGACCCGCTGGGTCCGGCGCTTGCGCAGGCTCCTGGCCGCCTGGTTGGGCGTGTAGCCGAGCTGCCTGGCCGCGTCGAGCACCCGCTGTCTCGTCTCGGCGGCGACCGGACGGTCCCGGCCGCTGAGCACATAGGACACGGTCGCCACCGAGACCTGCGCCAGCTCGGCCACCTGTCGTGCTGTGGGGCGGCTCATGTTAGTCGAATAACATAATATTTCCGACAGGAAAGATCGGCTTTCTCATGGCTCCGATCTCGTACGACGATCGGTGCGTGGATGATCATCTCGATCTTCCTCCTGGCGGTGTTAAACGATTAACACCGCCAGACCCTACTCTCCTCCTCGTGATCAGATCAACCTGCTACGCGTTGGGGCAGCGAGCCGGGGCCGTGCCGTACGCGTACTGGAGGAAGTCCACCAGGTTGGCGGGCCAGGAGTTCCAGTCGTGCCCGCCGGTGCCGTAGCAGTACCGGTGGTCGACTCCCAGGCTGGTCAGCGTGGTGTCGAAGACGCTCGCGTACGCGCCGAGCATGGCCTCGCCGGCCATCGGGGCGTCGGCATCGGTGTCGGTGTCGTAGGCGCACTCGGCCGGGGCCGGCTGGTGGCCGTTGGCGTACTCGGGCCGGTCGGGCGGGCCGGGAAGGTCCACGCAGCCGCCCGCGTACAGGCCGAACTTGCCGCTGTACGGTGCGTACTTGCCCTGCGTCGCCAGTTCGGCCGGGTTGGCGGCCGGCCAGTCGTCGACCGTCGTGCCGTCCACGACGGCGGTGGTGTGCGGCCCGAACAGGGTGTCCAGCCGGTAGCGCCGCTGCTGGTCCTGGTCGAGCACCAGGATGCCGTTCTCGTACTTGTTGACGCGGTATACACCCCGATCCAACAGGTTGATCGCGGCGCCGGACAGCCACATGGAGTTGGAGATCGTCCGCTGGGCGGCCGGGGCCCGCAGGTCGGTGCCCGGGGAGATGGCGCCGATGACCGAGAACACGTCGGGGTGCGCGGCGGCGTACTTGAGCGTGCCGAAGCCGCCCATCGAGATCCCGGCCAGCCCGCGCCCGGATCGGTCGGTGATGGTGTTGAAGTTGGCGTCGATCCACGGGATGAGCTGCGAGATGTGGTACGTCTCCCACTTGGGCGAGAAATATCCGTCCGTGCGGCCGGCCCAGTCGCTGTACCAGCCGGTCATCCCGCCGGTCGGCATCACCACGATGCCGTCATAGTCCGGCACGTCGGCCATCAGGGACACCAGATCGGCCTTCGTCGTCCACTCGTCGTAGTTGTCCCCGCCACCGTTGATCAGGTAGAGCGACCGGTAGGGGGCGCTCCGGTCCGGGTCGTAGTCGTCGGGCAGGTAGATCCGTACGGTGATCGGCTGGGCCAGCGGGCTGATCGCCGGAGTGCCGCCGGACGCCTGGAAGATCGCCGTGGACGTCATCGTGACGTCCCGCAGCTCGGACCCGTCGGCCTGCGGGTGCCGGTCCACGCGTACGCAGGTGATGCCGTAGCCGTCGGGAAGGGGCAGGCTCGTCGAACACGTCTCGGCCTGCGCCGCGGCCGCCGGGACCACGACCGCTCCGGCGATCAGCAGTAATCCGGCCAGTGCGCGCGCCAACCAGCGCGGGGAATGTCGCATCACTTCTCCTCAAAAGCGCATGGGAAACCGCGCCTCAAGCTACGAAGCGACGTCGTTTTGCGCGTCAACCGCCGGTTTGAGATAGAGGTCAACTTTTATCCGCAAGACCGCTCCGGGATACAACTCCCGCGGTAGTTCGACCGATACACCTCTTTTGAGTGGGTCTTGCCTGTTTCGTCAAGTCGGCTTTCACTGATCTCCATACCGGTGATCCAGGAGGAGCCGATGCGTGGCTTACGGGCGTCCGCGGTCGTTGTGGCGATCGTTCTTCTTACGACATCCCTGACCTCGGGGACGTCCGTCCCGGCGGTCGCCGGGCCGGCCGACCCGGAGCCGGCCTCTCTGGTCACGCTCTCCGTGCCGGACCAGGCCACGATGGAGCGGCTGGTGGCCTCGGGGGCCGACCTCACCGAGCGGGTACGGCCGCAGGCGGACGGCAGCGTCCAGGTCGACGCCGTCGTCACACCGAGTCAGCTCTCGCAGCTCGGGTCGCTCGGCGCCACGTTGGCGACCGGAACACCGGCCCAGCGGACGCCGAAGAGCGGCGCCGCGCAGGACCAGCTGGTCATCGAGCGGGCGGTCTGGTTCAAGACCCGCGACGGGTACTTCCTGTCGGTCGAGGCGTCCAGCAACGCCGGGGCGGCGGCCGTGCTCAGCGCGAGCTGGACGGGCCGGCGCGGTTCCAGCGGGCAGGCGCCGATGGTGCCGTACGTCGATGCGGGCGCGTACCTGGGTCACCAGCTCAGCACTCCGGTGCCGGCGGAGAACCAGCCGCAGTGGATCACCGTCACGTCGGCGGCCGGTGGCAAGGCGGAGGCACGGGTCAAGGAGTGGCCCGACGGCGAGCGGCCCGACCGCACGGGTCCCGGCTACCAGAAGGACTTCGTCAGCCAGTACATGCCGCCGACGCAGCTCAACGAGCGGGTCAAGGCGCTGCACCAGCGCTTCCCCAAGCTCACCGACATCATCACGCTGCCGAACCCGACCAACGGCTACCGGCGGCGTGCCCAAGCCCTGATCGGTGCCGTGCCCGGCGCCGCCGTCGTGGTCACCTCGAACGCCTACGGCTCCGAGGGCGGCAACGACCTGGCCATCGAGCTCGTCAATCCCGGCGCCGCCGACCGGCCGTTACAGGTGACGGTGAACGGCAAGCAGATCACGGTCAGCCTGGCGACCGACGGCTCCGGCACGCCCACCAGCACCGCCGCCCAGGTGGTTGCGGCGATCAACGCGACGCCGGGCATCGCCGTCAAGGCCACGACCTACCGCACGGACGCGGGGCTGGGCGTCATGGCGCCCGCGCCGATCACCCAGCTCAGCGACTTCCTCAAGGCGCCGGCCGACGTCTCCCGCGCGCCGTGGCGGGTGCTGGCGCTGCGCGTCGGCGTCCATCGTGACGGCTCGCGTACCGGAGTGCTCGCCTACGCCCAGGAACACGCCCGGGAATGGGTGGGGCCGCTGGTCACCATCGAGGCGGCGGAGCGGCTGCTGCGCAACTACCCGCGCGACGCGGCGACCCGCGAGCTGCTGAACCGCACCGACATCTTCATCGTCCCCACGGTCAACCCCGACGGCGCCAACTACAGCTTCTACGACTTCAACTCCCAGCGTAAGAACATGACCAACCACTGCCCGGCGCAGCAGTCCGACCCGGCACAGCGCAATACCTGGGGCGTGGACGTCAATCGCAACTACGCCGTGGGCTCGCTGTCCGACGGGTACTTCGGCGCCTCGGCCAACTGCCAGAACGGTACGTTCGCCGGGCCCGCCGAGCATTCCGAGCCCGAGAGCCGCAACGTCATCTGGCTGGCGCAGAGGTACCGCAACATCAAGTTCGCGATGAACGTCCACAGCTACGGCGGGTACTTCATGTGGCCGCCCGGCGCCTACAAGCTCGACGGCCGGGTCACCCTGCCCCGGCCCACGACCCGGCAGGAGGCGTACTTCCTGCGCTCGGCCCGCACCATCGAGCAGGCCATCGCCGCCGAACGCGGCACGGTCACCTGGCCCCAGCAGACCGGGCCGGTGACCGACGTGCTGTATTCGGCGGCGGGCAACTCCGCGGACGAGCTCTGGTACGACCACGGCATCTTCGGGTGGGACTTCGAGGTCGGCAGCGACCTGTGGAACCCCGCCACCCAGAAGTGGGAGGGAGTGGGCTTCCAGTCGCCGTTCAGCGAGGGGCACGCGGAGGCGATGGAGTTCGCCTCCGGCCTCATTTCGCTGATCGGGGTCGCCGCCGACTATCGGGAACCCTGACCGGCGTCAGCCGATCACCCGCGCGACCGCCGGGACCCGCCGCAGCACCAGCCAGTCGAGCAGCAGCACGACCACCATGGTGGCGCCCGCGAGCGGGAACAGCAGGCCGAGCGCCGCCATGATGGCGATCACTCCGTACGTGGTCCGCCTGTTGGTGGCGCGGGCCGGCGCCCCGGCGCGCCCGCGCGGGCGGCGCTTCCACCACATCCACGCGCCGGTGACCACGAGCGTGATCAGGGCCAGGCAGGCGCCGAGCATGACGATCAGGTTGGCGGTGCCGTAGCGGCGGCCCTCGTGCAGGGCGATGCCCTGTTCGACGGCTTTGGCCATGATGCCGTACTCGGCCCAGCCGTAGGAGACCAGCACCCTGCCGCTGTACTGGTCGATGTGGAGCGTCTGGGCCGCGGCCGGGTCGCGGCGGTTGTCGGTCACGACGGTGTAGACGCCCTTCGCGTCAGCCGGGAGGAGGATCTTGATGTCGCATTCGGCCGGCCGGCAGTCACGCAGGACCGGACGGGCGGCGGCCAGGGCCCGCTCGATGGGCAGGGCACGCGGTTGCAGCACGCCGCCGGCGCTCTCGTGCGCGGCGTGGCCGTCGGACTGCGGTACGGGAAGCCGTTCGGCCGACCAGGGCACCTTGGCGTCGGGGTTGGTGGACAGGTCTCCGGAGAGCGTCGAGGTGTGGGGGAAGGCGTCCGCGCTGGGGTAGGTCGAACCGGTGCTGTCCTGGATGCGCTGCAGGCCGTCACCCCACACGCCCGACCAGGGCAGGCCGGAGAGGACGAGGAAGACGACCGCCGCCCCGGCGCCGACTCCGGTGAGAGTGTGCAGGCGGCGCAGCCGGCCGCGGCCCGACCGTTTGGCCCGCTTGTGGGTACGGCGGCCGCTCCACCACAGGTACGTGCCGGTGGCCACGAGGATCAGCGCCCAGCACGCGGCGATCTCCACGACCCGGTCGCCTATGGTGCCCGACATCAGTTCGCCGTGGATGGTGCGTACGACCCGCATGAAGGTGGTCGCGTCGTCGATCTGCCCGACCACACGGGACGTGGACGGGTCGACGTAGACCGAGATGCCCTGGGCCCACGGCCCGGCGTCGGCGCCCTGAAGGATCACCCGGGTGGTCCGGTCCGGGGCGGTGGGCGGGATGACCGACATGACGGCCGCGCCGGGCCGGGCCTGCCGGGCGGCCGCGACCTGCTCCGACAGGGGCCGGGCCGCGGTCACGGGTGCGGCGAGCGTACGGACGTCGGCGTAGTGCCACGCCTCGAACGGCTCCTTGAACAGGTAGATCGATCCGGTCACGGCGAGGACGAGCAGGACGGGCGCGACGAACAGCCCGGCGTAGAAATGCCAGCGCCAGACGACGCGGTAGCGCTGGGACGACAGGACCGGGGTGGTGGGCAGGCTGGTTTCCGGCCGTACCTCTACAGAGGTCATGAACTTCTCCGTTCCGGAGACGCGCACGCCGAAGGCGCGCGAACAGCGGGGGCGGTCATGACCGGACGCACGGGGCATACCGCGGTCGTCGTACGGTCATGACGGACCGGACGTGCGGTGCCCGGGGTACGACGGCGATCCACGCGGTCATACCCGGCGACACACGGTGCCGGTAAGGATCAGCGGAGCAGCGCGACAGCGTCGCCTGCCTACTGAGGCGGCCCCCGGCGGCACAGCGCCCAGGCCAGCACCTGGGACGCGCGGATGGCGGGCGCGACCGCCACGACCGGCGCCACGCGGCGCGTCGTCGCGGGCGGCGCGAGCGCATCGGTGAGCGGCCGCCACAGGTCGCGGAGCGAGCAGGCCAGCAGGGACAGGAGGGTGGCCAGCGCCGTCTCGCCGCGCTCCAGCCACCAGGCCGACAGCGTCGCGACCAGCACGTGCGCCGTCAGCATCCCGAGCCCCGCGGACAGCCCGCCTTCGTGGTGTCCCGTCAACGGGACGGCCGAACCGAAGAGGTGGTGCATGCCGTACTGCGCGGCGAAGGAGGCGGCCAGCAGCGTCCCCATGCTCCGCCGTCGGCGCGCGAGGACGTAGGCCCCCGCGCCGGTCATGGCGGTGGCGGCGGCGACGATCCCCAGCCCGGCGCGCGGGCCACCGGCCAGCACGTGCATGCCGAGCGCGGCGTACACGCAGGCGACCGCGAACACCGCGGCGCGCACGACGCGGCCGGCGGGTCCGATCTGATCGGCGCTCACATGGTCAGATACGGCGCGGCCGGGGTTCTGGTTCGATCCCGCGCTTCGCGATCAGAGGTTGTGGATGCGGCGGCCGGTGACCTGCTGCGGGCTGATGCGGACGTACAGGTGGCGTTCGCCGCCCGCCCAGGGGGTGACGGTGACCTCCGGCAGCTCGTCGGGAGGTATGTGGTGGGCGGGGCCCTGCACGAGCACGCTCCAGCCCTCGCGCTGGGCCTCGTCGATCTGGTCCACCTCGAAGCCGACCTTGATCTCCACGCCTTCCAGGCCGGTACGCAGGTCCTGGTCCATGGGGCCGCCCGAGGCGGTGCGGAAGATGATGGAGCCCTCGTGCAGCTCGTAGTTGACCGGCAGCACGGTCGGGCCGTGGGAGCCGTTGAAGGCCACCCGGCCGATGCCGCCGGGCTCGATCAGCTTGAGGCATTCCTCGCGGTCCAGGCTCTGCAGCGTCGGAGCCGTTCTGGCCCGGCCACGGCCCGGTGGCCGGTCGACGGCGCCGCCGAGGAGGTCTTCGACGCTGGTCTCCAAGGCTCCGGCCAGCCGGTACATGGCCTCGGCGGTGGGGGTGCCGGGATGTTCTTCCAGGTACTGGAGGTAGCCGGGTGACATGTCAGCGCGCTCGGCGACCTGTTCGAGGGTCAGACCGAGCCGCTCGCGGTGATGGGCGATGCGACGCCCGAGGTCGCCGGTGGCTGCCATGATCGTCTCCTAGTCCGGTGGTGTCTTTCCTTCCTGCCCGGATCGCGGCCTTTTAGCAGGTCAAAGGTGGCTTAGGGTCCCTTGGCCGGCGAATTAGGGACTTTCGGCGCTGCCGAGACCGGCCGCCGCGGAGGAACGTGAGAAGGGAAAGCGAGGTACGAACAATGACAATCCTGGTCAAGGACGTCATGGGCCGCGTGGCCATCGCCGTCCTCGAAGACTCGTCGTTCCTCGACATCGTCGCGGCCATGGAGCGCTACGCGGTCGGGGCGGTCACCGTGATCGACGCCGAGAGACGGCCCGTGGGCGTGGTCTCCGAGGACGACCTGCTGCTCAAGGAGACGGACCCGGTACGGCACAGCGTCTCGATGTTCGAGTCGCGTACGCGGCGGCAGGAGCATCAGAAGGCGGCCGGCGTGAAGGCGGCCGAGCTGATGACCGCGCCGGCGATCACCGTCACCCCCGACACGTCCGTCCGTGACGCGGCGCGGTTGATGCACGACAAGCGCATCAGGCAGCTGCCGGTGGTCGACCCGGCCACCGGGCACATCTGCGGCACCCTGCACCAGAGGGACGTGCTGCGGGTCTTCGTCCGCCCGGCCGCCGACGTGCTCGCCGACATAGCCGCGCTGCTGCCGGACCGCGAGGCGTTCTCGGTCGAGGTCGACAGGGCCGTCGTGACGATCGGCGGGAAGGTGCGCCGCAAGTCGCAGACCGTGGCCCTGGTGGAGAGGATCCGCGAGGTCGAGGGGGTGGTGGACGTCGTCTCCGAGCTGACCTACGACACCGAGGACCTCATCGCCACCCCGCCGCTGCTTTGAGGGCCCCGGGATGTCGAGGACGTCGTCGTGCTGCACTGAGCTTCCAGCGACCTCCCTGCTTATGGCCTCACTCCGTTCGGCGAGTCGGTCGCTTGAGAAGCTCCCGACTTCGTCGGGAGCGCGACCTCCCTGCTTATGGCCTCACTCCGTTCGGCGAGTCGGTCGCTTGAGAAGCTCCCGACTTCGTCGGGAGCGCGACCTCCCTGAACTCCTCCTTGGCCAGCAGATCCGCCTCGGACACCACGCCCGTGACGCGGTTGTCGTCGTCGAGGGTCACGGTCATGGCGATCTCCTCGGGTGTCTGAGCGGTTCCGGTGCCTTCATCACAGCTCCGGGGCCGGGTGCCCGGTAGGGCCGTAAGTCCCGTCGGCGGGGGGATGGTGATCCGTCGGCTTCAGGGCCGAAGGTCCCGGTACGGCGGGCCGTACGGCACTGCCTCCGCGACCAAGAAAGGAGTGTGCTCAAGCCATAAGAAAACCAGGGAAAGAAAGGGGAACGTCATGACCAGCGCCGCCAACCCCGTCATGAACACCGATCTCAGCGAGACGGCGCTCCGCCCGGTCGACCGTGTCTGGGCGGTCGCCCGGATCTCGATCGGCTGGATCTTCCTGTGGGCGTTCCTGGACAAGACCTTCGGCTGGGGGTTCGCCACCCCCGCCAAGAACGCCTGGCTCTCGGGCGGCAGCCCGACGACCGGGTTCCTCAAGGGCACCGGCGAGAACGCGCTCGGCGGCTTCTTCTCCGGCCTGGCCGGGCAGCCGTGGGTGGACTGGCTGTTCATGCTCGGCCTGCTGGGCATCGGCGCCGCGCTCATCCTGGGCGTCGGCCTCCGGATCGCCGCCGTCACCGGCACGCTCATGCTGGTCCTGATGTGGGCGGCCGAACTGCCTCTGGCCAACAACCCGTTCATGGACGAGCACATCATCTACTCGATCGTGCTGATCGGCCTGGCGCTCGCGAACGCCGGAACCACCCTCGGACTCGGCCGGTCGCCGATCATCCAGCGCAACCCGTACCTGCGGTAGCTCTCCCGACCGTGCCACGCCCACCCTCGCCCGCAGGGTGGGCGTCGCGCATGCTCCGCGCAAGGGGCCAAGGTCCTGACCTGGGAGGACGTTTGGCGCTTGGCCATCTCACCGGAGGGCGATGTCATGGGAAGGGGGCGTGTGAAGGGGGCGACGCGTGATCATCGTCGGGGTGGACGGCTCGCGAGCGGGGCTCGAGGCCGCCGGATGGGCCGCCATGGAGGCCGCGCTGCGAGGGGTGCCACTGACCGTGGCGCACGCCATGCCGGGCTGGGTCTGCGAGGCCCAGTCGGGCCGGTACGCGGCGGTGGCCAAGTGGATGCGCGACGGTGGCGAGATGGTGCTGGCCGCGGCCGAGGACCGGGCCCGCCGCGAACAGCCGAAGATCAGCATCACGACGGTGCTCCTGCCCGGCGATCCCCGGGTCGCGCTGATCAAGGCGGCGAAGGAGGCCGAGCTGCTGGTCATCGGCAGCCACGGGCTCGGGGGAGTGCGCGGGCTGCTGGTGGGGTCGGTGGCCTACGGGGTGGCCGGGCATGCCGCGTGCGACGTGGTCGTCGTACGGCAACTGCCGGCCCAGTCCCGTGGCGAACTGGTGGCGGCGGTGGACGGCTCGCCGGAGTCGCGCAGCCGGGTGCTCGACTTCGCCTTCGCCGAGGCGGGGCTGCGTGGCGCGAGTCTGCGGGTCGTCCATGCTTGGCGGGGGTTCGAGGCCTCGGAGCCCGCGGACCCTTCGGACAGGGCTGAGCGGGGCGGGCTGTTCGTACTGCGCGAGGTGCTGGCGGGATATCGCGAAGCGCATCCCGATGCCGACGTGATCGAGGAGGCCGTGCGCGGCCACCCCGTCGAGGTGCTGCGTCAGGCCGCCGAAGGTGCGGACCTGCTCGTGGTCGGGTCGCACGGGTATGGTGCCTTCGCCGGGCTGGTCATGGGCTCGGTCAGCCACGCCATGCTGCACCAGTCCCCGTGTCCGCTCGCCGTGGTCCGGAGTGGGATACGGCATTAATGAATTGCAAATATTTGCATCCTTTCATCGCTTGATGAGGACCGAACTGCCCAGCGGGATACGGGACAGGATGCGCAGGGCAGGGGCTGGGACGCGCACGCAACCGTGACTGATCTCTCGGCCGAACACGGATCTGTCCGGCCAGCCGTGCACGGCGATCGTGCCGGGTCCGCCGCTGAAGGTGCGGAGAACGGTCGAGTGCGTGCCCAATGGGAGCATGCGTGGGCTGTACGTCGCATGCTTGGGAATCAGCGAGGCGAGCAGGAACGTCCGTCCCAATGGCGTGGGCGTTGACGGGGCGCCTACGGCGACCTTCCACCTTCCCACCTCGCGAGCGGACTGGAACACCTTGAGCCGGTGAGCGGACAAGTCGATGCGTACGTCGTAGGCGCTGTAGGCATTCCGCAATCCGCCGCCTGCCTCATAGATCCAGCCTGTTGACCGGTTCGGCCGGCTCGGCAGCAGAACGCGTACCCACCCTGTCCGCTTCTCCACCACGGGGACCCACATCGGGCCGCCCAGCGTCCTGGTCGGCAATATCGCCACCGGCGGTCCGCCGGGGTGGGCGTAAACCACCTGCGGCTGCTTGGGGTGCGTCACGCGTCCTTTCGCCGGGGCGAAGGGCGTGGCATCTTTCGGTGCTCCGCGCAATTTCGCGTAGGTCGTGGCATGCGGCAATTGCGCTAGTTGTTCGGCCGACACAGGTGCCGGAAGGATTTGCTGGCGAGGCGCGGCGGCTGGTGGTGCTTGCTGTGGGGGTGCCGTGGTTGTTCCGCAGGCCGTGGCCAAGCTCATTGTGGCGGCCAAGGCCGCGCTCCAGGCGATCGGCTTGTTGACGCCAAATCGATCAGGCAAGGAAACCTCCAATAGGAGACAGTCTATGTATGGCACTGGCGACCTTAATTCATGCGTCATCGCGCTCCCGGCTATCAGGTATCCGCAAGACCAGGACAAGTCTGTTTATTTGGCGACCTGATGCTTAACTGATAAGTGATAGAGGCCGCCATGGTCATGCCATTGGGATGCTCCCTCGCGCGGAGGGAAGGGGCCGTATGTTCATCGATCTCACTGGGAAGACCGCGCTGGTCACGGGATCCACGCAGGGCATCGGGGCGGCCATCGCGGGTGGCCCGGGCGGGTGCGCGTGTCGCGGTCAACGGCCGTACGTCCGTCCAAGGGCGACCTGCACAAGAGACGCCGCAATGACCGTCCCCGGACTTCACGCCGCTCCACTGGTAGGCCAAAAGATCGCCATCCGACGTACAGTCCTCTGGATGGCATAGGTCCAGGAACGAGGGGGCGGCGCGTGGCGGTGTTACGGGAGATCGTGTTTCACTGTGAGCGGGCACCCGCGCTGGCACGGTTCTGGGCGGAGGTGCTCGACGGCTATCAGGTTCGCCCGTACGACGACGCCGAGATCGAGCGACTTGCCAGACTCGGGCGGACTCCCGACACCGACCCGAATGTGGCGCTGGACGGCCCTGGGCCGATCTTGTTCTTCAGTGAGGTCACCGATCGGAAGGCCACCGGCAACCGCGTCCATCTCGACGTTGTCGCCATCGACCGACGTGCCGAGATCAACCGGCTGATCACCCACGGCGCATCAGTGGTGCGCGAGTTCGATACCTGGACGATCATGCGCGATCCGGAGGGAAACGAATTCTGCGTCACCGATCCCCGCTGAGCCCGACGGGGTCGGAGACCTACGTAATTGCCAGGGATTCGCTGATCCTCGGTGGACGGTGGCAGGCTGCGTATGGCCGGCGACCTTGGCGCGCTGAGTCATTGCGCTTTTGGCGCCCTTTGAGAAAAGTCTGTTTATCGGGTGGCTTGTTCCTTGGCTGAAAACTGATAGAGGCTTTGCTTTCCTTTTGCCGGTCGGCTGTAGGTGGTCGTTGATCACCCCGGATAACATGCCGAATTGCGAGGCAGGGATCTTCGGCTGTTTGGGGACTTCCGTGGCCCGGGCGGTCTGGACTCTGCACTTGTGGCAGTCGGCTGTATCCGGCGCGCTCTCCCTAGAGGAAAGATTCGCTAAATGGAAGTAGACTATGGACGGTCGCGATGGGCCTCTCTGCTGGCGGGGGCTTTCGTATTCATCCTCGCCGGGGCTTCGCTGGTCGCATTGCAAACCAGTGCGAAGGCCGCTGAATCACACGTAGGTTTCGCGGCCGCCGGGAAATTCGCGGTCCTGACCGGAGCTACCGTCAAGAACGCCGGTTCGAGCATCATCTCCGGTGATCTGGGGGTGAGTCCGGGCAGCGCGGTGACCGGACTCGCGCCGGGCCGGCTGATCGGCGCGCGGCGCGCGGCCGACGCCGCGGCACTCAAAGCACAGGCCGACTTGGCCGCCGCCTACAAGAAAGCCCGTCGAACCCCGACCCACCGCGTCTCAGGCGACCTCGACGACAGGACGCTCGTCCCTGGCATCTACAAGTCCACATCCTCGCTCGAACTGAACGGCACGGTCACCCTTGATGCCGAGGGCGATCCCGATGCCGTCTTCATCTTCCAAATCGCCTCCACGTTCGTGACCTCCTCAGCCAGCGAGGTCATCCTTACCGGTGGTGCTCAGGCATGTAACGTGTTCTGGCAGGTGGGCAGCTCGGTGACGCTGGGCACGAACTCCACCTTCATCGGCACCGTCCTCGCTCTGTCGTCGATCTCGGTGACCAGCGGGACGACGGTCGATGGCCGGGTGCTGGCTTGTAATGAGCAGGTGAGCCCGACCGCGATCATCAAACACAATTGCGCTCCCGAACCCACGGTGACACCGATGGCGCCGTCTGAGGCGTGTCCGATGGCGGTGTCGTCGGGGTGTCCGGTGGCACCGTCTCCGGCGTGTCCCAAGGCGGAGTCGTCAGGGTGTCCGGTGGCGGCGTCTCCGGCTTGTCCGATGGTGGCGTCGTCGGGGTGTCCGGTGGTGCCGTCCGGGGCTTGTTCCAAGGCGGTTCCGGCGGGGTGTCCGATGGTGACGCCCACTGGGGGTTCGACGGCGGTGATGGGTGGCGCGCCGACGGTCGCTCCGACCGCTTCCACGGCTGCTTCCTCGAAGGCGTGTCCCTTGGTGGCGCCGCCGGTGTGTCCCGATGGGGGGCTGGCGGTCGCACCGACTGGTATGCCGACGGTGATCCGCCCGGTGACACCCAAGGCGACACCCAAGGTGACGCCGAAGGTGGCTCCGATGGCGACGCCCAAGGCGACCCCGAAGGTGGCTCCAATGGCGACGCCCCTGGCGATCCCGAAGGTGACGCCGAAGGTGACGCCCCTGGTCGTCCCGAAGCTGACACCCGTGGTCACTCCAAAGGTGACCCCGAACGTGGTCCACACGGCGCCGCCAGCGTTGGCGCCGACTACCAGGCCAACCGTGACCCGCACACCGACGCCTACCGCGTCAGTGACGCGAACACCGAGGCCTACGCCAACGGTCACCCGCACGCCGACGCCGACGCCGGCTGTGACGCAGACCCTGACACCCGCGTCGTCGGCGACCAGGATCGAGGTGGACCCTGGTCATCGCCACCACCACCATCACCATCACCACTGCGGCCACCATCACCACTGCAGGTTCGAACCGGCGCCCGTCCCGGTCCCGGTCGACACGGATCTGCCTGTGGCCGGCTGACGATTCCGTTTCAGCGCGATGCGCGGGATGACCCGGCCTGCTGAGGTCAGCCCGCTGTACGGCGCGACACGGTGGCTGGTCGCCTCCGCGAGTGCCGATCTGTCGTTAAGCCGATCTGTCGTTACGCCGGGTCGGCCGCTTGCCCGTACCGATGGCGACCGACCTCCGGTGTGCCGATCGGGCCGTACAGACGAAGCGGGCGATCAGCGCACACCGGAGCGACCGGTCAGGGAACGGGCGTGAGGGGTGGCTTGTCGTTCAGAACGGCGATGATGTTGTCCACGGCGAGGTCGATCATGCGGGCCCGGGTGGCCTCCGTGGCCGAGCCCACGTGCGGGAGCGCCACCACCCGTTCGTGTTCCAGCAGCGGGTCGCCGACGCCGTTGCGTGGTTCGCGGTCGAACACGTCCAGGCCCGCAGAATGGAGGCGGCCGGCCCGCAGCGCGGCGAGGAGGGCCGATTCGTCGAGGACGCCGCCGCGGGCGGTGTTGACGAGGGTGGCGGTGGGTTTCATCGATGCGAGTTCGGCCGCGCCGATGAGGTGGCGGGTCTGCTCGGTGAGCGGTACGTGCAGCGACACCACATCGCTGGTGCTCAGGAGCTTGTCCAGGGACACCGCCCGGGAGAGCGCGTCGTCGGGTTTGCGGGACAAGGTGTGCTGGACGGTCATGCCGAACCCGACCGCCCGGCGCGCCACGGCCTGCCCGATCTCGCCGTAGCCGATGAGGCCCAGGCTCGCCCCTGTCACGTCGAGACCCAGGTAGGCGTCCAGCCGGGTCTCGGTCCACCTGCCGGTTCTGAGCCGGTCCGCCGCGGCGAGCAGGCCCCGCCGCGCCATCAGGATGAGGGCGAAGGCGAGGTCGGCGGTGGTCTCGTGCAGGACGCCCGGGGTGTTGGTGACGATGATGCCGCGGGCCCGCGCGGCGGCGACGTCGGTGCCGTCGTAGCCGGCGCTCGGCAGGGCCAGCACGCGCAGCCGCTCGCCCGCTTCGAGCACCGCCGCGTCGACACGGTCGGAGTTCTGGCACAGCAGCGCGTCCGCGCCGGTGAGGAGGTCGCGTAGTTGGTCAGGTGTCGGATTCACGTCGTCGGGCCAGAGGCGTACCTCGGCGAACTGGCCGAGCCGTTCGAGGCCGGTGCCCGGCAGAGTCGGTCGGGTGACCGCCACGATCGGCGCCATCAGTGAACCTCCAAGTTGTGCGGCACCTTCGGTGCCATCAGTGAACCCCTGGGTCGAGTAGTGGCGCTGTGGGCACCTAGCCCAGGCTAGAGCACGTACTCATTCCGCCGTCGAGCGCCGCCGCGTCGGGCCGAGCCGCTTGATGACGGCATCGAGTTGGTGCTCGTCGAGTTCGTAGACGGTCTCGCCCACCCGCGGGTCGCGAGCGTGGAGGGTGTGGAAGAGCGGCGATTGCGGGGCGCCGAGCCGTACGAGGGTCGCCGAAGCGCCTCGTACGGCCCGTTCGGTGCGCGCCGGGCCGGTCAGGTCGATGCGGTTGACCACCCCGGGGGTCACCCAGACCGCCGCCGACCCCAGGTAACCGAAGATCTGGAGGTGGAAGTGGCCGCACAGGATGAGTTGTACGTCGGTTCCGCGTATGGCGTCGGCCAGGTCGGAGGGGTTCTGCAGGCCCAGCGCGTTCTGGAGCTCGGTGTCCAGCGTGATGGGCGGGTGGTGGAAGACGTCGAGCGTGATGAATCGGTAGCCGTCGATCAGGCTCACCGCGGCGCGTTCCGCCACGGGGGAGGTGACGACGGCTTCGGCTCGGTCGGTGCCGGTCGGGGTCAGGTGCCCGCTGCCCAGTATGTGGGTGAAGGCGCCGCGTTCGTCATGGTTTCCGGTGCTGTAGATCACCGGCGCATCCCGCTCCAGGGCGAACTCGCGCACCAGGTCGCGTACGGCGATGTACGCCTCCGGTGACCCGTCATCGGCGATGTCCCCGCTGATGACGATGGCGTCGACGTCGCGCACGTGCCGCAGGTCGGCCAGCAGGCCGCGTAACGACTGCGTGGCGTCCACGCCGAAGGCGTTCGGCGCGCCGCTGCGATCGAGGTGGGTGTCGGACAGGTGCAGGATGCGCATGTGAAACGCTAGCCGCGGCCCCCCGAGCCGGAGAAGGGCAGGTGCTCGCCTTCGATGTACGTCGGGAACGGCTGGTAGACGTTCGCGCCAGGTCGGCCGCGGAGCAGCAGCGCGGAGACGAACGGCTGCTCGTCGCTGGTGATCCGGGTCGAGGTCGGGATGTAGCGGATGGTCAGGCCGCAGCGGCGCTTGGGGGAGTGGTTGGGGTTGGAGGCATGCAGGATGTTCGGGTGGTGCACCTCCACGTCGCCGGGCGACAGCACCAGGTCCACGGCCTGGGACTCGTCCACGGTCACCGCGCTCTCCGAGCCGAGCACGTTCTCGACGTCGTCGCGCTGCCGCAGCTCGTGCAGGGCTTCCCGGTGTGAGCCGGGGATCACCCGCATGCAGCCGTTCTCCGGGGTGGACTCGTCGACGGCCAGCCAGAGCGTGATGACCCGCATCGGCTCCAGTGGCCAGTAGGCGCCGTCCTGGTGCCACAGGACCGCCTTGCCGGAGAAGGGCGGCTTGCTGATGTAGTGCGAGGCGAACAGTGCGAGATCCGGGCCGAGAAAGAGCTCGGCGATGTCCAGCAGCCGGTCGTCGCCGACCAGCCGCACCCAGAACGGGTCGCCGGCGACCAGTTCGGTGCCCAGGTCCTCGCCGTTGAGGTCGGGGTGCTTGGCCTGGAGCCAGGCGACGTGGTCGCTCGCCTCGGCGATCAGTCCGGGGTCGAGGACGTTCCGGAAGATCGTGTAGCCGTCGCGGTCGTAGTCCTGAAGGGTCTGGCCGACTTCCTTGATCACGATGTGCTCCTGTGCCAACAAAACGGACATCGCTCTGGATTCTTCGGCCTCTGTGCCACGACTTACTAGCACTCACCGCTCCATAACTATTAATTTCCTGATATGCCGACAGTGCTGCACTGGGTGGATTTCGCGTACGGACTGCCGTACCACGCGGCGCTGGTGCCCGTGAGCGGCGGCGGTCGCGACCGGCCCGAGCCGCACAGTCACGCCGATTTCCACGAGTTCGTCTTCGTGACCGCCGGGGCCGGCGTGCAGCGCGTCGGCGAGACGGAGCAGCCGCTGCGGGCGGGTGATGTGGTGCTGGTCCGGCCGCACGACCGGCACGAGTTCGCGGGAACGGCGGCCGACGGGATGCGGTTCATCAACATCGCCTTCCCCAGTGAGCGCTGGCGCGCCTTCGCCGATCTCGCCGGGCTGGCGGGTACGGCGGACTGGGATCGGCGCGAGCTTCCCCTGACGGCGGGCACCGATCCGGAGGGGTCGATCGCGGCGGAGTTCGTCCGCGTGCTGGCCGCCTACTCCGGCGTGCCCCGCGTGCTCGACCTGGTCGGGCTCTGGATGGCGGTGGTCCCGCTGCTGGAACGGGCCGATGGCACGGCGGTGGACCAGCGGCCGGGCTGGCTGGTGGCGGCCTGCGTCGCGATGAGCCGGGAGGAGAACCTGCGCGAGGGGCTGCCCCGGCTGCTCGCGATGGCCGCGGTCAGTCCGGGGCATCTGGCCCGCTCCATGCGTACGCACTACGGCTGCACCCCGATCGCGTTCGTCGCCCGGCGCAGGCTGGAGCACGCCGCCCTGCTGCTGACCACGACGACGGAGGGCATCGGCCCGATCGCCCAGCGCTGCGGTTTCTCCGGCCAGTCGTACTTCGGCCGGCTCTTCCACGACAAGTACGGCATGGCGCCCCGCGACTATCGGGAGGCCACCCGGCGTGCGGTGGTTCCCGCGGCGACCCTGGACACCCCACACATCAAGTGATTAGATGACTTCACTTGGGCGAAGGACGCATAGTGCGGCGGTTCGCTCCACCTCAGCGGACGCGATCACGCGCTCCCCACCGACGTTCAGGTAAGTCACCCCCCAAGATCGAACAGGAGGCCGGGCATGATCCGGTCGCGTCTTCTGCGTATGGCCGCCATCTGCGCCACCGTCACCCCTCTCGCCCTCACGGGATGCTCCTCCGGCGACACGCCGAAGGGGACCGCCAAGACCGAGCTGAAGCTGTACAACGACAAAGGCGCCTGGAGCAAGTACTTCGACGAGATGGGCGCCCTGTCCAAGCAGCAGATCGGCCTGTCGATGAAGCCGGTCGGCTATACCGACGAGCCGACGTACCAGGCGTTCATCAAGGCCTCCTTCCGCACCAACGTGAAGCCCGATCTGTTCACCTGGACGACGGGCGGCAGCCTGGCCGAGGTCGTCGCCCAGAAGCAGCTCGCGGAGACGACCGCGCTCTGGCAGGAGGCCATCAAGAACGGCGACCTCTCGGCGGACCTGGCGAAGTACTACACAGTGGGCGGGAAGCAGTACTGCGTGCCGCTGAACGCCGCCTACTGGGGGATGTTCTACAACAAGAAGGTCTTCGACAAGTACGGCCTCAAGCCCCCCACCACGTGGGACGAGCTGATCAAGATCGCCGACACGCTGAAGAAGAACGGCGTGCCCGCGTTCTACCACACCTCGGTGCTGTTCTCCTTCGTCTGGTTCGAGCAGCTGCTCGCCGGCACCGACCCCGACCTGTACGACCGCCTCTCCACCGGCCAGGCGAAGTACACCGATCCGGGCGTGGTCGAGGTGATGAAGCGGTGGAAGTCGATGATCGACGCCGGCTACTTCAACAACCCCGGCGACAAGACCGACCCGGGCGACGTCCTCAAGACCGGCAAGACCGCGATGGTGTCGTTCGGCACGTGGTTCAACACGAGCATGACGCAGCGTGAGATGAAGGCCGGCACCGACTACGGCTTCTTCACGATCCCGAACGTCACCCCCACGCTGCCCAAGACCTCGATGATCTTCGAGAGCGGCCCGCTGTGCTCGCTGGCCAAGGCGCCCGACCCGGCGGCCAGTACGAAGTACCTCAAGTGGTGGGTGACCCCGGCCGCGCAGGAGAAGTGGGCCACCACCCGGGGAGACGTGTCGGCCAACCCCAAGGTCACCATCAGCGACGCGGCCATCGCGGAGGTCAGCAAGGCGGCGGGCAGCGGGCAGTACCGCCTGGTCAACCGCTACTTCGAGGCCACGCCGCCGCCCGTGCTCACCGCCGCGCTGGACGGTTTCGGCGCCTTCGTCGTCAAGCCGGACGACTACCAGAAGATCCTCGAGGACATCCAGCGCGCCGCCGACGAGTACTGGAGCACGCACAAGCCGAGCAGCTGAGATCGGGGCCGGCCGGTCCTTGTACGAATTCTGTACGCCGAAGTCGCACGCTTGATCAACAGCGGATGCCGCACGCGGCCTCCACTCCTTTCGCTGCCCCCCGAGGAGATTCCGTTGGTCCGACTCCGCCGTTCAGCCGCGCTGCTCGTCGGCGCGCTCATCCCCCTCTCGATGCTCACCGGGCAACCGGCCGGAGCCGTGTCCGCCGACCCCATGACCGACGCGTTCGCCCGCGCGGCGACCACGTACGACGTGCCCCGCGACCTGCTGGTCTCGCTCGCCTACTCAGAAACCCACCTGGACGGGCACCGCGGCCAGCCCAGCGCGAGCGGCGGTTATGGGGTGATGCACCTGGTCAGCAACCCCGTCAACCACACGCTCGAGCGGGCGGCCACGCTGACGAAGCAGCCCGTCTCGGCACTGAAGGCGGACGACGCGGCCAACATCACCGGCGGCGCCGCCGTGCTGCGCGCCTACGCCGACGAGCTCGGACTGGACGCCACGGCCCGCAAGGACGCGGGCAAGTGGTACCAGGCGGTGGCCAAGTACGGGCACGCCTCCTCGGCGGACGTCGCCCGGTTGTACGCCGACACCGTCTACGACCAGCTGTCCCAAGGGATTCGCGCGACCACGCCGGCCGGCGAGACCCTCACGGCGACGCCGCGGACCGTCCAGCCCGAGCGTGGCGACTACGCCAAGGCGCAGGAGCTGGGCAAGACCAACACGCTCGCAGCGTCGGTGGACTACCCGTCGGCGGCGTGGGCGCCGGCGCACAGCAGCAACTACGCCGTCTCCAACCGTCCGACCAGCGACGCGATCGACCGCATCGTCATCCACGTGGCCCAGGGCACGTACGCGGGCACGATCGACTGGTTCCAGACCGGACCACGGCCGAAGCCGACGTCGGCGCACTACGTGGTGCGTTCGTCGGACGGCGCCATCACCCAGATGGTCAGGGAGAAGGACCGGGCCTTCCACGCAGGCGACTACAACCGGCGATCGGTCGGCATCGAGCACGAGGGCTGGGTCGAGCAGGCCTCCTGGTTCACCGACACGATGTACCGCTCCTCGGCCGCGCTGGTCCGCAACATCGCCGACCGGTACGGCATCCCCAAGGACCGTAGCCACATCATCGGTCACGTCGAGGTGCCCGGCACCGACCACACCGACCCGGGCCCGAACTGGAACTGGACCAAGTACATGCAGTACGTCACGGGCAGCGGCGGGGGCACCAACCCCAACACTCCCGAGTCGGTGTGCGGCAGCGGCTTCACGGTGATCGACTCGGCGGCTCTGGGGACGGCGGGCACGGTCTACCTGACATACAACTCGAGCACCGGCGTCAACTGCGTGGCCACGATCAAGCAGACCAACCTCGGCACGGCCACGGCCACCAGCGCCTACCTGGAGGTCGAGGACGAGGCGCGCATCACCGACAGCGGTAACTTCAGCTACTACGCGGGCCCGGTGCGGGCCAGCGCGGCCGACAAGTGCGTCAGGTGGGGCGGCAAGGCAGGTACGTCCACCTATGACAGTCCCCTCGAACACTGCGGGTAGCCGCATCTAGAAGCGATCACCTGGCCCCGGCGCGCGATGCGTGCCGGGGCCGGGTGTTTTCACTGTGCGGGGCGTCGGCGGTTCCATGAGTCGACGATGTGCTTGCGCATCGCCGCCGCCGCGGCCGCCGGATCGCCGGCCGAGATCGCGTCGCTGATCGCCTGGTGCTCGTCCAGCGTCTGGTGCATGACCGCCTCGTTGTACTCGCCGTGGTAGCGCATGCTGGTGCGGGCCTTGTCGTGGATGCTGTTGACGACGGCCCGCCCGAGCCGGTTGCGGGAGGCCGCCATGATCGCGTCGTGGAAGCGGACGTCCGCGGCGCCGAAATCGGGGGCGGAGGCCAGGTTGGTCCGCATGACGCCCAGCGCCTCGGCGATGTGCTGATCGTCGTCGGGGGTGTGGGCCAGGGCCGCGGCGGCGGCCATCTCGGCCTCCAGCGCGGTGCGGACCGTGACCAGCTCGTCGAGGAAGGTCACGTTCTCGTCGTGCGCGATCACTGAGGTGAGCACGACGTCGTCGAGGAGGTTCCACTGCCGCGGGTCGGTGACCAGCGTGCCGCGGCCGTGCTCGATCCGGACGAGGCCCTTCTCCTGGATCACCTTGACGGACTCGCGGATCACCGTACGGCTGACACCGAACTCCTCGCACAGCTCGGCCTCGGGCGGCAGCGCCGAACCCGGCCGGAGCGTGCCGCGGATGATGTCGTCGACCAGCTGCTCGACGACGGTGGTGCCCAGCTTGGGAGCCCGGACGCGGCGGGGCCGCTTCGCGGGTGGGTGTGGCCGCACCGGGTCGTCCGTCCAGGGACCTTCCGCGTGCTGAGTCAACATGCCCTCCGCTGATTGCGACAGCTTCTGAGTATAGACCATTGTGAAGACGTCATAGGTATGATGTCATATCTCGAAACGTGGCGTTAACGGAGGCCCCAATGAGACGACGAAGCCTGTCGGTGGTGACCGCAGCCGCGGTTCTTCTCGCCGTCGCGGCCTGTGGTCCCCCGAACCCAGCGGGTTCTTCGAAGCCGACCGGCAGTACTGGCTCCCCGTACGGGTTCACCACCGCCGAGCAGAAGAAGGACGGCAAGCTCGTGGTCTGGGTGGACTCCACCCGGCTCGACGCCGCGAAGGCCTACCAGACCGCGCACCCCGGCGTACCGCTGGACATCGTCACCTACGACGGCAACGCGAACGGCTCCAACACCCTCAAGACCAAGGTGCAACTGTTCAACCGGGCCGGCGAGGGCTGGCCCGATGTCGTGTTCACCACCGACAACAACACCGCCTCCTGGGCCTCGCAGGGTGACGACGCCTTCGTCGCCCCGCTCAACAAGGGCCTGCTCGACGACGCCACGCTCGGCGGCTTCGCCAAGGGCGCGCTCGACGTCTGCTCCGTCGACGGCACCGTCTACTGCCTGCGCAACGACCTGGCCCAGGTGGTGCTCTGGTACAACAAGAAGCTGCTCGACAAGTTCGGCTACACGCTGCCCGCCACCTGGGAGGACTACCAGGCGCTGGGCGAGAAGGTGGCCGCGGAGCACCCGGGATACATCGTCGGCACGGCCGGTGACGCGTGGGCGCCGGAGATCTACATGTGGGGCGGCGAGTGCCCGGCGAACCAGGTCACCGGCGCCAAGGCGATCACCGTCAAGGTGACCGACGCCAAGTGCGTACGGACCGCGCGGATGCTGGACAAGCTGGTCGCGAACAAGACGATGTCCATGCTGCCGCTGTTCGGGCCCGACTTCGCCAAGAACCAGGGCGACAAGGTGCTCATGCTGCCCGGCCCGGCCTGGTACGGCGGGGCGGTGTTCCAGGGGACGCTCAAGACCCCGAAGGGCGAGCTCGCGGTCGCCCCGCGCTGCACTGGACGGACCAGAACCCGCCGGTGACCGGCAACGTCGGCGGCGGCACCTGGTGGCTGTCACGGCACACCGCGCACCTGCAGGCGGCCAAGGACTTCATCAGCTGGGTCGCCACCTCCGACGAGTACCAGGTCGCCCTCTCGCCGGGCTACCCCGCCTTCTCGGCCGCGGCGACGAAGTGGATCAAGAAGCAGCAGGACAGCGGCTATTACGCCGGTGACATCGCCGCGCCGATCACCGCCGCGGCCGGGCAGGTCTGGTCCGGCTGGGGTTCGCCTGAGTTCAGCGCGGAGGCGGTGTGGGCCAAGACCGTCATCCCCGGCCAGACCGCGGGCAAGACGATCGAGTCCCTGCTCCCGGACTGGCAGACGGCGATCGAGCAGCAGGCTCAGGTGTCCGGATACCAGGTCACCAAGTGAGCGTCGTCGCCACCCACGCCAGGGGCCGGTCCGGTCCCTGGCGGCCGGCCGCCGGGCACGTCTTCGTCTCCGGCTATGTGGTGCTCCTGATCGCGTTCGGGGTCGCGCCCACGGTGTACGCGCTCTACCTCGCCTTCACCGATGCCGACGGGCGCTTCGCCGGCATCGCCAACTTCGTCCGTACCGCCCAGGACTACCGGTTCCTGTCCGCGGTCGGGCATGTGGCGACCTACCTCGTGTTGTGGCTGGTCACCCTGACCGTGCTGGTCCTGGTGCTCGCGCTTGTGGTGCACCGGCTCACCTCGCGCTGGTCGAAGGCCGCGCTGCGGTTCGTCTACTACGTGCCGGGCGCGCTGGCCGGCGCGTCGAGCGTGCTGCTGTGGCTGTTCATGCTGGACCCGTCCGTGAGCCCGGTGGACGGTCTCGTCCGCGCGCTGTGGGGCGACACGCTGGTGAAGGTGATCGCGCCGGGGCACCTGCCGTGGATCTTCACCGTCATCGCCTTCTGGACCGGCGCGGGCGGCTGGATCGTGGTCATGTACGGCGCGTTGAACAGCATCCCGTACACGGTGATCGAGGCGGCCAAGGTGGACGGCGCCGGGCCGGTGAAGACGGCGTGGCGGGTGCAGCTGCCGATGCTGCGCAAGTGGATCGTCTACATGCTGATCCTGTCCCTCGCCGCCGGCACCCAGCTCTTCGTCGAGCCGCAGCTCGTCTCGCAGGCCAGCTTCGGCGTGGTCGGCACCGACTACTCGCTCAATCAGCTCGCCTACCTGTACGCCTTCGACCAGAACGACTTCAACGGCTCGGCGGCGATCGCCATGGACCTGCTCATCGTGGCGCTGTGCTGCGCCGGCCTGTTCGTCGCGAAGGGAGGTCTGTTCGATGCGGACTGATCCCACCGCCGGCGTCGCCCGCGTGGTGGGCCGGGGACTCGTCACCGTGCTGCTGCTGGCCTTCGCGCTGTTCTTCGTCCTGCCCATGGTGTGGCTGCTGCTCGCCTCGACCAAGAGCCCGGCCGACCTGATCCACGGAAACCCGCTGTCACCGGGCTCGATCGGCTCGCTCGTCACGAACTGGCAGCACCTCATGTCCTTCCAGGACGGGGCGGTGCTGACCTGGATGACGAACTCCGTCGTCTACTCCGCGCTCTCGGTGGCGCTGACCCTGCTGGTCGGCATCCCGGCCGGGTACGCGATGGCGCTCATGCGGTTCAAGGGCCGGCGCCTGCTGCTCATCGTCACCCTGGTCGTGATGCTGATGCCGGCGACCGCCCTGGTGCTGCCGATCTTCCTGGAGCTCAGCTACCTCGGGCTGGTCAACAAGGCGGCCTCGGTCGTGCTGCCGATGTCGTTCTTCCCGTTCGGCGTGTACCTGACCTACATCTACTTCTCCACCAGCGTCCCCGGCGAACTGCTGGACGCGGCCCGGCTGGACGGTTGCAGCGAGTCCGCGACCTTCGTCCGGGTGGCGCTCCCGCTGGCCAAGCCGGTGGTCGCGCTGGTCGCCTTCTTCAGCTTCGTCAACAACTGGAACAACTTCTTCCTGCCGTACGTGATGCTGCCGAACAGCGGCAACTACCCCATGCAGGTCGGCCTGACGCAGATGCTGGCCGCGACCCCCACCTTCAATCCCGTCGTCGGGGCCAACGCCGAGGTGCAGCCGCCCGAACTGGTGCTGGCCACCCTGGTCTCCATCGCCCCGGTGTTGCTCGTGTTCCTGTTCTCACAGCGCTTCCTGGTCGCCGGGCTGACCGCCGGCGCGACCAAGGGATGAGCATTACGCGAAATGAGGAGTACGCAGCGTATGACCAGCCCCGCCCGGCGCCCGCCCGTTGTCACGGCGAGCGTCCCCGTCATCGAACCCCCGGCGTGGGCGCTGTCCCAGCGCGCGCTGCTGGACCTGCTGGACAGCGGGTGGCGGCTGTTCGCCGACCGGTACACCCGGCCTGACGGCTCGCTGCGCTACACCGGCCGGCTGTCCACCCGTGATGGCGCGGACGACTTCTTCGAACCGTTCTTCAACTGGCCCCAGCTCTACCTGCTGGGCGGCGCGGACGACCTGCTGCCGGCGTGCGCCCACCACTGGCACGGCGTGGTCGCCCAGATGACCGAGCTCGGTATGTTCGCCGACGAGTTCGAGATCGGCTACGACTGGTTCCATCAGGGGGAGAGCCTGCTCTTCACCTACTTCCTCACCGCCGCCGACCCGGCGGCCTGGGCGGATCGGGCGACCCGGTTCGCCGACCTCTACCTCGGCCCGGCCAACTACGACGCGGCGCGCCGCATCATCAAGGCCCCGCACAACGGCAGCGGCGGCGCCCGGGAAGGGGTGTCCGACACCCCCGCCTATCCCTGGACGGAGGCGGAGGCCGCCCAGTACGGCTATCCGCTGGACTGGCTGCTGCCGCCCGACGCGCCGGTCCCGCCGCTCGCCGACGATCCGCGCCTGGGCGCGGAGATGCGCGAGCGCCTGGGCCGGGGCGACGCGGCCGGCAACCTGAGCGTGGCCGGCCTGGTCTGCAACGCCTACCTGGTCTCCGGCGACGAGCGGTACGCCGCCTGGCTGCGCGAGTACGTCGGAGCCTGGCAGCGCCGGGCCCAGGACAACGGCGGCGTCATCCCGGACAACGTCGGCCTGGACGGTGTGGTCGGCAGCCAGTTGGACGGGCGCTGGTACGGCGGGCACTACGGCTGGACCTGGCCGCACGGCATGTACAGCGTCGGCCAGGCGACCGCCGTCGGCGCGCTCAGCGCCGCGCTGGCCACCCGGGACGACGGCTACCTGGACCTGGTCCGGTCCCTGCTGGACGCGATCATCGGCCTCGGCGTCAAGCTGCCGTTCAGCCAGAGCGACTCGGCCAACCAGGGCCGCTGGCGCGCCCATCTCGGCTCTGACGTGGACACCCCCACCCTTCTCGTGCCTTACCGGCACAGCGACAAGGGCTGGTTCGACTACAACCCGATCCAGACCTCGGTCCCGTTCGCCCTCTGGCACCACACCGGCGCGGCCGAGGACCGAGCCCGCCTGGACGCGCTGCGCGCCGCGACCGGCTATGACTGGGCGACGGTACGGCCGTTCCGCGACAAGGAGGAGGCCGGGCACGAGGAGCCCTGGTACGCCTACCTGTGCGGCGACAATCCGGACTATCCCCAGCAGATTCTCGCCGCCGCGCACGCCCAGGCCCGCCGCCGCATCGCCCTGCTGCTCGCCAACGCCGACCGGGACCTGCCGGAGGAGGCGATCCACCTGTGGCAGAACGTCAACCCGGTGGTGACCGAGGCGCTGGCCCAGCTGATGTGGGGCGGCCCGCAGGTCATCTACAACGGCGGCCTCCAGCAGGCGAGGGTCCGCTACTTCGACGCCGTCCGCCGCCGTCCCGGCGTGCCGGACCAGGTGGCCGCCCTGGTCAGCGCCATCGAGCCGGAGGCCACCGTGGTCACGCTGGTCAACCTCTCGGCCACCGACGACCGCGTGCTCGTCGTCCAGGCCGGCGCGTTCGGCGAGCATGAGATCGTCACCGCCACCGCGACCGGCGCCGAGCCCGGCTGGACCGGTCGGGACACCGAGTACATCCACCACGAGCCGGTCCCGTCGAGCACCGAGCTCGCGGTGAACGGGCCGCACCTCACGGTCGAGCTACCGGCGGGCACGACCGTCACGCTGACCCTGCGGTTGCGGCTGCGGGCCTACCAGCCGTCGTACCGGCAGCCATGGGAGTGAGCCGTTCCGCTCACGTGCGCCGCAGCAGGTAGGTGTCCATGATCCAGCCCTTGCGCTCGCGTGCCTCGGCGCGCAGGGCGCGGATGCGGTCGCCGACCTCGGCCACCGGCCCGGCCACCAGGATCTCGTCGGGCGTGCCCAAGAAGGCGCCCCAGTAGATGGTGAAGTCGTCGAGGCCGGCGAAGGAGCAGTGGGCGTCCAGCATGACCACCACGTCGTCGGCGGTGGCGCCCTCCTGGGCCAGGCGGCGGCCGGTGGTGAGATGCACGGGCCGCCCGACCTGGGTGAGGCCGATGCGGTGGCGGGCGGTCAGCGCGGCGACGCTGCTGATGCCGGGGATCACCTCGTAGTCGAAGACGACCTGCCCGCGCTCCAGGATCTGCTCGACGATGGCCAGCGTGCTGTCGTAGACGCCGGGATCCCCCCACACGAGGAACGCCCCGGTCTCGCCGTCGGCCAGCTCATCGCGGATGAGCGTCTCACACGCCAGCGCGCGGCGCGCCCGCCAGTCCTCGACGGCGGCGGCGTAGGCGGGGGTGGTCCGGTCGCGCTCGGGGTCGCGGGCCTCGGCGATCCGGTACGGCGCCCGGCCGTGCTCCTGGATCAGATCCTGCCGGAGCTGGACGAGCTCGTGCTTGACCTCACCCTTGTCCACGATGAAGAAGACGTCGGCGGCGGCGATGGCCTTGACCGCCTGAAGCGTCAGGTGGTCAGGGTCGCCGGCCCCGATGCCGATGATGAGGAGCCGCTTCACCCGTAAGAGTGTGCCAGAACAGCGGATATAGGCTGGCCATCGCCTACCACCCAAGGAGCTTCGTGAACCTGGTCGAGCAGGGCGAGCCGTTCGCCGCGTTCTGGCAGGAGCGGCACCTGTGCACGCTCACCACCGTCCGTCCCGACGGATCGCCGCACGTGGTGCCCGTCGGCGCGACGCTGGATCTCGCCACCGGCACCGCCCGGGTGATCACCTCGGCGACCTCGTACAAGGCCCGGCTCATCGCGGCGTGCGGGCCGGACGGCGCGCGGGTGGCGCTCTGCCAGGTCGACGGCCGCCACTGGTCGACGCTGGAGGGTCGGGCCGTGCTGCGTACCGAGCCGGAGCAGGTCGCCGACGCCGAGCGCCGCTACACCGCCCGCTACAAGCCGCCCCGGCCGAACCCGTCCCGCGTCGTGGTGGAGATCCGGGTGGAGCGAGTGCTGGGGAACATGTGATCACCGTCGTGGGTGTCGGCGCGGACGGCTGGGCCGGGCTGGCCCCCGATGCGCGGCGGGCGCTGGAGGCCGCCGAGGTGCTCATGGGCGGCCCCAGACAGCTCGACCTCATCCCTGCCTCAGCGGCCGAACGGGTCGCGTGGCCGTCACCGATGCTCCCCGCGCTGCCCGCGCTGATGGACAGCCACGCGGGCCGGGAGGTGTGCGTGCTGGCCAGCGGCGACCCCATGTTCTACGGCGTCGGCTCCACGCTGGTGCGCCTGCTCGGGACGGCCCGCGTGCGGGTGCTGCCGCATCTGTCGTCGCTGTCACTGGCCTGCGCCCGGCTCGGCTGGCCGGTCGAGCAGGTGACGGTGGTCAGCCTGGTGGGCCGTTCCCTGGCGACGTTGAACGCCGCCGTACTGCCCGGGCTGCGGGTCGTCGTGCTGGGCTCCGGTCTCGACGCCCCGTCGCGGGTGGCCGGGCTGCTCGTGGAGCGCGGGTACGGCCCGAGCCCGATGACCGTGCTGTCGGACCTGGGCTCGGCGGCGGAGCGCGCGCAGGCAGGAACGGCCGAGAGCTGGACGGCCGCCGCCCGGTCCGGCCTGCACGTGATCGCCGTCGAGTGCGTCGCGGGGCCGGACGCCGAACCGCTCGCGCTGGTCCCCGGGCTGCCCGACACGGCGTACGAGCACGATGGGCAGCTCACCAAGCGCGAGGTCCGCGCGGTCAGCCTGTCGCGGCTCGCGCCCCTGCCCGGGGAGCTGCTGTGGGACGTGGGAGCGGGGGCGGGCAGCATCGCCATCGAGTGGCTGCGCGGCCACCCGTCATGCGCGGCCGTGGCGGTCGAGAGCCGGGCCGACCGGGCCGCCGCGATCCGGCGCAACGCCGACGCCCTCGGGGTGCCCGCGCTGCGGGTCGTCGAAGGCCGGGCTCCGGCGGCGCTGGAGGGGCTGCCCGCGCCGGACGCGGTGTTCGTCGGTGGCGGCGCCACCGTGCCGGGACTGCTGGAGCGCTGCTGGGCGGCGCTGCGCCCCGGCGGCCGGCTCGTGGTGAACGCCGTCACCCTGGAGTCCGAGGCCGTGGTCGGGCAGTGGTACGGCCGGCTCGGCGGCGATCTGGTGCGCCTGGCCGTACAGCGGGCCTCGCCCGTCGGCGCCTTCACCGGCTGGCGGCCCGCGATGCCGGTGACCATCTGGTCGGTCACCAGGAAGTCGGTCACCAGGAAGGACGTGCCATGACCGTGTACTTCATCGGGGCCGGCCCCGGAGCCGCCGACCTGATCACGCTGCGCGGGGTGCGGCGGCTGGAGTCGTCGCCGGTGTGCCTGTACGCCGGTTCGCTGGTGCCGCGCGAGCTTCTGGAGTCCTGCCCGCCGTCGGCCAGGCTGGTCGACACCGCGAACCTGACGCTCGACGAGATCGTCACGGAACTGGTGACCGCGCACCGGGCTGGGCTGGACGTGGCGCGTTTGCACTCCGGCGACCCGTCCGTCTTCAGTGCCGTGGCCGAGCAGATGCGGCGGCTGGACGCGCTCGGTGTGCCGTACGAGGTGGTCCCGGGGGTGCCGGCGTTCGCGGCGGCGGCGGCCTCGCTCGGCAGGGAGCTGACCGTGCCCGGGGTCGGCCAGACGGTCATCCTGACGCGTGTCTCGGGGCGCGCCACGCCGATGCCCGACGGTGAGGACCTGGCGACGCTCGGGGCGAGTGGCGCGACGCTGGTGCTGCACCTGGCCGTACAGCGGATCGACGAGGTGGTGGCGGAGCTGCGGCCGTCCTACGGGCTGGGTTGTCCGGTCGCGGTGGTGGCGCGGGCCAGCAGGGCGGACGAGGTGATCCTGCGCGGGACGCTGGCCGACATCGCCGATCAGGTCAAAGCGGCCGGGATCCGGCGTACGGCGGTCATCGTCGTGGGCCGGGTGCTGTCGGCGTCGGAGTTCCCCGACAGCCACCTCTACAGCGCCGACCGGACGAGGACATGACCCTCAACAGTGCCGACCGGATGAGGACATGAGAAGGGTCCTGATCCTCGGCGGCACGGCCGAGGCCAGGGCGCTGGCCGCGGAGCTGGTCGCCGACCCGGGGGTGCGCGTCGTGTCGTCCCTGGCCGGGCGGGTCACCAACCCGCGGCTGCCGGTCGGCGAGGTGCGCGAGGGCGGGTTCGGCGGACCTGAGGGGCTGGCCGCCTGGCTGGTCGCCGAGGGAGTCGACGCGGTGGTGGACGCCACCCATCCGTTCGCGGCGCGGATGACCGCTTCGGCGGCCGTCGCGTCGGCGAGCACGGGTGTGCCGCTGCTGGTCCTGCGCCGGCCGGGCTGGCAGGAGGGGCCGGGCGACGCCTGGCAGCGGGTGGGCTCCCTGGGGGACGCCGCCGACCTCCTGACCGAGCCTGCGCGGGTGTTCCTCACCACCGGGCGCCGGAGCCTGCCGGTCTTCAGTGGGCTCGCCGGGGTGTGGCTGCTGGCCAGATCGGTCGATCCGCCCGAGTCGCCCGTCCCCGCCAACGTACACGTGCTGCTCGACCGTGGGCCGTACACGGTCGACGGCGAACTCGCGCTCATCCGCGAGCACCGCCTCGACGTGCTGGTCACCAAGGACAGCGGCGGTCAGCTGACCACCGCGAAACTCACCGCGGCCCGGCGGCTCGGGCTACCCGTGATCATGGTGAACCGGCCGCCGCTGCCCGTGGGGGTCCGGCTGGTGGACACCGTGGCGGCGGCCGTGGAGTGGGTTCACGGGTAACGGCGCGGGGTGTAGACGGCTCCGTTCTTCGCCACGCGGGTGGTCGAGGAGCCGACGATCAGCAGGCAGCGCATGTCCACGCGGGCGGGATCCAGTTCGCCGAGCGTGGTGACGGTGACGCTCTCGTGCGCGCCGCCGACGTCGCGGCCGACCACCACAGGGGTGGCCGCGTCGCGGTGCTCCAGCAGCACGTCGCGGGCGGCGGCGAGCTGCCAGGTACGGCTGCGCGAGGCCGGGTTGTACAGCGCCAGCACCAGATCGGCCCGGGCCGCGGCGGCCAGCCGGTCGGCCACCACCTCCCACGGCTTGAGCAGGTCGGACAGCGACAGAACACAGTAGTCGTGGCCCAGCGGCGCGCCCACCCGGCTCGCCACCGCCTGCGCGGCCGTCAGCCCGGGCACCACGCGTACGGGCACGTCCGGGAAGTCCACCGCCGCCTCCAGCACGGCGCTGGCCATCGCAAACACGCCGGGATCGCCGGAGGAGACCACCGCCACCCGCGCCCCATCGCGCGCCAGATCCAGCGCGTGCCTGGCCCGCTCGGCCTCGACCCGGTTGTCGGTACGGTGGCGGCGCTGACGCGGGTTCGGCGCCACCCGGTCGACGTACGGGCCGTACCCGACCAGGTCGGTGGCCGCCGCCAGCGCCTCCTGCGCCTCCGGCGTCAACCACGGCCGTCCGGCGGGGCCGAGCCCCACCACGGTGACCTCGCCGGCGACCGCGGCCGGCGCGGTCCCGGTGGTGGGGACGAAGGTTCGTTCGGCCGGACTGGTGAGCAAGGCCAGCGAGAAGTACGGCACGTCGCCCGGGTCCACGTCCTTGAGCGGCGCCACTCGTTCGGCTCCCATGGTGGCGCGCTCGACGTACCAGGCGTCGTCCAGCCGCCCGGCCTCGGCCAGCGCCTCTCGTACCTTCGCGAACGTCCTGCCCAGCTTCAGCACCGCGGCCGAGTCGGTGGCGCGCAACCGCTCGGCCAGCGCCTCGGCGGGCAGCGTGCCGGGCAGCACGGTGAGCACCTCGTCGCGTTCCACCAGCGGGCGGCCCAGCACGGCGGAGGCGGCGCTGACCGAGGTGACGCCGGGCACCACCTCGGTCGGGTAGCGGTGCGCGAGCCGCTTGTGCAGGTGCATGTAGGAGCCGTAGAACAGCGGGTCGCCCTCGGCCAGCACGACCACGGTCCGGCCAGCGTCCAGATGCGCGGCCAGCCGGTCCGCGCAGTCGGCGTAGAAGTCGTCGAGCGCGCCCTGGTACCCGCCCGGATGGTCGGTGGTCTCCGTGGTCAGCGGGTAGAGCAGCAGTTCCTCGATCTGCCCTTCCTTCATGTACGGCAGCGCGATGGAGCGGGCGATGCTGCGGCCGTGCCTGGCGGCGTGGTAGGCGATCACCTCGGCCTCGCCGATCAGCCTGGCCGTCTTCACCGTGACCAGTTCGGGGTCGCCGGGACCGAGTCCCACCCCGTACAGCCGTCCGGTCATCGTGATCACTCCGCTTCGCTCGCGATGGCGTTGACCGCCGCCGCCGTCATCGCACTGCCGCCGCGACGGCCGTGCACCACCAGGTATTCGAGGCCGCTCTCGGCCAGCGCCCGCTTGGACTCGGCCGCGCCGATGAACCCCACGGGGATGCCGAGCACCGCCGCGGGCCTGCCCGCCCCTTCCGCGACCAGTTCGAGCAGCCGGAACAGGGCCGTCGGCGCGTTGCCGACGGCCACCACGGCGCCGTCTAGCCGGTCGCGCCAGAGTTCGAGCGCCGCGGCGCTGCGGGTGGTGCCCAGCTGTTCGGCCAGATCGGCAACCCCCGGAGCGCCGAGGGTGCAGAGCACCTCGTTGCCCGCGGGCAGCCTGCGCCTGGTCACGCCGGAGGCGACCATCATGGCGTCGCAGAGCACGGGAGCGCCGTCGCGCAGTGCCGCGCGGGCCCGCGTGACGACCGAGGGTGACCAGGCCACGTCGTTCACCAGGTCGGTCATGCCGCAGGCGTGGATCATCCGCACCACCACCTGGGCCACCTCGGGCGGGATCCCGGTGAGGTCGGTCTCGGCACGGATGGTGGCGAACGACCGCCGGTAGATCTCGGCGCCGTCACGGATGTAGTCGGTCACTGCTGCCTTTCCTGGTATCGGTTGGCCGTGGCGACGTATCCGTCGGGTGTGGCGACGTATCCGTCGGGTGTGGCGACGTATCCGTCGGGTGTGGGGACGTATCCGTCGGGTGTGGCGACCATCTGGATGACCGGCCCCCGGGGCAGCCCGCAGCGCCGCTCGCAACCGGCCCAGTGCACGGGCACGGCCGTGGGGCCGTCGCGGTCCGCCACCCAGCGCCGCGCGTCCTCCCGCACGTCGGCCAGCGCCTTCGCGCAGCCGGGACGGCCGGTACAGGCGGTCACGCCCACCCAGGGCGACGCCGGATCGGTCACCAACCCGGCGGCGTCGAGCAGCCGCGCCACGCGGTCGGCGTCGGTCGGGGACAGGTCGAGGAACACCACGGTCCGCCACGGCGTCAGCCGCACGGCGACGCCGGGTTCGACGGGAACGCTCGCGTCGATGGCGCCTGGGTCGGCGGTGGCGATCGCGCGGGCCTGGGCAGCGGTCAACCTGCCGAGCGGGACCACCGCCTCCAGCGCCACGCGGCCGTCCCGCTGCTCGGCGACCCCCGCGTGCCGTACCTCCTGAGCGGATGGCGAGCCGTCGGTCGTGACGCCGCCCAGCCGGGCGGCGATTCTGGCGGCCCCGTCCACCAGCTCCCCGATCCGCCACGCGGTGCTGTCACGCTGGGCCTCGCCATCGCTGTCCCGTTCGTCAAGGAACGCCTCGGCTGCGGCGATCATGTACGACACCGCCGTCTCGACACGCAAGGAGAGCCCGGCGTCGCTCCCCGCCAACAGCAGCCGACCGGTGCCCACCGCGCACGCCGCGAACGTGACGTCCGCGCCGAGCCCCACCACGTCGCCGCTCCCGTCGTCCAGCGCGAACAGGAACCGTCCCGGCAGCCCGGCCAGCCGGGGACACGCGCACAGCGCCCGGTCCAGCGCCTCCACCAGCGGCTGCGTGTCGGCCAGGCCCGCCGGTCCGCGCCCGCTCAGGGGTGAGGCGACGATGTTGCGTATCCGCTCGTGCGCGGGCGACGGCAGCAACCCAACAAAGGCCATCCGCTCGGCGAAGGCGGTGGGGGAGCGCAGACCGCGCACCTGTACGTTCGCCCGGGAGGTCAGCTCGATCACCCCGGAGCCCAGGTCGGTGGCGCAGTCGGCCAGCTCGCGAAGCTGGGCGGCCGACACCGCGCCGCCGGGCAGGCGGACCCGGGCCAGCGGGCCGTCGGCGGCCTCGTGCACCTGTAGCGCCCCCGGACAGGCGTCGGGGCGCACACGTCCGGAAAAGTCGGCTATGGACACGAAGAGGATGGTAACGCCAGTTTCTTGCGGTGGTCGCCCCTGCCGTGGTCTGATCGGGAGGCGATGGCAAAGGGAGGAAGCCGGTGCGAAACCGGCGCGGTCCCGCCACTGTGACCGGGGAGCGAACCCCACGAAGGCCACTGTCCGGCGACGGATGGGAAGGCCGGGGCGAGCGCTGATCCGGGAGCCAGGAGACTCCTGCCGTCGTGACACCCGCGACCGGGGCGAGGACCCCGAGGGAGGATTGCGCCGTGCCCGGCGACAGCCATACCGTCCTGCTGCTCTCGACTTCCGACACCGACCTGCTGAGCGCTCGGGCCGGCGGTGCCGCCTACCGCCTGGGCAACCCCGCCAGACTGGCGGCCGAGGACCTGCCCGCGCTGCTGGAGGGCGTCGACCTGGTCGTCGTACGGCTGCTGGGCGGGCGCCGGGCCTGGGCGGAAGGGCTGGACCACCTGCTGGCCGGACCGCGCCCGGTGGTGGTGCTCGGTGGTGAGCAGGCCCCCGACGCCGAGTTGATGGAGTTGTCCACGGTCAGCGGCGGCGTCTGCGCGGAGGCGCACGCGTACCTGGCGCATGGTGGGCCCGCCAACCTCACCGAACTGCACGCCTTCCTGTCCGACACCGTCCTGCTGACCGGCCGCGGGTTCGCCCGGCCCGAGCCCACGCCGACCTGGGGGCGCCTGGAGCGCACCGCACGGGGGGAGAGCGGGCCGGTGGTCGGCGTGCTCTACTACCGGGCGCATCACGTGGCGGGCAACACCGCGTTCGTCGAGACCCTGTGCCAGGCGGTCGAGGACATGGGCGGCCGGGCGCTGCCCATTTTCTGCTCCTCACTCCGCACCGCGGAGGCCGATCTGCTCGACCTCCTGCGTACCGCCGACGCGCTGGTGGTGACCGTACTGGCCGCGGGCGGCTCCCGCCCGGCCACCGCGGGCGCCGGCGGCGACGACGGGGCGTGGGACGTGGGCGCGCTGGCCGAGCTGGACGTGCCGATCCTGCAGGGGCTCTGCCTGACGACCAGCAGGCAGGCGTGGGAGGAGAACGACGACGGTCTCTCCCCGCTCGACGCCGCGTCCCAGGTGGCGATCCCCGAGTTCGACGGGCGGATCATCACGGTGCCGTTCTCGTTCAAGGAGATCGACGAGGACGGGCTGACGGTGTACGTCGCCGACGCCGAGCGGGCCGCGCGGGTCGCCGGTCTCGCCGTACGGCACGGCCTGCTCAGGCACACCCCGCCCGCCGAGCGCCGCCTGGTCGTGATGCTGTCGGCGTACCCGACAAAGCACTCCAGGGTCGGCAACGCGGTCGGCCTGGACACCCCCGCCAGCACGGTGAGACTGCTCGCCAGGCTCGCCGAGGCGGGCTACGACCTGGGGGACGGCTTCCCCGGTGTGGCCGAGCAGGACGGCGACGCGCTGATCCACGCGCTGATCGCCGCGGGCGGCCAGGACCAGGACTGGCTGACCGAGGAGCATCTCGCGGGCAATCCTGTACGTATCTCCGCGGAGTCCTACGGGCAGTGGTACGGCACACTGCCCGACGATCTGCGCGCGGACATGGAACGTCATTGGGGCCCGCCGCCGGGCGAGCTGTTCGTGCACGAGGGCGACATCGTGCTGGCCGCGCTGCGGGCGGGCAACGTGGTGGTGATGGTGCAACCGCCACGCGGATTCGGCGAGAACCCGATCGCCATCTACCACGACCCCGACCTGCCGCCGAGCCACCACTACCTGGCCGCCTACCGCTGGCTGTCGAAGGAGTTCGGCGCGCACGCGATGGTGCACGTGGGCAAGCACGGCAACCTGGAGTGGCTGCCGGGCAAATCGGCCGGCATGTCCGCCTCGTGCGGCACGGACGCGGCGCTGGGTGATCTGCCGCTGGTCTACCCGTTCCTGGTGAACGATCCGGGCGAGGGTACGCAGGCCAAGCGGCGGGCGCACGCGGTGCTGGTGGACCACATGGTGCCGCCGATGGCCCGCGCCGAGACGTACGGGGACATCGCACGGCTGGAACAGCTCCTCGACGAACACGCCTCCATCGCGGCGATGGACCCGGCCAAGCTGCCCGCGATCAGGGCGCAGATCTGGACGCTCATCCAGGCCGCCCGGCTGGACCACGATCTGGGGTTGGCCGACCGGCCGCACGACACCGAGTTCGACGACTTCATCCTGCACGTGGACGGCTGGCTGTGCGAGGTGAAGGACGCGCAGATCCGTGATGGCCTGCACGTGCTCGGCCAGGCGCCCGAGGGACAGGTACGGGTGGACCTGGTGCTCGCGATGCTGCGGGCCAGGCAGATGTGGGCGGGCAGGGAGACCCTGCCGGGGTTGCGGGAGGCGCTCGGCCTGACCGAGGACGGCACGGCGAGCCTGACCAGCGTGGACACCGCCGAGTCGACCGCCCGCGCCTTGGTGGAGGCGATGGAGGAACGAGACTGGGCACCGGACGCGGCGCCGGAGATCGCCCGCACGATCCTCACGACGGCTGAGGCGGCGGATGGCGGGGGCGCGACCTCCGCGACGGTTGAGGCGGCGGATGGCGACGGCGCGGTCCTTACGGCGGCGGACGGCGCGATCCCCGCGACGGCCGGGGCGGCGCGGGCCGACCGTGCGATGGGGCGCCTGGAGCTCGTGACGCGCATTCTCACCTTCGCCGCCACCGAGGTCGTCCCCAGGCTGGCCCGTACCACCGACGAGCTCGACCACCTCCTGCACGCTCTGGACGGCGGATACGTCCCGGCCGGGCCGAGCGGCTCCCCGCTGCGCGGGCTCATCAACGTCCTGCCGACGGGGCGCAACTTCTACTCCGTCGACCCGCGCGCGGTGCCCAGCAGGCTCGCCTGGGAGACGGGCCAGGCCATGGCCGATTCGCTGCTGGAGCGCTACCGCGCCGACACCGGCGACTGGCCGCGCTCGGTCGGGCTGTCCGTCTGGGGCACCAGTGCCATGCGTACGGCCGGCGACGACGTGGCCGAGGTGCTGGCCCTGCTCGGCATCCGCCCCGAATGGGATGAGGCGTCCCGCCGGGTGACCACACTGGAGCCGATCCCGCTCGCCGAACTGGGCCGCCCCAGAATCGACGTGACCGTCCGCATCAGCGGCTTCTTCCGAGACGCCTTCCCGCACGTGGTGAGCATGCTCGACGACGCCGTACGGCTGGCCGCCGGCCTGGACGAACCCGCCGAGGACAATTACGTCCGCGCCCACGTGGCCGCCGACACCGAGGCGCACGGCGACGAGCGCAGGGCCACGATGCGGATCTTCGGCTCCGCGCCCGGCGCCTACGGGGCCGGTCTGCTGCCGCTGATCGACAGCGGAAACTGGCGCGACGACGCGGACCTGGCCGAGGTGTACGCGGTCTGGGGCGGCTTCGCCTACGGCCGTGACCTCGACGGCGTCGCCGCCCGGCCCGACATGGAGAGCGCCTATCGCAGGATCGCCGTGGCGGCCAAGAACGTCGACACCCGCGAGCACGACATCGCCGACTCCGACGACTACTTCCAGTACCACGGTGGCATGGTCGCCACGGTCCGCGCGCTCACCGGGAAGGCGCCCGCCGCCTACGTCGGCGACAGCACCCGCCCCGACGCCGTACGCACCCGGACGCTGTCCGAGGAGACCTCGCGGATCTTCCGCGCCAGGGTGGTCAACCCGCAGTGGCTGGCCGCGATGCGGCGGCACGGCTACAAGGGCGCGTTCGAGCTGGCCGCGACCGTGGACTACCTGTTCGGCTATGACGCCACGACGGGGGTGCTGGCCGACTGGATGTACGACAAGCTGACCGAAACCTACGTGCTCGATCCGGAGAACCAGGCGTTCATGGCGAAGTCGAACCCGTGGGCGCTGCACGGCATCGCGGAACGCCTGCTGGAGGCCGCCGAGCGGGGCATGTGGGCGCACCCCGACCCGGAGATCATGGACGGGCTGCGGGAGGTCTACCTCAAGACCGAGGGCGACCTGGAGGACGACACCAGCCGCTGAGCCGCCGCCGGGCTGCCGGCCCAGTGCAGGTGCAGGTAGGACGCGGTGAGTAGGGGATCACCGAACCCGTCGGCGCCGCCCGGCCAGCGGAAGAGCGGCTCGACCACGACCCGTTCCACCACGGTCCGGTGGAACTCGTGTCCCATGAACCGCTCGCCCGGCTCAGTGAGCAGCGATCGGCGGACGGCCACCGCGTCCCGGTAGCCCAGCGTGAGCCGGTCGCTCATCCGGGCGACTCCGGGCACGCGTCCGCACATCCGCTGCCCGTCCAGCTCCTGGCACAGGTACAGCAGCCCGGCGCACTCCGCCGCGATGGGGCCGTCGAAGGCCGCCACCTGCTCGCGCAGCGGCTCGTTGGCGGACAACTCCGCGGCGTACATCTCAGGGAACCCGCCGCCGATCACCACCGCGCCCGTCCCGGCGGGCAGGGCCTCGTCGCGGAGCGGGTCGAACACGGCCACCTCGGCTCCGGCGGCCCGCAACAGCTCCACGTGCTCGGCATAGCCGAACGTGAACGCCGCCCCACCCGCCACCGCCACCACAACCCGCTCCGGACCACGACCCGCCTGCCCGGTCGCCTCGCCGGTCATCTCGCGGGTCGCCCCACGGGTCGCCTCGCCGGTCATCCCGATCGCCACGGCCGGGTCCCAGGGAGTGCAGGTCAGCGGAGGTGCCGAGTGGGCCAGTCGTACCAGGGCATCGAGGTCGCACGAGCGGGTCACCAGGGCGCCGAGCCGGTCCACCGTGGCCACCGCCTCGGCCGTTCGCTCCGCCGCGGGCACCAGCCCGAGATGCCGGGAAGGCGTGGCGACGGCGTCGTCGCGGCGGATCGCGCCCAGTACCCGCACTCCCGCCTCGGCCAGTGCGGCCCGGCACAGCTCCTCGTGCCGGTCGGACCCGACGCGGTTGAGCACCACCCCGCCCACCCGCACCCGCGGGTCGAACGTGGCGAAACCATGCACGACGGCGGCCACCGACCTGCTCTGCCGGGCCGCGTCCACGACCAGCACAACCGGCGCGCCCAGAAGGCGGGCGACGTGCGCGGTCGAGGCGAAGTCCGTCTCTCCCTTGCCGTCGAACAGGCCCATCACCCCCTCGACCACCGCGATGTCGCACCCCGCGGCACCGTGCGCGAACAGCGGCACCACGCGGTCCTCGCCGACCAGCCAGGGGTCGAGGTTGCGCCCTGGCCGGCTGGTCGCGAGCGCGTGGTAGCCGGGGTCGATGTAGTCGGGCCCCACCTTGTGCGGCGAGACCGCCAGCCCGCGGGCCCGCAGCGCCGCCATCAGGCCGGTCGCCACCGTCGTCTTGCCGCTGCCCGACGAGGGTGCCGCGATGACCAGGCGCGGGACTACCACTCGATGCCTTTCTGCCCCTTCTGCCCGGCGTCCATGGGATGGCGGACCTTGCCCATCTCGGTCACCAGATCGGCCGTCTCCAGCAGCCGTTCGGGCGCGTCCCTGCCGGTGATCACCACATGCTGGCTGCCCGGCCTGGTGGTGAGCGTCTCCAGTACGTCGTCCAGGTCGAGCCAGCCCCACTTCAGCGGGTACGTGAACTCGTCCAGCACATAGAAGCGGTACGTCTCGGCGGCCAGATCGCGCTTGATCTGCGCCCAGCCCTCGCGCGCGTCGGCGGCGTGGTCCTCCTGCGTGCCGGGCCGCTGGATCCACGACCAGCCCTCGCCCATCTTGTGCCAGGTCACCGGGCCGCCCTCGCCGGTGGCGCCGAGTACGGTGAGAGCCCGTTCCTCGCCGATGCGCCACTTGGCCGACTTCACGAACTGGAACACGCCGATCGGCCAGCCCTGGTTCCAGGCCCGCAACGCCATCCCGAAGGCCGCCGTCGACTTCCCCTTGCCGGGGCCGGTGTGCACCATGAGCAACGGCCTGGTGCGGCGTTGCCGGGTGGTGAGTCCGTCATCCGGGACGACCTCGGGCCTGCCCTGCGGCATGTCAGACCGCCTTCCTGTGGTCGCGTACGGCCGAGCTGAGGGCGTGCGGCATGTCAGCCCGCCTTCCTGTAGTCACGTACGACCGAGCCGAGGTCGGACAGCGAGTCGAGTGAGATGGCCGGTGCCCGTAGCCGGCGCGCCAGCCTGACAGCCAGACCGAGCCGGACCGGGCCGCTCTCGCAGTCGACGACCACGCTCGCCGTACCGCCGAGCAGGGCCGCGGCCCTGTCCACGTCTCCGCCCGAGGTGGCGCGGCCGTCGGTCACCACCACCAGCAGCGGGCGCCGCGCGGGGTCGCGCAACCGCTCCACCCGCAGCACCTCCGCCGCGCGCGCCAGCCCGGCCGCCAGCGGGGTGCGGCCCCCGGTGGGCAGCGAGCGGAGCCTGGCGGCGCCCGCCTCGACCGACGAGGTCGGCGGCAGCGCCAGCTCGGCGGTAGTGCCCCTGAACGTGACCAGGCCGATCTTGTCCCGCCGCTGGTAGGCGTCGAGCAGCAGGCTCAGCACGGCGGTCTTGACCGCGGTCATCCGCTTGCGGGCGGCCATCGAGCCGCTCGCGTCCACCACGAACAGCACGAGGTTGCCCTCCCTGCCCTCGCGCACGACCTCGCGCAGGTCGCCCTCGCGGAGCAGCAGGCCGGGTCCCGTGCGCCCGCGTTCCTTCTGGTACGGCGCCGCGGCCAGCACGGTCGCCGGCAGGTGGAGGTCGCGGACCCGCCCGGCAGGCGACCGCGAGCCGGTGGCGCGGCCCTGCGACGTCCGCGCCCGCGACCGCCGCCCCGCCACGCCCTCGCCCAGCCCCGGCACCTTCAACAGCGGCACCCGGTACGGCTCCGCGACCACGGCCACCTGGCCGCTTCCCGCCGCTGAGGATGCCGGACCGTCCTGACCCGAGCCGCCGGACGTGCCCCGGCTGGGGCCTCTCGGTCGTTCCTCGGCCGGGTCCTGGAGGTGTGTGCCGGCGGGGTAGCCGGGCACGGCGTCTCTAGGCCCGCCGTCCGGCCGGTCAGGGCCGGAGGCCGCGGGATCGCCGGCACCATCAGCACATCCGGGACCTCCGGGACCTCCGGAACCTCCGGGATAGTCCGGGCCTCCGGCGCCGCCGGGATCGTCGGGGCCTCCGGGATCGCCAGGGCCGTCGGCGCCTCCGGGGCCGTCCGCGCCTCCGGCACCTCCGGGGCCTCCGGGGCCGTCGGGGCCGTCGGGACCGTCAGGGCGTTCGTCCTCTGATGTCCGGGCCAGCAGGTCCTCCAGCAGCGACTCGTCCAGCCCCGGCGCGTCGAACGGGTCACGCCGCCGCCGATGCGGCAGCGACAGACGGGCGGCCGCACGTACGTCCTCGGTCGTCACGACGTCCCGGCCCTGCCAGGCGGCGTGCGCGATGGCGGCGTTGGCCGTGACCAGGTCGGCGCGGAGCCCGTCCACCTCGAACGCGGCACACACCGTGGCGATCTGCGTGAGCCGGACATCGGGCAGCCGCACCCCGGGCACCCTGGCCCTCGCCTGCGCGATCCGTTCGGCCAGGGCCGACTCCTCCGCCGTCCACCGGCCGGCGAAGGCGCCGGGATCGGCGTCGAAGGCCAGGCGCCGCCGTACCACCTCGGCCCGTTCGGCGGGGTCGCGGGACGCCTTCACCTTCACCGTCAGGCCGAACCGGTCGAGGAGTTGCGGCCGTAGTTCGCCCTCCTCCGGGTTCATGGTGCCGACCAGGAGGAACCGGGCCGCGTGCCGTACCGACACCGACTCGCGCTCGACGTAGCAGATCCCGAGGGCGGCCGCGTCCAGCAGCAGGTCGACCAGATGGTCGTGGAGCAGGTTCACCTCGTCCACGTAGAGCACGCCGCGGTGCGCGGCGGCCAGCAGGCCGGGCTCGAACGCCTTCACGCCCTCGGTCAGCGCCCGCTCCACGTCGAGCGAGCCGGCCAGCCGGTCTTCGGAGGCGCCGACGGGCAGCTCCACCAGCGAGGCGGGGCGGCGGAGCCACTGTTCGCCCGGCTCGTGCGGCCCGTCGGGGCACTCGTCGCCCGGCGCGGCGGGATCGCAGGCGAAGCGGCAGCCCGCCACGACGTCCACGGGCGGGAGCTGGGCGGCCAGCGCGCGGACGATGGTGGACTTGGCGGTGCCCTTCTCGCCGCGTACGAGCACACCGCCCACGCGCGGCGAGACGGCGTTGAGCACCAGCGCCAGCTTCAGGTCCGCGAGTCCCACGACGGCGCTGAACGGGTAGGTGACGATCAAAGGGTGGCCTTCCGGTTGACATGCGCGACGCGCCAGCCGCCGCGCGTGCTGGACAGTTCGGTGGTGGACAGCGGCGCCAGGTCGAAGCGGGTGGTGACCAGGGGGTTCAGCCCGAGCGCGTGGCCGAGGGCGGCCCTGATCACCCCCACGTCGCAGATCACGATGGTGGGGGAGCGGCGTTCCGCGTCGAGCCAGGCCGCGACGCGGGCCGCCAGCGCGGCCAGGCTCTCACCGCCGTGGGGCGTGGCGTGCGGGTCGGCGAGCCAGCTCGCCAGGGCGTCCGGTTCGGCCTCGGCGACCTTCGCGTACGGCAGGCCGCTCCACCTGCCGTGATCGGCCTCCGCGAGCGCCCGGACCACCGACGGCCGCAGTCCCATGGCGGCGGCGGTCTGGCCGGCGGCCCTGGCCGGGGCCACCAGCGCCGGACCCGTCCAGGACCTGACCCTGGCCAGGGCCGCGGCTCTGGCCAGGCTCGACGGGTCGGCGTGGACGCCTATGGGGTCGTCCGTGGGGTCGTCCATGGGGAAGCAGGCCGACCGTGTTCCCGGCGTGCCGGCCTGCCGTACGAACAGCACCGCTCTCAGCTCGGCGTGGGCACCGCGACGGGAACCGCGGCCGGGCGGCGGGCCGCTCGATCGCAGGCCCAGCCGAAGAGCACACCGAACGCGGTCCAGAAGACCAGCTGCGTACCCAGCGACGCGAGCCTGAACTCCCACAGCAAGGTCGCGGGGAAGTTCGCGGGCACCTCGTTGACGCCGGGCAGCAGCACCCAGGCGGCGATCACCGGCACCAGGAACGTCACCACCGTGACGAGCCAGCGTGCCCACGGGCCGCCGCCCTGCATCCGCCGCGCACTCGCCACCGCGATCGCGGTCGAGGCCAGCCCCACCCCGATCATGATCACGTACAGCAGGGTGCGGCTGTTGATCGTCTCCGGATCGCCGACCGCCGGTGGATTGGCAGGATATTTCAGGAACGGAAGAAGAATGATGGCCACGAAGCCGGTGGCGGCGGCAGCCAGCGCGAGCCCGCCCTCGGAGCGAGGGCCGACCCGCCCCCGCAAACCCGCGAACACCAGGGCGAACACCCCGCCCACGGCCATCCCGTACAGCCCGGTGGCCAGGAACAGCCCGGCCTTCTGGCCGGGTCTGCTGACCACCGCCTCCTCTCCGTGATCGTGACCGGCCGCCTCGGCAGCGGGCGGCTGGGCGGCTTCTTCCAGGGCGATCGCGCTGTCCACACTCGGCTCACCGAAGGCGAACGCGAAACCACCGGCGATCAGGCCGGCCAGCAGGCCCAGAAGCAGCCCCCTGACCAGCAGGGTGCGCACCACGCTGACCCCTAGTGGCACGGCACGCCGAGCAGGTGCCGCCCGTCGTGCATGAGTTCGTGGAGGTAGTTGCCGGTCTGTGAGATCGCTCCGTTGTCCATCAGGACCAGATAGGCCACCAGCAGGAGCAGGGGTACGGCGGCCAGCAGCCATGGGCGCAGGCGGGGGAAGGGTACGGACGTGGGAGTGGTCAGGCCACTCATAGTGCCTCCTCAGGGATGACGCGTCCCAACTAACGAGGTCACGGTGGCCAAGCGACCTGGCTCCCGGGATCTACGTCCCGGATACAGTGGCGCGTCCGCACCGGCATCTCACCGGATTTCCCTTGGCCAATCGTGAAATCTACCGGAACGTATCCCTTCATCCCGTTCTCGTCAACACGCCCAACAAGAACGCGCAGCTCAAGGAGTCTCACACCCGCACGTCCACGCGGGCGACGAGCCGCAGGGCGGTCTTCCGCGACCGGATCAGCCGTACGGCCAGCGCGGCGAGCGCCGGCACGGGCAGGGCCAGGTACACCAGGCCGGCCATCCGCTGCTCGGCCGCCACGCTCGGCACGCCGCGCGGAGCCACCTGCGCGAACCACTCCTGGCCCAGCACCGGCCCGGCCAGCAGGAACAGGCCGACTACCACCTGTACCGCGACGACGGCCCCGAGCAGCCACGCGCGATCCCGCCGCGCGATCGGCCGCGGCAGGGGATCGACCCCGGCCAGCAGCCAGCAGCACAGCAGCCCGGTGCCGAAGAACAGCACCTGGGTGAGCAGGTGGACCGCCTGGTTGGCGGCCGACCAGGCCAGCCAGCCGGTGCCGTACAGGATGACGACCGGCAGCACGTACACGGCCAGGGCGGCCATCGGATGAGTGAGCCGCGCGGCCAGGCGGCCGCGCAGGAGGGCCGAGGCGAGGTCGCCGTACTGCGATCCGGGGGTGATGGCCCGCGCGGTCAGTGTCAGCGGTGCCCCGAAGGCCAGCAGCAGCGGCCCGATGACGTGGAGCACCGTGTACTGCAGGGCGTGCGCCGACGGCATCGCCCGCGCGTAGCCGCTCACGCCGCCCACCAGCACCGCCGCCAGCACCGCCAGCCCGGCGAACCAGGCGAGAGTACGGCCCACCGGCCACGGGTCGCCGGTGCGGGCCAGCCTGCGTACCCCGGCGAGATAGGCGGCGGCCGGAAGCGCCAGGGCGAGCAGGACGAGCGGGTTGAGCCGGATCTCGGTGAGCAGCGCGCCGATCGAGTAGGGCGCCAGGTCGTAGCCCAGCAGGTCGTTGTGGCCGCCGCTGGCGGGTGGCGCGGAGCGCGACAGGCCGGCGGCCAGTCCCGTGGCCGCGGCCATCACCATCAACTCGCCGGTGGCCAGCCGGGTGAAGGTGCCTCGTGTCGTACGTTCGGCGATCGCGGCGATGGTGCGGCGGCGGTGGATCATCCCGAACACGCCCAGGGCCACCAGCGCCGTCACCTTGCCCAGGACGAGCACGCCGTAGCGGGTCGTCCACAGTTGCGGCACCGTGTCCATCCGGACCCAGGCGCCGGCCACGCCGGACACCGTCACCGCGACGAAGCAGCACAGGGCGAGCGTGCTGAACCTGGCCACGACGCTCGCGAGCCGGTCCGAACGCCGGAAGTGGACCAGCACGGCCGCCAGTCCGCCGACCCAGACGGCCGCCGCGAGCAGATGCGTCGTGAGCGCGGAGACCGCGATGTCGTGATCTCCGGCCGACGCGGCGTGACCGACGTAGACCGGAGGGAGCATGCCGAACCCGGCGGTCACCAGCAGGGCGACCCCCGTCCACCGGGGAAGGCCGGCCTCCTCCTTCATCCGGGAGGAGGCGAGCACCACGACCGTGGCCGTGCACGTCACGATGAGCATGGCCTGCGTCTGGGGGAGGGTGGTGCCGAAGTTCAGCAGGGTGAAGTCGCGGAGCACCTCGTTCGCCGGCATGCTGAGGATGTTCGACAGCGTCAGCAGGTAGGTGATCAGCGCACAGGCCGCCCAGCCCAGCGCCCACCAGCCGGCCGCGCGTACGCAGGCGTTCGCTTCCGGCGTGTCGCGGGGGGCGAGGACCACGCCGGCGACCAGCGTTCCCACCGTGGCGATGGAGCACAGGTCCAAGAACAGCCGCGTCACCGACAGTCCCCAGACGGTCAACGGGCCGGGAGTCGGCAGCCCCTTGATCGGCGGCGGCGGTCCGCCTCCGCCGATCCACAGAGCGACGGCCAGCGCCAGGAGGCTGGCCGTGATGGCCAGACCGCCGTACAAGAGAGCCCGACGCCCGGGTAACAGCACCGCGTCCTCCTTTGTCGGGAGCATGCCTCAGTTAGGCAAGCGTCCTCTATGGACGGGTACGTCCGCACCCTTATCGGGGTTCGACCTATAGCGTGAATCTGCCAACAAGCTCAGCACCGTCACCGGCATCGGCGGCGACCGCAGCGGCGGATGGGCCGGGGAGGTTCGCGCTGTAGGCGTAGACCACCGTGGCGGTGGCGATGGCGCCGGTGTTCACTGCGAGGGCCTGGTTGTTGATGTTGGCCACGGTGTCGCAGGCCTTGTGGTAGCACGCGTCATAGGGCTGCCCCGCCGTGCCACCGAACAGGGCCGCCTCCTCGGCCGTCTTGATGCCCTCGCCTCCGGTGAACAGGCCGCCGGACGGAATGCCGGCCGCGATGAACGGGCCGTAGTCGGAGCGGCCGTCGAAGTCGGTGCCGCTGTGGCTCTGACCCAGCCTGTCGAAGTACTTCTCGAAGAGCTTCTCGATCTCGTCCGACCCGGGCGGCCCGGCCGGAGCGCCCGTGGCGTCCGAGTCGTCGCCGTCGTAGATCTTGAAGACGTAGTTCGGTGAGGCGATCATGTCGTAGTTGAGGTACAGCTTGATCTTGCTCCGGGCGGCGGCGCTCAGGCTCTTCACGTAGAACTCCGAGCCGAGCAGGCCCAGCTCTTCGGCGCTCCACCAGGCGAAACGGAGCTTGTTCCTGGTGGGGACCTTGCCGAGTGCCTCGGCGACGGCCAGGAGCGCGGCGCTGCCCGAGCCGTTGTCGTTGATGCCCGGCCCGGCCGGCACGGAGTCCAGATGCGCTCCGGACATGACGACCTTCTTCGACTCGCCCCACGTGGACTCGGCGAGCACGTTGTCGGTGGTGCGGACCTCGCTGATCGTGTCCGTCCTGAGGTGGACCACCGTGCCCGCGGGGGACGACAGTTCCTCGCCGACGGCGAAGCTCGCGCCGACGACCGGGATGGAGACGGGCGTACCGAGGTTGCCCCGCGGAGTCTCGGTCCGGCCCGGTTGGCCCTCGTTGAAGATGATCGCGGCCACGGCGCCGGCCGCCTGGGCGTTCTGCGCCTTGACCAGGAAGGTGCAGGTGCCGCGCTGCAACAGCGCGATGTTGCCCGGCGTGAACCCGGCGAAGTCGGCGGCCTCGCAGCCGGAGGTGGAGGTGCTCGGCACCGGGCCGGGCGGCAGGACCAGGTCGACGTTCTGCAGGGGCGCGGTGACGTCACCGGCTCCGGAGTAGGCCATCGTGGCGAAGTCGCCGAGGGAGGAGCCGTCGGGCGGGGTCGGGGCGTACAGCTCGGGGTCGGGGGAGATCTGCTCCATCAGCGCGGTGGACTTCTCCTCGTAGTAGGGGAAGTCGAACTGCTGGATGGTCACCTTGTAGCCGGCCTTCTTGAGCCTGGCGGCCACGTAGTCGCGCGAGGCGTCGTGGCCGCCGGTGCCCGCCGCGCGCGTGCTGTGGTTGGCGTCGGCGATGTCCTGCAACGCCCGCAGGTGCTGCTTGACCATCAGGAGAGGGACGGAGTCGATCAGCTCCCGTTCGGAAGGGGCGGGGTCGGCGTGGGCGGCGACCGGGGCGAGGGTGAGTGCCGTGACCACGGCGAGGGCACGGTAGACACCGGTACGCATAGGGCTCCTCCAACTGGCGTGGGTGTAGTGCGATCCGGACACCATCAGCCGGGAAGAGCCTGGCCACCGCCAGTCAGATGATCACCCCATTCTAGGAGCCGACCCCCTGAAAACCGGATATCTGCCTACTCGGGCATGTCGTTCACGACCCGAGATAGCCGCCCATGCTGCGGAAGTAGTCGGTGGCCGCGTGCTCGACGCCGTCCGGCGTCCGCAGCCGTCTCACCACCAGCCCGCGCCGCTGCCCCTTGCGGGCGTCCGAGCCGGAGACGATGGCCACGCCGTCCCCCTCCCGGATGAAGATCCGTCCTGGGGTGCCCCCGTAGCGGGCCTGCGACACCGCGGCTGACAGGATCTCGATCCGCTCACCGCGATGGTGGGTGAAGGCGCGTGGGTAAGGGTCCGACTGGGCGCGGACCAGCCGCTCCAGGTCTTCCGCCGGCCAGTTCCAGTCGATCCGGCCGTCATCGACCGACCGTTTGTGGAAGAAGCTGGCTTCGGCGCGGTCCTGGGGGACCCACCGTGCCTGGCCGGAGGCGATCAGGTCCAGCGACTCCCGCACGATCGGCTCGATCAGGTCCACCGTCCGGTGGAAGAGGTCGGTCGCGGTGTCGCCTTCCTGCACGGGCACGGCCCGTTGCAGCAGGATGTCGCCCGCGTCCAGCTCGGCGTTCATGCGGTGCGCGGTGACGCCGACCTCCTTCTCCCCATTGATCAGGGCCCAGATCAGCGGGGAGAAGCCCGCGTACGCCGGAAGCAGCGAGTCGTGGACGTTGAGCGTGCCGTGCGGCGGCAGGTCGAAGATCTCCGGCGGCAGCCAGGTCCGCCAGTTGTTGGCGACGATGATGTCCGGCGCCGCGTCCTTGAGCGTCTGGAGGAGCCCGGCGTCGTCGGGCCGGTTGCGCAGCAGCACCGGTACGTCGTGCTCGGCCGCGAGCTCGGCGACCGAGTCGTCCCAGATCTTCTCGTACGCGTGCTCGCTCTTGGGATGGGTGACGGCGAGGATCACGTCATGCCCGGAGCCGAGCAGGGCACGCAGCGTCCGATGACCCCAGGTCTGGTACCCGAACATGACCACTCGCATGATCGCACCCTCTCCTTCATGATTATTGAAAGGTTAGCCTAACCTTATCTACTATGACCACGATGAGGGAGGCGATGCCGCGGTGGACACCCTGCCGAGTGGGCCGGACAGCATCTACGACATCCTGGGAGTGGGTTTCGGGCCATCGAACCTGGCACTGGCCATAGCCGTCGACGAGCACAACGCGCGGGTTCCGGAAGCGGAGCGGCTCCGCGCCGGGTTCCTGGAGAAGCAGCCCGCCTTCGGCTGGCACCGGGGGATGCTGCTCGACGACGCCACCATGCAGGTGTCGTTCCTGAAGGACCTGGTCACCATGCGTGATCCGGCGAGCGACTTCAGCTTCCTGTGCTACCTGAAGGAGCGCGGCAGGCTGGTGGACTTTCTCAACCACAAGACGCTGTTCCCGTTAAGGATCGACTTCCACGGTTACTTCGAGTGGGCCGCGGCCCGGATGCGGGACGTGGTCGAGTACTCCGCCGAGGTCGTGTCCATCGAGCCGGTCGTCACCGACGACGGCGAGGTCCGCCTGTTCGACGTGCTCAGCCGCGACCCCGCCGACCCGGATCGCGTCATCGTCCGCCGGACCCGCAACATCTGCGTCGCCACCGGCCTCGAACCGCACCTGCCGCCGGGCGCCGCCCTGTCGGACCGGGTGTGGCACAACAGCGAGCTGATCCCGCGCGTGGCCGCCCTCACCGAGGCCGGTGTCCCGGTGCGCCGGATCCTGGTGCTCGGGGCCGGGCAGAGCGCGGCCGAGACGGCCGACTATCTCCACCGGACCTTCACCGGGGCCGAGGTGTGCGCGGTGTTCGCCAAGTACGGCTACACCCCCGCCGACGACAGCCCCTTCGCGAACCGGATCTTCGACCCCGAAGCCGTCGACACCTTCTTCCAGGCCCCGGCCCCGGTCAAGCAGGCGCTCTACGAATACCACCGCGGCACCAACTACTCGGTGGTCGACATGGACCTCATCGAGTCCCTGTACGCGACCATGTACCGCGAGAAGGTCCAGGGCAACGAACGCCTGCGCATCCTCAAGGTCTCCCGCATCAGGGACGTCAGCTTCGCCGGCGACCGCCTGGACGTCACGATTGAATACCTGCCCACCGGCGAGCGGGAGGTGCTGGCCACGGACATCCTGGTGCACGCCACCGGCTACCGGCCCCAGGACCTCGGCACCGTGCTCGGCGAGACGGCCAAACTGTGCCTGCGGGACGAAGAGGACGAGGTGCGGATCGGCCGCGACTACCGGGTCGAAGTGCCCTGGCACGTGTCCGCGGGCATCTACGTACAAGGGGCCAGCGAGCACACCCACGGCATCACCTCCACGCTGCTGTCCACCACGGCCGTCCGCGCCGGCGAGATCCGCGACTCCCTGCTCGCCAACCGCGCACGAGCCACGAGCTAGTGGTAGCCCTGCGCTTACGTCCGGGACAGGCGGAGCAGGCGGTGACCGGCGGCGTCGCCGCGACCAACGCGGGCCGGAGCGCGTGGCTGGCGGTGTGCGTGGCGCTGCTGGCCGCCGCCTGCGTCCTGAGCATCGTGATCGGCACCAAGAACATCGCGCCGGCCACGGTCTGGAACGCCTTCGCCCACTTCACCAACACCGACGACCAGGCACTCGTACGCGAGCTGCGCGTCCCCAGGACCGCGCTGGGCCTGCTCGTCGGCGCGGCGCTGGGCATCTCGGGCGCGGTCCTCCAGGCCGTGACCCGGAACCCGCTGGCCGACACCCAGATCCTCGGCATCAACGCGGGCGCGGGCCTGTTCGTGGTCTTCGCGATCGGGGTGCTGGGGCTCAGCGGCATCTGGTCGTACGTGTGGTTCGCCTTCCTCGGGAGCGCCGTCGCGATGGTCCTGGTGTACGCCCTGGGCTCGGCGGGGCGCCGGGGCGCGACGCCGGTCCAGCTGACGCTCGCCGGTGTGGCGCTCGGCGCGGTCATGGAGGGCGTCTCGGCCGGGATCCGGCTGCTCAAGCCGCGGGCGTTCGACTACCTGCGGTTCTGGGACGTCGGCACCCTGACGGGCCGGCCGCTGTCGATCGCCGGAGCCGTGGCGCCGTTCGTCGTGGCGGGGCTGGTCCTGGCGCTGGCCGTCGCTCGTTCACTCAACGCCATCGCGCTGGGGGACGATCTCGCCCGGTCACTGGGGACGAACATCGGACGGGCGCGGGCGTTGTCCATGCTCTCGGTGACCCTGCTGGCGGGAGCGGCGACCGCAGCGGTCGGGCCGATCGGGTTCGTGGGGCTGATGGTGCCGCACGCCGCCCGCTGGATCGTCGGGCCGGACCAGCGCTGGATCTTCGCCTACACGGTGGTCTGCGCGCCGATCCTGCTGCTCGCCGCCGACGTCGTCGGCCGGGTGGTGATCCGGCCGGCCGAGCTGCAGGTGGGGATCGTGACGGCGTTCGTGGGCGCGCCGGTGCTGATCTGGCTGATCCGCCGCAGAACGGTGAGCGGGCCATGACCGGGCTGGACTTTGGGAGGCGGGTCGTGGTGGTTCGCGGCGCGGCGCTGTCCCTGCGGGTCGGCGTGCGTACCGGGATCATCTGCGCGGTGCTGGGCCTGGCCACGCTCGCGGTGGGCGTGCTGGCGCTCGGCACCGGTGAGTTCGAGGTGCCCGTGGGGGAGGTGGTCCGCGTCCTGCTGGGCGGTGAGCAGGGCCCCGCCCGGCTGGTGGTCGTGGAGTGGCGGCTGCCACGGGTGCTGCTGTCCCTGATCATCGGGATGGCCCTGGGGCTGAGCGGTGCCGTGTTCCAGTCGTTGATGCGTAATCCGCTGGGCAGCCCCGACGTGATCGGGTTCAACACCGGGGCGTACACCGGGGTGCTCGTCACGATGATGTTCGTGGGCCGCGACTACTACCAGACGGTCGCGGGCGCGCTGGTAGGCGGCCTGGTCGCCGCCGCGGTGGTCTACCTGCTGGCCTACCGGAAGGGTGTGCAGGGGTTTCGGCTGATCATCGTGGGGATCGCGGTCGGCGCGGTCCTCGGGGCGGCCAACCAGTGGTTCGTCATCAAGGTGAACCTGCAGGCCGCCGTCGCGGCCGCGATCTGGGCACAGGGCAGCCTGAACACCCTGGGCTGGGACCAGGTCCTGCCCGTGGCCGTCTCGGTCGCGCTGCTGACCGCGCTCCTGGTGGCGCTTGGGCCGCGCCTGTCCCTGCTGGCGATGGGGGACGACGCCGCCGCGGCGCTCGGCGTCCGCGCGGAGGGGTCCCGCCTGGCGTACCTCGTCATCGGGGTGGCGTTGACGGCGGTGGCGACCGCGGCCGCCGGGCCGATCTCGTTCGTCGCGCTGGCCGTTCCGCAGCTCGCCCGTCTGCTGACGCGTACGGCCGGCATCGCGCTGGCGCCGTCCGCTGTCACGGGCGCGCTGCTGCTGGCCACGAGCGACTGGCTCGCGCAGCGGGCCTTCGCCCCCACCCAGCTGCCGGTCGGCATCGTCACGGTGTCGCTGGGTGGCGTCTACTTCGCGTGGCTGCTGGCCAGGCACGCGCGCAGCCGATGAGGAGCCGAGCCATGCCGCGTCTGAGTGCCCGGGACATCACCGTCGGATACGGCCGGCGGCCGATCAGCGAACACCTGAGCGTGGACGTGCCCGACGGGCGGTTCACCGTGATCGTCGGGCCGAACGCGTGCGGCAAGTCCACCCTGCTCAGAGCGCTGTCCCGGCTGCTCAAGCCGGACGCCGGGCAGGTGGTGCTGGACGGTAAGGACATCCACGCCTATCCGGCCAAGGAGGTCGCCCGGCGGCTCGGTCTGCTGCCGCAGTCGTCGATCGCGCCCGACGGCATCACCGCGGCCGACCTGGTGGCCCGCGGCCGGTACCCCTACCAGAAGCTGATCAGGCAGTGGTCCGCCGAGGACGAGGCCGCCGTGGTGGCCGCGATGACGGCGACCGGCGTCCTCGACCTGTCGGGCCGGCTGGTGGACACGCTGTCCGGCGGTCAGCGCCAGCGGGTCTGGGTCGCGATGGTGCTCGCCCAGCAGACCCCGATCGTGCTGCTCGACGAGCCCACCACGTTCCTCGACATCGGCCACCAGATCGAGCTGCTCGAACTGTGCCGCCGCCTGAACCGCGAACACCGCAACACCACCGTGGCCGTGCTGCACGACCTCAACCAGGCCTGCCGGTACGCCGACCACATCATCGCCATGAAGGCGGGCGCCGTCGTGGCGCGGGGCGACCCCAAGACGATCATCACCGCCGAGCTGATCGAGGACGTGTTCGGCCTGCCCTGCCGGATCATCGACGACCCGGAGACGCACACACCCCTGGTCATCCCGCGTTCCCAACCCATCCCCGATGCCGAGGAGGCACAGTGTCCGACAACCCCTTCGACGACGAGAACGGCACCTTCTACGTCCTGGTGAACGACGAGGAGCAGCACTCCCTGTGGCCGACCTTCAAGGAGGTGCCGGCCGGGTGGCGGATCGTCTTCGGTGAAGGCGGGCAGGGCAAGCGGCAGGAGTGCCTCGACTACGTCGACCAGAACTGGACGGACCTGCGTCCCAAGAGCCTGCGCGAAAGCATGGCCCGCGCTTCGGTCCTGGTGGAGAAGCGCTGAACGCGTCAGCGGCGGCGCGGCCTTGGACGGGGTGGCGCATCCTTCTGCGTACGGTGACCCGCAACCGGCGGCGGCTGGGCGTGGGAACCGGTCTCATCAGCCTCCACCAGGTGTGCGAGTCACTCGTGCCGATCTTCATCGGGGTCATCGTCGACCGGGCCATCGGCCCCGGCGACGGCGGCGCCCTGGTGCTCTGGGTGGCGGCGCTGGCGGTGCTGTTCGGCGTGCTGACGACGGTGTACCGGTTCGGTGCCCGGCAGCTCATGCTCGCCATCGCGGTGGAGGCCCACACGCTCCGGGTCGAGGTGGCCACGAAGATCATGCATCCGCGTGGCATCCGTACCGACCAGCGCGCCGGCGACCTGCTCACCGTCTCGACCACCGACACGGACAACACCTCGTACCTGCTGGACTACGTACCGCGCGTCGCCGGTGCGGTGACGGCGACCGTGGTGAGCGCCGTCGCGCTGCTCGTGATCGACGTCCGGCTCGGGCTGGCCGTCCTCGTCGGAACGCCCGTGGTGCTCCTCGCGCTGCAGGCGGGTACGCCGCTGATCACCAAGCGGGTGACCGAGCAGCAGGAACGCGCGGCCGAGGCCACGTCACTGGCGACCGACCTGGTCAGCGGCCTGCGCCCGCTACGCGGCATCGGCGCCGAGGAGGCGGCCGCCCAGCGTTACCGGGAGGTCAGCGGGCGTTCGCTGCGGGCCATCGTCCGGGCGGCCCGCACCCAGGGTGTGTACGTGGCCGCCTCGACGGTCTGCGGGGCGCTGCTGGCCTGCGGCATCGCGATCCTGGCCGGCTGGTTCGCGCTGAACGGGCGGATCAGCGCCGGGGAGCTCATCACCGTCATCGGGCTCGCCCAGTTCCTGATGGAGCCGATTGGGCTGCTGGCCATCGTCCCGAGCTGGGTCGCCGAGGCGCGAGCGTCGGCCGAGCGCGTGGCCGTCGTCCTGAACGCGGACCCGCTGGTGCCCGAGGGCGTCGAGGAACTCGCCCCTGACGGAGCGCCCGGGCTGGAGGTGCGCGCGCTCAAGTTCGGCACGCTCGACGGGGTGGACCTGGCCATACGTCCTGGAGAGTTCGTGGGCGTGGCGGCACACCGCGCCGCCGACGGGGAGGCGCTGGTCAAGATCCTCTCGGGGCGGGTGGCGCCGGCCGAGTACGACGGCCAGATCGTGGTCGGCGGCCGGCAACTGGCCCGCGTCCGGCTGGCGCAGCTCCGCCGGACGATGCTGGTCGAACCCCATCACACGGACCTGTTCACCGGCACGATCAGAGACAACGTCACCGCCGGCGCACCGCCGAAGGACCTGACCGAGGGGCTGGCCGGGGTTTTGGCTGCCTCGGCGGCCGACCAGGTGCTCTCCGCGCATCCCGACGGCCTGGAGCACCTCGTCACTGAGCGGGGTGCCAGTCTGTCGGGCGGGCAGCGGCAACGGGTGGCGCTCGCCCGGGCGCTGATGGCCCGGCCGCCGATCCTCGTCCTGCACGACCCGACGACGGCCGTGGACGCCGTCACCGAACACGCGATCGCCCAAGGCGTACGGGCGCTGCGGCACCCACCGGACGAGACAGGGCTGTTCACCACCGTCGTGATCACGAGCAGCCCCGCGATGCTGGCCGTCACGGACCGGGTCATCGTCATCGACGACGGCCGGGTGGTCGCCGAAGGACCCCACGCCGAACTGGCCGCGACCGACAGGAACTACAACCGGGCGGTACTGAGATGACCCGACCAGACGGCGACGACACCGCCGCCGCGCCTGACCGTGAGCTGCTGCCGATCGCCGGCGCGCGCCGGACGTGGTCGTGGCTGTGGCGCGAGCTGCGCGGCAGGTGGCCGAGTCTCACCTTCGCGCTGCTCGTGGGCCTGCTGGGAGCGGTCGCCTCCGTGGTGCCGGCGTACGCGCTGGGGGCGCTCGTGGACCGGGTGCGGGAGCACGCCGGTGGCTCCGCGATCGTGCCCATCACCATCGTGATCACTGTCGCCGCCCTGGTCGGGGGTGTGACCACCGGCCTGGCCACGTACCTGATCGGCCGGTTGTGCGGGCAGATCCTCGCGGTGCTGCGGGAGGCGACCGTGGCCCGGGCACTGACCCTGCCGGCCACGACGCTCGAACGTACCGGCAAGGGCGACCTGCTCTCGCGGGTGGGCACGGACGCGGCGTCGATCGGCAAGGCCGCCTCCGACGTGATCCCCACGATGATCTCGGCGTTCCTGCTGGGCGTCCTGAGCGTCGCCGCGATGGCCGGGATCGACTGGCGGCTGGGGCTGGCCGGCGCGGTCGCGGTTCCGTTGTACGCGCTGGCTTTACGGTGGTACCTGCCGCGGGCGGCGCCCCAGTACGCCAGGGAGCGGCGGGCGGTGGCGGACTCCTCGCAGCTCCTGGTCGAGAACATGCAGGGCGTCCGTACGGTGCACGCCTACCGCCTGGAACAGGCCCGCCTGCACGACATCGGGATCGCCTCCGGGCGGGCCCGTGACATCTCGGTGTCGGTCTTCACGTTGTTCACCCGTTTTGTCGGGCGGGTCAACCGGGCGGAGTTCTTCGGCCTGGCCGCGATCCTGGTGGCCGGGTTCCTGCTGGTGCGCGGCGGGTCGGTCACGGTCGGCGAGAGCGCGGCGGCGGCGGTCCTCTTCCACCGCCTGTTCAACCCGATCGGGATGCTGCTGTTCACCTTCGACGAGGTACAGGCGGCGGGCGCGAGCCTGGCCCGCCTCGTCGGAGTGGTCGAGCTCACCCCGACCCCGCGCCCGGCCACCGGCTACAGCCCGGACCGGGAGCCGCTCGAACCGGCGGACGGCTCGCCGGAATTGTCCGGTGAGCAGCGCCTGCCGGGGCTGTCCAGTGGGTCGCGGGTGCCGACGGACGGTTCGTTGGAGCTGTCCGGTGTGCGCTTCAGCTATGACGGCCAGGTCGAGGTGCTCGATGGCGTGAGTGTCCGGGTCGCGGCGGGCGCGCGGGTGGCGCTGGTCGGATCGACGGGGGCGGGCAAGTCCACCCTCGCGGCGATCGCGGCCGGGATCCTGCGCCCCGGTCACGGCGAGGCGCGCGTCGGCGGCGTGCCGCTGGCGGAGCTCGCTCCGGCCGACCTGCGTGCGCGCGTGGCGATCGTCACCCAGGAGACGCACGTCTTCGCCGGGCCGCTGATCGAGGACCTGCGCCTGGCCCGGCCGGGAGCCTCCCCGGACGAGGCCACCGAGGCGCTTGCCACCGTCGGCGCCCTCGACTGGGCCCAGGGCCTGCCCGACGGCCTCGACACCGTGGTCGGCGAAGGCGGTCACGAGCTCACCGCGGCCCAGGCCCAGCAGCTCGCCCTCGCCCGGCTGGTCCTCGCGGATCCGGCGATCGCCGTCCTGGACGAGGCCACGGCGGAGGCGGGCAGCCTGGGCGCCCGTGACATCGAGGCATCCGCCGCCGCGGCGACCCGGGGACGGACCACCCTGATCGTCGCCCACCGCCTCACCCAGGCGGCCTCGGCCGACCGGGTGATCGTCCTCGAACATGGCCGGGTCATCGAGGAAGGGCCGCACCACGAGCTGGTCGCCGCCGGCGGCCGGTACGCCGAACTGTGGCGGGCCTGGGAGACGCGTACACCCACTTCCCCATCAAGTAAGGCTAGGCTAACCTAAGTTACGTGGCGAATACCGTGAAACCAGGACATCCGGACGGCATCGCGGAGCGACTTGCGGCATTGCGCAGGTGGAACAACGCGACCACACCCGAGACGATCACCACGGTCGCCGACCTGTTCACCGCGCAGGTACGCCGGACCCCGCAGGCCCTCGCGGTCGTGGCACCCGGCGCCCGCCTGACGTACGCCGAGCTGGGCACACACGTCTTCCAGCTCGCGCGCCACCTACGCGGGCGCGGCCTGCGGGCGGAAGACGTCGTCGCCGTCTCCACCCCCCGCTCCGCCGAACTGGTCGTCGCCGTGCTCGCGGTCATGGTCGCGGGCGGCGCCTTCGTGCCGGTCGAGCCGTCCTGGCCGGCGGACCGCCGCGCCAAGGTACGGGCCGAGGCGGGCGCTGGCCTGGTCATCGCCGCCCCCGGCACGGAGACCGGTGACTCCGTCGTCGAGGTGGACCTCGGCACCTGGCGTTACGGCGACGAGCCGGCCGAGCCGCCGTCGCTGCCGCCCATCAGCGGGGGACGGCTGGCGTACGTGATGTTCACCTCCGGCTCCACGGGCAAGCCCAAGGGCGCGATGATCCGGCACGAGGCGATCAGCACCCGGCTGCTGTGGCAGGTCGAAGAGATCCTCGGGTTCGGGCCGGGCGACGCGTCGTTGTTCAAGGCGCCGCTGTCGTTCGACATCTCGGTCAACGAGATCCTGCTTCCGCTCGTCTCCGGCGGCTACGTGGTGGTCGCCGAGCCCGGCGGCGAACGCGATCCCCAGTACCTGCTCGACCTGATCGCGCGGGAACGCGTGACGTTCGTCTACCTGGTGTCGTCGATGCTCGACACTCTCCTTGAGATGGCCCACGGGACCTCGCTGCTGTCCGGGCTGAAGCACGTCTGGTGCGGGGGCGAGGTGCTCACCCCCGAGCTGTTCGACCGGTTCCGGAGCCGGCTGTCCACGACCCTCTACCACGGGTACGGCCCGGCCGAGGCGACCATCGGCGTCTCACACGTCATCTACCGCGACACCGCCGAACGCATCGCGACCTCGATCGGCCGCCCGAACCCGCACACCCAGCTCTACGTGCTCGACGACCGGCTGGAGCCGCTGCCGGTGGGCGAGGTCGGCGAGTTGTACGCGGCGGGGTTCCTGCTCGGGCGCGGGTACATCAACGCCCCCGCGCTGACCGGCTCCCGTTTCGTGGCCAACCCGTTCGGTGACGGCGGGTCCCGGATGTACCGCACCGGCGACCTCGCGCGCTGGAACGCCGACGGCTCGCTGGAGTTCGTGGGGCGGGCGGACAACCAGGTGAAGATCCGCGGCATGCGGCTGGAGCCGGAGGAGGTGGAAGCGGCGCTCGCCACGCACCCTCGGGTCCGCCAGGCGACCGTCACTGTGGGCACGAACGCGGCGGGCGCGCGACACCTCATCGGGTACGTGACCTCCCACGACGATCTCCCCGCCACGGAACTACGGAGCTGGTGCGCCGACCGGCTGCCCGAGTACATGGTGCCGAGCGCCTTCGTCGTCCTGGACCGCTTCCCGCTCACCGCCAACGGCAAGGTGGACCGCCGCGCACTCCCGGAACCCCAAGCACGCCGCCGCCCTCTGCCGGCCTCGAAGGGGGACGGCCACGTCCTGCCGGAGCCGCAGGTGGGTGGTGGTGCTCTGCTGGAGCCGCAGGTGGACCGCCGGGCTCTGTCGGCGGACCGCGGATTGCCGGAACCGGCCGGACAGGCGCGCACGCTCGAGTCGGGGACCGCTCGGGAACGCGCCCTGTGCGAGATCTTCGCGCGGGTCCTCGGCGTCGAGGAGGTGGGGGCGGAGGAGGACTTCTTCGCTTTGGGCGGTGACAGCATCGTCGCGATCGGCGTGGTCCGGCAGGCGCGGCACGCGGGACTCGTGGTGCGGGCGCGCGACCTGTTCGCCCATCCCACCCCGGCGGCGCTGGCGGCCACGGTGACCGAGGTCACCACGACCGCCGGCCCCGCCACCGGCGCGGTCGGCGAGGTGCCCCCGACCCCGATCACCGAATGGCTCCAGGCAACCGGCCCGTCGATGGATGGGTTCATCCAGTCGATGACGGTACACACGCCTGCCGGTATGACCGCCGACCAGCTCGAACGCGTCGTCGACGCCGTACTCGCCACCCACGACCTGCTGCGGGCACGGATCGACGGCACGGCCCCCTGGACCCTGTCGATCCAGCCGGTGGGCTCGCCACGACCGGCCCAGGTGATCACCCGCGTAGACATGACCACCGGCGACGGCGCGACGGAGGTAGTCGTCGGGCGGGAAGTCTCGGAGGTGGCGGAGACCGTCACCGGGCGGGAGATCGCTGCGGCGATGGAGGCAGTCGCCGCCAGGGAGATCACGGCGGCGGCGCGACGGCTTGACCCGGCCGGTGGCCGGATGATCGAGCTGGTGTGGCTGGACGCCGGGACGCACGCGCAGGGCCGGCTCGTGGTGGTGATCCACCACGTGATCGTGGACGGGGTGTCGCTCCGGGTGCTCCTGGAGGACCTCGGCCAGGCGTGGGCGGCGGTTCGTGACGGGCGGGCGGTGTCGCTGCCCGGCGTACCCACGTCGTTCAGGCAGTGGGCGACGTTGCTGCGCGACCGTACCCGCGCGGGCGCGTTCGCCGCCGACGAGGCGTACTGGCTGCGGGCGGCGGCCACCCCTGACCCGATGCTGGGGGAGCGGCCGCTGGACTCGCGCCGCGACGTGGTGGCGGCCGAGGAGTCGCTGACGGTCGCGCTCCCGTCGCCCGTTGCCGCCCGCTTGCTCGGCGCGGTGCCCGCGGCCATTCACGGTGGCGTGAACGACGTCCTGGTCGCGGCGGCGGCGATCGCCCTGGGCCGGTGGCGGGCCGGCCACTGCCCCGACGCGGGGTCCGAGGTACTGCTGGAGCTGGAGGGACACGGCCGGGAGGAAGACGCCGTCGGCGCGGGGGACGTCGACCTCTCCCGTACCTTCGGCTGGTTCACCACGCTCTTCCCCGCCGTACTCGATCCGGGACCGGGCGATGCCGCGCTCGGAGACGCGGTGAAGGCGGTCAAGGAGCAACTCCGGGCTGTGCCCCGGCGGGGGCTCAGCTACGGTGCCTCGCGTTATCTCGGCGGCGAGCCACGCCCTGACCTGGCTGTCGCGCCGCAGGTGCTGTTCCACTACCTCGGGCGGTTCGCGGCCGGGTCCACCGAGGAGTGGACGGCCGTCGGCGACGGCGGTGGTAGTGGTCGTGGTGGGGGTGAGATCGTCGTCGAGCGGCGTGACCCGCGCATGCCGCTGCCGCGCGTGCTGGAGATCAACTCGGTCGCCGTGGACATGGCCGACGGGCCGGTGCTGGAGACGAGGTTCAGCTGGCCCGGTGGTGTGCTCGACGGCGGCCGGGTGCGGGCGCTGGCCGAGCTGTGGACCCAGGTGCTCACCGGCATCGCCACGAGCGAGACGGTCGCCGGGCACACCCCGTCGGACTTCCCCCTTGTCGCCCTGGAGCCGGGCGACGTGGCCGCCATCGAGGCCGCGGCACCGGAACTCCGCGAGGTGCTTCCCCTGTCACCGCTGCAGACCGGCCTCTACTTCCATGCCACCTTCGCCCGCGACACCGACCCGTACGTCGTCCAGCAGATCATCGAGCTGACCGGCCCGCTGGACGGCGACCGGTTACGGCTGGCCGCGGACCGGCTGATCGACAGGTACCCCAACCTGGGCGCGGCGTTCCGTACCGTCGGCGACGGGCAGGTCGTGTCCGTGATCGCGGACCGTCCGCCGGTGCCGTGGCGGGTGGAGGATCTCAGCGGGTTCGGCGCCGATGGCACGGTCCCGCAGGTGGAGGAGCTCAGCGCGCTTGGCTCTGAGGGTGCGGCTCTGCGGGTGGGCGATTTCAGCGGGTTCGGCGCGGAGGGTGTCGCCTCGCGGGTGGCCGCCGTCGCGGAGACGGAGCGGTCCTTGCCGTTCGACCTGGGGCGGCCCCCATCCATGAGGTACGCGCTGCTCAGGCTCGGTGAGCGGCGGCATGTGCTGATCCACACCGTGCACCACATCCTCGCCGACGGCTGGTCGGTGCCGCTGCTCCTACGCGACCTGCTGGCGCTCTACGAGGCCGGGGGACGGGCCGAGGCGCTGCCCGCACCGCCGCATTATCGGGAGTTCCTGCGGATGCTGGCGGCACAGGACCCCGACGTGGCGACCGAGGCGTGGGCGGACGCCCTGGCGGACGTACACGAGCCGACCAGGCTCGCCGATGCGCTTGGCGTTCCCAAGGAGGTCGGCGGGCAGGTCGGCGGTGGGTTCGGGCGGGTCGATCGGGAGCTGTCCGAGGAGGTCAGCGACCGGGTGAGCGCGTGGGCTCGGGAACATGGGCTGACGGTCGGGGCGGTCATCGGCGCCGCTTGGGGCATTCTCGTCGGACGGCTGGCAGGTCGTTTCGACGTGACGTTCGGTTCGACCGTCTCCGGGCGTGGGGCCGCCGACGTCGCGGGTATCGACTCCATGGTCGGTCTGCTGATCAACACGGTTCCGGCGCGGGTACGGTGGAGTCCCGCCGAGTCGCTCGCCACCGTGGTACGCCGCTTCGCCCGCGACCGGCGCGAGGTGGTGGAGCACGAGCACGTCTCGCTGGCCCGGTTGCAGCGGCGGCTGGGTGTGCCTGAGCTGTTCGACACCCTCGTGGTCATCGAGAACTACCCGGCGCCCCCCACCCCGGCAGGCGAGATCCAGATCGCCGCTGTGCACACGGTCGAGGCGCCGCACTACCCGGTGACGCTGATGGCCAAGCCGGGCGCGCGGATCGCCGTCACGCTGACCCACGATCGGCGGGTGGTCGGTACGAGTGCCGCGACCCGGCTGGCCCGCCAGTACGAGATGGTGCTGGCCGCCATCGCCGAGAACGCCGAGCAGTCCTGCGAACTGGTCCAGTTGGTGACCGGGGAGGAGCGCGAGTGGCTGATGGCCGCCGGTTCCGGTGCCCCGATGCGGCGGTCCGGTACCACGGTGGTGGACCTGTTCGCGGGTCAGGTGGCCCGGCACCCGGCGCGTACGGCCGTCGTCTGCGGCGACCTCGCGCTCACCTACGCCGAGCTGGACGATCGCGCCGGACGGGTGAGCCGGGCGCTGACCCGGGCGGGGGTGCGCCGTGGCGACATCGTCGCGGTGGCGACGAGCCGCTCGGCGGACATGGCCGTGGCCCTGCTCGCCGTCATGCGTTCCGGGGCCGCCTACCTGCCGGTCGATCCCGGTTATCCGGCGGCCCGGATCGAGTTCATGCTCGGGGACGCGCGGCCGGTGTGCGTGCTCACCGACGACGCGAGCGCCAGGTCGCTGCCGCCACACGACCTGCCGACGCTCACCGTACGAGCGGCGGCCGACACGGACGCTACCGGCGACGGAACAAGAACAGGCCCGCTGGATGCGGTGCCGTTCGAGACGGTGACGGGTCCGCAGGACGCGGTGTCGGTTGTTTACACCTCCGGCTCGACGGGGCGGCCGAAGGCGGTCGTCGGGACGCAGGAGGCGCTTGCCAATCGGCTGGGCTGGGCCGCGCGGGAGTGGGCGGCCGATGTCCGGGTGGCGAAGAGCTCGCTGAGCTTCATCGACGGCACCACGGAACTGCTCGGCGGCCTGGTCGCGGGGGCGACGACGGTCATCGCCGACGCCACGCAGGCCACCGACGGCGCCGCGCTGGCCGGGCTCGTCGAGCGGTCCGGGGCCACCCAGTTGCTCGCCGTGCCCAGTCTGGCCGGCGCGCTGGCGGACACGGAACCGGAACGGCTCGCGACGCTCAGCCGCTGGATCTGCAGCGGGGAACCGCTGGACCAGGCCTGCGTGAACGCGCTCCGGCAGGCGTCCCCCGGTGCCCGGATCGTCAACTCCTACGGGTCGTCGGAGGTGACGGGTGACGTGTTGCAGGGTGAGGTGGTGGACGCGGAGGGGCCGGTGACGTTGGGCACGCCGGTGCCCGGGGCGCGGATCCATCTGCTGGATGCCGCCCTTGACCTCGTCCCGCCCGGCGCGGTCGGGGAGATCTACGTCGGTGGCGCCCAGCTCGCCCTCGGCTACCTCGGCCAGGGCGGTGCGACGGCCACCCGATTCGTGGCCGACCCGTACACCGACGGCGCCCGGCTCTACCGCACCGGCGACCTCGGCCGGTGGACGGCCGACGGGCGGGTCGAGTTCCTCGGCCGGGCCGACGACCAGGTGAAGATCAACGGCCACCGCGTGGAGCCGGGCGAACTGGAGGCCGCTCTGCTGCGCCGCGCCGGTGTGGCCGACGCCGTGGTCGCCGTACGCGTCACGGGCGGAGACACCGGTGGCACGCGCTCCCTGCACGCCTACGTGGTGGCCGCCCCCGGAGACGAGATCGACCCCAACGTCCTCCGCGCGACACTACGCGCCGAACTACCCCCCTACCTGATCCCCGCCACGATAACCATCCTGGACCACCTGCCGACGCTCCCCAACGGCAAACGAGACCGCCGGGCACTCCCCGCCCCCGAGCCGATCACCGGCAGCGGACGCCCGCGCACTCCAAGAGAGGCGCTGATCTGCGCCCACTTCGCCACAGTGCTCGGCCGCGACAAAAGCGACAGCAGCGACGGAAGCCACGGCATCGGCGTCCACGACGACTTCTTCACGGCCGGAGGCGACAGCATCCAGGCCATCCGCGTCGTCAGCCTGCTCGCCAAGGACGGGATCGAACTGACCACCGAGGACATCTTCCGCATGCATACCCCCTCCGCCATCGAAGCCCACCTGGCAGACGGCGAACCGGCGCCCCCCACCGAGCCGGCGCCGCGGCTGCGACCCGCCGAGCTGACGACCGTGGAGCTGACCCAGGTGGAGATCGACCACGTCGTTGCGGTCAGCCCGGTTCCGGTGGCCGACATCTGGGCGGTCTCGCCCCTCCAGGAGGGCGTCTACTACCAGGCGGCCTTCTCCGAAGGCGCCGGCACCTACATCGCGCAGAACGTGTTCGACTTCGACCGCCGTCTCGACGTCGAGGCCATGACCACGGCGTTCGCGGCGCTGCTGCGACGCCATCCCACCCTGCGCGCCGGGTTCACCGGCGACGGCGTCCCCGGCGTCGTGCAGTACATCGGCGCCGAGGTCCCGGCCGAGGTCGCGGTCGTGGACCTGTCCACCGGCTCCGGCGACGCTCTCGCGGAGCTGATGCGCTCCGACCGGGAGGAACCGTTCGACCTCACCCGGCCGCCCCTGGCCCGGCTGACCGTCGTACACCTTCCAGGCGGCCGGGACCGGCTGCTGCTGACCGCGCACTTCCTGCTCTGGGACGGCTGGTCGCGCGAGCTGGTGCTGCGCGAGCTGTTCGCGCTCTACGACTCCCGGGGGCAACGCGGCGCGCTGCCGCCAGAGAGGGCGGGGGCGGCGTTCACCGACCATCTCGCCTGGATCGCCGCCCGCGACCGCGACGCCTCCACCGCCGCCTGGGCCGCCGCGCTCGCCGACGTCTCCGAGCCGACCATCCTGGTACCGGAAGCGGCCGGCCGGGAGCCGATCCCGTCCGAACGCGTCCTCGCGGCGCTCCCGGCCGAGGTGACGACCCGGCTGGGGGAGCAGGCCAGGCGCGGCGGGGTCACGCTCAACTCGCTGCTGACCGCCGCGCTCGGGTTGCTCCTCGGGTACGAGACCGGGCGCACCGACGTCGTGTTCGGCACGACGGTCGCGGGGCGGCCCACCCAGTTGCCCGGGATCGAGGACGTGATCGGCCTGTTCCTCAACACCGTCCCGGCCCGGGTGGCCGCCGCGCCCGAGCTGACGGTGATCGAGCTGGCGCGCCGGGCACAGGAGGACCGCATCCGGCTCGCGCCGCACGAGTACCTCGGGCTCGGCGACATCCAGCGGGCCGCAGGTCAGGAGCAGCTCTTCGACACCCTGTACGTCCTGCAGAACTTCCTGTCCGACACGACCTTCACCGAGCTGGAACGCGAGCAGGGCATCGTCGGAGTGGAGTACGTCGACACCACCCACTACCCGTTCACCTGGGTGCTGACCCCCGGCGCCAACCTGCGGATCAAGCTCGAATACCGGCCGGACGTGGTGGCCGAGCAGGACGCGCGGCGGCTGGTCCGGCGCTTCAAGCGGCTGCTGGAGTCGCTCGCCGGCGGCCTGGAGGTCCAGGCGGGTGCGCTCGACCCGCTGCTCGACGAGGAGCACGCCGAACTGGCCGGGCAGTGGGCGGCCACGGAGCATCCGATCGGCTCGGCCACCATCGCCGACCTGCTGGCCGAGCGGGCCAAGGGCTGCCCGGACGAGGTCGCCGTGGTGTTCGGGGAGCTGTCGCTGACCTACGCCGAGCTGGACGGCCGGATCAACAGGCGCGCCCGGCAGCTGCTGTCCAAGGGCGCGGGACCGGGCCGGATCGTGGCGCTCGGCCTGCCCCGCGGCGTCGAGATGGTGGTCGCGCTCTTCGCCGTCCTGCGTACCGGCGCCGCCTACCTGCCGCTCGACCTCGACCACCCCGTGAACCGGCTCGCCGACATGCTCGACGACGCGCGACCGGTGCTGCTGGTCTGCGCCGACGCGGCCACGCCGCTGGCCGAGGCGCAGCGGCGCCTGGGCGGAGAATGCCTGGTCCCCGACGACGTCCCCGCCGATGTCCCCGACGACACGCTGCCCGCGCATCCGCTGAGTGACGCGGAGCTGGGGGCGTTCGCCGCCACGGTGCCGGGCAGGCTGGAGCATCCGGCGTACGTCATCTACACCTCCGGCTCCACCGGCCGCCCCAAGGGCGTGATCACGCCGTACCGCGGCCTGACCAACATGCAGCTCAACCACCGGGCCGAGATCTTCGACCCGGTCGTCGCCCGCGCCCGGAGCACCGGGCGGGACCGGCTGCGCATCGCGCACACGGTGTCGTTCTCCTTCGACATGTCGTGGGAGGAACTGCTGTGGCTCGTCGAGGGCCACGAGGTGCACATCTGCGACGAGGAGCTGCGCCGGGACGCCGCCGCGCTGGCCGCCTACTGCCGCGCGAACCGCATCGACGTGATCAACGTGACCCCGACGTACGCCCATCACCTGTTCGAGGAGGGGCTGCTCGACTGGGACGGCCATCCGCCCCGCCTGGTGCTGCTCGGTGGAGAGGCGGTGAGCGAAGCCGTCTGGAACCGGCTGAGCGAGCCCGGCGGCGCCGAGGGCTACAACCTCTACGGCCCGACCGAGTACACGATCAACACGCTGGGCGCGGGCACGGCCGACAGCGCCACGCCCACCGTGGGCCGCCCGATCTGGAACACCCGCGCGTACGTGCTCGACGCCTGGCTGCGCCCTGTCCACCCGGGGGTGCTCGGCGAGCTCTACGTGGCGGGCGCGGGGCTCGCGCACGGCTACCTGCACGCGCCGGACCTGACCGCGTCGCGGTTCGTGGCGGACCCGTTCGTGCCCGGCGGGCGCATGTACCGGACCGGGGACCTCGTACGGCAGCGCCAGGACGGCAACCTCGACTTCCTCGGCCGCGTCGACGACCAGGTGAAGATCCGCGGCTACCGGGTGGAGCTCGGTGAGGTGGAGTCGGCCCTGACCGCGCTGCCGCAGGTCAGGCAGGCCGCGGTCATCGCCCGTACCGACTCGGCGGTGACCGGGCTGAAGAAGCTGGTCGCGTACGTGGTGCCGGCGGAGGGGGCCGCCCAGGCCGCACTCGTCGCTGACCAGGCCGCACTTGTCGCGGAGCTGCGGGCCGCGCTGGCCGAGCGGCTGCCCGGCTACATGGTCCCCGCGCTGTACGGTGTCGTCGGCGAGCTGCCGCTGACCGTCAACGGCAAGCTCGACATCGCCGCACTGCCCGAGCCCGTGGCACCCGTCAGCGGCGGCAACGGCCCGCGCGACGACCGCGAGCGAACCCTGTGCGCCATCTACGCGGAGGTGCTCGGCCTCCCCGAGGCCGGCATCGACGACGACTTCTTCGCCCTCGGCGGCGACAGCATCTCCTCGATCGCCGTGACCGGCCGCGCGCGCAAGGCGGGCCTGCACCTCACCCCGCGCGACGTCTTCCGCCGCCGCACCGTGCGGGCGCTGGCCGCCGCCGCGCCCCAGGCCCGCCCGAGCGGACCGCGGGACAGCGGCGAGGGTACGGTCGCGCTCACCCCGATGCTGGCCGAGACGATGCGGGCGGGTACGCCCCTGGAGCGCTTCTACCAGTCGATGATCCTCCGCACCCCGGCCGGCATGACCCACGCGCAACTGGAGCGGGTGCTCCAGGCCGTCGGCGAGCGCCACGATCTGCTGCGGGCCCGGCTCGATCGCGACGGCGCCGCATGGGTGCTGTCGGTGCCGCCGCCGGAGGCGTTCCGCGCGGCGGACGCGCTCACCAGGGTGGCCGGGTCGGCCGACGTGGAGGAGGTCACCGGGCCGGCCGCCGACGGCCTCGACCCCGAGCGCGGGGTCATGCTGCGGGCGGTGTGGTTCGCCAACGAGGCCGAGTCCGAGCCCGGCCGGCTGCTGCTGGTCATCCACCACCTGGTGATCGACGGCGTCTCCTGGCGGGTGCTCGCCGACGACCTCGCGCGGGCCTGGGCGGAGGTACGGGCGGGCCGCGAGCCGGTGCCCGACGAGGTGCCGACCTCCTTCCGTACCTGGTCGAAGCTGGTCGAGGAGGCGACCGAGCGGGGTACGTTCCGCGATGAGCTCGACCACTGGCGGGCCGTCCTCGCCACCGAGGACCCCCGGTTGGGCACGCGCCCGCTCGACCCGGCGATCGACACGGCCGCCACCGTGGAGTCGCTGACGGTCTCGCTGCCCGCCGAGGTGAGCACGGCTCTGCTGTCGGCCGTGCCTGCCGCGATGCACGGCGGCGTCAACGACGTGCTGCTGACCGGCTTCGCCGCCGCGCTCGCCGAGTGGCGGCGCGGCGGGAAGAGCGCCGTGGTCCTCAGCTTGGAGAGCCACGGCCGCGACGCTCTCGACAACGTGGACCTGTCCCGCACGGTCGGCTGGTTCACCGCCATCTACCCCGTACGCCTCGACCCGGGACCGCTGCCCTGGGCGCAGGTCACCGAGGCGGGCCCCGCCCTCGCGGCGGCGGCCAAGCGGGTCAAGGAGCAGCTCCGCGCCGTGCCCCGGCAGGGACTGGGGTACGGGATCCTGCGCTACCTGGACGGCGAGGCGGACCTGCGGGGCGAGCCGCCGCAGATCCTGTTCAACTACCTGGGACGGTTCGCCGCCGACGAGGGCGGGGACTGGGCGGCGGCTGGCGCGCTGCGCGAAGGCGTCCACCCGAGCAACCCCGCGATGGGGCTGGAGATCAACGCGCTGGCCCAGGACGGGCGGGCGGGCACGGTGTTCTCGGCCACGCTGTCCTGGCCGTCCGGTGTCATGACGGCCGACGAGGTGGGCAGGCTGGCCGAGCTGTGGATGGCCGCGCTGACCGCGCTGACCCGCTGTGCCGAGCTCGCCGGGCGTACCCCTTCCGACTTCCCGCTGGTCGAGCTGACCCAGGGCGACGTGGACCGGCTCGCGCCGTCCGGTGTGCGGGACGTGCTCCCGCTGCTGCCGTTGCAGCAGGGCATGTACTTCCACGCGTCCTTCGCCGAGGACCACACCGACACGTACGTGGTGCAGCAGGTGGCCGAGCTGTCCGGCCCGGTCGATCCGGCGGCGCTGCGCCGCGCCGTGGAGGCGGTGGTCCACCGCCACGACGCCCTGCGCGCCTGCTTCCGTGAGCTGGCCGATGGCCGGGTGGTCCAGGTGATCGCCGACGCGGTGGACGTACCGTGGCGCGAGGTGGACCTGACCGGTGGGGACCTCGATGATCGGCTGGCCGAGGTCACCGCCGCCGAGCTGGCCGAGCCCTTCGACCTGGCCGCCGCGCCCCTGCTGCGGTACGCGCTGGTCTCGCTCAGCCGGACCGACCACCGGCTGGTGGAGACCATGCACCACATCCTCGCCGACGGGTGGTCGTACCCGCTGATGTTCGGGGACGTGATCGAGTCCTATGAGCGGGGCCGGGCCGGAGCCGGGTACGAGCTGCCCGCTCCGGCGGTGACGTTCCGCGACCACGTCGAGGCGGTGGCCGCCCTGGACCGGGCCCATGCCCGTGGCGTGTGGGCCCGCGCGCTGTCCGGCATCGACTCGGCCACCCGCCTGTTCGGGGCAGTGGAGAAGGTCTCCCGGCATGACAGCGTCCACGTCGCGCTGCCCGCCGAGCGCACGGCCGCCCTGGTCGAGGCCGCTCGCGAGCAGGGAGTGACCCTCAGTACGTTCGTGCACGGCGCCTGGGGTCTGCTGCTCGGCAGGCTGCTCGGGCAGGAGCGGGTCGTCTTCGGCTCCACGGTGTCGGGGCGGGGCGGGGAGCTGCCCGGCGTCGAGTCGATCGTCGGCCTGCTGATCAACACCATCCCGGTGCCCATGTCCTGGCAGCCCGGCGACACGCTGCGCGAGGTGCTCGCCCGGCTGCAGGAGCAGCAGACGGACCTGCTCGACGTGCAGCAGGTGGGGCTCGGCGAGCTCGCCGCCGTCGCCGGTGTCCGGGAGTTCTTCGACACGATGGTGGTGGTGGAGAACTTCCCCACCGTACGGGACGGTGGCCGGGCCGGGCTGAGCGTGCGGGGCTTCACCGGTACGGACTCGCCGCACTATCCGGTGTCGCTGGTGGCCTATCCCGGCGAGCGGCTGACGCTGGAGATCAAGTACGACGTCGAGCTGGTCGGGGAGCGGGCGGCCCGGCGGCTGCTGGACCAGGTGGAGCGGGTGCTCGACCAACTGGTCACGGCCCCTGACCTGCCCGTTTCAGCGCTGTCGTCCGGGACGGCGGTGGCACGGGTGGAGGACGGCGCGACGCTCGCGGGCGCGTACGCCGCCGCCCCGGTCCAGCCGGACTCCATCGCCGTCACCTCGGGCTCCGCTTCGCTCACGCACGCCGAACTGGACGCGGCCGCCAACCGCCTGGCCCGTGCGCTGATCGCCGGAGGAGTACGGCCCGAGTCGCGGGTCGCCGTCGCGCTGCCGCGCTCGGCCGACCTCGTCGTGGCGCTGCTCGCGATCGTGAAGGCGGGCGGTTGCTACGTACCGCTGGACATCGGTGCACCGGCCGGACGCCTCGACTACATCCTCGCCGACTCGAACCCCGTATGCCTGCTGACCGACAGCGCGACGCTGGGCTCGCTGCCCCCTGCCACGGTGCCGGTCATGCTGCTGGACGACCCGGACGTCGTCGCGGGCCACTCCACCGCCCCGCCGGTCTCATTGAGCGCGGACAACGCGGCGTACGTCATCTACACCTCGGGCTCGACGGGGCGGCCCAAGGGTGTGACGGTGACCCATCGCAACGTGCTGTCGCTGTTCGCCGCGGCTGAGGAGCTGTTCGAGTTCGGGCCGGACGATGTGTGGACCATGTTCCACTCGTACGCGTTCGACTTCTCGGTGTGGGAGCTGTGGGGCGCGCTGCTGTACGGCGGGCGGCTGGTCGTCGTCGCCCACGACGTGGCGCGCGACCCGCGACGCTTCCTGGACCTGCTGGAACGCGAGCGCGTGACCGTGCTGAACCAGACCCCGTCCGCGTTCTACCCGCTGATCGAGGCCGAACGCGGGCGGCCGGGCGAGCTCGCGCTCCGGTACGTGATCTTCGGGGGAGAGGCGCTGGACCTCGCCCGCCTGGCCCCGTGGTACCACCGCCGAGCACCGCTGCTGGTGAACATGTACGGCATCACCGAGACCTGCGTGCACGTGTCGTTCCGGGCTCTGACCTCGGACGACGCGAACGGCGACAGCGTCATCGGCGGTCCGCTGCCCGGCCTCGGCGTACACGTGCTCGACCACGGTCTCCAGCCGGTCCCGCCGGGCGTCACCGGCGAGATCTACGTCGCGGGCGACCAGCTGGCCCGCGGGTACCTCGACCGCCCCGGCCTGACCGCCTCGCGGTTCGTGGCGGATCCGTTCGTGTCCGGTGGGCGGCTCTACCGCACCGGCGACCTCGCGCGGTGGACTCCCGACGGTGACCTGGTCTACCTGGGCCGGTCGGACCAGCAGGTGAAGGTACGGGGGTACCGCATCGAACTCGGCGAGATCGAGTCCGCGCTGCTGACCCTGGACGGAGTCGTGAACGCCGCCGTCACCGTCCGCGAGGACGAGCCCGGACGGCGGCGGCTGGTGGCGTACCTGGTCGCGCGGGCCGGGGTGCGCGTCGGTGCCGCCGAGGCGCATGCGCGGCTGGCTGAGAGGCTGCCTGGGTACATGATCCCGGCGGCGTTCGTGTCGCTCGACGCGCTGCCGCTCACGGTCAACGGCAAACTCGACCGCGAGGCCCTACCCGTCCCGCCGACCGCTCGGGCGGCGGTTGTCGGCGAGCTTGATCGCGAGGCCACCCTGCCCGTCCCGGCGGGCGCTCAGGTCGAGGTTTCTTCTGGGGGAGCGTCGCCGGTGGTCGTTCTGCGGGCGCTGTACGCGGAGGTGCTGCGTCTGGACGACGTCGGCCCCGAGGACGACTTCTTCGTGCTCGGCGGCGACAGCATCATCGCGATCCAGCTCGTCAACCTGGCCCGGCGCCGGTCATTGCGGCTGTCCCCGAGAGACGTGTTCGTCCACCGCACTCCGGCCGCGCTCGCCGACGCGATCGGTCACTCCGGCGCGGACACCGGACCCGGCCGGGAGCCGGAGGAGGCCGCGTCCGATGGGGTCGGCGAGGTCATGCTGATGCCGATCGTGCACCGGCTGGCCGAGCTGGGTGGGCGGATCTCCCGGCTGAACCAGTCCGAGCTGCTGCTCACCCCGCCCGAAGCCACCCACGAGCAGGTCGTCACGCTGATCCGCGCGCTGGTCCGGCGGCACGACGCGCTCCGGCTGCGACTGAACCGGCCGTCTCCGCTGCTGTGGTCCCTGGAGGCCCGTCCGGCCGCCGACGTACCCGAGCCCGCCGTGACCTCGGTCAACGCGGTGGGTCTCGACGACGACGCCCTGCGCGCCCTGGTCGCCGCCGAGTCCGACGCCGCCGCCGACCGGCTGGACCCCGACAACGGCGACGTGTTGCGGACGGTGTGGTTCGATCGGGGGCCCGAGCAGCAGGGCAGGTTGCTGCTCGTCGCGCACCACCTGGTGGTCGACGGGGTCTCGTGGCGGATCCTGGTCGACGACCTGCGACAGGCCTGGGACGCCGTGAGCACCGGGCAACACGTGCGGCTCGAACCGGTCGGCACATCACTGCGCGCCTTCGCCCGTTCCATCACCGAGAACGCCACCCAGGCGGCCAGACTCGCCGAGTTCGACCATTGGACGACCACCCTGGCACCGGGCGGCGAACTCGACCCGGCGACCCCGACCATCGGCCTGACCGCCGGCCGAACCCGCGACCACGTCGTACGCCTGCCCCCCGAGGTGACCGCCCCGCTGCTGACAACCGTGTCGGCAGACGTGACCGATGTGCTCGTTGCCGCGCTGCATGTCGCGGTCTCGCGCTGGCGGGTGGCGCGCGGCGGTGACCCGGCGGCGCCGCTGGTGATCGACCTGGAACGGCACGGGCGCGAGGAGGTCGCCGACGGCGATGATCTGTCCAGGACCGTGGGGTGGTTCACCGCCATCGCCCCCGTACGGCTGCCCGCGGTCTCCGGTGCGGCCACCGCCGTGCTTGGCGACGTGTGCCAGGTGCTGCGGGCCGTTCCGGACGGTGGGCTCGGGTACGGGCAGTTGCGTTACTGCAACGCACGCACCGCCCCCGCGCTCGCCCGGCTGGGAACACCCCAAGTGCTGTTCAACTACCTCGGCCGATTCCCGGCCGGGCGATCCGGCGACTGGGACACGGCGCCCGAGACGGAGGCGCTGCGGGTGCACCCGGACCCGGATCTGGGCACGCCGTACCTGCTGGAGATCAACGTCGCCTGCCACGACACGGCGGCGGGGCCCGAGCTGCACGCCGTGTTCACCTATGCGGACGGCGGTCTCGGCGCGGACGACGTGGACGCGCTCGGCGACGCCTGGGCCGCGGCCGCGCGCGAACTGGCCGCCGCGCCGCCCGACCATGGCCACGAACGTGGAGCGGACCACCCGGCCCGGCCCGGCTCACTGAGCGACTCCACAGTGCTGACCCACCCCACCCTCACCCCCGATGAGGTCGGCCGGGTGCTCGCCGCGGCCCCGGTCGCCGTACAGGACATCTGGCCCCTGTCGCCGCTCCAGGAAGGCCTGTACTTCCAGGCGGGCTACGCGGGCGACGCCGACGTGTACGTGGCGCAGAACGCGTTCGACTTCGCCGGGCGGCTCGATGTCGAAGCCCTCCGCCACGCGTACGCCACCGTGCTCGATCGGCACGCGGCCATGCGGCTCGGTTTCACCGCCGAGGGCACGACCCGGCCCGTAGCCCTGGTCGGCACCGGCCTGGACAGCTCGGTCGACGTCGTGGACCTGTCGGACCAGGACGACGACCATCGGCTCCGGGCGCTGATGGAGGCGGACCGTCGCCGGCCGTTCGAGCTGGCCCGGCCGCCGCTGTGCCGCCTGACCGTGGTCCGCCTGCCCGGCGGGCGCGACCGGCTGCTGCTCACGTACCACCTGCTGCTGTGGGACGGGTGGTCGCGGGAGCTGGTCCTGCGCGAGCTGTTCGGCGAGTACGCCCTCGCCCGCGACGGCCACCCCGCCCAGCGGCCAGACGCGGAGACAGCGGCAGGCCGCGCGGCGGCGACGTTCACCGACTACCTTGCCTGGCTGGCTCGCCAGGACGTGGACGCGTCGGCGCGGGCCTGGGGGCGGGCGCTCGCCGGGCTGGAGGAGCCGACCATCCTGTTCCCCGAGGCCGCGGGGACCGCGCCGGTGCTGGCGACCAGCCTGTCGTTCCGGTTGAGCCGGGAGCAGACCGGCCGGGTCGCCGAGCGGGCGCGTCGCGGTGGGGTGACACTGAACGCGATGCTCAGCACGGCGCTGGCGATGGTGCTGAGCCATGCCTCGGGACGACAGGAGGCCGTGTTCGGTACGACCGTCGCCGGACGGCCCACCGAGCTGGACGGCATCGACTCGGTGATCGGGGTCTTCCTCAACACCGTTCCCGTCCACGTACGCCTGACCCCGGGCGAACCCATGCTGGAGGTCATGCGGCGCGTCCAGTCCGACCGCGTGGAGATGATGCCGCACGAGTACCTCGGCCTGGGCGACATCCAGCGCGCGGCGGGCCGCGACCAGCTGTTCGACAGCCTGTACGTCCTGCAGAACTTCCTCGACGACGACACCTTCACCGACCTGGAGGAGGAGCACGGCATCGTCGGCGTGGAGAGCGTGGACGCCACGCACTACCCGCTCACCTGGGTGGCCACGCCGGGGGCGCGGCTGGCGGTGCGGCTGGAGTTCCGGGCCGACGTGGTCGCGCCGGAGCGGGCGCGGGCGCTGCTGTCCCGGCTGGAGCAGGTGCTGCTCCACCTCTCGGAGCAGCCCGCCGCGACGGTCGCCGATGTTCCCGTCCTGCTCCCGTACGAGCTCGCGGAGCTGGCGGCCGGATGGGACGCGGTCAGCCATCCCATCGGCGCCGAGACGATCGCGGAGCTCATGGCCGCCCAGGCCCGGCGGACACCGGACGCCACGGCCCTCACCTCCGGCCCGCGCACACTGACCTACGCCGAGCTCGACGCGCGCGTGAACCAGCTCGCGCGCCTGCTGCTCGACCGGGGAGCGGGCCCCGAGCGGATCATCGCGCTGGCCGTGCCCCGATCCGTCGACATGGTGGCCGCGCTGTTCGCGGTCCTGCGTACCGGAGCCGCCTACCTCCCCCTCGAACTGGACCATCCCGACGACCACCTGCTGGCGATGCTGGCCGACGCGGGGCCGGTCCTGCTGGTCACCACCGAGGCGGTGGCGCCCCGGCTCGCCTCCCACCCGGTGCCGGTGCTGCGCCTGGACGGCGAGGCCGCGCGTATCGGATCGTCGGAGCCGATCGAGGACCGCGAACTGGGCGAATTCGCCCCCGGCAGTCCGGGACGGCTCGACCACCCGGCGTACGTCATCTACACCTCCGGCTCCACGGGACGGCCCAAGGGCGTGGTCACGCCGTACCGAGGGCTGACCAACATGCAGCTCAACCACCGCGAGGCCATCTTCGCCCCCACGATCGCCGCCGCCGGGAACCGGATCCTCACGATCGCCCACACGGTCTCGTTCTCCTTCGACATGTCGTGGGAGGAGCTGCTGTGGCTGGTCGAAGGCCATCACGTACACATCTGCGACGAGGAACTGCGCCGCGACGCCCGCGCGCTCGTCGCCTACTGCGACCGGCACCGCGTCGACGTCGTGAACGTCACCCCGACCTACGCCCAGCACCTGCTCGACCAGGGGCTGCTCGACGGCGCGCGGTATGGGGGTCCGCCCGGTTCGTACCGTCCGGCTCTGGTGCTCCTCGGCGGCGAGGCGGTGCCGCAGACGCTGTGGACCGCGCTGCGCGAGGCCGAGGGGGTGGATGGCTACAACCTGTATGGCCCGACCGAGTACACGATCAACACCCTCGGCGCGGGCACCGAGGACAGCGCGGGCACCACGGTCGGGCGGCCCATCTGGAACACCCGCGGCTACGTACTGGACGCCGCCCTCCGGCCGGTGCCCGCGGGCGTGCCCGGTGAGCTCTACATCAGCGGGGCGGGGCTGGCGCGTGGATATCTCGACCGGTTCGGGTTGACCGCCTCGCGGTTCGTGGCGGATCCGTTCGTGTCCGGTGGGCGGATGTACCGTACCGGCGACCTGGTGCGAGCCCGTGCCGACGGGAACCTCGACTTCCTGGGCCGTACCGACGATCAGGTCAAGATCCGCGGTTATCGGGTGGAACCGGCGGAGGTCGAGGCTGTCGTGACGGCGCTGCCGGGCGTGCACCAGAGCGCGGTGCTGGCCGTTCCCGGTCCGTCGGGGGGCAAATGGTTGGTGGCCTATGTCGTTCCTGAGGAGCCCGGTGATGGGGACTCGCTGCTGGTGGCCGTTCATCGCGAGCTGAAGTCGGTGCTGCCCGGGTACATGGTGCCGTCCGCCTTCGCGGTCGTGGAGGCGCTGCCGCTGACGATCAACGGCAAGCTGGACACCGCCGCACTGCCTGTGGCGCGGTCGCTGCCGTCGAGTTCGAGGGCGCCGGTGGGGGAGGTGGAACGGCGGCTGTGCGAGCTGTTCGGCGAGGTCCTCGGTGGCGGAGAACCGGGTGACTTCGCCGGTTTTGGCGCCGAGGACGACTTCTTCGATCGGGGTGGGCACTCGCTGCTCGCCATCCAGCTGTTCGGGCTGGTGCGGGCGGCTTTGGGGGTCGATCTGTCGTTGCGCGACCTGTTCGACACGCGCACGCCCGCGCGCCTGGCCACCCGTCTCGCCGACCGGGCCGGGACCACACCCCCCGAGCTCGTCTCCCGCCCGCGGCACGAGCGCCCGCCCCTGTCGGCGGCGCAGGAACGGCTCTGGCTGCTCCAGCAACTGGACCCCACCTCGACGGCGTACAACTACCCGCTGCTCGTCCGCCTCCGCGGATCCGTCGACCACGACGCACTCCGGGCCGCGCTCGGCGACGTGGTGGCGCGGCACGAGGTGCTGCGGACGCTCGTCATGGTCATCGGTGACCAGCCGGTTCAGGACGTACTCGACCCGTGCCCAATCGAAGTCGCGGTCGTGGACTGCCCGGCCGCCGAGACCGGGAACGCGGTGTCGGCGGCGGTGGCCCGCCCCTTCGACCTGGCCGCGGACCCGCCGTTGCGGGTCACCCTGATCCAGGAGCGGGACACCGGGGACAGCGTGCTGGCCCTGATCCTGCACCACATCGCGATGGACGAGTGGTCCGACCGGCCGCTGCTGCGCGACCTCGACACCGCCTACGCCGCACGGCAGGCCGGTCACGCCCCACGCTGGGAGCCGCTGCCGGTGCAGTACGCGGACTACACCCTGTGGCAGCGCGAACTGCTCGGCGACCCCGGCAACCCGGCCGGCAGGCACGCCACCGAGCGGACCTACTGGCAGGAGCGCCTGCGCGGCCTACCGGACGAGATCCCCCTCCCCGCCGACCGGCCCCGCCAGGCACGCGACGGCCGGGGCAGTCAGGCTCGTGACGTCCGCCGGGCCGGTCAAGTGTCCGCGCCGCTCTCTCCTGAGCTGATCGACCCGCTGCGGGAGCTGGGCAGGGGCGAGTCGGCGAGCCTGTTCATGGTGCTGCACGCCGCACTCGCCACCTTGCTGCACCGCCTCGGCGCGGGCACCGACGTCCCGATCGGCAGCCCGACCTCGGGCCGCGCCGACGCGGTGCTGAACGACCTGGTCGGCTTCTTCGTCAACACCGTCGTCCTGCGCGCCGACCTTTCCGGCTCGCCGTCCTTCACCGAGCTGTTGCGCCGGGTGCGCGAGACCGACCTGGCCGCGTTCGAGCACGCCAACGTGCCCTTCCAGCAGGTCGTCGAGGTGGTCAATCCGGTACGCGAACCGGGCCGCAACCCGCTGTTCCAGGTGATGATCGGCTTCCTGCACCGGCAGACCGGCCACGACACCGCCCTGGGCCTGCCCACGGGCGACCCGCCCTCGTACCTCTCCGACCCGAAAGTCGACCTGAACTTCACCTTCGTCGACGCCGGCCCGCGCCGGCCGGTCGACATCACCCTGGAGTACGACGCCGCACGCTTCCACGACGGCACCGCGCAACGCCTGCTCGACCGCCTCATCGTGCTGCTCGGCGAGCTCGCGGTCCGGCCGGAACAGCCGGTCGGCAGGGTACCGGTACTCGCCGCGGCCGACCTCGACGACCTCTCGCGGTGGCGGTCCGGCGGGCCGGTGGAGCCCGATGACCTGCCCTGGGACGTACGGTTCTCCGCGCGGGCGAAGGCGGCACCCGACGCGGACGCCTGCGTGTCCGGCGGCCGGACGATGAGCTATGCCGAGCTCGACGCGGCCTCCAGCGCGTTCGCCGCCAAGCTCGCCGACCTCGGCGCCGGTCCGGAGAGCCTGGTCGGGCTCGCCCTGCCGCGCTCGGCCGACCTGCTGGTGGCGGTGCTGGGCGTCGCCAAGGCGGGGGCCGCGTACCTGCCGCTCGATCCCGCGTTCCCGGCCGAGCGACTGCGATTCATGATCGACGACGCCCGGCCCGCCGTGGTGGTCGCCGACGGGCGATCGCGGGAACTGTTCTCCGCGATGCCGGACGGCACGGCACTCATCGCCTTCGACGACACACGTGGGCGCCTCCGGCATGCGGCCCCGAGAGACCCGGACCGCCGAGCCTTGCGTGATCCGGACTCCGCCGCGTACGTCATCTACACCTCTGGATCCACCGGCAGGCCCAAGGGCGTGGTGGTCACCCATCGCGACCTGGAGACCTTCCTCGCCGCCGTCGCCGACGCCGTCCCGATCGGCGACTCCGACCGGCTGCTCGCCGTCACCACCCTTTCCTTCGACATCTCCGTACTCGAACTGATGGCCCCACTACGCGCCGGCGGCTGCGTGGTGATGGCCACGGAGGAGCAGGTACGCGACCCGCGGCTGCTCGCGGCGCTGGCGGCGGCCGAACGCGTCACGGTCATGCAGGCGACCCCGTCGCTGTGGTCGGCGCTGGCACAGTCGCCGGGCCCCCGCCTC
>NZ_JAHKRM010000019.1 GCF_019396345.1 Nonomuraea guangzhouensis | reverse complement strand
AGGAAACACCCGGTTACATTCCGAACCCGGAAGTTAAGCTTCCCAGCGCCGATGGTACTGCACTCGGGAGGGTGTGGGAGAGTAGGTCACCGCCGGACAATCTTTGTTCGGGAAGGGCTCCACGCATGACGCGTGGGGCCCTTTCTGCGTTTCAGGACCTCTGGCAGAGGGGGACGGCGACAATGGAGTACCACGGGTGGGTGACCATCCGCGAGACGGCCCGCGTCGAGGACGACCACGACAGCCTGCTGGAACGGCAAGTGGAGGAGATTCGCGCCTACCTGGCCCAGATTCCCGACTACGGCCTGATCGATCTGCGGTGGCTCAACGGCATCCCATCCCTGCACGTCGCCGGCCATCCCAACCACAACAGCGGCTGGGTCGACACGCTCCTCGACCTGTTCCAGCGGATCGGCCAGCTCGCGCCCGGCTCCTACGGACTGCTGCACGTCTGGGACGACGGAGGCAATCACCCGAACGAGTTCCGTGTCTACCGGCTCGTACGCGGCCGGTTGAGCGAGCACACCGATTCGCTGCTCTCCCCGACGATCCCGACCCTCGAAGACCGTTCTTAACCTGTGAACATAAGTTGCACTGACGGGCCCCGGTAGGCCACTCCACGGTGGTGGATGGCACCTGGACGGTGAGCTTCCACATGCCCCGGGGCTGGCAGCAGGCCGGTCCACGGCTGCCACAGCTTCCGTCAGGCGACCTTGGCGATCCGCAGCCGGATGAAGGCCAGGATGGAGTAGCCGGACGAAGGCCAGGATCGGGTAGCTGGCGCGGCTTGGTGAGACCGGCGCAAGGTCAGGATCGGGTAGCCGGTGCGGCTCGGTGAGACCGTCGCCCCGAAGTTTTCGATCACGCCGCGGGTGGTCAGTTTGTCGACTCGCGCCTGTTGTGTCCCCTTGGCCACGCCCAGCAGGTGGAGTGGACGAGGGTCAGACCGCTCTGTGAGTGTCCGCGCATCGTGACCAGCGCTCTGGCGACCAGGGCGGCCACGAGAGCTCCTCCGGCGGAGGCCGCACGAGGGCTCCTCTGGGGGAGGCCGGACGAGTGCCCTTCCGGCGGAGGCCGGACGAGTGCCCCTCTGGCGGAGGCCGGACGAGTGCCCCTCTGGCGGAGGCCGCAGAGCCCTTCCGGCGGAGGCCGCACGAGTGCCCCTCTGGGGGAGGCCGTTCGAGGGTGCGGGCCGAGGCTGAGCACCACCTCTGTCTAGGTGCTCGTTTCATGGCGCCGCCTATGCCGCCGTGAGTGCGACTGACATGACGCCGCTTACGCCGCCGTGGGTGTGACTAGTGGGACACCTGCCGACGACGACTCGATCGCCGAACTGGTCGCCACTGGCCACTAGCGTCATATCGCCACCATTCGTGATAATTCACGGATGGTCGCGGGGCGAGGCGTCGGGGGATACTTCCGCGTGGTCATGGCGGGTCTCCTCCTGGTGCCCTTGGCGTTCTGGCCGCTTCCCGAGCGAGAGCCGGTCCAGCGCCCGGTCGTGCTCCACCAGCGAGCTGCGATGCAGCCCCAGCTGCAGGCTCTGGTGGAAGTCTCGGTGCCGGTGAAGACTCCCAGGAAGAAGTCCAAGCCGGATCCGCCGATTGGTGCCAAGAAGATCACCAAGCGGCTCGATCGCTATCTGGCCGGTCGTCCGGGTCCTGTCACGGCCATGGTCAAAGATCTGACCACCGGTCGCCTCTACCGCTATCACCGCAACGAACGCATGATCACCGCGAGCACCGCCAAAGTGCAGATTCTCATGGCGCTCCTCCTCAAGACCCCCTGGCACAAGCTCTCGAAGGCCACCAGGCGTGACGCCGATCTCATGATCCGCTACAGCGACAACCACGCCGCCGACCGGCTCTGGCTGCGCGTCGGCGGGGCCGCCGGGTTCACGAAGGCGGGCAGGAAGTACGGCCTGCGGCACACTCAGGGAGTTCCGGGGAGCTGCGTCGACCTGTACTGCTGGGGCATCACCAGGACCTCGGCCGAAGACCAGGTGCGTCTGATGAAGGCGCTCGTGTCGGCCAAGAGCCCGCTCCGGGCCAAAGACCGGGCGCAGGTGCTCAAACTGATGGGCGGGGTGATCGACGGCCAGGATTGGGGCGTGAGCGCCGCCAGGTGCAAGGGCGACCGGGTCGCGCTGAAGAACGGCTGGCTGAAGCACGTATCCACCAAGCGCTGGGCCATCATCAGTGTCGGCCTCATCCGCGGCCACGGCCACGACTACGCGGTGGCCGTACTGACCGAGAACAATGCCGACACCGGCCAGGGCATCGCGACCGTCGAGGGCGTGACCGAGCGGATCATGAAGTCGTTCTGGTCGTGCCGTACCTGACCGATGGTCGTACAGGGCCGTACATGGCCCGCCGTACAGGTCACACAGGGCCGTACAGGGCCGTACATGACCGAACCGGTCACACCGGGCTGGAAGTGCCGGGTGTGACCAGTCGGTAGCCCACGCCGCGTACCGTCTGGATCAGCGTGTCCTCGTCGTCGCCCAGCCGGGCGCGCAGCCGTTTGACGTGCACCGCGATCGTGTTCGTCGAGGTGCTGGACCCGGTGTGCCACACGTGCCGCATGATCTGCTCGCGCGTGACCGTACGGTTCGCGTTGTGCATCAGGTACTGCAGCAGCTCGAACTCACGCAGCGGCAGGTGCACGATCCGCCCCTCCACGCGTACCTGGTAGGCCTGCGCGTCGAGCTCGACGCCGCCCACGACCAGCACCTTGTGCCCGTCCGGGGAGGCCGCGTGGATGAACGGCAATAACTCCGGCACCCGGTACGGCCTGGCCACGCAGGCCACGGCGCCGGCGGCGAGTGCCTGTACGGCTTGCTCGGCGTGCCCCTCACCGACGCCGAGCAGGACGGGCACGGTCCGCGAGAGCCGTACCGCGCGGACGAAGTCGACGGCGCCGATGACCGGCAGCGTGGCGGACACGAGGACCACGTCAGGCTGCAGCGCCCCGGCCTGGATCAGGCCCTGGGCTCCGTCGGGGACGCCGGTGACCGACACGCCCTCGCGTTCGAGGGCGGTGGCCACGTCTTCCACGACCGTGTCGTCGGGATCCGCGATGAGCAGGATGGGCTTCGTCCTCGTGTCCCCGTTCACAGTGGATGCCGCCTGCTGGTGGATCATCAGCCGAAGCGCCCGGTGATGTAGTCCTCGGTCGCCTTCTCGGTGGGATTGGTGAACATGCGGGAGGTCTCGTCCATCTCGACAACCTTGCCGGGCTTGCCCTGCGCGGTGAGGTTGAAGAAGGCGGTCCGGTCGCTGACCCGGGCGGCCTGCTGCATGTTGTGGGTGACGATCACGATGGTGTAGTCGTCCTTGAGCTTCGCCATCAGGTCCTCGATGGCCAGCGTGGAGATCGGGTCGAGCGCGGAGCAGGGCTCGTCCATCAGCAGCACCTGCGGCTGGACCGCGATGGCCCTGGCGATGCAGAGCCGCTGCTGCTGGCCGCCCGACAGGCCCGCGCCGGGCTTGTTGAGGCGGTCCTTGACCTCGTTCCAGAGGTTGGCGCCCTTCAGCGACGTCTCGACGATGCCGTCCAGCTCCGACTTGGCCACGCGGCCGTTGAGGCGGAGTCCGGCGGCCACGTTCTCGTAGATCGACATCGTGGGAAAGGGGTTGGGGCGCTGGAAGACCATGCCGATCATCCGGCGCACGGAGACCGGCTCGACGGTGGAGGCGTACAGGTCCTCGCCGTCGAGCAGGACCTTGCCCTCCACGCGGGCGCCGGGGATGACCTCGTGCATGCGGTTGAGGGTGCGCAGGAACGTCGACTTGCCGCACCCCGAGGGGCCGATGAACGCCGTGATCGAACGCGGCTCGATGGTCATCGAGACGTCCTCGATGGCCTTGTGCCCGCCGTAGTAGGCGTCGAGGCCGGAGACCTGGATCTGCTTGGACATAGTGGCTTTACCCCTTATCGGCCTTTGGCGGGTGAGCGCCACCGGGCGATCAGGCGCGCCACCAGGTTGAGCAGCATGACGATCAGGATGAGCGTGAGGGCTCCGGTCCAGGCCCGATCCACGGCGGTGACGTTGGGACGGCCCGCCTGGTCGAAGACGAAGAGGGGGAGCCCCATCTGCGGCCCGCTGAACGGGTCGTTGTTGATGGAGTCGGTGAAGAACACGGTGAGCAGCAACGGCGCGGTCTCGCCGGCGACTCTGGCCACGGCCAGCATGACGCCGGTGATGATGCCGGTCAGCGCGGTCGGCAGGACGACCTTCATGATCGTGCGCCACTTGGCCACGCCCAGCGCGTACGAGGCTTCGCGCAGGTCGTTCGGGACCAGGCGGAGCATCTCCTCGGCCGATCTGACCACGGTCGGCATCATCAGGATCGACAGTGCCAGCGCCCCGGCGAACCCGGAGAACGGCTGGCCCAGGAACAGGACCCAGAACGCCAGGATGAACAGGCCCGAGACGACGGAGGGGACGCCGGTCATGACGTCCACGAAGAAGCTGATGGCCCGGCTCAACCGGCCGCCGTTGCCGTACTCGACCAGGTAGATCGCGGTCAGCAGGCCGATGGGGACGGAGATGAGGGAGGCGATCAGGACCTGTTCCAGTGTGCCGATGATCGCGTGGTACGCGCCGCCGCCCACGTCACGGGCGCCGATGTTACGCATCGAGTGGGTGAGGAAGTCCAGGTCGAAGCGCGGCAGGCCGTTCTTGATCACCAGCCAGAGCACGGACACGAGCGGAACCACGGCCAGCGCGAACGCCAGGTAGACCAGCCCCTGGACCACACGGTCCTTGATGCGGCGGCTGGTCGAGATGTGTTGGATCGTGGTCATGCGCCGGCCCTCGCGTACTCCTTGCGGCGGTTGATGATCATGCGGGCCGCCATGTTGACGAGCAGGGTGATGATGAACAGCACCAGTCCGGAGGCGATCAGCGCGCCCCTGCCGATCGGGGTGGCCTCACCGAAGCCGTTGGCGATGTTCGCCGCGATGCTGTTGGCGTGCGGGGTGAGGACCTGGAAGGTGATATCGAAGGTGGCGGGGAAGATCAGCGCGACCGCGATGGTCTCGCCCATCGCCCGGCCGAGGCCGAGCATCGCGGCGCTGATGACGCCGGGGCGACCGAACGGCAGCACGGCCATCCTGATCATCTCCCAGCGGGTGGCGCCGAGCGCGAGCGCCGCCTCCTCGTTCATCTTGGGAGCCTGGAGGAACACCTCACGGGAGATGGCCGCGATGATCGGCAGGATCATGATCGCCAGGACGATGGAACCGGCGATCATGGTCTTGCCGCCGATCGCGCCTTCGCCGGCGAACAGCGGGAACCAGCCCAGGTTCTCGTTCAGCCACTGCGACGGTGTCTTGAGCAGCGGCACCAGGAAGACCACGCCCCACAGGCCGTAGACCACGCTGGGTACGGCGGCGAGCAGGTCGATCAGGTAGCCGAGCGGGCTGGCCAGGCGGCGGGGCGCGTAGTGGGAGATGAAGAGCGCCACACCGACCGCGATGGGAAGCGCGATGACGAGCGCGAGGGCCGAGCTGAGCACGGTGCCGAAGGCCAGGGCGGCGATGCCGAAGACCTGGCTGCCGTTCGGGTCCCAGGTCAGCTCGGAGAAGAAGTGACCCTTGTTCGCCTGCAGGGCGGGGATCGCCTCGCTGATGAGGAAGACGGCGATGGCCGCCATGATCCCCAGCAGGATGATGCCCGCGCCGGTGGCGGCGTATCGGAAGGGCCCTTCACCATGGCTGCGCCGCGAGGCGGGCCGGCCCGTGGCCGGTCCGCCATCACGGGTACGAACGTTGGTCGTCATCGGCTATTAGGAGATCGCCTCGACGGCGGTGCGGACCTTGGTGAGCAGGTCGCCCGAGAGCGGGGCGTAGCCCAGGTCCTTCAGCGCGGCCTGGCCCTCGTCGCTGGCGGTGTAGGTGAGGAATGCCTTGACCAGCTTCGACTGGTCGGCGGGCAGACCCTTCTCACACGTGATCTCGTACGTCACCAGGACGATCGGGTAGGCGCCCGCGGTCTTGGTGGCGTAGTCGATGCCGAGCTTGAGGTCGTTGCCGGTGCCCTTGACCTCGGCGGTCTCGATCGTCTTGGCCGCGCTGTCGCTGTTCAGTTCGACGAACTCGCCCGCACCGTTGGCGACCTTGGCCTTCTGGAGCTGGGAGTTGTCGGCGAACGACATCTCGACGTAGCTGATCGAGCCCTCGGCGCCCTTCACCGAGGAGGCGATGCCGTCGGAGCCCTTCGCGCCCTGGCCCTTGGCCTCGGCGGGCCACGCCTTGGCCGGCTCGTACGGCCATTCGGCCGTCGCCTTGAGGAACTTGGTGAAGTTGTCGCTGGTGCCGGACTCGTCAGCCCGGTGGAACGCCTGGATCGGCGTCGAAGGCAGCTTGGCCTGGGGGTTGTCGGCCTTGATGGCCGCGTCGTCCCACTTGGTGATCTTGCTGCTGAAGATGCCGCCGAGCGTCTTGGGCGAGAGCTGCAGACCGTCCACGCCGGGCAGGTTGTAGACGACCGCGATCGGGCCGGTCACCATCGGGATGTTGATCGCCTTGCCGGTCTTGCACCGGGCGTCGGCCTGGGCGGGCTCGCCCTTGTCGTCCTTGAGGGCCGAGTCGGAACCCGCGAAGGCGACCGTGCCCTGGATGAAGGCCTGGACGCCGGCGCCGGAACCGCTGGGCTGGTAGTTCAGGCTGGCCCCGGGGTTCTTGCTCTGGAAGTCCTTCTTCCACTGGTCGATCGCGTTGGCCTGGGCCGAGGATCCGGCGGCGTTGATCGTGCCGCTCAGACCATTGTCGTTGCCCGCAGCGCTGCTGGCACCGGCGGACGCGGTGGCGTCACTGCCGGCACTGTTGTTGTCTGTGCCGCACGCAGCGAGCGAGAGCGCGCCGACGACGGCGACGGCGGCGAGCCGGCCTGCATACTTCACGGTTGGGTTCCTCCCACTTGGTCCTTAGTCGCCACGAAGGTATGCAGCCAAAGTGACTCAATCCCCCTACCACGGGTGAACGGACGGTGAACGGGCCTGGTCACCCTCATGATGGGAGTTATGACCTATCGCGTATGCCTGGTGTGCATGGGGAACATCTGCCGCTCGCCGATGGCCGAGACGGTGCTCAGACGGACCCTGGACGAGCACGGACTCGGTGAACGAGTGGCCGTCGACAGCGCGGGCACCGGCGGCTGGCACGTCGGGGATCCCATGGACGAACGGGCTCTGCGGACGCTGTCCGAGCACGGTTACGACGGCTCCGCCCACCGGGCCAGACAGTTCACCTCCGGCTGGTTCGACCGCTACGACCTGGTGCTGGCCATGGACCGGGACAACCTGTCGTTCCTGCGGCGGATCGCGCCCGACGGTGTGGAGGTGCTGCTGTTCCGCTCGTTCGACCCCGCCGCGCGGGCCGGGGCCGAGGTGCCCGATCCCTACTACGGCGGCCCCGAGGGCTTCGAAGAGGTGCTGCGCCTGGTCGAGGCCGCTTCCGAAGGCGTCGCGAAGCACATCGCCGATGAGATCGACTGAGGACCTCGGGGCGTCCCACGGCTGGCGGCTGCAGCGGGGCGTGCTCGACGACGGGCGGGTGGTGTTCGCGAAGACCGGAACCGTTTCTCCGGTGTTCACTTCCGAGGCGGAAGGACTGCGCTGGCTGGGCGAGGTCATCGCGGTGCCGGAAGTGATCGAGGTCTCGCGGGATCGGCTCGTACTGTCGTGGGTGGACACCTCGTCGCCGACCGCGGCGGCCGCCGAGCGGTTCGGGCGCGACCTCGCGCGGCTGCACCGCGCCGGCGCGCCCGCCTTCGGCGCCCCCTGGCCGGGCTTCATCGCCGACCTGCCGATGGACAACGCGCGCGCCGACGACTGGCCGGCCTTCTACGCCGCCCGCCGGGTGCTTCCCTTCGTACGGCAGGCGCGGCTGCCCGCGCGGGACGTGGCTCTCATCGAGCGGGCGGTGGCGCGGTTCGGTGAGGTGGCGGGGCCGCCGGAGCCGCCGGCGCGCATCCACGGCGACCTGTGGAACGGGAACGTGCTCTGGTCGGATGGCCGCGGAGTGCTCATCGACCCGGCCGCGCACGGCGGGCATCGGGAGACGGACCTGGCGATGCTGGCGTTGTTCGGGGCGCCCTATCTGGATCGGATCCTGGGGGCATATCAGGAGGAGACGCCGCTCGCCGACGGGTGGCGGGGCCGGGTGCCGCTGCACCAACTGCACCCGCTGCTCGTCCATGTGGTGCTCTTCGGCGGGTCATATCGCGACAGCCTGCTGGAGGCCGTCGCCCGGGTATTGGCTCTGTGAGCCGCTCAGGCGCTCTCTACGAGCCGTTCAGGCGTCTGAGGACCTCGTCGTGCAGGATGCCGTTGGTGCAGACCAGACTGCCGCCCTCAAGGCCGGGCACGCCCGCGAGGTCCGTCCACTTACCGCCCGCCTCCTCGACGATCACGGTGAGCGCCGCCATGTCCCACGGCGACAGCTCCGGCTCGGCCGACACCTCCACCGAACCCTCCGCGACCATCATGTGCGACCAGAAATCGCCATAGGCCCGGGTGCGCCAGCAGGCCCGCCCCAGGTCGAGGAAGTTGTCGAGCCGGCCCATCTTCTCCCAGCCGCCGAAGCTGGAGTAGGAGAACGACGCGTCCTCCAGATCGGCCACCGACGAGACGCGCATCCGGGTCGCCTTGGTCAGGCTCTTGCCGGTCCAGGCGCCGCCCTCGGTGGCCGCCCACCAGCGCTTGCCCAGGGCCGGGGCGGACACCAGGCCCACCTTGACCTGGCCGTACTCCATCAGTGCGATCAGCGTCGCCCACACGGGGACGCCGCGTACGTAGTTCTTGGTGCCGTCGATCGGGTCGATGATCCACGACCTGGCACCCCAGCCCGTCTTGCCGAACTCCTCGCCCACGACCGCGTCCCGCGGCCGGGCTCGCCGGAGGGTGCCGCGAATGGCCTCCTCGACGGCACGGTCGGCATCGCTGACCGGCGTGAGGTCCGGCTTGGTGTCGACCTTGAGATCGACCGCCTTGAACCTCCGCATGGTCAGGTCGTCGGCGTGGTCCGCCATGACGTGCGCCAGACGTAGATCATCGTTATAACCCTGCACGAAGAGCCACGCTACCGTGACTTACCTCCCGAACATCAGTCAAGACGCCCCGCATTTCTGGTAAGTCCCGTCCACTGCCGCTTGACTGTTTTTTCTGATAGGTCCTACCGGCCGCGGGATTGACCACGGAGATGGTGAAGAGGACGCACGTCACGGCGCCCAGCCACCTCCACCGGAGGAGCGTGCCCCTGGACAGAGCCCAGCCCTGGTCGGTGGGTGGGGCCCACCGGGCTGGCCGTAACAGAGAAATCAGATATCTGGAGTGTCGCGGCTGGAGAGCAGGCGGCGGAGGGATTCCAGGCGGGCCGGCTCGGCGTGGCCGGCCGCCACCCACGCGTCCAGCGCGCAGTCGGCGTCCAGGTGCGTGCACCCCTTCGGGCAGCCGACCGTGCCCTCGATGAGGTCGGGGAAGGAGGCCAGGACCGTTTCGACCGAGACGTGGGCCAGGCCGAAGCTGCGTACACCGGGAGTGTCGATGATCCAGCCGCCCTCCGGGAGTTCGAGGGCCACGGCTGAGGTCGAGGTGTGGCGGCCGCGGCCGGTGACGGCGTTGACCTGGGAGACCGCGCGGTTGGCGGCCGGTACGAGGGCGTTGACCAGGGTCGACTTGCCCACGCCCGAGTGGCCGACCATGACGCTGAGGCGGCCGGTGAGGTGGTCGCGGAGTTCGTCCAGCGAACCGCCCTTGTGCACGACGACGTGCGACACCCCGAGCGGCTCGTACATCGCCACCAGGTCGTCAGGCGGCCCGAGGTCCGACTTGGTGAGGCAGAGGAGCGTGTCGATCTCGGCGTCGAAGGCGGCCACCAGGATCCGGTCGATCATGCGCGGCCGGGGTGGCGGGTCGGCGAGCGCGGTCACGATGACCAGCTGGTCGGCGTTGGCCACCACGGGGCGTTCGATGCCGTCGGTGTCCTCGACGTCGTCGGCCGAACGGCGCAGCATCGACGTCCGCGGTTCGACGCGTACGACCCTGGCCAGGGCGTCGGGGCGGCCCGAGACGTCGCCCACCAGGGCCACCCGGTCGCCGACGACGATGCCCTTGCGGCCGAGCTCGCGCGCCTTCATCGCGGTGACCATGCGGCGCTCGGGCTGCTTGCGCTTCTGGGCCGATCCCTTGGCGCGCTCCGGCTCGACCAGCGCGGTGTAGCGGCCCCGGTCCACGGCGACCACGAACCCCTCTACGGCGTCCTCATGCGCAGGCCGAATACGGGTCCGCGGCCGTGAGCCCTTGCTCGGCCTGATCCGTACGTCGTCCTCGTCGTACTCCCGCTTTCTCAGCGGTCTACCCCCATGCGATCGTTCCTGCTGTGCGCGGCCCACCCACCGTGGCGGTCAGTGGCGTCGTTCTGTCCGTACGCTGCCCCACCGCGCGGGCCGCCAAGCGGATCGCGCCTGCCCGCCGCTCCACCGCGCCGGCTTACGGGGCGGTTGTGCCCGCGCATCCGCCCCACCATGCCGGCCGCCGGGCCACCTGCTCGTAGGTGCGGCCTCGTCGGACCGGTGGCCCCGTGGCGGGGGGTGGTCATTGCTCGCCCAGCATGTTCGTCCACATCTGGACGAACTCCGGGAGCGTCTTGGCCGTCGTCGCGATGTTCTCCACCTCGACATCCGGGACCGCCAGCCCGATGACCGCACCGGCCGTGGCCATGCGGTGGTCGTCGTAGCTGTGGAAGACGCCGCCGTGCAGGGGGCGGGGGCGGATGATCAGGCCGTCGTCGGTCTCCTCCGCGTCGCCGCCCAGCCGGGTGATCTCGGTGACCAGGGCGGCCAGGCGGTCGGTCTCGTGGCCGCGCAGGTGCGCGACGCCCCGGATCCGGGACGGCGAGCTCGCCAGCACGGCCAGCGCGGCGATCGTCGGCGTCAGCTCGCCCACCTCGCGCAGGTCGGCGTCGATGCCCTCGATCCGGCCGGTGCCGGTCACGGTCAGGGAACCGGCGTCACCGCTCGCCTCGTGCGGCGCGGGGGACAGCTGGACCGTGGCGCCCATCGAGGTGAGCAGGCCGCGGAGGGCGTCGCCCGGCTGCGTGGTCGTGTACGGCCAGCCGGGGATGGTGACCGTGCCGCCCGTGACCAGCGCCGCGCCCAGGAACGGCGCCGCGTTGGACAGGTCGGGCTCGACGGCCAGGTCCATGGCCGCGATCGGTCCCGGCTCGACCCGCCAGATGTCGCGCTCGCCGTCGTCGACCGTGACGCCGGCCGCCCTGAGCATCTGGATCGTCATCTCGATGTGCGGCTGCGACGGCACGGGCGGGCCGACGTGGCGGATCGTGACGCCCTTCTCGAAGCGCGCCGCCGTGAGCAGCAGCCCCGAGACGAACTGCGACGACCCCGACGCGTCGAGCGTGACCTCGCCGCCCGCGAGGGGACCGTGGATGGTGAACGGCAGGGCGTCGTTGTCCACGCGGGCGCCCAGGGCGCGCAGGGCGTCGAGGATGGGACCCATGGGACGCTTGCGGGCGTGCGGGTCGCCGTCGAAGGAGACCGGGCCGTCGGCCAGGGCGGCCATCGGCGGCACGAAGCGCATGACGGTGCCCGCCAGGCCCGCGTCGATGCTCGCGCCGCCACGGATCGGGCCGGGGGTCACCTGCCAGTCGACGGCGGCCGTGGTCTCGTTCGCCGGCGTCAGGGTGGCGCCCAGGGCGCGCAGCGCCGCCACCATCAGGTCGGCGTCGCGGCTGCGGAGTGCCTGGCGCACCACGCCGGGACCGTCGGCCAGAGCGGCGAGGAGCAGCGCGCGGTTGGTCACGGACTTGGAGCCGGGCAGGCGGATCGACGCGACCACGGGAGCGGTCGCGGAGGGTGCGGGCCAGTTGGGCATGGTGAAAGCCTACTGGCGCTGGTGAACTTTACGGAGACAGGCGTGCATGCGGTCATAGGCCGTACGTGGCAGTGTGGGGACATGTGCGGGAGATACGCGTCGGCGCGCAAGAAGCACGAGCTGCTGGAGGAGTTCCAGGTCGAGCTCGACGGTGACCCCGACGAGGAGCTCGGGCCCGACTACAACGTCGCGCCCACCAAGAACGTCTATGCCGTCCTCAGCCGGGTGCCCAAGGAGGCCGAGCGGGCCGTGCGGCAGCTGCGGATCGTCAAGTGGGGGCTGGTGCCGGCCTGGGCGAAGGACCCGTCGGTCGGGTCACGGATGATCAACGCCAGGGTCGAGACGGTGGCCGAGAAGCCGTCCTTCCGCCAGGCGTTCGCCAAGCGCAGGTGCCTGCTGCCCGCTGACGGCTACTTCGAGTGGATGCCGGTCGAGGGCGACAAGAAGAAGAAACAGCCGTACTTCATCCATCCGGAGGACGGTGGCGTGCTGGCGATGGCGGGACTGTACGAGTTCTGGAAGGACAAGTCGCGCGCCGACGATGATCCGCTCAAGTGGCTGGTGACCTGCACGGTCATCACCACCGACGCCGAGGACGAGCTGGGCCGCATCCACGACCGGATGCCGATGATGATCGAGCGGGAGCGCTGGGCGGAGTGGCTCGACCCCAAGCTCACTGACCCCGAGCAGGCGTCAGGGCTGCTGGTGCCCGCCGACACCGGGCAGTTGACGGCGGTGGCCGTTTCCACAGATGTCAACAATGTGCGGAACAACGGTCCAGACCTCATCAAACCCCTGCCACCAGGGGAGGAAACCGCTCTCCAGTAAAGGTGTAAGAGTCACGCTAAGTGGGCATCTGGTGAGGAAAGCGATGCATCCGTTCACCCGGAGTCACCGCCACGCATGCCCCCACGCGCCGGGTTGGACTTCCGGGGAGTCCCGCTGCGGCTTGCCCCCCCTGTTGACCCGGAGGTGCGGATTCGTGGACGACACGACCGCTCGTGAGCGGCTGGAGAAGATTCTCGCGGACCTGGACCGATCGATCGGGGTGCTGCAGGGCGACCCCGTCGGGATCCGCGAGTACTCCGCGGCCGACGCGGGGTCCGACCTGACCGACGCCGACCGCGCCCAGGCCATGCTGACCGTGGCCACGACGCAGCGCAGGGCGGTGATCGACGCGCTCAAACGCCTGGACGAAGGCACGTACGGGATGTGCGTCGACTGCGAGAAGCCCGTGCCCGAGGGCCGGCTGGAGGCCCGCCCGGAGGCCGCGCGGTGCGTGGAGTGCCAGGGCAAGCGGGAGCGCCGCCGCTAGCGACCCCGGGTCACACCTTGCGGGCGCTGGCCACGAGGTGGATGCCGACCGTGTCGTCGTCGTCAGGGTGCGCGTCGAGCTCGGTGCGCACCAGCCAGGCCAGTGCCCTGGCGTCGGAGCCCAGGACGTGGTCGACGGTGGAGGGCGACAGCACGGTCCGCGGTCGTACCCACTCCACCTCCAGCCCCGCGCCGGTCAGCAGCTCGCGTAGCTGCCCGCTGCTGAAGCAGCGGGTGATGCTGCCGTCGGGCCACGGCACCAGCATGACCTCGCCGGTCTGCCGCAGGTGCTGCCACTGCTCCTGCTCGGCCAGGATCGCCATGCCCAGCACCAGGGAGTCGACGCAGACCAGCGCCCGCCCGCCGGGCCGCAGCACCCGGGCCACGTCGTCCATCGCCGATTCGGCCATGAGCTCGATCGACATGGCGCGTTCCTCGGCGACCACCGCGTCCACGCTCTCGTCGGGCAGGAACGTCAGGTCGTCGGCGCGTACGTGGCGCACGCGCCCGGCGTCGCGCAGCCGGGCCTGCGGGTCGGCCGTCAGCGGAGCGGCCAACGAAGAGGACAGTGAGGCGGTGCGGCGGAAGTCGACCAGCTCGATCACCCGATGCCCGGCTCTGGCGGCTTGCCCGGACCACCGCCCCCGGCCGCCGGACAGGTCGAGTATGACGGAGGGTTCGTCGGGGAGCCACCGGGTCAGCTGCTCGGCGACAACGGCGCGGTAGAAGGTCCAGTACGGCCCGAGCGTCCCTGAGCCGTTCAGTTCCTCGGCCGGAATGGGCAGCACACGCGACTCCTGGGTTCCGGGAAAATGGCTACCAGCCGGTACGTATCCTTACTCCCCGCACCGGGTCGTTCGTCACCTTCTATCTTGCGGGAACAGACGCGGGCGCGGGCGTGTTGCGACGTGCATGCTCACATTGCTCGAACCCCTCCCCAGTGACGGACCAGTCCGTGACGAGCGGGTATTCTCCCGTGAATACGGTGTACCGCCACAGTCGGCCACCGGCGATCTTAGGGGGGTGGGTCCGGTGCCCGCGACAGGCGCGGAGACTCTGGAACAGCGAAGTGAGCGGTTCGAGCGCGAAGCGATGCCTTACCTCGAGCAGCTCTACTCCGCGGCGCTCCGGATGACCCGGAACCCAGCGGACGCGGAGGACCTGCTACAGGAGACCTTCGCCAAGGCGTTCGCGTCGTTCCACCAGTTCCAGGAAGGTACGAACCTCAAGGCCTGGCTCTACCGGATCCTGACGAACACCTTCATCAACAGCTATCGCAAGAAGCAGCGCGAGCCCAAGCAGTCGGGCACCGAGGAGATCGAGGACTGGCAGCTCGCCCGCGCTGAGTCGCACACGTCGAGCGGCCTGAAGTCGGCCGAGGTCGAGGCGCTCGAACATCTCCCTGACGGTGATATCAAGCAGGCCCTCGCGGTGCTGCCCGAGGAGTTCAGGATCGCGGTCTACCTGGCCGACGTCGAGGGCTTCCCGTATAAAGAGATCGCCGACATCATGGGGACCCCGATCGGCACCGTGATGTCCAGGCTGCACCGCGGTCGCAGGCAGCTCCGTGGACTTCTCGAGGACTATGCCCGTGAGCGTGGCCTGGTCCCGGCGGAGGGATCGAAATGAGCTGTGGCAACCCGCACGACACCGACTGTCGCGAAGTGCTGGACAAGGTCTACTCCTACCTCGACGGGGAGCTGACCGAGGGCGACGTGGTGGAGATCCGCGTGCACCTCGAGGAGTGCAGCCCCTGTCTGAAGGAGTACGACCTCGACAAGGCGATCAAGGCGCTCGTGGCCAAGCACTGCGGCTGTGACCCGGTCCCCGGCGACCTGCGCTCCAAGGTGCTGGCCCGCATCGCGCAGGTGAGGTCGGAGCTGTCCGACTAAGATTCCCCCATGCGCGTGCTTGTCACCGGGGGTGCCGGATTCATCGGGTCGAATCTCGTCGACCGTCTGCTGGCGGAGGGGCACGACGTCGCGGTCGTGGACGACTTCTCGTCCGGCCGCAGGGACAACCTGGCCGAGGCGGCCACCCACGACCGCTTCCGCCTGCATGAGCTCGACGTCCGCGATCCGGCCGTGATCGCGCTGGCCGCCGAGCTGCGGCCCGAGGTCATCTGCCATCTCGCCGCGCAGATCAGCGTGCGCGGGAGCGTCGCCGACCCGGTCCACGACGCCGGTGTGAACGTCCAGGGCACCGCGTCGGTCCTGACCGCCGCGCGCGAGGGCAACACCCGCAAGGTGGTGTTCGCCTCCTCCGTCGCGGTCTACGGCCGGCCCGCCACGATCCCGGTGCCCGGCGACGCCGCCACCGACCCGCGCTCGCCGTACGCGGCCTCCAAGCTGAGCGGCGAGACCTATCTCGCCACGTTCCGCGCGCTCTACGGCATCGAGTACACCACCCTCGTGCTGTCCAACGTCTACGGCCCGCGCCAGTCGCCCGAAGGCGAGGCCGGAGTGGTGGCCATCTTCACCGACGGTCTGCTCAGCGGCACGCCCACGGTGCTCTACGGCGACGGCACGCAGACCCGCGACTACATCTACGTCGACGACGTGGTCGACGGCTTCGTCAAGGCCTGCGGGGCCGAGGGCAACGGGTGCAGGTTCAACCTCGGCACCGGCATCCAGACCACCGACCGCAAGCTGCACTCGCTGATCGCCGACGCGGCCAACGCGCAGGACAAGCCCGGGTTCGCGCCGCCGCGCGTGGGTGACCTGCCGGCCATGGCGGTCGACCCGGTGCCGGCCTGCGAGGGGCTCGGCTGGCAGCCGCGTACCGACCTGGCGACCGGGCTGAAGAGCACCGTCGAATGGGCCGTCGGTCGCCCCAGGTAGTGGATTGATTACGCTTTGCTTGCGATTCTCAACTCCGGCCCTGCGCTGACCGCGCCTTCTGTAGCGTGACCCACAGGAGTCGACCTAGAGAGTCGGCGTGGAGGCGAGTAGATGCTGAAGGCTATGATCGCCCGGCTGATCGCGGCCGCGGTGCTGATCACTCCTGTGATGACACTGTTGATGAGCGGGGGCGGGGCCCTGCCAACCGGGGTGTCCTGGACCTGAGCACCCTAGGGGGCCGCAATGCGTGATCTGCCGTGGCCTGCGAAGGTCTACCTCATCGCCGTCATCGGCGCGGCGACCATCCTCATCGGGCATAGCGTGATCACCTCCGGGCGGCTGGTGGCGCCCGGCGATCTGGGCATCCTGCTGGTGCTCGCGCTGCTGTTCCTGGTCTGCGAGTCGATGCCGACGTTGCTGAACGTGGAGCAGTTCGCGGTGTCCGTGAGCTTCTCCGCAGCTCTGGCCGCTGTCGTCCTGATCGGTCCAGAAGGGGCCGCTCTGGTGGGGTTCACCGCGGTCTTCAGCGTGCGTCCCGGGCTGCCGTTGATCAAGCGGCTGTTCAACGGCGCGCAGTTCGCGATCTGCGGCTACGCGGCCGGCTGGGTCTACCAGGGGCTGGGCGGCGTCTCGGGGGTGCCGGGGGTCAACGTCTTCGACGACCTCATCGGCCCCTACGCGGCGGCCACGGGCGTGTTCGTGCCGCTCAACATCATGCTCACGCTGACCATGATCCGGCTGGCGACCCGGGTGCGGGCCATGGAGGTGCCGCTGCGGGGCATGGTCCAGTTCCTGCTGTCCTACCTGGGTTACGGCACGTTCGGGCTGCTGGTGGCGGGGCTCTGGGCGACCGTGCAGTCGATCTCGGCGGTGCTGGTGCTGCTGCCGCTGTTCGTCGCCCGCTGGGCGTTCGGCCAGTATCACGCGCAGCAGCGCTCCTACGACGCCACGATCGCCGCGCTCTGCCAGGCGGTCGAGACGAAGGACTACTACACCCGGGGCCACTGCACCCGCGTCTCGCTCGCCTCCTCGATGATCGCCCAGGAGATCGGCATGGGCCTGGAGCGGCTGCGCGCCATCCGCTACGCGGGCATGCTGCACGACGTGGGCAAGCTCGGCGTGCCGACCAAGGTGCTGCAGAAGGAGGGGCCGCTGACCGAGGAGGAGTTCGCCGCGATCCAGCTCCATCCGATGCGCGGGCTGGAGATCGTCCGCGGCATCGACTTCCTCGACGAGGCGTACGCCGGGATCATGCACCACCACGAACGCCACGACGGCAAGGGCTACCCGATGGGGCTCGCGGCCGACGAGATCCCCGAGTTCGCCCGGATCATCGCGGTGGCCGACGCGTTCGACTCGATGACGTCCGACCGCTCCTACCGCCATGCCCGCTCGGTCGAGGTGGCCGTCGAAGAGCTGCGCAAGAACGCGGGCCGCCAGTTCGACCCGGTCATGGTGGCGGCCTTCGCCAGGGCGCTCGAACGCGACCCGTGGCAGCCGCCGCGCCGCGTCGAGCCGCCGCCACCCGAGGCGACCGAGAACCCGATCAAGGACCATGACGACCCGACCAGGCCGATCGAAGTGGTGAGCGGGCCTTGACGCGTGCCTTGCAGAGCCTCGACTCCGGGCAGCTGCTGCTCATCTGCGGGGCGGGGCTGGTGGCCGTGGCCGGCGTCGCGCACACCTCGGCCGTGGGGCTCGACCGGCCCGAGATCGCGATCGGGTTCGGCGCGCTGATCGCGGTCGGCGAGCTGGCCCGGCTCACCATGCCGGGCAACAGGGAGGTCGCGCCCATCGGCGCCGCCGCCGCGCTCGGCTACACACTGCTGCTCGACCTCAGCGACAACCCGCTGCGCCACACCGCGCTCCAGGTGGTGGCCGTGATCGCGGTCGGCATGATCGCGGGCGCGCTGCCGCACCTGGCGGTCGGCCGCCCGCCGCGCCTGGACGCCATGGCGCGCCGCCTGCTGACCGGGGCGCTGCTCGCCTTCGCCTTCCGGCCGCTCGCCGACCCGCTTTACCAGCTCACCCGGCAGGACCCGCCGACGTGGTGGCCCGCGCTCGGCGTCATGGTCACGCTCATCACGCTCACCCTGCTGATCGACGTGCTGATCGCGGCCCTGCTCAGGGCCGAGCAGGTGCGCACCGCCTTCAGGGTGGCCGTGCGCGACGAGATCAACATGGCCTTCCCGCTCGGCGCGGCCGTGGCCGCCTCCGGGGTGCTGCTCGCGCTGGCCACCCACAGCATGGACCTGGTGGCGCTGCTGGTCTTCGCCGCGCCGCTGCTGGTCACGCAGGTGGCCTTCCGCAAGTACGCCGGGATCCGCGCGACCTACCTGCAGACCGTACGGGCTCTGTCACGGGTCACGGAGGTCGGCGGCTACGTCGAGCCGGGCCACTCGCGCCGGGTGAGCCGCCTGGCCGTGGCGGTCGGCAGGGAGCTGGGCATGGCGGAGCCGGAGCTGCTGGAGCTCGAATACGCCGCGCTCATGCACGACATCGGCCAGCTGTCCCTGAGCGACCCCATTCCGGGTGGCGCGACCGTGCTCGCCGATCCCGCCCAGGCCCGCCGCATCGCCGAGCTGGGGGCCGAGGTGATCAAGCAGACGGGCGTGCTCGACCGGGTGGCCGAGCTGGTGCGCCGTCAGTGCGACCAGATCGCCGAGGACCCGCCGCTGTCCAGCCGGATCATCAAGGCGGCCAACGCCTACGATGACCTGGTCGGCGGTTCGGCTGATCGCGATCGCGGGGGTGCGGCACTCGAGCGGCTGCGGCTGGCCGCCGGCACCGCGTACGATCCCGACGCGATCGAGGCGATGACGCGCGTCGTCGATCGGCTCGGCGTCCACAAGCTCTGAAAAGCCGCCCATCCAGTACGGCAAGCCCGGCAAGACCCACCCGCCGCACGTGGCTGAGGGCCTCCAGGAACACGCCCGCTGACCCCGCACGTGGCCGGCCGCCGTGACGAGACGGTGAGACCGGTGCCGTGGACAATCGTCCCTGTAGGTCCTGCGCAGACGAAGCCGACCCTGGCGCCCTCGCAATTGTAGAGTTCCCACATAAGCAGCCCGCCGGATCCGTTGTTTTGCGGGAAAAGGTGCGGAGCCTCGCGGTCATAGGGTGGGCGGGTGCTTATCGACACACTGGGTCCTGTTCTGGTCGCCAATCGAGGGGAGATCGCCCGGCGGATCATCCGGACGGTCAAGCGGCTGGGCCTGCGGGCCATCGCCGTCCACTCCGAGGCCGACGCGGATCTCCCGTTCGTGCGCGAGGCCGACGAGGCCGTGTTGATCGGGCCGGCCAACCCCCAGCTGAGCTACCTGGATGCCGGGAAGGTGCTGGAGGCGGCTCGCGCCACCGGCGCGCGGGCGATTCATCCGGGCTATGGGTTTCTCGCGGAGAATGCGGCGTTCGCCCGAGCGGTGATCGACGCCGGGATGGTGTGGATCGGCCCGGCTCCCGAGGCCATCGATCAGATGGGCGACAAGATCAATGCCCGGAATCTGATGGAGGACGCGGGTGTGCCCGTGGCGACCGGCACCCGGGAGCCCGTCACCGATCTGGAGCTGGCGCTGCGGGCGGCGGCCCGGATCGGCTATCCGGTCATGGTCAAGACCGCCGGCGGCGGCGGTGGCATCGGGATGAGCGTCGCCCACGACGACGAGGGGCTGGCGAAGGCGTTCGAGCAGGCAGCCAGGGCGGCGGCGAGGTTCGCCGCGGGTGACGTCCTCGACGGGCCCGCCATCCTGCTGGAGCGCTACATCGAGCGGGCCCGCCACGTCGAGGTGCAGATCCTCGGCCGGCCCGACGGCACCGTCGTGGCCCTGGGCGAGCGCGACTGCTCCGTGCAGCGCCGCCACCAGAAGGTCGTCGAGGAGTCGCCGTCACCCGGCATCACGCCCGAGCTGCGCGAGCGCATGCTGGCCGCGGCCGTGCGGGCCGGCGAGGCCGTCGGCTACCTGGGCGCGGGCACCGTGGAGTGCCTGGTCGACGCCGACAGGCAGGACTTCGTGTTCCTGGAGATGAACACCAGGCTCCAGGTGGAGCACCCGGTCACCGAGCTGGTCACCGGGCTGGACCTGGTCGAGCTGCAGCTGCGGGTGGCGGCGGGCGAGAGTCCCGAGGTGAAGCCGGAGAGCAGGGGCCACGCCATCGAGTTCCGCGTCTACGCCGAGGATCCGAAGAGGTTCTTCCCGGGGCCCGGCAAGATCTCCACATGGCGGGAGCCGGTCGGCGAGGGCGTCCGGGTGGACTCCGGCTATGAGGAGGGCAACACGGTCACGCCGTTCTACGATCCCCTCATGGCCAAGCTCTGCGTCTTCGGCGCGAGCCGGGTCGAGGCGCTGCGGGCCGGTCGCGAGGCCGTCGCGGGCTTCGTCGTCGAAGGACCCAAGAACAACCTGCCGTTCTGTGCCGAGCTGCTGGACGACGCGGAGTTCGTCAGCGGCGACTATGACACGGGCTTGGTCGGGCGGATGCGCGCCTAGGCGCACATGGCATTGTTAGCTCATTGGAAGAGGGGAGTCCCGGTGGCCGAGGTACGCGCGGAGATGGTGGCGAACGTCTGGAAGGTCGTCGCCTCGGAGGGTCAGACGGTCGCCGAGGGCGACACGCTGGTCATCCTGGAGTCGATGAAGATGGAGATCCCGGTCCTGGCCGAGGACGACGGCGTGCTCGTGCAGCTCAAGGTCAGCGAGGGTGACGTGATCCAGGAAGGCGACCTGATCGCCGTCATCGAGTAGCCGCCGGCTCAGCGGGTGGCGCGGTCGAGGAACTTGGCGCGATCGACCACCACTCGCTCGATCGTGCCCCGGCCGACCACGGTCCGCTTGTCGCGGGCCTCGAAGCCGAAGACCAGCCGCCTGCCGTCGACCTCGGTGAGCTCGGTGGTGATCTGCACGTGGGTGCCCACCGGGCTGGCGGCCAGGTGCGCCAGCTCGACGCGGGTGCCGACGGTCGTCTCGCCGGGAGCGAGATGCTCACGCACCGCATTGACCGTCGCCATCTCGGCGATCGCGAGGAGCCGTGGAGTGGCGAGCACCGGGACGTCACCGCTGCCGATCTTCTGCGCCGTGTCCGACACCTCGACCATGATGAGCAGCTGGGCGCGGAGCCCCGGAGCGAGCGTCATGCCGCCAGCCTACTGCGATCATCACAATGGGCCCCTGTCAAGGGCCCTGATCTCCCGGAAACGCGGACAAGTGAGGTCAGAAGGCCGCAGGATAGAGTTTGTAGGGCTTACAGCATTCAAGTGGCACGTGGGACTCGTGAGTCATACACTCTCGAAGTTCCGTGACCTCTGTGTTACCTCACCGCGACATAACTTCGCTTTGTTGAACCTGGGGTGGGAGAGGTTATAGAGGTAGGGGGGTAACGGGGGAGTCATGGTAGCCCAAGGGACGACGCTGGCGGGGCGGTATCGCCTGGACACCCGCATTGGCGCCGGGGGCATGGGCGAAGTGTGGCGGGGCGAGGACATCGTGCTGGCGCGCACTGTCGCCGTCAAGGTGCTGCTGCCCGGCCGCATGGACGATCCCGGTTTCGTCGCGCGCTTCCAGGCCGAGGCCAGGGCGATGGCGACGATCAACCATTCGGGTGTCGTCGATGTCTACGACTACGGCGTGAGCGGCGACACCGTCTATCTGGTGATGAAGTTCGTCGACGGGGAGCCGCTCGACAGGCTGCTGATGCGGCTGGGCCGGATCCCGCCGCAGCCGGCGATGGAGCTGATCGCGCAGGCGGCCTCGGCGCTGCAGGCGGTGCACGAACAGGGGATCGTGCACCGTGATGTGAAGCCGGGCAACCTGCTGGTCCAGCGTGACGGCACGCTCGTGCTGACCGACTTCGGCATCGCCCGCTCCGACGTGGCCAACCGGCTCACCGACGCGGGCATGGTGCTGGGCACCGCTGCCTACTGCGCGCCGGAGCAGGCCGAGGGCGCGCCGGTGACGCCCGCGGTCGACATCTACGCGCTGGGCGTGGTGGCGTACGAGTGCCTGGTGGGGCAGCGGCCGTTCGACGGCGAGAGCGCGGTCACGATCGCGCTCAAGCACATCCGTGAGGCGCCTCCGCCGCTGCCCACCGACATCCCCCGGTCCGTGCGCGCGCTCGTCGAGCGGGCACTGTCGAAGGATCCGCTCGCCCGCTACCCGACGGCCAGGGCGATGAGCGAGACGGCACGCAAGATCGCGGCCGGCGAGACGCCCGCTCCCGAGCCGGCGCCGCTGGCGACGGGTGCCACCATGGCCGCGCCGATGGAGGCGTACCAGACAGGATCTCGTCAGTCCGGGCCACACCAGGACGGGTCCTACCAGTCCGGTTCGCACCAGACGGGGTCGTACCAGGCCGGTCCGCAAACAGGGTCTCGTCAGGCGGGGCCGCACCAGACGGGGTCCTACCAGGCTGCGCGGCAGGAGGCGCAGACGGTGGCCGGGCCGCGGCAGGGCGGCCGTCGCAGCGCCACGAAGGCGCCCCGCAGGGGCGGGCTGATCGCCGGGATCGCGGCCGCGGTCGTTCTCGGGGCGGGCGCCGGTGCCGTCGCGCTGACGGGCATCAACGCCGAGCCCGAGCCTGCGCCGACCGCCACTACGACGGACATAGCGAACTCCGTTCCCACCACCGACAAGAGCACCCCGACGACGCCGCGCGCCAGGCGCACCACGCCCAAGGCCAAGCCGACAACGCAGGCGCCGCTCCCCACCAAGACGACCGCGGAGCCGACGGAGGAAGAGACGACGCCGACTCCGGACCCGACGGAGAAGAAGTCGCCGACCAAGACTCCCAGCAGCACGCCGACGCCGACCACGGAGGTCGTGAAGAAGCAGGTCCCCAGAGTGGTCGACCTGCCGTACGCGGTGGCCACCCAGCGGATCCGGGCAGCGGGTTTCAAGACCATCGGGATGGACGACCAGACCACCACCGAGCAGGGCACCGCCTGCGGGAGGATCGGCCAGACCTTCCCGAACGGCGGCACGTGGCTGGATGTGACCAAACCGGTCAAGATCGTCGTCATCGACGGGGGTCCCTGCCCGTCGGGCACCCCGACGCCGACGCCGTCGGCCGGCGTCAGGTAGTCAGATCCCCGTCGTGGTCCTGGGGTAGGCGACCTGGGGGTCGGTGGCGATGTTCACCATGTACGGCACGCCGGAGTCGAACGCGCGACGCAGCGCGGGCCCGATCTCCGACGGCCGGGTGACCAGCTCGCCGCCGCCGCCCAGCGCCGTCACCACCTGGTCGTAACGGCACTGCGGCTGCAGCTCGGCGGCCACGTCGTAGCCGTAGAGCAGCTGCATGGGGTGCTTCTCCAGGCCCCAGATGCCGTTGTTGCCGCAGATCATGGCCACCGGCAGGCCGTGCCGGACCAGCGAGTCGACGTCCATGAGCGAGAACCCGGCCGCGCCGTCGCCCAGCAGCAGCACCACCTGCGAGGACGGCCTGGCCAGGCGGGCGGCGATGGAGTAGCCGAGGCCGGTGCCGAGGCAGCCGTAGGGGCCCGGGTCCAGCCAGTTGCCGGGCTGCTTGGGCTCGACGTACTTGCCCGCGTAGGAGACGAAGTCGCCGCCGTCGCCGATCACCACGGCGTCGTCGGCGAGCACCTTGCCGAGCTCGCCGTAGACGCGCATGGGGTGGATCGGGTCGGAGTCGGCCGCGAGCAGGTCGGCGTCGCCGGCGATCGCCGCGGCGGCGGCCTCCGACAGCTTCGACACCCAGCCGGAGTAGGTCGTGGGCTTCAGGCCGGCGTCGCCGCAGGCCGTACCGAGGCTCCAGAAGACCACGGAGAGGTCGCCGGCGGCGGACGCGGCCGGTTGCGTGTGGGTGGCCAGCTGGGACGGCGCGTCGGCGATGTGCACGACCTTGGCCGGCGGCCGGCCCTCCTTACCGCCGAACCAGCCGTAGCCGAGCCGGAAGTCGAGCGGGGTGCCGATCACGACGACCAGGTCGGCCTCGGCGAAGGCGAGGCCGCGGGCGCGGGTGACGAGCAGTTCGTGGCCGGCGGGCAGGATGCCGCGGCCCTGGCCGTTGGGGATGACCGGCAGCCGCCAGTTCTCGGCGAAGTCGCGCGCGGCCTCCTCGGCCCGGTCCATCCACACGTCGGACCCGTAGACCAGCACCGGGCGTTCGGCCTCGGTGAGCAGCCTGGCGATGGTGGCCAGGGACTCGGGGTCGGGTTCGAGGGGGGACGGACTCTGCGTCTCGACCGGGTGCACGGGCGACGGCGCGAACAGGTCGTCCATGTAGAAGTCGAGGAAGACCGGCCCGCGGTGCGGCGCGACGGCCGTGCGGAAGGCCGCCTCGACATCCTGGCCGATCGAGTCGGCTCCGCTCGCGGTGAACGACAGCTTGGTGATCGGCCCGAGCAGGGGCGGGTGGTCCATCTCCTGCAGGGCGCCGCTGCCCCAGCGCGAGCGGGGCGCCCGCCCGCCCATGACCACCACTGGAGAGCCGTTGAAGTGCGCGGTCGCGACGCCGCTGATCCCGTTGGTGATGCCGGGCCCCGCGGTCAGGGCGGCCAGCCCGGGTGTCCTGGTCAGCCGGGCAGTGGCCTCCGCGGCGAACACGGCGCTCTGCTCGTGGCGTACGTCGAGGATCCGCATGCCCTCGTGCACGGCGCCGTCGTAGAGCGGGAAGACGTGCCCTCCCGACAGAGTGAACATGGTCTCGACACCGTAGGCCTTGGACACGGCGACGGCGGCGTCACCGGCGTGCTTCGCAGACTCCATGCCCGGGAACCTACCAACGAGTCACCCGAGTAAACAGATGTAAACGCTCGGGTCCCCGGAGAGTCACTCGCAGCAGGGCATCACGAGAGCGTTCTGCGCCTGTATGGTGATCTTTCTTGGCGAGGTGGGTTCCTTCTTGACGTTGATGTCGGCCCGCTTGGCGTTGGCCGTCACGTCGTAGCCCAGGTCGGGGACCATCAAGACGACGTCCCCTCTGGTCCTGACGACCGCGCGGACCTTTGTCGGAGCGGCGTCGAAGGACAGATCTACGTGACCCGCGCCGGTCTCCATGTCGGCCTCGCCGCCGGTCAGCCCGATCCCCCTGACATCGCCGGAACCACTCCTGGCCCAGACCTTGCCCGAGGTCCGGTAAACCCGCAGCGCACCCGACTCGGAGGTCATCCGGACGTCGCCGAAGATGTCGCTGACATCGAGGTCGCCATTGGCCGACTCCGCCTCGATATCGGTCTCCTCCGGCACGAACAGCGTGTAGTCGGCCTGACAGATCGGCGCGTCCGGCTGGTCCATGCCAGGGCAGGACACCTCGATCCGCAGCCTCCGCTGCTCGTCCCAGTCCTCCTTGACGCCCGGCTTCTGCTTCGACCAGTGCAGCGACCGTTCGAGAAACAGCTCGCCGGCCTCGCCGGGCTGGATGCTGACATTCACGTTTCCGCGCGCCACGATCACCTTCAACTGCGACAGCTTGAACGGGATGCTCCTGCTGGTGGTCTCTATCGGTGGACGGGCGCGGGCGAACGCGTCCCAGAGCACGCCGCTGGTGATCAGCAGTGCGACCACGGTCGCCATGGCGCCCGCGCTCAGCCAGATGGCCCTCATGGCAGACTCCTGATCTTGAGGAATTGCAGGACGGCGAGGACCCGCCGGTGGTCGCCCTCGGCAGGGGACAGGTCGAGCTTGCTGAAGATGTTGCCGATGTGCTTGCCGACCGCTCCCTCGCTGAGCACGAGCTCCTGGCCGATGCCCGCGTTGGAGCGACCTTCCGCCATCAGCTTGAGCACCTCGCCCTCTCTCGGCGTCAGCCGGTCCAGCGGGTCGCTGTGGCCGCGCAGCAGCAACTGGGAGACGACCTCCGGGTCCAGCGCGGTGCCGCCGGTCGCCACTCTGCGCAGCGCGTCGATGAAGTCGGTCACGTCGGCGACCCGGTCCTTGAGCAGGTAACCGACGCCACCGCTCGCCGAGGCGAGCAGCCGGGCCGCGTAGCGCTCCTCCACGTACTGCGAGAGGACCAGCACGGACATGCCGGGGTGCTCGCGGCGCAGCACGAGGGCCGCCCGCAGGCCCTCATCCGTGTGGGTGGGCGGCATACGCACGTCCGTGACCACTAGGTCGGGCAGGTGCTCCTCGGCGGCGCGCAGCAGGCTCTCAGCGTCGTCCACGGCCGCCACCACCCGCATGCCGGCCGCGTCGAGCAGCCGGACCAGCCCCTCGCGCAGGAGCACGGAGTCTTCCGCCAGCACTACTCGCACGGCAGGTCCACCTCGATCGTGGTCGGCCCGCCGAGCGGGCTGGACAGGCGGAGCGTTCCGTCGACCGAGTCGATCCGCTGGACCAGGCCGCGCAGCCCGGTGCCGCCGTCGAGCGTGGCGCCGCCGCAGCCGTCGTCGAAGATGTGCAGGGACAGCCGGTCGCGCTCGCGCACCACGCTCACCTGGGCTCTGGTGGCCGCCGCGTGCTTGGCGATGTTGGTGAGTGCCTCGGACACGATGAAGAACGCCACCGCCTCGATGGTAGGAGAAGTGCGCAGGCCGATGTCGACGCGGAGCCGCACCGGGATGGGGGCGCGCGCGGCGATGCCGGACAGCGCCGCGTCGAGCCCTTGGTCGTTGAGCACGGCCGGGTGCAGGCCCCGGACGAAGTCGCGCAGCTCTTTGAGCGCCTGTTTGGACTCCTCGTGCGCCTGCTCGATCGCCTCGCGGGCGGGCTCGGGCAGGTCGGTCAGCGTGGCGCGGGCCAGCCCGAGGTTCATGGCCAGGGAGACCAGCCGCTGCTGGGCGCCGTCATGCAGGTCGCGCTCGATGCGCCGTCGTTCGGCGTCGGCCGCGTCGATCACCCCGGCGCGGCTCTCGGTCAGCGTCTCGATCCGCTGTCCCAGCTCGTGGCGGCTGGGGCCGAGCAGCGTGCGCGCCACCGCCAGGTCGAGGTGCGCCATCGCCCGGGCCAAGATCGGGGCCACCAGCAGCAGGGCGCACCCGACAACCATGTAGGCGGAGACCACGTACGGATTCCGCAGGTTGAACCGGAACACCAGCGGCGGTTCCTGCAGCATCGGCTGCAGGAACGCCGTCAGCCCCACCACGGCCGCCCCCCACGCGAACGCGACCAGGACGGCCCCGGCCAGCCCCACCAGCGGCGAGAGCACGTGGTAGCCGATCTGCCGCCAGGTGATGTGGCTGCGGTAGCTGATCGGTGAGCGCACCGGCGGGATGCGCACCCCGAGGAACGCCTCGAACCGGGAGCGCTGCACCCGGGTGAAGTGCGGCAGGCCGCGGCGCATCAGGGGCGGCGCCACGGCGCACGTGACGGTCAACCCGGCGAGGACCATGCCGACGGGCAGCCCGATTACGACGTGCGCCGTGTCGAGCCAGGCGCGTGCCGACCACGGGCGGGGGACTTTCATGCGACCAACCGTATTGACCTACGGGGATGCGCGACATGGGCTTGGTGTGCGCCTGTGGGGTGGGGCTAGCCCCACCCCACTTCATAGCGGCGGGACGGACCAGCCCTTCTCGCCGAACAGCGGGGCGTGCTCGGCGTTGATGAACAGCCGGTCCTCGGGGTTGGGGATGCGGAAGTAGCTCTGCGGATGCAGCAACTCCCTGGCGTTGTCCGACAGGTCGAGCACGTAGCGGTCAGGCGCCCGGCGCTGGGCCAGGAAGCGCAGCTCGAACGGCAGGACGGCGAGCGGGTTCGCGTGGTCCCAGAGGCCCAGCCCCGCCTCGCGGGCCCGCCGTACGGCCTGCCTGGCCCGGCCCAGCGCGCCTGCCTCGGCGACCGTCCTGGCACTGCCCGGGGACGGCACGGCGTCGGCCAACCGGCCTTCCTGGCGTACGAAGGGGTCGACGTTGGGCCAGATGAAGTACGGGATCACGTGCCCGGCCGCGAGCAGCCGCTCGTTGTAGGGGTCGGGGCGGGGCTTCTCGCGCTGGTCGCGGTTGACGTAGCAGAGGAGCCTGCCGTACCTGTCGAGGATCTCGTGCGCGAAGGCCAGCCTGATCTTGAACGTCTCGTCGGTGAGTGCCTGCTCGGTGATGTCGAGCTGGATCATGGTCTTGAGCGCTTGGGTGGCCGGGGCCGCGTGGGCGGCGTGGTTGGGCGCGGCCGCCGGGCCCAGCCTGGCCAGCAGGTTGTTGTGCAGGGCCGTGCGGAGCGTGAGCTCCTGGTAGCCCTTCTCGAACGGGTCGGTGAGGAAGGTCGTCCAGGCGGGCTTGTCGATGGAGACGAAGCCCTTGGGGAAGTCGGGGAAGTTCGGGTTACGCGGTAACTCGAAGCTGACCTCGGGAGCGTCGACACCGAGCAGGCGCACGCCGAAGTTGCCGTCGGCCGCGATGTTGATCGTGTCGCCGTCATGCACGATCTTGTCCACCGGCTGGGCCGTGCCCTTGGAGCGGGCGAGGAGAGCGTGGCCGACCGTGATGCCGGGAACGGGTTGTTCGATCGCCTTTGCCATGCCGTCATCATCACCCCGTTATGGCGACAAGTCCCGGAATAGCTGAACGATTCGCTATTGATGGACGTCTCATGGGATGAGGAATGACATGGAGGCCAGATGTTGCATATGGGAATAGCCGTGGCCGCCGCCGCGGTGATGTCGATGGGAGCGGGCCCCCTGCCCGACGGGACGCTCTTCCTGGAGACTCACCCACCGGCCAAGAAATGGGAGACCTACAAGATCACCGAGTCGAAGGCACTCCCGCTCCGGCTGAACCCGTGCGAGCGTCGTACGGCCTCGACCGCCGACCGCCGGGCGACCCGGGCCGTCCACTACCAATCGGAAGACACGGTCAAGTACGAGCAGCTCGTCGTCTACAAGAGCGTCTCCGCCGCCCGCGAGGCCATGCGGGGGCTGCGCGCGGACCTGTCCCGCTGCGCGAACTACGGCAAGGGCCCCGACCGCCACCACTACTACACCAAGCCACTCAAGGTGGGCGACGACGCTCTGCGGGCCGGTAGCCGGTTCTTCGAGAACGGCGAACAGACGGTTGTCGTACGCAACGGCGCGACCGTCTATGTCGTTGGCGAATCGGGCTGGCCCACGAAGAGCCTGCCGCTCAAGCGCTTCAAGGGCCTCATCGATCAGGCGGAGCGGATGACGGCCAAAGTGTGTGACCTGCCCAAAACCGCCTGCTAGGGGCGGCGCAGGCGGGTGACGAACTTGTACCGGTCGCCGCGGTAGAGCGACTGCGCCCACTCGACCGGGTTCCCGTCGGCGTCGAAGGCGTGCCGGGTCAGGAGCAGCATCGGCAGGCCTACGTCCACGCCCAGGGCCTTGGCGTCGTACGGGGTGGCCAGGACGGTCTCGATGATCTCCTCGGCGTCGGTGAGCCGCACGTTGTAGGCGTTGTGCAGCGTCTCGTACAGCGACGCGTGCACCTCCAGCTCGCGCCGCAGCCGGGGGAAGCGGCGGGCCGACAGGTGGGTGGTGTCTATCGAGACCGGCTCTCCGTTGGCCAGGCGCAGGCGGTGGATGCGCAGGACGCGCCCGCCGGGGTTGATGGCTAGCCGCCGCGCGAGCGGCTCGTCGGCGGTGATGTAGCCGATCTCCAGGATCTTGGTGTCGGGCTCCAGGCCGGCCGTGCGCAGATCTCCGATGTACGACGTGAGCTGGAGCACCTGCGCCACCTTCGGCTGGGCGACGAACGTGCCCTTGCCCTGGATGCGCAGCAGCCGCCCCTCGACGACCAGCTCGGTCAGCGCCTGACGGACCGTGGTGCGCGAGGTCTCGAAGCGTACGGCCAGCGCCCGCTCAGGGGGCAGCGCCGTACCGGCGGACAGGCTCTTGGTGAGCTCGAGCAGGCTCCGTTTCACGTCGTAGTACTTCGGTACGCGAGGGCCGTCGTCCGTCACGCTCTCACCTTCACTTCTGCCACGGCGGTGAGGGCGTGTCTGATCACCGCGAGATCATCGGAACTCAGATTGGCCCGAGCGGTCAACCACCGGCACGACACGCGCACGGGCTCGCTCGTCGTCAGACCGGGCTCGCCCGCCGTGATACATGCCAGTTCGGGCAGCTCAGGTTGATTGTGAAGGATATACACAGGGGCACGCGTGGCCGCAACCGAGGCCGCGCCGACGACGAGCAACGTGTCGATCACCTCCGCAGTGCTCAGTACGGTCCCGCCCCCGCGGGACGGTGTGACGGTTATCACCATGTGAGATTCCCGAAAATAGCCGGTTGACCGCACGATGACACGCCCGTGTTCACCGGCCTTCGAGGTCCGGCGGGCAGGCCGGCGGGCGGCGCGGGCTGGGACGCCGGTTTGGTTGTTCCGCGGGAAAGCACGCATGATGCACTCGTGCCGACTCTCAGCGACCTCGTCGTCCGCCACACCGCTCTCGACGCGGCGGACCTCGACTGGCTGCACTCGCTGGTCTCCGACTGGCAGCTGCTGGCCGACCTGTCGTTCGCCGACCTCATCCTGTGGGCGCCGCTCCAGGGCGAGGGCGGCGGCTGGATCGCGATCGCGCAGATGCGCCCGACCACCGGACCCACCGTCTACCACGACGACATCGTCGGCACCGTCGCGGCCAAGGGCGAGCGCTACCTGATCGACACGGCGTGGAACGAGCGGCGCATCTGCCGCGAGGGCGACCCCGACTGGTCGACGGGCGTGCCCGTCCGCGAGGAGACCATCCCCGTACGCCGGGCGGTCCCGGTCGGCGAGGCCCGCTTCCTCGCGGTGATCCAGCGCTCCACGAACCTGTCCTCGGCACGCACCCCCTCGCGCCTGGAGCTCACCTACCTGCAGAGCGCCTCCGACCTGGCTCAGATGGTGGCGGAGGGACGCTTCCCGTTCTCCGGCGAGGAGCCGATCCTGGTCCGTTCCCCGCGGGTCGGTGACGGCCTGCTGCGGCTCGACCGGGCGGGCCGCGTCACGTACGCGTCGCCGAACGCCCTGTCGGCCTACCGGCGGCTTGGCCTGCACGCGGATCTGGTCGGAGCCGAGCTGGGCCGGGTGACCGCCACGCTCTGCTACTCCGACGAGCCGATCAACGAGGACCTGATGATCGTGGCCAGCGGGCGGGCGGCCAAGGAGACCGAGGTCGAGTCCGGCGGGACGATCGTGCAGCTCCGGGCGATCCCGCTGATCGTCGGCGGCGGCCGCATCGGGGCGCTGGTGCTCATCCGCGACGTCACCGAGCTGCGCCGCCGCGAACGCGAGCTGATGACCAAGGACGCGACGATCCGCGAGATCCACCACCGGGTCAAGAACAACCTGCAGACGGTGGCGGCCCTGCTCCGGCTCCAGGCGCGGCGCCTGCGCGTGCCCGAGGGGCGGGAGGCGCTGGAGGAGGCGGTTCGGCGGGTGGGCTCGATCGCGATCGTGCACGAGACGCTCTCTCACGCGCCGGAGGAGTTCGTCGACTTCGACGACATCGCCGACCGCGTGATCGCGATGGCGGGCGAGGTGTCGGCGGCGGAGGCGGCGGTCACCCCACGCCGGATAGGCAGTTTCGGCACTCTCCCGTCGCTCATCGCCACACCCCTGGCGATGGCCCTCACCGAGCTCCTGCAGAACGCCTTGCAACACGGCCGCCCCAAACACCTGCAAGTGGTCGTGGAACCAACTCCGGACAGGCTCCGCGTGACCGTCTGGGACGACGGCCAGGGCCTGCCCGACAGCTTCGACCTGGACAACTCCACGAGCCTGGGCCTGCAGATCGTCCGCACGCTCGTGGTGGGCGAACTCTCGGGCAAGCTCGCGATCGCCCCTCGTCTGGAGGGCGGCACAGAAGTGACGCTCTCCATCCCGCTACCGGCCGCCTGACGGCGTGCCCTTGTCGAGGGGCGCGCGTGTCGGCGGCCCGTCACGTGCGGGTTCCGCGGGCATGTCCCTGCGGACCCCCAGCCGCGTACGGCGTGTGAGGCCCGCCCATGCCCGCCGTACGAGATCGGGTCGTCAGGCGGTTTCGTCAGGCGTTTCGTCAGGCGGAGGCGCGAGCGCGGGCACGGGCGCTGCGGCGCTTCAGGGCCCTGCGCTCGTCCTCGCTCAGGCCACCCCAGACGCCGGCGTCCTGGCCGGACTCCAGAGCCCACTTCAGGCACAGGTCGACCGCCGAACACGAGCGGCACACCTGCTTGGCCTCGTCGATCTGCGAGAGTGCCGGGCCGGTGTTGCCGATCGGGAAGAACAGCTCGGGGTCGACGTCACGGCAGGCAGCTCTGTGGCGCCAGTCCATGCGTTCACTCCTTAGTAGATGGAACCTCAGGTTGGCTCCGTGCGGCTACTACTTTGTGAAGAGTTTCACTAACTCGCGCGAGCAATGACCCGGATCCTGTGGGGGACCGGGATTGCTCGCCGTACGCCGGAGCGGACCGGTAAGGCTTGTTAAAGGTCCTACGTTCCGACGTCAAAGTTGAGCCTGTCAGCCACGGAGAGTGCACGCAAGGGGGTTGGTGGGAAGTTTTGGCTGGGATGGATGTCGGATGCGTCACACAATGACCGAATGTAACCAGCTAGACCAGAACTTGTAACGCGTTCGGGATAGATCGGAACGTTACCGACTCCCGTTCTCCCAGGTAGTCGCCGTCCAGCTGGAAGGCCACTGGGCGCTCCGCCGTGAGGGTGAACTCGGGCTCGTCGTGTAGCTGGACGAGGTGTCGGCCTGACGGAAGACTGTCACGCTCCGTAAGGATCTGCCGGATGACGGGAAGCATCGAGATCAGGCCCATCCGCTGGAGCCCCAGCAGGTCGAGCCCGGTTTCGAAGCCGGCCCAGGGCGTGGGGCAGACCGGCCGGTTGCCGACATAGGTCCACGGCGAGGTGTTGGAGATGATCGCCATGTAGACGCCCTTGGCGGCGGGGATGCCGGGGCCCGCCAGCGTCATCGCCGGGTGGTGCTTGTCGGTGGCGAGGTAGTGGCGCAACGCGGTGTTCACATAACGCGTCGGTGTCGCCTTCCTGCCCGAGCCGCGGAGCCCCTCGACCGCCCGGACGACTTCGGCGTCGTACCCCATCCCCGAGCAGAAGGTGAAATATCGGCTCTCGCCCTCCCACAGGGCCTGCCCCAGCCCCACGGTCCTGCGGCGGCCGTCGCGCAGCGCCTCCAGCACCGCGCCCGTGGCCTCGACCGGGTCGTTCGGCAGGCCCAGGGCGCGGGCGAACACGTTCGCGCTGCCCCCTGGGATGACGAGGAGCGCGGGCCGTCCGGAGCTGGGATCGTCCAGGTGCGCGGCGTCGTCGCCGTTGATGGCGTTGAGCAGGCCGTTCACGGCCTCGTTGATCGTCCCGTCGCCGCCGAGCACCGCCACCACGTCGTAGCCCTTGGCACGGGCGGTGCCGGCCAGCGTCGCCGCGTGCCCCCGGTATCGGGTCTGCTCCACGGTCAGCTCGACGGTGGCGCCGAGCGCGCGGATCAGCACGTCGCGCCGGCGGGCATTCGTGGTCGTCGCCTTGGGGTTGACCAGGAGCATCGCGCGCATGTCGTTCAGCGTAGCCGGTGTCCGATATCTGGCTTATCAGCCATAAGTCGGAATCAGGAGGCGGCAGGGGGCACCGATAGGGTTTGGGGCGTGAACCGACCTTGGACGCTTCTCGTCGCCGCGCTCGTCGTCGCCCTGGAGGGCCTGGTGGCGCTCGGCCTCGGCCTCTATGTCGGCGTGCAGACGTTGACCGGCGCCGCGGATGACCTCACCAGCGCGCTGGCCGAGGCGGCGTTCGGGATGCTGATCGGCGCCGGACTGCTCTGGGTCGCCTGGGGCGGCCTGCTCAAGATGGAGCGATGGGGGAGATCGCCCAGCGTGCTGGCCCAGATCTTCGTGCTCCCTGTCGCGGTCACGCTCATCCAGTCGGACGAGCCGCTCTATGGGATCCCGTTGATCGTGGTGGCCGTCGCCGGCCTCGGCACGTTGCTCGCGCCCCCCACCACCCACGCACTGTATGGCGAGGACTCTCAGAAAGATTAGTCGTCCGCCGTCAGGCCCTCGCGTAGTTGAGCCAGCGTGCGGGCCAGCAGCCGAGACACGTGCATCTGTGAGATGCCCAGCTCGGTGGCGATCTGCGACTGGGTCATGTTGCCGAAGAACCGCAGCAGCAGGATGCGCTTCTCGCGGGGTGGCAGCCGTTCGAGCAGCGGCTTGAGCGACTCACGGTATTCGACGCCTTCGAGGGACTCGTCCACGATGCCCAGCGAGTCGGACACGGCGGGCGCGTCGTCGTCGCCGGAGTCCGGCGCGTCCAGGGACACGGTGGAGTAGGCGTTGGCCGACTCCAGGCCCTCGAGCACCTCCTCCTCGGTCATCTTCAAGTAGGCGGCCAGCTCCGCGACGGTCGGCGCCCGGCCCTCACGCTGCGACAGCTCGCTGATCGCCTTGGTCAGCGACAGCTTGAGCTCCTGCAGGCGGCGCGGCACGCGCACCGCCCAGCCCTTGTCGCGGAAGTGGCGCTTGATCTCGCCGACGATCGTGGGCGTGGCGTAGGTGGAGAACTCCACGCCGCGGTTGAGGTCGAAGCGGTCGATCGACTTGATCAGCCCGATGGTGGCGACCTGAGTGAGGTCGTCGAGCCACTCGCCGCGGTTGCGGAAGCGGCGGGCCAGGTATTCGACCAGCGGAAGGTGAAGCTCGACCAGCTCGTCCCTGATGCGCTGCCGACGCGGCTCATCGGGACCCAGCTCGGCCAGCTCGGCGAAGAGGATGCGGGCGCGCACCCTGTCGGGCACGGCGTGGTCGCTGGTGGCCATGGCTCCAGTCCTTTCCGTCACGCCGGCCTCGCCGTGCCTCGGCGCTTACGCAGGACGATCGCCATGCGATCGGGAGAGTCGATCACCGCTTCCACATCGTCTGCCAGGGCGGTCAGTACCATCCAGGCGAAGTCGTCCCTCTTGGGCGCGGAGCTGCCGACCGTCGCCACCTCGACGCGGACCTGCATCTCCTGTCCGGTCAGCTCGAATTCGGCGGTCAGGTCGGTCCCGGGCACAGCCTCACTCAGCAGCATCGCGCACGCTTCGTCGACCGCGATCCGCAGATCCTCGATCTCGTCCAGCGTGAAGTCGAGCCGTGCGGCCAGCCCGGCGGTGGCCGTACGCAGCACAGACAGGTAGGCACTCGCGGCGGGGAGCCTGATGCTCACCACGTCACGGATGCCGGCCACGCCCTCAGCCCGCGTCTCGGTTTCCTCGGTCACGTTCCTCCTCGCGTTATGACGCTGACTGCAACTTACCGCCCCTGGGAGGTGGTTGGCGGATTCAGACTCGCCATCGACGGAAAAGGCTCTGCGCGGAAGGTCGCCGCACAGAGCCTTTGTGCCGGTTTAGGCGGCCTTGGTCTCCCAGAAGATCTTCGAGATCTCGTCAATCTTGCCGAGCAGGTCCTCGGCCTTGGCCACCTCGACCGTGCCCTTGCCGCCCGCCGCGCCGGCCAGCTTCGTGGCCTCCCAGAAGAGCTGGTGGAGCTGGGGGTACTGCTCCAGGTGCGGGGGCTTGAAGTAGTCGGTCCAGAGCACCCAGAGGTGGTGCTTCACGAGCTCGGCCCGCTCCTCCTTGATGGAGAGCGCGCGGGCACGGAAGATCGGGTCCTCGTTGGCCGCGTACTTCTCCATGATGGCCTTGACCGACTCCGCCTCGATCCGGGCCTGCGCGGGGTCGTACACCCCACAGGGCAGGTCGCAGTGTGCAGAAGCGACATGCTTGGGTCGTAGCAGTCGTGCGAGCATCAGAAAGTCCTTCCTTGATGCTGAATCAGCTTGGTCCACCTACCGACCTTACTCGGGTCCAAACGCCCGCGGAGGAGAGGGTCACAGCCCATGAGAGTGCGTGTCGAGGGGGATTCGATGCGTCCCGCTCTGGTAGATGGAGACTGGCTTCTCGTACGCCGAGGCGCCCCGGTCCATCCCGGTGACCTCGTCGTGGCGCGGCTCCCCGGCGAGCCCGATCGGCTGATCGTCAAGCGGGCCCAATGGCATGGCGATGAGGGCTGGTGGCTGGAGAGCGACAACCAGCGGGCCAGCGGGCGCCGCGACAGCTGGGACTTCGGCCCGGTGAGCGACATCGTGGGCCGGGTGGTGCTGCGTTACTGGCCGCTCCTGAGGCGGGCGCGGTAGGCGGCCACGTTGGCCCTGCTGGCGCACCGGGCGGAACAGTAGCGGCGCGAGCGGTTGGAGGAGGTGTCGAGGAAGGCCCGCAGGCAGCGCGGCTCCTGGCAGCGGCCGAGCCGGTCGGCGCCCAGCTCGGCGACGACCGCGGCCAGGCCCATCACGGCGCCGGCGGCGGCGTCATCGGTGCCGTCGGCGCTCACAGCCAGGTGGAGGTGCCAGCGCTGCCCGTCGTGGCCCGACAGCTGCGGGCGCACCGGATGGCGGACGAGCAGCGCGTTCAGCCGCGCCACGACGGCTTCCTCGTCACCGGTCCCGTCGAAGACGGCCGCCAGTTCGTCGCGCAGCCCTGTGAGCTCGGGTGGCGGGTGCGGATCGTTGACCAACCGGACCGCCCACTCGGCGTAAGAGGTGAGGTCCATGCCGGAGTATTACACGAGCGGCGGGGCGCCCGGAGACCGGACACCCCGCCGTGCTCGGCGCTCACGCGCCGGGCGACCTTGGACGCCTCGCCCGCGTCGGCCGCCTGGTGGCGGTCAGCCCTCGGGGTGCAGGACGCGCCTGAGGAAGGAGCGGGTGCGTTCCTGCTGCGGGTCGCCGACCACCTGGGCGGGCGTCCCGTCCTCGACGATCACCCCGCCGTCCATGAACACCACACGGTCGGCCACCTCGCGGGCGAAGCCCATCTCGTGGGTGACCACCAGCATGGTCATGCCCTCCTCCGCCAGCTTGCGCATGACGGCGAGCACGTCGCCGACCAGTTCGGGGTCGAGCGCCGAGGTGGGCTCGTCGAAGAGCATCAGGGCCGGGTTCATGGCCAGGGCCCTGGCGATGGCCACCCGCTGCTGCTGCCCACCGGAGAGCTTGCCGGGATATTCGTGGCACTTGTCGGCGACGCCGACCTTGTCCAGGTTCTCCCTGGCGACGATCTCGGCCTCCGCCTTGCTCCGGTTCAGCACCCGCTGCTGGGCGATCATCACGTTCTGCAGCGCGGTCAGGTGCGGGAAGAGGTTGAACTGCTGGAACACCATGCCGACCTGCCGCCGGGTGGCGTCGATGTCGGCGTCGGGATGGGTCAGCTCGCGGCCGTTGACGAACACCTTGCCCTTGGTGGGCGTCTCCAGCAGGTTCACGCAGCGCAGCAGCGTCGACTTGCCCGACCCTGACGGGCCGATGACGCAGACCACCTGGCCGGGCTCGACGGTGAAGTCGATGCCCTTGAGCACCTCGTTGTCGCCGAAGTACTTGTGCAGGTCCCTGATCTCTACGGCGTGGGTCACCGTTTCCTCCCCTGGCGCGCTTCGAGGCGGCGTACGACGAACCCGAGCGGGATCGTGATCAGCAGGTAGGTGGCCCCCGCCACGATCAGCGGCGTGCTGTTGGCCTGGTCGATCGTGGTGTCGGAGCCGAACTTGGTCAGCTCGGTGGTCGCCGCCGTCACGCCCAGCGTGAAGACCAGCGAGGAGTCCTTGAACAGCAGGATCAGCTCGTTGGTGAGCGGCGGGATCACGATCCTGATGGCCTGCGGCAGGATGATCGAGAGCATCGCCCGGCCCGGCTTCATGCCGAGCGACCTGGCCGCCTCCATCTGCCCCTTGGGCACCGCCTGGATGCCCGCCCGGAACGACTCGGCCATGTAGGCGGCGGCCACCAGGCCCAGCGCGAGCGCCACCGTGCCGTAGACGTCTCCGGGGAGCTTGAACCCGGGGAACGCGATCGGCAGACCGAACCCGAGCAGCAGGAAGATGATCAGCGCGGGCAGGCCGCGGAAGACCTCGATGTAGACGAGGGCGACCACCCGGTACGGCGTCACGGAGGACAACCGCATCAGCGCCAGCACGAGACCGAGCAGGAAGCCGATCACATAGCCGGCCACGGTGAAGATCAGCGTGTTCTTCAGCGCGACCGTGAACAGCGTGGGGAACATCCCCGCCGCGACCTTGCCGTTCAGGAAGTTCTCGAAGATCTTCGGCCAGTCCGCGAGCAGGATCACCCCGACGAGGACGAGCACGAAGACGGCGTACTGGATACCGAGACTGATCCTGCGGCGCTGGCGGGGGCTGAGCCCGCTGCGAGCGGGCTCAGCGGTGGTCGGCGTGGTCGTCATGATCAGGAGGTGGGCGTCGGTGTCGTGACGGGCGCGGCGCCCATCCACTGCTGGTACTCCTTGGACCAGGTGCCGTCCTTGATGGCCTCGGACAGCGACTCGTTGATGATCTTGAGCAGCGCGGCGTTGCCCTTCTTGACGGCGAAGCCGTACTGCGCGTGGGTCGGCACCTGGCCGGACAGCTCATAGGCCGAGGAGACGGCCGGCTTCTTCATCCAGTCGACGACGACCGGCAGGTCCTGGATGACCATGTCGACCTGGCCGGACTGCAGCGCGAGCAGCAGCTTGCCGGAGTCCTTGAACTCCTTGGCCTCGATGCCCGCGCTCTTGGCCAGCGTGAGGCTGGTCGTACCGGCCTGCACGCCGACGCTCAGGTTCTTGGACTTGGCGGCCTCGAGCGTGGGCACGCCCGCGCCCTTCTTGGTCACCAGGCCGAGCACCTCGTCGAAGTACGGGCTGGAGAAGTCGAGATGCTGCTTGCGGTCTTCGGTGATCGTCATACCGGCCGCGGCGACGTCGCACTTGCCGGCGCTGAGCGCGGCACCACCCTTGATCGAGTCGAAGTCGATGTCCACGATGTCCTGCGTGACGCCCAGCTTCTTGGCGACCAGGTCGATCATGTCCACGTCGAACCCGACGACCTTGCCGCTGGCGTCCTTGGCCTGGAACGGCGGGTACGGCAGGTTGGTGCAGGTGGTCAGCTTGCCGGGGGAGACCAGCGTGACTCCGCCCGCCGCCGTGGCGGGTGCGGAGGACGTGGCACCGGTGGTGCCCGTCTGAGTGGAGCTGCCGCAGGCGGACAGTGCCAAGGCGGCGGTCAGAGCGAGCGCGCCAGTGGCATAGCCACGGCGCGTTCTGGGCCAGAGGGCCATGAGTGGGCCTCCTCAAGTGATATGTAAGGAAAGTTGGTTTTTGTGCAGTTTAAGTGGGTTTTTGCTGCAGACCGTCATCCGACAATTAACAATGCGTCAACAGAACGGAGTCGGTCTCGAGACGGACCTGATCTCACCATGTGGCACTATGGAGCCACGGGTGACCCCCGTAACCCCTCGCACGAGACGATCGAAGAGGGGATCCTGGCGGCTACCGAAGCCAGGCCTCTCGCGCCGTCTGCCGAAGGTCTCATCCGTCCGATGACTACTGGGGTCGCTGTGACTACCACACCCACTTCCGTCGAATCCCTCGATCTCGATCCCGCCTTCGCATTGCACCGCGGAGGCAAACTCGAGGTCCGATCCACCATTCCGGTCCGTAACGCCGACGACCTTTCCCTTGCCTACACCCCCGGGGTCGCCCGCGTCTGCACCGCGATCGCCGACACGCCGTCACTCGTCAATGACTACACCTGGGTGTCCAACGTGGTCGCCGTCGTCTCCGACGGCACGGCCGTGCTCGGCCTCGGCGACATCGGCCCTGCCGCGGCCATGCCCGTGATGGAGGGCAAGGCGCTGCTGTTCAAGGAGTTCGGGGGCGTCGACGCCGTCCCGATCTGCCTCGACTGCACCGACGTCGACGCCCTGGTCGAGACCGTCGTGCGGCTGGCGCCCTCGTTCGGCGGCATCAACCTCGAGGACATCAGCGCGCCCCGCTGCTTCGAGGTCGAAGACCGGCTGCGCGCCCTGCTCGACATCCCCGTCTTCCACGACGACCAGCACGGCACCGCCATCGTGGCCCTCGCCGCGCTGACCAACGCGGCCCGGCTGACCGGACGCTCCCTGGGCGACCTGCGTGCCGTGGTGGCCGGCGCCGGCGCGTCCGGGGTCGCGGTCACCAGGATCCTCCTGGAGGCCGGCATCGGTGACATCGCGGTCGCCGACTCCAAGGGCATGCTCTACAGCGGCAGGGAAGGGCTCAACCCGGTCAAGGACGCCCTGGCCCGCGACACCAACAAGGCGGGTCACAAGGGCTCGACCGAGGAGGCCCTGGCGGGCGCCGACGTCTTCCTCGGCCTGTCCGGCTCGACCGTGCCGGAGGCGGCCATCGCCTCGATGGCCGCGGACTCGATCGTGTTCGCCCTGTCCAACCCCACCCCCGAAGTGCATCCCGAGGTGGCCGCCAAGCACGCCAGGGTGGTCGCGACCGGCCGCTCCGACTTCCCCAACCAGATCAACAACGTGCTGGCCTTCCCCGGCGTCTTCCGCGGCGCGCTCGACGTCCGGGCCACCACGATCACCGAGAACATGAAGGTCGCGGCGGCCGCCGCGCTCGCCGGGGTGGTGGGCGACGACATCACGGCCGAGTACGTCATCCCCAGCCCGTTCGACAAGCGCGTGGCGCCCGCGGTGACCGCCGCCGTGGCCGCCCAGGCCCGCGCCGACGGGGTCGCCCGTCTGTAGTCCCTCGGCCCCCTTGGGAAATCGCCAATCTTTCTTTACTCTCCGTGCTATAAAGAGGGCTCTCTGTAAGGAAGCGGGCTTCCGGTTGCCGCGAGGAGAGCGATGGAACGCGAGCCCAATCGACTGCTACAGCAGCTGATCGCGGAGGCGGGCTTCTCCCACAAGGGGCTGGCCAGGTGCCTCAACGACCTGGGAGCCGCGCGCGGCGCCCCCGGCCTGAAGTACGACCACAGCTCCGTGCTGCGCTGGATAGGCGGTCAGCGGCCTCGGGACCCTGTGCCGTGCCTCCTTACCGAGATTTTCGCGCTACGGCTCGGCAGGCCTTTCTCCCCTGTGGAGGTGGGCATGCCGGCCATCGTCTCGCCCCTTGATCTCGGGCAGGAGTTCACGCACACGTGGAAGGAAGGGGTCGCGACCGTGACGGCGCTGTGGCGGGCCGATATGGAGAGACGGCGATTCCTGATCGATTCGACTTTCGCGATAGGTGCGGGCTCGGTAGGGGCCGTCCGCTGGCTGACGTCCCCGCCGGAGGAACACCCCGGCGGCGCCGGCTCGCGCCGGGTCGGCCGGGCCGACATCACCGCGATCCATGAGGTCACCCGCTCCTTCGGTGAGCTCGACAACCGGTTCGGCAGCGGACGCGTCCGCGCGTCCGTCATCAAATACCTCGACACCGCGGTCTCGCCGCTGCTCAAAGAGGGCACCTACGGGGAGGCCACCGGCAGGCAGCTGGCCGCGGCCGCCGCGGAGCTGACCCGCCTGGCCGGGTGGATGGCCTACGACCTGGAGCAGCACGGCCTGGCCCAGCGTTACCTGATCCAGGCACTGCGCCTGGCCAGAGGGGCCGACGACCACGCGCTGGGCGGCGAGATCCTGGCCGGCATGGCGCACCAGGCCAGCTACATGGGCCAGCACGCCCACGCGCTCGACCTGGCCAGAGCCGCCCAGCTGTCGGCCCGCCGAGCGGGCGTCCACACCCTCCTGTGCTCGAGCCTGGTGCAGGAGGCGCACGCCCACGCGGGCCTCGGTGACGCCCGCTCCTGCGGCAAGGCGCTGCACGCCGCCGAGGTCGCCTTCGACACGCGGGCACCCGGCGACGAGCCGGCCTGGCTGAGCTACTTCGACGAGGCGTATCTGTCGGCCAAGTTCGCCCACTGCTTCCGCGACCTGGGGGAGGGGGAGCGGGTGGTCCGGCAGGCGCGTCGCTCGCTCGACATGGACGGTCGCTACGTGCGGGGGCGGATGTTCAACCTGTCGCTCCTGGCGGCCGGGCTGCTGCAGTGCGGGGAGCTCGAGGAGGCGTGCCAGGTGGCGGGGACCGCGCTCAAGCTGGCGGGTGAGCTCCAGTCGGCTCGTTCTCGCTCGTACGCGGCCGATCTGCGCAGGAGGCTGGAGCCGTACAAGAGCGAGCCCGCCGTGCGGGCGCTGCGCGAGCTGTCGGCCGTCTAGGCCGCACGCCGCGGGCCCGTCTCCAGAGACGGGCCCGCGACGTTGTCCTTATTACTACTGCATCATCTCGCCGTTGGGGCCGACGATCGACTTGGTCGCCGCGTACTGGGCCTTGTTGTAGACGTCAGCGGTCTCGCCGTCGAAGTAGGCGGAGCTGATGAAGTCGATCCGGCCGTTGCCGTCCTGGTCGTGGAACATGCTCGTCACGCCGTTGACGTAGCCGGTGCGCTTGTTGTTGTCGTACTTCATCAGCCAGGGGGCGCCGTCGGCGCCGGGGGTCATCGAGCACTTCAGCACCTGGTGCGTCTCGACCTTGAACGTGTTGACCTGGTAGGTCTTCGTACCGGTCTTGCCGCTGCACCACTTGGGCGTCACACCGGTGAAGGCCTTGTCGCCGTCGGGGTGCGGGGCGCTGGGGTAGCCGAAGGCGGTGACGTTCTGGCCCATGGGCTGGTTCCAGGCGACGCCCTGGCCGCCGACGGCGTCACCGAGCCGGCCCAGGTCCTTGGCGATGCCGATGACGTACTCGGCCATGTAGTACTTGCGCGACAATCCTGGCTTGACCCACTTTTGCGTGTAGTAGTGGGTGATGAGGTAGTTGCCGGACTTGTCGATGGTCTTCTTGCCGGGGCCCTTGTAGGCGGTGTACTCCGGCAGGGTGACGGGCACGGTCTCGGGCTCGCCGAGCTTGAAGCCGTTGCCCTTGCCGGTCTTGGCGTCCGTGTACTCCTTCTCGCTCGCCTCGACCTTCTCCAGGACCGCGCCGGGGAAGTCGGGACCCACCTTGTCGGCCGGGGTGTCGGCGCCCTCGGACCAGCAGTGGCCGAGGGTGAGCACGCACTTGGCGTACTCGGCCGGGCTGATCTCAACCGGCTTGACCCACTTGTCGCCCCGCCACGCCTGGAACTCCTTGAACGACACCTTCTTGTCGTTGGGGAGCGCGAAGCCGTTGTGCACGGCCACGAACGCGAAGTCGCCGTCGTAGTCGTCGTAGGTGTCGAGGTCGTAGCTGGTGAAGGCGTAGGCGCCCGCGTACACGCCGAACGGCGCCTTGCCCTGGTAGTAGCCGGGGACGAACACCCACTTGGCGAAGACGTCCTTGCCGCGCTCGTAGACGCAGTGGCCCGCGGTGGCGATCAGGTTGCGGTTCCTGGACTGGACGGACGTCGCCGAGCACCAGCGGTAGTTGCCGGCGCTGTCGAGGAAGAAGACCTTGCCGATGGACCTGGGCAGGTTCACCGCCGTGGACTTGGCCACGGGGGGCGTCGTGCCGGTGGGGGAGGCCGAGCCCGGCTTGCCGTCGGGCGTCTTGGCCTGGGTGGAGACCAGCTTCTGAACGTCCTTGGCATCGACGTTGTACTGCGTGGCCTTCTTGAGCGCGGCACCGTTGGCGTCGAGCCAGAAGTAGGCGTTGCTATAGGCCTCGGCCGCCTTGGGAGCGAGCGGGTCCTGGACCCAGTCGGGGGCGGCGTTGGCGGGGAGGGTGAGGGCGGCGGCGCTCAGGCTGGCGGCGGTCAGGGGGACGAGCAGGCGCTTCACTGAAGATCTCCACAACGTTAACAAGCGAGGTGTAAAGACCCTATCGACCCTCTGGTCACTCTGGTAACAGATTGTGCTGGAATGTTACGGAAGATGCTGGAGGCCCAGGTCAGACCCCGGAAAAGGCCGAAGGGCCCGGCAGGATGCCGGGCCCTTCGGTAAAGCTGGTGAACGACGACCTAAGTCTTCGTTCGATCCGCAGTGAACTACGGGATGAGCTTGCCGGACCACGAGGCCGCAGCGGCCTTGTAGATCGCAGCGGTCTCACCGTCGAAGATCGGCGAGGTGATCGTGTCGTAGCGCTTGTTGCCATCGACGTCCACGATGAGGCTGGTGACGCCGGTGACGTAGCCAAGACGCTTCGCGTTGCTGTAGTTCGCCAGCCACGGTCCACCGTCGTAACCGGCGGTGACGGCGCACTTCAGCGACTGCTGCTCCTCGACCTTGCGGGCCGGGATCTTGACGACCTTGCTGGCGGTCTTGCCGTAGCACCACTTCGGCGTAACACCGGTGTAGGGCTTGGAACCGTCCGGGTTGGGGCCGTAGGGGTACCCGAAGGTACGAACGACCTTGCCCGCAGCCTGGTTCCACGCGACACCCTGGCCACCGACGTTGTCACCGAGGCGACCGACGTCCTTGACAGCGTGACCGACAACGAAGAACTCGGTGCGGAAGTACTCGACCTTGGCCGACTTCTTCACCCAGTACCGGAGACGGTAGTGGGTGATGGTGAAGTTGCCCTTTTCGTCGATCTTGCGGTAGCCCGGGCCGGTGTACGCCTTGTACTGCGACTCCGTGACCTGCTCGGTGGAGATCCAGGGAGACTTGCCGCCGTTCACGTTGCCCGTGGGCGCGGCGTCGTACTGCTCCTTGGTGACTTCCTTGAGCACCTTGACGGAGTCAGGGTGGTCAGGGCCAGCCAGGTCCTCGATCTTCGTGACCTTGGCCCAGCAGTCGGAGGTCTCTCCGCCGTTGAGGTCCTTGCACTTCAGGTAGTCAGCCTGGCTGATCGCCACGTCCTTGGTGTACTTCTCACCCTGGTACGCGTCGTACTCAGCCTTGTTGACCTGCTTCGACGAGTTCAGCGTGCCGCCGATGCCGTTGTACACGGTGGCGAACGCGTAGTCGCGGTCGAAGTCCTCGTACACGTCGAAGTCGTAGTGGGTGAAGGCCTGCTTGCCCACGTACAAGCCGTAAGGCGTCTTGCCCTGGTAGTAACCGGGGACGAAGACCCAGCGCGAAACGACCTCGTCGTTGCCGGCGATGTCGTAGACGCAGTGGCCGGCCGTGGCCACCAGGTTACGGTACTGCGACTGGACCGAGGTGCCCGAGCAGTAGTACAGCTTGCCGTCGCGGCCCTCGAAGAAGACCTTGCCGATGGTCCTCGGCAGGTTGACGTTCTGGGACTTGACGGCGACCTTCTTCTCCTCGCCGATCGGCACGGAGGAGCCGGGCTTGGTGTCGGCGCTATAGCCGCCACCACGGGAGATCTTCTCAACCTCGAGCGAGTCGGGGTTGAAGGCCACAGCCTGCTTGAGGGCCGCGTTGTTGGACTTGGTCCAGAAGTCCAGCGTCTCAGCAGCCTGGGCGGCGGTCTTCGCGAGCGGGTCGCTCGCGACGTCGCCAGCGGCCTGAGCGGTGCCGGCGAGGCCGGCAGCCAGCAGACCGGTGGCCAGAATGGCGCCACCGGCGGGGAGGAGGATGCGCTTCAAGGTAACTCCTTGCGCTGTCGTGGGGAGCTTCTTGCGCCCCATGCGTCAGTAAAGGGATAGCCAGGAACATACAGTGTGGATCTTGAACTCGGGTAGCTGCTTTGACGGGAAAAAGGGCGCTAAGTCGGGCGTGATCGTTCCGTGATGTTTAAACGGCGATAGAGGATGACTTGCCGGAAGTGCCGGATGACATCGTTTCCGCAGATCAACATAAGGAAGTTGTCAGTGTTGCTGCGGTGGCGAGAGTGCCGCCCCCTCGGCGGCCGTTCGCCTGATGTGACGCAGATCACACCGACTTGATGGCACCGTCTGGACGCCCCATGCGTCAAAACGCCCTTCAGATTTGCCCGAGAACGCCGAAGGGCCCGGCGATGCCGGGCCCTTCGCGAGTTACCGCTGTGCGCACCGTCCTGGAACGGTCGCGGTGCGTTACTTAGAGGATCTTGCCGGACCACACGTTCGCCGCGGACTTGTACACCGCAGCGGTCTCACCGTCGAAGTACGGCGAGGAGATGTAGTCGACACGCTTGTTGCCGTCCTGGTCGTTGAAGGTGCTGGTGACACCGTTCACGTAGCCGAGACGCTTGCTGTTGCTGTAGTTGAGCAGCCAAGGACCACCGTCGGCGCCCTCGGTCATCGCGCACTTGAGCGCGACGTGCTCTTCGATCTTCTTGGCAGCCGAGCCGACGACCTTCTTGCTGGTCTTGCCGTAGCACCACTTGGGCGTGATGCCCGTGTAGTTCTTGTGGCCGTCGGGGTGCGGGGCGGCCGGGTAGCCGAACACGCGGACGTACTTGCCCGTGGGCTGGTTCCAGGACACGCCCTGGCCGCCGACGACGTCACCGAGGCGACCGACGTCCTTGGCAGCGCCTTCGACGATGTAGAAGACAGTCTTGTAGTAGCCCTTGATGTCTGTCTTCTTCACCCAGTTCTTGACGAAGTAGTGGGTGATCGTGAAGTTGCCCTTTTCGTCAATCTTCCGGTAGCCCGGGCCCTTGTAGGCCTCGTACTCGGACTTGGTGACGTTCTCCGTCTTGGTGGCGGCGGGCGCCTTGGTGCCATTGGCCTTGCCAGTGGCAGCAGCGTCGTACTGCTCCTTGGTGACCTCGGTCAGGGCCTTGATGGCGCCGGCGTAGTCCGGGCCCACGACGTCGATCTTGCTGTCCGTCTTGGCCCAGCAGTCAGGCGTCTCGCCGCCGTTGAGGTCCTTGCACTTCTGGTACTCGGCCTGGGTGATCGGCACGTCCTTGGCATCCTTGATGCCCTGGTACTTGTCGAACTCGGCCTTGGAGACCTGCTTGGCGGTACCGCCACCGAGCTGGATGCCGTTGTACACGGTCACGAACGCGTAGTCGCGGTCGTAGTCCTCGTACACGTCGAAGTCGTAGTGGGTGAAGGCCTGCTTACCCACGTAGATCCCGAACGGCGTCTTGCCCTGGTAGTAGCCGGGCACGAAGACCCACTTGGACATGACGTCCGAGTTGGTCGCGGTGTCGTAGACGCAGTGACCGGCCGTGGCGACCAGGTTGCGGTACTTCGACTGGACCGAAGTGGCCGAGCACCACTTCTTCTCGCCCTTGCTGTTGACGAAGAACACCTTGCCGATGGTCTTCGGCAGGTTCACGTTCTGAACCTTGACGGTGGTCTTCTTCTCCTGGCCGATCGGCACGGAGGATCCGGGCTTGCTGTCCGCGCTGTAGCCACCCTTGCTCTGCAGCTTGGTGACGTCGCCGGCGTCCCAGACGTTGGACTCCTTCGCCGCCTTGAGGGCGGCGTTGTTGGTGGCCGACCAGAAGTCCGCGATGGCCTTCGCGTCAGCGGCGCTCTTCGCCATCGGGTCGGAGGCTACGTCACTGGCGGCCGTGGCCGTACCGGCGAGGCCGGCGGCCAGAAGACCGGTAGCCAGGATGGCGCCACCGGCGGGGATGAGGATGCGCTTCAAGGGAACTGCTCCTTGCTCTGTCGTGGGACACAACATGCGTCCCATGCGTCAGTAAAGGGATAGCAAGGAACATAGCGTGGTGATCTCCGCAGGTAAAAGCCGTTCTGCCCCATCTGGAAGCCACCCTTACCGTCGTGACCTTTCCGTTATCAGTCAGAGATCTTAGCGGAGGGTGATCGAATTGCCACGTTTTCGCTGGGTATGAAGGGGGCATGGCGGAAGGGTCGTAAGGGGTGCGACACGCTTCGTGGCGGCGCCAATGTGACTCAGATCACAGGAACCAGATTGGCGCGAGCTCCGTCTAATACTCCCGAATCCGCCGTAATGATCTTGGAAAAGCACGAAAAAGGGGCCCAGCCGAACCCGGCTGGGCCCCTTTTGGGGTGACGAGTGTTACTTGTAGAGCTCGCCGTTCGGACCGACGATCTTGCCGGACCACACGTTCTTGGCCGAGTTGTACACCGCGGCCGTCTCACCGTCGAAGTACGGCGAGGTGATGTAGTCGATGCGGTCGTTGCCGTCCTGGTCGGCGAACGTGCTGGTCACGCCGTTGACGTAGCCCAGACGCTTGCCGTTGCTGTAGTTGGACAGCCAGGGGCCGCCGTCGAAGCCGGGCGTTACGGCGCACTTGAGGCCGATGTGCTCTTCGATCTTGAGCCACGGTGCGCCCACGGCCTTGGCGGTGGTCTTGTTGTAGCACCACTTGGGCGTCACGCCGCTGTAGGGCTTGTTGCCGTCGGGGTGCGGGCCCGCGGGGTAGCCGAAGGCGCGGACGGGCTTGCCGGTGGGCTGGTTCCAGGCCACGCCCTGGCCGCCGACGACGTCACCGAGCCGGCCGGCGTCCTTGGACAGCAGGATGTAGTAGCGCCCGCCCCAGTTCCGCTTCGGACCGACGAAGCGGTCGTAGTCCTTGCGGTCCACCTGCTTCACACCGTTGAAGGAGATGCCGTTGTACACGGTCACGAACGCGTAGTCGCGGTCGTAGTCCTCGTAGGTGTCGAAGTCGTAGTGGGTGAAGGCCTGCTTGCCCACGAAGATGCCGAACGGCGCCTTGCCTTCGTAGTAGGCGGGCACGAAGACCCAGTTGTTCAGCAGGTCCTTGTTGCTGTCGGTGTCGTAGACGCAGTGGCCGGCGGTGGCGACCAGGTTGCGGTAGTTCGACTGGATGGACGTGGCCGAGCAGTAGCGGAACTTGCCCTGGCCGTCGACGAAGAAGACCTTGCCGAGGGTTTTGGGCATGTTCACGTTCTGAACCTTGCCCGGGGCCTTCTTCTCCTCCCCGATGGGAGTGGCGCTTCCCGGATTGCCGTCAGGGCTGTAGCCGCCCTTCGAGACGACCTTCCTGACCTCTTTGGCGTCCCAGGTGTAGGCGGTGGCGGAGCGGAGGGCGGCGAAGTTGGACGCGGCCCAGAAGGACGCGACCGAGGAGGCCTGCTGTGTCGTACGGGCCATGGGGTCGGTGGCGACGTCGCCCTGTGCCTGAGCGGTGCCTGCCAGGCCGGCGGCCAGGAGGCCGGTCGCCAGAACGGCGCCACCGGCCGGGAGAAGGATGCGCTTCAAGGTAAAACTCCAGACGCGGGGCGCCTCGTGCGCCCCAGATACAGCAAACGGACAGGCGGGAACCTATCGGTCTGACTCTGGTCCTGTGAATTACCTGTTGGCGCGGTCAAGCGCGACGATCATGCCCGTGACCATCCCGAGATCTGAAACCGGCTGATCACTCGGGGTGGCGATACGGTACGTGTAACTTACGTCACATTTTGCGGTGTTGTGAGCGCTGCGGCGCGTCGGTAGACGTCGCCGGTCGTGGTGTTGAAGGTGGGCGAGGACACCGCGTCGTAGCCGCCCTTGGCGTCTCTGTTCCAGGTCAGACTGTTGATCCCGTTGAGGTATCCGACCTTCTGGACGGGCTGGTAGTTGATCAGCCAGGGGCCGCCGCTGGCGCCGGCGCTGAACTCGCACGGCTGGAGCTGCACGCCGTACTGCAGGTCGAGACTGGGGGCCACGGTGCGTCTCGTGGTGCCCGAGCACGCCTTCAGCGTCTTGCCGTCGAACGGCCGGGTGCCGTCGGGCTGTGGGCCCGCCGGGTAGCCGAAGGCGGAGATCGAGATGGCCAGTCCCTTGCCGATCGTCAGGCCCTGCCCGCCGACGTTGTCCTGCAGGCGGCCGACGTCCTGCATCGCGAGCTGGCCGTTCTTCTCCACCCACTTGAAGCCGCGGTGCACGGTGACGAAGGCGTAGTCGAAGTCGTAGTCGCCCTTGCCCGGCCAGTCCTCGTGCATGCTGATCGCGGCGCCGACGTAGATGCCGTCAGGCGTCTCCCCGCCGGGACCCGGGTTGGGGACGAAGATCCAGTAATCGGCGGGCCTGGCCTGGCGCGAGTCGTACGCGCAGTGCCCGGCGGTGGCCACCACGCTGCGGTTCTTGGCCGCGACCGCGCTGGCCGAGCACCAGTACTCCTTGTCGCCGAAGCGGAAGAAGACCTTGCCCATGGTCTTGGCGGCCGTGCTGTTGCGCGGGAGGACAGGTGCGACGCTCAGCGGGCCCTGCGGGCGCTTCAGCGTGACGATCTGACTCGCCCCGGCCGCCGCCGTGGCGGTGGGCGAGGACTGCGAGGCCGGCGTGGCGGGGCTGTAGTTGTCGGCCTTCTTGAGCCGGTCGGGCTGCCAGTAGGCGGCGACCTTCTTCATGTCCGCCACCGTCTTGGCCAGCGTGACCGAGTAGACGCGGCTGTTGGCCGAGGCCGAGGCGGTCCCCACGAGGGCAGGCAGCAGCAGCAGCGCGCTGAGGGCAGCCGCTACCAGGTGCCGGACCCGGGGGATCATGGAAATGCCTTGCCTTTGGGGGTTAGTCGTTCTGGGGGTGTAACGATGGATTTTTCCAGATCACTCACTGTATTGCAGCACGGATGGCGATTCGTTATCAGATCAAGCGTGACTTGTACCTCATAAGGAGTGCGTCAAGGGCGCCATCCGGATTGCGGCCCCGATCTCATGTGAAGGTCGTTTCCGCACGTCACAGGCATAGTACATGACGCGACTTCGATGTCCACCCGGCTTTTCCCGAGTGCCTTTCTTGATCAGTGCACGAGTGCGAGAAGGCCCCGGCCGGAGGAGCGGCCGGGGCCCCTGCTTACGGCATGTTGCCGGTCCACCGGTTCGCGGCGGCCTTGTAGACCTTGTAGGTGTCCGTGTTGAAGTACGGCGACGAGACGTGGTCGTAGCGGTCGTTGCCGTCGGTGTCCCACGCGACGCTGTTGACGCCGATCAGGTATCCGGTGCGGGTCGAGCTCCTGTAGCTGTACAGGAGCGGTCCACCGCTGGCGCCGGCGGTGAAGGCGCACTTGAGGCCGATGTGCTCCTGCAGGTTGTACTTCCGGCGCGGCGGGCATCGGAGCCGTCCTGCCGTAGCACCACTTCGGCGGCCGTCGTTCTTCCGCGTCCACTGCCACTTGCCGTTGACCTTCTCCCACGTGACCTTGATGCCGTTGTAGACGTTGACGAACGCGTAGTCGTAGTCGTGGTCCTCCTTCACCACGAAGTCGTCATGCGCGTTGAACGTCTTGGCGGCGTAGATGCCGTAGGGCGCCTTGCCCTCCCAGGCGTTGTCGCCGTCCCAGTACGACGGGATGAAGATCCAGTTGTCGTAGAAGGCGTCCTTCCTGGTGTCGTAGACGCAGTGGGCCGAGGTGGCCACCAGGTTTGCGGTATTTGCCCTGTACGGAACTGGCCGAGCAGTGCCGCCAGCTCGCCGGTTTCGCCGGGTTCGATCCTGGCAGTGTGAAGAACACGCGTCCGACCGTGTTGGGTAGGTTGACCTGCTTGCTCTTGACGGGCTTGGTCTTCTCCCCGCCGATCGGGGGGATGGATCCGGGCGGGCCGTCGGGGGTGGAGTTGCCGCCCTTGACGCCGTTGGACCGGGCGTCGAGGTTCGTGTCGTGGTCGGCCGCCAGCTTGACGCGGTCGGGCGTCCAGAACCGGACCGCCTGCTCCGCGGGAGTGGTCGCGTTCTTGGACACGACGTCGGAGGGTGGGGTCGCGCCGGCGGCGGTGCCGCCGAACATCCCCGCGGCCAGGCCGATGGCCGGCAGACCGGCGAGCGGGATCGTGATGCGCCTTGCTCGGGAATACATGAAGCTCCTCTTGGTTCTCGGCGGCCCAGAGCAGGGTGCGGCGCCCCGATGGGCCAGGAAAACGCTCGGCACGCTAATGAATGGCGCGACCCGGCAGCCGCGAAGCGGTACGAAAAAGTCTGGCCCGGTCCCGTTCTGTTATGGAAATAACCAGACCGCATATATTCCGAGAAGGCATTTCCGCAGGTGGGAGTGCGTGTATATTTCCTCCGACATCACCGGTAACAGTGATTATCAAAAGCCACTACTTATCAACCGAATGTTATTCTGGTTAGATGGGTGGCATGGATCCACGCACCCCCTGTCTCATCGGCACGGCCCAGCGCACCGTTCGCGAGCAGCCGGGCCCGGAACCACTCGACCTGTGGGAGCACGTCGCGCGCGAGGCGGCTCGCGAGGCGCGGCTGCCGGTCGAGCGGCTCGACTCGATCCAGCTCGTCTACACCGACTCCTGGCAGTACGACTCCCCGGTCGGCCGGCTCGCCGACCGCCTGGGCGCCGCGCCCCGGCACCGGGCGTACTCCAGGGTCAGCGGTACGGCACCGCAGCTGCTCATCGGTGAGGCCGCGGGCAGGATCGCGGCGGGGGAGCTCGACTCGGCCCTGATCGCCGGCGCCGAGGCGCTGGCCACGCGCCGGGCCTACCGGCAGGCGGGCGAGCATGTGGCATGGAGCCATCCGGCCGACCCCAAGCCGCCCTACGGCTGGGACCGACCGCCGCACCCGGCGGAGCTGGCCCACGACCTGTTCCTGCCGCTCCACACCTACGCGATCATGGAGACCGCCCGCCGCGCGTCCCTCGGTATGTCGATAAATGAGGAAATGGTGGACCGGGGGCGGATGATGGCGCCGATGACCGAGGTCGCCGCCGCGAACCCACACGCCTGGCGGCGTACCCCCCGCACCCCGGAGGAACTGGCCACCGGCCACCGCTTCATCGGCTGGCCGTACACCCGCGACACCGTGGCCGTGGGGGAGGTCGACCAGGCCGCGGCCGTCGTCCTGGTGTCGGCCGGACTCGCCGACCGGCTCGGCGTACCGGACGACCAGCGGGTCTACCTGCGCGGATGGGCCTACGGCGAGGACACGTGGGAGGTGGCGGCCCGGCCCGCGCTCGGCGCCTCGCAGGCCATCGGGCGCACCGCCGAGGCCGCGTTCGCGCGGGCCGGGCTGGGCCTGGACGACATTCACGCGCTCGACCTCTACAGCTGCTTCGCGATCGCGCTGCGGCAGGCGTGCGACGCGATCAAGCTGGACCCGCTCGACCGGCGCGGCCTGACGGTCACCGGCGGCCTGCCGTACGCGGGCGGTCCCTCCAGCGACTACGTCCTGCACTCGACGGCCACCATGGCGGGGCTGCTGCGCGCCCAGCAGGGCCATGGGCTGGTGACGGGCGTCGGCATGCACCTGACCAAGCACACGTACGCGATCTGGTCCACGGACCCGGGCGGCACGCTGGGCGATGCGACGCCCGTCTTCACCGCCGATCCGGTGGAGATCGTCGCCCTGTACGACGGCCCCGCCACGGTGGCCGGCTACACGGTGGCGCATGGCCGCGACGGTGTCGCGGAGAAGGGCATCCTCGTCGTCGACCTGCCCGGCGGGGGCCGGGCCCATGCTCACGTGCTGGAGGAGGAACTCCTGGCGGACGCGATGTCCAGGGAACTGGTCGGCCGGCGGGTGCGGCTGGTGTCCGACGGGAAGGTCAATGTGGCGCGGTGGTGAGATTAAAAACTGTGCAAGGATTGTGATCGCGCGACTACTATCTGCTGTTGACATTTTTATGTCAGCGGCGGACGCTGGTGTCATGCGGAGGACCACGGTGCGGATCGACGACGCACTCCTCAACGAGGCCAAGGCGTACGCGGCACGAAACGGACGCAGTCTCACCTCGGTGATGGAGGATGCCTTGCGACAACTACTCAACCGCTCCACGGAGGCGGCCGAGCGGCCCCGAGTGGAGCTGATCACCTCCCGCGCGCGGCCGGGTTACCAGCCGGACGTCCAGCGAAGGCTCGATGCGGGCGAGAAGCTCGAGCACATCATGTACGACCTCGACTTCGAGCTGGAGGTGCCCGATGCTGCTCGCTGACACCAATGTTCTCGTCAACGCGTTCCGGCACGAGGTCCCCGACCAGAAGCGTTACCTGGCCTTCGTCGACGAGATGATCAATGGCGATTCGAGCTACGCGGTCAGCGACTTCGTCGTCAACGGCTTCATCCGGGTAGTGACCAACCGCAGGATCTACCTCGACCCCGATCCGCTCGACCGTGCTGTGGAGTTCGCGCAGTCCTACCGCAACCAGTCGCATGCCGTCCTGATCGACGGCAAGGACAGGCACTGGGAGATCTTCACCCGGCTGGGCAGCCAAAGGGGGGCGAAGGGGAACCTTGTCCCCGATACGTACCTCGCCGCACTGGCCATCGAGCACGGTTGTGAATTCGTGACCTGCGACGCCGATTTCGCCAAGTTCCAGGGCTTGCGCTGGCGGCACCCGCTCAACTGAACTGAGGGCGGATACGCCAGCCGCACTACTCGGCAGGGGATCACCGTGGTCGATCAGTTCGACGTCATCGAGGCAGGCCAGCGTGGCCGGCGTCGGTGGATCGGGATCGGGGTGGTGCTGGCGTTGCTGGCGATCTGCGTCGTCAGCCTGCTCGCGAGTCGCGACCCCGAGCCGGGGCAGGTGCCACTGCCGAGCGCCGTGCCGGTGCCCGGGCCCATCCGGTCGTTGACCAGGATCGAGGGCGCGCCCAATGTCGTACGCGCGCCGGCCAAGGTCAAGGGCGGCGACGAGGTCATCCCGGTGGTGTTCCCCGACGGGCGGCACGCGGATGTCCGCTACCCCGCCGTGCTGCGGCTCAACGAGCTGGGCGCGCGCCCGTTCGTGGGCGCCTGGGTGGCGGGTCACTATCGCGGGCTCTACGCCCCCTACGGCGGTGAGATGGAGATCTCCAGGGGCGGCCTGCCGATCAGGAACCTCACCCCGAACGTCACCCTCTGGCCGCGCCTGCCCGGCGGCGGACCGAACGGGCAGGTGCTGATGTTCGCGTTCGGCAAGTGGCGGCTGGCGATGAACGACCTGCCCGAGGGGCTGACCTTCGAGGAGCGACTGGCGGCGGCCAAGAGCCTGCGCGGGAAGGTCGGCAAGGACGGCTACCTCGTTCTGAGCGGCAGCGGAGACGCGATCCGCCTGGCGGAGCCCGGCGAGACGGCCCGGGGCGACCCGGTCGGGCCGCAGCTCTGGTTCGGTGGTGGCGTCGGCGACATGGTCGCGCTCATTCCCACCCCCGACTGCCAGAAGGCCGCAAGGACACCGTCGGCGGTCGACGGCCGTGGCCGGCCCGCCCAGGTCGTGTGCAGGGGTGACGTGCAGATCGCCGCCTCGGGCTCGCGTTATTTCATCGAGCACGCCATCGCCGGGATCCGGATCACGCTGAAGTAAGGTGCGGCCATGTTCGCCGTAACCGCCACACAGACCGATCCCGACAACCCTCTCGCCGGGCTGACGCTCGGCGAGCATCCGGAGCCGCAGGTCCCGGATGGCTGGACGACCGTCACGGTACGGGCGACCGCACTCAACCATCACGACCTGTGGACGCTCAAAGGCGTGGGCATCAGGCAGGACCGGCTGCCGATCGTGCTCGGCTGCGACGCGGCCGGAGTGGACGCCGACGGCAACGAGGTCATCGTGCACGCGGTGATCGGCTCCGGTGCCGACGAGACGCTCGACCCGAAGCGTTCGCTGCTGTCGGAGGTTCACGACGGCACGTTCGCCGAGCGGGTCGCCGTGCCGCGTCGCAACCTGGTGCCCAAGCCGGCCGCGCTCACCTTCGAGGAGGCCGCCTGCCTGCCCACGGCCTGGCTGACCGCTTACCGCATGCTGTTCGACAAGGCGGGTCTCGAGCCCGGCTCCACCGTGCTCGTGCAGGGGGCGGGCGGCGGGGTGGCCACCGCGCTGATCGCGCTCGGCCGGGCGGGTGGCTACCGGGTCTGGGCGACCAGCCGCTCGGCCGCCAAGCGGGAGCAGGCCGTGAAGCTCGGCGCCGACCAGGTCTTCGAGCCCGGCGCGCGGCTGCCCGAGCGGGTCGACGCCGTTATGGAGACCGTCGGCCAGGCCACCTGGGACCATTCGCTCAAGTCGCTCAAGCCCGGCGGGCGCATCGTGGTCTGCGGCGCCACCAGCGGCGCGGTCCCGCCCGCCGACCTGAACCGGGTGTTCTTCCTGCAGCTCTCGGTGATCGGCTCCACGATGGGCACGCGCGACCAGCTCCAGCGGCTGGCCGTGTTCCTGGAGCAGACCGGGCTGCGGCCGGTCATCGACAGGACGATGCCACTGTCGGACGCCCGTGACGGCTTCGCCGCCCTAGCCGATGGTGACATTTTCGGAAAAATCGTCTTTACCCGATGAATAAGTGAAGGGTTACTTATGTGCACTTGGGGTGATACAAAGAAGGTGAGGTTGTATCACCCCGGGAGGCACCGTCATGGACGTCGAGCCGTTCGCCCCAGGCTCGTTGCACTGGGAAACCGCCGGTGAATACCGCAACCTGCTCGTGGCGGGCAGCGCGCTGGTCCTCCAGACCATGCACCCGGCGGTGGGCGCGGCCGTCGCCGAGCACTCCGTGTACAAGCAGGACCCGTGGGGCCGGCTCAACCGCACGCTCGCCTCGATCCACACCTGGGTGTACGGCGGAGCCGACGGCCTGGCCGAGGGTGCGCGGCTGCGGGAGCTGCACAAGCCGATCAGCGGGGTGGACGAGCAGGGCAGGTGCTACCACGCGCTGAACGGTGCGGCCTGGGCCTGGGTGCACCTGTCGCTGTTCGAGCGCTTCGTCACCCTCAACCGCTACTTCGGCACCCCCTACACCGAAGACGGTGAACGCCGGCTCTACGCGGAGACCCGGCAGCTCGGCGCGATCCTGCGGGTGCCGGAGCGGGAGATGCCGCCGACCGTCGAGGAGTTCTGGTCCTACTTCGACGAGATGGTGGCCGATCGGCTGGAACCGCATCCGACGGCGCTCGACGTGCTCACCGTCATGCGGGGGACCCCGATGCCGCCCGGGCTGCCCCGGCCGCTGCGGCCGCTCTGGGCGCCGGTGGGCGCCGGGTCGGGGGAGGTCAACTACTTCGTGACCGTGGGGACGCTGCCGCCCGCCGTACGGGAGAAGCTGGATCTACCCTGGTCGGCGCGGGACGAGCGGCGGCTGCGGCACCTCGGGCGGGCGGTGGCGATGCTCGTCCCGCGGCTGCCGGAGCGGTTGAGGTATATGCCGATGCCCTATCACGCGCGGAAGGCCGCCCGGCGGCTGCGGGGCCTGGAACGGGCTCTTCGCTGGGCATAGCTGCCGGCCCCACCTGATCATGATCATGGCTTCAGGGAGTCGCGGATCTGCCGGGCGGCCTCGTCGAGCGTGGCGCGTACCTCGTCGATGGCCTTGCGGGTGAGCGGGGCGGCCGACGCCTCGCGGCGTACCTGGGCGACGAAGTCGGCCAGGCGCTCGCCCAGCTCGGCGTCCAGCTCGGCGCGGCTGGGCGATGCGCCGCCCAGCGTGCTCCAGACCTCGGACCAGATCCTGCGCCACTCGCCGCCGAGCCGCTCGCCGTGGTCCTGCCAGTGCGTGGCGTGCTCCATCCACTGGCGCTTCTGCTGCTCCTTGAGCCGCTTGAGGTTCTCCTTCTGCTGATCGCGCATGCGCTTGGGGTCGTCGACGGCGCCGGTGCGGACGTCCTTGGCCATCCTGGTGAGCTCGTCGCGCAGCGACTTGACCGTGTCGCGGACGTCCTCCTTCACCTCGCGCGCGATGTCGCGCACCGAGGCGGAGATCTCCTGCTCCAGGTCGTCGAGCTCGTCGAGGCGGGCGTTGAGCTCGTCGCGGCCCCTGTCGGTGATCGAGAACACCTTCTTGCCCTCGACCACCTCGTGCGTCACCAGCCCTTCCTCCTCCAGGCGGGCCAGGCGCGGGTAGATCGTGCCGGGGGAGGGCGAGTAAACGCCGAGGAAGCGGTCCTGCAGCAGGCGGATGACCTCGTAGCCGTGCCGCGGGCTCTCCTCCAGCAGCTTCAGCAGGTACAGCCGGAGCCGGCCGTGACCGAAGACAGGGCTCATCGCTTCTCTCCCTTGAGCAGCGTGACCTCGCCGGAGACCGTCGTCGCCGACACCGAGGCCATGCCGCCACCCAGCCGCCCGGACATCGACTTGGCACCTGGGCGGCTCGCGTCTGACAGGTTTTCGAATGTGCTGACCAGCCTGCCGGAGGTGGACCTCATGCTGACGTCCGCCTCCACGTTCTCGGGCAGCCTGACCAGGATGTCACCGGACACGCTGTGAAAGGTCACATATCCGGTCGGGCGCAGCTCCAAGTCGGCGGTGATCCGCCCGGACACGGTGTTGGCCCTGAGCCGGCGCGGCGTTCCGTCGGCGACTGTGAGCTCACCTGAGGCGCTCGTGAACGTCAGGTCGCCGTCCATCGCCCGGCACTCGACGTCGCCGGAGACGGTGGTGGCGCTCACGTCGCCGCTCACACCGTCGAGCACGATGTCCCCGGAGACGCTCCTGACCTGGGTCGTCTTCTCGAACCCGGCCACGACCGCCGAGGCGGAGACGACTCCGGTGTTGATGGTGCACCTCTTGGGCACCGTGAGCGTCAGGACGCTCTTGCGCCGGTCACGCCGCAGCCAGCCGAGTAACCCGTCCCAGGTGAGGTCCTTGTAGGCGACGCTCAACTCCCCGCTCTCCTCGTCGTAGGTCACGATCAGTGGCGCGGAGTCGATCTCGGCCACCTCCAGCGTCGGTGGCCCGTCGCTGGCCAGCACGTCCACCCGTCCGGCGACGATCCGCACGTCGAGCGCGGTCACTGAACCGAACGTGAGCTGCTCCGGCCCCTCGATCGCCCACTGCTGCATGATCCCCACCCCTTCTGCCGACACGTCTGCACATGAGACACGATATGTCGCGTCTGTCGAAAACTCAAGATGTATCGCGTCTGGCGGGTGATGGGTATGTCGCGTCAGTCGTCCTCGTCGTCGAGCCGGGCCAGCCAGGTGGCCAGGCGCTCGATCGGGGTCTCGAACTCGGGGTTCAGATCGACGAACTCACGCAGCCGCTCACCCAGCCACAGCAGGCTGACCTCTTCCTCGCCACGCCGCTCGACCAGCTCCTCGATCCCCCGGTCGGTGAAGTACATCGTGCTCCCATTCATTGATTGCGCAGCCGCGACGTCAGGTCGTCGGCTGGGATCCAGGCGTCGGCACGCCCACGTCTGACTTTAGTCAGGAGTCCGCGCTGCTCGAGATCGCGTAGGTCGGTCCGGGCCGTCTGCAGGACGACCTGGTGGCTGGCCGCATGACCGGCGACGGTGTACTCGGCCACGGGATGGCTGCCGGCATGCGTCAGCAGGGCGATCTGGCGGCCGTTGAACGCCCCGGTCCGCCCTCTGGCCAGACTCGCCCGCACCTCACGGGCCTGCTCGGCCTTCCTGCCGAGGTAGGCGTGGAGATCGTCGACGGCCCTTCTCAGCACGCCGAGCTGGCACAGGACGAAGTAGGTGAGGTCGTTCTCGTCCTGTTCGACGTGGAGGAAGCTGCGCCCGTAGCGGGCGGGGGCGTTCTTCAGGATGCGCGAGATGGAGATGAACTCGGTCAGCCAGTAGTCCTGATTGAGCATCGACCAGTAGAACAGGGCCCGCGCGGTCCTGCCGTTGCCGTCCTCGAACGGGTGGTCGTAGGCGAGCATGAAGTGCACGGCGATCGCCCTGATCACCGGCGGGATGTAGGCCGCCTGCGACACGCCGTTGGCGAAGTCGCAGAGCCGTCTCACCCGCTCGGGGAGCTGCTCGGCCGGCGGCGGCGTGTGGAGGACCTCGCCGTAGGTGTCGGCGACGACCACGCGCTCCTCGCCCGGGAGCTGGAAGCGCCCGGCCGCCGCCGGGTTGCGCAGGGTGCCTTCGGTGACGATCCGCTGGATCTCGCAGATCAGGGCGGGGGTGAGCGGTTCGTCGCGTAGCTCGCCGATCCGGCGCATGGCGACGTAGTTGTTACGGATCATGGTCTCGTCGACGGTCCGGGGTTTCCGGCCGCTGCGGAGCATGTCCTTGGCCACCAGGTAGGTGGTCGCCGCGCCTTCGAGCTGGCTGGAGGTGATGGCCTCCTCGATCAGCGAGCTGACCAGGTAGCGGTCGCGCGTCAGCGGGTCGGTGACCGGTTCGGGGATGCCGATGCGACCGCTCAGGTCCCGGTTGAGCGCCTCGACTCCACGAAGGACCTCATCCGGCAGCGCGTACGTGAACGACAGGCCGCCGGCGTCGACCAGCGGCAGGTCACGGCGCATGCCCAGCCGGGCCATCTTGAGTCCGAGCCACCACTGCTCGTGCGTGAGCCCCGCCGGCGGGGTGCGTCGCCGGACCTCGTCCCAGGGGAGGTAGCGCTCCGCCGAGTCGACCGCCGAGAGCAGCCAGAGACTGTCGGCCTCGAGCCAGAGCTTCCGCCAGGGAGGCGGGTCCTGTGGCCGCCGCATCGTTCCTGCCAAATTTAGTAGTTACTAGCAGCTAATTAGCTGCTAGTAACTGCCAATTTTAGCAGCGAGGCCCCCACCTGACGGCGGGGGCCTCGCTGGGTGATGCCTGATCTAGCCGAACAGCTCGCTCAAGATCTCCTCGAGCTCGTTGTCGTGCGTGGCGTGTGAGCCGGTCGCGGGTGAGCTGTTGGGGGTCCGCGAGACGCGGCGCAGCGCGCGGCCGCTCAGCAGGCCGGGGTCCTCGGCCAGCTTGAGCGTGAGGTATGGCCACGGCCCCATGTTGATCGGCTCGTCCTGTGCCCACACCAGCTCGGCCTGCGAGCCGTAGCGGGAGAGCTCGGCGGCGAGCTCCTCCACCGGGAACGGGTAGAGCCGCTCCAGACGGACCAGTGCGACGTCGTTACGGCCCGACTTCTCGCGCCGGTCGAGCAGGTCGTAGTAGATCTTGCCCGAGGAGAGCACGATCTTGGTGACCTGGCCCGGGTCCACCACGGTGTCGCCGAGGACCGGCTGGAAGGTGCCCGTGGTGAAGTCGGACGCCTTCGAGGTGGCCCGCTTGTGCCGCAGCAGCGACTTCGGGGTGAAGACGACCATCGGCTTGCATCGGCCCGACTCCACCTGCCACCTGAGCAGGTGGAAGTAGTTGGCCGGGGTGGAGGGCTGCGCGACCGTCATGTTGTCGAGCGCGCAGGTCTGCAGGAACCGTTCGATGCGGCCCGAGGAGTGGTCAGGACCCTGACCCTCCAGGCCGTGCGGCAGCAGCAGCACGACACCCGACTTCTGGCCCCACTTCTGCTCACCGGACGAGATGAACTCGTCGATGATCGTCTGGGCGCCGTTGACGAAGTCGCCGAACTGGGCCTCCCAGGCCACCAGGGCGTCGGGGCGCACGACGCTGTAGCCGTACTCGAAGCCCAGCGCCGCGAACTCGCTGAGCAGCGAGTCGTAGATGTAGAACTTCGTGGTGCCCTGGTTGAAGACCTTGAGCGGGGTGTGGTCCTCGCCGGTGACCCGGTCGACCAGCACCGCGTGGCGCTGGGTGAACGTGCCCCGCCGGGTGTCCTGGCCGACCACGCGGACCGGGTGGCCATCGATGAGCAGCGAGCCGAAGGCCAGCGTCTCACCCATGCTCCAGTCGATCGCGTCCTGCTCGACCGCCTGACCGCGACGCTGCAGCACCGGCGCCAGACGCGGGTGCGGCGTGAAGCCCTCAGGCAGGTTGAGCTGGGTGTCGACGATCCGCTTGAGCGTCTCGTCGGTGATCGCGGTCGGCGTCTCGTCGTGCGACCACTTGATCACCTCAGCGGGCGGCACCCGCATCGCACCGGCCTCCAGCGGCTTCTTCACCGCTTCACGGGTTTCGGTGAACGCCTGCTCCAGCTTGGCCTGGTAGTCGCGGAGCGCCTGCTCGGCCTCCTCCACCGTGATGTCTCCCCGGCCGATCAGCGCCTCGGTGTAGAGCTTACGAGTGGAGCGCTTGGCGTCGATCAGGTCGTACATCAGCGGCTGGGTGAAGGCGGGGTTGTCGCCCTCGTTGTGGCCGCGGCGGCGGTAGCAGATGAGGTCGATCACGACGTCCTTGCGGAACGTCTGGCGGTATTCGTAGGCCAGCTCGCCCACGCGGACCACGGCCTCGGGGTCGTCGCCGTTGACGTGGAAGATCGGCGCCTGGATCATCCGGGCCACGTCGGTCGCGTAGACGCTCGACCTTGACGAAGCCGGAGATGTCGTGAAGCCGACCTGGTTGTTGACCACCACGTGCACGGTGCCGCCGGTGCGGTAGCCGCGCAGCTGCGACAGGTTGAGCGTCTCGGCCACGACGCCCTGGCCGGCGAAGGCCGCGTCGCCGTGGATGAGCACCGGCAGGACCGTGAAGCCCTCCTCGCCGCGCTCCAGCAGGTCCTGCTTGGCCCGGACGACGCCTTCGAGCACCGGGTCGACCGCTTCCAGGTGGGACGGGTTGGCCACCACGGAGGCGGTGATCGTCTTGCCGCTGGGAGCGGTGAACGCGCCCGACGCGCCCAGGTGGTATTTCACGTCACCCGAGCCGTGCGCGGTGCGCGGGTCGATGTTGCCCTCGAACTCGCCGAAGATCTGCCCGTAGGACTTGCCGACGATGTTGGCGAGCACGTTGAGCCGGCCGCGGTGGGCCATGCCGATGACGACCTCGTCGAGGTCCTCGTCGGCCGCGTCGCTGATCACCGAGTCGAGCAGCGGGATCAGGGACTCGCCGCCCTCCAGCGAGAAGCGCTTCTGCCCGACGAACTTCGTCTGCAGGAACGTCTCGAAGGCCTCGGCCGTGTTGAGCCTGCTCAGGATGTTGAGCTGCTCGTCACGGGCCGGGGAGGCGTGCGGCTTCTCGACCCGCGCCTGGATCCAGGCCCGCTCCTCGGGGTTCTGGATGTGCATGTACTCGATGCCTACCGTGCGGCAGTAGGAGTCGCGTAGCACGCCCAGGATCTCGCGGAGCTTCATCAGCGGCCGGCCGCCGAAGCCGCCGGTGGCGAACTCGCGCTCCAGGTCCCACAGCGTCAGGCCGTGCGACTGGATGTCGAGGTCGGGGTGCTTGCGCTGCTTGTACTCCAGCGGGTCGGTCTCGGCCATCAGGTGGCCGCGTACGCGGTAGGCGTGGATCAGCTCGATCACCCGAGCGGACTTGGCCACGTCGTCGTCGTGCGAGGTCGAGATGTCCTGGACCCAGCGGACCGGCTCGTAGGGGATCCGCAGCGCCTCGAAGATCTCGTCGTAGAAGCCGTCCTCGCCGAGCAGCTGCCGGTGGATCGTGCGCAGGAAGTCGCCCGACTGGGCGCCCTGGATGATCCGGTGGTCATAGGTGCTGGTCAGCGTCATGACCTTGGAGACGGCCAGTCGCGAGAGCGTGTCGGGTGAGGCGCCCTGGTATTCGGCCGGGTATTCCATCGCGCCGACGCCGATGATCGTGCCCTGGCCGGGCATCAGTCGCGGCACCGAGTGGACGGTGCCGATGGTGCCGGGGTTGGTCAGCGAGATCGTGGTGCCGGTGAAGTCGTCGACCCCGAGCTTGCCGGAGCGAGCCTTGCGGACGACCTCCTCATAGGCCATCCAGAACTGCCGGAAGTCCATGTCCTCGGCGCCCTTGATGGAAGGCACCAGGAGCTGTCGCTCGCCGTTGCTCTTCTGGACGTCGATGGCCAGGCCGAGACCCACGTGCTCCGGCTTGACCAGGGTCGGCTTGCCGTCGACCTCGGTGTAGGAGAAGTTCATCTCCGGCATGGCCCGCAGCGCCTTGACGACGGCATAGCCGATCAGGTGCGTGAAGGAGACCTTGCCGCCGCGACCCCGCTTGAGGTGATTGTTGATCACGATGCGGTTGTCGATGAGCAGCTTGGCCGGGATGGCCCGGACGCTGGTCGCGCTCGGGATGGCGAGCGAGGCGTCCATGTTGGCGGCGGTGCGTGCGGCGGCACCGCGCAGTTTGACCTCCTCGGCACCCGCGGGCACCGGGGCCGCGGGCTGCTTCGGCTTGGCAACGGGGACCGGAGCTGTCGGCGCAGCCTTCGCAGGAGCCGCCGGAGAGGGGGCGGTCACAGTGCCGTTCCCCGCCTCCTTGGCGGGCATTCTGCCCGGTCCGTAGTCAGGGTTGTAGTCAGCGAAGAAGTTCCACCAAGCCTTGTCAACAGACTCTGGATCTTGGAGGTACTTCTGGTACAGCTCGTCGACAAGCCACTCGTTCTGTCCAAAGCTTGCCAGCGGGTTTGTCCGCGACGACTCAGACGACACGGCGGAAATCGCCCTCTTCCGCAGATCGGCGTTGATGTTAGAGAACCTGTCCAAGGTTACTCGTCTTGCTCGGTGACGCGCGCAGGAGAGGCCATGCTGCCTCGTCTGATCCTCCCAGGAGAGTCCGAAGAGGTCACGACCCCCTAGTCAATCCAGGTGGTCCCACAATTATCACCGTTTGGTATCAACAGTGAGGCGGTAGGTTTATTTACCGTCAGATACCACTCTTGTGGTGATCCGCACCTCAGGGGACAGCTCGGTCAGCAGGTCCGCCAGCTCCTCGCCCGCCTCCTTGAGCTCCTCCAGGGACATCGGCTCCAGCCGCTCCAGGAGGAAGATCGCGTTGGTGGTCTCCTCGGTGAGCCGGGTGCGCGCCCCCTGGCGCCAGTTCCACCGGCGGCAGGTGACGCCGAGGTCGTCGCGCCAGATCACCTCGCCGGGCTCCGGCTGCCCGAGCGCCTCTTCCGACTCCTCGCCACCGCCGGCCCTGAGCAGCCGCGCCGGGCCTACATAGCGGTCGAGGTCCTCGCCGCCGATCGGCAGCGCGTGCTTCACACTGATCGAGTTGTACGCGTCCACGGCCTGGTTGATCTCCGGCAGCGGAAGCCTGCGGGTCAGGGCGTCGACGGAGGGCCTGGTCTTCTGCGGCTTGGCGCCGAACGCACGGTAGGCGTCCTTCCACGCGTCGATCTTCTCGGTCTGTACGGGCTGCTCCGCGGCCTCCGCGAGCCAGGCGCGGGAACGGTCGTCGGTCGGCCCGTTGCGCAGGTCGTACGCCGTCATGACCAGCACCGCGAAGTCGGGACGCAGGGCGAAGACCGCCTCGTCCACCCAGATGTCGTCAAGCATGCGTCCCAGCTTATTCGCCTCGGGAGATCGCAAAATTCCCTTTGCAAAATTGTCTTTGGGATCTACTCTTCGGATATGGAAGAGAGGTTCAAGATCAGCGATCCTCGGGTGCTCAAGGTGGTGGCGCACCCCCTGCGGGTGCGGCTGCTCGGCCTCCTGCGCGCCCACGGGCCCGCGACGGCCAGCGAGCTGGGGCGCGAGGTGGGGGAGAGCTCCGGCTCGACCAGCTATCACCTGCGCGAGCTGGCCAAGTACGGCTTCATCGAGGAGGACCCGGAGCGCCGCGACGGCCGGGAACGCCGCTGGCGGGCCCGCCACCGCTACACCTCCTGGGACAACCTGGAGATGGCGGCCACGCCCGAGGGACAGGAGGCCGTCCGGATCATGCAGCTGCGCCAGTTGGAGGCGTTGGGGCGGGCGTTCGAGGCGTTCGAGGCGGGGGAGTGGCCCGCTGAGCTGGTCGAGGTCTCCGGGATGAGCGACCATCTGGTCCGGCTGCCGGCGACGGCCGTCCGTGAGTTCAGTGAGCGCGTCGACGAGCTGGTGCGGGAGCTTGCCGACCGGTACGCGGACGACCCCGGCGCCGTGCCGATGAGCGTCTGGTCGGCGGTCTTCCCGCGCGCGCCGCAGGAAGGGCGGGAGAGCTGATGTCAGGTAGGGGTGACAGGCCGATGACGCCCCGGTCCGCGCTGCGCCGTTACCTGCTGGTCAGTTTCCTGACCTGGCTGCCGATTGGCCTGACGATGTCCGTCACGGTGCTGCTGATGACCGAGAGGGGTCTCAGCCTGGCCCAGGTCGGGCTCGCCACCATGGTGTTCTCAATGGTCACCCTCGGCCTCGAACTGCCCACCGGCGGCCTGGCCGACGTGATCGGCCGCCGGACGGTCCTGGCGATCTCGGCCGCGTTCAACGTCGTCTCGCTCGCGCTGATGGCGGTGTCGACCACGTTCTGGATGTTCCTGGCCACCTGGGTGCTCAAGGCCGTCGCCCGCGCCCTGTCCAGCGGCCCCGCCACCGCCTGGTACGTCGACACGCTGCACGACCTCGAAGGCCCGGGCGCCGACCTCAAGCCGGGGTTGGCACGCGGCGGCGCGATGGAGTCGGTGGCGCTGTGCCTGGGCGCCCTGGTGGGCGGGTTCGTCCCGGTCGTGGTGCCGCCTGGGGTGATGACGCCTCTCGCGGTGCCGCCGCTGATGGGCGCGACGGCCGGGCTCGTGCTCCTGGTGTCGGTGCTTTTCGCACTCCCCGAGCCATCGCGCGCTCATCAGCCAGCTGGGGCCTGGTCATTAGCACGGGTGTTCCGGGACGTGCCCGTAACCGTGGCGGGCGGGGTGCGGCTGGTGGCGGGGGCCGCCGTGCTGCGCCGCCTGATGCTGGCCGCCGCCTCTTCGGGCGTCGCGCTGGCCGCCGTCGAACTGCTCACCCCCGGCCGGTTGGCGGCGCTGGCGGGTACGGCGGAGCTGGGCAGCACCGGTTACGCCGTCGTGGCGGCGCTCGGGTTCGCGGGCAGCGCGGTGGGCAGCGCGACAGCGCCCCGGGTGGCCTGGTTGACGGGCGGTTCGGTGCGTGGCGCGGTCGCGGGCGCCGTCCTGACCGCGCTGGCCATCGCCGCCCTGGCCGCCACGGCCGGTGTGGACGGGGCACCCGGTTTCGCGGCCACCGGGCTGGCCTATGTCGTCATGTTCTCGGGGCTGTCGATGACGGGGCTCCTGTGCTTGGAGATGACACACAAGGCCGTCACGGCCGCCCAGCGCACGACGGTGACCTCGACGAGCTCCCTGTCACTGCAGGCGGGGGCGGGGCTGTCCAATGTGATGTTCGGCACACTGGCCACCCACGCCGGTCTCTCGGCCACCTGGTCGCTCGCCGCCGCGGTGGTGCTGGCCTCGGCGCTGCTGTTCGTCCGCATGCCCCCGCTGACCGAACCCCACCGGCTCACGAATGGGGGCGCTCCGGTCAAGGATGCGCACGTCACGGCGCCCAGCCCCGTGAACCGGGGGAGCGTTCCCCTGGAGGGAGACCAGCCCCGCACGGAGGGTGGGGCTGGCCCATGCCGGCCGTAAGACATCAGGGGAGAGCGGGCACCGAGGGAGCAGCGTCGGTCCAGCCGGCCTGGAACAGGGTCTTGGTGTAGGTCTTGTTCGGGAAGGGCTTGCCGTTGAGTGTGGTCGTCTGGTTCTGGGCCAGCAGCACCATCTCGTCCGGGTCGACGATCAGCTCGGTTACGACCGAGTCCTCGTCGATGGAGACCTTCACGCCGGTCCTGCCCAGGCTGTCCTTGGCCGTCCCCAGGGAGCGGACGCCGGGCATCGTCAGCAACGCCTGGTAAGCAGCGGTGCGAACCTCCTTCGGCGCGGGAAGGTCGCTCAGCAGAGTGGGCAGCGCCCCTCTCACGTTCTCCTCGACCCGATCCTCCGGAACCCTTGAGACCCGCGCGGCCTTCCCGAGCCAGGTCTTCAGCCCGCTCGGGTCCGCGGGCAGCTTCTGGACCTCCTCGAACGTCAGCTGCTGCCCGTCCAGGAAGAACGTGCCCGGCCCCTTCACGGCGCGGACGCGGCCCTTGTCCGGCTTGGTGGACAGGTCCACGGTCCTGCCGTCAGCCGTGCGGCTCCACTTGGCCGGCGAGCCGTCGCGGCGCCAGGCCTTCTCGTCGGCCGCGCTCTTCGGACGTGTCCCCAGCGTCCGGAACCCGATCCAGGCCTTTCCATCGCGCGAGGTCCACAACTCGTCGAGTCGCTGCTCCTCCACCCAGTAGCGGTTCGAGCCGCTCCCGAGCTGCCGGGGATGGGTGGTCTTCCACAGCGTCCTCGTATGCCAGTAAGCGCCTTCCGCCGGAGTTGTCACCGTGGCGGTGAGCCGCAGGTCCGGCGCGTCCAGGAGGCCGGGCGCGGCCGGCGGGCTCAGCAGAGCGATGGCGCTCACCGCGGTCAGTCCGGTCCCGACGGCGATCATCGCCCGGATCGGGGTGGTCACGAGTTTCATCACGCCTCCCTATACGCCTGGGCGAGCCGCGGGGTTGCCTGTGAGACAGCGCTTCGGCGCGAGGCAACGCCTGGCGCGGCCCAGGCGTATTAGGAGGCGTGAAATCGGACGGACAGGCGTGAGCGGCGCCGAGGAACAGGAATTCGCCGCGTTCGTGGCCGCACGCGGCACGAGCCTGCTGCGGGTCGCCTACCTCACCTGCGGCAACGAGGCTGAGGCGGAAGACCTGCTGCAGACGGCGCTGGAACGCACATACCGAAACTGGGACCGGGTGCGGTACGCCAACCCCGAGCCCTACATCCGCCGGGTGATCGTCAACACCGCCATCAGCCGGGCCCGGCGCCGGGCGATCCTGCACATCATCCCGGTGCACACCCCGCCGGAGTCGGCGGCGCCGGAGACCGACATCGACCTGCGCCGACTGCTCATGGACGCCCTGCGCGCCCTGCCTCCCCGGCAGCGCGCGGTGATCGTCCTGCGGTACTGGGAGGACCTCGGCGAGACGCAGACGGCCGAGATCCTCGGCTGCTCGGTGGGCACGGTGAAAAGTCAGGCGTCGAAGGCGATGGCCAAGCTCCGTACGGCGCTCGGCGACGGAACAGTGGAAGGAGTGATCAGGAATGTCCACGCTTGAGGACCACCTTCGCCAGATCATGGCGGACGAGACCGCGACGTTGCGGGCCGCGCCCGACCTCGTGGACCGGGTGATCCGGTCCGGCCGGAGGAGGAAGCACCGGGTCAGGTTCGCCGCCCTGGCCACGTCGGTGGCCGTCGCCGCTGCCGTGGTGCCCGCCTACCTGGTCCTCGGCCCGAGCTCCGTGGCTGTGCAGGGGCCGGCACCCGGCCCCGGCGACCCTGCCGTGGCCTCGGAGACGTCGCAGCCGGACGTCCCCGCCATCGACGACACCCCACCCCTCCCGTCCCCGACCCGCGATCTCGGGGACCTGGGCGACGGAAGGGCCTTCGGGCGCGTCAAGGTGGGTTACCTGCCCGATGGGCTGCAGTGGGGCCACTGGTCTCTGGACCACGGTGACAGTTACACGACCTCATGGAACTACGACGGTGACAAGCACGGTTTCTACTGCGTCCAGATCTTCGTGTACGAAGGCCAGGCCGTCCAGGAGGTCGATGAACGCACACAGGACTACCGCGACGAGAAGAAGGGCGAAGAGGTGGCCATCGGCGACCGGACCGGCTACCTGATCGTGCAATGGGTCGGCGAGGACGGTGGGAAGGGAACCCCGACTCTCTTCCTGAACATGGGCGAGGGGCGGCGGGCCGAGGTGATGATCAGCCCGCTCTATGCCAAGAAGCTCGGGGCCGCCAAGACGACCCGCGAGCTGAAGAAGATCGCCGAAGGGCTCACGGCCGCCGACTGAGATCAGGCTCGTTCCAGTCGAGCAGCGGGCCCACCGGGACGATCTGGCTGGGGTTGATGTTCGTCTGCGTGACGTAGTAGTGGCGTTTGATGTGGTCGAAGTCCGTGGTCTCGGCGAAGGCCGGGATCGCGTACAGCCTCCGCGCGTACGCCCACAGCGCCGGATAGTCGCTCAGCCGCCTGATCGAGCACTTGAAATGCCCGTAGTACACCGCGTCGAACCTGGCCAGGGTGGTGTACAGGCGGACGTCGCTCTCGGTCAGCGTGTCGAACAGGTACGCCGACCCTGCCAGCCGGGCCTCCAGGAAGTCGAGGGTGGCGAAGACCCGCGACACCGCCTCCTCGTACGCCCCCTGGTCACGGGCGAACCCCGCCTCATAGACGGCGTTGTTGAGCCCGTGGTAGAGCCGGTCGTTCATCGCGTCGATGTCGGCTCTGAGGTGCTGCGGATAGAGGTCGGGGGAGGTGGACCACGTCATTTCAAGATCTAGCGTGATCTGGGGGAAGTCGTTGGTGACGATGCGCTTGTCCACGGTGTCCCAGACGCAGGGGACGGTGTAGCGGCCCGCGTATTCGGGATCGGTGGCCAGGTACAACTCCGACAGATACTCGCCGCCGGGCACCCGCCAGCCCTTCTCGTCGCGGATCGGGTCCACGATCGTCACGTCCAGCAGGTCCTCCAGCCCGAGGAGCTTGCGGACGATCAGCACCCGCTGCGCCCACGGGCAGGCATAGGAGGCGTAGAGCCGGTAGCGGCCCGGCTCCGGCGGGCCCAGGCGGTCGGTGAAACGGTTCGGCTGCCGGACAAAGCGCCCGTCACCGGCGATTTCTCGTGCCAGCTTCATCTCTTCAGTAGAACATGGTTCGGGCACAATGCTCTGCATGGCGAAGTTCGTGGTGACTCCATCCAGCGAGACCCAGCGCGCGGCGTGGCTCGGCGGAACGATTCCCGAGGTCGAGCGGGTGCGGCCCGGACTGTGGTCGGTCCCGGTGCCGATCCCGGTGAACCCCCTGCGTTACGTGCTGGTCTACGTGCTGGAACTGCCGGACGGGGTCGCCATCGTCGATGCCGGATGGAACACCGACGAGGCCTACGAGGCGCTCGTCGCGGGACTGCGGGTCGCCGGGTACGCGATCACCGATGTCAAGGGCGTCCTGGTCACCCACATCCACCCCGATCACTACGGCCTGGCGGGGCGGGTCCGGGAGATGTCGGGCGCGTGGATCGCCCTGCACCCCGCCGACGCGCGCCTGGTCCACGAGCGGTATGACGACAGCGCCATCGACTCGCTGGTCCAGCGCGAACGGGCGCTGCTCGTCCGGTCGGGGGTGCCCGAGCTGACCCTGGACGAGCTGGCCGGCGCCTCGATGATGATCAGGCACATGGTGTCGATGGCCAAGCCCGACCGGCTGGTCGAGGACGGAGACCGGCTGGACCTGCCCGGCTGGGACCTGCGAGCCGTCTGGACTCCCGGGCACTCGCCCGGCCATCTCTGCTTCGTGTCGCCGTCCAGGAAGCTGCTGTTCTCCGGCGATCACGTGCTGGCCAAGATCACGCCGATGGTGGCCGTGCACCCGCAGTCCGCGCCCAACCCGCTGGCCGACTACCTCGACGCGCTGGCCGCCGTACGGAAGCTGGACGTGGAGGAGGTGCTGCCCGCGCACGAGTACCGCTTCCTCGAACTGGCCGAACGGGTCGACTACGTGATCGCGCATCACGAGGAGCGGCTGGGGGAGATCGAGCGGGCGATCGGGGCCGCCTCCGGCGGGATCTGCTGCTGGGACATCGCGACCGGCCTGACGTGGGCGCGGCCCTGGGAGACGATCCCGCCGTTCATGCGCCGGGCGGCCAACAACGAGACGCTGGCGCACCTGGTGTGGCTGGAGTCGCGGGGGCGGGCGCGGCACGTTCCGGGCGAACCGGACCTGTGGTTCGCGGGCGCCTGACCTGCGGCCTTCATAATTTCATGTAAACCAAGTAGGAAATGTTGACTTTTGGCGCGAGCCTGCGTAGCGTCGTCTGCATGAGCCCGGATCTGACCCGGCGCGCGCATGTCGACTTCTGCCGCGTCGTCAGCGCACAGTGTCACTGATCACGACTTAGTCCCCGTCCCCCCCTTATTTGAGGACATCTCGTGATCAGACCCCTTTCCCTCGTTCCCATCCTCCTTGCCGTAACGACTCTTACGGCGTGCGGCACCGCCCAGGGCTCCACCGAAACCCAGGAGCTGCGTTACCAGGGCAGTGTCGGCAACGTCACCTTCCCCGAGCTGGCCGAGGAGCTCGGCTATCTCAAACCCGTCAAGCTCAAGTGGATCGGCAACACGACCAGCGGACCACAGGACATCCAGACGGCCGCCACGGGACAGAGCGACTTCGGCGGCGCGTTCAACGGCGCCGTGGTCAAGCTCGTCGCCGCCAAGGCCCCGATCAAGGCGGTGGTCAGCTACTACGGCAGCGACCAGTACTCCTACCAGGGCTTCTTCACCCTCCAGGACAGCCCGATCCACACCGCCCGCGACCTGATCGGCAAGAAGGTCGGCATGAACACCCTGGGCGCCCACGCCGAAGCCGTGCTGAAGGAATACCTCAAGCGCGGCGGCCTGACCCCGGCCGAGATCAAGCAGGTCGAACTGGTCGCCGTGCCACCCGTCAGCACCGAGCAGTCGCTGCGCCAGAAACAGATCGACGTGGCCGTGCTCGGCGGCCTCCTGCGTGACAAGGCGCTGGCGCGCGGCGGTCTCAAGGCCCTGTTCAAGGACGTCGACCTGTTCGGCAACTTCTCGGCCGGGACGTACGTGCTCACCGACCGCTTCATCAAGCAGAACCCGAACACGGCCAGGAAGTTCGTCGAGGCCACTGCCAAGGCCATCCAGTGGACCCAGACGCACAGCCGGGACGAGGTCGTGGCCGAGTTCAAGAAGATCATCGCCAAGCGCGGCAGGAACGAGGACGCCACCGCCGTCGGCTTCTGGAAGAGCAGCGGCGTCGCCACCAAGGGCGGGGTGATCGAGCCGCAGGAGTTCCAGCGGTGGATCACCTGGCTGGAGGACGCCGGCGAGATCAAGCCCGGCCAGGTCAAGGCCCAGGACGTCTACACCAACGCCTACAACCCGTTCGCCTCGGGAGGCTCCCGATGAAGATCGAGTTCGTGTCCGTGACCAAGGAGTTCGCCGTGCGCGGCTCCGACCGGCCCTTCGCCGCCGTGTCCGACATCTCGCTGGACGTGGCGGAGGGGGAGTTCCTCACGCTCGTCGGCCCCAGCGGGTGCGGCAAGTCCACCCTCCTCGACCTGCTCACCGGCCTGACCCTGCCCACTCGCGGGGAGATCCGCATCGACGGCGTGCCCGTCACGGGTCCGGGACTCGATCGGGGCATCGTCTTCCAGCAGTACGCGCTGTTCCCCTGGCGTACCGCGGTGGCGAACGTGGAGTTCGGGCTGGAGGCCAAGGGGGTGCCGCGGCGCGAACGCCGTGAGCGCGCCCGCGGCTACCTCGACCTGGTCGGGCTGCGCGGCTTCGACGAGCGCTACCCGCACGAGCTCTCGGGCGGCATGAGGCAGCGGGTCGCCATCGCCCGCAGCCTCGCCTACGACCCGGACATCCTGCTCATGGACGAGCCCTTCGCCGCCCTGGATGCCCAGACCCGCGAGTCCCTGCAGGAAGAACTGCTCCGCATCTGGAACAAGACCGGCAAGACCATCGTGTTCATCACCCACGGCATCGACGAGGCGGTCTATCTCGGGCAGCGGGTCGCCGTCATGACGCCCAGCCCCGGCCGCATCCGGGCCGTGGTGCCGGTTTCGTTCGCCTCCCGTGAAGGGGATCTGCGGGCGGATCCGGTGTTCGGCGAGTACCGGCACGCGATCTGGACGCTGCTGCGCGAGGAGGTGAGCTCCGTTGGCCAGACCCTCACTCAGCACGGCCGGCCTCTCGGCCTCCCCGCTTGACGACGACCACCTCCACCCGTCCGCCGTCACGACCCTCACACCGGTCCCTCAGGCCCCGGCTCGACGCCGTAGCCTCTGGGGCGTCGCCCGCCGGGTGTTCAACGCGTCCGCCGCGATCATCGTGCTGGCCGCCGTCTGGGAGATCCTCCCCAGGGCCCAGGTGGTGGACCCCACCTTCCTGCCGCCGCTGAGCGACGTCCTGTCCGCCTGGTACGACCTGCTCCGAGGGGGCGAGCTGGTGGACCACGCCCAAGCCTCCCTGGCCAGGTCACTGGCGGGGTTCGGGCTGGCCATCCTGACCGCCACCCCGCTGGGCCTGCTGATCGGCTGGTATCGCCCGGTGGCCGACTTCCTGAACCCGGTCCTGGAGCTCTTCCGCAACACCGCCGCCCTGGCCCTGCTGCCGGTGTTCGTGCTGGTCCTGGGGCTGGGGGAGACGTCCAAGATCTCGATCATCCTGTACGCCTGCGCCTGGCCGATCCTGCTCAACACCATCGCGGGCGTCAAAGGCGTCGACCCGCTCCTGATCAAGTCGGCGAGGTCACTGGGGCTCGGGCCGTTCCGGTTGTTCCAGAAGGTCATCCTGCCCGCGGCGGTGCCCACCATCTTCACCGGCATCCGCCTGGCCGGGGCGTACTCGATCCTCGTGCTGGTCGCCGCCGAGATGGTCGGTGCCAAGGCGGGGCTCGGCTACCTCATCAACTACGCGCAGTTCAACTTCCGGGTGCCCGACATGTACGCGGGGATCATCACGATCTCGGTGCTCGGTCTGCTGTTCAACCTGCTCCTCGTGCGCCTGGAGCGCCGCTTCTCCACCTGGAGGACCACGTGACCATGCACCTGAACGCCTTCCTCATGGGCGTCGGACACCACGAGGCCGCGTGGCGGCACCCGCTGACCGAGCCGAGCCGCATCACCGACATCCGCCACTTCCAGGAGCTGGCCCGGATCGCCGAACGCGGCAAGCTGGACTCGGTGTTCCTCGCCGACGGCCTCGCCCTATGGGGAAATGTCCGGCACAACGCGCTGGGCGGGCTGGAGCCCCTCACCCTCCTCGCCGCCCTGGCCGCCGTCACCGACCACATCGGCCTGATCGCCACCGTGTCCACGACGTACAACGAGCCGTTCCACGTGGCGCGCAAGTTCGCCTCGCTGGACCACATCAGCGGCGGCCGGGCGGGCTGGAACATCGTCACCTCCGCCGGCGAGGCCGAGGCCCGCAACTTCGGCATCGAACGCCCGCCGCACGGCGAGCGCTACCACCGGGCCGAGGAGTTCCTGGAGGTGGCGAACGCGCTCTGGGAGAGCTGGGCGGAAGGAGCGGTCGTCGGTGACCGGCGAAGCGGCGTCTACGCCGACGTCTCGCGGATCAAGCCGATCGACCACGAGGGCACGCACTTCAAGGTGCAGGGCCCGCTGAACATCCAGCGCTCACCCCAGGGCCGCCCCCTCCTCGTCCAGGCCGGGTCGTCGGAGGACGGTAAGGAGTTCGCGGCGAGGTTCGCGGAGGCGGTGTTCACCGCGCAGCAGACCCTCGAAGACGCCCAGGAGTTCTACGCCGACCTCAAGGGCAGGCTTCCCGCGTACGGGCGGTCGCCGTACCAGCTCAAGATCCTGCCCGGCATCTCGCCCATCATCGGCTCGACCGAACGCGAGGCGCTGCGGCTGGAGAAGGAGCTGGAGGACCTGATCGTCCCGGCGTACGGGGTGCAGCAGCTCTCGAACATCCTCGGCGTGGACCTCACCGCCTACCCGTTGGACGGCCCATTGCCCGATATTCCTCCCAACCCGGACGGCCAGCAGAGCCGCATCAAGCTGATCAAGGACCTGGCGGGCCGCGGCGACCTGTCGATCCGCGAGATCATCAACAAGCTCGCCGGCGGCCGCGGCCACCGGGTCGTCGCGGGCACCCCCGAGCAGATCGCCGACCAGCTCCAGGAGTGGTACGAGAACGGCGCGGCCGACGGCTTCAACATCATGCCCCCGTACCTGCCCGGCGGCCTCGCGGACTTCGTTGACCAGGTGGTCCCCGAGCTGCAGATCCGCGGCCTGTTCCGCAAGGACTACGAGGCCCGCACGCTCCGCGACCACTACGGACTGGGAGCCGCCCCGAAGAACGTCGTGACGTCAGGAGTGTCCGCGTGAGCATCGTCACCGTCGTCGGCAACCCGCGTCCCGGGTCTCGCACGCTGGGGGCGGCGGTCGCGGCCACCGACGCCATCGCCGCCCGGCTCGGTCACACGGGCGCGAGGGACGTCATCGACCTGTCGACCCTCGCCTCGAAGCTGCTGCAGCCGGAGGCCGACGCGAGCGTGGAGTTCGCCCTCGAACTCCTCACCAGCGCCTCGGTGGCCGTCGTGGCCAGCCCCACCTACAAGGCGACTTACACGGGCCTGCTCAAGGCCTTCCTGGACCGGCTGCCCCCGAACGCCCTGGCCGGCACGGCGGCCCTGCCGATCCTCGTCATGGGCCACCCCAAGCACGCGCTGGCGGTGGAGGTCCACTTCCGCCCCCTCCTGGTGGAACTGGGCGCCTTCGTCCCCACCCCGGGCCTGGCACTGCTGGAGTCGGAACTACCAGGCGCCGAGCCCTTGGCTCAGTGGGCGGATCAGGTCGTGCCGCAGATAGCCGCCAGGGAAGGGGCCCTGAGATGACCATTTCCCTGGACACCGACCAGTTCCGCACGGCCCTGGCCCAGCACGCCGCCGGAGTGGTGATCGTGACGGCCAAGCCGGAGGGCGTCCCGGTGGGCCTCACGGCGACCTCGTTCTCCTCGGTCAGCCTCGATCCGCCGCTGGTGTCCTTCTATGTCGACCAATCGTCCACCACGTGGCCCTGGCTCCGGCTGGCCGACCATTTCGCGGTGAACGTCCTGGCCGGCCACCAGCACGACCTGGCCACCCGCTTCGCCCGCCGAGGCATCGACCGCTTCGCCACACCTACGCGGTGGCGCCCCGGGCCGCACGAGACGCCGCTGCTGGAGGACGTCTCAGCGCACCTGATCTGCATCCCGCACACCACCGTGGAAATAGGCGACCACACGCTGGTGGTCGGCCTCGTCACCGCCGCCTCCACCACGCCCGCCCGCCCGCTCCTCTATCACCGCGGCCAGTACGGGAGATTCTTGCCGCATAACTAACTCCTTCTAAAAGCAGAACTACTTTTCTTTTTACGGCCGGCAGTGGCCAGCCCCATCCGCCGCACGGGGCTGGTCTCTGTCCAGGGGCACGCTTCTCCGGTGGAGCGGGCTGGTCGCCGTGACGTGCGTATCGTTGACCAGGGCTGCCGTCACTCGTGAGCAGGTGTCTCCGGCCATTCGTGAGCAGATGGCTCCGGCTCGACAAGAGGGAGGCAGGGAGCGGCTTGTCTCGGAGGGAGGTGGGTTTTGCTTGGGGGTGGCCGTGGTCTCACCGTCTCGTCGCGGTGGCCGACCCCGCGCACCTCAGGAGCGTATCCCTGGACAGGGCCCAGCCCCGTACAGCGGGTGGGGCTGGCCCATGCAGGCCGTAAAAGAAAAAGAAAAAGAAAAAGAAGAAGAAGAAGTTGCGTGTGGCGGCATCGATCGCAAGAAAGAAAAATATCTCTATTTCGTGCGGACCCTGGCACGGGCGGTGGGGAGCGGGAGATCGAGGATGGTGCAGATGCCGGGTGGGGCGGCGCACACGGAGGGGATGGCGTTGATGGCGTGGGCGGCTGCGGCGGCGAGGCCGTGGGAGACCTCGTCGATGGCCATGGTCATGTGCGGCACCCCCTCGATGTGGATCGCGAAGCCCGGATCCGGCCAGCGCTCCACCTTTCTCGCGTCGGCCTTGTAGATCACCTCGACCGTCATGAACGGCCGCCCCCGCACCAGGCCCGAGAACACCCAGCGCGACGCGCACACCGCGCCCTCCTCGACCAGGCCGGCCGCGATCTCGAACGCCTGGCCGGCCACCTCGAACTCGTCCCGCTCCTCCACCTCGTCGAGGTGCACGTCGAGTGCGTCGGCCACGAGTTGCACGCTCTCGGCGAAGAGCGTGCGCTGGAACGTCCGGAACGGCCGGACCGCGGCCGTGTAGTCCTTGGCCGTGCGGGTGAATCCGATCAGGTCCACGACGACCTGGCGGGACGGGTGGCCGCGGAAGTCCGATGATTCGCGCACGTAGATGTGGTCGACCCGGTCGGCGAGTCCGGTCAGCGCCAGCGGCAGGAAGTCGCTCATGAAGCCCGGGTTGATGCCGGTGCCGTGGAGCGTGGTGCCGCCCTTGGCGCAGGCGGCCTCGATGCGCTCCACCACCCGCGGGCCGTATGACTTGGGGTAGACGAAGCCGGTGGTCGTGATGACGTTCTTGCCCGAGGCGAGCAGCGCGCAGATGGTCTCCAGGTCGAGGGTCCGGTCCGGGCCGAAGAAGGAGGCCGGCAGCGGCATGTGCAGGACGCAGTCGGCTTCGATGGCCATGACGCGTTCCGGGTCGTCCGTGCAGCAGACGCCCGTATAGGGCAGGCCGACCAGTTCGCCGGCGTCCTTGCCGATCTTGTCGGGGTCATAGACCAGGACCCCCGCGAGCTCCAGCCCCGGCCTGCTGAGCACGCTGCGCAGTGCGTAGCGGCCGACGGCTCCGGTGGCCCACTGAACCACGCGAATGGGCACGTTTACCGGCATGTCCGGCCTCCCAGGCCCGGTGGAGGGCGGACGGGTGCTGGAGGGCGCCGCCCGGGCGGAGCCCAGAACTCTAGCAGAAAATGAACCGTTCGATCACTATCCGCGACGATCAGTCACAGTGCAGCGGACTCGGGTTATTGTGCCATTACTAGAACGTTGTTCTCCTGCGCTGGAGGTTCGATGCTTCGGTTCGATGACAGGGTCGCGATCATTACGGGAGCCGGGCACGGTCTCGGCAGGTCGCACGCGCTGCTGCTGGCCGAGCGGGGTGCCAAGGTCGTCGTGAACGACCTGGGCGGCGCGCTCGACGGCACCGGCGCCTCCGCGGGTCCCGCCGCCGAGGTGGTCGAGCTCATCACCAAGAACGGTGGCCAGGCCATCGCCAACGCCGACAATGTGGCCACGCCGGAAGGGGCCAGGGCGATCGCGCAGGCCGCGATCGACGCCTTCGGCAAGATCGACATCGTCGTCAACAACGCGGGCATCCTGCGCGACAGGTCGTTCGGGAAGATGGCGGTCGAGGACTTCGACGGGGTGCTGGCCGTCCACGTGCGCGGCTCCTACCTGGTCTCCCAGGCCGCCTACCCGTACATGAAGGAGGCCGGCTACGGCCGCATCGTCAACACCTCCAGCCCGGCGGGCCTGTTCGGCAACTTCGGCCAGGCCAACTACTCCACCGCCAAGATGGGGCTGGTCGGCCTGACCAAGACGCTCGGCATCGAGGGCGCCCGCAACGGCATCAAGGCCAACGCCATCGCGCCGATCGCCTGGACGCGGATGACCGAGTCGCTGCTGCCTGCCGAGTTCGAGGCCAAGTTCACGCCCGAGCGGGTCAGCGCGTTGGTGGCGTACCTGGTTCACGAGTCGTGCGCGCCGAGCGGTGAGGTGTTCAGCGTCGGCGGCGGCCGGGTGGCGCGTGTGTTCGTGGCCGAGGGGCCCGGCTGGAAGTCCGACGACCTCACGCCGGAGTCGCTCGCGGACAACTGGGACGCGGTCATGGCCGAGCAGCCCTACGTGCTGTCGGCCACCGACTCGATGAAGGCCATGCTCTAAAGACGCAGGGGGGCTACCCGCTCGACCGCAGGTAGCCCCCTGAGAGTCCGTCACAGCCGTTCGACGTTGGGTCCCCGGCAGCGGTTGCGCGTGTCGAAGACGAAGGTGCTCGCCTGCTCGACCATCTCGTAGTCGAAGCAGTCGTGGTCGGTGAGGATCATCACCGCGTCCGCCTTGGCGAGCTCCTGGCGGGTGGCGTCGACGATCGCGATGCCGTGCGGCAGCAGGAAGTGGTCCACGTGTGGGTCGGCGGCGCGCACGTCCGCGCCCAGCTTGCGCAGAGTCCTGGCCACCTCGATCGCCGGGGACTCGCGGCAGTCTCCCGCGTTCTTCTTGTAGGCGAGGCCGAGCACGACCACCCGGCTGCCCTTGATCGACCTGGAGCGCTGGTTCAGCGCGAGGGCCAGCCGGTGGATGACGTGGTCCGGCATGTGGTCGTTGATGTCGTTCGCCAGCTCCACGAACCGGAAGTTGTGCCCCAGACTGCGCTTGACCTTCCACGACAGGTAGGACGGGTCGATCGGCAGGCAGTGCCCGCCGACGCCCGGACCGGGGGTGAAGCGCATGTAGCCGAACGGCTTGGTGGAAGCGGCGTCGATGGCCTCCCAGACGTCGATCCCCAACTGCCGCGCGAAGATGGCCAGCTCGTTCACCAGGGCGATGTTGATGTGCCGGAAGGTGTTCTCCAGGAGCTTGCACAGCTCGGCCACCTGGAGCGAGGAGACGGGAACGACCTCGTGCACGAGCCGCTCGTAGAAGGCCTGGACCTTCTTCAGCGAGGAGTCGTCGATGCCGGACACGACCTTCGGCGTGTTGTCGAGCCGCCAAACGGCGTTTCCCGGGTCGATGCGTTCCGGGCTGTAGCCGAGGAAGAAGTCCTCGGGTGCCTGCAGCCCGGAGCCCTCCTTCAGCAACGGCAGGAGGTACTCCTCGGTGGTGCCGGGATAGGTGGTGGACTCCAGGACCACCGTGGCGCCCGGCCGTAGCAGCGGCGCGACGGATCGGGCGGCCGAGGCGATGTGACGGAGATCGGGAACGCCCTCGCTCAACGGCGTCGGCACCGTGATCACACAGATGTCGAATCCCTTGGCGTCGGCATAATCGGTAGTGGCGAGGTAGCGGCCGCAGCGGTGCGCGGCGGTCAACTCGTCGTCGCCGATGTCCTCGACATAGGACTCGCCGGCGTTCAACCGCTTGATCCGCCACTCGTCCACGTCGATGCCCACGACGTCGAATCCCGCGCCGATCGCCCGCATCGCCAGCGGCAGGCCGACGTATCCCTGGCCGACGACCACCAGTTTCTCTCTCATGTCAGGACCCCCGTTACATCGAGATGAGACACGATCCGACTGTAGAAGTCCGGAGTTCTCATACCGCCGATTCGATGGCGATCCCCGGCGTGTCGTCTTATGGCAGGGTCCAGTATTTTCCGCGGCAAGGCCAGCGGTTTGGCAGGCATAAGGGTATTAATGGGAATATTTCCGCGTGTGGAGCCGGCCTGCCGGGAAACCGGCGGGTGGTTCGGTCGCTGGATGGATTTCGTCAATGGATGACGGCCGGGCATCATGAAGAGGCGATCCGCACGTGAGAGAGTCCTTTAAAGCCTCCAGGTAAGTATCGGAGGAGGATATTTGCGGGTAAAGAGCTGGCCAATCGGGCATTAGTCTGGGCTCTTCTTGATCTCATATGGGTTTTTCGTGTCATGCCGTTCAAGGCATGCTCCTGTCGAATGTCGTAGCGTCTTAACCGGGATCGACGACATTCGGGTCGTATCTCTTGCGGCTGGACTTATAGCCGCCTTTTATGGCAAACGCGACGAACCAGGCGAGTGTGGAACATCGCCGTATGGATCCTTGGCGAGCTGCGGGCTGCGGCGCCCAGCCGATTGCCTGAGCAGCACAAGATACAGTGAGGAGTTGTGGCGCATGTCAAAATCACATAGCGATGCGCCCGATCGAACAGCCGGCACAGCCTTCCCCGAAACTCTCAATCACGAAGCGACCAGCAAAGTCAGATGTTCCCGTTTTTCGGGAAATGCCGGTCGGTTGTGGGTGGGGGTGGCGACGGCGGTCGTGCTGGTGGCAGGCACCCTGGTAGGGCTGCCGCAGACCGCCGGCGCGACGGGGCCGGTGGATATCGGTGACGCGGCGCCGTACGGGGTCGTGGCCGGAGACGAGATCACCAACACGGATCTGACCACGGTCACCGGAGATGTCGCGGTCAGCCCCGGCAATACGCTGACCGGCTTCCCACCCGGCACCATCAACGGTGACCGGGACCTGGGCAACGCGACCGCGGCCAACGTCAAGGCCGATCTGGTGGCCGCCTACAACGACATCGCCGGGCGGACGGCCGATTTCACGGTGGCGGCGCAGCTGGGTGGCACGACCAAGGGGCCCGGCCTGTACACCTCCAACACCAACGCGTTCACGATCAGCGGCACACTCACCCTCGACGCGCAGGGGGACCCGAACGCCGTCTTCATCTTCCGGGCGAACACCCTGACCACCGCCAACGTCTCCAACATCGCCCTGGCGCGCGGTGCGCAGGCCAACAACGTCTTCTGGCAGTTCAACGACACCGTGGCGCTGGGCACCTACAGCACCTTCCGCGGCAACGTGCTGGCCCAGGACAACGTCACGGTGAACTTCGGCGCCAGCGTCAACGGCCGGATCTTCGCACTCAACGATTTCGTGCACATCACCGGCACCGACAGCGTCCCGGCCACGCGTATCACCGTGCCCAACGACCCGCCCACGACCACCACCCTGACCACCTCGGACGACCCCTCCTGGAGAGGGGAACCGGTTACCCTCACCGCCGTCGTGGCGCAGGTCAGCGGCACCGTGGTCCCCGCCGGCGAAGTGGTCTTCAAGGACGGCTCGACCATAATCGGCTCGAGCAACCAGGACGACGACGACGTGGCCAGGATCACGATCCCGAACTTCAGCGCTGGGGCACACCACCTCACCGCCGTCTACCTGGGCGGCGACGTCTTCGACCACGAGGCACTGATCCACTTCGCGCCGAGCTTTTCGCCGGAAGTGGTTCAGGACGTGTCGGACAGCCTGTGGAACAAGCAGGCCACTCCGGCCGTCCAGTCCCAACCTGATACGCAGGCGATCACGGTCGGCGTGAAGTTCCGGGCATCAGTGAGCGGGGTCGTCCACGCCGTCAGGTTCTTCAAGGGCGCCTTGAACACAGGGACTCATACCGGAAGCCTGTGGACCAGCAGTGGTCAGTTGCTCGCGAGCGGGACGTTCTCCAACGAGACTGCCTCTGGTTGGCAGCAGATGAATTTCTCGACGCCTGTCGCGATCGCCGCTAATACCACCTATGTAGCGTCGTATCACACTACGTCGGGAAATTATTCGGTAACTCGCCCGTACTTCAGCTCGGCATTCACGAACGGGCCGCTCACCGCTCTGGCGAACAGTACGGACCCGAACGGGGTGTACACCTACGGGGCGACCAGCACCTTCCCGACGAGCTCCATGCAAGCGACCAACTACTGGGTCGACGTCGTGTTCCAGCCGTCAGACAGTCTGTGGGACACGGTGGCCACTCCGGCCGTCCAGTCGCAACCTGATACGCAGGCTGTTACGGTCGGCGTGAAGTTCCGGGCATCGACGAACGGGAAAATCGTCGCTCTCAGGTTCTTCAAGGGCGCTTCGAATACGGGGACTCATACCGGAGCCCTGTGGAGCAGCGGTGGTCAGCTGCTCGCGAGCGCGACCTTCTCCAACGAGACGGCTTCTGGCTGGCAGCAGGTGAACTTCCTGACGCCTGTCTCTATAACCGCCAATACCACCTATATAGCGTCGTATCACACGACGTCGGGAAATTATTCGGTAACTCGCCCGTACTTCACCTCGGCATACACGAACGGGCCGCTCACCGCTCTGGCGAACGGCACGGACCCGAACGGGGTGTACACCTACGGGGCGACCAGCACCTTCCCGACAAGTTCCTACCAGTCCACCAACTACTGGATCGATCCGGTATTCGACTGACACCCGCGAGTCCGCCTCATAGCGGATCCGTGAGGTCGGGGCGACCGCCAAAGGCCCCGCTGCGCAGACGGTCTCATTGCCTGCGCGGCGGGGCCGTTTCATGTCCTCATCGTGAACGCGACACGGGCCGCGCCGCATGTCATTTCTCAGGAACCGCATCGATGCCCGCTAATGTCAAATATCCAGCGTCATATGACCGGCGGGGGATTTATCCCAGATCACAGATAAAAGGAGTTGCTCATGACTAATATCAATTTTTCCCGTCTTTGGGGGAATGCCGGTCGGTTGTGGATGGGGGTGATCGCGGCGGTCGCGCTGGTGGTAGGTGTGCTGGTGACCCTGACCGAGGGCGCGAGCGCGACGCGGCCGGTGGACATCGGTGACGCGGAGTCGTACGGGGTCGTGGCCGGGGTGTCGGTCAACAACACGAACCTGACCACGGTCACCGGAGATCTGGGGATCAGCCCCGCCAAGACGCTGACCGGCTTCCCGCCCGGCACCATCAACGGTGACAGGCAACTGGGCAACGCGACCGCGGCGGCGGTCAAGGCTGATGTGGTCGCCGCCTACAACGACATCGCCGGGCGGACCGCCGATGCCACGGTGGCGGCGCAACTGGGCGGCACGACCAAGGGGCCCGGCCTGTACGACTCCGCCGGCGGCGGGTTCGCGATCAACGGCACCCTTGTCCTCGACGCGCAGGGAGACCCGGACGCGATCTTCATCTTCCGGGCGGACACCCTGACCACCACCAGGGTCAGCAACATCAGCCTGGTGCGCGGCGCGCAGGCCGACAACGTCTTCTGGCAGCTCAGCGACACCGCGTCGCTGGGGATCTACAGCACCTTCCGCGGCAACGTGCTGGCCCAGCGCACCGTCACCGTGAACTTCGGCGCCAGCGTCGACGGCCGGATCTTCTCCCTGAACGGCTCCGTCAACACCACCGGCACCGACAGCATCCCGGCCACGCACATCGCCATCCCGAACGACCCGCCCACCGCCACCACGTTGACCAGCTCCCGCAACCCCTCCCAGAGGGGACAGCCGGTCACGTTCACCGCCACCGTGGTAGCGGTCAGTGGCCAGCTGATCCCGGCCGGCGAGGTGGTCTTCAAGGACGGCTCGACCGCTCTCGGCTCGGTGTTCCTCAACCGCACCGGTCGTGCGGTGTTCACGACGTCCAGCCTCGACCGAGGCCAGCACCGGATCGTCGCCGTCTACCTGGGTGGCGACACCTTCGACCACGAGGCAATGATCCACCACGCCCCGAGCAAATCCGACCCGGTGCTGCAAATCATCAACTGACGGGGCCTCGCGACCATCCCCCCACCCGCCTCGCCAAAAAGCAAAATCCCACCCATCCTGTACGGCAAGCACGGGAAGACCCACCCGCCGTCGCGGGTCACCGGCATTCCAGGGTCACGCTCACCGGCCGCGCCGCCACCCCACCGCGACGTGCGCACGGTCACCATCTACGTTCCCTTCCACCACCCGGAGCGCCTTCCATCACCCGGGAGCCCGGGAGCCCGGGAGCCCGGGAGCCCGGGAGCCCGGGAGCCCGGAGTGCCCCGAACGCCTGAGCCCCAACTCTCCGAGCCCCGTGAGCCTCCCCGGAGCCCCGGAGCATCCGAGCGCCCGAGTCCCCGCCTGAGCCCCCGAACGCCTGAGCCCAACTCTCCGAGCCCGTGAGCCCCCGAGTCCGTGAGTCCGGAGTCCGTGAGCCCCAGAGCCTCCGAGCGCCCGAGCGCCCGAGCGCCCGAGCCGTCGAGCGTCCGAGCACTTGGCTCCCCGGACCCTCCGAGTCCCGGTGCCCTTGAGCGCCCGAGCGCCCGAGCGCCCGAGCGCCCGAGGTCCCGGGGTCCCGGGGTTGGGTCGGGTGTTGTGGGGCCGGATCGGTGGTCGAGTTGCTGGAACGTTGGTGTGCTTACCCGATCAGAGGTGTGGCCTTCAGGGGTCGCCACCACTGCTGGTTGTCCTCGTACCAGCGCACCGTCTCCGCCAGGCCGTCCGCGAAGCCCGTCAGCGGCTCGTAGCCCAGGGCTCGGAGTTTGCCGTAGTCGACCGAATAGCGGCGGTCGTGTCCGAGTCGGTCCGGTACCTGTCTGACCATCTCCCAGCCCATCCCGAGCGTGGCCAGCAGCCACCCGGTGAGTTCCCGGTTGGTGAGTTCGGTGCCGCCGCCGATGTTGTACGTCTCTCCCGGTGAGCCTTTCTCCAGGACCAGGTGAATGCCTCGGCAGTGGTCGTCGACGTGCAGCCAGTCCCGTACGTTCAGCCCGTCGCCGTAGAGGGGGACCGGCTCGCGGTCGAGGAGGTTGGTGACGAACAGCGGGATGAGCTTCTCGGGGTGCTGGTAGGGGCCGTAGTTGTTGGAGCAGCGGGTCACCCGGACGTCGAGGCCGTACGTCTGGTGATACGCCCGGCAGAGCAGGTCGCTGCCGGCCTTGGCCGCCGAGTACGGCGAGTTCGGGAGCAGGGGCTCGGTTTCGGACCAGGATCCATCCTCGATCGACCCGTACACCTCGTCGGTGGAGACGTGCACCACCGTCCGGACGCCGGACTCCAGCGCCGTCTGCAGGAGTCTCTGGGTGCCCAGCACGTTCGTCGTCACGAAGTCGCCGGCTCCCGCGATGGACCGGTCGACGTGCGTCTCGGCCGCGAAGTTCACGATCACCTCGCACTCGGGGACGATCTCCGCGAGCAGCTGCAGGTCGGTGATGTCTCCGTGGATGAACGTGTAGCCGGGATGTCCGTCTACAGGTGCGAGATTGCCGAGATTTCCGGCATAGGTGAGCTTGTCGAGAACGGTGATGTGCACGGACTCGTAGCCCGGATACGAGCCGAGCAGCAGTGAGCGTACATAGTGCGAGCCGATGAATCCGGCGCCGCCGGTGACCAGAATTCTCATGAGCGCACCTGAATCTTGCTGTGATCGCCCACCATGAGCTCGTGGGTGTTCGGCATGCCTTCCGCCCGGTTCACTTCGACGTTGCGCCCGATCAGGGAGTGTCCGATGCGCGAGACGCCGCGGATGGATGAGCTGTCGAGCACGATGGAGTACTCGATCTCGGTGTTCGCCACCTCGCACCTCGCCCCGATGGAGGTGAAGGGGCCGACATAGGATGAGGTGATCTTGGAGTCCGCCCCGATCACGATGGGCCCGCGCAGGACGGAGTCCTCCACCACCGCGCCCCGCTCGACGACGACCCGACCGGTGATCTCACTCCGGCCGTCCACGGTGCCGCTGATGTCGGGTTCGATCTGTTCGAGGATGATCCGGTTGCATTCCAGCATGTCCTGGAGCCGCCCGGTGTCCTTCCAGTAGCCGCTGACGAAGTGGGAGTGGACGCGGTAGCCCTTGTCGATCAGCCAGGTGATGGCGTCCGTGATCTCCAGCTCGCCGCGCGCGGACGGTGTGATGCTCCGGACGGCCGCGTGGATGACGGGGGAGAAGATGTAGACGCCGACGATCGCGAGATCGCTGCGCGGGTGCTCCGGCTTCTCCTCCAGCCCGACGATCTCGCCGTCCGACCCGAGCTCGGCCACGCCGTAGAACTGGGGTTCGGCGACCTTGGTGAGCAGAATCTGCGCGTCATGGTCGGCCGCGCGGAACGCGTCGACCAGGCTGGTGATGCCACCCACCAGGAAGTTGTCGCCGAGGTACATCACGAACGGCTCGTCGGCGAGGAACTCTTCGGCGATCAGGACGCAGTGAGCCAGGCCCAAGGGGGCCTGCTGGGGGATGTAGGTGATGTCGAGGCCGAACTTGGCGCCGTCCCCGACGGCCTCGCGCACCTCGTGGGCCGTGTCGCCGACGATGATGCCCACGCTGGTGATGCCCGCGTCTCGCAGCGCTTCGAGTCCGTAGAAGAGGACCGGTTTGTTGGCCACGGGGACCAGCTGTTTCGCTGAGGTATGGGTGAGCGGGCGCAGCCTCGTCCCCTTGCCACCCGCTAGAACGAGAGCCTTCATCCGCTTGCTGAGTCCTTCCGCGAAGAGGACGTGGCCGCAACGGCCGCCTGTCCGCTGGAGTTTATGCCGGGTCGCGACCAGGGGAACTTCGTGGTTCCGCGCTCTTGTCGAAGAAAACCCGGCACGTTGCCGAGACTAGATGGTTCCGCGATCGCGAAAAGTCCATGTTCGGTGTATTAGATAGCTCAGGGGTGGACTTATGACTATTATCAGCCCCTGTGCGATCATGATGGGAATTCCGGCGACGCTCACGAGGATCGGCAGGCTGATGAGGGACGCCCCGAGGAAGCTCAGGCCGACCACATAGAATCGCAGGTATCCCCGCAACCAGGAATCGCCGGAGGTCCGGAACACCACCAGCCGATACCACGGGTACACGATCACCACGGTCACGAAGTGGCTGGTCACGACCAGGACAAGATAGGGCACGGCATCCTCGGCGGCCAGCAATGCTAGGCCAAGGAGACAGTAATAGACAACTGCCGTCATGGCGCCGGCCATTAGGTATGTGATGCGGTTTCCAGCAAAAGTGGAGATCAGAGCCCGCCACCAGAAATGCGGTTTCTTGTCGCTTTTGGCGTGGCTCTTCACGTCAACCATGTCGCCCGCACTCCAGATCGTCGCGTGGTGGGGGCAGCATGATTGTAACCGGCTCACACTGGATGATCGGGGGATCAATGTCGGTGTCGGTGGTAATTCCGTGTTACCGATCCGCGCGCACTCTTCCAGCGCTGGTGGCCAGGATCCTGTCGACCATGAGCGAGGCCTCCGTCCGTCACGAGGTGATCCTCGTCGTCGACGGCAGCCCGGACGACACCTGGGCGACGGCCGCCGGGCTGGCCCGTCGGCACGAGGCCGTACGAGCGATCCACCTCTCCCGCAACTACGGCCAGCACAACGCGCTGATCGCCGGCATCAGGGAGGCGGCCTTCGAGGTCGTCGTGACGATGGATGACGACCTGCAGCATCCGCCGGAGCAGATTCCGCTCCTGCTGGCCGCACTTGAGGGCGACCGTCTCGACCTGGTCTACGGCGTCTCCTACCGCGAGGAGCACGGGGTTCTGCGGAGCTTCGCCTCCCGATCGGTGAAGGCCGGGATGTCCAGCGCGCTGGGCATCCGCTCCGCCCGGGCGATCAGCGCCTTCCGCGCCTTTCGTACGCGGCTGCGCGACGGGTTCGAAGAGCTGTCGGGGCCGCACGCCTCGGTCGACGTGGCTTTGTCGTGGGCCACCTCCCAGGTGGGGTCGGTCAGCGTGCGCATGAACGAACGCGATCACGGGCGCTCCAACTACTCGGCGCGGCTGCTGATCCGGCACGCGGTGAACATGCTGCTCGGCTACAGCACGGCGCCCCTGCGGGCGGCGAGCTATCTCGGATTTCTCGTCGGCGTCGTCGGCCTGCTGCTGGGCGGGGTCGTGCTGTGGCGGTTCGCCACGGGGGAGACCACGGTGGCGGGCTTCACGACCATCGCCTCGATGGTCGCGCTCTTCTCCTCCGCGCAGCTCATCTCCATCGGTGTCCTCGGGGAGTACATCGGCCGCATTCATGGCAGCGGCATGGGCCGGCCGACCTACGTCGTGCGGGAGCGCGTCGAACCGGGCGCCGCCGCCGACGCGCGTCCCGGCGGTTCTAGCGTGCCTGCCCAGGCAGGAGCGCGCTCCGGACCAGATGAACAGTGAGCATCGTCCGTACGGGCTCGAACCCGTATCGGGCCCATGCCCGCTGCACCCGGGTGTTGTGTCCCTGGGTGGAGATGACGACCTCGCCCGCGCCGCGCGCCAGCGTGCGGTCCTCGACCGCCTTGAGCAGGTGAGCGTACAGGCCGCGGCCCTGGTGCTCGGAGACCACGCCGGCGAGCAGGATCTCCGTCCGGGCCGCATCCTCTTCCAGGGTGGCCAGCGCGAGGACGGGCGGTTCCGTCCCGGCCGCGCGCTTATCCAGCAGCGCCAGGCAGCCGCCTTCGGCGGCCGACCGCAGCGCCCATTCCTGGTAGCCGGCGATCGCGTCGGCGGCGTCGAACAGGGGATTGGCCAGGTAGTGGTTTCCGTACGCGAGGAAGATGTCGGACACCAGATCCTCGATCGCGGTGCTTCCGGTCAGCTCCGCCGCGCGCAGCTCCGGCGACGCCTCGGGCGCCCGGCCCGCTCCGGCGCGCAGCCGCCAGTACACCAGGGAGTCCGCGAAGATGGCCGTCCGGCCTGGAGTGGTCAGCTGGGCGTACCAGCCGATGTACTCGGCGGGGTAGCGAAGGACGATCACGTCCGCGGCGGATCGTACGACGGCCTCGCGGACCGCGGAGAGCGACGAGTCGGATTCGGCGGAGACGGCGAGTCGCTCCACCGAGTAGCCGAACCGCGCGGACTCGAGCGGAGACTTCCGCGGCTCCACGGCTTCCGACTCGATCACGTCCTGCCAGGCCATCAGCTCACCTCGTAGGTGCGGACCGCGTCGATCACGCGTGACAGGCCGGCGTCGTCCAGGTCGGCGAACAGCGGCAGCCGTACGAGCCGGTCGGCGACCTCCTCCGTGACCGGGCAGCCACCCGGGGCCGTCCGCCCGTACCGCAGGCCCGCGGGTGAATCGTGGAGCGGCTGGTAGTGGAAGGCCGCCTGCGCGCCACGGTCGGCGAGATGGCCGATGAAGGCCTGGCGGTTCGCCAGGTCGGGGAGCAGCAGGTAGTACAGGTGCGCCGGATGTGTGCATCCGTCCGGGATCGTCGGCTGGGCGACCCCGTTCTCCGCGGCCCAGTCCGCCAGTTCCTCGTGGTACCTGTGCCACGCGGACTGACGCCGGAACTGGATCTTGTCGAACGATTCCAGTTGCGAGGTGAGCTGCGCGGCGAGCACGTCCGAGGGCAGGTAGCTGGACCCGATGTCGACCCACCGGTACTTGTCCACCTGGCCGCGGAAGAACCGGCTCCGGTCGGTGCCCTTCTCCCTGACGATCTCCGCGCGCTCGACGAGGCCGGCGTCGTTCAGGAGCAGCGCGCCGCCCTCTCCGCACTGCACGTTCTTCGTCTCGTGGAAGCTCTGGGCGGTCATGCAGCCGAACGACCCGAGCGGACGGTCCTGATAGAACCCGCCCAGTCCATGGGCGTTGTCCTCGATGACCGCGAGGCCGTGCCGTCGGGCGAGTTCGCCGATCTCGTCCATCGCGCACCCGACACCCGCGTAGTGGACGACCACGACGGCCCGGGTGCGGTCGGTGATCGCGGCTTCGAGCAGCCGTTCATCCAGGTTCAGCGTGTCCGGCCGGCAGTCGGCGAACACCGGGACGGCCCCGCGCAGCGCGTAGGCGTTGGCCGTCGACATGAAGGTGAACGACGGCATGATCACCTCGTCGCCGGGCCGCAGGTCGAGCAGGAGCGCCGACATCTCCAGCGCGTGTGTGCACGAGGTGGTCAGCAGCGCCCGGCGGGCTCCGGTGATCTCCCTGAGGAGACGGGTGGCCCGCTCGGTGAAGGGCCCGTCCCCGCGGGTGAACCGCCGGAGTACGGCCTCCGCCAGGTAGTCGAGCTCGTTCTCCGAGATGTGCGGCACGTTGAAGGGGATCGCCGTCAGGCCGGTTGCGTTCACGAACGCAGTGAACAACGGCCCGGGGCGGCCGACACGCATGGTGCCGTGTGGCTGGATGAGGCATTACGCAAGCCTTACCTCACCACCTCAGATCGAGCCGTCCGTCAGCCGATAGACGGCGTAATCGCCGGACCGGAACTGGAATTGCGCGAAATCGCCGATCCGCGGGCTGGGATTCGCCCGGAGCTCGTCGACGAAGAGCCAGCGCACCCCGTAGCGCTCACGCAGCTGCCACATGGCGGTCCGGCTCGGCGACTCGAAGGCCGTGTCGTTCAGCTTGATCAGTTCGGTGTCCCAGAACGGCAGGCCCTCCGGCAGCAGTCCCGGACGCCAGTGGCTCAGGTTCGTGGCCGTGTAGGCCCAGCCTTCGACCAGCACGTGCCGTTCCGACAATGCGGCCACCCACGGGTATCGGGTGTCGCACGGATTCTCGTACCCCAGGCGGCAGTGCGTGTTCGTGGCCACCAGGTCGTCCGGCTCGGAATGGTCGCGCAGCCACCGTCCGGCGGCCAGGGTCCCTTGGGGGATCACCCGGTTCTCCACCGGTCTGACCACCGGGTTGGGATCCTCCCCGGTGACGTTGTCGATGGCGGAAAGGACGCGTGCGTGCCAGTACGCGGGCAGGCCGATGGCCGCGAACGCGACGAGCACGAGGGCGCAGGCGTGGGCGCGTCCCTTCAGGAAAGCCAGGAGGAGGCCCGCCAGCACGGTCAGGGCCACCAGGGTGAGGTACGGCCGGTACAGGATCCCGTCCGCCTGGCCGGAGCCCAGCGGAATCTTGACGCCACAGAGGAGGGGGATCAGGTACGCGGCGACGAGCCCCGCGACGGTCGAGCACACCACCGCCTTGGGCGACACCCGTGCCCGCCGCAGGAGCATGAGGATCCCATAGGCCGCGACGGCCGCCAGATAGGGGTAGGCCCCCCAGAAGAAGAAGAGCTGGCTCTGGCCCGGGTGCCCGAGCAGCAGCACCGCGCCGAGCCCGGCCGCGCCCATGCCGAGCATGAGGCTCACCCGTGGCCGCATGAGCAGCTTCGGCCTGCTCAGCAGCCCGAGGATGCCGGACCAGGTCACGGCCCAGCAGAGCAGGTACACCAGGGTGATGGCCAGCGTCGAGCCCGGCGAGGGCGTGGTCAGGCCGGTGAGCTTGCTCCAGGTGCCGCGCGTGAAGGACAGCGGGTCCGTGACCAGCCCTTGCCGCTCCCGGCCGAACAGGACGAACTGCGCGAAGAACACGCATGCCACGGTCATTCCCAGCAGGATGAGTACGGGTGTGGCCGGCCGGCGCCGCCTCATCACGTCGACCGCGGCCACGAGCAGCAGTCCGGCGCCGAGCAGCGGCAGATAGGTGGCTTTGGCGCCGGTCAGCACCACCAGGAAGAGCCCGGCCAGCAGCCAGGTGCCGGTGTCGCGCCCCCGGCGCTCGAGAAGGTCCACGAGGATGAGGACGAGGGGAGCGAACAGCAGGGCGCCCAGCGTCTGCGTCGGGCTGATATACGCGGTGTCCGGCACTCCTCCCCAGGTGAACACCCCGTTCGTGCCCAGGTACAGGCTCGGGGCGCCCACGAAGATCGTGCCCACGAGAGCGACGGCCCCGCCGATCCACGAGCCCGTGACGCGGCGCCCGGTCATGCCGGCCAGGACGACGAACGCGGCCAGCATGGGCAGCATCCCCAGGCGGTACAGCAGGACAAGAGGTTCCACTCCGGACAGCCAGCTGGCCGCCGCGAGATGCGCGTAGACGAACCAGTGGTACGCCAGAGGCTCACCCACGACCATCGGCACCGAGGGCGGCACATGATGCTTCAACTCGCCGATCAACGCCAGATGGAACGGCATATCGGGAGCCGACGCCCCGAGACCGGGCCAGGTGATGGGGTGGGTGCCGAAGAACTTGAGCGCGCTGCAGCCGGTCAGGAGGGCGATGACGAGGGCGAGGGCCCAGGACCACCACAGGGGAGTCGCCGGGCGGGATCCGGCCCGCCAGTGCCTGCGCAGGGAGGGGACCGCGAGGAAGAGCGCGTACGTGGTCAACGGCCACGCCACGACGAGCAGCGGCATTCCGACGGCGCGCGCGCCTATGTAGACCAGGATCTCCACGGCGTAACCGAACGCCAGGCCCAGGGCGATCTCCTCTGCCGCTGTGCGCGGAGCGCGGTACAGGGCCCTGATCACCAGGACACCGGGCAGCGCCAGCCCCAGGACGACGTAGATGGCGAACAGCGCCATGTCCGTGCCGGACACTCCATAGCGCACCAGTACGGCAGCGGTGAAAGCCGTCACGAAGGCGGCCGCGAGCCGGCCTGACAGTGCGGGCCACCAGCGGGCCGGGCGCCGGGCGCCTCGTGCGTGCCGAGTTGTCTCCACGATGCTCAGCCCGCTCAGCGCGGAACCGTTGACAGGCGAGATCTTGTCCATGGCCGCAAGCTTGATGCGGCGATGGCGTCGATCGGGCCGGGCCCTCTGCTCGCGGTTGTTTCTTGCCGGTTCCTTGTCCGGGCCAATGGGTGATGGCTCGCGTTCTCCGGAGATATGCCGATCTCTGCGGCGAATGAGGTGTTAGCGGAGAATCAATATCAGCGTCCTTCCTGCTGGGAAATCGCCCTGCCCGAACCCGACTAACGAAAGAGCCCGGCATCGTTGTATTCATTTGCTCATGACCCCCCGTGACGGCTGAATCCAGGGGGTGCATCATGCCCGGCAGTGAGAAAAAGACCGGTTTGTGGCAGCGGACATTTCGCAGCCCGCCACTTGTAGTGGGTGCGGGCATTGTGGCCGCGCTGGGCATCCTCGGCGCCGCCCGGGTGCCGGTCGGCGAGAACGGTGTGGTCACCGCGCATGTCATCTCCTACCCGGACCAGGGCGCGACGGCGCAGTCCGCACCCGCGGTCCCTCGCATCAGCGAGGCCGCGCGCAAGGGCTTGGCAGCGATCAAGGCCACCCACGTCCGCCCACCGGGCCGGCCCGGGAGGCGGCATGCCGTGAGGGCGGCGGATCCCTGCCCGCCGACCTCGGTCATCTGCGTGGAGAACGCCCTTCCCGGCAATCCGCCGACCGAGTGGGACGTGGTGGGGGCGGGCAGCCCCACTATTCAGGGATATGCGACGGATATCAGCATCAACAAAGGGACGACCGTAGATTTCAAGGTGGACACGGACGCCACCGACTACCGGATGGACATCTATCGCATCGGCTACTACAGCGGCATGGGAGCGCGACTGATCGCCACCGTGCAACCGTCCGCCGCGCTGCCTCAGGTGCAGCCCACGTGCGACAGCGATGATGTCACCGGACTGGTCGACTGCGGCAATTGGGCGGTGTCCGCGTCCTGGGCGGTGCCGAGCACCGCCGTCTCCGGCGTGTACATCGGGAAGCTGGTACGCGAAGACGGCACGCCCGGTGAGAGCCAGATCACCTTCGTCGTCCGAGATGACACGCGTGGCGCGGACCTCCTGGTGCAGACCTCTGACGCGACGTGGACGGCGTACAACAACTACGGCGGAAACAGCCTGTACACCGGCAGCCCGGCGGGACGTGCCTTCAAGGTCAGCTACAACCGGCCGTTCAACAACCGGAGCGCCGAAGTCAGCGGCGCGGCGGAGTCCTTCTTCTACAACTCCGAATACCCGATGATCAGATGGCTTGAGGCCAACGCCTATGACGTGAGCTACGCCACGAACGTCGACACCGCCAGGTCGGGGGCGGAGCTGCTCGAGCATCGAGCGTTCCTGTCGAGCGGCCATGACGAGTACTGGTCCGAGGACATGCGGAACAACATCGAGGCCGCCCGCGCCAGCGCCGTCAACCTGATGTTCTTCTCGGGCAACGAGATGTTCTGGAAGACCAGGTGGGAGCCGAGCATCGACGGCGCGGCCACGCCGTTCCGGACCATGGTCTGCTACAAGGAGACGCTGGCGAACGCCAAGATCGACCCCAGTCCGCAATGGACCGGCACCTGGCGTGACCCGCGTTTCTCGCCGCCGTCGAACGGCGGCCGGCCGGAGAACGCCGTGACCGGCACGATGTTCGCGGTCAACGGCACCGTCGCCGACTCGGTAGCCGTTCCCGCGTCCTACCGGAGCCTGCGGCTGTGGCGCAACACGTCCGTGGCGAATCTCCTGCCCGGGCAGACGGCGATCTTCCCAGCTGGAACGCTGGGCTATGAATGGGACTCGGCGCCTGACAACCTGACGACCCCCGCGGGCTCGGTGAAGTTCTCCAGCATGACGATGGGCCGGATGGACAAGATCCTGCTCAACTTCGGCGGCGGATACGGCGCCGGGGTCGCGACCCACAATCTGATCCTCTACCGGCATTCGAGCGGTGCGCGCGTCTTCGGCGCGGGCACCGTGCAGTGGGCGTGGGGGCTCGACGCCGTTCACTACCGGCCTGGTACGCCTACGGACATCCGGATGCAGCAGGCGACCGTCAATCTCTTCGCCGACATGAGGCTGCAGCCGGCGAGCCTGCAGGCGGGCCTGGTTCCGGCGACCGCGTCACCGGACACCTCCCCTCCGACGACAACGATCACGAGCCCGTCCATCGGCGCCACTGTGCCGAGCAACACCACGGTCTCCATCCGGGGGACGGCGGTCGACCTCGGGGGCGGACAGCTGGGGGGCGTCGAAGTCTCCCCGGACGGCGGCAACCGGTGGTTCCAGGCGAAGGGACTCGCGGACTGGCAGTTCAGCTGGACGACCGGCGCGGCCGGGCCGGTGACGATTTTGGCGCGGGCGGTCGACGACAGCGGGAATCTCCAGACGACGCCGACCCAGCGGCCCGTCACCGTGACCACGCCATGTCCCTGCACCACGTGGCCGCCGTCCGCGACGCCCGCCACCGCTTCGCAGAATGATCCCTCCGGGACGGAGGTGGGCGTGAAATTCCAGCCCACCAGTCCGGGTCACATAACCGGCATCAGATTTTACAAAGGGGCGCTCAACACGGGAACGCACACGGGTAGTCTCTGGACCTCCACGGGTCAGCTTCTGGCCAGAGCGACGTTCACCAGTGAAACGGCGAGCGGCTGGCAGCAGGTGAACTTCTCCACGTCCGTCGCGGTGAGCGCCAACACCACCTATGTCGCCTCGTATTACGCGCCGTCCGGGAGGTATTCGGTGACCCGCCCGTATTTCAATCAGCAGTATTCGTCGGGGCTGCTCATCGGACTGGCGAACAGCGCCGTCACCCCAGGCAACGGGGTCTATTCGTACAGCGCGACGCCCGTCTTTCCCACGAGTACCTACCAGGCCACGAACTACTGGGTGGACGTGGTGTTCTCGCCGTCGAGCACGCTGTGGGACGAGACGGCCGTACCGGCGCTCGATTCCAGCGGCGACACCAAGGCGGTCGTCGTCGGGACGAAGTTCAGTCCCACCTCGGACGGGGTCGCCACCGGGGTCCGGTTCTACAAGTCTCCGCAGAACACGGGACTCCACACCGGGACTCTGTGGACGGCCGGCGGTCAACTGCTGGCCAGCGCGACGTTCGCCAACGAGACGGCATCCGGGTGGCAGCAGGCGAACTTCGCGACACCGGTCCCGCTCACCGCGAACACCACGTATGTGATCGCCTATCACATGCCCCAGGGAAATTACTCGACAACCAGGCCGTTCTTCACGACGGGATATGGCCGCGGTCCGCTCTACGCACCGGCCGGTACCGAGGTGGCGGGAAGCAACGGGGTGTACAAGTACGGGACGCCGACCACGTTCCCCAACAATACCTATCAGGTCACCAATTACTGGGTCGATGTGCTGTTCGACGCCGCAGCGAGTTAGCGCGCCGTCATCATGGAAATGACCCGGTCCGAGGCTGATGAGCCTCGGGCCGGGTCATTTCTACAAAAACCCACAAAGGGCAGGCAAGAACATCGCCGTGCTGGGGCGTTCGCACCTGTCCGGGGCGCCGGTGTGGTCAAGCTTGCGTGCATGGCCGAAGCTCCGCCCTTTCTGCACTCCGCGCTGCACTCCTCCGCACCCACGTCGGAGCCCGGCGTAGCCGGACCACCGCCCGGGGGGAAGCCCACCTCACTACTGAGGCGCTGCGCGACCTGGCTTCCGGCGACGGCCGTGGTCGCCTGCGTCGGGGTCGCGCTGGGGTTCTACGGCGTCTCCGCCGCGGACCTGGCCGTCTTCAGCCTCTACATCGCCCTGGGTGTCGCGCTGCCGGGCCTGCTGTGGGTCCGAGTGCTGTACCGGGGTACGCCCACGCTGACGGAGGGGCTCGCGCTCGGCGTGACGCTCGGCTACGCGCTGGAAGTCCTCACCTACATACCGGCTCGCGCGCTCGGGGTGCCGCTGCTGGTGCTGGCCTGGCCGATCAGCACCTATGTGCTCTTCCTCGCCGTTCCTCGGCTGCGCAGGCATTGGAGGGGCGCCCCCGACGCGGACAGGACGCCGCTGTGGTGGTCCTGGTGCACCGCGCTGATCATGATGTATCTGATCGTGTGGTCCGCCGTCAACGTCTTCAGAACCCAGGCCCTCACCTGGCCGGCGATCGGGACGTCGTTCATCGACATGCCCTTTCACCTGGCCCTGGCCGGTGAGCTGAAGAACCACATGCCGCCCATGGTGCCGACGGTCGCCGGCGAATCCCTCGTCTACCACTGGTTCGTCTACGCGCATGTCGCGGCGGCCAGCTGGGTCACCGGGGTGGAACCACTGGTCCTGCTCTTCCGCCTCGCCATCCTGCCCATGCTCGCCGCCCTCGTCGTCATCCTCGGGATGATCGGCCGTCGCATCACGCACTCGAACATGGGAGCGCTGGCCGGCCTCGCGAGCACGCTGCTCATCGCGGCGCCGAGCCTGTATCTGGGCGAGGCCAGCGGACTGCTCACCTGGAAGACCGTGCAGTCATGGTCGAGCCCGACCCAGACCTTCGGCGCCCTGTTCTTCGCCCCGATCGTCCTGCTCCTCATCGATCTTCTCGGTCACAAGCCACAGCCACGGGGCAGGTGGGTGCTCCTGGGGATCATGCTCGTGGCGGTCATGGGGGCCAAGGCCATCTATCTGCCGCTGCTCATGGCGGGGCTCGCGGCGGTCGTGCTGGTCGAGGCGGTCAAGTGGTTCGCCCTGCCCCGGCGACCGCTCGCCGCGCTCGGACTCACCGCGGCGTGCCTGCTCTTCGCGCAGTGCGTGCTGTTCGGCGGCGCGCGGCAGGGGCTCCTGATCGATCCGTTGTCGATCATGCGCCTGACGTTGCGGAGCATGACCGGACTGGAGGTCGGGGGCGAGTTCTCGCCGGCCGTCACGATCGGCGCCGCCCTGCTGTGCGTCCTGTGCGGGGTCATCACGTGGTGCGGGATCTTCGGGCTCGTAGGCAGGCCGCACCTGCTCGTGCGGCCTGTGGTGGTCCTGGTGCTCAGCATGAGCGCGGCCGGTCTCGCGGCGGCGCTCGTCTTCGGCCACCCGCATCAGTCCCAGGGGTATTTCCTCCAGGCGTCCTATCCCTACCTGGCGATGGTCGCGGTGTACGGGCTCATGCTCATCGTGCGGAAGGCGCGCGTGCGGTTCTGGGCGATGGCGTGCGCGGCCGGGGTGGGGGTGGTGGCCGTCTACGCCATCCGGACGCTCTGCGGCGTCAGGATCCCGCTGGATCCGGGCCAGGACGAGATCATCCTGTTCCTGCCGTACGTCGCGCTGCTGGGTGTGGTCCTGCTGGCCGTCGTCGTGCTGCGGGCCGCTCGCCAGAGCGGGCTCCGTACCTGTGCGCTGGTGATCTGCATGGTCACGGCCGCCGGCACGCCCGCCGCCTGGTTCGCCCGGGTCATGCCCGGTACGTTCAGAAGCCCGGTAGCCGCTGCCCAGAATCCGAACGGGGTGGCCGCCGGCCATAACGCGCCCGTGTCGCCGGAGGCGATTCCCGAGGGCGCCTTCACGGCCGGGCGGTGGCTGCGTGCCCACTCGGCTGCCGACGATCTCGTCGCGACGAACGTGCACTGCCGTACGGGCTTCGAGAACCCGTGTGACAGCCGTGAGTTCTGGGCGACCGCGCTGAGCGAGCGGCGGATGCTGGTCGAAGGATGGGCCTACACGGTGACCAACATGGACAACTGGCGACCCGGTGAGGTGGTGGAGACCCGGCCGTTCTGGGATCGCGACCGGCTCCTGGCCAACGACGTGGTGTTCCAGGCGCCTTCGGCGGAGGCGGTCCGGCGCCTGCGGGACGTCTATGGGGTGCGGTGGCTCTTCGTGGACGAGAGCCGGATGAGTCCCGGCGCCGACCTCGGCCCCTTCGCCGACCTTCAGCTCCGTGCCGGTGATTACGCCGTCTACCGGCTGCCCCCGACGGGCCAGTGACTGTGGCCGGCGAGGCGTGAAATTTCGTCCGCAGGACGCGGACCGCACGGCACCCATATGGCGCAGTACTCCGCACGAGCGGAGTGCTGCGCATTTTCGTTGATGCGGCAGGGGAAATCATTCTCGGTTGTCCACCGCATATAACCAGATTTGACGGAAGCTCTGCCATGTCTTCAGCCGTTGACCGCCGCGTCACAGCCGTCGCCGAGTTAGAAAGTAATGTGATCTGGTCGGACTCGGGCGACGTGGACGGATACGACATCGCCCCACCGGCATTTTCGATTACCGAGCAGGGGAGAAACTTTTGCAGCCGCAATCGATCGAGCCCTCCGAACACCTCCGAATAAGTGTGATCGGCGCCGGATATCTGGGCACCGCCCACGCGGTGGGCATGGCCCAGCTCGGCCACGATGTCATCGCCATGGACATCGAGAAGGAGAAGATCGCGCGGCTGTCCGCGTGCGAGCTGCCCTTCTTCGAGCCTGGCCTCGGTGAGTTGCTCCGCAAGAGCGTGGAGGCGGGCCGGCTCCGCTTCACCACGGAGTACGACGATGTCGCCGAGGCGGACGTCCATTTCGTCTGCGTGGGCACACCGCAGCTGCCCGGCTCCTTCAACGCGGATCTGCGGTGGGTCGAGACGGCCTTCACCGAGTTGGCGCGACGGGTGGCCGGACCGGCGATCATCGTGGGGAAGTCCACGGTGCCGGTGGGGACCGCGCGGCGCATGGCCGATGTCGTCCGCCACCACACCGGCGGCAGCCGGGTGGAGGTGGCCTGGAATCCGGAGTTCCTTCGCGAAGGGCACGCCGTCCAGGACACGCTCCAACCCGATCGGCTCATCTTCGGGGTGGAGTCGCAGTGGGCGGAGCAACTGCTGCGGGCCGTCTACCAGCCGATCATTGAGGACGGCTGTCCTCTCGTGGTGACCGACTACGCCACTGCCGAGCTCGTCAAGGTTTCGGCCAACGCGTTTCTCGCGATGAAGATCTCCTTCATCAACTCCGTGGCGCAGATATGTGAGGCCACCGGCGCCGCGGTGCTGCCGCTGGCCGAGGCGCTCGGCTACGACGACAGAATCGGCCGGCGTTTCCTGGGCCCCGGGCTCGGCTTCGGTGGCGGCTGCCTGCCCAAGGACGTTCGTGCCCTGTACGCCTGCGCGACGGAGCTCGGCCTGGACGAGGTCGCCACGTTCATCAGGCAGATCGACGCCATCAATCTGAGTCGCCGGGACCGCGCCCTCACGCTCGGCCGGGACCTCCTGGGCGGCACGTACGAGGGAAAGCGGGTCTGCGTCCTCGGCGCCGCGTTCAAGCCGAACACCGACGACGTCCGGGATTCTCCCGCGCTGGCCGTGGCGGTCGCCGCCCATCGCGAGGGCGCGCGGGTCGCCATGCACGATCCCGTCGCGATGAACAGCGCATGGCTCGTCCACCCGGAGATCGAGTACGCCGAGACGATTGTCACGGCCGCGCGGGAGGCCGACCTCGTCATGCTGCTGACCGACTGGACCGAGTTCCAGGACATGGATCCCGCGCTGCTCAGCAACGTGGTTCGAAGCCGGAACGTGCTGGACGGGCGCAACGCGCTGAGGCCGGAACGCTGGCGCGCGGCCGGTTGGACCTATCGCGCTTGACCTGACTCTCGATTTCGACCAGGGGTGGACGTGCGGCTCACGCAGGTCCACCCCTTCGAGAAAAGTGATCCTTTTAGGCACGTGGCAACGATTGGGGTCGCATCATGAGGACACTGCACGTCTGCGAAGTCATCAAGGACCTGGGGGTCGGCGGCGCGGAGATGCTGCTCGTCGAGCGACTGCTGGCCGCGCCGCCCACGGGCGTGCGCTACACGGTCGTCTGCCAGAGCGCGGCGACCGACGAGCTCATCGAGCGACTGCGGCTGGCGGAGATAGAGGTGATCTGTCTCGCCGCCTGGCCGCGGCGGCTCCGCCTCGCCCGTCTGGCGGTCGAGGTCAGACGCTTGCGCCCGCACGTGCTCAACCTCCATTCGCCCGTGCCCGCGTCGCTGCTCCGGCTGACGTCGCGGCTGTCCAGGCCGAGGCCCGCGCTGGTCTCGACCGTGCACAACGTCCGCTACCGCCTGCCGACGATGCTGCTCGACCGGGCGACAGGATGGCTGGACGACCGGACCGTGGCCGTCTCTCCGCAGGTCGCGCGGGCCATCGTCAGCAGGGGCGCGCGCAACCTGTCGACCAGGATCCACGGCATCAACGTCGCGGAGCAGCGCCGCCGGGCGGGGGAGGCGGCGCGGACGAGGCAGGAGTGGAACGTTTCCGAGTCCGCCTTCGTCATCGCGCACGTCGGCAACTTCCGTCCGCAGAAGCAGCACGGCGTGCTCATCGAGGCGGCGGCCAAGGTGGTCGACCGCGATCCGCGAGCTGTCTTTCTGCTGGCCGGCACCGGTCCCTTGCAGGAGGAGACGGCGCGCCGCGTCGCCGAGCTCCAGTCGGACGGTGTACGGCTCCTCGGACATGTGCCGGACGCCGCCCGGCTGATCGCTTCGGCGGATCTGCTCGTGCTCAGCTCGGCGCACGAAGGGCTGCCGGTCGTGGTCATGGAGGCGCTGGCGGCCGGCGTGCCGGTGGTGTCCACGGCCGTCGGAGGGGTACCTGACCTGATCGACAACGGCCGGAACGGCCTCCTGACCAGGCCTGGAGACCCCGATGCGCTCGCTGGGGCCATCCTTCGGGCCATGCGGCCCGACGTTCACGCGCGGCTTCGCGAAGGGATACGGAACGGCGCTGATCCGGTGGACATAGGCCAGACGGCGGAGTGGTTCGAGCGGCTCTACGAGGAAGTCGTCACCGATGGCGGTGCTGTACCGCGCCGGCGGAAGGCCGGCCGGCTTTGACGGGCGGGCCGGATCTCGCTTGTCCACACACGAGATCCGGCGATCGCCGGCTATTCCGAGGTGGGGACGACCTCGTTCTGCAGGGTCCACTCCAACTGCGTCGTCAATCCGGTGCGCAGATCGATCGTGGGCCGATAACCGATCACGTCTTTCGCCCGGGAGACATCGGCATGCGTGTCCCGCACGTCCCCGGCCTGTCCGCGCCCGAATTCGAGGACGACCGGCCGCCCGACGACGGTGCCGACGAGGTCGGCCACGTCGAGCACCGAGGTCGTGACTCCGGTGCCGATGTTCAGGGCCTCCGCTTCGACGTCCGCGGTCATGGCCATCAGATTGGCCTGTACGGCGTCGGCGATGAAAGTGAAGTCCCTTCGCTGCTTGCCGTCGCCCAGAATCGTGACGGCCTTTCCGGTCAGCGCAGATTCGATCAACTTGCTGATCAGCATGTCACGGCGTTGCCTCGGGCCGTAGACCGTGAAATAGCGCAGGGCCACGACCGTCGGCCGGGATCGTGCGCGCCGCGCGTGAGCGAGAGCCAGCTGCTCCGCGGCGAGTTTCGTCACCCCATAGGGCGAGAGCGGGGCGGGGAGGTCCTCTTCGGTCACCGGTCCGTTGGGCGCGCCGCCGTACACACTTGACGAGGACGACACCACGACACGGCGGACAGCGGTACGGGCGGCCGCCTCCATCAGGAGATGGGTGGCGACGACGTTGCTCCGCGCGTAGCTGGTGAATTCGGCTCCCCACGAGGGCCGGACGCCGGGCCGGGCGGCGATGTGGAAGACCGTGTCCGCGCCGTCGAAGTGCGGTTCGAGGGGTAGCTCGGCGAGGTCGCCACGGATCAGGGTGAAGCGGTCGCTGGCCTCGTTCAGCCGGAGGTTCCGCTCGGTGATCTCCTGGGGATGGCCCAGGCAATGGTCGATTCCGACGACCTCGTGGCCGTCGTCGAGCAGTGATCTCGCGATGTGGGAACCGATGAACCCGGCGACTCCCGTCACGACGATACGCTGCCCCGCCATGGGATTCATTGTTCGGTTCTCCTTTAGCAGTGCGAGAAATGGAAGCCTTTTGCATTCTCTTGCCCTTCGGCGTCGAGCCGGCGGCATCGAGATGTGTGGAGTAGAAATCCGGGACGGTCTTGGCCAGCCCACCGATTTGTTCTGCGGGCCATGATAGCGAGAATGACCGAGCCTTCACGTGGAGCCACGCCCACCTTGTTGGAGATGTCACGGTGCGCGGCCCATGGTGGTCTAGGATCCATTTCCAGCGAATCAGGCCCGGACGGCGAACAGCTCAACGGAAAATCGCCCCAAAGATTACCTCGGCGAAGCGTAACGACTTTCCGGGTCCACGTGTTTCTCGAATTTGTCAGTCTGTCGGTCGACGAACACAGTTTCTGCGCCAACTGATGGAGGACCGATGTGCGGGATAGCCGGGATCGTCTCGATGACCCGTCCCGACCCGGCGCTGGTGCGCCGCATGTGCGAGGTGATCGAGCACCGTGGTCCGGACGGCGCCGGGTTCCACAGTGACGAGCACGCGGCGCTCGGCATGAGACGACTGGCGATCATCGACCTGGCCTCGGGCGACCAGCCCGTCTACAGCGAGGACGGCGAGGTCGTGGCCGTCTTCAACGGTGAGATCTACAACTTCGCCGAGCTGCGGCGAGACCTGTCCAGACGAGGGCATCGGCTGCGCGGGAGCGGTGATTCCGAGTGCCTGGTCCACCTCTACGAGGAGCACGGCACCGAGATGGTCCACCGGCTCAGGGGGATGTTCGCCTTCGCCATCTGGGATCGCGCGCGACAACGACTGGTCCTCGCCCGTGACCGCGTAGGGAAGAAACCTCTTTACTGGCGGTCGGACGGCACTTCGCTGCTGTTCGGGTCGGAGCTGAAGTCCCTGGAGCAGGATCCGCGCCTGCGCCGCGAGGTCGATCCGGTGGCCTTGGATCACTATCTGACCTACAAGTACGTCCCGGCACCGTGGTCCATCTACCAGGACGTGCGCAAACTTCCGCCCGGCCGGCTGCTGGTCTGGGAACGAGGGAACGTCTCCGTGGACCGCTACTGGACGCTGGACAGTTCGCCGCGGCCGGTGCTGGACGAGGAGGCGGAAGAGGAGCGACTGCGGGAGCTGCTCCTGGAAGCCACCCGCATCCGCATGGTGAGTGAGCGCCCCATCGGGGCGTTCCTGTCCGGCGGGGTCGACTCGTCCGCGGTGGTGGCGGCCATGGCCATGCAGAGCCACGAACAGGTGCGTACGTTCTGCATCGGTTTCGAGGACGGCGATTATGACGAGCGGCACAAGGCCCGGATGGTGGCGGAGCGATATGGCACGGACCATCATGAGCTGGTCGTCACCGCCGACCTGCTGGACGTCCTGCCGCGCATCGCCTGGCACTTCGATGAGCCGTTCGCCGATGCCTCGGCCATCCCCACGTTCTACGTCGCGGAGCTGAGCCGCAAGCACGTCACCGTGGTGCTCAACGGCGATGGTGGCGACGAGAGCTTCGGGGGATATCGGCGTTACGTTCGGATGGACCAGGCCGGGCGGATCCCGGTCATGCCTCGTGCCCTGGCGATGGCGAGCGGCCGCCTCGGCGACCTGATCGCGGATCGGACCGCCGGCGGATCTTTGCCCCGGCGGCTCGCCCGGCTGATGCAGTTCGCCGCGGAGCGCCCGGCCCGGCGCTACGCCCGCCTCATGTCCCAGTACACGCACCGGCAGAAGTTCGCCATCTACAGTGACCAGCTTCGTGAGCTGCTGGTGGGGGCGGACAGTCACCGGCTGCTCGACGAGGCGTTCGAGCGGTCATCGGCGGCGACCGACCTCGGCCGCATCCTGGACGTCGACATCGCGAGCTACCTGCCGGACGACCTCCTGGTCAAGGTGGACATCTCCACCATGGCCAACTCGCTGGAGGCCCGCTCCCCGCTCCTGGACCACCACCTGATGGAATGGGCGGCCGGGCTGCCCATCGCGCTGAAGGTACGCGACGGCGAGACGAAGGTCCTGCTCAAGCGGGCCGTCGCCCCTTGGCTGCCCAAGGAGATCCTGGGCTTTCCCAAGCAGGGATTCGACGTGCCGCTGGCGGCGTGGCTCCGGGGTGAGCTACGTGAGCTGGCCTTCGACCTGCTCACCGATGCCACCGCCCGCGACCGGGGCATGTTCCGGCCGCGGGCCGTCCGGGAACTGCTCCAGCGGCACATCGAAGGGGCCGACCACAGTGTTCAGTTGTGGGCTCTCCTGCAGTTCGAACTCTGGTACCGAGCGCATGTAACCGTTTGTGCCCAGAAAGATCACTTGAGCGATGCGTAGCCAGCGCGAGGTGACGTCGAGCGCCGCCGTCGGCGATGGGCCCTCCTCCGGAGTTCTGCTCCTTCGGGCCTTGATCTTCTCGGGGAACTCGAATACGGCCAAGATCGTACAGACGGTGGTGAGCCAGGGGCTCCGCCTGCTGCTGGCCACATTCACCAGCATTCTGATCGCCCGCTACCTCCAGCCGGAGGGCCGGGGTCTGTACGCGATGATCGTCAGCCTGGTCAGCACGTCCGTCATTCTTGGGCATTTCACCATCGTCAATTCCCAGATCGCGTTCTGGAAGGACGGCGCTCTCAGTCGTGCGCTGACCGCCAACGGCCTCCTGCTCGGGGTGGGGCTGGGAGCGGTGGCCGCCCTGGGCGCCTTCGCCGTGTCACCGCTGGTGTTTCCGAACCGGCCGGCCCTGATCCTGGCGGTGGCTCTGTCGGCGGTGCCCGCCATGGCGGCGATCATCAACCTGCGGGGCATCCTGACGCTCCAGGCCAGGGTGGAGCTGGTCAACCGCAGTATCCTCATTTCCGGCCTGGTCAGCTGCGTGTCCCTGGTCCTGCTGGCGGTGCTGGGCCACTTCACGATCTTCACGGTCATCGTCGTGTGGACCGTTTCCGCAGCCCTGCCGCTCCCGTTGTACCTGCGGGCGTTGCGCCCGAACCTCAGCCACGCCACCAGGGAACTCGCCGTGCGCCAACTCAGTCTGGCGGGGCGCTACTACATCGGGAACAACGCCCAGTATCTCCTGCTGTATTCGGTGGCGGACATCATGCTGCTCAACACACTGGCGTCCGCGTCCGAGGCGGGTCTCTACAGCGTGGCGGTAGTCGTGACCACGATAGCCAGGGTGCCCGCGGAGGCCGTCATTCAGGTCGTCCTGCCACAGCAGGCCGGCGGTGACCTGACCACGTCCGCGGCGGCGACCGCGCGAGCGCTGCGGCTCTCGTTGCTCTGTTCGACGGGCTGCGCGTTCCTCATCGCCGCCGCCTCCCCGCTGCTGGTCCCCTGGGTGTTCGGTCCCTCGTACGAGGGCAGCGTCCTGCCGCTGGTCGTCCTGGCCCCGGGGGTCGCCGCGTTCGGCGTGGTGCGCCTCACGATGCAGTACCTGATCCGGCTCGACCGCCCCCTCACGATGTCCGGGATCACCATCGGAGCACTCGCCGTGAACATCGCGCTCGACCTGCTGCTGATCCCCAGCCTGGGGGCGGTGGGCGCCGCGCTGTCATCCTCGATCGCTTACGGCCTGCTGGCGGTCATCGAGGTCATGCGATTCTTCCGGGCCCGCGCGTCCGCAGCTGAGTAAACATCACGAAAGGCTTTGCCATGCGGAAAAGAGACCGGTCCGCTCTCCGCCGGGTCGCATTTCTCATCCCCCACCTGGGGCGAGGGGGCGCCGAGGCGCAGATATCCCTGCTCGCGCAGGGCCTGTCCAACAGGGGCATCGAGGTGCACATGTTCCTGATCTCGAAAAGCGGGCCGCACGAGGCGGTGCTCCGGGACGCCGGAATAACGGTGCATCATCTTGGATTCGGCCGCAAGCCGTCGGGAGCACCTGACCTGGTGCGGTGCCTGCGGGGTTTCGCCCGGCTCATTACGTCGTTGCGGCGTATTCAGCCTGACGTGCTGCACGCCTATCTTTTCGAGGGCCGCATGCTGGGCGCGCCCGCCGCGCGGTTGGCCGGTGTCCCCGTCATGGTGGCCGGTCGGCGCAACGCGGGTGAGCCGGAGCAGCGGCACCGGCGGGTGCTCGTTCTCGAACGAGCGATGACCCGGATCACCGATCACGTCGTCGCGAACGCGATCGCCGTAGCCGAGGAAGCCCGCACCGTCGTCAAGATACCGGCCCGCAAACTGAGCGTGATCTACAACGGTCTGCGGGCCTCCGCGTTCGAGCGGGCTGAGCCGGCGAGCATCGACACCGAACTCCCTGTCGTGCTGTGCGTGGCCCGCCTGGCCCCGCAGAAAGGGCACACCGTTCTGCTCGATGCCGCGTCGCGGCTCGTCCGGCGAGGCCGGCCGTGCACGTTCCTGCTCGCCGGCGAAGGCCGGGAACGGCACCGGCTGGAAGAGTTGGTCCGCGAGCTGGGGGTGGATGTCCGGTTCCTCGGTGACCGCACTGACGTCACCGCGCTCCTGGCCAATGCCGACGTGGTGGTCCTTCCCTCGTTGTGGGAAGGCCTGAGCAACGCGGTCATGGAGGCGATGGCCGCCGGGCGGCCGATCGTCGCGACCGCGATAGGCGGTACCCCCGAACTGCTGGAGGGCCGGGGCATCCTGGTCCCCGCGTCCGACGCGGAAGCCTTGGTCGACGGCATCGTCCGGGTGCTCGACGACCCGGACCTCGCGGCCTCGCTCGGACGCGCCGCCCGCGCCTGGGCGCGCGAGCACCTTGACGTGGATGTGCTGATCGATCAGCACATCCAGCTCTACCAGCGGCTCGCCCGGATCCAGAAGGACTGGATGGGTAAGTCCTAAGCGTGGGTCAGCGGCCGAGGCGCAGCTTCCTCAGTGTCCGGCGACGGCCGCCTCCTGCTCCAGGCCACGGCGGCCAGCAGGCTCGTGATCATGACGATGGGAATGCGCTGCCGGAAGATCAGTCCGACGTTGGCCACCGTCGTCGCGTAGGCGATCGTGCTCGGCACGATGAAGAGCAACAGGATCAAGAGCACTCGCCGGTCCTGACGCCATAGCAGGCGCGCCCCGCGCACCGAGCTGTAGAGCATGAAGTACCAGAGCAGCATCTCGATCTTCCCCAGCTGCAGCGTCGCGCTGCCCTCGGCCCAAGGGAAGGGGGCCAGCAGCGTGTAGAGCAGCTTCGGAATCATCGACCCCCACGCGCTGCCGCTGTCGTCGAACAACACGCCCGAACCTTGGCTGGCGTACGAGCGGCGAGCCACCTCCGACTGGGCGAACTCCAACTGGTCCAGTGCCGTCTCCATGACCCCGCCGCCGTCGACGTAGCCGAAGAAGAACAGGCCCGACACCAGCAATCCGGCGGAGACGACCAGAGTGCGAGTGAACGCCGCGCCCCTCGAACCCATGACTCCCAGAAGCGCCGGAGCCCCGCACATGAACATCATGTACGCACGCACGTTCCACAGCGCCCAAAGGAGTGACAGCGTCATGAGCGGTTTGCGTAGGTCGAATCGTCGCGCGTTCGAAACGGCAAGGTAAAGACAGCTCACGACGAGGAACGCGTTGAATCCATCCTTGAACATGTCAGACGTACACAGGACAAACATGGGAGAAAAGGCGGTGACGGCCAGCAGGACGAATGCCGCCCGTTCGTCGGCGCCCACCACCCGCGCGAACCGGTACATGACGATGCACAGCGCGCACGCTATCAACGCCACCACCGCCGTACACGCGAGCGCGGCCGGACCGCCGCACAGATAGATGACGATGGCGAAGACATAACACGGCAGAGCCACGGAGTCGAAGCGCTCGGCCGGCACGGAAGTGGCGAACTGCAAGCCTTCGCGCTGCCAGAACGCGGCGGTCTCCAGGGACATGACCTCATATCCCAGGTGGTCACCGCCGTATCCGACGGCATCGGGCCGCACCACCGCGAGGTGCACGACCAGCCGGACGACGAAGGCGGCGAGCAGCACCGGCAGCACCCGCCACGCCGTCTGTTTGTCAAAACTTACCGAAACAAGAACGACCAGAGTGATCACGGTGGCGGCGACGATAAGGTACTCCACCCAAACTCCTCAACGCTCATCGTGTAATGGCCGGACAGCACGCTGAACAATACGATGATCGGCCGCCGAGATCGACATGGCACACCGAACCGCGCCAAGTCAGTAGGAAAGACATCGGCCTGTCGCCTCATCCGCAGCGATTCCATAACCTGCGGGGACAAGATATGCAAATATTCCGTCGGCACCGCGACTCGGACCATTGACCGCGTCAAGACCCAAGCTAGCTTCTGCGGCATGAAGACCCATTCCGCAGGAGCTTGTGCGAAGCCGGACGGCCGCATAAGAGTCATGGATGTCATCGCCCGGATGAACATCGGCGGCCCGGCTACTCAGCTAACGGGGTTGTGCGCGCAGTTGAACCATGACAAGTTCGACCATCGCCTCTACACGGGTGACGTCAGCGGTGACGAAGGGGACCATTTCCTGCTCCGTAACGCGGCGATGCCGATTCACCGGGTTCCTGGGCTCGGCCGCTCGATCAAGCCCGCTGACGACGTCCGGGCCGTCAGGCACTTGGTCAAGGCGATCCGTGCGTTCCGGCCGCACATCGTCCACACGCGAACGACGAAGGCCGGCTTGCTGGGTCGCGTGGCCGCCCGCCTGTCCGGTATCAACCCGGCCCTGGCACACGTGTTTCACGGGCACCTGCTTTATGGGCATTTCTCCCCGCCCAAGCTATTTGTCTACGTACGGACGGAGCGACTTCTCGCCTCGATGTCCGATCGTCTGGTGACGGTCGGAGCCCGCGTCCGCGACGAGTTGCTGGAGGCCGGAATCGGCCGTATGGAGCAGTACATCGTCACCCCGCCAGGTGTCGGGCTCGGCCCGATCCCCAGCCGTGAGGATGCCCGCCTGTCTCTGGGGATCCCGCTGGACGCGCCCGTCGTCGCCTTCGTCGGCCGGCTCACCCAGGTGAAGCGGCCCGACAGGTTCGTGGCCACGGCGACCGCCGTGCTCCGGAGCGTGCCCGACTGCCGCTTCGTCGTCTGCGGGGACGGCGAGCTCCGCGAGGAGATGGAACAGGCCATCGGTCCCCTGCGTGGTTCCTTCCATCTGCTCGGATGGAGGGACGACGTGGCGACGGTCTACTCGGCCGCCGACATGGTCCTGCTCACCTCCGACAACGAGGGGATGCCGGTCGCGCTCATCGAGGCCGGGATGGCGGGACGGCCCTGCGTCTCCACCAGGGTGGGCAGTGTCGCCGAGGTGATCCGGCATGAGCACACCGGTTACGTGAGCTCCGCCGACGTCGGCGAGCTGACGGAGTACACCGTACGACTGCTGCGCGACCCCGGACTCAGACACCAGATGGGTGAGTCCGCCCGCCACTGGACCACCTCCTCCTTCGGGGTGGAGCGCCTGGTGGCCGACACCGAGGCCATGTATCGATCGCTGTATGAAGAGCGCCGGGCAACCGCGCTTCAGCGGGAAGCGTGAGGTGACCAGATGCGATTTCTGATTACGGGCGGGGCCGGGTTCATCGGGTCCCATCTCACCGACGCGCTGCTGGCCCGCGGCGACTCCGTCGTGATCGTGGACAACCTGTCGACGGGCCGGGTCGCGAACCTCGCGCTCGTCGCCGGCCACCCCCACCTGCAGTTCGTCCAGGGATCCGTGCTGGACGAGCTCATGGTGGACGAGCTGGTGCACCAGTGCGACGTCGTCGTCCATCTCGCGGCCGCGGTCGGCGTCAAGCTGATCGTCGAGCAGCCGCTTCGGTGCCTGACGACCAACATCCGCGGCTCGGAGGTCGTCATCGAGGCCGCGCATCGGTACCGGAAAAAGATCCTGATCACCAGTACGAGCGAGATCTACGGCAAGAACTCGGCCGGACCGCTGAAGGAGGACGCCGACCGCATCCTCGGCAGCCCGTCCGTGGTGCGATGGGCCTACAGCACGGCCAAGGCCGTCGACGAGATCCTCGCCAACGCCTATCACCGGGAGCGCGGCCTGCCGACGATCGTCGTCAGACTGTTCAACACCGTGGGACCACGGCAGAGCCCGGCCTACGGAATGGTCATCCCGCGTCTTGTCCAGCAGGCGGTCAGCGGCGCGCCCCTCACGGTCTTCGGTGACGGAAGCCAGACCCGCTGCTTCGCGCACGTCGCGGACGTCGTCGACGCGCTGCTCCGGCTCCTCGACCTCGAGGCGGCGGTCGGGCAGACCTTCAACATCGGCTCCGCGAACGAGGTGAGCATCCTGGACCTGGCCAGACTGATCATCGATCACACCGGGTCCACCTCGGCGATCGACCTCATCCCGTATCACAAGGCCTACCAGGAGGGTTTTGAGGACATGACCCGCCGGGTCCCCGACACCACCAGGATTCGCGAGCTCACCGGCTGGGTCCCACGGCACACTCTCGACGAGATCCTCGTCGAGGTCGTCAAGCAGGTTCGCGAAGAGCTTTCGGCGTCCATCCCGTGAACGCGACGATCGCCCTTGCCACCGGCGTGGCCGCGTTCCTGATCAGCTGTATGGCGATCGTGCCGTTGAAGCGCCTGGCGCTGAACTGGGAACTGACCGATCGCCCCAGCGAGCAGAAGGCCCACGCTCGACCGACCCCTTACCTCGGTGGCATCGCGATCACGTTCGGCACGGTCGTGCCCGTGATCGCGGTGATCGGCTTCGTCGATCTCCAGATCATGGCGATCCTCCTGGCGGCCACCGCGGTGTCACTGGTCGGCCTGATCGACGACGTCGGCCCGCTGCGCCCGGTCACCAGGCTGGTCGTGGAGGCCGGGGCGGCGAGCGGGGTCGTGCTCTCCGGCGTCCACTTCACCACGCCGGCCGACGGCTGGCTGGACGGGCTGCTCACGGTCGTGTGGATCGTCGTGATGCTCAACTCCTTCAACCTGCTGGACAACATGGACGGCGCGCTGGGCGCCGTCACCACCGTCACGGCCGCCTTCCTCGGTGGAACGGCCTTCCTGATCGGCCATCCGGCGTTGGGGCTGCTCCTGATCGCCCTCGCCGGCACCAGCCTGGGGTTCCTGCCGCACAACTGGGCGCCCGCGAGGATATTCATGGGTGACTCCGGATCCCTGTTCATCGGGTTCGTGCTCACCTGCTCGGCTGTCCTCCTGGTGATGGGGCAGGGCCCCGGCAGGGTGATCGCCGGGTTGCTCCTGCCGACCTTCGTCGCCACCGTCGACACCGGTGTCGTGTTCATCGCGCGGATACGGGCGGGTCGCTCGCCGCTGACGGGTGGCACCGACCACGTGTCACACCGGCTCCGCCGGATGGGGCTCTCCACCCGGGCGGTCGCCGCGACGCTCGGCGCGATCGCGGCCGTGGCCGGCTGTTGCTGTCTGATGATGACCTTGCGCTTGATATCGCCCCTGGTCACGACGATGGTCGTGGGCGGAACCGCCGTCGTGCTCATCGTCCTGCTGCAGGGTGTGCACGTCTACGCGCCGGTCGAAGACCTGACTGTTCCTCCAAGAATTCGTGAAAGGCGGCGTTGATCCAGTGGATCTGCTCTATTACCTGCGGCTCCTGCGCAGGAACTGGCTGCTCCTCCTGCTCTCGCTGGGGATCGGGGTGGGCGCGGCGGTGGTGGTCACCGCGAACACGCCTCCGCAGTACGTCGCGACGATCTCCATGCTGGTCTCCGGCCACGACAGGGAAGGCAGCCTCTCCACGGCGTACCAGGCGGGAATGCTGTCGGCGCAGCGGGTGCAGTCCTATGCCACGTTGCTGTCCAGTCGCCGGGTGGTCAGTCAGATCACCGCGCCCGAGGACATCCGGCGCCTGCAGGCGAACATCGCGGCGGAAGTGGTCCCCGGCACCGTCCTGCTCCGTGCGACCGTCACCGACAACGATCCTGCCCGCGCCGCGCGGCTGGCCAACACCCTGGGGTTGCGGTTCACGCAGCTGATCGACCAGATCGAACGGCCCACTCCGGGCAGCCGCCCCACGATCAAGATCACGGTGGTGGACCAGGCGGAGACCCCCCAGCTGCCGGTCAGCCCCAAGCCCATGGTCAACATGGCGATCGCCGTACTGATCGCGCTGCTCATCGCCGTCGCCACGCTGGTGTTCCGCGACCGCCTGGACACGACCATCAAGTCCTCCGACACGCTCCAGCGGACCTCGAAGAGCTCGACGCTCGGCATCATCGGCTACGAGAGGGACGCGCGGCGTCACCCGCTGATCGTCCGGCCCCGAGGTCGATCGAGCAGGTCGGAGGCGTTCCGCTCGCTGCGTACGAACCTGCAGTTCATCGGCGTGGACCGGCAGCCCAAATCACTGGTCATCACCAGCTGCCTGCCGAACGAGGGCAAGTCCTCGACCTCTTCCAATCTGGCGATCACCCTGGCCCAGGCGGGCTGGCGGGTGCTCCTGATCGATGGCGACCTTCGCCGTCCGCGCATCCCGACCTACCTCGGCATCGAGGGCGCGGTCGGCCTGACGGACGTACTGATCGGCAAGGCGCGGCTGGACCAGGTGATTCAGCCCTGGGGAGAGCCGCGCCTGTTCGTGCTGCCGAGCGGTCAGATCCCGCCGAACCCGAGTGAACTGCTCGGCTCACGAGGGATGCGCAATCTGCTCGACCAGGTGGTGAGCGACTACGACATGGTGATCATCGACGCGCCGCCGCTGCTGCCGGTCACCGACGCCGCGACACTCTCGGCGATCTGCGACGGAGTGCTGCTCGTCGCACGGTACGGCAAGACCCGGCAGGAGCACATCCTGCGCGGCACGGAACTGCTGTCGTCGATCAACGCCCGCATCGTGGGTACGGTCATGAACTTCGTGCCGGCCAAGGCCAGCCGATACGACGGCTATGGCTACGGCTATGGCTACTACGAGGCGTCCGAGACCGACGTCAAGGCAGAGGCGGAGACACCGGCGGTTGTGTGAGGAACTGGAGCGGGACGGCGAGCGATCTGGCGATCCTCCGTCCCGCCATCCGGTGGTGCCACCGGGTGCCACCGATGGGATCGAGGATGTCGGGCCGGTCCACCGGGACCAGGCCGCGTAGCGTTCGCACCTCGTCGACCAGCGCGTGAGCCCGCCATACGGCATCGTGGTGACACGTGATCGCCGTGGGCGCGACGGCTCGGGCCAGGGTGTCGAACTCGACGATGGTGAAGATACGCCCGGCCGCCGGGAGGTGCATCGCCACCGAATCTGCACGGTGCGCGGAGGCGGCCGTCAGCACGAGGTCGGCCGCGGCCACCACCTCGGCGGTCAGCGGGCGGGAGACGAAGCCGCCGGGATCGCCGCCGAGGCGGAGCAGTGTCCGCCGCGTCTGCTCGTGCATGTCCATGCCCGGCTCGGCGTGGGTGCCCGCGCTGGTCACCTGGAACGACGGTCCGAGGGCCGAACGGGCCAGCCGCTCCGCCAGAGGGGAGCGGCAGATGTTGCCCGTACACACGAACAGGATGTGGAAATCCCTCGTACCTTCCATGTGCGCGACGGTAGAACGCCCTGGTCAGGACGCTCTTGTCGGCGCGCCGGTTTTTAACCCTCGCTATCGATCATTTGGGACTCCGGACCGCAGCCGGTGCGGTCCTGCATGATCCGGGTCTGCTGGGGATGGGCCAGCGGCTGCACGGGAACCAGTGGCGGCGCGGTCGAGGCGGGCTCCAGCAGGAGGTACTCCAGCGTCTTCGACTGTCCGGGAGCGAGCTCCAGCATGGTGGAGTAGACCGGATGGGATCGTTCGACCTCTTTGACGACCTTCACCAGCTTGCCGTTGATCCGCACGCCACCGTTCTGCGCTCCGGCCCCGGTGTACATCGACACCCAGAGCAGGTTGGAGCCGACGGCGCGCGGGCGGTCGGGGTGGTCGAGGCGGCTGGTGACGTACGTGGGCAGCTTGCGGTGCGGCACATCGTTGGTGAGACGGACCCGCACCTTCGTGACGCGCTGCCCGTCGGGGCGGCAGGAGGCCAGTTCGTACCGGAGCGAGCGCTTGAGGTAGTAGTCGAGCTTGTTGCCACCGGAGTTGTTGATCACCAGACCGGCGAACGGACCCGGCTTCTCCGGGAGCACGCCGCTCAGCGGCGTCGTCTCCAGACGTTGCTCCTCGGTGTCCCGGCGGCTCCAGACCTGGATCCGCCGCTCCTCGGCCAACTGCGACAAGGTGGAGAGCAACGTGACGGGGTCCGGACGGGACCGGGTCAGCGCCTCGCTGACGGCGCCGGCGATCGTGATGAGGAACTTCTTGCGCTCGTCCGGGTTCGGGTACCGGACATAGGCTTCCTGCTCGGTGAGGCCGATGACGTTCTCGGCGGTCACCGTCTCGCCGCTCGGGAGGGTGACCGGTCCGATGAGCCGCAGCAGGTAGGAGAGACCGACCGGGTCGGTCGCGAGGGCGCCGTCCAACTGCTGGCCGGTCTGCCGTTCCCAGAGGGAGGTCCAGGTATTCGCGGCGTACGGGAAATGTGGGGAAAGATTGGAATTGGAGAGCAGGGAGAGCGCGCTCGGCCCGTAACGCGAGCGAAATTCCGGCCCGTAGTCGGCGACCGGATCCGAACTCGGCGAGAGACGGTTGTTGGCGGAGAGCCGCTCTATGTCGAGCTGGCCGCGCCCGGCTTTCAGAATGCCGAAGGCGCCCACCAGGCCACCGGTTCCGCGCGCTTCGGCATTTGTCTGGAATGCCAGGAAATAGCGGCGGGGACCATCGTGGCCCAGCATCGGCGGCACCAGGGTGGCGGCGTCGGCCGCGGCACCGAGCCAGCCGCCCAGCCGATCGACTTCGCGCAGCGCCGTGCTGCGCGCCTCGTCCACCGCGCTCACGCCCGTGTGCGCCGGGGTGCCGGACAGGCGTGAGCGCGCCGCGGCGACCCGGTCGGCGGCGGAGTCCAGGACCGGTGCCGCCGAATCGAGGACGGCCAGCAACTGCCGCACGTCGGCCATGGAAGGCCGGTCATCCGCGGCGGGCCGGTCGTCCGTGGCGGGTTCTACGTCCATGATCAGCTGCGCGGTGGCCCGGTGCACGTCAGCCAGGGCGGTGGTCAGCTCCGCGACCGTCTCCGCCAGCCCGCGAATGGTCGTCGCGCCGTCTCCCACCACGGGAGCGTGAGCGAGCAACGACCAGTCGGGGCCGGAGGTGAGCCGGCGGGCCTCGGACGCGTGCCATCGCGCGTCCGCGAGCGTCCCGGCCAGCCGGCCGGGGTCGCTCGCGCGCAGCAGGACCAGTGCGTCCCTGGTCGCCTGCAGGTGGTCTCGCACACTCAGACCGAGGTACGCGGACCAACTCCCGGCCAGCGTGAGACCTGCGGCCGGAGCCAGCAGGCTGACGATGGCGACTCGGCGTGTCTTACTTCGCACTGGCAGAACGGCGACGCCGAATAGCGATCATTGTGCCGGCGGTTCCCACCAGTAGCATGCCCGCACCCGCCGCTGCCAGGGCCTTCACGGGTGCTCCTGTCATCGGCAATTCACGGTGGCCGTGATGGCAATGGCCGCCGCAGCCCCAGTTGTTGTGGGGACGCCAGTGATCTCTGGGATCGTCGATGTCCACGTGCACGTCGACGTGCGACGACGAGGTGGAGGTGACTCTCGGCGGGTAGGGCGTCGGGCTGGCTGTCACGGTCCTCGTGGACGTGGGTGTCGGCCTTGGGGTCACGGTCCTCGTGGGCGTCGGCCTCGGAGTCATGGTGCTCGTGGTCGTGGGGGCCGGCGTCGGGAAGGACTCGGCCGACGCAAAACCGGCGGTCCCAAACGCGATCCCACCTCCGACGGCCATCGCCACGAAAATAGGTATCGTGATTTTTTCTCTCATTTCGGACTCCCCGTATGGATGGCGGTGCGGGTCATGGGACATTTCGCCCGGAATGCCAGCGAAGTGTTCATCACAGAACCCGTTATATGCGCCCTATTAATGGGTGCTCCATCCGCCGCACGGTTCTTACCGAATGACCACTGATGGTTCTCCATATGTTGACGATCCGGACGGCCCCGGCCGGGCCGTCCGCCGTGCCGATCTCGCGGCGAGACCGACCCCGACGCGTGGGGGCCCTGGCGTCGCCGCGCGCCCACCCGGCGTGTCGGGCGCCGGAGCCTGTCGGTGGCAATTGTGGTCGAACAGCCCTTATGTCCGAATCTAGAGGGCTTTGTTCGATTGTTGGCGTAAGTTGGGCGTGTTTGGGCGGCTTGCACTCTTGATTTGCCGCATCTGTGATCTTATTGTCGCCGCATGACCTCCGCTCCGGGCTCGCCCGGTGACGTTCTGACACTCATCAGCGCCGGATCCGCGACCACCCGCTCGGACCTCGCCAGACTCACCGGTCTGGCCAGGTCCACGATCAGCCAGCGGGTCGACGCGCTGATCGAGCGCGGCCTGGTATCGGAGACCGGAAGCGGTGAGTCCACCGGCGGGCGCCCACCACGACAACTCCGCCTGCACACCGAGGACCACGCCTTCGCCGGCGTCGACCTGGGCGCCACACACTGCAGGATCGCGCTGATGGACATCTCGGGCGACGTCCTGGCCGAATGCGAAGACCCGCTGCTGATCGCCGAGGGCCCGGAGACGGTCCTGGCCCACGTCGACAGGCGGCTGGAACGGCTGCTCACCGAGGCGGGACGCCCGCGGGCCGCGCTCAAGGCGATCGGGATGGGAGTGCCGGGGCCGGTGGAGTTCGCCACGGGCCGGCCCAACAACCCGCCGATCATGCCCGGCTGGAACGACTACCCGATCCCCGAGCACTTCGCGGACTGCGCCGTACTCGTCGACAACGACGTGAACGTCATGGCGCTCGGCGAGCACCGCAACGCCTACCCCGACGCCGGCCACCTGCTGTTCGTCAAGATCGGCACCGGCATCGGGTGCGGCATCGTGGCCGAGGGCAAGCTGCACCGCGGCGCCCAGGGGTCGGCCGGCGACATCGGCCACATCCGGGTCTCCGGCCACGAGGACGCCGGCTGCCGCTGCGGCAACAGCGCCTGCCTGGAGGCGGTCGCCGGTGGCGCGGCCGTCGCCAGGAGGCTGACCGAGCTGGGCACACCCGCCGAGACGGGGGCCGACGTGGTGGCGCTCGTACAGGCGGGCAACACGCAGGCGCTCCGGCTGGTCAGGGAGGCGGGCAGGCTCATCGGCGAGGTGCTGGCCAGCCTGGTCAACTTCTTCAACCCCGAGGTGATCGTCATCGGCGGCGCCCTGTCCCGGGTCCACGAGCATCTGCTCGCGGGCATCAAGGAGACGGTCTACCGCAGGTCGCTGCCGCTGGCCACGCATCATCTCTCGATCGTGCCGAGCCGTACCGGGATCAACGCCGCCGCGCTGGGCGCCGGGATCCTGGCGATCGAGCACTACCTGTCACCCGAGAACATCAACCGGATCGTCAACGCCTGAAAGGGACCCCGATGCTTGTCATGAGGGGGATCGTCAAGCAGTTCCCCGGTGTGCGCGCGCTCGACGGGGTGGACCTCGACGTACGGGCCGGCGAGGTGCACTGCCTGCTCGGACAGAACGGCGCCGGCAAGTCGACGCTCATCAAGGTGCTGGCCGGCGCCCACCAGCCCGACGAGGGCACGATCGAGTTCAACGGCGCGCAGGTCAGGGCGAGCAGCCCGATGGACGCCATCAGGCTCGGCTTCGCCACCATCTACCAGGAACTCGACCTCGTCGACGGGCTCAGCGTCGCGGAGAACATCTTCCTCGGCCACGAGCACGCCCGCGCCGGCTTCGTGAACAGGGGAGCGGTCAACCGGGCCGCCGGAGCCGTGTTAGCCAGGCTCGGCCACCCGGAGATCCGGCCGAAGGCCGAGGTCGGCCGCCTGTCACCGGCCGCCAAACAGGTCGTCTCGATGGCCCGCGCGCTCTCGCACGAGGCCCGCCTGATCATCATGGACGAGCCGTCGGCCGCGCTGGCCCACGACGAAGTGGCGAACCTGTTCCGCATCATCCGCGAACTCACCGCCCAGGGCGTCGCCGTCGTCTACATCTCGCACCGGCTGGAGGAGATCCGCGAGATCGGCGACCGGGTCACCGTGCTCAAGGACGGCCGTACGGTCGCCGTCGGCCTGCCCGCCCGCGACACCCCCACCTCCGAGATCGTCTCGCTGATGACCGGCCGCAACGTCGAGTACGTCTTCCCACCCCGCGCCGCGGAGTCCCCGGGCGACGAGGTGCTGCGGGTCGAGGGGCTCAGCTCGCCGGGCGCGTTCGCCGACGTGTCGTTCTCGGTGCGCGCCGGTGAGATCGTCGGGCTGGCCGGGCTGGTCGGCTCGGGCCGTTCGGAGATCCTGGAGGCGGTCTACGGCGCGCGGCGCGCCTACGGCAGCGTCGCGCTCTCGGGCAAGCCCGTACGGCGGGGCGACATCGTCGGCACCGTACGGCGCGGCATGGGCCTGGCCCCGGAAGAACGCAAGGCCCAAGCCCTCCTGCTGGACCAGAGCGTCACCGCCAACATCACCCTGGGCAGCCTGCCGGGATTCGCCAAATTCGGCTGGATGGACCGGGCCCGCGAGAAGGCCGAGGCGCAGCGGCTGGTCGAGGCGCTCGACATCCGCCCGCCCGACCCCGAACGGCCGATCAAGACGCTGTCCGGCGGCAACCAGCAGAAGGCCGTACTGGCCCGCTGGCTGCTCGGCAGCCGCAAGCTGCTCCTGCTCGACGAGCCGACCAGGGGTGTGGACGTGGGCGCCAGGGCCGAGTTGTACGCGGTGATCCGCGGGCTGGCCGACCAGGGCATCGGCGTGCTGCTGGTGTCCAGCGAGGTGCCGGAGGTGCTGGGCCTGTCCGACCGCGTGCTGGTGCTGCGCGAGGGGACGGTCATCCACCAGGGCGACGCCCAAGACCTCGACGAGCACCGCGTGCTCGACATGATCATGGATGGGAGAGCCGCCTGATGAGCAACCCCGCAGAAGCGGGCCCGCACGACCGTTTCGCCGTGCGGGCGCCCGGCCCGCTGGCCTGGCTCGGGGAGACCCGGCACCTGGGCCTGGTGATCGCACTGGTGCTGCTCGCGATCGTCGGCCTGGTCACCAAGCCCGAGAACTTCGCCACCACCTCCAACCTGGTCAGCATCTTGTCGCTGGCCGCCACCATCGGTGTCATCACGGTCGGCGCCACGTTCGTCATCATCGGCGGCGGCATCGACCTGTCCGTGGGCGCCACCATGGCCCTGGCCTCCGTCTGGGCCACCACGCTGGCCACGCAGGCGTACGGGCCGGCCGTGATGGCGATCTGCGCGATCCTCGTCGGCACCGGCACGGGGCTGGTCAACGGGCTGCTCATCGCGTACGGGCGGTTAGTGCCGTTCATCGCCACACTCGCCATGCTGGTCGCGGCCCGAGGGCTGGCCCAGCGCATGTCCGACCGCAAGACGCAGATCATCCAGGTCGACAACAGCGCGATCGTGGACCTGTCGACCACGCGCCTGCTCGGCGTGCCGCTGCTCGTCTACATCTTCGCGCTGGTCGTGGTGCTCGGCTGGGTCCTGCTCAACCGCACCACGTTCGGCCGCCGTACGTACGCGGTCGGCGGCAACCCCGAGGCGGCCAGGCTCGCCGGCATCAACGTCCGCCGGCACACGATGCTCCTGTACGCCCTGTCCGGGCTGTGCTGCGGCATCGCCGCCATCCTCATCATGGCCCGCACCACCACGGGCTCCTCCACACACGGCGACCTCTACGAGCTCGACGCCATCGCCGCCGTCATCATCGGCGGCACCCTGCTCACGGGCGGCCGCGGCACGATCATCGGCTCGATCCTGGGGCTGCTGATCTTCACTCTCATCACGAACCTGTTCATCCTCAACGGGCTCAACACCAGCGACCAGCTGATCGCCAAGGGCCTGATCATCGTCGTCGCCGTCCTTCTCCAGCGACGGAACCTGAAGGAGAGAGCACCATGAGCAACAACGTCGCGCGCAGGGGTTTCCTTGTCGGCGGAGCCGTACTGTTAGCGGCCGGCTGCACCAGCAACGAGCCCGTGGCCACGCCCTCGTCGGCGGCCCCCGCCCCCGCTCCCGCTGCCAGCGGCAACGACCAGCCCGGCACCAAGGTCGTCATCGGCTTCTCCGCGCCCGCGGCCGACCACGGCTGGATCGCGGCCATCGCGAAGAACGCCGAGTCCGCCGCCAAGCAGTACACGGACGTCGACTTCAAGCCCGTCGAGCCGACGAACGACATCAACCAGCAGATCTCCGCCGTCGAGTCGCTGATCGCGGCCAAGGTGAGCGCGCTGGTGATCCTGCCGAACGACGGCCAGCAGCTCAACCAGGTCGCGACCCAGGCCACCCAGGCCGGGATCCCGGTCATCAACCTCGACCGGATCTTCCCCGACAAGCTGGCGTACCGCACCTGGATCGGCGGGGACAACTACGGCATGGGCGTCGCGGCCGGCCACTACATCGGCAAGCAGCTCAAGGACAAGGGCGTCTCGAACCCGGTGATCGTGGAGATCCAGGGCATCGCGACGCTCCCGCTGACCCAGGACCGCAGCAAGGGCTTCGCCGACGCGCTGAAGACGTACGGATTCAGCGTCACGGCCAAGCAGGACGCCAAGTTCACCGTGGAGACGGGCAACTCGGTGGCCGCCAGCCTGCTGCAGGCGCACAAGAAGATCGACGCCATGTGGAACCATGACGACGACCAGGGCGTGGGCGTACTCGCCGCGATCAAGGAGGCTGGGCGCAACGAGTTCTTCATGGTCGGCGGCGCCGGCTCCCTGAACGCCATGAAGGAGATCCAGTCGGGTACGTCGGTGCTGAAGGCCACCGTCACCTACAGTCCCACGATGGCCGCCTCGGCCATCAAACTGGCCAGGTTGATAGCGCAGGAGAAGGGCATGAGCGACCTGGTGGAGAACCAGGTCCCGCAGTCGATCACGCTCGCGTCGGAGACCATTACCAAGGAGAACGTCGAGAAATACCTGCCACTCGGCTTCGAATCCTGATCGGGGGTTGCATGTCAGACCAAACCACCGTCGGCGTGGGCATGATCGGCTACGCGTTCATGGGCCGCGTCCACTCCCAGGCCTGGCGCAGCGTCGGCGCCTTCTTCGACCTGCCGCTGGCACCGCGCATGGCGGTGCTGGCCGGTAGGTCCAAGGAACACACCGCCGCCGCTGCCGCCCGGCTCGGCTGGGCCGATACCGAGACCGACTGGAGGGAAGTGGTCAGCCGCGACGACGTGCAGATCGTCGACATCTGCACGCCGGGCGACTCCCACGCCGAGATCGCCATCGCGGCCCTGGCGGCCGGCAAGCACGTGATCTGCGAGAAGCCGCTGGCCAACAGCGTCGCCGAGGCGGAGGCCATGGTGCGGGCCGCGGCTTCGTCGTCCGGCAAGAACATGGTGGCCTTCAACTACCGGCGGGTTCCGGCGGTGGCGCTGGCCCGGCGTTACGTCGAGGAGGGCCGGCTCGGCGAGATCCGGCACGTACGAGCCCAATATCTGCAGGACTGGATCGTCGACGCGGAGTTCCCGCTGGTGTGGCGGCTGCAGAAGGACAAGGCGGGGTCCGGTTCGCTCGGCGACATCGGGGCGCACATCATCGACACCGCCCAGTTCATCACCGGCCAGAACATCGTGGGCGTCTCGGCGCTCACCGAGACGTTCGTCAAGGAGCGCCCGCTTTCGCCGGGCTCGTCGGAGACCGGGCCCGTCACCGTGGACGACGCCGCGCTCTTCATCGGACGGCTCTCCGGCGGGGCGGTGGCCTCCTTCGAGGCCACCCGGTTCGCCACCGGACGCAAGAACGCCCTGCGCATCGAGCTCAACGGCTCGCTCGGCAGCCTCGCCTTCGACTTCGAGGCCATGAACGAGCTGTGGGTCAGCGAGGGCGGCAGCGGCTTCAAACGCATCCTGGTCACCGAGCCCGACCACCCCTACGCGGCGGCGTGGTGGCCGCCCGGGCATGGACTCGGGTACGAGCACACCTTCACCCACGAGATCAAGGACTTCCTGGAGGCCATCGCTCAGGGCGACGACCCGGCGCCGTCGTTCGCGGACGGCCTCCGGGTGCAACGCGTGCTCGCCGCGGTCGAGCGCAGCGCGGCTGACTCCAGCCGCTTCACAGTCGTGGAGGACGTATGAGACCGGTCACATTGTTCACCGGCCAGTGGGCCGACCTGCCGTTCGAGGAGGTCTGCCGGCTAGCCGCCGAATGGGGCTACGACGGCCTCGAGATCGCCTGCTCCGGCGACCACTTCGACGTGGCGCAGGCGATCGCGGACCCGTCGTACGTCTCGGCGAAGCAGGCGCAGCTCGAAAAGCATGGCCTCAAGGTGTGGACCATCTCCAACCACCTTGTCGGTCAGGCCGTCTGCGACCACCCCATTGACGAGCGCCACAAGGCCATCCTGCCCGCGCGCATCTGGGGCTCGGGCGATCCCGAGTCCGTACGCCAGGCGGCCGCCGAGGACATGAAGAACACGGCGCGAGCCGCGGCCCTGCTGGGTGTCGACACGGTGGTCGGCTTCACCGGGTCGTCGATCTGGCACACGGTGGCGATGTTCCCGCCGGTGCCGGCCTCGATGGTGGAGGCGGGCTACCAGGACTTCGCGGACCGCTGGAACCCCATCCTCGACGTCTTCGACGAGGTCGGTGTCCGGTTCGCCCACGAGATCCACCCCAGCGAGATCGCCTACGACTACGTGACGACCCAGCGCACGCTGGAGGCCATCGGCCACCGTCCCGCGTTCGGCCTCAACTGGGACCCGTCCCACATGGTCTGGCAGGACCTCGACCCGGTGGCGTTCATCCTGGACTTCGCCGACCGGATCTACCACGTGGACTGCAAGGACACCCGCGTCCGCATCGGCGACGGCCGCCGCGGCCGCCTCTCCTCCCACCTGCCGTGGGCGGACATGAGGCGCGGCTGGGACTTCGTCTCCACCGGGCGCGGCGACGTGGCCTGGGAGGACTGCTTCCGGGCGCTCAACTCGATCGGGTACAGCGGGCCCATCTCGATCGAGTGGGAGGACGCGGGGATGGATCGGCTGGACGGGGCACGGGAGGCGTTGGGCTACATCCGTGGCCTCAACTCCATCACCCCACCAACCACCGCCTTCGACGCGGCCTTCTCCACCACCTGACGCCTTTCTCGCCGGGGGCCCACAAGCGTGGGCCTCCCGGTGGGGCGCGCTTCGCGCGAATGTCATTCGGGCGTGCTGCCCAGGGGGCTCCGCCCCCTTCGACCCCCTACAGGCATGGGCTTCGCGGTGGGGCGCTTCGCGCGAATGGCGCTCAGGCGTGCTTCTTCGGAGGCTTCGCCCCCCGGGGCGAGGGGCTCCCGCCCCTCGCGCACCCCGGCCTTGTCCGGCGGAAGGCCTGGCTAACTTCTGAGCCGGTCCGGCCTTCCAGCCGATCGGCGTTTGAACTGGCTGGTCCGTCCTGCCCGGCAACAGAGGCGAAAGAGCTATCGAGGCCCGAGCCCAGTCTCCCCATTGAGCAGTTCGCGTACGACGTCGAAGTGGCCCGCATGGCGGGCGGTCTCCTCGATCATGTGCAGGACGATCCGGCGCAGGTCGATGACCTCGTTCCCGAGCGGACCTGGGTGACGCCCCCGCGGGGGGCGACAGAGGATTCGCGGCAAGGACGGCGTCGGACCGCTCGCACTGGGCGCGGTAGAACGCGAAGACCACAGGCGGCGGTCGCGGTGTGGTCAGTGGCGTGTGGTCGTCGGGCCAGGGCAATGGCTCGGCGGACTCGGTGGCGATCTCCCGGAACCAGTGCGGCTCGGCGCAACCGAGGTGTTCCAAGCGACCCAGCACGGTCCATCCTGAGGGCAGGATCGCGGTTGGCAACGCCTCAGCGTCGAGGTCATCCACGATTGCGAGAACGCTGGCGCCCTATGCCTCCAGGAACATCAGCGGTGTGCACTTCTCGTCGTCAGCCACCGGTTCCACGCCCTCTCTGATCAAACAGCGCGGATCGCGTCGTACACGCAGGCAGAAGCCGATATTCGCGAGGAATCGACGGAATCATGGCTATGATGGCTCCGTAGATGCAGGAAGAGGGGTCGATGTGCTGATCCGGTTCGAGGTGGCGAACTTTCGCTCACTACTCGATCCCGTCGAATTGTCGATGGTTGCCGTCGATCGAGATCGGGCGGAGGCGCGCCCGGTGCCCAACTTGGGCGAGAGTCTGCTGCCCGTCGCAGCCGTCTTCGGTCCGAACGCCTCCGGCAAGTCGAATGTCATCGCTGCGCTGACCTGGCTGCGGACCGCCATCCGGGATTCGCTGCGTTTCTGGGATGACGAGATCCCCGTCGAGCCGTTCGCGTTCGCCGGTGGCGAGGCCCGTCCTTCGGAGTTCACCATCGAGTCCGTCGTATCGGGAGTGCGATTCGAGTACATCGTCGAACTTGATCGGCGCGCGGTCCGCTACGAGGGTCTGTTCCACTACCCGGAGAAGAAGCGGCGACGGATCTTCGAACGTGAAGGGGGCGAGTTCAAGCTCCAGCGCGGTCTCGGGAACTTGTCCGGCACGCGTGAACTGTTGACGCCGCGCGCCCTTGCCCTGTCGATCGCCCGGCGATTCGATGAGCCGCTTGTCTCTGGTTTTGCTCGTGACCTCCTCGCGGCGCAGACGCTCGGGCTGAAGTCGCGTGGCCGGCGTCCCGTGAATTCCGCTCCGGCACGCTCGACCCTTCGGTGGTTCGAAGAGCTCTCCGATCGTGACCAGTTCGCGTTGCCGGGATTTGAGGAATTGGACAGGCCTTCTCCGGCGGATCGTACTCAGGCGTTGGCCTTGCTCCGGCTGGCCGACATGGGCATCGACGACGTGGTGATCGACGAGCCCGAGGTCTCCTATCCGGAGGGCAGTCCTGAGTCGGCGCGCATGCGGACACAACGCACAGTCCGCCTCGTCCACCGGGCGGCTCATGAGAGGGTGCCGCTTGACTTCGCGCAGGAGTCGGAGGGCACGCGCACCTGGTTCCAGCTCATCGGGCCGGTGTTGGCCGCGCTCAGGTCCGGCTCGCTGCTGCTGTTCGACGAACTGGACGCGAGCCTGCATCCAACGCTGTCCATGCAGCTGATTCGGCTGTTTCACGATCCGGCGACAAACCCTAAGGGCGCACAGCTGATCTTCACTTCTCACGACACGAGTCTGCTCAACCACCTCAACCGCGATGAGGTCTGGTTGACGGAGAAGGCGGAGGACGGAGCGACCCGGCTCGGCGCACTGGCCGAATTCGCCGGCGAGCGGGTGAGAAAGTCGCAGAACCTGGAGAAGGCGTATTTGCATGGGCGGTTCGGCGCGCTCCCGGATGTCGACCGCGCGGAAATTCTCCGCGCTCTCGGGCTGATCGGCTAGCTGAGATGGCGCCAAGAAGAACTAAGGCGAAGGATCTCAGGCGGAGGACCGCCAACCGTCCAGAACGCAAGACCATTGTTGTGTTCTGCGAAGGCGAAGCCTCGGAACCCGACTACATCAATGGGCTGAAGCGGCTCCCGGATGTTCGCGCCAACACCTCGATCAACATCGAAATCCACCCTGAACAGGGAGTTCCGTTCATCCTGGTGCAGCGAGCGGTCGAGCGAAGCCGTGATGACGAAGTCGATGAGTGCTGGTGTGTGTTCGATGTCGAGTGGCCCAAGAACCATCCGAACCTCAAGCAAGCCATCCGGCTGGCGGATGAGCACGGAATTCGCCTCGCCATCTCGAATCCTTGTTTCGAGCTGTGGTTGATCCTTCATTTTGAAGATCAGACGGCATTTATGAATACCAGCGAAGCCGAACGGAAGAGTCGTAAACTCGACGGGCGCTCCGGGAAGAGGATCGACCCCGATCAATACGTACAACATCGGCATGCGGCGTCGGAGCGCGCGTCTTTGCTGGCCATCCGCCACGCGCGAAACCAGAGCTTGTTTCCCAATAACAACCCCTCGTCTACTATGGGCGACCTGCTTGAGGCAATTGATCCTTGACCGCATGGCGGTCGGGCGGGTCTCCCAGGAGGCGCGCTCCGCGCGGGTGGCATTCGGGCGTGTTTCCCAGGGGCTTCGCCCCTTCGATCCCCGACAAGCGAGGTCCTCGCGGTGGGGGCGCGCTTCGCGCGAATGACGCTCAGGCGTGCTTATTGGGGGCTTCGCCCCCGGGGCGAGGGGCTTCCGCCCCTCGCGCACCCCGGCCTTGCCCGGCGGTAGGACTGGTTAACTTTTGAGCCGATTCGGCCTTCGAGCCGGAGACGTCTGAATTGGCTGGTCCGTCGCGCCTGGTAACAGAGGTGAAAAAGCTATCGAGGCCCATCTCCCATCGAGCAACTCGCGTGCGACGTCCAGCCGGCCCGCATGGCGACCAACTGTCCCTTCCGGATGAAGTTGGCGGAAGGGACAGTGATTGTCCCGCAGCCAGTCATCTTGCTGCGAACGGTTCCGAGTCAAAGTCGTTCAGAACATACACGGATACGCAACAGGCGGCGGCCGTCGTGGACGAGCTTGTTTGGCGAGTCAACGCAGGCCGTCAAAGCCAGCGCCGTCGGCCTGTTGGTCGCCTACAGCGAGTAGCGCTGCAAACCTAGATCGAATCCATGTCTCCTCAGCTGATAGAGGCGTAGGGATCGCTGCGGGATAAAGCCGAGCATGCGGCTGAGCGTCGCGAAGATTACCGTGTGGACCAATTCGATGGGCATGAGGCCGATGAAGGCCCACAGGGGCGATGTCGCGAGCAGCCACGTCGCGCACTGCCGCGCCAGGTAGCGCGAACCGAGCAGGTCGTCGCGTGCCCACCAGCGGTAGGGGTAGGGAAGGCGCTTGTGGAACAGGCGGTACAGCGCCCAGCGCCACAGTGGCGGGCGCTCGCGCAGGCGCAGTGCGATTCCGCCACGTACGACGTCGAGCGAGTCGCGCAGGGTCGGCCTGGTCTGCTCCGGCTCCGCCAGGTCGAGCAGCGTGCCGATCAACTCCTCGCCGCGCGTCTGCCGATAGCGGGGCGGGTAGGCCCGTGCGAGGAGCCGGCAGCGGCGTTCGTAGGTATCCATGATCACGTCCCGGGCAGGAGCCGTGCGCCGAGGCGGCGTTGCGCGGTGGCGGCGAGCCGGGTCAGGCGGGCGGTCTCCTCGGTCAGGAGTTCGGCGCCCTGAGCGGTCAACTCGTAGTATCGGCGGTTCCGGCCGTCCACGACCTCTTCGCTGACCACGCGGGCGAGTCCTGCCTCGGTCAGGCGGTCGAGGGCTCCATAGAGAGTGCCCGCGCCGAGGCGTACACGCTCCTCCGACAGCTCGCGCACGGCTTTGATCACGCCATAACCGTGAAGCGGGCCTTCGGAAAGGGCCAGGAGCACGAGATAGCTCTGTTCGCGTAGTGCCATATCCGATATATATCGCTAACTGTACTATTGGTCAAAGGGGGCGTCCGCAGAACGGGCGCTTTCCCATCTCCGACCCTGAACCGATCCGTGGTGTGCCGGCTATGCCAGATCGCGCCGGAGAAGGTTTCACCGGGTGCTCCACCGGTGGGTGGCGACGGGGTGGACTGCGCGGTGGAACAGGATGGGCCTCCGGGGAGGATCGAACCGGATTTTGGCGCCACAAGACGATCTTGACGACGGTTCGGTGACGGCGGCTGTTCGGCCTGGCCGAGGGCCCCAGCGTGCGTGCTCATGCCGGTGGCTCCGCTCCCAAAGCTGATCGGCCGAGTGGATACCAGGTTGACCCGAGTGTGCGCCCGACATCTCGCCGCAAGTCGGTCGGCCCTCGCGGATTTTCCGGCGTTGCCCTGAAACGAAACTGCCTTCCTGGTCAACGGGACTGGAGCGCTGTGATGAGCGCGGCGATGGCGTCGAGGATGCGTTCGAGCCCGTGCTGGAAGCGCTCGTCGGGGACGAGGTGGGCGGTGCGGGAATCGAGCACCGATCGGCTGAACAGGGGGAAGGCGCCGGATCCGACGACTTGGCGTACGTACGGTCCGATGTAGTCGCGCTTCCAGCGCTGGGGGTCCAGGCCGGTGCGGCGGGCCTCGTCCAGCCAGCTGATCTCGCGGCGGATCGCGCTGTGGACATAGTCGTTGAGCATGCCGACGAAGCCGGTGATGTCGTCGATGTCGAGCCCGATTCCGTCGAGCGCGCCGAGCGCGAACTCGTGTACGCGCAGCAGGTTGGGGCCCAGTGTCGGCCGGCTGGTGAGCAGCGCGGTGAGCCAGGGGTGACGTAGGCTCACGGCGCGGGTCTGCCGGGCCAGTAGCGTCAGGCTGGATCGCCAGTCGCCGGACGGGCTGTCGGGGAGCTCGATCTCACTCATCGCGAGGTCGATCATGAGGTCGAACAGGTCGTCGCGCCGGGGCACGTAGCGGTAGAGCGACATGGCACCGGTGCCCAGCTCGCACGCGATCCGCCGCATGGTCGCGGCTTCGACTCCTTCCGCGTCGGCGATCTGGACGGCGGTCCGGGTGATCTGGTCGCGGCTGTAGCCGGGGCGCCGTCCCGGCCCGGAGCGTTCTTGCCGCTCAGGCTGCATCCAGATGCTGGTCGGTTCCTCGTCGGTCACCTGCGCCCTCTCCTCATTTGCGTACATGGTACCTGAATGACTATGGTCCCATTTCGGGTACGCAGTACGCGAAATGGAGGAACGTGTGGATCGATCGCTTCGTACCGGCGTGATCGGCGTGATGCTGGGCATGATCACAGCCCCGTTGGACGGCATGATGCTCGGGCCCGCGCTGCTGACGATCGTGCGGGATCTCGGCGGCCTGGAGTACTTCTCCTGGGTGGCCACGGCCTACTTGATCTGCATGTCCGCCTCGACGCCGATCTGGGGGAAATTGGGGGACCTGTATGGCCGCAAGGCGGTCTACATGGCCTCGATCGTGGTCTTCCTGTTGGGATCAGGGCTGTCCGGAGTGGCGCAGGACATGATCCAGCTCGTCGGCTTCCGGATGGTGCAGGGGCTGGGCGCGGGGGGCCTGATGACCGGCGCTCTGGCGCTGATCGGCGAGCTGGTGCCGCCCCGGCACAGCGGCAGGCTGATGGGGCTGTTCGGGACGATGATGCCGATCGCCTTCATCGCCGGGCCGTTGCTCGGTGGCCTGTTCGCCGAGCATCTGGGCTGGCGGTGGACGTTCTTCGTCAATCTCCCCATCGGGGCGGTCGCCTTGCTGCTCATCGGCGGCGCCGTACGGCTGGAGCCGCGCCGGATCAGAGCGCGGATCGACTACCTGGGGGCCCTGCTGCTGACGGTGGCGTTGGTGGCGCTGAGTCTGGTCGCCAGCTGGGGCGGCACCCAGTACGCCTGGGCTTCGGCGCCGATTCTCGCTCTGGTTCTGATCGGGCTGGTGGCGCTCGTCGCCTTGGTGTTCGCGGAGCGGCGCGCGGCCGAACCGATCGTCCCGCTGCGGCTGTTCGCCGACCGCAACTTCACCCTCGCCCAGGTCATCCGCTTCCTGGGTGGCGTCGGCATGGTGGTCGCGGCCACCTTCCTGCCCCAGTACATGCAGCTGGTGCAGAACGCCTCACCGATCGCCAGCGGGATGCTGATCCTGCCCTCGATGCTGGGCATGGTCGCCGTGCTGATCGGCACCGGCCGGCTCATCAGCCGCACCGGCCGCTACCGGATCTACCCGATCCTCGGTGGTGCCACCGTGGCCGCCGGGATGCTCGCACTGCTGTTCCTGGGGCCCGGCACCAACCTGGCACTCGCCTCGGCTTTGACCCTGATCGGCGGCATGGGCGTGGGCCTGCTGACGCAGTCGACCACGATCATCACCGTCAACAGCGCCGAGCCGCGCGACATGGGGGCGGCCAGCGGCTCGGTCACCCTCTGGCACACCATGGGCGCCTCGCTGGGCGTGGCCGCCCTCGGCGCCCTGTACACCGCCCGGCTGCAGGACACCCTCATCGACCGCCTCGGCGCGGCGACCGGCACCCACATCGCCTCCCGTCAGCTGACCCCCGACGCGCTCGCCCAGCTTCCGGCCTCCGCCCAGCAGGCGGTCCACCTCGCTGTCTCCAGCGGCATCCACGCCATGGCCCTCGGCGCGGCCGCGTTGGGCGCCCTCGCCTTCGCGCTGGCCTGGTTCATCCGCGAGGTCCCGTTGCGCGACCGGACCCCGTCGGCCGAACCCGCCACCGCGGCCGCCTGAGGCAGGACGCATGGGCTCGCCCCGGGCGCCTCCACCGAGGGACAACCGCTGCTCGCCGTCCTGGATCAGTCCTTCGGCCCGAGCGCGCCGCCCCGGCAGCACCGGCGTGCCGGTCTTCCTCATCGAAGACCTGCCTCCGCTCACCGGATCCCAAACCGAGACCACACTGCCGGCGGCCCTGCGACAGGCCGCCGCGAAAGGAGAACACCATGACCGATGACCCGCTACGGCTGGCCGTCATCGTCGGCAGCGTCCGCGACGGCCGCCTCGGCCCGACCGTGGCCACCTGGTTCGCCGGCCAGTCCACAGCGCGCCCGGACCTCGACGTCGACGTGATCGACCTGGCCGACGTGCCGATCGGGGCGGCGGCCCCGTCAATGTCCGTGCCGGAGCCGGTGCTGAAAGCCCTGGGCGAGCTGACGCCGCGGCTGGCGGCCGCGGACGCGGTCGTGGTGGTCACCCCCGAGTACAACCACAGCTACCCAGCCGCCCTGAAGAACGCCATCGACTGGCACAACCAGCAGTTCCACGCCAAGCCGGTGGCGTTCGTCTCCTACGGCGGCCTCTCCGGAGGGCTGCGCGCGGTGGAGCACCTGCGTGCCGTCTTCGCCGAGCTGCACGCCGTCACCACCCGGGACACCGTCAGCTTCCACGGCGCCTGGGAGTGCTTCGACGGCGACGGGCAGCCGAAGGACCCGGTCGGTCCCGCCACAGCCGCCAAGACCCTCCTGGACCAAGTGACGTGGTGGGCGCGGATCTTGCGCGACGCCAAAGCCACCACCCCCTACACCGCATAAAACGGAAAGGCAGGATCATGAGGAGATTGACCGGAAAGACGGCGTTGGTGACCGGCGCCAGCCGGGGCATCGGCCGCGCCATCGCCACCCGGCTGGCCCGCGAAGGCGCCCGGGTCGCGGTGCACTACGGCAGCAACCACGCGGCCGCCAAGGACACCGTCGCCACTGTCGAAGCGGCCGGCGGACAGGCATTTGCCGTCCAAGCCGAGCTGGGCACGCCTGGCGACGCCGAAGCCCTGTGGGCTGGCTTCGACGCCCACGCCGATGGGCTGGACATCCTGGTCAACAACGCCGGAATCCTCGGCGACCAGGCCGAGATCGACGGGGTCACCCGAGAGGGTTTCGAGCACCTGTTCGCGGTCAACACCACCGCCCCGTTCTTCATCACCCAGCAAGCCGTGCCACGGCTGCGCGACGGCGGGCGGATCATCACCGTGGGCACCATGCTGACCCGCGGAGCGGCCATGCCCAGGGCGATCGACTACGCCATGTCCAAGGCCGCACTCGACGTTCTCACCACCGCCCTGGCCAAGCAGCTCGGGCCACGCGGCATCACGGTCAACACCGTGGCGCCCGGCGTCATCGACACCGACATGCACCAAGGACGCCTGGTGGGCGAGGCCTTGGCCTGGCTGTCGTCGCAGACGCCCCTCGGCCGGCTGGGCACCGCGGAGGACGTGGCCGACACCGTCGCCTTCCTGGCCTCCGACGACAGCCGCTACATCACCGGACACCGCCTGGACGTCTCAGGCGGGACCACCATGTAGCCCGCACCACCACGGCGGGCCGAGACTCCTACGGCCGGATCTCGTAGACGAGGTTGAACGGGGTCTCCGCGGCCCTTCGGAACCGGGTGAAGCCCGCCTCACGACTCAGCTCGCGGATCCTCGCCTCGCCCGCCTGCGCGCCCAGCGCGTAGCCGCCCGGCTGGGACAGCGCGTTGGGCACGCAGAGGAACGTGGAGCCGCTGTAGTACAGCCGCCCCACGGGGGTGAAGTTGTCCTCCACCGCGTCGGCGGCGTACGGCTCGACCAGCAGCCACGCGCCCTCCGGAGCCAGCGCTTCCCGCACCCGCCGGGCGGCCCCCAGCGGGTCGCCCATGTCGTGCAGGCAGTCGAACATCGTCACCAGGTCGTAGCCGGTGCCGGTGAAGGTGTGCGCGCCGGCCACCTCGAAATCGACCCGGTCGGCCACCCCGGCCTCGGCGGCATGTCGGCGGGCCAGCTCGATGGACTCGGCGTGGTAGTCCGAGCCGACGACCGAGGTACGCGGGTACGACTGCGCGAGGAGGATCGAGGACGACCCGAGGCCGCAGCCGACGTCCGCGACCACGGTCCCCGCCTTCAGCTTCTCCTCGATCCCGTCCAGCGCCGGGAGCCAGCTCGACACCAGCGCGGCCACGTAGGCCGGCCGGTAGAACGCGTCGCACCCGACGAAGACGTCCTCCACGTGCTCGTGCCAGCCGAAGCCGGCGCCCGTGCGGAACGCCTCGGTGATGCGCGGCTCGGCGCGCAGCATGCCCAGCGCGATGAGGTACGCCGCCGGGATGTTCGGGCCGGCCGGGTCGGCCAGGCAGTACGCCTGCTCCTCGGAGAGCGAGAACCGGCCTGTCGCCGCGTCGTAGCCGACGTACCCCCCGGCGGCCTGCCCACGCAGCCATTCGGTGAGGTAACGCGGGTGGCACCCGGTGCGCTCGGCGAACTCCTCGGGAGTCGCGGGCCCCTTGGCGAGGGCGCGATACAGGCCGAGCCGGTGACCGATCACGACGGAGCCCGCCGCGTCGGTCGCCCCCAGGTCGCTCACGGCCCTGCCCAGGAACTCCGTCACCTTGTTCTGGTCCATCTGTGGCCTCCTCCCCGCAAGAGGACCCGACAGGGGTGAGTCTGCCCTGGTCACAGGCTTGTTACCCTGCGCAAGCCTCCTGGCCAGCGGCTACCGAGGCCCGAGCCCCGTCTTTCCATCGAGCAGTTCGCGCGCGACGTCGAGGTGTCCCGCATGGCGGGCGGTCTCCTCGATCATGTGCAGGACGATCCGTCGCAGGTCGGTGACCTCGTCTCCGAGCGGGCCTGGGTGTCGTCCCTGTGGGGGCGTCGACAGAGGGGTCGCGGCGAGGACGGCGTTGGACCGCTCGCACTGGTCGCGGTAGAACGCGAAGACCACAGACGGTGGTCGCGGTGTGATCAATGGCGTGTGGTCGTCGGGCCAGGGCAGCGGCTCGGCGGACCCGGTGGCGATCTCCTGGAACCAGTGCCGCTCGGCGTGACCGAGATGCTCCACGAGACCCAGCACCGTCCATCCCGAGGGCAGGATCGCGGTTGACAACGCTTCGACGTCGAGGCCGTCCACGATCGCGAGAACGCTGGCACGCTGCGCCTCCAGGAACATCAGCAGCGTGCTCTTCTCGTCGTCATCCACCGGGTCCACGCCCTCTCTGATCAGACGATGAAGAGCTGCCGGGAGAGCTCGTACAGGATCACTACCGGCGAGTGCCGCACGTTAGCAAACGGAACTGACATTCCTAAGACCTGGTGGTGATGGTGGCGACGGGTTCGAGGCCGTAGGTGCGGGCGTAGCCGTTCTCGGTGCCGACGAGGAGGTCGACGACCTCGAAGTAGCGGTCCCAGAACGGGGTTTCGCGCAGTGCGTCGATGAGGAGCTGGTAGGCGTGGTGGTCTTCCGCTTCCCACACCCAGACGTCGGTGACGCGCGCGGAGTAGAACTCCGTGTCGTAGAAGCGTGACCGGACGCCGCTGGTCTTCGCCTCGATCGCGGGCAGGACCTGGGTGGTGAAGGCGTCCACACGTTCCTGGACGGTCAGGGCGAGCCACTCGGGTGTGGTCTTGACGAGCATGAACGCCGTGACCGGCGGTTCGGTTTTCTCAGCGGGCATCAGGACAGCTCCTCCAAAGGTACGGGTGGTAGGCCCTCATGAGAGGACGGCGGGCTTGAGGGTCTGGGCGCACCACTGCTCGAAGCCGGTGGGGGAGGCGGTGTCCGGGGTACGGGCGACGCCGGCGTCGAGGCCCTCGTCCTTGGCTCGCTTCATGTCGACGACGCCCTGGACGAATGCCTCGTTGAGGCCGTAGCCGATGAGGGTGCTGTACAGCTCGTCGAGCGGCTGGCGTTCGTAGCGGACGGGGCGGCCGAGCTGTGCGGTCATGATGCGGGCCCGGTCGTTGGGGGACAGGTCCTCCGGACCGAGGACCGGGACACTGTCGGTGCCGGTCCACGAGCGGTCCAGCAGCAGGTCGGCAGCGGCGGCCGCGAGGTCGGCGACAGCGACGAGGGGGGCCTTGCGGTCGGCGTCGACGGTGTCGGTGAAGACGCCCTTGTCGCGGATCGAGTCGGACTCCTCCAGGAGGTTCTCGAAGAAGGACGGGCTGGCCAGGGCCCGGTAGGCAACACCCGTACCGGCGATGAGGTCGTCCATGGCGAGGGAGGCGGTGACCAGGCCGGCGCGGTCGGCGACCGGGGTACCGCGGCCGAGCGCCGAGACCCCGACGACATGGCCGACACCGTGGACGGCGAGCGCCTTCACTGCCGGGCGGGTGAAGCCGCTGTAGGCGTCGTGCGGGGCCAGGGAGGCGTCCGGGGGGACGAGCCAGAAGACGGCGTCCGCACCCTCGAAGGCCCGGTCGAGGACCTCGGCGTCCGCGTGCGAGCCGGTGATCACCCCGACACGTCCGCGCGCCGCGTCCGGAAGGCGGGCGGGGTCGCGCACGATCACGCGCAGTTCCTCCCCTGCGGTGGGGGCGGACTCCAGGAGCTTGGAGAGCAGGTGACGGCCGATGTTCCCGGTGGGAGCGGTGATAACGATCATGAAAACCTCGCAGGTCGTGCCGGATCTGTACGACCCTCATCCTGCGGAGGACAGCCGTGTTGCCACAATGGGAACTTCAGCACGCAATCATTGCCTGAAATGGAATAATGCTGGTGAACAGCCCAGAGCCGGTCATCGACGCCAATCTCGCCATTGCGCTGGACGCCCTGCTGACCGAGCACAGCGTCACCCGCGCCGCCGCCCGCCTGCACACCTCGCCCGCCGCCATGAGCCGCACCCTCGCCCGCCTCCGTCGCATCCTCCAGGACCCCCTCCTGGTCCGGGCCGGACAGGCCATGGTCCCCACGCCACGCGCCCAGTCCCTGCGCGACGAAGCCGCCGCGGTGGTACGCAGCCTCGGAGCACTGCTCAGCCCCGGCGCAGGCGTCGACCCCGCCGGCCTGCGCAGTACCTTCACCCTCCAAGCCGCCGACCTGGTCGGCGCGGCACTGGCCCCCGGACTGCTGCGACTGGCTCAACAGGAAGCGCCGGGGGTCTCCTTCCGGCTCCGGGCCGAAGAACTGGAGGCCGGAACCGCCCTCCGCGACGGCCGGATCGACCTGGAGATCGGATCCATCGACCACGTGGACCCCGAGACCCAGGTCGAAGAACTGGTCAGCCTCCGCATGATGGCGGCCGTCCGGCCAGGCCACCCCCTCACCGAAAGACCCCTGACCCCGGCCCGGCTCGCCGCCGCCCAGCACGTCGCGGTCAGTCGCCGCGGCCGGTTCACCGGCCCCCTCGACACCGCCCTGGCCGAGCAGAACCTCCACCGGCTGGTCAGCGTCGTCCTCCCCAGCCACCTGGCCGCAATGACCCTCGCCACCCGCAGCGACATCGTCTGCCTCGTACCTGCCGCACCCCCCGGCGCCGCCCCCTCACCTCTCACCGACGGCGCCACCGCCCTCGGGCTGCACCTCCTCGACATCCCCCTGGCGCTGCCACCATTGATCATCGGCATGGCCTGGCACCCCCGGCACACAGCCGACGGAGCCCACCACTGGCTCCGCGACGCCGTCCGCCGAACCCTCCGCGCACCCGGAAGCCAAACCACATGATCTGGCCGAGGCACCGGGACAGCGCCGCTGTCACATTCAGCCCAGCTACTCCGTCAATCGGCTGGATCTGCTCGAGTTGAGGGAGTCAATGATGGCATCGACACATGTACGTGAGCCTGTACGCAAGGCCAGGCCGTCTCGTCGGCGGTGGGTGCGCTGGACGCTGGGCGTCATGGCGGTCGCGCTGGCCGCGGTTCTCCTGATCGCCTACGTCTGGCAGCCGTCCGCTGATGGCAGCTATCGCTCGCAGTACCTGTCCCGTATCCACTCCATGTACGTCGAGACGCCGGTGGCGCGCTTCCACTACACCAAGACGGGCAGCGGATCGCCGGTCGTCCTGATCGCGGGCGGGGCCCAGTGGCAGTACTCCTACCGTGACACGATCCCCGTCCTGGCCAGGGAGCACACGGTCTACGCCGTGGACATGCCGAGTCAGGGTTACACGACCGTCAAGGACGACTTCGCCTACGACCTGCCGGCCATGTCCGATGCGCTGGGCTCGTTCCTCGACGCCGTGGGGCTGCGTACCACCTCCCTGGTCGGCCACTCCTGGGGCGGCGCCTGGACGTTGTACTTCGCCGAACGCCATCCCTCTCGCGTCGACAGGCTGGTTCTCCTGGACGCGCCCGGGCTGGCCAAGGAACCCGCCTCACAGACGGAGTTGTTCGCCCTTCCCGTCGTCGGTGAGCTGGCCGTCAAGCTGATGGGCCGCTCCGACTTCGAGAAGAGCCTGCGCACCGCCTTCGCCGACCAGGACCGGGTCACCGGCGAGGTGGTGGATGAGACCTGGCACTGGATGTCCAGGTCCGAAAAGCGGGCGGCCTTCGTGAAGCTGGTCCGCAGCCAGGACTTCACGGTTACCGATGCCGCGCTGGGCAGGGTCCGGGCCGAGACGCTGATCGTCTGGGGCGAAGCCGATGAGTGGCTGCCTGCCTCCTATGCCGCCGAGTACGGCAAACGCCTCCAGAACGCCACAGTCAAGATCATCCCAGGGGCCGGCCACAACGTCCACGAGGACAACCCCGAGACGGTCAACCCGCTACTGCGAACCTTCCTCACCGGTGCCCCCGGCGCCACAAGCTTCATACAGTCTCCTGCTTCAGCGTCTGCTGGCGCGTAACGCGGTGGTGCCGGGTCGGCATCCCCAGTGTCGGGTTGGCGACGCTCCATGCGGCGCTCTTGCAGATCAGTTCCTTGTAGGCGGCGGCCAGCCGGCCGCGCAGGACCATCGGCTTGGCGCGGTCGTCGGCTGTGACGTACTGGATCAGGCCCTCCTTGCGGCCCAGTGAGATGCACTGGTTGAAGTAGCCGATCGTCTTGTCCGGGACCTTCCGGCCGGTCAGACGCGCCGCGATGACGTCGGCGGCCAGCCAGGCGGTGGGGATTCCCGAGGCGCACGACATCCGTAGCGGCTTGTCTCCGGCGCCCATCGCCATGGCCGCGTCGCCGACGGCGTACACATCGGGGTGGGAAACCGAGCGCATGGTCCGGTCGACCACGATCTGGCCGGTGCCGGAGACCTCCAGGAAGGTGGCCTTCGCGAGCGGATGGATCGCGAAACCGGCCGTCCATACGGTGACCGCGGCGGGGATGATCCGGCCGTCGGCGGTGGTGACGTGGTCGGCTTCGACCGCGGTGATGGCGGTGTGCTCGTACGCGGTGATGCCGAGCTTGCCGAAGACCTTCCGTACATGCTCGCGGCCCTTGGGGGAGAGCCGGTCGCCGAGGCCGCCGCCGGCGGCGAGGGCGACGTCGAGGTCCGGGCGGGCCTCGGCGATCTCGGTCGAGGCCTCCAGGCCGGTGAGCCCGCCGCCGACCACCACCACGGTCTGCCCGGCATCGAGGCTCGCCAGGCGCTCGCGTAGTCCGAGTGCTCCGGTACGGCCGGCGATCTGGTAGGCGTGCTCGGCGGTCCCGGGTACGGCTTGGCTGTTCCAGCCGCTGCCGAGGGCGTACACGAGGGTGTCGTACTTCAGCTCTTCCGCACCGTTCGCGCCGGTGATGGCGACGGTCTTGCGGTCGACGTCGACGCCGGTGACCTTCGCGAGCCTCAGTTCGACGCCGGTGCCGGCGTAGATCTCGCTGAGCGGCCGGGGTCTGAGGTCCTGGCCGGTCGCCAGTTGGTGGTTGCGGACGCGTTCGACGAAGTCGGGCTCGGCGTTGACGAGGGTGATGGCGACGTCCTCGCGGCGCAGCCGCTTGGCGAGGCGGCCGGCGGCGCTGGCGCCGGTGTATCCGGCTCCGAGAACGATGATGCGGTGCTGCATTGCGGGCTCCTGTCCGGTTCGGATTCGTCACTTGAACCGGATGGCCCGCCGTTTCCTGACAGGAGCGCGATGTGAGACACGTCACATCACGAGCAGTGGCTCCCCATGGCTTGCCGCCGCCCATTGCTCGGTCGCGCGTTCGAGCTTGTCAGGGTTTGCCTGGGTACGGCAGGCGGTGATGCCCTCGGCGGTGACCTCCAGGCACATGATGGCGACGACCCGGCCCTCCACCACGGCCACCACGGCGGGTTCGCCATTGGCGGTCCAGGCGTATATCTCGGGTGAGCCGCCGACGATGGCGCGCTTGGCCTCGGCGGGCTTGAACATGCCCCACATGAACTTCGCGACCGCGACGGCTCCCTCGAACGCCTTGGTGCGTGCCGGAATCTTCCCTCCGCCGTCGCCGATGGAGACGGCGTCCTTGGTGAGCAGGCGTACGAGCTCGTCGGTCTGGCCACTGGTGGCGGCAGCGAGGAACTCCTCGACGATCCGCCGCGCGGCGGCATCGTCGATCGCGGCGCGGGCTTTGCCGTACGCGACATGCTTCTTGGCGCGGTGAAAGATCTGCTGGCTGGCCGCCTCGGTGATGGCGAGGATCTCGGCGATCTCCCGGTGCGGGTAGCCGAACGCCTCCCGCAGCACGTACACGGCCCGTTCGTTGGGGGACAGGCGCTCCATGAGGGTGAGGACCGCGTACGAGACCGATTCGCGCTGCTCGGCGGTGTCGGCCGGGCCGAGCATCGGGTCCCCGGCGAGCAGCGGCTCGGGAAGCCATTGGCCCACGTAGGTCTCGCGGCGCGCCCGCGCGGAGGTGAGCTGGTTGAGGCACAGGTTGGTGAGGACCTTCGTCAGCCAAGCCTCGGGGACCTCGACGCGGTCGACGTCGGTGGCCTGCCAGCGCAGGAACGTCTCCTGTACGACGTCCTCCGCCTCGTCCGCGGAGCCGAGGAGACGGTAGGCGATGGCCGCCAGACGGGGCCTCGACAGCTCGAACCGGTCGACGTCATCCACCGTCAGAGGCATGACCCGATCCTAACGACTGTCTCTTGCCTGACTGCGCCGCAGCCGTGCAGCGCACCCTGGCGGAGGCATTCCCCGAGCGATTCCTGCTTGGCCTCGGCGTCAGCCACCCCGCCCTGGTCATCGACGTGCGAGGCCCGAGCCGGCCCGCGCCCACGCGGCCGCCGCCCTGCCAACCGGCTCACGATGCATGTGCTCACGGCCACACCAGATGAGCCGCCGCTGCGTCAATGGCAGGAACTCGCCGCACAGTTGCTGTGAGTTGCCGCTTTCAGGCCATCTATGTCGGTGGCTGAATTCCCTACCGTCTGGAAGTTCACGTCGGCCCACACGACGCGGTGCTCGGCTTCGGTGACAAATGTCCCCCAGCATCCGTTGGACAGATCGGCGACAATGCGAATACCGCGCCCCGATTCGGCCTCGGAAGTGGGCTCGGTCATATGCGGCTCCGCGTCAAATGCGCCGGGATCCGTTACCTCGACGCGAAAGAAGCCGTCCCCGCGCGCCACGCTCACCGTGACCCAGTCGCGGTGTGGGCCGTCTTCCACGTGTTCGCAGGCGTTCGCGACCAGCTCAGAGACCACCTGTTGCACATCGGGCAGCGTCGGCTGGTCGTCCGCGAGCCACCAGGCGACAGCCGCGCGCGCCTGTTTCGGCGCCATGCGGCTGCGGCGCAGCCTGGTGGCTCCGATAAGACTTACGTCTTCTGTTTGGCTTGGCATGGAAATCACCTGACCTGTCCGAATTTCTGTGCCGTTATAACATGCGATATCGAGAATTCGTGTGTCGCGCGGGGAATTGTTGGCCCGAAACACTGGTAAGCGTGCCATCCAACGGGTAATTTCTGAGGAAACCCCAAGGGCTCGTGCCACACGGATATGAGTCCCACCGGTGGGAATTGTTGTGTGATCCTGTGGGATCGGACAGGGAGCAGCCCCCCAATGCGTCCTGCCAAAGAGTTGAATCCAGACGCCAGCGCGGAGGCCCGTTTTGGGTACGAACTACGTCAGCTTCGTCTTGAAGCAGGACTGACCCAAGGGCAACTCGGCCACAAAATCGGGTTCTCCGCCAATCTTGTCGGTTCGGTCGAACGAGCCGTACGCACACCGACCGAGGCGCTCGCCAAACGATGCGAGGAGAGACTGAGGCTGGAGCCGGGTCGCCTGGTCGACCTCCTGCCTGTCGGCAAGCGGGAGCCAATGCTCAAGACGTTCGCTCCCTGGCTCGATATCGAAACGATGGCTAGGGAGCTCTGGACCTGGGAACCGACCATCGTCCCTGGGCTTCTGCAGACGCCTGAATACGCCCGAGCCATCCTGGAGGGAAAGCCGGGGGTTACCGGCGACCAGGTGGAGGAGGCGGTCAGGTCCCGGATGGCGCGCAAGGAGATCTTCCAAAGGGACAGCCCACCCACGCTCTGGGCGGTCCTTGATGAGTCCATCCTTTACCGTCCGATCGGGGGTGAAAGTATCACCCGCAATCAACTGTCGTACCTCGTCGAAGTGGCTCATAGTCCGTGTATCACGATCCAAATCCTTCCGCTCAGTGCCTGCATAACGGCTGGACTGCTCGGAGGTTTCGTGATCGCGCATATGACAGGCGGGTCGAGCGCGGCCTTCGTCGACAGCCCGGTATCAGGAAAGGTGTGGGGCAAAGCGGCTGAGATCGAGATTCTCCACCTCCGCTATCAGATGTGCCGTGCGGAAGCCCTTCCCCAGAGCCTGTCTATCAAGAAGATCGAGGAGAGGTTGGAGCAGGGATGGACCTGGAACTGAACGAGGAACTCAGGACTGCCGGTTGGCGGAAGTCCTCGTTCTCCGGCGACAACGGAAATTGCCTGGAGGTGGCCCCGCTGTCTGCCGGCCGCGTGGGCATCCGCGACACCGAGCGACCTGACATGCAGCCCTATGTGGTGAGCGCGTCGGTGTGGGCAGCGTTCATGGACGGCGCCAAACGAGGAGAGTTCGACTTCTAGTAACACATCGCGATCATGGTTGGGCTCTGCGCTGGTAGTGGTGGCGGCGCCAGTGTGACCAGCGCAGAACGTCCGTGATGGAGCGGCACTGGCCCGGCACGGGTCGTCAGTACCAGGACATCGTCATACCCGCGTCCGCGTGAACGGCCGCGCTGTACGCCTCCTTGAGGTCGGCGAAGTACAGCGTGAAGTACTCCTCGTCGTCGCCGTTGACGTTCTCGGTCGTCCGTAGGCCCGTCATGAACTGCTCGACAGTGACGGGCGAAAGGCGCTCCCAGAAGGCTCTGACCTGTTCGGGGGCGAGTCGGCCCACGAATCCTTCCTCCGACCCCTCGGCGTCGACGCCGTCCGGACCTCCCACCCCGTGAACGATCTCGTCGCCGTCGAGCCCCAGTGCCTCCAGCCCCACGCGAAGGTAGTGCGCGCTGTCGTCGAGGTCGTAGCTACCAAGCTTCTTTCCGTCCCTGACGACGTCGATGTAGACGCAGACCCCCACGGTTGCCTCCCTCGTATGCCGTGACTCGGCCTTCGGCGACGAGCGTATATGTGCGTAGATGCGCTGCGGAGGGCGCCTGGCGCGGGCGGACATGTCACATTTCCACGCTCTGCAGTGTCTATACGGGGAGATGTTCAACGAGAACGGGGAGCGATATGTGGGTAGATCACGGATGAACGAGCTCAAGGCCATCCCGAAGGCCGTCTCAAGCCCCTCGAACTTCCTCGACGAGCGGCTCGGCATGGCCAACTTCCTCAAGCGCAACATGCGCAAGATCTTCCCCGACCACTGGACGTTCCTGCTGGGGGAGATCGCGCTGTACGCGTTCGTTCTCCTGCTGCTGACCGGGACGTTCCTGACGTTCTGGTTCAAGCCCAGCATGGCGGAGATCGTCTACGACGGGTCGTACGCCCCGCTCAAGGGCGTCATGATGTCCGAAGCCTACGCGTCGTCGCTGGAGCTCAGCTTCGACGTCCGGGGTGGCCTCCTGGTCAGGCAGATGCATCACTGGGCGGCGCTGATCTTCGTGGCGAGCACTATCGTGCACGCGCTGCGGGTGTTCTTCACCGGCGCCTACCGCAAGCCGCGCGAGCTCAACCATGTGATCGGCGTGCTGCTGCTGACGCTGGCGCTCCTTGAGGGGCTGACCGGCTACTCCCTGCCTGACGACCTGCTGTCCGGAGCCGGTCTGCGGATCACCCAGGGGGTGCTGGTCTCGCTGCCGCTGGTCGGTACTTACGCGTCGTTCTTCCTGTTCGGGGGTGAGTACCCGGGCGGGGATGTCATCTCCCGGTTCTTCTCGCTGCACATTCTGCTCATCCCGGGCATCATCCTGGCGCTGGTCACCGCTCACCTGGTGCTCATGTGGATGCAGAAGCACACCCAGATGGCCGGCAAGACCCAGACGAACAAGAACGTGGTGGGGGCGCCGTTCTATCCGGCGTTCATGGCCAAGGCGGGCGCGTATGTCCTGTTTACGTTCGGGGTGATCGCGGGGCTGGCGACGTTCGCCCAGATCAACCCGATCTGGCTGTTCGGGCCCTACACACCCGCCGACGTGTCGGCGGGTTCGCAGCCCGACTTCTACATGGGCTTCCTCGAAGGCGCGCTGCGCATCATGGGGCCGTGGGAGATCAACCTGTTCGGCACGGCCCATGCGGGCACACTGCCGCTCAACGTCATCATCCCGGCGCTGGTGCCGCTGGGCGTCGTCTTGACGGGCCTGGCGTTGTACCCGTTCCTGGAGCAGTGGGTGACGGGGGACAAGCGCGAGCACAACTTCGCCGAACGCCCGCGCGACAACCCGCACCGCACGGCGATCGGCATGACGGCCGTCGTGTTCTATGGCGTGCTCTGGCTCCTCGGTGCCAACGACGAGATCTCCGCCAATTTCCAGATCAGCCTCAATGTGACGACGTACGCGGGCCGGGTGCTGATCTTCGTGGCGCCCGCCCTGGCGTACCTGATCACGTACCGGATGTGTCTGGGGCTCCAGCGCTACGACGCGGGCACCATTTCCCATGGCGTTGAATCCGGTGTGATCAAGAGGTTGCCCAGCGGCGCGTTCGTCGAGGCCCACGTGCCGGCGGCGGACGACATCGAGGCACACGTGCGGGGCAAGGAGCCAGTGCCGATGCTGGCGGCCGCCGAGCCCGACAGCGCGGGCATCCCGCCGAAGGGCATGCGCGGCCCCCTGGGCAGACTACGCGGCCGGATGTCGAAGGCGTACGGGGGCGAGAAGGTCCCCCTCGACGACGGTCACGGGGCCGGAGAGCTGGAGCGCGCGGGCGACGACCGTACGCTGATCAACTAGCCGAAGATCCGCCGAGTAGGGCACCTGAAGAAAATCGTAAGCGGGACCTGAAATGTTGTGGGTGTCACCGAGAGGCACCCCGACACTGAGGAGATTCCGATGCGCAAGCTCATCAACTCGACCTACATCACCCTCGACGGCGTCATCGAGAACCCGATGTGGACGATGCCCTACTTCGACGACGAGGCCGCCGCCTTCGCCGGCGAGCAGACGAATGCCGCCGACGCGCTGCTGATGGGCCGGGCCACGTACGACGGCATGTCCGCCGCCTGGCCGACCCGGGACGAGAGCGACCCGAGCACCGGCGCGGCCTACTTCAACAACGTCAAGAAGTACGTCGCCTCGACCACTCTGACCGACCCCACGTGGAAGAACACCGAGGTGCTGCAGGGCGACCTGGTCGAGGAGGTCACCAAGCTCAAGGCCCAGGACGGCAAGGACATCCTGCAGTACGGCTTCGGCTCGGTCACCACGCAGCTCATCAGGGCGGGTCTGCTGGACGAGGTCCGGTTCTGGATCACCCCGGTCCTGGAAGGCGGCGACAGCGTGACGACGCCGCTCAAGGACTTCAAGGCGTCGTTCAAGTTGGTCGACACCAAGGTCATGAAGAGCGGCGTGATCATCGCCTCCTACCGGCCGCAGACGGCCGAGTGACGGATGGGCCCGCGATCACGACAGCGAGGTGGTCTCGGCGAAACGGATCTCGCTGAACAGCTTGAGTGTCACCGGCCGCAGCCGCAGTCGTGCCTCGCGCGGCCAGCGCATGCTCAAAGACGGAAACACCGTCTCCAGGACGATCTTCAGGTAGGGGTGGCCGGAACGACCGACGGGAATCTTGGCGCACAGAGCGGACACGTCCGTGAAGGTCTCCCGTCGGCCGAGCCGCAGCCGGGTCCGCCCGCTGAACTGGTTCGGGATCCCGGCGGCTTCGAGGCTCACCGACTCCCACAGCAGCTCGGCCGTCTCCTCCTCCCGCAGCCACGTCGGCCGGGTCGGCAGCGGCAGTCGCAGGGTGAATCCCGCCAACAGCCCGGCCGGGGTCAGCCGGAAGGAACCCTGGAACCACGGCAGCTCGTCGAGGAGCCGAGGGCCGTTCAGGGTGCTCATCGACAGGCTCGCCGCACTGGCTTCCATGGCGATCCGCCAACTGGTGGGGTCGGTGTAAGGGACTTCCGGGATGGACACCAACGGGATTCATCTCCCCTGCGCGGACGCCTGGACTTACGGGCGGCTACCTATATGACGCTCGGGCGGCTACCTATAAGACACTTCAACCGCGGAAAATGTGACACTCACGGGCTCTCGAAGGAGACCGTCTCCGTACTCAGTCGGTGAGGCCGTCGTACCGCTGAGGCGTCCTGACCTTCAGCGGACTTACCCGGGGACTCTCACGGGTGAGGGTGTCCGCGGGCGTTAGATTGGGGGAATGTCCTTGACCCTCGATTTCGTCAGCACGGTCAGGGCGGAGCGGTCCGGATTGGTCGACCGCCTGTCCGACGTCGAAGGCCTGACGGTCTGGGTGCGCGAACACGCGGCCGACCTCGACGTCGATCCCGGCTTCACCGCCACGGAGGAACTGCGCGAGCAGACCGTACGCCTGCGCCAGGCCGTACGCGCGTTGTTCGCCAAGGCCGTGTCCCCGGAGCCGCCGAGCCGGGCGGACGCGGCGGCCCTGCCCGGTTTCGCCGAATCGCTGGCCCTGGTCAACGCCGCCGCCCTGGCTGCCCCGCGAGCCCCGCAACTGTCCTGGAGCGGGGAGCCGGCCCTCGTCGTCGTGCCCGCCGTGCCGGTCGAGCCGTCGGCACGGGTCCGGGCCGCGATCGCGACGGCGGCGGTCGAGTTCCTGGCGGGGCCCGAACGGGCGCAACTGCGTACCTGCCAGGCCCCACGCTGCGTGCTCTATTTCCTGAAGGAACACCCACGTCAGGAGTGGTGCTCGACCGCCTGCGGCAACCGTGCCAGAGCGGCCAGGCACTACCGGGAGCACAAGAAGTGAGCCGCATCTAACGCTTGCGACGCCGGTTTGCCGTTATATAGTGTTTTCTAACGGCCGATCGGCCGTCCATGCGTTAGATGATGGGGGAGTGTGGAATGTCGTCGTTCCAGACCGGGCACATCGGGCTCAACGTCACCGACCTCACCAAGTCCTTGGACTTCTACCAGCGCGTCTTCGGCTTCACCACGGCGGGCGAGCGACAGCACGAGGGGCGCCGCTACGCGTTCCTGTTCCAGGGCAGCACGCTCATGCTGACCCTCTGGCAGCAGAGCGAGGGTCGCTTCGCCACCGCGCGGCCAGGGCTGCACCACCTGTCGTTCCAGGTCGCCGACCTCGCGGCAGTACAGGAGGCCGAGGCGGTCATCAGGGAGATCGGAGCCACCCTCCACCACGACGGCGTCGTGCCGCACGGCGAAGGCGCGTCCTCGGGAGGCGTGTTCTTCGAGGATCCTGACGGCATCCGCCTGGAGATCTTCGCCCCGGACGGCGCCGGCGACCGCCCCGCGCCCACCTCTGGCGCACCGACCTGCGGGTTCTTCTAATGGTTTCGCATCCGGGCGAGGTGGCCGTCCAGCAGCGGGCGGGAGTGCGGGGCGGGGAGTACGGCAGTTCGCGCACCCGCCCGGAGATCCCGGAGGTGGCGGCCGAGTTCCTGCGGCAGCAGCAGCTGCTCGTCGCCGGCGCGGCCGACGACCTGGGCCGTCTCTGGGCGAGCGTGCTGACCGGCCCCGCCGGTTTCGCCTCCCCCGAGGACGACCGCACGATCGTCGTACGCGCCCTGCCCGGCGCGCCCGACCCCCTGCACGGGCTGTTCGCCGGGGAACGCGACCTCGGGCTGCTCGCGATCGAGCCCCACACGCGGCGCAGGATGCGGGTGAACGGCACGGCCGTGCAGGCGGGCGAGGCACTGGTGGTATGGACGGAGCAGGTCTACTCGAACTGCCCCAAATACATCCAGACCCGCGAGCCCACGACCGCCTCGGGCGGCACCCCGGTCGGCCTCGGTGCCGGGACCGCGCTGACAGCGCGTCATCAGGCGTGGATCGGCGCGGCGGACACGTTCTTCATCGCGACGGGCGCCGAGAAGCTCGGGGCGGACGTCTCGCACCGGGGCGGCAATCCAGGGTTCGTGAAGGTCACGGGGCCGGGGTCGCTGGTGTTCCCGGACTACGTCGGCAACTCGATGTACATGACATTGGGGAACCTGGAGGTGAACCCGGCGGCCGGGCTGCTGTTCGTGGACTGGGAACGCGGGGAGACGCTGCACCTGACCGGCCGGGCCCAGGTGGACTGGGATCCGGGGGACGTGCCGGGGGCGCAGCGGCTGGTCCGGTTCGAGCTGGAGGAGTGGGTGCACGTCGCGGGCTCGGTCTCGGCGGGCTGGACGGCCCCGGGCTACCACCGCTTCAACCCACCGGTCTAGAGCCCTTGCGACGGCAAACCGTGTGCTGCGCTTCCGGGATAATTTCCGCATGAGCAAGGCCGCGAAGCCCACCCTGAGCCAGGAGTACATCGCGGGTGTCGCGTTGTCGGTGATCGACTCCATGGGGCTCGGCAAGTTCTCCATGCGCAAGCTCGGTGCCGAGATCGGCGTCGACCCGATGGCGGTCTATTACTACTTCGACGATCAGGAGGCGCTGTTCGACGCCGTCGCCGAGCTGATGTTCGACGAGTTCGGCGTCGACACGCTGCCCTGGCGGGGCACGTGGCGCGCGCTGCTCGAACAGTCCTACCGGCGCATGCGGGACACGCTGGCCGCGCACCCGCATGCCGTGCCGGTGTTCGCGTCCCGGCCGATCAGGTCGGCCAAGGCCATCGCCACGGGCAACCAGACGCTCGCGGCCCTGGGGGAGGCCGGATTCGCGCCCGAGGTCGCCCTGCAGATGACGCGCTCCCTGCGCGACTACACCATCGGCCACGCGATGGGCCTGGCCGCCGTCCAGCTGGGCGCGCGGCGGCGCAGCCGGAAGCCCGAGCCAGGGGCGCCCGGCTACAACCTGCTCGCTGAAAGTGCCGATGCCGTAGATATCGACCAGCACTTCGAGCTCGGCCTCACCGCGATGCTGGACGGCTTCGAACGGCTCAGTCCATGAGGACGATCTGGCGCAGCACCTCGCCGCCCTTGAGCGCGGCCACGGCGTCGTTCAGGTCCGCCAGGCGGATCCGGGCGCTGATCATCGACTCCAGGTCGAGCTGGCCGGCCTTGTAGAGCTTGGCGAAGTAGGGGAAGTAGTGCCGTACGTCCGCTTCGCCGTACAGGCTGGAGAGCAGGTTCTTGCCCTCGAACAGCAGGCTGAACGCGGAGATCGACACCATGTCGTCCACCGCGCCCGCGCCGACCACGATGACCTCGCCGCCCGCGCGGGTGACCTGCCACGCGCTCTGGATGGTGGCGGCCTTGCCGACCACCTCGAAGCCGTAGTCGAAGCCGCCGCCGGCGGTCAGCTCGTTCAGCGCCTCGGGGACCTGCTCGGGGGTGACGGCGTGGGTGGCGCCGACCTTCTTGGCCAGCTCGTGCTTGGACTCCAGGGGGTCGATCGCCAGGATCGTCCGGGCGCCGGAGATGCGCGCGCCCTGGATGACGGACAGGCCCACGCCGCCGCAGCCGATGACGGCGACGGTCGAGCCGGGCCGTACCTTGGCGGTGTTGATCGCGGCGCCCACGCCGGTGGTGATGCCGCAGCCGATCAGCGCGGCCGCCTCCCACGACACGTCCGTGTCGACCTTGATCGCGCCCTGCCAGGGGATGACGATCTCTTCGGCCCAGGTGCCGCACCCGGCCATGCCGAACGCCGTCTGGTCGCCGCCGAAGCGGAAGTTGCCCTTGGTGAACGCCTCGATCACGTACTTCATGCAGAGGTACGGCTGGCCGCCCAGGCACAGGTCGCAGTCCTGGCAGGACGGACGCCAGTTGATGATCACGTGATCGCCCGGCTGGACCGAGCTGACATGCTCGCCCACCTCGACCACCTCGCCCGCGCCCTCGTGACCCGGGACGAGCGGCACGGGCTGCGGCAGCACGCCGGACATGGCCGACAGGTCCGAATGGCAGACGCCCGTAGCCTTGATCCGCACCCGTACGTCGGTGGGTCCGACGGGGGCGAGGGTGACATCGTCGCGGATGTCGAGCTTGTCGTCGCCTACGGCATGCAGAAGGGCGGCGCGCATGGGGGGTTCCTCCTCCGGGCTATTCCTCTAGGGAAAGAGCGGCTTTGGGGCAGGACCGGACCGCGTGACGGACGCGGTCCAGGAGTTCGGGCGGTGGTTCCGGGAGCAGGATGTGCAGCTGGTCGTCATCATCCACGTCGAACACCTCGGGTGCGAGCCCCATGCACACCGCATTGGCTTCGCAGACCATTTCATCGACTTTGATCTTCATGTGAGCCTCCTGTGGTCCCATGAGACCACTTTGGTGCGCTCGACGATGTATGCGACCCGCTTTCGTCCGGTTTGTTCGACATAAGGCAGCAGGAGTTCGTCCGCCACGTCCGGGGTCATCCTGCGTGTGACGTGCAAGCCGACCGCCAGGACCTGCTCGGGCTCGTCCACTCGCTTGGCCTCGCCGTACAGCAGGACGCCGCGCAGCTCGTTGTAGTCCTCGCCCGTCTCGATCAGGCAGCTCACCCGGGGGTCGCGCTCCAGGTTGCGGACCTTCTGCGCCTTGGCGTAGCTCCAGAAGGCGATCCGGCCCTCGTCGAGCCCGTAGAACATGGTCACCAGATGTGGCGTGCCGTCCGGGTTGATGGTCGCGAGCTGGAGCTTGCGGGCCCCTTCCAGGAAGGCCGTGACCTCGTCCTCGGACATCGCGATGCGAGCGCGCTGATTCACGTTGCCAAGTAGAACAGGTTGCAGAATGCCGGGCAAGGGGGCGCTGGAATGTTGTTCGGTTCTACTAGGGTGCATCCCTATGACGATGCCGCCTGAACTGCGATTCGCAGCCAAGCAAGCCAAGGGATTCATGCCGGAAAGGGAGGGCCTGGCGCTGTTCGAGGCGGCTTGCCGGTACGGCAAGCTTGGACCGATCTGTGAGATCGGCACCTACTGCGGCAAGTCGGCCATCTACCTCGGGGCGGCGGCCAGGCTGGCCGGGTCCGTGGTCGTCACCGTGGACCACCATCGCGGCTCGGAGGAGATCCAGCCGGGCTGGGCCCACCACGACCCGACGCTGGTCGATCCGCGGTTCGGCAAGATGGACTCGCTGCCGACGTTCCGCCAGACGATCGCCGCCGCCGGGCTGGAGGACGAGGTGATCGCCGTGGTGGGCCGCTCGGAGCAGGTGGCCCGGCTCTGGAACACGCCTTTGGGCATGCTGTTCATCGACGGCGGACATTCCGACGATCCGGTGACGCGCGACTACGAGGGCTGGGCGCCGCACGTCATGGCGGGCGGCGCGCTGGTCTTCCACGACATCTATCCGGACCCGGCCACGGGCGGCCAGGCTCCCTACCGGATCTACCAGCGGGCGCTCGCCTCGGGCGCGTTCGCCGAGACCTCGGCCGAGGGCTCGCTGCGCGTCCTGGAACGGGTCGCTCCGGGGATCTAGCCACGCGTCCTGGAACAAGTTCGCTTCCCGCGTGCCCACGCTCTGCGGGTGTGGGCCCGCCAGGACTGGAAGTCCTCGTGGGTGTGCGGGTCATGGCCGAGCTCGATGAGCGCCCCTTCGGCCCACGCGCCGGCCTCGTCGGGCTCCGCGCCCGCCAGGATCGGTACGGCCAGCGCCACGTGATCCGGCAGTGCCCGCGCCTGGAGCCCGGCCGACACGGCGAACGCGCACCCCTGGGCCAGATGGGCACGGAACCCGTCGGCCCCCGCATGGTCGGCCAGCCACCACAGCTCGTCGGCGGTGGCGCCACCGGTGTGCGTGGCCGCGAACCCGACACCGCTCCACAGATCGCCCCGCCGGCCCGCCGGGAAGGAGGCGATCCTGGCGGCCACGTCGTCCGGAGAGGCGCACTCGTGATACCAGAGCAGGCGGCCCAGGCCCTGGTCGAAGATCGCGCAGTGGGCCCTGGTGAGCAGATCGGGCATGGTCCGTTCGCCGACCATCCGGTCGGCCCGCGCCAGGCTCCACTGGAACCCGAACCCGTCCACGGCCAGCCAGCGGAACAGCGGGTGCGTCCGCCGGATGCCCCACACGGGCCGCAGGCGCAGCAGCGCGTAGCCGCGCCCCGCGCCCACGTGCACGGCGTGCGGGTGAAGTCGGGCGGGGCCGGCCAGTAGCTCGTGAAGGCGCCGGCCCCGGGTCATGGTGAGCAGATCGAGCACGGTGCAGGCGGCACCGGCCCCCTCATAGGCGAAGCTCCGCTGCTCAGGCGACATTTCTTCGATCTTGCAGACTTCACGCGACACAGCGGCGTTGAACCCGAAAAGGTATGACCGCTCGGCCCCTTCGACGACCACCCGGCAATGTCCCTGCCGTAGCCGGAACCTCCGCCGGGCCAGATCGGCCTCGGACCGCTCCTTCAGCAGCAGCTTCCGTAGTCCGCGAACCGGCGAAAGCGTCGGCTCAGTCCTGTCCTGCTCCAAGAACGCTGTTGTGCCCGTGTCGCCCACGCTTCCCCCGAAGACGCCTCGTACGGCCACTCACGAAGCTAGTAACCCCAATGGGGCGTTCAGCGGTGCCGCTCCGCATTTCCCGGCAAAGAACCCGCAAAAGCCCTTGCGCGTACAAGATCACGCACGGGCGGGAGTGCACCCACACAGATGCGGGTCGGCGGGGGAGACGGAGGCGGCGCTGATGTCGCGGAAGATCCCCGCTCCCGGGGAGAAGGTGAACAACGCGTCCGCCGCGAGCACCGCCGCCGCGGCCGTGTATCCGCTCCGCTCGTGCGGAAAGTGGCGGTTGTTGATGAACTGCCACCCCGTCCAGTACGAGCCGTCCTCATGGCGCAGGTGCTGCATGTCGGCGAACAGCCGGGCGGCGCGCTCACGGTCGCCCAGCGCGTCGAGGGCCAGCGCCAGCTCGCACGTCTCCGCGCCCGTCACCCACGGCTGGTCCGAGACGCACCGGATGCCCAGCCCCGGCACCACGAACGTGCTCCACTCCCGCTCCAGCAGCTCCTCCGCCGCCGGACCCCGGACGGCGCCGCCGAGCACCGGGTAGTACCAGTCCATGGAGTAGCGGCTCTTGTCGGTGAACGCCTCCGGGTGCGCGGCCAGCACGTGGGCCAGGCGGTCGGCGGCCAGCTCCCAGTGCGGCTGCGGGTCACCGAGGTGGTCGGCGAGCAGGACGCCGCAGCGCAGGCCCTGGTGGATCGACGAGCAGCCGGTGAGCAGCGCGTAGGCGGAGGCCCGGCCCTGGGCGTCGCGCTCCCAGACGATCTCGCCGCGTTCGGTCTGCAGCCCCACGACGTAGTCGAGCGCCCTCTTGACCATCGGCCACCTGAGCTCGGTGAACCGCTGGTCGCCCGTCACCAGGTGGTGGTGCCAGAGGCCGGCCGCGACGTAGGCGGCGTGGTTCGACTCGCCGCCCGGCTCGGTGGCGACGCCGTCGACCAGCTTCATCGCCCACGAGCCGTCGTCGCGCTGGTGCCGGGCCAGCCAGTCGTAGCCCCGCGTGACGGGGTCGCGCAGGCCGGCCACGGTCATCGCCATCAGGCACTCGACGTGGTTCCACACGTCCACGTGGCCTTCCGGCCACGGCACGCCGCCGTCGTCCTGCTGGATCGCCGAGATGCTCAAGGCCGTCCGAACGGCCTCCTCGCGTGAGATCACGCGGCGGGCTTCCTCACGTAGAGCACCACGCTCTTGCCGATGAGCGGGTTGAGCAGGGATTCTGCCAGCCGGGTGAGCGGCGGGCGCTTCATGATGTCCCAGACCAGCAGCTCGTGGTACGCCTTGGCGAGGGGGTGGTCGTCGTTGTTGACGCCGACCGCGCACTTGATCCACCAGTACGGCGCGTGCAGCCCGTGGGCGTGGTGGTGGGGACCGATGCGGAAGCCGGTGGACTTCAGCTTGGCCGACAGCTCAGCCAACGTATAAATCCGGACATGTCCGCCGGGGGCCGTGTGGTAGTCCTCGTCCAGCGCCCAGCAGATCCGCTCGGGCAGGAAGCTCGGCACGGTGATCGCGGCCGTGCCGCCGGGCTTGAGCACCCGGAAGATCTCCCGCATCGCGGCCATGTCGTCGGGGATGTGCTCCAGCACCTCGGCCGCGATGACCCGGTCGAAGGAGCCGTCCTCGAACGGCATGTCCAGCGCCGTCCCCTGAACGGTCTCGCCACTGGCCTCCGGCGGCACCTCGCCCGCCTTGTCCATCGCCACGAACATGGCCGCCACGCTGTCCAGCTCGGACTGGTCCATGTCGAAGGCGACCACGTCCGCGCCCCGGCGCAGCACCTCGAACGCGTGCCGGCCACCGCCACAACCCAGGTCGAGCACGCGCACGCCGGGCCCGACCGGCAGCCGGGCGAAGTCCACCGTCAGCACTTATCGATCTCCTTGAAATCTCGAAGCTTCGGTCAGCGGGTACGGCGGGCCGCGATGGCCTCGCGGTACGCCTCGACGGTCTTCTTGGCGACGACACGCCAGGTGTAACGCTCCATGACCCGCTCGTATCCGGCCTTGCCCACCCGCTCGCGCTCCTCCGGGGAGTCGTGCAGGCGGCGCAGCACCGCGGCCAGCTCCTCGGCGTCGCCGGGCGCGACCTGGATCGCGGCGTCCCCCACCACCTCGGGCAGCGCGCCCGTACGGCTGGCGACCAGCGGCGTGCCGCAGGCCATGTGCTCCACGGCCGGCAGCGAGAACCCCTCGTACAACGAGGGCACCACGGAGACTTCAGAGGTGGCGATGAGCTCGCCCAGCTCGTCGTCGGAGATGCCGTGCACGAAGCGGACCCGGTCCTGCAGCGACAGCTCCTGTACGAGCTGCTCGGTGGGCCCGCCGGCGGTCGGCTTGCTGACCACGGTGAGGCTGACGTCGCGCTCGGTGGCCAGCTTGGCCACGGCCCGCAGCAGCGTGGCGACGCCCTTCATGGGGGAGTCGGCACTGGCCACCGCCACGATCGAGCCCTTTTTCTTCGGCTTCTCGGGACGTGGGTGGAAATAGCGGGTGTCGACGCCGAGCGGGATCAGGCGCATGTTCGCCTGCGGAACGTTGAAGTCGCGGTGGATGTCGGCCAGCGACGACTCGCTGACGGTCAGGATCGGGCTCAGCCGGGGCGCGACCTTGGCCTGCATCTTCACGAACGCGTACCAGCGGCGCATGGTCAGCTTCTTGGCGCCGGTGGCGGCCTCCAGCTCGATGCGCCGGTCCACGCTGATCGGGTGGTGGATGGTGCCGACCACCGGGAACAGCTTCTGGATGCCGAGCAGCCCGTAACCGAGCGTCTGGTTGTCCTGGACGACGTCGAAGTCGCCGACCCGCTTCTTCAGCGCGCGGTGCGCCCGCAGCGTGAACGTCAGCGGCTCGGGGAACCCGGCGGTCCACATGGTGCCGACTTCCAGCCAGTCGATCCAGTCGCGGTACTCGTGCAGCTTCGGGGTCCTGAACGGGTCCTCGTCGCGGTAGAGGTCGAGACTCGGCACCTTCTGGAGGATCACGCCCTCGTCCAGCTCCGGGTACGGCTGGCCGGAGAACACCTCGACGTGATGCCCAAGGGCGACCAGCTCGCGGCTCAGGTGGCGGAGGTAGACACCCTGGCCGCCACAGGTCGGCTTGCTGCGGTAGGACAGCAGTGCGATCCGCAGCGTGTCGCTCACGGACACCCCTTTCTCGCCGGTAAGCACCCAGAGATGGGCGTGTACCGTGAAGATGACCTTAGTCCGAGAAGGCTACCATTCGGTAGGTCATCTGGAATTGTTCACAACTGCCGCCAAAGGCCGTGCGAACTGCGATGTTGGCATGACCGAGCGCGGTTCGGTGGAACGTGTTCTAGGAGGCTTTGGTGCTGTATCGAGGCGCTTAGCTGTACATTCCCGTCCAAACGGACGCGGTCGTGATAGTGGGAGGACCCCTTGGCCAGGCGCGCTCTGATCACCGGCATCACCGGCCAGGACGGTTCCTATTTGGCGGAGTACCTGCTCGGTCAGGGGTACGAGGTGTGGGGGCTGGCGCGTGGCCAGGCCAACCCGCGCGTGTCGCGGCTGCGCAAGCTGCTGACCGACGTTCAGGTGGTCCGCGGCGACCTGCTCGACCAGGGATCGCTGATCTCGGCGGTGGAACGGGTTCAGCCCGACGAGGTCTACAACCTGGGCGCCATCTCGTTCGTGCCCATGTCGTGGGAGCAGGCGGAGCTCACGGCCGAGGTGACGGGGATGGGCGTGCTGCGCATGCTGGAGGCCATCCGGGTCTGCTCCGGCGTGTCGCGCGGCAACGCCGCCTCCGGCCAGATCCGCTTTTATCAGGCTTCGTCGTCGGAGATGTTCGGCCAGGTCAGCGAGACGCCCCAGACGGAGCGCACCGCCTTCCACCCGCGCTCGCCGTACGGCGTGGCCAAGGCGTACGGGCACTTCCTCACGCAGAACTACCGCGAGTCCTACGGCATGTACGCGGTCTCCGGCATCCTGTTCAACCACGAGTCGCCCCGGCGTGGCGCCGAGTTCGTCACCCGCAAGGTCTCGCTCGGCGTGGCGCGCATCAAGCTCGGCCTCGCCACCGAGCTCCGGCTCGGCAACCTGGAGGCCCGGCGGGACTGGGGTTTCGCGGGCGACTACGTACGGGCCATGCACCTCATGCTCCAAGCCGGCACGCCCGAGGACTACGTGATCGGCACCGGGCGCATGAAGTCGGTCCGCGAGCTGGTCGAGGCCGCCTTCAGGGCGGCCTCCCTGGACTGGGAGCAGTACGTCGTCACCGACCAGGCCCTGCATCGGCCCGCCGAGGTCGACCTGCTCTGCGCCGACCCCAAGAAGGCCCGGGTGCAGCTCGGCTGGGAGCCGACGATGCCGTTCGACGAACTGGTGGCGACGATGGTCGAGGCCGACCTCCGCCTGCTGTCGAACGGCGGCGACCCCGACCAGGACAGCTCCTGGCCCTGATCGACCCCGATGCGCGGTGCTCCTTCGAGCATGCCCTATTGACAAAATACTGTTTTACGTAAAGGATGATTTTTGCGATGAGAGATGTCCTGTACCTGGAACAGATCGAGCAGGCCGAGGCGCTGCTCAAGCCGCAGCGCGTCGAGGTGCTGCGGCAGCTGGCCGAGCCGCGCACCTGCACTGAGGTCGCGGCCCGGCTCGGTCAGACGCCCCAGCGCGTCTACTACCACGTCAAACGGCTGGTGGACGCGGGCTTGGTCGACCTGGTGTCGGAGCGGAAGGTGCGCGGTGTCCACGAGGGCATCTACCAGGCGGGCGCGCGTTCGTACTGGCTGTCACCCCGCCTGGTCGGCCGCATCGGTCTGCGCAAGACGCAGGACGAGCTGAGTCTGGGTTACCTGCTGGACCTGATGGAAGAGGTGCAGGCGGACATCGCGGGACTCGACAGGACCGCGACGGAGCTGCCGTCGATCGGGCTGTCGGGGGAGATCCACGTGCGCCCCGAGGACCGTCAGGAGTTCCTGAACGAGCTGCAGGGGATGCTGCAAGACCTGTTCACGAGGTACGGCGGAGCGGAAGGTGACGCCTTCAAGCTCGCCGTCGCCTGTTACCCCAAGGGAGACGAACATGAGTGAGCCCATGACTGTCCGCGCCCGTGTCCAGGCATCGGTGAAGGAGGTGCACCACGCGCTGACCGACGCCGCGACGATGCGGCTCTGGCTGGCCGAGCACGCCGAGGTGGACCTGCCGGACCGCTACGCGTTCTGGGGGCGCCACACCCCCGAGGGCGACGCGCCGCACCAGCGTCCGCTGCACGTCGACGAGCGCACGGTGCGGTTCTCCTGGCTGCTGGACGGCGAGGACACCACGGTCGAGTTCGGCCTGGAGGAGGAGGGCCCCGAGACGACCGTCGTGTCGGTGTCGCAGACCCACTTCGACTTCCAGGAGGCGCTCGCGGAGTCGACGATCCGCGGGGTGATCCAGACGTACTGGTGCCTCATGCTGGCGAACCTGGCCGAGCACTTCGAGGGCCGCCCGCTCACTCCGAAGCCCGACTTCACCGCCTCCGACCTGCGGGCGGAAGTGCTGATCGCCGCCTCCGCGGAGAAGGTCTTCGACTCACTGATCGACTCGGAGACGGTGACTCGCTGGTTCGGGTTCCCGATCGAGATCGAGCCGCACGTCGGTGGCCGGTTCGCCATGGGCGGGCTGGCGGACAACCCCAATCCGGCGAAAATCGTCGAGCTGGAGCCGGGGCGGAAGCTGTCCGTCGACTGGGGCGGCGTCGGGGTCAGCACCTGGGAGCTGGCGGAGTCCGGCGGCAAGACGCGGTTGACGATGGTGCAGAGCGGATTCGACCGCCCGCCGTACGCGGCCTGGCTCGGCACCGTGTCCGGCATCTCCGAGCTGCGGCGCTTCCACGAGGTGGCCGACTGGAGCCCCATCTGGGTGTCCTAGTCGCTCTCCTCCCCCAGGTGGGTCAGCACGGTGCTCGCGACGGCCCCCAGGACGTCGATCTGCTCCGGAGTCAGCAGGTCGATGAAGTGGCGGCGCACCGACTCCACATGATCGGGGGCTGCCGCCTCGATGGCCCGCAGCCCCTCCTCGGTCAGCACGATCACGGCACCGCGGCCGTCCGTCTCGCACTCCTCGCGGGTCACCAGGCCGCGTTGTTCCATCCGTGAGATGTGCCGCGACAGCCGGCTCTTCGACCACAGCATCCGCTCGGCCAGCTTGGTGAGCCGCCGCCGGTGCCCCTCGCTTGACGACAGGGACGACAGCACGTCGTAGTCGGCGGCCGACAATCCCGAATCCCGCAGCAGATCACGGCTCACCTGGGCGTCCAGGAGCAGCCGCATCCGGCGGTAGCCGAGCCAGGCCCGGAACTCGGCCTCATCCAACCAGCGCGGGTCACCCATGCCGCTCAGACTAGTTGACGTGTAACCAACTTTGGTTTTAGGTTCCATGTAAACCAAATCTGGGGAGGCGGCGCACATGTTCGGTGTGGGTATCTCGGCTTCGGCGGCTCCGGGCGCCGATCCGGTCGGGGACGCGCGGTTGGCCGAGGAGCTGGGGTTCGACTTCGTGTCGACGTCCGACCATCCGTGCGGCACGTCGCCGACGTACGAGATCTGGACGCTGCTCACCTGGATCGCCGCCGCCACCTCGCGGATCCGCGTCGCCACGCGGGTCCTCGGGGTGCCGTACCGGCCGCCCGCGATGGTGGCCAAGATGGCGGAGTCACTGCACCGGCTCTCCGGGGGGCGGTTGATCCTGGGGCTCGGCGGCGGCTATTCGGACGAGGAGTTCCGGGCGTTCGGGCTGGGCGTGCCGACGCCGCGGGAGAAGGTCGACGGGATGGTGGAGGCGATCCACATCATCCGGGGGCTGTGGTCGTCGCCGTCGTACAGCTATCAGGGCGACCGCTATCACACGCTGGACGCCACGATGGAGCCCAAGCCGGTCAGTCCGATCCCCATCTGGCTGGGCACGTACGGCAACCGGGCGCTGGCGGCCACGGGGGAGCTGGCGGACGGATGGATCCCGTCGCTGGGCTTCGCGCCGCCTGAGGTGGCGGTGGGGATGCGGGCTCGGGTGCTGGCGTCGGCTGGTCGGGTGGGGCGGGAGGTGGAATGCGTGTACAACGTGCCGGTGCTGGTGGGCGGGACCTCGGCCTCGGACGAGCCCTTTACGGTGGCGGGCTCGGCCGGGGAGGTGGTGGAGGGGTTGCTGGGGTTGATGCGATTGGGGTTCACCTCGTTGAACCTCATGCCTGTGGGGGCGGACTTCCGTGGGCAGCTGGAACGGCTGGCCACTGACGTCCTTCCGGAGCTGCGCGCGTTTTCTGCAATATGATCTAGAATTCCGGATCATGATGAGTACGGAAGCGAGCACGCGTGAAATCATCAGTCCGCCTCATGCTGGCTTCCGTGATGCTTGCTGCCGTTGCAGGCTGCTCGTTAGTCCAAAAAGTGACGGGCTTGGACTGCGTCAACGACCCCACGGAGCCATGGTCTGAGCTCGCCGGCCGCGATGCGATCCTCGGACGACCGGCGCCACAGACCGAACCGCTGGGAGTTCAGTACGTATCGTTGGCATGCGAGGACGAGGACGGTATCGCGGAGGTAGGGCGCCGATACAGATTCAACGGCTCTCCGCTCGAGGTCGCCGCCTATTACAAAGAGCAAGCTCGCGCGGTCGGATGGGTTCTGACCAAAGATGGCACCGAAGATCTGCGAAGACGCTATCAAACAACGGAGGGATGGCCCTCCGAGACGTGCTTCTCAAAGAACTTCGGTGCTTTCAGGGCGGATCTCCAGATCATTTTTGATTTCTGGTCGCCGAGCGTGGAGAAGAACCCATCCGGGCAAGCGTACTGGTTGGAGATATCGTTCTCCCCAGAAGGCGGTAACTGCGCAAATTCGGTGAAGAGTCCCACAGGTTCTCCATATCGGCCTTGATGCGGAAGGGCGCTGCTGCCCATCCACGTCGAGTCGGCCCAGGCGCTGATGGAATCCGTGCCTGAAGGTTATGCGGCCAACTACGGGGTTGCTTTCCCCGTCCGCCGAGGGTCGCCGATCAGAGGAGGTCTGCTGTGGCCTAGCGGCGCCTGTGGATAAGGGTGTGTCCGCGGAGTCGGCGGGCGAAGGTCTCGGGATCGAGCGCTGGCGTAGACGGCTTCCTATTTGGCTGCATCATCCATCAGTAGAGAGTTTCATGTGAAACTAAACCAGAAGATAAAATACACGATATTAGCACTCAATATAGTCGGACTGGCTATGACCGTCGCTTCTATCGTCACCTGGATAGCGACCGGTACTAGCTCCAGCACCATGGGCCAACTACTGCTCAATGGTGGGCAGCTTATTCTGCTGCCTACCTCGATAGTCACGCTTGTTCTGGTCGTCCGGGAGCGCCAGAATTCGCATCGTCGCTGATCTCGGCGAACCATACATGGTCGGGGCCGCGCCCGCCTGAGCGCCAGCAGGGCGGTCGCCCCGCGGCTGCAATCCCAGTCTGAACCGCTTTCTCAACCTCGGCACCAATGGCGCCTCGGTGCCCTCGTCCTCGATCCCCGGACCGCCAACCGCCACGCCTTCACCGGCGGCAACTCCATCAATGACATCCAACTCGACGGACACATCCACTGACGGAAATGGAACGGCTCGACGCCGACGTCCTTCCGGTTTGCACACATCCCTCGTCGTAGCCGCGTGGTTGTCCACAAGCGATTGTTGAACCGTTTATCTATCCACAGCCGCTGCGGACGAGTGTCAGCCCATCCACAGAACCCGATTCGGCGCCGACCATCGCTTGGCCGCTCACCCATCCTGGACAGCGTGAACCAACCCCTCCCGGAACCCTCCCTGTCAGCCAAGTCCTCCCTGCAGCCCTCTCTGGCGGAGCGGGCCCGGCGCGTCACACAGTCGGTTCCCCAGGCGGTCGCGTGCCGTCGTACGGCCGCCCACATCTGGGGCCTGCACGTGCTGAGCCTCGACACCGCCGAGGACGACTGGCCGGTTGAGCTCATAGCCCCCGGCCACCTGGCGATCCCCGGCTGCGTCACCCACGTGACCACCCTGCCCGCCGACGACATAACGGAGCACGAGGGCGTCCGTCTCACCACCCAGGAGCGCACGGCCCTCGACTGCGTCCGCTGGCTTCCCCGCATGGAGGCCGTGGCCGCCCTGGACCAGTTCCTCCGGCGCGGAGTGGATCTGGAGGCCCTCTGGCACCAGTCGACCTCATGGCACCAACGTGACGCGCTGAGCCTCGCCGACCGGGGTGCCGGCTCGCCTCGGGAGAGCTGGCTACGCGTGATCCTCGTGGACGGCGGCCTCCCCAGACCCACCACCCAGATCCGCGTACCCCTGGCGGACGACCGCTTCGCCTACCTCGACCTCGGCTGGCCGGACTTCCAGGTGGCGGTCGAATACGACGGTCAGCAGCACCACACGTCGTCCGCCGACCAACTCCACGACGAGCGACGCCGCGCGGAGCTGCGCGGCCTCGGCTGGCGGATCATCGCGGTCCGTCGAGACATCTTCCCGGGCCAGACCGCCGACCTCCTCCATCAAGTGGCGGACACCCTCATCCAGCAGGGCTGGCAACCAGGCGCCCGCCAGACGACCCGCATCCTCGCCCGCATCAGAGCCGCTCGCCGCCGCCGTTCATGACAAGCCTCCGAACGGGAGAGGTGGCCCGGCTCCACCAGGCAACGTCCGCCGGCAAGCTGGTCGAATGGCCGTCTGGCAACGCTGAAGGCGGGAACCGAAGCCGGTTCCCGCCTCTCTTCGGCGTTCAGCGCGCGGTGGTGAACAGGAACACGCTGTCCTGCACGGCCTCCACGCGGTGACGGTGTTCGGGCATGACCAGCAGGTCGCCTGGCAGCCCGTCCCACGAGTCAGGCCCGGCCACAAGCCGCACCTGCCCGTGCAGCACCTGCACCGTGACCTCGCCAGGATGCTCGTGTTCGTGGATGTGCTCGCCCTGCCGCAATGCCATCACGGTCTGCCGCAACGAGCGATCGTGTCCACCGTGGACAGTGGTGGCACTGCGGCCACTGTTCGCCTCACGGGCAAGCGTGAGGTGATCGCGGACGAGCGCGGTCAGCGGAACCTTGGTCATGACCGCGGCGCGCGGCGGTCTCGCCGGGCTTCCAGTTCCTCCGGGCTGACCGGGATCAGCATCGGCTGCCCTGGTGCGCAGAACATCGTCACCACGAACTGCGACTCCTCGTCGGCGAGGTGGTTGCCGTCCTGGTAGTGGATCACGTCCCCACCGGGCTCCCAGAACGTCTCACCGGGCCGGACGACCCGCACGGGGTCGCCCTCGAGCTCGAAGTTGACGGCGCCCTTGATCACGTACCCGTACGCGGGGCCGGAGTGGCGGTGCGGCGGCGCACCGGGGCTGTTCGGGGGCAGCGTGACCAGGATCGTCATCGCCTCGGCCCCCTCAGGCGCGGGCGGCGCCCCCGGTACGGTGCCGACCACGTCGAGCTTCGGCGGCGGGCCGCTCTTGTCGGGGTTGTCGAGGTGGTGAGTGTGATCGGTTTTCATGAGGGTTCCCCTCGCGGGACAGTGGCCGGCACGATCCGGCCGTTCACCAGCTCAGACAAGACAGCACCTCGATGTGTGACAACGCCGCCCTGAACAAGCAGATGCGTCAGCGATGCCGCAAGACCTTCTCCACCCCGGAAAGCTCTTTGAGCGCGGCATTGATCGGGGTGAGGTTGGACGGGTCGGCCAGTACGAGGTGGAAGCTCTCACCGGTGACTGACGCGATGGTCTTCGAGTTGAAGATGCTGTCGGCGAAGATATTCCGCCAGTTTCTGACCGCGTGCTCTCGCGGCTCCAAGTAGATCTTCTTCACGCCTTCGAGGTTCCGCAGCGCCTCGAAGATGGCGTCACGCTCAAGGTCTGTGGTCTGACCCCGGCCCTGGCAGGCCCCCTGGTCATTCCGAGGAGCGCAGAGCCTGACCTGCGCGTGGGCCTTGCCGAGCCAGAAGTCCGTTCTCCATTCATGGGCCGAGGCGACCCCGGGCAGTTTCGCCAGCCTGTTGGCCTGCTTGGCGTTCACGACCTTGACCTTGGCCTCGAAGGATTCGGGCATGTCGCTTTTGAGGGTGGCTGCGATCAGGGACGTGTTGTGACGGAACTCTTCGCGGAACTTCCGGAAGGACTCGTCCTGGTTCACGAACCGCACCCTGGAAACTCCAGGCAGCCGCTTGAGGAGCTTCTCGAGTCTCCTTTTCTGCTCTGCCGTCGTCGCCCTGCCGTGACAGCTCGGCATCGTGCTGTTCTTCGAGCACAGAAACACCGAGAGGGTCCCGGACTTCGGCCACGGCCCCTTGGGCGGGGGCAGCGGCGAGTCCCCCTGCTCCATCACAGCGTCGACGCCGTTCGCAACTGTCTCACCCAGCGTCTTCATCCCCGCAGGGACATCTGCCGAGGCCGCAGCCACCCCGCTGGTCGCCAGCGCCGTCGTCAACGCCACAACCGCCCACCTAAGCCTCATGCCGGGACATGATCCTCATCGGAGGAGACCTTGGTCAAACGTAATTTTCACCGGCATCAGAGGGCCAGCAGGGCCATGAAGGCCATGCTGGCCGCCATTCCGGCTGAGCACGCGTTCTGGTTGAGCGCCCTTCGATCCGTGCCCCAATCGGTCAGAACGCGGATGAGCCGCGCGCAGGTCCAGGCCAGCCCGATGACCAGGGCCACCGTGGTCAGTGACCCGCCTCCATGCGCGTGCGCGTGCCCGAACGAAGCGCCGGCGGGAGCGGGCCCGCTGATCGCCGTCAGCACCAAGAGAAGGGCCATGACCACGAAGTCCTGGATGTGCTGACCGGTCTCCGCGCGGCGGGAGGGGGAGCCGCAGAGCCAGGCGGCGGTCAGCAGCGCGAGCACCGTGACGGAGAGGAACAGGCCGCCCAGATGTCCGGTCGCCATGCCGAGCGCCATGACGACGTGCGGCCATCTCCTGGCAGGGCGCGCGGAGGGCACCAGAGCCGGGGCGAGGGCCAGGACGCAGCCGACCGACACCGCCATCGTGTGGAGGAAGGCATGCATCAGGCGGCCAGGTTCTGCTCGTTATCCGAACTGGCCGGGCTGGTAGTCGCCGGCGGGCTGCTGGGTGATGACGTTCAGCCGGTTGAAGGCGTTGATGATGGCGATGAGGGACACCAGGGCGGCGAGCTGGTCCTGGTCGTAGTGCTTGGCGGCGTTGGCCCAGGCCTCGTCCGTGACGCCACCGGCCGCGTCGGCGATGAGGGTGCCCTGCTCCGCCAGTTCCAGGGCGGCGCGCTCGGCCTCGGTGAACACCGTGGCCTCGCGCCAGGCGGCGACCAGGTTGAGGCGTACCGAGGTCTCCCCGGCGTGCGCGGCCTCCTTGGTGTGCATGTCGGTGCAGAAGCCGCAGCCGTTGATCTGACTGGCGCGGATCTCCACCAGTGCCTGCGTCGCGGCCGGTAGCGTCGAGTCCGAGAGGACCCTGCTCGCCGAGGCGATGTGCTTCATGACCTTGCCTGCGGTCGGGTTGCCGAAGAGGTTCAAGCGGGCATCCACGATGCACTCCTTGCCGTTGTTGGTGGGGTTACCTCCCTCTAGACAGGACAGCCCGGCAAGTTGTGACAGGAACGCCCCGGAGAGCGGACGTCCGCGGGCCGGCCGGCACTCATGACGGCGCTGGCCGGCCGTACGTCTGACTGGTCATCACCCCATGACGACCGGCAGTTCCTTGATGCCGTTGATGAAGTTCGACCGCAACCGGCGCGCCTCACCCGTCTGCCGCAGTCGTGGATACCGCCGGGCCAGCTGCTCGAACAGCACCCGCAGCTCCAGTTTCGCCAGGTGGTTGCCCAGGCAGAAGTGTGCCCCGCCGCCGCCGAACCCGATGTGCGGGTTGGGGTCGCGGCCGATGTCGAACACCTCGGCGTCCGGGAAGACGGAGGTGTCCCGGTTCGCCGACGAGTAGAAGACCACGACCTTGTCGCCCTCGCCGATCTGCTGCCCGCCGAGCACCGTGTCCGCCGTGGCCGTACGCCGGAACAGGTTCACCGGCGACACCCACCGGACGATCTCGTCGGACGCCGTCCCCGCCAGCCCCGGGTCCGCCACGAGCCGCTGCCACTGCTCGGGGTGCTCGAAAAGCGCGAGCATCCCGCCGGAGGCCGCGTTGCGGGTGGTCTCGTTCCCGGCAACCACCAGCAAGAGGACGAACAGGTCGAACTCATCCTCCCCGAGCGTCTCGCCACTCTTCTCGTCGGGCTGGATGAGCTTGGTGACGATGTCGTCGCGCGGGTTCGCCCTGCGCTGGGCGGCCAGTTGGTTGGCGTACGCGTACACCTCCATGGCCGCCGCGCCGCCCTCGTCCGGGGAGGAGGCGTAGTCGGGGTCCTGTGCGCCGATCATGCGGTTCGACCAGTTGAAGATCTTGTCGCGGTCGGTGACCGGGGCGCCGAGCAGCTCGCAGATCACGTAGAGGGGCAGCGGGGCCGCCACCTCGGTGACGAAGTCCGCCTCGCCCGAGCACTTGTCGAGAAGGTCATCGCAGATGTCGCGGATGTGCTGTTCGAGCGCTCCAATGGTGCGCGGCGTGAAGCCCCGGTTGACCAGTGACCGGCGCCGCGTGTGCTCCGGTGGGTCCTGGTTGAGCATCATCAGCCGCTGCAGCGCCCGCTGCTCCTCGGTGACCTCGTTGAAGAGCGCCAGCTTCCTGGAGGAGGAGAACAGGTCCGAGTGCCGGGACACATGTACGACGTCCTCGTACCGGGTGACCGCCCAGAAGTCGGGCTCGTCCTTGTGCCGGTATACGGGGTCGTTCGCGCGCAGCCAGCGGAGCTGCTCGTGTGGTGGGCCGGAGGTCGCGTAGTGGTCCTGGTCAACAAGGTTGATATGCACTCGAAGTCACCTCGGGCCTATGGACTGATCAAGCGCTTGGTTAAGCACCTTATTGAAACGTGTTCTATTACGCCGCGCCGTCTCAGTCAATCGCCTGCCCCGCCATCATCCCGGCCCCACCCCTTTGTCCACTCAGTTCGTGATCATGCTAGCCCGCCCGCCTGCCCCGGTCGTCGCCACCCCGTCCGGTCTCCTCCCGCCGGGTGGGCTCGATCAGCGTCGTACGGTCGACACTGTGTCCTTGTGCGACAGCCGTCCGCTGGTGAAACAGAGCCGGTGCGCCGGCGACGGCGAGTCGGCACTGATCCGGTAGAAGCGGCACTCGTCGGTGCCCCGGGGATCCGCGGGTGCGCCCCTCGGCCGCCCGTCGTCGTCCACCTGGTACGCCGGCAGCCGTGACTTCAGCGACGCCAGGCTCTGGCCGACGCGCAGTTCGCCGTACACGCCGGCGTCCAGGACGGAGCGGTGCGCGGTGTACAGGTCGTAGCCGGAGGTCAGCGGCAGCAGGGCGGCGGCCGCCACGACCGGCATCCAGATCGCGTCGATCACGCTGCGCCGTATCTTGCGGCGGGCCAGGGCGAGCTCCCGCCGGGAGTCGGGCGGCGCGGCCGCGTCCCCCGCAGTGAGCGCTGCGCCTCCTACGGCGAGTGCCGCGCCTTCTGCGGTGAGTGATGCGGCCTCCGCGGTGAGCGCTGCGCCCTCGGGAGCGAGTGCCGCGCCTCCTGCGGTGAGCGCCGCAGCCTCCGCGGTATGCACCGCGCCTTCTGTGGTGGGTGATGCGGCCTCCGCGCCGTGCACCGCGCCCCCTGCGGTGAGCGGCAGCCGGGCGGTGACGGCGAAGCCGCCGTCGGCGGGTCCCGCCCGCAGCGTGCCTCCGGCCAGCCGGACGCGCTCGTCCAGGCTGACCAGCCCATAGCCGCCGGATCCCGCCTGGGGCAGCCCTCGGCCGGCCCGTTGCTCCGGCTGGACCGCCGCTTCGGGCAGACCCCGGTCGAGCCGTTGCCCCGGCCGGACCCCCATCCCGGGCAATGTCTCGGGCAGTGGTCCGGCCGGGGGTGCCGTGTTGACCACGCTGATCACCGCCTCCCCGGCCGCCGGATCCGCGTCCAGTCGTACGGTGACCGCGGCGCCCGGCGCGTGCTTGGCGGCGTTGGTGAGGGCCTCCTGTACCACCCTGTAGGCCGCCCGGTCGGCCATCGGCGTCAGCGAACCCAGCCCATCGTCCAGCCGGACCGCCATCCCCGCCGCAGCCGCCCGGTTGACCAGCGCGGCGACGGTGTCGCCCGAGGGCAGCACGGGCGCGGTCTCGCCGTCCTCGCGCAGCACCCCGATGATCTCGCGTAGCCGCTCGGTGGCCAACGCGGCGGACGCGCGCAGCTCGGCGGCCGCCTTGCGGGCGGGCTCGTCCAGCCCCGGATGCACCTGAAGCGCGGCGGCGCTCAGCGCGACCAGGCTCAGGTCATGCCCCAGCGAGTCGTGCATGTCGCCGGCGATCCGGGAGCGCTCCACCAGCCGCATCCGCTCGCCGATCAGGTCCCGCTCCCGCTCCAGCCGTTCGGCGAGCTCCCACCCGGTGCGTACGAGCTCGTCGTGCTGACGGGCGTACCGTCCGGCCAGCCAGGGCAGCAGGATGATCGCCACCGCGTTCGTGACCAGCGACAGCCAGTTCGACAGCGTGACGCCGGGAACGAGATAGACCGCCGCCAACCCCGCCAGGCAGACCCCGGCGAAGAACAGCAGCCCGGGACGCATGCTGGCGGTCCGCCGCCCCAGCAGGAACGCCAGCAGCAACTGGGTGATCATGAAGCTGTCCGTGTACAGCTCCGGCGTCACCGCCAGCGCCAGCGCCGCGGGCACGCCCGCCGCCACCACCGGCCACCGCCGCCCCACGGCCACGGCCAGCGCCAGAAGCGGCACGGCGGCGATCCGCACCCAGGACAGCGGGAGGCCGGGCGGCTGCCCCACCTCGGGCGACTCGTTCGCCAGGAACATCGGCACGGTGATCGCCGCCCACAACAGCAGATCGCCGTCCCGGAATGCCTTCGCGACCATGTCCCGGAGCCGATTCATGGCGATGAGGGTATGAACCGTTCTTGATATTCGCTATGAAAACCTAGGATTCTGCTCTGGGCTCGTAGTCCGTGCTGTGCCGGTGGAACCTGATCCGCGGGATGGATCAGTATCCGGTGGACGTGTATCGCTCACGTGTTCTACCCAACGACGTAAACTCTTGGTATCTTTACGATCACACATCGTTGCGGCGGGGGTGAGCGGGGTGCAGGTCGTGAGGTACACGCGTCGAGGCCGCCTGCTTACCCATGACCTGTTGGGGGCGGTGGGTGAGTAGGGTCACCGCGACCGCCTCTTGCACCGCCCACGCCGCCATGGTGGAGGCGACTGGTGAGGTCGTTTCGCAGGTGCTGTTGGTGCGGCGGGTGGCCTGGCTGGCCGCTCTGGCAGGCGATGTGAGCGCCCGTCTGGTGGCGGTCCGGTGGACTGCGGCTGATCTGGACGTTTTGGCCGGCGGGGTGGGGTTGGACGGGCGGGTGTTGCCGTCGAAGGGCTGGATGGCGCTGCGTCGGCTCGGCTGGAATGTGGGCCCGCGCTCAGGCGTGCATGTGTGTGATCGGGTGCTGCGGTGCGCGCAGGAGCAGGCCGCTCGCCTGTTGCGGCTGGCATTGCACCGGCGCCGTCTGGTGGCGGCGATCGTGGCGACCTGGCCGCACAAGCCGGGTGTGCGTACCGGCGCCGAGTGGGAGGCGTTGCGCGCGCTGCTGCCGGACGGGGTGACGGCGGCGGAGGTCCGTAACCGGTCCCGGCAGATCGCCGCGTATCGCGACCAGCATGACGCGTTTCCGGCCCATCTGACCGAACTGGAGGAGCCGCCGAACGTCGCGGCGCAGATCGTCCTGGCTGCCGCGGACCGGCAACTGCTCACCCTGCAGCGTACCGGCGACGACGGCGCCCGGCTGCGGGTGCGGCTTCCTCTGGTCGAGTGGCCCGCGTCCGCCAGGGACTGGGCGTGGCATGTGCTGCCGGTCGCGTTGCCGCCGACCGTGCCGCCGCAGGCGAGATTGTGCGCCCCCACGTTGCGGGTGGCCAAGGGACGGGTGCGCGTCGATCTGCCGTTCCAGATCCCGGTCGGCTTCGCGCCCGCTACCGGTCATGTGATCGGGTGCGGCTTCGACTGGGGCCTCAACACGCTGCTGACCGGCGTGGCCGGGCGTCTGGCCGATGGCCGGGTGGTCTGCGATGGGCGGCCGCTGGTCTACGACGCGAGCGGTGTGTCGGCCAAGCTGCACCGACTGCGGGCCGAGCGTGAACACCTGACCGCCAAGATCAAGCACCAGCAACGGCTCCTGGCCAGGATCACCGTCGCCGATCCCCGCCACGCCACGTTGAGCTCGGCCTGCCAGGCTCTCGGGGTCGAACACGAGCGGCTGTGCGCACGCATCCGCAACCTGAACAAGGCACTGGCCTGGTCAGCCGCCCGCTGGGCGGTCGACCAGGCCGTCGCCGCGGGGGCGACGGTGCTCTACCTGGAGGACCTTGCCACCCTGGAGGCGCGCGGACGCCGAGGCAGGGCGAACTCGTGGCTGTCGGGGCAGGTGCGCGGGCGGATCATCGAGGCGATCCGGCACCTGGCCGCCAAGCACGCCATCGCGGTGGTCACCGTCCCGGCCCGCGGCACCTCCCGGTACTGCCCCCGCTGCGGGACCGGTACGTCCGTGCTGCGGCATTGCCCGGCTCCGAACCGGCTCGCGGAGCGGGGCTGGCGGTGGGCCTATTGCCCGGCCTGCGGCCTGTCGTGTGACCGGGACTGGGCAGCGGCCGAGCGGATCCTCGCACGCGGCCTGCTTGGCCAGCACGCCACCCGCACCCACCGTTCCACCGGGGCGCGCACCATCGCCACCATCGTGGAGGGCAACGTCGCCCGCGCCCGCCGAACGCGCAAACCCACCCGGGCGGCCCGCCGCGCCCGCCGCACCCGAACCGACCTGCACCCCCGACCGGCAGCACGCGACAGAGCCAAGAACCGCCCCACCCCGAAACGACCTACCCGCACCCCAGCAGCCAACTCACGAAACAACCCGATGACCTCCAGCCGTGTGCCCGACCGGCGCACGGTGCCCGCCCCACCGCCCGCCAGCGGTGGACAGCGTCCGGCGGGCCATGCACCCAAGCCGGGACGGCACCAGCCGCACCGGACAGGGCATGTCAGGAATTCCCATCACCGGACCGGCTTCCACCACGCCAAAGCCACCCCCGTGCTCACGTTCATCGAGCACGGGAGCGGCCCAGGCCCAGGCCACGCCTGTCTGAGTTGCCTGATTCCTTCAAGGAACTACAGAGAATTCAAGACGCTATGCGGTGCCGCGCGCCACGACACCTGACGAAAGTCAGGGGTGCCCGCTGCCGATCGTTCATGACCGCGGCCACCCCCGGATTCCTACGGTCGAGTGATGATCACCCTGAACGGACTGACCAAACGCTACGGCGACAAGACCGCCGTCGACGACCTCACCCTGGAGCTCACCCCCGGCACGGTCACCGGTTTTCTCGGCCCCAACGGCGCCGGGAAGTCCACCACGATGCGCATGATCATGGGCCTGGATTCCCCCACCTCAGGCACCGCCCTGATCGGCGGCCGCCGCTACGCGGAGCTCGACCGTCCGCTGCGTACGATCGGAGCCCTGCTGGACGCCAAGGCCGTCCACCCCGCCCGCAGCGGCCGGGACCATCTGCGTGCCATGGCCGCGAGCCAGCGCCTGCCTCTCTCCAGGGTCGAGAAGGTCCTCTCCCTCACCGGGATGGCCGACGCGGCCCGCCGCCGTGCCGGGACGTACTCGCTGGGCATGAGCCAGCGGCTCGGCATCGCGGGCGCGCTGCTCGGCGATCCGCAGGTCCTGATGCTGGACGAACCCGTCAACGGCCTCGACCCCGACGGGGTTCGATGGATCCGTACCCTGCTCAGATCGCTCGCGGGCGAGGGCCGCACGGTCTTCGTCTCCTCCCATCTGATGAGCGAGATGGAGCGCACCGCCGACCGGCTGATCGTCCTCGGCAAGGGCCGGCTGATCGCCGACGAGCCGATGGAGCGCCTGGTCGCGGGCTCGGAGGTGCGGGTTCGCGGACCGCGGCTGCAACCGCTGGCCGACGTCCTGCCCGCCGCGCGCTGGACCGGCCCGGACGAGCTGACCGTCGCCGGTCAGACCACCGAGCAGATCGGCCGTCAGGCGTACGAGCTGGGGCTGCCGCTCTACGAGCTGCGGCCCGTGGAGTCCTCGCTGGAGGAGTCGTACATGCGGCTGACCGCCGACAGCACCGAGTTCGGAGCCCGGGCATGACGCCCGCGGCCGCCGCCGAGTGGCTGAAACTCCGCTCCATCCGGTCCACCTGGTGGTTCGCCGGTGGCGCCCTGCTGACGATGCTGCTGGTGGCGGTGCTGGAGGCGGAGGACACGGCGGGCTTCCTGCGCAGGCATGGCCAACCGGTCGAGCCGGTGTCGTCGGTCCTCGTAGGCGTGGAATGGGTGCAGCTCATCTTCGGGGCGTTCGGCATGCTGGCGGTGACCGGCGAGTACGCCACCCGCAGCATCGTGGTGACGCTGGCCTGCACGCCGTCCCGGACCCGGCTGCTGCTGGCCAAGACGGCCGTGGTGGGCGCCGCGGTGCTCGCGGCCGGCGGGCTCGTCGCCGCGCTCGGCGTGGCGGCCAGCGCGCCGCTGCTGCGGAAATACTGGGAGTTCGACCTCGGGCAGGTGGCCGGGCGGATCCTGGTCATCGCGGCGTACATGACGCTCGTCGCCGTGCTGGCCCTCGGACTCGGCACGCTGATCCGCAGGTCGGCCGGGACCCTCAGCGTGGTGTTCGTGCTGCTGTACGTGCTCCCGACCGCGTTGCAGGGGCTTGCCTCGTCGCTGAACGCGGAGTTCCTCAACACGGTCGCGGACTTCACCCCCAGCCCCGCCGGGGAACGCTTCATGGCCGGCGAGCCGGCCTTCGGCCTCGTGCTCATGGCGTGGGCCGTCGCGGCGGTCGCCGCCGGAGTGTGGGTGATGCGCGGGCGCGACGCCTGAGCGTCAATCGGGCGGGACCAGCCCGGCCTCGTACGCCAGCACGGCCGCCTGGACGCGGTTCTTCATGCCGAGGCGGCCCAGAATGGCGCTCACGTAGGCCTTGACCGTCCCCTCCACCAGGAACAGCCGTTCGCCGATCTCCGCGTTGGACAGCCCGGCGCCGACCAGCGCCAGCACCTCCCGCTCGCGCGGCGTGAGCACCGTGATCCGCTCCTTGGCCGCCGACTGCCGGCTCATCCGGCCGCCGCTCACCTGCCGGATCACCCGATGGGCGATCTGCGGCGACAGGAACGCGGCGCCGCCGTGCGCGGCCCGTATCGCCGCCATCAGCTCGTACGGATCCCCTGACTTGAGCAGGAACCCGCTCGCGCCGCCGTCCAGCGCCTTGGTGATGTACTCGTCTTCGGAGAACGTGGTCAGCATCACCACCGCGACGTCAGGGACCGCGCGGCGCAGCTCCGCCGCCGCGCCCAGGCCGTCCAGCAGCGGCATCCGGATGTCGAGCAGGGCCACGTCCGGCCGGTGGGTGCGGGCGAGTTCGAGCGCCTCACGCCCGTTGACCGCCTCCGCCACTATCTCGATGTCCGGGGCGGCGGCGAGGACGGCTCGCACGCCCGCCCGGACCAGAGCCTCGTCGTCGGCGAGCAGCACCTTGATCACTCCTGCGACGCTACTGCCTCGTCGCGCCGCACGGCCAAAGAGCCGATCCCTTCGTCGTGGGCTCCTCGCTCCGTCGGGTCCGTCAGCCGGCTGTCGGTGGGTCAGGGCGGGGCTTGTCGTAAACGATTCCAGCTCTTGGGGCAGGTCAGCAGATTCATCGGGTGTTTGGGGCTCTTTCGGGGAGATTTACCCGTTAAGCGAGGCATGTGGTGGAGGCGGATGGGGAAGGCTGCGGGGTGGATGTCCTCGGCTCCGCCTAGCGATTCGCGCTAGACATCCGAGGATCTATCCGTGGTGCAGGGGAGAGGAGTCCGGCATGTGGACGGCATGCCATCCGATGTATGCGACTAGGATGACAGAAATCTGCACGGAATGTCAGCTGTCTGACCGGCATTGCAACCGTTTGTAGTGCGGCTTCGCCGTTAGACCGATTTCACGGATCCGATGTATCCGCGCGCGAAGGCTTGACAGGCCCCACCGAGGCCGACCAGCATCGGGGCTAGATACATCGGATGTATAACCTAAGGATGCGGTGTGAAGCTGCTGCGAGTAGGACCTGTCGGCCAGGAGCGCCCGGTGGTGATGGATGGCGCCGGTAACCTGCGCGACATCGGAGAGCCCGAGATCGATGGGGCTTTCCTCGCTTCCGGGGGAGTGGCGCGCGTCCGCGACGCGCTCGAACGCGATGAGCTGCCCGTCGTCGCGGCTGAAGGGCTGCGGGTCGGCGCCCCTGTCGCGCGGCCAGGCAAGATCGTCTGTATTGGCCTGAACTACAGCGACCACGCGGCCGAGTCCGGCGCGGAGGTTCCGGCGGAGCCGGTGGTCTTCATGAAGGCCACCAACACCATGATCGGCCCGTACGACGAGGTGCTGGTGCCGCGCAACAGCCTGAAGACCGACTGGGAGGTGGAGCTGGCCGTCATCATCGGTAAGCGGGCCCGCTACCTGGGCAGCCGGGAGGAGGCGCGCGAGGTCATCGCGGGGTACGCGGTGGTCAACGATGTCTCCGAGCGGGAGTTCCAGCTGGAGCGGGGTGGCCAGTGGGACAAGGGCAAGTCGTGCGAGACGTTCAATCCGCTCGGCCCGTGGCTGGTGACCGCCGACGAGGTGCCCGACCCCCAGAACCTGGCCATGCGGCTGTCGGTGAACGGTGAGGTGCGCCAGGACGGCGTCACGAAGAACATGATCTTCGACGTGGCGGAGATCGTCCGGTATCTGAGCCAGTTCATGGTGCTCGATCCGGGTGACGTGATCAACACCGGCACTCCGGCCGGCGTGGCCATGGGGATGCCCGGTCAGCCGTACCTGCGGGCGGGTGACGTGATGGAGCTGGAGATCGAGGGGCTCGGCCGTCAGCGCCAGACGGTGGGCCAGGCATGACGACTCCTCAGGAACAAAAAAGCTACCGGATCGTGGAGCTGGAGACGCACGACATCCGCTTCCCCACGTCCCGCGAGCTGGACGGCTCCGACGCCATGAACCCCGACCCCGACTACTCCGCCGCCTACGTGGTCCTCAAGACCGACGACGGCTACGCGGGGCACGGGTTCGCGTTCACCATCGGGCGCGGCAACGACGTGCAGACCGCGGCGATCAGCGCCCTCGAGTCGTACGTGATCGGCCGGGACGTCGAGGACCTGGGCGCCCTCTACAAGGAGATGGTCTACGACTCGCAGCTGCGCTGGCTGGGCCCCGAGAAGGGCGTCATGCACATGGCGATCTCCGCCGTGGTCAACGCGCTGTGGGACCTGAAGGCGAAGCGGGCGGGCAAGCCGCTCTGGCTGCTGCTGTCCGAGCTGACGCCCGAGCAGATCGTCGATCTCATCGACTTCCGCTACCTGAGCGACGTCCTGACCCCCGAACAAGCCCTAGAAATCCTGAAAAAGGCTGAAAAGGGGAAGGGGGAGCGGGTCGAACACATCAAGCGTGAGGGCTACCCCGCCTACACCACCTCCCCGGGCTGGCTCGGGTACGACGACGACAAACTGCGCAGGCTGTGCAAGGAGGCGCTCGACGCGGGCTTCGGCCAGATCAAGCTCAAGGTGGGCGCCGACCTCGACGACGACATCCGACGTTTCCGGGTGGCCCGCGAGGTGTGCGGGGCCGACTTCCCGATCGCGATCGACGCCAACCAGCGCTGGGACGTGCCCGCCGCCATCGACTGGGTGAACGCTCTCAAACCGTTCAACCCGCACTGGGTGGAGGAGCCGACCAGCCCCGACGACGTGCTGGGCCACGCCGCCATCGCCGAGGGCATCAAGCCGATCCCGGTGGCCACCGGCGAGCATGTGCAGAACCGGATCGTGTTCAAGCAGCTCCTGCAGGCGGGCGCGATCTCGTACGTGCAACTGGATTCGGCTCGGGTCGGCGGTGTTAACGAGAACATCGCGATCCTGCTGCTCGCGGCCAGGTTCGGCATCCCGGTCTGCCCGCACGCCGGCGGCGTCGGGCTGTGCGAGCTGGTGCAGCACCTGTCGATGTTCGACTACGCGGCGGTGAGCGGCACGATGGAGAACCGGGTGATCGAGTACGTCGACCACCTGCACGAGCACTTCGTCGACCCCGTGGTCATCGTGGACGGCCGCTACGCCGCCCCCAGCTCGCCGGGCTTCAGCGCGGCGATGCACCCTGAATCGATCGCCGCCCACACCTTCCCCGACGGCGAAATCTGGAGGGACGCATGAGTCTCAAAGCGATCGTCACCGGCGGCGGTTCCGGCATCGGCCTCGCCACCGCCACGTTACTGGCCGAGCGCGGCATGAAGGTCGCCTGTTTCGACGTGAACCCGCCCGGCGACCCGTTCATCGGCATCAAGGTGGACGTCACGGACGACGCCGGCGTACGCGCGGCCGTGGCCGAGGCGGCCGAACGGCTCGGCGGCATCGACGTGGTGGTCAACAACGCGGGCATCGGGGCGCAGGGCACTGTCGAGGACAACCCGGACAGCGAGTGGCAGAAGGCGTTCGACGTCAACGTCTTCGGCATGGTCCGCGTGACCCGGGCGGCCCTGCCGTACCTCAGGCAGTCGGAGCACGCGGCCGTGGTCAACACGTGCTCGATCGCGGCCACCGCGGGCCTGCCGAACCGGGCGCTCTACAGCGCCACCAAGGGCGCGGTCCTGTCGCTCACGCTGGCGATGGCGGCGGACCACGTACGGGAAGGCATCAGGGTCAACTGCGTCAACCCCGGCACCGCGGACACCCCGTGGGTCGGCAGGCTGCTCGACTCGGCCGACGACCCGGCGGCGGAGCGGAAGGCGCTCAACGCCAGGCAGCCGATGGGCCGCCTGGTCAGCGCTGAGGAGGTGGCCGCGGCGATCGCCTACCTGGCCGGGCCCGAGGCCGGGGCCACGACCGGGACCTCACTCGCGGTCGACGGCGGCATGCAGGGGCTCCGGCTGCGGCCGGTCAACTAAGCATTCGAGGGCCCGTCAGGCAAGGCAAGGCATTCGAGGAAGGTAACCCCCCACCATGAAGCTAGGTCCTTTAGCCGCAGGCGCGGCCCTCCTCGCGGTCATCACCGCGTGCGGTTCCGGAACACAGACGACAGGCGGAGGCGGCGGCGGAGGAGAAGGGAAGATCGGCATCGACCACCCGCGCGCCGACTCCGACTTCTGGAACTCCTACATCAAGTACGTCCCGCAGATGGCGAGCGAGCTCAAGGTCGACCTGATGCCCGCCACCAACTCGCAGAACGACGTGACCAAGCTGGTCAACAACGTTCAGGCGCTGATCGGCCAGGGGGCCAAGGCGATCGTCATGGCCCCCCAGGACACCGGCGCGATCGCCACGACCCTCCAGACGCTGGCGAACAAGAAGATCCCCGTCGTGACCGTCGACACCAGGCCGGACAAGGGTCAGGTCTACATGGTCGTCCGCGCGGACAACCGGGCGTACGGGACGAAGGCCTGCGAGTTCCTCGGCGAGAAGCTCGGCGGGAAGGGCAAGGTCGTCCAGCTGATGGGCTCACTGAGCTCGATCAACGGGCGCGACCGGGCCGAGGCGTTCCGCGAGTGCATGAAGACGAAGTTCCCCAGGATCACGGTCTTCGAGGAGCCGACCGAGTGGGAGGGCAGCAAGGCAGCGTCCATGCTGCAGACCAGGCTGGAGCAGAACCCTGATATCAAGGGCATCTATATGCATGCCGGTGGCGTGCACCTGGCCCCGACGCTGCAGGTGCTGAAGCAGAAGGGTCTGCTCGTCCCGCCGACCGACGCGAAGCACGTGTTCGTGGTGTCGAACGACGGCATCCCGCAGGAGTTCGAGGCGATCCGCAAGGGCGACATCGACGCCACGGTGTCACAGCCCGCCGACCTGTACGCGAAGTACGCCCTCTACTACGCGAAAGCGGCGATCGACGGCAAGACCTTCAAGCCGGGTCCGACCGACCACGACAGCACGATCATCCAGCTGCCGAACGGCCTGGAGGACCAGCTTCCCGCCCCCCTCGTCACGAAGGACAATGTGGACGACAAGAGCCTCTGGGGCAACCAGGTCAAATAATGAAAAATCACGTTGAAGCCCGAAATGTCGTGAAGCGCTTCGGCCCGACCGTCGCGCTGAACGGCGCGGGCATCACGATCGCCGAAGGGGAGACCCACGCGCTCGTCGGCCGGAACGGCGCCGGAAAGTCCACCCTGGTGTCGATCCTCACCGGGCTCCAGCGGCCGGACGAGGGCGAGGTGCTGTTCTCGGGAGAGGCGGCGCCCGCCCTCGCCGATCGTGACGCCTGGCGGCAGCGGGTCGCCTGTGTGTACCAGAAGTCGACGATCATCCCGGCGCTGACCGTCGCCGAGAACCTGTTCCTCAACCGCCAGACCGCCAACGGGCTGATCAACTGGCGGACACTCCGGGCGAAGGCCCGTGACCTGCTCAGCACGTACGAGGTGGACGTGGACGCGGAGGCGCTCGCGGGTGACCTCAACGTCGAGCAGCGCCAGCTCGTGGAGATCGCCCGCGCGCTGTCGTTCGGCGCGCGGTTCATCATCCTCGACGAACCGACCGCCCGGCTCGACGGCCCGGCCATCGAGCGGTTGTTCGCCCGCATGCGTGCGCTGCGCGAGCAGGGCGTGACGATGATGTACATCTCCCACCACCTCGACGAGGTGTACGAGATCTGCCAGAGCGTCACGGTCTTCCGCGACGCCCGGCGGGTCATGACCAGACCGGTCGCCGAACTGCCGCACGACGAACTGGTCGCGGCGATGACGGGCGAGGCCACGGCGGCGTACGAGGCCAGGACCCGCGGCGCGGCCAACGGCACCGTGGTCCTGTCGGCCGAGAGCCTGTCGCTGGCCGGCCGCTTCCAGACGGTGGATCTGAGCGTCAGGGCGGGAGAGGTGGTCGGCCTGGCCGGATCCGGCAGCAGTGGCAAGGTCGGCCTGGCCGAGACCCTGGTCGGCCTGCACAGACCGGACTCGGGTACGGTCACGGTCAACGGCACCCGGGTCAGACCGGGCGACGTCCCGGCCGCGCTGGGCGCGGGCCTCGGCTTCGTGCCCGAGGACCGCAACCGCGAGGGTTTCGTCCCGCTGCTGTCGGTCGGGGAGAACGGCACGCTGCCGATCGCCCGCAAGCTCGGCAGGTACGGCGTCGTCTCACCGGCGAGACGCAGGAGCAAGGCCGTACAGCTGATCAAGGAGCTCGACATCAAGACCGAGGGGCCCGACCAGCCCGTCGGCGACCTGTCGGGAGGGAACGCGCAGAAAGTGGTGTTCGCGCGGGCGCTCGTCGACAACCCGGCCGCGCTGGTGGTGATCAACCCGACCGCGGGCGTCGACGTCAAGGCCAAACAGGCCCTGCTCGGCGCCGTGGAGGACGCGGTCGAGCGGGGAGCGGGGGCCGTGCTGGTCTCCGACGAGCTCGACGACCTGCGGATCTGTGACCGGGTGCTGGTGATGTTCCACGGCAGGGTCGTGAAGGACGTGCCGCGTGGGTGGACCGACCATGAGCTCGTGGCCGTGATGGAAGGCATCGAAGAGTGACCACATTGACCGCGCCGCCCCCTCGGGTGCGCCTCGCCAGGTTCCGGGACCTGACGCTGGTGCCGGTGATCCTGATCCTGCTCGTCGTGGGCGCGTTCCTGGACCCGATCTTCCTGTCGGTCGGCAACCTGACGAACGTGCTCCAGCAGCAGGCGTCGATCTCGCTGCTGGTGCTGGCCGAGGCGCTGATCCTGATCGCCGGCAAGTTCGACCTGTCGCTGGAGTCGACGGTCGGCATGGCCCCGGCGATCGCGGTGATGCTGGTGATCCCGGCGTCGGCCGGTGGGTTCGGGCTCGGCCTGCCCGGGCCGTTGGTGATCCCGCTCTGCCTGCTGATCGGGGCGGCGATCGGGGTGTTCAACGGGTTCCTGATCATCAAGTTTCAGCTGTCGGCGTTCATCGTCACGCTGGCCATGCTGATCATCGTGCACGGCCTGCAACTGGGCCCCACCGAGGGCAAGACGCTGTTCGAGCTGCCCGAATCCATTCTCTACCTGGGCAGCGCCACCTGGTTCGGACTGCCCGCGGCGATCTGGATCGCGGCCGTGCTGTTCGCGGCGGGCATCGCCGGGCTCGGCTATTTACGGCTCGGGCGCGCGCTCTACGCGATCGGCGGCAACGCCGACGCGGCGCGGGCGGCGGGTATCCGGGTGGACCGGGTGCTCTGGGGTGTGTTCATCCTCGGTGGCACGCTGGCCGCGCTGGCCGGTGTCCTGGAGACCGGGCGGCTCGGCGCCATCGGCTCCAACCAGGGCGTGGGCTGGATCTTCATGGTGTTCGCCGCGGCCGTCATCGGCGGCGTCAGCATGGACGGCGGCAAGGGCACGATCCTCGGCGCGCTCACCGGCGTGCTGGTGATCGGCCTGGTCCAGAACATCCTCACGCTCAAGGGCGTCTCCGGCTTCTGGCAGCCGGTCGTCTATGGCTGCATCATTTTGATCGCCCTCATCATCAGCCGCATCGCCGGCGGAAAGGCCCAGGACTGATGGAACGGATCGCACTGCGTACCCGGCTCAAACCCGGTAACGAGGAGATATACGACCGGGAGCACGCACAGATCCCCGCCGAACTGGACGCGGTCATGCGGGCGAACGGCGTGCACTCCTGGCGGATCTTCCGCGACGGACTCGACCTGTTCCACTTCGTAGAGGTTGACGACTATGCCGCGCTGCAGGCGGCGCTCAAGGACGATCCCGCCGACCAGGCGTGGCAGGTGCGGATGAACCGGCTGCTCGACGGCGACTTCGACAAGGGCGCCGGAACGCTGCCGCTGGTCTGGGAGATGACGTGACGGCTACTGGTGACCTCGAGTTGCCCCGCCATGGCTTCGGGGCGGCGCCGATCGCCGGCCTCTACCAGGCGGTCAGTGACGACCAGGCACGGGCGACCGTGGACGCCGCCTGGTCTCATGGCGTGCGCTTGTTCGACACGGCCCCGCACTACGGGGTCGGCCTGTCGGAACGCCGTCTCGGCGCCGCGCTCGCCGGCCGCCAGGGCTTCGTGCTGTCGACCAAGGTCGGTCGCCTGCTCGTCCCCTCCGGCGGGGGCGGCCGGGACGCGCAGGGCTTCGACGTACCGGCTGCCTTCGAGCGCGTCTGGGACTTCTCAGGCGACGGCGTACGGAGATCGCTGGAGGAGTCCCTCGAACGCCTCGGCCTGGACCGCGTCGACATCGCCCTGATCCACGACCCGGACAACCACGTCGACCAGGCGCTCACCGAGGCGTACCCCGCCCTGGCCGAACTCCGCTCGCAAGGCGTGATCGGCGCGATCGGCATCGGCATGAACCAGTGGCAGGTGCCGTTGCGGTTCGTCCAGGAGACCGACATCGACGTGGTCATGCTGGCCGGCCGCTACACGCTGCTCGACCAGTCGGGGCTCCCGCTGCTCGACGCCTGCGCCGACCGGGGCGTACGGGTGCTGGCGGCGGGCGTCTTCAACAGCGGCCTGCTCGCCACCTCCACCCCCGCGGGCACCTACGACTACGAGCCCGCCCCCGCCGAGGTGCTCGGCCGCGCCAGACGGATCGCCAAGATCTGCGAGAGGTACGGCGTGGAGCTCCCGCAGGCGGCCATGGCCTTCCCGCTCCGGCATCCGGCGGTCGCGTCCATCGTCATCGGCGCCCGCTCACCGGAGGAGGTCGCGACCAACGCCGCGCTCTGGGATCGCCCGGTCCCCGACAACCTGTGGTCGGAACTGGAGGCCGAGGACCTTCTCCCACGATCGAACTAGCCGGCGCGTCGGCTGAGCCGCCATTGAGGTGGTCGGCTCAGCCGCCGTAGGCGTTCGCCGGCTCAGCCGTCGTAGGCGTAGTTGGCGATCCACAGCCCCGGGATGACCTCCACCTCGTCGAGGCCCGCGAACCCCAGCCGCTCGTACAGCTTCCGCGCCGGAGCGTTGTCCCGGCCGGTCGACACCACGATCCTGCGGCCATCCGCCCGGTTCATGACCTCCTCGACCAGCGCCCGCCCCACCCCTCGCCGATGCGCCCCGGGATCGACCACCAGCCGGTCGATGTCCACCTCATCCACCGTCTCCTCCCACGCGACGGCCCCGACCAGCAGCTCACCCTCGTCGAACGCCCCCAGCCACCGCAACGGCCGCGCCCGCAACTCCTCGAGCGTCTCACTCAACGGAGGAATGCGATCATCGCCGATGATCTTCGCCTCGATCGCGTAAGCAGCATGCTGAACGGCCAGCAACCGAGGCCCCAAGGACTCACCATCAGGCGATATTTCGGAAATCCGCATCCCCTGAGTATCCCTTAACCGATCTCTGCACATGCCGGCCGATGGCGCGTTGGTCGCCATGATCGTGACGCTCTGGCCGCTACCCCCATGACGCGCTGGTCGCAATGATCGTGACGCGTTGGTCGCAGTGATCGTGATGCATTGGTCGCCAGCCCGTAGATGTCCCGCCAGTGCGGCATAGCCTCGGTCCGTGTACGGCGCAAGCGGTTGCCGTCCGCAATCCCCGGTCGATCCCGGATTCTGGGCCAGCCGGTAATGGGGCTGCTGAACCAGGGCAGCCTCTAGGTGCGCAGCGTGTTCGGACGACTGGAGGATTCATGATCGAGTACGGTCAGCCCAACCCGGCGGCAGGCCCGCCGCTCGTCGCCGTCGAAGGGACGCCCCGTCAGATGGGGGCCGAGATCGGCCGCAGGACCAGCGATCTCGTCGAGCGGAGCCTGGCGACGTACCTGCGTAGGTTCCGCGACGACGCGGGGCTCTCGGACGCGGACGTGCTGCGCTGGGGCGCCACCTATCTCCGCGTGGCGCGCGACTACGACCGTACGATCGCGGAGATGCTGGAGGGTCTGGCCGAGGGCGCGGGCAGGCGCGTCGAGCACATCACGGCGCTCAACGCCCGCACCGAGCTGCTCTACGGCACCGGCTACCACGACGAGGGCTGCACCTCGCTGGCGGTGCTGCCGCAGTACACGCGCGACGACCACACCCTGCTCGCGCAGAACTGGGACTGGCACCCCGAACAGGGACCCGTCACGTTCCTGCTGGCGACCCGCGACACCGAGGGCTTCTCGGTGCTCACGCTGGCCGAGGCGGGCATGCTGGCCAAGAGCGGGCTGAACTCCGCGGGCATCGGCGTCTGCGCCAACCTGCTCGTCTCCGACCGGGACACCGGAGGCGAGGGCGTGCCGTACCACTATCTGCTGCGCGGGGTGCTGAACGCGCCGCGGATGAGCACCGCGCTGCGCAGGACGCTGAACGTCACCCGCGTCTCCTCGGGGAACCTGCTCATCGCCGACGCCGGGGGTGAGGCGATCGATCTGGAGGTGGCGCCCGGCGTGTTCGGGCACCTGTTGCCGGAGGACGGCCTGCTGGCGCACTCCAACCACTTCCAGTGCCCGCTCCCGCTGCACGACGAGAAGGTGGCGGCCTCGGCGTTGACGCTGCTGCGGCCGGCGCGGGTCCGTCACCTGCTGGAGGACGCGGCCCGGGTACGTGCGCTGACCGTCGAGGACATCGTGGCCGCGCTGCGCGACCACTTCTCCTTCCCCGACGGGATCTGCCGGCACCGAGACCCGGCCGCCGCGGAGGCCGACCTGTCCACCACCGTGTACTCGATCGTGATGGACCTCGACGAGCGCGTCCTGTCCATCGCGACCGGCCCGCCGTGCGAGCACCGCTACGCGAGCTGGCGCCTGGACGACGTCTTCACGCCGGACGCCCTGCCCGCCCTGCACTTCACGCCCGACGAACCAGTCGGCGCTCGACGGGGGTGAAGTGGGGCGTGAAGCGCGGGTGAAGATCGCCGGCCGGAGCTAGGCGGGGACGAAGATCCAGGACTTCGACTCGCCCGGCTCGTAGGGAGAGTCCAGGCGCTTGGCGACCACGCCGGGCAACCCCTGCTCGCGGGCCGCCTGCCGTACCGGCTTGGCCTGGCCAGGCCACGAGGGGGCGGTCTGCCAGCGGGCGGCCGCCAGCCCGAGCGCTTCGAGGGCCGCGCGGCGGGCCGTGTACGGCAGCGCGACCAGGGAGTGGCCGTCGTCGTAGAGGAGGTCGTAGCAGACCAGGACCTCCGCACCCGCCAGCGTGACGACCTCGCCGTCCAGCACCGCCGCGCGGCTGCCGAACGACGCCGCGAGCGGGCGCAGCCACGGATAGCGCCGCGCCACCTCCGTACGCCCGCCGTCGATCGGCACCAGCACGCGTTCCCCGCCCCAGGCGAACTCGAACGCGTGCCCGTCCGCGTCGCGCGGCAGCCGGGTCCGTTCGACCGGGAGCATCGGGTCGAGCGAGGGCAGGGGGTCGCGGGTGGGCGGGTCCATGCGGTGGATCATCCAGTTCTTGCCGTCCGTCTGGAACAGCACGAACCGCCCCGAGGCTCGCGAGCCCCGCAGCACCACCTTGACCTCGCGGTCGGACCACTTCTCCGTCTCGTACGTGCCGCGGTCCCAGACCGTCATCGTGCCGCCGCCGTACTCGCCCTTGGGGATCTCGCCATGGAAGTCGAGGTACTCCATCGGGTGGTCCTCGGTGTGCACGGCCAGGTGGTTGGTGCTCGGATCGGCGGGCAGCCCCTTGGGGACCGCCCACGAGACGAGCACGCCGTCGCGCTCCAGTCGCAGGTCCCAGTGCAGGGAACGGGCGTGGTGCTCCTGGATCACGAACGCCGCGCCGTCGCCCGGCTCGGGGGCCGCGCCGGGGACGGGCTCGGGGGTACGGCTGGCGTCGCGTTTACTGCGATATTTCTCCAGTTTGTCGGGCACGCACGGTATCTACCCCTAGTCGAGGGCCTTGCGCAGCCAGGATTCGACTCCCGCGATGTGCACCGTGGCCCAGGAGCGGGCCACGTCGGGCTGACGGGTGGCGATGGCCTCGTAGATCGCGGTGTGCTGCTCCCGCGTCTTCTCCATCGCGCCCTCCTGGGTCAGCCCGCGCCAGATCCGCGCCCGGGTCGTCGGCCCGGACAGACTCTCGATGAACGAGCAGAGCACGCTGTTGCCCGAGCCTCGCGCGATCCGATGGTGGAAGTCGAGGTCGTTGGCCACCAGCTCCTCCACCGTTGGCGCGGATGGCAGCGACTCCAGGATCACCCGGAGCTCGTCGACCTCCGCGTCGGTCATCTGCTCGGTCGCCATCGCCGTCGCCGCGGGCTCCAGGATGCGGCGTACCTCGAAGAACTGGATCACCGTGTCGTCACGGTGCAGGTCGAGCACGAAGGACATGGTGTCGAGCAGCAGGCGCGGCTCGAGGCTGGTGACATAGGTGCCGTCGCCCTGCCGTACGTCGAGGACGTTGATCAACGCCAGCGCGCGTACGGCCTCACGGAGCGAGTTACGCGACAGGCCGAGGCGCTCGGCCAGGTCGGCTTCCTTCGGCAGCCGGTCGCCGGGCGTGAGCTCGCCCGAGAGAATCATCTGCTTGATCTTGTCGATGGCCGCGTCGGTGACCGCCACGCTTTTCTCCCTAGACATCGGATGTCTAGGATTCTATGGCCTGGAAGCGCACCGTATCGACTCCGGGGACGCGCCGGATCGCGCCACGCGCCTCCAATGTGCGCAGGTGCGCCGCGGCCTCGCCCGCGGCCATGCCGCGAAGTATGGGGGACAGGTCGTCCCAGGGCCGGTTCCAGGTCATCATCGCGGCGGTCTCCCAGATGGTCAGTGGTTCCGCGCGCTCGGACAGGAGGGCGCCGAGCCGCTGGAGCTTCTCCTCGTGATGGTGGCGGATCTCGGCGGCGCGTGCGGCTACATCTGGAAATATCCACTCATGGGCGGGCAGTGCGTCCAGCGCGCCCAACTCGCCGACGCGGTCCAGGGACTCCAGGAAATCACCCAAAGGATCGACATCATCCCGGTCATAGGGATAAATCCCGACGTGGGGGGTTATGTCGGGGAGGACGTGGTCGCCGGTGAAGAGGCGGTCGGCGTCCTCCAGGTGCAGGCAGATGTGGCCGGGGGTGTGGCCCGGCGTGTGCACGGCCCGCAGCTTGCGGCCCGGCAGGTCCACCAGGTCGCCGTCGCGCAGCTCGCGGTCGGGCAGCGCGGGCGTGTCCGGGCGGCCGGCCGTCGCGACCGCCACGTCGTCCTGCCCGGCGCCCGCCCGCCGGAGCATGTCGGCCTGGAAGTCACGGTGCTCGCCGTCGGCGAAGCTGTGCATGAGCCGGACCAGCGCGGCGTCCGCTTCGTGCATCGCGATCCAGGCGCCGGACTCCGCCCTGACCTGTCCGGCCAGCCCGGCGTGGTCGGGATGGAAGTGGGTGACGACCACGCCTGTGACCGCGGTCACGTCGAGGCCGAGCGTGCGCAGGCCGCCGCTGAGGGCCGCCCAGGCGTCCGGGTGGTTCCAGCCGGCGTCGACCAGCACGGGACCCTTGGGGGAGTCGACGGCGTAGACGAGCGTGTAGCCGAGCGGGTTGCCGGGGATCGGCACGGGCACGCTCCACACCCCGCCGCCGAGGTCCTGCGGGCGCTGCTCGGCGTACGGCCTGCGCCGGGTCGTTTTCATTTAATATCCCCCGTTGAGCGTGCTGATCCTCGGTCGAGTGTGCGGGAAAGAAAAGTGAGATCGGTACCGGATTACGTGATGCGCTCGAGGATCGTGGCCGTGGCCAGCGCGCCGCCCGCGCACATCGTGACCAGCGCGGTCGCCGAGTCGGAGCGCTCCAGCTCGTGCAGCGCCGTCGTGAGCAGCCGTGCTCCCGTCGCGCCGACGGGGTGGCCGAGCGCGATCGCGCCGCCGTTCACGTTGACGCGGTCGAAGTCGGGCTCGTGCACGCTCGCCCACGACAGCACGACCGACGCGAACGCCTCGTTCACCTCGAACCTGTCGATGTCGCCGATCGCCATCCCGGCCGAAGCGAGCACCTTCGCCGTCGCGTCCACCGGTCCGTCGAGGTGGTAGTACGGCTCCGCGCCGACGAGGGCCTGGGCCAGGATCCGCGCCCGGGGCCGCAGGCCGTACCGTGAGGCCGTCTCCTCGTCCATCACCAGCACCGCGGCGGCGCCGTCGGAGATCTGCGACGAGGTGCCCGCGGTGTGCCTGCCGTTCTCGCCCATCACCGGCTTGAGCCTGGCGAGCCCGTCGACGGTGGTCTCGCGTAAGCCCTGGTCCCTGCGTACCTGCCCGACGGGCACGATCTCCCGCTCGAACCGCCCGTCGGCCCACGCCTTGGCGGCCAGTTGCTGCGAGCGCGCCCCGAACCAGTCGAGTCGCTCACGGGTCAGCCCGCGTCGCTCCGCGATCCGCTCGGCCGCGGTGAACTGGTCGGGCAGGTCGATGTTCCAGTCGTCGGGCTTCGGCTTGGCGGGCAGGACGTTGCTGCCGAGCGGCGCCCGGCTCATCACCTCGACCCCGCACCCGATGCCCACGTCGATGACGCCGGCCCTGATCATCGCCGCCGCCAGGTGCACGGCCTGCTGCGACGATCCGCACTGCGCGTCGACCGTGGTCACCCCCGTCTGGTACGGCAGGCCCGCGTACAGCCAGGAGTGCCGCCCCACATGCCCGCCCTGCTCGCCAGCCTGGGTCACGCACCCGGCGAAGGCCTGCTCGACGATCGCCGGGTCGATCCCGGACCGCTCGATCAGGCCGTTGAGCGCGGTGGCCAGCACCTGCTGCGGTTTGAGCTCGGCCAGCCAGCCGCCGCGCTTGCCGATGGGGGTGCGGACGGCCTCGACGATCACCGGTGTGCCCACAGTCGCCTCCAGAACGATGCTCCGGTCGTGACTGTAACGCGTTCTAGTTTCTGGTGGAAGCCCCGCTCAGTGTGCGAGGCAGCCCGAAGGTGTCGAAGAGGCCGAGGTCGAAGAACATCGCGACATGGCTGACCCGCGAACCGGTGAACGTGAGCACCGGCAGCCCGAACGCCTCATAGACGTCGCCGCGCCGGAAATACATCCCGAACGCCGGCTGCCCGTTGGCCTCGATCGGCATCAGCCGCAGATCGCCGGGCTGCTTCGCCGGGCAGTTGGTCACGATGAGCCGGCCGATGTTGTCGGCACCCTGATACCACCCGGTGAACGGCGGCATCTCCCAGACCGCGTCCTTCGTGAACAGCTGCACGATGCCCGCCACGTCGTAATTCTGGAACGCCGCCACATAGCGGTCGAGCTGGGCCCGCTGCTCGGCCGTCAACGGCTCCACCGGGTCGTCGAGGCTCGGCGACACCTCGTCGAGCTGGGCCCGGGCGCGCTGCAGGGTGCTGTTGACGGCGACGGTCGTGGTGTCGAGGACCTCGGCCACCTCCGCGGCCCGCCACTTGAGCACGTCACGCAGGATCAGCACCGCCCGCTGCCGGGGCGGCAGGTGCTGCAGCGCGGCGATGAGCGCGAGCCGGATGCTGTCACGCGAGGTGACGATGGTGGCGGGGTCGCCGGCCCCGGCGCCGACCATCCCGTCGGGTATGGGCTCCAGCCACGGCACCTCGTCCCCCTCGACCAGGGGACCGGTCGCCTCGGACGCCGGCGCGCCGAGCCCGGTCGGCAGCGGCCTCCTGCTCCGGCTGTCGAGCGCCGTCAGGCAGGCCGTCGTGGCGATCCGGTAGAGCCAGGTGCGGAGCGACGAACGCCCCTCGAACCCGTCATAGGCGCGCCACGCGCGCAGGTAGGTCTCCTGGACGAGGTCCTCGGCGTCGTGCACCGACCCCAGCATGCGGTAGCAGTGCGCCAGCAACTCGCGCCGCAGCGGATCGGCCTGCCGGAGGAAGTCCTCGTTTGACGGCCTGTCTGTCATACCCCCTGTATAGCCTCCGCCACCGACAAACCGATGAGTTCCCGGCCGCCACCGAGTCCATACAGGTGTTCCGCTCCGGCCCCGCGGTCGTCCTGCGGGGGCATGGCCGTGGGGCCGGTTCTAGGGTCGCCCTGTCGGGTCCTGATCGTCCTTCCCGTCTACTTGTCGTACCTACAGGACGATCTACTGCCGTACGGACAGGACGATCTTCCCCGTTGTACGGCCGGACTCGCCCAGCTCGTGTGCCTTGGCCGCGTCCGCCAGCGGCAGCACGGCGGCCAGTTCGGGCCGCAGTTTCCCGGCCTTCGCCAGCGCCGCCAGCGCCCTCATCGCGGCGTGGTCGGGCTCGACGAGCATGGCCGCCGACCGGATGCCCCGCTCTGCGGCCTGCGCGTGCAGGTCCGCGTCCAGGAGCGAGAGAGCCAGCGAGACGATCGTGCCGCCCTCGCGCAGGGTGGGCAGCGAGCGCGGGCCGTAGTCGCCGCCCATGGTCTCGATCACCACGTCGACGTCGCGGACGACCTCGGCGAAGTCCTCGTGGCGGTAGTCGACCAGCTCGTCGGCGCCGAGGTCACGGAGCAGGTCGTGCTTGGCGGCGCTGGCCGTGCCGATGACGTACGCGCCGCGTGCCTTGGCGATCTGCACGGCGAAGTGCCCCACACCGCCCGCCGCCGCGTGCACGAGCACCCGCTGGCCCCCCGTCAGCCCGGCGGTGTCCACCAGCGCCTGCCAGGCGGTCAGCGCGGCGAGGGGGATCGCGGCCGCCTGGGTGTGGTCGAGGTTCGCGGGCTTGGGGGCGAAATGGCGGGCCGGGGCGCTCACGTACTCGGCGTAGGCGCCGTTGCCGTACGGATAGCGGAGCATGCCGAAGACCTCGTCACCGGGCTGGTAAATGGTCGTGCCCAGGCCCACCTGCTCGACGACGCCGGAAACGTCCCAGCCGAGCACGAACGGCACCTTCAGATGACCGCCGCCGGCCCGGGTCTTCCAGTCCGCGGGGTTGACCCCGGCCGCGTGCACCCGCACGAGCACCTCGGTCGGCCCCGGCGTGGGCCTGTCCACCTCGACTGTCTTCAGCACTTCCGGTCCGCCCAGGGCGTCCTGGCTGATCGCGCGCATCTTCATGCCCCCAAGGGTGCTGCGCCGGGGTACCGATCTGCGAGTGGCCCAGTGGCCAAGATGTGTAAAGATCGGGCCATGCATCGTGTGGTCGTACTGGCGCTGCCGAACGTCATCCCGTTCGAGCTGAGCGTGCCCTCCAGGATCTTCTCTACGGCACGGGGTCCGGGAGACGAGCCGCTCTACGAAGTGGTCACCTGCACGCTCGACGGCGGCCCCGTCGCCACGGCCGCCGACTACGCGATCGCCGTCGAACACGACGCGAGCGCGCTGGCCACCGCCGACACGGTCGTCATCGCCGCCGCCGCAGGTTTCGCGGACATCACCGGCCCGGAGTCGCTGCCACCCGGACTGCTCGACGCCCTCTCCCTGGTACGTCCGGGCACCCGGGTCGTGTCAATCTGCATCGCCACCTTCGTCCTGGCGGCCGCGGGCCGCCTCGACGGCCGCCCGGCCACCACCCACTGGCGGCACGCCGAGCGCTTCGCCCGCCTCTTCCCGGGGGTGCGGATGGACTCGGATGTGCTGTTCGTGGACGACGGCGACGTACTCACCTCGGCGGGCGCGTCAGCGGGCGTGGATCTCTGCCTGCACCTGGTACGGCGCGACCACGGCAGCGAGGTCGCCAACCAGGTGGCCCGCCACTGCATCGTCCCCCCGTGGCGGGACGGCGGCCAGGCCCAGTACATCGAACGCCCGGTCCCCGAACCATCGGCAACCGGCACCGCCCCCACCAGAGCCTGGGCCCTCCAACGCCTGTCAGAGCCCCTTCAACTGGCCGACCTGGCCGAACACGCGGGCATGAGCAGACGCACCTTCACCCGCCACTTCCGCCACGAAGTAGGCCAGAGCCCCGGCCAATGGCTGACCCGTCAACGCATCGAACTGGCCAGACACCTCCTGGAGACCACAGACCTGCCGGTGGACCGGGTGGCGGAACAGTCGGGCTTCGGCACGGCCGCCTCAATGAGACAACACCTGCACGCGTCACTGGGAGTGTCCCCACACACGTATCGCCGCACCTTCAGGGCTGTGGTCTGAGGCCACCCGCCGGCTGTCGGCCGACCACGCCACCGGCCAAGAACACGCCGTCACGGCGCCCAGCCCCGTGCGGGTCAGAGGCCGTCTCCCTGGAGGTCCTCAGCCATGTGCGGCGGGTGGCGCCGGCCAGGCGGTGCCGTAAAAAATAGCGGTGGTTCTTACGCCGTGGAGAGGTCGTTCACCAGCCGGGCGGCGGCGATTTCGATGCGGCGCTGGATCTGCTCGTACGTGCGGCGCCCACGGAGCATCTCCAGCAGCTCCTGCACCCACACGCTGGACAGCGACCCCGCCAGGTCGAGCTGCACCTCGCTGGCCCGCTCCCGCGTGAGCCCGGCCGAGACCCGCAGCAGCAGCCCCGTCATCCGATCGCCGAACGGGGTCTCCACCTCGGCCATGATCAGCGACCGGATCAGCGCGTCGGCCAGCTCGGGCTCGCGCATGAGGCCACGGGTGGCCCGCATCAGCACGTCGACCGCGCGGCCCGCCGGGGTGGAGGCGCTCGGCGGGCGGCGTTCGATGCTGCTCTCCAGCAGGTCGATCTCCTCGCCGACGACCGCCACGACCAGGTCCATCTTCGACGGGAAGTAGCGGTAGAGGGTGCCGAGCGCGACGCCCGCCCGCTCGGCGACCGTGCGCATCTGCATCGCCTCGACGCCGCCGCGCGAGGCGAGGGCGGCGGCGGCCTGGACGATGCGCTTGCGGCGCTGGTGCTGGCTACGCGTACGGACGCTGTGACCGCCGGATGTGGAATGGCTCTCCATGATCCCCTCGGTGTCGCTGGGGGGCGCGGCGGACGACGGCTGCGGAGTACGCATGAGAACACGTTATCTGATTTCTCGATAACTCGGCTTGTTACCCGCGAGTCACAAAGAACCTGTATAGACGCATGTCTGGGCCGCTACAGGCATATATCCGGAGTTGTTGTGATGTGTCGCCTATGGACAGAGATTAGAATCTGTTCTAGTTTGCGGAACTGTTGACCGGGCGCTTGCTAGGAGGGTCGATGGCCGCGGACACGCTCGCCGCACTGTTGCTGGCCCGGGCCGGCGACGACCGTCCGGGGCTGGTCTTCGAGGATCGCGTGTGGTCGTGGCGCGCGCAGGTGGCCGCCTGCCGCACCGCCGCCGCCTGGCTGAACACCCGCGCCTTCGACGGACCGCCGCACGTGGCGGTGCTCTGCGACAACGTGCCGGAGATGGTGTTCCTGCTGGGCGGGGCCGCGCTCTCGGGGCGGGTGCTGGTGGCGCTGAACCCGACCCGCTCGGTGGAAGAGCTGACCCGCGACGCCCGCGCCACCGACGTCGGCCTGCTGCTGTGGGACGGCCCGTACGAGGCGGTGGCGCACTCCGTGGCCGACGCCCTGGGAGTGGCGTCGGCGCCCATCCCGGACTGGGGCTCGGCCCTCACGACAGACCCGGACGTACGCGACCCGGATCCGGATCCTGGCGCGCTGGTCATGTTGATCTTCACCTCCGGCACGTCCGGCCGGCCGCGGGCGGTGCGGATCACGCACCGGAAGATCGCCGTCCCCGGTGTCTCGCTCGCCGCGATGCTCAGCCCCACCGACGCCGTCTACTGTGCGATGCCGCTCTTCCACTCCGGCGCCGTCATGGCGGCGTACGCGCCTGCCGTGGCGTCGGGGGCGACGCTGGTGCTGCGGCGGCGGTTCTCCGCGTCGGGCCTGCTGCCGGACATCAGACGCTACGGCTGTACGTACCTCCACTACGTCGGCAAGGCGCTCTCCTACGTCCTGGCCACCCCCCGGCAGCCGGACGACGCGGACAACCCCCTGAGGCTCGCCTTCGGCAACGAGGGGAGCGCCACGGCGACCAGGCGGTTCGGGGAGCGGTTCGGCTGCCATGTGATCGACGCGTTCGGGTCGACGGAGACGGCCATCTCGCTCAGCCCGGATCCGACGGGCCCGCCCGGCTGTCTCGGCAGGCTGCCGCTGGGCATCGAGATCCGCAGCCCGCTGACCGGCCTGCCGTGCCCGCCGGGCCGCGTCGAGGACGGGCGGCTGCTCAACCCCGACGAGGCGGTCGGCGAGTTGGTGAACACCGGCGGTCTCGGCCTGTTCGACGGCTACTACAACGACCCGGACGCCGACGCCGAGCGGATGCGGGAGGGCGCGTTCTGGTCGGGCGACCTGGCGTACGCGGACGCCGACGGCTACGTGTTCTTCGCCGGGCGGGGCACCGAGCGGCTCCGCGTGGACGGCGAGAACCTGGCGGTGGCCCCGATCGAGGCGGTCCTGCGGGAGTTCCCGGGGGTGATCGAGGCGGCCGTCTACCCGGTGCCGGACGCGGCGGCCGGAGACCAGGTCATGGCGGCGCTCGTCATGGAAGCGCTGTTCGACCCCGCCGCGTTCGGCAGCTTCCTCGCCGCTCGCCGCGACCTGGGGGCCAAGTCGTTCCCCCGGTACGTACGCATCTCCGATGGTCTACCCCAAACCTCCTCGCACAAGGTCGTCAAGCGGGTCCTGGTGAAGGAGGGCTGGCGGACGGCCGACCCGGTCTGGTGGCGTCCGACCGGTGTGGAGCTCCGATTACTGAAGGGCGAGGACGTCGCGGCGATCGAGCGGGAGTTCGCCCGGCACGGCCGGCAACACCTTTTGGAGAAATAGTGGATTTCAACCTGGATGACACTCAACAGGACCTGCGCATCCTGGCCGCCGATCTCCTGGGCAAGGAGGCGACCTCGGAGCGGCTGGAGGCGCACGAGAAGAGCGGCCTGCCTTACGACGAGGGGCTCTGGCAGACGCTGTCCCAGGCGGAGCTGATGAGCGTGTGCGTGCCGGAGGACGCGGGCGGCGCCGGGCTCGGGCCCGTCGAACTGGCCGTGGTGCTCCGCGAGGTCGGCGCGCGGGCCGCGCCGGTGCCCGCGCTGGCGACGCTGGTCAGCACGCTGGCGATGGCCCGGTACGGGCAGACAGTGGGCACGTCTCCGGACCCGGAGCAGCAGCCGGCTGACAGCGTCGGCACGGTGGCACTCCGTGAACCGGGCAGGGCACTGGCGGACCCGCCCCTGACCACCGCCGAGCGGGACGGCGACGGCTGGGTGCTGACCGGGCGCAAGGTCGGGGTCCCGTACGGGAACGAGGCCGCGTACGTGCTGGTCACCGCCGATGAAGGCGTGTTCGTGGCCACCGGCTCGTGGACGGCGCGGCCGGAGTTCGCCGCCAACGGCGAGGCGCTGGCCACCGTCGTGTTCGACCGGACGCCGGCCGAGCGGCTGGCCGGTCCGGAGGCGGTCTCCGGTCTGCGGCAGCTCTTCACGGCGGCCGTCGCGGCCCAGGCCAGTGGCGTGCTGGCCGGCGCTCTCAAACTGACCACCGAGTACATCAAGAACCGCAAGCAGTTCGGCCGGGCCCTGGCCGAGTTCCAGGCGGTCACCGTGCAGATCGCCGACGTCTACATCGCCACGCGGGCGCTCGACGTGGCCGTGTGGTCGGGCGCCTGGCTGCTCGCCAACGACCTGCCGGCCGAGGAGGACCTGGCCGTGGCCGCGTTCCACGTCAGCGAGGCGTTCACGGCGCTCTACACCTGCCAGCACCTGCACGGCGGCCTGGGTCTCGACGTGACGTACCCGCTGCACCGCTACTTCGCGCACGCCAAGCACCTGACGCACCTGCTCGGCGGCGCCGACGCCCAGCTCGACCTGATCGGAGCGCTCGTCTGATGCTGATCGACCTGACCCCCGACCAGCGCAGGCTCCGCGACGAGCTGCGCGAGTACTTCCAGAACTGCCTCACCCAGGAGGACCGCCGCAAGATCGCCGAGGACCCGTTCGGCACCGCCTACATGGAGCACTGCCGCAGGCTCGGCCGCGACCGCAAGCTCGGTCTCGGCTGGCCGAAGGAGTACGGTGGCGGCGGTTTCGGCCCGCTCGAACAGCAGATCTTCGCCAACGAGGTCGCCCGGGCCGGGGTGCCGTACCCGATCATCACGTTGCAGACGGTCGGTCCCACCCTGATGCAGTACGGCACGCCGGAGCAGAAGGAGAAGTTCCTGCCGAGCATCCTGGCAGGGGAGTGCCACTTCGCGATCGGCTATAGCGAGCCCGAGGCGGGCACGGACCTGGCCTCGCTCCGGACCTCGGCGGTGCTCGACGGCGATCACTATGTCGTCAACGGCCAGAAGATCTTCACCAGCGGCGCCCACTACGCCCAGTACATCTGGCTGGCCACCCGTACCAACCCCGATGCCAAGAAGCACAAGGGCATCACGATGATGATCGCCTCGACCGACGACCCGGGCTTCTCCTGGACGCCGATCATCACCATGGACGGCCGCCACCACACGAACGCCACCTACTACGCCGACGTCCGCGTCCCGGCGAACATGGTCGTGGGCGAGGTGGACAAAGGCTGGGACCTGATCGTCAACCAGCTCAACCACGAACGCGTCACACTCGGCCCCGCCGGGAACCTCGGCCAGACCTACGACCGCTTCCTGGCCTGGGCGCGCCGTACCGGGTTGGTGGACCAGCCGGACGTACGGCGGGCGCTGGGCAGGGTGCGGGCCTACTTCCGGACGAACGAGCTGCTCAACTGGCAGGTCGCGGCGAACATGGACCTCGGCTGGCTGGGCGCGCCCGACGCGTCCGCCACCAAGATCTACGCCTCGGAGCGGGTGCAGGAGGTCGGCCGGCTCATCGCCGACATCCTGGCCCGGTACGCCGACCCGTCGGACCCGGAGACGGCCGAGCTCCTGGAGCGCTTCGACCACGGCGTGAAGGGCGCGGTGGTGCTGACGTTCGGCGGCGGGGTGAACGAGGTGCAACGCGAGCTGATCGCGATGCTCGGCCTGAGCCTCCCGAGGCCGCCCCGATGACGGACGCCCAGCCGACGGACGCCCGCACAACCGCCGCCCAGCCGGCCGATGCCTCGACCACGGACGCCCAGCCGACCGGCGCCTTGAGCGCGGACAGGGAGCTGCGCGAGCTGGCGGACAAGCAGATCGCCCTCGGGGAGGTGCGCGGCGCCGCCGCGCCGGACCCGGTGAACGAGCCCATGATCAGGCACTGGCAGGACGCCATGGGCGACACGAACCCGGCCTACCTCGACAAAGGCCTCGCCCCACCCGCGATGATCCAGGTCTGGACCATGCAGGGCCTCCGCCGGGGGACCAAGGATCGCTCGCCGGTCGACGACATGATCACCGCACTGAACGCCCACGGCTACACGGGCGTGGTGGCGACGAACTGCGAGCAGACCTACCACCGGTACGCCCGGCTGGGCGAGCGCCTGACCCCGTCGACCCGCTTCACCAGCCTCGTGGGCCCGAAGCGGACAGCGCTCGGCGAGGGCTACTTCGCCACCTGGAACGTCACCTGGTACGGCGACGCGGACGACCCAGTGGCCGAGATGATGTTCCGGATCCTGAAATTTCGCCCACGCACCCCCAAGCAACCGCCGCCCACCGCCGCACCAGCCCCGGAGGCGAGCCGCAAACCGTACCCCCTGCGGCCCGCCGTCAACGACGACACGGCCTTCTTCTGGGAAGGCGTCCAGCAGGGCGAGCTGCGCATCCAGCGCTGCGCCGACTGCGGCGAGCTACGCCACCCGCCAGGCCCGATATGTCCCGCCTGCCGCTCCACCAACCGCACCCACACCGTGGCGAGCGGCGAGGGCACCGTCTACAGCTATGTCGTGCACCACCACCCCCCGGTCCCGGGACGGGAGACGCCCTTTGTGGTGGCAGTGGTGGAGCTGCCAGAAGGGGTGAGGATTGTGGGGAACATCGTGGACTGCCCGCCCGACGCCGTGGGTATCGGCATGGCATTGCGTACGACATATCGTGCTTTGGACGACGAACTTGTTCTTCCTATGTGGGCGCCATGGGAGTCGTGATGCGGACGCTGACCGAAGACCAGGTCGAGATCGGTTCGGTGCTTCCCGAGCTGTCGATCGACCTCACGCCCACGGTGGTCGTCTCCACCGCTCTCGCCACCATGGACTTCACCCCGGTCCACCACGACGTCGAGGGCGCCCGCGCGCAGGGCTCCAAGGACATCTTCCTCAACATCCTGACCACGATGGGGCTGGTGGAACGGTACGTCACGGACTGGGCGGGTCCTGAGGCGATCATCCGGCGCATCAAGGTCAAGCTCGGCGTCCCGGCGTACGCGGGCGACCGGCTGAGCTTCAACGGCACGATCGTCTCGCGGGAGGCGGGGGAGTTCACGGTCGAGGTGCGGGGCAAGGTCAGCCTCGGCGACCACGCCACCGGCACGATCACCCTCACCCTCCCCTCAGCCCCCTGACCACGCGGGAACGTAGCGGCGGCTCAAGACCTGATCACCTCAACGAAGGAGCGGTAAGTGCTCAAGTCCCAAGCCGCCATCGCGGGCATCGGCGCCACCGAGTTCAGCAAGCGGTCCGGCCGGTCGGAGTTGCGGCTGGCCGCCGAGGCCGTGTTCGCCGCGCTCGACGACGCCGGGGTGGCGCCGGGTGACGTGGACGGGATGGTGACCTTCACCCAGGACACCAACCAGGAGATCGCCGTCGCCCGCGAGATCGGCGCCGGTGAGCTCACCTACTTCTCGCGGGTCGAGTACGGCGGCGGGGCGGCGTGCGGCACGGTGGCCCAGGCCGCCATGGCCGTCGCGACCGGAGCGGCGAACACCGTCGTCTGCTATCGGGCGTTCAACGAGCGGTCCGGCCGCAGGTTCGGGCAGCCCGACGCGCGCCTGGGCGGGCAGCCGACCTCGCAGGGGCTGGAGATGAGCTGGCACGTGCCGTTCGGGCTGATGACGCCGGCCGGGTGGGTGGCCATGTTCGCCCAGCGGTACATGCACACCTACGGCGCCACATCAGAGGACTTCGGCCGGGTGGCCGTCGCCATGCGCAGGCACGCGGCCACGAACCCCGCCGCCTGGTTCCACGGCCGGCCCATCACGCTGGCGGAGCACCAGGCGTCCAAGTGGATCGTGGAGCCGCTGCACCTGCTCGACTGCTGCCAGGAGAGCGACGGGGCCGTGGCCCTGGTGGTCACGAGCGCCGAACGGGCCCGGGACCTGCGCCGCTCCCCGGCCGTGATCACGGCCGCCGCGCAGGGCGCGGGCGTGGGGCAGATGATGATGACCAGCTACTACCGCGATGACATGAGCGGTCTGCCGGAGATGGGAGTCGTCGGGCGACGCTTATGGGAAATGTCCGGCCTGAGCCCGCAGGACATCCAGACAGCCATCCTGTACGACCACTTCACCCCGTTCGTCCTGGCCCAACTGGAGGAGCTCGGGTTCTGCGGCCGGGGAGAGGCCCCCGGCTACCTCCAGGACGGCGGCATCGAGCTCGGCGGCCGCCTGCCCGTCAACCCGAACGGCGGCCAGCTCGGCGAGGCCTACATCCACGGCATGAACGGCATCGCCGAGGCCGTACGCCAGGTCAGAGGCACCTCCGCCAACCAGGTGGGCGGCGTACGCAACGTCCTGGTCACGGCCGGCACCGGCGTCCCGACCAGCGGCCTGATCCTCTCGGCCGACTGACTTACGGCCCGATGACGAGCGGGACCGCGAAGAACACGATCATCGCGATGACGACGCAGACCAGGAACCCGACCAGCTCCCACGCCCAGTCGTAGTGCTTGTCCCGGCCGGGCCGTACCCGGGCTTCCGGTACGGCCGGCATGTCCGGCAAGTCGTCGGGCAGGTCGTCCACGATCGGCAGGTCGTCCACGCTGGGCGGGAACATCAGCGGGACCGGCATCCGATAGACGGGCTCTTTGGCGGCGGACCTCGGGACGAAGAGGGCGCCCGGCTCCCTGGCCGGGCCCTTGTGCACGAGGATGTCGCCGATGGCGGGCAGCTCCTGGGTCACCGCGTCGTCGTCCAGCACATCGCCGGGAATGGACGCCGAGAGCGGGAAAGGCGGCTTCGTCACGGCCTCGCCGACCGGCTTCCCGGAGCCCGGCTCGACGGGCTGCGGCAGACGGAACAGCCCGTCATGCACCGGCTTCGCGCCCGAGGACCCGTCTTCGGGCGGCCACGCACCGAAAAGCGGGTCCGGGAATGGCTTCGCAGTGGAGGGCGCGTCTTTGGGTGGGCGGGCGCCGAAAAGGGCCTCCCAGGCTGATCGGGCGCTCGTCGGCCGGGGCGTGAAGAACCGCTGTCCCGCCGGAGCCGGGTCCGCGCCGGGCGCCGCCTGGTCGGGGCCGGAGGGAACGCGGCCAGGCCCCTCCAGCCGCCGCCCGATCCCGGAAAACGCCTGATCGAGCCCGGAAAACGGCTGGCCGGTCCCAGAAAACGCCTCGTCGGGCCCGAAACGGAGTTTCGGCATCGGCGCCGTGGGCGCCTCGTGCTCCGGCACCCGGGACGGCGACGGCGGCGTCAGCAGCTCCGTCGGGAAGATCCCCGTGGTGGTCGCCGGATCCGCCTCACCTAACGGCAGCGGCCACGTCGGCGGCCCCGGCCAGAGCGGCTTGACGAACATCGGCGCCGCCGTACGACCACGCATGACCTGGGACACGAAACGCGAGTGGAGATGCTCGGGCGGCGACGGCCACGGCAGCCGCCCCAGCACGTCGCGCAGCGGCGCGACACCGAGCGCCCCGTAGACGTCGGCCACCGGCTTGGGGATGCGGGGACCGACGTAGGCCAGCGCGGTGTCGAGCGCCTGCCGGTAGCGGAGCGCGGCGCTGGTGGCCAGCTCGTCCGCCGTGTCGGGCGCCACGTCGAGCACCCAGGCCAGCTCGGCCAGATCCAGCCCGCACACCTCGCCCAGCACGAGCACCTCGCGCTGGTGCGGGCGTAACTCCCGCAGCGCCCGCTCCACCAGCGCGGACGCCGGGTCGATCAGCGGGTCGACCACCGAAGGCGCGTAGACGACGTCGCGGCGGTGGATCTCGCGCCGGGCGAACGCGAACAGCGCGGCGCGGGGCGGCGGCGTCGCCGGGACGCTCGAGAGGACGGACACCAGGGCGTCGGCTGCGGAACCGTGGTCCCCGAGCTGGTCAGCGCAGTACGCGAACAGCCCGGCGGCGTAACGGTCGTAGAGCTCCGCGATCAGTTCCGCCTGGGAGGGGTGATCGGTGAGCGAGTGTGTCACGGGGCCGGATCCTCTTGCTGAAATACGGACGCTTGAGGGTGGGGGGTGCGGCGTCGATGTCTGTGGTGGTAATCATGCCAACTTACCCAGGTAAAGCGCACTAGCAGCACGGCATTTCGTATGAAACTTGCAGCTAGCTGAAGCGTTTCACAGGGGACCGGGGGGACAGAGCGGGCAGGATCACCGTAGTCTTGTCGCCTTCTGAGAGATCATGCGGCGGCTGTAGCAGGGGGCTGCGGCCTCCGCCACGAACGCGAGAGGTCGCGCGTGATCACATTTGACGACGTCACCAAACGCTACCCGGACGGCACGGTCGCTGTTGATCACCTGAGCCTTGAGGCACCGACAGGTGAGATCACTGTGTTCGTCGGTCCCTCGGGGTGCGGGAAGACGACGTCCCTACGAATGATCAACCGGATGATCGATGCCTCAGAGGGGCAGATCCTCCTTGACGGCGTGCCTGTGCAGGGCATCGATCCGCCGACGTTGCGGCGTGGCATCGGGTACGTCATCCAGCAGGCGGGGCTCTTCCCGCACCGGAAGATCGTTGACAATATCGCCACCGTCCCCTATTTGCTCGGCTGGGACCGCAAGAAGGCCCGGGACCGGGCCATGGAGCTGCTCGAACGCGTGGGGCTCGACCCGGTCATGGGCGAGCGTTACCCGTTCCAGCTGTCCGGCGGTCAGCAGCAGCGTGTCGGCGTGGCCAGGGCGCTCGCGGCGGACCCGCCGGTGCTGCTCATGGACGAGCCGTTCAGCGCGGTCGACCCGATCGTGCGCACCAGCCTCCAGGAAGAGCTGCTCAGACTGCAGGCGGAGCTGAACAAGACCATCGTCTTCGTCACCCACGACATCGACGAGGCCATCAAGCTCGGCGACAAGGTCGCCGTCCTGCGCGTGGGCGGCAAGCTGGCGCAGCTGGCCGATCCCAAGACGCTGCTGTCGGAGCCCGCCGACGACTTCGTCCGGGAGTTCCTCGGTCATGACCGGGGCATCAGGCGCTTGCAGTTCATCTCGACGCAGGGCCTGCGCCTGCGCTCCGACCTGACCGTGCCCGAGGGGTTCGAGGGCCCGACGGACGAGCCGTGGCTGCTCGTCGTCACCGCTGATGACCGGCCGGTCGGCTGGATCTCGCGCGAGCGGCTCGGCGAGCTGGAGCCGTACGGGGCGTTCGTGCTCGGCCGCGACTCGATGCGCTCGACCCTCGACGCGGCGCTGCTGTCGCCGTCGGGCTGCGCGGTGGCCGTGGATGAGGACGGCAAGGTCGTCGGCGTGGCCACCAGAGAGGCGCTCGACGAGGCTCTGGCGGAGGCGGCCGATGGCTGACGGCCCTCCTTCCGTATGGGAGTGGATCGCGCGCAACTGGGACACCGGCCGGGTCGACAGCATCAAGAACCTGCTCGGCGACCACCTGATCATGTCCCTGGTGCCGATCGTCGTCGCGCTGGTCCTGGCGCTGCCGCTGGGGCTGGCCTGCGTACGCTGGCGCTGGCTCTACCAGCCGACGTCCGGCGTGATGAACGTCTTCTACGCGCTCCCATCGCTGCCGGTCTTCATGCTGCTCATCCAGTTCACCGGCCTGTCGAAGACGACGGTGATCGTGCCGCTGACCCTCTACGCCTGCGCCGTGCTCATCCCGTCCGTGGTGGACGGGCTCGGCGCGGTGCCCGAGCATGTGCGGCAGTCGGCCGTCGCGATGGGGTTCACCCCGCTGCGCCGCCTGGTGCAGGTCGAGCTGCCGATCGCCACGCCGGTCGTGCTCGCCGGGCTCCGGGTCGTCGCCGTCTCCAGCATCAGCCTCGTGAGTGTCGGCGCGCTGATCGGGCAGGGCGGTCTGGGGATGCTGTTCACCAGGGCGTACCAGAACCCGTTCGTGCCGCCCGCGCTCGTCGGCATCGTGCTGATCGTGCTGCTGGCCCTGGTCGCCGACGGTCTCCTGGTGCTCGCGCAGCGGCTGCTGACCCCCTGGGTCAGGGCTAGGAGGTCCGCGTGAACTGGCTGCTGGAGTTCTTCGGCAAGGCGGAGAACTGGTCGGGACCCGCGAGCATCCCCGCGCGGCTGCTCGAACACCTGGAATTCTCGGTCATGGCGCTGGTCCTGGCCGTGCTGATCGCGATCCCGCTCGGCCTGCTGATCGGGCACACCGGCAAGGGCGGCCTCGGTGTGGTCGTCACGGCCAACCTGGCCAGGGCGCTGCCGACGCTGGGGTTGCTGGTGATGTTCGTGCTGCTGCTCGGCACCGCGTCGATCCTGCCGGTGATCATCCCTCTTGTCCTGCTGGCCATACCACCGATCCTGGTCAACACCTTCGAGGGCATCAGAGGTGTGGACCCGGAGCTCCGTGACGCCGCCTACGGGATGGGGCTGCGCAGCGGGCAGGTGCTCGGGCGGGTGCTGGTGCCCGTGGCGCTGCCGCTGATCCTGCTGGGGCTCCGGCTTTCGGCCATCCAGGTGGTGGCCACGACCACGATCGCGGCCTACACCGGGCTGGGCGGGCTCGGCCGATTCGTTATCGATGGATTCGCCACGCAGGATTACGCCAGCGTGGTTGGGGGTTCAGTACTGATTGTGTTGTTCGCGCTCGTCGTGCAGGTCCTGTTCACCGTTGTTCGGTGGGTGACGGTCTCTCCAGGGGTGAGTCAGCGGGTCAAGGTCCGCTAATCTCTCTATTACCTGCCGCTTAGGAAGGAAATAAGGATGAAACGCATGTTCAGCACTGCGGCGGTGCTGCTGTCGGCGACGCTCGCGTTGACCGCGTGTGGGGGCGGCGGCGGTGGAGGCAACCCGCTCAACACCACGAGCGCGGCGCCCAGCGGCTCGGCGTCCGCCAGTGGCGGGGGCAAGGTGATCATCGGTTCCGCCAACTTCGACGAGAACACGCTGCTCGCCTCCATTTACGCCCAGGCACTGGAGGCCAAGGGTGTACAGGTCGAGGAGAAGCCCGGCATCGGCACCCGTGAGGTCATCTACGACCAGGTCAAGAGCGGCGGGCTGACCATAGTGCCCGAGTACAACGGCAACCTGCTGGCCTTCGTCGACAAGGCGACCAAGGCGAAGACCACCGAGGAGGTCAACGCGGAGCTCAAGACGAAGCTCCCGCCCGAGCTGGAGGTCCTCGACTCCTCGCCCGCCGAGGACAAGGACACCCTGACGATCACCAAGGACGAGCAGGCCAAGCAGTCGCTCAACACCATGGAAGATCTGGCCAAGGTCTCCAAGACCTGGGTCATCGGCGCTCCGCCCGAGTTCAAGCAGCGCTGGGAGAAGGAGCTGAAGTCGGTCTACGGGATCGAGTTCAAGGACTGGAAGGCCACCGGCGCCACCACGGCCGACGCCATCAAGGACGGCACGGTCCAGGTCGGCAACGTGTTCAGCACGGACCCGAAGATCGCCGCGAACAACCTCGTCTCGCTCCAGGACACGAAGAACCTCTTCGCCGCCCAGAACGTGACGCCGCTGGTCAACAAGGCGGCCGTGAACGACACGATCACCAGCACGCTCAACGCCATCTCGGCCAAGCTCTCGACGCAGTCGCTGCTCGACATGATGCAGAAGATCGCCGTCAACAAGGACGAGCCCGCCACGGTGGCCAAGGAATGGCTGACCTCCAACGGCCTCGGCTGACCCGCCCGGCGAGGGTCCCCGGACTCCGGGGGCTCTCGCCGTGAGCGAGTTCACCGAGGCGATGGCACAGCTCGCGGCGGGCGTGGCGGTGGTCACCGTGCGCGACGACCGCGACGACCTGGGCGCCACGGTCTCGGCGCTGATGTCCGTCTCGCTGGAGCCGCCGCTGGTGCTGGTGAGCCTGCGCAGCGACGGCTACCTCTGCGAGGTGCTGCTGCGCCAGGACCGCTGGTCGGCCTCGCTCCTGTCGGCCGGGCAGGCCGCGATCGCCAGCCGCTTCGCCGCCGCCGGCCGGCCCAGCGCCCGCCACCTGGTGGCGGGCATCGCGCACCACCGCGGCGCACACTCGGACGCGATCGTCGTCGAGAACGGCGTCGCGGCCCTGGAGGCGGAGACCACCCAGGTGGTCCCCGCCGGGGATCACACGCTGTTCGTCGCGCGCGTGCTCGCGGTGCCGTACGTCACGTCCTCTCTCCAGCCGCTCGTACGACTGCGCGGCCGCTACCGCCCGATGGGCTCCTGACCCAGCCCGTACGGCAGCCTCACTGGATCCTGTACCACGCGGGGAGGGACAGCGGCCCGGCGGCCGGGAAGCCCAGCTCGGCGGAGAGCCGGGCGAACGGCCCCCAGGCGTCCAGCCGGACCCGGGTCAGCGCGGCGGCCTTGTCCTCGCTCGACTCCGGTCCGCGCAGCCGCTCCAGCGGGTTGAGCCGCGGATAGACCCGCACGGGCGCCTCCGCGCCCAGGCCCGCGCGCTTCCTGGCCATGCCGAGCGCGTCTTCGAGGCCGCCCAGCTCGTCCACCAGGCCGCAGGACCGCGCGTCGGAACCGGTCCAGACCCGGCCCCGGGCCAGCTCGTGGGCGCGGTCGCGGGTCAGGCCGCGGCCCTCGGCGACCTTGCCCACGAAGTCATCGTAGATCCGGTCGAGCCAGGCGTTGACCCGCTCCCACTGCTCGGGGGACCAGGCCCGCGTCGCGGAGAACATGCCCGCGTTGGTGCCCTCGGCCACCAGTTCGGAGTTGACCCCGACCTTCTCCAGCAGCTCGCGCATCACCGGCTTGCCGGCGAACACCCCGATGGAGCCGGTCAGCGTGCCGGGCTGGGCGACGATCACGTCGGCGGCCATCGAGACGAAGTAGCCGCCGGACGCGGCCACGTCGCCCATCGACACGATCACCGGCTTGACCTTGCGGGCCAGCACGACCTCGCGCCAGACCGTGTCCGAGGCGACGTACGAGCCGCCGGGGCTGTCCACCCGGAACACGATCGCCTTGACGTGCTCGTCGCGCCGGGCGGCCCGCAGCGCGGCGCTCACCGTGTCGGAGCCCATCGCGCCGCCGCCGCCGAGCGGGCTGCGCCCGCTGCGGCCGGACCTGATCTGCCCGTGGCCGTGGACGAGCGCGATGCCGTCGGCCGTCGGGTTCGGCAGCTTGCGCACGGCCGCAGCCCTGGCGTACCGGGAGACGAACTGCAGGTGCGGCTCACCGCCCGCGGCCTGCCTGACCTCGTCGTACACCTCGTCGCGGTAGGCCAGGCCGTCGACCAGACCGGCCTCCAGCGCCTCGGCGCCGATGAAGGGCCCGCGGTCGACGAGCTCGCGCACCTTGGCCGGGTCGAGCCGGCGGCCGTCGGCGATGCCCACGGTGACCTGCTCGATGACCGACTCGACGATGCGGGTCATCGACTCGCGGTGCGGCTCGGTCATGTGGTCCTGGGTGAACATGTTGGCCGCGGTCTTGTACTCGTGGCGCTGGCCGCCCTCGTAGCCGATGCCCAGCTTCGTCAGGCTGCCCTTGACGAAGCGCTGCTCCAGCGCCACGCCCGTCAACCCCACGTCGCCGCTCGGCTGCAGGTAGATCCGCTCGAAGGCGGTGGCCAGGTAGTAGGGCACGGTGGCGTTGCCGAACTCGCCGAACGTCTCGGCGAACGCGACGGTCAGCTTGCCCGAGGCGCGGAACTGGGCCACCGCCTGCCGGAGCTCCTGCACCATCGCCAGACCGAGCGGATTGCCGCCGATCTTCACGACCAGCGCCTTGACCCTGGAGTCCTGCCTGGCCCGCTTGAGTCCCGACAGCACATCGGACAGTCGCGTCTTGCGCATGGACAGCACGGCGGAGAGCGGGTCCGCCGGCGGTCCTTCAGTGAGCCCTTCGGTGAGATCGAGCTCCAGCACCAGCGGGGCGGTGCGCCGCTGGCGATACCGGTCAACCGTGTCCAAGATCGCCTTGCCTGCGTCCATAAAAGCCACCCTAAGCGGCAGGAGTCGGTCATGGGTGACCCAACTCCTGCCGATGGCCGGACGTGGTCAGCGTCCGTGACGCGGCACGGCGGAGCCTCAGACGCCGGTCCGCGCCGGCCCGATGGCCCTGGCGAGGTTGATCCGCTCGGTGCGCACCTGGGAGAGCTCGGTGCTGTACGGAATGTCCATGCCGGTGCTCTGCAGCCGCCGCGCGATCTCCTCGACGCTCATGGTGGGAAAGGCCTGCCTCATCACCGCGAACCCGCCGGTCACGTGCGGTGCGGCCATCGAGGTGCCGCTCAGCTCGGCCCAGGTGTCGTCGGGCACCGATGAGTTGATCTTGACTCCGGGGGCGAATACGTCCAGCATCGCGCCACGGTTGGAGAACCAGGCGATCTGGTCGCTGTCGTCGGTGGCGCCCACCGTGATCGCGCTGGAGACGCAGGCCGGCGAGGCGACGCCGTCGTTGCCGGAGTTGCCCGCCGCCACCACGGGCGCGACGCCGAGCGCCCGCAGGGCGTCGAACTGCGCCTTGTGCGCGCCGGCCCGCGGATCGTCGTCGCACGGCTGGGTGAAGACGCGCCCGCCGCCGAAGCTCATGTTGACCGCGGCGATGTGCAGTCTCTTCGCCGCGCTCTCGACGTACTCCAGTCCGTGCTTCTGATCCGAGGTGTAGCTCAGGAAGCACGGAGCCGAACGGGCTCCCGCCGCCGAGCAGGCCGCGGCGCTGTTGACGCGGGTGAAGATCTGGATCGGCAGGATGGCCGCCCCCGGCGCCACGCCGTTGGACGGAGCGCCCCGCACCATGGCCCCCGCCGCTATGCCCGCCACGTGCGAGCCGTGGAGGCACTGGTTGAGCCCGTTCACCACGCACAGCGGGGTCTCGGCGTTCGCCGCGCCGCGGCCCGTCTGACTGGGCTGCCCGTTGGGGCAGAGCGAGACGGCCTCGGCGCTCGGGTTCGCGGAGGAGAAGCAGGCCTCGTCCGCGATCCGGCCGGTGAAGAACGGATGGTCGTCGTCGATGCCGGTGTCGAGGACGGCGACCGTGGTGCCCTTGCCGGTCCAGCCCGCCGCGTTGGCCTGGTCGGAGCCGATCACCTTGGTGCTCTGGTCCAGGAACGTCGAGCTCAGGTCGTCCTTGTAGACGGATTTGACGCGGAGGTCGTTCCTGAGCCGGTCCAGGCACACGCCGTCGAGCTCGGCCACGAAGAAGTTCGGCGACTTCGCCGACTCGATGATCCGCGCCGTGTCGGAGGCCGCCATGATGTCCCGGGCGACGGCCTCGCCGTCCTGGCCGGGATGCAGCTCGACGATCGAGCGGACGTGCTGCGTCGTCTTCATCTCCTCGACGAGCGCCGGGCTGATGAGCGGGCCGCCGGCGCCGAGGCTGTCCGCGTGGCCCGCCTGGGCCGCGACGAGCGCGGCCGAGATCGTGGCGAGCGCGAGCATGCCGGTCAGCAGCGGTCGTAGCTTCACTGGTTCCTCCGTGGTGGGGTCAGGCGTATTGCCTGCTCAGTCCCCACGCACGTGAACCGTGATGTCCTTGTTTCCCAAGTGACGCATGTAAGCCAGAGAAACCTTTGCGCTACTTCGGCAGGACGCTCTTGGCCGCCTTCTTCAGCGCGGTGGTCGTGGACTTCGCGGAAAGCCGCACCTTCTCGGCGGACTTCAAGGTCGCGGTCCCGTTCGTTCCGTTGGCCCAGTTCAGCCAGCCGGTCAGCAGGGCGGCGTCCAGCTTCTCCCTGTTCGTCTTGGTGGTCTTCAGCACCCGGTACGCGGTGCCCAGGGATGACGCCTTGGTCAGCTCGGGGAAGACCGTGCTGGCCTTCTGCACCAGCTTCAGGTAGCAGGTGAGCGTGGCGTCGGAGAGCTTGCCGGTGCTCCGGTGCACCTCAACGGCCCACTTCTTGGCCGTCATGCGGGTGCCGGCCGTACCGCGCGTACAGACCGTGGCGGGAGCCTTGGGAGTGACGGTCACCGTCACGGTTACGGTGAGGGTCGGCACCGGGACCGGGGTCGTCGTGATCGTCTCCGACGGCTCGGGCGACGGCGAGGGGCCGCTGCTGTCCGACGGGTCGGGCTCGGGGTCGGCCGGGTCGGGGTCTTCGGGGGCCGGCGCGGGCGTCTGTGTGATGGGCGGCTGCGGGGTGCTGCCGGTCAGCGCGGCGAGCACGTCCAGGCGCGGCGTGGTGACCTGGGTGTCGCCGACCTGATAGACGTACGGGCGGCCGGCCGACTTGAGCTTGGCGATCAGGTCGGGCATCGAGGTCTGCGGGGACTGCGCCTTCAGCAGCGCCAGCGCGCCCGCCACGTGCGGAGTCGCCATCGAGGTGCCGCTGTAGACGGCCGTCTGGTTGTCGGGCACCGACGAGTCGATGTCCACGCCCGGCGCGAACAGGTCCACCCCGGCTCCCCGGTTGGAGAAGTCGGCGATCGCGTCGCTGTCGTCGTTCGCGCCCACGGCCACCGTGGAGCTGATGCAGGCGGGGAAGGAGGTGCCCTCGAAGTACTCGTTGCCGGCCGCGACCACGGTCGCGATGCCCTTGGCCAGCAGGGCGTCGATCTTCGGCTTGAAGATCGCGCCCTCCTCGGTGTCGTCGCAGGAGGTCTCGGACAGCCCGCCGCCCAGGCTCAGGTTCACCGCGGCGATCGGCTGCGTCGAGGCGGCCACGTAGTCCAGGGCCAGCCGCAGCGACGACTCGTACGCCAGCAGGCACGACGCCTCGCCGCAGACCGACTCGTCGTCGACCCGGCTGAACACCTGCACCGCGACGATCCCGGCGCCGGGCGCGACGCCGCTGTCGCCCGCCGCGATGCCCGCTACGTGGGTGCCGTGCTCGCACAGGTTCGCGCCGTCGGCCAGGCACTTGGCCGTCATGGCGTTGGCCGCGCCCTTACCGGTCTGCGAGGTCTGGCCGTTGGGGCACAGCGACTGCACGCCCGTGTCCACCGCGGAGAAGCAGGCCTCGTCCACGATCCGGCTGCCGAAGTTCGGGTGGTCCTCGTCGATGCCGGTGTCGAGCACGGCCACCGCCTGGCCGGTGCCGGTGAAGCCTTGGGCGTGCGCCTGGTCGGCGCCGATCTGGACGAGGTTGTTGGCCGCCGACGGGGGATAGGCGCGATCGCGGTGGATCGAGGTGATGCGCGAGTCCTCGGCGAGCGCGGCGAGCTCCTCGGCGGTGCCCTGGACCACGATGAACGGCTGGCTCTCCGGTTGCAGGACGACGTCCACGCTGTCGGCCGCCGCCTCGCCGGCGACGGGCGCTTTCTGCCCCGGGTCGGCCAGCTCGACGATGGCGCGCACGGTGCCGCCATCGAGAGCCAGGCCGTCTTCGAGCTTCTCCTGGGACGCGCTAGGCGAGGGGGTCGCGGTAGGCGTCGGGTCGTCGGCGAAGGCCGGAGCAGCCGGCACCAAGGCCAGCAGGATCGCGCACACTACTAAGGGGCGAAGTCGCACGATCTTGGATTTTAGGGGGATTTATCCGGCGCGCACAGGGGTGAAGCGCCTTTCTCAGCGAACTGGCATCAACTTCCCAGCCCGTCGTGACGCAGCCACACGGCGCCCAGCGGCGGCACCCGCAGCGTGGCGGAGTACGGCAGGCCATGCCAGGGCTCCTCGACGGCCGCGACCGAGCCCATGTTGCCGACCCCGCTGCCCCAGTAGTCGTAGGCGTCGGTGTTGACGATCTCCGCCCACTGCCCGCCGTACGGCAGGCCGAGCTGGTAGGTCTCATACGGCCCGCCGCTGAAGTTAGCCACGCACGCCACCGCGGACCCGTCGGTCGCATAACGGACGAACGAGAAGGTGTTACCCCGCGCGTCGTCGGCGTCGATCCAGCGGAAGCCCTCGGGGGACGCGTCCTGCTCCCACAGGGCCGGGCACTCGCGATAGAGCCCGTTCAGGTCGCGGACCAGCCGCTGTACGCCCGCGTGCCCGTCGAACTCCAGCACCCACCAGTCGAGCCCGCGCTCCTCCGACCACTCCGAGCCCTGGCCGAACTCGCCGCCCATGAACAGCAGCTGCTTGCCCGGATGCGCCCACATGAACGCGAGCAGGGCCCTGAGCTGGGCGAACCGCTGCCATTCGTCGCCCGGCATCTTGCCCAGCAGCGAGCCCTTGCCGTGCACGACCTCGTCGTGGGACAGCGGCAGCACGAAGTTCTCGGAGTAGGCGTACATGAGCGAAAAAGTCATCTGATGGTGGTGGTACTGGCGAAATATCGGTTCATGTCGTAGGTAGGCGAGCGTGTCGTGCATCCAGCCCATGTTCCACTTGAAGCCGAACCCGAGGCCGCCCAGGTGCACGGGCCGCGACACGCCCGGCCACGCCGTCGACTCCTCCGCCACGGTCGTGATGCCCGGAGCCTCCCGATAGCAGACGGAGTTCATCTCCTTGAGGAACTCCACCGCGTCGAGGTTCTCCCTGCCGCCGTAGACGTTCGGCGTCCACTCGCCCTCGCGCCGCGAGTAGTCGAGATAGAGCATCGAGGCGACCGCGTCGACCCGCAGCCCGTCGATGTGGAACTCCTTCATCCAGTAGATCGCGTTGGCGACCAGGAAGTTACGCACCTCGCGGCGGCCGAAGTCGAAGACGTAGGTCCCCCAGTCGGGGTGCTCGCCGCGCGCCGGGTCGGCGTGCTCGTACAGCGGGGTGCCGTCGAAGCGGGCCAGCGCCCAGTCGTCCATCGGGAAGTGCGCGGGCACCCAGTCGAGCAGCACCCCGATCCCGGCCTGGTGCATCCGGTCCACCAGATGGCGGAACTCGTCGGGCGAGCCGAACCTGGCCGTCGGCGCGTAGTAGGAGGTCACCTGGTAGCCCCACGACCCGCCGAACGGGTGCTCGGCCACCGGCAGCAGCTCCACATGCGTGAAGCCCATGTCCTGGACGTAGTCGACGAGCTGCTCGGCCAGCTCCAGGTAGGACAGGCCGGGCCGCCACGACCCCAGGTGCACCTCGTAGACGCTCGCGGGGCCCCGCTGCGCGTCCTTCTCGGCGCGCTCGGTCATCCACGCGCTGTCGTCCCAGGTGTAGGCCGAGTGCTCGACCACGGACGCGGTCTGCGGCGGCACCTCGGTCCGCCTGGCCATCGGGTCGGCCTTGTCCCGCCACACGCCGTCGGCGCCGAGAATGTGGAACTTGTACCGCTCGCCCTGCCCCAGCTCGGGGATGAACAGCTCCCACACCCCGGAACGGCCCAGCGAGCGCATCGGGTAGGCGGTGCCGTCCCAGTGGTTGAAGTCGCCGACGACCCGGACGCCGCGCGCGTTCGGCGCCCAGACGGCGAACGCGGTGCCGTCGACGTCCTCGTGCAGCATCACGCGCGAGCCGAGCACCTCCCACAGCCGTTCGTGCCGTCCCTCGCCGATCAGGTGCAGGTCCACCTCGCCCAGCGTGGGCCAGTGACGGTAGGGGTCACGCGCCGAGTACGGCTCGGCGCCGGCGTACTGGACGCTGAACGTGTAGGAGGGCACCTTGTCGAGCCCCTTGACCGTGACCTCGAACACCCCATGGGCCTGGTGTTTCAGATCGTGGGCCGTTCCGTCGTCCATCACCACTTGCACCCGCTCAGCGAGCGGGCGCAGCGTACGGAACGTGACACCCCCCTCGACGGGATGCGCTCCCAGCACGGAATGCGGATCGTGGTGTGCTCCGCCCGCGAGTCGGTCGAGCTCTGTCCTCATCGGCATGCTCCCACCTTGCCCTACGTCAACCCTCCAACCCAGGCCACTGCCCGCAATCACGGAGACAATCACCGAAAGTGCGGAATCTTGGGTTTATCGAGAGAAGACGCCAGGGCGAAATGCCGCTTTGTGTTGGGTAGCGGATGGTCTGCGTCGGCCACGCCTGCGTGCCCGGCGACGGCGACGAACAGAGCGAGCGCGAGTTGGAGAAACACCATCACTCCTGTGTGTACGGGAACGCCCACGAAGAGTAATGGCGAATCATTACCTTGACTGCCAAACCCGGATATTTGCAGGTCAGGAATGGTCCGGCAGCCGTTGCAGATCGAGCGCCACCCGCACCGCGGCCGCGATCCGATCGACGTCGCCGCGTTCGGCCCCGGGCAGCGGCGCGCCCACCGACGCCCTGAGCGCGCCGGCCGTGTCCAGCAGCCTGGCCGCCTCCTCGTGCTGTCCGCCGAGCGCCTGAGCCCCGGCCAGGCCCTCCATCGCGAGCGCGATCGCGCGTGGATCGCCCACCCGCCGCGCCATCGCCAGCCCCTCCCGCTGCCACTCCAGCGCCGCCGCCGCGTCCCCCCGCTGCTCGGCGACGAACCCCAGCTCGGCCAGGATCAACGCCGCCCCCGGCTCACCCGCCACCTCACGCACCCAGCGCAACCAGCGGCGCAGCAGCCCGTCCGCCTCGTCGAGCCGTCCCTGCCGCCCAGCCACCAAGGCCAGCCCGACCTCCGCGAACTCCTTCAACGGCACATCCGACCTGGCGACGGCCAGCCGCCTGGCCCGCTCGTGCAGCTCCCGAGCCTCGTCGAGGTCGCCGGTCAGCAGCGCCACCCGGCCCAGCCTGGACAGGGCGCCCGACGCCTCGCTCCACAGCCCGAGCTCCTCGGCGATGCGCAGCCCGTCGCGGCGCAGCTCCGCGGCCTGCTCGTAGTCGCCGGTGATCTCGGCCAGCGTGCCGAGGTTCTCGGCGGCCCGCATCTCGCCCCACCGGTCGCCCACCTCGCGGAACAGCTCCAGCCCCCGCTCCCCGTCCCGCCGCAGCGCCACCAGATCACCGCGCAGCAGCGCCCGCCTGGCCCGCAGACTCAGCGCCGCCGCCGTGCCCCACCGGTCGTCCGCGGCCAGAAAGTACTCCAGGGCGCTGTGCAGGTAGGCGTCGGTGGCCGCCGGGTCGTCGTAGCCGTACAGCGTGAAGGCCAGGAACCACTGCGCCCTGGCCCGGCGCGCCGGATCCGCGATGTCGGCCGGTCGTTCCAGGTCGGGGGCCCGCCCCTGCCCCGCCAGCATCCGCAGCCCGGCCAGCCAGACCCGGGCCTGCGCGTCGTCGACGACAGCCAGCACCGCCTCGAACGCCCGCTGTCCTTCGCCGAGCCGGCCCCGCAACACCCAGTACCAGGCCAGCGCATTCACCAGCCGGACGGCGTCTTGTGTGGTTTTGAGCCGGAGGGAGGTCTCGATCGCGGTGCGCAGGTTGGCGGCGTCGGCGTCGAGGAGGGCCAGCCACCGCGGTTGCTCGGGTCCGCGCAGGCCGGGCTCGGCGCGTTCGGCCAGGTCGGCGTAGTGGCGGGCGTGCCGCAGCCGGACCGTCACCGTCTCGTCCGCCTCGGACAGCCGTTCCAGGCAGTACGCCGCCACCGACTCCAGCAGCCGGTACCTGCCGCCCGGCGCCCGTACCACCAGCGACCTGTCCACCAACCTGGCCAGCAGGTCGAGCACGTCCAGGCCGGGTTCGGCGCAGACCGCCTCGGCGGCTTCGAGCGTGCACCCGTCGGCGTGCACGGCCAGGCGCCGCAGCACCAGCCGCTCACCACCCGTCAGCAGCTCCCAGCTCCAGTCGATCATCGCCCGAAGCGTCCGCTGCCGCGCGGGCGCGCCCCGATGCCCCGTGGCCAGCACCCGGAACCGGTCGTCGAGCCGGGCGGCGAGCTGGCGTGGGGTGAGCGCGCGTAGCCGGGTGGCGGCCAGCTCCAGCGCGAGCGGGATCCCGTCGAGCCGCGCACAGATCTCCGCCACGCCGTCGTCCCCCGCCCCGACGCCCGCCCGTGCCGCGAGCAACTCCGCGGCGGCCTCCGGCCCGAGCGGCGGCACACTCCACAGCACCTCACCGGGGACGCGCAGCGACTCCTGGCTGGTCGCCAGCACGCGCAACTCGGGCGCGGCCCGCAACAGCCGCTCGGCCAGCTCGGCGACCTGTTCGACCACGTGCTCGCAGTTGTCGAGGACGAGCAGCGTCGCGCGGGTACGCAACGCGGCGCCGAGCCGGTCGACCGCCGACCCAGGCAGATCATCCCTGACCCCCAGCACGGCCGCCACCGCCTCAGCCACCACACCCGGCTCAGCGGGCGGTGTGATCGCCGCCAGCTCGACCAGCCACACACCTCCCGGGAACGGCTGGCCGGTCTCGGTCGCGGCCTCCAGAGCAAGCCGCGTCTTACCCACCCCACCAGGCCCGGTCAACGTAACGAGCCGCCCACCCCGCAGCAACGCCCGCACCTCGGCCACCTCCACACCCCGCCCGACCAACCCGGTGAGCGGCGCGGGCAGATTCGTCCCCGGCGGCCCGACAACCGATCCGGCCTGGCCGCTGTGCGGCGGACCCGCGAGTGGCGCGGCCGGGTCGGGGTGTGGCGGCGGGGGTGGGTCGAGGGTGGGGTCCTGGCGGAGGATTGCCGCGTGTAGGGCCGTCAGTTCCGGTGCGGGGTCGATGCCCAGTTCGTCCGCCAGCAGCCCGCGCAGCTGCCCGTACCCGGCCAGCGCCTCGCTCTGCCGCCCAGCCCGGTACAGCGCCAGCAGGTGCGCGGTCCGCAGCCGTTCGCGCAGGGGGTGCGCGGCCACCAGGCCGGCCAGGTCGGCCGCCAGGGCACCGTGGTCGCCCAGGTCCAGGCGGGTCTCGGCCAGCTCCTCCAGTGCCACCAGGCGCTGTTCCTCCAGCCGGGCCGCGGCCGCCCGGGCGAAGTCGCCGAACTCGGCGTACGGAGTCCCCCGCCACAGGCCCAGCGCCTCGGTCAGCAGCGCCTGCCGTACCAGCGGATCGTCGCTCCGCCCGGCACGGGCGAGGAGGGACTCGAACAGGTCCGCGTCCACCGCCTCCGGGGACACCGCGAGCAGGTACCCCGGCGGCCGGAAGGCCACCAGCGAGCGGTCGCCGAGCGCCGAGCGCAGCTGGGAGACCTTGACCCGGAGCGCGGCCGGCGGGTTGCCGGGCGGGCGGTCGCCCCACAGGTCGTCGATGAGCCGGTCGGTGGAGACCGGCCGGCCGCGGTGCGCCAGCAGGTCGGCGAGCAGCGCGCGGACCTTGGCTTCTGGCACCTGGACCGGCTGCCCGTCCGGCGTCCACACCGAGAGGGGGCCCAGCACCCCGAATCTCATCAGCCCCCCGTAAGCCAGTCCGAATCCGACCATAACCCCCGGCCAGCAGTGTGGAAGCCGTCAACGGAAAGGACTGCTCAGCATGCGTATCTCTATTCTCGGCCTGGGGCTGATGGGCCGGGCATTGGCCCGGACTCTTGTGAAGGCCGGTCACAGCGTCACCGTGTGGAACCGTACGGAAGGCAAGGCGGACGGTTTGGGCGCCACCAGCGTGGCGACCGCGGCGGAGGCGGTCGAGGCCAGTCCGCTGGTGATCGTCTGCGTGCTCGACTACGCGGCCGTACGGGAGGTCCTCTGCTCGGTCCAGCTCGCCGACCGGGTCCTGCTGAACCTCACCAACGGCAGGCCCGCCGAGGCCAGGGAGCTGACGGAGTGGGTGGCCGCGCGCGGCGGCGACTACCTGGACGGCGGCATCATGGCCGTGCCCCAGATGATCGGCACACCCGGCGCGCTGATCCTCTACAGCGGCTCGCAGCCCGCCTTCGAGCGGTACGAGGAGGCGCTGGGCGCGCTGGCCAGGCCGCGCTACCTGGGTGCGGACGCGGGGCTCGCGCCGCTGTACGACCTGGCCATGCTCACCGGTATGTACGGCCAGATCGCCGGCTTCCTGGAGGCGGCGGCGCTGATCGCCTCGGAGAAGGGGTCGGTGACGGAGTTCACCACGGAACTGCTGGTGCCGTGGCTGAACGCGATGGCCGCGGCGCAGCCCCGATGGGCGGTGGACATCGAGGCGGGCGACTACGCGACCGACGTCTCCAACCTGGAGGTCAACCGGGTCGGCATGGTCAACCTGGTCCGCGCCTTCGAGGATCAGGGGGTGAAGCCGGACCTGTTGCTCCCCATGCAGGACGTCCTCGACCGGCGGGTGGCGGCCGGCCACGGCGCCCAGGGCCTGTCGAGCCTGATCGAAGAGCTGCGCTAACGGCGGAAGGCGGCCAGCGGGATGGGGATCCACGAGGGCCGGTTGCGGGCCTCGTACACCACCTCGTACACCGCCTTCGACAGCTCGAACGCGCGTAGCAGGGCCGCGTCCGTCGAGGAGATCACCCCACCACCCTCGGCGTAGCCGTCCAGGAAGGCGCGCCTGTTGCGGTCGGCCCACTCGGCGGCCCGCGGCTCCAGCGACTCGGGCTCCGGGTGGTCGGCCAGCAGGTGCCTGGCCGCGTAGTCGAACGACCGGAGCATCCCGGCCACGTCACGCAGCGGGGACGACAGCGCCCGGCGTTCGGTCAGGGGCTGGCCCGGCTCGCCCTCGAAGTCGAGCACCACCCAGCCGATCGGGGTACGCATCACCTGGCCGAGGTGGTAGTCGCCGTGCACCCGTTGTACGGGCACCTCGACGGTCAGCTCCTCCACCTGGTGATAGGCCTCCTCCAGCGTGTGGACGTGCTCGCGCAGCTCCGGCACCTCGCCCACGGCCCGGCCCAGCTTTCGCCGGAAGCCCTCGGCCATCCGCTTGACCTCGTGCGCCTCGATCACGTCCGTGGGGAAGGCGCCGGCCAGCTCCAGGTGGACGTGGGCGGTGGCCACGCCGAGCCGGTGCGCCTCGGCGGCGAAGTCGCCCCCGGCGTCGGCCGCGGAGAGCTCGGGTGTCGAGCCGTACAGGTCGCGCACGCTGGCCAGGGCCAGGTCCCAGCCGTCGTTGGCGGTGGACAGGTACTCCTGCATGATGGCGAGCGTCGTGGGCGTGCCGTCGAGGTCGGTCTCGATCCAGCCGTACGGCTTGGCGATGTTCGGGGACTCGTGGAGGGCCAGCGCGGTGATGATCTCCAGCTCCGGGTTCACGCCGGGGATCAGACGGCGGAAGAACTTGCAGATGTACGCGTCCCCGTACACGAGCGAGGTGTTGGACTGCTCGGCGCCGAGCACCAGGCTGCGCGGCGTGGTGTCGATCGTGACGCCGGGCAGGTGGCGGAAGCGCACGGTGCCCCAGCCGCTGCCCTCGGCCATGCACTCCAGGACCCAGCGGGTCAGGGCCTGGTCGTGGACGGCGTCATAGAGATACCACTCGGGATACTCGGGGCCGCCTTCGAAGGCGTAGGGGCCGTGCGTGCCGATCAGCGCGTGTTTCAGCCGGTCGGGCAGCTCGGTCCGCATGCCGAGCAGGATCTGGTAGCGCTCTCTCGAAGCGCCCTGCCACACGGACACGATCAGGTGGCGTAGTCCGGGGTCGTCGGCGTCGATCACGACGTCCGACTCGATCGACAGTGAGTCGATCGCGCGCCCCTTGCCGCCGAACCATCGTTGGCGACTGATCCATGCGGCAAGGAGCTCGTCAAGCACGTCTTACTCCTCCTGGGTGATTGCCGGTGGGAGTGTGAACCAGTAGAAACCATGCCCGGGAAGCGTCAAAAGATACGGAAGTTCGCCAATTGCCGGAAATGGTACCCCACCCATCGTCTCAACAGGCGAGACGCCGACGAATCTGCGCAGGTCAAGCTCGACCGGCTGCGGGAAGCGCGAGAGATTGTTGACGCAGAGCATCCGGTCGTCGCCCAGCTCCCGGACGAACGCGAGCACGCTCGGGTTGGAGGAGTTGAGCTCGATGAACTCACCCAGGCCGAACACCGGGTGCCGCTTGCGGATCTCGATCATGCGCTTGGTCCAGTGCAGCAGCGAACCGTTGTTCTTCTGGTGCGCCTCGACGTTGAGTCCCTGGTAGCCGTAGATCGGGTCCATGATGACCGGCAGGTAGAGCCGCCCCGGGTCGCAGTCGGAGAATCCGGCGTTGCGGTCGGGGTCCCACTGCATGGGCGTGCGTACGCCGTCGCGGTCGCCGAGCCAGATGTTGTCGCCCATGCCGATCTCGTCGCCGTAGTAGAGCACCGGCGAGCCGGGCAGCGACAGGAGCAGCGCGGTGAACAGCTCGATCTGGTTGCGGTCGTTCTCCAGCAGGGGCGCCAGGCGCCGCCGGATGCCGACGTTGGCCCGCATCCGCGGGTCCTTGGCGTACTCGGTGTACATGTAGTCGCGTTCCTCGTCCGTGACCATCTCGAGCGTCAGCTCATCATGGTTCCGGAGGAAGATCCCCCACTGGCAATGTTCCGGAATCTTCGGCGTTTGAGCCAAGATTTCGGAAATGGGGTAGCGCGATTCCCGGCGTACGGCCATGAAGATGCGCGGCATCAGCGGAAAGTGGAACGCCATGTGGCACTCGTCGCCGCCGCCCACCGGGTCGCCGAAGTACTCGACCACGTCCGCCGGCCACTGGTTGGCTTCGGCGAGCAGCACCCGGTCGTTGTAGAGCCGGTCGACCTCCGTGCGGATCCGCTTGAGGTACTGGTGCGTGCGCGGCAGGTTCTCGCAGTTGGTGCCCTCCTCCTCGAAGAGGTACGGCACGGCGTCCAGGCGGAACCCGTCGATGCCCAGGTCGAGCCAGAAGCGGAGCACCTCCAGCATCGCGTCCTGCACGGCCGGGTTCTCGTAGTTGAGGTCCGGCTGGTGGTGGAAGAAGCGGTGCCAGTAGTACTGGCCGCGGACCTGGTCATAGGTCCAGTTCGACGTCTCGGTGTCGATGAAGATGATCCGGGCGTCGGGGTAGGCGTTGTCGTTGTCCGACCAGACGTAGAAGTCGCCGAACGGCCCTTCCGGATCGTGGCGGGCGGCCTGGAACCAGGGGTGGGCATCGCTGGTGTGGTTCATCACCAGGTCGGCGATGACGCGCATGCCACGTTTGTGGGCCTCGTCGACCAGCTTCACGAAGTCTCCCAGGTCGCCGAATTCCGGCAGGATCTTCATGAAGTCGGCGATGTCGTAGCCGCCGTCGCGCAGCGGTGACTCGTACAGCGGCAACAACCACAGGCAGTCGACGCCTAGCCACTGGAGGTAGTCGAGTTTGCTGATCAGGCCTTTGATGTCACCGGTGCCGTCGCCGTTGGAGTCGGCGAAGCCCCTGATCAGGACCTCGTAGAAGACCGCGCGCTTGTACCAGTAAGGATCGCGCGGCTTCTCGTCGTCGAAGGAATTGGGAATGGGTGTGGAGCTCATGAGCACTCCCTCGTGCTCATGAAGGAGGCGCTTTCACACACGTTGAAGACTCCCCGCTGAATTCTGTTCTACCGTGGCGCGGCTCGTACGGTGAAGATGTGGACAGGCTGGATGTGGGGATCGAGGCGTACGTAATTGCTCTGCCGCCAACGATACGACTCGCCCGAAAGCTCGTCATCCACGACGAACTCGGCATTCCAGTCGAGGCCGATCGCCGGCATGTCCAGTTCGACCGTGGCCTCGTGGGTGTGGTGTGGGTCGAGGTTGATGACCGCCAGCACGACATCGCCCAACCCGTGCCGTCGTGTGGCCGGGTCGTAGGCGCCCGGCAGCCGCTTGGAGAAGCACACGATGTCCGGTTGGTCGACCTGGTGGAACCGTAGATTACGCAACTCCTGCAGCGCCGGATGGGCTCTTCGGAACAAATTCAGTTGGGTGATGAAGGGCGCCAGGCTCCACCCTGCCCGCTCTGCCGCCGCCCAGTCGCGAGGTCTGTACTGATATTTCTCACTATCTAGGTATTCCTCACTACCCGGACGGACAGGGATGTTCTCCCCAAGCTCGTACCCCGAGTAGACGCCCCAGGTGGGCGAGGCGAGCGCGGCCAGCGCGGCCCGGATGCGGAAAGCCGGGTTACCGCCGTGCTGTAGGTATTCGTGAAGAATGTCCGGAGTGTTGACGAACACATTGGGCCGCAGGAAGTGCGAGGTCTGCCCGGCCAGCTCCGAGAGGTACGTCTCCACGTCGTGCTTGGAGTTCTTCCACGTGAAGTACGTGTAGGACTGGTGGTAGCCCACCTTGGCCAGCGTCTGCAGCATCGCCGGCCGGGTGAACGCCTCGGCCAGGAAGATCACGTCAGGGTCCGTCGTCTGGATGTCGGCCAGCAGCCGCTCCCAGAACCCCACCGGCTTGGTGTGCGGGTTGTCCACCCGGAAGATCCGTACGCCGTGGTCCATCCAGTGACGCAGGACCCGCTTCACCTCGGTGTAGATGCCGACGGGGTCCTTGTCGAAGTTGATCGGGTAGATGTCCTGGTACTTCTTCGGCGGGTTCTCGGCGTAGGCGATCGTGCCGTCGGCCCGGATCGTGAACCACTCCGGATGCTCCTTGACCCACGGATGGTCGGGGGAGCACTGCAGGGCGAAGTCGAGCGCGACCTCCATGCCCAGCTCGCGGGTGCGGGCGACGAACTCGTCGAAGTCCTGGATCGTCCCCAGGTCGGGATGGATCGCGTCGTGGCCGCCGTCCTCGGAGCCGATCCCCCAGGGCGAACCCGGCTCGTCGGGCTCGGGGCTCAGCGTGTTGTTGCGCCCCTTGCGGAACGTGAGGCCGATGGGGTGGATGGGCGGCAGGTAGACGACGTCGAAGCCCATCTTGGCGACCGCGGGCAGGCGCTTGGCCGCGGTCTGGAAAGTTCCGGACTTGGAGATGCCCAGGTCGCTGACTATCGCGCCCTCTGACCTGGGGAAGAACTCGTACCACGAGCCGTACAGGGCCCTGCGCCGGTCCACCCTGATCTTCCGCGGCCGCGCCCTGGTCACCAGGGCACGCAACGGATGCGCCTCCAGCAGCGCCGCCGTCTCCGGCAGCTGCGCGATGGACAGCCGGGCCCGCGGGTCGAGCTGCTCGTCACGGAGCGTGGCGGCGATGCCCAGCAGCGCGGCACGGTGCCCGCACACGCTGTCACCGTTGCCGTGCCCGTTTCCGTTGCCGGGGGCGGGACATTCGGCCTGTCGTACGGCCTTGGCCGCCCGCTCGAACAGCCGGGCGCCCTCCTCGCACATGAGGTCGGTGTCCATGCCACGCGGAATCTTGATCTCCGCGTCGTGCAGCCACGTGGCGAAGGGGTCGCTCCACGCCTCCACCCGGAACAGCCAGTCACCCTCGGTGGGCAGGCACACGCTGATGCCCCACCTGTCGGTGCCCGGCGCGAGCTCGCGCATCGGTCTCAGGCGACCGCGCTGCCCATCGGGCGCGGTGAGCACCACGCCCGCGGCCACGGCGTCGTGGCCTTCTCGGAACACGGTCGCCGAGACCTGGAAGGTCTCGCCGGCGACCGCCTTGGCGGGCCACTGCCCGCAGTCGACGACGGGGGAGATGTCCGTGATGGGAATTCGTCCGATCATCGCATTTCAAGGTTGCGACGGCACGCTCGGTACCGCCGGAGGCTTCCGTGGTAGGAACGATCCTTGCATGTAAATTGTGGGCAGCAGTGGAAGACCTCCCGAGTGTCCCCAGGAGAACCAACATTGGGGGAAGTTGCCCAAATAGTTCCTCTTCATGCTTCTTCCCGGAAGGGGTTTGAACGGCCTTGCTGGAGGTGAGGGACTCACAGGTCCCTCCTAGCCCATAGGGTTCGAAAACGTGAGAGCAATCCGCCGGTTCACTGTCCGCACCGTCCTGCCCACGGAGCTGGCCTCCCTCGGCGAGCTCGTGCACAATCTGCGTTGGTCATGGCATCCGGAGACGACCGACCTCTTCGCCGAGGTCGACCCCCGCCTCTGGGAGCAGGTAGGGCACGACCCGGTCGCCCTGCTGGGCGCCGTCGACCACGCCAGGCTTGCCGAGTTGGCCGCTGACCGCCGCTTCCTACGGCGTCTCGCCGACGCCGCCGACGACCTGCGCGAATACATGACCGCGCCGCGTTGGTACCAGACACTGCCCGACGCCGCGCACGCCATCGCCTACTTCTCCCCCGAGTACGGCATAGCCGCCGCGCTCCCGCAGTATTCGGGCGGCCTGGGCATCCTGGCCGGAGACCACCTGAAGACCGCCAGCGACCTCGGGGTGCCGATCCTCGCGGTCGGCCTGCTGTATCGCCACGGCTACTTCACTCAGTCCCTCTCGCCAGAGGGCTGGCAGCTGGAGCACTATCCGTCGCTCGACGCGGGCGGCCTGCCGCTGACCCTCCTGAAGGAGGAGGACGGCACCCCCGTCAAGATCCGCATCTCCCTGCCCGACGATCGGGTGCTGCACGCGCAGCTCTGGGTGGCGCAGGTGGGCCGGGTGCCGCTGCTGCTGCTCGACTCCGACGTGGCCGACAACGACATCGCGGCCCGCGACGTCACCGACCGCCTCTACGGCGGCGGCACCGACCACCGGCTCATGCAGGAGCTGCTCCTGGGCGTCGGCGGGGTGCGGGCGATCCGCGCGTACTGCCGCATCACCGGGCACGCCGAACCCGAGGTGTTCCACACGAACGAGGGCCACGCCGGCTTCCTCGGCCTCGAACGCATCCGCGAGCTGACCGAGTCCCGCCTGTCCTTCGACGAGGCGCTGGAGGCCGTACGCGCGGGCACGGTCTTCACCACGCACACGCCGGTGCCCGCGGGCATCGACCGGTTCCCCGTCGACATGATCGAGCGCCAGTTCGGTGGCGGCAACGCCTGGCCGACCGTGCCCGTCGAGCGCATCCTCGCGCTCGGCGCCGAGGAGCAGCCCGGCCGGTTCAACATGGCGATCATGGGCATGCGGCTGGCGCAGCGCGTCAACGGAGTGTCCGAGCTGCACGGCGCGGTCAGCCGCGAGATGTTCAAGGGACTGTGGCCCGGCTTCGACCTCGACGAGGTGCCGATCGGCTCCATCACCAACGGCGTCCACGCGCCCACCTGGGTCGGCCGCGAGCTCATGGAGCTGGCCGGCCGTGAGCTGCCCTCGCTGATCGAGCGGGCGCGCGGCTGGGAAGGCGTCCAGAAGGTCCCCGACTCCGACCTGTGGGACATCAGAGGCACGCTCCGGCGGCGCCTCGTCGAAGGGGCCCGGGTCAGGCTGCGCAAGGCGTGGCGCGACCGCGGCGCCTCCGACGCCGAACTCGGCTGGATCGACGACGCGCTCGACCCCGACGTGCTGACGATCGGGTTCGCCAGGCGCGTACCGTCCTACAAACGGCTCACGCTCATGCTGCGTGACGCCGAGCGGCTGACGGACCTGCTGCTCGACAGTGACAAGCCGGTCCAGATCCTGATCGCGGGCAAGGCCCACCCCGCCGACGAGGGTGGCAAGAAGCTGATCCAGCAGATCGTCAAGTTCGCGGATCGGGCCGACGTGCGGCACCGCATCGTGTTCCTGCCCGACTACGACATGGCGCTCGGCCAGTTGCTCGTCCAGGGCTGCGACGTGTGGCTGAACAACCCGCTCCGGCCGCTGGAGGCCTCCGGCACCTCAGGCATGAAGTCGGCGCTGAACGGCGGGCTCAACCTGTCGATCCGCGACGGCTGGTGGGACGAGTGGTACGACGGCACCAACGGCTGGGCCATCCCCACCGCCGACGGGGTGACCGACCAGGACCGGCGCGACGAGCTGGAGGCCGCCGCCCTCTACGACCTGATCGAGCACGAGGTGGCCGACCGCTTCTACGACCGGGCCGGTGACGGGCTGCCGCGCCGCTGGCTGGAGATGGTCAAGCACACACTCACCTCGCTCGGCCCCAAGGTGCTCGCGGGCCGGATGCTCCGCGACTACGTGGTCGGCCTGTACCTCCCCGCCGCGCTGTCGGCCCGCGCGCTGTCGGGAGACTCCTACGCCGCGGCCAAGGGGTTCGCCGCCTGGCGGGTGCGCGTCGCGCGGGCCTGGCCGGGAGTCCGGGTCGAACACGTGGAGGCGTCGGGCATCGGTGACGCCCCTGAGGTCGGCGCGGCGCTCGAACTGCACGCCACGGTGGCGCTCGGTGACCTGGAGCCGGGCGACGTCCTGGTCGAGGCCGCCTACGGCCGGGTCGGGCCGCACGACGAGCTGGTCCATCCCGCGTACATGTCGCTGCGGACCGACGGCGTCGACGACGACGGCCGGGCCCACTACGCGGGCGTGATCCCGCTGGACCGCACCGGCCCGTTCGGCTACACGGTCCGGGTGGTCCCGCACCACGCGCTGGCCGCCTCCCGCGCCGAGCTCGGCCTGATCGCCGTACCTGAGGAGCCCGCCGGCATGACGAACGGCGTGCTCCGGTGAGGCGCTTACTGGTGGGGCGTTTTCCGGTGAACGGACCGGTTGGACCGCGCAATAGGGAAAACGCCCAGGGAGCGTCATAATCGGGACCGTGGTGGACGACAGCGGGAACGGCCTGCGGGCAGACACTCTGGTGGCGACGGTCCGCGGTGTGCTTCCGTCCTTGACCCCGGCCGCGCAGACGGTCGCCCGGCTCATCCTGGAAGACCCGGCGACGGTGGCTCGGAGCACGATCACCGAGCTGTCCGCCGCGTCGGGCACCAGCGAGGCGACGATCGTCCGCACGGCCAGGCTCCTGGGCTTCGCCGGCTACCCGCAGCTGCGCCTCGCCTTGGCCGCGGCCGCCGCCCAGCCCGACCGGCTGGTGCCCGGCGACCTGGCGCCCGACGACCCGCTGTCGGAGGTCATCCAGAAGGTGGCCAGGGCCGAGTCGGAGGCGATCAACGACACGGTCGCCCAGCTCACCTCGGAACGCCTCGGCCTGGTCGTCGACGCCATCGTCGGCGCCAGGCGGATCGACGCCTACGGCGTGAGCGCCTCCGGGCTGGTGGCCGAGGACGTGGCCCAGAAACTGCTGCGCATCGGGCTGTCCAGCCACGCCTTCCAGGACGTCCACCTGGCGCTGGTCAGCGCCGTGCTGCTCAAGCCCGGCGACGTGGCGATCGGCATCAGCACGTCGGGCGAGACGCCCGACGTGCTCGAACCGCTGTCGCGAGCGCGGGAGGCCGGCGCGACGACCGTCGCCATCACCAACAACCCGCGCTCGTCGATCGCGGAGCTGGCCGAACACGTGCTGATCTCGGCCGGGCGCGAGACGGAGTTCCGTCCCGGCGCCCTGGCCAGCCGGATCAGCCAGCTCCTCGTCGTCGACTGCGTGTTCGTCGGCGTCGCCCAGCGCACCTTCGACTCCTCTCAGGAGGCGTTGCAGAGCACCAGGCGCGCCGTCAAGGAGTTCACCAGGCGAGCGACACCCGTACGTCGTCAGCCTTGACGAACATCACCCGGTGCCCGAACTGGATCTGCAGGTACTTCGTCTTGCCCTTGACCACCTTGTGGCTGGCCTCGTCGAAGGTGACCGCCCGGTAGTACTCGTTGGCCGCCTCTCCGGCCAGCGTGTACTTCTCTCCGGCCGAGAACTTGTACTGCAGCGGGGTGACGGCTTGGTACGGGATGTCGGCCGGGTAGGCCTCCTGCTCCGGGTACGCCCTGCCGTACACCGGGACGGTCGCCAGACCCGGCTTCGGCGTGACCACCAGGCCCGCGGACGGGACGGCGGTCGGCTTCTTGGCCGGGTTGTAGAACCAGCCCTTCTGACCGAGGTACCAGATCGCGGTCCAGTCGCCCTGGCGCTCCGCCACGGCGAACCGCTGGCCGGTGCTCGCCCTGGCGCTGTGGTCGTACACGCTGTAGAGCGAGTCGTTGGTGCCGGTCGGGTGCTTGCCGATGTCCTTGATCAGCGGCGCGTCGTCGCGCGGCTCGGTACGCAGCCACACGGTGCCGGCGCTGAGGGGCGGGCAGGCGTTCTCGGGGTTCTTGCGGTCGCAGCCGTAGAAGTACGGCTTGTTGGTGGCGAAGTCGGGCCTGATCATGATCGAGCCCGCCTTGGGGCCGCCGAAACCGTGCAGCGGCGCGCCGATCAGGTCGAAGTAGTGCTTCCAGTCCCAGAACGGGCCCGGGTCCTCGTGCATGCCCCGCACCGTGGTCGGCAGCGTGCCCGGCACGTTGTCGTGGCCCAGGATGTGCGCGCGGTCGAGCGGGATGTCGTACCGGAGCGCCAGGTAGCGTACGAGCTTGGCGGACGAGCGGTACATCGCCTCGGTGTACCAGGTGCTGCCCTCGGCCAGGAAGCCCTCGTGCTCGATGCCGATGGACTTGGCGTTGATGTACCAGTTGCCGGCCTGCCAGGCGACGTCCTTGCCCTTGACGTGCTGGGCGATGTGACCGTCGGTGGAGCGCACGGAGTACTGCCAGCTCGCGCCGTAGTTGACGTCCTGGTTCAGCTTGATCGACGGGCCGAAGTAGCCCTCCATGTCATGGATGATGATGTACTTGATCTTCTGGCTGACGGGCCGGTTCGCCAGGTCGTAGTGCCCGTAGTCGCCGTTCGGCTTCTGCGCGTAGGCCGAGGGGATCCACTCACAGGAGATCGACCTCGGGCACTCGACGCCGTCCTTGCGCGGCGGCCTGAGGCCGAGCTTCTCCAGCCACTTCTCGATCCGGTCCAGGCCGGGGATGGGCGTGAGCTTGACCTGCTGCCCGTCGTCGGTGACCCGCTCGGCGCCGTCCTCGATCGTGCTGTAGACCTCGTCGGCGAAGACCTTGGCCGCCTCGGACTCGTCGGCGCCGGAGTATTTGGCGACCGCGCCGTACCACTCGCCCGGGTCGGCGCTCAGCGGCGCGCCGATCGACTTCTGGTAGTCGGCCAGCAGCGCCGCGCCGCCCCGGATGTTCGCGGCGGCGTCCGTCCGCAGCGCCTCGTGGCTCTGGCCGGTCAGTTCGGCGGCCTTCTCCATGGTCTTGAGTGAGGCCGGGATCTCCGTGGGCGCGACCGTCGTCGCGACCGGGGCCAGCGGCCTGCCGTCGTCGCCGCGCGCGTCCTCCTCGCCCTCCCCGTGGTGGTTGGACCCGGTGAAGGCGGCGGCGTCGGTCAGGTGCATGGGGCCGAACCCGGCGTCGTTGCTGGGCTGCCCGGCGTGGGCGTCCCAGCGCGACTCAAGATAGGAGACACCGAGCAGCACGCTCTCCGGAACCTGGAACTCCTTGGCCGCCGCGGCGAACGCCGCCTGCCGGTCCGGGGGTTCCTCGGCTGTGGTGCCGGCCGCAGCTGTCATGTTGACTAATGGCAGGAGGGCGACCACCGCGATCGCCAGCGCTCTGCGCATCTACCGCTCCTCGACTGGGGGAATGACGGAGTCAGCGTGTCAACATTTTCCTTCTCTGGCGAGAGCTTTGCGAAGATATTTTTCAGCAGTTAACGCCCTATGGTGGGGCGGGTGACGTCGATCGTGACCGGTGCGGCCGGATTCATCGGCCGTGCGCTGACGTCGGCCCTGCTGTCGTCCGGCTCGCCGGTCGTCGCCATCGACCGCCGGCCGGTCGAGGAGCAGCCGGGGCTGACCGTGATCACGGCTGATCTCTTGGACGTTGGTGATGTCTTCTCTTCTGCGGATGAGGTCTACCACCTGGCCGGGTGCGCGGGCGTGCGTGATGTCGCTCCTGGGATCGGGTGGCGGCGTCAGCGGGACAATGTGCTCGCGGGGGCGCGGGTGCTGGCGCTCACGCCGCCTGGGGTCCCGCTCCTGGTCACGTCGTCCAGTTCGGTGTACGGGGGAGCGTTTCGCGGCCGGGCCAGTGTGGAGTCGGATCCGCTTCGTCCAGTTGGCGGCTATGCCACGAGCAAGGTCGCGCTGGAGCGGCTCTGCCGCGACCGTCCCGGCGTCACGATCGTCCGGCCGTTCACCGTCGCCGGGGAGGGGCAGCGGCCCGACATGGCGCTGTCGGTGTGGCTGCGCGCCGCCCAGGAGGGTCGCCCGCTGCGCGTGCTCGGCTCGCTCGACCGTACCCGCGACATCACCGACGTACGACAGGCCGCCCGCGCGATGATCGAGCTCATCGGCGTCCCCGGCATCGTGAACCTCGGCACGGGCCACGGCCAGACCCTCCGAGCCATGGCGGAGGCGGTGGCCACGGTGACCGGAGCCTCGCTCACCTTCGACGTCGTACCCGCCCCGCCTGACGAGCCCGGCGACTCGCTGGCCGACACCCGCCGCCTCCACTCGCTGCTCGGCTGGACCCCGCGTACCGACCTGCTGGACCTGGTCCGCCGGCAGCAGCTTGTAGTGTCCTGAGCATGGGTGAGTTCGTACACGTAGAAGTGGCCGACCAGATCGCCACGATCAGGCTTGACCGTCCCAAGATGAACGCCCTCAACAGCCAGATGCAGCGAGAGCTCGGCGAAGCGGCCCGAGCCGTCGACACCGACCCCGAAGCGCACGCCGTCGTCGTCTACGGCGGCGAGCGGGTCTTCGCGGCCGGGGTCGACATCAAAGAGATGGTCGTCATGTCCTATGCCGACATGGCGGCCCACTCCCGCGCGCTCCAGGGCTGCTTCACCGCGGTGGCCGCCATCGGCAAGCCCGTCATCGCCGCCGTCACCGGTTACGCCCTGGGCGGCGGCTGCGAGCTGGCCCTGTGCGCGGACTTCCGGGTGGCAGGGGAGTCGGCCAAGCTGGGGCAGCCGGAGATCCAGCTCGGCCTCATCCCGGGTGCGGGCGGCAGCCAGCGCCTGCCCCGCCTGATCGGGCCCGCCCGGGCCAAGGACCTGATCTACTCCGGCCGGCACGTGGCGGCGGCGGAGGCGCTGGCGCTGGGGTTGGTCGATCGGGTGGTGCCTGACGCCGAGGTGTATGCGGCGGCGCTGGCCTGGGCGGGGACCTTTGTGGGTGGGCCCGCTGTAGCGCTGCGGGCGGCCAAGCAGGCGGTGGATCAGGGGTTGGAGGTTGATCTGGATACGGGGTTGGAGATCGAGCGGCTGCAGTTCTCCGGGCTTTTCGCGACGGATGACGCGAAGATCGGGATGACGGCGTTCGCGGACAAGGCCCAGCCGAAGTTCACGGGGCGCTGACGGGCGGGCTTGCCACCACGAGTGTCGGTCGGCGACATCCCCGACGCTGCACGCCCTGCGATCGAAGACCGGCGCCGGTCACCCCGAGCTCGGGGTGACCGGCGGTTTCATCCGACGCTCGGGGTGACCGGGGCCTTCACACCAGGCTCGCGACGACCAGCGCCTTCCCCTCACGCTCGCGATGATCAGCGCCTTCCCTCACGCTCGCGATACCAGTGCTTTCCCCCCACGCTCGGGGTGGCCGGCGCCTTCGTCCCGCGCTCGCGACGACCAGCGCCTTCCCCTCACGCTCAGGATGGCTGGCCCCTTCACCACAGGCTTGGGAGGCCCAGGGTCGTCATCGGTGCCCCCCGACGACGACGGTCGTGAGCGCTCGGGGCTGGAGGGTCACGGTCCCCCCGGTGACCGGACTCGCGGCGAGGGAGTTGGCGTTGTCCGTCACGTAAGCGGTGGCCCGCCCGTACACACCCTTCCACGTGACGGGGGCGGTGCCGGTGTTGAGCACCTCGACCACCTGAGAGCCGTCGGCGTTCCGAAACGCTGAAACTTTCAGCGCCGGATCGCCCGCCACCGCATCCACCCGCACCGCCCCCGGCCGGATGAACCTGCTGTACGCCGCCAACGCCCACAGCCGCTTGGAGACGTGATACGTACCCGCGGCCTCGTCGATCTGGAGCAGCGCCCGGGTGGCGCCGCGCGAGGCGCCCAGCCAGTAGACGTAGCCGCTGACGTTGCCAAGCGTGAGCGCGTCATGAACGGCCCGCGCGATCGTGAACCCGTCGTAGCCGCTGCCGTCGTCCCAGCTCTCGTTCCAGGTGGAGCCGTTGGGGTTCCACTCAGACATCCAGGCATTTCCGCTGGTCGGCAGCGGCCCGTCCACCGGGCTGGCGTACGTGTGGCCGGTGTACGTCTTCACCCAGCGACGAGCCTGGGGGTCGGCCTCGATCGCGGCGGTGTACGCCTTCGCCTCCGTCCACCCGAACGAGTCGCAGCAGGCCACCTTGAGACCCTTGACGTCCTTGGCGATCGGCCCGAGCACCTTGACGAACTCGGCGGCCTGCTGCGGGGTGAACCGCATCGAGGCGTACGTCGCCGTCCAGTCGGGTTCGTTGGTGAAGCCGAGATCGGTGATCCTGATGCCCTCCCGGGCATAGAACTTCGCGTATTGCACCAGGTAGCGGGCGTAGGCCTGCTGCCACTCCGGCTTCAGCGTGCCGCCGTTCTTGTCGTCGCCGTTGTCCTTCATGTACGCGGGCGCGCTCCAGGCGTCGGCGAAGAACCGCTGGACCCCGTACCCCTTGGCCGCCTTCGCCACCCAGACCTGGCTGTTGTCCTCGCCGTCCCAGACGTACTTGGGCGGAGCGTCCGGTCCGCCAGGGTCTTCGGGCTGGATCGAGACCATCTGGTCGTACGGGCTGCCCACGGGACCGGAGCCGATACCGAGCCGCAGGATGCTGAGCCCGGCACCCTTGTCGCGGTTGAACCACAGGTCGAGAATCTCCCGCTGCTGCTCCTCGCTGAGCGCCCGAACAAGCTCGTTACGCCGGAACGCCTGGGAGATCCCGAACCCGTCGATCCCCTGGTGCCGGACACGGTCGCGCACGGTGATCGCGGGCGGATCCGCCTGGTAGGGGGCCTGTACGGTGGGCAGGCCGAGCAGGGTGACCGCGACAACGCCTCGTAACATACCGCCTCCGAAATTTTCGGAACAACCGCGATAATTTCGCTCCCGGAAACGTAAACACGCACAAGCCCTTCGTCAACCACCAGCCCGTTCACAAAGGGCTCGCAATTGGCGCTTCGCGCCTTGGAAGCTCGACGCTCTTCCTTAGGCGCTTACGCGCACTGCAAGGCCCTCCGCTTCGCTCCGGCCGTCCTTCTGGAGGCGCCTCCGGCGCTCAACGGGCTTCGCCATGGGCGCTTCGCGCACGGGACTCAGACGTTTCTTCCAGTCGGGCCAAGGGCCCGACCCCTGAAGGCCCTCGCTCCGCTCGGACGCCCTCCCAAGCGCGGGCTCCGCCCGCGCACGCTTCGCCACCGGTCAGCCGGGCCGGCCGAGAAGAACAGGCATCGTCCATCGACTCGGCGACGAAGCCATCAGCACTTTTCTACGTTCTCGAGGAGCCGACCATGATTTCGGTCATCGACACCCTTGAGCACAGGGAGTGGCTGCTCAGCTTTCCTAAGTGACGCACGATGTGTCTAGCCGGTCCGCAGAACACACCCGACGGCACGCGCGCTGCGCTCCCCGCAGTATGGGTCACATGAGGGACGCCCAGCTCTCGGCGATGTCGGTGGCACCTGATGGAATTCGCGGGACCAAATCGTGCGACGTCGTAGGAGCTCACCGTGGACCGTCACGCATGGAAGCCGTTCCTTCAGCGCTGGAGCGAGGAGTGGCGCATCGCCAACCCCGACGAGGAGTCGGAGGGAGAAGCCTGGCTCGGGTGCCCGGCCGCCACCGAGGACGAGGTACAGGCCTTGGAGTCGCGTCTGGGGTGCGTGCTGCCCCCATCATTCCGGGAGTTCTTACTGGTCACCAATGGCTGGCGGCACGCGGGTCACTTCGTCTGGAGCCTACGCGGCACCGAGGAGATCGGCTGGTTGACCGATCTGGAGCCGCGGTGGGCCGAGGCCTATGCCGACTGGGATGAGGAGGAAGCAGAGCCCGCGGCGGCACGATCGTTGCTGATCTCTCTGGAGGCGGACGCCGGTGTTTTCTACCTCGACCCGGGTGACGTCGATGAGCACGGTGAATGGGCGGCTTACGACGTGTTCTCGTGGACGGGCATGGGCCCTCAGCGGTACGGCTCGTTCTACGAGAAGATGCACGACTTCTACGCCGGATTCCACGCCCTCGACCGCCCCCCATGCGAAACCCAGCGTGAGTGGGACGTCAAAGTCGAAGACGCCCGGCTGGCGAGCCTGCGCGGCGAGGTGGAGCGCCCGCTGACCGTCCTCGCGCAGGCCGCGCGTTTCGGCCGTGACCGTGCCTCGTTCCTACACTTCCAGATGCGGACCTTGTTGAGGGAGGAGGACGACGACCCGTTCTACAGGCTGCTCACCCACGGCGATATCCGGTCGTGGACCCTCGACGAAGACCTGTTCGTCGCGCAGGCCCTGCCGCTGCTTTTCGCCGCGCACAAGCGGGCCCGCCGCTTCGGCTCCGGCTCCACCCTCCAATTCTTGCGGGACCGCGGTCCACAGCGGGTCAAGCACCTGCTCGGCCGTTATCAGGCGCGGCAGAAAGAGCCGGGATTCCGGCTCTGCTTCGGCAACCCGGAGTTCGACGCGGCCGCGCACGCCGCCCTCGACGCCGGTGACGAGGCCTGGCCGCGCCTGCGTGACGCACTCATCCATTGGCGGCCGCTGCATGAGGACCATCTCGCACCGATCGCCCTGTTGGCCGATTCCCGGGCCGCCCGCCTGATCACACCGGAGCGCGGACGCGAACTCCTGGCCACGAGACGGGGTTGAACGCAGGTCAGTTCGCCGCCGTGAAGCCAGTCGCGGCAACGCGTGGCTCGTTCCGCCGGCGGTGGCCCGGGCGTCGACCACCGCCATGACGGCGTCGACGACGATGAACACGGAACGTCACCATCAGGCCTATGGGGACGGCAACTCGCGACAGTTGATAGACGAGCCCACCAGTAGGGCAGGTTGGGTCAGTCGTCCAATTCCTCCGACGCCACCGTCTCATCCGCAGGCGGCGGCTGGATGTCAAGCTTCATCCCCCAGTTCGACAACCGGAGATCTTCCACGAAGGCGTAATAGGGCTTGTCAACGGCTGACCTGTCGAGGCTGTCGTTCGGGTCGCGCCATGAACTCCACGCCCTGCGGACGAGCTGGTCAGGCCCGATCCACAAACGCCAGGACACCTTCCAGGTGGCGTACTTGCCGGTGGGCCTGCTGCGGAAGCCGATGCGCATGTCCGGCTTCGCCTTGTGGAGTTGCGCGAAGGTGATGGCGCCCTCGTAGAGGGTGGTGCGCACACCGTCGTAGACCCCGGCGGGCCGCTTGTGCGCGGTGGTGGCCAACACTGCTCTTAGCGTGGCCGGGTCGCTGAGGCTGACATGGTGGCCGGACTTCAGAACGAGCTGGCACGGCCACTCGTACGTGACCCAACTCTTGCCCGGCGGCAGCGGCCAGTCGGGGTCGGGCTTGGCGTGCAACTCGTAGCCGCGCTTGCCGATGCAGATGTTGCGGGTACCGTGCGGTCCCAGGTTGAAGTTCGTCAGGTCTGTGGCCACGATCTTGCCATTGCCGAACCCCACAACGCCGCGCACCGGCTTGTGGGTAGACCAACTGCCGGACCAGTTCACTCGGGTACGCTGGATGATCTTCACCCCATGGCCCGGGACGAGCTGGCGCTGAATGGCGCCGACCGGATCTACGACGGCATCGGCCCGTACGGCCGGACCTGCGGTCACCGTGGATGCGGCGACCAGGAAGACCGCCGCCATTCGTCGCCTCATCACATAAGGATCTTCGCAGCGGTAGATCTCATCAGAATCACATCTTGATCGGTGGCTGGATCTAGGAGGGCGCGGACGGGAGGGGTCAGCGACGTGATCTCGGCGAATTGCCGTTAGGGGGTTGCACCGCCTGCGCACAACGGGCTTCGCGCTCGGGGCTCAGGCGTTTCTTCCAGTCGGGCCAAGGACCCGACCCGTGAAGGGCCTTGCTCCGCTCGGACGCCCTCCTGAGCGCCGGCTCCGCCCGCGCACGCTTCGCCCCAGGCAACTCCGTCCGGCTGGTGACACGTGACGGATGTGAGCTTGACCCGTACTCAAGAGTCTCGGCTTCGAATCCCCGAGGCGGCCCCAAAGGCCCTTCTGGATGAAGTCACCGCGCTTGACCGCTCAGGAGACGTTCCCATAGCTCTTTGGCAGCCGAGGCGGACACCCACGCACTCTCGACAGTGCCGGTCGAAGAGTCGGCCGAGGTGCGCCGCACGAACCACAGGCCACCCGCCGTACACAGCTCGAATTGCGGGCTCTGACAGATACACGTGTGCTCGCGCACCCTTACCCGGTGCGCGCGTGGAAGGCTCGGTTCCCACAGCACCGACTCAAGCTGTGCCTGGGGAGCGGCTACGTGCAGCCCGGGGCAATCGAGGATGGATGTCCAGGTGATCACGACATCACCGCACGGGCCTGTTGGTCTTGTAGCAGCGCCACGAACGTTCCCACGTCTTCAGCACTCACCGTCTGCTGAAGCCCGGCATCAATCTGGGCCTTACGAAGCTGGATACCGCTCCTGGTCGCGTAGAACACGCCCGCGTCACTACAGAAGAACGACCAGCCGGGGAACGTGGCGCGAAGCGCATCAAGGTCGTAGCCGGGTATCGCCATGACTGCAGGTTACGCCAACCTTCCCCCTCCTGCCTAGAGGTACCTCGGGGTACCCCTGGATGGGCAAGGCAATCCTTGGGTTCCTAGCGTGGCAAGCATGGATTTCAAGCCCGACGAGCTGCGTTGGCGCGCAGTAGCCGATGAGATCCGGCGAAGGATCGCCGCCGGTGTGTACAGGGCCGGCATGCCGATACCGGGGGAGCCCCGGTTGGCTGTCGAGTTGGGAGTGTCCAAGGGGACAGCCCGCCGGGCGCTCAACGCCCTTCTATCGGACGGCACGCTCTATTCGGTGTTGGGCAAGGGCACGTTCGTGAGCCATCCCGATGGGAGCAACGGCGACCCCGGCGAGAGTAGCGAAGACTAAAGCATCTGAAGCCGCTCTAGTTGGAGGGCAGGAAGCGTCCGCCCAGCTCATGCCATGTGAACTGGCTGGGGGTCCGGGATTAGCGATCGGAGGGCTGAAAGTTGCCGCCTGAGGATGCCGGGATCAGGTACTTCCGCCGACCGTGGGATGAGGACCGTGGTGACGAGTACGCCAGTTGGGGGACTTCGATCTACTACCTGTCCATTGACGACACCGGAACCGCGCGTCAGCAGGTCGTAATGTACGCCAACGGGGTGGTCCTCGCGTACGACGAACAGCATGGTGAGGACGAGTTCGGGGTGCTGACTTACGCGGATCTCGATCTGGAGGAGTTCGCGCCGTTCGAGATCACGCGGCAGGAGTTCTCCGATGCTCTGGTTGAGCTCAAGCCCATCAATCGGCGCCGCGGTGAATGACTAACAGAGGGTGGCGATCATAGTTAAGTGGCTTCGCATCGAAGTGGTTGGGACAGCCGCGTTCGCCTACTCCGCAGCGGTGATCATCAGGTGTTCGTCGAGGACGGCGATGAGCCGGCCAGCCAGCCCAGGGGTAGTACCGGCGGTCCATCGCTGGGCGAGGTTGAGGAACCCGGTGAGTCGTTGCTGTGCTGTGGTGAGCAGGTTTGAGAGTTCGCTGCGTGTGATCTCGATGGGCGGGGCTGGGGTGTCCAGGCCATCCTGCCGGAGCTGGATGACCTGACCATTGTGCTGGATATGGGGCGTGGGGTCGTGGCCGAGCCAGGGCTCTTGTCCGTGGACTACGTCCCACCAGTCGCGCCAGTTCTCCAGGCCGAAGCAGCAACCGGGCGTCACTTCGACGTTCGTGGTGGCGTCGCGGAAACGCAGCCCACCCGGTGCAATGAGGGCTTCCCTTTGGGCAAGATGCTGTTCCAGGTGAGCCTCAGTCATGTCGGCGGCGTGGACGACTGGGATGTGGTTGTACTTGAAAATGACGGCCATCGCGGTCCCGACTTCGGCCGGGGACATCTGGCCGGACAGAGCGAGAAGGCGGTCGCTCGACGGCTCTGCGATCGGCCAGGCCGTGAAGCCCACCGCGTCGTAGGTTTCCAAGACGACGTCGACGATGATCATAGCTGCCAGTATCTAGCCATGGCGTTCTAAACTGCATTCTCAGGCAGCCTGGGAGATGGAGCCCAGAGGCGTTGGGCTGCCCAAGAAGCCGAGAGTTTCGCCAGTGGATCTTTCTCGATCTTGTTCCTCGTAGGTGCTGATGCGTTTTCCAAGCAGCGCAGCTAGCGGCCGGGTTTTTCCCAGGTCAGCGAGTAGCGGCGGAGCACGTGCCGGCGATAGCGCATGCCGGGCAGCAGTAGCCGCGCTGCGGCTCGTACCTGTCCGTAGCTCATCTGTGGGTCGGTGGCCGGCATCCCCTCCGGGCTGTGCGCGCGGCGCAGTACCTTGGTGATCCGCACGATGGGGGCAGCCGCGATCGTCACTGCCCACTCCGCCGGGGTCGTCTCGCGGCCAGGCCGACCACCACCAACGTCCCGCCGGGGCGCAGCATCTGGCGCATGCGGGTCAGGGCGGCCTCGAAGTTCATGTGATGGATCGCAGTCCCGAGCAGATGAAGTGCCGGGTGCCGGGCGACGTTAGTGTTCCGGGAGGGCTTCGGGTCGGCCTGGCGCATTAGATCATCGTAGGAGCGTAGTGGCGGCAAACGTGGCCTGAGACAGCGTCAGGAGACGTCTCCGGAAATGGGCTCACGGTGTGGGGAGCTGTCCTCGCTGGGTGATCATCCGCATCCACTCCTCCAGGGTGGCGACGAACTTATCGAGGTCAGACATGGTGTAGGAGGCCCGCTCATGGTCCCAGTCGGGGTCGAGGACGACGACGTGGAGGCCGTAGCCGTTGTACCAGCCGGCGTCTATGTTGATCTCCCGAGCCCGCAGGCCGTCCTTCTCCGTGACCTCCTGCTCGGTCAGCCACGGCGGTGGTGCGGTACGAGCCCAATACAGGTCCTCGGAGTCGTTGGCCTCGACCCTTCCATCCGGCAAGCGTCGGGCCTCCAGGGCGTTGTAGATGACGTTCCAACCGGCTGGGACACGCAGCGGGAGCAGACCCCAGTCCTCTGAGACAGCCGCGACCAGCGGGGAATTGGGCGGAAGCTGGAAGATCGGGTCCATGCGCCGACAGCGTAGTCACATCCCCACGCGCGGGTGGAGGCCCCGCCCCCGCCCGCGCCAGTGTCCGCGTCAGTCGGTGCCGGGGCGCGCCCGCGGGCGATAGGACAGGGCGAACGTTGTTTGATCCGGCACTGGTTCGATTGACAACCCAGATAACGATCGCTCCGCCAGCCCGCTCCCCATACCGCATCCGAGCAGCCAGCGGGCCTGCGGCACCTGGGAGGTGCTCGACCGTCTTATCCGTCCGGGGAGCGGAACTCCCAGGAGGAGCGCAGCCTGCGGGCCGACAGGACGGGCAGGTCGCCAGTTGGGGTGTGCCGGGCTGTCTCGGAACTGAACAGATTCTTGGCGTGCCGGGCAGTGCGCCGGGGCCGGAGCAGAAAGGCATCCTCAGCCTTTGTTCCAGGCACAACACGCCGTTCGTGTTCACATCGCGATCTGCCTCTCGAGCCCACTGCCGCGATCTTGGAGCGGCAGCGTTTCCATGCGCTGATGAAAATTTCACGGAAGTGCACGCCTACGCCCGTGAGTTTGGCCCTGTGGCGCACATGGCGCGCGTTTTGGAACGGCCCTCGAAAGCGGGCGGTGTTGACAGGTTCGACAGGGCTGAAGAATCTGTTTGGGAGCGCTCCCATGCTTTCGAATCCATTCCTGAGAAAGGGCAGTGCGGTGGAACTGTTGAAGAAGAATCAGGATCTGTTCCTTGCCCTGTATCGGTCCGTGATAGGCCTGCTGTTCGCCTGCCATGGCGCCGCCACACTCTTCGACGTGCTGGGCGGGCCGCAGGGCCCGGCACCCAGCTTCGGACAATGGCCCGGATGGTGGGCCGCTGTCATCGAGCTGATCGGCGGCGCCCTCGTCCTGCTCGGACTGGCCGCCCGTGCCGCCGCCGTCATCTGCTCGGGCACCATGGCCTACGCCTACTTCATCGTCCACCAGCCGCAAGCGTTGTTCCCGATCGAGAACGGCGGCGAGAAGGCCGCGCTCTTCTGCTGGGGGTTCCTGCTCGTCGCCGTCCTCGGACCCGGCCGCTGGGCACTGTCCACACTGCTCACGCCGTCGCGAGCCCTCGCAGAAGACAGGAGGTGAGTGTCCACCGTCCTGCGCCTGAAATTCGTCGACAATATTGGGCGAGGGAGTCGAGGATCTCGGCGGCGGCTTTCTTCCACGTGAACGGCCGAGGGTTGTCGTTCCACTGAGGTGATCTCAGCGAAATAGTTCGGGCGATTGGGGTTTCTTGGCCGCAGTCCGTGGCGTTCCGGGTCTTTCTAGAGGAGTCGCCGAGGGCCGGAAACAGACGTGAAGCCTCTCGAACGCAGCAATTCCTGAATTGATCGATGGCGCCCGAGCAGAGGTCCCCTACTGTCCGTACGTCAGACGTGGTAGTCCCGCTCGGGCAGTCGCAGCCAGATATCGGGTGGGCCGGTGATCGGCCGAGCGTCGGCCAGACGCAAGTCTGCACCGGCGCAGCAAAACGCTACAGGGTGGTTGCGGTAGAGGTGGGCAGCGAGGATCTTGTCGGCCCCGGCGTCAGGGGGGACCATGTAGGCGCTGTCCGGCTCCCAGGCTACGACCGCGCCGTCTCGGGCGATGTGCCCGAAGATGCCGCCCTTGGGATTGGCGTACATGCTGTAGCAGACGGTGCCCGGCGAGATGCGCTTGACGACGCCGAGGGTGGATGGGGTGTATCCCCAGGGTTGGGTGATGACGCAGCCGCCGGGTACGTCGGTCATGCCGACGATCATGTCGGCGTCCGGGATGTTCCACCAGGCCTCGTAAAGGGCGTCGATGTTCACGTCGTCGGCAGGTGTGGCTTCCAGACGTGCCGTCGCCTCGGCAGCGCTGACGTCGGCCACGCAGGCCAGGCTCAGGCCGTCGTAATAGAAGTCGCCCAGCGCCGGGATCAGACGTTTGGCTTCCGCCGCTGTGGCGGCCTCGGCTTCGGAGAGACCGATCTCCGGTGAGGGGGCGGGGAAGAGGTCTGGAGTGGGGCCGGCCAGGCTGAGGCGGCCGGGGGACCAGCCGTCCATCATGAGGCGCCACGGGTCCGCTCCAGCGGCGACGAGGGCTCGGGCGTTGTCTACGCGGCCTTCGAAGACGGCCATCCAGAGCGCGGTACGGCCTCGATGCTCGGCGTCGACGTCGTTGACGCGCATGGCCAGCTCGGCGACCACTTCAGGGGATCCCCGCTCAGCCGCGATGTGGAGCGGCTTTGCGAAGATGCGCACGCCGGAGTCGGGATCCGCGCCCGCCGCGAGCCGGGCGCGGATCAGGTCGAGGTCTGTCCACTCGTCCCAGCCGACGATCCACCATCCGACATCGTCGGTAGCAGCCATGGCACTCCTTGAACAACGCGGGGCATGTGCGTCATTGATCATGGCCTTCAAGGCCGACAATTTTGTTGGCCTCTCGCGGGGCGTCGGAGATTGACGCAGACCTTCATGGTGATGCGAGAGCTGGGTTGCCGGAGTGTCGTGGACCGCTGTGGACGATCACGTTCTCACTCGTTATCAAGGGCTCATCAGCGCCTGTCTCGGATCCTTGGAAGCCAGCTGGCGTGGGTCTCCTTGAGCTGATCGCGTTTGTCAGCGTTGGCCATGATGACGTCGGCGCCACCGTCGTAAGGGTGGTAGATGCGGCGTAGGCCGGTGTCCGTGATGATGACGCCGTCGCACAGGTCGTCGGCGACCGCCCGCAGCAGGGGGTCCATGATGCCTGGGTTCCATTTCTGACGGCCGACGTGCACATGCATGGTGCACTCCGGTTCGAGGTCGTCGTCCTCGCGTACCCGAGTCCATAGGCGCGAGCCGGGGTTGAGGGCGTGCGCATCGAAGGGCGTCAGATCGGTGATGCCTTCGTCCATGACGTAGGTGACCGTGGTGACGTAGACCTCCTGGTCGGCGAACATCTCGGTCAGGACGGTGTTGTAGCGGTGGAGTATCGTCCGGTACTCGGTCTCCGTCTCCGCGTAACGCTTGGAATCCGGCAAGCTGTCGAAGCGCACCCAGCAGTCGGGGTCAGCACGCAGTTCATGGCCGATGGGCGGGCAGTCCGGCCAACGGGATCGCCACAGGGCGGAAAGGTCGGGTAAGGCTGGATCCGGTAGCTCGTGCGCGGGCATGCGCCCAGGGTAGGCCAGTGGTGCGCGCATCATGATCTTGCGAATGTGGCTGCTAACCACGATTACGGACGCGCGTGGACTGTCCACCCGTTTGCTGGCTCTGTTCCAGGGACGTCACGATACGGACGAACTAGGCTGACGATCGTGTCGGTGTTGTACCTCGTCACCAGCGCGGCTCCTTCTCACGCCGGACCGATCGCCGATCTCGTGGTCCAAGCGCAAGCATCAGGCTGGCTGGTGTTCGTCGTCTCCACCCCCTTGGGCGTGCGCTTCCTCGATCATCCGCGGATCGAGGAATTGACCGGCGAGCCGGTACGGAGCGACTTTCGGATGCCCGGTGATGGCAAGGAACCACCGAAAGCGGACGCCGTGATCGCTGCCCCGGCGACGTTCAACACGATCAACAAGTGGGCGACGGGGATCACGGACAACTTCGCGCTCGGTCTCCTGTGCGAGTTGACCGGTTACGGCGTGCCGATCATCGCCGTGCCCATGCTCAAGCCCGCCCTAGCCACGCACCCGGCCTTCATCAACAACCTGGACGTACTCCGGCAAATGGGTGTGCGCGTGCTGTTCGATCCCGCAGCGCCCTATGAGAAACGCATGCCTACCTGGGACGATGTCCTCACCGAGCTGGACCAGTTGATCGGCGGCATATCCGCCTAGCTTGGGGGCTGATGGACGCTCAGCACGAGATCGGCCGACGTGTCGCCCGGCAACGGCGGCGGCGCGGCCTGTCGCAACAGGCCGTCGCCGGGCTCATCGGCCGGTCGGAGAGCTGGCTCAGCCAGGTGGAACGCGGTGTGAGGCGCGTCGACAGCCATAGCGTGCTGGTCGAGCTGGCACACGTGCTTCGGGTGAGCGTCGCCGAACTGACCGACGTCGCCCACCAGGCCGGCGAATCGCGCTACGAGGCGGGCGAGGCCATCCGGGCGGCGATGCTCCGTTATGACGTGCTCTCGCCGAGGTCGAGCCAAGCCGAGAGCCTACGGTGGATGCGGACTGAACTGCACCGGGTGAACGGCTGTATCAGTCAGTTCGGTACGACGAGGCGGGCCGGCGGCTGCCGAGGTTGATCATGGCCTCGGAAAGAGGTCGGCAGGCGGTACCGCGCAAGCATCGCCGCGCGGCCGACACCCTGAGAGCGCTCGTCTACCACTGCGGAGCGACGATCCTCGCGCGGGTGGGCGAGCTCGACCTGGCCTGGTCGGCTGCCGACCGTTCCTTGGCCGCTGCGGAAGACGCCGAGCGGCCCCTGCTGACGACGGTCAGCGCCTACCGGCTGGGCTACCCGCACCGAAGTACGGATCGTTTACCTGTACGCCCGTCCCAGGCACACCGCACCGGGGCTCTTAGCGTCGCTGTTCATGAGCCGAGACGACTTTCCCATCCAGGTCTCCGGCCGGGTGACCCGACCTGGCCTCCACGACGTTCCGTGCGCTTCCCCACAGCCGCACCCAGCAGGCGACGCCGACGGTTTCTATCTCTGGAATGTCCACAGCAGCGACGGCGAGGGCACCTGTGGCGTGACCGACCAGCCCAAGCTTGCCAAGGACCGACTCGTCAGCGCCCTGGCCGGCCTTCCTTTCCAAGCAGCGCAGCTAGCGGCCGGGTTTTTCCCAGGTCAGCGAGTAGCGGCGGAGCACGTGCCGGCGATAGCGCATGCCGGGCAGCAGTAGCCGCGCTGCGGCTCGTACCTGTCCGTAGCTCATCTGTGGGTCGGTGGCCGGCATCCCCTCCGGGCTGTGCGCGCGGCGCAGTACCTTGGTGATCCGCACGATGGGGGCAGCCGCGATCGTCGCTGCCCACTCCGCCGGGGTCGTCTCGCGGGCCAGGCCGACCACCATCAGCGTGCCGCCGGGGCGCAGCATCTGGCGCATGCGGGTCAGGGTGGCCTCGAAGTTCATGTGATGGATCGCGGATACCGAGCAGATGAAGTCGTAGCCCGCGGTGGGCAGGTCGGCGGTGAGGAAGTCTCCTTCGACGAAGGTGAGGTCCGGGTGGTCGGCGGCGAGTTCACGGGCGCGGGTGATCATCTGTGGTGAGTTGTCGATGCCGGTGACGCGTTTTGCCCGCTCGGTCAGCTTCCGTGCGAGCAGGCCGTCTCCGCAGCCGATGTCCAGCGTGTCGCCGCATCCTTCGGGGACGGCGCGGAGGATGCCCGGGTGCCGGGCGACGTTGGTGTTCCAGTAGGGTTTCGGGTCGGCCTGGCGCATCGGATCATGGTAGAGGCGTAGTGGCAGCAACCCGAGCTTGAGCAAGATTCACTGGCAAAGAGGCGCCTGTACATCGTGACGGTAGCGCGATCCGCTAACCGAGCCGCAGGCACGACCGCCGACTCCGGAACCTTCGACGTAACACTGCGTTGTGCAGGTGCATAACAGCTTGCTGGCGTGCTTCCTCGTCCTGCTATGTCAAGGCTGCAGCCAGATGCCATCCCGTCAGGGTGATCCTCGGACTGATCTCCCTTTGAACATCTTGTATACGTATTCGGATGGAATGGGCATCTGCATCGCAGTTTCGGCGGCTGGTCGAGCCACTCATGGAGGATCCAACGAGACACCAAGCCATCTGGTCACGTAGAGTTGCTCCCATCCTGGCGTGCGGTTCTTCCGCGCGAGAAGGGGTTTGCGCCCCGTGATGAGGAGGGCAGCCGGGCAATGCTGCTGAGTTTTCGCGTCAGCAATCACCGCTCGCTTCGTGACGAGCAACAGCTACTACTAACCCCTACCTACGGGGAAGATGATCCTGGAGACGGTTGGGAAGCGGTCCCTGTCGCGGCCCTTTTCGGCGCCAACGCTTCCGGTAAGTCCAATGTGCTGGACGCTTTGGCATATATGCGCAACATGGTGCGCGGTTCCCTTCGAGAGAGCGAACCAGGAACCGGGATTTCGCGCCATTCATTCGCATTGGATCCGGCTATGCGTGATGAGCCGTCAACATATGTTACTGATATCCTCCTTGGAGGAATTCGATACACTTACGGCTTCGCGGTTGACGACTCACAAGTGGTCGAAGAGTGGATGTTCAGCTATCCAAAAAAGAAGAAGAGGGAGATCTTTCATAGACGGGGTGACGATTATTCAATCGGCGACCAATCTCCCGCTTCCATGCACCAGGTAGCAGCGATCACAGAATCGAATGTGCTGTTTCTCTCCGTCGCGGCGCGCTCAAAGCAGGATTTGGTTCGGCCGGTCTATGATTGGTTTACCGAGGTGATTTATCGCAACCCCCAAATTCTTCGATTTTCGCGCCTGAGTACACTTGTCGAGTCTTTGGAGCGTTTCGGCTATCTGGAAAGAATGACATCTCTACTTCAGGCCGCAGATACCGGTATCGAATCTGCGGAGATCGTGGAGGAAAGTGATGCAGAGCTAGCCCAAAGGTCCGCGCGCATTAAGGGACTTGGCGGCCATTCGCCAACACGGCGCAAGGATGTACTCTTCCGACATCGAGGTGAAAGCGGCACGTTTCCGCTAAATCTGAGAGACCAGTCTTTGGGGACGCAAACGCTGTACGATCTTGGGCTCGGTGTTTTCAGATCGCTAGACACTGGATCGGTGCTCATCGTTGACGAGCTGGATTCAAGCCTGCATCCTTACTTGACTGCACAGCTTGTAAGATTGTTCCGCGATCAAGATGTTAATATACACGGCGCTCAGCTGATTTTTAGCAGCCATGACGCCACTCTCCTCGGACGGATCCAAGGCGAGGAAGTGCTACAACGCGACCACGTCTGGTTCACTGAAAAGAATGAATGCGGCGTTACCGAACTGTTTTCACTTTCGGACTTCAAGCCGCGTCGTGAAGACAACCGTGAACGCCGATACCTGGCTGGTCGCTATGGGGCCGTTCCGATCGTCAGTGATGAACTCTTCGCTGCCGCACTAGCTGAACGTCGAGAGGTGGACGATGTCCCCTCGAACAGCTAAGACGGGGAAGGGAGGCATCCGGACGGATACCGATCTTGAGCACAAGAAGAAGGGAACGCGGCAAGAGCGTGCGAGCTTCCTGGTCCTCTGCGAAGGAAAGACTGAGAAGGATTACTTCGTAGGGATGCGGTCGCGACAGGGGCCTCATATTGACGTTGACGCCCCCAAGGTCGATCATCTTTCCATAATCCGGCATGCTGTTGCTAGACGATCGGACGAGTACGATGCCGTCTGGTGCGTATTGGACACGGAGCTGGACGAGGCCCTTGCGTCGGCGCTGATAAGTGAGGCCAAGCGTGGTTCGATTGACCTCTGCCTGTCGACGCCATGTTTCGAGGTCTGGTTGATTATGCATCACACAGACTGCACTCGACCGTTTCTGTCGGCGAACGAGGCGAAACGCAAGCTGAAATCTGTGGCGCCAGGCTGGAGCGAAGGGGAATACTCGATTTTCCGATTTCCTCCATGGGTTGGAAGCGGCCTGCCTTAGGGCTCGCCAACTCGATCCAACTGGAGAGGACTTTCTAAGGAACCCGTCAACTAATGCTTGGCAACTAGTTCTGGCCCTTCGATCAGAAGTCTGATCCGCAAGAGGGCCAGAGAGTGATCACAAAGGACGCCCGAGTATTAGCGTCGGACGCCCCGTGGCGTGGTCTCATCCGAGAGCATCTCTGCCCTTTCGTTGGAGGAGCCATCGGTAAAGTGATGCTCCCAAGGCGAAAGGATCATTTTGTTGCAGGTTTCCCGATTATCGTGGTTGGCGTTGTCGGCATGGACGGCAGCTGTGGTCGTTGCCGCTTTCCCAACATGGGAGCTGTGGCGCGAGCGACTCGATAGTGAGAAGTTCGCCCAGACCCATGGGGAGCCCAAGCAGATTTATGGGTACGTGTGCCAATTCAGTGGTGGACCGACGTTGTCCCCGCTTGCCCCTCTGCGCCGCGATCTCGATGCGGTCATGGAGATCACGGCGGAGGGGGCGCTTCCGGCCCTTGTGGTCCTCCTCGGTCTCCTCGCCTGTCTCGCCCGCAGGGATAGCGGGGTAGCCGCCCGGCGGGTGGCGGGACTCCTCGTCCTGATCTCGGTGACCGGGCCCCTCGTCTCGCCGTACCGCGACTCGATTTGCCCCGAGACGATCCCGCTGCTGAGCTCTGCTTGGTTCAGGGCAATGGCCGGCGCTTGGGGGATCACCCAGCTGTGTCTGCTGATGGCTGCGGTGCTGGTGCTCGCAGCGTCGCGGGCGATGCGCCCTTCCAGCGGAGAAGAACCGGTCCCGTCACAGACCGGGTTGGCATGGCGCCGAGCGGCGGCGGCCTTGGCCGACTACCTGATCGTAACTGGGGTTCTGGGCATCGTCGTGGGGCCGCTCTGGGCTGTGGTCGATATCGGGCCCGGGTCTCACGTGGGGTACGGACTTCTGGAGCATGTCGGCGTGTTCCAGAGCAGCGTGAGGCCCGCTGACCTGGCCATCCCGTCCGGGCTGTTCCTCTACTTCTGGGTGCCGCATGCCCTGTGGGGGCGGACGTTGGGCAAGAGGCTCCTGGGTGTGCGTGTCGTCGCCGCAGGGCCGGGCGGACGGTTGGGCGCGGGCAGGGTGGCTCTTCGCACGATGGCTTTCCCGCTCCTTGCTTTCGTCCCCGGGGTAGGGCTGCTGTGCCTCTTCGCGGACGGGTTGTGGACGCTCATCGACCCGGAGGGCCGTGTCCTTCATGACCGCTGGTTGGGCACCGCAGTGGTACGCGACCGGGTGAAGAACGCCCAGCCTCAGACGTAGTCGGTTACTGCCGCAGCACGGCTGTTGAGTGCGACCGGGTCGGGGTCGGGCCAGTGCCCGGTGTTGATGCGGGCCTCCAATGTCGGGCGTGTCACAGCGGGAACTTCGTGCCGGTGAGTTTTCCGAGGCCGTCCACAGCCGCTGCTGGATGGTCAGGTCGTACGACTGCGGGCTGGAGGTGACCAGGCGTGGGTGGCCGCGTCGTTCGCCCAGCCGGTCGGGGCCGTAGTACTGGCCGCTGAGCACGCCCGGGTCGGTGGCCGTGCGTAGGGCAGGCAGCGCGCCCAGGGCCGAGGGCTGGGTGGTCGCCAACAGGATCGGACGGACGACGGCGGACATGTGGCGGACGAGGTCGGTGGCGGCCAGGCCCGGGTGGGCGGCGACGGCGATCGTGGCGGCGCCATGCGCGGTGAGGCGGCGTTGCAGCTCGTACGTGAACATCAGGTTGGCCAGTTTGGACTGACCGTAGGCGGCCGCCCAGGTATACGAGCATTCCGACTGGAGGTCCTACGACAGTTGAATAGACGGTCCCACCAGTACTGACCCCCGCCGCCCAGGCGGGGTGTGCCGCTAGCCGCATGTCGTCGCGGAATGTCCGAACGGGCTCAAGCGGTCGGTCAGGAAGGCGATGATCTCGTCCCTGGCCTTCAGCGTGGGATGTCCGTCCTCGTCGACGAGATGGGCGGTGACCACGCTATGGGGGGACCCGACCACGTCGCCGAAGAACGGTGGCGGGCTGGTGTTCGCGGAACTGCCCGGAAGGACACGGCCCTCGAAGGCGTCGCCGAGGAGCGCCTGGTAGGCGGCGAAGCGCTGGCCGGTGCACCAGCGGTCGTCGTCGAAGCGGTAGGCAAGGACCTTCAGACCCTCGCGCGCGATGCGGTCTCGGACTGCGCGCGCGTCCTCGTCGCTGATCTCGAGTCCGGCAGGGTCGTCCAGCGGCAGCGACGGATGGTTGACCACTGGCGCGATGACAGCCGGCTCAAGGGCCATGGTGAGAGCGAAGTTGCCGGTGAAGCACAATCCGATCGCGCCGACTCCCGGACCGCCGCATTCGGCATGGGCTTGGCGCGCCAGCCCACGTAGCCATGCCGTGACCGGGCTGGTGCCGCCCCCGGCGAACGCGCGGAACTCGGCACTGACACACGCGCGGCGGACGACCTCCGTACCACCCTCTACCGTGGGGTAGGCACCGTCGATCCCGAAGAGTGAGGGGACATAAACGGTGAAGCCCGCATCTCGCACCCACCGCGCCAGTCGAAGGACATCAGGACTGATGCCGGGCATCTCCGGCATCAACACGACGGCCGGCCCGGAACCCGCAGCGTACACCGTCTTCACCACCCCCTCCACATCCACGAGTCGGCGGGAGAAGTCCGTGATCATGTCGTCAAGTCGTCCGCTGGCAGCGCTCATGGTGACAGCGTGGACCGATGCCCCGCGGAGGGCGAGAGGCGACATCGCCATGTATGCGGGTAATCTCGCCATAGGCTGATGATGAGGAGGCGAGCGTGAGCCCGCTACGGGTTGGTGTCCTCGCCTATCCAGGCTGCTTCGCGTCCGAGGTGTTCGGCGTACCCGATCTCTTGACGATGGCCACGCACGTTGCCGGTCCGGACGGCTCCGGATACGAGGTGTCGATCGTTTCGCCTCGTCGTCGTGTCGCGGCATCGGGTGGTGCGGTGTTGGACGTCTCTCCGCTGCGCGAGGTAGATGTCCTTGTTGTGCCAGGGTTCGAGCTCGTGCCGGGCCTCGACGTGGACGCGAAGCTCGCACCCCTCGCCCCGGAAATTGCGGCGATCCGCTCGCACGCTGCTGCGGGCACTGTCGTCGTCTCGATCTGTGTCGGTGCGTTCCTGCTCGCCGAGGCTGGACTCCTCAACCGACGCCGGGCTACGACAGCCTGGCTCCTCGCGGACGAACTGGCTCGACGCTATCCGGATGCTGACGTCCGGCCTGAGCGTCTGGTCGTCACCGACACCGGGGTGACGACAACAGCGGCCTTCAGCGCCATGTACGACTTCGCGCTGGATCTGATCCGTCAACACAGTGGTGCCGGCGTGGCACGGACAACCGCGCGGGTGGCGCTCGTCGACGATGCGCGAACGTCCCAGACCCCATACGTTGACGCGCAATTTCTTCCGCAGCCCGGAAACGCGTTCTCCCACAAGGTCATGCGATGGCTCGACCAAAACCTTGCCGCCCGATACGACCTCGCCGCGCTGTCGGACACGTTCAAGGTCAGCACTCGGACGCTGCTGCGGCGCTTCGCGGACGAGACCGGCCAGAGCCCGCTGGAGTACCTGCAGTCGTCGCGTGTCCGTCGCGCCCGCCACCTCCTTGAGGCCACGAACCGAACCGTCGGCAGCATCTCCGCCGCGGTCGGATACAGGGACCCCAGCACGTTCGCCGCCCTCTTCGCCAAGCACACTGGACGACGCCCGAGGGACTACCGCGCGGCCTTCCGCCGTGTTGACTGATTTAGGCGCATGAAGCGGTTTGCCGCTGGAGATCACGATCAGTTACTGCCGCGCCCTTCTGCATCGAGAACCCGCGACAGTTGAATACGCGACCTCACCAGTACTACCCATCGCAGGAGTGACGGCCACGGTTCCGGGAGTGGGCGCGGTGGAAACTGCCGCCGTGTCGGGACTTGTGGTGCTCCAGGGAACTGGTCAGAAGGGGTGGGTTCCGGGGCGCGGGCGTCCAGGTTTACGGCGCGCAGCACCCGGGCGCGGTCGCGGAAGCGGCTGATCGCCTCAGCAGGCCCATCTCCCAGCTCAGCGCACTCCACCTCGGCCAGGCTGTTCAGGGGCATGCAGTGCGCTCAATCGGTAGATGCGGCTTGCCGAGACATCGTGTCGACCCTGTCCCCCTGATCAGTCAGACGCCCGGCGAGGAACGCCCGCTCAACCTTGTTGTCAGTCAACTCCAGCGCCAGTCGGTATGCGACCGCCGCCTCATCCGTACGCCCGAGTCGCTGAAGCAGATCCGCCTTGATCGTCGGCAGGTACTGGTACCGGGAGAGCCGCCCATCCCGCTCCAGCGCCTCGACCAGCGCCAAGGCGACCGCCGGTCCATGGACCATCGACACCGGCACGGTCCGGTTCAGTGCGACGACCGGTGAGGGCCAGAGCGTCAGCAGTCTGTCGTAGAGTGCCACGATCTGTGGCCAGTCCGTCTGCTCGTACGACGGCGCCTCGGCGTACAGCGAGGCGATCGCCGCCTGCAGCAGGTAGCGCCCGGCGCGACCGCCGCGCAGCCCGGCCACGATCAGCTCATGCGCCTCGGCCAGCGCGGTACGGTCCCACCGCGAACGGTCCTGCTCCTGAAGTCGCAGCAGCCGACCGTCAGCGCTGGTCCTGGTCGTACGTCGGGCGTCCGTGACCATGAGCAGCGCCAGCAGTCCTCGGACCTCGGGCTCGTCGGGCATGAGCTCCCGCAGCGCGCGGGCCAGGTGCAGCGCGTGGTCAGCCAGGTCGGTGCGCATGAGCGTGGGGCCGGAGGGTGCCGTGTGCCCGGCGGTGAACAGCAGGTGGAGCACGCCCAGTACGGCTGCCAGCCGGTCCGGCAGGTCCGCCGGGCGTGGGATCCGGTAGGGGATGCGGGCGATAGTGATCTTCTTCTTCGCTCGGGTGATCCGGGCGGCCATGGTCTGTTCCGACACCAGCAGCGCCCGGGCGATGTCCGGTGTTGGCAGTCCGCACACCAGTCGCAGTGTGAGCGCGAGCTGTGCCTCCTGCGCGAGTGCGGGATGGCAGCAGGTGAAGATGAGTCGCAGCCGTTCGTCGGGTACGGCATCCTCCAGTTCCACCGCGGTCACCCTGCCCAGAGTGGGCTCGTCGACAGTCGCTTCGGGCTCCACCAGCAGGGGCAGCTTCGAGCGGAAGGTTCGTTCGCGGCGGATCGCGTCCATCGCGCGGCGCTTGGCCGTGGTGGTGAGCCATGCCGCGGGGTTGGTGGGGATCCCATCGTGTTCCCAGGCCGAGAGCGCTGCGGCATACGCCTCCTGTACACACTCCTCGGCCAGGTCCAGATCCTGTGCGATGCGTACTGTCGCGGCGAGCACGAAAGCCCACTCGCCCCGATGCGCGTCGGCGACCGCCTGGCCAGCGTCCGCTGCGTCCGCCGCGGCCGTCATCGGGCGCTGGGCGGGATGCTGCCCGCGACGGGACGCACCTCCACACCGCCACGACCCCACTGGACGGCGGGGTTACGACGCGCCAGGTCCAGGGCGGCGTCCAGGTCGGGAGCCTCGATGACGCAGACGCCGGCGATGACTTCCTTGGAGTCGATGAACGGTCCGTCGGTGATCACGTCGCCGCGCAACGAGGTGGCGGTGTCGGCGGACCGCAGCGCGTACGCCGCGATCATGGCGCCGGAGTCGACGAGGTCGTCGGCGTGCCGCTGGCTCGCCGCTTGCTGCTCGGGGGTGTAGTCGCCGGCTTCGGCGTTGTCGAAGATGAGGATCGCGTACTGGGCCATGAGGGGGTCTCCTTGGCTGTGTGTCTGGTCGGTACGCCTCTACGTCGGACGGGCGACGCGAATTCGACAGACCGTACGCGAACTTTCCCGAGCCGAAGCGGTTGTCAGCCGAACGATGTAGCCCGATCTCCTCAACCGGCAGGAGGCCGTACGGGCCGGGCCTGTCTAGGGTCTGTTGAAGATTCGGTGCGCCTGTCACCTCAGCCGAAAGGATCGCTCATGGCCTCTGCCCGCAAGACTCTCCTCACTGGTTCGATCACCTTTGTGGCGGGGCTGGCGCTATGGCTGTTCGGACTCGATGTGGAGATCTTCATCTTCACGCCGTCCAAGGTCGGCGTGGTCTTGATGGTCATTGGGGGGTTGGAGACCCTGTACGGGATCTACAAGAGCATAAGCACCGACGACGCGGCGCGCGGCCGGCCCTAGCGGGTTGATGGCGACGCTGACCTCCTCGCGAGCCTGAGCCTCCCGGACAGGCACAGCAGGACGCCGGCTTTATGACGGAGAAAGATCTATATGGCATAGGGTTGCCGAGTTCGGTAGCTCGCCAAGGTCCCGTCACCAAGAAGGCGGAGGGCGTGGGGAAAGAGAAGAAGAAGGGCGGCTTCCGCGAGACGCTGTTGCTGCTCCTCCTGACTGTGGGCATCGCCCTGTTGCTGCAGGCGTTCGTGGTCGGCTCGTTCTACATCCCTTCCGGGTCGATGGAGAACACCCTGCAGATCGATGACCAGGTGTTCGTGAACAAGCTCGCGGGTAAGCCGGAGCGCGGCGACATCGTGGTGTTCAAGGGCTGGGGCGGCGTGGACACCATCAAGCGGGTCATCGGCGTCGGCGGCGACAAGGTGGTGTGCTGCGACGACAAGAAGCGCCTCACGGTCAACGGCACGCCGCTGGAGGAGGCGTCCTACCTCTACCCCGGCGATTACCCATCCGGCAGGAAGTTCGCCGTCACGGTGCCGGCGGGGAAGTTATGGCTGATGGGGGATCACCGCAGCGCCTCGCTGGACTCCCGGGGTCACATGCAGGAGCCTGGCGGCGGTTTCATCTCGGAGGACGCGGTGATCGGCAAGGCCGTGGTGCGCTACTGGCCGCTGTCCCGGGGCTATCTGTTCTCCCGGCCCGACATTTTTGACAAGGTCAAGTAGGCCCTCCTGGAAGATCCATCCAGGAGGGCGCGGTGGTCACTGCCCCTTGAGGTAGGCGTCGGCCTGCTTGGCCATCTCGGTCTGCAGCTTGGCCAGGCCGGCCCGGTCGAGGGCCTTCTTCAGCTTGTCCAGCCCCTGGTCGACGTCGACCGCGCCGATGAACAGCGGGTTGGCGAACTGCGTCATGGCGGCGGTGACCTGGGTGTTCTCCCGCTTCACCGGCTCGGGGTCGGGAGTGAAGCTGGCGTACGGGTCGATGGTGAAGTTGTCCGCCTTCTGCGCCCAGTCGAACCAGGCCGACTCGGACGCGGTCATGTCCTTGATCCGGCGCTCCAGCTTGGCCCGCCAGGAGAGCGCGAAGCCCGGGAAGGTGTAGGTGGACAGCATCTCGTACTTGTCGTCGCCGACCGGGTTCCAGTCCTTGCCCTGGATGCCGTACGTGATCAGGTCGTGGTTCTCCTTGATCGACAGCCACTCCTCCAGTTGCATGGCCTTCTCGTTGCTCTGCCCCTTGGCGTTGAGCACGAGGAAGTTGTCGGCCTGGAAGGTCTGGTACGGCTTGGCGTCCTTGCCGCCCTTGAGCGGGACCACGTTGGACAGCATCGCACCGGGGACGTTCTTGGTCAGCTCGGGCAGCATCTGCGAGGTCAGGCCGTCGGTCATGGCCCAGCCCGTGGCGAAGCGGCCGGCTTTGAACTGGGATTCGAGTGCCTTGGAGTCCACGGTGAGCGCGTTCTTGTTGATCAGACCGTCCTGGTAGTACTTGCGGACCAGGCGGAGCGCGTCCAGCATGCCCGGCGCCTCCCAGAACGGCACCGGGTTGGCGGAGCCGGTCTGCTTGCCGTCGGCGGCGAGGACGAAGGCGAGCGAGTCGCCGGTGAAGGACGAGATGCTCGTGCGGGGGTTCTCCCACATGGAGGGGTTGAGCCAGCCGACCGGGTTCCACGCGACCAGCAGTTTGGGCATGCGGGAGTTGACCGCGATCGGGGTGACGCCCTTCTCCTTCTGCTTGACGTCGTACCAGAACTTCTCCAGGCCCGCGAAGTCGGTGATCTCGCTCATGCCGTACTTGTCGGCCAGATCCTGGCGGATGGCGAAGTGGTGGAAGCGGGCCACCGAGTTGATCTGCGGCAGGCCGTACAGCTTGCCGCTCCATCGGTTCAGTTCGATGATCTTGGGGTCTATGGTGGCGGTCAGGTTGGGGTACTTGCCGCTGCTGAGCAGGGAGCTCAGCTCCACGATCGAGCCGCTGGCGGCGAGCTGGGTCATGTTGAGCCAGCGGGCCTGCAGCGCGGTGTCGAAGGTCTCCCCGGCGGTGAACTTCAGCAGCGCCTGCTGGCCGTAGTTGGCCCACGGGATGAACTGCGGCTTGATGGTGAAGCCCTGTTCGGCCTGGAGCTTCTTGTTGACCTCGGCCAGGACGGCGTCCCAGCCGGCCGGCACGTCGCCGGGGAGCAGCAGGCTGAGCGTGAGCGCCTTGCCGGGCGCGCTGCTCTGGCCGCTCGCCGGTTGCTGCGACGAAGAGCAGCCGGCACCGGCGAAGAGCGCGGCGAGGGTGAGGCCACCTCCGGCGCTCAGCAGGCCGCGCCGAGACAGGTTCTGATCAGACACGGTGTCTCCTTGATGGGGGGAGCGAGCGAGGTCAGCCCTTGGTGGCGCCAAGGGTGATGCCTTTGACGAAGTAGCGCTGGGCGAAGGGGTAGGCCAGCAGGATCGGGCCGATGGTCACGGCCGTGAGGGCCAGCCGGAGCTGGTAGACCGGCGTCGCCTGCTCGGCGAGCTGCGGCAGCATCTGCGTGAACGAGATGTTGGAGATCAGGTTCTGCAGGACCAGGGGGAGCGGGAACTTGTGGACGTCGTCGATGAACAGCAGCGCGGTGAACCACTCGTTCCAGTAGTGCACCGCGTAGAACAGGCCCACGACGGCGAGGATCGGTTTGGACAGCGGCAGCGCGATCTGGAAGAAGATCCGCAGCTCGCCCGCGCCGTCCACCTTGGCCGATTCGAAGATCGACGCGGGGAGCTGACGGAAGGCGCTCACCTGGATGAAGACCAGGAACGGCGCGACCAGCAGCGGCAGGATCACCGCGAAGTAGCTGTTCTGCAGGTGCAGATACTGCGTGACCAGCAGGTACAGCGGTACGAGCCCTCCGGTGAACAGCATCGGCAGGTAGGCGAAGATGGTCAGCGGCCGGCTGATGTACGGCAGGCGCCGGGCGATGACCCAGCTCACTCCCGAGGTCACGGCCAGGGACAGGGCGGTGCCGACCACGGTGATGAAGACGCTGGCGATGTAGGCGTCGAGCACCGCCGGACCCGTGAAGATCATCTTGTACGCGGTGAGGTCGAAGGCCGAGGGGAAGAGGCTGTACCCGGTCACCGCCAGGTCCACCTCACTGGCAAAGGACCCCGAGATGATCAGCCAGAACGGGACGGCGCAGGCCAGCACGGCGAATCCGACGCCGATGATGCTGATGATCGTGAAGGGCTCCAGCTTTCTACGGCTCATAGGACGCTGGTCTCCTTGGCGTACTTGCGCTGGATCATGACCGCGATCACCACGAGGACGAACCCGACCACCGACTGGAACAGGCCCACCGCGGCGGTGGTGCCGAAGTCGCCGAGCTGACGCAGGGCGCGGAACACGTACGTGTCGATGACGTCCGTCGTGTCGAACAGGGTGCCGTTGTCGCCGACGATCGCGTAGATGGTGCCGAAGTCGCCGTAGAAGATGCGGCCGACGCCCAGCACCGTCAGGACCCCCGCGGTGGGCCGCAGCAGCGGAAGGGTGATCCGCCAGGCCATCTGCGCCCTCGACGCGCCGTCGATCATCCCGGCCTCGTAGACCTCCTCGGGGATCCCGGTGATCGCGGCCAGGAAGATGACGCTCATGTAGCCGCCCAGCTGCCAGACCTTCACCACGGTGAGGATCCACGGCCACGGTCCCGGCTCGGTGTACCAGTCCAGCGTGGGCAGGGAGAACAGGTTCAGCATGTCGTTGACGGCCCCGCCGCCGCCGGAGGCGCCCGCGAGGAAGACCTGCAACATGATGCTGATGACCACGGGGGAGACGAAGTAGGGGAAGAAGACCACGGACTGGGAGACCCGTTTGAACAGCGTGCTCCGGATCTCGTTCAGCATGATCGCCAGAGTGACCCCCGCGGCGAGGGTCGTGGCCAGGAACAGCGCGTTGAGGAAGATCGTGTTGAACATGATCCGTGCCGCGTCCCCGGAGTCCAGGAAGTACCTGAAGTTCTCCAGGCCGTTCCAGGGGCTGCCGAAGATGCCCTGAGAGACGTCGAAGGACTTGAACGCGACCACCAGACCGGCCATGGGCAGGTAGTTGAAGACCACGAAGTAGACGACCGCCGGCAGCGCGAGCAGCCCGGCCGCCAGGCTCACCCGGGTGCGGCGCTTGCTCTTGGGCGGCGGCTCTGACGGCGGTCTCACTTGCGTCACCTGCCTGGTCTCTACCCTGCTCATCGCCAGGACCGCGCTCTCGCCGCACTCGGCCGGTGGCATCGGGTGCCGTTCATGACATTCCTCCAGATTGGGCATCACGGCAGTTCTGCGCGCTGACATCCGCCGCGATGGTTGGCGGAGCTGCCCGGCGATAGAAACCGGTCTCTGCGAACGCTACGACCGCACAGCTCGTCCCACAAGAATGCGTTACGGATATGTTACATTTGACCACGCTTTGATCAAGAGTGATGCGACTACCTGCGCCAACTCTGGCTTCCCAGGCAAGCGTTGACCATTGAGCGGCCGTGGTTCTACCGTAGAAACCGATATCTACGAAGTGGAGGGCTTCTCCGTGTCCACCCGCCCGAAGGCGCTGTTCGCCATGCACGAGGAACACCTCGCGCTGCTCTTCCCCGCGCCCCTGCTGCGACGTCTGGACACGATCGCGGACATCGACGTGACGCTGGTCGCCGAGCGGTTCGACGATCCCCGCCTGTCCCTCGACTCCCTCGCCGAGACCGAGATCCTGATCACCGGCTGGGGCTGCCCCCCGCTGGACGAGGAGCTGCTGGCCGCCGCCCCCAGGCTGCGGGCCGTGCTGCACGCGGCCGGCTCGGTGAAGAGCCTGGTCTCCCCGGCCTGCTGGGAGCGCGACCTGCTGATCTCCTCGGCGGCCGACGCCAACGCGGTGCCGGTGGCCGAATACACCGTCGGCGCGATCCTGCTGGCCGGCAAGGGCATCTTCACCCTGGGCGAGCGTTACCGGCGCGAGCGCACCTTCACCCTCGCCCAGATCCAGGCCTCGGTCGGCAACAACGGCAGGCGGGTGGGCATCGTCGGCGCCTCCCGGATCGGCCGCAAGGTGATCGACCTGCTCGCGCCCTACGACCTGGAACTGTGCCTGTACGACCCCTACACCAGCGTGGACGGGATCCCGCAGGCGTCACTCGAAGAGCTGCTCAGCCGCAGCGACATCGTCAGCCTGCACGCCCCGGCCACCTCGGAGACCAGGCACATGCTGGACCGCGAACGCCTGAAGCTGATGCCGGACGGCGCGGTGCTGATCAACACGGCCAGGGGCAGCCTGGTGGACACCGACGCGCTGGTGGCCGAGCTGAAGTCGGGGCGGCTGTCGGCGATCCTCGACGTCACCGAGCCGGAGCCGCTGCCGCCGCACTCGCAGCTGTTCGACCTGCCCAACGTCTTCCTCACCCCGCACCTCGCCGGTTCGCACGGCAATGAGTTGTCCCGGATGGGCGCCGCCGTGGTGGACGAGTTGGAACGGCTGGCCGCCGGACTGCCGCTGGCGCATCGGGTGACCTATGACGACCTGGAAAGGGCGGCCTGACGATCGTCATGTAGACGATCGCGTATGAATCCCGCACGTCAAAGCATTGGTCATCCCCTCCGGCCCTCCTACGTTTGAGCATCAGTTGATCCTTCAAGAGGAGGCATCGGATGCCACAACGGATTCTGGTCACTGGAGCGACCGGCACGGTCGGCCGTCAGGTGGCCGCGCAACTGATCGAGGCCGGAGCCCAGGTTCGCGCGCTCACCCGAGGACCGGCCGCTGCGGAGAGGGTGCGCGGTGATCTGTCGGTGCTCGATTCTCTCCACCCCGCTGTCGCGGACGTCGAGGCGGTGTTCCTGGTCTGGCCGTTCGCCTCGGCTGACGGGCTGGAGGCGGTGCTGGCGATGGCGGCCGAGCATGCCCGCCGGGTGGTCTATCTGTCATCGGCCGCGGTGCGTGAGCATGAACGGCAGGCCGAGCGGCTGATCGAACGGTCCGGGCTGGAATGGACGATCCTGCGCCCGCACGCCTTCGCGGCCAACACCCTGCGCTGGGCCGAGCAGATCCGCGCGGAGGGCGTGGTGCGCGCGCCGTACGGCCAGGCCGCGATGTCCCTGGTGCACGAGCGGGACATCGCGGCGGTCGCGGTGCGGGCACTGACCGGGGACGGACATGACGGCGCCGTGTACGAGCTGACCGGGCCGCACTCGCTGACCCAGGCCGAGCAGGCGCGCCTCATCGGTGAGGCGATCGGCCGCCCGGTGCGTTGGGAGGAGACCTCCCCGCAGGATGCCCGGCGGGAGATGCTGGCCCGCGGCTGGCCACCCGAGGCCGTGGACGGCATCCTGCGCGCCCAGGCCGACATGGCCAACGGCCCGGCCCCGGTCACCGCCACGGTGGAGAAGGTCACCGCGTTCCCGGCGCGTACGTTCCGCTCGTGGGCGGCCGAGCACGCGCTCGCCTTCCGCGACTAACCTGCGCGATGCGCAAAATTCCGGTTGCAGGGAAAATTCTTGTATGCGTATATTTGGAGTATGCAGGAGACGCGGCGCGAGCGGAAGAAGCGGCTGACTCGACAGCGGATCGTCATGGCGGCCATCGCGCTGTTCGAGGAGCAGGGGTATGAGCAGACGACGATGGCGCAGATCGCCGCGGCGGCGGACGTGGACCCCAAGACGTTCTCCAACTACTTCCGCGGCAAGGACGACGTGCTGTTCGTCGACGTCGAGCAGGACTACGACGTGATGTTCGAGGCGATCGCGAAACGCCGGCCGGAAGAGAGCCCGGGCGAGGTGCTGGGCAGGATGGTCCAGGAGTACAGAGCCCACCGACGGCCCAAGATTCCCCGCCGGGAGCCCGAGGAGCTGTCGGCGGCGGCCCGGCTGGTCATGACCACGCCGTCGCTCCAGGCCAAGAGCCTGTACATGCTGATGGAGCTGCAGCAGCGGATCGCCAACGAGCTGGTGAAGGCGTTCCCCGGCCAACTGGACCTGATCACGGCGGCGGCGATGACCGGATCCCTGCTGGGCGCCATTCAGCAGACCGGCCTGGCGAGCGTCCAGCTCGGCCGGTCGCAGGAGGAGCTGTGGGAGGCCACCCAGCGTGGCCTCGACATCGCCATGTCCGGCCTGCTCTCGGTACGACCGGCGCCCATGGTCTCCGCACCGCCTGACGAGGGCGACATCCCGCTCACTGGAGAAAGGACCACCCCATAATGCAAGAAACCGGCCGACAACTCGCCCGCGAAGCGCGCCGCGCCATGCGCGAAGGTCCCGCGGCGATCGCGCGGCGGCAGCGTGCCCACCTGGTCGAGATGGTGGCCTACGCCCGCGCCAACTCGCCGTACTACCGCGAGCTGTACCGGGACCTGCCGGAGCAGGTCGACGACCCCACGCTGCTGCCGGTCACCAACAAGAAGCTGCTGATGGGCCGCTTCGACGACTGGGTCACCGACCGTGAGGTGACCCTTGAGCGAGTTCAGGCGTTCGTGTCCGACCCCGCCCTCGTGGGGGAGCGGTTCTGCGGCAAGTACCTGGTGGCCACGACCACCGGCACCAGTGGGGTGCGCGGCATCTTCCTGATAGATCAGCGGAGCATGGCCGTGGAGACCTCCCTCGGGTCACGCGCCAGCGCCGGTGTGGGGGTCGGCGACGTCATCCGCACCCTCGCCCGCGCCGGCCGTAGCGCCATCATGTCCGCACCCGGCGGTCATTTTCTCAGTGCCGCCGGGACGGCCCGGTTCCAGCGGGACAGCCCGCTGCTCGGCCGGGCGATGCGGACCTTCTCGATACACCAGCCGATGCCGGAGCTCACCGCCGAGCTCGACCGGTACAACCCCGCGATCCTGGTCGGCTTCCTGAGCATGCTCACGCTGCTGGCCGGCGAGCAGGAAGCCGGTCGCCTGAGCATCCACCCGGTGCTGATCATCGTCGGGGGTGAGACGGCGACGGCGGCTGACCTGGAACGGCTCGCCACCGCGTTCGGTGCCAAGGTGCGCGTCGCCTACGCCGCCACCGAGTGCGGCTTCCTGAGCGTCGGCTGCCGGCACGGCTGGTACCACGTCAACAGCGACTGGGCCGTGCTCGAACCGGTCGACGCGGACCATCAGCTTGTCGCGCCGGGCGAGTTGTCGCACACGGTCCTGCTCAGCAACCTCGTCAACCGCGTTCAGCCGATCCTGCGCTACGACCTCGGTGACAGCGTTCTGCTCCGCCCCGATCCCTGCCCGTGCGGCAGCCCGCTGCCCGCCATCCAGGTGCGGGGCCGCGCCGCCGACATGCTCACCTTCCCCACCGGTCGCGGCGAGAACATCAGCATCTCGCCCATGGCCTTCGGCACCCTGCTGGACCGCGCCCCCGGCATCGAACAGTTCCAGATCGTCCAGACCGAGCCCACCACACTGCGCGTGCGCCTGCGGCCCGAGGACGGCGCCGACGCCGAACGGGTGTGGCAGGCGGTGCGCGGCGAGATCACCCACCTGCTCACCGAGCACAAGGTCGGTGACGTCACACTCGAACGCGCCGAGGAGCCGCCACAGCAGGCGCCCGGCGGCAAGTACCGAAGGATCATCCCGCTGGCCAAGCCGTGACGACCTGCTTCGAAACCCCGTAACAGCGCCACATCAGCTCGCTGACAGCGGTCGTGGGCATCGTCGGGTGCACACAAGACCGAAGGAGCTGAAATGTCCAACGTTGAGAGCAAAGAACGCTTCGTGGCGCACTGGCAGGAGCGGCTGGACGTCCTGCGCGCCAAGCACCATGTGCCGGGAGCCGCGCTGGCGGTGCTGGTGGACGGCGAGATCCACGAGCTGGCCTCGGGAGTGCTGAACCGGGCGACGGGTGTGGAGGTGACGCCGGATTCGGTGTTCCAGTCGGGATCGATCGCCAAGGTCTACACCGCCACCGTGATCATGCGGCTGGTCGACGAGGGGAAACTCGACCTGGACGCGCGGGTCGTGGACGTGCTGCCGGAGTTCGGCACTCCGGACCCCGAGGCCACCGAGGTCATCACGGTCCGGCAGTTGCTGTCCCACAGCGGCGGACTCACCAATGACTTCCACCACGACACCGGCCGCGGCGACGACTGCCTCGCCAAGTACGTCGCAGCCGCCCGGCAGGTGCCGCTGGCCCTCCCGCCGGGCACCGCGGCGTCCTACGCCGGCCTCGGGTTCGTCGTGCTGGGCCGCATCATCGAGGTGCTCACCGGCAAGACGTGGGACCAGGCGATGAAGGACATGCTGTTCACCCCGCTGGGACTCGAGCGTTCGATGACCCTGCCGGAAGAGGCGCTGCGGTACCGGGCCGCGATGGGCCACCTCGGCGCGCCGGGACAGGACCCCGACCCGGCCCCGGTCTGGGACATCCAGCCCCGCTCGACCGGCCCGGCGGCACGGGTCCTGGTCTCGGCCGGTGACATGGTCCGCTTCGCGCGCATGCACCTGGACGGCGGCGTGGCGCCCGACGGCACCCGCGTCCTGTCCGCCGAATCCGTTGCCGCGATGCAGCGTCGGGAGGTCGATTCCCCCGACCGATGGACCGTCTCCGCCGACGCATGGGGGCTGGGCTGGTGCCTGTACGACCAGGAGGGCTTCCGCGGGTTCGGCCACGACGGCTCCGCCGTCTCCCAGCACGCCCTCCTGCGGATCTTCCCCGGCAGCGGCGTCGCGATCTCCTTGATGACCAACAGCGGGAACGCGCGCGCCCTGTACGTGGAGCTGTTCACCGAACTCCTCGGCGCGCTCGGCATCATCATGCCCGAGCCCTTCGCCCCCGCGAACCCGCCCATCACGGTGGACGCGACCCCGTTCTTCGGCACCTACCGGCGTACGGGCGTCATCATCACGGTCAGCGAACAGCACGGCAAGCCGCACGTACGGTACGAATTCGTCGATGACGCGGCCGGCGTCTCCCCGCCCCTCGAATCGGAGCTGAAGCCGGTGACGGACACGATTTTCGCCGCGTACTTCGCCGGATCCGGCATCTCCGAGGAGATGCCCGTCATCTTCACCACCACGGGCGAGACTCAGTACTGCTGGGTGGGTATGCGAGCCGCACCCAAAATTGGGCTTAGGTAGGCGTCGATCAACGCTTGGGTGGCCTGCGGTTGTTCGATCTGGGGCAGGTGGCCGGCCTCGGGGATGATCTCAAGCCGGGCGTCGCCGAAGGCGGCCGCGTACGCCGTGCCGTAGGCGGGCGTGGCGATGCGGTCGCTCTCACCCCAGAGCAGCAGGGTGGGCAGGTGGACGCGGGCCAGGCGGTGCGCGAGTTTGGGGTCGTGCATGTAGGGGTCGCCGGCCAGGATGCGCATGGTGGCCATGTTCGCCTGCCGGAGGGCGATCTGCTCGGCGGGAATGCCGGCCGGATCGACGTAGAAGCGGTCCGGGGCGTGCCAGGAGTACTCGGCGGCGCTGCGGGCGTCGAGGGTGAAGAAGTCTCTGATCGGTTCGGCGGGCACGTGAACGCCGACGGGGTCGATCAGGACGAGACCGGTGATGAGGCCCGCGTTGTCGCGTACGGCCATCTCGGCGGCGGTCCAGCCGCCGAGTGAGGAGCCGATGACCAGCACGTCGGACAGTTGATGGTCGTGCAGGTAGTGCAGGTAGGCGAGGGCGAGGTCGTCGATGCCGGTGAACCAGTCGGGGCGGGGGGTGCCGTCCCAGCCGGGGTGGGTGGGGGCGATGGTGTGGGTGGTCCGCGCGAGATGGCCGGCGAGTCCGGCGACGGTGGCGGGGCCGCCACCGCCGTGCAGGATCAGGACGGGCCGGCCGCTTCCGGCCTCGGACAGGGTGAGCGGCAGGTCCGGGTAGAGCGCGATGGTGCGTGGTGTAGGCATGGGCCCCACCATAACTAAACTTGTTGATATAAGCTAGTTGAGTAAAGCGGTAGGCTGGGTCCATGCCCGATGAACTGCAGGTCCTTGGAAGAGCGGTCAAGCAAGCCCAATACCGGCAGCACCGGGCGCTGGACAGTCGGCTCGCCACTGTCGGCACCACGCTGGCCCAGTGGGATGCCCTGCGTGCGATCAGCCGCACACCTGGGGCATCAGCCCGTGCTCTGGCCGCGGCGACGTTCCAGAGTGAGCAGGCGTTCGGCACGCTGGCCGGCCGGTTGGTGACGCAGGGCCTGATCGAGCGCCGGCCGGGCCATGGGCGCCGCGTCGAGCACCATCTGACGCCCGCCGGCGAACAGGTGCTCGACGCGGGGCACCAGGTCGCCGACGAGGTCCTGGCCACCTGCTATGCGACCCTGTCGGCAGGGGACCGCGCGACCCTGCTCGACCTCCTGCGCCGCCTCAACGACGACGGCGACGCATAACCCGGCGGAAGCGGGTCGTTCAGGCGAGGCGCCACTCCTGGTTGCGCTGGGCGGGCAGGCAGGTCCACTGGTGCACGTTGGCCCCCTCCTCCGTGCTCACACCCGCCACGTCCAGGCACTTGCCGCTGTGACGGGCGACGACGGTGAAGTAGCCGTTGTCCTTCTGGACGAGCCGCCATTCCTGGTTGCGCTGGACGGGCAGGCAGGTCCACTGGTGGACGTTGGCTCCGTCGGCGGTGCTGACGCCCGAGACGTCCAGGCACTTGCCGCTGTGCGTGGCGCGGAGGGTGTAGTAACCATCGCTGGTCGCCACGAAGTTCCACTCCTGGTTGGCCTGGCCGTTGATGCAGGTCCACTGGTGGACGTTGGCTCCGTCGGCCGTGCTGACGCCTGAGACGTCCAGGCACTTGCCACTGTGACGGGCCACCAGGGTCGCCGAGAACTTGGGGAGCAGCCGCTGCGGCTCGCCGGCGGTGACGGCGTCCGCCGCTGACGCCGTGGTGAACGGGCCGGCGAGCAGAGCGGCCGCGATAGCTACGGCTTGACCAGCATGAATGAGTGTCATCGAACCTCCTGAGGCGCTCTCGAAAGATCAACAGGTCCGTAGTAACACGGATCACTCAGCGTGTCGGGGAGTTGCCGTCCGTGCTGATCTTCGTGTCGCACCCCACTGCTTCCGCTTGGCTTGCGGTGAAGCGTGCGGGGCGGCGCAGGGGCCATGGGTCCACCGTCTCCAGGGCGGAGGCGAGGCGGATGAGCACGGCCTCGTCCCAGGGGCCCGCCACGAGCTGGGCGCCGATCGGGAGGCCGGTGGGGGAGGTGTGCAGCGGAAGGCTGATCGCCGGCAGGCCGGTGATGTTGCAGACCGCGGTGAAGGAGATCATCTGGGTTTCGGTGACCCGCAGCCCGTCGGGGTTGTCGTTGGCCTCCCGCAGCACCGCGTCGACGGGCGGTGGGGGGCAGGCCATGGTGGGGGTGAGCAGGACGTCGAAGTCGCCGCCCCACTGGGCGACGACGGCGCGGGATTCCAGTTGCAGGCGGAACGCGGCCTGGACGTACTCGCCGGAGTGCCTGGTGGCCGCGCGCTCCATCCGGCGGCGCAGGTGCGCTTCGGCGAGTTTCGGCTGGTCGTACGGCATGGCCCACAGGGATGCGTCCAGCACGGTCTGCGCGTACCCCGTGATGGTCTCCTCGGTGAAGAAGCGGGGAGAGACGGGGAACACGTCGTGCCCGAGGGACTCCAGCAGCCGCGCCGCCCGCTCGGCCGCTTCGACGCAGACGGGGTCCACCGGCATGCCGGTGGGCGCTTGGGTGAGCAGGCCGATGCGCAGCCGCCCGCTGTCGCGCCCCACCTCGTCGGCGAAGGGGCGTTCCGGCGCGGGCGCCTGGTACCAGGCGAGGCGGTCCGGTACGGACATGATGTCGAGCAGTGCGGCCGCGTCGCGCGTGTAGCGGGTGATGGCTCCCTCGACGGTGGCGTGTTCCCACGCGGCCACCTGTTGCGGGACTCGCCCCCGGCTGGGTTTGAGCCCCACCAGGCCGCAGCTGGAGGACGGCATGCGGATCGAGCCGCCGCCGTCGTTGGCGTGCGCCACGGGGCTCAGCCCGGCGGCCACCGCGGCCGCCGCGCCGCCGCTGGACCCGCCCGGGCTGTGGGTGGTGTCCCAGGGGTTGCGGGCGCTGCCGAAGCGGCGGTTGTCGGTGGTCGACAGCAGGCCCATCTCGGGGCTGTTCGTGCGGCCCATGAGGAGGAACCCGGCATCCAGGAAGCGCTTGACCACCGGTTCGCTCCCGGGCCTGGGCCGGTCGTTCACGCCCAGGGAGCCGAAGGTGGCAGGCTGCCCTTCCACCTCGGTCAGTTCCTTGATCGGGATCGGCACGCCGTGGAAGGGCGGCAGGTCTTCGCCGTCGGCGACGGCCTGCTCGGCCCGTCTGGCGGCGGCGCGCACGTCGTCGTCGTTGCGCCAGACGAAGCAGGTGAGGTCGGGGCCGTAGCGGTCGATGCGATCCAGGTAGGTGTCGACGATCTCGACGGGGCTCAGTTCGCGCTTGCGGATGGCCGTGGCGAGATCGGTGGCGGCGGCGAAGGGATCCATTTCAGCTCCAAACAGGGATCAGCGGACCATGAGCAGCTCGTCGAGCCGCTGACGGGTTTCGGGGCCGGTGGGCGCGTCGAGCACGACGCGGCCCGCCTCCATGACGATGGCTCGGTGGCACCAGTCGAGCATCAGCCCGGCGTGCTGGTCGACGACGATCACGGCGGCGCCGCCGGCGGCGACGGCGGCCAGCGCGGCGAGCGCCCCGCTCACGAGCGAGGGCTGCAGGCCCTGGGTGAGCTCGTCGATCACCACCATCCGCCGCCCGGCCAGGATCGACCGGGCCACGCCGAGCTGCTGTTTCTGCCCGCCGGACAGAGTGCCGGCCGGCTGGCCGGCCCGTTCGGTCAGGAGCGGGAACAGCTCTCGCGGGTCGGCGGCGGGGACGAATCCCTTCCGGGTGGCCAGGCGGAGGTTCTCGGTGACGGTCAGTGACGGGAACACGCCGCGGTCCTCGGGCATGAGGGAGGCGCCCCACCTGGCAAGCAGGTCGGGCCGGCCCGGCGGTACGGTACGGCCGTCGAAGACGACCTCGCCGCCTTGCCGGTCGGCCAGCCCGAAGACCGTGCGCAGCAGGGTCGTCTTGCCGGTTCCGTTGCGTCCCAGGAGCGCGACGACCTCGCCCGCGGCGACGCTTATGTCCACCCCGTGGACGACGTTCGCCTGGCCGTATCCGCCGGACAGTCCGTTCAGCGTCAGCATCAGCGTGCCCCCAGGTAGGCCTCGCGCACGGCCGTGTCGGTCACGATCGCGTCCATGGGGCCGTGCGCGATGATCCGGCCGCCGTCCAGCACCACGACCTCGTCGGCGAGCTCCCTGACGATCTCCATGTCGTGCTCGACGACGAGCATGGCGCAGCCGGTCCGTACGGCGACCTGCTTCAGCTCCCGGGTGAGCCGCCAGGCGTCCTGCCGTCCCATGCCCGCCGCCGGCTCGTCCAGCAGGACCAGTCGCGGGGCTCCGGCGAGCACCACGGCCAGTTCCAGGCGCCGCCGGTCGGCCAGCGGGAGGGTGCCCGCCTCGATCGCGTCGTCGGTCTCCAGGTCCCTGTACTCCTCCGGCAGGTCGGCCCGGGCCGGTGCCTCCATGCGCGCCAGCCGGATGTTGTCGGCGGGGGACAGTTCCGTGATGACGCTGGGGATCTGGAACATGCGGCCCAGCCCCATGGCGACCCGGCGGTGCACCGGTACGGCGGAGGCGTCCCGGCCGAAGATGTCGAGTGTTCCGGCGTCGGCGGTGAGCTGACCGGCGACGATGGCCAGCAGGGTGCTCTTGCCCGCGCCGTTGGGCCCGATCAGGCAGACGCATCGGCCCGGCTGCACAGTGAGGTCCACGCCGTCGAGAACCCGGACAGGGCCGAAGGACTTGGCGATCCCCCGCAGCGACAGGGCGGCTTCCGCACCTGGCGCGGGCGCCGGCCCAGGCCGTCCGGGCCGTGCGGCGGCCGGGGGCAGGGTCAGGGTGGGGGCGCCACGGGCGAGCCGGGCGCGGACGAGTCCGGCCAGGCCGCCCGGCGCCACCTGGACGACCAGGACGAACAGGGCGGCGAGTGCCAGGATGTACCAGCCCTGCCAGGTGGTGCCCAGGATCTGCTGGCCGGTGGTGAGCGCGCCCGCGCCGAGCAGGGCGCCCAACGTGGATTCCCGGCCGCCCAGAGCGAGCCAGACCAGGACGCCTGTCGACAGGCCAAGGCCGAACACCGGCGGGGAGACCAGCCCGGCGACGGGGGCGTACAGGGCTCCGGCGACCGTCGAGACGGCCGCGCTCGCGGCGAAGGCGGCCGACCGGACGCGGACGGTGTCGACCCCCGACTGCGCGGCGCGCTCTGGGTTGCGGGCGGCGGCCGTCAACCGGGCGCCGAAGCGGCTGCGGACGATCAGCCAGGTGCACAGCCCCACCACCACGGCGACCGTGACCAGGGTGCGGTAGTAGGTGGTGACCACGTCCGAGGTGGACACCGCCAGGCCGTTGGTCCCGCCCGTGACCGACGTGAGCGTGGTCGCCGCCTTCTGCAGGAGCAGGCTGACCCCCAGCGTCAGCAGGATCAGCGGCGCGTCCGGTATGCCGGACGCCAGGCCGATCCTGACCACGATCAGCCCGAGCACGGTCGTCGCGGCCAGGGCCACGACCAGCGCGAGCGCCAAGGGAACACCGTGTTCCTCGCTCAGCGCCACCGCGTAGGCGCCACAGCCGAAGAAGGCCGCGTGGCCGACACTGAGCAGTCCGGCTCGCCCCCATGCCAGGTCCAGGCCGTAGGTGAACAGCCCGTAGCACAGACCGAGGGTCAAGGTGGCGACGGCGAAGGCGCTGAGTCCGAAAGGCACCGCCGCCAGGGCGAGCAGGATCAGCACGGTGGCGGCCACGGCGAATCTGCCCCTGTGCCCGGCGGCGCTCACGAGCATCCCTGCTTGGCCACGGTGTCGGCGATCGGGCCGAGGTCGCGCGTCACCTTGTAGGCGCCGCCCGGCTCGATGGTGGTCTCCAGCATGTTCGCCCGCAGCAGGTGGTTGGCCGGCTCGAAGCGCGTGCCCTTCCCCAGCGGGGAGTCGAACCGCAGCTGCCCGATCTGGGTGTTGATCGCCTGCGGGTCGTTGCCGCCGGCCTTGCCCGCGGCGGCCAGGAAGAACTGGATGCCGAAGTAGGCGTTCCCCGCGACCTCCGGAACGGGCGGCGTCCACTTGTTCTTCGCCCGGTAGTCGGCGACGAACTTCTTGCTCTCGGCGTTGTCGAGCTGGTCGGTCCAGCGCACGACGTGGGTGCGCCCGTTCACCAGGTCGCCGAGCGCCGGGTAGTAGTCGGCGTCCAACGGCGCGCCGTCGTACCCCAGCTTGGTGGTGAACAGCCCGAACTGCTTGGCCTGCTGGCTGAAGGCCACCGCGTCCGCGCCGACCACCATGGACAACAGCACGTCGGGTTTGGTGTCCTTCAGCCGGGTGATGACCGCCTGCCAGTCGGTCTGGCCGAGCGGGCTGTACTCCTCCGCGACGATCGTGCCGCCGGCCGACCTGGTGAGTTCCTTGACGATGCCGGCGTAGAAGTGCGGGTAGTTGTAGTCCGATCCGGTGATGGCCACCCGCTTGCCGTACGTGCGGATCATCTCCGGGACGCTGGGCAGGAGTATCTGGCGGGTGGACTCACCGAAGCCCCACGAGTAGGGGAAGCAGCGCTCGGTGTCGCCCAGGATGGCCGTGCCGAACGGGACCTTGGCGTCGTCGGCGACCTTGCTCACCGCTTCCGCGGTGTCGCCGGTGATGGTGCCGAACAGCATCGACGCGTGATCCTGCTGGATGAGCCTGCGGGCGAGCTGGGTGGAGGTGGCCGGGTCGCCGGCGTCGTCGACGACGACGTACTCGACCTTCTTGCCGTTGACCCCTCCGCTGTCGTTGACCTTCCGCACGCCCAGCTCGAAGCCGCGCTGGAGCGCCTTGCCCGTATCGCTCACCGGGCCGGTGAGCGGGAGGACCACGCCGATCTTCAACGGCGCCTCGGTGTCGCCCGCGGAGTCGGAGACGGCCGAGCCGCTGCACGCCGTGAGGGCCAGCAGGACGGCCATGGTGGTCGTCAGGACGGCCGTGCGGGAGTAAGGATGCGACGGGACCATGAGAGCAACCTCCGTATGTGGGAACGCGACCGGAGCGCCGCGGCCCCGATGACGACGATGTAGAAGAGCGCGTCGGCGAGGGTGTCGGTGAGCCAGGTGCGCAGCAGCACCGCCAGGGCCGCCACCAGGAGCGCCGCGATGACCGCCGTCCCCAGGGCGCCCGGGCGGCTGAACAGCAGCGCGAAGAACACGGGCACGAGCAGGCCGAAGCCCATGGTCGGATTCACCGCAAGGAGTGGGCTGTACAGGACCCCCGCCAGCACGGCCAGCATCCCTCCGGCGACGAAGGCCGCGGTCCGTATCCGGCGCGGATCGGTGCCGAGCAGCGCCGCCATCGTGGCGTTGTCCGCGACCGCGCGCAGCGTGAGCCCCCAGCTCGTCCGGTAGGCCACCAGCAGGACGCCGCCGATGACGGCCGCGGCCACCAGGGCGGAGATCAGCCGGTACGCCGGATAGGGAGTGCCCAGCACCTCGACCGTGCTCCCCACGGGAGCCGCGACAGTCCGCGACGTCGAGGTGAACAGCAACTCGGCGCCCTGCCGCAGCGCCATGCCCACACCCCAGGTGACCAGCATCGTGGCCAGGCCGTCCGCCAGCGGCCGCCGCAGCAGAGCCCGCTCGATCACGATCAGCAGCGGGACGGACAGCACGAGGGCCAGCAGCACCCGCCACCCGAACGCGACGGTGGTGGCGGTGGCGGCCACGTACGCGCCGGTCATGGCCAGGTCGCCTTGGGCGAGGTTGACCACCCGCAGCGCGGCGAAGACGATCGCGACGCCGAGGGTGAGCAGACCGTACAGCCCGAACTGGCTCAAGATGGCGAGCAGAACGTCCACGCTGGTCCGCCTTTCACCTGTTGACCAGAAGGAATGCTCAGATGATGGCCGCGAGGTGACGGACGAACTGGTGCGACAGCGCACACTTGTGGTCTTCCAGCGCTTGGGACGACACTGAGTGACGCGCAACGGCTGGTGGAGGAGTAGCCATGCCCTACGAGCAGAGAGCGGACGGGACCCTCGTCTACGGCTATCTCGACCCCGCCGCACGCCCGGGTACGCACGCGTCCGACGCGGTTCTCGTGCGGGATGAGGGTCAGGTTTATCAGGCGGAGATGCGGCCGTACCGCTTCGGCCTGCTGGGCGCGTGCGAGATCGCCGGCGAGCAACGGGTACGGGTGAACTCCCTCCGGTCGACGATCGTGCCGGAGGGTGAGCATCTCCTCGGCCTGGTCCGGTACGGACACGCCTGGCTGGAACAGGACGGTCGCCTCGCCTCGCTGTCCCCTGGCGAGTTCACGCTCTATTGCGGCTCGCGGCCGTTCCGGCTGGAGTTCGACGGCCCCTACCGCTACTTCCTGATCAGGATCGCGGCGATCCCGGCGGATCCTCTCTTCGGCACGGCCCGCGGCGTCACCGCGAACCCTGAGATCCTCCGGCTGCCCAGCGCCCGGATCCTGGCGGCCATGCTGATGGAGCTGGCCGACCAGGCGCCGGAGCTGGGTCCGCTGGCCGGGCGCGAGCTGGGCCACCACGTCACCGCCATGCTCAAGACAGTGCTGTGCGAGTCGTCCCGGCCCGGCCCGCCCGTTGAGGGCGTTTCCCTGCTGGAGCGGATACTCGACCACATCGACCGCCACCTCGGTGACGACCTGGTCCCCGGCGCGATCGCCGCCGCCCACCACGTTTCGGTGCGCTACCTGCACAAACTGTTCGAGCAGCATGGCCGGCCCGTCAGCGACCACGTGCGCAGCCGGCGGCTGGACCGCATCCGCCAGGACCTCGCCGACCCGGCACTCGCCGGCCTGCCCGCCCAGGCCGTCGCCGGACGCTGGGGGATCAAGGACCCCAGCCACTTCAGCAAGCTGTTCCGGGCGGAGTACGGGATCTCACCCCGCGAGTTCCGGCGCGAGGCGACCGCGTCACCTGGTGAGATCGTCCGCCACGGATAGCAAGGCCGGCCGGTATAATTTGGGTCCGAACGAATTTCGGCTCATAGGCGAAGGAGTGGCCGCGTGCCCGGGCAGCGATCCATTACCGAGGCGGAGAAGCTGGCCGAGGCGAAGCTCGGGGGCACACCGGTGCGCCACGAGCGCATGGCGCTGGTGGCCAACATCTACCGCGCCGCGGCGGCGGTCCGTCAGCATCTGGAGAACGCGGTGCTGAGGAGCAGCGATCTCAGCTGGACCGCGTTCGTCGTGCTCTGGGTGATGTGGATCTGGGGGGAGTCGGAGAGCCGCCACGTGGCGGAGGAAGCCGGTATCTCCAAAGGCACGCTGACCGGCGTCGTTCGCACACTGGAGTCGCGCGGCCTGGTCAAGCGCGCGGAGCACGCCTCCGATGGCAGGCTGTTGCTGCTCAGCCTCACCGAGGAGGGCGAGGCGCTCATGCGGCGGCTCTTCCCCGACTTCAACGACGAGGAGACCTTCGTCACCGGCCGGCTCGACGATGACGAATGCCGGGCTCTGGCCGATGGGTTGCGCAAGGTCGTGCTGCAGGTGGAGGAGCAGGGTGAGGCGCGCAGGATCGCGCTGCTCGACGGTGCCGAGCCGACCCCCCGTCGCAGCGGTCGCCGCCGTCAGGCCGCGCCCGAAGCAGGCTGACCCACCCGGCGCTCACCGGTCTGCTGGATCAGGCACGCGGTAGGGCCGCCGCGACGAAGGCATCGAAGAGGGCCTGCTGGACGGGGTCCTGATGGGCGCCGTCCTCGGGGTGCCACTGCACGGCGACGAACCAGGAGGCCAGGGCGGGCGCTTCGAGCGCCTCGACGGTCCCGTCGGCGGCCTCGGCCGTGACGACCAGCCCGGCGCCGACCAGGGTCACGCGTTGGTGGTGGTAGCAGGACGCCGTCACCTTCTGCGCTCCGGTGATGCCTTCCAGGAGTGACCCGGGCAGCAGCGCGACCGGATGCACGACGTGGCGGTGTTCCCCGTCGCCGGCGTCCTGCTCCAGGGTGCCGCCGAGCGCGGTGTTGACGACCTGGAGACCGCGGCAGACGGCCAGCAACGGCAGGCCGGCGGCCACCGCCTGACGGGCGGCCTCCAGGTCGAAGCCGTCCTGCTCGTCGTCCACGTCGTAGACGCTCTCGTGCGCGATCGCCGCGCCGTACCGGTGCGGTGCGATGTCGCCGCCGCCGGGCAGCAGGACGGCGTCGAAGCGGGTCAGGCGGGCGGCCACCTCCGCCGGGTCGGCGGTGCCGCCCGGAGCGTGCGGGTGCAGCGAGACGGGTTCGCCGCCCGCGCGCCAGACGGCCTCGACCAGCGCGCGGGCGTTCACCTCCGCGGCGTGGCGGAGGGCGGAGGCCGAGGCGGAGAACCGGGCGGGGATGGCGATCAGGGGACGGGTCAAAGCTGGATCCAGGTGGTCTTGAGCTCGGTGTACTTCTCCAGGGCATGGGCGGACTTGTCCCGGCCGTTGCCGGACTGCTTCATGCCGCCGAACGGCACGGTCAGGTCGCCCTCCTCGTAGCAGTTCACCCAGACCGTTCCGGCGCGCAGGGCGCGGGACACCTGGTGCGCGGTGGACAGGTCGGCGGTCCACAGCCCGGCGGCCAGGCCGTACTCGGTGGCGTTGGCGAGCGCGACCGCTTCATCCAGATCGTCGAAGGCGAGCACGGACAGCACCGGCCCGAAGATCTCCTCGCGGGCCAGCCGCATCCCCGGGGCCACCCGGTCGAACACGGTGGGCTCCAGGTAGCTGCCGCCGGTGTCGGCCAGGGTGCGCGATCCGCCGGTACGCAGCCGGGCACCCTGTCCGACACCGGTCTCCACATGGCCGAGCACCCCTTCGAGATGGGCCTCGCCGACCAGGGCGCCCATCTCGGTGGCGGGGTCGAGCGGGTCGCCGACCCGCAACTCGCGGGCGCGGGCGACGACGGCCTCGGTCACGCGCTCGGCGATGGAGGAATGGACGAGCAGGCGAGAGGGCGCGGTGCACATCTCGCCCTGGTTGAAGAAGATGCCCCAGGCGGCCGTGGCCGCCGCGCGGTCCAGGTCGGGGGCGTCGGGCAGGATGATGTTGGGCGACTTGCCGCCGAGCTCCAGCCAGACCCGCTTGAGGTTGGAGTCGGCGGAATACCGCAGGAAGTGGCGGCCGACGGCCGTGGATCCGGTGAAGGCCAGCACGTCCACGTCCGGGTGCAGGCCGAGTGCCCGTCCGGCGGCGGGGCCGTCTCCCGCGACCACGTTGAACGCGCCGGGCGGGAGTCCCGCCTCGGTCGCCAGCCGCGCCAGTGCGAGCGCCGACAGCGGCGAGCGTTCGGAGGGCTTGAGCACGACCGTGCAGCCCGCCGCCAGGGCGGGGGCGACCTTCCAGGCGGCGATGGTGAGCGGGAAGTTCCATGGCACGACCGCGCCGACCACGCCGGCGGGCTCGCGAGTGACGAGCGCCAGGGCGTCGAGGGCTGTGTGCGGCGATTCGTCGGTGAGTTTGTCGGCGAGCTGGCCGTACCAGCGGAAGGTGGAGATGGCGGCACGCAGCTCGATCTCGTAGGCGTCCTTGATCGGTTTGCCCATCTCCAGGCTGATGGTCAGCGCGAGGCTCTCGCGGTGTTCTTCCATCAGATCGGCGAGCCGCAGCAGGGCGCGGCCGCGTTCGGCGGGTGCCAGGCGCGGCCAGGGACCGCGGACGAAGGCGCGGCGCGCGGCGGCCACGGCGAGATCGACCTCGGCGGCTCCCGCGTCCGCGACCTCGGCCAGGACGCGGCCGTCGCGCGGGGACACGACCGTGAAGACGGCGCCGCCGCCGGGCTCGTCGGCGCCGTCGATGTGGTGCTGGGTGGCGAAGACCGGCCGCATGGCGCGGCCGGCCCACTCCTGGTGTCCGATCATCACGCAGCCCGGCCCCGCGTCCGCAGGGCGGCGAGCACGCCGAGGAGCATCACGACCGGTACGCCGCACGCGAGCCAGATCGCGGTGGTGGTGGAGCCGCCGATGAGCGTGGGGAAGTTGGCCAGGATCAGCCAGAGCGCGCCACCCATGCCGACCGCGCCGAGCGCCGGTGCGATGAGCGTGTGCCAGGGCCGTGTGTCGACGCGTTCCCTGCGGAAGAACGCGATCACCGAGACCGAGGTGAGCAGGTACATGAGCATCATGGCCAGCACCGCCACGCCGCTGAACCAGGAGAACAGGGTGAGCACCGGGTCCCCGCCGGTCACCGCGAACGGCAGGATGAGCAGCACGGCGATGATGGTCTGCGTCAAGCCGGCCAGCCACGGCGCGTGGCGGCGGTTGAGCGAGGCCAGCCGCCGGGGCAGCACCCCATCGCGGCCGAGCGAGAACAGGTAGCGGCTGGCGGAGTTGTGGAAGGCGAGCACGCCGGCGAACAGCGAGGTGGCCAGCAGGATCGGCAGCACCTCGTTGGCCCAGGCGCCGAGCTGGGCCGCCACCGGAGCGAAGACGAACGCCGCGGAGTCGCCGCTCTCCAGCGCCTGGCCGGCGGCGGCGACCGCCTTGGAGGAGCCGTGAGCGGAGACGAGCATCCACGACGTGAAGACGAAGAAGGCGCTCACTACGAGCACGGACAGGTAGGTGGCGCGGGGGACGGTACGCCGCGGGTCGCGCGCCTCCTCGCCGTAGATGGCGGTGGCCTCGAAGCCGAACATCGACGCCACGGCGAACATCAGCGCCACCCCGGGGGCACCCGACAGAGCGGCGCTCGGCGAGAAGCTCTCGGCGAGGCCGAGGCCCTCGGGACCGCCGCCCTTGACCAGGGTGATCAAGCCGAAGACGAACAGGATGCTGAACTCGGCGAGCACGAAGATCGCCAGCACCTTCGCGCCGAGCTCGATGCCGGCCTGCCCGAGCCCCTGCACGATGGCGATGGTCACCAGGGACCAGACCCACCAGGGCGCGGCCAGACCGGTGTACTGGTCGACGAGGCCGGAGACGATGGCGCCGTACAGGCCGTACATGGCGGCCTGGATGGCGCAGTAGGCGAACAGCGCGACGGCGGCGCTGCCCGTCCCGGCGGTCCTGCCGAGGCCCTTGCCGATGTAGACGTAGAAGGCTCCGGCGTCGACGACGTGCCTGCCCATGGCCACGAAGCCGACCGAGAAGAGCAGGATGAGCAGCCCGGAGGCGAGGTAGGAGGCGGGGACGCCGGGGCCGTTGCCGAGGGCCACGGCGATGGGGACGGCGCCGGCGATGCCGGTCAGCGGCGCCTGCGCGGAGAGGACGAAGAACAGGATGCCGAGCACGCCGAGCGCGTTCGGCTTGAGCCTCCTGGCGGCTGGAGGCTCGACGGTCGCCGCTGCGGTGGTCGCTGGAATGTCCACTGGTGGTTCACCTGCCGGTCTGAGGTGGAGCGGATCGTTGGGTTAGGGGATGGTGAAGCCGTCTCAGCCGCGCTGAGGCGCCCGGATGCCGCGGAACTCCCACTCGCCGCCGAGGGCCGTGGAGAGGACCTCTTCCGACTCGGTGGGTTGTGCCCCGATATCGGGGCGGATCATGGTGGGGCCGGTGACGACGCGGTTGGCGAGCCGTCCCAGGCCCTCGGCCTCGACCTCGACCAGGTCACCCGGCTGGACGGGCCGGGAGTTGGCGGGGGTGCCGGAGAGCAGGACATCGCCGGGGAACAGGGTGATGGTGCGGGCGATGTCGGCGACGAGATAGTGCATGTCCCAGGTCATCTCGTCGGTGGAGCCGTCCTGGACGAGCTCTCCGTTGACATAGGTACGCAGGTACTTGCCGTGGAAGTCCCAGCCGGTGACCAGCCCGGGGCCGAGCGGGCAGAGCGTGTCGGATCCCTTGACGCGCAGCATGGAGCCGGCGTCGGTGTCGCGGAAGTCGTGCAGGCCGAAGTCGTTGGCGACGGTGTAGCCCGCGATGTACGCCCCCGCCTCCTCCTGGGAGACGTTGCGGCAGGTCCGGCCGATGACGATGGCGATCTCGCCCTCGTAGTTGAGCCACTTGCAGCCCTCGGGCCGGACGACGTCACCGCGGTGGGAGTTGAGGGAGGAGGTCGGTTTGTGGAAGTACGTCGGCGTGGCGGGCAGCCGGATCTGGAACTCCTCGACCCGGCTGCGGTGGTTGAGGTGCACAGCGATGATCTTCGAGGGGACGACCGGCGGCAGGTGGGCCGCCTCGGCGGTCTTGACCCGGCGGCCGTCGCCGGCGACCAGTTCGTCGCCGTCTCGTACGGTCTCGACGACGGCTCCGTCGAGGAGGACGCGGCGATACTCAGGCATGGGCGTGCTCCTGCTCTGCGCGGAGGGGGGTCCAGCCGCCGGATGGGCGGTCGAACCAGAGGTGGACCTGGCCGGTGCCGATGGAGTTCTCGTACTCGCCGTACTGGCGGGCGGGCGCGGTGCAGGCCGCCTCGCCCAGAGCGCCGGCCATCATCAGGTAGTGGTAGAAGCGGGCCTCGGGCTTGAACCTCCAGAACTCCGGCATCGTCCGCAGCACCCGGTCGTGGCGGCCCTGCTTGAACCAGGCGATGCGCTCCAGGTCGGCCGCCCGCGCCTCCGGGGTGAAGATGTGCCGGGTGTCGCCGGCCTCGTGGTCGCGCAGCTCGCGCAGCGGCCAGAAGGTGTGCGACAGCGCGCCCGAGGCGATGATCAGCACCCTGCGGCCGGGGGTGGCGGCGATGCCGTCGGCCAGGGCGCGGCCCAGGCGCAGGTGGTCCTCCATGTCACCGGTCTGGCACACCCCGATCGTCACCCACCGCTTGTCCGGCAGGCCCTCGCCGAGGTACTTCCACAGGTTGGTCGTGGCGTAGTAGATCGGCAGGTACGCGTCGTCGATCGGGGTGATCCAGGTGCCGTGCTTGTCGGCGAACGCGGCGACGTTGCGGGCCAGTTCGGGGTCGCCGGGGAAGTCGTACGGCATGCGGCACATGCCGCGCGGCAGCTCCTCGGAGGTGAACAGCCCCGCCCGGCGGTCGTGCGCGGTGACCACGAACTCCACCGTGGTGGCCCAGTGCGAGTCCAGCACCACGACGGTGTCGTAGTCGAGGGTCTCGAAGACCTCGCGGCGCAGCTCGCGCAGGCCGGTGACGAGGGTGATCTCCTTGCCCTCGTTCAGCTCCAGGCGCTCCTGCTCGGGCAGCACGATGGTGGGGACGTGCGCCAGCAGGCCGGCCCCGACGATCTCACCCATGGTCCTGCCATCCCTTCGGTGCGGTGACGGTGTTCTTCAGGTCGCAGTAGAAGTCGAAGCTCCACGTGCCGCCCTCCCGGCCGACGCCGGACTGGCGGGAGCCGCCGAAGGGGGCGCGCAGGTCCCGGACGAAGAAGCAGTTGACCCAGACCGTGCCCGCGACGAGGCGGGACGTGACGCGCTCGGCGCGGGCGCGGTCGCCGGTGGCGAGGGTGGCGGCCAGCCCGAACGGGGTGTCGTTGGCCAGCCGGACCGCCTCCTCCTCGGTGTCGAAGGTCTGCAGGGTCAGCACCGGCCCGAAGACCTCCTCTTGGACGATCTCGCTGTCCTGGGCGACGCCGCTGAGCAGCGTCGGCCGGTAGTACAGGCCGCCGAGATCGGTGTTGGGCCCGCCGCCGATGACGGCGCGCGCCCCGGTGGCGAGCGCCCGCCGGACGAAACCGTCGATCTTGTCGACCTGCCGGGCGTGGATGTTGGGGCCGATGTCGGTGGCCTCATCGCGCGGGTCGCCCTGCCGCAGCGTCGCGGCCTTGGCGGTGAAGCGGCGGACGAACTCCTCCGAGATGGAGGACTCGACGAGTAGCCGGGTCGCGGCCAGGCACACCTGGCCGGCGTTGTCGTACTGCTCGACCGCCAGGTCCACGGCCAGGTCGAGGTCGGCGTCCGCGAAGACCAGCAGGGGCGACTTGCCGCCCAGTTCGAAGCTGGCCGGGACGAGGTTGGCGGCGGCGGCCCCGGCGATGTGCTTCGCGGTCGGCACGGAGCCGGTGAAACTGATCCGGCGCACGCCCGGGTGGGAGACCAGGGCGGAGCCGGCCTCGGCCCCGTACCCCTGCACGACGTTGAACACGCCCGCGGGCACCCCGGCCTCGGCGGTGATGTCGGCGAGCAGCGAGGCGGTGAGCGGGGACCACTCGGCGGGCTTGAGCACCACCGTGTTGCCGGCCGCCAGCGCCGGGGCGATCTTCCAGGTGGCCAGCATCAGCGGCGCGTTCCACGGCGTGATGAGCACGCACGGCCCGGCCGGATTCCACGAGACGCGATTGGTGTGGCCGCGCGTGTCGAAGTCCTCGTGCGCCAGTTCCAGCAGCCAGTCGGCGAAAAACCGGAAGTTGTGCGCCACGCGCGGCATGACGCCTCGCCGGTGCGAGCGCAGCAGCGCGCCGTTGTCGCTGGTCTCGACGATGGCCAGGTCGTCCAGCCGCTTCTCGACGCCGTCGGCGACCGCGCGCAGGAGCCGGGCGCGTTCGGCGCGCGGCGTGGCGGCCCAGACGGGGAAGGCGGCCGCGGCCGCGGCGACGGCCGCCTGCGCCTCGGCCTGCCCGCCGCGGGCGATC
>NZ_JAHKRM010000018.1 GCF_019396345.1 Nonomuraea guangzhouensis | reverse complement strand
CGGTCGACGCCCGCCGGGCGCCGGGCACCGCGAGCGGCTTCGAGGTGACCACGCACGGCGGCCGGCGCGGCACCGGCATCGACGCGGTCGAGTGGGCCGCGCGCGGTGAGGAGCTCGGCGTCGGTGAGATCCTGCTCAACTCGATGGACGGCGACGGCACGCTCGACGGCTACGACCTCGAGATGCTGCACGCGGTCAGGGCCGCGGTCCGGGTGCCGGTGATCGCCAGCGGCGGCGCCGGGCGGCTGGAGGACTTCCCTCCGGCGGTCGCGGCCGGCGCCGACGCGGTGCTGGCGGCGAGCGTGTTCCACTTCGGGACGCTGAAGATCTCCGAGGTCAAGGACACGCTGCGGATGGCCGGGTATCCGGTCCGCTAGAACACCCGCATGTGGTGGAACAGCTCATAGGAGGCGTCCTGGGCCGCGAACGCGGCGGCCTCGGACCGCTTGACGGCCAGGTAGGCGCTGCGCCGTAGCGGGCCGAGCGCCTCCATGAGCAGTTCGTCGGCCTCCAGGGCGTCCAGGGCCTCGTCCAGTGAGGCGGGCAGGCGCCGGTAGCGGCCGGGCCGCGTGTCGGGGTCGACGTCGACGGCCTCGCCCGGGTCCAGCTTGCGGCGGATCCCGTCGAGCCCGGCGTGGATGACCGCGCCGAGCGACAGGTAGGGGTTGGCCGAGGAGTCGGAGGGCTTCAGCTCCAGGTTCGGCTCGCCGCTCTCGCCGAGTGGTGAGCAGATCCGGATCGCGGCCTCCCGGTTGTCGGGGCCGTGGACGGCGTACGCGCTGGCCCAGGTGCGCGGGGCCAGCCGCCGGAAGCTGTTGACGCTGCCGCAGGTCAGCGCGGTCAGGGCGGGCAGGTGCGCGATCAGCCCGCCGATGAAGCACTCCAGCAGCTCGCCGTCTTCGGCGAACACGTTCTGGGTGTCGTTCCAGAGCGACAGGTGCAGGTGGGCGCCGTTGCCCGCCTGGTCGGCCAGCGGTTTGGGGGCCAGCGAGGCCCACATCGACATGCGCATCGCCACCCCGCGCACGGTCTCGCGGTAGAGGACGTGGTTGTCGGCGGCGCGCAGCGCGGGCGCGTGCCGTACGGACAGCTCCTGCTGGCCCGGGCCCAGCTCGGGGTGATAGTGCTCGACCCGCAGGCCCTGCGTCTCCAGGGCGCGGATCAGCTTGATCGTGTAGTCGTGGGCGGTGTCGAAGCCGGTGCCGGCGTAGCAGAGAGCGTCGTCGAGAGGCACCAGCCGGTCGAAGCCGCCCGCCGGGTCGGGCAGCCGGCGCCCAAGCGTGAACTCCGGCTCGAAGGCGGCCAGCAGCGTGTAGCCCTCGTCCGCCAGCGTCGCGATGGCGTCCTTGAGGAAGGTGCGGGCGCAGGCGTCCCAGGGGGAGCCGTCGGCGTTGCGTAGGTCGGACAGCATCGCCGCGGCGCCGGGAGCGTGGGGGAGGGGAACGAAGGTGGAGGGGTCGGGGACGATGCGCACCTCGCCCACCGGACCGAGGTGCTCGACTTCCTGCAACTGGTCGAGCATGTTCATCGCCATCATGGCCACCGTGTGCCCGATCCCGGTGTTGAGCCGCTCAGCGAGTCGCGACCGGGATGCCGCCTTGCCACGGATGACGCCTCCGTGGTCGGCGTACAGGAAGCGGATCAGCTCGATCCCCTCGATCTCGGCGCGTTCGAGGATGCGCCGGACGTGGGGATCAGGCGGATTGATCTTGGTGACGCTCGGGCGATCTCTCATTCTGCCTGCGTAACACGATCTGGCATCGTGGGGAAGCGTCTAACGCAGACAGAACCACACGTCAGGTCAACACATTGGTAAAGAAGACGGCCAACTGGTTGGCGCCATGGACGATCCCGTCGAACACGCCGTTGACCGCGGCTGCGGCCTGGGTCGGCTTGGTGAAAAGGTAGAAGATCACGAACGCCACTGCAACGTACGTGATCACCTTCTTGACCTGCATGGGGGCCTCCTGCAGTCCATTCCCAGCCGTATATACCCGGATCTGGGCGATCCTTGGCATCTTCTATGAAGACGTTCCTTGATCCTAACCGGGGGGCTCGTTTCTCACGCCATGGTAAAGGAAGAGGTGCCGGCCGGTCCCCTAACCGAACCCTGAAACTTGGGGTACCGATCACATACCCAGTCGGGCGTCCTTGAGCCGGGCGACGGCGTCGGCATCGCCGGTCAGCTCGACCCTCGCGTGCTCCTGGCGCCCGAAGCAGAACAGCACCAGCTCGCCCGCCCGGCCCGTCACCTCCACCTTCGGGCCCTGGCGCGCTCCGCCCAGCGTGACGCCGCCGCCCAGGCGGTGCAGCACCACGCCCACGGGTGATCGGCGCAGCATCAGCCGGCTGCCGCTGGCGACCCGCTTCCACATGATCTGCTCCAGGTCGGCCGGCAGCTCGCGTGGCTCCCACTCCGGCTGCGCGCGGCGCACGTCCTCGTGGTGGACGAAGTACTCCAGGGTGTTGACGGCGTCGTCGAGGAAGGGGAGCAGGCCGTACACGCCGCCCGGTGTGCGGACCAGGTCGACCAGCTCGGGGTAGGGGTGCTTGGCCTTCAGCCCCTCCTGCACCGAGGCCGTGTAGCCGGCCAGTGGCTTGAGGGCGATGCCGCCCGCCGCGTCGGGCCTGCGCTCGCGCAGGACCAGGTGGGCGGCCAGATCGGCGGTCTTCCAGCCCTCGCAGAGCGTCGGGGCGTCTGGGCCGAGCTGGTCGAGCAGGTCGCATAGCGCGGCGCGTTCGCTGCGAGCGTGAGTCACCTCGCCAACCCTACCCGCGGGAATAACGTGATGATCAGCCGTGATAGTCACATATGTAGAAATAGACGGGGAAAGGAAACTTTACGAGTGGCGAGCAAGGTCACCTCGGCTGTCATGCGTCAAGGGTTGCGCGTCCTTGGGGTGGCCGTCCGCACGGAGAAGACGGTGTTCGCCGGGGCCGTACTGGCCAGCGCGCTGTATGGAGGCATGACCGTGGCCTCCGCCTGGGCGCTCGGCTGGGCCACGCAGAACGTCGTGCTTCCCGCCTTCGACAAGGGCGACACCACCGCGGGCGCGCTGTGGACCGGGACGCTGCTGATCATGGGCGCGGCGCTGCTCAAGTCGATCGGCGTGGCGGGCCGCCGCATCCTGGCCGGGGTCATGCAGTACCGCATGCAGGCCCGGTCGCGGCGCGGGGTCACCCGGCAGTATCTGCAGTTGCCGCTGTCGTGGCACCACCGGCACCCGACCGGGCAGCTGCTGTCCAACGCCAGCGCCGACGCCGAGGCGGCCTGGGCGCCGCTGGCGCCGCTGCCCATGGCCGTGGGCGTGATCGTCATGCTGTTCACCGCGGCGATCGGGATGCTGCTCACCGATCCCATGCTCGCCCTGGTGGGCTTCCTCATCTTCCCGGCGATCGCCGTGCTGAACCTGGTCTACCAGCGCCGGCTGAGCCCGCTGGCCACCCGCGCCCAGCAACTGCGCGCGGAGGTCAGCGAGATCGCCCACGAGAGCTTCGACGGCGCGCTCGTCGTCAAGACCCTCGGCAGGGAGGCGACGGAGACCGAGCGCTTCCGGCGGCGCGCGCACGAGCTGCGGGACGCCAACATCGCGGTCGGCCGGGTACGCGGGCTGTTCGACCCCATGCTGGAGGCGCTGCCCACGCTCGGCGTGCTCGCGGTGCTCGGCGTCGGCGCGCTCCGGCTGTCCACTGGGTCGATCGACTCGGGTGAGCTGGTGCAGGTTGCCTACCTGTTCACCCTGCTGTCCTTCCCCATCCGGGCGCTCGGCTGGGTGCTGGCCGAGCTGCCGCGCAGCGTCGTCGGCTGGGAGCGGGTGCAGGCCGTACTGGACGCCGAGGGGTCGATGGAGTACGGCGAGGCCGAGCTGAGTGAGGCCCGGCCCGCCGAGCTGGAGGTGTCGGGCGTCTCCTACGCCTATGGCACGGACGCGGTGCTCCACGACGTCACCTTCGGCGTGCCCGCCGGCCGTACCGTCGCGCTGGTGGGACCGACCGGGTCCGGCAAGTCGACGCTGGTCCAGCTGCTCGTACGGCTGGTCGACCCGGCTTCGGGACAGGTGCTGCTCGACGGCGTCGACGTGCGGCGGCTCGCCTACGGCGCGCTGGCCGGGTCGGTCGCGCTGGTGCCGCAGCAGACGTTCCTGTTCGACGACACCGTGCGCGGCAACATCGCGCTCGGCCTGGACGTCGACGACGAGGAGGTGTGGGCGGCGCTGCGCGTGGCCCAGGCCGACGCGTTCGTCGGCAGGCTCGGCTCGGGCCTCGACACGCGCGTCGGCGAGCGCGGCACGTCACTGTCCGGCGGCCAGCGCCAGCGGCTCGCGCTGGCCCGCGCGATCGTCCGCCGCCCGCGCCTGCTCATCCTCGACGACGCGACCTCCAGCGTCGACCCGCAGGTCGAGGCCAAGATCCTGTACGGCCTGCGCGACGCGGCGTCCAGCGTCGTGGTCGTCGCCTACCGGATGGCCACGATCGCGCTGGCCGACGAGATCGTCTACCTGGACCGGGGCCGGGTCGTGGACCGGGGCGGCCACGAGGAGCTGCTGGAGCGCTGCGAGGGCTACCGGAACCTGGTGACCGCCTACGAGCGGGAGGAAGCCGAACGGGCCGCCATCGAGATCGAACCGATCACCGAGGAAGAGGTCAGCGCATGAGCGTGGAGCAGGGGATCCGCGGCAACGCCGAGCGATCCGCGCTGGCCACCATCCGTCAGGGGCTCTCGCTCACGCCGGAGTTCCGCAGGGGCCTGGCGGGGACACTGGCGCTGGCCGTGATCGCCACCGTCGGCAAGATCATCGTGCCGATCGCGGTGCAGCAGACCATCGACACCGGCCTCAAGGGCAGCGCCCCCGACATGCCGTACATCTGGCGGGCCGTCGCCCTGTGCGCCGCCGCCGTGATCCTGACCGCCATCGCCGGATATGTCATGAACGTTCGCCTCTACAAGGCGACCGAGTCCTCACTGGCCACCCTGCGGGTCCGCGGCTTCCGTCACGTGCACGACCTGTCCGTGCTCACCCAGAACACCGAGCGCCGCGGCGCCCTGGTCTCGCGCGTCACCAACGACGTCGACCAGATCAGCACGTTCATGCAGTGGGGCGGGCTGATGATCATCGTGGCGTTCGGCCAGGTGCTGGTGGCCAGCGTGCTGATGTTCGTCTACTCCTGGCAGCTCACGCTGCTGGTCTGGGTCTGCTTCATCCCGCTGGTGATCGCGCTGCCGCGCTTCCAGCGCTGGCTGTCGCGCGCGTACACCACCGTCCGCGAGCGGACCGGCGACATGCTCGCCGCCGTCAGCGAGTCCGTCGTCGGCGCCACCGTCATCAGGGCGTACGCCTCCGAGCGGCGCACCGCCGACCGCATCGACACGGCCGTAGACGCCAACAGGGCCGCGCAGACCAAGGCGCAGACGATCGTCGGGTTCGTCTTCCCGCTGACCGAGATCGTGGCCGCCGTGGCCATCTCCGGGATCGTCCTGCTCGGGGTCCGGCTCGGGCTGTCGGGCGAGATCACGGCCGGGCGGCTGGTGGCGTTCCTGTTCCTGGTCACGCTGTTCGTCTCGCCCCTGCAGACGGCCACCGAGGTGCTGAACGAGGCGCAGAACGCGGTCGCCGGCTGGCGGCGCATCCTCGGCGTCCTCGACACGCCGCCGGACGTGGCCGACCCCGGCGAGTCCGGCGTGGAACTGCCGCGCGGCCCGATCTCCGTCGCCTTCGAGGACGTGCACTTCAACTACCCCGGCGGCGTCCCCGTGCTGCGCGAGGTCACGCTGTCGATCCCGCCGCGCTCGCGCATCGCGATCGTGGGCGAGACCGGCTCCGGCAAGACCACGTTCGCCAAACTGCTCACCCGGCTCATGGACCCGGTCTCGGGCCGCGTCACCGTCGACGGCCACGACCTGCGCGACGTGCGCTTCTCCTCACTGCGCGAGCGCATCGTGATGGTGCCGCAGGACGGCTTCCTGTTCGACGGCACCCTGGAGCAGAACATCCGCTACGGCCGGCCCGCCGCCACGCGCGAGGAGATCCTGCTGGCCATGACCGAACTCGGCCTGGCCGACTGGCTGGAGGGCCTGCCCGCGGGTCTCGACACCCCGGTCGGCCAGCGCGGCGAGTCGCTCTCTGCGGGCGAACGCCAGCTCGTCGCGCTCGCCCGCGCCTACCTGGCCGACCCCGACCTGCTGCTGCTGGACGAGGCCACCTCGGCGGTCGACCCGGCGACGGAGGTACGGCTGGCCCGGGCGCTGGAAGGCGTCACCCGCGGGCGGACGGCCATCTCGATCGCGCACCGGCTGTCGACGGCCGAGAACGCGAACGAGGTGCTCGTCTTCGACACGGGACGGCTGGTGCAACGGGGGTCGCACGCCGAACTGGTGACCGAGCCCGGCGTCTACGCCGACCTGCACGCCTCCTGGGTGTCGGCCGCGCACTCGTAGGCTCATTCCTGGCCGGCTCTGGCGTCCCTGGCGGCGAATCGTACGCTGGTGCCGCCAGGGCCGGACAGGAGCGTGACCTCGTCGCAGAGCAGGCGGGTCAGCCACAGCCCCCGCCCGCGCGACTCGTGCCCCGGCGGCGTGCACGAGGCGCCCACCCAGCCCGGCGGCAGGCCGGGCCCCTTGTCGGCCACCTCGCACCACAGCCGGTCGTCGTGCCGCCACAGCCGCAGCAGCCCGCTGCCCCCGCCGTGCAGCACGGCGTTCGTGGTGATCTCGTTGACCGCGAGCACGAAGTCCTCCAGCGGCTTGCCCGCCAGCCCCTCCTCGGCCGCGTGCTCGGCGACCAGCCTCCGCAGAGCCGTGATCCGCCCTTGCGCGAATCCCGTACAGAGCACCTGCCTATACATCGCCGGCCCGGCGGACGGTGACGACCTCGTCGGCCCTGATCAACCGCAGCACGCGCGCGACCGTGCCGCGGCACACCACCACCGTGCGGTGGTCCGTCCTGGCCAGCGCGGTCACCGCCAGCAACTGGGCCGACCCGGCGTCGATGAAGTCGAGCGCCGTCGCGTCGATGACCACCTCGGCCGCCACCGCCTCCAACTGCGCCAGCACCGAGGCGAACGCCTGCCTGTTGGTGACGTCGACGTCACCCGACAGCCGCAGCCCCGGCGGCGGGCACAGGTTGGCGAACCGCAGCAGCGCCTGCCCGGGCGCGATCGGGTGGATGGCCGCCGCCCGGTTCGCGGCCTCTGCCGAGAACAGCCCGCGATCGTACTGGCACACGGCCGCCAGCCACCGCTCGCCGAACAACGCGTTCGCCGCCGCCTCGAACCCCTCCAGCCCCACCGCGTCGTGCACCCCCCACGCGGCGTCGACCAGCGCGTAGACGCCGTGATGCCCGTGCTCGCGGGCCCGCTCGCCGGCCGCGACCAGCTCATGCAGCAGCCCCTGGGGCTCGCAGGCTTTGATTTCGACCTGACCGGCCGCCTCCGCCGCCGCCAGTCCCGGTACGAGCGGCGCCAGCCACTCCCGTGTCCGTTCCGGTGTGTCGGTGTGGGTGATGATCACCACTTTGGTGTGGCGACGCAGCCCGTTCACCGTGAAGTCCCTGGTCGTCGCCATCCGCTCCCGATCCCCGTGGAACGGCAGACAGACGTGATCTCCCAGGTCGGGATCGAGGACGGAACCCGCGACGTCCACCACGATCGTCCCTCCCTGCCGCGCGTAGCACAGGAAACTACTCCGACTCGCGCCATCACGTAATGCGTTCTTCACAAAACCCTCGGTAACTCGTCGCGGCCCCGTGTACCTTTTCACGCGGGGGCCCGCTGATGGCGGAGTCATGAGGAGCATGGGCGTGGATGTGCTGGAAATGACGCGACGCCGGCATGGCGAGCGCGTGGTTGTGAGCCTCGCGGGTGAGGTGGACGCGGACAATGTGTCAAAGGTCCGCAAATGCTTCGACGAGGCGGTCGCGACCCACGGACCGCGTCTGGTCGTCGACTTGAGCAATGTGACCTTCATCGACACGACGGGCCTGGGGGTGCTGGTGCGCCAGCTGGCCACCTTGCGAGACCGCGACGGCACCATGGCGCTGGTGGCCACGGACGGACAGGTGATGCGACGCCTGCGCCGGACCAACATCGCACCGCTGTTCCCGATCTATGAGACGTTGTCGCAGGCACTCGACTAGCGGCTGGGCCGTCAGCCGATTCGGGGAGTGACCGCTCCGGCTGGTTGAATGACGGCATGTCCCTTGACCCCAAGATCGCCGCGCGGCTCAAGCGCAACGGCGACGGGCTGGTGCCCGCGATCGTCCAGCAGTACGACTCGGGCGAAGTGCTGATGCTCGCCTGGATGGACGACGAGGCGCTGCATCGCACGCTCACCACGGGGCGGGCCACGTACTGGTCGCGCAGCCGGGGGGCGTACTGGGTTAAGGGGGATACGTCGGGACACGTGCAGCACGTCAAGGCGGTGTCGCTCGACTGCGACGGTGACACGGTGCTGCTGAAGGTGGATCAGGTGGGGGCGGCCTGTCACACGGGCGACCACACGTGCTTCGACGCCGACCCGCTCGAGGTGACGATCACCCCATGACGAACACCGGACCAGAGCCGGACACCGCTCCTGAGTCGGGCACTGGACCTGAGTCGGGCACCGCGTCTCGATCGGGCACCGGACCTGAGCCGGACGCCGCGTCTGGGTCGGGTGGTCCGGCGTCCGTGTCCCGGCTGGATGCCGCGCCCGGGTCAGGTGGTCCGGAGCCGGTGGAACGGCCGGGCCGTGTGCCCGGCGCGGCGGCCGCCTCCCCGGCCGATGTCGCGTCCGGGTCCGGGGAGCAGGCCGGGTCCGGGGCCGACGCCGCTGTTCGGCGGGGGCGGCGGGAGCTGGGCGGGTGGCTGGTGGGGACGGCGCTCGGGTGCGTGCTGGTGCTGGTCGCCGCAGGGCGGGCCTGGGTGACGAACGTACGGGGCGCCGGGACGGGAGTGGTGGCCGCGCCGACCGGCGGTGACCTCAGCCCGGTGCTGACGCCGCTGGCGCTGGCGGGGCTGGCCGGAGTGGTGGCCGTGCTGGCCACGAAGGGGATCGGGCGCCGGGTGATCGGCGTGCTGCTGGCCCTGTGCGGAGTGGGCGCCGGGCTCGGCGCGTGGCAGGCGGCCGGTGGCAGCGGCGTGCTGAGCTGGCTGCGTGAGCGGAACGTCACGCGGGTGACCGGCGCGATCCAGTGGGACGCGGTGGCGTTGTGGCCCGTGGTGTGCGGTCTCGGGGCGGTGCTGATGGTGGCGGGCGGCGTCGTGGCCGTCGTACGAGGTGGCGGATGGGCCGGCATGTCCGCCCGCTACACCCGGGAGCCGCCCCCGCCCACCGACGACCGCGCCCTGTGGGACGCCCTGGACCGCGGCGACGACCCGACCTGACGCGAGCCCGGCGGCGCCTGGATCTGGCGTGCGTCGCGATGAGTGGAACGATCTAGTGCGTGTCGCGGCGGACCACGTCGAGGTAGGCGTTGATCGCGTCGCGGTTTCTGGCCAGGCAGCGGATGCGCGCGTCCATCTGGTCGCGCTGCTGTTCGAGGCTCGCGATCAGCTCCGGCGTGGCGTCCGTGACGTGGATCGTGCACGGATCGTCGAGGCACGGGAGGATCTGCTTGATGATCCTCGTCGGAACGCCGGAGTCGAGCAGGCCGCGGATCTGCGTCACCCGGTCGACGAGCTCCTCCGGATAGTCGCGGTAGCCGTTCGCCGCCCGGTTGGGGGAGAGCAGCCCCTGCTCCTCGTAGTAGCGCAGCAGCCGGGTAGGCACGTTCGTACGCTCGGCCAGCTCTCCGATCCTCACCGGAACGACTCCTCCCGACACGGCTTTCCTTCACACTAGTGTGAAGGTTCGATCATGGCCGCATGACATCTCGGGAATTGACCGTGGCGCCTGCCGCCGCGGGGGCGGTCGCGACGGCCGGGCGCGCGTCCGCCACGCTGGCCGTGCTGTCGGTGGCGCAGTTCCTCATCGCCCTCGACTACTCGATCATCTATATCGCCCTGCCCAGCATCGCCGCCGACCTGCGGCTCGAACCGGCGCTCGCCCAGTGGATCGTGAGCGCCTACGCCGTGCTCTTCGCCGGGTTCCTCGTGGTCGGCGGGCGCCTGTCGGATCGGGTGGGGGCCAAGCGGCTCTTCGTCGTCTCCATCGTGCTGTTCGGCGTCGCCAGCGCGGTGGGCGGGGCTGCTGGTGACGGGACGCTGCTGCTGGCCGCGCGGGGGGTGCAGGGGCTCGGGGCGGCGCTGCTGCAGCCGGCCGTGCTCGGGCTGATCGGGACGACGTTCCCGCCGGGGGCGTCGCGGGCCAGGGCGCTGGCGGTCTGGGGGTCGGTCGGCGCCTCGGGGCTGGCGGCGGGGGCGATACTCGGCGGGCTGCTGACGGCGGCGTCGTGGCGGCTCACGTTCGTCATCAACGTCCCGCTCACGTTGCTGTGCGCGCTGGGAGCGGCCCTCTGGATCGCCTCGGCTCGGCCCGCCACCGGCGGCGACGGCACGCCCGGCCGCGCGGTGGCCGACGGCAGCGCGGTGGCCGACGGCAGCGCGGCGGACGGTGGTGGCGCGGCGGACGGGGCCGGCGTGGGCGCTGGGCGCGTTCCCGTGCTCGCCTCGGTGCTCGGCACCGGCACCGTGCTCACGTTGGTTCTCGGGCTGACGCTCGGCTCCTCCCACGGGTGGGGGTCGCCGGCGACGCTCGTCTGCCTCGGCCTCGCGGTGGTGCTGTTCGTCGGGTTCGTGCGGAACGAGGGGGTCTCGCCCAACGTCCTCATCGAGCCTGTTCTGCGGCGTACGAGATCGTTGCGTGCCGGGGCGGCGGCGACCGCGCTCTACATGGCGAGCGTCGGGTCAGAGTTCTACCTGCTCACCCTGCTTCTGCAGGAAATGAAGGGATACGCGCCGGTACAAGCGGGGTTGGCGTTCCTGCCGCTGGCGGTCATGGTGACCGTCGGCAGCACGACGGCGGGGCGCGCGGTGCGGAGGTTCGGGGCGGCGAACGTGCTCGTCGCCGGGTTCGCCGTCGCGACCGTGGGTCTGCTCTGGCTCTCCCTGGCGCTGCACGGGGACTCGTACGCCGCCGATCTGCTTCCCGGGCTGCTGCTCAGCGGGTTCGGGCACGGGGTCATCTACACGTCCATGTTCATCATCGGGACCCATGACGTGCCGGCCGCCCATCAGAGCACGGCGGGGGCGCTGCTGACCACGTCGCAGTATCTCTCCGGTGCCGTCACCGTGGCCGTCCTGACGCTCGTCCTGGGGGTGTCGCCCGGTCATGGCGACTTCCGTACGGCGTTCCTGCTCACCACCGCGGCGGCGGCTCTCGGCGGCGTGCTGGCGGCGGTGCGCGGACGATCGAGTGCCTCGGTCCCGGCCTCGGCCGATCCCTCTCTGTCGCGGGCTCATCACAAATAATCCACGGTCTGAACCGTTGCCGGACCGGCGGACGTTTTGTCAATAAGCTTCCTCTGCAACGGGTCAAGAGGGGACGAGGAGCCACGGGCATGAGCTACGGGGACGAGGGCAACAGCGGGGGTTACGGCGCGCAGCCGCCCGGCGGGGGCTACGGCCAGCCGCCCGGCTACGGCCAGCAGCCCCCGAGCGGTTATGGCCAGCAGCCGCCCAGCGGCTCCGACGGCTGGCAGAGCGGTTACGGTCAGCAGCCCGCCGGTGGTTACGGGTACGGTCAGCAGCCATCCGGTGATTACGGTTACGGCCAGCAGTCCGGCTACGGCTATGGTCAGCAGCCGCCGGGCGCCTACGGGCAACCCGGCTACGGCGCGTACGGGGTCCCGCAGCGGTCCACCAGCGGGCTGGCCATCACCTCGCTCGTCCTGGGCATCGTCGGCCTGCTGTTCTGCGGCCTGACCAGCATCCCCGGCGCCGTCGTCGGCCACATGGCGCTCAGCCGCATCAAGCGCACCGGCGAGGAAGGTCAGGGCATGGCCATGGGCGGCCTGATCACCTCGTACATCACGATCGTGCTCTGGGTGATCCTTTGGATCTTCTTCGGCGGCTTGTGGCTCACTTTGGTGGGGCTCTCGAGCGCCGCCACGGCCGGGAACTACTGACCGGCAGGACTTTCAGTCCGGTCACAAATTGTCCGCAACGTGGACGTTATTCCACGTCGTTAGCGGTTTGTCGCTAGGCTGCCGCGCGCAACTCGCCACAGAATGACCACATGAGGAGCAATTAGCATGAGCTACGGAAACCAGGGCGACGGCGGTTACGGCGCCCAGCCGCCCGGCGGCGGTTACGGTCAGCAGCCGCCGAGCGGCGGTGGCGGTTACGGTCAGCAGCCGCCCGCCGGTGGTGGCTATGGCCAGCAGCCGCCCAGCGGTGGTGGTGGTTACGGTCAGCAGCCCCCGAGTGGCGGTGGCGGTTACGGTCAGCAGCCGCCCAGTGGCGGCGGCTACGGCCAGCAGCCTCCGAGCGGTGGCGGCTATGGTCAGCAGCCTCCCGGCTACGGCCCGCCCCCCGGTGGCGGCTACGGTCAGCCCGGCGGCTACGGCGCGCCGCAGACCCCGCCGGACAACCACCTGGTCGCGGCCATCCTCACGACGCTGTTCTGCTGCCTCCCCTTCGGTATCGTGTCGATTGTCAAGTCGTCACAGGTCAACTCGAAGTGGCAGGCCGGTGACTACCAGGGCGCCGTCCAGTCCTCGGAAGAAGCCAAGACATGGTGGAAGCGCGCGCTGATCTTCGGCGCGATCATCAACATCCTCATCGTCATCGGCTACATCCTGCTGTTCGTGATCGTCGCCGCGAACGCACCGTCCTCCAGCTACTGATGGGCACCGCGAACATCGAGCGGCGCGGCACAGACCGGCTCAGGTCCGTGCTCGCGCCGCTCGGCGTCGCCGCCGCGGCGGGGGCGGTGTTCGCGGTGGTCGGCACGATCGACCCCAACCAGCCGGGCCACTATCCGACCTGCCCGTTCCTGTGGGCCACCGGCCTGTACTGCCCGGGCTGCGGAACGTTGCGCACCATCCACGCGCTGGCCCACCTCGACCCGGTGGCCGCGCTCGGCCTCAACCCGCTCGCCATGGTGATGATCCCCTTCCTGCTGTTCTGGTGGGGGCGCTGGCTGGTCCGCGCCTGGCAGGGAAGGCCCCGGCGGACGACACTTGCTCATCCCGCCTGGCTTTGGGCGTTTCTCGGCATAGTGCTGGTGTACTGGGTGGTCCGTAACCTGCCATTCGGGGCGTTCCTCGCGCCGTAGTCGGGGGTCTGTGGTGAGGTGACCGGTGCGGGGCCGATACCATCGCAGGACAGGCCGGGAGCGGACGCGATGCGAACTCTCTGCCGCCCCCAACTGCCGACCGGAGGGACCCCAAGCGCGTGAGTGAGCGGACCGAAGGGCCGAGCGTCCTCGACGACATCCTCGACGGGGTGCGTGCCGACCTCGCCACCCGCCAGCAGGCCGTGTCGCTTGACGAGCTCAAGCAGCGGGCCGACCGGGCTGCCGCGCCCAAAGACGCGATCGCGGCGCTGGGCGGCGACCGGATCTCGGTGATCGCCGAGGTGAAGCGCTCCAGCCCGTCCAAGGGCGCGCTGGCCGCGATCGCCGACCCGGCCGCGCTGGCCGCCGACTACGAGGCGGGCGGCGCCCACGTCATCAGTGTGCTGACCGAGCGGCGCAAGTTCGGCGGCAGCCTCGAGGACCTGGCCGCGGTCCGTGCCCGTGTCGACATCCCGATCCTGCGCAAGGACTTCATCCTCACCTCCTACCAGCTCTGGGAGGCCAGGGCCCACGGCGCCGACCTGGCGCTGCTGATGGTGGTCTGCCTGGAGCAGGAGGCCCTGGTGTCGCTGATCGAGCGGGCCGAGTCCATCGGGCTCACCCCGCTGGTCGAGGTGCACACCGAGGAGGAGCTGGAGCGGGCGGTCGCGGCGGGCGCCCGGATCATCGGGATCAACGCCCGCAATTTGAAAACACTTGAGGTCGACCGCGACGTGTTCGCGAAGCTGGCGCCGAAGGTCCCCGATAATGTGATCAAGATCGCGGAGTCGGGCGTTCGAGGTCCGCATGACCTGCTCGCCTACGCGCGGGTCGGCGCCGACGCCGTCCTGGTGGGCGAGAGCCTGGTCACCGGCAAGGATCCACGCAAGGCCGTGGAGGCGCTGGTGACCGCCGGCGCTCACCCCGCGACGCGCCCCGACCACGGAGCAGAGGGATAGCAGTGGCAAACGACGGCACCATCCTCACCGCCGCCGACCTGGCGGGCAACGGCGCCTACGGCAACGACCCCGACGTGCACGGCAAGTTCGGCATCTTCGGCGGGCGCTACGTTCCCGAGGCGCTCATCCCGGCCCTCGACGAGGTCGCCGCGGTCTACGAGAAGGCCAAGAACGACGCCGAGTTCCTGCGCGAGTTCGATCACCTGCTGCGTACGTACGCGGGCCGGCCGACCACGCTGACCGAGGTGCCGCGCTTCGCCGAGCACGCCGGCGGCGCCCGGATCATCCTCAAGCGCGAGGACCTCACGCACACCGGCGCGCACAAGATCAACAACGTGCTCGGCCAGGCGCTGCTGACCAAGCGGCTCGGCAAGAAGCGCGTGATCGCCGAGACCGGCGCGGGCCAGCACGGCGTGGCCACGGCCACGGCGGCGGCCCTGCTCGGCCTGGAGTGCGTCATCTACATGGGCGAGGTCGACTGCGAGCGCCAGGCGCTCAACGTGGCCAGGATGAAGCTGCTCGGCGCCACCGTGGTGCCGGTGACCAACGGCTCCCAGACGCTCAAGGACGCCATCAACGAGGCGTTCCGCGACTGGGTCACCAACGTCGACACCACCCACTACCTGTTCGGCACCGTCGCGGGCCCGCACCCGTTCCCCGAGATCGTGCGCGACTTCGCGCGCATCATCGGCGTCGAGGCCCGCCGCCAGATGCTGGAGCTGACCGGCAAGCTGCCCGACGCGGTCTGCGCCTGCGTCGGCGGCGGCAGCAACGCGATCGGAATCTTCCACGCCTTCATCGGCGACGAGGGCGTCCAGCTGCACGGCTACGAGGCGGCCGGCCACGGCCTGGCGAGCGGCGAGCACGCGCTCACGCTCACCGCCGGCTCGGTCGGCGTGCTGCACGGCTCGCGCACCTACGTCCTGCAGGACGAGGAGGGCCAGACGATCGAGTCGCACTCGATCTCGGCCGGCCTCGACTACCCGGGCGTCGGGCCCGAGCACGCCTGGCTCAAGGACAGCGGGCGGGCGGCCTACCACGGGGTCACCGACGACGACGCGATGGCGGCGTTCTCGCTGCTGGCCAGGACCGAGGGCATCATTCCGGCCATCGAGTCGTCCCACGCCCTGGCGGGCGCGCTGGAGCTCGGCCGTGAGCTGGGGCCCGAGGCGACCATCCTGGTCAACCTGTCGGGGCGCGGCGACAAGGACATGGGCACCGCGATGAAGTACTTCAACCTCTGACGGCCCGGGGTTCGCGCCGCACCGGCTCTGGAAGATGCCCGAGCACAGCGGCCGATGGCACCATGGCAAGGACGGCGGCGATGCGGCCCTCGACCACTGAGAACGGACGATCATGACTACTCTTCAGACGGTTTTCGCCACGGCGAAGGCGGCGAACCGGGCCGCGCTCGTCGGCTACCTGCCCGCGGGCTTCCCGTCCAAGGAGGGCGCCGTCGCCGCGGCCGCCGCCCTGGTCGAGGCCGGCTGCGACGTGATCGAGATCGGCCTGCCCTACTCCGACCCGCTCATGGACGGGCCGACCATCCAGGACGCCGTGCACCGGTCGCTGCTCAACGGCACCCGGATCGCCGACGTCATGCGGACGGTCGAGGGGGTCGCCGCCACCGGCGCGGCCACACTGGTCATGACCTACTGGAACCCGATCGACCGCTACGGCGCCGAGCGGTTCGCGCGTGACCTGGCCAACGCGGGCGGCGTCGGCACGATCACGCCCGACCTGACGCCGGAGGAGTCGGAGCCGTGGCGGGCGGCCTCGGCCGCGGCGGGCATCGACACGGTGTTCCTCGTGGCGCCCAGCTCCACCGAGGCGCGCATCAAGGCCGTCGTCGACTGCTGCACCGGGTTCGTCTACGCGGCCTCGCTGATGGGCGTCACGGGCGCCAGGGAGACCGTCAACGTGGCGGCCGAGGACCTGGTCAAGCGCACCCGCGCGCACACCGCGCTGCCGGTGTGCGTGGGCCTGGGCGTCGGCACCGGCAAGCAGGCGGCCGAGGTGGCCGGCTACGCCGACGGCGTCATCGTGGGGTCGGCGTTCATCCGCCGGATGCTCGACGCGCCCGACGAGGCCGCGGGCCGCGAGTCGATCGCCGTGCTGGCCCGCGAGATGGCCGAAGGCGTCCGCGCCCGCGCCTAACTGTTTCCGTCAAATCCCGCGACTCGTAACCGGACAAGTGTCAGTATTTCTGGCGTCGGTCCATGGTCACGTGTCGCGGCGGCGGGTGTGGGTATCGGGGCCACACCTAGTGCGACGCATACCTTTGAAAGGACATATATGCGTCGACGTCCTGTTGCCTTCGCGGCCGCCCTCGCCTTATCGGCGATCACCCTGACCGCCCCCGCGCAGGCCGCCCCCACCCCCTCGCCGGCGCCCGAGCCCACGCCGACCTACGAGCTGTCCTCGCCGGATCAGTCGCCCACCGGCCCCACGCCCCCGCCGCCCACGCAGCAGAACCTGGCCCCCGAGCCCACCACCGTGGCCGAGCCGCTCACGATCTCCTCCGGGCAACTGGCCGTCGCGCTCGACCCGGCCTTCCCAAGGATCCTGCGCTACACCGACAAGGCGAGCGGCGCCGTGCTCGACGGCAGCACCGCGGTGCCCGCCGTGGTGCTGAACGGCACGCCGTACCAGGCCACGGTCGCCCTGCGCGGCACGGACGGCGCCTCGGCCCGCTACCGGCTGACCGTCGAGGCGGGCGTCACGCTGGACGCCAGCATCCGGGTCAAGGGCCGGGTGACCACCTTCGCGATCGACGCGGTCACCGACACCGCGGCGTTCCGGGTCAACACGATCGACCTGCCGGGCCACGACCTGGTGTCGGTGTCGAGCGACCAGCCGGGTGCCGCGACCGCGTTCACCAGGCTCGACCCCAACTCCACCCGTACGGCCGACGTCTTCGCCGCCGTCACCCCGCGGACCGCGCCCGACGCCGCCCCGGTCGGCGCCTCGTACGCCATCGTCAACACCGGCTCCCTGGCCGCCGCCGTCGAGTCGAACTCCACCTACGACGGCCCCTCAGGCAGCACCGACAAGGACGCGGCCCGCTTCTGGCACCAGGCCAGGCAGGAGGACGGCGGCCGGGTCAGGGTGGGCGTGTGGAGCGGCCAGTGGACCTACCGGGGCACCGGCGCGCCCTTCACCGAAGAGCTGCCGTGGGCCAAGGTCGTGGTCACCCCCGACGCCAACGGCGACGGCGCCCTCGACTGGCAGGACGGGGCGGTCGCGTTCAGGAGCATCGGCGTCAAGGCGCCCGGCGCGGACCAGACCAAGGACCGGGTGATCGCGCACATCCCGTTCAACTTCTCCAGCCAGGCCACCCACCCGTTCCTGCGCACGCTCGACGACGTCAAGCGGATCTCGCTGGCCACCGACGGCCTGGGCCAGCTCGCCCTGCTCAAGGGCTACCAGTCGGAGGGCCACGACTCGGCCCACCCCGACTACGGCGGCAACTACAACAAGCGCGCAGGCGGCCTGGCCGACCTCAACGCCCTGCTCAAGACCGGAAAGGAGTGGAACGCCACCTTCGGCGTGCACGTCAACGCCACCGAGTCCTACCCCGAGGCCAAGAACTTCAGCGAGCAGCTCGTCAACAAGGACACCAAGGGCTGGAACTGGCTCGACCAGTCGTACCTGATCGACCAGCGCGGCGACCTGACCAGGGGCACCCTCGCCAAGCGGTTCCGGCAGCTGCGCGCCGAGACCGACCGGAACCTGGCCGTCCTGTACGTGGACGTGTACCGCCCGCACGGCTGGGTCGCCGACCGCCTGCTCACCGAGCTACGCGGGCAGGGCTGGCAGGTGGCCACCGAATGGGCCGACAAGCTGGAGCGCTCGTCCCTCTGGTCACACTGGGCCAACGACCTCAACTACGGCGGAGCCACCAACAAGGGGCTGAACTCGCAGATCATCCGGTTCATCCGCAACGGTGAGAAGGACGTCTGGAACACCCACCCCATCCTCGGCAACGCCCGGATCGTGGAGTTCGAGGGCTGGACCGCGGAGAACGACTTCACCGCCTTCTACCGCAACATCTGGGAGTACAACCTGCCGGCCAAGTTCCTGCAGCACTACCAGATCACCGACTGGAACACCGACGAGATCGTCTTCACCGGCGGCGTGCGCGGCACGCTGGCGGACGGCAGGCGCCAGTTGTTCGCGGGCGGTCACAAGGTGCTCGACGGCGGCACGTACCTGCTGCCGTGGGAGGGCAAGTACTACCACTACAACCCGGCCGGCGGCACCACCACCTGGGACGCCACCCGGCCGCTGACCGTCTACAAGCTCACCGACCAGGGCCGGGTCCGGGTGGGCGTGGCCACGCCGGCCGACGGCAAGATCACTCTGCGGGCCGAGGCGGGCGTGCCGTACGTGCTCTACCCCGGCAGGGCGCCCGCCCAGGCCGCGCCCCGGTGGGGCGAGGGGAGCGGCGTCCGCGATCCCGGCTTCAACGGCGACGGCCTGCGCGACTGGCAGGTCACCGGCCCGGTGAGCATCCAGCAGAACGAGCGCGGCCAGCGCATGGCCCTGCTCGGCTCCGGCCCGCAGGCCCGGCTGGAGCAGCGGCTGACCGGCCTCCAGCCGGGCCGCACCTACACCGCCTCGGCCTTTGTCGAGGTCGAACCCGGGCAAGCCAGGCAGACCACCCTGGAGGCCGGTGGCCAGAAGGTGACGATCCAGCGCTCGACGGCGAAGAACTACATCGCCTCGGACGAGAAGCACGACACCTACTTCCAGCGCGTCAAGGTCACCTTCACCGCGCCGCGCGACCCGGTGACGCTGCGGATCACCGCCGCCGCGGGTGCGGCGAAGGTCCGGGTGGACGACGTACGGCTCATCAGGAGCGATCCGGCGGGTGAGACCGAGACGTTCGAGTCGGCTGAGCCGGGGTGGGGGCCGTTCGTCAAGGGTGACGCCGGGGGCGCGTTCGACGCTCGTACGCACCTGTCGGAGCGGCATGATCCGTACACGCGGGCGGGCTGGAACGGCAAGACCGTCGACGACGTGATCAGCGGCGACTGGTCGCTCAAGGCGCACGAGGAGCGGAAGGGGCTGGTCTACCGGACCGTGCCGCAGAGCGTCCGCTTCGAGCCGGGACACGCCTATGAGGTGTCGTTCGGCTACCAGAGCGCCCTGGCCGGCGCCTACGCCTGGGTGACCGGGTACGACAAGGGCGGCGCCAGTGTGGAGACCCGGCGGACACCCGTGCCCGAGCGGCGTACCACGGGCCGGTTCGCCGAGCGGGTGGTCGCGGGCTGCGGCGAGGTCTGGGTGGGGCTCCGCTCGCTGCTGCCCGAGCAGGCCGGGGCCGACTTCGTCCTCGACGACTTCGCCGTCAAGGATCTCGGTGCCGATCCCGAGGCTCAGGCGTGCGGGTCGCTGGACGTGGTGCCCGCCTCGCCCGCGTTCGAGCAGGGGGTGGCCTCTGACGTCACCACCACGTTCGTCAACCTGGAGGACGTGGCGGCCCAGGACGTCAAGGTGACGCTGGCCGTACCCGGGGGATGGGACGTCGCCGGGGACGGGACCGGCACCGTGGAGCCCGGCGGCAAGCTGGTGACCACCTGGAAGGTGACACCGCCCGCGAACGCGTCCTACGACACCTACGAGCTGAAGGCCAGTGCCGTCTACACCGCGGCGGGGGCCGCCAAGTCGCTCGGCGCGGTGGCGACGGTGCGGACGCTGCCGCCGCCGCCCACGGCGGACGCCTGGGCGAGCGACCTGGAGTGGGTCAGTGCCGCCAACGGCTGGGGGCCGGTCGAACGCGACCGCTCCAACGGCGACCTCGGCGCGGGCGACGGCACGCCGATCGTGATCGGCGGGCAGACGTTCGCCAAGGGGCTGGGCACGCACGCGCCCGCCGACGTCCGTTATTACCTCGGCGGCCGGTGTAAAGCCTTCACAGCCTCCGTCGGCGTGGACGACGTCCAGGCCACCAGGGGCTCGGTGGAGTACAGCGTGGTCGCCGACGGGGTGGTCAAGGCACACAGCCCGGTGCTGCGCGCCGCCGACCCGGCCTACGAACTGACCGCCGACCTCACCGGCGCCCGCTACGTGGACCTCGTGGCGGGCGACGGCGGTGACGGCAACAGCAATGACCATGCGGACTGGGGAGCCGCCAGGCTGACCTGCGGGTAACGTCGGTTCAGTGAGCATCGTGTACGGCTGGAGTACGCGAAAACTGTCTTAACCGAGTCTTATGCCGGGCGTGGTCAGATGAGTTCCCGGTACTGTGCGCTTTCCAGCGCAGAGAAAGAGGAGCCCTAGCCGTGGTCGCGTCGCAACCGTCACGTAACGTCCGCTCGGCGGTACCCTGGGTGACGACCGTCGCCCGGCTGGTCTTGGGCGGGGTGCTGATCGCGGCCGGTTGGCTGAAGATCGGCAATCCGTCCGACTCCGTCGTGGCGGTCAAGGCCTACCAACTGCTGCCCGACTCGCTCGCCACGACCGTGGGCTACGGCCTGCCGATCCTGGAGATCGTGGTCGGGGTGCTGCTGGTCGTCGGCCTGATGACCAGGGTGGCCGGGGTGGTCGGCGCGCTGCTCATGTTCGCCTTCGTCTTCGGCATCGCCTGGGCGTGGGCGCACGGCCTGCGGATCGACTGCGGCTGCTTCGGCGGCGGCGGCCAGCTGGGGGCGGGACAGCAGCCGGCCTACCTGCTCGACATCTTGCGCGACTTCGGTCTCGTGGTGCTGGGCGCTTGGACCGTGCGCTTCGCGCCGGGGCACTTCGCGCTCGACTCGGCTCTCGGGCTGGCGGGTGGCGAGCGTGTCTACCGACAAGACGTTCACGAACAAGGCGTTCACGAGCAGGGCGTTCACGGACAAGGCGTTCACGGACAAGGGGAAATGGGCTGATGATGAGTAAGGGGGAGCGCGTGATGAGCAAGGGGGAGCGTGCGAAGTCCGCGCGGGAGAAGATCAGAGCTCAGCAGGCCGCCGACCGCGCGCGGGAGCAGCGCAAGCGCGTCGTCACCTACATGACCGTGGGCGTGGTCGCGGTGGCGGCGGTCGGTCTCGGCGCCTGGTACGCCGCCAGCAAGTCGCAGGCGGAGCTGGCCGGTGACACGGCGCCGACCACCGTGCAGTCCGACGGCTCGGTCGTCATGGCCAAGAGCGGGGTCACCAAGCCGGTGATCGACATCTTCGAGGACTTCCAGTGCCCGGCCTGCAAGCAGATGGAGGAGGTGAGCGGCAGCACGTTCCGGAACCTCGCGGCCGAGGGCCTGGCCAAGGTCGTCTACCACCCCATCACCATCTTCAGCACCGAGCCGACGAAGGGCAACTCCGTGCGCGCCGGCGCCGCGGCCCGCTGCCTGACCGACGGCAAGCAGTGGCTCGCCTTCCACGACCTGCTCTACAAGAACCAGCCCAGCGAGACGGTCCAGGGCTTCAAGACCGACCAGATGGTGACCTGGGCCACGACGGCCGGCGCCACGGCGGCGGGCATCGACACCTGCATCACCGGCCAGAAGAACGCCCAGGCCCAGCTCGACTACAGCGTCAAGGTCAGCAAGGAGCAGAAGCTGCAGGGCACGCCGACCGTCAAGCTGAACGGCACGGCCATGGACAACAACGTCGTCTTCACGCCAAAGGATCTTCGCGATGCGGTCACGAAGGCGGCCAAGTAGTCCCGCTTCCGCTACCCTCACCTGACATGCCCCTTGCCTCGATTCCCAGCCCTTCCCAAGGGGTCTGGTATCTCGGATTCGTGCCGATCCGGGCCTACGCCCTGTGCATCGTGCTCGGTGTCATCTTCGCCGTCTGGCTGAGCGAGCGCCGTTGGCGCGCCCGTGGTGGCCAGAAGGGCACGATCATCGACATCTCGGTGCCGGCGGTGATCTTCGGACTCATCGGCGGACGCCTCTACCACGTCATCACCGACTGGCAGACCTACTTCGGCGACCGCGCGATCAAGCCGGCGTACAAGGCCCTGTTCATCTGGGAAGGCGGGCTGGGCATCTGGGGCGCGATCGCGCTCGGCGGCGTCGGCGTCTGGCTCGCCTGCCGCAAGCGGGGCCTGTCCCTCAGCGCGGTGGCCGACACGGTGGCGCCCGGCATCGCCTTCGCGCAGGCGATCGGGCGCTGGGGCAACTGGTTCAACCAGGAGCTGTACGGCGGGCCGACCACGCTGCCGTGGGGGCTGGAGATCGACCAGATGCACGGGGGCGAGCCGGGGGTGCTCTACCACCCGACGTTCCTGTACGAGTCGATCTGGGATCTTCTGCTGGGCTTCGCCCTGCTCTGGGCGGGCAAGCAGTTCGCGCTGCGCCATGGGCGGTTGTTCGCCCTCTATGTGGCCGGCTACACGCTGGGGCGGTTCTGGATCGAGGGCCTGCGGATCGACCCGGTCGGCGGCGTGGACCACGCGGTGACGTTCGTGAGCCTGCGGCTGAACCAGTGGACCTCGATCGTGGTGTTCATCGGGGCACTGATCTACTTCTGGGCGACCCGGAACAAGGACAGCGAGGAGTTCATCCTCCCGGCCGCCGAACGCGCGGCCGGAGGCGATGCGGCCTCGCCGGATCCGGCTCACGGGGCCGACCAGGCCGACTCGGATGACGGTGTCGCCGCCGCTTCGGTGGCTGGGGACGCGGATGCGGCTCCGGACGACGCCCCTGACCCTGAGGTTGTCAAGGCGGATTCCGCGGACCCTGAGGTCGTGCCGTCGGAGTCCGCGTCCGTAGCGGAGGAGTCCGCGTCCGTGCAGGAGGAGTCCGCGTCCGTACCGGAGGATTCCGCGGACGCTTCGGAGTCTGAGGTCGTACGCGCGGAGTCCCCAGACGAGCCCGCGGGCGACGACGGCGCGGTCGCGGCGCAGAAGGAGACCCCCGAAGCAGCCGTCCAACAGGAGAAGAACTCGCGATGAGCGAGGGCGCGGAGCAGCACCACCAGCATCGTGACGTCACCGGCGGCTGGCTGCGGCCGTCGGTGTTCGGGGCGATGGACGGACTGGTGTCCAACTTCGCGCTCATCGCCGGTGTCGCGGGCGGCACCGACAACACCAAGGTCATCGCCCTGGCGGGCATCGCGGGGCTGGCGGCCGGCGCCTTCTCGATGGCCGGCGGCGAGTACGTCTCGGTGGCCAGCCAGCGCGAGCTGGCCCTGGCCGAGATCGCCGTCGAGCGCCGCGAGCTCGAACGCCACCCCGAGGCCGAGCAGGAAGAGCTCGCCCAGGTCTTCGTCAGCCGGGGCGTGACCCCGGAACTCGCCGCCGAGGTGGCCCGGCAGATCTCCGCGAACCCCGCCGAGGCCCTGGAGGTCCACGCCCAGAGCGAGCTCGGCGTCGACCCGCACGACCTGCCCTCGCCCAAGGTGGCGGCGGGCTCGTCGTTCCTGTCCTTCGGCGTGGGCGCGTTCCTGCCGCTGCTGCCGTACCTGGTCGGCGTGACGAGCCTGTGGGTGTCGGCGATCCTCTCGTGCCTGGCGCTGTTCGGGGCGGGCGCGCTGGTCTCCAGGGTGACGGCGCGTTCGTGGCTGTATTCCGGGCTGCGGCAGCTCATCGTCGGCGTGGTGGCGGCCGGGCTCACGTTCGGGCTCGGCAACCTGATCGGGGGTAGCGGCCTGTGACGGCCCCCAGAACGGCGACCCGCAAGCGCCGGCGCCCCCCACCCTCCGACTGGGAATTCCCCCTGCTCAGCCACTTGGGACTCCAGCCCAAGCAGCAGAAGCTCATCGTGATCATCTCGTCGGTGCTGGGCGCGCTGGCCGTGGCGTTCGCGCTGGTCGTCGTCATATCTTCGCTGGGCGAATACACGCCCGAGCAGCGGGAAGGCGCCGCCATCCTGCAGGGCGACTCGGCGCTGCCGGAGGTCTACCACAGCTGGGCCTCGCCCAAGCTGTTCCAGCCGATCGCCGACCGGGCCAAGGACCGCGCGCCGCTCACCGAGAAGGAGGTGTTCGGGCAGAAGACCCTCGCCGGGGAGAAGAAGCTCACGCTCAAGCTCGCCGGCAGCAAGCTCGACGCCGACTGCTCGGCCGCCGTCTGGGGCGAGAACCTCCTCGAACTCGTCGCCGACGGCGAGTGCACCCAGGCGGCCCGTGGTGTCTACACCAGCACCGACGGCCGCTACATCGGCCAGTACACCCTGCTCAACCTGCGCGACGGCAAGGCCGCCAGTGAGCTGGTCGACGCGCTCAAGACCCTCTACCGGGGTGGCTGGTCGCGCCCGGTCGGCACCGGCAAGACCGCCTTCCCACCGGGCGGCTACACCGAGGGCGGCGGCTACGCCCTGGGCCACTACGTCGGGCTGGTCTGGATCGGCCGGGCCGACGGCGCCGACCCGACGACGAAGGACGACTTCGTCTCGTTGTCACTGACGCTCAGGGGGGCCGAGAAGGCCGTCTACCGCCGGGTCGTCTCGATCACCGGGCCGGCGTCGTGATGCGGGCCCGCGTCGCGATCCCGCTGGGCGTCGCCGTGCTGGCGGTGCTCGCCGTGGGGAGCTGGCTGCTGTTCGTACGGCCCCAGCCCCGGCCGGCCACCTTCCGCGGCGAGCCGACCTCGGCGCTCTACTCGCTCATCGACTCCCGCCAGCGTGACGCGGCTCCGCTGACCGTGGGCGAGGTGTTCACGCCCGCCACGGAGACGCTCGGCCCCTTGCGCCGCGAGTCGGCGGAGCAGCTCGCCGACTGCGACGAGGCGCTCTGGGGCGCCTCGGCGGCGGGGTGCACGCAGGCGCTGCGGGGGACGTACACGGGCGGCTCGGGGGCGGGGCAGTTCGTCATCTTCAACCTCACCGACGGGCGGGCGGCGAACGCGCTGGTGAAGGCGCTGTCCCAGGACGGCTTCGTACGGCAGGCGGTGGCGTTCAACGCCGAGCACAGCCGCGCGCAGGCCCGGGCGCTCGGCCACTACGTCACGGTCGCCTGGGCGGGGCCGGTGCGGCCGGGGGAGACGGGGGACCTGGTGTCGCAGCTCCTGGCCCTTGACGGGCTCGGCCACATCATCCAGAAACGCGTGGTCGCGGCGACCTGACGCCCCCAGGTCTGACGTGGACGGGTCTGACGCGCGCAGGCTTGCACGTCGGGGGTCTGACGTCCAGAGGTCTGACGCGCGCAGGTCTGACATCCAGGGGTCTGGCGTGCGCGGACCTGACATCTGCGGGACGAACGTCTGCGGGAGCGGGCCGGGGTCAGGTGGCTTTGGACAGGGCCGTGACCGTGGCGGAGACCGTGGTGGGGAGGTCGGCGAGGCGGTGCAGGGGGGTCTCCAGGGGGGTGACGCCCTCGGCCCAGGGGGCCGCTTGCCGGATCAGGGAGCGGGCGTCGTTCTTCGTGAGTGTGGTGCCCTGGGAGCGGGCCACCGCGATGAGCCCTTCGCGCCAGGTGTTGGCCAGCTTGCCGTGCCCGTTGTCGAGGATCCGCCGCAGCACCGTGGCCTCGTCGCCGATCGGCTGCGGGAGGCGTACCGCGTCCAGCACGCTGCCGTCGGACGTCAGCTCGTAGACGGGCCTCAGCGCGTCCGGGAGAGAAGACGGGGCGGACAGCAGCACCCGCACCCGGGCGGCGCGCGTGGCCAGCAGGACGCGGGGGAGCGCCGCCTCAAGGCCGGCGGGCAGTGCGATCGCGACCCGCTCCACCGCGGCGGCGTAGGGCTTGGCCAGCCACGTGGACAGCTTCACCCGCGGCTGCGGCAGCTCCTTCGGCCAGTCGCCCACCAGCAGGTCGGCCTCGCCAGGCCCACCGGCAGCCGCCGGGGAGCCGGTGGACTCGATCGACTGGGGGCCCTGGGTGTAGATGGCGGTGGTCAGGCGGTCGAGGCGGGCGGTGACGGCGGGGCGGGTCTTGGTGGTGGGCCGCAGGATGTAGAGGTCGGCGGCGGAGCCGATGGCTTCCGCCCCAAAATAACGATTGAAATCTGGGTAAATAGCTTCATACGCGAGGTTGAGCGCGGAGAGGGAGTCCTGGACCTTCAGGGCGAGCATCGGGGTGCGCTCGCTCGCCCCGTACGCCAGCAGGACCCGCCCGTCGTCCTTCAGCCCCTCGACCGCGCGCGCCACGAACAGCCCGATCCCCTCCGGCGTGTACGGCGGGTCGGTGATGGCCAGGTCGTGGCCGCGGGCCGACGGCGGCAGCGACAGCCGCAGATCGGCCCACCGGGTCTGTACGCCCAGATCCTGGGCGTCGAGGTAGGCCAGGATGCGCTCGTCCACGTCGACCACGGTGACGTCGGTCTCGGGGTGGACCAGTTTGACCGCCAGCGAGGTGAGGTCGTGGTCGCCCACGCACAGCAGCTTCGCGCCGCGCAGCCAGAAGCGGGCGCCGAGCAGCAACGCCCTGCGCAGCACGGTCTCCGGGGTGGCGGCCACGTGGTCCAGCGCGTGGCGGGCGCGTGGCGCCTCGTCGATGAGGCGGCGCAGCCGCTCCAGCACCGGCGCGTAGTGGGGGAGCAGGTGGGCCACCGGATCCTCCGGCGGCGGGGCCATGGCCAGCAGGTCCTGGAAGTCGGGCGTGTGCGCGAGCGGCACCCGGAATCTGTCGCCGGAACGCTCCGGCGAGACCTCGCGTAGCAGCGCCTCGATCGTCCGCCGGGACGTGGCCGTCTCCCTGACCAGATCGGCCAGGGTCCACCACTGCCCGTCGCACAGGAGGGTCAGGGCGTGCCGCAGCCGCCTGCCGTCGACTCCGGCCTCGTCGAGCAGGCGTTCCACCCCGTCACGGTCCATGGCCCAACCCTATCGAGGGAATTCCGGGCCCCCGGTCCGGTGTTTGGGACATAGCAGTCCGGATGTCGGGATTGTCGCCAATGTTCGCAATGCGGACCAGGCGGGAACTATTCCGGCAGGGTGTTGTAACCTCTACCCACACGCAGCAGGGCCAACGTCGTCCCCGCCTGTAGAGCAGTTCTTGACAGACGATGACGACGGGAGGGATTCAATGCCTGCTGCCCACCTCGGGTTCCCCGAGCCCCAGGGCCTCTACCACCCCGCCAACGAGCATGATGCCTGCGGTGTCGCCATGGTGGCCGACGTCGCCGGCCGACGCGGGCACGGGATCGTGGTGAAGGCGCTGACGGCGCTGTGCAATCTAGATCACCGGGGGGCCAAGGGTAGCGAGCCTGACACAGGCGACGGAGCCGGGATCTTGACCCAGATCCCGGACACTTTCTTCCGTACGAACGTGACTTTCGCGCTGCCCGAGCCCGGCCACTACGCGGTCGGTATGGCCTTCCTGCCGTTCGACGGCGAGGCGCGCGACATCGCCTTCCGCATGATCGAGGAGATCGCCGCCGAGGAAGGCCTGAACGTCCTGGGCTGGCGCGAGGTGCCGGTCGACCGTGCGCTGCCCGGGCCGAGCGCCAGGGCCGTCATGCCGCACTTCACGCAGCTGTTCGTGGCGAGCCCCAACGGTGAGTCGGGACTGGAGCTGGACCGGCTGGCCTACTGCCTGCGCAAGCGGGCCGAGCACGAGGTGGACGTCTACTTCCCCTCGCTGAGCGCCCGTACGATCGTGTACAAGGGCATGCTCACCCCTGACCAGGTCGAGCCGTTCTTCCCCGACCTGTCGGACGAGCGCTACGAGACCGCGATCGCGCTGGTGCACTCGCGCTTCTCCACCAACACCTTCCCCAGCTGGCCGCTGGCCCACCCGTACCGTTACATCGCCCACAACGGCGAGATCAACACGGTCAAGGGCAACCGCAACTGGATGCGGGCCCGCGAGGCGATGCTCGAATCCGCCCAGATCCCGGGCGACATGTCGCGACTTTTCCCGATCTGCGACCCAGACGGCAGCGACACCGCATCCTTCGACGAGGCCCTGGAGCTGCTGCACATCGGCGGCCGGAGCCTGCCCCACGCCGTGCTGATGATGATCCCCGAGGCGTGGGAGAACCACACCGAGATGGACCCCGCGCGGCGGGCCTTCTACGAGTTCCACTCCTCGATGATGGAGGCCTGGGACGGCCCCGCGTCGATCACCTTCACCGACGGCACGCTGGCCGGAGCGGTGCTCGACCGCAACGGCCTGCGCCCGGGCCGCTTCTGGGTGACCGCCGACGGTCTGGTCGTGCTGGCCTCCGAGGCGGGCGTGCTCGACTTCAAGCCCGAGGACGTCGTACGCAAGGGCCGCCTGCAGCCGGGCCGGATGTTCCTCATCGACACCGCCCGCGGCAAGATCATCGAGGACGACGAGATCAAGGCCGAGCTCGCGGCCGCCCTGCCGTACGAGGACTGGCTGCACGCCGGCCTGGTCCGCTTCGAGGAGCTGCCGGCGCGGCAGCGGGAGATCCCCACGCACGAGGCGCTCGTCAAGCGGCAGCAGACCTTCGGCTACACCGAGGAAGAGCTGCGCATCATCCTGTCGCCGATGGCCAGGGTCGGTGCCGAGCCGATCGGCTCCATGGGCACCGACACGCCCGTCGCGGTGCTCAGCGAGAAGCCCAGGCTGCTGTTCGACTACTTCACGCAGCTGTTCGCGCAGGTCACGAACCCGCCGCTGGACGCCATCCGCGAGGAGCTGGTGACCTCGCTGGCCAGCGTGCTCGGGCCTGAGGGCAACCTGCTCGACCCCGGGCCCACGTCGTGCCGTCAGCTCGTCCTGCCGTACCCGGTGATCGACAACGACGAGCTCGCGAAGATCATCCACATCAACGACGAGCATGACCTGCCCGGCTTCCACCCGCACGTGATCTCCGGCCTGTACGAGGTCGCGGGCGGCGGCGCGGCGCTGCTGCACCGCCTGGAGGAGATCCGCGCCGAGGCGTCGGAGGCGATCGCCAGCGGCGCCCGCATCATCGTGCTGTCGGACCGCGGCTCGTCCGACACGCTGGCGCCGATCCCGTCGCTCCTGCTCACGGGTGCGGTCCACCACCACCTGATCCAGGAGAAGACCCGCACCAAGATCGGTCTCGTCGTCGAGACCGGTGAGGCGCGCGAGTGCCACCACATGGCGCTGCTCATCGGCTACGGCGCGGGCGCGGTCAACCCGTACCTGGCCATCGAGACCGTCGAGGACCTGGTCGACACCGGGGCGCTCAAGGTCGACAAGCACAAGGCCGTACGGAACCTCATCAAGGCCTACGGCAAGGGCGTCATCAAGGTGATGTCCAAGATGGGCGTCTCCACCGTGGCCTCCTACACCGGTGCGCAGATCTTCGAGGCGCTCGGCCTGAGCCAGGAGGTCGTTGACGCCTGCTTCACCGGCACCACCTCGCGGCTCGGCGGCGTCGGCTTCGACGTGCTGGCCGAGGAGGCCGCCCGGCGGCACTCGCACGCCTACCCCAGGGTGGCGAACGCGCACCGCGGGCTCCAGATCGGCGGCGAGTACCAGTGGCGGCGCGAGGGCGAGCCGCACCTGTTCAACCCCGAGACGGTCTTCAAGCTGCAGCATGCCACCCGCACGCGCCGCTACGAGATCTTCAAGGAGTACACCGGCCTGGTGGACTCGCAGGCCGAGCGGCTGATGACGCTGCGCGGGCTGTTCAAGCTGAAGGAAGGGCGGACCCCGGTCCCGATCGACGAGGTCGAGCCGGTCTCCGAGATCGTCAAGCGGTTCTCCACCGGCGCCATGTCGTACGGCTCGATCTCGATGGAGGCGCACGAGACGCTCGCCATCGCGATGAACCGGCTGGGCGGCAAGTCCAACACCGGTGAGGGCGGCGAGGACCCGGAGCGCCTGCACGACGCGACGCGGCGTAGCGCCATCAAGCAGGTGGCGTCGGGCCGGTTCGGCGTGACGAGCGAATACCTGGTCAACGCCGCGGACCTGCAGATCAAGATGGCCCAGGGCGCCAAGCCCGGTGAGGGCGGCCAGCTGCCCGGTCACAAGGTCTACCCGTGGATCGCCAAGACCCGGCACTCCACGCCCGGCGTCGGCCTCATCTCGCCGCCGCCGCACCACGACATCTACTCGATCGAGGACCTGGCCCAGCTCATCCACGACCTGAAGAACTCCAACCCCGAGTCGCGCGTGCACGTCAAGCTCGTGGCCGAGGTCGGGGTCGGCACGGTCGCGGCGGGCGTGTCCAAGGCGCACGCCGACGTGGTGCTCATCTCCGGGCACGACGGCGGCACCGGCGCCTCGCCGCTCACGTCGCTGAAGCACGCGGGCGCGCCGTGGGAGCTCGGCCTGGCCGAGACGCAGCAGACGCTGCTGCTCAACGGGCTGCGCGACCGCATCGTGGTGCAGGTGGACGGCCAGCTCAAGACCGGGCGCGACGTGGTCATCGCGGCGCTGCTCGGCGCCGAGGAGTACGGCTTCGCCACCGCTCCGCTGGTCGTGTCCGGCTGCGTGATGATGCGGGTCTGCCACCTCGACACCTGCCCGGTGGGCGTCGCCACGCAGAACCCCGAGCTACGCAGGCGCTTCACCGGCAAGCCCGAGTTCGTGGTGAACTTCTTCGAGTTCATCGCCGAGGAGATCCGCGAATACCTCGCCGAGCTGGGCTTCCGCTCGCTCGACGAGGCGATCGGGCATGTCGAGCTGCTCGACATGACGGCCGCCGAGGACCACTGGAAGGCCGGCGGCCTCGACCTGTCGCCGATCCTGCACCAGCCCGAGCTGCCGGCGGGCACCCCGCTGCGCCGCACGGTGGAGCAGGACCACGGGCTGCAGCACGCGCTCGACAACACGCTGATCCAGCTCGCCGAAGGCGCCCTGAACGAGGGCACCCCGGTCACGCTGGAGCTGCCGATCCGCAACGTGAACCGGACCGTCGGCACCATGCTCGGCTACCAGGTCACCAAGCGGTACGGCGGGGCGGGCCTGCCCGAGAACACGATCGACATCGGCTTCACCGGCTCGGCGGGCAACTCCTTCGGGGCGTTCCTGCCGCGTGGCATCACGCTGCGGCTGACCGGTGACGCCAACGACTACCTGGGCAAGGGCCTGTCCGGCGGGCGCATCACGCTGCGGCCGCACGAGGAGGCCCCACTCGACGGTCACATCATCTCCGGAAATGTCGCCCTCTACGGCGCCACGTCCGGGGAGGCGTTCATCCGCGGCGTCGTCGGCGAGCGCTTCTGCGTCCGCAACTCCGGCGCCACCGCGGTCGTCGAAGGCGTCGGCGACCACGGCTGCGAGTACATGACCGGCGGCAAGGCGGTCGTCCTCGGCCCGACGGGACGCAACTTCGCGGCGGGCATGTCCGGCGGCATCGCCTATCTGCTCGACCTCAACCTGGCGCGGGTCAACCGCGAGATGGTCGCCATCGAGGAGCTCACCGAAGAGGACGGCGAGTTCCTGCGCGAGACGGTCGAGAAGCACTTCGCCGAGACGGGCTCGCCGATCGCCAAGGAGCTGCTCGCCGACTGGCAGACGGCGCTCGCCCGGTTCGGCAAGATCATGCCGACCGACTACAAGCGGGTCATGGCGGCGGCCGAGGCCGCGCGCATCGAAGGCAGGGACATCGACGAGGCGGTCATGGCCGCTGCGGTTCAGGGTTAAGGGAGGCGTAACCGATGGCTGACCCCAAGGGTTTTCTCACGCACGACCGGGAGCTGCCCGCGCGCCGCCCCATCGACGTCCGCATCGGCGACTGGCGGGAGGTCTACCAGGACTTCTCCCAGGACAAGCTGACCAAGCAGGCGGCTCGCTGCATGGACTGCGGCATCCCGTTCTGCCACAACGGGTGCCCGCTCGGGAACCTCATCCCCGAGTGGAACGACCTCGTCTACCGCACCGACTGGCGGGAGGCGATCGAGCGGCTGCACGCCACGAACAACTTCCCGGAGTTCACCGGCCGGCTCTGCCCGGCGCCGTGTGAGGCGGCGTGCGTGCTCGGCATCAACTCCGACCCGGTGGCGATCAAGCGGGTCGAGGTCGAGATCATCGACCGCGCGTTCGACGAGGGCTGGGTGACCCCGCAGCCGGCCCTGGTCAAGACGGGCAAGAAGGTCGCGGTCGTCGGCTCGGGTCCCGCCGGGCTGGCCGCGGCCCAGCAGCTGACCAGGGCGGGTCACGACGTGGTGGTGTTCGAGCGCGCGGACCGCATCGGCGGCCTGCTGCGTTACGGCATCCCCGAGTTCAAGATGGAGAAGCGCCACATCGAGCGGCGCCTGGACCAGATGCGGGCCGAGGGCACCGAGTTCCGCACCGGGGTGAACGTCGGCGTCGACATCACGGCGGCTCAGCTGCGCGCGGAGTTCGACGCGGTGGTGCTGGCGGGCGGGGCCACGCAGTGGCGCGACCTGTCGATCACCGGGCGCGAGCTGGGCGGCGTCTACCAGGCGATGGAGTACCTGCCCCTGTCGAACAAGGTGCAGGAGGGCGACCTCGACGAGTCCCCGATCTCGGCCAAGGGCAAGCACGTCGTGGTCATCGGCGGCGGCGACACCGGGGCCGACTGCATCGGCACCGCGATCCGGCAAGGGGCCGCATCGGTCACCCAGCTGGAGATCATGCCGCAGCCGCCGGCCGTGCGGGCCGGCAACCAGCCGTGGCCGACGTTCCCCATCCTGTTCAAGATGGAGAGCGCGCACGAGGAGCTGGAGGACGGCGGGGGCGCGCGGGTGTACGCGGTCTCGACGACCGAGTTCGTCGGCGACGAGTCCGGAAATATCCGCGCATTGCGGCTGGTCGAGGTCGAGGGGCCGCAGAACGGCTTCAAGCCGATCCCGGGCACCGAGCGGGAGATCCCGGCCGAGCTCGTCACCCTCTCGATGGGCTTCCTCGGCCCGGAGAAGGGCGCGCTGCTGGAAGACCTCGCTGTGGACGGCTTCTACGACGCGCGGGGCAATGTGGCTCGCGACAAGTCGTACATGTCCAAGGTCGAGGGGGTGTTCGTGGCCGGCGACATGGGCCGCGGGCAGTCGCTGATCGTCTGGGCGATCGCTGAGGGCCGCGCGGCCGCCTCCGGAGTGGACCGGTTCCTCTCCGGCGAGACCTCGCTGCCGTACCCGATCCTTCCGACAGCGAGACCGCTTGTCTGATCCGTCTGCTTTTTGACGCGTCCGTTTTCGGAAGCGCCCGTCCGGCTCGCCCGGGCGGGCGCTTTCTTTTCTCCTTTACGGCCTTTTCTCCTTTACGGCCAGCCCGGTGGGCCCCACCCGCCATACGTGGCCGGGCTCCGTCCAGGGGCACGCTCCTGCGGTTTACGGGGCTGGGCGCCGTGACGTGCGCCCACTTGGCCATGCCTGCTCTTTTGCATACCCCGCAAGAATTGCATCCTGTGTAATCGTTGCAGACTGTGCAAGTCTTGCGTAGAGTGCACGGTATGGAGAGTCCGCAGGAGCGGCGGGAGCGGCGGCGGCGGGAGAAGCGGCAGGTCATCCGGAGGGTCGCCGTTCGGATGGCGCTCGACGGCGGGCCCGAGGCCGCGACCGTGGAGGCCATCAGCGCGGCGGCTGACATCTCGCCGCGCACGTTCTTCAACTACTTCGCCTCGAAGGACGAAGCGCTCGTCATGGAGCCCGTCTGGCAGTCCGAAGAGCTGATGGAGTTGCTCCAGGCTCGGCCCGACGACGAGCCGGTCTTCCAGTCGCTGAAAGCGGTGTCGAAGGAGCTCGGCGTCCGGAAGCGGCCAGTGTGGGAGGAGATGCAGCCGTTCATAGAGCTGCACAACCGTCACCCGGAGCTGTCCGCCAAGGCCAGGGCCATCGGCCAGTCGAAGGTCATGGAGCAGACCCTCGACATCGTCAGGCGGCAGCCGGGCATCAAGAGCGGGCTGCACGCCAGGCTGCTGGTCATCGGATCGTTCGGGGCGATGATCTCGGCCATCCAGGAGTCACTGGACACGGGCGAGCCGGTCGAAGAGCTGCTCGACGAGGCGTTCACGCTGCTCGAACACGGACTCTGAGCCACACGCAACGATCCACACACAACCCACAGAGAGCGGCGACCGGGGTGGCACCCCCGATCGCCGCCGATTCCTCCTGCCCTCGCGAAAGAAGCAAGGAGTCGATCCATGCTATCGACAACCGTCCCCGAGTCCCCACCACAACGGCACCTTTGGATCAGCATGGGCTCGCTCATGCTGATAATGTTCCTGGCCGCCATCGACCAGACGGTCGTGGCGACCGCCATGCCCACCATCGTGGGCGAGCTCCACGGCCTGGCCGACCTCTCCTGGCTGGTCACGGCATTCGCCCTGACCAGCGGCATCGTCACGCCCCTCTACGGCAAGCTCAGCGACATGTACGGCCGCCGTCGCCTCTACCTGTCGGCCATCGTGCTGTTCCTCATCGGCTCCGCTTTGTGCGGGATCGCGCGGTCCATGACGCAGCTCATTCTGTTCCGGGCCTTCCAGGGCATCGGCGCGGGCGGGCTCATGGTGCTGACCATGGCGATCTCGGCCGACCTCGCCACACCGCGCGAACGGGCCAAGTTCCAGGGCATCTTCGGCGCCGTCTTCGGCGTGGCCTCGATCGCCGGGCCGATCATCGGCGGCTATCTCACCGAGCACGTCTCGTGGCGGTGGATCTTCTACATCAACCTCCCGCTCGGCGCCATCGCGCTGGCCGTGGCCTTCGCCGTGCTGCGGCTGCCGCGCCGCACGTCGCCGCACCGCGTGGACTGGCTCGGGGCCGCGCTGATCTCCGGCGTCCTCACCTGCCTGACGCTGCTCGCCTCCTGGGCCGGCACCTCCTACGCCTGGTCCTCGCCGCTCATCATCGGGCTCGGCGCGGGGGCGGTGCTGCTGACCGCGCTGTTCGTGCTGGTCGAGCGGACCGCGGCGGAGCCGGTGCTGCCGTTGCGGCTGTTCCGTGACCGGACGTTCACGCTCGGGGCGGCGGCGGTGACGCTGCTGGCCACGGCCATGCTGGGCGCGGCCACGTTCCTGCCGCTGTTCCGGGCACGCTGCTCGCGGCCGTCGCGGCGGCGTTGTTCTCGACCATGGACCTCGGGACGAGCACGTTCGCCTCCAGCGCGTACATGGTGCTGTTCGGCGCCGGGCTCGGCATGGTGCTGCAGAACCTGCTGCTGGCCGTGCAGACGACCACGCCCGTGGCCGACAGGGGAGCGGCCACCTCGGCGGTCACCTTCGCGCGTGGCATCGGCGGGGCGGTGGGCGTCTCGGTGCTGGGCGCCGTGTTCACTGGGCGGTTAGGGGTGGGGCAGGCGTCGGTCACGCCCGAGGCCATCCAGGCCTTGCCGGAGGCGGCGCGGCACGCCACTCAGGTCGCGTTCTCGGGGGCCGTCACCGGGGTGTTCGCCTGGCTGGTGCCGATCCTGTTGCTCGGCGCGGGGCTGCTGGTGGCGCTCAAGAACGTCCGCCTGACTCAACACAGTTCACAGAGCTGACCAATTTTGCCCCACAAGGACCGAAATTTTGCGACAAAGTTGCATCTGGCGACTTGGGTCGGGAAGATGCATTTTCTGGGGTGACGTGGTGAATGGGGGAACAATGAGGCGATTCGCCTCGGGTCTCATGGCTTTGACGGTCGCAGTCTCGCTCGCGTCGTGCGCGCCTTCTGCAGCTTCTCCCAAGGCGGGGGCGGGCACCGGACCGGACAAGGAGTACCTCGTCTTCTATGCCGACGGGCGGGCGCCGGCGGCGCTCGCCGCGGTCGAGCACGCGGGCGGCCACATCGTCACCACCGACACCAAGCTCGGCTACGTCCTGGCCAAGGGCGGCGGCGACGCGTTCGTCGACGCCCTCGGTTCGGACCAGTCCGTCGTCGGCGTCACGACCGACCGCGAGATCGGCTTCGCGACCACGCCCGCCTCCAGTGCCCCGAGCACAGCGGGTGTGAGCGCGTCGGGCGCCCGGAACACGGCGGGCGCTCTCGCTTCCGGCGACCGGCGCGCGACGGGTGCTTCCGCTGACCACACCATGACGGGCGCGGGCGCGCTCGCGTCCGGTGTCCGGGGCTCGCTGGTGCCGCGGGCGTTTCCCGACGCGTCGGCCATGAGGGCCATCGTGGGAGAGCCGCTCGCCGGCCGTCAGTGGGACATGAGGATGATCGGCGCCGACCGCGCCAACAAGAAGGCGCCCGGCACCAAGAAGGTGCTCGTCGGCGTCATCGACACCGGCATCGACGGCAAGCACCCCGACATCGCCCCGAACTTCAACCGCTCCCTCAGCCGCAACTTCGTCACCGACAAGCCGAAAGACGAGAACGGCGACACCCTCGACGGCCCGTGCGAGGTGGCGAGCTGCAAGGACCCGGTCGACGAGGACGACGAGGGCCACGGCACCCACGTGGCCAGCACGATCGGCTCCCCGCTGAACCACATCGGCATCGCGGGCGTGGCGCCGGACGTGCAGCTGGTCAACATCAGGGCGGGGCAGGACTCCGGGTTCTTCTTCCTCAAGCCCAGCCTCGACGCGCTCACGTACGCGGCCGACATCGGCGTGGACGTGGTGAACATGAGCTACTACGTCGACCCGTGGCTGTTCAACTGCGCCCACAACAAGGCCGACAGCAAGAAGCAGCAGCTGCAGCAGCGCGCGATCATCACCGGCATGCAGCGGGCACTCGACTACGCCCGCAAGAAGGGCGTCACGCTCATCTCCGCGCTCGGCAACGGCTCCACCGACCTGGGCAAGCCCAAGGTCGACAAGAGCAGCCCCGGCTACCCGCGCGGCGACGAGAAGACCCGCAAGATCGACAACTCCTGCATCAACGTGCCCGCCGAGTCCAAGGGCGTCATCGCGGTCTCCGCGGTGGGCCCGTCCGGCCGCAAGGCCAGCTACAGCGACTACGGGATCGAGCAGAACGACCTGGCCGCACCCGGCGGCGACGCGGGGGACGGCAAGGGCTCCTCGGCCACCAGGTCGATCCTGGCCGCCGCCCCCGAGGCCGTGCTCCGCCGTACGGGGATGATCGACAAGTCGGGCAAGCCGAAGAGCAGCGCGGTCGTCCGTTCCTGCGCCGGCGGGACCTGCTCCTACTACCAGTACCTCGACGGGACCTCGATGGCGTCCCCGCACGTGACCGGTGTCGCCGCGATCCTGATCAGCCGCTTCGGCAAGCCCGGCAAGGGCGGCCTGACGCTCTCCCCTGCCACGGTCGAGAAGCTCCTGTACCAGACCGCCGACCGTAAGGCGTGCCCGTCGCCCCGTACGTACACCTACGAGGTCTTCGGCGAGAGCGACAAGCAGACCTGCCAGGGCGGCAAGTCCAAGAACGGGTTCTACGGCCGCGGCATCGTCGACGCCTGGAAGGCGGCTACCGTCAGACCATGATGTATCGCCTCATCGCGGATGCCGCGATGGTGGTGCACTTCGCCTTTCTGGCCTACATGGCCGTGGGCGGGTATGTCGCGTGGCGCTGGCGGCGCACGATCTGGGTCCATCTGGCGGTCGTGGCCTGGGGCCTGCTCTCGCTGGCCACAGGTGTAGAGTGCCCGCTTACGGTCGTAGAGGATTGGGGGCGCCGCGGCGCCGGCCTCCAGGGCCTCCCACCCACCGGCTTCATCGACCACTACATCGAAGGCGTGATCTACCCGGAGGAATACGCGAACTTGGCGCGCCTGGGGGTTGCCATTCTCGTGTTGTTCTCCTACGTCGGGTACGTTCTGCGTCGTCAATGACAGCCAAGTGGTCTGTACCAATTAAGGTAGGACTCGTGACTCGTCGCGCGAAAATAGTCTGCACCCTAGGTCCCGCCACGTCCTCCCCTGAACGCCTGCGCGAGCTGATCGCCGCCGGCATGGACGTGGCCCGGTTCAACCTCAGTCATGGCGACCATGACATGCACCGAGAGGTATACGACCGCGTCAGGGAGGTGGCGGCCGACCTCGGCCGCGGTGTAGGCGTGCTCGCCGACCTGCAGGGACCCAAGATCCGTGTCGGCAGGTTCGAGGAAGGCCCGGTCCGGCTCGGTTTCGGCGACGTCTTCACGATCACCACCGAAGACGTGCCGGGTGACCGGGAGCAGGTCTCGACCACCTACAAGGGCCTGCCGGGTGACGTACGCCCCGGCGACACCATCCTGGTCGACGACGGCCGCCTCGTCCTGGAGGCCACCGCCGTCGAGGGTGACCGCGTCATCACGCGGGTGGTCATCGGCGGCATGATCTCCGACAACAAGGGCCTCAACCTGCCGGGCATCAACGTCAGCGCACCGGCGCTCACCGACAAGGACGAGGCCGACCTGCGCTGGGCACTGCGCACCGGCTTCGACATGATCGCCCTGTCCTTCGTCCGGCGCCCGTCCGACGCCGACGTGGTGCGCAACATCATGGAGCAGGAGGCCGTCCGGCTCCCGCTGCTCGCCAAGATCGAGAAGCCGCAGGCGGTCGACCGCCTGCCCGAGATCGTCGAGGCGTTCGACGGCATCATGGTCGCCCGCGGTGACCTGGGCGTCGAGCTGCCGCTGGAGCAGGTGCCGATCGTCCAGCGGCGCATCATCGAGCTCTGCCGCGAGAAGGCCCGCCCGGTCATCGTCGCCACGCAGATGCTCGACTCGATGATGAGCGCGCCCCGGCCCACCCGCGCCGAGGCGTCCGACGTCGCCTACGCGGTCATGGACGGCGCCGACGCGGTCATGCTCTCGGGCGAGACCTCGGTGGGCAACTATCCCATCGAGTCGGTCTCCACCATGGACCGCATCGCCCGCGCGGCGGAGGAGCACTCGCTGCACGCCACCCACTCTCTGGAGCGCCTGCCGGAGACGACGGGCGGCGCCATCGCCCGCGCCGCCGCCGAGGTCGGCGCGATCGTCGGCGCCAAGGCGCTGATCGCGTTCACCATGTCCGGCGAGACGGCCCGCCGCCTGGCCCGCTACCGCTCCCCGATCCCGCTGCTGGCCTTCACCTCGGCGCCGCACGTGCGGGGGCAGCTGTCGCTGACGTGGGGGGTGGAGACGTTCCACGTGCCGTTCGTCCATCACACGGACGACATGGTGCGTCAGGTGGAGGCGTCGCTGCTGACGCTGGGCCGCCTGGAGAAGGGCGACAAGGTGGTCATCGTGGCCGGCTCCCCTCCCGGCACCCCGGGCTCCACCAACGCCCTCCGCGTCCACACGATCGGCTCGGCGGTCTCTCACCACTGATTATTTGGGCAAAACCTTTTAGGGCTATTTTTTACGGCCAGCCCGGTAAGACCCACCCTGGGTGATCGGCTGAGGGCCCTCCAGGGGAACGCTCCTCCGCTTCACCTGCATGCCGCCGTGACGTGCGCATTCTTGGCCGTCTCCGTGGGCGGTGTGTGCCGGTGGGTGGTGGGTTGCTGCGCTGGGTGGGGGTGCACGTCATGGTGTCCGGACCTGTCCGCTGGGGGAGTGCGCCCGTGGACAGGTCTTCCGAGGAACTGTCCCACGGGGGTGGGCCGCCGTGGACAGGATTTCGGGGGGTCGTGTCCACGGGGAGTGCCGCTGTGGACGGGATCGCGCACTTGGTCGACCACACGGAAGCCATGGCCGACCATGCGCACGTCACGGCGGCCAGCCGTCTCCACCGGAGGAGCGTGTCCCTGGACAGGGCTCAGCCCCGTGTGGCGGGTGGGGCTCACCGGGCTGGCCGTAATGGATCGGAAAAATGCGGTCCAGTGAAGTGCGGCGCCGCCTCCGCCGGAGGAGCGTGTCCGAGGCGCAGTAACTGACTGAGCTCGAGTTAGTTGGCGTGGAGGGAGGCGTTGAGCTCCACGGGGCCGCCGGCGCGGGGAGCGGCTTCCACGGCGCCCGTCTGGGAGTTGCGGCGGAACAGCAGGCCGTTCGTGCCGGACAGGGACTTCGCCTTGACGATGCGGCCGTCCGGGAGGGCGACCTTGGTGCCGGCCGTGATGTAGAGGCCCGCTTCCACCACGCAGTCGTCGCCCAGCGAGATGCCGACGCCCGCGTTCGCGCCCAGCAGGCAGCGTTCGCCGATGGAGATGACCTCCTTGCCGCCGCCCGAGAGCGTGCCCATGATCGAGGCGCCGCCGCCCACGTCGGAGCCGTCGCCGACGAGCACCCCCGCCGAGACGCGGCCCTCCACCATCGAGGCGCCCAGCGTGCCGGCGTTGAAGTTCACGAAGCCCTCGTGCATCACCGTGGTGCCGGTGGCCAGGTGCGCGCCGAGGCGTACTCGGTCGGCGTCGGCGATCCGCACGCCCGTCGGCAGCACGTAGTCGACCATCCGCGGGAACTTGTCCACCCCATACACCGTCACCGCGCCCCTGGCCCGCAACCTCAGCCGGGCCTGCTCGAACCCCTCTACCGGACACGGCCCGAAGTTGGTCCACACGACGTTCGCCAGCAGGGAGAACAGGTTGTCGAGACTCAGCCCGTGCGGCCTGACCAGGCGGGCGGAGAGCAGGTGCAGCCTGAGGTAGGCGTCGTGCGCGTCCGCCGGCGGCTCGGAGAGCTTGGCGATGCCGGTGCGCACGGCGACCACCTCGACGCCCCTGGCCGGGTCGGGCCCCACCAGCGAGGCCAGCTCACCGGCCTCCTCGGCGGAAAGCCGCTCGGTGCCCGTCACGGGCGGGTCGCCCAGTTGCGGGGCGGGGAACCAGGTGTCAAGTACGGTGCCGTCAGTGGCGATGGTCGCGAGCCCGATGGCGTGCGCGCCGGTCACGGTGGGATCGATAGCTGTCACAGGCACAAACTATCGTCATCCGGGCTGGCCCCTGAGCGCCGAGCCCTCCGTGTCACCGACAACCCGCCAGAGCGCGGGCGCGCGCCGCCCGGTCCCCGCGCGTCCAACCGGACGGCATCGCATAGGTCACGCGTGCCGTGGTCGGTCATGTGGTCCCCGTCGCGTGGTCGGTCATCTGGTCCCTGGGGCGACCGCGGGTCGCCGTGTCACAGCTCCGGCTGCGACGTCCGCCGCGGTGCGGACGAAGGCGGCCAGGGCGGGGGAGCGGGTCTGTTCGGGCCAGGCCAGGACGACCGTGGTGGGGGCGGCGTCGACGACGGGCACGCAGGCCAGATCGCGGCGTACCTGCTCCCTGACCGACTCGGGGACGACGGCGATCAGCCTGCCGAGGGCGACGAGCTGCATGAGCTGAGCGGCATCACCCGCCCGCAGCCCCGAAGCGACGTGCGGCTCGAACCCGCCCGCCGACCGGGACGCGACAGACGCCTCGGAGGTGCGGGGATCGGGCCAGCGCGGAGTCGGCTCGGCGTCCAGGTCGGCGAGGTGGACGAACGGCCGCGCCGCCAGCGGGTGCCGGGCCGGCACGACGGCCACCCCGCCCTCCACCAGCAGCGGCTCCGTGTCGAACCCCGTCAGGTCCTCCCAGGGGCTGTGCAGGAACGCCACGTCCGCCGTGCCGTCACGCAGCAGCCGGGCCCGCTCCGCCACCCCGCACAGCACCACCTCCACCGGCAGCGCGTCCGGGCACTCCTGGTAGGCGGCCAGGATGTCCGGGAGCAGCGCGCCGTCGCCGCCCGGCTTCAGGGCCACCACGAGCCGAGGCTCGGTCAGCCCCGCCCTGCGGGTGCGGTGTTCGGCCGCCGCCATCGCGTCCAGGGCCTTGGCGGCCTCCCTGGCCAGCACCTCGCCCGCCGGGGTGAGCGCCACCCGGCGTCCCGAGCGGTCGAACAGGAGCACGCCGAGTCGCCGTTCGAGCTTCTGGATCGCCCTCGACAGTGGCGGCTGCGCGATCCCCAGCCGTTCGGCCGCCCGGCCGAAGTGCAGTTCCTCGGCGACGGCGGCGAAATAGGCCAGCTCACGCGTCTCCATACCCGTAGGGTATCGAGACTGACTCAGATGGTGTTGGCCCGGCGACGGCCGGCGGTGGTGTGCTCGGGGAATGACCGCAACGACGATCGCCCTGGTGACCGGGGCGAACAAGGGCATAGGTTTCGAGGTGGCCGCTCAACTGGCGGCCAGAGGCATGACCGTGCTGCTCGCCGCCCGCGACGCCCAGCGCGGCGAGGCGGCCGCCGCCAGGCTGTGCTCCGCCTCCGCCGACGTCCACCCGCTCGTCCTCGATGTCACCGACCCCGTCGCCATCCAGACGGCCGCCGCCCACGTGGCCGACCGCTTCGGGCACCTGGACGTGCTCGTCAACAACGCCGGCATCTCCGGCCACCAAGCCGGCGATGCGCCCAGCACCACCCGGCCCGAGCTGGTGCGCGAGGTGTTCGAGACGAACGTCGTCGGTGTGCTCATGGTGACGAACGCGTTCCTGCCCCTGCTCAGGCGCGCACCCGCCGCCCGCATCGTGAACGTCTCCAGCGGTGTCGGCTCCCTGACCCACCACACGACCCCAGATCACTACATGTCAGGACTCCCGGCCTCGGCCGTGTATCCACCGTCCAAGACGGCGCTCAACGCGCTGACGATCCAGTACGCCAAGGAGCTCGGCGAAGACGGCATCCTGGTCAACGCCGCGGCTCCCGGAGCCTGTGCGACGGACTTCACCAAGGATCTCGGGCTGCGCATCACTCGTACTGCGGCCGACGGGGCGGCCATTATCGTCAGATTGGCCACCCTGGGTCCTGATGGGCCCACGGGGGGATTTTTCGACGATGAGGGGACAATGCCGTGGTAGACATCATTGAGCTCAACCGGCGATCCGTGCGGGCGACCGTGGACCTGGTGGCGACCATCAAGCCCGGTGATCTGGACCTGCAGACCCCGTGCGACGGCTGGGCGGTGCGCGATCTGCTCGCCCACCAGATCGTGCAGAACCACGGCTTCGCCTTCGCCGCCTCGGGGGAGCGGTCCGGGTTGGACATGTGGGAGCCGCGGCCGGTGGGGGATGACCCGGTGGAGGAGTACGCGGCGTCGGCGCGAGCGGTGATGGCCGCCTTCGCCCAGGAGGGCGTGCTTGATCGCAGGTTCTACCTGCCCGAGATCCGTGACGGCGGTCCGTTCCCCGCGAAGCTGGCGATCAGGTTCCACTTCGTCGACTGCGTGGTGCATGACTGGGACTTCGCCAAGGCGCTCGGCGTCCCCGCGAACGTGGACGAGGACCTGGCCGAGGCCGCGCTGCCGGTGGCCGCCCAGGTGCCCGACACGCCGGAGACGCGTGGTGCGGGCAGAGCGTTCGTGACCGGGGTGGCGGTGGCGGACGACGCTCCGGTCCTGGACCGGGTGGTGGCACTCCTCGGCCGCTCACCGGCCTGGTCGCCGAGCTGAGGCCGCTCGCCGGCGGTGACGATCAGGCACGGCTCCGATGGGAGGAGGTGCCGTGCCAGAGATTTGCCAAACAAGTGCGTCACCATCTCCGCGCTGACCGACGACAGTCACCGGGAGAGACATGCGCAGCATTTACCATCGCCTCGATCACCCCGCTCGACGACCAGGCCAAGGACGACAACGGCCGCGACATACCCGCCGGCCGGCCACTGACACGTCAGCGTGGACCACCACGGCGGCATGGGACTGACATCTTGCGGAGTCGCGATCGCATCGGCCATCGATGGTGCGGTCGCCTCGAGCGCGACGGCGCCGGACCGGCTCCTCGAGGCCTGCGACGACATCGGGGCGCAGATCGCCGTCTTCCTCCGCCACCTGGTCGACGAAGGCGCCGTGACCACCGAGGACGCGGTACGGATCTCGACAACGCTGCAGGCCGCGGTGGCCGACCACCTGGTTTCCGAACTCGGCAAGGGCACCACGCCGGCGACCGATGACTCGCAGATGGTCCCGCTGCTGCGCATTCAACGATTCATCGAGCAGCGACTGGGAGACCGCGACCTGTCGCCCGCGACGATCGCCTCGGCCCATCACGTATCCCTTCGGCATCTCCAGAGCCTGTTCCAGCGGAACGGCCTGAGCGTCGCGACATGGATACGCGAACGGCGACTCGAGCGATGCCGTCGCGATCTGGTGGATCCCACGAAAGCCAACGTGCCCGTCCGCTCCATCGGCGCCTGCTGGGGCTTTCTCAGCGACGCACACTTCAACCGCGCGTTTCGCGCCGCCTACGGGGTGCCTCCGGCCACCTACCGGCAAGTGCGCAGAGGCCGGTAGCGTGCTCAGGACGGCGATTACGCCGACTCCGTCCGCGTCGAGGAGCAGTCGGCTCGACTGAAGATCGATCCCCGAGGCAGTGCGCGGTGGCTGCGCGGTTCAGGGGCGTATCACGCCGGGCACCGGACCGTCCGGCTCCCGGGCGCGCGAACAGGCGGAGCCTCGTGCGGCCTTCGTGGTTTGAAGGCACGCCATCGAAGCTCCGCCATCGGTGACGTCAGGCCCTGGCGGCTATGTCGCTAGAACCGGTTGGTCTCCGCGGTGCATTCCGGGTCGTCGGCGTTGTTGATGTCGATGATGAAGTGGAACCGCCCGTAGGTCTTGTAGCTCGCCGGCACGCTCAGAGCCTGGCTGGGAACGTGGGTGCCGGCACCGTTGGTCGCATTTGGGGTCGACCATGAGTAGAGCACGGGGTCCGAGCCGGTTTTGTCTTGCTTGAGCTCGAGGATCACGTCGTTCTTGGTCGAGCCCGCCTGACCGTTGATCTGCCAGGTGAACTTGTCGATCCTGTCTCGGGCACTGCTGGAGACGTAGGTGTAGTAAACCCATCCGCTCCCGCTCTTGCCGGATTTGGTGCACCCGCCAGAGGCGGAGGCGGCGTGAGCCGTGCCTGCGGTTCCGACGATGGCCGCCGTCGCCAATGCGGAAGCGAGAACGGAACTACCGACGATCTTCTTAAGCATTCTTACTCCTGAAGTAGGATTCGCACAAATAAGATTTGTGGAGAAATGTTTTAATGCAGCTTCTTATCACCTCTCTGCATAACCGGCGATGGTCCGCAAAGGCAGGAGAAGCGCTCAGGAACGTGCCGCTATGGCCTGGCCGATGAGGTCGGCTGGGAGCCATGCCACCCGCTTGTCCGGGGTGACGACGACGAGTTGCCCGTCGGCGGTGAACCGGGCGGTGGCGACCCCGTCTCGCCTCCACACGGTCCGGCCGTGGCCGTCCACGAGGACAAAAGTCTTGCCATCCGAAATGCCGACATAAGGCTTGGTCGGATGTACCGTGACACCTGCTTCGGCGGAGATCTCGCGTTGCCACGACAAGCGGCCGTCCAGCCCCACTCCGTACACGATCGTCCGGGACTCGCCACGACTGCTCATCGCACGAGAGACCAGCGCCGCCGCACTCGTCCCTAGCGCGCACTCACGCGCCTCGGGTGGCGCGGGCTCCACCCGGCGCCGATCGGACGTCCCACGCATGAGGATCGTCTCCGGCCCGATCACCAGGACGGTTTCGCCATCTCCGGCTATGCAGGCGTTCGAGACGGAACCCCACGCGGTTCCTCTGCCGACCGGCTGCCAACCATCCGCTTCACGGATGAATCTGAGAAGCCGGGCGTTCTTCGCGTTCGGCTGGCCGGTGAAGGCCAAGGCGGCACTCCCGTTCGCCGACTCCACCCATTGGTAGCCGGAGTAGGGAACCTGGCGACGTTCCCCCTTCCCATCAGGTCGGATGATCTTGATCCAGGTGCGCCCATCGGCGCCTACCTCCTCTACGACCGCGTCATCAGGTGAGACGGCGGTCAGTACGCGCGCCCCCGGCAGGCTGGAGACGGGAAAAGGCGCCGGTCCGCGCTCCGTGAGCCGGAACGGCGATACCTCCGGCACCGCTGCCGCAGTCCCCTTCCCGCCCTCCACCGGGCTCGGCCGACCTGCCGCGATACCGGTCGATACGACGACCGCGGGACACTGCGCGAGGCAGACGATGTCTGTCGCCGTCTTCGCGATCTCCCGGTCCCGCCATACCCGGCCGTGAACACGGTCGAATCCGCTGATCGTCGCCGTCATGGGATCGAAGACCAGGGCCCCACCGCCATTCGCGTCCAGGACTCGCGGCGGACGCGACACCTCGACCGGGCCCGTGGCGCCTTCGCCGCCGCGGCCCGAGGAGCAACCGGTGATGAGCATGGCGATAGACATCGCCAATACGAGCGCTCCACTCAGTCGCATTATTGCCCTTTCCCCATTCCCCCGGACATCGAGGCGTGGACAATAATGCCGACGAATACGGATAGTGTCATTGATCATTCGCGCAAATACATTGACCCGCTATGCACGGCAGAGCCGCCGGAGTTTGCGGCAATTGCGGGCGGTGGCGGGCTTGATGGCTCCGCCGGTCCCGGCATCACCCGAGCGTCAGGGGTGTGGCGTCGAGCGGGCCCGCGTTTTGCTGTGCGGCGAGCCGACAGCGGTCGTCGGGAATCGGACTGCCGAAGCGGTCAGGGGAGCCAGTTGCCCGCTCGTGGCGACTGGCGGTGGTATTTCGAGCGACGAGGCCTACTGCATGCCGCCGAGGTGAGTGACGAGAGTGCGGAGCAGCCGGGCGGGGCCTTCGCCGACGATCTGCCCGGCTGGTGGGTAGGGCTGGATGCGCGGCCGGTCGGCGAGCCGGCGGGTCAGCCGCCGCCGTCGGTCGGCGTGTTCTTCCACGGGTCGCCTGGCGGGCAGGTTGGGCGTGTCCATGGCGAGTACTTCCTTGCCGGGTGGCCGGCCGAGCCCCCGTGGACAGCCGAGCCGCCGACGCGGATGACGTACCTGGACGAGTTCGACGCCGAACGGTAGGGGGCGCCACGCGATCTGGCCCGTGTGGCGGTCCAGCCTGTGATGGATGTCTCCTGGTGGTGCCGTGACCGGAAACGTTCGCCGGGTGCCGCTGATCGAACAACTGCGGGCGCGGGATCTCTGGTAGACACGCATCCATGAACCCGCTTACGGCTCAACACCTGCGCATCGTTTCCCCGGTGTTCGCCGTCGAGCAGCTGCCGCATGCGGCGTCGCCCGGGGACGACTGGGTCGTGCTGGTCCGCGGGCCTGAAGGACTGACCGTTGTCCGTGCGGCCCGGCCTCTGGACTCAGGGGAGCGGTGGATCGGTTTCTACGGTGGCGCCACAGCCCACGGCCTGGAGGTTCCCGGAATGCTGGCGGCTATCGTCAAGCCGCTGGCAGAGGCGGCGATACCCGTGTTCGTCGCCTCGACCTCCCACGCCGACCTGGTTCTGGTTCCCCAGCAGAGAGAGCGGCAGGCCGTCATCGTCCTGGAGGAAGCTGGACACCAGGTAGAAAGCGGCGCGGCCGGTGAACCCTTCTGGACACAGCACTAGACACGGTGCCGAGGAGTGTCGCGGAGCCGGGCAGGAGGAACCACGTCAGACATGCCACCGCCCGGTCGTGAAGACCGGGCGGGTGGTCAGGTGCCCCGGGTGGGACTCGAACCCACACTGTGCGGGTTTTGAATCCGCTTCCTCTGCCAATTGGGATACCGAGGCAAAGATCCGGAAATATCCGGATCCGTCCTTATCGCACGGCGAAAGGGTAGCCGAAATCCATGGCCACCCACCACCGGCGTCGCTCTAATCTAGCGGACATCGGTACTCTCTTGCTCGTGAGTACGCAGCGGCGAGTGGTGATCGCGGAAGATGAGGCACTGATCCGCCTCGACCTCAAGGAGATGCTCGAGGAAGACGGCTACATCGTCGCGGGCGAGGCCGGTGATGGCGAGCGGGCGATCCAGCTGGCCACCGAGCTGAGGCCCGACCTGGTGATTCTCGACGTCAAGATGCCCGTTCTCGACGGCATCTCGGCGGCCGAGCGGATCGTGGCCGAGCGCATCGCCCCGTGCCTCATCCTGACCGCCTTCTCCCAGCGTGACCTGGTCGAGCGGGCCAGGGACGCGGGGGCCATGGCCTACCTGGTCAAGCCGTTCACCAAGGCGGACCTGGTGCCCGCGATCGAGATGGCGGTCAGCAGGCACGAAGAGATGGTGGCGCTGGCCGCCGAGGTGTCGAGCCTGTCCGACAGGCTGGAGACCCGGAAGCTGGTGGAGCGGGCCAAGGGGCAGTTGATGTCCGCGCACGGCTGGAGCGAGCCGCAGGCGTTCCGGTGGATCCAGAAAGCGTCGATGGATCGCCGGTTGAGCATGCGCGAGGTTGCCCAGATCGTTATAGACGACGCGGCGGAGCGTGGCTGAGGGGCGGCATATCACCGGATTTGTCCCCGTGGGTTGTGGCGCGATTACGAGTGGGCATCCAACCGGCCTCGGTCTCCTTCGATCGAGGCGTCCCGGTCGCATGCTGATGGGCGGACAGAAGATCCGCTCATCTGGACGGAGACGCTTCGATGATCCGTATTTCCCGGGCGCTGGCCGCCGCCACCGCGGTGGGCCTGGCGCTGGCGGCCTGTTCCAGCGGGGGCACCACCGCCGCGCCGACCTCCGCGGGGACGGCCACCGGTCAACCCACAGGGCAGACCGCCAAGGGTGACGGCACGCTGACCATCGGCACGGTGCTGCCGCAGACGGGCAGCCTGGCCTATCTCGGCCCGCCCGAGTACGCCGGCGTCGACCTGGCCGTCAAGGAGATCAACGACGCCGGAGGGGTGCTGGGCAAACAGGTCGCCAAGATCCACACCGACTCGGGCGACACGACGACCAACATCGCCTCGCAGTCGGTGGACAAGCTGCTCGCGCAGAAGGCCGACGCCATCATCGGCGCCGCGTCGAGCTCGGTGTCGGAGTCGATCATCGACAAGATCACGCGGGCGGGCGTCGTGCAGTTCTCGCCGGCCAACACCTCCGACAAGTTCACCACGATCAAGGACGACGGGCTCTATTTCCGTACGGCCCCGCCGGACAAGCTACAGGGGCGGGTCCTGGGTGACCTGGTGGTGGCCGACGGCGACGACACCGTCGGCATCCTGGCCATGCAGGACTCCTACGGCACCGGTCTGGCCGACCAGGTCACCCAGACCGCCGAGGCGGGTGGCGCCAAGGTGGTCGAGCGCGTGGACTACGACCCGAAGGCGGCCGACTTCTCCGCCGACGTGGCCAAGATCAAGGCGGCGAACCCGAAGGGCATCGTGCTGATCGGCTTCGACGAGACCGCCAAGGTCGTGGCGGAGCTTGTCAAGCAGGGCCTGACAGCGGACAAGTACAAGTGGTACATGGTCGACGGCAACATGTCGAACACCAACTTCCTGAAGATGCCCAAGGGCACGCTGAAGGGCGTCAAGGGCACCATCCCCGGAGCGGCGGCGCCCGAGGCGTTCCAGAAGCGGCTCCTGGCCGTCAACCCGAAGCTGACCAACTACACCTACGCCGCGGAGTCGTACGACGCGGCGACCCTGATCGCGCTGGCCGCCGAGGCGGCCAAGGACGACGCGGGCACGGCGATCGGGGCCAAGCTCGTGGACGTCAGCAAGGGCGGCGAGAAGTGCAAGGACTTCAAGGCCTGCGACGAGCTGCTCAAGGCCGGCAAGGACATCGACTACGACGGCGTGAGCGGCCCGGTCGACTTCAACGACGCCGGTGACCCGTCGGTCGCGACGATCGGCGTCTACCAGTACGGCGCCGACAACAAGTACAACGCCGCCAAGGCCCTCGAATATCGCAAGGGCGACATCTCCGGATGACGCCTCCGCAGTGACGGCCCCCGATCTGAGTATCGGGGGCCGTCGGCGATTGGGGCATTACAGATGGGTAGAAAAGGATTGTAAGAACTCCACAATCTCCTCCCCGGTAAGGGGGAGTCTCATGATGCGCACACGCCTGCTGGCGATGGCGGCCGCCTCCAGCCTGGCCTTGACGGCCGCTTGCGGTGGCGGCGGTGGCACGGGGGCCAAGGGGACCACGTCGGCCGTGCCGACCGCGCCGGCGGCCAAGGGCGACGGCACGCTGACCATCGGCACGCTGCTGCCGCAGACGGGGTCGCTGGCCTTCCTCGGACCGCCCGACTTCGCGGGGGTCGACCTGGCCGTGAAGGAGATCAACGACGCCGGCGGGGTGCTCGGCAAGCCGGTGAAGAAGATCGACACGGACTCGGGCGACACCACCACGAACATCGCCTCGCAGTCGGTGGACAAGCTGCTCGCGCAGCACGTGGACGCCATCATCGGCGCGGCGTCGTCCTCGGTGTCGGAGTCGGTGATCGACAAGATCACGGGTGCCGGGGTGGTCCAGTTCTCGCCGGCCAACACCTCGGACGCGTTCACCACGATCAAGGACAACGGGCTGTACTTCCGTACTGCTCCGCCGGACAAGCTGCAGGGCCGGGTGCTCGGTGATCTGATCGCCGCCGACGGCAACGACACGGTCGGCATCCTGGCCATGCAGGACTCCTACGGTTCGGGCCTGGCCGACCAGGTCACCAAGACCGTGGAGGAGGCCGGCGCCTCGGTGGTGGCCCGGGTGGACTACGACCCGAAGGCCGCGGACTTCTCCGCCGACGTGGCCAAGATCAAGGCGGCGAACCCGAAGGCGATCGTGCTGATCGGCTTCGAGGAAGGCGCCAAAGTCATCGCCGAGCTGGTCAAACAGGGACTCACGAGCGACAAGTACAAGTGGTACATGGTCGACGGCAACATGTCCAACAGCAACTACCTGAGGATGCCCAAGGGCACGCTGAAGGGCGTCAAGGGCACCATTCCCGGCGCCGCGGCGCCCGACGACTTCCGGAAGAAGCTGCTGGCGATCGATCCCAAGCTGACCAACTACACCTACGCCGCCGAGTCCTACGACGCGGTGATCCTGATCGCGCTGGCCGCCGAGGCGGCCAAGAACGACAGCGGCCGGTCGATCGCGGCCAAGCTGCCCGATGTGAGCGGGGGCGGGGAGAAGTGCAAGAGCTTCGAGACCTGCGTCAAGCTGCTCAAGGCCGGCAAGGACATCGACTACGACGGCGTGAGCGGTCCGGTCGAGTTCAACGCCGCCGGAGACCCGTCGGTCGCCACCATCGGCATCTACCAGTACGGCGACGACAACAAGTACAACGCCACGAAGGCGATCGAGTACCGCACCGGCAAGATCGAGGGCTGAGGCTCAGCCGCCTATACCGCACGTCTTGAGGGCGTAGGCGGTCAGCCGCTCCTGCAGCGGCTTGGGCGGCACGACGATGACCACGCGCTCGTCGCCGCCGTCGATGGTGGCCCGCACGGGGAACAGGAACGCCTTCTTGCCCTCGGCGAACGCGTGCGGGTCGCAGCGGCCGGGGGTGAGCTCGAGCGCCACTTCGGCCTTCTGCGCCCCGGCCTCCAGGGTCGCCAGCGGCTTGCTCTTCTTGACAGGCGTGGCGATGTAGTGGGTGGTGCCGCCCACGGCCTGAACGGCCACCACGCCGGTGCCGTGCCGGGTCAGGACGAGGCTGCCGCGCATCACCTCGCCGACCTGTGTCCAGTCGGTGCCGAACTCGATGCCGGCCGCTTCCTTGATCAGGAACGCGGAGCACTCGTCGCGCAGCAGCCTGGTCAGCAGCGGGTCCGGGTGCGGCACCTTGAAGACCACCCTGCGCAGCGGCTCGGACCCGGTGCGCAGGTGGGCCACGACCGTGGCCGGCTGCAGCGTCGGCAGACCCTTGGGGGAGCAGTTGGCCGCGCCGTAGGGGATCTGGAGGTCGGTGCGAGGGGTGCGCTTGAGCAGCGCGTCGGCCCGCTTGGGCGCGAGCGTCTGGAAGGACGGCGTGACCAGCTGGACGTCGGCGAAATAGACCGGCGTGTCGTTGGCGTTGCGCACGGCCACCTCGATAGCGTGCACGGGTTCGTCTGAGCGCCACTGGGCCAGTGAGACGGACACCCCGGCAGGAGGGTCCGGTGGCGGCTCGGCGGGCGCCTCAGAGGCCCCACAGGCCGTGAGAAGGCCAGTTGAGCAGACCGCCACGAGCAGGAAGGCCGCGATGCGCTTCACTCGTTGAACATTAGGCGTGATCCTCCGTCTCTCGTAAGTTGAGGAGTGATTACGACTCCGCATCCAAGTGCCGACAGTTCTCCGTTGCGTCTGTTGAACTGGCCTTTTGTTCTGTAGCTTTCCGTCATTCGTTCGGGAACGTCGGCGGTGCTGACCTGACCCGGCCTGGAGATGAAGGAGACACTCCATGATCCGCATTGCTCCCGCAGGACGGGTGCTGGCTGTCGTGGCTGCCACGAGCCTGGCCCTGACAGCCTGCGGTGGTGGCGGCGACACCGCTAAGCCAGCCTCCTCTTCGGCTGCGCCATCGAGTGCGGCTCCCGCGGCGAAAGGCGACGGCACCTTGACCGTCGGCACGCTGCTGCCGCAGACCGGTTCGCTCGCCTTCCTCGGCCCGCCCGAGTTCGCCGGTGTCGACGCCGCGATCAAGGAAATCAACGAAGCCGGCGGCGTGCTTGGCAAGCCGGTCACCAAATATGACACCGACTCCGGTGACACCACCACGAACATCGCTTCGCAGTCGGTGGACAAACTGCTCGCGCAGAAGGCCGACGCCATCATCGGCGCCGCGTCCTCGTCGGTGTCGGAGTCGGTGATCGACAAGATCACCAGCGCCGGTGTGGTTCAGTTCTCGCCGGCCAACACCTCCGACAAGTTCACCACGATCAAGGACAACGGCCTGTACTTCCGTACGGCTCCGCCGGACAAGCTCCAGGGCCGCGTGCTGGGCGACCTGATCGTCGCCGACGGCAGTGACACGGTGGGCATCCTGGCCATGCAGGACTCCTACGGCACCGGCCTGGCCGACCAGGTGGCCAAGACCGTCACCGACGGTGGCGCCGAGGTCGTCGAGCGCGTGGACTACGACCCGAAGGCCGCCGACTTCTCCGCCGACGTCGCGAAGATCAAGGCGAAGAACCCGAAGGCCATCGTGCTCATCGGCTTCGAGGAGACCGCCAAGGTCATCCAGGAGCTGATCAAGCAGGGTCTGCCGGCCAGCAAGCACAAGTGGTACATGGTCGACGGCAACCTGTCCAACACCAACTACGTGAAGATGCCCAAGGGCACTCTGAAGGGCGTCAAGGGCACCACCCCCGGTGCCGCCGCTCCGGATGACTTCAAGGGCAAGCTCACGGCGGTCAACCCCAAGCTGGAGGACTTCAGCTACGCGCCTGAGTCCTACGACGCCATGAACCTCATCGCGCTGGCCGCCGAGGCCGCCAAGAGCGACGCGGGCGTGGACATCGGCGCCAAGCTGGCCGAGGTCAGCAAGGGCGGCGAGAAGTGCAACAACTTCAAGTCGTGCGTCGACCTGCTCAAGGCCGGCAAGGACATCGACTACGACGGCGTGAGCGGTCAGGTCGAGTTCAACGACGCCGGTGACCCGGCCGTGGCCACCATCGGCATCTACCAGTACGGCGACGACAACAAGTACCCGACCAAGGCGCTCGAGTACCGCACCGGCAACATCGCCGGCTAGTCCGCAGGACACACGGATACACAGACACACCTGAGGGGCCCGGTCCGCTGGATCGGGCCCTTCGGCTTATTTACAGCCCGCCGTGATCTCGTCCGCGGCGACCCGGTACTCCTTCAGCAGCTTCACCTGGCGTTCGCGCGGGACATCGGCCCTGGACAGGCCTGCGGTGGTGGTCTCCACCGTGCGCACGGCCGCAGCCAGTGACTGGGGCAGGCGCTCGCCGAACTGGAGCGTGATGCCGCGTGCTTCCGCGAGGCGGCCGAGCACCGCGTCCTCGAAGTTCTGGCTGTCCTCCTGCCCCTTCGGCTTCAGCATGAGGCCCGCGTAGCCGATCGCGGAGACCACGCGCGCGCAGGGGTCGTCCGTGGGGTCCCCACCGGTGCTGTATCTACCGGCCGAGGCGGCGGTGTGCTGGCAGCCGACGAGAATGGGCAGCAGGAGCGCGATTGTCGCTAAACGTCTCACAGCGCTCATTAAAAAACGGCGAAGGGGCTCCTGGGGAGCCCCTTCGCCGTTTGGAATCTTTCTAGGCCTTCGCCAGGGTGCCGAGATAGAGCTCGATCACCTTGGGGTCGTTGGCCAGTTGGCGGCCGGTGCCGGTGTAGGCGTTGCGGCCCTGGTCGAGTACGTAGCCTCGGTGGCAGATCTGCAGGCAGCGCCTGGCGTTCTGCTCGACCATGATGACGGTGACGCCCGCCTTGTTGATCTGCTGGGCCTGGATGAACACCAGGTCCTGCAGCATGGGCGACAGGCCCGCCGACGGCTCGTCCAGCAGCAGCACCGACGGCTCGGTCATGAGCGCCCTGGCCATCGCCACCATCTGCCGCTCGCCGCCCGACAGCGAGCCGGCCCGCTGCTTGCGCCGCTCCTTGAGCGCCGGGAACAGCTCGGCGACGAACTCGAAGCGCTCCTTGAACTTGCCGGGCACCTGGAAGGCGCCCATCTCAAGGTTCTCCTCGATGGTGAGGCTGGGGAAGACGTTGTTGGTCTGCGGGACGTAGCCGACGCCGCGGGAGACCAGCGAGTGCGCCTTCATGTTCGTGATGTCCTCACCCTTCAGCAGCACCGTGCCGCTGCGGATGTTGACCAGCCCGAACATGGCCTTGAGCAGCGTCGACTTGCCGGCGCCGTTGGGGCCGATGATGCCGATCAGCTCACCCTCGCCGACGTAGAGGTCGGAGCCGTTGAGGATGTTGACGCCCGGCAGGTAGCCGGCGATGAGCTCGTCGCACCGCAGCACGGCGTTCTCGGCGCCCGCCAGGTGGGCGGAGCGGTCGGTGATCGCCGCCTTCGACTCGGGCGCGGACTCGGGGACGGCGTTCACTTCTGCGTCTCCTCTTCGATCTCGGCCTCCAGCGCCGCCTCCGCCTCGTGCAACTGCTCCTGGAGCTCGCTCTCCGACAGCGGTGCGTCGTGGTGGGCGCCCAGGTAGGCGTCGATGACGCGGGGGTCGGACATGATCGTGTCCGGTGGTCCCTCGGAGATGACGGCGCCCTGGGCCATGACGATGACCCAGTCGCTGATGTCGCGGACCATGTCCATGTCGTGCTCGACGAACAGCACGGTCATGCCCTCATCGCGCAGGTTCTTGACGTGGCCGAGCAGGGACTGGGTGAGCGCCGGGTTGACGCCCGCCATCGGCTCGTCGAGCATGACCAGCTCGGGCTTGACCATGAGCGCGCGGGCCATCTCCAGCAACTTGCGCTGGCCGCCGGACAGCGAGCCGGCGAAGTCGGCGCGCTTGGCGTCGAGCTTGAACCTGGTCAGCAGCTCCTCGGCCTGCTCGGTGATCGCTTCCTCCTGGGCGCGCCAGGCGCCGGGCACGAGTGCCCGCCAGAAGTTCTCGCCGCGCTGGTGCTGCGCGCCGAGCCGCATGTTCTCCAGCACCGTCAGCCTGGACAGCGCCTTGGTGAGCTGGAAGGTACGGACCATGCCGGCGCGGGCCACCCGGTGGGCGGGCACGCCGCTCATGCTCTGGCCGTTGAACGTCCACTTGCCGGCGTCAGCGGTGTCGAAACCGGTGAGCTGGTTGAAGAACGTGGTCTTGCCGGCCCCGTTGGGGCCGATCAGCGCGGTGATGGAGCCGCGCTGGATCTCGACGTGCGCCACCTCGACGGCGGTCAGGCCGCCGAATCGGCGCGTGACGCCGTCGACCACGAGGATCGGGTCGGGCTTCGGCACACCAGGGTCGCGGGCGAGGTCCTTGAAGGCCGCGAGGGCCGCGGCCTTGCGGTCGGACATTGTGGTCTCAGCGGACGTTTCAGCGGACATCGAAAGCAATCTCCCTCTTGTCACCGAAGATGCCCTGTGGCCGGAAGATGAGCAACAGGATCAGCCCGAGACCCACCAGGATGTAGCGGACCGGCCCGACCTGGATGGAGGTCATGAACGGGATGTACCCCGCCTGAACCGCTTCACTGAGCACACCGTTGACCAGGACCAGCAGCACCCAGAAGATCATCGATCCGATGACGGGGCCGAGCACGCGGGCCGCGCCACCCAGGATCACGATGGTGTAGGCGAAGAAGGTGGTCTCGGTGCCGAAGACGTCGGGCTGCACCGACGCGTACGCCAGCCCGTAGATGAAGCCGCCGAGGCTGCCGATGACGCCGCCCAGGATGAGCGACTGCATCTTGTAGGAGAAGACGTTCTTGCCGAGGCTGCGCACGGCGTCCTCGTCCTCGCGGATGGCCTTGAGCACGCGGCCCCACGGGCTGCTCATGAGCAGGTAGACGATGCCGCACGAGAGGCCGACCAGCACCCACCCGACGAGCATGATCCACAGCAGCCGGTGGTTGAAGGTGAACCAGCCGATGCCGTACTCGCCCTCCGGGAAGGGGTTGAGCGCGTAGAAGCCATCGGAGAAGCCGCGCAGTCCGTCAGAACCGCCGAAGACGTCCCTGAACTTCACCGAACGGAAGACGAGCCGGACGATCTCGGCCGCCGCGATGGTGACGATGGCCAGGTAGTCGGCGCGCAGGCGGAGCGTCGGCGCGCCCAGGAGCAGGGCCAGGAGCACCGCGCCGACGATGCCGACCGCGATGCCGAGCCAGAAGGGCAGGCCCAGGACGGAGACCGTGACGGCCAGGCCGTAGCCCGCGACGCCCATGAACGCCGCCTGCCCGAAGTTGAGCAGGCCCGTGTAGCCGAAGTGGATGTTGATGCCGATCGCGGCGAGCGCGTAGAGCACCGTCTCGACGCCGATGGCGGACTTGACGGTGGTGCTGATGATCGTGATCCAGTCCATGTGACTCCCCCCGTCAGCCGATCCGCTCTCGGCGGCCCAGGATGCCCTGTGGCCGGAAGAGGAGCACGATGATGAGTACGGCCAGTGCCCCGACGCTCTTGAGCTCTGGCGGCACCCAGAGCGTGGAGACCTGGATGAACAGGCCGACCACGAGTGAGCCCACCAGGGCGCCGAACGCCGTGCCGAGCCCGCCGAGCGTCACACCGGCGAAGATGAGCAGCAGGATGTCCTGGCCCATGGTGTATTTCAGGTTTTGAGACAGGCCGAGCATGATGCCGGCCAGCGCGGCGATGGCGCCGCCGGTGGTCCAGATGATGCGGATGACCCGGTCGACGTTGATGCCGGATGAGGCGGCCAGCGCCGGGTTGTCGGCGACCGCGCGGGCCGCCTTGCCGGTGCGGGTGCGCATCAGCGCGAGGCCGACGATGATGAGGACCAGCAGCTCGATGCCCATCGCGACGAAGTTCTTGGGCGCCGCGGAGATCGGGCCGATCTCGATGCCCGGCTGCGCGGTGTACTGGGCGAACGACTCGTTCTGGCCGCCGAACAGGATCAGGAAGACGTAGCGCAGGAAGAGCGCCACACCGATCGAAATGATCATCATGGCGATGGTGCCGGTGCCGCGCTTACGCAGCTGCCCCCAGAAGAACCGGTCCTGCAGGTAGCCGAGCGCGCCTCCGGCGATCACCGCGATCACGGCGGCCGGGATCAGATGCAGGCCGAAGGTCACGTTGAACAGGTAGGCGAGCAGCGCGCCCAACGTGACCAGCTCGCCGTGGGCGAAGTTGGTCAGGCCGGTGGTGCCGTAGATCAGCGAGAGGCCGAGCGCGGCCAGCGCGATGATCAGGCCGAGGTTCAGGCCTTCGAAGGTGAGCTGCGCCGCCTGGTCCAAGAAGGGGCTGGTCTCGGCGCCCTCATCCGCCGGTTGGCCCGCGGCGCCCTTGGGCTGCAGGGCGAACAGGACGGTGGACATGTTGCCGGAGAAGACGGTCGGGGTGCGGACGGCGTTGCCGCCGCGGACCATCGCGTTCTGCGGGAGTGTCTTGACGTCCAGTGTGACCTTGTATTTTCCCGGTTTGTCAATCGGGACTACCCACGCACCCTGGGCGTCGCTTGTAACCTCCTTGACGGGTTGTCCGCCTTCGGTGGTCACGACGATTTTCACGCCGTTCACTGGTTGGCCTTGGAGTTTGAGTGTCCCTCTCAGACCCTGATCGGGGGCCGCCGCCTGGGCGGGGACCGCGAGCAGGAAGATGAGTCCACCCAGGAAGGCCGTGAACGCGATCACGGCTCTGCGCAATGGTGCTCCCTCAAAATAGGTCAAGGCGGGGTTGTGCCCCTCCATCTCGACACGTGGGCATCGCAGGCACAACAACAGGCATGCAATGGCGGGAGCTTATTCTGGTCGCGCCCGGTTCAGGGTCGTTCGTCACCAATTAGTGACACGTGCGTGTCGCTGATGTGAGGAAACAAGACGCCAGGTCAGGGGCTAAATCCCACTAGACGCCTGGCGGTTCCGGGCGCGAATGCGTAACGATCGCTGCAGAACGTGAACGAGCCCGCGGAAGGGGACCTTTGGGACCATGTAGGGCTTCCCCGGCCTTACACGTTATCTACTCGGCCTCCCCCGCGGGCTCCGCTTGGACCACCGTAGCGACCCACGGGGCTCGTGTGCAAAGAGAGCCGCAAAGTCGCGTGGCGTTCAGCGATCGCGCAGCATGCAGGTCAGCCGGGAGGTGCACACGCGCCGCCCCTGCTCGTCGGTGATCTCGATCTCGTACGTGGCGATCGAGCGCCCCCCGTGCAGCTGGGTGGCCACGCCGGTGACGAAGCCGGAGGTGGCCGAGCGGTGATGGGTGGCGTTGATCTCGATGCCGACCGCTATGCGGTCCGCGCCCGCGTGCACGGCCGCGCCGGTCGAGCCCAGCGTCTCGGCGAGCACCGCCGAGGCACCGCCGTGCAGCAGGCCGTACGGCTGGGTGTTGCCCGCGACCGGCATCCGGGCGACCACCCGCTCCGCGCTGACCTCGACGAACTCGATGCCCATCCGGTCGGGGAGCGTGCCTTCGTATACGGCGTTCAACGCCGGGAAATCGGCGGGGTCGATCCGCGTCAAGGGGAGTCCTCCAGTCTTTCGAGCTCAGGTTTTCTGTCGGAGATGGAGACTAGGCTGCTGGTGTGCCGAAGAGTGAAGTGACCCCTAGCCGCCCGTGCCTGTTGCTGCTCGACGGGCATTCCCTGGCCTATCGCGCGTTCTACGCGCTCAAGGACGCCAACCTCATGACCTCCGACGGTCAGCACACCGAGGCGGTCTACGGGTTCACCTCGATGCTGACCAACATCCTGCGCGACGAGCAGCCGTCGCATGTGGCCGTGGCGTTCGACCGGTCGGAGCCGACGTTCCGCCACGAGGAATACGCCGAATACAAGGCCAACAGGAGCGAGACCCCCGAGGACTTCCGGGGCCAGATGCAGCTCATCTACGAGCTCCTCGACACGCTGCGCATCCCGCACCTGTCCAAGGCCGGGTTCGAGGCCGACGACCTCATCGCCACGCTCGCCACCCGCGCCAGCGCCCAGGACATGAACGTGCTGATCGTCACCGGCGACCGCGACGCGCTCCAGCTGGTCGACGAGCACGTCACGGTCCTGATGACGCGCCGCGGCATCAGCGACATGACCAGGTTCACGCCCGAGGCCGTCGAGGAGAAGTACGGCCTGACCCCGATCCAATACCCCGACTTCGCGGCGCTCCGCGGCGACCCCAGCGACAACCTGCTCAGCATTCCCAGCGTCGGCGAGAAGACCGCCGCCAAGTGGGTGCGCGAGTTCGGCTCGCTGACCGCGCTGGTCGACCGGGTCGACGAGGTCAAGGGCAAGGTCGGCGACAAGCTGCGCGAGCACGTCGCCCAGGTGCTGATGAACCGCCGGCTCACCGAGCTGCTGCGCGAGGTCCCGATCGAGGTCGAGCTGGGCGACCTCAAGCAAGGCGTCTGGGAGCGCGAAGAGGTCAACAAGCTCTTCGACACGCTGCAGATCCGCGGCGAGCTGCGCGAGCGTGTCTTCAAGGTGCTCGGCACCGGCGAGGAGGAGCCCGACCAGGGCTTCGAGGTCGAGACCATCATCCTCGGCCCCGACCGCGTCGCGGGCTGGCTGGCCGCGCTGCCCGCCGGCCGGGCGGGCCTCGCCTTCAAGGGCGCCTACGGCAGCGGCACCGGGCGCATCGACGGCATCGCGATCGCCTCGCCCGACGGCACGGCCGCCCACATCGACCCGGTCAAGCTCACCGAGTCCGACGAGGGCGCGCTGCGGGCCTGGCTGGGCGACGCCGACAGGCCCAAGGCCGTCCACGACGCCAAGGGCCCGATCCTCGCGCTCTGGGCGCAGGGCATGAGTCTCAAGGGCCTGACCTGTGACACGGCTCTGGCGGCCTACCTGGCGATGCCCGGCCAGCGCACGTTCGCCCTCGAAGACCTGGCCCGGCGCTACCTCAACCGTGACCTGCGGGCCGAGGAGGAGTCCAGCGGGCAGGCCGCGCTGTTCGGCGACGACGAGGACGCCCCCGCCAAGGACCTGGCGCTGCGCGCCCATGCCGTGCGCGAGCTGGCCGAGGCGCTGGAGACCTTCCTGACGGGCCGCGGCGGCACCCAGCTCATGACCGACGTGGAGCTCCCGCTGCTGAGTGTGCTGGCGGAGATCGAGCGGGCGGGCATCGCCGTCGACAGCGCATACTTCACCGCTCTGGAGGCCGAGTTCGGCGCGGCGGTCAAGCACGCGGTCGAGGAGGCGCACCGGGCGGTCGGCGAGCAGTTCAACCTGGGCTCGCCCAAGCAGCTGCAGGAGATCCTGTTCACCAAGCTCAACCTGCCCAAGACGAAGAAGATCAAGACCGGCTACAGCACCGACGCCGACCAGCTCGCCTGGCTCGCCACGCAGACCGAGCACGAGCTGCCGATCATCATGCTGCGCCACCGCGACCAGACCAAGCTGCGCACCACCGTCGAGGGCCTGATCAAGGAGATCGCCGACGACGGGCGCATCCACACCACGTTCAACCAGATCATCGCGGCCACGGGCCGCCTGTCGTCGGAGAAGCCCAACCTCCAGAACATCCCGATCCGCACCTCCGAGGGCCGCCGCATCCGGCAGGGCTTCGTGGTCGGCGAGGGCTACGAGACGCTGCTCACGGCCGACTACAGCCAGATCGAGCTGCGCATCATGGCCCACCTGTCGGGCGACGAGGCGCTGATCGCGTCCTTCGAGTCGGGCCACGACTTCCACCAGGCCACCGCGGCCCGGGTGTTCGACCTGCCGCCCGAGCAGATCGACGGCGAGCTGCGGGCCCGCATCAAGGCGATGAACTACGGCCTCGCCTACGGACTGTCCGACTTCGGACTGTCCGGGCAGCTCAACATCCCGGTGGCCGAGGCGCGGGCGCTCAAGGAGGAATACTTCCAGGAGTTCGGCGGCGTCCGTGACTTCCTGCACGCCATCGTCCAGCAGGCGCGCACCGACGGTTACACCGAGACCATCATGGGGCGCCGCCGCTACCTGCCCGACCTGACCAGCGACAACCGGCAGCGCCGCGAGATGGCCGAGCGCATGGCGCTCAACGCGCCCATCCAGGGCTCGGCGGCCGACATCATCAAGGTGGCCATGCTCAACGTCTCCCAGGCGATGCGCGCCGAGGGTCTGGGCTCCCGGATGCTGCTCCAGGTCCACGACGAGCTGGTGTTCGAGGTGGCGCCCGGCGAGCTCGACCGGCTCAGAGGGCTCGTGTGCGACCAGATGAACGCGGCCTACCACCTGCGGGTCCCGCTGGAGGTCTCCGTGGGCGTCGGCCGCACCTGGGAGGACGCGGGCCACTGACGGAGCGGCTCGTTCCGCCCTGCCGTGCTTCTGGTCCGCCGCACCTGACGTTTATCGCCGTACGCCGGGGCAGATCGATCTCCGTACGGTGGGGCGGCCCCGCGCCGAGCGGCAGGCGGCCCCGCGCCATGAAACAGGGCGGTCCGGCGTGTCGGGAACACCGGCCGATACGGGGTTCTGGACTACCCTGAGGGTAAGTTTTCACCGACTGGCACGGGAGCCTTGTGCGATCGTCAGCGTCCTACCCACGGATCATCGCCATCGCGCACATCGGGGTGGCGGCAATCGGGGTGATGGCAGTGGCGGTCATCGGGTTGATGCTGCAGTTGCCCTCCGGCCGGGCCGTTCCCGGGCCACCGGCGGCGGCCAGGATCGGGCAGTCCGCGCAGCCCACCCCCGCCCAGCCCGTGCCGACGGTCGCCGAGCCCGTGCCGACGGTCGCCGAGCCGCCCGGAGTGGTGTCCACGCCGGAGTTCGCCAAGCAGGTCAAGGCCAACGAGCTCGGCCTGGTGCCGGTGCTGATGTACCACCGGATACTCAAGAAGCGGTTCGCCTCGATCGACCGCACGCCCGACCAGTTACGCAGGGAGCTGGAGAAGCTGGCCAAGCAGGGCTACTGGCCGATCACCGCCAAGGAGTTCGCCACCGGCGACATCCGGGTGCCCGCGGGCAGGTTCCCCGTCGTGCTGACCTTCGACGACGGGCACGAGAGCCACTTCAGGCTGGACGCGAGCGGCAACCCCGTGCCGAACACAGCGGTCGGCGTGCTCTTAGACGTGGCCCGGCGCTATCCCGAGTTCCGGCCGGTCGCCACGCTGTGGATCAACCACGATCCGTTCGGGTTACGAAAGCCCGAGGAGCAGGCGGCGGCCGTGCGGTGGTTGGTCGGTCATGGGTTCGAGGTGGCCAACCACACCTGGTCCCACCCCAATCTGGCGGCTATGCGGAAGAAGAAGGTCAAGGAGCAGATCGTCCGGCTCGAACGGTTACTGAAGAAGCTCGGCGCCGGTCCGGCGATCACCATGGCCCTGCCGTTCGGGGCGATGCCGCACCCCAAGAAGATCGCCCGCCACGGTGAGTGGGACGGCACCACCTACGACTTCGCCGGGGTCTTCCTGGCCGGGGCCGAGCCATCCCTTTCGCCGTACGCGAAAAAATTTGACCCAGTGGCCATCCAGCGCATCCAGAGCAACGGCAACAAGGGCGAATGCCGCAAGTGGTGCTCGCAGTACTGGCTGGGGTGGCTGAACAAGCATCCTGGGGAGCGTTACGTGTCCGACGGGGACCCGACAAAGATCTCTGTCCCGCAGCGCCTTCAGGGTAATATTGCGCCAAAGCGGAGAGGCCAGCTCGTCATCTATTGACGGGTGGCCGGGCGGTCGGATTGACCCCACGCTGATGGTCTCATATGCTGATCGCTGCGCTGTGGGCTCGCGCGCGCCTCAGACGGAGCGGGCTCGCGCTCGGTCACGTCGATGTCGTCATTCCTCGGCTTGATGCGGAAGAGGGCCTGCCGCGCGTCCGCCACATCGACTTCTGTCCGCGTTCGGAGCAATTCCACACATGACGTCCAGCACTGAGGCCACCTCGAGCACCCCGCAGGTAGCGGTCAACGACATCGGGTCCGAGGAAGCCTTCCTCGCAGCGATCGACGAGACCATCAAGTACTTCAACGACGGCGACATCGTCGAGGGCACCGTCGTCAAGGTCGATCGAGACGAGGTCCTTCTCGATATCGGCTACAAGACCGAGGGTGTCATCCCCTCGCGTGAGCTTTCGATCAAGCACGATGTCGACCCTGCTGACGTCGTGGAGGTCGGCGAACACGTCGAGGCCCTCGTTCTCCAGAAGGAGGACAAAGAGGGCCGCCTGATCCTGTCCAAGAAGCGCGCTCAGTACGAGCGGGCCTGGGGCACGATCGAGAAGATCAAGGACGAGGACGGCATCGTCACCGGCACCGTCATCGAGGTCGTCAAGGGTGGACTCATCCTCGACATCGGCCTGCGTGGCTTCCTGCCGGCGTCCCTGGTCGAGATGCGCCGTGTCCGCGACCTGCAGCCGTACGTCGGCCGCGAGCTCGAGGCGAAGATCATTGAGCTGGACAAGAACCGCAACAACGTGGTCCTGTCCCGCCGCGCGTGGCTTGAGCAGACGCAGTCCGAGGTTCGCCAGACGTTCCTCAACACCCTCCAGAAGGGGCAGGTCCGCAAGGGCGTCGTCTCCTCGATCGTCAACTTCGGTGCGTTCGTGGATCTCGGCGGCGTCGACGGCCTGGTCCACGTGTCCGAGCTGTCCTGGAAGCACATCGACCACCCCTCCGAGGTCGTCGAGGTCGGCCAGGAGGTCACGGTCGAGGTCCTCGACGTCGACATGGAGCGCGAGCGCGTCTCCCTGTCGCTCAAGGCCACTCAGGAAGACCCGTGGCAGCAGTTCGCCCGCACCCACCAGATCGGCCAGGTCGTGCCGGGTCGCGTCACCAAGCTGGTGCCGTTCGGCGCGTTCGTCCGGGTCGAGGAGGGCATCGAGGGCCTGGTCCACATCTCCGAGCTGGCCGAGCGCCACGTGGAGATCCCGGAGCAGGTCGTCCAGGTCGGCGACGAGATCTTCGTCAAGATCATCGACATCGACCTCGACCGGCGTCGCATCAGCCTCTCGCTGAAGCAGGCCAACGAGGGTGTCGGCACCGAGGTCGAGTTCGACCCCACGCTTTACGGCATGGCGGCGACCTACGACGACCAGGGCAACTACATCTACCCCGAGGGCTTCGACTCGGAGACCGGTGAGTGGCTCGAGGGCTTCGACAAGCAGCGCGAGGAGTGGGAGCGGCAGTACGCCGAGGCCCAGACCCGCTTCGAGGCGCACAAGAAGCAGATCGAAGAGGCTCGCAAGGCGGAGGCCGAGGCGGGCGAAGCCGCTCCCTCGTCCTACACCGGTGAGACCGCGGCTCCGGCCAGCAGCTCGGGCTCGTCCGCTCCGGCGGCCGGCGCCCTCGCCTCCGACGAGGCTCTCGCGGCTCTGCGCGAGAAGCTCGCGGGCGGCCAGAGCTGACCTGGTTGGCTAGCTAGTAAAGAAGAACCCCGCACCATCCGGTGCGGGGTTCTTCTTTTGCGCTACATGCGGAACGATCTCTTCCGCGACCCTTTCCAGGGTGGGCGCGGCGGCGGTGAGGGCTTGCCGATCCTGCTCGGGGAGGTTCTGCGGGAGGGCGATCAGGGCGTCATGGAGTGACTCGCCTCTGCGGCGACGTCTAGGTCCGCGATCCATGTGCAGCCGTTGTGGGGGATCTCCGTGAGCGCGATGACCGTGTCCAGGCGGTCACGGGTACGGGTCAACGCGGCGATCTGGGCATCGATGCGCTCGCGTTCGGCGGCGAGCGGGGCACGCGACTCCGGAGTACTGACCTTGGCCTCGACGCAGGGCAGCAGTTCGGCGATGGTCCGGCTGGACAGGCCGGCCGAGTAGAGCATCTGGATCAGCTGGACACGGTCGGCCGCCGGCTCCGGGTAGTGACGCTGCCCGGAGGCGCTCCGGTTCGCGTTCAGCAGGCCCTGCTCCTCGTAGTAGCGCAGGGCCCGCACACTGACGCCCGACCTCGCCGCCAACTCGCCGATACGCACTGTGACCTCCCACACAAGACTTGCCTCTGACGTCAACGTCAGGTTTTAGCCTATCCGGCATGAAGATAAACGGAGCACATGTGCTGGTTACCGGTGCCAACCGCGGCCTGGGCCGGCAATTCGTCCTATCCCTTCTCGACCGTGGCGCCGGCAAGGTGTACGCCACCGCCCGCCGCCCGGACCTCATCGACGTACCAGGGGTCGTCCCGCTGCACCTCGACATCACCGATCCGGCATCGGTCGCCGCCGCGGCCGCTGCGGCGAGCGACGTCAAGATCGTCATCAACAACGCGGGAATCTCGACCGGGGCGAACCTGGTCACCGGAGACCTGGACACGATCCGCCGCGAGATGGACACCCACTTCTACGGCACCCTCAACGTGATCCGCGCCTTCGCGCCCCAGCTGGCCGACGGCGCGATCCTCAATGCCCTGTCCGCGCTCTCGTGGCTCGCCTTCGACGGTGCGGGTGCCTACCATGCGGCGAAGGCCGCTGAATGGGCGCTCACCAACAGCGTGCGCCTGGAGCTGGCCGGCCAGCGCACCCTGGTGACGGGCCTGCACCTGGGCGCCGCGGACACCGACATGATGGCCTGGTACAACGGCGACAAGACCGCGCCCGAGGTGATCGTCGCGGCGGCCCTGGACGGTATCGAGGCGGACCGGCCCGAGGTGCTCGCCGACGACTGGAGCCGCCAGGTGAAGGCGTGGCTGTCCGAGGACCCGAGCGTCATCTACCGGGAAGCGGCGGCCGCCCTCACGTCCTGACCTGCTGGCCCTGAAGGTCACGCCTGCGGACGTGGCCTTCAGGCGGCCTGTAACGTTGCGCGGCGCTCGGCGGTTGAGGCGGTCCAGCGTGCGCAGAGCGAGGCGGTCGCTGACACGGTCGCCTAGATGCCGGCGAAGACCCGCCCGATGACGGCTTACGTCTTCTCGGTGTTGAACGCCCGGACCGCCACGCCCGGACCGCCACGCCCGGACCGCCGTCCGGCTGCTCCGCGAACATCAGGCTGGGCAGATCCGGCTTCCTCTTCCCCGGCGACATGGTCATCCCCCCTTGTTGCGAGCACCACATCCCCGGACATACCGGAGCGAAGGCGACATCGCTCTCCTCCTCTCTGCCTTTCCCCGGGCAGGCCGACCTCCAGCTCACGACTGTCTCCCGTGCTGACAAAGGACCAATGGCGATCGAGGAGGGACGGTGGGCGCTCAACGGCATATGACGCCGGTGTGAGGCAGGAGTAGGGTGCTCGCGTGGAGATCGAGCGGGCGCGGGCCGCTGACGCCGGTGAGATCCTCACCGTGCAGCGGGCGGCGTACGCGACCGAGGCGCAGCTCTACGGCGACCCGTTCCTGCCGCCGCTCCTGGAGTCCGTGGAGCAGATCCGCAAGGGCATCGAGACCGGCATCGCGTTCAAGGCCACCGACGGCACCCGGATCGTGGGAGCCGTACGCGGCCAGCTGGCCGGCACGACCTGCCTGGTCGGGCGCCTGGTGGTGGCGCCGGACCAGCAGGGTCGCGGCGTGGGCCGGGCGCTGCTGGAGACGCTGCACGAGCAGACGCCGGAGGCGACGGCCTTCGACCTGTTCACCGGCCATCTGTCGGAGGCCAACCTGCGGCTCTACCGCCGCCTGGGCTACCGCGAGACCCGCAGGGAGCGCATGGACGATCACCTCACGCTCGTGCACATGCGCCGTGATCCCGATCACGGATAGGCTTTCCGCGTGCTGAAAATCGGGCTCACCGGCGGCATCGGTTCGGGCAAGAGCGAGGTGTCCAAGCGCCTCGCGGCCAGGGGCGCCGTCGTGATCGACGCCGACAAGATCGCCCGTGAGGTGGTGGAGCCCGGCACCCCGGGCCTGGCCCGGGTGGTCGCCACCTTCGGCGAGGAGGTGCTCCATCCCGACGGCTCGCTCAACCGGGAGAAGCTCGGCGCCATCGTGTTCGCCGACCCTGACCGGCTGGCGGCGCTCAACGCCATCGTCCACCCGCTGGTGGGGGAGCGGGTCGCCGATCTGCAGAGCCAGGCGGACGCCGACGCGATCGTGGTCTACGACGTGCCGCTGCTCGCGGAGAACCGGCTGGCGCCGATGTACGACGTGGTCATCGTCGTGGACGCCGCCGACGAGGTGCGCATCGCCCGCCTGGCCGAGCACCGCGGCATGCCCGAACAGGACGCCAAGGCCCGCATCGCGGCTCAGGCGACCCGCCAGGAGCGGCTGGCGGTCGCCGACATCGTGATCGACAACGAGGGCGATCTGGACGACCTGGAGGCCAAGGTCAGCCAGGTCTGGGACGCCCTGGTGACCCGGTCCTGGCGCGGCTGACCGCATGGACAACGCGGTCCGGCGGCGTGCTCAGAACGGGGAGTCGAGCGGCACCTGACGGACGCCGGACAGATACGGATCCAGCTCGCCCAGCTCGAACCGCGACATCCCGATGACGTGCCAGAACTGCCCGGAAACCTCCCCCTGGATCTTGTACCTCCCGTCCGGGGCGAGCGCCGCCCACCCCTCCGGCAGGCCCAGCAGGGTGGCCCGCCGCTCCGCCCCCGCCCAGAGGATCACCACCCCGTCGTCCCCGGCACTGGCCAGCAGATCAGCCGCGGGGCTGAACGCCACCGACCACACCCGCCGCGAGTGCCCCGCCAGCGTGCGCAGCTCCCGCCCCGTCGCGGTGTCCCAGACCCGCACCATGAGGTCGTCGCCGCCCGTCGCCAGCCGCTCGCCCGTGGCGTCGAACGCGACGCTCCACAACCGTCCGGCGTGCTTGTCGAGCGTGTGCTGGAGGAGCGGCTGCCACGGCTGGCCGGGGCGCAGCTCCCACACCAGGGCGCGGCCGTCGTTGCCGGCGCTCGCCAGGTGCCGGCCCGTGGGCGAGAAGGCGACCGAGTAGACCCGGTCGGTATGGCCCTCCAGAGTGGCGACCCGGCCGCCTGACTCGACGTGCCACAGGCGTACCAGCCGGTCGTCGCAGCCGGTCGCCACGAAGCGGCCGTCGGGGCTGAAGGCGATCGAGCGGACCCGGCCCCGATGGTCGGCCAGGTTGCTGACCAGGCGGCTGGTCGGCCGGTACCAGATCCGGACGCTGTCGTCGTCGTTCGCCGTGGCCAGCAGTGTGCCGTCGGGGCTGAACGCCTCGGCCCACACGTGGTCGGTCTCGGCGTTGAGCTCGCGTTCGTAGTCGCCGGTGACGGCGTTCCAGAAATGGACGCCGCCGTCGTTGCTGGAGGTGGCCAGCACGGGCCCGGCGGGCGAGAACAGGGCCGAGATGAGCCGGTCGGCGGTGCCGGTGACCTCGCGCAGGCGGCGCCCCGTGCGCGGCTCCCAGATGCGTACGACGCCGTCGTTGCCGCTGGTGGCCAGCATCGAGCCGTCGGTGCTGAACCTGACCGAGGAGATCCGCCTGCCGTGGCCGCGCAGCACGCGCAGGCACTGGCCGCTGGCCGGATCCCAGAGGCGTACCGTGCCGTCGTTGCTGCTGGTGGCCAGCTGCTCGCCGTCGGGGCGGAACACGAACGGCCAGACCGAGCTGCGGTGCCCGGCCAGCTCGACCCGCCGGCCGCCGCCCACCTCCTGCAGCCGGACGACGCCGCCCGAGTCGCCGGTGGCCAGTGTCCGGCCGTCGGGGGAGAAGACGACCTGGTAGACCGACCCGGCATGGCTGGTGTGGACGCCGTGCGCCTGGCCGGCCGGGTCCCACAGTCGTACGGTCCCGGCCGTGTCGCCGCTGGCCAGCAGCGAGCCGTCGGGCGCGAAGGTCAGGCAGTAGATGCTGCCGGGGTGCCCCTTGAGCTCGTGGCGCAGCGTCCAGGAGGCCGTGTCCCACAGGCGTACCGTCCCCGCCTCGTCGCCGGTGGCCAGCAGCGACCCGTCGGGGCTGTGGACCGCGCGGAAGACCGAGCCGCGGTGGCCGTCGAGCGTGCCCGCCACCTGCCCGGACGTCAGGTCCCAGATCCGCACCACGCCCGCCGAGTCGCCGCTGACCAGCACCGAGTCGCCGAACGACACCGTGTAGACGGGTGCCTGGTGGCCCGCGAGCTCGTGGACGAGCCGGCCGGTGGCGGTCTCCCAGACGCGGATGACGCCGTCGCCGCCGCCCGCCGCGACCAGCTCGCCCGACGGGCTGAGCCGTAGCGGCCAGACCCCGTCGGCGTGGCCGCGCAGCTCGCGCAGGTGCTCGCCGGTCAGGGCGTCCCAGAGCACGACCAGGCCGTCGCTCGCGCCGGTGGCCAGCACCTTCTCGGCGAACGAGACCGCGTAGACGCGGCCCCGATGCCCCTGCAGCGTCCGCACGGGCGCGCCGCCGACGCACAGCAGCACGCCGCCGTCCTCGTTGCCGACGGCGATGGTGGACCCGTCGGGACTGTACGCGATGGGCTCCGGCAGCCGGCTGGTCTGGAAGTGATAGCCGTACGGGACACCGATCGCCGCGGGCGCGAGCTGGATCTCGACCGGCTGGCCCGGCACCACGGAGGCGCCCGGCAGGTGCGGCAGCGTGCCCGTGACGTTGATCAGCGTGGCCCGGTGCCAGCGGGCGCCCTCGGCGGACACGTCGCTCAGGTCGGTATGGGCCAGCCGCGCGCCCGACAGGTCGGCCCCGGTCAGGTCGGCGCCCGCCAGCTTGGCGCCGTCGAGCCGCGCCCCGGCTAGTTTGGCGTCGCGCAGGACGGCCCGGGACAGGTTCGTGCCGACGAGCGTGGCGTCGGTCAGGTCGGCGCCGGTCAGGTCGACCTCCTGCAGGTCCCTGGCCGACAGGTCCTCGCCCTTGAGGTTCGCGCCCCGCAGGTCGGCCCGGGCGGGGGTACGCAGCCGCGCCGAGATCTTGACCGCGTTCGCCCGCGAGATGTCATCGGCGGGCGGGTCGGACACCCACGCCCGCAGCGCCCGGATGTCGGCCAGATCGCACAGGAACTCGACGGTCAGCGCCGACAGCGGCCGGCGCGACAGCACCAGGGGCGCCTCGATCGTGGCGGCGACGTGCCGGGCGATCAGCCACTCCATGACCGAGGAGTGGATGAACCCGAACATGCCCTCCTCGGTGCGGACCAGCAGGCTCCCCGAGCCCATCGCGTGCGCGGTGTGCTCGGCGGACAGCTGCCCGCCGGCCAGGCCGGTCAGCGTCTCGGCGAGCTCGGTCAGCTCGTCGACGCCCAGCAGCGACTCGCCCGAGTCCCACAGCCGCAGCGCGAGCGCCGTCACGACCTGCCACAGCTCCTCGGTGGTCAGCGGGGTCGGCGACCCCGGCACCTTGGCCCGCCGTTCCTCGAACGCCAGCCACGAGCCGAGGATCTCCTCGTACAGCAGCGCCGGGCTGATCGTGTGGCGGGCGCCGGCCACCGTGCGCAGCCGGTCGGCGTCGAGGTCGGCGATGAAGCTGAGCATCCGCGGGTTCTGGGCCAGGTCGAGCAGGTCCGTGATGCTCTCCATCAGCGACATGCGCGCCGCCGCCGCGTCGCCGTCGTCGAAGCGGTTGGCCAGGTAGGTGCGGATCTGGTCGTGGGTGAAGTCCTCGACGCTGAGCACCCGCCGCTGCGGCAGCACGCCGACCATCTCGCCGAGCGAGGTGAGCACCTGGCTGTGCGACTTGAAGTGCTGGGTACGGCTGGCGACCACGATCTTGGCCTTGTCCTCGGCCGCGGCCAGTAACGTCGACAGGTGGTCGGCCGCCCGGTCGTAGGTGAGCCGGGTCACCAGCTCGTCGAACCCGTCGAACAGCAGCACGATCCGCCCCTGCCGCAGCAGGTAGCGGAACGCCTTGAGGTCGATGAACTCCTCGCCGTGCCCGGCCAGGTGGGCGGCGACGAGCGCGTCGACCGAGTGCGCCTTGTCGAGTGCCCGCAGCTCGATCAGGATCGGCGTCAGGTGCGGCAGTTCGGCCGGGATGCGCCTGGCCAGCTCGCGCAGCGCGAAGGTCTTGCCGTGGCCGAAGTCGCCGAGCAGCAGCAGGAACCGGCCGTGGTCGGCGGACAGCAGCCGCATCAGCTCGTCCGTCAGGCCCTGCCTGACCTGGTGTCCCGGCCGGTCGAGTTCGCGGTAGCGCTGGGGGACGTACAGGCTGGGCGGGTAGCGGCGGTCGGTGGTGAGCCGGGCCGTCTGCTCGGCGACGTAACCCGACAGGTCGAGCAGGCCCTGGAACTCGGTGAAGCTGCGTAGCCGCACTCCTCTGCGCATGAGCTCGTCGCGGAGCGTCCTGGCCGGGGGCGACCCCTGGTAGACCAGCTCGGCCGCGAGGTCGGCCGCGTGCGCCTGGCGGACGAAGTCGTCGGCCTCGGCGGCGGTCAGCTCGCCCACGTGCGCGCCGATCATCGTCTGCCGGACGAACCCGTCCTCGGGGTGGGTGACGACCAGGTGGGCGGTGAACCGGCGGATCCTGGCCCGCTCGTGCCTGGCCTCGCAGACCTCGGTGATCCGGTCGAGCAGCAGGTCCACCGGGCCCGGCTCGCGCTCGACCGGCGCGGGCTCGGGCGCGCGGGCGGCCGGCGCCTCACCGGTGAAGGTGGCCTGGGCGGAGCGCCAGCTGTGCGAGACGCGTTCGGGGCGGTCGGTGTCGGGCAGCCAGGTACGCAGGCCGTTCTTGGTGATCTCGACGACGTGGTGATGGCCGGAGCGCGGTGCGGCGACGGCCGCCTCACCGGCCTCCCCCGTGCCGTGGAAGAGCAGGTTGAGCCGCCGGGAGAGGATCCGGTCGTAGGTCGGCGCGTCGCGCAGGGTGGACGGCGGGTGCCCGATCGCGCCGAGCCGCAGCCAGGCGTCCTCCTCATAGGGGCGCAGCCGCTCGGCGAACCAGGCCGCCTGCCCCTCGCCGAGCAGGGGATAGGCGTCGCGTTCGAGATGGCTCATGGCCATCGTCGAGTTGAGCCCGGCCACCACCACCCGCAGGTCGGGCACCTCGAACAGCGTCCACGGCTGGCCGCCGTCGAACACCCGGTCGTCCAGCCCCTGGTACACCTCGCCGAACAGGCCCGCGAAGTGCCGCCACTTGGGCCAGTAAGGGGGCTGCGGGGAGACGTCGTCGGCCTCGCAGGTCAGGAAGTACGCGCTGGCCGCGGCCTTGGTGACGTCGCGCGGGCCCGGCACGATCACCAGCCGGTGCGGCTCCAGGCCGATCAGCAGCCGCAGGTCGGTGATGAACCGCGTCGCGTGCCCGAACTGCCCGAGGCTGCCCGACTCGGTCAGGTCGCCGGTGACCATCATGAGGTCGGGGCGTGGCATGCCCCGGTCGTACATCGATGTCAGATCCGCCCAGATCCGCGCCTGCATGTCCTCGGGCGTGAACGGCTCGCCCGGATCGGGCAGGGCCCGGCCGAACCGGGGGCCGCCGATGTGCAGCACGGTCAGCGACTCGCGGCCGCGGTCGGCGGTGGCCGACGGCGGGAACTTCGGCGCCGACACCGGGGCGCGCCGGGCCCGCGAGCGCTCGGCGGGCGGCGGCAGCGTCGGCGCGGGCAGCGGCAGGCCGGCACCCGTCGGGAAGTCGGGCGCCGCCTCCGGCTTGGCCCGGCCCGACATCGCCTCCCTGACCCGGCCCAGCAGCAGCGCCCTGGCCTGGCCGGAATCGGTGACGCCGAGCAGGTCCACCCAGGTGATCGTGGACAGCAGCCCTTCGAGGCGTACGTCTTCGAGCCGGATCGTGACCAGTTTGTTGGACGGGTTGTCGGGGTCGGCGCGGAGTGCGGCCTGCCACTCCATGCGGCCGTAGCGCGAGGTCAGGTAGTTGCGCGAGAGCACGGCCACAACCACCTGCGCCTCGCTGACGCCGCGGTCCATGAAGTCGATGAAGTTCGTGCCGGGCACGAAGTCCCAGGCCTGGATCATGGTCCTGTAGCCCGCCGCCTCCAACTCCCAGGCGATCCAGGTCGCCCAGGCCGTGTCGGCGGGGGAATAGCTGACGAAGATCTCTGTCGGCCTGCCGTCACGTGCCATTCCGTCAGTATCCCCTGTGGGACCGGCGTTTGCAGGCGAGGAAGCGCCGTCGTCTGGAGGAGGAGCCGGCGAGGGAGCGCCGTCGTCTGGAGGAGGAGCGCCGGGAGCGAAGCGACCAGAGCGACGGGGGAAGACGGCGGCATTGGGCGACCGAGCCCGCCGCACGGAGTGCGGCAAATAAGCAGAGTCGACCGAGCCCGCCTCACGAAGTGAGGCCATAAACAGGGTTGTGCGATCATCGTCGGGTGTGGCGACGTCTCGGTGTGCTCGACTGGATCAGGATCGGGCTGCTCGCGCTCGGTCTGGTCTTCGTGGCGACCGGGCTGCTTCCGTGGCGGGAGGCGACCGCGAGCCTGGACGAGATCGGGCCGTTGCTCGTCTTCCTGGTCGGGATCATCGTGCTGGCGGAGCTGACCAAGGAGGCCCAGGTCTTCGACGCCATCGCGGCGCGGATGGCGGTGCTGGGGCGGGGTAACTACGTCGCGCTCTTCTTCCTCTGTACAGCCTTCGCCTCATTTATCACGATATTTCTGAATCTCGATACGACTGCGGTGCTGCTCACCCCGGTCATGCTGGCGCTGGCGCCCAGGGCGCGCATCGCCGCGCTGCCCCTGGCGATGACCACGATCTGGCTGGCCAACACCGCCAGCCTGCTGCTCCCGGTCTCCAACCTGACGAACCTGCTCGGCATCAACAAGATCGCTCTCGACGCGCAGCAGTTCGCCGGGCGGATGTGGGCGCCGCAGATCGTCTCGATCGCCGTGACGATGGCCTTCCTCTGGGTCTTCTACTGGCGCCGGGGCCAGCGGCGCGACCTGCGTTACACGCCGCCCGTGCTGGAGCCGGTGGCCGACCGCGTGCTGTTCGCCGCCGCGGGCGCGGGCTGCCTGCTGTTCATCGGCGCGCTGCTGCTCAAGGTCCAGGTCGGCGCGGCGGCCTCGGCGGCAGCGCTGGTCGTCGTGGTGGCCTTCTTCGTCCGCGACCGCGCCCGGCTGACGTGGAGCCTGATCCCCTGGCAACTCCTGATCTTCGCGACGGGCCTGTTCCTGGTGGTGCCCACTCTCAGCCGGTACGGCCTGGCCGACCTGATGCGCTGGATGATCGGCGTCGAGGGAGATCCCTACCGGACAGCGGCGGTGGGCGCTGGGCTGTCCAACCTGATCAACAACCTGCCCGCCTTCCAGGCCATCGCGAGCGTCATCCCGGCGAGCGACCAGGATCGGCTGCTGTCCCTGCTGGTCGGCACCAATGTGGGGCCGGTGGTCACGCCGTGGGCGTCGCTGGCGACGCTGCTCTGGTTCGAGTCGTGCCGCCGCCACGACGTACAGGTCCCGATGCGCCGCTTCCTGGCCACCGGCGCGGGGCTGGCGGTCGTCGGCATGGTCACCACCGTCTGGGCCCTTGTCGCGTTTGGCTGACCACCCGTCAGGATCCGGGACAATACGGTCCATGGCTAATTACCGTTTGATGGCATTTTTCGGTCTTGTCGTAGTGCTCGCCGGTTGCGGGGCCAAGGAGCCCGCACCCGCCGCCCAGCCTGCCGCGTCCGCTTCGGCCTCGGCACCTCCCTCCGCCGAGCCGCAGGCCGCCGCGACGCGTACGGTCAAGCTGGAGGTGCTCGGCAAGGGCAAGATCATGCAGCCGATCATCTACGTGGCCGACGAGGACGGCTCGGAGAGCGATACGACTCTGCCGTGGTCCAAGACGGCCACGATCGAGCTCACCGGCGCCGAGCAGCGCGTGGGCCGCCTGGTCTCCGTTGTGTCGGGCTCGGTCAAGGACGCGAGCGGTCTGCTCAAGCCCGCCGCCTGCCGCATCGTCGTGGACGGGAAGACGGTCGTGTCCGGCAAGGGCCTGTGCAAGTACAAGGTCAAATAGCGGCCCGGGTGCGCAGCAGGTCGAGCAGGCCCGGCATGGCGCTCGGGTGGGTGGCCACGAAGCTGCGGTCCTCGGGCGTGCCGTCGAACCCGTCCTCGAACGGCCCGCCGTCGAGCGCCCGGATCTCGATGCCCGCCTCCCGCGCGATGAGCGCGCCCGCGGGCAGGTCGATCGCCTCGGCCCGGTAGCCGACGATGCCGTCGATGTCGCCCCTGGCCAGCATCGCCCACGACAGCAGCGGCGCCCACAGCCGCAGCACGCGCCGGGCGCGCAGCTCCAAGACGTGCGTGATGGCCTGTGCGGTCGTGTCGCTCCTGGAGACGGAGTAGCCCTGGGTCCAGGCCAGCAGCGGGCCGTGCGGTGAGGGATTGTGCGGCGGTGCCAGGCGTACCCCCGAGGAGGTGACCGCGCCGCGGTCGCGGATCGCGGACCAGGTCTGGGCCGAGACCGGGTCGTGCACCACGCCCAGCATGGGGCGTCCCGAGCGGCACAGGGCCAGGCCGACGACGTAGGCGGGCAGGCCGATCACCACGTTGTTCGTGCCGTCGAGCGGGTCGATCAGCCAGGTCCACTCGCCGCCGGCGGCGCCCAGCAGGCCCGACTCCTCGGCGATGACCGAGTGCGCGGGGAAGGCGGTCAGGACGCGCTCGACCAGCAGTTTCTCCGAGGCCAGGTCGAGTTCGGTGACCACGTCACCCGAGCCGCCCTTGGCCCGGGTGCCGAGCGCGCCACGGGTGCCGGCCACGAGGAGCGCGCCCGCGGCCTCGGCGGCGGCGACGGCGACCGCGCGAGCGTGATCCAGATCCATCGTGCATCCCTCAACTCAGGTGGGCGGCTATCAGACGGACGGCGAGTGCTGTCTCCTCCTCGTCCAGCGGCTGCCTGGACACGTGGTGGTCGCCGGTGCCGAGCGGGCCCAGGGACAGATCGCGGCTGCCCGGACGGCCGCGCCCGAGCGCGATCGTGGCCGCCTCGCCGCCCTCCGGCACGACGCTGCTGTGGAAACGGCCCGCGGGCAGCGTGTAGGTGTCGCCGGGGCCGAACACCTCCACCAGCCCCGTCTCCTGTCGCACGGTCCGGCCGGTGGGCGTGATGTGGTCCCCGTCGGCGGCGCTGACCACCTCGAACACCCGGTGCGTGGCGTCGCGCACCGCGTCGGTGACCTCCACGTGCACGTTGTGTACCTGGCCGTAGAGGACGTGGCTGAACAGGTCCCAGCTGTGGCAGTGGATGCCCGACGTGGTGCTCTCCGCGTGCGCGAACGTGGCCGACCACAGATGGAGACATACCCCGTCACCGCCGTCTCGCTCAAGCGGCAGGCAGACGAAGCCGAGCGGGTGGCGCACGGCCCTGATGCCGGTGCCCGACAGCGCCGCCAGCGCCCACGGGCGGGCCTGTCCCCGGGCGAGCTGCTGGTAGACGCCGTGATGACTCATGCGTCGTACGGATTCCTGGCGCGTAGCGCCTTGCGGGCGATGTCGACGACGTCGCGGTCGTCGTAGGACCTGGGCAGCGGGATGGAGATCCGGGTGAACAGCTCCTGCACCTCCTCGACGGTGGGCTCGTCGCTCAGTTGCACCTTCTTGTACATCTCCAGCGGCACCAGCCGCGCCTGCTCGAAGCTGAGCCGCAGCTCGGTGTCGCAGTTCTCGTAGTAGAAGGTGCCGGCCAGCGCGGTCATCGCCCGGTTGGGGTCCTCGACCGTCATGATCAGGCGGGTGGTCGACAGGTCCCAGCGGAACGTCGTCATCGTGGACGACAGGCCGATGCCGATGTCGAGCAGCCCGTAGCGCTGGCGGTGCCAGAAGGCGGCCAGGATCGTGGCGTACGACTCCTTCCTGACCCGGTCGGCCGTCCACGTCTCGCCGGTGCCGTCGGGCACGTCGGACAGGGAGCGGCGGTAGTGGGCGTAGGTCTCGCACACCTCGACGTTGGACGGGTCGATGACCTCGATCCTGACCGTGAGGTGGCGCTTGACCTTCCTGGCCGCCGCCACGCACTCGGGCAGGGTGACCGCGCGCAGGTAGGTGCCGGTGCCGCCCTTGAAGCTCCACCTCGTGGCGTCCTTGCGGGCGTCGGCGTGCGCCTGGGCGATCTCCTGCCGGCTGCCGAGCACCCTGACCAGCTGCAGCGCGTCGAGCGCCTGCCGGGTGCCGGTGACCAGGCCCTCGATCTCCTCCAGCCGGGCCAGGCGCACGGGCAACTGGGCGAGCGCGCCGGAGGTGACGGTCTCCTCCAGCGGTGCCTGACGCGCCCGGTCGCGGAGCAGCGCGGTGGCCACCAGCGCCAGGATCACCAGGGTCGCGGCGCTGACGAGCTGATCCTGGACGGCGTCGCCGTCCTTGCCGAAGATGTTGTCGGGCATGATGCCGAGCACGCCGACCACGATGGCCAGACCGAGCGCGATGGCACCGTCGGCGTTCTGGGCCGCCCATGGGGCGATCCGCTTCAGCGCCGCCGTGAACCGTGCCATCGCTTGCCCCGCATCCGACGATCAGTCAGTTCCGCAATCATGGTAACGACCGCTACAAGCGCGCGGATAGAGCGTGCCTCCTCCCCTGGGATGACCTGACATCTCCCCCTAATAGGTAAGGCGCGGAGATCGTCAGATCTTTACGCTTGCCCCACGGGGGTGGGGAATGAGGGGATTCTTATCGAGCTTTCGCGCGGTTTCTCTGGCGATGGGGTTGGTCGTGTACACGGTGTGCCCGGTGCCGCCGGCCCTCGCCGCCGCGCCGTCCGACGAATCGGTGCTGGGGGAGCGGTTCGTCCAGGTCGTCGCCCATCCGGACGACGACCTGCTGTTCATGAGCCCCGACCTGTACGGCGGGGTGCGGGGTGAGCGGCCGAGCGTCACCGTCTACCTCACCGCGGGCGAGGGCACCGCGGGGCTGGACGACCACCATGATCCGTACGTGTACGCGCAGGACCGCGTGGAGGGCCTGCGCGCCGCGTACGCCCACCTGGCGGGGGTGCGCAACGCGTGGCGCAGCACGATGATGACGGCCGGGCGGCTGTCCGTCCAGGTGGACTCCCTGGTCGAGCGGCCACGGGTCATGCTGATCTACGCCGGGCTGCCGGACGGCGGCGATCCGCGCGTCGACGGCGGCCGTGACGCGCTGACCCGGTTATGGGCGGGCCAGAGCTGCGTGCGTCTCTTCGGCGGCGCCGACCGGCCGTGCGTGCACCGGGAGGACGTGGTGCGGCTGCTGCGGGCCATCTACCGCAAGTACCACGCGAACGTGGTCCGCACGCTCGACCCGGCCCCGCCGCCCCGCTGCCGCATGTGCGACCACCCCGACCACGTGGCCTCCGCCCGGTTCGCGGCCGCCGCCGCCGAGGGCGAGCAGGTGCGCCTGGTGGCCTACCGGGGCTACCCGATGACGGTCTGGGCGCCGAACGTGCCGCGGCGGATGCGCGAGCTCAAGCGCGAGATCTTCGGCATCTACCGGAGCCACGACTACCGGGCCAGGTCCGGCTGGCACTACGGGGCCTGGTTCGAGCGCATGTACAAGATCACCGAGACGCGGACGCCGGGCGGCGCGAGTGGTCACTCGACGCCGCCCGGCGGCTGGGTGCCGGGGGTCAGAGCCAGCCGCGGCGGCGGGCCATCTGCTCCAGGGCGTGCTGCAGCGCCTGGTCCACCGTGCCCGGATGGTCGTCATAACGGACCGTGAACCGGTTGTAGGCGTCGTGGCTGGAGGTCAGGAAGCCGCCGCGCTTGTCGGCCTCCAGGATGACGTCCATCTGCCGCGGCCCGGCGATGAAGGTCAGCTCCAGCTCGTTGAAGTGCCGCCGCCACTGCCCGCCCGCGTAGTACTCGATCTCCTGGAAGAACGGCATCGTCGAGCCGCGCAGCGTGCCGCGTTCGAGGTCGGCCTTCTTGAAGCCGAAGCCCAGGCGGTCGAGCGCGGCGATCACGTGCTCCTGCGCGGGCAGCGGGTTGACGAACAGCGGGTCGAGGTCGCCCTTGTCCATCGCGCCGGCCAGCGCCAGCTCCGTCTGCACGCCCAGCCGCATGCCGTGCAGCGGGTGACCGCCGATGGCGCTGATCGGCGTCTCCCAGGGGATGACGATCTCGAAGGGCTGGCTGTGCTGCGCGCCGGCGGCGAGCTGGAAGGTCCCGGCGACCTGCTGGCGCAGGAAGCCGTAGCTGGTCTTGTACTCCTCGTCGCCGCGCTCCACCTCGACCACCGCGGTCAGGTCGAGGTAGATGCCCTCGACCTTGTAGTCGGCGCCGCCGCCGCGGAAGTGCACCACACCGCGTAACGTCCCACCGGGCCGTACACCGCTGTCGGTCAGCACCGTGTCTACTTCGACGCCCGCGCCGAACGCGGCCATCAGCTTGCGAAACACCATGGGGGTTCTCCTATGACCCGGGGGTCTCTCCGTTGTGATGGCCCGAGAAGCGGGGGAGCAACTGGGCCAGGAGCAAGGTCGACAGCGCGGAGTCGCCGGATCCCTGCTGGGTGCGGACCACCAGGGGCTGAGGGGCGTTCTCCGCCAGTTTGGCGCCCACGTCCAGGCGCCGGCGGGCCAACTCGTACTGCAGCACGGCCCGGTTGTCGCGGTAGGAGGCGGCCAGCCTGCGCAGGGCCTTGGCCTCGTTCTCGGCGGAGGTCAGCTCGGCGCGGCCACGGGCCTCGATCTCCCAGCGCACCCGCTGCGCCTCCGTCTCCTGCTCTTCCAGCATGCGCGCCACGTCCTTGCGCGCGGTGTTGTGCGCGGCCTTGACCTCGACCACGCGGGCGTCACGGGTCTTCTTGGACCGCTCGATCTCCATGAGCAGGGTGTCGATGCGGCGCTTGCGGGTCAGCTCCCACTCGCGCTCGTAGGCCGACAGCTCCTTGGCCACCTTCTCGCGGGTGGCCAGGTGCTGCTGGTACTGGTCCGGCAGCTGCACGTCGGGGATGTTGGCGCCGGTGATGCGCACACCGTAGCGGCCGAGCTGGCGGTTGAGCGCGTCCTGCATGTCGCCGACGTCGGAGCCGCGCAGGTCGTACGCGCGCTCGGTGTTGACCTTGCGGCTGCGCTGCCTGATCGCGTCCTGTACGGCGCTCGACAGCACCAGGTCGAAGTTGCCCGCGCCGATCGTGCGGACGAACGCGACCGGATCCACGATGCGGAACTTGAGGAAGAACTCGATCGACTTCAGCGGCACGTTCTCGGCCGTCGGGCAGGCCACGATCGGCGCCGAGTACGGGATCTCGGTGGAGGTGTCGACGACCGCGTCCACCCGGTCCCACGGCAGCCACAGGTAGTGGCGGCCCGGCGGGAGCGTGCCGGTGATGGCGCCCCAGCGGCTGCGTACGCCGGTGGTGCCCTCCTCGATCTCGATGATCGCCCGGCGCCACATCCAGACCAGTGCGACGGCGAGGAAGAACACCGCGCCCAGCGAGGCCGGCACGACGAGGTTGCCCAGCGCCGCCATCCCGGCGAAGTAGACGGCGATGAAGACCAGGGCCATCCAGGCGAAGCCGCGCCGGTCCTTGGGGATCACGACGGGCACGAGCTGGCCCTGCTCGCCGCCGCGCAGCAGCTGGCGGATGTCGGACCAGGAGGCCAGCGACTCCTTGATCTTCGAGAACTCGCGGCTCATCGGACCTCACCCTCGATGGTCGGCAGTGCGCCGGCGAGCGCGGGCTCGGGCGCCTCGGTCACCTCTTCGGCGACCTTCCTGAGCAGTTCGGAGATCTCCGCCTCCCTGCCCGCCACGCGCTCGCCGATCTCGGCCAGCCGGCCCCGGATCGCGGCCATGTCCTCGGCCGAGAACAGCGCCGCCCCCTTACCGCCGACCAGCTGCTGGGCCAGCGCCAGGAAGTCGATGTCGGAGTGCTCGCCCACCTGCACCACCTGCGGCAGCCGGGTCGCGACCGACTCCAGCTTGTCCAGCAGGTCCTGCTGGAAGCGGTAGTCGAGGATCTCCGGCGCCTCGGCCGCGCTGAGCGCCCTGATGTCCAGCGCCTGCGCCTCCAGCAGCGCCGAGTTGGCGTTGGCGGAGGACTCCGCCTCGACCAGACGCTGCCTGGCCTGCGCCTTGGCCTGGTGGGATGCCCGCTCCAGGGCCGTGTCCATGCGCGCCTGGTAGCCGGCGATCTCCGCCTGGATCGCGCTCAGCGTCTCCTGCAGCCCGGCCAGCTCCTTGATCAGGTCGCCCTCGTTCTGCTCCTTGCGCAGTTGCAGCTCGTACTCGTAGGTGTAGGCCTCCTTGGCGACGCGCACCATCTCGGGCGCGGCCAGGTCCATCCGGTACTCCTGGCTGGACGGCTCGGCGTGTGTGATGTTCACGTCGGTGAGGCGTACGGCGGGCAGGAACTGCTGGTTGAGGTTGTCCAGCATGCCCAGCGTGCTCTCGCCCACCAGGTCGTAGATGTCCTCGGCCCGCTGGGCGTAGATGAGGGAGCGGGTGACCTCGCTGATGGCGTTCTGCAGCTTGGACTGGAAGCCGCTGACCGAGCCGAGCACGAAGATGAACTCCGCCGGGTTCTCGATCCTGAACTGCAGGAACAGGTCGACGCTCGCCTTGACGCCCTGCTGGGTGGGGGCCTCGCTGATGGGGGCGTTGAACGGGTACTCGCGGGTGGTGTTGACGATGTAGCTGACCCGCTTCCACGGGTTGAACAGCGTCACCCGGCCCGGGTCGGCGATCTGCACCAGCTTGCCGAACTTGGTGATCAGCGCCTTGCAGCCCTCGGGCACCATCACCACGCTGCGCCGCCACCACAGGAAGGCGGCGGCCAGGATCAGGACAACCCAGTAGTGCGGGCCGAAGAACACGTCGGTCCGGGGTATGACGTTGCCGAGCGCGCCGATCAGGCCGAGCACCACCAGGATGCCCAGCGGCACGACCACCTTCGCGGTGGTGCCCTTGGGGATCACCACCGGTGAGATCACGTGCATGCCGTTCTCGGCGAAGCTGCGGTTGATGATCTCGCCGGCCTCGTTCAGCGACGCCGTCCGGGCCTCGATCAGCGTGCCCACCGACACGCCGCCGTCACGGGCGGCCGCGAAGTCGTACGGGTTGAGCGCGAAGCCCTGGGCCTGAGCCTGACCGGTCCACTGTCCCTGGGCCAAGGGGTCCACGGCCTGACCGACCGCTTGACGTATGTCACCACCTTGAACGACCGCTTGGGCTATGCCCTGACCTGCCTGGATCAATGCCTCTCTGGGTCGTGACATTGCACCTTCCTCTTCCGCTACGGGCGGATTCGACCGTATCGGGTGCCACTTACTGTTCGCTTGCAAGCGGTCATCGCACATCTCTTGCAATAGATAGCAGGTGTGCTATCAATGTAGTAGAACTACTATCTGGAGGGATCTGATGAAGGTCATGAGGGAGCTGGATGAGGGCTCCGGGTTAGCGGACCCGGCGGATTCCGCCGTCATCGAGGTCCGTGATCTGCGCATGCGCTACGGGCCGGTGGAGGTGCTCCAGGGCGTCGACTTCACCGTGCGCGCGGGTGAGGTGATCGCGCTGCTCGGCCCGAACGGCGCGGGCAAGACGACCACGATCGAGATCCTCGAGGGCTTCCGGGTACGTTCCGGCGGCGAGGCACGCGTGCTCGGCACCGACCCGGCCCACGGCGACGAGCGGTGGCGGGCCCGGCTCGGCGTGGTGCTGCAGTCGTGGCGCGACCACGGCCGCTGGCGGGTCCGCCACCTGCTCGACCACTTCGGCCGCTACTACGCGCCGTACTCGGACGAGGCCAGGACCCGCCCGCTCCCCACCGACGAGCTGATGGCCGCCGTCGGCCTCACCGAACACGCCGACAAGCGGGTCGCCCGGCTCTCCGGCGGGCAGCGCCGCCGCCTCGACGTCGCCATCGGCATCGTCGGGCGTCCTGACGTGCTGTTCCTCGACGAGCCCACCGCCGGGTTCGACCCGCAGGCCCGCCGCGACTTCCACGACCTCGTGCACCGGCTGTCCGACCTCGACGACACCACCATCCTGCTCACCACCCACGACCTGGACGAGGCCGAGAAGCTCGCCGACCGGATCCTCATCCTGGCCGGCGGGAAGATCGTCGCCGACGGCAGCGCCGACCGCCTGGCCCGCCAGGTCTCCCGCGACGCGCAGGTGCGCTGGAGCGTCGGCGGCGAGCACTTCGTCCACGCCACCGACGACGCCACGGGCTTCGTCCGCGATCTGTTCGCGCAGCACGGCGAGGAGGTCGGCGATCTGGAGGTACGGCGGGCGACGCTCGAGGACACCTACATGGCGATCGTCAGGAGGGACGAAGGATGAACCCCACGCTGCACGCCGCCCGGCTCGGGGTGTCCCGAGGCTGGACGGAGTTCAAGAACGCCCTGCTCAACCCGCAGGAGATCGGCTTCACCATCGTCACCTCGATCGCCTTGGTCATCGTGATGTACTTCCAGCGGGACGCCACGCTCCCCGGTACGTCCCTCTCGCTGGCCGCGGTCACCCTGCCCAGCGTCCTCGGCATGCTGACCGCCTTCAACGCCCTGCTCGGCGCGGTCGGCTCGCTGGCCGTCGAACGGGAGGACGGCACACTGCTGCGGGCCAAGGCCCTGCCGCAGGGCATGCTCGGCTACCTGGTCGGCCGCATCGTGTCGGTGTCGCTCACCACCGTGATCAGCGTGCTGATCGTGCTCGTGGCCGGGCTGTTCCTGCTGCCGGCGCTGACGCGTACCGGGCCGGGCGGCTGGCTGACCATGGTCTGGGTGATCCTGCTCGGGCTGCTGGCCACGCTGCCGCTGGGCGCGATCATCGGCTCGCTGGCCAACAGCCCGCAGACGGCTGCCGGGCTGTCGATGCTCGCCGTCGGCGGTCTCTCCGCCATCTCCGGGATCTTCTACCCGCTGTCGGCGCTGGCGGGCTGGCTGCAGGCACTGGCGCACGTGTTCCCGTTGTACTGGCTGGGGCTCGGGATGCGCTCGGCGCTGTCGCCCGCCTCCGCCGCGGCCGCGGAGCTCGGCGGCTCGTGGCACACCCTGGAGACGGTCGGCGTGCTCGGCGCCTGGGCCGTGGCCGGTCTGCTGCTGGCGCCGCCGATTCTGCGCCGGATGGCCCGGCGCGAGGCCGGCTCATTGATGCAGGTACGCCGCGACCGAGCACTGCAACGTATCGGCTGATCGGCTGATTGGCTGAGAAGATAGGCGGCGATGAGCGAGATCGTTTACAACCGCATCGCGTTGCTGCGCGCCGAACGGGGTGTCACCCGCAGGCAGCTCGCCGACGCGCTGGGCGTGCATTATCAGACCGTGGGGTATCTGGAGCGTGGCGAATACAGCCCGAGCCTCTATCTGGCGCTGCGGATCGCCGAATACTTCGAGGTGCCGGTCGAGGTCATCTTCTCCACCACCCCTTTTCCACGGATCGGAGAACGCTCTGCCTGACCTTTCCTCAATGGGCCTTCGCTTCGCTCCGGACGTTCTTTCTTCCCACCCCTTACCCGTCTGGGTGGTTGGCCGTTTGATGCCCACCCGTCTACAAAGGCCCTCCGCTTCGCTCCGGACGCTCTCCCAGGCGGGCTGACGCCCGCCCCCTGCAGGGCCTCGCTGCGCTCGGGCCGCCTTCCTAAGAACGCTTCGCCGGGTCGGCTGGTTGGGGTGGGCAGGTTTTAGCGGCACCATCGTCGAGACTTTCTACGGTGCTGCCATGACGACACATGATCGCACTGCCGCGAACATCTCCCACGACTGGCAGGCGTCACTGGAACAGGTCTTCGGAGTCCTGCTGAGCCGTCCGTTGTCGAACTACGCCGCCGCCGATCGGTGATCTAGGGCGCGGACCCCTGGGGTTAGCCATGGGGTGAGCCCTTCTATCGAATCTTTGAGCGGTAGATAGGTCGCTGCTGTATATTGATCCATGTGGCCGTGACCTTGCGCACGAACAGCGACATCGCCTTCCAGTGCGCCTTCCACGTGGTGTGGTGCCCCAAGTACCGCAGGCGGGTGCTGGGCGGAGGGATCGAGGAACGACTCAAGCAGCTCATTCGCGAGGTGATCGAGGAGAAAGGGGCGTGGCTGGTGGAACTGGACGTCATGCCCGACCACGTGCATCTGCTGGTCGAGGTGGATCCGCAGTTAGGGATCCACAAGCTGGTCAAGGCCATCAAGGCTCGCTCCTCGCGCGTCCTGCGCCAGGAGTTCCCGAGCCTGAAGTCGAAGCTGCCGACGCTGTGGACCAACTCCTACTTCGTGGCCACCGTCGGCGGGGCGCCCCTGGAGGTCGTCAAGCGGTACGTCGAGAACCAGAAGAACCGGTGATCGCGGATGCTGGCCGGACGTAGGTACCGCCTGGATCTGACTCCCGGCCAGGCGGAGTTCGCCGAGCGGATCGGCGGCGCCTGCCGCAGCGTGTGGAACACCGCGCTGGAGCAGCGCCGCACCTACCGGCGACGGGGCGCGTTCATCGGCTACCACGAGCAAGCCCGCCAGCTCGCCGAAGCCAAGCAGGAATTCGCATGGCTGAGCGAGGCGCCCGGCCACTGCCTGCAGCAGACGTTGATCGACCTGGACCAGGCGTGTTCCCGGCACGGCACGTGGAAGGTCCACTGGAAGTCCAAGACCGGGAATCCGCCGTCGTTCCGGTTTCCGGAGGGCGCCAAGATCGCCATCGAGCGGTTGAACCGGCGCTGGGCGCGGGCGAAACTCCCCAAGCTCGGCTGGGTCCGCTTCCGCATCACCCGCCCGCTGGGCGGGAAGGTCAAGAACGCCACCGTCAGCCGGGACGGCACGCACTGGTACGTCAGCTTCCTCGTCGAAGACGGCCTGATCGAGCCTGAGCGGCATGCCCATCCCGGTAGTGCGGTCGGTATCGACCGGGGCGTGGCCAAGGTCGCCACCCGCTCGGACGGGCGCTTCCACCACCAGGTGTTCGCCCGCGATCGGGAAGTCGAGCACGCCAAGAAGCTCCAGCGCGACTTCGCCCGGACCACCAAGGGATCGGCCCGGCGCAGGGATGCCGCCGCGCGGGCCGCCGACCTGGCGCGGAAGATCCGCCGGCGTCGGGAGGACTTCGCCGCCAAGACCGCCTGCGCCCTGGCCACGAGCTTCGAGCTGGTGGTGTTCGAGGCCCTGGCGACCAAGAACATGACCGCCCGTGTCGAACCCAGACCGGATCCCGAACGGCCGGGCGTGTTCCTGCCGAACGGGGCCGCGGGCAAGTCCGGCCTGAACCGCAGCATTCTGGACAAGGGCTGGCATCGGATCGAGCTGGCCACCCGCAGCAAGGCCCGGTACACGGGCACCAATGTGATCACGGTTAATCCGGCGTACACGAGTCAGACGTGCAACGTGTGCACGGTGGTGGATCGCAAGTCCCGCGAGAGCCAAGCGGTCTTCCGGTGCACCTCGTGCGGACACACCGAGCACGCCGACGTGAACGCCGCCAAGAACATCCTCACCGCCGGGAGGGCGGAGCACGCACAGCCCAGAACGGGTGTGCGGGCTGGGGCGCGCAAACCACGCAATCGCGTGAGCCGGAAGGCGAACCGCCAAGCAACAGCAGCCCAGGCCACCGCGCAGACGGAGCCCGAGCCGGCTGAAATCCCCCGACCTTAGTCATGGGGAGCACTTCAAACCTACGCGGCCTATTAACGAAACCGATGCGCGTACAGATGTCGCATGGCTGGACCCAGCCGCACTGGCCGGCGAAACAACACTGGTCATGGAGCATCTCCTCCTCAACGGCGAGATGGACTACGCGCCCTTGCGGTTCGACGCAAAGGAGTCATGGTTCGGAGTGGACCCGCAAGGGCTCCCCGAGGCCTTCGCCCGAGACGTGGACGCCATGAGCCTGCCCTCCTCCGACCTCATCCGCGGTGCCGATCTGGGGCAGCTGCTGCAACGACACAACGTCGAACTGACCGCACCGGACCTGCCGGAGGACGTCTGGTACCTGTACCAGGCGCGCATTGCCTCCAACGGCACGCTCCTGGACGCTCTGCGAGTGGCGACCGGCATCGGCGCCGGCCCCGAAAGCCTCGTCCCTTACGAAGACAAGATCGACGCGGAAGGAGAAGAACGGATCGCCGCTGTGGGCGATGCGGCCCTCCGCGCGCACTTGCGCGGCTTCTGTGACCCTTCGCCGATCGCGGACCTCAGCTATCTGGGCGCCGACGCCGACAACCCGCTGGAGCGGTTCGAGTGCTCGGTGGTAGCCGGCTGGGTCGGTGCCATCGATCAGTACGAGATCACGGTAGTACAGCTCAGTGGCCTCGTCTCCGGCGATCGCCCTACGGCTGGATGAAGCAGTTCTCCCAGACGGCACGCGGTTCGTTCGCCGCTGAAGAGGCGCTCTGGGGGGAGGCGCGGCCCGGTGATCGGCGAATGGCGGATCGAGGACATCATCGTGGTCGCCGCCACCGATACTGACGTCTGCTGCGCTGCCAAGACCCCCAATCCTGCATCCGTAAGACAGCACCTGGACTCAGCGCCGACGGCAAAGGCATCGTCATGTGGCCGGAAGCGCTGCGAACCGCCACCAAGAGATCGATCCTCGACGGGCCTCTGACCAGCGCAGCGAAGCCACAGCCGGGTGAGGGGCGTACCCCCTCACCCGGTTGACGGTTTCTGTCAGTGGCGCCGCCTAAAGTGGCATCATGCGACCGGTCACTGATTTGCAGCGGAAGGTGGCGCCCTTCGAGGTCGTCACCGAGATGACTCCCTCCGGCGACCAGCCGACGGCCATCGCCGAGCTGGAGCGCCGCGTCAAGGCCGGGGAGAAGGACAATGTCCTGCTGGGCGCCACGGGCACCGGCAAGACGGCCTCGATCGCCTGGCTGATCGAGCGGTTGCAGCGGCCCACGCTGGTCATGCAGCCCAACAAGACGCTCGCCGCGCAGTTCGCCAACGAGCTGCGGGAGATGCTGCCCAACAACGCTGTTGAATATTTCGTCTCTTATTACGATTACTACCAGCCCGAGGCATACGTTCCGCAGAGCGACACGTACATCGAGAAGGACTCCTCGATCAACGACGAGGTCGAGCGGCTGCGTCACTCGGCGACCAACTCGCTGCTGACCCGCCGCGACACGATCGTGGTGGCCTCCGTGTCCTGCATCTACGGCCTGGGCACGCCGCAGGAATACGTCGACCGCATGGCCAGACTCCGCGTCGGCATGGACATCGACCGCGACCAGCTGCTGCGCCGCCTGGTCGACATGCAGTACACGCGCAACGACCTCGCCTTCACCCGGGGCACCTTCCGGGTGCGCGGCGACACGATCGAGATCATCCCGAAGTACGAGGAACTGGCCGTACGCATCGAGATGTTCGGTGACGAGATCGAGAAGCTCGCCACCATGCATCCGCTGACCGGCGAGGTCATCACCGAGGACGAGGAGCTCTACATCTTCCCCGCCTCCCACTACGTCGCCGGCGAGGCGCGGATGGCGGCGGCCGTCAACGGCATCGAGGCGGAGCTGGCCGAGCGGCTCTCCGAGCTGGAGCGGCAGGGCAAGCTGCTGGAGGCGCAGCGGCTGCGCATGCGCACCACGTACGACATCGAGATGATGCGCCAGATCGGCACCTGCTCCGGCATCGAAAACTACTCGCGCCACATGGACGGCCGCGAGCCGGGCAGCGCCCCCAACACGCTGCTCGACTACTTCCCCGAAGACTTCCTGCTGGTCCTCGACGAGTCCCACCAGACCGTGCCGCAGATCGGCGCCATGTACGAGGGCGACGCCTCCCGCAAGCGCACCCTGGTCGACCACGGCTTCCGCCTGCCGTCGGCGCTCGACAACCGGCCGCTGAAGTGGGAGGAGTTCCTGGAGCGCATCGGCCAGACCGTCTACCTGTCGGCCACGCCCGGCTCCTACGAGCTGGGCCGGGTCAAGGGCGACGTGGTCGAGCAGGTCATCCGGCCGACCGGGCTGGTCGACCCCGAAGTGCTCGTCAAGCCCACCAAGGGGCAGATCGACGACCTGGTCCACGAGATCCGCGAGCGCGCCGACCGCGACGAGCGGGTCCTGGTCACCACGCTGACCAAGAAGATGTCGGAAGACCTCACCGACTACCTGCTCGAGCTGGGCATCCGGGTCCGCTACCTGCACAGCGAGGTCGACACGCTGCGCCGCATCGAGCTGCTGCGCGAGCTGCGCTCCGGCGAGTTCGACGTGCTGGTCGGCATCAACCTCCTGCGCGAGGGCCTCGACCTGCCCGAGGTGTCGCTGGTGGCCATCCTCGACGCCGACAAGGAAGGCTTCCTCCGCTCGGAGACCTCCCTGATCCAGACCATCGGCCGGGCCGCCCGTAACGTCTCCGGACAGGTCCACATGTACGCCGACAAGGTCACGCCATCGATGGAGCGGGCCATCGACGAGACGAACCGGCGGCGGGCCAAGCAGATCGCCTACAACGAGGCCAACGGCCTCGACCCGCAGCCGCTCCGCAAGAAGATCGCCGACATCCTCGACTCGCTGCAGCGCGAGGACGCCGACACCGACCGGCTCCTCGGGGGCGGCCGCCAGCAGTCGCGCGGCAAGGCCCCCGTGCCCGGGTTCGCCGCCCGCCAGGCCGGGCAGCACGCCAAGGCCATCGCGGGCGAGATGCCCCGGGCACAGATGGAGTCGTTGATCGAGTCGCTGACCGAGCAGATGCACCAGGCCGCGGCCGACCTGCAGTTCGAGGTGGCCGCTCGGTTGCGCGACGAGATCAAGGAGCTCAAGCGGGAGCTGCGGGACATGCGGGAGGCGGGGGTTAAGTAGGCGACGCCTCGCTGCGCTCGGACGCCCTTCCTGAACGCTTCGCCGGGCCGGCTGGTCGGAGCGAGCTGTCTTGGCGGGACCACCATCGAGACCGGCACCGACTCCTGCCGCTCGCTCCTACCGCATGGCCCTGACCCCAGCCTAGGCACGGCCGGTCGGAGATCTAGGGCACGAGCCTGGCTCCTTCTGCCATCGGGAGCGTGGCGGCTATCGAGACGTAGGGGCGGCTCACCGTACCCGCGCGAAGTAGCTCGCTCCTGTGGGATTCCTTCTTTGCGCGGGTGCGCCGGATAACGCGCATCGGGGCCGCGAACTGCTGGAGGCGCAGCGGATCAAGCTCGGCGTGGTCAGCCTGCGGAAGCGGCGCCGCGAGCGCTTGGCCCAGCCGACGTCCAGGATCGCCGGGCGAGCTGAGAGCCACGAAACGCCCACCCCGCTCGTACTGGGTGGGTGTCTCGCTGCCCAGGCGTCCAGCCTCGACGATAGGCGCCCGAAGTGGAACGTGGAGGAAAGATCAATATCAGAGTAGGAGGATTCCCCCTCTTGGAGGAAGACCCTCCACCTATGGCGGAGGATATACGGCGCCTTCATAAGCTACGTTCATGACTGGCCCGAATGGCGAGGGGCGTGAACGCCGCACGGCCAGGCAGTCCCAGACGCTCCCAGGCGTCCTTGTCTGGCCGTGTGGTCCCCATTCTCAATCACCCGAGCGGAGCTTCTCGCGCGGGTTACTACGCCCTAGCGCTGGCGCACCTTGGCGCGCATTCCCGCCGTTTTCGCTATGGAGCAGGCCACCGTCCTTGAGCGCTTGTTGCGTCGAGGTGGTCCTGGCGCGATTTCGGTCGGTGTGGCGCACGAATCAGGGCAAACCCCGATCTGCTGCGGCACTATCCGTACCAGGCGTCGTAGAGGTCGCCGTTACGCCCGAGCAGGAAGACGTGGGTGTAGGTGATCCCGGGGGGTTCCTCGACGATGACGCCCGCAGCGAGTTGCGGCCCAAAGCCCTCCTCCGGGGCGTCGCCGACGCGGTACCAGGACCAGCGGTTGTCGGGGTCGGCTTGATCGGCCCAGACGGCGGGGGAGGTGTCGGCCACGAGGGCAGCGGGAACGAAATCCCCGCCGGCGCGCGGCTGGATGAGTGCGGTGCCCAGGCCGAAGTTGATCGGCGTGGGCGGGGTGCCGGCGTCGTGCCAGCCCGTGCCGCCGCTGTCGGTGACGTGGGCGTACAGCGGCTGCCCGTGGTCGGTGACGAAGGCGCAGACCTTCGGGGTCTTGTCGTCGGCGTTCTGGACAGCCGTCACGCCGGCGGTTCCGGTGGGCGGGAATGGCGGCTTTTGGAGGTTGGTCCACTGTGTCTCGCCCGTGTCCGAGACGCACCGCCACACGTTCCCGTCGTCGCAGTACATGTAGATGTACAGAAGGCCGTGGCCGGTCGCGCGGGCGGTGACACCCACCACACCGATCTTCCAGATGAAGGTGACGCCCTCGGGACGGCCCAGGTTGACCCAATGCCAAGCCGGGGGCTGCTTGCTGGTATCCCACCAGCCGACCCACAGGTTGCGGTCCTTGCCACTGACGACCACGAACGGCTGAGCGCTGGTCCCCGGGAACAGCGCGAGCGAGACCGCGCCGATGCCCTTGTCGAGGGTCGTGCCGGGCGGCGGTTCCAGGGTCGTCGGCACATAGCGGACGCCGTTCCACCAGTACAGCTGCAGTTCCCCGTTGAGGAGCAGGCCGAAGATGTAGGGGCGGGTACCTGGATAGTTGTTGTAGCCGTCGTCGACGGCGACGACGCCCACCGGCTGATCGAATCCACCTGTGATGTGGGACCACTCCCACAGTCCGGCGCCCTTGGGAAAGGCAGCCCACAGGTGCCCGTTGACGTCCTGGACGAAGGGGACCGCCAGGGGGTCGCGCTCGCGGTTGAGGACTCTGATCGCGCCGATCGTTTGAGCGATCGGGCCGCCGAAGGGTTGGGGTGGCTGGCCGACTTTCTCCAGGTGCCACCGCCGGATCGGCACGTCCTGGTGCGGGTCCTGGACTTGTACGTGCTGCCGGGCATTGTCGCCTGTCATGGTCCGCTCCGTTTTGATGGATGAATCCATGCAGCATTACCCGCCCGCCTTGGCGAAGCCTTGGCGAAGCTTTGCAGCCCGATACAAGTCCGATTGGCGCCTGACACCTTGCGGGTTGTCAACGACAGCCGGAGTGTTCGCATGACGTCGACACGGCTCACAGAACGAAACGCCGGGCGCCGCCGATGTCCCGGTCGACGTTGTGGATGCTGTCAGCCACGCGACCCGTCAGCTCATGTAACTCGACCTTGTGACGCGGCTCCAGAAACTCGAAGTAGGTCACCAATGCCTGCGCCCGCGCCGCCCGGGTCGCCAACGACGCGTTGCGCAGGACGGTGCCGAAGTACCGGTCCGCGTCTCTCGGCTCCATCTCCCACAGCGGTCGGTCGAACCAATCCCGGACTAGCTGGAGGTGGCTGACATCGCCCCGGATCGTGCTGTCGGCCAGCCCTGCCGAGAGTCGTGCGAGAACGAACTCGGACAGCACGTCCAACTCGAAATCGGCGAGCTCCTCCTCTGTCGCCGGCGCCCTCACATCCCGCAGAGGCCGCACCACGGCCAGCGTCAACCCGCCCCTCGATGTTCACCCTGACCGCGAGCGTCGCTCGCGGTCAGCGGCGCGGCCACCGCATGCCAGATCAGCGTCGGCCGCATCCGCCTCCCCGGCGAAGCCGACGATCTTCGAGGCGGCGATGCCCTCCAGCGCCGCCTCGGTGTCGCAGATTCCCTGACTCCATGCTGTCCAACGTGGAGAACGCCGGCGGTTCCAACCGCGCCTGGGCCAGCCGCTCCAACGCCACGTTGATCAGGTCCGCCGGGTGATTCGTCACCCACGCCGCCCGGGTCATCGCCCTGGCCGCGATCTTAGAGCTACCCCGCAAAATCGGTTGCGCAGGTCGTCATGATGGTGGCATGACGTGGACAGCACCCGACGTAGAGCGGGGACCTCGGACGGACATGGCCTGTGGCGAACGCGAGATGCTGGATGACTGGTTGAAGCTCCGCCGGGTGTTCCTGCTGCGCAAATGCGCCGGCCTCACCTCCGAGCAGCTGAAGACCGCCTCCGTGGAGCCGTCCAACATGACGCTACTCGGCCTCCTGCGACACATGACGGAAGTCGAGCGCTGGTGGTTCCGGCAGAAGTTCCTGCACGAAAGCTTGCCCGAGCTGCACATCACGGAGGAGTACGAAGACGGCGACTTCGACCTGGTGGCCGACGCCGACGCCGAGGCGGACTACGCCGCCTTCCTCGCGGAGACGGCTGCCTGCGACGCCGCGGTTGCGGACATCGACCTCGAGGAACTGGCCGACGACCCCCGGGCGCCGACCGGCAAGGTCAGCCTCCGCTGGATCTACATCCACCTCCTGGAGGAGTACGCGCAGCACACCGGGCACGCCGACCTGATCCGGGAGCGCATCGATGGGGCCACGGGAGCGTAGCGGCTCTCCCGGCATCACCCGTATCCCTGTCCCGTCCTCAGCGACCAAATCCTTTGTCAGCAGGCGCTAAGAACCGTCTCCAGAGCTCAGGTGCCGAACCAGTGCGTCGAGCACCACCAGGTCTTCGCCCGGCTCGATCGTCTGCGGGTTCAGCGCGATGGCGTCGTCGGGTACGCCGGACACACCGACCGCGATCCGCGGGTCCCCGTCCCACAAAGCCCGCACCAACCCGTCCCGGGTCCAGCCGCTGGTCGTCAACAGTCGGACAACCGCTCGCCCGTGCGGCTGGCCCGCCTCACTCGGGTACCCGCGCTCGGCAACGACACCCGGCACTTCGCGCAAGCCGGCGACCCACCGGTCGACCATCTGCTCATAGCTCGCGAGCAGTGCCTCCTCGTCCTGCTCCAGCGTCCACTCGACCGCGGCGTACAGCCCGAGCAGCTCTTCCTTCCCGACCTTCATCCCGCGCCCGATCTGCTGATTCGGCGACGCGTGCGCCCGGCACCTGTCGACGATCCACCGCTTCCCCAGCACCAGCCCACTGGACTGCGGTCCGCGCAACCCTTTCCCACCGCTGAAGATCACCGCATCCGCACCGAGCTCCGTGGTGAATCGCCACAGCGAGGAGAGGGGTGGAATCTGGGCCGCCGCATCCACGATCACCGGCACAGCCGGTGGACCGTGCTCCCGGGCGACCCGGATCACGTCCTCGATCGGCAGCGCACCCGCCGCGTAGTGGGCGCCGGCGAACCACAGGACGCAGGCGGGGCGTCGTACCAGGGCGGCTCGGAGCTCCTCGATCGACGGGCCGACGTCTACGATGCGGGCGCCGGTCAGGCGGGCCGCGTAGTCGTAGCCGTTGCGTTGGCCGGTGAACATGACGACCTCGGCATCGGCCGGGAACGCCTGCGCGGGCTCACCGACACACGACGCGACCGTGAGGGTGATCGCCGCCGCGGCACCGGACGTCACGCAGGCCGCCTCGTTGCGGGTGAGCGCGGCCAGGCGCTCACCGACGTGGTCGTGGAGTTCGGGCAGGTCGACGAAGTGGGCCGCCCCCTCCGTCATCGCCTTCAGCACCGAAGGCGGCATCAGCGAGCCGCCCAGCGCGGTGAGCGTCGCGGAGGCGTTGATGACAGGCCGGACCCCGAAGGGATTGGTCATACGAGGAACTTCGACATCGGTGGTACGCCGGAGAGTTCGGCCAGCCAGGCATCCAGGAAGTCGTTGTCGGTGCCATCGAGGCGGGTCAGCTGGTAGACAGTCGCGGCGGGCAAGGCCTCGATCAGTGCGGCACACCAGTCGGGATCGTCGACGGCGAGCAACGTCCGAGCGGTCACCGCGGACGCATGCCGGACCGGATCGAAGTAGGCAAGAGTGTTGTCAACGACCTGCGCCGACGAGCCGGCACGGAGGTGATCGTTGAGCTCCTCGAGCGGATAGCGGCTCGACTTCAGCCGTGCCTCCGCCGCCCGGTAGAACAGCAACTCCGAGACCCGGACCGCGCTGAACCCGGACCGCCGCGCAGCCGTCAGCACCGCCAGGTCGTTCCCCCGCACGGCCACCCGCGCCGGATCGACCTCGTCCAGGCTCATCAGGAACTCGGCGGCCCGCAGGCAGTCCGCCGCGATCCCGCGATAGATGTACGACGCCGGGTCGTCGATGCCCATCGTCAGCAATCCCGGGTACGCCGCCGAGAACCCTTCGTCGGCCAGCCGTTGACCACGGTGCACCAGGCCGAACACGACGTACCGGCTCCGATCGTTCGGGTGCGGCGTCTCGTTGACGCTCCCGTAGCGCGGCGTCTGCAGGAGCGCGGGGAACGGCCCGTCACCGGCCGGGATGCTGAGATGACCGTAGACGCGGTACGGTCCGATGCTGGTGAGCCGCACGGTGTAGCTGGTCGCCTCGTCCGTCGTCCGCGCCGGCACCAGGTCGAGCACGGGCCGGGCGGGGATCGCGGCCAGCTCTTCGTCGACGGCGGACCAGTAGCTGTCGAAGTTCATCGGTTCATCGTCCCGGGGTGAGGTGTTCGGCAAGGAAGTCCTCCACGATCCGCAGCACGCCCGGCAGCCCGGCGTGGTGCGCGCAGTGCGGGTAGGCGTGGAGGGTGGTCTCACACGTCAGCACCCGCCGCAGCGCGAACCCGGTCTCCGGCGGGCACACGTCGTCCTCGAGCCCGAGGTACAGCAGCGTCGGCGCCCGCACCTTCGGCGCGAAGTTGAGCCCGTCGTAGTACGCGACCGTCTCGCGCACCCGGTCGACGTCCTTCGGGTGCAGCCGCAAGTACTCGTTGATCTCCTCGTACGGATACGACCGGGTCAGTGTCGGCGCGGTCATGATCCCGCACAGGTACGGCGCTCCCGCCGCGACGCACCGGATCACGTCAGGCATGAGCGCGGCTGTCGAGATCCCGAGGCCACCGCCCTGACTCGACCCCTGCAGTCCGATCCGCAGATCGTCGACTTCCGGGCGGTCGAGCAGTACCTCGACCGCCCGCACCACGTCGAGGTAGAACCCGCGATACCCGTACGTGTGGTGGTCGACGATGTTGTGCGTCAGCAGTCCCGGGTAGCCCGGGTTGAACACGTCGTTCGACCGCAGCTTTCCGCGCGGCGCCACCGCGAGCGCGGCGTACCCGAGCTCGGACCATTCCTTCGGGATCGTCGGCTCGGACATGTAGCCGGGGATCGTCACCAACGCCGGGAACGGAGCCGGCCCATCGCGCGGGACGGTGTACCAGCCCGCGATCCGCAGACCGCCATAGCTGGTGTAGCGCAGATCGTAGACGATCACCTTGTCCGTGGACAGAGACGGCATTTCTGTGAGGACCGGGTCCAGCGGGTACGACGCGCAGTCCGCCAGGCCGGCCGCCCAGAAGTCGTCGAAGTCGTCCGGCAGCTCGACCTCGACGATCGCGTTCTCGGGGTCTCTCAAGAGCGTTCCTCTCGGTGGGGGACTTGCGGGGCGGGTGCCTATACCCGCTGTGGTGCTTGCAGCGCGGTGCCGTCGGAGGCCTTGAACACATGCAGGCGGTTCTGGTTGAAGCCGACGTACACCGTGCTGTCATGACCCAGCCGGAACGGCACCGGGACGCGGGCCTTCAGCAGCTCGCCGTCGATCCGGACCGTGACCAGCACATCCGGACCGAGCGGCTCGGACACGAACACCTTGCCGGGCTGGTAGCCCGCGACCGGGGTCGGCGACAACGTCACGTCCTCCGGCCGGACGCCCAGGACGACGGCCGGGTCGTCCGGTGAGACGTCGTACCGGCCCAGCTCCTGGCTCAGCGCGCCGCTGCGGAAGGTCCGGACGCCGTCGACGTCGGCCAGCTCACCTGTGAGGAAGTTCATCGGCGGCGAGCCCATGAACGACGCGACGAAACGGTTCGCCGGGCGTTCGTAGATCTCCTCCGGCGTCGCGCACTGCTGGACCACGCCGTCGCGCATCACCGCGATCCGGTCCGACATCGTCATCGCCTCGACCTGGTCGTGGGTGACGTAGATGAACGTCCGGGCGACATCCACGTGCAGCCGCTTGATCTCCGCGCGCATCAGCACCCGGAGCTGCGCGTCCAGGTTGGACAGCGGCTCGTCGAGCAGGTACGCGCCGGCGTCCCGCACGATCGCGCGACCGAGCGCGACTCGTTGCCGCTGGCCACCGGACAGCTCGCGCGGCTTGCGATCCAGCAGGTCCTCGATGTCCAGCGTCCGGGCCGCCTGCAGCACCTGCTCGGCGATCGTCGCCTTGGGCACCCGCATCATCTTCAGCGCGAACCCTATGTTCTGCCGGACCGTCTTGTGCGGGTAGAGCGCGTAGCTCTGGAACACCATCGCGACGTCGCGCTTGTTGGCCGGCAGCCAGCTGACCGGCTTGCCGTCGAAGAAGATGTTGCCCTCGGAGGCCCGTTCCAGGCCGCAGATCATGCGCAGGGTCGTCGATTTTCCGCAACCGGACGGGCCGACCAGGGTGAGGAACTCCTGATCCTCGATGGTCAGATTCAGGTCGTTCACCGCGGTCTTGCCGCCGAACCTCTTGGTGATGCCTTCGAGTCGAACCTCTGCCATCTGTCAGCCCTTCACGGATCCGGCGGCCATGCCCTGGACCAGCTTGCGCTGGAAGAGCAGGGCCAGTGCCAGGGGTGGGACGACCGCGAGCACGCCGGCCGCGGCCATCACGGTGAATTGGGTGTTGAAGTCGGTGGCGAAGTTCGCCGCCACCACCGGGATCGTCTTCGCCGCCTTCGTACTGGTCAGGAACAAGGCGAACATGAACTCGTTCCACGCGGTCATGAACGCGAACACCGCGGCCGCGACCAGCCCCGGCGCCGCGACCGGCAGGAACACCGACCACATGGTCCGGAACCAGCCGCACCGATCCACCCGGGCCGCCTCCTCGAGCTCGCGCGGGACCGAGCGGAAGAAGTCCTTCAGGATCCAGATCGTGATCGGCAGCGCGAACGTCGTGTACGAAAGGATCAGCGCCAGGTAGCTGTCCAGCAGCCCGAACGTCCGCATCAGCAGGTAGAACGGGATGATGATCGCGATCCCCGGCACCATCCGGGTGAGCAGGTAGAGCACCAGCAGCACCTGACTGCCGCGGAACTTCAGCCGGGAGAACGAGTACGCCGCGAACGTGGCCAGCACGAGATTCAGGATCGCCGTCGAGGTGGCGACGATCAGACTGTTGCGCAAGGAGTACGGCGTCTCGTCGATCGCCCGGCCGCCGACGAGTTGCTGGGCCTCACTCGGATGAACGAAACCGAGATAGTTCTCCACTGTCGGGTGGACCGGAATCCAGTGCGGCGGAACGGCGATCGCGTCCACCTCGTGCATGAAGCTCATCGCGACGATCCAGTAGAACGGCAACACCAGATACAGCGCGAACGCGACCGCCAGCACGTACAGGAAGATCTTCTTCCAGGGGATCCGGTAGCGCAGGGGGACCTTGACCACGGTGCTCATACCTCGAAGTTCCCCTTCCGGTAGAGCAGGCCGATGTAGCCGACCGAGATCAGGAGGGTGATCGCGGTGATCACCCAGGCGTAGGCGCTGCCCAGGCCGAAGTCGGTGAAGGTCAGGACGGTCTGCACGTCGAGCAGGGCGATGGTGGTGGTCGCGTCACCCGGTCCGCCACCGGTCAGTACGTAGATGGTGTCGAAGGCGCGGAAGGCGTTCATCGTCTCGAGAATCAGCACGATCAGCAGGGGGTGCAGCAACCACGGCAACGTCACCTGGACGAACCGCTGCACCGCACCCGCTCGGTCGACGGTGGCGGCGTCGTACAACTCCGAGGGGATGGTTGACAGTCCGGCGAGCAGAATGATGACCGAGAACGGGAGCGTGTTCCACACCTGGGCCAGCGCGGTGAACAGGAACGCGCCGGTCCCGGACGTCAGCCAGGCGTGATACTCGTCGATCAGTCCGAGCTGCGTCAGCAGACCGTTCAGGGCTCCGGTCTTCGCGTCGAAGATGGTCCGCCACATCAGGCCGTTCACCACCCCCGGCATCGCCCAGGGCAACAGAGCCAGGCTGAGCAGCAGACCGCGGCCGCGGAACTGCTCGTTCAGCACCAGCGCCAGGATCAGCGCGAGTACGACGGTCAGCCCAAGCACCACGAGGACGAACAGGGCCGACACCTTCAGCGCGGACAGGAAGGCCTGATCGCTGAGCAGGGCCTGGTAGTTGTCGAAGCCGATGAACTTGTTCGCTCGCGGGCGCTTCAGGTTGTTCCGTTGCAGGCTGACCCAGAACGAGTACGCGATCGGGTAGGCGACCAGCAGGGCGATCACGATCATGGCCGGCGCGTTCAGCGCCCAGGCCTTGGCGTTGTCGCCCAGCGGCCGGCGTTCGGTGAGGACAGCCATCCTCAGTTGTATTTCTTCTTCAGCGTGTCAACGGATTGCGCCAAGCTCGCCACCGCCGCGGCCGGCTGCGTCTGGTTGCTCAGCACGCCCTGCACGACCTTGTGCATCTCGATTTCGAACTCGGTGTACCACGGCACGCCGAGCACGTTGCGCGGCTTGGCGATCTCGCCCAGGTGGGCGTAGATCTCCGGGTCGGCGAACTTCTTCAGCGATGCGGTGATCTCCGGGTCGGTCGCCATCGACTTGTAGGCGAACCCGAGACCACGCTGCAGGAACCAGAACTTCGCGGTGTAAGGCTGCTTGTTCGCGTCGAGTCCGCCCAGGTAGGTGAGCAGCTTGAACGCGTTGTCCTTGACCTCGGTGTCCTTGGCCAGCGCGTAGAGCCGGGTGTTGCTGACGGTTCCGTGTACCTGACCGTCGAGGCTCGGTACCAGCGCCATCCGGATCTTGCCCGCGGCCTTGGACTTGGTCGGGTCGTTGTAGTCGCGGCTCGCGTACCGCGCGCCGATCGTGTACGCGTACCGGTTCGCCTTCATCGCGTTGTCGATCGGGACCGCCAGCAGTTGCAGGCAGGCCGGGTCGATCACCTTCGACTTGGTCGCCGCCTGCTGCAGCCAGGCGAAGACGTCCTTCACCACGGTGTCGGTGGTGTTCATGATCGGCGCCTGCTGGTCGTCGAACATGTTGCCGCCGCTGCCGAAGACCAGCGCCCACACCCAGGACCACCAGGTGTCGGACAGTTGCGCCGGTACGCCGATGGGATACTGCAGGAGGCCGGCTTTCTTGATCTTGATCGCCTGCGCTTCCAGCTCCTCCAGGCTGGCAGGGGGTTTCGTGATTCCGGCCTTGGCCAGGATGTCGGCGTTGTAGGTCAGGCAGTTGGAGTCCGTGTAGTACGGCAGGCCGTAGCGCTTGCCCTGGTACGTCATCGCGGTCGCGTTGCCCGGGTAGATCGCGTTGTACACCTCGTCGACGCCGGCCATGCCGTCGAGTGGCTGCAGGTAGTCCCCCTCCACCCAGGAGGCGAGGGAATCGTCGTACACATAGAGGGCGTCCGGGCCGCCGCCACCGGTGAACTCGGCGACGACCTTCTGCACGTACTGCGCGCTCGTGATCGGGGTGTAGTTGACCTTGATCTTGCTGGTCTTGGTGAAGTTGTCGAGGTTCTGCTGGACGAGTGCGGCCTCGTAGTCCCAGCCCTCGAACTTCACGCTGCCGTCGCCGGAGCCTCCGGACTTGTCGTTGGAGCAGGCGGACAGCAGGGGGGATGCGGCGGGCAGGGCCAGGCCGAGGCCTGCGTACTTGAGGATCTGGCGGCGGTTGAACTCCATGGGGGGTCCCTTCAACGGGATGCGCGCAGTAGCGCTTGGGCGATGCGTAGCCGGTACAGACGCGTCGGGCGTCCTTTCGGATGGTGCTGAGCAGTGCCTTCGACGCTCACCAGGCCCCCAGCGTCGAGTGTCCGGATCAGTCGGCGCCCGCTCTGATCCGTGATGCCGAGATGGTCGGCGAGCTCACCGGGCGAGATCGCGCGACCTTCCAGTTCGTGGTCCAGCGCCGCCAGCCGGGAGACGGTCGCGGCACTGAGGCCGACGGACTTGGCGAGCCGTTCGACGTCGTCGCCGTGCTCGCGGTAGGAGTAGCTGAGCGCCGCCCGGACCGGACCCATCGGGCCGATGATCACGCCGCTGTCCTCGATCAGGTAGGCGCACGGCTCGCTCTCCTGCTCGGCCCGGTCGGCCGCTTGTTCGGCCAGGGCCACACAGTTGCGGGCGGACGCGCCGACGCCGAACCCCGCCGAGACCTGCGCACCGAGCGCCGTGGCCGCCTCGGCGAGCGCGGGTACGGCGACCCAGTTGCGGGTGATGCGCTCGAACAAGGCCTTGTGGGCGAAGACGACGACACCGCGCCGGCCGCGGTCCTCGATCCACGCGCCGGCGAACTCGGGGGTGTTGAGCAACAGATTCATCAGGCCGATCCGGGCCCGTTCCTCGTCCTGCGAATGCGAGATCAGGAAGACTCCGGCGGCGAAGCGTTGCGCGCTGGCTCGTTCGGACTCGATCCGGAGCGCGAGCTCGTGCAGCTCGGTCCGGATCGTCGCCGGCACCGGCATGCCGCTCATGATCCGGATCTCGCCGGACAGTCGCTCGCGGACGTCGGCGCGGACGCTGATCACGTAGCTGCGGTCGCCGAACCGGTGGTACGCGGAACGGTGGAACTCGACGATGTCCTCCACGGATTGCGTGGGGGCGTACGGCAGGCAGTCGATGGCGTCGGTGTCGAGTTCGAGCGCGGTGGCGACCGCCTCGACCGCCTCGGCGGGGAAGGTGTCGATGCTGACCGGGGTGCGACCCCAGCCACGCTCCTGGGCGCGATAGAGCGCGAGGGTCAGGTCGAGCGCCGACGAGCGGATCACACCGACCGGGAGGCCGGGTGGGAGGAGTTCGCGGCTGGCCGTGTACGGGACCGGGCCGGCCAGGAAGCCGTCGAGTCGCGTCGTGCTGAGGAACTCGGCGACCTTGGCGCGGATCTCGTCCTCGTGGTCGTAGCTGACCCACTCCAGGTCGACCCCACCACCGAGCGTGTTCGCGGCTTGCCGGAACAACTCCCTGTGCGTCGAGTGGGTCACCACTCCGATCACAATCGCCACGACACCCCTTTGCGAACTAGGTTCGGAAGTGACTCGTAAATCCGATGCCGACCAAACTCCCCCCTCCCGGGGCCCAGGTCAAGGGCTCAGCCCAATGAAATTCCCCGGTAACAAGCCGGCCGCCTTGGGAGCCGCAGGAGTAGGCCTTGTCGGCGGCCCCCGCGCCTGGGCGGGCGCGCGGGCGGCCGATGGGCAGGCGGATCTTGATGCGCCCCAGCACGGGGCGGAACTGCGCGCCCTGATCCCGCTGGGCATCGCCGTCGCCGTCGCCGGCCGTCGTCGTGGCGGTCGTGGTCCACGACCCTCACGTCAACGCCCTCCGCTGGCTGTGCCCGCGCATCATCGGCCGGACGCTGTTCGCGCGTACGGCCGGTGATGCATATGTGCGGCGAGGGTCCGGCGCGTGGGTGTCAGAGCATCCCGGCTTCTGACTGGAGCAGGACGGAAAGGGCGTCGGGGTCTGCCGACGCGACGCCCTTCGCGGCGAACCAGGTGGCCACGTTGCGAGCGTCCCGGTCGAGGAACTGCGGCCCCGTGGGGTGGGAGATCACATCGACGATCTGGGGAAGGTCGATGATGACCAGCCTGCCCTCGTGGACCAGCAGGTTGTACGCCGACAGGTCGCCATGAGCCAGTCCCTCCCTGGCCAGGACGACCAGCGCCGCCACCAGTTGCGCCCAGAGGTCGTCCAGGTCATCCGAGACGTTGGCGAGGCGGGGCGCCGCGTAGCCGTCCGGGGTGCCGATGAATTCCTGGAGGATCTCGGTGCCGACGATCTGCACCGGATAGGGGACTGGCAGGCCGAGCTCGGTCAAGCGACACAGGGCGCCGAATTCGGCCGCGGCCCACTGGCCGGCGATGAGTTGCTTGCCGAAGGCGGTGCGGTTGGCCATGGCGCGGTTCATCCGGCTTTCGCGGGTGCTGCGGCCTTCCAGGTAGCCGGCGTCCCGGTGGAACAAGCGGTGTTCCGCTGAGCGGTAGCGTTTGGCGGCCAGCAGGCAGACCCGCTCCGTGTCCGGTACGCCGCGGGAGAGCAGGTGGACGTCGGCTTCCTTGCCGGTTTTGAGGATGCCGAGTTCGGTGTCCACGGCGGCGAGCTCGGTGACGAGCCAGTCCGGGTGCGGTTTCGGGCCGCGCTCAGTGGGTGTGCTCTGGTCCCAGGTGGACCAGCGGTCACCCACAGGTGGTCCGTCGTCCACGGGGGCGCTGTCGAGCCATTCGAGATCATCGGCGTCGAGGGCGTACTTGCCCCGGCGGCGGGGCGAGGAGTGCTTGGGCACGGTGGGATTTCTCCAGGAATGAGGCCCACCGGCTCAGCGATCAGATTGGCGAGAACCCGGTGGGGAGGTCAGAGGACGCGGAAAACGGCACGCGAACAGTCGTCTTCATCACGGTCTCAACCTCCCTTCGCCCTTCACGTACGGGCTGCACTGGTTACGCGGTTGCGTAACGCGTTGCGCTCAACCTGGCTGAGTATGCCGAGCGGGGTCTGGCCTCGGCAACTGAATTTTCGGCCTTCCGATCGCCTGCCGTTGTTGCCTAAGGAATCAAGCCCGGTATCCGATGTGGCGCAACAGAGTCCGCAGCCGGCGTTCGACTTGTGCCGCGGTCACGTCTTCCCCATGCTGGAGCAGGACGGACCCGATCGAGCTGGCCAGAATGTCGTGGATGACGCTGGGGTCAGTGTCCGCTGGGAGGCGACCGGCGTCGATGGCCTGCTGCGCGATCTGCGCCAGCGCGTTCAGTCGTGGCTGCAGGTAGCGCTCCGTGTAGGCGGTCACCAGTTTCGGGTAGTCGACCGAGGCGCCGATGACGCGCGCCATCAGCGCGCGGAAGCGGGGTCGGCTGAGTAGTTCGGCGGTGGTCGAGACGAGTTCGTCGATCGACTGCCGGGCCGGGGCGGCGTCCATGTCGGGGGTGCGGGCGTGCTCCAACGCGGCCATCAGCAGGTCGTCTTTGGCTCGCCAGCGCCGGTAGACGGTCAGTTTCGCCACGCCGGCGCGTTGGGCGACCGCTTCGATGCTGGTGCCCGCCGCGCCGCGTTCGATCAGCAGGTCCAACGCCGCGTCCAGGATGGCGGCGTCGTTTTCCGGGTCGCGTGGGCGGCCGTGGCGTTCTACGCCGGACACAGCACCTGGTTCAGCCATGCCGTCAGTTTGTCGGGTGCCGGATGGTCACGCCAACCGATGTGGCCGTCAGGGCGGATCAGCACCACGTCGGGCGAGCCGGGCTCCACTGGTGTGAGCGCGAGGATCAGGTCGGCGCTCAGTTGTGCCGCGGCTGCCTCGGCGTGGCGGGCGGCGACGTGCTGATCGCCGGCGAGCACCACCCAGCGTCCGGAGATCGCGGCGTGCAGCGTGGTCTGGCCACCGTCGAGACGTCGGCAGGTGAGGTCGGGCATCCTGTCGCCGGGACACGGACCGCGCATCCACCGGTGCGAGTTGGGGGCCAGTGGGCCGCCCCGGTAGCTGATGCCGAGTTGAGAGGCGGCCAGCCATAGCCGGCGTTGCACTGCGGGCAGGCGGACGAGCGGCAGGACGACCTTGTCGCGCAGCAGGCGTTTCCACGGGTCATGGGGAAGCATGATGTCCACGGCGGTGCTGGTGGCTCGCAGGACGTTTCGAGCCAGCGGCCGTCGTTCGCCCTCGTAGGTGTTGAGGAGTTTCTGGTGGGCGCGGCCGCGGGCGACCAGCACCAGCTTCCAGGCCAGGTTTTCGGCGTCGCCCAGCCCGGTGTTCTGTCCCTGGCCGCCGGTGGGGCTCTGGATGTGTGCCGCGTCGCCGGCCAGCAGGATCCGGCCGCGCCGGTAGGTGTCGGCGAGTCGGCGGTGGATGCGGAACTCCGAGGCCCAGCGGATGTCGGTGACCGTGTCGAGGCCGACACCGCTGCGGCGGGAGAACTCGCTCAGCACCCGCTCGCTGATCTCATTTTCGGACAACTGGTCCGGCAGATCCGCTGGTGGTTCGGTGAACACGCGCCAGGTGTCGTCGGGCAGCGCGGTGACCGACAGCATGTGACCGGCGTCCATCCAGGTCGTACTGCCGTTCTTGTCCAGCGGCCACTGGGCTCGCACGTCGACCATGAGCAGACGTTCGAGGAGTTTGCGACCGGGGAAGCCGATGCCGGCGAGTTTGCGTACGGTGCTGTGCGCGCCGTCGCAGCCGATCAGCCAGTGCGTCTCGATGCGGTGCTCGGCGCCGTCGGCCGTCTGGACGGTAGCGATGACGCTGGTGTCGTCCTGTCGAGCCGCGACCAGCCCCGTGCCCCACTCCACGTGGCCGCCTAATTCGGCCAGGCGCTGCCGCATCGTGCCCTCGACCTCGGCCTGTGAGATCAGCAGCGCCTGTTTCGGCTGGTCGGCGACGGCTCGCCCGACGTGGAGGCGCAGTACGGTGCGCGATCCCTCGTTGTAGGACATGTTGAGCGAGGACTGGGAGCGCTGGGGCAGGTTGCCGAGCGCGCCGATGCGTTCCAGGACCTCGACGCCGCGTGGTTGCAGGCCGAGAGCGCGGGAGGTCGTGGCGGGGCCGGGGGCGGCGTCGATGATGCGGACGGGGATCTTGTGCAGGGCCAGGTGGATGGCCAGGGCCAGCCCGGTGGGGCCGGCGCCCACGATGAGTACGGTGTCAGTCACTTAGTAAACGATACGGTACCGATTACTAAGTCGAAATCGGAGGCGTGTGTGATCACAGTCACCTGTGCGCCAGGTCGGAGGTCTGCTTACTCGCGCTCTGATGGGCTCCCGGGCCATGGCTGGATAATCGGGTGAAGCCGTTCGCCGTCGCCCGTATGGTGCTGGAGTGCGACGATGCGAGGAATGCTCCCACTGGGAACCGGCCGGTGCTCCGGAGTGTGTTCGGTGTGCCCGGCTGGTGGACACGATCGTCGAGGACGGCTGGCGGGCGTTCCTGGAGCGGGACTTCGGTACGGCCGGGCAGGCCGACGAGCGGGCCATCGCGGAGATGGTGGTCGACGAGCCCGACAGGCACCCGTGGCGGGTGGTCGACGCGGCCTACGACCGGCTGACCTGCCCCGAGTGCGGCGGTCGGCTGAGCCGAGGCCCGGCCGGGTGCGGGCCGTGTGACCTGGCGAACGGCTTCCGCTATGCCGCGATCGAGATCGATCGGCCGGGGGCCGCGCCCGGGAACGAGCACGGGCTGTGGGTCAACGTGTCGGTGGTGCGCAGGCCGTACGAGATCTCGGCGGTTGAGCTGCTGGCGCGGCGGCTCTCGCTGCCGATCCTGCTCGAAGGGCGGCTCCCCACCACTCAGCAGGCACAGTCGGCCCGCGCCCTGCTGAACGACGGCGTGAGCGCGGAGGAGTATGACGCGTTCATCCACGGCACTTGGGGGCGCGAGGTCAGCCCATGAACTTGTTCAGATCGAGGTCGATGTCCACAGGGAAACCGGGGTTGGCCCGCAGGCGTCCGCGGTGGATGCCGGTGGGCACGCTGCCGCAGGCCGAGTGTCACGGTCATCTCGCGGGCTACGAACAGGCGTTCTGGCGGTGCGAGGCTCCGTTCGAGAAGACGAAGAACCAGCATGTGGAATGCGGTCTGCGGTGGCCGGAAGATGAGCATCCCGTCGATCAGCTCGACGTGCTCGGGTGCGTCGGAGGGAAGATGATCGAGCATGTCGGCGGTCCATCCGCCGGAGGGACCCGGGTAGAACCACTCGGGAAATGCCGTGGTCATCGCGCATGCCTCCGCCCGATGCTGACTGAACGGCGTCATCATGACACGTCAGGTAGCCGTCAGGGGAGGTCTCGGCGCTCCTGCGTGCTCTTGCGATAGAGCTCGTCGATCTCGTCCAGCGGGTCCGGGGGGCGGCGGCGGGCCTCGATCTCCAGGTCGGTGCGGGAGTTGAGGTCGTCGATGCCGGCCGCGGCGTGCTGGAGCTGGTCGCCGAGGAGGTCGGCGCGGATGCGGGCGCACATGGCGGTCAGCTTGGCCTGGTGCTCGCGCAGGCGGTGGAGCGTGGCGTGGTCGACGTACGGTGAGGCGCGGCGTTGCTGGGCGTACATGGCGAGTTGCGCGTCGTGTATGTCGGCCTGCGCGGACAGGTCGGCCAGCAGGCGGGGCAGGTCGCCGAGGCCCCAGCCCTGGCGGTGCGCGTGGTCGACGGCCTGGCGGGTGATCGAGACCTCGCGGCGCAGGTCGAGGCGGAGGCGTTCGACCTCGGCGGCGTCGCCGGGGCCCATGGCGTTGACGTGCGTGGTCAGCTGGGTCGCCGCCTGCTTGGCCTTGACCGCCGCTTTCTGGCCCACCTTGACCAAGAAGTAGATGCCTACGCCGGCCACCAGGCCGAGGAAGGCCAGGACCGCCAGGATGATGAGAATGACCTCCATCATCGTCCCTGCCTCCTGCTGCTGATTGGCCGCTGCCTAGAGGATAGTGCGAGCGCCGGGCGGATGCGTGGCCGAGCAGGCTTCGCGTGACCAAGCAAGCTCTTGATTGTGTGGCGGGGGCGTGGTTCAGTTCACCTACCGCGAAGGAGCCACGCATGCTTGACGGCAAGGTAGTGCTCATCACCGGCGGCGCCAGGGGCATGGGGGCCGCGACGGCCCGCCGCTGCGTCGCGGCGGGGGCGAGCGTCGTGATCACCGATGTTCTGGTGGAGGACGGCACCGCCACCGCAAAAGACCTCGAATCACGATTTATCCCGCACGATGTCACCAATCATGACCAGTGGGCTGAGGTGGTCGAGGAGGTCCTGGACGACTACGGCCGGCTCGACGGGCTGGTCAACAACGCGGGCATCGCCCCCTCGGCGCCCCTGGAGCAGCACTCGCTCGACGACTTCGAGCGGGTGCTCAAGGTCAACCTCGTCGGCGTGTTCCTCGGGCTGAAGTCGGTGGTGGCGCCGATGCGCGCGTCCGGCGGCGGCTCGATCGTGAACCTGTCGTCGGCGGCCGGTCTGACGGCGCTCCCCGGTACGGGTGGGTACGGCGCGTCCAAATGGGGTGTCCGCGGCCTCACCAAGATCGCCGCGATCGAGTACGGCCCGCACCGGATCAGGGTCAACTCCGTACATCCTGGGATGATCGTCACCGCGATGACGCTTCCGCATGGCGCGGTCTCGGGCGAGGGCAGGTTCCCGCTGGCCACGGCCGGGCGGTGTGGTGAACCCGAGGAGGTGGCGGAGGCGATCGCGTTCCTGCTGTCCGACGCCGCGTCGTACATCACGGGCGCCGAGCTGGCGGTGGACGGCGGCTGGACGGCGGGGGAGACCCAACTGCTCTCCCGCGGGGACGGTGAGTGACATGGCCGTTGACGATCTCACCAGGGCGGTCATCGACGCGATGACGGCGGTCTTCCCCCAGGTGGGCACCGAGGTGACGGACCCCGTCGAGGCCCGGCGGATCATCACCGAGATGCCCCCGCTGGAGCCCGAGCCGTATGCAGTGGGCCGGGTGGAGAATCGGCTGGCGGAGGACATCCCCGTGCGCGTCTACTGGCCGCCGACGAAACAAGAAGTATGGCCGGTGGTCGTGTACTTCCACGGCGGCGGGTTCGCCCTCTGCTCGCTGGACACGCATGACCCCATCTGCCGCCTGATCTGCGCGGACGCCGACGTGATCGTGGTGTCCGTCGACTATCGGCTGGCCCCGGAGCACCCCTATCCGGCCGCCGTCGAGGACGCGTACGCCGCGGCCCGCTGGGTGTACGAGCACGCCCGCGAGCTGGGCGCGGATCCCAGGCGGCTGGTGGTCGCCGGCGACAGCGCGGGCGGGAACCTGGCGACCGTCACGTGCCTGAAGGCCAGGGACGAGGGCGGGCCGCCGATCGCGCTGCAGGTGCTGATCTATCCCGTCACCGACGCCGCCCAGGACGCGCCCTCGTACGCGGAGAACGCGGACGGATATTTCCTGACCACGGCGCACATGCGGTGGTACTGGGACTGCTACCAGCCCGACCACGCGCGCCGAGCCGAGCCGTACAGCTCGCCGATCAACGCGGATGTCAGCGGTCTGCCGCCCGCGCTGGTGATCACGGCGGAGCACGATCCGCTGCGTGACGAGGGCGAGGCGTACGCGGAGCGGCTGCGCGCGGCCGGGGTGGACACGCGGAGCGTGCGTTATGACGGGATGTTCCACGGTTTCTTCGGGCTGGGCTCGCTGCTGCCCGCCGCCAAGGAGGCCGGGGCGAAGGTCTGCGCCACTATCCATGAGCAGGTGGGGTGAAGGATGCCTTACGCGGATATAGGGCAAAACATCCGGCTTTTCTATACCGATGACGGCTCGGGTGACGGCCCTCCGCTGCTGCTCGTGCACGGCTGGGGCACCGACTCCCACCAGTGGTCCTGGCACATCGACGAGCTCGCCGCCAAGCACCGGGTGATCGCGGTGGATCTACGCGGCCACGGCTACTCGTCCGTGCCCGACGAGGGCAACACGCCGCGCCAGATGGCCGACGACCTCGCCGCGCTGATGGACGTGCTGGCCATCCCCGAGGTGATCGCGATCGGCCACTCCATGGGCGGCCAGGTCGTCTCCATCCTGGCGGTCGAGCATCCGGACAAGGTACGCAAGCTGGTCGCGGTCGATCCCGGTTACGGCATGTCGGCGGACCTCGCGCGCACGTTCCCGGAGACGGTCGCCGGACTGCGCGGCCCGCACCCGCACGCCGCCGCCGTACAGCTCGACCGGTGGTGCACCACCTCCGCCACCCCGGCCGTCATCAGGCGCTGGCACCAGCGCCGGCTGTACGGCATGGCGCCGCACGTGCTGCTCCAGGCGTTCGAGGCCATGTTCACGCTGCCCGGCGCGATCGGGGTACGGCCGGCGAGCGACGACTACATCGTCCGCAGGCAGTGTCCGGTGCTGTCGATCTGGAGTGACGCGGAACGCGCGGCCTGGGAGTCGGGGCTCTGCAAGCACCCGGCGTCGAAGGTCGTGTGCTGGGAGGGCTCCAGCCACCGGCTGCACGAGGAGCGTCCCGGTGAGTTCCTCGTCGTCCTGCGCCGATGGCTACGGGCTTCCTGACGCGCGTCTGGCCCGGCGGGCGGCGCGGTAGCGGCGTACCTTCCTGATCGTCCACCAGGCGAGCACGGCCATCAGCAGCAGCACGACGACCACCAGCACGGGCACGAACACCGCGACCAGGCTCATACCGAGCGATCCGACGTCCTCCACCGTGCTCGCGACGGGCGCGCCCACGCCGCCCGTCCCCACGTTGATCATGGGACGGGCCGTCGCCTTCAGCGCGTGTACGGCCAGCGCCACCAGGATGCCCGCCACCCAGCCCACCCACGGGTGCTCGGTCATCCAGGTCGAGTGGTCGAGCTCGGCGGCCGCGTTCGTGGCACTGAACACCACGCCGCCGGCCGCCGGTCGTACCGCCGTCTGGATGGCGTCGTTGACGCTGTCGACGGCCGGGACCTTGTCCAGCACCATCTCCGCGACCAGCAGCACCGCGATCACGGCGAGCACGCCCCAGTTGGACAGCCAGGAGTAGCCGTCGGGCAGTTTCACCCGGTCGGTGACGTTCGCCAGCACGCCCACCACGAGGAGTGGAATGTAGGCGTTCAGCCCGGCGGCGGTGGACAGGCCGAGCCCGGTCAATGCGGCGAACATGCCCCTAGTCTGCCCGGACCGCCTCGTCCATGAGCGCCGCCAGACCGGATCCGGTGAACTCGGCGACCGCCCGCTCGTACTTCTCCATGCCCCACGACCAGAAGTCGAAGTCGATGCTCTGGTTGGCGCCGTCCTGGATCGAGGCCCACAGCGTCCAGCCGTACTTGGACATGAGCCCGAGCAGCCGCGCCCGCGCGATCTTGTGGCGCAGGCGGCGGCCGTAGTAGGCCGTGACCAGCTCTTCCAGCAGGTCAAGGGACAGGTTCGACTCGCTCCAGATGTTGCCGAGCTCGAAGCAGGGGTCGTTGTTGCCGGCGTACTCGTAGTCGATCAGCCAGAGCCGCCCGCCGTCGTCGATGATGTTGCCGGGCAGCAGGTCGTTGTGACACGGCACCCGCCCCACATCCCGAATATCCAGACATTTCCGGATCCGCTCAACGTCGGGCATGAAATCAAGATATTTCGCCGGAAGCCGGTAGCCCCGGGCCCGGACGATCTCCAGATATCCCCGCTGTACCTCGAACATGTCGAAGTCCCGCGCGAACCGAGGCCCCGCGTGCAGTCGCCCGCACACCTCGGCCAGCCGCCGCAGGTTCGCGGGTTCGCGCAGGTCGGCCTCCGTGAACGTACGGCCCGGCAGGAACCCCACGATCAGCACCCCGAGCTCCGGCAGATAGCCGTGCACCGGCGCCCCCACCCCGATCCGCGCGGCGGCCAGGGAGCAGGAGTGTTCGACGTCCCGGTCGATCGCCAGCAGCGATCCCTCGCTCGCGGACACCCGCACCACATAGGCGCCGCCGGGAACGGTCACCTTGTAGTTGTGGTTGGTCAGCCCGCCGGGCAGCTCCTCGACGGAACGCGGCGCGCCGGACAGCAGAGGGATGCGATCGAAGATCTCGGTCATGGTCGATGCTAGCCCCGCCACCCCCTAAACGGTCTAGACCTTTAGTGTAGCCTCGCCCGCATGAGCGACTCGGCCCGCATCGTGATCATCGGCGGCGGCGTGGGCGGCGCCTCCGTCGCCTACCATCTGACCCAGCTCGGCGAACGCGACGTCGTCCTGCTCGACCGCGACGAGCTGACCAGCGGCTCCACCTTCCACTCCGCCGGGCTCGTCGGCCAGCTGCGCGCCGACCCCACGCTGACCAGGATGAACCAGTACTCGGTCGAGCTCTATCGCACGCTCGACGCCGGCTGGACAGAGTGCGGCGGCATCAAGCTGGCCTCCACGGCCGAGCGGATGGCCGAGATCCGCCGCCAGATCGGCTGGGCGCGCACGTTCGGCCTGCCGCTGGAGGAGATCTCCGTCGCCGAGGCGGCCGAGCTGTTCCCGCTGATGGACCCGTCGGGCGTCGTCGGCGCGGCGTACCTGCCGACCGACGGGCAGATCGACCCCTCCGCGCTCTGCTACGCGCTGGCCGCCAAGGCCCGCGAGGGCGGCGCCCGCGTCCGGCCCAGGACCCGCGTGCTCGGCATCGACACCGAACGCGGCCGGGTCACGCGGGTCCGCACCGACCAGGGCGACATCGACTGCGAGGTGGTGGTGAACTGCGGCGGCATGTTCGCCGCCGAGATCGGCCGGATGGCCGGGGTGCGGATCCCGATCGTGCCGATGTCGCACCAGTACGTGGTCACCGACGCCTTCCACGAGCACAACGGCCTGCCGACGCTGCGCGACCCCGACCTGCTCGTCTACTACCGGCAGGAGGTGCAGGGCCTGGTCATGGGCGGCTACGAGCGCACCTGCGCCCCTTGGACGGCGGACGAGACCTCGTACGACGCCATCTCGGCCGACTTCAACGGCCGCCTGCTCGCCGAAGACTGGGACCGATTCACCGAAATTTCGGAGAATTCGCGGATCCGTGTGCCGGCCATGGCCGACGTCGGCATCCGCAAGATGATCAACGGCCCGGAGGCGTTCACCCCCGACAACGAGTTCTGCCTCGGCGAGACCGAGGTCGGCGGGTTCTTCGTGGCGGCCGGCTTCTGCGCGCACGGCATCGCGGGCGCTGGCGGCATCGGCAAGGTGATGGCCGAGTGGATCGTCGAGGGCGAGCCCGCCATGGACGTCTGGCACATGGACATCCGCCGCTTCGGCCGCCAGTACCGCTCCCCGTCCTACACCCTCGCCCGCGCGATCGAGAACTACGAGACCTACTACGACATCCGCTACCCCGGCCACGAGCGTTCGGCGGGCCGCCCGCTCAAGGTCTCCCCGGCCTACGGCTGGCACGCCGAGCACGGCGCCGAGTTCGGCGAGAAGGCGGGCTGGGAGCGGGTCAACTTCTACCGTTCGAACGAGCAGGACGGCACCGACGAGCGGCCCCCCGGCTGGGCCGGCCGGCTGTGGTCGCCCGCGATCGGGGTGGAGCACCGGGCCGTGCGGGAGACGGCGGGCCTGTTCGACGAGAGCTCGTTCGCCAAGATCGAGGTCTCCGGGCCGGACGCCGCCGAGCTGCTCGAATGGGTCTGCGACAACCGCGTCGCCCGCCGGGTGGGCGCGGTGACGTACACGCAGGCGCTCAACCGGCGCGGCGGCATCGAGTGCGATTTCACCGTCACCAGGCGGGCCGAGGACGAGTTCCTCATCGTGACCGGCACCGCGTTCGGCTCGCACGACCTGGGCTGGCTGCGCAAGCAGGCCGCGCTCAGGGACGCCCACGTGCGGATCGCCGACGTGACCGGCCAGTACGCCTGCTTCGCCCTGTGGGGGCCGCGCGCCCGCGACATCCTCGGGACGCTCACGCCCGACCCGCTCGACTTCCCGTTCATGTCCTCGCGCGAGCTCACCGTGGGCGACGTGCCGGTGCTGGCGCTGCGGGTGACGTACGTGGGGGAGCTGGGCTGGGAGTTGTACTGCTCCAGCGAGTACGGCCTGGCGCTCTGGCAGGCGCTGTGGCGGGCCGGCGGGGCGTACGAGCTGCGGGCCGGAGGCTACCGGGCCATCGAGAGCCTGCGCCTGGAGAAGGGCTACCGCGTCTGGGGCGCCGACATCGGGCCCGAGACCACGCCGTACGAGGCGGGGCTCGGCTTCTGCGTCAAGCTCGACAAGGACTTCCTCGGCAAGGACGCGCTCGACCCCGCCCCCGAGCGCCGGCTGCGCTGCCTGACGCTGGAGCCGGGGGCGATCGCGCTCGGCAACGAGCCGGTGCGCCTGGACGGCCAGGTCGTGGCCCGGATCACCTCCGGCGGCCACGGCTACACGATCGGAACGCCGATCGCCTACGCCTACCTGCCCGTGGGACCGGGCGTCAAGGTCGAGGTCGAGGTGGAGGGCGCCTGGGTGACCGGGACCGTGGTCAAGGAACCGCTCTACGACCCGGCGGGGGAGCGGGTGCGCTGAGACCGCTGCGGACGGAGATGCGCACCCGGTCGGAGCGGAACAGGTCGCGGGCGAACTCCACCGGCTCCCCGGCCGCCGCGTAGGCGGTGCGCTCGATCAGCATGAGCGGCGTGCCCGGCGCCACGCCCAGCTCGGCGGCCTCGTCGGACCTGGCGATGACCGGGTCGAGGTGCTCGACGGCCGTGCGTGGCTCCAGGTCGTAGCGCTCGGCGAGCAGCGCGTAGAGCGACCCGCCGAGATCCTCCTCCAGGAAGCCGGGCAGCGCGGGGAAGAAGGAGCGTTCGAGCGCCACCGGCGACTGGCCGGCCGAGCGCACCCTGACCACCTCGTGCACCGGCTCGCCCACGGCGGTCCGCAGCGCGGCGGCGACGGAGCGGGGGGCCGGGACGGTCGCGGCGAGCAGCACCCTGGCCTCGGCCTGAAGGTGGGCGCGCCGCATCTGCTCGGTGAACCCCGCCAGCCCCGTCAGATCGCACTCCACGCGCGGGTCGGCGACGAACGCGCCGCCCGACCTGCCCGGCAGCCTGATCAGGACGCCGTCGTGCTCCAGCGTCGCCAGCGCCTGCCTGAGCGTCATCCGGCTCACGCCCAGGCGGGCCGACAGCTCCCGCTCGCCCGGCAGCCGGTCGCCGGGCTCCATCTCGCCGCTGCCGATGGACTCCAGCAGCCACCGCTCGATCTGCACGTGCGCGGGGACACCGGTGCCGCGCTCGACCTCGGGTGTCCCGACCACACGCGCATCGTAGCTGGTCACTGCGACAAACTGGACAGCCGTTCCACCGCGTCGGCGAACTCGCTCACCATCTCGTAGACCACCTCGCGAGCGGGCTTGACCTGGTCGAGCTGGCCGACCACCTGCCCGACGAAGTAGTTGGCCAGCTCCACGGCCCCCGGCTCGCCACGCTCGGCGGCCAGGCCGACACGGGCCATCGCGGCCTCGGCCACCAGCATCTGCAGCGGCATCCCGAGCGGGCCGGGGCTCTCCTGCCCCGAGTCCCACTCCTCGGTCCAGGCCGACTTGAGCTGCCTGGCCGGCTTGCCGGTACGCGACCTGGACCTGACCGTGTCGAGCGAGGAGGCGGCCAGCAGCTTCCGCTTCACCGCGGGCGCCGTCTCCGCCTCCTCGGTGGTCAGCCAGACCGACCCGCACCACACGCCCTCGGCGCCGAGCGCCATCGCCGCCGCCATCTGCCGTCCCGAGGCGATGCCGCCCGCCGCCAGCACCGGCACCGGCGCGACCGCGTCCACGACCTGCGGCACCAGCACCATGGTGGCGATCTCGCCGGTGTGCCCGCCCGCCTCGGTGCCCTGCGCCACGATCAGGTCCGCACCCGCCGCCACCTGCCGGTGGGCGTGCTCGACGGTGCCGACCAGCGCGGCCACCGGTATGCCCGCCTGCCGGGCGGCGGCCACCATCTCCGGCGGCGGTGGCCCGAGCGCGCTGGCGATCAGGCCGATCGGATGCTTGAGCGCCACGTCGATCAGCCCGGTCGCGCCCGCCGCCGTCACCCGCCTGCCGAACTCGTCCGCCGAGGCGGCCACCGGCTGCGGCGGCGTGCTCACGCCGTACTTGGACAGCAGGTGCGTGACGAAGTCGCGGTGCCGTTCCGGGATGAAGTCGGTCAGATGGGCGTCGCGATCGAGCGCCGACGCGTCGAGCTTGCCGGGCACCAGCACGTCCACCCCGTACGGACGGCCGTTCACCCGCTCGTCGATCCAGGTGAGCTCGGTGTCGAGCTGCTCGGGCGTGTAGGCGATCGCGCCCAGGACGCCGAAGCCGCCCGCGTTCGTGACCGCGGCCACCACGTCACGGCAGTGGCTGAAGGCGAACAACGGGAACTCGACGCCGAGACGTTCGCAAAGAGCGGTCCGCATGGACCGACGCTAACCGTCAGAAGGTTGTTCGGTCCAGACCGTCCACGAGGGTGGGATCACGAGGCGGCGTGTGCCAGCCGAGCGCGGGATCGTAGCTGCGCACCAGCTTGGCGGGCACCCCCGCGACCACGCTGTGGTCGGGGAACTCCCCGCGCACGACCGCGCCGCCCGCCACCACGCACTGGCGGCCGATCCTGGTGCCGGGCAGGATGATCGCGCCCGCGCCGAGCCAGGAGCCCGCGCCGATCGATACCGGACTGTTGCGTGGCCACTGCCTGCCGATCGGCGTCTCCGGGTCGTCGTAGACGTGGTTCTGGTCGGTGATGTAGACGTACGGGCCGGTGAAGACGTGCTCGCCGATGTCGATCGACTGGTGGGCCACGATGTGCGAGCCCCGGCCGATCGAGCAGCCGCCGCCGATCCGCAGGATCGAGTCCGGGCCCAGGTCGACGCCGGGACCCATGCCGCAGGAGAGCGACACGCGCTCGCCGATCAGCGTGTGGTCGCCGATCTCGATCCACTGCTCGCCGAAGATCGCGCCCGGCGGGAAGGCGATGCTGACTCCGTCGCCCAAATGCCGGAAGCGGGTGCCGCCCGGACTGGCGGGAGTGATCGCCCCTGCCGCGCGGATCGCCTTGTAGGCACGGTGAATCAGCGCGCCCGTTGCCCGCCGTACTAATGACATAGGGCCCAAAGTTACCGCTAGGTCATGCCGTTCGGGCATGTCGGGGGCGTTGTTTGATATCCTGAGAGCCCGTGGACGCTTCGACCACAACTCGACCCACGGGAGCCCCTTTGCGCAGCGCATCGCAAACCAAGCATCTGTTCGTCACCGGCGGTGTCGCCTCCAGTCTCGGCAAGGGGCTCACCGCCTCCAGCCTGGGCCATCTGCTCAAGGGACGCGGTCTCCGGGTCACCATGCAGAAGCTCGACCCCTATCTCAACGTGGACCCCGGGACGATGAACCCGTTCCAGCACGGCGAGGTCTTCGTCACCGATGACGGATCCGAGACCGACCTCGACGTCGGCCACTACGAGCGGTTCCTCGACACCGATCTGCACGGTTCGGCGAACGTCACCACCGGCCAGGTCTACTCCAACGTCATCGCCAAAGAGCGGCGCGGCGAATACCTGGGCGACACGGTCCAGGTCATCCCGCACATCACCAACGAGATCAAGGACCGCATCCGGGGCATGGCGGGTCCTGAGGTCGACGTGGTCATCACCGAGGTGGGCGGCACGGTCGGTGACATCGAGTCGCTGCCGTTCCTGGAGGCCGTCCGCCAGATCAGGCACGAGGTCGGACGCGACAACGTCTTCTTCCTGCACGTGTCGCTGCTGCCGTACATCGGTCCCTCCGGAGAGCTGAAGACCAAGCCGACGCAGCACAGCGTGGCCGCGCTGCGCAGCATCGGCATCCAGCCCGACGCGATCGTGCTCCGCTCCGACCGGCCCGTGCAGACGGCGATCAAGCGGAAGATCAGCCTGATGTGCGACGTCGACGAGGACGCCGTCGTCTCGGCCGTGGATGCCGCCTCGATCTACGACATCCCCAAGGTGCTCCACTCCGAGGGGCTCGACGCGTACGTGGTGCGGCGGCTCGGCCTGCCCTTCCGCGACGTGGACTGGAAGGAGTGGGAGGAGCTCCTGCGCCGGGTGCACCGGCCGGCCAAGGAGGTCACGATCGCGCTGGTCGGCAAGTACATCGACCTGCCCGACGCCTACCTGTCCGTCACCGAGGCGCTGCGGGCGGGCGGGTTCGCCAACGACGCCCGGGTCAACATCCGCTGGGTCAAGAGCGACGACTGCGAGACGCCCGAGGGCGCCGAGCGCGAGCTCGACGGCGTCGACGGCGTGCTGATCCCCGGCGGGTTCGGCGTGCGCGGCATCGAGGGCAAGATCGGCGCGATCCGCCACGCCCGGGAGGGCAAGATCCCGCTCCTCGGCATCTGCCTCGGCATGCAGGGCATGGTCATCGAGGCCGCGCGCAACCTGGCGGGGCTCGAAGGGGCCAACTCCACCGAGTTCGACCCCGACGCCAAGGACCCGGTCATCTCCACGATGGCCGACCAGGAGGACGTCGTCGCCGGCGAACGCGACATGGGCGGCACCATGCGCCTGGGCAGCTACACCGCCAAGCTCGGCGAGGGCACCCTGGCCAGGCAGCTGTACGGCGGCAAGGCCAAGGTCGCCGAACGCCACCGTCACCGGTACGAGGTGGGCAACTCCTACCGCGAGCGGCTGGAGAAGGTCGGCATGGTGTTCTCGGGGCTGTCGCCCGACGGCCGCCTGGTCGAATACACCGAGCTGCCCGTCGAGGCCCACCCGTTCTTCATCGGCACCCAGGCCCACCCCGAGTTCCGCTCCCGGCCGACGCGGGCCAACCCGATGTTCAAGGGCCTGATCAACGCCGCGCTCGCCTACGCCGACAGCCGGGTGACCCCCAAGGTGACTCCGAAGGTGGCCAAGTGAGGGTCGAAGACACGCCCGAGGCGTGGGACGTCGTCGAATCCAAGGACCGGTTCGCGGGCCGGGTGGTCCGCGTGGTCACCGACACCGTCCGCATGCCGAAGGACACGGTCGCCGACCGCGACTACGTCGTGCATCCCGGGTCGGTCGCCGTGCTCGCGCTCGACGAGCGGGACCGGGTCCTGCTCATCCGTCAATACCGCCACCCGACCCGTCAGCTGCTCTGGGAGCTGCCCGCCGGGCTGCGCGACGTCGAAGGCGAACCGCTGGTCACCGGGGCCGCGCGGGAGCTGGCCGAGGAGGCCGGATACCGCGCCGAGACCTGGCACACCCTGGTCGACCTCTACACCTCGCCCGGCATGTCCAACGAGCGGATCCGGGTGTTCCTGGCCCGCGGCCTGTCGAAGATCCCCGACGCCGAGAACGGCTTCGTTCACGAGCACGAGGAGATCGACATGCCGGTCGAGTGGGTGCCCCTGACCGACGCGGTCGAAAGGGCGCTCATGGGAATGATCCACAATTCCCCGACCGTGGCCGGTATCCTCGCCGCATATGCGGCTTCGGTCGAGGGATTCGCCCTGTTGCGCCCTGCCGACGCCAAGGAGGCGTGACGGAAGGACCACTTCGTGGAGGCGGTGCTCTCCAGCTACCTCGCCCACCTGACGGTGGAGCGGGGCCTGGCTGCCAACACGCTGGCCTCCTACCGCCGTGACCTGCGCCGCTACGTCGAGCACCTGCGCTCACGCGGACGGGCGACGCTCGGCGAGGTGGGCGAGGCCGACGTCCTCGACTTCCTCGCCGCACTGCGTCAGGGCGACTGCGACCACCCCGCCCTCGTGGCCAGCTCGGCCGCGCGGGCGGTGTCGGCCGTCCGCGGCCTGCACCGCTTCGCGCTGCGCGAGGGCGTCACGGCCCACGACCCGGCGCACCAGGTACGCCCGCCGCGACAGCTCCGCAGGCTGCCCAAAGCGATCACCGTCGACGAGGTCGAGCGGCTCATCGCCGCCTCCGGCCCCGACGGCGCGCCGCTGACCCTGCGCAACCGGGCCCTGCTGGAGGTCCTGTACGGCACGGGCGCCCGCATCTCCGAAGCCGTCGGCCTGGCCGTGGACGACCTGGAGGCGGAGCAGGTACGGCTGCGCGGCAAGGGCAGCCGTACCCGCGTCGTCCCCCTGGGCCGCTACGCCCGCTCCGCGCTCGACGCCTACCTCGTCAGGGCCCGGCCCGGCCTCGTGGCCCACGGCCGGGGCACGCCCGCCGCCTTCCTCAACGCCAGGGGCGGCCGGCTCACCCGGCAGGGCGCCTGGGAGGTGCTCCAGGCCGCCGCCGAACGGGCCGGACTCGCCGGGATATCTCCGCACGTTCTCCGTCATTCCTTCGCAACCCACCTCCTCGACGGTGGCGCCGACGTTAGGGTGGTCCAGGAGTTGCTCGGCCACGCCTCGGTGACGACCACGCAGGTCTACACCCTGGTCACCGTCGACAAACTCCGCGAGGTGTACGCCGCCGCGCATCCCCGTGCCCGGCAGTGATCTATAGTCTTTTGCGACGTGCGGCACTTCGGCGTGCCGCCTTGCCGCGTTTAGTGGTGACGCCATAGTGTCCGTCCGGACGGTCCGGTTCGGGATCGTCAGGGAGGTTCGAGCTGGTGACTGTGAAGACCAACGGTTCGACCCCGGGGACCCCCGACAACCCCTGGGGTGACACGAAGACCAACACGCCCTCCGTGGGCGTGAATCTGGGTCCGACCCGGCGTCCCCGCCCGGTGTTCCCCGAACCTGTCGCGCCCGAGGTTCACGGGCCCGCGCGGGTGGTCGCGATGGTCAACCAGAAGGGTGGGGTCGGCAAGACCACCACCACCATCAACCTGGGCGCCGCGCTCGTCGAATACGGCCTCAAGGTGCTGCTCGTCGACTTCGACCCGCAGGGCGCGCTGTCCGTCGGCCTCGGCATCAACCCGCTCCAGCTCGACCTCACGGTCTACAACCTGCTGATGGAGCGCAACGTCACCGCCGAGGACGTGCTGCTGGAGACCGGCGTCGAGGGCCTCGACCTGCTGCCCAGCAACATCGACCTGTCCGCCGCCGAAGTCCAGCTGGTCACCGAGGTCGCCCGCGAACAGGTGCTCGGCCGGGTGATCAAGCCGCTGCTGCCGCACTACGACGTCTGCCTGATCGACTGCCAGCCGTCGCTCGGCCTGCTCACGATCAACGCGCTGACCTGCGCGCAGGGCGTCATGGTGCCGCTGGAGTGCGAGTTCTTCGCGCTGCGCGGCGTGGCCCTGCTCATGGACACCATCACCAAGGTGCAGGAACGCCTCAACGAGGACCTCGAGATCGAGGGCCTGCTCGCCACCATGTACGACGCCCGCACCCTGCACGGCCGCGAGGTGCTCGCCCGTGTCGTCGAGGCGTTCGGCGACAAGGTGTTCCACACCGTGATCAACCGCACCGTACGCTTCCCCGACGCCACGGTCGCCGGCGAGCCGATCACCACGTTCGACCCGTCGTCCCTCGGCGCGAACGCTTACCGTGAGCTGGCCAGAGAGGTGCTGTCCCGTTGGCCGGCGCCTGCCACAATGGCCAGGTGACGGAGGAGGCAGAGCCACAGGGGTTCAGGGTTCACCTGGACGTTTTCGAGGGGCCCTTCGACCTGCTCCTCGGCCTGATCTCCAAGCACAAGCTCGACATCACCGAGATCTCACTCTCCAAGGTCACCGACGAGTTCATCGCCTACATCCGGGCTCGCGGCCCCGAGTGGGATCTCGACGTGACCAGCCACTTCCTGCTGGTCGCGGCCACGCTCCTGGATCTCAAGGCGGCCCGTCTGCTGCCGTCGGGCGAGGTCGAGGACGAAGAGGACCTGGCGCTGCTGGAGGCCCGCGACCTGCTGTTCGCCAGGTTGCTGCAGTACAAGGCGTACAAGGAGGTGGCGAAGGTCTTCTCCGGCCGCATGGCCGAAGAGGCGCTGCGCTTCCCCCGCACCGCGCCCATGGAGCCGCAGTTCGCCAACCTGCTCCCGCAGCTCATCCTCGGCATCAGCCCGGACGACCTCGCCCGGATCGCCGCCCGCGCCTTCGTCCCCAAGCTCCCGCCCACCGTCAGCGTCGGACACATCTACCAACCGCTGGCCAGCGTGCGGGAGCAAGCCGCTATCCTGGTGGCGCACCTGCGGCGGATGCGGCGGGCCACCTTCCGGGCCCTGGTTGCCGACTGCGAAGGCACCATCGAGGTCATCGCCCGCTTCCTGGCGGTGCTGGAGCTCTTCCGGGAGTCCGCGGTCACCTTCGAACAGGTCGAAGCCCTGGGTGACCTGCACGTGACCTGGACCGGCTCGGACGACGGGGACGTCGCGGTGGGGGACGACTACGAGGAGAGCGCGGAGAAGACGGCTGATGAGTGACCGCTTGGACGACAACCCGCCGCACGACTCCGCCCCATTGCCCGCCTGGATGACCCTTCCGGGCTCCCTCGCCAACCAGAAGACCTCCGACACTTTGGATGAGCCGGAGGGTGGTGTGTCGCCTGGGGCGGACGATGGTCTGCAGGGTGTGTCGCGTGAGCCGGATGTGGCCGACGATCTGCGAGACCTGGCGCCTGAGGTGGATGCGGCGGTCGGTCTGCGGGACTTGGCGCCTGAGCCGGATGCGGCGGTCGGTCTGCGGGACTTGGCGCCCGAATCGGGTGTGGACGACGGTTGCCGTGACGCGGTGTCGGAGCCGGATTCGGCCGATGACCCCCAGGTCATGGTGTCGGAGCCGGGTCGGGCCGACGGCTTCGAGGACGTGACACTCGCCGACGGGGCTGCTCCACGGGCGGAGGGCGCGTCCTCCGAGCGGCCCCCCGCGGGCGGGTCTCCTGAGCCGGGCGCGCTTCCTGATCCGGACGAGGCGTCCTTCCTCGGCGCGACCGTGGCGGCTTCCTCCGGCGCCGGTCCGACTACGGCGGCTCCCTCCGGCGCCGACGAGACTGCGGCGGCCCCTTCTGGCGCCGGTGCGGCGGGTGGTGGTACGGCGGAGCGCGGCGCAATACGCGCGTCCGATCAGCCCGACGCAGATGTGCCCGATCAGCCGAGCGCGGGCGAATCCGTGCAGCCTGCTGCAGAAGTACCCGAGCAATCCCACCCAGACGCGTCCGAGCAACCCAGTTCGGGCGCGCCCATTGAACCCGCCGAAAGCGGGCCCACGCTTGGGGCGGCGCTTGAAGCCATCCTCATGGTCGTGGACGAACCCGTCCCCGACGTGACCCTGGCGCAGGTGCTCGAACGGCCTACCCATGAGGTGAGCACCGCACTTCGGGCCCTGGCCGCGGAATACACCCAAGCCGGACGGGGTTTCGATCTCAGGGAAGTCGCAGGCGGTTGGCGGTTCTACACGCGAGCCGACTGTGCCGCGCTGGTCGAGCGGTTCGTACGCGACGGCCAGCAGACCCGGCTTACCCAGGCCGCGCTGGAAACGCTCGCGGTCGTGGCCTACCGGCAACCGGTGAGCCGTGCACGTGTCGCCGCGGTCCGCGGCGTCAACAGCGACGGCGTCATGCGGACGCTCGTCGCCAGGGGGCTGGTCGAAGAGGCCGGCACCGACCCGGAGAGCCAGGCAGTGCTCTACCGGACAAGCTCATACTTCCTTGAACGCCTGGGACTGAAGGACATCGGCGAACTCCCCGAGCTCGCCCCCTTCCTCCCCGACGACGTGGAAAACCTCGAGGAGAATACAAAGTGATCAACAGGCGCAGCACCCCGTCCGGTGATGGACGCGGTCGTGGACGCACCGGCGGCGCAAGCCGTAGCGGCCGTCCCGCCTTCCGTTCGGACGACTCGCGCGGCGGCCCCCGCCGTGAGGGGTTCCGTGGCGGTTCCCACCGAGACGATTCCCGCGGCGGACCGCGCCGCGACGACAGTGACCGCGGCGGCAGCCGCGACTCCGGAAGCGAGCTGGGCTCCGGCCGCGACTCGCTCCGCGCCGACCGTGGCGGCTCCCGCGCCCGGTACGGCAGGCCGGCCTCCGGCGACGCCCGCGACCGCTCCGGCTCCACGGGCGACCGGGGCGGCTACGACCGTCCTTCCCGCGACGACCGTCCTTCCCGCGACGACCGTACGTCCTCGCGCGACGACCGCCCTTCCCGCGACGACCGCACATCCTCCCGCGACGACGACCGTTCGGCGCCCAGAAGCGACCGCGGCGGCTACGGTACGCGGTCCCGAGACGACCGCGGCGGCTACTCGCAGTCCCGTGGTGACCGAGGCGGATATGGCGCGCAGCCGCGCGGCGACCGTGGCTACGGCGCGTCCTCCCGTGGCGAGGGCGGCGGCTATGGCTCGTCGTCCGGGGGCGACCGTGGCGGATACCGCTCCGACCGCACCGGCTCCGGCCCTGGCGACCGCGCCGGGTCCGGTTCCCGCGAGCGCGGCGCCCGTGACGGCTCCCGTCCCCAGCGCCGTGACGACCGCGGCGGCTTCCGTACCGACCGTGGCGGCTTCCAGCCGGACCGCCGTGCCGACCGCGGTGGCTTCCGTCCCGAGCGTACGGACGACCGTGGTGGTTTCCGTTCCGAGCGGCGTGACGATCGCGGTGGCTTCCGCTCCGACCGTGGCGGTTTCCAGTCGGACCGCCGTGACGACCGGAGCGGCTTCCGTTCCGACCGCAGTGACGACCGTGGCGGCTCCGCCTCCCGGGAGCGCGGTGCCCGTGACGGCTCCCGTCCCCAGCGCCGTGACGACCGCGGCGGCTTCCGCTCCGACCGTGGCGGTTTCCAGTCGGACCGCCGTGACGACCGCGGTGGCTTCCGTTCCGACCGCAGCGATGACCGTGGTGGTTTCCGTCCCGAGCGGCGTGACGACCGTGGCGGCTTCCGGGCCGACCGTGGTGGGCGCAGGGAAGGCGGTCCCCGTAGCGAGTCCGCACGGACCGGCTACGGCCGCGGAGAGTCCTCCACCCGAGCCCGCTTCGGACGCCGTGACGACGCCGGCTCGCGACGCGAGGACAGCCGCCCGAGCCGTACCCCGAGACGCGACGACGTTCAGACCATCGGGGGCCGTACCTCCGGCGGGACGGGCAGCGCCGCGCCCCGCGACAGGTTCAAGACCGCTCGCCAGCCCATGCGGGACCGCAACTTCTACCCCGAGGGCTACTCCGACGAGCGCGACACCACCGAGGTCCCCGGCGGCGTACGGCTGCAGAAGGTGCTCGCCCAAGCGGGCGTCGCCAGCCGCCGCGCCTGCGAGGAGATGATCGGTGACGGTCGCGTCACGGTGAACGGGCAGGTCGTACGGCGGTTCGGGGCCAAGGTGGACCCCGCCGCGCAGGTCATCCACGTGGACGGCAAGCGCATCCCGACCGCCCCCGACCTGGTCTACTACGCCATCAACAAGCCCATCGGCGTCGTGTCCACCATGGACGACCCGCAGGGCCGCCCGTGCCTGGCCGACTACGTGCAGGAGCTCGCGCCGCGGCTGTTCCACGTGGGCCGGCTCGACACCGAGACCGAGGGGCTGCTGCTGCTCACCAATGACGGCGAGCTGGCCAACCGGCTGACTCACCCGAGTTACGGGGTGCAGAAGAAGTACTGGGCGAAGGTCCCCGGGCCGATCCCGCGTGATCTGAGCAAAAGGCTCAAGCAGGGCATCGAGCTCGAGGACGGCATCGCCAAGGCCGACTCCTTCTCGATCGTGCAGGAGCACGGCCAGCAGGCGCTGGTTGAGATCGTCCTGCACGAAGGCCGCAACCACGTCGTCCGGCGGATGCTGGAGGAGGCGGGTCATCGCGTGATCGACCTGGCCAGGATCGAGTTCGGGCCGGTCAAGCTGGGCCGTACCAAGGCGGGCACCGTCAGGGCGCTGTCCCTGCACGAGGTCGGTGAGCTTTACGCGGCCGTGAAGCTGTAATCTGGCGGGAACGCAGGAGCCCGTGCGAACCTCCGCACGGGCTTCACCGCTATAGAGGGGACGGATCACATGGTGCGGGCGATCCGCGGGGCGATCCAGGTGGACGCCAACAACCGTGAGGCGATCATCGAAGCGACCACGGAGCTGGTCAGCGAGCTGATGGAGCGCAACCGGCTGACCACCGACGATGTGATCAGCGTGCTGTTCACGGCGTCTCCCGATCTGACGGCGGAGTTCCCGGCGCTGGCGGCGCGGAAGCTCGGCTTCCACGACGTGCCGCTGATCTGCTGCACCGAGATCGACGTGCCGGGCGCGCTGCCCCGGGTCGTACGCCTGATGGCCCACGTCGAGACCGACCGGCCGCGTTCCGAGATCCAGCATGTCTACCTGCGCGGCGCCGTCGCGCTGCGCCAGGACATCGCTCAGTAAACGACCACCAGTAGACGAAGTTTCACCCGACAGAGCTTCTCCGACGCCCGATAAATCAGGACATGTAGATGGCCTCCGAACTCCGCACCGTGCTCGTAGTCGGCACCGGTCTCATCGGCACCTCCATGGCGCTGGCCCTGCGCCAGCGCGGAGTGCGCGTGCTGCTCGCCGACCACGACCAGGGAGCGGTACGGCTGGCCCGGGAGCTCGGCGCGGGCGAGGAATGGCACCCCGAGGCCGGCACCCCGGCCGAGCCGATCGATCTCGCGGTGATCGCGGTGCCGCCCGCGCACGTCGCAAGCGAGCTGCTGGCCCTGCAGCGCAACGGCACCGCCACGTTCTACACCGACGTGGCCAGCGTCAAGGTGGAGCCCATCGAGCGGGCCGGCCAGCTGGGCTGCGACCTGTCCACCTACGTTGCCTCCCACCCCCTGGCCGGACGCGAGAAGTCGGGCCCCGGAGCCGCCAGGGCCGACCTGTTCCTGGGCCGTCCGTGGGCGCTCTGCCCCACCCCTGACGCCACCCCGGAGGCCCGGGCGGCCGTACAACAGCTGGTGGAGCTCTGCGGCGGCAACCCCGTCGAGGTGGACGCCGCCGACCACGACCGGGCCGTGGCGGTCGTCTCGCACGCGCCGCACGTGACCGCGTCCGCCGTCGCCGCCCGGCTGGCCGACGCGTCCGACATCGCGCTCGGCCTGGCCGGGCAGGGGATCCGCGACGTCACCAGGATCGCGGGCAGCGACCCGGGACTCTGGCTGGGCATCCTGTCGGGCAACGCGGCCCCGGTGGCCGAGGTGCTGGAGGCCGTCTCCCGCGACCTGTCCGAGGCCGCGACGGCGCTCCGCGCGCTGGCCGACGGCGACGGCACCGCCACGCAGGAGCTCACCCAGCTGCTCAAGCGCGGCGTGGCCGGTCACGGCCGCATCCCCGGCAAGCACGGCGGCCCCGCGCCCGCGTACGTGGTGGTCCAGGTCGTCGTGGGCGACCGCCCCGGCCAGCTGGCCAGGCTCTTCCAGATCTGCGACGAGGTCGGCGTGAACGTCGAGGACGTACGCCTGGAGCACGCTCCTGGCCTGCCCTTGGGCATCGCCGAGGTCTCCGTGCAGCCCGACGCGGCGGCCGTGCTCACCAAGGCCCTGCACGAACGCGGCTGGCAGGTCCCCTAGTTACCGTTCACGACCTGGTCCATCTCTGGGTGGCCCGGCCGTTGCAGGTGGCGATGGTCACGCCGGAGGTGTTGGCGGTGCCGGTGACGCTGAGGCAGAGGTTGTTGGCCCCGTTGGTGACGGTGCCGTTGGTGTGGCAGTCGTAGATCTGCAGCTGGGTGCCGTTGGCGCCGGCGCTGTTCGGCGAGTCCACACACCGCCCGGCCCCCTCGTTACGCAGCCGGAACGAAGGGGTCGGGGTGGCAGGGTCCAAACTGCCGGGCACTGAGCGCAGTGCGTTGTACCAGACGGTGGCCATCTTGCTGTAGCCGCCGGCATTGGGGTGGACGCCGTCGGCGAGGTCGGCAGTGGTCAGGGCGCTGTACATGTCGACCAGAAGCGTCGCGGTTGACCATCGTCTCCACCTGCGCATGCTTACCTCTATCCGGGGTGGGGGTAGGTGACCGGCGTCCAGCCGGCAGTCTCGACCACCGTCCCCTCGTCCGGGGAGCCGGTGCTGGTGGGCACGATCGGTCGCAGCGCGCTCATCGACGGGCTCGTGACGGCCGGGAAGCTGGACGTCGCCGCCATCCGCGGCAAGTGGGAGACCTCGCTGCAGCAAGTGGTGGAGAATCCCATGGCCGGGGTGAGCCGCGCGCTGGTGATCGTCGGCAGCGACCAGCGCGGCACCATCTTCCACCACGGCCGGCACGTACACCGTTTGGGCGTATCTGTCGCCCAGGAACAACGTGCTGTCCGGTAGCGGGCTGCGGTACGCGGTGTCGATCGACGATCAGGCGCCGAAGACCGTCGACATCACGACGGCCACCGGGGCCAACGACACCACCATGAACAAGGGCTGGGAGATGAACACCACCGACGCGGCGAACCGCACGTCGACCACGTTCACCGTGTCCACTCCCGGCGCGCACACGCTCAGGTTCTGGATGGTCGACCCGACCGTGGTCGTGCAGAAGCTGGTGGTCGCGACCGGCGACCTGGCTGAGAGCTACCTCGGCCCGCCAGAGAGCTACTTCGCATCCGGCTGATGTCACATCCCCGGCTTCTCGCTCCGTCTTCAGTGCGGAATCCACCCGCAACCGCGAGGAGACAGGGACATGACGAACATCCTGATACTGGGCGCCGGCTACACGGGCATCGCGGCGGCGATCAGGGTCGCCACCAGGACCCGCCGCCACGGCGGGAAGGTGACGCTGGTCAGCGCCGCGCCGAGGTTCACCGAACGGCTGCGGCTGCACCAGACCGCCGCGGGCGAACGGCTGGACGACCACGCGATCGCCGACATCATCTCCGGAACGGGCATCGACCTCGTCCTCGGCCGCGTGACCGCCCTCGACCCCGCCCGCCACGAGGTCATCGTGGACGGCGGGCGGGTGATCGGGTACGACAAGCTGATCTACGCCCTGGGCACCGTCACGGACCTCTCGACCCCGGGCGTGGCCGAGCACGCCTACGTCTACGACGACCACGACCAGGCCGTACGGCTCGCGCACCGGCTCGGCGAACTCGACAGGGGCACGGTCGTCGTGGCCGGTGGCGGCCTGACCGGGGTCGAGTCGGCGACCGAACTGGCGGAGGCGCACCCGAACCTGCGCGTCGTCCTGCTCAGCCGGGGCCGTCCGGGCTCGATGATGGGGGACAAGGCCCGCGCGTACGTCGACAAGGCGATGGCCCGGCTGGGCATCCAGGTACGGTGCGGCGCCGACGTCGTCAAGGTGCTGCCGGACGCCGTCGAGCTGTCCGACGGCGAACTGGTCGACTCCGACGCGACGCTCTGGACCGCCGGCACCAGAGGGCTGCCGCTGGCCGCCGAGGCCGGGCTGACGGTGGACGGGCAGGACAGGATCGTGGTCGACTCCGCGCTCCGCTCGGTGTCCCACCCGGACGTCTACGCCGTGGGCGACGCCGCCGCGGTGCGCCAGCCGTACGGCGTCATGCACGGGACCTGCCAGGGCGGCATCCCGACGGGCCTGCACGCGGCCGACGCGCTCGCCGACGGGCTGCTCGGCCGCCGGGTGAAGGCGCTCCGCTTCGGGTACGTCCATCAGCCGCTCAGCCTCGGGCGCGAGGACGCGGTCATCCAGTTCACCCACCCCGATGACACGCCACGCAGGTGGTACCTGACGGGGCGGTGGGCCATCGCCTACAAGGAGACCGTGAGCAGCAGCCCGATGCCCACCTACCGTTTGCTCAAGCGCGGGCTGGTGCCGGTCGGCCTGTTCCGGTTGACGGCGGGCCTCAAGTGAACGGTCAGTCTCCCGGACGGCCGCTCTACCGGCCTATCGCGTCGTCGAGAGGCGGTAGCCTCTTCAGGTTGGAGAAGAACGTGAAGAGGGAGAGGCCGTGACCGGTCTGGTCGTCGCCATGGACGGTCCTTCGGGGTCGGGTAAGTCGAGTGTGTCGCGCGGAGTCGCCCGGGCGCTCGGGCTGCGTTACCTGGACACCGGGGCGATGTACCGTGCGATGACCTGGTGGATGCTCCAGCAGGGCGTCGATCTGACCGATCCCGCCGCTGTCGCGGCCCGCGCGGGCGAGCCCGAGATCACCTGCGGCACCGACCCCGACGGCCCGTCCATCCAGGTCGGCGGTGTCGACGTGGCAGGGCCGATCCGGGAGGCCGAGGTCACCGGGGCGGTCTCCGTCGTCGCGGCGGTTCCCGAGGTGCGCGCGCGTCTCGTGCAACTGCAGCGGGAGATCATCGGCGCCGGCGACATCGTGGTCGAAGGCCGCGACATCGGCACCGTGGTCGCCCCCGACGCCGCCGTCAAGGTCTACCTGACGGCCAGCGCCGAGGCCCGTGCCCTGCGTCGTACGGCGGAGCTGGCCGGCACCACGGTGGAGGCGCAGCAGGCCGCCATGGCCCGGCGCGACACCCTCGACTCCACACGTAAAGCGGATCCACTCTCGATGGCGGATGGCGCCGTCGAGCTCGACACCACGCCGCTGACCCTCGAAGAGGTCATCGGCGAGGTGCTGAGTCTGGTCAAGGAGCGCACCTGACAAGGTGCGGCACTCACAAAGGATGAAAAATCGTGTCTACGGGGGATTGGGTCGAGGCTGACCTCGGCGATCTCGAAGTATCCGACGACGTCGTCGACAGCGGCCCGCAGCCGGTCGTGGCCATCGTCGGCCGGCCCAACGTGGGCAAGTCCACGCTGGTCAACCGCATCATCGGCCGCCGCGAGGCGGTCGTCGAAGACGTGCCGGGCGTCACCCGCGACCGCGTCACCTATGACGCCAACTGGCGCGGGCGCCGCTTCACGGTCGTCGACACCGGCGGCTGGGACCCCGACGCCACCGGGATGAACCTGCGCATCGCCGACCAGGCGCGGGTCGCGGTCGAGCTGGCCGATGTGATCGTGTTCGTCGTTGACGCCACCGTGGGCGCGACCGACGCCGACGAGACGGTCGGCTCCGTCCTCCGCCAGTCGGGCAAGCCGGTCATCCTGGCCGCCAACAAGGTCGACAACCAGCAGCTGGAGCTGGAGGCCGCCTCGCTCTGGGCGCTCGGCCTCGGCGAGCCGCAGCCGGTGTCGGCCCTGCACGGCCGTTCCAGCGGCGACCTGCTCGACGTGATCCTCGAGGCGCTGCCCGAGACGCCGGAGCTGAAGTTCGACGCGGAGCGCGGCCCCTACCGGGTGGCGCTGCTCGGCAAGCCCAACGTCGGCAAGTCCTCGCTGCTCAACAAGCTGGCGGGGGAGGAGCGGGTGCTGGTCGACCCGATGGCGGGCACCACCCGCGACCCGGTCGACGAGCTGATCGAGCTGGGCGGCAAGACCTGGCGCTTCGTCGACACCGCCGGCATCAGGCGGCGCGACCGCGAGCTGCAGGGCGCCGACTTCTACGCCGCCATGCGCACCAGGGCCGCCCTCGAACGCTCCGAGGTGGCGATCGTGCTGATCGACGCCAGCGAGGTGCTCACCGAGCAGGACCTGCGGATCATCGGCCTGGTGATCGAGTCGGGCCGGGCGATGGTGGTCGCGTTCAACAAGTGGGACCTGGTCGACGAGGACCGCCGCTACTACCTGGAGAAGGAGATCGACCGGCAGCTCGTCCGCACTCCGTGGGCGCTGCGGGTCAACATCTCCGCCAAGACCGGGCGCCACATGGACCGGCTCGTCCCGGCACTGGAGAAGGCGCTGGACTCGTGGTCGTCGCGGGTGCCGACGTCCAGGCTCAACGCGTTCCTGACCGACCTGGTGCACCAGACGCCGCCGCCGGTGCGGAGCGGCAAGCAGCCGAAGATCCTCTTCGCCACGCAGGCGTCGGTGGAGCCGCCCAAGTTCGTGCTGTTCACCTCGGGTTGGCTCGAGGACACCTACCGCCGGTTCATCGAACGCCGGCTCCGCGAGGAGTTCGGCTTCGCCGGGTCGCCGATCGACGTGTCGATGAAGATCCGCGAAAAGCGGAAGGGCGGCCAGCCCAAGAAGTAGTACGATCATCGGCAACACGTGGACGGAGACGAGTAGCCGAAGGCCCGCGCGGGCCGGAGAGAGCCGCCGGTAGCTGTGAAGGCGGCCCCGCGCCCTTCGGCGAAGACACTCCCGAGTGCGGGGAGGAAATGCCCCGCCGGTCTGACCCCCGTTATCGGGTCGTGGAGGCCGCCCCGTCGTGGGCGGCGAAAGTGCGGTGGCACCGGGAGTTCCCTTCTCCCCCGCACTCCCAAGGGATCATGCAATTCCTCGTGAGGAGCTGTGATGATCTCTCGTGTCCTGTCGGCGGAGCTCGCTGAGCACGCCGGACAACGAGTGACGATCGCCGGTTGGGTCCATCGCCGCCGGCGGCTCAAATCCGTGTCCTTCCTGGTCGTCAGGGACCGCAGCGGGCTCGCCCAGGTGGTGGCGCCCGGCGCGGTCCCGGGGGAGGAGACGGTCGTCCAGGTGACGGGCGTCGCGACCGCGAACCCGCAGGCGCCGGGTGGCGTCGAGCTCACGGAGCCGGAGATCGAGGTGCTGGCCGAGCCCACTGAGGCGCCGCCGTTCGACCTCTACCGGCCCGTCGTGCCCGCCGCGCTGCCCACGATCCTCGACCACGCGCCGGTCGCGCTGCGCCATCCGCGGCTCCGGGCACCGCTGGAGATCTCGGCGGCGAGCGTGGCCGGGTTCCGCCGGGCGCTGGACCGGCTCGGGTTCACCGAGATCCACACGCCCAAGATCGTCGCCTCGGCCACCGAGTCGGGCGCGAACGTCTTCGGCATCGACTACTTCGGGCGCCCCGCCTACCTCGCGCAGTCGCCGCAGTTCTACAAGCAGGCGATGGTCGGCGTGTTCGAGCGGGTGTACGAGGTGGGCCCGGTCTTCCGGGCCGAGCCGCACGACACGGTCCGCCACCTGGCCCAGTACACCAGCCTGGACGCCGAACTGGGCTTCGTGCGCGACCACCGCGACGTGATGGCCGTGCTGCGCGAGGCGGTGGCGGGCATGCTGGAGGTGGTACGGGGGCAGCCCGCGATCGACCTGCTCGGCGTGGCGCTGCCGGAGGTGCCCGCCGAGATCCCGGCGATCCACTTCACGCAGGCGCAGCGGCTCACGGGCGAGTTCGAGCCGGACCTGTCGCCGGAGCAGGAACGGTGGCTGTCGGAGTGGGCGGTGCGGGAGCACGGGTCGGAGTTCCTGTTCGTCACGGGATATCCGATGGCCAAGCGCCCGTTCTACACGCATCCGGACCCGCTGCGTCCGGGCTACTCGAACGGCTTCGACCTGCTGTTCAGGGGGTTGGAGCTGGTGACGGGTGGTCAGCGGCTGCACCGGCACCAGGACTACCTCGACGCGCTCGCCGCGCGGGGTGAGGATGCCGGGCCGTACGAGGGGTATTTGCGGGCCTTCGCGCATGGCATGCCGCCGCACGGGGGGTTCGCGCTGGGCCTCGAGCGCTGGACGGCGCGTCTGGTGGGCGCGGCGAACATCCGTCAGGCGACGTTGTTCCCGCGCGACCTGCACCGGCTCTCGCCGTGAAAACCGCTCATGGCCACGTTCTTGGTGCATAGTTTGTGGCGTCTTGCCGGTCCCCTGCCTCAGCCTCGGACGATGCGCATTTAGCGTGATCGTCAGGTGGATGGAGGGGCATGGTGAGCTTGCGGCGCGACTGGTCCGTGCGGACTCGGATGACGCTGCTGTCCGGTGTCGTCATGGCGTTGCTGTGCGCGATCTTCAGCGGGACGATCCTGGGGAGCGCTCACGACCATGCCACGGATGATCAGGCGGACCGGATTCTGGCCGCGGACCTACGGGCGGTCCGTTACATCCTGCTGGATCAGATCCCTCCCGTGCTGCCCGACCTCGGCGTCGCCGCCATCCAGGTGGTCGACCCGGCCGGCCGGGTCGTGACGTCCACCGAGCGGATGGCCGGCCAACCGCGGATGGCCACTTTCTCCCTGCCCGGGGAGAACCTGCGAGCGGACCGGGTCGTCTGCAGCGTGCCGAGCTTCCCGGGCAAGTGCATGATCGTCGAGGCCATAAAGATCCACAAGGACGGAACCGAATACATCGTCTACGGCGCCGATGCCGTCATCCCGTGGTACGTCGACCGCTCGTTCCTGGCCCGGCTCCTGATCGGATCTGTGCTGCTGGTCGGCGCCACGGCGTTCGGAGCCTACCGTACCGTCAGCAAGACTCTCGACCCGGTCGACGCCATCAGCGCCGAGCTGGCCGAGATCACCTCGACCGACCTGGGCCGCCGCGTGCCCGTGCCCGAGCACCACGACGAGATCCGGAAGCTGGCCGAGGCCGCGAACCTGACGCTGGACCGGCTGGAGGCGACGGTCGAGCAGCAGCGGCGCTTCGCCACCGACGCCTCGCACGACCTGCGCAGTCCCATCACCGCCATGCGCACCCAGGTGGAGGAGGCGCTGCTGCACCCGGACGAGGCGGACTGGCCCGCCATGACGCGAGCCCTGCTGGCCAGCCTCGACCGGCTGGAGGCGATCGTCGTCGACCTGCTGGTGCTCGCCCGGCTCGACTCCGGTGCCGCGCGCGCGGACGACAGTGTGAACCTGAGCCAGCTGATCGAGTCCGAGCTGGGACGCCGCGCCCTTCAGGTGCGCATCGTGACGAACCTCCAGCCGGGCGTGGTCCTCAGCGGGGACCGGCTGCAACTCGGCCGGCTGCTCACCAACCTCATGGACAACGCCGCCCGGCACGCCACCTCCAGCGTGGCGGTCTCGGTCAGCCTCGAGGGCGACGAGGCGGTGCTCGAGATCAACGACGACGGCCCCGGCATCCCGCCCGACCTGCGGGAGTTCGTGTTTCAGCGCTTCACCCGGCTGGATGCCGCCCGTAGCAAGGACAAGGGGGGTACGGGACTCGGCCTGGCGATCGCCAGGGAGATCGCCGAGCGCCACGGCGGGACGCTGACCATCGAGGACTCGGAGCGAGGCGCACGATTTGTCCTAAAAATCCCTATCAGCGGTCAAGGCGATGACTGAATCAGTCGCTCACCGGACGGCGGGGGAGGAAGGCGGCGACCACCGCGCCGAGGAGGCAGATCAGGGCGGTGAGGAAGAACATCTCCGTATATTCCAGATGCAGCGCCGCGTCCACCTTCGCGAGGTACTCGCTCAGCTGCTTGGTGTACACGGCGGGTTCGACCCCGACCGGGAGCGGTGTGTCGAGGTCCGCGGTCAGCGACTGGAACCGGTGGAACCCCCAGGCCGACACCCCCGCGATGCCGATCAGCATGCCCATCATCCTGGCCACCACCACCGCCGCCGAGGCCACCCCGTGCTGCGTGGCCGGCGTCACCCGCAGCACCGCCGCCGACACGGGCGCGATGACCAGCCCCAGGCCCAGTCCGGCCACGATCAGCGCGAGGTCCACCAGCAGTCCGGCGTTCGCCAGGTCGAGCGGCCAGCGGCTCATCAGCACATATCCGGCCGTGGCCACGATCAGGCCCACAATCGCCACCAGGCGGTCGCCGAGCCGGCGGGCCAGCACACCGCCCAGCACCGCGCCGACCGGCAGCGCGATCAGGAACCTGGCCAGCACCAGCGCCGCCTCCAGCGCCTCCATGTCGAGCAGCGTCTGCGCGGTGAACTGGACGAACACCATGGTGATCAGCAGCGCGGCCCCGGTCAGGAAGCTCACGCCCAGCGTGGCCAGCAGTGGCCCCTTGCGGATGCCCGTCAGGTCGAGCAGCCGGACCTTCGACCGGATCTCCCACCAGACGAACGCCGCTCCGGCCAGAACCCCCGCCGCGATCACCGGCAGGCCCCACGGCGGCAGTACGGTCGTGGCGGGCTCCGGGTTGTACAGGCCCACCACCAGAAGGGCGAGGCTCAGGGCCAGCAACGCGCCGCCAACCCCGTCCACGCGACCGGAGGCCCCAGACGAGGCACCGGAGGAGGCCCCGGCCGGCGGGGGAACGGTCAGCTGGACCGCGACGGCGGCCAGCGCGGCCAGCGGCAGGTTGATCCAGAAGATGGCGTGCCAGCCGCCCAGCTCGATGCCGAACACCGAGGTGCTGGGGATCAGCGCCAGCACCCCGCCGTACAGGGGACCGAGCGCGCTGCCCAGTTCCTGCGCCGCGCCGACCGCGCCGAGCGCCACCGGGCGCTCGTGTTCGTCCCACATGTCGCCGATGAGCGCCATCGTGATCGGCAGCAGCGCGCCGCCCGCGATCCCCTGGATCGTCCGGCCTGTCACCACCATCACCTCACCGGCCGCCAGCGCGGTCAGCACCGAGCCGAGCGAGAACGCCGCCAGGCAGGCGTGGATGAGGGGCCGCCGGCCGTACCGGTCGGAGAGCTGGCCGAGCAGCGGCATCGCGGCGATGTAGCCGAGCAGGAACCCGGTGACCACCGGTGTGGCCCGCTCCAGGCGGTTGGTGGGGATGCCCACGTCGGTGGCGATGTCCAGCAGGACGGTCACGACCACGTACGCGTCGAGGGCGGCGAGCAGCACCACCGCCCCGCCGACGCCGAGCGCGACCCGGCGGGCGCGCCTCATCCGGCGGCGGGCGGCGTGATCGTCACCGGCGCGTCGTAGTCGCTGAGCGACACGGTCACCGTGCCGTCCTGCAGCGGCAGCTCGACCTTGGTGAGCCGGCTGGTGGCCTTGTCCACCCAGATCTTGGCGTTGACGCCCTGGGTGACGCCCGGGACGAGGGTCCCGAGGACCTGACCGGAGAACGTGGCGGCCACCCGGTAGACGCCGCTCTCCTCGGCCTCGACGCGCGGGTCGGTGGCCGTGCCGAGCAGCTGCGCGAGGCCCTTGGCCGGGTTGAGGATCAGCGACGGGTCGTAGATCTGCGCCAGGTCCTTTCTGGTCATCTTCTGGAAGCCACCCGTCGGGCCCTTGAAGTGGACGGTGTCGCCGACCAGGGCGAAGGTGAGCTCCTGCAGGCTGCCCAGGACCTCGATGGTGATCGTGCCGTCGGCGTCACCGGTGGCGGTCAGCCTGCCGTCGGCCTTCTTCACCGGCACCTTGGGCTTGCCGTCCGTGGCGATGGAGAAGGTGGCCGACTTGACCGCCTTCATGGCCTCGGCCGACTTCTTCAGCAGATCGGGTCCGGCGGGCAACTCGCTGCCGCCGCCACCGGATGAGCAGGCGGACACCAGCGCGAGGATGACGACGAACAGCAGCTTTCGGAGCATGAGCGGATCGTAGCGAGCGCCCGGAACGATCGTGTGCCGTCGGGCATATCGGTTAGGTGTCGGCCTGGGCGTTCAGCGAAGCTTCTTCAGATGCTCCACGATCGGCTCGTAGGCCACCACGAGCGCGTCGAGCTGGTCGTCGGTGAGCCGGTCGACGAAATGCTCACGGACACTGGCCACGTGATCAGGCGCGACTCTCTCGATCGTGGCCCAGCCCTCGTCGGTGAGCACGGCGAACGTGCCGCGCCGGTCGTCGTGGCAGTCCTCCCTGGCGACCAGTCCCTTGGCCTCCATGCGGGAGATCTGGTGCGACAGCCGGCTGCGCGACTGGATGGTCGCGTCGGCCAGGTCGCTCATCCGCATCCGGTGCTCGGGGCTCTCGGAGAGGTTGACCAGGATCTCGTAGTCGTTCACCGAGAGAGCGTGCTCCTGCAGCTCGCGGTCGAGCCGGTGCATGAGCAGCTTGTGCAGCGCCAGGTGGGTACGCCAGGCACGCTGCTCAGCGGGGGAAAGCCAGCGGGGCGCGCTCATGATCTCCAATCTAGCGCACCAAGCCGTGAAAACCGCCGCCCGCGCGTGGGTGCCGGCGTTACCTGCTGTGGGCGGCCGAACGCGGCCCACCATAAGGTGACCCGTTATGGCGGACAACTCGGGTGAGAGTTTGGGCACCGTCCTCGTGGCGGGCGGCGCGAACCTGGCCATCGCGGTGGCCAAGCTGATCGCGGGCCTGATCGGCGGCTCCGCGGCGATGCTGTCGGAGGCCGCCCACTCGGCCGCGGACACGGTGACGGAGCTCCTGCTGCTGGTCTCCGTACGCCGGGGGCAGCGGCCCGCTGACGGCCGCCATCCGTTCGGGCACGGCAAGGCGGGCTTCTTCTGGGCGATGATGGCCGCGGTCGCGACCCTGGTCGGCGGCGCGGGCTTCTCCATCACCCACGGCGTGCACGAGATCAGTCACGGCGAGGACCTCGGCAACCTGCTCCCGTCGTACATCGTGCTGGCCGTCTCCTTCGCGATCGAGAGCGGGTCCTTCCTCAACGCGCTCGCGCAGCTGCGCAGGGAGGCCCGCAGGCATGACGTCAGCCCGTTCCGCCTGGTCTCGATCACCTCGGACACCGCGCTGAAGGCCGTCGTGTACGAGGACGCGGCGGCGCTGGTCGGGCTGGTGATCGCGGCGCTGGGCCTGCTCGGCTCCCAGGTGACCGGCTCGGCCGTGTGGGACGGCGGCGCGTCGATCGCGATCGGCCTGCTCCTGCTGGTGGCCGCGCTCACGCTGATCCGGTCGAACCTGTCGCTGCTGATCGGCCAGTCCGCGCCGGACCCGGTCGAGAAGGAGATCCGCGAGGTGCTGGCGGCGCAGCCCGAGGTGATGAGCGTGGTCGAGCTGCTCACGATGTACCTCGGTCCGGGCAGCCTCATGGTGGCCGCGAAGATCGACTTTCGGGACGACGCGAGTGCGGCCGGCGTGGAGATCGCCTGCGACGAGCTCGACCGCCGGCTGCGGGACCGCTATCCCGCCATCTCCCAGGTGTTCCTGGATCCCACTCCCACCCGGCGCCGCTAGTGCAGAGCCATCACCACGGCGAGGCCGACGACGTGCATGACCACGACGGCCACGATCAGCGAGACGAAGACGAACTTGGCCGGCCCGTGCTCGAAGGTCTTGCCCTCCTCGAGCGGCCTGCGCTGCGCCACCCGATCGGCGATGCGCTCCTCTAGCGGCTTGCGGTAGAACATGCGGCCATTTTATCCGGATATAGGGATCAATTCCGCTGGTGCGTCTGTGATAGCGGCCACCACGATGTCCCCCTCGGCGGTCCATTCGAGCAGGTGACGGCCCGCCGCGTCGGCGTCGGCCTCCCGCAGTCCGTCGATGGTCAGCTCGCCGCGCTTGATCAGCGCCTCTTTGCGCGTCCAGTGCCTGATCAGCTCTTCGTTGGTGGTGACCACGGCCAGCTCCTGCTCGCTGAGCGCCCGGCCGGCGAGCAGCCGGTCGAACGGGCCCGGCGGCACCCGCTCCGCGTCGATGCCGACCCGGCCCTCGCCGGCCGCCGCGCAGACGTAGCCGCGCGTGTGGCTGAGGCTGACGCCGAGTGAGGGGGCCTGCTCGATGTACGGGCGGCCGTGGCCGGGGCCGTGCACGTCGCAGTGCTGTAACAGGGTCAGCCCGGCCGGATCGGTGTCGAGCACCGCCGCGGCGCAGAGGCGTACGAGCAGGTGGGCCGCTATGAAGGAGCGGCGGTCGGGCTCGAACGCGAACCGGGCGGCGCGGGTCCGCTCGACGTCGGTCAGCCAGTCTTCTGGGGCGAGCACCTCATCGGGGCGTCCGCCCATCGCCAGGGGGCCGATTGGTCAGTCCTTCTTCTTCGAGCCGCTGTCCAGTTTGTACTGGTCCTCTTTGGCCGCGCCGAGCACGGAGACGTCGTGGACCTTCCAGACGCCCTTCTCCTTGACCAAGCTGATCTTGAGATGGGAGTCCTTGACCGAGCGTATCGCCTCAGAAGTGTTGACCTGTTGGTCGACCACGACGATGGCGTGCGCGGTGGCCTCGTCGACGTCCGACAGGTAGACCTCGCGGACGTTCGCCTGCGAGACGGCCTTGAGCTTGACGATGACCTGGGCCATCGCGCCGCCGAACGCCTCGTCGTAGGTGGCCAGGAAGTCGCCCGTGGCCTGGGCCGTCAGCGTGGCGCGGGTGGCCTGCAGGTCCTGGTAGTCGTAGCTGAGCAGGGCCTTGCCGAACGCGCTGGCCGCACCCGAGACCTCCAGCCGCAGGGCGCGCTCGCTCTCCAGCCGGGCCAGCGAGTCGCGGGCCTGGCTCGCGGAGATCCACTGCAGCGCGGCCGTGGCGGCCAGGGCGGCCACCAGCAGGGCCGCCATCACCACCATGATCCGCGCCCGACCCAACCGCCCCGGCTCCGAGGCGCCGCCCTCCGGCGTGGCACCGTCCGCGGCGGGGGCGTCCGAGGTGGGACGGTCCGGGGCGCTGCCATCCGGGGCGGGGGCGTCCGGGGCGGTGCTGCCGGAGGGTCTTTCGGTGGGTGCGTCTGAGGTGGGTGGGGGTTCCGCCGCTGTGGCCTCCTCCGCGGCGAGGTCCTGCTTGGTGGTCATGAGTTCTCCTCACGGCGGCGGGCGGCCCGGCCCACCGCGATCCACCCCAAGATTCCACCACTCGCCGCCACCGCGAGGAATATCGCGGCAATCAGCGGAGCGGCGTCCACCGGGGTACGGGACGCGGGCCCGGCAGCCGCGGCGGGCGACTTCGCACCTGCCGCGGCTTCCGGGGTCCGCTCGGGCGATGCGGTGGCCTTGGCGGCCGGCCGCCTGGTCTGCTCTGTCGTCGGGTCCTTGCGGGGTTTGTCCGCGGCGTCCTCCGTACGGACGGGATCGTCCACGGCGCGGTCGGGGCAGGCACGCAGGCGGGGAACGGTCGGCGGGCCGACCGGACCCGCGTACTCCTCGGCCGGTTTCGGGCCGCCCGGGACGCTGAAGACGAACTGCGCCTTGCCGTACACCGTGTCGCCCTCCTTCGCGCTGATGTCGTCCGCCAGGCTCAGCGCCGTCGGCACGATGGCCAGCAGGTGGTGCACGTTCCGTTCGGTCTCCGCGGAGAAGACCGGCTTGTGCGGCAGGCCGGCCGCGGTCAGCAGGCACGACAGGCCCGGCCTGGCCCGCTTGATGGCCCGGTCGAGCTGCCCGAACACGCCCGGCCCCTGGTCCAGGAAGGCGTCGAGGTCGGTACGCGACTCGCGCAGCGTGGCCGTCACCGTGCTCAGGTCCGTGATGCCCGAGGCCAGCTTGTCCTTGCGGCCCGCGAGCGTGTGGGTGAGCTGGGTGAGCTGTACGGACAGGTCGTCGAGCACCTGGGAGTTGTCGGCCAGCGTCCCGGTCAGGTCGTGCGCGTCTTCGATGATGCTCCTGATCGACGACGACCGGCCGTCCAGCGCCACCGCCAGCTCGTGCGTGATCGTCTTGGCATCCTTGGGCGGCACCGCGGCGAGCAGCTTGCCGACGCCCTCGAACAGCTTCTTGTAGTCGAGCGGCACCGTGGTCTTGGACAGCGGGATCACGTCGCCGGCCGCCAGCGACGGGCCGTTCACGCCGGTCGCGGGCGGCGACAGCTCCACGTACGGCTCGCCGATCGCGGACTTGCGCCGTACTTCGGCCGTGCTGGCCTTCGGCAGCCGGATCTCCTTGTCGATGTCCAGCCCCACGATGATCTTGCCGGGCGCCAGCCGTACGTCGCCGACCTTGCCCACCCGGACACCGAGGTAGGCGACGTCGAAGCCGCGGATCAGGCCGGGGGAGGAGACGAACTCCGCCGACACCCGATAGGGCTTGGTGATCGCGTCGAGCTTGATGATCGTGGTGAACGCCCAGATCGTCATCACGATGCCCAGGGCGGCGAAGAAGCCGAGATTCAGGTAGATGCGGCGGTTCCTCATCGCGGCGGCTCCAGGAGCAGGCGGAAGTCCTCGACCCGGTTGGGCAGCACGCCCGTCTTGCCGTCCGGCAGGAGGCCCTTGTGCTTGGGCAGCAGCAGGCCCTTCAGCCACACGTAGATGAGCACCTGGCCGTTGACCGTGATCGGCGGCGTGTCGATGAACGCCTGGAGCTTGGTCACCAGCGCCTTCAGGTCCTCCTTGCCGCGCAGCATCGAGGTGGTGATCGCGTCGAGCTCGCGCAGCAGCGTGCGCAGCCGGGCGGCGTGCCGCGGGTAGACGGTGAGGTTGGCCTCCTTGGCCAGGTCGGTCAGGGCGATGATGGCCTTCTTCACGTGCTTGCGGCCGTGCGCGAGGCGGGCGGTGGCCGCCGCCAGCGTGCCGGGCAGCCGGTCCAGCTCCTTGCTGCCCTTGGCGAGCTGGTCGCCCAGCTTGGCCAGGGCGTCCACGGTGGTGGCGATGTCCTGGCGGGCCGCGGCGTAGGTGTCGGTCACCTCGGCCGTCTGCTTGATCAGCTTGTTGACGTCGGCGCCCTTGCCGGCGAACGCGGTCGAGGCGGCGTCGAGGATGGCGTTGACGTCCTGGGTGCCGAGCGCCTCGATGAGCGGCCCGGCCTTGGCGGTGACCTGCTCGATGTCCGGCTCGACCGAGGTGTCGGTGATCGTGGCGCCGCTCTTGAGGTAGGGGCCCTTCGACAGGTCCTTGCCCGCGGGCGGCGTGAGCTGGACGTAGTTCTCGCCCAGCACCGAGGTCTTGGCCACGGTCGCGGTGCTGCCTTCGGGCACCGGGTGCTCCGACATGATCGACATGGTGACCCTGGCCTGGTAGCCCTGCAGCCGGATGCCGGTGACCGTGCCCACCCGCACGTCCGAGATCTGCACGCTGTGCCCGGCCACCAGGCTCTGTACGTCGTCGAAGGTGGCGTTGATCGTCAGGTCGCCGCCGGTGGCGCCGAGCGTCTGGAGCGAGCACGAGGCGGTGATGGTCAGCGCGAGCAGCCCTGACAGGACACGTGCCTTCATCGGCTCTTCTTCTTCCCCTGCTCGTAGGGGCAGTTGCTGAGGCCGGCGGGCAGGCACGGCACCTTGCCGAGGTTCAGGGCGTCGAACAGCGGGGTCAGCCAGGCCCTGGTCATCGCGTTGAGCACCACGCGGATCTTCAGCACGTGCTGCTTCTTGTCCCACGAGTCGATCAGGATGTCGGCGAAGTCGGCCGCGCCCTTGACCGCCTGGGCCATCGACGCGCTGTTCGCCCGGACCGTCAGCACCAGCTCGGCCAGCGTGCCGGCGGCCTGCGGGAGGCGTTCGGAATAGGCTTCGATGATCACGTCGCCGCGGCGGACGAAGTCGGCCATGCCGGAGATGAACGTACGCAGCCGCCGCCGCTCCTCGGCCAGGATGGCGCTGGCCTCGGCGAAGGAGTCGATCGCGCCCGTCACCTGGTCCTGTCGCTTGTTGAGGCTGGTGGCCAGCTTGTTCAGGCCCTTGGCCAGGTCGATGAGCTGCTGGTCCTGCTTGGCCAGCGTGTCGGTGAGGTGCGCGGTGTCGGCGATCGCGTTGTTGACCGTCTTGCCGCGGCCTCTGACGCTGTCGGCGAGGTTGCCCGCGACGTCGCCCAGCTTGTCGGAGTCCAGCGCGTCGGTCAGTTTGGTGAACGCGTCGAGCGCGTCGTCGATCTCCACCGGCAGGTCGGTGCGCTCCAGCGGAATGGTGGCGCCGGCGGCGATCCGCTGGTCGCCGGGCTTCCACGGCGGGTAGAGCACCACGTTCCGCTCGCCCAGCGTGTTCTGTGGGGCGACCACGGCCTTGACGTTCGCGGGCAGCGGCACCTCACGGTCCACCGACAGCTCGACGCGTACCTTGTCGCCGTCGATGCGGATGTTCGTCACGTATCCGGCGTCGAGCCCCATCACCTTCACCCGCGCCTGCTCGTACAGCGACGGCGCCTTGCTGAAGATCGCGGTCAGCCGGTACGGCTCCGCGCCGAGCAGCGTGCACCCGCCGCTGCCCGCCAGCAGCGTCACGGCCAGCAGGACCGCCAGGAAACGGGTCATCTGTCGTTCTTCCTGTCTTTGGCGATGGCGCCGAGCACCTCCGGGTTGATGGGGCCCAGGCCCGTGGCTATGGCCTCGAGCCACGGGCCTTGGCCGCCCATCGTGGACAGCCCGGAGAACGTCGGGCCGGCCCACGCCAGGAGCTTGTTGAACTCCTTGTTGCCGCTGTTCAGCTTGGTGGTGATCGCGCCGGTGTCGTCGAGGACCCGGACCAGCGTCCCCTCGTGTTCGTTGATCAGCCGGGTGGTGCTCTGGACCAGGTCGCTGCCGTCGCCGAGCAGCGTGCGCAGTTCGTTGCGGCGCGAGCGCAGCTCGTCCAGCATGACCTCGATGGCGTCGATGAGGCGGGCGAGCTGCTTGTCCTTCCGCTCCAGGACGTTCATGATCTTGGTGCCGTTGTCGAGGAGCTTCTGCAGCTGCGGTTCGCTCTCGCTGATGGTGTCGGACAGGTCGCCGATGTTCTTCAGCAGCTTGGTGATCCGGCCGCGCTTGCTGGTGTCGATCTTGCCCAGCTCGGTCAGCAGGTCGTCCACGGCCTTGGTGTCGAGCTTCTGGACCAGGTGGGTGGCGTCCTTGATGGCGTCGTTGATCAGGGTGGGGACGCCGGTCCGGGTCACCGGGATCCGCCGCTGGGCCTCGGGGAGCTGGTCGATGTACGGGGCGGCGACGGGGCCGGTCAGCTTGACGTACCGGCCGCCGAGCAGGTTGGACAGCGTGATGTCGGCCCGGGTGGCGCGGCCGAGCCGTACGTCGGTGTCGACCTTCCAGGTGACGACCACGTTGCCCTGGCCGTAGTCGGGCCGCACCTCGGTGACCTTGCCGACGCGTACGCCCGCGACCCGCACGTCGTTGCCGGTGCGCAGGCCCCCGGAGTCCACGAACGTGCCGGACATGTAGTAGCCGCCTTCGAGCAGCCCGAGGTTGCCGACCAGGAAGGTGGCCACGAGGACCGCGCCGAGCACCGCCAGCGAGACCAGGCCGACGACGATCTTGTTGCGGTCGCGGAAGGACTTGAGCGCCATCACTCACCGACCATGAGCTTCTGCAGGTCTTTCGAGCTCTGGACCCGGGTGCTGCCGCGCAGCGGGGGCGGCGTCTTCATCGGGTACGGGCAGGGCGCGGCGCTCAGTGCCAGGCAGGGGACCGCGGTGATGAAGTAGTGGCCGCGATCGACGCTGGAGTAGGCACGCGCGAACAGCGGCTGGAACGTGCTGATCGTCTTGTCGATCTCGCCCACGTGCCGCCTGACGCCGCCGGTCAGGCCGGACAGGTGGTCGACCAGCGCGCCCAGCTCGTCGGCGTTCTTGCCGAGCACCTCGTTGGAGGTGTGGACGGTGGTCGACAGCTGCACGATCGAGTCGTCGATCAGCTTGCGGTTGTCGGCGAACGCCTCGGAGAGCGTGACCAGGTTGTCGACGAGCTGCTCGATCTGCTGGTCGCGCTGGGCGACCACGCCGGTGACGGTGGCGTAGTCCTTCAGCAGCCCCTGGATCGTCCGCTTGCGCTCGTTGATCGTGCCGGTGATGGCGTTGATGTTGTCGAGCAGCCGCGGGATGTTCTTGTCGTTGCCCTTCAGGGACTTGGCGGCGGCGGTGAGCAGCTGGTTGATCTGGTCCGGGTCCAGGCTGCGGGTCAGCGGTCCGAGGTCGCTCACGAGCTGGCCGATGTCGACCACGGACGAGGTGTGGATCACCCGTGAGCCGGGGGCGAGCCGGCCGGGCGCGGTGCCGGGGAGCAGGTAGACGACCCGCTGGCCGACCGCGTTGCGCCACCTGATCGCGGCCTCGGTGTCCGACGGCACCCTGACGGCGTCCTGGACCTCCATGGTGACCTCGGCGCGGCCGTTCACCACCTTGATCGTGTCGACCTGGCCCACGGGCGCCCCGGCGATCTTCACCTGGTCGCCCTCCGTCAGCCCCGACACATCATCGAATGTCGCGATTAGTTGGTATCCGCCGCCGGTGCTGACCCGGGCGATCTGTACGGCGATCAGCACGATGAGCGTCAGCGTCACGCCGACGAACAGGACGACGCGGAGCAGTGTCCACCGGCGGGTCACCCGTTCCCTGGACAGCGCCACGTCAGTCCCTCCCGTCGGTCGGGCCGCAGGAGCCGACGACGAGCTCGCAGATGTCGGTCGAGACGAACGCCTCCACCTGCAGCTGGCGGGTGTTTCCGGGGCCCGGCGCCTCGATCAGCTTGTTCAGCAGGTCCACCAGCCGGTTCAGGCCGCGTACGCCGTCACCGGCCAGGCCGAGCTGGGCGTAGATGAGCGCGGCCACCCGCTCGCCCGAGTGGACGCCCGCCCGCAGGTCCTGGCGGTGCTTGCGCAGGCCGTGCGCGGCCAGGCCGGAGACCGAGGTGACCTCTTGGAGCAGGACCCGCACCTTGTCGGCCCGTTCCAGCAGGTCGGGGGTGATGACGTTGACATCGGAGGAGATGGACACCAGCTCGTCGCCCTTGTCCGACAGCGCGGTGGACAGCCCGGCCACGTCGTGCAGGAACTGCCTGGCCCGCGCCCGCTGCCGGTGCGCGACGCCGACGACCGTGCCCGCGTCGTCGATGAGCTCGCGCAGCCGCGTCCCCTCGCCGTCGAGCCCCTGGGCCAGCGTGTGCACGATGATGGTGACCTCACGCGGGTCGACGGCGTTCAGGCCGCGGTAGGCGGCGCCCAGCGTGTCGGACAGGTCTAGCGGCTCCTCGGTCGTGGTGATGACCGCGCCGCTCGCCAGGTAGGGGCCGGTGGTCTCGCCCGCGCCGAGCTTGAGGTCGACGAACTTGGGCCCGAACACCGACGACGGCTCGATGGCCGCGACGGTGCTGCCCGGCAGCCGGACGCCGGGCTCGATGGCCATGCTCACCACGGCCTTGCCCTTGGCGTCGAGCGACACCTTCGTCACGTCGCCGACCGTGATGCCGCGGATCTTGACGGGGGACTGGGTGTCCAGGCCCTGACCGGCCCGGTCGAACACGGCGTCGATCCTGGTGCCGCTGATCTCGGACGCGGTCCGTACGATGAAGATCGTCGTCGCCGTGAGCACCAGGATGAGCGCGAGCGCGATGCCCGCGCGCACCGGCAGGGAGAACCCGTCGCGTCCCATCGCTCACCCCGTCAGCTTCACGCTGCCGCCGCCACCCCAGAACAGGTACGACAACAGCAGGTTGAGCAGGACGATCGTGACGATCGACTGACGGATCGCGCGCCCCGCGGCCACCCCCACGCCCACCGGGCCGCCGGTGGCGTAGAAGCCGTAGTAGCAGTGGATGACGACGACGGTGAAGGCGAACACGGCCACCTTGGTGACGCTGAACACGATGTCGCTGACCGGCAGGTACAGGTAGAAGTAGTAGTCGTAGACGCCCGGCGCCAGCCCGAACAGGACCGTGCTCATCAGCCGGGTGGCGAAGAAGCTGGCGAACAGCGCGATCAGGTAGATCGGCACCAGCGCCAGCAGCGCCGCGACCACCCGGGTGCAGATCAGGTAGGTGAAGGCGTTGATGCCCATCACCTCCAGCGCGTCGATCTCCTCGGAGATCCGCATCGCGCCGAGCTCGGCGGTGAACGACGAGCCGACCTGCGCGGCCAGCGCGGTCGCGGCGATGATCGGGGTGATCTCGCGTACGTTGGCGAAGCTGCCGACCAGGCCCATGAACGACTCGGCGCCGATCGCGGCCAGCCCCTGGTAGCCCTGCAGCCCGACGGTCGCGCCCACGACGAAGGCCATCGTGAACACCACGAAGATCATGCCGCCGCCGATGACGGTCGCGCCGACGCCCACCACCACGTCGCTGACCTGGCGGACGACGACCTTGACGTACTTCAGCCGGAGGATCACGTCTCGGACGGAGTAGAACAGCACCTTCCACACGAACAGCGGCCAGTTGGCCAGGGTCGCGAACCGCTCCGCCCATTCGCGCCCGGTGACGGCGAGCCTGAGGCCGGCCGTACGCGTGACCATCACAGCGCCTTCGGCGGGTAGGCGAGGAAGTAGACCGCGGAGATCACGTAGTTGAAGGCGAACACCAGCATGAACGTGACCACCGTCGACTGGTTGACCGCGCGGCCCACGCCGACGGGGCTGGTGGCGCAGGTCATGCCCTTGTAGCAGGCGACGGCCGCGGCGATGAAGCCGAAGATCCACGCCTTGAACAGGGTCACATAGAGGTCGGAGCTCACCACGAGGGACAGCGCGCCGTCGAAGTACGCGCCGGAGGTCACGCCCTGGACGACCACGTTGAAGAAGTAGCCGCCGCTGGCCCCGGCCAGGATGACCAGCGGGCACAGGCAGACCGCGACCGTGCTGGCCGCCCACATGCGCGGCGTGACCAGGCGGTGGATCGGATTGACCGACATCACCTCCATGGCGCTGAGCTCGTCACGGATGTGCCGCGCGCCGATGTCGGAGGTCATCGCGCTGCCGCCGGCCCCGGCGATCAGCAGGGCGCTGGCCAGCGGCGCGACCTCCCGGATGAGCCCGACGAACACGGCACTCCCGGTGGCGGACGCCGCGCCGAGCTGCCAGGCCAGGTCGCCCACCTGTAACGCCACGGTCGCGCCGAGGGGTAACGAGACGAGCAGCACGGGAACGCTGGTCACCCGGGCCAGGAACCAGCACTGGTCGACGAACTCCCACCACCAGCTCCGGACGTCCCAGCTACGGCGCAGTCCCTCCAGGACGATGACGAAGAGGTCGCCCACCTGGCCCAGCACGGACACGGCCTTGCGGCCCACGTATCCGGACAACTGACCACCTCGTAACCAGCCGACTACGGAGCAGTAACCCTACTGACGGTCCGTCTAGTAAGTCGATGCTTTCGCTGGAATTTGAGGAAAAGGTATGAGACCCAGGTCACATGTTGTCAGCCGGCTACGAAATGTGATCAACTCGTAGCCGGTCAGCCCAGTAGCTCGGCCATCCACGATTCGACGTCGGCCGGGTGGCGCGGCAGGGCGCCGGACATCAGGCGGGCGCCGTCGGCGGTGATCACCAGGTCGTCCTCGATCCGGATGCCCAGCCCCCGGAACTCCGCCGGCAGCGTGAGATCGTCGGGCTGCAGGTACAAGCCCGGCTCGACGGTGAGCACCTGGCCCTCCTCCAGCACGCCGTCCAGGTAGACCTCGGACCGCGCGCGGGCGCAGTCGTGCACGTCCAGGCCGAGCATGTGGCCGCTGCTGCACAGCGTGTAGCGCCGGTACAGGCCCGACTCCATCAGCGTGTCCGGCGAGTCGCGCAGCAGCCCCCAGTCGTGCAGGCCCTCGCTGATGACGCGCATCGCCGCCAGGTGGAAGTCGCGGAAGCGGGCGCCGGGCTTGAGGGCGGCGATCCCCGCCGTCTGCGCCTCGTACACCAGCTCGTACGCCTGCCGCTGCACCGGGCTGAAGCGGCCGGACAGAGGCAGCGTGCGGGTGACGTCGGCCGTGTAGAGGGTGTCGGACTCGACACCCGCGTCGAGCAGCAGGAGGTCGTCGCCGTCGAGGCGGCCGTCGTTGCGGATCCAGTGGAGCACGCACGCGTGCGCGCCGGAGGCGACGATGCTGGGGTAGCCGACGGCGTTGCCCTCCAGGCGCGAACGGAGCCCGAACACGCCCTCCAGGTAGCGCTCGCCCCGCGGGTGCCCGAGCGCGGCGGGCAGCGCGCGTACGACGTCCTCGAAGCCGCGCGCGGTGGCGTCGACCGCCGACTGCAGCTCGCCGATCTCCCACTCGTCCTTGATCAGCCGCAGCTCCGCCAGGAAGCCCTCGAACTCCGCGTCGCCCGGCAGCAGCGCGTCGACCGCCGCGTCCACGCCGCCCAGCACCCTGGCGGGCCCCTGCAGCGACAGGTCGCTGATGTGGGCGCAGCCGATCTGGTAGAGCTCGGCGGCCTCCGCCAGGTCGGGCCGCCGCCCCACCCAGAACTCCCCGTAACGCCTGTCGCGGTAGAACTCCTCGCCGTCCTCGCGCGGCGAGCGCGGCCTGAGGTACAGCGTGGCCTCGCCCGACGGCTCGATGACGAGCACGTCACCCGGCTCACCCGCGCCCGTCAGATAGGAGAACGCGCTGTGCGGCCGGAACGGGTAGTCGCTGTCGTTGCTGCGCACCTTCAGCGTCCCCGACGGCACGACGAGCCGCTCGCCGGGGAAGCGGGCGGCGAGCGCGGCGCGGCGCCGGGCCGCCCAGGGCGCGATCGGCAGTGCCGCCACGTCGGTGCGCCGGGTGTCGGCCCAGCCCGTCCGCATGAACGCGGCGAGTTCCGCGGTGATGGGCAGGTCGTGGCTGCCGGTATTGAGCGGCTCTGTCATGACGCATCCTGTTTCACAAGGTCCGTGTACGGCATGCAGCCTACGGGAACGCTTGACGGCGTCCCTACCTGCTTGCTTGCCTGAAAGTGACGCGGGTGAAGCGCATAACCGGAGCCCGCTTGGGGTAACTGCTCGGGATAACTGAGAGCCGAGGTGGTTCAGATGCTCATCGGGACGATTCTGCGCGGCAAGGGAAGCGATGTGACGACCGTGGCGCCGGAGGCCACCGTCCGCGAGCTGCTGGCCAAGCTCGCCGAGCGCAACATCGGCGCCGTGGTCGTCTCCGCCGACGGCGTGACGATCACCGGCATCGTGTCCGAGCGCGACGTGGTCCGGCGCCTGCACGACCGCGGCGCGGCCGTGCTCGACCAGCCGGTATCCGCGATCATGACCTCTGAGGTACGCACGGTCGGTCCGCACGACAACGTCGACGAGCTGCGCCGGACCATGACCACGCACCGCTTCCGCCACATGCCCGTGGTCGAGGACGGGCGGCTGGTCGGCATCGTGAGCATCGGCGACGTGGTCAAGAGCGCGATCGAGGAGCTGGAGACGGAGAAGGCGTCGCTGGTCGACTACCTCCACCGTTGACACAAGTGGGACGCTAATGCCCGTGATGTACGGGCCTCCTCCCGAATACCCGCCGGCTCCTGAATATCCGCGGGCGACGAAAAGTCCGCCGATCATCGTGCTCGTGTCCGGGCTGACCTGCGTGCTGGGGTTTTTGCTCGGGTTCTTCATCGGGATCGGTGCTGAGGAAACGACGGACTCGCCCTCTGCCGCGCCCCAGATGACGGTGACGATCGAGGACTCGACCCCGCCGGCCGACCAGCAGACGGCCCAGCCGGACTCGACCGCGTCGAATCCGGCCGGCCTGGGCCCGACGGGCTCGGCTCCGACGGGCTCGGCTCCAACCGGCTCGGCTCCGACAGGCTTAGGCCCGACGGGCTCGGCTCCGACCGGCTCGGCTCCGACGGGCTCGGACCCGGCAGGCTTGAGTCCGACCGCGTCCGCGCCGGTCGGGTCGTCCGCTCCGCCGGGTGGGCTCGGTGCCGCGCGGACGCTCATCGTGGGCGTGGACATCCAGCCCGGTAACTACCGTACGACGGGCCCCGTGGCAGGCTCGGCCAAGTGCTACTGGGCCCGGATGAAGAGCGCGTCCGCCCAGTTCAGCGATGTGATCGCGGCCGGCATGCCCGCGGGCCCCGCCACCGTGACGATCCAGGCCACCGACAAGGCGTTCCAGACGGCCGGCTGCGCCGAATGGACCAAAGCCTGAGATGTTTGGCGCCGGTCAGCCGATATAGGAGGATGCAGCCAGCCCATCAAGGAGGATGACATGTCGATCTTGCGGAGCCTGGTGGAGAGCCTGCGCGGTGGCGCCATCGAGGTGGTCGATCTCACCTCGCCGCTGTCACCCGAGACGCCGATCCTCCAGCTGCCCGAGCCGTTCGGCAACACGATCCCGTTCCGGCTGGAGGAGATCAGCCGCTACGACGACCGCGGCCCCGCCTGGTACTGGAACGACATCCACACCGGCGAGCACACCGGCACCCACTTCGACGCGCCGATCCACTGGGTGACCGGCCGCGACGGCCAGGACGTCTCCCAGGTGCCCGTGTCCAGCCTGCTGGCACCCGCCGTCGTGCTCGACCTGTCGGCGGAGGCGGAGAAGGACCCCGACTTCCTGCTCCAGATCGACCACGTCAAGGAGTGGGAGCGGGTCAACGGCCCGCTGCCCGACGGTGGCTGGCTCCTCTACCGCACCGGCTGGGACGCCAGGTCCGCCGACCAGGCCGCCTTCCTGAACGCCAACGAGACCGGCCCGCACACTCCCGGCATCTCCGTCGAATGCGCCGGCTGGCTGGCCGACGAGACGCCCATCCTCGGGGTCGGCGTCGAGACCGTCGGCACGGACGCGGGCGCGGCCCACTCCTTCGACCCGGCCTTCCCGTGCCACTCGTTCCTGCTGGGGGCGGGCAAGTACGGCCTGACCCAGCTGCGCAACCTCGACCGCCTGCCGGTCACCGGCGCCGTCGTCCTGGCCCCGCCGCTGCCGATCGTGGGCGGTTCTGGAAGCCCTGTGCGGGTGTTGGCTCTGGTCGAGAGATGATCGTCGCCGAGGCCGTCGGGCGGGTGCTGGCCGAGGTCGGGGTCGACACCGTGTTCGGCGTGGTGGGCAGCGGCAACTTCCACGTCACCAACGCCCTCGTGGAGCACGGCGCACGCTTCGTCGCCGCCCGCCACGAGGGCGGGGCCGCCACCATGGCCGACGCGTACGCCAGGATGAGCGGCAAGGTCGGGATCGTCTCCGTCCACCAGGGCCCCGGCCTCACCAACGCCATGACCGGGATCGCGGAGGCGGCCAAGAGCCGTACCCCGATGATCGTGCTCACCGGCGAGGCGACGGACGTACGTTCCAACTTCCACGTCGACCAGGACGCGCTGGCGGCGGCGGTCGGCGCGGTGCCGCTCCGCGTCACCGCCGGCAGCGAGGCGGTCGAGGAGACGCTGTCGGCCTACCGCGCGGCCGCCCGCGACCGGCGCACGGTGGTGCTCAACCTGCCGCTCGACGTGCAGCAGGACATCGTCCCGTGGCGCGGCCTGATCGGCGAGTTCCTCGACCAGATGATCGCGGCCCAGCGCGTGGTGGCCGGCCCCTTGTCGAGTACGCCTCCGGCCGCGGAGATCGACGCGCTGGCCCGGCTGCTGGCGGAGTCGCGGCGGCCGGTGTTCATCGCGGGGCGCGGTGCCCGGCACGCCAGGGCCGAGCTGGAGGAGCTGGCCGCCGCCACGGGCGCGCTGCTCGCCACCTCCGCTGTCGCCAAGGGCCTGTTCCGTGGCAGCCCGTGGGACCTGGACGTGAGCGGCGGCTTCGCCACGCCCCTGGCCGCCGAGCTGATCCGCGACGCCGACCTCGTCGTGGGATGGGGCTGCGCGCTCAACATGTGGACCACCCGCCACGGCCGGCTGATCGGCGAGCACACCACGCTCGTCCAGGTGGATCTCGACGAGAGCGCGCTGGGTGTCCACCGGCCGGTCAGCCTCGGCCTGGTCGGCGACACGGCCGCCACGGCCCGTACGGCCTTGCACGCCCTCGCATCCACGGCCGCACTTGAATCCACGGGCGGCCCCGAGCACGGCTACCGGTCGGCGGAAGTCGCCGGGCGGATCCGGGCCGAGGGCAGGTGGCAGGCGGTGCGCTACGACGACGAGGGCGGCGGCAGGCGGATCGACCCCAGGACGCTCACGATCGGGCTGGACGAGCTGCTGCCCGCCGAGCGGATCGTGGCCGTCGACTCCGGCAACTTCATGGGCTACCCCGCCATGTTCCTCGACGTGCCCGACGAGCGGGGGTTCTGTTTCACGCAGGCGTTCCAGTCGATCGGGCTGGGGCTGGCGACCGCGATCGGCGCCGCGCTCGCCCGGCCCGACCGGCTGCCGGTGGCCGCGCTGGGCGACGGCGGGGCGCTGATGGGGATCGCCGAGTTCGAGACCGTCGTACGGCTCGGCCTGCCGATGGTGGTCGTGGTCTACGACGACGAGGCGTACGGCGCCGAGGTGCACCACTTCGGGCCGCACGGGCACCCGCTCGGCACGGTCACGTTCCCGCCGGCCGACTTGGCCGCGATCGCCACCGGCTGCGGTTTCGCGGCCGTGACGGTGACCGGGGCCGGCGACCTGGCCGGGGTGGCCGAGTGGCTGAAAGGCCCCAGGGACCGGCCGCTGCTGGTCCACGCCAAGGTGACCAGGGAACGCGGCTCGTGGTGGCTGGAGGAGGCGTTCAAGGGCCACTGAGCTTGTGGTGGCTGGGGGAGGCGTTCAGGGGCCACTGAGCTTGTGGTGGTTGGGGGCGTTCAGGGGCCATTGAGCTTGCGGAAGGCGCGGGCCTCCTCGGCGGCCGCGAGGACGGCGGCCAGGGGCGCGCCCGCGCTCGCCGTGACGGCCGCCGCGATCGCCCCCTCCACGAACGGTACGTCGGCCACCACCACCCGCCCCGGCTCCTCCAGCAGCCGGGCCGTCAGCACCGAGCTGCCCAGGTCGGGCACGAGCACCACACCGTCGCCTCGGTCGACCGCCGCGAGCGCCTTCTCGATCAGGTCGAGACTCGTGCCCAGCCCGCCGTCCTCGGTACCACCCGCCGCCGCCACCGGCGCGTCCGCCCCGGCGATGCCACGGACGAGCGCGGCCGTCTCCACCGCCAGCCCGGCGCTGTGCGCGACCAGCACGATCCCCACCATCACGAGCCCACCCTCCCGGGGCCCACCCACGCGACGCCCGCTTTCATGGGGTCCGCCCGCGTGAGGCTCGCGTTCGGGGGGTCCGCGCGTCTGAGGCGTGCGTTCGCGGGGTCCGCCCGTGTGAGGCTCGCTTTCGCGGGGCCCGCCATCGCTAGTCCCACCATCACGAGGCCGCGGTTGCGACGGTGGCCAGGGAGGCGACGATGAGGGCCGATGAGGCCGCCCCTGGGTCCTCGTGGCCGATGCTGCGCTCGCCGAGGTAGCTGGCTCGGCCCTTGCGGGCGCGCAGGGGGATCGTGGCCCGTGCGCCCTCCTCGGCCGCGCGCGCCGCCAGGTCGAACGCCTCCCGCGCCCCCACCCCATCCCGTACGGCCAGCGCCAGGGCCCGCGATGCCGGGACCAGCGCGTCCACCATGGTCTTGTCGCCCGGCACGGCCTTGCCCAGCTGCTCGACCGCCACCACCCCGGCGTCGAACGCCGCCGCGAATCCGGCCAGCGTCACCGGCTCCGCCACCGCCTTGCCCATGGCCCGGAACGCCGAGCCGTACAGCGGCCCGGAAGCCCCGCCGACGCGGCGGATCAGTGTCGTGCCGGCGGACAGCAGCGCCTGGCCGGGTGAGGTCGGTGGCGAGCCGGTCAGCGCCTTGCCCACCTCGGTGAAGCCACGGTCCAGGTTCGTGCCGTGGTCGGCGTCGCCGATCGCCGCGTCCAGCGCGGTCAGCCGCTCGCGCTGGAGCCTGACCTGCTTGGCGATCTCCTCGAACCAGGCGACGAAGAAGGCCGTGGTCAACACGCCGCCGCCCGCGAAGCCGCCGGCTGCAGGGCCCGTATCGGCAGGACCCGTGTCCGTAGAGCCCGTGTCCACGGAGTCGCCGCCCACGGAGTCGGGGTCCATCGAGGTGCTCATCAGCGCCCCCAGCGCAGCCCCGGCGTCTCGACCGGCGCGTCCCACAGGCGCGTCAGCGTGTCGTCGAGCCGGCAGATCGTCACGGAGAAGCCCTGCATGTCCAGGCTCGTCACGTAGTTGCCCACCAGCGACCGCGTCACACGCGCCCCTTTGCCGTCGATGAAGGCACTCACTTCGGCGAACGCCACGTACAGCTCCATCAGCGGTGTGCCGCCCATGCCGTTCACCATGACCAGCAGGTCACCCTCCAGCGGCAGGTCGCCGTGGATCGCGTCCATGGCCACCTCGGCCAGTTCGCGGGCCGAGGCCAGCGGCGCCCGGCTCCGGCCGGGCTCGCCGTGGATGCCGATGCCCAGCTCCACCTGCGTGTCCGGCAGGTCGAACGTCGGTTTGCCCGCCGCGGGCGTCGTGCACGAGGTGAGCGCGATGCCGAACGAGCGGCTGCGCTCGTTCACCTCCGCGGCCATGCCCGCCACCTCCCTCAGCGGCGCGCCCTCCTCGGCCAGGGCTCCGGCGATCTTCTCCACGAACAGCGTCGCGCCGGTGCCCCGGCGGCCCGCCGTGTAGAGGGAGTCCTGGACGGCCACGTCGTCGTTCACGAGCACGCCGGCGACCTGGACGTCCTCGCACAGCTCGGCGGCCATCTCGAAGTTCAGCACGTCGCCGGTGTAGTTCTTGACGATGTGCAGCACGCCCGCGCCGCCGTCGACGGCCTCGGTGGCGTTGATGATCTGATCGGGCACGGGCGAGGTGAAGATCTCTCCCGGGCAGGCCGCGTCGAGCATGCCGTACCCGACGAACCCCGCGTGCAGCGGCTCGTGCCCCGAGCCGCCGCCGGACACCAGCCCGACCTTGCCCGCGCGCGGCCCCGACGCGCGGTAGACGACCCGGTCGCGGACACGCAGCGACGGGTGCGCCGCCGCCATCCCGGCCAGCGCGTCGTCGACCGCTGATTCGGCCGAGTTGATGAGCTTCTTCATGATGAGAAACATCTGCCCGTTTCCCTGCAAGGACAAGCGTCTTAGCGTGGGCAGGGTGGAACTCGCCTACAGCCCCTACGACCCCGCCGTGAACGAAGATCCGTACCCCGTGTACGCCCGAATGCGGCGCGAAGCGCCCATTTACCACAATCCCGAGCTGAACTTCTGGGCACTGTCGCGCTACGACGACGTAGCCGCCGCGCTCGTCGACAGCGCCCGCTACTCCAGCGACCACGGCCCGGTGCTCGACGGCGGGGTCTGGGGGCCGAAGGCGCGCACGATGCTGTCGTTCGTGGCCACGGACCCGCCCGACCACACCCGCATGCGGTCGGTCATCGCCCGCGGCTTCACCATGCGCCGCGTCGCCGCGCTGGAGCCGATGATCAGGGGGCTCGCCCGCGGCTATGTCGAGGAGGGCCTGGAGAAGGGCACGTTCGACTTCGCCCGGGACCTGTCGGCCAAGCTGCCGCTCGACGTGATCTCCGAGCTGATGGGCGTACCCCCGTCCGACCGGGCCGAGGTACGGGAGCGCAACAACGGGCTGCTCCGGTATCACCCGGGGAGCGATCCGTCCGAGGATGGACTGCGGAATCTCTTCTCGCTGGGCGGCTACTACGCCTCGATCATCGCCGAGCGGCGCAAGGCGCCCCGGGACGATCTGGTCTCCGTGCTCGTCGCGGACGACGGGCTGACCGACGAGGAGATCGTGCCGTTCATGCTCCTGCTGGTCGGGGCGGGCTCGGAGACCACCACCCACCTGCTCAACGCCGCCTGGTACTGGGCCTGGCGCAACCCGGAGCAGCGCGCCGCCGCCTTCGGCGGGGCGATCGCGCCGTGGATGGAGGAGTCGTTACGTTACGACACGCCTGCCCAGGGCACGGCGCGGCGGCTCACCGAGGACACGGTCCTGCACGGCGTCGACCTGCCGGCGGGGACGAGGATGTGGTTGCTGGCCGGGTCGGCCAACCGCGACGAGAGCGTCTTCCCCGACCCCGACGCCTACGATCTGGGCCGCGACACCTCGAAGCTGATCAGCTTCGGCGCGGGCCGCCACTACTGCCTCGGCGCGTCGCTGGCCAGGATGGAGGCCCGGGTGGCGCTGGAGGAGCTGACGAGGCTGATCGCGCCCGACTACGAGATCGACACCACGGGCATCAGGCGCACCAGGCACGGGAACGTGCGAGGCATGCTCAGCCTCCCGACTACCGTCCGACCGGCCTGAATAGGCTACCTTCTGGTCATGGCTGAGATCGTGTACCCGCCGGTGATCGCCGCCGCGCGGACCCTCTTTCGCGTGCTCGACTACCGCTTCCACATGGAAGGGACCGAGCATGTGCCGCGGACCGGCGGAGCGGTGCTGGTCAGCAATCACATCAGCTATCTCGACTTCATCTTCGCCGGGTTCGGTGCGCTGCCGTCCAAGCGGCTGGTGCGGTTCATGGCCAAGCAGGATGTGTTCGAACACCGCATCTCGGGTCCGCTGATGCGGGGCATGCATCACATCCCGGTCGACCGGGGCGCGGGTGCGGGGTCGTACGCGACGGCGCTGCGCATGCTGAAGGCGGGAGAGGTGGTGGGCGTCTTCGCCGAGGCGACGATCAGCCGCTCGTTCACGGTCAAGGAGATCAAGAACGGCGCCATCCGCATGGCTCAGGCGACCAAGGTCCCGGTCATCCCGATGGCGCTGTGGGGGAGTCAGCGGATCTGGACCAAGGGCCGGTCCAAGCAGCTCACCCTGCGGCACGTGCCCATCACGATCCTGGTGGGGGAGCCCATCCACCCCAAGCGCGGCGAGGACGTCAACCAGCACGCCGCCGACCTGCACACGCGGATGTCGGAGCTGGTGGACCGGGCTCAGCGCACCTACCCGGAGATCCCGCCGGGCGTGTGGTGGCAGCCCCGCCACCTCGGCGGCACGGCTCCCACACCGGAGGAGGCCGCCGCCATGGACGCGGCCGAGGCGGAGGCCCGCGCCAAGCGGGGCGAAGAGGAATAGCGACCGGCCGACCGACCGGCCGCGCGCGAGTAGCGGCCGGTCAGATAACGCGGTGAGCGGTCGGATAACGCAACGGCCGCTCACATAACGCGGTGGCCGATCAGATCGCCGCGGGGTAGCTGCTGGCCCGCATGCCCGCCAGCAGCCCGGCCGTCTGCTCGGGCGTGAAGCGGCGCACCGGGTCGTGGGACAGCAGACCCTCGATGAGCGGCCGCATCACTCCGGCCCGGCGCGGCGGCGGGTAGCCGCCGCTCCTGGCCATGCCGAGCACCGTGGCCGCGTCCTGCCCGGGGTAAGGCGGCTGGCCCTCGATGGCGCTGTAGAGCGTCGCGCCGAACGACCACATGTCGGCCTCCTTGCTGGCCGGACCGCCGTGTAACCGCTCGGGGGCCATGAACGCGGGCGTGCCGCGCAGCCGCCGGGTCGTGGTCATCCGTATGTCGCCCTCGACCGTGGCGATGCCGAAGTCCGTCAGCACCACGCGGTCCCCGGTGAGCATCACGTTGGCTGGCTTCACATCGCGGTGCAGCACCCCTGCCTGATGCGCGGTACGCAGCGCGGCGAGCAGGTGCACCCCGATCGCCGCCACCGACTGCGCGGGCAACGTCCCCACCTGAGAGAGCAGTTGGTGGAGTGAGAGGCCGTCGAGGTACTCCATCACGATCCAGAGCTTGCCACCCTCTTCGATGAGGTCGTGGACCGTGACGATGTTCGGGTGGGTGAGGCCAGCGGCCATCCGCGCTTCACGGAGGACCCGGCGGCGGACCATCTCGGCCTCACCGCTGAGGGTCAGCTCCTTGAGCGCCACCTCACGATGGAGAAGCTGGTCGAAGGCCCGCCAGACGACTCCCATACCTCCACGACCGGCCTCCTCATTGAGGAGGTACCGTCCGCCGATCTCCCGCATGCCATCCCCTCATTGCTCGGGGTAATCATGTCATCTCGGGGTAGGCCAAAGTGTGACTAACGTGATCTGAATGTGTCGAGAACGGAAGGTGTGCTGGTCAAGGGGTGAGAAATTCGATCGTGTAAGGCGCGCCACACAAGCCCCACGGCCATCAAGCAGACCCCTGTGGCGCCCGCGAGCACGACGGTCAACCCGGCCAGTTCGGCCACCACCCCGCCGAGAGCGGCCCCCACCGGCATGCTGCCCATGCCGATCAGCCGGTAGGCCGAATTGACCCGGCCGAGCAGTTCGGCCGGGATCAGCCGCTGCCGCGTGGAGATCACCAGGACGTTGGCGGCGGCCCCGGCGACACCCCACACCACGGCGGTCGGGTACACCAGCCAGGCGACGGGCCAGAACACCGGCACGAGGTGCAGCAGGGCGCTCACCAGCCAGGCGCCGACCAGCGTCCGGCCCTCCCCGAACAGCCCGGAGACCCGCTCCGAGATGAGCGACCCGGCCACCGCGCCGACGGCCAGCGCGGTCATCATCAGGCCGTACGCGCTGGGCGACATTCCGATCCGCGACCCGTCCCCGACGGCCCACAGCACGAACACTCCCCAGTAGGCGGCGCTGGCGAAGTTCAGCATCCCGGCAGAGACGGCCAGGGTCCGCAGGAAGCGCTGGGACCAGAGATAGCGCTGGGCCTCCACGATGTCGCGCAGCAGGGACCGCCTGGGGCCCCGCGCGGCAGGCGTCCGGTAGGAGCCCCTCATGCCCAGCAGGAGCAGGCCCGCGGCGCCGTACAGGAGGGCGGGGCCGCCGACGACGGCGGCGGGCAGCAGCGTGACCACGAGGCCCGCGATCGGCGCGCCGGCGAACTCGTTGCCGATCATCTGGGCGCTCTGCACCCGCCCGTTCGCCGCCGTGATGCGCTCGGGCGGCACCGCCATCGGCAGCACCGACTGCGCCGAGGTGTCGGCGAAGACCTCGGCCACGCCCGCCAGCAGGACAGCGGCCAGCACGACCCACAGGTTCAGCAGCCCGAGCAGGCCGAGCCCGGTCGCCACCGCGAGCACGGCCGAACGGGCGAGGTTGGCCAGCACCATGATCCGCCTGCGGTCGAGCCGGTCCGCGATCGCGCCCGCGTGCAGGGCGAACAGCAACCACGGCAGCGTGGCGGCCGCCCCGGTCAGCGACACCAGCGTGGGGGACCGGGTCATCGACACGGCCAGGAGCGGCGCGCCGACCTTGAGCACGCCGTCCGCCAGGTTCGACAGCGCGGTCGAGGACAACAGGAAGCCGAACGATCGGCCGAGACGTGGCATGGCCCACTCCGATAGTGTGTAAGGAAAACTATGCACAGGTTTCTTTGCAAAGATAGGTGTGCACGGCCATGCAGAGCAAGCACTATTCCGCCAGGACGCTCGACGCGAACGCGCTGAAGTCGTTCGCGCACCCGCTGCGACTGCGCATCTACGAGCTGCTCGACGAGCACGGCCCGTCGACGGCGACCCGGCTGGCCGGCCTGCTCGACCAGAACACCGGGGCGACCAGCTACCACCTGCGCGAGCTGGCCCGCCACGGCATGATCGAGACGGTGCCCGAGCTGGGCAAGGGCAAGGAGAAGTACTGGCGGATCGTGCCGGGCGGCTTCTCCTACGGCGACCCCTCGGCCGACGCGCCGGGCGATCCCGAGGTGGCCGGCGCGTTCGCCTTCCTGCTCGACGACCTCGTCCGGCAGCGTGGCGCCGAGCTGGCGCGCTGGCGTGCGGAGGGGGCCACGACTCCCGAGGAGTGGGTGCAGGCGAGTGGCCTCGGCCGCCGGTCGATGCGGCTCACCGTGGCCGAGACGCGGCAGATGCGCGACGAGGTGTTCGAGGTGCTGGAGAGGTACCGGACGAAGGCCGACCGCCGGGAGGTCGAGTCTCCCGGCGCCCCCGATCCGGCGACCGGACGCGTGGTGGTCCACTTCGACGTGCTGCCCGTCGGCGGCGGCCAAGGCGCCTAGGGATATCCCTAGGTCCGGCCCTGTCGCGACGCCGCCGATCTCCGCCTAATGTCCTGCATCAGGCTTCCGTACTCCGTCCGCATGCCGGGCGCGGCGCCGCCGAGGGAGCGGGCGATGCTCGGCGGCGCCGCAGCCCACATCGCAGACCTCCGAGTCCTCCGGACATGGGCTCGGAACGGCGAACGCCCCCGTCCCGGGCTGGAGGGACGGGGGCGTTCGCCGTTTCCGGGGGCCGGGCTGGTCGATCAGCTACGGTTAGGTTAGCCTCACCTTAACGAAACGAGGTGGAGCTGACGATGACCGAGCCCTTTCGCATGTTCGACGTACGCGTGAACCGGTTAGCCCGCCTGAGCCCGTCGTTCCTGCGCGTGACGTTCGAGGGAGAGGACCTGCACCTCTTCGCGGACAACGGGTTCGATCAGCGGATCAAGCTCATCCTGCCGGTCGACGGGCACGGGCTGGAGCACCTGCCGTCCGGCCCCGACTGGTTCCCGCGCTGGCGCGAGCTGCCCGACGAGCGGCGCAACCCGCTCCGTACCTACACCGCCCGCCTGGTCCGCCCCGAGGCCCGCGAGGTGGACGTGGACGTGGTCCTGCACGAGCACGGAGACGGCCCCGTGGCGCGCTGGGCGGCCGAGGTGCGGCCGGGCGACGTCGCGGTGCTGCTCGGCCCCGACGCCCGGCACAGCGGGCCGCACGGAGGCCTGGAGTTCCACCCGCCCGCCGACACCGGGGCGGTGCTGATCGCCGGCGACGAGACGGCCGTCCCCGCGATCTGCTCCATCCTCGAACGGCTGCCGGCCGGCTACCAGGGCGAGGCCCTGATGGAGGTGCCCCGCGCCGACGACTTCCTGCCCGTCGACACGGCGAGCGGGGTGAAGGTCACCTGGCTGGCCCGCGACGGCGCGGAACGCGGCGCCCTGCTCGGGCCCGCCGTCAGGGTCGCCGCGGAGCGGCTGCTGCCGCCGCTGCCCACCCCGGACTCCTTCGAGGACGTCGACGTGGACGTGGAGGAGCTCTGGGAGGTGCCCGAGGAGTCGCCGTACGGCCCGCTGTACGCCTGGCTGGCCGGCGAGGCGGGCGTGATCAGGACGCTCAGGCGGCATCTGGTCGCCGAGCGGGGGATGGACCGGCGGGCCGTGGCCTTCATGGGCTACTGGCGGCTGGGCCGCGCCGAGCACAACGAATAAGGGAGTCTCCAGCAATGACCCGCGTCCTGTACGCGCTCGCCGCCCTGACCCTCACCTTGGTCACCGGATGCGGCTCCACCACGCCCCAGGCCCCCGTGGCGGCGGCGTCGGCGGCATTCTCCGCCACCCTCACCCACAAGTACGGCAGCACGACGATCACCGCCAAGCCCAAGCGGATCGTCACCGTCGGCCTCGTCGAGCAGGACGCCCTGCTGGCCCTCGGCATCGTGCCCGTCGCCACCACCGAGTGGATCGGCGGCTACCCGGGCGCGATCGGCCCCTGGGCCAAGCCCAAGCTCGGCTCCGCCCCGGTCCCGCAGGTGCTGAAGGACACGGGCAGCGGCCCCCAGATGGAGAAGGTCGCGGCACTGCGCCCCGATCTCATCCTGGCCCTGTACTCGGGGCTGACCCAGGAGCAGTACACCACCCTGTCGAAGATCGCGCCGACGGTGGCCCAGCCGAAGGAGCACATCGACTACGGGATCTCCTGGCAGGAGGTGACCAAGCAGATCGGTGTGGCCGTGGGCGAGGCCGCGAAGGCGGACGCGCTGGTCAAGCAGGTGGAGGACCGGTTCGCGGCCGTGCGGGAGGAGCATCCGGAGTTCGCCGGCCAGACCGGGCTGATGGCCACGGTCTATGAGGGCTACTTCGTCTTCGGCAGCCAGGACCCGCGCTCCCGCCTGCTCGCCTCGCTCGGCTTCACGCTGCCCGCCGACCTGGACCAGGCCATCGGTGACAAGTTCGGCGCGAACATCAGCCGCGAACGCCTCGACCTGCTCGACACCGGAGCGCTCGTCTGGAGCGTGACCGACGTGGACAAGGACCAGGCCACGCTGCGCGGTGACAGCGTCTACAAGGGGCTCAAGGTGGTCAAGGAGGGGCGCGAGGTGTTCGTGAAGGAGGGCACCGACGACGGCAACGCCGTGTCCTTCCTCACCGTGCTCAGCCTGCCGTACGTGCTCGACGCGCTGGTGCCGCGGCTCGCGGCCGCCGTGGACGGGAAGCCGGCGACCGAGGTCGGGCTGCCCTCGTGACCCGACGGGCCGCCCTGGTGGGGGCGTCGCTCGGCGCCCTCGTCCTGATCTGCCTGCTGTCGCTGGCCCTGGGCGCCCGCCAGATCCCCCTGGGCGAGGTGGTCAGGGCGCTGGGCGGCCTGGGCGTGGACGGGGAGACGCGTGAGGTGATCTGGTCCGTACGCGTGCCGCGGACGCTCCTCGGCGTGCTCACCGCGGCGGCGCTCGGCCTGTCCGGCGCGCTCATGCAGGCCCTCACCCGCAACCCCCTCGCCGACCCCGGAGTGCTCGGCGTCAGCGCGGGGGCGGCGTTCGGCGTGGTGATCTCCATGGGCGTGCTCGGCATCGGCGCGCTGTCCGGGTTCGTGTGGTTCGCGTTCGCGGGCGCGCTGGTGGCCAGCCTCGTCGTGTACGCGATGGCCGGGATGGGCCGCGACGGGTTGACGCCGGTCAAGCTGGCCCTGGCCGGGGTGGCCGTCACGTTCCTGCTCAGCTCGGTGACCAGCGCCATCGTGCTCGTCGATCCCGAATCGCTGAACCGCTACCGGTTCTGGTCCGCCGGGTCGCTGTCCGGGCACGGCTCCGGCGTGCTGCCGCAGCTGCTGCCGTTCATCCTGGCGGGCGCCGTGCTGGCGCTCGCGTGCGCGCCCGCGCTCAACAGCCTCGCGCTCGGCGACGACGTGGCGCGCGGGCTGGGCCGCCGGGTGGGCCTGGTCCGCCTGCAGGGCGCGGCGGCCGTGATGCTGCTGACCGGCGCCGCGGTCGCGGCCATCGGACCCGTCGTCTTCGTCGGCCTGGTGGTGCCGCATCTCGCGCGGGCCGTGGCCCGGCGGGCCGGCGCCGAGACCGACCACCGGCTGCTGCTGCCCCTGTCGGCGCTGCTCGCGCCGTGCCTGCTGCTGGCCGCCGACATCCTGGGCCGCCTCGTCGTGCCGCCGATCGAGGTGCAGGCCGGGCTGCTGGTCGCCTTCATCGGCGGGCCGTTCTTCGTCGTGCTGGCCCGCCGGCAGCGGCTCGCGGAGCTGTGATGGGCCAGCTCACCTTCCGCCTGTCGACGCCGCCCGTGTCCTGGGTGCTGCGCCCGCGCGTCTTCGTGGTGTGCCTGGTCCTGGCCGCCGCGACGTTCCTGGTCTTCTGCCTCGGCATCGGGCTGGGTGAATTCCCGCTCGGCCTCGGCGAGGTCGTCCAGTCCCTGCTCGGCACCGGTGACCAGGGCACCCTGTTCGTCGTACGGGAGTTGCGCCTGCCCAGGGCGCTGACCGGGCTGCTCACCGGCGCCGCCTTCGGGCTGTCCGGCGCCCTGTTCCAGACCATGACCCGCAACCCGCTGGCCAGCCCCGACATGATCGGCGTCACCCAGGGGGCGGGCGTCGCCGTGGTGGCCGGGATCGTCCTCGGCGTCGGGTCCGGGCCCGGCACGCAGGTGCTCGGCTTCGCGGGGGCGGTGCTCGCGGCGCTGCTCACGTACCTGTTCGCCTGGCGGCGCGGCACCACCGGGTACCGGATCGTGCTGGTCGGCATCGGCCTGTCGTGGATCTTCACCAGCGCCACCGAATATCTCATGGTCACGAGCGACACCTTCCAGGCGCAGGCCGCGCTCGGCTGGCTCTGGGGCAACCTCAACGGCCGCACCTGGAGCCAGGCCGTGCCGCTGGCGCTCGCCCTGGCCGTGCTCGTGCCCGTCGCGCTGCTGCTCGGCCGCTGGAGCCGGGCGCTGCAGCTCGGCGACGAGGTGGCCGTGGTGCTCGGCGCGCCGGTGCAGCGGGCGCGGCTGACGCTGCTGCTGGTGGGCGTCGCGCTGGTCGCCTTCGGCACGGCCGCCGCGGGGCCGATCGCGTTCGTGGCGCTGGCCGCTCCGCAGATCGCCCAGCGCCTGGCCCGCACCGCCTGGCCGCCGCCGGTCGCCTCGGCGCTGGCCGGGGCGTTCGTGGTGCTGGCGGCCGATCTCCTGGCGCGCCGCGTCATCCCGGACGTTGAGCTGCCCGTCGGCGTGGTCACCGGCGTACTCGGGGCGCCGCTCCTGCTCTGGCTCCTCGCCCGCGCCCGCCGCGGCTAGCGCCGCCGGCCCCGGCTCAGAGGTCATAGCGCACGCCGGTCAGCTCCTGCGACACCTCCCAGAGGCGGCGCGCGGTGACGGCGTCGGTGATCGCCCGGTGCCGCTGGTGGACAGCGGGCTCGCCGCGCAGCTCCAGAAGGCCGTCAGGGGCGACGTAGCTGCCGCCGGGCAGGCCGGGAAGGGTCGCCGCGTACAACGACGTCTTGGCCCCCTCCGGCGTGGGCCGGAACACGTGACGGACCAGCCGCGAGGCGAACGTTCTGTACAGCCGCCCGCGATCGGCGTTGGCGCCGCCGGTGAGCACGTTGCTGCGGGTCAGCCCGGGGGCGACGGCCATGCTGCGCAGCGCGAGCCCCGTCGCCGTCGCCCGGCGGTGCAGCTCGACGGCGAAGTACAGCAGGGCCCTCTTCGACTGCAGGTACGCGTTGACGGCGCTGTAGCCGCGTTCGGCGTTGAGATTGGCCAGGTCGAACCGGGCGAAGCGCTGCCCCTCGCTGCTCACCGTGACCACCCGGGGCGCCGGCGCGGCGAGCAGCCGGGGGAGCAGCAGCCCGGTCAGCGCGAACGTCCCGAGGTGGTTGACCCCGAACTGCGACTCGAACCCGTCGGCGGTCCTGGCGTGCGGGACCATGGCCACGCCCGCGTTGTTGACCAGCAGGTCGAGCCGGTCCAGACCGTCGGCGAACTCCCGGACGGAGGCGAGCGCGGCCAGATCGAGGCGGCGGGTCTCGACCTTCGCTCCCGGCACCTCGGCGAGCAGGCGGTCGGCCGCGTCCCGGCCGCGTTCGGGGTCGCGGCAGGCCAGCACCACGTGGGCGCCGTGGCGGGCGAGCTCACGGGCCGTGACGTAGCCGATGCCGCTGTTGGCGCCGGTCACCACCGCCAGCCGGCCGGACTGGTCGGGGATGTCGTCGAATGTCCACATCGTTGGCGTCCTTCGTATTGCAACTTTGAGTTGCGATACGATGGCACTTGATTGCCCCTTAACGCAACTTGGAGTTGCAATGGATGCTGAGCACGCCAGGTCGGTTGGGCGGGGTGCGAAGGTGCTGGCCGCCGTCCACGCGGCGACGCTCGCCGAACTGGCCGAGAAGGGGTACGCCGCCCTGACGGTCGACGGCGTCGCCCAGCGGGCGGGGGTGCACAAGACGACGGTGTACCGGCGGTGGAAGGACCGCGAGAGCCTGGTCGTCGACGCGCTGGCCGGGCACGTGGCAGCGGATGTCCCGATCCCTGACACGGGAACGTTCGAGGCGGACCTGACGGTGCTCGCGCGGGCGCTGGTCCGCTTGATGACCGCCCCGTCCGCCCGCGCTCTGCTGGCCGCGGTGTTCTCCGATGCCGCGCGGCTGCCGGAGGTGGCCGAGGTCCGGCGCCAGATCTTCGAGGACCGGCTGCGGCGCGCGGAGCCCGTGGTCGCCCGCGCGGTGTCACGGGGCGAACTGCCCGCCGGGACCGATGCGGCGGAGGTGATCAAATCCCTCGCGGCGCCGGTCTACCTCAGGCTGCTGATGACCGCGGAACCGGTCGATGAGGCCGTCGCGGACCAGGCGGTACGCGTCACGCTGGCCGCCGCCCGCGCCGGCGCCTTCGGCCCACCCGCCTCCAGCCCGTCGGCTCCAAGCCCGTCCGACCTCGGCCCGTCCGGGCCAGGCTCGTCCGACCCTGGCCCGTCGGCGGTGTCCGGGTGACCCGGTGCGCGTACGCCTTCGCGGGCGCGCACCGGGCGTGCCGTCGGTTACCGGGCCGCGTTCAACGCGTCGACGATGCCCGAGCCGTAGAAGCCGTTACGCGCCCTGCCGCCTTCGCAGGTGTGCGTGTCCGTCGTCGTCGTACCATTCGGCAGGATCCGCGTGTAGGTGAACGCGCGCGGCTCCGGGCACGGCGTCTTGGTGGCGGTCGCCTTGAGGGCCGCCTCCACCGCGTCCGGGTTCATGGTCAGGCCGCCGTGCGCGCGGTCGCGGTGGCCGTACCGGCTGACGATCAGCGCGGCCACGCCCGCCGCCCGCGGCGAGGCCATCGAGGTGCCCTGCAGGTAGGTGTAGTACGCGCAGACCGAGTCGCGGCAGTCGCGCACCACCGACGGGGTGTTCGGCGTGCCGTCGGGGTTGAGCTGCCCGTTCGCCTGCGCCAGCGACTGCGGGTAGGCCGCCAGCGTCGCCCTGGTCACGTCACGCGTGTTGGTCGGCGTGTCATAGGCGTCGCCGCCGGGTGAGGCCACGTCCACATAGCCGTTGCCGTAGTCGGAGTAGTACGACTTGCGCTTGCTGATGCCGGTGGCCGACACCGCGATCACGTGCTTGCCCTCGCTGGGCATGGACACGCAGCTCGGCGGGATCGTCCGGTCGTACGGCGCCTCGCCGGGCACGCTGGCGAAGTCGGGGCTGGAGCCGTCGATGAGCTCCTTGGTGTAGTCGGTGGCGCCGTTGCCCGCCGCCGCTACCAGCGTCACGCCCCTGGCGTGGGCGTAGTTCAGCGCCCGCTGGGTCGCCTTGATGATGGTGGCCTGCTCGGCGCGGTCGGCGGGGGAGTCGGCCGGGTTGTCCACGCAGTTGAACAGCCACGGGTCGATGTAGTAGCTCATGTTGACCACGTCGATGCCGTGGTCGCCCGCGTACGTCAGCCCGTCCACGCTCGGCTGGAGGAAGAAGAAGCCGGAGTCCTGGCCGACCCGCAGGTTGACGATGGACACCTTGGGCGCCACACCGGCCACGCCGAGCCGGTTGATCGGGGAGGCGATGGAGGAGGCCACGTGGGTGCCGTGCTCGTTCTCGTCCACGTCCGCGGGGTCGTTGCAGGAGTGGTCGGGCTCGGCCTCACAGGGCCCGTCGATCGGGCCGCCGTTGGCGTCGACCGGGATGTCGACCGTGAAGTTCCGGCTCAAGGCGCGATTGAAGTTGGGTGCGATGTCCGGATGCGAGCCGTCCACGCCGGTGTCCAGGATGCCGACCAGCACTCCCGGATCGCCCTGCTCGTGACGGTAGGAACCGTCCGCGGTGGCGTGGATCTGCTTCATGTCCCACTGCAGCTCCGACAGCGGTTCGGCCGTCGGTCCCGGCTTGCCGAACGTGGTGGCGGCGGGGGCGCCGTCACCGGCCTTCTCCACGGCCTCGGTGGCCTTGCGCGCTGCGGCGGCGGAACGGGCGGCGGACGGGACCGTTCCGATGGACCGGTTGTGCGCCACGCCCTCGATCGAGCCGTTGGCGGCGAGGGCGGTGGCGAAGTCCGCGTTGGTGGTGGAGATCGTGGCCACGCCGACGGCGGTGTTCTCCTTGACCACCGTGCCGCCGGCGGCCTGGACGGCCTTGCGCGCGTCGGCCGGGCGCACGCCCTCCTTGTATAAGACGACGTATTCGGTTTCCTGACCGTTGGGGGTCCGGACCGCCTGGGCGGGTGGGACGAGGGCGGTCGCCACTAAGGTGCAGGCGGCCAGGACGATGACACGCTTCACGCGTACCTCCGGGCTAAGACGGATATCTCCACCAATCTGGTCATGTTTGGTGGCTACGTCCATAGGTCCGCTGACCCCATAAAGTGTGCTCGATGAGGCATATCGCGTTCGAACGCTTGCACAACTTCCGTGACCTGGGCGGTTACCGTACGCGCGACGGGCGTACGGTGCGCTGGGGGCGCCTGTATCGTTCCGATTCTCTGGCCAAGCTCCGGGGCGACGACTGGCAGCGCTTTCTCGACCTGGGCGTGCGTACGGTGATCGACCTGCGCTACCCGTGGGAGATAGCCGCCAGGGGCCGCGTGCCGGAGAGCGAGGGGCTCGCCTACCACAACCTCAGCATCGAACATCAGCCCTACGACCAGGCCGAGCTGGGCCCGGACATCGACACCGCGCGTTTCCTCGCCGACCGCTACGCCGAGGTCGCGCTGGACGGGGTCGAGGAGCTGCGGCAGGCGCTGGAGGTGATCGCCGCCGACGACAGCGCTCCCCTCGTCATGCACTGCGCGTCGGGCAAGGACCGTACCGGGCTGCTGGCCGCGTTGGTGCTGTCCCTGCTGGGGGTGGACGAGGAGACCATCGTCGAAGACTTCGCGCTCACCGAGCTTGCCGCCGACCGGCTGGTCGCCGACTGGCGAGCGGCCCACCCCGACCGGACGCTGAAGTGGCCCGGCTACGGTCGCGCGCCGGGCGAGGTCATGCGGCTCTGCCTGGCGGAGCTGGCCGCCGGCCATGGTTCCGTACGCGACTACGCGGTCACCCGGCTGGGCGTCGACGACAAGCTGATCACGGCGTTGCGCGAGCACTATCTTTCTTGATGGTCCAGCGAACGCCTTGGGCCTCAGCGCTATGCGATACCTAGTGGCATACTGAACCCATGTCCCTACCGCAGCCCGCAGACCCGACGATCAAGAAGTCGGTGACGCTACGCCGCTCGCTCGCCGAAGAAATCGAGCTCCGGACCGGTCCCCGCGGGTTCTCCCGCTTCGTCGACCAGGCTGCGGAGTACGGGTTGGCGCTGCTGAAAGCCGACGAGATCGTCGCTGACCACGAACGCAGAACCGGTCCGCTGCCCGATGAGGTCATGGAAGAGGCCAGGCGAGCGTGGTCCGGCGAGTAAGGCGCGCAGGGGCTTCGTTCCCTACCCCAGTGCTCGTGCTGGATGCCCAGCCTTTCTCCCTGCTCGGTGAGGACGATCCGAAGGTCGTTGCGCGGATCGCCGTTGCCCGGGAGGAAGGGTTCATTCCGGCGATCAGCGCTGTGACGCTCGCTGAAGTGCGCCGTACGGGCGCGGTCGGAAGGCGGCTCATCTGGCAACGGGCGCACCTGACCGTCATACCTGTGACCGAAGGCATCGCCGACCTCGCTGGGCGGTTGCTGGAGGATGCCGGCCTGGACGGGCATGAGTGTGTCGTGGACGCCCTTGTCGTGGCCTCTGCGGCCGCGGGCAACGGACCGGCCAAGGTGGCCTCGAGCGATGGCTCGCATATCCCCAAACTGGTTGCGGCAGCCAGGCTCAGACGTGAATCGCCGATCGGGTGGGTGCCGGTCTGACCCGCCTCGCTCTCCACGGATCCATACCACTGCAATAGGGGCAAACTGGCTTATCCCCGGACGGCGTCGTCGCGCCTAGCGTGACAGCACCCCCACTGTCCGAGGAGACACGATGCCCAGACCCCTCCGTCTCGCGCTCTCTCTCGTCCTCACCGTCGCGTTCCTGCTGGCCACCTCGCCCGCGCAGGCCGCGCCCCTGCTCAGGACCCTCCGGTACGACGCCAGCCGGGCGGCCGAGTTCCGTGGCGCGGTCGACCAGGCCGCGCAGATCTGGAACTCCAGTGTCGCGAATGTCCGCCTCGTCGCCGGCACCCCCGCCGACTTCGTCGTCTTAGCCGACAACGGCTGGCCCCGCACCCTGCCCACGAGCCTGGGCCGGGGCACCATCTGGATGGGCAGGGAAGCCACCTCACAGGGCTACAACCCGGTGCGCATCGCCGCCCACGAGATCGGCCACATCTTAGGCCTGCCCGATCGGCGCACCGGCCTCTGCTCCGACCTGATGTCCGGCTCCAGCGCTCCGGTGAGCTGTACGAACGCGAACCCGAGCGCGGCCGAACGGGCCCAGGTCGACCGTAACTTCGCCGGCGCCACCCCGGAGGTCGAGTTCGGCCGGGTGCTCGTGGACCGCTGAACCCAACGCTGCCGCCGTCCTTGTCGTCAGGGACGGCGGCAGAGTCCTGTCGGCTGCGCGCTGGTCGTACTGAGCGAACAGGGCACGTCTCGCGACGGGTCAACACGGCATCTACACGACCTGAACGGGCCGTCTACCGGTCACCGTCACTGTTGATCTCGGCCGCCAGAGGACTGCCGGCCGACATCGACGGCGAGCCGGTGGGAGCGCGGTGTGAGAACTCGTTGGACCCTTACGGCGGTGTCAGCGATGGCGGCCATGACCTTGTCGTGCCTCGCCGTCCCGTCCTGGGGTTCGGTTTCCGGGCCGGGAGTGCCGGCCGCGGGCATGCGTACGGCCGACCCCGAACCCCAGGTGACCGAGGCCGAGGCGGCGCGGTCGGCGCGTGAGTCGGGGCGGCCGGTGGAGGTCGTCGGCCTGCGCGGCGAGAGCCGTGAGGTGCTGGCGCAACCACAGGGTGGGTTCGTCGCGGTCGAGCACCTGGAACCGGTCCGTACCTTCAGGGACGGCACGTGGGTCGGCATCGACACCACCCTGCGGAGGGATCCCGACGGGTCCATCCGGCCGGCGGCCACCACCATCGATCTGCGGCTCTCCGGCGGCGGCGACACGCCCATGCTGTCGATGACCCGAGCGGGCCGCCGGATGTCGCTGTCGTGGCCCGGCCGCCTGCCCGTACCCGAGCTCGACGGTGACACCGCGGTGTACCGGGGCGTGTTCGGGCCCGACGTCGATCTGCGGGTCCGGGCCACTGCCGACGGCGCGTCCCATGTGCTGGTGGTGAAGACGCCGGAAGCGGCGCGCGATCCCCGGCTGGCCAGGCTCCAGTTCGGGCTGTCGGCGCCGGACCTGCGGCTGGCGGCGGACACGCGAGGCAATCAGTCGGCATTCGACCCGGTGACGGGCGCCGAGGTGTTCAGGGCGCCGCCGCCGAAGATGTGGGACTCCAGCGAGCCGGCCGGGTCCCTGGCGGTGTCCGCCATGCCCGGAAACGGAGGGCTGCGCAGGCCGTCCGCGGCGGCGCCGGGAGACACCTCACGCGTCGCGGTGATGAAGACGGGTGCCGACGCCGGGCACCTGACGCTCGAGTCGGACCAGGGGCTGCTCACCTCCCCGGACGCGAAGTTCCCGATCTACATCGATCCCATGTGGTACGCGCCCGGTGAGTCCGCCAAGCTGATGGTCTCCAGCGGAGGCTGGGAGGATCACAGCTTCAGCGACGAGGGCATGGGGCGCTGTCCCATCAGCCTGCCCCCGGCCGGCGCCTACTGCGGCAGCTCCCACGTCAAGCGGCTGTTCTACCGGATGCCGACCAGCCGTTTCGCGGGCAAGCAGATCCTGTCGGCGGAGTTCTCGGTCAAGGAGACCTGGGCACCGTCCTGCGACGGGCGATCGGTGCACATCTACCGCACCACCGCGTTCGGCAAGAACTCGACCTGGAGCTCGACCGCCGACAACTGGGCGGACTACCTCACCTACCGGGACGTCGCCAAGGGCCATTCGAGCAGCTGCCCGGCGGGCGATGTGGTCTTCGACGTGGCGTCGGCCGTCAAGGAGGCCGCCAAGAAGGGCTGGTCGAGCACGACGTTCGGCCTGCGGGCCGGGCACGAGGACGACGAGTACGGCTGGAAGCGGTTCGAGGGAAACGCGATTCTCCGCGTGCACTACAACTCCACCCCGCCGCAGCCGCAGATGAAGCAGCTGCACTCCAGCCCCGGCGGCCCCTGCCCGGCCTACGGTCACACCACGCCGGTGAACCGGCTGCCGATGCTGTACGCCGACAACCTCACCGACCCCGACAACAGCGGCGCCGAGGGCGAGAAGCTCAACGCCGAGTTCCTGGTGTCGTGGAAGGACGCCGGCGGCACCGAGCACCAGTGGCGCACCACCAGCCCCAAGAAGCAGTCGGCCAAGGGCTCGCGTCGTTCGTCGTTCTCGGTGCAGGTCCCTTCGGGTCTGATCCCGGTGAACGCCGACTTCAACTACCAGGTACGCGCCTACGACGGCGCGGCGTGGAGCCCGTGGAGCTCGGGGGGCAACGCCACCAGCTGCTACCTGCGCTACGACCCCACGGCCCCCCGCACTCCGGTGGTCGGCTCACCCGAATACCCGGAGCTGAACCCCGACGACCCCGACGTGAGCGCCCGCGACGGCGTCGGCCGCTACGGCTCGTTCGCGATCACCTTCGACCCTGAGGTGACGAAGTTCGCCTACGCGCTCAACACCACCCCCGCCCCCGCCGCGGCGGTCAGCCGCGCCGCCAACCCGCAGACGGTCCGGGTGGTCCCGACGCACGCTGGTGTCAACACCCTGTACGTCACCGTGTGGGACGCCGCGGGGAACTTCTCGGTCGGCGACTACCGGTTCTGGGTGAGCGAGGGCGCCCCGGAGAAGGCGCGCTGGAAGCTTGACGAGCCCGCCGGCTCCGCCACGCTCACCGGTGAGAACCCGGGGATCGCGGCCCGGTCCGGCGCCGGTGCCACCCTGGGCACGGAGGGCAAAGCCGGCAACGGCCTCGGCCTCGACGGTTACGCCGGTGGCTACGCCGCAACCGACCTCGCCGTCCTCGACACCGCTCAGAGCTTCACCGTCTCGGCATGGGTCCGGCTGCGCAAGAACGACGCCTTCTACAACGTCCTGGCGCAGGACGCGTCCGTCCAGAGCGGTTTCCAGCTCGGCGTGAATCCCGCCCCGAGTTCATGGGTGTTCAAGACCCCGGCGAACGACGTGAAGGGCGCCAGCGCCCCCTGGACGGGGGCGATCGCGCCCGCGCCGCCGGAGCTGAACGCCTGGACCCAGCTGACCGGCGTGTACGACGCGCCCGCCAAGATGCTCCGGCTGTACGTCAACGGCACCAAGGCGGCCGAGACCCCGGTCGCCTCCGTACTCGACGCCAGGGGAGCCTTCCAGATCGGGCGCAGCCGGTACGACGGCGGCTACGCGAACAACTGGCCGGGCGACGTCGACGAGGTCAAGGTGTTCGCCGAGGCGCTGTCCGACGACGACGCGGCGAGCCTGGCCGCCGGCTCCACCCCCGAGGGGCGGAAGCTGACCGCGCACTGGCGGCTGGAGGAGCCGGTGGGCAGCGAGCGAGTCTACGGCGAGGGCGGCGGCCCCTTCTCGGCCACCGTACGGGGCGGGGCGACGCTCGGGGTTCCTGGGCAGGCAGGGACGGCCATGCAGCTCAATGGCCCCGGCGCGTACGCCTCCACCACGGGCCCGGTGCTGAACACGACCGGGAACTTCGCGATCGCGGCCTGGGTGAAGCTGCCGACGACCGCCGCCACGGACATGACGATCGTCAGCCAGGACGGCGCCGACCAGAGCGGCTTCTACCTCAAGTACCGGGCCGCCAACAAGAAGTGGGCGTTCATGCGGACGGCGGGCGACGTCACGGCTCCGACGACCCTCACCGCGTACTCGGCCAACACCGCCGTGCTCGGCCAGTGGACCCACCTGGTCGGAATCCAGGACGTCGTGGCCGGGAAACTCCGGATCTACGTCAACGGCGTCGAGAGCGGGTCCAACGAGCTTCCGCCGGTGTGGCAGGCCGGAGGCGGGCTGCAGATCGGCCGGTCCAAGTGGAACGGCGCGGCGGTCGACTATGTCACGGGCGCGATCGACGACGTGCGGATCTACGACCGGGTGGTCTCGGTCGAGGAGGCGCAGGACCTGTTCACCGTCAAGTCCGACATCATCGGCCGCTGGCGGCTCAACACCGCTTCGGGTAGCCCGGCGACCAGCCCCGACTCCGCGCCGGTTGCCGTCAAGCACCTGGTCACGCTGGCCGGCGCCGCGAAGATCACCACCGGTGTCGTGACTCCGCCGGACGGCCAGGTGGCCGGGGCGCTCGACCTTCCCGGCGGCGACGGGGACTACGCCACGGCCGACGGAGCGGTGGCGGACAGCGCCGAGAGCTTCACGGTGTCGGCGTGGGTGGAGACGGCGGGCGTTCCCACCAGGTCCATGACCGTGCTCGGCCTGGCCGGCGCCACCAACAGCGCCGTGGCGGTGCGCTACGACGCCGCCAAGGGCCGCTACGTGCTGGACATACCCAGCGTGGACGGGACGGGCGCCACCACCGCGACGGTGGAGCACTCCAGCTTCCACCAGGGCGGCTTCGGCGACTGGGATCACCTGGCCGTCGTCTACGACGGCTTCAACAGCCGGATCACGCTGTACGTCAACGGCGTGCGGGAGGACGCCGCCGAGGCGCCGACGGTGTCCTACCGCGAGAACACCCGGGTGTTCGCCCCCATCACCTCCCTGCAACTCGGCCGGGCCAAGGCAGGGGGCGCCTACCCGGCAGGCCAGAACTGGCGCGGCCAGCTGGACGACGTCTGGGTGCTGCGCGGCGCGGCCACCGAGGAAGAGGTCGCCTACCTGGCCAACCCGACCGAGATCGACGAGCTCTAGCCGTGGAGGATGTTGTGCGTAGCGGCAAAGGCCTGACCGCCTTACGGCTGTGGGCGATGGTGACGGCGCTCGTCCTGTGTGCGGGGCTGCTGGCGTCGGCGCCGATCGGGGCCCCGCCGGTGGCGGCGGAGGCCGGACGGCTGCTGGGCAAGCCGGCGGATCCCGACAAGACGGTGGCCGGGCACGAGGTGAAGGTCAAGCCGCGCCGGGTGGACGCGGCCGTGGCCCACCCGGCGCCCTCCGCCACCGTGACGTGGCCGAAGGCGGGCGTCGCCGAGGTCTCCCTGCCTGCCGCCGCGCCCGGCCTGCGTGGGTCGGCCGCCGCGACCGCGGCCACGAAGGCGGGCGCGCTTCCGGTCTGGGTCGGCGCCGCCACCTCGCCCGCTGTCCCGGGCAAGGTGCGAGTGCGGATGCTGGACCGTGCGGCAGGGCGGCGCGCCGGTGTCGACGGGGTGCTGTTCTCCGTTGAGCAGGCCGGTGCCGCGCCGGTCCCCGGGAAGATGGCCGTACGGCTGGACTACTCCGGGTTCGCCCGCGCGTACGGCGCCTCCTATGGTTCCCGCCTGCGGCTGGTACGGCTGCCCGCGTGCGCGCTCACCACCCCGGACGTCGCCGGCTGCCGTACGGCGGCACCGGTCGCCTCGGCCAACGACACCGAGCACCAGAGCGTGAGCGCGGAGGTGACGACGTCGGCGGACGGCGCGGCGACGGTGCTGGCGGCCGCGTCGGAACCGGCCGGTGACAAGGGCGATTACAAGGCGACTCCGCTGTCAGCGTCGGCCACGTGGGGCGTCGGCACTCAGTCGGGGGATTTCACCTGGTCGTACGCCCTGCGGGTGCCGCCGGTGCCCGGCGGGCTGACGCCGGGCCTCAGCCTGTCGTACTCCTCCTCGTCCATCGACGGCCGAACCTCCAACACCAACTCCCAGCCGTCCTGGGCGGGCGACGGGTTCGATCTGTGGCCCGGCTACATCGAGCGCCGCTTCAAGTCCTGCAAGGACGACGGCGTGCCGAAGAACTCCACCTGGAACACCTATCCAGGCGACCTGTGCTGGGGTTACGACAACGCCACGATGACGCTGAACGGCAAGGGCGGCGAGCTGATCCCCGCCGGAGGCGGCACGTGGCGGATGAAGAACGACGACGGCACCCGCGTCGAGAAGCTGACCGGCGACTCCAACGCCAACGGTGACAACGACGGGGAGTACTGGAAGGTCACCACCGCCGACGGCACCCAGTACTTCTTCGGGCTGAACACCCTGGCCCTGGAGAACCCGCAGACCCAGTCGGCCTGGACGGTGCCCGTGTTCGGCGACGACGACGGCGAGCTGTGCCACAAGGCCGAGTTCAGCGACTCCTGGTGCCAGCAGGCGTGGCGGTGGAACCTCGACAAGGTCGTCGACCGGGACGGCAACGCCGTCACCTACTTCTACAAGCAGGAGCGCAACCACTACGGCCGCGACCTGAAGGCCGAGGACGAGACGTCGTACGTACGCGGCGGCTACCTCGACCACGTCGACTACGGCCTGCGTGCCGACAACCTGTTCCCGGGCAAGGCCCCCGCGCGGGTCAGCTTCGAGGTCTCCGAGCGATGCCTGCGCTCGGAGGACGCCGACTGCGCCGAGGACAAGATCAAGGACCATCCCGAGTACTGGGAGGACGTGCCCTGGGACCTGCACTGCGACGCCGGCCAGGAGTGCAAGGAGGAGCACGGCACGATGTCGCCGACGTTCTGGTCCCGCAAGCGGCTCAGCCTGATCAAGACCGAGATCCTCAAGGAGAACGGCGTCGACTACCGCCCGGTGGACACCTGGGAGCTGAGCCACGCGTGGGGGATGGCGGACGTCGACCGCCAGCTGCTGCTGACGTCCATCGTCCACACCGGGCTGGCCGGCCAGGACCCGGTCGTGCTGCCGCCCGTGTCGTTCGTCTACACCCAGAAGCCGAACCGGGTGGACAAGCTCGGCGATGACCTCGGCCCGTTCGTGAAGAACCGGATCGGCACGGTGTACAACGAGTTCGGCGGTGTGCTGGACGTCAACTACTCCGGAGCCGACTGCACGACGGGCGACCTGCCGACCCCGCAGACCAACCACCGCAGGTGCTTCCCGACGTACTGGATGAAGACCAGCGGCGAGGACGACAACCCCACGCTCGACTGGTTCCACAAGTACGTGGTGACCGAGACCGTCCAGACCGACCTGACCGGCGGCTCGCCCGACATGGTCACCAAGTACGACTACGGCATCGGCCACCCCGCCTGGCACTACGACGACGACGATGGGATCACATCGGAGAAGTACAAGACGTGGTCGCAGTGGCGGGGCTACGACAAGGTCCGGGTGATCAGCGCGGCGAACAGCGACGCGCCCGGCCAGGTCGACCACTGGTACTTCCAGGGCATGGACGGCGACCGCCTGAACACCTCCGGCGGCAAGAAGGACGCCGAGGTCTCCGACGGTGAGGGCGGCACCTATCCCGACCACGAGTCCCTGCAAGGGCTCGAGGTCAGGACGGTCACGTATGACAAGGCCGATGGCAAGGCGGTGTCCAAGAGCGTCGCCTCACCCTGGCACCTCCAGACGGCCTCCCGTACCCGGTCCTGGGGGACGGTCACCGCCAACCTGACCGGCACCAAGACCACCCGGAACATGACCGCGCTCGACGACGGGAGCTGGCGGGAGACCAAGACCACCACCAACGCCTTCGACACCACGACCGGCGCGCCCACCGAGGTCGACGACTTCGGCGACGTCACCGTCGACGCCGACAACCGCTGCACGACCATCACCATGGCGGCGCGGAACACCGCCGACTGGCTGGTCGCCCTGCCCGCGCAGGTGCGGACGGTGGCGGCGTCATGCGGCAAGACCGTCGACTTCACCAAGCAGCTCATCTCCGACGTCCGCACCTACTACGACGGCGGGGCCCTCGGAGCCGCGCCGACCAGGGGACTGGTCACGGCGACCGACAAGGTCGCGGCCACCGGCACCACCAGCGGCGCCGTCCGGTACGTGCCCGGCAGCAGGAGCACCTACGACGCCTACGGCAGGCCCAAGACCATGACCGTGGTCGACAACACCGCGGCCACCCCCGCGGAGCGCACCACGACCACCGCCTACACCGAGACCAGTGGCCTGACCACCAAGACGGCGGTCACGGGCCCGCCGGTCAAGAGCGGGGACACCGGCTCGGCGATGACCACGACCACCGAGCTCGATCCCGCCTGGGGCAGCGCCCTCAGGTCCACCGACGAGGGCGACAGGACGACGGTCTTCGCCTACGACGCCCTCGGCCGGGTGAGCAGGGTGTGGGCGCCGGGCCGCGACACCGGCCAACTCCCCGACAAGCAGTTCGGTTACCAGATCGTCTCCGGCGAGATCACCACGGTCTCCACCAGGGAACTGAACAACGACGGCGGCCAGGACATCGCGTACGAGCTGATAGACGGCTGGCTGCGGTCCCGCCAGACCCAGCAGCCAGGCCCGGACGGCGGCCGCCTGATCAGCGACACCTTCTACAACGCCCAGGGCAGTGTGGACCGGACATACGCCGCGTACTACGCCGACGGCGCCCCCGGCGTGTCGCTGTTCGGCGTGGACACCCCGGGCCAGGTCGAGACCCAGACCGCCTACACCTACGACGGGCTCGGCCGCGTCCTCACCGAACGACTGCTGGCCGGCAACAGCGACGCGGGCGAGAAATGGCGGACCACCTACGCCTACGGCGGAGATCGGACGACCGTCACCCCGCCCAACGGCGGCACCCCCACCACCACCCTCGTCGACGCGCAGGGCAGGCAGATCGAGGTCCGCCGGCACAGGCCCGGCGGATACGACTCGACCTTCTCCACCTACACCACCAGGGGAGAACTGGCGTCGATCAAGGGGTTCGGCGGTCACACCTGGACCTACGAGTACGACCTGCGCGGCAGGAAGGTCCGGCAGGCCGATCCCGACAAGGGCGTCTCCACGTTCACCTACGACGACCTCGACCAGCTCGTCCAGACCGAGGACGCGCGCGGCAAGAAGATCAGCACCACCTACGACGTGATCGGCCGTCAGACCGCCCGCTACGACACGACCAGCGGCAGCCCGGGCGTCAAGCTCGCCGAGTGGACGTACGACACGGTCCGCAAGGGTCAGCCGGCGAGCACCGTCCGTTACGAGAACGGCGCCGTCTACACCGAGGCGGTCAACTTCTACGACAACCAGAACCGGCCGACCCGCACGACGGTGACCCTGTCCGGCCTCCCGGCCGCCGAGTCCGCGCTCGCTCCCGCCGCCGGCTACCAGTTCAACACGGTCTACAACCTCGACGGGAGTGCGCGGTCGGTCAGCAGCCCGGCCGTCGGCGGCCTCCCGGCCGAAGTGATCGCCACGACGTACGACGACCTCGGCCGCGCGGTCAAGCTGACCAGCAACCTGTCCACGTACGTGATCGGGACCGACTACAGTAAGACCGGCAAGGTGCTGGGCAGGCGGCTGTCCAACGGCGGTAAGCAGGTCGACCAGAGCTACGGTTACGAGTTCGGCACCCAGCGGCTGAAGACCAGCACCACCGTCCACGCCGGCATGCCAGGGGTCGACCGGAGCGCCACCTACGGCTACGACGACGCGGGCAACGTCACCCAGATCACCGACGTGTCCCGCGACGGCACCGACAACCAGTGCTTCCGCTACGACTACCTCAGAAGGCTCACCGACGCCTGGACGCAGGCCACGGACGGCTGCGCGGCCGACCCCGCCTCGGCGACCCTCGGCGGTCCCGCGCCGTACCGGACCGCGTACGCCTTCGACGCCTCGGGCAATCGAGCCACCGAGACGCAGTACGCCACGTCCAACCAGGTGGCCTCCACGCGCACCTACGCCTATGCGGGGGGCGACGGAGTCGGCGCCTCGTACAAGGGTCACCAGCTCGCCACCGTCACCCAGACCGGGGCGGGCGCGCACACCGAGAGCTACGCCTACGACGCCACCGGCAACACCACCCGGCGCACCACCGGCTCCAGCGACCAGGCCCTCACCTGGGACGTCGAAGGCCACCTCGCCAAGGTCACCGACTCGGCCGGCGCGGAGACCAGCTTCGGCTACGACTCCAGCGGTGACCGGCTGATCCGCCGGGACCCGACCGGCACGACGTTGTACCTGTCCGGCCTGGAGGTCCGTCTCAACAAGGGTGCCACGGCCACCCAGGCCACCCGCTACTACAGCCACGACGGCGACACGGTCGCCATGCGCACCAGTGCGGGGGTCACCTTCCTGTCGCCCGACCACCAGGGCACCGGTGAGGTGGCGATCCACGCGACGACCGGCGCGCTCACCAAGCGGCGCTACACCCCCTTCGGCCAGCCACGAGGCACCGCGATAGGCACCTGGCCGGGGGAGAGGGGCTTCGTCGGCGGCACCATCGACTCCAGCACGTCCCTCACCCACCTGGGCGCCCGCGAGTACGACGCGGACATCGGCCGCTTCATCTCCGTCGACCCGCTGTTCAACCTCGACTACCCGCAGAGCTGGGACGGTTACTCCTACGCCAACCAGACCCCCGTCACCCAGAGCGACCCCGACGGCCTCGACGGACCGCTCCGCGGCCATCCGGACTGCTACTACGCCAACAAGGGATGCCCGGACTCAACTCCAGGAAGAGGCCACAGCAGCCCAAGCGGTTCGCCTCCCGCCAAGAAATGCCGCTTCTTGTGCCATGTACGCAACTTCACCGGAGGCGCGGCGAGCGGCCTCGTCAACGGCACGCTGGGCACCGCCAAGAACTTCCTCGCCGATGTCTACTACGGCATCGTGAAAATGTCCTGCCCGCCGGGGATCCCGACCGGATGCGTCGCGGCGGCAGACGACGCCCAGGCCAACAGCCCCCTTTACAAGGACATCCCGACCTGGGGCGACAAGGACAGCAAGAACTACAAGGTCGGCAAGTTCGTCGGCGAATGGGCTCCGGTTCTTATCGGCGGCGCCGGGGCGGTGCGGGTGGCCGCCGTGAAACTCGCCGAGAAAGCCGCGGCGAAGGCGGCTCGCAAGGGAGTGCAGAGCGCGGTGCGCAGGGCCGCCGCCAGAGCAAGGCCAAGCGGAGGAAACTGTGTGGGCAACAGCTTCGTCCTCGGCACGAAGGTGTTGATGGCAGATGGACCCGCCAAGCCCATCGAGCGCGTCAATGTAGGCGACCGGGTCCTCGCCACGGATCCGGGCACCGGCAGAACCGAAGCGAAACAGGTCACCGCTCTGATCGTCGGTGAGGGCGTCAAGCACCTCGTCAAGATCACTGTGGACATCGACGGCGACCGAGGCGATCGCACCGGCAACGTCACCGCGACCGAAGGCCATCCGTTCTGGCTGGACAACCAGCGAGAGTGGCGGGACGCGGACCAGTTGCAGCCGGGCATGTGGCTCCGCACCAGCGCCGGCACCCATGTTCAGATCACCGCAGTTCAGAAGTGGACCGCCACCCAACGCGTCCACAATCTGACGGTCGACGACATCCACACGTACTATGTGCTGGCAGGCACAACTCCCGTCTTCGTTCACAACTGCGGGCCTGGGACCGTCTCGGACAAGGTGATGGATGAACACATCCTCCCGAGGCATGATCCGAATCACGCGGATTCCTGGAGATGGGAGGAGAAATCAAAATTCGAGGACTGGGTTACGCCGGACCATATCCGCAACTGGGCCAAGCTGGCGATGAGGAAGCCGATGGATAATACGAATCTCGGCACCGGTTCCGCCCACCGACACGTCCTCGACATTAGAAGCCGCTACCCGATCGGCTCTGACGCGGACGGGAATGATCTGTTCTCGGTTGCGGTATGGGTGCGGGACGGTGCAGTCACGGGCGTTCACCCGAACTGACGAGGTGGTGGCCGATGATTAACGTTCAGGTGCGCACGGAGAGCGGAGAAATCGTGCTGCGCGGATCTTGCGGACTGGATTGGATGGAAACCGTCCGGCGCATAGATGAAGACAAGTTTCCGTTCTTGGGTAGCCTGCTGCCCTACGCGGATACAATGTTCAATTCTCGACAGGTCGAGAGACTTCGGCGGGAAATTTCTGATCAATCTGTCCTGGAGATTATTGGGCAGGATTCAGTAGTAGAGATCGAAAGGCTCTGTATGCAGGTGGAGAATGGTTCACATCTCTATCTGTGGTTTCTGGGAGACTAGTGCGTAAGTGCTGCTACGCGCCAGCGGTTCCAATATGGCTACTGGTCGTGGGGTTGAGATGGCCGAATGGACTCCGGTCGTTTATCGCGGCGACGGGGCATGGATTGGAATCATGCCTGACGGCCGGATTGGTGTAGGCGTTGAGCAGGAGGGCCGGGCGACCCTCGAGGGCTCTGGGTTCGTTGCCATGTGGCCTTTTTTGGAGCGTGATCTCTCGGCCTGCCTTGGCGAGTTTTCCCGTGCATGGGAATCTCTCAATGAGGGCGGCGTGTCAACTCCCGAGAAGCTGGTCGAGATGACGGTTGGGTCGGCGTGGAGTTCTGGTCGCTCGTATTGGATGCAGCTAGCCGTTCCCTGGGCCATCGAGATGGCGCAGCGGTCAAATTTCGACCGCGAATTCGTCCGGGACATCCTCGTCGGGATGGCGAAGTCGGAGGTTCTGGATCCGGAGTTGCGCGACCAGCTCAACGGGCTGATTCGTAATCCGAATTTGCCTGTGTGACCAGCCGGGTACGTCGCGGGATTGATGCCTGGCTAGCAATTCGGGATCAGCTGTAGTGGTACGCCTGCCTGCTCTACCGCCGCTACCAACGGATCGCGTGCTCGAGGGGCAGATTCGGCTCTGACAGGAGATGTGGCGATGGCCTGCTTCTCGGCGAACAGGCGCAGGAGATCAGGTATCTGGTACCGACCCGGTCCGGGGGATTCCAGGAGGCGGGCGTCGAGGAGTTTGTCGAGCAGTTTCTCGGTCTGGTCGAGCGTTGTGCCGGCGACTGCGGCGGCGAGGGGGATCGTCACCTGGAGATGGCATGAGAGGGCCAGGAGGCAGAGCAGGCGGGTCAGATCCTGCCCGCTGGGGTCACCCTCCAGGTCACGCAAGCTGACAGCAAAGACGGAGCGAAGGGACAGATTCTCCACTTGAAGCTCATCCAGGCGATGCTGTTCGTTCTCCAGCTTGGCTGCCAGCCAACTCAGGGGCCAGCGTGGGCGGGACATCAGGCGGGCGGCCGCGATGCGTAGGGCGAGCGGGAGCCCTTCGCAGTAGCGGATGATCCGCAGGGCCGCGTCCGGTTCTGCGGCGACACGTTCCTTGCCTGCCAGGCTGCCGATCAAGGCCAGTGACTCCTGCTCGGACAAGGGCTTCACGTGATGGACGGCGCAGCCCAGGGTCGTCAGGGAACGCCTGCTCGTCACCAGGACACCGCACCGCTCGCCCGGCAGCAACGGCTCGACCTGTGCCGTGTCCACCGCGTTGTCCAGGAGCACCAGCAGGCCGCGGCCCGTCGTGAGGGAACGGAAACGGGCCGCCGCCTCGGCGGTTTCCGATGGCACATCCTGCGGGGCGACGCCGAGTGCCCGCAGCATGCGTCCCAGGGCTTCGACGGGTTGGAGGGGCTTCAGATCTTCGCGCGATCCTTGCAGGTCGACGTACAGGTATCCGCTGGAGAAATGGTCGTACAAGCGGTGGGCCAGGTGGATGGCCAGCGCTGATTTGCCCACGCCCCCGCCACCGGTGATCACGGCTGCTCCCGGCCCGCCGGGGCTGGTCATGAGCCCTTGTAAGAACGCCAAGTCCTCCTGTCGGCCAGTGAAGGCCGGGACGTCTCGAGGCAGTTCCAGGGGAGGTGATGTCGAAGTGGCGAGAGTGTCCTCGGTCAGGGCAGGACGGGCGGGTGTACATGCACCCGGCAAGGACCGGCCCTCCAGGATGGCCTGGTGTAGTTCTCGCAGGTCTGGGCCGGGTTCGAGGCCGAGCTCCTCCACAAGCGTCAGCCGGGCCAGCCGGTAGGCGTCCAGGGCGTCGGCGCGCCGGTCAGCCGCGTACAGCGCCCGCATGAGCTGCGCCCACAGGCCTTCCCGCAGGGGATGCTCCCTCGCCAGGCCTTCGAGCTCATGGATGAGCTCGGGGCCGCGGCCCTGCAGCAGGCCGGCCTCGATGCGGGATTCGCTGGCGGTCAGTCGGCGTTCGGTCAACCTGCTCGCCTCGGCGGTCACCGCCGTGGTGAGCAGGGCGTCGGAGTACGGCTCGCCGTGCCACAGATCGAGTGCCTGGGAGAGGAGCCGGTGAGCCTCCTCCGCGGCACCCTTGAGCAGTGCGGCGCGCCCCTGCGCGGTCAGAGCGTCGAAGCGGGCGACATCGGTCGCGAACCGGGCGACGTCGGTCGCGTCGGCGGCGCCGCGCAGCTCGTAGCCGGACGCCCGGGTGAGGATGATCTCGCCCCCGAGGTCGCCGAGCGCGCGGCGCAGTTGCAGGATGTAGCCCCGGATCAGGGTCGCCGCCGTCGTCGGCGGTTTGGCGGGCCACAGTTCGCTGATCATGTGCGCTGTGGTGACCGGTCGCCCCATCTCGATCGTCAGCAGGGCCAGCAGGGTCCGGGGGCGCGGGCCGGGGACCGGGGCCCAGCCGGAACCGGTCCAGAACCGCATCGGTCCCAGGACCTGTAATCGCATGTGGACCCGCACCGCCTTCCGCTGTAGCGCCTCTCCCCGGCACCACGACGATCTCCCCCCGCGCAACAGCGTCGAAGCGGTGCCTGACCGCGGTGCCCGGTCAGCCTGCCGCAGCACGCCAGTACCGTCCAGACGTTTCCGCCCGAGTGCAAAACCACAGGTCGCAGGGTTATGCGACCAGACGGGTCGGCTGTCGGATACGGGAAGATCGCGTTTTCTGGACAGATTCAGGCGGCAGAAGTCGGCACACTGGGCGGATGATGAGTGATCACCATCCGGCCACGCCGTTCGAGGAGCGGTTGCTGGCGGCGCGGGAGAACGGGCAGGACGCTCTGTGCTTGAGCATGCTCCGCGACGCCGACCTGGCGCTGCCGATCACCGCCGCCGCGGCGGCCGGGACCGAGGCCCCCGCCTGGGCGACGGCCGTGGACTCCGATCGGACCTGGTTGCTGGCCTACACCTCTGAGGAGGCGATGCGGTTGGCCACCGGCGGCGTCGCCACGCACTACCGTGTCGCTTCGCCGGCCGAGCTGGCGGCGGGCTGGCCGGACCCGCGGTGGGGTCTGGCGGTCAACCCGGGGCTGGCGACCGTCTTCATGCTGGAGTCAGGCACGGTGGCCAGGCTCGCGGTGCCGACGCTGGCCCAGGACCTGCTGCTCGATCCCGGGTCGGGGGTGCCGGTGGTCCAGAAGCTGCTCTCTCCGGCCGACGTTCACGGCCTGCTGATCGGCGGCGAGCCGCGGGTGTCCGGCTACTGCCACCACGCGCTGGACGTCTCTCACATCGCCACGCCCGCCGTGCTCGCCGAGGCGCTGGGCCAGCCCGACATGGTGACCACCGACGGTTGCCTGAACATCCTGCGCTGGCGCCCCGCCGGCCTCAGCCTGTACCGCACTCCCTACGGCGGGACCGACGAGGAGGGCAAGGCCGCGGTGGCCGGTTGGGTGGTCGAGGAGCCGCCGTTCGTGGGGCTGGGCCTGGTGCCCAACGTCGATCACGTCATCCGCGAGTACAAGGTGTACGGCGTGGGCCTGCCGCACGGTGCGGAGATCTGGGAGCTCACCTTCGAGGGAACCGAGCACCGGCGCGCGATGTACCACGGCGACCTGCGGCGCTGGCTGCTGGTGGGGAGGCAGGCGGCGTGAGCCGGCATTTCTACCGGGCCCGCTGGCAGGGCGCGGATTATGTGGCCAGCCCGGAGCCGCACGCTCTGGAACTTTGGGTACGACTGCGTAGTTCCGAACCCGCGGATGGTTTCGAGGAGGTCGAGCCGGGTTGTCACGTGCGTACTGTCCCCGTTACGGAGTGTGCCGCTCTGGATTTCGTGGCGACGGTGTGCCAATGGCGCGGAGAGCGTTTCCACGTGCACGACGAGAAGGACGGGCTGCTGCTGCTCGAATACCTGGGCGGGTCCGCGCTCACCGCGCTGGAGCTGGGGCTGGAGCGGATTGAGCGGGGCGTTTACCGCCTGTGGGTGCCGCGCGCGGAGGTGACCGGCATCCACGAGGAGGCCGTACCGCTGGATGCCGGAGATCGAACTTAAATCACGCGCACCCTTGTTCTCTTGTTGTTCATGTGACAGAAACTAGGAGGAAATGCGAGAGTGTCGTAAGAGACGAGCCCGAACGGTTTGGCTTTGAGGGGGGTCCGTGGAATCGCTCGACCAACCCGACTTAGCGGGAACGAGGGCTTACGCCGACGAGTTACGCGACGTGTTCAAACGAATTCAGGACGCGAGTGCGGAGCTGCACACCCAGGCTAAAGCGGTTCAGGTCACCGAGACCTCACGCGATGGCCAGGTGTCGGTGACGGTGGGCGCCCGCGGCGAGCTCATCCGGCTGGACCTCGACCCGCGCATCTACCGGAGACCCGACGCGCGATACCTGGCCGACACGATCGCGGAGACCGCCCATCGGGCGGCGGTCAGGGCCCAGGAGCGCGTCACTGAGATCTTCGAGCCGGTGATTCCGCCCGAGGAGTTCAAGGCTCATCTCGAAGGTGACCTCGAAGCCGTCATGGCGCGCTTCGCCGAGCGGATGGGAGGCACGAGCTGAAGCCCTGGGATGGTGTGGAGATCGCCAAGCCGGTCGTGAACCGGGGCATCTCGCAGTGGTCCACGATGGCCGAGGAATGGGAACAGGAAGCGCCGCGGCTGAGGGCCGCGGTCACCGAGGCGCTCGCCGCGGCGCCCTGGGGCGGCGGGGCCGAGGGCGCCGCGTTCAAGGCCGCCCACTTCCGCGGCGACGGCCCGAACCAGATGCTCATCCAATGCGCCCATCTCACCAAGGAGATCACCGACGTCGGTGACCGGATGCGCAAGACCATCGACGACACCTTGCGCACCCACCACGCCACGTACCAGGACATGTCCGGGCTGACGCGAGAGATCTGAGGCCCGGGAGGTGACCGTCAACGGCGCTTCCGGCGCCGTGAGCACAGGCAGCCAGGCGACCGGCGGCCAGTCGATCATGCGCATCGACAGGGACGTCCTCCCCGCCTGGGAGACCGAGGCGCTGCCCAGCTGGGTCGTCAACTGGCTGCTCCCGATGCTGTCCGCCGGCCAGAAATGGCCGGATGCCAGCGAGAGCGGGCTGTCGACGCTGTGCCAGGTGTACGAGAACCTGGCCACCGGCGCCATCGGCAGCGCGCCGCGCGCGGGTACGGCCGCGCGCACCATCGCGACCGGCTGGAACTCGCCCGCCACCGCCAACTTCATCACCAGGGCCAAGGTCCTGTACAGCAACGAGGGCGGGATGTCGGGGGTGGCCCGGAACGCGCGGGCCTTGTCGCAGCAGGCGAGCAACTTCGCCGTCGAGACCCAGTACTCCAAGCTCTCGGTGAACGTGGCGTTCTGGGTCACGGTCGTCGCCATCGCCATCGCCATCATCGTGAACTTCTTCACCGCCGGGACCTCCACCGCGATCATCGGCCCGTACGCGGCCGGCGCCCGCGCGGCCATCAGCCGCATCCTCGTCAGGCTCGCGGTCGCCGGGGCCAGGGAGGTGGGCACGACGCGGTTGGCCCGAGTCGCCGCGCTCAGCGGCGCCACCGGGCGGAGTGTGATCACCAGGCTGCTGGGCTCCGCGATGGGCCACGAGCTCATCGAGGAGATCGGCGAGGAGTTCTTCATCGACTTCGCCGCCCAGTACCAGCAGATCAAGATGGGCACCCGGAAAGAGATCGACTGGGACAAGTCCAAGGCCGCGATCATCGGCGCGGGCGGCGGCGCGATCGTGGGCATGAAGGTGGCCGGGCCCGTGTCCCGTGTCACCGGGCGCGTGCCCGGGTTCGCGGGCCGGGCGATCACCACCGGCGCGACCAACACCATCGCCTCCCCGGTCGGCAGCTTCATCGCCAACGGCGCGGTCTACGGTCAGTGGGAGAACCCGTTCACGGCCGACTCCCTCATGGGCGGCTTCATGGGCGGTGCCGGGCGCACCGGATCCATCAGCCCGTTCAGCCCTTCGGTCTACACGACACTGGCCCATCCGACGACCGCTCTCGCCTCCGCCTATGACGCCGCGGCCCGCGCCGACGCCGTCCGCGCGGGCGGCGACCCGTCGGGGGGTACGCCCGGGGGTACGCCGGACGGGAGCCCGGCGGGTGGCGGCCCCGGCCCGGGCGGCGGCCAGCCGGGTGCGGCCGCGCGCGTACCCGAACCTGCGGCGTCCGGCGCCCCGAGGGCCGGTGCCGCGCCCCACTCGCCCGCGACGGCGAGGACGGCGGGCACCGCGCCGTCCCCCACGGGCCAGGACGGCGCGGCCGGACGCGCGGCCACCACCCCGGACCTGGACACGTCCGCGCCCAAGCGCGGCTCGGCCGCCCAGGACCGTGGCGATCGAGCCCAGCCCCAGCAGCCCGGCACCGCTCCGGAGCCCGCCAACGGGGCACACCACCCCTCCGGGCGCGCTGCCGCGGCGGCGCCCGCACAGGGCCAGACAGCGGAACACCCTTCGCCGGACACAGCCGAGACGGCAGCCCAGCCGGCCCAAGCCCCGGACCACACGGCGACGCCCGGCAACGCGGCCACCCCGGCCAACGCGGCAACTCCCGATCAGACGGCGACCCCAGCCAACGCGGCAACTCCGGACAACGCGGCGACGCCCGACAATGCGACCCCGGCCAATGCGGCGACGCCCGACAATGCGGCGACCCCGGACAACGCGGCGACCCCCGACCAGACGGGAACTCCCAGCCCGGTCGCGACCAGCGACCAGACCACGGCCGCCCCCTCGGCCCATACCGCCCCACAAGCAGACGCGGCGGACCACGGGACGCAGGACACGACCACGCACCCTGCCGCGGTCACCGCCCCAGCCATCGCCCCGGCCGCCGACCGAGCCCGTACGGCCCTGATCGGCGCGCTCGCCACGGACTTCCCCGACGCGGTGATCGGCCCGACCGGCGACCTCCTCGTCACCTCCGGCTCCAGCGTGCGCACGATCACCGCCGCCACGATGAACCGCCTCCGCGCCGCCCTCGACACCCGCGCCGAGCAGGTCACCGACGTCGCGGACCTGCAGGCGGAGGCGACCGCGATGCTGCTGGTCGTCCAGGAGGGCGAAACCCCCGCCCAGGACGCCACAGCGCCGACGAGCAAGCCAGGCACGAGCGAGCCGGGCACGAGCGAGCCGGGCAGGAGCAAGGCGGCCACGAGCAAGCCGGGCACGGTCACGTCGAGACCCGTCCCCGGCACCAGGCACGTGCCCGACGGCCGCCAGGGCCCCGACCTGACCCTGGACGAGGTGCACCACGCGTTCGCCGAGCTCCAATCACGCCACTTCCTGAACGAGAACGTGACCGGTTTCTCCTGGTCGCAGGGAGGCCGGGTGCTGGCGGTCCACACGAGGACGAACGGCACCCTCTACTTCCGCCCCGTCATCGGGGGCCTGAGCCCAGACCTGATGGGCCAGACCGAGATCAAGGCTGGGACCGAGGACGACCCGCACCTGGTCCACTTCGGCCCGCGCGTCGCCGAGGGACAGGTCTCCAGGGTCTGGCTGCACGAGATCACCGACACGATCCATGACGTGCTGTCGTCCCGCGAGGGCAAGGGACAGCGAATCCTGCCGCGCCTCGGCAGGAACACCCGGGACATGTGCGCGGCGGCCCAGCTCAACGAGCTGACGTTCCTGGCCGAGAAGTGGCACCGGGCCCCGACGCTGGGCGAGCAGCGCCGGCTCGCCGTGGACATCGACGGTGTGGCCCGCCAGCTGAGCGAGCGTGGCCACACGCCGCCGCTGCCGCCCTGGGCGCCCACGCAGGCCACCCGGACGCAGCAGGCCCCGGCCTTACCCGGCGACAACCCCCACGCCCATCAGGTGGAGGCCGTCGCCGAAGCGCTTGCGAAGGCCGAGAAAGCGCTTCAGAAGCAGATCCAGCACAAGATGGACAGCGCCGAGGAGGCGAGGAAGAAGGCCCGCAAGGCCTCGCGCGAGGCCCGCAAGGCGAAGAACCAGCACGACAGCGGCCGTTTCGAGCGGGCGCGCAAGGCTCGGCAGGAGAACCGGGAGTTCCGCGCCGCGCAGGAGCGGAACCTCAGGATGGCCGCGGCGTACCGGGTCGCGCTGGCCGAGGCGACGCGAACGCGGCAGGCGTACGAGCAGCTCCTTTCGGCCATGAACCAGGCCGGCAGACCCGCCCAGGCGGGCGAGGTCAGCATGGCCCACATCGCCCGGCGGCTGGCGGGCGAGGCGCAGCGGCGCCACCAGAGCTACCTGGACGCGCTGGCGGCGGCGCTGCCGCAGGAGCTCAGCCTGTCCGCGGCCCTGCCGACGGGCCGGCTCCCCCATCTGACCACGCTCACCGCCACCGTGAACGAGATGCTGGAGGCCAACGGACCCGGCCCCAGGTTCACGGCGATCGACCTTGAGCAGGCCCTGAGAGCCGACTTCCACAAGGCCGTCTCCTCCGAGGGCGTCGTGCTGCGGGTGGGCCGCGGCCGGTCGGCGGCGGAGGTGCGGGTCAAGCTCACCCTGTCCGACCTGGTCGAGGTGATGGACCCCGTCATCAAGGGGTCCGAGATGATGGTGGGCCTGTTCTTCCAGTCGGGCCGCACGGTCAGCGTCACCGAATCGGGGAGCGTCGGGACATCCCGGGGCTTCAACAGCGGCGTCCTGGCGCCGATGCTGCCCGAGGGCGAGCTGGCCAGGAATCTCGTCGAGATGACGGGGGTCAGCGTCGGGGCGGCCGTCGGGCGCAGCTGGGCGGCGACGGGCGGGTCCGGGGCGTTCGCGCAGGGCGGCTACGTCGCCGACGACAGGAGCGAGCCGCTGCTGTTCGACGCCGCCGCGAGCTGGAACGTCCAGGTGCGCTTCCGGCAGTCGGAGGGCTGGGGCAAGAGTGTCAAGGTCGACTCCGGAGCGCCGGGCGACGCCGCCGCGCAGCGGATCTGGGTCTCGCAGTCCTACGCCGACCAGCCGGCGCGCAAGCTCGTCTCGATCGACGAGGCCAAGCGCGATGAGAAACTCCCCAAGCACGTCCTCATCAGCATGAGCGACACGGAGGACCACCTCGCCACCGTCGCCGCGGCCCTCGGCGGGGAGTACACCAAGGTCGGCGCCGTCCCGCATGACGAGTTACGCACGTTCATCACGGACGAGGTGCCCCATCAGCTGCGCGACGCCGTCAACAAGGGTCACGAGCGGGTCTTCACCAGGGGCGGCCAGCCGCACGCGAGGGTACGCGCCAACAGCAGGATCATCAGGGTGGAGAGCGAGCCGCTGGGCGGCGCGAGCGCCGCGGAGTGGGAGGAGGAGGTGGTCACCGACTTCGTCGCGGTGCCCGGCGGGGCGTCGGTCGGCAGGTCGGCGGAGGGCAACGCCTCGGCCGGCTTCAAGGATCCCTCGCTGGAGGGAATCGGCGGCCTCGGCCCCTACCACCCCTCCATCGGGCCCAAGGCCAGAGGCTCCAGGGGGGTGTCGCGGTCGTACTCCGCCACCGCGAACAAGCAGGCGATCCACCCGAGCGTGCACCGCAAGACCAGCCCCAAGCAGAGCTACAAGCTCGTGGTGGAGACCACGTACACGGTGGAGGTGTACGGCAAGCCGCCCGTCACGCTGCGCCCGATGCGGAGCACCGCGGTGGTCAGCATGCGAGAGTCGGTCGCCTACCGCTTCGGACTGCCCGTCGACAGTGCGGCACTGGTGTACGACGACAACGGCCAGCCGGTCATCGACGCCGACGGCAACCAGGTGCTGCGCGGCGACCCGCGCCCCGGCCCGCCGCCGGGCCGCAAGGCCGAGCTGCCCGTCTGGCTGGGCGACGGCCCCGGGCAGATGCGCGGCGCGGGTCCCGCCGTCGTCGGGGACATCGAGGGGCTGGACGCGTTCGAGGAGAAGGTGCTGGACGCGCTCGCCGACCGCGGCATCATCCCCAAGACCGTCAACGGCGTGACGGAGTACGCGGACAACCGGCTCGCCCGCGCTGCCCAGATCCTCAACCACCAGGAGGTCACGGAGCAGCTGAAAGAGCATCGGATCCGCGCGGCCTACGACTCCCTCGCCCAGGACGGCATCCTCCTCGACCTCACGCTGCACGGCCTGAACGGCGCCCCGGAGAACTACCAGCTGCGCCTGTCACTGAAGCAGGACTTCAGCGACGTGGGCCCCATGAAGCACACCGACACGGAGACGGTGGTCAACCTCGACATCGGCTCCGACACCTCCGCCCGGGCCATCGGCAAGTCCAGGACGTACGCGGGCGGCGCGTCCGTCAGCGAGAGCGACGGGCCCGACCAGGGCCACGACGGCATGACGCACGAAGTGGGCGTCAACGCGGGCGGCAGCCGCACCAGCTCGGTCGGCTCCAGCGCCGGCGGCACGGTGAACGTGGTGACGCTGGAAGAGAGCAGCGGCCCGGTCGCGATCGTCTCGCTGGGGCATGTCATGACCGCCGAGCTCCTGCACAACGGCACGACGACGACGCTGGCCACCGAGACCGGCAGGGCGACCCTGAAGATCGCCGGTGACCTCCTCCCGGCCGTGGACGACACCCCGCCGGCGCCTCTGGGCAAGCTCTCCAGGAAGGCGCAGCGCAGTCTGCGGCTGCTGCACATGGACGTGCCGGGGTCGCAGGCCGCCGCCCGGCAGGTGCTGGACAGGGGCATGCGCCCCGGCTCCGGTGCGTTCCAGACCATCGCCGCGATGCTGAACGTGCGCAACCTCGTGTCCCACTTCAAGATGTTCACCCGGGCGCTGACCGCCGCCCTCGCCCTGAACGTCGACGGCGTACCCACCCGATCGTCGCTGTCGGTGTCCGGCGAACTCGGCGAGGCGGAAGTGATCGGCATCGTCGACCACGTGAGCGGCGACATCCTGTTCGGGCTCAGCAGCGCCGGCGTGTCCTGGGGCGGATCGTCGAACGTGTCCGCCGGCGCCTCGACGAGCGTCTCCGACCTCGACGGCGGCGGGACGTCGAGCGACAGCGGCACGCTGTCGCTGCCCTCCCGGTCGGGAGGCACCTCCGACAACACCTCGATCCTCGACATCTGGGGCAACGAGGAACTCACCATCAAGTACGGCCGCCACTACATCATCCGCGCGTCCACGGAGCTCACGTTCACCGGCTCGGAGAGCACGGCGAACGCGCTGCCGGCCGCGGGCCGGATCCCGCTCGGCGAAACCCGGACGGCCACCGCGCCGGGCACCGCGCTGTTCTCGCTGGCCGAGGAAGAGGCGCTGCTGATGTACGCCGAAGGCGAGCTCTCGCTGCCGGCATCCCTCGTGGGCGACGCCATCGAGCGCTTCCTCAACCGCAGCCTGAACCTCGACACCAGCATCGCCGTACCCCTGGTCCAGCGCTACACCGCCGACGTGGCCAAGGCGCGGGCGGCCGGCGCGGACGTCGGCTACGCGGCGCGGCACACCCCGAAGGCCCTGCTCGGCAGGCTCAGGGAGGTGATGGGGGTCACGCCCGACCCGGTCGCGACGGACCCGAACGGCCGGCCGCTGCCCGGACAGCCCTCGGGGGACACGGCCAAGGACCTCGACAAGGTCCTCAGCCAGGCGTCGGACCTGCTCGAACGCTCCAGGAGCGTCGTGCTGGCCCCGTCGTTCGACGAGTCGGTGTCACTGAGCACGGTGGAGTCACTCGACCTCGCCGACCAGAACGGCGACAACGTGCCGATGCTGGACGCGGTGACCCGCGCCGTGTCCGCCGCGGTCCCCGGGGCGCTGGACGGCAGCCCGACCCTGGGCGAGGAGCTGGCCGTCGACTTCTCCGACGACGCGGTCCGGATCCGCGTCCTCGACATGTGGTCGCGCAGCGGCTTCGAGAAGAGCTACGAGGTGCAGAACGGCACGCGGACCGAGGAGGTCACGGTCAAGGCGCGGCTGGTGCCGGCCAACTCCAAGCATCCCCGCTGGGCGAAGTTCCTCGCGCACCTGACACAGGCCGGGATCATCATCCAGCGCTACCGTTACGGCGACCGCTCGCACTCCGAGTCGTACAGCGGCTCCTACTCGGCGGGGCTCGACTACGGCGCCTCCGACAACGGCGACGGCCATGGCGGGGGAGTGTCCACTGACCGGGGCCGCTCGTACACGGGCTCGATCAACCGGCAGAGCACCCGGCTGCAGCGGATCGGCCTGTTCAGCGAACTCGACCGGGTCCAGCAGGACATGCTGCTGGTCATCGAGGTCGAGCGCAGGCCGATGCGCAAGGGCAAGATGGCGGGCCGGCTGAGCAGAGTGGCCGACAAACTGCGGGGCAGGGTCCGCACCGCGCCGCCGGTCGTCTACGCCGCCAGCTTGGTGCGGCGCATCCCGACCGGCATGATCCGGCCCGCGTCCGAGGACTCCGGACCGCTGGTGACCACGCCCGATCCCCGGCCGGTCGAGCTGCATCCGGGCCACTTCCCGGCGGCGATCCGGGAGGACCCGAGCGGGCCCACCCTGTACGAGGTCATCGTCGCGCAGCTCACCAAGATGGTGGGCGCCACGTCGGTCGCGGAGATCCGCCCCGAGCTGGTCACGCGGCTGCTCCCGTCGGCGATGCTGACCGCGTTCGAGCGGATGACCGGGCCTGGGGGCGAGGTGGTCGTACGGGCGGCCAGGCAGAAGTTCAGGAACCAGGGCACCGAGGTGAACATCACCGCTCGCCTGTCGGACCTCACCATCGCCGCCGGGCCGTTCGACGCGGAGAAGGGAGAGGTCGACCGGGCGGCCAACGCCCAGAACGCGACCCTGTCCCGCAGCCGCGTGCTGCCGGGCGGCGCGGGCGCCAACCTCTCGGACGGCGAGTCGGGGCTCAGCTTCGGCGCCCGCGTCCGCCTGCAGACCTCCGAGAGCGTGAGCGACCACCACGGGGCGCGCCGCGAGCGCAGCATGTTCCAGAAGGGCGCCGCCTACATCGTCCGGCTGAGAGTCGACTACGACCTGGCATTCCAGAATGTGGCCCGGCTGAGGGAAGGCCATGAGCATCCCGTCGGCGAGCCCGTCCGCCTGCCGGGCGCCGCCAGCGGCGAGATCGACGTGGTCCTCTTCGGGGAGGAGATCGAGGAGCTGCTGGCGCGGATGGAGGAGAACGTGCGGCTCGCGCCCCTGCCCACGGAGGAGCTGGGGCTGCCGACGTTCAGGTTCACGCCGGAGCCCGGCCGCGAGGGCGCGATCGACGCCCTGCGGGACGCGCGGCTGGCCGCCCGCGAACGCGGCGAGGTGGCCCTCGTGGAGGTCAGGGAGGCGGACGGGGTGCACCGTTACCACGCCTACCCCAACGGCGCGCTGCGCGTCCCCGCCGGCGAACCCGCCGACGGCGGGTTCGCCGAGGCGTTCGCCACGCTCTCCCCGCTGCTGCTGGACGCCGCCGCCGGCATCGGCCTCGACCTGCGCGACGTCTTCATGAACTCCCAGACGCCCGGCACCTTCACCCACCAGGTCAAGGCCGCGCTGACGGCCCACGGTATCGTGGCGGTCGACACCGAGAAGATCCCGTGGCCGGCCGACCGGCCGTTCCCGAACCCGCCGGCGGGCGGAAGCGTCTCCCAGGGCGTGGCGCCGCCCAGCGTGACCTCGCCCGAGATCGAGAACACCATCTACTCCAGCTCGGCCCGGCCCGCCGAGGTTCCCGACCTGACCACGGCAGAGGTACGCGCCCAGGCCCGCTCCGCGACCGGGGTCGCCGAGCGCATCAGCTGGACCGCCGATGACACGATGGCCGTCCAGCTCCCCGCCTCGCCCGACCAGCACGTCCGCGTGATCGTCGGGAACCCGGGCGAGGGGCTGAACGCCGCCACGGAGCTGCGCGCCGGCACGGCGGAGGACCCGCACCTGATGCGGATCGGGCCGCGCGTGCACCCGGACGTCGTGTCGGCCACCCTGGTGCACGAGCTCACGCACGTCGCCCAGGAGGCGACCGCCGCCGCCTGGGGCGCGCCGCAGGGCGTCGTGCGGCCGTCGCTCTCCGAGGCGCAGGCCGAGGGCTCCGATCACTGCCTGCTCCCGCGCCTGAACGAGCACGCCCACCTGTCGGACAAGTGGCGCGCCGCCACCGACCCCGCCACCCGGTCGCGCCTGGCGGACGCGATCGACGTCATCGCCGCCGACGTCGAGCGGCGCGGCCACACCCCACCCGCGCCACCCTGGGGGACGGGTCCACGCGCACCGGCCGCCGCCGAGCCGCAGAGCAGGATCGCGCGGCTGCTCAGCGGCGGGAGCGCCACGGGCCTCGACACCTCGGCGGCCGGGCTGTCCAAGGTGGCCCAGATCGCCGGTGTGGCCGACGTGAGTCCGGCGCCGGGCCAGGTGAAGGAGTTCACCGTGACCGCGGGTGGCGGCCGGTTCACCCTGGAGCTGGCCGAGGCCGCGCGGAACGCCACCGAGGTGACCGTCGAGGCGCGTACCTCGGACCGGCTGACCCTCCGGGTGCCCGCCGAGGGCGGAGCCCGGGTGACGGCCGCGGTGGCCGAGCAGGTGGCGGCGCACGCGGCGCGGCTCGCGGGACGGCCGGACGAGCAGCTGCTCGGGCCGGGCCCGGTGGTGTCCCACCGGGCGCTCGGCGTGCCCGACGCCGGGACGCTCGCCCGGCTCCGCGGCCTGGTCCACGCGATCACCGAGGCCGGCCCGCGCGGCGCCGCGGCCGAGAGGTCCGCGCTGCGTGCCGAGATCAGCCGGGCGGGTCTGGCGCCCGGCCAGGACGGGGCCACGCCCAGGCTGCTGGAGCTCGCCCGGGCGGGCGAGCTCTCTCCCGCGGACGTCGCGGCCGTCCGCGGCGGGGCGGCGCTGCCCGAGACCGCCGCGACCAGGGCGATCGCGCGCGCCGCCGCGCTCATGGGGGCACGGGCCCAGGTGTACGGCCCCGGCCTGATGGACATCGTGCTGCCCGGCCGTCCGCCCATCCCCGTCGAGGTCCGGCCGGATCAGTCCGGGCCGCCCGAGCCCGGGATGCTGACGTACCAGGTGGACGGCCGCCGCACGATCGGCGCGAACGAGCGGGCCGCCGCCGCGACCGCCGCCGCGGCCGTCGCCCGCGCGCTGGGCGGACACCCCGGCGACCATGCGGCCCTGGCCGAGGTGCACGAGGCCGTGCGACAGGCGCGGGCGGCCACCACGGCCCAGCGGTTCGGGCGGCTCGGCGTGCTGTTCGACCTGCTCGCCGGCGCCCGCCCGGAGGTGTGGCGGCTCATCCCGCGGCCGGTGGCCGACGAGCTCGCCACGATGGCCAGCGGCAGGCGCCCCCGGGACTGGCCCGCGCACCTGGACCGCCTGCGCGCGCTCGCCAACGCGACCGGCTGGTGGCCACCGGAAGAGGGGGAGTGCCAGTGCCCCGCGGGCGGGCCGTGTCGGTGCGGCCAACGTCCCGATCCCGAGCCCGAGTCTGAGCGGGTGCCGTCCGGGGAGCGCGTGGCCGCGGTGTGAGGGCCGCGTTCCGGCATGATGGACTGTCGAGGAAAGGACGGATATGGCATTCGCGGTGGCGCGCACGCGGGACGAGGCGCATCTCTACCTCGACCTGCACCCGTGCGCGTGCGGGTCGGTGGAGACGACCTGGCACAGTGGGCTGACCAGCGTCGAGGGCGAGCTGGTCAACCGCTACGCGGGCACCTGCGAGGAGTGCGGGACCGCGCGAGAATACCTGTTCGGGCTGCCCGAGCGGCCGGTGATGCCCACGGGCTACCCGACGTTCGGCGGGCCGGAGCCGTCGGAGCTGCTCGACGCGGGTGAGTGGCTGTGGGTGGCCGACCTGAGCGCGGGCAACGTACCCGTGGACGACCAGGCCGAGGCCCGGCGGGCGCTGCGGGTCGCGACCGCGGCCGTGGAGGAGGTCATCAAGTTCGCGCCGCCCGGCGCGGACGCCGTGCCCGACGACGGGTTCTGGTCGGAGCGCGGGCAGCAAATGCGGGAGGAGGAGCCCGGCAGGTTCGAGCTCGACCGGCTGCTGGTCGTCAAGGACACCTACCAGGACCTGGCGGCCGGGCATGCCTGATCGCGGCCTGGGCCGTTCGCTGGTGGAGGCGTACGTCTACCTCGACCTGGTGGCCCACGACGGCGATCCTGGGGCGTCGCGGCAGGCGACGCTCGCGCGGCAACCGGACGGGATCGTGGTGAGCCTCGGCGCTCTGGAGGTCCTCGTCCCTTACGAGGCCGAGATCGGCGCGCGGGAGCAGGACGCGATCTTCGGTTCCGGGCTCTCCGAGCTGATCGACCCCGGTCAGTGGATCCTCATCGCCGCGACGTACACGAGCAGGGCACTGGAGGGCGCGCTCTTCCACGCCGCCGATCCGTCCGGCGACCACAGCTACGAGAACGTCGAAACCGACTGGCGCTTCGCCGAGAGTGCCCTGGAAGAGGCGCTGAAGTTCTTCCCTCCGGGCGCGGCCGAGCTGCCCCCCGACGCCTGCTGGACCGAGTCGGGCAGGTCGGTGGCCGAGGCCGAGCCCGACCGGCTGACCAGGCGGAAGCTGGAGAGCGACCTCGCCTTCTACCGCCGGAGCCTGGACGACTTCCGCCGGCTGCACGCCGAGCCGGAGTGATCTGTTGAAAGGGCTTACACGGCGACGGGGAGGTCCGTGCGCCGGTGCAGGAGTTCGGCGGCGCTGATGAGCATGTTCGTCGTGTGGGCGAGCAGGGGGTTCGGGTCGGTGGCGCGGCACACGGTGTAGACCCGGCGAATGTGGGCGGCGTCGCCGAGCCGGAACACGCACACGTCGTGCGACTCGATCATCGCCAGCTCCGGCACGATCGCCACCCCCAGCCCTTTGCGGACGAGCTCGAAGGGCAGGTTGTAGTCGTTGGTACGGAACAGCACGTCGGGGTCGAAGCCGCTGGCCGCGCAGATGTGTGACAGGTTGAGCGAGGCGTCCATCCCCTCGGTGTAGGAGATCCATCGTTCGGCGGACAGCTCGCCGAACTGGATGCGCTTGCGGGCGGCCAGCCGATGGCCGGTCGGCACGAGCACGTAGAGCGGCTCCTCCATGATCAACGTCATGGTCAGGTCCTTCGGCCAGTTGTGCGGCACCATGCCGTACTCGAAGACCACGGCCAGGTCGAGCCGCCCCTCGTTCACCGCCGGAATGGTCCCGTGCGGATCGCCTTCCTCGTAGCGGATGTCCACGTTGGGGCGGTCGCGGAGAAACTCGGCGAGTACGGCGGGCACCAGCCGGAATCCGGCGGACCAGAAGCTGCCGAGCCGCAGTCTGCCCCGGTGGGCGCCGGCGAAGGAACGCATCTCCTCCTCCGCCGCCTCGAGATCGGCCAGCAGCCTGGCGGCCTTGCGGGCCAGCTCGGCCCCCGCCGCGGTGGGCCGGATGCTGCGCGGCAGGCGTTCGAACAGCTGGACGCCCAGGGTCCGCTCCAGCGAGGAGACCTGCTGCGAGATCGCCGACGGGGTGAATCCGAGGCGCTTGGCGGCGGTCCTGAGCGAACCGGTGGCGACCACTTCACGGATGGCCTGCAACTGGACCGGGGTGAGCATCGGTCCAACTTAACAGTCCGGCGACTTGCATCACCATAGGTTGCAGCGGATGGATCGACTAACTGGGCCGACCAGCTGGTGAGGCCAAGAAAAAGGATAAGCAAGACTGAACAGTATGTGCACGAACGCGCATGCTCGCTCACCTTGCCGTATCTAAACGGACCCCCAATATTGGTGTTTACGGAACGTCACACTAAGCCCGAGAGGGGGTGTCCTGCTCGATGCGGTTCACCCAAGCAGCCGCCGCATTCGGCCTGGCGGGACTCCTGTCCCTGACCGCTTGCTCCGGAGGTGGCGCCTCCCAGGCGGCCGCCCCGGCGCAGCAGAAGAGTCAAGAGCTCCACGATCTTCTGCCCGACAAGATCAAGAAAGGTGGCACGCTCAACGTCGCGGCGGGCCACAACTACCCACCGCTGGTCTTCCTCGACACCGACAACAAGTCGGTCATCGGTGTGGAACCCGAGCTGATGAAGGCCGTCGGCCAGGTGCTGGGCGTCGAGGTGACGTTCAGCCAGGCCAGCTTCGACAGCCTCATCGCCGGTGTGCAGGCACGCCGCTATGACCTGGCCATCCAGGCGATGCTCGACAAGCCGGAACGCCAGGAGAAGGTCACCTTCGTCGACTACTTCAAGACCAGCAGTTCGCTGCTGGTCCAGGACAAGGACGCTCAGGCGATCAAGTCGCTCGAAGATCTCTGCGGAAAGACGGCGGCCGTCGAGCAGGGCACCGCCCAGGCCGACGACGCCGAGCAGCAGAACAAGAAGTGCACGGCGGCGGGCAAGCCCGCGGTCAAGGTGCTGGTGTTCCCCGACACGGTCGGTTGTCTGCAGGCCGTCTCCACCGGCCGGGCCAACGCCTTCATCGGCGGCACGCCCACCATCAGCTACCAGGCCAACCAGTCCAGTGGCCGGATGAAGCAGGTGGGCGAGCCTTACCGCTTCCTCCCGTACGGGATCCTCGTCAACAAGGAAGACCAGAACCTGGCCAAGGCCGTGCAGCAGGCGCTGCAGAAGCTGATGGACAACGGCTCCTACGCCAAGATCCTGGCCAAGTGGAAGATGGACTCGGGCGCCCTGGACAAGGCCGCGATCAACGGCGGCGGGTCGTGACCACGGCCCGGCAGACCGCACAACCGGCCGCGAAGGCGCAGATCCAGGCCGTCCCGCTCCGTCATCCGGGGCGTTGGGTGGGCGCGGCCGTCCTCGGCTTCGTGGCGATCTTCCTGCTGCAGGGGTGGGTGGCCAACCCGCGCATGCAGTGGGAGGTGGTCGGCGAGTACCTCTTCTCTCCCGCGGTCCTGAGCGGGCTGGCCACCACGCTGCTGCTCACGGTGCTCGCCATGGTCGTCGGCGTCGCGGGCGGAGTCGTCCTCGCCGTGCTGCGCATGTCGCCCAACCCCCTGCTGGCGGCGCTGAGCGGGTTCTACATCTGGATCTTCCGCGGGGTGCCGCTGCTGGTGCAGCTGTTGTTCTGGTACTTCCTGTCCGCGGTGGTGCCGACGATCGGACTCGGTGTGCCCTGGGGGCCGACGTTCGTGCAGTTCGACACCAACATGATCATCACCCAGCTCACCGCGGCGGTGCTGGGCCTCGGCCTGCACGAGGCGGCCTACATGGGCGAGATTGTGCGGGCCGGCATCGCCTCCGTCGACCCCGGCCAGACGGAGGCGGCCCACGCCCTGGGACTCACCCGGTTCCAGACCCTGCGGAAGATCATTCTTCCGCAGGCCATGCGGGTCATCATCCCGCCGACGGGCAACCAGGTGGTCTCCATGCTCAAGACCACCTCCCTCGTCTTCGCCATCGCCGTACCAGAGCTCCTGACCTCGATCCAGGGCATCTACTCCAGGAACTTCCAGCAGGTCCCCCTGCTCACGGTGGCCTGCTTCTGGTACCTCGTGGCCACGACCGTCCTGAACGCCGGGCAGCACTACATCGAACGCAGGTTCAGCCGATGAAGACCCTCATCCGCGCGGAAGGCGTGCACAAGCGTTTCGGCACGCTCGACGTGCTCAAAGGCATCGACCTGGAGGTCGCGGAGGGAGAGGTGCTGGCCCTGATCGGCCCCTCGGGGTCCGGCAAGTCCACCTTCCTGCGCTGCATCAACCACCTCGAACGCATCGACGCCGGCCGCCTCTACTTCCGCGACCGGCTGATCGGCTACGAGGAGCGCGGTGGAAAGGTCTACGAACTGCCGGACAAGGCGATCGCCGCCCAGCGGGTGGACATCGGGATGGTCTTCCAGCGCTTCAACCTCTTCCCGCACATGACCGCGCTCGAGAACATCATGATGGCGCCGATCATGGCCAAGCGGGAGCCGAAGGCGGAGGTACGCGAGCGCGCCCACGCCCTGCTGGCCAGGGTGGGACTGGCCGACAAGGCGCACAGCCGCCCCGACCAGCTCTCCGGCGGCCAGCAGCAGCGCGTCGCCATCGCCCGGGCCCTGGCGATGCGGCCCGGTCTCATGCTGTTCGACGAGCCGACGTCGGCCCTCGACCCCGAGCTCGTGGGCGAGGTCCTGGACGTCATGCGTGACCTGGTGCGTGCGGACGGCATGACGATGATCATCGTCACCCATGAGATGGGATTCGCCCGCGAGGTGTGCGACTCCATCGTCTTCATGGACAACGGGGTCGTCGTGGAATCCGGGCCACCCGGCGCCGTGCTCGGCGAACCCCGGCACGAGCGCACCCGGGCATTCCTCAGCAAGGTTCTCTGACCCCGAAGGAAAGATATCCACGTGTCCCGCGTCATCGTTCTCGGCGCCGGAGTGCTCGGTGCCTCCGTCGCCTACCACCTGGCCGTCGCAGGCGCTGAGGTCGTCGTCATCGAAGCCGGCGGCCCCGCCGGGGGGACCTCCAGCGCGACCTTCTCCATGGACGTCACCCATCTGAAGACCCCGCGCACCTACTTCGAGCTGAACCGCGCCAGCGCCGCCCTGCACGCCACGCTGGCCGAGGAGCTGGAGGGCCCGTCGTGGTGGCACCCCATGCCGGCCATCCAGTGGGGTGACAGCGAGGAGAGCCAGCGAGGGCTCAGGGAACGGGCCGTCCGCCTCAAATCCTGGGGACACGCCTGCCGCATCGCCGAACCGTCCGAGCTGCGCGAACTCGCCCCCGCCGTCGACCCCGCGGCCTGTACGGCGAGCGAACTCGTCGTCCACGACCAGAGCGCCTGGTACGACGCCCCGCTCTTCGTCCAGCGCCTGCTCGATCGCGCCGCCACGCTCGGCGCCGACATCAGGTACGGCCTGCGGGCGGACGCGCTGATCCGCAGCGGCGACACCGTCACCGGCGTCGAGACCGGTACCCGACGCTGGGAAGCCGACTGGGTGGTCAACTGCACCGGCCCGGACGCCGACCGCATCGCGGCGCTCGCCGGCACCGACCTCCCCATGACCCGGATCCCCGGGCTGGTGGGGGAGAGCACCCCCATCCCCGGACTCCGGCTCGACGCGATCCTGGCCACGCCCCAGGTGGACCTGCGCCCCGCCCCCGGAGACCGGATCTGCTCCATCTCCTGGCCCGTCGACGCGCTGCTCTCCGGCCAGGACGACGACGCCCTGGCGGAGCGGCTGCACGCCGGCGGCCAGCGGATCCTGCCCGCGCTGCGCACCGCCCGGCTGGCCGGCGTCCGTCTCGGCGTCCGGCCGGTGCCGGCGGACGGCCTGCCGCTGGCGGGCACGCACCCCGACGCCCCCGGCCTCTATCACCTGGTCACCCACAGCGGCGTCAACCTCGCCCCCGAACTCGGCCGCCTCGTGGCTCAGGAGATCACCAACGGCGACGGGCCCGACCTCGCCCCTTACCGCGTCACCCGCGACATCGCGCCATCCGTGAAGGACGAAAGCCTGACCCTCATGACCACGAGCTGAGCCCTTTATGAGCAGGTGATATTGGCCGGGCCGGGCGTGGACGGGCCGTTGGCCTGGAAGCCGAAGGTGGCCGACGCGCCAGGCGCCAGGCTCGTGGCCCAGCTCGGCGCCTTGATCGTCCAGGTGGTGCCCGACGGCGTGATCGTGGAGCTCCAGGCGCTGGTCAAGGTCACGCCGGACGGCATGGTCCACATGATCGTCCAGTTGTTCCAGGTCGCGGTCCCCGTGTTCCGCACGGTGACGTTGGTCGTGAAGCCACCCTGCCAGGCGTTGGCGACCTGGTAGTTCACGCCGCAGGAGACACCGGTGCCGCCCGTGGGGGTCGGCGTGGGAGTCGGTGTGGGCGTGGCGGTCGGGCCGGTCGAGGTGGTGTAGCCGACCTTGGTGTAGGGCGTGCCGCATTGCGGGTTGCAGGTGGACGGAAGCGTGAAGCTGTACACGCGTCCGCCGTTGATCAGCGTGTCGGTGACGTCTCGCACCCGGATCTGGTACTGGCTGCCGCCCGACGTGGTCCCGCCGATGACGTAGGACTGGCCCATGTCGCTGTTCATCTGGGCGGTCTGCCACGCGCCGTTGGCGAAGTACTCGACGCCGTGAATGCCGTTGGCCAGGTGCGAGACGGAGATGGCGGGCCACCAGACCTGGGCGGACTGCAGGAACCCGATGTTGATGTCGCCGCTGTAGCCGGGCGCGGGGACGAACGACCAGGTCAGGTGTCGGTTGTTCCAATGACCGGGATACATGTCCCCGACCGCGGCGCCGTTCTTCACGAACCGGTTGAGTGAGTCCTTGGCCAGGTCCAGATGGTACGGATCGTCGCGGCACCAGGCGTTGGAGTCGCCGCAACTGTCGGCGACCAGCATGGTCAGCTTCGCGCCGTTGTAGGCATCGGCGACCCAGGAGCCGTTGCGGCAGAACGGCTGATTCTGCGCGCCGTCATTGGTGCCCGTACAGAAATCGGCGACCTCCACCTGAATGTAGCGGCCGCAGTTGAGGCCGTTGTTCCACAGCCCGGCCTTGCTGAGGTTGGCTCCCGTCAACGGCCGGGGGTAGAAGGTGTAGTCGCCGGGCGTGTTGTAGACGTTGAGCGCGACGAAGTCCTGCGAGTCGATGTTCGCCTGGGGCACTCCGCAGCCACCGTACGGCGTGCCGAGCCCGTCGAAGTAGGTGGCGTTGCCCGTCACGGGGCCGGGCGGGTCGCTGACCGCGCCGGCGGACTGTTCCGTCAAGGGCACCAGGGCGCACAGCGCGAGCAGCAGACCGGGAAGCAGGATGGCGAGTAACCGGCGACTCATCGGACTCCCAAGGCAGAAAGGTTCGACACGAACCTCCCCGCAGAGCGCCGACCGGTCAAGCAGAGACGCGGGTGAGCTGGGCAAACACCCCAAAATCCGTGAAACTTTCATTGCCGCTGGAAGATCTTGCCAAAACGGCATTTTTGCAATTTTGGCAAGATCCGCTACGGTGGTGGGCATGACGGCTGACGAGAATGTCGCTATCGGGCTGCGGGAGCGCAAGAAGCGGGAGACCCGGCTCGCGCTGAGCCAGGCCACGATCGGCCTGTGCGTCGAGCGTGGGTGGAGCAACGTGACGGTGGACGACATCGCCGCGGCGGCGAACGTGTCCGCACGCACCTTTCGTAACTACTTCTCGAGCAAGGCCGAGGCGATCGCCGCCAGCCACCTGGAACGCGCCCTGCGGATCGCCGACGAGCTGCGAGCGCGGCCGGTCGATGAGCCTCTGTGGGACTCGATCGTGAGCGCGGTCCAGGCCCAGCTCGCACCGGGCGAGGGCCATGGCGGCGGGTCTCCCCACGACCGGCGCCGGCACGACGCGCTCCGGCTCCTGCTGACCGAGCCGGCGCTGCACGGCGAGATCCTCAGGGCGGACGCGGTCGCGAAGGACGAGCTGGCCAAGGCGATCGCCGAGCGCACCGGCACCGACGTGGCACATGACGTCTACCCGAAACTGGTCGCCGCGGTGGTCAGCGCGGGCAGTGCCGTGGCCGTGGAGCACGTCCTGAGCGCCGATCGGCCGATTCCGCTCGCGCCGCTGCTGCGCGAGGTGTTCGACCAGCTCACCGCTGGCCTACCCGTCCCGTAAGAACCAGAAAAGGGAAAAGACCTCGATGATCACAGATGTCGTCATCGCCGGCGGCGGTCCGAACGGGCTGATGCTGGCCTGCGAACTGCGCCTGGCCGGGGTCCGGCCGGTCGTGCTGGAGCGGCTGCCGGAGCCGAGCGACGAACCGAAAGCGAACGGATTACTCGGCCAGGTCGTGAAAATGATCGACCGCCGCGGGCTGTACGAACGTCTCAGCGGTAACCCGGCACCGCCGCGGCCGAACTCCGCGTACTTCATGTTCGGCGCGATGGGCCTGGACCTGAGCCTGCTGGCGGACAGCCCGATCTATGCCCTGCCGGTCCCGCAACGCCGCATCGTGCAGGTCCTGCAGGAGCGCGCCGTCGAACTGGGCGTGGAGATCCGGCGGGGACACGAGGCCGTCGGCCTGTCGCAGGACGACGACGCGGTCACCGTCGACGTCGCGGGGCCGGGCGGGGCGTACCAGCTGCGGGCCCGATATCTCATCGGTGCGGATGGAGCCCACAGCACCACGCGCAAACTGTCCGGCATCGGATTCCCCGGCATCACCTACGACCGGATGACGCTCCGCTCAGCGCACGCGACGATCCCGGCGGACTGGGTCGATCCCGCGACCGGCGCGCTGAACGTACCCGGCTATGGCGCTGTTCTGCCGTTCCTGCCCCACCGTACCGAGCACGGAGGGTTCTCCTACGCGCCGATGCCCGGCCACCCGCCGCTGGTCAGCGCCACGGAGTGGGACCAGCCCGCGACCGACGCCCCGATGAGCCTGGAGGAGTTGCGGGCGAGCGTCCGCCGCGTGCTCGGCGTCGATGTGCCACTTGGCCCGCCCGACGGCGAAGGGCCGCACGCGCTGCGCCGGATGACCGGGGGTAACACCCGGGTCGCCGAACGATTCGCCGACCGCCGGGTGTTCCTGATCGGTGACGCCGCCCACGTGTACGCCGCCACGGGGGGCGGACCCGGGCTCAACCTCGGCCTGCAGGACGCGATCAACCTCGGCTGGAAACTCGCCGCCGAACTCCGCGGCAGCGCCCCGCCCGGCCTGCTGGCCAGCTACGAGACCGAGCGGCGATCGGCCGCCCATCGCATGGTCCTGAACGCGCGGGCGCAGTCCGCCCTGATCGCCCCCGGCAGCGACGTCACCGGACTGCGCGACCTGTTCACCGAACTGCTCCGCGACCCGAACACCGTACAGCGTCTGGCCGAACTCACCGCGGGCGCCGACGTCCGCTACGACATGGGCGAACCCGAGGCGCACCCGCTGACCGGCCGGTTCGCCCCGGACATGGACCTGCACACGCCGGCCGGCCCGGTCCGGCTGGCCGAGCTGACCAGAACCGCCCGCCCGCTGCTGCTGGACCTGACCGAAGGCACATCGCTCGCCGAGACGCTCGCCCCGTGGCGGGACCACGTCGACATCGTCACCGCGCGCCCCCAGACCGCCGCGCCCACAGCTCTGCTCCTTCGACCGGACTGCTACGTGGCCTGGGCATCGGCAACACCTCAACCAGATCCAGCGGAGCTGGAAGCACTTTGGGCAGCTTTTGCGGCGGTGGTGCGCTGCCATCGAGCCGGCCAAGACCGAAAGAGGACGATGACGTGACGCTGCCAACCGCGAAGCTGGGCAGAATCGGCTTGCAGGCGAGCCGCCTCGGCTACGGAGCGATGGAGTTGCGCGGCCCACAGGCCTGGGGCAAACCGATAAATGACGATGAGGCCCGCACGGTATTGAACACCGTCCTCGACGCGGGAGTGAACCTCATCGACACCTCGCCGGACTACGGCGACGCCGAGGAGCACATCGGCCGCTGGATCTCCCACCGGCGCGACGAGTTCATCCTCTCCAGCAAGTGCGGCTGCCCACTCGCCGCAGGCGGTGCGCCGCACATCTACACGAGGGCGAACGTCCGCGCGTGCGTCGAACAGAGTCTGCGCCGGATGCGCACCGACCACCTCGACATCTTGATGGTGCACATGAGCCCGAGCGTCGCCGTGATGCGGGCCGAGGACACCATCGCCGAGATGCTGGCCCTCCAGGACGAAGGCGCGATCCGCTTCACTGGCATGTCCGGAAATATGCCCAACCTTCCGGAGCACATCGCGATCGGGGCATTCGACGTCTTCCTCCTCCCCTACTCGGCGCTCGACCGCTCCCACGAGGAACTCATCACCGCCGCCGCGGCAGCCGGCGCGGGCACGATCGCCCGCGGCTCAGTCGCCCGCCCCCTCGTGGCTCCACCGGAGGCCATACCGGAGCCGATACGCCGGCCACTCGCCGACCGCCACGCCCGGCTCGCCGCCGCCGGCCTGGACGAGCTGGCGGACGGCGCCACGACGATGGAACTCCTGCTCCGCTTCATCCTCAGCCACCAAGATCTTCACTCGGTGATCGTCGGCTCGACCGATGCCGCGCACGTGCGGGCCAATGCCGCAGCCGCCCAGAAGGGCCCGCTCCCGACGGACGTGTACGACGCGCTGCGGGACCGCCTCAGCGAGATGTAGAAGGCTCATGTCGAGTGCGGCATCCGTCCGTGAACGACACCTTCGCTGAGACTCACTCCCAGCGGGCACTGCTCGCCGCGACTCGAGCGACCTAGAACCCGCTGCGTCCCGGAGATCACCCGCTGCCACTGCCAACTCGAAGCGGCCGGTGACGACGGACGTCGGCTGGATCGAACAGCGGCGTCGGCCACATGGGCGTCGCTGCGCGGAGAGTACCGGGATCGGCGTCCTCTACCTGTTGCGGGACGGAGCGGTCATCCTCAGCGCGCTGCCATCAGCGACTCGCAGCACCGCCTCCTGAGGCTGGGTGCGCTGCTCGTGCACCGTTCCGTTCCGTTCGAGATCAGATCCCGGCAGGATGGGCGGCATGCACGACTGGATGCTTGATTTCGCCGAGTACGTCCGAGAGCTGTTACCCGAGGAGATCGCCGAGCCGTTCATCGCCCTGGCTCGTCCGGCCGTCCGGCTGTCGCTCGCCGAGGAGGGTGAGACCGTTGTGGGCCGGCTGGGTGGCCTGCCCCGGCTGCCCGAGGGGGTGCCGTGGCCGTGCGCCGGTGATGGTGGTCCCGCGATGCAGTTCCTCGCCGAGCTGGACTGCGCGGCACTCGCGGCGTACGAGTCGGACATCGGCCTGCCCGCCGAGGGCACGCTGTTGTTCTTCGCCACCTGGGACGGCGAGGCCGCGCACGTGATCCTGCTGCCTCCCGGAGCCAGCCGCGTGCCCGAACGCGAGGCGCCCGTCAGCGGCGAGGCGGGGGTGTTCACCGAGGTCCCGTTCGCCGCCGAGACCGTGGCCACCTGGCCGACGCGTGGCCATGACGACCTGGTCAAGCTGGGCGACGAGTTCTGGGACCGGGTGGTGGGGGAGCCTTGGGAGGTGTTCGCCGACATGCTCGCCGAGTTCGCCGAAGCGGAGGGCGGCCGTGCGCACCAGGTCGGCGGTTACTCTGACGCCCTGCACTCGCCGATCGAAGCCGCGGCCGCGTACGCGGCCGGGGTGAACCTGAAGGATCCCGGTTTCGCGGCGGAGGCCTCCCAGTGGGTCAACCTGCTCCAGCTCGATGAGGACAATGGGATGATCTTCGGAGACGGAGGCATCCTGATCTTCGGCATCCGCCGGGACCGGCTCGCCTCCCGTGACTTCAGCCAGATTTTCCCCTACGTCCAAGGGCACTGACTTACCCTCCGCATCTCAAGTAGACGAGCGCCGCCGCAGCGCTTCGCCATCGCCGCCCGCTCGACGGCCAACCGCACGGCATGCCGGGCGGGGTGCGGCGCTGGGCGGTTCGCTGGGATGACCTATTGGCGCTCACCGACGAGCCAAGCCCGAAGCATGCGCGCGACTACCGGCTCGGCCTGTCCAACCGCGAACGGAACGCCATACAACATTGCTGAAAAGGATCTTTACATAAGATCGCGACACATGTGATGATCATTCGGTTTTGCCACATCTGTTCGAAAGGCTCGAGTGAACCCATCACGAACAGCGTCCCGCTTATCCAGCCGGACGCACCGCCGCGCTGCCCTGATCGCGGCTCTGACCATGCCGCTCTCGCTCATGAGCGCGCCCGCGATCGCCCAGGGCCCCACGCCACCTCCCATCACCACTCCCACCCCCATGACACCGCCAAAGGCTCCGGCCACGCCCACCGGCAAGGCGCTGGCGCAGGCCAAGAAGGACAACCGGCGCATCGAGATCGAGTCACTGCGCTCGGAGAACGCCACCTACTACGCCAACCCCGACGGCAAGACCTTGCGGCTGGAGCAGTACCTGGAGCCCATCCGGGTCAAGAACGCCGGCGGTGACGGCTTCGCCCCGATCGACACCACCCTCGTCGAGGCAGATGGAGTCATCAAGCCCAAGGCAGCCAAAGGCAGCCTGACGCTGTCCCCCGGCGGCGACACCGAAGCGATCAAGACCAAGAACGGCAACCTCGCCGCTCAGATCGACGCTCCGAGCACGTTGCCCAGGCCCAAGCTCAACGGCAGCACCGCCACCTACTCCTCCGCTTACGGCAAGGGCATCGACCTGGTCGTCACCGCCACCGCGACCGGGTTCCGCCAGCAGATCGTCATCCGGGAACGCCCCGCGGGACCGGTGACCTTCCGCGTCCCCGTGGATCTGCCCAAGGGCATCTCCTTCGGCAAGAACGCCAAGGGGCAGCCGACGCTGAAGAGCGGCAACGGCAAGCACAGCCTCGACATCCGGCCCGCGGCGCTGCTGGACGCGGTCGCGGCTGACGCGAACGCGGACCTCGGCGCCGTCAGGGTCGGCAGGGCGCAGGTGAGCCTGGACGGTTCGGCGCTGGTGTACGGTCCCGACCCGGCCTTCCTCGCCGATCCGGCCACGACGTACCCGGTGACCATGGCCGCGGTCGACGACGACTGGTACGAGTGCACCCTCGGCACGCCTTGTCCTCCCGGCGATCCCATGGACACGTACATCAACGACGTGGACCTCACCGACAGCTGGGACATGCACTACCGCGACCAGATGTGGGTCGGCAAGTCCTACGCCAGCAACATCGCCAAGCGCTGGCGCGCCTACATCCAGTTCCCGCTCCCGCAGTCAGGCGACCCTTTCTGGGGCTCCAGAATCCAGAACGCCGACCTGGAGCTGTGGAACTACCTGTCCAACGACTGCGGCGAGTTCGTCGGGTCCGGAATCACCGCTCGGCAGGTCACCTCCGACTGGGACCATCTGACCCTGCAGTGGTCCGACCAGCCGTCGGTCACCAACGCGGGCGCGGACACCGAGTACGGGGCCTACAGTCCCGACTGCTCCGGTTCGATGAACTATGAGCACGACCTCATCCACTCGGTCGACACCATCGTCCAGGCATGGGCAGACGGCGAAACAAACTACGGATTCCGGCTCTCCGCAGGTGACGAATCCGAATTGCGGAACTGGCGCCGCTACCGCAGCCGGGAGCAGACCAGCGGCTATCCCGCCCACGGTCCCAGGCTCACGGTCGACTTCGAGCCCCCGGCGCCCGCGCGCCAGGAGACGGTCGTCATCGCCGCGCCGGAGCCTTTGGGTACCCTCCCCACCGACTACGACCAGGCGGTCGCGATGTCGACACGTGCGGGCAGGACGGTGGAGGAGTTCGGGTCGATCGACGTACCCGACGCAGTACTCGACGCCACCCTCGCGAACCACAACGGGATGGCGGACACAGTCGGCACCGACAAGTTCACCCCGGATGAGGTGGGCGTTCCTGAGCCGGATGACACCGGGAGCGGAGACGGAGAGGACACCCTGGCCCCGCGGGTCCTCACCCACGAGCCCGCTGCCGGCGTGGTCGAGGTCCCGCTCGACGCGGTGGCGCGGGTGACGTTCACCGAGCCGGTCGGCAACGCGGAGGTCACAGTACGGGCGGACGATGGCACGACTGTCTCGGGTTCCCTGGCTTACAGCGACGACGACAAGGTCGTGACGTTCACTCCGGCCCAGCCATTGGCGCCGGGGACCACGTACTCCGCGGAGGTCGCCTGGGCGATCGACGGCGTGGAGAACACGATGGAGCCGTACTCGTGGTCCTTCCGGACGGTCGACCAGATGACCGGCCGTTGGACGTTCGACGAGGGGGATGGCCGTACAGCCGCCGACTCCTCCGGGAATGATCACGACGCGAGCCTGAACGACACCGCGGCGTGGATCGCCGGCAAGAGCGGGAACGCGATCTCCAACGTGCCGTCGCAGGCGCGGATCGCCGCCTCCCAGGCCGCAACCAAGCAGGGCAAGGCCGTCGAGGTAACCGGCGAGACGACCGCGACCAGCATCACCTACGCCCAGCCCGACGGGAAGACGTACAAGACCGAGGTCACCGCCGGTCCGGTACGGACCGAGCAGGCCGGCAGGTGGGTGCCGATCGACACCACCCTCGTGGAACAGGGCGGCAGGCTGAAGCCGAAGGCGATGGCCGAAGACGCTGTCGTGGAGATCTCCGCCGGTGGCACGGATCCGTTCGTGAAGATGTCCGCTGACGGGAAGTCGTACGCGCTGCGCTGGCCGACGCCGCTGCCGAAGCCGACCGTCAAGGGCAGCGTGGCCACCTACACCGACGCCGCGGGCGTCGGGGCTGACCTGGTGGTGATGGCGTTGCCGACCGGGTTCCGGCATGAGGTGGTGCTGCGCCAGCGGCCGTCCAAGCCACTGGAGCTGCGGATCGGCGTAGACGACGAGGGCCTGACCCTGACCGAGGGCAAGGGCGGCCGGCTGCTGCTGAAGGGCAGGGACAAGAAGCTGATCGCCTCGGCGGGGCAGCCGATCGTGTCGGACGGCAGCGCCAAGGGCAGGCTCCCACTGGCCAAGCACGCCAAGGCCGACACGGACGTGGTCACCAAGGACGGCCGTACGGAGCTGGTGGTCAAGCCGGACCAGGCGTTCCTGACGGGCGCCGGCACCACCTACCCGGTGCGGGTGGCCGCGGCGGTCACGCTGCCGCTCGGCGCCGACGTTGAAGTCAGCACCAACGACACCGTCGACTCGCCTGCCTGGCCGGACGGCTTGAACATCATGGCCGGCACCATGACCGGCGGGATGAAGTCCCGGACGCACCTGCGGTTCGACACCACGGGCTTGCCGGGCAGCACGGTGACCGACGCCACGCTGTCGATGAACACCGTTCACAGCCCCAACTGCGGCGCCGCGCTCGCCAACGGCATCCAGGTCGCCCGGCTGACCAGTGCCTGGGACCCGGACAACATGTACTGGGCCGGCAAGCCCGCCCTCACCACGGAGGACGCCTCCACCAACTTCAAGGGCGTCAACTCCGACTGCGCCGTCTGGCCGGACAGCATGGACTGGAAGGTCACCGGCATCGCCCAGGACTGGGCCGCCGGCGCCGCCAACCACGGCCTGGTGCTCAAGTCGCCCGGCGAGGCGAACATCGACAACTACCGGGTGTTCACCTCCTCAGAAGACGCCGACTTCAACCTGCCTCCCAAGCTGACCATCACCACCAGCGGACCCGCCTCCGCGCCGACCGTCTCCGCCCCGGCCATCACACCGGCGCAGATCGTGAACGGCACCACGGTGACGACCTCGCTCACCCCGCAGCTCGCCGCCACCGTCGCCGACACCGCTCAGGGAAGCCTCACGGGCCAGTTCGAGGTCGAGCACGATCCGGCCGCGACCGGGCAGGGCAGCGGCCAGATCTGGACCGGCGCCTCGCCGGTGGTCGCCTCCGGCGGCCAGGCCACGGTAAGCGTCCCCGCGGGCAGGCTGGCCGACGGGTGGAAGATCCGCTGGCGGGTACGCGCGGTCAACGCCACCGCCGCAACCACTTCGGCGTGGTCGAACTGGCAGACGGCCACTGCCGATGTGCCGAACCCGACGGTGGGCGCCTTCCAGGTCACCCCCTCCCAGATGGTGAACGGCGTCACCGTCGCCACGAGCTTGACCCCGGCCCTGCGCGCCACGGTCACCGACCCGGCTGCTCAGCCTTTACGGGGCGAGTTCCAGGTCGAGCACGACCCGGCCGCGACCGGGCAGGGCAGCGGCCAGATCTGGACCGGCGCCGTCGATGGCGTCGCCTCCGGCACCCAAGCCTCGGCGAGCGTCCCCGACGGGAAGCTGACCGACGGGTGGAAGGTGCGCTGGCGGGTCCGCGCGATCAACACCGCCACCACGGTCGGCTCGCCGTGGTCGGACTGGCAGGCCCTGACCGTCGACGTACCCGATCCGGTCTCCGAACCGGCCGTCGGCGCGCTACAGGTCACCCCGTCCCAGCAGGTGGACGGCACCACGGTCACCCCCACCCGCACCCCGACTCTGCTGGCCCAGGTGAACGACCCCGCCGGGAAGCCCCTGCGGGCCGAGGTCGAGGTCGAGCACGACCCGGCCGCACCCGGCGGTCAGGGCAGTGGCCAGATCTGGGCCGGTAGCGCCGACAACGTCCCGGCCGGCGCCCAGGCGAGCATCGCCGTCCCTGCGGACAAACTGACCGACGGGTGGAAGGTGCGCTGGCGAGCTCGCGCGGTCTCACCCACCGCCGGCTCCGCCTGGTCGGACTGGCAGTCCTTCACCGTCAGCCTGCCCAAGCCCACCGCCACCGGCCTGACCATCGCCCCGTCGAAGGTGGTGGACGGCGTGACGGTGACCACCACGCTCACCCCCACGATGAAGGCCACCCTCACCCACCCCACCGGCCAGGCGCTGCGCGCCGAGGTCGAGGTCGAGCACGACCCGGCCGCACCCGGCGGTCAGGGCAGTGGCCAGATCTGGACCGGCAACGTGGACAACGTCGCCTCCGGCACCCAGGCGAGCATCGCCGTCCCAGCGGACAAGCTGGCCAACGGGTGGAAGGTGCGCTGGCGCCTGCGCGCGGTAGCCGACGACGTCTCCTCGGTCTGGTCGGGCTGGCAGCAGGTCACCGTCAACGTCACCCAGCCCGGCGAGGAGCCCCTGGCGCAGACCGCCGGACCGGTGATCCGCACCGACCAAAGCTTCACCGCCGCTGCCTGGCTGCGCTGGAGCGACAAGGAAGGCGATTACCTCGTCGCCGAGCAGAGAGGCAACCACCAGGCGCCGTTCCGGCTGGGCAACACCGCAGAGCACGGTCTGGTTTTCACTTTCACCAATGCGGATGCAACCGATGCGACGGTCGAGGGTGTCCTGTCGGGAATTGAGCCGCCGGTCGATGAGTGGTTCCACCTGGCGGGAACGTACGACGCGGCCGCGCGGACGGCGACCTTGTACCTGAACGGAGCACAGGCCGGGACCGCGAAGTTGTCCTTCCCCGTCTGGGACGCCCAGGCCCCGCTGCGGATCGGCGCGGCCATGGCCGGGAGCATCGACGAGGTCCGGGGCTACCAGCGGCCGCTGACGGCCGCCGGAGTCGCCTACCTGTTCACGCGACCCCAGACCGTCCAGACTGCGGCGGCGCCATCCGCGAAGGCAAGTCCGGCCCCCAGAGCGTCCACTACGACGACGGGAGTTTCGTCCGCCGCCTCCAGCGACGGCGGCTTCTACAAGCGCGTCGAGTTGGATGACTGTCAGGCCCTGGATGACAACTACGACGGGGACACGGCCGACACCTACGTGACCTGGATGAAGGGAGAGTACGCTTTCGGCCAGTCCCGGATCCATGAATCCACCTACAATTACTGCTGGTCGTCGTACATCTACGTCCTGGAATTCGCCGAGAATCCGTTCACGGGCGGGATGGTGAGGGCCGCGAAGCGGTCATTGCTCAAGAAGGCGAAGAAAAAGAACGGGCAGTCGGTCGAGGTCGAGGACGACGATGCGTTCCGGTTCCGCGCCACCTGGGTCATGCACACCTATCTCGGCGGCACGGGAGGAAAAGAGTTCTCCCAGGGCCAACTGTCGGCCCAGACGATCAAGATATTCAGCCGTCTCGACGGGTTCGCGGTTGTCGACGGCGACGGTGACGTGAAGGTACCGTCGAATGACCTGAGCGGGATCGAGATGAAGGTCCACCCCGACTCGGGGGCGGGCCAATGCCGTTATCAGAGTGGGCCCAGGACGCTGCGTGACGTCTCCGCGTGGAATGCCGCCCCCGACGCCGAGTTCCTGCTCGGGTGGAATGGGACGAACAGCGGTGTCCAGCGGTGCGAGGTCGGTGTCGTCGTCTTCATTCCGGGTGAGGACGAGGGCACAGGCCTGGCCGTCCCGCTCTGGAACCGGAAACTCGTCGACAGTCGTTACAAGGTCGAGGAGAACACGGTTCTCCGGCATGGTTCGGGGATTCCCGTCAGCGACTGGGACGGTTATCCGTACACGGAACTGGTGCCTGTGGTCCAGTGCGACTGGCAACAACTTGGGGGGTTCGGGGTCCCCCATCGGATTGGGGGCTGCATCATCCCTTCGGTCCCCCGGGTGTTCGTGATGTCCAAGAGCAGGAACGCGAACTTCCTCCAGGTCATCCAGCACATCGAAAAGGCGCTCAACTCGCAGACCAACGTGGGCACCGCCCCGCCGAAGCGACTCGGCCACAACTGGGCCGAGCCCAAGTATCCGCCCGCGAAGACCACCATCGCGACTCCCGTGAGCAAGCTGATCCCCGGAAACTGGGCAGACCCGTTCAGCAAGCCGCTGACCAAGGTGAGCACGACGGACGCGAACGTCAATCGAACGTTCTTCTCCAGGCTCCAGTTCGTCACGGACAAGGGGACTTCCGCCGAACGACGCTGGCCGGATGTTCCCGAAGGGACTACGGTGTCGGCTCGAGAACTTGCGGGGGTGAACTATTGCAAATACTACTTCTACGACAAATACGCCGTAACGACAAGGTGGCTCCACGGGGTTCCGCAGGCGGGATGGATCAACTGTGACGAGTATCCGTTCGCGTCGACCAAGGAGGGCGCCGGCATGAAGGATGGCAACTACTCCATTCAAGCAGTCGACAGACAGGACAATCTGGACCACGGAGACGCCGTCAACAAGTTCTATGCCGATTACCGTGTCGTGCCCGGGGAAAAATTCTGGGTCAAGATTGTGAGCTGACCCGGCGCCCGGGACGGCCTGAGCGTCTGTGACCGGGCCGGCCTGGAGGGCTTCGACGGTCTAGCTGGGATGCCTATGGGGTGGAGGTGGTTGTATGATCACCTCCACCCCCATAGCTTTTGAAGAAATTCAAAGGAACGAGACGGTGGACATGTCGCGCACGCTGCCAGCGGAGAGTCAGTGGAACCTCCTGGACGAGTACACATTGAACGCCCGCTTCGATGCGGCCTGGATCGATACGGAGGATATCGAAGAGATCGCGCAGCGTTTCCGCGCGGATCCGGGCTCTGGAATTCTTTGCGATCTCGATACGGCATTTCGCTTGGCCGTCGAAAATGAGCAGGACATTCTGGTCTGGATCGGGGAGCATTCGCCGGGCTGGTCCGTTGCGATTACCATGAGCAGGAGCTTTACTTTTCGGGAGGGAGCGAGTACGGGCGGAAGGCGCATCATTAGTTATTGGCATATGGCCTACCTGGGTGAGATCGGCGATGAGGGAATGGTCTATCACTACGATGGAGAGCTCATGGGCAGGGTGGGAGTGGAAGCGTTCCAGGATTACGCGCGCGATCTGGAAACATACGTAGGGTTTGAGGAGGAGGTGGAGAGTTACCTGATCCTCGCGGGGCGGATCACGGGCCGTTTTCTTGACCGGGACTGGTTCGCGGCGCCGCGCGTCCTCTACCGCATTCCCAACGGCGCCTGGCCGCGCTGGAATGAGCCTCTTTCAACCTGATCACGGATGCTGCGGGAATCGGAATGGACTGGTGCCCGCGAACTGCGGCACGGCTTCGTCTCGCTGCTGTCCGACTCTGGACGATCCCTTCGCCCGGCAGTCAGTCGCCAATGCGAAGGGTGCCACCCTGACGAGTGGCACCGGGGAGTGGGAGTTTTCACACGTCAGATCACATATTGAGCCCTCCACCCTGGAGCTGATCGCCGAGCTGGGGTGGATCGAGGAGTTCCTCAGCTCCGGTGGCAGGAGGCGTGAACGAGGCGGCTCTGGTCACCGTCCGGTGAGCCAGGTCGTTCATGGGGTCGCCGAGCGGGTTGTCGATGACGTTGTGGTCGATCCTGGCAGCGTGCATTTCTCCTATGACTCTGGTGGAGAGGTACGGAACTGGAAGATGTCGGGGCGTGCGTAGTGGCCGACGACATCCAGGTCGAGGTAAGCGCCGTCGAGCACGGCCAGGTCGATGTCGGCGACGAGCATGTCCTGCTTGCCGAAGGACGGCCCGGCGAGCAGGCGTCCGAAGGGGTCCACGACGCAACTGCCCCCTTGGATGATCGCGTCGGCCGAATCGGTAGCGGCGAAGTCGTGCGGATAGTCGTTCCGGCCGGCGAACTGGTTGGCCGAGAGCACGAAGCAACGGCCCTCGACGGCGATGTGCCGCATGGTCGACGTCCATACGTCGCGATCGTCCACCGTGGGCGCGCAATAGATCTGCACGTCCCGCTGGTAGAGGGCGGTGCGGTAGAGCGGCATGTAGCTTTCCCAGCAGATGGCCAGGCCGATGCGCCCGATGTCCGTGTCCGTGACGATGACGTCGCGTGCGGCGCCGCGTCCCCAGATCACGCGTTCGGTTCCCGTGGGTACGAGCTTGCGGTGGCGAGCCAGCAGCGTGCCGTCGGGTGCGAACAACAGTGCCGAGCAGTACAAGGTACGGCCGGCGCGTTCGATGACGCCGACGACCACGTGGACCCCATGGGCCGCCACCGCGGCGCTGATCTCCTCGAACGCCTCACCAGGGATCTCGACCGCCGATCTGCGGTACCGCGCGAACAGCGCGCGTCCCTGGTCGTCGCGCCGTCCCACGCTCGCACCGAACGTCGAGCCCTTGGGATAGCCGCCGATGAACGCCTCGGGGAACACCACGAGGTGCGTTCCCTCAGCGGCCGCCCGCGCCAGGAGGTCCCGGAAACGGCGCAGCGTCTCCGGCAGATCGAACAGGCGGGGCGCGGCCTGGACGACGGCGACGCGTCGTGTCGTCACGACGCCGTCCTCTCGGCGACAGGCCCCGACGTGAGATACCCGGAAAGGTCTGGGGTCGCGGGGCGCTCCAGGACATACCTGATCCAGGCTCGCCGTTCGTGGTCGATGGCCTGCAGTTCCCAGACGCAGGCCGTGGGCCCCTCCGGCGGTACGGGCCGCAGGTTCGTCGTGCCCAGGTCGGCCCGCCACAGCCGCTCGTACAGGATGTCGGCCTCCCACCAGCACACGAGCACCCACAGTGCCTCAGTGCCACGATGCAGAACAAGGAATCCGGCGCCCAGGCGTGTCCCGGACCGCGCGGGTTGCGGCAGGTCTCGCTCGGCCGCCTCAAGCGCGGCTTCGGTCTCGGCATCGCCGGGAAGCTCGCTGCCGGCCGCGATGGCGATGAGCTTCAGTCGCCAGCCCGCACGCTCAGTGACCCCGAGCCATTCGGTTCTACGCGGCCGGTACGGCTCCGTCGGCAGCGGGAGGGGGTTCGAGAAAATCGGCGAAGGGGTCATGGTCACAACGTCAATTCGGTCATGGCCGACATCCACGGTTCCACCCCGCCGTGGAGGGTGTCGGGATCAGTGCCGCGTATCCGGGCGAGCTCCGCGGTGAGCCGCTGCAACGGCACGATGGACGTGAAGGGCCGCATCCACGGGTCAACCGGTGCGAACCTCAGGTCTGCGCCGTCCTCGCCGCTGGTCCACACGGTCGCGCCGAGCTTGGCCAGCAGCGCCCGCAGCGTTTCCGTCCGTCCTTGGTCGTCGGCGCTTGGCGTGATGCTGATGACGTTCATGCCGGCGCGGAAGGCGGCGGGTGTGCCATGCAGGGAGAACTCCGTGGACATCGCCTCCGTCCACAGACGGGCCCCTTCCTTGATCTTGAGTGCGGCCTCGGCCGCGGTGATCGCGTCGAGATCGAAGCCGACCAGCAGCAGCGGCTCACTGGCAGCGCAGCCCTCGGCGACCTGGATCGGAGCGGGCTCGGCCAGGGTCAGCTTCAGCGCCTCGGGCACGGTCCGCAGCGCGGCCGCGAACCGCTCCCGATGCGGCCCTTCCAGACCGGCCACCATCCCGGCCAGCACAGCCAGCGACGACAGGTAGGAAACGGTGAAGGTACCGGCCGTCTCATTGGGGCACGTACGCGCGACGACGTCGGCGGGCTGATCAGGAGCGTCCGCCCCCACGATCGCGATCGTGGCGGCACCGGCCGCGCGTGCCTTGTCGAGCGCGGCGCTCGGATACCGCTTGTAACCGCGATGGCTGATCACCACCACTTGATCCTCGGCGGTCAGCGGATAGCACAGCGCCAGGTCGTGCGCGTCGACTGCCGCCGCTCGGACACGGCCACCGGAGACGTGCCACGTCCACGCCGCGGCGATTCGCGCGGCGTGCAGCGAGGTGCCGATTCCCGTGAAGATGATCGGCCGGCCTCCGTCCAGGCGAGGCGGGTCGACGGTGAGCAATTTCGCGACCATGTCCGGCTGTGCGGCGATCTGGTCGTCCAGAGCGAACTTCATGGGCGAGACCGTACGCATAAAGTGGTAATCCCAACAGGTCCACTTATCCGCGATGGAGCAGTCCACTATCGTGCCTCGCCCACCGGCCGCTTTCCCGCCCTTGGTCATTCCACTCGCCCAAGAGAGCGGAAGGCCCCTGCGCTGGCGGCTGCACCAGGGGTTCAGGGCGGCTATTTTGAACGGGCAGTTCGAGCCGGGCGCGCGCCTGCCATCCACCCGTACGCTCGCCGGCTCGCTCGGCATTTCCCGCTCGACCGTGGTGGAAGCGTTCGATCAACTCGCGGCCGAGGGCTTCATCGAGCGCCGGACCGGGTCCGGCACCTATGTCAGTCCTCAGCTCTCCGGTCTGGGCGCGGGCGGCCGAGCCGAACGCCCGCCGAGTGCCGATCCGCGCCGCCGACCGGCGCGGCGGATGCGTCTGGCGTCAGCCGCCCCCACCTCCCTGAGCGAGACGTTCGCGGGCCGGCCGATGGCGTTCACTCCCTGCGAACCCGATGTGGAGCTGTTTCCGCATCGGCTGTGGGCGAGGATGCTGGCGCGGCACGCCCGCGCACCGAAGTCATGGAGCGCCTCACCCGACCCCGCCGGGCTGCTCGAACTGCGGCAGGCACTCGCGGCGCACCTCACACTCTCGCGTGGGGTCACGGCCGACCCTGATCGGATCATCGTCGTGTCCGGTGCGCGGCAGGCCATCTTCCTCTGCGCTCATGCGCTGCTCGATCCCGGCGACGACGTGTGGTGCGAGGACCCCGGCTACCCCGAGGCGCGAACGGCCCTGGCATTCGCCGGGGCGAACGTCGTACCCGTGCCGATCGACGACGGGGGAATCGACGTGAACGCGGCCGAACGCCTGGCGCCACGTGCGCGCGCCGCCTACGTGATGCCTTCTCACCAGCTCCCGACCGGCATCGTCATGAGGCTCCGGCGGCGCCTGCAGCTACTCGACTGGGCCGCGCGCAACGACGCGTGGATCCTGGAGGATGACTACGACAGCGAATTCTGCTACGACAACCGGCCGCTGACCGCCCTGCAGGGCCTCGACGATCGCCAATCGGTCGTGTACATCGGCACCCTCAACAAAATCACCTACCCGGGTCTGCGCCTGGGCTACGTGGTGGCGCCCGCCGCCATCGCGGACGCGCTCGCCTCGGCCGCCGTCACGATGTCGCTGTCCGTGCCGCTCGCGGTGCAGGCCGCCGCCGCGGACTTCATCTCCGAAGGGCACCTCGCCCAGCACATCACGCGCATGCGCGGCGTGTACGGCGAGCGCCAGCGGCTCCTCATCGACGAACTCGACCGCCAGATCGGCGACGCCATCCGCCCGGAGCCGATATCCGTGGGTATGCACGTCCTGGCCGCGCTGCACGGCATCTCCGCCCAGGAGATCGCCGCGCGTGGCGTCGCCCGAGGTCTGGACCTTCGCCCGCTGTCCGGCTACGCCGAGACCTCCGTACCCGGCAACGCGATCGTCCTGGGATACACCCACCTGTCACAGGAGCGGATCCGATCGGCGGTACGCGTCCTCGCCCAAACCCTGGCCGACGCCCACACGGCCGCATCCCAGCGGCCGAGCACGTGACCGGTGGCGGTTGACGAACGGTGCGGTCACGACCTGGAGCCGCGGGCCGTGCCGTGATTCGGGTTCAGGCGGATTCGCGGATGACCAGTTCGGTGGGGAGGATGAGTGGGGTGGGCTGCTCGCCGCGGATCAGGGCGAGCAGCATGCGGATCATCTCGCGGCCGAGGGCCTTGATGGGCTGGCGCACCGTGGTGAGGGTGGGATGGGTGTGCCGGGCGGTCACCACGTCGTCGAACCCCACGACCGCGATCTCGCCGGGTACGGCCCGGCCGCGCTCTTTCAGCACGCCGAGCGCGCCCACGGCCATCTCGTCGGAGGCGATCAGCACGGCGTCGAGGTCCGGATGGTCGGTCAGCAGGCGAGCCATCGCGGCGGCTCCGCTCGCCTCGGTGAAGTCGCCGTGCGCGACCCGCTCGTCCCCGAGTCCGGCCAGTGCCAGCGCCTCGCGGAAGCCCAGGTAGCGGGATACGCCGACGTGCATGTCGAGCGGCCCGGTGATGGTCGCGATCCGGGTGCGGCCGATGGAGATCAGATATTCGGCCGCCTGGCGCGCGCCGTCGCGGTTGTCGGCGTCCACGTACCAGTGGTGGGAGCCGCCCAGGGAACGTCCGCCGTGCACCACGGGGACGCCGCCTTCGGCGGCCACCTTCGCCAGAGGGTCGTTCTCCCGCAGGGCCAGCAGCATGACACCGTCGGCCCTGCGTGACTGCAGGACACGGGCCAGCCGGTTCCGGCCGCGCTCGGAGGCGGCCAGGATCAGCAGCAGCTCAAGGTCGGTCTCCTCCAGGGCGGCGTTCACCCCGACGATGACCTCGGCGAAGAAGGGGTTGGTGAACAGGGCCTGGTCGTCGCTGGAGACAGCCAGCACAACAGCACCACTGCGCTGGGTGGCCAGGGAGCGGGCGGCGACGTTGGGCACGTAGTCCAGGTCCTTGATGGCCCGCTCCACGGCCTGCCGCGCGGCCCGGCTAACATGCGGGGCGTTGTTGATCACCCGGGACACCGTGCCCCTGGACACGCCCGCCCGCCGGGCCACCTCGTCCAGCGTCGGCTGCCGATCCGTCATTTTTAGGAGCGCTCCCAAGTGTGTACATGCTGGTCAGTTGGAGGTTATCAGGCTTCCAGTCTGTGAGCGCTCCCAACGGTGATCAGGCCCTTGTGAGAGGGCTGAAGGGCCCGTCGGCCACGCGTTCCACCACATCGTCCAAGATCTCGTCGATCGCCCCGAGCACGTCGTCTCCAAGGGTCACCCCGGATGCCGCCGCACTGTCGCGCACCTGTTCGGGCCGCGAGCCGCCGACGATCGCGGCCGAGATCTCCAGGCCGCGCAGCACCCAGGCGATCGCCAGCTGCGCCATGGTCAGCCCGAGGTCCCCCGCGATCGGGCGGAGCCGCTCCACGCGCGTCAGGACGTCGTCGGTGAGCAGACGGTCCACGAACTCCCTGCGCGCCTCGGCGGGCGGCGCCTGGCCGGGGGAGTAGCGCCCGGCCAGCACACCCTGGGCCATCGGCTGGTAGACGAGCTGGCCGATACCTTCCTTGGCGCACAGCGGGAGGATCTCTGGTTCGATGACCCTGCGGAGCATGTTGTACTGCGGCTGGTTGGACACGATCCGGTCCAGGCCCAGGTCGTCGGCGATGCGCAGCGCGTCGGCGAGCTGATCCGCCGTCCAGTCGGAGACGCCGACGTACAGGACCTTGCCGCTCCGCACCAGGTCGTCGAAGGCCCGCAGGGTCTCCTCCAAGGGGGTGGCGTAGTCGTAGCGGTGCGCCTGGTAGAGATCCACGTAGTCGGTGCCGAGACGGCGCAGGGAGCCGTCGATCGAGCGCATGATGTGCTTGCGGGACAGGCCGCGGTCGTTGGGGCCGGGGCCGGTGGGCCAGTAGATCTTGGTGAGGATCTCCACCGAATCGCGGCGGACGCCCCGCAGCGCCTGGCCGAGCGCCTCCTCGGCGCGGGTCTCGGCATAGGCGTCGGCGGTGTCGAACGTGGTGATCCCGGCGTCGAGGGCGGCGTGCACGCAGGGTTCTACGGTGTCCTCGGTGAGCCAGTTGCCGTAGGCGATCTCGCTGACCATGAGCCCGCTGTGCCCAAGATGACGAAATTTCATGAAGTCTCCCTTGTCGCGAGGTGTGGGGTGAGGATGAGGACCGATCGGCTCGGTGCCCCGCCGCCGATCAGCATGAGCAGCAGGCGGACCATCTCCCGGCCCATGTCCTGGACCGGCTGATGGACCGAGGTGAGCCCGGCCTGCTCGGCCAGGGGTGAGTCGTCGAAGCCCACGACGGCTACGTCGGCGCGGCCCGCCTCGCGCAGCACCCGCAGCGCGCCCAGGGCCATCAGGTCGGAGGCGGCGAAGACCGCGTCGAGGTCGGGCCTGCGGGCCAGCAGTGCCCGCATGGCCACGGCACCGCTCCGCTCACCGAAGTCCCCGCCCGCCACGAGATCGGAACTCTCCTCGATCCCGGAGGCGGTCAGGCCATCACGATAGCCCCCCAGCCGGTGGAGGCTGACGAGCATGTCCATCGGCCCCGTGATGGTCGCGATCCGGCGCCGTCCCCGCTCGACCAGGTGCCGCACCGCCAGGTACGCTCCCGCCTGGTTGTCCACGTCCACGACATGAGCGGCGAGAGCGGGATCGAGCGGCCTGCCGCCCAGCACCGCCGGGACCCCGAGCTCTCCCAGGTGGGACGGGAGCGGATCCTCATGGTGCAGCGAGAGCAGCAGGACCCCGTCCACGTGGCCGCCCCCGAGATAGGCCTCCAAGGCTGACCGCTCGCTGCTCGACCGGGCCATGGTCATCAGCAGCTGCTTGCCGGACGACGTCAGCTGCGCAGCGATGCCGCGTACGACGCCCGCGAAGAACGGGTCGCTGAAAACCCGCTCGGGAGACTCGGAGATGACCAGCGCGACCGTGTCCGTGCGCCGGGTGACCAGCGAACGCGCGGCCCGATTGGGGGTGTAGCGCAACTCCTCGATGGCCTTCTGCACGGTGAGCCTGGTCTGCGGACGTACCTTGGAGGAGTCGTTGAGCACGCGGGAGACCGTGCTCCGGCCGACCCCCGCGTGCGCGGCCACCTGCTCGATCGTGGGTCTCACAACCCACCGCGCCTGATCACCTCGGCGTACCAGCGCGCGCTGTCCTTGGGGGTACGGCGCTGCGTGGCGAAGTCGACGTGAACCAGGCCGAACCGCTGGGAGTACCCGTACGCCCACTCGAAGTTGTCCAGCAGAGACCAGGCGAAATAGCCGCGCAGCGGCACTCCCTTCGCCACGGCGTCGTGGCAGGCGCGCAGGTGGCCGTCGAGGTAGGCGATCCGGTCGGCGTCGTGCGCCTCGTCGTCGTAGGCCGCGCCGTTCTCGGTGACGTAGAGGGCGGTCACCGGGTAGTCGCGGGCGAGCCGTACGAGCAGGTCGGACAGCCCGCTCTCGTCGACCTCCCATCCCATGGTGGTCCGCGGCCGCCCGCCGTCGACGAACCGCACCGTCTCCGCCCCGACGTATGGGCTCGGCTTGGCCGGTGGATGGGCGGGACCGTCGCCGGAGACGATGGCCGGGGTGTAGTAGTTGACGCCGAGGAAGTCCAGCGGCGCGGCGATCACCTTCAGGTCGCCGTCACGGACGTGCTCGAAGCCGGTCACCTCGGTCAGGTCCTCGACCACGTCCGCGGGGTAGGCGGCCCGGAACAGCGGGTCCAGGAAGATCCGGTTGGCCACGCCGTCGATGCGGCGCGCGGCGTCCAGGTCCTCGGCCGAGCCGGTGGCCGGGCTCACCTGGGTGGGGTTCAGCGTGATGCCGACCCGTGAGCCGCTCATGGCGCTCGCGGCCATGCCGTGACCGAGCAGCAGATGGTGCACGGCACGGATGGCGGCGGCCGGCTCACGCCGGCCGGGCGCGTGCTCTCCGGTGGCGTACCCGAGGAAGGCCGAGCACCAGGGTTCGTTGAGCGTGGTCCAGTTCGTCACCCTGTCGGCCAGCGCGTCGTGCACGGCGGCGGCGTAGTCGGCGAAGCGCAGGGCCGTGTCCCGCGCGGCCCAGCCACCGGCGTCCTCCAGCGGCTGGGGCAGGTCCCAGTGGTACAGCGTCGGCCACGGCTCGATCCGGCGGCTCAGCAGCTCGTCCACGAGGCGCCGGTAGAAGTCCAGGCCGCGCTGGTTGACGGCCCCCGATCCGCGCGGCTGCACCCGCGGCCAGGCCACGGAGAAGCGGTAGGCGCGCAGGCCGAGCTCGGCCATGAGGGCGACGTCGTCGCGGTAGCGGTGGTAGTGGTCACAGGCGACATCGCCGGTGTCGCCGTCGCGCACGTTGCCGGGCTGCGCGGCGAAGACATCCCAGATCGAAGGCTCGCGTCCGTCCTCGGCGGACGCCCCCTCGATCTGGTAGCTCGAGGTGGCGGCCCCCCAGAGAAAGCCAGGATCGAACGTGTTCACGCCTTGACGGCTCCTTCCATGATGCCGCCGATGATCTGGCGGCCGAACGCGATGAAGACGAACAGCAGCGGGAGCGTGGCGATCAGCGTCCCGGAGAACATGAGCGTGTAGTCGGTGTAGTAGGTGCTGGACAACTGGCTGAGCGAGAACTGAACGGTCGGGTTGTCGGCCTCCAGAACGGCCAGCGGCCACAGGAACTCGTTCCAGGTGCCCATGAAGGTGAACAGCCCCAGCACGGCGGCGCCCGGCCGTAGCGCGGGCAGCACGACCTTCCAGAAGATGCCGAACGTCGAGCAGCCGTCCACCCGTGCCGCCTCGACCAGCTCGTCGGGGACGGCCCGCTCGGCGTACTGCCGCATCAGGAAGACACCGAACGCCGAGACCAGGAACGGCACGATGACCGCCTGCAGCCGGTTCTGCCAGCCGAGCTCCACCATGATCATGTAGAGCGGGATGATGCCCATCTGGACCGGGATCATCATCGTGGCCAGGACGACGAGCAACAGCGCGTTCCTGCCGCGGAAGCGCAGCTTGGCGAACGCGAAGCCGGCCAGCGAGCTGAAGAACACCACCGACACGGTCACGGTGATCGAAGCGATCGCGGAGTTGACCATCCCCAGCAGGAAATTGGCGTCCTCGGCCGCGAAGAGCCGCGTGACGTTCTCGCCCAGGTTGCCGCCCGGGGTGAGCGGCGGCGGCCAGTCGCCGACGACGTCGTTGGCCCGGGTGGCGACGACGAACAGCCAGTAGACCGGGAAGACCGACAGCGCGATCGCCGCCAGCAGGGTGAGGTAGACCAGAGGGCCAGAGGTTCGCATGGCTATCTCGCCCTCCGCGTCACCATGAAGTTGACCAGAGCGAAGACCACGATGAGCAGGAAGATCATCCAGGCGACGGCCGAGCCATAGCCGTAGTCGAAGTCCCTGAAGGCCTTCTCGAACATGTACATGGCCACGGTCTGGAACTGCCGCAGACTGCCGCCGGAGATGGCGTAGCCGCCCTGGCCGAAGATGAGCGGCTCGGTGAACAGCTGCATGCCGCCGATCGTCGAGATGATCACAGCGAACAGGATCGCCGGCCGGATCAGCGGCACCGTGATGCCCCAGAACTGCCTGACCTTGGAGGCACCGTCGATGGCCGCCGCCTCGTACAGGTCGCGCGGCACCGACTGCATCGCGGCCAGGAAGATCAGCGCGTTGTAGCCGGTCCAGCGCCAGTCGACCATGACCGAGATCGCCAGCCAGGACGACCACTTGTCCGCCCGCCAGTCCACGGGGTCCATGCCCAGCAGGGCGAGCAGGCCGTTGGCCATGCCGGCGTCGCGGTCGAAGATCTGGCTGAACACGATGCCCACCGCCGCCACCGAGGTGACGATCGGCGCGAGCACCCCCATCCGGAAGAACGTCAGCGCACGCAGCCGCTGGTTGAGCAGGCTCGCCACGACCAGTGCCAGCAGCAACTGCGGCACCGTGGCCAGCACGAACATGCCGAGTGTATTGACGACCGCGTTCCAGAAGTCGGGGTCGGCGAACAGATCCGTGTAGTTCGCCAGCCCGACGAAGCCCGCGTCCCCTGCCAGATCCCAGTCGTGCAGCGAGACCCACGCGGTGTACAGCAGCGGGAAGAGCCCGAAGACCGCGAAGATCACGAAGAACGGCGCCACGAAGAGGTAGGGCGAGCCCACCAGGTCGAGGCGGGACAGCAGCCCCGCCCGCGACCTCGCGTGCGCACTGGATGACACTTTGTTACTTCGCAGCACGCTTGGCGTCCTCGACGGCCTTGGCCCACGCCTCGTCCGGCTGGAGCTTGCCCTGCTCGACGGCCATCAGCGCGTTACCGACGCGGTCACCGACCGGGTTGTTGTTCGGCCCCAGGTAGACCGGCTTGAGCGCCTTGGCGCTCGCTCCGAAGATCTTCCCGACGGGCGCGTTGTTGAAGTAGTCGTTGACGAAGCTCTGCACCGCCGGGTCGTCGATGGCCTGCGGCGATGAGGGGAAGTTGCTCTTGGCCTTGAACGCCGCGATCTGCCCCTTCGGGCTGGTGAGGAATTTCACCAGTTCGGCCGCTTCCTTCTGGTGCTTGCTCTGCGTCGGCACCGCCAGGAACGAGCCGCCGCGAACGGCTCCGTCGCCTGGCACGCGCGCGACGTCCCACTTGCCGGAGTTCTCCGGCCCCGCCTGCTCCTCGATGACGCCGAGCATCCAGGACGGGCACGGGATGGTGGCGAAGGTGCCCTTCTTGAACCCGGCGTTCCACTGCGGGCTCCACTGCGCGAGATTCGCCGACAGTCCGCCCTGGACCATCTTGACCGCCTGGTCCCAGGCCGCCTTCACCCCGGAATTGGTGTCGATCACCAGGTTGTTGGAGGTGTCGTAGTAGGTGTGGTCGCCCTGCTGCATCAGGATGTTCTGATAGATGCCCCCGGCCGAGTCGAAGAAGTGCGCTCCCGTCTTGGCCTGAGCGAACTTCTGCCCGGTGGCGAGGTAGGCGTCCCAGGTCGGCCAGAGCTCACCGACCTTCTCACGATCGGTGGGCAGTCCGGCCTTGGCCAGCAGGTCTGTCCGGTAGCACATGCCTTGCGCGCCGACATCCGTGCCGAGCCCGACGAGTTTGGCACCGTCGTTCGTGAGCGCCTGCTTCCACTTCCATTCCAGGAAATCAGCCTTCAGCGACCCGGCTCCGTGGTCGAGGAGGTTCACGAACTGCTCGGGCTTGGCCATGAACTGGATGAGGATGCCCTCCTCCAGCGCGACGACGTCTCCGGCTCCGCTGCCCGAGGCCATCCACTGCTGCAGCTTGGGCAGGTAGTCGCCGAGCTGGGCGATGCTCTCCTGCTTGATCGTTATTCCGGGGTGAGCGGCCTCGTACTGCTTGTAGAGCTCCTCGTAGCCGAACTCGCTGAAGGTCTTGACCACCAGGGTGACCTTGCCCGGCGTCGCGGCGTCCTGCTTCGGTGCTCCGGCGCCGCACGCCGCGAGCAGGCCGGTGAGGGCGGCGGCGATCAGTGGCCGCGCCAGCCTTGTCGTCATGTCATTTCTCCCCTGCTTCCGGGAGCGGTTCCAGAGCGGATGGAGCCACTGGATACGCGCAATCACCTGCGTTGACGCCGCGGATTGTGCCAGTGTTCCAAGAGCTTTTTCCGTACATAATTGGGAGCGCTCCCAGCCGATGGTAGGGGATTGTCGCACCGCTGAGAAGGGGGCGACGAGAGCAAGGTTCAATCTCTGCGAAACAGTTGACAGCTCGCGGCGCCCTGGCAGAGGATTCGGCACTGACGCCGCGGTGTGCCGGGGACGACCTGTCCAGCGACCTGAAAGGTCCCGGTATGTCCGCCACACTCAGGCTGTCCGCGGCCTGTGTCCTCCTCCTCGCCGGCCTCGCGACCCCCGCGCACGCCGACTCCTACGAAAGACTCCTGAACGGCAGCTTCGACAGCGGCAAAGACCCTTGGTGGAGCAGCCAGAACACCCCGTCACGCGTCGAATCGGGCCGGCTGTGCGCCGACGTCCCGGCCGGAACCACGAACCCGTGGGACTCCATGATCGGCCAGAACGACGTCCCGTTGGAGGACGGCCAGCCGTACACGCTCCGCTTCACCGCCTCCGCCAGCCGGGACGTCACCATCCGGACCACCGTCCAGCTGGCCGGCCCGCCGTACACCACCCCTCTGGACCAGCGGCCCGAGCTGACGGCCACGCCGCGCACGTTCGAGTACACCGCGACGTCGAACGTCTCGGACTCGCACGGACAGATGACCTTCCAGATGGGCGGCGCCACGGAGCCGTACACGCTCTGCCTGGACGAGATCTCCCTGGTCGGCGGGGTGCTCCCGCCCGGCGGCGTCCGGGACCTGGGCTCGCCGGTGCGGGTCAACCAGCACGGCTACGCGACCTCGGGCCCCAAGCGCGCCACGATCGTCAACCCCGGGACGGAGCCGCTGGAATGGCGGCTGCTCGACAAGCGCGGTGCGGCCGTGGCCCAGGGGCGCACCCGGGTGCACGGTGCCGACGCGATGTCCGGCGACCAGGTCCACGTGGCCGACTTCTCGTCCGTCCGCAAGGCGGGCACCGGCTACACGCTCGCGGTCGGCGACCAGGTCAGCCTGCCGTTCGACATCGGGGACGACCTGTACGACGGGCTGCGCAGGGACGCGCTGGCGTACTTCTACCACAACCGCAGCGGCATCCCGATCGAGGCCGCGTACGTCGGCGACGCCTATGCCAGGCCGGCCGGGCACCTCGGCGTCGCGCCCAACCAGGGGGACACCCGCGTCCCGTGTCTGCCGGGCACCTGCGACCACACCCTGGACGTACGCGGAGGCTGGTACGACGCGGGCGACCACGGCAAGTACGTGGTGAACGGCGCCCTCGCCGCCTGGCAGCTCATGGACCTCTACGAGCGCTCGCGCGGGCAGAACGATCTGAAGGGGACGCGCGACGGCCTGCTGCGCATCCCCGAGGCCGGCAACGGCGTCCCGGACGTGCTCGACGAGGCCCGCTGGGAGGTGGAGTTCCTGCTTCGCATGCAGGTGCCCGGCAGCGGGCTGGTCCACCACAAGACGCACGACGCCGCGTGGACCGGGCACCCGACGATTCCGCACCTGGACGCGCAGTCGCGCTACCTCTACCCGCCCTCCACCGCCGCGACGCTCAACCTTGCCGCAGCCGGCGCCCAGTGTGCCCGGATCTGGAAGACCTGGGACCGCGCGTTCGCCCGGCGTTGCCTTGAGGCCGCCGAGACCGCTTGGCGGGCGGCCCGCGCGCATCCCGACCTCTACGCACCACCCGGAGGCGAGGGCGGGGGCGCCTACGACGACACCAACGTCTCCGACGAGTTCTCCTGGGCCGCCGCCGAGCTGTACGCGACCACTGGTAAGCGCTCCTACCTGCCCTTCGTCACCACGAAGCTGACCGCGGACGGGTTCTCCTGGCAGTCGACCGGCGCGCTGGCCGACCTGACCGTCGCCCGGCTGCCCGGCCGCTTCCCGGCCGCCATGTCCGTCGCCGCGCGCAAGCGGGTGCTGTCCGTCGCCGACGGCTACGTGCGCGACATGAACGCTCAGGGGTACGCCAACCCCTACCTGCCGGCCGACGGCAAGTACGTCTGGGGCTCGACCAGCGCCACCACCAACAGCGCGATGATCATGGCGACGGCCTACGACCTCACCCGCGATCGCCGCTACCGCCAAGCCGTCCTGGAATCGATGGACTACCTGCTCGGGCGCAACGCGCTCAACCAGTCCTACGTCACCGGGTACGGCGAGCGGGCCAGCCACAACCAGCACCACCGATTCTGGGCCCACCAGATCGACCCGAGCCTTCCCACCCCCGCGCCCGGTTCCCTGGCCGGGGGCCCCAATTCCGGCCTCCAGGACCCGGTCGCCCAGCGCAACCTCGCCGGCTGTGCGTCGGCCAAGTGCTACATCGACGACATCGGCTCCTGGTCCACCAACGAGGTGGCGATCAACTGGAACTCATCCCTTGCCTGGATCGCCGCTTTCACTGACTCCCTGTGACAGGGATCCCCAAGAAAGGAAAGCAGTACATGCGAGTATTAACCCGGTTGGCGGCGATCACGGCCGCAACGGCGACCGCCCTGTCGGTGGCCGTCGCCGCTCCCGCCACCGCCGCGACCGAGCTGGTGGTCAACGGCACCTTCAGCACCTCCACCGCGCCCTGGTGGAACTCGTCCAACACCTCCATGGCGGTGGACACGGGGCGATTGCGCGTCAACGTGACCGGCGGCACCGCCAACCCATGGGACGCCATGGTGGCCCAGAACAACATCAATCTGACCAGCGGCAAGGCCTACACGCTGTCGTTCGACGCCGTCGCCTCCGCCTCGGTCAGCGCGGTCACCACCGTGCAACTGGCCGACAGCCCGTACACCAACACCCTGACCAAGACGATCGCGCTCACCACGACGAGCAAGCGCTTCAGCTTCCCCTTCACCTCCAGCCTGAGCACGGCGGCCGGACAGGTGTCGTTCCAACTCGGCAAGAACGCGGCCCACACCGTCCACCTCGACAACGTCTCCCTCACCGAGACGACGTCGGGGTCGGGGTCCGGGCCGATCAACATGACGAGCGGCTTCTACGTCGACCCCAACTCCAACCCCGCGGTCTGGGCGCGCAACAACTCCGGCGACTCCCGCGCGGCCCGCATCCAGTCCTCGATCGGCTCCAAGCCGATGGCCCGGTGGTTCGGTAGCTGGAGCGGCGACATCGCCTCAGCCGTCTCCGGCTTCGTGGGCGCCGCCGACAGCGCCGACAAACTGCCGATCCTGGTCGCGTACAACATCCCCGGCCGCGACGCGTGCGGCGGTCACTCCGGCGGCGGCGCCGGCACCGAAGCGGCGTACAAGACGTGGATCTCCGCGTTCGCCTCCGGCATCGGCAACCGACCCGCGGTCGTCGTCATCGAGCCCGACTCGCTCGGCGACTTCGACTGCATGAGCGAGAGCGCGCGGCAGGAACGCATCCGCATGCTGACCTACGCGACCGAACAGTTCCGCGACAAGGCCGCCAACACCTGGGCCTACCTCGACGCCGGTAACGCCGGCTGGACCGCACCGGCGACCATGGCCTCCCGGCTGCAGAGCGTGGGCGTCGCCAACGTCCGCGGCTTCTCGGTCAACGTCTCCAACTACTACACCACCAGCCAGTCGACCACGTACGCCAACGCGATCAACTCCGCGCTCGGCGGCACCGCCAAGTTCGTGATCGACACCAGCCGCAACGGCAACGGCTCCAACGGCGAATGGTGCAACCCGGCGGGTCGCAAGCTCGGCGCCACGACGCAGGTCGGCGGCGGCGCCGAGATGCTGCTCTGGGTCAAGGTCCCCGGCGACTCGGACGGCAACTGCGGCATCGCGCCGAACGTGCCCGCCGGAACCTTCAGCCCGGACATCGCCGTACGGCTGATCGACGGCACGTGACCTAGCCTCAAGCTCTGAGAGAGGCATGCCCGGCGTCACTCGTGACGCCGGGCATGCCTCTCCCCGTATGCTGGTCCGTCGACCTGCCGCCTCTCTCCGGCGTCTCCGCCGAGAGGATCATCTCCGGCTCGCCCATGTCCTGCGGAAGGCAACGCCCGCGGGGTGGTAGGGGCAGTTCGGCCGACGGCAGGGTCGCGCGATCAGGCGGCGATGGAGCCTCCAGAGGAAGAGGGCGGACAACAAGTAGGCGGGTGCCTCGATGAGGACCTTGACGGCTCCCATCGCGACCGCCTGACCGTCGAGGTAGAGCCTGATCTGGTTGGCGGTGAGCGCGGCGTCTATGAGGAACCAGACGAGGTTGACGATGGTGAAGGCACGCAGTTGGACGGCGCAGCGCCGCCATGCCGGCCCCTGCCGGGTGAGCACGCCGTACGCGAGCCCGAACGGCGGCAGCCTGAGCAGCAGCAGGATGGGCGTGGCGACCACGAGTGCCCCGCGCACCACCAGCAGCGGCAGGAAGAAGTCGGCGGCGTTACCCGACACGGTGACCAGCGCCCCCGCACCTACCGACACGCCGAATCCGGCGAGCGCCGCCCACGGCTTCTGGGCCTGCCGTACCCGGAAGAGGGCCACCCCGGCGGCTGCCGCCAGCGCGGCCACCAGAGACGGAGCGATCTGTCCCGTTGCGGCGAAGAGGACGGTGAAGCCGAGGACGGGCAGCGCGGTCTCGAGAACGTGGGCGCCGACCTGGCGCAACAGCTGCACGGCGGTCAGCCGCGCAGCAGGAAGTCGCCCATGGCGGACACCGAGGCGTTGACCGCTTCGAACCCGTCGCGACGCATTTCCGCCTCGTAGGCGGCCACCGCATCGAGCAGCGGCTGCCCGCCGGCCAGGTATCGGCACAGGCGCCCGGCGTCTTGCAGGGCGGTGTTGGCACCCGAACCGCGGTTGGGCGGCATGGCGTGGATGGCGTCGCCCAGCAGGGTGACCGCCGTGGGCTGCCACGGGTCGACCGGCATCGAGGCGCCCAGCGGCAGGCAGAGCGTCTGCTCCGGCCAGGCCTGCTCGACGACCAGCCGCAACGTCGGATGAGCCGGCTCGACCAGCTCGCGCGCGCGTTCCCAGAGACGTCTCGCGCCGAGAGTCTGGAATCCCGTCCCGAGCCTGTCGCTGGGCGGGATCAGCGCCCACATCAGGAAGTCGGTGGTCTCGCCCGGGTCCAGTCCGGGCAGCAGCCGCGCGGCGGCGCTCGGTGGCGGCTCCCTGAACTGCATGGTCGCCAGGATCATGCCGAGGTCGTCCAGCTCGGTGATGGTGAAGTTGCTTCCGATCAGATCGATGACCCCGGTGTTCGTGATCTCCGTGTTGATGGGGGTCTTGCCGCCGAGCCAGCGCGCGCCCGTGTCGACCACCTCGGCCTGCGGAAGCAGCTGGCGGCGTACGGCGGAGCCGATGCCGTCGGCTCCGACCAGGAGATCTCCGTCGGTGTGGCCGCCGTCGGCGAAGTAGGCGCGTACACCCTGGCTCAGATACTCGAACCGGACGATTTCCCGGCCGAACCGCACGCGGTCCTCCAGGCCGTTCAGCAGGATCCGCCTCAGCAGCTGACGGCTCACCGGGTGGCCGGGCCGCACAGCCTCGGGCCTGCCCTCCCCGCCGTCAAAGGTGTTCGTGGCCAGCAGCTCCAGGCGGCCGTTCATGTCGCCGATCACCTTGAGTGCTCGGCTGTCGTGCCCCAGGGTCGCCTCGAACAGTTCGGCATGGGCCGGGGGCAGGCAGGCGTGCAAGGCATGCTTTCCCCTGTCGTCGATGTGGAAGCGGGCTCCCTGGGCGCGGCTCTCCGGTGCCGGGTCCCGCTCGTGAACGGCCGCGTCGATCCCGGCTCGGCGCAGCCCATGAGCGAGCGTGAGTCCACCGAGTCCGGCTCCGGCGATGATGACGCGCAAGGTCACGGCTGATCTCCTCTGTTCAGGATGTGGCTGAGTACGGCTTCGAGGTCGTGTTCCGGTGATGCCGTCCGCGCGCGCCAGGCGATGACGCCGTCAGGACGGACGAGGACGGCACCGCTCGCGCTCACGCCGAGGGTCACGGCCCACGACGGCTTCAAGGCGGTGAGCGGGACATCAGCGCTCGCCCACCCGGGGCCGGCCAGGCAGACGAAGTCCCGGCCGAACAGATCGGCCCCCAGGTAGGGCACGCGGGTGCCCGGCAGTCCTGCGGACTCCAGGGGGTCGACGAAGGTCTGGTCGCCTTCCGAGACCACCGCCGAGGACCGGTACACCGCACCGAACTCCAGGGTGAGCCGGTCGGGCAGATCCTCCGAGGGTGGGGTCACGCTGATCCGGGCGAGCGCGTCGGTGAGCGTGAGGCCGGCGAGCGGGCGGCGCTCGGCGTCGTAGCTGTCAAGCAGCCTGGGACCCGCCGTGCCGCTGAGTATCAGAGCCAGCTTCCAAGCGAGATTCTGCGCGTCCTGAAGCACGTTGCCGCCGTGCATGCCCGGTGTGGGGGGCAGCGAGCAGGCGGCATCGCCTATGAGCGCGACCCTGCCGCGGGTGAACCGCTCGGCGGTGAGCAGGGTGATCGGCAGGCTGAAGGTGCCGTCGATCTCGACTTTCAGGTCCGGCAGCCCCGCGGCTGCGCGGGCGAGCGCGACCAGGTCCTCGCCCTCGCCGGGGGAGTCGTCGGCCGGGCGGGGACGCAGGAGCGCCCACGAGTCGGGCCCGGACTCCTTCAGCAGGGTGCCGCCCACCCCATCGAGTTGCACGCCGACGAAGTGCCGCCCGCGGATGGCCTCGCCGAGATCCGCGCGGAAGGCCACGCCGTGCAGCTGGGCGATGGTGCCCGGGCCTTCGGCCTCGATCAAGGCGCGCTCGCGGACAAGGCTGTGCGGGCCGTCGGCGCCGATCACGTACGAGACTCGAACGCTCGTCTCGCCCTCCGGCCGGCGCACGTCGGCGACGAGCCCGTCGGCCTCCTCCTTTCGCAGATCGGTCAGCTCGGAGCCGGTCCAGATCTCCGCGCCCAGCTCCAGGGCGCGCTCGCGCAGCAGCTCGCGCAGCCACGCGTGGTTGCAGCAGACCGGCTCGAGTGGGCTCAGCCGCGGCGGTACGGCCACCCATGGCTGCGGCACCCGCCCGAGTTCGGGGCCGGCCAGGGTGTCGGCCTGCAGCATGTCGCCGAGCTCGTCGGGGTGGAACCCGGCCGCGCGGACCGGTTCCTCCAGGTCGAGGATGCGCAGCAGTTCCACGGCGGGCACGCTGAGCCGTTCGTTGCGCGAGGTGGGTGGCAGTTGGGTACGGCGTTCAATGATCAAGCAGGGCACGCCGTAGTGGCCGAGGAGGGTGGCTGCGGCCAAGCCGCTGAACCCTCCACCGGCCACCAGGACGCGGGCACTGCGGTCCATGGGTCCTCCGTCGCGGATAAGTTCGACATGCGGTGAAGTAAGCTGACGCCCGTGAACGACACGGTCGGCGGGCAGGGGCGCCGCGGTCGCTGGCGTACCGGCGCGGCCAACCGGCAGCGGATCATCGAGGCCGCGGCGGCGCGGTTCGGTGCCGACGGATTCCAGCGGGCCACCATCAGGGCGATCGCCGTCGACGCCGGTGTCGACCCCGCGATGATCCACTACTTTTTCGGCGGCAAGCAGGGCCTCTACGAAGCCGTCCTGAACAGGTACAGCCCGCAGCGCGATCCCGTGGGTGAGCTGCTGTCGGAAGGGGTGGAGCACTTCGGGGAAAGACTGGTGCGCCGGTTCCTCGAAGTCACCGAGGGAGGCGACGCCGCGGACGGGGTGGGCGCCCTGACTCGCCTGGCCGTCACCGATCGGGAGCCCGCGGCCAAGCTGCGGGAGTTCATCGAGAACGAGTTCGCCGACTCGCTCGCCAAGCACCTCGACCTGCCGGACGCGCACCTGCGGGCCGGTCTGATCGGCGCCCAGCTCGCCGGCCTGGCCGTGGCCCGCCACCTGTTGGGCCTGGAGCCCTTGGCCTCGATGTCCAGCGAAACGCTCGTCACGCTGATGGCGCCCATCGTCCAGCGCCTGATCAGCGAGCCGCTGGAGTGAACCTGATGGGTAGTTCGGCCAGGCCGCGGAACAGGGTGGCCGTCCCCGGCCGCTGACGCAGTTGCCCGGGCGGCCAGGCCGGCGCCAGGTCGGGGAAGCGGTCCAGCAGACCGCGGAAGGCGATCTCCGCTTCCATTCTGGCCAGCGGGGCGCCGAGGCAGAAATGCAGCCCGTGGCCGAGAGCGACATGGGCGTTGTCCTCGCGCCGGATGTCGAACCGGTCAGGTTCGGGGAACCTCCCGGGATCCCGGTCGGCGGCGGCCAGGGCCACCGTCACCTGGCTGCCCGCCGGGATGGTCACCCCGGCGATCTCGATGTCCTCAATCGCCGTCCGCCCGGTTCCCTGCTCGACGGGGCCGTCGTAGCGCAGCATCTCCTCGATCGCGGAGGGCAGCAGGTCCGGCCGATCGCGCAGCAGGGCGAGCTGGTCAGGGTGGCGCAGGAGCGCCGCCATGCCGTTGCCGATCAGGTTGACCGTCGTCTCATGGCCGGCGACGAGCAGCAGATTCAGCATGCCCACCAGCTCCCGCTCGCTCAGGGCGCCGTCCTCGTCGTCCGCCGCCGCCACCAGCGCGCTGGCCAGGTCGGGCTGCTCATCCCTCGGCACGCCAGGCCGCAACTCCCCGCGCTTGCGCTCGATCAGGGCGGCGAGGTAGCCGTTGATGGCCTCGATGCCCTTCGAACGCCTGGCTCGCAGGTCCTCCTCCAGCGGCAACAGCAACATGGCGGCGGTCCAGGACCTGAAGTCGGCCCGGTCCTGCTCCGGCACGCCGATCAGCTCGCTGATCACCGTGATCGGCAGCGGGTAGGCGAACGCGTCGATCAGGTCCGCGTGTCCCAGCGGTGCCATCCGGTCGAGCAGATCGTCGGTGATGCGCTGCACCCTGGGCCGCAACGCCTCGATGCGACGCGGGGTGAATCCCTTGCTCACCAGGCGGCGCAACCTCGTGTGGTCGGGCGGATCGCTGTTGAGCATGTTCGTTCCGGTCGGCCCCCCATCGGCGGTGACGATGCCCAGCTCACGCAGCCACTGAGGGGCATGACGGGGGTGCTTGGAGATGCGCGGGTCGTTCAGCAGGGCCCTGGCCTCGCCGTACCCGGTGACCATCCAGACCTGACCGCCCAACGGGCCCTCGACGGGACGGACGGGACCCTCCTCTCGCATGCGGGCGTACAGGGGATAGGGGTCGGCCCGCCCCTCCGGGCTGATCAAGGTGGGCTCGGACGGGGCCGGCGGTGGTTGCTCTTGTGCCGTGCGGACCGCGCCGGCCGGGAAGCTCCCGAGCACGCCGACCTTGACCTTGCCCGTCCACTGATCGCCCTCGACGACACCGGTGAAGCGCAGGTTCATCCCCATGACCGCCCTGCGTACCAGCCAGCCCGTCTCGTTGCCGCGCACCGAGCCCTCGTCGATCTCCCAGGACCCCTGCGCACCGGTCATCGTTCCGGTCAGCCGTTCGCCGTCCGAGGTGAAGGTCGCGGAGAAGCTCTGCGCACCTCTCGGCGACTCCGCGGTGAACGCCCACGTGCCGTCGATGCTCATGTCCGGGCTCCCCTCCAAGAAAACTTCATCCGTTGATGAAGAAACATAGGGGATCAGGACTATTACTTCAACAAGTAATGAAGTAATAGGCTCTTCTCGGCTGAAGGACGGGAGGCGCGCCTGAATCAGCCCCCTGGGGCATGGTTCGATGCCGGTACCTCGGCGAGGACGAGGGGCGCACCGAGCCAGTACACGCGGCATCGGTCAGTCCTGTACGGTCGAAGGCGGTTCAGTGGAGTTCAGCGGCCGTCTGTGCCACCTGCTGCCAGGAGGTCCGCCGCACCGCACCCGATCGGATCATCTCCACCGTCGATCCCGAGGCCCGCCACATCCACAAGAGCGGTCAGCAACGTGACGGCGGCTACAAGGCCCACCTGGCCGTTGAACCGGAGACCGGACTTTTCACCGCCATTGCGCTGCGCCTCGGCGCCGGAGCCGACCATCACGAAGCCGTCGTCGCCCGTGACCTGCTCGCCCACCTGGACCAGGTGTTACGCGCGGCCAAGCGCGCCGGCTACCCCTACCTGGGGCTGGACGGCACGCTGATCCCCATCGGCCGGGTGGCCGCCGACCGGCCCTACTACTCCGGCAAACACTAGAAGCACGGCATGAACATCCAGGTCCTGTCCACCCCCGACGGCACCCCCTTGTGGACCTCCGGCTCCCTGCCCGGCTCGGTGCACGACCTCAAAGCAGCCCGGATCTGGGGCATCCTCCGCCACCTGCAAGCCGCCGACCTGATCACCCTTGCCGACAAGGGCTACGTCGGCGCTGGTGACCACGTGTGCGTGCCCTACAAGGGCCACAACAAGCCCGCCTCACAGAAGGCCGCCAACGCGGCCCACGCCAAGCTCCGGGCCCGACCGTGTCAGGGGACGCATCGTCGTCCTGCCATGATGCCCTCTCGCGTCGGTGAAATTGAACCCGGCATGGTTGCCTCCTCTCCGGATCCGGTGTCGCGGTTGTTGCCAGCCCCGCATGGTCGAGCAGCCAGAAGGGGCGGGCGCTGCGGCGGGCGTGCTGTTTGTGCTGGACGCCTGCCAGTTCATCGGGTAACTGCCCGTCGACGTCGAGGAGATCGGCTGCGACATGCTGTCGGCGACCGGCCCGCAAGTTCCTGCGCGGGCCCCGCGGCACCGGCTTCCTGAACGTTGCCGACCGGCTCATCGAGCGCCTGGAGCCCCCTTCTCGGCCTGAACCGACGTGGACAGCCCTCATAGTGTCTTGGCCGACTCAGAGTCGTTGGTCGGCGCGTGCTGCTGGATTTCGTCGCGCTCGGGGCCACTCGGACGGCCTTACTCACGCGTCACTGTTCCCAGCAGGCCTTCCGGGTCATGGACCGGAAGGCCGCCAACCAGGGTGGCGGCAGGCGCGAGTTCTGGAAGATCATCAACTGGGCACTCGATGAGATCGGTGCGGAAGGCGACGAGGTCGGCGAGTCGGCCCTGTTCGATGGTTCCCAGGTTCGCGGACTCGCCGAGCAGGGCGGCGCCGGCGGCAGTGTAAAGCCTCAGGGCGTCGTAGCGGCTCACCACGTGTTCAGGGCCCTGAACACCCGCTGTACGCGTGCCCCGGGTAACCAGACCCCAGATGGACAGCAGGGGATCGAAGAAGCTGACGTTGCAGTCGCTGCCCGCCGCGACCATGGCCCCTTCGTCGAGCCACGCGCGAACCGGCATCACCTCGCGGGTGCGCTGCTCGCCCCAGTAGCGCAGGAGGTTGCCACCGAGCGAGAACAGGAGCGGGTGCTGAACGGTAATGCCGATGCCGGCCCGAACCGCCCGCGCCCTCTGATCCGCGTTCACGAGGAAGGCGTGTTCGATGACCAGTGATCCAGGGGGCGTCTGCGGACGCCGCCGCAGGACCCGTTCGTAGGTCCCCAGCACCCGCTCGACGGCGGCGTCACCGACGGCGTGGCAGCCGACCTTCCAGCCCCGGGAGACCGCGCGGTCCACCAGTCTCTCGAAGTCGCCCGGCTCCCAGAACGCGTGTCCGTGGTAGGCGGGGTTGTTCGCATACGGCTCGCAGAGATGGGCGCCCTCGACACCGCCGTCCATCATGAACTTGAAGCCCCAGATCTTGAGCAGATCGTCTCCGTAGCCGCTGCGCACGGCCCACGAGTCGATGAACGCGAGCTTCTCCTCGACGCTCGCGTCGGGCATGATCCAGAACATCACCCGGCTGCGGGTCGTCAGGCGGCCTTGCTCCCACAGCCGCTGATAGACCTCCATCTCATCGACGAGGAGGCCGGGATCACGGACCACCCCTATGCCGCGGGCGTTGTACTCGGCGCACTGCCGGGCAAGCAATTCGACTTGCCGTTCAGGGGCGAGCTGAGGAAGCAGCCGTCGTACCGGCTCCACGGCTCCCGGTTCGATGAGCAACCCGGTCGGGACCCCGTTCGCGTCACGGACGACCGTTCCCCGCTCGGGGTCGGGGACGTCCCGTCCGAAGCCCGCCAAGGCCAGGGCACGCGAGTTCACCACCATGACGTGGCCGCCGCGCTGGACGCAGATCGGGTGTTCGGTGGAGGCGGCATCGAGCTCACTGGCCGTGGGCAGACGCTCCTCCTTGAGGTGTGTCTCATGCCAGCAACGCGACGACACGACCCACTCTCCGGGTGGCGTCACAGCGGCGCGAAGCCGGAGCCGCTCGACGACGTCGGCGATGTCGCGGGCGCTCTCGAGGGATACGTGGTCGAGGTCGCGTGAGGCCCAGAGTTGGTGGTTGTGGGTGTCGTTGAAGGCCGGGAACACGACGAGCCCGGGGTCGTCCACGACCTCCGTGCGTGTTCCCTGGAGCGAGTCGAGACCGTCGGGGCTCGACGAGGTCGCGATGATGCGGCCGTCGCGAATGGCGACGGCTCGATGGATCCGCCCGGGGTCGGTCATCGAATACGCCTTGCCCACCCGGAGCAGTGTGTCGGCGGGGCCCCGCTCGGCGACGGGGAGGGGTGATTCTTCCATGTGCTCAGGTCCTCACGTACTCGTGAACGGTGCGACCGCCGACCACGGTCTCCAGCACCTTCAGGTCAAGGAATTCGTCGTCCGGCACGGTCAGCGGATCGCCGGACAGCACGACGAGATCTGCCAGCTTTCCCTTCTCGATCGATCCCTTGCGGTGATCCTCGAAGGTGGCGTACGCGTTGTTCGTCGTCCACATGCGCAGCGCCTGCTCGCGGCTGATCGTCTCCTCCGGCATGAGCGTGCCGGCGAGCGTGTCCTGGGAGAACGAGGTCCACATGCCGAGCAGCGGGCGATCCCGGTCGTAGCCGACCGCCGGGCAGTCGGTGCCACCGGTGACGACCAGCCCGGCATTCATCCAGGTCCGAATGGGCTGTGCCCATTCACGGACAGTCCGGTCACGAGGAGCGAGCCCGTCGGGTGCCTCGGCCAGCCGTACGGCCTCCATCATCTCGTGCATCTCCAGCGACCGGCCCGCGGCGAAGTAGGACAGCAGGGGATTGGCCGCGATGATGACGCCGAGGCGCCGCAGCCGCCGGTGGTGCTCGGGATTGATGAGGCCGAAGGCGTGCTCGTAGCTCCACCGCCGTGCGTCGAGGGGCGTCTGCGCATGTGCCTCCTCCATGGCCCCGAGGATGACCTCGATGTCATCGCGGAGGTCACCCGGCGTGCCGTGGATGGCGAACCGCCAACCCATCTGGTTGCCCTCGATGATCAGCCTGCGCAGCTTCTCGGGCTGCATTGTCCAGTATCCGTAGTTCTGCGCGACGATCTTGAGCCCGCCGACCCGTAGCCAGTCGTCGCCGAACCCTTGCTTGGGACCGAAGTACAGCCGCAGCGCTTCGCTGATCTCCTGCGTGGTGAGGTACTGGACGGGCAGTCCGAGCACCAGGTCGGTGCGGACCGTGGCTTCGCCTCGCCGGGACAGTTCGGCGTAGGCGTCGATCTCGTTCGGCGCCACCCCCATGTCGCGGGTCCCGGTGATGCCTGCCGCGTTGAAGAGCGCCATCTGAGCCTTGATCGCGCGGATGTTCGTCTCAAGGTCGAAGGACAGCAGGTCCCACATCTTCACCGGCTGGCCGAGGCGCTGCCACCATTGTCGGCGGGCGAGGTCGCCGGCGCCCACGATGAGGTGGCCGGTGGGCACGCCGTGCTCGTCACGGACGATGTGCCCTTCGGAGATGTCCGGATCGGCCCCGGGGTCCGGAGTCTCCGGGGTGATTCCCGCCAGTTCGAGCGCCAGCGTGTTCACGATGATGTTACGGCCGCCGTCGGCGATATAGACAGGATTGTCCGGAGCGACGGCGTCCAGGTCATGCCGAGTAGGGAAGCGCCCCTCGACGATCCCACCGCGATACAGGCACGAAGTGGTGATCCACTCGCCGGGCCGGGCACTGTGTGCCGCGGTCGCTATCTCGGCCTTGACCTCCTCGATCGACCGGCAGAGGGAGATGTTCACCTTGACGCCCGCCGCCGCGGTGTCGAGGCCGGCCATCAACTGATGGGTGTGGTTGTCCACCAGCCCCGGGATCACGCTGCCGCCGCGCAGGTCGATCATGCGGGTGGAAGCGCCGGCCAGGCGCTTGACCTTCTCGTCGGATCCCACCGCGACGATGGTGCCGTCCACGACGGCGACCGCCTCGGCCATCCGCGACGCGCGATCCAACGTGATCACGTTGCCGTTGTGGAGCACCAGGTCGGCGACGATCCGGTCCTGCTCGATGAGCACAGGTGTCCTCCTTGCGATGGGTCGGTTGTGATGAGGGGGGCGAGGCGGGTGGACCGCACCTCGGCTAGATCGCTCCGGAACGCCGCAGCCCGTCCTCGATGTCCGCCGAATCGAGATCGCCGCCGAGCACGACGATCAGCGCACCGGCATCGCCGAGGCGCAGTCGCGCGGCCGGAGGGGCCTGGGTGAGGTCCTGCCGGGCTCCGACGCCGTTGAACACGAAAGCTCGCGGATCCCCGTCGAAGCGGACCAGCGCCTTGACGCGCAAGGCGCGCCCGGCCAGCGTCTCTACCCAGGTGAGGAATCGCTGGTGGTCCACGGGCCGGTGGAGAGTGAGCGAGGCTACGCTCACCTCGCCGGTGTGGTGCTCGACGTCACGACGAGGCCGGAGGACGTCGTGCCGCCCGGTGCCGAGGAGCATGCCGACCGGAAGGCCGGCATGGCTGGCCGTCACCGAGGCGGCGTGGCGATTGAGGGTGCGCAGGCGCTCTCGCAGCAATGTCAGGGTCGCCGCGTCGACGAGGTCCGCCTTGTTCAGCACCAGCAGGTCGGCGCCCGTGAGCTGCTGGTAGGCCACGGTCGCGTTGGCCAGGCCCGCGTCGAAGTTCGCGGAGTCGACAAGCGTTATCACGCAGTCCAATACGAGGTCGCACGCGAAGTGACCGTGTACCAGGACGTCCACGACGCCGAGGGGATCTGCGAGACCGCTGGTCTCCACGATGATGCCGTCGAGGGCGGCCCCGTCGCGAGCGATCTGCGCGAGCGTCATCGCGAGATTCCCCTGATTGACGCAGCACAGACACCCGTTGGCCAGTTCCGTGACCGGTCCGGCCCGTCTGTCGATGAGTGAGCCGTCGATGCCGAGTTCGCCGAACTCGTTGACCACGACGGCGAGGCGGAGCCCGTGTCCTTCGGTGAGGATGTGGTTGATCAGGGTGGTCTTCCCACTGCCGAGGAATCCGGTGACCACGGTGACCGGCAGGCGCCGCCTCATCGTCACGCCTCGGCTGCGGATGCCGGCCAGGCGGGGATTCCCGTCCGGTGTCCGGCCATGTCGTCGGCCAGCCGTCGTTCGGCCTCTTCGGAGATCCGGCTACCCTGCGCGTGCACGGAGGTGATCCCTTCGATCTGAAGCAGAGCCGGACGCACCGTCGCCGCCATCGTCACCGGCCGGTAGGGGCAGCCGGTGCACATGCCGGTGAACTGCACGTGCACCTCGCCCTCGTCGGACACCCGGGACAGCTCGATCCCGCCCGCGTGCATGCGGAGGTACTTCGACACCTGCCGGACCCGATCGTCGAGCGCGCCCTGATCCATCGAGCTCACGTCCCCGTCGCGGCCAGCTGCCGCTGCTTGGCGGGGACGTCGATGCCGAGCAGCCGGGCCATGTTGCCCCCAAGGATCATGCGCTTGTCCTCATGGGTGATCTGCGGGTAGCCGTAGCCGTCGCGCAGATCGTCGGGGATCTGCAATTCCATGAAATTCTTCAGGAAGGGGGCGGGCGGTCCGGTCATGGCGGCCTCAGACCCCCAGATGAGCTTGTGCGGCCCGACATACTGCAGCAGCTTGCCTATCTGCTTCTGCACCTCTCGCGGGGCCACGCGTAGGTAGTTGAGGACGCCCGACAGCGCCAGATAGACGTTCGGGAAACGCGACGCGATCGACACGGCCTCGTCGAAGTACGGGAGCGCGAGATGGTGGATGAGGAAGTTCATGTCGCGGAACTCGCGTGCCGGCGCCTGGAGGTCGATCGGGCGGAGAAGTTCGACGTCCCATTCGCCGAACGGCAGACCCTTGTGGAACTGCAGCATGTCGATGCCGAGCTCGTGTGCCTTCCGGTACAGCGGGTATGCGAGATCGCGGTCGTCGCACCGCCACGACCTGTCGACGTGGCCGTTGTAGAACTTGAACGAGCGAGCACCCAGCTCCCTGACCTGGTACTCCATCTGCTTGAGGGCGCCGTCGACGCCGTGGTACAGCGGGTCGACCGCGCCGCACAGAATCGCGCGATCGGGGTATGCGGAGACGAAGTCGTACTGCGCCTGGAGCGGGGCGAGACTGTTGGGCATCCAGTCCCAGACAGGGACCGCGTGGGCCATGGCCATGTCCACGGGCGACTCGCGGAATACGACGTCGTACATGTCCTCGGTGCCGACGCGGAGAGGCCAGTCGGCACCCTGGCCAAGCCGGCTGGGGACCGGGTAACGCAGCGGTTCCATGGCCGCGCTCCAGCCCTGTACGAGCGGTGCCGTATCGGGCCGTTCGTGCAGGAGATTGTCGTCAGACATGTCATAGACATGAATGACTCCGTCGAAAACGAAGATGTCGCCGATCACGATGCCGCCTCCCGGAGGACACTCACAACTGGATGCGGTCCAACGTTCCATGGGCCTCTGGCCTGGGACAATGCCTCTGCGGATATCGGACAACGGCTGCGTGTGAAGGCTAGTGGGCGGTGATCCGGCGCTGGACACTGCACCCATGTTGAAGACCGGCAAAGAGCATCTCGACAGTCTCCGCGACGGCCGCGTGGTATTCGTCGGCAAGGAACGCATCGACGACGTGACCACCCATCCGGCCTTCCGCCGCGCCGCGCAGACGATCGCCGACCTCTACGACCTCAAAGCCGATCCCGCCCACCGCGACGTCATGACCTACGTCGACGACGACGGGGTTCGCGCCAGTGCCTACTTCATGAGAGCGCGGACGAGCGAGCAGCTCGCGCAGCGGTCCGCGGCACACAAGAAGATCGCGGACATGAGCCATGGCCTGCTCGGCCGCGCACCCGACTACATCGCCAGCTTCGTCACCGGGATGTCCATCTGTCCCGAGGTGTTCGGCGACCGCGCCGACAACGTCACGGCGTACTGGCGCTACATGCGCGACAACGACGTCTACGCCGCGCACGCCATTGTCGCGCCGCAGGCCGCCCGCGACCCCGCCTACTACGAGCGCGAGAACCGCCCCATCCCCACCCTGCGCGTGATCAGTGAGGACGACGATGGAGTCGTCGTGCACGGGATGAAGATGCTGGCGACGGGTGCGATTCTCGCCAACGACATCTTCATCGGCAACATCCTCCCGCTGGCCCCCGAGAACAAAGCGGAGTCGATCACGCTCGTCGTCCGGTGTAACGCGCCGGGAGTGTCGCTGTGGTCGCGCAAACCGCTCGAACCAACGGCGACCTCGGAATTCGACAGTCCTCTCACGTGGCGGTTCGACGAGACCGACGCGATGGTGATGTTCGACCACGTGAAGGTGCCCTGGGAGCAGGTGTTCGTGCACAACGATGTGGCGCTCTCTCGCGAGCTCTACTTCCGCACACCGGCACATGTGTACGGCAACCACCACTCGAATGTCCGCTTCCTCGCCAAGCTGCAGTTGATCATCGGACTTGCGAGCCGGGTCACGGAGTCCACCGGGGCGGCCCAGGTCCCTGCCGTACGCGAGACGCTCGGCCGCATGGCCTCCCAGGAAGCGTTGCTGAGCGGGCTGATCGACGGGCAGATGTGGGCTGCCGAATCCTGGGGGGAGTATGTCGCCTTCAACCGCAGATCCATGTACGCCGCGCTGAACTGGTGCGTCGAGGAGTACTCCCCGCTGATCGACACGCTGCGGGAGCTCTGCGGAGGAGGGGTGCTTCAGATGCCGGCCGACGCCTCGGTCCTGGAAGATCCCGAACTGTCGGAGGTCTTCCGCGAGTTCTGGCACACCCCCCAACTGGACGCCGTGAACCGGATGAAACTCCTCAAGCTCGCCTGGGACATGGTCGGGTCGGAATTCGCCGGCCGGCATCTTCAGTACGAGAAGTTCTACCCGGGCGCCAGGTTCATCGTCCGCGGGCACAACTACCGCGAGGCGCCGTGGGATGAGTTCCACCGCGTCGTCGACGAGCTCATGGGCTCCTACACCTACCCCGCCGCGGTGGTCCGCGGCTGAATTACGCCTCCGGCGCGTCCCTGATCACCTTTGGCCAGGGGTCAGGGCTCACCAGGTGACGAGAGGAATAGATCATGTCGGCAACCGTCGCCCCGGACGTGTTCCGTGAGGCCATGAGCCGCCTGGCCGGTGCTGTCAATGTCATCGCCACCGGGTTCTCCGACGATGACTCGTCGGGGCCACGAGGCATGACCGCCACAGCAGTGTGCTCGCTCTGCGCCGAGCCTCCGAGTCTCATCGCGTGCCTGCATCGTGACGCGGGAACGGCGGTGCTGGCGCTCCGGCTCGGGGTCTTCTCCGTCAACGTACTGACCGAGCAGCATCTGGAGCTGGCGCGGACCTTCGCCGGCGCGGAGCGCTTCGGTGCCGACCGTTTCACGGTGGGTACCTGGGAACGCGGGCGCTTGGGCGTGCCCGTGCTCGCTGACGCGCTGGTCTCCTTCGAGTGCCGCGTGGCGCAGGCGTACACGCACGGCACCCACACCGTGCTGATCGGTGGGATCGAGATAGTCCGGGCGGCGTCCACCGACGAGCCGCTTGTCTTCCACGCCCGGCGGTTCGTGGGCCTCGGTGCGGATCTGGAGCGTCGATCCGCGTGACCGCCCGGCAACGCACACGCGTCATCACATGAGGAGATCGCCCATGAACAAACGGCTGATTCAGGATCCGATCCACCTGGTCGAGCTGATGGGGGCGGACGGCGGCGCCTTCGCGGGAGCCCTCGCCGCCCGCTCTCTCTATCCCGACTCTGACTTCGAAGCGATAACAGTGCGCGGGCCCAACCGGCGCAACGACTTTCACACGGAACCCTACGACGAGTTCTTTCTGCAACTGCGTGGCGCCATCCAGGTCGACACCCGGGAGCAAGGGATAGGCCTGCGCAGGCACATTGTGCGCGAGGGAGAAGCGTTCCTGGTGCCCGGCGGCGTTCCGCATTCGCCGCACCGACCGGCCGGCACGCTCGGTCTCGTCGTGGAGATCCGGCGACGGCCGGGGGATGTGGAGACGGCCGAGTGGTGGTGCGACAGCTGTGACTCCCTGGTCGAGCGGGTCGAGATGGAGTCCACAGAGATGATCTCCTCGCTCGGGCCGCTGCTGGAGGCGTTCAACGCCAGTGAGCAGCGACGGACCTGCCGTAATTGCGCCGCCGTGGTGCCGGTACCTGAGGAGTTCGTCCTTGATGTCGACGCCGGGTGACGGCGGCGTGAGCGGCGAACGGGTGGAGCGGCGAAGCTCCGGGAAGATCGACTGCCATACGCACACGTTGCCCCGGCGATGGCTCGACCTGGCCGAGCGCCTTGGGGACGACCGCTGGCCCGCACGACGTCGGATCGACGCCTGCAGCGCCGAGATCTTCGTCGGGGGCCGTCACTTCCGTACGGTGCCGCAGACCTGCTGGGACGTGGCCGCGCGGCTCGAACAGATGGACTCCGCCGGCGTGGCAGTGCAGTGGTTGTCCACGACCCCGGTGATGTTCAGCTACTGGGCCGACCCTCGGCGAGGCGCCGAGATGGCCGCGCACGTCAACGACGGCATCGCCGAGATGGTCCGGGAGGCACCGGAGCGTTTCGTCGGCCTGGCCACCCTGCCGCTCGCGAGCACTGACCTGGCGCTGCGCGAACTGGAGCGCGCCGTCACCGAGCTGGGTCTTCAAGGAGTCGAGATCGGGACCAACATCGCCGGGCTCGAACTCGACGACGACTCGCTGGCACCCGTGTTCGACGCCGTCGCCGACCTGGGTGTACCGATCCTCGTCCATCCCTGGGACGTACGCGGGGCCGATCGTCTCGGCCGGTACAACGCGATGTACACGGTCGGGATGCCGACCGAGACCGCCTACGCGGCGACGGCGCTACTGCTCGGCGGAGTCCTGGAGCGCCTGCCAGAACTGCGGATCTTGCTCGCTCACGGCGGGGGCGCCCTGGCCGGACTGCTGCCCCGCATTGATCGCGGGTGGGAGACATGGCCGGACCGGCGCGGCACCGGCAGCCGGCGGCCGGCCGAGCTGGCCCGGTCGCTCTGGGCCGACTCGATGGTGGGCGACGGAACCAATCTGCGGCTTGTCGCCGAGCGATTGGGATGGGACCGGATCGTGCTCGGCAGCGACTATCCCTTCCCCTTCGGGGAGCGAGCCGCAGGCGGGATGGTGGAGCGGGCGGCTCTGGACACGGCACGGCGCGAGGGTGTTCTGTCGGCCAACGCGCGTGCTCTGCTGGGTGTCGCCTGACATGCGCACGGCCATTCACGAGTCCCAGTCTTGGAAGCGCGGCTGCGGGCGCCAAGCGCAACGAGCATCCGCCGCGGGGATCGGCCAGTGCGTGCGGAGCACGGATAGTGGCGCCCTGCGGACGCCCATAGCGTGCCGCCATTACCTATCGCCCATGCGTGGGCGTCCCAGACGGGAAGAGACGACATGGACAGTATGACGACCTCGACGGCGAGCGACATAGCCGCCATCGATCAGATTGAGGCCCGCCTGCACGACCTAGGCCTCCAACTCCCCCCGCCGCGTGAGCGCATGGGCAACTTCCTCGGCGCCGTCCGTACCGGCGACCTCCTCTTCCTCTCCGGTCAGGGCACCGACCGCTATCAGGGCAAGGTGGGCCGTGACCTGGACCTGGACGACGCGTATGCCGCCGCGCGGGACTGCGCGCTCTACCTGCTCGGGTTGGTCAAGGCTGAGTTGGGTGGCCTCGATCGGGTGTGTCGTGTCGTCAAGCTCCTCGGTTTCGTCAACTGCGTCGAGGGTTACGAGCAGACGCCCCTGGTGGTGAACGGCGCCAGCGACCTGCTCGTCGAGCTGTACGGCGAGGCCGGGCGTCACGCGCGCACCGCAGTGGGCGTCGCGGCATTGCCCCGGAATTTCGCGGTGGAAATCGAGATGGTGGTGCAGGTGAGCGATCGATGAAGGCGTCGACGGCCGGACGGATGCTCGACGGGGAGCAGGTACGGGAGGCGGCCGACCGCCTCATGGGTGCGGAGCGGATCGGCAAGCCGATCGGCCAACTGTCCCAGGCGCATCCCGGGATGACCGTGGACGACGCCTACGCGGTGCAGCGTGAGGGGATCCGGCGCCGGATGGACGCCGGCGCGGTCGTGCGCGGCTACAAGATCGGCCTGACGTCCGTGGCCATGCAGCGCATGATGGGTGTCGACGAACCCGACTACGGTCACCTGCTCGACGACATGTTCGTGCTGGAGACGGTCCCAGTGCGGACCGGCGAGCTGCTACAGCCGCGCGTAGAGCCGGAGCTGGCGTTCGTCCTCGGCCATGACCTGCCTGAAGGCCGGGTCACGGTCGCCGACGTGCTGCGGTGCACCGACTTCGTCCTGCCGTGCCTGGAGATCATCGACAGCCGGTACGACGCCTGGCGCATCACCTTGCCCGACACCGTCGCCGACAACGCCTCATCCGCCAGGGTCGTCCTCGGTGGCGTACCCCGTTCCCTGCGCGGGCTCGATCTCGCCGCTTTGGGGGTGGTGCTCCGCGTCAATGGCCAGATCGTGGAGAGCGGGGCCTCCGGGGCGGTCCTCGGCAATCCGGTCAACGCCGTGGCCTGGCTGGCCAACGCCCTGGCCGGTCATGACGTGCGCCTCAAGACGGGCGACGTGGTCCTGTCCGGTTCGGCGACGCGGGCGGTGGACGTGCACCCTGGCGATCACGTCGAGGCCGTCGCTGAGGACCTCGGCGCCGTACGCACCCGATTCATCTGACACCGCATCTGAGAGGACATCACCGTGACCGATATCGAGGCACTCGCCGACTTCCTCCATACGGCCGCTCGGCAGGTGACCGAGGTCGACCCATGGAACCACGGCGCTGCCGGATTCGATCTCGCGACCGCCTACCAGGTACAGGACGCCGTGGTGGCGCGCCGGGTGGCGGAGGGGGAACGGATCGTCGGCGCCAAGCTTGGCCTCACATCGCGAGCGAAGCAGCAGGCCATGGGCGTGCACGAGCCGCTCTACGCCTGGCTGACGGACGCGATGAACCACCCCGCCGAGAAGCCCCTGCAACTGGATGGCTTCATCCATCCGCGCGTCGAGCCCGAGATCGCCTTCGTGATGGCACAACCGCTGAAAGGCCCGGGAGTTGGCGTCCTGGATGTGCTGGCCGCCACCGGGGCGGTCGCCGGCGCACTGGAGATCATCGACAGCCGTTACCGGGACTTCCGCTTCACTCTCCCCGACGCCGTCGCCGACAACGCCTCCTCTGCGGCCTTCGTCCTCGGCCCGCTCCAGCATCCGGCCGACTTCGACCTTTCGCTGGTGGGCTGCGTCCTGGAGGTCGACGGGCAGGCGATCGACTCCGCCGCGGGCGCCGCGCTGCTGGGCCACCCCGCCGAAGCTGTCGCCGCGCTGGCCAACGACCTGGGGCGGCGGGGCATCTCCCTGGAGCCGGGCTGGGTGATCCTGGCCGGTGGGCTGACGGCACCGGTGGCGCTGTCGCCCGCGACCTCGGTGGTCGCCCGCTTCTCCCGGCTGGGCACTGTCCGGCTGCTATGCGACATCAACTGACAAAAGGAATCCGCTCATGCCTCTGATCCAAGTGACGATGCAGGAGGGGCGTAGCCCCGAACAGAAACGAGCGCTGCTCGCCGCGATCACCTCCGCCGTGCACGACAGCATCGGTGTGCCGGTCGAAGCGGTGCGGGTGTGGGTCGTCGAGGTGTCGCCGGACGCGTTCATGGCCGGCGGGGTGCTGGCGGCCGACCGGCAGAAGGCGCGGCCGTGAGCGAGCTGCCGACCATCGCGCACCACATCGACGGTGTGGCCGTCGCCTCAGCTGATCAGGCCACCTTCGACAGCGTCGATCCCACGACGCGGCGACCGTGGGCGCGGGTCGCGCTCGGTTCCACGGCCGACGTCAACGCCGCCGTGAGCGCCGCGCGGCGCGCTTTCGACGACGGGCCATGGTCCCGCGCGACCCCGGCCGAGCGTGGCGAGGTCCTGCACTCCTTCGCCGATCTGCTGATCTCCCATGCGGAAGAGCTCGCGCTGCTCGACACTCTCGACATGGGCCGTCCGCTTGCCCAGACCCGCGATCGAGATGTGGCACGGGGCGCCGCCAACCTGCGCTTCTTCGCCGACGACGCGAGGCTGGCCATGGACGAGTCGATGCCTGGGCACGCGCGTCATCACGTCTACACGCGCTACGAGCCGACAGGAGTCGTGGCGGCCATCGCACCGTGGAACTTCCCGCTCATGCAGGAGACGTGGAAGATCGCTCCGGCGCTGGCCTACGGCAACACCGTGGTGCTCAAACCGGCCGAGCAGAGTCCCGCGTCGGCGACGCGGCTGGCCGAGCTGGCGGCGGAGGCCGGCCTGCCGCGCGGTGTCTTCAACGTGGTGCAGGGCTTCGGCGCCGGAGGCGCCGGCGAGGCATTGGTCGCGCATCCGCAGGTCGATCTCATCACCTTCACCGGCGAGACCCGCACCGGGGAGTCGATCATGCGGAGTGCCGCCCGCGGGGTCCGGGCGGTGAGCCTCGAACTCGGCGGGAAGGGTGCCTCCATCGTCTTCGAGGACGCCGCCCTCGAGCAGGCCGTCGCCGTCGTGGCGGACGCGGCGTTCTCCAATGCGGGACAGGTCTGCCTGGCCGGTACCCGGCTGCTGGTTCACCGGTCCGTCTACGCCGAGGTGGTCGCCCGGCTCGTGTCGGCGGCGGAGACGATGCGTCTGGGCGACCCGCGCGACAGCGGCACGCAGATCGGCCCATTGTCCTCCGAAGGGCACCACGCCAAGGTCACCGGCTGTCTCGACGCCGCCATCGGCGAGGGAGCCACCAAGCTCACCGGTGGCGAGCGGCATGGCTGGTGGGTGGCCCCGACGGTCCTGGACGGCGTGAAGTCGTCGATGCGCATCTGCCGCGAAGAGGTCTTCGGCCCCGTGGTGACGGTCCAGTCCTTCGACACCGACCAGGAGGCGGTACGTCTGGCGAACGACACCGACTACGGCCTGTCGGCCATGGTCTTCACGACCGACCTCGGAAGGGCGCACCGGATCTCGGGTCGCCTGCGAGCGGGAAACGTCTGGGTCAACTGTTTCTGGGTGCGCGACCTGCGCTCGCCCTTCGGCGGCCGGGGTCATTCGGGAATCGGCCGCGAGGGCGGTCGGCACTCACGGGAATTCTTCACCGAGGCCAAGAGCATCGTCATGGACATCGGGGCGTGAGATCATGGATTTCGACAGCGACGAACTCGCCGCCCGCATCGTGCGGGCTCGTGCCGAGCGGCGCCCGCTGCGCCCCCTGACTGATGAGGGCACCCTGTCGATGGAGCAGGCGTATGCCGTGCAAGAAGGCGTCACACGGCTGCGGCTCGCGTCCGGACAGCGGATCATCGGTTGGAAACTGGGATACACCTCGCTGGCGATGCGCGAGCAGATGGGGGTGTCGGAGATGAACGCGGGCCCGCTGACCGACGCCATGAGCCTGCACGACGGGGCCACCGTACCGGCGACGCTCTTGCAGCCGCTGGTCGAACCGGAGATCGCGCTGATCCTCGGTCGAACCATGCCAGTGAACGCAGGCCTGGCCGATGTGCTAGCCGCGACTGAGCGGGCATATGCCTGTCTAGAGGTGGTCGACCCGATCTGGCAGGATCGCCGATTCCGGATCGAGGACAACACCGCCGATGGCTCATCCGCGGCAGGTTTCGTTCTCGGTGCTCCCCTCGATCTCGCTGACCTTCCGTCCATCGCCGTGACGATGTCCCACAACGGGGAAATCACGGGTCACGCCACCGGGGCCGCGGCCGGCGGTCACCCGGCCGCGGGCGTCGCGTGGCTCGCAGGGTTGCTGGCCGGTCGCGGGGAAGCTCTACGGCCTGGCGACATCGTCCTCACCGGCGGCCTGACCCGCGCCATCCCCCTTGAACCGGGAGATGAGATCGCCGCGACCTTCGACGAAGGCGCCAGGGCGGTGCGGGTGAGCGTACGCCGGTAGGCGCACTCTGCGCACCGGCTGACTGGGGCGGGCAGGATCCGCGCCGGCGTCGCCCCACAAGAACGTCTGCTGCCCCTATGCCGACGTTCCTCGATCATCTGCTGGGGTCCTCAGCTGAGATCATTACGGCCTGCGAACCGCTCGGCTCCGATGGAGCGTAGCGGAGGGTAGCTCCCCGAAGCGAGACAGGTAATAGCGGGAGAAACGGCTCAAGTGCGGCATGCCGATGGTGTAGGCCACCTCGGTCACGGACACCTCGAACGGTCGCTCGGTCAACAAACGATGGGCGGCCTCCAGACGAAGACTGCGCAAGTGCTCGGTGGGGGTCGTCCGCCAGTGCTTGCGGAAGGCATCTTGCAGCGTCCTGCCAGCGATTCCGCAGGCCCGAGCTATGTCGTCGACGGCGAGATCTGTGGCGAGATGCTCGCGCATATAACGGTCGGCGCGCGCCAAACTGGACGGCAGAGGCTCGACGGCCGGATGCGTGACGGAGTTGGGCACGCTGTGCAGCACAGCGGTCAGGAGATGCCGCACCGCGCTGTGGTCGATCGCCAGCGACCGAACCGTAGATCGCGATGTGGCCACCTGCGCCCAGAGGAACCGCAGCAACGGTGCGATATCGATCGCGTCCGGATCGACCTGCGGAGCGAAGATGACTGGTCCGTTCGCACTGTCGGCGGAGGCCACTCGTTCAAGGGAACGGCGGGGCAGACGGACGATGAGCTGCCGGGCGTCGCCGCTCCAGCGCTTGCGATAAGGGGTGCCAGGGTTGATGACGTACACCGATCCCGGCTGCAGTCCCACAGGGTCGGCGTCACCCGCGACCAACTCGCACATCCCGGACAGGGTGAGCTGCAACAAGTAGAAGTCATGCCATCCGGAGGTTGTCACCTCTACGTCGCGGCCGTAGGAGACGAGATGGAATGCGACGTCGTACAGCATCCCCTGGCGCAGGGCGAAATCGAGGGTCTGGCGGAGACCGAGGACGTTCAGCTCATGCCTGGCGAACCGGCTTCGAAGCAGGTCTCGCGCGACATCGGGCTCAGAGGTCCGAAGAACGGAACCGTCGGCCGACGTGCTGGATGATATCCCCATTTACGGTCCCTCAGTTAATGCGTCTCGCAATTATCGCCAACCCATGTGACCTGGGACAAGGCCTCCGCGGTATTCGGATAAATGAGGATCTGGCTGTCGAACCGGCTCGCGTCCGAGGCGTTCCTGCGCCGCGTCGCTGCCTGCGGAGGATGGGCGGGCATGGACCTGACCGAGCGGCTGTCCGCCACCCGACAGCAGATGCGGTGGGCGGATTGAAAGCTGAAGGCAGCCGTGTGAGGCAAGATCTCGGAGCCGGGGCGATGTCGGGGTAGAAGATTCATTTCGAGATAGTCGAAATTCGGCTGGCACTTTCTGGTGAGAAGAGTCCGCCGGATCCACGGTGTATCCATCTGATGTTCACCTCGTCAGCCTGCCTGTTCAGGTGAAACGGCAGGTTCCGGCGGGTCGGCCGCCTCCCATGCACATGCACCGACGGAGTACAGTCATGCCCAAAATCATCCCCTGCGCCACCACGTTCCTGGCGGCTGTCGTGCTGCTCGCCGGATGCGGCGGTGGAACCGGTCCGGTGGCCACCGACCGATCCGTTGTCTTCGTCGGGACTGGCGGCGCGTATCAGGCCGCGCAGCGTGAGGCGTTCGTCAAGCCGTTCGCCGCGTCCTCTGGCATCAAGGTCGTCGAGGATCAGCCGGTGACCTACGCCAAGCTCAAGACCATGGTCGACAGCGGCCGCGTCACTTGGGACGTCGTCGAGGCCGATCCGTTCTACGCGATCGCCAACTGCGGGGCGTACGTCGAGAAGATCGACCTGACCGTCGTCGATGTCTCGAAGATCGACAAGGAGCTCGTGTCGGACTGCGGGGTTCCCGACATGAAGTCGGCCTTTCTCTTGGTCTACAACACCGAGAAGTTCGGCCAGAACCCGCCCGCGTCCTGGCGCGACTTCTTCGACACCAAGAAGTTTCCCGGTAAGCGCGGGATGATGAACGACGCCAAGGAGGGCGGTCTGGAGATCTCGCTCGTCGCCGACGGCGTGCCGACAGACAAGCTCTACCCGATCGACTACCCGCGGGCCTTCCGCAAGCTCGACACCATCAGGAACGATCTGAAGTTCTTCACCACCGGTGCGGAGCAACAGCAGGCGATGGAGACCGGGCAGGTCGACATGGTGCTCGCATGGCCGGGCAGAGCGAGCCAGGCCGTGCACAACGGTGCGAAGATCGCGCCGGTGTGGAACCAGCCGATGTTCTTCTGGGACGTGCTCGTGGTGCCGAAGGGAACGGCGCAGAAGGCCGAGGCGATGAAGTTCATCGCGCACGCGATCACTCCCGCGGCTCAGGCCACGCTGACCGAGCACATCGCCTACGCGCCGGTTCACCCCGACGCGAAGCTGCCGGCGGACGAGGTGACGCGGCAATACCTGCCACTCGGTCAGGACAAGGGAACCGGCTTCCTGCGGGACATGTCCTGGTGGGCGCAGAACCTGGACACCGCCACGCAGAAGTGGACGGCCTGGATCTCCCGCTGAGTCGCCCTCGGGTCCGCCCCACTCAGGAGGCCGGACCCGGCGGTGCCTATGGAGGCAAAAAGAGAGGTAGGGGCGTCATGCCCATTTCGTCCACTCCCATCATGTTCCCTTCAGCACCTGAACGGCCGGTACGCCGTCTGCTGTGGCTGAGCGCCCGGCCCTGGTACGGCGTTCTTCTCGTCGTGCCCGCGATTTGTCTTCTCGCCACCGTCTTCGCCTATCCGGTGGCGGCCCTCATCTGGCTGAGCTTCGCCGATCCGTCTCTCGGGCTCGAGAACTACCATCGGCTGCTCGCCGACGGGGTCAGCCTGCTGGTCCTGCTGCGGACCCTGCGCATGGCCACCATCGTCACGCTGGTCACGCTGCTGTTGGCATACCCGTACGCCTACCTCATGACATTGGTCGGTCGACGCGCCCGTTCGGTGATGGTCGCCCTGGTGCTGCTGCCGTTCTGGACGAGTCTCATGGCACGGACGTTCGCCTGGATCGTCCTGCTTCAGGACAACGGACCCATCAACGACCTGCTGGCGATGGTCGGGCTCGGGCCGCTGGAACTCGCCGGGACAGAGGCCGGCGTGACGATCGGGATGACGCAAGTGCTGCTGCCCTTCATGACGCTGCCCTTGTACGGCACGCTGCGGACCATCGATCGACGCCTCCTCGACGCGGCCGTCGGCTTGGGCGCGCGGCCGACAACCGCGTTCCGCCGCGTTTACCTGCCGCTGTCCATGCCGGGGGTCGTGGCGGGCGCGATGATGGTGTACATCCTCGCGCTGGGCTTCTACGTCACGCCGGCGATGCTCGGCTCGCCAAGCGAGTCGATGATCTCCCAGTTGATGACGGTGCGGATCACTCAACTGCTGGACTTCGGCGCGGGCGGAGCCCTCGCCACGGTGCTGTTCCTGCTCACGCTCCTGCTCTTGGCCCTGGTCTCGCGCTTCCTCTCCCCGAGTGCCGCCCTCGGCATGTCGACGAGGGGGGAGCGTTGATGGGTGTCAATCGGCCGGCGAATCCGGCACTGCGGCTGTTCAGCGTGCTGGTCGGATCGTTCCTCATCGCGCCGGTCCTCGTTGTGGTGCCTCTGAGCTTCACTGACAAGGACAGTTTCGAGTTTCCGCCGCGCGGCTGGTCGCTGCACTACTACGAGCGGTTCTTCACCGACCCGGCGTGGAGAGAACCACTGCTGGCCTCGCTGAAAGTCGCCGTCATGGTCACGCTGATGGCGACGATCATCGGAACGCTGGCGTCATTCGCGATCACGCGAAGCCGCCGCCGTGGCGTAGCCGTCCTTCAAGGGCTCCTTCTGGCGCCCATGATCGTGCCGAACGTCATCGTCGCTCTGGCGATCTATACGGCGTTCCTTCGATGGGGCCTCGTGGGCACGGTGGAAGGCCTCGTACTCGCCCATGTCGTGCTGGCCCTGCCGTTCGTCGTGATCAGCGTGAGCGCTGGTCTGCGTACCCTCGATCCTCGACTGGAGCGTGCGGCGGCGAGCCTGGGAGCCTCGCCGCCGGCGACCTTCCGGCGCGTCACGTTGCCGTTGATCGCGCCGGGCGTCATGTCCGGAGCGGTGTTCGCGTTCGTCACCTCTTTCGACGAAGCGGTCGTCTCGCTGTACCTGCAGTCCCCGCACCTGCGCACGCTGCCGGTGCAGATGTTCACCAGCGTTACCTCTGACGTCGACCCCACCATCGCCGCGGGATCGACGGTGATCCTCGTCGTCACCACCGCGCTCATCCTCCTTCCTGACTTCCTGAAACGGAGGACTCCCCAATGACCGACAGGCGAGGGGCCGCTATTCGGCTCTCCAGCGTCACCAAACGGTACGCGGAGCACCAGCCACCAGTAGTGAACGACGTCTGCCTGGAGATCGCCGCCGGTGAGTTCATCACGCTGCTCGGCCCCAGTGGTTCGGGCAAGTCGACCACGCTCAACATGATCGCCGGGTTCGAACAGCTCACCGCCGGAGACATCCTCATCGACGGCGTGAGCGTGGCGTCCCTGCCGCCGTACAAACGCGGCCTCGGCATGGTCTTTCAGCACTATGCGCTGTTCCCGCACATGACGATCGCACAGAACGTCGCCTTTCCCCTCCAGCAGCGCAAGATGCGCAAGCGCGACATCCAGCGGCGCGTGGACGACGTGCTCGATCTTGTCGGTCTGGCACACCTGCGCGACAGGTTGCCCGGTCAGATCTCGGGTGGCCAGGCACAGCGGGTGGCCCTGGCCCGCGCCGTCGTCTTCGAACCCCACGTGCTGCTCATGGATGAGCCGCTTGGCGCGCTGGACAAGAAGCTGCGGGAGCAGCTCCAGGGCGAGATCGCCCGTATGCACCGCGAGCTGGGGATCACTTTCGTCTTCGTCACCCATGACCAGGAGGAGGCGCTTGCCCTGTCCGACCGCATCGCGGTCTTCGAGGGCGGCCGGATCGAGCAGGTCGGCACCGCGCAGGAACTGTACGCACACCCTGCTTCTCTGTTCGCCGCGGAGTTCCTGGGGGAGTCCAACGTGTTCCACGGGCTGATCACCGAACGGCGCGGGCGCGTGTCCCTCGTCGGTGAGGGGTTCGAGGTGCTGACGGATGACGGCAGCCCGGGGCTCGTAGGCACGGCCGGGGTCGTCGTGGTGCGTCCCGAACGGATCCGTCTGACCGTCGGAGACGTCGCCGTCGAGCACGACGTCAACGCGATGACCGCCACCGTCACCCACATCGTTTACCAGGGTTCGTACCGCAAAGTGGCATTCCGGACCGATGCCGGTACGACGGGAAGCGCACGCGAACCAGCCGGGGCGGAGTCCTCCGCCATGCCTGGTGATCGGGTGACGCTGTCCTGGCGAGTCGGCGACGGGGTGATCGTGCCCGCGCGGAGCGTGCCGGTGGTCGGCTTGCCCGGCGATGCGCTCGTCGAGTCCACCTCATGAGCGCTCTGAGCGCGCCGTTGGATCAACCCAAGAAAGGTGGACGACTTGTCCTCTCTCCTTAACGAAGCAGCACTGGCCGATCTGACGAACCTGTGGCGGATCAGATGCTTCGAAGAAGAAGTCACCCGGATGCGGATCGAGGAGCAGATCGTCGGTTCCGTCCATCTGTGCATCGGTCAGGAAGCCATACCGGTCGGCGCCTGTGCGGCGCTCGACCTGACCCGCGACGCCGTGTTCGCCACCTACCGTGGCCACGGCTGGGCGCTGGCCTGCGGTACCGATCCGGTAGCGCTGTTCGCCGAACTTCTGGGCCGCGAGACCGGCACCAACGGCGGCCGGGCCGGCTCGGCGTACCTGTCGGATCCGGATCACGGGTTCTACGGCGAGAACTCGATCGTGGGAGCGGGAGCCCCCATCGCGATGGGCGCCGCGCTGGCTGCCAGGTACGACGACTCCGGCCGCGTCGCGCTCACCGTCTTCGGTGATGGAGCGATGAACCAGGGCGCGGTTCACGAGGCCATGAACATGGCCAGCGCCTTCGACCTGCCCGTCGTCTTCCTGGTCGAGAACAACCGCTATTCCGAGCTCACGCCGATCGCCGCGATGGTCCGCCGCGACGACCTCGTCTCGCGGGCCGCCGCGTACGGCATGCGGGCATCGCGCGTCGACGGCAACGACGTCAACGCCGTCCGAGAGGCGACCTCCGAGGCGGTCGCCGCCTGCAGGGCCGGCCAAGGGCCGGTACTCATCGAGGCTCTCACCCAGCGCCTGGTCGGCCACTACATCGGAGACGCGCAGGTTTACCGGCCACACGATGAGGTCGAGCAAGCCCGGACCAAGGAGCCGATCATCGTCCTGTCTGCGGCCCTGCGCGCCGACGGCGTCTCTGAACACGAACTCGCCGGAATCGAGACCCGAGTCCGCGCCGAAGTCGCCGCGGCCGCGACCGCGGCCCTGGCGGCGCTGCCGGCCGACCCCACTGCTGTGAAGGAGCACCTCTATGGGTGAGATCACCTATGCCCAGGCCATCAACGCCGCGCTGCGTCGCGCTCTGGCCGAAGACCCCAAGACCCTGCTGTTCGGCGAGGACGTCGCCCTCCCGGGAGGCGTCCACGGAGTGACCCGTCGCCTGCGCCGGGAGTTCGGCGACCGGGTTTTCGACACGCCGATCTCCGAGTCCGCCATCCTTGGCGGAGCTGTGGGCGCCGCCATGATGGGGCTGCGTCCCATCGTCGAGATCATGTGGGCGGACTTCGCTTTCGTGGCGTTCGACCAGTTGATCAACCAGGCGGCCAATGTCCGTTACGTCTCCCGCGGCCGTCTGAAGGCGCCGATGACCATCCGCACCCAGCAAGGCGCGACCCCCGGCTCCTGCGCCCAGCACTCCCAGTGCGTGGAGGCGTTGTTCGCGCACATCCCGGGCCTGCGGGTATGCCTGCCCGCCACCCCGCAGGACGCCTACGACCTGCTCCTGGCCGCGATCGAGTGCGACGATCCCGTCGTCGTCATCGAGAGCCGGGCGCTCTATCACTCGCTGAAGGACACGGTGAACCTCGACGTACCCCGGTCGCCGATCGGCGGCGCGCGCATCGTCCGCCCGGGCTCCGAAATCTCCGTGGTGACCTGGGGACCTATGCTGCACACCGTTCTGGAGGCCGCCCATGCTCTGGAGGAAGACGGCATCGACGTCGAGGTGATCGACGCCCGCTGGCTCAATCCCTTCGACACCGACACCGTCACGGAGAGCCTCTCCCGTACGGGAAGGCTGGCCGTGGTCCACGAGGCGAATCTCACCGGCGGATTCGGCGCGGAGATCGTCGCCCGCATTGTCGAGCGTGGCGTCCCGCTGTCGGCGCCGCCGCTGCGTGTCGCGACCGATGACCTGCGGATCCCCGCCGCGCCGGGGCTGCAGAGGGCCGCGATCCCCGGCGCCGACCTGGTGGCCGACCGGCTGCTGTCGCTGTTGAAGCCCGGGAACGACTGATGGACGACCGCGCACGGGTGGCCGTCGTCACCGGCGGCGCCAACGGCATCGGTCTGGCCTGCGCACAACGGCTCTCCGGCGACGGCTTCCACGTCGTCGTGGCCGACTTCGATGCCGAGGCCGGGCCCCAGGTGACCGCGAAAGTACCGGGTGCCGAGTTCGTACCCTGTGACGTGCGCTCGCCCACGGATGTCCGGCGGGTCGTCGACAGAGCCCTGGAGATCGGCCAGGGGCGGCTCCACGCTCTGGTGAACAACGCGGGTCAGACCGCCCGCGTGCGGTTCGCCGACTGCGACGAGGCGACGTGGCAGCGACTCCACGATGTCAATCTCCGCAGCGTCTTCTCCTTCACGCAGGCCTGTCTGGAGGGGCTCACCGCTGGACACGGTGCTGTGGTGAGCGTGGCCTCCGTGGCCGGCCTCGTCGGCGCGGAGGATCTGTCCGTCTACAGTGCCACCAAAGCCGCGATCATCGCTCTGACCCGGTCACTCGCCCTGGAACTCGGCCACGTCATCCGCTTCAACGCCGTCTGTCCGGGGCAGATCGCCACGAGGATGATGGCAAGGGTGCAGGCCGACGCCGGCTTGCGCGCGGTCGTGACAGCGCAGATCCCCGCGGCCCGGCTCGGCCGGCCCGAAGAGGTCGCCAACGTGATCGCCTGGCTGCTCGGCGACGAGGCGAGCTACGTGAACGGCGTGGCGATCCCGATAGACGGCGGAGAGAGCGCCGGGTTCCGCCAGCCGAAGCCGTCCGGCACAACGGGCGAGCGAGTCAGTCCCGGCAAGGCACCGTGAGGCGATGAGTGCGCAGGAGGTTCGTCGCGATCGCGGCGGCCTCCTGCACCGCGGCGACCAGCTCACGCTGAGAGGTCCTGAACCTCGTCACGGGCACCGAGACCGTGTACGAGCCGGCGGGAGCGCCGTCATGATCGAAGTAAGCGGCCGACGCGCAGCAGATGCCGTCGCTGAACTCCTCCAGGTCGAGGGCGTAGCCCTGCCTGCGGACATTGCCCAGCTCAACCATCAAGCTGTCGGCGTCGCAGTGGGTGTGGGCGGTCAGCCGCCGGAGGTCGACCCCGCGGAACATGATGTCGATCTGCTCATGCGGCAGCTGGGCGAGCACCGCCTTGCAGGAGGCCCGAGCGTGCATGTTGCCGGTGTAGCCCACGTCGAGCCCGCGCACACTGAGCGCCTGCTCGCCGGCGATGAACTGCAGGAGCGTGATGACGCCACGGTGCCACCCACTGACATAGGAGGTCTCCCGCGTCCGGCTGTGCAGCCGGGACAGGACCGCGAACAACTCGGGCAGCGGCTCGAACCGCGCACGCAACTGCCGTCCCAGCGAGGCGCCCTGCGCACCGATGTCAACTCGTCCACCAGGCAGCCGCACGATGTAACCCGCCGCCTTGAGCGTCCGCAAGATGTGGTAGCAGCGGCCCAGACTGAGGTCGAGCTGGCGACTGAGGCTCTTGGCCGTGGCCCCGCCGCCCATGTCTGCGACGGCGGACAACACATCGAGCCCACGTACCAAGGTCTGCAGGACGCCATCCTCGTCGTCCTCGGTGGCCGTACTCGATACGGCTGGGTCGATCATGATGCGCTCCCAGAGAAGGCCTGTCTCATGGTCACACGCTAAGCCGCAGGCCAGGCACACCTTAGGACTGTCGATCCGTTTTTTCGACTATAGCGAAAAGACTCACCGCCAACTGGGGCCGGTGCCCGCAGAAGGGTCATGCTGCGAAGCACCGAACAGGTGTCGCAGCCATCATCCGGAAAGGATCACATGCTCAGCTCGGAGCAGTTTCGCGCGCACTTTCCCGCGTTGCAGCGCCACGTCTGGCTGGACACGCCGGCCAGCCCGCCGGCCGCGCTCGGTGTCGTGCGAGCGCTGCAGTCCGCCTTGGACGCGTGGCTGTACGGGGAGCTCGACTGGACGGAGTGGGACCGCGCACCCGCCGCGAGCAGGAGTTCCGTCGCCCGGCTGCTGGGCATCGCCGAGGAGCGGATCGCCCTCATGGGCTCGGTCGCCGAAGCAGCCGCGACCGTGGCCAAGTCACTTCCGCCCGGCCGGATCATCGTGCCCGCCCAAGAGTTCCGCAGCAACCTCTTTCCCTGGCAGCAACTGGAGCGGACCGGCCACGAGATAGTCCTGATACCGGCCCGGGACGGCCACACCCGCACCGAGGACATCGTGGCCGCTCTCGACACCCGCACCGTTCTCCTCGCCATCAGCGACGTGCTGTCGATCGACGGCCACCGAGCCGACCTCATGGCGCTACGCCAGGCCACGAACGAGGTGGGCGCCCGCCTGTTCGTCGATGCGACCCAGTCACTTGGCGTCCTCCACCTCGACATGGGCAAGGTACGCCCCGACTACCTCGCCGTGCACGGCTACAAATGGATGTTGTGTCCCCGCGGCACCGCCTGGCTGGCGACCACGCCGAAGCTGGCCGAGGAACTCGTCCCCTTGCTGCCGAGCTGGAAGTCGACCGACCCACCGCATGGATACTTCGGCGGACCGTTCGTCCCCGCCCGCGGCGCCGCCCGCTGTGACACCTCGCCGGCCTGGCTGTCCTGGATCGGCGCCCTGCCCGCGCTCGACCTCCTGCTCGACCTCGACGCCGAGCAGGTCGAACGGCACTGTGTACAGCTCGCCGCCGACTTCCGCGCCCGCGCGATCGACGCCGGCGCCGCCGCCGTCGGCGGCGGCCAGAGCCACATCGCCGTGGTGCGCGTGACCGATCCAGCCGCGGTCCACGCCCAACTGGCACGAGACGGTGTACGGGCGACCTTGCTCGGCGACCGGCTCCGAGTCGGCTTCCACTACTTCAACAACAACTCCGACGTTGAGAGGGCCGCGAGCGCCCTGCGAGGTGAATCCACGCTGTGATGAGGTTCCCTGCTCCCACCGAGTCCCTCAAGGACACCATCGCCATGGCGGCCGCCACCCGGCGCGCCCACCTGCGCGACCACCTCGCCCGACTGGGCTTGCGCGGAGCCCTGGTGTACTCCCGCCGACGGTCGGCCGTCACCTGGCTGACCGGATACGCGCCAGGATTCATCTCCAACAGCGCGGCACTGTGGCTGCCCACCGCGGGTGAGCCCGTGCTGGGGGTGGAATTCCCCTTCGAGGTGGAGCGCGCCCAACACTGCGGGCTGCACACGATCCCCATGTCCTCGCCGCTCGACCTGATCCCGGCCGACGCCGAAAGGATCGGCCTGCTGGCCGGTGACCTCGTCATCGACGAGAGAACCCCCGCTCTGCTGGAGGGGCTGAGAAGCCGGAACATCGACCCTGTCGACCTGGTCGCGTGGGCCACGGAAGCACGCGAGCACAAGACCGACCCCGAACGCGAGCTCCTCACACACGCCGCACACATCGGCGACCTGGCCCTACGCGCCGCAGGGGACGTGGCGGTTCCCGGCATGAGCGACTACGAGATCGCCGCACAGGTCGAGGCGGCGGCCCGCGCCGCAGGGGCGCTGCGCTGCCTGTGCCTGGTCGGCATCGGAGACGGCGCGGTGATCACCGAGGCGACCGGCGCCGTGGTGGCTCCAGGCCAGTCAGTCGGCCTGGAGGTCAGCCTGTACGCCGGGGGCGCGTTCATGCACGTCAACACCACGCTTCCCGCGGTCCCGTCACGCCCTGTGGATCATCGGGCCATAGCCGCGTGCCGGGCAGCACGGACGGCGCTGATCGACGCGCTGCGCCCCGGCAACACCGTGGACGCGGTCGTCACGGCCGGCGACACCGTCTTGGCCGAACACGGGCTACTCGCCTTCAAGGAATACGACTTCGGCCACGGCCTGGGCTGCGACACCCCCGAGCATCCACGCCTGCTCCACGGCACAGGTCGGACCGTCACCGCAGGCGCCGTCGTCGCCGTCCACGTCGCGGTGCGTCGTCCTGGCGGGGAGACCGCGATGATCGGCGGCCCCGTCTTCATCACCGAGGACGGAGCACGCGAACTCTGTCCGGGCGCGGTCTGGGCATAAAGCCGTGCAAATACCGCACGTTATCAGATGAGGTGATCATGTTGTCAAGGCGCTGGACTCCGGCGGCCATGCCCGCACCTGTCGGCCGATACAGCCATCTGGCCGAGGTGCCCGAGGGCTGCACGCTGGTTTTCGTCTCAGGGCAGGTGGGGAATCTCCGGGACGGCTCGCTCGCGGGCCCGGATGCTCTGTCCCAGAGCCGCCAGGTGTTCGCCAACCTGCAGGCCGCATTCGAGGAACTGGGGGCGACACCGCGCGATCTGGTCAAGCTGCTGACCTTCGTGGCCGGCACCGATCACCTGCCCGGCTTCTACGCCGCACGGGAGGAGGTCTTCGCGGATTGGTATCCCGATGGCGACGTCCCGGCGCACTCTCTCGCCGTCGTCTCCGCGCTTGCCTCCCCGGAGCTCACCGTGGAAGTCGAGGCCGTCGTCGCGTTGCGGAAAACTAGCGCGCGATCCACCGCCGAGAAAGGCGACGAATCTGGCGTTTGAGCGTTCATCGTCCCGTCGATGGACCACACCGTGACGTTCTCGCCCGGTCGCCGGACGATCCTGATCGTGACGCTCGTGCTGATGGGTGCCGCCACTTTCGCCATCGGGCTGCTGCCCACCTACGATCAGATCGGGGTCGCCGCGCCCGCGCTGCTGATCGCCGCCCGCATCCTGCAGGGCGTCTCGGCCGGTGGCGAGTACGGCGGCGCGATCCTGATGACCGTGGAGCACTCCGACCGGGCCCGGCGCGGGTTCTTCGGCTCGCTCGTCAACACCGGAACGACCGCCGGCCTCCTGCTGGCCAACCTGACGTTCCTCCTGGTGCTGGACGAGGACGTCCTGCGGAGCTGGGGCTGGCGCATCCCCTTCCTGCTCAGCGCCGTCCTGCTGGTCGCGCTCGGGATCGTCGGGGCGGGCACGACCTTCACCATGGCCACGGTCTTCTCGCTCACGTACGGCAAGTCCGGCCTCGGCCTGTCCGGCGACCGGATGCTCACGATCCTCCTGCCGGCCATCGTGGTCGTGCTGATCTGCGTGCCGCTGTTCGGGCGCCTGTCCGACCGGATCGGAGTGCGGCCGGTCTTCATGGGCGGCGCGGCCGCGCTGATCGTGCTGCCCTTCGTGTGGTTCGCGCTGCTGGACACCCGGCAGTACGGCTGGATGCTGCTCGGCTTCGCGCTGCTGTTCGTCGGCTACGCGGCCAACTACGCCGTGGTCCCGGCGTACTTCTCGGCCGTCTTCCCGTCCGCGGTCCGCTTCAGCGGCCTGTCAATCGCCTTCACCTGCGGGCTCATCATCAGCAACGCCATCGCTCCGGCCGTCTCGCAGTCGTTGTTGGCGGCGACCGGCGGCTGGACCTCCATCGCCGCCTACATGGCGGGCGCGTCCCTGGTGACGCTCGTGGTGGGGGTGTTCCTGCGGGTGCCGGAGGAGTCCACCGCCGAGCCGGATCACGCCGTCTCCGTGGCGCGGCCCGAGTGACATAGAAAAACGGCGGGGCATCGGTTTCCCGATGTCCCGCACTTCTCCCGCGCCCTCGGCAAGCATCGAAGTCGAGTGTGAAGCGCCCTTCACAGGGAGGGCGGACGTGATCAACGCGAGGCGCGGCGTTCAGTCGAGGGGTTCCGCGGGGGATCGTGCGACGGACTCTCGGTTGTGGACGGGCATCGGGACCCGGTGCACCTGGCCCGCCTGCTCGGTGTCCGCGCGGTCGCGCTCGATCTCGGTGAACAGCACGTCCACGGCCTTGCGGCCCAGCTCGTAGTGGGGCAGTGCCACGGTGGTCAGCTGGGGCCGCACCCACGAGGCGATGGGGTGATCGTCGAAGGAGACGACGGAGACGTCCGCGGGCACCTTGAGCCCGAAGTCGTCGAGCGCCTGGTAGGCGCCCATCGCGATCCGGTCGTTGAAGCAGATCAGCGCACGCGGCTGGACGGCCGTCAGGAGGTCGCGCGTCGCGGTGAGGCCGTACTCCGGCTGCCAATCGGGACAGGTGCGAGCGCCCGCCACCTTGACGCCTGCTTCGCCGAGTGCCTCACGGATGCCGACGAGCCGTTCCACCGCCGCGAGGCTTTCGGAGGGCACATTGCGCAGGCCGGGCCCGGCGCCGATCAGGTAGATGCCATCACGGTGGCCGGCGTCGAGCAGAACGCGGGCCGCACGGCGGCCGGCCTCGACCTCGTCGGGCAGGACGGCGGGCAAAGGGGTGGGCTGCTTGGGCAGCGCATTGAGCAACACGGCGGGCATGGCCGTGACGGCCTTGGGCACCTTGATGGTGCGGGTGAACATCGAGGCCAGGATGAGCCCGTCGACCTGGCGGTCGTGCATGGCCTGCAGGAGGAGGCGTTCAAGCTCGGCGTCGCCTTCGGTCTCACCGATGAACAGCATGAAACCGCGCTCACGGGCGGCCTCGAGCGCTCCTTTGATCATGTCACCGGCCAGCCGCGAGGTGGCGACGGTGTCCGAGACGAAGCCGATCGTCCGGGAACTGCCCGTACGCAGCCCCACGGAGACGATGTTGGGCCGATACTGCAACTCCTCGGCCGCCTGTAGCACACGCTGCTCGACCTCCTGAGAGATGCGCAGTTCGCGGCTGCGACCTGACAGCACGAGCGAGGCGGTCGGGCGGGAGACACCGGCGGCCTTGGCCACATCGGCCATCGTGACCCGTCGTGGGCTCACCCAAGATCTCCGATCGTCAAGAGTGTGTTACGGGGGGTTGACATCGTGCGACGCGCATGGTGAGACTATCGGGCGCTAACCCGATTTAGCAACGGAGTCGGGACATCAGCCAGGTGCCGATTGTCCCAAGCAGCAGAGGAGATGCACATGGCTCGTCGCGTCAGCACCGGCAGGTTCGGGGCCGCGCTTGTGATCGCCATGGGGACGCTGGCCGCCGCTTGCGCGGCTCCCGGCAGCAACAGTCCGCAGCCGCAGGCCACCAGCACGTCGTCGATGTCCGCGGCGCCCACCTGCGGCTCGGCGCCCATCAAGCTCAACGGCTACTTCGAGACCGGCTTCCCGCTGCCCAAGGCGCTGACCTCCGAGTTCACCAAGCAGCACCCGAACATCACCTGGGATATCCGCGAGGACCAGTTCGCGGTCATCACGCAGAACGCCCCGCGGGTGCTGGCGGACAACCCGCCCGACCTGATGCGCCTGCCCCAGGTGTCCGAGCTGGTCAAGGACAACCTGCTGAAGAACCTGGACGGTTACGCGACGGCGTTCGGCTGGGACAAGTGGCCGGCCTCGCAGCTTGAGCAGCTGCGCCTGGGTCCGGGCGGGCGGCCGCGCGGTGAGGGCTCCCTGTACGCCCTGGGGCTCAACTTCAGCATGACCGGCGTCTTCTACAACAAGAAGCTCGCCACCCAGATCGGGATGTCCACGCCGCCCAGCACGCTGGCGGAGCTCGACGCGACCCTGGCCAAGGCCAAGGGCGCGGGCATCACGCCCATCCTGCAGTTCAACGGCGGCGCCACCGGCGGCCTGGCGTTCCCACTGCAAAACCTCATGGCCTCCTACGGCCCTGCCGGGCCCGTCAACGACTGGATCTTCCAAAAACCCGGCGCCACCATCGATACCCCGTCGAACCTGCAGGCCGCCCAGCACCTGGAGAAATGGGTCAAGGCAGGATACTTCCCTAAGGACGCCAACGCGCTCGACTACGCGACCATGATGAGCCGCTTCATCGACGGCCAGGGTCTGTTCATGTTCAACGGCGATTGGGAGTCGGGCAACCTCGACAAGCAGATGCCGGGCAACGTGGGCTTCCTGCTGATGCCGCCGGCGCAGCAGGGCGGCAAGCTCGCCGCCATGTCGGCGCCCCTCACTTTCGGGATCGCCGCGAACGCCAAGAACGCCGACTGCGCCGCCTTCTTCCTCAACTGGGTCGCCACCGACAAGCGGGCCCGCGAGATCGGCGTCGAGGTCGGCGGATCGCGTCCGATGGGACCGGCTGATGCGTACATGCCGGCCGTGGCAGCGGACAAGGTCACCGCGAGCACCCTGGCGGCCGGGGCGCACATCGCCAAGGACAACGGCGCGATGGACTTCATCGCCAACGCCACCGGCGCCATCTACGCCAAGAGCTGGACGCCGCAGCTGCAGAAGCTGGTGGCCGGGCAGCAGAGTCCGCAGGAGCTGCTGAAGACGGTCCAGGCCGACTACGCCGACCAGCTCGAAGGGAACTGAGGCAGTTGATGACCCGCTCCGCCGGCTCCCGATCCGCGCACCGGCGGCCGGTCGCGACCAGGCTGCGCGACGCGCGCGGCCTGGTCGGCTGGCTGTTCGTCGCCCCGGCGCTCGTCTTCTACGCGGTGTTCGTCCTGCGCCCGATCACCCTGACATTCCAGTACTCGCTGTACGAGTGGAACGGCATCGGCGCCTCCACCTGGGTGGGGCTGGCCAACTACGGCAAGGTCTTCACCGACCCGGACCTGTCCGACTCGCTGGTCAACGCCTTCCAGCTGATCGTGTTCTTCAGCGTGATTCCGGTCGTACTGGGCTTGGCCATCGCCGCGACGATCCGGCGGATCGCCGTCAGCAGGCTTGCCCTCGTAGCCCGGACCGTGCTCTTCCTGCCGCAGGTCATCCCGCTGGTGGCGGCCGGCATCGCGTGGAGCTGGCTACTGGCCTCCACCGGAGTGATCAACCAGCTGCTCTCGCTCATCGGCCTCGGCGGGGTGACCCGGGCCTGGCTGGGCGACTTCGCCACCGCTCTGCCGGCGGTCGGCATGATCGGCGCATGGGTGCTGCTCGGCCTGTGCACGCTCCTGCTGCTGGCCGGCATGAGCAAGATAGACCCGGCGCTCTATGAGGCCGCCCGGCTGGACGGCGCCGGAGCGTGGCGGGAGTTCATCTCCATCACGGTGCCCAGCCTGCGCCAAGAGATCGCGGTCTGCGTCACCGTGACCGTGATCGCGGCCCTGGCCAGCTTCGACATCATCTACATCTCCACCCAGGGTGGCCCCGGCAACACGACCATGGTTCCCGGCTTGCAGATCTTCTACCTGGCCTTCTCCGAACGCGAGGTGGGCCTGGCCTCGGCCCTGGCCGTGGTGCTCATGGTCCTCGTGATCGCCTGCGCCCTTCCCATCCAGTGGTTCGCAAAGGACGGCAACCGATGATCATCGCAGGGCGGGAGGCCTGGACCGGGCGACTGCTGCTCATTCTCATGATGGCGGTCACGCTCCTGCCGTTCCTCAGCCTGTTCGTCACCGCCCTGCACCCCTCGGGCACCTACCCGGCCGGACTGGCCTGGCCCGACGACCCGCAGTGGGGCAACTTCCCGCGGGCCTTCAAGGCCGCGAACATGGGCGAACTGCTGAAGTCCAGCGTCCTCATCGTGCTGGGTGTGGTACCGATCTCGATCCTGCTGGGCACCATGGCCGGCTTCGCCATCGGTCACCTGCGCGTGATCGGCGGCCGCGTCATCTTCCTGCTGTTCGTGCTTGGCCTGACCCTCCCCTTCGAGGGCATCATCACGCCGCTGTACTACCAGGTCCGCGACATGGGGCTGCTGAACACGCGCTGGGCCATCATTCTGCCGCTCATCGGCCTGTTCATGCCATTCAGCGTCTTCTGGATGCGCGCCCACTTCGTCAACATGCCCGGCGAGCTGTCGGAAAGCGCACGGATGGACGGCGCCAACGTGTGGCAGCTGTTCCGGCGCATCCACGTCCCCCTGGCCATGCCGGCGATCTCGTCCCTGGGCATCCTGCTGTTCCTGTGGACCTGGAACCAGTTCCTGCTGGCCATCGTCCTGGTCGACGACCCCACCAAGCGCACCATGTCCGGCGCCCTGGGAGCCTTCCAAGGCCAGTGGGGCACCGACATCCCGCTGCTGTGCGCCGGATCGCTGCTGATCCTGACACCCACGCTCGTGATCTTCCTCATCTTCCAGCGCCACTTCGTCAAGGCCCTGCTCCAGGGCTCCCTGAAAGGCTGACGGCGATGAGCGCGACGCCGCCGCTCTACGGCGGGATCGAGGCGGGCGGGGCGTCGCCAAGTGCGCCGGGCTCATGGCCCGGATCCGGGCGCGCGCCGCTGGCTATGCGCCGACATCGGCGCTGACCGATTTCGCCCTCATGGACGAGTACGTGGTCAGCCCATCACTCGGCGACCACTCCGGAATCGCCGGGACCATCGAGCTCGGCATGCACTGCCTCGCCCTTGTCCGACCAAGAGGCCTGGCCGACTCCATCACATCTCACGACTGAAAGACGAGGTCATCCATGGTCCCACGAGGACGTCCAGGGGCCGCGCGGGGAGCGGCGAGCGGATCCGGCATGCTTCCGCAACGAGCCGGTGGTCACCGCCGCCGGCAGGGTGCCGCGTGAGCGGTAGCCGACCGGCGCGCTGGACCCGCCGGCACCTCGACCTGCTCGCCGAGACCGGCGTGACCACAGCCCCCGTCATCGACCCCGCAGCCGAGCCGCGCACCCTGCCGGACCACGACCTTTGGGACCTGTGGCCGGTCCAGGAGGAGGACGGCTCGACGAGCGTGGCCGGCGGCTACGAGCTATGGATGGCCCTGTCGGCGCCCGCCGTCGGGCACCCCGAGGAGCGCCATGATCAGGCCCGGATCCGCCTGCTCGGTAAGAACGGTGAGGAGTGGAAGGACCTGGGCAACGCCTTCGCCGACGGCGCCTCGCCCGGCAGCCGCGAATGGTCAGGATCGGCGGTCCGCCGGTCCGACGGCACCGTGTCGGTGTTCTACACGGCTGCCGGACGGCGTGGCGAAGCACACCCGACGTATCGGCAGAGCGTCATCGAGACCCACCCCATCCTGATCGCCGACGACAGCGGCCGGATCCTGCTGCAACAAGACGCCGAACATCGAGAGGTCCTGCGCTCCGACGGCAGGATGTACCTGCCGGCCGACGAGGTCGACGGAGCACCAGGCCGTATCAGGGCCTTCCGCGATCCCGGCTGGTTCCGGGATCCGGCTGACGGGCGCGACTATCTGCTCGTCGCCGCATCCACTGCCTGGATGGATGGCTTCACCGGCGCGATCGCTCTCGCCGAGCCACGGGGCGACGCCTGGTCACTGCTCCCGCCGCTGCTTGTCGCCGAAGGCATCAACCACGAGCTCGAACGACCGCACGTCATCGTCCACGACTCCCGGTACTACCTCTTCTTCTGCACCCAGCGCCACACCTTCCAGCCAGCCGGCCGTGCGCCCACCGGGCTGTACGGCTTCGCCGCACCCACCCTGACCGGACCGTACGAACCGCTCAACGGATCCGGGCTCGTGCTCCAAAACCCCGCCCTCGAACCCGACCAGGCCTACGCCTGGCTGGTCCTGCCAGACCTCCACGTGGTCAGCTTCGCCAACTACCGCTCCCACCAGGGCATTGACCTCCGATACGTGGAAGCCGCGCAGGCACGGGCCGGCTTCGGCGGCACCATCTCCCCAACGCTCAGGCTCACCTTGAACGGAATGACCACCTGTGTCGTTCCAGCCGCAACGCATTTGCACGACACCCCAACCAGTTCTTGACGTGGGCACCGGGGGCGCCCTCGCCTCAAACGGCGGGCGGTCCGGCCTCAGAGCGTGGAGGAACGGAAACGCACGCTGAACCGGTTCGCCCAGCTCACCGACAGTGCAGCCGGCCGTGGCCTCCACCCAGAATCGCCTGGCGCGCCAACTTGTGGCATTCGTTCGCCGGCGAACTGCACCTGAATCTCGGGTCCGTCTTCGCCGCCCTCGCCGCGAGGACGAGGACGACGAAGCGCGGCGAAGCACGGCGGCGTCAGGAGGCGCGGTTGAAGTACTCGGCCGGGATCGTGTCCACGACCTGCTGGCTGACGATCATCCACTGACCAATGACGGTGCCCTGCTTGTCGTCGGCGAAGGCTGAGTTCCGGGGCATCCCCTTCGCGTCCACGTTGTCGGCTCCGGGATCGGTATCCGGTTTGCCGCCCTCCGGTTGGAACGAACGGTCGTGGTCGACGACCTGGCGGGTCCCGAGGAAGCGGTAGGTCCCGGGTTCGAACAGCAGCTCATGGCGGACGTTGCGCCAGGTCTGCCCCACTGCGATGCTCTCTGTGCTCTCGTCGGACACCGTCACGCCGGGTATCGTGCTGGCTGCCTTGAAGATGGCCGCCTGCGCCGCGGGCGTCAGTCCGGACCCGGAGACGATCTCGTGGACGTAGCTGAAGGCCCGCACATCGGGCGGATTGCTCGTAGGGCTGTGCTCGTAGAGCCACGCGCGCATGGCCTGCGCATCCTCGGGCAGGTCACGCCGGTAGAAGGGTCCGTTCTGGCAGTCGCCGGGCACCTTGGCCGGATCGATCTCGGTCGCCTGTTTCGGCTCGACGGCCTCGCAGATCCAGGACCGCTCCTTATCACCGGAGTCGACGGACAGGCCGACCCGCTCACCGCTGACCGACCGCCAGGACTTCGAGCGGATCACATCGCCCAGGTTCAGGCCCCGTTCCTCGGCCTCGGTGTAGACGTACTGGTCGGGGCGCGGCTCGGCGGCCTGGTCCGCCCTCGCCGCAGCATGGTCGAGGACCTGGACGGCGCTCACCGGCACGACCTTGACCGCCGTCGGCCCACCACTACCGCCGTCGCCGGCGTCCGGCACGGCGATCAGGGCCACGGCCGCGGCACCGGCCAGGGCCGCCGTGGCGAGGCCGGCGAACGCCAGGCGGCGGCGCCCCGGAACGCGGTCGCGAGCGGTCATCTCGGTCAGGAGCGCGGCACGCCGGACCGCGTAACGGTCCGCGGGCATGTCCTGCCGGGCCGGGGGCATGGGAGGCTTCTGGTCGATCATGAGGGTTCCTCCGTGAAGAGTGTCGTGGGCAGCTCGCCCCTCCTATGTCCGTCCGCCTGGTCCGGTTCCGTGTCCTGCCTGAGCCGTTGCCGAGCCCTGGCCAGCCGCGACCGCACCGTGCCGACCGGGATGCCGAGCGCCGCGGCGGCCTCGGCGTACCCGAGCCCCTCCCAGACGCACAGCGCGAGGATCTCCTGATCCCTGCGCGACAGCTTCTTGAGCGAATCGAGCACTGCCCACATCTCGCGTTCTGCCTCGAGGCGGGCTGCGGCGGCCGCCGCGTCGTTGGGAGCCGCCGGTAGTGCGCGTACGCGCTCCAGGGCGGCCCGGTGCCGACGCAGGCTGCGGCGGTGGTTGTGGAGAACGTTGGTGGCGACTCCGTAGAGCCAGGGCAGCAGCGAGTCCATGCTCAGCCGCACCTGTCCCCGCCGTCGCCAGGTCTCCATGAACACCACGGAGGTCAGGTCCTCGGCCACCGACCAGTCCGCCGTTCGCCGGAAACAGTAGTTGTAGACGGTACGCGAATGCCGGTCGAAGAGCTCACCAAAGGCGCGCTCGTCGCCGTCCCGCGCACGGCTCCACAACTCCGTGTCCGAAGGGGATTCGAGGGTCATGGCCGTCTAGTGTCCATTCCGCCCTTTCGGTTCCCTGCACAGTCCGATCATTTTCCGGGCCGGTTCGGCCATCCCGGAGGAAGCACGTCACACTGGTCAGCCGGTACGTGGGCGGATGGCTGGATGTGGGCGTAGCCCGAGACGGCGGGCTCGGAGTGGTTGATCGAGGCCACCGGCACGATCCTTGCCGTGACCTCAAGCCACTGCTCATCGAACCGTCCCAGGAGCTGGCGGACCGACCCGCCCGCTGCGGTGATCCCGGGTGGAGCTGAGCATCGGCGGCTACTACCTGATCAACACGTTCACGATCTCGTACGTGGTGGACGAACTGCTGGTGATGGGCTACCAGAGCACCCGAATACAGCCGAGGCGCCTTGTCTTCATCCTCGCCGGCCTGATGGCCCTATGAGCCTTCCCCGCTCTACGCGCTCATGCAGGTCGGGGCTTCCCCAGCAATCTGAACCGGCCTTGCCATCGCCACGGTCTTTCAGAGATGCCACGCATAGGGACGAGGTCGTGGCCAGCCTCGGTTATGAGCACCTTCGCCGCCACGATCTCCGCCACACTGGCCTGACGTGGATGACCGACGCCGGAGTCCCGATCCACGTCCTCAGGAAGATCGCCGGCCATGGTTCGCTGAGCACGACCCAGCGCTACCTGCACCCAGATAACGCTTCCCTTGCCGCTGCCGGGAGTGCGCTGAGTGCCCACCTATCAGCGAGCTGGTCCCGAACTGGTCCCAAGCTGAAGGTGATCTAGCCGATCGGTCGCCATCGATCGATCATGATAAAAGGCCAGCCTACCTGGGCTTTTGCCCAGATCAACTGGCCTTTCCAACCGTCGGGACGACAGGATTTGAACCTGCGACCCCTTGACCCCCAGAACGTGGGAGTAGGTGTTTTAGCAGCTCAAAGGAACACCCGCGACTTAACTCAGCGTTCGCTGACCTGCGGGTTGTCCCCCTGCGGGCATAGCGTGTGGTCCCAAACTGGTTCCAAGATCTGACCTCGATTTGACCAGGCGCGCTCGTATTAACGGCCTGTTGGCACCCGATGACGCGTGGTGGCAGGCCGGGTCTCGTTGTCGCACTTGAACCTGGGAGTCCCACATAGTTTCTCCAGCTCAGTGGCCAGATCCCAAGATTGTGGATCTGGCCTTTTGATCGTTTGACCGTCACTCGAAACCTCTCCAGCGGGCGTTGTCGCGTTCAAGTAAGTTCTCGCGACGCTTGATCATGGCGGAGTCTGCCTATCGGCGATGCGTTGCTAGTGTCATGCGCCTGAAATTCGCCGGATAAGTTTCTATTCTTGTGGGCATGGCGCATTCGGGACCGCTGGCGTTGGAGATCCATCTGACCGAAGTCGAGCGAGCTCGGCTGGTCGGCATGTCGGC
>NZ_JAHKRM010000017.1 GCF_019396345.1 Nonomuraea guangzhouensis | reverse complement strand
GCGGCCGAACGCGTCACGGTCATGCAGGCGACCCCGTCGCTGTGGTCGGCGCTGGCACAGTCGCCGGACGCCGACCTCAGCGGCGTGCGGGCGCTGGTCGGCGGTGAGGCGCTGCCGACCGCGCTCGCGGGGGAGCTGGCGGGAAGGGCGCAGAGCGTGACGAACCTGTACGGTCCCACGGAGGCGACCGTCTGGGCCACCGCCGCCCCTGTGAACGACGGCTGGTGCGACCGCCCCACGATCGGCCGCCCTCTGCCCGGCACCACGGCCCACCTCCTGGACGCGGCGCTGTGCCCGGTTCCTCCCGGTGCCGTCGGCGAGCTCTATCTCGGCGGGGCGCAGGTCACCCGCGGCTACCTGGGGCGTCACGGCCTCACCGCGTCACGGTTCGTCGCCGATCCGTTCGGCGATGGCGCCCGGCTCTATCGCACCGGGGACCTCGCGCGCTGGACCTCTGACGGCTCGCTGGAGTTCCTCGGCCGCTCGGACCACCAGGTCAAGGTGCGGGGGTTCCGCATCGAGCTGGGCGAGATCGAGTCGGTCGCGGCCCAGCATCCCGCTGTCCGGCAGGTCGCGGTGGTCGCGCGACAGGACTCACGCGGCGAGACCCACATCCTCGCGTACGTCACCCCGTCCCGGATGGGGGGCGGCCTCGCGACCAGCGATGCCTCGGCACCTCCTCGGGACGGCCTCGCGACCAGCGAAGCTTCGGCACCTCCGCAGGACAGCCCCGTTGCCGGTGACGCCTTGTCGTCGCTCCGGTTCCGGGACCACCTTGCCCAGCGCCTGCCGGCGTACATGGTGCCCGCGGTCGTGACGGTCATCGACGAGTTGCCGCTCACACCGAACGGCAAGGTGGATCGCTCGGCGCTGCCGGACGTCGACTTCGCCCGGATGGCCACCCGCACAGAGCCGCGGTCGCGTACCGAGGCGGCCGTCTGCGCCGTCATCGCGGAGGTGCTGGGCCTCGACTCGGTCGGTGTGGACGACGACTTCTTCGTCCTCGGCGGGCACTCGCTGCTGCTGGTACGGCTGGCCGCGGCCCTGCGCCGGGACCTCGACGTCGACCTCCCGATCGCGGACCTGTTCACAGCACCCACGGCCGCCGCCCTCGCCCACCGGATCGGCAACACCGCGTCCGCCGGCGATGCGATGGCCCCCCTGCTGGTCCTGCGGGCAGGAGGCGACGGCCCGCCGCTGTTCTGTCTGCCGCCGGCCAGCGGCCTGAGCTGGCAGTTCGCCGGACTCAAGCGCCACCTGCCGCCCGACGTCCCGCTCTACGGCCTGCAATCACCCCTGCTGAGCCGTACCACCGACCTCCCTGCCACGATGCGCGAGCTGGCCGGCGAGTACGCCGACCTGATCGACCGGACCGCCCCCGAAGGGCCGGTCGGGCTGCTCGGCTGGTCGTTCGGCGGCGCGGTGGCGCATCAGGTGGCGAACCGGCTGATAGCCGACGGACGTGAGGTCACGTTCCTCGGCATGCTCGACACACGAAGGGACCTCACCGAGGGGCCTGCGGCGATCGCCGATCTGCTGATCGAGATGGGCTGCCAGGTGCCGGAGGAGCGGCGCGACACGCTGTCCGTCGCCGACGCGGTCGGGTTCGTCCGCGAGCTGGACGGCGGAGTCGCCGCGCTGGAGGACACGCAGATCGCGAAGGTGGTCGAGACCTACCTGGCCAGCGACCGCATGATGGCACGGGCCGAGTACGGCGTCTTCCCCGGCGACGTGGTCTTCGTCGACGCGACCGTGCCGGAGCAGGGGTTCACCGGGACGGCCTCCGACCAGTGGAGCCGGTACGTCGGGGGAGCGCTGCGGACGTTCGCCATCGAGTGCGGGCATTCCGAACTACTGGACACCCGCACCCTGGAGATCCTCGGCCCGCTGATCGGCCGTCACCTTGCCCGGTGAGTCAGGACAGGTCGGTGACCGCGGTCGACGGCTTCATGTCGGCCGCGTTCGCCAGCTGGGGCACGAGCACGTCGAGCGCGTAGAGCAGGGCGTCCGGGCCGCTGTACGACAGCGCGCCACCGAGCGGGGTGGAGAAGTCCGTATAAATGGTTCGATCGGTCTTGACCACCTTCAGGCGGGAGAAGACCGGCGACGAGGCCATCTTCGCCTTGGTCGAGCCGTTGACGAACAGCACGTCCCGGTCGAGCAGGTCCAGCCGCTCCTCGCTGATGTCACCGTTCTGGCTCTGGGCGGCGAAGCCGAGCGCGTCGAACAGCGCGCGGCGCGGGTCACGGCCGGGGATCAGGTAGTGCTGTCCGTTCTCGGGGCCGTAGTCCACCACGAGGACCTTCCCGGCGAACTCGGGATGCGCCTGCTTCGCCTCGGCGATCTTGTCGTTGACCTTGTCGACGAGCGCCTGCGCCTGCGCGGACCGGCCCAGCGCCTTGCCCGTGGTGAGCGTCTGGACGTCCCACGGGGTCTGCTCGTCCGGGTACTTACTGGACTGGACGACCGTAGGGGCGATCTGCGAGAGCTTGTCGTACGTCTGCTTGTTGATCGTCTCGTAGATCGCGATGATCAGGTCGGGCCGCTGCTTGATGATGGCCTCGAAGTTGATCTCCGCCGAGAACGTCGGCAGCGGCTTGCCGCCCAGCGCCGTCTTGACCCACGGGTAGGTGAGGTACTCGTCGAACCACTGCCGCGTGCTCACCGGCACCACGCCGAGGGCGAGGGCGAAGTCCTGGTCGTTCCACCCGACGGTGACCACCCGGGTGGGCCTCGTCTTGATCGTGGTGGACCCGAACTTGTGGTCGATGGCGACGGGGAAGGCCGGATCGGCCGCCGCGGTGGTCTTCGGGGCCTGCGCGGAGCTCGAACACGAGACCAGCGCGCTCACCATGAGGGCGCAGGCCACGGCGATCGCCGCGACGCGCGAGTGACGGACGGTGCCGGGAGGAGTCATCTGAGTTCCTTGTCTCTGTGTCCTCCGGCGTCTCGGTGACCGCTGGCCGGGGGGTTGCACAGGCGGGAGTCGATGGGTGAACTTAGGATAGCATTACCTAACTTTTACTACCCCTCGGAGGGCATGGACATGCAGCGCACCCTGCTCGGCGGAAAGATCCACAGGGCCACCGTGACCCAGGCCGACCTGCACTACGTCGGCTCGATCACGATCGACAGAGTCCTCATGGACGCGGCCGACCTCGTCGAGGGCGAGCAGGTCCACGTCGTCGACATCACCAACGGGTCCCGGCTGACGACCTACGTCATCGAAGGGCCGGCGGGTTCGGGCGTGATCGGCATCAACGGCGCGGCGGCCCACCTCGTGTCACCGGATGACCTGGTCATCATCATGTCCTACCGGCAGGTGGACGAGAGCGAGGTCAAGTCGTACGTCCCGTCCGTCGTCCACGTCGACGGGCGCAATCGGATCGTCGACCTCGGATCCGACCCGTCCGCCCCGGTTCCGGGCTCCATCGACCAGAAGCCGGGCTCGACGGTCGGTTGATCCCCACTCTGCGGGGGAGCAGGGTTGCGGCCCTGTTTCGCGGGGAATAGAGTCCCGGCAAACATTCAGCAAACGTTTTCAGGCCGGATGGGCCTGGGAACTGGGGATCGATGACCAGGCGAGGCAGGCGCGGCGCGACCCTTCAGGAGATCGCACAGGAGACGGGGGTGTCCGCCGCGACCGTCTCCAGGGTGGCCCGGGGCGTGGGGCAGGTCTCCGAGGAGACCCGGCGGCGGGTGCTCGCCGTCATCGAGCGTCACGACTTCCGGCCGAGCCGGCTGGGGCACGGGCTCGCCAAGCGGTCCCACGGCGCGCTGGGCATCGTGTTCCCGGGCCTGTCGGGGCCCTACTACTCCGAGGTGATCGGTGGCTTCGAGGAGGAGGCCGTACGCGCGCAGCTGGCCGTCATCATTCTCGGCACCCACCTGCTCCGAGAGTCGGACGAGCTGGTCAGGGACACCGCGGCCCGGGTCGACGGGCTCGCCGTCATGGGTGGTGTGCTGCCCGACGTCGTCGTGGATCGCCTGTGGGACCGCGGTGATCCGGTGGTTCTGCTGGCCAGCAGGCCGCGGGCGGGCATTCCCACGGCTCGGGTCGAGAACGTCTCGGCGTTCGATCGGCTGACCAGGCACCTGCTGATCGACCATCGCTACGAGCGGTTGACGTTCGTCGGCGATCCCGGCAGCTCGCCGGACGCCTCCTACCGGTGGCAGGGATTCGAGCAGGCACACCGGCACGCGGGGCTCGCGGCGCCGGCGGAGCCGGTCCGTGTGGGGCTCACCCAATCCGACGGGTTCATCGCGGTCAACCGGCTGCTGGCCGCCGGGCCGCCGCCGAGGGCTCTGGTCTGCGTCAACGACGAGACCGCCATCGGTGCCGTGCTCGCCCTCCTGGACAGCGGATCTCGCGTCCCGCAGGACGTCGCCGTCACCGGATTCGACGACATCCCGATGGCGGGTCTGCCGGTCTCGGGGCTGACCACGGTGCACCAGCCGATGCGCGAACTCGGGAGGGAGACCGCACGGCTGCTGCTCCGCGAGATCGAGGGCGGCGGACCGGCCGCGGTCGACCGTGTGCTGGAGACGCAGCTGGTGATCAGGGGTAGCTGCGGATGCGGAACAGCGTGATCCCAAACTCCACTGCGGCTTGACACAAAACTGCACAGGGGTTGACACGTCATGGATGGCTGATCACTGTGTAAATCGTGCTGTAAGCGCTTGCAGTAAGGACGAAGGGAGACACGGTGAAACGATTACGATCCGCCTCCGGTCGTTGGACCAAGGGCGTGCTTACCCTGGCGATGCTCGCCGCCTCGGGACTCATCTGCCTGAACGCGACGCCCGCTGGTGCGGCGGCTGACCCGAAGCCGGGCGAGGCCTGCACCGCCGCCGATCTCGGCAAGCGATACCCGATCGTCAAGAGCGCGGTGATGACGCCGACGCTCACGCACTTCAAGACCTTCTTCGTCACCGCCGGCACGACGGGCTCCCAGACCGTCACCCTCGAAACCTCGACCACGGTCACGGTCGAGGTCGGCACCACGACGCAGATCCTGGCCGGGTTCAACATCGGGGTCCTCGGCAGGGTCGAGGCGTTCGTCAACCGGACCGTCAAGAAGACCACCGCCTCGACGGACAAGGAAACCCAGGCCATCACCTGGAACTTCATCGCTCCGGGTTATTACGGGCTGTTCAAAGGGACTCGTAAGGTCACCGGCGAATACGGCGGTCTCAACTGCACCCGGGTCGACAAGGGCGGCGGCCAGTACGCCACCGAGTGGGTCGAGCGGCCAGGCGGCAGCTACACGACCTACTCGGTGATGGAAGAAGGCGCGATCCGGTGCGAGGACACCGTGCCCGCCGGCAGCCTCATGAGGATGGCGCAGGTGCAACTCGGCTGTGACGGTCTGGCGGCCAAGAAGCAGGCAGCGGAACAGGCCAGGCGACAGGCAGCGGAGCAGGCGAAGCAGCAGGTGGAGAAGACGGCTTCGGCGGGAGCGGTGGCGCCGTTCGCCGTGCCGCCGGGCTTCGTCTGCGAGCCGGGCTACTACCGGCTCGGCACCCCTGACCGGCTGCTGAACTGGTACAACATCGACGGCACCGACGAGATCCGCCTCGCGGGCTGGTCGAGCGCCACTCGCGCGCATTGGGCCGTGTGCCATGGGCCGGTGAGCGCGGGCATGGACGAGTACCTCTTCATCAGCCACTACAGCGGCAAATGCCTGACGTTGACCGAGGAGCTCGACGAGGGCGGCAGGCTCCAGGAGGGCGGCTGCCAGACCGTGGACAACCGCCAGCGCTTCTACGTTTACCGGGACGTGCCGGGCTCGGACCTGGTCGGTCTCCAGGTCAAGAGCAGCGGCTTCATGTTCGGCCAGGCCCGGGTCGCGAACGGCGAGACCTTGCGGCAGTACAGCACCGGCATGGCGGACGGCACGGGAACGTACCTCCTGGAGAAGATCTCGTAAGAGCGGGTCACCGGTCAGGCGGGCAGCCGCTGGCCGGTGACCGCCGAGAAGAGCCGCTCCTTGCCCGGCCGTATGCGCAGCCGGACCCGTTCGCCCTTGGCCGGCGGCCGGTTGGGGTCGACACGGGCGATGACGGTCTGTTCGAGGCGTGCCGGATCGGTCGTGTCGGCGTACTGGCCGTAGAGGAAGGCGTCCGAGCCGAGTTCCTCCACGACGGTGACGGTGACCGGGAAGCTCCCCGCCGTGCCCTCGCCCACGACCTCGACGCTCTCGGGCCGGAAGCCCAGGATGACGCGGTCGGCGCCCTCGTCCTTGAGCGCGTCGAGCGTCTCGCGGCTCAGCGGCACCCGTGTGTCGTCGAGGACCGCTTCGCCGCCTTCGACCGGGTACTCCGAGAGATTCATCGACGGGGAGCCGATGAAGCCGGCGACGAAGACGTTGGCCGGGTGCTGGTAGAGCCGGAGCGGCGTGTCGACCTGCTGGAGCACCCCGTCCTTGAGCACGGCGACCCGGTCGCCCATGGTCATGGCCTCGACCTGGTCGTGGGTCACGTAGACCGTCGTCACGCCGAGCCTGCGCTGCAGCGCGGCGATCTGCGTGCGCGTCTGTACGCGGAGTTTGGCGTCCAGGTTGGACAAGGGCTCGTCCATGAGGAACACACTCGGCTCGCGGACGATCGCCCGGCCCATGGCCACGCGTTGCCGCTGCCCGCCGGAGAGCGCCTTGGGCTTGCGGTCCAGGAACTCGTCGAGGTCCAGCAGGTGGGCGGCCTCACGGACCCGGCGGTCGATCTCGGTCTTGGGCGTCTTCATCACCCGAAGGGCGAAGCCCATGTTGTCGGCCACCGACATGTGCGGGTACAGGGCATAGTTCTGGAACACCATGGCGATGTCCCGATCACGCGGCGCCAGGTGGGTGACGTCACGCTCGCCGATGGCGATGCGCCCGCCGTCCACCCTTTCCAGCCCGGCGAGCATGCGCAGGGAGGTGGACTTCCCGCAGCCCGACGGGCCGACGAGCACCAGGAACTCACCGTCATGGATGTCGAGGTCGAGCGCGTCGACCGCGGGCCGGTCGGATCCGGGATAGACGCGGGTCGCCTCTTCGTACAGGACTCTGGACATGATCTCTCCTTAGGACGCACCCTCACTCCTGCGGCCGGACGACGGCCTTGACCAGCTTGGGATCACGGGTGCCCGCGGTGAGTGCCTGTTCGACGTCGGCCAGGCCGTAGTGGCCGGTCACCAGCGCGTCCAGTTGGACGCGGCCCGCGGCGGCCAGGGCGATGGCCGCCGGCCAGGTGCCGGCATAGCGGAACGTGCCCGTCACCTCGAGTTCGCGGGTCTGTACGTGGGAGAGCGGCAGCGGGATCTCGTCCCCGCCCATGCCGATGAGCACGACGCGCCCGGCCCGTCCCACCGCGCGGATGGCCTCCCCGATCGCGGCCGGATGACCGGAGCATTCGAGCAGCACATCGGGTTCGAACCCGGCGTCGGACAGGCGGGTCTCGCCAACATTGAGCGTCTCGCTCGCGCCCAGGTCACGGGCGACCCCGAGCCGGACGGAGTTCACATCGGTGATCAGCACGTCGGTCGCGCCGAAGGCCAGGGCGGTCTGCATGCACAGCAGCCCGACCGGGCCGGCGCCGGTGACCAGCACCCGGGTGCCCGGCTCGACCCGGGCCTTCCAGCAGGCCCACACGCCCACCGACAGCGGCTCGATCAGGGCGGCGGCGTCATCGGACAGCGTGTCGGGCACGGGGTGGGCGAACTCCTCGTGGGTCACGACGTACTCGCAGAAGGCGCCGTCGATCGGCGGGGTGCCGAAGAAGCGCATGCTCGGGCAGAGGTTGTAGCGGCCGGCCCGGCACTGCCGGCAGGTGAAGTCGGGCACCCCGGGCTCCACGGAGACGCGCCGGCCCACCCGATCGCGGCTGACCCCGGGCCCGGCGACGACCACGGTGCCGGACGGCTCGTGGCCCAGCACCAGCGGCGACTCCACCACGAAGTCGCCGATGCGGCCGTGTTCGTAGTAGTGCACGTCCGAGCCGCACGTCCCGACCGAGGCGACCCGTACCAGCACCTCCCGGGGGCCGGGCTCGGGCCGTGGCCGCTCCTCCAGCTGGATCCTGCCGACACCCTCCAGTACGGCCGCGCGCATGGCCCACCTACTCCCCGGTGATGGCGCCGAGGGTGAGTCCGGTGACCAGCCAGCGGCGCACGGCGAGCCCGGCGAGCATCATCGGCACGACCACGATCGTGCCGATCGCGGTGAGCTGGCCCCAGTCGATACCCGTCTGGGTGACCAACTGGGAGGCGGCGATGGGCAGCGTCTGGGAGTTCGGCCCGGAGAAGACGACGGCGAAGGCGTAGTCGTTCCAGGCGAAGACCAGGCACAGGATGAACGTGGTGACCAGCCCCGACTTGGTCAGCGGCAGGATCACCATCCAGAAGGCCTGCCAGCGGGAGCAGCCGGAGACCAGCGCCGACTCCTCCAGCGACGACGGCACCTCGGCGAAGAACGCGCTCATCAGCCAGATCGCGAAGGGCAGGTTGAAGGTCAGGTAGGCCAGGATCAGCCCCGGAATCGAGTCGATCAGGCCGAGCCCGCGGAAGATGAGGAACAGCGGCACCACGACCGCCGCGATGGGCGCCATACGCGTGGAGATGATCCAGAACGCCAGATGCTTCTTCCCACGCATGTGGGTGCGCGCCAGCCCGTACCCGGCCAGCGCGCCCAGGCCCACCGCGAGCAGCGCGGAGATGCCGGCGGCGAGCACGCTGTGCACGATGTACGGCCCGAGGTTGTTGGCCCCGCTGAACAGGTTGCGGTAGTTGTCCAGAGTCGGCGCGAAGAAGAACTGCGGCGTGGACGCGGTCACGTCCTGGGCGCTCTTGAACGACGACATCAGCATCCACACCAGGGGGACCAGCGTCCAGAGCAGCGCCACCACGATGAGCAGCGTCACCATCCACCGCGTACGCCGGCTGCTCTCCTCCAGCGGCGACTGCGCCTCTCCGCGCGGGGCAGCGGTGACCGGCTCCCGCGGCGCGGCCCCACCGGGCACGGTCTGCAGAGGCGGGGACGACGGAGGCGTCATCGACTTGCTCATCGGGTCAACCCCCTCACATCCAGCAGCCGCACGAACGTACGGGCGATGAAGATCGAGAAGGCCAGCATCGCCAGGCCGATGGCGGCGGCGTAGCCCAGGTCGAAGAAGCGGAACGCGGTCTCGTACAGCCGGATGGGCACGATCTTGGTCGCGTCCGCGGGGCCGCCGTTGGTGGTGACCCAGATGATGTCGAAGTAGCGGATGGCGTCCATCGAGCGGATGAGCAGCGCGACGAGCAGCACGTTGGAGATCGCCGGGAAGAGGATGTAGCGCAGCGTCATCCAGCCGCGGGCGCCGTCGACGGCGGCGGCCTCCCGTACCGACTGCGGCACGCTGGACAGCCCGGCGAGAGTGATCAGGGCGATCAGCGGGGTCCACTCCCACACGTCCATGAGGACGACGGCGGCGAAGGCGCTGAGCGGGGCGCCGAGGATGTCGCCGGTGTAGCCGAACCCGCGCAGCACCCACGCGTAGAGCCCGAAGGTGGAGTCGGTGAGGTAGCGGCCCAGCAGGCCGACGATCGACGGCGCGGCGAACATCGGCAGCAGCAGCAGGGCGAGCAGGATGTTGCGGCCACGCAGCACCCGGAACAGGCACAGGGCGATGCCCATGCCGAGGACCATCTCCAGCCCGACGGTGAGCACGAAGAAGATGATCGTCCGCAGCCAGGACAGCCACATGTCCGCGTCGGTGAAGAAGCGCGCCCAGTTGCCCAGGCCCACCAGGTCGAGCCGTACCCCGCCCAGCAGCCGGACGCGGGAGAAGCTCATCGCGATCAGGGCGATGAACGGCACGATCGACAGCGCGGCCAGCAGCAGCAGGCCCGGAGCCATCATCCAGCCTTCGAAGCCGATCCGCGGCTCCTTGCGAGGGCTGATCTTCGGCGTGGCCGTTCCGCGTACCGCCGAGGTCTGCGCCGCGTGCGTCATCTAGGCCACCCACCCTCGCGCCACGATCTGGTCCACCCGCGACTTGATCGAACGCATCGCGTTCGCGGGTGACTCGGCCCCGCTGAGCATCGTGGACAGCTGGGTGAAGATCGCGGTGTTGCACTCGTTCCACATCGGGATCTTGGGTCGCAGGCCGATCCGCTCGGGCGTCCAGGCCTCGCGTACCGCGGCGGCCGTGAGCATGTTGGGCATCGGCGACGGCCGTTTCTCGGCAGCGCGCACTTCCGGCATCTCGTACACGGAGGTACGCGTGGGGGTGCCGCCACCGGCCTTGCTCTTGAGGTTGGCCAGTTGGGTCTCGGGGGAGGTGGCCCACACGAGGAACAGCCAGGCGGCGCCGCGCTCGTTGGGCATCGTGTTCGCGCTGATGCCGACTCCCGTGCCGCCGTACATGTTGGCCGTGGCGACCGGGCCCTTGGGCAGCACCGCGTAGCCGGCCTTGCCGGGCATCACCAGCTCGTTGCTGGCCGCGAACTCATGCCAGTTCGGGCACATCGCCAGCCGGCCCGAGCGGAAGGCGGCGCCGACGCCGTCCCAGTCCCACGTCTTGGAGGCGGGGTCGGCGATGGAGAGCAGCCGGTTGTAGAACTCCGCGCCCGCGATGGCGGCCTCGGAGTCGAGCCGGCACGGTCCGGGATCCCGCGCGCCCAGACGTCCCACTTCCTTGCCGTTGTCAAAGTAGGCGCCGCCGTAGGACCACAGCACGTTGCTGAAGTCGTTCATCAGGGAGTCGTGCTGCCTGGCCTGGTGGCCGGTGCCGTACTTGACGTCCGAGGTCGCGTTCTTGTTGAACCACTGGGCGATCTTGAAGTACTCCTCCCAGGTCCGGTCGCCGCCGGGGGTGGGGTCGAACCCGAGGTCGTTGGCCATGCGGTCGTGGTACTTGGCGAACAGGTCCTGCCGGTACTGCCAGATCATCGTCGGCGCGTCATAGGGGAGGGCGTAGTACGCCGTGGGATCGACGAACCGTCCGGCGGCGTCCATCTGGACGGGGATGAAGTCCCCGACCCCGCCGGGCAGCTTGGGGAGGTTCGGATCCGCCTCCAACGTACGCAGGTCCACCAGCCCCCGCTGGTACGGCGCGAGCACCTGGTAGGGGTCGGCGTAGATCACCTGGTATTGGGCCCGGCCCGAGGCCAGGTCGAGGGCGACCCGCTGGACCAGGGCGGTCAGCTCGAGCGTCACGATCCTGACGTCGATCCCCGTCAGATCGGTGAACGGCTTGGTGTTGGCGGCGATGGCGGCGGTGGGGGCGGTGTTCTCGGAGATGAAGTTGAGAGTGGCGCCCTGGAACTGGCGCCACTGGTCGCTGGTGGCGGCTCGGGTCACATCACCGTGAGATCCGCACGAACTCAGACTTCCGCCGATGGTCACCGCTGCCCCGGCGGCCAAGGCCCCGCGAAGAATATCGCGCCGGCTCGGCTGAGCTGGATAGTTCACGGCCACTTCACCCCCGCTACTGCATGAGAAAAGGGCGATAAGACCATGTTTATCCCTTGGCGACATTGCTTTAAATGGTGCATGCGAGATTTTCGCCGGGATTATAGAATCATTTGGCTTTTAGTGAGTTAAGTAAAATTCTCCGCGAGCTCCCGCACCGTGGCGCGGGCGCCCTTGGTGTGCAGCGACTCCAGCGCCTTCAGGTACGGCTCCACGAACCGCTGGTCGTCCACCAGATCGCCGAAGAGCTCCCGGTTCGCGATGAACGCCGTGGGCTCCCGGCGCTGGGTGCCCGCGATGGCCGTCAACCGGTCCTTCAGCCGGTCGACGATCGCGATCGGCGCCCCCGATTCGTCGACGCCCTCGGCATAACGCGCCCAGCTGGCCACCACGGCGGTGGCGCGGCCGACCTCACCGCCCCGGGCCAGCTGCTCGCGTACGACGGGAAGCAGCCACTTCGGGATCCGGTCCGACGACTCGGCGCACAGCCGCGCGACGGTGTCGCGTACCTCGGGATTGGAGAAGCGCTCGATCAGGGTCCGCTTGTAGAGGTCCAGATCGACGCCCGGCACCGGGCGGAGCGTGGGAGTGGCCTCGACGTCCATGTAGGCGAGCAGGAACGCCGCGATCGCCGGGTCGGCGGCCGCCTCGTGGACGTAGCGGTATCCGCTGAGGTAACCGAAGTAGGCCAGCGCCTGGTGCCCGGCGTTGAGCAGGCGCAGCTTCATCAGCTCGTACGGCTCGACATCCGCGACGACCTGGACCCCCACCTCTTCGAACGGCGGCCGGCCACCGGGGAAGTGCTCCTCCAGCACCCACTGCGTGAACGGCTCGCAGATGACCGGCCACTCGTCCCGCACCCCGAACCGCCGGGCCACGGCCTCGCGGTCCTCGTCGGTGGTGGCCGGGGTGATGCGATCGACCATGGAGTTGGGGAAGGCGACCTCGCGCTCCATCCAGGCGGCCAGCTCGGGATCGGCGAGCCGGGCGAAGGCCGTGAAGGTACGGCGGGCGACGTCGCCGTTTCCCTGGATGTTGTCGCACGACATGACCGTGAACGGCGGCACCCCCCGATCGCGCCGGCGCCGCAGCGCCTCGGTGACCAGGCCGAACACCGTGGCCGGGCGCGCTCCGGGCGCCAGATCCGCGAGGATCGCCGGTGCCCGCTCGTCGAACTCACCGGTGACGGGGTGGAAGTTGTAGCCCCCCTCGGTGACGGTGAGCGAGACGATGCGTACGGCGGGCTCGGCCATCTTCTCGATGACCGCCTCGGGATCGTCGGGGGCGAAGAGATAGTCGATGATCGACCCGATGACGCGGGCCTCCCGCGTCCCGTCAGGGTGCTTCAGCACGAGCGTGTAGAGGCCGTCCTGCGCGGTCAGCACGTCGCGCATCCGCGCGTCGCCGGGCAGTACCCCGACCCCGCAGACCGCCCAGTCGAACGCCTCGCCCTCGTTCATCAGCCGGTCGAGGTACATCGCCTGGTGCGCGCGGTGGAATCCCCCCACCCCGAAGTGGACGATGCCCGCCGTGAGCAGCGACCGGTCGTAGGAGGGGACCGCCACCTGATCGGAAAGACTGGTCAGTGTCTCCTGCGTCAGTGTCGTCACAGCCATACGCTCAACATGGCCAACTCCACCCGCTTCAAACTCCTGACCTGCAGGTATGGCCGTGAGCCAGGTGCCTCGTGGCGGTCAGTGGAACTGCGGGACGATCAGGTAGATGCCGTAACCGACCACCGCCGCGCAGGCGGCGAAGCACAGGACGGCCGCGGTCAGTGCGCCACCGCCCGTGGCCTGCCGTTCCTGGGCGAGCTGGCGGGCCGACATCGACAGCACGCCGAGCGAGAAGATGACCACGACGACCACGCTGACGGCCAGGCTGACGACGAAGACCTGGCCGAGAGCGGCCCATTTGATGTCCATGAGATCCTCCGATCAGGCCGCGACCTGCTGCGGTACGGCGGGCAGCTCGTTGACGTTGCCCGCGTGCACGGGGTCGCGGCGGCTGGCCGCGTACAGGCCGGCTGAGGCGGCGAGCGCGACCAGGGCGGCGATCGTGACGCCGAGCGTGCCGGTGGTGGCCACGGCGGCGGCGACTCCGCCCACCGCGGCCGCCGCGGGCAGCGTGAGCAGCCAGGCGAGTGCCATCCGGCCGGCCACGCCCCAGCGCACCTGGGCCAGGCGGCGGCCGAGTCCGGTGCCGAGGATCGCGCCGGAGACCACCTGCGTGGTGGACAGCGCGAAGCCCAGGTGGGAGGAGGCGAGGATGACGGTGGTCGCGCTCGCCTCGGCGGCGAAGCCCTGCGGCGACTCGATCTCGGTGATGCCCTTGCCCATGGTCCGGATGATCCGCCAGCCACCCAGGTACGTGCCCAGGCCGATGGTCAGCCCGGCGGCGGCGATCACCCAGAGCGGCGGGCCGGAGCCGGAGGCGAGCGCGCCGGTCGAGATCAGGGTGAGGGTGATGACGCCCATGGTCTTCTGCGCGTCGTTGGTGCCGTGCGCCAGCGACACCAGCGAGGCGGAGACGATCTGGCCGAAGCGGAAGGTGCTGGTCACCGACTCGTGCCGGGCCTTGGCGGTGATCGTGTAGGCCAGGTAGGTGGCGGTCATGGCGACGAACCCGGCGATCAGCGGCGAGACCAGCGCCGGGACGAGGATCTTCTGCAGCACCGTCTCGAAGTGCACGCCCCGCATCCCGGCCCCGACCCAGACCGCGCCGATCAACCCGCCGAACAGCGCGTGCGAGGAACTGGACGGCAGCCCGAACAGCCAGGTGAGCAGGTTCCACAGGATCGCGCCGATCAACCCGGCGAACACCATCGGCGGGGTCACCAGCTTGTCGTCCACGATCCCGCCCGAGATCGTCTTGGCCACCTCCACCGAGAGGAAGGCGCCCACGATGTTCAGTACGCCGGAGATCGCCACCGCCACCTTGGGCCGCAGCGCGCCGGTCGCGATGGAGGTGGCCATCGCGTTGGCCGTGTCATGGAAACCGTTGGTGAAGTCGAATGCCAGTGCCGTGATGATCACCACGACAACCAGGAACGTTACGTGCTCCATGTCGCTGTCCTCATCGTTTCGACGTTTTCAGCACGTTAGTCGCACACGATGAACCGGTAGTGAACTCCCCACGGAAACCGGATAAACGACACCGGGAGTTGCCGGTCGTTTTCCTGCGGTTAACCTCTCGGCCATTCTTTATGGAGTGTGCGCCTTGATGGCCACGCTGGTCAGGGCGAGCAGCAGGTCCAGGTCGAGCTCGGCGTCGACGTGGACGGCCACCCACGCGCGATCGGCGCAGCTCTCCACCTGGTCACAGTCGCGCAGGTGCGGCTGCAGCCGGTTGATCGCCGGGGCGGTCAGGCGCAGGCGGACCTCGTCCTCGCCGGTCACGCGGACGATTTTCGTCCTTCCGACCGTGAAGGCCACGCCGCGCCGCGTGTCGCTCAGGGCCAGAGCCGGCCAGGAGCGCAATTCGGCCATCGCCCGGGCCACAAAAGGCCCGTGACGAAGGCTCGTCTGTCGCCTGACGGAAATTCCTGCCATACCCCCTAATGCTGCTCCACGGCACACCGCGCCGCCATCCTGTGTTCCACAACTGTTATCCGTACGGCGCCGATCGTGCGCCGTAAATATCAGCCCTCGGTGTTGGCGGGCCGGCGCCAGGGGCCGGTGATCGCGAAGACGTGCCCGGGGGTCTGGATGTTGGCGAACAGGATCCGGCCGTCGGCGCTGAAGGTGGGGCCGGTGAACTCGCTGTCGTTGTGGTCGTTGCGCGCCATCGGGTACGCCTTGCCCTTGTCGGTGACGCCGACCAGGTGCTGGATGCCCTCTCCGTCCTCCGCGAGGATCACTCCGCCGTACGGCGAGACGGTGATGTTGTCCGGCCCGTCGTAGTTCGTGTCCTGGGTGGGGTCGGGGTTGACGCCGAAGAGGGTCTTCAGCGTGACCGTCTGGTGGCGCGGGTCGTAGAACCACACCTGGCCGTCGTGCTCGTTGACGCTGCCGTCGGTGTGGCGGGCGAAGCTGGCGACGAAGTACGCGCCGCCGTCCGCCCACCAGGCGCCCTCCAGCTTGCGGCTGCGGGTGACCTGGTCGTTGGTGAGCTGCACGCGGACCGACTGGGTACGCGCGTCACGGTCGGGCACCTCCACCCACTTGACCTGGTAGCGGGTGCCGGGAGTGGTGGCCTCCGACAGGTCGGCGACGTGCGTGCCGTCGTGGTAGCAGCTCATCGCCTCCAGCTTGCCCGCGGTGTCGCCGCCATCGGACAGCGCCAGCTTCCGCAGGGCGCCCCTGCCGCCGCGGAAGCCCTTCGGCGGCGTCCAGCGGTAGTACAGCCCGTTCGGGCCGCCGGCGTCCTCGGTCAGGTAGATCGCCGACGTGTGCGGGTCGACGGCCACGGCCTCGTGCGAGTAGCGGCCGAGGAACTTCAGCGGCACCGGGTCCTGGTTGGCCTTCCGGTCGAACGGGTCGACCTCGAAGACGTACCCATGGTCCTTCTGGAAGGCGCCACCGGCCCGCTGCTCGGTCTCCTCGCAGGTCAGCCAGGTGCTCCAGGGAGTCTTGCCGCCCGCGCAGTTGTTGTGCGTGCCGGCCAGGCTGACGTACTCGCGGATCCGCTCGCCGTGCGCGTCCACGTCGATGTTCGTGGTGCCGCCGCCCGCGCCCGGGTCGTAGGTGAGACCGGGCAGGGCGGGCACCCGGTACGGCTCGCTGCCGCCGATCTCATGGTTGTTGACCAGCGTGCCACCCCGGCCATGGGAGAAGCTCGCGGTCCCGTCCGCGTCGCTCGGCGTCGGCTCGCCGCTCTCCAGCTTCGTCACCCCCGCCTCCGCGACGATCCGGTACGAGAACCCGGCGGGCAGGGCCAGGATCCCGGCCGGATCGGCGACCAGCGGTCCGTAGCCGAGCGGGGGCCGCGTGGCCGCGAACGCGGGCGGCCCGGCGATCGCCTCGATGCTGCCGGCGAACGCGATGCCGAGGCCACCGGCGGTGCCGCGGCTGATGAAGGAACGGCGGGAAACAGGTGCGGACATGGGACATCTCCTCCAGCGTCGAACGTCTGCAGGAGCCGACCCAACTGCCTTCCGGGAAAGACCGGCACCCCGCACTCCGCACCCATGGTGAACGCTGGATGAAGAAACCGGCAGACCCGACCTGGGAAGATCGTCCGAAGATGAACGACTCGTACGCGCTGCGTTTGGTAACACGACATGTGACACTCCTAGCGTGCCGGGCATGAAACGCATCTCCCTGGCGGTGGGCGCCGTCGCGCTGGCCGTGACTCTCGCCCCCTCGACCGGTCCCGCCTCCTACGCCGCCACGCAGGACGGCACGGGCCGTGCCACGCTGACCGGATTCGCCGCGCTCCCGGCGCAGACCTTCGTGCCCGGCAGTGAGCCCTCCGGCGCCCAGCTCGGCACCACCCCGATCAACGGCGTCACCCCGCCCTTCGCCGGCCAGCCGGTCCAGGGCTTCAGCGGCATCGTCCGGCGCGGCGACGGCAGCTTCGACGTGCTGTCCGACAACGGCTACGGGGCCAAGAACAACAGCGCCGACTTCCTGCTGCGGGTGCACCGGATCAAGCCGGACTTCAAGGCGGGCACCGTCCAGGTGCTGGGCGGGTTCAACCTGTCCGACCCGCGCGGCCGCGTGTCCTGGCCGCTGACCAGGGCGGACCGGAAGCTCACCGGTGCCGACTTCGACGTGGAGTCGATCGTCCGGTCGGATGACGGCACGTACTGGATCGGCGACGAGTTCGGCCCGTTCCTGCTGCACTTCTCCGCCACCGGGACGCTGCTGGAGGCGCCGATCGAGCTGCCCGGCGTCAAGGCGCCGGAGAACCCGACGCTCAACGGAGCGACGCCGAACCTGGCCGGCAGCAAGGGCTTCGAGGGCATGGCCCGCTCGGCCGACGGGCGGTGGCTCTACCCGCTGCTGGAGGGCACGGTCAGCGGTGATCCGGCGGGGACGCTGCGGCTGAACGAGTTCGACGTCCGCAGGCGGGCGTACACCGGTAAGCGCTGGACGTACAAGCTGGACAGTCCCGCCAACGCGATCGGCGATGCCATCGCGGTGGACGAGAACCGCTTCCTGATCATCGAGCGGGACAACAACCAGGGCGACGCGGCCGCGCTCAAGCGCGTCTACCTGGCCGACAAGCGCGACCGCGACCACGACGGCGCGCTGGACAAGACCCTCGCCGCCGACCTGCTGGACCTGGCCAACCCCAAGGGGCTGGGCGGGTTCGGGGAGACCTTCCGCTTCCCGTTCCAGACGATCGAGGACGTCGTGATCCTCGACGACCGCACGCTCGGGATCCTCAACGACAACAACTTCCCGTTCTCGTCCGGACGGACGGCGGGCCAGCCGGACAACGACGAGTTCATCACCGTCCGCCTGCCCTTCCGCCTGCACGCTCGATGACGACCAGGGGGCGGGCCCGGCCCGCCCCCTGGTACGTTCCGATACCATTGCAAATGGACTTTTGGCACAAAGCGGTCCAGATGGGTCGCGGGACTGTCAGGGCACCATAACGGTTGAAGAACGGCAGGCGTCACATGGGTAACGGGCACTCAGTATGGGTCGCATGGCGGTCCCCTTGAGCGCACGCGGTGACGGCTCGACGTCCTATATGGAACGCGCCAAAACCGAGTTCGCCGCCTGGCCCGTCCTGGCCATGGCGCACGCCCCCGACGCCGTCGTCTTCACCGTGGGCGACATCCCGATCCTCCGGCTGACCGGCCGCGACACCGCCCACCTCCACCTGACCAGGCCCGTCGTCGAACGCCTGCACGAGGCGCTCGCCACCTCCGCGCACGTTCACCTCGCCGCGCAGGACGGCTGGATCGCTCTCCGGCTCGACACGCGCGCCGATCTCGACCTCCTGGTGGCGCTGGTCAGCCTCGCGATCAAGGCCAACACCGACCCCGCCTGAGGCGTTCACCGAGTGGTGAGCGCGGTCAGGAGCCGGGGCTTGGCGGCCTTCTTCCAGACCGGCGCGACGTCGCGTAGTGCCGCGTCGGCCGCGTGCCGTTCGTCGGCGAGCAGCAGGCCGAGAGTGAAGGCGTCGGCCACCCGCAGGCCCGGACGGGTGGCGAGCTGGGTGAGCTCCTGCTGGGCGACGAGCGCGTCCTGGCGGCGGCCGAGGGTCTCCTGCAGCCGTTCGGCCTGCTTGGCGAGCTTCTTGGCGGGCTTGCCGAGCACCGGGGTTGCGGCCTCGGCGGTGTAACGGGCGCGCTTGGCGGCCTTGCGGGTGGAATGCAGGGCGATGTCGCGCTCGGCACCTTCGGGCAGTTTTTGGGCTTCGGTGTACCTGGTGAGCACCTTGCGCCAGCTCCTGGCCACCAACCGGGGCGTCTGGCGGCTCGCCTTGCGCCCGGCCCGATCCTGGAAGGGCGGGTCGGCGATGAAGTCGTCGACGGCGGCCAGCAGCGTGAAGTAGCGCGGCGCGCTCAGCGTCTGCCTGAGCGTCTGCCGGGCCTTGCGTTCCCGCGTGGCGAGCAGGCCGGGCCAGCGCGCGTTCCCGAGGCCGCCGTCCTTGGGCTGCCCGGCCAGGCGCTGGTCGAACCGGGCGTTGAGCACTTCGAGATCGCGCACCGTGCCCAGCTCACCGGCCAGCCATCTCAGCTCCGCCTCCAGCGGGGCGACCCGGTCGCCGTCCAGCAGCCGGGAGTGGGTACGCAGGACGCTGCGCATGCGCCGTATCGCCACGCGCATCTTGTGCACCGAATCGTCGTCATGATCGGCCAGCCGGACCAGCGGGTCGTAGCCGAGCAGCTGCTCGCGCTGCTGCCGCAGGTACGCGGCCAGGGCCGCGCCGGCGCTCCGCCCCGAACCCCGGTCCGCGGCCGGCGGCAGATCGTCGCCCAGCACGCGCGCCAGCTTGGACACCGACGGGGACGGCGTCGCCCCGGCCGCACGCAGCCTGCTCTCGACGGCGTCCAGGACGCCGGTGGGCCCGTCGACCAGCTCGACCTCGATCTCGCGCCACGACGCGGGCCGGCGGTCCCGGTCCAGGCGGCGGCCCACCACCTGGTCGTCGGCCACCTCGGCCACGACCTTGCCGCCGTGGTCGTGCAGCCGCCGCACCGTGCGGGTGGTCTCCAGGGTGACGACCGGGACGAGCTCGCGTCCGCGTACGTGGGCCGCGACGAGTTCGGCCAGCTGGGCGGGCACGTGATGGACGTCGGCGCCGAGCGGCGCGTGCACCTCCCGCCTGGCCCCCTTGGCCATCGGCAGCTTGAGATGCCACCCGGCGTCCTCACCGCCCTCGCGACGGCGCAGGGTGATGCCGTGGGTGGCGAGGATCAGGGCCGGAGTGTCGACGTACTCCGCCACCAGCTGCCACGTCTGCGGCTCGTCCGCCGTCACCTCGCCGTCCGGGCCGGTGAGATCCCCGATCTCGACGTCGCCGTCGATATCGTACTTGCGTTCGATTTCCACGTGGCTAGCCATCGCCGTGCTCCTCGACTACAGACAAGTCGGCGAGCAGCCCCTACCCCGTCAAAGGCCCTGAAACTGTCAAGGTGTCCGGTGACGTTCGGTGACAGATCATGTAACGTCACGGGAAACGCGTGACGCTACCGGAGGTGCGGTAGATGGTTGAGCAGCGACAACCCGACACGACAGGCGAGCACGACAGAAGGCAACTCGTCCGGGCGGTGATCGCCTCCGCCGTGGGCACCTCGATCGAATGGTACGACTTCTTCCTGTACGGCTTCGCCGCCAGCACCATCTTCGCGAAGCTGTACTTCCCGACGAGCGAACCGACGACGGGACTCCTGCTCGCCCTCGGCACCTACTTCGGCGGCTTCGCCGCCCGCCCGATCGGTGCGGCGATCTTCGGCCACTACGGCGACCGCATCGGCCGTAAGGCCACCCTGATCATCACCCTGCTGACCATGGGCGTCTCCACCGCGCTCGTGGGCTTGGTGCCCACCTACGCCCAGATCGGGATCTGGGGCGGCATCCTGCTGACCATCCTGCGCCTGCTCCAGGGCATCAGCGTCGGCGGCGAATGGGGCGGATCTGTCCTGCTCGCCACCGAGTGGGGCAAGTCGCGCGGCGGCCGGCGCGGCTTCCTCGGCAGCTGGCCGCAGTTCGGCGTCCCCGTCGGTCTCGTGCTCGGCTACACGGCCCTGCAGGTGTTCCAGCCGCTCGATCCTTACTGGGGCTGGCGCATTCCGTTCCTGCTCAGCATCGTGATGGCCGCCGTCGGCCTCTACATCAGGCTCGGCATCCTGGAGACGCCCGTCTTCACCAAGCTCCTGGCGGAGAACAAGGTCGAGCGCGTCCCCGTACGCGAGGTCATCGTCAGGAACTGGCGGGAGATCGTGCTGAGCGCGTTGCTCCGCACCGGGCAGCAGGCGCCGTTCTACATCTTCACCGTCTTCATCCTGACCTACGCCACCAAGGCGCTGGGCTTCGCGGTGGGTGACGTCTACCGGTACGTCATCGTGGCGGGGATCGTCTCGCTGTTCACCGTGCCGTTCTGGGGGTACATCTCCGACCTCGTCGGCCGCAGACGCCTGTACATCGTGGGCGCCGCGGCCATGGTGATCTGGTCCTTCATCTACTGGCCCCTGCTGGACACCCGCGTCCCCGCGCTGGTCTTCCTGGCCATCGTGCTGGCCGCGCCGATCCACGACATCCAGTACGGCCCCCAGGCCACCTTCATCGCCGAGAGCTTCACCGGCAGGCTGCGCTACAGCGGCGCCTCGCTCGGCTACCAGCTGGCCTCGGTGACGGCGGGCGGGCCCGCGCCGCTGATCGCCGTCTGGCTGTACACCACCTACAAGAGTTCGTTCGCCATCGCCGTCTACATGGCGATCTGCGCGCTGATCAGCCTCGTCGCCGCGTTCGCGCTGAAGGATCGGTCACAGCACGACTACGCGGTCGAGTACGACGAGGTGGCCTAACCGAGGGCGTGGTCGAGGTTGAAGGCGGCGCTGATGAGGGCGAGGTGGGTGAAGGCCTGCGGGAAGTTGCCGAGCTGCTCGCCGGTGTGGTCGATCTCCTCCGCGTACAGCCCCAGGTGGTTGGCGTAGGTGAGCATCTTCTCGAAGGCCAGGCGGGCCTCGTCGAGGCGCCCGGCGCGGGCCAGGGCTTCGACGTACCAGAACGAGCAGATCGAGAACGTGCCTTCCTGCCCCTCCAGCCCGTCCGGGCTGGCCTCGGGGTCGTAGCGATAGACCAGCGAGTCGGAGACCAGCTCGCGGCTGAGGGCGTCGAGGGTGGACAGCCACTTGGGGTCGGTGGGCGAGACGAACTTGGCCAGCGGCATCATCAGGATCGACGCGTCCAGGACGTCCTCGTCGAAGTGCTGGACGAACGCCTGCAGCGTGGTCGACCAGCCGCGTTTCATGATGTCGTGGTAGATCGCGTCGCGGGCCTGCCGCCAGCGCCGTATGTCGGCGGGCAGCCCCCGATAGGAGGCCATGCGCATGGCGCGCTCGATGGCCACCCAGCACATCAGCCGTGAGTAGACGAAGTTCTTGCGCTCGCCGCGGGTCTCCCAGATGCCCTCGTCGGGTTGGTCCCAGTTCTCGCAGACCCATTCCACCAGCGTGCACACCTGCTCCCAGCGGTCGCTGGAGATCGGGTCGCCCCACTTGTTGTAGAGGTAGATGGAGTCGAGGAGCGCTCCGTAGATGTCCAGCTGGAGCTGGCTTACGGCGGCGTTCCCCACGCGTACCGGGGCCGATGCCCGGTAGCCCTCCAGGTGGCTCAGCTCGCTCTCCGGCAGGTCGCTGCGGCCGTCGATGCCGTACATGATCTGCAGCGGGCCGGTGCGGCGGTCGCCGTCGGAGCGGACGTGCGTGGACAGGAAGCCCATGAAGGCCTCGGCCTCCTCGGTGAAGCCGAGCCTGAGCAGGGCGTACACGCAGAACGCCGCGTCACGGACCCACACGTAGCGGTAGTCCCAGTTGCGGCTGCCCTTCAGCCGCTCGGGAAGGCTGGTCGTGGCCGCGGCGACGATCCCGCCGGTCGGCGCGTAGGTGAGCAGCTTCAGTGTGAGGGCCGAACGGTGGACGACCTCCCGCCACCGGCCCCGGTAGCGGGAGGCGGACAGCCACTTGCGCCAGAACCGTACCGTCTCGGCGAACTGCGCCTCCGCCTCCGCGATCGGGCAGCCCCGTGGCGGGGTCCCCTCGCTGATCCGGTCGAGGGCGAACACCGCGCTCTCGCCCTCCTTGAGCTCGAACCGCGCCCAGGCGTCCCGCCCGTCGGTCTCGACGGGCACGCTGGCGGACAGGTCGAGGGAGAGGCACGCCGACTCGAAGATCGTCGAGCCGCCCTGCTGGCGGACCGTGTGGGGCTGCCGGGCGTAGTCGAAACGGGGAGCCACCCGGGCGCGGAACGGGAGAGTGCCGCGGACGCAGGCGACCCGGCGGATCAGCCGGTGCCGATCGGCCTCGCTGGAGTCGCCCACGATCGGCATGAAGTCCTGAATCTCACCCACCCCGTCGACGGCGAAGAAGCGGGTGATCAGGACAGTGGTGTCCGGGAAGTAGAACTGCTTGGTCTTCGCCGGGGTGTCGGCGAACAGCTCGAACGAGCCGCCCTTGTCGGCGTCCAGGATCGAGGCGAACACGCTGGGGGCGTCGAAGCTCGGGCAGCAGTACCAGTCGATCGTGCCGTTGGTGCCCACGAGCGCGACCGTGCGCAGGTCGCCGATCAACCCGTGCTCGCCGATCGGCAGATACCGGGAGTCCTCGGGGTAGTCGCCTGGTCCAGCTGTCATATCCGTTTTCTGCCACTATGCCGTCAAACTATGCAAGGTGCGAAGTTAGGGCCTGTGCTTTATCTGTACTTCCGGCTGACATGATGATCCGCGATTGCGTAGGACAAGAGACAATCGAGGGCAACAAGGATGATTTCGCAGGTCAGGCTGGGAAGAGGGGTCGCCTTATCGGTCGGCGTCCTGCTTCTGGCCATGTCGGGTGCCACCGCCGCCGGGGCCGTGACCGGGTCGGCCGCCGCCGCGTCGCCCATCACCGTCGAGACGGCCAAGGACACCTATCTCAGCCAGGACGCCCCCACCCGTACGCACGAGACCTACACCTGGCTCTCGGTCTGTGCGGCGACGTGTGACGGCAAGGCCGATTCGGAGCGCCGCGCGCTGGCCTCGTTCACCGTGAGCGGCGTGCCCTCGGGCGCCAAGAACGTCAAGCTCTCGCTGGAGGTGACCGCCGCCCGTACCACCGACACGACGATCGCCGCGAGCAAGGTCACCGGAAGCTGGGCGCCGGCCACGGCGAACTGGGCCGGCAAGCCCGCCTTCGGCACGGCCATCGCCACCGCCAAGGGCCTGGTCAAGGACGAGACCAAGAAGCTCGACGTCACCTCCGCGTACACCGGTAACGGCACCTACGCCTTCGGGCTCTCGTCGACGGCCGGCGCGCAGGGGGTGCTGCACTCGTCCCACTCGACCACGGGCAAGGGCCCCCGCCTGGTGGTGACGTACACGACGGCCACCGCCACGCCGACCTCCGGCCCCCTGCCGTTCGATCTGCCGGCCAAGAGCACGCTGCGTGCCTCCGCCAAGAAGGTGTTCGCGCACTACTTCACGCCGTACCCCATCTCCTTGGACAACAAGGAGGGCAGCGTCGACTACTACGCCAAGAACTACCTCAACCCGGCCGGTGAGAGCGGAAAGCACGCCGCCTACGGCGGGCTGCTGCGCGACCGCCCGAAGCCGCGCGCGGCGCTGTCCGGCGACTACCAGCTCCAGGACATGGAGACCGAGGTCAAGACGGCCGCCGCGGCGGGCATCGACGGCTTCACCGTGGACATGCTCTCGCTGAGCAGCGCCAACTGGACCCGGCTCAAGCTGCTGGTGAAGGCGGCCGAGACGGTCGACACCGGCTTCACCATCGTCCCGATGCCCGACATGACCTCGCTGTCGGCCGACGCCTCGACCCTCGCCGCCTCCCTCGCCGAGCTGGCCGCGTCGAAGTCGAGCTACCGCCTGCCCGACGGGCGCGTCGTCGTTTCGCCGTTCAAGGCCGAGGCCAAGACCGCGGCCTGGTGGGCGGACCTCATCGACATCATGAACACCAAGTACGGCCTCAAGGTCGCCCTCGTGCCGACGTTCCTGAACTTCTCCGCCAACGCCTCGGCCTTCGCCTCCATCAGCTACGGCTTCTCCAACTGGGGCAACCGCAGTCCGGCCGGGCAGACGGGCATCGCGAGCAACATCAAGAAGGCGCACGACCTCGGCAAGATCTGGATGCAGCCGGTCTCCGTCCAGGACGAGCGCCCGAACCAGAGCATCTACGACGAGGCCCTGAACACCCAGAACCTCAAGACCACGTGGCAAGGCTCCATCGACAACGGCGCGGACTGGGTCCAGCTCACCACCTGGAACGACTTCTCCGAAGGCACCCAGTTCACCCCGTCCCCGCACAACGACTCGGCCTACCTGGACATCTCCTCCTACTACCTGACGTGGCTGAAGACCGGCAAGGCCCCGGCGATCGTCCGGGACACGGTCTACCTGACGCACCGCACCCAGCTCGCCGCGGCCAAGCCCACGGGCGGCCAGACGAAGCTGATGGCGCCGCGCTCGGGCACCAGCACGCCCAGGGACGACGTCGAGATCCTGTCGTTCCTCACCGGCGCCGCGACCGTGAACGCCACCATCGGCGGCACGGCCAAGACCTACTCGGCCAAGGCGGGCCTGCAGGCCCAGCTCTACCCGCTGGCCAACGGCACCAACAAGGTCTCCGTGGTCCGCTCCGGGACGACGACGGCCACCGTCACCTCCCCCTGGACCGTGGTGGCCGCCCCCGTCGTGCAGGACCTGCAGTACCACGCGGTCAGCAGCGGACGCTGATCAGTTATACGGAAAGGGCCACCCGAATCACTCGGGTGGCCCTTTCCGTTGCTCCTTCCGGCTGTCAGCACCTCCTGCCGGTGTTGATGCAACGGACGACGGTCTTCATGAGCTGCCTGGACATCACCTCGATGGCGCCGGCGTGGTCGGTGTTCGGGCTCTGCTGCTGGCTGGCGACCCCGTCCAGCGCGAACGGCACGTTCGTACCTTCGGGCTGGGTGTTGGGCACGTTGGCGTAGACCAGCGTCATGCGCAGCTGAGGTACGGCCTTGGTCCCGCTCGGGCAGGCACCGCTCTCGTCGGGGAAGACGACGTGGGTACGGTGGTCGGCGCTGTCGAGGTTCTGGCCGTCCCAGCAACTGGGCATGTCGAGGATCCGGACGACAGAGCTGCCGTCCGGGCAGATCGGATACTTGTCGGTCAGCCTGTCGGTGAAGCCGGTGCAGCTGAACGTCGGCCGGGCGTTGTCCGCGCCGGCGGCCGGGGCATCGGTTGGGGCGTCGGTCTGGGCATCGGTTGGGGCGTCAGCGGGGGCGTCGGTCGCGGTGTCGGTCGGGAGGTCGGTCGGAACGTCGGTCGGCAGGTCGGTCGGCAGGTCGGTCGGAACGTCCGTCGGGAGGTCGCTCGGGGCGTCCGTCGGGGCGTCCGTCGAGGTGTCGGCCGGTGCGTCGGCCGCGCTGTTGGTCACCGCCATCGCGTCGCCGGTGACCAGCCTGAGGAAACGCGGCGCCGCCGTCACCCGCGACACGGCATTGCCGCGGAACTGCAACTGCACCGCGGAGGGCAGCACGGACGTGCTCTTGCCCCCCGTGAGCACCTGCAGGGCCGGCCAGAAGTACGTCGACTGGTCGGCGCTGAAGCGGCAGGTGGTGTCCGCGGCGGCCAGGCTCTCGTTGGTGGAGAAGGCGTCGGTGGACTCGTTACCCACGTAGTTGTTCACGTGCTGGGCGCCGTTGGACACGCCCGGAGCGGTGATGACGTTGTCGGAGTTGGTGTGGCTCTCCTGGCCCGTACCGCACTTGGAGACGAAGGTGCCGCTGGACTCGGTCAGCTTCGGCTGCTGTACGGGGGAGACCGCCTGGATGTCGATGAAGTCGTCGGCCGACGGGCCGGCGGTCCTGGCAGCGCCCGAAGAAGCGGAGGCGGAGCTCAGCTTGCAGGTGGACAGGGCCTCTACCGGGAGGTTGGGGCGTGCCGCTACCCGGCCGATGGCGGTGGCCATGCGGTTGATGGTGGCGGTTCGTTTGTCGGCCAGGGGGCCGAGGATGGCGTTCTGGATGAAGTTGGGGCCGCCCTCTCCGGCTGAGGTGACCAGGCGTTTGTTGGCTTCGGCGATCTGGGTGTCGAGCAGGGCGAGGTTGCGGTCGATCTCGGCCTTGGCCGCTGCGGGGATCTCCGGAAGTTTGTCCGCCACGCTCGGGCAGGTGATCTTTTTGCTGCCGGTGCTGGGAGGTGCGGTGGTCGCCTCGTCGGACGGAGGCGAAGTGGGGGACTCGGGGGCGGCGGTGGCAGTGGCAGTGGCGCCGCCGCTGCTGAGCTTGCAGGTGGACAGGGCCTCTACCGGGAGGTTGGGGCGTGCCGCTACTCGGCCGATGGCGGTGGCCATGCGGTTGATGGTGGCGGTTCGTTTGTCGGCCAGGGGGCCGAGGATGGCGTTCTGGATGAAGTTGGGGCCGCCTTCTCCTGCTGAGGTGATCAGGCGTTTGTTGGCTTCGGCGATCTGGGTGTCGAGCAGGGCGAGGTTGCGGTCGATCTCGGCCTTGGCCGCTGCGGGGATCTCCGGAAGTTTGTCCGCCACGCTCGGGCAGGTGATCGTCTTAGCCGTGCCCTCGGGCGCCGGAGCGTCAGAGGTCCCCGGTGTCGCCGAGGCAGAGGCCTCAGGCGCCGGGGTCTCGGTGGCAGTGCCGCCGCCGCTGCCGAGCTTGCAGGTGGACAGGGTGGCCACCGAGAGCTCGGGGCGTGCCGCCACTCGGCCGATGGCCGTAGCGATGCGGTTGATCGTGGCCGTTCGCTTGTCGGCCAGGGGGCCGAGGATGGCGTTCTGGACGAAGTTCGGGCCGCCCTCTCCGGCCGAGGTGACCAGCCGTTTGTTCGCTTCGGCGATCTGCGTGTTCAGCAGGGCGAGGTTGCGGTCGACCTCAGCTTGCGCCGCTGCCGGAATCTCCGGAAGTTTGTCGGCCACACTCGGGCAGGTGATCGTGTCTGCGCGGGCGGACATGTTCGTCAAGGTTATCGACTGCCCTGCTGCGGGGGACCCCGCAAGGACGAGAGTGATACCTCCGACTAAGGAAACAACAGCCAACCATGGCCTGAATGGCCTGCTCCCCGAGGCATTCGCCATACGGGCACTCCTCTCGGGTTAGGAACGTGAACCGGAAAGCCCGGTTTTCCTGAGCTACGGGACAGCACCCGCCATGGTTCACTCCCCGGCAAATTCACTCGTCGGCAGGAATTATCGAAATAAATCCGGCGGGCATTGAACTGATGTCCGTTATTCCGCGTATATCGCTACTATTACCGCGCTGGATTTTCCCCACACGCAGGGCGAATGCCGTGGCCAGGACGGTCCTCACACCGCCATGAGATGGGTCGTGATGGCCCTATGCACCTAACCAAGCGCTTGCTACGCTCCGATCATGTTGTCCACGATCGTCTGGGGCACCGGCAACGTCGGCCGCGCGGCCATCCGTGCCGTCGAGGCCCACCCGGCGTTGCGGCTCGCGGCCGTACTCGTCCATGACCCCGGCAAGGTCGGCCGCGACGCCGGCGCGCTCGCCGGGCTCGGCGCCGATCTGGGGATCGCGGCGACCGACGACGTCGACGCGGCGCTGGCCACCGGTCCCCGCGCCGTCGTCTACGCGGCGTCCGGCGACATCCGTCCCGACGAGGCCCTCGCCGACATCATCCGGGCGATTCGCGCCGGAGCCGTGGTCGTCACGCCCTCCTTGTACGCGCTCTACGACCAGCGCAACGCCCCGCCGGAGCTGCGCGAACCGGTGCTGGCCGCCATCGCGGACGGCGGCGGCTCGCTGTTCGTCTCCGGCGTCGACCCCGGCTGGGGCAACGACGTGCTGCCCCTGCTGATCAGCGGACTCGGCGGCACCGTGGACGTGCTCCGCTGCCAGGAGATCTTCGACTACTCCACCTACGACCAGCCCGACTCGGTCCGGTACCTGGTCGGCATGGGCCAGCCGATGGACTACGAACCGCCGATGATCGCGCCGACGGTCCCGACCATGGTGTGGGGCGGCCAGGTACGGCTGATGGCCAGAGCCCTCGGCGTCGAACTCGACGAGATCCGCGAGACCGTGGACCGGCGCCCGCTCGACGCGACGGTGGCCACCGAGACGATGGGCGACTTCGAGGCGGGCACCCAGGGCGCGGTCCGGTTCGAGGTGCAGGGCATCGTCGAGGGCGAGCCCCGCATCGTCATCGAGCACGTCACCCGCATCCACCCGTCCTGCGCGCCGGACTGGCCGGCCCCGCCCGACGGCCAGGGCGCGCACCGGGTGATCATCGAGGGCCGCCCGCGCATCGAGGTCACGGTCGAGGCCACCGACGAGGGCGGCAACCGGGCCGCGGGCGGGAACGCCACCGCGGTCGGCCGCCTGGTGAACGCCATCGACTGGCTCGCGGACGCCGAACCCGGCCTCTACGACGCGCTCGACGTCCCCCTGCGCCCCGCGATCGGCAAACTCGGGAGGAAACAACCATGAACCTCGACATCCCCGAGGGAAAGGACGCGATCGAGTACGTGTGGGGTGAGATGGTGCCCGGCATCGGGATCGCCGCCTCGCACTTCTCCCTGTCGGTGTACGCCCACACGACCCTCGGGCTCCGTGAGTTCGAGGCTGCCCGGCTGCGGATCGCGCAGATCAACGGCTGCGCCTTCTGCCTCGACTGGCGTACCGAACGAGACGGGCAGAAGGTCGAGGAGGAGTTCGCCGACGCGGTCACGCGATGGCGCACCACCGACGCCTTCGACGATCGCACCCGGCTGGCCGCCGAGTACGCCGAGCGGTACGCCCTGGATCACCACGGCCTCGACGACGAGTTCTGGACGCGGATGACCGCGCACTACAGCCAGCTGGAGATCGTCGAGCTGAGCATGAGCCTCGGCTCCTGGCTGGCGTTCGGACGGCTCAACCACGTACTGGGCCTCGACACCGTGTGCAGACTGCCCAGCGGCCCATCGCCCGCCCCCAAGCGGGCTTTCTAACCAACACGGCCTTCTGACCAACACAAAGGCGCGAGCAACATGCAGGACCTGTTCTCATCCCACCGAGAGTAAGGACCATCGGATGAGTGACAACACCCCCCGCGGTACCGGTTCCAAAGGTGTCTCGCGCCGCGGATTCATCGCGGGAACCGTGGGCGCCCTGGCCCTCACAGCCCACCCCACGGCGGCCCGGGCGGCGGCCGGCCCGATCGGCAACGGGGCCCACGTCGCGGCCCTGGTGATCGGGACCGGATACGGCGGCTCCGTCGCCGCGCTCCGTCTCGCCCAGGCGGGCGTCGACGTACACATGATCGAGATGGGCATGGCCTGGGACACCCCCGGCTCCGACGGCAAGATCTTCTGCAGCACGCTCTCGCCGGACAACCGCTCCTACTGGTTGCGCACCAGGACCAAGGCGCCCCTCAACTACTTCCTCGGCTTCCCGATCGACCGGGACATCTCCCGCTACACCGGGGTCCTGGACGCCGAGGAGTTCAGCGGCATCACGGTCTACCAGGGTCGCGGCGTCGGCGGTGGTTCGCTGGTCAACGGTGGCATGGCGGTCACCCCCAAGCGGGAGAACTTCGCCGCCATCCTCCCGTCGGTCAACGCCGACGAGATGTACGGCACCTACTACCCGCGCGCCAACGCCGGGCTCGGGGTCGGCACGATCAGATCGGCCTGGTTCGACTCCACCGACTGGTACCAGTTCGCCCGGGTCGGCCGTAAGCACGCCCAGCGCTCCGGCTTCCCGTTCGTCTTCGTGCCCGACGTGTACGACTGGAACTACATGGAGCAGGAGGCGGCCGGCACCGCCACCAAGTCGGCCCTGGCCGGCGAGATCCTCTACGGCAACAACTACGGCAAGAAGTCCCTGCAGAAGACCTACATCGCCCAGGCCAAGGCCACCGGCAAGGTCACCATCTCACCGCTGCACAAGGTCACCTCGGTCGCCCCGGCGGCCGGCGGCGGCTACACGGTCGTCATCCAGCAGATCAACACCACCGGCGACACCACGGCCACCAAGACCGTGACCGCCGACCGGGTGTTCTTCGCCGCCGGCAGCGTCGGCACCAGCAAGCTGCTGGTCAAGCTGAAGGCCACCGGCGCGCTGCCCAACCTGAACGCCGAGGTCGGCAAGGGCTGGGGCGACAACGGCAACGTCATGTGCGGCCGCGCCAACCACCTGTGGGACCCGACCGGCAGCTCCCAGTCGACCATTCCCTGCGCCGGCATCGACAACTGGGCGGCCGGTGGCGCGTTCGCCGAGGTCGCCCCGCTGCCCACCGGGATCGAGACCTTCGCCTCGTTCTATCTGTCGATCACCAAGAACCCGAACCGCGCCCAGTTCTCCTGGAACGCCACGACGGGACAGGTCGACCTGAACTGGCAGACCGCCTGGAAGCAACCGGGCATCGACATGGCCAAGACGATCTTCGACAAGATCAACTCAACGGAGGGGACGATCTACCGGACCGACCTCTTCGGCGTCTACAAGATCTGGGGGGACCACCTCACGTACCACCCGCTCGGGGGCGCGGTCCTGAACAAGGCCACCGACAACTACGGCCGCCTGGCCGGCTACCCGGGCCTGTACGTCATCGACGGCTCGTTGATCCCCGGCAACACCAGCGTGAACCCGTTCGTCACCATCACGGCCCTCGCCGAACGGAACATCGAAAAGATCATCGCCACCGACCTGTAGCACTCGATCGGCCCCGTAGCGCTTGGCCGGACCTGTAGCGCTTGGTCGGTCCTGTAGTGCTTGGTCGGTCCTGTGGCGCTCGGTCGGTCCTGTAGTGCTTGGTCGGTCCTGTGGCGCTCGGTCGGCCTTGTGACGATCGGCCAGTCGAAAGGGGCCGCGGCCTGCTCGCCGCGACCCCTTTTTCCGCTTTTTTCCGCGCTCAGTCGCCTAACCCAGATTCACCCGGGTGATCGCGTTGACCCGGGTCGCCATGATGTTCACGTTGAACACCGACATGTTGGTGGTAGCCGTAGTGGCGCTGCACCGCAGCCGAACCACCCCGGTGGTCGCCACAGCACGGGCGGTGCCCGTCGACAGGCTCGCGAGCTGACCGTTGGGGCCGACCGTGGAGACGACACTGGTGTTGTTGGTGCTGCTCTCGCTGATGATCAGGAATGAGCAGGCCAGGGCCGCCGCTGTGGCGGTGTTGTTGCGGGCCGTGAGGGTCGCCACAGCGGTCCAATTGCCGGCCGGAACGTTGAACACGTAGTCGGCAAAGGTGTCGGCCGTCACCGTCCTGGTGGCGAACGTGTCGGCGATGATCACCTCAGGCGGCACCGCGGCGTTCGCCGGGGCCGCCAGTCCGACGCCGACGATCAGCGCCACCCCCGCGACCATGGCCACCCACAGCCCGCGCACCCTCGTGAGAACCGCAGTAAACATGAAACATCACTCCTCGCATCTGGGGCAGCGTCCGCTGCCCACCCGATGCTCAGATGGTCTCGATCGCCGTTGCAGTCCCGTTGCAAGTTGTCGGCCGGGGCCGTGACGCGGTCCGCCTGATCGACTTGCGCCCGTGACGTCGTGCTGTCTGCGCCCGTGACGCCGCGCGCTCGATTGGCCCGCGCCCGTGCGGCGGGTGCTCGTGCGGGTAAAACGGGTGGCGGGACGCCGGGGTCGGTCGGCATCGTGGCTGCATGGCCGAATCGCGCCGCAGGGCGCTGCCCGTTGACTATGACGATGACCCGGGCCGTTTCGCGGCGAATCGGCTGGCGACGCCCAGAGACATCCATCCCTTGGTGTCGGCCCGCATGGCGGCGGAGCGGGTCCGCCCGGTGCTGGACGTCGGCGGCGGCACCGGTGTGCTGGGACGGCTGCTCGCCGACGCCGGTGTGCCCACGGTCGTGCTCGACGCCGCGGCGCACGTCGTACAGGCGCCCCGGCCCGCGGTGCGAGCCGACGCGCTGGCGCTCCCGTTCACCGACGGCGTCTTCGGCGGCGCGGCCGCGTTGTGGATGCTGTACCACTTCGCCGACCCCGCGCGGGTGCTGACCGAGGTCCGCCGGGTGCTGCGGCCCGGAGGACTGCTGGCGGTCTCGGCGCCCAGCCGGCACAACGACCCCGAGTTGTCGTCGGTCCTGCCTGAATGGGGGCGGCCGCTGAGCTTCGACGCGGAGTTGGCGCCCGCTGTCGTCGGCGAGGTTCTGGACGTGGTGGCGGTGACCTCCTGGGACGAGCCGCTGCTGCACCTACCCGACCGGGAGGCCGTCACCCTCTACCTCCGGGGCCGCGGCCTGACCGAGCCGGCGGCGCGCGCCGCCGCACTCCGCGTGGCCACCCCGTTGCGGGTGACCAAGAGGGGATCACTCATCTGGGCCCGCCGACAGTGATCGGAGAGCCCGGCTCATTGTGGTGAGCGGCCCAAGGACCGCCGGCCGGATCTGAAGCAGATCCAGGCCGGGGATCGCGGTCACCGGCACCGGCAGAGAGAGGCTCAGGGGGCGTTGGTGTTCTGCGCGGCCTGGTAGACGGCCATCGCCTCGTTCCCGAAGAAGGGGCCGAACATGAAATCGGGGGCGAAGTCGTACTTGAAGCTGTTCACGGAGTTCAGCCACCCGAGCCCGGTGGACTCGTTGAACCCCTGGAACCACGGCCCCCCGCTCGCCCCGCCGGTCATGTTGCAGCGCAGCCCCTGGTCCCTGGTCATCACGGTGTCGTTGAACGCGCGCCCGCTGCAGTAGACCAGCTTCGACCCGTCGAAGGGCGGCGCCGCCGGATAGCCGAACGAGAACATCTGCCGCTGCCTGGGCTGGTTGAACGCCACCCCCTGCCCGCCCACGACGTCGGTCAGCGTCCGGCCCTGGAGCGGCGCGACCACAGCGGCGGCCACGTCGAAGTTGATGTCCTCGCGAGCGTTCCACTGTTGCGTGGTCAGCAGCCTGCTGGCCACCCAGGTGCCGAACGGGCGCCGGCCGTTGTCGAAGGCCGGGATGAACACCCAGTTCCGGTGAGAAGCACCGCCCTCCTTCACGCAGTGCCCGGCGGTGATCACGACGCTCTCGTTGGCGCTGGTCACGGCCGAGCCGGAGCAGGAGGCGTTGCCGCCGTTGGCGGTGGTGAAGAAAACGCGTCCGGTGGTACGCACGACGGCACCGCCGTCGACCCACCGGAGGCCGGGGCTGTTGGGCACCCGGGCCTGCTCCTGGGCCGCGACGCCCTGGACCGTCAATGGGGTGCCCTGGGTGGCGCCGGCCGTGGCGACGCGGGTGGTCCACGGGGTGCGCTGGGTCGTGGTGGTAGAGGCGCCTCGCGTGGCCCACGGCGTGCCCTGGGTCGGCGAGCCCGACCGGTTGGAGCGTCGTGGCGTGGGCTCGTCGAGCGGCTGCGCCGCCATCACGCGCTGCTGCGTCCAGTACTGAAGGACGGTCCTGCGCTCCGACCAGGAGTCCGTGGCGGACCACCTGACGGGCGTGGGGTCGGCGCTGACCCTGCCACCACTGGCCTGGGCGGCACCCGCGGGGACCAGGGCACCTGCCACGGTCAGCGCGACGGCGGAGAGCAGGGCGACTCTGCGGTGCATTACATACCTCCCGAAACCGGAATCTGCCATCAGGAGGTACGTACGGCGCTATGAATCTTCCTCAAGGCATACGCAAACGGGTATAGCGGCATTTCGCGACGACCTCGCGAGGGCCGGCCGGGAGTTGCTCGCCCTCGACCACACCACGCCAGTGGGCCTGCAGCCGCAGACGAGGCGCAGGAGGTGTCGGCGATGGCGTGGCGGACGGTCAAGCTCAGGGCGCCGGCACCTGGTTCGCGGCTGAGCGGCGCGCCAGGGAAGGCCGTGCGGCTTGTCGTTCCCTGCCCGTGATGCCTCGGTGGCGTCAAGTCGGGGCATCTTGGGCTTGCAATGACGCCATTATGACGCCATAGTTGTGTCATGGACCTCGCGCCGTACGTAGACCAGCTCCGCCGTGAACTCACGATCGCCGCCGAGGCAGGCGGCGAGGACGCTCGTGCGCTCGCCGAGCGGCTCGCCCTGACGCTCGAGCCGGCCACCCGGCTCGCCCTGCTGGAGGCCCTCTCCGCCGCCGCGGACGAGATCACCCGCGACCTCGCACCGGGTTCGGTCGAAGTACGCCTGCGCGGACCCGATCCCGGCTTCGTGGTGACGCCACCACCGATCGGTCAGCCGTTCGGCGAGCCTGGGCACGCCGAGAGGGGTGCCAGGCCGCCGGACGCCGACGAGGGCGGGACGTCGCGGATCTCGCTCCGCGTTCCCGAGCAGCTCAAGCCGCGCATCGAAGAGGCGGCCGGCCGAGACGGGCTCTCGGTCAACACCTGGCTCGTCCGCGCCGTCTCCGCCGCGCTCGAACCCGACGTCGGAGGCCGGCGCGCGGGCCCGCGGACCCTGCGGAGCCACAGCGGCTGGGTCCGCTAGGTGCAGCCAAAACAGCCGGAACGCTTAACCCATAAGGGGACCGTCATGCCAACGTTCGCCACCCCCGAGCCCATCTCCGTAATGATCGATCTCGCGGCCGCCAAAGTCCGGATCAACGCGAGTGATCGCACCGACACCGTCGTCGACATACGCCCCGGTGACGAGTTCAGCGAGACCGACCGGCACGCCGCCGAGCAGGTCCAGGTCGAGTACGCCGACGGCCGGCTGCTCGTGAAGGCGGACAAGAACCGGCCCGCTCCGCCGTCCGGTTGGGGCGACTCGATCGACAAGCTGGTCGAGGCGCCCAGGATCTGGGCACGTTCGCTGCTTGGCTGGGGCGGCACGGTCGACGTGACGATCGACCTGCCGGCCGGCTCCCGCGTCGAGGCGAACGCGGCGGCGGACTTCCGCTGCAGGGGGCGCCTCGGTGAGGTGAAGTTCGCCGCTTCCTACGGCGACATCCGGCTTGAGGAGGCCGGCCGGCTGCAGCTCAAGACGGGGTCCGGGGACATCTCGGTGACCCGGTCGGTGGGGCACGCCGACATCACCAGTTCCAACGGCGACATCCGGATCGGCGAGATCGACGGCACGGCGGTGGTCAGGACCTCCAACGGCGACCTCAGGCTCGGCTCGGTGACCGGCGAGCTCCGGCTGAAGACCGCGTACGGCGACATCACCGTCGACCGCGCCCTGGCCGGAGTCGCCGCCAAGACCGCGTACGGCAGTGTCCGGATCGGCGAGGTGGTGTCCGGCGCGGTCGTCCTGGAGACCGCCGGTGGCCGGCTCGAACTCGGGATCCGGGAGGGCACCGCCGCCTGGCTGGACGTGAGCTCGCAGTACGGCAGCGTGGACGTCTCCCTGGACGACTGCGCCGGCCCTGGCCAGTCCGACGAGACCGTCGAGGTGCGGGCCCACACTGCCTATGGCGACATCGTGATCCACCGTTCGTGAAACAGAACGAAACACCAGAAGGAGAAGATCTCATGCCCCCAGCGATCGTGGCCGAAGGCCTGGTCAAGAGATACGGCGACGTGGTCGCCCTGGACGGGATCGATCTGTCGGTCCCGCAAGGAACGGTGTTCGGGTTACTCGGCCCGAACGGCGCCGGCAAGACGACGACCGTGCGGATCCTGACCACGCTGCTGAAGCCGGACGGCGGACATGCCACGGTCGCCGGACTGGACGTCGTGGCCGACGCGCAACGGCTGCGCTCGCACATCGGGGCGTCCGGGCAGTACGCGGCGGTGGACGAGCACCTCACCGGCGCCGAGAACCTGGAGATGGTCGGCCGTCTCTACCACCTGGGCACAAAACGCAGCAAACAGCGCGCCAGAGAGTTGCTGGACCGCTTCGACCTCACGGAGGCGGGTGACCGCCAGGTGCAGGGCTACTCCGGCGGCATGCGGCGCAGGCTCGACCTGGCCGGCGCGCTGGTGGCCGACCCGCCGGTGCTGTTCCTGGACGAGCCCACGACCGGCCTGGACCCCCGCGCCAGGGTGAGCCTGTGGGAGGTCATCGCCGACCTGGTCGCCGGTGGCACGACGGTCCTGCTCACCACTCAATATCTGGAGGAGGCCGACCGGCTCGCCGACCGGATCGCGGTGGTCGACCACGGAGGGGTGATCGCGCTCGGCACCGCCAACGAGCTCAAGGACCAGGTCGGGGGCGACCGGATCGAACTTTCGGTGACCAGCGCCGCCGATCTGGAGACCGTACGCCGGGTGCTGGCGCCGCTGGCCGTCGCCGAGGTCTGGACCGACCCCACCGCCCTGCGCGTCACCATCCCGGTGGCGGGCGGCGCCGCCTCGCTCACCACCGCCCTGGGCCGCCTGGCCGCCGAGGGCGTCGCCGTACGTGACGCCGGGCTGCGGCGGCCGACCCTGGACGAGGTCTTCCTGAGCCTCACCGGCCACCAGGCCGGCACCCACGACACCAAGGAGACGGTCCGATGAACGCCCTTCAGATGGCCGTCGCCGACGGCATGACGATCAGCAAGCGCAACGCGCTCAAGATCAGGCGAGCCCCCGACCTGCTCGGCGGCGTGATCATCCTGCCGATCGTGTTCGTGCTGCTGTTCGCGTACGTGTTCGGCAGCATGATCGACCTGCCCGGCATCTCCTACCAGGAATATCTGCTCCCGGGGATCTTCGTCCAGACGATCGTCACCAGCGCGCAGATCACCGGCTACACGCTCACCCAGGACCTGCAGAAGGGCATCTTCGACCGGTTCCGCACGCTGCCGATGGCGCCGACGGCGGTGCTGGTCGGGCAGACGCTCTGCGACATGCTCATGAACATCACCAGCATCGTCGTGATGGCGCTGGTCGGGCTGCTGGTCGGCTGGCGCGTCCACTCCTCGCCGTTGGAGGCGCTCGGGGGGTTCCTGTTGCTGCTGTTCTTCTCGTACGCGTTCTCCTGGGTGACGGCGACGGTCGCGCTGGCCCTGCGTACGCCCGAGGTGTTCAACAACATCGCCACGCTCGTGTCGTTCCCGCTGGTCTTCCTGTCCAACGCGTTCGTCGACAGCGCGCGGCTGCCCGGCCCGCTCAAGCCCATCGCCGAATGGAACCCGGTCTCGACGTTCGTCCAGGCGGCGCGCGAGCTGTTCGGCAACACCACTCCGCTCAGGCCGGTGCCCGACGCGTGGCCGCTCCAGCACGCGGTGCCGGTGTCGGTGGGGTGGTCGGTGCTGATCCTGGTGGTGTTCGTCCCGCTGGCCACGCGCCTGTACAAGCGAGCGGTCAGCCAGTGACGTCAGTCCTCGTGGGCGCGCGCGAACGTCAGCGTCTCACCCCGGGCACCGGCCATCCAGATGTCCTGGCAGGCGGCGGCCATCTCCGCGAGTCCCTCGACGACGGTGCCGAAGACGTTGCCCGGCACCCAGCCCTGGTCGCCGTTGAGCAGCAGGTTGTTGCGCCCGTAGAACAGCGCCAGGTCGATGATGTGTGACAGGTCCTTGGGACCGCCGCCGCTCTCGTAGCCGTGCGAGGGAGTGGCGAGATCATTGGCGTCGAACGCGAAGTAACACAGATCACCGGGAATGGGCGTGACCGTGGTGTTCTCCTTCCCGGGCTCGACTGCCGCGAACGCCGGCACCAGGTTGTAGATCTCGTTACGGGCGTACTTGCCGTGGAAGACCTGACCGGACAGCGGCAGCGCGTCCCAGACGGCGGCCGCGGTGCGCGGCGCCTCGTCGTCGAGCAGCCGGGCGGTGCAGGAAACGCCGCGCGATTCCAGCGAGACCGTGATGTAGCGAGCCATGGGGATTCTCCTCAATCGTCAGTCAGGGGCGGGCGAGCGGCGGCCGCGCGGAGGTCCAGGTGGTGGCCGCCTCATAGGAGCGGGCGGCCCGCAGCACGAGCGCGTCGGCGTGCCGGGGGCCGATGATCTGCAGGCCGACGGGCAGCCCGGCGGAGGTGAATCCGCAGGGCACGCTCGCGGCGGGCTGCTGGGTCATGTTGAACGGGTACGTGTACGGGGTCCAGCTGGTCCAGTCCTCGGAGTGCCAGCCCTTCGGGGCGTCCATCCCCTTGGGGAACGCGGTGATCGGCAGGGTCGGGGTCAGCAGCAGGTCGTACGTCTGGTGGAAGCGCCCCATCCGTACCCCGAGGTCCATCCGCACCGCCGTGGCGTCCAGATAGTCCGCGGCGCTGGCGGCCATGGCGCGCATGACGCCGCGGCGCAGCCCGGGGTCGACCCGCTCCAGGGCGCCGGGCCCATAGGCGTCGACGACCTTGGCCGCGCCGGTGAACCACAGGACGTGGAAGGCCTCGACGGGGTCGGCGAAGCCGGGATCGATCTCCTCGACGTCGGCCCCCGCCTCGGCCAGCACGGCCGCGGCGGTACGGACGGCGGCCTCGACCTCGGGGTCGTTGCGCACGTACCCGAGCGTGGGGGAGAAGGCGACGCGCAGGCCGCGGACGCCGTCGTCGAGCCCGTCGCGGAACGAGGTCGCCGGGGTCGGCAGCGCCGACCAGTCGCGCGCGTCGAAACCGGTGAGGATGTCGAGCATCAGGGCGGCGTCGGTGACGGTGCGGGTCATGGGCCCGCCGTGCGACAGGGTGCCGAACGGGCTGGCGGGCCACATCGGGATGAGGCCGTACGTCGGCTTGATGGTGACCGTTCCGGTGAAGGCGGCGGGGATGCGGACCGATCCGCCGCCGTCGGTGCCGACCGACCAGGCCCCCATGCCCAGCGCGACCGCTGCCGCGCTGCCACCGCTCGATCCGCCGGCGGTCAGCTCGGCGTTCCACGGGTTTCCGGTGGCGCCGTGCCGCGGGGAGTCGGTGACGCCCTTCCAGCCGAACTCGGGGGTGGTGGTCTTGCCCAGCAGCACGGCTCCGGTCTCGCGCAGCCGGGCCACGGCCGGGGCGTCCTCCGGCCACGGTCCCTGCTCGTCGATGAGGTTGGTGCCGCGCAGGGTCGGCCAGCCGCGGGTGTACAGGATGTCCTTGATCGAGGTGGGTACGCCGTCGCCGGGTCCCTGGGTGCGGCCGTCGCGCCAGCGGGCCTCGGACTCCGCCGCGGCGGCCAGCGCGGCCTCGGCGTCGACCAGGACGAAGGCGTTCACGTCGTCGTTGGCGGCCTCGATCGCGGCGAGCGCGGCGCGGGTGGCCTCCACCGGGGACACGCTGCGGTCGCGGTAGCCGGCGATCAGTTCGGTGGCGCTCAGCCGGGTCAGGTCGGTCATCATGGCTCCCTAGGCGTCTGCGGGACTCGGCTGCGGCCGGCTCTGCTGGGGGTGGGCGGGGACGAACCCGAGCCGCTTGTCAACGACGTTGACGAGCTCCTCGCCGTCGAGCCAGCGGACGGCGTTGTCGGTGAACTGCCGGGCCAGCGTGTCGAGCCAGCCGACGGTGTCACCGGACATGTGCGCGGACACGACCACGCCGGGCGCGCTCCACAGCGGATGGTCCCGTGGCAGCGGCTCGGTCGCGAACACGTCCAGCGACGCCCCCGCGATCTGCCCGCCCGCCAGGGCCGCGACCAGGTCGTCCTCGACGACGCAGGGGCCGCGCCCGACGTTGATCAGGTGCGCGGTGGGCTTCATCGCGGCCAGCACCGTGGCGTCGATGAGTCCCCGGGTCGCCTCGGTCAGGGGCGCGACCATGATGACGTGGTCGGCCCAGCCCACGTGCGCCGCCAGTTCGCCGCTGGCAACGACGGTGCCGAAGTCGGGGTCGACGGCCCGCGCGGTGCGGCCGGCCCCCCGTACGTCCATGCCGACGGCGCGGAGCAGCCGGGCCGTCTCGCGCCCGATGGCGCCGGTGCCCACGATCAACGCCGTGGTGCCGGCCACCGGCAGGGTCTCCCGGTGCTTCCACGTACGGGCGAGCTGCAGGTCGTGGCTGCGGTGGAGATCCTTGGCGAAGGCGAGCACCGAGCCGAGCACGAACTCGGCGATGGGCCGGTCGAAGACGCCACGCGCGTTGGTGACGATGACGTCGGAGTCGTTGAGCTCATCGAAGAGGAGCTTGTCCACGCCGGCCGCGGCCACGTGGATCCACCGCAGTGACCCGGCGTGATCCCAGATCTGACGTACGGCGCTGGAGAAGAAGTCCCACAGGAAGAGGGCGTCCGCGTCGGCCACGGCGGCGGCCAGGCCGTCGGCGTCGCAGTAGCGGACCGTCGCGCGCTCCTCGACGACCCGCATGTGCGGAGGGGGCGGGCCCCCGGCCGCGCAGAGCACGGCGATGATCGGTTTGCCGTCGGATCCTGCCATGGGCGCCTCCCCGTTCGCTCGCCACCTGGGCCGCGGCCCAACGTAGGAGAGCTACGTATGATTGTCAACAATGCATCGATCCTGCATGATGGCGACACGGCTCCACACTCGCACGGGGCCGGCCCCCATGATCGCAGGAGACCTGTCCATGACCACGAACACGAGCACCGCACCGCCCGGACCGCCGGTCCAGACCGGCGTCGGCGTGATCGTCCCGTACGACATGGCGCTGGATCGGGAGCTGTGGCGCTGGACGCCCGACGACGTGGCCTTGTTCTTCACCCGTACCCCGTTCTCGCCGATGCCGGTGACGGTGGAGATGGCGGAGCACGTCAGTGACAGCGCTGCCGTCAGCCGTTGCACCCGGGACCTGATCACGGTCTCGCCCGCGGTGTACGCCTACGGCTGTACGTCGGGCAGCTTCGTGCGCGGCGTACGGGGAGAGCGGCAACTGGTCGAGGCGATGCGTGCGGCCGGGGCCCCCGCGGCGGTCACGACGTCCGGTGCCCTGCTGGCGGCTCTGAAGCAGTTGGCCGCCGTGCGCGTGGCGATCGCCACCCCGTACGACCCGGATGTGACCGAGCGGCTGGGCCTGTTCCTGCGGGAGGCCGGCGTGGACGTCGTCGGCAGCTCCCACCTGGGGCTGAGCGCCGACATCTGGAAGGTCCCTTACGCGCGCACCGCCGAACTCGTCGCCCAGGCCGACCACGCCGAGGCCGACGCGATCGTGATCTCGTGCACCAACCTGCCGACCTACGACGTCATCGCCCCGCTCGAGGCACGGCTCGGCAAACCGGTGATCAGCGCGAACCAGGCGACCATGTGGGCGGCACTGCGGGCCATCGGCCGCCGGGCGACAGGGCCGGGGCAGCGTCTCCTCGGCGACCACTGAAATGAGGTTTTGCTAGTGCAGCAGTCTTTCCCCGGCCCGGATGCCGCCGAGTACGCGCGACGGCTCACCCGCGTACAGGAGGGCATGGCGGAACGCTCGTTCGCCGCCCTGCTGGTGACGGATCCGGCCAACATGTACTACCTCACCGGCTACAACGCCTGGTCCTTCTATACGCCGCAGTGTCTGGTGGTGCCGGCCAGTGGTCCGCCGGTGCTGTTCGCCCGCGCGATGGACGCCGCCGGAGCCGGTTTCACCGCCTGGCTGCCGCCGGAGCAGATCGAGGGCTACCCGGAGGAGCTGGTCCACCGCCCGAAGGTGCACCCGTACGACTGGATCGCCGAACGCATTCGCGAACGCGGCCTGATCGAGACCGGCCAGGACGGGTGCGTGGGCATCGAGGGCGACTCCGCGTTCTTCACGGCCCGCGGCTACCTCGCGCTGCGGGCGGGACTCCCGCACGTCCGGCTTGAGGACAGCCAGGAGCTGGTCAACTGGGTACGCGTGGTCAAGTCCGACCACGAACTCGCCCAGATGCGGATCGCCGGGTCGATCGCGCAGCAGGTCATGGAGGTGGCGCTGGCGGCCGTGGCCCCGGGGCGACGCCAGTGTGACGTCGTCGCCGAGATCGCCGCCGCGCAGGCGCGCGGCACGGCCGAGCACGGCGGCGACTACCCGGCGCTCGTGCCGATGCTGCCCACCGGCAAGGGAGCCGGTACGCCGCATCTGACCTGGACCGAGGAGGAGTTCCGCGTCGGTGAGGCCACGACGATCGAGCTCGCGGGCGTGTACCGGCGCTACCACGCGCCGCTGGCCCGCACCATCATGCTCGGCGAGCCGCCCCGCCGGCTCGCCGACACCGCGGCGATCGTCCGCGACGGCATGGCCGAGGTGCTGGCCACGCTCCGCCCCGGACGGACCGCCCACGAGATCCACGCCGCGTGGAACGCCGTCATCAGCGCGCACGGCCTGACCAAGGAGTCCCGGATCGGCTACTCCATCGGTCTGGGATACCCGCCGGACTGGGGCGAGCGCACCATCAGCCTGCGGCCCGACGAACACACCGTGCTCGAAGCCGGTATGTGCTTCCACGTCATCCTCGGCATGTGGATGGACGACTGGGGATACGAGCTGTCCGAACCCGTCGCGCTGACCACCGACGGGGTCGAGCGGCTGACCGACCTCACCCAGAACCTCACGATCGGACGGTGAACATGATGACGCGGACCGCCGCGCAGGTGCCGCTCGCGGCACGGGCGGCAGGACTGGTCGGGTCGGTCATCGACTCGAGCACGTCGCTGCTGCAGAAGCAGTCGCACGACATCGTCCGCTTCGCGATGGGCAGCCCCGCCGCCGAAGCGGTCCCCACGCGGCTCCTGGCCGCGATCGGCGCCGCCGAACTGGGCTCGGCCCACGCCTACGACTACGCCGCGACCGAGGGCGACCCCCGGCTGCGGGAGGCGGTGCTCGGCATGCTGTCGGGCACCGGCGAGGCGACGACCCCCGACCGGCTGACCATCACCAGCGGCGGGATGCAGGGCATCGACCTGGCCTGCAAACTCTTCGTCGACCCCGGCGACCTGGTCGTCGTCGAGTCGCCGACCTACACCAACGGCAGCGCCACCGTCATGTCGTACGGCGGAGAGGTCCTCGAAGCGCCCGTGGACGACGACGGGCTGGTCGTCGAGGCCCTGCCGGAGCTCGTCGAGCGGGCCGGCCGCCCGCCGAAGGCGATCTACACGATCCCGAACTTCCAGAACCCCTCCGGCACCACCATGTCGCTCACGCGGCGGCTCGCGCTCATCGAGCTCGCCCGCGCATGGGGGGCGATCGTCATCGACGACGACCCGTACGGCTGGCTGCGCTTCGCCGGCGAGGACCTGCCCAGCCTGCGCGAGCTGGGTGGCGGGGGTGCGGAGGTGTTCTCGGTGCGTACCTTCTCGAAGGTGCTGGCGCCGGGCCTGCGGGTGGGCTGGGTCGACGCGGCCCCCGAGCTCGGCCAGTTGCTGATCAACGCCAAGCAGGCCATGGACACCTGCGCCAACCTGCCCGCGCAGCTCCTGGTGGCCCGGTTCCTCGAGGACGGCCACCTCACCGAGCACCTGAGCGGCCTGCGCGTGGAATACCTGCGGCGCAAGGCCGGTATGCAGCGGGCGCTCACCGAACACCTCGGCGACATCGCGAGATGGACCAGCCCGGACGGCGGCTTCTTCCTGTGGGTGACGCTGCCGGAGGAGGTGGACGCGCAGGAGCTGTTCGAGGTGGGGCTGGCCGAAGGGGTCGCCTTCATCCCCGGCTCGGCCTTCTCGCCCAGCGGCCGATTCCGCAACGCCCTGCGGCTGTGCTTCGCGTCGACCACTCCGGAGCGCACCCTGGAGGGTGTACGCCGGCTGCGCCGCGCGATCGACCTGGTGACGACGGGGGCTCAGCATGGCTGACGGCGAGGCGATCAACGCGACCGACCGCGAGGCGATCAACGCGACCGACGGCGAGGCGATCAACGCGACCGACCGCGAAGCGATCACCGCGGCCGAACACGCGGTCCTCGACCTGATCACGCTTGACGAGATCCGCGATATCGCGGTGGACCTGGTCCGGGCGGTGGGGCAGAACCCGCCCGGCGAGGAGGGGCCGACCGTGGACGTGCTCGCCGCCGCCTGCGCGGCGCGTGGCCTGGCGGTGACGACCACCGAGGTGGAGCCCGGCCGGTCCAACGTGTCGGCGGTCCTCGCCGGGGGATCCGGGCCCGGGTTGCTGCTGCTCGGGCACACCGACGTGGTGCCCGTGGGCGACAACTGGACCGTGCCGCCCTTCGGTGGAGAGGTCCGGGACGGCCGGCTGTTCGGGCGCGGCTCGGCGGACATGAAGGGCGGTCTCGCCGCGTGCGTGGTGGCGCTGTCCGCGCTGCGGCGGGCCGGAGCCGCACTCACCGGTCCGGTCGAGCTGGCCGCCGTGGTCGACGAGGAGGAGACCGGCAAGGGCGTCCGGGCCTACCTCGCCGACGGCGACCGTTCCGGCTTCGCCGGGTGCGTCGTGGCGGAACCCACCGACCTGCAGACGATCATCGCGGCGCGCGGTGACTCGTACGTCGAGATCGCGGTCACCGGGCGGGCTGCCCACTCCGGCAAGCCCTCGGACGGGCTCAACGCCATCTACGGCGCCGCCGCGGTGGTGACCGAGCTCGAACGCTGGCACGGTGAGCTGTCGGACGCGCGGCACCCGCTGGTCGGGGCCGCCACGTGGAGCGTCGGTCAGATCGCCGGCGGCACCGGTACGTCCACCGTTCCGGCCGAGTGCCTGATCACCGCCGACCGGCGGCTGCTGCCCGACGAGAAGGGGGAGACCGTGCTGGCCGAGACGACCGGCCGGATCGACGCCCTGCGCCTGGACGAGCGTGGGCTGGGCGTCGCGGTCACCATGACGATGCAGATGCCCGGGTTCGAGACGGCGCCGGACCATCGGCTGGTCGCGACGGCCAAGCAGGCGGTCGGCGACGCCGGCGGGCCCGATCTGCCGCTGGCGGGATGGACCGCCGCGTGCGACGGCGGATTCATCGCCCGCGACGCCGGGGTTCCGGTGATCGTGCTCGGCCCCGGCTCGGTCGCCGAACAGGCGCACCGGGCCGACGAGTCGGTCAGCCTCGACGAGCTCGTGGTCGCGGCCCGCACTTATGCGCTGTGCGCGATGCGGCTACTCACCGGCTGAACGGGGTCGCCTTCGCGGCCGGCACCGGCGTTCGGTGTCGGCTGCGGTCTGTATCGGCGTTCGGTGTCGGCCGTAGTCCGCACCGGCGTTCGGTATCGCCCGCGGTCCGGACCGGCGTCTGGTGTCGTCGGCGGTTGTCACTGGCGTTCGGTGCCGCCTTCGGGGTCGGTGTCGGCGTCCAGGGCCGCGGCGAGTACCTGGGCCAGGTGCAGTGCGATTCGGTCAGTGCCCTGTCCGATCTGGGTGCGGCAGCTGAAGCCGTCCGCGACGATCGCCGTCTCAGGGTCCGCAGCCCGTACGGCGGGCAGTAGCACCCGCTCGCCGGCCGCCCGCGACACCTCATAATGGCCCCGCTCGAACCCGAAATTTCCGGCGAGGCCGCAACAGCCGGAGTCCGGGGCCTCGGCGTCGATGCCCGCCGCCCGCATCAGCGCGGAGTCCGCCTCGAAGCCCATGACCGAGTGCTGGTGGCAGTGCCGCTGCACCAGTGCCGTCCCGCCCACGTCGGGCGGCCGCCAGTCCGGGGCGTACGCGGCCAGCAGTTCGGCCAGCGTGTGGGTGAGCCGCTTGGCCCGCTCGGCCCGCTCGTCACCGGGCAGCAGATCCACGGCCTCGTGCCGGAACACGGCGGTGCAGCTCGGCTCCAGCCCGACGACGGGCACGCCCGCCCGCAGGTAGTCGTCGAGCAGGCCGAGTGAGTGGCGCAGCACCCGCTTGGCCACCCCGAGCTGCCCGGTCGAGATCCAGGTCAGCCCGCAGCACACCTGGCCCCGCGGCAACACCACCTCGAACCCCGCCGCCTCGAGCACCCGCACTGCGGCGCGGCCGACCTCGGGGGCGAGGTAGGTGGTGAAGGAATCGGGCCACAACACGACCTTGCCACGCGTGCCGCCGCCACCGCCGCCGCCACCGCCGCTGCCGACGCCGCTGGCGTCGGTCGGTCGGCCGCGTCGGCGGAACCACGTTGTCAGCGGCTGGTCGGCGAAGCGTGGGATGTCCCGCTCCGGCGCGATCCCGCCGATCCGTTTGAGCAGGCCCGCCAGACCCGACGACGTCACCCGGTTGACCACCCTCGGTACGCGCCCCGCCAGACGCGACCACAGCGGCAGCCAGCCCATCGAGTAGTGCGACAGCGGCCGGAGCCGATGCCGGTAGTGGTGGTACTGGAACTCGGCCTTGTAGGTGGCCATGTCGACGTTGACCGGGCAGTCGGACAGGCATCCCTTGCACGACAGGCACAGGTCGAGGGCGTCGCGGACCTCGGTGGAGCGCCACCCGTCGGTGATGACCTCACCCCGGAGCATCTCCCACAGCAGGTGGGCCCGGCCCCGGGTGGAGTGCTGTTCTTCGCGGGTGACCTGGTAGCTGGGGCACATCACACCGCCCGAGGACTCCCGGCACTTGCCCACCCCGACACAGCGGCGCTGCGCCTGGGCGAAGCTGCCGGCGTCCTGCGGGTAGGCGAAGACCGTCAGCAGGCGCTTGGGGCCGGCCGCTCCAGCATGCGGGGCGTCGGCGTCGGCCGCTCCGGCATGCCGGATGTCGGCGTCGATCGGCGCGGGGTCGGCGATGACGTGCGGATTCAGCGCCCCGGAGGGATCCCAGAGCTGCTTGACCTCGCGGAACAGGCCCATGATGTCGGTGCCGTACATGCGGGTCAGCAGTTCGGAACGCGCTCGTCCGTCGCCGTGTTCGCCGGAGACCGAGCCGCCCAGGCGTACGACGAGGTCGGTGGCCTGTTCGACGAACGAGCGGAAGGTGGCCAGACCCGCCCGGCTCATCAGGTCGAAGTCGATGCGCATGTGCATGCAACCCTCGCCGAAGTGCCCGTACGAGGCACCGGACAGGTCGTGGGCCGCCATCAGCTCGTCGAGCTCGCGCAGGTACGTCGCGAGGCGGTCCGGCGGGACCGCGGCGTCCTCCCAGCCGCCCCAGGCCTCCGCGCCGTCGGCTCGGCGGGTGGCCAGGCCGGTGCCGTCGCGCCGGCACCGCCACAGCACGCCCTGCGCCCGCGGGTCGGTGACCAGCGCCGACGTCACGGGGATGCCCGCGGCGTCGAGGTCGGTGACGATCGCGCGGCCCGCGCGGGCCGCGCGATCGGCGTCGTCGCCCGCGACCTCGATGAGCAGCCAGGCGCTGCCCTCCGGCAGCCCCGCCGCGACCGCGTCGTTCCTGACCTGGTCGGGCAGGCGCCGCACCAGCTCGTCATTGATCGATTCCATGGTCAGCGGCTGGTGCGGCAGTACGTGGGGCACGCACTCGGCGGCGCTGAACGAGTCGCGGAAGCCCAGCACTAGCAGGGCCTTGGCGGCGGGCAGCGGCACCAGGCCGACGGTCGCCCGAAGGGTGGTCGCCAGGGTGCCTTCGGTGCCACAGAGGAAGCGGGCGACGTCGTAGCCGTGCTCGGGCAGCAGCCGGTCCAGGGCGTACCCGGAGATGCGGCGTTTGAGACCGGAGAAGCGCCGGCCGATCGCGAGGGCATTGCGCTGGGCCAGGTCCTGCATCGCCCGGTGGAGCTCGCCTTCGCGGCCCGGCCGGGCGGCCAGCTCGGCCATCCGCCGCCGGGTGCCGGCATCGGTGGCCTGCACCGTCAGGTCCCGCCCGGTGTCGGCGGCCGGCACCGTGAGGTCCAGCCGGGAGCCGTCCGAGAGCAGCGTCTCAAGACCCATGAGGTTGTCCGCGGTGGTCCCCCAGGCCACCGAGTGGGCGCCGCAGGCGTTGTTGGCGATCATCCCGCCGAGGGTCGCCCGGCTGGCCGAGGAGGGATCGGCGCCGAAGGTGAGGCCATGGCGGGCCGCCGCCGCGGTCAGGTCGGTGAGCACGACGCCCGGCTCGACCACGGCGGTGCGACCGGCGGGGTCGAGGTCGAGGATCCGGTTGACGTGGCGGGAGACGTCGACGACGACGCCGCCCAGGACGTTGCCGGCCATGGACGTACCGCCGCCGCGGACCACCACGGGCGCGCCCACCTCGGCCGCGATGCACACGGCGGCCACGAGGTCGTCGACGTCGGCGGGCACGACGACCAGGTCGGGCACCAGCCGGTAGTTGGAGGCGTCCGTGCTGTACAGGGCCTTGGTCCCGGGGTCGTGGCGGGCCGTGCCCCGCAGGACCGACGTCAGCCGCCTGGCCAGCGACTCGACGTCGAAAGCCGTCGAGTGGCGGGTCAATGGCTCAGGACGGCGTGCAGGAAGCTCTTGGTGCGATCTTCCTTCGGCGCCTTGAAGATCTCGCCGGGCGGACCCTGCTCGACCACCGAACCATGGTCGAACATCACGACGCGATCCGAGATCTCCTCGGCGAAGCGCATCTCGTGGGTCACCATGAGCATCGTCATGTCGGTGCTCACGGCCAGCTCCCGGATGACGTTGAGCACCTCGCCGATCAGCTCGGGGTCGAGTGCCGACGTGGGCTCGTCGAAGAGCAGCACCTTGGGCCGCATCGCCAGCGCGCGGGCGATGGCCACCCGCTGCTGCTGCCCGCCGGACAGCTTCGGCGGCTTGTGGTCGAGGTGCTTCGACAGGCCCACCATCTCCAGCAGTTCGACCGAGCGCTGACGGGCCTCGTCCTTGTCCAGCTTGAGCACCCGGGTGGGCGCCTCGAGGACGTTCTCCAGGGCGGTCATGTGCGGGAAGAGGTTGAACTGCTGGAACACCATGCCGACGTGCCGGCGGGTCGCCCGCATCTGCTTGGTCTCCTTGGGCCGCGAGCCGGGCTTGACGTCCCACAGGGTCTCGCCGTTGACCGTCACGAGTCCCGTGTCGGGGGTCTCCAGGGTCATCAGGATCCGCAGGATCGTGGTCTTGCCCGATCCGGACGGCCCGATGATGGACACCTTCTCGCCCGACCTGACGTCGAAGTTCAGCGATCGGAGCACCTCGTTGTCGCCCCACCGCTTGCTGACGTCGTCGAAGGAGATCATGACCTCGCGGTCCGCCGCCGGCGTCGATTCGGGTACGGGGACAGACTCGGTGTCAATGTGAGGGGGCAAGTCGACGCTCCAATCTCCGGACCATCTGGGAGGCCGGGTAGCTGACCAGGAGGAAGAGCAGACCCGCGATGGTCAGCGGCTCGAGGTACCGGAAGTTGTTCGATCCGATCGCCTGAGCGTGGGCCAGCAGTTCGAACACGGTGATGGCCGACAGCACGGCCGAGTCCTTGAACATCTGGATGAGGTAGTTACCCAGAATGGGGATGACCGACCGGACGGCCTGCGGAAGGACGATCCGGGTCCAGGTGGCGCCGACGGGCAGGTTGAGCGCCTTCGCCGCCTCCCACTGCCCGGGCGGCACGTCGTGGATCCCGGAGCGGTAGACCTCGGCCGTGTAGGCGCTGTAGTTGATGCCGATCACGACGATGCCGGTGGCCATCGGACTGAAGCTCAGGCCGTAGTTGGGCAGGATGAAGAACGCGCAGTACGCCTGGATCAGCAGCGGCGTTCCCCGGACGAACTGGACGTAGAAGTCGAACAGCTTGGACACGACCGGCAGCCGCGAGAACCGGATGACCGCGACCACCAGACCGAGGAGCATCGCGATGACCGTGCCGGCGAGGGTGATCTGGACGGTCACCCACAGTCCCTGAAGCAGATCCGGCAGGATCGACAGCGCGAACTTGGAGTCCCAGATCATACGGGCATCCCTGCCTTCACGAGCGGCCCCGGCTGGTCCCGGCGCGACCTGGGCGTGCGGTCCAGGGCGAATCGCCGCTCCAGCCACTTCATCAGCTGGGAGATCAGTGTCGAGAGCACGAAGTAGAGCACGAGGATGGTGAGGAACACGGCCGTCGTCTGCCCGGTGGTGTTGCGTACCATCTGCCCGCGGAAGGTGAGATCCGCGACCGTGACGAGCGACACCAGAGAGGTGTTCTTCAGCAGATCGACCATCACATTGCAGAAGGGCGGCAGCATGGCCGGGATGGACTGGGGTATCAGCACCCGCCGCATCCGCAGTGCCCGGCCCATGCCGAGGGCCACGCACGCCTCGGTCTGCCCGGCGGCGCGCGAGCTGATCGTGCCCCGCACGATCTCGGCCCCGTAGGCCCCCTCGTTGAACCCCAGCGCCAGCACCGCCGCGGTGAGCGGGGCGAGCTGGAAGCCGAAGAAGGGCAGCGCGAAGAAGAACCAGAACATCTGGACCAGCAGCGAGGTGCCGCGGAAGACCTCGACGAAGACGCCGGCCGGCCACCGAAGCCACCAGTGCTGCGAGAGACGGGCGAGACCCGCCGTGAACGCCGTCACCACGGTGAGGATGGCGCCGAGAACGGTGACGAGCAGCGTGATGAGCAGCCCCTGCAGCAGCAGCGGCGCGTAGGTGATCACATCAGTCATGGGCGGTCGATCTCCTGGGCCGTGGGGGTGAGGTGGCCCATGTGCGTCAGCCGGCGTTCTTGCACAGCTCGGCGGCTGTGACGCCCTTGGTGGTCTGCGCGTCGAAGCCCCACTTGGTGAGGATCTCGGCGAACTCGCTGGTCGCCTTGAACGCGGCCAGCTCCTTGTTGTACTCGGCCAGGAACGTCTTGTCCCCCGGGCGGAAGGCCGCTCCGGACCCGGTCCGTGGCGCGTCCCCCACCGGCTCGGTGACCTCGAAGTCCTTGTCCTTCTCCTGCAGGGCCTTCAGCGAGAGGGTCGGCAGGAAGAAGGCGTCGGCCCGGCCGGCCCGCAGCGCCTCGATGCCGCTGCGCCCGTCGTCCACCTTGACGAGTTGCCCGTCGGGCACCTTGGCCGTCTTGAGAATCCCGTCCTCGAACCCGCCGGGCAGGACCGCGATCTTCAGGTCCGCGTTCGCGAGCACGCCGGCGACGGTGGTGATCTTCTTCGGGTTGCCGGGCTTGACCCCGAAGGACTCCGTCGACACGATGACCGGCTCCGAATAGAGCACCTCGGCGCAGCGCGACTGCTTCATGAACAGGCCCGCCGCGATGGCGTCCCATCGGTTGGCCTTCAGGCCGGGGATCATCGACGCGTACGGAGTGATGACCCCCTGGACGTCGTTGATGCCCAGGCGCTTGCACACGGCGCGGAACACGTCCGGCTCGGCACCCGTGACGTTCCCGTCCGCGGTGACCTGCGTGTACGGCGGCTCGTTCGCGATGCCCACGCGGAGAAAGCCTTGCTTTCGCCCGGTCGCGAGCAGGTCCTGGGCGGCGCTCGCGGAGCCGGGGATCTCCGTGCGGCTGCAGCCGGCCAGGATTCCGGTCAGCGGCGCGGCCATCGCGGCGGCGCCGAGGCCGCGAAGGAGGGCTCTCCGCGAGGGGTCGTAGGTCATGTCGACTCCGATATCGTCGCGGCCGTCCTGGGGGACAGCGTTGGGAAGCCGGGATTCGCCAGGTACGGCGCGAGGCCTCTTTGTTGCTGACCGAAGCTAATCAGCTGGTGTAGCATTGTCAACAATCTTATTGATCCCTTGGGATATTGGAACGCGCTCGAAACACTCCCGACATGCGCACCACTCCTCAGCCGAAAGGTCATCCGTGAACGAACGACTCCGTCATACGACCGTCGGTCTGCTCTACCCCGGCTTCGGCGCCGAGGACGATTTCCCCGCCCTTGAGCGACGGCTGGGCGGGGCCGTGCGCCTGCCGCTGGTGCACACGTCGGTCGGTGAGGACGCCCACCGGGTCGACGCGCTGCTCGACCTCGGCAGCGCCGAGCGCCTGGCCGAGGGCGCCCGGGAGCTGGCCGGCCACGCTCCGGACGCCGTGATGTGGGCGTGCACCTCGGGCAGCTTCGTCTTCGGCTGGGAGGGCGCCCGCGAGCAGGTGGACGGCGTGGCGAAGATCGTGGGGCTGCCCGTCTCGTCGACCTCGATCGCGTTCGTCGAGGCGGTGCGCGCGCTCGGCCTGCGCCGCGTCGCCGTCGCGGCGTCGTACCCGGAGGACGTCGCGACGCACTTCGTGGAGTTCCTGAGGCGGGGCGGGGTCGAGGTCGCGGCGCTGGGCAGCCACGGCATCTTCACCGCGGCCGAGGTCGGCACCCTCGGCAAGGAGCGCGTGGCGGACATGGTGCGCTCCGGTGACGTCGACGACGCGGAGGCCGTGCTGGTCCCCGACACCGCGATGCACTCGCTGGCGTGGCTGGACGACCTCGAAAGCGCCGTCGGCAAACCGGTCCTCACCGCCAACCAGGTCACGGTCTGGGAAGGGCTCCGGATCGGGGGAGGGAGCACACGCCTCGACGGCATGGGATCCCTCTTCCGCCGGTGAGTTGATTCACACGTCACGATGATGAACAATCCACAATCGACACGCACGCCGGGCTCTCCGCGCCGCACTGTCGCAGCCGAATCGGAGACCAGCATGACCACCCTGGGCAGGTTCATCGGACCCGTGGACCGCGAGTCCACGCCGAGCATCATCGCCCGCAAGCTCCGTGAGGCCATCGCCCACGGGGAGCTCCAGCCGGGCACCCAGTTGGGCGAGGCCGACCTGGCCCGCGAGCTCGGGGTGAGCCGCGGTCCGCTGCGGGAGGCCATGCAGCGCCTGACGCAGGAAGGGTTGCTGATCTCGATCCGCAACCGCGGTCTGTTCGTCATCGAGCTGACCGATGACGACGTCTACGACATCTACGTGGCACGCACCGCCGTCGAACGCGCCGCCGCCGCCGAGATCTTCCGCCGCGATCCCGTCGACGCGGGCAAGCGACTGTCGGCGATCATCAAGAAGATGGAGAAGGCCTCCGACCGGCTGGACGGAGAGAAGATCGGCGCCGCGGACCTGGAGTTCCACGAGGAGCTCGTCCGGATGGCCCAGAGCCCTCGGCTGTCACGCATGCACCACACGCTGCTGACCGAGACCCGCATGTGCGTGACCGCGCTGCAGGAGACCTACCCCGCGCCCGACGACCGCGTCCCCGAGCACAACGAGATCGCCGACGCGTTCGTCGCCGGCGATGCCGAACTCGTTGACCGCCTGCTCATCGAGCACATGCGCGACGCGGTGGTCCGCCTCGGGTCGCGGGGAGCCGCCACCTAGCCTTGCGCCGAAGACCGGTCAGGCGAGGGCGATGCCGATGTACTTGGTCTCCAGGAACTCCTCGATGCCGGTCGGCCCGCCCTCGCGGCCGAGCCCCGAGGCCTTGACCCCGCCGAACGGCGCGGCGGGGTTGGACACCACACCCTGGTTGATGCCGACCATGCCCGTCTCCAGCGCCTCCGCGACACGCAGCGCGCGCGTCAGGTCGTTGGTGTACAGGTAGTTGACCAGGCCGTACTCGGTGTCGTTGGCGGCCGCCACGACCTCTTCCTCGGTGCTGAACGGCGTCAGCGGCGCGACCGGGCCGAAGATCTCCTCGTGGCGCATCCGCGCCGACTCGGGCACGCCGGTCAGCACCGTCGGCGGGTAGAAGAAGCCGGGCTCGTTCCCGGTCTCACCGCCGGTCAGCACCTTGGCGCCACGCTCGACGGCGTCGGTCACCAACTGCTGGACCTTCCGCTGCGCGGCGGCGTCGATGAGCGGGCCGACGCGGACGCCGTCGTCGACACCGCGCCCGACGGGCAGGGCGGCCATCTTCTCGGCCAGTTTCGTACCGAAGGCGTCGATGACGTCGGTGTGGACGTACATGCGGTTCGCGGCGGTGCAGGCTTCGCCGGAGTTGCGCATCTTCGCGGCGATCGCCCCGTCGACGGCAGCGTCGAGGTCGGCGTCGGGGAAGACGATGAACGCGGCGTTGCCACCGAGCTCCATCGAGGTACGCAGCACCTTGTCGGCGCACTGCTCCAGCAGCCGGCGGCCCACGGCGGTGGAGCCCGTGAACGACAGCTTGCGCGCCACGCCGGAGCGGATCAGCGGCTCCATGACCGCGCCCGCGTTGTCCGTGGTCACGACGTTGACCACGCCCTCGGGCACACCGGCTTCGGCCAGGATCTCGGCCAGGGCCAGCATGGACAGCGGGGTCTGCGCGGCCGGCTTGATGACGCTGGTGCAGCCGGCGGCGATCGCGGGACCGATCTTGCGGGTGCCCATGGCCATGGGGAAGTTCCACGGTGTGATCAGCAGCGACGGCCCGACGGGCTGCTTGGTCACCAGGAAACGGGCGCCGCCGGCCGGTGCGACCTGGTAGCCGCCGTTGACGCGGACCGCCTCTTCGGCGAAGTGGCGGAAGAACTCCGCGGCGTAGGCGATCTCGCCGCGTGACTCCGCCAGGGGCTTGCCCATCTCCAGCGTCATGAGCAGGGCGAGGGTGTCAATGCGTTCGTGCAGCAGGTGAAAGGCGCGCATGAGCATGTCGGCACGCGCGCGCGGCGCGGTGGCCGCGAACGCGGTCTGCGCCGCGGCGGCGGCTTCGAGGGCGGCCATCCCGTCTTCGGGCGAGGCGTCCGACACGGCGCACAGCACCTTGCCCGTGGAAGGATCCAGCACGTCGAAAGTGGCTCCTGACGACGCGTCGGTCCACTTGCCGTTGATGAAGAGCTGCTTCGGAGCCGCCTCGACGACCGAGCGCTCACGGGCCTGATCAGTCATTTCTCGTCCCTTCCGACAGAGGCCGCTGGACGCCGGCGCCGCTTCGGGGGCTGACGCGGCCCGCGAGCCGTTGTAAGTTATCTACCAGTTTGATTGTCGACAATCTACCAGAGGGGTCCTCGTGGCAGAACTCTCTTCGATCCTCAAGCAGGCAACCGGAGTCATCGCCGCCCGCGGCGAAGGCGTGCACCTCTATGACGAGGACGGCCGCCGCTATCTCGACTTCACCGCCGGCATCGGCGTCACCAGCACGGGGCACTGCCACCCGCGCGTGGTCGAGGCGGCCCAGCGCCAGGTCGCGACCCTCATCCACGCCCAGTACACGACGGTCATGCACCGCCCGCTGCTCGACCTGGTCGACCGTCTCAGCGAGGTGCTGCCCGCCGGCCTCGACCGCATGTTCTTCGCCAATTCCGGCTCCGAAGGGGTGGAGGCGGCCCTGCGCCTGGCCCGCCAGTCGACCGCCCGCCCGAACGTCGTCGTCTTCCACGGCGGCTTCCACGGCCGGACCGTCGCGGCCGCCTCGATGACCACCTCAGGGACCAAGTTCCGGGCCGGCTTCAGCCCCATCATGGGCGGTGTGGTCATCGCGCCCTTCCCGAACCCCACCCACTACGGATGGAGCGAGGAGGAAGCGACCGACTTCGCCCTGCGCGAGCTGGACTACCTCCTCCAGACCGTGACGACGCCGGCCGAGACCGCCGCCTTCTTCGTCGAGCCGGTGCTGGGGGAGGGCGGCTACGTGCCGGCCAACACCCGGTTCCTGGCCGGTCTGCGCGAGCGCGCCGACCGGCACGGGATCCTGCTGGTCCTCGACGAGGTGCAGACCGGCTGGGGACGCACCGGCAAGTTCTGGGGCGGCGACCACTTCGATGCCCGCGCCGACATCCTGATCACCGCCAAGGGCCTGGCCTCCGGGTTCCCGCTGTCGGCGATCGCCGCCCGCGCGGACCTCATGGAGAAGGCCTGGCCCGGATCGCAGGGCGGCACCTACGGCGCGAACGCGGTGGCCTGCGCCGCGGCGATCGCCACCCTCGACGTGATCCTGAGCGAAGGACTCGTCCAGAACTCGGCCGACCGCGGCGCCGAACTCCGCGCCGCGCTGCGGGAGGTGGCGTCCCAGCACAAGAACATCACCGACGTACGCGGCCTGGGCCTGATGCTCGGCAACGAGTTCCGCGACGCCAACGGAGACCCGGACGGCGCCACCGCCGCCGCGGCCCAGCAGGAGGCCGCCAAGCGCGGCCTGCTGCTGCTGACCTGCGGCGCCTGGGGAGAGGTCGTCCGGTTCATCCCCGCGCTGGTGGTCGACTCCGAGCAGGTGAAGGAGGCCGGCGCGATCTGGGCGGAGGCGGTGACCGCGGTGACCGCCTGACCAGCGCTCACTGCGCCCGATGGACGCTGAAATCGTCGAATGACACGGTGATGACACCGCCGCCGGCCTCCGGCACCCGCGCGACCACGCCCGCCTGACTGATCGAGCTGTCCGGCAGCGTCTGAGAGTCGACGACGTCGATCGTCCGGGTTCCGTCGATCCACAGCGTCAGGTGGGTTCCGGCGCCGGCCTTTCGGCACGCGGCCTGGAGGCGGACCTTCCGCCCGGCGGCCGGCGCCCCGGCCTGTACGGGAGGCGTCACATCGAGATTGGTGCCCTGGGCGTTCCTGACGACCCGCGCTTTGCCGTCGAGGCCGAGCAGGAACGCGTACCCGTTGGGCACGTCTTCGTCCCATCGGCACAGGAGCCCGAAGCCGGCCCGGCCCGTCGAGCCCGCCCGCACCTCGGCCGTGGCGCCGATCATCACGTCGCGTACGACGGCGGACGGCGAGGCCGGGTTCTTGGCCGGCACGGGGGAGAGGGCGGGGTTGTTCGGGTAGCTCTTGTCCGCGAAGAGGGAGAAGACACCGCGGTCGATCTCGTACCCGTGCATGGTCCGGTTGTCTCCTTCGGCGGTGGGGTTGAAGGTGTAGCCGTCCCAGTTGCCCCGGTCGCTGAAGTCGTCGGCGTAGAGCAGCGGGCCGTTCGCCGGCGCCTCGTGCGAGCCGAACCGCGGCACGAGGATCACGCCCCCGACCAGCGCCGCGGCCAGACCGGCCGCGACCCCCAAGATCCACCGCCGTGACCGCGCCCTTCCCGGAGTGGTCTTTGTCGCACCGGCTCGCAACGTCGCGGTGGACGGATCCGGCCCCGCCGATAAGGGCGGCTGGGCGTCCGCCGAGGTGCGCGGGTCGCTGCCGGCGTCCTCGCGGAGCAGGTCGGCGGCGGTGGGCCGACTGTGCGGGTCGTCCCCGGTGAGGTCGCGCAGCAGGTCGGCGGCGGTGGGCCGGGCGGCGGGGTCCTTGTTCAGGCAGGCCGCGAGCAGCGGGCGGAGGTCGCCGGGCACGCCGGCCAGGTCGGGGTCGCGGGTGGAGATGGAGTACAGGAGCGCGGGAATCGTCGCGCCGCCGAAGGCGAGACGCCCGGTCGCGGCGAACACCATCGTGCAGGCCCAGCTGAACACGTCCGACGCCCGGCTGGGCGGTTGCCCGGCGAACTGCTCCGGGGCGATGTAGGCGGGGGTGCCCACCACCCCGGACTCGATGGTGGTGTGGTCCAGGGCGCGGGCGATGCCGAAGTCGATGACCACCGGCCCCTCGGGACCGAGGATCACGTTGCCGGGCTTGAAGTCGCGGTGCACGATCCCGGCCCGGTGGATCGCGGTCAGCGCCGTCAGCGTGGCGACCGCCAGCCGCTGCAGCCCGCTGCCGGTCCGCGGGCCGTCGGTGGCGACCGCCTCGGCCAGGGAGCCGCCGGGGATGTACTCGCTGACGACGTAGGGGCGGCCGTGGCTGTCCCCCACGTCCAGCACCCGCGCGGTGCAGAAGGGGGCGACCCGCCGGGCGGTGTCCGCCTCGCGCAGGAACCGCCGACGGCTTTCGGCGTCCATCGAGGCGCTGCGGTGCAACACCTTGATCGCGACGCGGCCGCCCGACGGTGCTTCTCCGAGGTAGACCACCCCCTGCCCGCCCTGCCCGAGCACGCCGGTCAGCCGGTAGTCGCCTATCCGCTCAGGCTCGTCCGGATCCAGGGGACGCGGGCCCACGGCCCACCTTCGATCGTCTCGATGTCGTGGTACGAAGGGCCAGGATAAGCAGTAACCCGGCCGCTAGAACAGGTCGTGCGCCGGCCAGGCGGCGACCGCCCGGTAGACGTCCCACATCATCGCGTCGAGGTCGACGCCGTTGCCGTTGGCCACCGCCGCCCAGCAGAACTCGTTCCCGGTACGCACGAGCACGGCCTCGGTGCCGGGCAGGCGTCCCGTGTGCCACCAGTTGCCGCTGGAGTTGACGGCCCAGCCGCAGGCGTAGCCGGAGTTCGCCGCCGACGGCGTGGTCATCGTGGTGACCGTGTCCCTGCGCAGCAGGTCGGGCACCGTGGCGAACCCGTCGGCCCGCACCGCGAACCGCAGCAGGTCCGTGGGCGAGGCGAGCCAGCCGCCGTGGGAGTCCATCCGCCGCACGCGCATGCCGTACGGGTCCTCGGCGCCGTAGTAGACCACCTCGTCGGCGCGCCGCTCGGCGCGGGTGTCGCCGGCGATGTGCATGTTGGTGATCCCACTGGGAGCGAGCACGTTCTGGCGTACGTGATCGGCGTACGGCTGTCCGGTGACCTGTTCGATGACCCGGCCGAGCACGCAGTAGCCGAAGTTGGAGTACAGGTAGGTGGTGCCCGGGGTGTGCTGGAGGGGCCGGTTGTCGAGCACCCAGCCGATCAGCTGCGCGTGGTTCATGCCGGGGTTGGTGAACATCGGGTCGTTGCCGTCGTTGGTCCAGCCGCCGGCGGTGTGCTGGAGCAGGTGCTGGATGGTGATGGCCTCGATGCCCGTGCCGTACGGCTGGGTGCCGTAGCGGGTGCCGAGCACGCCGCCGGTGCCGAACACCCGCTGCCCGAGCCGCAGCCGCCCGGCCTCGACGAGCCGCATGATCGCGACCGAGGTGATCGGCTTGGAGACGCTGGCGACGCGGAGCAGGTGGCGTTCGGTGAGCTGCTCGCCGGTCTCCCGGTTGGCCCGGCCGTACCCCCGGGCGAAGACGAGCGCGCCGCGCCGGGCGATCGCGAGCGAGATGCCCGCGACGCCGGCGCCGGTCAGGTAGCGGTTGACGACCGCGTCGACGGGGGCGAAGTCACCGGGGGCCGGTGTCTGGTTCCACCAGATCGCCGCGAACCGGGGCGTGCCACTGCCGTAGCCGCTCACCCGCGCGGGCCGGAAGCCCTGGCTCTGGTGCGTGTCGAAGGCGGCCTGGTAGTCGGCGGAGCTGAGGCCGTGGCGGGCCGACCAGCGCGGGCCGGCGCCGCGGGCCCAGATCGCCGCGTACAGATCGGTGCCGCCCACGGTGTAGCCGCTGACGCGCATGGGGCGGTAGCCCTGGCCGTTCAGCCGGTCGAATTCGGCTTGGTACTGCGCGGCGGTGAGGTTGTGCCGGGCCACCCATGGCGGGCCGCCGGTCTGCTCCCAGATGGCGGCGAACAGGGCCTGCCCGCCGACCTGGTAACCGTCCACCTGTACGGGCCGGTAGCCCTGGGCGGTCAATCGGTCGAATTCGGCTTGGTACTGCGCGGCGGTGAGGTTGTGCCGGGCGACCCATGGCGGGCCGCCGGTCTGCTCCCAGATGGCGGCGAACAGGGCCTGCCCGCCGACCTGGTAACCGACCACGTGCGCCGGGCGGTAGCCCTGGCCGGTCAGCCGGTCGAACTCGGCCTGGTACTGCGCGCCGGTGAGGCCGTGGCGCGCGACCAGCGGCGGTCCGGGCATGCGTTCCCAGATGGCCGCGTACAGGGCCTGCCCGCCCGCCTCATAGCCGTCCACGTGCGTGAGCCGGTAGCCCTGGCCGTTCAGCCGGTCGAACTCCGCCTGGTACTGCGCCGCGGTCAGGTTGTGCCGCGCCACCCAGGCGAACGGGCCGGCGGCTCGCGCCGTACCGGCGGCGAGGCGTTCGGCGAACCCCGCCGCCGACACCATCCCGCCCTTGTCCAGGCCGATGAGCGCGCCCAGCGCGGCGCCCGCGTGCAGGACGGTGCGCCGGCTGTACGGCATCGATGGGTCGCCCATGTCGTCTCCCCCCAGAGTCGATCGATCACCTCGATCGTGGGAGAGGGGAGGGGGGAGGACATGAGCACCCCCATACTCAATTCGGCGAAGCGGAGGCGCCTTCCACCGCGTACATGACCAGCGTGGTGAGCACGTCCTTGACCGAGTCGCGCTCGCGCACGTCGCACAGCACGATCGGGATGGTCTCGCTCAGCCCGAGCGCCCGCCGTACCTTGGCCGGGTCGTGGCGGCGGGCGCCGTCGAAGCAGTTCACACAGACCACGAACGGGATGCCGCGCTGCTCGAAGTAGTCCACCGCCGGAAAGCAGTCCTGCAGACGGCGGGTGTCGGCCAGCACGACGGCGCCGAGCGCGCCGACGGACAGCTCATCCCACATGAACCAGAACCGGTCCTGCCCGGGCGTGCCGAACAGGTACAGCCACAGCCCGTCGCGGATGGTGATGCGGCCGAAGTCCAGCGCCACGGTGGTGGTGGTCTTGGACTCCACGCCCGAGGTGTCGTCCACCCCCAGGCTGCGCTCGCTCAGTAGCTCCTCGGTGTGCAGCGGCCGGATCTCGCTGATCGTGCCGACCATGGTCGTCTTGCCGACGCCGAAGCCGCCCGCGATGAGGATCTTGAGTGCCAAGGCCGAGGCGACCGAGGTCGCCCCCGGCTCAGAGGCTGCGTAGTCCATGCAGCACTTCCCTGTAGATGCGTTCGTCGATGGTCTGCGCCGCCGGGCGTGAGCGCTCGATGGTGACCAGGCCCTCTCGCCGCAGGTCGCTCAGGATCACCCGGGTGATGTTGAGCGGCAGCTTGAGGTGCGCCGCGACATCCGCCACGGGTGTGGGCCTGCGGCACACCGACAGCACGGTGTGATGCTCCGGGATCAGGTCCACGTGCGCGTGGGAGCCGCCGACCGTGGTCACGATGGCCACCAGGTCGAACGTCTCACCCCGCGGGCGCGCCCTGCCTCCGGTCAGCCCGAACAACCGGATCAGCGGCCCGGGATCCTCCCCGGTCACGATCTGGCGCCGTTCCAGGCGGGTGCCGGTGCCGCTCCCCTCGGCTGCGAGGAGAGGTGCTCGCCGACCCGCTTGACCATGAGCGCCATCTCGTAGGTGACCATGCCCAGCTCGGCGTCGCCGGAGGCGAGCACGGCCAGCCGGGCGCCCTGGCCGGCGGCGGTGACGAACAGGAAGCCACCCTCCAGCTCGATGATCGTCTGACGTACGCCGCCCAGCCCGAAGTGCCGTCCCGCACCCATGGCGAGGCTGTGGCTGCCGGCGGAGATGGCGGACAGGTGCTCGGAGTCCTCCCGGGTCAGCTCCCGGGAACCGCCCATGGCCAGCCCGTCGGCGGACAGCACGATGGCGTGCCGGATGCCGGGGACTCGCTGGGTGAGGTCGTCGAGCAGCCAGCTCAGTTCACTTCTGGGGTCGGGCATCGGGATGGTCGTCCTTTCGATTCCATACGTCTTGTCCCTGCTCCGTTTGGCTGCGGCCTTGTTGCCAGCCGCGCTGCATGGACGACATCAGCTGGGAGAGCTCCTCCGGCGAGCGCACCGAGACGGAGCTCCGGTCCGCGCGCTTGGCGGCACGCAGTTGCGGAGCCATATTCGCCTGAGGTACCCGCATCGGCAACCCGTCGAGGTCTTCGTCGGCCTCCTGGGCCGGTACCGTGACGCTCCACTCTACGGACGGTCCGGAGGGGAGAGAGGCACCGGGCACCCGTCGCGTGACGGGGCCGGTCCTCGGCTCGTCGACGGATCCGTATCCGGGCTCGTCCGCCGAGCCGCCCACCGGTCCGGTCACCGGGCCGGTTCCGGTCGGTGGGGTCTGCTTCGGCGTGGGAGCGGCCTCGAACCAGGCCACGCGCTCGGGCTCCGAGTCCTCCGCGGGCCAGTTCGGGGGGTCGCCCAGGCCGCCCGGGTCCCCGGTGTCACCCGGGAACTCCCGGCCGTTCGCGGCCTCCGGCCCGCTGGCCGAGAAGGGCTCCGGGTCGAGGCTGGGGAAAGCGTCCGAGGGAAAGCTCGGGAAGGAGTCCGGGGCGACGCCGGGGAAGGGGTCCGAAGAGACGCTCGGGAAGGGCTCCGGGGCCACGGACACCACGCGGGGCCGGCCGTCGGCGGGTCCCGTGCCGAGCGCGCGCATGGGCCTGGCCGCGCGGCCGGTGGTGCGCTCCGCCGTATGGGTCGCCGCGGTGACGGCCGGGGGCTCGGACAGGGCGAGCAGGGCCGTGGGCAGCAGCACGATCGCCGTGGTCCCGTCGTACGGTGAGCGGCGCAGCGCGATCTTGATGCTGTGCCGGACCGCGAGCCTGGACACCACGAACAGACCGAGCCGATCGCTGTCGGCCAGGTCGAACTCCGGCGGGTCGGCCAGCCGGGCGTTGAGCTCGTCGAGAGTGGCCTGGTTCAGCCCCAGGCCCCGGTCCTCCACCTCGAGCGCGAAGCCGTTCGCCGCCGTCATGCTGCGGATGTGCACGGTCGTGTCGGGCGGGGAGAAGACGGCGGCGTTCTCCACCAGCTCGGCGATCAGGTGGATCACGTCGGTGACCGCGGCGCCGACCAGCATCGGGGCGTTCGGCATCGGCGCGATCGTGACGCGGGTGTAGTCCTCGACCTCCAGCACCGCGGCGCGTACGACGTCGAACAGCGACACGGGGTCGCGCCAGCGGCGCGCGGGGGCGGAGTCGGACAGGATGATCAGGTTCTCCGCGTGCCGCCGCATGCGGGTGGTCAGGTGGTCGAGCTTGAACAGGTCCTCCAGGACCTCCGGCTCCTCGATCCGGCGCTCCATGGTGTCGAGCAGCGCGAGCTGGCGGTGGAGCAGCGCCTGGTTGCGCCAGGCCAGGTTGAGGAAGACCTGGGCGACGCCCTTGCGCAGGGTCGCCTGGCCCACCGCGGCCTCGACCGCCGTGCGGCGTACCTCGGAGAACGCGTTCACCACGCGATCGACCTCGGCGGTGTGCGCCGGATCGAGGCCGGGTGCCTCGGTGTCCGAATCCACGTCGTCGCCGCGGCGCAGCCGCTCGACCAGCCGGGGCAGCCGCTCCTCGGCCAGCTCCACCGCGGACGACTGCAGCCGCTTCAGCTCGGAGATCAGCGAACGGCCGAACCGGAAGGACAGCGCCACCGACCCGACGACCGCCAGCAGGCCCAGGACCAGGACCAGCCCGATCCGCCAGTACGCCCCGGACTTCAGCTCCTCGGACTCGATCGAGGCGCGGCCCAGCTCCGTGTGCGTGTCCCGGTTGATCACGCTGAGGAGGGACTCGGCGTCGCTCTTCCACTCGGCCGGCTCCACCGGCGGTGATCCGTTGGTGTCCCAGACGAACAGCCGGTCCTCCACCTCCAGCAGCCGCTTGTACGGGGCGCTGGCGACCAGCCTGTCGAAGCTCGCCTTCAGGGCGGGACCCGCGTCGCGCTCGGCGTTGGTGAAGAAGATCCGGCGGCTGGTCATCGCGGCGACGAACGAGGCCCGGTCGGTGGGGGTCATCTTGTGGTGCACGATCGTGTTGGTGAGCACGGCGTGCTCCCGGCCCAGGTACTCCGACGTGGCGCTGTAGGCCGCCATGCCACGCACCGCCCGGTCGGACGCGAGGCCGCTCAACGCGTCGCGGTCGCTGAACTGCCGGTTGGCGACGTCGATCAGGTCGTTGTAGGCGTCGATGACCTTCAGCCGCGGGGACAACCCGCCGTCGTCGGCGGACGCGCGCAGCGACTGGAGGCCGTCGAGCGCCTTCACCAGCGCCTGCACCTCGGCCGGGGTCTCGCCGTCCGGACCGACGTCAACGGATCCGATGACCTCGCGCAGGCGGTCGGCCTTGCTGTCGGTGATCGGCCGCTGCTCGGCCAGTGGCGCGTACGACCCGGTGCTGCGCGGTGCCGCCGCCGAAAGCTGGCGCTCCTGCTGTAACTCGATGATCAACTCCAGCACCGGCGACCCGATGTCCTCCCACCGGTCCTGGGTCTGGGAGATCGAGGAGATCTCGTCCACGCTGGAGTAGGCGATGAACCCCCACAGGGCGATCATGGAGACCAGCGGAAGCAGGAGGATCCTGAGCAGCTTGGTACGGATCGGCGGGGGCGAGCTCATCCATCATGTCCAATTCCGCGCGTGGTGTGCGCCGCTTAGCCGTCGTGAACTGGTTGTGGCCCCCAAGGTTGCCTGCCACGACTGGTACGTACGCCTGTGGTGCGTCCACTATGCCGATGGGGCACATGCACTTCAAGCTCCAGATGCGAAGAATACGGCCAAATGACGTGTTGACTCCGTGTCAGCACACGAATTGTGATCGTCACCGTTTGGCTTTTCACCCACAGTGACGATCGCCGGACCCGCGCTGGCCGAAACTGTTGCGTGATCCTGATGATCCGTCCCTTGCTCGCGGGTGCGTGCCTGGCGACCGCGTCGAGCCCATGTCCGAGAGCTTCGTGGTGACGGTGATGCCTTGTACGGTGCCGCATGCGGCGGAGTTCGCCACCACGTACGTCATTCCGGACGGCCCGTGGCCGGGTTTCGGCAAAATGGCGGGCCGGCCGCAGCGGGGTGCGGGCCGAGGTGCGGAACGGCGTACTGCCTGGCGTTCGATGGCGGGAAACTCGTCGGCCGCGGCATCAAGTAAAGTGATCTGTTTGAGTAACTGCTCAATAGCCGATAGTGAAAAGTCGTCGGTCGCACCGCGATATTCGCCGGCCCATGGGAGAGGTCCGGAAGAAAGTAGCATCCGCCGCCGACCGTGAGCGTGTACCTGTCGAGCGTCTGCCCGGCCAGCCGGCGCTGGACCCCCCTGCTCAAGATCACCCTGGAAGCCACGAACAGCATGCCCTGATCCTCGGGCCCGTCATGGTAGGAGTAGCCCCGCCGGAGCATCCTGGGGGCGGCGACCCCTGAGGAGCCAGGGTTGGCGCGGCGGGTATGGGCGTCCAGGGGAGTGATCCGGCCCTCCGGGTCGGCGTCGAACCCGGGTCTGCCGGTGGGGTGGGTGCCGTCCAGCCAGGTTCCGTCGCGGCGGCGTCCCATGACCCGCTCCTGTACGGGCACGGGTTCGAGGTCCCACAGCCGAGTGGCGAACCGGATAATACGGACGACCTGGTAGCTACCGCCCATTGCGGTCCGCCCGAGCCGGCCGCCACGCGGGCCACCTCCGCCGCGCGACCGGCGTGGTGTCACAGGTTCTCCGTACTGTTCGACAGGATACAGAACATCAGGTTGCCGATCGGGTCAAGATCTGTTGCCGAACTGAGACGCTGTAAATAATCAGTCTTGTTTTCAGTGATCGTCCGGCTTAGTGTTCCCAATCGCCGAGTGAAGCCTATATAAAGCGGACAGTCGGGATAATTCCGACTTTCTTAGGCATTGTCGGGGGAGAGTGCAGTATGTCGGGTTTTGTCCGTGGAAAGCTCCTGGCGACACTGCTCGGGCTGAGTGTCGTTTTCTCGCCGCTTCCCGTACTGGGTGAGAGCTCCCGAACCGTCTTACCCGCGGCACTCCCCGATCACGACCGGCCACCGCCGGCGAGCGCCAAGGCCACGGCGGCCGCCACGAACGCGACCTCGGGTCCGGCCGCCTCGCCGCCCCCCGCCCCGGCGATCCGGCCCGCCACCCTCGGCGGTGAGACGCCGTACGGCGAGGGGGACTGGAAGCCCGACAAGGGCACCTGACAGGCGTCGACTGGAACATCCGGCGGGCCGAGCCCGCGTAGTAGGAGCGGGGCCAGAAGTGCCCGTCCCACAGGTATGTGCGGACGTGGGCGCTTTGGATCCGCGGCGAGCTGGTGTCAGTCCTTGTACGCGCGCAAGGCCTCGATCACGCTGCGGAGGTGTCCGCGAGCCGCCTGTTCGGCCGTCTCCGAGTCACCCGAACAGATGGCGTCGATGATGGCCAGGTGCTCCTTCAGCGAGACGGCCGGCCGCCCCGGCTGCATGGCCAGCCGGAACTGGTGCCGCACGACCTGCGCGCGCAGCCGCTCCAGCACGTCACCGGCGGTGGCCTGACCACTCAGCTCGCGGATCCGGCGGTGCAGCGACTGGTTGAGGCTGGAGTAGCCGAGCACGTCGCCCGAGGCGACCGCCTCCGACATCCGCGCGCCCAGCCCGCGCAGCTCCTCCGCCTCCGCCGGCGTCACCCGCTCGGCGGCCTTGGCCGCGCACAGGCCCTCGACCACCATGCGGACCTCGCTGATCTCGACGGCCTCGGCCAGGGAAACCGCGCGGACCCGGGCGCCCCGGTTCTGGATCCGCTCCACCAGGCCTTCGTTGGCCAGCTGCAGCAGCGCCGCACGCACCGCGCTGCGGTTCGCGGAGAAGCGCTCCGACAGGTCGGCTTCGACCAGCCGCTGATCAGGCACGAACTCCCCACGCATGATCCCCTCACGCATGGCGTCGAGCACCGCTCCCGAGTCTGAGGACACGTTCCCTCTCTCTGATTGTCGCCAATTCTGTGTTAAATATCGTATCGATGATGGACGCCATTCACTCGATGACAGACACGCCCCTGCGGGTGGCCGTGCTCGGCCTCGGTGAGGCGGGCGCGGCCATCTCGGCCGACCTCGCCGCCGCCGGGGCGCGGGTCCGTGGCTACGATCCCGCCGTCGGCGCGCCCGTGGGCGTCGTGGAAACCGATGGCGAGGCCGACGCGGTCTGCGGCGTCGACCTGGTCCTGAGCGTCAACAGCTCGGCGGCGGCCGAGGAAGCGCTGCGTAACGCGCTGCCGGGCGCCGTGCCGGCCACGCTGTGGGCGGATCTCAACACCGCCGCCCCGACGGTCAAGCGGCGGCTGGCCGAGCTCGCCGGCCAGGCCGGTCTCGCGTTCGCCGACGTCGCGCTGATGACGCCCGTTCCGGGACGTGGCCTGCGTACGCCCATGCTGGCCTCCGGCGGTCACGCCGAACGGTACGCCGGCCTGCTCACACCGCTCGGCGCGCGGGTCGACGTGCTCGACGGCCCCCCTGGGCTCGCCGCCGAGCGCAAACTGCTGCGCAGCGTCTTCTTCAAGGGTTTGGCGGCCGCCGTGGTCGAGGCGCTCCGGGCCGGGCGGGCGGCCGGGTGCGAGGACTGGCTCCGCGAGAACATCGCCGACGAGCTCACCGCGGCGGACGCGGCCACCGTACGGCGCTTGGTGGAGGGCACGCACCGCCATGCCGTACGACGTGCCGCCGAGATGCGCGCCGCCACCGACATGCTGACCGACCTGGGCGTTCCGCCACTGATCACCCGAGCCACCGCCGACTTCCTCCGCGGACCCCTGGAGTAGCGGGCTTGCGCCGGCGGCTGACCTTCATTGAGATGGTTTCCGCGTGCGTGGCGAAAGTGAACCGGTAAATCCAAGGATGGCCGTATGAAGCGACCCACGATCGACGACATCGCCCGCCGGGCCGGCGTCTCGAAGGGCGCGGTGTCGTTCGCGTTGAACGGCCGGCCCGGCGTCTCCAGCCAGACCCGCCGCCGCATCCAGGCCATCGCCGCCGAGCTGGGCTGGCAGCCGAACAGCCTGGCGCGGGCCCTGTCCGACGGGCGGCCCGATGTGCTGGGTCTCGTCGTGGACCGGCCGGCGCGCACGCTGGGGCTGGAGCCGTTCTTCATGCAGCTGATCTCCGGCATCGAGGCCACGCTGTCGGCGGCGTCCGTTGGACTGCTGCTGCAGATGACCGAGGACCCTGACCATGAAATCGCGATTTATCGGAAATGGTGGGCGCAGCAGCGGGTGGCCGGGGTGTTCGTCGTCGACCTGCGGGCCGAGGACACCAGGATCGCTGTGCTGGAGGAGCTGAAGCTGCCCGCCGTGGTCATCGGCGGACCGGAGGGGACGGGGCGGCTGCCCGCCGTCTGGAGCGACGACGCCGGCGCGATCGACGTCGTGATGGAGCACCTGGCCGGGCTGGGCCACCGCAGGATCGCCAGGGTCGCGGGGCAGGTGGAGCTCAGGCACACCCGCGTCAGGACCGAGGCGATGCGGGAGGCGGCCGCCCGGCTGGGGGTGGCGGCCGTCACCGTGTACGCCGACTACAGCGGCGAGAGCGCCGAGCGGATCACCCTCGACCTGCTGCGCGGGCCGGGGCGGCCGACCGCCATCGTGTACGACAACGACGTGATGGCCGTGGCGGGCGCCGCCGCCGCTCGGGAGCTGGGGATCTCGGTGCCCGCCGAGCTGTCCGTCGTGGCCTGGGACGACTCCGCCCTGTGCCTGCTGGCCCGGCCCCACCTGACGGCGGTGAGCAGGGACATCGCCGCGTTCGGCGCCCAGGCCGGCCGGTCGCTGCTCGACCTGGTCCAGGGCCGGGAGGTCACCGACTCGCGACAGGCCGAGCCGCGCCTGGTGGACCGGGGGAGCACCGCCCCGGTCGCTGAATCGGTTCAGTAACCGAGCGGAAATCTCCGCGACTAATCATTGCAACTAAACGGGTTTAGTGATGGCATGACAGCCAAATCCCCGCTGCTCAAGCCCGGAGGGTTGATGACCCCGTTCCGTCCCCTGCATGAATCCTGGACCGTCCGCTCGGCGAGCGGCGACGTGCGGGCTCCGGCCCCAGTGACGGCCACGGTCCCCGGTTGCGTGCACACCGACCTGCTCGACGCCGGGCTGATCCCGGATCCCTACCTCGACGACAACGAGAACCGCGTGGCCTGGGTGGGCCGTACCGAGTGGCGTTACGAGACGGAGTTCTCGTGGGACGGCACCGAGCACGAGCACACCGACCTGGTCTGCGAAGGGCTCGACACCGTGGCCGCGATCGAGCTCAACGGCGTACTCGTGGGCAAGACCGCGAACATGCATCGCTCCTACAGGTTCGACGTCCGCCACGCGCTGCGGATCGGCGGCAACCGGCTGGCGATCACGTTCCGGCCGGCGCGGGAGTACGCCGAGCGGCTGAAGGAAGAGCTCGGCGACCGGCCGAGCACCTACACGGAGCCCTTCAATTTCATCAGGAAGATGGCCTGCGACTTCGGCTGGGACTGGGGGCCGACGCTGGTCACGGCCGGCATCTGGAAGCCGATCGGGCTGCACGAGTGGAGCGGCGCCCGGCTGGCGGAGGTTCGGCCGGTGGTGAGCGTCGCCGACGGCGTCGCCCGGGTCGCCGTGCACGTCGAGGTCGAGCGGGCCGTACAGGAGGAGCTGCTGATCACCGCCGCTGTCTGCGGCAGGTCGGTTGTGGGAGCGCTCCCAGCGGACAAAGCGCTGCTTGAGTTCGAAATCCCCCAACCCGAGCTGTGGTGGCCGCGCGGGTACGGCGCGCAGCCGCTGCACGAGCTGACCGTGACCCTCGGGGATGACCTCGACGTGTGGCAGTCGAAGATCGGGTTCCGGACGGTCGAGCTGGACACGGCGGACGGCGCCTTCACGATCGAGGTCAACGGCCGCCCGATCTTCGCCAAGGGCGTCAACTGGATCCCCGACGACTGCTTCCCGGCCAGGATCGACCGCGCCCGCTACGCCGAGCGGCTCGCGCAGGCGTGCGAGGCCGGCGTCAACCTGATGCGCGTCTGGGGCGGCGGGCTCTATGAGAGCGACGACTTCTACGACCTGTGCGACGAGCTGGGGCTGCTGGTCTGGCAGGACTTCGCGTTCGCCTGCGCCGCCTATCCGGAGGAGGAGCCGCTACGCTCTGAGGTCGAGGCCGAGGCCCGCGCGAACGTCACCCGCCTCATGCCGCATCCGAGCCTGGCCCTGTGGTGCGGCAACAACGAGAACATCTGGGGCCTGTTCGACTGGGGCTGGCGGGAGAAGCTGGCCGGGCGGAGCTGGGGCGCGGGCTACTACCTCGACCTGCTGCCCGGCATCGTGGCCGAGCTCGACCCGGGCAGGCCGTACTGGCCGGGCAGCCCGTACTCGGGGTCGATGGACCTGCATCCCAACGACCCTGACCACCACAACATCCACATCTGGGACGTCTGGAACGAACGCGACTACACGGCCTACCGCGAATACCGGCCCCGGTTCGTCTCGGAGTTCGGCTTCCAGGGACCCGCCACGTACGCGACCATCAAGCGGGCCATCAGTGACGAGCCGCTCGCGCCCGACTCGCCCGGTATGCGGCACCACCAGAAGGCGATCGACGGCGAGCTCAAGCTGGCCGCCGGGCTCAAGCCGCACTTCCCGCCGCCCACGAGCTTCGCCGAGTGGCACTACCTGACGCAGGTCAACCAGGCCAGGGCGATCCAGCTCGGCGTGGAGCACTTCAGGTCCTTGTGGCCGCACTGCGCGGGCACCATCGTGTGGCAGCTCAACGACTGCTGGCCGGTCACGTCGTGGTCCGCGATCGACGGCGACGGGCGCAGGAAGCCGCTGTTCCACGCGCTGCGCCGGGCGTACGCCGACCGGCTGCTGACCGTGCAGCCGCGCGACGGCGGGCCGGCCCTGGTGGCCGTCAACGACACCGACGAGCCGTGGGTGAGCACGGCGGTGGCCGCGCGGCTCGGCGTGGACGGCACGGAGCTCCAGGCCGAGAGCTTCGACATCGAGGTGGCGCCGCGCGGCGCGGTCACCGTGCCCCTCGGCGTGGGCGAGCCGGCCGACCCCGCCAGAGAGCTGGTCGCGGTGAGCGCGGGGGAGCGCCGGGCGCTGTGGTTCTTCCTGCCGGACAAGGACCTCGACCTGCCCGAGGGGCGGTGCACGGTGACGGTCGAGGGGCGTGACGTCACCGTTGACGCTCACACGCTGGTCCGGGACCTGGCGATCTTCCCCGACCGGGTCCATCCCGACGCCGAGGTGGACGACCAGCTCATCACGCTGCTGCCCGGCGAAAGCCATCGGTTCCGGCTGAATCGCGACATCGGAATGAGTGTGCCGATCACCTGGGTGAATGCCCGTACCCCCCACATGGAGATGTAGATGAGACTCAAGCCGATCATGGCAGGCGCCGCGCTTGCCGTACTCACCGCATGCTCGGGCGGCGGGGTGCCGCTGACCGCCGGCAGCACCGCGCCCACCTCCGCATCTACCCCAGGCGGCGCCGCCAAGGACACGATGGTGAACGTCTCCACCGCGACCGGCCAGTTCACCGAGAACTTCAACCCGCTGGTCCAGGGCGTCCCCAACCTCACGGGCACGTGGGGGATGATCTACGAGCCGCTGATGTTCTTCAACCAGTCCAAGGCCGGCGACGTCCAGCCGCTGCTGGCCACCAAGTACGAGTTCGGCGACGACGGCAAGTCGCTCACCTTCACCCTCCGCGAGGGCGTGAAGTGGAGCGACGGCAAGCCGTTCACCGCCGAGGACGTGGCGTTCAACTACCTCTACCGGCGGGACAAGAAGGACCTGAACGCGGCCGGCAGCAACATCAAGGACGCCCAGGTCCTCAGCCCCACCCAGGTGAAGATCACCTTCACCGAGCGGATGTACACCAAGCTCCCGGACGTCGCGGGCAACCAGACCTACATGGTGCCCAAGCACATCTGGGAGAAGATCGACAAGCCGAGCAAGGAGACCAACCCCAAGCCGGTCGGCACCGGGCCGTTCATGGTGGGCGAGTTCACGCCGCAGAGCTACACCTTGGTCAAGAACCCCCTGCACTGGGACACCGGCAAGCCCAAGATCGCCGGACTGCGGTTCTGGACGTACAACAACAACGACGCCGCCATGCAGGCGCTGGTCGCCGGGCAGCTCGACTGGGCCGGGATGTTCATGCCCGACCCGGACAAGCAGTTCGTGGCCAAGGACCCGCAGCACAACCAGTACAAGAACGAGGCCCACCTCTACATCACCAACCTCATCCCGAACCTGACCAAGGCGCCGCTGAACGACCTGGCCGTGCGCCAGGCCGTCAACGTCGCGCTCGACCGTGACAAGATCATCGACCTGGCGTTCGCCGGGCTCGGCAAGCCGGTCAGCCCGGTGGGCCTGGTACTGCCGCTCTTCCAGGACTACGTCTCGCCGAAGTACGCCTCGCTGAAGCTCGAGTACAACCCGGACAAGGCCCGCCAGATCCTCGAAGCGGCCGGCTACACCAAGGGCGGCGACGGCTACTACGCCAAGGACGGCAAGCGCCTGTCCATCACCTGCCATCTGGTGACCGGCTGGACCGACTACGTCTCGGCCGCCCAGGTCATGAAGCAGCAGCTCAAGGAGGTCGGCATCGAGTTCAAGGCGAAGGAGGTCTCCTTCAACGCCTTCGTCGACATCCAGCAGAAGGGCGACTTCGAGGCGATGCTGTGGAACGCCTGGGGCGGCCCGCACCCGTTCCTGATGTACAACAACATCCTCAACAGCAAGAGCGTGCCCCCGGCCAACCAGAACATGGCCCGCTACAAGAACCCGGCCGTGGACGACGCGCTGGAGCTCGTCGCCAACACCCCGCCGGAGCAGGCGGACACGATCAAGCAGGCCCTCTACACCGTCCAGGACGCGGTCGTGGCCGACCTGCCCTACATCCCGCTGCAGCAGTCCAGCTCCCTGGCGGAGTTCAGGACGACCAACGTCACCGGCTGGCCCAGCGAGCAGAACCCGTACGCGCTCGGCCTGCCGTTCTCCCATCCCGACAACGGCATCGTGGCCAAGAACCTCCAGCCGGCGCAGTAGTCCCATGGCATATCTCTGGCGCAAGCTCGGGTTCTACGCGGTGGCGCTGTGGGCGGCACTGACGATCAACTTCCTCATCCCGCGCCTCATCAGGGGCAACCCGGTCGACATCATCCTGTCGCGCTTCCAGACCAGGCAACCGCCGCCACCGGAGTTCCGCAGGACCCTGGAGATCATGTTCGGGGTCAGCGACGACCCGCTGTGGATCCAGTACCTCGCCTACCTGCGCCACCTGGCCACCGGCGACCTGGGCACCTCCGTCACCTACTACCCGGCCCCGGTGACCACGGTGATCGGGCAGGCGATCCCCTGGACGCTCGGGCTGGTCTCGATCTCGCTGCTGATCACGATGGGGCTGGGCGTCGGGCTGGGCATGGTGGCCGGGTGGCGGCGGGGGAGCTGGCTGGACAGCCTCATCCCGTCCACGACGTTCCTGGCCGCGATCCCGTACTTCTGGCTGGCGCTGCTCCTGCTCTTCCTCCTGGGCGGAGGGCTCGGCTGGTTCCCGCTCAACGGCGCCTACGACTACGCCCATGTACGCATGGGCCTCACCGGCGACTTCATCGGCAGCGTGCTCTACCACGGCGTGCTGCCCGCGCTCACGCTGGTGATCTCCGGCATCGCGGGGTGGCTGCTGGGCATGCGCAACATGATGGTCTCGACCATGGCCGAGGACTACGTGGTCATGGCGCGGGCCAAGGGGCTGCGCCCGCGCCGGGTGATGATCGCGTACGCGGCCCGCAACGCCGTGCTGCCCAGCGTGACCGGGTTCGCGATCACGCTGGGCTTCTTCGTCGGCGGCCAGGTCGCCACCGAGGTGGTCTTCTCCTACCCCGGCGTGGGCTTCGCGCTGCTGCAGGCCGTCGGCAGCGCCGACTACCCGCTCATGCAGGGCCTCTTCCTCATGATCTCGGTGGCCGTGCTGGCCGCCAACCTCCTGGTCGATCTGCTGTACGGGCTGATCGACCCCCGAGTGCGGAAGGCGGGCTGAGGCCATGACCGCTGTGGTAAGCCTGGCCGCTCCCCGGGACCGGCTGCTCGGCCTGCCGAGATCGGGCAAGCTGGTCACCGGCCTGGCGATCGTCGGCTTCTTCGCCCTGCTCGCCGTCATCGGTCCCATGCTGGCCGGCGACCCCGAGGCCCTGGTGGCCGGACGGCTCGATCCACCGTCGGCGCAGCTCTGGCTCGGCTCGACCGACACCGGGCAGAGCGTGTTGGCCCAGCTGCTGCACGCCACGCGCGGGTCGATGCTGATCGGCCTGGTCGCCGGGGTGCTGGCCACGGCGGCCTCGCTGGTCGTCGGCGTCGTCGGCGGGTATGTCGGCGGCTGGCTGGACGAGGCGTTCTCCCTGCTCAGCAACGTCACGCTGGTCATCCCCACGCTGCCGCTGCTGATCGTGGTCGCCGACTACGTCGAGGACAGCGGCCCGGTCACCTACGCCCTGATCATCTCCGTGATCAGCTGGGCGGGCCCGTCGCGGGTCATCCGCTCGCAGGTCCTGTCACTGCGCAACCGCGATTACGTGGACGCGGCCCGGGTGAGCGGCGAGCCGGGCTGGCGGATCATGATTTTTCATATCCTGCCGAACCTCACCCCCGTCATCGCCTCCGGGTTCGTCTGGGCGGTGATCGGGGCCATCCTCACCGAGTCGGGACTGTCCGCGCTCGGCCTGGGTGGCGGCTCCGTCACCTCCTGGGGAGGGATGCTGTATTTCGCCCAGAACGGCTCCGCGCTCTCGCTGGGCGCCTGGTGGTGGTTCGTTCCGCCGGGGCTGTGCATCGCCGTGCTCGGCACCGGGCTCTCCCTGATCAACTTCAGCATCGACGAACTGATGAACCCGCGACTGCGAAAGGCGGCCGCATGAACGACACCGTTCTGTCCGTACGCAATCTGAGCGTGGCCTACGGGCAGACCCGCGCGGTCCGCGACGTCAGCTTCGAGCTGGGCCGGGGCCAGGTTCTCGGCATCGCGGGCGAGAGCGGCTGCGGCAAGTCGACGCTGGCGTACGCGATCAACCGGCTGCTGCAGCCACCCGGCAGGACCACCGCCGGCGAGGTGCTCTTCCACCCCCAGGACGGCGACCCGATCGACGTGCTCGCCCTGGAGGGGGAGGAGCTGCGGCGCTTCCGCTGGCGGCGGGTGGCCATGGTGTTCCAGAGCGCCATGAACGCCCTCAATCCCGTGCTCAGTGTCCGGCGCCAGCTCCACGACGTGTTCACCACCCACGAGCCGTCGATGTCCAGGCGCGAGCGGGAGGAGCGCTCCCGCGAACTGCTGAACCTGGTCGGCATCGACCCGGGCCGCATCGGCTCCTACCCGCACAAGCTGTCGGGGGGCATGCGCCAGCGGGTGCTGATCGCGATGGCGATGGCGCTCAACCCCGACGTGGTCGTCCTGGACGAGCCCACCACGGCACTGGACGTGGTGGTGCAGCGCGACATCCTGGAGGAGATCGACCGGCTGCGGGAGATGTTCGGCTTCGCCGTCGTCTTCATCACCCATGACCTGTCGCTGCTGCTGGAGATCAGCGACCAGCTCGCGATCATGTACGGCGGCCGCATCGTCGAGTACGGCACCAGCAAGGACACCCTCCTCCAGCCCCGCCACCCTTACACCGTGGGCCTGCTCAATTCCTTCCCCAGCCTGCGCGGCGAACGCCAGGCGCTGCACGGCATCCCCGGCAGCCCGCCCGACCTGTCGAAGGAGGTGACGGGCTGCTCGTTCGCGCCCCGCTGCCCGTACGCGTTCGAGGGCTGTCACACGTACGAACCCGAGCTCGACTCGATCCAGGACTCCTTCGTGGCCTGCCTGCAGTACGACCGCAGGCTGCACCCCGCCCGCCCCGACCGGCGTCTGCTGGAGCGCCGCTTCGAGCACGCCGAGCACAAGGTGACCTCATGACGTCGATGACGGTCAGCCACCTGAGCAAGACCTTCAAGCTGAACAGGAAGGAGCGCCTCAGGGCGGTCGACGACGTCTCCTTCGAGCTGCGCTCCGGCGAGACCACCGCGCTGGTGGGGGAGAGCGGCAGCGGCAAGTCCACGATCGCCCGCATGCTGGCCAGGCTCGTCACGCCCACCTCCGGCGAGATCCTGCTGGAGACCTCGAACTACCGCAAAGATGTGCAAATGGTCTTCCAGGACCCGTTCGCGTCGCTCAATCCGGCCCACACGATCGGCTACCACCTGCGCCGCCCCCTGGAGATCCACAAGACGCCGGGCACGGCCGAGGAGCTGCTGGAGCGGGTCAACCTGCCCGCCGCTTTCGCCGGCAGATATCCGCACGAACTGTCCGGCGGCCAGCGGCAGCGGGTGGCGATCGCCCGGGCGCTGGCCCCGCGCCCCAAGGTGCTGCTGGCCGACGAGCCGGTCTCGATGCTGGACGTGTCGATCAGGCTGGAGATCCTCAACCTGATCGACCGGCTCAAGAGCGAGGAGGACCTGGCCGTCCTCTATGTCACGCACGATCTGGCCACCGCGCGGCACTTCGCCCGCGACATCATGGTCATGTACCGGGGGCAGATCGTCGAACGCGGCCCGGCCGACGACGTCATCCTCACGCCGGGGCACCCGTACACCCGGCTGCTGGCCGAGGCCGCCCCCGACCCCTGGGCGGCGCACGAGGGCGAGCGGCCACCCCGGCAGGAGCGCAGGAACGGCCCGCCCCTCGCCGGCGGGTGCCTGTTCCGCAACCGTTGCCCGTACGCCACCGACGCGTGCGCCGGCGACATCCCTGTCTACGGCGAGAAGCACCTCGTCCGCTGTGTCCTGCGCGCTTCGGACCGGACGGCGATGGAACGGGATGGAACGCCCTCCTAGCAGAGAAGGGGAGACCGAGGGAGAGTTCACGATGGCGAAGTTCATGGATGTGCACAGCGGGTTCGTCGGCGTCACCGAGGAGCAGCTGCGCGAGGCGCACGAGCGCGACCTCGCCGTCGAGGGCGAGGAGGGCGTGCACTTCGAGCGCGCCTGGCTCGACCCCGAGTCCGGCAAGGTGTTCTGCCTGTCGTCCGGGCCGTCGAAGGAAGCGGTGCAGCGGGTGCACGAGAAGGCCGGGCACCCCACCTCGGAGATCTACGAGCTGCCGATCGAGGTGGAGTAAGCACGCCCGGCTCGCCGGCGGCACCTGAACCCGGGTGCCGCCGGAGCCGTATCTCTTGCCGAAGTCCTGTTGCGTTCAGGTCTCAGGAGGGACCCCGGCGTCCTTCCAGTTGGGCGGGCGATGGCACACGGCACCAAGCACGGCGACGCGGTGGACAGGCGGACCGGCGACGACCCCCGGTGGGTCGGCGGCCATCGCATCATCCGCCGGCTCGGCGAGGGTGGGATGGGCATCGTCTACCTCGCGGAGGGCCGTGGGCGGAGACTGGTGGCGATCAAGGTCATCCACCGGCACCTCGCCGGTGACCCGGAGTTCCGCCGGCGGTTCCGCCGCGAGGTCGCGACCGCGCGGCGGGTCGCCCGCTTCTCCACGGCTCCCGTGCTCGAGGCCGATGTGGACGGCGAGACGGCGTACGTCGTGACCGAGTACGTGCCGGGGCCGACGCTGTACCGCGCGGTCATGGAGCGGGGCCCGATGTCGGGCTCGGAGCTCGAGGGGCTCGCCATGAGCACGGCGGTCGCGCTGGGGGCGATCCACGCGTCGGGCGTCGTCCACCGGGACCTCAAGCCGTCGAACGTGCTGCTGTCCCCGGTGGGTCCGAAGGTCATCGACTTCGGTCTCGCCTTCTCGGCCGACTCCACCACGCTCTCCGTCACCGCGATGGGCACGCCGGCGTACATGTCTCCGGAACAGGCCCGCGGCTCGGCGACCCCGGCCTCGGATGTCTTCTCGTGGGGCGGTGTCATGGTCTTCGCGGCCTGCGGCCAGCCGCCCTTCGGCACCGGGGCGGGCCACGGGGTCCTCTACCGGGTGATCCACGACGACCCCGTCATCCCCCGGCTGGACGGCGTCCTCGGCGACCTGGTGCGACGTGCGCTGAACAAGGACCCGACGGCCCGCCCGACGACCGCGGAAATCGTGGACGCCCTCGCCGGCGGCGCAACGGAACGCCTTTCACCCGCCTTGGTGCCACCCCGGGCCGGAAACACTCCGTCCGCCTTTGTGCCGACCCGCGCCGGAAGCCCTCCGCCCGTGGCGCGCGGGACCGAGCCCCCGCGTGCTCCGTCCGAAGCACCCCAGATCAAGATCCCTCGCGCCGATTCCAAGGGCCAGCCGACCACCCCCGAGGCGGGTCGCGGCGCCGCGTCGGGTAAAGGTCGCCGACGACGTCCGGCCACGTCCAGGCGATGGGTGTGGGCCGGCGCGGCGCTCGCCCTCGTGACGGCGGGCACCGTCGTCACCATCCAGGCGACCGCCGACCGCGCGGGCCAGCCCATGCGGACCTCCGGGACCTCCGCCGTCGCGGAGGACGCCGGGACGCGGTGGCGGAAGCTTCCCGGCGAGAACCCGCTGCGCGCCGACGGCGTACGGTTCTACACGCAGCCCGACACCGAAGCGGCCCGGCAGGCCAAGACCTGGTCGGCCCAGGGCAGGACGGCCGACGCCGCCCTCATGCGCGCCATGTCGGAGGTCCCCCAAGCCATCTGGCTCGCCGGCGGCTCGCCCGCCGACGTCACCCGTACGGTGCGCGAGACCGTCACCCAGGCGGACCGGCAGCGGACCGTCCCGGTGTTCGTCACCAACAACATCCCGGGACGTGACTGCTGGAACGGCGGCGCCCCCGACACCGAGTCCTACCGGGCATGGATCGACGCCGTGGCCGAGGGCATCGGGAACCGCCCCGCGGTCGTCGCACTGGAGCCCAGCGGCCTGGCGCGGATACCCGGCGGCCCGGAATGCCCGCGGGGCGGGGAGGCCGCCGCCGTCCAGCGGTACGGCGATCTGTCCTACGCCGTGGAGACCCTCACCGGCCTGGCCGACACCGCCGTCTACCTCGACGGCGGGCTGGCGGGGTGGCCCGGGTTCACGCAGATCGCCGACCGGCTGGTCAACGCGGGCGCGGCCCGCGCCGACGGCTTCTACGTCAACATCGTCGGCTACCGCCCGACCGATCGCTCGCTTGCCTACGCCGCGAAGCTGTCCAGGTGCGTCCACCTGAGGACGGTGTCGCGTACGGCCTCGTGCGCCGACGCGGCACTCGCCGCCGTACCGGACGACGCGCCCGGCCTGCCGCACTTCATCGTCGACACCAGCCGGAACGGTACGGGCGAGTGGCAGCCGCCGGCCGGCCGGTTCCCGGCGCCGGACGAATGGTGCAACCCTCCGGGCAGGGGCACCGGGGCCCGGCCGACCGCCGGCACCGGGCGCCCGCTGGCCGACGCGTTGCTGTGGCTCAACAGCCCCGGGTTCTCCAACGGCCAATGCACCCGCGGCACCCCGGGACCGGCGGACCCCGCGTACGGCATCGTCACCCCGGCCGCCGGCCAGTGGTGGCCCGACCAGGCACTGGAGCGGGCACGGAACGCGGCTCCACCGCTGACGCCCGCGACCCCATAGCCACCCGCGTCACCCCGCGACGGACGGCACCAGGTGCCGGTTGTGCACCAGCCAGATGGCCCGCTCCAGGTCAGGGGTGAGGTAGCGGTCCTCGTCCAGGGGCGTGATGTACTCCCTGAGCTCCGCCTGCAGGGTCCGCGTGACGGCGCCGAGCGGCAGGCCCGCCATCTTCTGCGCGATGAGGTCGATTCCCTGAGCGGACATCAGGTACTGGACCGCCAGCACGATCTCCAGCCGGTCGAGGTTCTCGTGCAGGTGCCGGACCGAGGCCATCGCCATCGTGTTGTGGTCCTCCTGCCCGTCCTTGACCGGCCGGGACAGGGTGCCCGCGGGTGTGGCCCTGGCCTGCATCTCCGGGATCAGCGCGGCGGCCACCGTCTGCACCTGCACCATTCCGGAGTTCAGGCCGACCGTCCCACCGGCGAGGTTGGCCGGCAGGTCGTAGCTCCATCTGGGGGACAGCAGCCGCCCCGACAGCTCCTGCGACAGCACTCCGAGGTCGGTGATCTCCGCGTTCACGGTGTCGGCGAGATGCCCCATGACGGAGCCGTCCCAGTTGCCGCCCATCACGAACTCGTACCCCGGCCCCTGGTCGCGCTTGAAGATCAGCGGGTTGGAGGTCGAGGCGTTGGCCTCCCGTACCAGGGTCCGGCGTGTGTCGGCGAGCACGTGCCGCAGCCCGGCCATGATGTGCGGCGCCGCCCGTACCGACACCGCGTCCTGGACCCGCGGGTGGTAGTTCGCCGGATCGAGGCGCTTGCGGCCCTCCTCCGTCATCCAGCCCGAGCCCGCCACCATCGCGCGCAGCCGCGCGGCGATGGCGTTCTGCTCGGGGATGCGGCGTTCTTGGTGGGTACGCGCGTCCAGCGACCCCTGCTCGGCCCTGGTCGCCTCCATGAACAGGGCGAAAGCGCCCTCTGCCTGGTCGGCGAGTACGGTGGCCCGGTGTACGGCGTCCATCAGCGTGGCGGCCAGGACGGTGCTGCCGCTGATGATCGGCAGCGCTTCCCCGGCCTGCAAGGTGAAGCCGGCCGTCAGCCCGGCCTTCGGGAGCAGCTCGGAGGCTGGCCCCTCCTCACCCTGGTAGCGCACCGGCGCGTCCTCGCCGATCGCCGCCAGTCCGGCCGCCGCCTGCGGCTGCAGGTCGCCGGTGCCCAGCGAGCCGATCTGCGGCATCCGCGGTAGGACCCCGGCGTTGACCATGGCCAGCAGCCGCTGGGGCACCTCGGGGCGTACGCCGACCGTACCTCTGGCCATCTGGTTCGCCTTGAGGATCAGGGCCAGCCTGACCACGTTGTCGGGCAGCGGCTCACCGACGCCCGCGGCGTGGGAGCGCAGGACATTGCGCTGGAACTGCTCCGCCTGCTCGGGCGTCAGCGGACGGTCCTTCAGCGGCCCGAGCGCCTGGTTCCACCCGTACACCCGCTGGTCGGCCAAGGCCGCCAGCGCTCCGGCCCGCGTCTCGTTCATGGTCGCCCACACATCCGCCGCGAGCCGCGCGACGACGGGACGGCCTTCGAGGATCGCGAAGGAGTCCCGGAGAGACAGCGAGTCGCCGTCCAGCACCAGGTCCAGCACCGGCGGCGCGTCAGGAACGGCGACGGCCTGCCCCGGCACGCACAGGGCGGCGAGCAGGCCCATGCCGGCGGCTATTCGTCCTACATGGGTCATCACGGTGTCCCCCGGGGCGTCACGACGAAGATCAATGCCGCTCCGTTTATAAGCACCGGACAGAGGTGAACCAGAGAGGGCTCAACACCGGGAGACGAGTGCTCGACCAGCCCTATGACCAGGGCTTACCTCAGGGTGCTACCAGCAACGAGACGAGATCGTCCCATCGGGCGACGAGCAACCCCAGAACGGCGCCGAAGACACCGACGATCACGGTGAGGAACAGGTCGAAGGGGCCGGTCACCAACGATCCGGCCAGCCCGAGCAGGGCGATCACGACGAGAAGAGCGTTGCGGACCACGTGCGATACGCCCAAGGGCGTCTGGGAGGCGCCGAAGCAGCGGCAGGTGACGGACTTCCCCCGCCGGACGACCAGGGCGACGGCGACCGTGAGCGACCCGAGCAGCCCGGCGGCGATGACGAACGCCACCGATCCGGCCCAGCGGAGGGGAACGGCGGCCAGCACGATGACCGCGCCCTCGGCCGCCGCCGTGGCCACCGCCACCGCCGCGACCTGCGCGTCCCCGACCACCGCCATCGCTCTGGTCGACTCGACGAATTCGGCCCAGGCCCTGCGGCTCGAAATCTTGCTCACCAGGGCGAGCGCGAACATCGTGAGCAGCAGCAGTCTGCTCGCCACCTCGACGTACTGCATGATCACAACCTAGCCACGGTGCAGCGAATGCGGCAAGAGGGCTGTTTGTCGCATACGGCGTATTCATGCCATAACGGTTCGTTACTCTCGAAGATCTGCAAGCAGGGGAGTAACCGTCGTGCTGATTCGGCTGCTCGGCACCATCGAGGTGGAACGTTCGGGCCAGACCCACCCCGTACGGCCGCCGCAGGTCGCACTCGCATTCGCCGCGCTGGCGTGGGACGTTCGCCGGGTGGTGTCCGTCGAGACGCTCCTCGCCCGGGTCTGGGGCGAGCAGGTTCCGCCCGGCGCGCGGCACACCCTGTACACGATCATCACCCGCATCCGCCGCGATGTCCTGGCGGGTGACGGCGCCGTCGTCCGCCGGCTCGGCGGCTATCTGCTCGACGTGGACGAGTCCGCGGTGGACGTGTCGCGGTTCCGGAGCCTCGCCTACCAGGCGATGGCCGAGCCGGATCCGGCGCCGCTGCTCGGCGACGCTCTCGCGTTGTGGCGCGGCGACCCGCTGACGGGGCTGCCCGGCGAATGGGCCGAGCGCGCCCGCCACCGTCTGCGCGACGAACGCAAGGAGACCGTGCTGCGGTGGGCGCGGACGATGACCGGCCGCGACGCCGCGGCCGCGGTGGCGGCACTGACACCGCTGGCCGACGAGTACCCGCTGGACGAGCTCCTGGCGGCCGCGCTCATCGAGGCGCTGCACGCGTGGGGGCGGACCGCCGACGCGCTGACGCACTTCGCGCAGGTACGCCGGACACTCGCCGACGAGCTGGGCGTCGAGCCGGGTACGGAACTGCGGCGCGTTCACCGGACGCTGCTGCGCTCCGGCGACGCGGCCGAGACAGGACACGTGGTCCCGGCCCAGCTACCGGTCGACCTGAGGGGCTTCGTCGGACGGGCGCCGGAGCTGGAACGACTGGCCGCGATCGCGACCGGCGAACGGCCGGAGACCGCGGCGGTCTGCGCGATCTCGGGACCGCCCGGCGTGGGCAAGTCGTCACTCGCGCTGCGCTGGGCGCACCTGAATCGCGACCGCTTCCCGGACGGGCAGCTGTACGCCGATCTCAGCACGGTCGACCCGGCCGACGCGGCCATGATCCTGCCCCGGTTCCTCAGCGCGCTCGCGGTCCCGGAATCCCAGGTGCCCTCGGGCGCCGAGGCCCGGATCGGGCTCTACCGCAGCATGCTGGCCTCCCGGCGGGTCCTCGTCGTGCTCGACGACGCCCGCGGCGCCGAACAGGTACGCCCGCTGCTGGCCACCGCGCCGGGGTGCCTGACGTTGATCACCAGCCGCTCGGAGCTGTCCGGCCTCGCGGTCACCGCGGGCGCCTCCCTGGTGTCCCTGGACGTCCTGCCGGATGATGACGCCTACCGCCTCCTGGCGGCGCGGCTGGGCGAGCCGCGGCTGGCCGCGGAGCCCGAGGCCGCCGCGCTGATCATCAGCCGGTGCGGCCGGCTGCCGCTGGCCTTGGCGATCGTCGCGGCGCAGCTGGCGCGGCGCACCGATCTGCCGCTGGCGGAGGTCGCCGCCGACCTCGCGCGGGCCGGCGCGGATCTGGAACCGTTCGCCCACAGCGACCCGGCGGTCGACCTGCGCAGAGTGTTCGGGCGCTCGTATCGGGACCTGCCCGAGCCCGCGATCCGGCTGTTCCGGCGCCTCGGGCGGCACCCCGGGCCGCACCTGCCGCTCGCGGCGGCGGCGAGCCTGGCCGCTCTGCCGGTGGACCGCACCCGGGAGCTGGCCGCGCAGCTCGACCGCGCCAACCTGGTCGGCCTCCGCTCACCCGGCCGTCTGCGGCTGCACGACCTGCTCCGCGTGTACGCGCTGGAGCAGGAGCGGGCCGCCGACAGCCGGACGGTACGGCGCGCGGCCACGCGGCGGCTGCTGGACTACTACCTGTATTCGGCGTGCGCCGCGAGCGAGATCTGTTACCCGTACCGCGAGAAGCCGAAGCTGGAAGCGCGGGCGCGCGGCGCCGTGCTGGAGCCCTTCGCCGGGCAGGCGGAGGCCCTGCGCTGGTACGCCGACGAGTCGGTGGCGCTGCCGGGGTTGCTGGCGGAGGCGACCTCGGCCGGGCTGGACCGGCACGCGTGGCAGCTGGCGTGGGCGTTCGCCGAGTTCATGCAGCGCCGCGGTCCATGGGAGCAGGTCCTGCGCGTTCAGGGGGTGGCGTTGGAGGCGACCAGGCGGCTCGGCGACCGGCCGGCCCAGGCCCGCGTCCACAACAGCATCGCCCGCGCCCATACCCGGCTCGGCCGCGACCAGGAGGCGCTCGAACACTTCCATCAGGCGCTCGAGCTGTATCGGGACCTGGACGAGCCGGTCCTGGAGGCGCACATCCACCTGGGCCTGACCGTCTCGCTGAACCGGGTGCGGCCCGGCGAAGTGCTGGAGCACGCGCTGCGGGCGCAGGAGCTGTTCCGGCAGGCCGGCGACGTCATAGGCGAGGCGCGGGCGTTGAACAACGCGGGCTGGGTGCGAGCCCAGGTCGGCGAGTACGACCAGGCGCTGGCCGACTGCCGCCGGGCGCAGCGCATCCTGGCCGAGTTCGGGTACGCCCAGGGCGAGGGGCACGCCTGGGACAGCATCGCCACCGTGCTGGAGGCCAAGGGCGACCTCGCGCAGGCGGTGACGGCGTACGAGCGGGCGGCGGAGTTGTTGCGCGGCTGCGACGACCTGCACCCGGCCGCCGAGACGCTGGTCCGGCTGGGCGAGACGCACCTGCGGGCGGGTGACACCGCGGCCGCGCTCGACGCCTGGAAGCGGGCGGCGGAGTGCTACGAGGCCCTCGGCGACACCCAGGCCGCCAAGGTGCGCGACCGCATCGCGGCCTCCGACCAGCGGACGTAGGCCGTTTAGAAATCATTGAGAAATCGCCCAGCCGCCCGGTGCAGGCTGCGACGTGCGGCATCGGGACGGCGGCAGGTCGGCCGGCCCCGGCCGCTCCGGGCGGGATCGTGCCCGCCGGGATCGCTGATTGGGAGGTTCCATGCGCGTCGTGACCAGAATGGCCGATCGGCTCCTCGAGCTGATCGCCCCGCACACCGTTGCCCGGGCTACCGACTGCGGCTATGAGTGCTGCAAGTTCCCGGCGTTCACCGCGAAGTACTGCTGCTACTACCCGAACGGCCACGTGTCGTGCGGCGGTTGCAAGAGTTCCATCGCCTGCTCGTAACCGTTTTTTCCTGGTGCCCGGCGGTGGTCGGCCGCGGCCGGGCACACCCTCATGAGCTTTCGACACGGAGATGTCCTGTGCCTTATCTGATCGCCATCGTGGCCCTTGTCGGCGCCCTTTGCCTGGTGGACCTGCTGCTGACCCTCGGCGTGGTCCGGCGGCTGCGGGAGCAGACGAAGCTGATCGACGCGCTGTACGAGGTCGTCGGCACGGGCGACCTGGCCGGAGCGGGCGGGGGCGGAGGCCTGGCCGTCGGTGCGGTCGTCGGCGATTTCGACGCGACGACCATGGACGGAACCCGTGTGACGCGGGACCTCCTCGCTGAGGGGACGGTCGTCACGTTCCTGTCGCCCGACTGCAACAGCTGCCACGAGCAGCTTCCCGAGCTGGCCTCCTGGGCGGCGGGCCAGGACCGGTCACGGGTGCTGGCCGTGGTCGACGGCGGGTCGGGTGATCCCGAGCAGCTCGTCACGACGTTGTCACCCGTCGCGCAGGTGATCACCGGGGACGTGTTCTCGCAGGTCGCGGGCGCGTTCCAGGTCCAGTCGTTCCCGAGCTTCTTCCAGGTGGCCGCGGGCGGCAAGCTGCTCGCGACGGCGTCCCGGGTCTCTCGGCTGCCGGCCGGGTCGCCGGCGTGACCAGCCGCGGGCCGGAGGCGACACCGACGCCCCGGGTCCTGGCGGGATGCGCGCTACGCGCCGCCGGGATGGTGTGGCGCTCGGCGCCGGTCCACGTGCTCGGCTACCTGGCGGTCACACTCGTGGGCGCCGCCGCCCCGATCGCCCTGGCCTGGCTGACGAAGGCGGTGCTGGACGGCCTGGCGCAAGGCCGGACCACCATCCTGCTCGGCCTGGCGGTGACGCTCGCCGCCGTGACGACGGCCGCGGTGGCGGCCACGCACGCCGCGCAGTACCTGCGTGCCGAGGTGGACCGCCGGACCGCGCTGCGCTCCAAGGACGAACTGTTCGCGGCGGTGACCCGCTTCACGGGACTGGCCCCGTTCGAGAGCCCCGCCTTCCTCGACCGGCTGCGCCTGGCTCAGCAGAGCGCGACCAACCCGGGCAGGCTGGTGGACACCGCGGCCTCCGCCGCGCGCAGCGCGATGACCGTCGCCGGGTTCGTCGGCTCGCTGGCGCTGATCAGTCCCGCGTTCACCGTCCTGGTCCTGCTGTCGGCCCTCCCGGCGCTGCTCATCGAGCTGCGGCTGTCCCGGCAGCGGGTCGCGATGCTGTGGCGGATCGGGCCGGCCGAGCGCCGGGAGATGTTCTACGCCCAGCTGATGTCGACCGCGGACGCCGCCAAGGAGATCCGCCTCTTCGACCTCGGTGCCTTCCTGCGCCTGCGCATGCTGGCCGAGCTGCGCACCGCCAACGCCGCGCGCCGCCGGATGGACCGGCGGGAGTTCTTCGTACAGGCGAGCCTGTCGGCCACGTCGGCGATCGTGGCCGGGGTGGGGCTGGTCTGGACGATCATCGCGGCGGGCCGCGGGCAGCTCAGCGTGGGCGACGTGTCGATGTTCGTGGCGGCCGTCGCCGGGGTGCAGGCGGCGCTGAACGTCATGGTGTCGGCCGGTGTGATGGCCTACGAACAACTGCTGACGTTCCACCATCACGTCACGATCGTGACCGCGGGCCCCGACCTGCCGGCGCCACGCGACCCGGCGTCGCTCGCACCCCTGCGCCGCGGCATCGAGCTGCGCGACGTCTGGTTCAGGTACGGCGAGGATCATCCCTGGGTGCTGCGCGGCGTGGACCTGTTCATCCCGCACGGCCGTACGGTCGCGCTCGTCGGCCGCAACGGCGGCGGCAAGAGCACGCTGGTGAAGTTGTTGTGCCGGTTCTACGACCCGACCCGCGGCGCGATCCTGTGGGACGGCGTGGACCTCCGCGACGTGGCGCCGGAGACGCTGCGCGCCCGGATCGGCGCGGTCTTCCAGGACTTCGTGACGTACGAGATGACCGCGGCCGACAACATCGCCTTGGGCGACCAGGACGCCACCCAGGACCAGTCGCGGGTCGAGCGGGCGGCACAGGACGCCGGCGTCCACGACACCGTCGCGGCCCTGCCGTACGGCTATCGCACGCTGCTGAGCCGTGGATTCACCCTGGACGAGGAGGGCGAGGAGGAGGGCGTGCTGCTGTCCGGCGGGCAGTGGCAGCGGGTGGCGCTCGCGCGGGCGTTCCTGCGCCGCGACCGGGACCTGATGATCCTCGACGAGCCCAGCTCCGGCCTCGATCCCGAAGCCGAGTACGAGGTGCACAGCCGGCTCGCCAGTCTGCGGTCCGGGCGGACCAGCGTGGTGATCTCCCATCGGCTCGGCGCGGTACGTGACGCCGACCGGATCGTGGTGCTGGCCGACGGCGTCGTGACCGAGGAGGGCACGCACGCCGAACTGCTGGCGGACGGCGGCACGTACGCGCGGCTGTTCACCCGGCAGGCCACCGGATACCGGGACGAGGTCCACCCGACGGGAGCGGTGCGATGATCGGCGCGATCGCCGTGCTGGTGGCCGTCGGCGGTGTGCTCGCCGTCGTCCGGCTGCGCAGGCGGTACATGGTGGTGACCGTCCATGGGGAGAGCATGCTGCCGACCTATCGGCCGGGCGAGCGCCTGGTCCTTCGGCGGACGCCACCCCGTTCACTGCGCACCGGGCAGGTCGTGGTGCTCACCGAACCGGGTCACTCGGAGCCGGACGCGCCTTTGAGCGGGACGAGCACGGGCCCGTACCTGATCATCAAGAGGGTCGCGGCCCTGCCGGGTGACCCGATACCGAGGGACACCGTGCCCGCGCTGCGCACCGCGCCAGGCACCCGCGTGCCCGATGGCCACCTGGTCGTGCTGGGGGACAACGCGGACCGCTCACATGACTCTCGCCATTCCGGATATCTGACGACGGACCGCTTGCTCGGCGTGGTGCTGCGCAAGGTCGCTCGGTGAGGACCGGTGCCGGGTACGCGATGATGTCCGGGAGTCGCCGGAGCCTGACGGGAGCCATGTATGCGGATCGGTGTCGTCTTTCCTCAGACCGAGATCGGCGCGGACGCGGGTGCCGTACGCGCCTACGGGCAGCGGGTCGAGGAGCTCGGGTTCCGGCACGTGATGGCCTTCGACCACGTCGTCGGCGCCGACCCGGCGGTCCATCAGGGCTGGGACGGTCCCTATGACGTGCGGACCACCTTCCACGAGCCCATGGTCCTGTTCGGCTACCTCGCCGCGCTGACCTCCCTGGAACTCGTCACGGGCATCATCATCCTGCCCCAGCGGCAGACGGCCCTGGTGGCCAAGCAGGCGGCGGAGGTCGACCTGCTGACCACCGGCCGGTTCCGGCTGGGCGTGGGACTGGGCTGGAACCGGGTCGAGTACGAAGCCCTCGGCCAGGACTTCACCACCCGGGGCAAGCGCGTTGAGGAGCAGGTCGCGTTGATGCGCCGGTTGTGGACCGAGTCCTCGGTGACGTTCGAGGGCGCCTTCGACCGGGTGACGGGAGCGGGGCTGGCGCCTCTGCCCGTGCAGCGGCCGATCCCCGTCTGGTTCGGCGCGCAGTCGCCCGTGGCGTACCGACGTGCCGGACGGCTGGCCGACGGGTGGTTCCCGCAGATGTCTCCGGGCCCCCAGCTCGATGAGGCCAAGGCCATGGTCGAGGCGGCCGCCGCGCAGGCGGGACGCGACCCGGCCGCGCTCGGCATGGAAGGCCGGGTCCGCTGGGCCGGCAGCGCGGACGAACTGCACAAGACAGTCCACCGGTGGCGGGAGTCCGGAGCCACGCATGTCGCCATCGACACCATGCGGGCGGGACTGCGCTCGGTGGACGAGCACCTCGCCGCGCTGGAGACCGCCGCCGAAGCACTCGAACCGGGGACAGATTAGGACGGCCCCCGGCCTCGCTGCTCAGCCGGCGCTCGGCCGCGGCCGGGCCACCCGTACGCCGACCAGCACCAACAGACCGACGGCGGCCAGGATGCCCACGGCGATGACCGGCACCAGAGCCTGGTAGCCCAGCCCGCCGGCCACCAGGCCGAACAGCGGCGGACCGAGCAACGAGCCGAGGCTGCCCGCCTGGGCGACCACGCCGTTGCCGACGTCGGCGTGGTCGAGCCGCGCCAGCACCAGCGGGAGCGCGGCGAAGACGAGGGCTCCCAGGAACCCGTTCTCCATCGAGACGACCCCCGCGCCGGCCTGCACGGCCGCCACCGAACCCGGGCCGCCGTACATCAGCCAGGCCGCCGGTACGGTCAGCACCCCGACCAGCCCCAGGACGCCGACCGGCGTGCCCCGGCGGAGCAGCACTCCCACGGCCAGCCCGCCGAACACACTGAGCAACGAGATCACCGAGGTCACGGCGCCGGCGGCGGTGGCCGATCGGCCGTGCTGCTCGATGAGGAGCGTGGGCAGCAGGACGATCACCGGAATGGTCACCAACGCGGCCAGGCAGAAGGCCCCGGCGAGCACCGCCGGCCACACCAGCGCCCCGGCGCGGGGGACCGGCCCGGCCGCCGGCTGCCGCCCGGCCCCGCGCGGCAGCCGGACCCAGACCACCAGCGCCATCACGAACGTCAGACCGGCGAGCAGCCCGATCCAGCCGCGCCAGCCCAGAGCGGAGCCCATCGCGCCCCCCGCGAGCGTGCTCGCGCCGATCCCCATCGGGACGAACGTGGCCCAGAACGACAGCGCCATGCCGCGATCCCGCTCGCGGGCCAGCCGGAGGATCAGCGCCGGGCAGGAGATGGTGACCAGCAGGTATCCGATGCCCTCGACGCCCCGGACGGCCAGCAACCAGGCGAAGTCGCCGGTGGCCACGCTCACCGCGCTGGCCGCCGCGATCAGGACCAGGCCGGCGACCAGCGACCGCTCCGCGCCGAAGCGGCGTACCAGATAACCGGCGGGCAGGCCGACGACGGCGCCCACGCCGACCACCGCCGAGATCACCCAGCCCAGCCGCGACAGCGACAGCCCGAGCTCGGCCGCCACCACCGGCCCCACCGAGGCGAACTTGCCGAGGCTCATCGCCGCGACGACCCCGCCGAGGTAGACGATGACGATCGTCAGCCACGGTGAGCGCGGCGGGGCTTTTAACGTGCCGGGCGTTGGCTGGGGGTCCATGAGTCTCCTTCGCACGGTTCCGGGGCTGGATTCGATCATTGCCGTGCTGTCCGTGCCGTTCAACCGGAGCTGAGTCGTCGCCTGGCGTATGTCTCCCGTTTGGGTAGATTTCCACCGGCCGCCGCGCGTCGATCCCAAAGTGATCATCCATGCGCAAGTCAGCTCTCGCCTTACTCTTCGCGGTGGTCACGACCGCCTCGGCCGCGGTCACCACCGCCATTCCCGCGACCGCCAACACCTTCGGCTTCTACGCCTGGCACCCCACCTGGTGCTGCCCCAAGACGGACAACCGCGACGTCTACTGGAACGCCTCCACCCTCACCACCAACATGCTGTACGCCGCCGACTACGGCATGGCCAACCTGGACTACCAGACCGATCTGCGCATCGGAGGCTACGACAGCAGCGCCGGCACCCACACCGACGTGGTGATGTTCGACGCCTACTACGTCGACTACTGGGGCAAGGACTGGGACGGCTCCAGCACCGGCAAGAACCTCACCGGCTCCACCAAGTGCGTCAGAGTGCTGGCCCAGATCGGCGGCGAATACACCTGTGACCGGGCCGAGCTCCGCTTCGACCTGGCCGACATGACGAACACGACCGTCCGCAGGAAGACCGCCTGCCACGAGATCGGGCACAGCATCGGGCTGGGCCACACGAACCTCACCTCATGCATGAAGGCCGGCACGTCCACCACCGCCACCTACAGCAGCCACGACCGCTCGCACATCAACGGAGCGTGGTGACCATGCGGAACAAGCTCGTCATCGCGGCCACCCTGGTCGCCGCCGTCATCACGGGGACCGCGGCCGGCGCCGTGGTCAACACCCCCGAGCAGTCGTTCTGGGCGCAGATCCGCTACGGCGCGAGCGCGGGCGACGGCGACTACCTGTTCGACTCGCTGGCCGACGTCACCCCCGGCGCCTCGGACTCGGCCGCCTTCAAGGCCGCCGCCGCCCTCGTCCAGGGCACGATCGTGGACATCGAGCCGGGCATCGCGTTCGCCTCCGACGACTCCGAGGGCTCCTCCGCGATCGTCGCCTACGACAGCGAGGACGCCGCCATCCGGTACGCCAGCCTGGTCGTACGCGTGGACAAGGTCCTGGCCGGGCAGCTCGGCCAGGGCTACGCCGACGGGAAGATCAGACTGCAGGTCGAGCATCCCGCCACCTCGACACTGGCCGAGCTCAAGGACTCCATCGGCACGGCCGGCACAGGGCTCATGTACGTCCACAACCTGGCCGCGCGCCAGCAGCTGCTCGGCCGCCCGGTCACCGACCCGGCGCAACTGACCTACGCCCAGTCGGTGCACGTGCCGATCGGAGAGGGCCTGTTCGTCGAGGAGTCGGCGGGCAGCCCGGTCATCGCCCCGCTCATGGACGGCGAACGGGCCGCGCAGCTCCTGGGCTACACCTACGTACCCGAGGAAGAGGCCGAACCGGCTCCCACGTCCACCTGCGACGACGACCTCTGCCCCCAGCCCACGGGCAAGCCGGACGCGACGGCCACCTCCGTGCCCGCCGGAGAGCCGGAGACCGCGCCCACGACGACCACGGCGCCCACGACGACCGTCGCGCCCACCGCGGGCACGGCGCCGACCCTGTCCGCCCTGCGCACCAGGCTGGTGGCCAGCGCCTGCGCCGAAGGCACGGCGACCGACTCATCGTCGTGCTGACCTCTCTCTCAGCGAGGGCATGAGCCGTCACGAGAACGCGATGCGCGACCGCCGGTCAGTCCGTGCGGTCGCGCTGGGCGGCGTACAGGTCGGTGACGCGGGGCGGTGAGCCCTGCTCGACGAGGAGGCTCTCCAGGTCACCGGTGAAGTCCGGGGTGAGCTCGCTGGCGGTGCCGTCGGTGCCCTGGATGCCGACGGTCACGCTGCGGGGGGCCACGTCGGCGATCGTCAGGGCGTACGCGCTGCCGCCGGTGACCCGGATGTTCCAGTGCGCGATCCGGGCCCCGAACAGCGGGCCGGACGCGGCCGAGCCGCCGACGCGGCCGTTGTTCACCAGGGTGATGTTGGTCCGGGCGTTCTCGTACGGGAGCGCCCGGTGGGTGTCGAAGGTGCCCTCGGCCATCCGGCCGCGCCGCCAGACGTTCCCCGAGGACAGGCCCTCCACGTTGAGGCCGTGGTGGACGGCGCCCGAGGGCACCGGCACGGTGAACGCCTCGATCTCGAAGTCGTCGACGAGGTTGTCGTGCGACTGCATCCGGCAGGCGAAGCTGTGGTGCGCGGACCGGCCGCCCACGACGACTCTGGACAGGGTCGTCGACTTGGCGGAGGTGAAGCCGAAGCCGAGGTCGCAGTTCTCCACGCGGACCTCGCTCGCCCAGCAGTCGTGCACGGCCTGGAAGCAGACCCCGTTCGAGCCGGGATGCTTGTTGTGCGCGGTCATCTCGACCAGTTCGTTGCGGATGGTGAGCTGCTCGACGCCGCTGTCGTGGACGGTCGGTCCGATCGCGCGCAGCCGGGCCGGCCAGCCGGGACGCAGGTCGTACTTGAGCGGCTGGGCCAGGACGACCAGCCGGTCGCCGAGGATCGCCTCGACGCGGACCGGCCACTGGAGAGTGGCGTACTGGACGTACTGGCCGCCGGAGCCGGTGACGAGCTGCGGCGCCCGGCGCGGCCAGTCGTAGGAGGAGGGCCGGGCGCCGGGGATGTCGCCGGCCAGATGCGTCAGCAGGCTCGCGTCCGGCGGGTTGTCGCACTCGAGCACCACCATGTCGCCCGCGCGCAGCCGGCCGGTGCCGGAGACCGGGAGCGTCCGCTGGCCACGGGAGGCGGCGCCGGCCTCCGCGAGGGTGTCGCCCAGCAGCCAGCCCTCGGTACCGGCGAAGTCCTCGGCCTCCGACCTGGCCCGCCGCTCGGCCGCCATGAACCAGACCTGCCCGCCGGTCCACGACCAGCGGCTGTTGCCGTTGGACTGCCGGGCCGGCCGGTAACCGTCGTCCAGCGTCCGGCTGAAACGCAGCACGGTGGCGTCGCGGCCGGCGCCGCGCAGGACGACGTTGGACCAGTGCACGAAGACCGGTGAGGACAGTAGGTAAGTGCCGCGGGGCACCAGCACCACGCCGCCGCCCCGTTCCCCGGCCGCGCGCAGCGCCGCGTTGAACGCCGGGGCGCAGTCCGTCGTCCCGTCCGCGCGGGCGCCGTGGTCGGTCACCCGGGTCACCACGTCCAGGCGCGGCGGGCGGGCGCCCAGACGGTGGCCCGCGCGGGATATGTCGGGTATGAGGGGATGGGATCCGGGCGCCTGCGCCCACTGGTCCAGCAGCGCGGCGGACGCGTCCGAAGGACGGCCCGTCGCCGCACTGGTGGGTTCGGCCCCCGCCACGGCGCCGCTCGCGAGCGCGGGCGCGGCGATGGCCGCCACCGCGCCACCGACGAGCGTTCGGCGGCTCAACTTGGCGAGGTCCTGACGCATGGCGCTCCTCAAAGATGGGATCTTTTGACAGTGATCCCAGAGAAAACCACGCCTGTCAACGGCTCTGGGTCGGCTATACATCGGATGCGTTTCCGAAAAGTTTGCCTCGTCCCTGTCATGCCGTTCTGTAAGGATGTTCGGTCTTGTGACCTATTTGCTCCTATCTCGTAACAGATGAGCAGAATCATTTGATCGTTTGCTTTCTCTTCAGCCTCACCATGCACACCGTTCACCGGTGCGCTCGAAAGTGTTCGCCGCAAGGGCACGTAAGGACAGAAGGGACTGCACCTGATGCGGTCAGCAGCACATAAATCACGGGGTGGTTTAGGGCGTCTCGCCGCGGTCGGCACGGTCGTGGTCCTGCTCATGAGCAGTCTCGTCACGTCCGCGTACGCCGATCCCGACCCGGCGCAGCAAGAGCAGGGACGGCCCACTCCGACGCCCACCAGCTCGCAGAGCCCGGCGACCCCTCCGACACTCACCCCCGTCAGCGGTTCCTACCTTGAGGGCAAGGTGAAGGTCGCGGCGGTCCCGTCCACGGCCGGTGACAGCGTCACGAAACTCGACATCGACGGCACCGCGGTCGACGCCACCCGTACCGTGGGCGTCTCCAAGCTCAGCTTCGACGTCGGCTCCAACTCCACGGAGGCGCAGTACCACAGCTACGTGCTCGTCAACGGCGCGCACCGCAGCGACATCGGCGACTACGTGAACACCCGCGCCACCATGGACATCCCCAACGAGCAGCTGGTCAAGGGCGAGAACACCATCGAGATCGTCGTCGGGACGGTCCAGTCCTCGTGCGGCGTCAACTACGACGACTTCGTGCTGTCCGACGTGGGTCTCGCCCTGCTCGGCGAGGTCGCGGACGGCGAGGACAACCCCTACACCCTCTCCTTCGGCGACGGCAGCTGCGGCACGAACACCTCGCTGCTGAAGCGCGCCACGCTCAAGTTCTTCGTCCAGTCCGACCCGCAGGGCACCACCGGCCTGGCCGCGGAGGTGGACACGACCAAGCTGGCCAACGGCGAGCACGCCATCACCGCCACGACCACGGCCGGCGCGAAGGTCAAGAACACCGTGACCGTGAACAACGCCCCGGCCGGCGCGCCGCGGCTGCTGCCCACCGACGGCACGCTCGTGGCGGGCACCAAATCGGTCTTCGCGACCGTCCCGGCCGGCGCCGGCGACGGGGTCAAGTCCCTCACCGTCGACGGCGCCGAGCCCGTCACGAAGGCCACGCTCGGCAACGGTGCCGCGCAGCTCAGCTTCGACGTGGGCGCGGACTCGATCGACGACAAGTACGACAACTTCCTGCTGGTCAACGGCAAGCGCATCGACCTGGGCGGCACCTGGGTGAGTCGGCGGGTGACCATCGCGGTCCCGGCCCGGTATCTGGTGCCCGGCGACAACGTGATCAAGGTGGTCGCCGGGGACTTCAAGGAGTCCTGTGGCAACGGCCGCGACGACTTCACCATCGCCAACCTCGACCTTGTCCTGGAGGGCGGCACGGTCAGCGGCCAGGACATCAAGCCGTCGTACGAGATGGGCGACGGCACCTGCGGCAGCAGCCAGACCGCGCTGCGCGAGGCCGAGCTGCGCTACAAGATCGACGCCCCGGCGGTGCACGTCATGGAGACGCTCGGCTCGGGCGACGCGACGCTCAGCTTCAACGTGGGCACCAACTCGATCGAGGCGCGCTACCAGAACTACGTGCTGGTCAACGGCCAGAAGGTCGTGCTCGACGGTGACTTCGTCAGCCGCCGCGTCGACTTCACGATCCCGAACGAGTTCCTGGTGCCCGGCTGGAACACGATCGACTTCGTGGCCGGCACCTTCCCGACGTCGTGCGGCAACAACCGCGACGACTTCGCGATCTCGAACGTCGCCCTCACCCCGGCGGCGGGCACGGCGGCCGGACAGATGCTCAAGACCTCGTACGGCATGGGCGACGGCAACTGCGGCGACACCGTGAACCCGCTGACCGAGATCGACCTCGAATTCCTCGTGGCCGCCCCGGCCCGCGGCCTGCGCGCCGACCTCGACACCACCGCCATCAAGGACGGCAAGCACACGCTGTCCGCCACGTCGGCGGCGGGTGAGACCGCCACGCGGCTCCTGGTCACCGACAACTCGGCGCCGAAGGTCGCCAAGAGCGTCCCGGCCGAGAACGAGAAGATCTCCGCCTCGGTCGTGCTGGACGTCAAGCTCGAGGACGCCTCGGGCGTGGTGTCCGGGCCGGACGTCAAGCTCGACGGTCAGCCGATCGAGCTGGGCGCTCAGGTGGGGCCGGGCCTTCGAGCCGGCAAGCACACGCTGGCCGTGACCGGCGCCGACGGGCTCGGCAACGCCGCGACCCGCGAGGTCGTGTTCGAGTCCGCGGGCATCCCGGACGTACCCGCCGAGCTGACCCCGGCGCTGGGGACCGTCGACGTGTCCGACCCCGTCAAGCTCTCGGCGAAGGTCGCCGAGCCCGACGGCGGCAAGGTGACGGCGACGTTCTCGCAGGCCGAGATCCTCACGCCGAACGAGGTGTACCAGGGCACGGCCAAGTCCCTCCCCACGACCCTGCGGATTCCGGGCGAGAAGCGGGTCAAGGCCGACGGGCTCGACCCCGCCGACGGCAAGACGCTCGACGCGCTCGCCGGCCAGGACATCACCTACCAGCGCTACGACGTCCGGGTGGAGGGGCACGTGGAAGCCCCGGTGCTGCGCTGGGAGGGCGCCATCGACCCCGAGCGCCTGGTGTCGCTGCGGGTGTGGAACACCAAGGACAAGGCGTGGGACCTCCTGACGAGCGCCCGCGGCGCCGCTCAGGGCAAGACGGCCCTCACGGCCGTGGTCGACGAGAAGTACATCGACCGGCGGCAGGTGCACGTCCTGGTGACGGGTGAGGACCCGTTCGCCGACGACGTCGATCCCGGTGACCCGAACCGCTTCGACGACCCCGCCTCGTACGACTTCTCGATCGTCCACTACACCGACACCCAGTACATCTCCGAGGGCGCGGTGGAGCAGGAGACGGCCGAGGAGCGCGCGGTGTGGGAGTCCGCCTACTCCGGCGTCGTCGACTGGATCAAGGCGAACAAGGACCAGCGCAAGATCTCGTACGTCGCGCACACCGGCGACATCATCGAGAACAACATCCGCAAGCCCGCCGACGAGGCCACGCAGAAGCAGATCACCGGCGAGTTCGAGGTGTCGTCGAAGCAGCAGCGCGTGCTGGACGAGGCCGACATCCCCAACGGCGTGATCGCCGGCAACCACGACAACCAGTCGGGCACCGAGGAAGGGCCGGCGGCGATCTACAACAAGTACTACGGCCCCAGCCGCTACCAGGACGCCTCACAGGGCTGGCAGCACGCCAAGTACGGCGGCCCGTGGAAGGAAGGCGACAACCAGAACCACTACGACCTGTTCTCGGCCGGCGGGCTGGACTTCGTCGTGGTCGGTCTGTCGTTCGGCGTGACGAGGGAGGAGGCCGAATGGGCCGACTCCATCTTCAAGAAGTTCCCCGACCGCAACGGCATCCTGCTCTCGCACGACTACCTCGTGCCGAGCACCAACCCCGACGGGCGCGGCGCCGGCTTCTCCGCACCCGACGGCTCGATGCTGTACAAGACGGTGGTCGAGAAGAACCCGAACGTCTTCCTCATCCTCGCCGGTCACGAGCACGGCGTGGGCACCAACGTGAAGCCGAAGGTGGGCCAGGTCGGCAACGGCGTCGTCGAGCTGCTGGCGGACTACCAGTTCTACACGGTGTCGGCCGACCGGCTCGGGCTCACCGAGATCGGCGGGTACAAGCCGGACGACCAGCTCCAGTTCGGTGCGAGCTTCTTCCGGCTGCTGCAGTTCAACGTCAAGCGGGCGGAGCTGAGCATCGACGCCTACTCGCCGCTGCTCAACGACTTCGGCGCCACCGAGTTCGATCCGCTGCGCCGCTACAACGGCCGCGAGGACAACATGGTGCTGCCGGTCGATCTCACCTCCCGTACGACCAGCTTCCAGACCGACTCCCTGGCGCTCTACAAGCCCAGCCGGATCATCGGCAAGAGCACGGTCACCTCGGGCCAGGTCGCCTCGGTCACCTGGAACCGCCTCAAGGACGACACGGCCTACGCCTGGTTCGTCGTGGCGCGTTCCGCCGGCGGCGGTGTGACCGCCTCCGAGCCGAGCGTCTTCGTCACGAAGGACGAGCACGGCCGCCCCGGCAAGTGGGACGCCGACTCGCCCATGTACCACTGGTTCAACCGCTGATCCCGCGCCGTCCCGGACCCACGGTCCGGGGCGGCGTCCACCCCGATCGGGAGACTAGACATGCGCTGGCTGGCCGCGGTGCTGCTCGCCGCCATCCTCGGCGGCGTGCTGACAGACCTGGTGCTGCCCGCTCCGGCGGCGGCGCATGACGTCACCACCACCGCCCAGGCCGAGGTGACCGGCACGGGCGCGAACGTCAAGGTCGTCCTCGACCTCGAGTACGACCTGCTGATGAAGTCGGCCTGGCTCTACGCCGAGGCCTACGACGCCAAGGAACGGACCGAGCAGCTCCGCCAGCTCAAGATCAACCGTGCCGCCGTGACCGAATACGTCACGCGCCGCTTCGACGTGGCGTACGGCGACAAGCAGTGCGCGCCCACGCCGGTGGGCGACGCGGACGTGCGCCTGCGCGACAAGGTGGCCTTCGCCGTGGTCACCCTCACCTACGCCTGCCAGGGCGAGAGCGGGGCAGTCCACGCGATCTCCAGCGCGCTGTTCCCCGACTCGGAGTCCTTCGTCCACAGCACGAAGACCATCGTCCGGTACGACCTCGACAAGGAGAAGGGCTCCGCCGTCCTGGACGCCACGGCCCCCACGGTGCGGGTCGGCGAGCACAAGGCGTCCAGCCAGATCGGCGAGTTCTTCCTGCTCGGCGCCGAGCACCTGCTGTTCGGCCTCGACCACGTCCTGTTCCTGCTCGCCCTGCTCATCGGCGCGCGCCGCCTGCGCGACGTCATCGTCACCGCCTCCGCCTTCACCGCCGCCCACAGCATCACGTTCCTCCTGGCGGCGATGGGCATCGTGGACGTGCCCAGCGCGATCGTCGAGCCGATCATCGCGGGCTCGATCATCGTCGTGGGGATCGCCAACCTGCTCGGCCGCGCGGAAGACCGGCTGGGCAAGTGGCGGCTGCCCATCGTCTTCGCCTTCGGCCTGGTGCACGGGCTCGGCTTCGCCGGCGCGCTCGACATCGACCAGAGTGGGTCATGGGAACTGCTCCTGTCGCTGCTGAGCTTCAACCTCGGCATCGAGGCCGCCCAACTGGCGATCATCGCCGTGCTCTTCCCGCTGCTGGTGCTGCTGCGCCGCACCTCCGCCGCCCGCTGGGCGCTGGCCGCGATATCGGTCCCCATCGTGGCGGTCAGCCTGTACTGGTTCGTCGAGCGGATCCCCCTGCCACTCTGACGGATGGGCCGCTCGGAGAACTCCGAAACGCTCGACTGGGGGCCTCACCTGATCAACAATTACCCCAAGAGCCATCGATCGACCCACCGATCACAGGAGGGAGCGCGATGTGGCGGCGGTGTTCTTCGGCATCTTGGGGCCGGTGTGCGTTCGCCTGGACGGTCGGCAATCCATCGAGCTGAGCGGCAAGCAGAGCGTGGTCCTGGCCAGCCTGCTGCTCAACGTCAACACCACGGTGTCCAGGGACCGGCTGATCGCCGCGCTGTGGGAGAACGCCCCTCACTCCGCGGTCTCCAACCTCCAGACGTACGTCGCCCAGCTGAGAAAGGCGTTGCCGCCGGGCACCCGCCTGCTCACCAGAGGATCTGGCTACCTGCTGCAGGCCGGCGCGGACGAGGTCGATCTGCTCATCTTCGACCAGGAGGTGCGACTGGCCCGGCTGGAGGCCGAGCGGGGCGAGGCCGGGGCCGCGGCCGAACGGTTCGAGCGGGCGCTGGCGCTGTGGCGCGGCCAGCCCGCCGAGGGCACTCCCTTGGGGGGCGACCTGCTCGCCCGCGTCGCCGAGGTGGAGGAGCGCCGCACGGAGACGCTGCTCGACTACGCGGAGGTGAAACTCGTCCTCGGCGCCCACAAAGAGATCATCGACGATCTCCGCCGCCTGCTGGCCGATCAGCCCTTACGGGAGCGGGCCTGGTATCTGCTCATGCTGGCGCACGCGCGCGCGGGGCAGCGGGACAAGGCGCTCGGCACCTACCGGCGCGCCCGCGACGTGCTCGTGGAGGAGCTCGGCGTCGAACCGAGCAAGGACCTGCAGGACCTGCAGTCCATGATCCTTGGCGACGGCCTGCCGCCCGTCGCGCCCGAACCACGGGCGAGGGGCATCTGCCAGCTGCCTCCGGACATCGCCGACTTCGTGGGCAGGCAGGGAGAGCTGGCCGCGGCGCTCGAAGCGCTCGGCCCGGCCCGTCAACGGGCGACGACCTCCGAGCCGGCGGGGGCGGAGTCCGCGTGGATCCCGCCGACGCTGACGGTGCCCCTCTGCGTCATCTCGGGCCAAGGGGGCGTGGGTAAGACCGCCCTGGCCGTCCACATCGCCCACCACGCCCGGCACGACTTTCCCGACGGGCAGTTGTACATCAACCTGCGCGGCGGGGAGAACCGCCCCACGGATCCGGAGGAGGCGCTGGGCCGGTTCCTGCGCGCGCTCGAGGTCGACAGCGCCACCGTCCCGACAGGACTGGACCAGCGGGCGGAGCTGTACCGCGCCAAGCTGGCCAACGGGCGTTACCTGGTGGTGCTGGACGACGCGGCGGACGAGGGGCAGCTCTACCCGCTGCTGCCGGGCACGCCGGGGTGCGCGGTCCTCATCACCAGCAGGCACCGGCTGACGGGGCTGCCCGCGGCGCGCCTGATCGATCTGCCGATGATGCCCTCCGGCGAGGCGCTCGAACTCCTGCGGCACCTCATCGGCGCCGACCGGGCCGCCGAGGCGTCCGGCGACGCCGACACGCTCGTCCAGTTGTGCGGTGGCCTGCCCCTCGCCGTACGCATCGCCGGAGCCAAGCTCGCCGCCCGCCCGCACTGGGGCCTGGACCAGCTGGTCACCAGGCTGAGCGACACCCGCAGCCGCCTGCGCCAGCTCTCCCACGGCTCCCAGGCGGTGCGGGCCAGCCTCGCCGTGGGCTACCAGGGCCTGACCCCTCCGGCACGGAGGCTGTTCCGCCTGCTCGGACTGCTGGAAGCGCAGGACTTCGCCGCCTGGACGGCCGCCGCCCTGCTCGACATGCCGCACGCCGAGGCCGAGGATCTGATCGAGCAACTGGTCGACGTCCGCCTCCTCGACGTCGCGGGTCACGACCCGTCCGGGCAGGCACGGTTCCGCTTCCACGACCTGACGCGCGCGTACGCGCGAGAATGCGCCGAGACCGAGGAGTCCGAGAACGAACGCATCGCCGCGCTGCGACGTGCCTTGACCGCCTGGCTCGCCCTGACCCGCCAGGCACACGTCCGGCTGTGCGGCGGCCACTACCGCCTGCCGTACGGCCGCAGCCCGCTCTGGTCACCTGACCCGGAGATCGTCGAACGCCACGTACGCGACCCGCTCGCCTGGGTCGAAGCCGAGCGGGCCGGCATCGTCACCGCGGTCGGCCAGAGCGCGGCACTGGGCGCGGACGAACTCTGCTGGGAACTCGCCTCCAGTGCCATGCACCTCTTCGAGACCCGCAGCTTCTACGACGAATGGCGCGCGACGCACGAGACGGCCCTGCTCTGCACCCGGACCTCGGGCAACCTGCGAGGGCAGGCGACCGTACTCAACGGCCTGGCGGGACTGTATCTCGCCCGCGACGACATGCAGCGCTGCGGCGAGGTGCTGGAGGAGGCCCTCGCGCTGTTCGAGAAGGCCGAGGACCGGCACGGACACGCCCTGGTCCTGGTCAACCTGGCCGAGCTCCATCGCCTCCAAGGCCGCTACGCCCAGGCCCTGGAGATGTACGAGCAGGCGACGGAAGGCGTGGCGCGGGCCGGCGACCACGGCACGGAGATCGCCATCATGCGGGGCGTCGGCCACATCCACTTCAACCAGGGGCGCTACGACCTCGCCGGCCCGTACCTCCGGCGGGCGGTGCGGCTGGCCGACGACACCGGCGACGTCCGTTCACGGGAGTTCGCCCGGATCATTCTCGGCGAGATCGAGCTCGCGCGCGGCGATTCCGCCGCCGCGGCGGCCGGGTTCAGCCAGGCGATGGCCTATTTCGACACGCTCGGCTTCCCCAGGGGGACCGCGTACGCGACCCTGGGGCTGGCCTCGGCCAGACTCGCCCAGCACGACCTCGACGACGCGGAACGTCTCCTGCAGCGGGCCCTGGCCATCTACGACAACGTGGGAGAGAGCCTGGGCCGGGCCCGCGTCCTGTTCGCCTGGGCCGAGCTCCGGCGCCTGCAGAGCCGATTCGACGAGGCCGTCGCGACGTTGACGGAGGTCATAGCGATCTGCCAGGCCATCCCCGCCCCACGCCGCCACGGCCTCGCCCTGCGCGCCCTCGGTGACGTGTACCGCGAGGCCGGAGACCTGCCCGCGGCCGTGGACGCCTGGCAGCGCTCGCTCACGCTCTTGGAGGCCACCTCCTCGGCGGAGGCCAGGCAGGTGGCCGCCTTGATCAAGCAGCACCTGGTTTGACCCGGATGTGGGAAACCCACCGGCAGCGGTGACAAACGGCATCTATGGGACGCCAGCCCCGGCCCATAGCGTCGAGACATGTCCATCAAACGCCTCATTTACGCCCTCGCCGCAGCGCTGCTGGCGGCGCCCTTACTCGCGACTCCCGCGCACGCGGACGGCGCGCACGACTGCTTCTTCGGTGACAGGAGCCAGGACGGAGCGGAGTACGCCCTGACCGCCTGGGGTTGCAGCGGCTCGGGCTACTTCGACGTGACGGTCACCATCCGCTCGGGCGCCGCGGCGGGCGGATACACGTGCCGCACGGCCCTTCCATGGAACAGCAGCCTGTCGGCCACCGGCTGCCAATCTTCGTAACCCTCCAAGGCCCTCGCGGACGTAGGGTGCAGATCAGCAACCAGCCGTCGTCCTTCGCGAGATGGAAGCCCGCATGACCGTCACTCCCGCGCACCTGAGCGCCCTCGCCAGCCGCGCCGAGGCGCTCGCCGACGAGGTCCGGGCACTGTGCGACAGCGCCCAGATCGGATCGCCCGAACGCGACCCCCTCGTGGCGGCCGGGCAGGCCGCGAACTTGCTGGCCCGAGGCGCCGAGGACCTGGAGAACGCGGCCGCGGACCTGGCCAGGCTCCAGGCCCAGCCGTGCGGCCTGCCGTGGGGCATCTGCCCCGAGCACGGCAACACCCTCTCCTCCACCGCCGGCGTCTCCACGTGCCGGGTGTGCCGGCGCACCTGGAACCACGACCGGCGCGGCCGGCCGTGCGAGGAGCCGGTGACGTGGAAGGTGATCGATCGGGCCGGGACGGAGACGAGGATGTGCGACGGGCACGTCCTCGGTGCCCGCGCGGCCGCCGCGGGCGCGACCTTCCTCCGCCTCGACGAAGGCGGCGCGTAGCCGCGGACCGAATGTAGGTGTTCTTGTTGTCGGAGATCATCCCCGGTGTGAAGATCAGAGAATGCCCCGACCAAGAGCCGTTCTCTCCTTACTCGCCGCCGCCGCCTCCGCGCTGCTGATCAGCGGAAACGCCGAGGCGGCGGCGGATCCGCCGTTACCCTCGGCGATCTTCCGCGCCACGCACAACAGCTACTCGGGCAACGTCGACGGCGCCAAGAACTCGATCACCTACCAGCTCGACCACGGCATCCGCTTCATCGAACTCGACATACACGACAACGGTTACGCCACCTCGCGCGACTACGCCATCGGCCATGACTCGCCCGGCAACCAGGTCGACCACACCGGAAACCCCGCGTCGAACCTCCTGCGCGACTGGCTCAGCGTGATCAACACCTGGTCCGCGCAGCACCCTGCCGCCGCCCCGATCGTCGTCGCGCTCGACGTCAAAGACAACCTGACCGACAACCCCAACTACGCCGCGGGCGAGCCGGCCGCGCTCAACCAGGAGCTCATCTCCGTCTTCGGCTCGCGGCTGCTGCAGGCCAAGGACTACCCGGCCAGCCCGCCCACGGTGGACACGCTGCGCGGCCGGGTGCTCGCCGTGATCTCCGGCAACGGCGAGACCCGCACCCAGTACAAGCGCGACGTCGGCAACAACCCGGCCGTCGCGATCAACGGCCGCGGCCAGGTCGTGGAGGTGCACGACTCGGGCGCCGGCGCGCTCTGGTACTGGACCGGCACGTACGGCGCCGACGGCCGCGTGACGTGGTTACGCCACGGCAAGTACGACAGCGGCGTCACACCGGCCGTCACGCTGAACGACAACGGCGACCTGGTCGAGGTCCACCAGTCCCAGGGCGCGACCACGCTGTGGTACCGCGTCGGCCACCTCGGCGCCGACGGCGAGATCACCTGGTCGGCCAGCCACCAGTACGACAACGGCGTCCTGCCGACGGTCAGGTTCACCGACGCGGCGGGCACCCAGGTGCGCGAGATACACCGCAGCCAGAGCAACACCCAGAACTGGAACTGGAACGGCGTGCTCAACGCCGGTGCGGGGACGGTCGCATGGAGCGGCAACGCCAAGACCTCCGACGCCCGCTACGACAAGACCACCTCGACCAGCGGCACGTCGCGCGTGCGCGTGTGGACCGGCGCCGACGGCCCGACCTCGGCCCAGACCCTGCGGGTGGACACCGACCGGGTCACCGGCGACCGCATCCGCTACCAGCAGGTCGCCTTCGACGAGTTCCAGCAGGGCGACAGCGCGGAGCTCCAGCAGGGCGCGCTGTTCTACGCGGCGCCCGCCGGCGAGTCCTCGTTCATCACCGCGGCCCGGCAGGCGGGACGGGTGGTCCGCGGCTGGGACTTCGACTCGGCGAGCGACGCCACCAGCCCGTCGGCCAACTATCCGGCCACCAACCGCCCCTACGAGACCTGGTATCAGAACCTCCTCACCCAGTCCGGCGCCATCGAATGATCAAGGTGGTTTGAACCTCGCAAGGAAGGCAGCCGTACCAGGCCAGAGAGAACTGAAAGGGTAATCATGAACATGCGCCCCCTCGTTATCCCTGGCCTGTCCGCCGCCCTCACCCTGGTCGCCACCTCGCTCAGCCCCATCGCCGCGCAGGCCATCACCCCTATCTACCTGGCCGCGTCGCTCAAGGGCGCGAACGAGGTGCCTGCCGCGGGGATGAAGGTCGGTGACGCGGACGGCAACGCCCTCGCGGTGTTCCGGATCCACGGCAACCGGGTCGACTACGCCGTCCGGTGGCAGAAGGTGGACGCGCCCAGCGGGTTCCACATCCACAAGGGCAAGCAGGGCGAGAACGGCGACGTCAGGGTCCCGTTCTTCGGTGAGGCGATGCCCACCTCGCTCCACGCGGTCAAGGGCACGGTCCTGGTCAAGGACCTCAACCTGCTCGGCCGCATCGTCAACAACCCTGGCAACTGGTACGCCAACCTGCACAACGCCGAGTTCGGCGGCGGCGCGGTCCGGGCCCAGCTGTACCGGATCCGCCCGGTGGAGCTGGAGTCGGTGCTGTCGCACGGTTTCGGCACCACGCTCACCGCGCGGGCCAACGGGCGGCAGGAGGTGCCGGCGCCCGGCATGAAGGTCGGTGACCACAACGGGTCCGCCGGCTGGCTGGTGCAGCCGGAGGGCAACCGGGTGTGGTTCGCCTCCTCATGGCAGGGGATCGAGCCGCCGATCGGCTCGCACATCCACCGCGCCCCGAAGGGCAAGAACGGGCCGGTGGTCGTGCCCTTCTTCGCCGCCGAAAAGGGCCTGCCGGCCAGCGTCAACGGCGTCGCCGGCAACGTGACCACCTCCACCGCGGTGGCCAAGCGCATCTGGAACAACCCGAAGAACTGGTACGTGAACCTGCACACCGCCAAGTTCCCCGGTGGCGCGATCCGCGGTCAGCTGTACAAGGGCGACTGGTAGGCAAAGCCAGCCTCATGACCCGGAAAGGGAGCCGGGTCGTTCCGGGGCGGATCCCGACAAGGCTGAAAACCTCCCGGTGGGGGCTAGCGACCCGCTATCCGATCACCACACGGAGGTGCGCCATGACGATTACCGCCAATCTCGACAAGCTGCTCGACAAGGCATTCGAGGAGTACGCCCTGGACAAGCTTCCTACCGCCCCGGTGAGCGCGCTCGCCGGCGTGAGCGACGCTGACGCCGAGTCGCTGGCCAAGGCGTTCAACATCAAGACCATCGGCGATCTCGGCCGCAACAAGTACTTCCGCGCCGCGGTGGCCATCGTCAACCTGGTCGAGGTCAGCAAATAGCGCGCTTCGCGAAGACGCCCCGTCCACCTTCGAAGGTGGACGGGGCGTCTCTCGTGTCGCCGTCAGGTCGAGGGCACGTCGATCCTCTTGCTGGAGGTCGCCCCGATGACTTCGATGCCCTGGTAGCCGATGATGCCGTCGAGCGGCAGCGACGCCGTGTAGGGCGTGGTGACCGGCAAACCGATGCCGGGCAGTCTGCCGGTCACTTCGATGCCCCAGTAGTCCGGCCGGTGGACGTAACGCAGCGGCACCAGCTCGACCCGCATGTTCAGATAGGGCTTCTCGCCACTGACGACCAGGATGAACGTGTTGGGGATGATCCCAGGGATGACCCGCGCCTCCTGGAAATCGATGAGACGGGTCTGCGGCTTGGTGAGCTCGGCGGTGGCGGGGGTGGTCAGGCAGAGGGCGAGCGCGACTCCCATGGTGGCGGTGGTGAGAGTGGCGATGAGACGCTTCACGGAACCTCCTACTACTCTACGCTACTTTTACGCTACGCATAGTAATCGGAGGAGGTAGGGGGCGCCAGCACCCGAGAAAGGCAGCGGCCCCCCGGACTACCCAAGCCGGGGGGCCTGTGTTGTGCCGCCATGTATGGCGCCAGCGGCGTTTAAGAGGGCGGATCAGTCCTGACGACGTGCGCTCTGCCATTGAGCAACCGCCGCACGAAGAGCGGCGGGCCGGATTCGAACCGGCATCTCAACAATCACAGTCCATCCTCGGTCGATCCGGCGCCGACGGCGATGCTGAGCCTGGAGCGAGAATCTGAGTCTGATCGGCTGCCTCTGCCACCTGGGCTACCGCGGCTCGTACCGCGGGGAGGATTCGAACCTCCGCTTGGGCCGTTCGTCAGTTTCAACCTGAGCTTCAGCTTCGCGCTTACGCGCACCCCGCGCTCAACGGGGAGTCTCTAGGTTAGGCGAACAGATAGCGGAACACCGCGTCGCCGACCTCCTGGTCCTCGACGGTGGCCGCGTTGGCCTCCTCGCGGGCATACTTCACCGCGTCCTGCAGCTTCTGCACGCGGGCCAGCAGCTCGTTCACGCGGCGGGCCGGCAGCGCGCCGGAGAAGGTGGTCTTCGTCCAGTAGCCGACCACGATGTCCTCGGTGAACACCTGGACCTGCGCCGGATGCTTGTCCGTCGCCTCGGCCAGGACATGGTTGCGCGGCACCTTCTTGGTGCGGGTGGTCTTGACCGGCTCGGTGCGCCACGTCTCGGCGTTGTCGTCGAACGTCCACGTCTCGGCCGAGTCGAGTGTCGGCAGCTTCGACACGAACGTGTGCAGGTCGACGAGCTGCTTCTCCAGGAACAGCAGGTACGTGACCGGCACCCCCGGGATGAGCGTCCGGCCGTCGACGACCACGTCGGCCTTGGCGACCGCGTTCGTCCAGTCCTTCGTCGCGGTCACGTCGAACAGCCTGGTCAGCGCCGCGGCCACGTCGGCGATGACCTGCTCGGTCTTCACCTGCACGCGCGTCGACTCCGGCGGCAGCTGCTCGCCCTCGTCGTCGATCGGCTGGTAGGTACGCGAGAGACCGGACAGGAGCGGCGCCTTCTGGACGGTGTGGTAGGCGTCGGACACCGCGCGCTGCGTGCTGGCCTTGACGCCTTTCTCGACCGCGAGGATCTGGTTGAGCTTGGTCACGGTCATGACCATAGGTGGTGGCGTGCCGCGTTACACCTGATTTTCACCGCCACCTGGGATTGCCGACACCGGAAACCGAGAATTTCGCCCACGAGATAGCCGTTCGGATGAGGGCGGCGCCAAGCGAAGGGGAGTCCGGCCATGCCCAAGTACCTGATCCAGGCGAGCTATTCCGTGGAGGGCATCAAGGGGGTGCTTCGCGATGGAGGCACCGCGCGATGCCGGGTGGTGGAGCGCATGCTGGAGAGCGTCGGTGGCCGGGTCGAGCAGATGTACTTCGCCTTCGGCGAGAACGACGTCTACATCTTCGCGGACCTGCCCAGCAACGCGGCCTCGGCCGCTGTGGGCCTCGCGGTGACGGCGGCCGGCGGAGCGCGGACGAAGACGGTCGTCCTGCTGACCCCGGAGGAGATCGATGAGGCGGCGCGGCAGGAGGTCGATTACCGGGCTCCCGGCACCTGAGCGACCTGCCGATGCCGCTGACCAGGACTTGACGGCTTCCTTACCTGACAGGTGTGTACCCGGATCTAGCCTTGAACTGGAAGGGGCACGCCATGATCATCAATATCGTGCTCGGGCTGATCGTCCTGATCACCGTCTGGCTGGCGGTCAGCAGCATCAGGATCGTCAACCAGGTAGAGCGCGGTGTGGTCTTCCGCTTCGGCAAGGCTCAGCGGGAGGTCCGCCAGCCAGGGTTCACCCTCCTCATTCCGGTCGTGGATCGCATGAAGAAGGTGAACGTACAGATCGTCACGATGCCGGTGCCCACGCAGGAGGGCATCACGCGTGACAACGTCTCCGTCCAGGTCGACGCCGTCGCCTACTTCCGGGTCGAGGAGCCGCTGCGGGCGGCCATCGCGGTGCAGGACTACCTGTTCGCGATCGAGCAGGTGGCGCAGACGTCACTGCGCTCGATCATCGGCAAGAGCGATCTCGACGACCTGCTCTCCAACCGTGAGGAGCTGAACAGGGGCCTCGCGCTGATGATCGACAGCCCGGCGCTCGGCTGGGGCATCCACATGGACCGCGTGGAGATCAAGGATGTCCATCTGCCCGAGGGCATGAAGCGATCCATCGCCCGCCAGGCGGAGGCCGAGCGTGAGCGCAGGGCCCGGGTGATCACCGCGGACGGAGAGTTCCAGGCCTCGCGGAAGCTCGCCGACGCGGCGGCCATCATGACCGAGGCCCCCGGCGCGCTTCAGTTGCGGCTGCTGCAGACCGTCGTGGAGGTGGCAGCCGAGAAGACCTCCACCCTGGTCATGCCGCTGCCCGTGGAGTTGCTGCGCTTCTTCGAGCGCTCCGCGGCAAGCGCCGCGGGAGCGGGGGCCGCCGGTTCCGCGGAGCCGCGGGCCGAGGAGCGCCCGGCCGTGACGGACTCCGCCACGCCCGAGCTGACCCCGCCAGGGCCTTCCTTCGAACGAGCCGCCGCGGACTCGCCCACGAAGAACGGCTCCGCGCGTACCGCATAGCCACGCTGCGTTACCGGTGGTGCACGGTCGGCCGAAACGGGCAGGCCCGCGCGTCGACCCCGGCTGTCCGGCGGCCGCGACGATTCCTCGGTAAATACAGGGCATCTGGCGGATCCTGATCACAGACCTACCGATTACCCATAAGATGCGGTCAAAGGTGAGGAAGGGTGTGGCGTGACCGAGCGTGAGCGACCTCCGGGGAAGATCGATCCGACTGTCCCCACCGTCGCCCGAATGTACGACTATTTCCTGGGCGGGAAGGACAACTTCCCCGCCGACCGCGAGGCCGCCGAGAAGATCGTCGAGTTGAGCAGCCAGGGTGGCGCGAACGTACGGGAGATGGCCCGGGCCAACCGCGACTTCCTGGTCCGCGCGGTGGAGACGGCGGCCAGGGCCGGCGTGCGGCAGTTCCTCGACATCGGCACCGGCCTGCCCACCCAGGACAACGTGCACCAGGTCGCGCACCGGATCATCCCCGACGCCAAGGTCGTCTACTCGGACAACGACGCGATCGTGCTGGTCCACGCCCGGGCGCTGCTGGCCGACAACCCCGACACGGTGATCATCGACGGCGACGCGCACGACCCCAAGGGGCTGCTGGCCGCCGCCGCCCAGCACCTCGACTTCAGCCAGCCCGTGGCGGTGCTGGTCGTGGCGCTGTTCCACTACTTCAGCGACGACGACGAGGTGGCCGGCATCGTCCAGGCCCTGCGCGAGCCGCTGGTGCCGGGGAGCCACCTGATCATCACGCACGCGTACGTGGAGCAGGGCGAGAGCATCCCCGGCCGGCGGAGCGAGACCGAGGACGTCTACCGGCGTACCACCTCCGGCGCGCTGCACCTGCGGGACTGCGACATGGTGCGCACGTACTTCGACGGGCTGGAACTGCTCGAACCCGGCCTCGTGCCGGTGCAGGACTGGCGGAACGACGACCCGTTCATCGTCCCCGGGATGGAGAAGGGCGGCATCCTGGGCGGTGTCGGCCGCGTTCCCTGAGCCCAGAGGGAGACCTTAAGAGATCCGTAAGCGGGTCCTGCGACGCTGTAGGCACATCAGAACGGCGGGGCCGGACGGGCCCCGTGCCTTACGGAGGAGCAGCATCATGCGAAAGATCGCCGCAAGCCTGTTCATCTCGCTCGACGGGGTTGTCGAGAACCCGGCGGACTGGCACTTTCCTTACTTCAACGACGAGATGGGCGCCGCCGTGGGGGCGCAGATGTCCGACACCCTGCTGCTGGGGCGCAAGACCTATGACAGCTTCGCCGGAGCGTGGCCGGAGCGGGAGGCCGAGGGTGGCGAAGACGCCGGCTTCGCCAAGACGCTCGGCGACGCGCGGAAGATCATCGTGTCCCGGCAGCCCCTGGAGTTCACCTGGCGGAACTCCGAACTCCTGCGGGGCGACCTGGCCGAGGCCGTGAGCGCGCTGAAGAAGGAGCCGGGCGGCACCATCGCCGTGAGCGGCTCGATCTCGGTGGTCCGCGAGCTGCTGGCCGCCGGCCTGCTGGACGAACTGCACCTGCTGGTGCACCCCATCGCCATCCGCAAGGGCGAGCGCCTGTTCGACGAGGGGGAGAGCCCGGTCCCGCTGGAGCTGATCAAGTCCGAGACGTTCACGACCGGCGTGCTGTACCTGGTCTACAAGCCCGCGGGCGGGACGAGCTCGTAGTTCGGGATCGTGGGTTTCAGCCGCTGGTACTCCTGCTCGGCCGCGGCCGCCGCCGCGACTTCGGGGATCTCGACGCGGCCGAGGTAAGGGCCCCGCAGGCAGTGGTCGCACCAGAAGTGGGCGTCACCGACGAGCAGGTGGGGGATCCGGAGCCGGTACACCAGGCGGAGGCAGGCTCGCCCGCAGTTCGGGCAGCGCCCGGAGATCGGTCCGGGCAGCTCGTCACGGGCCCGCAGATAGGCCTGGAACCAGCTCTCCCAATCAGCGTTCGGCAATGGGGCCACCTCGGTCTTCCGGCTTTACGTACATATACCGCGCTCGATGCCGGGGCGGCTCGTCGAACGAGCCGCCCGGCCCCAAGCGTCACCGGTTACGTGGATGGTTGTCCCACCAATCGTCCTCGAAGGCATAGGCCCGGTCTTCGTACGGCTCCGCCTCCTCGTTGTTCGTCGGGTAGCTGAAGCCCCCGCGCAGCTCCTCCACGTGGAAGCGCTCGTGGGCGAGGGTGCGGGCCAGCAGTTCCTCGCTGCGGAAGGCCGCTCGCCGCAGCTTGACCGTCTGATCGGGATAGGTTATCCCGGCCAGCCCGTCGACGCTCTTGTCGATCCTGATGCGCAGGTCGTCGATCCGGATGTCCCAGGTCTGGGCCACCCGCCGGACCGTGTCCATGTTCATCGGGAGCTTCTCGCTCCAGTGCGGCCTTCTGGCGTCCCTGGCGCGGGCCAGGTTGACGGAGTCACCGCCGACGAACAGCCCGCGCGCCCCCGCGCCGTCGCCGCCGTACCTCGCGTTCTCCAGGGGCAGCCCTGCCTCGGAAGAGCAGGCGACGCCGGCACCCGTCACGCCACGGCAGGGGTCAAGCTGCACCGACGGATCCGGCGGGACGCCCGGGCCCGGATCGACGCGGCAGTCCTGCATCGCGTCCGCGCCGAACACCCCTGAGCACTGGCCGACGACGTGCGGAGCCGGGTCGAGGCCGCCGTTGGGCTGCCCGTCGCCCGCGCCGGCCTCGATCGGCGTGAAGGCCGCGCCGACCTTGTCCAGGATCTTGTCGATGGCGTTGTCGACTCGGTGATTGAGCCCCTTGTCGAGCGCGTCGGCCAGGGAGATGCCCGCAGGGCCGGGCAGCTGGTCATGGTCGATGGGGCCCGGCTTGGTCGCGCGCGTCTTCGCGGCGATGTCGGCGAGCTCCTGGGGCGTGGGCGGCGGAGGCGGCGGCGGATCCGCCTTGGGCGGGGTCTTCGTGCCCTTATGGGGAGAGGTGCCGGGCTCGCCGTCATCGCCGGGCGTTTTGCCGGACTTGCCCTTGCCGGGCGAGGGGCTGTCCGGGTAGTCGAGGTACGGCCCGCTGCCGTCCGGCCAGCCCTTCCACCAGTGGTCTCGCCACCACTTCGCCCCGTAGTAGGCCGCCCCGGCGGTGACGCCGACCGCCGCGAGGCAGTAGAGCCAGGCCGGTCCGCAGAACCGTGAGCTGCGCGCGGCCGCGCCGAACTCCCCGCCACCGGTGAGGACGTAGTCGGCCGCGCTCCAGGCCGGCCTGGCGATCTCCCGATAGACGACCTTGATCGCCTTCTTGGCGGTGCCGCAGACGAAGGCGGGGCAGCCGAAGTGGCCGGTCGGGTCGACCTGGTTGAGCGGGTCGCCGTCCGCGTAGGCGAAGCGGTTGCCCTTCGCCGACGGCATCGGGTTCACGTCGAGCGAGTCCCTGCTGGGGAACGCGCCGGTTGCCGGGTCGTACCAGCGGGCGGCCATGTTGACCTTGCCGCTGGACGGGTCCGTCCAGGCGCCCTGGTAGCCGACGCCCCGCTTGGTTCCCGAGCTGGCGACGACCTGCCCGTACGGGTCGTAGGCCACCGAGTCGGTCAGCACGCCCGCGCCGGTGAAGGTGGCGGTGAGGTCGCCGTGCCGGTCGGTGTAGGCGTACAGGCCCGCGACGGAGACGACGTTGCCCGCCGGGTCCCTGCCGTAGAGCTCGGTGCCCGCCGCGGCCGGGGTGTTGCCCAGGCCGGAGTAGCTGAACGTGCGGCCCGCGGTGGAGGCGAGCCGGTCCAGCCCGTCGTAGGCGTAGGTCGTGGCACCGTCGCTGATCATCCGGTCGAACGCGTCGTAGCTGGTCGCGCTCGCGCTCCCGCCGGTCGGCGTCCTCGATTTCAGGGTGCCGCGCGCCGAGTAGGCGTAGCCGGCCGATCCGTCGGAGACGAGCTGGTTGCGCGCGTCGTAGACGGCGGCGGCCGTTCCGGCCTTGGTCCGGTTGCCCGCGTCGTCGTACTCGTAGGCGAGCGAGTTCCACGACGTCAGCCGGCCCGCCAGGTCGTAGCCGTAGGTGTTGGCCGCGGCGCCCGCCGTTCCGGTCGTGGTCTTGCTGGTGAGCCGGTCGGCGTCGTCGTAGCCGTAGGCGATGGCGGCCAGCACCGCGCCCGCGTTGGTCTTGAGCGTGTCGGAGATGGGCCGGTGCAGCGGGTCGTAGTCGAAGGAGCGCTTGGCACCGCCGTAGTCGACGGTTTTGAGCTGGTCCATCGAGTCGTAGGTGTAGGTCGAGGTCCCGCCGGTGAGCGGGTCCCGGACCGTGGTGAGGCGGCTTCCCGCGTCGTAGTCGTAGGCGGCCGTGCCCGCCTTGTCGGTGCGGGTCTTCATGCGGCCGTCGGCGTCGTAGGTGAAGGACGCCGTGCCGGACGGCCCCGCCGTGCTGACGAGATGATCGCGATCGTCGTAGCCGAAGGTGTCGCCGCCGGCCGAGGTCTGCCGGCCCACGGCGTCGTAGCCGAAGCTGTGGGCGGTCGTCGCGGTCTCGGCGCCCGCGCCGGTCTCCGCGGTGAGCTGGTTCAGCTCGTCGAAGGTACGGGCGACGGTGACCCCGCCCGGCTTCTTGACCTGGACGGGGCGACCGGCCGCGTCGTAGTCGGTGATCGTCTGGCGGTCGGCGAGGTTGGGGTAGGCCGTGGTCGTGGGGACGAGCATCGCCACCTGGAGGTTCCACGGGTTGTAGCCGTACGTGGTCGCGTTGCCGTTGCCGTCGGTGAAGCGGGTGCGGTTGCCGACCGCGTCGTAGCCGAAGGTCGTGGTGACGGTATGCGTCGACGTGGTCTTCTCGTGCTGGCCGGTCAGCCGGTTCAGCGCGTCGTAGTCGTACGTGGTGACCCCGCCGCCGGCCCTGTTGACGGTGACCGGGTTGCTCCCGTCGTCGTAGCCGATCGTCGTCGGCCGCAACTCCTTGCCCGAGGCGTCGAGATCGGCCACCGCGGTCGTCCGGCCCGCACCGTCGAACGTGACCGTGCTGCTGGTGCCGTCCGGGTTGGAGACCTTGGTGACCCGGCCGGCGTGGTCACGGGTGTACCAGTGGCCCTGGTTCAGCGGGTCGACGTCGACCACGACCTCGCCCGCCGCGTTGTAGCCGAACTGGCTGCGCGCGCCCGACGGCGTGGTGACGTAGGTCAGGTTGCTCGCGTCGTCGTACTCGTAGGCGGTGGTGAACCCGGCCGGGGTGGGCGTGCGGTCGACGATGGTGTCGGAGATCCGGCGGCCCAGATCGTCGTAGGTCGCCCCGGTCACCCGTCCCGCCTGGTCCCGGGTCCAGAGCCATTCCCCCGCCGCGTCGAAGCCCGAGCGCGACTGCTTGCCCGCCGCGTCGGTCGTAGCGACCAGGTTGCTCAGCTGGTCGTAGGTGTAGGTGTCGCCGTGGCCGAGCGCGTCCACCGAGCTCTTCACGCGGCCCAGCGCGTCGTACGTCGCGGTGGAGCCCGCGATCACGGTCGCGCCGGTGCCGGCCTGCGTGTAGGAGGGCAGGGTGATGCCGACCGGCCGGCTCATGGCGTCGTAGGTGGTCGTGGTCCGGTAGCCCTCGGCGTCCTCGCTGGTCACGACGTCGCCGAAGCTGTTGTAGCCGGTCCGCGTCGACGGTCTGACGTTGAACGGCGTGCTGCCCAGGTGCTCGATGGCCACCGTCGGCGCCTTGGTCGTGGTGAGCCGGCTCGCCTCGTCGTAGGTGTAGTCGGTCACCGCGCCACGGGGGTCGGTCATCGTCCGGGGGAGGCCCCGCTGGTCCCTGGTCCAGGACGTGGTGAGCCATTCGTCGCCGTCCCAGACCTTCTGGGTCAGGGGCCGGCCCAGCGCGTCGAGGTCGAACGCGGTCCACGTGTAGCCGCTGTCCTGCGCCTGGACCAGGGAGACCACGTGGTCGTCATCGTCGTAGCCGTACGTGGTCTTCCGCTTGAGGCCGGCGGGGTCCAGCAGCTCCGCGGTGGTCCGGTTGGCGGCGTCCACGGTGTAGGTGGTCGTGCTCTTGCCGTTGCCGGTGACGCGCTGGACGAGGTTGCCCGCGCTGTCGTAGGTGTTCTGCTGGAGCGGGATGTCCCGGGTGGATCCGTCGGCGTTGTGGAAGCCCTCGGCCCAGACCGATTCGAGGAGGTTGTCGTCGTAGTAGTGGTTGCGGGTGGTACGGCCCATGGCGTCGGTGACCGTGGCCAGGCGTCCGGCCGGGTCGTAGGCGCGGGATTCGAGGACCAGCTCCTTGGGGGAGCTGTTGTCCAGCGGGTCGCCCACCCAGTTGGCCAGGCTGGTGGTCAGCAGCAGCCCGGTCGGTCCGTAGACGCTCCGATAGTCGGCGCCGGTGGCGTCCACGGTGCGGTTGAGGTTGCCGTAGGCGTCGTACCCGTAGGTGGTGGTGTTACCGGCGGCGTCCTTGACGGACGAGACGCGGGCGCCGGAGTCGTAGGTGTAGGTCGTGGTGCGGGTGGGGTCCTTGCCGGTGGGGTCCATCCGGTCGACCTGGGTGACGTTGCCGTCGACGTCGTAGGTGTAGATGACCCACGGGAGGTGCTTGACGCCGCTGATCACGTCCGTGGTCTGGGGGCCGACGGTGGCGGTGAGGTGGTTGAGGGCGTCGTAGCCCATCGAGGTGGTGACGCCGTTCGGGAACGTGTCGGAGACCTGGGACACGGCCGTGGGCCGGCCGGCGCTGTCGTAGTCGTACTTCGTGGTGAGCCCGGCCGGGTCCACCACCTGGGCGAGGTCGCCGTTCTGGCGGTAGCGGTACCGGGTGGTCTTGCCGCCGGCGGTGGTCACGGAGGCGAGCAGCGCGTCCGGGACGGTGCCGCCGTCCACGGCGGCCTCGGTGCCGTCGGTGTAGGCGTACTTGGTGGTGCGGCCGGTAGCGGATCCGCCCACGGGAGGCGTGGTGACGCTGAGCAGGTCGCCGGAGATGTCGTAGGTGTAGCTGGTGCGGTGGTCCGTGTCGCTCGTGGAGGTGGCCCGGGCGTCGAACGTGCCGGTGAGCTTGTCGTTGCGCGGGTTCAGCGGGTTGCCGGCGTCCAGGTAGTAGGTGAAGTAGGAGGTCTGGCAGGAGCGCGGTCCCCGGCAGGTCACCTTCATGACCGGGTTGCCCCGGTCGTCGTTGAAGAGCTGGGTGGTGTGCCCGTCCGGGTCGGTCACCGAGGCCAGGTTGCCGTTGAGGTCGTAGCCGTAGCGGGTGGTGCCGCCCGTCGCGTCGTACAGCGAGGTCGGGCGGCCGCCGTGCCGGGGGTCGAAGGTGTAGACCATGGCCTTGTTGCCCGGGTCGGCGGCGAGCACGGTGGTGGCGGGGGTGCCGAACGTCGCGACGTTGTTGTAGTGCGCCTGGATCGCGTCCGTGTGCAGGCTGTTCCAGTAGAGCGCCACCTCGTCGATGGTGCCGGTGAAGTGGCCCAGAGTGTCCGAGGGCTTGGCGGGCCAGTTGCCCGCGATGAAGCCGGCGCCGACGTAGACATGGTTCTGCGCGATCGTGGACACCGGCCCCTTGGACCTGGTCCCGACCACGGCACCGTCCAGCCAGAGCCACTGGGTGCCGCCGGAGGCCGTCAGGGCGACGTGGTGCCAGCTCGCGTCGGTCACGGTCCTGCTCGTGGTGATCGGCGCGATCGCGGCGCCGTCCCAGAACTGGCCGCGCAGCTTGCCGTCCGTACCGACGTACAGCGCGGGCGTGTAGTTCCCTCCGTCCGGCCCGGCCGGGTCGGTGAGGGCCCGGGCCTGGTAGGCGAGCAGGACGCCGGGCTTGGCGGTCTTGAACCACAGCTCGGCCGACAGGTCGCCGCCGCCCTTGATCTCGCCGTCGGGGAGCTCCAGGTAGGAGCTGGTGCCGTTGAACCCGGCGGCCGTGTCACCGCCGGTGGCCAGGACGATGGGCGCGGTCTGGTTCAGGGTGACGTTGTGGTAGGTCGCGTCGGTGTCGCGCCCGTCGCCGTACGCCGCGCTGGCCGCCCGCGTGCCGGAGTACTCGGCGAGGCGGTAGTACTCGCGCGGCCGGGCGCTCAGGACCGCGTTGGGGTAGTACTCGGTGTTGCCCTGCGTCTGGGCGGGATAGACCCGCCACTGCCCGCCGTTGGCGTCGGTCACCGAGGCGACGCGGTCGCTCTGGGCGTCGTAGGCGAGGGTGGCCTGCAGCTTGCCCGAGGGCAGCTTGACCGTCTCCAGCACGCCCGTGTACTGCCCGGCCGTGTACTGGGCGGTGACGGCCGTGGGGCCGAGCGGGTGGGTGTAGAAGGCGGGGTCGTCGATCTGGCCGGTGAAGTGTCCGCGCGTGTCGGCGGGCGCGGCGGGGCACCAGCCCGAGGTGTTGATGTAGCCCGCCCCGACGCTGGCGTTCGGCAGGCGGGTCGGCATGATCTGCTTGGACCGGTCGTCGACGATCGCCCCGTCCACGTACAGGCCCTGCCAGGTGCCGCTCGAGGTCAGCACCACGTGGTGCCAGGCCCCGTCGTTCACCGCCGTGGTCGAGCTCATCGAGCCGCAGCTGCCGTCGTCGGGGAGCTGGCCGTGCAGCTTCCCGTCGGTCCCGACGTAGAGCATCGGCAGGAAGCCCCAGGGGAGCGGGCCCCGGGAGTCCTCCAGCGTGTTCATCTGCGCGCCGTACAGCACGCCGGCCTTGGTGGTCTTGAACCACATCCCGACCGCCGAGTAGGTGGTGTCGTCGGTGATGTTGTACGGCATGCGCAGGTACGAGCTTGTGCCGTTGAACGTCGCCGAGCCGTCCGTGCCCCCGGCCGGGGCGCCCGCCGCGCCGTAGGCCAGGTTGACCGCCTCCGCGTCGTCCTGGCCGATGAACTCGTGCGCCTCGTTGGTCGCGCCCTGGTGGAGCCGGTAGTACATCGCCGGGGCGGCGTCCACGACGGCCGTCCGGTAGTGCGACACCATTTTGTAGGTGTACTTCGTGCAGGCCGTCGTCGTGCCCGGCGGGCAGACCTGGGCGAGCAGACCGTAACCGTAGCCATAGGTCCACGCGGGCGCTCCCTGGGCGGCGTCGGTGGCGACCGAGGTCACCAGCCCGCTGTTCCAGGTGAAGTAGAGGCCGCGGCCGCTGAGCTTGCTCACGACCTTGGCGAGGGTGCCGTCGCCGTTGTAGGTGAGGAACTCGCCGTGCAGGTCGTCGTCGTAGATCGCGGTCAACCGGCCGCTCGGGTCGAACACGTACGCGCCGCCGGACTTGTCGCGCAGGAACCAGGCCGCGTCGGTCTTCACCAAGCTCACCGACCGGCCCTGGGGCGGCGCGTACGTGCCGTCGGGGTTGCGGCCGAAGCGCGCCTGCCGCCCGTCGGGGTAGGTGACGACGACGTTGCCCGTCCAGTCCGCGTCGGTGACGATCTTCATGTCGTACGCGGTGGTCCAGCCCACGCCGAACATCCCCTTGCGGGAGTTCAGGCTGCTGTACGAGCGGGTGACCGCCAGCGCGGGACCGGCGGTGGTGAGGCTGGCGTCCGTGGTGGTGGCGGCGTACTGGCCGGTCAGCGGGTCGACGCCCTTGACGGCGGCCGTGCCCGCGCTGTCGGAGACGTGGGAGGAGACCAGGGGCTGCGGCACGACCGTGCTGAACGTGCTCCACCCCGTCGCCGGGCTGGAGGTCTTGCCGTCGGTGACCAGGGCCTGCCAGACGTACTGCTCGCCCCACTTGAGCTTGCCCTGCGGCACCGTCCAGCTCGCGCTCTGCTCGCCGGTGTTGGAGTTGCCCTTGACCAGGCCGGTCGCGGGGCACGTGTTGGTGTCGGAGAGCAGGCAGACGTTGAAGATGAAGTTCAGCGACCCGCCGGGCCACTCGTCCTCGTCATGGCCGGTGACCGTGAACTCCGGCGTCAGTGTGGACTCCACGTACCCGCTGCCCGGCCACATCGAGTCGATCTGGGGCGGCAGGTCGACCACGGTCAGGCTCACGCACCAGACGGGTACGCCCCAGTCGGAGAAGAACTGCCCGTTCGCCACCATGTCCCAGCAGATCTGGTACGAGCCCGGGTTGAGCGGGTCGATCGTGGCGCTCACCTTCGCCGAGCCGTTGTTGCCGATCGTGGCGGGCAGGCTCGCGGCCGCGGTGGAGCTGGCCACTAAGCTGCCGCTGGTGGTGTACACCTTGTAGCCCAGCTTGACCGAGCCCGGGGACCAGGAGTTCATCCCATTGTTGATCACCGTGACGGGGAGCTTGCCGGCGGTGTTGGCCGTCACCGGCGGGTCGATCGTGGCGTCGGAGCCGATCGCGTAGAGCGCCCGCCAGGGGCTGTAGTCCACCTGCAGGTACGGCGGGTTGGCCGAGTTGGCGCTGGCGAACTCCTTGAAGCTGTCGGCGGTCAGCGCCAGGCCGTTGTTGCCCGCGCCGTTGGCCCAGTCCGACAGGGCGGACAGGCCCGCGCTGTTGATCCCGATCCACGCCCAGCCGGCGCCGCCGCAGGTGACACCGCCGCTGAAGCTGGCCGAGCCCCAGGTGCCGCCGAGGCTCACGCCGGGATAGGAGGAGATCGTGCCGACGTTCCAGCTGCTGGTGATCTCCTTCACCGTGACCGGGTTGGCCGAGCAGGAGTCCGACAGCGTGTTGTAGAGGAACAGCGCGGCGCCGGTCACGTAGGCGTGGGGGATCTGGGAGGCGAGGTTGAAGTTGATGTAGGAGTTGTTGCGCTTGGTGCCGTCCTGGGAGCCGACCAGGAGCTGGGCGCTGCCGGAGTGGTTGGCGCCGGAGTGGTTGTCGACGTAGGTGTCGGAGGCGGCGCCGCTGGTGGTGCGTACGTAGGAGGACGGGTCGATGACCACTGGGTACGCGCGCTTCTCGGCACGCAGCCACTTCTCGTCGGCGCTGACCCGCAGGACGTTGCCGACGAGGGTGTAGTGGACCGCGTCGGAGCGGGCGCCCGCGGCGTCGCGCATGAATCCGGCGGGGACGGTGATGCGAACGGCGCCGTGCTCGTCGACGAACTCCACGCCCTGCGGGGAGCTACGCGGCGTCAGACCCTTGGCCTGGAAGGGGAAGTCCCAGGGGCCTGTCGCGGCCTGGCGCGAGGTCAGGACGAGCGACTCCTTGATCCCGTTCCAAGTGGTCTCGACCTCGATGTCGGTCTCAGGCAGTACCTCCCTGTATTTCGCGATATTTCCCGAAATACTGGCTTTGGTGCTTTTTGCTCCTTGGAGGGCGAAGGACAGGCTGTGCCCCTCGTCCAAGGTGATCGACTGGAGCCGGGCGTCGGCGGCGTCGTCGGCCACCTCGACTCCGAGGTTGTTGGCCGCCTGCCGCCAGCGCCCGGCCGCGCCGGTCAGGTTGAGGTCGATGTCCACCCACTCGCCGGTGGCCGTCTGGTACCGCACCGGCCTGGAGTACGTGCGCACGGTGTAGGTCTGATCAGGGTTCTGGAAGACCTTCGACGTCGCGTCGCCCAGCCTGGGCACCACCCGGCTCTGCTTGGCGTCGAACCCGTGGACCTCCCCGTTGCCCGGCTTGCCGGTCGCCGTGCCCACCCGCTGCGGCTTGTTCGACAGCCGGGAGACAGGCTTGGGCGTCTTCGGGGCCTCCTGGGGCACGGTCCCCTTGGGCGGCTTGGCGGCGGCCCGCTTCGCCGGCTCGGTCCGCGCCTGGGTCGCGTCCGCCGCCACCTGATGGGCACGGTTCGCCGCCGAGCCGAGCCGCTGCTCGGGAAGCGTGGGCTCCTTGGGAGTCGCCGAGGCTCCCTGAGCTGCGACGCTGATGACAAGGGTGCTCACTGTCAGTGCGGCGCAAAGACGGGTAGCCCAACGGTTCCTCATGCAGACCTCCGGCGGACGACCGTAATCGCCACTTTCGCGGCCCACATCTGTACGGGAGACGTGGATCTAGGTCGTCCGAACCTTCCCGGTTAGGTATGAGATCCACTACAAGTCCGGTACTCTCGCCTCGTGCTGCACGGGCGCATCGCGGAGCAGGCCAGGATCATGCGACTTCTCGCTGGTGAGAGCGGCGCCCTGATGGTGCGCGGGGAAGCCGGGGCGGGCAAGAGCGCGTTGCTCGCCTTCGCGGCCGAGCTCGCGAGTGATCAAATCGTACTCCGCGCCTCCGGCACCCCCGAGGAGTCGCACCTGCCGTACGGCGGCCTGCACATGCTGCTGGCGACCACCCGCCCGCGCTGGAAACACCTGCCCGCCCAGCAGCGCGACGTCCTGGATCGCCTGGGCGAGCCGCAGGGGCCCGATGGCGAACCGTATCTGCCTGTCTGGAACCTCCTGCGTCACCTGGCGGGGCGAGGGCCTGTGCTCTGCCTGATCGACGACGCGCACTGGCTGGACCGGGAGAGCCTGGCGGTCCTGGCCTTCTGCGTCCGCCGCCTCGCCGCCGCGCGCGTGGTGATCCTGGTGGCCGGCGAGGGCGACCTGCCCGCGCTGCGCGGCATCGACGAGCTGGACCTGCCCGGTGTCGACAGGCAGGCGGCGCTGGACATCGTCGCCGAGCGCAGGCCGGGCATCGTCCCGCAGGTGCGTGAGCGGATCGTCGCTGACGCCGGTGGCAACCCGCTGGCCCTGTGCGAGCTGGCCGCGGGGATCAGCCCCGCGCAGGTCGAGGGCGGGCTGTCGCCGCTGGGCCTCTATACCGGCTGGCCCGGGCGTTCGCGGCGGGCCGATCAGCTGTACGGCGAGCGCTTACGCGCCCTGCCCGAGCGGACCCGCTTCCTCCTCCTGCTGGCCGCCACCGACCCCACGGCCTCCCTGCCCGAGCTACTCGCCGCCACCAAGACGATCCCGGCCGCGCACTCTGAGCCTTCCGCCGAGGCGATTCCGGCCTCGCACTCCGACCTTTTCGCCGCCGCCTCGGCGACCCCGGCTGATCTGGAGCCCGCCGAGACCGCCCGGCTGGTCGAGGTGCGGCAGGCCGGGCTCGTCCCTCGCCACCTGCTGATCCTGGTCGCCGCCTACCAGTCCGCGCCGGTCTCGGCCCGCATCGCCGCGCACCGAGCCCTGGCCGAGGTGTCGCCCGAGCGGCGGGTCTGGCATCTCGCCGCCGCCGCCGTACTGGGGCCGGACGAGGAGATCGCGCGCGACCTGGCAGCCATCGGGACGTCGTCGGCGTTGGAACGCGCGGCCGAGCTGACCTCAGACCCCCAGTCACGCGCCCGGCGCTATGCCGCCGCCGCGGTCGCCGCATGCGACGCCGGCCAGCTGCGCCGCGCGGCGGACCTGGCGACCCGCGCGACCGAGCTGACAGCCGAACCCTCGACGCTGGCCTCGGCCGCCCGCGTGCTGGCCACCGTGGAGTCCGAGATCGGCTCGCCGACCAAGGCCGCGCGGATGCTGCTCGACGCGGCGGCCAGGATCGGCGACGACGACCATGCCATGGCCATCGTGATGATCGCCGACGCGATCCGGCTGTTCGGCTACAGCGGCGACGAGGGCCTCGCCGCCCAGATCGCCGCCGCCGTCTGGGCGTCCAGCAGCGCGATCGAGGGCCGGGCGACTCCGGCGCCGGCGGCTTCGCAAGCCTCTTCGCAGGTCGAGCGATCACGAGCCTCTTCGCAGGTCGGGCGGTCGCGAGCCCAGCCCTCATGGTCCGCCCCGCTGGCCCGGTCGCTGCCCACGTTGGCGAAGATCATGGCCGGTGACCCGTTCAGCGGCTTCGCCGCCATCGGTGAGCTGGTCGAGCACACGCCCGCCCTGGCCACCCAGCAAGCCATCACCGCCACCTCGCTGGGCCTGATGGCCGCCGACGCCGGCTCGGCGCTGCGGCTGACCTCCACACTGGTGACCGACTGCCGTCACCAGGACCTGATGGGCCTCCTGCCGTACGCCCTGCAACTCCAGGCCCAGGCCCTCCTGCTGAGCGGCCGCACGGCCGAAGCGCTCACACAGGCCACCGAAGGGCTGAAGCTCGCCGGTGACCTCGGCCAGACCCACCGAGTCGGGCACCTGAGCGGCCTGCTCGCGCTGATCGCCGCGCTGAGCGGCGACGAGAAGCGCTGCCGGGCCTACGCCGAATCGAGCCTGGCCTACTGCGCCGACCACGACGCGCCGGCCAGCGCGGCACTGGCCACCTGGGCGCTCGGCCTGCTGGAGCTGGGACGGGGCCGGGCGGGTGCCGCGGCCGACCACCTCGCGCGCGTGGTCGCCGGCCCCGCGCACCACCCGGTGATCGCGGTCCACTGCGCGGCCGACCTGGTCGACGCGGCCGTCCAGGCCGACCTGCCCGGCGCCGCCGTCGAGCCGCTCGCCCTGCTGGAGCGGTGGGCGGGCGACACGCGCCAGCGCTGGGTGGGCGCGGTGGCGCTGCGGTGCCGGGCGCTGGTCGCGCCGGACGGCGAGGCCGAGCCGCTCTTCACCGGCGCGCTCGACCTGCACGGCCAGTCTCCGGCCTCCTTCCAGCGGGCCAGGACCGAGCTCGCCTACGGGCAGTGGCTCCGCCGGACCAGGCGCAGGTCCGAAGCCCGCGCTCATCTGCGGGCCGCGCGGGCCGCGTTCGAGCAGCTCGGCAGCACCCCCTGGGCGGAGCGCGCCGCGGCCGAGCTGAGCGCGACGGGGGAGGCGAGCCCGGCGGAGCCGCTGCCGGAGGCACTGCGCGGGCTGACGCCGCAGGAGCGGCACGTGGTGTCCCTCGCCGCGCAGGGATCGTCCAACCGGGACATCGCCGCCAAACTCTTCCTCAGCCCGCGGACCGTCGGCTACCACCTCTACCGTGCCTTCCCCAAGCTGGGCATCACCTCCCGAACCGAGCTGGCGGACTTGCTGCGGCAAGCCGGCACCGGCTTTGGGACGGTCACGCCGGCGTAGGACCCTCTGTTGAGAAAGGCGGTCTCGTGACGCAGCTCGTCGTCGAAGGCCCTGGCGTATCGGTGACCCTCGATCCAGGCCGTTCGTACCGGTTAGGCCGTGACCCGGGCGCGGACATCGTCGTCGGCGCCGACCGCGTCTCGCGTACGCACGCCGTGCTGCGGTTCGAGGGCGGACAGTGGATCCTGGAGGACGCGGGCAGCAGCAACGGCACGTACGAGAACGGCCGCCGCGTCCAGCGGGTCGTCGTCGGACCGGGCACCAGGATCCACCTCGGCGACCCGGCGGAGGGCGCGCTCATCGGCTTCCGGGCGGCCGCGGCCCAGGCGCCCCAGGCTCCGGAGATGCCGGCGGCGACGCCCACGGTCCGCTTCCCGCGCACCGGGCAGTGGCGTGAGCCGGCCGCCGTCAGGAGCCTCGGCGACGCGCAGGTCGTACGCATCGGCCGGGCGCCGGACAACGACATGGTCGTCACCGATCTGCGGGTGTCCCGGCGACATGCCGAGCTCCGGATCACCGGCGGCGTCCACGAGATCGTCGACGTGGGCAGCAGCATGGGCACCTATGTCAACGGCCGGCGCGTGCGGCGCGCCCAGATCTCCCCGGACGATCTCATCGGCATCGGGCCGTCGACGTTCCAGCTCGTGGGCGGCACGCTCATGGAGTACGCCGACACGGGCGAGGTCTGCCTGCAGGCGCACGACCTCACCGTCACGGTGGGAGGCGGCAAGGTGCTCCTGGACCATGTGTCGTTCCCGGTCGGTGAGAAGTGCCTGCTGGCGATCGTCGGCCCCAGCGGCTCGGGCAAGTCCACCCTGCTGCGCGCACTCACCGGGTTGCGCCCCGCCGACCAGGGCGTCGTCACGTACGACGGACGCGATCTCTACCGCGACTACGCCGAACTGCGCTCGCGGGTCGGCCTGGTGCCGCAGGACGACATCCTGCACAGCCAGCTCACCGTACGCCGCGCCCTCATCTACGCCGCGGAGCTGCGCTTCCCCGACGACACCCGGCAGCATGAGCGGAAGGCGCGGGTCGACGAGGTGCTCCAGCAGCTCGGGCTGGACAACCGCAAGGACAACCGCATCTCCTCGCTGTCCGGCGGTCAGCGCAAGCGCGTCAGCGTCGCACTGGAGCTGCTGACCAAGCCGTCTCTGCTGTTCCTCGACGAGCCGACCTCCGGACTGGACCCGGGGCTGGACAAGTCGGTGATGCAGATGCTGCGGGGCCTGGCCGACGACGGCCGTACCGTCGCCGTCGTCACGCACAGCGTCGCCAACCTGGACATCTGCGACCGGCTCCTGGTGATGGCGCCGGGCGGGAAGATCGCCTACTTCGGGCCGCCTGACGAGGCGCTGCCGTTCCTCGGCTTCACCGACTGGGCGGATGTGTTCCTGGCGTTCGACGACCAGAGCAGGGACTGGGCCGGCGAGTACGCGCGATCTCCGCTGCACCGCAAGTACATCGCGGCCGACCTGATCGCGCCCGTCTCGCCGCGACCCGCCGCACAGCGCGAGATACCGCCGAAACCGCAGAGCTGGCCGGAGCAGCTCAGTACGCTGGTGCGCCGCTACTGCCGGGGCATCGTGGCCGACCGGTTGTTCCTCGGCATCACCATCGCCCTGCCCATCGTGATGGGCCTGCTGGCCCGCGTCGTCCCGACCGGCGACCTGAAGGGCCCCCCGAACAGCAACGGCAACGCGGCGAACCTGCTGCTGATCCTGTGCATCGGCGGCTGCCTGACCGGCGCCGCGAACGCGGTGCGCGAACTGGTCAAGGAACGCGCCATCTATCAGCGAGAACGGGCGGTCGGGCTGTCCAGATCGGCCTATCTCTGCTCCAAGCTGCTCGTCCTCGGCCTGATCACCGTGGCACAGGGCGTCGTGCTGACCTATGTGGCGATGCTGAACGTCGAGACGTACGACAAGGGGGTGTTCACCGCGCCGCTGACCGAGCTGTCGATCGCCGTCGCGCTGCTGTCGTTCACCGCGATGACCGTGGGCCTGCTCATCTCGGCGCTGGCCAAGACCAGCGAGATGACCATGCCGCTGCTCGTGCTCGTCACCCTGATCCAGCTCGTCTTCTGCGGGGCGTTGGTACACCTGGACGGCAAGCCGGTGATGGAGCAGATCTCCTGGCTCGTACCGGCTCGCTGGGCGCTGGCCGCGTTGGCGGGTACGCTCGACGTGGGCCAGCTCATCCCGCATGTCCAGGATCCGCCGGACCCCTTGTGGAGCCAGGACTTCGGCACCTGGATCCTGGACATGAGCGTCCTGGCCGTTCTCGCGGCCGGCTTCGCTTTCCTGGTGGCCCGCGGGCTGCGCCGCCATGAGCCGGCGGTGATGCGCGGCAAGTAACCTCGGACACCCCGCGCTCACTGATGGTTGACGAGACGGTCGAGATCGACTAAACGGGTGTCATGATCCGTAGAGCATGGTTACCACTGGCGGTGGCGGCGAGCTGTCTGGTGGCGTTCGCGCCGCCCGCGTCCGCGGAGCCGGACGAGCCCACGACGGCCGCGGCCCCCACCACGAACGGGGCCCGGCCGCCGAAGGTGACCAAGGGCCCGTGCCAGTACACCGAGACGCCCGACGACCCCGCCGTACGCGACGTGCCGCTGCCGCCCGACCCGCGCCGCACCCCCACCCGGCCGGTCTCCGCCGTGCTGAAGACGAACCACGGAGACATCGGGCTCACCCTCGACCCGGCCAAGGCGCCGTGCACCGTGCAGAGCTTCGTCCACCTGATCCGGCACCGGTTCTACGACGTGACCTCATGCCACCGGCTGACCGCCTACGACCGGTTGAAGGTGCTGCAGTGCGGTGACCCCAGCTTCACCGGCGAGGGTGGGCCGGGCTATCGCTACAAGGACGAGCTGCCCACCGACCTGCCGTCGTGGCCGGGGGATCCGACCGGGGAGCGGAAGACGTACGCGCGCGCTGTGCTGGCCATGGCGAACGCGGGGCCGGACACGAACGGCAGCCAGTTCTTCCTGGTGTACGGGGATTCGGGGCTGCGGCCGAACTACACCATCTTCGGCACCGTGGACGCCGCCGGGCTGGCCGTGCTGGACCGGATCGCCGCGGGTGGCATCCAGCCGACGCCCGGGGATCCGGCGCCGCCGGTGGACGGCAAGCCGGTGCTGCCGGCGAACATCGAGCGGGCCCGCGTCTGCCGCTAGGTCCCGTGCGCCTCAGCCCAGCGGGCGGACGCCCTGGCTTTCAGCCGGCCGGCCGCTGGGCCAAGATCGCCATGCGTGCCGGCTCCGCGGGTTCATCGGGCCCACCGGGGCGCCGCCCGCCAGCCGATGCAGCGCCGCCGTCAATTCCGCGGTTTCGACCAGGTCTGCAGAGGTCCGGCAACCTCCGGTGAATCAGGGCAGAGCCTCCCAGTCCCCGAACGGACTGTCGGCTCCCGGCGCCGATTGCTTGCGGGCATGAACCACGCCATCGGTCCCGATGGCGAACATCACGGCAGCCCCACTCGCATCAAGAGTGGCCGCCGGATAATCGACAATGGTTCCACTGAGGTCGGTCCACGCGCCATAACCGCTGCCGTTCGCGATCAACTGCTTGGTCATGCTGACCCCGGTCCCGGCGTTGCGCTCGAACATCAGGATCCGCGCGGCCGGACCAGCCGGTGTGGTGACGAGAGCGGGCTCACCGACCCCCGCGTGTCCCCCGATCACGGCGGGCGTAGTGCTCCAGGCAGCACCGGCGACGAGCTGGTAGCTGACGACCATCTCGGCGGTGCCGGCGCGGCGGTAGGCCACGTGCAGACGCCCGTCCTGGGACAGAGCGATCGAGGGCGGGCTGGCCGGGGTCATCGACGGGACGGCGGTGGAGTAAGTGAAACTGCCATTGGGTGTGGACTGATACCAGCGCAGCAGTCGAGTCCTGGAACTGGCGAACACCTCGATGAGACCCAGTGGCGTGGTAACGGCGGTGAGGCCGTCCTGCACGTCGGTGCCGCCCCGGTTCTGCCACGCGCCCCAGCCGCCGTTGGCCGCGGTCTGGACACGGCTGCTGACCCCGCCGTTGCCGTTCTTGACGAACATCTGCATCCGGCCGTTGGCGTTGGAGGCGACCACGGGCAGGCCGATCTGTTCTTGGATTTCCCAGTCCGTGTGGGGATTGCCGAGGTCGGTCCAGCTGCCTGTCCAGGCGCCATTGGCCGCGGTCTGGGACATGGTGACGATGTGGTGGTCGGTCATTCGCCTGGCGAAGATCGCCAACCGGCCGTCGGCCTGCTTGCCCACGCTGATCGCGGGCGCCAAGGCGCCGCCCGCGCCGGCCAGCGCGTGCGGGCCGTCCCACGCTCCCAGCGGGGTCTGCCCGTAGGTGTTCACCACACCGTTGCGCACCACGAAGATCTGGGGTCGGCCATCAGCGTTCCGGCCTGCCCAATGGGTTCCCCTGGCCCAGCGGTAGTACATCCGGGTAGGCCACACGTTCGGGTCGAACGCGTGGTCGTACTGGATGTAGTGATCGATGATCGCGCTCTTGCGGGCGCTGATCGCGGTCGTCAGGTTCATCGGCGCGTCGGCGATGTTGTAGTCGCGGTAGTTCACCAGCAGGATCGGCAGGCCTGACGCCTGGGCCGCGTCCCCGGCCAACCGTCCCGCGGCCACATGGTCGCCGTGGCCCGGGTCGTAGCGGTTGTCGACGATGGGGTCTTGGGCGCGCAGCACGTTGGGCTGGTAGTGGTTCATCAACCCCGCCAGGACGGCGATCACGTCAGCGCGCTCGTACGTGTACGACTCGCTCACCAGGCCGTCCTCGGGGATGATCGTGTGATCGACGAAGTCGTCCACCCAGTTGAACCAGCCGATCTCGTTGTCCCGCATGTTCATGAACACCAGCTGGATCTGCGGATGGTCCGTGAGCGTGTACCGTTCGACCTGCCGATCCGCGATCGTCCAGGCCACCCCGGTCCACTCCTCCTGGGCGGCCGGATTCACATCCGGCACCCCTGTCATCCGGGCGTAGGCGTCCAGCATGCCGCGCTGCCGATTACGGGCCCGCTGCTCGTCGGTATCACCGTCTCCGGTGACCTGCCCCGCGGTCAGGAAGACCGTGACGTTCGCCGCCCCCGACTGGATCGAGTCGTCGATATCGGGGTTCATGAACAAGATGTCGTCGTCCTCATGCGCGACGATCTGCATGAACGAGCCGGGTGCGATGGTGGGCGTGGCGCCGGCCACTCCACCCATCGGCACCAACACGACAAGCGCTGCGAGCGCGGCTAACAGCCGCACCCATAACGACGTGGCCCTGCCTCCGCGCATGTGCTTCCCCCCACGCAGGCCGTACCGAACAAAAGATTTCCTGGCCCAAAGTCGAATAGTGAATAGTCTGCAACCCGGGGGCAAGGGGAAGCCTGATAACAACTGCGTAACACACTTCGAAAAGGAAGATCATTTCGCTGGCTTGACGGCTTTGAGCTGGGAATATGTGCTGGCTGAGGTCGTAGCTCGACCGTTCCGGCAGCCTTCGGCGTGAACGGGCAGGTGCGCCTGGCGTATGACGACGGGCTCGCTTTGGCGGTTGAATGAACGGCGAGCATAAATTAAAAATAAAATCCATTTCGCTGTTGATGTGAATTTGACGGTGGGTCAGAAATCCGACGACATCCGGTGTCGCGTGAGGTCTCCCGGATGTAACCCTGCAAATGGTGACACGGCATCCGCGACTGGTCGCGGCTGTACTCGACGACCTCGGCATGCGCAATGGAGGGAGTTTCGGCAGGTGCTGAGTCGAGAGCCGGGATTGGCCTCGGACGCCCGCCCCGACGAACCTTGTCGCTCATGGCCACGACCGCCTCCTGGGTGGGCGAAATCGTATGCCTGCATTGTGATGCGGTAATCTCGTCTGGATGTCTAAAGACCGGTCGGCCAGGCGGTCAGTGCCTACCATGCGGGACATCGCCGCTGCGGCTGCCGTCTCGCAGAGCACCGTGTCCCGTGTCCTCAGCGGCGCGCCCACCACCGTGCCCATCGCGGCGGAGACTCGCCAGCGGGTGCTGCGGACCGCCCGGGAGCTGGGCTATCGGCCCAACCCGCTGGCTCGCGGGCTGCGCGGCGCGTCGACGAACCTCATCGGTGCGGTGGTGCGCGACTTCAGCGATCTCTTCTTCGCCGGGGCGATCGAGGCGCTCGTGGTCGAGTCGATGGCGCACGGCTACAACGTCGTTCTGGGCCACGTGCCGGGCCGGGCGGGCGATGAGGCGCTCTCGCTGACCACCGTGCTGGAGACCCGGCACACCGATGCGGTGGTGCTGCTCGGTGACATGCAGCAGCATCCGCAGTTCCTGGCCGACCTGCGCAACTCGATCGTGCCGGTGGTCGCGCTCTGGCCGGGTACGAGCCCGCGCGAGTTCCCGACCGTCGACGCCGACGACCGGGCCGGCATCCGGGCCGGCCTGAGCCATCTGGTGTCCCTGGGGCACAAGAGGATCGCCTACATCAACGCTGAGCTTCCCAATGAATATCGGGCGCGGGAGGATGCCTTCCTCGACTTCATGCGTGAGCGGTTCGGCGCCGTGCCGCCGGGCTATGCCGAGCGCAGCCTGAGCACGCTGGCCGGCGGCGATGCCGCGCTGCGGCGCCTGATGGACCGGCCCGACCCGCCCACGGCGATCGCCGCCTCGACCGATGTGGTGGCCGTGGGCGTGCTGCATGCCGCGCACAGCTTGGGCGTGACAGTGCCGGATCGCCTGTCGGTCGTCGGCTTCGACGACATTGCCATCGCGGCGCACACCGTGCCGGCCCTGACCACCGTGCGGATGCCGATATCGGAGATCGTCGGCTACGCCGTCACGCAGGCGGTCAGGCTGGCTCGCGAACCGGCCGACGTCCAGCGCCTGCCGGCTCTGGAGATTTTCCAGCCGGCATTGATAGTGCGGGATTCGACCGCACCTCCGGCGCCGAGGTGAAACCGATCATGCCCGGATCCAGACCCACACGCTCCCTACGTTCATTTGATCGCTCCGCTCATCAGACCCGACACGTAATACCGCTGAAGCAGGAAATAGAAGAGAACACACGGGACGATCGAGATGGTGACGCCGGCCTGCAGCATGCCCCAGTCCGTGCCGCCGAGGCTGGTCTCCGTCCTCGATGTGGCGAGGATCAGCGGCAGGGTGAACGTGGAGCTGCGGCTCATCATCACCAGCGCGCCAAGGAATTCGTTCCACGACGTGATGAAGGCGAAGAGCGCGGTGGTGACGATCGCGGGCACGGCAGCGGGGATGAAGACCCAGCGCAACGCCGCCCACGACGAGGAACCGTCCATGACGGCCGCTTCCTCCAGTTCCCTCGGTACGGCGCTGAAGCTGTTGCGCAGCACGTACAGGCTGAACGGCAATTGGATGGCGGTGTGCAGGATCGCGAGGCCGAGCAGCGAGTTGGTCAGGCCGATCTTCGCGAACATGAGGAACATCGGCGTGAGCAGAGCCTGGTAAGGAATGATCAGCGCGAGCAGCAACACCACGAAGATCACCTCTTTGCCCGGGACGGGGAAACGCGCCAGCGCGTAAGCCGCGGGAACGGTCAGCAGCAGCGTGAGCACAATGGTCAGCAACGCCGTGCCCAGACTGTTGGCGAGGTAGACCGGCAGGCCCTCCTGGTAATTCCACAGCCGCATATAGCTGTCGAAGCTGAGCCCGTGCGGGAAGTAGGTCGGGGGAGAGGCGGCCGCCTCTTCGGTCGGCTTCACCGAGGCGAGGAACGACATCGCCAGCGGCATCAGCATGACGGTGCAGACGGCGATGCAACACGCCGCCACCAGGTGCCTTCCGCGTCCCTTCACTGATGGCTCCGGCGGCTCAGCAGCAGCTGGATCACGGTGAAGACGAGGATCGTGAAGGCCAGAATCATCGACAGGGCGGCACCGTACCCGAGTTTCAGGTAGGGGAAGGAATTCAGATAGATGTAGAAGACCGAGGTCGCCGTCTCATTGCCCGGCTGACCGGCGGTCATGATGTAGAACTGGTCGAAGGCGAGCAGTGAGCCGATCACACTCACCAGGGTCACCAGCAGGACGGTGCGCAGGGTCAGCGGCAGGATCACCCGGGCGACCCGCTGCCGGTGGCTCGCCCCGTCGACGAGGGCGGCTTCGACCACGTCCGCCGGTACGGCCTGGATCGCGGCGACGAAAAGGATCATCCCGAAGCCGATCACCTTCCAGACCACGGAGGCGCTGATCGCGAAGTTGGAGACGCCGGCGTCCACGCCCAGCCACAGCACGGGCTTGTCGATGATCCCCAGATCGAGCAGCGCCCGGTTCACCAGGCCGAAATCGGTGCTGAAAAGCCAGTACCACAGCAGGCTCGACACCCCGAGACCGATCACCACCGGGATGAAGACCACCGTCCGGGTGACCCGGCGCAGGGCGGTGTTCCGGGCGGTGAGCAGCGCCAGCAGATAGCCGCCGATGATGAGGAACGGAGTGATGAGCGCGGTGTAGAGCAGGGTGAAGCGGAAGGAGACCCAGAACTGGGTGTCGTTGAATGCCCGCTCGTAGTTCGCCGTCCCGACGAATCTCGGCGGGGACAGCAGGGACCAGTTGTGCAACGACATCCACGCCATCTGCACCAGGGGATAGGCGGTGAAGGCGAGCACGAAGAGTAAGGCCGGTGCCAGATAGGCGAATCCGACCAGACGGCGCCGTGAGCCGTGGCGCATGACAGCTCCTCCTGGCGAGTAAGGCGTCCACCGGGCGACGGGCCGCCCGGTGGAAACGGCTCTCATCTACGACCGGCCGGCGATGGCCTTCATTTCCTTCTTGGCATCGGCGATGACGGTGTCGAGGCCGTCGTTGCCGTAATAGGCGCGCTGCAACATCTTCAGCCACGGTCCCTGCGGCGAGTTGATCTGCTCGAAGAACGTGACCGTGTACGGCGTGCGGCCCACCGTGAGCGCTTTGGCCACGTCGCGAACCAGCGGCTCGGCCTGGAAATACTTGTTCTCCACCATGTCGGTTCGCGTGGTGAGGTTGAGCGCCTTGGCATAGACCTCGACCTGTACCTCGTCGGAGAGCAGGAACTTCATCACGTTGACCGCGTCGTCGACCCGCTTGCTGCCTTTGGGCACCACGACCAGGTCGCCGCCGATGAAGGAGGCCGAGGAATTCGGCGTCACCCCGGGCAACAGGGCGATGCCGAACTTCATCCCCGGATTCTGCTGGCGCGCCAATGTGATGTTGAAATTGCCGGTGCCCATCATGCCCACTTTGCCGGAGCCGAACTGGAGATGGAATGTCTCGCCGTTCTCCGTGCGGCTTCCGTCGGGGACGTTGCCGGCCTTGACCATGTCGCGGGTGAACTGCAGCACCTGCTTGACGCCATCGCCGACCAGCGGCTCGTCTCCCGGGCCTTTCGCCTCGATGGTGGCCCCGGAGGCCCACATCAGCGGACCGACGGTGAAGATGTTGCAGCCGGCGCAGTTGCCGGGCAGGTAGTAGCCCTTGACGCCACCGCCCAGCGCGGTGATCTTGTCGGCGTAGCTACGCAGCTCGGCCAGGCTCGTGGGCGGCTTGTTCGGGTCGAGCCCGGCCCGCGTGAAAAGATCCTTGTTGTAGAAGAGGGCGGACACGTCCGCATAAAGGGGCACACCGAAGAGTCGATTCTGGTACGTCGCCACGGTCATGTGGCCTTTGCTGGCGGTCTTCAGTTCCGGCCAATTCTTGGCCCGGTCGGTGATGTCGACCAGCTGCTGTTCCTTTTCGAACTGCGGGGCGTAGATCAGGTCCATGCCCATCAGGTCGGGCACGTCGCCCGAGGCGACACCCTGGGCGATCTTCCCCACCATCTCGGTGTGGGGAATGTAGGTTAAATTGATCTTGCAGTCGGGGTTCTTGGTGTTCCATGCCTCGACCAGCATGTCCACCATCTGCTTGTTGCCGCCTGAGCGCTCCCACATCGTCAGGGCGCCCTTGCCGGCACATGCCGTCGTCGCGGTCTGCGCTTGGCCGGCCGAGGGGGGCGACTCCGCCTCCTGGCCGCAGGCGGCGGCTGCGAGCAACAGCACGGCTGCGGCCGCTCGGACAGGCCACCTGGGATGGGTCCTCATGTGCCAGGCTCCTCTCTTCGGAGTGGACCGGTGTTGACACGACCCCCTGCTGATGGGAACGTAACCGATGATGAATACGATTGCATTCAATCGTTTTCATTTTGTGATTCGGGAGTCACCGGCTCACCGGTGGAGCCAGGTGTGGTCATATTGCGCCTCCCCTCTGGCGGCCTCTTGGTTCTGCGAGGTCGCGACGGCATTGCTGGAGCACCACGCAATTCCCGCGCGTTCACGTGATCTCCGCGGCCGCGGCAGGGTTGCCGCGCTCAACCGCTCGCCGGGCGAACTGTTAACGCAACCACGGCCAATCGTCAGGTGACATATGACCCAAGGCACCCTGGGGTCCGCGACTTACCGACGATGACGAAGATCAGCGCATCTGAAGGGAGATCGTCCATGCCCAGCAGCGCCCGCATCCGAAACAGACTCGCCACCGCCGTCAGGGCCGTCCTCGTGGCCGTCCTCGCCCTGGCGCTGAACCTGGCGGCCGTGCCCCCGGCGCAGGCCGCCGGCGGGCCGAGCATCACCAAGAAGCGGTTCGGGATCCTGCCCAACGGCGAGAAGGTCGACAGCTACACGCTGCGGAACTCCAACGGGATGCGGGTGAAGATCCTCACCTACGGCGGCATCCTTCAGTCGATCGAGGTCCCCGACAGCGGGGGCACGTTCGCTAACGTGGCGCTCGGATTCGACAACCTTTCCGATTACGTGAAGAAGAGTCCGTACTTCGGGTCCATCACCGGCCGGTACGCCAACCGCGTCGCCAAGGGGCGGTTCACCCTGGACGGCAAGACGTACCAGCTGGCCACCAACGACGGCCCCAACCACCTGCATGGCGGCAACAAGGGCTTCGACAAGCGGGTCTGGAAGGCCCACCCGTTCAAGCGGCACAACAGCGTGGGGCTCGTGCTGACCTATACCAGCCCGAACGGTGAGGAGAGCTACCCGGGGACGCTGCGTACCAAGGTCGTCTACACGTTGACCGACGACAATCAGATCCGGATGGACTACCGAGCCACCACCAGCAGGCCCACGATCGTCAACCTCACCAACCACGCGTACTTCAACCTGCGCGGTGAGGGCAACGGCACGATCCTCGGCCACGAGCTGCAGATCAACGCCTCCCGCTACACGCCGGTCGACAAGACGCTCATCCCCACCGGAAAGATCGCCCGGCTGGGCGGGACGCCGCTGGACTTCCGCCGGCCCACCGCTGTCGGTGACCGCATCAACAGCGAGAACCAGCAGATCGTACGAGGCGGCGGGTACGACCACAACTACGTCCTCCAGAGCCGCGGGCGGGGCCTTCAGCCGGCGGCCAGGGTCGTCGAGCCGGACAGCGGGCGCGTGCTCGAGGTCATCACCGACCAGCCGGGCCTGCAGTTCTACTCGGGCAACTTCCTGGACGGCACGCTGCGTGGCACCAGCGGCCGCCTCTACCCGAAGCGGTCCGGGTTCGCTCTGGAGTCGCAGCACTTCCCGGACTCGCCCAACCACGAGAACTTCCCCTCGACCGTCCTGCGGCCGGGCGAGGTCTACCGGACCACGACGATCTACGCGTTCTCCACGGTGTGACAACCGCGTGAAATCCGCCAGTGATCTTATGAGGCAGGATCATGAAAGACATCCATCCGAAGGTCGAGGAGGCCCTCGACACACTCAACCTGAACCGGGTCGCGCGCCGTCGCCTCCTGTCCGGGGCGGGCCTGGTCAGCGCCTCGGCCGCCGCGGCCGCGCTGCTCAGCGCCTGCACCAGTGACTCGGGCGGGAACAGGCCCGCCGCCGCAGGCGGCACCGCGGCGGCGGCCGGCGCCGGGGACTTCCCGTCCACGCCCAAGTGGAAGTTCGTCTTCGTCTGCCACGTCACCACCAACCCGTTCTTCACCCCCACCCAGTACGGCGCCCAGGACGCGTGCGCGCTGCTCGGCACCGAGTTCCAGTGGGCCGGGTCGAAGGACTCGATCGTGGCCGAGATGGTCAACGCGACCAACACCGCCATCTCGGCCAAGGCCGATGGGCTGGGGGTGGCCGTCGTGGACAAGGCGGCCTTCAAGGAGCCCGTGAACCGTGCCCTGGACGCGGGTATCCCGGTGGTGTCCTACAACGCCGACGGCGCCCGTGACGACAAGGGGACCAGCCGGCTGGCGTACATCGGGCAGGGGCTCTACGAATCCGGGTACGCCCTGGGCCGGCGGGCCCTTCAGCAGGTGGACTCCGGCGACGTGGTGGGGTTCATCGCCACCCCGGGCGCTCTGAACATCCAGCCCAGGATCGACGGCGCCGCGCAGGCGGTCAAGGACTCGGGCAAGGCGATCACGTTCGAGCCGGTCGGGACGAACGCCGACATCACCAAGGGGCTGTCGATCATCGACGCGTATGCCCAGGGGCACCCGAACCTGGCCGGGATGCTCGCTGTCGACGCCGGATCGACGCAGTCGATCGGGCAGGTCGTCAAGAAGTACGACATGCGATCGAAGAAGCTCAAGGTGGCCGGCGGCTTCGACCTGGTGCCCGAGACGCTGACGGCCATCAAGAACGGCGATCTGGACTACACCATCGACCAGCAGCCGTACCTGCAGGGATTCCTGCCGGTGCTCTACCTCTACCTGTACAAGCTCTCCGGCGGGCTGCTGTTCCCGTCGGAGACCAACACCGGTCTGCTCTTCGTGACCAAGGACACCGTGGGGCCGTACCAGACCACCAGAACCCGCTTCGAGGGCTCGGACACCGCTCAGAAGCTGGTCGAACGGTCCGGCGCCATCGCTCACGCCTCCTAGAGGCGTTGATCGGGGTTCGAGACGTACGGCTTGCGTCCGGGGAATGCGCGGGGCGCAAGCCGTACACCCGTGATCCGAGCCCGGTCGGGCGCGGCGATCTTCCTGAGAACGGCGACGGCGCCCCGATCCAGCCCACTGACCCCGGCGGCTGAGACCACGGGGTCGTGGAGCGTTCCATAAGGCCGTGATAAAAATGTTATACGTGCACCATGTGCCGATCATTGCCCAGTAAAATGCTCTGACTAAGATCATTTCCCCGCTTGACAACACTGTCGATTCGGGATGATGCTCCCCTCGGGAATTTCAGCAAAGCGTTCACGGGGCGCGATCCGGGGGCAACGGGGCTGCGTCCAGCAAGCCATCAGATTTCCCGCGTACCAGGCTATTCATCTCTCTACCTGAACCACGGCGTTTTCTGCCGGGGCGTCTCGGCACGCCCCGGTGCGGTTCAACGCTGCCATTTTCGTGCCGCCTTGTTTGGAGGACGGACAGTGCGCAGAAAGAGGAACTCAGGTAAATTACCCCGACCGCTGACCGTATTTCTCGTGCTCACCCTGGCGGTGGGAACCGTCCAGCCGCCCGCGCTGGCGACCACGCCTGCTCCAGCCGCCCCGCAGGACGTTCGCGGCGACTGGAGGCCGGAGAGCGAGCGTGGCTGGGTCGACGACGTCAAGGACTGGTTCGCCGGTAAGGAGAGCACGCCGCAGCCCCGCGAGCTGGGCATCGCGGCAGTGCCCCGGCGCGACCCGGCGCCCGAGGGCAAGGCCCTGCCGCCGGCCCGGCGCGTCAAGGAGCTGACCGCCGAGCGCAGCGCGTACGGCAAGGTGTTCCTGCTCGCCGACGGGCGTCGGCAGGCCGAGGTGTCGGCCGAGCCCCTGCACTATCGCGACGGGGACGGAACCTGGCAGCCGGTCAAGACCGCGATCGCGGCGTCGGAGCGCGCCGGGTTCCCGTACGCCAACCGGATCAACGGCTTCGTCAGCTCCTTCGGTGACGAGCCCGGCGCGGTGCTCCGCCTGGAGGCGGACGGCGCGGCCATGACGCTCGGCGCGGACGGCGTGCGGGCAGGCAGGCCGCGGGTGAGCGGAGACACCGCCACGTACGCGTACGGCGACGGCGCCAAGCTGGAATACCAGGTGCGCCCGTCAGGGGTCGAGCAGCGGCTCGTGCTGACGTCCGCGCCGCGGAGCGCGAGCTACGGCTTCACGGTCCGGGCCGAAGGGTTGCGGGCCTGGCAGCGGCCGGACGGGTCGATCGCGCTCTATCGGGGCGAGTTCGACGGTCGCCCGGTCATGGAGATCCCCAAGCCGTCCCTGACCGACGCACGCGACGACGACGCCTCCCCCTACGGAAAGGCGTTCAGCGACAAGGCGACGCAGAGCATGCGGTGGGACGCGGCGGCCGGGCTGCTGCGGGTCACCGTGACCGTGGACCAGGCGTGGACGGCCGACCCGGCCCGCCGGTACCCGGTGACGCTCAGCCGGCTCGTCAAGGCGTCGTCCGGCGAGGCTCAGGACACGACGATCGTCTCCGACGCCCCTGACACGACCTACGACACCAGCCGGTATCTGTCGACCGGCCCGTCGGCGTCCGGCGTCGCGCGTTCGCTGCTGCGCTTCCCGCTGGCCGGGGTGCCGGCCGGCACGCGCATCGACGCGGCGCAGCTCCGCGTCCACTACGACCGGCCGATCCCGGGCGGTGACGTCACGCTGGAGGCGCACCGGGCGAGCGGCGCGTGGGACGAGGCGACCGCCACCTGGCGCACGGCCTCCGGACTCACCGGCGAGCTGGGCGGCAACACCGAGGTCGTGGACGACGGCGACGCGGGCAAGACCGCCGCCACCGGCGCGTGGGCCGCCGCGGCCGACGGCTCCGCGGCCAAGGCGGGCGGCGGGGACTACCTGCTCCACCAGGACGCCACCGCGGGCGACGGCTACACCTGGGTGCCGAGCCTGACCGAGGACGGCGACTACCGGGTGGACGTCCACTACGTCGAGGCCGCCGACCGGGCGGACAACACGCCCTACACGGTCACCTTCGCGGGTGGCAGCAAGACGTACGAGGTCAGCCAGCAGGGCGACGAGGCCAAGGGCGTGTGGAAGACGCTGGGTACCCACCGCTTCACCGCCGGCACCGGAGGCCGGATCGTGCTCGGCGACCGCGCGGCCTCGGCCGACACCGCCGTGGCCGCCGACTCCGTACGGCTGACCCGGCCCGCCACGCAGGTCAGGCGGGCCGCCGACAACGGCGGGAGCTGGCACGCGTTCCCCGTCCGCGACATCGTGCAGTCGTGGCTCGACGGCGCGGGCCCCAATCACGGGTTCGTGCTGAAGGCGGCCGACGAGACGCTCGGCAAGGGCGGCGTGCGGTACGCGGGCGGTCCCGCCGCGACCCGGCCGCTGCTGGTCGTGACGTACGGCCGTCAGGGTGTCGCCGTCGCCGAGCCCACCACGATCCACGCCACCGGCGCGGAGCTGTCCTGGCCCGCCTACCGGGACCCGTCGCCGGAGAAGGCCGACGACATCGTGGAGTACCAGGTGCACCGGAGCACCGGCGCGACGTTCACCCCGTCGGCCGCCACGCTCGTCGCGCCGCTGCCGAAGACGGCGACGTCGTTCACCGACTCGACGGCTCAGCCCACCCCGATCACGTCCGCCGACCCGTTCGCCCGGGTCTACCACTACATGGTCGCGGTGAAGACCAAGGACGGGCAGCTCGTCGCCGGTCCCACCGTGAGCGCGGCGCTGCCGAAGGCCGGCCGCACGGTCAAGGTCTTCCAGGGCGGCGACCCGGACACGACGCTGACCAGCGGCCGGAACACCCCTGACGGCGCGTCCTGGCTGTCGGTCGGCACCGGAGCGGAGGGGGAGACGCGCGCCCTGCTGGCCTTCCCCGGCGTCTCCTCGATCCCGACCGCGGCTCGCGTGCTCGACGCGCGCCTCGACCTCTGGCCGGTGAGCGGGACCGGCACCGGCCCGTACGAGCTGCGCCCCCTGACCCGTGACTTCGACGAGAAGACCGCGACCTGGACCGACGCCGCGGCCGGGACGAAATGGACGGCGGCCGGCGGCGACGCCGCGGCCGGGGTCCCCGGCGGCGCGTTCGCCGGCACCCAGCGCCTGAGCAGCCTGAACGCGACCCCGATCGTACGGAGCTGGGTCGCCGACAGGAAGGCGAACCACGGCCTGCTGGTCACGTGGACCGGAACGGCCGGGCGCAGCACGTTCCAGTCCGGCGAGGCCGAGGACCCGCACAAGAGGCCCAAGCTGCTCGTCACCTACACCGAGAAGACGGCCGAGGACACCTACTACGCGCCCGACACCCCGGGCCGGATGGACGAGGGCCGGCAGGCGAGCACCGAGGTGACGCTCACCAACACCACCGACGAGACCTGGCAGACCGCCCGGCACGCGCTGTCGTACCGGTGGACGCTGCCCGACGGCACCGACGTGACCAACGCCGAGAACCAGCTGCGCACCACCCTGCCGAAGGACGTGCCGCCGGGCGAGTCCGTCACGGTGGCGGCGCAGGTCAAGGCGCCGGTGACCGGCGAGGACGGCAACCAGCGCACGGAGTACGTGCTGCGTACCGAGCTGTACGACTACCAGGCCCAAGCGTGGTTGTCGGCCGGCGCGGGTGTCGAGGCGCTCGCCCAGGCGGTGGCGGTGGACAAGCCCACCTCCGACGAGCTCGGCACGGAGGCGTTCTACAAGTACGCCGGCGTGGACACCGGGGCGGGCGGCGCCGCGCAGACCAACCTGCACGCCGGCAACGGGGTGTGGACGTACGCCCCCTGGTCGCACCCGTCGCGCGGCGACTTCTCCACTTTCGTCAACCTGACCTACAACGCCGGCGACACCTCGGGCAGCTCGATGGGGTTCGGCTGGTCGCTGCGGGCCTCGTCGGTGACGCGGCTCGGTTCGCCGCTGGACTTCCAGCCCGACCTGAACCCGACCACGGTCGTCCTGACCGACGGAGACGGCACCAGCCACACCTTCTCGTGGGACGCCGCCACGTCGCAGTGGATCAGCCCCAAGGGCGTGCACCTGTACCTGCAGCGGCTGGTGACCTGCGACCGGCAGACCGTGGCCGAGCAGGCGTGGGTCATGACCCGGCCGGACCGCACCCAGTTCTACTTCGACTGCGCCGGCTACCTGACCTCGACGCAGGACCGCAACGGCATGGTCAACCGCGCGACGTTCACGTACACCTCGCGTACGTCGGGTGGCCGGCCGGTCAGGTTCCTGAGGTACATCACCGACCCGGCGCGCAGGGAGACGCTGACCGTCGAGTACTACGCGCGCGGCGAGAACTACACGTGGATCAACGACGACGGCGAGGAGGTCGATTGGGCCAACCTCGTCAACCCCCTGATCATCGACCGCGTCAAGTCCATCACCGACATCGAGGGCAGGAAGCTCACCTTCCTGTACACGAGCTGGGGCCTGATGGCCAAGATGATCGACGGTGACGGCAGCGACAACGCCAAGACGTTCCGCTTCGCCTACGACATGTCCCAGGGCAACAGGAACGCCAAGCTGGTGCGGGTCACCGACCCGCGCGGGCGCAACACCGCGATCGCCTACAACTTCCCGTTCGGTAACCCGCGCTACCACTGGTGGGTCCGGAGCATCACCGACCGGCTCAGCGGACGGATGAACTTCGCCTACAGCGACCCCGACGGCTCGTCCGGCTCGGCCATGAACACGGTCGTCACCGACGCGGAGAACCACAACACCGCCTTCCGTCTGGACGGGTACGGCCGGACCACCCAGATCACCGACGCCAGGAACCAGGTGACGAAGCTCGGCTGGGACAACGACCACAACGTGGTCCGCGTCGAGGAGAACAACGGGGCGGTCACGACGGCGGCCTATGACCCGCTCACCGGCTACCCGCTGGCCACCACCGACGCCGAGGCGACGAAGAACGGCACCCCGAGCACGGTGTTCACCTACCAGTCGGGGTTCAACGGGCACATCGCCGATCTGATCGCCAAGTCGAGCCCTGAGGGACGCCGCTACACCTTCACCTATGACGCGTGGGGCAACGTGACGTCCGTGACCGACCCGGCGGGCAACGCCAGCGAGGCGCCGGACGACTTCACCACCAAGTACGTCTACGACATCTACGGTCAGGCCACGCAGAGCACCGACCCGAACGGCAACACCACCACGTACGGCGACTACGATCCGACCGGCCAGCCGCAGACGATCAACGACCCGTACGGCAACGCCAACCGGGTCACCTATGACTGGCGCGGCCTGCCGCTCGCGGTCAGCAACGCCGCGGGCGCGTCGAGCCACCGCTCCTACGACCTGTTCGGCCGCATCCTGACCACCACGATCCGCAAGGACCAGGCGGTCAGCATCGTCACACCGGCGCCCATCTACGACGCCAACGACAACATCACCCGCTCCACCGCGCCGAACGGGGCGGTCTCGACCGCGACGTACGACGCCAACGACCAGCTCACCTCGACCCTCAAACCCAAGGACGACCAGGCGGGCGGCCAGGAGCGTAAGACCACCTTCACCTACGACCGGGTCGGCAACCGGCTGACGGGCACCGAACCCAACGGCAACCTGACCCCCGCCGCCGGCGACTTCACCACGACCAGCGCCTACGACGAGATCTACCGGCTCACCTCGGTCACCGACGCCAAGGGCTTCCGGAGCCGCTATTTCTACGACAACGCCGGCAACCTGGCCACGCTGATCGACGCGCGCAAGAACGCGACGCCGGACCAGCTCGACTACACCGCCAAGTTCGGCTACGACCAGAACCACCAGCTCACCTCGGTGACCGACGCCGGCGGATACGTCACCAAGGCCGGCTACGACCGCGACGGCCTGCGCACCACGACCACCGACCAGAACAACCGGGTCTCCACGACGGTGTACGACCCGCGCGGCAAGGTGGTCGAGACCCGCGTACCGCACGAGGTGGTGGACGGCACCGTCAAGGAGACGATCCGCCGCTTCGAGTACGACCAGGCCGGCAACCGCACCAAGGAGATCACCCCGCGGGGTGTGGAGACCACGGACGACCCGTCGGACTTCCTCACCGAGACCCGCTACGACAAGCTGAACCGGCCGGTCGAGCAGGTCTACCCGTTCGACAAGGACGACAACCAGCACGCGCCCGACTATCCGTACCGCAAGGCGCACAGTGTGCTGTACTCCTACGACGCGGCCTCGAGGCTGACGTCGGTCGCGCTGCCTGAGCCGGACCCCGACCACCTGCCCGAGGGCGCGCCCACCGGGCGCATCACCAGCACGACGGAGTACTACGACAACGGGTGGATCAAGAAGTCCACCGATCCGTTCGGCGTCTCCGTCAGCTACGACTACAACCCGCTCGGTCAGCAGACCAAGCGGACCGTGGCCGCCGCGGGCGGGGGCGTGCTTCGGGAACTGGCCTGGGACTACTTCCCTGACGGCAAGCTGAAGCACCACGACGACGGGGGCGGCGCGTCGGCCCCACCGTTCCCGCAGACCACCGCGTTCGACTACCGCTATGACGCCAACGGCAATCTCAAGCAGATCAAGCACAGCGGCAGTGACGCCCCGATCGACCAGTGGGACCTCGACTACACAGCACTCAACCAGGCCGAGAAGGTCACCGAGAGCCTGCTGGGCACGGTCAAGAACACCACCACCTACGCCTACAACGAGAACGGGGGCCTGACCCGCCGCGCCCATGACAAGACCATCGCCGACTACACCTACGACGCGCGCGACCTGCTCGAATCGGTACGCAACGCGAGCAGCGCGACCGACTCCAGCCCGAGGCTGACGCGCTACTCGTACACGCCCCGGGGCGAGCGGGCCGGCGAGACCAAGTCGAACGGCAACGTCGCGACGTACGAATACTTCCTGGACGGGCTGCTGCGGCACTCGGTCGAGAAGAAGCGAGACGGGGCCGTGCAGGCCGAGCACACCCTGCAGTACCAGGCCAACCTCCAGGTCTCCCGCGACGAGGCCAAGCTGCAGTGCGTGGAGTTCCGCTGCCTGTACCCGCAGGTGACCAAGAACTACACCTACGACCCGCGTGACCGGGTCAACAAGGTGGAGTACGACCGGCCCGGATGGGGCGAGGAGTACGAGTACGACGCGAACTCCAACGTCCTGCGGCAGGTCGTCGTGGACAAGATCTCCTTCATGTTCTACGACCGGAACCGCCTGGCTCAGACCTTCGCGCCGGCCGGCCAGGACCCGACGGAGTACATCTACGATCCGTCCGGCCGGTTGCAGAAGGTCAACGCCGGTGAGGAGAAGAAGACCGCGGCCGAGTACACCTACGACGCTTTCGACCAGATCACTCGCACCCAGCTGGTGGGCGTGGACGGCGTCACCCGCAACACCTCCTACACCTACGATCCGCTGGGCCGTACCTCGTCCACGACCGACAACGACGGCAAGAAGACCATCTTCTCCTACCTCGGCATGTCGGGCGAGGTGCTGGACGAGGAGGTCAACGGCGCGGTCACCCGTTCGTTCGAGTACTCCGCCTGGGACGAGCGGCTGAGCATGGCACGGCAAGGAGCCGACGGCTCGACCGAGCGCAGCGTCTACGGGTATGACGCGGCCGGCAACGTGGAGATCATCACCAACGACGCCGGCGACAACCGGTCCACCTACGGGTACAGCATCTACGGCTCGCTCGTGCCGGGGTCGGTTTCCGGGGTGGACACCCCGGACGAGACCAATCCGTACAAGGAGCCGTACAACCCGTACTGGTTCAACGCCCGGCGCTACGACCAGCTGTCGGACACGTACCAGATGGGGTCGCGGAACTACCGGGCGACCAGCCACCAGTTCCTCACCCCTGCCACCCGCATGGACTCGGGCGCGGACCTCGGCCTGAACCTGCACCCCTCCACCACCAACCGCTACGGCTACGCCGCCGGGCTGTCCATCAACAACCTGCGTTACTCGCCGCCGACGGACTGGAAGCGGGAACTCGCCTCCTTCGGCAGCGGGCTGCTGGTCGGCATCGGTGTCGGCGCGCTCGCGGCGCTCTGCCCCGAGACCGGGGTGACCTGCGGCCTCGCGGTCGCCGCCGCGGCCGGCGCGGCGGGGGCCGCGACCAGTTACGGCGTGAACGTGGCGCTGGACCCCAACCGCACCTTCCACGCGGGCGAGTTCACCCTGGAGACGCTCTCAGGAGCCGGACTGGGCGCGCTCGGTTTCGGGGTCGGCAGGGTGTTCTCGGCGGCGGCCGATCCGGCCGAGCGCGGGCTGCTCGGGCGCTTCGCCGACCGGGTCCGGGGGTGCGCGCCCAACAGCTTCGTCCCCGGCACCAAGGTGCAGCTGGCCGACGGCACGGTCAAGGACATCGAGAAGGTCAAGCCCGGGGACAAGGTGCTCGCCACCGACCCCGAGACGGGCAAGACCGAGGCCAAGCCGGTCAGCGCGCTGATCAAGGGCAAGGGGGAGAAGAAGCTCGTCCGGATCACGATCGCGGCGGCCGGGAAGGACGGTAAGGCCGCCGAGGTCACCGCCACTGACGCGCATCCCTTCTGGGTACGCGACGCGGGCAGGTGGGTCCCCGCCAAGGACCTTCGGCCCGGCATGTGGCTGCGTACGTCGTCCGGCACGTACGTGCAGATCAAGGCGGTCGCGAAGCGCACCGCGCAGGACCAGACGGTGCACAACCTGACCGTCGCCGACCTGCACACCTACTACGTGCTGGCCGGGGTCACGCCGGTCCTCGTCCACAACGCCTGCCCGAACGGCGAAGCGCAGCGGGACCTCGCCCAGATGCGCCAGGACATGGGCATGCTCACTCCCGCTCAGGAGGACGCGCTGGCCGCGGCCAACCCGAAGCTGAAGGGGATCAAGAACACGATCGGCAGGATGGACTTCGACGGTACGCGTCCATCCATCTACGGTCAGAACGGCAGGCTGCCCCGCCCGGTCGCGTTCCCCGGCAAGGGCAACGGCATCGCGGCCAAGTCCTACCTGGACGATGCCGAGGGGGACATGGTCTCCCAGGCGCTCAAGCGGGGTTACTCCGGCGGTAACGCCACCATCTTCACCGATCGCATCACCTGTCCCTGGTGCGCCAACTCCATGGCAGGCTATGCGAGAGCGCTTAACCTCGAAACACTGACCGTCTATGGGCCCAACGGCCTGGTCGGCATCTGGAACCAGGCCGGCAAGATCGGCTGAACCGGCGGGGAGGAGACACACGTGGACGTGCTGCTGGAGCTCTGGTCACCTGAGCACACCGCGCGTGCCGTCCTCCGGGACGACCTCCCCGCCGTCTACCGAGAGCTGTCGGGCGACCAGTCGCCGACGCTGACGTGGAACGACGGCGGAGACGATCAGGTGCTGATCGTCTCCGTCGCCGACGACTTCTCCACCGTCTCCATGCTCAACGACCGCACCTGGTACTACCTGGAGACGTCGCCGGAGGAGGAGCTGGTCGAGATCGACCTCGGCGGGGACGACGCGTACGTCCCGAAGGGCGTGCTCGTGCCGCGCGAGGTCGGTCTCGACGTGCTGCTCCGGGCCGACGACTTTCCGTACCTGCTCACGGAGTACATGTGGCGCGAGCAGTGACAGTCATTCGCCGCCCAGATCGAGCAGGACCTTCGACGCCACGGCGCGATCGCCGGCCAGGTCGAACGCTTCGACCGCCCGGGCCAGCGGGAGCGTGTGGCTGATCACCGGCTGGACGTCCAGGCCCGTGGCCAGCAGCGACAGCGCGTCGTCGAACTCGTGGTCGAAGCGGAAGGCCCCCCGCATGGTGATCTCCCGGGTGACCACCACGTTGCCGAGGAACCCGGTCTCGCCGGGTGGGAGCAGGCCGAGGAGGACGACGGTGCCGCCGCGGCGCACTCGCTGGACGCAGGTGCCGAGGCCCGCCCCGGAGCCGGACGCCTCGATGGCGACGTCGACGTCGTCCGGCCACGCCGGGTCGTCGGGGTGGTCGGCCCGGACGGTGGCCGTGGCACCGACCCTCCTGGCGATGTCCAGCGGGGCGTCCAGCAGATCACTGACGGTCACCTCGGCGGCTCCCGCGTGCCGCGACGCGGCGACCACCAGGGCACCGATGGGACCGGCGCCCGTGACCAGCACGCGCTTCCCGGCCACCTCCCCGGCCCGGCGGACCGCGTGCAGAGCGACGGACAGCGGCTCGGCCAGGACGGCCCGGCGCGGGTCGAGCCCGGCCGGCAGCGCCCGGACCTGATCGGCGGGGACGATCAGGCGCTGGGCGAAACCACCCTGGACGTGGGGCATCCGGGCGGCGCTGCCGAGATAGCGGGTCTGACCGCACACGTTCCGCCGGTCGCCCCCGCACTCCGGGCACGCGCCGCACGGGGTGGCCGGGTGGATCGCCACCGGGGTGCCGGCGGCCGGGCCGTCCGTGCCGGGGCCGAGCGCGTGGACCCGGCCGACGACCTCGTGGCCGAGCACCAGGGGCTCGCGGACCTGGAAGTCACCGACCGAGCCGCGATGGTAGTAGTGCAGGTCGGAGCCGCAGATGCCGCCGAGGGTGCCGGCCACCAGAACCTCCCCGGAGCGGGGAAGGCCGGGATCCCACTCCTCGACCCGGAGATCGCCCGCCTTGTGGACGACGCAGGCACGCATATGTGCTCCTTCAGAGAACGGACAGCATTCCGCCGTCGACGTACAGCACCTGCCCGCTGACGAAGTCGGACGCGGGTGACGCCAGGAAGATCAGGGCACCGATCAGGTCGGAGACCTCGCCCCATCTGCCGGCCGGGGTGCGTCCCCGTACCCATGCGCTGAACTCTTCGTCCGCGACGAGCGCCTCGGTGAGCTCGGTCGCGAAATATCCCGGTCCCAGGCCGTTGACCTGGATGCCTGACGGGCCGAGGTCCGCGCACATGCCCTTGGTCAGCAGCTTCAGCCCGCCCTTGGTGGCCGCGTAGGGGGCGATGCCGGGCCGTACCGTCTCACTCTGCACCGAGCAGATGTTGATGATCTTGCCGCGGCGGCGCGGGACCATGCGGCGGGCGACTTCGCGGCCCATCAGGAAGGCGCTGGTGAGGTTGGTGCCGATCAGCCGGTGCCAGTCCTCGTCGGGGAAGTCCACCAGCGGCGCGCGGTGTTGCGTCCCGGTGTTGTTGACCAGGATGTCGATCGGTCCCACCTCGTCCTCGATCGCGGCGACGTGGGCGGCCACGGCCGCGGAGTCGGTCACGTCGAAGGCCCGGGCGAAGACCTTGCCGATCGGGCCCAGTTCGGCGTGGGCCCGCGCGAGAACCGCCTCGTCACGGCCGTTGAGCACCACCGTGCACCCGGCTTCCAGCAGCCCTTGGGCCAGCGCACGGCCGATGCCCCGGCTGGAGCCGGTGATCAGCGCGATGCGCCCCTCGATGTCGAACAATGGGCTGCTTGTCACGCCGATACCGCTTTCATCCACTTGTCTGGCCCCGAGAACGCTAGTCAGAGCTCCGCGGGTTTGACCAATACCTAGTGTGTGTGACGTCATCGGCCGCCCGAATTCTTGCCGAATTCGAGGATCAGCTCGTGAAAGAGATCGTGTACCGCGAGGGCGGGCTCCGACAGCGGTTGATGGTGGGAGGTGCACAGCGAGAGCTTGACCTCGATCGTGGGGTCGACGATCCGCCGCATCACCAGATTCCGCACGTCGAGGATGGCCTGCGCCGCCGACCAGGGCAGCACCGTGGCACCGAGACCGGCGCTGATGGCGCTGACCAGGGTCAGCACCGACTCGATCTCGCCGACGACCTTCGGCTCGAGTGAGGCATGGCGGAAGGCGGCGTCCACGACCTGGCGGATGGTGTGAATGCGGCTCGGCAGCAACAGGCCCACGTCGGCCAGTTCGGCTATGGAGATGCTGTCCCCTTCTGACGCCGGCCCGGTTCCCGGGGCGGCGACCAGGTAGAGCTCCTCGGTGCGCATCGGCTCGAACTGGACGCCGCGGATGGGGCCGGCGTCGTAGATGTACGCCATGTCCATGCGGCCGGTCATGATCGCTTCGCTGATGACGCCGCCGAAGTTCTCGTTGATGTGCAGCAGGATGTCGGGGTAGCGCTCCCGCACCGCCCGCAGCAGCGGCAGGGCCAGTGCCGCGCCCGTGCTGTACGGAGCCAGGCCGACCGAGACGCCTCCGGCGGGTGCCCGGCCGGAGACGTCGATCGCCGCCTGCGCGTGTTCGAGCTGGCGCAGGATCAGCTGGGCATGGCGGTAGAGGGCGCGACCGGCCTCGGTCGGCGCCACCCCGCGCTTGCTCCTGATCAGCAGTTGCTGCTTGAACTGGCTCTCCAGCATGGAGATCTGATGGCTCAGCGCGGGCTGCGCGATGTGCAGGATGTCGGCGGCGCGCGTGATGCTCCCGGCGTCGACGACCTTGACGAACGAGTAGAGACGCCTGGTGTCCATCGGCTACCTCCAGCCTTTGCCAGGGGCTCATCGTACGGGCCGGGCACAGAGCCGGAGCAGGTGCGCGGTCATAGCGGGGGCCTATCACGTCACACGCAATGTGTATTTGATGTGCCCATCCACCCGGATTACGGTCACCAAAACGGTAATTCAGGCCTGACCGGCAACTCCCGGCGGGATCCTCACAGCCGCGCTCAAACCGCTTCGCGCGCTGCCGCATCCCTCTTTCTGACCTCTCTGACCTCTTGAGCGGAGGACGACATGGCACACACGGTCGATCTGGTGGCCGACCTCGGTGAGGGGTTCGGCGCCTACACCATGGGTGACGACGAGGCGCTGCTGGATGTCCTCACCTCGGCCAACGTCGCGTGCGGCTTCCACGCGGGCGACCCGCGGATCATGGACGCCACCGTACGCCACTGCGTCGAACGCGGTGTCGCCGTCGGCGCGCACCCCAGCTTTCCCGACCTGGTCGGGTTCGGCCGCCGCGCGATGGACCTGTCACCGGACGAGGTCCGCACCGACGTGCTCTACCAGGTGGGAGCCCTGCAGGCGTTCGCCGCCGCGCACGGCACCCGCGTACGCCACGTGGCACCGCACGGCCGGCTCGGCAACCTGGTCGCGACCAGGCGGGACTACGCGGCCGCCGTGGCCGACGCGGTCGCCTCCCTCGACCCCTCGCTGATCGTCCTGGCGCAGGACGGGGAGCTCGCCGAGGCCGCCCGCGCGCGTGGCCTGCGGGTCGGCATCGTCGGGATCGCCGACCGGGCCTACCTCGACGACGGCACCCTGGTGCCGAGGAGCGAACCCGGCGCGGTCATCCATGACGAGCGGGAGATCAGTGAGCGGACGGTCCGGCTGGTCACCGAAGGGGTGATCCGCAGCGCCGGCGGCCGGGACATCCCGGTCGAGTGCGACACCGTCCTGCTGCACAGCGACACCCCAGGCGCCATCGCTCTCGCCCACCTCATCCGCAAGGAACTCGTCGCGGCGGGCGTGACGATCGCCCCGCTGACCGACGTCCTCGACGCCAGAGACGGCGTCCGAGATGCCAGGTACGGCGTCTGAGATGGACCACGGCATCCACATCGCGGACTGCGGCGACTCGGCCGTCGTGGTCAAGGCCACCGGCGACGGCGATCGTGCCTGGCAGGTCGTGCACGCCCTGGCCGACGCGATCGAGGCGGTCCGGCTCCACGGGGTGCACGGCGTCGTCCCCACCTACGACTCGTTGCTCGTCGAGTTCGACTGCTCCGCCACGGATCACGACACGGTCCACCGCGCCCTGTGGGACGCGGCCGGGCGGCTCACCGACAGCCCGGCCCCGGCGCGCTCGCCCAGGCGGTTCACCGTCCCGGTGGTGTACGGCGGTGAGTACGGCCCCGACCTGCCCGTGGTGGCCGAGCAACTGGGCCTGACCGAGCGGGAGATCGTCGACCTGCACACCGCCCGGGACCTGACGGTGCGCTGCCTCGGCGCGCCGGTGGGAGCCCCGATGATGGACGGCCCCGCGTTCCCGAAACCGGTCCCGAGGCTGGCCTCCCCGCGTACCAGCGTCCCGCCCGGGTCGATCGCCGTCGCGGGCAGGCAGGCGGTGATCTGCCCCATGCGTTCGCCGGGCGGGTGGCCGCTTCTGGGACGCACCCCGCTGCGGGTCCTCGACCTCGACGCCGAGCCGCTGACCCCGTACCGGCCCGGTGACACCTTCCGGTTCGTACCGATCACTCCGGAGGAATGGCCCGACCACGACGGCGCGATGCTCACGGCTGAGGCGGTGGCCCGTGGCTGACACCCTCACCGTCCACCGCGCCGGACTCTCGGTGGTGCAGGACCTCGGGCGGCTCGGCCGCTCCCGCTACGGCCTGCCGGTCAACGGAGCGCTCGACCAGTACTCCGCCCGCGTCGCCAACGTCCTGACCGGCAACGACGAAGGTGCGCCGCTGCTGGAGATCACGGCACTGGGCTTCGCCTGCACACCCTCGGCCGAGGTGCTCATCGCGGTGACCGGCGCCCCCGCCGAGATCACTGTCGATGACGTCCCGCGCCCCCGGTGGGAGCCGGTCGTGGTCCGGGCGGGCGAGACGATCCGCGTCACGCGCATCAGGCACGGGCTCCGCGTCTACCTCGCCGTGCACGGGTCGGTGGAGTCGCCGTACCTGCTGGGCAGCTGCGCACCCGACACGATCCTCGGGTTCGGGCGCACGCTGCGTGACGGCGATCAGCTCGCCATACGTACGCCCTTTCCGCCGGTCGATCATCCGTTCTCCGACATTCCGCTGTTCCGGTTGAACGCTCCCGTACCGCGCTTCGGCGAATCGTGGACGATCGACGTCACCGACGGCCCGGATCTGGCGGAGTTCGGTGACTCCGCGGAGCGGCTGTTCCGGTCGGAGTTCACCGTCACCCCCCAGAGCAACCACATCGGCCTGCGGATGCGCGGCGACGTGCCGCGCCGGACGGCGACCGGCGAGGTGCTCTCCCGTGGTGTGCCCGTCGGCGCGGTCGAGGTGCCGGCCGGGGACGAACTGCTCGTCCTGCACCGTGGCCGCGGTGTCACCGCAGGCTATCCCGTTCTCGCGGTCGTCACCTCGACCGGCCTGTCCGCACTGGGGCAGGCACGTCCCGGCCAGTCCGTCCGGTTCCGCCGCCGGACGGTGGCCGAGGCCGTGGCCGCGTACCGGACACAACGCGCCGACATAGACTCCCTGCGCACTCGCGTACGCACGGTGTTCGACGCACTCACCCCCCACCCTGCAAGCGAGTGAAGGAGACAGCCATGGCCACCGTGGCCGCACAACCGACACCCAACACCGTCGATCCCAGAACCGCCCGCAAGATCACCCTGGCCGGGTGCGTCGGGATCTTCGCCGAGCTCTACGACAACGGCATCTTCGGCTTCATGGCCGGCACGCTGGGCACGGTCTTCTTCCCGGACTCGGCCAACGCCATCCAGCTCGTCTTCCTCGGCTACGCCGTCTCGTTCTTCTTCCGGCCCCTCGGCGGCATCATCTGCGGTCACCTCGGCGACCGCATCGGACGGCAGCGGATGCTCGTCTTCGTCATCCTGCTGATCAGCGTCGCGACGGCGGCCATCGGCGTGCTGCCGACCTACGCCAGCATCGGCATCGCGGCACCCGTCCTGCTCATCCTGATGCGCGTCATGCAGGGCTTCTCGGTCGGTGGTGAGGCGTCCGGCGCGATGAGCTTCCTCGCCGAGCACGCACCCGAGGGCAAGCGCGGTCTCTACACCAGCTACGCGCAGATCGCCTCCTTCCTCTCCCTGCTCACCGGCACGCTGATCGCCGCCGCCCTGACCAGCGGCCTCGGCCCGGATCGCATGGAGGCCTACGGCTGGCGGATCCCGTTCCTGCTGGCCATCCCGCTCGGTCTCACCGGCATCTACATCCGCAAGCGCATCAGCGACACCCCGAACTTCACCCGCCTCCAGGAGAGCGGCGGCCTGGCGAAGAACCCGCTGAAGGAGGCCTTCTCCTCCGCCGAGCACCGCCGCGCGATGCTGCTCGCCCTGTTCATCCCGCTGATGAATGGCTCTGGCTACTACGTGCTGTTCACCTACATGCCGACGTTCATGAACACCCAGCTGCACTTCAGCAAGGTCCAGGCCCTGCTCGTCACCGCGACCAGCCTGGTGGCCATCTGTATCGCCATCCCCTACATGGGCCGGCTGTCCGACCGGGTCGGGCGCAAGCGGGTCCTCGCGGGTGCCGCCATCGCCATGGCGATCGCCGGGATCCCTTGCTACCTGCTCATCGGCACCGGCAGCCTGCCGCTCGCCATCCTGGGCGCGTGCGTCATGGCGATCATCTTCGCGGGCCACACGGGCGTCATCCACATCCTGCTCGTCGAACTCTTCCCGACCCGGGTGCGCTACTCCGCCTACGGGCTCGGGTACAACCTCTCGGCCGCGCTCTTCGGCGGCACCGCGCCGCTGCTGATGACCTTCCTCATCGCCAAGACCGGCAACACCGGCATGCCCGCCTTCTACGCGGTCCTCACCGCGCTCGGCACGCTCATCGCCGTGTCCCGGGTGAAGGACAGGGCACACCAGCCGCTGCGCGACGCGTAGCACCCCACCGCACCACTCATCCTCACGCGGAGAGATTCACATGCCCTTCTCGGACTACAAGACCGCTCTGGTGACCGGCGCCTCCACCGGAATCGGGGCGGTGGTCGTCGAGCGCCTGACGAAGCGGGGGCTCGAGGTCCACGCCGTGGCCCGCGACGCCGAGCGGCTCGGCGACCTGGCCCGGCGTACGGGATGCACGCCGCACGCCGTCGACATCACGGACACCGCCGCGCTGGCCGAAGCTCTGCGGGGGATCGAGGTCGACGTCCTCGTCAACAACGCGGGGGTCTCCCGCCCGGGGAACATCCTGTCGGCCGACGAGTTCGCCATCGACGAGCAGGTGGCGGTCAACATCCAGGCGGTGCTGCACCTCGTACGCCTGATCATGCCGGGCATGGTGGAACGCGATCTCGGGCACATCGTCAACATCAGCTCGATCGCCGCCGTCTACAACTTCGGCGGCAACACGATCTACCACGCCACGAAGGCGGCCGTGCACACCCTGTCCCGTCAGCTCCGCGTCGACGGGTACGGCCACCGGATCCGGGTCACCGAGATCTGCCCCGGCCGGGTGGAGACGGAGATCTTCGGCCGGCTGCTCGGCGACATGGAAGCGGCGCAGCGCCTGTACTACGACGGGTACGAGTCGCTCAAGCCGGAGGACATCGCCGACGCGATCGACTACGCCATCGGCTCGCCGCGCCACGTGAACATCGGGCATCTGGAGATCATGCCGACCTTCCAGGTGCCCGGCGGCCTCAACTTCGAAAGGCGGGCCGACTGACATGGCACTGGCGCAGCGGGTGAACCGCATCAAGCCCTCGCCCAGCACGGCCGCCGCCCAGCGCGTACGCGAACTCAAGGCGCGGGGCCTCGAGATCCTCGACCTCACGGTGGGCGAGCCCGACTTCGACACCCCCGACCACGTCAAGGCCGCCGCGATCGAGGCGATCGGGCGGGGCGAGACCAAGTACACCCCCGTCAACGGAACCCCGCAGCTCAGGGCGGCCATCGCCGACAAGCTCGCCCGGCGGCACGGACTGCGTTACCCCAACGACCGGATCACCGTGGGCGGCGGGGCGAAGCAGATCATCTTCCTCGCCCTGGCGGCCACGCTGAACGCGGGCGACGAGGTCATCGTCCCGGCACCGTACTGGGTCTCCTACCCGGACATGGTGCTGGCCAACGACGGCACACCCGTCGTGGTCCCGTGCCCGGAGGCCGACGGCTTCAAGCTGACACCCCAGCGGCTGGAATCCGCGATCACCGACGCGACCCGCTGGGTCATCCTCAACGCCCCGAACAACCCCACGGGCGCCGCCTACACCACCGGCGAACTCCGCGCACTCGCCGACGTGCTGCTCGCCCACCCGCACGTCATGGTGCTGACCGACGAGATCTACGACGAGATCTGGTACGAGCCGGGGCTGCCCAGCACCATCGCCGCGGTCGAACCGCGGCTGGCGGACCAGGTGTTCCTCACGAACGGCGTCTCCAAGTCCTATGCCATGACCGGCTGGCGGATCGGCTACGGCGTGGGGTCGGCGGAGCTGGTCGGGGCGGTCAACAAGCTGCAGTCGCAGATCTCCTCGTGCCCCTCGTCGATCAGCCAGGCGGCCGCCACCGCCGCGCTCACCGGCGACCAGAGCTTCATCGGCGACTGCGTCGCCGTCTACCGGGCCCGGCGCGATGAGACGGTGAAGATGCTGACCGGCGTCCCCGGCCTGACCTGCACCGCGCCGAGCGGCGGCTTCTACGTGCTCGTGGGATGCGCCGCGCTGCTCGGCCGTCGGACCCCGGCCGGTGAAGAGATCCACACGGACGAGGAGTTCGCCCGCTACCTGCTGGAGTCGCAGCAGGTGGCGGTGATCCACGGATCCGCATACGGAGCGCCAGGCTACTTCCGCGTCTCCTTCGCGACGTCGAGCTCCGTCCTGACCGAGGGCTGCGAGCGCATCGCCCGCGCCTGCGCCGACCTTTCCTGATCCTGGAGTGAGACCTTTGCCGCGTGTCAACACGAAGTTCGACCGTCCCGATCCGGCGCTGGTCGAGCGGCTGAGCGCGTATTCGTCGGCCACCATTCACGAGGCGCAGGGCCGGCTCGGCGCCCTGAGCTCGACGATCAAGCCGGTCGACGACGCCATGTCGCTCTGCGGACCCGCCTTCACCGTGCGCTGCGCCCCCCGGGACAACATCATGCTCCAGGCCGCCATCGCGCACGCTCAGCCCGGCGACGTCGTCGTGGTGTCCGCCGGCGAATACGCGGAGGCCGGCTCGTTCGGCGACGTGCTGGCCAACGCCTGCGTGGCCAAGGGCCTGGGCGGGCTGATCACCGACACCGGCGTCCGCGACACCCGGGAGCTGCGCGAACTGGGCTTCCCGGTGTTCTCCTTCAGCGTCTCCATCAAGGGCACGGTCAAGGAGACCGTCGGTCCCATGGCGGAGCCCGTACTGATCGGCGGTGAGATCGTCCGTCCGGGCGACGTGGTGCGAGGTGACGCCGACGGCGTCGTGGTCGTACGGCGCGAAGACGTGGACGACGTGGTGCGCAAGTCGCAGGAGCGCGTCGACGCCGAGGCCGGGTACATCGCCGCCTACCGTGCCGGAAAGAGTGTCATCGAGGTCAGTAACCTCGCCGCCGTCCTCGAAGCGAAGGGACTGGTCATCGACGATTAGGATCTTTTCGTATGATTTTTGCCCGACTGTCGGAAAGGCCGCAATGATCCACCCCCTCAGTCGGCGGTCCGCTCTGTTAGGCGCCGCGGCCGTGGCCGGCCTGGCCCTGTGGGAGAGACCGGCGGAGGCGGCCGGCACCGCCGCGTTCGACGCCGCGCGTGAACGGTGGGTGAGCCTGCTGGCCGGTGGGTCGTACAACGCCGCCTACACCGACAGGACGCAGGCGGTCGAGGGCTCGGCCAGCGCGGTGCTGCGTAAGCTGAAGCCCGCGCCCGACCGCCCGAGCCTGTGGCCCGACCTGCCGCTCGACAATCCCCGGACGGGCAACTTCAACCGCGCCTACAACCGCATGCGTACATTGGCGCTGGGCTGGGCCACGCCGGGCACCGTCATGCACCGCGACAGCGGGGTCGCCGAGACCGCGGTCATGGCGCTGGACTTCCTGTACGAGCACGCCTACCACGAGGGGCTCAAGCGGCGGGACAGCAACTGGTACTGGTGGGAGATCGGCGTCCCCCGCGCGCTGACCGACACCTGCGCCCTGCTGTACGACGGCCTGCCCAAGGACCACCTCGAGCGCTGGCTGCGCCCCTTGCACCGCTGGTGCCCCGACCCGGAGCGCCGCGTCAGCCACCCCGGCGTCGTCGAGACCGGCGCCAACCGGGCCGGCAAGGCCACGGCGGTGGCGATTCGCGGATTGCTTACCCACGACGCACGCCTGATCAAGCGGGCCCGGGACGCGGTCTCCGACCTGCTGCGGCCGACCAAGGGCTCAGGCGACGGCTTCCACCGTGACGGGTCGTTCATCCAGCACGACGTGTACGCCTACACCGGCAGCTACGGCGTGGACTACCTGGAGAGCGTGGCCAAGCTGATCGCCGTGCTCGCGAGATCACCGTGGGAGATCACCGGCATCGGGAACGTCTACGACATCGTGGATCGCTCGTTCGCGCCGTTCATCTTCGACGGGCTGATGATGGACTGCGTACGCGGCCGGCAGATCTCGGTGCAGGGCCACCGCGACTACCACTCGGGGCAGAAGGCGGTCGAGTCCATCCTCACCTTGCTGGAGACGGCGCCCGAACGCCATGCCCGGCGCTGGCGACCGATGGTGAAGGGCTGGCTCACCCGCAACCAGATCAGCCCCGTCGGCACGCTCGCCCCGCTGGCGAGCATGGCGGGGGCCAAGGCCCTGCTGGAGGACCTGTCGGTGCCGGTCGGCCCGCGCACGACGGGCACGTACGTCTTCGCCGACATGGACCGCGTCGTGCACCGCCGCCCCACCTGGGCCTACGCGATCGCGATGAGCTCAGAGCGCATCGGCGCGGCCGAGGCCATGAATCAGGAGAACCTGCGCGGCTGGTACACCGGTGACGGCATGACCTACCTCTACACCGCCGACCTGACCCACTGGAACGACGACCTGTGGCCCACGATCGACCCGTACCGGCTGCCGGGCACGACGGTCGACACCCGCAAGCGCGCCGATCTCCCGTACGGCAAGCGCCGCCTGCCACCCACCCCGTGGGCGGGCGGCGTGGCACTCGACGGCGAGTACGGCGTGGCGGCCATGAAGCTGATCGCCGACGGCTCCTCGCTGCGGGCCAAGAAGGCGTGGTTCCTCCTCGATGACGCGGTGATCGCCCTCGGCACCGGCATCGCCGCCTCCGATGGCCGCCGCATCGAGACCATCGTGGAGAACCGCAACACCCACGACCGGCATCCGCCGCTGACCCGGGGCGACGGCTGGGTCCACCTGTCCGGTGCGGCCGGCTACGTGCTGCTCGACGGCGCCGACGCGAAGGTGATCCGCGAGCAGCGCACCGGCCACTGGCGGGACATCGACAAGGGCGCCACCACCGGGGGCGACAACACCCCCGTGACCAGGCACTACACGACGATCCTCGTGGACCACGGCGTCGATCCGCGCAAGGCGCGCTATGCCTATGCCGTGCTGCCCGACGCCTCCATCGCGCAGACCGCGGCTTTCGGCGGGCGGATCGAGATCCTCGCCAACTCCAGAGGGGTGCAGGCCATCTCCCGCGACGACCTGCTCGCCGCCGTCTTCTGGCGCGCGGGGGTCGTCGAGACCGCGTACGGACCGCTCGCCGCCGACGGCCCCTGCACGCTGCTGATCCGCCGCGACCACAAGGGAGTGCGGCTCGCGGTCTCCGACCCGTCCAGAACCGCCGACGAGGTGCGGATCAAGCTGCCCTGGCCGGTGAAGTCGGTCAAGGAGAGCGACCGCGGCGTGCGCAAGGCCAAGCGCGCGATCAAGGTGGACGTCGGCGGCAGCCGCGGCCACGCCCGCACCGCTGTGGTGCGTGTCTGAACCTCCATTCAGTGCCTGGACGGTGCCAGATGGGCGCGCTCTCCCTGCGCGCCGAACAGGGTGAGCAGCTCCGCGGGCTGGTCGACGGCGCTGCCGATCCAGTGCGGTACACGGGTGTCGAACTCGGCGGCCTCGCCGACGCCGAGCCGGAACTCCTGCTCGCCGAGCACGAACCTGACGTGCCCGTTGAGGACGTAGAACCACTCGTATCCCTCGTGGGTCCGCATGCGCATCGTGGGCGCCGGGTCGGCGGGTGGATAGATCACCTTGTACGCCTGGATGCCGCCGGCCCGCCTGGTCAGCGGCACCATCACCAGCCCGGCTCGCCGCACCGGCCGCAGGTGGATGCGCGGGTCGCCGGTGGGCGGCGCCGCGACGAGATCATCGAGCGGGACGCCGTGCGCCCGGGCCAGCGGCAGGAGCTGCTCCAGCGTGGGGCGGAGCTTGCCGTTCTCGAGACGGGACAGGGTGCTCGCGGTGAGGCCGGTCTCGGTCGCCAGCGCCGCCAGCGTGGCGTTCCGCGCCCGCCGCAGGGCACGCAACCGCGGCCCGACTCCGGCCAAGACATCTTCTGCTGGGTGGTCCATGTTCCCGATAATGCGGATCCGCAACTTTCCTTGCAAGAGGGGAACGGCGGCGGCGAAGCTCTTCCCACATCACCGGCATCGAGGGACAACTCACATGGAAAACGCCGAACTGTTCTGGGAGCGGCACTACCGCACCCGGCGTACCTGGGACGCGCACGTCAACCCGCTACTCGCCGAGACCGCCACGCCACTGCCTCCCGGCGCCGCCCTGGATCTGGGCTGCGGCGCCGGCGGCGACACCATCTGGCTCGCCCGGCGGGGCTGGCACGTCACCGCCGTGGACATCTCCACCACCGCCGTCGAACAGGTGCGCGAACGCGCCCGCGAGCTCGGCTTCGCGGACCGGGTCGCCACCGAACAGCATGATCTGTCCAGAAGCTTCCCGGACGGCGAGTTCGATCTCATCTCCGCCCAGTACTTCCAGACCCCGTTCCCGCTGCTCCGCGACCAGGTCCTGCGCACCGCCGCACGGGCACTGCGCCCCGGCGGGCTGCTGCTGATCGTCGACCACGGCTCCACCGCCCCCTGGTCGTGGAACCAGGACCCCGACATCCACTTCCCCACACCCACCGAGATCGCCGCCGAACTCGATCTCGACCCCGAGCGCTGGCCGGTCCTGCGCGCCGACATGCCTCACCGCCTGGCCACCGGACCCGCCGGTGAGACCGCCACCGTGATCGACAACGTCCTGATCGTCCAGCGAACCGCCGGAACGGAGTGACTCGATGCCGGAAAACCACGCGCGACGGAAGAAGGACACCACGCCTCCGCGGACCGGCGCCGACGAGAAGGCCACCCTGCGGGGCTTCCTCGACTACCTGCGGAGCGCGATCGCGGACAAGGTAGCGGGCGTGCCGGAACCGCAGGTCCGAACGGGCGGCGTGCCCTCGGGCACCAACCTGCTCGGGCTGGTCAAGCATCTGGCGTACGTCGAACGGTTCTACTTCCTCGGTGAGGATGCCGGCGACTGGGGCGCGACCATGCGGCCGTCCGCGGCGGACACCGTCGACGGCGTGCTCGCCGACTACCGGAAGACCGTCGAGCGCGCGAACCAGGTCATCGACGCCTGCCCGGACCTGGCCCTGCCCGCCCCGCGAACCCCGCGCCCGGGTCCGGCACCATCGATGCGCTGGGTCCTGGCGCACATGATCGAGGAGACCGGCCGGCACGCAGGCCACGCCGACATCCTCCGCGAGCAGATCGACGGATCCACCGGCCGGTGACCAGCCGGTCTACTCGACGAGTTTTCCGGTGGTCGAAACCTCGCGCATGAGCGCCTTGATCTCGCCGGGAATCGGCGGGATGGCCTCCCGCTCCACCGATCCGGGACCGGACCACACGAGGTTGACCCGCAGCGCGGGGTCGAGCTTGGGGTAGTCGGAGCGGTTGTGGCAGCCGCGGGTCTCGCGACGCTCCAGCGCGGTCTCGATCGTCGCCTGGGCGGCCAGCGCGGCGGACTTCAGGTCGAAGGCGTGCGCCAGGTCCTGGAAACCGGCGAGGTCCGGGTGCACGCCGACGTCGGCGATGCGCGCCCGCACCGCGGCGAGTTCGGCGAGGCCCTTGCGCAGGCCGCCCTCGTCGCGCACCACGCCGGCGTACTCGGTCATGATGTCGCGGAGGGAGCGCTGCAGTGAGCGCACGTTCTCGGGGCCGTCGGCGGTGAGGAGATCGTCCACCTCCGCCCGCGCCAGGTCGAGCGCCTCGGCCGAGCGGCGCTGGGCGTCGAGGGCCGCGGAATACTCGGCCGCCGCCTGCCCGACGATGCGGCCGAAGACGAGCAGTTCGATCAGTGAGTTGCCGCCGAGGCGGTTGGCGCCGTGCAGGCCGCTGGCCGCCTCTCCGATCGCGTACAGGCCGTCGACGTCCGTGCTGTGGTCCTCCGGCCGTACCCAGACTCCGCCCATCGAATAGTGCGCGGTCGGGGCGATCTCGATCGGCTCCTTGGTGATGTCGAGCATCTGCAGTTCCAGGAGCGTCTGGTAGACGCGTGGCAACCGCGTCATGATCGTCTCGCGCGGCAGGTGGGACACGTCCAGCCAGACGCCGCCGTTCGGGGTGCCGCGGCCTTCCTTGATCTCGGTGTAGGCGGCCAGTGAGACGCGGTCGCGCGTGGACAACTCCATCCGCTTAGGGTCGTACTGTGACATGAAGCGCTCGCCGAGCCGGTTGCGCAAGATCCCGCCCTCGCCCCGGGCCGCTTCGGACACCAGGGTGCCCGCCGCGTTCTCGGGCGCGATGAGACCGGACGGGTGGAACTGCACCAGCTCGGCGTCGCGGATGCGGCAGCCGGCCAGGACGGCGAGGCGGAAGGAGTCGCCGGTGTTCTCGTCCCGCCGGGAGGAGGTGCGCCGCCAGATCCGGGTGTGGCCACCGGCGGCCAGGATCACCGCGTCGGCATGGATCACATAGCGGCTGCCGTCGGTCAGGTCGAACCCGTACGCGCCGAAGACGACGTTGTCGCGGACGAGAATACGCGTGATGTACACGGAGTCGAGGACAGGGACCTCCAGCTGCGCCGCCCGGTTGATGAGGGTGCGCTGGATCTCCAGCCCGGTGTAGTCGCCGGCGAAGGCGGTGCGCCGGTAGGTGTGGGCGCCGAAGAAGCGCTGCGAGATCCGCCCGTCCTGCTCACGGGCGAACGGCATGCCCCAGCGCTGGAGGTCTTCGATACCCCGCGCGGCCCCCTGGGTGACGATCCGCACCGTGCGCGGGTCGGCGAGGAGGTAGCTCTCCTTGAGGGTGTCGGCCGCGTGCTGTTGCCAGCTGTCCTGGGGGTCCATCGTGGCGAGCGCCGCGTTGATGCCACCCGCCGCGAGCGAGGTGTGCGCGTCCGCCTTCGGCCGCTTGCCCACGGCGAGGACGTCGACCCCGCGCTCGGCGAGCTCGATGGCGGCCCGCAGCCCGGCTCCTCCCGTGCCGATGACCAGGACTGATGTTGCGATCCGGTGCTCTGGCGAGTGCATGGTGCTCCTCTGACCACATCGAAGAGAACGATTCCTGAAACAAGACCGGGTAGCGGTGCGGTTTGTGACGTCCATGCGGTCTACTGCGCGGAAGTCCCAGCGCGGGCCGCGCCCCAGATCGTGACCGCGACCAGCACGACGCAGATGGCCGCGATCAGCGCGACCACGGCGGCCACCCCGATCCAGGGCGTCGCCAGCGGTAGCGACAGGACGACCGCGGCGCAGCCCAGAGCCGCGACGGGAAAGATGACGGGCTCCGCGACGACAAGAGAGTGGACCGCCCACAGCAGCGCGACATACACCCCGACCGGGATGGCGACCGCGTAGCCGAGCGCCAGAGGAGATGCCGCGACGTCGTGCCCGGTCTGCTCCACCGCCACTTCGAGCCCCGCGCCCAGCGCCGCCAGGGCCGCGAAGATGCCGTAGTGGCCGTACCCCCACAGGTACGACCGATGACGGTGGTCACTGAGACCTTCCCCCGCCTCCACGAGGAAGTACAGCCACCAAAGAGCGAACAACAGGACGAGACCGGAGCCGGCGATCACGATGAAGGGACCGCTGATCTCACCCGCTTCGAGCGCCCCCTCGACCCCTCTGCTCGCAGCCAGGACACTCTCACCGAGCAGAATGATCGTGAACAGGCCGTAGCGCTCGGCGATGTGATGCGGATGCCAGTTGGTAGCCCTGGCCCGCTCCGCCCACCGGGGCACCGCGAGTTCCAGGACGACCAGGCAGACGAAGAACGGCAGCTGGAAGGCCGAGGGCAGGATGCCCGCCTCCACGAGGACCAGCCACAGCAGCCAACCCAGCTGCGCGAAGCTGATGCCGGCGGCGTAGCGCAGTGCGGTACGGCGGCGCGCCGGGTCTTCGACACCGGCTCGCAACCACTGGGTGACGAGTCCCATCCTCATGATCAGGTAGCCCAGGGCGATGATCCGGTAGTCGGAGTGCCCGGCCGCGGCGGGCACACCGGCGGCGAGCACCAGCACGCCGGCCATCTGCACCATGGTCAGCAGCCGGTACGCGACATCGTCGGTGTCATAGGACGAGGCGAACCAGGTGAAGTTCATCCACGCCCACCAGATCGCGAAGAACACCTGCAGGAACGGGACCAGCCCGGCCAGGCCATGACCATCGGCGATGCCGTGCGCGAGCTGCGCGGTGACGGCCGCGACCGCGATCACGAAGGTGAGATCGAACAGGAGTTCGAGCGGACTGGAAACGCGATGCGGCTCATCGATGGCACGAGCGCTCATCCGGACCCGGATCCGGATGATGGTGCTGGCTGGTGGCATACCTGAAGGACAGGGCAGCACCCCGATTTGTGACAACGCGGTTTTGTGACAACGCGGCGCAGGTCACGTTCCGGAGGGCTGCCCGGCCGAGCCGTGAGTGCTTCGCCAGGGACACGACCGGGCTTTCTACGGGCGCGATCGAAACCCGGGCCGGACGAGCGTGGCTATGTCACTGGAGCCGGTCCCGGCGGTCCAGGTCACCGTGAGGGGTGAAGATCGTCATGTGCTTGTCCAGCGTGGACGTCGTGTCGGAATCAGGCTCGTCGTCGGCGGACTTCGAAAGCCTCCGTTCTCGACTGTTCGGGATCGCGTACCAGCTGCTGGGCCGGGCGGCCGACGCCGAGGACGTCGTTCAGGACGTCTGGGTCCGCTGGCAAGGCGCGGACCGGGCACGGGTCCGGGATCGGGTCGCGTTCCTCGTGACCGTCACGACGCGGGTGGCGCTCAACGCGGTGACCTCGGCCCGCGCTCGTCGCGAGATCAGCGTGGGGGAATGGCGCCCGAAGCGTGATCTCGCATCCGTCGATCCCGTGCTGGAAGCAGAACGCGGCGAGGCGGTCGAGCTCGCGGTACAGCTCCTGATGGAACGGCTGTCTCCCGTCGAACGCGCCGTCTACGTGCTGCGGGAGGCGTTCGACTATCCGTTCCGCGAGATCGCCGAAGTACTCGAACTCAGCGAGGCCAACGCGCGGCAACTGGCGCGCCGGGCGCGCCAGCATCTCGCCGAACGACCGCGTAACCCGGTCGATCCGTCGGAGCGAGATGGGCTGTTCGACGCCTTTCTCGGTGCGGCGCGAGCCGGCGACATGCCGCGCCTCATCGGCCTGCTCACCCAGGCTCAGCTTTCCATCCGCCCCCAGCGGGGATGGGCCGCATAGCCGAATTGTCCGGACCGTGCCCATGCAGGGCATAATTGGGCTGACCTAATCGACCCGGGTCTGGCCCACTTGACCTGCACGGTGGTGGTGAATGTCGAGCAGCGCTCCTCGGCGCGGTCTGCGTGGCAGGCGTAGCGAGTGCGAAGCGCTGGATCGGCTGGTCGCGAGCGCCAAGGCGGGTCAGAGCCAGATTCTGGTGCTGCGCGGCGAGGCGGGAGTCGGCAAGTCCGCCTTGGTGGAGTACCTGGTGGGAAGCGCGACGGGGTGTCAGGTCCTGCGGGCCGCCGGTGTCGAGTCCGAGATGGAGCTGGCGTTCGCCGGGTTGCACCAGCTGTGCGCGCCGATGATGGGGCGTCTCGATCGCCTCCCCGGACCGCAGCGTGATGCCTTGGCCATCGCGTTCGGCCTGAGTGCGGGGAGCGCGCCGGACCGTTTCCTGGTCGGGTTGGCGGTGCTCAGCCTGCTGGCCGAGGCGGCGGAGGAGCAGCCACTCCTCTGCGTGGTGGACGATGCTCAGTGGCTCGATCGGGTCTCCGCGCAGACGCTGGCCTTCGTCGCGCGCCGGCTGCTCGCGGAGCGGGTGGCGGTGGTGTTCGCCGCGCGTGCGCCGGCGGCCGATCCGGGCGATGATCAGTTGCAGGGGCTGCCGGAGCTCGTGCTCCGGGGCCTGCGCGACGACGATGCGCGCGCGCTGCTGGACTCGGTGGTCCCCGGCCGGCTGGACGACCGGGTCAGGGACCGGATCGTCGCCGAGACCCGCGGCAACCCGCTGGCCCTGCTGGAGTTGCCGCGGGGCCTGACGGCGGCCGAGCTGGCCGGGGGGTTCGGGCGCCCTGACGCGCGGCCCCTGGCGAGTCAGATCGAGCAGAGTTTCCTGCGGCGTATCGGGTCGCTTCCGGGTGCGACGCAACGGCTCCTGCTGGCGGCGGCCGCCGAGCCGGTGGGGGACGTGTCCTTGCTGAGGCGGGTGGCCGAGCGGCTCGACATCGGGGCGGACGCCGCGGCGGTGGCCCAGGCGGCGGGGCTGATCGAGTTCGGGACGCCGGTGCGGTTCCGTCACCCGCTGGTGCGCTCGGCGGCTTATCGCGCGGCGGATCCCGGGGAACGCCAGGACGTCCATCGTGCGCTGGCCGAGGCGACCGATCCCGCGTCCGACCCGGATCGCCGAGCCTGGCATCGCGCCCACGCGGCGGTCGAACCCGACGAGGCCGTGGCCGGCGAGCTGGAGCGCTCGGCCGACCGGGCCCAGGCACGCGGCGGTATCGCGGCGGCGGCCGCGTTCTTGAAGCGGGCGACCGAGCTGACGCCTGATCCGGCCAGACGCGGGGCCAGGGCGGTGGCCGCGGCGCAGGCCACCTTCGAGGCCGGCGCACCGGATGCGGCGCTCGAGCTCCTCGCCGCCGCGGAGATGGGCCCGTTGGACGAACTCCAGCGCGGGCGGCTGGCCCGGCTCCGCGCCCAGATCGTCTTCGCGCGCAGACGCGGCGGCGATGCTCTGCCGTTGCTGCTCGACGCGGCCGGTCGGCTGGAACGCGTCGACGACGGACAGGCCCGTGAGGCGTACCTCGAAGCAGTCGGAGCGGCGATCTTCGCCGGCCGCCTCAACGGACGCGGCGGAGTGCGGCAGGTGGCCGAGGCCGCCCGCGCCGCACCGTGGGGACCGCGACCACCACGGCCGGCGGACGTACTGCTCGATGGCCTGGCGACGTGGTTCGCCGAGGGTTACGTCGAGGGTGCGCCGCTGTTGAAGCGCGCTCTGCGGGCGTTCCGGCAGGATGCCGGACGCAACGGGGACGAGATCATGCGCTGGCTCTGGCTGACCTGGCTGGTCGCCGCCGACATGTGGGACGACGAGACGTGGCACGAACTGACCACGCACGCGGTCCGGACGGCTCGCGAGGCCGGCGCGCTCAATTTCCTGCCCCTGGCCCTGACCTACCGCGCTTCCGTGCACGTGCACGCCGGAGAGTTCGACGTGGCCTCGGCGTTGATCGAGGAGTCCAACGCGATCACGGAGGCGACCCGCAACTCGCCTCTTGCTTACTCTTCGCTACTGCTCGTCGCCTGGCGTGGCCAGGATGCCCAGGCGGCGGCGCTGATCCAGGCCAACGCCCGAGACGCGGCCGCCTGGGGTGAGGGGCGAGCGATCGGTCTGGGCGCGTACCTGATCGCGGTGCTGTACAACGGCCTTGGCCAGTACCAGGCCGCCCTGGCCGGCGCGGAACAGGCGTGCGAGCACGAGGACCTGGGGGTCTACGGTTTCGCCCTCGTCGAGCTCGTCGAGGCGGCCGCCCGCTGCGGTGCCCCCGAGGCCCTCGCGGCTGCCGCAGCCGCCCTGCGACAGATCGAGGAACGGACCAGCGCCGGCGGCACGGACTGGGCACTCGGCGTCCTGGCCCGATCTCGGGCGCTGCTCAGTGAGGGCCGGGCCGCCGACCTGCTGTACCGCGAGGCCATCGAGCACCTCGAGCGCAGCCGGATCGCCGTGCACCTCGCCCGCACCCATCTGGTGTACGGCGAGTGGCTTCGCCGCGAGAACCGGCGCCTCGACGCGCGCGAGCACCTGCGAACCGCCTACGAGATGCTGAACCGTTTCGGCGCCCAGGCCTTCGCCGAGCGCGCCCGCCGCGAACTCCTCGCCACCGGCGAGACGGTACGCCAGCGCGCGATGGAGGTCCGTCAGGACCTCACGGCGCAGGAAGCCCAGATCGCCCGGCTCGCCGCCGACGGAAAGTCGAACTCCGAGATCGGCGCCGAGCTGTTCATCAGCCCGCGCACGGTCGAATGGCACCTGGGCAAGGTGTTCACCAAGCTCGACGTCAACTCGCGGAACAAGCTCCGCGGCGTGCTGGCCGGCGCCTGACGGGCGGCTGCTATCGTGTGGACAGTTCGTGATCAGAGCTAGGAGACCAGACATGGCAGGCGACGACGACATCTCCGGGTGAGCCCGGAGGTTGACCGGCCCCGGCAGGCGCCAATGATCGCCGCCGATGTGGCCTTGGTCGTCGTTCCCCGAATCCCTGTCCCTTTGCCGGGCGGCTTCGGCGCGCCCCGGATCACGTACGTACGAGGTCTCGCATGTCCGATGCGTTCATCATCTGTGCAAACCTGTCCTTCTCCTGGCCTGACGACACACCTGTCTTCAGCGAGCTCTCCTTCACCGTGGGCGCCGGCCGTACGGGCCTGGTCGCCCCGAACGGCGCGGGCAAGAGCACGCTGCTCAAGCTGATCGCCGGCGAGTGCCGGCCCGGCGGCGGCAGCGTGTCCGTCGACGGCGTGCTCGGCTACCTGCCCCAGAGCCTGCCGCTGGCCGGCGACCTGACCGTGGCCGAGGTCCTGGGCATCGCTCCCGTGATCGCCGCGCTGGACGCCATCGAGTCCGGGGACGCGCGCGAGCAGCACTTCACCACGATCGGCAACGACTGGGACATCGAGGAGCGCACCCGGGCTCAGCTCGACCGGCTCGGGCTCGGCGACCTGGAGTTCGCGCGCACGCTGCGTACGCTGAGCGGCGGCCAGGTCGTCTCGCTCGGCCTGGCCGCGCAACTTCTCAAACGGCCCGACGTCCTGCTGCTCGACGAGCCGACGAACAACCTCGACCTCGACGCGCGCCGCGGCCTCTACGACGTGCTCGGCGACTGGAACGGCTGCCTGCTCGTGGTCAGTCACGACCGGGCCCTGCTCGACCGCATGGACCGCATCGCCGAGCTGGAGCGGGGCGAGGTCCGCTTCTACGGCGGCGACTTCACCGCGTACGAGGAGGCCGTACGCACCGAGCAGGAGGCCGCCCAGCGCACCGTGCGCAGCGCCGAGCAGGAGCTCAAGCGCGAGAAGCGGGAGATGCAGCAGGCTCGTGAGCGGGCCGAGCGCCGGGCGAGCAACGCCGCGCGCAACCTCAAGAACGCCGGCCTGCCGCGGATCTTCGCCGGGAACATGAAACGCGGCGCCCAGGAGTCCGCCGGGCGGGCGGGTCAGACGCACGCGGCTCGCGTCGGAGACGCCCGGGCCCGGCTCGACGAGGCGGAGCGCGCCCTGCGTGACGACCAGAAGATCGTCCTGAACCTGCCCGGGACCAACGTCCCCGCCGGGCGCACGGTCTTCCTCGGCGAACACCTGCGGGCCCGCGCGCTGTTCGCCGAGCCCGGCCTCGACCTGACGATCCGCGGACCCGAGCGCATCGCGCTGACCGGCCCCAACGGCGCGGGCAAGTCCACCCTGCTCCGCCTGATCAGCGGCGACCTGGAGCCCGACGGCGGCACGACCAGGCGGGCCGACGGCCGGGTGGCCTACCTGTCGCAGCGGCTGGACCTGCTCGACGTCGGGCGCACCGTGGCGGAGAACCTGGCCGCGTTCGCCCCCGGCATGCCTGCGGCGGAGCGGATGAACCTGCTGGCCCGCTTCCTGTTCCGGGGCACCCGCGCCCACCTGCCTGTCGGGGTGCTGTCGGGCGGCGAACGGTTGCGCGCCACGCTGGCCTGCGCGCTCTGCGCCGAGCCGGCGCCGCAGCTGCTGCTGCTCGACGAGCCCACCAACAACCTCGACCTGGTCAGCGTGGGGCAGTTGGAGAGCGCGCTCGGCGCGTACGAAGGGGCGTTCGTGGTGGTCAGCCACGACGAACGGTTCCTCGCGGAGATCAAGGTGAACCGGCGGCTGGAGCTGTCCGGCGGGCGGCTGCTGGAGACCGGAGGCATCGCCGGTGAGTGACGCACTGCTCGCCCACGATCTCGTACGGACGCTGGGCACGCGGCGCGTACTCGACGGCGTCTCACTCACCGGCGCGCCCGGCCACCGGATCGGGCTGACATTTCCCTGCATGCCCCACCGTACGGAAGTGGAGCGGAAGAGGAGCGGAAGGCGAACGGAAGCACAGTCTCGTATACCTGCAAGCCTGGGATATCAGCAGCAACTATCACGAAGACCCCTACGCGGATCTTGACTCGGATTCGCGTTCTCAGCCATGCATTCAGGAGACTACACGTGCGCAAAATAGCCATCGGCACCTTGATCGGCTTAGTGGCGACCCTCGGCGCGGCGCCGTCCGCGAACGCCAGTATTCCGAGCCTGGCCGACCTGGTCCAGCTCAAAGATATCCGGGCACACCAGCTGGCATTCCAGCAGATCGCCGGCAACAATGGCGGCAACCGGGCTTCGGGCGAGCCCGGCTTTGAGAAGTCGGTAAATTACGTTGTGGCCAAGCTCGCGCTGGCCGGATACAAGCCAACAATTCAGCGCTTCGCTTTCCCCTATTACAAAGAGGCCACACCCTCGGTCTTCGCCCAGACCGCTCCGTCCCCCACCTCGTACACCCATGGCACCGACTACCGCACCCTCGACTACTCGGGCGCCGGCGACGTCACGGCCACCGCGTTGGCCGTGGATCCCGACGCGACCGGACTGGGCAGCGGCTGTGAGGCCGACGACTTCGCCGGTTTCACCGCCGGCAGTATCGCGCTGATCCGCCGGGGCGGCTGCACCTTCGAGGTCAAGACGGACAACGCCCAGAAGGCCGGCGCCAGCGCGGTCGCCTACTATCAGCGTCCTGACGTCCCCGACACGCCAGTGGAGGGTACGGCGCTGCGTCCGTTCACCATCCCGCTGATCGGCTTCACCAACAAGCTGGGCGTCGAACTGGTTCAGGCGGCGAAGGCGGGCGACCTGAAGCTCCGCATCAAGACCGACACCATCAGCGAGCAGCGCACGACGTCCAACATCGTGGCCGAGACCCCGTACGGAAACCCGGATCACGTCGTTGCCGTCGGCGGCCACCTCGACAGCGTAGGCGCGGGTCCCGGCATCAACGACAACGGCAGCGGGGCGGGGACGGTCCTCGCCATCGCCCAGAAGATCGGCCAGATTCGCGGCGTTGTCAACAACCGGGTCCGCTTCACCTTCTGGGGCGCCGAGGAGGGTGGTGACCTTGGCTCCAAGTACTACGTGGCGAACCTCAGCGCCGAAGAGAAGGCCAAGATCGCGCTCTACCTGAACTTCGACATGATCGGCTCCCCGAACGGGGTCCGCGGCGTCCTGGACGGTGACGACTCACTCGGCACCAACAGCTCCAAGCCGCCCACAGGCTCGGACGCGATCGAGAAGGTCTTCACCGACTACTACGCCGGGCGCAAGCTCGCGCTCAAGCAGGACGCGTTCACCGGCAGCTCCGACTACCAGCCGTTCATGGACGCGGGCATCCCGGCGGGCGGCGTACGCTCCGGCACCGACCCCGTCAAGACCGCCGAGGAGGCCGCCGTCTTCGGTGGCACGGCCGGCGTGCCCTATGACCCCTGCTACCACCAGGCCTGCGACACCTACAACAACGTCAACACGACCCTCCTCGACCAGCTCGCGGACGGCGCCGCCCACGCGACCGAGACGTTCGCCAAGAGCGTGCCGACGATGAGGACCGGCAACATGGAAACACCTGCCGCCAAGAAGGCCACCAGAACCGGCGAGGGCCACACCCCCGCCAGCTGATGCCAGGTCAGCCCGGGGGTCTTCCCCCGGGCTACCCCCGACCGGGGCCCGCTCTTCACACCGCCCGCACCAGCCTCGACAACACGGCGCGGCGCCCCAAGGACCGGTCGAGCTGTCCCTCTGGACCGGATTCACCGGGGGCGACGCGCTCGGCTACGAACAGATCGTGAAGGACTTCAACGCCTCGCAGAGCCGGATCAAAGTCACCAGGTCGGCCGAGCCGTGGGACACGATCCAGCAGTAGCTGCCCTCCGCCCGTCCGCCGCAGTGCCGCGCTCCGAGGAACTCCCGTCGACAGGGCTATGGTGAGCGGAGACAGATGCCGCTCTCATCACCGCAACCCCCTCCGGTATGGGCACACCCTCAGACGATCGATGGTCAGCGTGTCACGCGAACGCGTGTCATGCGTCGTCCGGCCGACCCGCATAGCCTTCATCGCAGTAGGCGGTCCCACCCACGCGATCGCCACGGCTTCGCCGCCGGGGAGCTCCCACGAATTGCGGTGGCTGCTTCACCCAGGCCGCCCCGACGCCCAATCGCGATTGTGGGGTCGAAACGTCACCGGACAAAGATTGGGGAACATCGGATGAGACGCTTCAAAACGTCGTGGCGTATAACGATGCTGACGCTTCTCGCCACGCTCTTACCCGTGCCGGCGATCGTCGTCGGAGCCACCTCGGCCAGCGCGGATCCGGCATGCACCGGCAGAATCGAAGTTTACGGGGACAGCAGGTTCAACGCGTACGTCGGCGTGTTCTTCCGTAACGGCGGCAACGTCGCCATCACGCGCGGACAACTGAAAGGAGGCACTGAGGCCGATCCCGTCGTCAGATTCTCGACCCCGCTCGATCGCGCGTTTCAGGTTGTGTACCACGACCTGCACTACCCTTACCCCCGCCTCCGCACTGACACCCTGGATCGAGGCGGCACCTTCAACATCGATCCCTGTCATTGGGGGAAGGTGCGCATCTACTGACGCCTGGTCCGAAGCGGGCATTCTCGGGATGCCCGCCCTCCGACGGCGCCTCAGTACGTGAGATGCCCGTCCGCTGCTCTCTGCCGAAATTCCAGATTTGTTGTACTCACGAAGGAGAGAACGTGAACAGGATGCTTCGATCCTTACTCCTGACCATAACGGCGATCTTCCTGGCGATCGGCGCCTTTACCGGCACGCAGACAGCCGCCAACTCGTCCACCACCATCACGCAGGCCGTCGCCAGCTCGTCCACCGGCACTTCCGCCGCAGTCCTGAGTTGTAATGCCAGGGATAATCTTTCGGCTATAGCCAACGACTTCATCTCGAAGTGCCGGAAGGCGTCGATTCGCCAAGAGTTCCCGTCGGAGTTTCTCCCGGACACCCTCGGCACGATCCAGAAGATTAAGACCGCCAGGGGAAAAACGGCATGGAAACTTCTGAACGACAACCGTTTCAAGAGATAGTGCCTTCAGTGGGCCGAACCCACCCTCCACGCCCGGCCACCCTGCGACCAGCGGGTCCCTGACCCGGCCCACGGTGCGGCAAGCCACCTGGTGACTGCCGCACAACCCCACCACCCTCACCGCTGACGAACAGCGACATCTGGACGCGCTCACCACCGCCTGCCCGGCTCTACGACCACGTCCGCACCTTCGCCGACATGATGGTCAACCGGCACGGCCACCACCTGCTCGAAACCCCACCGCCGGTGGTGGAACCCCGTGTGATGGTCGCCTTTCGTCATTCCTGTCGTCGTTTTCCCCAAAGGGCGCTGAGTCGTCTTATGAAAGAGAATCGACGGGAAGGGCGTGCTCCCCGGGGTTGCGGGCGGCGCGCGGCTACCTGTCCACGGCCGCAGAGCATCGAGCCGATGTCATCGGCGCGATCCCCGACGCCCCGCTCGGCAGGCGCCGGATGCCACACCCGGCCGAGTTGCCGACAAGCACAATCGGTAATCGCTCCCGCCCAACGATCAGCACGCACCCCGATCGTTCATGCCTGACATGCCGGCGGCAATGCGTACACGTAACCAGGTCTTTCACCGGGGCATGACCTCGTTATCACCCGTCGGCGCAGTGTTGACCCGTGTCGGTGGGCAGGCGGATCGAACGGATGCGCTCGGCCCACCGGCAAGCGGACCAGATCCCGTCAGGCGGAAACGAGGTTCGAGTCATCGTGACGGACGGGGCGCCGATTCCCATTCGCGTGGGTGTGGCGGAGATGCTGCCGGTCGTGGCGGAGGGACTACGGGCATGGCTGGTCGCCGATCCACGGCTGGTGATGGTCGAGGCCGCCGTGCCGCCGAGCGACGCGGACGTGCTCGTGCTCGATCCTGGTCGACCCCGCGATGGCGCCCTGACCGATATCGCGGCGCTCGCCTCGGCCGGCGCACGTGTCGTCGCGTTCTCCCAGCCCACGTCGCGGGACGTCGTACGGGCGATTCTGGAGGCGGGCGCCCAGGCATTCGTCCCCCTGAGTCAGGATCGGCGGCGCCTGATCGGCGCGATCGTCGCGGTGGCGAGGCATCGGCCCGTCGAGGCGGTCACGGGCAGCCGGTCGGCCGGCGGCGCGCCGCGATGGCACGTCCCGCAGCTCTCCGAACAGGAACACACCGCCTTGAGGTGGTGGCTGCGGTCGATGACGAAAGCGTCAGTGGCCCGCCGCATGGGGATCTCACCGCACACGGTCGACATGTACATCAGGCGAATTCGTGCGAAGTACGCACAGGTCGGCCGGCCCGTTCCGACCAAGGCTGACCTGCTCCTCCGCGCGATCGAGGACGGGCTTTTCGCACCATAGAACGGCTCCACCGGCGTCGATCCGGCTTCCATGAATGAACGGTCTGACGCAACGCGCTGGCTTATTCAAAAGCTTTTACCCGGCCCTCGGCAATTCGCATCACCTTGATATCCGGAAGCGCCATTTCGATGCGGGCCGACGGGCTGTTCAACGGAGTCGGCGCCCGCGTAGGCCCGGCGTGGCGCGATGATCTCCACTATGCTGGGGCGGAGACTATCTTCGATAGCCGGAGGCAGGCGTGCCCGAGCCATATGGCCGACCGACGCCGATCTTCGCGGCCCTTGGCCCATTGGCAGTGATCGGTCCGGACGGGCACATGGTGCCTCTGCCTCCCGGTAAGCGTCGAGATCTGCTGGCCGCACTTCTGCGCCGTCGAAATGACTGGGTGCATCTCGACGTACTCGCCGAAACCCTCTGGGGCGGAGCGAAATACCCGAGTTCGACAAGCGGCAGCATCAAAACGTACATGCACCAGCTACGCAAGATGCTGCCACCGAGTGAGGACGGTCAGCGGCTCGCCGGGCAGGGCGGCGCTTATCGGCTCACCGTCGATTCCGGCGAGCTCGACATCGACATTTTCGAGTCGCTCGTCAGCGCCGGCGTCGACGCCCTGGCGGCAGGAGAATCCGCCGAGGCGATCCGGCTGCAACGCGAGGCTCTGACGCTCTGGCGGGATACGCCCGAGGAGGACGCGACGGACCCGGTGTTCATCCGGCACCTGGACGAACTACGTTGGACGGCTCGCTACTGCCTGACCGATGGGTTGCGCGTCACCGGTGAGGTCATGGAGGGCATCACCGTGCTGCGGGCCATGCTCTCCGAGGACCCCCTGCGTGAGCCCACCTGGGAACGCCTGATCATGGCGCAGCGGGCGGCGGGCTGGCAGGTGGACGCGCTCGCCAGCTATGAGCAGGTGCGCACGATCCTGCTGGACGAGTTCGGCGCCGCACCCGGCAGCCAGTTACAGGGCATCTACCGGGCTCTGCTGGCGGAGACGACCGACGCCGTGCCGCCGCCCAGGCTCGCGCCCGTGCCGCTGTCCAGGGCCGCGCCCGCGCCCGTGCCGCCGCGGCCACCGGCGAGGCCCGTGGCAGCCGTTCCTCCGGCGCCGCGCCGGAGGGCACGTACGGTGACGGCCCCGCTGACGCTGATGTTGATCGGTGCGCTGCTGCTGGTGAGCGGTTCTTCGATGGCGCACCAGGCAACGTGGTCGGCACTGCCGCGCGCCGCTGACGTCGGCCGGACGTCATCACAGGATCGGGCGGCGACCAAAGGGGCGGCCCAGCCGAAGATCCTTTTCGGCCTCGGGCCGGACGCGGTGAAGGCCACCGGCTCGCCGCTCATGGCCTCGGGCATCGGGATGATCACGACCTGGTACCACGGGCCCGACCAGCTCAGCCAGTTCGAAGGCTGGCGCTCGGACGTCATCCCGAAGATCTACCGTTCCGGGCGAGCGGTGCACGTGGTCGTGGCAACCTGGCAGGACGGTACGTCGATCAAGACGCGATTCGGGCGGGCCTGCGGGCAGCCCTACCCGCTTTCCGATGAGTTCGTCGACGACATGCGCCGCCTGGCCGCGGCCTTCGCCGGCCGGGCCGACGGGCCGCCGCTGTACATCTCCATGTTCCACGGCCTGCAGAAACTCGCCTGCGCCAACTCGGGCTACCTGGCCGACCGCGCGACAACGAACTACTACCTGGCCCTCAAGGAACGCTACGCCGACATCATGAAGACAATGCGCCAGCAGGCCCCCAACGCCCGGATCGCGCTCAACTGGGATGGCTGGACCGCCTCCCACGACGACCCTCGGACCGGTGCCGGTAGATCGATGTTCCGCTACTTCGCGGAGGCGATGAGGGCCTCGGACTTCCAAAGCTTCAGCCTCTTCGAACCCGACGGCAACGCTGAGGAATTGCGGCGCATGGTCAAGGCCCTGGGAACGCGTGGCCCGGTCATGGTCGCCTACTACGGACCGCACGAGGATCCGGTCGATGTGTACCAGGACGACCTGCGCCGGACCTTCACTCCCGAAACCGTGTCCCAACTGGTCGCCGACGGCCTGTTCGCCTTCAGCTTCCGCGACGACGACCTGCTGCGCATGTCACCGGAGACCATGACCCTCGCCTCCCAGATCATCCGGGACTACGGGCACCCGCAGCCGGCCGTGCGGTAGGGCGAGCTGTGGAGCGACGCTCCGGCCGGAGGCGGCCGGGGTGAGGGGGAGGCTGAGCTGGTGCTCCGACCAGGTGTCCCAGTTGTCCAGGGTGGGAGCGTTAGCTGGATGGGCTGGGTACCGCCGTTGAGGGTCATCGTCTGGGGGCGCCTATGGCGTTGGCGTAGCGGAGACGGAGGGTGCAGAGGCCGCCGATGGTGACCGGGGCGTTGAACCGTACGCCGCTGTCCTTGGTCTTCATGCAGGCCACGAAGCCGGTGCCGGTGTAGCCGGTGTGTCGGTACGCAGGCACGCGCCGCCGATGAGCTGCGCGGACTCCGCCTCGATCCTGCGGGCCCGGTGGCGAGCACTCCGCTGAGGGCCAGCAGGTCGGCCGCGACGTCCGCTGGGACCGGTCCGGCCGAGACCAGGGCCGTGAACCGGTGGAGCGCCTCCCTCATCCCGGCCGGGTCGCTCGCGGCCGCCGCGGCGATCGAGGTTCTGACCTCGGCGCCGAGCCTGCCGGACAGCGCCGGGTCGAAGGCTCCCGCGTCGGTTGCGAGCCGCACCTTCAGCGCGAGGCAGAAGAGCGCCCGCGGTGGGCCGAGCGGAGCGGCGAGCCGGTCGTCGATCGCGGTCCGGGCCTGCGCGGTGCGCCACGGGGCCGCCTCGCTCATGCTCGCCGCCGGAGTCGATCTGAAGGTCGCGCAGGAGACACTCGGCCACGTTTCGTCCACCTTCACTCGCGACACTGGTCAGGAACGGCCTGGTGGGGCGACCATCGAGCGACCAACCATTTTCTGTCGCTCTGACCGTGACTGCCCCTGCCGACGTGCCGGACTGTGACAATGCCTGACGCGCCGTACCGCATGCGCACGAGCAACCAGCGAGCAATCACACGTCCTTGACCTCCTCCGGTCCCGCGCCGAGCCCGGCACCCACGCCTGCATCACCCACCGCATCTCCGAGGCAAGCCCCGGTCATCACGCCGGCGCGGCCGATGCCTTGCGGTTGAGCTTCGCGACTCGTGCGATCTCCGCGCTGATGGCATCGCCGCGTGGCCAGGCCTTGACCGGAACCCCCGCCCACGCAAGGCCGCAGACGGCCCACGTCCCGACCACGACCGGCACGGACAGCGTTTCGGCCAGCGCGCCCGCGGTGAGCACGGCGACCGCGAGCGTCATCTGGATGCCTCCTTGCATGATCCCGAAAGCACGGGCCCGGAAGTCGCCAGGGAGCACGCTGACGAACAGCCCGTTCAGCGGCACGATGACCGTGTTGGCGACACCGGCACCGACCATCAGGAAGAACACCACCACCAACGGCGGCCGAAGCAGCGCAGGCACAAGAAGCAGAGGGGTCGCCAAGAGGAGCGGCTTGATCAGCTTCAGCCGTCGCTCCGGGCTCGTTACCCGCGTCAGGACGGCGCCGATGACATTGCCGACGGGTATGGCGGCCATCAACAGGCCCGCAGTCCGAGAATCCCCTCCCTGCTCGGCCGACCAGGCAGCGGCCAGCGCTTCCGGGACGATCACGATCGCGACGAGACCGAACACCACGAGGGCGATCGGCCGCATGATCGGGTGCCCGAAGACCAGCCTCAGACCGTCACCGGTCTCCTTCAGGAGGGAGCGGTGCCGTTCCCTGAGCGTTGCGGCCGGACGAGGCCGTACTCCGCGCCACAGCAGCAGTGCCGAAGCAGCGAACGTCGCTGCGTTGATGAGCAGCGCACCACGCGGGTCGACGGCGGCGATCACTCCTCCCAGCGCGTAGCCCGCAACCTGCGCGGCCTGGCCTGCCATGTTCTGCAGCGAAAGGCCCAGCACGTAGCGATCTCCTGTCAGTATCTGCGCCACCATGGCCGAACGAGCCGCCTCGAACGGCGGTGTGAGCACGCTGGAGACCGCCAGCAGGAGAAGCAGGACGGGCAACGGCGCCCAGGGCACAGAGACCAGTGCCACCAGAGCCGCTCGAGTCAGATCACAAATGATCATGACGCGTTGGTACGGGTACCGCTCCGCGAGAGCGGCGAGGACGGGGCCTCCCATCACCCAGGGTAGGTAGCTGACGGCGAAGCCCGCGGCGGACAGCAGCACGGAGCCGGTGTCGTTGAAGATCAGAACTGTTACCGCGACCTTGGCGAAGTAGTCGCCGATCCAGGACAGCACCGTCGCCGCGAACAGAGAGCGATACTCCGTGACGGCGAGGACCTCCCGAAAGGTGGCGGGCCGGTCAGGCACAGGGCCTTCGGCATCCTGCTCGTCCACGAGCGCTCCGTTCCTCATGTCTCATCGCGGCATAAATAGGTGTGGTCCGGCTTTCCAGCCGGACCACGCTCACATACTCCCTGGACTAGCCCCAGCTCGGTTCACGCTTCATCCCGATCACCCCCATCCGGACGGTTGTTGTCGCACGTCGCAGCTTTGTCCGCCCGCCATGACATTTCCTTGCCATCTCTTGGACAACTGGGCGCGTGCGAGGCGCCGGTAGCCTCTGCGGTGTGGAGTTCAGGCTTCTGGGTGCGGTGGAGATTCACTCCGCCCGTGGCGAGGTGTTTCGCCTACGACGGCGTCAAGAACGCCTCGCCCTGGCGGTACTGCTGCTGGAGCCGCAACGGGTTGTCACCGCCGAGCGACTCATCGAACTGCTGTGGGATCAGGCTCCACCGGCGACGGCCAGGTCGACGCTGCAGACCTTGATGTCCCGCATTCGGACCACCCTGCGATCGGCCATGGGTGGCGACACCGGTGAGCCGGTGCGGCTGCTGGCCCTCGGCGGGGGCTACCGCCTGCAGCTCCAGCCGGAATCGGTTGACATGCACCGGTTCGGCATGCTGATCGATGGAGCGCGGGCGATCAAGGATCCGAACGTGCGCGCGGCCAGGCTCGCCGAGGCGCTCGCGCTGTGGCAAGGGCCGGCGCTCGCTGACGCCGCGACCGGCTCCATGCGCGAACGGTTGTGCGGCAGTCTGGAGGAGGCACGGTTCGCCGCGATCACAGACTGGATCGACGCGGAACTCGCAGCGGGCCGGCATGGCGAACTGGTCGGCGAGCTGTCCAGGCTGATCGACGAACACCCGCTGCGAGAGCGGCTGCACGGCCAGTTGATGATCGCCTTGTACCGGTGTGGCCGCCGTGCCGACGCCCTTGAGGCCTACCAGCGAGCCCGCCGCCTGGTCGCCGAACTCGGCCTGGAGCCCGGCCCGCAGCTACGCGAACTGGAGGCGTCGATCATCGCCGATACCGCGCGGACCGGCGCGGCCATCGACCAGCAGACAGCGCGTACGGCGGAGCCTATGGTGCCGGTGCAACTTCCACCGGGCGTCGCCGATTTCGTCGGCCGTACCTCACACCTGCGCCGACTCGACGCGCTGTTAGGCCCTGAGGCCCGTGCCACGGCCACGGTGCTTGCGGTGATCACCGGGACTGCCGGGGTGGGTAAGACCAGCCTGGCAGTGCACTGGGCTCGCCGAGTCAGCGAGCGGTTTCCGGATGGACAGCTCTTCGTGGACATGCGTGGCTTCCACACCGGGCCGCCCATGTCGCCCGTCGAGGCGCTGGCTCTGTCGTTGGGTGCTTTGGGAGTGGCCGCCGAACGCATCCCGATCAGCGTGGAAGGCCAGACCGCCCTGTACCGGTCGATACTGGCGGGCCGGCGGGTGCTGGTCGTCCTGGACAATGTCGCGGACGCGGATCAGGTACGTCCACTACTGCCGGGTGATCCCGGGTGTCTGATGTTGGTGACCAGCCGAGATCGGCTCAGCGGCCTGGTGGCGTTGGACGGCGCCCACCGGCTCAAGCTCGATGTCCTGCCCGCCGCCGACGCCGTCGACGTGCTCGCTCACGCGGCTGGCGCGGACCGGATCGGCGTCGACCGGGACAGCGCGGTCGAACTGGCGAATCTCTGCGGTCACCTGCCACTGGCTCTTCGTATCGCCGGGGCTCGCCTGGCGGACCGGCCTCACCTGGGTATACGGCGGCACGTCGAGGAGTTCGCGAAGCAAGAAGCGCAGGCCGTCTACCCGCGCCCCCACGTCCATCGGCGGGCCACCATCGGCTTGTTCGACGTGGCGTGGTCCACGGTCGGGAATGTGGCCGCAGGATGCGGCCGTGGTCAGCCTGCTCATGTCCATCGTGGCTGGCGCCGGCGGTGACCCGACCACCGCAGGGTTCACCGCGAGGTGGTCACCGCTGGGCGTCCTTCCGAGGGCGGCCAGTCCGACATGGAAGGCCGCCCGCCATGTCTGGTCCGGGAATCCTGGTCCGGCCTGCGAACCTGATCATCACACCCCGCATGAAGTCATTTCAGCCAGCGAGCGCGTGGCTGGCCGCGTTTGTCATCGGCCTGCCCGCGCTGGGCTTCCTCGCGTTGATCGTCGTGACACGGGGACGGTCGTGGATGCTGTTCTCGCTGCTGTACCAGATACTGTTCGTGCTGGCCTGCCTCGCAGGCGCTTCGGCAGTTGGCACGTGGGCTGAGCGACGCCGAAATCGTCTGGGAACCGGTGACCGAAGAAGGCACGGTGAGGACGCACGTCGCCGGCGTCCTCACCAAGCCAAGCCTACGAGCACGGCCTGACGTAACCTCAAGGATGTGCGCCCGCCTTCGGCTTCTCGCTTCCGCGCGGGCTCAAGAGCTCACTCCATTCCTTGGGCCGTGACGCCCATGCGATGGCCGCCATGATCGTCAGATGTATCGGCGCCGAGATGCTGTTTACGAGCGAATCCTGGCTGACGATGTGCGTGGTGACCGCACCTATCAGGATGACTACCAGGAGCGCGGCGGCCAGGAACCTGAACCGCCTGCGTGGGATGACCAGGAGAACGGCGGCGACCAGTTCCGCCGCCCCGATCACGAAACGGAACCAGGACGGATAGCCCCAGTCCACGAACTTCACCGAATACGCTGGGCCGAAGATCGTCGGACCTGGCCAGAACTTTGTCACCGCACCGATGGCGAACTCCAGGGCCAGGAACAGGTACAGGCCGATCAGTAACCGTTGTCGCCATACGTGGGCCATGTTGCACTCCTTGAGTTGATCGAGAGAACGACGAGTTGCCGCCGGTCACCGGCGTGACACGGTGCGCCAGAAAAGGGTGATGTCAGGCGACGCCGTACCATGTGACTGTTTGTGGCACGCGCGCCGCCTGGCGTGGTTCAGCCCCAGGTGCCGCCGGCCACCTGCCTGGTGGTGGCGTTGAGGCGGTTGAACAGGTTGGTCACAGCGATCATCAGGATCAGGGCCGCGAGCTGCGACTCGTCGTAATGGTCGGCAGCCTCGTCCCAGATCTCGTCGGGGACCGGGTCGGGGCGGTCAGCCAGCCTGGTCGCCGCCTCGGCGAGCGCCAGCGCGGCGCGTTCGGCGTCGGTGAAGTAGGTCGTCTCCCGCCAGGCCGCCACCGCCCAGAGGCGCTCGTCGCTCTCGCCCGCCTTCTTGGCGCTACGGGCGCCGGAGTCCACACACGCGCTACAGCCGTTGATCTGGCTGGCCCGCAGGTGGACCAGCTCCAGCGTCTGCCGCGGTAGGCCGCTGACGAACGTCGCCTTGTACAAGGCCTGAATGGACTGCATTGCGTCCGGCAGGACCGTTGCAGGGCTCTTCATCCGTACTTCCATGACCGCTGTCCTTTCGAGGGTTTGAGTGATCATCGCCTTTTCGCGTGCCCGACCGCGGATATCGCGATCGAGTGGGTCGAAAAGGCGCTTTCGGACAGCCCAAGCCTCCGATACAGCCTCTAGTTGCATCAATGTCAGCCCGCTCAATGTGCGTTAATCTCTGACTTAACGTCCGAAAGGGGGCACTCGTGGAGCTGCGGGACATCCAGATCTTCCTGACGCTGGCCGAGGAGCTGCACTTCGGCCGCACCGCCACCCGGCTGCACATCACACCGGCGCGGGTCAGCCAGGTGATCAAGAAGCAGGAGCGCCGGATCGGCGGCGAGCTCTTCGAGCGCACGAGCCGCGCGGTAAGGCTCACACGCCTGGGCGAACAGCTCCGCAACGACCTGCATCCGATCTACCACGGGCTGAAAGAGAGCATGGAGCGGGCCAGGCTGGCCGCTCAGGGCATCACCCAAGTGCTCCGCATCGGGATGATCCCCAGCAACGCCCACGACCTGCGCCCCTTCTGGGACACCTTCCGTTACCGCCACCCGCACTGGGGCCTGCAGATCCGCCACAACACCTTCGTCAACCCGTTCGGCGCGCTGCGCAAGGCGGAGATCGACATACTGATCGCCTGGCTGCCCGTCGAGGAACCAGACATGACCGTCGGCCCCGTCATCTGCACCGAACCCAAAGTGTTAGCGGTGGCCACCGGCCACGAACTGACCGATCAGCGATCGGTCTCGCTGGAGGCACTCGCTGACTTCGGCGTCCTCGCGTCGGTCATGCCCGTGCCCGACTACTGGGAGGACGCGTTCGTTCCCTTCCACGCACCCAGCGGCCGCCCGATCGAGCGTCTCCCGATCATCAGCAACCTTGACGAGCTGTACACCATCGTCGGCGCCGGCGAGGCCGTCAATTCCCTGGGCAATCACGTCACCCGCTATCACGCCCGCCCCGGCATCACCTACCTGCCCATTCATGATGCCCCGCTTCTCAGATGGGGCCTGATCTGGCGCAGCGAGGCCGAGACCGGCCTCATCCGCGCCTTCGCCCAGGTAGTCCGCGATCTCGGCACTTTTCAGGAATCGTGACCTTAGGGCATCGGCTACGTTTCGCGCGTACGGTTAGCTCGCAGATAGCCCGCAAAACCGAAAGATATTCTTGGGCATTTTGAAAGCGGCATCATCGGCGACAGCGAGATAAGCCAGGCACAGGCGACCCAAAGCACGTCGGTGGCGAATGCATCGCCCGGCTGGGCTTCCAGGAGATCACCACCTACACCCCTCTCGGCCCCTCCGCCGTTGACCTATTTGATCGTGGAGGTGCCGGCGGGCCAACGCCGGTGGGGTGGGTTCCGTATTCCCTTGCGCAGCTTTCATCCGCAGCTCAGCGCCTCGCCGAACACCTGCAGAGCTCCCTGCCGGACACCCAAGTCGTCAAGACACTCGGTGACATCACCACAGCCCGCGGGCCCGAGGCGCTCGCCATGCTCGTGCCTTCCCTCATATGACGCCGCGGCCGCAAACCGTTCGCCCTGACTGTGGCCGCCTGAACCACATCCGACGGGGAATCTGACCAGGTCCCATTTCCTGTTCAGCCGTCCCAGCAGATTGTCACTGATCGACCGGTACACAGCGGAGGAAAGGGGCGCCCGGCTCATGGCCGAGCGCGGCACCGTCCGGTCGGCGGCGCGTGAGGACCTGTTCGGCAGCGCCCGCGTAGGTGGAGTGGCCACCGGGGATCTCCACATCAACACGGTCCGTACACAAGAGCAGCCATGGAGCAATCACTCGCGCTCTTCGGCTCGCGGCGAGTCGGAGAAGAACCGAGAAAACCCCAGGTCGAACGTGGTATTGGAAAGTAGGGCGGGTGGGACTTGAACCCACGACCCACGGATTATGAGTCCGATGCTCTGACCGGCTGAGCTACCGCCCCTTGCAAACATGCATCCTTCCACACCTGAGCCACCATGCCAGCATAGATCGTCCTCGTTCACTCAGCGCGTACGCCAACGGCACTGATCGGCCGGTACCGTCGGTGGCATGGCGGTCAGGCTGATCTACGAGACGCATTCCCTCACGGTCGACAACGAGACGGGCATCGCCACCGGCTGGTTGCCGGGGGAGTTGTCCCAGGCCGGGCGGGAGCTGGCCGTGGAGTTGGGGGTGCGGCGGCGGGACGTGGATGTGGTGTACGCGTCGGATCTGCGGCGGGCGGTGCAGACCGCGGAGGTCGCGTTCAGCGACAAACAGTTCAGAGACGAACAATCGATTCGGCTCGACCCCAGGTTGCGGGAGTGCGACTACGGGATCTACAACGGGCGGCCGGTCACTGAGGTGGCGAGGTTGCGGCGGCGGTTCGTCGATGTGCCGTGGCCAGGGGGGCAGAGCTATCGGCAGGTGGTGGCCGAGACCGCGGCGTTCCTTGAAGAGGTGATGGACAGGTGGCAGGGGTGTTCGGTGCTGGTCATCTCGCACTCGGCCAATCGGTGGGCGCTGCAGAACCTGCTTGAGGGGGCGGAGTTGGCCGAGCTGGTGGATGCTCCGTTCGCCTGGCAGCCGGGGTGGGAGTACACCCTGGCCTAGCCGCCAGGTACCGGGGGGAGCCGTTGGACGCGCTCCCCGGCCCTGTCCGTGCGCCAAGAACTGTCCGTGCGCTAAGAACTGTCCGTGCGCTAAGAACTGTCCGTGTGCTAGGAAGCGGTGCCGAATCCGGGGTTCCGCACCAGCCAGTCCTGGTAGACGGGGCTTCGCCGTACCACTTCGGCGTGTGTCTGTTTGGCCTGTTCCACCACCCAGGTGGCGTCGGAGGCGGCGGGGTGGTGGCCGAGGAGTTGCCGCCAGCGCAGTGGCGCGCCCGCGAGCGGGACCATGGCCAGGCCGGGAGCGGCCTGGTGGGTGGCCTGGCAGAGCGCCACGGCGCGGCCGACCCGCGCGAGGTGCGTGCAGGTCGCCACGTCGGTTTCGTAGATCGTTCCAGGGGTGAAGCCGGCGCGGGCGCAGGCCGTGGCGAAGCAGTCGGCGAAGCAGCCGTCGCCGGGGGTGACGGCCCAGCTTTCCGGTGCGAGTTCGGACAGTTCCAGCTCCTTCTCGCCGGCCAGTGGGTGGGTGTCGGCGACCAGGGTGAAGACCGGGTCGTAGCTGATCGTCTCCCAGCGCAGCGAGCCCATGGGCGTGCCGCCGTCGCCGCAGGCGCCGGTCAGCACGTAGTCGAGCCGGCCGAGCTCGGCCATGGTGGTGAGCTCGTCGGCCGACCATGAGGTGTACGTGCTCACCGTCCGTTCCGCGGCGAGCCGGTCGACGAGGCCGCCGAGTATCGGCCCGTTGGTGGCGCCGATGCGGAAGCCGGGGGAGGGGGCGTGAGCGAACCGTACGGCCTCGTCCTGCAGTTCCTTGGCCGCCGGGAGGAGTACCCGGGCCCGGGCGAGCACCAGCTCGCCGAGCCGGGTGGGCCGGGCGCCGTGCCTGTCGCGCTCGAACAGGGTGCCGCCGAGCACCCTCTCGATGCGTTTGAGCTGTGCGGTGAGGGCCGGTTGCGCCAGCCCGAGCAGGGACGCGGCCTTGCTCACACTTCCCGCGTCCGCGACCGCGCGAACGATCCTGAGGTGCCTGAGCTCAAGGTCCATAACGGGAAGGTAAGGCGGTCATCTCCTTCCGACAATGCCCTTATGTCATGAAATGTGACAGATATTGTCGGGTCTCTTCTGGGGTAGGGGGTAGCCCATGACGACGATGGGAATCGATCCAGCGCAACTCGAGGACGACGACCTGCTGCGTGAGCTGCGGCAACTGCACGCGACACGTACCGACGCCCTGCTGCACGGCTCGGCCGCCGCGTTCGCCCGCCACACCTCGCGGACCAACGAACTGGAGACCGAGTATCTGCGCCGTTACCCGGAACGCGACGTCGACCCGGGCCGGCTCAGGGACGGGGCAAGGCGGCGCTGATGGCCCGAGATCACGACGTGCAGGCACTGTCCGACGTCGACATCCACGTGTACGAGGCGGTCGCCTCGCAGGCGGTCGAGTCCGGCGGTACGGAGCTTCCGGCGCTCGTCCGCGCGACCGGTCTGGAAGAGGACGAGGTACGGCGGAGCCTGGCGACGCTGGTCGAGCAGGGGTACGTCGTGCCGAAAGGAGGGGGGTTCGGCCTGGGCGCCCATACGTTCGGGCTCGATTACTGAAAGTTTCACGACCGGGACAGGGGCGGCGGGCCGACGGGCCGGCCGCCCCCGGCGTCAGATGCGCTTGACGCGGGCCCAGATCACGAAGGCGCCGCCGAAGACCGCCATGGCCAGCCCGGTCCACAGGTTGACCGCCGCCCCCACCACTCCGGCGACGATGAGGATCACCCCGTAGATCAGGAACAGCCCGCCGATCACCATTCTGATGTCACTCACAGGATCGCCCCGTACAGCGCGGCGGCTATGACGATCGCGCCCGTCCCGAGGATCACGGGCGAGCGGTACCACTTCTTGTCACCGGCCATGGCATCGTCCGACAGGTCGACCGCGCTGAGCCCGTACACCAGCCCGCGCAGTTCCTCCTCGGGCTTGGCCGTAGTCACCAGGGTGACCAGCACCGAGACGATCACGTCGACGACGAAGGCCACGCCCGCGCCCCAGAAGCTGGCGTTCAGCTCGGTGCCGAAGTCCAGGATCCCGGCCTTGTACGCGATGTACGAGGCGAACGCCGACCCGATCCCCGCCAGCAGGCCCCAGAAGCCGGCCCACGGCGTCATCCGTTTCCAGAACAGCCCGACGATGAAGGTCGCGAACAGCGGCGCGTTGAAGAACGAGAACAGCGCCTGCAGGTAGTTCATGATGTTGGAGTAGCCGGCCGCGATGAACGCGGTGCCGACGCCCAGCGCGACGCCCGCGACGGTGGCGATCCTGCCCACCCGCAGGTAGTAGTCGTCCGGGCGGTCCTTGGCCAGGTGCGCCTGCCAGATGTCGTTGGTGAACACCGTGTTGAACCCGCTGATGTTGGCCGCCATCCCGGCCATGAACGAGGCCAGCAGCCCGGTCACCGCCACCCCGAGCACACCGTTGGGCAGCAGGCTCCCCATGAGCAGCGGGATCGCGTTGTTGTAGGCCTGGCCCTTGCCCAAGTCCTTGAACAGGACCAGGGCGATCAATCCCGGCAGCACGGTCACCAGCGGGATGAACAGCTTCGGGTAGGCCGCGATGATCGGGGTGAGCCGGGCGGCGTTGGTGTTCCTGGCGGACAAGGCCCGCTGCACCTCGGCGAAGTTCGTGGTCCAGTAGCCGAAGGACAGGATGAAGCCCAGGCCGAACACGATGCCGAGCCAGTGGGCCTCCATCGGGTTCTTGCCGGCGGTGTCGGCCCAGGTGTGCAGCCCGGCCTCGCCGAGCGCGCTCTGCCGTACCTTGTCGAACAGCCCGGAGACGCCGCCCACCTGGTTCAGCCCGATGATGGTCAGCGGGATCAGCCCGGCCAGGATGACGAAGAACTGCAGGACCTCGTTGTAGATCGCCGACGACAGCCCGCCGAGCGTGATGTACGACAGCACGATCACCGCCGCCACCACCACCGACACCGGCAGTGGCCAGCCCAGCAGGGCCTCCATGACCAGCGCGAGCGCGTAGAGGTTGACCCCGGCGATGAGGATCTGGGCCACGGCGAAGGAGATCGCGTTCAGCAGCTGGGTGGCGCCGTTGAAGCGCCGCCCCAGGAACTCGGGGACGCTGCGTACCTTCGAGCGGTAGTAGAACGGCATCATCACGATGCCGAGGAACACCATCGCGGGCACGGCGCCGATCCAGTAGTAGTGCACGGTCATGGCGCCGTACTGCGCGCCGTTGGCGGCCATGCCCAGGATCTCGATCGCACCCAGGTTGGCCGAGACGAAGGCTAAGCCGGTGATCCACGGGGGGAGTCCACGGCCGGCCAGGAAGAAGTCGAGGCTCGAACTGATCCGTCGCTTCGCGGCGAACCCGATGCCGAGCACGGTCGCGAAGTAGATCGCGATGAGCGCGTAGTCGAGGAGGTTCACATCAAGGCGCACGGCGTTCGCTACTACCCCGGTAGATCAAAGTATGCCGAAGATTGCGGGTCCGGTTTCCGGGCGTAATGTCAAAGCGTGGATGTCGCAGACCTGAGCCCGGCGCAGGCGCGGGAGCGCTTCCGCGCGGGCGAGCGGGTGCCGACCGCAGGTTGGTGCAGCGGGTGGACGCAGGCCAACCTGATCGCCGTGCCCAAGGAGCTGGGGTACGAGCTGCTGCTGTTCGCGCACCGCAACGCGCAGGCGTGCCCGGTGCTGGACGTGGGGGAGCCGGGGGCGTGGTCCACCGCGCTGTTCCCCGGCGACCTACGCACCGATCTGCCGGGATACCGCCTCTATCGCGAGGGGAAGGCCGTCGCCGATCTCGACGACGTGGTCGCCGAGTGGCGTGACGATCTCGTGGCGTTCCTCATCGGCTGCAGCTTCACCTTCGAACAGGCGCTGCTGCGGGCCGGGGTGCCGATCAGGCACCTGGACATGGGGACGAACGTGCCGATGTACCGGACGAGCGTGGCGTGCCAGCCGTCCGGCACGCTGTCCGGCCCGCTCGTCGTGTCGATGCGGCCGGTCCCTGCGGCGCTCGTGGACGTCGCGATCGAGGTCACCCGCCGCTACCCGCAGGTGCACGGGGCGCCCGTGCACGTGGGCGACCCGGCCGCGATCGGGATCGCCGACCTCGGCCGTCCCGACTTCGGCGATCCGGTGGAGGTGCGTCCCGGCGAGGTGCCGCTGTTCTGGGCATGCGGGGTGACGCCACAGGCGGTGATCATGGCCAGCGGCGTCGACTTCGCGATCGGCCATCTGCCGGGTCACATGGCCATCCTCGACGCGCGTGACGACGACTATCGAGTGCCTTAAGTGGATATCGGGCTGTTTCGCGGCGGCAGACCCGCCGCCGTGAGCTGCGCGCCGACCGGCGGCGCGCCACGCCGGTTGTCGATCTCCAGGTACGGTACGGCCGGCGGCTCCGACACCCGGATCGCCGCCAGGTAGGCGTCGAACGCCCCCAGCTTGCCCGCGTCCTTCTCGAACCCCCTGGCCACCAGACGCTCGCGCAGGGTCGGGCCGTCGGAGCGGACCCAGATCAGCCTGATCGGCGGGCCACCCAGCTCATCGGCCCACCTGTCCCACAGCTGCGCCGAGTGCACCTGCGTGGTGAACGGGCCGTCGAGCAGCACCGGGCAGCCGTGCTCGCGGATCTGCCTGGCCGTCCTGGTGAGGCCGGTGTACTCGTGCACCTTGATGTGCTCGTCGTACCACGGGCCCTCGCGCTCGCCGTGGTGCCGGCCGTACCCCTGGAGGATCTCGGCGGCGAAGTCGCCGTACACGGTGTCCTTGTCGAGCAGGGCGGGCGTTGGGTCGAGGCGGGCGAGCAGTTCCGCCGCGACGGTGGACTTGCCGGCGCCGGGCGGCCCGCTGATGATCCATAGCGTGCTCATGCTCATGTGATCAGTCTCGCGTACGCGGATTTGCGTACGTGGGTGCCGCTCCTCGGCGGACGACCTCCGGCGGGGGCGCCGACAGACTCGGCTCATGCTGACCGTGCTGTTCAGGGCGTTCCGGGTGCCGGATCTCCGGAAGAAATTGTTGTTCACGCTGGCCGTCATCGGGCTGTTCCGGCTGGGGCAGATCCTGCCGTCGCCGGGGGTGGACGTCGTGGCGGTCCAGCAGTGCCTGGGGTCGGCGCGTGGCGGGTTGTTCGACATGGTTCAGCTGCTCAGCGGGGGCGCGATGCTGAAGCTGTCGGTCTTCGCGCTGGGCGTCATGCCGTACATCACCGCCAGCATCGTGATGCAGCTGCTGGCCGTCGTCGTGCCGCGACTCGAAACACTGAGGAAGGAGGGGCAGGCGGGGCAGGCGAAGATCATCCAGTACACGCGGTACCTGACCGTGGGGCTGGCGGTGCTGAACTCCACCACGGTCGTCGCGCTGGCGCGCGGCGGGCAGCTGCTGCCGGGGTGCGCGCGGCCGCTGCTGCGTGACGAGAGTCTGCTGGGTGTCGCGGTGGTGGTGTTCACCATGGTCGCGGGCACCAGCATGGTGATGTGGCTGGGCGAGCTGGTGACTGACCGGGGGATCGGGAACGGGATGTCGATCCTGATGTTCACCCAGACTGTGGCGTACTTCCCGTCGTACATGTCGACCATCTTCCTGCTCAGCCCGTTCGCCTTCGCCGTGATGCTGGTGACCGGGGTGTTCCTGGTGGCGGCCGTGGTGTTCATGGAACAGGCGCAGCGGCGCATCCCCGTGCAGTACGCCAAGCGGGCGGTGGGGCGGCGCGTGTACGGCGGGACCAGCACCTACATTCCGCTGAAGGTCAACCAGGCGGGCATCGCGCCGGTCATCTTCGCCACGTCGCTGCTGTACCTGCCGACGCTGCTCGCGCCGATGCTGGGTGACGAGGTCGGCGGGTGGCTGTCGCGGAACCTCACCGGCGGGACACACCCGCTCTACATGATGGGATTTTTCCTGCTGATCGTGGGATTCGCGTACTTCTACGTGTCGATCACCTTCAATCCCGTCGAGGTGGCCGACAACATGAAGCGGTACAGCGGGTTCGTGCCCGGGTTGCGCCCGGGCAAGCCGACCTCGACGTACCTGGCGTACGTGCTGTCGCGGCTGACCGCGCCCGGCGCCGTCTACCTGGGGGTGCTGGCGCTGCTGCCGCTGCTGGCCTTCGCGATCCTGCGGGATCCGGGTACGCAGCAGAACTTCCCGTTCGGCGGGACCAGCATCCTGATCATGGTGGGGGTGGGACTCGACACGGTGAAACAGATCGAGGCCCAGCTCCAGCAGCGCAACTACGAAGGCTTCCTCAGATAGTCACGTCGGTACGGCCAGCCCGGCCCGCATGGCGAACACCACCAGCTGGGCGCGGTCGCGGGCGCGCAACTTGACCATGGCCCGGCTGACATGCGTACGGACGGTGTCGGGGCTGATCACCAGCTCCTTGGCGATCTCCTCGTTGGATCTTCCGGTGGCCACCCAGGCGACGAGTTCGCGTTCGCGTGGCGTGAGGGTCTCGAGGCCCTCGACGGGCTCGGTGCCGTGCCGGCCGAACAGGCCGATGACCTTCCTGGTGATCGCGGGCGACAGCAGCGCCTCGCCCGCGGCCACCACCCGGACCGCACCGGCCAGCTCGTCGGGGGCGCTGTCCTTGAGCAGGAACCCGCTGGCGCCGGCCTGGAGCGCGGCGAAGACGTACTCGTCCACCGCGAACGTGGTCACCACCACGATCCTGGTGCCGCTCAGCTCGCGATCACCGGCGATGGCCCGCAGGGTAGCCAGGCCGTCCATGCCGGGCATGCGGATGTCGAGCAGCAGCACGTCGGGCCGGGTACGGCGGATGAGCTGGAGCGCCGCCGCGCCGTCGGCCGCCTCACCGACGCACTCCAGCCCCGGCTCCCGCTCCAGCAGCGCCCTGAGCCCCATCCGCACAACGGCCTGATCATCGGCCACGGCCACCCGGATCACCGGTCCGACGGCCTGCTCGGCTGACGGGTCGGGCTGGGCGGGGGGTGGGGGATCGGAGTATGGCACGGTCACGTCAGGTCTGCCGGGGAGTCGGCGCCGGTGAGGCGATCTGACGCGTCCTGGCGATCTACGGCGCTCTGGGGTGCAACGCTTGGGCGTGCGATGTTCTGGGACGGCACGCTCTGGAATGCGGCGCTCTGGGGCGTGGTGTTCTCGGGGAACGTGGCGAGGACCTGGAAGCCGCCGCCGTCCCGCGGTCCCGCGGTGAAGTGGCCGCCCGCCGCGGCCACCCTGGCCCGCATCCCGGCCAGCCCCCGCCCCTCGACCGTCCCTGACCAGCTGTGCCCTTCGGCCGCCCCACGCCGGCCATGCCCTTCGACCGTCCCTGACCCGCCGTGCCCTTCGGCCGTCCCTGGCCGGCCGACGCCGCGGTCGGCGATCTCCAGGACGAGCCCGGCCGGGTCGCCGGACAGCCGTACGAGCGCTCTGGTCGGCCCGGCGTGGCGCAGCACGTTGGTGAGCGACTCGCGCACCACCCCGTACACGGTCGCGCTGAGGTGGGCGGGCACAGCGGGATCGGCGGGCTCCATATCCACCGGCAGCCCCGCGGCCCGAACCCCGTCGATCAGACTCGGCAGATCGTAGGCACCGGCGCCAAGGCCGTGGGTGCTGTCGCGCGGGTCGAGCCGGTCAAGCGCGGCACGTAGCTGGGTGAGCGCCGTCGTGCTGGTCTCCTTGATCGCCAGCAGCGAGGCACGCGCCTGCTCGGGGTCGTCGTCGAGCGTGATGAGCGCGAGCCCGGCCTGCATGGCGATGGCCGCCAGCCCATGCCCGGCGGCATCGTGCACCTCTCCGGCGATCCGCGCCCGCTCAACGGCGAGCACATCCGCCGGTGATGCGCCTCGTTCGCGGAACGGCCGGCGGACGGCCACATCCTCGTCGTGGAGCGGCTGGACGTCGGTGGCGTCGTTGTCGTGGAGCGGCCCGACCGCGGTGACGGTGCCGTCGTCGCAGAGCGCCCACCCGAGCTCGTCTGCCTGGCCCCCGTCACCCGGTGCGTCACCACGGGAGACGCGGACCGTGCGGGGCGCAGGAGCGACGCTGTGGGCCGGGATGCCCCAGGCCATGGCGGGCGTCGCGCTCCCGAGCGTGCCACCCCGTACGGCGTCCGCGGCCGTGGGCGTGCCACCCCGCAAGACGTCGGCGGTCGCGGACGCGCCACCCCATAAGACATCGGCGGTCGCGGACGTGCCAGCCCGTACGGCGTCGACACCGCCGAGCCTGCCGGCCCCTGCAACGTCGGCGCCGGCAAGCGTGCCGCCCCGTACGGCGTCGGCGGAGACGACCGGTGGCGGCTCGGCCTCCGCGGCGGCGGCGGCCGCGGCGGCGCGGGCCTGGGCCAGGCCGCTGAACGACCACGGGACGGCCAGCCAACCGGCCCAGGCCAGCATGATCACGACCGGGACGTCACCCAGCCGGGCCATCCGGGACAGCGCCTTGAACGGCCTGCGACGGCCGCCGCCGCTGTGCGTGTGCTCGGTCACCGTCCCCCCACCTGGCCTGGCTGGCTCAGCCCCTAATCCTAGCCAGTTTCAGACCTTCCGGTTGGTGGGCGGCCCGCCCAGACCCCACGAAATGATCTTGTTGGGGGTGATCCGGATCAGTTCGGCGCTGAAGCCGGGGAACGGCGGCTTCTGGTCGGCGAGCGCCTGCGCCGTTCCCCTGATCTCGACCCCGCGTACCACCCACGGGTCGGTGGAGGCCAGCTCGTCCACGACGAAGGCGACCGTGCTGCCCGCCGCGATGTTCCGGTACTTCTTGGACTTGCCGAGGTCGTGCCCGCCGATCGTGATCGCGCCCGCATCGGCGTCCACGAAGAAGCCGACGGGGCTGTTCTGCACCTGTCCGTCGGGCGAGATCGTGGCCAGCCGGCCGAGTTGCTGGGTGGCGAGGTAGTCCAGCTCTTCCTGAGTGAAGGTCATGAGAGGAGGGTGCTACCTCAAGTGCGGTTCAGGTCAAGCTGAACCGCTGGTGAGCCAGCGCAGCGGGTTGTCGCGGGTGACGAGGGCGATCGTGTCCTCGCCGACCCCCGACTCGCGCAGGCGCGGCAGCAGCGTGTGGAACAGGTGGGCGTAGCCGGGCCCGCCGTACCGGTTGACCTGCGCGATCCGGCTCACGCCTGTGCTGAGCAGGAGGCGGTCGGCGTGGCCGTCCTCGATGAGGTCGAGTGCGATCCTGGCCGACTGGTCCGGGCCGGAGCCGAGTGAGCCCAGGCTGACGTACGCGCCGGTTTCGGCGATCTTGCGGGCGATGGCCGGTTCCGCGTCCGCGTAGCCGACGCTCACCCGGGCGCCGGGCAGGCCCTCGCCGAGGAGGATCTCCAGCATGGCCAGCCCGTTGTGCCCGTACGTGGTGACGGGCAGGCGGGAGGCCAGCGCGGCGCGGGCGGCGGCGATCAGGCCGCGTTCCTCGGCGGCGGTGGGCTCGGTGCCGCAGCAGCCGACCTGAGCGATCACGCCGGGGAACACGCCGACGCCGTCGAGACCGTCGGAGATCTCGCTCATCAGCCGTTTCGTGAGCGTCTCGACGTCCGCGTCAGGGGAACCGGCGAACGGTCCGGCGAACAGACCGGTCGAAGCGATCACCGGGACCCGGCTGTCGACCGCGATCCGGGCCAGGGCGGCGGCGTCGCGGCCCATACCCAGACAGGTGAGGTCGACGACCAGGCCGAGCTGGTCGGACTGGCGCAGCTCGAGAAGCTCGGCGGTGACGGTCTGATCCTCGTCGAGCCAGCGGTAGGGGTCGGAGTCGATGCCGACCGCCCAGCGCATGTCGGTGCGCAGGTGCTCACGGGATAGGACGGGACCGTCGATGGCGGTCGCGGGAACAGGACCGGTGACGGTACGAAGCATGGCCTCGGGCATAGGAGACGTTAACCGATTTTTGCCCGAAGTCACCTGCAAAAACACGAAACTTTACGTTTGGGATGGTTTGTGGAGTGGGTGGCTGGTGGGCTTGGTATAGGAGCCTATAACGGGTTCTGGGGCCGTATCCTGGGGGCACATCGACCGTGCGGGGGAGTACGTTGCCGATCCAGGACTCCGAGACCGGAGACGCCGACGCGATCAAGGGCGAGTCAGCCGATCGTTCCAGCATGCCCGAGCGCCGTTCGGGCATCCACGGCTGGCTGGACGGCGTCCGGTCCACCCGCGCCGGCCGGCTCACGCTGAAGATCGTCATCGGCACCATCGGCGCGATCATGGTGGTGGGCGGGCTGATCATGGTGCCGTTCCCCGGTCCGGGCTGGCTGATCGTGTTCGCGGGCCTGGCCGTGCTGGCCACCGAGTTTCACTGGGCGCGCCGGGCGCTGGAGTTCGGCAAGCGGGTGCTGCACGACTGGACCGAATGGTACAAGCGGCAGGGCTGGCCGATCCGCGTCATCGTGCTCATCGTGACCATCGCCGCCGCAGCCGTGATCGTCTATGTCGGGCTCAGGACCCTGGGGATCGATCTCATCGAACTGGCTCAGCGCTTTATCTAGATCGGGTGGTTATCGCTGCCGGAAACGGCGCCGTCCACGGCCTATTCTGCGGGCGTGATCGCCCACATCGCCGTCGCCGTGTCGCTCACCCTGCTCGCTCCCACCGCTCCGATCGCTGAGCTCCCGATCGCCGAGCCGCCGATCGCCGAGCTCCCGGCAGCCGCGAAGCTCCCGGCCGCCGAGCTCCCCACCGTCCAGGCGGACACACTGCCCCTTCCCGGCGTCAGTGTGAAATATCTGGAAAAAACGGGTGATCCTGTACGGCTCAGCAGCTACGGCCTGGGCACCAAGAGCACGTACCTCAGGGCCAGGACCGGCAGCACGTTCGCCCAGCAGCCGACCCTGTCGGAGGCGGCGGTCTCGCCCGACGCCGCCACGGTCGCCGGCGTCCCGAAGTCCTACCGGGACGGCTACGACTCCCTGCTCCTCACCGACCGCGCCAGCGGCAAGGGCAGGCGGGTGCGCACGGTCAAGAAACCGCTGGCCGCCTCGTACATCTCCTGGTCCCGTGACAGCAAGCGGGTGGCGCTCACCGTCGAGCAGAAGGTCGGCGGGAAGTGGCGCGCCGTCGGCTTCACCGTCGTCGACGTGGTGACGAGCACCGCGCGCACGGTCCGTCCCGCCGGGCTCGACGGGGCGGCGGACTTCTGGTGGAGCCCCGGCGGCGACCTCGTCGCCAGGTTCGGCGACGGCCTGCGGACCTATCGGGCCAGTGACGGCGCGACCCTGCGCACGTTCGCGGGCGTCGGGCTGCCGACCGGCCCGGAGGACGCCTACTCGCCGTCGGGCGCCCGCCTGACCACCTGGTGCCCCGCACGCTTCAAGGAACAGCTCTGCCTGGTGAACCCGGCCACCGGCAAGATCGCGAGCCGGGTGGCCGTCAGTCCGGAGATGCTGTTCGGCTGGTGGGACGAGAGCCATGTCATCGCGGTCATGGCCCATCAGAGCGCCTACCGGCTGTCGGTGGTCGACCTGACGGGCAAGGTGACCCGGGTGCTGGCCGTCATCCCGTCCCAGACGTGGAAGGCGAACCTCTGGCTGACCTTCCATCGGGGCTAGAGGTAGAGGCCGGTGCCGTGGTCGGTCTCCTGGGTGGCGACGGCGTGCAGGTCGCGCTCACGCATGACGAGGTAGACCTGCGCGTGCAGCTCCACCTCGAACTGGTCCTCCGGGTTGAGCAGCACCTTGTCGCCCACCTTGACCGCGCGTACGTTCGAGCCGACCCCGCAGACCTCGCCCCATGCCAATCGGTTGGCCATCTTGACCGTCGCGGGGATGACGATCCCGGAGCCGCTGCGCCGCTCCTCGGTCTCTTGCTCCAGCCGGATCATCACCCGGTCGTTCAGCATCTGTATCTCGAACTTGGGTGCTACCACGCGCCCAGTTTACGGTCAGCCGGGCCCCCGCTGCCCGGCAACTGGGCCGTCAGGGCAGCGTGAGCTCGGCGAAGACCGGCCGGTGGTCGGTGCGCTCCAGATGCTCGACCGTGAACGCGCGTACCCCCATCCCGGCGGAGGCCAGCACGTGGTCGATCACCACACCGGGAGCCCGCCCACCCTTGGGCCAATATGTCGCGGTGAACCCCCGTCCGGTGACGTCCGCCGCGTCGCGGTAGCCGGCGGCCAGCAGGTCGCGCATCGGCACGTGGTCGAGCGTGGCGTTGAAGTCGCCGGCCAGCACCCGCGTGACCCCGCCGCCGCGCGGCAGGGCGACCAGCCCTTGCCGCCAGCAGAGCGTCGGCCCGACGTACTGGGGCGCGCACGGGTGCACGGACACCACCTCGACCTTCGTCCCGCCCGGCTCCGTGAGCACTGCCCTGGCCTGCCCGAACGCCCCGAACTGGATGGCCGGCCCCGCCGTCAGCGGGTAGCGCGAGTAGACGCCGGAGCCGCCCACACCGGGCAGTGGCCGGACCACGGCCTGCGGCAGCACCTTGCGCAGCCCCGCCTGGTCCAGGGCCGCCGCGGCCTTCGGCGTGAGCTCCTGCAGCGTCAGCACGTCCGGCCGGAGCCTGGTGACCAGCTCCATCAGCCCCGCCGGGTCACCCGAGCCCACCATCAGATTGGCCGCCAGCACCCGCAGCGTCCGCCCTCCCCCGACCGGCTCGCCGCCCGCGACCCGCTCGCCGCCGGTGTCGGCGAACCAGCGAGGCAGCACGGCCAGCGCCAGCGCCGCCACCGTGACGAGCGCGACCGCCCCCGCCACCCACCGCCGCAGCGCTCCGGCCAGCACGAGCGCGAGCACGGACGCCGCCGCCGCGTACGGCGTGTACGCCACGATCGGCACCCATGGCCACAACCCGTCGTACGGGCTCCACCGCAGCCCCGCCCATACCGCGAACGGAGCCACCACCAACCACACCAAAACGCTTCGCACCCGCACCTCCTCCCTTGTATCGCCACGAATCACCAGATGGGTTCACGCCATGAGATCGTGTGCTTCATGCGCGACGCGGAAGCCAGGGTCCTCCAGGCCATCGACGACACCGAGACCGTGAACCTGCTGGCCGAGACCGTCAAGGTGCCCAGTGTGACCGGGACCGACGCCGAGTCCGACCTGCAGCACCGCCTCGCCCGCCTGCTCACCGAGGCGGATCTGGACGTGGACGTCTGGAAGCTGGACCTCGACGCACTCGGCCGCCGCGCGGGCTTCCCCGGCACCGAGGCCCCCAGGACCGAGGGCTACGGCGTGGTCGCCGTGACCGGCGGCGAAGGCACCCCGGCACTGGCCCTGCAGGGCCACGTCGACGTCGTGCCCATCGGCGACCCCGCCCAGTGGGCGGGCAACGACCCGTTCGCCGCCCGGATCACCGGCGACACCCTGCACGGCCGCGGCGCCTGCGACATGAAGGCCGGGCTGGCGGCCAACCTCGCCGTCGTCCGCGCGCTCAAGAAGGCCGGAGTACGACTGGCCAGGCCGCTCGCCGTGCACTGCGTGATCAGCGAGGAGGACGGCGGCCTCGGCGCGTTCGCCACGCTGGCCAGGGGCCACACGGCGGAGGCGGCGGTCATCACCGAGCCGACCGGCGGGGCCGTCATCACGGCCAACGCGGGGGCGCTGACGTTCCGGATGGAGGTGGCGGGCCGGGCCGCGCACGCGGCCACCCGGTACGAGGGCATCAACGCGATCGAGGTGTTCTGGCCGGTGTTCGAGGCGATCCGGCGCCTGGAGGCCGAGCGCAACCGTGACGTGCCGGCCCTGTTCGACGGGAATGCGCTGCCGTACTCGATCGAGGTCGGCACCGTCCGGGCGGGTGACTGGGCGAGCAGCGTGCCCGACCTGCTGGTCGCGGAGGGCCGGATGGGCGTCAGGCTCGGCGAGGACCCGGCGGCGGCGCGGGCCGCGTTCGAGGCGGCGGTGCTGTCGGTCGCGCACCCGTGGCTGCGCGACCACCCGCCCGCGATCACCTGGCCGGGCGGGCAGTTCGCCAGTGGGCAGCTGCCCGAGGCGCACCCGCTGCTGGCGGAGGTGGCCGGGGCCGTCGCCGACACGACGGGCACGCGGCCGATCGAGAAGGCCGCGCCCTACGGGAGCGACCTGCGGCTCTACGCCGCGGGCGGGATCCCGGCGCTGCACTACGGCCCTGGCGACGTGCGATACGCGCACGCCCCCAGGGAGCAGGTCGAGCTGCGGGAGTTGCGCGAGGTCACACGAGCGCTGGCAATGCTCGTGGTGCGCCGTTGCGGAACACTCTGAGCAGCGCCCCGGGACTCATCAGCGACGGCGGCGCGTCCATCAGGTTCGCCACCCGGAGGAAGCGCCTGGCCAGGTCGGCGTCGTGTGCCGCCGCCGCGTGGAAGCGCTCCAGGTAGGCGTTGACCATCCGGATCTTCGGCGTGAGCTCGCCTTCCACGCCGGGCAGCCGCAGGTCACCGCCGACCACGATGTCCCAGGGCGCGTCCAGCAGCTTGGTGATCCGCCTGAAGAACGGCAGCGGACGCAGGTCGGGGTCGAGCAGGGCCCTGGCCTCCAGCGCGGCGACCGACATGCCCTGGCCGTAGAACGGGTTGAACGCGCAGAGGGCGTCTCCGACGACCAGCAGGCCCTCCGGGAAGCGGGAGAGCCGCTCGTAGCGATACCTGACGCTGGCCGAGGTGTGGTACGAGCGCGGCTCCCCGATCGGCTCCGCGACGGTGATCAGCCGGTGCAGGTCGGGGGCGGTCAGCGTCTCGGCGAACGCGGCGAACTGCCGGAGCGGCAACTCCGGCCCGGCACCGCCGTACCCGGCCATGGTGACGACCCAGCGGTCGTCCTCCAGCGCCAGCGCCACCCCGCCGCGCGGGATCTCGGGCGTGGGCACCACCACGAGGACCAGATCGCCGTCCAGCTGGTCCGGCCGGCGACGGAACTCGCGCGTGCCGTACCTCAGATCGATCGTCACCCGATCCTCGGCGGGCCGCTCGTAGCCGAGCTCGGACAGCCAGAACGGCGTACGCGAGCCCCGTCCCGAGGCGTCGACGACCAGGTCGGCGGGCATCGGGTCGCCGTTCGCCAGCCGCACGCCGGTGACCCGGCCCTGCTGGGCGAGCAGGCTGGTGACGGCGCGGTCGGCCAGCACGCGCACGCCGGGCAGGGCGGTGACACGGCGGCGGATCTGGCCTTCGAGCAGCGTCCGGCTGAGCGACAGCCCGAGCAGGCCGCTCTCCCCGCGGGCGAGCGGCTGCCCGCCGTGGATCCAGCGGGCCTGGCTCTGCAGGTCGCCCAGGAGCGCGCCCTGCGCGACGAGTTCGGCGGTGAGCCCTGGCAGCAGCTCGTCCATGACCTCACGGCCTCTGGCGAGCAGTCCGTGCGCGTGGCGGCTCTGGCCGACGCCCTTGCGATGGACGTCGACGGTGGGCAGCGTGTCGCGGTCGATCACGGTGACTCTGGCGTACCTGCGGTGGAGCGCGGCGGCGGACAACAGGCCCGCCATGCTCGCGCCGATGACGACGGCGTGGTCCATGGTTGGTTCCCCCCTGAGAAAAGCTCTGGCTTCCAGAGGGTCACCCGGGCCGGAGGTCCGCTTCCACGTCCTTTGGCACGCTCCAAGAATTACGAGGATTCCACGGGCAGGCCCGCCCCGACCCAGTCCTCGATCCCCTCGACGTACCTGCGCACGTTCGTGTAGCCGAGCGCGGTCAGGCGGCGAGCTACGGCCTTGCTGTTGTTGCATGCCGGGTTCGAGCAGTACGTGATGATCGGCGCGTTCTTGTCGGGCAGCAGAGCGGGCGCCTGCTCGGCGACCTCGCTCTCGACCAGCGCGATGGCGCCGGGCAGATGCTGCTGGGCGTAGTAGGCGCCGCCCAGCGTGTCGAGCACGGTGACCGTGCCGAGTGCGGCACGGAGCTCTTCGCGAGTTATGGTCATTGTGGGCTCCGGTTCAAATGGACTACAGTCCGGTTTGTGGATCGCTCGAAAGCTAACGGACCGCGGTCCGGTTCGTCAAGGCAGCCGCTGGAAATGCTCCACGGCCGCCAGATCAATGAACGCGCGGACGCGGCGCGCAACAGGGGGAAGATCTTGTCCGCCGCGGCCAGGCTGTTCGCCGAGAAGGGGGTCGAAGCGGTCTCCATGGACGCGATCGCCGCCGAGGCAGGGGTGGGGAAGGGGACCTTGTTCCGCAGATTCGGTGACAAGTCCGGGCTGGCGGTGGCGCTGCTCGACGAGCGCGAACGGGTGCTGCAGGAACGCATCCTGAACGGCCCGCCGCCGCTGGGTCCCGGCGCGCCCGCACGCGACCGGCTCACCGCCTTCGTCGACGCCTATCTGGACTACCTGTTCGCCCACCTCGACCTGGTACGCATGTCCGAGACGGCCAGTCCGGGCGCCCGCTACCGGATCGGGGCCTACCGGTTCTGGCACCGCCACACGGCCATCCTGCTGGCGGCGTCGCGTCCGGGGTCCGACGCCGATGTGCTGTCGCACGCGCTGCTCGCGGCCACCGCCGCCGAGGTGGCGGGCGTGCTCAGGGCGGAGTACGGCGAGGCCCGCGCACGCGACGCGATCACCGCCCTGGTCGGGGCTCTCGTGGGATGAGGGGGAGCGTCAGGCGGTGGTCGCCGCCCGGCGGCGCGCTTCGGGGATGATGAGCGGGGTGCCCGACTGGGGATCCTCGATGATCTCGCATCGCAGGTCGAACACCTGGGCCACCAGCTCGGGCGTGACGATCCCGGTGGGCTCGCCCTCGGCCACGATGGCGCCGTCGCGCATGACGATGAGGTGGGTGGCGTACCGGCACGCCTGGTTGAGGTCGTGCAGGACCGCCACCATCGTGCGGCCCGCCTCGTGCAGGTCGGCGCAGAGGTCCAGCACCTCGATCTGGTGGGAGATGTCGAGGAACGTCGTCGGCTCGTCGAGCAGCAGGATCGGCGTCTCCTGCGCCAGCGCCATCGCCAGCCACACCCGCTGCCGCTGGCCGCCGGACAGCTCGTCCACGATCCGGTCGGCCAGCTCGGCCACGTCGGTGGCGCGCATCGCCTCGGTCACCGCGGCCTCGTCCGCGCGCGACCACTGCCGCATCAGCTTCTGGTGCGGGTAGCGGCCACGGGCCACCAGGTCCGTCACGGTGATGCCGTCGGGCACGATCGAGCTCTGCGGCAGCAGCCCGAGCCGCCTGGCCACCTCCTTCGACGGCAGTGAGGTGATCACGCTGCCGTCGAGGTGGACCGCGCCCTTCCTGGGCTTGAGCATCCTGGCCAGGGCGCGCAGGAGGGTGGACTTGCCGCAGGCGTTCGGCCCGATGATCACGGTGAACGACTCGTCGGGGATCGTCACGTCCAGCTTGGCCGCCACGACGCGCTGGTCGTAGGCGAGGGTGAGGTCGCTGCCCGACAGCCGGGCGGACGGGGGGAGTGCCATCAGTGACGGTCCTTCCGCAGGAGCAGGGCGAGGTACGCGCCGCCGATCGCGGCGGTGAGCACGCCGACGGGCAGCTGGGTGGGGGCGAGCACGCGCTGGGCGGCCAGGTCCGCGCCCGTCAGCAGGACGGCGCCCATGAGCGCCGACGCGACCATCGTCACCCCGGGCGAGCGGGTCAGCCGCCTGGCCAGCTGCGGAGCCGACAGGGCGACGAAGATGACCGGCCCGGCGGCGGCCGTGGCGACCGCGCACAGCAGCACGCCCACGGCGATGGCCGTGGCCCGCACGGCCTCGACCCTGATGCCCATGGCCTTCGCCGCGTCGTCGCCCATCTCGATCATCCGCATCGGCCGAGACACGAACGCGCAGACCGGCAGCAGCACCGCGAGCGTCACCGCCACCGGGATCGCGTGGTCCCAGCCGCGCCCGCTGAGGCTGCCCGTGAGCCACGCGCCCGCGGTCGCGGCGTCGTTGATGTTGGCCCTGGTCAGCAGGTAGGAGTTGGCGGCCAGGAGCAGCGCGTTCGCGCCGATCCCGACGAGTACCAGCCGGTACCCCTGCACGCCCCCGCGATGGGCCAGCGCGTAGACCAGCACGGCGGTGCCGACGCAGCCCGCCAGCGCGCCGCCCGCGATCTGCAGCGCCGTGCCGCCCGCGATCACGCCGAGGATGCCGCCGGTCGAGGCGCCGGCGGTGAAGCCGATGAAGTCGGGGCTGCCGAGGGGGTTCCTGGTCAGGCTCTGGAAGATCGCCCCGCTCACCCCGAACGCCGCGCCCACCAGCAGCCCGGTGACCACCCTGGGCGCGCGCAGCTTGCCCACGATCAGCTCGGCGACGGGCGTGCCGTGGCCGAACAGCGCGGTCAGCACATCGGGTACGGACACGGTGAACTCGCCGGTCGAGATCGCCGCCACGGCCACGGCGAACGCGACCAGAACGAGGACCAGGCCGACGACGAGGGCCCGCGGCGCCAGCCGTACGGACCAGGGGCCGAAACGCAGGCTCATAGCGCGGCCAGCCTCCTGCGCCTGACCATCAGGATGAAGATCGGCGCGCCGACCACGGCGCACATGATGCCCACCTGCACCTCGCCGGGCCGGGCGATGAGCCGCCCCGCCACGTCCGCCGCCAGCAGCAGCACCGGCGCGGCCAGCATCGTGTACGGCAGCGCCCACCGCTGATCCTGACCCACCACGGCGCGTACGGCGTGCGGCACGGCCAGCCCGACGAACCACAGCGGCCCGGCCGCGGCGGTGGCCGAGCCGCAGAGCAGCGTGACCGACACGGCCGTGAGGACCCGGGTGCGGGTGACGGCCACGCCCAGCGCCTTGCCGGCGTCGTCGCCCAGCGCCAGCATGTTCAGCGGCCTGGCCAGCAGCAGCCCCACCGCCAAGCCGATGATCATGAAGGGCGCGAGCCGCAGCAGCACGTCGGAGGTCTGCCCGGCCAGGGATCCGGTCAGCCAGAACCGCATCCGGTCGAACGTCTGGGAGTCCATGCGCAGGACGGCCGAGGCCACCGCCGTGAAGACCATGCCGACGGCGATGCCGGCCAGCGCCAGGCGTACCGGACCGGCGCCCGAGCGGCCGGACGAGCCCAGCGCGTAGACGACGACGGAGGCCAGGGCGGCGCCGCCGAACGCGAACCACACGTAGACGGCCGGGTCCGAGAGCCCGAACAGCCCCAGCGCGAGGGTGACGCCCAGCGCGGCGCCCTCGTTGATGCCGAGCAGGCCGGGGTCGGCCAGGGGGTTGCGGGTCAGGCTCTGCATCAGCGCCCCCGCCAGCCCGAGCGCGGCGCCCACACCGATGCCCAGCAGGGTCCGCGGGACGCGAAGCTCGCGGATGACCGTGTGGTCGCTCGACCCGTTGGGGGCGGTCAGCGCGTCCAGCACCGTGGACAGCGGCACCGACCGCGCCCCCAGCGCCACGCTCGCCATCGCCACCAGCACCAGCACGCCGAACGCGACCACCAGCCCACCGGCCAGCGCAGCTGGACGCCCCCGGGACGCCACAGGTGCGTCCACAACCGATGTGACCTGCTCACCCACAGGCAACCCCACCCCCTTTCGTCACGGCCAAATTTAGGCGAGGCTAATGTAAAGCCCCAGTAGCAAGGCAAGCCTAACCTTAGGAGATGGACATGTCGGGACCGGTACTGCCTCGCAGGGGTTTCCTCGCGGCCACGGCAGGTTTCGCGGCGGCCCTGACGCTGGCGGCCTGCGGTGACGAGGGCACCCCCACGCAGGCGGCCCCGACCGCTGCGGCGGGCGGATGGACGTTCACCGACGACCGTGACAAGAAGCTCGACCTGCCCAAGCGCCCCGCCCGCGTGGTCGCCCAGGTCGGCGCCGCGGCGGCGTTGTGGGACTTCGGCGTGCGCCCGGTCGGCGTCTTCGGCCCGCACAAGCTCAAGGACGGCACCCGAGACCCCCAGGTGGGCAACGTCGACATCACCAAGGTGCGGGGACTGGGCAACGTCTGGGACGAGTTCAACGTCGAGCAGTACATCGCGCTCCAGCCCGACCTGCTGGTCAGCAGCATGTACATCAAGGGCACGCTCTGGTACGTGCCGGAGAAGTCGAAGGCCACGATCGAGCAGGTCGCCCCGACGGCCGGCATCATGCTCACCGGGCGCAGCGCCATGCAGGTGATCGGCAAGTACGAGGAGCTGGCCAAGTCGCTGGGCGCGGACCTGCAAGGGGTGCCGGAGGCCAAGGCCCGCCTGGAGGCGGCCGGCAAGGAGCTGGCGGCGTTCAAGGACCTCAAGATCCTCATGATGTCGGCGGGCCCCGACTCCATGTGGGTGGTGAACCCGCCCGAATACCCGGACATCGTGCACCTCACCGAGAACGGCCTGAACGTCGTCAAGCCCTCCAAGGTCGACGAGGGCGGCTTCTTCCAGACGCTGAGCTGGGAGAACGCCGACACCTACGACGCCGACGTCATCCTCTACGACACCCGCACCCAGTCGCTCAAGCCCGCGGAGATGATGAAGAAGCCCACCTTCGCCAAGCTGCCCGCGGTCAAGGCCGGGCAGCTCTACCCGTGGAGCGCCGAGGCCCCCTACAGCTATCAGGGCTACGCCGACTTCGTGGAGGGCCTGGTGGCCAACCTGAAGAAGGCTAGTAAGCTCCCGTGACCTCGACGATCTCGGCCAGCGGGAACTCCAGGTAATCGCCGGCCTCTTCACACCAGGCGTCGAGGGCGCCGCCCTTGAGCTCGCCGTGGCTGATCGTCGCGGTCAGGCCGTCGGTCAGCGTGATGCCGGCGCGTACGCCCCGGTCGACGACGAAGCCGAGCAGTGACTGCTGCGCCGTCGGCAGCCTGGTCGCCATCCGGCCGATGACGGCCCAGGTGCGCCCGCTGCGCTCGTTCGCCGCGCGGTCGGCGGCGATCAGGCGGGCGGCGTGCTCGTGCGGGTCGGGGACCGGCTCGGCGAGGTTGTGCGGCATCGCCTCGAACTCCGCCGCGAACTCCGACAGCTCGGCCACCTGGCCGCCGGGCAGCAGGATGAGCTTGCCGTTCTGCGGCTCCTCGACGCGGGTGCGGCGGATCGTGATCTCGCCGCCACCGTCGACGACCGGGACCGGCGAGTAGCCGGCCTCCCGCAGCGCGCCGAGCGTGCGTTCGGGGCCCGCCGAGCTCACCAGCACGGTGGGGGCGAGCAGCCGCAGGCCGAGCCGGGTCAGCCGCCGGTGGCCGGCGATCTCGGCGAGCAGGGCCGGGTCGGAGGCCTGCACCACGCAGCCCACCATGGTCACCGTCACCTCGCCGTGCCGGCGGGCCACGTCGCGTACGAGGTATTCGAGCGGCTGCGGGATGGTGCCGACGCCGGACAACTCCGTCAGCAGCTCGTCGGCGTCGTAGCCGTGGTCCAGCGCGCGGCGCACGCTCTCGGTGGTGAACCGCCACACCGAGGCCGCGCCCCGTGACTCCCGCTCGGCCACCCGGTCGAGCAGCGCGGCCAGCTCGGCGGACGGCGGTCCCGTCACCACCGCGGTCAGGTCGGGTCCGAACAGCGCGCTCCTGCGGACGCTGGCCAGCGCCCTGGTCGAGGCCTCCATGAGCATCGGGTCGTGCTCGACCAGCGGCACCGCGTCGTCGCTCTCGTCGCCCGCCTTGGCGGCCAGCCCGGCCAGCGCCCGGCCCAGGTCGGTGAGCGAGTCGTTGGCCAGCAGGCCGAGCAGCCGCGCCTCGTCGAGCACCGCGGACGTGCACTCGGCCAGCAGGGACTGATCGAGCAGCGGAGAGTGCCAATGAACGTTGCGGACCAGGCTGGCGCGGTCGGCGAAGGCCGTGCCGGACGGCAGGTGGGACAGGACCGACAGCACCGCCCGGCGCACGCGCGCCACGGCGGCGCCCGACTGCTCGTCGCCCAGCACGGTGCCGTACTTGCCGTCGATCTTGCGCAGCGACGAGCGCTCCATGCGCCACCAGGCCGACAGCAGCACCCGCAGCCTGGCCGAGCCCTCGTCGAGCCGCCAGCGGTCGAACCGCTCGGTGGGGATCATGCCGCCGGACGGCTCGTCCCAGGCCAGCAGCCTGGCCACGGTGCAGACCTCCAGCAGCAGCCGGGTCTCGTCCTCGTCGCAGCCGGTCTCCTTGGCCACCCTGCGTACCTCGCGCACGCCCACGCCGCCGGTCTTCAGCAGCGGCAGCGGCGCCTTGGAGGTGTTGTCGAGCAGCGCCGCGCACCGTTCGACCACGTGCGGGGCGGCCAGCGTCATCAGGTGATCGACCTCTTCCGGGTCGATCGGGATCGTGACCACCTCGGGCGGCTCGGGGGTGAACGGCGGGTGGTAGCCGGGGCCGCGCAGACCGAGCGCCACCTCGCGCGGCATCTCGGCGACGTGCCAGCTCGGCCGGTAGAGCAGGCCGTGGTCGGCGGACCACTTCTCCGGCGTGCCGGGCAGGACGAACCGGCCGCCGTCGACGTCGCGTACCGGGCCGTCCCAGGCGAAGCCGTCGAGCAGCTTGACCGTGCCCTCGGGGGCGTGACGCAGCAACGCGTCGAGCCGTGCGCGGTCGCCGAGCACCTCGCTCGCCCGGCTGATCGTGCGGCGCTTGTTGCCGTGGGGCGGGAGCCCCAGGTTTCGGGCGAGCGAGCGCAGCGTGTCGGCGCTGATCGTCCAGGAGTTGAGGTAGTGGTCGAGCGGCTCGCCCAGGCCGAGGGGCGCGGTCCACCACCGGGACACGGCCTCGGCCAGGCGGATGACGCCCTCGCCGTCGGGCCAGGCAAGCGCGTGATCATGGAGGAGGTCGAGCCAGGGGGTCATCTCCTCGGCCGGCACGCCGAGGAAGGCCGCCAGCCGCTCGGGAGTGGCGTGCCGGACGACCAGGCACGCCTGAGCCAGCTCAAGGCAGGGAAGAGGCAGGCCGCGCAGGGCCTCCATCACGGCGAATCCGTTGCCGAGCCGTTGGGCCAGGGTGTCGAGCCGCCGCGGCCACGGCGCCGCGATGGCGTCGGGCCGGGTCGCCAGGATGCGTCCCAGCCTGTCTTCGTCAAGTGTTCGTAGCCAGCCGAGCAGGTGATCATCCATCTGTCAGCACTCTCATGGGGTCGCACGCAGGGACTCACCGTGAGCCATGAGCATCCACGGTAATGCAGATCACCCCCGGTCAGGAGAGGACTGCCCAGACGATCTTCCCGTGGGGCGCGAGTGCGGACCAGCCCCATCGATGGCTGAGCGATTCGACGATGTGGAGTCCGAGGCCGCCGGTGTCGAGAGGGCCAGGGTATCTCAGCGTGGGCACCGAGGAGCCTGGATCGGTGAAGGCGCTGGTAACCAGCGGGCCGCGGCGCACCAGGGACATGTGGACCGGGCGCTGGCAACGGCCCTCGGCCAGGTGTAACCCGTGCCGCAGCGCGTTGGTCGCCAACTCGGAGACCACCAGCTCCATGTTCTCGACCAGCTCGCCGAGCCCCCACGCCGTCAGGGTGCCGTTGGTGTAGCTGCGGACGGCGTGGATCGAGGACGGCGTGGGCGGGAGCACGAACGTGGCGCTCCTGGCCGGCCCTGGAACCAGCAGGTCACGCGCGGCCTCCGGCCACCACCCGACCGGGGGCCACCAGTCGAACGTGGTCCACTGGCCCTGCGTCACCGTGGTGGATTGCACATTGATCATTCTGGAGCAAACTCTCGTGCAGGTGCAAGAGCGAATGCACGTGCAGACACCGCGTGCAACCGCTACCTTTGCCTCAAAAGGTCAATCGGTGGGAAAGGGGATCTTGTCCGCGGCATATGATCTTTCGGCCGTGGAGTGACAGACTGTGTGCTAAGGAAACGACCAAGGAGCAGCACGTGTCCCTCGATCCGCCCGGTTCAGGTTCGACCGTTCGGCGCATCATGCTTGGCGCCAGTTTGCGGCGGCTGCGTGAAGCCAGCGAGCTCACCCGCGACCAGGCCGGATTCCACATCCGGGCGTCCGAGTCCAAGATCAGCCGTATGGAACTCGGTCGCGTCGGATTCAAGACACGCGATGTGGAGGACCTGCTCACCCTGTACGGCGTCGTCGACGACGCCGAGCGCCGTGCCCTGCTGGAGATGGTCCGCGAAGCCAACACCCCCGGGTGGTGGCACAAGTATTCAGCCGTTCTGCCCGCGTGGTTCACCACGTACGTGGGGTTGGAGGAAGCAGCCAGCGTGATCCGTACCTATGAGGTGCAGTTCGTGCCTGGCCTGCTGCAGACGGCTGCTTACGCACGCGCGGTATACCGACTCGGCAACCCCGATGAGACCCCTGGGCAGATCGAGCGCCGCGTGCATCTGCGCATGCAGCGACAAGAGCGCTTCACGCAGAAGGACGGCCCGCGACTGTGGGCGGTCATCGACGAAGCGACCCTCAAGAGGACCATCGGCGGGCGGGAGGTCATGTCCGAACAGCTTCAGCATCTGCTGGAGGTCGCCGCCCTTCCCAACATCACCATTCAGGTGATGCCCTTCAGGTACGGCATGCATGCCGCTGAAGGTGGCGCTTTCAGCATCTTGCGATTTCCCGAGTCCGACTTGTCGGACGTTGTCTATGTCGAGCAGCTCTGGGGTGCCCTGTACCTGGACAAGCGTGAGGACATCGATCCATATCTCACGGCTATGGAGCAGTTATGCGTGGAGAGCACCACGCCAGGGGGCACAGTCGAGCTCATCGGCGGTCTTCTCAGAAAGATGTAGATGAAGCAGACCTATAACGGCATGCCCGCGGCCGACCTCAAGCAGGTCGCCTGGCGCAAGAGCCGCTACAGCAACTCACAGGGGAACTGCGTCGAACTCGCGAAGCTCCCCGACGGCGGGGTGGCGGTGCGAAACTCGCGCTTCCCCGATGGCCCGGCCCTGATCTACACCCGCGACGAGATCCGGGCCCTCGTGCTCGGAGTGAAGGATGGGGAGTTCGACGGCCTGATGGTGTAACAGGCTGTTAACCTCCGGCGCGGCTCCTTAACGGAGGCGCGCCGGAGACGTAACCGCCCTGCCTCCTCCGGCCTCCATGATCGAGACATGCTCGACCAAATGACCCTCTATCCGATCGCCGACGACGTGCTCTTCGCACCCGGCGGCAAGGTCGTGATACGCACCTACGGCGTCGCGCCCGCGGCCTCCGGCGGTGCCGTCTCCTATCGCACCTGGGTCACGGGCGTCCGTGACCAACCGCGTTACTGGCACTGGGGACACTTCGAGGACGCCGCCTCCGGGCACCGCAGAGTGCTGGAGTGGCTGACGGGGAGGGGGCCGCAGCCTACCCAAGCGGTCGCTTGATCAGCTAGGGTGGGGGCCGAGCAATCGCTTGGTCAAAGGAGCCCTGGATGCGGCGTGGGATCTACCTTCTCGAAGAGGTCGACTTCCGGCCGATGAACTCGCGCCGGCCGATGGAGTACCTGACCTGGCTGACCCGCTACAAGCGCGAGGACGAGGCCCGCCAGGCGCCCACGCTGACCTCCGGCATGTCCATCAGATCCCGCGAGATCGACCTGGCCGGCGCCTTCTACGCCGTGGGCATCACCGGCCACCCGCAGTTCAAGGCGGTCACGTTATGGGACTGCCACGGCGGCTGGGACGGCGGCTGGCGCCAGATGATGGAGATCTATCAGGGGGTGGACGAACGCCTGTTCCTCTCCGACATCGATGACCTGCGCTTCTCCGCGTTCTCCCGCCCGCTCGGCGCCGTGCCGGGCTGCCCGGACCTGAGCGAGGTGGACACCGCCGAGTTCTACGTGTTCGAGAGCGCCCGCGTACGACCCGGCGCCGCACTCGACTACCTGGAGGCGGTCCGCACCGAACGCGCCCCGCTGCTGGCCGAGCACGGCCATCACCTGGTCGGCCTGTACGAGGTCCTGTTCTGTGACACCGAGGCCGTCACGGTCTGGGGCGTGTCGCTCGACGACCACCTGAGGACGCAGCGGGCCCGTGACGCCGCCCTCGGCCTCGACGACGAGGTGCCGCCCGACCCGCGCCTGCTCGACTGGGCACGGCGGGCCCGCGACTTCCTCGACGGGCCGTGGCGCGAGACCCTCCTGTCACCCTTCCCCGGCAGCCGTCTGGCGCCCGGAGGCGCATCGAGTTAGCGTCGTGCTGCGGAGGTAGCCATGACGGACTCGTACCTCTCTAACGGACAGAGCTCCGACGACCACGTCGCCTCGTGCCCGGACTGCAGCGCGGCCATCGCGCTCCTCGACGCGCCGGGTGAGGCGATCGCCCCACCTCCCAGACTGCGCGAGTCGATGCTGTCCAAAGCGCGGCTGCGACGCAGCCCCGCCGAGACCGCGGTCGCCGCCGTGGCCTTCCCCTACGCCCAGCAGGTGGCGCTCATGGACGAACTGCTGGGCGAGCTGAGCGTGGCGCAGTGGGAGGCGCCGCTGGCCAAGCACGGCACCGTACGCGGCATGGTCGAGCACCTGGCCGCCAACGACGCCAGGGTCGCGGCCTTCATGGGCCTGCCGGCCGTCGCCCGCCTGCCGGTCCACCGGCGCTGGCGCGAGCAGGCCGGATCCCTGCTCGAACGCGTCTCCGGCAGCCCCGGCCTGCTGCTCGGCGTCGAAGTGGAGCTGGCGGGGACCGGCACCCGCCCGGCGCGCGGGCCGCTGCGGCACGCGATGATCCAGCGGACGTTCGAGACCTGGACGCACGCCGACGACATCAGGAGCGCCACCGCCAGATCCGCGGCGTCCCCGGACGGCGAGCACGTGCGCATGATCGCCGAGTTCGGGCTGGCCCTGCTGCCCAAGGCCGTCAAGGGACCGCGCCGCGACGTGGCCGCCACCGTCGTGCTGACGGGTGCCGGCGGCGGCACGTGGACGGTCCCGCTCTCGCCGACGCCGGACCGCGTCGCCGTGCTGGTGTCGGCGGACGCGGTCCACTTCTGCAAGCTGCTGGCCGGCCGGTGGCCGCCGGGCTCCTTCCCGTACGCGGCCGAGGGCGATCCCGCGCTCGCCCGCGAGCTGATGCGGGCCGCGGCCACGCTGGGGTGTGACTGATGGCCGCCGACCTGGACCTGCACGCCCGCCTGGTCGCGGGCGACCTCGACGCGCTCGCCGCCGCCTATGACGAGCACAGCCCGTTCGTGTACGGGGTGGCGGTCAAGATCACGGGGAGCCGGGCGTTCGCCGAGGAGATCACCCAGGACGTGTTCGTCGCGCTGTGGGAACGGCCGCTGTCGTACGAGCCCCGGCACGGCTCGCTGCGCGGCTGGCTGGTGAGCAAGGCGCTGCACGCGTCGGCCGTACGGGCTGAGGTCGGCTGACCGGCGCTTTCCTGTGCTGGGTCAGGTGACCGGGGCGTTCCAGGTCGTCACCACGGGTTCGGCGTGTTCGAAGCCGAGCCGTGAGTATGTGCCGGTGTCGAGCTTGAGCAGGCGGCCGTCGGCGGGCGGCAGGCCCAGCCAGCGGGCCGTCAGCACGCGCAGGAAGTGCCCGTGCGCCACCAGTGCCACCCGTCCCTCGGCCGCCTTCGCCCTGGCGATCACCCGGTCGGCCCGCGCCCCGACGTCGGCCGCGCTCTCGCCGGGGTGCTCGGCGTCGCCGGGGATCACGCCGTCACGCCACAGGTACCAGCCCGGATGGGTCTCCCGGATCGTCGGCGTGGTGATGCCCTCGTAGCCGCCGTAGTCCCACTCCCACAGATCCGCATCCACCTCATACGTCTGCAGCCCGGCCAGCTCCGCCGTGCGGCGGGCCCGCTGGGCGGGGGACACCAGCACCAGATCGAACGGCACCTCCTTGACCAGCGGCGCCAGCGCCCGCGCCTGCTCCTCGCCGGCGGACGTCAACGGCACGTCGGTGCGGCCCGTGTGCTTGCCCGCCGTGCTCCACTCTGTCGCGCCATGCCTGAGCAACACCATCTCATCCATGCCCCCCATCATCCGGCACGGTTGACCTCAACCATGGTTCAGGTAGCAGGCTGGGAGGCATGCACACGATAAGGCTCCATTCCTACGGTCCCGCCGAGAACCTCCGCTATGAGTCCGTCCCCGACCCCTCCCCAGGCCCCGGCGAGGTCCGCATCGCCGTACACGCCATCGGTGTGCACTTCATCGAGACGCTGTTCAGACGGGGCATCCCCGTCGGCCCGCACCCCGCGCCCGACCTGCCCACGACGTTCGGCAGCGAGGTGGCGGGGGTGGTCGAGTCGGTGGGTGCCGGCGTCGACACCGGCCTGGTGGGCAGCCGTGTGGTGACCGGCGAGGTGACGTCGGGCGGCTACGCGTCCCTCGCCGTCGCGCCCGCCGCCGGGCTCGTGGTGCTGCCGGACCGGCTGGAGTACGGTGCGGCGGTCGCCATGCACACGACCGGCGCCACCACGCTGGGCGTGCTGGAGGTCGCCCCGGTGACCGCCTCGGACGTGGTGCTGGTCATGGCCGCCGCCGGCGGGATCGGCACCCTGCTCGTCCAGCACGCCCGCCGGGTGGGCGCGACGGTCGTCGGCGCCGCGGGCGGCCCCGCGAAGGCGGCCCGGGTCCGCTCGCTGGGCGCCGACCTGGCGGCCGACTACGACGCGCCCGATTGGGCCGACGTGGTGCGGGAGTCGATCGGCGACGTCACCGTCGTCTTCGACGGGGTGGGCGGCAAGCTCGGCCGGGCCGCGTTCGAACTCCTCGGCGAGGGCGGGCGGCAGGTCGTGTTCGGGCAGGCGTCGGGGGAGTGGTTCCACCCTGAGGAGGCCGAGTTGAAGGCCCGCGGTGTGACCTCGTACGACGGCATCGGCTACCTGCTCAGCCGCGAGGGCGGCCGCGCCGACCTGCGGGACCGGGCCCTGGAGGCGGCGGCGAACGGCGAGCTCACGCCCGCGGTCCAGTCTTTCCCGCTGGCGGAGGCCGCCGCCGCCCACGCGGCCTTGGAGAGCAGGAACACCATGGGCAAGGTGATCCTCATCCCGTAGCGAGCTCCTCGACGATCGGGGTGAAGGCGTCGAGGTCGCGCTCGTGATGCACCACGAAATACGAAATATCGTGCTCATCCCGCCAGTGGCGGAGTTTGTCGACTATGTCGTGATGGGTTCCGAGGAGTACCTGGGGCGTCTCGTCCAACTGCGAGGTGTCGGCGGCGCTCCAGGTCTCCTCCGGCTTGCGCACGCCCACCTGGACCACGCTCGTGCCCAGCTCTAGCCGGTCGTAGCGGTCGCCGGCGGCCGCGCGCACCGTCTGGAGCTTGTCCAGGAACGCCTGCCGCCCGCCGTCGCTCCCGTCGGGGCCAGAGCCGTCGGCGCGTACTCGCATCCCCAGGTTCACCACGTCGGCCTCGCGCGCGGCCAGCCGCAGCATCCGCGGCCCGCCCCCGCCGAGCAGAAGGCGCGGATGCGGCCGCTGCACGGGCTTGGGCTGCTGGTCGAGCGCCTGTAGCTGGTAATGCTTTCCATCGAAGCTGAACGGCCCGTCACCCCACAGCCCCTTGAGCACGGCCACGGCCTCACCCAGCCGCTCCACCCGCACCCCGGGCGACTCGAACCGCAGACCCGCCCGCTGATAGTCCTCCGCCATCCAGCCGGTCCCGAGCCCGACGTCGAGCCGACCGTCGGACAGCACATCGAGGGTCGCCGTCTCCTTGGCCAGCACGGCCGGATGCCGGAAGTCGTTCGCGAACACGAGGGTCCCCACCCGCAGGCGCGTCGTGGCACTCGCGGCGGCGGCCAGCGCCGCCACGGGAGCGAACCGCGGCCCGACCAGGTGGTCGGGCACGAGCAGTACATCGAACCCGGCGCCCTCCAGCCGCCTGGCCCTGTCCGCCCACGCCTTGCCCGACTCCGCCCGCCGCACCACCGCCCCGAACCTGAACCGCCGCACGTGCCACCTCATTTACCTTGATTTGAGCAAGCGCTTGTATGTGTGATGTCGCCAGCTTAAAGCCGATCACCCCACACGGCACCACCCGCACCCCCTTCGCACCCGTCCGCGCCACCTATCCGCGTCCGCCGCCCGCGTCCGCTGTCCGTGTGCGCTGCCTTGCCCGCCACTCGCGTCTGATCCGCGTCTGTCGTCCGCGTTCGGTGTCGGGTCATCGTGGTGGCTCGTGCTTGCCGACGGTGCCCGTGGCTGATCCGCCGTTCGCCGCCCTGTCGTGCCTGCCGTGCGTGCTCGCCGTGTCTACCTGAGGTTCGGGCCTTTCTTTCCTTTACGGCACGGCCTGGCCAGCCGCCACCCGCCGTTCGTGGCTGGGGGCCTCCAGGAAAACGGCCGCTGAACCCGCACGTGGCCGGGCGCCGTTACGTGCGCATCGTTGACCGTCTGCGGGGTTTTGGTGCCGAGCGCTACCTCGTTGGCGGCTGATGCCCCGGCCCTCCGGTCGAGGGTGTTTTGCGGAGTCGTGCCGTCTAAAGCGGATGGAGTGTCACAAAGCGGATATATGACCATAAAAGTAGGTGCGAGGCTCTTGTTTGTCGTATGAGGCTTCGCGAAGGATCGAAGGATGAAGGTTGTCTAGGTGCTCGTAGTGCGTCGGTGGGGGCCGGAGTACGCAAGGGGCGTCTGACGTCCTCAAATGGGGGAGGAATCATGGCCGTTGCCCAGGCTCGAGCGAGCTCGTCCAAAGAGCTTTCGCTTGACATGCCGGTGTTGAGCATCAAGGTCCGCCCATCGGATCTGCGGATGCCGCACGTCGGGATGCCACACATCGGGATGCCGCATCTGGAAATGCCGCGCATTTCCCGGCAGGAGGTTGGCCATGCCGTGGACGTGGCCCGGACGCTCCTTCCTCCGCCCGAGCGCATCGCCTACTACGGCGCGCTCGGCGTGCTCGCGGCGTTCGGGGTGCTCGAGTGGCCGGTGGCCGCCGCCATCGGCACCGGGACACTGATCGCGCGGCGCGGATGGCAAGGAGGGAGCGGGTCACCCGCCCGCAGGGCGCAGGGATCCCAGGCCGCCGAGCGACCCCGCACCGCGACCGCCGAGACCACCACGACCACGGCGCCGAAGCGCACTGCCGCATCGAAGGGCGGCACCACGACCGCAGCGCCGAAGCGCGCCACCGCGTCGGCCGCCTCGTCGAGGCGTGCCACCGCGTCCGCCGCATCGAAGCGCACTGCCGCGTCGAAGGGTGTGACCTCTTCCACCGGCCCGTCGAAGGGCGGCACCTCGACCGAAGCGCCGAAGCGCGCCACCGCGTCAGCCGCCTCATCGAGGCGTACCACCGCGACCGCCGCATCCAAGCGCACTGCCGCGTCCAAGGGTGTCACCTCTTCCACCGCCGCGTCGAAGGGCGCCACCACTTCGGCCGCCACGTCGAGGCGTGCCACTGCGTCGAAGGGCACCACCTCGGCCGCTACGTCGAGGCGTGCCACTGCGTCGAAGGGTGCTACCACTTCGGCCGCTGCGTCGAGGCGTACCGCCGCGTCGAAGGGCACCACCTCGGCCGCCACGTCGAGGCGTGCCACTGCGTCGAAGGGCGCTACCGCTTCGGCCGCTGCGTCGAGGCGTACCGCCGCGTCGAAGGGCACCACCTCGGCCGCCACGTCGAGACGCGCCACTGCGTCGAAGGGCGCCACCGCCTCGGCCGCCGCGTCGAGGCGTACCGCCGCGAGCACCGGCGCCTCGACGAGGGCCTCCCGGCGTACGGCCGCCTCCTCCACCACGTCACGAGGCGGTCGGAAGAGCGCCGCCGGGCGTGCGCGGTCGGGCGGGTGAGGTCCGGGTTGCCCCGAGATCTGAGCAGCCTGCGTGCCTGGACGGGTCCGCCAAGGAGGCGACATGTGGCCGTTCTCCGTTGACACCGTCCTGAGCATGCTCCCCGAACCGGTGCGGAGCATGCTCCCGCGCCCACGCCGGATACAGAAGTGCGCGGGCGGAGTCCGCGTGGAACTGCGGCACATCGGCGGCCCTGGCACGGACCGGGTCGCGCGGGCCCTCGAAGACCGGCTGCGCGCGGTCGGCATGGACCGGGCCGAGGTGAACGGCGCGCTCGGCTGCGTGTTCGTGGGCTGCGACGCGGACACGGCCGATCTGGACAAGCTCGTGACCATCGTCGACGAATTCGATGTGGACGGCGGTCAAGCCGGTGGCCCACTGGCGCTCGACGGCGTGGAGCAGCAGGCCCGCGCCGCGGTGAGTCTCAGCCTGCACCTCGTCGGCACCGGGCTCGCTCTGGCCGGGCAGGTCGCCCGCCTGCCGAAGCTGTCGCCGGCCGTGCCCGCCGTACTGTCGCTGGCCGAGCACGCCCCGCGGATCCGCCGGGAGCTGGAGCGGCACCTGGGCAGGCCCGCCGCGGACGCGCTGGTCGCGTCGTCGCGCGTCGTCACCCAGACGCTGGCGATGCGGCCCCTGTCGATGTTCATCGACTCCGTCGCCGCGGCCGGCCGCTACATCGACTCGTGCGCCGGGCGCCGGGCCTGGGAGCTGCGCGAAGAGGAGTTCGCCGACGCCGACGGCGCCTACCGCCACACCCGGGTCGCCGGGCGGCCCCGTCCTGTTCCGCTGCCGCACGGGCCCATCGAGCGGTACGCCGACGCCGCGAGCGCGGCCACGGTGGCGGGGGACGCCGTCGTCACCTTGGTCAGCCGCGATCATCAGCGCGGGCTTTCCACGCTCGTCACGGGAATCCCCAAGGCCGCGCATGTCGGCAGGGACGCTTTCAGCAGCGCCTTCGTACGTGCCCTCGCCAAACGCGGCGGGATGGTGCTCGACCGCCACGCGCTGCGCCGCATGGATCGCGTCGACACGGTCGTCCTCGACGCCGCCGCGTTGACCACGGGCGCGTGGACGATCGACGGTGTCATCCCGTTCGACGCGGACCAGGACCTGGACGAGTTGCACGCGCGGCTCTACACGCTGGTCGACCTCACCGATCCCACGGCTCCGCGCGAGCGTGACGGATGGGCGGTCAAGCCGTACTCGGCGCCGCGCGAACCCACGGAAGTGCGGAAGTGGCGCCGGCAGGGAGTACGGCCGGTCAGCGTCTCGCGGCAGGGCGTCCCGATCGCGCTGGTCGGGCTGGCACCCGAACCCCACGCGCTGGCCGAAGCCGTGGCCGCCGCCGCGAAGGGCGTGGGCACCGTGATCCTGGCCGGCGGGGAGGCGAGCCTGGGCCTGCGACTCGGGGTCGACCGGGTTGTAGACGGCGGCTCCCGGCTGGTCGCGTCGGTGCGGGCGCTGCAGTCCGAAGGACACATCGTGGCCGTGGTGTCCCGTACGTCGAGGCGTGGCCTGCGTCAGGCTGACCTCGGCATCGGCGTGCTCAGGGGAGCGCGGCGCGTGCCGTGGGACGCCGACGTGATCAGCGATCTCGACGGCGTCCACTTGCTGCTGCGCTGCGTGCCGTACGCGAAGAGCGCGAGCAGGCGCAGCGTACGGTTGGCCGCCGCGGCGGGGGTCGTCGGCGCGGGCCTGGCCGTTCTCGGCCCGGCCGGGACGGCGGTCGCACGGGCGCACCTGATACGCGACTGCACCTCGATGGCCGCCCTGGTCACGGGGGAGTGGGCGGGACGCGAGGTCAGGCGGACGGCGCCGCCGGTGGACGCCGACCGTACGCCGTGGCATGCGATGGCGGTGCCTGACGTCCTCGACCTGCTGCGCACCTCGCCGCACGGGCTGAGCGAGAAGGAGGCCGCGCGTCGCAGGACGAAGCCGGCGCGGCCGGATTCCACCGGGCCCACGTCCTTGGCCATGGCGTCGATGGAAGAGCTCGCCAACCCGTTGACACCGGTCCTGGCCGCGGGCGCGGGCCTGTCGGCCGCGGTCGGTTCGGTGCTGGACGCCGTGCTGATCGGTGGCGTGATGGTGGTCGACGCCGTCATCGGCGGGGCGCAACGGCGCGGCGCCGACCGGGAGCTGCACCGTCTCACCGAGATCACCGCCGTGCGGGTACGGCTGCGCAGGCCCGGCGGCGGCGTCTCCGGCGTCGCCGACGACCTCGTGAAGGGGGACGTGATCGAGCTGCGCGCCGGCGACGCCGTACCGGCCGATGGCAGGCTGATCCAGGCGTTCGGCCTGGAGATCGACGAGTCCACCTTGACCGGCGAGTCGCAGCTCGTGGTCAAAACAGAGACGCCCACCGCCGCTGCCGCCATCGCGGATCGCCGATCGATGGTGTACGAGGGCACCACCGTCGCGGCCGGTCACGGTCTGGCAGTGGTGGTGGCGACAGGGGAGGAGACCCAGGCGGGCAGGACCGCCAGACTGGCCCCCGACGGGCCGCTGGTGAGCGGCGTGGAGCTGAGGCTCCGCAGACTGAGCCGCAGGATCCTGCCCGCCGCGATCGGGTCGGGCGCGTTCCTGATGGTGCTGAACCTGCTGCGCGGCTCACCCCTGTCCGCGGCTGTCGCCCCCGCGGTGAGCCTGGCGGTCGCCGCGGTCCCCGAAGGGCTGCCGTTCATCGCCACCGTGGCCGAGCTCGCCTCGAGCAGACGGCTCTCCAAACGCAATACGCTCGTCCGCAACCCGTCGACGATCGAGGCCCTGGGCCGGGTCGACGTGCTCTGCTTCGACAAGACGGGGACCCTGACCGAAGGCCGCATCAGCCTGCGCCAGGTGTCGGACGGAGACCACGCCCGGCCACTTGAGACATTGACGCCGGAGCTGAAGGGGATCGTCGGCGCGGCGCTCCGGGCGGGACCCCGCTTCGAGGGCGGGCGGGCCATCCCCCATCCCACGGACCGCGCCGTCGTGGAGGGCGCCGCCAAGCTGCACATCGCGCCCAAGGACGGCCTGCGGGAGTGGCACCGGGTCGACGAGCTGCCCTTCGAACCCGCGCGCGGCTACCACGCGGTGCTCGGCCTGTCGGAGTCGGGCCATCTGCTGAGCGTCAAGGGAGCCCCCGAGGTCGTGCTCGACCGTTGCACCCACCTGATCCGCGGCGCCCGGCCCGTCCCCATGAGCGCGAAGAACAGGCGCGAGCTGGAGAAAGAGGTGGACAGCCTGGCGTTGCAGGGGTTCCGCGTGCTCGCCGTCGCCGAGCGCCGGGCGTCCAGCCGCGCCGATCTCGACGAGGCCCGCATCGAGCGCCTGTGTTTCCTGGGGTTCCTCTGTCTGGCCGACCCCGTCCGGCCGACGGCGAAGCGGAGCGTCGAGGGACTGATGCGAGCCGGCGTACGAGTCATCATGATCACTGGCGACCATCCGAGCACGGCCGAGGCCGTCGCCGCCGAGATCCACGTTCTGAACGGCCAGCGGGTGATGACGGGACCCGAGCTGGAGCGGCTGGACGACGACGCCTTGATCGCGGTGCTGCCCGAGGTGGCGGTGTTCGCGCGGACCACGCCCGAGCACAAGGCCCGCCTCGTCTCCTGCCTGCGGCGCATGGGCAAGGTGGTGGCCGTCACCGGTGACGGGGCCAATGACGTCCCCGCGATCCGGCTCGCCGACGTCGGCATCGCCCTCGGGCCGCTGGCCACCCCCGCCGCCCGGGCCGCCGCCGACATCGTCGTGATCGACGATCGCATCGAGACGATCATCGACGCGATCTCCGAGGGCCGGGCGATGTGGGGCTCCGTCCGCGACTCGCTCGGCATCCTGCTGGGCGGAAACGTCGGAGAGATCGCCTTCACGGTCGGCTCCAGCCTGCTGTCCAGGCGCGGCGCGCTGAACGCCCGCCAACTGCTCCTGGTCAACCTGCTCACCGACATGCTGCCCGCCATGGCCGTGGCCGTTCGCCCACCGGACGACGAAAGCCCGGAGCGGCTGCTCGCCGAGGGGCCGGAGGTCTCGCTCGGCACCGCCCTGACCCGCGACATCTACGTACGCGCCGTCACCACCGCCGCGGCGGCGACCGCGGCGTGGCTGCTCGGCCGGATGACCGGCACGCAGGGCCGCGCGTCCACCGTCGGGCTCATCGGTCTGGTGGGAGCGCAACTGCTGCAGACGCTGACCGTGGGGGGCCGGGATCGGATGGTGTTCCTCGCGGCAGTGTCGTCGCTGGCCGCCCTCATGGTGATCGTCTCTGTCCCCGGCCTCAGCCAGGTCTTCGGCTGCCGTCCCATCGGCCCGTTCGGCTGGACCATCGGCCTGGGCTGCGCCGTCGTGTCGGCGCTGGTCGCCACGCTGATGGAGCGGGCGAGCGCCGGGGAGTCACCAACGGTTCACCAAACGGACACCATGTTTACGACTGAATCGTAACATTTATGGCGAATTATCTCGCTAACGGTGGATTTAGTGATGTGAGGTACTCGGTGTCCGAATTTCTGGCCTCTGTGCTCGCGAAGGCGGCCATGATGCTCCTGCAAGCGTTGATCACGCGTATCGTCCAGGCCCTCGTCACGTCCCTCATCGGCCGCGCCGCCTTCTCCCCGGCCTGAGCCCCGCCCTGGTGGGGCCTAGAGGTTGACGTCGCCGCACAGGTGCACCTCGACGCCCAGGCGGTGGAAGAACGCCGCCTTCGCGAGGAGCGCCTTGTCGGCCGTGGCGGCGTCGGGGGCGTAGGCGATCTGGACGTGGTTGGCCTTGTGCCGGGCCATGAACTGGTCGCGGGTGACCCCGTGGTGGACGACGTGCGCGATCGGCCACTCCGGGTTGGTCGCCGCCCACCGTCGCTCGGTCTCCTCCTCGGGCAGCTCCACGACGGAAGCGCGGCCGATGTCGAGCTGGAGGCGGGCTTCGGCGATGTAGAGGCGAGACCAGACGATCTCCCCGGGCCTGCTCACCCCCTTGATCGTGCCGCCGCCCGCCGGGAAGTACATCGGGTTCTGCCGCAGGCTCACCGCGCCCGTGTACCCGCCCTTCAGATGGGACGGCGGGACGGAGCCGGAGATCTCGTAGACCCAGACGAAGTCGTCACCGTAACGCTCACCCCAGCGGACGTCGTGCAGCGTGGTCGCGGGGTCGAGGCCCATGGCGGTCCACACCCGGTTGGTCACCAGCGCGTCCGCGGCCACGCCCTCGTCCGCCTCGTTGAAGTGCGGCAGCGGGGCGTCGTCGTAGAGCACCCGAGTGCCGTCACGGCTGGTCACCGGCGGGCGGACGACGTTGTTGAGCAGCCCTTCCGGCAGGTCGGATGCCGGGGTGAGGTCCTTCAGCCCCTGCTGGTACTGGATCCCGACGGCGTCCAGGCCGAAGTCGTCGGCGATCCGCAGCGCGGCGACGTACATCTTGCACTGCTCACGCAACTGCCGGTCGGTGAGCTCCGTGGCCTCGTCCGTGCCGGTGGCGAACCGCATTCCGGCGGCGGCGAGCCAGTCGCGCACGGCCGTCGCCTCGGTGTCCGGCACCTTGAGCATCTCGGCGTACAGGGCGCTCTGGGACAGCCGCTCCTTGTAGATGCCGAGGGGATTGAGCAGCTCATCGTCGATGATCGCGTTGTACATGCCCATGCAGCCCTCGTCGAAGACGCCGATGATGGCCTTGTCGCGCAGCAGTTCCTCGGCCAGCGCGACGCCGAGCTCGGCTTCCGGGCCGGGCGGCAGCGGCGGCAGCGGGCGGACGTGCGAGGCGTCGTGGTCGATGTGGCCGGCCTGTACCCAGCTCGCGATGCCGTCCAGGAAGTAGCGGTCGGTGAAGTCGACCGACCAGATCGTCGAGTACGGGCGGCCCATCTTGGTCAGTCCCGCGTTGAGGCCGAGCAGCCCGACCAGGCCGGGCCAGGTCCCGTCGAAGTTGGCGACGGTGAGGATCGGGCCTTCGTGGGTGCGGAGGCCGGCCAGCACGTGGTGGCTGTACTGCCATACGGCCTCGGCGACGATGAGCGGCGCGTCGGCCGGGATGGTCTTGAAGACCTCCAGGCCCATCCGCTGGCTGTCGATGAAGCCGTGCCCCTTGGCGGGATCCGCCTCGTTCGCGCGGACCACGGTCCAGCCGAGGTCACCGAAGGCCGAGGCGACCGCCTTTTCGAGGGCTTCCTGGGCGGGCCAGCCGGCGACGTTGGCCGCCAGGCGCAGGTCGCCGCTGGCGATCAGGTAGGCGGTGCGCGGCGCGGCGGAGCGCTCCGGGCGGGCGACAGGCCGGCGGTACGGGCTGGTCATGGCGTGTTCGGCTCCAGGTCGGCGAGAGGCAGCCGGGCGAGGACGATTCCCCGGCGCTGCCAGGTGTAGGTGAAGAGCAGGTGTTCGGAGGTGACGACCGCGGCCGGGTAGCTGTACTCGGCGACGCCGCTGGTGACGACCCCGGCGTCACCCGGCGTGAAGCCGGTGCCGGAGCTTGTGCCGGGGGCGGCGCCTGCGCCCGTGCTCCGGGCGGGGCCGGGGTTCAGGAGTCGCGGGACGGCCGGATCGATGGAGACGGCACCGTCGTCCACGATCGGTCCCGCGTGCCAGGTCAGTCCGTCGTCGTCCGACAGTGAGATGACGAGCGGGCAGCGGCTGCCCCACGACTCGGTGGCCGGGTTGTGCACGCAGGCCACCCGGCCTGACGGCAGCGTGACCGCGGTGAGGCCGCTGTTGTTGTTCGGCAGGCCCGTGGGCTCGGCGGGTGTCCAGGTGCGCCCGCCGTCGGCGGAGACCGAGCGGTACGCCCGGCCCTCGGTGCTGCGCATCAGGGCGACAGGACCGTCTGCTCCCCACCACAGCGTGGGCTGGATGTGCCCGGCGCCGGTCAAGGCGGCGTGCTCGACCGGAATCGGGCACTGCGTCCAGCTCAGCCCGCTGTCATCGGACACGTCGACGAACGGATCCCAGCGGGGCCGCTCGCCCCACTGCTCCGTCGAGCCCGGCGCCAGCCAGCGCAGGCCGCCGGGAGCGAGCAGCGGCGGGTTCTTGACCGGCCCGCGGCCGCCGGACCGGTCTCCCGGGACGAGTTCGCGGACCGGCTCCCACGTGGCGCCGCCGTCGTACGACCGGGTGACCAGCGTGACCCACTCGGAGATGCGCGCACCCGCCTTGCAGAACAGCCACAGGGCACCGTCCGGCCCCACCGCCAGCACCGGGTTCCAGTGCGCGACGGCCCTGCCGGTGTCCAGGGTGTGTATCCGGCCGTCCCTGGCGATCCGGATGCGGTTGTCGGGCGTCCCCTCCCTGGTCCCGGCGAACCACGCGACCACGGGAACGCCGTCCACGACCGCGAGCGTGGACGCATGGCACTGCGTCCAGCGCGGATCATCAACGGTCACGAACTCCCGGCGAACCCCGGCGGCTTCCCTGAGGGTCCCTGCGTCTTCGCGGCGGATGTGCGCGTCTTCGCGACGGGTCCCCGCGTCTTCGCGACGGATCCCCGTGCCCTCCCCGTGAAGCCCCGGCACCTCCCCGTGGGTCCCTGCGCCGTCGGCCGAGCTCACGTGATCGTGGTCCATGGAGGCGCGCTTCATCCCGCGTGGGACGCCGACGCCGTCTCGGCCAGACGTGCGATGTGCTGCCGCTGGTCGGGGCCGATCTCGGGGGCGGGCATGCGGAGGGCGCCGGTTCCGTGACCCAGGTGGCTCAGCGCCAGTTTGATGCCTTCCACGGTGCCGCCCAGCGCGGCCAGCACCTCGTCCACCCGCGCCTGGGCGGAGCGTTCCACGGCGGCGTCGTCGCCGGTCACGGCGTCGGCGAGCATCGCGAACGGCTCGGGGAAGGCGGCCGACAGTCCGGACACGACTCCGGCGCCGCCGTGGCGGACGACCTCGGCGAGCTTGGTGTCCGCGCCCGACCACAGCCGAGCCTGCGACGGGAGCGCCGCGCGGTACTCCTCGAACCGCTCGGCCGCCAGGCCGCTCAGCTTCGCGCCGGCCAGCCCGGTCTCGGCGGCGATCATGGCGAATTCGGCGGGCTCGACCACCACGCCAGAGCGTTCGCTGAACAGGTAGCCGTAGACGGCGGCCGGGCCCGCGGCCGCCGTCACCGCGGCGAAGTGCCGGAGGACGGCGCCGGTGTCGGCGGGCAGGTAGTACGGAGTCAGCGTGGCCAGCCGGCGCGCCCCCAGGGAGACGGCGTCGCGGGTCAGCGCCACCGCCTCTCGGGTGGCCGCGGCGCCGACGTGCACCACGACCCGGTCAGGGCCGAAGACGGCCAGCGCGGTCTCGGTCAGCGTACGGCGCTCCGCACGGTCCAGCGCCGGGAACTCGCCGGTGGTGCCGCAGACGAAGACACCGTCGACGTGACGCGCGAGATCGGTGAAGTGCGCCTTGGTGGTGGCGTGGTCGAGCTCGCCCGCCTCGTCGAAGAAGGTGGGAACGGCGGCGAGGACCTCCGCCCGGCGTCGGGTATTTTCTGGCATGGCAAAGCCTCGGTTCGTCATGGGTGGCCGGCGGACGGGTGACTGGGGTCAGAAGGCGGGCTGCGGGCGCGGTCGCCCGCTCAGCGCCGCGCAGATCCGGCTGCAGGAGCCGTCGAGATGAGCGGTGAGCGCGGCCAGCGCGGCGTCGACGTCGCCCGAGCGGATGACATCCCTCAGGTAGACATGGTCGTCGGCGACGGGGACCAGGTCCCGGTCGGTGTTGGTGATCTCCAACACCGTCGCGAACAGCGGCCGGTGCAGCGCCCAGGTGGCGGTGAGCCAGCGATTGTCGCCGAGCGTGTAGAACCCGCTGTGGAAATCGAGGTCGGCCGCGGCGAACTTGGCGGCGTCGGCGGCCACGGCCGCGGACTGCATCTGGTCGAGCGCCTCGTCGATCGGGGCCCAGTCGGCGGCGTCGAGCCGCGCGATGGCCTCCCGGATGGCCAGGCTCTCCAGTGCGCCGCGCAGCGAGTAGAGCTCCAGGAGATCTTTGTCGGACAGCCCGCGTACGGAGACGCCCCGCTTGCGCGTCTCGACCAGCCCCTCGATCTCCAGCTGGCGAAGCGCGTCGCGGACCGGCCCGCGGCTCACCCCGAAGCGCTCCGCGATCTTGCCCTCGACCAGATGGGTGCCCACGCTCAGCTCGCCGCGCACGATGAGCGAGCGGAGCTGGACGAGCAGCTGATCTCCGAGCGGTGGATTGCGCAACGGATTGATGATCGTCACCAGCTCTCCTCCCGTGTTGTCCGCCCACGGTATCTCTGCTTACTGCAGACGGTCAACGTTAACCGATAACAGGTGACCGTTGACGGTTAACCGTTTCCCGAGACATAGTGTGCGACAACCGAATCCCTGCGGAAATGTTCAAAGCCGCCGGCAGAAAGGGAGGCGCCATGGTTGCGACCCTTCCGGAGACAGACCGCCGCTACGCCTGGAAGGTCACGGCATCCAGCTTCCTCGGCAACACGCTGGAGTACTACGACTTCCTCGTCTACGGGACGGCGGCCGCCGTCGTCTTCCCCAAGGTGTTCTTCCCCGACGCCAGCGGCTTCGTTGGCACACTCTCGGCCTTCGGCACGTTCGCGGTCGGCTTCCTCGCCCGGCCGCTGGGCGGGCTCTTCTTCGGCAGCCGCGGGGACCGGCACGGCCGCAAGTCCACCCTGATGATCACGCTCACCGTGATGGGGCTCAGCACCATCCTCATCGGACTGCTGCCGTCCTACGGGACGATCGGGATCTGGGCCCCGATCCTGCTGGTGGTGCTGCGGCTGCTCCAGGGATTCGCGGTGGGCGGCGAGTGGGGCGGCTCCATGATCATCGTGCTGGAGTCGGCACCACCGAACCGCCGAGGTTTCTTCAGCGCCTGGCCCAACACCGGCGGGTTCTCGGCGCAGATCCTCATCACGCTGATCTTCGCCTACGTCTACACGCTCCCCGATGATCAACTGCTGGCCTGGGGATGGCGGATCCCGTTCCTGCTGTCGGCGGCCGTCCTCGTCGTGACGTTCTGGATGCGGCGCACCCTGCGGGAGACCCCGGTCTTCACCGAGGCCGTCGCCGCCGCGTCGGCGGCGGGCGACGGGGGCGAGGCGGCCGCGAAGCCGGACCGCCCGGCTCGTGGTCCGATCCGTTCGATCTTCGTTGACGACTGGCGCAACCTGCTGCTGATCATCGGGCTGCGGTTCGCCGAGGCTCTGCCGTACTTCCTGCTCACGGTGTTCGCGCTGTCGTACGGCACGGGCACGCTCGGCCTGCAGAAGGGCCAGTTGAACAACGCGATCCTCGTCGCGGCCGTGCTCTCCTTCGTCAGCCATGGCGTGTTCGCCGCGATCTCCGACCGGATCGGGCGGCGGCCGGTCTACTTCTTCGGCGCGGTCGTGGTGTTCGTGATGGCGTTCCCGTTCTTCTTCATGCTGCGCAGCGGGTCGATGGTGCTGATCGTGCTCGGGTACGTGCTGGTGCTCAATCTCGGGCACAACGCCATCAACGCCATCCAGCCCGCGTTCTTCGCCGAGTTGTTCCCGGCGGATCGCCGCTACACCGGCGCCGCGGCGGGCCGCGAGATCGCCTCGATCTTCGCCGGCGGGCTGACCCCGTTCGTGGCCACGGCGCTGGCCGGATCGGACGGCAGCCGGTGGCCGCTGGTCGCCGCGTACGTCATGGTCGGTGCGCTGATCACGATGGTGGCCGTGTACAAGGCGCCGGAGTCCTTCCGCCGCGACCTCAGCGTCACGGGCACGACGGTCCGCTGACGGCGGGTGCTCGGCCGGCCGCGAAAGCGGCGGCACGGTCGAGTTCCGCGCGGAAGCGGGACAGAAGACGGCATGAAACGCGATGATGGGCTCGGACGTTTCCCGGCTTTTCCCCAAGCTGGAGAGGGCTGCCTATGCCCAGAGCTCGTCGTACAAAGCGGGACAAGTCCCCCGCGAGCGGCAAGAAGTCCCCCGAGTTGAAGCCGAACGAACCGAGCGAACCGGCCGGGGAAGGCGCGGGCGGGGCGAGACCGGGTCGAGCCGTGCTGGCGTGGGTGGCCGGGATCGTCGGCGCGGTGATCGTCGCGGCGGCCGGCGCCGTGTTCACCGGCTGGTTCGGCTCGCTCGGGCCCGGCGCCTTCGATGAGATCAGCCGAGAGGCGCCCGTCACGGCCGCCTATGTGAAGATCACCACGGACAATGTCGACCTCGCTCTGCGCGAGCCGGTGACCGCCGCGCAGGACCGGGCGATCCTGCTGGGCAGGCCCGACGAGGCGCAACACGAGGCTTTCCTGGAGCGCTACCGGGCCGCCCAGGTCGGGGCGACGAAGGTCATGGTCGTCCTGAACGGCAACCGCGCCGGCCTGCGTATCGCCGACATCAGACCGCGCATACTGACCCGCGAGCCGTTGCCCGACGGCGCGCTGCTGAGCCCCGCGAGCGCCGGCGAGCAGGGCACCATCGAGGTCGCGGCCGATCTCGACCGGGCGAAGCCGCGCTTCACCTCGGTCAAGGATCGCGACACCCCGTACTTCGAGACCAAGCAGATCGATCTGGTCCGGGACGAACGGGTGACGTTCATCATGACGCTCACCGCCTGCAAGGCGTACTACGAGTTCGAACTCGTGGCCACGGTCATCAGCAACGGCCGGGCCGAGCAGGTGGTGGTCCGCAGACCGGGCGGGCTCCCGTTCCGGCTGACCGGTCCCGCACGGGCTTACCGCACCGTGTACGACGAGTCCCCAATGGGTGGCTGGAGCGTCCGGAGCAAGCCCGGCAAGTACCGGATCGAGGGGTGCTGACGTGCGACGACTGGTCGGTCTGCCCCTGCTGGCGCTGGTGACCTGCTTGGCTCTCGTGTCCGACGCGCCGGCCGTCGTGCGGAAGGCGGTGGGCTGGCAGGCCGTGTGGTCGGCGGCGTTCGACAACCGCTCGTTCGGCTTGGCCGACAGCGTCTACGTCTCCAGCCACACCCTCGTGTCGTCCGAGCGTGCCCTCGCGGTGGCGCCGCCCCTGGGCCGGATCCTCATCCTCGACCCGGTCACGGGGCACGTCCTGAGCACCGTGCCGGGCGAACCCCGGCTCGGGGAGGTGCACGAGCTGTGGGTCGCCGACGAGGTCCTCGTCGTCCTGCGCGAGCAGCCCGGACGGACGGGAGACGAGTTCGAAGGTGTGCTCACCGGCTACGACCTGGCCACGGGGGAGCGGCTGTGGGGCTCGAGACTGGCCCGTGAAGCCGTGGTGACCCGGCGAGCCGTGGCCGCACTGACCGCGTCGGACGTCCAACTGCTCGACGCCAGGACCGGGGCGACCCGAGCGGTCATGCCCCTTCCGCAGGGCTGCACCGCGGCCGCGGCGGCCGCCGACGAGCTCGTCGCCGTGCTCGAACTCTGCGCGAACGACCGCGTCCACCTCGCCGCCGTGGATCCGGAGACCGGCCGGCCTCACTGGACCCGCGACCTGACGTACCGGCGGCCACAGCAGTGGCCACCGGACGACGAGGCGGACTCGCGAAGAAACGTGGGCGTGGCGACCGCCGCGGACGGAACCGTCCTTGTCCACCTCAACGACACCTCCTTCCTGTACGCGCCGGACGGCAGGCAGTTGCCCGCCGACCTCCATGCCGCCAACTGGGCATATTCCACCCGGTCGCCGATCGTCACGGGGGCTGGGGTCGTGGCCCACACGTCGATCCCGTACGGAGGTGGAGCAGGTCACGTTCAGGGAATCGATCCGGCCACCGGCGGCACCCGCTGGACCCGGGAGATACCGGGACTGACGTCGTTCATCGCGACGGGGGATCTGTTCGTCACGGAGGGCGAGAACTACCCTGGTCTGGACTTCTGGCCGCTGAACGCCTACCTGCTGGCCATCGACGCCGCCACAGGTGAGGCCAGCGAGCTGCCGTTGCCCGCCACCTACGGCGCCACCAATCTGGAGGGAGGCGTCGGGGGCCTGGTCTTCGTACGCACCCCGACGCAGGACGACGACAGCCGGGGCGTCAAGAACGGCACCCGGATCACCGCCTACCGCCTCGTCCGTGCCAACCGGCCCCCGGCGAACCCGCCCGGCGTCGCTCCGGCGGCGGACTGGCCGGACGCCTGCGGCCTGCTCACCGACCGCGACCTGAGCCCGCTGGCCCCGGGCTACCTCGCCAGCCCGCACGCGCGCACGCTGGCGGGCCGCCCGCTGCCCAAACCCGCCGTCTGCGACTGGATCCCGCCGACCGACAAGGGCGACGTCGTCTCCGTGTCCGTCGCCTGGACGGCGTCCTCGACGTCCGAGGCCCAGCGCCTGGCGGCCGAGGAGACCCGCTACGCGCTCGACGCCGTCATCAAGGGCCGTGACGGACCGGACATCGTGTACTACCAGCTGGGCCATCCCGCCGGCAACCAGTACGGGGCCCTGGTCAGCGTGGGACCGGTCATCACCAAGCTCGTGGCCTCCACACCGGAGACGGTGCGGCGGCTCGCGCCCAGATTGCGAGACAACCTGCGGACTCTTTGATCCGCGCACGTCCGGGCGTGAATCCGCGCGCGTGAAAGCATTCTCGCCGTCGCGGCAAGAATGGGTGTGATCGTGTACAAGACGCGTAGCGGGAGGGATCAGCCGGCGGTTCCGGCCGATCTCTTCGACCGCTACTACGCCGAGATCCACCGGTACATCGCCCGCCGCCTGCCCGTGGACGACGCCGAAGACCTGGCCGTCGAGGTCTTCGTCGCGGCACTGCGCGGCGGATACGACCCGGCCGTGGGGGAGGTCAGGCCCTGGCTGTACGGCATCGCCACCAACCTGGTCGCGCGGCACCGCCGTACCGAGACCACGCGGTGGAAGGCCCTCAGCCGCGCTGCGGAGCGCGAGTGGGACGGCCACGAGGACGCCGCACTGGATCGGGTGCTCGATCGGGTGGACGCCGCGCGCTTCACCGGCCCGCTCGCGGGGGCGCTGGCCGCACTGAAGCAGCGCGACCGAGACGTGGTGCTGCTGATCGTGTTCGGCGGTCTGAGCCACGCGGAGGTCGCCGCCGCCTTGGACATTCCCTATAGAACCGTCGCGTCCCGGCTCAACAGGGCACGCAAGCATCTGCGCGCGGCGCTCGGCGCGCTGAAGGAGGACCTCGATGGATGAGCTCGAACTGCTCGCCCGGGCGCTGCCCGACGCGCCCCCGCTCTCGCCCGACGCGGTCTCTCGGGCTCGCGCCCGCTTCGTCGCCAAGGGTGCGCGCGTCCGCCCCGCCACCGGTCGTTCCCGCCCGCGTGTGTGGGCGTGGACGCTGAGCGCGGCCGTGGCCACGGCCACGATGGTCATAGCCGTCACACTGGTGGCCAACCTGGTTTCCGCGCCTGCTCAGGTGCTGGTCCAGCCACGGAACAACGAGCTGCTCGCGCTGGCCGACCGGGTGGAGCGCCTGCCTCAACAGAGGGGTGCCTACTGGCGGGAGGTGATCATCACTGGTACACGGTTCTCAGCGGGCGGCTACGACCTGTTCGCGCGGCAGCGCCGTGAGCGAACGGTGCCGCTGGACACCGCGCAGAGATCCATACTGCAGGCCTCCACGCCGAGCGCGTTTCCGGCCTCCGCGGTAGACGAACGCGCATGGCGTGCGGCGGGCGCGCCGACCCGGATCAAGCTGCCCTGCTCCAAGGGCGGCACCCCCGCCGAGTGCGAACAGATGCGCATCACCGACCAGCTCCATGTCTGCGAATGGCACGACGGGGACGACGCTAAGGTAGGGGACCGCTCCGTCGCGGACCTCACACTCGCCGATCTGGCCGCCATCCCCGCCGACCGCAACGGCCTGCTCGCCAAGCTCCGCGACTACCACCGCATCTGGGAGGGCCGAGGGTTCAAGCAGCCGTTCGCGGACTTCGTGCCGCTCGCGGGCAATCTTCTGTCCATGCCGATCCGACCGCAGCTCCGTGCCGCGATCCTGCGCCTGCTGGCAGAGCTTCCCGGCACCAAGGTGTACGGCACGGCGACCGACCCGCTGGGCAGGCAGGCGTTGTCGGTCACGTTCACCCGTGACACCGGGCAGTCACAGTCTGTGGGATCGAAGTCGATCCCCACGCACTCGCGCACCTACCTGGACATGGAGACCGGCGCCGCGCTGGCCCAGACCAGCTGGGGCGGTTCCCGAGGCGACATCCTGACCTACTACGCCGCGCAGGCGCCCGGGACGGGGTGGACCACGAACCGGCCCACCCCGCCGAAGTCCTGCAAGGCCAAGTAATCAAGGCACTTACCAAGCGCTTGCTCAAGATGCCAGACTGGGGGCATGGAGATCCCCGTGCGCGCCGCGTCGGACGACGAGGCGGGCTTCTTTCAGGAACACGGATGGGTGCGGCTGCCCGCCCTGGTGCCCCCCGACGCCGTGGCCGAGCTCAGGCGGCGGGCGACCGGCTACCTCGCGGCGCGCGAGAAGCAGCGGCGGACACTGGTGGACCAGGCGTTCGGGCAGTCGCGTGACATCGCCGAGAGCGACGAGGCGTTCCGCGCGCTGGCGCTGAGCCCGGCCATGGGCGCCAACGCGACCCGGCTGCTGCGCGGCGTGGAGGCCGTGCGCGTGCAGGTCACGAACCTGCTCGTCAAGGAGCCGGGGGAGCACGCGGCGACCGAGTTCCACCAGGACTTCCCCTGGATGCCGATGGACCGCTCGGCGATGCTGACGGTCTGGCTGGCGTTGGTGGACGTGCCGGCGGACATGGGCTCGCTGCGTTTCTTCAATGGTTCGCACCGGTACGGAGTCCTCGGGCGGAGTTTCACCCGGGCGGGCGACGACCAGCTCAGCCAGCATCCGTGGATCAAGGAGCTGGAGCTGTCGCCACCCCTCGACCTCGTGGCGGGCGACGCGACCGTGCATCACACCCTGACCGTGCACGGAGCGCCCGCCAACCACCGCGACCAGCCGCGCCTGTCGTTCACCGTCACGTACTTCGACGCCGCCTCCCTCTACACCGGCACCCCGTACCAGCAGACGGACGGGCTCGGCCTAGAGGTGAACCGGCCGTTCGACCACCCGAGGTTCCCGTGCGTGTGACCGTGGAAGGGGGCACATGCCCGAGACCGTAAGAGGGCCGGTGGGCGAGCTGGGCGCCACGCTCATGCATGAGCACGTGTTCGGGCTCAGTCCGGAGATTCTCTGGAACTGGCCGGACATCCCGGAGAACTGGGACCTCGAACAGCGGGCGAGGGAAGCGGCGGCCAAACTGGACGACCTGCGGGCCGAGGGCATCGACACGATCGTGGACCTGACCGTCATCGGGCTCGGCAGGTACGTCCCCGCCGTCCAGCGGGTGGCCGAGCTGACCAGCGTGAACATCGTCGCCGCCACCGGCCTCTACACCTACGACGCCCTGCCCCCGTACTTCGGCAACCGGGGCCCGGGCTCGTTGTTCGGCGGGCCCGATCGGCTGGCGGAGTTCTTCGTGCGGGACATCGTGCACGGCATCGGCAGGACCGGGGTCAAGGCGGGCATGCTCAAGTGCGCCACCGACCATCTCGGCATGACCAAGGGGACCGAACGGGTGTTCCGGGCGGTCGCCGAGGCGCACCTGGAGACGGGCGTGCCCATCACCACCCACTCCCACAGCGCCTCCCAAGGTGGCCTGGCGCAGCAGCGGCTGCTCGGCGAGCTCGGCGTCGACCTCACCAGGGTCGTCATCGGCCACGCGGGCGACTCGACCGACGTCGCCTACCTGGAGGAACTCGCCGCCAACGGCTCCTACCTCGGCATGGACCGGTTCGGCATCGAGACGATCTCGCCGTTCGAGGACCGGGTGTCCATCGTGGCGACGATGTGCGAGCGCGGCCACGCCCGACAAATGGTGCTAAGTCACGATTCTTACTGCTTTAACGACCGGTTCGATGCCGACGTCGTACGGCAGCGGCACCCGAACTACCACCTCCTGCACATCTCCCGCGACGTCCTGCCCGAGCTGCGCAAGCGGGGCGTCACCGAGGAACAGATCCACCAGATGCTCGTCGACAACCCCCGGAGGATCTTCTCGTGAGCAACGGCATGATCGAGGACTTCGACGTCGGCTCGGACTGGCACGTCGCCGCGCCGTACGAGTTCCTCGCCGGGCTGCGCCGGGAGCGGCCGGTGTTCCACAGCGAGCACCTCGGCGCCTACGTGCTGACCCGGCACGCCGACGTGCGCGCGGCGTACGGCGACCCGAAACGGTTCTCCTCGGAGGGCTCGCTGACCATTTCCCGCAGCCTCACCCGCGAGACACGCGACAAGCTGGGCGAGCACGGCTCGTTCCTGTCGAGCTTCGTGGCCAACGTCGATCCGCCCGACCACACCAGGCTGCGGCGCTCGGTGTCGAAGGCGTTCACGCCCCGGGCGGTTTCGGCGATGGAGCAGCACTTCCGGCAGCTCAACGAGGACCTGCTCGACCGCGTGGCGCCGAAGGGCGAGGCCGACTTCGTCTCCGAGATCGGGCACGAGCCGTCGATCAAGCTGACCGCGCGGTTCATCGGGGTGCCCGAGGCGGACGAGGGGTTCGTGCAGGCTCATGTGAAGGACTGGTTCCAGCTCTTCCTGTCGCCGCAGCCGCCCGACCGGCAGCTCGAACTCGCCGACAGTTTCCTGACTTATCTGGATTACGTGGATCGGCTGGTCGCGTCCCGGGCCAAGGAGCCGCGCGACGACTTCACCTCGCTCATGACCTCGCTGATCGGCTCCGAGCTCAGCCACCGCGAGGTGGTGGAGCTGATCTCCACGATCCTGCTCGGCGGCAACGACACCGTGCCGAACCAGCTCGCCAACAGCGTCCTGCGCCTGCTGCGCGAGGACGCCTGGCCGGTCCCGCCGCCACTGATCCAGAACGCGGTCGAGGAGTGCATGCGCATCGACGGCGCCTCTCTCGGTTCGTTCCGGTATGCCGCGACGGATATTTCGCTACATGACGTGATAATTCCGGGAAAGTCGTTGGTGCTGCTCTCCACCGACTCCGCCGCCCACGACGAGACCGTCTTCCCCGACCCGGAACGGTTCGTCATCGACCGGCCCAACGCCGACGCCCACATGGTGTTCGGCTACGGGATCCACTTCTGCGTGGGCGCCGCGCTCGGCCGGCTGCAACTCCGCACCGCGCTCGACGTGCTCGGCCGCCGCCTGCCCGGCCTCAGGCTCGCGGACGAGCCGATCGTCTACCGCAAGTCGATCGTGGGACGGGGACTGACGGCCCTGAGGGTGACGTGGTGAGCGCCGCGCCGGGCCGCTTCGACGGACGGGTCGCCCTGGTGACGGGCGCGGGTTCGGGCATCGGTGCCGCCTGCGCGGCGCGCCTGGCCGCCGAGGGCGCCTGCGTGGGAGTCCTGGACGTGCACGCGGCCGGCGCCAAGTCGGTCGCCACCACGATCCGCGCCAAGGGCGGCACGGCCACCGCGCTCACCTGCGACGTGTCGGACGAGAAGCAGGTGGCCGGGGCGGTCGGCGACCTGATCGCCTCGTTCGGCCGCCTGGACGTCGTCCACTCGAACGCGGCCGCGCTCGGCCCCGGCACCTACGGCCGCGACCAGGACCTGGAGGACCTCGACGTCGCCGTCTGGGACCGCACGATGGCGGTGAACCTGCGCGGCGCCCTGCTCATGGTCAAGCACACGGCCCCCGCGATGGCCGACGGCGGCGCCTTCGTCCTCACCTCGTCGGTCTCGGGCCTGCTCGGTGACGTGGCGCACGTCGCCTACGGCACCTCCAAGGCGGCGCTGACCGGTTTCGTGCGCTACGTGGCCACCAAGTACGGCTCGCGCGGCATCCGCTGCAACGCCGTCGCCCCCGCCCTGGTCCTGACCGATGTGGCCGCTCAGGCCCTCGGCCGGGACCGGCTGGCCGACAAGGCGGCCGAGCGCCTGCTGCCCTGGGCCTGCACCCCGGAGGACGTGGCCGACCTCGTCGCCTTCCTCGCCTCGGGCGAGTCGCGGTGCATCACGGGACAGACCATCGTCATCGACTCCGGCACCCTCGCCCACCGCCCTGAGCACGCCCTGCGCCAATGGCGCGCCGCCGCTGAATCACTCTAGGGTGCTTGAAGCGGATCAAAGGGGGCGGAATGGAACCGGTGTCGGTCGGTTTGATCGGAGCGGGGCCGTGGGCGGAGCGCGCGCACGCGCCGATGCTGGTCAAGAGCCCGTATCTCCGTTTCGCCGGGGTATGGGCGCGCCGCCCGGAGGCCGCCGCCGGGCTGGGGGCGCCGGTGTTCGAGCGGGTCGAGGAGCTGTTCGACGCGTGCGAGGCCGTGGCGTTCTGCGTGCCGCCGGCCGTACAGGCCGAATTGGGGGTGCGCGCGGCGCGGGCCGGAAAGGCGCTGCTGCTGGAGAAGCCGCTCGCCGACTCGCTGGAGAACGCGCGGCGCCTCGCGGACGCCGTACGCGAGGCCGGAGTGGCCTCGCAACTGGTCCTCACCATGCGCTACACCACGCAGGTCAGGGCGTTCCTGGCGCGCTGCGCCGACATCGAGGCGTTCGGCGGCCACGCCGCCAACATCTCCAACGTCCTGCTGGGCGACCACCCCTTCGGCACCCCGTGGCGCCTCGAGCGCGGCGCGCTCCTGGACGTCGGGCCGCACGTGATCGACCTGCTCGACGCCGCGCTCGGCCCGGTGACCGGCGTACGCGCGCACGGGCACCCGCTCGGCTGGACCGGCCTGCTGCTCGACCATGAGGGCGGCGCGGTCAGCGAGGCGTCGCTGAGCATGTCCGCCGCCGGAGACCTGCCGCCGTCGAGCATCGCGGTGTATGGCAGAACGGGCAACGCGGTGCTGCTGCCCGGCGACGACGATCCGTTCGCGACCATCGCCGAGGAGTTCGCGCAGACCGTACGCCAGGGCGGCGGGCACCCGCTGGACGCGGCCCACGGGCTCCGGCTGCAGCGGATCATCGCCGAGGCGGAGACGCAGTTGGGTACCCCTTGACTTAGTCGCCATCTGGAGCATTGATAACGTCTGTCCGACGCGCAGAGTTGCAGCGAAGTCCGGTGCGAGTCCGGCGCTGTCCCGCAACTGTCATAGCCAGGTCGCCTGCCTCCGCGCTGACGTCATCAACCCTCGTGGAAAAGGGTGATCCGTCGCTCTCAGCGGGTCTCTCGGTTCCGACAGTGTGAAAGGACTTCTCGTGAGGCCCGTACGCACGGCCTTCGCGGGCGCGCTGCTGGGAACGCTCGTTCTGACCGGATGCGGCCAGAACAGCACTACCACCACCGCCCAGCCCCCCGCGAGCTCAGCCACCTCCGCCGGCTCCGCCGCCTATCCCGTGACGGTCGAGGCGGCCAACGGCAAGGTCACCATCGCCAAGAAGCCGGAGCGGATCGTCTCGCTCTCCGCCAGCCACACCGAGACGCTCTTCGCCATCGGCGCCGGCCCCCAGGTCATCGCGGTGGACGACCAGTCCAACTACCCGGCCGGCGTCCCCAAGACCGACCTGTCCGGCTTCAAGCCGAACGTCGAGGCCATCGTCGCCCAGAAGCCCGACCTGGTCGTCGTCTCCAACGACATCGACAAGGTCGTCGCCGAGCTGGGCAAGCTGAACGTGCCCGTCCTCCTTGAACCGGCCGCCACCAAGCTCGACGAGGCGTACGACGAGATCACCGACCTCGGCGCCGCCACCGGCAACACCGACAAGGCCGGACAAGTCGTGACAGACATGAAGGCGGCCCTGGACAAGCTCGCGGCGAACGCCCCCAAGGACAAAAAGCTCACCTACTACCACGAACTCGACCAGACCCCCTACGCGGCCACGTCGAGCACGTTCATCGGGCAGATCTACGGCATGTTCGGCCTCACCAACATCGCCGACAAGGCGCCGGACCCGGCGGGCGGCTATCCCAAGCTGTCGGCGGAGTTCGTCGCCCAGGCCGACCCCGACCTGATCTTCCTGGCGGACGTGAAGTGCTGCCAGCAGAGCAAGGACACGCTGGCCAAGCGGCCCGGCTGGAAGGGACTGTCGGCCATCAAAAGCGACCAGGTGATCCAGCTCGACGACGACCTCGCCTCGCGCTGGGGCCCGCGGGTCGTCGACCTGGCCCAGTCCATCAGCGACGCGGTCGCCAAGGCGGCCACCCGCTAGTGAGGTTCTCGTGAGGTCCAGCCCGATGTGGACGGTGGGTGCGCTGGGCGTGCTCGCGGTCTCCATGGTCGCCGGGCTGCTCGGCGGGGCCGCCGACATCTCGCCGTGGCAGGTGGTGCTCCAGGTGGTCGACTGGCTGCCGTACGTCCACGTGGACTCGGGGCTGGCGCCCGTCGAACAGGGGCTGCTGTTCGAGCTGCGGCTGCCCAGGGTGCTGGTGGCCGCCGTGGTCGGCGGGCTGCTGGCCATCGCGGGGGCCGGTTACCAAGGGGTGTTCCGCAACCCGCTGGCCGACCCGTACCTGCTCGGCGCCGCCGCCGGAGCCGGGCTGACCACCACCGTGGTCATCGTGCTCGTGCCGGCCCCGGTGGTCGCCATCCCGGTGGCCGCGTTCGTGGGGGCCGTGGGCGGGGTGTTCCTGGCGTACGTGCTCGGGAACACCGCCGGTCGCGGGGGCGGCACCGCCACGCTGGTGCTCGCCGGGGTGGCCGTCACCGCGTTCCTCTCCTCGATCCAGACGTTCATCCAGCAGTTCAAGGTCGAGGAGTTGCAGCGCATCTACTCCTGGATCCTGGGCGACGTGGGCGGCGGGTGGGACCAGTTCTGGCTGGTGCTGCCGTACGCCGTCGTCTCTTCGCTGCTGCTGCTCGCGCACGGGCGGATGCTCGACGTGCTCTCGGTGGGGGACGAGGAGGCCACCAGCCTGGGCGTGCGGGCCGGCCGGGTACGGCTGGCGGTCCTGCTGGCCGCGTCCCTGGCCACCGCGGCGGCCGTGGCGGTGAGCGGTCTCATTGGGTTCGTCGGCATTGTCATCCCGCACGTGGTCAGGCGGCTGGCGGGCGGCTCGTACCGGATCGTGCTGCCGCTGTCGCTGATCGGCGGCGCCGCCTTCCTGGTGCTCGCCGACCTGATCGCGCGCACCGTCATCGCCCCCGCCGAGCTGCCCATCGGGGTGGTCACCATGTTCGTCGGCGCGCCGTTCTTCGTGGCCATCCTGCGCATGACCCGGCAGACCGCCACATGACAGGCACCGATCCGGCGGACCGCCGCATGATCGAGACAAGTGCTCTCTCGGTACGGCTCGGCGAGCGTGAGGTGCTCACCGACGTCGATCTCTCGGTACGGCGCGGCGAATGGCTGGCGATCATCGGCCCGAACGGTGCCGGAAAGTCCACCCTGCTCAAGGCCATCATGGGCGTGGTCGCCCACCGGGGCGACGTCATGGTCGGCGGCCGGGCCGCGCGCACACTCCGGCCGAGGGACAGGGCCAGGCTGGTCGCCTACGCACCCCAGACGCCCTCGCTGCCGCCCGACATGACCGTGTACGAATACGCCCTGCTCGGCCGCACCCCGTACATCTCCTACCTCGGCAGGGAGAGCCGCCACGACCGGGAGGTCACCGGGTCGGTGCTCGAACGCCTCGACCTCGCCGAGTTCGCCGAACGCCGGCTGGGCGAGCTGTCCGGCGGCGAACGGCAGCGCGTGGTCCTGGCCAGAGCGCTGGCCCAGCAGGCGCCCGCGCTCCTGCTCGACGAGCCCACGACCGCGCTCGACCTCGGACACCAGCAGCAGGTGCTGGAGCTGGTCGACCGGCTCAGACTCGCCGACGAGCTGACCGTGGTGACGACGCTGCACGACCTCACCCTCGCCGGGCAGTACGCCGATAGGCTCCTGCTGCTCGCCGACGGCCGGGCCGTCGCCGCCGGGCAGCCGGGACAGGTGCTCACGGAGGCACTGGTCGGCACGCACTTCGACGCCCGGGTGGAGATCTCACTCGGTCCCGGAGGGCGGCCCGTCGTGCACCTGGTCAGAGGGAGCTCGTGAAGGGGGTCCGGTGAAGCTGGCGTATCGGGTCGAGGACGGGGTGCGGCTCGGGTCGCTGCTGTGGGAGTTCGGGCCGGGGTGGCGGATGATCTCCTCGGCGCTCCTGGGCGGGGGGATCGGGGCGCGTACGTGGGTGCTGAACGCGCAGGTCGTGGCGGGCTACTCACGGATGGACCCGGTTGATCACCTTCGCGAGCTCGGGCCTGACGACGGCCTCGGGATAGGGATGATGACGGCGGCCTCGGTGGAGCGGTACGCGCGGGCGGTGGACGGGGAGGTGGAGGTCGTGGCCACGGTCGGATTACGCGTCCCCACCTGGGCCGCCGCCCCCGAAGACACCACCGACCCCGAACTGGCCCCGATGCTCGGTGAGCCGGCCGCTGCCAGGCCGCCTGTGGGGACGATCAACCTGATGGCCGTGATGCCGGTCGCGATGACCGATGCCGCCCTGGTCAACGCCGTGATGACGATGACGGAGGCCAAATCGCAGGCGCTGATCGAGGCGGGCTTCCCGTGCACCGGCACCGCCTCGGACGCCCTCTGCCTGGCCGTACGCGCCGACGGGCCGGAGGAACTCTTCGGCGGCCCACGCTCAACCTGGGGCGCCCGCCTGGCCCGCGCCGTCCACTCGGCCGTCCACCAGGGCGCCGCCTCCTGGCGCCCCCGCACCTAGCTCGCCGGGCCCGGCTCACCGCGCCGACCTCACCTAGCTCACCGGATCTGGTCGGCGCGTCAGGCCGTAGTCCTCCTGGGCGCCCCGCTCCGTGATGAGGCCCGCAACGAGGTCGGCGAGCACTGCCTCGCGGTCCCGCTCGTACGGGGAGCCCATCCCGCCCCCGCCCGTCGTCTCCACCACGAACGCCTCACCCGCGGCGAACCGCACATTGTTCACCTTCGACGCGAGCCGCTCGACCGTCCCGTCCAGGTGCCGCTTGAAGAAGCCGCCGAGCCGCCCCGGCAGCCCACCGTCGCGTCCCGGCGGGGCCAGGCGCAGCCGGTCGCCGCGCGTCGTGACATGGCAGTCCGCCAGGAACCGGTACACCGTCCGCGACCCCAGCCCGCCGCGATGCCGCCCGGGGCCGCCGGAGTCGGGGATGGTCTCGATCGACTCGACGACCAGCGGGCAGCGGCTCTCCACCGGCTCGGCCTGCGGCACCGAGTTCCGGCCGATGCCGAAGTGCACGCCTGTCGCGTCCGGCCCGTCGAGCCCCCGCCGCGCGCCGACACCGCCGAAGTCGTACGAGAGGTGGATCCAGTACGGCGCCCCGACGGCCGCGATGGAGAACGGCTGGAGGATGCCGCTGGGCGCGATGGCCCGCTCCGGGACGGCGTCCGACAGCGCCTGGAAGATGGCCTCCATGGCCGCGTAGATCGGCACGTACCGCCCGCCGCACGGGTAGGGGGAGCGGGCGTTGAGCAGCGACCCCTCCGGCAGCCGCATCTCGATCGCGCGCAGGCACCCGTCGTTCATGGGAATGGTCGGATCGAGGAAGCAGCGCACCGCGAACACGGCCGCGGCCAGCGACTGCGACGCGGACGCGTTGATCGCCGCCGGCACCTGCGACCCGGTCCCCGCGAAATCCACCACAACCCGCACCTCGGGAACCCGGGGCACGCGTGTCTCGGGATCCCCGGGAACGCGTGTCTCGGTGCCCTCGGGACCGGCGGTGCCCTCGGGACCGGCGATGTTACCCCCGGGACCCCCGGCAACCCCGGGACCCCCAGGACCCCCCGTCTCGGGCAGCCCGCCGATCACCTCAGGGGACTGCGGCTCGACGTCCCGGGAGCCGCGCTCTCCGGTGCCCCCGGAGGGCTGGCGTTCCAGGGTGAGAGCGACGCGGATGTAGTGGGATTTTTCCTGATCGATCCCGTCGTCATCGATCGGGTAGGACGCTTCGAAGCGGCCCTCGGGCAGGTCGGCCAGCGCGGTCCGCGTCCTGGCCTCCGTGTAGTCGAGGTAGTCGTCGATCCCCGCCGCCAGCCCGTCGGCGCCGTACTCCGCGACCAGCGCGCCGACCCGGGCGGCCGCCACCGCCGTGCCGGCCACGAGCGCCCGCACGTCGCCCATGACCTTGTCCGGGGTACGGCTGTTGGCCCGGAGAATGGCCTCCACCGCCGGTTCGAGCCCGCCGGATGTCGCCAGCCGTACGGGAGGAAGCTGGAGCCCTTCGAGGAAGATGTCGGTGGCCAGCGGCGCCATGCCACCGGCGGACAGCCCGCCCAGGTCCGACACGTGGATCATGGTCGCGGCGAAGTACGCGGGCCGGTCCCCGACGAAGACGGGCCGGTAGACGAGCAGGTCGTTGGTGTGCACGCCGCCCCGGTAGGCGTCGTTGAGCACGTACACGTCACCGGGACGCATCGTCTCCAGAGGCACGTCCCGGATCAGCTCGGGCAGGGCGACCTTGAGGGCCATGCTGTTCATGAGCGTGGTGGCCATGGAGTGCGCGATCAGCCGCCCGCGCGCGTCCAGGACGGCGGCGGACGCGTCGGACCCCTCGACGATGAACGTCGAGTACGCCGACCGCACCACGACGATGCTGGCCTCCTCGGCGGCGACCACCAGCGCGTTCCGCAGCACCTCGGCGGTCAGCACGTCACTGCTCATGCGGCTCCTCGGTCAGGTGCCCGGCCCTCACCGGCCGAGTTGGTCAGGTCTCTGGTCCGTGTCGGCCGAGTTCGTCGGGTGTCCGGCCTGCGCCGGCCGAGTCAGGTGTACGGCCCGCGCCGGGCCGAGCGCGGCGGTCCACCCGGGCGGCACCACGATCGTGGACTCGGCGTCCTCGATGATCCCCGGCCCGGACAGCACCGCCAGCGTGTCCCGGGTGTGCACCGGCACCTCGGCATACCCGCCCAGCTCGGCGAAGTACGCGAGCCGCACCCCGCCCGGGCCGGAGCACGCCGCGGGGGCGTGACTGACCGCCGGGCCGTCGGTGGCGGGCAGGGTGACGCGGACCCGGTAGCTGACGATCTCGACCTCGCCCCGCTGCGCGATCCCGTACACCTGCTCGTACCTCTCGAAGAACCGCTTCTCCAACTCCGCACGCGCCGGGCTCCATGCCACGGTCAGATCATGCGACTGCCCCTTGAACCGCACGTCCACCGACCGGGAGACCCGCACCCCGGGATCCGACGGCGACACCCCGAGATCCTCCGCTGCCGACGCGGCCAGCGCCCCGAACACCTCCGCGGGATCCGCCGCGTCCAGCCGTGACAGCACCCGGTCCGTCGACAGGTCGGCCACCAGCAGCCCGGCCGCCGACGCGACCCCGCAGTGGGCGGGCACCACCACGGTCCCGATCCCGAACCGCTCCGCCACCCGCGCCGCGTGCATCGGCCCCGCCCCGCCGAACGCCACCAGCGCGTACCCACGCGGATCGATCCCGCGCTGCACGGTCACCACGTGCACGGCCGACGCCATCGAGGCGCTGACGATCTCGTGCACGGCATGCGCCGCCGCCGCCCTGGACACCCCGAGCGGCCCCGCCAGCCGGTCCAGCGCCTTGTCGGCGAGCGGCGCGGAGAGCGGGATCGACGCCGATGACAGGTAGCCGAGCACGAGGTTCGCGTCCGTCACCGTCGGCTCGGAGCCGCCCAGGCCGTAGCAGGCCGGTCCGGGGTCGGAGCCCGCCGAGTGCGGGCCGACGCGCAGCGCGCCCGCGGCGTCGAGCCAGGCGACGCTGCCGCCGCCCGCGCCCACCTCCGCCAGGTCGATGGCCGGGGTCTTGATCGGCACCCCGGTCCCGGCCCGCCGCCCGCCGAAGCTGCCCTTGCCGCCCACGTGGAACTCGTGCGTGATCTCCGGCCGCCCGTCCCGCACCACGCAGGTCTTGGCCGTGGTCCCGCCCATGTCGAACGAGATGACGTTCGCGAACCCGCTGCCCGCCGCCGCGAGCACCCCGGCCGCCGGCCCGGACTCGATCATGGCGACCGCCCGCCTGGCCGCCAGCTCGGCGGAGATCACGCCGCCGCTCGACTCCATGACGTGCACGGGCGCGCGCACGCCCAGAGAGGCCAGCCGCTCGCTCAGCCTGGAGAGGTACGAGGCCATGATCGGGCCGATATAGGCGGACATGATGGTCGTTGTGGCCCGCTCGTACTCGCGGATCTCCGGCCACACCTCGGACGAGGTGACCACGTTCTCGATGGATTCGCGCAGGATCGCGGCCACCTGCCGCTCGTGTGCGGGGTTGGCGTAGGAGTGCAGCAGGCACACCGCCGCCGACGTGATGCCCCGCCGCGTGATCTCGGCCGCCGCCCGCCGTACCGAGTCGAGGTCGAGGGGCGTCAGTACGGCCCCACGCGCCGACACCCGCTCCACCACCTCGAAGCAGTCGCCCGCGGCCACCGGCGGGGGCGGCGGGGTGAAGCGCAGGTCGTAGCGGTCCTCCTCGACCCGGGCGTAACGGCCCAGCGGGATGACCGAGCGGAAGCCCTGGGTGGTGACATAGGCCACCCGTACGCCCTTGCGTTCGAGCACCGCGTTGGTGGCCAGCGTGGTGGCGTGCACGACCCGGGTGACCAGCGCGGGGTCCACGCCGGCGAGTACTCGTGTAACACCGTTCGTAATTCCGGCGATGGGGTCGTAGGGGGTGCTCAAACACTTGGCTACCGTTACCTCGCCCAAAGGACCGCGCAGGACCACGTCAGTGAAGGTTCCGCCCACGTCGACGCCGATCGCGTAGCCCATTCAGGTACCGTAGACGTCCAAGCAAGCGCTTGTCTACGAGCTCATCTATTGACTTCCGGTGGGTGATTGGGACCCTTATTTCTATAACTGCGAAATGGGAGCGGAGATGGCGCGTCTCACAGCTCTGGCCGGGGGCGCCGCGGTGGCGCTCGTGCTGTTCGCACTGCCCGCGGCAGCGCACGAGCACCCCAGCGGGATCACCGACCTGGTGACTCCGGCCGTGGTGCGCGTGGAAGCCTCCTCTCATGTTGAGATCACTCTGCTCGATCACGTGGGCGAGCTGTTGCATGTGGAACGGTCCTACGACATCCCCATAGGCGTGGGGACGGGCATCGTGGTCAACCCCGAGGGTGCCGTCGTCACGCTCACCCGCGTGGTCAAGACCGACAAGGACGTGGCGGTGTACGCCGCCAACAAGATCTACGCCGAGCACCACAAGGTGAAGATCCCGCTCGACTACGAGCGGCACAAGCTCAAGGACCCCCTGCTCCAGCACCACCTGAAAGAGTGCTACCCGCCCAAGACCAGCGTGTCGACCTGCATCATCAACGTCACCACCAACGTCACGATATTTCCGAACGTCTCCCCGGCCGACCCCAAGGGCCTCAAGGCCGACATCGTCAAGGTCGGCGCGCAGCCGGACAGCCCGGCCGTGCTGGTCCCCTCGGGCCGGGTCGTCGGCAGCGTCGGCATGCCCACCGCGCCCCTCGCCGACAAGGTGCCCGACCAGCAGGGCTCGCCCACCAACGTGGCCGGGTTCACCGACCGGCCCGGCGCGAACGTCAAGGAGACGGTGGAGATCGCGCACCTGGGCAAGGGCGGCGGTGGTGGTCAGGACACCGGCCGGCAGTTCTCCGACCCGGAGAAGAAGGTCGACGAGCCCGTGAAGCTCGGCGCTCTGGCCGACCGCGGCCTGCTCGGCGCGCCGGTCATCGGTGACAAGGACGGCCACGTCATCGGCATGCTCATCGGCGGGGGCAAGGACGCCAGGATGATCGGCGTCAGGGAGATCCTCGCCGCGCTGGCCAAGGCCGGGGTCGCGCCGCGCCGTGGCGCCATCGACGCCGCGTTCGAGGCGGCTTTGACCCGCTATCACACCAAGTACTACACCGAGGCCGCGCCGGGCTTCCAGCGCGTGCTGGAGCTCTACCCGGGCAACGTGGTGGCGGCGAACCTGCTGAAGACCTCCCTGCAGAAGCGCGGCGGCCCGGAGGACGCGGGCAGCAAGCAGGCCGTGGCACCGGCGCCCCGGAGCATGCCGCTCTGGCCGTTCATCGTCGCCGCCGCGGTGCTGTTCGTGGCCGCGGGCGCCGGGGCGTTCCTGCTGTGGCGGCGCCGCCGTACCCCTGAGGAGAAACCGGACCAGCCACCGCCCCTCGTCGCGGCCGCGGCAGCGGCGGCGGTATCGTCGGCGCCGACCTCACCGCCACTGTCGCTCGACGAGGGCGCGAACCAGACCGTCGTGGTCCGCAGGTCGCAGCCCTTCCAGGTGATCCCGAAGCAGCAGCAGGTGCTCACCGAGCAGGACCAGCCGTCCGTCAAATACTGCACCGCGTGCGGAATGCGGCTGGGGGCCGCGCATCGCTTCTGCGGTTACTGCGGCCACCCCATCGAGACGTGATGCCGGTGAACGACAGATCGCTCGTGGGCCAGGAGGTGGCCGGTTACTACATCGAGGACATCGTCGGTAAGGGCGGCATGGCCGTCGTCTACCTGGCGCTCGATCCGAGGCTGAGCCGCCGGGTGGCGTTGAAGATCCTCAACCCGGTGCTCAGCGTCGATGACCGGTTCAGGCAGCGCTTCATCCTGGAGTCCAGGACGGTCGCCAGCATCGAACACCCCAACATCATCCCGATCTACGAGGCGAACGCCGACGCCGACGGCGTGCTCTACATCGCGATGCGTTACGTCGACGGGCTCGACCTGCGCCGCCTCATCTACGACCGGGGCGCGCTGCCGATCGCGCAGGCGAACCAGATCGTCGCCCAGGTGGCCGCCGCGCTCGACGCCGCGCACGCGCACGACCTGATCCACCGCGACGTGAAACCGGCCAACATCCTGCTGGCCGGCGACCACGTCTACCTGACCGACTTCGGCATCACCAAGCACCGTACGTCCATCTCCGGGCTCACCCAGACCGACCAGTTCATCGGGACGCCCCGCTACATGGCGCCCGAGCAGATCAACAAGGAGCACATCGACGGCAGGTGCGACCAGTACGCGCTGGCCTGCGTCGCCTACGAGGCGCTGTCGGGGCGGCTGCCGTTCCCGCGTGACAACGACATCGCGCTGCTCTGGGCGCACCTGGCCGAGCAGCCCACGCCGCTGTCACAGGTCAGGCCGGAGCTGCCGGTCGAGGTCGACGGCGTGATGATGCGGGCGCTGGCCAAGTCGCCCGAGCAGCGCTACCCGTCGTGCACCGCGTTCGTCACCGCGCTGCGCGACGCGATCAGTGGTCAGCCCGGCCCCGGCATACCTCTTCCCACTCAGCCCTCGGCCGTACGCAAGAAGCGGAAAGCCGACGCCGGCCCGAGCCGGCTGCCGCTCGTGCTGGCCACGCTGATCGCGGCCATCGCGGCGCTGACCCTGGTCGTCTTACTCGTCATGACCCAGAAGGGCGACTCCTGGGCCCGCTACCAGAGCACCACCGCCGCCCCGCTCACCTTCGAGTACCCGGCCGACTGGACCGTCAAGACACACGGCGACCTGTTCGCGGTGGCCTCGCCGCATGCCGCCGAGTTCGAGGGGATGTTCGTCTCCGGCGCGGCCGCGGACTGGACCGCGGTGAACCAGGTCATCACCGGCGACACCGACAACGCCGTGGGCGTCTACGTACAGGTCTCCGACGCGCTCAGCGCCAGCGCGACCGCCGCCCAGATGAAGGCCATGCTCGAAGGGCTGCTGCCCGGCGAGATCGTGGTGGACCAGCCCGTCCCCGACCGGGCGGGCGACAGCGACGCCACGCGGTACGACGGCTCCCTGCGCGACCGCAACAGCGGCAACCGGCTCGGCTTCGTCAGCTACGTCATCGACCGCCGGCCCAAACCGGTGCTGGTGCTCTACTTCTGCGCCAAGAACCGCTGCGACGACGCCACCGAGGGCCGCGTCCGGCAGAGCGTCCACCTCTCCTGACATCTCACCATCCGGACCGGATTGTCGGTTTTGGGCTGGGCTATATGTATATTTTCCGCTAGAAGACGGTTATGGCGGGAGATATTTCATGCAGGCGTTCCCCAGGGTGCTCTTCGACGAGGCCCACAGCGAGTCGTGGACCATCCGGCGTGACGTCGCGGAGGCCATCAACCCGGCGCACCCCGACGACAACAGCTACGCCCGCGCGGCCGAGCTGCTGCGGCGTCTCGGCCACACGGTGACGGCCCGGCTGGCGGGCCCGCTCGACGCGGGAACGCTCCAGGAACAGGACGTCCTGGTCATCGCGCATCCGTCGGGGGAGCGGTGGGAGCGCACCACGGGCCAGGGGAGTCCGGTGTTCTCGGCCGCCGAGATCGACGCCGTGGAGGCGTTCGTGGCGGGTGGCGGCGGGCTGGTGGTGCTGGCCGAGGAGGAGCAGGACAAGTACGGCAACAACCTGGCCGAGCTGCTGGGACGGTTCGGGGTGGGCGTCGAGCACACCACCGTGCGGGACCCCGGCCACGCGCACCGCGGGGTGGTCACCTGGGTGCTCGGCGAGCGGGCCACGAACGACGGGCTGCTGGCCGGGGTCAACGCCGCCTGCTTCTACCGCTCCGGCGTGCTGACCCTCCCGGACCCGGCCACCGTCGGTGGCGTGGATGCCACCGTGCTGTTCGCCAGCTCGGCGAGCGCGGATCCGGCCGGTGCGGCGCTGGCCGTGGCGGTGCGGCACGGGCGGGGCCGGGTGCTGGTGTTCGCCGACTCGGACCTGTTCGGCGACGACTCGATCGAGGACCACGACCACCGCGCACTGTGGGGGAACGTGGTGACCTGGGCGGCCCGCGTGCCGGACGACAACGCCGCCGTCTCCCGGGACGAGCGGAAGGCGAGCCTGTTCGCCGACCTCAAGGCGACGGTCGAGGAGCTGCGCCCGCTCCAGGTCAAGGACGGCTCGGTGCCCTCTGAAAAGCCCCGGGCCAAGGCGCTGGTGGCCACGATCGGCGGCAAGCTGGCCGAGATCTCGCCGTACTTCCCCCAGGACGCCGCCTACCTGGCAGCGGTCCGCGACGACCTGGCCAAGTGGAGCGCCCAAGACCTGGGCGTACCGGACTTCCTGGACTCCCTGCAGCTGTTCCACCCCGACACCCAGCGGGTGGACGGCCTGGAGCACCTGGTCGTCTTCCCCATGTACACCCAGAACGGCAACCCGAACCGCAACCTGGAGGCCGTCTGGCTCCGCACGATCTGGCCGGACTGGCTGGCCGAGCTGGAGTCGTCCGGCTACGACAACCCGATGTTCGTGCCGATCGCCTTCGAGGACTTCACCTCCGGCTACGACACCCACTCGGCCGTGCTCTTCCCCGAGACCGTCGCCGTACGGCAGGCGCCGGAGCGGTTCACCTGGGGCGGCATCTTCGCCGACCGGGAGGCGGCCAGATTCCGGCGGGTCGCCATGGCCGCCACCGCGACGCTCAAGCTCGACCTGCCGCCCGACGCGGCCCGGCTGCTGGAGTCGCAGCGGCTGGCCCAGGACACCTTCGTCATGTGGGATCTGATCCACGACCGTACCCACAGCCACGGTGACCTGCCGTTCGACCCGTTCATGATCAAGCAGCGCATGCCGTACTGGCTGTACTCGCTCGAAGAGCTGCGCTGCGACCTGACCGCGTTCGGCGAGGCCGTACGGCTGGAGGAGAAGGGCGTGCCGCACGCGCGATACGTTCAGCACGCGATCCTGTTCGACCGGTTGTTCCGCTTCCCGATCACCGGTGACCGGGTGCGTAACTACGACGGGCTCGGCGGGCAGTTGCTCTTCGCGTACCTGCACCGCAACGACGTGGTGCGGTGGACCGACAACCGGCTCACGATCGACTGGGCGCGCGTGGCGGGCGGCGTGGCCGACCTGCGCGGCGAGGTCGAGAAGCTGTACCGGGACAGCATCGACCGGTCCAAGCTGGCGCACTGGCTGGCGGCGTACGAGCTGGTGAGCGGGTACGTCGAGCCGAACCCCGGATCGACCTGGGCCAAGGGGATCCAGGCGCTGCCGGAGGAGCAGAAGGCCAAGGTGGACGCGGTGCTGGCGGACGAGTTCCCGCTGAGCATGTTCTACGAGGCACTGCGCCGTAAGCTGGGCGAAGTGGTCGAATCGACTAGGGGGATCCGGGCATGATCATTCTGGTTACGGGTGCCGGTGGGCCCACTGGCCAGGCCGTTTCCGGATTTTTCCGGAAAAATGGGCACACTGTGCTCGGGGTCGACAAGGACGACGTCGACCTCCTCGACCGCGCGGCCGTGCAGGCACTCGCGGACCGGATCTCCGCCGAGCACGGCCACGTCGACGGGGTGGTGCACCTGGTCGGCGGCTGGCGCGGCGCGAACTCGTTCGCCGAGACGAACCTCGACGACTGGGACGCCCTGCACGACCTGCTGATCCGCACGCTCCAGCACGTCTCGCTGGCCTTCGAGCCGCTGCTGCGCAAGAGTGAGAACGGCCGGTTCGTGATCGTTTCCGCCAAGGCGGCCGAGCACCCCACTGCGGGCGGCGCCCCCTACGCCGCCGCCAAGGCGGCCTCGGAGGCGTGGACGCTCGCCCTCGCCGACGCCCTGAAGGACACCGGCAGCGCGGCGGTCATCCTGGTCGTCAAGGCCCTGGTGAACGACGCCATGCGCGCCGCCAAGCCGGACTCCCGTTTTGCCGGGTTCACCGATGTCAATACGCTGGCTGAGACGATCGGCGACCTCTACGACCGGCCCGCCGCCCAGCTCAACGGCACTCGATTGGACCTCACTCAGTGATCTCCCGGCACGACCCTCAGCTCAAGAGCTTCGCCAGCGACAACTACGCGGGGGTGCATCCGGAGATCCTGCGCGCCATCGCCGACGCCAACGGCGGCCACCAGATCGCCTACGGTGACGACGTCTACACCGAGGCCCTGCGCGAGGTCTTCCAGCGGCACTTCGGCGAGCGGGCGCAGGCGTGGCCGGTGTTCAACGGCACCGCCGCGAACGTCGTCTCGCTGCGCGCCATGACCGCTCAGTGGGAGGCGGTCATCTGCTCCGAGACCGCCCACATCCACACCGACGAGGGCGGCGCGCCGGAGGTCGTGGGCGGCATCAAGCTGCTGACCGTACCCACGCCCGACGGCAAGCTCACGCCCGAGCTGATCGACCGCCAGGCCTGGGGCTTCGGCGACGTCCACCGCTCCCAGCCGCGCGTGGTCTCCATCTCCAACACCACCGAACTCGGCACTCTCTACACCCCCGAGGAGATCGCGGCCGTCTGTGCCCACGCGCACGACCGTGGGCTGCTCGTCCATCTCGACGGCTCCCGCCTCACGAACGCCGCCGCCGCCCTCGACGTCCCGATGCGGGCGCTGACCACGGACGCGGGCGTCGACGTCCTCTCCTTCGGTGGCACCAAGATCGGCCTGCTGTACGGCGAGGCGGTCGTGGTGCTCAACCCCGAGGCGGCCACCGGCATCGACTACCTCCGCAAGACGTTCATGCAGCTGTCGTCGAAGATGCGGTTCGTGTCCGCCCAGTTCGAGGCGCTGCTCTCCGGCGACCTGTGGCTGCGCAACGCCCGCCAGGCCAACGCCATGGGGCGGCGGCTGGCGGCGGCGGTCCGCGACATCCCCGGTGTCGAGGTGCCGCGGCCGGTGCAGGCGAACGCGGTGTTCGCGGTGCTGCCGCGTGAGGTGACGGAGCGGCTGCAGAAACGGTTCCGGTTCTACACCTGGAACGAGGCGACGGGGGAGGTGCGGTGGATGTGCGCCTTCGACACCACGGAAGCGGATGTGGACGCCTTCGCGGCCGCTGTCCGGGAGGAGATGCACTGACGCGCTCTGTGCCTGACGCGCTCTGTGCCTGAGGGGCTCAGCGGTTGAGGGGCTCAGCGGCTGAGTGCGAGGCGGGCGGCCTGCCAGCCGCCCATGCCGTGTACCGCGGCCCCGGGCGGCGTGGCCGACGAGCAGAGGAACACCCCCGGCAGCGGCGTCCGCCAGGGCGCCGCCGACCACACCGGCCGCCGGACGAACTGCCCCAGACTGGCCAGCCCGCCCCCGATGTCCCCACCCACCAGGTTGGGATTGCCCGCCTCCAGCTCAGCGGGCCCCATCGCGTGCCTGGCCAGCACCCGATCGCGGAACCCGGGCGCGAACCGCTCGATCTGCCCCTCGATGGCGTCCGTCATGTCGACGCGAGACCCGTTCGGAACATGACAGTAGGCCCACAACGTGTGCCCGCCCCGGCTGTCATCGGCCGCGTACGGCTGCACGAGCAGCACGTACGGCCGCGGCGAGTGCCGCCCGCGCGCCATCTCGGCCTCGCTGAGCGCGATCTCCTCCAGCGTCCCCCCGAGATGCACCGTGCTGGCCGCCGCCACCGCCGGATCCCGCCAGGGCACCGGCCCGTCGAGCGCCCAGTCCAGCTTGAACACCCCTGGCCCGTAGCGATAACGCTCCAGCCCTCGGCGATACCCGGCCGGCAGGTCCGCCATCGCCAGGAACTGCCTGGGGGTCACATCCAGCACCACCGTCTCCGCGTCCAGCTCCCTCAGATGACGTACCCGGTGCCCGCTGACCGCCTCCCCGCCCAACGCCCTGAACCTGGCCACCAGCGCGTCGGCCAGCACCTGCGACCCGCCTTTCACCACCGGCCACCCCACCAGATGAGCCAGGGCGCCCAGGAGCAGGCCGTACCCGCTCGTGATGGGTGCCCGAAGGTCGAGCATCGAATGGGCGGCCATGCCCGCGAGCACCGCCCGCCCCTCGACGGTCCTGAACGCCCGCCGGGCGAGCGTCGTGACGGGCAGCGCCGCCGCCACCCCGAACCTGGCCGCCTGCGCGAACGCCCTCGGCCGCGGCTCCCATGGCCCGAGCGGCTTGAGCATCAGATCGACCAGCGGCAACCCGGCCCGCGCCGCCGCCCCCACCGTCGCCTGCCACACCGCCGCATCCCGGCCCAACCCGGCCGCGGTACGGGGGGCGTCGCGGTGCACGAGTACGGCGGGGCGATCGTCGAGCGGATGAGCGGCGACCACCTCGGGATGCGCGAACTCGACCGCCCCGACCTCGGCTCCACTGAGATCGGTCCCACGGCGACCGGGCTCCTTGGAGCCGGGCTCCTTGGGATCGAACCCGCTGATACCCAGCTCCCGGAAGGCAGGTGAGGCCAGCGCCATCGCCATCACGGTCGCACCCATGTCGTGCACTCGCCCAGGCAGCGTCAGCTCCGCCGACCGCAGCCCGCCACCGAACTGATCGGCGGCCTCCAGCAGCACCACCTCGCGCCCCGCCTGAGCCAGCAGAATGGCGGCGACGAGCCCGTTCGGCCCGGACCCCACCACCACCGCGTCGGTACTCACCTTGGCCCCACCACCACTGCGTCACCACTCACCTGGGCCCCGCCCTCGCGCTTCGCGCGCCCCCGCGCTCACTGCAGAACCCGTCTCTCGGGCTCAGTGGAGTCCTGCCCCGGATCGCTCATCCCAGCCCGCCCCCGTCGCGCGCTGTCGCGCGGTCAGGGTCGCGCGGTCAGGGTCGCGCGGTCAGGGTCGCGCGGTCACTTCAGGATCGTCGGATACGGCTGCGCGCCGCGCTGCTTGAGCATCTCGGTCATGAGCTTGATCTCGCCGGTCTGCCCGCTGACGATCTTCTGGGCCATGTTGACCACCTCGTCCCGCGTGGACAGCTTCAGCAGCCCTCCGGCCATCTGCACACCGCCCTCGTGGTGGCGGATCATCAGCTGCAGATAGAGCACTTCGGCCGCCGTGCCCTGCAACTCCTTGAGCTTGGTCAGCTCGTCCGGCGTGGCCATGCCCGGCATCAGCCCGCCCGCGGCGACAGTCGCCGTGCCAGTCCCGCCATGACCATGCTCGGCCATCCACGCCATCGGCGGCCGGTCGGTGGCCTGATCGAGCCCCCACTGCTGCAACCACCCAATGAACATGCCCCGCTGGTTGGACTGGGTGGTGATGATGTCGTAGGCCAGGTTGCGGACGTCCTTGGACTGCGTCTTGTCCCTGATCGTGAACGACATGTCGACGGCCTGCGCGTGATGCGCGGCCATGTCGCGAGCGAACCCGGCCTCCGCCGAGGTGTCGCCGGGCGTGCCGCTCCGGCCCCACACGAGGAAGATCGCCGCTGCGGCGAGGACCAGCACGGCGCAAGCGACGAGCAGCGAATTTTTCGCGGGCTTTTCCATGGCTTGTCCAGCGTACCCATCCCTTAGCCGAGGCCGGTACGCGTACTTAGGTCGCTCTTATTCTCCGCATACTGCCCAAGGGCATAGGGTGACCCGGAGTTGGCACGCCGATGGAGGAACGATGACGAAGGAGAAGGCGCAGGCGCGCCGCGAGCATCTGCAGAAGATGCGAGCGCAGCAGAAGAGCAAGGAGCGCCGCGCCGCGCTGCTGATGTGGGGGGCAGGCGGACTCGTCATCGTGCTGCTCGTCGGAGTGGTCGGTTTCTATCTGGTCAAGCAGGCCAAGGAGACGTCACTCGGTGCCGTGGCCAATTACAAGTACGACGCCGGCCAGCACGTTTGGAACGCGGTCACGTACAAGGAGAACCCGCCGGTCGGTGGTCAGCACAACAACTACTGGCAGCAGTGCGCGATCTACGACAAGCCCATCCACAACGAGCACGCCGTTCACTCGCTGGAGCACGGCGCCCTGTGGATCACGTACCGGCCCGACCTGCCGAAGGCGCAGATCGACGCGCTGAAGAAGACGGCCTCCTCGACGGGCCAGCAGGACTACATGCTGGTCAGCCCGTACCCGAACCTGCCCGCCCCGGTCGTGGCATCATCTTGGGGCCACCAGCTCAAGCTGGACAAGGCCGACGACCCGAAGCTCGCGGCGTTCATCAAGAAGTACCAGAACGGCCCGGACACCCCTGAAGCCGGCGCCAGCTGCGGCGGCGCCGACGCCATCACCACCACGGCGGACCAGGCCCCCCTCCCACCCGAGCCCAAGGGCACCCAATCCCAGGCCCCGATGGAAACCATCAGCCCCAGCGCCAGCCCCACCAACAAATAACCCCCAAGCTCGGCCCTCCCTGACGGTCGGACTGCGCTTCCCAGGGGGGCTCCGCCCCCCTTCGACCCCCCGAAAAGCATGGTCTTCGCTTTCGCTCAGGCTGCCTTCTCGGGGGGCTTCGCCTTTGGGCGGGGGCCTGCCGGCCCCCGCCGCCCCCGGACGCGATCCCGTTGTATTCGGCAAGACGGCGTTCACTATTGCCGCTGATTGCCCATGTCGTTTCGGGATACGGGGAGCGGCCCTGAGGTAACTCACAGGGGAATTCAGTTTGATTCCCGCCAGCTTGCTACCGGGTCCTCCACTCGGGTCGGTGTCACCAGCCGCAAAGTAGCTCTGAGTGACGAAAGCTACGGGCGGCATTCGCGCGGGAGCTCGTTCGGTGCGAGGCCGATCTGCTGAAGGCCGGGTACTGTGTCGAGCCGGACCCTGGCGATGATCAGGTGCTGCAGGTACGCAACCCCGCGTGACCCTCCGGTCTACCGGGTGGCGTGCAGGTCAGCGAGTCCGGCGACGCTGGACAGGGTCGGCCTCGGCGGTGATGCGGGCGGAGGTTTCCTCGCCGAGCCGGACGTAGCGGCCAAGGCTGGCCAGGTGCTGATGGCGGCTCTTGGCCTGAATTCGGGCGCGGTCGGCCGGCTTGGGCGAGATGCTGCAGCGCCGAGTGCCGCAGCTGGTGCAGGGTCCAGCCGACCCCGTGCGGGTCGAGCTTGGCCGAGGCGGTCTTGAACAGGTACTCGGCGCGGGGATAGGACAGCTCGGCGCGTGCGGCCGTCTCATACAGCAGCCTCCAGAGCACTCGTTCCCGCAGGGCGTGGGCGTCGTCGGTGAACAGCTTCTCCAGGCGGGCGCGCGGGATGGAGCGATCACCGCGGCGGGCGGTTCTGCGGCGCTCCAGCCGCCGGGCCGGGTTGGTGGCCAGGATCTCCTGGCGTTGGGGCCAGGTGGTGAAGGAGCACAAGGCTGACAGGTTGCCGGTGCCGGGTCGCGGCGGCCGCGGCCTTCCACCGGTCCATCACCGTGGCGTAGTGCTCGGGGGTCAGGGCGGCGGCCGGGTGCTCGGGACCCATGACGGCGATCAGGCGGGTGAGGGTCTCGGCATAGCCGGCGCGGGTGGTAGCCGCGGCGATGGCAGAAGTGCTCAACGGCGGTCGCGGTCGTGGGGCCGGCGGTGGCCGGGTCGGGCTGGCTGGGGAACGTCACGACGGACACGCGAGCATCCTCCTCTGCCGATGTGACACATGACGTTGCCGAGTCGGTCCGGCCGCCGAGGATGGCGAGCTGCTCTTCCATCGTCTCGACGGGGCCGGTGTGACAAATAATTCATGTTCTGTGTCTCAGCGCCGGGCGTACACCGCTACCGCTCTACTCTCCGAACTGTTCATAGTGTTATAGTCTAAATCAAACACTCTTGGAGGTGTTCGTGTCCCGGTCCACGGACTTCGCCCCGCAGAGACGGCCCCGCCGCCTGGTCCTGACGGCCCTCGGTCCGCTGCTGATGCTCGTCGTACCCATGCTCCTCGTCGGCCTGCTCGGCGAGCGCCTGCCCGATCATGTCACCGTCAACCGCTGGAGCTTCGACACCAGGATCGGGTTCACTTGGCAGAGTTGGTCCGCGCAGCCGGTCTTCGGCATGATGGTGTGGATGGAGGCGTTGATCGTCGTCTCGTTCCTGAGTTACTGGCGCGTGCCCGTGGCTCAGCGTGTCCTGGTGGCGGTCAGCTTCGTCGTCGGTCTCACCATTCCGGTGGCCTGCGTGATGTGGTGGCTAGGCTTGGTCGACGTCCTTGGGGGCGCGGCCCGGCCCGGCTGGCCCATGGTGGTGGAGACTGCGGGGACCTTGGGGGCGTTTGCGCTGGGATGGCTGGTGGCGGGGCCGTTGCCGTCGCCCCCCGAGGCGGAGAGCGCCCCACCTCCGTATGTGAACGCCATGGCGCTCGGGCCGTGGCAGCGGGTGATGTTCGTGACTTCTGCCTGGTCGGTACGCAGGCTGCTGATCGGCGCTCTGCTGGCGGCGGCGGCCGTGTGGGTGGCGGTTCAGGCGTACACCGGGTGGCTCGGCGTGGTCCTGCTGGCGTTGTGGGCGGTGGTGGAGACGGCGCAGGCGCGTACCCGCCTGCAGATCGATGACTCCGGTGTCACGATGACGCTGCCCTGGCTGCAGCTGCGCCGGACGATCCCATGGGCGCGGATACGTTTCGCCGAGGCCAGGCCCAAGGCTCCCGAGGGCAGCTACAAGCTGGCTGATGGAGGGTGGGGCTGGGGGGCCGTCACCGGGAGAGGACCGGTGCTGGTGCTCTCACTCGCCGACGACCGCTCGTTCGTCTACTCCACGCAGGAGGCAGGCGTGGCGGCCGCGCTGGTCAACGGCTGGCTCAATCGGCAACGACGCGGGGAGGCGGCGTAATGCTGGTCACGGTGGACTTCCAATCGGACCAGCCGCTGGCAGATCAGGTGGCGGGTTCCGTACGCGCGGCGCTGGCCAGTGGCGCGGCGGAGCCCGGAGACCGGCTGCCCTCGGCGCGCAACGTGGCGGCCGCCCTCGGCATCAACCTGCACACCGTCTTGCGGGGCTATCAACAGCTGCGAGACGAGGGTCTGGTCGAGCTACGGCGCGGCCGTACGGCCGTCATCTCCGGCACGGCTGATCAGCTCGGGCTCCGCCTCGCGGCGGCGGCCGAGGAGTTTGCGAAGGCGGCCCGGCAGGCAGGGGCCTCTGAGGAGGAGGCTCTCGCGGCGGCCCGGCAGGCACTGCGCGCTATCTAGGACTGACGCCGGGGCCAGCGCAGGCGTGCTGACGACATAAGGGATTTGTCTCGCCCGACACCCGCATCCGCATGCTTCGGACGAGACATGCGGCGGTGGGGCTGTCTGGGGGCTGGTTCGCGGCGCAGATCCGACACGTGCACGACCAGAGCCCTGGCAAGCGTGGACTCCAGCGCGTGCAGGTCGTCATGCGGAATGTCCCGCAGGACCGTCTCACATCCCAACGGGGAGACGATGACGCCTTTCACACCCCAGACGTAATAGTCGCCCGAGGTGTAGACGTGGGCCTCACGGCGCAGGTGCGGGCATGCGTTTATCGCTTCTGGCAGGCAACCCAAACAAATAGGCGGTTTGCTAAGGCGTCCGGAGGGGGCGGGCGGCTCGGCGTGGAAGACCCAGGCGAGGCGCCCTGTGCCGGAGTCTGGCGCCGGGCCCCGGCAAACCTGGCAGAGCCTGCCGAGCATGCATTCGCGCTGCCGCAGGGTGTGCATCTCGTCGTATCGGACACTTCCACGGCGGAGTGTTTTCTGCCGGGCCCACAGCACACCCATGTCCCAGTCGCTCGCCACGGGGTCGGTGTAGGACAGCCGCCACCCACTCAGCGACCACGTATCCCGGATGAAGGTGAGGTTGACCGCGACGCTCTCCCCGCTGAAAGCGGTGACGTAGGGCGTTCGCGCAGGGAATGCGGACTTGTAGCTGTCCATGGCCTGGACGTTAAGGCCGCTCCAGAGAGCTCACAACGACTATTCTCGAATATTCGAATCCTCTGGCAGGAGCGTCACCCGCGAGAATGGCAAGCATTCACGGGAGGGACTCCATCGCCGTGGTGATGAGTCGGCGCGCCTCGGCTCCGTAACTGGCGTCGGCCGCCAGCCGGTCGAAGACCCGCCCGTAAAGGGCGATTTCTTGAGGTTGGGTCAGCGTGAGCTCGGCGCCGATGGTCTCCACCAGCACCCGTTCCTCGTCAAAGATCCAGAAGCCGTGCTTGGGCGACTCGCCGAGTTCTGCGTCGAAGCCCAGGATGCCCACGCGAATGGTGCTCATCGAGCACATCGCCACGAGACGGTCGAGTTGGCCCGCCATGACATCCGGCGGGCAAAGCCGATACCTCAACACCGCCTCCGTGAGCACGAAATGCAGGCGCTTCCCCGGCCTGTACAGAACTTCTTGGCGCTGCATGCGAACCCGGACACCCTCGTCGACATCGTCGGGCAGGTTATGGCGTTTCACCGATTGGGCGAGTCGATAGCGCGCATAGTCGGGGGTCTGCAGCAGACCTGGGACCACCGTGGTCTCCAGAGCCCTGATGCGGGTGGCGCCGGCCTCCAGCGCGATGCTCGCGCGCTGCCGTTCCGACGTGCCGGCGCCGAGCCGCTGCCGCCACTCGGCGTACATGGTCTCCAAGACTTCCAGCCGGGCGATGAGTGGTCCAGCCGCCGCCTCGTCGCCGCAGACGTGCGCCCATACTGCGATGTCGTTCCTGGTTGGCGTCTGTCTGCCCGTCTCGATCTTGCTGACCTTGGATTGCGGCCAGTCGAGAAGCCCCGCGAGAGCCGTGCCCGTGAACCCGGCACCCTGTCGCACCTCTCGGAGTCGTTGGCCGAGAGCCTCACGTGCCTCTTGTAGTCGCGCCACGAGGGATAGTTTCTACCGCTCTGCGTACTGCTCGTACGGCTCGGCGTAGTGCCAGGCGGCATCGCGCCACTGGCAGTGGCGCAGGACGATCTCTGGATCGGTCGTGAGTTCGTGCCTGAGGGGCCGGTCGTCGGCGTCGAAGTTGAGCAAGACGAGTCGTGCGGAGTCGAACAGCGCGAAGTCGTGTTCAGGCAATTCGAGGTCGGTCGCGTGCTCGCGAGACAGGTACCGGATGTCCTCGCCCGCAGCGGTGCTGAGCGGTGTGCCGGCGAGCAGCCAGCGCGCGTAGTCGCCGTGCGGCTCGGTGAGAACGCGTACTCGCTCCACACGCTTGCCCTGTCCGGTGGCCGCTTTCATGCGGTCAAGCCATGGCCTGGTCGCGCGTTCCGGGTCGGGCTGCCCGGCGAGGAATCTCCGGAGCGACTCGTGTTCGGAAGGCACGTCGTACCGATCGCGTACCTCGAACTTGAACGCGGTGTGTTGAAAGGTGTTCCAGAGCGCGTCGAAGTCGGCCGGAGCGAGAAGGGGCACTCAGGATCCTTCGGCGAAGCGGAGGAGCTCTTTGGGGATCTCCACGAAACTCTCGCCAGGGAGCACGTTACGCAGCTCGGCGAGGGCTTCGGGGTCGGTCACCGTATCTCCCTGGACGACGTAGGTGCCGCGGTCGGTCTCGTACAAGGTGGGGCACTGGCCGTCGTCGGACGTGCTGCCGAGGAATCGGAGTTTCATGCTCGGCTCCTGCCTGGATATTCGAGAATTGATGGCTAACCGCGATGGTGATGGGAGAATAGTCGGCAGTCAAGAGCGCACTCACTCCGCCGGGCGCGCCCGGTTCGCGGACGCGGGATCGACGCCCTCGCGTGCGCGTCTGGACCGACTTGGGACGGGCACTCGACAGACTGCGCGATCATGTGGGCATGGTCCTTGCAACCCCCTCCGAAGGCCTCCCCGCGGAGCCGGACCTGATCAAGGTGTGGTTCCAGTTCGCACCTCGGGAAGACTGGCTTCCCTACGACACCGAAGGGCTCTGGGCCACGCGCTTGAGCCGGGATACCGCCCGTGTGGCGAACGTCCCATTCCTGCAGGACGTGGTGGGTTTCACCACCGACGACGACGGTCTTCACTGGGCCTGTGGGCGGGTGGAAGCGTCGGGCAACTGCACGGTCCGGGTCCTGCCAGTGCCCGATGGACCGCTCGGGCGAAGCGCGCAGGCCGTGCACGAGCAGTTGGCGCCGTTCGGCTAGGGCGGGGAATCCTTCAGTGCGGAGCTTCCCCTGGTCGCCTTCACCGTGCCGGTTGACGCAGATCTTGGACAGATAAAGACTTCGAGGAGTCCTGCGTCACCGACGCCTGGCGAACCGCTTAAAGACCACTCTGCTTTTCGGATGTGTCCACAAGCGCCATACCGCTGAACTCTCGTTACCCGTGCGGCGAATGCCCCACTTCGTCGACAGCTCATCTACCAGCCAAAGCCCGCCCACAGAGCTCACCGTGGTCTACATCGAGATACTGACGAGTAGCCTGTGGATCGAGAACGACAGTGAGGTTGATCGAGACAGTCTCGCCTTTGATCAACTTCGCGCAATCGCCGTAAGTCCTGATCAGTCGGCGGAGTTGATCTCTCAGGCGGCCGGCCGTCTACAGATGGAAAGAGGACCCGCGAGACATGCACAGCAACCCGATCGACCCCGCCACCCTCACCTGGCGGAAGAGTCAGCGCAGTGACGGGGGCAATGGGTGTGTGGAAGTCGCCATTGCCGACGCCGCGCCGGCCGACGCCCTCCACAAGGCGAACCGGGGACCTCTGGTGCTCATCCGCGACAGCGAGAACCCCAACGGCCCCGTCCTGGCGTTCACTGAAATTGAGCTCAAGGCATTTCTTGGCGGCGTCAAGGACGGCGAATTCGACGACCTGATCTGACTGCCCCTGTGGCGATCAGGCGCTCATCATTGCCATAAAGGCTTTTGTGCTCCGCTCACAAGCGCCCGCTCACGCCGTCGCCTTTGCGCCGCACCCTTCCGGGCCCGAACGCGCTCGGCATGCGGAACTTCGCCACCGTCGTCACAGCGGCCGTCACCGGGACCACCGGGCTTGCGGAGAAGGTGAAGGCCCCGCCTCGGGACCACGGCGGAGCCTTCACGTTCGGGCGGGGCTACAGCCCGGTCATCCTGAACCTGAGGTTGTATTCGTAGTAGCTGTCATGGGTGCCGGAGACGATGCCCCCGACGATGAGGCTCTGGCCGGTGGAGAGCCCGGAGCAGTCGGAGCCGTACACGATGATCGTGCCGAGGTTGTAGCCGGCTTTCACGATCGGCGGCTGGACCTCGCGCAGGTTGAAGGCCAGCGACGAGCTGCTGCTGAGGTTGACGCTCGCGTAGTCGAAGTCCACCGGGTCGGCGTCGTCGCCGGCCCGCATGTTGACCCAGGAGTTGGGGAAGAGCCTCGATCCGACCTCGAGCCTGAGCTCGTCCTTGCCGTCGACCTCGTCCACGGCGGACGCGTCGAGGTCGTAGAACTCGACCGAGCAGTTCGTGGCCCTGGCGGTCGCGCCGGCGGGCGGGGCCGTGGCCAGCACTGCAGGGACGGCCAGTCCCGCCGCCAGGGCGAGCGCGGGGATCAGCTTCTGGGAGCGCATGCTGCTTCTCCTTTGGTGAGATTTGGTGAGATTTGGTGAGGATTGCGTCTCTCGCGAAACGCGGCATCAGAGTGGGGCAGGCAGCGTGAGCGCATCGTTAGAGCGCTGGTCAGTGGCTGGTCAGCGGCGTAGAGCACGTTCCGTGCGCGCCCTTTTTCACAGTCGCGCGGCGGGGACGCGCCTACCGTGCTGTGGCTATGGGAGACTCGCTGACCCTGCTGCTGCTCGGTCCGCCTGAGCTGGCCGTCGGAGGGCGGCCGGTGGGCATCCGCTCCGCCAAGACCCGCGCCCTGCTCTGTTACCTCGCCACCACGCCGGGCCCGCGCTCGCGCTCCGAGCTGGCCGCGCTGCTGTGGGGTGAGCGGCCGGACGCCAACGCCCGCGGCAGTCTGCGCCTGGCGCTGTCGGAGCTGCGCAAGGAGGTGGGCGGGTGGCTGGACATCACCCGCGACCACGTACGGTTCCGCCCCGGCGGCTGCTACGTGGACCATGGACGCTTGGTCGAGACGGCGACCGTGGCAGAGGCGCTGCGGTTGTGGCGGGGCGACTTCATGGACGGGGTGTGGTTCTGTGACGCCCCGGCCTTCGGCGGATGGCTGGAGTCGGAGCGCGGGCGGGTCCGGCTGCGGCTGCGCGAGCTGCTGCTGCGCTCCGGCTCCGCGCCACCGGCCGATCTCGTACGGCTGGCGCGCCTGGTGGCCGGGCTGGACCCGTACGACGAGGAGGCGCACCGGCTGCTGATGGCGGCCCTGGCCGCGGCGGGCAACCGGGCGGCGGCCCTGGCCTGCTACGACGACCTGCGGCGGCGGCTGGCCGACGACCTGGGTGTCGAGCCCGCGTCGGAGACCGCGGCGGCTAGGAGGCGCCTGCTCACCCAGCGGCCGGCCGTCCGGCGCGCGGCTCCGCCGGTGCCCGGCACGGAGCTGTTCGGCCGGGAGGCGGAGCTGGGGCGGCTGCGTACGCTGTTGGCCGCCGAACGCCTGGTCACCCTGCTGGGCCCGGGCGGCGTCGGCAAGACCCGCCTGGCCATCGCCGCCGCCTCGGGCTCGGCCTGTTTCGTCTCCTTCGCCGGGGTACGCCCGGAGGCGGCCGTCACCACGCTCGCCCGCCGCCTCGGCGTGGACCTCACGCCGCAGCGCCCCGCCCTGGACCTGCTCCTGGCGGCGCTGGCCCGGCAGGAGGTGCTCCTGGTGCTGGACAACCTCGAGCACCTGCCCGCCTTCGACGCGGTCATCGGGAGCGTCCTGCGTACGGCACCGGGCGTGCGGGTCCTGGCGACGAGCAGGCGGCGGCTCGACCTGGCAGGTCAGGTGACGTTCGAGGTGGCGGGCCTGCCGGGACCGGCGGCCGAGGCCCTGTTCGCGGCCAGGGCGACGCGGGCGCAACCGGCGTTCGACGCCGACCGGGACGCCGCCGCCGTGGCCGCGATCTGCGCCGCCACAGATGGTCTGCCGCTGGCCATCGAGCTGGCGGCCGGGCTGCTGCGGGCCGTGCCGCCCGCCGAGCTGGGCCGCCGCCTCGGCGTGGACCCCGGTCTGCTGTCGGCCGCCGGACCGGCGGTCCGGTCGCGGCACGCCTGCATGCGTACGGTGTTCGAGACCTCCTGGCGGCTCCTCGACCCGGCCGGGCAGCAGGCGCTGGCGGCGCTGGCGGTGTTCGGCGGCGGCTGCACGCTGCCCGCGGCGCTGGAGGTGGCCAGGACCACGCCGCGTGTGCTGGTCCGCCTGGTCGACCAGAGCATGATCGAGCTCACCCCGGCCGGGCGGTACGTCATCCACCCGCTCATCCAGCAGCTCGCCGCCGCGCGGTTGTCGCCGGGTGAGCGGCGGACGGCGCGGGAGCGGCATGCCGCGTACTTCTCGCGCCTGCTCGACCGGCACGCCGCCGCCCTGCAGGATGCCTCGGACGCGGAGGTGACCCGCGTGCTGGGGGCGGAGATGGACAACATCCGGCTGGCCTGGGCGGTGTCCGGGGAGCCCGGGTTCCTGGACAACTATTGGGTGTTGTGCCTGCGGCTGCGGTTGTACGAGGAGTCGGGGGTCGTCGTGCGGCGGCATCTCGCCCGTACGCCCGAGGCTCCCCGCCTGCGGGCGCGGTGGTTGCGGATGGCGTGCGTGAGCGAGCATCAGCTTGCCCGGGAGCGGGAGGCGTACCGGCTGGTCAGGGCGGCGCTCGACACGGTGGGCCGGCCGCTGCCGGCCTCCCGGCCCGGCCTGGTCGCCGCCATCCTGACGGCCGCCGCGCGCCAGGTCCTCCATCGGGTCCGGCCGGCGCGTCCTGCGTGCGGCCCTGGGGGTGCGGGTCCTGGCGGCGAGCGGGCAGCGGCTCGACCTGCCCGGTCGCCCCGGTCCGAGCGGGGCGCCGAGGTGGCGCAGGCGCTGACGTTCCTGGCGCGGCTGGCCTACCACCGGCAGGACGTGCCGACGATGCTGGCGGTCTCGTTGCGCCAGCTCAACGCCGCCGACCGCACCTCAGCCCCGGACCTGCGCGCGGAGGCGTACGCGAACTTCGCCACCATCGCCCGCGTCGCCGGCCGCCACCGCCTGGCCGGTCGCTACGGCGCGCTCGCCGACCGGGCCCTGACCGGCATCGCGCATCCCACGGAGCCCGCGAGCCGCGCCCGCCTGGCCCGGGGCCTGGATCAGCTCTCGGCCGGGGAGTTCGAGGCGGCCCGGGGGTCGTTCGCCGAGTGCCGGGCCAGGACGCTGGACCCGCGGGTGGCCGAGAACTGCGCGGGCATGCTCGCGGAGGCGGCGCTCTGGCGGGGCGACTTCGAGCAGGCCGCGAACCTGTACGCCGCCACGGCGGAACAGGCGGCGAGCCGGGTCGGCGGCGACGACATCGGCCGCCACTGGTGCCTGATGGGCCAGGCCGAGGCCCTGCTGCGGATCGAGGGGACCAGCCCCGATCGGGTCGCCGGGGTGCTGGCGGCGGCCCGCGCCTCGACCGAGCGCCGCCGCGCCCACGAGCAGCGCCTCGGCCTGCGGGACGGCGCGGTCATGCCGGTGATCCAGGAGTTACGCCTGCTCACGGCCTCGGCCCGCCTGAACGCGGACCACCCGCGATCAGACAGGCAGCCAAGGATCGCGGACGACCCGCGATCAGACGGGCTGCGGATCGCGGACGATCCGCAGGAGGCGCTGGCCCGGGCGTTGGATCTGGCCGCCCGCCTGCCGAAGGCCCAGCGCGGCATGCTGGAGTGCTGGTCGGGGCTGGCCGAGCTGCTCTGCCGCACGTCCCCGGACCCCGCGACGGCCCGGAGGCTTCACCGGCACCTCGCCGACTACCAGGCCCGCCATCCGGGAGCCGCCGCCCGCATCGGCTGGGCCCGCGCGCTCGTCCTGGCCGCCGCGGGCGAGCGGCGGGCGGCGGCGAAGGCCGCCGCGCAGGCGGTACGGGCGGCCGAACGCCTGTCGGCACCGTACGACCTGCGCCGCGCCCACGAGGTGGCCGCCCGGCTTGGCTGAACGTTTCACCGCCCGCCGAGCCGGGATCGACGATCGGGCGTTACCGGCTGTGATCGATGACGTTGCCGTTGGAGCAGTTGTTCACGTGATCGCCCACCCAGTCTCCCAGGACCGGAACCACCGCCACCTCCTGCAGGCAGACGGCCGCGGCGGTGAAGTTCCAGTTGTTCGCCGCGTTCACTCCTCCGCCGAAGTTCACGTCGATGTCAGCATGGGCGGGACCGGTGATCCCCACTACGCCCAGTGCGAGCAGAGTCGTCACGAAAGCCTTGGTCATGCGGTCACTCTCCGTCGTTGGATTGAATGATCGATTACCAAGAGTAGTCAAAAGAATGCTCATGGTGAAGGCGGGGAGCGCCCGAGGTTCACCACGCATCGTTGCGCTGCGCGGCCCGGGCCTCTCGCTGGGAGCGACGTTCGTGTTGCGAGGTCTCTGTGGTACGTTCGCTGTCGCCATAAACCAGCTGAAGGAGGTGAGACCGATCAACGCTGTGACAGGTCGGGGCTCCCTCCATCGCATGGGCTAGGGAGCGCCCGCGGAAGGCATCCCGAAAGGCTTTGAAACGCTATGCGCTTCACTCCCATTTCCCAGACGTCCTCGGATGGCGTCACCGAAGAGCTGTTCACCGTCGGTGAGATTCCCGGTGTGCTGTGGACACCGGAACACGCCACAGGTCCCCGCCCCCTGATCCTGGTGGGGCACGGCGGCGGACAGCACAAGAAGGCCCTCGGCATCCCGGCTCGCGCGGGCCGGCTCGTCGGCGAATGCGGGTTCGCCGTCGCCGCGATCGACGCGCCCAACCACGGTGACCGGCCGAAGGACGAGGAGTTCGTCCGGTTCGTGACCGAGAACCGGGGACGGATCGGTGCTGGTGAGGACGCCGCCGCGGTGGTCGCCACCTTGCACGAGCTCATCGCCGGCCAGGCCGTCGCCGATTGGCAGGCGGTCATCACCGCGGTCCAGGAGCTCGACCACGTGGGTCCCGGCCCGGTCGGCTATTGGGGTGTGTCGATGGGCTCCGGGCTCGGCGTGCCGCTGCTCGCCGCCGAACCACGGGTGCGCGCCGCGGTGCTGGGGCTCCTCGGTGTGGACGGGCTGGCCGAGACCGCTGCTCGGGTCACGGTTCCGGTGCGGTTCCTGCTCCAGTGGGACGACGACCTGGTGCCGCGGGCCAAGGGCCTGGCGCTGTTCGACGCTCTGGGGTCGGCTGAGAAGACGCTGCACGCCAACCCCGGCAAGCACGGGGAGATCCCCGGGTTCGAGATCGACAGCTCGCTGCGGTTCTTCACCCGGCACCTTGGTCAGGGCCGCTGACACGTGGTTCGTGACGCGCCGGTCGGGGCTTCGTTCCCCGGCCGGCACGTTCGCGCCCGGTCGGACAGTCGTCAGACCCGACTCAGTACGTCGTCCAATGCCGTCCACTCGAACCCATGCGCCTCGGCCACCGGCTTGCTGGTCAGCCGTCCCTCATGCGTGCTCAACCCCAGCGCGAGCGCGCGGTCCTCGCGCAGGGCCCGGGCCCACCCCTGGTCGGCGATCGCCAGTGCGTACGGCAGCGTGACGTTGGTCAGGGCGAACGTCGAGGTGTGCGGCACCGCGCCCGGCATGTTGGCCACGCAGTAGAAGATCGAGTCGTGCACCTGGTACGTCGGCTCCGCGTGGGTGGTGGGGCGGGAGTCCTCGAAGCAGCCGCCCTGGTCGATCGAGATGTCGACCAGTACGGAGCCGGGCTTCATCCGGCGGACCAGTTGGTTGGTCACCAGCTTGGGAGCCTTCGCGCCGGGTATCAGGACCGCGCCGATGACCAGGTCGGCCTCGCGTACGGCCCTGTTGATCTCCAGGGTGTTGGAGGCGACCGTCTGGCAGTGGCCCCGGTAGATCACGTCGGCCTGGCGGAGTTTGTCGATGTTCCGGTCGAGGAGGACCACCTCGGCCTGCATGCCGAGCGCGATGGCCGCCGCGTTCATGCCCGACACGCCGGCGCCGATCACCACGACGTGGGCCGCGCGCACGCCTGAGACGCCGCCCATCAGCACACCCCGGCCGCCCTGCGAGCGCATCAGATGGTACGCGCCGACCTGCGGCGCGAGCCGTCCCGCGACCTCCGACATGGGGGCGAGCAGCGGGAGCGCGCCGTTCGGCGTCTGTACGGTCTCGTAGGCGATTCCGGTGACACCCGAGTCGAGCATCGCCCGGGTGCAGGCCCGGGAGGCGGCCAGGTGCAGGTAGGTGAACAGGATCTGGCCCTTGCGCATCCGGTGGTATTCCTCGGCGATCGGCTCCTTCACCTTCAGCACCAGGTCGGACCCGGCCCAGACGTCGTCGGCCCGGGCGAGGATGACGGCGCCGGCCGATTCGAAGTCGGCGTCGGGGATGGAGGAGCCGAGGCCCGCCTCGTGCTCGACGTGGACCTGGTGGCCGTGCCGTACCAGCTCGTGGACGCCCGCGGGCGTGAGTGCGACGCGGTACTCGTTGTCCTTGACTTCGCGGGGAACGCCGACCTTCATGATTTCACCTTCTTCCGGACGGCCGGGAGGATCCATCGACAATCTGTAACGCTTACTTCAATCTTCTCTGCTTTTTGCGGGAAGATGAGGATTATTCAGCTGATTACCCCGCTTCCGCCTCTCCTCGATAGGCTCACCCGCAGCCCGAACGTCAGGATGGGGTCGCCAACGATGGAGAAGCCGGAAGAGCCGCCACCCGCGGAGCCCGGAGAGCCCGGAGAACCCAAGGCCAGCAGATTGACCACCATCGTGTTGATCGTCTCGCTGGTCGTTTTCGTGCTCATCGCAGGCGTGCTGGGGACGGTCGCCGTCCTGATGACCAGAAGTCCCGACTCGCCGTTCCTGGGCGCCGTGCCGCCGCAGCGGCTGGCGACGCCGATCCACTTCGCGCCGGTCAGGGAGACCAAGCCGGCGCCGTGCCCGGGTGACACGGCCGTGCTCGACAAGGAGCAGACCACCTGTTACCTGCTGGAGGACGGGGTCACGGTCAACGCCGTGCAGCGGATCGAGGCCGTACGCGAGAAGGACGGCACCTACTCGGTGCGCATCGCGATCGCGCCCGCGTTCAAGCAGAAGGTGTCGGACCTCATCGACGAGCTGGTGACCGACCAGCGGCAGGTGGCGGTCGTCCTGGTGCCCAAGACCGTCCTGGCGGCGCCGATCGTTACGCAGCCCATGGACGGTGACAGCCTGAGCATCGCGGGCTTCAGCAAGGAGGAGGCCGAGGCGCTGGCCGCCAGCCTGCTCAGCGCCTCACCGACCGCCGGAGCACCGGCCGGCGGGACACCGCCCGCCGGAACGCCAACGAACGGGGTGCCGACGGGCGGGGCGCCAACGGGCGGGGCGCCGACGGGTGGAGCGCCGACGGGCGGGGCGCCGACGGGTGGAGCGCCGACGGGTGGAGCGCCGACCTCGAACCCGGCCGCCACGGGGGCGCCGACCACGGGCGCGACGAGTCCGGGCACCACCAATACGGGCCTGCCCAACGCGGGAGCTCCGACCACGACCACCTCTGCCACGGACGGCCGCGCCACCTCTCCCGCCCGCGGCACCCAGAAACTGGACCCGCACTACGCCAGCTGCAAAGAGGCCGCCGCCGCCGGCTACGGCCCGTACACCAAGGGCCGCCACCCCGAGTACATCTGGTACCCCGACATCGACAAGAACGGCGTGGCCTGCAACACCGCCGACATCCGCTAGGCGAACAACTCCTCCAGCGCGGTGATCCCGAAATAGGCCACGAAGATCAGCGAAACCACCCACAGCAGCCACGGGATCTCGTGGAACTTCCCCCGAGCCGCCTTCAGCAGCGTGTAGGAGATCACCCCGGCCCCGACCCCGTTCGTGATCGAGTACGTGAACGGCATCAGCGCGATCGTCAGGAACGCGGGTACGGCCAGCTCCGGATCGCCCCAGGGCACGTTCCTGCTCTGCGTCATCATCAGCGCCCCGACCAGCACCAGCGCGGGCGCCGCCGCGGCCGCGGGCACCATCCCGGCCAGTGGCGTGAACAGCAGGGCCAGACCCAGCAGCGCCCCGGTCACCACGCTGGCCAGCCCGGTCCGCGCCCCCTCGCCCACGCCGGCGGCCGACTCCACGAAGACGGTGTTCGCCGACGCGCTGACCGTCCCGCCGACCATGCCGGCCACGCCGTCCACGGTCAGGATCGCGCCCAGCCTCGGCACCCGCCCCTGCTCGTCCACCAGCCCGGCCTCGTCGCTGACGCCGATGATCGTGCCCATCGCGTCGAAGAACCCGGACAGCACCAGCGTGAACAGCACCACGCTCGCCGTCAGCGCCCCCGCGCTCACGAACCCCCCGAACACGTCGAACCGCCCCACCAGCCCGAAGTCGGGCGCGGCGACCAGTGACGCCGGCATCCGGGGCACCACCACGCCCCACGTCTTGGGGTCTATGGTGGCCAGCGAGTTCACCACGACGGCCAGCACGGCGGTCACCGCGATGCTGATGAGGATGGCCGCCGGGGTCCTGCGTACGTACAGGACGATCATCAGGAGCAGTCCGAAGCAGAACACCGTGACCGGCCAGCCCGACAGGTGCCCGGTCGCGCCGAGCTGCACGGGAGTGCCGGAGCCCGGTGCCACGAAACCCGCGTCGACCAGCCCGATCAGCGCGATGAACAGCCCGATCCCCACGCTGATCGCGTGTTTGAGCGCCAGCGGGATCGCGTTCATGATCAGGGTGCGCAGACCGGTCACGGCCAGGATGATGATCGCGAGACCTTCGAGGACGACCAGGCCCATCGCCTGGGCCCAGGTCATGAACGGCGCGGCCTGGTAGGCGACCACCGCGTTCAGGCCGAGCCCGGCCGCCAGCCCGAACGGCGCGTTGCCGATGAACGCCATGAGCAGCGTCGAGACGGCCGCCGCCAGCGCGGTCGAGGTGGTGAGCTGAACGATGGAGAGCCGGGCGCCGGTGATGTCACGGGCTCCGGCCAGGATGATCGGGTTGAGCAGGATGATGTAGGCCATCGCCATGAACGTGGTGACGCCGCCGCGCACCTCGCGCCCGACCGTCGTCGACCGGCCGGAGAGCTCGAAGAACCTGTCGAGCACGGCCATCCCCCCTCGCGATCAAGGGGGAGTGCCGGATGCCCTACCCGGCCCGGAACGTGATCACGCCTCGGGCCGCCGGTACGTCATGCTTCGTGCTTGCCGCCGCCCACCAGGGCGATGAACTCCTCCAGGCCGATCCGGCCGTCGCCGTCCTTGTCGGCGGCGTCGATGAACGCGCTGATCTCACCGTCGTCGACGCCGTGCCCGCCGAGGGCCGCGTTGACCTGCCTGATCTCGCTGGTCGACAGCAGGCCGTCGCCGTCGGTGTCGAACCGCTCGAACTCCGCCTTGGCCGCGTCACGTGCGCTGGTCATTCGGATTCCTCCCCGAAGTCAATCCCCTTATCGAACAGGGCGATATCTTCCGGTCTGATGGGAACGCGCGTCAACCGCCGCCCGGTCGCCGCCCGCACCGCCGCCGCGATGGCGGGCGTGGACGAGAGCGTCGGCGGCTCACCTGCGCCACGCAGGCCGTACGGGGCGGCGGGGTCGGGATTTTCGAGGATTTTCAGCGCCATCGGCGGCATGTCGAGGATGGTGGGGATCAGGTAGTCGGTGAACGACGGGTTCAGCAGCCGCCCGTCACGCAGCTGGATCTCCTCCATCAGCGCCAGCCCGAGCCCCTGCGCCGAGCCGCCGTGGATCTGGCCCTCCAGCGCCTGCGGGTTCAGGATCCGCCCCACATCCTGTACGGCCGCCAGCTCGACCACCTTGACCAGGCCCAGCTCGACGTCCACGTCCACCACGGCTCGGTGCACGCACAGGGCGAGCTGGGTGTGCGAGTCGCCCTGCCCGGTCTCGGGGTCCATCGGGAACGTGGGCCGGTGCCGATACTCCCGCGTCTCCTCGATCGGCCCGTACTTCTCCAGCGCCTCCCTGGCCGGCAGCCCCTCGAAGCGGGCCCGGACCGCCTCGCAGGCGGCCTTCACCGCCCCGCCGGTGACGTACGACTGCCGCGAGGCCGAGGACGAGCCCGCCGAGCCCACCGTCGTGTCGGCCGTGGCCACGGTCACGTCCTCGACGCCCAGCTCGGTCCTGGCGATCTGGGCCTGGATCGTCACCAGGCCCTGGCCCACCTCGGCCGCCGCGGTGTGCACGGTGACGTGCGGTTCGCCGCCGATCAGCTCGGCCCGGACCCTGGCCGTGGAGTAGTCGTCGAAGCCTTCGGAGAAGCAGATGTTCTTGATGCCGACGCCGTACCCGACGCCGCGTCGTACGGACTCGCCGTGGGTGGTCTGCGAGACGCCGCCCGGCAGCGCGCGCAGATCGGTCCCCAGGGAAGGCGGGAGGGGCATCGCGGCGAGCTCGCGGAGCATGCCGGCCAGCGGTGCGGGCGAGTCGATGATCTGGCCGGTGACCAGCGACGAGCCTTGCGAGACCGCGTTGCGTACCCGGATCTCGATGGGCGACAGGCCGCACGCCTCGGCCAGGAGGTCCATCTGCGACTCGTACGCGTAGCACGCCTGCACCGCGCCGAACCCGCGCATCGCCCCGCACGGCGGGTTGTTGGTGTAGACGCCGGTGGCGTCGATGCGGACGTTCGGCACCTCGTACGGACCGGCGCCGAGCGAGGCGGCGTTGCCGACCACGGCGGGGGAGGAGGAGCAGTACGCGCCGCCGTCGAGCAGGATGTCGGCCTTGACGTAGACGAGCTTGCCGTCGCGGGTGGCGCCGTGCTCGTAGCGCATCCAGGCGGGGTGGCGGTGTACGTGGCCGTAGAACGACTCCTCCCGGCTGTAGACGATCTTCACGGGGCGGTTCAGCCGGAGCGCCAGCATGCAGGCGTGGGCCTGCATCGACAGGTCCTCGCGGGCGCCGAACGCGCCGCCGACGCCCGACAGCGTCAGCCGTACCTTCTCCGGCGGCAGGCCCAGGCAGGGGGCGAGCTGGTCGCGGTCCACGTGCAGCCACTGGGTGGCGATGTACAGGTCCACGCCGCCGTCCTCGGCGGGCACGGCCAGGCCGGACTCGGGACCGAGGAACGCCTGGTCCTGCATGCCGACCTCGTACTCGGCCGTCACCACGACGTCCGCCTCGAAGGTGTCGCCCACCCGCACCGGCTGGCGCCGGACGAAATCCCGGGACTCGCGGGGATCCGTCACGGCGGGGCGGGGCTCGTACTCGACCACGATCGCCGCGGCGGCCCTGCGCGCGGTCTCCGGATGGTCGGCGCCCACCAGCGCGACCGGCTCGCCCACGTAGCGGACCTGGTCGATGGCGAGCACGGGCTGGTCCTTCAGCTCCAGGCCGTAGAACTTCTCGCCGGGCACGTCCTCGTGCGTCAGCACCGTGAACACCCCGGGGATCGCCAGCGCCGGCCCGATGTCGATCGAACGGATCCACGCCGAGGCATGCGGGCTGCGCAGCGTCGCGCCCCACACCATGCCGTCGAGCCACAGGTCGGAGGCGTACGCGAACTCGCCCGTCACCTTCAGCGTCGCGTCTGGCCGTCGCGCGCTCTCGCCCACACCCATGGATCCAAGACGCGTCCCGGTCGCCGTTTCGGTCATCCTCCGAGTAGAGCACCGGCGTGCGGGCGGTCCTATGCGTGTGACGTTAAATCGAGGTCAGAGCTTGCCCGATCGACTTGTATATTCCTCCAAGTGCGCATCAGTGACCTGCTGGCCATCGGCGAGCTGCGCCTCAGGCTCCTGACCGGCGACCCGGCCACGGAGTTCACCGGCGTGCACATCACCGACCTGCCCGAGCCGGGGCGCTACCTGTCCGGCGGCGAGCTGGTGCTGACGGGGATGATGTGGCGCACCTCGCCGGATGACTCGGCCCGCTTCGTCGCCGCGCTGGTCGAAGCCGGGGTCGCCGCGCTCGGGGCCGGTCAGGCGTGGCTCGGCCACGTCCCCGCTGACGTCGTGGCGGCGTGCGCGGCGGCCGGGCTGACGCTCATCGAGGTGCCCACCGAGACCTCGTTCCGTACGGTCGCCGAGCTCGTCGTGCCCCGCCTGTCCGGCGACGTGCGCGACGCGCTCGGCCGCCACCGCCGCCTGCTCGCCGCCGTCGCCGAGGGCGCCGCGCTGCCGGAGCTGTTCGCGCTGACCGCGGCCGAGCTCGGCGTCACGGGCTCCGTCGTCTCCGCCTCCGGCCAGGTGATCGTGGGTGCCATCGAGGATCCGGTACGTCCGGCCCGCGCGTACCTGACGGCGTCCCGGCTGCCCTGTCTCGTCGGCGAGCACACGATCTTCGGCGTCGGGCGCGGCCACCGGGCCGCGGGCTGGGTGCTGGCCTGCGACGGCGACCTGCTGGACCGGCCCGACCTCGGCTACGAGCTGGCGGACTGCGTCGCGGTCGAGCGCAGCAGGATGGAGGAGGGCCGCCGCGTCGAACGGCGGCTGGCCGCGCAGCTCGTCACGGCCGCGCTGGCCGAGGCGGGGCAGGCCGAGCTGGACGCCGGGCTCCGCACCTGCGGGCTCGACGCCGCCGAGCCGTACGCGATCGTGAACGTCACCGTCCTGCCGGCGGGCAGGCCGGGAGAGCCGGACCCGGCGGGCAGGACGGGCGGGCCGGACCCGGCGGGCGGGACGGACGCGGCGGAGCTGGGCGGGCAGGTGGTGGAGGAGCTGCTGGGCCGCGAGGTCGTCGCGGCGGTGCGGCCGGACGGCGCGGTGGCGCTGGTGCCGTTGCGGGGCTCGACGGTGAGCGGGGTGGCCGAGCGATTGCGAGCCGGGGTGGAGGTGCTCTCCGCGCTGCCCGGCACGCGGGTCTGCGTCGGACTGAGCGGTGCGCTCACCGGTGCGGCGGCCGTGAAGGGCGGGACGGGGGAGGCCGGGCACGCCAGGCGGCTGGCGGAGGCGCGGGGTGGCGGCGTGGTGACCAGCGACGAGATCTACACCCACGCCCTGCTGCTGGCCACGACCCCTGGCGATGTGCGGCGCTCGTTCGCCGACCGGCTGCTCGCGCCTCTGCTCGACTACGACGGGCGGCACCAGTCCGAGCTGGTGCGGACGCTCAGCACGTTCCTCGACTGCGCGGGCTCGTGGAACGCGTGCGCCGAACGGATGCACGTGCACGTCAACACGGTCCGTTACCGGATCAGACGGGTGGAGGAGCTGACGGGCCGTGACCTGTCGACGATGACAGATCGCGTCGACTTCTTTCTGGCGCTCAGGGCGGGCTGACGGCCGGACGCCCCGGGTGGGGGGTGGCGCACTCGGGCGGGAGAGTTCGGGGCGCTGCGGAGGTGGCGATCACGACGGGCGGCAGCGGCGCCAGACGCGGCGGTGCGGTGACGATGTGCTGCGATCAGGTGGTCGGCGACAACCTAGCAACAATCGATGACATCGAAGGTGGTGTAGGGAGACGATTGGGCGTCTGCGGTCGTAGCATTGGTGGTTGCGACCAGAACGGTAGCAATCAGGGCAGCAAGTGCTGACAGGATAAGACGCGTGCGCATCTAAGGCTCCCTCGCCAATATGTGTTGTGCGTTTGTCATCATCGCAAGGAGCGGCAACTGTGACCACATCGGACCTGGTCGGACTCCGTATTAAGACAGTTCGGCGACAGCGTGGCCTGTCACAGGCGCAGCTCGCGCACCCAGAGCTATCGGACAGTTACGTCTCCTTGATCGAGAGTGGCAAGCGTACCCCGACTCCCGCCGTTCTTGAGCTGCTGGCCCAGAAGCTGGACTGCTCGCTCTCCTACCTGGTCAATGGTGTGACCGCCGAACAGATGGAGGACATCGAGCTCGCTCTCGGCTACGCCCGGCTGGCCCTGGAGAACGGTGAGGTCTCCGAGGCGCGTACACGCTTCGCCGAGCTCATGGCGAACAATAACCTGACAGGTCTCACGTCTCTCCGTCAAGACACCGAATTCGGACTTGCCCTGGCCACCGAGGCCTGCGGCGACCACGCCGGGGCCATCGCCCTCCTCGACCGGCTGAACGCCGAGGACATCTCGCCCGACCGCCGCATCGAGGTGTCCATCGCGCTGTGCCGTGTCTATAAGAGGAGCGACAGACTGACCGAGGCCGTCGAGATCGGGGAGAGCATCCTCAGCGGGCCGACCCGGCCGGCCTGGTCCGATCTGATCATCGAGCTGGGCGCCTCTCTGCTCGGTGCCTATGTGGGACGCGGCGACCTGCTGCGCGCCCGCCAGTTCGCCGCCGAGCTGCTGAACGCGGCCGACCTGCTCGGTACGCCGAGGTCGATGGTCGCCGCGTGCTGGAACGCCGCCATCGTGGCCGAGACCACCGGGCACGGCGAGGAGGCTCTCGGCTTCGCCGAGCGCGCTCTGGCCGTCCAGTCCGAGACCGGCCACCCGCGCAATCTCGCCAGGATGCGCCAGGCGTACGCGGCGCTGATGCTCAGGGCCAGGCCGTCGGCGGCCAAGGAGGCCCGCCAACTGCTCATCAAGGCGGACCAGGAGCTGGCCCAGTCCTCCGCCAGCACGGCCGACCGCGCCAGCTGCCTGGTGGAGCTGGCCCGCGCCGAGATCCTGGACGGCAACTACGAGCAGGCCATCAGGTACGCGCGATCCGGCACGGAGCTGCTGCCCGAGACCGCCAGGACCCTTGACGCCGAGCTGCGCCTCGTCCTCAGCCGCACCTACGGCGGCCTCGGCCGGTTCGGCGAGGCGGAGCACGAGCTCGACGCCGTTCGCCAGTGGATCAGGCCGCTGCCCGACAGCCGCAAGGGCGCCGGGATCTGGTACGCCGCCGCCGAGACCATGGAGCAGCTCGGCGACGCCGACGGCGCCGTGGAGGCCTACCAACGAGCTCTGGCCTGCGCGGGCCTGTAGCGAGGTCGGGACCGGGCGGCGACGTCGGTAGCCTTGGGGGTGTCATGAAGAGATCCCCGTTCGCGGCTCTTACCGCGCTTCTCGCCGCCCTGGTCCTGCTGGGCACCGCAGGACCGGCTCTGGCCCACGACGCTCTGAAGAGCAGCGACCCGGCCAAGGACGCCACGGTCGAGTCCCTCGACAAGGTCAGGCTCGAGTTCACCTCCCCCGTCCGCATACCGGTCGTGATCGTGCGCGGCCCCGGCGGCACCGCTTACCAGAGCGGCGATCCCGACGCCGGTGGCAAGGTGGTGACGCAGGAGCTGAAGGGCACGCTGCCCAACGGGAAATACACGATCGCCTACCGCGTCGTCTCCTCCGACGGTCACCCGATCGAGGGGGAGATCCCGTTCACGGTCAAGGGGGCGCCGTCGCCGTCGCCTTCCCCGAGCGCGGAGTCGCAGGCGCCCGTCACCCAGGAGCCGGCTTCCTCAGCGCCTTCCCAGGCGGCGTCGCAGGCGCCGGCCGACCGGGCGGTGGCCGCGGAGACCACGACCTCGGCGTCCTTCCCCGTGTGGCTGCTCATCGTGGTCGGCGCGCTCGTCGGCGTCGGCATCGGCTTCCTGTTCAGCGCGCGGAAGAAGCCGCCCGCGGACAAGAAGAAGCCATGACCAGGGCCGCGCGCCTAGCGCTCGCGGCGGTGGGGGCGGCGCTCGTCGCCCTGGTGATCGCCATGGTCGCCGGCGGCGCGGCGTTCCCCCGGATCATCCCCGGCCTGCCCGACGCCGGCCCGATCACCCGCTGGGGGCTGCCGGTCTCCAAGCTGTGGATGGACGCGGCGGGCGTGGTCACCATCGGCCTGCTGCTGGCCGCGGCCATGCTGCTGCCCAACGACAAGGGCCTGCTCGGCAAGACCGCGCTCGGCTACGTCAAGGCCGCCTCCTGGAGCGCGATGTCCTGGGCCGCCGCCGCGTTCGCCGCGATCGTGTTCGGGGCGGCCGACTTCTTCGCCCGCCCGGTCACCGAGGTCTTCGAGTCCAACTACCTGACCGGCTTCGCCACCCAGTACAGCCAGGGCATCTCGCTCACGCTCGTGGTGCTGTTCGGGGTGGCCATCGCGCTGTTCTCGCGGGGCGCCATCACCGCCGGGGCCGCGGCCGGCCTGCTGGTGCTCGCGCTGGCCACACTGCTGCCCCCGGCCCTCACCGGTCACTCCTCCTCCTCGCCCAACCACGACCTGGCCACCTCGGGGCTGTCGCTGCACCTGCTCGCGCTGTCGCTGTGGGTGGGCGGCCTCGCCGTGGTGGCGCTGCACGCCGTACGGAAGCTGCCGCAGCTGGAGATCGCCGCGGCCAGGTTCTCCAGGCTCGCCCTGTGGTGCTACGTCGGGGTCGGCGTGTCCGGGGTGTTCAGCGTGCTCGCCCGGCTGACCGCCGTCTCCGATCTCTGGACGTCGGCGTACGGCGTGCTGATCGTGGCGAAGATCATCGCGTTCGTCCTGCTCGGCTACGTGGGCTGGTGGCACCGGCAGCGCACTCTGGGCGGGCTCGCCGCGGGCCGCCACGGCGCGTTCACCCGGCTGGCTGTCGGCGAGCTCCTGCTGATGTCCGCCACCATGGGCCTGGCCGTCGTGCTCTCGCGCACCGCGCCGCCGCCGGTCAGCCTGCCCGCCGACCGGGCCTTCGACCTGCTCGGGTTCCCGATGCCGCCGCCGATCACGCTCGGCAACCTGGCCTCGCTCTGGTGGCTCGACCTGTTCTTCGCGGTGGTCGCCGCCGCCCTGGCCGGCCTCTACGCGGCCGGGGTCATCAGGCTGACGCGGCGTGGCGACCGCTGGTCGTGGGGCCGCACCGCCGCCTGGTTCAGCGGGGTGGCGCTGCTGGTCGTGGCCACCCAGAGCGGGGTGGCCCGCTACGCCAAGGTCATGTTCGACGTGCACATGGTCGAGCACATGACGCTGTCCATGGTCGTGCCCATCCTGCTGGTCCTCGGCGGTCCCGTCACGCTGGCGCTGCGCGCGCTCAAGCCGGCCGCCAAGCGCGGCGACCGGGGGCCGCGTGAGTGGCTGACGACGATCCTGCACAGCGGGTTCGTCAAGGTGGTCGGCCATCCGGCCATCGCGACGGCCATCTTCATCGCCTCGACGTACGCGCTGTACTTCACGCCGCTGTTCGAGTCGGCCATGGAGGAGCATCTCGGGCACATCTTCATGACCCTGCACTTCCTGCTCAGCGGCTCGCTGTTCTTCTGGACGATCATCGGGGTCGACCCGGCTCCGCACCGCCTGCCGTACGTGGGCAAGTTGCTGGTGCTCTTCGTCACGATGCCCTTCCACGCGTTCTTCGGGATCGCGCTGATGATGACCGGCACCGTGATGGCCTCCGGCTGGTACGACCAGCTCGGCCGTACGTGGGGCGGGCCGCTGCTGGAGGATCAGCAGAACGGCGGCGCGATCGCGTGGGGGTTCGGCGAGATCCCGACCCTGATGGTGCTGCTGGCGATCGCCCTGCAGTGGTACCAGGACGACGAGCGGCAGGCGCGCCGGGCCGACCGCAGGGCCGATCGCAGCGGCAAGGGCGACCCCGAACTCGCCTCCTACAACGACTACCTCGCCAAGCTCAATCGTGGTGACAGCGGCTCATAGCCGTTCGGCCATGGCCTTCTATCCTCACCCGCACGTAACCGAACCGCCGGGTAGCCTTGCTCGCAGGGGAGACGGGCATAACCTCATGAGCTGTGTGCGTAAGCCTGGAGGGGGAATGCGCGCACGCGCATGGGACATCGGCATGGGGGCCGATGGGCTGCCCATGTGCTCAGAGAGGCGATAAGAGTTGTCGAAAGAGACGCGCATGCGCGGGGGGCAAAGCCTGGCGGAGGCGCTGGAGACCTACTTGGCGGAGTGGTCGGAGCGCACGGGCATCGCCGTTGAGACCTGGGCGCTGCCCTCGACCGACGTGCCGTCGCGCATCGCGGCGGGCGTCCTGGCCGCCATGCGCGAGGCGCTCAGCAACGTCGAGACCCACAGCGGCGCGAGACTCGTCTCCGTCGCGGTGACCTCGGGCGCGAGCGGCCTGCGGATGACGATCCGGGACCACGGCGAGGGCTTCGCCACGCTCAGGGCGGGCCGCGGCATCGCGCGGATGCGGGCCACGTTCACCGAGCTGGGCGGCAGCCTGTCGGTCACCGGCACGCAGGGGGAGGGCACCACCGTCAGCGGCGTGGTGCCTAGGCGAGGGTGAGGATCTCGCTGCCCGTGTCGGTCACCACGAGCGTGTGCTCGAACTGGGCCGTGCGCTTGCGGTCCTTGGTCACGGCGGTCCACTTGTCGGGCCAGATGTCGTAGTCGATCGTGCCCAGCGTCAGCATCGGCTCGATCGTGAACGTCATGCCCGGCACCAGCTCGACCCGCAGCGACGGGTCGTCGTAGTGCGGCACCATCAGGCCCGAGTGGAAGGTGGTGCCGATGCCGTGCCCGGTGAAGTCGCGCACCACGCCGTAGCCGAACCGCTTGGCGTACGCCTCGATGACCCGTCCCACCACGTTGAGCTGCCGGCCCGGCGCGACCGCCTTGATCGCCCGCATCATCGCCTCGCGCGTGCGCTCGACCAGCAGCCGCGACTCCTCGTTGACGTCGCCCACCAGGTAGGTCGCGTCGGTGTCGCCGTGGACGCCGCCGATGTAGGCGGTGATGTCGACGTTGACGATGTCGCCGTCACGCAGCACGGTATCGTCGGGGATGCCGTGGCAGATCACCTCGTTGATCGAGGTGCACAGCGACTTGGGGTAGCCCTTGTAGCCGAGCGTGCTCGGGTAGGCGCCGTGGTCGATGAGGAACTCGTGGCCGATCCGGTCCAGCTCGTCGGTCGTGACACCGGGCTGAGCGTGCTTGCCGACCTCCTCCAGCGCCTGCGCCGCGATCCGGCCGGCCACCCGCATCAGCTCGATCGTCTCCGGGCTCTTGACGTCGGACTCGCCGGTCTTGGGGCGCTGCTTGCCGACGTACTCCGGCCGCTGGATGTGGGCGGGAACCTTGCGGACGGGCGAAACTCGCCCTGGCTGGAGCAATGTCGTCATGAAAGGCAAGTCTACGGGGCAGGAATGATCCTGTGAGCGATGGCCAGTGGTGGTTCTGCCTCAAGCACATGCGCGTCGAGCCTGACCAGGGCTGCCCGAACAAGGACCGCATGGGCCCCTACGAGAGCGAACAGGAGGCAGCCGGCGCCCTGAAGCGCGCCTCCGACCGCAACAAGGCGTGGGACGAGGCCGACGGGGACGACGACTAGGCTGACGATCTCCGCAGCTCCTGGCATCGGTGGACCTGAGGGCCGATGTCAGGTTTCGTGCTGCCCGCTTACGGCCGGCTGAGACCGATGCCCTGTGACTCCAATTCGTTGCATCGGACAAACGCGCCCAAAATAGACCAGCCCTTTAACGGACAAATGCATATGCAGTCCGCATAAGGCCACGGTTTAAAACGCTGACGGCGATTAGCCGAAAAAATCGAGGCTGGCCATCGGCGGAGAGCGTGAGATATAAAGTCCAAGGCAACGAAAGGGGGCGCGGCTCCGATGTAAAAATTGAATTGTTTTCGCATCGTCGGCCGGCGGTCCGGAGCTCCAGATGGGGATGGCAATGGACCGCGGTGAAAACCACAAAAGAGAGGGATGGCAAATTCCATGAAGACGAACACGCGAGTGGCCTCGGTCGCACTCATGCTCGGCCTCTTCGGCTCCGCGCTGGTGGGTGGCGCCTCCATGGCGCAGGCCACCGGCGGCTACTCCTGCTCCAATGGTCTCGCCAACGTCGTCACCTGCAACAACACGGTCGCCGGGGTTCCCGTGAAGCTCAACATCACCGGCAACCGGGCGCTCAACGGCAACGAGATCGGCATCCTCCAGAACAACCTCAACAAGACCACCGTGAACTTCGCGGTCATCAAGGATTCGGTGTTCAACACCTACTCCTCGTTCAGCCCGACGGTCATCATCAAGAAGATCAACATCTGCATCGCGTCCACCTGCAAATAATTCGCGACCGGGCTCGGATGAGAGCCCGGAAGTGAAGGGGCGCAGAGAATAGTAAGGCTACGGCGGGCCGCTGACCGGGCGGCGGCTCGCCGTAGTCTGCTTTTCGTGGCATTCTTTATTGCCGGGCTTTTATTAATCGACTTTTCGGCGCGTTAGTTGGTGAATCTGGGCTCGGGTAGGGGGGTCCGGGCCCCGGGCGGCCACCGCATGATCTTCAGATCGCACCTGAATGATCACCGCGGTGGCCATCTCCGCGTCGGCGGGCCCTCGGCCGCGGGGCGGTGTAAAAGTTTCTAGACATGAGGTCAAAGATTTGCTACCTTCGAGATGTCAAAGATTCTGTACATCGAGGAGGTTTCATCATGAAAGCGATCGCCCAGGACGTCTACGGCTCGGCCGACGTCCTCCAGTTACGCGAGGTGGCCCAGCCGTCGATCGGAGCGGACCAGGTGCTGGTCCAGGTGCGTGCCGCCGGGGTGGACCCGGGCGTGTGGATCTGCATGACCGGCCGGCCGTACGGGGCGCGGGTCGCGTTCGGGCTGACCAAGCCCAGGGTGGCGGTGCGCGGCCGGGCGCTGGCCGGGGTGGTGACGGCGGTCGGCTCCGGCGTGCGGCGGTTCCAGCCCGGTGACGAGGTGTACGGCACCAGCTCGGGCGGCACGTTCGCCGAATACACCGCCACCGCGAGCGGGCGGCTCGCCCTCAAGCCGCCCAGGCTGTCGTTCGAGCAGGCCGCGGCGGTGCCCATCTCCGGGGTGACCGCGCTGGAGTGCGTCCGCGACGGCGGCCGGGTGCGGGCCGGGCAGAAGGTGATGGTCATCGGCGCGGCCGGCGGCATCGGGTCGTTCGCGGTGCAGATCGCCAAGGCGTCCGGCGCGAAGGTGACCGGCGTGTGCGGCGCCGACAAGATGGACCTGGTGCGCTCGCTCGGCGCCGATGAGGTCATCGACTACACCCGCGAGGAGGTCGACCGCGCCGGGCCCAGCCACGACGTGATCATCGACATCGCCGGGTGCCGCCCGCTGTCACTGCTGCGCCGCGCCCTGACCCCGCGCGGGACGCTGGTGCTGGCCGGCGGCGGACATGACGCCGGCGGACTGCTCGGTGGCTACACCCGCCAGTTGCGCGCGCCCCTGGTCTCGATGTTCACCAGCCAGCATCTGCGTGGCCTGGCCTCCAGGGAACGCGCCCAGGAGCTGGAGGAGCTCGCGCAGCTGATCGAGTCCGGCGCGGTCACCCCGGTGGTCGGCCGCACCTACCCCCTCGCCGACGCCGCGGACGCCATCCGCCACCTCGCCGAAGGCCACCCCACCGGGAAGATCGTCATCACCGTGGACGCTGAGGAAGCACCGCGTACGCCCTGACGGGGAACGTCCCCATGCCCGCCACCATCGGCGGCGCGGCGTGGAAGCGGAAGCCCTCATCCGGCAGCGCCGCGAGCCCGGTCAGGTGCTCGACCAGCGGAATGCCCGCCTGGAGCAGCACCGAGTGGGCCGGACGCGGGCCGCGCGACGGGGTGTCGTCGATGTTCAGCGAGTCGATGCCGACCAGCGCCGCGCCCTGCTCGGCCAGCCAGGTCGCCGACTCGGGCGCGAGATAGGGGTGCTGGTGCTGATACTTGTCGGTGCCGAAGTGCCGGTCCCACCCGGTCTGGATCAGCACGGCCCGGCCGCGTACGTCCAGCCCCTCGTCGAGGACGACCTGCCTGACGCCCTCGGCGCGTACCACCAGTCCCGGCAGGTCGGCGAGCTTGCTCAGCGGGACCTGTGAGAGGTCTTGGCCGTCGGCGTAGCGGTGGTGCGGGGTGTCCAGATAGGTGCCGGTGTTGGCGGCCAGTGTGATCATCCCGATGTGGAACTGGGTGCCCGGCTCGTAGATCTCGCGCGAGGCCTCCCTGCTGAGGTGCGTGCCGATCACCGGCCCAGGAATGCCCGGGTACGTCACCATGCCGTCGGTGATGCGGTGGCTGAGTTCGACGATCATTTGGCGATTCCGATCTTGACGAGCTTGTAGAGGGCCGTGGTGCCGATCAGGGCCCAGACCAGGTTCAGGCCGGCCGAGGGCCAGGCGGCGTTGCAGGCGCTGTTGACCATCAGGCCGATCGAGCCGGCCAGGTTGACGAGCTGGTAGGGGGTGCCGTTACTGGACATCCGGGACGCGGAGATCATGGCGTACCCGAACAGGAGTAACGCGGCGCCCAGCCAGCCGATCACGTCAACGAGGAAGCTCATGAGCGCAATTGTCAGGATTTAATGCGCTGAAGCGCAAATAAAGATTGCTAAAGGTTGGCGTAAGCTGATCTGTATGGACATCGACCCCCGCCGGCTGCGTGTCCTGCATGAGGTCGCCCGCCGGGGCGGCGTCATGCGCGCGGCCGAAGCCCTGTTCCTGACGCCGTCGGCCGTCTCCCAGCAGCTCGCCCAGCTCGAACGCGAGGTGGGGCTCGCCCTCATCGACCGCTCGCAGCGCCGCGTCTCGCTCACCCCGGCGGGCCGGGTGCTCGCCGGATACGCCGAACGCGTCGAGGACGAGCTGGCGGAGGCCCGGCGCGAGCTCACCCGTTTCACCGAACGGCTGGCCGGACCGGTGCGGATCGCCGCCTTCCCGACGGTGATCAAGCACCTGCTGCTGCCCGCCATGCGCGACCTGGCCGCCCGTCACCCCAAGATCGCTCCGGTCATCCATGAGGTGTACGGGCCGCCCGCGCTGCAGGAGCTGCGGCTGGGGGCCGTGGACGTGCTGATCACCGAGCAGGACATGAGCCTGCCGGTGCTGGCGCAGCCGTCGCTGGCCACCCGTGCCCTGTACGTGGACGAATATCGCATCGTGATCCCGCCCGACTGGCCCGAACCGCGCACGGTCGCCGACCTGGCGGAGCTGCCGTGGGTGGCGAGCGAGCCCGAGCAGGCGTGCGGGCAGGCGCTCGACCGGCTCGCCGGGCTGCATGGGTTCGAGCCGCGCAAGGTGCACGTGATCACTGAGTTCGACCCCACGCTGGCGCTGGTGGCGGCCGGGTACGGGGTGGCGATCGTGCCGTCGCTCGCCCTGCTGGACGTGCCGGAGGGGGAGGTGCGGGTCAGCGAAGTGCGGGACGTGGGGTCGCGGCGGTTGGACGCCGTCACGCGGGTCAGTCGTACGAGATCGGGGGAGCCGGATCCGGTGCAGGCGGTCGTGATCGGCGCGATCGAGGACGCCACCGCCGCGCTCGACGCCAACCTCGTCGGCCACCTCCACGCTACTGGGCCGCTCGATACCTAGTCGGCGACTTGGGGGCCGTTGACCTTCTCCAGCAGGCGGGCCAAGCGCTCGCGCAGCCCCGGACGTTGCGGCAGCTCGCCCGCGGCCATGCTGACCAGGTGCTGGGCGCCGTCGAAGGTGATCGGCCCGAGCCGCGGCACGGCGATCGCGTCGTGCGCCAGCCCCTTCAGCGCCGTGTCGCCCCCCTCCAACGCCAGGATCGTCGCTCCCGTACGGCGGGCATCGTCGACCCGTTCGAGCAGCGGGTCGGGCGCCTCCTGCTCGGCCACCACGAACAGCGTCTCGCCCCGCCCCGCCTGCTGGATCCGGTCGAGCCCGACCCGCAGATGGGCCGGGCCGTCGGCGCGCGGCGCCCAGCGGACCAGCGTGGGGGCGAGTTGCGGCAGATCGGACAGCCGGGCCTCGTCCGAGAGGTGCGCGGTGAGGTGCCATGGCTCGTCGTCGGGCGTGCCCACCAGCAGCAGGCCGCCGGGCGAGCGGGTGGTCCGCAGTGCCAGGCCGAGCTCGCGGGTGCGCTCGACCCAGCCGGTTTCGGCGAGGAGTTCGCGCAGAAAGGTCACCGAGCCAGCATCCATCCGTCCATGGTGCCCGACGCCCGCGGTCGAGTTCACCGTTTCCCGGCGGCCCGGTGATGCGGTGGTGGCCAGTGTTATGTGGCGTGGGAGGCAGTCTGAGACCGGCTCGGGTTAGCCGTGTTTTCGGGCCTTGACATGAGGTTACCGACGGGTAACGATCGGCTCGCGGCGCCGACTTCCCATGAGTGAACCCCACGGAGAGGGGTGGCACATGAGGTTACGTGTCCGCGCCAGCCTGTCCATGATCATCGTCCTGATCGCGTCCTTCGTCGCTACCCAGCCGGCCCGCGCGGCCGCGGCCGGGGACGTGGTCAGCGCCCAGCCCACCACCGTCTACCTGCTGCCGGGCAAGCTGCTCGAAGTCCCGGTGAACGCCTGGCACCTGCTCTACCGCTCGACCTCCGCCACCGGCTCGCTGAACGCGGTGTCCGGCACCCTGCTCGTACCCAAGGCGGGTTACGCGCTGGGCAAGCGCCCGATCATCGGGTACGCCACCGGCACCCACGGCCTCGGCGACCAGTGCGCCCCCTCGGTCAGCATGAGCAAGGGCGGTGAGGCCGAGCTCGCGCTGGTCAGCCTGTTCCTGCTCAAGGGGTTCGCGGTGGCCATCACCGACTACGAGGGCCTCGGCACGCCCGGCCTGCACACGTACATGGCCGGGATCTCGCAGGGCCACGCCGTACTGGACTCGATCAGGGCCGCCACGAAGGTGTCGGGCTCGGGCCTGTCCACCGGCGGGCCGGTCGCGGTGATGGGCTACTCGCAGGGCGGCGCGTCGGCCGCGTGGGCCGCCCAGCTCCAGCCGTCGTACGCGTCGGAGCTGAAGCTCAAGGGTGTGGCCGCCGGCGGAGTCCCCGCCGACCTGCGCGCGGTGGCGGCCCACCTCGACGGCGATGCCAACTTCGGCCTGGCCGCCGCGGCCGGGATCGGCCTGGACGCCGCCTACCCGGAGCTCAACATCCAAGCCGACCTCAACGACCGCGGGCGAGCGCTGCTCGCGGACGCCGCCGATGACTGTGTGGGTGACCTGGAGAGCAAGCTGGCCGGTCTTCGCTTCTCCGACCTGAGCCCCGTGGATCTGATGAACCAGCCCAAGTGGCTGGCCCGGCTCAATGAGAACCGGCTCGGGGCGGTCGCGCCGCGGGTGCCGATGTTCATCTACCACGCTCAGGGGGACGAGATCATTCCGCAGGCGATCTCGGCCACCTTGCGATCGGAGTACTGCCGGGCGGGGGTCAACGTGCGGTGGGTGTCGCTTCCGGCGCCCAGTCATGTGACGGGGGCCATTGAGGGTGGGCCGTTGGCCATCGAGTGGCTCGGGCTCCGGGTGCTCGGGTTGCCGGCGTTCGGCAACTGCTAGATCTCATCGGGCTCGGCGCGTACCCCTCCATCCTGCGCCGGGCCCGGTGCCTCTTCTACGGCTTGGCGAACGAACCTTCGCCGGACGACTGCGCGCTCTCCACGGCACCGGCCAGGAGCGTGACCAGCTCGTTGGCGATCGGGGGGCGGGCGCCGGGTCTGCTGACGGCGAGGATCTCCCGGTGGAGCGGAGTGACCCCGGGCGGCAGAACCACCCTCTCGATCCCGGCGTCGTGTCCCGCGCCGAGGAGCGTGGCCGGGATCAGGCCCACCGCGAGACCTGCTCGGATCATGGCGAGCATGCTGTGCAGGTCCTCGGTCTCCAGCGTCACCTGGGGCGCGATCCCGAGCTCCCCGGCCCAGCGGAGCAGCAGCCGCCGGTCGGGATTGTGCGCGTGGCCGGAGACCCACTCACGTTCCAGGCATTCGGCCAGCTCCACCGGGTGTCGGCGCCCCGGCTCGGCACCTGTGACCAGGAGCAGCGGTTCGCGCCCCAGGACGGTGATCGTCAATGCCTCGGACGGGGCCGGTGGGTCCTCGGGCAGGTAGCGGTAGGCGATGAGCAGGTCCATGTCCCCTGATTTCACCCTCGGCACCCCCTCGTCCGTCTCCACGACGATGAGCCGGATCCGGGGACCCGGGCGCCGAGCCCTGAGCGTGGACAGGATCTCCGGGAGGAGGTAGGTCATGGCGCTGGGGTAGGTCCCGACGCGTAGTTCGGCGATCTCGCGGTTCGCGATGCCGTCGGCGGTGTCCTGGAACCGCGCGGTCGCATCGAACAGCGTCTCGGTCGCCTGGGCGAGGGAGCGGCCGGCCGCGGTGAGGATCAGCCGGCTGCCGGGGCGGCGGACGATCAGTTCGATGCCCAGGTCGCGCTCCAGCGCGGCGATGTGCTGGGACACCGCCGAGGGCACGTAGCCGAGCGCCGCCGCGGCCTCGGCCATCGAGCCTTGGCGCACGACGGCCAGAAAGGTGGACAGGAGCTTCAGATCCGGCTGAGACTTCATGGATCATGAACTTTCTCTTCGAGATCCATCGCTTTACGTGGTCGCGAGGTCGAGGCCAGAGTAAAGGCACCCCGCCTGACAGAAAGCCGAAGCCATGGCCATCGACCTCACCGCCCTCCGGGCCCATTTCCCCTCCCTCGACACCGGCCTCGCCTACTTCGACGGGCCGGCCGGAACGCAGACCCCCCGCCCCGTCGCGGACGCCATCGCCGCGACGCTGACCGGCCCCCTGTCCAACCGGGGAACCATCAGCCCGTCCGAGCTCAACGCCGAGCGCGCCGTCACGGACTTCCGCGCGGCCTACGCCGACCTGCTCCACCTGCCCGCGAACGGCATCGTCCACGGCCGCAGCGCCACCCAGCTCACCTACGACTTCTCCCGCCACCTGGCCAAGAGCTGGAAAGCGGGCGACGAGATCATCCTCAGCCGTCTGGACCACGACGCCAACGTCCGTCCCTGGATCCAGGCGGCCGAGCGTGCCGGAGTGACGGTCCGCTGGATCGAGATCGACGCCGGCACCACGGAGCTGGACCTCGACTCGTACGACCGGGCCCTCTCAGCGCGCACCCGGCTGGTCGCGGTCACGGCGGCCTCCAACGTGCTGGGCACCAAGCCACCCGTCCGCCGGATCGCCGACCGGGCCCACGAGGTCGGCGCCCTGGTGTACGTGGACGGAGTCCACTACGCCGCGCACCACCTCGTGGACGTGCCCGCTCTCGGGGCCGATCTGTTCGTCTGCTCGCCGTACAAGTTCCTGGGACCGCACTGTGGGGTACTCGCGGCAGCGCCCGGGTTTCTCGAAACCCTGCGCCCGGACAAGCTCCTGCCGTCCACTGACGCCGTGCCGGAGCGTTTCGAGTTCGGCACGCTCCCCTACGAGATTCTGGCGGGCGCCACCGCCGCCGTCGACTTCCTGGCGGCGATGGACCCGGGTACGGGGGCCTCGCGCAGGGAGCGGCTGACGCGGTCGCTGGGCTCGATGCATGAGCACGAGCAGTCGCTGCGGACGAGACTGCAGGAGGGTCTGCGGGCCTTCGGCGACGCGGTCACCCTGCACTCGAACGCTCCTGACCGCACCCCGACGCTTCTCATGACGCTTGAGGACCGCGACGCACGCGAGGCTCAGACGCACTTGGTGGCGCGCGACGTGGTGGCAGCGGCCGGGTCGTTCTACGCTTACGAGCCCTTTACCGCGCTGAAGCTCAAGGACCCCGCATTGCGCGTTGGTCTGGCGCCGTACAACACCACCGATGACGTGGACCGGCTCCTGGATGGCCTCGCCGCCTTCCTCTGACTCTCAGTCAGGCAGCCCCCAGAAAGATCCGTGCAGGCCGACCTCGGCGAAGTAGGCGAAGGCGGAGTCGGGGTCGCGGCGGGTGTAGCCCGGTTCGAGGCGTCCGGTGTACCAGTCGCGGGCGAGGCGCCACAGGGTGCCCAGATCCATGACGTAGCCGCGCTCCTGGGCCGTTCGCCGCAGCCAGGTGTCGACGCAGTCGGTGGAGCAGAACAGACGCTGGTTGGCGCAGGTGTGGACGACATCGTCCCAGGCCCGGTGCATGGGGGTGAGGAAATGGGCTACCTGGGTGCCTCTTTGCGGGGGTGCGTCTCGGCCGATCACCCAGGCGTGTGGGGTGTCGCAGGCCGGACAGCGGGTGGCGACCAAGACGTCGGGCTCGTCCTGGAGCAGGTGGGGGATGGCGAAGGAGTCCCAGGCGCAGCCGCCCCACCACAATGTGGTCGCCCCCATGACGGAGAAGCCGAGCGGCACGGAGGCGAACGGGTGGGCCATCACGACCTGGTCGTTGTCCTGCGGGTTCAGGACCACGTCATGGCTTCCGTGAAGGGCGTGTAGTTCCTGACGTACCTCGTCGAGGGCGAGTCCGGTGAGTGCGGCCAGTTCCGGCACGCTCGGAGCACGGCCGGTGCGGGCGAATCCGTGGTAGACAGCCAGGCGGACCCTCTCCGTTCCTGAGCTCATTCTGGTGATTCCTTCGCTGGAAGTTGAGGTGATGGTGTCCAGGGTGCGCCTTGAGGAGGTCCGGGGTCTTGAACGCTCGTGCGGCGCAATCAAGACTTTCCGGAGAACGCGCCTGCTACTGGCGGGTTCCCGGGCTGGAGGCCATGCACGCTCGCTTCGAGCACTACGCCTATCCGATGCACGCCCACGATCGGCCGCGCCACCCGCCACTGCGACGCGGGCGGCACGGCATGGATCGAGGAGGGGTCATGCCACCTGGCAGGCGGCTCCGTTGAGAGTGAACGAGGTGGGGGCGGCGGTGTTGCCGGTGTGAGTGGCCTGGAAGCCGATGGTGGTGGAGCCGCCCGGCGCGAGGTTGCCGTTCCAGCCGGCGTTGGTGGCGGTGACCTGGCCGTTGGTCGGCGCGTACGACGCGCTCCAGCCGTTGGTGATGGTCTGGCCGCTGGGCAGGCTGAACACCAGCCGCCAGCCGTTGGTCGCCGAGCTGCCGGTGTTGGTGATCGTGATATTGGCGGTGAATCCGGTGTTCCAGGTGTTCATCACGTACGCCACGCGGCATGAGCCTGACGGCGGGGGCGTGATCGTCGTGGTGACGGTCGGGGTGGCGCCGCCGTAGATGGTGGCCTGCTTGGCCGTGGCCTTGATGCCGTTGGCGCCGTTGAAGATCCGCTGGCCCCAGGTGGTGAGCTGGTTGGGGTCGAAGCCGGTCGCCATGTCCAGGATCGGGTCGGTGTTGCCGCTCCAGGACCAGCCGAGGTAGCCGAGGCCGCGGGCTGCCGCCTCGGACAACAATGTCTCGTGATCGACCTCACTGGCGCTGAACCGCCAGCCGAACTCGCCGATGACCAGTGGCCACCCGTTGGTCTGGAACCGGTTGAGGTAGTCGGTGATCGCCGCGGCGCTGTTGAACACGGCGTACATGTGGATCGACAGGACAGTGTTGTGCTGGCTGTCAGCGTTCAGGATGGTCTGGGCGTTGTCTCGCATGACGTACTGCCAGTCCTGGCCCCAGTTCGGCGCGTCGACCATGAGCAGGTGCTCGAAACCGTTGCCGCGCATCTTCTGGATGGCGGCGGTGGTCGCGCTGGTCCACTGGGCGGCGTTGGTGTTGCCGATCGGCTCGTTGCCGATGTTGATGACGACGTAGCTCTCCTGGCCCACCAGCGCGCTCTTCTGGCTGATCCAGTAGTTGACCGCCTCGTCCAGTGTCGCGGCCGCGCCATCCTCTCCGTATCCGGTGGTGTCGTGCACCTCCAGGACACAGATCAGCCGATTCTGCTTGCACAGGGAGATCACGTTGGCGACGTCGGTGGACGGGCCCCACCGCTTGCCACTGCCCAGCACCACGCGCACGGTGTTGGCCCCGAGGGCCTTGATGTTGGCGAACGAGCTGGTCTGGTTCGTGTACCAGACGTGTGGGTGGTTGACCCCGCGCATGATGAACTTCTGGCCGTTGGCCTCGACGATGTTCGTGCCGCTGATGTGGAGCCCCACCGCCGCGTGTGCGGGCTGGATGGCGGTGAACATGACGGTGCACAACGACACGGCTACGGCGACTAACGCCGCGCCGACCGAGGCAAGCCACGGCATCGATCTCATCGTGAATCTCCTCGCGGTCGGCAGTTCAGGGGCCTCCTGAAACGCACCCAGAATGTACGCAGAGCCGCTGCACCCGTACAGCTGCTGCCACACCGCCCCGCCAAGGCCCATCGAGCCCAGCCCAGCTCCCTAACCGTTAAGCGGCCTCAAGCTGGTCAAACCTGCCTAAGCGTTGCTCGCCGGGACTCACGTGACCATGAAAGTTCCACGCCCGGTTGGGAAGCCGAGATCGCGGATCTTGGGCGTTATCCCGGAGGGTTCGCTCGTGTGACGTCCGTGAGCAGTGCGGCTGCCCAGAGGAATACCTTGGGGTCGCCGAGACCGGAGTCGGTGAGCCATTGAGCGGCCCGGCGCGCGTCCTGCTCGTCCTGGATCAGTCCCCAGCGTCCCGGTTGGACACCGGTGGCCCGGTGGACGTCGGTGACGAGGCCTCCCAGGCAGGTCCAGGTGTGCCAGCGCCCGCTGTCGAAGCCGACCAGTTCGAACCCCAACCGCCGACTGCCGGGGGAGGGGAACCTCTCGTGCCGGGCCAGCCGTTCCGGGAGGCTCCCGGCCGATGTGTCCCAGCCGCCGTCGGCGATATCGGCCAGCAGCCCGGGAACATCGGCAGTGGCGAATCCGACCCCGAGCACGTGCAAGCCCGGCTTGCCGGCTTGATCGCGCGCGATCTCTGCCTCTTGAGGGCTGGCGAACCAGTCGTCCCAGCCACTGGGATCTACCGGCACCAGGTCCACTATGCAGTCGCTCAGCGACACCAGATCAGAACCGGGAAGGCCGACTTCTTGCCAGTCCTGCCGATCGGCGCGTGTAGCGATCCGATAGCCGGCGAGGGCGAAGCCGGGTTCCATCGAGCTATCCCCTTTCAAGATCAGTATTTTGTGACTGTCGATCTGACCGTTCTTCTGGCGCCCGGTCCCGTGCACGCAGCTCCAGCCTTGTGGTTTCGGTTGACCTTGAATACACCCTTCGAGGTTGATGTGATGTAGGTCACATGCACGTTTTTCTTTAGGAAAGCGCCTTCCATGACATGTCGGTTGGCCAGTGCGCATAGCACGCGTGCTTGACGGGTCCTGACCGTTGGTGTCGGGTAAGTGACCCTCCCATCGTTGACCGATCTTGGTTTGTCGATCACATTCCCAGTGATCGTCTTTATGTCTGCTTTAGTCTCCAATCTCCCCTGGTGGAGGAGGCCGTTCGGGCCTGAAAATCGGGGTGGTTGCCCGCTGACGTCGTATCTCCTTGGTCGTTGAGGCCGTGCTTTAGTCGGACGCCAGGAGCCGCGCCTGTGGGCCTTTCACTGTTGCTTCGAGCACGCGGATCAGATTCGTTACCGTCCCCTGCGGCTCCTGCGGGCAACCGCCCTCGTTCCCCAGCGGCAAGGAGGCCCGATGCTCGCTCAGACCCAGGACACCGAAGAGATCATCGACAGGGTCGCCGCCCTTGACATCGGCAAGGCCACTTTGGCGTGCTGCGCCCGCGTCCCCGACGAGAAGAACGCGAGCAGGCGGCTGCAGGAGGTGCAGACCTACGCCACGATGACACGCTCACTGTTGTCGATGGCCGATCGGCTGCGCTGCCTGGGCGTCACCAGAGTCGTCATGGAGGCCACCTCCGACTACTGGAAACCGGTGTTCTACCTGCTGGAGGCACACGGCTTTGAGGTATGGCTCGTCAACGCCCGCGACGTCAAGCACCTGCCCGGCCGGCCCAAGACCGACAAGCTTGACGCGGTCTGGCTGGCCAAGGTCGCCGAACGGCAGATGCTGCGCCCCAGTTTCGTGCCGCCGCCCGCGATCAGGTTGCTGCGTGACCTGACCCGCTACCGGGTGGACCTGGTGCAGGCCCGCACCGCCGAGAAGCAGCGGGTGGAAAAGCTTCTGGAGGACGCGCAGATCAAACTGAGTGTGGTTGCCTCCGACATCTTCGGCGTCTCCGGCCGGGCCATGATGGCCGCTTTGATCCGCGGAGAACGCAGTCCTAAGACGCTGGCACAGCTGGCGCGCTCCAGCCTGCGAGGCAAGATTCCCGCGTTGGAGGAGGCCTTCACCGGCCGCTTCTCTGATCACCACGCGTTCTTGCTGGCCACGATGCTGGCCCGGGTGGATGCGATCAACGTCGACATCGCTGCTCTGGATGAGAAGATCACTCAGCAGATCGCGCCCTTTGCCGCAGCGGTCGAGCGGCTGGACGAGATTCCCGGGATCGGGCTGACCGCGGCCCGCGCGATCATCGCCGAGATCGGCGTGGACATGGGCCGCTTTCCCACCGCCGCGCACCTGGCGTCCTGGGCGAAGTTCGCCCCCGGAGTCAAAGAGTCGGCAGGCAAGCGCAAGGGGAAGAACTCCACCGGGCATGGCAACCGCTACCTGGCCCGCACCCTTGGCGAAGCCGCAGTCGTGGTCGGCCGCACCGACACTTTCCTCGGTGAGCGCTACCGCCGGATCGTCCGGCGCAAGGGCAAGAAACGCGCCATCGTCGCGGTCGGGCGCTCCATCCTGGTCATCATCTGGCACCTATTGTCCGACCCTGATACGCATTTCATCGATCTCGGCGCCGACTTCTATGTCCGACGCACCAACCCCGACCGCAAGAAGCGCAACCACATCCGCGAGCTCGAAGCCCTCGGCTACCGCGTCACTGTCGAACCGGCTACCTGAGCGTCACGGTCCGCACCACCCAGCTCCGCATCGACATGTGAGGTTCGGGGACTGTACGGTTTTCGGTGTAACTCCTGATCAAGGAGAACGCACCTGATGAGTACTGTGATCCAGGCATCGACGGAGATCGACCTAGAGGACACCGCGGTGGCACGCAAGGAGCCCAAGGACGC
>NZ_JAHKRM010000016.1:26975-295435 GCF_019396345.1 Nonomuraea guangzhouensis | reverse complement strand
AGACATCCGGGACTGGATCGCTCAGTGGAACGACAATCCCCGCCCCTTCGTGTGGAAGAAGACCGCCGAAGAGATACTTGAATCCCTCGCTAAATATCTCCGGCGAATTTCAGGCGCATGACACTAGCCCGCTGGTCCGGAGATACGAACGCAGTCTGCGGTATTTACGCGTCACGCCTGAACATGGTGAGGCCGCGTCCAGCGTCGATCAATGGGCACCAGGCCCCAGGCCAAGCAGCGCGTCCAGGAGAGGCGGCGACGAACCTGCGTCGCGGCTCTACCGGCTGATGAGCTGTCCCTGGTACTCGAGTGATATTTCGCGATCATGGTTTGGATCTGCGCTGGTAGTGACAGCGTCGGGCCAGTGGCTTGGTGCTGGCGGCGCCAGTCTGACCAGCGCAGGACAAGACATGAACCGTTCCGGGCTTGGTGGAGCCTATGTGACAGCGCCTGTGCCCGCCACCCCTTGAACTCCCTCCAATGATTCTGTTGGTGCAGAGAAGAATGAGGAGGCACGAACATTTCGGTTTCGCTGCTGACCAACTCCGGCGTCCCCTTGGAGGACAATGCACGGTTCGTTTCCTACCGAAGTACTGGACGAAGCCGAATCGGCCGAACGCCGGGGAGCGCGAGGGGCTGGCAAGCCCCTCGCCCGGGGGCGAAGCCCCCAATAAGAGCGCCCGAGCGAAGCGAGGACCATGCCTTTGTGGGGGCATGGGGGGCGCCGCCCCCCATTAGACACAGCCCGACCCCATAGCGCGAAGCGCCCTCTTGGAGGCCCTTGCTTGTCAGGGGTGGTAGCCGACCTGCTGGAGTACGGCTGTGAGGTACGTCTTGACGTCGGTGGCGCTTGTTGAGTCGGGGTAGGCGCCGAGGTGGTGCAGTATTGCGCCGGTGAGCACCTGCTGGAGGATGCTCAGGTCTCTGTCAGGCGGTAGTTGGCCGTTGTCGCGGGCCCGGCTCAGGGTGGCGAGTTCGGCTGAGGCGCGGCGGCCGCCGTGGGAGTTGCGGTACGTCTGGAGCAGTTCGGGATAGTCGTCCACCGCGCCGTACAGTCTGCGGAGCATGGAGCGGTTGCGGGGCATGCTCAGGTAGGTGGCCCAGTCGGTCAGCATTCGGTCGATGTCCGGCCAGTCGAGGATCTCGGACTCGGGTGCTTGGTGGACCGATTCGATGGCCTGGATCAGCAGGGCGGTCTTGTCGGGGAACCTTCGGTAGACGGTGGCTCGGGTTACGCCGGCTCGTTGGGCGACCTGTTCGATGCTGGTCAGTACGGCGCCTCGTTCGATCAGCAGGTCGAGGGCGGCGGCGAGGATGGCCGCGTCCACCTCCTGGCTGCGCGGGCGGCCGGCTGGGCGCTGGGACGGTGCGGGGGGTGCGGTGTCGGTCATGTCGACCGCTCGGGGAGAGTCACGCTCATCTCCTCCGCGCCGACGACGACATCGCGGGCGACGCCGACGCCGAAAATGCTGAACACGTCCGCATTGTAGTCATGCGGAGTCGAACCGGCCTGGGTTGGCGGGTCCGGGCGGTGGGGCCAGGTGGTCATGAGGCATGGGACTCCTGTGGATTTCATTTCAATACAGTACTGTACTGTATTGAAAGTAGCTCGAAGCTCTCCACACGAGAGGCAGATGGGATCCAGCGATGAGCGCCTACGTACTCGGCTTCCACGAGATCGACAAAACCCAGCTCCCCCTGGTCGGCGGCAAGGGTGCCAACCTCGGCGAGCTGTCCGCCATCGACGGGGTACGCGTGCCGGCCGGTTTCTGCGTCACCACCACGGCCTACCGGGCAGTCGTGGAGCAGGACCCCACGGTCAGTGCGCTCATCGACGGGCTGGCCGGCCTGCGGGCCGACGACCGAACGGGCATCGCCAAAGCCTGCACCCGCCTCCGTACGGCGATCGAGGCGCTGGCCGTACCAGCGGAGATCGAGCGCGACATCGTCGCCCACCTGGCAGAGCTCGGTGACGTCCCCTGTGCCGTACGGTCGAGCGCCACCGCCGAGGACCTGCCGTCGAGCTCCTTCGCCGGGCAGCAGGACACCTACCTGAACGTCCGGGGGCCCGGGTCGGTCGTCCACAACGTCAGGCGGTGCTGGGCTTCGCTGTTCACCGACCGCGCGGTGGCGTACCGCATCAGGAGCGGCTTCGACCACCGTGCGGTCCGGGTGTCGGTGGTCGTGCAGCGGATGGTCTTCCCCGAGGCGGCGGGCATCATGTTCACCGCCGACCCCGTCACGTCCAACCGCCGGGTGGTCTCGATCGACGCGGGCTACGGCCTGGGTGAGGCGCTGGTGTCCGGGCTGGTCAACGCCGACACCTACCGGGTCAAGGCGGGGCGGATCATCGACAAGGTGGTCTCCACGCAGACGATGGAGCTGCGCGCCTCGGCGGACGGCGGTACGGAGGAGCGGCCGGTGGAGGCCGCGCGGCAGAACGCGCAGACCCTGGCCGACGAGCAGATCCTGCAGCTGGAGACGCTCGGGCGGCGGATCGAGGCCCACTTCGGCCGGCCGCAGGACATCGAGTGGGGCCTGTCCGACGGTGTGTTCCACGTGCTGCAGAGCCGTCCCATCACCACGCTGTACCCCGTTCCCGTCCCGGACGACGGCAAGAACCACGTCTACATCTCGTACGGGCACCGGCAGATGATGACCGACGCGTTCACCCCGCTCGGCCTGTCATTCTTCCTCCTGCTGGACGAGTGGCTCGGCCGGCCGAAGATGGACGTCGCCGGGAACCGGTTCTACAAGGACATGTCCCACGAGCTCGCGTCGTCGTGGGCCAGGCCGATCACGCTCAAGAGCCTCGGCCAGGTCGACGTGCTGATGGCCAACGCCCTGCGGACCGTGCTGACAAGGAAGGACTTCGTCCAGTCCCTCGCGCACGGCAAGACGTCGGTGATGAACTTCGGCAAGGGCGGCCTGCTGCCGATGGCCCGCCAGTACCTCAAGCTCTCCCGCGAGGACGATCCCCGAGTCGTCCCGGAGCTCATCGCGCAGAACGAGGCGTCGGTGGCGCGACTCCAGGCGGCGATGGCCACCAAGTCCGGTGACGAGGTGTTCGCGTTCATCATCGAGGACCACCGTGAGCTGACCGACATCATGTTCGAGCCGCGGAGCGTGGCAGCGGCGTTCCTCGGCATCCAGTCGGTGAACTGGGTCAACAAGCACATGAACGCCTGGCTGGGCGTCAAGAACGCCGCCGACGCCGTCGGTCAATCGGCTGACCACAACGTGGTGGCGGCGATGGGGCTCGACCTGCTGCACGTGTCCGACGTCGTGCGGCAGTACCCGGACGTCATCGACTATCTCGGTGACGCCGAGCGCGACACGTTCTTCAGCGGACTCTCCGAACGCGACGGCGGCGACGTCGTCCGCCCCGTCATCGAGGATTACCTGCACAAGTACGGCATGCACTGCCAGGGAGACATCGACTTCACCAGGACACGGTGGAGCGAGGACCCGACGCTGCTCGTCCCGCTCATCCTCGGCAACATCAAGAACTTCGCCCCCGGCGAGCGCGAACGCAAGATCGAGCAGGGGCGCGCGGAGGCCGAGCGGACGATGAACGACCTCCTGGCCAACCTGCAGAACAAGCGCAAGGCGAAGAAGGCGGCGCGGCAGATGAGCCTGGTGCGTCACTTCATCGGCTACCGGGAGTACTCCAAGCACGCGTGCCTGCAGCGGTACGGCCTGTACAAGCAGGCGCTGATGGGCGAGGCCAGGAAGCTGGTGGCCCAGGGAGTGATCAAGGACCCGGAGGACGTGTACTTCCTGTCCCTGGAGGAGTTCAGGGAGGTGGTCAACACCGGGCGGCTGGACTACGCCGTGATCACCGAGCGGCGGGAGGCGCACGAGACGTACCAGAAGCTGACCCCGCCGCGGGTGATCACCTCGGAGGGTGAGGTGATCAACGGCGAGTACGACGGGAGCAACCGGCCGGAGGGGGCGCTGGCGGGCATCCCGGTGTCGTCGGGCGTCGTGGAGGGGCGTGCGCGGGTCGTCCTGAGCATGGAGGACGCCGACGTGGAAGAGGGCGACATCCTGGTCACGGTGTTCACCGATCCGAGCTGGTCCGCGCTGTTCGTCTCGGTGAAGGGGGTCGTCATGGAGGTCGGTGGCGTGATGACGCACGGTGCGGTGATCGCCCGGGAGTACGGGCTGCCGGCGGTCGTCGGCGTGGAGGGTGCCACCCAGCGCATCCACGATGGCCAGCTCATCCGGCTGAACGGAAGCGAAGGCTACGTAGAGGTGCTGTCCTGACGGGAAGCGAAGGTTACGTAGAAGTGCTGTCCTGACGGGAAGCGAGGGCTACGTGGAGGTGCTGTCCTTACGGACGCGGGCGCGGCTCCGCACCCGCGTCCGATGAATACACCTCACTATACCGGCGTATAGTAGACTTCCTGATCAAGTAGCTGACTATACAAACGACGGTGACAGCGTGACGATCGGACCCGAGCCCGAAGACCTCACCGCCCGCGCCCGGATCAGGGACGCGGCCCTGCGGCATTTCGGTGAGCACGGGTTCGAGCGGGCCACGATCCGGGGCATCGCCGAGACCGCCGGCGTGTCCTCCGGGCTGGTACGCCACCACTTCGGCTCCAAGGAGGCGCTGCGCGAGGCCTGTGACGACTACCTGGCCAGGCTGCTCCGCCGGATCAACGACCAGGTCCGGGCCGACACCCTACCGAGCGACGTCAACTATGTGGCCGTCGCCCAGGCCGCCTTGGGGCCGTACCAGAGGTATGTGGCGCGGGCGCTGGCCGAGGGCCGGGCCGAGACCGTCTTCGACGAGCTCGTACGGCTCAGCGAGGAGTGGCTCGAGGAGCTCGACCGGAACCGGCCCGATCCCCCTCGTGTGCCCCGCAAGGCCCGGGCGGCGGTGGGCACCGCGATGGCGTTGTCGGTCTCGGTCCTTCACCAGCACCTGTCCCGGGCGATGGGGGTCGAGGTGTACAGCCCGGAGGGCGACCGCCTGCTCGCCCAGGCCCTGATCGACATCTACTCGCATCCCATGCTCAGCCTGGAGGACGCCGCGAAGTATCAGGAAGCCCTCGATCAGCAGGGCTGAGGCGACCACCCGGCGGTGCCGGCCACGATGCGTACGGCAGCGCGGGCCAGCGGCTCCAGCCCCGCCACGTCGATCTTGTCGAGGGTGTCGGCCGAGTCGAACAGGTACATCGGCGCCGACAGGAAGTGCACCAGCGGCACGCCTTCAGGATGGAAGAACGCCCCGTCGGTGGGCGGCATGGGCGAGAACGCGTCGGGCGGCAGCACGAAGGACCGGCGCAGTTTCTCCGTCTCCAGCGTCTCGGCGACCAGCTTCTCCAGCCGTGGCATCCGGCTGGTGAACCACCACCTGACCTCGGGGTCCGCGGTGGGGACGAGCTCTCCGTCCACGCCGTCGCAGCGCAGCGCGGCATGTTCGAGATGCAGTTGGAGCACCACATCGGCCAGCAGCGGGCGGTGGCGTTCGATGAACGCCCTCGTGCCCGCCGCGTGCGCCATGTGCCCGGAGGTGAACAGGAACATCAGGTTGTGCGGCCGGGCCGAGGCTGGCACCTGAGACCAGTGACGCGCGGCGGCCAGGACCAGCGCGATGCCGGAGGCGTCCTCCACAGCCGACGCCCACGGCCCGTCGTGGTGGGAGGCGACGATGACCGTGTACGGCGAGTCGGCGGGCAGCGTGGCCACCACGTTGTGCGTGGTCACGGTGTCGGTGACCGACTGGGCGACCAGCTCGCCCGTGCAGGGCAGCCGGTCCAGAAGCCGCCGGCCGTCGCTCCCCGACAGCCACAGACCGGGAATCGGCCGCTCGATCGCGTCATAGGGCACGTAGTAGTCGCGCGTCTCCCACGGCAGCCCGGTCAGCGCCCCGATGTAGCCGGCCGCGCCCGCCTCCAGCGCGGGCTCGACGACCTCCATCATCCGGGGGCCGAACGGGATGGTCTGGACGAGCGTGTCGAAGACGCCCTCCGGGTCGTAGGCCGAGGTCGCCAGCGTGCTGACGTACGACTGCGGCAGCTCGGTGAAGGCCAGCTCGTCCACCGCGATGTCGCCTGGTCCCGCGTCGGCGAGCGGCACGATCCTGGCGCGCAGGCCGTCGGTCGGCGCGGTGTGCGGGAGCGGGAACCCGGCCAGCTCCGTGCCGTCGTCGAGCCGCAGCACCCCGGTGCCGGGCTGCCAGCGGGGCACCTCCACCGGCTCCAGCGTGACCTCCAGCCCGAATTCGGTCAGCCGCTCGGCCAGCCACCGCTCGGTCCACCCGTCGGCCGGATATCCCGGCCGGCGGATGCCCCGCGACACGACGGTCTCGATCCAGCCGAGCATCTCGACAGCGGAAGGCACGTGCTCCATGAGCCTGATCCAACCATTGACACAGGTCCTTTGTGAAGCGACAGTTTCGGTCATCCGTACAACTTGTGGAGGCCGTATGAAGCTTCTCGTGGCCGTCGTGGTGCTCCTGCTGGGGGTCGTGGCCAGACCGGCCCAGGCCGCGGACACCATCGAGGCGCACTACAAGGTCGCCGGTCCTTGGGCGGTCGCGACCGCCGACGCGCCGGGCTACAAGCTCTACTATCCGGCGGACTTAGGCGCCGGGGGTGTCAAGCATCCGATCATCACCTGGGGCAACGGCACGGGCGCCGTGCCCACGCAGTATCCCGGGCTGCTCAACCAGCTCGCCTCCTGGGGCTTCGCCGTGGTCGCCTCGACCGACACCACGACCGGCACCGGATCCGAGATGATCGCCGCCGCCCAGTACCTGATCGCCCGGAACACCGACAGCTCCAGCGTCTTCTACGGCAAGCTCGACGTGACGAAGGTCGGCGCGGTCGGCCACTCCCAGGGCGCCGGTGGCGCGGTCAACACCGCCACCAAGTCCGGCGGCCTGATCGACACCGTCATCCCCATCGCGCTGCCCGCGCCGATCTGGGTGGGTTCGGGGGACAAGTTCTACGTCGACCAGCTCACCTGCCCGGTGCTGTTCGTCAGCGGCGCCAACGACACCCTCATCTCCCCCAACTCGGCCCTCCAGACGTACTACGGCCAGGTCCCAGGCGCGGCGGCGAAGGCGCAGCTCAAGGGCGCCGACCACAACACGATCCAGGGCACGGGCGGAGGCTTCCTCGGTTACGTGACGGCCTGGCTGATGTACCAGCTCCAGGGCGACACCTACGCCAGAGGCGCCTTCGCCGGCACCACCCCGGAGCTCAACACCAACACGAACTGGCAGAACCAGGTGGAGAAGAACCTGCCCTAACGGCGCAGCGCGAAGGCGGCGCGCGGGTTCTCGGTCAGCGCCGCCTTGGCCACCTCACCCAGACCCGCGGCCTCCAGCCGCGGCACGAACCGCTCCAGGAGGTACGGCAGGCCAGGTCCGCCACCCAGGCTCGGCCAGTACGACCTGCGCGCCAGGTCCATCCCGAACAGCACCCGATCCCCCAGCTCGTGCCCGGCGAGCTCGGCGACGAGCGCGACGATGTCACTGTCCGGGCCGTACTTGATACGTCCGGGCCGATCAAAGGCCAGATAAGCCCCTCTCTCCGCCAATGAGACGAGATATCCGGCATCGGGATTGTGGTCGATGTGCCCGAGCACCACCCGATCGGCCGCCACCCCTTCGGCGGCCAGCGCGTCGAGCAGCTCGTGCCCCATCGTGCCCTTGTCGCAATGGGTGACGACCGGCACCCCGCTCCGCCGCGCGGCGGCGGCCACCGCGCTGATCAGCCGCGCCACCCCTCGCCCGAACGCGTGGTACCCGGTGGCGATCTTGATGGCACCCGCGCGCGCCGTCGACCGCCGTACCAGCGGTCCCACCAGCCCGTACTCGTCCATGCCCAGCTCGATCTCCGTCACGAGCAGCTCGGTGATCTCGTCGACCGAGTAGTGGTGCAGCCAGTGCGCGTCGCTGTAGTAACCGCTCTTGTGGAACCCGGTCACCGCGATCACGTGCAGCCCGGTCCGCTCCGCCAGCTCCTTCATCAGCGACGGGCTGCGGCCGAAGCCGAGCGGCGTCATCTCGACCACCGCGGACAGGCCGAGCCGCTGCGCCTCCGTCACCTCCACGACGGCGGCGTCGAAGGAGTCGAGCCGGTAGTCCGGCTCGTTGCGTACCGGCCAGTCGCCGGTCATGAACAGGTGCTCGTGCGCGTAGGTGATGCCGATCTCGTCGACGTCCCCCAGCACGGTCCGGACCGTCACAGCAGCGCTCCTCCTTCTCGCAGCCGCTTACGCAGCAGCTCCGTGTCCACCGCCGCGGGCTCCACCCCCGCCTGTACGGCCAGCGCCGCCGCCGTCCCCGCCGCCTGCCCCATCGCCATGCACTGCCCCATGGACCGGGCGGAGGCGTGGGCGTCGTGCGTGGCCGACAACGAGCGCCCGGCCACGATCAGCCCGCCGACCTCGACCGGGAGCAGGCACCGGTACGGGATCCCGTAGGTGCCGAAATCGTGGACGTACTCCCAGCGGGTGGCGTCCCCCGAGGCGTGGTCCTCGATGGGCGCGCCGCACCGCGCGATCGTGTCCGGAAAATCCCTCCCGGCCAACACATCATCAGAAGTCAGGACATATCGTCCGACCAGGCGTCGTGACTCCCGTACGCCGATACGTACGGACGTGCTGAGCAGCACGGCGGAGCCGTACCCCGGCACCTTCGCCCGCAGGAAGCCGACGTAGTCGCGGACCTGCCGCCGCCCCACCCGCTCGGCCTCCGCGAGCTGGACCGGATCGGTCGGATCGAGGCCGGTCACCCGCGTGAGGTTGGTGTGCACGATCCCGTCGTGCACGGTCCTGTGCACGGACCCCTCACGCCTCGGCAGATCGGCGTCGGCCATCAGCGCGTGCAGCTCCGCCGTGCTGGTGGCGGACAGATCGACCCCGCCGAGCCGGAACGTCGCCGTCATCGGCTGGAGCCGCATTCCCGGCCGGTCGAGGGTGGCGCCGGCCCGCCAGGCCACCTCGGCGTCCCCGGTGGCGTCGATCACCACCTGGGCCTTGACCAGGAACCGGCCCGCCACGGTCTCCACGACCACGCCGGTGCCGGGCACGAAGTCGCAGACCCTGGCGTGCAGCAGCGCGTCCGGGACGAGCGCGTCCCAGACCAGCTTGAGCTCCTCGGGCTCGTAGGTCACCCCGGTGCCCGCGCCATAGGTGTTGGGCCGCTCGAAGGCGGCTCCGGCCTCGAAGAGCCGCTCGCACACCTCCCAGCCGACGCCGCCGACGACCCGCCGCGAGACGGGGCCGGGGGCGTAGAAGCCGTAGAAGGTGTCGAGCACCGCGGCGCCCGTGCCGCCGAGGAAGCCCGCCGACTCCACCAGCAGGCACGACGCCCCGGAACGCACCGCGGCGACGGCGGCGGCGCACCCGGCGCTGCCCCCGCCCGCGACCACCACGTCGCCTTCCCACAGCACGTTCATCGCAGGTGCCACCCTCCGTCGACGGGAATGACCGCGCCCGTGGTCCGCCCGGACGACGGCGACAGCAGCCACAGCACGGCCTGCGCGACCTCCTCCGGCTCGCACGGCCCGGCGCCGAGCGGCATCAGTGAGGGCAGCTTGGCCTTGACGGTCTCGGAGGTCCTGGCGCGGCGGCTCATCGGCGTGGCCACCAGCCCGGCCGAGATCAGGTTGACCCGAACGCCGTGCGGCGCCGCCTCACGGGCCGCGGTCCTGATCAGTGGGATCAGCGCGCCCTTGGCCGAGGCGTAGGCCACGGTGCGGAAGTCGTCGTCGAGCGACGAGGCCAGCGCCGAGCCGATCACCACGATCGAGCCGCCCTTCCCCATCGCCGGGATCGCCGCGCGCAGCAGCCGGAACACCGACTCGTGGTTGACCCGGTGCACCTCGTGCCAGGCCGTGTCGGTGCACTCGACCACGCCGCCGTCGCCGAGCGAGCGGCCCGACATGCCGACCGCGTGCACGACGCCGGAGATCTGCCCGTGTACGGCCGTCGCCTGGGCCAGGGCCTGCTCCGCGTGCCCCGGCGCGGTGATGTCGATCCCGCCGGCCAGGTCCACGCCGAAGGCGGCCCCGCCGGTGGCCTCGACCGCCGCCACGCAGGCGCGGCCGATGCCGCCGTCCGAGCCGGCCACCAGTACGGCGCTCATGGTTTCCTGAGCACGGCGGCGGCGCGGCGGGCGTGCTCGAGATAGGCGGCCTCGAACAGCTCCTCGGAGCGCGGGGCGCCGACGAGCTTGGCGCTGGAGATGACCGGCGGGATCCAGCCGCCCGCGACGAGCAGCTCGGCCGTACGGACCTTGATCTCGTTGACCACGGAGACGGCGGCCAGCGTGCTGCCCGGACCGACCGGCTCGGCCAGCCCGTCGACGGAGCACAGCGCGTCACCGACCGGGGTGCACAGGTCGATCACCACGTCGGCGTGGTCGGCGAGCCGGGTCCCGCTGGGATGGCCGGGCTCGACGGCCGTGGTCTCCCGCATCGAGGTCACGGCCACCACGGGCAGTCCGGCCTTGCGCAGTCCCATCGCCATCTCGATCGGCACGGCGTTCAGCCCGCTGACGCTGAACACGATGGCCGCGTCGGTCGGCCGCAGCTCGAAGTTGGCCAGGATGGCGTCGGCGAGCCCTTCGACCCGCTCGATGAACATCGCCTGCCGCATCCCGTTCGACCCGGCCACCTGGGTGTAGAACGTCGTCGACAGGTCCACGATGGGATGGAAGCCGGGATAGGACCCGTAACGGGGGAACATCTCCTCCACCCCCATCCGTGAATGTCCGGTGCCGAACGTGTGCACCACGCCCCCACCGCCGATGGCCGCGGCAGCGATCCGAGCGGCCGAAGTCAGCGTTTCCTCCTGTGTCCGCTCGATCTCGCCGAGCAACTCCATCGCGCGCCGTATCCATTTCATCCAGATCTCCTCCCATAGAGCGCGGCGCCGATCGCCCCTGCCATCGGGCCGAGTACGGCAGGTAGCACCGCGATGTCCCCGATGAGCGGACGTCGCCGCTCAAGTTCCGTGTTCAGGGCGGACCGCATCAGATCGAGCGCGCCGGCCACCCCGCCGCCCACGACCACCGTGCTGACGCCGAAGAACGCCGCCGCGTCGCCCAGCGCGATGCCGAGCGCCCAGCCGGCTCTGGAGAGCACACCCTGCGCCCGCCCGTCACCCGCCCTGGCGGCCTCGGCGACGGCCTCGGGCGGGCCGGAGCCGAAGGCCCGCACGATGCCCGGCGCGCCGGCGAACGTCTCCACGCAACCCCGGTTGCCGCAGCAGCAGTCCGGCCCCCACGGGGCGACCGTGACGTGCCCGATCTCGCCGACATTGTCGCGCGGGCCGACGAGTATCCCGCCGCGCAGCGCCACCGCTCCGCCCACCCCGGTCCCGAGCACCGCGAACAGCACGTCAGGCAGCCCGCGAGCCGCCCCGAGCAGCAGCTCCGCGAGCCCGAACGCGCGGGCGTCGTTGACCACGGCCACCGGGGTCCCGGTCAGCTCGCCCAGCCGCGCGCCGACCGGATAGCCGTCCCAGTTCCCGGGCGGGTTCGGCACGAACAGCGCGGTCCCGGTCTCCCTGTCCACGTGGCCGGGCAGCCCGATGCCGATGCTCTCCACGCGCCGCGCGGCCAGCGAGGCGACGAACGTCATCGTCTCGTCGGGGGTCGGCGGCGTGGGGACGGTGCCCGTGCTGACCACCTCGTCCTCGTCGAGCAGCACCCATTTGATGTACGTTCCGCCGACGTCGACCCCGAGCCGCGTCACGACCCGATCCGCAGGACTCGCGACTCGAACCCGGCGTCATCGGGTGCCTTGGCCGGGCGGAACGGCTCGACGCCGAGCAGCCGCAGGTAGGCCAGCAACGGCTGGGAGTGGCTGTGCAGGTTGGCGACGGGGTACGCCTGCATGGCGACGCCGACCTCGGCCAGGTCCCACGTACGGCCCGGCCGCTCGGTCTCGGGAGCCAGGTAGGCGTCGGGGCCGGACAGCGTGCCCTCCCATACGTCCGGGTAGGCAGCCGTATGGGCGGCCAGGGACATCTGGCGCCACCACTGCCAGCCCAGCTCGGGAACGTGCTCGGCGGCGGCCCAGATCAGCGTCATGTTGATCGCGTACCAGATCGTGCCGACCCCGCCGGGACCGTAGGCGCCCCGGTCGGGCCAGCGCAGCCGGGCGCCCAGCGGCGAGTCGGCGGCGGAAGTCCGCTCAATCGTGTGCAACAGGTCCACAGCCCGCTCGGGTGCCGCGGCGCCGCTCAGAATGGCCCAGGGCTGCACTTCCAGCCACATGTCATCCTCTCCGACGACCGCTCCCGGGCCGTACGCGCGGCGGTACCACCGGCCGTTCCACTCGCCCGCCACCAGATCACGCAGCTCCTCGCCGAGCTTGCGGGCCTCGGCCGCGGTCGCGTGGTCGCCGAGCCGCTCGGCCAGGGTCGCGTAGCGTGGCAGGACCCAGGCGGCCATGGCGGAGTTCAGGACCGATTCGCCGTGCGAGATCATCACCTCGCGGTCCACGCCGCTCTCGGTGATGGCCATGTCGTTCCAGTCGGCGTTCAGTATCCGCAGGTGGCCGTGCTCTCCCCGGCCCACCACGTCGGTGAGGAACCTGAACTGCCGGCGCAGGTTCTCGCCGAGCGGCACCGGCGTGGCCCCATGGACCGGGTGGTACGGCACGGCGTCGGCGAAGGCGGCCAGGTCGTCCGTCGCGCTCAGGTATTCGGCCGCCAGCCACAGGGCCCACAGGTTCTGGTCCGAGGGGCGGAACAGGTCGGTCCATGGCTGCTTGTCCGGTCCGAGCGCATAAGGCAGGTCCCCGTCGGGGCCGCCCCAGGCGCAGGTGTTGCGCAGCACGGACAGGGCCAGGTCCGGCTCGATGTACACCAGCGGCAGCGCGTGCTGGAGCGGGTCGCGCGCGGCGCCGTTGAAGCCGTGCCGGAAGGAGTAGCACGAGCCCTGGTCGAGGGTGTGCCCGCCGAGCACGCCGTCGGCGCAGGACGCGCCGGTCAGCAGCGCCGCGTGCCACGGGACCTCCCGCGCGGCCTCGGGCGCCCGCGCCGCGACCGCCTTGGGCAGCCGGTCACGCAGCGCGGCGAGGCTGCGGTCGAACACCCCCGCCGCCTCGCCCGCCCAGCCGTTCGCCTTGCCGTCCGTCCAGCCGCCGGACGCCGGGACTCCGCTGGACGGCGGGGCTGCGGTCCCGCCGTCCAGCAGGCCGTACCTCAGCTCCAGCAGCCGCTCTTCGCCCGCCGCCAGATCCAGGGGTACGTTCAAGTGGCCGGACCCGGTCCGGGCCCCGCCGATGAGTTCGAGCTCCAGTCCGGGATCCTCGGCCGGCTTCGCGCCGGTGATGAGCTCGACCCGGGCGGCTGCGGGCGTCCACTCCTCGGTCAGCTCCAGTCGTACCGGCTCGTCGAGGAGGTTGCGTACGCGCAGCCGGATCAGCACCCACGGCCACTCGCCCTCGGGGCACAGCACCGTACGCTCCAGCGTCACCCGGTCATCGGCGACCCGGACGATCGAAAACGTCGGCCCGAAGATCCGCTCCGATCCCGAAATATCGGTGGAAAGGGTCCCGGCTCGGGTGACGCCCGTGCCCCGGGTGAGCCACAGCAGCCCGGTGTGCTCGTCGAAGAGGTCGCTGAGCCCGTAGTTGTCCGTGACCAGCGTGATCCGCCGGTTCCCGACATGGAGGAAGTGCCGGCGGGTGAGCGGATCCAGGACCGGGTCCCATTCGGCGCGTGGGTCGCGCTCCTGGTCCATCGTGTACGCGAAGGCAGGCAGCCCGTACGCCGTGGTCCATTCCCCGAAAGCGCTCATTTCCGCACCCCTCCCAGGGTCAGCCCGGCCACGTAGTAGCGCTGCAACATGAACATCAGCACCAGCGGCGGCACCGCCGTGATCAGGGCCGCGGTGCTGACCAGGCCGATGCTGAAGTCGTACTCCGTCTGGAGCTGGGAAAGCCCCACGGGCAGCGGCCAGAGGCCGGGATCGTTGGCCACGATGAGCGGCCACAGCAGGTTGTCCCACTGCGCGAGGAACTGCAGCAGGAAGAGCGTGAGCAGCGCCGGCCGCAACAGCGGCGCCCCGATGCGGACGAAGATCCGCAACTCGCTCGCACCGTCCACCCGCGCCGACAGCAGCAGCTCACGCGGTATCGCCAGGGCGAACTGACGGACCAGGAACACCCCGAAAGCGCTCATCATGAACGGCACGATCATGCCCTGATAGGAGTTGATCCAGCCCAGCTCCTTGACGATGAGGTACATCGGCACGAGCACCACGATCGGCGACAGCGAGAGCGTCCCCACGATGAGCGCGAACAGCACCCGGCTGCCCGGAAACCGGAGCTGCGCGAGCGCGTACCCGGCGGCGGAGGAGAAGATCACTTCGAGGACGCCGATGCCGAGCGAGAGGATCAGGCTGTTGCCCAGATAGACGGGGAAGTCGCCCTGGTTGAACAGCTGCGAGACGTGCGCACCCAGTTGGGACGCGTCGAAGTCGAACCCGCCCAGATCGGTCACGTCCGACGCGGACGAGACCGCGAACATCGCGTACACCGGCAGCAGCAGGACGGCGACGACCAGCGTCAGCAGCGTGCCGCGGACCACCTTCACCCTTCCTCGCCTCCCCTGAGCACCCTGAACTGCACCAGCGAGAGCAGCAGCATGGCCACCAGCAGCACCATCGCGATCGCCGAGGCGTAGCCCATGCGCTCGAACCCGAAGCCGGTCGCCCACAGGTAGAGCGGCAGCACCTCGGTGGCGCCGGCCGGTCCGCCCTTGGTCAGCAGGAAGGCCGGCACGAACGACTGCATCGCCCCGACCACCGCGATGACCAGCACGAACAGCAGCGTGCGGCGCAGCAGCGGAAGCGTGATGCGGTAGAAGATCCGCACCGGACCGGCGCCGTCGAGCGCGGCCGCCTCGAACACGCTCAGCGGCAGCCCCTGCAGCCCCGCGGTCAGGATGATCACGAACAGCCCGAGATGCTTCCAGGTCGTCATGATCACCAGCGCCCAGAGCGCGAGCCCCTCGTCGGTCAGCCACGGCTTCGGCGCGGCCCCGAACAGCCCGATCAGCGCGTTCGCCAGGCCCTTCTCGGCGAAGATCACCGACCACACCATCGAGGTGGCCACCAGTGGCATCGCCGCCGGGATCATGACCAGGCCGCGGAGGAAGGCGTTGTACCTGCCCGGCTTGCTCAGCGGCACCGCTATCGCCAGGCCGAGCACGATCGACGGGACCACGGACCCGATCGTGTAGGCGGCGGTGACGCGGGCCGAGTTCCAGAAGCCGGGGTCGCCGAGCATCCTGCGGTAGTTGTCCAGGCCGGTCCATTCGGGCGTCCCGGCCAGGTCGTAGCTGGTGAAGCTGAGATACACGGCCACGACGAACGGCACGAGCCAGAAGACCAGGAAGTAGACCGCCGCCGGCAGGGCCAGCAGGCCACCGGTACGTGCCTCCGCCCATCGCTGGCCCTTGCCCGAGACCTGGGCGATGGGCGGCACCAGCCGTAAGGACACCGTCACAGCGTGATCCGCATCGCCTGGTCGAAGTCCGCGGCCGCCTGCTCGGGCGTCTTCTTGCCGAAGGCGACCGCGTCGGCGGCGTCGGTCAGCGCCTTGGCCATCTCGTTCCACACCGGCGTCTGCGGGCCGAAGTCGGCGTGCGGGGCGGCGGCCGCCATGATGTCCAGCGCCTTCTGGTCGGCACCCGTCAGCTTCTCCCAGCCCTTGACCGGCGTGAGCAGGCTGGCGTCCTTGAGCTGCTTGGCCGCGACGTCCTGGCGCTGGAGGTAGTCGACGAAGTGCCAGGCGGTGTAGGGCAGCTTCGACTGCTTGGCCACCGCCCAGCCCCAGGTGTAGGCGGGGGCGACGGGTTGGCCGGCGTCCCAGCGCGGCATCGGGGCGATGTCGAAGACCTTGCCGAAGGTCAGCTTGGGGCTCAGCGTGGGGAACAGATCCATCGCGAACAGCCCGGAGACCAGCATGGCCGCCTCCCCGGTGGCGAACAGCCCGAAACCGGACAGCGGGTTGGACAGCTTCGCGTTGCCCAGGCTCCCGTAGTAACGCAGCGCCTCGACACCCGCGTCAGTGGACAGCGTCGCCTTGCTCGCGTCGGCGCTGAGTATCCCGCCGCCCTTCCCCTTGACCAGGGCGAGCAGCTGCATCAGCGTCCACTGCGGATTGCCCAGGATCCACTGCAGGCCCACCTTCTTGCCGTCGGCCGAGGTCAGCTTCTTGCTGTACTCGGCGACCTCCTCCCAGGTCGTGGGGGGCTTGTCCGGATCGAGCCCGGCTTCTATGAACCTGTCCCTGCGGTAGTAGAGGTAGCAGATCGTGTAGTCGATGGGGACGCCATAGAGCTTGCCCTCGTACGACAGCGAACCGATCGCGGCCGGGTCGTAGTCCTGGATCAGCGCCTTCTCGTCGGCCACCCCCATGGCCTTGGGGATGATCGGGGCGAGCCGGCCCTTGCGCGCGTGGCCGGGGATGGTCCAGCCGCCGATCTTGACCAGGTCGGGCGGCACGTCACCGGCGAAGGCGGTCAGCAGCTTGGCGTCGAGCTTGTCCGAGGGCACGTAGAGCGGGGTGATGTCGACGCCGCCGAACTCCTGCATGTAGCTGCGTAACAGCGGGGTGAAGACCGCGTCGTACGACTTGGTCTGGTGCAGCCAGACGGAGATCTTCCCTCGCGGCACCCCGTCGGCGGGCACGGTGGCCACCGGGTCCGATGAGCCGCAGGCGGCGAGCACGCCGGACGCCGTGGCCAGCGCGGCGGTTCTGAGCAGGTTGCGCCGGGTCAACATGGTCATGCTCAACCTCCGGAAGGCAAGGCTCCGCCACCGGACCGCAAGGTGGCAGAAAGTTGGGGGGTTACTGGCCCATCAGGGCGTTCTTGGCGTCGTTGAGCTCCACGGAGAACACGGCGAAGTCGCCGCGCGCGTGGCGGATGGTGTATTCGAGCGCGACGCCGCTCTCGGTGCAGGTGTTGCGGGCGGTCGCCAGCAGGGCGGCGGCGATGGGGACGTGCAGCAGCTCGGCCAGCCGGTAGTCGGCGTTGACCGCCCCGATGGTCTCCCTGCCGCTCGCGGGAGTCAGTCCGTACTTCATGCGCAGCAGGTCGTACAGCGAGCCGGTCAGGTCCTCGTCGAGGATGCCGGGCACCAGCTCGGCGGGCAGGTGGGCGCTCTCCAGCATGCAGGGCGCGCCTTCGATCAACCGCAGCCGCTCGACGAAGACGACCTGCTGCTCCTCCCGCAGGCCGAGCGCCACGGCGACGTCGGCGCCGGCCGACTGCAGATGGGCCTTGAGCACCCGCGTCGTCGGCTTGCGGCCGAGTCGCGCCATCGTCTCGGTGAAGCCGGCCGGGCGCGCGCCCAGCTCGGGGGCCACGGCCAGCGGGGCGGTGTAGGTGCCGCTGCCCTGCCTGGCCACCAGCAGGCCCTCCTGCACCAGGTCGCCGATCGCCCGGCGGGCCGTCGCCCGGCTCACGCCCGCGTAGACCATGAGGTCCTTCTCGGCGGGGATCAGCGTGTCGGGCTCGCAGTCGCGGATGACCGCGCGCAGACGCTCGCGGAGCTGGTAGTAGAGCGGCACAGCGGCTGACGGGTCGAGACCCAGCCGGCGTTCCCAGTCGGTCATACGCTCACGTCCTAAGTTGTACGGACGACCGTATCTTTTCTGCTCGACCTGGATGGTGTCAACCACTCGTTGTGTATCGTGCTGAGATCGAGGGCCAGGTGGAGGATCTGTGTGGGCTGTCGCGAGTGCGGTGATCTGCGCGTCCCTCGTGCTGGCCCCTCACGGAGGCGGCACCGTCGACTTCAACGGCGACGGCTACGAGGACTACGCGATCTCCGCGCCCTCGGGCACGGTCGGCCACACCCTTAAAGCCGGATATATCGCTATCTTGTATGGCGCGGCCAGTGGGGTCGATCCCGCCCGGCGCCGGATCCTCCACCTCGACAGCGCCAACGTGCCGAACGACCCCGTGGCCGCGGACGCGTTCGGGGCCCGCACGGCGGCCGGCGACTTCAACGCCGACGGCTACACCGATCTGGCCGTCAGCTCGTACAACCCGTTCGATCTGGACCGGCGGTTCGTCACCCTGCTGTGGGGCGGCAAGGACGGGCTGGCGCTGGGCACCCCGCTGATCGACCCCCCGCGCCCCGGAGTGGCGCCGGACCTGGTCGACCGGGCCGAAGGCCGGGAGCTGGCCGCCGGCGACTTCGACGGCGACGGCAGCGCCGACCTGGCCGCCACCGGCGAGAGGGGGACCGTGAACATCTTCCACGGCCCGTTCCGACGTGACGGCAGCGCCGCCCGCAAGGTGACTTTGGGCGGCTCCTACGAGGACCCGAAGAGGCTGGTCGCGGGCGACCTGACCGGCGACGGCAAGGACGACCTGGTCACCATGCACGCCTGGGAGGAACGGGCCGAGCCGTCCCTGTTCTGGAAGGGCGGCCCGCAGGGCCTCGCCGGGCGGCCGGCGAGGCTGGACGCCGCCACCACCGCCACCGTGGGCGACATCGACGGCGACCACTACGGCGACCTGGTGATGCGCGTCGCCCCCGGCGGCTTCGTCGACACCCTCAAGAGCGACAAGGGCACCATCAAGATCCTGTACGGCTCGGCGGACGGCCCCGGCCGGCGCACCCGTACCCTCACCCAGGACAGCCCCGGCGTGCCGGGGACGGGAGAGCGGGGCGACCAGTTCGGCTTCGATCTGGCCGCCGGGGACGTGGACGGCGACGGGTACGCCGACCTCGCCGCCGGGCTGCCGGGCAAGGCCGGTGGAGGCGCCGTGCTGCTGTTCCGCGGCGGCAGGGACGGCCCAGCCGGTGCGCGGCTGTTCACGCAGGCCAGTCCGGGCGTGCCCGGGACGGCCGAGGACGGGGACCGGTTCGGCGCCTCCGTCAGCCTGCGCGACCCCAACGGCGACGGCAAGGCCGACCTCGGCGTCGGCGCCCCCGGGGAGAGCGGCACGGCCAAGGGCACCGGGGCGGCCTGGGTGCTGCCCGGCTCCACCGGCGGTCTGACCACCGACGGCGCCCGCTCGTTCGACCCGGCCGCGCTCCAGGCGTCCGACACGGGTTCCCACCTGGGAATGTGGTCCGCCAAGTAGGGCCGCGGACGGGATCGTCCGGCGAGCGCGCGGGCCGAAAGGTCGTTATCGGCTGAACCGACTCCCAAAGCTACGCGTACCTACTCACGTCCGGACACGTGCCCCAGGAGGTGTCGTGGAGCTCAGCCTTTTGCGAGCGCAGGCGCACAGCCCTTCGTACTTCTCACTGCTGCGCGGCTCATCGGGACAGCGTGCCCCGGTGGACTTCTGCATCCCGTGTAACCCATACTTCCCGACCCCGGAAATATTCGAGCACCTCGGGAGGAACCTGGAGACGATCCTTAAGTTCTATCCGAGCGACGCGGGCACGATCACCGCGGAGCTCTGCTCCACGATGGGGCTTCATCCCCAGACCGTCGCCATGGGCAACGGCTCCACCGAGCTGATCACCTGGATCGACCACCTGCTGGTGAAGGAGAGCCTGGCGGTGCCGATCCCCACCTTCGGCCGCTGGACCGACCAGCCGATGGAGACCGGGAAGCGGGTCGACATGTACCCGCTGATGGAGAGCCGCAACTTCGCCCTCGACGTCAATGACTACGTCCGCTTCATCCGCATGCGCGGCTCCCGTGTGGCGGTGATCTGCAACCCCAACAATCCCGACGGGGGCTACCTGCCCAAACATGAGGTCCTGTGGCTGCTCGACCAGCTCATCGACCTGGACCTGGTGATCGTCGACGAGTCGTTCGGCGACTTCGTGGACGCCGAGCCATACCCGGGCATAGCCGCGGAGGCCGCCGTCCGGCCCAACGTGATCGTGCTCCGCAGCCTCGGCAAGAACTTCGGGCTGCACGGCATCCGGTTCGGCTACATGGTCGCCAACCCGGCGCTGGCCGGGAAGGTACGCGACGCGCTGCCCAAGTGGAACCTCAACTCGTTCGCCGAGGTGGTGGTGTTCATGATGAAGCAGTGCATGCCCCAGTACCAGGAGAGCCTCAGGCTGCTCGGCCAGGACAGAAGGGCGATGTTCCACCAGCTCAGCGCGATGCCGGAGCTTTCCGTCCTGCCCTCGCAGGGCAACTTCCTGCTGGTGAAGCTGCCACCCGGGCACGATGGGGTGCCGCTGCGCGACCACCTGCTCTCCGAGCACGGCGTGTACGTACGCGAGTGCGGCAACAAGCTGGGCACGACGAGCCAGTTCCTCCGGCTGGTGGTCCGCCCGCAGGAGGACGTACGGCGATTACTGGTCGGCATGACCCAGTATCTGTACTCCGGCAGCCTGCATGAGATCCCCGTCACCGGCCTGCACCATCGAGCGGTGAACCCGTTGTCGGCTTGATCCTCTGCACATAACCCTGCCCCGCCTCTGCTTCTGTGGTGCCGCGCTCGTCCACCCGGGCGCGGCACCACAGAGGCGGAGGCTGAGCCAACCAGTTGGGAGGGACCGCGTTGCGGGCCAGAATGCGCGTGTACGCCGCCACGGGCGCGCTCGCCCTGCTCACCGCATGTGGAGGCACCGGCATGACCGGCCACGAGGGCATGTCGAGCGCCGCGCCCGTCGCCGCGACGGCGGCCAGGGCACCGTCGGCCAACGACGCCGACGTGATGTTCACGCAGATGATGATCCCGCATCACGAGCAGGCGGTGGAGATGGCCGGCCTGGCGGCGTCCCGGGTGAGTGACGTCCAGATCAAGGAGCTCGCGGCGAAGATCAAGACGGACCAGGAACGGGAGATCGGCACCATGAAGGGCTGGCTGACCGCATGGGGCAAGCCCGCGATGTCCGGCCACATGGGGCATGAGATGCCGGGCCTCTTGTCGGAGAAGGTGATGAAGCAGCTCGCGTCGGCCAAGGGCCAGGAGTTCGACAAGCTGTTCGTGGAGGGGATGATCGCCCATCACAACGGCGCGGTCGAGATGGCCCGCACCGAGCAGACCGACGGGGCCCACCCCGAGGTCAAGAAGATGGCCGCGCACATGGTGATCCACCAGCGGGGCGAGGTGGCGCTGCTCCAGGAGATCGGCCAGCGGCTCTGACCCGTGGTCTCAGGGGCACAGCAGCGAAAGCATGGTCGTGACGAGCACCCGCTCGACGTCCGCCTGCTCCAGCCGTCCGGACTCCACCTCCTGGGCGGCGCTGTGCAGCACGCCGAAGAACGTGGTCACCAGCCACGACAACGGCAGGTCGGTACGGAAGTCGCCGTCGTCCCGCCCACGGGCGATCAGGCGCTCGATCCGCCGCAGGGGAACATCGTGGTGCTCGCGGATCCGCTCCATGGGCAGCACCCGGTCGGCGGCCAGGAACAGCCGCCGATGCCGGTCGAGCACCTGCCAGGACGATCGCAGCAGCGCCGCCACGGCCTCGGGCGCCGGCTGCTCGTCGATGTCGACGCCGCCCAGCGCCAGGTCGGCGATGCCGATCGCGTGATCGAGCACGGCGTCGACCAGGGCCTCCCGAGACGGGAAGTGCCCGTAGAGCGTCACCCTGCCCACTCCCGCGGCCTTGGCGACGTCGGCGACGCTGGCGGCCGGGTCGGCGCCGAGCAGCCGCATGCCCGCGTCGAGTATCGCCGCGATGTTGCGCTCGGCGTCGGCGCGACGTGCTGGAACGGGCTCCCGGGCCACGCTCTTCACCATGCCGTCCAGCCTACCGACGGGCCGGACCGTGGGGTTCAGCCCACCGGGAAGCGGGCGACCCAGCCGCGTTGCCACGGTGTCTCGACCGACCGGCGATGGTGGTTCTGCCGTGCCCAGGTGATCGCCTCGGCCGGGGACAGCCCGGAGAGCACGGCCAGGCAGGCCAGGACAGTGCCGGTGCGGCCGACCCCATGGCCGCAGGCCACCTCGACCCGCTCCCCGGCGCGGGCCCGCTCGTACAGCGCGCGGATCCGCCGCACGGCGTCGTCACGATCGCGGGGCAGGAGGAAGTCCGGCCAGTCGATCCAGTCGTGCGGCCAGGACAACCCGGCCCCACCCTTCCGGCGCAACCCCGACGAACCCAGGTAGAGGCCGTAGTCGGGAGCGGGCCCCGTAGGGGGCTCGTTCAAGAGGCCACGGCCACGGACCCAGGTCCCATCGGGGAGTGAGATCGCACCCGTCAACTGTGAGTCGGTCATGTCCCCATTCTGGCGCTCACTTGGGCAGGAGGTTGATCCCCAGCATGCGCGCTCCCGTCTCGGTCCGCGGCTGGTGTCGGCTGCCCGCGGCGAACACCACGTAGGTCCCCGCTTCGTACCGCGTCTCGCCCTCGATCACCTCACCGCTGAGCACGTAGTAGCGCTCCTCCCCCTCGTGTACGTCGACCTCGGGCCACTGCGTGCCGGGGGCGAAGTCGATGAGCCAGCCCCGGGCCCCCTCGGTCGCGGTGAGACGCCTCCTGACGATGCCGGGCGACACCTCCACCGGTACGACATCGTCGATGTGCACTGCCTGCGCTTCTGGTTCCATGCCCGCCATCCTGACGAGCCGACCGGCGCCCACCCAGTGCCAGAAAAGACGTCATGGAGTACTTTTCTGCCATGTCGTCAGAGCACCGTGTCGTCGCGCTGGCCAGCCCGCCGCTGGCGACGTTCGAGCTGAGCTGCGCCGCAGAGGTGTTCGCCACCGTACGGCCGGGGCTCGCCCGCCACTACGACTTCCGCGTCTGCGCCGAGACCCCGGGACCGGTGCCCACCCTGGCCGGTTACTCGATCACAGTCACCGAGGGTCTGACCGCTTTGGAGAGCGCCGACACGGTCGTCATCCCGGGCTGGCAGACCCGTACGGCCCCGGCGGCCGTGCTCTCCGCGCTGCGCCGGGCGTACACGCGGGGCGCGCGGATCGCCGCCATCTGCTCGGGCGCGTTCGTCCTGGCGCAGGCCGGGCTGCTCGACGGGCGGCGGGCCACCACCCACTGGCGGCTGACGGCCGAGCTCGCCGAACGCTTCCCCGCCGTCACCGTCGATTCCGACGTGCTGTACGTGGACCACGGCGACGTGGCCACCAGCGCCGGCACCAGCGCGGGGATCGACCTGTGCCTGCATCTCGTCCGGGCCGACCACGGGGCCGCGTACGCCGCGAAGGTGGCCCGCCACATGGTCATGCCGCCGCACCGGGAGGGCGGGCAGCTCCAGTACGCCATCGCGCCGTCGCGGGCCCGGGTGCCCGACTCCCTCGCCCCCTTGCTGGGCTGGGCCGCGGAGCGGCTCGGCGAACCGCTGACCGTCGACGACCTGGCGGCCCGCGCCGGTGTGTCGGCCCGGACGCTGGCCCGGATGTTCGCCGCCCAGCTCGGCACCAGTCCCGGTCAGTGGGTGCTCGCGCAGCGGATCGCCGGGGCGCGAGCACTGCTGGAGGAGACGGACCTGTCCGTGGACGCGATCGCCGCCCGGGTCGGCCTCTCCTCGGCCACGAACCTCCGCCGCCGCTTCCACGACGTCCTGCGCACCACCCCCGCCGCGTACCGGCGCGCCTTCCACCTGCGCGCCCGGACCAACCCCCTGACCGCGGCGGCGGCTAACGAGATGCGGGCCAGTTCTCCCATCTTCAGGCGGGATGGTGTAAGCCTGCGCATGGGTGCTCTCTGAGGCGCGAGCGTGCAGGGAACGGAACTGCTTGCAATGCCTCAACTGCGTACGGTAAGGTTTCCGTAGTCGAACTGGCGAGCGATAACCAAGCTGGCCGTGAGATCACTTCCTGGATTCATCGGTGCAACGAGGCCGCCGGACGGGCGGTGACAGGACGTGGAGACTTGCCGGTAGGCGGGTCGGTGAAGCGTCAAGCATCCTGTTCCACAGCTCGTGCTGCTTACGCGGCATGAACTGCTGCGTCAGCAGCACGGGAATCCTCGCCCCTCCAGGGCCAGGAGCACGTCAAAAGTGGATCGGCGGCACCAACTGGACCCGGGTCGGCGGTCCAGCCCATCAGATCGTCCCCTGCCTGTGACGGCGCGCCGCGTCGACTCGGGCCGGGGCGACCGCTCACAGCCTCTCCGGCCCGCGTCCATCGCGTACTCCCAGGTGCGGATCCGCGGTCAGCGTCCGGCCGGTGGATCACCAGTCGCCGCCCAGCGACTCCTTGGCCGCCGCGATCCGCTCCTCGTCCCGCTGGTAGAACACCCACTGTTTGATCTTCTTGCCGCGCACCAGCCCCGCCGCGCTGAGCACCTTCAGATGCCCGCCGCAGGTCGGCTGGCTCACCCCGAGCTTCTCCGCGATGAACAGCGAGCAGACCCCGTCATCGACCAGGTCACCGTCACGCTGCGGCGGAAAGTGCCGCTCGGGCTCACGCAGCCAATCGAGGATCAGCAGCCGCTTGTCGTTGGCCAACGCTTTGACCAGATCCACATCCACCACGAAGGCATTGTGGCAATTAGCTAACTACCTGTCCATGGCGGCGGCGCGTGACCAGACCCGCGACAGCAGGACGACACTCCCGCCGAACAGCAGCACGCCAAGAGGCACGTGGACCGCCGGGACATGCGTGTCACCGAGCGCCGCCTCCGCCAGCGTCAGAACCAGCAAGAACGTACTGTTGACGACGTATCGCGGCGAGCCGCCGCCCGGACGCCACACCAGGATCGCCATGAGGAGCTGGATCGCTCCTGCGGCCACGGCCACCACCGCCGTGACGCCGTGCAGCGCCCGGCCATCGGGCGAGGACATCAACAGGCCGGCCGTGATCGCCTGCGTCAACATGGCGGCCGCCTGCAAGATCACGGTTATCCGCATGGTGGGAAAGAAGCGCGGCGTCGTGTTCGGCCCGACCGCGTCGAGCACGTGTTCACCTGCCATGACGTACTCCTTCGAGTTCTGGGTTGTCGGGTGTCAGGCGTGGAAGGCGGCGGCGTGGTCGGTGGCCCATTCCGTCCAGGTGCGCGCGGGACGGCCGAGGGCCTTGTCCACCTCGTCGGTGACCAGCGCGGGCCGGCCGGCGCCACGGGCGTACCTGGCGAGCAGGGCCACCACGAACGCCTCGTTCATGCCCATCCCGACCATGCCCTGCCTGACGGCCTCCGGCGGCAGCTCCTGGAACCGCAGCGGCCTGCCGAGCACCTCACCGAGGGTGGCGACCAGTTCCTCGTGCGTCAGGGACCGCGGCCCTGTCAGATGAAGCTTCCTGCCCACCAGGTCATCGGAGAGCAGCGCGCGGACGCCGACCTCGGCCAGGTCGCGCTCGTCGATGAGCGCTTCGGAGAAGTTCGCGTACGCCCCCCGGACGACGTCACCGGCGCGGATCTGGCCGCCCCACGCCACGAGCGTGTTGATCGCGAAGGAACTGGCCCGCAGGCTCACCCATTCCAAGCCACTGGCGACGGCGGCGGCCTCAACCTCCTTGTTCCGGTCCCCGTTGAACCGGGACGGCTGGTGATCGAGGTCGTCGTCGACATTCTCCGCGGAGAGCACGGCCACCCGGGTCACCCCACGCTCCTTGGCCAGTGCCAGCAGTTCGGGGGCGGCGAGTCCCACGGCGCGCGGGTGGAGGAAGAGGCCGGTGACGCCGTCCAGGCAGGAGGCCAGCGAGCTGGGCAGTGCGGGGTCGGCCTCCACGACCTCGACCCCGTCGGGCAGACCGGCCGCCTGCGGGTCACGGGTGACCGCGCGGACCTTGGCGCCCTGGCTGACGAGCAGCTGAACGAGGGGACGTCCGACGACGCCCGTGGCTCCGGTTACGAGGAACATGGCACGGCCTTTCACTGGGGCCTATCTATGTGCGATCACCTCCATAGAGCCGGGTGGGCCTGCCGAGTGTGACATCCGTCCGGCGTCTCAGCCTGGCCGGTTGAGCGGGCGGCCCCGCAGCGCGGCCTTCTGGAGCTTTCCCGAGCCGGTCCGGGGCAGGTCGTCCACCAGGTCGAAGTAGCGCGGGATCTTGTATCTGGCCAGCCGCCCGTCGAGGAACTCCCGCAGTTCCTCGCCGGTGACGGCCGCCCGGCAGACCACGAACGCCCGCCCGACCTCGCCCCAGGTGACGTCCGGCACCCCCACGACCGCCGCCTCCGCCACGGCCGGGTGCTCGAACAGCACGCCTTCGACCTCCGCCGGATAGACGTTCTCTCCGCCCGAGATGTACATGTCCTTGACCCGGTCCACGAGGTGCAGGTGGCCCTCGTCGTCGAACGCGCCGATGTCGCCCGTACGGAGCCAGCCGCCCGCCACGAACGCCGCCTCGGTCGCCTCGGGGTTCTGCCAGTAGCCGGGAGTCACGTTCGGCCCCTGGACCAGCACCTCGCCCGGCTCGCCGACGGCCGTGCCGGTGAGGTCGGGCCGGACCACGCGTACGTTGGTGAAGAACACGGGGACCCCGGCCGAGCCCACCTTGCGCACGCTCTGCCCGGCCTCCAGGAAGGTCGCGCCCGGCGCCGTCTCGGTGAGCCCGTAGCCCTGGCAGAACACCAGGCCCCGCTCCTGGTAGACACGGATGAGCGCGGCCGGGATCGGCGCGCCGCCCGACATCAGGTTGCGCAGCGACGACAGGTCGGCCGTGGCCCACCTCGGCGACCGGGCGAACGCGGCGAACATCGTCGTGACACCGAACATCCAGGTGATGCGGTGCTTCTCGATGAGCTCGTAGCACGCGTCCACGTCCCAGGACGGCATGATCACCGAGCAGCCGCCCTTGGCGAACGTCGGCAGCAGCGTCTGGTTCAGCGCGGCGACGTGGAAGAGCGGCGCGCTGATCAGCGTCATCTCGTCGCTCGTCACGTCGACGCCGATCAGCATGTTGAAGGTGTTCCACACCAGGTTGGCGTGGCTGAGCAGGGCGCCTTTGGGCCGCCCGGTGGTGCCGGAGGTGTAGAGGATGAGCGCGAGGTCGTCCAGCCCGACCCGTACGTCGATCGGCGCGGAATCACCCTCGGCCAGCCAGCTCTCGACGTCCGGCACGAGCAGGGCGGTGGTGCCGGAGAGCGCCCGGACCACCTCGGCGCACTCGGGCGCGTGGATCAGGACGGCCGGGCCGCAGTCGTCCAGCATGTAGCCGATCTCAGGCGCGGTCAGCCGGAAGTTCAGCGGCACGAAGATCGCGCCGAGCAGGTGCGTGGCGAACATGGTCTCCGCGAGAGCGGGGTGGTTCGGGCCGAGGTAGGCGACCCGGTCTCCGGCCCCCACCCCGGCCGCACGCAGGCGCGCGGCCAGCTTCGTCGTCCGCTCGTGCACCTCGGCGTAGGTGACCGCCCGGCCTTCGAAGACGAACGCCGTACGGTCCGGCGTCATCTGGGCCCGGCGAGCCGGCCACCCTCCCACTCCCGCGTTCTCCATGGGCGTACGGCCTCTCGCATCGGTCAGTCCGATACCTACCCCATTTACATGGGGCAGTTTCTCAACCTGAGTCAGAGTTTTGCCGACCGTGACGGATCCGTCTACCCTCGGTGCTGTGATGCTCGGCGATGCAGACGCTCTGACGGCCCGTCCGCAGTCCCTGATGTTCAGCTTTCTCGGCGTCTACGTCCTGGGGCGCGGCACTGCCGTCTATTCGGGCAGCGTCATCGACGTCTTCGCCCGGCTCGGCGTCACCGAGGAGGCGGTGCGCTCGACGCTCACCCGCATGGTCAAGCGGGGGCTGCTGGCCCGCCACCGTCAGGGGCGCAGGATGTACTTCGGGCTCACCGAGCACGCGGTGGAGGTGCTCGACGACGGGCGCCGCCGGGTCTGGGAGACCGGCGCGGTCAACCGCGACTGGGACGGCGCCTGGACCCTGGTGGGCTTCTCGATCCCCGACAGCCTGCGCAGCACCCGGCACGACCTCCGCTCGCAGCTCATCTGGGCCGGGTTCGGCCTGCTGCAGAGCGGGTTGTGGATCGCGCCGGGTGTCAAGGACGTCGGGGGCATCCTCGCCCCGCTCGAACTCGGCGATCACGTCACCGTGATGACGGCCCGGGCGTTCAAGCCGACCGAGTCGGCCGACCTGGTGCGGAAGGCGTTCAGCACCGAGCGGATCGCCGCCCGCTACCGGGCGTTCCTCGACCGCTGGGACACACCGAACCCGCTCCCCTCGGCGGCCGACGATCTGGCCCGGCAGCTTCTCCTGCACACCGACTGGCTGCAGCTGGTCCGCCAGGACCCGCACCTGCCGGCCGAACACCTGCCGGCCGACTGGCCGGCGATCCGGGCCGAGCAGGTGTTCCACACCCTGGCCCGCGACTACGAGCCGAGCGCCAGGGTGCTGGCCGACACCGTCCTGGACGAACTGGCCGTCACCTCACCGGTCAGCTGATCGAGCGGTCAGCTGACCGCTCGATCAGCGGCTGCCGGACGCCGCGCGGCGCTTGGTCCACACGTCGAAGGCCACGGCCGCGAGCAGGACGGCGCCCTTGACGAACATGACCCGCTCGCTCGGCGCGCCGATCAGCGACATGCCGTTGTTGATGACGCCCATGATCAGACCGCCGGTGACCGCACCGACCACCTTGCCGACGCCGCCCTGGACGGCCGCACCGCCGATGAACGCCGCGGCGATCGCGTCCAGCTCGAAGGAGTTGCCCGCCGTGGGCCCGGCCTGGTTCAGCCGCCCGGCGAAGATGATCCCGGCGAGCGCGGACAGGACGCCCATGTTCACGAAGATCCAGAAGACGACGGACTTGACCTTGATGCCGGACAGCAGCGCCGCCTGCAGGTTGCCGCCGATGGCGTAGATCCGCCGGCCGAACACGGCCCGGCTGGTCACCAGCGAGTAGCCCAGCACCAGCACCGCGAGCAGGATCAGCACCCAGGGCAGGTTCTTGAACCTGGCCAGCTGCACCACCACCGCGAGGATCACCGCGGCGGCCGCGGCGATGCGGAGCAGGAAGATCGGCAGCGGGTCCACGCTCTGGCCGTAACCCTGCCGCGCCACCCGGCTCCGCCACTGGCTGGCGGCCATTCCGGCCACCGCCACCAGGCCGAGCAGCAGGCTGAACAGGTCCGCGCCGCCCAGCGGGCCGAGCCCGATGTTGCCGAGATAGCCGTCGGTGAAGCCGTTCGACAGCGTACGGACGGCGTCAGGGAACGGCCCGATGCCCTGGTTGCCCAGCACGGTCAGCGTGAGCGCGCGGAACAGCAGCATGCCGGCCAGCGTCACGATGAACGCCGGGATGCCGTAGTAGGCGATCCAGAACCCCTGCCACGCGCCGATGAGCGCGCCCGCGACCAGCGTGATGACCAGCGCCAGCGGCCACGGCACGCCGTAGTTCACCATCAGCACGGCGGAGATGGCCCCGGTGACGGCCACGACCGATCCCACGGACAGGTCGATGTGCCCGGCGATGATGATGAGGATCATCCCGATGGCCAGGATCAGGACGTAGGAGTTCTGGACGATGATGTTGGAGATGTTCTGCGGCTGGAGCAGCGCCCCCTTGGTGAGGAACGCGAACAGCACGACGATCAGCGCGAACGCGACATAGATGCCGCTCTGCCGCACGTTGAACGACAGCCACGAGGACCTTTCCTGTCCCCGCGGTGGGGGCGGTTCCTGGCCGGCGGGCGCCAGCCCGGCGTCAGTGGATGAGGTGCTGCTCATCGGATCTCGTCCAGTCCTTTCGTCATGTACTGCATGAGGCCCTCCTGCGTGGCCTCCTCGCGCGGGACCTCGCCGGTGATCCGGCCGGCCGACAACGCGTAGATCCGGTCGCACAGCCCCAGGAGTTCGGGCAGCTCCGACGAGATGACCAGGATGGCCTTACCCTCGTCGGCGAGCCGGTTGATGATCGAGTAGATCTCGTACTTGGCGCCGACGTCGATGCCCCGGGTCGGCTCGTCCAGGATGAGCACGTCGGGGTCCGTGAAGATCCACTTCGACAGGACGACCTTCTGCTGGTTGCCACCGCTGAGCTTGCCGGTGACGCTCAGCACGCTGGGCGCCTTGATGTTCATGCTCGCGCGGAACTCGTCGGCGACCCGGTATTCCTCGTTGTCGTTGACCCAGCCGCGCCGGGCCAGCTTCGGCAGCGCGGCGGCGGAGACGTTCCGCTTGATGTCCTCGATCAGGTTGAGGCCGTACCGTTTGCGGTCCTCGGTGGCGTACGCGATGCCGTGACGGATCGCGTCCTGCACCGACCGGATCTCGATCTGCCGGCCGTCCTTGTAGATGCGGCCGGAGATGTCGGTGCCGTAGGCGCGGCCGAAGACGCTCATGGCCAGCTCGGTCCGGCCGGCGCCCATGAGCCCCGCCAGACCGACGATCTCACCCCTGCGCAGGGTGAGGCTGGCGTTGGAGACCACGACCCGGCCGCGATGGGCGGGGCTGTGCACCGTCCAGTCCTCGATGCGCAGCACCTCCTCGCCGATGTTCGGCTCGTGCGGCGGGAAGCGGTTCTCCAGGTCGCGGCCGACCATGCCGGAGATGATGCGGCCCTCGGTGACGTGGTCGGTGACCATGTCGAGCCGCTCGATCGTCCGGCCGTCACGCAGGATGGTGATCGAGTCGGCGATGTCGATGACCTCGTTGAGCTTGTGCGAGATGATCACGCACGTGATGCCCTCATCACGCAGGCCACGCAGCAGGTCGAGCAGGTGCGCCGAGTCCTCGTCGTTGAGCGCGGCCGTCGGCTCGTCGAGGATGAGCAGGCGCACCCGCTTGGACAGCGCCTTGGCGATCTCCACGAGCTGCTGCTTGCCGACCCCGATGTCGGAGATCGTCGTCACCGGGTTCTCGTGCAGCCCGACCCGCTTCAGCAGCTCGGCCGCCTCGTGGTTGGTCCGGTTCCAGTCGATCAGGCCATTGCTGGCCTGCTCGTTGCCGAGAAAGATGTTCTCGGCGATCGACAGTTGCGGGCACAGGGCCAGCTCCTGGTGGATGATGACGATCCCGCGGTGCTCGCTGTCACGGATGTCGGCGAACCGGCATGGCTCTCCCTCGAACAAGATCTCGCCCTCGTAGGTGCCGTGCGGGTAGACGCCCGACAGCACCTTCATGAGCGTGGACTTGCCGGCACCGTTCTCGCCGCAGATCGCGTGGATCTCGCCCTGCCGTACGGACAGGTTGACGTCTTGCAGCGCCTTGACTCCGGGGAAGGTCTTGGTGATCCCGCGCATCCGCAGGATGTCATCAGTCATGTCGTCAGCCCAGCTGGGACTTGGTGTAGTAGCCGGTGTCCACGAGTTCCTTCTCGTAGTTCGTCTTGTCGACGATCAGCGGCTGGAGCAGGTACGACGGCACGACCTTGTTGCCGTTGTCGTAGTCCTTGGTGTTGTTGACCTCGGGCTTGCCACCCTTGAGGACGGTGTCGGCGATCTTGATGGTCACGTCGGCCAGCTGCCGGGTGTCCTTGTAGATGGTGGAGTACTGCTCACCCGCGATGATCGACTTCACCGACGCCAGCTCGGCGTCCTGGCCGGTCACGGTCGGGTACGGCTGGCCGGAGGTCCCGTAGCCGTTGCTCTTGAGCGCGGACAGGATGCCGATCGACAGGCCGTCGTAGGGCGACAGGACGCCGTCGACCTTGGTGCCGCCGCTGTAGGTCTTGGTCAGCAGGTCTTCCATGCGCTTCTGCGCGGTGGCCGGGTCCCAGCGCAGGATGGCGACCGTCTTGAAGTCCGTCTGGCCGCTCTTGACGACGAGCGTGCCCTTGTCGATGAACGGCTTGAGCACCGACATGGCGCCGTTGAAGAAGAACGTCGCGTTGTTGTCGTCGGGCGAACCGGCGAACAGTTCGACGTTGAACGGGCCCTTGGCGCTGCCCGCGGAGCCGTCGGCGTTCAGCAGCTTCAGTCCGACCAGCAGCGACGTGGCCTGCTGCACGCCGACCTTGAAGTTGTCGAAGGTGGCGTAGTAGTCGACGTTCGGGCTGTTGCGGATCAGCCGGTCGTAGGCGACGACCGGGATCTTCTTGTCAGCGGCCTCTTGGAGCTGCGTGGTGATGGCCGTGCCGTCGATCGAGGCGATGATCAGGAGCTTGGCGCCCTTGGTGATCTGGTTCTCGATCTGGTTGACCTGGGTCGGGATGTCGTTCTCCGCGTACTGCAGGTCCACCTTGTATCCGAGCTTCTCCAGCCCGGCCTTGACGTTGTCGCCGTCGTGGATCCAACGCTCCGATGACTTGGTCGGCATGGTGACGCCCACCAGCGCACCGGCACTGCCCGCGGAGGCGCTGGCGGCCGCCTGCTGGTCGACCGTCTTCTCGGCCGAGCCACATGCGGTCGCGACCGTGGCTAGCGCCAGGACGGAGACCACGGCCGCGAATCGTGGAAATCTCATATTTCTCCTTGCGGAAATGGGGGCTGCCCGCGCGTCGTGGGAGACAGCCGATCCCGCGAGTGTTATCGCTAACATTTCCGGTGTCAAGCGAAGGGGATAACGTAGACGTAACACAAGCTTCACAGTTCAAGTGGCCTGGGCCTGCGGTGCGAGGCTACCTTCCGCCGGCGACCGGTCGATCCGGCGAGCTCCCGCCTGGAGGTCACCGGCGGGCACGTCCCCCGGAAAGTCGCTCGCGCTGAGGCTCCTTTTACCGGCTTCCGGCTACTCTGCGGCCATGACCACGCAGTCCCCCGCCGCGCCGCCCCTGACCCTCGGACCGAGGCTGATCCGGGCCGAGATCCTCGTGGTGTTCTCCGTTTCGCTGGGGGCCAGCGGCCTCGTGGCGCTCGTCCGGCTGATCGGCGCGCTCACGGCGCCAGAGCAGCTGAAGGGGCAGCAGGCCGTACTCGTCCGTTCACTGGCTCCCGACCGGCCCTGGCTGGACCTGGCGTTGCAGCTCGTCGACATCGCAATCTCCGTGGCCCCGGTCGGGCTCGTCGCCTACCTGCTGGTACGCTCCGGCGAGTCGATGCGGACCATCGGCGTCGATCTCCGCGAACCACGGCGCGACCTGGTGCGCGGCGCCCTGCTCGCGGCTGCGATCGGCGGGACGGGGCTGGCCTTCTACCTGGCCGTGTACGCCGCCGGGATCAACCTCAACGTCGTGGCCGGCGCGCTGCCCGACGTGTGGTGGCGGATCCCGGTCCTGCTGCTGGCCGCCGCGCAGAACGGCGTGCTCGAAGAGGTGCTCGTCAGCGGCTACCTGCTGCGCCGGCTGGAGCAGGCGGGATGGGCGCCCTGGCGCTCCGTGGTGGTGGCGGCGCTGCTGCGCGGGTCGTACCACCTCTATCAGGGGTTCGGCGGTTTCGTCGGCAATGTGGTGATGGGGCTGGTGTTCGGCCGCCTGTACCAGCGCTGGGGCCGGGCCATGCCGCTCATCATCGCGCACACGCTCATCGACGCCGTCGCCTTCGCCGGCTACGCCGCCCTGCACGGCCGGGTGAGCTGGCTGCCCTGAGTAGGTCTTACTCATGTGCTCCGTGCCCACGGATCGCACAGTCGGGACTGACGAGAAATCCCGACATGAGGAGAAACGACCATGGGCATGCAGAGGCTCGCCGCCGCGGCGGCCGCGTCGTCACTACTGGCGCTGGGCCTGTTGGTCACGGCCCCGGCACCCGCGTCGGTGGCGGCGGCGTGCAGCGGCGCCGACGACACCGTCCGGACGCCCCAGTGGTACCGGCAGCAGTATCCGGACTGGAATGACAGCCGGATCAAGGCCGCGGTCGCGCTCAACGAGGGGTTCGCCTCGGGCAGCATCCGCTGCCTGGTGAACGCCGAGCGGGCGAAGGCCGGGCTCGCCCCGGTGGAGGACAGCCTGCGGCTGTTCAACGCGGCTGACGGTCACGTGAAGGCGGCCATCCAGCAGAAGTGGTGGGTGGACGGCGCCAACTGGCACGTCAACCCGGTCACCGGGTCCACCGTGGGCAGCAGGATACGCGCGGCGGGCTACTGCCCCTCGGGCACGTGGCAGGCGCTGGAGAACGTCTACGCCGGCTGGGGCACCTCGTACGCGACGCCTCGGGCGGCGGTGCGCTGGTGGATGGGCAGCGCCTCCCACCGGCAGAACATCCTCAACCCGCAGATGAAGCAGACCGGCATCTCGGTACGCAACGGGAGCGCGCGCCCGGGTGTCACCTCCAACGTCACCCTGGTGACGACGGAGGTGTTCGGCTTCTGCCGGTGACGGTCAGGGGCGGCGGGCCCGGCGATACTCCTCCACCACCAGGTCCGTCAGCTCCTGGAGCGAGGTCTGCGCCGTGGGCTTGTCGAAGGTGATCGTGCCGTGCTGGAGCAGGTTGACCCGGTCACAGACCTCCAGGATCTGGGCGTAGTTGTGCGCGATGATCACGATGGACACCTCGCCGCGGGCCTTGAGGTCACTGACCAGGTCGAGGATCAGCGCCCCCTCCTTGGCGCCCATGGCGGCCAGCGGCTCGTCGAGCAGCAGGATCCTCGATCGCGAGTACACCGAACGGGCCACGGCGATCGCCTGCCGCTGCCCGCCGGAGAGCTTGGCCACCTCGACGTCGACCGAGGGGATGCGGACCCCCATGGCCTCCAGGTGCTCGGCGGCGAGCCCGCGCATGCGCCGGTTGCTCAGCAGCCGCCCGAAGCCGACGTGCTCCCGGCCGAGGAACATGTTGTGGTAGACGCTGAGCTCGTTGATCAGGGCGAGGTCCTGGTAGACGATGTCGATGCCCAGCGATCGCGCCTGCCGTACGGACTTCAGCGCGACCTCCTCGCCGTCGAGCAGGATGCGGCCCGAGTCGGGCTGGTGAAACCCGCACAGGAGCTTGACCAGCGTGGACTTGCCCGCGCCGTTGTCGCCGATGAGCCCCAGCACCTCTCCCCGCTCCAGGGTCAGGCTGACCTCCCGCAGCGCGGTGACCGCCCCGAACCGCTTGGACAGGGCCTCGGTACGCAGGATCGCGGTCATGTCCGTCCCGCCCTTCGCAGCCGGGTCAGGGAGACATTCGCGATCATGGACAGCAGGATCGCGGCGCCCAGGATGAGGAAGTACGGGTTGGCGGAGATGCCGATGAGGTTCATCCCGTTCTGGAGTACGGCCAGCACCAGCGCCCCGAGCGCGCAGCCGATGATGGTCCCGGAGCCGCCCGCGAGCGCCGTGCCGCCGATCACCGCCGCCGAGACCGCGGTGAACATCAGGCCGGTGCCACCGCCGATGTTCGGGTCGATGGTGTGGATGCGGAACGCCTCGATCAGCCCGGCGAACGCCCCCAGAGTCCCGCCGATCATGAAATTTCCTATCTTGATGCGGCCGGTCCGTACGCCCGCCTCCGAGGCGCCCAGCGGGTTGCCGCCGACCGCGATCGTGTGCAACCCCCACCGGGTCCTGGTCAGCAGGATGTGCAGCACGGTCACGATGGCCAGGGTCCAGCCGAGATGCGCCCAGTTCGCCGCCCCGAGCCACTCGCCGATCGTCCCGTCCACGACGGCGGGGATCTCGGCCGGATAGGCGTGCGAGGTGGTGAGCACCACGCCGGTCACCGCGTAGAAGGTGCCCAGCGTGGTCACGAACGACGGGACCCGCAGCACGACGGTGACGAACCCGTTCCCGAGCCCGATCACCGTCCCCGTCAGCAGCGCCAGCAGGATCGCCGGGATCGCGGGCACTTCCCAGAAGTCGATGGCGTAGTGCATCATGAACGGCGCCAGCGCCGCCACCACGCCCACCGACAGGTCGATCTCACCGCTGACCAGCAGCAGGACCGTGCCGCACGCCACGATCGCCGCGGGGGCGGTGGCCTGGGAGATGTTGACCAGGTTGTCGTAGGACACGAAGACGTCCGTCACCGACACGAAGTACAGGCCCAGGCCGATCGCGACCACGAGCACGCTGGCTTCCCGGTGCCGCAGGAACTCCTCGCGGATCCTACGCATGAGCGATGGCACCGGAGCGTGGCACGAGCTTCTGCGCGGTGTCGGAGCCCTCGAAGCGGGTCTTGGTCGTCTGGTAGGGGCCGACGTTGTCCTTCGTCACGAAGAGCAGGCCGGTGTTGGTCTCGGAGGGGAAGAGCAGCCCGCCGGACAGCTTGTAGAGGTACAGGTAGAGCACCGGCAGGAAGCCCTGCAGGTAGGGCTGCTGGTCGATGGTGTAGTCGAGGTCGCCGTTCTTGATCGCCGTCAGGGTCTCGGGTACGAGGTCGAAGCCGCCGGCGACCTTGAGCCCCTTGCTCCGCATGCCGTACTTCTTGACCGTCTGCCCGATCGACTGGGTGGATCCGGCGTCGACGGCGAGCATCCCGGCCAGGTTCGGGTGGCCCCGCGCATAGGCGTCGATGATCGATAAGCCCTTGGTGATGTCGGCGTTCGTGCCGACCGGGGTGAACTTGATGGGTTTGCCGGAGTCCTTGAACGCCTGCTGGGCGCCGTCGATCCGCGGCTGGATGTTGAGGGCGCCGGGGGTGGCGATGAAGCCGACGACCTCGCCGGAGTCCACCTGCTGGAGGGCGCGCTGGCCGAGGGCGTATCCGGACTCGTAGAGCCCCTGGCCGATGTAGGCCAGCCGCGCGGTGCCCTTGTCCTCGCGGGCGCCGTCGGCGTTGTAGGACACGACGGGGATGCCCGCGTCGAGCGCCTTGCCGACCGGTTCGCGGAACGCGGCCTTGTCCACCACGGCCACCGCGAGCCCGTCGGCCTTGGCGGAGATCGCGGTGTTGCACGCGTTGACCATCTCGGCCACGATCGAGTCCTTCGAGCCCGTCCACTGGAAGTCCGTGCCGAGCAGCGCGCACGCGTCCTGCGCCCCGTACTGGGTGGGGGTGAAGAACGGGTTCGTGGTGACATGGCAGACGAGCACGAACTTCCACTTGGGCGTGGCCGGGAAGTCGCCGGGAGCGCCCGCGCCGCCGGACGCGGCGGGTTTGTCCTGGCTGGAGGTGCACGCCGCCAGCAGCGCGGCCGCCGCGGCCGATGCGCTGGCCAGACCGGCACCGGACAGCAGGCGCCGCCGGGCGATCGGGGGGAGACTGAGCGTTTCGACTGCCTCTTCGACCTTGGGATGGACATCCATGCGCTCGACCTCTTGTTCCTGAAGGATCGGTCCAGGGTGATCGCTTCCCCCGTCAGCACGCCCACTGAAAAAACTAAAAGGTTCTCGAAGCGTGTCAATGGGCAAGGCGGAGCCCTGATGATCCGGCGGATCTGAGGTGCGGGTCGACGCGGCTAGGACGAGCGCGAGAGCACGGAGCGGACGGCCTCTGACGTACGGCCGACCACGGCCGCGCCGTCCCCGGCGGTGATGATCGGGCGCTGGATGAGGATCGGGTGGCTGGCCAGCGCCTTGATCCAGCGATTGCGGTTCGCGATGTCGCGGGGCCAGTCGGCGATGCCGAGGTCAGCGGCGGTGGTCTCGCCGAACCGGGTGATGTCCCAAGGCTCGAGGCGGAGCCGGGTGAGCACCTCGCGGAGTTCGAGCTCGTTGGGCGGGTCGTCGAGGTAGCGGCGAATGGTGTATTCGGCGTTCTCGGTGTCCAGGAGTTGCAGCGCGGAGTGGCACTTGGAGCAGTCGGGGTTGATCCAGATCTCCATGCTGACTTCCTTTGGGGATGCGAGGAGCGCGGAGCCGTCCGGCAAGGCGTCCCATGGCGAAACAGGAGGCGCACTGAACGTGACCTGCCCCCTATTTCACTAGCAAGTGTTAGCCATACGGATTACCCACGTCAAGCGCCGCCAAATGGTCATGCCACGCTCGGATGGCCCTGTGACCAGGGGCTTAGCGGCCGAGAACACCGCCGCCATCTCCCCCAAGTTCGATCTGTTCCGGAGGCTGGGGGCTGCCATGTCAAGCCGGTCCGCACGCCACGGCGTAGAGCCCTCCGGTTACCGAGTGTGATCGAGTCGCTGATCTCCAGAAAAAAATTCCGGACCCGGATTCCGGCCGGAAAGGCCTGTGCCAGCAGGGGTTCCTGACGCCTCAGGATCCCCTCTGGTTTACCCAGATAACAGATTGATGTCTGAAATTTCATGACAGAGGGCACCTGGCACCGACAGAATGCGGAACGCCCAACCGCCGTCCACTCCCAACGGAGGACACCCATATGCGTAGACCCCTTGGGGTACTCGCGGGCCTCGTGAGCTTGGCAGCCCTCGGTGCGCCGATCGCCACGGCCGACGCCGCAGCGGCGCGGCCAACCGAATGTCGCGTGACCGTGGCCAAGCCGCAGGTCACCCCCGCCGGCAAGATCCAGGTTTCCGCCACCCGGCGCGGTTGCGAAGGCAGCGCCCTGGTCCGCGTCCGCATCAAGCGCGCGGTGCCCGGCCCCGACCGCATCGTCAAGAGCGCGTCGGGCAGGGGCGTCAGCCCGCGGGTCACCGTCGCGCTGCCGTGCACCCCCGGTGTCTACTACGCGTCCGTCACCGACTACCAGGGCAACACCGGCAAGTCCCGGCCGGTCCGGCTGCCGTCCTGCGCGCCGACCACGCCTACGCCCACCCCGACGGGCACACCGTCGCCCACGGGGTCGCCCACGTCGTCGCCGACGGCCACTCCCACGACCACCAGTTCGCCGTCGGACACGGTCGGCACGGCCGACGAGAACGAGGTCGTGCGGCTGACCAACGCGGAGCGGGCGAAGGGCGGCTGCAAGCCGCTCAAGCATGACGCCCAGCTGCGCACGGCCGCCTTCGGCCACTCCTCCGACATGGCGGCCAAGAACTACTTCGACCACACCTCGCAGGACGGCCGGAGCTTCCTGGACCGCATCCGCGCGGCGGGCTTCACCGGCGGAACGGGCTGGGCCGAGAACATCGCCATGGGCCAGCCGACCCCGGCGTCCGTGGTCACCGGCTGGATGAACAGCCCGGGCCACAAGGCCAACATCATGAACTGCAAGTACAACCTCATCGGTGTCGGCGCGGCCAAGAACTCCCGGGGCCAGATCTACTGGACCCAGGACTTCGCCGCCAAGTAGCGGCCGCCCGAGAAGAACGATGCCCCGCGGCCGGCCGCCCGGCCGCGGGGCATCACCTCAAACCAGGACTCTTCAGGCCTGACGCCACTCCGCCACCCTGCCGGGCTCGTGCAGATGCAGGTCGGGCGCGCCCTCCAGCGCCTTCTCCTCGCCACCGGGCGTGTACGTGACGATCAGCCGCAACGGCCGCCAGGTCGAGTTGAACGTCGAGTGGTAGGCGCCCGCCGGGATGTGCACGGTGTCACCCTCCTTGATCGGGAACGGCTCACCGTCGCCGACCATCTGCGACGCCTCACCGGAGATGACGTAGATGATCTCCTCGGCGTTCGGGTGGTTGTGCCGGGCATGCCCCTGACCGGGGTTGATGATGACCTCGCCCAGTGTGCTGCTCGCCCCCTCGATGGCCGACGGGGTGACGAACCACTTGATGGACCCCCAGTCGAAGGCCATCGTGGGCACGGTGTCCGGGCTGACGTGCATGGCGGCTCCTCAGAAGTTCAGTGCTTTGAAGGCTCGTACCTGCTCGGTGATGGCCCGTTCCGTCGGCAGCCGCTCGACGGACGAGGCGCCGAAGAAGCCCACCACGCCCTGGGTGCGCGACAGGACATAGGCGGCGTCGTCGGGCTCGGCGATCGGGCCGCCGTGACAGAGCACGAGGATGTCGGGCCGGACGGCCGCCGCGGCGTCGCGCATGGCCTGCACCCGGGTCACGGCCTCGTCCAGGGTCAGGGCGGTGCCCGCGCCGATGCTGCCCTTGGTGGTCAGCCCGACGTGCGGCACCAGGACGTCGGCGCCGGCCCCGGCCATGGCTCGGGCCTGGTCCTCGTCGAAGACGTAAGGAGCGGTGACCAGGTCGCGCTCGTGGGCCAGCCGGACCATCTCCACCTCCAGCTCGTAGCCCATGCCGGTCTCCTCCAGGTTCTGCCGGAAGACCCCGTCGTACAGGCCCACGGTGGGAAAGTTCTGTACGCCCGCGAAGCCCATCGCGGCGAGCTGGTCGAGGAAGCGCGGCATGACCCGGAACGGGTCGGTGCCGCAGACGCCCGCGAGCACCGGGGTGTCGGCGACGACGGGCAGCACCTCGGACGCCATCTCGACGACGATCTGGTTCGCGTCGCCGTAGGGCAGCAGCCCGGCCAGCGAGCCGCGCCCGGCCATCCGGTAGCGGCCGGAGTTGTAGATGATGATCAGATCGACGCCGCCGGCCTCCGCGCACTTGGCCGACAGGCCCGTGCCCGCGCCGGCGCCGATCACCGGCCGCCCCGCCGCGACGGTACGGCGCAGCCTGGCCAGCACCTCCTGTCTGGTCACGAGGGATCCCCTCCCGAGATGAGGCGATGCAGCCGCTCGGCCATCGCCCGGCCGAACTCCGGGTCGTTGATGTGCAGGTCGAGCCGCTCGGTCGCGGGGAAGGCGGCCAGCGCCTCGAAGCAGGCCTCGTCGGCCTTGGGGTCGTGGAAGTCCATGCCCGGCGCATCCAGGGCGGACACGCCCCGCCACGGGATGAACAGCTCCGTCGGGCCGGTCGCCGCGCCGAGCTTGGCGGCCACCCGAGCACCCAGCTCGGCCATCTCCTCCGGCGTGGTACGCATCAGCGTGACGGTCGGGTTGTGCACGTACAGCAGCCGGTTCGCGAACCGCGGGGGCACAGTGTCGCGCGGGCCGAAGTTGACCATGTCCAGGGCGCCGGGGGCGACCACCTGCGGCACGCCGTGCGCGCCCGCCGCCGTCAGCCGCTCGGGTCCCGCCGACAGAACCCCGCCGACCAGGTCGTCGGCCAGCTCGGTGGTGGTCAGATCCAGCACCCCGGCCAGCAGCCCGCTCGCCGCCAGCCCCTCCAGCGCCCGGCCGCCCGACCCGGTCGCGTGGAAGACCAGCACCTCGTAACCGAGCTCGTCCAGCCGCGCGCGCGCCGCGTCCACGGCGGGGGTGGTCACGCCGAACATCGACGCGCCGATCAGCGGCCGATCCTCACTCTGCGCGGTCCGCGCCGCCCTGGCCAGGTGGTGCGCCTTGGCCATGCCCGAGGCGGCGGCCGCCGCGTTGCCGAGAATCGCCCGGGAGACCCGGTTGACGCCGGCGATGTCGACCACGCTGTACATCAGCGTGACATCCCTGGCCCCGACATAAGGCGACACATCACCCGACGCCATCGTGGACACGATCAACTTGGGCAGGCCGATGGGCAGGTCGCGGACCGCCCGCGCGGCGATCGACGATCCACCGCTGCCGCCCACGGCCAGCACCGCGTCGACCCGGCCCTCGCCATACAGCTCGGCCATGACCACCGCCGCGCCCTCGCCCATCGCGGTGACGGCGGCCCCACGGTCGCCCCCCTCCTGGAGCGCCCGCAGATCACCGCCGACCGCCTCGGCCACCCGCTCGTTGGAGACGTCGGCCGGCAGTGCCACGCCGGGGTCGTTCACTCCCGTGTCGACCACGAGCACGTCGCTGCCCAGCTCCACCAGCCGGTTGCGCAGCCAGGCGTACTCCTCGCCCTTGGTGTCGAGCGTCCCGATCAGTACGACGGTCGGCATCTCACGCCACACCCCTCTGTTCGAAGACCTTCCTCGCCACATTGATCGCGTCGAGCGCCTTTGTGAACCCCGCCTACCGAACGCCCGCTCCAGCCAATCTTCGGCGAACGCTGTCGATCGTGCATTTCGCCGGGCCGTGCGGTATGTTGATCATTGTCGGATGAACGACGGCTGAGGCGCCGGTGAGTAGGGAAAGGAGCGAGGAGCGTATGACCGCCCGTTGGGTGGCCGCTGTGCGCGGCATCTCCTCTCCTGTCTCTACGGGCTGCCCGGGAGCCGGTCAACGCCGCTGAGCTCGGCCGTTCTCCGCGGGAGCCCTCTCATCCGATGAAGGGTTCCGTTGAACATCTCACTGCGGGCGGAAACGCCTGAAGACGCCGCTGCCATTCGCGCGGTCAACCTGTCGGCCTTCCCCACCCCGCTGGAAGCCGACCTCGTCGAGGCGCTGCGCCGCGATCCGGCCTGGATTCCGGGTCTGTCCTGGGTGGGGGTCTCCCCTGAGGGGGACATCGTCGCCTATGCCCTGCTCACCCGCTGCCACATCGGGCAGGCGTCCGCGCTGGCCCTCGGGCCGGTGGCCGTGTCGCAGGCCGTACAGCGGCAGGGAGCGGGCGCGGCGGTGACCCGGGCCGCGCTCCAGGCGGCCCGTGAGCGGGGCGAGAGCGCCGTGGTCGTGCTCGGACATCCCGAGTACTATCCGCGGTTCGGCTTCACGATCGCCTCCGGCCACGGCATCGGCGTGTCCTTCGACGTGCCGGACGAGGCGCTGATGGCCATGTCGCTGGACGGGAGCCCGCTGCCGGCGGGCACCATCAGGTACGCGCCGCCGTTCGGCGTGTGATCCCGCGCCGCGCCGCCGTACCAGCTCGTTCTGGTACGGCGGCGCGGCGCCCACGCCAGACCGGCCACGGGGACACGGCCGGTCCGCGGCGCGGGTCGAGTCCGCGACGAGGGTCTACTTGCCCTCGTGGCGGTGGTCATCGCGGTGGGCGCGGCCCACGACGGTGAACGTGGCGGTGGCGACCCGGTTGCCGACCTTGACGGACACGGTCTTGGTGCCGGGCTTGGCGTGGGCCGGCACGGTCAGGGTCTTGGTGACCTTCCGCTGGTCGAGAGAGACCCGGTAGCTCTTGCCCTCGGGGCTGGTGATCGTGGCCTTGCCGCCCGCCGGCGCGCCCTTGACGACGATGGTCACCCCGTAGGAGGCGCCCTGCTTGACCCGGCTCGGGTTGACGGACACGTCGAGGGAGGTGTGGTCGCGCCGCTTGGTCTCCTGCACGTACAGGGTGTCAGCCGTGGGGGTGGGGCGGGCGGTCTTCACCGGTGCGGTCGGCAGGGTGGTGGGGGTGGTCTTCGGGCCCGGCGTGACCGTCGTGGTGGGGTGCGGCTTCGCGGTGTCGGCGAATGCGCCGCCCGCGAACGGCAGGGCGATGAGAGCGGTGGCGGCGGCGGTCACGGTGAGGGGCTTCATGAAGCGCACTGAGATCAACGTCCAATCCTGGATGACCTGGCCGAACCCCCGATGAATTCGGCCTCGAAGGGTCATCCGCATGACTTGAACTCTGCCGACGCAACATTAGAGCTGTCTGATATGCCGCTTTGATTTGTCTATGTCGGGTTAACATAAGCCGGCGCCGCGGCGAGGCCGGGACTGCCCGCGCTCGTCGCCGGAGTGAAGGCGGCCGGGCGGCTGGGGATGGCGCGGCAGCGGTGATTTTCCGTTCCACCAGGCAGGTCCAAAGATCTGCCATTTCTCGTGAGGGACTACGAGAGTCCACGTGCTAGCGTGACAGCTGTTGCAGTTTTGGTACCCACGAACTCTGTGCGCGCCCGACGGGGTTTGCCCCCCAAAGGCGTGTTGTTTTCACCCGGTCATTTCCGGATGGGTCATTGCGGCGACATGGGATTCGTGACCTGCGCGTCCCAGCTCTGCGCCTATCAAGGGAGATCGACATGGCGACTGGCACCGTGAAGTGGTTCAACTCGGAAAAGGGCTTCGGCTTCATCCAGCAGGACGGCGGCGGCGCCGACGTCTTCGCCCACTACTCGAACATCGCCACCCAGGGCTTCCGCGAGCTGCAGGAAGGCCAGAAGGTGAGCTTCGACATCACGCAGGGCCAGAAGGGCCCGCAGGCCGAGAACATCGTCCCGGTCTGATCACGACGCATCATCACGACGAGCCGGGGTCCGCGGGTGCGGGCCCCGGTTCGCGTGTGTCAGGCCAAAAATGGCCCAAGAACAGCGCAAGAAGTGTGGATCAGGAGATGCGCCGGTAGGTGATCGGGCCGTGCTGGACCGCCACCTCTCCCACCCTGACGTTCGCTCCCGGGTGCGGCGCGTGGATCATCTTGCCGTCGCCTATGTAGATCCCTATGTGGTCGGGCGGGGCGCCGAAGAAGACGAGGTCGCCGGGCTGCGGCGGCCCTGAGATCGGTTGCCCGCTCGCCTGGTAGCCGGCCGCCGTGGTGTCGCCGATCTTGATGCCCGCCTGGTTCAGCGAGTAGTAGACGAGCCCGCTGCAGTCGAAGGCCTTCGGGCCGTTGGCGCCCCAGACGTACGGCTTGCCGAGGTGCTGCCGCGCGGCGTTGACGATGTCGGCCCCGGAACCGCCGCCCGGCACGTACGGCACGGCCTGAGCGGTCCCGCCCCCGCCGCCACCTCCGCCCCCGGAAGACGCGGCCGTCGGGGACCCGCCACCTGGGCTCGATGCGGGGGCGGGGCCGGCACCGCTGCCGTCCGCACTCGCCAGCGACGTCTTCTGCCAGTCCGGGAGCGGCGTCTTGTCCCAATGGACGGTGTGGCCCGGCCCGGGCACGAACGTCTGGTCGCCGGGCGCCTTGATGGCCGCGAACGTCGTCTCCCGGTCGTCCCAATGGCCGCCGATCGTCTTCGCGGCCTGGTTCACGGCCTTGTTGGCGGAGTTGAGGTGCACCGTCGCGTCCTCGACCGCGTCGGAGACGTGCGACGAGAGCGCCTTGTCGAACTCCGCCTGCGTGGCCTTGGGGTGGGCGGTCTTGTACGCAACGGCCTTGTCGAGGACGTCACCGCAGATCCCGCGTACCTTCGAGGCGGAGGTCTCCAGCGTTTGGGCGACGTTGTCGAGGACGGTCGCGCTGTCGGTCATGGCGTCGTAGAGATCGCCGCCGGCCGTAGAGTAGCGGCTCATGTACTTGTCGAAGGCGTCGGCGGAATCACCCTGCCAGGCCGTGTTGACGCCCTTGACGGCGGTGCCGAGCCGGCCGACGTACTCGCCGGTCTTGCCGCCCGCGCCGCGCCATCGCTTGGCGACGTCGCGGATCGTGCCGGGATCGCCGCTGACCTGCTTCAGGATGCGCGCCAGCACGTCGCCGCCGGGCAGATCGCCGAGCTCCACACTCACTCCTGATCCGCGCCCGAGGACTTGTTGGCCGCTCGGACGTTGTCGACCACCTTCTCCAGGGCCCGCTCGACGCCCTGGAGCTTGTGCTGGGCCTGCCCGAGCTCCCCAGAAACGCCCTTCTCGATCTTGTCGAGGACGGCGGCCAGTGAGGCGGCGCCGGTCAGCTCACCGAACATCGTGGAGTCGGCGGTCTTGGCCGGATACTGGCCCGCGAGGTCGGCGAACTCCTTGGACAGCCGGTTCGCCGACGACTGGCAGTCTTCGAGCGCCTGGCGGTGAAGGTCGACCTTCGCCATCAGCGATCCTCCAGAAGCACGGCTCGAGCATTCCCCACAAGTAGCTGATCGTATCGGAATGACCCCTATTAAGGGATAAAAGCCGCACTTATCGCTGCTAGCGGGTCAGCTGCGGACGCCAGGTCAGGAGGGCGCCGAGGGTGGCGTACCCGATGATCAGGTGCGTGCCGCCCACCCACCGGGACGCCTGCTCACCGAACACGATGAACAGCGGGACCGTCACGACGGCCCAGCTCTCGGCGATCAGCGGCCACCAGCGCAGCGGCCCGCGCCACCGCCCGGCCACCGCGAGCTTCACCCCGATGATCATCATGCCGAGCATCGACAGCGGCCAGAAGAGGTCGAGGATCGCCAGCAACGGGCCGTCCTGCGCGGGCTCGGGCAGGACGCCGTGCAGCAGCGACCAGACGCTGGCCAGCGCGAGCAGCACCGCCTCGACCCGGAGCATGATCCTGGAGACCCGGGTGATCCCGGTGGCCTGGGTCCTGGCCTGCACGGTGAGCAGGGCGAACACGCCGCCCTGGAAGAGGAGTCCGGTCAGGTCGCCGAAGCGCTCGGCGAAGCCGGTGTTCTGCGTCCCGTACAGGAAGATGCTCGTGGCCCAGGCGAGCGTGCCGGCGGTCAGCGTCAGGCCCAGGACGCGAATCGTGCCAGGTGAGATGAGCGGCTTGCCGGAGACGGGCGGTTCGCCGGAGGCGGTCGTGTCGGTGCGGGCTTTCGCGGGGGTGGTGGTGATGTGAGCGTCCATGGTGATCTGGGTCCTTTCCGGAGCGGTTGGCAACGAGGACCAGCTTCCGGGCGGGCCGACCCGGGCAGGCAGGGCCAGATGTCCCGTTGTTGTCCCGGGACCCTCGTCCCGGGACATTGGCCGACAAATCGGGTGTAATGCCTGTCGTGACGAAGACGCGGGCGCTGGTGATCCCCGCCCTGCTGACCGCGGTCGCGGTAGCGATCACCGCGGTGACGGTGGCGCTGGACGTCCGGGCCGCCGGTGTGCGGATCCCGGTCGACTCCGAGCTGGAGCAGGGCTGGCCCGCGGCGCTGTCGGGGCTGGCCATGCTCGGGCCCGGCGTGCTGCTGCTGCGCCGGCTGCCACGCCATCCCGTGGCCTGGGTCCTGACCGGGTTCGGGCTGCTGTGGCTGGCGGACGGGCTGGCGTCGAGCTGGGCGATATACGCCGTCTACGTGGCACCGGGCGCACCGGGAGCCGCTGTGGCGTACTGGTTCTACGCGTGCTTCGGGGCGGTGCTGCTGCTCGGGTTGCCGCTGCTGATCCTGCTGTTCCCGGACGGGCGGCTGCCCTCGGCCCGGCTGTGGCGGTGGCTGTCGAGGGCCAGCCTCGTGCTGACCGGATCGCTGACGGTGCTGCTGGCGCTGGCGCCCACGTCGGTGATGGAACGCTTCCACCAGACCTCGCTGCCGCCGGAGATCAAGCGGCTGGAGTTCGACCTGTTCGCCGTCGCGCTGCCGTACCCGGTCTGGGCGGTCGCGCTCCGGGTCGCGTACGTGTCGGTGCTGGTGAGCGTGGTGGTGCCGTTCGCGGTGGCGGTGCGCCGCTACCGCGCGGCCGGCGCCGAGCGGCGGGCCCAGATCCGCTGGCTGATGTGGGCCGCGCTGGCCGACATGCTCCTGCTGCTGTTCCCGCTCCGGCTGCCGCCGCAGATCCCGGCGCTGCTGCTCGGGCTGGCCATCGCGGTCACCTCCGCCGCCGTGGTGGTCGCGGTCACGAAATACCGGCTGTACGACGTGGACCGGCTGCTGTCCGCCACCGTGACCTACGCCGTGCTCGCGGCGCTGGTCGTCCTGGCCGACGTGGCGGTGTTCACCCTGGCGGGCAGCGTGCTCGGCGAGCGGGACTCGGCGCTGGCCGCGATCGCGATCGTCGCGGTGCTCTACGCGCCGCTGCGCACCTGGCTGTGGCGGCTGGTGCGGCGGCTGATGCGCGGATCGCGAGACGACCCATACGCCACGGTCTCGACGCTGGCCGAGCGGCTGGAGCTGGCCACCGACCCGGACGAGCAGTTGCTCGCGGTGGCCAGGACGCTGGCCGAGGCGTTCCGGCTGGCCTACGTCAGGGTGGAGATCGAACGGCCCGGCGGGGAGCGTTCCGTGGTGGAGCACGGTTCGCCGCGCGGGCCCTCGGTGTCGCTGCCGGTCGCCTACCGGGGCGAGGTGGTGGGGCGGCTGGTGCTGTGCCGTACCGACCTCACCGAACGCGACCAGCGGCTGCTCGGCGATCTCGTACGGCAGGCCGCCGCGGCGGCGCGGGCCAGCGAGCTCAGCACCGACCTGCAGCGCATCCGCGCCCGCCTGGTCCTCGCCCGGGAGGAGGAACGCCGCAGGCTCCGCCGTGACCTGCACGACGGCCTGGGCCCGAGCCTGGGCGCGGTGGCGCTGCGCGTCGAGGCGGCCAGGAACCTGGCGGTCACCGCGCCGGCCGAGGCCGACCGCATCCTGGCGCAGACGGCCGAGGAGGTGACCGGCGTGCTGGCCGACGTACGCAGGCTGGTGCACGACCTGCGCCCGCCCGCGCTGGACGAGCTGGGCCTGCTGGGCGCGATCGAACAGCAGGCCGGCCGCTTCCGGTCGGCGGGACTCCGGGTCGTGGTCGGCGGCGACGAGGCGCTGGATATGCTGCCCGCGGCCGTGGAGGTGGCGGCCTACCGGATCGTGTCCGAGGCGCTGACCAACGTGGCCAGGCACGCGGAGGCGACGCGGTGCGAGATCACGCTGAGCGTGCGAGAGGGAAGACTGGACGTGACGATCCGCGACGACGGTGTGGGCATCGGGCCCGACGTGGTGGCCGGCGTCGGCATGCTGTCGCTTCGCGAACGTGCCGCCGAGCTGGGCGGCGACTGCGAGGTCGGCTGCCCGCCCGGCGGCGGGACGCTGGTCGGCGCGCGGCTCCCGCTGGAGCAGGCGATGGAGGCGGCCGGTGTCTGACGAGACGATCCGGGTGCTGCTCGCCGACGACCACCCGGTCTACCGTGACGGCCTGGCGGTGCTGCTGGGCTCGATACCCGGCATCGAGGTGGCGGGCACCGCCGCGAACGGGGCCGAGGCGGTCGAGCGGGCCGCCGAGCTGCAGCCGGACGTGGTGGTCATGGACGTACGGATGCCGGGACTGGACGGCATCGAGGCCACCCGGCGGGTCGTCGCCGACAGCCCGCACATCGCGGTCGTGGTGCTGACCATGTCGGAGGAGGACGCCACGCTGTTCGCCGCGATGCGCGCGGGAGCGCGCGGCTACCTGCTCAAGGGGGCGAACCAGGCCGAGATCGTCCGCGCGATCACCGCGGTGGCCCACGGCGAGGCCATCTTCGGCCCGGCCGTCGCCCGCCGCGTCGCCGACTTCTTCACCGGCACCGCCACCGGCTCGGACGACCCGGCCTTTCCGCAGCTCACCCCGCGTGAGCGGGAGATCCTCTCGCTCGTCGCGGCCGGCCGGTCGAACACCCAGATCGCCTCGGCCCTGTTCCTGTCGCCGAAGACGGTACGCAACAACGTGTCGAACATCTTCGCCAAACTGCACGTCGCCGACCGCGCCGAGGCCATCGTCCGGGCCCGGGACGCGGGTCTGGGGCGATCATCGTGAGCCGATTCGGTGCTGCCGGACGTCCTATAGGTATGAGAATCTGGCGGATCGCGCTCGCCCTGCTGGTGAGCACCCTCCTGAGCGCCACCATGGCACCCACCGCCGCCCTGGCCTCGCCCACTGCATCCGTTGCCAAGAAGGTGCTGGTCGAGCTCCGCGAGCAGGGCGGCTTCGCGGGCTTCGACAACCGGGTGATCGTCTACACCAACGGCTGCGTACGGCTGAGCCGCCGTACGGGCCCGACCGTGGACAAGTGCCTCACCAGCGCCGAGAAGCGCAAACTGCACGGCGAACTGAAGCGGCTGCACCTCGGCCGCTCCGAGGCCCAGCCGCAGGGAGCCGACTTCCTCAAGTACACGCTCACCTACAAGGGCCACCGCGTCAGCCGCTACACCCTGACCCGCACCTGGACCCCGGTGGTGAAGCGGCTGGAGAGGTTCCTCGTGAAGTACTGGGCTCCGGACTAACACACCACCACAGATATCCCTATTCACCGTAAGATGCGGGCATACGTGATTAAGGGGGTAAGCGTGCCCGAGGATGAGCAGCCCGCCGGGAAGGTCGACCCGACCGTCCCCAGCGTCGCTCGGATGTACGACTACTTCCTGGGTGGGAAGGACAACTTCTCCGCCGATCGCGAGGCGGCCGAGCACATCGTCCGGATCAGTCTGGAGACCGGCTCGGACATCCGCGAGATCGCCCGGGCCAACCGCGGCTTCCTCATCCGCGCCGTGGAGGAGGTCGCCAAGGCGGGCGTACGGCAGTTCCTCGACATCGGCACCGGCCTGCCCACCCAGAACAACGTGCACCAGGTCGCGCACCGCGTCATCCCGGACGCCAAGGTCGTCTACACCGACAACGACCCCATCGTCCTGGTGCACGCCCGCGCCCTGCTCGCCGACAACCCCGACACGGTGATCCTCGACGGCGACACGCGCGACCCGAAGGCCATCCTGGAGGCCGCCGCCGCGCACCTCGACTTCAGCCAGCCGGTCGCCATCCTCGTCGTCGCGGTGTTCCACTTCCTCGACGACGACGAGGAGGTGGCCCGCATCGTCCGGACCCTGCGCGAGCCGCTGGTCCCGGGCAGCTACCTGATCATCTCGCACGGGTACATCGAGGAGAACGAGGGCATCCCGGAACGACTCGCCGAGGCCCAGGACGTCTACCGGAAGTCCAGCTCGGGCGCGATGATCTGGCGCGACCGCGACACCGTACGCGGCTACTTCGACGGCCTCGAACTGCTCGAACCGGGCGTCGTACCCGCGCAGGACTGGCGCAACGACGAGCAGTTCATCCCGCCCGGCCTGGAGAAGGGCGGCGTCCTGGGCGGCGTCGGACGCGTCCCGTAACCTCTTTGGACGCGTGGTGGGGCCAGCACTACCCCGATAGGGCAGTGAGCGGGAGCGATCTGGAAGGCCGCGGCTCGTAGCGTTCTCGGTATGACGACCCTCCGGCACCGCATCGCCACCGACACCCGCTACGTGCTGCTCGGCTTCCCCACCGCCGTGATCTCCTTCGTCCTGGTCCTGGCCGGCGTGGCGGCCGGAGCGGGCAGTGCCGTCGCGTTCGTCGGCCTGCCCATCCTGGCCGCGTCCGCCGCCATGGCGCGTAACTTCGCCGACGTCGAGCGCGTGCTGCTGCCCGACGTACTCGGCCGCCGCCTCGCGCGCCCCCGCTACCGTCAGGCACCGGTGGACGCCGGCTGGTTCCGCCGCACCATGAACCCGCTGACCAGCGGACAGGCGGCGCTGGACATCCTGCACACCATCATCGCCTTCCCCATCGCCATCGCCACCTTCGCCGTCACCGTCGTCTGGTGGGCGGGGGCGATCGCCGGGCTGACGTTCCCGCTCTACGGCTGGATCATCGCCCGCATCCCCGGCTACCAGGGCGACCTGCCGGGCCTGCTCGGCCTCGGCAGTGACCTCACCACCCTCGTGGTCTTCAACACCGTGCTCGGCGTCCTGTTCGCGCTGACCCTGCTGCCGGTCGTGCGCGGCGCCGCCCTGGTCAAGGCCGGCCTCGCCCAGGCGATGCTGACCCGTCCCGCGTACGACGAGCGCCCCGCGACCATCCCGGCGCACCCGTTCGCCGCCGGAGTGTGAGATCATCCCCGCACCCGCTGATTGAACCTGGACCAGGTGCGGGCCGTACACCATCAAGACAGCTCAGGACGCTCCCACGGGCATGTCGCGGAGGTATCCGTGCCGGTGAATCGCCCGCTGTTCGTGAGTGGCCTGGCCTTGGCCATGGTCACCGCGTGCAGCACCTCCGGGACACCACCCCAGGCCGGCGCCTGGTCGGTGGGTTCCCTGCCACAGGCGAGCGCCTCACCGGCCGCACCAGCGCAGGGCGAACTGACGCAGGCCGAGGCCGCGCTGGTCCTCGACCGCTACCGGGAGCAGGTACAACAGGCCAGGCTGCAGGACGGAGCCGGACTGGAGGAGTCAAGCACCGGCCTGGCGCTGGAGCTCGACCGGGCCGACCTCCGGCTCGCCAAGCTGCGCGGCGATCAGCCCGGCGCCCTTCCCCAGCTCACCAGCACCCGCTTCGTCATCGCGAAGAACCCCACCGGAGCCCGCTGGTTCCTGGCCGAGATCACCGAGCAGGGCAAGGACGACCGCACCCAGCTCATCCTCCAGGAGACCGCCGCCGGCTGGCGCCTGGTCGCCCGGTCGAACACACCGCTCCAGGCAGCCGCCTTGCCCATCGCCGTCGACGACGAGGGCCGGGCGACCGCGGTGGCCGGCACCGCCACCACGAAGCTGGCCGTCGCCCCCCGCGTGATAGCCGCCGCGCACGCGCGTTCTCTGGCCACCAACGGCAAGGACGCCCGGGCCAACCGCCTCCTGGGCGCGGGCCCCTACACCACCCAGTCCGCCACCGACCGCCTCGCCGACCTACGCCTGCTGCGCGGCCAGTGGGACGTACGCGACCGCACCCAGGTGGTCCCGTCGATCTACGGGCTGCGCGCCTCCGGAGGAGGGGCCGTCGTCTGGTACGGCGTACGGGAGCAACAGAGCTTCACCGCCCGCCCCAAAGCCGCGACACTCTCCTTCACCCGGTCCGAACCCGCCGCGCTGAGCGGCAAGAAGGAGTTCCGCAACCGGGTCATCCTGGTCCAGGCCAGCTGGTTCGCGGCCGTGGTGCCCGCGTCGGCGTCGAAGAAGACGCGGATCGTCGCCGACTGGACCAGCCAGATCAGCGTCACCGGCGACTGACGGCTTTCGCGCTCTATGATCTTTGAAGTCCGGCCAGTAGCTTTTGCTCATGACGCCCACGCAGCTTCGCGCGTTCGCGGCCGTGGTGCGGCTCGGGTCGGTCAAGCAGGCGGCCGCGGAGCTCGATGTGTCGGAGGCGGCCGTCTCCCTGCACGTCGGTCAGCTGCGTAAGGAGCTCGGTGACCGGCTGTTCACCAGGACCGCTTCCGGGCTGGCGTTCACGCCCGGCGGGTTACGGCTGGCGAGCAGGGCGGCGGAGCTGCTCAGCCTGCAGGAGCGCACGATCATCGAGGTGGGCCAGGCCGGGCGCGGGCGCAGGCTGCTGCGGGTCGCCGCGTCGAGCCTGTTCGCCGAGTACGCGGCGCCCGGTCTGATCGGGCTGTTCGCCGGGCGGGCCGCCGACCTCGACGTGGAGCTGAGCGTGCACGACCCGCGGCGGTTCGGGTCGCTGCTGCGCTCGCGGACCGTCGACGTGGCGATCGGCCCCCATCCGGGCGGCGGCGCGGACGAGACGCTGTCCTGCAGAGCGTTCCTGAACTACCAGCTCGTCGTCGTCTGCGGGCCCGAGCACCCGCTCGCCGGGCGCGACGTCGGCACGCACCAGCTGCGCGACCAGGTGTGGCTGCTCGGCCCCTCGGCCGCGACCGACCTCGGCGCCGTACCGACGATGCTGCGCAAGCTCAACGTGCCCGAACACCACCAGCAGATCTACCAGAGCCACGCCGCGGCCCTGGAGCAGGCACAGCGCAACAGCGGCGTGGCCCCGGCGATCTCGTTCGCGGTGGCGCAGGACCTCGCCAACGGCCGGCTGGTGCGCGTCGCCGGGCCGTCGCTGCGGTTCGACGGCGGCTGGTTCACGATGACGCTGGCGGAGGGCGGCGTGGCACCGGCGGCGGCCGAGCTGGTCCGATTCGTCACCACACCCCGCGCCACCCAGGCCATGCTGCGTGGCCCCGGCGTGAACGTGGGCCGCTTCCGCCCGTCCATTCACATCACGCTGTGGAGTTGAGCGTCTTCAGCCCGGGGCAATTGCTACTCTGCGGGCCATGCGTCACCCCCTACACGAGTCGTTCCGGCTTCCCGCGACATTCGACGCGCTGCGGGCCTTCGTTCTCGACGGTTTCGATCCCGAGACCGGCCTGGAGGTCTATGAGCTCGCATGGGAGAAGTGCGGGTCCTTTTTATGCGGCGATCTTGACACGGTCCTCCTCGATCCACCGCCGGACATCAGTGATCCATCCGAGCTCGGCTACCAGAGTCAGCCGATGGAGATCGTTCCCTTCTGCTGGAACGGCGGCGACGGGCTCCACTACGGGTGGGCGTGCTCGCCCCCGAGCTGGATCTCGACGACCATCCGTGCGTGTCGTTCGCTCCGGTCGACGACCACGCGGTCTGGCTCGGCGACAACACGAAACAAGCGCTGGAGAATCTCCTGGTCGGAAGCATGGCCAGTTGGAAGGCGTGGGGACGTACACAAGGGCAGCCGTCCCCGGCCGACGATCCGCGATGGACAGAGCTGTGCCGCGCCCTCGGCCTGCATCCCGGCATCGGCTCCCCAGACATTACGGCCGGCGCACGTTCGAGCCGGGCAATCCGCCCCACGGTTCCCCTTGGCTGGCGGTACGAGTCAACTGACGACGGCATAGGCGTGCTCGCCGAAGCGGCAGCTTTTGCCCCCATAGCCGTGGAGATTGTCCCTTCATGGGACGACGATGAACACATCGCTCACGCACGGGACCTTCTTGCCGCCGGGTACCCCGCGTCGGCATTGTGCGTTCTCAAGGCGCTCTACCCCGATCGTGCGGCCGTGGAGACCATGCGAGACGCATACCAGGCACTTGGCCGTACGCTTCACGTCGAACGCGCGGAGGCTTGGCTTAGGGCTCAGCGAGGCTCAAGCCGATGATTCCGATGGCGGTGCTCACCGCCAGTTCGTCGGGTCCGGTGGGGACCACCCCGGTCACCGGCACGCCGAGGTCGATGGATCGCCCCGACCGGTCAGAGCGACCGGCAGCGTCCCAGATCCGCACCGTGCCGTCATCCCGGCTGCCGGAGACGACGGCTGACCCGCCACCCACCTCGCCGAAGGCCACCGAGGTGACCGTTGCGGTGTGACCGTGCAAGGCGTCGCCGACCGGAGTGCCGGTCATCAGGTCCCACACGCGGACCGTCTTGTCGGCACCGCCCGAGGCGAGCAAGAGGCGGCCTCCCACCTCCTTGACCGCCAGTGCGACCACGCTGCCGGTGTGACCTCGCATGGCTTCGCCGATCGAGGCCCCGGTCGCGGCGTCCCACGTACGCAGTGAGTGGTCTTCGCGCCCAGAGACGATCATCGTGCGGCCTCCCACCTCTACCACGGTCAGCGACGTCACGCGATCCGGTACAAAGTAGGGCTCACCTATCGGGGTTCCCGTGGCCATCTCCCACAGCTGCACCCCCTTCTTCCAGGTTCTGTCGGCGTCGTCATGGACGGCACTGACGGTGACGATCACCGATCGACCCGCCACCGTCCCCACCGCGATCCTGTTGACGGATTGATTCGGCAGCTCAGCGACAAGGGCGCCGCTGACTGCGTCCCATATCCGGGCTCTGCCCCAGCTGAGGGCAACCAGCCGCACATGGCCGTCACCGGTGTGCCCCGCCGCCACCGAATGCACCGCGCCGACGCCATTGCCCAGCGGTTCGCCGGCCGGAGCACCGGTCGTCGCGTCCCACATCCGTATCGTGCCGTCGTTCCCACCGGAAATGATGACGGAGCGGCCGTTGACGACTCCGGGCGCCAACGAGAGCACCTCGTCGAGATGACCCTGCGGCAGGTCCGCCGTCGTGTCCCACATCCGCACCATGCCGTCACCGCCGCCGGAGACGATCACCGCCCGGTCCTCGACCTGACCGATCGCCACCGACTTCACCACGTTGTGATGGGACGACTTCTCCGCGGTCAGGTGGCCGCGCAGGGGTCCGATCGGGGCACCGGTGACCGCGTCCCATACCCGGACCTTGTTGTCCGCACCGCCGGAGACGATCACCGCTCGACCGTCGATCCGCCCGATCGCCACCGCCTCCACCCGGGCGGTGTGACCTCGCAGAGGTTCACCGACCGGAGTTGCGGTCGTCGGATCCCAGATCCGGACCGTGCCGTCGTAGCTCGCGGAGACGACGATCGCCCGGCCGTCGACTTCCCCGATCGCCACGGACAGGACAGCACCGGTGTGGCCGCGCAGGGGTTCACCGATCGGGGAACCGGTGACCGCGTCCCACAGACGTACCTCTCCGTCGGCTCCCTCCTCATCGATGAATTCGGCGCCGTGGCCGGAGACGATCACTCGTCGGTCGCCGATCAGCCCCATCGCCACCGAGTACGCCTTCCTCGACTCGCAGTCGATGGGGCCGCCCAGCAGGCCTCCCGACCCGGCGGCCATACGCTCAATCGTGTTGTCGAAGCCACCACCGCGGACGATGACCGGCGGGACACGTTCATCGTCGGGCCAGATCGTCACCGCCGCCCGGCCTTCGCTCAGGGAACGCCAGACTCGGCGACGGCGCGGAGACTCCTCAGTGAGGCGGTCCCACACGACTGCGGTCGTGTTGCCACAACCGGCCACGATCACCGATCGCCCGTCGATGTGTCCGATGGCGACTGAATACACCTCATCGCTGCGCACCCTGTAGTAGTCGTCGTCGGCGGTGCAGTCGAGAGGGGCGCCGACGGGGGCACCGGTGGCCGCGTCCCACATCCGCACCCTGCAATCGCTTCCACCAGACACGATCGTCGCACGGCCTTCCACGTTGCCGATCGCCACGCAGTTGGCGTGCACGAAGATCTTGTCGTCATGAAGTGGCAGCTGAGGCGGCGGAAACGCCGCCCATCGGGTCACCCACGCCACCGGCAACCCGGAGGCCAACACCGACGAGGCCAGTTCCTCGGCTCCGGCCGCCCGAGCCGCGACCACCACCCACGCCACCCGCTCCGCTCCCCCAAGCCGCTCCCAATCGACCGATGAGGGCACTCCTTCGAACACCAACCGCGCCAGCCGTCCCCGCTTCGACCGCAACGCGACCATGACGGCCGATAATCGCTTCCGGTCCAGCGCCCGCAGGAACGTCGGCTCCGTCATCATCGCCCCGCGGCCCTCAGGCAGCCATGCCACCTTCAACTCGTCCCGCTTGTCCGTTCTGCCGCCGCTGCCCCAGCCACGCACAACCGATCTCCGTCCATCCGATCCCGCCGATATGGTGGGACACCATAGACGTCATCGGTGACAATGTTGTCCCGAACGCGGATCAACATGTCGGTGGCGGCCCCTTCGTTGTCGTCGAGGTACGTACGCGCAGACCGCGAGGATCCCCATCGGGACCACGGTCACGGTCGACAGCTCGTCCTGCTCATCCGGTCACCGAGACCGGTCTCTGGCGCACCAGCGGCGCGGGAGGCGACTTCGAGCCGAAGGCCTTCGCATCGATCATGCGGACGCATCACCAGCTGGCACACGAGGCCGCCCGCTTTGGGGCCTTGTGCAGACGACGTCTCCCCTGGCGTGTGGCCCAGTCAAGGAAGCTCGACGGATTCTCAACATATCCTCAACACCTGTAAGCCTACTTTTCCGGACATGAGATCCGTAGGAAAGATCGCCACACTGACTGTGGCGGCCGCGCTCACCTCCGGCGTGCTGGTCTCCTCAGCGCACGCCACCAGCGCCACCGAAGGCGCCACCCAGGCCTCGGCCCTTCTGTGGCCCTGCGTCGTCCAGGCGAAGTGGGCGGTCAAGGTGCACAAGCGCAAGAGCCTCAGCTCCGGCTACCGGGTGGCCAAGAAGGGCACCAAGTTCCACGGCTACTGCTGGGACAACAAGCCCACCTGGAAGTGGACCGAAGTCTGGAAACTGAACGGCGGGGGCCACGGGTACGTCTGGCACACCGGGCTCAAGATGGTCCGCTAGGTGGAAGAAACAGATGATCAATAGCTCTGAATCAGGCAGTCGCACGGCCACCTCACACGCTCTGGAGGATCACCTGGCGGAATGGTCACTGCGGACCGGGATCACGGTGGAGATATGGGCTCTGCCGAAACAGCCGCTTCCCGCCCGCATCACCGAGATCGTCCATGGCGCGATCCGTGACGTTCTGCAGGAGGTGGAACGGCAGGCACAGGCTCGTACCGTCTCCATCGCCCTCACCGTGGCTTCCGGCGGGCTGCGCTTGACCGTCAGGGATGACGGTCTCGGTACGTCGGCCAAGGCGTATGAGGCCGCTTTGGGTGGCAGACGGGTCGAGCTTGCCGGGATAGGCGGCGGCCTCACCGTCAATGGCGTACAAGGACAAGGCACCACGGTGAGCGCCACAGTACCCCGAAGGGCCCTCGGCTAGTTGCCCTACTGGCTAGGGGCATATCGTGAACGGTTCGATGTCAGGCAGGTGGCGGGACCATTCACCGGCGGTCAGCGTTCGACCGGCGCGCACGCACAGGGTCGCGGCCACGTGCCGCTCGTCCACGTCGAACACACGGATCGTGCCGTCGGGGGCGGCGGTGTGAAGTTTCGTACCGTCCGCAGAGAACGCCACCCACCCGCTGTGGGCGCTGTCCGCCGCCTGCTTGCCGTCGAAGACGAGGCCCAGAGGTCGCCGGCTCGGCACGTCCCAGAGACGTACGCGCGAGCCCTGCTCGTACGTCGCGATCGTGCGCCCATCAGGCGACCAGGCCAGCCTGGTGGCCTCGCTGCCCGGCACCGCGGGGAACTCGGCGATTTTGGTCCTGATGTCGCCGTCCCACAGGGTGAGTCGGCCGGGCCCGGAGAAGGCCACCTGCCGGCCGTCCGGGCTGAAGGCGAAGGCGCCGGCGAGCTGCCCGGTGCCCTGTTCGGGAGGCCGGGTGGCGCCCTTTTCCGGATCGATGAGCTGGAGCGGGTTTCCGGTCACGAGCAGCCGTCCGTCGGGGCGGAAGGCGAGGTCGTTCGCGCCCGTCCCGGTCTCGGCTCGTTGAGATCCGCGTTCGAGGTCCCACAGTTCGACGCGACCGTGCTCCCCGTAGCGCGACACGGCCAGCGTGTGTCCGTCCGGACTGAACGCCAGCGCCTGGGCACCCTGCTCGCGGTCACCTCCCAGCTTGAGCCGGGCAGACACCCTGTACTGGGTCGTATCCACGATGTGGATCGTGTCGCCGGCGGCCAGGGCGAGCCGGCGGCCGTCGGGACTGAAGGCGGTCGCGCTGCCAGGGCCCGACCAGCTGATCGGTTTCATCGAAGAGCGGCTCGACCAGCTGATCGGTTTCATCAAAGAGCGGCCCGTCGCCGCGTCCCTGACCTCCATCCGGTCGTCGTCCCAGATCGCGGCCAGCACGCGCGTGGAGGGGTCCAGCCGTACGTTCCCGCTCTCGCTGCCGCCGCCGATCGGCGGGTCGAACATCATCGAAACGTCCTCGGTGTGGACGGCGCCGTGTTCGTCCAGATAGCGGACGGCCCGGTCGGCGAGGTCGAAGCGGAGCCCGCCGACGAAGTCGGGCGTGGCCTGGCTGTACACCGTGTCATAGGTGGAGCGCCGCTGAAACGTCAGCTTGTCCTGGCCGCCCCAATCGGCGATGAAAGCGTCGCCGAAGACGAAGGCGACCTCCGTGCCCACGTCGCCCTCCTGGCCCATCATCTCCTCACCGGATGGCAGCTCGAACCCACGGATCCTGCTTGCCCTGTCCGAATTCAGCAGCTCCGTGGTCACCATCATCTTGCCGTCGTCGCTGAAGGCGGCCTGCTTGATGACGCCTTCGTCCCGCCCGAGCCTCGGGATCGGCGTCCTCTTGCCCCGGCGCAGGTCCCACAACTCCGCGTCATGTCCCTTCACCACGTAACCGAAGCGGCCATCGCGGCTGATCGCGTTGAGCGCGGCTCCCGAGGGAGCGGTGAGCCGCTCGCGCTTGGCGACGTCCCACCATTCGGGCAGGGCTTTCGCTCCCCAGGGGATGGCGAGGTAGCGCCCGGAACCGTCGAAGCTCAGCGTGCCGTCGCCCGATTTCCTGCCTTGACGGGCGATGGGGGCGCCGAGCGGTCTTCCGGTGCGCGTGTCCCACAGCCGTACCCCCTCGTGGTCGAGGAGGGCAAGGGTGTGCCCGTCGGGGGCGAGCGCGGCTTGGGACACCTCCGCGCTCACCCCGGACAGCACGCCGATCCGCCGTTGGCCGGTGACGTCCCAGATCCTGGCTGTCCCGCCGTCCACGGACACGAGCACGCGGCCGTCCTGGCCGAGGTTCTGCACGGTCGCGGCCGTGTAGTCGGGGTCGAGGAAGACGGAGGTCGTGGTCTGAGAGAGCGAGTCGTAGAGCGCGCCGCGGGTCTCGGGCAGCTCCGGGCTCAGCCGCCAGCCGGCCACGCTCAGCAGCTTCGCGACCTGCGGATCGCTCTGCCGCAGGTCGGCGGCTCGCAGCGCGAGCTCCCGCGCCAGCGCGTCGTCGCGCTGGCGGTTCGACTCCCTGCGCAGGTACTCCGCGGTGCCGAGCCCCCCGAGCGCGACCACGAGCAGTACGGCCAGGGTCGCCGCGACCAGACGGCGTCTTCTCGCCCTCGTACGGGCCAGGCTCACCGCCTCGTCGAGGAACTCGCGTTCGCGCCTTCCCAGCGTGAGGTCCTTGTGCGCGGTGGCGGCCCACTGCATCGTCCGGTCGAGTACCGAGCCGTGCAGCAGATCGGCCGGTCTTCTACCGTGCTCATTCCACAGCGCGGCCGACTCGGCGAGTCGCCGGTGGACGGGCAGCCCTTCGCGGTTGCCCGCCACCCAGTCGCGCAGCCGGGGCCAGGCGTGCAGAAGACCGGGCGTGGCCAGTTCGTATGTGGCACCGGACCGCATGACCAGGCCAGCGGCGCCGAACAGGGTGAGCATCGCGTCCACGGCCTGCGAGTCCGGCAGCTCGTCCCTGCCCACGGGCCGGAGTTCGTCGCCGTCGATCATCCGCAGGAACACCTCGGGCACGGTCGCCCGCTCGGCCTCGGTCAGCTCTCCGTAGAGCTCTTCCGCGATCGCGCCCAGGTCGGGCTCGGGCCGTCCGGTCAGGGCACCCGCCTGCGTAAGGCCGCGTTCGAGCAGGTCGTCGCCGCGGCGGAGCGGCGCCGCGCCGCCATGGCCCAGCAGCCGCAGCAGCACCTCCCCGGCGGCCGGCCGCTCCGTGGGATCCCGGGCAAGCGCCGCGGCCACGAACGCGTCCAGGGGTTCGGGCAGGCCGCACACGTCCGGCTCGAACTCCATCACCCGCCCGATGACGGCGGCCGGATCCCCCGCCTCGATCACGTCCTTGCCTCGGGCCGCGAACAGCACCACCATCGCCCACGCCCACAGGTCGGCCGCCTCGCTCGCGCCCCGCCCCGAGAACACCTCCGGCGGCATGTATCCGGGCGTGCCCATGATCGGCCCGCTCGTCGTCGGCCCCACCTCACGGGCCACCCCGAAGTCGATCACGCGCGGCCCGTCCGGCCCCATGATGATGTTGTCCGGCTTGAGATCGCGATGCACGATCCCGCCCTGATGGATGGCGGTCAGCGCGGTCGCCACCCCGATCGCCAGCCGACGCAGCGCGTCCTTCTGGTACGGCCCCGACTCCGCCACCACCCGCCTCAGGCTCGGCCCTGGCACGAACTCGCTGACGATGTACAGCGGCGCCGAATCAACCTGTGCCTCGATCACCTTGGCGGTGCAGAACGAGGCCACCCGCTGGGCCGCTGCCGCCTCCTTCGCGAGTCTGGCGCGTGATTCGGCGCTGTCGTACCTGGGGACCTTGATCGCAACCCGCTCTCCGGCCTCCCCGTAGCCCTCGTAGACGACGCCCTGGCCACCCGCGCCCAGCCGGGCCGCCAGCCAGTAACGCCCCAAACGCCGCGGGTCGGATGGGGTGAGAGGAACCATTGAGGGTGCCATTTCGGGAAACTCCGGGTCATGCGGCGAGCAGGTCGAGTGGTCCGCGCCGATCATCAGGCACATGATCCGCCAGGAACACGTCGATCCGCATAGCAATGTGACGAAGCTGTCCGACACACAGGGCGTCGTGCTCGCGGTCGCACGGATTGCCGTCGCTCCCCACGTGGACGCGGGGCAGCTCAGCGATGACGCTCCGATGGAAGGCCTGGTACTCCTCAAGCGCGGCAAATAGTTCGTTCACGGGCGGCTCCTTCGCGTGCGCAGCGGCCCAGGCCGCGCCGATCACCACCGTCGCCGGCGTACAGGCTCGCGGGCCGATGCCCAGCATCAGGTGCGGTGCATCCAGGGGCATGCGCCGCACACGGGCATCCTCGGCTGGGGCCGCCTGCACCACTGAGCGCGACCGGTCTCCTACGCGTGGGGTCACTTGGCGTGTGGATAGGCGACCATGGTGTCTGTGGAGTCATCCCAGAACAGACCGTATCCGGAGTAGTCGCCGAAGGGAGCCACGACGTAGTCGCCTAGCTGGACCTGGCCTGTGGCGAGGTCGATGGTGACCCGCGGGTCCGCCTGCTCAGCAGTCGAGGCGCCAATGCCGAAGGCGACGCCGTCATCGGTCACACCGGTGAGATGGACCGGCTTGTCGTGGTCGGTCTCCTCGAAGCAGTGGCCGGTGCCTTTGTCCAAGTCGAAGGCTGTATGGCTGCGGACGAGATAGCGTCCGTCGGCAGACAGGGAGGCTCCCTTGGAGTCGTCGGCCGTCACTCGCTGATACGGCGCGCAGTCGACCTTGGCGCGAACCTTTCCCGTGGCGGGGTCCAGGACGGCCCACGTGTCGTTGGGCGCGCCTTCGTCGCTCCACTGCGCGACGAGGGAGTCCTTGACTCGGGTAATGAAGATCTTGTGATCGCTTTTTGTGGTGAGAGTGCCGCCTGACCAGGCTCCCGGCACCCAGTAGTGGCGGCGGGGCTGAGTGTTGGTAGCCAGCAGCGGCCCGCGAGGGGTGACCGCTACGGCCTTGGTCGACGCGAAGCACAGCTTGCACTCGCTGGCTGGAGGTTTCATCTTCCTCAGGTCGTACGTCTTCGTCGCGCCTGTGGCCGGATCCACGGTCACCACCACGTCGTTGTCCAGGTACACCAGCAGTCCACCACCGCCGTTGGCGACCGCCCCCTCGCCGTCCAGCTCGAGATGGTGAGCCGGTTTGACGCCATCTCCAGCGGCACGGGCGGGGAAGATGTCGATCGTCGTGACCTGCCGGCCCTTGCTGACCACATCGGCGCCCTGGAAGCCGGACGCGGAGGCGACCAGGTAGTCCTTTCCCTGCACGGTGACCGAGAGCGCTGACATCAGGCCGGGGCCCTTCACCTCGCTCTTCCACAGGCTTTGGCCGCTGGTCACATCAAGCACCGTGAATGTGCCGTCGTTCTTGCCGCCCTGCAGGAAGATGGCGACCGCCCCGGAGTGCGGCAGGGTGAGCTGGTCCCCCGGCAGGTCTGACTCCCAGCCGCGGGAGGTGTCGTAGAGGCTGGGCACCGACAGCTGTGTTTTCGGCGCGACACGCTCAGGGGACATGGACGTGGACGTGGGTGTGGGCGTGGACATGGACGACGTCGGTGCGCCGGTCCGGGGCCCGTGCGATCCTCCCGAGTCATAGCTTCCCGCGCCTCCTCCGCAGGAGGTGAGAAGACCGGCGGCCACCACTGTCACGAGTACGCGCCTGGGTCGATTCACGCGAATCCTCCATCAGAACAAGAACGTATTTCAACGCCACTCGATGAACGCAGCAGTGTCGCCGAGCGTGGAGAACTTCCCGGTTCGCTCGACCTTCTGGCGGTGGAGGCGTCGCACGCGGAGCACGGAGACGGGGTAGCCGACGCGGCCGGCGCGTTCACGAGTGCTGCCGCCATGATCGCGCCGGTCGCAACCAGCATTCCTACCGCCTTGGTCCCGAATCGCATGCTGCCCTCTTTGACCTGTTGATCAACTGGCGGTCTGCATGGTGCGCCGGGCGGTGTTGAGAACTTGTTGAGTATTCGTTGAGGGGGCGGGGAGCAGGCCGGCCCACGCGCCGGTCGATGGCATCCACGTCGACGTCCGGCTGGAGGAGTGCGAGCTGGGCCTGCTGGCGGTGATCGGCGTGCGCGCTGACAGGCTTAATGAACGTGTGCAGATTCGTCCGTCACGCAGATTGCTCGTTACCACGATGAGCGGCGAAGTAGTCGGCGATCGAGCTGGGCTTGCGGCCGGTGAGGCGTTCGACCGCGTGTGTGGTCACGTCGAACCAACCGTCGCGCTTGTACGTCCCCAGGCCCGTCCATCCCTGAACGTACATCTCGGGGAGCCCACGTCCGGACAGCTCCGCGGCCAGCTCGGTGTCCGAGACCTGTTCGCAGCGGATCGGGCGGCCGGTGACCTGGGCGAGCGCGTCGGCGACGTCCGCGTCCGTGACCGCCTCCGGCCCTGTGACCTCGAGGAGTTGCCCCTCGCAGCCGCCCTCGGCCAGCACGGCCGCGGCGACGGCGGCGCTGTCGTCGCGGGTGATGTGTCCCACCCGGCCGTCACCCGAATTGCTGGGCAGCACCCCGGTGGCGACGGCGATGGCGGGCAGGCCGACAAGGTTCCACATCTCCGGCCACTGGTTGAACCGCAGCGCCGTGAACGTCAGCCCCGACTCGGCCAGCAGCCGCTCGGTCTCCCCGTGGTTCTGGATGAGCGCCTGGGGCTGGCCAGGCTCGCCCGCCCTGGCGAACGACGTGTAGATCACCTGGCCCACCCCTGCCTTGACCGCCGCCTCGATGGCGTTGACGTGCCCGCGAGGCGCCCCGGTGAGCGAGCCCATGCTGATCATCAGCAGCCGCTCCGCGCCCTCCAGCGCGCCGGGCAGGCCGGCCGGATCGTCGAAGTCGGCGTACCGGGTGGCCACTCCGAGGTCGGCGATGGCATCAGGGGTACGGGACAACGCCACGACGCGGGCGGCGTCCACCCGCTGGAGCAGGTGCCCGACGGTGAGACGTCCGAGCTGCCCGGACGCTCCGCTGACCACGATCACGATAAATCCTCCTTGGAGGTCGATGTGCGTACCCTGATCTTTGGCCAACTGGCGAAAGGTCCGAAAGAAGGCACATTCATGTCCACTGCAGCCATCACCGTCCCTGTCACCGTGGCTGAGCACGAGAACTGCCCCGCGACCAGCGTGCTGCGTCGGGTGGGTGACAAGTGGAGTGTCGTGATCCTGTCGATCCTGGAGCGCGGTGCGCACGGCTTCAACGAGCTGGACAGGTCCGTGGAGGGGCTCAGCCGCCGCATGCTCACCCGTACGCTGCGCGCCCTCGAAGAGGACGGTCTGATCAGCCGCACGGTCCATCCGAGAGTCCCGCCGCGCGTCGACTACGCGCTCACCGACCTGGGCCGCTCCTTCTTGGAGCCGGTACGCGCCCTGGGCCTCTGGGCCGTCGCGCACCAGTCCGACCTCGAAGCCGCCCACAGCAGGTAGTCCCCTCCGCGGGCTCGCCACGTCCAGGTGTCAGCGCGTGCGGAGCCGAGCTCGGCATACATGAGCAACGTCCCAAAGCGATCTTGGCCTGGATCGACCGGCGCACCACCACGCTGCCCACTGGCTTCCAGGCAGACGTCCGCGACTGGCTGAGCGACGGCACACCGGAGACCGCTCGCCTCCGCCCGACACCACCTTGTACGTCTACCTGGGAGCCGTCGAGGTGCTGCGCGAGCGCCGCACGTCCGGCACCAGCTCCGGCTCGACAATCTACGCGCCGACCGCGTGCTGGAGGAGGCGCTCAACCGGGGCCCGGACGCGCTCCATCCCGCAGTGGGACAACAAGATCAATTAACGATCTGCAGGAGCCTGATTGGCTATGGGCCTGGTGTCACTTGGGTGTGGTCGAGTGTCCAGACGACGTTGTAGAGGCAGGGGTTGGGTCGTGCGACGGCGGTGAGTTTCTCGATGTAGCCGTTGGCGTAGACCACCTCCATGACGGCGTCCCATGCCTCCTTGCTGGCGCATTGGGCGTAGTTCGTGACCTTGGTGCGGTCGAGGGAGACGTGGAGGTTGGCCGAGATCCAGCCCGGTATGTGGGTGACGGTTCGTGCCGCTTCCTGGAGGGTGGTGATGAGCAGGTCGACCTTGTCCGGGTCGACGTCGAAGACGTTGATCTGGGTGATCACGCCTTGGTTACTTTCGATCACGGTCATGGGGTGCTCCTGGTTTCAGTAGAGGACTTGGCCGCCGTTGACCGGGATGGATGCGCCGTTGACGAAGCCGGCCAGGTCGGAGGCGATCAGCGTGGCGGTGCCGGCGACGTCGTCTGGTCGGCCGAGGCGGCGCAGTGGGATCCACTCGCGTAGTTCTTTCTGCTGCTCGTCGTCAACGACGCTGCTGTTCTCGTCCTGGATCATCGAGGCTTCGATGGTGTTGACCCGAATGCCGTGCGGGCCGAGTTCCACGGCCAGCGCGCGTACGAAGGCTTCGAGCGCGCCCTTGCTGACCGACAGCAGCGAGAAGCCGGGGACGGGGGCGCGGCACAGAGCGCTGCTGATCGCGAGGATGCTCCCGCTTCCTTTGTCGAGCATGCCCGGCAGCACAGCTTTCACCGGGGTGAACGCGGCCTTCATCTCGTCCAACAGCCGTAACTCGTATGCGGCGAAGTCGAGCCCCATGACCGGGGTTGGCCGGAAGCCGCCCGCGTCCGCATTCAGAACCAGCGTGTCGGGCGACCCCAGCCGCTCGGTCACCGCGGCGACCATGCCCGCCGCGGCGTCGGGGTCACGCACGTCGGCCTGCACGGCGATCGCGTCCCCGCCGGCATCTGCGATCGCGCGCACCACGGCTTGCGCGGCGGCGTGGTTGCGCAGGTAGTTCACGGCGACCTTGGCGCCGGACTGGGCGAATCGCTGCGCTGTCCGTGCGCCGATGCCGCGGCCGGCTCCGGTGATGACGGCGACCTTGCCGGCCAGTATGAGTGGTGTCATTGCTGTTGTTCCTTTCTGAGAAGCCATGTCTCGATCTCGTGGCAGACGGCGTCGAACTGGGTTCGGGTGGGCTGTGTGAGCATGATCGAGCCCCACAAGGCGCCCACCACGGCAAGGGCGGCCGCGGCTGGGTCGAGTTCGGCGCGGAACACGCCCGCGTCCCGCCCTTCGGCGAGAAGGCGTTCGACGCCGGCGCACCACCGTTCGTTCAGCCGCCCGATGACCTTCGCCACCGCCGGGTCGCGCGGCGCCCGAAGCATGAACTCCCGCGAGACCGCCCAGGTCCGTGGGTGCTCCCGCCAGAAGTAGGCGACGTCGTCGAACTCCTGTCGTAGTTCGCGCAACGCGGTCGGCGTGGTCTCATCCGCGTCCCGCTCGGATGCGCGGTCCCGCATGTAGAGCTGCTCCAGGTGAGCCGCAACCCCCTCGATCAGCGCCTCCTTCGTGAGGAAGTAGTGGTGCAGCGTCGCACTGTTGATCCCCGCGCGTTCGGCGACATCGCGGGTCCGGAAACCCTCGAAGCCTTTGTCCGCGAGCATGTCGAAGGCGGTTTCCATGATCTGCCGCCGCCGCTCGTCCGCCTTGAGTCGCTGGCGAACCGGCCGTCCTTCGTTATCCATCAAGCAGATGATGGATAAGAATGGGCGAGTTGTCAAGCACCTGCTTGACTACGGGCCGCTCTTGGGAGCCTGCCGCAACATCCTCTACGCAGGACGGAGTTCGCGAGCCGAGGAGGACTGCCCCCGTGACCAGAGGGTGCAAGGTCCGTCGCGCTGTCACGCCTGCCGTGAAGGTTGGCCCTGGTAGGAAACGTGTCAGGCGCGGGTGAGCTCCGTGAGTACGGTGCGGAGCGAGCCGAACGTGTCGGCGGGTAGCAGCAGGTCGCAGTACGGGAGGGCGGCCGCCATCCCGGCCACGCGCGGTTCGAAGCCGGGGGCGGCGGCCCTGGGGTTCATCCAGATCACCCGGTGTGCTCGGCGGCGTAGGCGGGCCATCGCGGCGGCCAGTTCCTGCGGTGGGTCGGCGTCCCAGCCGTCCGAGCCGATGAGCACGATGGCGCCCCGCACCTTCGCGCCGTGGTGCGATGCCAGCAGCGCCCGTACGTTGGTCGCGATCCGCGTACCGCCGAATCTGTCGCTCACCCGCTCGGAGGCCAGCTCGATCGCGGCGGTGGTCGAGCGGTGCGCGAGCACCGGCGTCAGGCGGGTCAGCGTCGTCGCGAACGCGAACACCTCCGCGTCCGCCACCACCGCGAGCACCCGCATCAGATGGAGGTACGCCGACGCCTGGGCCTGCATCGACTGGCTGACATCACAGAGCATGACCACCCGCCGGGGCCGGTCGACGGGCCGCTGCCTGGCCAGCCGGAGCGGCTCCCAGCCGGTGCGGCGAGCACGCGCCAGCGTGGCGCGTACCGCGATCGCGCGCCCTCTTGACGACACCGCCAGCCTGCGGCTGCGCCGTACCGGCCAGGCGGCCACGGTCGCCGCGAGCCACGCGCCGAGCAACTCGCACTCCTGGTCGCCGAGCTGCTCGAACGGTACGTCGGCCAGCCCCTCGGCGTCGCTCGGCAGGCGCTCCGGCACCGCCGGACCGTCCGAACCCTCCGCGGTCGCCACCACCGTCGGCAACGTCATCCAGGGCAGCCCGCCCGGGTCGTAGTGGGACACGGTCGGCAGGGGTGCGGACGCCTCGTCGGCGGTGCCGTTCGCCGGGCTGAGGGGGCGGCGGCGGGCGTGCGGGTCGAACGCGGGCCCCACCGCGTGGAACACGGCCGCGAACACCTCGTCGAAGGGCTCGATCTCCGATTGCCGCCGCACCAGGCTGATGCGGGCGGCCCAGTACAGCTCTGACAGTGAGCCTGGGGGCGCGATCGTGAGGGCGCGGGTGAAGTCCTCGACGCCGGTGAAGCCCACGGGCACGCCATGCCGCCTCAGCCGTACGGCCAGCGCCGCGGCGAACGCGGCCCGGTCGACGCCCGCCAGCATGGTGCCCGGCGGTGGCGGCGTGCTTGGCGGTGGCGGGGCGCTTGGCGTCGGCGCGGTGCGTCGCGGCGGCGGGGTGGGTGGCTCGGGCCGGCTACGAGACAACGGCCCAGATGACGGCCACTGCCACGATGACGACGACGATCCCGACGACGAGGGGGATCAGGCGCTTGTAGACGGCCCCACCGGCGACGCCCAGGATGTCCAGCGGCTCCGGCTCGATCTCGGGCGTGGTGACACGTGGGGCTGGTGCCTCGTTGTCCGACCGCTCACCGGCTTCGGCCCGCTCCGCTTCCGTTCCCGGCTCGACTGACGTGCTCTCAGCCGCGGGAGCGGGGGCGGACGCGGGAGCGGGGGTTACGGTGGGTGCGGGGGCGGGTGCTGAGGCGGAGTCAGGCGTGGTCGCGGGGGTGGACTGCGCTGGGGTTGGGGCGGCCGGTTCGGTGGTGAGTTTGGCTTCGAGGCAGTTCACGAACTGGCCGAGCAGTTTGCTGGAGACCTCCTTGATCATGCCGCTACCGAGCTGCGCCACCTTGCCGGAGATCTTCAGGTCCGTGTCCACCGAGACGACCGTGCGCGGCCCGTCGGCGCGCAGGTGGGCGGTGATGGCCGCCGAGGCGTTGCCCGCGCCGCGTGAGTCCCGCCCCTTGGCGTCGATGACGGCCCGGTAGGCCGCGTCGTCCTTCTCCAGGAACCTGACCGTCCCGGCGTACTCGGAGACGACCGGCCCCACCTTCACCCGTACCTTGCCCGAGTAGACCTCGCCCTCCACGCCCGTGAGGCGGGCGCCCGGCATGCATGGGGCGATGCCCTCCAGGTCCGTGAGTACCTCCCAGGCCCGTTCGATGGGCACGCTGACCGTGAACTCATTGTCGATCTTCATCTACTCCCCGCTCCCAGCCGGTCGAGCGCCTCGGTGATGGCGTCGCGGTCGTCCAGCGTCTTCGCGATGGTGCTCAGCGTCCGTACGACATCGTCTCTGACCAGCCGTGTCGCACCCAGGGACGACAGGGCCGAGACCCAGTCGATCGTCTCCGCCATGCCGGGCGCCTTGTCCAGGTCGATCCGGCGCACCTGGCCGACGAAGTCGGTGGCGGAGCGGATCAGCGCGTCGTTCGCGGCGGGGACCGTACGCCGGAGGATCTCCGCCACCCGCTCCGGGGCGGGGAAGTCGATCCAGTGGTACAGGCAGCGTCTGCGGAGCGCGTCGTGCAGGTCGCGGCTGCGGTTGGAGGTCAGGATGACGACCGGGCGGCGTTCGGCGGTGAAGGTGCCCAGCTCGGGGATGGTGATCGCCGCCTCCCCGAGGAACTCGAACAGCAGCGCCTCGAACTCGTCGTCCGCGCGGTCGATCTCGTCTATCAGGAGTACGGGTGGCCGCGGCCCGCGGTGCCTGATGGCCTGGAGGATCGGGCGCTCCTGGAGGAATGCCTCGCTGAACAGGTCGGCGTCGTTCAGCCGGTCGTGGTGGGACTCGGCCAGGCGGATGGCCAGCATCTGGCGCTGGTAGTTCCACTCGTAGAGGGCCTCGCCGGCGGTCAGGCCCTCATAGCATTGAAGCCTGATCAGCGGGGTGGCCAGGGCGCGGGCCAGGGCCTTGGCGGCCGTGGTCTTGCCGACTCCGGGCTCGCCCTCCAGCAGCAGCGGCTGGCCGAGGCTGAGGGCGAAGAACAGTGCCGCCGCCGTACCGTCGTCCACCAGATAGTCGAGCTCGTCGAGACGGCGGCGGATGTCGTCAGCACTGCCAAAAGCGTTGTTGTCGGGCTGGGGTGCGCCGCTGTCCGCCACGTCCTTACCGCCCGCCCGCCCGCGCGAAGCGGTCTCGGCATCCCGGGCCGCAGAACCACACGTCCTCGCCGTCGGCGACCAGGTGCGGGGTTTCGGCGGACACGGTCACGTTCATCCCGCACACGGGATCGATCGCGACCTCGGGACGCGGACGTTCAGACTCAGTGCGGATGGCGATGTCAGCGAGGTCGCCCGTACGGATGGCGGCCACGATCTCGGCGAGGATCGACAGCGCGATCTCCGGTGCCGTGCGGGCGCCGAGTCTGAGGCCGGCCGGGGAGTGGACCCGGCGGCGCTCGTCGTCGGTCAACGACATCTCCCCCAGCACCGCCGCTCCACGCCGATGGCTGGCCACCAGTCCGACATAGCCGACACCGGCGTCCAGCGCGGCCCGGATCGCCTCCTGCTCGCCGCGCCCGTGACTGCACACGACGGCCGCGGTCGCACCGACTGGACCGGCTGGACCGGCTGGACCGGCTGGACCGGCTGGACCGAGCGAACCGGCCGCACCGGACAAAGGCGCCGCGAGGCGTACCGTGAAGTCCAAAGGCGCGGCCAGGGCGGCGAGGGCCGTGGCGATCGGCGAGGAGCCGACGACCCAGAGCACCGGAGGCGGCAGCAGCGGCTGCAGGAAGATCTCCAGCGCGCCCCCGGACAGGCAGGGGTTCACCACGACCTGCGCGCCGGGCGAGTCGGGAAAGCCCTGCTCGCCCTCCGGCAGCACCCGCAGCAGCACCGTCCGCCCGTCCGACAGCGCCCCGAGCGCCGCCGTACGCACCGAGCTCTCGGCGCACTGCCCGCCGACGAACCCCTCGATGGACCCGTCGGGCAGGATGATGGCGTCGTCGCCCGGACTGACCGCCGTGGGCAGCTGTGCCCGGACGACGACCGCGTGGACGAACGGGATGCGCCCGGCGACCAGTTCCTCCATGCGTTTGGTGTGCGGCATGTACGACTCCGAGGGGGTCAGATCGGCGGCGTGGGCACACCGCGCATGGCGTCCCACACCCGCGAGGGAGTGAGCGGCATGTCGGCGTGGCGGATGCCGTACGGCTTGAGCGCGTCGACGACCGCGTTGACGATCGCGGGCGGGGAGCCGACGGTGGCCGATTCGCCGACGCCCTTGGCGCCGATCGGGTGATGCGGTGAGGGGGTCACCGTGAAGCCCGTCTCCCAGTCGGGCACCTCCAGCGAGGTCGGGATCAGGTAGTCCATGAGCGAGCCGCCGAGGCAGTTGCCGTCCTCGTCGAACGCGATCATCTCCATCAGCGCCATGCCGACCCCGTCGGTGAGGCCGCCGTGGACCTGGCCCTCGATGATCATCGGGTTGATCCGGGTGCCGCAGTCGTCCACCGCGATGAACCGCCGCACCTTGACCTGGGCGGTGCCCGGGTCGATGTCGACGACGCAGATGTAGGCGCCGTGCGGGTAGGTGAGGTTCTCGGGGTTGTAGCAGATCTGCGCCTCCAGGCCGCCCTCGATGCCTTCGGGCAGGTCTCCGGCGCCGTGCGCGCGGAGCGCGATGTCCTGGATCGTGACGGACTTGGCAGGGTCGCCCTTGACGTGGAAGGCGCCCTTGTCCCAGTCGAGGTCCGCGACCGACACCTCCAGCATGCCGGAGGCGATGATGCGCGCCTTGTCGCGTACCTTCCGGGCGACCAGGGCCGCGGCGGCGCCGGACACCGGGGTCGAGCGGCTGCCGTACGTGCCGAGGCCGAACGGCGTCTGGTCCGTGTCGCCGTGCACCACGTCGATGTCGGCGGGCGGGATGCCGATCTCCTCGGCCACGATCTGCGCGAACGTGGTCTCGTGGCCCTGTCCCTGGCTCTGCACCGACAGCCGGACAACCGCCTTGCCCGTCGGGTGGACGCGTAGCTCGCAGCCGTCGGCCATGCCGAGGCCGAGGATGTCCATGTCCTTGCGCGGGCCCGCGCCGACGGCCTCGGTGAAGAAGGAGACGCCGATGCCCATCAGCTCGCCGCGGGCCCGCCGCTCGATCTGCTCCTTGCGCAGCTCGTCGTACCCGGCGATCTCCATCGCCTTGCGCATGGTGGGCTCGTAGTCGCCCGAGTCGTACACCCAGCCGGTCTTGGTCGTGTAGGGGAACTGGTCGGGCTGGATGAAGTTCTTCATCCGCAGCTCGACCGGGTCCATCCCCAGCTCGTACGCCAGGCAGTCGACGATCCGCTCGACCAGGTAGACCGCCTCGGTGATGCGGAACGAGCACGCGTACGCGACCCCGCCCGGCGCCTTGTTGGTGAAGACGGCGGTCATCTTGCAGTAGGCGGCCCGCAGGTCGTAGCTGCCGGTGAACACGCCGAAGAAGCCCGCCGGGTACTTCGTCGGCGCGGCGACGCCGTTGAACGCGCCGTGGTCGGCCAGCACGTTCGTCCGGATGGCCAGGATCTTGCCCTCGCGGGTCGCCGCGATCTCGCCGCGCATGATGTAGTCGCGGGCGAAGCCGGTGCTGGTGAGGTTCTCGGCGCGGTCCTCCATCCACTTCACCGGCTTGCCGGTCACGATCGAGGCGACGATCGAGCAGACGTAGCCGGGATAGATCGGGACCTTGCCCCCGAAGCCGCCGCCGAGGTCGGGCGAGATGATCCGGATCTTGTGCTCGGGCAGCCCGGCGACCAGCGCGTACAGCGTCCGGTGAGCGTGCGGCGCCTGGGTCGTCGACCACAGGGTCAGCCTGCTCTCGACCCGGTCGAAGTCGGCCACGCAGCCGCAGGTCTCCATCGGCGCGGGGTGTACGCGCGGGTAGACGATGTCCTGGCTCACCACGACGTCGGCCGTGTCGAACACCGCGGCCGTCTCCGCCGCGTCACCGGTCTCCCAGTCGAAGCAGTGGTTGTCCGTCTTGCCGTCGAGGTCGTCGCGGATGACCGGGGCGCCGGGGTCGAGCGCCTTGCGAGCGTCGATCACCGGGTCGAGCACGTCGTACTCGACGTCGATCAGCTCCAGGGCGTCGCGGGCGGAGTAGCGGTCCTCGGCCACCACGAACGCGACCTCCTGGCCCTGGAACCGGACCTTGTCCGTGGCCAGGACGGCCTGTACGTCGTTGGAGAGCGTGGGCATCCAGGCCAGGCCCTGGGCGGCCAGGTCGGCGCCGGTGACGACCGCCTTGACCTTCGGGTGCGCCTGCGCCGCGCTGACGTCGATGCTCACGATCCGCGCGTGCGCGACGGGAGAGCGCAGGATCGCCAGGTGCAGCATCGACGGCAGTTGCACGTCGTCGACGTAGCGGCCCCGGCCGCGGATGAAGCGCGGGTCCTCCTTGCGGAGCATCCGGCCGTGGCCGAGCGGCTTCTGGTCGTTGTCGACGAATCCGGCGGGCCGGTGTTCGGTGCTGGTCACGATGAGGCCTCCTTGGACGCGGCCCAGCGCACCGAGCGGACGATGGTGGCATAGCCCGTGCAGCGGCAGATCTGCCCGGAGATCGCCTCGCGGATCTCGCCCTCGGAGGGGTCGGGGTTGCGGTCGAGCAGCGCCCTGGCCGTCATCATCATCCCCGGGGTGCAGAACCCGCACTGCAGGCCGTGGCACTCCATGAAGCCCTGTTGGACGGGGTCGAGCCGGCCGTCCTGTTCGAGGTCCTCGACCGTACGCACCTCGTGGCCGCCGGCCATGGCCGCGAGCACGGTGCACGACTTGACCGGTTCGCCGTCGAGCCAGACGACGCAGGTGCCGCAGTTGCTGGTGTCGCAGCCCCAGTGGGTGCCGGTCAGCCCGAGGTGGTCACGCAGGAAGTGGATCAGGAGCAGGCGCCCCTCGATCTCCCCGGTGACCTCCTCGCCGTTCACGATCATCGATACGCGCACGTCACACCCCTTCTCTGAGCCGGGCGACGGAGCGGCGCAGTGCCCTCCTGGTGAGCTCCTTGGCGAGGTGGCGCTTGTACAGAGCGCTGCCGCGCATGTCCGTGACCGGGTCGCAGTGCTGCGCCGCCAGCTCTCCGGCCTGCTCGTACACCGCCTCGGACGGCTCGCTGCCGCGCAGGGCATCGGAGACGGCGGGCATGCCCGTCGTGTTGGGACCGACCGCGGCGAGCCCGACGCGGGCGTCGGAGATCACGCCGTCGTCCAGCCACACGGCCGCGCCCGCCGACACGATCGCCCAGTCGCCGGCGCGCCGCTCGACCTTCTCGTACGCGCTGGACCCGTTGGGCCGGATCGGGACGCGGATCTCGACCAGCATCTCGGCGTCCTCGACCGCGGTCTCGTACGGACCCCGGTAGAACTCCTCCATGCTCACGACCCGCTCACCCTCGCGATTGCGGATCACACAGCTGGCGCCCAGCGTGGTGCAGACCGCCGACAGGTCCTCCGACGGGTCGGCCTGGCAGAGCGAACCGCCCAGCGTGCCCCGGTTGCGGACGACCGGGTCGGCGATGACCCGCTCGGCGTCACCGAAGATCGGGAACGTCGTGGCCAGCTCGGCCGACTCCAGCAGCTCGCGATGCCTGGTCATCGCGCCGATACGGACCTGGCCGGGCTCGACCCTGATGTAGCCGAGCTCGGCGTGCAGGTCATTGATGTCGATCAGGTATTCCGGGGTGGCGAGCCGTAACTTCATCATCGGGAGCAGGCTGTGGCCGCCCGCGATGAGCCGCGCCGAGCCGCCGAGCCGTTCCAGCAGCCCGATGGCGTGGTCGACGCTGGTGGCGCGCTCGTACTCCAACGGCGCTGGAACCTGCATCCGGACACCCCCTCGCTCGTGGTGGGCCCTCAGCCGACTCCTGCGCGGCGATGTTGTCAACGCTCACCTAAGGAAAGGCTTAATCGCCCGCGTGGGTGAGGGTCTCCCAGGCGACGAAGAGCTGGTTGGTGCCGGCGGGACGCTGCTGCTCGGTGAGCGCCTGGGTGTTCGTCATCGGGATGCCCTGGCGGTTGTGGAGCTCGTTGAAGCCGACCTCGGTGATCGGGCCGAGGCCCAGGTTCAGGCTGCCGCCGCACAGCCAGGAGGGCACGGCCGCGCCGAGCTGGTACTTCGACTGGAAGCCGAGCGCCTGCCTGAGCCGCTCGCCGACCTCCGGGTAGAGGTTCTCGCCCTGGATCTTGGTGGTCTCGGCGACGTGGGAGATGGCCGAGATCCCGTAGCCGGTGTGGGTGAAGTCGCGGCAGGTCTCCTGGGTGAGGCCGGTGACGAAGGTCGTCTGCCCCTGCCAGTACTTGACGAGCTCGTCGCGGGTGTCGAGGCCGCTGCCGGGCGCGCCCTTGGGCAGCGCGCCGTCGCTGCTGAGGTAGACGTAGGCCGGCACCCGGCCGCGGAACTTGGTGATCGCCTTGTCATAGCTCGTCCGGTCCTCCAGGAAGACGGAGATGCCGACGGCCGCCTCCATCATGCTCAGCTCCCAGTTGCCGTTGCTGTTGGAGCCGTTGATGACCTTCGGCAGGTAGACCGTGCGCAGCATCGTGGCGAACCGGTTGACGTTCGGCCAGCTCGTGTACGTGTAGCGGATGATCTCGGCGGCCCGTGGCCAGACCGAGCCGGCCCAGCCCGTCTGCAGGGGCGCGTTGCTGTTCGTGTGGTCCTTGATCACCGCGGACCAGGCGTCCATGATCTCGATGGACTTCTTGGCGTACTTGGCGTCCCTGGTGACGTACCAGGCCAGAGCCATCGTGTACGCGGCGAGCGCGTCCTGGCGCTCGTCGGTGCAGCCGTTGTTGGGGTTGGAGTAGGGGCCGCACTCGACGACGGCGCGCGGCTTGGCGGCGCGGGTGAGCGAGGCCAGCGAGTGGCCCATCATCTGGTCGTAGGCCGACTTCCACGGCTGCGTACCCGCGTTGACCTTGGTACGCATGGAGTCGAGCTGGCCGCGGCCGAGCAGGACTCCGGGGTGGGTGAAGGTGGCCGGGGCGGCGGCAGCGGGGAGAGGTAGAGCCAGGGATGCGACGAGTGCGGCGGTCGCGATGATACGGGGGGTCATGACCGCTCATCCAACGAGCCTGACGAGTCGCAGTCAACCATTTTAGGAAAGTTTCCTAACCTTTCCGGGGAGTAGAGTCCCCAGGCATGATCGACGTTCTCCTCTGGCCGGAGACTCCGCCCGGCCCGGCCACCGCCGAATCGCCGAGCTTGACCCTGTACGCCGCGGACGGCCCGGCCACGGGCGCGGTGGTGGTGTGTCCCGGCGGCGGTTACTCCGGGCTGGCCGACCACGAGGGCGCGGTCATCGCCCGCTGGCTGGTCACACTGGGCATCGACGCCTACGTGCTCCGATACCGGGTGGCCGGGGCCGAGCCGGGGCGCGAGCCGCTAAATCCGGCCCCGCTGTACGACCTGCGCCAGGCGGTGCGCGTCGTCCGGGAGCGGGGGGCCGGGCGGGTCGCCGTCATGGGGTTCTCGGCGGGCGGCCACCTCGCCGCCACGCTCGCCACCTCGAAGGAGGGGGACCGTGCCGATGCCGTCATCCTCGGGTACCCGGTCATCGACCTCACCGGGGCGCGCGTGCACTCCGGGTCTCGCCGGCAACTGCTCGGCCCTGACGGCACCGAGGAGCAGGCGACGGCCTTGTCCGCGCACCTCAACGTGACGGCTGAGACGCCGCCGACGTTCCTCTGGCACACCGCGGCCGACCAAGGGGTCCCGGCCGAGAACAGCCTGCTGTTCGCCACCGCCCTCGGCCGTGTCGGCACGCCGTACGAGCTGCATGTCTTCCCCGAGGGCAGGCACGGGCTCGGGCTCGCCCAGGACGAACCGGCGGCGTCCGCCTGGCCCGGCCTCTGCGCCACCTGGCTCGCCGACCAGGGCTTCGGCCCGCGCCCCTGAGCGATACGGCGATCAAGCGTAGAGGTCGTCAAGTGTGATCAGGTGCGCGTAAGGAGGGTTCAGCCGGTGACCCGGGCCAGGAACTGGCCCTTGGCGTGCTCGTCGGTCTCCCGGGTGCCGTAGCCGGTGGCCCACAGGCCGCCGCCCGGCACCGCGCCGAGCTGCTTGATCCGGTAGTCGTCGAGCAGCGGCGGTTTCGGCGCCTGCTGCCAGGCGGTGCCGTTCCAGCGCAGCAGCACACCGACGCTGCGCGCGGTGTCGTCGTCCTGCCCGCTGCCTCCGGCCCACACCTCGGTGCCTTTCCAGGCCAGCGAGGTGATGGAGGATCCGTACCAGCCGGTGGTCGCCGGGGTCGGCGTCACCGTCCACGCGCTACCGTTCCAACGCATGGCGAACGCCTCGCGCTTCTTGACCGAAATGCCGTTGGCCTCGTACGTGGTCCGCTGACCGGCCGCCCACACCTCGCCGGGCCGCGCGGCCACCGCGTCCAGGGCGGTCTCGACCAGCGCTTCCTTCGGCGGATCCGGCAGCCGGGTCCAGGTGCGGCCGTCCCAGTGCAGCACCAGGGTGTGCGCATCGGTGCTCGGCCCGTAGCGGTTGGTGGTGCCGACCGCCCAGACGTCGTCCGGCGCCAGAGCATGCACCGCGCTCAGGTCGGTGTTGCCCGCGAGCGGCGGGAGGCTCATCTTCCGCCAGGCGGTGCCGTCCCAGCGGATCACACCCGCCGTGGAAACCTCACTGCTCGACTGGTAGGACCTGCCGACCGCGAAGGCGGTGCCGCCCACCGCGGCGACATCATCAAGGTAGAAAGGGGTGTTCTGTTCGGTCGGGTACGGGGTGAGGGTCCAGGCCGTACCGTTCCAGTGGTAGGCGATGGTCGAACCGGTGGCCCACACGTCGTTCGCCGCGGCGGCCGACACCGAGGTCAGCGCGCCCCGGCAGGTGATATCCGGCCGGTCGTTCACCCATGTCTGACCGTTCCAGCGGAACAGGTCGGGGCAGACCACACCCGCCGGCGGGTTCGGCCAGCCCTCCATCCGCACCTGCCCCACGGCCCAAGCTTGGGTGCCGCTCAGCGCGGCGACATCGTTGAGTTCCTTGAGTTGTTTCTCGGATTCGATGTATCCGTAAGGAAAGGACAGGTGGTCCCAGACCGGCGCAAGTGTCGCGCCCGCCGGGGCCGCGGTCGCCAGGCTCGCGGTGAGCGCGACCGCGCCGAGGCTGGATGTCAGGGATAATATTTTTCGCTTGGTCACGAACGCTTTCGTACCATCGCAGGTCAGCCGCGCACATGGCCTAGGGAATGCATAGGGGCCTGGAGGAAAATCCTAGGGGCCCTAGGGGGTGAGCGGGCCCGGGTCTAGTGGTGGGTCGAGACCTGGCGTGGCAGGGTGGCCGTCACGATCAGGCCGCCGCCTTCGCGGGGACGGGCCGAGACCTCGCCGCCGTGCGCCAGGGCGATCGAGCGCACGATGGACAGCCCCAGCCCCGCGCTCTTGGCCGTGACCACACGATCCGGCCCGAGCCGGCGGAAGGGCTTGAACAGCGCCGGGATCTCGTACGGCGGCACAGCGGGCCCGGTGTTGCTGACCTCCACCTCGATCCGGCCGTCACGCGCGATGCGGCTGACGGCTCGCACCCAGCCGGTGCCGTCGTCGGTGTTGTGCCGGATGCCGTTCTCGACCAGGTTGTACACCAGCCGTTCGAGCAGCATCGCGTCCCCGCTGGTCGGCGCGGGCCCGGCCGCCTCCTCCAGGGTGACCTTCGACTCCGCGGCCTCGACGGCGACCTGTGCGACCACGTGGCTCACCACATCGGCCAGGTCCACCGGTGACCGGTCGCCGACCTCGTGCTCGGCGCGGGCCAGGAGCAGCAGCCCGGAGATGAGCCGTTCGTGCCGGGCGTTGATCTCCAGCAGGCTCTCACCGAGCTGCTTGACGTCGGCCGAGGCCGTACGGCGGTGCATGGCCAGCTCGACCAGCGCCCGGTTCAGCGTCAGCGGGGTACGCAGCTCGTGCGAGGCGTTGGCGACGAACCTGCGCTGCCCGTCGAAGGAGTGGTCGAGCCGTTCGACCATCGTGTCGAAGGTGTCGGCGAGCTCCTTCACCTCGTCCGCCCGGCCGGTCAGGGCGATCCGCTCGTGCAGGCCGCGCTCGGCGACCGGTGCGGCGGCGATCCGCCGCGCGGTCTCGGTCACCTGGCGGAGCGGCATGAGCACCCGTCCGGCGACCAACCACACCACCACTGACGCCGCGCCGCCGACCACCGCCAGCGCGATCGCGCCCTGGGTGAGCAGCGACGTGGTCGCGGCGCCGCGCAGCATGCTCTCCTGCTGCTGCATCCAGGCGAGGGCCTTGTCGCCGTCTATGGCAGTGGTGCCCTTGATGAGGATGGACGTCCTCTTCTGCTGGAGCTGCTGGTTGAACAGCAAGTACGTGACGCCGAGCAGCGTCAGTCCCGCGACGAAGAACAGCGTGCCGTACACCAGGGTGAGCCGGCCGCGGAGCGTGGGCGTGGTCATGGAATCTGGTACCCCACTCCCGGCACGGTCTCCACCACGGACGGCTCCCCCAGCTTGCGGCGCAGCTTGAGTATGGTCAGGCGCACCGCGCTGGTGAACGGGTCGGCGTGCTCGTCCCACGCCTTCTCCAGCAGGTGCTCGGCGGACACCACACCGCCGCCGGCGAGCAGCAGCTCGGCCAGCACGGCGAACTCCTTCTTCGACAGCGGCACGTACCTGTCGTTCCTGAACACCTCCCGGCGCGCGGGATCGAGAGTGATCCCGGCCCGCCGCAGCACCGGCGGCGCGGCGGGGCGCGAGCGCCGCCCGAGCGCGAGGACGCGGGCCGCGAGCTCGGGGAAGGCGAACGGCTTGGACAGGTAATCGTCGGCGCCGAGGGAGAGCCCGGTCACCCGGTCGCCGATCTCGGCGGCGGCCGTGAGCATCAGCACCCGCGCGGTCGACTCGGACTCGACCAGCTCCCTGCACACGTCGTCACCGTGCACGCGCGGCAGGTCACGGTCCAGGACGACCACGTCGTAGTCGTTGACCGCGATCCGCTGCAGCGCCGCCTCCCCGTCGTGCGCGGTGTCGACCGCGTGCGTCTCGTCACGCAGCCACTCGGCTATCGCGTCGGCGAGCATGCGCTCGTCCTCGACCACCAACACGCGCATCGCGGCCCCTGTCTCTTCTGCCATGTACAGGGGTGATCGTGCCGGATGCGTTGTTTGTTCGGCGTTAGCACCCGTGGAAACGCCGGGGAAACGCGCCGCCCGATTGCATTCGTCTCGCATGGCCGGCGAAACGGACCGGCCACCGTTCGAGGAGAAGAACATGCGACGAGGCATCCTGGCGGCGATCCCGCTGGCCCTGGCCCTTGCCCTGACCGGATGCGGCGCGAACGAGGGAAGCGGCGCCAACGTGGCGTCCGTGAGCAGCGGCAAACCGGCCGCCGCGCCCAGCGCCTCGGCCGGCGAGGACCGGGCGGCGAAGGGGCTCAAGTTCGCCCAGTGCATGCGCGAGCACGGCGTTCCCATGGACGACCCCGAGCCCGGCAAGGGGGTCATGCTCAAGTTGGACAACAGCGTCCCCCGGGAGACGGCGGAGAAGGCGCAGGAGGCCTGCAAGGAGTACGCGCCGAACATGGATGGGGGCGCGAAGGCGGACCCCAAGATGGCCGAGCAGATGCGCAAGTACTCCCAGTGCATGCGGGACAACGGCGTCGAGGCCTTCCCCGACCCTGACGGCGGCATGCTGCGCATGGACAGCGCGGCCGGCGAGGACCCGGACTTCAAGACCGCGCAGGAGAAGTGCAAGGAGTTCATGCCCGGGATGCGCCAGGGCGGCTCCTGATGGGCACGGCCACCCTCGACGACAAGGTGGCGGCGGGCGGTGATCGTCCGCGCCGCCGCCGCGGTCGCGGCAGGCGGGTCGCGGGCCTGTTCGTCGCGGTCGCCGTCATCGGTACGGCCGGCGTGGCCGTGAACGGCCTGGGCCTCCTGGGCGGCGACCGTACGACGGACAAGACGGTCAGCGCCCTGCCGCCCGCCACCACCACGGTGACCAGGCAGACGCTGCTCGACACGCTGGACGCCGACGGCGATCTCGGCTACGGCCCGACCACCACGGCGGTGAGCAGGAAGCCGGGCACGATCACCTGGCTGCCGGACAGCGGCGACACGATCACCAGGGGCAAGTCCCTGTACCGGCTCGACACCAAGCCGGTGGTGCTGATGTACGGCAAGACGCCCGCCTACCGCGACCTGCGGGTCGGCACCGAAGGCAGGGACGTCGAGCAGCTCGAACGCAACCTCAAGGCCCTCGGCTACGACGGCTTCACCGTGGACGACGAGTACACCGACTCCACCGCCGACGCGGTCAGAGAGTGGCAGGAGGACCGCAACCTCGACGAGACGGGCGTCGTCGAGCTCGGCCGGGTCGTCTTCGCCGCCGGCAAGATACGCGTGGACAGCCTGGAGTCCGAGGCCGGCCAGCCCACCGCGCCCGGCCAGAAGGTGCTCTCCTACACCGGCACCGACAAGGTGATCACGGTCAAGCTGGAGACGGAGGACCAGCGGGTGGCGAAGAAGGGCGCCAAGGCGTCGGTCACGCTGCCCGGCAACAAGACCGTGTCCGGCAAGGTCACCGAGGTCGCCACCATCATCGAGCCGGGCGAGGGGCAGGGCGCGGAGCCCGAGACGCGGGTCGAGGCGCTCATCTCCCTCGGCACGCAGAAGGCGGCCAAGGGCCTCGACAAGGCCGCGGTGGACGTGACCTTCACGGCCTCGAAGCGCAAGAACGTGCTGACCGTCCCGATCGCCGCGCTCGTGGCACTCCAGGAAGGCGGGTACGGCGTGGAGGTCGTCGAAGGCGGCAAGTCCCGCTATGTCGGCGTTAAGACTGGTCTGTTCTCCGGCGGCCGGGTCGAGATCTCCGGCGACGGCCTCGCCGAGGGCATGAGCGTCGGGATGCCCCGATGATCTCCCTCTCGGACGTCACCCGCTCCTATCCTGGCGGGGTCACCGCGCTCGACAAGGTGTCCCTGGAGATCGAGCGCGGCGAGCTCGTCGCCATCGTCGGCCCGTCGGGCTCGGGCAAGTCGACGATGCTCAACGTCGTCGGCACGCTCGACCGCCCGACCTCGGGAACCGTCCGCATCGACGGGTACGACGTGGCGAAACTGTCGGACGGCCAGCTCTCCGCGCTGCGGGCGACCCGCATCGGCTTCGTCTTCCAGCACTTCCACCTCGCCGCCAAGGTCCCGGCGATCGACAACGTGGCCGACGGTCTCGTCTACACCGGTATCGGGCGAGCCGAACGGCGCCGGCGGGCCGCGGCCGCGCTGGAACGGGTCGGGCTCGGCCACCGCCTCGACCACGAGCCGCACGAGCTGTCCGGCGGCGAACGGCAGCGCGTGGCCATCGCCAGGGCCGTGGCGGGAGATCCCCCGCTGCTCCTGGCCGACGAGCCGACCGGCGCGCTGGACTCCGCCTCCGGGACCGGGGTGATGGACCTGCTGCACGACCTGAACGCGGCCGGCACCACCATCGTGATCATCACCCACGACCGGGAGATCGCCGCGAGCCTGCCCCGGCAGGTACGGATGCGCGACGGCCAGATCGTCTCCGACTCCGCGGCCGAAGAGAAGGTGGCCTGATGGCAGCCGTCATCGAGCACACGAGACTGCCGAAGCTGACTCCGGCCAGGATGAAGCCGGGCGATGTGCTCCGGGTCGGCGCCGTCGGCCTGCGGACCCGCCCGCTGCGGGCGTTCCTGTCCGCGCTCGGCATCGCCATCGGCATCGCGGCGATGATCGGCGTGGTCGGCATCTCGTCCTCGTCGGGCGCCGAGCTCGACCGTACGCTCTCGGCTCTCGGCACCAACCTGCTCACCGTCTCCTCCGGGCACACGCTGATGGGCGAACAGGCCAAGATGCCGGTCGAGGCGGAGGCGATGATCGAGCGGATCGGGCCGGTCCAGGCCGTCTCGGCGGCCGCGAAGGTCGGCGACGCCAAGGTCTACCGGTCGGAAGAGGTGCCCAAGGCGCAGACCAACGGCCTCAGCACCTACGCCGCCCGGCTCGACCTGCCCGCCACGGTGGGCGCGACGCTGCGCAGCGGCACCTGGCTCAACGCGGCCACCGAGCGGTACCCGGCCGCGGTCCTCGGGTCGAGCGCGGCCCAGCGGCTCGGGGTGGGCGCGGCGGGGCCGGACACGCAGGTGGTCGTGGGCGGCAAGCGGTTCACGGTCGTCGGCATACTCGACCCGGTGCCGCTCGCCGAGGAGCTGGACAGCGCGGTACTGGTCGGCTGGCCCGTCGCGGCGGCCGAGCTGGACTTCGACGGCTACCCGACGACCCTCTACACCCGTACGGAGGAGGCCAGCCTGGAGACGGTCCGCTCGGTGCTGGCGGGCACGGCCAATCCGGAGGCGCCCAACGAGATCGACGTCTCGCGCCCGTCCGACGCGCTGGCCGCCAAGCAGGCGACCAGCCAGGCGTTCACCGGGCTGCTGCTGGGCGTCGGCGCGGTAGCGCTGCTCGTGGGCGGCGTCGGGGTGGCCAACACCATGGTCATCTCGGTGCTGGAACGACGCTCGGAGATCGGCCTGCGCCGCTCGCTCGGCGCGACCCGCGGGCAGATCCGCACGCAGTTCCTCGCCGAGTCGCTGCTGCTCTCGGCCCTCGGCGGGGCGGGCGGGGTGCTCATCGGGACCGGGGTCACGATGGGGTACGCGCTGTACCAGGGCTGGCCCGCGGTGATCCCGGGCTGGGCGACAGCGGGCGGGCTCGCGGCCACCCTGGCCATCGGCGCCGTCGCCGGCCTCTACCCGGCGGTCCGCGCCTCCCGCCTCTCCCCGACCGAGGCCCTCGCCACCCCCTGACCGGGGGTACGGTCAGCGCTGGCTGGGCAGCCCGACGGCGAGGGCGGCGAGCATGCGTTTCATGGTGGGCTGGAACGGCAGGCAACGGGCCGCGATGTCGGGGTCCTGGGCGTAGAGCTCCCGCAGGGCGGGCGGCGGGTTGGCCATCGGGTAGAGCACGCCGGCCAGCGCGGCGGCCGCCCCGGTCAGCTCGACCCCCTCGCCGGTGGTCAGGCCGGGGTAGGCCAGGGCGACACGCGCTCCGAGGTCGTCGACCGTACCGATCATGGCGCGCTTGAAGGCGCGGGCCGCCGAGACCGAGATGTTGTGCTCCAGCGTGATCGAGACGTGGCCCAGCAGGTCGCAGAAGAGCGGCCGCTCGGTCAAGGTGTCGACCAGCGCGGCGATCACGTCGTCGGGCGCGGCGGCCGTGGCGAGCCGGGCGACGACCGCGTCCGACCAGTCGAGCCACTCCTCGACGGCGAGTTCGAGGTAGATCTCCTCCCGGGTCCCGAAATATCGCACTACGTTGGATTTCGCCAGCCCGACCGCCGTCGCGACCCCGCCCAGGCTGACGTTGCGGACCCCGACCTCGATGGCAAGCTGCCGCGCGGCGGCGAGGATGGCCTCGCGCCGCTGCTGCTTGTGCTCCGGGCGCCTGGCCCGAACGAATACCGATCGTGTCATCTCCGAGCCAAGCATACGAGCAAGATAACGAAACACCGTTCTCTTGTTAAGATTACGCCGTCCTGTTAACGTCACCCCATATGACGCGAACCCACCCGGAGGGACATGTGGTCACGCTGCGTATGCGGGTGAACGGCGTAACTCGCTCGCTCGACATCGAACCATGGGTCAGCCTGCTCGACGCGCTACGCGAGCGGCTCGACCTGACCGGCACGAAGAAGGGCTGTGACCAGGGCGCCTGCGGTGCCTGCACGGTGCTGGCCGACGGCGAGCGGATCAACTCCTGCCTGGCTCTCGCGGTGCAGTACGAGGACCGCGACATCACCACCATCGAGGGGGTCTCGCACCCGCTCCAGCAGGCGTTCATCGAACATGACGGCTTCCAGTGCGGCTACTGCACCTCCGGCCAGATCTGCTCGGCGATCGGCATGCTGGCCGAGCACGGGGCGGGCATGCCCAGCGCGGTCACCGACGCCGAGCGGGGAGCGACCGGGCTGTCGGAGGCCGAGATCAGGGAGCGCATGAGCGGCAACCTGTGCCGCTGCGGCGCGTACAACGGGATCGTCGAGGCCATCAAGGAGGTGGCGCGATGAAGCCGTTCTCGTACGTCAGCGCCCCCGACGTGGCGACGGCCGTCCGCGTGATCGCGGCGGAGCCCAACGCGAAGTTCCTCGGCGGCGGGACGAACCTCGTCGACCTGATGCGCGAGGACATCGAGCAGCCCGACACGGTGGTCGACATCACCCGGCTGCCGTTGACCGAGATCGAGGAGCTGCCCGGCGGCGGCGTGCGCGTCGGAGCGCTGGTGCGCAACAGCCACCTGGCCGCCGACCGGGTGATCAGGACCCGCTATCCGCTGCTGTCGCAGGCGCTGCTCGCGGGCGCCTCGGCGCAGCTGCGCAACATGGCCACGGTAGGCGGCAACCTGCTGCAGCGCACCCGGTGCCCCTACTTCTACGACGGCGCGGCGGCCTGCAACAAGCGCGTGCCCGGCAGCGGCTGCGACGCGATCGGCGGCTTCAACCGCAACCACGCCGTTCTCGGCGTGAGCGACGACTGCATCGCCACGCATCCCTCGGACATGTGCGTCGCGCTCGCCGCGCTGGACGCCATCGTCGAGGTGGAGAGCGTGCGCGGCCTGCGGCGCGTGCCGCTGGCCGACTTCTACCGGCTGCCCGGCGGCACCCCGCACCTGGAGACGGCGCTGGAGCCGGACGAGCTGATCACCGCGGTCGAGGTGCCGGAGCTGACGGCGCCCTCCGCCTACCGCAAGGTGCGCGACCGGGCCTCGTACGCGTTCGCCCTGGTGTCGGTGGCCGCGGCGCTGGAGGTCACGGACGGGGTGGTGACGGACGTACGGCTGGCGCTCGGCGGCGTGGCGGCCAAGCCGTGGCGGGCCCGCCAGGCCGAGGCGGCGCTGCTCGGCGCCCCGGCCACCGAGGAGTCGTTCCGCCGGGCGGCGGAGGCGGAGCTGGAGCCGGCGGTCGGCCGGCCGGACAACACCTTCAAGATCGAGCTGGCCCAACGGACGATCGTGGCGACACTGCGGCGGCTCAGCGACAGGGGGACGACATGACCACCACCACTGAGAAGCAGAGCCCGCCGCGCGAGCGGGCCGTGGGCCGGGGGATCGACCGGGTCGACGGGCCGGAGAAGACGACGGGCAAGGCCCGGTTCGCGGCCGAGTTCCCGTACCCGGACCTCGCCTACGCCGCCCTCGTGCACGCGACGGTCGCGCGCGGCCGGATCACCGGCATCGACGTCAAGGCGGCCGAGGCGGTGACGGGCGTCCTGTCGGTGATCACCCACCTGAACGCGCCCGTGCTGAAGCCGGCGCCCGCGCAGAGCATGCTCGACCTGAGCACGATGGTCTCCGCGACGTCGGTCAACTACCTCAACACCGACGAGGTGCACTGGGACGGCCAGCCGGTGGCGGTCGTCGTCGCGGAGAGCCTGGAGGCGGCGCGGCGTGGCGCGGCCCTGGTCGAGGTGACCTACCAGGAGTTCCCCGCCGCGGTGGACTTCGCCGCGGAGCAGGCCAACGCCAAGCCGCAGAAGAACAGCATGCTGGGGTCGGGCAGCGGCAAGAAGGGCGACGCGGAGGCGGCGCTGGCGGCGGCACCGGTGTCGGTGGACCTGCGCTTCACCACCCCGCCGCACAACCACAACGCGATCGAGCCGCACGCGACCACGGCCGTCTGGGACGGCGACCGGCTGACGGTCCACGAGGCCAGTCAGGCGATCGCGTGGACGCGCAAGCACCTCGCCGTCAGGTTCGCCATCCCCGAGCGGAACGTCCGCATCACCGCCCCGTACGTCGGCGGCGGCTTCGGCGGCAAGGGCCTGGTCTGGCCGGGCACGATCCTGACCGCGCTGGCCGCCCGGGCGACCGGCCGGCCGGTGCGGATGATGCTGACAAGAGAGGGCGTCTACCGTACGGTCGGCGGGCGCACGCCCTCGGCCCAGCGCGTCGCGCTCGGCGCCGACCGGGACGGCAGGCTGACCGCGCTGATCCACACCAGCGTCACCAGGTCCGGGAAGGTGGGCGGCGGCCCCGAGGGAGTCACCAACGCGGCCCGCCACCTCTACGACGCCGAGAACATCCTCGTCCAGCAGAACCTCGTCGAGATGGACCTGATCCCCAACACGTTCATGCGCGCGCCCGGCGAGGCCATCGGCACGTTCGGGCTGGAGGCGGCGGTCGACGAGCTGGCCGGCGAGCTCGGCGTCGACCCGATCGAGCTGCGGATGCGCAACGAGCCCGCGCGCAGCCCGCTCGACGGCAAGCGCTTCGCGCACCGGATGCTGCGCGAGGCGTACGCGCTGGGCGCCGAGCGGTTCGGCTGGGCCGAGCGCACGCCGGAGCCCGGCTCGATGCGTGACGGCAGGTGGCTCGTCGGCATGGGGGTGGCCACGGCCTACCACCCGTCGGTGCAGTTCACGGCCAACGTCACCGCGCGGCTCTCGGCCGACGGCACGGTCGTGGTGCGCTGCGGCTTCCAGGAGATGGGCATGGGCGGCGCGACCGCGCAGGCGCAGATCGCCGCCGACGAGCTGGGCGTGCCCTATGAGGCGGTCCGCGTGGAGTACGGCGACACGGACCTGCCGACCGGGCCGATGGCGGGCGGTTCCGCGCAGACCGCGAGCATCGCGGCCGGCCTGCTGGTGGCCTGCGAGAAGCTGAAGGGCGCGGTGCTGGGCCTGGCCAAGCGCTCCGGCGACTCACCGTTGCGCGGGCAGCGGCTCTCCGGGGTCGAGGCCAGGGACGGCGGGCTCTACCGGCTCGACCGGCCGGACGCCGGCGAGAGCTACGAGACCATCCTGTCCAGGGCAGGGCGGCCGTACGTCGAGGGCGTGGCCGGGGCCGAATCGGGCCTCGGGGCGGTGGCCGGGCAGGTCAGGTTCATGGCGAAGTTCCTCAGCGACCAGCGGCGCTGGGTCAAGGCCGCGTGCGGCGCCCACTTCTGCGAGGTACGCGTCGACCAGGACACGGGCGAGGTGCGGGTGTCGCGCTGGCTCGGCGTGTTCGACGTGGGCCGGGTGATCAACGCGAAGACCGCGGCCAGCCAGCTCCGGGGCGGCATCGTGATGGGGATCGGCATGGCGCTGTCGGAGGAGACGCTGGTCGACCCGCGCAACGGCCGCGTGATGAACCCGGGCCTGGGCGACTACCACGTCGCCGTGCACGCCGACGTCCCGCCGATCGACATCCACTACCTGGACGAGCCCGACCCGACCATGCCCCTGGGCCTGCTCGGCATCGGCGAGGTGAGCATCACGGGCGTCGCGGCGGCCATCGCGAACGCCGTGCACCACGCCACCGGCAAGCGCGTCCGCGACCTGCCGATCACGCTGGACAAGCTCTTGTGACCGGCTAGCCCGCCGGGAACTCGAACCTCGCCGCCGCCGGGCTGAGCAGCGCGGTCTCCGGCTTCGCCGGCCAGAGGGTGGCCAGTTCGTCCGCGAGCGCGGCGGTAAGCTCGCGGACGTCGTCCGCCGCCGTGTCGTGCAGCGCCTCCGCGACGATCAGCACGGTGGCGGTCTTGTCCCGTACGGCCGAGCGGCCGCTCTGCCGGTTCGTCCAGCGCCGGGCATGTGCTCGACCGGCGGCGTCGGCGAAGATCACCTCGCCGGGCTCGGGCTGCTCGGTCTCGCCGGAGAACGTCAGGTAGCTCTCGTCGCCGGCCGCGTGCCGTACCTCGAGGCTGCCGGTGACCTCCGCGAGGTCGAACACGGCCACCGGGATCGCGTACGCGAGCGAGACCGCGTTGCAGAGGTCGATCAGCGGATGGATCCGGGGCAGCGCCCCCTCCTTCCTGAAGCGCCGCAGCAGCGCCTCCGAGGCGCAGCGGTACTGGGTCGGCTTGAGCCCCATCTTCGAGAAGGTCCGCCGCCACGCCTGGATCTCCGGCAGCTCGGACTCCGAGCCGGTCGCCAGCCGGGCTTCGGCGGTGGCGCCGAATCGGGCGACCGGCGGACCGGTGTCGGCGTCCGGCGTGATGCCCGTGGTGAAGACCACGCCGGCCGCGAGTTCGGGATGCTCAGCCCACATCTGGTCCGAATGCTGGAAGTGCATAGCTAGGCATGATGTCACTGACCGGCGAGGCCGGTATGGGCGACTCCCCGGATGATCTGACGCTGGAAGAGGACGAAGACCACGAGCAGCGGCAGCCCGGCGAGCACCACGCTGGCCATGATCTGCGCGTACCGGAGACCGAACGTGCCCTGCACCACGTTGGCCAGGCCGACCGGGAGCGTCATCGTGTTGGGGTCGGTCGAGACCAGGAACGGCCAGAGGAAGTTGTTCCACGTCGTGATGAACGTGAAGATCGACACGGCCGCGAGCACCGGGCGCGACAGCGGCAGGACGATCGTGAAGAACACCCGCCAGCGCCCGGCCCCGTCCACGAAGGCCGCCTGCTCCAGCTCCGGCGGCACGTCCTGGAAGAACTTGTAGAGGATGTACACGATCAGCGGCGCCGCGACCTGCGGCAGGATGATCGACCACCAGGTGTCGACCAGCCCGAACGACACCATCTCGGCGAACAGCGGCGCGATGAGCACCTGCGGCGGCACCATGATCCCGGCCAGGATGACCGCCAGCAGCACCCGCTGGCCGCGGAACTGCGTGCGTGCGAAGCCGTACGCGGCCATCGCCGAGAACAGCACGGTCATGAAGGTGACGACGACCGCGGTGACCGTCGAGTTGATCGCCCACTTGACGATGCCGCCGGTCGCCAGCACCAGCCGGTAGGAGTCGAGGGTGATCTCGCTGCCGAACCACTGGAGCGGGAGCTTGGTGGTCTCGGACTCGGGCTTCAGCGAGGTGGCGACGGCCCAGGCGATCGGGGCGATCCAGACGATGGCGAGCGCCGCCGCGATCACCAGCAGGATGATCTGGGAGGGGCTGAACCGCTTGGTCATGACAGGGCCTCCTCGCGCTTGCGGAGCAGCCGGAGCTGCCCCAGCGACACGATGACGATCAGGACGAAGAGGATGTAGGTGATGGCCGACGCGTAGCCGATGCGGTAGCCGGAGAAGCCGACCTCGTACGCGTACTCGATGATCGGCCGGGTGGCCTCCTCGGGGCCGCCGTTCGTCATCAGGTAGATCTGGTCGAAGACCTTCAGCGACGCCAGGAGCTGCAGCACCACGATGAGCCCGGTCGTCCGGCCGAGCAGCGGCAGCGTGATCGAGCGCAGCTTGGTCCAGGCCGTCGCCCCGTCGATCGCGGCGGCGTCGTACAGGTGCTGGGGGATCGACTGCAGGGCGGCGAGGTAGAGCAGGAAGTTGAAGCCGACCGTCCACCAGACGGTGGTCAGCACCATCGACCACATCGCCAGGTCCGGGTCGCCCAGCCAGAGGATATCGGTGCCCAGCGTGCCGTTGAGCAGGCCGTAGTCGGGCGGGTAGATCATCTGCAGCCAGAGCACCGCGATGACGGCCGACGGCAACAGGAACGGCCCGAAGAACGACAGCCGCCACAGCCACTGCAGGAAGCGCAGGTTGTGCACCAGCAGCGCGAATCCCAGGCCGAGCAGCACCAGCGGGACGGTGCTCAGCACGGTGAACACCAGCGTGTTCCACAGCGAGTGCCACATCCTGGGGTCGCTGAACGCCTCGGCGTAGTTGGCGAACCCGACGAGCTCGTTGTTGCCGCCCGCGATGTTGACGCTCGACAGGCTCATGCGGAAGCCGAGCACGGTCGGCCACACCAGGAAGACGACGTAGATCAGCAGGAAGGGCGCGACGAACAGCAGCCCGTGCTGGGTCCAGCGGCGCCGTACCTGGGCCTGGGAGACCGGAGCGGTGGCGGCGGGGGCGGCGACGGTTGCTGCCATCATCCCTCCTTGACGGGGAAGGGGTTGGGGGCTGACATGAGCCGGCGCAGCGCCTGCTTGGCCGTCTCCAGGCCCTGCTCGGGCGTCTTCGACCCGCTGATGACCGGCGAGAACGCGCCACCGAACTCGATCCACAACCGAGACGCGGACCCGGCGAACCACACCTTGGGATCCAGGGCGACCTCGGTGATCACCGAGCGGTACTCCGACTGCGGTTGCAGCGCGAGGTAGGAGGGCTCCTCCAGCGCGGGCAGGTAGGCGGGCACGTGCCCGGCCACCGCCCAGTCGGCACTGTGCTTGACCAGGTAGGCGATGAACCGGTAGGTGGCCTCCTCGGTCTCCGGATCCCGGCTGCGCTGGTGCGGCAGCACGAACGAGTGGCAGTCGGCCTGGGCCGCGCCGCTGCCGAAGACGTTGGGGAAGCGGGCCATGCTGAACGGCGTCTTGCGTTCCTTCAATCCGGTGGTCTCCCAGTCGCCGTTCCACAGGAAGGCCGCCTCGCCGTTGGTGAAGGCGGCCACGGACGCGCCGTAATCGGTGCGCGTGCCGCACAGCCCTTCCTTGCCGAGCAACTGCATGAACCGCAGCACGTCCAGCGCCTTGGCGTCGTCGAGGGTGATCCGGGCGCCGTCGTCCGACACCAGCGTGCCGCCGCTCTGCGCGTACAGGGACTCCCACACCCGCCACGGCCCGACCGTGCCCAGGCCGAGCATGTCGAAGACCAGCGGTGGCTTGCCGCCGAGCGTGTTCTTGGCCGTGCGCAGCATGGCCAGCAGCTCGTCGGTCCCGGTGGTCGGCTTCAGCTTGCCGTCGGCGCCGAGCAGGCCGGCCTTTCGGGAGATGTCGGTGTTGTAGTACTGGACCATGGGATGCGCGTCGAACGGCACGGCGTACAGCTCGCCGTCGATGTGGGCGCGTTCCCAGATGGGCGGGCTGAAGTCGGCGGCCCGCAGGCCGTTCTTGGCGAGCAGGTCGAGGTTGATCGGGTCGAGTATCCGGCCGGCGCCGATCCCGGACAGGCGGGCCAGATGGAAGGTGGCCAGGTCGGGCGAGCGCCCGCCCGCTCCGGCCATCGCGATCTTCGTGTAGTACGGCTCGCCCCACGCGAGCACGTTCTCCTCGACGAAGATGTCCGGATTGGCCTTGGCGAACGCGCCGACCATCCGGTTCATGATGATGCCGTCACTGGCCCCGAGGAAGTGCCAGTAACGGACCCGGCGCTGGGCCGAGCCCAGGCCGATGGGGATCGCGCAGCCGGCGGCGCCGGCACCGAGAAGGGCGAGAGTACCGCCGAGGAGGTGGCGGCGGGAGACGGATGAGGAACCTTCCATGAGCAGCCTCTTTTCGGGTTACCCGAGTGTTTGCGGTAACACCGGAGCTGTCAAGAGCACTTGACCCGGCCTATGGGAGCGCTAACAATTTAGGAATCACTTCCGAGGAGTCTGCACAGTGCACGAAGCGCATCTCACCATCGACCCCGCCTTCCGCGTGGCCCCGGTACGCCGCCGTACGTTCGGCACGTTCGTGGAGCACTTGGGCCGTTGCGTCTACACCGGCATCTACGAGCCGGGCCACCCGACCGCCGACGCGGACGGCTTCCGCCGAGACGTCCTCGACCTGACCCGCGAGCTGGGTGTGTCCACGGTCCGCTATCCGGGCGGCAACTTCGTGTCCGGCTACCGCTGGGAGGACGGCATCGGACCGGTCGCCGAGCGGCCCCGCCGGCTGGACCTGGCCTGGCACAGCACCGAGACCAACGAGGTCGGGGTGGATGAGTTCGTCCGCTGGTGCCGCAAGGCCGGGGTGGAGCCGATGATGGCGCTCAACCTCGGCACGCGCGGCATCGCCGAGGCCCTGGACCTGCTCGAATACTGCAACCACCCGTCCGGCACCACGCTGTCGGACCTGCGGATCGCCAACGGCGCCAAGGAACCGCACGGCATCCGGATGTGGTGCCTGGGCAACGAGATGGACGGCACGTGGCAGACCGGCCACAAGACCGCCCGCGAGTACGGCAGGCTGGCCGCCGAGACCGCTCGCGCCATGCGCACGATGGACGGCGAGCTGGAGCTGGTCGCCTGCGGCAGCTCGAGCTCGTCGATGCCGACCTTCGGCGCGTGGGAGGCCACGGTGCTGGAGGAGACCTATGACGTGGTCGACTATGTCTCCTGCCACGCCTACTACGAGGAGAAGGACGGCGATCTGGCAAGCTTCCTGGCCTGCTCGACCGACATGGAGTACTTCATCTCCTCGGTCGTGGCCACCGCCGACTCCGTCGGGGCCCGGCTGAAGTCGCGCAAGAAGATCAACCTCTCGTTCGACGAGTGGAACGTCTGGTACCTGTCCCGCTTCCAGGCCGCCGAGCCGCCGCGCGACTGGCCGGTCGCGCCGCCGCTGCTGGAGGACCACTATCACCTGGCGGACGCGGTGGCCTTCGGCGGCCTGCTGATCACCCTCCTGCGCAACAGCGACCGGGTGACGTCCGCCTCGCTGGCCCAGCTGGTCAACGTGATCGCGCCGATCATGACCTCGCCCGGCGGGTCGGCGTGGAAGCAGACCACCTTCCACCCCTTCGCGCAGGCGTCCCGGCACGCCGCCGGCGACGTGCTCCGCGTCGAGACGACCTCGCCGAGCCACGACACCAAGGAGTATGGGGAGGTGCCGCTGCTGCACGCGGTCGCCACGCACTCCGGCGACGAGACCGTGATCTTCGCCGTCAACCGCTCGACCGACGAGCCGTTGTCGCTGGAGATCGACGCGCGCTCGCTGGGCGGTGTCCGCATAGTCGAGGCCACCACGCTGTCGGGCCCCGACGTCTACGCCCGCAACACGGCCGAGGCGCCGGACACCGTCGCACCCCGGCCGAACCCGGACATCCAGCACGATCCGCTCCGCGTGCTGCTGCCCCCTGTCTCATGGAACGTGATCCGCCTCGGCTGATCACCTCGTACGGCTGGCGCCCGTGCTCTCCCTGACCACGAGCTCGGGCTCCACCAGCCGCTGGGTCTCCTTCTCCGCGCCCGCCATCCGGTCGAGGAGCAGGTGGAAGGCGCTCCTGCCGACCTCGCGGAAGTCCTGCCGGACCGTGGTCAGCGGGGGCCAATAGTAGGCGGCCTCCGGAATGTCGTCGAAGCCGATCACGCTCACCTCCTCCGGCACCCGGCGCCCGGCCTCGCGCATCGCCCGCAGGACGCCCAGCGCCATCTGGTCGTTGCCCACGAAGACGGCCGTGACCGACGGGTCGGCGGCCAGCATCCGGCCGTGCTGGTAGCCCGAGCGGGGACTCCAGTCGCCGCGTAACAGCTCGGGCACCGGCCGGCCCTCGGCTTCCAGCACGCCCCGCCAGCCTTCGATCCGGCCGCTGGCGTCGATCCAGTCGACCGGCCCGCTCACGTGCCAGACCGTCTCGTGGCCGAGGCTCAGCAGGTGGCGGGTGGCCCGCGCGGCGCCCGCCCGCTGGTCGACCATGACCACCGGCACCGGGACGTCCTTGCCCGCGTCGACGGCCACCACCGGCAGATCGGGCGGCAGGTAACGCAGGCCGTCGACCGCCGACTCGTGGGGCGCGACGATGACCACGCCGTCGACGGACTGGGTCCGGAGGCGGTGCACGCCCTCCTCGATCGACTTGCGGTTGAGCAGGCTCAGGCTGGCGATGCTCACGGTGTAACCAGCCAGCCGGGCCGCCTGCTCTATGCAGTAGAGGGTGGAGGCCGGGCCGTACAGGGTGGTGTCGATGCTGACCACGCCGAGCACGCCCGAACGGCCCGTGACCAGCTGACGAGCAGCCGAGTTGGGCCAGTAGTCGAGCTCGCGCACGGCGGCCAGCACGCGCTCGCGGGTCTCGGCGCGTACCCGGTCGGGCGCGTTGAGCACCCGCGAGACCGTCATCGCCGAGACGCCCGCCAGCGCGGCCACGTCGCCGAGCACGGCGGGCCTGGTGCGCGCCTTGCCGTCCGATCCCCCAGCCATCCGGATCACCACCTCCGCGATAACGCTAACAGGCAGGTAACCGAGGTGTGGATCAGTGACCGGAGTCTGGACGGTGCGAACGGGGGCGCGGCACCCGATGAGCCGCTCCCCCGTCACTGATCGAGGCGGTCAGGGTGACGCGCAGGTGTAGCCGGACGGCGTCGCGGTGTCACCTGACGGGCGGCTGACCTGGAAGCCGAAGGTGGTGCTCGCGGCCGGGGCGAGGGTGCCGTTGTAGCCCAGGTTCTTCGCGGTGATGGTCTGGCCGCTGCTGGTCAGCGTGGCGTTCCAGGACCCGCTCAGGGTGTGGCCGGCGGGCAGGGTGAAGGTGACCGTCCAGCCGTTGATCGTCGAGGAGCCGGTGTTGGTGACGGTCACCGGCTGCACCACGTAGCCGCCCGCCCACTGGGTCTGCACGGTGCCGGTCGCCGTGCACGGCCCGCCGCCGCCCCCTCCGGTGGTGGTGGTGAAGGTGGCCAGGGCGGAGTTCGCGGACAGGTTGCCCGCGCCGTCGCGCGCTCGTACGTACACCTGGTACTGGGTGGCCGCGCTCAGCCCGGTCAGCGTGATGGAGGCGGTGGTGCTCTGCCCGAGCTGTGGATCGGTGCTGCCCTGCTCGCGGTAGACGTTGTAGCCGGCCAGGCCGCTGCCGCCGGAGTCGGTGGACGCCGTCCAGGTCAGGGTGGCGGAGTTCGCGGTGACGTTCGACGCGGCCGGGGTGCCGGGCGTGGTCGGCGGCGTGGTGTCCGTGCTGGTGCCGCCGGCCAGCGCGTCGTGTACGGCGGTGTACGCGGGTTTCTGCTGGTAGGAGGCGTCGTAGATCAGCGCGGCGCCCTGGCCGGAGAAGGTGTCGGGCACCCAGGAGTACTTGTCGGTGAAGCCCCAGATCGTGATCCCGGCGCACGCGGTGACCGCGAGGCAGGCGTTGACCACGTCGCGGTAGTAGGTGGCCTGCGTGGTGTCCTTGGTGGAGTCGCGGGGCATGATCATCCGGACGTCCAGCTCGGTGACCCTGACCTGGACGCCGAGGTCGGCGAAGCGCTGCATGTTCTGCTGGACCTGGCTCGGGAAGCCGTACTGGATCGCGAGGTGGCCCTGGAAGCCCACGCAGTCGACCGGCACGCCCTGCTGGCGCAGTGACGACACCAGGTTGTACATCGCGGTGCTCTTGGCGTTGATCCCCTCGACGTTGTAGTCGTTGATGCACAGCCGGGCGTTGGAGTCGGCGGCGCGGGCCGCGCGGAAGGCGTCGGCGATGTAGCTCTGGCCGAGCGTGTTGTACCAGAACGAGGTGCGCATGTTGCCGTTGTCGTCGAAGACCTCGTTGACCACGTCCCAGGAGGTCACGGTCGCGTTGTTGGCGTAGTGGCCGACGACGTTGCTGATGTGGTTCTGCATAGCCGAGCGCATCGCGGTCGCGCCGAGGCTCTGCACCCAGCCGGGCGTCTGGCTGTGCCAGACGAGCGTGTGCCCGTGGACCTGCTGGTTGTTCTGGGTGGCGAAGGTGACGATCTGGTCGGCGCCGGAGAAGTTGAACTGGCCCTGGCTCGGCTCCGTCGAGTCCCACTTCATCGCGTTCTCCGCGGTGACCTGGCTGAACTCGGTGGCCGCTATGGTGCGGTACTGGCTCTCGTTCGCCAGTGGGCTGGTGGCCAGCGCGGCGCCGATGAACTTGCCGCGACTGGCGGCGTGCACACGCAGCGGCGCCGACGCGTCCGCCGGAGTGGTCGGCAGCAGGAACACGACGAGCAGCGCCGTCACCGCGGTGAGAGATCTGAAGAGAAACACAGGCGCCCAACCTCCGATCCCGAAAGTTTCGATCCATCGGGACGTTATGGAGCAGCAGCTTTAGGGTCAAGAGTCCAGGTGGCCTCATTTGAAAGTATCGGCATATCGCTGAAAGTTTCATGATTCTGCTTTGTGGTGAGATGTTCCATTCTTCGGAATAGCCCAAAACAGGCGAAAAGCCACCCTCGACCCTCTTGGCCTCTTGACATCCGCGCCCTCGCAATGATCTGCTATCGCTGATTCGGAATGGCATTCCACGATACAGAATGCGATCAAGACAGGAGCTCTATGAGACGCCAGCATTCGACCATCGGTGGGCTCGCGTGAAGGCCCTGGTGTTCACCGGTCCGGGTGTGGTGGAGCTGCAAGATGCGCCCGAGCCCGAGGTCGGCGCCGGCGAGGTGCTCGTCCACGTGGCCGCCTCCGGCATCTGCGGCAGCGAACTGCACGGCGTCAAGAGGCCCGGCTTCCGGACACCGCCGCTGATCATGGGGCACGAGTTCACCGGCCACACGGACGACGGGCGACCCGTCGTCATCAACCCGATCCTGTCCTGCGGCGCCTGCGACCTGTGCGCCCAGGGACAGCCCAACATCTGCCGGAACCGGCAGATCATCGGGATCCACCGCCCCGGCGGCTACGCCGAGCGCGTCGCCGTCCCCACCGCCTCGGTCATCCCGCTGCCCGACGGCATCGACCCCACCGCCGCAGCCATCATCGAACCGCTGGCCAACGCGGTGCACGCCTGGCGCCTGGCCGGCCATCCCGCCGGCGCCCGCGTCGCCATCATCGGCGCCGGCGCCATCGGACTCACCTGCCTGCACACCGCCCACACCGGCAAGGCCGCGTCCATCCACGTCGCCGACCGCTCACCCGAACGGCTGGCCACCGCCGCCCGGCTCGGCGCCACCACCACCGGCACCGAGCTGACCGGCGAGTACGACGTCATCTTCGACGCCGTCGGCGCACCGGCCACCCGCGAGCAGTCCGTGGCCCACCTACGACCCGGCGGAGTGACGGTGTGGCTGGGCCTGGCCGACCCCGCCGCCGCCTTCGACGCCGCCGACCTCGTACGCACCGAGAAACGCGTCCTCGGCTCCTTCGCCTACACGGGCACCGACTTCGCCGCCGCCATCGACCTGGTCAGCGGATGGGACCTGACCTGGGTCGACAGCTACCCCCTCGACGAAGGCGCCGGCATTTTCACCCAGCTCATGCACGGGCAAGCCCTTCCCATCAAGGCACTGCTCACCCCTGAATCGAGGTAGAAACCCATGGCCCGCATCGTCCTGGTCGGCGCCGGCAGCATCACGTTCGCCAAGAACCTCCTGTCCGACCTCATGACCTTCCCCGAGCTGTCCGCCTCCACGATCGTGCTGCACGACATCGACGAGGCCCGGCTGGCCACCGCCGAGGCCATGGCCACCTGGATGGTCGGCGAGCTGGGCATCGGCGCGAAGATCGAGGCGCACGCCGACCGCCGGGCCGCGCTCGACGGCGCCGACTACGTGATCAACGAGATCGCCGTCGGCGGCCTGGCCGCCGTCCAGCGGGACTTCGCGATCCCCGCCCGGTACGGCGTACGGCAGACCATCGCCGACACCCTCGGCATCGGCGGCATCTTCCGTGCCCTGCGCACGATCCCGGTGATGGTCGGCATCGGCAACGACCTGGCCGAGCTGGCACCGGACGCCACCCTGTTCAACTACACGAACCCGATGTCGATGATCCCGTGGGCGGTCTACGCGGGCACGCCGTTCCGCAACGTGGTGGGCGTCTGCCACGCGGCGCGAGACACCCAGCGGACGCTGGCGGGCATGGTCGGGGTGCCGGAGGAGGAGATCTCGTTCGTCACGGCGGGGGTGAACCATCAGGCTTTCGTGCTGCGCTTCGAGCGCGGCGGGGAGAACCTGTACCCGCGGCTCGACGCGCTGATCGAGGAAGATCCCGAGCTGGCCCGCCGCGTCCGCGTGGAGGTATACCGAAATTTCGGCTACTTCCCGACTGAGTCGAGCGAGCATGGATCCGAGTACCTGCCCTGGTTCCTGCCCCACGAGGAAGAGGTCGAGCGCTACCGCATCCCGGTCGACATCTACCTGGAGTGGCTGGCGGAGGGCTTCGACGAGTACGAGTCGTACAAGCGCTCACTGGCGGCCGGGACCGGCGTGCCGATCGAGCGCGGCGAGGAGCTGGCCTCGCTGGCCATCCACTCCATGGAGACCGGCACCGGCAGGATGATCCACGGCAACGTGCGCAACGGCGGCCTGATCTCCAACCTGCCGCAGGAGGCCTGCGTGGAGGTGCCCTGCTACGTCGACCGGGCCGGCGTGCAGCCGATGCGGATCGGCGAGCTGCCCGCCCAGGTCGCCGCGCTCAACCGGACGATGCTGAACGTCAGCGAGCTGACCGTGAAGGCGGCGCTGGAAGGCCGGCGCGACCACGTCTACCAGGCCGCGCTGCTCGACCCCAACACCGCCGCCACGCTTCCGGTCCGCAAGGTCCGCGAGCTGGTGGACGAGCTGATCGCGGCCCACGGCGACCTGCTGCCCGCGGGCATCCGCGACTGATCGAGGAGCAGCCATGTGCCCCGCCGACCCGCCGTTGTCCCGATACCGGCCGGTGTCCCAACTGCGGGTCGCGGTCCACCAGGTCGACCGCGCCGCCGTGCCCGCCGTGGACGCCCACATCCACCTGGGCCGGTGGCTCAGCGAGGACGGCGGCTGGATGGTCGAGGACGTCCCGGCGCTGATCGACCTGATGGACGAGCTCAACCTGCGCGGCATGGTCAACCTCGACGGCCGCTGGGGCTCCGAGCTGGCCGCGAACATCGAGCGCTACGACGCGGCCCACCCCGGCAGGTTCGCCACCTTCTGCCACGTCGACTGGGCACAGACCGCCGAACCGGGCTTCGGCGAGCGGCTGGCCGCGCAGTTACGCCGCTCGGTGGCCGAGGGCGCGGCGGGGCTGAAGGTATGGAAGGACGTCGGCCTGCGGGTCCGCGACGCCCGCGGCGAGCTGGTGATGCTCGACGACCCGCGACTGGACCCGCTGTGGGCGGCCGTCGGCGAGGCGGGCATCCCCATCGCGCTGCACACCGCCGACCCGGTGGCCTTCTTCGAGCCCGCCGACGAGCGCAACGAGCGGCTCGAACAGCTGACCGCCCGCCCGGACTGGAACTTCTCCGGGCCGGAGTTCCCGCCGTTCGCGCGGCTGATGGACGCGATGGAGGCGATGATCGCCAAGCATCCCGGCACCACGGTGATCGGCGTGCACGCGGGCTGCTGGCCGGAGAACCTGGCCTTCGCGAGCCGGCTGCTCGACACGTACCCGAACTTCCACATCGACATCGCCGCCCGCATCGCCGAGCTGGGCCGCCAGCCCAGGGCGACGCGGGCGCTGATGCTGCGCCACCCGGACCGAGTGCTGTTCGGCACCGACGAGATCCCGCCGGACCGGGAGGTCTACCGGACCCACTTCCGGTTCATGGAGACCGATGACGAGGCGTTCGCCCACTCGCCGGACGAACCGCCGTTGATGGGGCGCTGGACGATCTCCGGGCTCGACCTCCCGCGTGAGGTGCTGGAGCGGGTCTACACGGGGAACGCGCTCCGCCTCGTACCAAGGCTGGCGGGGGGCTGACGGTTCACGCCAGACTGGTACTTTCCTGGTAAAGACCTGCCGTTCTACCTGAGCTTTTGGTGGTTTTCGTCGCGCTGGCGGACACCATCTGATGGTGGAGCTTCTCAGGGCCGAGGGCCTGCGTAAACGCTTCCCGGGGGTGCTGGCGCTCGATGGTGTCGACCTGACCGTACGTTCCGGTGAGGTGCACGTCCTGCTGGGGGAGAACGGCGCCGGCAAGAGCACGCTGATCAAGATGCTCTCCGGCGCCTACCACCCCGACGAGGGCCGCGTGCTGCTCGACGGGCACCCTGTGCACATCCGCACGGCCGGCGACGCCCAACGGCTCGGCATCGCCACCATCTACCAGGAGTTCAACCTGGTGCCCGAGCTCAGTGTGGCCGAGAACCTGTCGCTGGGCCGGCCGCCGCGCAGGTTCGGCTTCGTCGACACCAAGCTGATGCACGAGCACGCCGTGGAGCTGCTGGCGCGCGTGGGCGTGGAATGCGACCCGCGTATACCCGTCGGCCGGCTGGGCATCGCACGCAGGCAGATGGTGGAGATCGCCAAGGCGCTCGCCCTCCAGGCCCGCGTCCTGATCATGGACGAGCCGACGGCGGTGCTCACCACCGGCGAGGTCGAGAAGCTGTTCTCCATCGTCCGCCGGCTCCGCGAGGAGGGCGTGGCGATCGTCTTCATCACCCACCACCTCGAAGAGATCGCGGCGATCGGCGACCGCGTGACCGTGCTGCGCGACGGCCGCTCCGTCGCCGAGGTGCCCGCCGACACCTCGCAGGACGAACTGGTCCGCCTCATGGTGGGCCGCCCGATCGACCAGCGGTTCCCGCGCGAGCGCGGCCGGGCGGGCGAGCCGCTGCTCAAGGTCACCAAGCTCGGCCGCAAGGGCGTGTTCGAGGACATCTCCTTCGAGGTGCGCGCCGGTGAGGTGGTCGGGCTGTCCGGGCTGGTGGGCGCCGGCCGTACCGAGGTGGCCAGGGCGATCTTCGGCGCCGACCGCTACGACACCGGCGAGGTCACCGTGCGCGGCAAGCGCCCGGCGCCGGGGGACGTGTACGCGGCCATGGAGGCCGGCCTCGGGCTGGTCCCCGAGGACCGCAAGGGTCAGGGGCTGGTCCTGGGCGCGGACATCGCCGAGAACCTCGGGCTGGTCACCCTGCGCGAGGCCACCCGCGCCGGGTTCGTCGACCGCAAGGGCCGGCTTCGGGACGCCGCGGCGGTCGCGGAGCAGCTCGGCATCCGGATGACCGGCCTGGGCCAGGAGGTCCGTACGCTCTCCGGCGGCAACCAGCAGAAGGTCGTCATCGGCAAGTGGCTGGAGGCCGACGCGGGGGTGCTGATCCTCGACGAGCCGACCCGCGGCATCGACGTGGGCGCCAAGGTCGAGATCTACCAGCTGATCAACGAGCTCACGGCGTCGGGGCGCGCGGTGCTCATGATCTCCAGCGATCTGCCCGAGGTGCTCGGGATGAGCGACCGGATCCTGGTCATGGCGCGCGGCCGGCTGGTCGGTGAGCTGCCCGCGGTCGAGGCCACGCAGGACGGCGTGATGGCGCTGGCGGTCACCGACGTGGAGGGTCCGCGTGCCAAATAAGGTATTCCTCCGGCAATCCTGGCTGGCCGAGAACGGCGCGCTGGCCGCGCTCGTCGTGCTGGTCGTGGCGCTGTCGCTGCTGTCGTCCGACTTCCTGAGCGTGACCAACCTGCTCAACGTGGGCGCCCAGGCGGCCGTCACCGCGATCCTCGCCTTCGGCTCGACGTTCGTCATCGTCACCGGCGGCATCGACCTGTCGGTCGGCTCCGTCGCCGCGCTCTCCGCGATCGTCCTGGCCTGGACGGCCGGCGTCGCGGGCCTGCCCTGGCCGCTGGCCACCCTGGTCTCGCTGGCGGTCGGCGTCGCGTGCGGCCTGGTCAACGCGATGCTCATCGCGTACGGCAAGCTGCCGCCGTTCATCGCCACGCTGGCCATGCTCGGCATCGCCCGCGGCCTGGCCCTCGTCATCTCCCAAGGCAGCCCCATCACGATGCCGGACGCCGTCACCCACCTGGGCGACACGATCGGCCCCTACCTGCCGGTCCCCGTCGTCGTGATGCTGGTCATGGGCGTCATCGCGGCCGTGATCCTCAACCGGACCTACGTGGGCCGCGCGATGTACGCCATCGGCGGCAACGAGGAGGCCGCCCGGCTGTCGGGCATCAAGGTCAGCCGGCAGTTGCTCATCACGTACGCGCTGTCCGGCGGGTTCGCCACGGTCGCCGGCATCGTGCTGGCCAGCCGCCTGGCCTCGGCCCAGCCGCAGGCCGCGGCCGGCTACGAACTGGACGCCATCGCGGCCGTGGTCATCGGCGGCGCCAGCCTGTCCGGCGGCAAGGGCCGGGCGCTCGGCACGTTCGTCGGCGCGCTCATCCTGGCCGTGCTGCGCAACGGCCTGAACCTGCTGTCCGTCTCGGCGTTCTGGCAGCAGGTCGTGATCGGCGTGGTCATCGCGCTCGCGGTCCTCGTCGACACGCTGCGGCGCAGGGGAATGTCATAGGAAAGGGATAGATCATGCGGATTCCTGCACTCGTCATAGCCGGCGCCGCTCTCGCACTCGGCCTCACCGCCTGCGACTCATCCGGCCAACCAGCCTCCAACGGCTCCGCCGCCACGCCGGCGCCGGCCAACATCAAGATCGGCATGTCGGTGTCGACGCTGAACAACCCGTTCTTCGTCCAGCTCCGTGACGGCGCGCAGGCCGAGGCCCAGAAGCTCGGCGCCACGCTCACCGTCACCGACGCCCAGAACGACGCCTCCCAGCAGGTGAACCAGGTCCAGAACTTCGCCAGCCAGGCCATGAAGGCGATCATCCTGAACCCGGTCGACTCCGACGCGGCGGCGCCGGCGGTCAAGGCGGCGCAGCGGTCCAACATCCCGGTCATCGCGGCCGACCGCGGCGTCAACGGCGCCGAGGTGACGGAGACCGTGGCCTCCGACAACGTGACCGGCGGCAAGCTGGGGGCCGAGGAACTCGCCAGGCAACTCGGCGAGAAGGGCCAGGTCGTCGTGCTGCAGGGCGTGGCCGGCACGTCCGCCGCGCGCGACCGCGGGCAGGGCTTCACCGCGGGGATCAAGGCGTTCCCGAACATCCAGGTCGTGGCCCAGCAGCCGGCCGAGTTCGACCGGACCAAGGGCCTCGACGTCATGACGAACCTGCTCCAGTCACACCCCGGCATCACCGGCGTGTTCGCCCAGAACGACGAGATGGCCCTGGGCGCGATCAAGGCCCTGGGCGCCAAGGCCGGCAAGGAGGTCAAGATCGTCGGCTTCGACGGCACCCCTGACGGCCTGAAGGCGGTCCAGGCGGGCACGCTGAACGCCACCGTCGCCCAGCAGCCCGCGATGATCGGCCAGCAGGCGGTGGCCGCCGCCGTCAAGGCCGCCAGGGGTGAGGAGATCGACAAGACCGTGGCCGTGCCGGTGAAGGTCGCGACCAAGGAGAACGTCGAGGATTTCACGACGTCCTGATCGGCACGTCAGTTCCTGGGTGTGAGCACCCAGTTCCATTCGTCGTTGTTCCTGTCACGGTTGGCGGTGAGCTGAGTCATCCGGGAGCCGTCGACGCTGACCAGCACCAGGCCGTTGTCGAACTCGTTGCCGCATTCCCCCGCGCAACCGAGCGCGACCACGTTGTCGTCGTCGGCCCAGGCGAGGAGCTGGAGCACCTTCTGCTTGCCGACAACCGCTCCGGACCGGTCGAAGATGCTGGTCGGCAGGCCGTCGCCGCCGAGAACCAGCTTGCCGTCGGGCGAGACCTTCGACCTGCCCGTGTAGCCGATGTACTGATCACCGGCGGGCGCCTCCCGCCGCTTGCCGTCGAAATCGAGCCACAGCCGGTCCGGCATGGTGTCGGTGGGCTCCCAGAGCATCGACCCATCCAGGCTCCAGCCGAGATCCTGACGCGCGTTGATGTTGCTTGGCGATGCGGTGTCGCTGATCGGCGCGAGCGCGTGGTAGTCGGCCTCACCCGTGGCGACGTCGATGATGTAGTAGCCGGTCCGCGGGCTGGCGCGCAGATGTCCGCCCCCGATCCCCATCTTCTCCTGCTCGTCCGGATACGCGGAGTAGGCCGTGGCCAGGACCTTGGTGCCGTCGGGCGACCAGACGACCGACCCGACGGCGTGCTCCAGATCGATCCAGGCCATGACCTGCCGGGTGTTCATGTCGAGGATGCCCACCCGCTTGCCGATCAGGTCACCCTCGACCACCGCGGCGAGCTGGAGTCCCGGCGCCACGTCGACCCAGGACCACGAGGTCTGCTCGTAGCCTCCGGTGCGTGGATCGTAGAGCGACCAGGTCCGGCGGAACCGCTCCCACTTGTCAGGCAGCTTCTCGACCTTGGTGGTCCAGTACGCGGAGACGGCGACGTTCCCGGCCGCCACCAGCTTCTTCGGGGGAGCGTTGCCGGTGTCGGCCAGCAGCTCGGTCGAGGTCGCCGTCGGCCTGACCGGGACGCTCACCCCCGTCGCGGGCCGTACCGTCGTGTTCTCACCGTGCAGCCCGGCGACGAACACCGCGACGGCCACCGCCAGCCCGGCGGCCAGCACACTCGCGCCGATGGGCAGCCAGGCGCGCCTCCGTAGCGCCCGGTCCGCCAGGTCGTGCGGGACCCGGGCCTCCGAGGCCCACTCCTCCAGGGTGTCGCGAAGCAGTCGGGTCATGTCGCGGCCTCCAGTTCCATGGCCAGCTCGGGGGCGATCAACCTGAGCCGGGCGAGCGATCGGTGCGTGGTGCTTCTGACCGTGCCGACCGAGCAGCCGAGCACGCGGGCGACCTCGTGGTCGGGCAGGTCCTCGAAGTAGCGGAGCACGAGCACCGTGCGCTGCTTCGCGGTGAGCTTGGCGAGAGCACCGCGCAGCACCATGCGCAGCTCGCTCTGATGCGTACGGTCCGCTCCCGGCAGGTCGGGCGGGGTCGCCTGGACGACCTCACCGCGCCGGACGGCCGCGCGCCACCAGCTCACCTGCTGGCGGTACATGATCTGCCTGGCGTACGCCTCGGGCGCGTCGACCCGCTGCCATTTCGCCGCCAGCTTCGCCAGCGCGCTCTGCACCAGATCCTCGGCCCTGTGCTGGTCACCACCGGTGAGCAGGAAGCCGAGCCGCATCAGGGCGGGAGAGCGCGCAGAGACGAACTCGCGGAAGCCTTGCTCGTCCGCGGCGTCCACGACCACCTCCAAAGGGTTGGATATCACCCCTCAGACGCCAGGCGGCCGGTCCCGCTATGCCTCTGCCGGAGAACAACTTCTGCTGAACCGGATAAGCGATTCTGACCGCAGCTCCGACCTTGGGAAATCGCTTCTGGTCATACGGTGTGGGTGTCCTAGAGTGTGGGCAGATAACCGGTTCACAAGGAGGCCTCGTGAAGCGACCGACGATCGCCGACATCGCCAGCCGTGCGGGAGTCTCCAAGGTGGCCGTCTCCTACGCGCTCAACGGACAGCCGGGGGTGTCGGCGGCGACCCGCGCGCGGATCGTCGCCATCGCCGAGGAGATCGGCTGGCAGCCCAACAGCGCCGCCCGCGCGCTGAACGGCGCCAGGGCCCACACCGTGGGGCTAGCGCTGTGCCGTCCCGCGCGCTTCCTGGGCGTCGAGCCGTTCTTCATGGAGCTCATCAGCGGCATCGAGGGCGTGCTCGCGGACCGCTCGTACGCCCTGATGCTCCAGGTCGTCACCGACCACGAGCAGGAGATAGAGGTGTACCGGCGCTGGTGGGGCGAGCGCCGCACGGACGGCGCCTTCCTCGTCGACCTGCGTTACTCCGACGCCCGGGTGCCCGCCATGGAGCGGCTGGGCATGCCGGTCGTGGTGATCGGCCACCCCGACGCGTCGGGCTCGCTGCCCGCGGTCTGGTCAGACGACGGCGAGGCGATCCGCGAGACCATCGCCTATCTCATCGCACTCGGGCACCGCCGCATCGCCCGGGTCGCCGGACTGTCCAAGCTGGTCCACACGGCTGTGCGCGACCAGGCGTTCGCGGAGTCGTGCGCGGGCGCGGCCGAGCACGTGACCGTGCACACCGACTACACCGGCGAGGAGGGCGCCAGGGCGACCAGGCGACTGCTCAGCTCGGCGGACCGGCCCACCGCGATCGTCTACGACAACGACATCATGGCGGTGGCGGGCCTCTCCGTCGCCCAGGAGATGCGGCTCGACGTGCCACGCGACCTGTCGATCGTCGCCTGGGACGACTCCCCGCTGTCCCAGGTCGTCCGCCCGCCGCTCACCGCGCTCACCCGGGACATCCCGGCGTACGGCGGGCACGCCGCCCAGCGGCTGCTGGCCCTGATCGAGGGCGAGGCCGTGCCTGCGTTCGAGGACCAGGCGGCCAGGCTGACCCCGCGCGGCAGCACCGGCGCCGTGCTGGTCGACACGCGATAGGCGGCACCGCCGGCTCAGCGGATGGTGCGCCAGGACTGCTCTTCGACGAGCTCGCGGCTCCCCCAGCCGTCGGCGGTGCGCACCATCCGGTGGTGGTACCAGCCGCCGCCCTGGATCAGCCCCTTGCTGTCGGCGGAGACCAGCTCGCGCGAGGGCGCGAGGGTGTCGGCGAACGCCGCGCTCACGCGGGCCTCGCCGGACTCGAAGACGATCCTGATGGCGCCGATCAGGTGCAGCCGACCGGGCCAGCCGGACAGGACGTCGGCGAGCCAGGTCTTGATCTCGGCCCGCGTGCCGCGGATGCCGCCCGCCGCGGTGTAGTCGATCACCGCGTCAGGTGTGAACACCTCGTCGAGCAGGTCCCAGTCGCCCGAGTCGACGGCGCGGGCGTAGCTGGCCAGCACGTCGGCGATCTGGAGGCGGTCGGCGATCTCACGGTCGTCCATAACGTGATCAAACCAAACGCTTGCTACAAACGCCAGCAGCTTCAGTGAGCGTGGGCGTGGGTGTACTCGTCGCGCCGGCGCAGCATCGCCAGCAGCATGAGCGGGAACATCGCCACGTGCGCGGCCATCATCAGCCCCATCCCGTCGATGACCCCCATCCACAGCAGCGGGAACAGCGGCACGACCGGGACGAACATCGCGGCGCACATCTCCAGCGTGCTTGCCCAGCCGTGCCCGCGGAAGCGCATCCAGGCGGCCATGCCGACGGACATGTCGAAGGCCATGAGCAGGTAGGCGAGCTCGGGCTCCCGCTCGTACGACGGACTGATCCCGACGGCGTCCAGCAGGAAGCCGAGCGCGAACATCCCGACGAACATCGCGATGACCATTTCCACGTAGTGCCCGGCGAAGCGGACCCATGATCTCTGCGTCATGTGCCAACGGTGCCGTTCCTCCGCCGCCACCGGCAAAGGAGGGAAATCAGTAGGTCTGAAATCTTGGGATGCCGGTCCGTCCCACGTAGGGTCTGGCCATGACCGTACGGCGGATGGTGGTCATCGGCTATGAGGCGGCGTCGCTGCTCGACATCGCCTGCGTCACCAGCACCCTGGAGACGGCGAACGACCACGCCGGCCTCCCCCTTTACGAAGTCCGGCTGGCCACGCCCGGCGGCAACCCCATCACCTGCGGCACCGGCCTGATCGTCCAGGGCCAGGAGGTACTCGAACGCGTCACCGGCCCCCTCGACACGATCGTCGTCACCGGCGGCATCGGCCACCTGGACGCGGCGGAGAACCGGCTGATCCTGGCGCACGTCCGCCGCCTGGCACGCGAGAGCCGCCGCGTCTCGTCGGTGTGCACGGGAGCCGGCGTCCTGGCCGCGGCGGGCCTGCTGGACGGCCGGCGCGTGACCACGCACTGGGAGTGGGCGTACGACCTCTCCAAGAGGTACCCCGCGGTCACGTTCGATCCCGGCCCCATCTTCATCCGCGACGGGAACGTCCACACGGCGGCCGGCGTCACCAGCGCCCTCGACCTCATGCTGGCCTTCATCGAGGAGGACAGCGGCGCCGAGCTCGCCAGGAAGGTCGCCCGGAGCCTGGTGACCTACCTGCAACGGCCCGGCAACCAGGCGCAGATGAGCATCTTCACCGTCGCGCCGCCGCACACCGACAGCCTGGTCAGGCAGGTGGCCGACTACGTCACCGGCCATCTGGACGCCGACCTGGCCACCGCCACGCTCGCGGCCGGCGCCGGCGTGAGCGAGCGGCACCTGACCCGGCTGTTCCTCAAGAATCTGGGACTGACCCCCGGCCGGTACGTCCGGCAGGCCCGTACGGAGGCGGCCGCCCACCTGCTGGCCTCGACCTCCCTGCCCATGGCCGGCGTGGCCGCCCGCTGCGGCTTCGGCACGGCCGAGACGCTCCGGCAGGCGTTCGTCGACCGCTACGGGATCCCGCCGTCGCGCTACCGGCTGACGCAGCGATCGGCGTGACCTACCTGGATGCACTCCCTGAAATCGCCACGAAGTTATGTCCGGCGGGCTTCGAATACAGGGCGAATCCCCGGGTAAACGCTCGGTGAGGACAAGGAGTGCGCGGTGAGTGCGACGCACGAAATGGTCATGGTCGGGGTCTCCGACTCAGGGACCGAAGAATGGTTGTGCCCGGAATGCGGCAGGCGAACGCTGATGCGCTGGCAACCGGACTACGAGAAGGTCGTCCTCGACGTCGGCGATGAGCTCGCCACCCACTTCGGCGGCAGGGGCGGCGCCCGCATACCCACCGGGAAGGTCAACCCGGAGATCCAGGAGCGCGACGTCGAGTGGCTACGTAGGCACGGCATCGACTGGTACGGCCAACCCTCCTGACCGTCGCCCGGCCTCAGCGACCTACCTGACAGCGGCTTCAACGCCCGCGAAAGCGGCGAGAACCACAACGAGTCGACTACGTCAGGGCCGCACGGCCCCTCGGGAGGCAAACGGATGCCGGTCAAGGTCACGGTCTGGAGCGAGAACTACCACGAGCCACGCGAGGAGGACGTACGCCTGCGCTACCCGGACGGCATTCACGGCGCGATCGCCGCCGGCCTGACCGAGCGGCTCGGCGACCGCGTACAGGTGCGCACCGCGATCCTGGAGGACCCCGAGCACGGGCTGTCGGAGAAGACCCTCGCCGAGACCGACGTGCTCACCTGGTGGGGGCACATGGCCCACGAGGAGGTGTCCGACGAGGTCGTGGAGCGGGTGCAGCAGCGCGTGCTCGGCGGGATGGGCCTGCTGGTGCTGCACTCGGGCCACTACTCGAAGATCTTCCGCAAGCTGATGGGCACCACCTGCTCGCTCACCTGGCGCGACGCGGCCGAGCGCGAGCTGGTCTGGACGGTCGCCCCCGGCCACCCCATCGCCGAGGGCGTGCCACGCCCGCTGGTCATCGGCGAGCAGGAGACGTACGGCGAGCCGTTCGGCATCCCCGAGCCCGACGAGCTGGTCTTCATCAGCAACTTCAGCGGCGGCGAGGTGTTCCGCAGCGGCTGCTGCTACCGCCGTGGCCTGGGCCGGATCTTCTACTTCAGTCCCGGCGACCAGGGGCACCCGGTCTACTACCACCCTGACGTACGGCGCGTGCTGGCCAACGCGGTGCTGTGGGCCGCTCCCGCGGCCGGCGTCGGCGATCCCCTGCAGAACGCGCACACCCCCATCACCTGGTAGGAGCCGCATGACCTTCATCACCCTCGACGAGGACCGTCCGCTGCGGGCCGTGGTGGTCGGCGCCGGGTACATCGGCGGCCAGTGGGCGCCGGAGCTGCTGGCCCATCCCGGCACCGAGCTGGTGGGCTGGGTGGACGTGGTCGAGGAGCGGGCCCGTGCCGCCGCCACGACCCTCGGCCTGGACGGACTGCCCGTCAGCGCCTCGCTCACCGCCGTGCTCGACGGCGAGGAACCCGACTTCATCGTCAACTGCACCATCCCCGAGGCTCATCGCGAGGTGACCGTCACCGCCCTGGAGCGCGGGGTGTCGGTGCTCAGCGAGAAGCCGATGTCGATCACGCTGGACGAGGCGCGCACCATGGTGCGCGCGGCGGACCGGGCGCGGCGGCTGTTCGCGGTCAACCAGAACCGCCGTTTCCTGCCGAACCTGGTGGCCTTCCGCCGGACGGTGGCCGAGCTCGGGCCGCTCGGGCTGCTGACCTCGGAGTTCTTCATGCCGTACGAGGGGCCGCCGTTCCTGTCCGCGCTGGAGCACCCCCTGTTACAGGACATGGCGATCCACCTGTTCGACCTGGCCCGCGCGGTGTCGGGGGCCGATCCGGTCAGCGCCTACTGCGAGTCGTTCCGGTCGCCGTGGAGCTGGTATCCCGGTGCCTGCTCCGCCACGGCGATCTTCGAGATGACCGGCGGGCTGCGCTACACGTTCACGGGGAGCTGGTCCGCGCCCGGCCAGGCGACATCCTGGACCGGAAGCTGGCGGGCCGCCGGATCGCACGGCACGGCACGCTGGGACGGCAGTGGCCGGCCGACGGTGGAGACGGTCAAGGAGCACAAGGCACGCCGGCACCCGCCCGAGCCGGACCGATACCCGGGGCGGCCCCGGTTCAGCGGGCTCGCGGAGGGGCTGGAGGAGTTTCTCACCGGGCTGCGCACCGGGCGGGCGCCGCAGGGCGAGTGCCACGACAACATCCGGAGCTTGGCCATGGTGACGGCCGCCCTGGAGTCGGCCCGCACGGGGACCCGGGTGCCGGTGGCGTTCGACGTCTGATGGTCAGGTCTGTGCCAGCGGGTTGGGGAACCGGGCCCAGCGGTCGCCGGCGGGGCCGCCGTCGAGCTGCATCACCGTGTGTGCCTTGACGGGGAGCTCCGTACCGAACAGCGCCGCCCGGTCGGCGCGGGTGTCGCCGGTGGCGGGCAGGTCGTCGAACACCTGGACGGCCGCCGCCGCCACCGCCGCCCACAGCCGGGCCTCCACCTCCCGGTCGCCTTGGCCGAGGGCGGAGACGAGGCTGCTGAACGTGGTGCCGACGAGCGAGCCGAACAGCTTGGCGTGTAGTTCGTCCGGATCGTCGGTGATGAGCCGCGGGCTCAGCGGCGGCGGCGTCAGGCCGTTGCGGCGCAGTCGCGCGGGGCTGACCCTGATGTCGGCCAGGTCCCGGTAGACCAGGCGCAGCGGGCGGCCACGGCGGTCCAGGACGACCAGCAGGTTCTGCCCGTGCGCCTCCAGTGTCACGCCGTACGCCAGCAGCCGCAGCCCCGCCCCCCACGCCAGCCGGGCGAACTCCGCCAGCCACCCCGGCCCGGCGGTCGGCAGCCCGCCGATCAGGGGTGGACCACCGTTCGGGGGCCGGACGATGAGGGCGGCCACCGGGATTACGGTCTCCCCCGCGCCCGCGTATTCCGACGGCGACTCACGCAGCAGGACCGCCAGGTCGGCGCTCGGCTCGCCGTTCACCACCGCGCAGGCCGCGGCCAGGTTGCGGGTGATCCGCAGCCCCCCGTCCAGCCGCCGCGCCAGGTCCACCAGCATGGCCGAGAGCGGCGCGCTGTCCCGTACCGAGCCCGGCGAGATGTCGCGCACGTTGGATGTCATCCGCGTGGAGAACGCCGTCTTGACATGCGGCCCGCCGCCGACGGGCGCGAGCGTGCGTACGCAGATCAGCGGCCGGGCCGGGATCCCACCCGCCACGAGCGGCCGCAACCCGAGCTCCCGCAGCACATGCCTGCTCTGCCACGGGTGGGCGGGCAGCAGCAGCCGGTCGATGTCGCGCAGCCAGACCGGCCACGCCCCGACGACCACGCACCGCGAGACCGGCACCGCTATCAGGTCCAGATCGACCACGGGGCGGTGCTCGGGCATGTACGCCAACTGCTCCGCCACCGACACGCCGGGCCGGTTGCGGCAGCACGGATGGTACGGATGCCCGTCCACCACACTCTGCTCGAACCACTCCAGCGACCGCTCATCCGGCCCCGTCCCCGACCCCATCCCCGCTCCGGCGCGGGCGAGGGCCAGCGAGGCGACGCTGCGCTCCAGGTCGGCGCCGAAGCGCGCCGCCCCGGGCAGGCCGAGTGCCGCGACCAGCTCGCCCGGCCGCCTGTACACCCGCCCGTCCAGCAGCACCGCCGCGTCCTCGCCCACCTCCAGGTCGTACGGCGACCGGCGCGGCCCGGTGAGCAGCCGCCCGTCGGACAACCGGATCCGCCCGAGCGCGGACTCCCGACCGGCCACCCCGGGCACCGGCTCGTACAGCAGCCCTCGCCAGAGCAGCCCGAGCACGGTGGATCGCGCCCCCGGCAGCGCCTCGGCGTAGGCGGCGGCCAGGCCGGGCCGGATTCGCGCCAGCTCTGCGGCAAATTCCGCTTCTGCCCGACCTTGAGGGGGATCCTCCAAATCAATACTCATAAAGGATAGTTACCCCGTGTATGGTCGCCGATACGAGTGGTGAGGGGGCCTGCGATGACACGCCATCCCGAGGGACCGGACGCGGCGCAGAAAACCCCACGGTCCGGCCCGGACGACGACCGCGCCGACGCTCTCACGGTGACGGCTCTCCTCAACTGCCTGGTCCGCGAGGTGGCCAGGCCCGAGAGCGGCCAGGACGACGGCCACCGGCTCTACCGCCTGCCGACGACCGGCCACCTGCTGCGGGTACGCGCTGGACGCTACCCCGGGCACCCCGCCCTGTACACGGCCGGCGGCTGGCTCCCCCTGTCCCTGGACCCCCTGGTGGCGCTGACCGCCGAGGAGCTGACCGCGTACACCGGTGTCTCCAACGGCACCCTCGCCGACGAGATCCGCCACAGCAGGGACGTCGTCGCCACCCTGCTGTCCACCCGAACGGCGACGGCGAACCCGTTCCAGCCCGCCGCGACCGCGACACCGTTCCCGGCCGCTCAGACCTCGCCCATCGAGCTGTTCCTGCGGTCCGAGCAGGCCCTGGTCGCGGGGCACCGCTACCACCCGGCGCCCAAGGCCCGTGGCGGACTCGGCCCGGACTCCTGGCTCCCCTACGCGCCCGAGGCCCGCGCCCGCTTCCCGCTGACCCTGCTCGGCGTGCCGCCCGAGGCCGTACTGGAGGAGGGCGACCCCACCGCGCTGGACGGGCTCGGCCCGCCGCCACCCGATGGCGGCCTCCTGCTGCCGGCCCACCCTTGGCAACTGGAGCTGCTGGGCGGACCGCCAGCCCTGCGCGACGGGCGGCTGCGGTATCTGGGCGAGAGCACCGCCGTGGCCGTGCCGACCTCGTCGCTGCGGACGGTGTACCTGCCGGACGCGGACCTGTTCTGCAAGTTCAGCCTCGACGTCCGGATCACCAACGACGTCCGCCGCCTCTGGTCCCGCGACCTGCGCCGGCTGACCACCGTCGACGGCCTGCTGCGCGCGGTCTTCGACGACCTGCCCGCGCACCTGCCGAGACCGTCCGTGCTGTCCGACCGGGGTTACCGCACCGTGGACCTCGGCGACGGCGGCGAGGCGCTGGCGGTGATCGTCCGCGACGGCCTGGGCGCGCACCTGCGGCCCGGCCTGACGGCACTGCTGGCGGCGGGGATCGGCGAGGGCTTTCCCGGCAACCCGCTCGACGGCCTCGACGAGGACCGGGCCCTCACCTGGTGGCAGCGCTACCTCGAGCTCGTCGTACCACCGGTCCTGCACGCGTACCTGCGCCACGGCGTGGTCCTGGAGTGCCACCTGCAGAACGTGCTCATCGGCGTGGACGTCACCGGAACCCCGGCGCAGGCGATCTTCCGCGACCACGAGGGCGTCAAGCTGGTCACCGACCGGCACCCCGCCGTCCCGGGCGTCGGCGCCGCCTACGGCTGGGAGCGGCTGGTCTCCTGCCTGGTGACCAACAACTTGTGGGAGATCGCCGGGGCGATCGAGGAGCGCCACGCCGGACTCGGCGGCGAGCTGTGGGCGCGGGCCAGAGAGCTGCTGGCCGGGTACGCGGGCGACCATGCGCCGATCCGCGCCCTGCTGGCGGCCTCCCACGTGCCCGCCAAGGCCAACCTGCTGCTGCGCTGGCTCGGCGCCGACGGCGGCGAGATGCGCTGCGCGCCCGTCCCCAATCCGCTGCGACCAGTAGCGGGCCGGCACAGAAACCGTGACTATGGTCATCGCTACTAGTAACCAAATAGCTACTGTCAGTGACGATGCCGGATAGGTAGACAGGTCGTGTCCGGCCATCATCTCTGAAAGGAGAAGGGTCATGCACGCACCAGCGGCGTACGAGCCGCCCGCCCTGGTTGAGGTCGGCGATTTCGCCGATCTCACGTGCGGCTACCCGTCGGGCTCCGTCATCGACTGGCCCGCCAATCCGTTTCAGTGGTTCTCCGGCTGACGGGCGGGCGCAACGGTGCTAGGCGAGATGTGGTTCGCCGTGCTACCCGACGGTGAAGCAGGTCTTGCCGCGGCAGGCGTGCTGCTCCCCAGGGCCGGTCAGGTGATCGAGCACGCCTCCGGGCGGCCGTGGTTGATCGGCGACTGGCCCGGCCACCAGATCCGTCTGGCAGCCGTGGGAGCGGCGCGGGTGGCGGTGCTCGGGCGCTGCCCGGTCACCGCCACCGACCTGGCCCTGCGGCTGGATCGGATCTCCGACGTCGAGCGGCTCGAACAGGTCGTCGCGGGGCTGGCGGGCAGCTTCCACCTGACCGCCTCGATCGACGGCAGGACCGCCGTACGCGGCACCGCCTCGGCCGTGCGGCGGATCTTCCACGCCCGCGTACGCGGTGTGACGGTGGCCGCCAGCCGCTCCGACGTGCTCGCGTGGGCGACCGGCGGACGGATCAACGAGCAGGTGCTGGCCACGCGACTGCTCCCGAGCGGGGTGGTCGCCCCGTTGCAGGACCTCGGTGTGTGGCGCGACGTCACCTGCCTGCCCCCCGACAGGACGCTGCTGATCGAACCCGACGGCACGATCCGCGTCCGCACCTGGTGGCACCCGCCCGAACCAACCCTGCCCCTGGTCGAGGGGGCGAGCGCCCTCCGCGAGGCGCTGACCGGCGCCGTGGACACCTGCACCGCGGACGGCGGCACGATCAGCGCCGACCTGTCCGGCGGACTCGACTCCACCAGCCTCTGTTTCCTGGCCGCCGGCGGCCCGGCACGCCTGATCACCGTGCACTGCGAGGGCCTGGACCCGGGCAACGACGATCCGGCCTGGGCCTTCCGCGCGGCCACCGCGTTGTCGGCGGCCACGCACCTCGTCATCGGCAACGACGAGTTCCCGCTGTGGTTCGCCGGCCTGACCGAGTCCCAGCCGGCGATGGAGGAGCCGTCGGGCTGGGTCCGCGACGCGGCGCGGCTGGCCGACCTGGCCTGGCGGCTGGGCACCGCCGGCTCCCGGCTGCACCTGATGGGGGTCGGTGGCGACGAGCTGTTCTCGCCTCTTCCGCCCTACCTCCACGACCTGGTCAGGGAGCGCCCGTTCACCGCGCCCGCGCACCTGCGCGCCCGCCGGGCCCGCTGGCGGACCTCCTGGTGGCGGCTGCTGCGGGCGGTGGCCGACCGCACCGACCACGCGGCCTGGCTGGGCCGCCGCACCGCCGAGCTGCGCGCCGCGCCCGCGGCCCCGGACCCGCACTCGATGGCGTGGGGACCGCCGCTGCGCATGCCGCCCTGGGCCACCCCCGGCGCCGTCAACGCGGCCCGCGACGTGCTGGCCGGGATCGCCGCCGGGCAGCCGGCGCCGCTGTCGCCACGGCGCGCCCAGCACCAGGCCCTGCTCTACGCGCGTGCCTGCGGGGCCGGGCTGCGTCAGATCGACCAGGCCACCTCCCGGCTGGGGCTCCCGTACGCCGCGCCCTACCTGGATGACGCCGTGATCGAGGCCGCGCTGTCGGTGCGGCTGGATCAGCGCGCCGGTCTCGGCCGGTGCAAGCCGCTGCTGGCGGCGTCGATGGCCGGCATCGTGCCGTACGAGATGCTGGAGCGCTCGACCAAGGGCGAATACAGCGCCGACTTCTACGCCGGATGGCGGCGCCATCGTGACGGCGTGCTGGAGCTGTTCGACGCGTCGGAGCTCGGCCGGCTCGGTCTGATCGACCCCGGCGTCCTGCGTGCCGCCCTGCTCGGCGTGCATCCGCTGCCGCACGTCATGGGACCCCTGTCGCAGACGCTGGCCTGCGAGATATGGCTGCGCTCACTGACCCCCCTTCGGATGCCGGCCATGACCACGGGAGATTCGTGATGCCCTTCAGCCTGCGTGGCGGCGTGTCCGCCGCGCACTCCATCGACGGCATGGTGCTGCTCGACGAGCGCACCGGCCGCTACTGGCAGCTCAACGCCACCGCCACGCTGGTCCTGCGGACGCTGCTCTGCGGCGCCGCTCCGGGCGAGGCGGCCAAGAGGCTGACCGGCGACCACCCGGGGCTCTCCGCCGAGCAGGCGGACCGCGATGTCGCCGACCTGCTGGCGGGCCTGCGCCGAGCCGGACTGGTGACGCCATGAGCCGCCCGATGACCCCCGAGGTTCGCGCCTTGCCGCCGCTCGTCCGGACCCCCGCGGCTCTGCTGGCCGTCGCCGCGGCCCGGGCGCTGGCCGCGCTCACGCCGCACCGGATCCGGTGCGTGCTGGAGGTGATCCGGCGCGGTGCCGTCGCCGCGACGGCCGCGCAGGCCCTGGCCGCCAGGGACGACGTGGTGGCGGTGAGCGCGCGCTGCGCCGGGCCCGCCTGCCTGCAGCGTTCGCTGGCGACGGCCATCCTGTGCCGGCTGCGGGGCACCTGGCCCACCTGGTGCGCGGGGGTGCGCGTCGAGCCGTTCCGCGCGCACGCCTGGGTGCAGGTGAACGGGCAGCCGGTCGGCGAGCCCTACGCGGCCGGCTACTACCGGCCGATCATGACCGTCGCGGCCCCGAACACCGCGCCATGAGGCCGGGGACGATCCACACCCGCTCGCTGCGCAAGTCCTACCAGGGCATGCGCGCGGTGTGCGGGATCAGCCTGAACGTCGAGGCCGGCGAGATGTTCGGCTTCCTCGGACCCAACGGGGCGGGCAAGTCCACCACGATCTCGATGCTCTGCACGCTGCTGCGTCCCAGCGGCGGCCGGGCGCTCGTCGCGGGCATCGACGTACGCGACGACCCGAAGGAGGTACGCCGCCGCATCGGGCTGGTCTTCCAGGAGCCGACCGTCGACACGGACCTGACCGTCCGCGAATACCTCGCCTTCCACGCCACCCTGTACGGCCTGGGCAAGCACGACGCGCGCCGCCGGGTGGCCGAGGCCGCGGACCTCGTGGGCCTGACCGGCCTCGGCGACTCGCTGGTCCGCAAGCTGTCCGACAGCATGAGACGCCTGCTGGAGATCGCCCGCGGGCTGCTGCACGAGCCGGGGGTGCTGTTCCTCGACGAGCCCACGGTGGGCCTCAACCCGCAGGCCCGCGCGGAGATCTGGGAGCACCTGCGCGAGTTGCGCCACCGCCGGTCCATCACCGTCTTCCTCACCACCCATTACCTGGAGGAGGCCGAGAGCTGCGACCACATCGCCATGGTCGACCGGGGCCGCGTGGTCGCCGACGACTCGCCGGCCGCGCTCAAGCGGCTGATCGGCACGGACCGCATCCACCTGCGCACCGGTGACGACCAGGCCGCCGCCGCCACGCTCTCCGATTACCTGGGCCTGGCCAGCGCGTGGGGGCCGGACGGCCTGTACGTCGAGGTGACCGACGCGGCCACCGCCATCCCCTGGGTGTGCACCGTGCTGCGGGTGCCCGTGCACTCGATCGAGGTACGCCGGCCCAGCCTGGACGAGGTGTTCCTGCGCTACACCGGCCGGACCTTGGACGGCGTGGCGCGTTCGGAGGTGTCGCTGTGACCGCGAGCGCCAGCCTCACGCCCTCGTCACGTCTCCTGCACCGGCTCCTGTGGGAAGCGCGGGCCGCCCATGTGGTGTGGCGGCGGGAACTGCTCCACTCCGTCCGCAACCCCGCCCGCCTGCTCATGGCGCTGGTCCAGCCGGTCGTCTACCTGCTGGTCTTCGGCATCGGGTTCGCCGCCATGCTGCCGATCCACGGCGGCTATCTCACCTACCTGTTTCCCGGCGTGCTGATGATGACCGTCCAGGCGCCCGCGATCGCCATCGGCTCCTCCATCGCGGTCGACCGTGAGGCCGGTTTTCTCAGGGAGATGCTGGTCGCGCCCGTGCACCGGGTGAGCCTGCTGGCCGGTCGGTGCGCGGGCGGCTCCACGGTCGCCACCTTCCAGGGCGTGCTCGTCCTGGGTCTGGCGGGGGTGGCGCACATCCCGTACACGCCCGAGCTGATGATCGAGCTGGTCGCCGAGATGGCGTTGCTCGCGTTCACCATGACCGCGTTCGTCACCCTGCTGGCCGTGGTCATCGCCCCGGCGCCGACCTTCCACGCGGTCATAGGGTTCACGCTGACGCCGATGACGTTCCTGTCGGGCGCGCTGTTCCCGATGGGGGGCCTGCCCGGCTGGCTGACCGCTCTCATGGTGGCCAACCCGCTCACGTACGTGGTCGACCTGCTCCGGCGGACCATCGCCCCCTACCTCGCGCCGCAGGAGCCCGCCGCCGTGCACTCGCCCGTCCTCATGGAGCTCACCGTCACCGCCGCGGTCGGCCTGCTCTCCCTCCTCCTGGCCGCCCGCCGCCTCTCCCGCCCACGCTGAGGGGGCGACCTCTAGACCAGGCCGACCATGAAACCCTCATCGCGGATGCCCAGGTACGCCGCGGGGCGATACTGCCGCATCGCCTGCTCGATGACCGGGATGTACTTGGGGTTGGAGCCGAGCGGGAGCCGGTAGCCGTTCTTGACCGTGTGGAACTCCCACAGGTGCTCCAGTTCCGGGTGCCGGGCGCGGAACCCGGGGTCGGCCGGGAAGAGGTCCAGGCGCACCATCACCTTGCGCATGATGTAGTCGGCGAGCTTGACCCGGCGCTGCTGGGTGCGCGAGATGCCCACCCCCGCCAGCTCGGCCCACGGCGCCGACCACGGCTTGCCCTGGGGGTCGTCCCAGCGGACGCCGTAGCCGTCGAAGACCAGCTTGCGGGGGCGGCTGAGCTTGCGCCACGTGATGATCGGCAGGGCGCCGATGGTCAGGAAGACCAGCCCGAACAGCCCGGCGACGACGGTGGCCCCGCCGCCGCCCGTCACCTGGCCGGTGAGCGCCGACACGATCGCGAAGAGTCCGATGACCCCCGCAACGGAGCCGCCGATCAGTGCCTTCACCTTGGCGTCCGTACCGACGTCGATCACCACGGGAGGCGGCGTGAAGGCGGGGGACTGCTGCTGGGGATAAGGGACGTTGAACTGTTGTGGCTGTTGCGGCCCGTACGTCATGAAACGTCAGGCTAGTTGGGGTGATCAGGCCTTCTTTCACGCTTCATAGTTTTGCTAAGGGTGTTCAGCAGGTCCGGGTGGCGAAGGCCAGGAACTGCGTCGTCTCCTCGGCGTCGAAGTTGTCGTCCGAACCGATCACCAGCGTGCACTCGCCGGTGCGCAGCCGCGGTCCCCAGGCGAGGCTCTCCAGGTTCTGTACCGGCGTCCGGACCTTGTCGAGGTCGGCGACCAGGTGCTTGGACACCGCGCGGTACGGCTCGCCGGTGAACAGGCTGTCCCTGTCCAGCACGTTCGTGGCACCGCTCAGGTCGATCTCGTACAGCTTCACCCGGTAGCCGACGCCTTCGAGCCAGGAGCGTTCCAGTGCCAGGAACCGGTGGTCGTCGATCGCGAGGATCTCCGAGACCCCGCTGTCGGTGTGCCCGGTCGGCGGGATGGGGGCGGTGGGCAGCGGGTCGACGCGGTAGACGTACTGGGCGCGCGGCGAGCCGCCGAAACGGTCCCACACGGTGAGGCGGGCCTCCGCGCCGTGCTCGACGGTCGGCGGCTCCCCGTCCTCGAACCGCGGGCCCTCGGTCATGGCCGTGATCGCGCGCGGGGTGATGGCCAGGCCCTCGATGCCGAAGTTACGCCTGGGCCCGTTGTCCATGGCGGTCATGCGCAGGTTGGCGGGCATCGGCAGGTCGTCGGTCTGCCGGCCCTGGGTGTCGGCCCGGTGGACGTACAGGCCGGACAGCGGGATGTCCGGGCGGCCGGCTTCCGGCCGGTCGCCTTCGTCGCCCCACAGCAGCCGCCGGGTCCACGGGTCGTAGCGGATGGACTCGGGGTCGGCGGACTCGGGCTTGCCGTACGGCGGGTAGGTGCTCCCGTCGGGGCGCAGGAGGGTCTTGGCGGCGGTGAGGCGTACCCCGGTGAAGGCGCCGGTCGCAGGGTCGATGTCGAGACGCCCGGTGTAGAAGCGGGCCGGGCCGTAGCGGCCCCGGTCGTCGGAGATCAGGTACCAGGTGCCGGTGCGCGGGTCACGGTCGAGGCCGGACAGGCCGCCCACCGTGGTGCCGGCGTAGGGCATCTTGTGCGGCAGCCGCTGCTCGCCGAGGAAGCGGGTGATCTCCACGGCTCGCGGTGGGGCACTCGCCGCCGTGGCTGCGGGCACGGCGGCGAGGCCGATCGTGACCGCGAAAGCCACGGCAATTCCCAATATTCTCCGCATCGACCTCTCCCTGCTCGGTGATACCAGCGGGAATATGAGATCGCGGATTCACGGGAAAGTCCATGCATATTTAATTGGCGGCGATTACCGAGAAAATGCCTCACATGATGGCGAGTTGCCCGCCGTCGATGACCAGCTCGGCGCCGTTGATGAAGGACGCGTCATCCGAGGCCAGGAAGGCGTATCCGGCCGCGACCTCCGCTGCCAGCCCGGCCCGGCCGAGCGGGATGTGGTCGCGCTCGTACGCCGACACGAAATCATCGGCGAGCCCGGACGAGATCGCAGAATTCAATGGAGTCTTGATATATCCAGGACAGAGGGAATTGACCCGGATCCCGTGTTTTCCGAGCTCCACGGCCATTGTCTTGGACAGCAGAAGCACGCCGCCCTTGGACGCGTTGTAATGCGCGTAGTCGGCCTCTCCGCCGAGCCCGTTCGTGGACGACATGTTGAGGATCACCCCGCCGGAGCCGCGCTCCACCAGATGCCTGGCCACGGCCTGGGCGACCAGGAACATCCCGCGCAGGTTCACCGAGACGATCCGGTCCCAGTGATCAGGCGTGATCTCCAGGAACGGCTCACGCCACGCGATGCCCGCGTTGTTGATCAGGACGTCGATCGCGCCCATCGTCGCGATCGCGCCGTCCACCAGCCGGGTGACGTCGGCCGCCGAACTGACGTCACCCGCCAGCCCGCTCACCTCGCCGAGCGGCGCGAGGTCGGCCACCGCCTGATCCACCTCGGCTTCACTCAGGCCGCCGAGCACGACCTGGGCGCCTTCCTCCAGGAATCTGCGGGCGGTGGCGGCGCCGATGCCGCTGCTGCCACCACTGATCAGCACCCGCTTCCCGGCCAGTCCGCGCATGATGCCCTCCTCTGTCGCTCTGAAGGTAGCACTGGTTCCGCCATACGCAGGGGCGTTCTGTCATTCGGAAAATCAGTAGGCCCGAGCCGAGGCGCTGGAATGTTCCAAAGGACACTTGACACGTGCTCAGGGTTGCTGATGCACTTCCAGTGATTCGGAATAGCATTCCTTATAGCGGAATGGAGCAGACATGAGACTCGGCACGGCACGGGTCGGCGAGACCCGGTTCGCCGCGGTGCGGCGCGATGAGCTCTGGTACGCCCTCGACGTCCCGCCCGGCACCTCGATCCGGGCGGTGCTGGCCGAGGGGCCCGATGAGATGCGGCGGCTGGCCGGTTCGGCGGCCCGGCCCCTGCCCGGCGCGGTGCCCGACGCGCCGGTGCGGCCCGGCAAGATCGTGGCGATCGGGCTCAACTACCTCGACCACATCCGCGAGGCCGGCATGGACAAGCCGGCGCGGCCGCTGATGTTCGCGAAGTTCCCGTCCAGCGTGATCGGCCCCGGCGAGCCGATCGTCATCGACGGCGACCTCACCGAGCGGGTGGACTGGGAGGTCGAGCTGGCCGCCGTCATCGGGACGCCGCTGCGCCACGCGAGCCCTCGGGAGGCGCTGGCGGGCGTGGCCGGTTATACCGTCGCCAACGACGTCTCCGCCCGTGACCTGCAGTTCGCCGACGGGCAGTGGACCCGCGGCAAGAGCCTGGACACCTTCTGCCCGCTGGGCCCGGCCATCGTGACGCCCGACGAGCTCGACGACCCGCAGTCGCTGCGGCTGTGGACGACCGTCAACGGCGAGACCGTCCAGGACTCCAGCACCGCCGAGATGCTCTTCGGCATCGCCGAGCTGCTCGCCTACTGCTCGCGCGCCTTCACCCTCGATCCGGGCGACGTCGTGCTGACCGGCACGCCATGGGGCTGCGGCGAGTTCATGGACCCGAGGCGCTCGCTCCAGCCCGGCGACACCGTCGAGGTGGGCGTCGAGGGCATCGGCACGCTGGCCAACCCCGTGGCGTGAAGCGGTGGCCCCGCGCGGACAGGGCCACCGCGGCCGGCTACCTACAGGGCTTGTAGGGCAGATCCTGGAGGGAGTAGTCGGTCGCCTTCTTGATGGCGTTGACGTTGAGCGTGGCCGCCTTGCCGCAGAAGCTGGACGGCGAGGTCAGATACTCCACCTGGAAGACCGGCTTGCCCGCCTGGACGAACGGGGTGAGCTCTCCGCACTCGTCGAACTCGAAGCACTGCTCGTTGACCGCGTAGTCGAAGTCGCCCACCAGGTCGGACACCTGGGAGAGATCGTTCTTCAGCGCCACCGACAGGCCCTTGGCATGACCCATGGCGGCCAGCGCCCGGTTGAAGATGAGCTGGGTGGCCGGGGAGACCGTCCAGCCGGTGACCGACTTGCCTTCTTCGTGGGCGTTCACCACGTCGAACTCGACGCCGTCGAACCCGGCCTGGACGCACTTGTCGACCCGGGCCGACATCATCGACAGCAGGAAGTCGCGCTGGCCCTTGTCGTTGTTGATGTTGGCCCAGCGCTCGTTCGGGAACTCGTCGCTGAACGGCTTGCCCAGCAGGGAGTTGCCGTGGGCGTTGTCCCAGTCGACGAACGTCTGGTAGTCGGGCCGGAAGTCCTCGATCGACCCGGCGTCGACGTAGCAGATCGCCTTGGCGCCCTTCGCGTGGATGGCGGTGACGGCGGCGGTGTTGAGCGTGGTGTTGTTGCCCACGACATCGGCGTCCGCGTAGAGGTCGATGTCGAACACGGTCGGCTTCACACAGGCGCCGCCGCTCTGCGGGACCTGGCAGATGTCGACGTTGACGCCGCCGGTCGAGGGGTACGCGGAGTTGCCCTGGAGCTGGTACTGCCAGCGGCTCTGCAGCGGCGGCTGCCAGATCGCCGCCCGCGCGGCGGTCCCGGAGGCGGCCGAGGCGTCGGCCGACGCGGCGGCGCCGAAGGCCATCACCGGGGCGACGACCAGGGCCGCGGCCACGGCGGACCGGGTGAAGAGCGATCGCATGTTGACCATACACTCACCTTCTATTCCGAATAGCGGAATGTTATTCCGACATCAAGGAAATCGGGCAAGATCGTACCTTGTCAATCTTGTCTCGATATCGAGAATTCCGCATAAAAGCCATGCAACGCCGAGCAAGCTGCCCCATCAGCTCTTTCCGTATAGCGGAATGCTAGTCTGTATCGTGGATAGGTGGCTATACTCACCGCACGCAGTGGGCCTCATGCCCGCCGTGCTCTGTGGAGGGAAAGAGCCCCATGGCACGCATCGTCGTCATCGGCGCCGGCAGCGCCGGAGTCAACAGAAACGTCCTGGCCGCCGTCGCGGCCGTCGCCCTGGTCGCGACCGGCTGCGGGTCGGCCGCCGAGGAGCAGGCAACCGGGCCGGTGCAGCTCACCATCTGGCACGGCCAGACGGACTCCGCCGGCAAGTCGATCGAGAAGCTGGTGACCCGGTTCAACCAGGGCCACCCCGAGATCAAGGTGAACATCGAGCCCGGGGCCGCGACCGCCGACGGCATGCTGCCCAAGCTCACCGCCGCCCTCACCTCCGACGCCTATCCCGACATCGCCTACCTCTACGGCTCCTGGGCACCCAACATCGCCAGGAACCCGAAGACGGCCGACCTCACGGCGTACACGAAGGACCCGGCCGTCGGCTGGGCGGACTTCTGGGCCAGCGAGCGGGCGGCGGCCACCGTCGAGGGCAAGGTCGTCGGCTTCCCGGCGGTGGTCGACAACATGGTGGTCCTGTACAACAAGAAGCTGCTGGCCAAGGCCGGGGTCGAGGCGCCGAAGCCCGACTGGACCTGGGACGACTTCCGGGCGATCGCCAAGAAGACCACCGACGCCGCGTCCGGCACCTTCGGCACCACCTGGCCGATCAGCGGCGGCGAGGAGGCCGTCTGGGGCCTGTGGCCGCTGATCTGGCAGGCGGGCGGCGACGTGCTCTCCCCCGACAGCAAGAAGGCCGTCTTCAACTCCGCCGCCGGGCAGCAGGCACTCGGCCTGCTACGCGGCATGGCGGTCGACGACAAGTCGCTCTACCTCGACTCCAGCCCGGCCGAGAAGGGTCAGAAGCTGTTCGAGTCGGGACGGCTCGGCATGTTCCTGTCCGGCCCGTGGGTGCTGTCCGACCTGCGGACCGCCAAGGTCGACTACGGCGTCGTCCAGCTCCCCGGCACGAACGGCAACCACGAGACGGTCTCGGGACCCGACAACTGGGTGGTGTTCAAGCACGACGATCGCCGCGTCAAGGCCGCCACCACGTTCCTGACCTGGCTGACCGCGGCCGACCAGCAGCTCGAATGGATGAAGGACACCGGCTCGCTGCCCATCCGCGAGTCCATCACCAAGCTGCCCGGCTACCAGGACTATCTCAAGAAATATCCGGGGATCGACGTGATCTCCGGCAACCTGGCCAACGCCAAGCGGGTCAGGCCGCCGACGACCAGATATCCGCGGGTGTCCGCCTTCGTGGCCGAGGCCATCGCGCAGACCCTGCTCGGCAAGGCCGACGCCAAGACGGCCCTGGACGAGGCGGCGGCCAAGTCCGACGCGGCGCTCGCCGTACCAGGGTCATGAACAGCACCGCGCCGGCCCTGAGCCGGACGGCCACCGGTCACCGGCAGCCGCGTGACCGCCGCAAGCTCGCCGACAACGTCGCCGGCTGGTCCTTCGCGGGCCCCGCCTCGCTGATCATCCTCGGCTTCTCGCTGATCCCCATGGTGTGGGCGCTCGCGCTGTCGTTCACCGACTCCGACCTGCAGTCCCCGGGACAGAACGTGGGGCTGGCCAACTACCGGGCGCTGATCGCGGACCCCGTCTTCTTCCAGGCGCTGCGCAACACCGGGCTGCTCGTCGTGCTCTACATCCCGGCGTCGCTGATCGCGGGCCTGCTCGTGGCGGTGCTGCTGAACAGGAAGGTACGCGGGATCGGGTTCTACCGGACCTGCTTCCTGGTGCCCTACATCGCCTCGGCGACCTCGGCCGGGCTGCTGATGGGCTACATCTTCGACCGCGACTTCGGGCTGATGAACGGGCTGTTCGTCAAGCTCGGGCTGCCGATGCAGGGGTTGCTGAGCAGCCCTTCGCAGGCCATGTACGTGCTCACGCTGATCTTCTTCTGGACCCGGTTCGGTTTCGCGGTGGTCATCTACCTGGCCGCGATCCAGGAGATCAACAAGGAGATCCTGGAGGCGGCCTCGATCGACGGGGCGAGCCGGTGGACCACGTTCCGGCACATCATCGTGCCGTCCGTACGGCCGATGACGGTCTTCCTCACGATCTGGGGCGTGATCGACGCGCTGCAGTTCTTCGACCTGGTCATGACCACGACCAAGGGCGGACCGGCCAACGCGACCGTGACGATCGTCTACTACATCTGGCAGCTCGCCTTCACCTACTTCACCGCCGGGTACGGCGCGGCCGTGGCGTACGTGCTGTTCGTCGGCACCCTCGTGCTGATCGTCGGTGGCTTCCTGATCGCCCGCAGGAAGGGGGCCATGGCGTGAAGAAGCTCTCTCTGCCCAGCAAATGGCATCTGGTGCTGCTGCCGATGTCCGTGGTGACCGTGCTGCCGTTCGTCTGGATGATCCTCAGCTCGGTGATGACCCAGGGCGAGCTCAACCGGTTCCCGCCGCCGTTCTGGCCCGAGGGCATCGACCTGGGTGGCTACCGCACGGTGCTCAACGGCTCGAACTTCCCCCGCTGGTTCCTCAACAGCGTGATCGTGTCGGGCGCCATCGTGCTGGCCCAGCTCGCGCTCTGCAGCCTGGCGGGCTACGCGTTCGCCAGGATCAGGTTCGTCGGCTCCCGGGTCACGCTGGTCCTGGTCATCGCCACCGCGCTGATCCCCTTCCAGCTCACGGTGATCCCCACGTTCCTGATCTTCAACAAGGTCGGGCTGACCGACACGCTGGGCGCGCTCATCGTGCCGCAGCTCAGCTCGGCGGTCGGCATCTTCCTGATGACCTCGTTCTTCCAGTCGTTCCCGAGGGAGCTGGAGGAGGCGGCGCGGATCGACGGCTGCTCGCGCTTCGCGGTGTTCTTCAGGGTGGTGCTCCCGGTGGCCAGGCCGGCGCTGGCCGCGCTGGCCGTCATCACGTTCATCACCGCCTGGAACGATCTCTTCTGGCCGGTGGTGGTGATCAACTCCGATGCCAACTACACCGTGCAGGTGGGGTTGACGTCGTTCCAGGGCCAGCATCGGGCCGACTGGCCGGCGATCATGGCGGGCACGGTGCTGACGACGCTGCCGGTGCTGGGTGTGTTCCTGTTCGGCCAGCGCCGGTTCGTCCAGGCGCTGACCGGCGCGGTCAAGGGCTGAGGTCGCGGTACGGGTTGGCGGGCAGGCCGGTGAACGAGGTGCGCCGGCGCCACAGCTCGCCGCCCGTGCTGCCGTCCCACGCGGTGGTGACGTACAGGATGTCGAGGTCGGGGCCGCCGAAGGCGCAGCTCGTCACGTTGGTGGCGGGCACCTCGACCGTCAGGTCGAGCCGGCCGTCGGGCCGCAGGCGGACGACCTTGCCGCCGCCCCACAGCGCCACCCACACGTGGCCCGAGGCGTCGACCGTGAGGCCGTCGGGCTGCGGGAGCACCGCGAACATCCGGCGGTCCGCGATCCGACCGGTCTCCGGGTCGTAGTCGAAGACGTCCACCCGGTCGGTGACCGTGTCGACGTAGTAGAGCAGCCGTTCGTCGGGGCTCCACGCGACGCCGTTGGAGATCGAGACGCCCTTGACGACCCGCTCGCTGCGCCGGTCGGGGCCGAGACGGTAGAGCGCTCCCGCGCCGGGCGTGTCGTCCTGGGCCATGGTCCCGGCGAAGAACCGGCCCGCGCGGTCGCACGCGCCGTCGTTCATCCGGTTCCCCGGCCGTTCGGCCGCCGTCACGGGCGCGACGACCGTCAGCGCCCCGTCATGTACGGCGAAGCCGTCCCTGACGGCGAGCGCCAGCCCGCCGGAGGCACGCGGAACCGCCACGCCCACCGGCTGCCCCATGTCGATCGACTCGTACGAGCCGTCGGCCGGGTCGAGCCGGTGCACCAGGCCGGCCGGGATGTCCACCCACAGCAGCGTCCCCGTCCGCTCGTCCCAGCGCGCCCCCTCACCCAGCCGCGCGTGCGGTACGGGCACGACCTCCATTGCCACTCCTTTGTTCCGTATGTCAGAACGTCATTCCACACTCTCAGCAGATCATCGGGAAGATCGGGCTGTCAACCCGTCAGACCTGCTCGTCCACCGCCCGCCGCAGGACGTGACCCACCTCTTCCAGCCGGGCCGGCGACATCCTGTCCTTGATCGCGGTCACGCTCACCGCCGCGACCGGAGCCGTCCGGCCCAGGAAGAGCGGGGCGGCCACGCAGCGCACGCCGGGCTCGTTCTCCTCCAGGTCGAGCGCGTAGCCGCGCTGCCGGACCTGGTCGAGGTGGGTGGCCAGCTTGGCCGGGTTCGTGATCGTGTTGCGGGTCCTGGTCGCCAGCGGGCCGTAGCGCTCCGCCCACGCCTTGATCGCCTCGTCGCTCGGGTACGTCCAGGCCAGCAGCGCCTTGCCCACGCCCGTGCAGTGGGCCGCGTTGCGCCCGCCGACCACGGAGGTCATCGTGATCGACCGCACCGCCTCGACCTTGTCGAGGTAGACGACCTCGCCGCCGTCCAGCATGGCCATGTGCACCGTCTCGGTGAACTCCTCGCTCAGGCGCAGCAGCAACGGGCGCACCAGCGTGCGCAGGTCCATGGTCTCGTAGAACCTGAAGGCCGTGGCGAGCATCTCGGTGCCGAGGAAGTAGGGCCCGCTGGGCTCCGGCTGCGCGGCGAACCCGCGGTGCTTGAGCGCGCCGAGCAGCCGGTGGAGCGAGCTCTTCGGCAGGCCGAGCCGGGTGGCCAGCTCGTCGAGCGTCACCCCCCGGCTGTGCTTGCCGATCTCCTGGAGGATCAGCAGGGCGCGGTCGACGCTGCCCACCGGTGACTGGGTCTCGGCCATGAGCACTCCTAGCAAATTCCGAATAATGGAATGCTTGAGCGTACTGCGGAATCAGCGTGCCGTCCAAATCCTCTGTGACATCTCCTTACGGCATAAGCTATTGTACGGAAAGCATTGGTTTACGGCGTATGGAGTTAGAAGGAGAGCCCCGATGCCCGAGGCGAAACTGCACGACGGAAGCACCATCGAGCTGGCGGTCCACGGCCAGGGCCCGACGCTGCTGCTGCCGGTCAACCCGGTGCCGGTCGAAGGCGCCCAGGCCGACGCGATGCGCGAGTGGGGCGTCGACCCCGCGCTCGGCCGGTCCCTCATCGACGGCCTGGCGGACGCCTTCAGGGTGGTCGCCTTCGACTACGAGGGCCACGTCATGTCCACCCCCAAGCCCGACACGCTGACCCCGGCCAACGTCGCCGCCGACCTGCTCGCGGTGGCCGACGCCGTGGACGCGGCCCGGTTCACCTACTACGGCTACTCGTGGCTCGCCCTCAGCGGGTTGCAGCTGGCGATCAGGACCGACCGGCTGTCGGCGCTCGTCATGGGCGGCTACCCGCCGCTCGGCGGACCGTACGCGGAGATGCTCCGCGTGACCACGGTCACCCACGAGATGTCCGGCCAGACCCCCGCGCCGCAACAGAAGAAGGAGCCGACGGAGGCGTACGACTGGGACTCCGTCGAGGTCACCCTGACGGAGGCCCAGACCCGGCAGTTCGTCACCCTCTACGAGGAACTGCGGAGTTTCGACGACCGGGCGGCGCAGACGAGCCTGAGCTGCCCGCGCCTGTGCTTCGCGGGCTCGGCCGACAAGATCGAGTACAGCGAGCGGTGGGGCGGCGTGACCGTGGACATCGCCGGGCCGATCGTCAGCCGGCGGGCCGAGCTCGAATCGCTCGGCTGGGAGGTGCGCGTGCTCGACGGCCTCGACCACACGCAGGCGATGCAGGCCCCCAACGTCCTGCCGGTCCTGCGGCCCTGGCTCGACAGCCGGGTCACGGGGTCGTGAGCTCACCGATGGGGACGCGGCGGAAGGCGATGGTGGAGTAAGGGCTGGTGTCGCCGGTCTCGTACAGCAGCCCGACCGTGTCCGCGTCCACCCTGACCAGGTCCGAGTAGGCCGCGGGCAGGCCCGACACCGTGTGCACGGCCCGCCAGGTGACACCGCCGTCCGTGCTCGCCCGCACCGTCATCACCGCTCGGGCGTCAGGCACCCCCGGGCCGGAGAACAGCAGGATGTCCGGCTCGTCCCATTGCAGCACGCTGCCCTCGACGACCGGGCAGACCAGCCCGGCCTGCGGGCGGAACGGGGCGGCGAGCGTCTGACCGCCGTCGGCCGAGTAGGCGTCGGCCCGGTTGCCGGGAGCGGTGGAGTCGGTGCGGGAGTTGACGTAGATCCGGCCGTCCGGCAGCTCGGTGGCCGTGGACTCGTTGATGTTGAGGTAGCCGTCGGGTTTGTCGTCGACGTACCCGAGGCGCCAGGTGGCGCCGCCGTCGTCGCTCAGCAGGGCGTGGCCGCCGTTGTACTTGCCCTCCGTGCCGTTGTCGGCGCCGGCCGGGGGCAGCGAGTGGTTGGCGGGGACCACGAGGCGGCCCGCGTGGGGTCCGCGCCTGAGTTCGAGCGCGTGGCCGGGGCAGGTGGCGTACCAGCGCCACTTCGGCTGCTTCACGCCGGCGGTGATCTCGCGGGGCGCCGACCAGGTGAGGCCGTCGTCGTCGCTCGACTGGACGTACACGCGGCGGCCGTCGGCGGCGGCGACCTGGCCGCGCCTGATCTTCTCCTCGGTGGCGGCGGGTCCGTTGCGCACGAACACCAGGACGATCCGACCGTCGCGGGTCACGACGGGGGCGGGGTTGCCCGCCGTGCCCTTGCGCGGCTCCGTGGCGACCACGTGCGGCCCGTCCCAGGTGGCACCGCCGTCGGTCGACCTCTTGAGCACGATGTCGATGTGGCCCGAATCGCCCGCCGAGCCGTGCCGCCCCTCGGCGAACGCCAGGATCGTGCCGGCCCGGGTCACCACCGCCGCCGGGATCCGGAACGTGTGATAGCCGTCGGTGCCCGCCCGGTAGGGCACTGATGTGGGGTAATCGTGCGCCATCGGGTTCCTCCTCGTCCGCCTGCGGATGCGACCCTATGGCGCGTACGTACCTTCGCCGGGCCCGCTCACCTGCCCGCCCACAGGCGATCATCCGTTGCTGCACCGGAGTTAACGCGCTCTTCACCGCGCGAAGACCGCCGGCCCGGTGCCCGGGGTGTGGACATCGGGCCGGTATCGGCCGCCGGACGTTCAGTCGTCCCAGAGGGACCCGCCGGCGTCGCTGCGGCTGGGGCCGGAACAGCGATCTTGCTCCACTACTGTAAGTAACAGTCGGTTGCCTGCCAAGGAACGCCACGCCCGCTGCCAGCCAATTGCCAGGAACGCTGGGTAACCTCCAAGCGCATGACCTGGCAGCACAAGTTCAACGAGGCGCTCGGCAAATACGCCGGCGTCCAGTTCTCGCGGGTCAGGAAGGCGGCTCCGGAGAGCCCGGCGAGACCGCCCGCCGACCCCGCCGACAGGCTGTTGCGCGAGCCGGTGTTCATCCTGTCGCCGGTCAGATCGGGCTCCACCCTGCTGCGCTCGATGCTCGACGCCCACTCCCTGATCCACGCCCCGCACGAGCTGCACGTGCGCCGGCTCGCGGTCGAGTTCGGGACGTCGCTGGCGGAGCGGTCGATGGCGGCCCTCGGTCACAACCGGTGCGATCTTGAGCATCTGCTCTGGGACCGGGTGCTCCACCGCGAGCTGGTCCGCAGCGGCAAGCGGCACATCGTGGACAAGACCCCGGCCAACGCCTTCGCCTACCAGCGCATCGCCACCTGCTGGCCCGACGCGCGCTTCATCTTCCTGCTGCGCCATCCCGCCTCCATCGCCGCCTCCTGGCACGAGGCCGACCCGGACAAACGCGACCGCGAACAGGCCGCGGCCGACGCGCTGCGTTACATGAAGGCGGTCCAGCGGGCCAGGAAGGGGCTCACCGGCCTGACCGTGCGTTATGAGGACCTGACCGCGGACCCCGAGCGAGAGACGAGATCCATCTGCGAGTTCCTGAGCGTCCCCTGGGAACGGGAGATGCTCACGTACGGCCGGCCCGACGTGCTCAAGAAGGGCCTCGGGGACTGGCAGGACAAGATCCGCTCCGGCAGCGTGCAGCCGGGCCGCGACCTTCCCGCACCTGAGGAGGTGCCCGAGACGCTCCAGGCCATGTGCCGGAGCTGGGGATATTCATGAAAATCCGTTATCTGCTGCTGCATGCCTACGGTCAGGGCGGCACGATCCGCACCGTGATCACCCAGGCCAACGCGATGGCCGCGCTCGGGCACGAGGTGGAGATCGCCAGTGCCGTGCGGCGGAAGGACAGGCCGCGATTCCCCGTCGATCCCCGGGTGGCGCTGGTGCCCCTGGCCGACCAGCGTGCCGGCGTCCCGGCCGACTCGCTGGGCCGCAAGCTGTGGCGGCGGATGCGCGGCAAGATCGTGCCCTTCGGGGAGTTCGCCGCCGAGTACTTCACCGAACGGGTGGAGAGGGCGGTCATCGACTACGTCTCGGGCCTCGAAGGCGGCATCCTGGTCACGACCCGGCCCGCGCTCAACCTGATCTCCGCCCGCCGTACCCCCAAGAGCGTCATCTGCGTCGCCCAGGACCACATGAACCTGGGCGCCTATCCCGAGACGATCAGGCGGGAGATCGCCCGCTACTACGGCCGGTTCGACGCGATCGTCGTGCTGACCAGGACGAACCAGGTCGAATACCGCATCCTGCTGCCCGGCACGCCCATCGTGCGCATCCCCAACGCGGTGCACGCGACGGGGCAGGTCTCCAGGCAGGTGAACCCGGTCGTGGTGGCGGCCGGGCGGCTGGTCAAGCAGAAGGGCTTCGACCTGCTCATCCCGGCCTTCCAGAAGGCGGCGGAGCGGCATCCCGACTGGCGGCTGCGCGTCTACGGCGGCGGCCCCAGGAAGGCCGAGCTCGCCGCGCTCGTCTCCGAGCTCGGTCTGGAGGACCGGGTGCAGCTGATGGGCCGTACGGATCGGTTGGAGGAGAAGCTGGCCGAGGCCTCGATCTACGCGCTCTCGTCCCGCTTCGAGGGGCTGCCGATGGTGATGATCGAGGCGATGGGGCACGGGCTGCCGGTCGCCGCGTTCGACTGCCCCACCGGGCCCGCCGACGTGCTCACCTCGGGCAAGGACGGGCTGCTCGTGCCGCCCGGGGACGTCGACGGGCTGGCCCACGCCCTTGACCGGCTGATGTCCGACAAGGCGCTGCGGCTGCGGATGGGCGCGGCGGCCAAGCGGACGGCCGGCAACTACGAGGCCGACTCGGTGATGCCCTTATGGGAGGACCTGTTCGCCGAGTTGCTGAGCCGCGAGCCCATCAACGACAGCTACTGGACCCGTTAACGGCCCTGCCGGTCCCGCCACTCGGAGACGACGCGCTCGACGTCGTAGGGCATCAGGTTGAGCGGCGGGCCCTGCAGTCCGGTCCTGATGGCCTCGCGGATCCTGGCGTTGATCTCCTCGACGATCCGCCGGGCCTCTGTCTCCGACCTGGCGCCCGCGGCTTCGGCGAGCGCCTCCTCCGCGGCCTTGCGCAGGGCGAGCGTCGGGGGCAGCGGCATCGACAGGCCCTCGCTGCGCACCTTCTGCTTGATCCACCACATCTCGTCGTCGGGCTTGTCAAGGTCCGGAAGGGGCTTGCCCGTGCCGGGCAGGTTGTCGAACTCGCCGCGCTCGGTCGCCTCGCGGATCTGCCGGTCGATCCACGACTCGAAGCTCATGCCGCCTGGTTTGCGCTCTGTCATGTGAGGCCCTCCATCTCACAGGTTATGCCGGGGCGCGATCGGCGCGCGCCAGCCGAGGATGGCCTCGGTCATCCGTACGGCCGCGACCGCCGAGGGCACGTCGTGCACGCGGAGGATCCGGGCGCCCCGCAGGACGGCGATCACGTTCGCGGCGATCGTGCCCTCCGTCCGCTCCTGCTGTGGGCGGCCGAGGGTCTCGCCGATGAAGTCCTTGTTCGACAGGGCGACCAGGGTGGGGTAGCCGATCGCGGTGATCTCGTCGAGCCTGCGCGTGAGCTCCAGCGAGTGGAAGGTGTTCTTGTTCAGGTCGTGCCCGGGATCGATGATGATCCGCTCGGCGTGGATGCCGGCGTCGAGCGCGAACCGGACCCGCTCGCGCAGGAAGGCCGCGACCTCCGCCACGACGTCGCCGTACGACGGTTTGGCGACCGCCTTCCCCGGCCCGCCGAGGCTGTGGGTCACGATCACGGTCGCGCCGCTCTCCGCCGCGACCCGCGCCATGCCGGGATCGCGCAGCCCGTTGGTGTCGTTGATGACGTCGGCGCCGGCCGCCAGGGCCGCCTCCGCCACGGCGGCGCGGTGGGTGTCGACCGAGATGACGGCGTCCGTCACACCCCTGATCTCGGTGATGACGGGGACCACCCGGTCGATCTCCTCGCCGACGCCGATGCCCTCCTGATCCGCGCGGAACGCGAACCCGCCGACGTCCACCCAGTCGGCGCCCGCCGCGACCGCCTCCTGTGCCGCCTCGACGGCTCTGGCCAGCTCGAACGTCCGGCCCTTGTCGTGGAAGGAGTCGGGCGTCCTGTTCACGATCGCCATGACGGCCACCTGGCGCGCGAAGTCGAACTCGCGGCGGCCGATGCGCCGGACCGGGATGAGGATCGCCATTCCCCCAGTATCGAGCCTCAGGTGTCACGCACCGGCCAGGGCGGGTTGCGGCACTTTCAGAATCTTCGAAATACTCGACAAAGCACCCCTGACCACCCCAAACTTTCTAGCAGGGGAGCTCGCGACGGGGGCCGTCACCGCCGCTCCCATCAGGTCGACTGAGGCCCACTCTCCCAAACGGCGGTGGCCCCCGTAGACAGCGCGGTGGCCTCCATGGCCTTGGTCACCAGCGCGTCCACCAACCAGGCGAAGCTGTCGTCCACCGAGACCCGCAGCGCGAACAGCCCGGCCGCCTCCAGCGCGCAGAACCCCTGGACCGCGCTGCGGATGCCCCGGGCGGCGTGCACACGGGCGGCTCCGGACAGCGCGCCGACGGCCAGGATGTCGGTGGTGACGGCCGCCGCCTCGGCCGCGGCGGTGCGTACCTCGTCGTCGTCATAGCCGTCCACGGCGAAGGTGGTGGCCGCGTACAGGGCCGGGTGCTCGCGTGCATATGCTCGTTGCGCGTGGGCAAGTGCACGCAAGGCATCGGCCCCCGACCGGCCGGTGGCGGCGCGGCGGCAGCGGTCGGCGAGGTCGCGGTGGCCCTTGACGGACAGGGCGATCCGCAGGTCACGCAGCCCGCCGGGCAGGTGGACGTACAGGCTGGGCGCCGCCACGCCCAGATGGCGGGCCAGCGCGCTGATGGACAGGGCGTCGATGCCGTGCTCGTCGGCATAGGCGATCGCACCGTCTATCGTCGATTGCCGCGTTAGTCTCTTACGCATCGTCCCGCCCCGCTACCTAATGCCTATAGGATGAATCCTAATAGCAATAGGGGGATAGACGTGATTACCAGGAGTATCGCGCGGCTTGCCGGAGCGGGAGCGGCCGCGGGTGTGCTGGTGGCCGCCATCGCTCTGCCTGCTGTGGGCGGCGCGGGGGCGCTGTTCAAGACCGCTTCCGCGGAGCTCAACCTCAAGGCCGCCGAGCTCCTGGAGCCCCCGCCTGCCGAGAAGACCGTGATCCTCGACGCCAAGGGCAACGAGATCGCCCAGTTCTACGAGCAGTATCGCGACGTCATCAAGCTGGCCGACATGGGTGACGTCATGAAGAAGGCGATCATCTCGATCGAGGACTACCGGTTCTACGAACACGGCCCGATCGACATCGAGGGCACGATCCGCGCCCTGGCGAAGAACCTGGGGACCGGCCGGACCGCGCAGGGCGGCTCCAGCATCACCCAGCAGTACGTCAAGCAGGTGCTGCTCAACAACGCCACCACCGAGGAAGACAAGAACAAGGCGCTGGAGGCCACCTACGCGCGCAAGCTCAACGAGTTGCGCTACGCGATGGCCGTCGAGGAGAAGTACACCAAGGACCAGATCCTCGAGAAATACCTGAACATCGCCTACTTCGGGGCGAGCGCCTACGGGGTGGAGGCCGCGGCCCAGCGGTTCTTCGGTGTGCACGCCTCCGAGCTCAGCCTGGCGCAGGCCGCCACCCTGGCCGGAGCCGTGCAGGACCCCAACCAGACCGACCCCAACCTCGGCAAGAAATACCGGCAGCGGCTGCTGGACCGGCGCAACGTCGTCCTCGCCCGGATGGCCGAGCTGGGCAAGATCACGCCGGCGGAGGCCACGGAGGCCAAGGCCAAGAAGCTCGGTTACAAGGGCACCCCGCTGCCCGGCGGCTGCGAGTCCAGCAAATACCCCTACTTCTGCGTGTACGTACGCAACGAGATCATCAAAAACAAGGTCTTCGGCAAGACGCAGAAGATCCGCACCGCGCTGCTCAGCCGGGGCGGCCTGGAGATCAAGACCACGATCGACCCCAGCATGCAGGCGGCGGCCGACAAGGCCATCAAGAAGCACGTCTTCGCCACCGACAATCCGATCGCCAGCGAGGCCCTGATCCAGCCGGGCACCGGAGCGATCAAGGCGATGGCGGTCAGCAGGAAGTACGGCACGTCCAAGCGGAAGCACCAGCTGTCGCTCAACGTGGTGGCCGACGTGGCCCACGGCGGCGGCACCGGCTTCCAGCCCGGCTCGACCTTCAAGACGTTCACGCTGATCACCGCCCTCAAGAAGGGCATGAAGATCAACGACGGCTTCACCGTCGGCAGCGGCTACCGGGCCCCCTACTACTCCTCGTTCAAGAACTGCAAGGGCGAGAACATCGGCGACCCGTCGCACACCGTCACCAACGACGAGGGCGGCACCGGCTTCAAGTCACTGCAGACCGGCACCTGGGGCTCGGTCAACACCTTCTTCCTGACGCTGGAGCAGCGCGTCGGCCTCTGCGACACCATCAAGACCGCCCAGTCGCTGGGCATCAAGCGGGCAGACGGCGGCAGGCTGCAGGAATACGAGACCTTCACGCTCGGGATCAACGAGATGGACCCGATCACGGTCGCGAACGCCTACGCCGCCATCGGGGCCCGCGGCAAATACTGCGAGCCGATGGCCGTCACCCAGATCACCGACCGCGACGGCAAGGTCAAGAAGTACAACCCCACGTGCCGCCAGGCGCTCGACCCCGAGGTCGCGGACGCCACGGCGAACGTCCTGAGCGGGGTGTTCACCAAGGGCACGATGTCCAAGGTCGGCGGCATCGGCCGGCCCGCCGCGGGCAAGACCGGCACCACCGACGCCCAGGCCACCGCGTGGTTCGCCGGGTTCACCCCCGACCTGGCCGGCGCGGTGAGCATCGGCGACATCCGGGGCGCCCAGAAGTACAAGCTCAACAACGTCAACATCGGCGGTCAATACTTCCCAGAGGTGTTCGGCGCGAGCGTGCCCGGGCCGATCTGGAAGGACACCATGCTGGCGGCGCTGAAGGACATCGATCCCACGCCGTTCACGCCGATCAACTCCGCTCGCTTCGGCGGCTGCGGGCAGGGCTGCGCCCCCGTACGGGAGACGCCGGACGAGGACGAAACCGAGACGGATCCGGAAAATCCCGTCATCGACGACACCCTTCCCCACTAGCCGATACGGCGTTCCGAGACCCGCGCGCACCCCGTGCTCGCGGGTCTCGTGCTGACAACACTGTCAAATCGCCCTGTTAACAGCGGCGAAACATTGGTAACGTGGGAGCGCTCCCAGGATCTTCCGCGAGGTGCTCCCATGTCTGAGCAGCCCACACTGGCACAGGTAGCGGCCGAAGCGGGGGTATCGCCCGCGACGGCTTCCAGGGTCCTCACCGGTTCCGTACGGGTCGCCACCTCGACCCGGCGGCAGGTCTACGACGCGGTGTCCCGTATGGGATACGTGCGCCATCGCGCACCCAGGGGATCGGTGGCCAGGGGACCGGCCGCCGGGGTCACGGCGGTGGTCTGCGACCACTTACCCCGCCTCTTCTCCGAGCCCTACTACGCCAGGCTGCTGTCGGCCGCCGGTGCCGTACTGGCCGAGGACGGCACGCAGCTCATGGTGACGACAGTGACCCCGACCGCCTCCACGCTCCCCGAGCTGGGCGGAGCGGTGCTCCTCATCGGCGCCAGGGAACGCCATCCCCTGGCCATCAAGCTCTGTACCTCGGGCGTGCCGGTGCGGAACATCGGCCGCCCCCCGCACGACCTCAAGCTGCCCTACGTCGACGTGGACAACCAGGACGGCGGCCGGCAGGCCGCCGAACACCTGCTGCTGTCGGGCCGCCGGGCGATCGCCGCCATCGGCGGCCCGCCCTTCCCGCCGGGGCCCCCCCCCGTCCCTGCCGGGGGCCCGAGATCGGCTCGAAGGGCTGGCGCGTACGCTGCGGGCCGCCGGGGCGACGGAGGTGCCCGTCGCCTACGGGGACTTCACCGCCGCCTCTGGCACGCACGCCATGCAGTGGCTGCTGCGTCACGCCCCCGGGCTCGACGCGGTCTTCGCCGCCTCCGACCTGATGGCCGCCGGCGCGATCCAGGCCCTGCGCCGGGCCGGTCGCCGGGTCCCCGCGGACGTCGCGGTGATCGGCTTCGACGACGCTCCCGTCGCCCGGCGTACCGTTCCGGCGCTGACCACGGTCCGGCAGCCGGTCGAAGAACTCGCGATGGTCGCCACCCGGCTGCTGCTGGCCGGGACGACCGGCATCGACCCCGTCCTCCCCACGGAACTGGTCATCCGTGAGTCGGCTTGACCCGGGGGCCGTCCTGGCCCGCAGATACCTGCTGCTGGACCCCCTCGCCTACGGCGGCATGTCGGTGATCTGGCGGTCCTTCGACCAGTCGCTGCACCGGCTGGTCGCGGTCAAGGTGCTGACCGCCTCGCTCCAGGCCGGGCTCGGCGAGCGTGTCCGCGTACGCAGCGAGGCCCGCGCCGCCGCCCGGTTCCTCCACCCGGACGTGATCGAGATCTACGACTACGGCGAGACCGTGACGGAGGACGGAGAGGTGGCGGCGTACGTGGTGATGCCGCTGCTCGACGGCGGCACGCTCGGCGAGCGGATCGACGAGGGGCCGCTGCCCTGGATCGAGGCCGCCGCCATCGCCCTGCGGCTGGCGCGGGCGCTGCACGACGGGCACGCCCGCGGCCTGGTCCATCGGGACGTCACCGCCGACAACGTGCTGCTCACCGCGTCCGGGCCGAAGCTGCTCGACTTCGGGATCGCGGCCGCGGCCGGCGACCCCGACGACGACCGGGGCACCCCGCCCTACGTCGCCCCCGAACGGCTGGCCGGCGCCCCCACCCATCCGGCGGTCGACGTGTACGCGCTCGGGGTGCTGCTGTTCGCCATGCTCACCGGCCGTACGCCCTACCCGGAGACCACCTGGGAGCAGATCGAGGCCGTCCGCCGTACGTCGCCGCCACCACGGGTGACCGGCGCGCCGCACGGAATCGCCACGCTCTGCCGGAACTGCCTGGCGCACGACCCCGAGCGGCGGCCGACGGCGGCGGCGATCGCCGACTCCCTGGCCACCGCGCTCGCGGCCGCCGCGCTCGGCCGGCAGGTACGGCGCGGCCTCGCCGTCGCCGGGGCGGGCATGATCGTGCTGTCCTCGATGCTGTGGCTCAACCGCCCGATCGGCGAGCTGCCCACGCCACCGTGGCCCTCCGCCGGGATCCCGGTCACCCCCCGCTCCTCCACCGAGGCCACGGCCACCCTCGGACGCTCCCCCGGCACGACGATCGGCCCGCAGCTCTCCGCCGACGCCACGACCGCTCCCCGGTTCTCCGCCGACGCCACCGGCCCGCAGCTTTCGGCCGACGCCACGGCTGCCACGCGACCGCCCGGCGACACCGCCGTCGCGACGGGGCCGTCCGTGAGCGCCACCCCCACGGAGCGACCGTCCGGCCGGCACTCGGCCACGATCCGGCAGGCGGTGGACGGGTTCCACGGGACGCTGGCGGGCGGCGAGGCCTGCCGCGCCACAGACCAGGACGTCACACTGGACCTTCAGCAGGTCCTGCGGGGCGTGCTCGACGCTCCCGGCCCCATCGGGCCGGGCATGGCGGAGCTGAAGCGCAAACTCACCGACCGCGAACGCGAAGGCCGTCTCACAACGGCCTGCCGTATGGAGCTCCAGGCCCGCCTGGACGAGATCGCCACCGCCTACGGCCCCTGAGTGAGGGGTACGGCCGGACCGTACCCCTCGTGTGCGGTCAGGCGCAGCCGTACCCCGACGGCACCTGCGTGTTCCCGTCGGGCCGGCTCGCCTGGAAGCCGAAGGTGGTGCTCCCGCCGGGCGACAGCGTGCCGTTGTGCGCCAGGTTCCTGGCCGTCACGGTCTGGCCGCTGACGGTGAGGCTCGCGTTCCAGGAGCCCGTGACGGTGTGTCCGGCGGGCAGCGTGAACGTGACCGTCCAACCGCTCTTCGCGGCCGTGCCGGTGTTGGTCACGGTCACGGGCTGCACGACATAGCCGTTCCCCCAGGCGTTCTGTACGGTCGCGACGGCCGAGCAGCCGCCGCCCCCGCCGCCGGACAGGGTGGTCACGCTGACCGTGCCCGACGGCTGTGACACGTTGTTCGCGCCGTCCCGGGCCCGCACCTGGTAGCGGTAGGTCGTGCTCGGGGTCAGGCCGCTGTCGGCGTAGGAGGTGGTGGTGCTCGTGCCGACCGTGGCGAAGGCGCCGGTGCCGGTCGCGCGCATGATGTCGTACCCGGCGAGCCCGCTGCCGCCGGAGTCGGTGGCGGCGGTCCACGACAGGTTCGTGCCGCTCGACGTGGTGCCTGACGCCGTCAGGCCGGACGGCGTGGTCGGCGGCGTCGTGTCGGTGCCGCCTCCCGAGGTGGTGTACGAGAACGCGTTGACCGCCAGCCCCGTCCCGCCGACCCAGGGCTCGAACCCGGCCTGCACGCTGGTGAGGTACCACGACCGCTGGGCGTACCCCCGGCTGACCGTGTCGGCGTAGAAGGTGTCGATGGCGAAGTCGAGCGAGGACGTCGCCGAGGTGCGGACGTAGGAGATCACGTTCCAGCCGGTGTTGCCGAACCAGACCTGCCAGGTGCCGCCCGCCAGGCTCACGGTGCCGACGGGCGAGCCGACCGGCTGGATGGAGCCCTGCTTGTTGAGCCAGACCATGATCTCGGCCCCGGTGTTCTGCCCGTCGGTGCGCGGGGTGGGGTCGAACCAGAGGTCGTAGGCCGCGTCCCAGATGCCCGCGCTCGGATAGCTCATGCTGACGCTGGTCCGCAGGTTGCCGAAGCCGCTCGCGTTGGTCCGCATGGGAAGGCCGCTGCCGGTCGTGCAGAGGGCGTAGTGGCAGCCCGCGAAGATCGACGGGTAGGAGGCGGGCGCCCCGTTGGTCGGCTTGTTGTGCGCCGCCTGGGTGACCGTGAAGCCAGGGGCGGTCTGGTTCACGTCGATGCACTGCGCCGTGTCGGCGCCCCAGATGTTGTTCTGGACGATGTACTTGTCGCCCTGGATGCCGACGGAGTCCACCTTCCCGCATATCACCGGCGCGGCCTGGGCCGGAACGGCGAACAGTCCTGCGGCGAGGATCGAACCGATCGCCGTGATGATCAGGTGGATGTGCATGCGTCTCATGGCACGTTGCTCCCGCTTCTCTGACAAGGAGGATTGGGAGCGCTCCCACAACGCAGCATCACGGCCGGTGCGGTCCCCCGGCAAGCTCCCGCCCGCACCGCCGTCCGCGGCGGGCCGAGCGACCAGGCAAACCCTGGCCGCGACGGGGTGAAAGTTTCACGCCGCGTTGTCGGCCGGGTGGCCGCGTGGTTCAATCCGCTTAGCTGCCGGGCGGGCAGGTCGTGGGCGGGATCTCTGTCGCACCGAACAAGGGATTCCCCATGAGATTCATCCGATCGGCGGCCTTCGCCGCCGCTCTGGTCGCGACGCTGCTCGCCTCCGCCCTGGTAGCCCCCCAGGCACAGGCGCACGGTGTCTCGATGTTCCCCGGCGCCCGTACGTTCCTGTGCTGGCAGGACGGGCTCAGGGACAACGGCCAGATCATCTCCTACAACCCGGCCTGCGGGGCGGCCGTCGCGCAGAGCGGCGCCACGCCTCTGTACAACTGGTTCGCCGTGCTCCGTTCCGACGCCGCCGGCCGCACCACCGGCTTCATCCCCGATGGCCAGCTGTGCAGCGGCGGCACCGGCGGCCCGTACGACTTCACCGCCTACAACGCCGTCCGCTCGGACTGGCCGCAGACCCACCTGACCTCGGGCGCGTCCATCACGATGCGCCACAGCAACTGGGCCGAGCACCCCGGCACGTTCTACTACTACGTCACCAAGAACGGCTGGAACCCGGACGGCCCGCTCAAGTGGTCCGACCTGGAGTCGTTCGGCAGCGTCACCAACCCGCCCAAGACCGGCGGACCCGGCGCGCTCAACTACTACTACTGGAACGCCACACTCCCGTCCGGCAAGACCGGACGGCACATCATCTACACCCGCTGGGTCCGCTCCGACAGCGCCGAGAACTTCTTCAGCTGCTCCGACGTCGTCTTCGACGGCGGCAACGGCGAAGTAACCGGTGTAGGCCCCGGCGGCGGAGGCGGCACCCCCACGCCGACCATCACCCCGACCCCGGTTCCCGGCGCCTGCGCGGCGACCTGGAGCGCGACGGCCAACCCCGGCTGGCCGGGACACTTCCAGGCCACCGTGACCGTCAAGAACACCGCCACCAGCACGATCAACGGCTGGACCGTCAAGTGGACCTACACCGGAGGACAGGCCTTCGACGGGTCCCCATGGAACGGCGTGCTGACCGGGCAACCGCCCAACGTCGCGGTCACCAACGCCTCCTACAACGGGCAGCTCGCGGCGAACGCGACCACCTCGTTCGGGTTCAACGCCACGGGCACCGTCCCCAGCCCCGCGCCCACGCTGACCTGCACCAGCCCGTAGGTCATGCGCATGCTTGAAGAGATCAGGACGAGAAGGGCCGCGGCGATCGCCGTCGTGGCCCTGATCCCCGTCGCCGGTGTGGCCCTGTTCGCGGGGCTGCACCAGGCGGGGCGGTCCGAGCTGCGCGCGCAGCTCGGCGCTCAGGTGACGGACATCCTCGAGAAATCCACGCCGGCCGAGCACCACGAACACGGGCACGAGTTCGGCGAGCAGGCGGGCCGCGTCGTGTGCGCGGTCGATCCGTTCGGCTACGACCCGGCGGACGCGACCACGATGGCGCAGGTGAAGTGGGTCTATGCCCGCCACATGTGCGCCATCACCGGTCCGGGGACCGGGTGGGCCATGTCGGTGCGCGCCTCGGGCCCGATCGCCGTCCGGCTCGGCGATTCACCGCTGGTACGGGTGCCCACGCCGGGCGCCGGTTACCCCGAGCGGATCCGGCAGGTGATCCCCGCGCGCTATCACGACGAGGCGTTCGGCGAGTTCGCCGACGACGACGCGATCGAGGCGGCCCGCCGGCGGTTCGCCCTGGTGACGGCCCGATGAGCCCTGGTGAGGGGCCGATGAGTGGTGTCGCCTCACATGCGGACGCGGCCGGCAGGGCAGGAGGTCTCGCGGCCGGCCGCGTCCACGCCATCCGGGCGGGATGGTGTCATGGAACGGTTGCGTCAGTGACGGTTGAAGCACCACCTCCTCATCTACCGATTCGCGCCGTTGACCGGCCGGTGTGGCGAGGTCGCCGCACCGGCCGGTCCGGGGGTCAGTTCGCGCAGGTGTAGCCGGACGGCACGGTCGTCTGGCCGTTCGGGCGACTGGCCTGGAAGCCGAAGGCGGTGCTCGCGTTCGGCCCGAGCGCGCCGTTGTAGCTCAGGTTCCTGGCCGTCACGGTCTGCCCGCTCACCGTCACCGCGGCGTTCCACGAGCCGGTGAGCACGTGCCCGGCGGGCAGCGTGAACGTCACCGTCCAACTGGTCTTGGCCGCGCCGCTGGTGTTGGTCACGGTCACGGGCTGCACGACGTACCCGCTGCTCCACTGGCTCTGTACGGTCGCGACGGCCGTGCAGCCCCCGCCACCACCACCGGTGAGGGTGGTGAAGGTGGCCTGGCCCGACTGGCCCGACACGTTGCCCGCCGCGTCCCTGGCCCGCACGTAGACCTGGTAGGCGGTCGCGGGGGTCAGCCCGCTCAGCGTGATCGAGTTGGTCGCCGACTGGCCGAGCAGCGTGCCCGGCGCCCGGTAGACGTCGTACCCGGTCACCCGCACGTTGTCGGTGGAGGCGGTCCAGTTCAGCGTGGCCCCGGTCGAGGTGACGCCGGAGGCGACCGGGGTGCCGGGCACGCTGGGCGGGGTCGGGTCGGGGGTGGTGCCGCCGTACACCGCCGCCTCGCGCGCGGTGGCGGCGATGCCGTTGGCGCCGTTGAACAGGCGCTGTCCCCAGGAGGTGAGCCGGGTGACGTCGAAGTTGGTGACCTGGTCGAGGTACTCGACGCCGCCGCCGTTGCCGCTCCACGACCAGCCCAGGTAGCCGAGACCCCGGCTCACGGACTGGGCCATGATCGTGTCCTCGTCCGGGTCGCCGTCGGAGTGGTTGAAGCCGAACTCGCCGATCACCAGCGGCAGCCCGGCGGTTCTGAAGGCGTCCAGGTAGGACGTGATCTCCGCGGCGGTGTCGTACACGCCGTACATGTGCACGGAGAAGATCGTGTTCTTGCTGGGGTCGGCGTCGAAGACGGTCCTGGCGGTGGTGCGCATGACGTTCTGCCAGTCCTGGCCCCAGTTGGGCGCGTCCACCATGAGCGCGTGGTCGAAGCCGTTGGCGCGCAGCTTCTTGACCGCGTTGGCCGTGGCGGTGGTCCAGTCGGGGGTGACGGCGTTGTTGCCGACCGGCTCGTTGCCGATGTTGACGATGACGTAGTTCTCCTGGCCGGCCAGGGCGCTCTTGACGCTGATCCAGTAGTCGGCCGCCTGGTCGAGGGTGTAGGCGCCGCCCTGCTCGCCGTACCCGGTGGTGTCGTGGTTCTCCAGTACGCAGATCAGCCGGTTGGCCTTGCAGCGGGAGACCACGTCGGCCACGTCGGAGACGCCGTTGGCGGTCCAGCGCCCGCCGCTGAGGACCACCCGGACGGTGTTCGCGCCCAGCGACTTGATGTCGGCGAACGCCTTGGTCTGCGTGGGGTACCAGGTGTGCGCGTGGCTGGTGCCGCGCATCACGAACTCCTGGCCGCCCGCTTCGAGGATCTTCGTGCCGCTGACGTGGATGCCGGTGGCGGCGTGCGCGGGCACGGGCGCGGAGAGGAAGAACAGCGGCAGGCACACTGCGGCGAGCGCCGCGAGTCGTATTCTCATGGGCGGCCTTTCGGTGGAGACCCCGCCCCGCCGACGTGGCAGGACGCGGCGAGGCGGGGTGATCATGGAGCGACGGCTCAGGGGAAGAGCCGTCCGTACTCGGCCAGGGCGACGGCCACGTCCACCTGCGCCCAGAACCGGTGATAGTTGAAGACCGGCGCCGGTCCCGTGCCCTTGAGGAAGGCGTCGACCCTCGCGTAGTCGGGGTCGTTCTTGTAGAAGGACCTGATCGACAGGAACGTCGAGTTGGAGTTGATCGGGTCGCCGTTCGGCATGGTGCCGCTCCACCCGGCCGGGACGTACACCGGGTCACCGACCCGCTTGTAGTCCGTCTTGGTCTCCGGCACCGACACGCCCTTGGCGTCGCGGTACTTCCAGACACCGTCGAGCAGCGCCTTGGCCGTGGTCCTCGCCGCCGCGTGGTTGGCCTTGGCGGCGTAGTACATCAGGGCCTTGGCGTAGGCGCCGGCCACGCCGACGTCCTGCGTGTAGTCCGCGACCGTCACGTGCAGGCCCGGGTTGGCGGCGGGCATGCCGCTCGCCGAGCTGAAGTCGCCCGCGGGCTGACCGGTCCAGCGCAGCGTGGACGGGATCTGGTACGTGCCGTCCGCGTTGATCGTGGTGTTGGCCAGCGACCAGGTGACCCACTTGTCGAGCAGCGCCTTCGCGTCGGCGTTGCCGGTGGCGTAGTAGTACTCGGCCACCCGCTCCATCGTCCACGCCTGGAAGCCGAACCACTGGTTGGACGGCGGGTCGTGGTAGACGGGCTGCCAGTCATAGGCCATGCCGAAGAACTTGGGCAGACCGGCCGGCGGCGTCCCGTAGTGGCCTTCCCAGCTGTTGGTCGCGCCGCCGGCGATGGCGCCCTCGGCCGACTGCAGCCACTTGTAGAACTGGAGCTGGCGGGTCAGGCTGGTGCTCCAGTCGGTGACGCCGGTCGCGCTCTTGGGCTTGAGCTCGGCGACGTTCGACAGGGCCCAGGCGGCCAGCGGGTTCTGGTAGCCGGAGTGGTTGTGGCTGGAGCCGATGCGCCACGCCCAGCCGGCGCTCGCGTCGGTCGCGCCGCCCCACGCGTAATACCAGGACAGCAGGTAGTTGGAGGCGTCCTTGCCGGTGCCGGCCGCGCAGGACGGGCTGGTGCAGCCGGGCTTCTTGAAGTACTTGTCGTACATCGAGTACCGCAGGTAGTCGCCCATCTTCGCGGCCTTGGTGACCGACGCCGAGATCTGCGACTCCTTGCCCTGCGCCTTGGCCCAGGTCTCGGCCCAGTACGCCGCCTGCACGGCCCGCGCGTCGGCGTCGGGGGCGTTGGTGTACTTCCACTGCTTGGCGTACGAGCTGTCCTTGACGAACAGGTCGAGGAAGCCGTTGGGCCCGCCGTGCTTGAACGTGTCGCAGGACGGCTGCGGGATCGTCTCGAAGACCGACTCCTCGGGGCCGCGCTGGTAGGTGTTGATGTAGGCGGGCTTGGTGGTGCCGTCGCCGCAGCGGCCGAACTTGTAGGTGTTGTCCACGTCCAGCAGCCAGTGCATGCCGTAGATGTCGCCGGTGCCGTACGCGCTCTTCAGCTCGTTGGCGATCGGGTCGCTGCCCACGCTCACGCTGGTGTCCAGCGGCGACGGGTAGTTGTTGATCGAGGTGGACTCGGGGATGTACGTGGCCGGCTTCGACGGGGTGTAGAACGAGTTGGTCGGCTGGTCGGCCGTGGCCGGGATGATGTACTTCTCCATCACGCCCCAGGCGGTGTTGAACTTGGCCCAGTCACCGGTCACCTGCCCGTAGACCGCCTCCAGCCACAGGTAGTAGCTGAACGCCTCCGACGTGGTCTCGTGCCCCTGGTCGGGCGCCTCGACCATGAAGGTCTCCAGCGAGTGGTACGGCACGCCTTCGGGTGAGAAGTAGCCGTTGGCCGGATCGTGCAGCTCGTTGTAGAGCTCGGTGAACCGCTTGACGTACTCGTTGTCGCCGCCCGGCAGGTCGTCGTCGGCCTCGGTGGCGGCGACCGCGACCGAGGCGTAGCCGGTCGCGCTCACCGTGAACGTGGCGGAGCCGGCGGTCGTGTCGGTGTCGTCGGCCGCGGCCAGCGTGACGTTCTGCGCGGTGTTCCAGTTGGCGGTGGTGAAGGTCAGGCTGCCGCCCGAGGAGACCGTGAGGTCGGTGTCACCACTGGTCCGCGCGGTGGCGACGGTCACGTTGCCGGTGGGTGCCCGCGACAGCCGCACGCCGAACGCCGCGGTGCCCTTCTCCGGCACGGCCAGGCTCGTCGGGCTCACCACGAGCGCCGGCGTGGAGTCGGCCGTCACGGTGATCCCGACGGGCGCGGAGGTGGTGGTGGCGCCGAGGTTGTCGGTGGCCCTGGCGGTGATCGAGTAGCTGCCCGCGGGCACGTTCGGCCAACTGTAGGCGTACGGCGCGACGGTGTCGCTGTTCAGCAGCGTGGTGCCCTGGTAGAAGTCGACCTTGGCGATCGAGCCGCCGGGGTCCGAGGCGGTCGCGGCGAGCGGCACCGTGGCGGGCGCCACGAACGTCTGCCCGGCGGTCGGCGAGGTCAGCGCCACGGTCGGCGGCTGGTTGGCGCCCCCGCAGGTGACCCCGTTGACGGTGAACGCGGTCGGTTTGGGGTTGGTGCCGCTGAACGTGCCGTTGAAGCCGATGTTGGTGGAGGCGCCGGTGGCGAGGTTGCCGTTCCAGTCGAGGTTCTTGGCGGTGACGGCCTGGGCGGTCTGCGCCCAGGTGGCGCTCCAGCCCTGACTGAGCTTCTGTGTGGTCGTGGGGAAGGTGAAGCCGAGCGTCCAGCCGTTGATCGGGTCACCGGTGTTCTTGATGGTGACGCTGGCGGTGAAGCCGCCCGACCAGTCGTTGGTGGTGTAGGTCACATCGCAGGCGACGGCAGCGCTGGCGGGCGCGGCGGTCAGCGTGGTGGTCACCCCGGCGATGAGGACAAGGAGGAAAGCGGGTGCGAGCCGCCTCCTCAGGCGCGCGAACATTGTGTACGACACGAGGTCTCCATGGGAGTAGTGGGTGGGAGCGCTCCCAAAATGGATTGTGGGTGGCGGCATGGAGATGTCAACGGAATGCCGTCCCGGTAATAGGCATATTTCCTCTCACCTGGCGCCGTGGCATGAAAGTTTCATGGACGTTCCGCGGCGTTCGGCGAGCATGCCGGGGTAGGCGACCCAGCCGCACTTCACCGCACCCTGTACACACCCGTGAGCACGGCTCAAGATGGGAGCGCTCCCACACGTCAGTCTTAGCTCCCTGGAGATGATTGCTCGTGAAACTCCACCGCGGCCTGCGCAGATGGGCCGTGACCGCGACCGCCGCCTGCCTGGCGGCCTTAGGGCTCGCCACCGGCCAGACCACGGCCGCGCAAGCCGCGGTCGCCTGCGACGTCGCCTACACGCCCAACACGTGGACGACGAGTCCGGGGCAGGGCGGCTTCACCGCGAACATCACACTGAAGAACCTCGGTGACCCGCTCACCGCGTGGACGCTGGCCTTCGACTTCCCCACGACCACCCAGAAGTACACCCCGACCGGCTGGGGCGCCAACTGGAGCCAGACCGGCACCCGGGTCACCGGGCAGAACCTGTCGTACAACGGCAACCTCGCCACCGGCGGCTCGACCAACATCGGCTTCAACGGCACGTGGAGCGGTTCCAACCCGAACCCGCCCGCCTTCACCGTCAACAACGTCACCTGTGGCGGCGGTAACCCACAGACGCCTTCGGTGGTCACCTCCGCCAGCTCGGTGTCCGTCAACGAGGGCGGCACGGCGACCTTCACCGCCAGGCTGTCGTCCGCCCCCACCGCCAACGTGACCGTCGCGACCACGCGGTCCAGCGGCGACACCGACCTGAGCGTGAGCTCCGGCGGCTCGCTCACCTTCACCCCGAGCAACTGGAACACCGCCCAGACCGTGACCCTGGCCGCGGCCCAGGACGCCGACACCACCAACGGCACGGCCGCCTTCACCGTCGGCGGGACCGGCGTCACCTCCGCCACCGTGAACGCCACCGAGGTCGACGACGACACCACGCAGACGCAGTCGCTGGTCGTGACCCCGGCCGCGGTGACCGTTCCGGAAGGCGGCAGCGCCACCTACACGGTCAAGCCGGCCATCCAGCCGTCCGCGAACCTGACCGTCACCTCCACGGCCGGCAGCGGCGACGCCGACCTCACCGTCACCTCGGGCGGCTCGCTCACCTTCACCTCCGCCAACTGGAACACCGCCCAGACCGTGACCATCGGCGCGGCCCAGGACTCCGACACCACCAACGGCACGCGCACCTTCACCGTCGCCTCCACCGGCCTGACCAGTAAGACGGTCACCGCCACCGAGGCCGACGACGACGGCCCGCCGCCCGCCGGACACGTGGACAACCCGTACGCGGGCGCCACCGGCTACGTCAACCCCAACTGGAAGGCCAAGGCCGCCGCCGAACCGGGCGGTGCCGCGGTGTCCAACACCTCCACCGCCGTGTGGCTGGACCGCATCGCCGCCATCGCCGGCAGCTCGTCCGTCATGGGCCTGCGGGCGCACCTGGACGCGGCCGTCACCCAGGACGCCGCCAACGGCTCCGCGCCGCTGACCGTCCAGTTCGTCATCTACGACCTGCCCAACCGCGACTGCTCGGCGCTGGCCTCCAACGGCGAGCTGCTCGTCGCGGAGAACGGGCTCAACCGCTACAAGAGCGAGTACATCGACCCGATCGCCGCCATCATGAGCGACTCGAAGTACGCGAACCTGCGGATCGTCACGATCATCGAGCCCGACTCGCTGCCCAACCTGGTCACCAACCTGAGCTTCGCCAAGTGCGCGGAGGCCAACTCCTCCGGCGCCTACGTCCAGGGCGTCCAGTACGCGCTGAACAAGCTGCACGCGATGTCGAACGTCTACACCTACATCGACGCCGCCCACCACGCCTGGCTCGGCTGGGACTCGAACTTCAACCCGTCGGTCAACCTCTTCTACTCCACCGTCGCCGGCGCCAGCGCCGGGGTGGACAGCGTCGACGGTTTCATCACCAACACCGCGAACACCTCCGTGACCAAGGAGCTGTACTTCACCATCAACACCACGGTGAACGGCACCTCGGTCCGGCAGTCCAAGTGGGTCGACTGGAACTGGTACGTGGACGAGTCGTCCTTCGCCCAGGCCCTGCGTACCGCGCTGATCGGCAAGGGCTTCAAGTCGGGGCTCGGCATGCTGATCGACACCTCGCGCAACGGCTGGGGCGGCAGCGCCCGCCCGACCGGCCCGAGCACTTCGACGGTTGTCGACACCTTCGTCAACCAGTCACGCATCGACCGGCGCATCCACGCCGGCAACTGGTGCAACCAGAGCGGCGCGGGTCTCGGCGCGCGGCCGACCGCCAACCCCGAATCCGGTCTGGACGCCTACGTGTGGATCAAGCCGCCCGGCGAGTCGGACGGCGCCAGCAAGGACATCCCGAACGACGAGGGCAAGAAGTTCGACCGGATGTGCGACCCCACCTACACGGGCAACGACCTCAACGGCCACAACCTGACCGGCGCGCTGCCCGACGCCCCCTTGTCCGGCCAGTGGTTCTCCGCCCAGTTCCAGGAGCTGGTCCGGAACGCCTACCCGCCCGTCAACTGACGGCCACGCATCCGCCGGTCTCCTGACGGACGCCTGCCCGTCCGTCTCCCCGGCGGACATGACGAAGGCCCAGGCCGATCTTCCGGCCTGGGCCTTCGTGTCGTCACCGTAGCGGTGGCCGGTCGTCGAACCCGCCGAGGTCGTCGTGACCATCGTGATCGTCGTGCTCGCCGAGGTCGTCGCCGCTGTCGAGCGGCATCCGCTCCTTCTCCGCCTCGAGCCGTTCCACGTCGACCCGTTCCACGTCGAACTGCTCCCGGCGGCCCCGGCCCATCTCGGGGGGCCGTCTCTTCCCCTTGAGGCTGCGCAGGTAGTCGACGGGTGTCGGCTCCGTCGCAGCCCTTTCGAGCGGCATGCCCTCCTGGACGATCTCGGTCTCCACGTACTTGTACAGATGTACGTGACGCTTCTCCACCCTGATGTGCGCCTCAGCCGTGCGCTGGGACGGTATGCCCGACGCCCGGATGCCGTAGTGGCGGTACAGCCTGGCCTCCTCCGCCAGCGAGAGGCGGCCGTCGACGTCGATGTTCGGCGCGTCTTTGATCGTCTCCTTGTCGAAGGGAACGCGGATCTCGGCCCCCGACCGGCGGGCGTTCATCAGCGGCACGAACGTCTGCCTCACCCCGAAGAGCCCCGTGCGTACGGTCACCCACTCGGGCTCGCCCGTACTGTCGCTGAGATAAACCTGCCCCACCTTCCCGATCTCCTCACCGTCCGCGCCCAAGACGCGACTGTCGAGCAGGCTGCGGATCTCTGTTTGCATGGCCACGGCGATCCCCCCGAGTCTCGTCCGCCGCCCGGTCGGCGTGCCGACCGGGTTCAAAGTGGACAAATACCCCGCATCTCTACAAACCACGCTTTCTACGCGAGGTTTGGGGTCGCCTTGGACACCACTTTGAACGGATAAATAGCTAAAATCGCCGTTCGGAAAAAGGGAAGGGTTCGATCCGTTGCACAGCGATATCCCGCCACGAAACGACTATCGTGCAGGCATGGCGAGCTATCCTCTCTTGCAGCCGCGGCTGATCGCAGCCTTACCTCGCCGACGGAACGCCTTATGTCCTGGCTGACGTACGCCTGCCAGCATCTGCCCGGTGTGACGGTGATCGCCGTCGGCGGCGAGCTGGACGCCACCAACCAGAGCAGGCTCGACGAATTCATCCGGGAGTGCCGCCAGCGGCCCGGCGACCACCTCGTGTTCGACTTCGCGGAAGTGCAGTTCATGGACAGCGCGGGGCTCCGGTTGCTGCTCAGCACCTACACCTACTCCCGGCAGCACGGCGGCAGCGTCCGCCTGGCGGCACTGCAGTCCATGCCGGCCAGGCTCGTCGAGATCACCCGGATCGGTGAGCACTTACCGGTGTACCCCACACTCCAGGACGCGCTCACCGCCGCGCTGACCCCGCCGGAGCCTCCGCACCGCCGCCCTCTCACGGGCAACGGCGGGCCCGGCGCGGCCTGAGGGCGAACCGGCCGATCAGCCCGACTTCGGTTTGGCCTCCTCGTCCTTGACCAGGCTCCCGCAGGTGTAGCCCGGCTCCCGCTCGGGATCGAGACGGATCTCCCCGAGGTTCGTCGACTCCGCCGGCCGCCGGAACGTCGTCATGTTGTCGCAGTCGTAGAAGACGTAGACGCCGTCGCTCTCGCCGAGCAGCATGATGTCGCGCCCGTCGTACAACGGCTTGTCGTCACCGTCCTTCACCACCACCCACTGATCCTGGAACCCCACCAGGTTCAGCAGGTCGTTGGCCTGCCCGGTGTTCCGCACGTCCCCCGCGCCAAGGACGAGCCCGACGACGAGCCCCATGCCCAGCCCGATGCCGGTGAGCGCGCCCACGAGCACCTTCATCCCGGCCCGCCCGACCGGCTTGCGGCGCAGCAGCCGGAACGGCACCACGAACGCCAGGATCCCGAACACCAGGGCCCCCAGCACGTAAAGCGGCGAGATCTCCAGCGTGAACAGGTAGGTGGTGCCCAGATAGGTCACCCCGGACCAGGCGGCGGCGATGACCGCCGCGATCCACGGCCGTTGCCTGACGCCCTGGACGACCCGGTTCACCGCGCCGCGCGTCACCTTGTCGAGCAGCCAGCCCACCGCCACCAGGATGCAGATCACGGGCAGCAGGATGAGCAGCAGCAGGATCAGCGTGCCCATGAGCCGCCCGAGCAGGACGGACTGGTCGATGCCCGCCTGTTCGGGATTGATGTCGAAGACCCAGTACATCTGCTGGATGCCCAGGTAAAGCATCGCGTAGAGCCCGACACCCACGGGGACGACCACGGAGCCGATGCGCTCCAGCATGCTCACGACACTGCCGGACGGGTCCGGCTCCAGCTCTGGCACCGGAGGGAGTGCCGGGATATCGGTTGACTCTTGAGAGAGTTGTTGCGTAGCCACGATGCATGACCATGCTGGGTCATGGTTGAAATTCGGTTGACTTCCGATAAATAGTCACGCCCGGAAACCGTTGTGCCGATCCCTCGTGCTCGCGGCCTTCACTCTGATACGTCTCAGCGGCGCACGCTGCGGCGCCCGGTGGGCCGGTCCCGGCAGCCACATGGTGAGCTGGACCGTGGTGCCCGTTGGGCCGGTGTGGAAGCTGGCGCCGTCGCACAGGGTGCGGATGAGGTAGATGCCCCGGCCGGCGTAGGCGACGTCGGAGGGTCGCCGCCACACGTCGACGTACTCGTCGGGGATGCCGGGGCCCTGGTCGCAGGTCTCCGAGCGGAGCATCCGGTCGCTCGTCCACAACGTGAAGTAGCCGCGCCCGCCACCGTGCTCCACGGCGTTGATGAGGCTCTCGTGTACGGCGAGGATGTAGTCCTCCAGCCGCGCGCCGCTCAGTCCGCAGTCAGCCGCCTGCTCCGCCACGGAACCTCGTAGCGCGGTCACCTCATCGAGGGTGAAGGACTGGGCCAGCAGGGTGCGCATCACAAGCTCCTCGTCTTCGCGGGGTTGACCACGTCAACACGCGGGCCGCGCTTCTGGACCCATGACAACTCTTCGCTCTGCCCGCTCCGCCGGGCATTACACCGTCAAATCCGGTTGGGGAGAGCCAGCAAAAAGACCCTTTACACCCTACGTATTCGATGACTAACTGTTGGTAGCGAACGCTCTACCGAAGGAGCCCAGCAGCATGGTGGTCGGCGGATGGCAGCAAGACCCCGTGGGACCTCGCATCGACAGACGGCTCAATGGATTCCTGGACGACTGGCGCGCGCCCATCTCCGATCCCGACGTGGTGGCGGCCTATGAGTTGCTGACGAGCTTCATCCTCAGCGGCGGCAAACGGATCCGCCCGCAGCTGTGCTACTGGGGCTGGCGGGGCGCCGGCGGCGACGACTGTGAGGAGATCATCAGCGCGGCGGCGGCGCTCGAGCTCTGCCACGCCGGGCTGCTCATCCACGACGACATCATGGACGGCAGCGACCTGCGCCGGGGCCGCTCCACGATCCACCGCAGCCTGGCCGACCTGCACGAGGGGCCGGGTGCCGAGGCGTTCGGCCAGGCCGGCGGGATCCTGCTCGGCGCGCTCAGCCTGGCCTGGTCCGACGCGTTACTGTCATCGTGCGGCGTGGAGCCGGACCGGCTGCACGGCGCCCACCACGTGTTCGACGCCATGCGGACCGAGGTCATCAGCGGCCAATACCTGGACATCCTCGGCCAGATCCGCGCGGGGGCCACGGTCTCGGCGGCGCTGACGGTGATCCGCTACAAGACGGCCAAGTACACCGTCGAGCGTCCCTTGCAGATCGGCGGGGCCCTGGCCGGGGCGGGTCCCGCACTGCTCGACGCCTACTCGAGCTTCGGCCTGCCGCTCGGCGAGGCGTTCCAGCTCCGCGACGACGTGCTCGGCACGTTCGGTTCCTCCTCCGACACCGGCAAGTCGGCCCTCGACGACCTGCGTGAGGGCAAGCACACGGTCCTGTTCGCGCATGCCGTGCACCGGGCGACACCCGCGCAGCTCGCGTACCTGCGCAGTTGGCACGGCAACCAGGAGCTGACCGAGGAGCAGGCGGACGAGCTGCGCGAGATCCTGCTCGCCACCGGCGCGCTGACCGAGGTCGAGGACATGATCGACCAGCGGGTGCGCGAGGCCGCCAAGGCGCTCGACTCGGCACCGATCACTTCCGAGGCGCGCGAGGCGCTGACCGTACTGGCCGACCAGCTCGCGCACCGGGACCGGTAGGGGCGAAGATCATGGGACGAGTACTTCTGGCGGCTCCGCGCGGCTATTGCGCGGGCGTGGAACGTGCCATCCTCACCGTCGAGGAGGCGCTCAAACGCTATGGCCGGCCCGTCTACGTGCGCAAACAGATCGTGCACAACACCCACGTGGTCGACGACCTCACCAGCCGCGGCGCGATCTTCGTCGACGAGCTCGACGAGGTCCCGGAGGGCGCGCTGGTCGTCTTCTCCGCGCACGGCGTCTCGCCCGCGGTCAAAGGAGAGGCGGACCGTCGCGGTCTGCGCACGATCGACGCGACCTGCCCGCTGGTCACCAAGGTGCACAAGGAGGCCGCACGGCTGGCCGGTACGGGTTACGAGATCGTGCTCATCGGCCACGCCGAGCACGAGGAGGTGGAGGGCACCGTCGGCGAGGCGCCCGACCACATCCACGTGGTCGACCCGGCCCGGCTCGACGAGCTGACGATCGGCGGCTCGGCCAGGATGAGCTGGCTGTCGCAGACCACGCTGGCGGTCGAGGAGACCATGGAGGCCGTCGCCCGGCTGCGCGAGCGCTTTCCCCAGCTCATCGACCCGCCGAGCGACGACATCTGTTATGCCAGCCAGAACCGCCAGGAGGCGATCACCAGGATCGCCGCCAAGTGCGACCTGGTCATCGTCGTCGGCTCCGCCAACTCCTCCAACTCGCGGCGCCTCGTCGAGGTGGCCGTGAGCGCGGGCGCGCGGGCGGCCCACCTGGTCGACCGGTCCGGTGACGCCGACGAGCGGTGGCTCGACGGCGTCGAGACCGTCGGCGTCACCTCGGGCGCGTCAGTCCCGGAAGGGCTGGTCACCGAGCTGCTGGACTGGCTCGCCACCCGCGGCTACGCCGACGTGGAGCCGGTGACGCTGACCGAAGAGACCCTCACGTTCTCCCTTCCGCACGAACTCCGAGCCGCTCGACACCCCGGCTAGCAAACCCCTGAAGATTGGTGGTGCACCATGACCGAAACGACCGAGTCGACCGAGGCCAACGGCCAGCAGCTCAGCCTCAGCACCGATGCCGCCAAGAACCTGGCGACGACCACGAAGACCGCCCCGCAGATGCAGGAGATCACCTCCCGCTGGCTGCTCAAGCTGTTGCCCTGGGTGCAGACCTCCGGTGGCGTCTTCCGTGTCAACCGCCGGCTGACGTACACGCTGGGAGACGGTCGCATCACGTTCACCACCAGCGGCGCGGACGTCCATGTCATCGCCGCGGAGCTCACCGAGCTGCACCAGTTGCACGGCTTCGACGACAGCGAGGTTCTCCAGGCTCTCGCCGACCGGTTCAGCCAGCGCGAGTGCGAGGCCGGCGAGGAGATCGTCCGCGAGGGCACCCCGCTCGACCAGCTGATCCTGATCGCCCATGGCCGGGTGGTCAAGATCGGCCATGGCGCGTACGACGACGACCAGGCACTCGGTGTGCTGGCCGACGGCGACCATTTCGGCGAGGAGCTGCTGGGCGAGCCGGGCCAGTGGAAGTTCACCGCGAAGGCCAAGACCGCCTGCACCGTGCTCACGCTGTCACAGCGGGACCTGCAGACGGTCCTCGACCGGTCCCCCGCGCTACGCGCCCACCTGCAGAGCTCTCGGACCGCTGAAGGACAGGCCCAGAACGACTACGGCGAGGCCGAGATCGAGCTGGCCGCCGGGCACTGCGGCGAGCCGGTGCTCCCCGGCACGTTCGTCGACTACGAGCTCAGCCCGCGCGAGTACGAACTGAGCGTGGCCCAGACGATCCTGCGCGTGCACAGCAGGGTCTCCGACCTGTACAACCAGCCGATGAACCAGCTCGACCAGCAGCTCCGGCTGACCGTCGAGGCACTACGCGAACGCCAGGAACACGAGCTGGTCAACAGCCGTGAGTTCGGGCTGCTGCACAACGCCGACCTCAGCCAGCGCATCCGCACCCGTGACGGCGCGCCCACACCCGACGATCTCGACGACCTGCTGGCCACCGTCTGGAAGGAGCCCGCCTTCTTCCTGGCGCACCCGCAGGCCATCGCGGCCATCGGCAGGGAGTGCAGCAAGCGTGGCATCTATCCGCAGGCCAGCGAGGTGAACGGGCACCGCGTCCCGGCCTGGCGCGGCGTGCCGATCTTCCCGTGCAACAAGATCCCGATCACCGGCACCCGGACGACCTCCATCCTGCTCATGCGCACCGGGCAGGCGAACCAGGGCGTCGTCGGCCTGCACCAGACCGGCATCCCGGACGAGTACCAGCCCAGCCTGTCGGTGCGTTTCATGAGCATCAATGAGCAAGCCGTCATTTCCTACCTGGTCAGCGCCTACTATTCCGCGGCCGTGCTGGTGCCTGACGCGCTCGGCATCCTCGAAGACGTCGCGCTCGGCAGCTGAGAGCGGATCGGTTCGCCCGGCCCCATGAACGGCGGTGTTTCGGTTGACGGAATTGGACCAGCGGGACTCAAGGCAGAGCCTGGGCACGGAGGCGGCACGCCGGCTCGCCACCACGACCAAGACTGCTCCGCAGATGCGGGAGATCTCTTCACGGTGGCTGCTGCGGGCGCTTCCGTGGGTACAGACCGCCGCCGGCACCTACCGGGTGAACCGCCGGCTCACCTACCAGATCGGCGGCGGCCAGGTCAGCTTCATCAGCGCGGGTGCGACGTTTCAGGTGTTTCCGCCAAGCCTGACGGAGTTGCCGTTTCTGCAGGGTTTCGCCGACGACCCGCTGCTCGCCCGGCTGGCGGGGCTGTTCGAGCAGCGGGAGTACACACGGGGCGAGACGATCGTGGAGGAGGGCCGCCCGGTGGCCGACCTCCTGCTCATCGCGCACGGCAAGGCAGACAAGGTCCAGACCGGCCCGTACGGCACCGGCGTCGTGCGGGAGACGCTGGCCGACGGCGACCACACGGGCAACGACCTCCCCGGACCGGAGGACCGGTGGGCGTACACGCTCAGGGCCGGCACCGCCTGCACGGTGCTGGTCCTGCCCAGAGCGGCTTTCCGCACCGTCATGGAATTCTCGCCGGCCTTCCGTACGCAGGTCGAGTCCTATCTGCACCGGCGGGCTCGGCCGCAGAACAAGCACGGCGAGGCCGCGATCGAGCTGGCCGCCGGGCACCGTGGCGAGCCGGTGCTCCCTGGCACGTTCGTCGACTACGAGCTCAGCCCGCGCGAGTACGAACTGAGCGTGGCCCAGACCGTCCTGCGCGTGCACAGCAGGGTCTCCGACCTGTACAACCAGCCGATGAACCAGCTCGACCAGCAGCTCCGGCTGACCGTCGAGGCACTACGCGAACGCCAGGAACACGAGCTGATCACCAACCGGGACTTCGGGCTGCTGCACAACGTCGATCCCCGGCAGCGGGTCTCCACGCGCGGCGGCCCGCCTACCCCCGACGATCTCGACGAACTGCTCAGCCGCCGGAAGAAGACCCGTTATTACCTGGCCCATCCCCGCGCCATCGCCGCCTTCGGCCGGCAGTGCACCGCGAGAGGCGTCTACCCGGACACCGTCCAGCTCGACGGCAGCAGGCTGACGGCCTGGCGTGGCGTGCCGATCCTGCCCTGCGACAAGATCCCGATCAGCCGGCAGGGCACCAGCTCGATCTTCGCGTTCAGGACCGGTGAGGAGGACTCCGGCGTCATCGGCCTGCACCAGACCGGCATCCCGGACGAGTACCAGCCGGGGCTCAACGTCCGTCTGTCCGGCATCGATGAGAAGGGGATCATGTCCTACCTGGTCAGCGCCTACTACTCGGCCGCGGTCCTGGTGCCCGACGCGCTCGGCCTGCTCGAGAACGCCGAGGTGATGGGCTCATGAGCCGATCCGTGGCACAGCCGTTCGAGTTGCCGGACTTCTATGTGCCTTATCCGGCCCGGCTCAACCCGCACGTCGAGGAGGCCCGCGCGCACTCCAGGCAGTGGGCGCGCGGCATGGGCATGCTGGAGGGCTCGGGCGTCTGGGAGCAGGCCGACCTCGACGCCCACGACTACGCGCTGCTGTGCGGCTACACCCATCCCGACTGCGACGGCCCCACGCTCTCGCTGATCACCGACTGGTACGTCTGGGTCTTCTTCTTCGACGACCACTTCCTGGAGATCTTCAAGCGCGGCCACGACCGCGCGGGCGGCAAACAGTACCTGGACCGGCTGCCCGCCTTCATGCCGATGGACCTGTCGTGCGCGATGCCGGAGCCGACCAACCCGGTCGAGGCGGGGCTGGCCGACCTGTGGGCCCGTACGGTCCCCGCCAGGTCGCTCGACTGGCGGGCGCGCTTCGCCGAGAGCACCAGGAACCTGCTGAACGAGTCGCTCTGGGAGCTGTCCAACATCAACGCGGGCCGGGTGCCCAATCCCATCGAGTACATCGAGATGCGGCGCAAGGTCGGCGGGGCGCCGTGGTCGGCCGGGCTGGTCGAGCACGCCGTGGGGGCCGAGGTCCCGGCCCGCATCGCCGGTTCCCGGCCGATGCGGGTGCTGCGCGACACCTTCGCCGACGGGGTGCACCTGCGTAACGACCTGTTCTCCTACCAGCGGGAGATCCAGGACGAGGGCGAGCTCAGCAACTGCGTGCTGGTGCTGGAGAAGTTCCTCGGCTGCAGCACGCAGGAGGCCGCCGACACCGTCAACGACCTGCTCACCTCGCGGCTGCAGCAGTTCGAGCACACCGTGTTCACCGAGCTCGGCCCGCTCTTCGTCGAGCAGGGTCTGGATCCGCTCTCCTGCGCGGGCGTGCTGGCCTACGTCAAGGGGCTGCAGGACTGGCAGGCGGGCGGCCACGACTGGCACCTGCGCTCCAGCCGCTACATGAACGACCGCGCGACCCGCCGGCCGCTGGGCACGACGTCGATCATCGACCTGCTGGGCGCGAAGCGGATCCGCAACTACACGCACGTGCCCGGCACGCCGGTCGGCCCGTCGCGGATCCCCGACCTCTACATGCCCTTCGCGGTCAGGAGCTCGCCGCACCTGGGGGCCGCCCGCCGGAACCTGGTCGTCTGGGCGCACGAGATGGGGATGCTCGACGCGCAACCGGGCGTCACCGGCTCGGCAGTCTGGGACGAGAAGAAGATCGTCGACTACGACCTGGCGCTGTGCGCCTCCGGGCTCTACCCCGACGCCACACCGGAGGAGTTGGATCTGGCCTCGGCCTGGGTGGGCTGGGGGACTTACGGCGACGACTACTTCCCCGTCGTCTTCGGCAGGACCCGCAACCTGGCCGCCGCCCGGGCCACCGTCGACCGGCTCTGCGCGTTCATGCCGCTCGACAACTCGGCCCCGCCGACGCCGGTGAGCGCCCTGGAGCGGGGCCTGTCCGATCTCTGGACCCGTACGACGGGGCCGATCGGCATGACCGCGCGCCGCAAGCTCCGCGTGGCCATCGAGGACATGTTCGCGTCCTGGCTCTGGGAGCTGGACAACCACCTGCTGAACCACGTGCCCGACCCCGTCGACTACATCGAGATGCGGCGGCTGACCTTCGGCTCCGATCTCACGATGAGCCTGTGCCGCCTGGCCCGCGAGGAGACGGTCCCGGAGGAGGTCTACCGGGCCGGGCCGATGATCTCGCTGGAGCACGCGGCCACCGACTACTGCACCCTGCTCAACGACGTCTTCTCCTACCAGAAGGAGATCGAGTTCGAGGGCGAGGTGCACAACTGCCTGCTGGTCGTGCAGAACTTCTTCGGCTGTGACTACCCGGCGGCCCTCGACATCGTCACCGACCTGATGACGTCCCGGATGAAGGAGTTCGAGCACGTCTTCGCGCACGAGTTCCCGGTCATGTACGACGACCACGACCTGGGGGACGAGGCGCGCGCGGCCCTGGACGGCTACGTGGCGGAGCTGCGCGACTGGATGTCGGGCATGCTCGCCTGGCATCGCGGCTGCCACCGCTACGACGAGGCGTCGGTGCGCCGCCACCACCGGCTGCCCGAGTGGCGGCTGGGCGGGCCGAGGGGCCTGGGGACCTCGGCGGCGATGATCGTCTGACCGGCGTCAGTACCAGCCCAGCAGGCTCAGGAGCCGCTGCTGGAAGGGCGTGAGATTGCGCAGGTGGATCCACCGCTCGCCGGGGTCGAGCGCGGGCAGGGCCAGCACGCGCAGGCCCGACAGGTCGATGAAGGTGAGCTCGCTCGTGTCGACGACGATGTGCGTGCCGCCGCTCTCGCGGGCCTTGGCCAGAGTCTGGGCGAGGGCCCAGCTGTTGGTGATGTCGATCTCGCCGCGGAGCGCCAACGCCGGCACCTCGCATCTGGCCCGCAGGAAGACCCGCAGCTGGCCGTCCTCGTACAGCAGGCGCTCCGTCGTGTCGGCCGTCTCGCCGTTCGCTGTCATCGCACCCCCAATCAGACCTCACGCTTGGGGGTTGCTATGACCGTCACCGAATGTGTCAGGAACCCGGTCTCACATTACACGAAATATGTTTCATCATCTGATATTCACGAAAAAATAGGCGTATTACAGTGAAGTCATGAACCGTCCCGATGCCGAGTCCGCCCCCGCCGCCCGCTGGACGTTCCTCACCAACCACGCGCGGGTGCTGCTGGAGCTGGCCAGAGATCCGCGCCGGCGACTGCGGGACGTGGCCGTCACCGCGGGGATCACCGAGCGGACGGCCCAGGGCATCGTCGCCGATCTGGAAGCGGCCGGCTATCTCACCCGTGTCCGGGTGGGCCGGCGTAATCATTACAGCATCGAGGCCGACGAGTGGTTCCGGCACCCCGCTGAAGCCGGGGTACGCATCGGGAGTTTGATCGACTTGTTCACGCGATAATCAGCGGGAAAGGCGCTGCCAAGAGGGCGCGCATTGATCGCGTCGCGAATTGTCGCCGCCGATTGATCAAGCGCCTTTTGCCTCGTACGGCTAAAAGGCGTTTTATCCCCAAGAGTGGGCGAAGGTGTGAAGTGAGCACCTCGCGGCCCGGGTCGTGATCGCGACCCGGGCCGCTCGGCGTTCCGGCTCGGTGCGCACCCGAGCGGATTCCGTGGCCTCGCGAGCGTCCACGGAGATGGTTCATGCGGATCGCACAGGCGTCAGTGGTTGTTCAGCAGGTTGAGGTTGACGTCGCCGACGTTCGCGGTGGCGGGGATGTTCGCGGTGGCCGGGATGTTCGTGTACTTGGCCGAGTCGTTCAGCGCGGTGATGTTGTCGAGGAGGGTGGCCTGGCTCATGACGGACTGGCCGCTGTTGCCGGGGGTGGGGTCGACGTCGGCCGAAGCCGCGGAGACGCAGAAGCCGAAAGCGACGCTCGCGATGGCTGCACCGGCGAGAATACGACGGATCATGTTTGTTTTCCTCCGTTTGATGGGCGCGGAATTCCCGGCGCCTTAGTCGTTGTGCAGGGCTGTGAGGTGCCGCCAATAACCATCGTGGCAGTCCGTCGATATCGCAACCCAAGAACGCCTGGCCGGGGTCAAGGGGGCATCTGATTTTCTTGGCATTCGGCTTTCCACGGCCACCTGCCGGTGAACGGCATATATGCGTGTGCCGTACACGGTCAACTGAGTTTCATTTATCCGGGCATCGAGAATGATTGGCAGATCGAATGCGCCGGTTGAGCAAGGATCACCCCGGGCTTGGGTTCCGTCCGCGAATCGCGCGGGCGGATGCGGTAGAAAGACGATCGTGAATGCTGATCTGCCGGAGGACGGCCGGCTGCTCGCCGTACCGGTCGCGGTCGAGCCGGCGCACGGCTCCGGCGTCATCCTGGCCACGGCCCGCTGAGCCGGAAGGCCGTCCGCGCGGTTGTCAACGCGTCAACGTGGGAGGATTGGCCCATGGCAGAGATCGTCGGCGGCGGGCATCCGGTCAACGACGCCGAGCGTCGGGTGATCTCCTACCTGCGCGACCACGCGCCCGCCGACTGGCTGTTGCTGCACAACGTCGAGCTGCCACGCGGCGACGACGTCTTCGAGGTGGATCTGCTCGTCCTGACCGGCCATTCGCTGGTCGTCGTCGACGTCAAGGGCACCCGCGGCCGGATCGAGGTGTCGGGCACCCGCTGGTTCCCGCCGCGCAGGGAGGCGTACGGCTCTCCCGCGACGAAGCTGCGGGGCATCGCGAAGGCGCTGAAGGGGCTGCTGGTCTCCAAGAACACGCAGCTGGAGCGCGTCTACGTCGACAGCCTCGTCGTCCTCACCTCGCCCGACGCCGAGCTGGTCGACCCGGCCGGGCGCGACGCGGTCAACGTCACCACCCTGGACGGGCTGCTCGCCACGCTGAGCGACGTCTCGCGGGTCCGGCGCGGGTGCAGCCCCCGCATCAAGCCGTATCTCACCGCGATACTCGACGCGCTCAACCAGACCGTACGCCGGAGCACCGCGCCGCCCAGGTTCGGCAACTGGGAGGTCGAGGAGCAGCTCGGCGGCGACGCGAAGGTGACCGAATACCGGGCCTTCAACGTCACGCTGCCGGGCAGCGAGACCGTGCTGCTCCGGGTCTACCAGGCCGACCCGCTGGCCGACCAGGCGTCGCGGGTGGCCGAGCGGCAGCGGATCGCCAACGCCTACCAGTCGCTGGCCCGCATCCCGCCGCACCCGTGCGTGGTGCGCTCACGCGACTTCTTCGCCATCGACGACGAGAGCCGGTTCGTGCTGGTGCTCGACGACGTGCACGGCGAGGCGCTGCACCGGCGCCTGGGCACCGGCGTACGGCTCGGCGTGATCCAGGACCTGCTGCGCGGACTGGCCCACGCGCACGCCAACGGCGTCATCCACCGGGCGCTGAGCCCGGCGTGCGTGCTGGTGACCGACGGGCACGCGGTGCTGACCGGGTTCGACTACGCCAAGCCCGGAGCGCGCAACTACACGGTCGCCCACGAGCTGGGCAACGTGCTCGACGCCCACTACGTGGCCCCCGAGTGCCATGAGCGGCCCGACCGGATGACGGCCGCCTCCGACGTCTACGCGGCCGGGGTGATCGCCTACCAGTTGCTCACCGGCGAGCTGCCGACCAGCGCCGACACCCAGGGTCCGGCCGTTCCCGACGTGGTGCGCCGGATGCTCGACCACTCTCCCGCCAAGCGCCCGACCGCGGCGGAGTCGCTCGAGGCACTGTCTGAAGTGCCGCAGCGATCACGCCTCAAGCGATTTGTCCGTCGCATAGTGTCTGGATCATGACGATCAGGCTTCGTTCCGCGGCTGAGGACGATCTTCCCTTTCTCAACCGGCTGATCAACGATCCGGAGAGCACGGGCCTCCATCAGTGGTACGGCTGGCAGGACCCCCACCGCATCCGCAGGCGGTGGGAGGAGAACGGGATGCTCCACGACGACGGGGGCCTGCTGCTGATCGCCGATGGCGACGACCGTGTGGGGTTCATGTCCTGGAGCAAGCAGGTGACCTCCAGGGTCGCCTACTGCTGGGAGATGGGGATCATCGTGGCGCCCGAGTTCCGCGGCAAGGGCCACGGCACGCGGGCCCAGCGGCTCCTGGTGCGCTACCTGTTCGACCATTCGCCGGTCAACCGGGTCCAGGCGACCACCGAGGTCAGCAACATGGGCGAGCAGCGGGCGCTGGAGAAGGCCGGGTTCACCCGGGAGGGCGTCCTGCGCGGAGTCGGCTTCCGCGCGGGCGAGTGGCATGACGGCGTGATGTACGCCGTGATCCGCGCGGACCTGGACACGCGGATCTGACCTGGCCTGGAAAAGCTCTTAGGCCGGCAGGCTGCGCCGCAGCACGTTGGCGTGGTTGAGATAGTCCAGGGCCAGCCCGGTGCGCCCGGCCGAGTGGTGCACCTCGCCGAGCATCTGCGTGCTCGACGCCGCCCCGCTCCGGTCTCCGAGGGCCTGGAAGATCTCCAGCGACCGTTCCAGCCCGGCGGAGGCCGGCGCCCACTCCCCGCGGGCCGCCTGCAGCCCAGCGAGGCTCTGGAGGGCGTACGCGCCGCAGTGCCGGTCCCCGAGCGACTCGAAGATGTCGAGCGCGTGCCGGTGGAAGGACATGGCCTTGTGCAGGTTGCCCATCTGCAGGCAGACGCAGCCCTCACGGTGGGCGTCGCCGAGCTCCTGCGCCAGCTGCATGGCCTGGCCCAGCGATTCCGACGCCAGGGCCAGGTCGCCCGACTTGAGGCAGACCCGGCCGATGGCCTGCCTGGCGAACGCCTCGCCGTGCGGGTCGTCCGCCGCCAGGAACATGGCCAGGGCGCGCTTGAAGTGCCCGAGCGACTGGGCGTGCCTGCCCCGGAACTGGCTCACCGCGCCGAGCCCGCAGATCGAGGTCGCCTCCGCCCGCAGATCGCCCAGGTCGTGGAAGAGCCGGCGGGATCGGGTGAAGCCGTCGATGGACTCCTCATAGCGGTCCTGGTAGAGGGAGACCTGGGCCAGGCCGCGCAGCATGGCGGCCTCGCCGTACGTGTCGCCCGAGGCGCGGGCAGCACCGAGAGCGACGGTGTGGGTACGCTCCCATGTGTCGAGATGGCAGTGCAGGTCCAAGTAGGGCACCATCGCGGCGGCCAGTCCCCAGGCGGACTCGGCCAGCCCCATCTCCGCCGCCACGCTCACGGCGCCGACCAGCGTCTCGTGCTCGGCCTCGAACCACCCCAGCGGGTCCGAGGTCAGGCGGTCGAGCGTCTGCTCGGGCAGCCGCCAGCGCGGGGCCCTGGCGGCGGTGAGGCTGAAGACGGTGGTGGGCAGGCGGGCCATGGCGTGCTCGGTGGTGGCGGTCCAGGCGGCCAGCACCCTGGTCAGGCCGGTACGGTCGGAGCCGCGTTCGAGCGCGTGGCGGCGGATCAGCTCCGGCACCCGGTAACGCGGCTGGCCCACGGGGTCCGTGCCGACCAGCTCCAGCAGGTTGACGTCCACCAGCAGGTCGGTGACGTCGTCGGCGCGGTGCCTGCCGAGTGCGGCGTCGACCACCCAGCCGGGCTGGGCCAGGGCGCCGAGGAGGCCGAGAGTGCCCAGCGTACGGGCGGCTTCGTCGGGCAGGTGGCGGTAACTGCGGTCGAAGCAGACCCGGACTTCCTTCAGCTCGCTCAGCCGGTCGTCCTCCAGCCGCTCCCGGAGCACCGCGAGCGACCAGCCCGGCCGGCCGGCCAGCCGCGATCCGGCGCTCCGCACGGCCACCGGAAGACGTCCGCACGCCTCCACGATCGCCAGGGCCGCGTCGTGCTCGCGGGAGACACGGTCCGTACCGATGATCCGGCCGAGCAGCGTCAGCGCGTCGTGCGCGGACAGCTCGCCGAGGTCTATCTGGACCGCGCCGGGTAACTCCGTGATCCGGCGCCGGCTGGTCACGATGACGGCGCTCTCGTTCCCGGGCAGCAGCGGCCGTATCTGGGCCGCGTCGAGCGCGTCGTCGAGCAGCACGAGCATCGGCTGCTTGGCGAGCATCGACCGGAACAACGCCGACCGCTCGTGGATCGTCGGCGGCGCCGTCTCGACGCCGAGCGCCCGCAGCGCCTCCGCCAGCAGGTCGGCCGGCTCGCGGCCGTCGAGATCGAGGTAGAGCTGCCCGCCGGGGAAGTCGTCCCGCAGGGCGTGGGCGGCGTGTACGGCCAGCGCCGACTTCCCCGCCCCCGGCGAGCCGGAGATGACCGCGATGGAGAACGGCTTGGCCAGCAGGGCCAGCTCGTCGGCCCGGCCGGTGAAGTCGGGCAGGTGCGGCGGGAGCTGCCGGGGCGCGGCCGGCGGGGCCTCGTCGGCCAGGATCGACTCGTGGGCGCGGCGCAGGTCGGCGCCCGGCTCCACGCCGAGCTCGTCGACGAGCTGGGCCCGGATCGTGGCGTAGGCCCGCAGCGCCTCGGCCTTCCTACCGGCCCGGTTCAGCGCCAGGACGAGGCGGCTCCACAGGTCTTCGCGGTAGGGATGCTCCACCAGCAGGCCGCGTAACTGGGTGATCGCCCCGGCGTGGTCACCGCACTCGATCCGCTGGCCGATCAGCTCCTCGGCGGCGCGTAAGCGCACCTCGTTGAGCGGTTCGAGACGGCGATCCCAGAACGGGCTGCCCGGCAGGTCGGCCAGCGGCGCGCCGCGCCAGAGGGCGAGCGCGTCGGCGAAGCGGGCCTGCGCGACCAGTTCCTCGAACGTCAACAGGTCCAGCGCGCCGTCGGGCACGTCAATGGCGTAGCCGGAACCGTCGCCGCGTAAGTGCTCGGCACCGAGGTCCGTCCGGAGCGAGCTGACATACGTGCGTAAGTTCGCCTGTGCGGAGCGTGGCGGCCGATCGGGCCAGAGCACCTCGACCAGCTGGTCGGCGCCGACGATCCGGCCTGTGTCCAGCAACAACGTGGCGAGCAGGATCTTCGGCTTCTTACCGGAGATCCGGACGGACCGTCCCGACGATCGGACTTCCAACGGCCCAAGTACATGAAAGGTGACCGACATGACCGCATCAGCTCCTCTTTGGAGGCCTGACCACCTTTTGTATCGGTTCTGGACGATTCTTGTGCGCCGAATGCACACCCTGGTCCCACAGATCACATCTGAAAGGTTCACCTCATGAAGCTCAGTGGGCTCGCGGTCGCGGGCGACACTCTGTTGTTCAGCCTCGGGACGGCGTCGTCGCCGCGGCGAACCAGGGGCTTCGGCAACCTTGTGAAGATCGACCTTGGTGGCCGCTACGCCACCAGCTATGCCCATTTGAACAGCTTCTCTGTGAACGCGGCCCCGGTGACCGCCGCGGCGGCCGGCTCCATTGTGTACAACAGTCCCTCCGAACATTGCGGGTCATGATGATGAAGAAGCTTTTGCTGGCCGGGGTGCTCATCGTGGGCGCCCAGCAGGCCGCGCTGGTAGGCACCGCGCAGGCGACCGCCGCCCCCTTACCTGCCGCCTTCGACAAGGCCGCCTCCACCTACGAGGTGCCGCGTGACCTGCTGGTCGCGCTCGGCTACGCCGAGACGCACCTCGACGACCACGGCGGCCAGCCCAGCGCCATGAACGGCTTCGGCGTGATGCACCTGGTCAGCAACCCCTCCTCGCACACCCTGGAGGAGGCGGCCAAGATCACCTCCCTGACGGCGGCGAAGCTCAAGACCGACGACGCGTCCAACGTGCTCGGCGGCGCCGCCGTGCTGCGCGCCAAGGCCGACAAGCTCGGCCTGACCGCGACCGAGCGCAAGGACCCCGCCAAGTGGTACGAGGCGGTCGCCGCCTACGGTGGCGCGGCCAACGAGACCACCGCGCGGGTCTACGCCGACGCCGTCTACGAAGTGCTGGCCGCCGGCGTCAACACCGCGGGCGTGAAGTCCACCGCGAAGGTCGTGGAGCCGGACCGCGGCAAGTACAACTCGGACCCGCGCACGCTCGCGGCGACCACCGACTACCCCGGCGCCCTGTGGGCCGCCGCCAGCTCGTCGAACTACGCCGTGTCCAACCGGCCGACCGACGAGAAGATCGACCGGATCATCATCCACGTGACCCAGGGCTCGTACGCGGGCACGATCTCGTGGTTCCAGAACTCCGCGGCCAAGGTGTCGGCCCACTACGTGGTGCGCTCGTCCGACGGGCAGATCACGCAGATGGTGCGTGAGAAGAACCGCGCCTTCCACGCGGGCGTCAGCTCCTACAACCACCGCTCGATCGGCATCGAGCACGAGGGCTTCATCAACGACGCCTCGTGGTTCACCGACCAGATGTACCGCTCGTCGGCGGCGCTGACCAAGAACATCGCCGACCGGTACGGCATTCCGAAGGACCGCAGCCACATCATCGGCCACGTCGAGGTGCCCGGCTCCGACCACACCGACCCCGGGTCGCACTGGAACTGGACCAAGTACATGAGCTATGTCACCGGCGGCACCGGTGGTGGCGGCGGCACCAACCCGTACACGGCCGAGAAGGTCTGCGGCGACGGCTACAAGGTGATCGACTCGCAGGCCCTCGGCACCGCTGGCACGGTCTACCTGCTCTACAACAGCACCACCGCCAACAACTGCGTCGCCACGCTGAAGAAGACGTCGCTCGGCAAGGCCAGCGCGACCAGCGCGTTCCTCCAGGTGGCCGGCAAGACGAAGGTCACCGACTCGGGCAGCTTCACCTACTACGCGGGTCCCATCAGGGCGGCCGCGGAGGACAAGTGCGTCACGTGGGGCGGCTCCGTCGGCTCGTCCACCTACACGAGCCCTCCCGAGCACTGCGGCTGATCCCCCTCGGCTGAAGTGCGCGGCCCTGACACCACCCTCCGGTGTCAGGGCCGCTTTTTGTTGGTCAGAGCACGTCCACGATGTCGACGACGTACAGCAGGGACCGGCCCACCCCGGCGGGGAAGGCCACCCGGGCGCCCACGCGCTGGCCGGCCAGACCCGCCACCCAGCCGGGCGGCGCCGCCCGTGGCCCGAGGGTGAAGGCGCTGGGGCCGCCGCGACGGTACGACGAGTCCACGACCCGGCGGCCCGGCCACTCCGCCATGACGTACTGGACGATGACCTTGGAGCCCGCCCGCACCTGAGGGCCGGAGCCGCCGATGAGAACGTGGGGCGAACGGTCGGCGGGCACGTCCGGCGAAGGCCCCCCGACGACGCGGGCGTCCGGCGGGTAGCCGCCGAGGACGTCGAAGACCAGCACCAGCGTCCCGGCCGGCCGAGCCCCGCCGACCGGCGGCCCCGGGCCATCCGCCTGAGCCGGGCGAGCGCCGTCCAGCGGCAGTCCTGGGCCGTCCGCCTGAGCCGGGCCGGCCCCGCCGAGCGGCAGCCCCGGGCCGTATGCCTGGGTCGCGGGGGCGACGAGCATGACGCGGCTGCCCGCCGACCGGCCGATGAGCGCCTCGCGCCAGGAGTCCGGCGCGTGCCGGCCGTCGAAGACGACCTTGGCCGGCCGCTGGGTGTCGTACGTGCTCACGTACGGCCGGTTGCCCGACCACCCGCGGACCTCGACGTCCGCCAGCACCACGTCACCCGGCATGGTCCGCCGCCCGCTGCCCGTCGACAGCACCGTCACCCGGGGCACGCGATCCGGCTCGCCGTCCGGGATCATGATGACCGGCCGGTCGCCGAAGGCGCCCGTCACGACCGGCAGCCGGTCCTGTCCGGTCAGGCCGCATGCGGTGAGGAGCCCGAGCACGGCGAGCCAGAGCAGGCGCACGATTCCCCCAATATCCTGATCCGCCGGATTACTTACCGCGACCGGCGCAAGGAATGCGTCCGACCGCGTCATCTCCCGGCAAAGGCACGAGAGACTGGGGCGATGAGCAAGCCGAATCTGGCCCGCAGGGTCGCGGACGCCGCCGAGATCGCGCTGGCCAACCGCAAGTACGTGACGTTCATCGACGTGGTGACCGGCCTGCGCTGGGTGCACTCGCGGCACGTCGACACCTGGCGGCAGGGCCGCGCCGCCACGCTGGCCGAGCTGGCGCCCGTCGACGACGACCGGCTGCTCACGGCCGCCGCGCTGCTGAAGGACTGGGCGACCGCCAAGGGCCTGCGGCCGGTGGAGACCCCCTACGTCTCCGGCAGCCGCGACCGCCGCGAGCTGCGCTTCACCGCCGACCACGCGCAGGAGGCGTTCCGCGTCCACTGGCTGTCCCCCGACCTCAGCGAGGCCCGGGTGCGGCAGCTCACCGAGCGGCAGAGCAAGGCACCCGACCTGGTGGTGGTGGCCCCGCTCAACGCCTGGACGTGCGCGACCTGCGGCGACACCGGCCCTTACCTGATCATGGAAGAGGACGTGTCCCACTGCCTGACCTGCGCCGACATGGACCACCTGGTCTTCCTGCCGGCGGGCAACGCGGCGCTCAGCCGCCGGGCGAAGCAGGAGAGCGGCCTGTCGGCGGTGGTCGTCCAGTTCAACCGGCGGCGCAAGGTCTACCAGCGCCAGGGGCTGCTGGTCGAGGAGCACGCGATGGCGGCGGCGGAGGAGCGGTGCCTGGCCGACGAGGAGGTGCGGCTGCGCCGCCGCGAGCGCGACCGGGAGCGCCGGGCGGACCAGGACGTCGACTACCAGACCCGGATGGCGGCCGAGATCACCAGGCTCTTCCCCGGCTGCCCGGCCGAGCGGGCCCAGGAGGTGGCCGCCCACGCCGGCCAGCGCGGCAGCGGCCGGGTCGGGCGCTCGGCGGCGGCCAGGGCGCTCGACGAGAACGCGATCACGCTGGCCGTGGTGGCCTCCATCCGCCACCTCGACACCGACTACGACCGGCTGCTCATGTCGGGGGTGCCGCGCATGGAGGCCCGCGACCTGATCAGGGACCGGATCGACGCCAAGCTGGCCGAGTTCCGGCGCGTTCGATAGCGTCCGAAGGCATGGATGACTGGCACGACGTACGAGAGCGACTGCGGGTGTTCGCCCTCGGGCTGCCGGAGTCCCACGAGGACCACCCGTGGGGCGAGACGGTCATCAAGGTGAACAAGAAGGTGTTCATCTTCCTCGGCATGGAGGAGCGGACCGAGAAGTGGGACCCGTCGTTCTCCGTGAAGCTGCTGTCCGAGGCGCGCGGCCACGCGCTGACCGTCGAAGGGGCCGCGCCCACCAGCCACGGGCTGGGCAAGGCCGGGTGGGTGACGGTGCCGTTCCTGGCCGAGCTGCCCGAGACCGAGGTGCTGATCGACTGGGTGGAGGAGAGCTACCGGGCGATCGCGCCGAAGCGGGCGATCAAGCTGCTGGACGGCGGATCGTAGCCGGGTTCACTTCGCGAAGGCGGCCAGGGCGATGGCGAGGGTGCGCTGGTTCTGGCCGGAGCTCTTGGCGTCGGTGGAGTTGACCGAGTAGACCACCGTGCGGCTCAGGTCACGGGTGGCCCCGATGCCGGCCGCGCTGCCCCACCGGGCGCCGGTCTTGCCGTACGCCACGAGGCCGCCGGGCAGCTCCATCCTGGCAAGGCCCGAGGTGTAGACGGCATCGCCCTTACCGCCGTACGCCTTCACCGGCGGCACCGTGAACATCGGCTCCAGCTGCGCGGCGGGCACGACCTTGCCGCCGAAGAGCGCCTTGACGAACTTCTCCAGGTCGGCGGTCGTGGAGATGAGGTCGCCCGAGGCCCAGGTGGAGGTGACGCTCGCCTCGGTCATGTTCACCACGTAGCCCTCGCCGTACTTGACCGCGTCGGGGAAGCCCTGTGGGACGGTCTGGTAGCCCTGGTTGTGCCGGCCGCGGATGCGGACCGAGGTGCCCGGCAGGTAGCTGTCGGTCATGCCGACGGGCCGCAGGATCCTGCTGGTCACCTCGTGCTCGTAGGAACGCCCGGTGACCTTCTCGATGAGCAGGCCGGCGACGAACGTGTTGGTGTTGAGGTAGTGCTGCTGGGTGCCGGGGGTGAACTCGATCGGGTTCTCCACCGCCTTGGCGACGTACTCCTTGGGCGTCCACTTCTGGAACCGGGTGGCGTAGATGTCCGCGAAGTCATCGCTCACCTGGGGCGCGGGCAGCCCGCTGGTGTGGTTGAGCAGCTGGCCGACCTTGACGGCCGGGTAGTCGGCCGGCAGCAGGCCGGGCAGGTACTCCTGGACCGTGCCGTCGAGTGACAGCTTGCCCTCGGCGACGAGCTGGAGCACCACCGACACGGTGAAGGCCTTGGTGACGCTGCCCGCCCGGAACCGTGCCCCGGCCTTGGCGGGCCGCTTCGTCCGCAGATCGGTCACGCCGGACACGCCCTGCCACGAGCCCGTCGAGCCGCTCACCCGCACGTCCGCCGCGGTGGCGTCGGCGGCGGGCAGGCCCTCGATGCTCTTCCGCAGCGCGGCCGCGTTGATCGGCGGCACCTCGACATCAACGGCGTGCGCCGTCGTGGCCTGGGCGGTGGCGGCCTGGGCGGTGGCGGCGACCGAGAGGGCGAGGACGAGACCGGCGACATAAGCGCGCTTCATGGAAAACTCCAGGTGAGAGGCGGGATGTTCAACTGCCTCAATCCTGTCGATCACGCGCCCCACCCGGATCGCCGCTGCAGGCGATCTTCCGTCTCCCTCCTGCGAGGGAGGCACTCGGTCGCTCAGGTGACCGCGAGCCGCCGGGCGTACTTCTCCTCCCGCCAGAGCTCCTTCTCCAGCACCTCGGCCAGGACGGCGGCGGCGTCGTGCACGTCCACGAACCGCGTGTACAGCGGCGCGAAGCCGAAGCGGAGGATGTCGGGCGCGCGGAAGTCGCCGTGCACGCCGCGGTCGATGAGCGCGCGCATCACCGGGTAGCCGTCGGGGTGGTAGAGGCTCACCTGGCTGCCCCGGTCGGCGGCGTCGAGCGGCGAGGCGAGCTCCAGGGCGTCACCGACCAGGTCGATGAAGAGCGAGGTCAGCGCGACGCTCTTGGCCCGGACCTGGCGCATCGACACCCGCTCCCACACGTCGAGCGCCGCCTCCAGCGCCGCGAACGACAGCACGTGCGGCGTGCCGACCGCGAACCGCCTGATCCCCTCGGCCGGCCGGAACCCGGGCTCGAACGCGAACGGCTCCGCGTGGCCGTGCCAGCCGGGCAGAACGTTCTCGGCGGCGGCCAGGTGGCGCGGGTTGACGTAGAGGAACGCGGGCGCGCCGGGACCCGCGTTGAGGTACTTGTACGTGCAGCCGACCGCGAAGTCGGCCATCGAGACGTCCACCTCCATGGCGCCGACGCTGTGGCACACGTCCCAGACCATCAGCGCCCCCGCCGCCTGCACCCGCGCGGTCACCGCCGGCACGTCGTGGCGGGCGCCGGTGCGGTAGTCGACCTCGGACAGCAGCACCACGGCCGCGTCGTCGAAGCGCCCCTCGGCGAAGTCGCGGACCTCGTAGCCGCCCAGCAGCCCGGCCAGCCCCTGGACCATGTAGTGGTCGGTGGGGAAGTTGCGCACGTCGGAGACGATCACCCGCCGGTCGGGCCGCAGCCGCGCCGCGGCCGCGACCGTCTGGTAGACGGCGATCGACGTGGTGTTGCCCACCACGACCTGGCCGGGGCCCGCGCCGATGAGCGGGGCCAGCCGGTCACCCGTGGTCAGCGGCTGCTCGTACCATCCCGCCAGGTTCCACCCGCCGACGAGCTGCCCGCCCCACTCGTCCTCGACCGCCTGCCGCACCCGTTCGGCGGTACGGCGAGGCAGCGCGCCGAGCGAGTTGCCCACCAGGTAGACGACGCCCTCGGGCAGCACGAACTCGTCCCGGAAGTCCCTCAGCGGATCCCCGGCGTCCAGGGCGAGGCAGTGGTCGCGATCCAGCATGCGGCTACTTCCTTTCTGGGGGAATCGTGGCGATAACCCCGTTCACGCCATTCTGATACTTACGGGCGTACCAGTTCTGTACCGGGTTGTGCGTCGTGGGGTCGAGCCGGAACGTGCCGCGCGGGCTGGCCAGGTCGCCCACCCGGCCGAGCGCCGCGGACAGGTCGCCGCCCAGCCCGGCCGCCCGGTCGATGAGCTGCATGGCGTCCCAGCTCTGCAGCGCCACGGCCGACGGGTTCCGGCCCGTCTTGGCCTTCCACCCGGCGACGAACGCGGCGTTCTCGGGGGTGGTGAGCGCCGGTGAGTAGAGGCCGACGCTGGTGATCCCCTCGGCGTCGGTCCCGATGGCTTCGAGCACGTCTTCGTCGGTGAGGTTCTGGCAGGTCAGCAGCTCGATCTTGGTGTCGTAGCCGAGCTGCTTGAAGGCCTTGGCGAACGTGACCGCCTCACCGCCCGCGTAGAAGGCGTACAGGAGCTTGGCGTCCGGCGGGATCTGCTTGAGGTAGGGCTCCAGGTCCTCGGACTTCCCGTACGGCGTGAGGATGCGTTTGAGCGGCTTGACGCCGTACCCCTGGGTGAAGCCGTCGAGCGTCTCGGTGCCCCCCGAGTAGTCGGAGGCCATCAGCACGACCCCCGCCTTGCCGTACCGCTCGGCGGCGTACCTGCCCGCCGCGTAGCCGTGCTCGTGGTTGGTGAACGACACCCGGAAGACGCCGGGCCCGCCCAGTTCGTCGGCGCCGGCGTTCGCGATCACCACCGGCGTGCCGACAGCCTCCTTGACCACCGACACCGCGACCGGCGAGGAGATCAGGCCGGTGATCACATTCACCCGCTCGCGTGCGATGAGCGACCTGGCCTGCTGCTGCCCCTTCTCGGGGTTGCCCGCGTCGTCGGCGACGATCAGCTCGGCCGGTCTGCCGCCCAGGCGGCCGCCGTGCTCCTCCAGGTAGAGGTGCATGGCCGCCTCCATGTCGTCGCCGAGCGTGGCGTAGACGCCGGTCTGCGAGATGATCGCGCCGACCCTGAGCGTGGGATCCGGCTCCGTCTCCGCCGCGGGCGAGACACCACAGCCCGCGGCGATCAGCACCACCACCAGTCCGAGCACCGGCCCGCGCATGGGGATCATCGCGACGATCGGCGGGTGGGTCCCGCCCCACCTGGCTTCATGGCGCGAACACCGCCCGCACCGACCCCAGACCGTCGATGTGCGCCTCGAAGTCGTCGCCCGGCTCGATCGGCACCACGGGCCCGAGCGAGCCGGTGAGGACCACGTCTCCTGCCCGCAGCGGGTAGTCGGTCCGGCCGAGCCGGCCCGCCAGCCACACGGCCGCGTTGAGCGGATGGCCCAGGCAAGCGGCACCCGAGCCGGTCGAGACCTCCTGGCCGCGCCGTGTCATCGTCATCGCGGCCCGCCGCAGGTCCAGGCCCATGAGCGAGGAAGGCGTGCTGCCCAGCACGAACGCGCCCGCGGAGGCGTTGTCGGCGATCGTGTCGGCGATCGTGATGTCCCAGTCGGCGATGCGCGAGTCCGCGATCTCGATGGCGGGCAGCGCGAACTCCACCGCCCTGATCACGTCCGCCACGGTGAAAGGCCCGCCGATCAGGTCGTGGCCGAACACGAGCGCGACCTCCGCCTCGGCGCGCGGCTGCAGGAACCTCTCCACCGGCACAGGAAGCCCATCGAGGTACGACATATCCGCGAAAAGCATGCCGTAGTCGGGTTCGTCGATTCCGAACTTCTTCTGCACCAGCGGGTTGGTGAGGCCGATCTTTTTGCCGACCAGCCGCCGCCCCTCGTCCAGCGCCCGCCGCGTGTGGATCTTCTGTACGGCGTAGCCCTCGGCCGCGGTGCTGATCATGTCCCTGACGGGAGCGCACGGCTTGCCCAAGCGCACGGCCTCGGCCAACCGGTCCGCGGCGTGGACGCGGGCGTCTACCGCCTCTGACCATTCGTCATGCATCAGGCTGCTCCAGCTTCATCGTGATCGTCGTAGGTGGGAGTGGACCGGGAACGTCCCTGACATCGTCTCTTCCGATGGCTTCACGCGCCATGCCGTACGTACCCGATCTGTGCCGGCTCTGTGCCGACCGGCCGGCCATCCATGCGCGGACGGCCGCCGATCGCCATCCTGGACTACATGCAGAAGCGCATCGACCGCATCGCGGCCCACGACGGCTCCTTCGACGTTCATGTCTGGCTCCCCGACACCGGCCCGGGCCCCGGCATCCTGCTCATCCAGGAGATCTACGGCGTCGGGCCGTACATCGTGAAGGTGGCCGAAGAACTGGCCGCGCTCGGCTACGTCGTGGCCGCGCCCGACCTGTTCTGGCGGCTCCAGCCCAACTGGGTCGGCGAGCACACGCCCGAGGGCACGGCCGCCTCGATCGAGCTGGCCGGCCGTTTCGACGTCCCGCAGGCCGTGGCCGACTGCGCGCTCACCCTGGCGCACCTGGGCGAGCTGCCCGAGGTGACCGATGGGGTCGGGGCGCTCGGGTTCTGCCTGGGCGGGTCGCTGGCGTACCTGCTGGCCACCCAGACCGAGCTCGGCGCCGTGCTGGCCTTCTACGGCTCGGCGGTGCCCGAGGCGGCCGGGCTGATGGAGCGCATCGGCTCGCCGCTGCTGCTGGTGTTCGGTGGCAGCGATCCGTACATCCCGCGTGACCAGGTGGCCGCGGTCGAGCAGGCCGCGGCGGGGCGGGACAACGTGCTGATGCACGTCGAGGAGGAGGCCGGGCACGCCTTCCACAACAGCGAGTCGCCGATGTTCCACCAGCCGGAGCCCGCCGCGCGAGCCTGGCGGGTCGCGCGCGACTTCCTCGCCGAGCACCTGCCCGCGCGCCCGTAGCCGCCCGCCCGCGCGGCCGGGCATCCACCGGGCCGCCCGCGTAGCCGGATCGCCCACCCGCGCGGCGCCCCGTTGGTACCTGTCCGGAGGGACAGCTTCCCGTACCACTGGACGGCCGCCATCATGGTCCGATGGCTCGGACGTGGGATTTATGGGGAAACGTCATTATTGCTGGTACTTTTGCGCTGCCGCTGGCCGTGCTGGCAATCTTGCTCCTCGCCCGTCACCGCGCCCGAGCCGGCCATCCGGCACCCCTCCGCACCGCCCTGGCCGATGTCGGCATCGCCGTCGGCACCGCGCCATGGGTGTGGATGATCCTCACTCCGGCAGGGGGTCCTGCCGGGGTCAGCGTCGTGCCGTTCAGCGACCTCATCGACGTGGTCAATGCGCCTTGGGAGACCGTGTTGGTGCAGGTGGGGGGCAATCTGCTGGTCTTCGCGGCGCTCGGCGCGCTGCTGCCCGTACGCACCGCGCGGCTGGCCTCGACGGCCCGCGTCGCCGCCGTCGCGGCCGCCGCCTCGGTCACCGTGGAGGCGCTCCAGTACGTCCTGCGGCTGGGCCGTCTCTCGTCGATCGACGACGTGATAGTCAACACCTCGGGCGCCGTGCTCGCCGCGCTGATTACTCGCCGCTGGTGGGCGAGCCGAGTAGCGGCTGGGACCGTTCCACGATAACGGCCTGCTGAAACCCGGCCGACTTCAGCACACAGGCATGATGCGCTCAAAAGAAGCTCGCGACCATCCCCCGTATCTGTGCGATCGTGGACAAGACGGGGCAAGTTCTCTGGAGACGCCAAACCCGGTTGGTGACAGAGGGTGGTCGAACGTGTCTGAAGTCCCGGTTCCCCATGATTCTCCGATCTATCGACGCATCGCCGACGGTCTCCGCTCCCGGATCCTGTCCGGCGAACTGCGCGACGGGGATCGGCTACCGGGCGAGAACGCGCTCATGGCCGACTACGGGATCGCCCGCGCCACCGCCAGGCAGGCGCTCGCCGTACTGATCAACGAGGGGCTGGCGGTACCGAAGCGAGGCTCGGGGGTCTACGTGCGACTGTTCAAACCGATCCGACGGCACGGCTCACGCCGGCTCTCCCGCGAGCAGTGGGGTCAGGGGCACCCCATCTGGGACGCCGACACCCGTGGCCGCCCCTTCACCGTGGACGAGGTGGAGGTGGCGCGCGAGCGGGCGGCCGAGGAGGTCGCGGGCGTCCTCGACAGCGGCGAGGTATGGGTACGGCGGCGCCGCTACTCGGTCGACGCCCGGCCCGTGCAGCTCGCCACGTCCTACTTCCCCGCCCGCCTGGTCGAGGGCAGCGCCATCACCTCCCCCGACACGGGACCGGGCGGCGTGTACGCGAGGCTGCGCGATCTCGGCCTGTCGCCCGCCCACTTCACCGAGGAGGTACGGGCCAGGATGCCGGGACCGCGCGAGACCGGGCTGCTCGACCTGCCCGGCGGCACTCCGGTGATCGTGATCACCCGGACCGCCTACACCTCGACGGGGGTGCCCGTCGAGCTCAACGAGATGGTCCTTGACTCGGCGGCGTACGTACTCCAGTACGACTTCGACGCTTAGGTCAAGCAGAAATGTCAAGCGATAGGTTGACCTGTCCCTTGCGATCATTGCCTTCTCTAGAGATGTGACGGACCCTTCAAGGAGATGGAACCTCGCGTGGGTCCCGGAGGGATGATCAGATGTCCTTTGACCGGCATCTAGCCGACATCGCCCGGGAGTTCGCGCGATGGACCATCTGGCGGAGCGACGCCGGCCGTTGGTGGGCCACGCGACATCACCCGCTCAGCGCGGCGCAGCGCGATGCCGGGTGTGCGATGACCATCGACGCCGACGACCCGGAGGGCCTGCGCGAGCAACTCCGGGACCAGGAGAGCAGGGCCGGCGAGCACGAGCCGCGAGCCGGTCCGGCGCCTCCGTGATCGCGTCGCGGCGGACCGTTCCAGCGGTAGGCCGCAGACGCTCGCGAGCAGCCCGGTGCCGGGTCCAGCGTCTCGGCGGCTCCGGCACCGGGCCCCCATAGGGGCCGCGATCGCGGAAGTCCCCGACCCGATCGGGGGCGGGGGCTTCCGCCCGTGGGACGCGAAAGGGCCCCGCCACATCGGGCGGGGCCCTCACCTGCTTATCTGGGCCTGTCTGTTGACGGCCTGCGGATCAGCGGCGGACGTCCGACAGACGGCCGATGATGTCGACGTCCGTGTCGTCGGAGACGGGGCGCGCGACCTCCGCCGTCCGCTCGGCCGGGTTGTCCTCGACGATGACCCGCACGTCGTCCTGCGGAGTCGGCAGGTGCTCCGGCTCCTCGACGACAGCCTCCTGGACAACGGTGTCCTGGGCGATGGCGTCCAGAGCGACGGTGTCCTGCGGAGCGGGCTCCAGAGAGGCGGGCTCGGGCGTGGGAGCCGCCTCGATGACGAGCGGGCCCGCCTTGCTCTCGGTCTGCATGAGGTCGCCGAGCACGGAGCTGATCTCGGTCAGCCTCCGTACGACCTCGGTGTGCGTGTTGCTCAGGTATTCGACGCGCCGGCCCGCGTGCTCGTCGAGCGACTCGACCCGCTGCCGCGCCGACTCGAGCGTCGAGTCGGCCTCGGCGCGAGCGCTCGCGAGGGTCCGCTCGGCCTCCGAGCCGGCGGACTCCAGGAGCTGCTCGGCCTCCTGCTTGGCGGAGGTGAGCGCGCTGTCGGCCTCGGCCCGCGCCTCGCGTACGGTGTCCTCCGCCTCCGTGCGCGCACTGGTCAGCTTCTCCTCGGCGTCGGCGCCCGCCTGAGCCAGCATGCGCTCGGCGGCCCCCGTCGCCTCGCCCACGCGCCGCTCGGCCTCCGACTGAGCGGAGGTCAGCATGTTGTCCGCCGTCTCACGCGCGGAGGTGACCAGCCGGTCGGCCTCCGACTTGGCGGCGTCACGCACGCTGACGGCCTCGGCCTCGGCGTCCTCCTTCTTGGCGGCGGCTTCCTCTTCCCCCAGCCGGAGAATCTGCGCCAGCCTGGGGCTGAGGTCCTCGTAGCTCTGCGGCGCCTCCACCATGCGCCGTCTGGCCTCCGCCAGCTCGACCCGGCCCTGCTCGGCCTGGTCGATCGCCCGCGCCAGCCGCTCTTCCAGATCTCGGACTTGGTTACGGGTACGGATCATGTAGTCGTGTACCTGACGGCGGTTGTAGCCGCGCATCACGACTTCGAAGGTGTCCTCTTGCATCAGATCGGGAATGCTCTCGTGCTGGTTTGTCATGGGGGTTACCTAAGGGTTTGCGTGAGGCGGGGGAAACCGGCAGCTTGTAAGGGTCTGGCGTCGAGACGTCAGGAATCGACTTTCCTGCCATCTGCCCACGTCCGCAACCGGAACACCAGACCTGGGCCGGGAATTACCATGTGACAGGTGTACATCGCTGCATTGGACAACGGGGCAGAGCCGGACATTCATCCCGAGGCTTACATCGCGCCAGGCGCCGTCGTGGTGGGCAGGGTGCGGGTGGGCCGGGCGTCCAGCATCTGGTACGGCTCCGTTCTCCGGGGAGACGACGAGCGAATAGAGATCGGCGAAGAGTGCAACGTACAGGATCTGTGCTGCCTCCATTCTGACCCCGGCGAGCCGGCGATCTTGGAGGACCGGGTCAGTCTCGGCCACAAGGCCATGGTGCACGGCGCCCATGTGGAGTCCGGAGCGCTGATCGGCATCGGCGCGATCGTGCTCGGTGGCGCCCACGTCGGCGCGGGCACTCTGGTCGCGGCCGGCGCCCTGATCGGGCCGGGCAAGAAGATCCCGGCCGGGGTGCTGGTCGCCGGAGTGCCGGGGAAGATCGTGCGTGAGCTCACCGACGACGACCGGGCGAGCTTCGCGAGCACGCCGGACAAGTACATGGCCAAGGCGCTCAGGCACCGGACGGCGTCACCACTTTGATCAGGACGTCGTCCGGCACCGACGCGGTGTTGAGCGGGTCCGCGTAGTCGGGCAGCTCGGGCCGGAGAAACCGGACGAAGTCAACGGTCAGCTTGAGGTCGGGCGTGCCTTTGACCTGTTTGGCGTTGCCCTTGGTGGGGTCCTTCTTGAGCGCGCCGTAGCTGTCCCAGTCGGTGTAGGCGGTCATGCCCCACTGCAGCACCTCGGGCAGCTCCGACGGCCAGCGCCCGCCGACCTTCCAGGCGCCGCCGTCCTCCTTGTACAGGGCCACCGCGAGGCGCCCGACCCTGGCCAGGACGAGCTCCACCCAGCCACTCTTGATCGTGATCTCGTGCGGCCCCGAACTGCCGTCCCTGGTGTACGTCATCTCCAGCCGGCCGCTCTCGTCGGCCGTGCCGGTGGTGACCGACATCCAGTTCGCCTTCGCGTACGAATTGGGCACCCTGGCCATCAAGCCACCGAGCGAGAACTTCCGCGTGGGCTTGGCGCCCTTCTTGCCCTCGACCTTGAGCCGCGCGTGCATGACGATGTCCCCGGCGAGTTCCTGGTAGACGAACGGGCCACGGAAGCCGTCGAACCACGCGGAAACCTTGGGCTCCAGGTATAACGAGCCCTTCGCGGTCGTGTTCACGTCGAGTTTGGCGATCCGATCGAGGTCCTTTTCGGTGTCGCTCAGCTTGCTCCAGACCGACAGACCGCTGGCGGCGGCGAACTCGTCCGACGCCGAACCCACCTCTCCACCGGGCGCGGGTGGTAACGCGTCCTTCAGGGTCATGACGCCCGGGCCGGTGGGGGTCGGCCGCGCCGAGGTCGTCGTACCGCACCCCGCGAGCACGCCCACCACCGCCAGAACCCCAGCCATTGTTGCCCTCATAGCGGACATTGTGCCGTGTAAAGCCCATTGTCGATTCCGATCGGACCAGTACGATGGCCGCCGTGCGCCCCTGGAATGCGTTCACCGCCATCGAGGCGGACGTCCGCGCGACGGTCGCGGACCCGCGATGGCAGGGGCTTCCCGTGCCCGTACGCGCCCGGGTGATCGCGGCCAGGGCCCTGGTGACGCCCGAGGGCGACAGGTGGCTGTTCGGGGCGCACGCGCGCTGGTATCTGCACGACCCCGCCGACGGCCGCTGGCACCTCTCACCGCCGCCCAGAGGCGCTCTCACCCGCAACGCGGGGCACCCCGCCGCGGTGCTGCCCGCCCGGGTGATACCGCGCGGGCCCGACTTCGCCGCCGAGCCCGGCTCCACCCAGGCGTTCGTCGGCCCCGACGTGCCCCACGCGCTCACCGATCGGATCCGGCTGCTGCTGCGGGGCGAGGAACGCCGCTCCGAGCGCGACTATCCCATGAGCGCCTTCGACGAGATCTTCGCCAGAGACGTGCCGAGCACGGTCGCCGCGATCTGGGGGACGATCATGTGGTGCGCGTACGCGCCCGCCTTCGACGGCAACGAGCGGCTCATCACGGCCTTCGGCGAATATCTGCGCCGGCCGCTTCCGGGCGACGAGTGGGTGCGCTGGCTGCCCGCGCCGCCGCTGCTCGACCTCGTCACGCTCGTCTCCGAGCGGCTGCGAGCCGGCCACTCCCGCGCCGCGCTCCGGCTGGCCGCGATGATGGCCGACACGGCCCAGATCCTGCTGTCGGACCCCCGGTTCAGGCCGCGCGCGCTGGCCCTGCTCACGATGGTGGAGCCCACGCTCAGACAGCCCCACCTGGACGACCGCGCGGCCCTGCGCGACGACCACACGGTACGCCAGGCGTGGCTCGACCGGCTGCCTGAGCGGCTGGGCCGGGCGGTGCTGGTGGAGACCGACCCCGAGGCGCACTTCCGCCACACCGTGTACGACCTGGTCGAGGCGCTGGACTTCACCACCGAGCCGGCCCGGGCGGCGGCCGCCTTCCTGGCGGACCTGTCCGACTCGCGGGGGCTGCTTCCCGGGTACCTGGACCACCGGTTGCGGCGGGCGTACGACGAGCTCGCCAGGGCGGGGCTGACGAGCACCTCGGCGGCGGAGACCACCCAACCGGAGGGCTTCCCCACGCAGACGCCCCCGCCCTACCCGTGGCGCTCCGACCCACCGGAGACGGGCGCCTACGCGGTGCCCTCTTCGTGGACCGGGGCCGGCGACCGGGGCGCGCCGGGGCCGGGCGCTTCCGCCGCCCCGCGGACAGGCGCTCACGCCATGCCGGAAACGGGCGCCCATGCCGTACCGGGAACAGGCGCTTACGCCATGCCAAGAACGGGCCCCCACGGCGCACGGCAGCCAGGCGCCTCTGGCGCACCGGAAACAGGTGCCCACGCCATACCGGAAACAGGCGCTCACGCCGTACCAGGAACGGGCACTTACAGTGCGCCAGGAACAGGCGCTCACGTCACGCCTGGAACGGGCGCTCATGGCGTGCCGGGGCCGGGGAGAGCGGCGTCCGTGCGGGAGGAGGCGCGGGTGTCAGGATCCGGTGTCGAGCCGCCCGATCGGGCGGCAGCGGCGGCCGTGCTGGGGGCCGCGTACGCCGTCGGGCTGGCGTGGGGGCGGCTGACGGGGGCGCGGGTGCCGGAGCGCGGGTTCGCGGGAGCGGCCGCGCTCGTCCACCGCTTGATCCCTGAACGCGATGACATGCACTCCTAAACCACTAATACCGCTATTTCACCCTAACCCCGCCTATAGCCTTCTAACACTTGAGGCAACGCACCATTAGCTGAATTGTGATCTCGGATTCGGGAAATGATCCCCATGGGGCCCAGGTGGCGTTCAAAGGAATGACTCCGATGGGCCATGTCGCCCGCAGGGCCCCCGCCGTAACCTCGTAGAGGGTGTGGGCTGCGGAAGGAAGGACGACGCGGTGGGGCACGATGACCTGGACTCTCGGGTCCACGACCGTGTCGCGTTGGACGAGATTGCGCTCTACGCTGAGGTGCTCACCGCCGTCGCTATCAGTGAGCGGCGGCTGACCTTGGACGAGCTCGACGACGCGCTCGGATTGCGGACTTCGGCGAGTCGCTGAAGACCATCACTAATGACCTAGTCCCGGATCCCATCGGGGTCCGGGACGGTGGTTTCCGCGGATGGTTCACTACCGCACAACATAACTAGTTAACTGCGCGCGCCATCTCCTACGAGCGGACGAGACGCTCCTACGAACGGACGAGACGCGCGATCGCCGCCGACGCTTCTTTGACCTTCGCCTCCGCCTCGGGCCCGCCGGTGTTGATGGCATCGGCCACGCAGTGCGAGATGTGCTCCTCAAGCAGCCCGAGAGCCACCGCCTGCAGCGCCCGCGTCGCCGCGGACACCTGGGTCAGCACGTCGATGCAGTAGGCGTCGTCGTCGACCATCCGCTGCAGACCTCTGATCTGCCCCTCGATCCGCCTGAGCCGCGTCAGATATGCCTGCTTGTCTCCGCTGTACCCATGCATGCTCCTACGGTACCCGTAACCCGTATGAGTCAGCGGAGTTCGCCGAGCAGCTTCTCCCACTGCTCGCCCACTTCAGCCGCCTCGTGCCGGATGGCCGTCTCCAGCGCGCCCGCGGCCAGCGAGCGGCGCCGGCGCTCGTCGTCGATCAGCGCGAGCAGCGCGGCCGCGAACAGCTCCAGCCCGCTGTCACCCTCGGGCACCAGCACCCCGTTGTAGCCGGTGGCCACGAACTCGTTCGGCCCCCTGGCCCCGTCGAAGGCCACTACCGGCACCCCGCAGCCCATGGCCTCCAGCACGGACATGCCCAGATCGGCGGTGGTCGAGGTGTTGGCCACGATCGACGCCTTGGCGAACTCCCCCGCCAGGTCCGGGGTGACGCCCATGAAGTAGACGTGGTTGTGCAGGTCGAGCTCCCGGACGAGAGCACGCAGCCGCCGTTCCTCGGGGCCCCCGCCGTACAGTCGCAGCCGCCAGTCCGGCCGCTTGTCGGCGACGGTGGCGAACGCCCTGATCAGCCGGTCGTACGCCTTGATGGGCTCCCACCTGCCGCCCGCCGCGACAATGCGGTTGTCCATCCGAGAGCGCGGCCAGGGCCCACCGGGCAGCGCGTCCGGCACGACGTGCACGGGCGAGCCCTCGCCCAGCAGCCCGCGCCACTCCTCCTGCGCGCTGTCGGTGGCCGTGACGACGGCGTCGAGCCGCGGATAGAAGCGCTGGACGGGCCCGAGTATCGCCGGACGCGCCCACTCCCTGGCGAGCTTGAGCGTCTCCCGTGGCGCGTGCCTGGCCGCCTGGACGCTCAACCCCGGCCTGGTGGTGATGAGGACGTCGGTCTTGAGGTTGCGCAGCACCCGCCACAGCGCCACCTCGGTGCGTACCTGCCCCCTCGGCAGCAGGTGCCTGACCCCGGGCCGGAGGTCGACCACGGAGCGCATGGCCACCTTCGGGCCCACGGGGAAGAAGGGCTTGTCCTTCTGCCGCCGGAGGCTGATCACCTCGACGTCGTGGCGGTCGGCCAGGGCGGTGGCGAGGTTGAGGGTGGAGCGTACGTCGCCACGCATGGCGTACGCGGACGAGACGAAGATGCTGACCTTCACCTGCCCACCTCGATCCGCAGCTCGTCGTCGGCGGTGTAGGCGGGACGGACGGCCACTCCGTCGACCCTGGCCGACGGGTAGTGCAGCCGACGGCGCTTGCCGTCTATGTCGTCGAGCCGGGCACCCAGCACCATGGGTGTCGGCACGCCCTCGACCTCCAGCGACGGCTCCCAGACGCCCGAGGACTCCGGATCGGCCTCGACCACGTCGACCAAGGAGAACGCGGCGTGGAAGCGCACCCCCTGCACGGTGGCCACCGTGCGGATGGTCGTCCCGGTGGGCTGCTCGCGCTGGAGCGCCAGCCTGGCCTCGTGGCGTGAGTCGTCGTCATCAAGGCCGGTGTAGGCGAGCAGACCCATCACCTCGAACCGGCCCTCCCTGAACCAGATCGAGCGCACCTCCGCCGCCGGCTCGGCGTCGGCTATCTTCAGCGCCAGGAAACCATTGCGCGTGCGATAGGAGCGATAGGCCAGGGTCCGCTTGCACAGGGCGTAGGCGTCGAGGTGGTCGAGCGAGAAGCCCGGATCGATGCTGCGCAGCCGCGAACGTTTGCCGTCGCGGCGCAGATAGGCGTCCCAGCGGCCGGGGCTGAGCATCAGCGGCGCCAGCGACACCGCCAGGCTGGCCTCGCGCGTCCTGGCCCCCGGCGTGCCGAGCAGCACGTCACGCTCGACCCCCGTCGTCCGGTGCCTGAGCACGAGCTCCGTGCCTTCCCTCAGCGGTTCCTCGATCGCGAGTCGCAGGGAGAGCACGTCGGCGAGCGTGACTTCCGCGTCTGTGACGACGACGCGCATCACGAGCCCCCTCCCCGTCGAATGAAGCCATGCGACGTTGAGGTTACCGTGATTTTCCCGTTATGTGGATGGCAGATTTCCTCCGGTCGGCCCTCCTGACGTGCGCAACTCCTCTACAAGCGCTGTAGAGGAGTCCGACTTCGCCCCGTCAGGAGACGCTTTTCACCGATTTGATCAGCAGCTGGGCCACGTCCACGACCTCCAGCGACTCCTTCGCCTGGCCGCTGTTCTTCTTCTCGTTGATGGCGTCGCCGAGCATCACCATGCAGAACGGACAGGCCGTGGAAACAGTGTCAGGATTGGTGGTCAGGGCCTCGTCGACCCGCTCGGTGTTGATGCGCTTGCCGATGCGTTCTTCCATCCACATCCGGGCGCCGCCGGCGCCGCAGCAGAAACCGCGGTCCTTGTGCCGGTGCATCTCCTGCGTCTGCACGCCGGGCACCTTCGACATGATGTCGCGGGGCTGCGAGTAGACCTTGTTGTGGCGGCCGAGGAAGCACGGGTCGTGGTAGGTGATCTTCTCCTCGATCGGCGTGATCGGGGTGAGCAGGCCCTCGTCGACCAGCTTGGCCAGCAGCTGCGTGTGGTGTACGACCTCGTAGGTGCCGCCGAGCTGCGGATACTCGTTGGCCAGCGTGTTGAAGCAGTGGGGGCAGGTGGCGACGATCTTCTTGACGCCCGCCTCGTTCAGGGTCTCGATGTTCTGCTGGGCGAGCATGTTGAACAGGTATTCCATGCCCAGGCGGCGGGCCGGGTCACCGGTGCACGCCTCCATCGGGCCGAGCACGGCGAACTTCACGCCCGCGATGTGCAGCAGCTCGGCGACGGCCTTGGTGGTCTTCTTGGCCCGGTCTTCGAGCGCGCCCGCGCAGCCGACCCAGAAGAGGTATTCGGCGTCCTCGGGCATCTTGTCCTCGACCAGCTCAACTTCGAAGTCGAGCTCGGAGATCCAGTCCGCCCGCTTCATCTCGGACATGCCCCACGGGTTGCCCTTGTTCTCCAGGTTCTTGACCATCACTCCCGCCTCCGACGGGAACGACGACTCCACCATCACCTGGTAGCGGCGCATGTCGAGGATGTGGTCGATGTGCTCGATGTCGACCGGGCACTGCTCGACGCAGGCGCCGCAGTTCGTACAGGACCAGAGGACGTCCGGGTGGATCACGCCCTCCTCGCCGACCAGCGGCTTGTTGAGCAGCGCGAGCACGTCGGTGTCCGCGTGCTCGGTGGAGGCGGCCATCAGGTAGGGGGCCACCTTGAAGGCGTGGTCACGCTGGTCGAGGATGAGCATCTTCGGCGACAGCGGCTTGTCGGTGTTCCACGCGGGGCACTGCGACTGGCAGCGGCCGCACTCGGTGCAGCTGTAGAAGTCGAGGAAGCCCTTCCAGGTGGTGTCGCCGATCTTGCCCCGGCCGAGCCGCTCGGGGTCCAGGTCCTCGTCCTCGAAGTCGACGAGCTTGCCGTCCACGCGCAGCTCGGACGCGCCGCCCAGGCCGTCGGGGCGGCGGGAGAAGAGCACGTTCAGCGGCGCGGTGAAGATGTGCAGGTGCTTGCTGTGGACCACGATGATCAGGAACACCAGCATGAAGCCGATGTGCAGCAGCAGCGCGATCTCCTCCAGCACCGAGCTGGCGGGAAGGATCTTGCCCAGCGCCAGCGACACGAAGGCGCCCGAGGAGTAGGGGAAGTTGCCGTTCGCCGCCGCCGCGCCACGGGCCAGGAAGAGCGTCCAGATGATGTTGAAGATCATGAACAGGACGAGCCAGGCGCCGCCGAGGTGGGAGCCGGAGAAACGGGACTTGCGGCCGAGCGTCTTGGGGGAGTTCTTGACCCGGATGACGGCGAAGGCGAGCAGGCCGAGCACGCAGGCCACCGCGATGAAGTCCTGCAGGAAGCCGAGCACCGCCCAGGTGCCGATGAGCGGGATGTGGAAGTCGGGCTCACCGGTGATCGCGCCCTGGATGATGGCGCCGTACGCCTCGATGTAGACGGTCAGCAGAATGAAGAACGCCCACATCACGAAGAAGTGCGCGGTGCCGGACGGTGTCCACTTGAGCAGTTTCTTCTGCCCGAACACCTCGACGAGCTGCGCCTTGATCTCACTGCCCGCGTGCGTCTTCGCGTATTCGATACGTTCGGGCGCGGGCGGGCCCACGGTCGCGAGCTTGAACAGGAACAACGTCCTGCGGCCCGCCACAGCGACCGCCGCGACGGTCATGATGAGCCCGATGATGGCCACCCAGAGCACGGGTCCTCCCACTGACGATGTTGGCTGCCAGCGTACGGTCACGTCACCGGCCAGACACTCCCGGAATCCTACCGAGTAGTAACCTTACGGTCGGCGGTGCGTCCAGAACAATGCTCTACCCCGTCAAGTAGCGTTGTACCGTCGGCCCCAGCAGTTCGACCAGCTCTTCGGGATCGGCGCTCGCCAGCGGCTCCAGCCTGAGCACGTAACGGCCCATGACGATGCCGAACATCTGCGCGAAGGCGGCCTCGATCCGCAGGTGCGGCACCTCGAGCCGGTCGGCGACCCGGTAGAGCAGGGCGTTCGTGACGAACTCCCGGAACATCGTCTCGGCCTGCTGGTTCGTCATGGCCGACCGGATCAGCGCGACCATCGGCTCGCGCGTCTCGGGCGCGCTCGTCACCGACAGGATCAGCCGGACGAGTCGCTCCCCGATCTCCTCGCGCGGCCCTTCGAGCAGCAGCGGCACGATCTGGTCAGGGGTGACCGGCAGTTGCATCGCCGCCGCGAACATGCCCTCCTTGGTGTCGAAGTAGTGGTGCACCAGGGCGGGATCGACGTTCGCCTCCCTGGCGATGCCGCGTACCGTCGCCTTGTCGAAGCCCTTCTCGGCGAAGACACGACGAGCCGCGGCGAGAATCTCACCCCGCGTGTCCGCCGACCCCGGCCTGCGCCCCGGACGGCGGCTAATGGTCACTTGCCCACCGCCAGATAGACCCGCATGGGCACGTACAGGACTCCCTCGGGGAAGACCTTCCTGAGCTCCACCCGCTGCCGCGCGACGAGATCGTCGGCGGCCTCGGGAGACAGCGCCGCCATGTAGGAATGCGAACGCAGGTTGAGCAGGAAGTCCTCGATGCCGACCAGCCTGGTCCAGGCGATCCAGCGCTCCTCGACCACCTCCATGGCGGCGGCGATGGGCGGCACGGACCACTCCGCCAGCGCCGGACCCCAGTAGGTCGGGCACTCCGCCGCCAGCCGCGCCTCGTGGGCGGCCAGCCATTCGGCCTCGGCGGCGTGGGCGAGGTTCCAGCAGCCCACGATGGCCCCGTCGGGCCGCAGCACCCGCCTGGCCTCGGCGATCGAGACCACCGGGTCGAGCCAGTGCCAGGACTGGGCGTACGTCACCAGGTCGGCCACCCCGTCGGTCAGCGGCAGGGCGTTGCCGTCCGCGAGCAGCGCGGCGATGCCGTCGTCCGTGGCCTTCGAGAGCAGGCGGGCGAGCATCTCCGAGCCCGCGTCCACCGCGATCACCCGCGAGCCGCGGGCCCGCAGGGCACGCGTCAGGATGCCGGTACCGGCGCCCACGTCGACCGCCGTCGCGCCGGCGAGCTGGATGCCGGACACTTCCGACAGCGCGTGGTACATCTCGTCGGGGTATGTCGGCCGGCCCGCGTCATAGGCGTCGGCGACGCTGTCGAACACCCTGCCGAGCTCCCTCATCGGCCCCACGCTCATCTGGCCGCCGCCAGGTAGAGGCGGGCGAAGGCGAGTGCCTCCGCCAGGTCGTCGATCCGCTCCGTACGGCTGGCCGCCTTGCGGGTGTTGATCTCCAGCACGACCAGCCCGCCGTAGCCGGAGTTGGCCAGCCGTTCCAGCATGGGCGCGCAGGGTTGGTTGCCCCTGCCGGGTACGAGGTGCTCGTCCTTGTTCGTCACGCCGAGGCCGTCGGCCAGGTGCAGGTGCGCGAGCCGGTCGCCGAGCTTGGCGGCCATCTCCATGGCGTCGCTGCCCGAGACGGCCGTGTGCGACAGGTCGAGCGTGACGTGCGGGAAGTCGTAGTCGGTCGGGTCCCAGCTGGGCGAGTAGGGGACCACGTCGTTGCTTCTGGCCTTGAGCGGGAACATGTTCTCCACCGCGAACGTGACGCCGGTCTCGTCACGCATCCTGGCCAGGCCGGTCTCGAAGTCGCGCGCGTATTCGCGCTGCCAGCGGAACGGTGGATGCACCACGACCGTCGAGGCGCCCAGCCGTTCGGCGGCCTTCTGTGCCTTGACCAGCTTGGCCCAGGGGTCGCGGCCCCAGACGCGCTGCGTGACGAGCAGGCACGGGGCGTGGATGGCCAGCACGGGGACCTCGTAGTGCTCAGAGAGCCGCTCGATCACGTCGATGTCCTGGCTCACGGGATCGGCGCCGACCATGATCTCGACCCCGTCGTAGCCAAGCCGCGCGGCCAGCTCGAACGCGTCGGGAGTGCGTTCCGGATATACCGAGGCGGTGGACAACGCGATCTTCGCATTGGGCACACGGATGACATCAGCCACGCTGCCAGCCTAAGCCGGTGACGACGTTCTGGCGCGCGCCCCGTACGGTTGGGCCATGCCACGGATCGCCAAAGGCGCCATCCCCAGCCCCAACATCTGGCACACCCCCCAGGTCTACGAGCTGGAGAATCGCGCCGTCGACCCGGACGGCGCCGCCAACGCGGCGATGCGCGCCCTGCGTTCCTGGAACGGCGCCACCGTGCTCGACATCGGCTGCGGCACCGGCTATCACCTGCCGGCGTTCGCGGCCGAGGCGGCGAAGGTGATCGGCGTCGAGCCCCATGGCGATCTGGTCACGCTCGCCCGCCGCCGCTGCGCCGGGCTGCCCTCCGTCGAGGTCCACGCCGCCGCCGCGCAGGACCTGCCGCTGCCCGACGCGTCCGTGGACGTCGCGGTGGCGCGCTGGGCCTACTTCTTCGGTCCCGGCTGCGAGCCCGGCTTACGCGAGCTCTCCCGGGTGGTACGACGGGGCGGCGCGGCCTTCGTCATCGACCTGGACGCCACCCGCGGGGCCTTCGGCAGGTGGTTCCAGCGCACGGTGCCCACCTACTCCGCCAAGGCCGTGGAGGCCTTCTGGGACCTCCACGGGTGGCAGCGGCAGCCGCTCGACCTGCGGATGGCCTTCACCCGCCGGGCCGACCTGGAGGCGGTGCTGCGGATCGAGTTCACGCCCGAGGTGGCCGCGCAGGCGATCGCCGAGACGCCCGGCCTGGAACTGCCCTACCCGAACATCCTGCGCTGGCGCTCGTTCTAGGGGGGTTGACATTGACGTCAGTGTCAACGTTTAGCGTAGGGGCATGCGCATCGGAGAGCTGGCCGAACGGACCGGGGTGAGCACCCGATCACTCCGCTACTACGAGCAGCATGGGCTGCTCACGGCCAGACGCGGGTCCAACGGCTATCGCGACTACGCGGAGGAGGACATCAAGCTGGTGTCCGAGATCCGGGCGCTGCTGTCCGTGGGGTTCACGCTGGAGGACACGCGGCCGTTCGTCGACTGCCTGCGCTCCGGCCACAGTACGGGCGGCTCCTGCCGCGAGTCGGTCGCGGTCTACCAGCGCAAGCTGGCCGAGATCGACGACGAGATCCGCGTTCTGCTCACCCGGCGCGCCGAAGTCGCCGCCCAGCTCGGCGCGGCGTGCCCTGGTTGCGTGCTCAAAGGAGAGAAATGATTGAGCTGACCGCCTCGAACTTCGAGGAGCAAGTACTCAAGAGCGACAAGCCGGTGCTGGTCGACTTCTGGGCCGAATGGTGCGGGCCGTGCCGCATGGTCGCCCCCGTGCTCGCGGAGATCGAGACCGAGCACGGCCTGACCATCGGCAAGCTCAACAGCGACGAACACCCTGAGATCTCGGCCCGCTATGGCGTCATGGGGCTGCCCACGATGCTGCTGTTCGAGAACGGGGCGCCGGTCAAGCAGGTCGTCGGCGCCAAGCCCAAGCGCATGATCGAGGCCGAACTGGGCCTGAAGTAGGCCGTCGATCCCATACCTCGTGAAGTTTGTCGGCGCGGGCCGCTAGCCTGCTCCGCATGGTCAAGTCTGCGCAGAAGCCCGGTTACCGCTGCGCCGAGTGCGGGTGGCGCACCACGAAGTGGGTGGGCCGGTGCGGCGAGTGCCAGGCCTGGGGCACGGTCGACGAGGAGGGCGCGCGCGCCGGGGTGCACGTCGTCCAGGCCGGCGCGACGACCGCGCCCGCGGTGCCGATCGGCCAGGTCAAGGCCGAGACGGCGACCGCGCGCACGACCGGCGTGAGCGAGCTCGACCGGGTCCTCGGCGGCGGCCTGGTGCCCGGGGCGGTGGTGCTGCTGGCCGGCGAGCCCGGCATCGGCAAGTCGACGCTGCTGCTCGAAGCGGCCGCCCGCATCTCCGAGCGCGACACCGTGCTCTACGTCACGGGCGAGGAGTCGGCGGCCCAGGTGCGGTTGCGGGCCGACCGCATCGGCGCCATCCGCGACCACCTCTACCTCGCGGCGGAGACCGAGCTGTCGGCGCTGGTCGCGCATGTCGACAAGGTCCAGCCCAAGATGCTCGTCGTCGACTCGGTGCAGACGGTCGGCTCCGCGCAGGCCACCGGCGTGCCGGGCGGGGTGACGCAGGTGCGGGAGGTGGCCGCCAATCTGGTCCGGCTGGCCAAGGAGCGCAACATGGCCACCGTGCTCGTCGGCCACGTCACCAAGGAAGGCTCGATCGCCGGACCGCGCACCCTGGAGCACCTCGTGGACGTCGTGCTCAGCTTCGAGGGCGACCGCCACTCCCGGCTGCGGATGGTCCGCGCGATCAAGAACAGATTCGGCCCCACGGAGGAGGTCGGCTGCTTCGACCTGCACGAGCGCGGCATCGAGGGCATCACCGACCCGAGCGGGCTGTTCGTCTCGCGGCGCAGCCAGCCGGTGCCTGGCACCTGCGTGACCGTCACGGTCGAGGGCACCCGGCCGCTGCCCGCCGAGGTGCAGGCCCTGGTCGCCCGCACCGAGGCGCAGCAGCCCCGGCGCACCTCCTCGGGCCTCGACACCTTCCGGGTGCAGATGATCCTCGCCGTCCTCGAACGCCGGCTCAACGCCAAGCTGGGCGGCTGCGACGTGTTCACCGCGACCGTGGGCGGCATCAAGCTGTCCGATCCGGCCATCGACCTGTCGGTGATGCTGGCGGTGGCCAGCGCGGCGGGTGACAAGCCGCTGCCGGCCGGTCTGGTGGCCATGGGCGAGGTGGGGCTGGCGGGCGAGTTGCGCCCGGTGAAGGACGTGCGGCGGCGGCTGAGCGAGGCCGCGCGCCTGGGGTTCAAACGCGGGCTGGTGCCCGCCGGATCCCTCGACCAGGGCAGCAGCCGACGTGACGGACAGCGTTCCCTGGTGCCCGTGGGGCCGGTGGCGTTCGCGCCGGGCTTCGAGGTGGTCGAGGTGGAGAACGTCTGGGACGCACTCACACACGTCACATAGCGCGGCTAAGCTTGACCTGACTATTTCGACACGGGGGTCAGGTGCCAAACGACAGGAGTCTCGACGACCGCCGTCGCGAAGCCCTGGCCTCGGTGGCCCCGGGCACACCGCTACGCGACGGCTTGGAGCGGATCCTGCGCGGTCAGACCGGCGGCCTGATCGTGCTCGGCTACAACGGAGTGGTCGAAGAGGTGTGCAGCGGCGGGTTCGAGCTCGATGTCGAGTTCTCGGCCACGCGCCTGCGCGAGCTGGCCAAGATGGACGGCGCGATCGTGGTCGGCGACGGCCAGCGGATCGTCCGCGCCGCCGTGCACCTGGTGCCGGACCCGGGCATCCCCACCGACGAGTCGGGCACCCGCCACCGCACCGCGCAGCGGGTCGCCCGCCAGACCGGACTGCCGATCATCGCGATCAGCAAGTCGATGCGGATCATCGCCCTCTATCTCGACGGCATCCGCTACGTGCTGGAGGAGTCGGCGGCCATCCTGTCCAAGGCCAACCAGGCCCTGGCCACGCTCGAACGCTACAAGCACCGCCTCGACGAGGTCTCCGGCACGCTGTCGGCCCTGGAGATCGAGGACCTGGTGACGGTCCGTGACGTGGCCGCCGTCGCCCAGCGGCTGGAGATGGTCAGGCGCATCTCCGACGAGATCAAGGGCTACGTGGTCGAGCTCGGCACCGACGGCAGGCTCCTGTCGCTGCAGCTCGACGAGCTGGTGGCGGGCGTCGACTCGGAGCGTGAGCTGGTCGTGCGCGACTATCTCCCGGCCCCCGCCGGCCGCCGGCACCGGCGCCTCACGGAGGCCATGCACGATCTCGACGCGCTCTCGAGCGAGGAGTTGCTCAACCTCGCGACGGTCGCCCACGTGCTGGGACACGGCGAGGACGAGACGCTCGACAGCCCGGTCAGCCCGCGCGGGTTCCGCCTGCTGGCCAAGGTGCCCCGCCTGCCCGCGACCGTGGTCGATCGGCTGGTCAACCACTTCGGCGGGCTGCAGAAGCTGCTGGCGGCCAGCATCGACGACCTCCAGGCCGTGGGGGGCGTCGGCGAGTCCCGGGCGCGCAGCGTCCGCGAGGGGCTCTCCCGGCTCGCGGAATCGTCCATCCTGGAGCGCTACGTCTGAGCTCTCTGCCTTTCTCAGCGAAGGTGGAAGACGCCCATCGGGCTTTTGAGGCTGCCCATGCGCGCCACGGCCACGTACGTGCCGGGCAGGGCGGCCGGCGGGCTGGTGCGGCAGTCGCTGCTGGAGCGGCGCCGGTCCCAGTCGAGCGAGCGCACGAACGGCACCCCGCGCTGCAACTGCCTGAGCTCGGTGGCCTCGCCGCTGACGCAGTCGGAGTTGGACCAGATCCGGTCCTCCCCAGAGGTGATGCGGACCTCCATGGACCGCGGGCCCACGTCGGCGGAGCACATGACGGGCCCGGTGTTGACCAGGCTGATGAGGAAATTGGGCTGGACGCCTGGCGCGTAGACGTCCTGCTTGCTCTGCATGCTGAGCACCAGGTCGCCCTCGCTGCAGGGGTCGCCGGGCCGCTGGGGCGGCAGGGCCGCCGTCGTGGCCTTGCCGGCGCTCGGTGTGGGCGAGGGGGTGGCCGTGCTCACGGTCATGGTGTGCAGGCCGGCGAGCAGCGGATCCGCCGCCGTCGGGGTGACGCTCGCGGAGCTCTGCGTGCTTGAGGGCCGCTGCGGCCCGCTCCCCCCGCTGGAACACGCCCAAGCGACAACCGCCACCACGACGAGAACAGCCACCAGGACGCTCATACGCCGTCGCCAGTAGATGTCGCCGCTGCCGTCACCCATCGTATCCGGATCCATACACACAGCATGGTAATCCATTGGCCACGGAGTGTGACGACACGCCGCTGGTCGCCATCTCGGCATAGCCTAGGGCGCGTGGTTGAGCCGAACCTCCTACACGTCCCCGTTCTGGAGTGGTACGAGGACAACGCCCGAGACCTCCCGTGGCGTACCGCCGACGCGACGCCGTGGGGCGTGCTGGTCAGCGAGATCATGCTGCAGCAGACCCCGGTCGTCCGCGTCCTGCCCATCTGGCACGAGTGGATGAACCGCTGGCCCACCCCGAAGGCCCTGGCGGCCGAGCCCCCCGGCGAGGCCGTACGCCACTGGGGCAGGCTCGGCTACCCGCGCCGGGCGCTGCGGCTGCACGCGTGCGCGAAGGCCATCACCGAGGAGCACGACGGCGAGGTGCCGTCGGACCACGCGACCCTGCTGGCCCTGCCCGGCATCGGCGAGTACACCGCCGCCGCGGTCGCCAGCTTCGCGTACGGCGGGCGGCACGCGATCCTCGACACCAACGTCCGGCGGGTGTTCGCCAGGGCGGTACGCGCTGAGGAGTATCCACCGACGGCCACCTCCGCCGCCGAACGCCGCCTGGCCGAGACGCTCCTGCCCGAGCTCGGCGCCGCCCGCTGGGGCGTGGCCGTCATGGAGCTGGGCGCCCTGGTCTGCACGGCCCGCGCGCCACGCTGCGCCGACTGCCCGATCGCCCAGGTGTGCGCGTGGCGCCTGGCCGGCCGACCGCCGCATGCCGGGCCCGCCCGCAAGGGCCAGACGTACGCGGGGACCGACCGCCAGTGCCGGGGCCGCCTGCTGGCGGTGCTGCGGGCGGCCCATGGGCCGGTGCCCAAGGCCGCGCTCGACGTGGTCTGGGACGATCCGGTGCAACGAGAGCGCGCCCTGGACGGCCTGATCACGGACGGGCTGGCCGAAGACCTCGACGACGGCACCTACCGCCTGCCCCACTCTTGACTCACCGCACCCAGGGCGGGACCATCCGCTCCGAGCCCTTGGGCGCCAGGTCACAGGCGTCCGGGTCCGACACGCCGTCGGGGTTGTACGCCTCGACTCCCGGAGAGGCGACCACGATCGCCGCGAAGCCGTCGCGTGGATCGGCCGTCATCTGCCGGGTCACGTCGGCGGGCAGCACCATGGTGTCGCCGGGCCCCACGCTGAACAACTCGCCGCCCAGCTCGACGGTGGCCGTCCCGGCCAGCCACGTCCACACCGACTCGGCGTCGAGGGCGTGGACTGGTCCCACCATCCCCGGTATGGCGTCCACCCGCCACACTGCCGCTCCCGCCGCGCCCTGGGTCGGTGAGGCGAGGGTGGTCATGACGGCGTTCGGCGTCTCGGTCCGGCGGGAGCCGGCGGAAAGGACAACAGGCATCGGTTTCTCCTTGGTGAGTGGGGTGATCGGCTTGCGATTGACGATCGGTTTGCAGCGCGCCGACGACCTACGGTTAATGACCGACCTCCGACCAGGGCCCGCGCTTGGCGACGGCCCACAGGTCCCGGGCGGCGCGAGTCCCGGGCAGCGTGGCAAGTGACCGGCCTGCGGTTCACGGGCGGCCCGCGGTTGGCGACCGGTCTGTGGTCAGGCGTACGGGCGGTGGGTCACGCGATCCACGGTGGCGTGCCGTAGGCGTCGGAGCCGTCGGCCGCGAGTGCCCTGGCTCCGGCCGGTGCCGTCACCACAGCCGTGTAGCCGGACTCCTCGCCGGCCGTGACGCGCCGTACCGTGTGGGCGGGCATGACGACGGTGTCACCCGGGCCGACACCGAACGTCTCCCCGCCCAACTCGACGGTGGCCGCCCCAGTCAGCCACGTCCACACCTGCTCGCTGTCGAAGTCGTGCGACGGCCCCGCCACACCGGGCTTGGCGTCGACCCGCCACAGAGACCGCGACGCACCCCCCTGGCTCGGTGAGGCGAACGTGGTCATGATCCCGCCGGCGGTCTCTGATCGACGCGCATCAGCGTCACGGATGACAGTCATCCCGGCAACCCCTTAAGATGGACAACAAAGTTGTCTATATAGTGAACCAGGTTGTCTATCGTGTCAAGCGACATCCCCGGCTTCGAGCTTCCGCTCCGCCTCCTGCTCGGCTTCCGTGTGCTCATCGACGAGCTTCACGCGGAGCTGGGCCGCCAGGGCCATCCCGACATGCGGCCGATGCACGGCTTCGTCATGCAGGCGATCGGCCGGGGCAGCACGACCGCCGTGGACCTCGGCCGTACGCTGGGCGTCTCCAAGCAGGCGGCGGGAAAGACGATCGACGTGCTGGAACGCATCGGCTATGTGGAACGCACCGTGGATCCCCACGACACGCGGCGCAAGATCGTCCGTCTGACGCCCCACGGCGTCGACGCCCTGGTGCGCTCGGGCCGCATTTTCGAAACCCTCCGCGAACGCTGGGTCGGCGAGCTGGGCGAAGAGCGGGTCCAGGCCCTGGTGACCGATCTACGCAAGGTCACCCCGCCCGACCTCTTCCGCCTGGACACACCGGGCTGGTTCGGCACTCTGTAGCGGCCGGGAGTTACGCGGCCGGTTACCGGCCCAACCCCGGTCAGGCTGTTGCGCGGCCAGTCGCAGACCCAACCTGGTCGGGCCGTTACGCGGCCAGCTGCAAGCCCAGCCCGGTCAGGCTGTTGCGGGCCCAGTCCAGCTGTTCGGCCAACAGGGACACCAGTGCCCCCGGTCCCTTGGCGCGCCCCGGCACCGCCAGGTTGTGCGTCTCGACCTCGATGTGCGCGCTCCCGCTGACCGCGCCCGACAGCATCGCCGCCATCGTGTCGTACAGCACCGCGCCCGTGCTGGGCGTGTCCCCCGTGTGGTTGTGTACGTGCCCCAGCTTGACCACCGGAGCGCCCGCGGCGGCCAGCCCGCGCAGTGCCGCACCGGGCTCCTCGGCGCCGCAGGCCAGGTGGCACGCGTCGAGGCAGACGCCCAGATGCTCGGAGTCGATCCCGCACACCCGCTCCAGCGCCTGCTCGGTCGTCTCCAGCACGCAGCCGGGCCACGGCTCGAAGCCGACGCGGATGGTCTTGCCGGTGACGCTGTAGATGCCACGCAGCTCTCTGGCCAGCCGTTCGAGCCGTCGGGTGGCGATGGCGTGCAGGTCGGCGGGCCAGTCGTGGCGCCAGCCGATCGGGATGGTGGAGATGCTGCCGAACCGTACGTCGTCGGGCAGCAGGAACGCCAGGATCTTGGCCAACGCCATCGTGTAGCGGTAGCGCTCCGGCTTGGCCCAGTCGGGACCGGGCACCTCAAGGTTGCGCCCGCCGGTGCCGTTGAGGCTCACCACCTCCAGGCCGCGCTCCTCCAGCGACCTGCGCAGCCGTACGAGTTCGATGCGGTCGGCCGTGAGGTGGTCGGCCACGGCGGGCGAGAGCCACAGGCCGACGCCCATCCGCTCGACCCCGAGCCGCTTGCGCACCGGCACCGCGTAGCGGGTCAGGTGGGCGATCAGGTTCTCCAGGTCTTCCGCGGGGTGTACGCCTGCGTTGTAGGCGAGGTGAACCAGCGTTCCGTCATCGTGACGCAGACGCATTGAATCCTCCACGGCTTGCACTGGTGTTCCCGTCGCCCGCCCTGGGGACGATGCGGACTTTGTCGAGCATGCCTGCTGCCGGGTGGCGCACGCGTCCGCCCTGAGTTGATTCGTGTGTACTCCCCAGGGAGCAGCCCTCACCTTGGAAACGCCGTCCTGCGGACGACGTGGAGAGGCCAGGCGATGCTCTACGCAGTGTAGTACTACTACCGGTGGCGGTACACCCAGGTTTCCAACAAATTAAGCAACCGGCCTATGAAACGGCGAAACCCCCGTGTGATCTCTCACACGGGGGTCCTGGGTCGAACCCGGGCGCCGTTAGTTCTTGATCGGCGCCGCGATCGCCGCGGCCGAGTCGGGAACCTTGCTGGACGCCGCGTCCTCACCGGTGAAGATGAACTTCGCGTCGTCGCCTTCGCCTTCGATCGTGACCTTGACGATCTGCCCCGGACGGAGCTCGCCGTACAGGATCTTCTCCGACAGCGAGTCCTCGAGCTCGCGCTGGATGGTCCGGCGCAGCGGCCGGGCACCCATGACCGGGTCGTAACCGCGGTCGGCCAGCAGCTGCTTGGCCTCGGGCGAGACGTCGAGCCCCATGTCGCGGTCCTTCATCCGGGCGTCGACCTGAGCGAGCATCAGGTCCACGATCAGGATGATCTCCGCCGGCGTCAGCTGGTGGAAGACCACGATGTCGTCGACACGGTTGAGGAACTCGGGCCGGAAGTGCTGCTTGAGCTCCTCCTGGACCTTGGCCTTCATCCGCTCGTAGTTGGAGTCGGCGTCGTTGGACTTGGCGAACCCGACCCCGATGCCCTTGGAGATGTCGCGGGTGCCGAGGTTGGTGGTCATGATGATGACCGTGTTCTTGAAGTCCACCACCCGGCCCTGGGCGTCGGTCAGGCGACCGTCTTCCAGGATCTGCAGCAGCGAGTTGAAGATGTCGGGGTGGGCCTTCTCGATCTCGTCGAACAGGACCACGGAGAACGGCTTGCGCCGCACCTTCTCGGTGAGCTGACCGCCCTCCTCGTAGCCGACGTAGCCGGGAGGCGAACCGAACAGCCTGGAGACGGTGTGCTTCTCCATGAACTCCGACATGTCCAGGCTGATCAGAGCGTCTTCGTCACCGAAGAGGAACTCCGCCAGCGCCTTGGACAGCTCGGTCTTACCGACACCGGACGGGCCGGCGAAGATGAACGAGCCACCGGGACGGCGCGGGTCCTTCAGCCCGGCGCGGGTGCGCCGGATCGACCTGGACAGGCCCTTGATGGCGTCGTCCTGGCCGATGATCCGCTTGTGCAGCTCCTCCTCCATGCGGAGCAGGCGCTGCGACTCCTCCTCGGTCAGCTTGAAGACCGGGATGCCGGTGGCCGTCGCCAGGACCTCGGCGATGAGCTCCTCGGTGACCTCGGCCACGACGTCCATGTCGCCGGCCTTCCACTCCTTCTCGCGCCGCTCGCGCTTGAGCTGGAGCTGCTTCTCCTGATCGCGGAGGGCGGCCGCCTTCTCGAAGTCCTGCGCGTCGATCGCGGACTCCTTGTCCCGGCGGACGTTGGCGATCTTCTCGTCGTACTCGCGCAGGTCCGGCGGAGCGGTCATCCGGCGGATGCGCATCCGCGAACCGGCCTCGTCGATGAGGTCGATCGCCTTGTCGGGAAGGTAACGGTCGCTGATGTAGCGATCGGCCAGCTGCGCGGCGGCGACCAGCGCGCCATCGGTGATGGACACCCGGTGGTGCGCCTCATAACGGTCGCGCAGACCCTTGAGGATCTCGATCGTGTGGCTGAGCGAGGGCTCGGCCACCTGGATCGGCTGGAAGCGCCGCTCCAGAGCGGCGTCCTTCTCCAGGTATTTGCGGTATTCGTCGAGGGTCGTGGCACCGATGGTCTGCAGCTCGCCACGCGCCAGCATCGGCTTGAGGATGCTGGCGGCGTCGATCGCGCCCTCGGCCGCGCCCGCGCCGACGAGCGTGTGCAGCTCGTCGATGAACAGGATGATGTCGCCGCGCGTGCGGATCTCCTTGAGCACCTTCTTCAGGCGCTCTTCGAAGTCACCGCGGTAACGGGAGCCCGCCACCAGAGCGCCGAGGTCAAGCGTGTAGAGCTGCTTGTCCTTCAGCGTCTCGGGCACCTCGCCCCTGACGATCTTCTGCGACAGGCCTTCGACGACGGCGGTCTTGCCGACGCCGGGCTCGCCGATCAGCACCGGGTTGTTCTTGGTCCTCCGGGAGAGGACCTGCATGACCCGCTCGATCTCCTTCTCACGGCCGATGACCGGATCCAGCTTGCCCTCGCGGGCGGCCTGGGTCAGGTTACGGCCGAACTGATCGAGCACCAGGGAGGTCGACGGGGCCGACTCCTGCGGGCCACCCGCGGCGGCCGGCTCCTTGCCCTGGTAGCCGTGGAGCAACTGGATGACCTGCTGCCTGACACGGTTGAGATCGGCTCCAAGCTTGACCAGCACCTGGGCGGCCACACCCTCACCCTCACGGATGAGCCCGAGCAGGATGTGCTCGGTGCCGATGTAGTTGTGACCCAGCTGCAAAGCCTCACGGAGCGACAGCTCAAGAACCTTCTTGGCCCGCGGGGTGAACGGAATGTGCCCCGACGGAGCCGACTGGCCTTGGCCGATGATCTCCTCGACCTGCTGACGCACTCCTTCAAGGCTGATGCCGAGGCTCTCCAGAGCCTTGGCGGCTACGCCCTCACCTTCATGGATCAAACCAAGAAGAATGTGCTCAGTGCCGATGTAGTTGTGGTTGAGCATCCTGGCCTCTTCTTGGGCCAAGACGACAACCCGCCTTGCTCGGTCGGTGAACCTCTCGAACATCTCGTCGCTCCTCACAGAGCGGTCAGTCAGGCCGGTAAATCCGGTCCCGTCATCCCGCATGCTAGCCCTGGCTCGGCGAACCGTGCCCACTGCCACTGACACGCTCTATAGCAGAGACGTTCCCCGGGAGCAGGGCGTTCACCCTCTATCCAACTACCGATCGGGGGTTACGTGTTCCCGATACGCCGCAAGCGAACGATGTTTGGGAAGCCTCGGCGAAGCGCCTGGAATTGGTCACCACGGCGCCGGCAGATCAACATGGAGCGGCTTCCGGCCGCCGCGGGTGAGAGGGCTCGCCCGCGCATCGCCCATGCCACATCAGTAGGCCATACGCAAACATCCTATGTAGTGAAGCGCGCCTCGCGCCAATCGATCGTGGTACGGCGCCCGGAGGCCGGGAAATCGCCCGTCTGGTCAGCCGGGTTACCAACCCGGGCCGTCGCACCACCGGGGCACCCACACCCGGGGCTGGAACGCACCAGAACAGAAACCGCCCGGAATCCACCGAGCGGCAGCCCAAAATGATCACATATGGGCGATTAGAAGATCGCCACGCGAACTGTCCAGCATTTGAGAAGAGCCGATAAAATGATCATGCGCTTATGGCGTTCGCCGGGGTCCTTAGGCGAGCGGCATAAGCGCATGGTCGGGAGATGACTCTCTCAGTGAGCTGCTTCGTACTTCTCCACCACGGTGGAGGCGATTCGGCCACGCTCGCTCACCGGCAGACCGTGAGCCTTGGCCCACTGCCGGATCTCCGAGCTCTTCTCGCGGCTCATCGCACGCTGTCCGCCGCGACCGCGCCGACGCGTGGTGACGGCACCGGACCGACGAGCGTGCTGTACGAAAGGCGTGAGCGCGTCCCTCAGCTTCTTGGCGTTAAGGTCGCTCAGGTCAATCTCATAGGAGGAGCCGTCAATAGCGAAGCTGACCGTCTCATTGGCCTCGCCCCCATCGAGGTCATCGATGAGAATCTCCTGGATCTGCTTGGCCATCTACGCAATCCTTTCGCGGAGCATTGTTTCATTCGCCAGGGCAAACATATACCCGGAAAGGCGTTGAGACAATTCAGCGCTACAGGGATTCCGCTGAGTCACGGATCAGTTGTGGTTCTCAGCCTGATCCTGGCGGTTTGGACGGCGTCCGGCGGCCTCGGATCGGACCAACTTCACTACGCCAAAGATGAAGGCGCCGCCCACGACCACGGGTGGGATGAGGGCTGACAATACGTCGGTAAGGGCCTGCATTCGTCCTCGCCTCCACAGCGGACCGGGGTTTCGATGGGCGCTTTATCCACAAGCGGCCCCAGCATGAGCGCCCCTCATGCCACACCAGGTGGACAACCGCCCGCACCTGACCATAGTGGTACACCGATGCTGTCCGTGTGCCAAGAGCGCCAACATCCGGCAACCCGGACGCCTCATAGCCTAATGCCAGTCTCTCCAGGCTCCTTACCGGATCAAGTGAAAATTTTACGGAAAGGCATCAGCCCAGGTACCCAAGGCTCAACGAAGATCTTTGGTCACCAGTGTTCCGGCGAGCCTGTCGTGCGGCCCGCGCTGCAGCGGCTTGTCGATCAAGATGAGGATCCCGACCCCGAAGACGAAGATTCCGGCCAGCACATTGACCACCGGAATGCCCATCACCATGACGGCTCCGGGATAGATCAGGGACCGTTTCAGCAGCGCGCATCGCCGAAGGCCACCGGGCTCCAGGCGAATCTTCATGATCGCCTTGCCGAAGGTGCGGCCGCCCATGGAATGCGCGGTCCAGTCATAGACCGTATATCCCAGCCCGGCGAGCAGCCACGCGAACACGCCGGGCAGTCGGCCGTCGAACACCTCCACCAACCCGACAGTTCGAAAAACTGCCCAGAGCGCGACGAACAGAATGTAATAGAAGACACCGAAGACGAGGGCTTCAATGAGCCGGGCGGCCAGGCGTTCCCACCATTCCGCCGGCACCGCGTCACTCCACGGCGGTGACCCGGTCATAACCCACCTCGACCCTTCGGCGAACCGACCGCTACCCATTTTGGTACGGCCCGCACAGACAAAACAGAGGCCGGCCACCGGCCGACCTCTGTTTCGCGCTCTCGAGGACTACTTGATCTTCACTACCACGGTGTTGCTGAACTTGTCGGCGAACGTCTGCTGCAGCGGCTTGTCCCAGAGCTGGGAGGCACCGTTCAGCGCGACGGCGATGCCGCCGAGCAGAGTCCCGACGAACGGGATGATGCCGAGGGCGTATCCGCCCCAGGTGACGCCCGCCCGCTTGAGCGCCACCTCGTTGGGCAGGCCGCCGGGCGGCAGCATGTTGCCCATGGGCACGATCTTGATGCCCATGACCAGCTTGCCGACCGTCTGGCCGCTCATCTTGGTCATGAAGTACTCGTAGGCGACATATATCGCCGTCATCAAGATGGTCTGCACGATCCCGTAGGCGAGCGGGCCCAGCAGGCCGCTCGTCGTGCCGGTCACGGAGTTGTAGCTGCTGAGCAGGATGGCCCCGAGAATCAGGCCCAGCACCCCGGACACGATGCCGAAGATCACACCGTCGATGATCCTCGCCACGAGCCGCTGCCACCACTCGGCGAGCGGGGCCGGGGCTCCGGGCGGCTGCATCCCGTACGGCTGGGCGCCGTAGCCGGGCTGCTGGCCGTACTGGGGTTGCTGCTGCCCGTATCCGGGCTGGCCACCGTACTGCGGCTGCTGCTGCTGACCGTAACCAGGCTGGGACTGCTGCTGCTGGCCGTAGCCCGGCTGCTGCTGCCCATAGCCGGGCTGGGACGGCTGCTGCTGGCCGTAACCAGGCTGCTGACCGTAAGCCGGCTGGCCGTAGCCGGGCTGCTGGCCCGACGCGGGCTGCTGACCATAGCCAGGCTGCTGACCGTAACCGGGCTGCGATTGCGGCTGCTGACCATAGCCAGGCTGGGACGGCTGCTGCTGCCCGTAGCCGGGCTGCTGGCCGTAGCCGGGCTGTGACTGCGGCTGCTGACCGTAGTCCGGCTGGCCGTACTCGGGCTGCTGGCCCGAAGCCTGCTGCTGCCCGTAGCCGGGCTGCTGGCCGTAGTCAGGCTGCTGGCCATAGCCGGGCTGCTGCCCGTACTGGGGCTGCTGCTGGCCGTATTGCGGCTGCTGACCGTAACCAGGCTGCTGACCGTAGCCCGGCTGCTGTTGCTGGCCGTACTGCGGCTGCTGGCCGTAGCCCGGCTGCTGCTGCCCATAGTTGGGTTGCTGGCCATAGGCGTCGTCCGCCCGGTAGCCAACGATCGTTGCATCCGGGTCGGCGCCGCCATAGGGGCGGCCCGCGTTGTGCTGTCCGTATTCGGGAGTCCCGCCAGGCGCAGAGTTCTCGCCGGATTCGTCCTGTGGATACGGCGGCTGTCCGGTGCTCACCGTGTCACCTCGCTTCGAGTGCGCATGTGGCACGTGTCCGGACACATGCCTGTGCTGCCCAACGTATCGACATAGGTATCAACAATCACCTTTCCCATTAGTCAAGGTCCGCGTCACCCGATGTCAGGTGGAGCAGCATGCGGGTGTTCCCCAGAGTGTTGGGCTTGACGTGTTCCAAGTCGAGGAACTCGGCGACACCCTCGTCGTACGAGGCCAGCAGCTCCGCGTAGACCTCTGGCGAGACCGGAGTGCCCTGAACCGGGCGGAATCCATGCCTCGCGAAGAAATCGACCTCAAAAGTCAGACAGAATACCCGGCGCAGGCCGAGCTCTCGGGCGGTCATGATCAAGGAAGAGACGATCCGGTGCCCGATTCCGAAGCCGCGGAACTCCGGGTTGACGGCCACCGTGCGAATCTCCGCGAGATCCTCCCAAAGCACATGCAGCGCGCCACAGCCGACCACCTGGCCGCCGCGTTCGGCGATCCAGAACTCCTGCACGTCCTCGTACAGGGTGACGGTGGCCTTCTCCAGAAGCCGCTGTCCGGCGCCCGCGTAGGTGTCGACCAGGCGCCTTATCGTCCTGACATCCGGCGTGCGGGCACGCCGGACGACGATTTCCGTGTCCGGGACTGTCACTTCGGCGACCTGCTCCATGGGTCTCCAGAGTACAGATCCGATTACGGCTCCCCCCTAACTGCGACCTCTCCCCCATCTCATGACATGCGGTGGTTGATCAATCACGATGGGGGATCCCTTGGCTCCTAGGCTTCCATGTCTTGGCGAACTTGGTGGAAAAAGGACATAAAGTCTGTTCTGTACGGCCAAGCACGAGACCCTCTCGTGACCCTTCGGTTGCGAAACCTCTACTGACTTGGCAGTTCTGGTTGAGCACGAACGCGGAGTGCACTAGTGTCCAGCGACGATGTCACCCGCGCGAGCCAAGCGTGGAGACGCGCCCAATCTCCGCGAGGAGAACCGGGGACCCGCCGGTGGCGAGCTCATCCTGACGCCACCCTGGGGTGAATCCGAGCGATTCGTTCGGTAGGGCTGCTCCGGCCCGAACCCGTCAGCTAACCCGGTAGGCGCCGATGAGAGGAGCTGGTTCGTGAAGTACACCCGCAATCGCGAGGGGAAGCCGGCGGGCGCTCATGCCCGCCCTCCGGGATCCCGGAAAGCCTCCACCCGCTTGGGTGTCATCGCGGCCACCGTCGCCACTCTCCTGTTCGCCATCCCCGTCGGCTCCGCCGTCGCCGATCCCAAGCCCTCTCTGAAGGCCCTGTCCAAGCAGGCCGAGGAGCTCCACACCCAGATCGAGACGCTCAGCGAGCAGTACAACGGCCAGCGCGAGAAGCTCAAGACCGCCAAGAAGGCGGTCGAGGCGGCCCAGAAGACACTGGCCACCAGCGAGTCCGACTTCGCCGCCAAGCGCGCCAAGGCCTCGTTGCTGGCCCAGAACGCCTACATGAACGGCGGCCTCGGCCACTCCCTGACGTTCAGCTCCTCCGACGACCCCGAGAGCTTCCTCGACCGGGCGGCCACCACCGACGCGCTCGAACATCAGCAGGGCGTCGAGGTCAACCTGGTGACCGCGGCCAGAGAGGCCGCCGAGCGGGCCAGGACCAGCGCCAAGACACGCATCGACGAGGTCCAGAAGATCGTCGACGGCCTCGACACCAAGCGAGACAAGATCACCAAGCTGGTGGCCAAGGTCGAGAGCAGCCTGTTCAAGCGCGCGATCGGCGAGGCGGGCCGCCCCGGCTCCCGCGCCGTGCGGGTGAACCTGCCGGTCATCGGCGCCGGCAAGGCCGCGATAGCCGCCAGGTGGGCGCTCACGCAGCAGCTCAAGCCCTACGTCTGGGGCGCCGAGGGCCCGAGCTCGTACGACTGCTCCGGCCTGGTGATGGCGGCCTACCAGCGGGTGGGCATCTCACTGCCGCACTACACCGGCGATCAGTGGACGGCCGGCCGGCACATCTCCAAGGAGGAGCTGCGTGCCGGCGACCTGGTCTTCTTCTACGGCGACCTGCACCACGTCGGCATCTACATCGGTGGCGGCATGATGGTCCACGCGCCGCAGACCGGCGACGTCGTGCGCATCGCGTCCATCGCTCGCCGTCCGTTCGCGGGTGCCGTACGCATCGCCGACTGAACGTCCGGGGCGCCGGCAGCAGGCGCCCTGACGACGGGGGCTCTTGCGGCGGGCCCGGCGGCCCGGTCAGATGAGCTGACGGCGGGCGGCCCAGGCCACGGCCTCGATGGCGGTGGCGACTCCGATGCGGTCGCAGATACCCCGCAGTCTCCGGCGTACCGTGCGCCCGCTGATATCCAGTCGTCTGCCCACCCGGTCAACCGTGACTCCCTTGGCAAGCTCCGCCAGCAACGCCAGATCCGCATGGCTGAGCTCGACGCCTTCAGTGAGCACATACATCGGGAGCCCTCCCCCCAACAGCAGAACTCGAGACGTCTCTGTCCGAGCAGAGCTGCTCGTCTCGCAGACGGTAAACGCATTCTGGAAAGGTCGTCAAGCAAGCCAATCCTGACATTTGACGATCGACATTGACATGATCCTCTGTATGTGAAGTACTCGCCATATGTCGGCACGCTTCGGGGCCTGATGAGCGAGCACAGCCGTCCTTACAAGGGCTCCGACCCGCCACCGCCGAGCACCACGGACATGCTGGGCTTCGATCCCTGGGACGCGGATATCGCCCTGCGCTCCATATGCGAAATATCGGGAAATACAGCGGCGTGGGCCACTCTTTCGTACCCGGGGCGGACGGGATCTCCGTTTCGGACACGGCTCCGACCCGCTCGGCAAAGGCGGTCCGACAGAGCCGGTGGAATCGTTCCTGCTCATGGACTCCACGGATCGACCACAGCCGCCTGCGCGGGCCGGTCAAGAGAGAGCGCCCGCGAGCGCGTGCCGAGGCTGTCGCGACCGAGCTGATCCGGACGCTGCCGGACGAGGCCGAGCTGATCACCGTTCTCCTATTCGCCGCCGGGCAAAGGACCGCTGTCAACCTCACCGTCGACGGCGTCCTGAACGTTACGCGGCGACCCCGGGGGTCAGGCGGCGTCGTACGTCTTCCTGGCCGCTTCGACGGTCTGGATGTTGGCCTCGGCCCAGCCCTTGATCGCGGCCACCAGCGGCATCAGGCTCTCGCCGAGCGGGGTGAGCTCGTAGTCGACCCGGACCGGCACCGAGGGAGTGACCGTGCGCCGCACCAGGCCGTCGCGCTCCAGCCCGCGCAGCGTCTGGGTGAGCATCTTCTGGCTGACGCCCGCGATGCGCCTGGACAGGTCGCTGTAGCGGCGGGGCCCGCTCGCCAGGCCGGTGAGCACCAGCGTCACCCATTTGTCGCTGAGCCGCTCGAGCAGCTTCCTCGACGGATACTCCGCGAAGGAGCGCCGGTGTCTGGAGTGAGGAGTGAGGGAGCGAAGCGACTGAACGACGATCGGAAGACGCCGGATCCCAGCGACTGAGCCGCGATCCGCAGGATCGCCATCAACACGCGAAGTAGGCGTCGAACGCCTGCTTGGCCGCCTCGCGCCGGCCGGCCGCCGTGGTCGTCGCCATCACTCGTCCCTCCAGGTGAGTTACGCACTCACAGGTGCCTTCTTACCGGGAGAGAGTAACTCTTCCTAGGGTCGAAGACATGACGAACATGCGCGCGCTCATTGGCGGTACCGGCTCCCCACGGCTCGTGGAGGTGCCCGTGCCGGAGGCAGGACCGGGACAGGTGCGGATCAGGATGGCGGCGGCCGGGGTGAACCCCTTCGACCTGGCGGTGGCCGCGGGAACGCTGGCCGACCACGGCGTGGCCAGGAAGCTGGACTCCTACGGGCTCGGCTTCGACGTGGCCGGGACGGTCGACCAGGTGGGCGAAGGGGTCGCCTATCGGATCGGAGACGAGGTGATCGCGCTGGTGGCCAGGCTGGAGCTGCCGGTCAAGGCGCAGGCCGAATACGTGGTGGTCGACGCCTCGGCCGTGGCGAGGGCGCCTCGGGGCGCGTCGGCCGTGGCGGCGGCGACGATCCCGCTCAACGCGTTGACCGCCTGGCAGGCGCTGGACCGCGCCCGGCTCGCTCCGGGACGGACGCTGCTCGTGACGGGCGCCGCGGGAGCCGTCGGCGGTTACCTGGTCGAGCTGGGCGTGGTGCGGGGTCTCCGGGTGGTGGCGGCGGCCGGGGACGGCGACGAGGAGCTCGTGCGCGGGCTGGGCGCCGAGTGGTTCGTGCCCCGGTCCGCGGATCTGGCGTCGGCGGTGCGGTCACTGGTGCCCGGGGGCGTGGACGCGGTCGTGGACGCGGCGGTGCTGGGGCTGGGCGCGCTCGACGCCGTACGGGACGGCGGCACGTACGTCTCGTTGACGCCCGGTGTGACGGTCATCCCGCTGCGTGGCACGGACGTCGCGTCGGTGTTCTTCCGGGCGGACGCGGACCAGCTCGCCGAGGTGGTGCGCCTGGTCGAGGCGGGCCGGATCACGCTGCGCGTCGCCGGCGCGTACCCGCTGGAGAAGGCCGCCGACGCGCACGCCCGCCTCGCGGCAGGCGGCCTGCGTGGACGGCTCGTGCTGGTGCCGTGAGCCGCCCGACGCTACGGCCGGTGAGCCATCCGCTCACCGGCCGAGCGCGGTACGACTTGGGCCACGCGGGTTGAGACGTGGCCGCGCGGGTCAGGGCATGACCGCGCGGGTCAGGACGCGACCGTGCGGGTCAGTGGGTCGGCTTGACCAGCGGGAACAAGATCGTCTCCCGGATGTTCTTGCCGGTGAAGGCCATGATCATCCGGTCGATGCCGGCCCCCATGCCACCCGTGGGCGGCATGGCGTACTCCAGGGCCTGCAGGAAGTCCTCGTCGAGCTGCATGGCCTCCGGGTCGCCGCCGGCGGCCAGCAGGGACTGCTCGACCAGACGACGCCGCTGCTCGATCGGGTCGACGAGCTCGGAATAGGCGGTGCCCAGCTCGGTGCCGAACCCGATGAGGTCCCACTTCTCGGTCAGCAGCGGGTTGTCGCGGTGCTGGCGGGTCAGCGGCGAGGTCTCCAGCGGGTAGTCCATGACGAACGTCGGCTGGATGAGCGTGTGCTCGACGAGGGCCTCGAAGATCTCCTGGACGAGCTTGCCCTGGCCCCACTTCGGATCCCAGTGGACATCCCGCTTGTCAGCAAATTTCCGGACCTGCTCGAGCGGGGTGTCGGTGGTGACCTCTTCGCCGAGCGCCTCGGACACCGTCCCGTACAGCGTGACGCGCGGCCACTCGGGGATGCCCAGGTCCACCTCGACGCCGTCGTGGACGACCACCGAGGTGCCCAGCGCGGCCACGACGGCCTTCTGGTACATCCGCTGGGTCAGGTCGGCCATGTCGTTGTAGTCGAGGTAGGTGCCGTACGCCTCGAGCATGGTGAACTCGGGGTTGTGCGTGGAGTCCGCGCCCTCGTTGCGGAAGTTGCGGCTGATCTCGAAGACCTTCTCGATGCCGCCGACCACGAGCCGCTTCAGATAGAGCTCGATCGCGATGCGAAGGTAGAGCTCCATGTTGTAGGCGTTGATGTGGGTCTTGAACGGCCGGGCCGTCGCGCCGCCGTGAATCGGCTGCAGCATGGGCGTCTCGACCTCGAGGTAGCCCTCCTCGTGCCAGAAGTCACGCACCGCGCGCACGGTGGCGCTGCGGATCCGGGCCATCTCCCGCGCCTCGTCGTTGACGATGAGGTCGACGTAGCGCTGGCGGACCCGGGCCTCGGGGTCGGTGAGGCCGACGTGCTTCTCCGGCAGCGGTCGCAGGCACTTGGCGGTGATCTGCCAGCGGTCGGCCAGGATCGACAGCTCGCCGCGGCGGGAGGTGATCACCTCGCCCTCCACGCCCACGTGGTCGCCCAGGTCGACGTCGCGCTTCCAGGCCGCGAGCGACTCCTCGCCGACCTTGTCGAGCGAGATCATCACCTGCAGGTCGCCGCCGCCGTCGCGGAGCGTGGCGAAGCAGAGCTTGCCGCCCACGCGGTTGAGCATGACGCGGCCCGCCACGCCGACCTTGTCGCCGGTCGCGGTGTCCGGGTCGAGGCCCTGGTATTTCTCCCTGACCTCGGCGTTGGTCGCCGTGCGGGGAAAGGTCACCGGGTAAGGATCGACGCCCTCACTGCGAAGGCGGTCGAGCTTCTCCCTCCGGATGCGCATCTGCTCGGGAAGTTCGTCGCTCACAGCATCAAAGAGTAGGGGATATGGCGAACTGCAAGGGCTCGTCACCTCTCTGCAGGGTGCTTGCAAGAGCTCCCGATTACTAATGACACATCGAGCTCAGGGGGGAACCGGCAGGGCGCCGGCCCAGGGGGAGCTCAAGGAGAGATCATGATGAAGAAGCTCGCGACCGGCCTCGCCGCCGTCGCCGCCACGAGCGCGCTGGCCTTAGCGCTGCCCGCAGCCGCCAACGCCAGCACCACCGACGACTACTCCGAGTCCTGGGGCCCGGTTTACTCGCAGCACTACCTGGCCAAGGCCTCCGGTTGGATCGGCGTGGAGTGGGACGACGACGAGGAGTCGAACACGGTCACCGTCAAGGGCAAGCTCTGGGACCTGGACAACCGCAGCTACGACGAGGGCGGCAAATGCGCCTACGTGAAGTTCCAGGCCAGCGACTTCGACGAGAACTGGTCGACGGTCTACAGCAAGAAGTACTGCGGCTACCCCGCCTTCAAGCGCTTCTCCTTCGACACCGACGACGCCTCCAGCATCCGGGTGAAGGTCTGCCAGATCGGCCTCCACAGCAGCTCTCCGAGGAACTGCGGCAGCTGGGAGTACCTGTACACCAACGAATCCGAGTAAGACGGTCCACGAACGCAAGCGGCCCCCTCACCCGAGCGGGGGGCCGCTTGTTCATGCCGTGTTGCGGTTGTAGATCAGGCGCAGGCCGATCAGCGTCAGCCACGGCTCGTGCACGTCGATCGAGCGCGACTCGCCCACCACCAGCGCCGCGTGGCCGCCGGTGGCCACCACGGTCACCTCGTCGGGGTCGTCGGCCAGCTCGGCCGTCATCCGCTCGACGATGCCGTCGACCTGGCCCGCGAAGCCGTAGATGATGCCGGCCTGGAGCGCTTCGACCGTGTTCTTGGCGATGACCGAGCGCGGCCTGACCAGCTCCACCTTGTGCAACTGGGCGCCGGCCGCCGCCAGGGCGTCGACGGAGATCTCGATGCCGGGCGCGGTGACCGCGCCGATGTACTCGCCCTTGGCCGACACCGCGTCGAACGAGGTCGCGGTGCCGAAGTCGACGATGACGCAGGGGCCGCCGTACTGGTCGATGGCCGCCAGCGCGTTGACGATGCGGTCGCTGCCGACCTCCTTGGGGTTGTCCATGCGGACGGGCACGCCCGTGCGGATGCCCGGCTCCACGATCACCGCGGTCACGTCGCCGTAGTAGCGGCGGCACATCTCGCGCATCTCGTTGAGCACGCTCGGTACGGTCGAGCAGATCGCGATGCCGCTGACATCGGCTCCCTTGAGCAACGGCGACTGGCCGAGCAGTCCCTGGAGCACGACCGCGATCTCGTCGGCGGTGCGGCGGGCGTCCGTGGCCAGCCGCCAGTGCTCGATGACCTCTTCGCCCTCGAACAGGCCGAGCACCGTGTGCGTGTTGCCGACGTCGATCGTTAGCAGCATCGATTACCCCCGTAGATCCAGTGCGATGTCGAGGGCCGGCGCCGAGTGCGTGAGCGCTCCCACCGCAAGGTAGTCAACGCCAGTTTCGGCTACATCACGGGCCGATTCCAAGGTCAACCCTCCACTCGCCTCAAGCTTCGCCCGATTTCTCACGATGTGGACGGCTTGGGCGGTCTGCTCAACCGTGAAGTTGTCGAGCAGGATCTCCTCGGCCCCTTCTTCGAGCACCGGACCGAGCTGGTCGATCCGGTCCACCTCCACCTCGATCGGCAGTTCCGGATAGCGCTCTCTCACCGCGCGGAACGCCTCTGCCACCCCGCCGGCGGCCACCACGTGGTTGTCCTTGATCAGCGCGGCGTCCGACAGGGACATCCGGTGGTTGACGCCGCCGCCGCAGCGCACCGCGTACTTCTCCAGCGCCCGCAGCCCGGGCAGCGTCTTGCGGCTGTCGCGCACCCTGGCCCGGGTGCCGCTGATCGCCTCGACCCAGCGGCCGGTCAGCGTGGCGACGCCCGACAGGTGCGTGAGCAGGTTGAGCGCGGTGCGTTCCGCCGTCAGCAGGCCCCTGACCGGCCCCTCCACGGTCATCAGCACGTCGCCCGCCCGGACGTGCTCGCCGTCCTTGGCCTTTCGCTCGGTACGGGCGGCGCCCAGCCGGACGAACACGGCCTCGGCGACGGCCAGCCCGGCGACGATGCCGTCCTTGCGCGCCACCACGTCCGCGATCGCGCGCTGCTCCGCCGGGATGGTGGCCAGGCTCGTCACGTCGCCCGCCTCCTGCAGGTCCTCGTCGAGGGCCCGGTCGATCAGCGCGTCGATCTCCGCCGGGTTCAGCCCGGCGGCGGCGAGCTCCTGCGCCAGTCGCGGCGGCGTGGTGTCGCCGTGCGGCGTGAACGTCATCTGCGGCCCCTCTTCGGTCAGGGTCACGTCCAGGTGGCCCAGCCAGTCATTGTCGTCCCGGTCCGGAAAGTCCTCACGCCAGTGCGAGCCGCGGGTCTCCAGCCGCGCCCGGGCCGCGCCCACCAGGACGGTGGCGACGGTCAGCAGGTTCGTGGCCTCCCACGACTCGGTGCACGGCAGCACCTGGACCGGGGTCCAGCGGGCGTCGCGGAGCGCCCGCGCCGTCTCCGCGAGCGACTCGCGGCTACGCAGCACGCTCGCTCCCCCGCTCATGTGGGCCTGGATCCTGGCCCGGATCCGCGGATCGGCCAGACCCGTCACCACGTTGCCCGCCGTCCGTACCGTCGTGGGCTCCTCGGTGGCGCGTTCCGCGTGGATGTCCGCGGCGATGCGCTCGGCGAAGACCAGGCCCTCCAGCAGCGAGTTGGACGCGAGCCTGTTCGCGCCGTGCACGCCCGTGCAGGCGACCTCGCCGCAGGCGTACAGGCCCTCGATGGAGGTACGGCCGAGCAGGTCGGTCCTGACCCCGCCGCTCGCGTAGTGGGCGGCGGGGGCGACGGGGATGGGCTCGGTGGCCGGGTCGATGCCGTGCTCGCGGCAGACCGCGTAGATCGTGGGGAAGCGGGTCTTCCACCGGTCCTCGCCGAAGTGGCGGCCGTCGAGGAAGACGTGGCTCTGCCCGCTCTCGCGTATGGTCCGCATGATGGCCTTGGCGACCACGTCGCGCGGCGCGAGGTCGGCCAGCTCGTGCACGCCGGTCATGAACCTGCGGCCCTCGTGGTCGATCAGAACGGCGCCCTCGCCCCTGACCGCCTCGGAGATCAGCGGCTGCTGCCCGGTCGACTCCTCGCCGAGCCACAGCACCGTGGGATGGAACTGGACGAACTCGATGTCGCGCACCACGGCCCCCGCCCTGAGCGCGAGCGCGACGCCGTCGCCGGTGGAGACGCCGGGGTTCGTCGTGGAGGCGTACACCTGCCCCATGCCGCCGGTGGCCAACACGACCGCGCGCGCGTGCACCGCGCCCACGCCGTCGCGCGCGCCCTCGCCCATGACGTGCAACGTCACACCCCTGGCCCGGCCGCGGGCGTCCGTCAGCAGGTCGAGGACCAGCGCGTGCTCGATGACCTCCACCGAGCCCGCCTTGACCGCCTCGACCAGCGCCCGCTGCACCTCGGCGCCGGTGGCGTCGCCGCCCGCGTGCACGATCCTGTCGCGCCGGTGGCCGCCTTCCCTGGTCAGCTGGAGCTCACCGTCGGGGGTCCGGTCGAACCGGGCGCCGCGCTCCATCAACCGCCGCAGCGCGCCCGGCCCCTCGGTCACCAGCGTCCGTACGGCCCGTACGTCGCACAGGCCCACCCCGGCGACCAAGGTGTCGTTCAGATGCTCGTCGGGGCTGTCGCGCGGGTCGAGCACGGCCGCGATCCCGCCCTGGGCCCAGCGGGTGGACCCGGACGAGAGCACGTCCTTGGTGACGACGAGGACCTTGGCCGCGGGATCCAGCTCGGCGTAGCGCAGGGCCACGGTCAGCCCCGCGATGCCGGAGCCCACGACGACCACGTCGGCCTCGGCGATCCAGCCGGGATCGGGGGCCGTCAGTCGGAGGGGAATCGCCGGTGCGCTCATGGAGTCTCCTCAAAGAGGCGATTTCGTCAATATGACGATAACCCCCATCGGAGGATGCGATGACCCCGGGGTGGGTCTAGTCAGGCAGGGCGCAGCGTCAGGACGACGTTGTCGATCAGCCGGGTGGTGCCGACCTTGGCGGCGACCGCCAGCACGGCCTCGCCCCGGTAGGACTCGTACACCTCACTGAACGTGGCCGGATCGACGAGCACCAGGTAGTCGAGCGCGAGCCGGGGCGCCGCGGCGTCGAGTACGGACAGCGCCGCAGCGCGGATCTTCGACGGGACGGACTCCGCCGCGCCCGCCCGCAGAGCCGCGGAGAGCGCGAGGGCGATCTGCCGCTCGTCGGCGGACAGGTAGCGGTTGCGGCTCGACAGCGCCAGGCCGTCGGGCTCGCGGACCGTGGGGGCGCCGACGATGTCGATCGGCAGGTCGAGGTCGGCGACCATCCTGCGGATCATGGCGAGTTGCTGGGCGTCCTTCTGGCCGAAGATCGCCACGTCGGGCTGGACGAGGTTGAACAGCTTGAGCACGACCGTGAGCACGCCGTCGAAGTGGCCGGGCCGGATCGCGCCCTCGACGATCGTGCCCATCTCTCCGGACTGGACGCTGACCTGGCGGTCGAGGGGATACATGTCGTCGGCGGTCGGAGCGAAGACGACGGCCACGCCTTCGTCCCGGCACGCCTCCAGGTCCGCATCAAACGTCCGTGGATAGCGGGAAAAATCCTCGTTTGGGGAGAATTGCAGGGGGTTGACGAAGATGCTGACCACGACCTGGTCGGCGCGGGTACGGGCCTCGCGGATCAGGGAGCGGTGGCCCTCGTGCAGCGCGCCCATCGTGGGCACCAGGGCGACGCTCCCCTGGCCGCGTGCTTTGACCAGGTCGATGCGGTTTCTGGCGACGATCAGGTCCATATGTTGCCTCCGAGCGCGTCGAGCAGGCGCTCGGCCTCCTCGGGCTTCAGCAGCCCTGCGGCGAGCGCGCGGTCCGCGGTGAGCCTAGCGAGGGCGATGTAGGCGTCGGCCGCCTCGGGGGCGGCCAGGATCAGCGCGTCGACATGCTTGCGCACCGTGCCCGCGTCACCCCGCACCACGGGACCGGTCAGCCCGGCGATGCCGAGCCGGAGCACGTTGTCGAGCGCCGCGCCGAGCAGCGGGCCGAGCATGATCCCCGGATGCTCGACGCCGATCCCCCGCAGCAGTTCCTGCGACTCGGCGATGAGCGTGACCATGTGGTTGGCCGCCCCGGCCAGGGCCGCGTGGTAGAGGGCACGGTCGGCCTCGGCGATCCAGACCGGCTCGGCGCCCATCTCGATGACCAGGGCCTCGGCGATGGGCCTGAGCGGATCGGGCGCCGTCACGCCGAACGAGATGCCGGTGATGCGGTTGAGGTCGTCGTCCCTGCCGGTGAACGTCATCACCGGGTGGAGCGCGAGCGGCAGCGCGCCCGCCCTGGCGGCCGGGTCGAGCACCGACAGCCCGTACGCGCCGCTGGTGTGCACGAGCAGCTTGCCCTGCAGGTCCGCGCCGGTCGACGCCAGCCCGTTGACCAGGTCGGGCAGCGCGTCGTCTGGCACGGTGAGCAGGATCAGCTCAGCGGCCTTGACGACCTCCTCGGGCCGGGTCGGCAGCACACCGAGCCGCTTCGCCGCCCACCGCTGCGAGGCATCGGAAACTCCGCTGGCGGCGACCACGTGATGCCCGGCCTGCGCCAGTGCGGCACCGAGCACCGAACCCACCTTGCCCGCGCCCAGCACACCCACTGCCAACCGCCCCGGGCGATCCCCTGCGTCCATGACGTCCACCCCTGTCGACCTGATGGCACTGCCGCCCAGAGTAACGGCCGCTCGAGACTGCGTATGTGACCAGGCTTTTGCTGCATGTTGAGTTACCGACAAATGGGACAAGGGCATATAAAAGCGTGCACCCCCTGTCGGAAGAGATGAGGAGAGGGGTCATCGCATTGGTGGCGGGCGCCGAGTCTGCGACCCGACGCCCGCGTTGAAATGCGAGCCTCTTGGAGGTGCGGACTTGGTCGGCCAGGTCCTCGTTTCGGCGAGCCATGAGATAGTCCAGGGCATGTGGCTCCCCTGGCGCGCCGCGATGCGGCACGCGCTTTATGGCGAGGACGGCTTTTATCTTCGTGAGCGCCCTTCGGGCCACTTTCGTACCTCGGTCAGTGCTTCGGCCGCATTCGCCGAGGCGGTTCTGGCGCTGCTGACCCAGGTCGACGCCGAACTGGGCTCGCCGGACCGCCTCGACCTGGTCGACATCGGCGCGGGAGAGGGCGTCCTGGTCGCCCGCGTACTCGACGCGGCCGACCCCGCGTTGCGCGCCCGGCTCAACATCACCGCCGTCGACCTCTCGCCCCGGCCCGACGGCCTGCCCGAGAGCATCGCCTGGCGTTCCCGGATCCCGTACGGCATCACCGGGCTGGCGATCGCCAACGAGTGGCTGGACAACATCCCGCTCGACGTGGCCGAGCAGACGGCTGACGGGCCGCGGCTGGTTCTGGTCGAGACCAAGACGGGTGAGGAGCGGCTGGGCGACCCGGTGCCCGGGGACGGCCGCGCCTGGCTGGACCGGTGGTGGCCGCTGGGCCGCATCGGTTCGCGGGGGGAGATCGGGTGCCCTCGGGATGCCGCTTGGGCGGCTGTTCTGACCCGGCTCAGCAGGGGGCGCGCGGTGGCCATCGATTATGCACACCCTGTGGATAACCGCCCCTGCCACGGCACGCTCACCGGGTACCGCGACGGTGCGGTCGTGGCGCCCATACCCGACGGGACCTGCGACATCACCGCGCACGTGGCGCTCGACGCGTGCGCCGAGGCCGGGCGGCGGGCCGGTGCGATATCCACAGGCTTGTCCACACAGCGGGATGCGCTAAGGGCTCTGGGGGTCACCGGCACGCGTCCGCCCATCGACCTCGCCCGCACCGATCCGCCGGGCTATCTGCGGGGTCTGGCGCGTGCCTCGGAGGAGGGGGAGCTGATCGACGCGAGGGGGCTCGGCGGGTTTGGCTGGCTCACCCAGGACCGCTGACCGCGCGCAACTACCCCCTTGTTCCCGCGCTCCTCGCCGTACTTCGGCTGGGGTCCTTCGGAGGAGGGGGAGGGCTGAGGTCCTTCGGAGGAGGGGCGGCCGGGGTTCTGAGGAGTGGGGCAGCGATCGCTCGCTGTGTCCCGCGCTCCCCTCCGTACTTCGGCTGAGGTCCTTCTGAGGAGCGGGGACCGCTGGGGTCCTTCCGCTGTACTTCGGGCCGAGGAGCGGGCGGCGAGCGCTTGCGGTGCCGGGGACGGAGCGGTGCGGGTGGAAAGCGCGGTCAGCTGGTTGTGAGGTCGAGGGAGTTCAGGCCGCGGATGACGTAGCCCGGCTTCCACTCCGGCTCGCTGACGAGCTCCAGCTTCGGTGCCCGCTCCAGGAGGGCGCCGAAGGACTCGATCAGCTCCAGGCGGGCCAGCGGGGCACCAAGGCAGAAGTGGATCCCCGCCCCGAAGGAGATGTGCGGGTTCTCCGGCCGCCCGACGTCGAGCCGGTCCGGGTCGTCGAACACCGTCTCGTCCCGGTTGGCCGAGCCGAACAGCAGCGCCACCTCGGCCCCGCGCGGGATCTCGACCCCGTGCACCTCGATGTCCTCCAGCACCCACCGCTCGAACATCTGCAGCGGGGTGTCCCAGCGCATCAGCTCCTCGACGGCCGTGGGCAGCAGGCTCCGGTCCGCGCGCAGCCGGGCCAGCTCGGCGGGGTTGCGGAACAGGGACCACCAGCCGTTGCCGGTCACGTTCACGGTCGCCTCGTGACCGGCGTTCAGCAGCAGCACGCAGGTGCCGACCAGTTCGTCCTCGGTGAGCTCGTCGATCGCCGCGAGCGCGCTGATCAGGTCGTCGCCCGGTCGTACGGCGCGCTCGCGGGCCAGGCCCGCGAGGTAGTCGGCGAACTCCGCCGCCGCCTTGGCGGCCACGTGCTGCGACTCCAGGCTCGGGTTCAGCTCGTACATGCGGCAGATGTCGGCCGACCAGGGGCGCAGCAGGTGGCGGTCGGCCTCGGGCACGCCGAGCATCTCCGCGATGACGGTCACCGGCAGCGGCTCGGCCACCTCGGCGATCAGGTCGCCACCGCCCTTCTCGACGTACGCGCCGACCAGCCCCTCCGCGATCGACCTGACCCGGGGGCGCAGCGACTCGACCATGCGCGGCGTGAACGCCTTGGAGACCAGCCGGCGCAGCCTGGTGTGCACCGGCGGCTCGACGTCGAGCATGCCCGCCCTGGTCACGCGCCAGAACGGCTCCTGGAACTCCGGCTCGGCCGGCCTGCCGAACTCCTCGTGCGTGGCCACGTGCAGGTAGGAGCGGCCCAGGCGGCGGTCTCTGAGCAGCGCGTTCACGTCCGCGTGCCGGGAGATCAGCCACTGGCCCGTCGGCTCGAAGTAGCTGACGGGCGCGTCATGCCTCAGCGCCGCATAGGCACCGTACGGATAGGCGACAAAATCCGGATTCCAGGGGTCGAAGCGCACTATTTCATCTTATGAGGATGCTTGCTTGGCATGCCTGCTCCGCATCCGGATGTTGAGCAGCTCCACGATCACCGAGAAGGCCATCGCGAAGTAGATGTAGCCCTTCGAGATGTGCTGGCCGAGCCCTTCGGCGATGAGCACCACCCCGATCAGCACCAGGAACGCCAGAGCCAGCATCTTGATGCTCGGATGCTTGTCCACGAACCTGCTGATCGGCCCCGACGCGAACAGCATGACCAGCACCGCCACGATCACCGCGGCGATCATCACGCCGAGCTCGTCCACCATGCCCACGGCGGTGATCACCGAGTCGAGCGAGAACACCACGTCCAGCACCATGATCTGCGCGATCACCGAGGCGAACGACGTGACGGCCCGCGTCTTGCCGTCCTCCTCCTTCAGCTCCATGCTGTGCCCGATCTCGGTGACACTCTTGGCCAGCAGGAACAGACCGCCCAGCAGCAGGATCAGATCGCGCCCGGATATCTCGTAGCCGAAGACCTCGAACAGCGGCTCCGTCAGCCGCACCACCCACGACAGCGCCAGCAGCAGGAGCAGCCGACTGATCAGCGCCGCGCCCAGGCCCATGACCCGGGCCCTGTCGCGCTGCTCCGGCGGCAGCTTCCCGGCCAGGATGGAGATGAAGATGATGTTGTCGATACCGAGGACGATCTCTAGTGCGACCAGGGTGAAAAACCCGATCCAGATCTGAGGGTCGGCCACCCAGTCCAGCATTAGGTACTCCTCACAGCAGGGGTTTCAGTTACCAACGAGGCAGGGGCCGCATAAGTTCGCGGTTGCGATTGATGGCCGAGTGTCGGTTATAGTGCGGGGTGTAGGTCATGAGTGCCAGCGCACAGCCCCGGCTTGCTGGCCGGCAACCCTCGCGTCCGCGGCGGGGTGCCCCGGGTGAAGACCTGGTCCGTCACGAAGTGTGGCGGGCAAGCGCGGGCTCGCTGGGCGCTCCAGGGGTCCGATGTGCCCAGGAGGTGCCCTATGTCCACTTTGACGATTTTCAGCTCCCTGCCCGCCCAGGCTGCCACCGAGACGCCGGTCGGGCACAGCCGTCCGATCCCCGCCGTGCTCGGCACCGATCTGGAGGTCCCGGTCAAGGGCGGCCGGCTCGTGACGTACGCGAACCTCGACTACGCGGCGAGCGCCCCCTGTCTGGAGCCGGTCAGCGCCGCCGTCACCGCCGCGCTCCCGGCCTACTCCAGCGTGCACCGCGGCGCGGGGTACGCCTCCCAGCTCACCACCGCCCGCTACGAGCAGGCGCGTCACACGGTCAGGGCCTTCGTCGGCGCCCGCCCCGACGATGCCGTGATCTTCACCCGCAACACCACCGACGCCACGAACCTGCTGGCCCGCTGCCTGCCCGAGGGCACGACCGCGGTCGTCTTCGACACCGAGCACCACGCCTCGCTCCTGCCATGGAAGCGGTCCGTACGGCTGGCGCCGCCCGCCTTCCCCGGTGCGGCCGTCCGCGCGGCCGACGAGGCGCTGGCCGCGATCGACGGCCCCAAGCTGCTGGTCGTCACCGCCGCCTCGAACGTCACCGGCGAGCTCTGGCCGATCGCCGCCCTGGCGCACATCGCGCACCGCCACGGCGCCCGGATCCTGGTGGACGCCGCCCAGCTGGTGCCGCACCGGCGGCTCAACCTGACCGCGCTCGACCTCGACTACGTCGCCTTCTCCGGCCACAAGCTCTACGCCCCCTTCGGCGCCGGGGTGCTGGTCGGCCGCCGTGACTGGCTCTCGGCCGGCGAGCCGTACCTGAAGGGCGGCGGCGCGGTGCGTGCGGTGGCCGCGGACGTCGAGGAAGGCATTGACTGGCATGACGATGCCGAGCCGCGGCACGAGGCGGGCACCCCTAACGTGCTGGGTGCCATCGCCCTGGCCGCCGCCTGCGACGCGCTCAGCGCGACCGGCTGGACCGAGCTGGTGCGCGAGGAGGAGCGGCTGATCGCCCGGCTCCGGAGCGGGCTGGCCACGATCGAGGGCGTGCGCGAGCTGTCACTCTGGGGGCCGGACCAGCCGCGCGTCGGCATCGTCTCGTTCGTCGTGGACAGGCACTCGGCGCGCGAGGTGGCCGAGGTGCTGTCCGGCGAGTACGGGATCGGGGTGCGGGACGGGAAGTTCTGCGCGCATCCGTTCGTTCGGCACCTGCTCGGCACGGCCGACGGCGGGTGCGAGGACGACACGGCCTCCGCGGTGCGTGCCTCGATCGGCATCGGCACCACGGAGGAGCACGTGGACCGCCTCGTCGACGCCCTCCGGGACCTCGCCGCCCGCTGAGGCCGGCCGCGGAACCGCGCCGCCCGCTGAGGTCAGCCGGGCGGTGGGCGTCTGCGCGATGGCTCGTCGGCGACGGTGTCATCGAAGTACCCGGCGGGGCGGGCAGACATGGGTCTGGTGGTGTCCGCCTCCGGTCTGATGGAGGTCGCCGGGGCGTGACCGGCGAGATCCTGCTCGGCCGCGCGGCGCTCGGCGCGCCGCCGGTACGTGCCGTGCAGGATGCCGTCGATCCCGATCCGGCCCCCGCCCAGCGCCACGAGCAGCAGGCAGACCACGCCCAGCGCGCCGGCGAGCTCCCAGCCGCCGTTCTGCACCATGACGCCGTGCCCACCGTGGACGAACATGATCGCGCCCAGCATGTCGATCAGCAGCCCGAGCGCCGCCAGCCGGACCAGCAGGCCGATGATCAGCAGAACCCCGCCGAGGCTCTCCACGACGATGGCGAACAAGGCCGAGAGCTGCGGCAGCGGCACGCCGATCTGAGCGAAGGCGGCGGCCGTGGCCGGCACCCCGCCCTGCAACTTCTGCCACCCGTGGGTTACGAAGATCACGCCGAGCGCCACTCGCGCGATCAGGGCGGCCAGATCAAAGCCAATTCTTTGCACGGTACATCTCCCCCCATTCCCGGTATTCCTCCCCTGTCCGGTAGGCAGGATGCGCTGGCATAACGTTCCTTGACCCTGTCCTGTGCTGGATCACCACCACTGCTGGTGGCAGCATTGCCATATGACGGAACGCGTGGTCGGGATCGGCGTCGGGGCGAAAGAGCTGGCCACCGAGGACATGATCCTCAATATCGGCCCCCAGCACCCGTCGACGCACGGCGTGCTCAGGCTGCGGCTCACCCTCGACGGCGAGCGCATCGCCACGGCCGAGCCGATCATCGGCTACATGCACCGGGGCGCGGAGAAGCTGTTCGAGGTCCGCGACTTCCGGCAGATCATCATGCTGGCCAACCGGCACGACTGGCTGGCGGGGTTCGCCAACGAGCTGGGCGTGGTCCTGGCCGCCGAGCGGATGCTGGGTATGGAGGTGCCGGTCCGGGCCGTCTGGGCGCGTACGCTGCTGGCCGAGCTCAACCGGGTGCTGAGCCACCTGATGTTCCTCGGCTCGTACCCGTTGGAGCTGGGCGCGATCACGCCGATCTTCTACGCCTTCAACGAGCGCGAACGCATCCAGGCCGTGATGGAGGAGATCTCCGGCGGCCGGATGCACTACATGTTCAACCGGGTCGGCGGGCTGAAGGAGGACCTGCCGCTCGGCTGGCTCGACCGGGTGTCGGAGACCGTCGCCGAGACCCGGCGCCGCGTGCCGGACATCGAGGACCTCATCCTGAACAACGAGATCTTCCTCGCCCGCACCAAGGGCGTCGGCGTCCTGACCCGCGAGCAGGTCCTGCAGTACGGCGTGAGCGGCCCCATCGCCCGTGCCTCCGGTGTCGACATCGACCTGCGCCGCGACCAGCCGTACCTCGCCTATCCCGAGCTGCCGGTGAAGGTCGTCACGCGCACCGCGGGCGACTGCCACGCGCGCTTCGAGATCCTGCTCGAACAGCTCAAGGTCTCGCTGGAGCTGGCCGACGCCTGCGTCGACCGGCTGCGCTCGCTGCCGCCCGGCCCCATCAACCAGCGGCTGCCCAAGGTGCTGAAGGTGCCGGAAGGGCACACGTACGCCTGGACCGAGAACCCCCTCGGCATCAACGGCTACTACCTCGTATCCAAGGGAGACAAGACCCCATGGCGGCTCAAGCTGCGCTCCGCCTCCTACAGCAACATCCAGGTGCTCCGGGAGATGCTGCCGGGGCACCTCGTGGCCGACATGGTGGCGATTCTCGGCTCGATGTTCTTCGTCGTGGGTGACATCGACAAGTGACCGGCGTCGTGACTCCGCAGCGGGACAAGTACGTCGACTGGCTGCGCGCCCTCAGCCTGATCGTCGTGGTGGTGTGGCATTGGGCGTTCACCATCCTGCAGTGGAAGCCCGATGGGCCCGAGCCGACCAGCCCGCTCGGCTTCACCTCGGGGCTGTGGATACTCACCTGGCTGCTCCAGGTGCTGCCGCTCTTCTTCTATGTCGGCGGCCACGTCCACCTGCTGTCGTGGAACCGCGCCCAGGCGCGCGGCGTCGGCATCGGCCGGTTCGTCTGGCGGCGCATCCGCGCGCTGTCCGCCCCCGCGCTCGTGCTGGCGGGCGTGTGGATCGCCATCGGCGCGGTCGTGACCTGGGTGTTCCACGTCGAGTGGATGTGGCGGGTGGTGCTGCTCGTGCTCAGCCCGCTCTGGTTCCTCGGCGTCTACCTGGTGCTGATCGCGCTGCTGCCCGTGGCGCTGTGGCTGCACCGCCACTACGACGTGCTGGTGCTCATCTGGCTGGGCGGCGCCGCCCTGGTGGTCGACGTGGTCCGCTTCCGGTACGGCGTCGACTGGGTCGGCTGGCTGAATATGCTCATCGTCTGGGGGCTGGCCCACCAGGCCGGCTTCTTCTACGACCGGGTCGTCATCCTGCCCCGGCGCTATGACGTGGGCATCCTGTGGACCGGGCTGTTCGCCCTGTTCGGCCTGGTCTACTCCGGCATCTACCCGGGCTCGATGGTCGGGGTGCCCGGCGACAAGTGGTCGAACATGGCCCCGCCCACCTTCGTCATCGTGGCGCTGCTGCTCTTCCAGATCGGGCTGGTGGAGGTGTTGCGGCCGTCGATGGAACGGGTCCTGGAGATGCCCGGGTGGCGCCGGGTCAACGACACCATCAACCGCTACGCCCTGCCGCTGTTCCTGTTCCACACCACGGGCATGGCGATCGCGCTGGGCCTGCTGTGGTGGTTCTTCGGCACGCTCGGCGGCGAGGTGCCACCAGACCTCAGATGGTGGCTGGAGCGCCCGCTCGCCATCCTGGGCCCGCTGGTCTGCACCCTCCCGGTCGTCTACCTCTTCGGCCGCCAACGAGCCTCTGCCGAACATGTGCAGGACAAACGTTGAACATGGGCGCTAGCCTGGAAGCATGATGGCCAACATCGGGTTCCGGGCGACTCCCGAGGACGAGCGCATCATCCAGGCCGCCATGCGGGAGGGCGAGCGGACCAGCGACGTGATCCGGCGCGCGCTCCGCCTGCTCGAACGGGAGGTCTGGCTCACACGGGCACGCGCCGACGCCGCGCGGCTGGCCGACGAGGACCTGTCCGAGGAAGCGGACGCCTGGTGATTCGCGGCGCCATCTACCGAGTGGACCTGGGAGACGCGAAGAGAGGGCACGAGCAACGTGGCCGTCGCTACGCTCTCGTACTCAGTCCGGCGGACATGTCGTGGAGTGTGGCCACGGTGATCCCTGCCTCCACCGCCGCGCAGGCCACCGTTTTCCGCCCCGAGGTGGAGTTCGGCGGCCGACGGACCAAGCTGCTCGTCGACCAGATCCGCACGATCGACGCCGGTTTCATCCACGGAGAGCCCGTCCACTACCTGGGCCGCGACGAGCTGACCGAAGTCGAGCGTGCGGTCACGCTCTACCTGGGCCTCTGATCCTCGGGGTCCTTGGGGATGCGGCAGGCGTGCTCCAGGAAGAGGGCGGCGCAGATCAGCACCACGAACGCCAGCAGCGAGCCCGCCGCGATGAAGAACTCGGCCCGCGGCGTCTCCCTGGTGAACAACTGGACCGTGTGCAGGGCGAACCCGCCGAAGAAGCCCGCGAACACCGCCCCCACGTAGGCCGACGCCTTGCCCAGCGCCGCCAGCCGGGCCACCGCCAGGGGCTCGACCGGCTTGGTGTCAGGTTTGTGGTCGATCCTGGCCTTCGTCACCCAGCCGCTGTAGGCCTCACCGACGGCCAGCAGCAGGACGGTGGGGATGGCGGTCCACGGCACGATGGGGAGGTCGGCGTAGAACTCCCGGACCACCATCCAGGAGACCAACGCCACGATCACGATGATGCCGACCAGCGGGCCGGGGCGGGTGGGCCTCAATCCGGCCTCTGCAGCTTGAGATCCTCACGCAGCCGGACACCGCTCTGGTCGAGGTCCGTGAGCAGGTCGGCGACCTGACCCTGGCCGGGCAGCACGCCGGCCGGATCGACCTCCGACCAGGGGACGAGGACGAAGGCCCGCTCGTGCGCGAGCGGGTGCGGCAACGTCAGGTCGGGGTCGTCGGAGATCGTGCCGCCCACGGTGATCAGGTCGATGTCGAGTGTGCGCGGGCCCCAGCGTTCCTTGCGCTCCCGGCCGAAGGCGTTCTCGACGCTCTGCGCCCGCTCCAGCAGCGCGCGCGGCTGGAGCGTGGTCTCCGCGACGACGATCGCGTTGAGGAAGGGGCGCTGCCCGGCGGGACCGCCCACCGGGTCGGTCTCGTAGACGGGCGAGGCCGCGACGAACGACAGCCCCGGCGCGTCGAACAGTGTGTCGATGGCGCCCTGCAACGTCTGGAAGCGCCGCCCGAGATTGCTGCCGAGAGACAGTACGACGTTCACCTGCTGCTCCCCTCGATCACCACGTTCATTCGCGACTCCGTTGGATGGTGACGACCACGTCGTCGAACGGCAGCGGGATCGGTGCCGCGGGCTTGTGCACACTCACCTCGACCGACTCCACCAGGCCGGCGGCCAGGCATACGTCGGCCAGGCGCTGCGCGAGCGTCTCGATCAGCTCGACCGGCTCGCCTTCCACGACCCCGACCAGCGCCTGGGCGAGCTCGCCATAGTGGACCGTCTTGGTGAGGTCGTCGGAGGCGGCGGCGGGCGCGGTGTCGAGGAACAGCGTCGCGTCGACCACGAACTCCTGCCCCAGCTCACGCTCGGCCGCCAGGACGCCGTGCCGTCCCCGGGCCCGCAGGCCCTTCAGCGCGATGCGATCAGACCTCAAGCTCGCCTTCCTCCTCGTCGTCGTCACCCTGGAGCACCGGCGAACCGTGGTGCATCCACAGCCGCCAGCCCTGCGCCGTGCGCACGTAGACGTTACTGGCCACCACCTTGCCGGCGGCGAAGCTGGACTCGCCCTCCTCGCCCGCGGTGAGGATGTTCTCGACACAGGTGAGCACGGCCACGTCGCCCAGGACGGTGGTGTTGACGTCGGTCAGCACGAACTGGATGTAGGTGGTGTTGGCCATGATGAGCGCCCAGGAGCGCAGCACCTCGGACCGCCCGGAAAGCAGGGTCCAGCCCGGATGCACGCAGCTGACCTGCTCGTCGGCGGAGTCCTCCGCCCAGATCTCGGTCATCTTGTCGAGGTTGGCGTCCTCGATCGCGAGATAGAAGTCCTGGTTGACGGTCTCGATCGCGGCGGTGTCGACACTCATGTGTTGGCTCCGGGTCTCTTCCATGCGGCGGCCACGCGCACGGCATCGGCATTGGGACGTACTTCGTGCACTCGTACGCACCAGGCGCCGGCGTGCGCGGCCAGCGCCGTCACGGCCACCGTGGCGTCGTCACTGTGGCTGAACGGGCGCGGCGTGCCGTCGGCGTCGGCGAGCAGCCGCCCCAGGAACCGCTTGCGCGAGGCCCCGATCAGCAGCGGATAACCCAGCTCGGCCAGCTCACCCATCCCGGCGAGCAGCGCCCAGTTGTGCTCGGAGTTCTTCGCGAAGCCCAGCCCGGGGTCGAGCACGATCTGCTTCTCGGACACGCCTTCGGCCAGCACCAGGTCGACCCGCTTGGCGAGCTCCTCGCGCACCTCGGTCACGACGTCGGTGTAGACGGCCCGGCGCTCCATGTCATGACTGTGGCCGCGCCAGTGCATCACCACGTAGTCGACGCCGGTGGCGGCCACCACGCGGGGCATGTCGGGGTCGGCCAGGCCGCCGCTCACATCGTTGACCAGGCTCGCCCCCGCCTCCACCGCGGCCTTGGCGACCTCGGCCCGCATGGTGTCGACACTGACCGTCACCCCCTCGGCGCTGAGCGTCCTGATCACGGGCACGACGCGGGCCAGCTCCTCGTCGAGCGGCACTCTGGCGGCGCCGGGGCGGGTGGACTCGCCGCCCACGTCGACGATGTCGGCCCCCTCACCCACCAGCTCCAGACCGTGCCGGATCGCGACCCGCTCGTCGAACCACAGGCCGCCGTCGGAGAACGAGTCCGGCGTGACATTGACCACGCCCATGACGAGGCACCGCGCCTCAGCTCCGACAACCATGTCCCAAGCCTAGGCGGTCGTGGTTGGTGGGGTCTGTGGAGGGTGCCCAGACGAAAATAACAATCCGATCCGTGCCATCTGGCGCTTTATCGGGTGCGGCGTTATCGGTGCAGCTCTATCGGTGCAGGATGAGCGCCATCGCCTCAGCGCGGGTCTTGTCACTCGTACGGAAGTCACCGCGCACCGCCGACGTCACCGTCTTGGCACCCGGCTTACGGACCCCGCGCATGGTCATGCACAGGTGCTCGCACTCCACCACCACGATCACCCCGCGCGGCTCCAGCACCCGCATCAGGGCGTCGGCGATCTGCGAGGTCATCCGCTCCTGCACCTGCGGGCGGCGGGCGAACACGTCCACCAGGCGGGCCAGCTTGGACAGCCCGGTCACCTGACCGCGCTCGTTGGGGATGTAGCCCACGTGGGCCACCCCGTGGAAGGGCACCAGGTGGTGTTCGCAGGTGGAGTAGACCTCGATGTCCCTGACGAGCACCATCTCGTCGTGGTCGACGTCGAACACCTTGTTGAGCACGTCCTCCGGCATCTGTCCGAGGCCGGAGAACTGCTCGGCGTAGGCCCGGGCCACCCGGGAAGGGGTGTCGAGCAGGCCGTCACGGTCGGGATCCTCGCCGATGGCGTAAAGGATCTCGCGGACGGCCTTCTCGATCCGGCCCAGGTCTACGTCGTGCGACTTCACGCACCGTCTCCAGAGGGCAGCGCGTCCTGGTGGCTCGCGGTGAGCGAGCCGTTGGCCGACTGCTCCTTCGGCGTCAGGATCGGCGGGCGGTCGGAGGGGAGCCGCTTGCCGTAACCCGCGTAGGACGGGCGGTGCTCCTTGACGACGACCGAGGCGAAGATGTCCAGCACCTGCTCGCGGGAGAGCGTCTCCTTCTCCATGAGCTGCAGCACCAGGTTGTCGAGCACGTCGCGGTATTCGACCAGGATGTCCCACGCCTGGTCGTGCGCCGTCTCGATCATCCGGCGGACCTCCTCGTCGATCGTCGAAGCGATCTTCTCGGAGTAGTCGCGCTCGTGGCCCATCTCACGGCCCAGGAACACCTCGGCCTGCCCGGAGCCGAACTTGCGGGCGCCGAGCTGCTCGCTCATGCCGTATTCGGTCACCATGCGGCGGGCGACCGCCGTGGCCTTCTCGATGTCGTTGGAGGCGCCGGTGGTGGGCTCGTGGAAGACGAGCTCCTCCGCCGCGCGACCGCCGATCAGCATCGCGAGCTGGTCCATCATCTCGGACCTGGTGGCCAGGAACTTGTCCTCCATCGGCAGCGTCATGGTGTAACCCAGGGCGCGGCCACGGGACAGGATCGTGATCTTGTGGACCGGGTCGGAGTTGGGCAGCGCGTGCGCCACCAACGCGTGACCGCCTTCGTGGTAGGCGATCATCTTCTTTTCCTTGTCGGACATGACCCGCGACTTGCGCTCGGGTCCTGCCATGACGCGGTCGATCGACTCCTCGAGGATGTCCATCGAGATCAGCTTCTTGTCGGCGCGCGCGGTGAGCAGCGCCGCCTCGTTGATCACGTTGGCCAGGTCGGCGCCGGTGAACCCGGGGGTGCGCCGGGCGATGACGTCGAGGTCGACGTTCGGCTCGAACGGCTTGCCGCGGCCGTGGACCCTGAGGATGCCCTTGCGGCCCTCCAGGTCGGGGCGGTCGACGGTGACCTGACGGTCGAAGCGGCCCGGACGCAGCAGCGCCGGGTCGAGGATGTCGGGCCGGTTGGTCGCGGCGATGAGGATCACGCCGCCCTTGACGTCGAAGCCGTCCATCTCGACGAGCAGCTGGTTGAGCGTCTGCTCGCGCTCGTCGTGGCCGCCGCCCAGGCCCGCGCCGCGGTGCCGGCCGACGGCGTCGATCTCGTCGATGAAGATGATCGCCGGTGCGTTGGCCTTCGCCTGCTCGAACAGGTCGCGAACACGCGAGGCGCCGACACCGACGAACATCTCGACGAAGTCGGAACCGGAGATCGAGTAGAACGGCACGCCGGCCTCACCGGCGACCGCGCGGGCGAGCAGCGTCTTACCGGTGCCGGGCGGGCCGTACAGCAGCACGCCCTTGGGGATCTTCGCACCGATCGCCTGGAACTTGGCCGGGGCCTGCAGGAACTCCTTGATCTCCTGGAGCTCCTCGATGGCCTCGTCCGCGCCCGCGACGTCGGAGAAGGTGGTCTTGGGTGTGTCCTTGGTGATCAGCTTGGCCTTGGACTTGCCGAAGCTCATCACCCTCGAGCCGCCGCCCTGCATCTGGTTCATGATGAACAGGAAGATGAGCACGATGATGACGATCGGCAGGAAGCTCACCAGGATGCTGATCAGGAAGTTCTCCTGGGGCACCTCGGTGGTGAAGCTCTTGGTCGTGCCTGCCTGAACCTGCGCCTGCAGCTCTTCGGTCAGCTTCGGCCCGTAGCCGGCGACCCAGTCAGACTGGATCATGTTGGTCGCCGTGTCGCCCGGCCTGACCGTGATCGGCTTGATCAGCGTCAGCTCGATCCGCTGATCCTTGTCAACGATCTTCGCGTTGCTGACGTTGCCGGTGCGAATCTGCTGGAGGACTGTGGACGTGTCGGCCTGCTTGAAGTTGCCGCCGCCGCTCCAGAGCTGGGTGACGAGCAGGAGCAGCACGACGATGCCCAGGATCCACAGCAGTGGCCCACGTGTAAATCGCTTGAGATCCATCCGATGCGGAACCCCTTGCGGGCCCGTCCCTTCCTGACCATGGCCTGGAACCCCGGGATGTCCCGGGGCCGCGGCATCCGACGCCGCGACTTCTGACTACCCGAAGGGGACGCTTGGTCACCCTCCCGGAGTCAGAAGGTACACCGGCAAAGCGAGCGGAGGGACCGCCCGCTACACCGGTCTTGCCCTACCAACGTACGTCAGGTGGCGCGGTGTTCCCGGCGACTACTTGTAAACATGGGGAGCTAGCGTCCCGATGAAGGGGAGATTGCGATATCGCTCCGCGTAGTCGAGCCCATAGCCGATGACGAACTCGCTGGGAATGTCGAAGCCGACATACTTCACCTCGATCGGCACCTTCACCGCGTCGGGCTTGCGCAGCGCGGCGCAGATCTCCAACGACGCGGGGTTGCGCGATTTGAGGTTTTCCAGCAGCCAGTGGAGCGTCAGCCCCGAGTCGATGATGTCCTCGACGATCAGCACGTGGCGGCCCATGATGTCGGTGTCGAGGTCCTTCAGCACCCGTACGACGCCGGACGACTTGGTGCCCGCGCCATAGGACGACACCGCCATCCAGTCCATCTGAACGGGCACGTGCAGGGCCCTGGCCAGGTCGGCCATCACCATGACCGCGCCTTTCAGCACGCCTACGAGCAGGATGTCCGTGCCCGCGTAGTCGGCGTCGATCCGCCCGGCAAGCTCTTTGATCTTGGCCTGGAGTTCGTCCTCGGGAATCAGGACTTTCTCGAGGTCCTTGCCCATGTCGGCAGCATCCACCAGATGGTTCCTTACGCGATGGGACTCATGGCGAGTATCAGGGTGTCATACCGCCGCACAGCGGCCATCCCCCCGGGTAGATCCACGGCCTTCTGCCCACGCCACGCCGTGATCAGCCGCTCCACGGCACGCACGTGGGTCGCGGAGAGTGCCCCGGAAGGCGCTCCCGCCGCGATGGCCGCCCGTCGCAGCACGCGCCGCCGGACGGCGCCTGGGAGACGTTCCAGCTCGGGTACGGCCAGTGTCACCGAACCGGCGATATCGCTTAGAGCGCAATCCTGGTAGGCCGATTCGGCCCATGTGTCGAGGGCGTCGGCGTCCTCTCTGGCGAGATCGGCGGTCCTGGCGAGCGCGTCGGCCACGCCGGGACCCAGCTCCGACTCCAGCAGCGGGAGCACCCTGGTGCGTACCCGGACACGGGTGTAGCGGGGGTCCTCGTTGTGCGGATCGTCCCAGGGGCTGAGGCCGAGTGCCGCGCACGCGGCGACCGTGGTGGCGCGGGAGAGGGAGAGCAGCGGCCGGCGATAGCGGCCGGTCACCGGAGCCATGCCGGACAGCGACCTGAGCCCGCTCCCCCTGGCCAGGCCGAGCAGCACGGTTTCTGCCTGGTCGTTCCTGGTGTGGCCGAGCAGCACGGCCGCGGCCTGGAGCTTGTCGGCCGCCTCGGCGAGCGCGGCGTAGCGGGCGTCCCTGGCCGCCGCTTCCGGGCCGCCGGTCGTACCGACGTCCACGGTGAGGATTTCGGCAAGGTCGAGGCCCAGGGCCGGGGCCAGTGCGGCCACCGTCCGCGCGCGTGCGGCGGAGCCTTCCTGGAGCTGGTGGTCCACCGTGAGCAGCCCGGCCTTCAGGCCCGCGCGCGGCGCGACGAAGCCGAGCGCGGCGGCCAGCGCGAGGGAGTCGGCTCCCCCGCTGCAGGCCACCAGCACGAGCTCGCCGTCGCCGACGTCGGCCAGCGCCTCGCGGACGGCCCTTCGGACGTCCGCGACTGCCGGGTGCGGGCCCATGACCAGATCAGGCGGGCAGGGCGTTGCTGCCGGTCACGCGGCGTACCCAGGCGCTGGGGTCGGTGATCTCGGATGTCGTCGGCAGGGTCTCGGGGGAGGTCCAGACGCGGTTGAAGCCGTCCATGCCGGCCTGCTCCACCACCGCGCGGACGAAGGCCGAGCCCTCGGCGTACTGCTTCATCTTGACCTCGATGCCCAGCAGCCGCCGGACCGTGCGGTCGAGGCGCGAGCCGCCCTCGCGGCGATGGGCGAACTTGGCGCGGATGTCGGCCACCGACGGCACCACCGAGGGGCCGACGGCGTCCATGACGTAGTCGCCGTGCCCTTCGACCAGCGTCATCACGGCCGTGAGCCGGTCGAGGATCTCCTTCTGGGCAGGCGTCTGGATGGCGTCGATGAGGTTGCCCTCGCCGCCGCGCACCACGTCGGCCACCGTGTCGGCGGCGCTGCGCAGCCGCTCGAGCAACGTGCCCAGGTCGAGGTCGGAGGCCAGCAGGAACTCGGTCATCTGCGAGCGGATGTACTCGCGCAGCCACGGCACCCCGGTGAACTGCACGCGGTGCGTCTCCTCGTGCAGGCACACCCAGAGTCGGAAGTCGTGCGGGTCGACGTTCATCTCGCGCTCGGCGTGCACGATGTTGGGCGCGACGAGCGTCAGCCGCCCGGCCGGCTCGCGGCCCGTCGGGTCGGGTGGCAGGAACAGCTCGTACTGGCCGAGCACCCGCGAGGCGAGGAAGGCGAGCACCGCGCCCACCTCTACGCCGGTGATGCGGGAGCCCACGGCCGTGACGATGGCCGGCGGCGGGTTGGCTCCGGCGCCGACCCGCTGGGTGAGCGGTTCGAGCACCACGCGGAAGCCCTCGACGTTGGCCTTGATCCAGCCGGGGCGGTCGACGATGGTCGCCGCCTGTGGCGCGGTCTCAGTGTGGATCTTGGTGAACTCGCGTACGTGTCCCTCGGCCTCGCGTGACAGGGCGCGGAGTTCGGTGACGGCCTGCCTGGCCTCCTCCCGGCTCACCTGAGGACCGGGGCGCACCAGGCGCGTGCCGGTCGTGACGGCCAGATCCCAGTCGATCACCTGCATACCGTCCACCGTACGTGGTCCACGCTCGACCCGCGAAGGAGCGCCGGTGTCTGGAGTGAGGAGTGAGGGAGCGTAGCGACTGAACGACGATCGGAAGACGCCGGATTCCAGCGACTGAGCCGCGATCCGCAGGATCGCCATAGGCACGCGAAGGAGCGCCGGTGTCTGGAGTGAGGAGTGAGGGAGCGAAGCGACTGAACGACGATCGGAAGACACCGGATTCCAGCGACTGAGCCGCGATCCGAAGGATCGCCATCAGGACTTTGCGACGATGGCGGCGAGGTGGTCCAGGACTGGCTCGGCGGAGGACGGTACGCGGTCTGCCAGGAAGGCGAAGGTGACCAGTCGGCCTTCCTTGGTGGTGGCCATGCCGGCCAGGGTGTTGACGTTGTTGAGGGTGCCGGTCTTGGCGCGTACGAGGCCGACCTGGCCCTTGCTGTCGCTGCCGGTGAAGCGGCGGCCGTTGCCGAGGGTGCCGCTGAAGCCGGCGATCGGCATGCCGGAGGCGATGGCGTGCAGGTCGGGGTGGGACGCGGCGGAGGCGGTCGAGATGACCCGGGCCAGCCCGTCGGCGCTGATGCGGTTGCGGGCGGACAGGCCGCTGCCGTCGTAGACCTGGATGCCCTTGGCCGCGCCGAGCCGCTGCAGCACCGCGATCACGGCCCCGGTCGCGCCCTGGAAGGACGCCGGCTGCCCCTCCTTGATGGCGACGTGCCTGGCCAGTGCCTCGGCCAGGTCGTTGTCGCTGAACGTCAGCGTGTGCTCGACCAGGGCGTAGACCGGCGCCGAGTCGACCCTGCCGAGCTCGGCGGCCCCGGCGGGCGCCTTGCCCGGGCGTACGGACTTGGCGACGCTCACGCCGTACTTGCCCAGGAGCCTGGCGAACGCGGCGGCGGCGTACTGGGGCGGGTTGGCGACGCGCGGCTGCCTCGCGGCGGGGTCGCGCCGGCCCTCGTCGATCGCCAGCGCGTAGACGGGCGCCACCTCGCCGTCGGGCACGTAGCCCGGCTTCCAGCCGGGCGCCAGCGTGGAACCGGTGAACAGGGAGGCGTCGTAGGAGAGCGTGACCTTGGTGATGCCCTTGGCCTTCAACGCGGCGGCGGTGCGCGAGGCGAGGGTGGCCAGCGACGCCTGCTTGGGGTACTGCAGGGGCTTGGCCGACGGCCCAGCGAGCGTCGGGTCGCCACCGCCCACCAGCACGATCGAGTTGGCCGACGGCCCCTGCGTCACCCGGGTCGACAGACGCGCGTCGGGGCCGAGCGAGGCCAGCGCGGCCGTGCAGGTGACCAGCTTGGTGGTGGACGCGGGGGTGATGCCGGTGTCGGCGTTGGAGGCGAAGATCTGCTGGCCGGTGGCCGTGTCGATGACCACCGCGCCCACCCGGTCCCCCAGCTCTTTGTCACCCAGGGCATCGGTGAGCTGCTGGGTCAAAGTACGCTTGGCGGCGAGAGGTCCGTCTCCGGCCCTCACCTGGAGCTGGGCCAGCACCGGCCCCGCGGTGATCACGGGGACGGGGGGAGACCCTTCGGGAGACGGTGTCGGCTCGGTCGGTGACGACCCCCTCGTCAACGCCCCCAGACTGAGCTCATTGGTCATCGCATAGACGCCGATGACAATGGTCAGCATCTGGAGCATGACGAGAGTGGTCAGCATCACCCACCGCTCGTGCCGCGCCACGTCGCCTGACCTCTCTCCTGGTGTTCGCCTACGAGACATTAACGCCCACTCGGCGTGAGCGGAGGAACCGCGGTGGAGTTCGACGTTGTCGTTGAGATTCCCAAGGGACAACGGAACAAGTACGAAGTGGACCATGAAACCGGTCGCATCAGGCTTGACCGGCTGCTGTTCACCTCCACGCAGTACCCCGCCGACTACGGGTTCATCGAGAACACGCTAGGCGAGGACGGCGACCCGCTCGACGCGCTGGTGCTGCTTCAGGAACCCACCTTCCCCGGCTGTTACATCAGCTGCCGCGCGGTCGGCATGTTCCGGATGACGGATGAGAAGGGCGGAGACGACAAGGTCCTCTGCGTCCCCGCCACCGACCCGCGGATGGAGCACATCCGCGACATCCATCACGTGCCGGAGTTCGACCGGCTGGAGATCCAGCACTTCTTCGAGGTCTACAAGGACCTGGAGCCGGGCAAGTCCGTCGAGGGCGCCAACTGGGTGGGCCGGATGGAGGCCGAGGTCGAGATCAAGCGCTCCTTCCAGCGCGCGAAGGACGAGGGCCACACCCACTGAGCTGATGGCGATCCTGCGGATCGCGGCTCAGTCGCTGGAATCCGGTGTCTTCCGATCGTCGTTCAGTCGCTACGCTCCCTCTCTCCTCACTCCAGACACCGGCGCTCCTTCGCAGGTCACTGGGGCCTGGTGGCGCCCACCAGGTCCCCCCGCCACATCGAGGCGACCCGCACCACGTCGCCGGTCTGCGGCGCGTGCACCATGAGCCCGTCCCCCACGTACATGCCGACGTGGTGGATCGTGTCCGGGTCGTCGGGGACGTAGCCGAAGAACAGCAGGTCGCCGCGGCGCAACTGGTCGTACGGCACGTGCGGCCCCGAGCTCCACTGGGTGCCGGTCCAGTGGTCGAGGCCGACGCCCGCCTGCTCCCAGGCCCGCATGGTCAGGCCCGAGCAGTCGAAGCTGTCCGGGCCGTCGGCCGCCCACACGTACGGCTTGCCGAGCTGGGTCAGCGCCCAGTTGGCCGCGACGTCGCCCATGAGCGACCCGGACGCGTGCAGCCCGCGGCTGAGCCGCGCCTGCGCCAACGCCGCGGCACGGCGTCTGGCCAGCAGGTCCGCGTGGGTGCGCGCGGCGTCGACCCGCCGCTGCCACGCGGCCTGCTCGGTTTTCAGCTCCCTGGTCTCCTGCTTCTGCGCGGCGACGGCCGTCTCCGCCGCGATCTTGGCCTGCCTGGCGCGTTCGGACGCGGCCTCCTGCTCGGCGTACGCGCGGGCCGCCTGGCTGCGCAGGATGGCGGAGACCTCCTGGGCGTCACGCATCCGGTCGAGCACGATGCCGCGTTCGCCGCCGAGCTCCTGCAGGACGCTCGCCCGGTGCAGGAAGCCGTCGCTGTCACCGGTGTCGGTCAGCATGCCGAGCATCGGCCTCATCATGTCGAGCCCGCTGTAGTGCTGCACGGCGAGCAGCGCCACCGGCGCGCGGGCCTTCTCCACCTCGGCGTCCGCCAACGCGAGCCGTGCCTGCGCCTGCTCGCGGGCCTGCTGGGCGTGCCGGAGGTGGACGAGCTCTCCGTTGTACGCCTCCACCAGCCGCTCCGCCCCCGCCGCCAGGTCATGGAGGCGCGACTCGGCCTCGGCTAGCCGCGCGCTCGCCGTGCCCAGTTCCTTGATCCGCTCCCGTACGGTGTGGCGAGCCTGCATCACCTTCCGTCGGGAAGGCCCGGGAGCAGCGTCAGCCGGCGGGCACAGGGTGACGAACAGGCAGACGGCCATGAGTCCGGCTCTTATGGCGTGCATAGTGCACACAGTTCCCGTCCGTCACTCTGTGTAATCCTGGCCTCTTTCGTAACATCAGCCACGCAACCTGAACAGGCGTTCTATCCACGGCCGGACACCCGCCGGGACCGGGCCCGTCCCCCGGGGATAGGTGAACACCGGCGTCTGCGTCCCATAGGCGGCGTGCAGCTCGGCCGCCCGGCACCAGTCGGCGCCGGCCCGGGCCACGGCCCAGGCCGCCGCGATGGCCGGGCGGGACTCCGGGTGCCGGTCGAAGGTCTGGTAGAGGGTCATCGTGGCGGCGGCGGCCACCGACCCGTCGCCGGGGTAGGCGGTGCCCGCCAGGTAGGGGGCGGCGACCCGGCCGCCGTGGCAGGTGCCGAGCGCCCAGGTCCAGTTGGCGAGCACCAGGTTGAGCACGGGTTCGGGCACCGCGGCCGCGGCGCCGTACAGGCGCTCCTGACGCTGGCCGGTCAGGCGGCGTGAGGTCCAGAGCCAGCCGAGCTCGGCGGCCGGCCCGGACGGCGGCTCGCTCCCCGACAGCCAGGACAGGACGGCGAGGCCGCGGGCGGTGCGCAGGCGGCAGAGTTCGAGGATGTCGCGGAGCATGCGGGGGCCCTGGTCGAGCCAGGTGGGCCAGGCGATGTGATGGCTTCTGGCCATCAGCTCGGCCAGGTCCTCGCTGACCGGCAGGGGGCAGACCCGGCAGCCCAGTTGGGGGTCCTCGCGCAGTTGGTACAACTCCATGTGGAAGGGCTCAGCCGGCCGGGACGACGGCGGGCGCGGTCGGCGTCTGCGCCGGTGCGACGGTCGGCGTGGCTACCGGGGTGGCGATCGGCGTCTGGGTCGGTGGCGGGGCGGGGGTCGGGGTGTCGGTGGGGCACGGCGTGCGCCTGGGGTGGTGCCCCTTGTCCGGGTGGTCGCCGGGCCGTTTGTCCGGTTGCCGCTCCGGCTGCGTGTCCGGGTGTTTGTCCGGCTCTGGCGCGGGCTCGGCGGACTGGTGGTCGGGCGTGGGGGTGGCCTTGGGCTGAGGCTTGGTCTGGTCCTTGGCGGTCTCTCGGGTCTCCGGTGTGCTTCGGGCGGGCGAAGTGGCGCCGGTGGCCGGCGTCGCCGGGATTCCCAGGGGAACCGTGGCCGTGCTGTCCAGGATGGGCTCGACGATGACCGGCACGTCCCGGGGCGCGGACCGCCAGGGCAGCCTGATGGCGGGCGGCTCGCCCGGCGCGGGGAAGGCGGCGGACGCGATGCCCGGCACCCCGCCGTCGACCCGGCCGAACTGCTGGAAGATCACCGCTATCGCCACCACGGTCGCGACTGCCGCCATCGCGCCAGCCACCGCCTGAGGCCACTTCCGAGGGTGCCGCGCCACGGCAACGGGAAATCCGGCGGCGTCCAGCGCCCCCGAGCGCCTGGCCACGTAGCGGCGATAGGGCAGCAGCTCCGGATCGGCGAAGCAGCTCATCACCCTGACCCCGAGCGACTCCGGCAGCGGGATCCGGGGCAGCAGCTCGAACACCTTGGCCGCCGACACCTGGCGGTTGCGGTGCGGGGAGCAGGTCAGGCAGCGCGGGAGGTGGCCGATCAACTGGGCGCGCATCTCGGCGGTCAGCTCGCCGGAGAAACCGGTCAGGATGCCGGCCCGTCGCGAGCAGTCGTAGGGGCCCTTCCTGGCCAGGATCTCCGCCGTGATCGCGTCGCGCAGCCGTTCGCGCGCCTCCTCCTGCGCCGCCTCGACGTGGCGCGCCGCCGTCCCCAGCACCGCGGCGAGCTCCGGCGTGGACAGCTCGTGCGCGGTGGACAGCTCCAGCACCTCACGGTCGCCGGGGCGCAGGCTCTGGATCGCGTTCCAGGCCATGACCCGCAGGTCGGCGTCGGCCGGGTCGTCGAGTGGCGGGGCCTGCGCCAATGCCTCGTCGGCGCCCGGCGGCTGGGCCATCCGCCGACGCAGGCATTCGGCGCGGGCCAGGGCGTACAGCCATGGACGCAGGCGGCCGGGATCCACCAGGGAGCCGGCGTGCGCCTCCGCCGCGATCATCGTGTCGCGGAGCGCTACCTGGGCGCCGTCGGAGCTGAGGAGAAGGGACCAGCAGTATCTGTGGATGCCCTCGGCGTAGGCGTCGTAGAGCGCGGCGAGGGCACCCGGGGCGCAGGCGCGGAGTGACTCGACCAGGACGCGGTCATTCATATGACCGAAGGTAATGGATTGGTAACTTGTAGTTCTACCGATTCTGCGGGAATGGCAGCGCTTGTCGTCGGCTACTTCACCAGAAAGCCCGCGTATTCAGCGCTGCCCGCCTGCGGCGAATGGCCACCCCGCCCGATTTATCGGCTTATTTGATTGATATTTGATGAGCAATTCACTGCTGGTGCTCGGCCAAGGCCTGGCCGCCTCGGTCCACGGCGAACGGTTCGCTGGTCGGCTTGACCGTGTGCACCGGCACCGCGCCGCCCAGCGCCAGATCCTCGAAGGGACGACCGGTCGAACCCCAGGTCCGGGCCGTTACCTCGGTCTTGGCCGCCTCGCTGCCCGCGGGGAGCCCGCCGACGGTCAGGATGAAACGCGGCGGGCTGCCCGCCTTCACGTCGTCGACGAACGTACTGCCGCCGCCGAGCAGTTTGCCCGCCTTGTCGCGCAGCAACACGTTGACCACGAGGCTGCTGGCGGAAAGCTGATAGGGATTTCCGACATAGCCGGTGATGAGATAAGAATGGTCCTTTTGTCGGAGCGTCTGCACCCGCGAAACGGGAAACTCCTTGAACGCCGACGCGATGCGGGCGGCCGGCCGCCACTGGGCGGGGCGATACTCGATCGTCACCTTGGCCGGCTTCTGGGCCGCGTTGACCTGGCCGGTGAAGGCCAGCGAGCCGCCCGGCGGCACGGCGTCGAGCGACTGGTCCATCCGGACCACCTCGGTGCCGGCGGCGTCACGCCCGATGACCGTCGCCACCACGTGTTCGCCGAAGTGCCACGGATTGACGTTGTCGAGGACTCCTGCCCAGTTCACGGCGTAGCCGTCGGAGGACTTGACGATGTTGGCCACCTGCTCCTTGAGGGCGAGCGGCTTGAGCTGTTGTACTGGCGATTCCTCGCTCGAGCACCCGGCTAGGCAGATCGCCCCGAGTGCGAGGAGGCTGACGGTTCGGCTACGCGGGATCACTTTGCCGTAATAACTGGTCTATGGGCGCGGCAGGCACGGGACACGCGCCTGCCGTACCAACTCTTAACGCAATCAGCGGGGGCGTACGACCCTGGCCTCATCCCAAACCGGCTCGGCGGACTCGTAAACGGTGCCATCTGCGCCGAACACCAGGAAACGATCGAAATCCGCGGCGAACCAGCGGTCGTGCGTGACCGCCACCACCGTGCCCTCGAACGCGTCCAGGCCCACCTGGAGCGCTTCGGCGCTGGCCAGGTCGAGGTTGTCGGTCGGCTCGTCGAGCAGCAGGAGCGTCGCGCCGGACAGCTCCAGCAGCAGGATCTGCAACCGCGCCTGCTGACCGCCCGAGAGCGTGTCGAACCGCTGCTCGGCGATCAGCCCGGCCAGCTCGTAGCGGGCCAGGATCTTCATGGCCTCATTCTTCAGCCTGGCGTGCTCGGACATGACGATCTCCACCGGTGTGCGCGCGTGCAGGTCGGGCCGGGCGTGCGTCTGGGCGAAGTGGCCGGGGACCACGCGGGCGCCGAGCCTCGCGACGCCGGAGTGGCCGATCGGCTCATCCGCCAGCAGCCGCAGGAAATGGGACTTGCCCGAGCCGTTGGAGCCGAGCACCGCGATGCGCTCGCCGTACCAGACCTCGAGGTCGAACGGCCGCATCAGGCCGGTCAGCTCCAGCCCCTCGCAGATGACGGCGCGCTTGCCGGTGCGGCCGCCTTTGAGGCGCATCTTGATGTTCTGGTCGGAGGGGGCCTCCTCGGGCGGGCCCGCCTCCTCGAACTTACGCAGCCGCGTCTGGGCCGCGTGGTAGGCGGCGGCCATGCCGTCGTTGTATCTGGCCTTGTTCTTCAGCATGTTGACCAGGGCCTTGATCTTGGCGTGCTCCTCGTCCCAGCGCCGGCGCAGCTCGTCGAGGCGCTCGTTGCGGGTCTTGCGGGCCTCGGCGTACGTGGCGAACCCGCCACCATGGATCCAGATATTTCCGGACTCGACGGTGACGATGCGATCGGCCGCGTTGGCCAGCAACTGCCGGTCGTGGCTGACCAGCAGGACCGTCTTGGGCGTCTCCCTGAGCGCCTGCTCCAGCCACTCCTTGCCCGGCACGTCGAGGTAGTTGTCGGGCTCGTCGAGCAGCAGCGTCTGGTCCGGCCCGCGGAGCAGCGCTTCGAGCACGAGCCGCTTCTGCTCGCCGCCGGACAACGTCGCCACATCCCGATATTTCACGTTGTCGTACGGCACGCCGAGCGCGGCCACCGTACACGTGTCCCAGAGCACCTCGATGTCATAGCCACCGGCGTCGGTGTAGTCGGTGATGGCCTGCGCGTAGCGCATCTGCGCCTTCTCGTCGTCGCGCTCCATCATCATCAACTCGGCCCGCTCCAGCCGCTCGGCCGCCTGCCGCACGGCCGGCGGGGCGACGCTGAGCAGCAGGTCATGCACCGTGCTCCCGTCACGCACGCTGCCGATGAACTGCCGCATCACCCCCAACCCGCCGGAGCTCGCCACACTGCCCGCGACCGGCTGCAGATCCCCGGCGACCAGCCGCATCAATGTGGTCTTGCCCGCGCCGTTGGGCCCGACGAGCGCGGCCTTGACGCCTTCGCCGATCCTGAAGGAAACGTCGTTGAGCAGCGGCCGCCCGTCGGGCAGCACGTATGTCAGATGTCCCACTTCGACGTGCGCCACGGCGATTCCCTTCGCATACCTCCGGGCAGGCTACCCATCCAGAACTCCGAAGGGCACCTCCTTTTACGCGTCCGGCTCTTTGTAACTGTTCGAACGCGCTCCATTGCAAAGAGTGCTGGACTTGCTATAGATGCATAGTATTATGCAGCTATGAGGCCGATCCCACCTGTACTGTTGCCTCTCCTTCGCTCCAACGCTGTCGGCGAACTGCTCGCCTGGCTGTACCTCCACCCGGAGCGCGAGTACTCCACAATTGAGCTCGCCGCTTGGACCGGAACGTCGCAGTCGACGGTGAGCCGAGAAGCAGACCGGTTCTACGAGGCCGGCCTGATTCGGGAGAGGCGGCATGGCAACCTTCGCCTGATCCGCGCCAACACCGAGACGATCCTCGCGAAACCGCTCACCGATCTGCTGGCCGTCACCTTCGGCCCGGCCGCCGTACTGCCACCTCTCCTCCGGCCCATCTCCGGCATCGACGAGGCATACATCTACGGCTCCTGGGCCGCCCGGCACGCGAACCAGCCAGGACCACCGCCCCAGGACGTCGATGTCCTCGTCGTGGGGTCCGCCGATGAGGACGAACTTTATGACGCGGCGCGAACCGCCGAACGAACCCTCGGCCGCGAAGTGAACATCACCCGGATCTCATCGACCTCATGGACCAGCGACACCTCCGACCCGTTCACGACGTCCCTGCGGAGCAGGCCCCTTCACCCCCTGATCCAGAAAGAGAGCAGCTCATGAGATGGATGCAGGGACGCGACCAGATCGACATGATGCTGTCGTCAGGGCAGTTGGAACGCGTGCCGGCGAGCCGCGAGCATGCCGACACCCTGCTCACCCAGGCCAGGCGACATATAGAACTCGCGCACAGCGGCTGCCGGACAGATCCGACAGGTGCCTACCAACTTCTCTACGACGCCTCCAGGAAAGCCCTCGCGTCCATCTTGGAGAATCAAGGGCTGCGAGCCACCAGCAGGGGCGGCCACCTCGCGGTGCTTGATGCGGTCACAGCCCAACTGGACCCGCCTCTCGGGCAGTCACTCCGCTCCTTCGACCGGATGCGCCGCCGACGCAACGGCGCCGAGTACCCTCGGCCCGACAGCCCGGAAATCACTCCCGAGGATGTCATCCGAGACATGGCGAAGGCGGAGGAGTTTCTGACACTCGCCACCAAAGTGCTGGATCAGATGAGACCGTACTGAAACCGCCTGAGCAGTCGGTGGCGCAGCCGGGCTAGTTCTTCTTGCCGTTGCCGTGGACCTTCACGGGCTTGGCTGGTTTGGCTTTGGCCAGTTTGGCTGCCTTCTTGGCGGCGGCCTTCTGGGCCTTCTTCAGTGCGGCGGCGGCCTTGCCAGAGAGGGCGGCCGGGGTCGCGGCCTGGCGGGCGGCGGGTTGTTCGGAGGTGTCGGGGAGCCGATTGCGGGACACGTTCTCGACCTGTGGGACGCCGGTCAGGTCGAATGCCGGGTGGGCGGCGACCTTGGCGGGGGTGGTTTGGGTGGGTGCGACGGGATCCGCGATGGGAGTGGCGGTGGGAGCGGCGTTCCACCAGGAGCCGGTGGCGACGACGCTGGCGAACAGGGCGACGATGACGGCCGCCTCGCGCCAGCGCACGGCGATCAGCTGCCGCGCCGCCTTCAGCCGACGTACCTTCCCTTGCCGGCGCACCGCCTTCAGCGATGGCGCGGTCTTCGGCGGCCGTACTTCCTTCTGCCGGCCTATCTCCTTCGGCGGTCGTACCTCCCTCTGCCGGCCCATCTCCTTAGGCGGTCGCGCCTCCCTCTGCCGACCCACTTCCTTCAGACGACCCGCGTCCTGAAGCGGACCCATCTCCTTCAGCCGGCGGGCCGCCGTCAGTCGGCGCGCTGCTGTCAGCCGGCGCGCCGCCCTCAGGTTTCCCATCGCCTGGGCCTCGTGCTGCCAGTACGCGTCGGGGCGGGCGGGTGAGGCAGGGCGCGGCTCGTTCTGGGCGGCCACGCGCAGCAGTTGCTCGTGGACGTGGTTTGCGTCACTGCGCTGGGTGGGGTCCTTGTCCAGCAGGCCGGCGATGATCGGGGCGAGTGGCCCGGCTCGGTGGTACGGAGCGGGCGGGCCGGTCAGCACCGCGGTCAGCGTGGCCACCTCGGTGCTCTGGCCGAAGGGTGCTCGGCCCTCGACGGCCGCGTACAAGGTGGCGCCCAGCGACCACAGATCGGCCGCCGGGGTGGACGGGCCGCCGCTGGCCCGCTCGGGGGCTATGTAGGCGGGTGTGCCGACGACCATGCCCGTCCGGGTGACGTGGGATTCGTCGTCGACCGTGGTGGCCAGGCCGAAGTCGGTCAGGACCGCGTGCTCGTCGTCGGTGAGCAGGATGTTGGCGGGCTTGATGTCGCGGTGCAGGACACCGGCGGCGTGGGCGGCGCGCAGGGCGTCCAGCAGTTCCAGGCCGATGCGGGTGACGGTGGCCACGGGGAGCGGGCCCTGTTCGGCGATCACCTGGGCGAGGCTGCGGGCGGGGATGAGCTGCAGCACGATCCACGGGCGGTCGTCGACCAGCACCACGTCGTAGATGGCGGCGATGTGCGGGTGGCTCAGCCGGGCGGCGATGCGGGCCTCCCGCATCGTCCGGCCGGCCAGCTCTTCGGGCCGCGGACCGGAGAGGATGACCTCTTTGACCGCGACCTCGCGGTCCAGGAGCTCGTCGTGGGCCCGCCAGACCTTGCCCATGCCGCCCCGGCCAAGCTCGGAGAGTAACCGGTAGCGTCCGGCCAGGAGCCATCCCTCATAGCGCGCAATGGACATGGCACGGGCCTACCCGATCATCATCGCCTCATGCAATAGGAAGCCGCGAAAACTCGCAAACCACGACAACAGTCTGGTCACTTCCGCAACATTCCGATCAGTGCCCGGTGAGCCTCTGGACACCAAGTGATCAAATGACTAGAACTGTAGGCGTACCCCCCTCCCTTAGGACGTGTGATGACGCGATTCCGGTCCGCCCTCATCCCCCTCGCCATCGGATTACTGAGCCTCGCCGCCGTGCCCCAGCAGGCACTGGCCGCACCGCCCAAACCGGTGCCGTCCGTGGCCGCCGCCACACCGCAGCAGCAGCAGGCGACCGCCCGCGCGGCGTGCGCGCCGACAGTGCGGGGCGCGTCCGTCGACGCCAGGCTGACCAGCCTGTTCACCGCGTACGGCAACGACAACAGCCGCGTCGACGACTGGACCGGTGCCGACGGCACCTACTCGTTGAAGCTGCCCAACGGGCGTGAGGTGTGGATCTTCTCCGACACCTTCCTGGGCAGGATCAACGCCGACGGCAGCCGACCGCCGGTGGTCGGGGAGGGCGGCGACACCGTCTTCCTGAACAACTCCTTCGCCGTGGAGAGCAACGGCAAGCTGTCCACGATCCACGCCGGCACCACCGCGCAACCGACCGCGGTGATGCCGCCGCGCGACCAGAACCACTGGTACTGGGCCGGAGACGGCACCGTGGCGGGCGGCATGGTGGAGGTGACCTACCAGGAGTACGAGCGCTACGGCACCGGCGCGTGGGACTGGCGCTGGCACCGGAACGTGCTGGCCAGGTTCGCGCCGAGCCGGCTCGACCAGCCGCTCAGCGTGACCGCCCTGCCGTCGTCGGCCGGCGTGTCGTGGGCCTCCGGCATCCTCAAGGACGGCGGCTACACCTACGTTTACGGGGTGGAGGACCTCGGCTCGCCCAAGTACATGCACATCGCCCGGGTGTACGGCCAGAGCCTGCTCGGCCAGTGGCAGTACCTCAAGGCCGACGGCACCTGGTCGGCGAACGAGGCCGACTCGGCCCGGATCATGAGCGGCGTGGCCAACGAGTACAGCGTCACCAAGGTCGGCAACGCCTACGTGCTGATCACGCATGACACGACCGAGGTGCTGAGCTCGCACATCGTGGCGTACACCTCCTGCTCGCCGTTCGGCCCGTTCACCGGCAAGCAGGCCGTCTACACCACCCCCGAGACCAACGGGAACATCTTCACCTACAACGCCCACGCGCACCCCGACGTGTCCGGCAACGGGCTGGTGGTCTCCTACAACGTCAACAGCTTCGTCAACACCGACCACTACCGGGACTCCTCGATCTACCGGCCGCGCTTCATCGACGTGACGTTCGGGTGAGCACGCGGAACTGGGCGGCACGCCTGCGGCCCGTCGTGATCGACGGGCTGCGGGCGGTCGTGTTGGAGAACGAGCGGCTCCGCGTGACCGTCGTGCCCGACAAGGGCGGTGACGTCATCGAATTCCTGCACAAGCCAACCGACACCGACTTCGTGTGGCTCTCCCCGCAGGGGCTGCGCAACCCGCACGATCACCTGCAGGGCGCCGCCGACGACGTCGCCCAGTTCATCGACCATTACGAGGGTGGCTGGCAGGAGATCTTCCCCAGCGGCGGCGCCCCCAGCGAATACCGTGGCGCCCGGCTGGCGCAGCACGGGGAGGTCGCCGGGCTGCCGTGGCAGGCCGAGATCGTGGCCGACTCCGAGCAGGAGGTCGCGGTACGGCTGAGCGTGCGCACCCGGCGCCTGCCGTACCTGGTGGAGAAGACGTTCCGGCTGGCGGCGGGGTCGGCCGCGCTGGAGATCGAGGGGCGCGCGACCAACGAGTCCGACGTCGAGCTGCACGCCATGTGGGGGCAGCACATCGTGTACGGCCGGCCGTTCCTGAAGCCGGGTGCCCGCATCCGGCTGCCGGAGGGCGTGACGGTCATCCCGCACGAGAGCGCCATCAACCCGCACGGCCGCCGGGTCAGGGCGGGCGGGCCGTGGACATGGCCCGTGGTGCCCGCCGAGGGCGGCGGCGAGACGGATCTCAGCATGGTGCCGGAGCGCGGGTCGCCGAGCGACGTCGTCTACCTCACCGGATTTACCGAGGGTTGGTACGAAATTTCCGGTGATGTGGGCATGCGGGTGGAGTGGGATGCTTCCGTTCTCCCATACCTGTGGATGTGGCAGGAGGTCGGCGCGACCACCGATTATCCCTGGTGGGGCCGGGCTTACACGGTCGGGCTCGAACCGTTCTCCAGCATGCCCACCAACGGCCTGGCCGAGGCGGTGGCCAACGGCACCGCGCTTACCCTGGGCCCGCACGAGACGAAGGTGCTGAGGTTGCGCGCGGAGGTATTGGCGTGAGTGAGTTCGACGGCAAGGTGGCCCTGGTGACGGGCGGTTCGATGGGCATCGGGCGGGCGGTGGTCGACCGGCTGGCCGACGGCGGCGCGTCCGTGGTGTTCTGCGGGGTGGACAAGGAGGCGGTGCTCGACAGCGAGCACGTGACCGGGCGGGTCGCGGACGTACGGCGGGCCGGCGACATGCGGGACCTGGTCGACCTGGCCGTGGCCAGGTACGGCGGGCTCGACATCGTGGTGACGTGCGCGGGCGTGCAGCGCTACGGCACGGTCGAGGACACGCCGGAGGACGTCTGGGACGAGGTGCTCGACATCAACCTCAAGGGCGTCTACCTGGCCTGCAAGGCCGCCATCCCCAGGATGCGGGCGCGCGGCGGCGGCTCGATCGTGGTGATGTCGTCGGTGCAGGCGTTCGCCTCGCAGGCGCAGGTGGCCGCCTACACCGCCAGCAAGTCCGCGCTGAACGGGCTGACCAGGGCGATGGCGCTCGACCACGCGGCCGACGGCATCCGGGTGAACGTGGTCTGTCCCGGCTCGGTCGACACACCGATGCTGCGCTGGGCGGCCGATCTGTGGCGCGGGAAGCTGTCGCAGGAGGAGCAGGTCGCGGAGTGGGGCCGGGCGCACCCCCTCGGCCGGGTGGGCCGGCCGGAGGAGGTGGCGGAGCTGGTGGCGTTCCTGGCCGGGCCGCGCTCGTCGTTCATCACGGGCGCCGAGCATCGGGTGGACGGCGGCCTGCTCGCCCGTAACCCGGCCGCGCTACCCGAATAGAACCACGGCAGCGCCGCGAACTATCGCAGCTCACGCCGGCGCGGCAGGAGCCCGATGAGCACGGCCCCGGTGACCACGTGCAGCGCAGCCAGCGTCGCCTTGGCGGCGCCGGTGGTGCCCATCGTGAGCGGGCCGGCGAGGGACACGACGAGGAACACCCCGGCGATCCAGGTCCAGACCGTGCGCGACCGTGCCATGACGCGTTCGAGCACGGCCAGGAGGCCCCAACCGGTCAGGCCGGCGACCAGCGCGGCGACGATCACGGAGCCCGCGGTCACCTCCCCGGAGGTCGAGACGAGGGCGACGCCGCCGAGGAGATGGACGACTGCCCAGACGGCCAGGGCGGCGGCGACCGCGCCGAATACGGCCAGGAGACGGGGGACGTTCACGCGGGTATCTCCTTGAGCGGGAAGTAGAGCGGCGACCAGCGGTTGTACAGGCCGGTTGGGACGAGGTAGCAGGCCATCACGACCTGCATCAGCACCATGAAGACGGCATACTGCAGGCCGCCCAGGCCGGGGACGACGTCGGGCGGCAGGGTGTAGGCCATGGTCACGCGGACGACGGCGTCGGCCAGCAGTCCGATGCCCCAGAGGACCGTCGCCACCCGCCAGATCCTGCGGAAGGCGGGCAGCCGCTCCCACAGGACGTCCCAGGACACGCGGCGCGAGCCGCCGTCTTCCAGAGGGCCGACGCGACCCTCCAGGAGGAAGCGGGTGAAGGCGAACACCAGCGGCTGCCGGCCTCTCACACTGGCCAGGAACCACAGGCCCGAGATGGCGGTGATCCAGCCGTCCTTGGCCAGCAGGAGGCGGGGGTCGTGGACGAGCAGAGAGATCGCCGCGCTGCCCACCATCATGCCCGTCATGAACAGGCTGAGCCCGTCGGGCTTGCGGAGACGTACCAGGTTGGCGACGACGCTCAGGCCCGGCAGCAGGGAGCTGATCAGCAGCGCGGAGTGATAGCTGACGCCGGCCGCGCGCAGCACGTAGTAGAGGCCGATGGGCAAGACCAGGTCGATGAGCACGAGCAGCATCGCCTTGGTCCGTGAGCTCATGACGTGGCCCGGGTGGCCAGGCGGAAGAGCTCGATCAGCTCTTCGGTGTAGACGTCGAGGTCGGCGCCGGGGTCGCCCTCCAGGAGGAACGGCAGGCCGTCCAGGGCCCGCTGGATGGCCATCGCCACCACCCGGGTGTTGAACCTGCGGAACTCGCCCGACTCCTGCCCCCAGGACAGCAGCCGCTCGATGTGCTGGAGCGAGGCCGGGTCGATGGCCGCCTCCTGCGCGGTGGTGCCCTTCTCCGGCCGGTAGTTCAGGAAGACCTCGGTGGCCGCGCGCATCTCACGGCGGTGGTCCCTGATGAACTCGATCAGCGAGCGGATGTAGGTGTCGAGCGCGGCGCCAGGGCTGGTCTGGGCGCCGACCCGCTCGGCCATGAACGTCCCGATCTCCGTGTAGATCGTGCTGATCGTCTGGCCGATCAGGTCGTCCTTGCCGTCGAAGTGGTAGGAGATCAGCCGCGTACTGCTGAGCCCGGCATGCTCGGCGATGCGGGCGAAGGTCGCCTGGTGGTAGCCCAGGTCGGCGATCGTCTCGATGGTGGCCGCCACGATCTGCGCCCGCCGGGCGGAGGTCGTGACGGAGTCTTCCTTCCTTACTTGCACAAGTAATTTTTAACTTAGCCGAGTAAATTCGGCAAGTCCTCAGCCGCCGATGGTGTCGAGTTCGGCGAGCGCGTCGGCCGGCAGGACCAGGCTCGCCGCGGCGATGTTCTCGCGGAGGTGGGCCACGGACGAGGTCCCGGGGATGAGCACGGTCGTGGCCGAGCGCTGGAGCAGCCAGGCCAGGGCGACCTGCTGCGGCGAGGCGTCCAGGCGGGCGGCCACGTTCGTGAGCGTCGCGGACTGGAGCGGGGTGAAGCCGCCGAGGGGGAAGAACGCGGCGTAGGCGATGTTCTCGGCCGCGCACCGGTCGACGAGGGCGTCGTCCTGCCGGTTGGCGAGGTTGTAGAGGTTCTGCACCGTGACGACGGGCGCGATGGCCTGCGCCTCGGTGAGCTGGGTCGCGGAGACGGCGCTGAGGCCGAGGTGGCGGATCAGGCCCTCCTTCTGCAGCTCCACCAGGGCGCCGAACGGCTCCGCGAGCGACTCTTCGCCGCTGCCCTCTTCGGCCAGGCGCAGGTTGACGACGTCGAGGGCGTCCACGGCAAGGCGCTGGAGGTTCTCATGGACCGCGGCCTTGAGGTCCTCGGGCTCCAGCGAGTGGTTCCAGCTGCCGTCCGGGCCACGGCGGGCGCCGACCTTGGTGACGATACGGAGATCCGCCGGGTAGGGGTGCAGGGCCTCCTTGATGAGTTCGTTGACGATGAAGGGCCCGTAGAAGTCGCTGGTGTCGATGTGGGTGATGCCCCGCTCGACGGCCTCGCGCAGCACCGCGATGGCCTGGTCGCGATCCTTGGGCGGCCCGAAGACCCCTGGCCCGGCCAGTTGCATGGCGCCGAAGCCCATGCGGGTGATGGTGAGGTCGTGCGCGAGCGTGAGGGTCCCGCCTTGAAGGGACATATCCATACCTTTCCTCTGAACTGCATCTCCAACGGTGCGGTTGCTGTTTCGAGACTAGCGCGGGAAAAATCCAACCGCAACGTTGGATTTGCTTTGGCGATAGAGTGTCGCCATGGCGTGGGACACCGAGGGGACGCGGCGTCGGCTCAAGGAAGCGGCGACCGTCGAGTTCGCCGAGCGCGGGCCGGACGGCACGACCATGGCCCGCATCGCCGAGCGGGCCGGGATCAACAAGGAGCGCCTGTACAAGTACTTCGGTGACAAGCAGGCGCTGTTCGAGACCGTGCTCGCCGACGAGCTCCAGAAGCTCGCCGCCTCGGTGCCGCCGCCCGAGGACGGCTTCGCGAACATCGGCGAGTTCGCCGGCCGCACCTACGACTACCACGCGACGCATCCCCATCTGGTCCGCCTGCTGCTGTGGGAAGGGCTGGCCGGCGGTCCCGTGGCCGACGAGGCGAACCGCGCCGCCCACTACCGGGACAAGACGCGGGCCTACGCGGCCGCCCAGCGCGCCGGCATCCTGGACGACGACGTCGACCCCGATCACCTGGCGTTCATGATCATCGGACTGTCCGCCTGGTGGTTCTCCGTGCCCCATCTCGCCGGCATGCTCACCGGCGCCGACGACCAGACGGAGCACGCGCGGCGCCGCGCCAGTGTGGTGCGCGCGGCCCAGCGACTCGCGCGGCCGAAAGGCTAGAAATTCGTTGGACAGGCGGCCGCCCAGACCTGTGGGATGAGGCGTCGTTGCCCACGGCAAGGAGAGCGCGTGTCATCCGACGTACTCATCGACGAGGCCCTGGTGCGCCGGTTGCTCGCGGCGCAGTTCCCTCGGTGGGCGGAGCTGCCCATCTCGCCCGTCCCGGTGTCCGGCCTGGACAACGCGACGTACCGGCTCGGCGAGGACCTGTCCGTACGGCTGCCCCGCTATCCCCGGTGGGTCGGGCAGGTCGAACGCGAGCACCGGTGGCTCCCGAGGCTCGCTCCGCACCTGCCGCTGCCGGTCTCCGAGCCGCTCGCCATGGGCACGCCCGGGGAGGGTTACCCGTTTCCCTGGTCGGTCTACCGGTGGCTGCCCGGCGAGACCGCGACCGCCGAGGGGCTCGCCGATCCCGTCGGGACTGCCAAGGAGCTGGCCGAGTTCATCGTGGCGCTGCGGAAGATCGACGCCACCGGCGGGCCGGGGCCGGAGTCGAGCAACGCGTTCCGGGGCGTGCCCATGGGTGACGAGCGCGACTCCGTGGCCGTCGAGGCCCGCGTACGTCCCAAGATCGCGGCGTTGCGCGGGATGATCGACACCGGCGCGGTGACGGCCGTGTGGGAGGCCGCGCTGGCGGCGCCCGCGTGGGACGGTCCGCCGGTGTGGGTCCACGGCGACCTCGCGCAGGGGAACCTACTGGTCGTGGACGGCCGGTTGAGCGCCGTCATCGACTTCGGGACGCTGGCCGTGGGCGATCCGGCGTGCGATCTGATGCCCGCGTGGACGTTCCTGCCGGCCGGGGCGCGGGGCGCGTTCCGCGCGGCCCTCGACGTCGACGACGCCACCTGGGCGCGGGGCCGTGGGTGGGGGCTGGCGTCGTCCCTGCCCGTCCCCGACGACCCCTACTTCGACGTACCGGGCCGCCGGGAGGCCGCCCTGCGCCGGCTCGACGAGCTCATCGCCGACCTGTGATCTAGATACTGACCTCCACCGACACGGTGGGGTCGGCGAAGCGTTCGTTCGGCACCTGGGCGTACCAGCCGGGGCGTCCCGGGTCCCGGTCGTAGGGGTATCCGCCCAGTTCGCGGTAGAGCTCGGCGTACTGGGCGACCCGGTCCTTGTCGAGCCGGACGCCCAGCCCCGGGCCCGTCGGCACCGCGATGGCTCCGTCGGCGTAGGCCAGCTTGCCGCCTTCGATCACGTCGTCGCGGAGCTGGTGGTAGTGCGCGTCGGCCGCGTACGTCAGGTTGGGCAGCACCGCCCCGAGATGCAGCATCGTCGCCAGCTGGATGCCCAGCTCGCCGGAGGAATGGACCGCGACCCCGAGCTGGAACGTCTCGCACACCCCGGCCGCCTTGACGCACGGCCGGATCCCGCCCCAGAACGTGGTGTCGAGCAGCACCACGTCGGCGGCCCGGCGCAGCACGTTGGAGGCGAGCTGCTCGAAGTTGACGACCACGGTGTTGGTCGCCAGCGGCACCCGGACCTGCTCGCGGATGACCCTGAGCCCTTCGAGCCCCCAGACCGGGTCCTCCAGGTATTCGTTGTTCAGCTCTTCGATGGCCCGGCCGAACCGCAGCCCCTCGGCCACCGACAGCACCGCGTTGGGGTCGTAGCGGAGCCGGTCGTCGGGGAAGGCCGCCGCGAGCGCCCGGTAGCACTCCAGCTCGAAGTCGGGCGGGAACACCCCGCCCTTGAGCTTGTGCACGGTGAACCCGTGTGCCGCCTTCAGCTCCCTGGTGTGCTCGACGAGCTGGTCCGGCGTGCGTACCTCGGAGTAGCCCTCCGCCGCGTACCGGTAGAACAGGTACGAGGCGAACGGCACGGAGTCGCGCAGCCGTCCGCCGAGCAGGTCACTGGCGGGGACGCCGAGCTGCTGCCCGATCAGGTCGATGCAGGCGAACTCGATGGCCGCCAGGAGCTGGGTGCGGTTGTTGTAGAGCGACGCGGTCGGGTTGGCGATCTTGAACCGGAGCGCCTCCAACTGGAACGGATCGTGGCCCCTCAGGTAGGGCATGAGCGCACTGAACGCCGCCTCGGCGCTCTCCCCGCCCCCGCCCATCTCCCCCAGGCCGACCAGCCCGTTGTCGGCCTCGACCTCGACGATCGTGCGGACGAACCGGCCCCAGTGGGCGCCGTTGCTGTGCCGGAGCGGCGCCTCCAGCGGAACGGCGACCGTGGTGGCCCGAATGTCAACGATCTTCACTCGCACGTCCCCCAAATAGCGGCCACACCGCACGCGGGCAGCCGTACCTTGACCGAATCCGCCGAGACCACCAATGATCGCAGCTCGCGCTCCAAACCGGCACTCACCGATGCCTGGCGGAGCCCCGGCAGCCGGACCGTAACCTCGACCGGCTCGGCGGCGAGCGACTGCAGCCGGACCACGAGCTCGTTGTCGCCCTTCTGCCCGAGCGAGGTGACCAGCACGTCGGGATGGTCGACCGAGACGAACGACTTGACCGCGTCGGGCGAGCTGGTGAGCAGCGCGCCGACGAACTGGTCGGTCAGCCCGGCGGCCGCCCGCGTGCCCAGCCGCCTGCCCTCGATCCCGGGGGCCGACATGATCGAGTAGCGGAACGTGGTCTCCCCCTGCTGCTGGGAGGGGAAGTTCGTGTCCCAGATGTTGTTCAGCGCCCAGGAGTAGACCGTGCCCGGCTCCTCGTCCAGCGTCGGCGGGAACGGCGCGTACGGCATGTGGATGGTGCCGAGCTGCACCAGCGGCGCCTCCAGCGTGGCCCAGGCGACGGTCAGCTCGGGGTCCTCGAAGGCGATCCAGTGCCTGATCGGCAGCATGTACTCGGCCGAGCCAGGCACGCGCGGCACGTCCGGTCCGCCGACGCCGCCGGTCAGCTCCCAGGCCGTCGCGGGGCCCGAGGCGAACGGGAAGGCCAGGAAGACGGCCTCCTTGGCCGGCGTGCCCTGCTTGGCGAGCTGGTAGGTCAGGTCGAGGCGGGGGACGCCGTTGTGCAGCTCGATCGTGGTGCGCAGCCAGTCGACGCCCTTGCCCTGCAGCTCGACGACCAGCTTCTCGCCCACGGCGGTCCGCTGCGCCTTGACGATCGTGGCGTTCCTGCCGATCGCCCGGTCACCGAGCAGGGTGCGGTCGTGCGCCCCGACGTGTCCGGACAGGTGGTTGAAGTGCGGGGCGGTGGCATATTGATCATAAACGTACTGACCGAAACCGGCCGCGGCGCCGTCGTTGACCAGCTCCCGCCCGGCCGCCTTGTCGAAGATCGAGCGGATCACGCCTTCGCGGACGTCGTAGGTGACCCGGTAGAACTCGTTCTCGATCACCCCGCCCAGGTCGGGCTCGACCGGCTCGGGCGCCTGGCTGACGCCCCTGACGACGTCGATCCGCGCGTAGCCGTAGCCGGGGACCTCCGGCACCACGGCGTGCAGGTGCCGTCCGATCGGCCTGGTCGGCCAGTCGACCGGGTCCACGAACTCCTCGTGGTGCGGGATCGTCTCGCCGGTGCGCGCGTCGACGAGGGCGATCGGCACGTCCGTCTTGACCACGTCCCGGGGGAGGAACGCGCGTACGACGTCGGTCCTGCTCGCCGTCCCGGGGTTGAAGACCGCGAAGGACGCGAGCGCCGACGGGTCGGCGGCGCCGCGGTCGGAGAGTGTGGCGCCGAACCGGCGGGCGGCGGCGTGCAGCAGGTCGGCCGCGTCGTCCTGGGCGTCGTAGGCGCCCGACGATTTGCGGGTCCACTGCAGCCCGCCCGAGTCGCCCGCCTCCTCGGCGTCCTGCCAGGGGTTGGCCGCGCCCCAGGTGTGCTCGTTGAACAGCGCCACCTTGTCGTAGGCCTCGTCGATCTGCTCCGTCGCGTCGGCGCCGGCGAGAGTGTGCAACGTCTCGGCGACGCGCAGCGCCGACTGCGCCCGGCGTACGTAACCGAGGGGACGCGCGCCGGAGCCGAGCCCGTCGGCCCACCAGTCGGTCCAGTCGCCCTCGTGCACGGCCAGGCGGTCGTGGTAGCGCTCTTCGACGTGCTCGAAGAAGTCGCTGTTGACCGCGGACCGCAGCCGGGGAAAGGCCCACTGCTCGTTCCACCGGCGCGCGATGGAGGCGGGCACGATCGACGGCCCGGCGTTGTCGGCGTGCGCGCCCTGGACCCGCAGGTGCAGGACGTCCAGCTCGTACGGCTCGCGGGGCGCGTCCGGCCCCTGCCAGCCGAACGTGCCGGGACCGTAGGGGTAGCCGCGCGAGGCCAGCGCCGACAGGTAGCGCGGCAGCAGGTCGTCGGCCAGCTCGTAGGAGTCGGTGAGCCCGACCGTGTTGCCCTCCATGTACGCCATGCCGTGGGGCGTGTCGGTGAACCAGACGATCACCTCCTGGCCGCTCGGCGCCCGCCACCGGAACGGCCGGGTCAGCTTGTCGCCTCCGTGCAGGTACGGCACGGACCGCCCGGCCCAGTTGTGCGCCGCGGCGAGGTAACGCACCCCGGCGGCGTTCAGCGCGTCGATCACGCCGACGACCGCGCCCGGCACGTCGGTGTGCATGGCCGACTTGGTGGCGAAGCCGTACTTCTCCTTGAGCTGGGTGGTGAAGCGGAGCTGCCGGTAGAGCTCCTCGGTCGAGCAGGCCTCGGTGTGCAGCTGGAACGGCAGCGCGGTCACCTCGATGACGCCGGCGCGGGCCAGTGCGGCGAACCGTTCGACCTGGTCGGCCGGCCGGGCGTCGAGCCACTTCAGCGCCGGCATCGACGACTCGACCGTCCACCTGAACTTGGCGTCGTCCGGCCAGGAGGCGGTCTCCTCGGCCAGCCGGAGCGCCGCGTCGAGGTAGTCGAGGTGGTGGCGGAGCACCGTGCCCTGCGGGTCGGTGTAGCCGATGTCGAGGTGCGAGTGATGGACGACGAACACGCTCCACTTGCGCTGCGGGGTGATCGTGATCTCCGCGGAGCCGACGAGCCCGGCGTCGTCACGCGACTCCAGGGTCAGCACGCGGGGCGCGGTCACCTCGGGCACGAGCAGCGTGACGTCGGTGCCGGAGGCGCTGTCCTCGCCCACCAGCACGTGCGTCAGCGGCACGGTGCTCGACACCCGGACCGCCTGCCGGCCGTCATGGGTGAACAGCGGCAGCACCGCGACCCGCACCTCCGCGCCGCGCACGCCGATCACCGGTGTCGAGGTGTCGTTGCGCAGCGCCTGCCTGATCCCGTCATAGTCGGGCGAGCCGAGGCTCCGCTGCAGCAACCGGCTGGTCATCAGACACTCCCTAGAGACAGGCCACGGGCGAACAGCCGCTGGGTGGCGAGGAACAGCAGGACCGTCGGCAGCGAGACCATGAGCCCCGCCGCGAGGCCCACGGGCACCGGCGTGCCCGCGTAGACGTCGGTCATCAGTCCGGCCAGCGCGGTCATCACCGGCCGTACGTCCTCGGTCTGCGTGAGCGTCAGGCCGAAGATCAGGTCGTTCCAGATGAAGGTGAACTCGAGGATGAACACGGCCGCCAGCGCGCTGACCGACAGCGGCAGGTAGATGCGCCAGAAGATCCGCCAGGTGGTGGCGCCGTCCATGCGGGCCGCCTCGAAGATCGAGAACGCCACTCCACTGTAGAAGTTCCGCAGCACGAAAGCGGCCAACGGCACGTTGATCGCCGTGTAGACCAGGAGCAGGCCGCCCCTGGTGTCGTACAGGCCGAGATCGCTGTAGCCCACGAACAGCGGCACGAGCAGCATCTGCGACGGGAAGATCGTGCCGCCGAAGATGAGCAGGAACCACCAGAAGCCGTGTCGCAGCCGGAGCACCACGATGGTGTACCCGGCCAGCGCCCCGATGAGCACGCCGAGCGCGGGCGAGACGATGCTGTAGAGCGCGGTGCTGGCCAGGCTCTCGGACAGGTTCGCACTGTCCACGGCTTTGGCGATGTTGTCGAACAGCGCGAAGCTGCCGGACGGCTGCCACGCCTTCGACGGGTCGTACGACGCCGCGGGCCGCGCGGCGTTGACGAGCAGCAGGTAGGTCGGTCCCAGCCAGATCAGGCCGAGCACGATCAGTACGGCACGCCGGATCATCGCACCTGCCTCCTGAGGTAGAGGTAGGACGCCAGCCCCGTGACCACGGTGAGCACGACCGCCACCGAGGCGCCGTAGCCGTACTCGCTGGCCACGAACGTGTCCTTGTACATGGTCACCGCGAGCGTCTCGGAGTTGCGTCCGGGGCCACCCTGGGTCAGTACCCAGACGATGTCGAACGTCTTCAGGCTCGCCACCAGCGCCAGCCCCACCACGACCGCGGTGAGCGGCGCCATCAGCGGCCAGATGACGTGCCGGAACAGCTGCCACCCGGAGGCCCCGTCGAGCCGGGCGGCCTCGATCGGCGCCTTGGGGATGGACTGCAGCCCGACCACGAACAGCAGCGTGTTGACGCCGAGCTGCTGCCAGGTCCAGACCAGCAGCATGGCGATCGTGTTGTGCGGCGCCTTCTGCAGGAACGCGGTGTCGACGCCGAGCAGCAGGTTCGCGATGCCGTCGTGGGACAGGATCGGGCTCCACACCATGGCCAGCCCGGCGCCGCTGAGCGCGTAGGGCAGCATGAACGGCACCCGGTACCAGACGCCGCCCTTGATGTCGTACGACAGCACCGCCACCAGCAGGCCGAGCCCGACCGGCAGCGCCATCGTGCCGACCACCCAGAGCAGCGTGTTGCCCAGCGAGGAGATCAGCGCCGGGTCCTGGAGCAGCTTGCCGAAGTTCCGCAGGCCGACCCATTCGGGTGGCGCTAGCCCGTCATAGCTGGTGAAGCTCAGGTACGCCGTCCAGATGAACGGCACGTAGAGCAACCCGGCGACGAGCAGAGCGGCGGGGGCGACGTAGCCGTGCCTAAAACGGCCCAGCATGGGTGCGCGCGCGCTCACTGATGCGTGCTCCAGTAATCGTCGGCCGCCTTCTGGATGGTGTCGAGCACTTCCTTGTAGGTGCCGGGCTCGGTCACGAACTTGCTGAACCCGTCGAGCGCGGCCGTCAGGATGGGCGGCGGCGTGGCCTCGAAGTAGCGGTTGACCAGGCGGTACTTGCCGCTGCCCGCGTCCTTGGTGACCTGGCCGAGCGCCTCGTCCTTGATCGTCACCTTGGGGTTGGCGCTGACGTCGCCGCGGGTCGTGGCCCACTTGTCCTGGGCCGGCTGCGTGGTCCACCACTTGAGGTACTTCTGGCTCGCGTCGGGGTCGGCCGCCTTGGTCAGCGAGCAGAGCGGGCCGCTCTCGAAGATCATCGAGGTCTTGGGCAGCGCGGGGTTCACGTTGGGGATCGCGAAGAAGCCGTAGTCGGTGCCGGCCTTGAGGTCGCGCTGGGTCATGCTGGTGTTGAACCAGGTGCCGAAGGAGATCATCGCGGCCTTGCCGTTCTTCATCACATCCCCCGGGTCGGTTTTGTCACCGGGATTGATGAAATATCCGGCGTCGATGAGCTGCTTCCACTTCTCCATCACCTGGACCACGCCGGGGTCGGTGTACTTGGCCTTGCCCGTGGAGAGGCGGTCGTACAGGTCGGGGTCCATGCCGGCCATGAGCTGCTCGAACCAGACGAAGGAGAACAGCACGCTGGTGTGGTAGAAGGCCTTGACGTCGTTCTTCTTCAGGGTCTCGGCCACCTTGACCAGCTCGTCCCACGTGGTGGGCGGCTGCAGGCCGTACTTGTCGAAGAGCTTCTTGTTGTAGAACATGCCCCAGTAGGCGACGTTCATCGGCACGCAGTACTGCTTGCCGCCGACCGTGTAATAGGGGGCCAGGTCCTGCGACAGGTCGCCGGCCTTGATCGCCTCCTGCCAGATGGAGGTGGTGTCGGCCACCTGCTTCTGCTTGACGATCTCTTCCAGCATCCCCCCGGTCTGCCAGGTGAACAGGTCGGGTTTGACGTTCGTACGGAACGACGCCTTGATGAACGCCTGGTACTGGGCCGAATCGGTGTAGCCGACCGGCTTCATGCCTAAGCTGATCTGCTGCTTCGACAGAGCGCCCATCTCGTCGAAGTACTTGCTCCACGCGCCCTTGTCGTTGTACAGCGACAGTTCGGACTTCTTCTGCGGCGCTTGGGTATTGCCGCCACAGGCGGCGAGAAAGAGGGCTGCCACGCCGAGCGTGGCAACACGTGACCGGATCATGCCCCGGCCTCCTTGTTTCACTTGGGGGGGTGTTGCAGCCTCTGCTCTATTACGGTCTTGACGTCCACCAGGTGAGCGCGCATGCGTTCCTCGGCCGCCGCGGCGTCACGCGCCTCGATGGCCTCCAGGATCGCCAGGTGCTCGTCGTAGTCACGGCGCCGGTCGTCGAAGATCTGCAGTATTTCCCGCTGCTCGGGACCGTGGACGGTCAGCAGCGAGTCGACCACCTCGTGCAGCACGCGGTTGCCGGCCAGCCGGGCGGTCGCCCGGTGGAAGGTCATGTTGGCGTCGTGCAGCTCGGCGTCCTGGCCGCGCAGATGCCTGGCGGCGTCCACGAGCACCCGTTGGAGCGCGGCCAGTTCCTCGCCGGTCGCGCGCCCCGCGGCCAGTGCGGCCAGCGGCGGTTCGATGACGATGCGCGCGCCGAGGAGTTCGAGGAGTTGGGCGCCGCGCATCTCCCGCATGTTCGGGTTGGGGAGCACGAGCCGCTCGATGTCGGCGCCGACATAGATGCCGGAACCGTGCCGCATCTCGATGGCCCCGGTGGCCTCGAGCCTGCGCAGCGCCTCACGCAGCGTCGGGGTGGTGACGGCGAAACGCTGGGAGAGCTCCCTGGTCGAGGGCAGCCTGTCGCCCGGCCGGTGCCCACCTGTACGGATGAGCTCCAGCATGCGCTCGGTCAGAGCGTCGGAAAGGCTGGGCCGCGTTACCTCGGACATATCAAGTCATCTAATCACTTGTCGCGACTGCCGTCCATCGTCTGTGACGAGAGTATTTTTCCGGCCATGAAGCGGATTCTGGCGTGGGTCACGTCGATCATCCTGGTGCTGGCCGTGGCCGGCATCGGTGGTGCCGGGTGGTACTACTCCGGACTGGTCATCGACCCGTCCAGGGGCGATTCGTACCCCCTGGAGGTGACCGCGGTCGCGGCCGGCCGGGTCACGCTGAAGGGCGGCGGCGATCTGGCCGCTCCTGGAACCTACGGCCTGACCTGGCCCGAAGGCAACGCCACGGTGGGCGAGGTGGTCGCGACCGGCGCCGGCACGGTCACGCGTGAGCTGCGCGAGGTACGGCAGGGCGACCTGCGACCCGGCGTGCACGTCTACCTCGACCGCTGGATGTGGGGCCACGAGGACCCGCGGACCGCTCTCGGCCTGCCGTACCAGAAGGTGAGCGTCCACGGCGAGCTGGGCGACTTCCCCGCCTGGCGCACCGAGGGCGGCTCGAAGACCTGGGTGATCACCGTGCACGGCCGCAACGCCACCGCCTCGGAGTCGCTGCGTTACGTGCCCGTCTTCCACAGGCTGGGGATGCCGGTGCTGGGCATCAGCTACCGCAACGACCCGGGCGCGCCGGCCGCCGACGACGGCAAGTTCCACCTCGGCGCCACCGAGTGGAAGGACGTGGCCGCCGCCATCACCTACGCGCGCGGCCAGGGCGCCACCGGCGTGCTGCTGTACGGCTTCTCGATGGGCGGCGGCATCGTCCCCATGGCCGCGCGGAACCTGCCCGGCGAACCGATCAAGGGGATGATCCTGGACAGCCCGGTGATGGACTGGAACGGCCCCATCGACCTGGGCGCCGAGCAGCGGGGCGTGCCGCTCTGGCTGGCCTCCGTCGGCAAGTTCGTGGTCGAGCGCCGTACCGGCATCTCCCTGGACGATCTCGATCAGGTACGTCACGCGGCCGCGTTCAAGGTGCCGATCCTGCTGTTCGTGGACGACGACGACAACTCGGTGCCGATCGGGCCCTCGCTGGAGTTCGCCGAACGACGGCCCGACCTGGTGACCCTCGTACGGACCAAGGGCGGCGGCCACGTCGGATCGTGGAACGCCGACCGGGCCCGATACGAGAAGGCGCTGCGCGACTTCGCCATGAGGTTCAGCGCTTGAGCAGGTCCAGCATCATTTTCACCTGCCCCCTCCGGGACGTCTCCACCTGACCGGCCCACGTCTTGACCTTGGGACTGACACCGCCGGACTCCTCGGCGGTGGCCATCTGCACGGCGTCGTCCTGGTGGGCGATCAGCAGGTTGAGGAAGTCCCGCTCGAAGCTCTTCGACTTCCGCAGCGCGGCGATCTGCCTGCGGTCGGTCTCGGGCATCCCGCCGTGGTGGTCGTGCGCTCCCTTCGCGGCCGTCAGCGGCTGGTCCCACTCGTGCAGCCAGCGCAGCATCATCTCGACCTCGTCCTGCTGCGTGCTCGCGATCGCCGCCGCCAGCGTCCGCACCTCCGGCGTGGTCGCCCGCCCGGCGGCCACCCCGGCGATCTCGATGCCCTGGCGGTGATGCTGGACCATCATCTGCACGAACATCACGTCCTCGGCGTTGACCGGATCGCCGGCCGGCGGGGAGCTCCCGCAGGCGGCGATCAGCAGGACGGCCAGGACCGCTATGACGAGCCGCATGATCACTCTCGCGATTCTTAAAGGAAACCTTCCTTAGAGTTGACTATGGGGATCGGGCGCGCAAGGGCTCAGGGCCTCGTCGCCTTCCCAGAAGTCGAGTTCGCCGAAATAACCCCGGCTCGTCAGCAGTTGCAGCTTTTATGGCTTTTCCGCTCTCCATCCTTGACCTTGCACACATCGGAGAAGGAGAGTCGGCGGGCGACAGCTTCCGCGCCAGCGTGACTCTCGCCCAGCGCGCGGAGGAGTGGGGCTACCAGCGAATCTGGTACGCGGAGCACCACAACATGCCCTCCATCGCCTCCTCCGCCACCAGCGTCCTCATCGCCCACATAGCCTCACAAACCCAAACAATTCGCCTCGGAGCCGGCGGCGTGATGCTCCCCAACCACGCCCCGCTGACCATCGCCGAACAGTTCGGCACCCTGGAAACCCTGCATCCGGGACGCATCGACCTCGGCCTCGGCCGGGCGCCGGGCAGCGACCAGCAGACCATGCGCGCGATGCGCCGCAACCCGGCCTCCTCCGACGACTTCCCGCAGGACGTCCTGGAACTCCAGGGCTACCTGACGGGCCAGTCCCGTATCCCGGGCGTGGACGCGACCCCGGGCAAGGGCACCGACGTGCCGCTCTACATCCTCGGCTCGTCCCTGTTCGGCGCCAAGCTCGCCGCCGCCCTCGGTCTCCCGTACGCCTTCGCCTCCCACTTCGCCCCGGCAGCGCTGGAGGACGCCGTCACCCTTTACCGGGCCGAGTTCCAGCCGTCCAGGCAGTTGGCGCGGCCGTACGTCATCGCCGGTGTCAACGTCATCGCGGCGGACACCACGGAAGAGGCGGAGGCGCAGTTCCTGGCCATGAAGCGCACCAGGGTGAGCCGGTTCCTCGGCCGCGGCAAGACGTTCACCCAGGAGGAGGCCGACCTCGTCCTCGCCTCACCCGCCGGGCAGCAGATCCTGCAGATGGCGAAGTACTCCGCCATCGGAACCGCCGCCGAGGTGCGGGACTATCTCGACCGCTTCGCCAAGCAGGCCCAGGCCGACGAGCTGATCGTCGTCTCCGCGGCCCCCGACCGGAGAGCCTGGCTGCGCTCCATCGAATTGCTGGCCCCGGGAACATCCGGCGCCTGATGACGGTTATCTAAATCGTGGCCGGTGTGCCCAGTGTCCCCGGGCCTCACCTATTGCCTTCGCGGAATACCGTTCGGCTGGAGCCGCGTTGCGCCTTTCGCCGAGAGGCGACACGCACACCGGTACGCACTCGTGAACTGAGGGCCCCGCCAGATCTCTGGCGGGGCCTTCGGGCTTCATCCCACCGTGACCAGTTCGACCTCGGCGTCCTTCAACGCCGCGACGATGTCATCGGGCGGCAGCGCGTCGGTGACCAGGACCGAAACCCGGTCGAACCCGCAGATGTGCACGAAGGCGCTTCTGCCGAACTTCGACGAGTCGGCCACGATGATGACCCGCGTGCCGGCGTCGATCATCTGGCGGATCATCTGGGCCTCGTGCAGGTGGCTGGTGGACAGCCCGCCGCCGGTCGAGATGCCGCCGACGCCGATCACGGCCGTGTCGGCGCTGATGCCGTCGGTGTCGGCGAAAGCCACCGGCCCAATGGTGACATTTGACGGGATGCGGCAGCTGCCGCCGATGACATAGAGGTCGCGCACGGCTTCCTGCGGGATCTCGGCGGGCAGGCGCAGATTGTTCGTCACCACCGTGAGGTCGCGCTTGCCGGTGAGCGCCCGGGCGACCGCGAGCGTGGTCGTGCCGCCGTTGACGATCAGAGTCTCGCCGTTGGAGATGAGCTTCGCCGTGGCGAGGCCGATGGCCTGCTTGGCCGGGTGGTGCACGGACGCGCGGCTGTCGAAGGGGGAGTCGGCCGTGGCCAGTTCGTCCTTGTGCATCGCGCCGCCGTGGGTGCGGGCGATCAGCTGCCGCTCCGCGAGGTGGTCGAGGTCGCGACGGATGGTGTCCATCGACACGGCGAAGAGTTCTGCGAGCTCGGCGACCGTGGCGTGACCGCGTTCGCGAACGTGTCTCACGAGTTCGGCGCGACGCCGGCCAGGCAGTGCCGTATCCTGCATGATCAGCTCCTGAGAATGCGGCTAGTTGCGGTTAGTTCCCGGATTTTGCGGCTTTACCGTTGACTACATTGTTAAACCAAGCATATTCTCGCAGATATCGGCGAACATGCCTAGCGCAAACAGCAGGCAAACGCATCACGTCGCCCCCCGAACCACTGCGTTCAGGCTCCTGCGCCCGAGGAGAAGCGATGAAATCCAGCAATCCCCGACCTTTCAGTCGGCGCGCCACCCTCGGCCCAGCGGTTACGGTACCGCTGTTGTCCGCCTGTGGCTCCTCTTCAGGCGGCGGCACCGGCAGCGTCGAACTGACCTCGTCGCCGCGGCACCGATCGTGGTCGCCGTACCGCTCGTCGTGCTCCAGATGATCTTCCGGCGCCGGGACGTACCAGGCCTGACCGCGGGGGCGGTGAAAGGTTGATGAGCCGCGACTGGCGCGCCGCGTACGAGCAGGTCGCCGTCACCGTCCTGGACGGCGCTCCCGCCGCCCGCCCGCTGCTCGCCGGCTTCAACACCTGCGTCGACCACGTCTACCGGCTGGAGCCCCCGGGACTCGACCGGCTGACCCCAGCGGCGCAAGCCGCCCACGAGCCGCTCGCCGCCCTCTCGGGCGAGCCGCTCGCCGCCCTCTCGGGCGAGGTGCTGCGCCGCATCCTGGACGGCCGCGACGGCGAGGTGTTCGTGCCCGCTCCCCAGCTGCGGCCGGCGCTCGACGAACTGCTCGGCCCTCCGGCGGCGCGCCAGGTCGGCGGTACGGGCGCCCAGGCCGCCTGGGTGCTGGCCGTCCTGAACGCGCCCAGCGTGCTCGCCCTCGCCGACCGCAGCACCGAGCAACTGGCCGTGCTGCACCCCGGCATCGGCCTGTGCGACGACGGTTCGGTGCGGCCCGTGGCCGGCACGGCCGCTCGTGGCACCCCGATCAAGCCGCCCCACTACATCCTCGAGTACGCGGCGGGCACCCGCTGGCACGCGGGCACCGTACGCCGATCCAGCCGGATCATCGTCCGGCTCGCCGAAGACGGCATCGAGCGGGACGACACGTTCGCCGCACTCGGCCCAACGCTGGCCGAGACCGCGGGTGCGGGACTCGTCTCCGGGCTCAACGGCGTACCCGACGCGGATCACGCCGCCCGGGCCTGGCTTCGCGACCTGGCCGCGAGCTGGCGGGCGTCCGGGCTTCCCTGGGTGCATCTCGAGCTCGCCGAGTATCCCCGGCCTGGCGCGCTCGCCGAGGTCAGCGCCGCGTACGCCGGGATCGCCCACACGCTCGGGCTCAGCCTCGCCGAGCTGGCGATCATACGCCCTGGCGGCGACCCCGCCGCGGCGGCCCGCGAGCTGGCCGAGCACTACCGGTTCGACCGGGTGTTCGTGCATGCCGACACCTGGTCGCTGGTCGTGCACAGGGGCGACCCTGAGCCGGCCGCCGGCGCGCTGCGCATCGGCAACCTGCTCGCCGCCTCCCGCGCCCGCCACGGAGGCCCCACAGCCGACCTCGGCCTCGACCCGACCGTGACGTTCACCGACGACCGGCCGGTGGGAAGGCCGCTCGGCGACGGCTGGCGCACCGAGTGCGTGCCGACGCCGTACCTGTCGCGCCCCGCCGCCACGATCGGCCTCGGCGACACGTTCGTCGCCGGGGTGCTGCTCGCCGGCTGCCTTGACGTACCCCTCAAGCCCTTTGTCCGTCTATCACCTGGAGACATCCCATGAAACCGCTCATGGATCCCGGCAAGGTCCGTGGCCTGCAGCGCGTCACCAGCGCCGACGGCTTCTTCCTGATCTGTGCCCTCGACCACCTGTCCGATTTCGCCGAACTGCTCGCCCCCGACCCGGCGACCGTCACCTTCGCCGACGTCGTCACCGCCAAGGACGCGGTGGTCCGCGCCATGGCCCCGTCGATCTCGGCCGTACTGCTCGATCCGCTGTACGCCCTCGGCCATCTCGTGGGCTCCGGCGCGGTGCCGGGGAACGTCGGGCTGATGTCGAGCATCGAGGACGAGGATTATCGGCACCCGGAAGGCCCGCGCCGTACCCGGCTGCGCGAGAACTGGAGCGCCACCCGGATCAAAATGGCCGGCGCCGACATGTGCAAGCTGCTGTGGTTCTACCGCCCCGACGGAGACCAAGTCGTCGCCGAGCAGCAGCGTCAGCTCGTGACCGACCTCGCCGCCGAATGCGACGAGCTCAGCCTGCCCCTGGTGGTCGAGCCGATCTGGTACCGGCTGCCGGGCGAGGACCCGACCACCGCCGAGTGGAAGGCCGACCGGGTGCGCGGCATCATCGCCTCCGCCGAGGTCGCCGACGGACTCGGCGTCGACATGCTCAAGGTGGAGTTCCCCGGCTACGTCGACACGCCGGAAGGACGCGCCCAGGCGGCCGCCGCCTGCGCGGAGCTCGACGGAATGGTCAGCGTGCCATGGGTGATCCTGTCCGCCGGGGTGGAATATGCCGACTTCAAGACGCAGGTCGAGATCGCGTGCCAGGCCGGCGCCGCCGGCTACCTCGCCGGCCGGTCGATCTGGCGCGACGCCGTGTCCACCCACGACGCCGAGGCCCGCGACCAGGCCATCCGGGCGGCCAGGGCACGGCTCGAGGAGCTCAACGCCGTGACCCGACGGTACGGTCGCTCCTACACCCCGGCCCGGCCGCTCGACGAGGTGGTCAAGGAACTTCCCGCCGAGTGGTACCGAACCTGGCACGCCTGACCTGGGAGCACATGCATGACCATCTTTCCCCTGCCCGCGAACACCCCAAGATCGTTCTACCGCGGCGCCGGACGCATCGCCGGGTTCCGCGGGATCCCATCCACCGATGATCCCTACTACCCGGAGGACTGGGTCGCCTCCACCACCAGCCGGTACGGGGCGGCGCCCGCGGGACTGACCACGCTGCCCGACGGCCGGTCCCTCGCCGAGGCGATCGCCGGCGATCCCGTGTGGTGGCTGGGAGAACGGCACGTCGCCGAGCATGGCGCCGACCCCGCGATCCTGGTGAAACTGCTGGACGCGGGCGAACGTCTACCGCTGCACGTGCACCCCGACCGGCGATTCGCCGCCGCCCACCTGGCCTCGCCCTATGGCAAGACCGAGGCATGGGTGGTCGTCTCGGCCGAGCCGGACGCGGCGGTATACCTCGGCTTCGCCCGGGACGTCGAGCCGGACGAACTGTCCCGCTGGGTCGCGGACCAGCGGATCGACCAGATGCTCGACGCCACGAACCGCGTGCAGGTGCGGGCCGGCGACGCCATCGTGTGCCCCGCCGGTCTGCCGCACGCCATCGGCGCCGGGATCCTCATGGTCGAGGTGCAGGAGCCGACCGACTTCTCCGTACTGCTCGAGTGGGAGGGCTTCGCCATCGACGGCCCGGCCAACGGACACCTGGGGCTCGGCTACGACCAGGCGCTCGGCTGCGTCGACAGGAGCGGCTTGGGCGCGGAACGGCTCGCCGAGCTGCACCGAGCCCGCCGCCCGACCGCCGACGACCGGCCCGGCGTCCGCCGCCTCTTCCCCGAGCTCGCCGACGAGTTCTTCGCGGCCGAGAGGCTGCGCCCCGATCCCGTCAGCGAGCTGGAACCGGCGTACTCCGTCGTCACGGTCACCGCCGGCGACGGGACCGTCACGAGCGAGCATGGCCCGCCGGTCCCGGTCAAGGCCGGAGACACGCTGCTCGTCCCGTACGCGGCCGGGTGGTGCACCCTGCGCGGCGACACTACGGCCGTACGCTGCAAACCATCCCTCTAGTCGTTCTTGGTCACGGTGCCGGTCTTGGCGTCGACCTTGACCCCCTGCCAGGTGCCGTCCGGTGTGGCGAGATCGACATCCCAGACGAGGACATTGTTGTTGTCGTTGTACTTGTCCAGGCTCATGTGAGTGATCTTGCCGCGCACCGAGGAGGACACCTTCTCCACCGCCTCCTTGAAGGTGAGCTCGGCGTCCTTGATGATGCCCATGACCCTGGTCTTCTCCCCTTTGCCAGTGTCTTTGACTCTGGGCCCCGAGACCACCTTCCCTGTCGCGTCTACCTCCAGTAGCCGCTCTGTGCCGTCGGACCTGGCCAGCTGGACCTCCCAGAGCTGGCCGCCGTTCTCCGACTGGACCGAGAGGACCGTGGAGCCCTTGACGGCGTTCATGGCCGCGTCGATCGCCTTCTCGAGGCCCGCCATACTGCCGGATTCCTGGCCGGGGTCGCCACCGAGGTAACCCGACGGCGTCGGCGATGACATGAGGCCGACAACGGCGCTCCCTGCGGGCGCTGTCTTGACGGCACTGGACTGAGTGTCGGTATTCCCGCAGGCTGAGGCCACGAGCAGGGCAGAGCCGGCGAATATGATGGTCTTTATCCGTCTTCCAGACTTCATACTGATGACGCTGCCCGGGACTCCATAAAGGCACGCCCGAAAGTAGGGCAATAGGCTCCTGTGCACCTTCTACCACGAGACCGACCCCAGGCCTCGCGATCCTCAGGTCAGCGCCAGGTGCGCGCTCGCCGCCGACCTCGCCACGAGGAAGCTGTCTCCGTCAGGCTTCGAGGTGCCGTTGATACTGGGCAACGCACGCAATCCACCCGCCTGCTGTGCCCGAACGGACGGCCGGCGGGCGGGCGTGGAAAGACGCTGCCAGACCTGGCAGATAGCAGCACATACACACCCGGCTCTTCGAACCGCCGCTTGAGCGGCGCTCTCCGCCTTGGACGTTCACCCTCGGGTCGCGAGGCGCATCCCGCGACACCCGCAGATCTCGGCGTCCATGAACGTCTACCCCCAAAACGCCGACCCAGAGACCCGCAAGGCCCTCGACCAGCCCAACGGCAACCTAGATCGTCAGGTCCGGTACCCGTATTTCGCTGCTGTACGCCCACGCGAAAGGCCCCCGCCGCCGAGGAGGTGAGCTGCCTTTTGCCGTCCGTCAGAGTCCGTGGACGTCCATGATCGAACGTGCTCGTTGTCACTCACTTCGTCACCCGGTCGGGTCGGCAAGACCTTCGAGCGCCAGGGACAAAGATGCGGCTCAGCGCGGCTTTGCCGACCGGATCGCTCTCAGGCCGCATGCCTGGTGAGCGGCAGGCGCACGGCTGGGTGACGGCGCCCAGCGCCACCGCCCCTTGATCCCCATGAGATCCATTCGGCAGGGCACTGGACGCCGTTTGGACTCATTCCTTCAGTTCAGTCTTGGCGGCGAACAGAGTTCCCCGTTCCGTGCCCTGCCCCCGGCGAATGTTCAGCCCCTCCTTGCGGAAGCTGATCCAGCCTTCACCGTCATTCAGTCCCCGCACGACTCTGGTTTTCACGATGTCGTGGGTCGCATAACCGACGTCCAGATGAGTCAGGTGGCTGTTGTCCTTCCGGTGGACTTTGAGCCCCTCCACGGGAAAGGTGATCCATCCGTCGTCGGCGCTTCGTCCTTGCACCCATTCGGTGTTGATGCCGTTGAGGTCAGCCTTGTCGGCGTGCACGGTTCCCCAAGCTCCGCTTCCAGTGCGGACGTCGAGCCCGTCCTTGGGGAAGGTGATCTTTCCGTCGTCGGCGCTTCTCCCCTGCACCCATTCGGTGTTCACGCCGTGCAGGACGGCCTTGTCGGCGTGCACAATTCCCTCAGCTCCGCTTCCAGCGCGGACATCGAGCCCGTCCTTGAGGAAGGCGATCTTTCCGTCGTCGGCGCTTCTCCCCTGCACCCATTCGGTGTTCACGCCGTGCAGGACGGCCTTGTCGGCGTGCACAATTCCCTCAGCTCCGCTTCCAGCGCGGACATCGAGCCCGTCCTTGAGGAA
>NZ_JAHKRM010000016.1:0-26880 GCF_019396345.1 Nonomuraea guangzhouensis | reverse complement strand
AGGAAGGTGATGCGCCCCTTGGTCGCGTTCGCCGCCCCCTGGACCCAGGGTGTGTCGATGCCGGTAGTGGCGGTGAGTGTTTCCAGGACGGGATGGCGCACCTGAACGGTCGTGGTGAGGAAGTGTTCCTGCTTGGGCGTGGTGCCGGAGGTGGCGACGAGGGTGTAGGTGGTGGCCCGCTTCGGCGGGTCGGCCAGGGTCCAGGTACGCGTGCCCACGGAGAAGGGCATCTCTCCGCCGGGGAACAGGATCTTGTAGCTGAAGTCGTCGGAGCCCTCCCAACTCAGCGTGAGGGAGTCTCCGACGTCCAGCAGGGCCTTGTTGGGGCGGAAGTCGCGCGGCGCCGGAATCTCCTTCGGAGTGGCCTTCACCAGCGGTACTGCCGCGAAGCTGACTTCATACCCCCGCCGCGTTGGCCTGGTCTCCTTCACTATCAGCACGGCCAGCCCGGCGACCTTGGCGACAACGATGTCCTCCAGCGCCAGCACCATGTAGTCGCCGGGGGAGAAGCTGTCGGCACCCTCCGGAGGGGTGGCCTGGAAGACGTTGGTGTTCTGCAATCGCTGGAATGTCACCGACCGGGTGGCCGGCGAGGTGAGCAACTGGGCGTTCATATGGGTGTGGGTGTACGTGCCCCTGGGCGTGATCGCGTCGATATTCGGGGTGAGGTCTCCGGGCACCGTTACCTCGATCGTGGACCATTTCACATTCTTGTGGGTGTTGGTCACGACCAGATACACCTTTCCCTTGGATGGGGACCGGTCGGCCTGTGACGCCTCCAGATGCGCCGGGTCGGTGAGGAGGGTGTAGGTCAGCATGGTCACGGTCATGACTCCTTTTCTGGGAGGACGGCGCAGTCCGATGACCTGTCCACGACGAGAGGACGGTGCAAGGCAGGACCGGCGACACGGGTGACGCATCCGAAAGCGCCGCTTGCAGCGCACTGCGGAAGATCACCCCTAGATCCAAACGCCAGCATTGGACCGTGACAAGAGCACTCAGGGACGCCATAAGGGGGCTCTTCGGCAACATCTTCAGCGTCTTGACATGAATCCAGACAATGCGTTATTGCGCCAATACGAGCGGTAAGCGCGTCTCGTCACACTGTGGCCTGTCCGGGGGAAACCTGCTGCAACGCCTGGAAGCCCCTCGGGTGTTACAGCCAGTCTTCCGCGCGAAGCGCGCTCAGAAGGGCGTGCGAAGCACCATTAAGTGGTCGGAGCACGGTTAAGAGCGGCAGTTCTGGTTGAGGTCATCACCATCTCATGGACAGCAGGATCGGCCTTTCAAGAGGCCTGTCCCTGGTCTTGGACTGCGTTAGTGCTGGTCGCAGCAGACTCAGGGACAGCAGGGACGGAAGGGACACTGACTGTCGACATCGCATGTGACCCAGCAAAGGGCCCACGGACTTCATGCCATGAAGCTCCAGCACCTGGGCGACGGCCAGCGTGCGTGGGTGATACCGGGGCGCGTCCCATGGAACGAAGACGTTGTGCGCGGTCGGGATCGGTTCACGGAAGACCCCCGGTCGGTAGAGGTCAGCCAGCACACCGACGGTCTCGACTGCCCTCACGGTGTACAGGGTGAAGTCCGCCCGGAGCATGGGGCATTGCTCCAGAGCCTTGGGGATACAGCTCCAGCACGTCGGCGGAGCGTTGGTCCGGCCGCTGTCCAGGCCGGTGCGCTCGAACACCGTCTTGGTCAGTAGCCACGGGATCAGGCGCGGCTCCGTGTCTACCGCCGGACCACCACACACCTGACAGAGCAGCTTGTTCATGCAGCGCTCAAAGCACAGAAGGCTCAGCAGGAGGCGGACAAGGAAGCGACGGACAAGCGGTGGGTGGAACACGGGCTCGTGTTCGCCTCGACCGTGGGCACACATCTCGACTCCCACAACGTACGGCGCGCCTTCCGCGCGGTCATCGCCAAGACCGACCTCGACCCCGACAAGTGCACGCCCTGAGAGCCACGGCACAGCCTCGTGTCCCTGCTCTCAGACCAAGGCATCCCCTTGGAGGAGATCTCCCGGCTGGTCGGCCACAGTAGTACGGCGGTGACCGAGCTGGTCTACAGGAAGCAGATCCGCCCCGTACTCCAGGAAGGCGCGGTGGCCATGGATCGGATCTTCAAGACATGAGATCGGGAGGCTTAGTCACTCACTTAGACACCCAGAAGCCCCCCGCGATCACGCGGGGGGCTTCTGACCTGGAGCCACCTTCGGGATTCGAACCCGAGACCCCTTCATTACGAGTGAAAACAAGATCGTCCACAACTGTCCACAGTGCCCTGTTACCCCAGCGCAGACGGCACTGCGACGAGTCCGAAGGTCCACGGCTATCCGTGATCGTCCACGCCTGCTGTTAGCACCCGAGTTAGCAAGATCACGACACCTGGATTAGGAGCCTGTCCCGGAGGCCGCAGCCACCGGTTCTCCGCTCCGCGCCGACCTCCAACGGGCCACGATTCCCACGGTCAGCAGGACAGCAGCACTGCTGTTGCCAAACGCTGGGAGAAGCTGCCACAGCAGCCACGGAAGCTGTCCATCCCAGCCCGCGCAGTTGAGCAACCTGACGTACGAGAGCGCGAGGAACACCCAGTCAAGCGCGACTACCAGTATGACCGAAACAGCCAGCGCCCCCACCATCGTACTGAGCCGCCGACCCGCCCAAGCGGCGAACGCGCCTGAGAGCAGAGCGCTCACAGAGGGCAGAGCGTTGAGGACCAAAACCTGCAGAAACGTGGACGTCACGGGCTCGCGCAGGTGCTCCCACTTCCGTTCGAGACCGGACTGCATCTCGGACGGACTGAGCGACAACGGGCCGCCACATGCCACGCCGCCTGCATCACTGGCAACGAACGCTTGCAGCCACAACGACAGGAAACTCAGGACGCACGTCGCCAGCCCAGCCAGCCACCATCGTAAGTAGCGCTGTCCGCGCATAGCCTGCCTCTCTCGATACATGATCGACAGCGGCCATCGTCCATGCCGACCCCGCGATCACCCTCCGGGTCTACGCCCACGTGATCCGCTCCGCAGAAACAGCCGCTGCCGATATCTTCGCCAAGTGCCTCGAAACCGCCGATTAGCAGTAACGACAGCCAGTGGAGGCCCCTCGTAGATCACGTGGGGCCTTCTCGCTTTCAGCCTCAGTCCTCCTGCCGCTTCCAGAACTGACGCGGTGCATACCCGCTTCGTCGAAGCCAGTGCTCTGTATAGACAATCCGATCAGCTTCGACAACGGTCAGCGGGCCGGACGGCGGTTCGTCGAGCGGGCGCGAACGCTCCACATGATCCGACTGCCACCTGAACGCGGGCCAGTGGTGCGAAAACTCCGGATCATCGATCCCGAGAACGCGGGCTCGTCCGAAGACCTGGGCACCTCGGCTGCTGGCCTGTCCCACCAGCGGGGCGAATATGCCGATCGAAACCCTGGGGTCTGCGGCTACGTTCCGCATCTTGGGAGACGTGGGCACCGCCGTGAACATGACCGTGAAGCCCAGGTGGAAGTAGCGCACAGGGGTCGCCAGCGGCCCGTCAGCCCCCGATGTCGCCAGGACACACATGTTCTGCGATGAGAGCAGGTTCAGGATGCGCTCTTCCAGCAGGTCTCTGTCTAGGCGCTTGGTTGGTGAAGGACCAGCCAGCCATTCATTGGTTACGGGCATGGCAGAGGGTCTCATAGGACATACAAGGCCCGGCATGTGCCCCTGTTAGCAAGAGTGTTAGCAAAAGGCCCCCCGCGATCATCGCGAGGGGCCTTTGAGCTGGAGCCGCCTTCGGGATTCGAACCCGAGACCCCTTCATTACGAGTGAAGTGCTCTGGCCGACTGAGCTAAGGCGGCGTGCCGTACAGCGTGAACGAGTCTACAGGAGCCCAAGGGGTTCTTGCTCCCTTCGATCAGCCGATGCCCGGACAGAATGTCCCGTCCTGTGGTGGCGTGCCCGTCAGCAGGTAGTGGTCCACGGCGTCGTCCACGCAGGTCGAGCCGTTGAAGTACGCCGTGTGCCCGTCTCCGTCGTAGCCGAGGAACACGCCCGAGTCGAGTTCGTCCGCCAAGGCCTGCGCCCACTCGTACGGAGTGGCCGGGTCGCGTTCGGTGCCGATGACCAGGATCGGGGCGGCGCCTTTGGCGGTGAGTGGGCGGTTTATCAGCGTCGGTTTGGCGGGCCAGAAGGCGCATGGGAGCGAGCTCCACATGAGGTAGGCGCCGAACCTGGGCGCCTCGCGTTCGGCCTTCGTCGCCGCGCTCGCGTAGGCGGCGACGTTCTTGGGATAGGGGCTGTCCACGCAGTTGATGGCCATGTTGGCCTCGGTCTGGTTGGAGTAGACGCCGTTGTCATGTCTGTCGATGAGTTGGTCCGCGTTGCGGAGGAGCAGTTTGCCGTCGCCCTTCAGGGCTTGACGGAACGTTTCGGTGAGCTCGGGCCAGGAGCCGCGATCGTAGAGGGGGGTCAGCGCGCCGAGCGTGGCCAGCGCCTCGGTGGTCTGCCGTCCCTCGCCGGGCAGCGGGCTGGCGTCCGTGCGGTGCAACAGGTCGGTGACCTCGGCCAAGACGCCGTCGACCGTATGGCTGCGGAACGGGCAGTTGCCTTCGGTCAGGCAGGACTCTATGTACGCACGGAGGGCGCGCTCGAAACCCATGGCCTGGTCGGCGTTGAGCTTCAGCCGGGAGACGGCCGGGTCGAGAGCGCCGTCGAGAACGAGGGCTCGGACCTTGCCGGGGAACATATCCGCATAAACCGCGCCCAGGAAGGTGCCATAGGACTTGCCGAGGTAGGTCAGCTTCTGGTCGCCGAGTGCCTGACGCAGCGCGTCCATGTCCCGGGCGGCGTCAACGGTGCCCACATGCGGCAGCAACCGGCCGGCCCCGGCCTGACAGCCCTTCGCGAACTCGCGTGAGCCCTGCTCGAGCGCGGCCTGCTCCTGCGGCGTGTCGGGGGTGGTGTCCAGGGCGATGAACGCGTCGAGCCGCGCGTCGCTCAGACACTCGATCGGCGCCGACTCACCCACCCCACGTGGATCGAACCCTACGACGTCGAACCGTTCGCGCAGTTTCTCGCTCATGATCGATCGGGCGGCCCGCGCGTAGCTGACGCCGGAACTTCCGGGACCGCCCGGGTTGACGACCAAGGAGCCGATCCGGTCGCCCGTGGCCGGCAGCCGGACCACACTGATCTTGATGTGCTCCCCGTCCGGGGCGCCGTAGTCGAGCGGCACCGAGAGCTTCGCGCAGTCGAACCCGTCCCCGCAGTCGGACCAGCGCAGCCCGCTCGCCGGCTCCTCTATCAAGGAACAGCCGGAGGCGAACAACACAGTCGCGGCGACGACGATCAGTGCTCGGAACCACACGCTCCGCAATCCTACGCGCTTCCCGCCTCCCAACTGCCCGGCCCCCCAACTGCCAAGCCTTCAACACGGCGCTTCGCACGGCATCCGGCCCAGGCAAGCCTCCCCCCGATGCCACCCCAGCTCTTCCCAACGGGCGACCACGACCGCGAGCGTGAAGTTCACGAGCACAGCCCGTGAACTCCCACCCGCTGTCCCTGACAGCGCTACCCGTCGCTGTCCCTGCCAGGGACCCGTTGCCCCTGGCAGAGCTACCCGTCCGCTGTCCCTGGCAGGGCTACCCGTTACCCCTGGCGGAGCTACCCGCCAGGGGCCGGCAGGCCGCCGTCCTCTCCGTACATCTTGTCGTGCTGCTGCCGTGGCGAGCAGACCGAGGCGGAAGGACACGCGCAACGCCTTCCGCCGTCGTCCAGCCGAACCGTCACCGTGTCCGCCGGAACGTTGTGCCCGAGGACGCTTCCCTCTCCCTGCGGCGTGCTCACCCGGCTTCCGGTGCGCGGCATTCTGCTGCGGGTCTCGACATAGAGCGGATGCTCGTACTTGAGACAGCACATCAGCCGCCCGCACGCCCCGGCGATACGCAGAGGATTGACCGGTAGGTCCTGGTCCTTGGCCATGCGTACGGAGACCGGCTCGAAATCCTTGAGGAACGTGGCGCAGCACAGGTCGCGGCCACATGGCCCGATGCCACCCTGCAAGCGTGCCTCGTCACGCGGGCCGATCTGCCGCAGCTCCACCCGGGCCCGCAGGTTGCGGGCCAGGTCCCGGACGAGCGCGCGGAAGTCGACTCGATGCGGAGCGGAGAAGTAAACCGTGTAGACGTTGTCCTGATCGAGGTAGTCGACGCCCACCACCTTCATCGGCAGCTCGTGCCGTTTGATCAATCGCTTGGACACGCTGCGGGCCTCGGCCCTGCGGCGCTTGTTGGTCTCGTCGCGGGAGAGGTGCTCCTCACCCGCTATGCCCGCGCACACCGGCATTCCGTCGATGTCTTCACTCGAATATTGCGGCGCCCACACGCACTCCGCCACCTCAGGACCCGAGTCGGTCGGGACCAGCACCTTGTCGCCCACCTTGGGGGTGTGGCCACCGGGATCGAGGTAGTAGAGCCGCCCGTAGCGGGTGAAGCTCACGGCCATGATCATTCCCATGGGCTCGTGCTCGCCTCCTGACGGCCTCGGGGGTTCTTACGGCCTTCGGTTGCCACATTACGTGTCGGCGCGCGCAGCGTGAGAGCCCTACCCGGCTAGGAGGCGCAGATCTTGTTGTCAGGCAGCAAAAGGCCATAGCGTTCATAAAATGCGAGTCGCTTGGTCCCGCACCTGCCGTCGATGACCTGGGCCACGCCGGGTAGGCGTTGCAGCTTGCCGACCACCTCGTTCCGGTCGGCGTCCGAGCTCATCTGAAGGCGGAACGACTCCGGCATGTCCGATGGCCTGGTGGCCTGAACGAGTGCCTTGTTGCCCTTGTAGGTGCGCACGAAATTCTCGTACGCCTCCTGCCGGCTCTCGAAACGTGCCGACTGGACGCCGGGCATCGTGTCGATCTTCTTGGTGAGGGCACTCCGCTGGGCAGGCGTGATGGCCTTGCCGTCTTCGAAGGGCTTGGGCACGTCCTTCGTCAAATCGGGCGCGGCACTGGCTCCACACGACACTTGGCTCGCATGCTCCTTGCAGAGAAAGACCGTGATGAGGTCTGCGTTCTTCGCCTGCACTGGGTCCATCGCCTTGGCAACTTCCGCAGAAGTCGTGATGCTGCTCACGCCTCCTATGGACTTCAACTTGATCGTCAGCGCCTTCAGATCGGCTCCCGTCTCCCGGACGCTTCCCGCCCTCATGTCGGCTCCCGGCTTCAGTTTGACCTGGAACGAGGGAGGCAGGTCGGTCGCGTCGATCGCGTCGAGCAGCACCTTGTCGTCGGCGTAGTCTCGGCGGAAGCTGTCATAGGCATGCGCCTGACTTACGTAAAGTATTTTTTCCACTTTCGGCGTCGCTTCTAGAGCATGCATGATCGCCTGTGTTTGCTCCGTGGTGACGCGGGCGGGGCAGTCGGGGTTTTTCACCACCTCCTTCGCGCATAGGAAGACGGTCAGCCCCGTCTCGTCTTTCTGATCGGCAGGCGGGTTGGCCACCGCCGCCCGCTGTTCGTCGCCGGGAGAGACCAGCACGGCGGCGGTCACGGCCCCCGCGACCACCACCGCCCCCGCCGCCGCCAGCAGCCGGAAGTCGACCCGCACCCGAGGCCGCCCCGTCGACTGCAGGGGCCTCAGCGTGCTGGTGTCAACGGTCGCCCCCGCCTCGGCCAGCGCCTCGCGCAGGCGGTCTTCCATCGGGCTGTTCATGAATCCTCCCCAAGTGCTCGGCCGAGGGCGGCGAGCCCTCGCGCGATCGTGGACCTGGCGGTGCTCCCGCTGATCCCCATGGTCTCGGCGATCTCCTGATCGGACAGGTCGAGGTAGTAGCGCAGCGTCAGCGCCTCGCGCTGCCGGTCCGGCAGTCCTCGCAGGGCGCGCAGCACCTCGCGACGCTCCTCGCTCAGCAGGGCCGCGCTCTCCGCTGACCAGACAGGCGGTTCGTACGGCACGGCGCGGCGGAAAACCGTCGCCCGCCTCCGCATCACCGACCGGCAGCCGTTGAAGACCGCCGATCGCACATAGGTCAGCGCCTTGTCCGGATCTCGCAACCTCCCTCGGCCCGCGTGGGTACGGGTGAACGCCTCCTGGACGACGTCTTCGGCGGTCGCCTGATCGCCGACCATGACCAGCGCCAGCCGGACGAGACCCACATGATGCTCGGCGAAGATCGCCGCGACATCGACGCGTTTCCGTATCAGAGCCCCTCCAGGGGACAGCTGCTCGACTTTCACATAACAGAGACGCCCAACAGCCCCATCTGCTGCTCTGGTCACACGCTTTTACTGAGCAGTTTTACGGCCAGCCCGGTGGGCCCCACCCGCCATACGGGGCTGGCCCCCGTCCAGGGGCACGCTCCTGCGGTTTACGGGGCTGGGCGCCGTGACGTGCGTCTTCTTGGCCGTCTGCTTCGATATCCGGTCGCCCCGAGCCGACAGCCCACCACCCGGTGCCCCCCATCCACCCGACCACCCCATACGGCTGACCAAACGCCCAAACGCCGTACGGCGCCCCGAACCGACGGACCGACCGCCATGCGGCGAACCAAGCCAACCGACCGCTACACAGCGTCCCGAACCGACCGACCGCCATCCAGCACACCAAGCCGACCCACCGCTACACAACGGACCAAGCCAACCAAGCCGACAACCCACCTACGCGGCGGACCGCAGGGACAGCATCATCGCCTCGACCGCGATCTGCGGGTTGACGTTGGCGTCCAGGCGTTCGCGGCACCGCATGATCGCGTCGATCCGCCGCAGCGTCTCCTCCGGCGTCGACATCTTGGCCAGTTGGTCGAGGTCGAAGCGGATGTCGTCGTTGGCCAGCTCCACCCCGGCCGAGAACTGCATGGCCAGCACGTCCCGATAGAACGACACCAGCTCCAGCAGAGCGGCATCGAGCGAGTCCCGCTTGATGCGCGTGGCGCGTGACTTCTGCCGGTCCTCCAGCTCCTTCAACGCCCCAGCGCCACCCCGCACCAACCCGCGGTTGAGGCCCTTTCCCGTGGACCCCTCGCCGTAGATCTTGCGTAGCTCGGTGGTCTCCGTCTCGTTGAGCGCGGCCGTCGCCGCCGCGGCCTCTTCCTCGGCCGTCTTGACCAGGCGTTCGGCGGCCGAGACGCACTCGCCGACCCCGGACAGCGAGCGAGGGATGGCCAGGACGGCCTCGCGGCGCCGGCGCACCCCTTCGTCCAGGGCCAGCGCCCGAGCCCGGCTGATGTGCCCCTGAGAGGCGCGGGCGGCGAAGTGGGCGGTGTCCCAGGGCACGCTGTCGCGGGTGGCCAGCACGTGGGCGACGGCCTCCGTGCGGGGCGTGGCCAGGGTGACCACGCGGCAGCGCGACCGGATGGTGATCATCATGTCGTCGGCGGCCGGCGCGCACAGCAGCCAGACCGTGCGGGGTGGTGGCTCCTCGATGGCCTTGAGCAGGGCGTTGGCCGCCGACTCCGTGGCCCGGTCGGCGTCTTCGAACAGGATGACACGCCAGCGGCCCTGCGTCGGCGCGCCGGCCGCCCGCAGGATGAGCTCGCGCGTCTGCTTGACGCTGTAGGACAGGCCCTGGGGGCGTACCGTCTCGAGATCGGGGTGTGAGCCGATCAGCACCTGGTGGCACTGGTCGCAGTGACCGCAGCCGCCGTCGGGGCAGAGCAGCGCCGCCGCGAACGCCCGCGCCGTCTCCTCCCTGCCCGAGCCGGGCGGGCCGGTGAACAGCCAGGCATGCGTCATGCCCGCGCCGCGGCCACCCTCCACGGCGTCGCCCGCCGCCACCGCGGCGCGCGACAGCACGGCCACCGCCTGGTCCTGACCGACGAGGTCATCGAAGACGCTCACCCGACAAGGCTAGTCGCGGATGGCGGGCATCGTACCGGTGATGTCCTCGGACTCCTGAGGCACCGGATCGGGCAGGATCTCGTGCACCCGATCCTGGATCAGCCGGGTGATCTGCTCGGGCGGCAGCGTCCCGTCGACCACCAGATAGCGGCCGGGATCGGCGGCGGCCAGCGTCCGGAACTCCTTGCGCACCCGCTCGTGGAACTCCAGCGGCTCGGACTCGATCCGGTCCGCCGCGCCGCCCAGCCTGGTCAGCCCCACCTCGGGCGGCGTGTCGATCAGCACGGTGAGATGCGGCACCAGCCCGCCGGTGGCCCAGGCGTTGACCTTGGACACGTCGTCGGGATCGAGCGCCCGCCCCGCACCCTGGTAGGCGAGCGACGAGTCGACGTAGCGGTCGGAGATCACCAGCGAGCCGCGGTAGAGGGCCGGCCTGATGACCTTCTCGACGTGCTCGGCCCGGTCGGCGGCGTACAGCAGCGCCTCGGCGCGCGCCGACAGCCCGCGTTCGGCCGCGTCGAGGAGGATCGCGCGCAGCCGCATGCCGACCTTGGTCGAGCCGGGCTCACGGGTCTGTACGACATCGAACCCCTGGTCGCGCAGCCAGATGGCGAGCAGCCGCGACTGGGTCGTCTTACCCGACCCCTCGCCGCCCTCGAACGCCACGAACAGCCCAGGCACCTGCTCCGCCGTCTCGGACTGCGGCCGTTCGCCACGCACCGCCGCGATCAGGTCCTCGGAGAGCGAGACGCCCTTCCTGTCGTCCATGTGCCGCAGCGCCAGCACGCCGACCACCGTAGCGAGGACGCCGCCGATCACCAGCACCAGGTTGGAGCCGTCGAACTGGTAGACCAGATCGCCCAGCCGCAGCGCGTGCGCGCCGAAGAGCGCGGCCAGCGGGTTGGCCGCCGCCACCACGAACAGCAGCGTGACCCGCGCGGTCGACTGCAGGAACGAGAACGTCCGGCCGCGCATCGAGTCCTCGACCTCGAGGCCGATGAGCGTGTAGCCGATGATCCACGCGATGCCCGCGCACGCTCCGAGCAGCACGGTCAGCATGACCACGATCACCAGGTTGTGCACGAGGGCGATCGCGACCAGCACCACGCCCGCCACGGTGATCGCCAGGCCGAACAGCCGCCGCCGCGACAGCTCGCGCAGCAGCCGCAGGCCGAAGAACATGCCCAGCGCCATGCCGACGAAGACCGCGGCGAACACCACGCCGTAGGCCGCGTCGCCGCCGCCGAGCGCGCCCACGTAGATCTTCGCCACGCCCACGACCGCGCCGCCCGCCGCGAACGCCCCCAGCATGCCGATGATCAGGCCGCGCACCAGCCGGTTGCCGCCGACGAACCGCCAGCCCTCGACGATCTGCTTGAGCACCGACGGGGTGGAGATGGCGCCGTCACGCTTGGGGATGCCGCGCAGCGTGAAGATCAGGAACGCGGACACCAGGTACGCGCAGGCGTTGACGACCAGCGCCGGCCCGGTCGGATCCATACCGGACAGGAACGGCACGGCGCTCTTCAGCACGTCGCCCACCACGGACAGCGCCGTGAACAGGATCGCGGCGATCGGCGCGCTGCCATAGGTGACCAGCAGGTTGAGCTGGTTGGCCGATTCGAGCTGCTCCTTCGGCACCAGGTTGGGGACCGTGGCGTCCTTGGCCGGGACCCAGAACAGGTTGACGCACTCGACCAGGATCGTCGCCACGATGATCCACTGATAGCTGCCGATCAGCGGGATCGACAGCACCACGGCGAACCGGGCCAGGTCGGAGGAGAACATCGTCACCCGGCGGTCGAACCGGTCGGCGAAGGCTCCCGCGAGCGGCCCGAGCAGGACGGCGGGCAGCATCTTGGCGATGAAGACACCGCCGACGGCCAGCGACTGCGTGCGGTAGTCGCCCTGGGTCAGGTTTCCGGCGAGGGCGGTGAGTGCCAGGATGTTCAGCCAGTCGCCGAGGCTGCACACCGACATCGCCGTCCAGAGCCGGCGGAAAGATGCGTTTGCCAGCACATGTGTCGGTTGGCGTCGGCCACGGGCGGTCATGATGTCAGCGTATCCAGGTGTTCGCCGGAAATGGGAAGACAGGAGACCAGCCGGATATACCCGGCTGCTCGTCGCTGAGGGTATTACGTATGCGGGCCGACGCGCATCGTACACACCTCGAATAGGCCCCCGAAAACACCAGACAGATCCCTCTCGTCTCGTTAGTTCGGTTTGTACGGCCGGGCGAGCTCCACCAAAGGCTGCCAGCCGGCGCGGACCGGCTCAGGCAGCACCAGCTCATCCCACAACTCCACCAGCAGCAGCCCGTCCACATGTTCGAGCAGCTCCTCCTGGCTCCCTTCCCGCAACAGCATCGCGTACGCGTCCCGGCGATCCCCGCGATCGGCCAGGTCATAGACCCTGCCGCCGAGCCGCACGGCGGCCAGGGCCCGCAATGCCGGCAGCCGGGTCAACCGGCTGGGCACGAAGAACGGACGCCCGTCGGCGGCCCGGTGGGTGGCGAACTCGACCTTGGCCTCCAGCGTCAGCCGGAACCCGGCGGCGTCGAGGATGCGCCCGGCCGTTTCGAGCGTGGGCGACTTGCGGCCGTGCTCGTAGGCCGACAGGGTCGTCCGCGACGTGCCGCTCATGCCGGCCAGCGCCTTCTGGTTCATGTTGGCCGCGTGTCTGGCCTGTTTGAGCAGCAGACCGCCGCGCACCGCCCAGAACGTGACATCGGGCGGCGAGCCCCCGGGCTCCTCGCCCCGCTCGGGCAGCAGGCCGCCGAACACCCCCTCCACCGGGGAAGAGATCATCGCACCTCCAACGTATCCGCTCGGATACTACGCCCTGATGAGCCGAGTAGCCAGCGGATCGCGGAAAGTCAGGAGCGCAGCTCAAGCAGCGTGATCTCGGGTGGCGCGCCCACCCGGACCGGCGGCCCCCAGAACCCGGCGCCGCGCGTGACGTACACCTGCACCTCGTCGACCGTCGCCAGCCCCGACACGACCGGCTGCTGGAACGGCACCACGAGGTTGAACGGCATCATCTGCCCGCCGTGCGTGTGCCCCGACAGCTGCAGATCGACGCCGTAACGCGCGGCCTGCTCGACCTGTACCGGCTGGTGGGCCAGCAGAACCGTGGAGCGGCTCGGGTCGCGACCGCCGAGCGCCTTGTCGAAGTCGGGCGCGTCGTTCGCGGTGGCACCGTTGAGGTCGTTCACCCCGGCCAGGTCGAGCACGCCGCCCTGGTGCCGGATCTCCACCCGTTCGTTCCGCAGCGAGCGCACACCGAGCTGGTCCAGCTCCTCGATCCACTCGCCGGGGCCGTTTCTCGTGTAGTACTCGTGGTTACCAGTCACGAAATAAGCGCCATAGCGGGATTCGAGGCTCCGCAGCGGCCTGGCCAGCGCGCCCAGCTCGGCGACCGAGCCGTCGACCAGGTCGCCGACGATCGCCACCACGTCGGCCCGCAGCCCGTTGACCATGCGCACGATGCGCTCGGTATGCCCCTTACCCGTGAGCGGCCCCAGGTGGATGTCGCTGACCACGGCGAACCGCAGGCCGCTCAGCCTGGAGTCGAGCCCGGGCAGCGTGACCTTGACCGGTTCGATCACCGGATCACCCAGCGCGACGGTCATGCCGTACCCGACCGTGCCGAGCGCGCTCACGCCCGCGACGGCGGCGGTGGCCCGCCCGAGGAAGAGCCGTCTGCTCATCGCGTCGATGCCCGCTGGTGGCGCCTCAGGGAGGGGCGCCACATCCACCGAAACCGGCCCAGCGGGCACCAGCACGGCCTCTGACGGCGACGGAACCACCTCACGCCCCCGGACCAGCGCGAACCACGCCACCAGCCGGGGGATCTCCAGCAGGATCAGAAAGACCACCAGGTAGAACATGACCGCGATCCAGAGATAGCCCGGCCACGCCAGCCACTGGAACACCCCCAGCCGCGACCCCGCGAACGTCGCGACGACCAGCAGGATGAGCCCGACCAACCCCCAGCTCAGGCACTTGCGTAACCGCCCGGGCCGAGTGGTCGACCGCACCATCCGCTGCCACAGATAGAGATGCGCCGCGAACACCAAGCCCACGAAGACCAAGACCACCACGCGGCAATGCTACTTACGACTTGGCCGCCGGCTTCTTCGCGGGTGCCTTCTTGGCCGGTGCCTTCCTGGTCGTCGTCGTCTTCTTCGGCGCCGGAGCCCGCTCACGCCGTTCGGCCAGCAGCTCCGCCGCCCGCTCGATCGTGATCTCCTCGACCGTGTCGCCCTTGCGCAACGACGCGTTCGTCTCGCCATCGGTCACGTACGGGCCGAATCGCCCCTCCTTGACCACGACGGGCTTCTTGGAGTTGGGGTCATCCCCCAGCTCACGCAGCGGCGCCGCGGCCGCCGCCCGGCCCCTGCCGCGCGGCTTGGGCTGCGCGAACAGCTCCTTGGCCTGCTCGATGGTGACCGTGAGCAGGTCCTCCTCCGAGGTCAGCGACCGCGAGTCGGTGCCCTTCTTCAGGTAGGGGCCGAACTTCCCGTTGTACGCGACGACCTCCTCACCCTCCAGCGCGCCGACCGGCCGGGGAATCGACAGCAGCTTGAGCGCGTCGTCGAGCGTCACGGTGTCGAGCGACATCGTCTTGAACAGCGAGCTCGTCCGCGGCTTCGCCGCGTCGGCCTTCTTGGTACGCCGCTTCGGGGTCTCCTCTTCCGGCGTGGGCAGGATCTCCGTGACGTACGGCCCGAATCGCCCGTCCTTGGCCACGATCTTGTGCCCGGTCACCGGATCGACGCCCAGCTCGCGGTCGCCGGTCGGCCGCGAGAAGAACTCCTCCGCCTTCTCCGCGGTCAGCTCGTCGGGCGTCATGTCCTCGGGGATGTTCACCCGGGAGCCGCCTCTGTCCAGGTACGGGCCGTATCGCCCGACCCGGATGACGATGTCGGTGTCCCTGATCGGGAAGGAGCTGATCTCCTTGGCGTCGATGTCGCCGAGGTCGGTGACCATCTCCTTCAGACCCTCGTCGCCTTCCTCGCCGTAGTAGAAGCGCTGCAGCTCCGGCACCCGCTCCGCCCGGTCGTTGGCGATGTCGTCGAGCACCTTCTCCATCTCGGCGGTGAAGTCGTAGTCGACCAGGTTGCCGAAATGCTGCTCAAGCAGGTTGACCACGGCGAACGCCAGGAACGAGGGCACCAGCGCGGTGCCCTTCTTGAACACGTAGCCACGGTCGAGGATCGTGCCGATGATCGACGCGTACGTCGAAGGCCGCCCGATCTCCCGATCCTCCAGCTCCTTGACCAGCGACGCCTCGGTGTAACGGGCGGGCGGCTTGGTCGAGTGGCCGGCCACGTCGAGCCGCGAGACGCTCAGCGCGTCGCCCTCGACCAGGTTGGGCAGTCGCTTCTCGGAGTCGTCGCGGTCGGTCGACGGATCGTCGGCCCCCTCCACGTACGCCTTGAGGAAGCCGTAGAACGTGATCGTCCGGCCCGAGGCGCTGAACTCGACGCTCTCACCGGAGGCGGACGCGCCGCCCACCTTGACGGTGACCGACTCGCCGACCGCGTCCTTCATCTGGGACGAGACGGTCCGCTGCCAGATCAGCTCGTACAGGCGGAACATGTCACCGGACAACCCGGTCTCGCCAGGAGTGCGGAACTCCTCCCCAGAAGGCCGGATCGCCTCGTGCGCTTCCTGGGCGCTCTTGACCTTGCTGGTGTAGACACGGGGCTTGTCGGGAACATATGCGGAGCCGTACAGCTTGATCGCCTGGGAGCGCGCGGCCGCCACCGCCGTCTCCGACAGCGTGATGCTGTCGGTACGCATGTAGGTGATGAAGCCGTTCTCGTAGAGCCGCTGCGCCACCTGCATCGTGTACTTCGCGGAGAAGCCCAGTTTCCGGCTGGCCTCCTGCTGCAATGTGGTCGTCCGGAAGGGAGCGTACGGCTTGCGGGTGTACGGCTTACGCTCGACGGATTTGACGGCGAACGACGATCCCCGGAGCCTGCCCGCCAGCTCACCGGCGGCGGCCTCCGACAGGTGGAGCACGTCGTTGTTCTTGAGCACGCCGGTGCTCGCGAAGTCGCGGCCCTGGGCGACCCGCTTGCCATCGACCAAGGTCAGCGTCGCGGTGAAGTCACGCGGCCGCTCCTCGGGCTTGTTGGTGTCGAACAGCGCCTGCAGGTCCCAGTAATGGGCGGAGGTGAACGCAAGGCGCTCCCGCTCGCGCTCCACCACCAGCCTGGTCGCCACCGACTGCACCCGGCCCGCCGACAGCCGCGGCTTGACCTTCTTCCACAGGACCGGGCTGACCTCGTAGCCGTAGAGCCGGTCGAGGATGCGCCTGGTCTCCTGGGCGTCGACGAGGCGCAGGTTGAGGTCACGCGGGTTGGCCACCGCGTCCCGGATGGCCTGCGGGGTGATCTCGTGGAAGACCATGCGGTGCACCGGCACCTTGGGCTTGAGCACCTCACGCAGGTGCCACGCGATGGCCTCGCCCTCACGGTCCTCGTCAGTCGCCAGATAGAGTTCGTCGGCATCCTTCAGCAGTTGCTTCAGCTTGCTGACCTGCGACCTCTTGTCGGGATTGACGACGTACAGCGGCTCGAACTCATTCTCGACGTTCACCCCGAGGCGTGCCCACGGCTCCCCCTTGAACTTCTCGGGAATGTCATCGGCCCGCTCCGGCAGGTCACGGATGTGGCCAATGCTGGACTCGACCATGTAGCCGGCACCGAGGTATCCCATGATCGTCTTCGCCTTGGCGGGCGACTCGACGATCACCAGGCGGCGGGTTCCGCCGGTGCTGCCGTTGTTGGCTGGCACGCTGCTTCCTACCTCACTGTTCGCTTGCAATTCCCCCTGCCGGGAGCCGGCACTGATCTGAAAGGTAACCCGACTCGCGGAAATTTCCTTCCCCCGGACTACCCACTAGCTTCCGGACCCACCCACAAGCACGCAGAATAAGCCCCATCGAGCGGCGTTGCGCCCTGACTCACCCTGGAGACTAATCGTTGTGCTCGACTACTCCTACATGGATATCTTCATTCCGCGCGATCTCTCCCGCGAAGCAGCACGTCAACTGCTCACCGAACACGCGGAGTACGGTCAGTGGGAGCTCTCCCGCGTACGCCTGCACCCTGACGGAAGTCGTCATGTACGGTTGCGCCGCAAGGTCATGCGCGTTCGCAGCACCTTGTGATCGGACATGGCTTTGCCCGCCCCGGGCCGCGCCCCCGGAACGGGCAAAGCGTCTTTCGCTACTCGCTCACCGGCTGTGAGCGGTAGACGTTCTTGTCATTACTTCCGGCCGAGCCGGAAGCGGCGGGTGGCCGCGAACAGCGTCGCCGAGGCGGCGAACATCGCGCCCAGAACCAGCGCGAACAGCGAGCCGGTGGTCATCCCGGTGACCCCCGCGGGCTGAGACGCGCTCATCAGGCCCAGGCCGCCGGTCGGCAGGCTGCCGGTCGCGGTCTTCACCACACCGCCGACGGGGGTGGAGGCGATCAGCGAGGCGGCCGGAGCGAGGGGCGACTGCGGGTCGGCGGCGCGAGCGGCGTTGGCGACCGGAGCCTTGCCGTTCTTGACGTGCTTGACGTGCTTGGCCGGTGTGACGTGCCTCACCGGGGTGGAGGGCTGGCCGGCCAGACCGGGCAGCTCGGGCAGCGCGGGGAGGCCGAACGCCTCCCGCAGGTCCCCGACCAGCGGCATGTCGTCGACGAGAGGCAGCTCGGGCGAGCCGCCGCCACGCATCGGAGTGACTTTGCCGACACTCTGCAGACCGCCCAGGACCGGCACCGGGGGAAGTGCGGGCAGCACCCCGTCGGACTTGGAGCTGGTGACCTTGCTGCGGTAGCTGTAGTGGCTATTAGGGGTGTAGTCGTCCACCGGCTTGCCGACGCGCGACCCGCCGAGGCACCCGGCCGCGGCGTCGCCCAGCACGGCCACGGCGTTGCCGCAGACGTTGATCGGCGCGGTGATCGGTGCGATGACCTGGTTGCCGCCGAGCACGGAGTGGCGACCCGAGGTCCGGTTGCCACCGGCCCCGGTGCCGCCCTGCAGCGAGACGCTGGCACCGCCCTTGCAGTGGGCCTGGGCCAGCCCGATCACGGCCACGGCGTTGCCGCAGACGTTGACCGGCGCGGTGATCGGCGCGACCACCTGGTTGCCGCCGAGGACGCTGGAGTCGCCCGACGTGCGGTTGCCGCCGGCACCCGAGCCGCCGTTCTTGACCGAAGCGCCGCCCTTGCAGCCGGAGAACGCCCGGCCGATCACGGCCACCGAGTTGCCGCAGACATTGATCGGCGCGGTGATGGGTGCGATGACCTGGTTGCCGCCGAGCACGGAGCCACGGCCCGAAGTGGTGTTGCCGCCCGCACCGGAGCCGCCGTTGTTCTTGACCGACGCGCCGCCCTTGCAGCCGGCGTGCGCGTTGCCGACGGCGTTGCCGCAGGCCGTGATGGGCAGGCTGACCGGCGCGATGACCTGGTTGCCGCTGCCGACCGCGAAGCGCCCGTCAGTGTCGTTGCCCGTCGAGCCGCGAGGGCTCCGGTAAGGGGTGTGCCCGCCGTTGGTCACGGACGAGCCGCCCTTGCAGCCCGAGAACGCCCTGCCGAGCACGGCGGCCGAGTTGCCGCAGATGTTGATCGGGGCGCTGATCGGCGCGACCACCTGGTTGCCGCCGAGCACGGAGTGACGGCCCGAAGTCCGGTTGCCACCGACGCCGACGCCCTTGTTCTTGACCGAGGCGCCGCCCTTGCAGCCAGCGGTCGAGCTGCCGAAGATCGCCAGTGCGTTGCCGCAGACGTTCACCGGAGTGGAGATCGGCGCGTTGACCTGGTTGCCGCCGAGGACACTGGAGTCGCCCGAGGTGCGGTTGCCGCCGCCGCCGACACCCTTGTTCTTGACCGACGCGCCGCCCTTGCAGCCCGCGTCGGAGCTGCCGATCAGGGAGAGGGCGTTGCCACAGGCGTTGATCGGGGCGCTGATCGGCGCGTTGACCTGGTTGCCGCCGAGCACGGAGTGACGGCCCGAGGTGGTGTTGCCGCCGGTGCCGGCACCCTTGTTCTCGACCGAGGCGCCGCCCTCGGAGTCGGCGTGGGACTTTCCAACCACGCCGACGGCGTTGCCGCTGATGTCGATCGGCAGCGAGACAGGCGCGTTGATCTGGTTGCCGCCGCCGATGGAGGAGTCGCCGGAGGTGTCGGCCAGCGCGGTGCCGCTGCCGAGGGACATGACCGCGACAGCTAGCAGAGCCGCGGGGGCCGAAGCCTTCGCCCACGTACGCATGATGAATGCTCCTACTTGGTTCATGGGGAGATACCTGACAGTTCGCGGGCAGCCGAGGGCATGCGAGGTCGCAGAACGCCGCGCACAGCGGAGACCTCGGGGAAATCGCGAACCAAGATGACTGACATGTCACCCGCTGGCGGAGGGGATCGAGCCGCGCTCCGCCGCCGTACTTACCGGAATCTGTGGCGGGGGTCAGTCAGGTGAGAAAGAGGGGTCATCCGCCGCTGTGCGGACGACCGGAGGAAGCACGGACGCCAGGGGGGCGCGCCGAGCCTCGATACGCGGGTCGTAGCAGGACCTCGCGATGTCTCCCATGCCAGGCCCGAAGGGGCCGCTGCCACCGCCGTTGGGCACCAGACCATTGGTGTCCAGGATGTCGCTGGCAGTGGAAGAAGGTGGCAGGCCGGGATCGGACTGGCTGTTGAGCCCGTCGACCGTCCGCCCCGCCATCGCCTCGGCGTTGTCCGACGCCGAGACCTTTCCGTCAGCCGTGGGGAAACCGTCCGTGATGGACCCGGTGACGGTGTGAGGTGTGCCGGCTGCTGTGGCCGTATCTGCCACCTTTCCCGCTGCCGCGGTGGAATCCGCGGCCGCCGGAGCGGCGGAGAGCATTCCGAAGAGAACGGCGAGCAGCCATCCCGCGGCCAGCAGGGCGCCGACCGCGACTGCTCGTGCGATGACCTCGCGGGCGCCGGCCGCGAACCGCGCCATCCGGGCGGCCCGATCGGCGATCGCATCCTCCGCGGGGGTGCTCACGGGCACGCGCCGAGCAGCGAGAGGCATCAGCCTCCACTGCCGCACCGGCATGCGTGCCACGTGACCCTCCCTCAAAGCGCTCCAGAACCGACCTCACAGTGTGAGGCCGGTCCGTGGACTCACCCCTCAACGGTCCGTAACCGTAGCATCACTCAAGGTCGCCGCAAGAGCTTTTCAGCAGTAATCCAGGAAGCGGTCAAGCACCCGCACCCCAAACTGGAGCGAATCCACCGGCACCCGCTCGTCGACCCCATGAAACATCCCGGAGAAGTCCAGGTCGGCAGGCAACTTGAGCGGCGCGAATCCATACCCTCGGATTCCCAGCCGGCTGAACGACTTGAGGTCCGTCCCTCCGGACATCGTGTACGGCACGGCGCGCCCCGCCGGGTCCTCCGCCAGCAGCGCCTCGACCATGGCGGTCACCAGCGACCCCTCGAAGCCGAACTCCAGCGCCACCTGGTGCTGCACGAACTCCCTCGTGACGTTGGGCCCGAGCAGCTCGTCGATCGTGGCGAAGAACTCCTCCTCGAACCCCGGCAGGAACCGCCCGTCGATCACCGCCGAAGCCGTCTGGGGCACCACGTTCGACTTGTAGCCGGCCTCCAGCATGGTCGGATTGACCGTGTTGCGGAGCCCTGCGCCCAGCATCCTGGCCACCGGCCCCAGCTTGGCGATCAGGACCTCGGGGTCGCCGTCGCCCAGTTCTTCCAGGAACCTGCTCATGGTCGGTGTCAGCCGTACCGGCCACTCATGCCTGCCCACGCGCGCCACGGCGTCGGCGAGCTCGGTCACGGCGTTGTCCAGGTTGAGCATCGACCCGTGCCCGGCCCGGCCCTTCGCGGCCACCCGCATCCACGCCATGCCCTTCTCCGCGGCCTCGATCAGGTAGAGCCGGCGATCCGTCCCGATCGACACGCTGAACCCGCCGACCTCCCCGATCGCCTCCGTGACCCCCTCGAACAGCCCCGGATGCTCTTCGACCAGGAACTTCGCCCCGTACTCCCCGCCCGCCTCCTCATCGGCGGTGAACATGATCACGACGTCCCGCCCAGGCCGGCGCCCCTCCCTGAGCCGCTGCCGCACGACCGCCAGGATCATCGCGTCCATGTCCTTCATGTCCACGGCCCCGCGCCCCCAGACGCACCCGTCGGCCACTTCCGCCGAGAGCGGATGATGCCGCCAATCCCCCGCGTCGAACGGCACCACGTCGAGATGCCCGTGCAGCAGCAGCGCGTCACGCCCTGGATCGGTGCCCTCGATGCGCGCGACGACGTTCGCCCGGCGGTCGTCACTCTCCAGGATCGTGACCTCAAGCCCCACCTCGGCGAGCTTCGCCGCGACGTACTCGGCCGCCGCCCTCTCCCCGGGTCCCGCGTTGTCACCGGCGTTGGTCGAATCGATCCGGATCAGATCACAGCACAGCTCGACGACCTCGTCCTCGGCCATGACGGCTCCTTCGCTCGGGTACGAATTCCCGTCTCATCCTCCCTCTGGAATCCTGGTATGACGCACCCCTCAGAGTTTGCTAACCTTACGGAGCCGACGCGGGATGACGGTCTCGCGTGCAGGCACCAAGTCCGGGTGGCGGAATAGGCAGACGCGCTAGCTTGAGGTGCTAGTGCCCTTTGCGGGGCATGGGGGTTCAAGTCCCCCCTCGGACACGTACCTTTTGCACACGTGGGGGCCAGGGACAACCTGAGCCTCCACTAGTTTTTTCTGGGGCCTGCACGTCAGGCGTAGCCCGATCTTGTCGAGCGGATCAGCCTCCTGGATGACCTTGACGAGGTCTCCGAGTGCGGTCATCACGGCGTGAACCTCTTCTTGAGTCATGCAGCGTCGGCCGCTGGACTGTCGTAGCTGTGCCTGAGCCGAAACCCGTTGTGCCTGCGTTTCGGCCATCCATTGAGCGATGAGCGCCGCATCGGCGCCCGCCTCGAGTGCCGAGCACGCGTCACGCAACCAGCGAGAGACACCTATGTAACGTAACCCCGACGTTCAAAGCTCCCTAACAATTAGTGCTCCTCCGCCAGCTGCCGGGCGGCATCATGGTCGCCTTGGTCGGCGCGGGTCCGGAGTTCGTCGGCACGTCCCTCCCGTGCGAGCAGCCCCGCCAGCTGCCGGGCGGCGTCATCGTCACCTTGGTCGGCCAGAGCGCGAAGGCGGTGGAGGCCTGCTGGATGGGCGAGGTGTTGCTGGAGGATGAGGTGGCGGAGTTGCCAGGTGGTTCCGGTCTGGCGGAGGGTGCCGCGCTGGTGCTGGTCATGCAGGAAAGCGTTGACGCGAGGCGGTAGCCGGTGCCGGACGGCAAGGTGCAGGTGGGTAGCGCGGTACCGGAGCCAGGTCCACAACCCGCCAGGGCATGCGGCGGTCCACCCGTACACCAGCAGCGCGGTGAAAGCCGTTCCTCCCGGGGAGTGCCCGCTGGTCAGCATGGTTGCGGTGGCGATGATCACGACGCCGGGCAGCGCTTTCAGGACGGCGGCGGCCAGGGTGGCGCGGTGGTGGGCGGCGAGCGTGGCGCCGGGGGTGGCCGTGCGCGGCTGGGGCTTGATCCGGTCGGTGGGCAGCCACGCCCCGCACAGGGCCGAGAGGACGGCTCCCACCGCGGCTATTGCCAGGTCTCCGAGGATGAGACCGCTGAACAGGCCGCACCAGGCCCCGACCGCAGCTCGCGCCCAGCGCATCCGGCGCCGCCGGATGCGGGCGGGCCGGTAGCTGGCGGGCTGGTAGCTGGCGGGCTGGTAGGCGGGGTGGTTGTGCGGCCACACCGGGCGCAGCTTTCCACTCGCGGCCACGGTGAATGCCCCGCCCACCACGATCGCCGCGCAGATCCCGCCCCGCACCCCCGCAACCGGTGTGGCGGCCAGACCGGCCAGCAGGGTAAGCCTCACCGCCAGGCAGGTGCTGGCCAGATGCACATGACGGGTGTACAGGTCGGGCCGCCACCGCCACCACACCAGCTCGACCGTGCCGGACAGCTCCAGGTTGAGGGCCAGGGTTTCCAGATAGCGGCGTAGCGGCGCTCCGACCGGGGAGGCGGGATGGTCAGGATCGTGGACGCTGTCGATGTAGGTGTCCATCAGCTGGCCCGGATCTCGACCCGGCCGCCGGCACGGAGGAGTTCCCCGGGATCGGTGCTCGGCCACTGGTAGGCGACCCGGGCCAGCGACACCATCAGCGGTGTTGTCAGCACCGAGGCCAGCGCCCCGCCGGGCTCGTCCTGCAGGTGGGAGAACACCTCCAGCCAGCGGGCCCGGCCGGTATCCGGATGGGACAGGAAGGCGATCGCGCGGTCAGGGTGATGGGATGCCGTTCCACGACCGCCGCCCGGGACACGATGTGACCGCCAGCCTGCACAGCTGTGTCGTACTCACGGCTGCTACCAGCTGACGTCCCACAACCGCGTACTCATCCAGCTTCCGCACCGCCACCGCATGCAGGGCCGAGGAGATCTCATCCAGGCCGTCCAGCACCAGTAGCAGCCGCCCCTGCTCCACTAACTGCCGCGCGACATCCTTGCCATCGGCGGCCCCCGCCGCGTCGGGATAGTCCTCGGCCAGACGACGCGCGGCGAACTCCGCCACACTCTCCTTGCCGGGATTCCAGGCAGCGACCGGCAGCAACACCGGCAGCGGCTCTCCCCCCACCGGATCCTCCAGCATGCTGAGCATCAGCAGCAGCGCCAGCACGCTCTTGCCTGCCCCGCCTTCGCCGAGGATCACCAGCTGACGGTGCTGCAGTTCCCGAAAGCGCCCCACGATCTGCCTGGTATCACCGGCGAAAGGCCGCTCTTCCCAGGTGAGGTCCAGCTCATCGAGCACCGCTTCCCGGGCCGCGGCCACCAGCCGGCCCGTCGAGGACCACGTCACCCGCAACGGCATCGGCTGCCGCAACCGCCGCACCACCGCTTCGTGCTCCCACTGGCGCCGCACCCGCACCCGCACGCGCAGCGCCGCCTCCGCACGATCCTCTACGACCCCCGGCTCCGACGGCCGAGCCTGGTCGACAGCCACCCCAGCACCATCGCGGCCACAATCAGCACCCCGGTGGCCGTCCACACCGTCGGCTTCCACCACCACGCCTCAACCTGAACCGTGCCTGTCGCCAGGTTCCCCACCAGGCCGATCCCGATCCCTACCAGCAGACCCGCCACTGCCAGCGGACTGGCCCACTGGTGCCCTTCACCGCCCGCAAGAGGCGGCTTTCGGCGCAATGCCGGCACGGATCGGCGCCGCCCACTGCGACCGTCAGATCGTCTTCTTGAGGAATCGGAGAACGAGCTCGTTGTATCGGTCCGGCTTTTCCACGGGGACGATATGCCCGACACCCTCGACGAAGGCCGCTTCAGAGCCCACAGGAAGGGCGGCGCGGATCGCCGCCAGGGTTTCCTCGTCCAGAATGACGCTCTTGTCCTCCGTGCCATGGAGGTACAAGGTCGGCTGAGTCGGCAGAGGCCCCCAGAGGGCTCCGTGTTCGGCCGCCCACTCCGGCGTCCCCATCTGCTTGGGGCCGAAGTTCGTTCGGTAGAGATCGAGGGCTGCCCGCAGCCTGGCGGGCTCGCCCAGGGCCCTGCGCGTCCCCTCCCACTCCTTGGTGGCGTCGTATCCGGGTCCGGTCCACTTTTCCTGCAGGATCTGCCGCAGATACGCCATGTCGTTGGCGGCCAGGACCTCGTCTGCCATGTCCATTTGGAAGAACCAGAAGTGGTTCAGGTTCTCGATTCCCTCGTAGGTGCTGGAGTAGTCGCCGAAGAACTGCAGGGGCGGGACGTCGCTGGCCACGACCCGTGACCACCGCTCCGGTGCCGCGACGGCGGCGGCCCAGGCGGTGCCCGCGCCCCAGTCGTGGCCCACGAGGATCGCCTTGCCGTCACCCTTCAGTGCTTCGTGCAGGGCGTTGGCATCGGCGACGAGATCGCGGAGGCGCATGCTGCCGTCCGCTGGAAGCGCGGTGGGGGCGAACCCCCGCATGTTGGGGGCGACGGCTCGGTAGCCTGCCGCAGCGAGAGCCGGGATCAGGTGGCGGTAGGTGGCGTCGCCGGACTCTGGGAAGCCGTGGAGGAGCAAGGCCAGCGGCCCCTCTCCCTCCTCGACGTAGGCGAAGTCGATGCCGTTGGCGTTGACGCGCCCGTTCTTCATCATGATCTCCGTGCTTGTGAGAGTGGTGTGAGTGATGCTGCGGGATGGGCCCATCCGATGCGTGTCTGATCCTGTTTCCTTGCGGAACTTCTCACAAGTACCTACTATTTTTTCAGGTACGTACCTTTTTTTCAGTATGGGGGGAACGGTGAAGAAGCAGAGCTACTCGTGCGGACTCGACGCCGCCGTGGACGTGGTGGGCGGCAAGTGGAAGGCGCTGATCCTGTGGGCGCTACACGACGGTTCGAGGCGTTTCGGAGAGCTGAGGAGGGCGGTTCCAGGCATCAGCGAGAAGATGCTGATCCTCCAGCTTCGAGAGATGGAGCACTTCGGCCTTGTGCACCGAGAGGTGTACCACCAGGTCCCACCGAAGGTGGAATACTCCCTGACCGACTTCGGCCAGTCACTTAACACCGCTCTCATCCCTCTCGGCGAGTGGGGCGAGAAGCACATGAAGGCCATCGAGGCCATCCCGGCGGCCTGACATCCGTCCTGCACTGTCCCGGTTGCAGGCATCCGGGTGGAGGGTAGCCGTAACACTCAAGGCACAGCGGTTCGCCAAGTCGGAATCGTCGGGGCCGTGCTTGAGGGCACGGGACATGACGCGGACCATCTTCTCCATGTAGCCCACCCGATACAGGCCCCGGCACCGATCATGGCCATAGTCGTCGCGCACCGACCGGGCGTAGCGCTCCAGGCTCGATTCCGACAGGGCGAAGCGCGCGTGAAGGGGCGCGTCGACCGTGACGAGCAGCACAGTGCCCAGCACCAGTACGAGTGGGACAAATATCCAGGGCGCCCACCCCGCCGACCCGGTCCCGAACCCCACAGCCACGACCAGGCAATGGCCAGCGCCAGCCAGCACAGTGCCAATGCCAATGCCCAGACGGACAGGCCGGGAGCGCTCACCTCAAAAGCGTCAGGAGCGAGGCCAGCCCGATCGCCCCTGTGAAGAGCAGAGCGCGGCGGTTGCGAGTCAGGCCCATAGGGCAATCTTGCCCGGCATCAGGACCAAGCACAGCAGTCGGCTTCGCCATGCCCAGTGACGCGGACTCCGACCTCCACCAGCCCCCTGATACCCACTCCGCGGCCCCAAACCAGGACGAGCCGATTCGGAAGCCCCTGAAACGACAAGATCCCGCCTAATCGCGATGATCAGACGGGATCCCGTCAACCTCAGTCCAGCCGTTTCAAGAACGGCCCTGGGTGGGGTGTTCACGAGAGGGGATGACCTGGCGGAATAGGCGAGTCCAAAGATCGCTTCCCACGCGAGGGATGCGGGCAGGGAAGCGCCCGCGTGCATGCCGGTGCCGCCGCCCAGGTCCAGCACCCGATTCGGCGCCGGGGCAAGGCGTTGCTGGGGCATCCTCCAGGAGGAGGAAAGGCAGACGATCCGCTGCTCAGCGAGCCGTTCCACTTCGGCGAAACGTTCACCGTGTTCTGGCTGTCACGCTCGTACACTGCCGGACATTTACTGTCATGTGACATTCCTAAGCCAGAAGGAAGCAGTGGAGCCCCGGCAGCGCTTTGAAGAGCTCTACGCGGGGCACTACGCAGCCGTCTCCGGTTATGTCCGGCGTCGTACCGACCACCCGGACGACTGCGCCGATGTGATCGCCGAGACGTTCACCACGGCGTGGCGGCGGCTGGCAGCCGTGCCGGCCGGTGACGAAGCCAGGCTGTGGTTATACGGAACGGCCCGGCGGGTCCTGGCCAACCATCGCCGTAGCGCCCTGCGCCGTACGGCCCTGACGCTGCGCCTTCGTGAAGAACATTCCGCCTACGACAGTACGGCGCCGGACCGGGCGCCGGAGGGGGCCAGGCAGGCGTTCGCGCGCCTGTCGGACGACGACAGGGAGCTGTTGTCGCTGATGGGCTGGGAAGGGCTCGGCACCGACGAGA
>NZ_JAHKRM010000015.1:51641-328654 GCF_019396345.1 Nonomuraea guangzhouensis | reverse complement strand
GGCGCGTACCTCGGGCTCCGCCTCGGCGCCGAGGCGGTCGACGATGGTCACCGCCAGGCCGCGCGCCACGGCGGGGGCGCCGGACGCGGCGGCGAGCAGCTCGGCCGCCGCCGCGATCGGGGTGCGCCCGGCCAGCCAGCGGCTGATGTCCTCTTCGGCCAGCTCGGTGGGCATGCCGTCGAGCAGGCCCTCGATGAGCCCGGTCGCGTCGGCCTCGGCCAGGTCGGCGGCCTGCGGGGCGTCCAGGCCGAGCGCCAGGTAGTGCTCACGCAGCCCCCACACCGCCAGCGGGGTCAGCCCGGCGCTGTCGCCCTCGACCACGACCATCCCGCACCAGGCCAGCCGGTCGAGCACCGCGTCCAGATCGGCGCCGCCCGCGTCGGCGACCTCCTCCAGGTAGTCGCCGATCACGGTGACGGGCGCGGGCGCCCGCAGCCGGTAGAGCATGTCGAACAGGTCGTAGAGCTCCTCGTCGAGCTCGGCCGAGCCGGTGATCGTGCCGCGTGTGTCGCGTTCGACGACGTGGGCGACGATCTCGGCCCACGTCTGGAGCGGGTCGTCACCGCCGTCGCGCCTCAGCTCTTCCCGCAGCTCCTCGTACGGTCCGGCGTCTCCTCCGGCCAGGAGCGGCACGTCGGCCAGCTCGGCCACGAGCGTGCCGGGCTCCGCCAGCCGTACGGCGGGCAGCGGGGCGCACCCCGGGCAGTCGCAGGGCGCCTCTCCCAGGTCGGGCAGCTCGCCCGAGGGGATGGCGACCGACTGCTCCAGCGACTCGGGGCCGATGGAGCTGAACAGGCTCTTGGCCATGCCGAAGTTGGCCGTGTCGGCGAGCGCCTCGGGCATCCTCGGCTCGATGCCGGTCAGCTCCGCACGCATCGCCGCCGCGGTCTCCGCGCCGACCGCGCCGGACTGCTGCAGGTAGTCGACGAGGGTACGGGCGGCGGCGACGGTCTCCGGCGCGCTCTCGGGCGGCGCGATGACCTTGCGGGGGTAGATGGACAGCAGCAGCTCGTCGAAGGTCGCGGGAGTGAAGTCGCCCAGTTCGTTGACGTTGAGATAGTCGCTGGCGTAGTCGCAGAGCAAGCGGACCTCGTCCGCGTCCACCACGACACCCCGCGCGCGCCCCCAGGCACGGAGGTCGTCGATGGCCTGGTTCACCCATTCGATCGACACAGAGGCACGCTAATGGCTGACTTACAGATGAGCGAATCGGGGAAACTGCCTAAATCAGGTCTAGGGGGTCAACACTCACTCGGACGACATCAGGTGCCTTACGCGCCGCACGTACCCCACTGGTCCCTTTGAGCGCGGCGGCCAGCGCGGCGCCACCGCCGCGCGGAACGCGGATCATGGCGCGTTCCCTGCCCGTCTCGTCCACCGGCACGGGGCCGAGCACCTGCGCGCCGTCCGGCAGGCGGGTCTCGTCGAGCATCTGCCGGACCGCGGCGGCCGCACCCGTGAGCGTCGCCATCCGCACCGCGGGCGGGAAGCCCAGCTCGGCGCGTTCGGCCAGCTCGCGCTCGGCGTGGGTGATCGGGTCCCAGCGCACCAGCGCCTGTACTGCCGGCAGCCCGGCGTCACCGAGCACCACCACCTCGGCGCCGGGCCGGAGCAGGGCGGCGGCGTTCGTCCAACGCCGCAGCGCCTCCTCGGCGGCCCGCAGGTCGGCCCGGCCGAGCAGCGCCCACCCGTCGAGGAGCACGGCCGCCGCGTAACCGCCCTCGGCCACCGGCTCGGCGCCGGGCGTGGCGACGACCAGGGCACGGGTGGCGGGCACGGTGGCGAGGACGCCGTCGCGGCCGGACGTGCGTACCGGAACCGACGGGAACGCCCGACCCAGCTCCTCGGCGGTACGGCGGGCGCCCACGACGACGGCACGGAGGCGGCGGCCACCACAGTTCGGGCACTTCCAACCGGCGTCCACGCGGCCGCACCAGCGGCAGTAGGGGGCGGTGTGACCGCCGCGGAGGGCGAGCGGGCCATGACAAGACAGGCTCTGCTCGTTCACGGAGGTGATGTCGCCGAGCCTCTCGACAGGTCCGCGGTCGGATCCCGGCCCCTCGACCGGCCTGTCACGCGATCCCAGCCGGTCGGCCGATCGGTCACCGGACCCCGGCCCTTCACCCGGACGGCCACCAGATCCCGGCCTCTCGCCGGACGTCAACCTCTCGCCCGAACGCCCGCCAGACCTCAGCCCCTCGCCCGGACGGTCACCCGTCCCTGGCAGGTCGGCCGGCCCGTTGCCGAACCATAGCCCTTCCGGGGATCCGCCGTCGGAAGCCGGCCCTGCGGCTGATCCGCCTGCGTCCTTCGCCGCTCCGCGCCTCGTTCCTCCGTTTCTCGTCCCGCTGTTTCTCGTCCCGCCGGCCGAGCTGCGGCTGGCTGTCGTCGCCACCGCGAGGCCCGGTACGGCGTGCGGCTCGTTCGTCTGGGCGCCGGAGGCCGTGGGAGCGCTGAGGCGGGTGGGCGGGAGCGCGCAGCGGGCGGGGGCGCGGCAGTTCTGGCAGGCCAGTGCGGGCAGGTAGCCGCGCCGAGGCACCTGGACCAGCACCGGACCGGACTCCAGCCCCTGGCGCAGCACCCGCCAGGCCAGGCTGGGCAGCCTCGCCTGCCGTGCGGCCTGGTCCTTGGCGAGCTCGGCGTCCTCTCCGGCGGGATGTACGCGGGGGGCGAGGCTTCTGATCGTGGTGCGGGCGGCCACGATCGGCCTGGCCCAGCGGCTGGCGATGAGCTGCGTGGCCTCGGCGGTACGCGTGTAGCCACCGATCAGCATGGCGGCGCCCGTACGGTGGGCCCTCAGGGCGAGGACCTCGCGGGCGTGCGGGTAGGGGGCCAGCCGTTCGGCGTGAAGGTCGTCTCCGTCGTCCCAGATGGCCACCAGGCCGAGCGCGGCCACGGGGGCGAACATGGCGGCCCGGGTCCCCACGACCGCCCGTACCTGCCCTCTCAGGACGCGCAGCCAACGCCGGTAGCGTTCCGCCGGGCCCAGGTCGGCGGTGAGCGCCACGTGCATCCCGTCGCCGAGCACCCGGGTGAGCTCGGCGTCGGCCAGCGCCACGTCCTTGCCGTCGGGCACCACGACGACCGCTCCCCGCCCACCGTCGAGCGTCGCCCGCACCGCCTCGGCCACCGCTCCGGCCCACCCCTTGGCGCCGGGCAGCGCCGACCAGACGGCCCTGGGCGCCCTGCCGTTCCGGAGCGCGTCGAGAAACGACGGCCCCATCGGGTAGTCGTCCCAGGGTCCGGCGGACGCACGGTCAGACCCGTCGACCGCCCCGCTCCGGGGCCCGCTGCCCACCGCCGGAAGACCATGCCCGCTGTCCGCCCCGGCCGGAGTGCCTCCAGGCGTGTCGATCGTGGGACGGCTGGACGTGCCGACAACCGGACCACTGGGCCCACCGGGGACCAGGTCGCTGGGGCCACCGGGCGCCGGATCTCCGGGGCCGCCGGTGGCCAGGTCCCTCGGTCTACCGGTGGCGGTGTCACTGGGCGTGTCGCTGGGCATCCCGGCCGCCGTGTAGCTGGGCGTCGTGGTCCCTGGACCGGTGGGCATCCCGTCCGCCGCATCGCCGGGCGTCCCGATCGCCGGACCGCTGGACGTACCGTCCGCCGCATCGCTGGGCGTCCCGATCGCCGGACCCCCGGGCGTCCCGGTCGCCGGACCACTGGACGTCCCGATCGCCGGACCACTGGAGACGTCATTGGCCGGGGCAGCCGGGCCGACAGGCGGGCGGACGGGCTGGGCCGGCGGAGCCGCGGCCGTACCGGCGGGCTTCGGGGTGGTCGCTTCGGCTCTGGCGTGGCGGGGTGGGATGGCCAGGCGGAGGACGTCGGCGAGCGTGCCCGCGTAACGATCGGCGACCGCCCTGGCCAGGCCCGCGATCTCCCCGGTCAGCACCTGCTCGCTCGACACGACCCGCTCAAGGGCGGTGAGCTTGCCCGTGTGGTCGCTCTCCTCGACCCGTTCGAGCACGAACCCGTCCACCAACTGGCCCGCGAACCGCACCCGCACCCGCACCCCCGGCTCGGCCGTCTCATGCATCGACGCCGGCACCAGATAGTCGAACGGCCGGTCCAGGTGCGGCAGCGGGTTGTCGACCGCCACCCGGGCCACCGGCCGCGAAGGAGCGGGGACCGGCGCCCCCTTGGCGGGCTTCGACGGCTCTACCCTCCGCACGGCGTCGAGCGGCAGGAGGGCATCGGAGTCGGTCACGCATTACGTCTACCAGACCCAGCCCGTAGGTAACGCCCGCCTACCTGTCGGACCAGTGGCTCCCAGGAGGCCCCGGGCTCAGCCGTCCTCCCGCTGCCGCCGCCCCATCACCCATGCGGCGACCTGACTCCGTCCGGAGAATCCGAGTTTGGCGAAAATGTTCTCCATGTGGGAGTCCACTGTGCGCCGGGCGACGAGCAGTCGCTGCGCGATCAGCCGGTTGGTCAGGCCGTCGGCGACCAGTTCGGCGACGTCCGCCTCGCGCGGGGTGAGCGGCGCCCAGAACGGTACGACCGCGACCGGCGGGGTGCCGCCCGGGGAGAGCGCCTCGGCGATCGCCTCCTCGGCCGACATGGCGCGGCCTTCCGCGACGGCTTTGCCGTAGTCCTGGCCGAGGGTCTCGCGTAGTTCCCGCTGGTCGGGGTCGCGTTCGGCGGCGAGGATCGGCGCGCCGAGCAGCGGGTTCATCTCGTACCCCCACAAACGTTGCACCGCGCTCAGCAGCCGTACGGCGCGCGCGGGGCGGCCCTGGTCGGCGGCGAGCCGGCCGAGGACCTCGACGCAGAGCGCCCGCCCGAATGTGATGTGCAGCGCCACCTGCGCCCGCAGCGCGGCCGTGGCCAGGGTGTCCGCTTCCGCGTACCGGCCGGCCGCCCGCCGGACCAGGGCGAGCGCGAGCTCCGTCCAGGCCGTGGTGGCGCCGTCGCCTGCTTGCCCGCAGAGCGCGCGGGCCCGGGTGAGGACCTCGTCCGCCTCGCCGGTACGGCCGGCGAGCATGAGCGTGACGCCCAGTTCGACGGTGGCGTTGATCACGTGACGCCCAGTTCGGGTGACGGTGGCGTTGACCACATGAGGTCCGGTTCGAGTGACGGTGGCGTTGACCAGGTGGGCGCCTCCGTCGGGCGGCCGGCCGTTGATGCTCTCGGTCAGGTGGAGCTCGGCCGCTGCCAGGTCGCCCTCGCAGAGGCTGACCGTGCCGCGCGCCTTGGCCAGGTGGCAGCCGCAGCGCGCGCCCACACGGGCCGCGGGGGCCTCGGCCTCGTCGAGTGCCTTGCGCGCCCCGTCCAGGTCTCCCCCGCCCGCCGCCAGTTGGGCGACGTGCAGCAGGGCGTGGAGCCGTACCGAATCCGGGCACGAGGTGATGGGCAGCAGGCGCTCCAGGTAGCGGCGGCCATATCGAGCAGGCCCGCCGAACGCGCACAGATGGCCCAGCCGCAGTCCCATCCTCAGCCCGCGCTCCCGGGTGACCGGGTCGGCGGCGAAGGACTCCAGCGCGGCCCTCAGGTTCGCCCAGTCGGCCCTGACCCGGACGACCCCCTCGGCCCGGTCACGGCCCGCGCCCGTTGCACCACCCGCCCCCTCGGCGCTGATCTCCCCGGCCCAATCGCCGCCCAGCCCCTCCGCACCGGTCTCCCCGGCCCAATCGTCGCTCAGCCCCTCGGCGCCGAATGCCTCTGCGACGGCGTAGTAGTGCTCGCGGTGGCGGGTCCGCAGCCGTTCCTGCTCGCCGGTGCCCTCCAGACGGGCGGCGGCGAACTCGCGCACGCTGTCGGGCATCCGGTACGCCGTGCGCCGCTCGTCCCGCTCCTCGGTCACGATCGACTTCTCGACCAGCGCCGCCAGCGCGGGGTACACCCGTGCGGCGGCCAGCGCGCCACCGGAGCAGACGGCCTCGCCCCCCGCCCGCTCGAAGCTCCCCGCGAACACGGTCAGCCGCTCCCACAGCAGACGTTCCTCGGGCGAGCAGAGCTCATGACTCCACGCGATCACCGCCTGCATGGTCGAAAGCCCGCTCGGCGGGCCGAACGCGTCCATCCGCGTCAGCAGTTCGTCCACGGGCAGTTGCCGCGCATGGACGGCCACCAGCTCGATGGCCAGCGGGATGCCCTCCAGGCGGCGGCAGACCTCGGCGACGGCAGCCGCGTTCCGCTCGGTGAGCTCGAAGCCGGGATCGACGGCCGCGATCCGGTCCAGCAGGAGCGACACCGACTCGACGCGCGCCACGTCGGCTGGCGCCGACTCGCCACCTGGTACGGCCAGCGGCCGGACGATGACCGCCTGCCCGCCGGGCACGCGCAGCGCCTGCCTGCTCGTGGCCAGCACGTGCAGGCCGGGGGCGGCGCGCAGCAGCGAGCGTACGAGGCCGGAGCACGCGTCGGCCAGGTGTTCGCAGGTGTCGAGCACCAGGAGCTGGCTGCGGCGCGACAGGTGCGCGGTCAGGTCACCCTGGACGTACAGGGCCTGGGCGATGACCTGTTCGAGGGACGCGGGGTCGGTGTGCCCGGACAGCTCGACGTACTCGATGCCGTCGGTGAAGGCCCGCCGCATGAGCTGCGCCGCCCGGATGGCCACCCGGGTCTTGCCGACTCCGGCGATGCCGGTGACGCTGACGAGGCGGCGGCGCTGGAGCATCCGCCGGACGTCCGCGACCTCCTGGCGGCGACCCACGAAGCTGGTCGGCGTGGCACGCCATGACATGATCCGTTCCTCGATTTCCGGAAGATCCAAGAAGACCACGTTACGTGCTGCCTGGTTCGCCTCCGGGGACGGCCCCCGCCCTGAACGCGCAGATGCCGCATCCCACAATCGGGATGCGGCATCCAGCGCGATCGCGTCACAGACCGGCGGCGGACCTCAGCGTCTCGGCGCGGTCGGTCGACTCCCAGGAGAAGCCCTCGCGGCCGAAGTGGCCGTAGGCGGCGGTCTCCGAGTAGATCGGGCGCAGCAGGTCGAGGTCGCGGATGATCGCGGCCGGACGCAGGTCGAACACCTGGAGCACGGCGGCCTGGATCTTCTCGACCGGCAGCTTCTCGGTGCCGAAGCACTCGACGAACAGGCCGACCGGCTGAGCCTTGCCGATGGCGTAGGCGACCTGGACCTCGCAGCGGTCGGCGAGCCCGGCGGCCACGACGTTCTTGGCGACCCAGCGCATGGCGTAGGCGGCCGAGCGGTCGACCTTGGACGGGTCCTTGCCGGAGAAGGCGCCGCCACCGTGGCGGGCCATGCCGCCGTAGGTGTCAATGATGATCTTGCGTCCGGTGAGGCCGGCGTCGCCCATCGGGCCGCCGATCTCGAACCGGCCGGTCGGGTTGACCAGCAGGCGGTAGCCCTCGATGTCGATGTCGAGGCCCGCGAGCACGGGGTCGACCACGTGCTCCTTGATGTCGGGCGTCAGCATCTCCTTGAGGTCGATCTCGGCCGCGTGCTGCGTCGAGACGACCACGGTGTCGAGCCGGACCGGCTGGTCGCCGTCGTACTCGATGGTGACCTGGGTCTTGCCGTCGGGCCGCAGGTAGGGGACGGTGCCGGACTTGCGGACCTCGGACAGGCGCTGGGCCAGCCGGTGCGCGAGCGTGATCGGCAGCGGCATCAGCTCGGGCGTCTCGCGGCAGGCGTAGCCGAACATCAGGCCCTGGTCGCCCGCGCCCTGACGGTCGAGCTCGTCGATGTCCCCGTCGACTCGGTGCTCGTAGGCGTCGTCGACGCCCTGGGCGATGTCGGGCGACTGCGCCCCGATGGACACCGACACGCCGCAGGAGGCGCCGTCGAAGCCCTTGTGGGAGGCGTCGTAGCCGATTTCCAGGATCTTCTCCCGGATGACGCCGGGGATGTCGACGTAGGTCTCGGTCGTGACCTCGCCTGCGACATGGACCTGGCCGGTAGTGATCATCGTCTCGACGGCGACCCGGCTCTTGGGGTCGTCCTTGAGCATGGTGTCGAGAATCGCGTCACTGATCTGGTCGGCGATCTTGTCCGGGTGGCCTTCGGTGACCGACTCGGAGGTGAACAGGCGACGTGACAACTCAGTGGCTCCTCATGCAGCGGCTGCTGACGGACGTGCGGGCTCCGGCGACTGTACACCCCGGCCAGTGCCTCGCCGAAGTGTAGCCCTACCCACCGGCATGGCGCGAAACGGGCCCATCACAGGTCGGGCAGGGGATCCGGGGGCAGCGTCTCCGGCGCGAAGATCTCCGCGTCGGCGGCGGCCACCACCGCGGCGTACTCCTCCTCGAACTCGAAGGCCATCACGCCCAGCTCGATCACCGGCAAGGAGGCCTGCATGATCGGCCCGAGCCTGGTGTGGCGCGGGAACGTCGCGTGGACCGCGACCGGGCGGTCGCTCCTGAGCATCCTGGTGGCGAGGACCGAGATGGCGTTGTCGGTGACCACGATCAGGAAGTTCGCCGTGTCCTGGGGTCCTAAGGACAGCGCGGGGAAGACGTAGCGGATGTCCCCCTGTTCGCCGAGCAATGTCCTGCAGCGATCCCTGACAGCGGAACTCACCGGCATTCCCCGCCCCCTTTTGCCCCCTTTGCCTAAGTATCGGCAGGCGTTCGGGGATGTCGCAACAGGTTGGCGACTTGATCCCATACGGCGTCGGCGACGTCGTCCTTGGGACCGCGCGGGATCTCCACCGGCTCGCCGCCCGCGACGAGCACGGTCGCGGCGTTGTCGGGCGTACCGAAGGCCAGGTGGGGGCCCACCTGGTTGACGACGAGCAGATCGCAGCCCTTGCGGGCGAGCTTGGCCTGCCCGTTGGCGAGCACGTCGTCGGTCTCGGCGGCGAACCCGACGATCACCTCGGGCTTCGGCCCGCCGGCGTGTCGCCGCTCCCCCAACTCCGCCAGGATGTCCGGATTTTTCACCAGATGGATGGGGTCGGGCTCGCCGTCGGACTTCTTGATCTTGGAGTCGTGCCGGGCGGCGGGCCGGAAGTCGGCCACGGCCGCCGCCATCACCACCACGTCCGCGGCGGTGGCGGCGGTCAGCACCGCCTCGCGCAGCTCGGCCGCCGACTCCACCCGCACCACGTCGGCCCCGGCCGGATCGGGCAGCGACACGTTGGCCGCCACCAGGGTCACGCGGGCCCCGCGGGCGACGGCCGTGCGGGCCAGAGCGTAGCCCTGCAGCCCGGAGGACCGGTTGCCCAGGTAGCGGACCGGATCGATGGCCTCGCGCGTGCCACCGGCGGAGACGACGACATGCCGTCCGGCCAGGTCGCGCGGGCGCCCGGCAAGTACGCGCAGGCAGATCTGGAAGATCTCGGCGGGATCGGGCAGGCGCCCGGGCCCGCTGTCGGCGCCGGTGAGGCGCCCGACCGCGGGATCGATCACCACGGAGCCCCGTTCGCGCAGCGTCGAGACGTTGGCGCGGGTGGCGGGGTGCTGCCACATCTCGGTGTGCATCGCGGGCGCGAACACCACCGGGCAGCGCGCGGTCAGCAGCGTGTTGGTGAGCAGGTCGCCCGCCAGGCCGTGGGCGGCCTTGGCGAGCACGTCGGCGGTCGCGGGCGCCACCACGACGAGGTCGGCCCGCTGGCCGATCCGCACGTGGGGCACCTCGTGAACGTCGTCCCACACGTCGGTCGTCACCGGGTTGCCGGACAGCGCCGCCCAGGTGGGCTCGCCCACGAATCGCAGGGCGTCGCGGGTCGGCACGACCCGCACCTCGTGCCCGGACTCGGTGAACAGGCGCAACAACTCACACGCCTTGTACGCGGCGATGCCCCCGCTGACGCCCAGGACGACCTTCATTTAACGGGTCAGACCGCGCCTTCGATGGGCTCGGCGTTGAGCAGGCCCTCGGCGACCTCGCGCAGCGCGATGGACAGCGGCTTCTCCTGCGCGTGCGTCTCGACCAGCGGTCCGACGTATTCGAGCAGGCCCTCGCCGAGCTGGGAGTAGTAGGCGTTGATCTGGCGGGCGCGCTTGGCACCCATGATCACCAGGGAATACTTGCTGTCGACGATGTCGAGCAGCGCGTCGATCGGCGGGTTGGTGATGCCCTCTGCGACCGGGGCAATTCCTGCCACGATTGTCAGACCTCTCGGTTGGTGGTTTTGATGACCCCCTGAGGGTCAGTCATCAAGGCTATCAGCCGGCGGCACACCTCTTTGACACTCGTGTTCACCAGCGTGAGGTCGAATTCCTTCTCGGCCGCCATCTCGACGTGCCCGGCCTCCAGGCGGCGGGCGATGACGTCCTCGGGTTCGGTGCCGCGGCCGCGGAGCCGCTTCTCCAGCTCCTCCCAGGAGGGTGGGGCCAGGAAGACCAGCAGGGCGTCCGGCATGCTCCGGCGTACCTGCCTGGCGCCTTCCAGGTCGATCTCGAGCAGCGTGGGCATGCCCGCGGCGAGCCGGTCGAGCACGGCCGCGCGCGGCGTGCCGTACCTGTTGCCGGCGAACTCCGCCCACTCGAGCAGCTCACCCGACTCCACGAGCCGGTCGAACTCCTCGTCGTCGGCGAAGAAGTAGTGGATCCCGTGCACCTCGCCGGGGCGGGGTTTTCTGGTTGTCACCGAGACCGACAGCCACACCTCGGGGTGTGCCCGCCGGAGCTCGGCGACGACCGTTGACTTACCGACGCCCGACGGTCCCGACAGGACCGTCAGGCGCCGCTCGCTCGAGGGGAGGAAGTCGCCGACCCCAGATCCGACTGCCTCATGGGCCCAAACACTGCCAGACCTGGACCTGTCGGTCACTTCCTACCCCCCATTGAACCTGCGCTTTCGTGTGGAACCGAGATTAGCTCTCGTTGCCACCGAACTCGCGCTCGAGGGAGGCCCTCTGGTTCGCACCGAGACCCCGCACGCGGCGGGACTCGGCAATGGCAAGCCGCTCCATGAGCTGCTTGGCGCGGACTTTGCCCACGCCTGGGAGCGATTCCAACAAGGCCGACACCTTCATCTTGCCGATGACGTCGTCGGTCTGCCCATCCTTGAGCACCTCAGCCAGAGAAACCGCGCCATGCTTGAGCCGGTTCTTGACCTCGGCACGCTCTTTACGGGCCTTGGCAGCCTTCTGCAGGGCTGCGGCGCGCTGCTCAGGGGTCAGGGGAGGAAGAGCCACGCCGGGTCACCTCGAATTTCTGTCGATGTACTCGGACGGGAAGGGAAACTAGCTGGTCATCGCCCCCTAAGCAACGTCAAACCCAGTTTCTCTCCTCACAAAATCCACTTCATCACTCTCTGTGTCTGGAAAACTACAGACTGCTGATCAAATCGCCTTCACTTCCCGCTTCTTCCTTACACACAGGAAGCGCGGTGGGGGTACGATGATGATCACCTACCCGTCAGGGAGAGGTGTCCGAAACGTGCGCGGGATCGGGTCCGAAACCCCGCCCGAGGTGGGCGTCCGCGCGCGCTGCGCGGGTGTTTTCACGATCATGTACGGTCGGTGTGAGGCATCCTTGGGCACCGCCATCTCTCCGGGGAGGCGCTCACCGTGCGTACACGGCCACCCGCCGTAGCGCGTGTCCACGGAGGGCGGCTTGCCATGAACGGGTGGCACCTGCGGAGCAAGAGTCTTCCTTGCTTGCCGTACGCGGGCCCGAGTCGCCCTCGGCTCGCCATAGGCGGGCTGGAGACACCTCGGCTCGCCGTACGCGGGGCGGAGACGCCCTGGCTCGCCATAGGTAAGTCCGAGTGACTCGGCTCGCCATAGGCAGGTCCGAGCTGTTCGAACCGCCCTACGTGGGCCCGAGCCGCCCTGGACGACCCGCGGTGGCGCGCAGGGCACCACCGCACGACGTCCGGCCGACCCGGCAGCGGGCTGATGCTTCACGACCTGAGCGATCGTCGGCCCTGCCCCCACGGTGGCCGAGCTACACACGGGCCCCATTGGGTGGCGCCCCTGGGCATCGGCGCACGCGTCCAGGCGGCCTTGCGCGGGGCTGAAGGCGCACCACGACGGGAGCGGCTACCCGGCTCGCGCGGGGTCCGAGCCCCACACGACCGCGAGTGGGCAGTCCCCTCACGCCCTCACGGGCCGACCCCACCAACAGGCGCGCACCCTCACCAACGGGCCCGCGTCCGCACGAGGACCCTTACAGACAGGCGGTCGCCTTCACGATCGGGCTCTCACTCTCACGAACGGGCCCTCACAGACAGGCCCCCGCCCTCACGAACGGCCCCTCACAGACAGGCCCCCGCCCTCACGAACGGCCCCTCACAGACAGGCCCCCGCCCTCACGAACGGCCACTCACAGACAGGCCCCCGCCCTCACGAACGGCCCCTCACAGACAGGCCCCCGCCCTCACGAACGGCCCCTCACAGACGGGCCCCCGCCCTCGCACATGCTCTTCGCGAACGGACCCCTATGAAAGAAGGACCGTTCACGGCCGACCCCATGAAGGGCGCCAGGAAGCCCTCAGGAGGGGATCGTGCGGCGCAAGGAGGACGCGATGGCGGCCGCCGTGGCGCCCGGGTCCGGGGAGGCGGTGATCGGGCGGCCGATGACCAGGAGGTCGGCGCCGTCCGCCAGCGCCTGCTCGGGCGTCGCGACCCGCGCCTGGTCCTGGCTGTCGGCCCCGGCCGGCCGTACGCCGGGCGTGATGAGCGTGATCCCCGGCCCCACCTCCGACCGTACGTCGACGACCTCGTGCGGCGAGCACACCAGGGCGGTGGCCCCCGACTCGACCGACAGGGCGGCCAGGCGGCGCACCGCGTCCGAGGCGGGGCCCGCGAGCCCGATGCGGCTCAGATCGGCCTCCGACAGCGACGTGAGAACCGTCACCGCCGCGATCTGGGTGTCCGGGGCCGCCTCGACGGCCGCGCGGATCATCGCGGGGCCGCCCGCCGCGTGGACCGTGAGGATGGCCGGGCGCAGACGGGAGACGGCCTTGGCCGCGCCGGCGACCGTGTTGGGGATGTCGTGCAGCTTCAGGTCCAGGAAGACCTGTACGCCGCTCGCGCCGCGGACCGAGGCGATCACGTCGGGGCCGTAGCGCAGATAGAGCTCCAGCCCGATCTTCACCGTGGTGACGTGCGGTGTCACCAGGGCGGCCCATCTGGCGGCGGTCTCCAGGTCGGGGGCGTCGAGGGCGACGGCAATGGGTGCGGGCGTCAAGGGGAGCTCTCCTCGGAGTCGACGAGCAGGTGCCGGGGGGCGCTCCCCGGCGGACGGTGGGCCAGGCCGACCGCGTCGGCCAGGCGCTGGAAGCCGCGTGCCCTCAGCAGGTCCTCAAGCTCTCGCTCGATGCGCAGGCACGCGTAGGGGTCGTGGAACAGCGCCGTCCCCACTCCGACCGCGCAGGCGCCCGCCAGGATGAGCTGGAAGGCGTCCCTGCCGGTCGTCACGCCGCCGACGCCGATCAACGGCACCCCGGGCAGGGCGGCGTGCACCTGCCACACGCACCGTACCGCCAGGGGCAGGATGGCCGGTCCCGACAGCCCGCCGGTCACGGCCGCGAGCGAGGGCCGCAGCGCCTCGGTGTCGATGGCCATGCCGAGCGGGTTGTTGATCATGGACAGCGCGTCGGCTCCGGCGTCGACGCAGGCTCGGGCGACCGACACGATGTCGGCCACGTCGGGGGCGAGCTTGGCGACCACCGGCACGTCGTACCGCATGATGGACCGCACCGAGGCGATCACCTCGGCGGCGGCGCTGCCCTCGCGGGCGAAGACCCGGCCGCGGTCCTCGATGTTCGGGCAGGACAGGTTCACCTCCAGGGCCGTGACGCCGGGCGCGTCGGCCAGCCTGCGGGCCAGCGCGGAGTACTCGGCCACGGTGCCGCCGCCGATCGACACGATGGTCCTGATGCCGCGCTGGGCCAGCCAGGGCAGCTCGCGTTCGAGGAAGGCGTCGATGCCGGGGCCCTGGAGGCCGACGGCGTTGAGCATGCCTGAGGGGGTCTCGGCCATCCGGGGGGTGGGGCGGCCGGCGCGCGGGGCCATGGTGATCGAACTGGTGGTCAGGGCGCCCAGGCGGTGCAGGTCGAAGAACTGGGCCAGCTCGCGGCCAGAGGCGGCGCAGCCGGCGGCGGTGGTGATGGGGTTGGCCAGCTCGACGTGCGCCAGGAAGGTCCGCATATCTACTGACACGTCAGGTCACCGCCGCAGAAAGAACAGCGCCGCCGAAAACGCGAGCGCCGCAGGGGGCGGGGGTCCTTCGGGGGACGCGAGCGCCGTAGGGGGCGGAGGTCCTTCGGGAGACGCGAGCACCGTTGGAGGCGGAGGTCCTTCGGGGGACGCGAGCGCCGTAGGAGGCGGAGGTCCTTCGGGGGACGTGGGAGCTGTGGAAAGCGGAGGTCGTCCCAAGGATGCGAGCGCGCCGTTCCAGGCGAGGGCCCTCCAGAGGACGCGATCGCCGTACGGCGGGACGTGGGCCGCAGGGGTCAGCCCGCATGGCGAGCACCGCCCCCGGGCGCCCCCAGCGCGTCGAACGGGATCGTCCCCACATCCTCGAACCGCACCCGCTCCCCCCGGAACACCGGCCCCTCGGCGCAGGCCCGCACCATCCGGGTCACCCCGTCGTCGCCGATGACCGGCAGCACGCACGTCATGCAGACCCCGATCCCGCAGGCCATCGCCTCTTCCACCGCCACCTGCACCGGGATGTCGAACTCCATCGCCACCGCCGTCACCGCCCGCAGCGTCTCCATGGGCGCGCACGCGTAGACCACGTCCGCCCGTGTGTCGGCGATCACCGCAGGCAGCGCGTCGGTCACCCTGCCGCGCAGCCCGAGCGAGCCGTCCTCGGTGGTGAGCGTCGTGGTCTGCGCCATCCGCCTGGCCCGCATGGCGCCGAACACCCGGTCCGCGCTGGCCCCGCCCAGGACGAAGTCGACCCGGCAGCCGCGTTCGATGAGCTGGTCGGCCACCGGGAACAGCACCGCCGAGCCGTACTCGGAGCCGACCAGCACGCAGTGGACCGGGTCGCGGGGCAGCGGGAAGGGCCGGCCGAGCGGTCCGACGAGGTCGATCGTGTCACGCGCGCGGCGTTCGGCCAGCCACGCGGTGCCGGGCCCGCGCACGGTGAAGACGAGCTCCACCGTGCCGCCGTAGTCGGGCTTGACGTCGTGGATGGAGAAGGCCCGCCGCGTCACCATGGACGTGTGAGCCCCGCCCACGGCGACGGACACGAAGTGGCCGGGGCGGTAGCGCTCGGCGATGCCGGGCGCCACCACGGTCAGCGCATGGTAGGCGTCGACCCGGCGCGTCGTCAGCACCGTGCCCGTCACCTGCACCGGAGTGCCGGCCAGTCCTGTTCACCTCCCGCGGGAGCCTGCCGTGGATCGAGCCCTACGCCCCTGCCGCCCGCAGCGCCCGCGCGTGCTCCTGGAGGGACCGTACGCCGACATCGCCCCGCACGATGGCCTGGATGCCCGCGGCCGCGGCGGCGAGCCCGGCGACCGTGGTGATGCACGGGATGCCGCGCAGCACGGCGGCGGTGCGGATGTCGTAGCCGTCGAGCCGCGGACCCGACTGGCCCGGACTGCCGAACGGCGTGTTGACGATCAGGTCGACCTCGCCGTCGAGGATGTACTGGACACTTGTGGGCTCACCTCCGGGTCCGGGCCCCTCGCTCCGCTTTCGCACGATCTTGGCATGGACACCGTTGCGGCGCAGCACCTCAGCGGTCCCCTCGGTGGCCAGGATCTCGAAACCGAGGTCGGCAAGCGCCCGCACCGGGAAGATCATCGCACGCTTGTCCCGGTTGGCCACGGACACGAACGCCCGCCCCTTGGTGGGCAGCTCGCCGTAGGCGGCCGCCTGCGACTTGGCGTAGGCGACGCCGAAGGACTCGTCGATGCCCATGACCTCGCCCGTGGAGCGCATCTCGGGGCCGAGCACGATGTCGACGCCGCGGAACCGGTTGAACGGCAGCACCGCCTCCTTCACCGCGATCGACGCCTCCAGCGGCAGCGTGCCGCCGTCTCCGGTGGCGGGCAGCATGCCCTCCTCCCGCAGCGAGGCGATCGAGGCGCCGAGCATCACGCGGGCCGCCGCCTTCGCCAGCGGCACCGCCGTCGCCTTGGAGACGAACGGCACGGTACGGCTGGCGCGTGGGTTGGCCTCCAGGACGTACAGGACGCCGGCCGACATGGCGTACTGGACGTTCAGCAGCCCGCGGACCCCGACGCCGCGGGCGATGCCCTCGGTGGCGGCGCGGATGCGCTTGATGTCGTTGCTGCCGAGCGTGATCGGCGGCAGCGCGCACGCCGAGTCGCCGGAGTGGATGCCGGCCTCCTCGATGTGCTCCATGACGCCGCCCAGGTAGAGCTCCTCGCCGTCGAACAGCGCGTCCACGTCGATCTCGATGGCCTCGTCGAGGAACTTGTCGACCAGCACCGGATGGCCGCCCTCCTGGGCCGCCATGTAGGTGGTCAGGGTCGCGTCGTCGTAGACGATGGCCATGCCGGCGCCGCCGAGCACGTACGAGGGCCGGACGAGCACGGGGTAGCCGATCTCCTCGGCCACGGTCAGCGCCTCGGCGACGGTCGTCGCGGTGCCGTGCTTGGGCGCGGGCAGCTGCGCCTCGGCGAGCACCCGGCCGAACGCGCCGCGCTCCTCCGCCAGGTGGATCGACTCGGGCGAGGTGCCGACCACGGGCACGCCCGCGTCCTTGAGCGCCTGCGCCAGGCCGAGCGGCGTCTGCCCGCCGAGCTGCACGATCACGCCCGCGACCGGGCCGGTCTGCTGCTCGGCGTGTACGACCTCCAGCACGTCCTCCAGGGTGAGCGGCTCGAAGTAGAGCCGGTCGGAGGTGTCGTAGTCGGTCGAGACCGTCTCCGGGTTGCAGTTGACCATGACGGTCTCGAACCCGGCCCGCGACAGCTCGAAGGAGGCGTGCACACAGGCGTAGTCGAACTCGATGCCCTGGCCGATGCGGTTGGGGCCGGAGCCGAGGATGATGACCTTCTCCCGCTCGCCGTACGGGACCTCGCTCTCCTCGTCGTAGGCCGAGTAGAGGTAGGGGGTCTTGGCGGCGAACTCGGCGGCGCAGGTGTCGACCGTGTTGTAGACCGGCCGCAGGCCGAGCGCGTGGCGCAGGTCGCGGACGCGCGCCTCGTCGATGCCGCGGATCTCGCCGAGCTGGGCGTCGCTGAAGCCGTGGCGCTTGGCCCGCTCCAGCACCTCGGCGGTCAGCTCGGGCGCCTCGCCGACGGCCCGCGCCTCCTCGTCGAGCAGGAACAGCTGGTCGAGGAACCAGGGGTCGACGTTGGTGGCCTCGAAGAGCTCCTCGGCCGTGGCACCGGCGAGGATGGCCTGCTGCATGGTGCGCAGCCGGCCGTCGTGCGGGACGCGCGACTCGTCGAGCAGCTCGGCCTTGGGCCGCGGGGAGCCGGCCCAGGAGAAGGAGGAGTCCTTCTTCTCCAGCGACCGCAGCGCCTTCTGCAGCGCCTCGGGGAAGGAGCGGCCGATGGCCATGGCCTCGCCCACGGACTTCATGTGCGTGGTGAGGGTCTGGTCGGCGCCCTTGAACTTCTCGAAGGCGAACCGCGGCACCTTGACCACGATGTAGTCGAGCGTGGGCTCGAACGACGCCGGGGTCTCCTTGGTGATGTCGTTGGGGATCTCGTCGAGCGTGTAGCCGATGGCCAGCTTGGCGGCGATCTTCGCGATCGGGAAGCCGGTGGCCTTCGAGGCCAGGGCGCTGGATCGGGACACGCGCGGGTTCATCTCGATGACGATCATGCGGCCGGTCGCCGGGTTGACCGCGAACTGGATGTTGCAGCCGCCGGTGTCGACGCCGACCTCGCGGATGACCGCGATCGCGACGTCACGCATGTTCTGGTATTCGCGGTCGGTCAGCGTGAGCGCGGGGGCGACGGTGACGCTGTCGCCGGTGTGGACGCCCATCGGGTCGATGTTCTCGATGGAGCAGACGATGACCACGTTGTCGTGCTTGTCGCGCATGACCTCGAGCTCGTACTCCTTCCAGCCGAGGATCGACTCCTCCAGGAGCACCTCGGTGGTCGGCGAGGCGTCCAGCCCGGCGCCGGCGATGCGGCGCAGGTCGCTCTCGTCGTAGGCGAACCCGGACCCGACGCCGCCCATGGTGAAGGACGGCCGCACGACCAGGGGGAAGCCGAGCTGCGTGGCGGCGGCCAGGCACTCGTCCATCGTGTGGCAGACGACCGAGCTGGCCGACTCGGCGTTCAGGCCGTGCTCGCGGGCGACCTTGGCGACGATCCCCTTGAACAGCTCGCGGTTCTCGCCCGCCTGGATCGCGTCGAAGTCGGCGCCGATCAGCTCGACCTCGTAGCGCTCCAGCGCGCCCGACTCGTGCAGCGCGACCGCGGTGTTGAGCGCGGTCTGCCCGCCCAGCGTCGGCAGCAGCGCGTCGGGGCGCTCCTTGGCGATGATCTTCTCGACGTACTCGGGGGTGATCGGCTCGACGTAGGTGGCGTCGGCGAACTCGGGGTCGGTCATGATCGTCGCGGGGTTGCTGTTGACGAGGATCACACGGAACCCCTCGTCGCGCAGCACGCGGCAGGCCTGGGTGCCCGAGTAGTCGAACTCGCACGCCTGTCCGATCACGATCGGCCCCGAGCCGATCACCAGGACGGACCTGATGTCATCACGCTTGGGCACGGCTCATGACCTCACAGAACTCGTCGAAAAGGTAGGCGGCGTCGTGGGGCCCGGCGGCGGCCTCGGGGTGGTATTGAACGCTGAAGGCGCGCCCGTCGAGCAGGCGCAGCCCTTCCACGCAGCGGTCGTTGAGGTTGACGTGGCTGACCTCGGCCGGGCCGTAGGGGGTGTCGAACGGCTCGCCGATCGGCGCCTCGACGGCGAAGCCGTGGTTGTGCGCGGAGATCTCCACTTTTCCGGTCCGTACGTCCTGGACCGGCTGGTTGACCCCGCGGTGCCCGTATCGCAGCTTGTACGTGGACAGCCCCAGGGCGCGGCCGAAGATCTGGTTGCCGAAGCAGATGCCGAAGAACGGCACCCCGGCCTCCAGCACCCGCCGCAGCGGCGTGACGTCGACGGTGGCCGGGTCGCCCGGCCCGTTGGACAGGAACACCCCGTCCGGCTCGACCGCCATGATCTGCTCGAACGTGGCGCCGGCCGGCAGCACGTGCACCTCGCAGCCGCGCTCGGCCATCCGGTGCGGCGTCATGCCCTTGATGCCCAGGTCCACGGCCGCGACCGTGAACCGCTTCGGGCCGATGGCGGGCACGACGTAGGGCTCGGTCGTGGCCACTTCGGCGGACAGGTCGGCACCCTCCATGCGTGGCGCCTGACGTACGCGCTCGATGAGGTCCTCGACCGGCTCCGAGGGAGCGGTGAAGATGCCGGCGCGCATGGCGCCGCGCTCGCGCAGGTGGCGGGTGAGCGCGCGGGTGCCGGGCATCGCGATGCCGACGACGCCCTGCTCCTTGAGGTAGTCGTCGAGCGAGCGGTTGGCCCGCCAGTTGGAGACCACGCGGGACGGCTCGCGTACGACGTAGCCGGCCACCCAGACGCGGCCCGACTCGGGGTCGTCGTCGTTGACGCCGGTGTTGCCGATGTGCGGGGCCGTCATCGCGACGATCTGCCGGTGGTAGGACGGGTCGGTGAGGGTCTCCTGGTAGCCGGTCATCCCGGTGTTGAAGACCATCTCGCCGAACGTCTCGCCCTCGGCGCCATAGGGGGTTCCGTGGAAGACACGACCGTCTTCCAGAACGAGTAGCGCTGAAGTCACACCAGCTTCCCTTCAAGTACTGTCGGCTTGCCGCGCAGGAACGTCGCCACGACCCGGCCGGGCAGCGTCATCCCCTCGTACGGCGTGTTGCGGCTCTTCGACGCGAAGGCGGACGGATCCACCTCGGTGCGGACGGACGGGTCGTACAACGTGAGGTTGGCCGGCACCCCCACCTCGATCGGCTGCCCGTGCCCCGACAGGCGGCCGATACGCGCGGGGACGATCGACATGCGATCGGCGACGCCCGCCCAGTCGAGCAGCCCGGTGTCCACCATGGCCTCCTGCACCACGCTGAGCGCGGTCTCCAGGCCGACCATGCCCATGGCCGCGGCCGACCACTCGGTCTCCTTGTCCTCGACCGGGTGGGGGGCGTGGTCGGTGGCGACGATGTCGATCGTGCCGTCGGCCAGCGCCGCGCGCAGCGCCTCGACGTCGGCGCGGGTGCGCAGCGGCGGGTTGACCTTGTAGATGGGGTTGTAGGCGCCGACCGGCGAGTCCTCGACGAGGTCGTCGGTGAGCAGCAGGTGGTGCGGGGTGACCTCGGCGGTGATGTTCCAGCCCTTGGACTTGGCCCAGCGCAGGATCTCCACCGAGCCGGCCGTGGAGACGTGGCAGACGTGCAGCCGGGAGCCGACGTGCGCGGCCAGCAGGCAGTCGCGGGCGATGATCGCCTCCTCGGCGACCGCCGGCCAGCCGGTCAGGCCGAGCCGGCCGGAGACGACGCCCTCGTTCATCTGCGCGCCGCCGGTCAGCCTGGGCTCCTGGGCGTGCTGGGCGATCACGCCGTCGAACGCCTTGACGTACTCCAGGGCGCGGCGCATGAGCACGGCGTCGTCGACGCACCTGCCGTCGTCGGAGAAGACGCGGACCCGGGCGGCGGAGTCGGCCATCGCGCCGAGCTCGGCCAGTTGCCGGCCCTCCAGGCCGACGGTGACCGCGCCGACCGGCTGGACGTCGCAGTGGGCGAACTCGCGGCCGAGCCGCCAGACCTGCTCGACCACTCCGGCGGTGTCGGCGACGGGCGAGGTGTTGGCCATGGCGTGCACGGCGGTGTAGCCGCCGCGGGCGGCCGACTGGGTGCCGGTCTGCACGGTCTCGGCGTCTTCGCGGCCGGGCTCGCGCAGGTGGGTGTGCAGGTCGACGAGGCCGGGCAGCACGATCGCGCCGCCGCCGTCGATCCCGGGCTCACCGTCGATCCGCGGCGCGATCTCGGCGATCACCCCGTCCTCGATGCGGAGGTCGACGGGCTCCCCGCCGAGGATCCTGACGTTGCGGACGATCATGCGGTCTCTCCCCCGAGGAGCAGGTACAGGACGGCCATGCGGATGGTCACACCGTTGGCGACCTGCTCGACGATGGTCGAGCGCGGTGAGTCGGCCACTTCGGCGGCGATCTCCATGCCCCGGTTCATCGGGCCGGGGTGCATCACGATGGCCTCGTCGGGCATCTTGGCGAAGCGGTCGCGGTCGAGGCCGTAGCGGCGGGAGTATTCGCGCTCGCTCGGGAAGTAGGCGGCGTTCATCCGCTCCTTCTGCACCCGCAGCATCATCACCACGTCGGACTTGGGCAGCACCGCGTCGAGGTCGTAGGAGACCGCGCACGGCCAGGTGTCGACCGCGACCGGCAGCAGCGTGGGCGGTGCCACCAGCGTGACGTCGGCGCCGAGCGTGGCCAGGAGCAGCACGTTGGAGCGGGCGACCCTGCTGTGCAGCACGTCGCCGACGATCGTGACCTTCCGGCCGTCGAGGCCGCCCAGGCGGCGGCGCATGGAGAAGGCGTCGAGCAGCGCCTGCGTGGGGTGCTCGTGGGTGCCGTCGCCGGCGTTGACGACGCTGCCGTGCACCCAGTTGGCCAGGCGGTGCGGCGCGCCGGAGGCGCCGTGGCGGATGACGACCGCGTCGGCGCCCATCGCCTCCAGGGTCAGCGCGGTGTCCTTCAGCGACTCGCCCTTGGAGACGCTGGAGCCCTTGGCGGAGAAGTTGATCACGTCGGCCGACAGCCGCTTGGCCGCCGCCTCGAACGAGATGCGGGTCCGGGTGGAGTCCTCGAAGAACAGGTTGACCACCGTACGGCCGCGCAGCGTCGGCAGCTTCTTGATGGAACGTTCCGAGACCCTCGCCAGCTCCTCGGCCGTGTCGAGGATGAGCAGGGCGTCGTCCTTGCTGAGGTCGCCCGCGGAGATGAGGTGGCGGTTCACTTGGCGTCCTCCTTCATGAGGAGCACCGCGTCACGCCCGTCGGTCTCCTGCAGATAGACCTTCACCTTCTCGCTCTTGGCGGTCGGCAGGTTCTTGCCGACGTAGTCGGCGCGGATGGGCAGCTCGCGGTGGCCGCGGTCGACCAGCGTGGCCAGCTGGACGGCGGTCGGGCGGCCGAGGTCGTTGAGCGCGTCGAGCGCGGCCCGGACGGTACGGCCGGAGTAGAGGACGTCGTCGACCAGGACGACGATCCTGCCGTCGATGCCGTCGGGCGGCAGCTCGGTGTGGCCGAGCGGCCTGGCGGGCTTGAGCCGGAGGTCGTCGCGGTACATCGTGATGTCGATCGAGCCGACGGGGATCTTGACGCCTTCGAAGCGTTCGATGCGGTCACCCAGCCGGCGGGCCAGGGTGGCGCCGCGGGTCGGGATGCCGAGGAGGACGACGCCGTCGGCGCCCTTGGTTCGTTCGAGGATCTCGTGCGCGATACGGGTCAGCGCCCGGTGGATGTCCGGGCCCTCCAGGACTGCCCTGGAATGGGGCGTCTGGTCGGTCGGGAAGTCGGACACGGCAGAGCTCACCACCTTTCCCGCCTCACGGGACGGGTCTTAAAAGGGTGTTGGTCGGGACACACAGTACCAGGGGCTACCAGCCAGAACTTGGGCGGGCCACTGCCCGTGGCGGGCCGCGATTCGGTAATTTCCCGGCCTTTCCCGTGTTGGCACCCCCCGCTCGGGGCACGTCATCGGCATCGCGGGCGGTGCCGGCGCGTTGACGTCCGCCTGCTTCGAGGGGATACAGAGACAATGACCTTCCATGTCGACTCCGAGGTGGGCAAGCTCTACCAGGTGCTGCTGCACAAGCCCGACCTGGCGCTCAAGCGGCTCACCCCGACCAACAAGGACGCGTTCCTCTTCGACGACGTGCTGTGGGTGCAGCGCGCGATGGAGGAGCACGAAGAATTCCAGCAGGTGCTGCGGGAGCGTGGCGTCAAGGTCCACATGCTCGCGGACCTGCTCCAGGAGACGATCGAGATCCCCGAGGCGCGCAAGCACATCCTCGACGGGATCCTGGACGAGCGCTTCATGGGCCCGCTGGCCGTCGACGACATCCGCAACACGCTCGACGCCATGGACTCCAAGACCCTGCAGCTCTACCTGACCGGCGGCATCACCAAGCGCGAGATGGTCGAGGCCGGCTGCGACCCGAAGTCGATGTCGTACCACGCGGCCGGCGACGACGACTTCATCCTGCCGCCCCTGCCGAACCACCTGTTCACCCGCGACACCTCCTGCTGGGTGTACGACGGCGTCTCGATCAACGCGATGAAGAAGAAGGCGCGGATGCGCGAGACGGTGAACATGGAGGCCATCTACGAGTTCCACCCGACCTTCGCCGACGGGTTCGGCCGGCCGCAGAAGGACGGCTACCACGTGTGGCTGCCCGGCCAGTCCGTCGCCCCGGCCACGCTGGAGGGCGGCGACGTGCTGGTACTCGGGCGCGGCGTGGTGCTGATCGGGATGAGCGAGCGCACCCAGCCGCAGGCCATCGAGATGCTCGCGCAGCGGCTGTTCCAGGCCAGCTCCGCGCGGAAGATCATCGCCCTGAACATGCCGAAGGCCCGCGCGTTCATGCACCTGGACACCGTGATGACGATGGTGGACGTAGGCGTGTTCACCAAGTACGCGGGGCTCGGCATGCTGGCCTCGTACACGATCGAGCCGGGCGACACCGACAAGGAGCTCAAGGTCACCGACCATCAGCCGCAGGACATGCACCGCGCCATCGCGCGGGCCCTGGAGCTGGACGACATCAAGGTGCTGACCCCCACGCAGGACGTCTACGCCGCCGAGCGGGAGCAGTGGGACGACGGCTGCAACGCCCTCGCCGTCGAGCCGGGCGTGGTCGTCGCCTACGAGCGCAACACCACGACCAACAACTTCCTGCGCGACAACGGCATCGAGGTCATCACGATCCGGGGCAGCGAGCTCGGCCGGGGCCGCGGCGGCCCGCGCTGCATGAGCTGCCCGCTAGAGCGAGACGGCATCTGACCGATGAGGGTCATCGTCGCTCTGGGAGGCAACGCGGTACTGCGGCGGAGTCAGAAGGCCGACTGCGAGCCGCAGGTCGCCAACGTGGCCAACGCGGTCAAGACGCTGGCCAAGCTCGCGGAGAAGCACGAGCTGATCATCACCCACGGAAACGGGCCGCAGGTGGGCCTGCTGGCCTTGGAGAGCGCCAACGACCCCCGCCTGACCAAGCCCTACCCGTTCGACACGCTCGGCGCCGAGACCCAGGGCATGATCGGCTACTGGATGCTGCAGGCCCTGCAGAACGCGCTGCCCGGCCGTCAGGTGCTGGCCATGGTGACCCAGACGCTCGTGTCGGCGGTCGATCCGGCCTTCGAGAAACCGACCAAGTTCGTCGGCCCCGTCTACGAGCAGGACGAGGCCGCCAAGCTGGTCAAGGAGTACGGCTGGACGGTCGCGGCCGACGGCCGCTACTGGCGGCGCGTGGTCCCCTCCCCCGCCCCGCGGCGCGTGGTGGAGACCCGGCTGATCAGCAAGATGGTCCGCGAGGGGGTCGTGGTGATCTGCGCGGGCGGCGGCGGCATCCCGGTCATCCGCGACGAGCACGGCCGCCTGTCCGGCGTCGAGGCGGTCATCGACAAGGACTCCACGGCGTCGATGCTGGCCGAGGCGCTCGAATGCGACGCGTTCCTCATCCTGACCGACGTGCCGCGCGTCATGAAGGACTTCGGCACCGCGCGGCAGAGCGAGCTCGCGCACACCACCCCGCACGAACTACGCGCCCTCGACTTCCCAGCCGGCTCCATGGGGCCGAAAGTGGAAGCGGTCTGCCGTTTCGTGGAGACCACCGGCGACATGGCGGCGATCGGCGAACTCGGCCAGGCGGAGCAGATCCTGGAGGGCTCCGCGGGCACGATCGTCACACCGAACGCCCGCTGGCCGCTGACCAGCACGCTGTAGGGCTCAAGGAGGTTTCGACGTGGCACTCGCCCAACGGCTCTTCCGTACCAAGCCCACCGAACAGATCGTGGCCGAAGGCGGCCACGGCGAGGGCGGTGAGCTGCGCCGCACGATGTCGCTGTGGCAGCTCACGCTGTTCAGCGTCGGCGCCACGCTCGGCACCGGCATCTTCGTCATCCTCGGCCAGGCCGTGCCGAAGGCGGGCCCCGCCGTCGTGCTGGCCTTCGTGCTGGCGGCGATCACGGCGCTGTTCTCCGCGCTGTCCTACGCGGAGCTGGCCGGCTCGATCCCGGTGTCCGGCTCGTCCTACTCCTATGCGTACGCGACGCTGGGCGAGCTCGTCGCCTGGATCTGCGGCTGGTGCCTCATGCTCGAGTACGCGGTGTCGGTCGCGGCGGTGTCCGTCGGCTGGGGCGAATACCTCAACTCGTTCCTGGAGGGCCTGTTCGGCTGGTCGCTGCCCGCTGCGATCACCCACTCCCCCGGCCAGGACGGCGGCGTGGTCAACGTCACCGCGATCCTCATCGTGCTGCTGGCCACCTGGCTGCTGCTGCGCGGGGCCTCGGAGAGCGCCACGGCCAACGCCGTGTTCGTGCTCATCAAGATCGCCGTGCTGGTCTTCTTCTGCGTGGTGGCGTTCACCGCGTTCAGGGCCGGGCACTTCTCGCCGTTCGCGCCCATGGGGGTCGCGGGCGTCACGGCCGCCGCCTCGCAGGTGTTCTTCTCCTACATCGGCTTCGACGCGGCCTCCACTGCCGGCGAGGAGGCCAAGAACCCCAAGCGCGACCTGCCGCTGGCCATCATCCTGTCCCTGGCCATCGTCACGATCGTGTACGTCCTGGTGGCCGTGGCCGCGATCGGCGCCATGCCGTGGACCGACTTCGACCCGGAGCGCACCGAAGCCAGCCTCTCCTACATCGTGAACCTCGCCACCGGTGCCACCTGGCCGGGCCTGATCGTCTCCTTCGGCGCGGTCGTGGCGATCGCCAGCGTCGTCCTGACCGTCATCTACGGTCAGACCCGCATCCTGTTCGCGATGTCCCGCGACGGGCTCATCCCGCACATCTTTCAGAAGGTGAACCCGCGCCACCAGGTCCCGGTCGCCAACACCCTCATCGTGGCCGCGTTCATCTCGGTGCTGGCCGGGCTGGTGCCGCTGGGCCAGCTCGCCGAGGCGACGAGCATCGGGACGCTGTTCGCGTTCGCCATCGTCAACATCGGCGTGCTCGTGCTCCGCTACCGCAGCCCCGACCTGCCGCGCAGCTTCCGCACGCCGCTCTTCCCCGCCACGCCGGTGCTCGGCACGATCTTCTGCGTCATCGTGATGGCCGGTCTCGCCGGCGTCACCTGGCTCGCGTTCGGCCTCTGGATGCTGGCGGGCCTGATCTGTTACTTCCTGTATGGCTACAGCCACTCGCGGTTGAACACCGAGGTGCCCAGATGAAGTTCGAAAGCGTACTGGTCGGATTCATCCCCGAGCCGAGAGGGCGTGACGGGCTGGCGCTGGCCTCACTCCTCGCCAGACAGACCAAGGCGCGCCTGATGGTGGCGACCGTGCAGCCGCCCGTGTGGACCACGCCGGGGCCCGCCCGTGCCGACGTGAGCGAGTGGCGCAGGTACCTGAAAGAGCAGGCGGACGCCACGCTCGAGCAGGCCAGGTCGCTCACCGGCGACGAGGCCGACTACGTCGTCCACACCCACAAGGGCAGCGGGCGCGGGCTGGTGGAGCTGGCCCGCCGGCGCGCGGCCGACGTCGTCGTGATCGGCTCCGCGCCGGGTGGCGGCAAGGGCCGCATCGCGGTCGGCAGCACCGCCGACCAGTTGCTGCACTCCTCGTCGGTGCCGGTCCTGCTGGCCCCGCGCGGCTACGCGGACGGGCCGGCCGCGGCCTTCGAGCGGATCACCGTCGCCTACCGCCGGAGTCCCTGCTCGGACGCCGCGGTCAAGGACGCCGCCAAGACGGCGGTCGGCCTCGACGTGCCACTGCGGCTGATCACGATGGTGATCCGCGGTGCACGTCGCCACAAGATCGAGGAGGACATGCTCACCCGGCTCCGCGACCAGGTGGCGGCCGACCTCTCGGAGGCGGCCAGCGGGCATCGGCCACACATCCGGGCGGAGTTCGAGATCCTGGAGGGCCGCGACGTGGCAGAGGCCATGGGGCAGACGTCATGGCTGCCGGGCGAACTGCTCATCTGCGCCTCCAGCAACGCGGGGCCGCTGCGGCGGGTCTTCCTGGGAGACACGTCGCTCAAGATCGTACGCGCGGCCACGTCTCCGGTGATGATCCTAACCCGCCAAGCCTGACTCCGGCGCCACTTATGGGGCTGTCCGACGTCCATCGTCGCGCGCCCGCCCCGCCCTGGTGCCCTCCCCCGGCCGCTCCCCGCCGACCCTCTCACCGCTCCCCACCTCGGCCTCTACGCGATCACTGACACGGATTTCGAGGTGATTTCACCATGCATGTCACTGGGGCAAACGGTGCGAAGTACAGTTACCAGTGGGACAAGAGGGGCTATTAAGTCGTTCCATCCCGGATCGGATTCGGCATCTTTTTTCCAATCAGCTTGACCTTAGGCGTCCACCCCTTTACCGTCACTGTGCGTAACCACACTGCGCGGCGTTATGGGGTAAACCCAGAGCCATGGCTACCGATGGTGCCGAGCCAGGCACCACACCCCCCGGTGGCACGGGCATTCGCCGCAAGGGAGCACAATCTACTGAGAGCGCTACATACGAGAGCCGGGGGGCCACACGATGCCGTCTGAGTACGCAAAGTCGCTGGGTGCACGACTCCGCGCCATCCGCACCCAGCAGGGGCTGTCCCTGCATGGAGTCGAAGAGAAGTCGCGTGGCAGGTGGAAAGCCGTGGTCGTAGGCTCGTACGAGCGTGGCGACCGGGCTGTAACGGTTCAGAAGCTTGCCGAGCTTGCCGACTTCTACGGGGTGCCCGTCTCCGAGCTGCTGCCCGGCGGTGCCGCGCCCAGCCCGCTCGGCCCGACACCCAAGCTTGTGATCGACCTGGAACGCCTTGCGACGCTGCCGAAGGAGAAGGCCGGGGCACTCGCCCGCTACGCGGCCACCATCCAGAGCCAGCGTGGTGACTACAACGGGAAGGTCCTGTCGATCCGCCAGGAAGACCTGCGCTCCCTGGCCGTGATCTACGACAAGTCGCCCAGCGAGCTGACCGAGGAGCTCATCAGCTGGGGCGTCCTCGACGCGGAGGCCCGCCGAGCCGTCGAGTCCTTCTGACCACTCCTGTTTTCGGGGCGCGCCATGTGATCGGCGCGCCCCGCTTTCATGTCCGCTTGCGCACGGCGGCCTGTGCGACCCCTCGGGGGCAGCATGAGCGACCCCTCGTTATGGCGGCCTGCGCTGCCCCCCGGGGGGCAGCATGAGCGAGCCCCCGCTATGGCGGCGCCGGACTCCTCTGGCGGAGACGACACCGCGAATGGCGGAGACGACACTGCGCACGTCCGGTCGTACATCTCCGCCTCACCCGCCGCGCGCGTGGCCTCCGCCGCGCAGGCCGGCCACACATAGCCGTCGGCACCTCGCACAGCAGCCACGCGCACCGGCGGAACACCTCGCATCCCCGCGTCAGGCCATGCCGGGCGGATCCACCGCATGCCGGGCGGATCCACCAGCAGGCTCACTCGCGGCCTCTCCCCCTCGCTGATGCCCCAACCGCGCACATCCACCCTCGGCAAGGCCGGCCGCGCATGTTCACCGCGCAGACGCGGTCACATAGGTCCACCCGCGGTGTTCACCCAGATGGGGCGAGGGAAGCGATCTCCCTAGCGGTATCGAACGCCAGTTCGTATAATGGACCAATGCATCTCGACACGAAGGGCCTACCAGGATTGTGGCGACCGCCCATCGTCGAACATGCCGAGCCGATATTCCCGACCACCGGCACCGGTGAGGCGCGATACCTGCTGGCGTGGGGCGATGCGGAAGGAGAACGGTGGGGGTTCCTGCTCTGGCCGCCGCAGACGGTGAACACCGATGACGGCAGCGAGCACATGGGCGAGGCCCACTGGGTGCGCTGGCAAGACATCCGCCCAGTAGCCGGCGAGGACTACAGCACCGTACCGCTGTGCGATCCGATGTGAACGACGCCCTGTCGCGCCATCGCGAACCTGTCGGGACATCGCGTGTCGGTCACGTTGGGATTCGCACGCGCGCGAGTCTGGACACGTAGGTCGGGGATCGGGACGCGCAGGACGAGCAGCTCAGCGCGGCGACGAAGGCGAGTCACACGGGCTCGCCTTCGTCGCCGTGTGGCCGTATCCAGCGTCCCCCGCGCCAAAGGGGCACGCACGTACGTCGATCGCATGCGGATTGAGGGGCCCAGCCCCGGTGCCTGGCTTTGGCGGGTCACCCACGTTCAGAATCGGCCCCACCCGTGTCGGCGCGTTCGCTTGAGGCGTCATGCTTGGCGTCTTTGCCGGCTTGGCGTGGGCATGCATGTTCGGAGCATTGGGCCTCGCGAGCATCGGTGTGATCGTGCGCGCTTGGAATGTCCCGCTTGCCTCCTACCGGTCTGCCGTCGGCGTGTTCGCGAACGGTCGGAACGACTCGCTCCGCGTTTGCCGGTTTGGCGTGGTCGTACTTGGTCGGGGTGTTCGGGGGTCCCTCGCCTGCGTCGGCGTGTTCGCTCGTGTTGGAGACGTCCGGCTGCCCACTCGCCGCCGGTGCCGGCGGCGCGAGCGGTGTGGTCAGCCGGCCAGGGGGACCTCGACCGGGAGCTGGGCTTGAGCGGGGACGCCCAGGATGTCCTGCACCACGGCGACGAAGGTGTCCGCCTCGGCCAGGAGCTCGTCCGCGTCGGCCGCGCTGACGCCGCGGACCATGCCGGCCTCGGCGGCGGCGCGCTTGGCGGCGCTCACCGAGAAGTAGGCGGCCCACTCCGCGAGCCTGGGCTCCGCCTCTGGGAGCAGCTCCCAGGCGCTGCGCAGGCGGCGCCTGCGGCCTTCCATGGGGCGGGGACGGGCGGCCAGGATCGCCGCCGCCGCTCGCAGAGCTGCCAGATGTGCTGCCACATATCGGGATGCCGGGGTGCGAGCGGTCGCCGCCTCCGCCAGGCAGGAACGTGAATCCGTCAGGTGTGCCCGCACCGCGGGCGACAGCCGGGGCCCCTGCGTATCGCCGAGCCGTTGTGCCATCTTGCGCGCCTCCTTGGAGTCATGGCGGCTCCCGGCGTCTCCGCCGGTGGAGTCAACGTTCGCAGACACCACCGACAATTCCGCCGGGCTGGCCGGACGAGGAGCTTCCCCTCACCCCGTCCGGCCAGGACGCGCCCACTCGTCTCCGCCGACGACGAGGACACGCCCTTCGCCCTGGAGCCTGATCGCGGGTCTCGCTTGGGGGAAGCGAACGGCCCGCGACCAGGTCCTACGACGTGAGCCGCGAGCCTCACGTCACTAGGTCGAACATAATTTCGATCACGCTCGGTGTCAACCTGTTCTACGAACACAGATTCGATCAACATGGAGGGTGAAAAAGCACATGCCCTTCGACGTGCGGATCCACCCTGGGAGAGGCCTCCTGCTTGGGGGACCACCTTGAGGAGACCGCCTGGGGAGGGAACCGCCTGGGGAGCGCCCCGGGCGGGGACCGCGTTGGGGGGAACGCCCCCGGTGGGGACCGCGTGGGGGGACCGCCTGGGGGAGCGCCCCGGGGGAACCGCCTTGGGGGGCCGCCTAAGGGGGACGCCCCGGAGGGGAGACCGCCCGGGAGGGGAGACCAACCCGGAGGGGGGACTGCTCCGGAGAGGACCATCCGGGAGAAGACCGCCCCGGAGGGAAGCCGCCCTGAGAGGGCCCACGCCCCGAGGGGCCGCGTCAAGCAGGGGTCGCGCCGCAGGTCGGGGGTTGGCTTCGTGAAGCATGCAGGCGAGCAGTGGTAGAGCGAGCGGTCGGGGGCGCCAGGTCCCGCGAGGGACGTGGCGGGGTCGCGCGCTTGCGGCACGGGCCGTGGCCAGATTGCCGCTGCCCACGAGCGATCGGCATGGAGGGCCGTGGTGACCGCTGACACTGCGACGGCCGACCTGAGCGCCCATGGAACGTGGCCGCTCAGCGCAGGGCTGAGGGCTGTGGGGCAGACAAACTCAGGGCGCGTAGCTGAGGGGGCTGCAAGGGCTGAGGGGTCGAGGGCCGTGGAGCAGATGAACTCAGGGCACGCGACCGAGGGGGCCGCAGGGGCGGACGGCATGGGGCCGGAGAGGAGGCGAACTCGGAGCACAGGGCCGAGGGGCCGCAAGGGACGAGGGCGTGAGGCTCTGGAGCCATGAGCCGACGGAGCCATAGCGCGAGGGCCCCAGAAGGGTGTGGCCGTGGCGTGAGAGGCCGTGGAGTGTGGTGTGAGGCGCAGGGAGCCGCGTCGACGGCGGTGTGCCCCGGCCTGGCCAGACCGTAAGACAATGCGGTCCAGTCAGAACGTACGACAAAAGAGAGAACCCGCCGTCGGCGCGGTAATAACCGGCAAATCGTGAAAAAACGTGAAAACCGTGCTGAATGGTGTCTCAGACCACCGAAATGGCCCCGGACGGGCACAGTGTCACGGCGCGGCGGACGGCGTCCTCCAGCTCGGCCGGTGGGGTGGAGTCAAGGACCACCACCGTCCCCTCGTCCTCGCTCTGGTCGAATATCGCCGGCACCGTCAGCGCGCACATGCCCGCACCGATGCACACCGTCGTGTCTGCCTTGATCTCCATCATTGACCTACCAGGTGACAGGGAGGCGGTGCACTCCATAGATGCTCATGTCCGAGCGCATCGGCACCTCCTCCGGTGATACAGCCAAGCGTAGGCCGGGGAAGCGCCGCAGGAGCGCGGGGTAGCCGATGCGCATCTCGGCCCGGGCCAGTTGCTGGCCGAGGCACTGGTGGATGCCGTGGCCGAACGTCAGGTGGCCGGTGGCCGGCCTGGTGAGGTCGAGGTGTTCGCCGCCCGGGAAGCGGGACGGGTCGCGGTTGATCACCGGCAGGTGGAGCGTGACAGATTCGCCGGCCTTGATGAGCTGGCCCTCGATCTCGACGTCGGTCAGTGCGCTCCTGACCGGTCCGAGGTGGATGATCGTGAGGTAGCGGAGCAGTTCCTCGACGCCGTTCTCGACCGCGGACGGGTCGTCGCGCATGACGGCGAGCTGGGCGGGGTTGGTGAGCAGCGCGTACGTGCCGAGGCCGAGCATGTTGGCGGTGGTCTCGTGTCCGGCCACCAGCAACAGGAACGCGACGCCGGTGAGCTCCTCGTCGTTCAGCTCGCCGCTCTCGACGAGGCCGCTGAGCAGGTCGTCCGTCGGCTTTGCGCGCTTGCGCTGGATCAGCCCGTAGAGGTACGCGGAGATCCGGGTCATCGCGCCGATGGCGTCCTCGGCCTTGACCTCCAGGTTGACGAGCACCTTGGTGTCTTCCTGGAACTGCGCCCGATCCTCGTACGGCACGCCGAGCAGCTCGCAGATCACCAGCGACGGGATGGGCAGCGCGAACTCCTGCACCAGGTCCACCGGCTTGCCCGCGGACTCCATGGCGTCGAGGCAGGCCTCGGTGATCTCGGCGATCCTCGGCTCCAGCCCCTTCATCCGGCGCACGGTGAACTGGCCGGTGAGGAGCTTGCGGTAGCGGGTGTGCTCGGGCGCGTCCATCCGCAGGAAGAACCCGGGCGGAACGCGGAAGCCCCCCTCCTGGGCGAGCTGCATCCGGGCCGGGATCGGCGGGTGCATGCGCTCGGGGCGGTTGCTGAAGCGCGCGTCGGCGAGCACCGCGCGCGCGGCGGAGTGGCCGGTCACGAGCCAGCCGAGGTGCCCGTCGGCGTAGGTCATGCGGTGCATCGCCGCTTTTGGCCGTAGCTCGGCGATTTCGTCGGGCGGGTCGAAGGGGCGTTGCCGGGCGGTGGTGAGGGTCAGATCAGACATGCTGCGGTTCCCTTTCTCGTCGTCAACGTCTTCAGAAAACCTCATCCGTTGCAAAATTTCAATGGGTGCAACAAACGGAAATTGGCGGTAAAGTTCGCGACATGGTGGGACTGCGGGAGCGTAAGAAACAGCGCACGCGCCGGGCGCTGATCGAGGCCGCGCTCCGGCTGTTCGACGAGCAGGGCTTCGAGGAGACCACGCTGGCCGAGATCGCGGCCGAGGCCGAGGTGTCGACGCGGACGTTCTTCAGCTACTTCGCCAGCAAGGAGGACGTGCTGTTCTACGACGGCGAGTCGCGCATGGCCATGGCCATGGAGCTGATCTCGTCCAGGATGCCCGGCGAGCACCTGGCGGACCTGCTGCTGCGGCTCGTACGGGCGAGCCTGCACCTGGCCACCGTTGACGACAGCATCTCCGTCGAGGAGGTGCCCCTGCGGATGCGGCTTCTGATGAACGTCCCCTCGTTGCAGGCGCGGGCGCTGCACCTGCTGTTCAACAGCCAGCTCCGGCTGGCGCGGGCGCTGGAGGACGCCTTCCCCGACGAGCTCGACCACGTGGACGCGGCGGCGGTCATAGGCGCGCTGATCGGCGCCACCAAGCTCGCGGTCATCTCCAGCATCAACCATGGCGGGTCGCTGGAACAGGCGACGGAGGCGGCCGAGCGCGCCGCCCGGCTCACCCTGCGTGGCCTGTCATCGATCGGGTCAGCTTCTCGGCCGTAAACGACCGAGCTTGCAGCTCCTCGCCGTCGATGGCTTCGACGGTCCGGTCCGCGTCAGGCAGCGTGACTCACTGCCCAGCCCGCCACACCACGCGCGGCGATGTTGCGGGCTGCGTTGACGTCGGCGTGCTCAGCGAAGCCGCACGAGGTACAGCGGAAGGTTTCCTGGTCGGGCCGGTTGGCCCGTTCGGTGTGCCCGCAGGCCGAGCATTGCTGGCTGGTATGGGCCGGATCGACGTGGACAACGGCGATCCCGGCCCGTCGGGCCTTGTAGGCGATGAAGCTGCCGAGTTGGTGGAAGCTCCATGAGTGCAGGGTGACCCGCTGGGGCTTGCGGAGCCGTACCCGGTCGCGGATGCCCTGGAGGTCTTCCAGAGCGATTCCTTGGCCGGTGCGTTCTGCCTCGGTCACGATCTGCTTGGCGATGGTGTGGTTGGTGTCGGCCGCGAACCGCGCTTCCTTGCGACGGCGGCGTTTGAGCAGTCGTTTGGCGCTCTTGGTCCGTTTGGCCTGCAACCGGCGGCGCAGTTCGCGGTTGCGGTGGCGGACCGCGTTCAGGGCCTTGCCGCTGTGCCGGGTGCCGTCGCCGCTGGTGGTCGCGGTGGTGGCGATGTTGGCGATGCCCAGATCGACGCCGAGGAAGCCTTGCGGTGCGGTCAGCGGCACGTCGGGGATCTCGCAGGTCGCATACAGGTACCAGCCGCCGTCTCGGTGGACCAGATCCGATTCGCCCTTGCGGCAGGCGGCCAAGGTGGTGAGCTGCTCGGTCGAGCCGGTGAACGCGACATTCTTCAACCGGCCGCGGGTGGTCCAGAGCGACACCGTTCGCGCCTGCATCTGCCAGGACAGGCACCGATCGTCGTAGGGCTGGGCCGCGTCCGGCCGGAAGGTGATCGGCCTGCTCCCGGCCTTGGTCCTGCGCTGGGTTCCCGGCGCGCCTAGATTTCCGGCTCTGAGGTTGGCGTGGAGGGTGCGGTAGGCATCGGCGACTTTTTTGATCACATGCTGGGCGGCCTGCGCGGCCAGCCCGCACTCGGCCTTGATCCGGTCGTAGGTGTGTTGGCGCAGGTCGTAGTTGCGAAAGCACCGCTGGTCGAAGGCAACCGCGGAGACCAGGTCGGCGGCCGTGTTGACGGCGTGCAGGGTCGCTTCCAGCGCCGCCGCCTGCTCAGGTGTCGGCAGGAGTTTCACCTGCACCACCAGTTTCACAATCGAACACACTATCATTCGGTCCATGTCACCGCGATGGGAACCGAATCCCGATGTCAGGCGGGGACGTAGTGTCACATATAGCCTTCATGCGCATTTGGTCTTCATGCCGAAGGACCGGCGCGGCGTGTTCACCGACGAGATCCTCGCCCGCTGCGCGGACATCATGATCGAGGTCTGCGACAGCTTCGGCGCCGAACTGGTGGAGTTCAACGGAGATTCCGATCATGTGCACCTGCTGGTTCGCTACCCACCAAAAGTCGCCCTGTCGGTCTTGGTCAACTCACTCAAAGGCGTCTCGGCCCGGCTCCTGCGCAAGGAGTACCCGGCCCACATCGGCAGGTATCTGTGGGGCGGGCGCTTCTGGTCTCCGTCTTACCTCGCCGCGTCCTGCGGCGGCGCACCACTCACGATCATCAAGGAGTACATCGAGAACCAGAAACGGCCAGGCTGAGCAGCCCACCTGGACCAACCGTCACGGCACCACTCGGGCCTGGAGGCCCTCCCGCGCTGCCGTTTCCTCCCGGGCGTAAACAAACACCCAGGGTTCTACGCCAGATCACGCTGAACCGGGGCCGAGCGCTCGCGGGCGGGTCAACCGGCTGAACCAGGGCCGAGCGCGCGCAGGCGGATCAGCGTGCTGGCGTAGTCACCCGCAGGCAGCAGCTCCGGCAGCAGGCCCGGCGACATGAGCAGGGCCCCGTGGTGCAGCGCCCCAGTGTCCTCGTCGCGGTAGCGGCCGAGCGGGTCGAGCCCGGCCAGGCGGAGCGGCACGAGCGGCGTGCCGTGGGCGACGGGCCCGCGCCAGGCGAGTACGACCACCTGGTCGCCGTGGGTGTACTGCACGCCGTACTCGAGCCTGTCCTGTCGCCCGAGCTGGACGACGGGCCTGATCTCCTTGTAACGGCTGACCAGCGCGGCGGCCTCGGCCAGTTCGGCGGGGGTCCACTTCAGCAGGTCGCCGCCGAGGCCGAGCGCGCCGGCCATCGCGACGTGGAAGCGGAAGCTCAGCGGGGTGACCCGGCGGGTGAGGGGGTTCGGGCTGTCGGTGACCCAGGCGGCCATCACGCGGGCCGGGTAGATCTGGCTGAAGCCGTGCTGGATGGCGATGCGGTCGTGGGCGTCGGTGTTGTCGGAGGTCCACACCTGGTCCGTACGGGCGAGGATGCCCAGGTCGGTACGGCCGCCGCCACCCGCGCACGCCTCGATGCGCAGGTGCGGATGGTCGGCGCGGAGCCGGTCCATGATCGAGTAGACGGCTCTGACGTGGTCGATCCAGAGCCGGTCCTGGTCGGCGGCGCCCGGCCGGCCCGCCTCGGTGAAGGCCCGGTTGAAGTCCCACTTCAGGAAGTCGACGCCGTGCTCGCCGACCAGCCGGTGAAGCCACTTGTGCGCCCAGTCCGCGACGTCGGGCCGGGCGAAGTTGAGGACGAGCTGGTTACGCAGCAGCGTGCGCGGGCGGCCGGGCATGTGCAGCACCCAGTCGGGGTGCGCGCGGTAGAGGTCGCTGTCGGGGTTGACCATCTCGGGTTCGACCCACAGGCCGAACCGCATGCCCAGGCCGTGCACCTCGTCGATGAGCGGAGCCAGGCCGTTGGGGAAGCGGTCCGGGTTCGGCCACCAGTCGCCGAGTCCGGCGCTGTCGCCGGTGCGCCCGCCGAACCAGGCGTCGTCCATGACGAACAGCTCCACACCGGCGCGGGCGGCGAGCGCGGCGAGCTCCTTCTGGTTCGACTCGGCCACGTCGAACCCGACGGCCTCCCAGGCGTTGTAGACCACCGGGCGCAGCTCGTCCGGCTCGGGCAGCACGTTCTGGGTGACGTGGTCGTGCCAGCGGCGGCTGGCCCCGCCGAACCCGTCGGGGGCGTACACGCCGGCGAACGCCGGCGTGACCCACTCCTCCCCCGGCTCCAGCCGCCAGGTGAGGCCCTCGTGGCCGAACCCGCCCGTCCACCCCGCGCTCCCCGAGGGCGTGCGGGTGACCGTGACGCGCCAGCTGCCGCTCCAGGCGAGCGCGCAGCTCCACACCTCGCCGTGCCGCTCGCCGGCGTCGCCGCCGTCCACGGCGAGCCAGGGGTTGGCGTGGTGGCTGGTCACCCCGCGCCGGCTGGTCAGCGTCGTCTCGCCCACGGTGAGGCCGGTACGGCGCAGCTGATGCTCGGCGCTCCACCCGCCGGTGACGTGGCTGAGCCGGTAACCGGACAGCGACGGAACGCTCCACGCGGCGGAGTCGCACCGCAGGATCGTCACGGGCACCTCGGACCGCAGCCCGACCCACCGCTCCAGGACGTCGCCGCGCACCCGGTAGTGCAGGTCCACCTCGAACGGCTGGACGGCGTCCCGGAAGCGGACCGTCAGGTGCCCCCCGTCGATCGTGTGACCGAGATGGCGCCAGTCGACGCCCCGGGCACCGTCGGGGAAGGCGATCTGCAACGACGGAGTGCCGAAGCGGGCGCCCGCCTCGGTGCCGAGCTCCTCGGCCGGTCCCGCGCCGTCGAAACTGCTCGCGAGGGGCGCCGCCGGCCGGGGCAGCGACGCGGCCTGCCCCTCGGTCAGAACGGGCCCCCAGTGCAGGTGGACGGGCGTATCCTCGGCGTCGAGGCCGAAGACGTAGCTGGTGGTGGAGGTACGCAGCAGGTACGTACGACTGGCGGCGTCGAAGGTCACCGAAGGCATGTCCGGAGCCTAGATCGACGTGCCCTTCGAATCAATTCTTAACGAAGTTAATTAGTGTTACGATGCCCATCATGCCTGCACCGCTCACCACTCCCGCGGCGGCCACCGTGTTCACCATGGTGCTGACGCAGGGGCCGGTCTCCCGGGTGGAGATCGCCAGGCGGACGGGGTTGTCGTCCGCCGCAGTCACCAAGGCGGCCCGCCCGTTCATCGAGGCGGGCTATCTGGAAGAGCTGGAGGCCACCGACCGGCCGGGGCCCGGCGCGGGCCGCCCGGCCAGCCCGCTGGCCATCAAGCCGGACCGGGAGTTCTTCGCCGGCGTGAAGATCACCGACGACGAGCTCATCGGCGTCGTCACCGACCTGCGCGCCCAGGTGCTCGTCGGCGCGCATCGCCCGCTGACGACGTCCTCGCCCGAGGGCGTGGTGGCGACGCTGGCCGATCTCGTGGCCGAGCTGCTCGCCGCCGACCCGGCCTACCGGCAGCGCTGTCACGCGCTGGGGCTGGCCGTGTCGGGCGATGTGGACAAGGCGCACGGCATGGTGCGCTACTCCCCCTTCCTCAACTGGCGGCAGGTGCCGCTGGCCAAGCTGGCCGCCGCGGCGACGGGCCTGCGGGTCACGGTCGAGAACGACGTCAAGTCCCTCACCGTGGCCGAGCAGTGGTTCGGCGAGGGCATCGGCGCGTCGTCGTTCGCGCTGGTCACGGTGGGGGTGGGGATCGGCTGCGGACTGGTGGTGAACGACCGGATCGTCGCCGGTTCGCACGGCGTCGCCGGGGAGATCGGGCACATCCCGGTCGGCGGCGAGGCGCCCGAGTGCCACTGCGGAGGACGCGGCTGCGTCGAGGCGATCGCCGGGACCGCGCCCATCGTGACCGCGGTCCGCGAGGCCCTCGGTGACGCGGAGCTGACCATCGACGCGGCCATCGACGCCGCGCACGCGGGCGACGTGGCGGCGCGCGAGGTGTTCGCCAGAGCCGGGCACGCGATCGGGCTGGCCATGGCCGCCATGGCGAACCTGATCGGGCCCGAGCGCATCATCGTGACCGGCGACGTGCAGGGGCTGGCGGCCTACGACCTGTTCGAGGAGCAGATCAGCCGGTCGTTCGCGAGCCAGGCGTTCGGGGCGGCGGCCGACTGCCGGATCTTCCTGCGCCCCCGGCCGTTCGAGCAGTGGGCGCGCGGCGCGGCCTCGGTCGCCATCCAGACCTTCTTCACCCTCCAGGAGCGCTGATGACCACGGCGACCGGGATCTGGCAGCCGCACGACCGATCTCCGGCGGAGACCCGCGAGGTGCGCATCGTCGCGGGCGAGGCGGAGCTGACGGCGACGGCCGCGGCCGAGCTCGCCTGGACCGTCACCGAGGACGCCGAGGGCGTCCACGAGGTGCGGATCACGCCGGACCGGCCCGCCGCCGTCCGCGTGGCCTGGCGGGTGCCGTGCGTGGCCGCGACGGCGTTCTGGGCGCCCGACGGCGGCGAGCACCGAGGGCTGCCGCCGTTCTGGCGCAAGCCACGGGTGGCCGCCCTGGAGAAGAACGCTCCCGTGGGGTGCCTGGTGGGCGCCGGGGACGTGTCGCTGTGCACGTACGCCGTCGGCGAGGTGATCAGGCCGGTCCACATCCGCACCGGGGTGGTGGAGGAGACCGGGGACTTCGGCTTCTGGGCCGAGCACGACGCCGAGCCCGGCACCGGCTTGGTGCTGCGGCTCGACCTCACCGGACGGCCGTTCGCCCGCACGCTCGCGGACGTGGCCGAGTGGTGGCGCGGCGACGTCCGCGAGCGTGCGGACGTGGCCACGACGTGGCGCGGCCCGGCGGGACAGGTGCCCGAGGTGGCGCGGATGCCCGCCTACTCGACCTGGTACGCCATGCAGCAGCACGTCGACGCCGTCAGCGTGGAACGGCAGGCCGGTCCGGCGGCCGAGCTGGGCTGCGAGGCGATCATCGTGGACGACGGCTGGCACAGCGACGACCGCGGGCGCGGCTACGGGCACGTCGGCGAGTGGGAGCCATCCGCCACCTCTTTTCCCGATATTTCGGGACACGTGGCGGCGGTCAAGCAGGCGGGGCTCGCCTACCTGCTCTGGTACGCGCTGCCGTTCGTCGGCCGCCACACCGCGCTCTGGGACCGCGTACAGCCGTACTCGCTGGCCTACAAGGAGCACATGAACGCGGTCATCGTCGACCCGCGTTACCCGTACATCCGCGAGCTCCTCGCCGGCCACCTGACCCGGGCGGTCCGGGAGTGGGGCATGGACGGCCTGAAGATCGACTTCATCGACCAGTTCGCCGTGGAGGACCCGCCCGAGCCGGGGCCCGAGGCCGACTGCGCGACGGTCAACGAGGGCGTGCGGCGGCTGCTGGCCCTGTTACCCACGGACTGCCTGGTGGAGCTCCGCCAGCCGTACGTGAGCCCGGGGCTGTGGCCGTACGCGACGATGATCCGCGCCTCGGACTGCCCGCTCAGCCCCGCGCACAACCGCCAGCGCACCGTGGACCTGCGCCTGATCGCCGGGCCGCTGGCCGTGCACGCCGACATGCTGATGTGGCACCCGGAGGAGACCCCGGAGCGGGTGGCGACGCAGCTGGTCAACGTGCTGTTCGCGGTGCCGCAGATCTCGGTGGACCTCACCACGCAGACGCCCGAACAACTGGAGGTGCTGCGGTTCTGGCTGGGCTTCGTCAAGGAGCACGCCGAGGTGCTGCAGCGCGGCGCGTTCGAACCGGCCCGGCCCGACCTGGTCTACCCGCAGGTCACGGCCCGCTCGGCGGACACGGTGATCACGGCCCGCTACGCGCCACTGCCGGTGGCGGTCCCGGAGGCGGGCACGTTGTGGGTGGCCAACGCGGACGACTCGGCCGACGTGCTGCTCCAGATCGGCCACTCCGGTACGGCCCGCGCCAGGGTCCAAACCTGCCGGGGCCGTACGGTGAACGACCTGACGCTGGAGCTGTCGCCCGGCACGCACCCGATCACGGTGCCCACGGGCGGGCTGCTCCGGCTGGACCTGGGCTCAGAAGCCGTCGCGTAGCCGGTCGAGGAACTGCGCCTCGTACAGCGACGGCGGGAGGAGACCCGGCTGCCCGGTGCCCTCGATGTACCCGGCGGGCTGCTGGAAGGGGCCGTCGCCGGTGACCGTGCCCAGGCAGCCGATCGCGTAGTTCTGGGCCGTCGGCGGCTTCTGGACGATGAGCCTGCTGGTCGACACGTCGCACCGCCAGGCCACCGAGTGCGCCGCCGACCAGCCGTGCGAGGTGCCGTAGCGGCCCCGGTTGTACAGGCCGAGCGTGTAGTCGTAGTGCGGGTCGATGTCGCGGTGACCGTCGTACAGCAGGCCCTGGGACCAGCGGCGGTGGCCTTCACTGGAGTTCAGCGCGTACTCGGCCGTCCCCCGCAGGAACACCACGCCCGACACCGTGCTGTGCCCGTTGGAGACGAAGGCGTGCCGCGACTTGTAGGCGTAGCAGTCGCGGAAGAGCACCTGCTGCGAGTACACGTAGGTGTTGAAGTTGTAGCGCCTGCTGCCGGTGACGATGCTGACCGGGTCGATGGCGCGGCAGTTCTCGACGATGGCACGAGTCGTCTCCTGGGTGGCCACCCCGGCCTGGGTGAAGTGCAGCATCGTGCTGCTGCGCACCCAGAAGTCCTCGGTGCGCAGCAGCGCGATCGGCGTGGTCCTCGTCCCGCTCGGAGTCGCCGTGATACTCGATGTCCGCGCAGCCACTCGACTCCCATCTGGGTAACGAGCCCGGCCCGGTCCCACTTTTGACGTGCTCCTCGCTCTGAAGAGGCGAGGATTCCTGTGCTGCTTACGCAGCAGCCCATGCCGCATAAGCAGCACGAGCTGTGGAACAGGATGCTTGACGCTTCACCGACCCGCCTACCGGCAAGTCTCCACGTCCTGTCACCGCCCGTCCGGCGGCCTCGTCGTACCGATGAATCCAGGAAGCGATCTCACGGCCAGCTTGGTTATCGCTTGCCAGTTCGATCACGGAAACCTTACCGTACGTGATTGAGACGTCGCAATCAGTTCCGGTCATTGCACGCTCGCGCCCCAGAGGACACTCGCGCGCGCCCACCTGCACGAAGTCAGTGGTGATGTCGGTACGGGTGCCCGGCACCTCCCCCTTCCAGCCGCCCGCCGCGGCGCCGCCGACCACGATGACGTCGCGGTCCTTGGGGTTGTTGCCGGTGGCCTTGATGATCGTGTTGCCCGCCGGGTCCGCGCCGTCGCCGCTGCCGCGCAGGACCATGCCGTCGGCGCGTACGTACAGGGTGCCGGCGACCGGGTAGAGGCCGGGCAGCAGGAGCAGCGCGCCGCGCAGCCGGCGGGGCAGCGCCGCGATCTCGTCGAGGGCGGCCTGGACGTGCGCGGTGTTGTCGCCCTCGACCGGCCGGATGGCCTTGACCACCCGCGCGTGCGGGATCGGCCGCTCGCCGTTGCGGTATCCGGCGTGGCTGAAGTCCGGGATGCGGTTGCCCTCGGCGTCCTGCGCGTAGGCCAGCCGCCCGCGCCGGTCGTAGGAGACCAGCTTGGACTGCCAGAACGTGGTGGCGCCCGCGGGCGCGGCGCCGGCCGCCGCGGCGATCGCCAGCGTGCCTCCCGCCACGATCAATCCGCGCCTGCTGAGGTCGTGTGCCATGGCCTCTCCTAAGGGGGTACGGCCCGCACCCGAGTTGGGTGCGGGCCGTTCGTTCGGGCTCAGCTGATGACGATCTTGTCGAGCTCGGGACCCCTGGCCGTGAGGCTGAAGAACCGGATCGTGTTGACCCCGGCCACCAGGTCCACCGGCACGGTCGCGGTCGTCACCGTGTCCTTGGTCCCGGTCATCGGCACCTGGATCGAGTCGGCCCCGTTGACGCTGACCGCGAACGTCTGCGCGCCGTCCACCAGCGCGTGCACGGTCATCTTCCGGGTGCCGGTGGTCTCCGACAGCACACCCTTGACCACGGCGTAGTCATAGACGTTGCCGCCGATGAGGATCACCTTCCGGCCGCCCGAGCAGACCGCGCAGTAGGCGGGCTCGGCCGCGCCCTCCCAGACGTTGCCCACCCGCTCGGCCTCATAGGCGCCTGGGCTCCGGTCCGGCGCCGGCAGCTTGACCGGCGGCGTCGCCGGGCCGAGCTGCCACGCCTTCAGGTCCTTGACCAGCAGGTACGTCTCCTGCAGCCCGGCGCTCTTGATGCTGCGGTAGATGCCCCACTTGGGACGGTTGTACTGCTCCTGGGTCCACCACAGGTCGATGTGCTCGACCTTCTGGTCGGCGATCGTCCGGCTGCCGTCCGCCAGGGTCCAGCGCATGTAGCCGTCGTCGCTCGACTTGAACTCCAGCGTGGTGGTGACCCACTTGTTCTGGATCGGCTCCAGGTCGGCGGTGGCGAAGTCGTGCGAGGCGTTGTCCGGGAGCGTCCAGTAGCGGGCCGCGATCTTCTGGACTCCCCCGATGACCGGCAGCGAGATCTGCGCGATCGGGGTGCCGACGTCGGAGTTCTTCAACTGCCAGATGTGGGTGAAGGAGGTGGTCGCGTCGAGGGTGTCCGGAATGTACATGCGGTAGCTGATCCGCCAGGTCTCGTCCTTGCGGATCTCCAGCGGGGCGCCGTCGTGGCCGCGCATGCCGCGTACCTCGTTGCGCATGCGGTCCGAGCCGTCGCGGTCCTCCAGGTGGGCGGTGAACTTCCAGGCGTCCTTGTCCGTGAAGACGTGCGGCTGACCCTCAGGGTGGGAGCCGCGCCGGTCGTCCTCCAGCGCCTCGAACGCCTTGACACCGTCCTTCCTGACGCTCGGGTCCCATCGGAGCTCCCATCGCGGCCGACCCGACTGGGACGGGGTGGGCTCCGCGGTGGCGGGGGTGGCGGTCGCGATCAGGGCGAGTGTGGCGAGCGCGCCCGCCAGGCGAGTGAGCTTCACGGGCCCTCCGCCGCGGCGGCCGTCTGCTGCTCCGCACGCAGGTTCCTGATCAGCAGGTACGTGTTCTGCAGACCGGAGCTGTTGATACTGCGGTAGATGCCCCACTTGGGCCGGAGGTAGTCGGTGTCGGCGCGCCAGAGATCGGTGTTGTCGAGGCGTTTGTCGACCAGCGTCGTCGAGCCGTCCTTGAGCGTCCAGCGCAGGTAGCCGCTGTCCGACGCCTTGAACTCGAAGGTGGTGTCGAGCCACTTGCCCTGGATCGGGTTCAGGTTCGTGTTGCCGACCTCGTGCGTCTGCTCGTCCTCGTCCCAGTAGCGGACGTTGATCTTCGGCGTGCCGCCCGAGATGGGCAGCGACATCGTGTAGAGGGGCGCGCCGGAGCCGGGCACCTTCATCTGCGCGATGTGGGTGAAGGAGCTGGTCGCGTCGAGCGAGGTCGGGATGTACATCTGGTAGGAGATGCGCCAGACCTGGTTCTTCAGGATCTTGATGTACGCGCTGCTGCTCGTCCGCATGCCCTTGACCTCGTTGCGCTGCCGGTCGTCGCCGTCGCGGTCCTGGGTGTGCATGTCGAAGCGGTAGGCGTCGCCGGAGACGTAGATGTGGGTGACGCCGGAGTGGGAGTCGGAGCGGTCGTCCTCGATGCCCTCGAAGGCCTGCGCGACCGTCTGGCCGGCCGGGCTCGGGTTCCAGCGCTGCGTCCAGACGGCCGCCGTGGCCGAGGCGGGCGCGGTGGGTAACGCGATGAGGGTGAGGGCGGCGAGGGCGCCGCTCAGGCGCTTGATCATGAGGTCTCTCTCCTCAGATGGAGGGTGAACCCGCCGTTGGGGGATACGGCGAGGTCGAGCTTGCCCCCGGCGGAGACGGTCGCCGTCTCGGCGAGGATGCCGTCGTCGGGGGCGTCCCGGTAGATCTCGGCCGCCCACTCCCCCGCGTCCAGGAAGTCGAGCGGCACGGTGAGCGTGCGGGCCTCGCCCGACACGCCCGCGCCGACGTACCATTCGTCGCCGCTCCTCCTGGCCAGCAGGATGTGGTCGGCGGGGTCGCCGGAGAGCAGCCGCGTGTCGTCCCATGCGGTGGGGACGCCGGAGAGCAGCCGCAACGCCTCGGGCCTTGCCCGGTAGGACTCGATGCTGTCGGCGAAGTGCTGGACGCCCGACTCGAAGATCACCGACAGCGCGAGCTCGAATCCGGCGGAGATGCTGCGGACCGCGGTGAACGTGCACGGGGTGAAGTCCATCGGGCCCTGCACGTTGCGGGTGAACGCGAGCGACAGGTAGTGCGCGGGCGGATAGAGCGGCAGCTTGCCGGGCTTCGGCTTGATCCACTCGGCGCCCTTGACCGCCTCCGCGGTCATGAACTGCGGCCAGGTCCGCTCGGTGCCGCGTGGGATCGTGCCGCCGTGGAAGACGACCATGAGCTGCAGCCGGGCGGTGGCGGCCAGGATGGCGTCGAACCAGCGCATCCGGTCCTGGCCGTCGGACTCGGTGAAGTCGATCTTGACGCCGACGGCGCCCCATTCCTTCCAGAGCGCGAGCTTCTCGCGGTGTTCCAGCTCGGTGTCGACGTGCTGCCAGTGCGACCAGAGCCAGACGCCGACATCCCTGGCCGCGGCGTAGGCGATCAGCTCGGGCATCCACTCCTTGTTCCACCCGGCGTCGGCCAGCACGTACGGCCAGCCGTGCTCGGCGGCGAAGTCGACCCAGCGCTTCTGCGCCTCCAGGTCACGCGTGGACGGCCCGTCGGACCACCACGACCAGGCCGCGGCGCCGGGCCGGATCCACGAGGTGTCGGCCACCGCCGACGGCGCGGCCAGGCTGGTCACCAGGTCGCTGGCCACGATCGTGTCCAGGTCACCGATGATCATCGTGCGCCACGGGGTGACGAGCGGGCTGGCCGCCGTCACGTACGGGTCGGGCAGGTCGAGCCGGAAGGCGTGGCCGTCGAAGCGGAGCCGGGTGCCCGCGTAGCCGCTGTCCAGGTTCGACTCGGTGACGAACAGCCAGGTCTCGCCGATCTGGAAGAGCGACGGGTAGCCGTACAGGATGGGCTCGGCGTCGGCGACCTGACCGTGCCGGTGGATCTCCTCGTAGTCGCAGCGCCCGTTCTCGTACGGCAGGAGCACCGCCCGAGCCTCCCCCGGCACCACATACTCCGAAATTTCGTCAATTACGGTCACCGGTCCGGTCCACGGAACCACGTACCGATATGCCACGCCGTGGCCGCCGATCCGCACCTCCAGGTCGAGCCGGTGCGCGCCCTTGGTGAACGACAGCGTCCACTCCTTGGCCGTGTAGCGGTGCTCGCGCCGCTTGCCGGTCACCGTGTCATAGGTCTCCGCCACCTGCCTGGACGACAGCTCGTCGAAGGCCAGGCCCGTGCTCAGGTCCTCGTGCGCGGCCCGCAGGCCCAGCCTGGACGGCCGCACCACCACGCGACCGCCGCGCCGCACCTCCAGGCTCGGCTCGCCGTCGGGCGAGAGTTCGACCGCGACTTCCAGGTCTTCATCACTGAGCGTCCACTTCGGCACAGGGCCCTCCAGAACAGAGATAGGAGGACTCATCGGCAGCCCGCTCGGGTGCGCCGGCTCGGACGAGCGGCGCGCGCCGGCCCCGCTGAGCTCCTCACAACGTGCCCGAGCCTAGGTTGCAAGCGATTGCAATTCAATTCTTGACGAAGTTAATTACCAGGTCTACGGTACGGCCATGCCTCACGCTTCGGATGCTGACGGATCGACACATCGGATCTCTCCTGCCCGGCTGGCCGAGTTCAGGGAGCAACGCTTCGGCTTGTTCATCCACTGGGGCCTGTACGCGCTCGCCGCCCGCCACGAGTGGGTCAAGCAGCGCGAGCGGCTCACGGACGAGCAGTACCAGCCCTATTTCGAGCACTTCGATCCCGATCTGTTCGACCCGGACGCCTGGGCCGAGGCCGCCGCCGGAGCGGGGATGCGCTACATGGTGCTGACGACCAAGCACCACGACGGCTTCTGCCTGTGGGACTCCGCGCTCACCGACTACTCGGTGGCGGGCACGCCGCACGGCAAGGACCTGGTCGGCCCGATCGTCGAGGCCTTCCGCGGCCGAGGGCTCGGCGTGGGCTTCTACCACTCGCTGCTCGATTGGCATCACCCTGACTTTCCCATTGACGGACTGCATCCCGCATGGCGTGAAGGTCTGACCAATAATGACCGAGACATCACGAAATATCAGGCCTATCTCCATGGGCAGGTCGAGGAGCTGCTGACCCGCTACGGCCGCATCGACACCATGTGGTTTGACTTCTCCTACACCAACCGGCGGCGCAACGGGCAGCTCACGCCGGGCGCGAAGGGCGCGGCCGACTGGCGCTCGGAAGAACTGGCCGCGCTGGTCAGAAGGCTCCAGCCGGACATCATGCTCAACAATCGGCTGGAGATCCCCGGCGACTTCACCACTCCGGAGCAGTTCCAGCCCGCCGCGGCCCCCGCCGAGGTGTGGGAGGCGTGCCAGACGCTCAACGGAAGCTGGGGCTACGACCGCGACAACCTCGACTACAAGTCGGTCGACCTGCTCGTACGCATGCTGGTCGACAGCGTCTCCAAGAACGGCAACCTGCTGCTCAACGTCGGCCCCGACGGGCGCGGCGCGTTCGACCCCCGGGCACTGGAGACGCTGCGGGGCATCGGGGACTGGATGCGGCTGCACGGCCGCTCCATCTACGGCGCGGGCCCGAGCACCTTCGAGGCACCGCCGGACTGCCGTTACACACAGCGTGGCGACCGGCTCTACGTGCACCTGCTCGCCTGGCCGTACCGGCATCTGCACCTGCCGGGACTGGCGGGCAAGGTCCGCTACGCGCAGTTGCTCAACGACGCCTCGGAGATCCGCACGCTGGTCCCCGACCCGGCCGTCGACAGCGGCAACTCCCAGCTGGGCACGCTGCCGTCTCAGACCCTCACCCTCCAGCTCCCGGTCCAGCGCCCGGACGTGGCGGTGCCGGTGATCGAGCTCTTCCTGTGAAAGGCCCACCCCCATGGAGATGAACCGCCGGCAGATGCTGGCCCTCGCGGTGGCGGCGGCGACCGCGCCCGTACTGTCCGCCTGCGGCGACAACCGTCAGGCGAAGCAGGCGGCGGCCCCGGTCAAGTCGGGCGCCCAAGTGATCGACCCGAACCGACCGGCCAGCGATGACTGGCCCTTCGAAGAGGCCGAACAGCTCAACAACTCGCTGACCTGGCCGAAGACGGACGTGCCCGACCCGGCGTCCAAGGTCGTGATCACACTGGCGTTCACCACGGACGCCGTCACCGAGGTACGCAACGCGCAGTTCGACTTCTTCTTCAAGAAGCGCCACCCGAACATCGAGATCAAGCGCGAGTCGGCGCCGTTCGACCAGTTCCTCACCAAGTACATGGCACAGGCCGCCGGCGGCTCACTGCCCGACGTGCTCTACAACCACTACTCCTGGACGCAGAACCTCATCACCAACAAGGTCCTGCAGCCGCTGGACGACTACATCGCCAAGACGCCCGAGTTCGACATGAAGGACATCCCGCAGCGCGGGCTCGGCTACTTCAAGCGGGACAGCGCGCTGTACGGGCTGCCCACCGACATGGCGCCCAAGCTGCTCTTCTACAACAAGGACCTGTTCGACAAGGCCGGGCTGGACTACCCGGACGAGAGCTGGACGTGGGACAAGCTCTTCGAGACGGCCAAGAAGCTGACCAGCGGGTCGGGCGCGGAGAAGATCTACGGCGTCTCGCCGATGCCCAAGCCGGCGCCGGACCTGAGCTCGGTGTACCTGATGCCGTACGGCGGGCGCTTCCTGGACGCGGCCGAGTCCAAGGTGATGATCACCGATCCGAAGGCCAGGGACGTCATGGCCCGCTGGATGGACCTGCTGCTCAAGGACAAGGCGGTGCCGAGCCTGGCCGAGCTGCAGCTGTTGGAGAAGGTCGATCCGTTCAAGTCCGGGCACGCGGCCCTGTTCCTCAACGGCGCGTGGGTCATGCTGGAGCTGTCCAAGCAGAAGGCGTTCAAATGGGGCGCCACGCAGGTGCCCAAGGGGCCGGAGGGCCGCACCACCCCGGCCGTCGGCAGCGCGCTGGTGATGGCGGCCTCGTCACAGAACAAGGACGCCGCCTGGATCTACATGCACGAGTACCTGTCCGCCTCCGGCTACAAGTTCCGCCGGATCGCCGCGCCGGCCCGCCAGTCCGCGTGGGAGGACAACGCCAAGGCGCTCGGCATCCCGGTCGAGGAGGCGGACCTGGTCAAGAAGATCATGGCCGACTACGCCTCGGACGACGGCGTGCTGCGGCTGCCGGCCAACAAGAAGGTCGTGGACACCGCCATACCGATCTGGGAGCGGGCGCAGCTCGGCAAGATCGGCGTGGACGACGCCTTGAAGGAGATGGCCGCGAAGGTCACGCCGGTCCTCAGCGAGAACAAGATCGCATGACCGCGGTGAGCGCCGGCGGCACTCTGGCCCGCAGGGAGGCGCGGCGCTTCTACCTGTTCACCTCGCCGTGGACGATCGGGTTCGTGCTCTTCAGCGTGGGCCCGATCCTGGCCGCAGTGGTGCTCAGCTTCATGAAGTGGAACCTGCTCCAGGCGCCGACCTGGGTGGGCCTGGCCAACTACGAGCGCATGTTCAACGACCCCGAGTTCTGGGAGTCGATCGGGAACACCGTGGAGTACGGCGTGGGCGCGGTGACGCTCGGCGTGACGTTCACGTTCCTGCTGGCGCTGCTGCTCAACCAGCCGCTGCGTTTCCAGGGCCTGTTCCGTACCGTGATGTACCTGCCGTCGGTGGTGTCGGGCCTGGCCACCGCGCTGCTGTGGCTGAACATCCTGCACCCCGACTACGGCCTGATCAACAAGGTGCTGGCCTCCATCGGCATCCAGGGCCCCGGGTGGCTGGCCTCGCAGGAGTGGGCCATCCCCGGGCTCGTGCTGATGAGCGTGTGGGGCGCGGGCAACACGATCGTCATCTACCTGGCCGGACTGCAGGGCATCCCGAAGACGCTCTACGAGGCGGCCGAGATCGACGGCGCCGGGTGGTGGCGCCGGTTCTGGAGCGTGACGGTGCCGATGATGTCGCCGGTCATCTTCTTCAACGTGGTGACCGGGTTCATCGCCGCGCTGCAGAGCTACGTGCTCATCCTCGTCATGACCGAGGGCGGCCCCGGCAACGCCACGATGGTGCTGGGCCTCTACATCTACCGGCACGCCTTCGTCTACTTCGACATGGGGTACGCGGCCACGCTGTCGTGGGCGATGTTCGTGCTGGTCATCGCCGTAACCGCGATCCAGTTCAGCCTGGCCAGGCGCTGGGTGCACTACGAGTTCAAGTGAGGTACGCCGATGCTCGTCGAGACCGCGGCGCATGATCGGGCGCCCGCGCGCACCAGGCCGGGGAGGCCCCTGACCTCGGAGCAGGCCGATCGGATCAGGCGGATCCGGCGCACCGGCGCCTATGTGCTGCTCGCCGTCAGCTCGGCGGTGTTCCTGCTGCCGTTCCTGTGGATGCTGACGACCTCGCTGAAGTCCGACGCGGACAACCTGGCTTTCCCGCCGCAGTGGCTGCCTGACGCCTTCCACTTCGAGAATTACGTCAAGGGCTGGTCGGGTTCGTTGCCGTTCACCAGGTTCCTGGTGAACACCATCGTGATCACCGGGCTGTCCATGGCCGGCAACCTGCTCTCCTGCGTGCTGCCCGCCTACGCCTTCGCCAGGATGCGGGCGCCGGCGGCCACCCTCATGTTCGGCGCGCTGATGGCGACCATGATGATCCCGCGCGAGATCACCCTGGTGCCGAAGTTCATCATGTTCTCCAAGCTCGGCTGGGTGGACACCTATCTGCCGCTGATCGTGCCGGAGTTCTTCGGCGTGGCGCTCTACATCTTCCTGCTGCGGCAGTTCTTCACCACGATCCCGCAGGAGCTCATCGACGCCGCCCGCATCGACGGCGCCTCGGAGCTGCGCATCCTGTGGAGTGTCATGCTGCCGCTGGCCAGGCCGGCGATCGCGGCGATCTGCCTGTTCTCCTTCGTCGGGAACTGGAACCAGTATCTGGAGAACTCCATCTACCTGCGGACCGTGGACAAGATCACCCTCGCGCAGGGGCTGGGCATGTTCAACGGCGTGTACGTCACCCAGTACAACCAGATGATGGCCGTCTCGATCATCTCTATGATGCCCATACTCATCGTCTTCTTCCTGGCCCAGAAAACGTTCATCCGGGGCGTCACGCTCACCGGAATCGCTGGAAGGTAAGTTTTGAATTACGAACGTCAGCCGTACAGAAGGTGTGGCCGCAGCGGCCTGCAACTCCCCGCGGTCTCGCTGGGCCTGTGGCACAACTTCGGCGGCGGCAAGCCGCTCGACAGCCAGCGCGCGATCCTGCACAAGGCGCTCGACCTCGGCATCACCCACTTCGACATCGCCGACAGGTACGGTCCGCCGCTCGGTGCCGCCGAGTCGACGTTCGGCACGATCTTCCGCCAGGACCTGCGCGGTCACCGTGACGAGATCGTCGTCACCACCAAGGGCAGCAACCCCATGTGGGACGGCCCCTACGGCAAGGGCAACTCGCGCAAGCACCTGCTCGCCACGCTCGACCGCTCGCTGGACCGGCTCGGCCTCGACTTCGTGGACATCTTCTACCTGCACCGCGACGACGACGCCACGCCGCTGGAAGAGCAGGTGAGCACCCTCGACCACATGGTGCGCACCGGCCGCGTCCTCTATGTCGGGGTCTCCAACTTCTCCCCCGAACGTACGGCGGAGGCCGCCCGGCTGGCCCGTGACCTGGGCACCCCGCTGGTGGTGCACCAGCCGGTGTACTCGATGATCAGGCGCGGCATCGAGGAGTCGCTGCTGGGCGTGCTGGAGCGCGAGGGCATGGGCTGCGTGGTGTACTCGCCGCTGGCCCAGGGCCTGCTCACCGACCGCTACCTGAACGGCATCCCGGCCGACTCGCGGGCGGCCGAGGGCCGTTTCCTCACGGCCGACCGGGTCACGCCCGAGGTGCTGACGTTCGTCCGCGCGCTGGGCGAGCTCGCCTCGGCCCGCGGGCAGACGGTGGCCCAGCTGGCGCTGGCGTGGGCGCTGCGGGACCCGCGCATCACGTCGGTGCTGGTGGGCGCGTCGAGCCCCGAGCAGCTCGCGGCGAACGTCGCGGCCGTCGACCGGCTCGACTTCACCACTGACGAACTGGCCCAGATCGACCGGGCCATCAAGGAAGCAGGTGTCGATGCGTAGCGGCACACGGTGACTCCCTCACTCGCCCTCCCCAGGGTGGGCCTGGGCGGCGGACCCCTGGGCAACTACCTCCAGCCCATCTCCGACGCCCAGGCCCAGGCCGTGATCGACACGGCCTGGGCGGCCGGGATCCGCTACTTCGACACCGCCCCCTTCTACGGCCTCGGCCTGGCGGAGCGGCGCCTGGGCCGGGCCCTGCGCTCCCGCCCCCGGTCGGACTACCTCCTGTCGACCAAGGTCGGCCGGCTGGTGAAGCCCGGCTCCAGCGGGTCGCGTGAGGCGAGCATCTTCGCGGTCCCCGACGACCACCATGTCGAGTGGGACTTCACCCGCGACGGCGTCCTGCGCAGCGTCTCGGACTCCCTGGACCGCCTCGGCCTGGACCGGATCGACATCCTGCTCATCCACGACCCCGACCACCACTGGCCGCAGGCTCTGGACGAGGCGTACCCCGCCCTGGCGGACCTGCGCGCCCAGGGCGTGGTGCGGGCGATCGGCGTCGGCATGAACCAGTCGCGGATGCTCGTCGACTTCGTCAAGCACGCCGACCCCGACCTCCTGCTCGCCGCCAACCAGTGCACGCTGCTGCGCCGGTCGGCGTTCGAGGAGCTGTTACCCCTGTGCCAGGAGCGGGCCATCCCGGTCGTCGCGGCCAGCCTCCTGCATCGCGGCCACCTGACCAGCCCGCCCCCGGACTCTGCTTCACCGGAGGTCCAGCGGATCGCCGCGGCGTGCCAGGACCATGACGTCCCGCTGACGGCCGCGGCCCTGCAGTTCCCCCTCCAGCACCCGGCGGTCCACTCCATCCTGGTGGGCGCCCACGAACCAGCCCAGATCACCACCAACCTCACCGCCCTGGACCATCCCATACCCGAGGCCCTCTGGCGGGCTCTCACGCCCGGTAAACCAGCAGGTAGCGCCAGAACAGGAGGCGGCGGATCGAGGCTCCGGGAAGCAGCGTCGCCGCCTCCGCCTTGATCTCCGGCAAGGTCATCATCGCCTTGGCGACCACCATCTCCTCCTCTTTCGCACCGGTCCTCGACAGCAGGCGCGCGACCGCGTTCACCGGCACCGCGCACAGGCTCGTCGCGTAATCCGCCGGTGTGCTCTCCCGGTAGCAGCCGAGGATCGCCAGCACCCCACCGGGAGCGAGCGAGCCACGCAACAGGCTCACCGTCTCGAACGGCACATGGTGGATGCTCGCCAGACACGAGACGAAGTCGTACCGGCCGCTCGGCAGCTCGGCCAGGGCGATGTCGGCCTGCTCGTACCGTACGGATCCCGGGAGCGAGCGGGCCATCTCGATGGCTTCCGGGGACGAATCGATCGCGTCCACTTCGAGCCCCCGCCCGGCCAGGAGACGAGCGAACCGGCCGGTCCCACAGCCGACGTCCAGGGCGGTACCGGCCCCTTCCGGGATCTGCTTGAGCAGCAGCGGATGATAGTGATCATTGTGATTGAACGCCATGACACGCGAAGCTAGCGCGCGGGTCCACCCGGCCGCAGCGTGATCCTGATCGCGGCGTACCGGTCCACCTGGGCGCGGCTGTACAGCAGCGGGAAGTACTCGCCTGACCTCCAGCGTTCGGCCAGGTCCCGGTAGTGCGGGCTCCGCGGATCGCCGGACTGGCCGGGAGCGTTGACCGCGCGGGAGTTGTCCCACTGACCGACGTCGAGCACCATCTTGAACGACGCTCCGGACGACTGCCGGTACGTGGCCGAGTCGTAGGTGGAGGCGTCCACCGTGTACGCCGAGCCGCCCCGGGGGAAGGGACCCACGTTCGCGCCGACAGGACCGGCGAACTCGGTGTACTGCAGCGCGCCCCACTTCCACACTCGCGGGTCGGCACCGAGCCGCCCGGCGACCTCGCGGTAGGCGGCGGCCAGGGTCGTGGCCAGCAGGTCGTCCCGCGCGGCCTTCCCTCCGGAGCCGAACCAGCGTTCCGGGTTCTCCAGCGCGTCGACCAGCAGGCGGGCATCGGTGACCGGGATGAAGTCCGCCACCGCCGGCGGCAGCACCGCGCGGCGGAAGGCCGGCACGAGCTGCCGCGAGAACCACGACTCGAACAGGGCCGCCGCCGGCGAGTCCGCCTCCGCCGCCCCGTCGTAGGACCGGAGCAGCTCCAGCGCCCGCGCGGTGTCCGGATCCGTGCTCGTCAGACCGGCGAGCACGCGTACGATCCGCTGGGCGGGCTTGGACACCTTGTCGGCCTGGAGGCGGATCGAGTTCGCGACCGAACTGCGCGGGCTCGACGCGAGCACCTCGTCGATCCGCTGTTTGCGGTAGGGCGGATCCCACTCGTACCCCACCTGCACGGGGTGGTTCGCGGGCAGGTCGAACTCGTTCGCCGAGGTGACCAGGCCCCGGCGCGGATTGTAGGAGCGGGGCAGGCGGGCGCCGTCGTAGAAACCGTCCCATTCGTAGCGGCCGTCGCCCGGGACGGGCAACAGGCCGTCGTAGCCGGTGCGCTTGGGAGTGAGGCCGCCCGGCACCCAACCAATATTGCCCGATTTATCGGCGTAAACCTGGTTCTCGGGTGGCCCGCCCCAGGTGCTCATGGCCGCGGCGAACTGCGTGAAGTCGCGGGCGCCCATGTACGTCAGGCTGCCGAAATAGGGCGACGTGCCGGGCTCCAGCCAGGTGGTGCGCAGGGCGTACGCGAGGTTGCGCTGCCGGTCGATCTTGAGCACGGGGCCGTGCCTGGTGAAGGGCAGCTCCACCTCGACCGGCGCGCCGCCCGCGACGGGCACCTGCTCGGTCGTCGTCCTGAAGCGCTCCCAGCCGTCGCCGTACCGGTACCTGCCCGGGTCGTCGGGGTCGAGCTGGTAGACGTAGAGGTCCTCCTGGTCGGTGCCGAAGATGGTCAGGCCGAACGCGACGGTGCCGTTGTGCCCGATCGAGATTCCCGGAAGCGCGGGTTCACCGGCCCCGATGACGTCGAGCCCGGGGGCCGACAGATGGGCCAGGTAGCGCAGCGAGGGCGCGGTCAGCGACCGGTGCGGGTCGCTGGCCAGGATCGGGCGGCCCGTGGTGGACCGGCCCGGCGAGATCGCCCAGGCGTTGCTGCCTTCAGTGCCCGCGGGGTCGGCGGGGGCTTGGCGTAACGTGCCGTTTTGGACGACCACCCCCCGCGTGGCCAGGTCGTACGTCCGCAGCACGTCCACGGGCACGGCGCAGGGGTCGAGTCCCTTGGGCAGGGCTACGGTCCATGCGGGTTCCAGCTGCCACAGGGATCCGGCGGCCTTGATGCCCCCCGCGCAGACGAGGAGCGATCGGAGGACCTCGCTGAAGACGTTCTTGGAGATGCCGTGGCTTCTGATCCGCACCACGTCCTCCGGCCGCCAGAGCGCGGGCGCGTACTCGAGCTGCTGGAACTCGGGCGGCATGCTCTCCGGATTCGCCGCGAGCCACCGTACGTAGGCGTTGATGCCGTCGGTGAAACGGGTCGCGGCCTGTTTCGCTCCGGGGCCGTAGCTCGACCATTCCCGGTCCATGTCTCCGCGGTACAGGAACATCCTCGTCGCTCTGTCCTGCTCCACGTAGGCGGAGCCGAACACCGCTGACAATTCGCCCAGTCCGCGCCGCCGCCAGAGGTCGATCTGGAACAGCCGGTCCCTGGCGGCGTTGAATCCCTGGGCGAGGAAGAGGTCGTCGGTGTTCTGGGCGTAGATGTGCGGCACACCCCACTGGTCCACCAGCAGCTCGACCGGCTGCCGGAGCCCCGGGACGTACTGCTCCGTGGCCTGCCGCGACTGTGCCGCGACGGACGGCGCCGTCAGGCTCACCACGAGTCCGGCGACCAGCGCCACTCCGGCACGCAGGCGTCTCCGCATGGCACAGCACCCCTCGTTCCCCTCGGCGACTTCCATGACAGGACGCCTGAGGTGATTTCGGCCAGCGAATTCGGGATATTTAGGGGGCGCGGAGGGGTCGGTTAGGGGGCTAAGCGCACGTCTTCTGCTCGACGTCACACAGCTTGACCGCGGGGAAACGTGATGACGGCCCGTTGAGCAGCGGCTGCGGCTTCGCGCGCAGGTGCAGGTCGAAGAACGCCGCCACGTATGTGCGGGTGATCTCCATGGAACGGGCAGGGGGCAGGGCGGTGTTCCGGTAGATGCCGATCTGTTCGCCCAGCACGGCGATGTCGGTGAACGAGACGTGCTCCGCCCCCGCCACCACGAGCCAGCGCTTCCACCCCGCCAGGTTCTTCCAGGCGGCGTCCCACGTGACGTCTCCGCCCGGGCTGTGTTTCGCCTGCGTGCCCAGGAAGAGGAACGGCCGCGCCAACCCGCTCTCCGGAACCGGGACGAACGCGGTGCCGTCGATGTCGATCCCCGCGCGTACCCTCGAGTCCTTGAGCATGGCCCCCACAGCGCTCGCGCCGCCCGCCGAGTGACCGGCCATCGCGATCCTGGCTGGGTCGATCTTCCATGTGGAGTGTGCGCGCGTCAGCTCGTCCAGCACGAAGGAGACGTCGGCCGCCCTGGTCGCCCCAACCTTGTCCCAGAAGGTCTGGTCCTTCTTCTTGACCTGGCATGCCACACAGGTGGTGATCCGTCCGCCGGGGAAACTCGTCGCGGTCTCGTACGTGTGGCCGATGGAGACCACCGCGAACCCTCTGCTCGCCAGGTCCTCGGCCAGTGCGGTGAGCGAGCTCCGGGGCTCGGTGAAGCCGGTGGAGAGCACCACCAGCGGCAGTCCGCGCCGATGACCCGCCGGTTTCGCGTCGATGGTCGCGTTGGTTCGCGTCTTGCTGAGCAGGTCGGGCGGCAGATCGGTTATCCCCCCGTCCTTCATGAGAAGTTCTGATTCCTTGGGAGTCATGTACGGGGCTGTCTTCCCGCCACGGGATCTCGCCGGGTACCACAGGGAGATCATGAGTTCCCTCGCCTTCACGCTGGGCACCCAGGGGTCGGCGCGGGAGGTGTCCTTGAGGTACAGGGACGTGGTGCCGACCGGCTGGGATCCGGTCGGTTTGGGGAGGTACGGCGCGCCGCCGCGGAGGGACGCCAGACCGGCGGAGGCGGGCCGGCTGGAGGCGGACGACGGCGTGCGCGAGGGCCCAGCGGAGGCGAGCCTGGCAGAGGCGGCGGACGGCGTACGCGAGGGCCCGTCGGATCGGAGCGGGCCGGCCGCGGACGCGGGGGCGCAGGAGGTGGCGCCCACGAAGGCGAGCAGAGCCGCGACGGCGGTGACGCCCCGATGCCCTGTTTTCCGCGCATAACCCATGAACTGTTGTCCTTTCTGATCGGAGCGGCCGCCTCGATGGAGTCTCCACGGGCGGCCGATGGCAGCAAGCAAGCTATGCGCGCAGGAGATTCGCCCGCGTCGGCTGTCCTGCCGATATCGGCCCCTTCTTGAGGACGACCGCCGGCCGGGTCATCCCTGAGATGTACTCCTGGAGGACGTCGGGCCCGGTCACCGAGGCTGACGCGGGACGTACCGTGCGGTCGGGACAATGCATCCGTGACAGTGAGCGAACGACGCGGATGGTGGCAGCTCGGGCTGGATGTGCTGCGCCCCGAGCAGAAGCCCGCCCGGCCCTCGCGCCGGTCCCTCCTCGCCGACCTGCTGCTCGCGATCGTCCTGACGGTGGTCGCGGTGGCCGCGACCACGGTCAGCACGCCAGACGGTGGTCTCCATCGCGTCGAAGGGCAGCCACCCTCCCTGACAGCGCCCTTGCGGCTGCGGCCCGCTCCGCAGCCACGGAGCAGCGCTGTCCGGCCTGACAGTCCGATACGGCCGGACAATCCCGCCGCCGACGCCCCAGCAGGCTCTGCGAACGACCCGGCAGGTTCGGGCGCCGACCCGGCAGGTTCGGGCCCGCTTCCGTTCCTGGTGGTGCTGACCGCGTTGCCGCTGGCGGTGCGGCGGCTCTATCCGCTGGTCACCTTCTGGGTGGTGCTGGGCGCGGCGTTGGCCACCCATGACGACGCGACCTGGATCACCGTGCTGACGTTCGCCATCGCCGCATATGGCGCCGTGGCCCACAGCCGGCACCGGGCGCTGGCGATGGGCGGTCTCGTCCTCGCGACCGTCCTGGCCGGCGCGGCCTTCCAGGATTCCGTACCGCCGTTGCCGAGCTGGCTGGGGCCGTTCGTGGTGCTGCTGAGCGCCGGAGTCGCCGCGAGTTCCGGCCGGTTCTGGAGGCAGCGGCTCGACGCCGGCCGTCGCCGGTTCGCCGCGCTCCAGCAGGCTCAGGAGGAGGCCATGCGCAGGGCCGTCGAGGTGGAGCGCTCCCGGATCGCCGCCGAACTCCACGACGTCGTCACCCACAATGTGAACGTGATGGTGATCCAGGCCGGAGCGGCACGCAAGGTGATGGACACGGCCCCGGCCCAGTCGAAGCAGGCCATGCTGGCGGTCGAAGCCGGCGGCCGGGCCGCCATGGCCGAACTCCGCCACGTCATGGGCCTGCTCGCCGGTCCGGAAAGCACGCGGGCGGGCGCGGACGGGCTCGAACCCCAACCGGGACTCGACCAGCTGGACTCCTTGATCAAACGGGTTCGCGCGGCCGGAGTTCCGGTCAGCGTCGAGGTCGCTCCACCGCCCGGCCCGCTGCCGCCGGGGGTGGATTTGGCCGTTTACCGCGTCGTACAGGAGGCCTTGACCAACACGATCAAGCACGCGGCCGGCGCGACGGCGTCCGTCACGATCGGCCACAGCGGCGACTGGCTGGAGATCGAGATCACCGACACCGGCGGCGGGCAGCCGATCGACGTCCCCAACCCCGGCAGCGGGCAGCCGATCGACGTCCCCGACCCCGGCGGCCGACAGGCGATCGATGCCACCGACACCAGCGGCAGGCAGGCGATGGTGGCCGGAGACGGCCAGGGCAGGGGTTTGATCGGGCTACGGGAGCGGCTCGCGCTCTACGGCGGCACCCTGCGGGCGGGACCAAGGGACGGCGGCGGCTACCAGATCAAGGCGAGGGTTCCATGGACGTGAACAGGCCACTGCGCGTGGTCATCGCCGACGACCAGGCGCTGGTACGCAGCGGGTTCGGGATGATCCTCGCCGCCGACGGCATCGAGGTGGCGGCCGAAGCGGCCAACGGCGCCGAAGCCGTCGCCGCCGTCTGGCGCACCCGGCCCGACGTCGTCCTCATGGACATCCGGATGCCGGAGATGGACGGCCTCGAAGCCACCCGGCAGATCATGGCAGGCGCCGCGGACGAGACCCGCGTCCTCATCCTGACCACCTACGACCTCGATCACTATGTCTACGCCGCGCTCACCATGGGGGCCAGCGCGTTCCTGCTCAAGGACGTCACGCCCGAACACCTGGTGGCCGCGGTACGCCTGGTCCGCGCGGGCGACGCCCTGCTCGCCCCGACGATCACCCGCCGCCTGGTCGAACGGTTCGCCCGCCGTGACGAGGCCAGGGCGGCCGTCCACCGCGACCTGTCGGAGCTGACACCCCGGGAGCTGGAGGTGCTGCGCCTGCTCGCCACCGGGCTGAGCAACGCCGAACTCGCCGGACGGCTGAGCCTCAGCCCGACGACGATCAAGACCCACGTGGCGCGCATCCTGTCCAAACTCGGCCTCAGGGACCGGGTTCAGGCGGTCGTCCTCGCATACGAGACGGGGTTGATCACCCCGGGCTCGGAACGCCCCTCAGCTCCTCAAGCATGATGGACGAATCGAACTGCCCGCCCCGCACACCGTCCAGGAAGGCGTCCGGTCCCCGCTGTGGCGCACACCGCGTCCGGCCACCCTGGGGATGTGGTCGCCTTGAACGCCATCGATGCCGGAGCTTCGATGGGGACAGTCAGCGGATAACGCCCTTCCAGGTGCCCCGCCATACGCGAATGACCCCCTTGGGCGTAATGGAGACGCGAGCGCCGTACAACGGCAGTGACCCGCTGGCCAGCCAATGGAAACGGAGATCGTCGAAGATGTCCCACAACCTGCGAGGTCCCGCCTGGTGCACGGTCGGACAGTCCGTCCCCTGCGCACTGGCCCGAGCCCACGACCCGTCTTCGTGCAGGAGCCAGGCCGTCCGACGACCGTCCTCATCCTCTTCGTAGCGGTCCTCGATCCCCGGTGCCGTGACCTCCAGCATTGACCGCAACTCCCACCCGGCTCCAGCGTCGACGACGGGATACCGCCCCTGCCGGACATCCTCGCCGGACTGGTCGCGGATCGCCTCGTACATGTCGGTAAGCCGCGACACGTATGCTCCGCTGCCCGAACGGGTGGGCATGAACATCGCCCAATCACGTTCGATCTGCCCGTGTGCCCAACCGTCGTCGGTCTTGTTCGCCGTAACGATCAGCGAGGTGTTGGCGATGCACGTGACCAACCGCCCTCCGGGGCGCAGGGCTTCCAGCCAACTCACGGGTATCGGCCGCACCGCGACCATCGACACGATCCGGTCGTACCGGCCGGGCAGCGGGCCGTTCCCATCACAGGTGACGACCTTGGGGTGCAGACCGACGCGGTCGAGCCGCTCGGCGGCGGCCTCCGTCAAATACGGGTCTACGTCAATGCTGGTGACGTGCGCATCGCCCAGCAACCGAGACAGCAGCGCGGCACTGTAGCCCGAGCCTGTAGCCAGGTCGAGCACGTCCGCGCCGTCGTAGATCTCCCCGTGGCGCAACATACGAACAACCAGACCAGGCAGTGTGGAACTGGAGGTCGGCCGCCCGGTGAGGACCTGTCCGGGGGCGGCATGATCGGCGTGCACGCCCGCCACCTGCGTGATCAGACTCTCATCACGGTAGCCCGCCGTCATCCACTCCTGCTCGTCAGCGAGCCCGTCGCGCAGTTCCCAGTGGCCGAACGAGACGCCGACTGGGGTGTCCCACCACCGGGGAACGAACAGGTGGCGGGGAGTGGTCGTGACGGGCTCGCGCCACCGTGACCCACGCGGAGTCACGCTGGCGGCGAGCCGAGCGGCGTGTTCATGCCAGGTCACTGATGGATCCTCAGGAGTCGGGGTCGCAGAACGAGGGATCACATGCCTCGGTCTCCGCGGGTGCACAGTCTGATCCGTCTCCTGTGCCCGGTTTGCACTCGGGATTGCATATGTTGGTGAGGCTGCGGGCAGCCGGGATCGTTGAAACGAGCTGGCGGCACGCTTCGCTGCCGATGATCGCCGTCAAGGGCGCACCTAGAGAAGCGGCGTTTCACCAATGGCGGCGAGTAACAGGATCGGGAACTCCGGATCAGCCTGACCGACCGCGAGTGCAACCCATCGGCCGGCGCCCGGATGCCAGACGGACATCCTGCCGCTGAACTGGCTGAGCTCGTTCATCGGCTCAGGCACTGGCGGGCTATCACCCCCCAGGTCACGCCACAGATCGACTACTTCGGGCCGTCCCCAGCGCGACGTCAGTGCGGTCACCAGCGCCTCGAGGGCGGCGGCGATCTCTTCCTCCGCCGCCTGGACGACATCCTCGCTGCGGTCGTCCCAAAAGTCCTGGCTGGCCATCAAGAAGCACAAGTGGCTGCGCTGTCCACTGGAGCGATACCCCTCCCACGTCTCGCTGGCCGGCGCCGCTCGTTCTTCTTCTATCGGAAAAGGGCGGGCCAGTAGACCATCGATAGTGGCGAGTCGGTCTTCCATGGTCATGCGGCAAGGCTAGTGCGGTGACCACGAGCGTTCACCGGGTTGGTTGATCAAGCGGCTCGGGTGGTGGTGGGCCGTCCCCAGCGGCGTTGTTTCTCGCTGGGGATTCGGGCGCGTTCGCGCCGTTGGGCGGCCAGCACTGTGGTCGGCGCCTTTGCGGGTGCGGGTGATGCCCCACAGCTGATCGTCGCCCAGGCTGTAGCAGCCGTGGAAGTAGCGGATGCCGTGGGTGCGCCGGTAGATGGCCGGCAACCGGTCCATGTTCATCAGCGATCGACTCCTTTCGAAGCGGTCCGTCGATACGCTCACGGTTAGTGGGAACACGCTCCGTGACGGAACTTTTCGGGAGTTGCCCAGCGATCATCTGCAGCACCCAGGATGCCAAAAGGTCCGCGAACTCCAGGACGATAACTTCCCGAAGCTCACGGACCTATCGCCGGCGCAGCTAGCGTCGCACGTGCACCGGTACGCCCTTGCCCAGCAGTCCAGGCAGTTCGACCGCCACGTTCATCGGCATCCGCACGCACCCGTGAGACGCCGGGTACAGCGGCACCGACAGCGCGCCGTGGAAGGCGATGCCGCCGTTGAAGAAGATCGGGTTGTACAGCTGCCCCAGGTACGACCGGTGCCAGCCCTTCGCGCGCCACGTCGTCTTGAAGTCGCCCGTGGGCGTGCTGGCCGAGCCGCAGAAGCGCTGCTTCTTGCCCTGCCACGTCGCCGTCTCGCAGTAGGGGACGCCGCTGCCGGAGGAGATGTGGGTGATCAGCTTCACCTCGCCGCCGACGTACAGGACCATGATCTGCTTGGTCAGGTTGACCTCGGCGCGGGTCGGCTGGCCGTTCTTGACCAGGACCTTGGGGGTCCTGGGGTTCTCCAGCGCGGTCCACGTGCGCTTGGCGATCGTGCTGGTCGGCCTGATGCCGTTGACCTTCTGGAACGCCCACACGGCCGTCAGCGTCGAACCGCCGTAGCGGCCGTCGGCCTTGCCCGGGCGGTAACCGAGCCCTCTGAGCCGGTTCTGCAGCCACATGACCGCTTCGCCCTTGGCGCCCAGCTTGAGCGTCCGCTTCGGCGCGGCGATGGCACTCGGTCCCGCTGTGGCGGCCGCCGCGGGAGCCGTCGCCGTGGGCGTTGCCGCAGTGGGCGTTGGCGTGATGGAAGTGATGGCGGGCGCGGCGGCCAGCCGCACCTGGGTCGCGGATGTACCGCACCCCGTCAGGAGTACTGCACCAACCGTCAAGAGAGCAGCCACGCCGGGCAGCCGTCGGTCCCCCACCCCGTACCACCTCTCATACCATGAACATTCGAATCAAAGGACCCTACACCACCACCATGTCCAGGTAATGCAATGGTCAATCTGTTTAGAGTGTGCCCATGTCTGAGAAGTTGCCGGCTAACGCCGTTCTGGTGGAAACCGCCCTCCGCGCGCTGGGCGCCGAGGGAGAGATCATCGTCCTGCCGGAGAAAGCTCCCACTGCGGCCACCGCCGCCGCGCAGGTCGGCTGCGAGGTCGGCGCCATCGCCAACAGCCTCATCTTCGATGCGGACGGCGCGCCGCTCCTCGTGCTGACCAGCGGTGCGCACCGCGTCGACGTCGAGTTGATCGCCCGCACGGCGGGGGTTCTGAAGGTACGGCGGGCGACACCGGAGTTCGTCAGGGCCGCGACGGGCCAGCCGATCGGCGGCGTCGCGCCCGTGGGGCATCCGGCCCCGGTGCGGACGCTGGTGGACAACTGGCTGAGCAAGCACGAGGTCGTATGGGCCGCGGGCGGGCACCCGCTCACTGTCTTTCCCACCACATTCGATGAGCTGGTGCGTATCACCGGTGGTACGCCCGTCGACGTCGAGTAGTGTGCGACGCGTGATCGAGTTTCGCGGGGCGGGCCAGGCGGAGTTCACCGAACGTCTGGACACGGTGATCGACATCTATACCGCCGCCATGCGCCCGCCCACGGACCAGATCACCGGCCGCAAGGCCATCATGCGAAATCACGGCACATATCCCTACTTCCAGTGCTACTTCGCTGAATTGCGTGGCGGCCCGGAGACTCCGGACGCGCCTTCGGCCTTCGCCGAGGTTCCCGGGGCCGGGGTTCCGACGCTGAGTGAGCGCAGGCGGTGGTTCACGGCCTCGGCGCCGGGCACCTCGCCGAGCAACGGGATGGGCGCAGACCCGAACGCTGGAACGCGACACCCCGGCGACGCGTCCAGCCCGAAGATCGTCGGCTTCGCCTACGGTTTCCGGGGCGCCCCGGGCCAGTGGTGGCACGACGTCGTGTTCCGCGCGCTGGAGAGCCGCGCGGGCAGGGAGGCGGCCGAAGCCTGGCTGGGCAACGCGTTCGAACTGGCCGAGATCCACATGCACCCCGACTACCAGGGCAAGGGCATCGGCCGGGCCATGATCACCACCCTGTGCGCGGGCCGCCCCGAACGTTCGGCGGTCCTGTCCACGCACGACCGCCCCACCATGGCCCGCCACCTGTACGCCAGCATGGGCTTCACCGACCTGCTGAGCCCGTTCCTGTTCCCCGGCGGTTACGAGCAGTACGCGATCTTGGGCCGACGCCTCCCCCTGACCTGATCCTCGGGCTATCCAAGAACAGCGGAACGTACCAGCGCGGCTCCCTCCCGTCCGCGACACGATCGACATAATCGAGCTGATCAGCCTGGTCAGGCGGGATACTCGAGGCCACTCCCCCTTCACCGACACCCGTGACACGCCACTCGGCGAGTATGCCGCCGCCCGGGCGTCCGGCAGGAGGAACACATGCGTCTCGTCGCACAGATCGGCCTGGCCGCCACCCTCATGATGAGCCCAGGCGCCCCACTCACCGCTACAGCCGGAGTTACGACGTCGCCGTCCTCCTCAGACGACGGCAAGGGCCCCATTCCCAAGGCGCTGAAGAAGGTCGCGTGGCTCCGTATCCTCCCTGGGAACCCTCGCCAGGCCAGCCATGTCCGGATATTCGTGCACTGCCCCAAGAAGGCCAATCACGCGATCATCGGCTCCACCGCGTTCCAGTTGAAGGGGTCGAGACGTATCTACCGGGAGGTGGGGATGGGATTCTCCGACCGGGGCCTGGGGCACCGCGGCGTGTCCATCTCGTACTACGCCCTGCCGGGGTGGCACAAGGCGCTCCTGAAGTGCGTCAAGGTCACGATCAACAAGAAGACCCGCATCAGCAGGACCCGGGTGCTCGGCCGGGACGCCATCCCCCTCTACGTGCGCAGGTTCAGCATCTGGCAGTACTTCGGCTAGGCCATCACGTTCAGGCAACCGACAGCGGTCTGCATGCGGACGTAAGCCCGCTGTAAGCACGCTACAGGCGACCTGCGCATCAATGGTGACGCAAGCCTTCAACGGGCCCGCACGGTTCACGCCATCACATAGGAGATCCCGATGAACCGCACCATCCGCAGCCTGCTCGGAGTCACCGCCACCGCCGGCCTCCTCGCCCTGGGCGTCCCCGCCCTCAGCGCCGCCGCGAACGCGTCGACCACCTCCACCGCGGGCATCACCAGCGCGACCTTCGAGGGTCTCCGGCAGGCCCAGCCCTTCCTGTTCACGTACACCTTCAACGGCCACCTCAAGGTCGCCGGCGGCAATTTCACCGTCAACCGCCGCGTCTACCTGGCCGTCAAGTTCACCACCGGCCGGGTGGCGTTCGCCAAGTGGGAGATCGCCCGGCCGCACCCCATCACCCCCGGCGGGGCCATCTATGTGGAGACGACGATCGCCGCTCCCTGCTCCGGGTTCAAGAACGGGTACGCCCGCGCGTACGACGAGGCCACCAAGACGTGGTCTCCTCAGCTGCCGGTGGAGATCTGCCAGCGGATCGACTGACCCGGGTCAGCGCGCAGACCACGTAGACGGTCAACAAGGCGCACGTCACGGCGGCAAGCTGGGGAACCTCGTAACCGTTCCCCTGGACAGGCCCCAGCCACGGTCGGCGGTTGGGGCCCACCGGGCTTAGCCGTACAAGAAACTGCTTTTCCGTTGAACGCGCATCACGCGGACAGCGCCTCCACCACCGACAGCCGCTCGAACACCTCTCGCGTCGCGCTCGACCGGTTGAAGGTGATGAAGTGGATGCCCGGCGCGCCCTCATTGAGCAGCCGCTGGCAGAGCTCCACCCCGTGATCGATGCCCAGCCGCCGCACGGCCGCCGGGTCGTCGGCCACCTGCTCGAAGCGGGCCGCCAGCTCGGGCGGGAACGGCGCCCCCGACAGCTGCTCCGACCTGGCGATCGTGCTCATCTGCGTGACCGGCATGATGCACGGGATGATCGGCGTGTCGCAGCCCTGCGCCGCCACCCGGTCGCGTAGCCGCAGGTAGTCGTCCGCCTGGAAGAACATCTGGGTGATCGCGTAGTCGGCCCCCGCCCGGCACTTACGGACGAAGAAGTCGGTGTCGGACTCGATCGACGGCGAACGCGGGTGTTTGTACGGGAACGCCGCCACGCCCACGCAGAAGTCGCCCACCTGCCGGATCAGCCGCACGAGCTCCTCGGCGTAGAGGACGCCCTCAGGATGCTGCACCCACTCCCCCGTCGGGTCACCCGGAGGGTCGCCCCGCACGGCGAGGATGTTGCGCACCCCCGCGTCCGCGAAGCGGCCGATCAGGTGGCGCAGCTCGCGGATCGAGTGGTTGACGGCGGTGAAATGCGCCACAGGAGTGAGCGTGGTGTCGTGGGCCAGCCGTTCGACGATGTCGACCGTGCGGTCACGGCTGGAGCCGCCCGCCCCGTACGTCACGGACACGAACGTCGGCCGCAGCGACTCCAGCTCCCTGATCGCCCGCCACAGCTGCCGCTCCCCCTCATCGGTCTTCGGCGGGAAGAACTCGAAGGAGAACGACCGTGCACCGGAGGCGAGTAGCTCGCGGACGGTGGGGACACGATCGGGCAGGATGGAGGGTCGACCAAGCGCCATGGGAACCAGGCTACCGCCACATGCCCCGTCCCTGGAGATCCGCCTTCGCTGCCTGACCACTAGTCTCAGTGCTATGACCACTGACGCCGCGAGCCTGGACGCCCTGCGTACCGAGGTGGACGCCGCGCTGCGGAAGTTCGTCGAACGGCAGCTGCCCGCCCCCGGCGACACCGAACTCGAACCACTCCGCGCGGCCGCCGACGACCTGCTGTCCGGCGGCAAGCGGCTGCGCCCGGCCTTCTGCTACTGGGGCTGGCGTGGCGCGGGCGGCACCGACGTGCCCGAGATCTTCACCGCCGCCGCATCGCTGGAGCTGCTCCAGGCCAGCGCCCTGGTGCACGACGACGTGATGGACCGGAGCGACCTGCGCAGGGGTATGCCATCGGCGCACCGCCGCTTCCAGGCGATCCACGAGAAGTCGGGCTGGCACGGCTCGGCGGAGCAGTTCGGCGAGGGCGCGGCGATCCTGCTGGGCAACCTGCTGCTGATCTGGTCCGGCGAGATGTGGCGCAGCAGCGGCCTGCCGCCCGAGTCGCTCGCGGCGGCGCAGCCGGTGCACGACCACATGCGTACCGAGCTGATGTGCGGCCAATACCTCGACCTGCTGGAGCAGGCGCACGGCGAGAACACCTTCGAGTCCGCCCTGCGCGTCGCCCTCTTCAAGAGCGGCAAATACTCCGTCGAACAACCGCTCCGCCTCGGCCTGGTGCTCGCCGCCGGCAGGCTGGCGCCGTGGATGGACGAGCTCTGCATGGAGTACGGCCGGCGCGTCGGCATCGCGTTCCAGCTGCGTGACGACATCCTGGGCGTGTTCGGCGACCCGGCGCAGACCGGCAAGCCGGCGGGCGACGACCTGCGCGAGGGCAAGCGGACGATGCTGGTCGCCAGGACGCTGGCCGCGGCCTCGCCCGGCGACGCCGAGACCGTGCGCGCCCTGCTCGGCGACCCGGGGCTCGACGAGCACGGGGTGAGCGTGCTGCGGGGCATCATCGAGGGCACGGGGGCGCTGCGGGAGTGCGAGGACATGATCGGCGACTACCTCGGCGAGGCACTGACGTTCCTCGGCAAGGCGCCCATCACGCCGGAGGCCCGCGCGGCCCTGTCGAGCCTGGCGGTGGCCGCCACCTCACGCACCACCTGACCCCGGCGACCGCACGAAGGACGCGCGGAATCAGTTGGCCAGGCGCTTGGCGAACTCCGCTGCCGCCGCGCCCGGATCGTCGGCGTCCGTGATGGCGCGTACCACCACGACCCGTTCGACCCCGTACGACCTGACCTCGTCGAGGTTGGCCAGATCGATCCCGCCGATCCCGAACCACGGCCGCCCGCCGCCGAGCGACGCCGCGTGCCGCAGCAGCGACGGCCCCGGCGCGTGGCGGCCCGGCTTGGTCGGCGTGGGCCAGACGGGACCGCAGCAGAAGTAGTCGACGCCCTCCTCCACGGCCGCGGCGGACGCCTCGGCGGTGGAGTGGGTGGACCGTCCGATGAAGACGTCGTCGCCGAGTATCTCTCGCGCGACCTTCACCGGAAGATCGTCCTGCCCCAGGTGGAGCACGTCGGGCCGGGCGGCGTAGGCGATGTCGGCCCGGTCGTTGACCGCCAGCAGCCTGCCGTGCCGGTCGCAGGCGTCGCGGAAGACCTCGAGGAGCGCGAGCTCTTCGCGCGCCTCAAGCCCCTTCTCCCGCAGCTGGACGATGTCCACGCCGGCGGCCAGCACCGCGTCGAGGAAGTCCGCCAGATCACCGCGTTCGCGGCGGCCGTCTGTGCAGAGGTAGAGGCGGGCGTCAGAAAGCGAGGGCTTGGGCACGCCGCTTGACCTCGGTATGACGACCGGCCTTGATGGCGTCGACAGGCGAGCCGGGCAGGGAGTCGTCGGGGGTGAAGAGCCACCGGAGCGACTCGACATCGTCGTAACCGGAGTCCCGCAGCACCGAGAGGGTGCCAGGCAGGCCCTTCATCACGTCCTTTCCGTCAAGGAACACCGCGGGCACTTGAGGCCCGCCACCACCCCGGCGTACACCCAGCAGCTTGCGGTCCTTGAGGAGTTGCTTGGCCCGCCCCATGGAGAGGTCGAGGCGCGCGGCCACTTCGGGGAGAGTGAGCCACTCGGCGACGAGTTGGTCGGTCTCCCGGTCGATCTGCGCAACAGAAAGCGTCACGAAACCACAACTACCACATGCCGTGCTTGCTCAAACAACACAATCCCGTAGGGAGACGTCGGGATCTACCAGGCGTTCGGCGTCTACGCGGTGGCCGCCTTCGATGATTCTGCGGCCCTGTACGAGATCCCGTGGCCGATCCACGGCGAGGACCGCAGCGAGAGTGTCGTCCGAATTGAGCCAGCAGGCCGACCATTTGCCTTCGAGCTCGCCCCGGTAGAGGAGGCGGTCTCCGGCCGGGTGGTGGCCCGCGTACTGGACCATGTGGCCGAACTGCTCGGACCAGAAATAGGGCACCGGGTCGTACACCGAATCCCCGCCCAGCAGCGTGACGGCGGCCACCTCGGGTGAGTTGAGCGCGGCGTCCCAGTGCTCGACCCTGAGCCGGGTCTGGAAGCGGCGCGACCACCAGGCGGCGCAGTCGCCCACCGCCACGACGTTCGGCAGGGAGGTGCGCATGTGTTCGTCGGTGATGACGCCGTTGTCCAGGTCGATGCCGGAGCCCGCCAGCCAGCCGACGGTCGGGCGCACCCCGACGCCGGTGACGACGACGTGCGCCTCGATGAAGTCGCCGTCGGCCAGGGTGACGCCGCCCTCGTCCACGGAGCCGACCAGGGTGTCGAGCCGCAGGTCGATGCCCTCGTACCAGCCCTGGGTGCGGGCACCGATCTCGGGCCCGACCGCCTGGGCGAGCGGGGTGGGGCCGGCCTCGATCACGGTCACCTGGCAGCCGGCCCGGCGGGCGGCGGTGGCCACCTCGGCGCCGATCCAGCCGGCGCCGATGATCACCACGCGGGCGCCCTTGACGAGCCGGGCGCGCAGCTCCAGAGCGTCGTCCAGGGTGCGCAGCACGTGCTGCTGGCCGTCGCCGGGCAGCGTGATCGGATCGGCTCCGGTGGCGATGACCAGACCGTCATAGCCGAGCTCGCCCTCGGAGGTCTCGACGACGCCCGGCCGCAGCGACTTGGCCGAGACGCCCGGCCAGAAGTCCACCTCCAGCACCGCGAGGTCGGCGTCGACGAAGCTGGAGTCACTGCTGCCGGACAGGACCGCCTTCGACAGGGGCGGGCGGTCGTAGGGCCGGTGCCGTTCCTGCCCGATGAGGGTGATCCTGCCGTCGAACCCTCTCGCGCGGAGCGCCTCGACACTACGTACGCCCGCCAGTCCGGCGCCTGCCACCACGACATGATTCACGCTCAAGACCATAACGGGGGCCGTGCCGCATCGTCGCGCCGAGGCCGTAGGCTGGGGACGTAAGACGCGCGGGAGTCCGGCCGTTTACCGGGCTGAGAGGAAGGCTGCACCGGGCCTTCGACCGCAAGACACCTGATCCGGATCATGCCGGCGAAGGGAGCGGATATGGACATCGTCGTAGGCGGCGGGATCGTCGGGCTGTCCATCGCCTGGCGCCTGGCCCGCTCCGGGCGTTCGGTCACCGTGGTCGACCCGGCTCCGGCCTCGGGGGCCTCGCACGCGGCGGCCGGCATGCTGGCCCCGGTGAGCGAGGTCACGTACACGGAGGAACCACTGCTCCGGCTGGGCCTGGCCGGCCTGCGCCGCTGGCCGTCCTTCGCCTCCGAACTCGCCGCCGACGCCGGCCTTGACGCTGGTACGGGCCTTGGGGCTGGTACGGCTGGTACGGAACTTGGGGCTGGGACGGGACTTGGCGCCGATGCCCGTGTCGACAGGCCTGGGGCGGATGGCAGCGAGCCCGGCGGGTCGAAGGCTGGCGGCAGCGGGTCTGGGGAGGCCGTGAGTGGGCTCAGCGACGCGGCGCGGGCCGGGCTGGACTTCCGGGTCGATGGGACGCTCGCCGTGGCGTTCGGGGCCGACGATCTGGCGGCGCTCGGGGAGCTGGCCGCGTTCATGGAAAAGTTGGGGCTACCGGTCGAACGGCTGACCGGGCGCGAGTGCCGCCGCCTGGAGCCCATGCTGGCGCCCTCCGTCCGTGGCGGGCTGCTGGCCCGGAGTGACGCGTGGGTGGACCCGCGCCGCGTCACCACCGCACTCCTGGCCGCCCTCGAGCGCCTGGACGTCCCGCTCGTACGGGCTCGCGTGAGCGACCTGCTCCGCGACGGCAACCAGGTCGTAGGCGTACGCCTCACACCCCCGGACCGGCCACCGACCCCGGACCGATCGCCCGTTTGGAGCGGGTCACCCACTCTGGACCAGGAGTCGGCCCGACGCACGCCCCATGCCCACCAGCCCTCGGGCGAGGACCCCATGCGACCTGCGCCTCCGATCGGCGAGCCCGCCATACCCGTGGGCGGCCTCACCCAGGCGAACGTGCCCGACGAGATCCGGGGCGAGCGGGTCATCCTGGCGGCCGGGGCGTGGAGTGCTGGGCTGGTCGATGTCCCGGTGCGGCCGGTCAAAGGGCAGATCATGCGGCTGCGTTCCCCCCAGCCGCTGCTTGGCAGGTGCGTGCGCGGGACGGTGCACGGGGCGTCCGTCTACCTGGTGCCGAGGGGTGATGGGGAGCTGGTGGTCGGGGCGACGCAGGAGGAGCTGGGGTTCGACACGAGGGTGACGGCGGGCGGGCTGTACGAGCTGCTGCGGGACGCCCGCGAGCTGGTGCCGGGCGTCACCGAGTTGGAGGTGGCCGACGTGGAGGCGGGGTTGCGGCCGGGCACTCCGGACAACGTGCCGCTCATCGGGCCCAGTGGCACACCGGGACTGGTGCTGGCCACCGGGCATCACCGGGGCGGGGTGCTGCTGGCCCCGCTCACGGCGGCCATTGTGCTGGGCGAGGAAGGCGAGCTGGCGGAGCTGTGCTCGCCGCTGAGGTATCGGGATATTTCATGAATGTGACCATCAACGGGGCCGCGCATGAGGTGCCCGACGGCACCACCGTGGCGCAGGCCGTACTCACTCTGACTGCGGCCACGACCGGCGTGGCCGTGGCCGTGAACGACGAGGTGGTGACGCGGAGCGCCTGGGAGACGACGGCGCTCGGCGACAGCGACCGCGTGGAGGTTCTGACGGCGGTGCAAGGTGGATGATCTGCTGATCGCCGGGGAGAAGTTCTCCTCCCGGCTCATCATGGGCACCGGCGGCGCGCCGTCGCTGGAGGTGCTCGACCACGCGCTGGTCGCGTCCGGCACCGAGCTGACGACCGTCGCCATGCGGCGGCTCGACCCCGGTGCGCCCGGCTCGGTGCTCGACATACTGCGCGAGCGCGGCATCAAGGTCCTCCCCAACACCGCCGGCTGCTTCACCGCCGGCGACGCCGTGCTGACCGCCCGGCTGGCCAGGGAGGCGCTCGGCACGAACTGGGTCAAGCTCGAGGTCATCGCCGACGAGCGGACGCTGCTGCCGGATCCGATCGAGACGTTCGACGCGGCCGAACGGCTGGTGGCCGACGGGTTCGTGGTGCTGCCGTACATCGGTGACGACCCGGCGCTGGCGCGCCGCCTGGAGCTGGCGGGGTGTGCGGCGGTGATGCCGCTCGGCGCGCCGATCGGCTCGGGCCTCGGCATCCGCAACCCGCACAACATCGAGCTCATCGTCGAGGCGGCCTCGGTGCCGGTGATCCTCGACGCGGGCATCGGTACGGCCAGCGACGCCGCCCTGGCCATGGAACTCGGTTGCGACGCCGTACTCCTGGCCACGGCCGTCACCCGGGCACAGCGGCCGGACCTGATGGCGACGGCCATGAGAGCGGCGGTCCAGGCGGGCCGGCTCGCCCACCAGGCGGGCCGCATCCCCCGCCGCCGCTACGCGGAGGCCTCCTCCCCAACGGGCCCGTAGCCCCGGGCCCGGACCACTGACCCGCAGGCTCACAGACCCACAAACCGCCGACCCACAAACCGCGGGCCCGTAGACCGCGGGCCCGTAGACCGCGGGCCCGTAGACCCAACACCTCGTCGGCGGTCTTCCGCTCGGACTGCGCATCCGAACCTCGGCGCGCCCCCCGGCGGCCGCAGCATCAGACCGGCGCCCGACGGTGCCCGGCCGGGCCACGGTCTTCCGTCCGGATGGGGAGCCGCTCGAACACCCGGCAGCGCCCGCAGACCTCACGCCCGCAGACCTCACGCCCGCAGACCTCACGCCCGCAAACCCCACGCCCGCAAACCCAACCGCCCGCAGGCCGAGGCCCGCCTGGGAGTGGCGGGACGTCGGTGCCTTATGTCCGGATTAGGCGGAAAATGAGGGCATTCCATCGAGCACGGCTCGGCATCAGTTTCGGATGGTCAGGCCTTGCCAGTGGCAAAACGCCCGTAAACTCAGCGGGGTGGACACGACGACTGCGGACCCCCTGGTCGGCCGGCTGCTCGATGGGCGCTATCGCATCGAGTCCCGGATCGCGCGGGGCGGTATGGCGACCGTCTACCTGGCGCTGGACGTCCGGCTTGACCGCACGGTCGCGCTGAAGGTCATGCATCGCTCGCTCGCCGAGGACCCGGCGTTCGTGCGGCGATTCATCGGCGAGGCCAAGTCTGTGGCCAGCCTCTCCCACCCCAACGTGGTGCACGTCTTCGACCAGGGCACCGACACCGACGTGGTCTATCTGTCGATGGAGTACGTCCCCGGCAAGACGCTCCGCGACACCCTGCGCGACCGGGGCAGGCTGCCCGCCCGCGAGGCGCTGGAGATCATGATACCGGTGCTCGCGGCCTTGGGCGCGGCCCATCAGGCCGGGATGGTGCACCGCGACGTCAAGCCCGAGAACGTGCTGCTCACCGACGACGGCCGGGTCAAGGTGGTCGACTTCGGCCTGGCCCGGGCGATCGAGGCCACGAACCAGACCCGTACCGGCGTGATGATCGGCACGATCGGCTACATGTCGCCCGAGCAGGTCATGACGGGCGGCGCCGACGTGCGGAGCGACGTCTACGCGGCGGGCATCATGCTGTTCGAGCTGGTGACCGGGCAGCAGCCCTACGACGGCGAGACGCCGATGTCGGTGGCCTACCGGCACGTCCATGACACCGTGCCGCCGCCGTCGTCGGTGGTGCCGGAGGTGCCGCCGCTGATCGACACGCTGGTGACGCACGCCACGGCGCGCTCCCCCGACGACCGTCCCGCCGACGCGACCGCGATGCTGGTGGCGGCCGTGGACGCGCACCGCATGCTGCCCCGTACGACGACACCGCCGGCGCACACGCGCACGTCCGGGGCGCACTCCATGCCGTACTCCGCGCCGAGCTCCAGGCCCGGCACCGCGCCGCTCCAGATGCCTCAGGCGGCGGCGAACCACACGTTGATCCAGCCGCGCGAGGAGGTGCCCGCGCGGCGCGCCGGTTTCCGGCCCAACTGGTTCCTGGTCGCGCTCGCCGTCGTCATGGTGGTGGCGGTGGCGCTGACGGGCTGGTACTTCTCGCAGGCCACGTACGTACCGGTGCCCGACCTCGTCGGCAAGGACCTGGCGGTGGCCCAGAAGGCCGCCACCACCAGTGGCTTCAAGGTGAAGACGGCCCCCGGCGAGAACGACGAGAAGATCGCCGAGGGCCTCGTGCTCCGCACCGACCCGGGACGGAACGTCGAGCTCGAGCGCGGCGCGGTCCTCACGCTGGTGCCCTCGCTGGGGCCGAAGCGGGTGCTGGTGCCCAACGTCGAGGGCATGACCGAGCCCGAGGCCCGCACCGCGGTCGCCAAGGCCGGGCTCGACGTCAATCGCGTCAGCCGGCTGGCCAACCAGGGGGTCGAGCGCGGCAAGGTGATCCGCACCTCCCCCGAGGTGGGCGAGAAGGTCAAGGAAGGCTCGAAGGTCAACATCTACGTCAGCGCGGGGCTGGTCATGCCCGACGTCGGCGGCATGCCCAAGGACGAAGCGGCCAACTACCTCCAAACCCAGGGCTTCCAGGTGCAGGTCAACGAGGTCGACGACGACGCCGAGCCGTGCACGGTGATCGCACAGACGCCGAAGGCCAAGTCCGAGGTCGACCAGGGCGCACAGGCCATGATCACGGTGGCCCGGTGCCAGACCGACTTCTGGGACTGGTTCAAGGGTGACAACGAGGCGCGGGACGACCAGGAGTTCCAGCTCGTCCCGTCGGTGGTGGGGAAGAACGTCAACGACGCCCGCAACGAGTTACAGGGGCTCGGCTTCAAGGTGCAGGTCCGCAAGCTCACGAAGGACGGAGTCGTCCGGTTCCAGCGCCCGGCGGGCAACAGCGAGCGCCCGCCCGGCGCGACGGTCGTCCTCTGGCAGTGACCTCGGCGGCCGGTCAGGCGAGGTTGCCGTGGAGCCGGACCCTCGCCAGGCCGCCGTCGGGGTAGATGTCGACGCGCACCCGCGTGACCGGCTCGTCGCCCTCAAGGCGGAACCGGTGCGGGGTGTCGGGCTGCAACCGCGTCCTGGCCAGCAGCCCGACCTCACGCTCACCGTCGTACCCGGTCAGTGACACCCATCCGGGCGCGTTGAACAGCAGGTTCGTGGTGTCGATCTCGGCGAGCCTGATGATGCCGCGCGCGGCGAGCCGGATGACCAGCCACTCGTTCCCCTCCTCGCGCCGCCGCGCGGTCTCCCAGCCCTCCGCCTGGTGGCGGGCCAGCCCGGGGGCGAGGACGTTGTCGGGGGCCGAGTAGAACTCGTTGGAGCAGGCGATGACCCGGCCCCCGTTCGCCAGGGCGGCCAGGTCGAGGCTGAGCCCGTCGTACAGGGACAGATCCGGCCGGACCTCACCGTGCACGCGTAGCCGCGCGATGCCGCCGTCGGGGTACATGTTCAGCCGGACGTGCGTGTAACGGGATTCGTCGGTCACCTCGAAAGCGTGCTCGGCGTCGCCTTTGAGGTCGCTCCTCGGCACGATCTCCGCCCACGCGGCCTCGGCGAGCTCGGCGGGCGACGGGTAGCCGTCCACGGCCACCGCCTCGACCGAGGCGTGAGGCGGGTAGTTGCCCTTGAACCAGGCCGTGTCGATCACCACGCCGCGCACGACACCCGGCAGGCCGAGCCGGACGATCGCCCAGTCGTGGCCGGGCTCGCGGCGGCGGCGGGTCTCCCAGCCGTCGTAGACCTGGCCCTTGTTGCCGAACGTCTCCGCCTGGAAGCCGGGCCGTCCCGGCCGGATCAGGCTCTCCTTCTCGGCGAACGACTCGTCGCTGGCGGCGACGACCGACCCGCCGAGGGTACGGAGCGCGAGGTCGGGCAGCGCGGTGAAGCGGGGCATCTACTGCTCTCCAAACAGGAAGGTTCCGTGCGGTACACCGTCGGCGGGCCGGCCGCGGAGCCAGGTGGTGAGGACGGCGCCCTTGAGGAGGTGGCCGTGGTACGGCGTCACCGGGTTCTTGTGGTGCAGCCGGGCCGCGTCGACCGTGTTCACTCCCGTGGGATCAAACGCCACCAGATCAGCGTCATTGCCCACCTTTATCGCGCCCTTTCGGGAAATATGGGCCATTGCCGCTGGTTGGGTGGACATCCAGCGCACCACGTCCGCCAGCCCGTGACCGCGACGCGACGCCTCGGTCCAGACGGCCGGCAGGCCGAGCTGGAGCGAGGCGATGCCGCCCCAGGCCGCCGCGAACGAGGGCACCTTGAGATCCGCCGGAGAGGGCGAGTGGTCGGAGACCACGCAGCTCAGCACGCCGCTCGCCAGCCCGTCCCAGAGCCGGTCGCGATTGGCGGCGGAGCGGATCGGCGGGCAGCACTTGTAGGCGGTGTCGCCTTCGGGCACCTGTTCGGCGGCCAGCGTCAGGTAGTGGGGACAGGTCTCGGCCGTGACGCGCACCCCTTCGGCCTGCGCGGCGGCCAGCGGCTCCAGGCAGTCGGCGCTGGAGACGTGCAGGATGTGCACCCTGGTGCCGGTCTCCCTGGCCAGCCGGATCACCTGCTCGACCGCGCTGCGCTCGGCCGCGCCCGGCCGGGAGTCCACGAACTCCCGGTACGTCGGGCCCACCGGCTCGGCGAGCAGCGCCGGGTCTTCGGCGTGTACGACCATGAGGCCGTCGAACCCGGCGAGCTCCGTGAGCGCTGACCGTACCTCCGAAGGACTCAACGGCGGGAACTCCTCCACGCCCGACGGCGACAGGAAGCACTTGAAACCGAAGACACCGCGGTCGTGCAGCGGGCGCAGGTCCTTGACGTTGCCGGGGACCGCCCCGCCCCAGAAGCCGACGTCCACGTGGCACTGCCCGGCGGCGGCGCGCAGCTTGGCGTCGAGCGCGTCCACCGTGACGGTGGGCGGGAGTGAGTTGAGCGGCATGTCCACGATCGTGGTGACCCCGCCCGCCGCGGCCGCCCTGGTCGCCGAGGCGAACCCCTCCCAGTGGGTGCGGCCCGGCTCGTTGACGTGCACGTGGGTGTCGACCAGGCCGGGCAGCAGCGCGAGGTCGCGCAGGTCGATGTCCTCGGCCGCCGCGAGCGCGTCGTCGTACGCGCCGATCGCGACGATCCGACCGTCGCGAACGGCCACCGAAGCGGCCCGCTCGCCGTCGGGGGTGACGGTCCTGCGCGATCGGACCACGAGGTCGTAGCCGGTCATGTGCGCCCCTTCCTGGTCAAAGGTCCTGGTCGCAGCGGTCACGGGCGGTCACAGGCGGTCGGCGGCGAGCTTGGCGGCCAGGCGTTCGAGGAGCGGGCCGGCGTCGGCCATGCAGCGGACCGTGTCGGGTTCCAGGTCGGTGAGCGCGTAGGCGGCCTCGATGCCCGCCGCCCGGAGCTCGGCGTCGGACAGGGTACGGCGGCCGCAGACGGCGACCACGGGCACCCCTGCCCGGGCGGCCGCCTGGGCGACGCCGATGGGGGCCTTGCCGCGCAGCGACTGCTCGTCCAGCGAGCCCTCACCGGTGACCACCAGACGGGCACCCTTGACGTGCTCCCCGAACCCGAGCAGATCGAGGAGGTAGTCGATGCCCGGCTGAACCTCGGCGTGCAGGAACGCCAGCGCGGCGAACCCCACGCCGCCCGCGGCTCCCGCGCCGGGCGCCCCGGCGACGCCCATCGGGCGGGGCACGTCGTCATGCTCGACGGCGCCCGCGAGTCCGTGCGTACGCGTGGCGACGGCGGCGAGGCGGCTGAGCGCGCGCTCCAGGACCGGCACGTCCTCCAGGGTCGCGCCCTTCTGGGGCCCATAGACGGCCGCGGCGCCGTGCGGGCCGAGAAGCGGGTTGTCGACGTCGCTGGCCACCACCACCTCAACGCCCGACAGATCCGTGAAACCGGTGATGTCGATGCGGTCGAGCCTGCTCAGGGCCGCTCCGCCGTACTCGAGCTCGTCGCCCTGAGCGTCGAGGAAGCGGGCGCCGAGAGCCTGCGCCATGCCCGCGCCCCCGTCGGTGCAGGCGCTGCCGCCCAGGCCCAGGACGACGCGCTTGGCGCCCTGGCGGATCGCGTCGGCGACGAGCTCGCCGGTGCCGTAGCTCGTGGCGGTGAGCGGCTCGTGGCCGCCGGGCAGGCGGCGCAGGCCGGACGCCTCGGCGAGCTCGACGACGGCCGTGTCCCCGCGCCGCGCGTACGAGGCCTGGATCGGCTCGCCCGTCGGCCCGGTGACCTGGCGGGAGATCCGGGTGAAGCCGCAGGCCACGACGGCGTCCACGGTGCCGTCGCCGCCGTCGGCGACGGGCAGCTCGACCGTCGGGACGCCGAGCCCCGCCGACACGTGGGCCGCCACCTCGGCGGCGGTCAGCGACCCCTTGAACTTGTCGGGGGCAACGAGCACATGCTCAACCACTACGAACTCCCACACGGTGACGAACGGCGAACGACCCCGCCTCCGGGGAGGCGCGACGATTCATCATCACATCCCGGCGAGCGGCGACTCGAACTGGCGTCGGGTTCCGGCCCTGCTCGCCTCCGACGTTCCGGGCCCTCGGCTGCTCGCGGCGCGGGCGACCCGCGCGCCCCAGTCGGCCCGCAACTCGCCCCGGGCGACCCGCGCGCCCCGGGCCGCCCGCACGCCAGGGGCCAGCGCGCCCTGAGCGGCCTGCGCGCCCCGGGCGACCCTACGCCGCACGCCCCACGCGACCCTCACACCCCACGCGACCCTCACACCCCACGCGAGCATCACACCACGCGACCCTCACGCCTCACGGGACTCTCAGGCCCCGGACGACCCGTGCGCCCTGGACAGCCCGCGTGGCCTGGACGGCCTGCGTGGCCTCGACGGCTGAGGAGACGAGGGCGAGTGCGATGCCCATCAGCGCGCACAGCCCTATCGCGGCCCGCGCACTACACGGTCCCGCCGACCAAGCCGCCGCGAGCCCCGCCGCGGCGAGCTCCGGAGCCCGCAGGGCGTCGTTACGAGTGGACCTCCTTGGCGGCGGTGATGCCGCGTTCCTCGGCCAGCCGGGTCAGGCGGTGGTGTGCCTGGGCGCCCGCGCGGCCGGTGGCGTCGTGGGCGACGGTCCGGAGTTCGTCGTTCTCGACGACCGTCTCGCCGCCGACCAGCAGGCGGGCCAGTGGCGGTTGGCGGGTGGCGAAGACCAGGCGGCAGACCGGGTCGGTCACGGCCGTGGCGAAGGGTTCGTCCACCCGCCACAGCGCGATGTCGGCGAGTTTGCCTGCTTCGAGCGTGCCCAGTTCGTCCTGGCGGCCGAGGTTGCGGGCGCCGCCGAGTGTGGCCAGTTCGAGCGCCTGCCTGGCCGTCAGCGCGCCGGGGCCGTGCACGGCCCGCTGGAACAGCAGCGCCTGGCGCATTTCGCCGGACAGCGTGGTCAGCTCGGAGGAGGCGCTGCCGTCAACGCCGAGACCGACGTTCGCGCCGCGGCGCAGCATCTCCGACACCCTGGCGATTCCGGCGCCGAGCCGGCCGTTCGACGAGGGGCAGTGCGCGGAGCCGGTGCCGGTGGCGGCGAACTTGCCGATGTCCGCGTCACTGAGGTGCACGGCGTGCGCGAACCACACGTCGGGGCCGAGCCAGCCGAGCTTCTCCATGTACTCGACGGGCCGCATGCCGAACTGCTCGCGGCAGTGCTCCTCCTCGTCCAGCGTCTCGGCCAGGTGGGTGTGCAGGCGCACTCCCCGGTCCCTGGCTAGGGCGGCGGCCTCGGTCATCAGCTCGCCGCTGACCGAGAACGGCGAGCAGGGCGCCACCGCGATCCGCAGCTTCGAGGAGAACGAGGGGTCGTGGTAGGCGTCGACGGCCTCGGCGGTGGCCGTGAGGATCTCGTCGAGCTGCTCGACGACGACGTCCGGGGGCAGGCCGCCCTGCGACTCGCCCCGGTCCATGGAGCCGCGTGCCGGGTGGAAGCGGATGCCCAGCTCGCGCGCCGCCTCGATCTCGGCGGCGAACAGGTCGCCACGGCCCTTCGGGAAGACGTAGTGGTGGTCGCTGGAGGTGGTGCAGCCGGACAGGGCCAGGTGACCGAGTCCCGCGCTCGCGGCGCCCCTGACGACCTCGGCGTCCATGGCGGCCCACACCGGGTAGAGAGCCGTCAGCCACTCGAACAGCGTCGCGTCCTGGGCCAGCCCTTGCGAGGCCCACTGGTAGAGGTGGTGGTGGGTGTTCACCAGGCCGGGCGTGGCCAGGCAGCCGGTGCCGTCGATCCGGGTGGCCGCCGGGGTGGCGGGCGCCTCGGCCATCGGGCCGACGCCGGTGATCCGATCACCCTCGATCCTGATATATCCGGATCGGATCTCGGGCCCGGCGACGGGCGCGATGTAGACGTTGTCGATCTGCACCGACCCCGACTGCACCGACCCCGACTGCGCGGGGCCGGACTGTCCAGGGCCGGGCTGCGTCGGAGGCGTCACCTGGTCGCCGCCTTTCGCGAGGCCGCGAGCCGTACCGCGTCCAAGATCTTCTCGTAGCCGGTGCAGCGGCACAGGTTGCCCGCGAGCGCCTCGCGGATCTCCGCGTCGGACGGCTGGTCGACGCGTGCCAGCAGGTCGTGCGTCTGCACGATCAGGCCGGGCGTGCAGAAGCCGCACTGCACGGCGCCGCTCTCGACGAACGCCTCCTGCACCGGGTCGAGCCGGTCGCCGTCGGCCAGGCCCTCGACGGTACGCACCTGGCGGCCCTCGGCCTGACCGGCGGCGACCAGGCAGGCGCAGACCGGCGTGCCATCGAGATAGACCGTGCACGATCCGCATTCGCCCTGCTCGCAGGCGTTCTTGGAGCCGGGCAGGCCGACCCGCTCGCGCAGTACGTACAGGAGGCTCTCGCCCTCCCACACGTCGTCGGCGCACTCCTCGCGGCCGTTGACGGTGAAGGTGACACGCATCAGGCGGCCCTCTTTCCTCGGTAGTCGTTCCAGGCCCAGGTCAGCGTGCGGCGGGCCATCACACCGATCGCGTGCCTGCGGTAGTCGGCGGTGCCGCGCACGTCGTCGATCGGCGCGGCGGCCTGGGCGCACAGCTCGCCGAACCGCGCCAGTACGGCGGGGTCGAGCCGGGCGCTCCAGTCGAGTTCGCGGCGCAGGAACTCCTCGGCCGCGAACGCCCGGCGCGGCGTCGGCGCGGCCGAACCGAGGCCGGTGCCGACCCGGCCCTCGCCGGGATGCAGCGCGACCGCGAACGAGCAGACCGCGATGACCATGGCGTTGCGGGTGCCGACCTTGGAGAAGTACTGGGGGCCCGCGGCGGGTTCGAGGTGGACGGCCCTGATCAGCTCGTCCGGCTCCAGCGCGGACCGCTTGACGCCCAGGTAGAACTCGTGCGCGGGGATCATCCTGACACCGCGGTCTCGCGACTCCACCTCGATCACCGCTCCGGCGGCGAGCAGCGGCGGGTGGCTGTCGCCCGCGGGTGAGGCCGCGCCGAGGTTCCCGCCGACCGAGCCGCGGTTGCGGATCTGCGGCGAGCCGACCGTCCGCGACGCCTGCGCCAGGCCCGGCAGCGGGCCGCCGAGCTCCTCGATGATCGTGGTGTACGGCACGGCGGCCCCCACCCGGTAGCGGCCGTCCTCCAGGGACCAGGTCCGGAGCTCGGGCACCCGGGTCAGGTCCAGCAGCGCCACCGGCCGGCGCACGTCGAAGTTGATCTCCACCATCACGTCGGTGCCGCCCTGGATGGGCACCGCCTCGGGCTGGTCCGCCTTGGCGGCCAGCGCCTCGTCCCATGTCGTGGGGCGAAAGAATTCCATCGCTCTACTCCCAGGCGAATGCGGCGTCGGGGGCGTCCTCGCGGAGTACGCCGCCCTCGATCAGGCCATAGGGGCGGTCGGCCGCGAAGTAGACCTCGTTGTCGTTGTCCAGGCCGAACGGCGACAGGTCCACCAGGAAGTGGTGCTTGTTAGGCATCGCGAACCTGATCTCGCAGACCTCGCCACGGGTGTCCAGTACCCGTTTTCCCATCGCGTACAGCGTCTGCTGCAGCGACAGGCTGTGCGTGTCGGCGAACGCCTCGAGCAGGCAGCGCCGTACCTCCTCGTAGGACTTGCCGTAGGCGGACCCTTCGGCGCCGTGGCGCCAGCGGGCGGCGACGGCGGTGGCGAGGACGCGGTCGGTGGTCGGCGGGAGCGTGGTGTACTCGTCCTGGATGTAGCCGTGGAACTCCGAGCCCGTCGAGTTGAGGACGACCAGGTCCTTCAGGCCGGAGACCACGGTGGTGCGGCCGTCCCGGTCGTGGTGGACGACGCAGGTGCGCACCTCGCCGCCCTTGCGGGCGAAGGAGTGCGGTCGGTCGCCGGAGATCCGCTCCCAGGCGTACTCCTCGATCTCCACCCTGGCGTGGTGGATCGGCGGCTGCGACTCGACGAAGTGCCGGGCCAGCAGCAGCGCGAAGTCCTCGATCTGGTCGACGCCGTACTGCTTGGCGAAGGCGTAGACGGTGTTCTTCTGCGAGTCGGTCGGCAGGACGGTGGCGTTGTCGCCGGTCAGGTGGACGGCCTCCATGTCGCCGGAGAGCGAGGAGCTGACGGTGACGTCCTTGAGGTGGTGTACCTCGCCCTCCCGGACGACGCGGACGAGCCTGGTCTCCGCCTTGCCGTAGCGGTTGGGACCCAGGATGACGTCGGGCACGTTTAGCTCCCTCGGTAGGTGGAGTACGCGAACGGGCTGAGCAGCAGCGGCACGTGATAGTGCGCTGCCGGGTCCGTCACCGTGAAGGTGATGACGACCTCGGGGTAGAAGGTGTCGGCCAGGTAGGCGCCGGTGTCGAAGACCACGCGGTTGACGCCGGGCCCGGGGTTCCAGCCCTTGATCCGGCCGTCGGCGTCGGTGCGGCCGTCGGCCACGACCTCGCCCGCGTGCTCCAGCCGTACGGCGACTCCTTCGGCGGGGCGGCCGGTGACGGCGTCCAGGACGTGTGTCGAGAAGCTCATCAGGACCCCTCCAGCAGCTTGACCAGCCGCAACTTGGTGATCTTGGCCAGTTCGTCGCGGACGGTCTCGCGTTCGGTCTCCTCGTCGTTGCGGAGGCGTTCGCGTAGCCGGGCGAGCATCTCGGCGCCCGTCAGGCCGGTGGCGCAGATCAGGTAGACGTGGCCGAAACGGTCCTCGTACGCCCGGTTGCCCTCGGCCAGCTCGGCGCGCGTGTCGTCCTCGACCCCCGACTGCTCCTGCCTGGACCAAGCGCCGGCGGCGCGCTCCCCGATCCTGGGGTGCGCGCTGAGCGCTTCGAGGACGTCGGGCCAGGCCAGGCCGCGCACGGCCGCGTCGGCGGCGGCGGTGAGCCGATCCGGGTCGCGGTAGGGGCGCTGGGCCGCGACGGACTCGGCGAAGGCACGGGAGGCGCAGCAGGCGAGCAGCTCCGCCGCGACATCGTCCCGGGCGTTGAACTCGGCCAGGCCGGTGAGCGTCTTGGGCATAGCAGCAGTACACACATCCGCGTGCTGCCCGGTCCATCCGCAAGAACTCTCAAGCGGCCCAGCGATTGGCTATGACTTTTCGTGTCATGCTCCAACTTCCAGGCCCAGCCCAGCCCGGTGCGCGGCCCGCCTAAACTGGTAGGCATCATGACCCCAACCTCTCTCATCGGCGGACACGTCTCCGTCACCGGCGGCCTGGCGACGGGCGGTCTGGCGTACATGGCCGAGATCGGCGCCGAGATGATCCAGGTGTTCGTCACCAATCCCCGCGCCTGGGCGCTCACGGCGGGCAAGCCCGACCAGGACGCCGCGCTGGCCGAGTCGGGCGTCGACACCTTCGTTCACGTTCCCTACCTGGCCAACTTCGGCTCGCCCAACGCCGAGACGCTGGCCGGTTCCGTGGCGCTGGTCCGCCACACGCTGCGACGCGGCGTCGAGATCGGCGCCAAGGGGGTCGTGGTGCACACGGGCTCGGCGGTGACGCAGCCGCGCGAGGACGCGCTGCGCCAGTTGCGCGAGCACCTGCTGCCGCTGCTCGACGAGATCCCCGACGGCGGCCCCGACCTGCTGCTGGAGCCGATGGCGGGCCAGGGGGCGATGCTCTGCGCCACGGTGCAGGACCTGGAGCCCTACCTGGAGACGCTCGACTGGCACCCGCGAGCCGGCATCTGCCTCGACACGTGCCACGCGTTCTCGGCCGGGCACGACCTGGTCGCGGCGGGCGGGGTGAAGGAGACGTTCGACGCGCTGCACGAGATCGCGCCGGGGCGGCTGAAGCTGATCCACGCCAACGACTCCAAGGACGCGTGCGGCTCGAAGAAGGACCGCCACGAGAACATCGGCGCCGGGACGATCGGCGCCCAGCCGTTCGCCGACCTCATGCGCCACCCGGCCGTGGCGGGCGTCCCGATCTGCATCGAGACCCCGGGCAAAGCTGACAAGCACCGCGAGGATATAGAAACGCTGAAGAAGCTCCGCGACGGTTAACCACCTTTTGCTTTTACGGCCAGCCCGGTGAGCCCCACCCGCCATACGTGGCCGGGCCCCGTCCAGGGGCACGCTCCTGCGGTTCATGGGGCTGGGCGCCGTGACGTGCGCACTCTTGGCCGTCTGGGTGGTATTTCCTCGTGCACGTGTCGGGACGCCCGCTCTCGCGATCCGGCCGCCCCCGTTAGCCGGATCGCGGTCCTTCCGCGGCCACAGCGGGCGTCCCACACGTGCTCGGCAGGCGGGCCCTGCCCCCCGGTAGAGGGCCCGACAGCCGTGGTGACCAGGAAGGTCACCGTGGATCCGGCGCATCAGTCCAAAGCAGTGAGCCTTGCGGCTCGTCCCCCCGATGCGCCGGGTGGCTTCCGATGCGCAAACACTACGGTCGCGATCTTGCGGGCGAACCCCAGTTTACGGACAGCTCGTCGAACGGTATGTAGTCATCGCCATACGGAGCGTAGAGCTACGATGAACGGCCGGTCCGACACGACGAGCGGTCGATTCCGGGGCCCCGCGCGCTCGGGCACGATGGCCCTCCGGCCCGCCACGGAGCCGGCCAACCCGGTTGACCAGGGAACTCGCGCCCATCACGAAGAAACACCCCGCGCCGCGAACGGCGCGGGGGGCCGTTCACACTCCCCGCGTTCACGCCCACCCCGGCCGAGGGGGTCGGGCGGGCGGAACGGTCAGGAGATGGCGCCGCGGTGCTGGCGGACCAGCTGCTCGCGCACCTGGCGGCTGTGCCGCCTGCTCACCTGGAGCGTCTCGGTGCCGACGGTCAGCATCACCCGGCCGCCCTCGAATCTGAGCTCGCTCACGTGCCGCGCGGAGACGAGAGTGCTCCGGTGCACCCTGATGAACCCGGCGTCCGCCCAGCGGCGTTCCAGCGCCGCCAGGGACATGCGTACGAGGTAGCTGCCGTCCACCGTATGGAGGCGCACGTAGTCGCCCTTGGCCTCGGCGAACCAGACCGCCTGCTGCGGAATGAACCGGGTGATCCCGCTCAGCTCAACCGGGATCACATCGTCGAGCCCCGGCTCGGGAAGCGGAGACACGGCCACCTCCAGCCGGCGCACCGCCTCGGCCAGCCGTTCGGCCCGGACCGGTTTCAGCAGGTAGTCGACGGCCTCCAGCTCGAACGCCCGCACCGCGCACTCCTCATGCGCCGTGACGAACACCAGCTTGGGCGGGCTGGGGAAGCCGCCGACGAGCCTGGCCAGGTCGAGCCCGTCCATGCCCGGCATCCTGATGTCGAGGAACACCCCGTCGAGCCGCTCGCCGGCCCCGATCATCTGCACCATCCCCTGCAAGGCGGCGACACCGTCGCTCGCGGTCGTGACCCGCTCCACCCTGGAGTCCTTGCGGAGCAGGTAGGCCAGCTCTTCCAGGGCGGGCACCTCATCGTCGACGGCCAGCACACGCAGCATGACCTCAACGCTGCCTTAATAACGCTGAGGTCACAAGCGACTTGCGAACGCAGCGCGAATAATTGACTACAGAGGGCTAAGGCGCGTCTTGGGCACGCGGAGCCGCACCGTGGTGCCCGAACCCAGTGCCGTCTCCACGACCAGCCCGTAGCCGTCGCCGTAGATCTGGCGCATCCGCACGTCCACGTTGGCCAGGCCGATGCCGTTGCCCTCGCGCCTCGGGTCGTCGTCGAGCACCCGCCTGGCGTGTTCGGGATCCATGCCGGTGCCGTCGTCCTCGACCGTGATGTGCGCCTCCGGCCCGGCGTCGCGGGCCACGACCCGTACCTCGCCGGTGCCGCCGCGGCTGCCCATGCCGTGCTTGATCGCGTTCTCCACCAGCGGTTGCAGGCACAGGAACGGCACGGGCACCGGCAGCACCTCGGGCGCCACCTGCACGCTGAAGCGCAGCCGGTCGCCGAAGCGCGCCCGCTCCAGCAGCAGATAGCGGTCGACGCAGGTCAGCTCGTCGGCCAGGGTGGTGAAGTCGTGCGCCCTGCGCAGCGCGTATCGGGCGAAGTCCGCGAAGTCCAGCAGCAGTTCGCGGGCCCGCGCCGGATCGGTGCGGACGAAGGAGGCGATCGTGGTCAGCGCGTTGTAGATGAAGTGCGGCGAGATCTGCGCGCGCAGGGCCCGCATCTCCGCCTCCAGCGCGCGCCGCCGCGAGGTGTCGAGCTCGGCCAGCTCCAGCTGGCCCGACACCCACCGGCCGACCTCGGCGACGGTCCGCACCAGCGCCGCGCTCACCTCCTGGTCGAAGGCCGCCAGCGTGCCGACGAGCTTGCCCTCGACGAGCAGCGGCACGACGACCGCGCCGTACGGCTCGCCGGCGAACACCTGGGCCCGCCCGGACGCCAGCACGGTCCTGGCGTAGGTGAGCACCTCGTCGGTGCACGGCCCGTCCCAGGCCAGCGCCGCCTCGGTCGAGGTGATCGCGACGGCGTACGTGCCGAGCAGGGCGTGCAGATGGCGTACGGCCTTGCGGGCCGAGTCGCGGTTCAGGCCGGCGCGCAGCGAGGGGGCCGCCAGCGCGGCGATGTGCAGCGCGGTGAACGTCGCCTCGTCCTTCCAGTCGCCCGCGGGAGGCTCAGCCGGCTCGGGCGGCCCCGGACGCCCGCGCGACAACCGGGCGACCGCATAGCCGAGGAAGAAGGTCAGGCAGGAGAGCACCACGCACGCGGTGGTCGACATGCGGGCAACCGTAGCCAACAACGGACCGTGTTCGGGGGAAAACCCTACGGAGGGCCTTCACCGGGTTCTTCCTGGTAGGAGTAGCGTTGCTCGCGCCAGGGATCGGCCACGTTGTGGTAGCCGCGTTCCTCCCAGAAGCCCCGGCGATCTTCGAGAAGATACTCGATGGCCCGCACCCATTTGACGCTCTTCCACGCGTACAGATGGGGCACGACAGCCCGTACGGGGAAGCCGCGCTCGGCGCTGATCGGCTTGTCGTCCAGTTCCATGGCGAACAGCGTGTCCGGGGCGATGAAGTCGGACATCCGGATGTTGGCGCTGAAGCCGTACTCGGCCCAGATCATCACATGCCGCACACCCGGGTCGGGCGGCGCCGCCGCGACGATGGTCGCCGGGCTCACGCCCCGCCATTCGTTGCCCATGATCGAGAACTTGGTCACGCAGTGGAAATCCGCGATCACGTCGGTGCGCGGCAGGCTCTCGAACTCCGGCCAGGTGAAACGGTGCTCCGCGCCCGAGGCGGTGGCTCCGAAAACGCGGAAGTCCCAGCTGTCGGGCCGGAACTGAGGCACCCTGCCGTAGTGGATCACCGGCCGGCCGCGCGGGACGTACTGGCCCGGAGGCAGGCGCGATTCCTCCACGTACACTCCCCTCGCCGGTTTCCGTGGTCTTGGGCCATCCTGCCACCGGCCCGTGCGTGCCTCGCGCCCGGGTGCGGTGCGGTAGCATCGGGTCCATGCGTAACGCGTTCCTGTTTTGGTATGGCGACGGACCCGAGTCCGTTCGCCAGCTGATGCTGCGTTAGCACACAGGCGAACGAAAGGCCCCGGGTCCACAAGGACCCGGGGCCTTTCGGCGTTTCCAGGGGTTTTTCGTTCTATCAGAGGAGCAGCAGATGGTGATCGTGATGGGCCAGGAGGCCACCGGGGATGATCTCGCGTCGATCGTGGCGGTCGTCCAGGCGGCCGGGGTCGAGGCGTTCGTGAGCAGGGGTGTGCGGCGCACGATCGTCGGGCTGGTGGGCGATGTGGCCCAGCTCGACGAGGCGAGCCTGCGCGGCATGCCGGGGGTGCGCGACGTGATGCGGGTGAGCACCCCGTACAAGCTGGTGAGCAGGGAGAACCACCCCGAACGGTCCACGGTCCACGTGGGCGGCGTGCCGATCGGCCCCGGCACCGTGACACTGATCGCGGGACCGTGCGCGGTGGAGACGCCCCAGCAGACGCTGGAGGCGGCCAGGATGGCCATGGTGGCCGGCGCGACGCTGCTGCGCGGCGGCGCCTTCAAGCCGCGCACCTCGCCGTACGCCTTCCAGGGGCTGGGCGAGCAGGGCCTGCGCATCCTCGCCGACGTGCGCGAGGAGACGGGGCTGCCGATCGTCACCGAGGTGGTCGACGCACAGGACGTCGAGCTGGTCGCCTCGTACGCGGACATGCTGCAGGTCGGCACCCGCAACGCGCAGAACTTCGCACTGCTGCAGGCGGTCGGCGCGGCCGGCAAGCCGGTGATGCTCAAGCGCGGCATGAACGCGACGATCGAGGAGTGGCTGATGGCCGCCGAGTACGTCGCGCAGCGCGGCAACCTCGACATCGTGCTGTGCGAACGCGGCGTCAGGACGTTCGAGACCGCCACGCGCAACACGCTCGACATCTCGGCCGTGCCGGTGGCGCAGCGGCTGTCGCACCTGCCGGTGATCGTCGACCCGTCGCACTCGGGCGGCCGGCGCGATCTGGTGCTGCCGCTGACCCGCGCGGCGATCGGCGTGGGCGCCGACGGCGTCATCATCGACGTGCACCCGCATCCGGAGCAGGCTCTTTGTGACGGGCCGCAGGCGCTGGTCGACGGGGATCTGGGCGAGCTGGCCCAGGTCATGCGGGACTTCCCGCCGCTGCTGGGCAAGAGCGCCGCCGCCGCGATGGTGGTCTGACCCGCCCCTGACGGGTACGGCCGGCGCCGCGCCAGGTCGGCCGTACTCATCAGTAACTTGAGTATGTGACCCCATGCGCTGACATAGCGCCCGGCGTGACGATGGTCGGCATGACGAAGCCCATCCAGCCCACCCAGACCACCGCCTATTACGTCCAGGCGATCCTGTCGTTCGCCGTCTCCGTGTCGTCAGTGGTGATCGCCCTGGTCTATCTCCCGGCCTCCGGGTGGATCAGGGCCTTCCTCGCCCTGGGCACCCTGTACGTCATCACCTCGACCATCACACTCAGCAAGGTCGTCCGCGACCGCCAGGAGCTGTCGGGGGTCAGCACCCGCGTCGACCAGGCCCGCCTGGACAAGCTGCTGGCCGAGCACGACCCGTTCAGGGTGGACTCGGCCTGAGGAAGCCTGAGGCCGGGCCCACCCGGCTGGATGGCCCCCTACGGGCGGCCCGGCCTCAGCTCAGAGTTTGTACTCCTGGATCGAGTCGGCGAGCTGGACGGCGAGCTCTTCGGCGTCCAGCCGCTTCTCGATCTGCTTGAGGTCCTCGATCTTCGCGCGCGTCTCGGCCCGCTTGGGCGCCAGCAGCGAGCAGCAGTCCTCGTCGGGCAGCTCGGAGATCTCCAGCGTGCCGATCCGCCGGGCCTCGGCCATGATCTCCGTCTTGTCCCAGCCCACCAGCGGGCGCAGGATCGGCAGCTCGACCGCGTGGTCCTGAGCCGTGATGTTGGTCAGCGTCTGGGAGGACACCTGGCCGAGGGCGTCGCCGGTGATCAGCGCGGCGGCGTGGATGCGGTGCGCGACCTCCTCGGCCGTCTTGAGCATGAGCCGCCGCTGGGCGATCACCGCGAGCCGGTCCTGCCCGGAGGTGCGGATCGACTGCTGGGCCTTGCCGAACGGCACCACCCACAACCGCGACCGGCCCTGGAACCGGTCGAGCTTCCTGACCAGCGCGTACGCCTTGTAGATCGACTCGGACGTGGTGAACGGGATGCCCGAGAAGTGCAGGAAGTCGACGTGCAGCCCGCGGCGCATCATCCGGTAGGCCGCCACCGGGGAGTCGATGCCGCCCGACATGAGCACCAGCGCCCGGCCGCTGCTGCCGACCGGCAGGCCGCCCTGGCCGGGGATGCCGTCGGTGAAGACGAACACCTCGTCCCTGTCGACCTCGATGAACACGGTCAGCTCGGGGTCCTTCAGCCTGACCGGCAGGCCGTAGGCGTCGTTGATGGCGCCGCCGACGAGCCGGTCGAGCTCGTTGGAGCGCAGCGGGAAGCGCTTGTCACGGCGGCGCGAGCGCACCGCGAACGTCGCCCCGCGCTTGACCTCCTCGCGCTCGGACACGAGCTCCAGGCTCGCCTTGAGCACGGCGTCGGGGTCCTTGGCGACCCGCCAGGCCGAGTGGATCCAGACCAGCCCGGGCACGTCGGCGACCCGCCGCGCCACGATCTCCGACTGCTCGGCCGTGGCGCCCTCGGGTAGGAAGATCGCGATGACGCCGTGCCGCTTGCGCACGTCGAGCTTGAGGCCGAGCTCTTTGACGGCTTCGCGGATGTTGTCGACCAGGCGGCGTTCGAAGAGATCACGGTTCTTGCCCTTGAGGACGATCTCGCCCAGCTTGAGCAGAACGCAGGGCTCGCCCAGGGCGGACATCGACATGGCAGAACCTCCGGGAGTGATGGGGACGCGCTGAGGGCAACGCCTCGACCCACCGATTTTAGTCCGCGTCGAGCCCCTGCTCGATCGCATATCGCACCAGTTCCACCCGGTTGTGGAGCTGGAGCTTCTGGAGGGTGTTCTGGACGTGGTTCTGTACGGTCCGGTGCGAGAGCACGAGCCGGTCGGCGATCTGCCGGTAGGACAGGCCCTTGGCGACCAGCCGCAGCACCTCGGTCTCCCGGTCGGTCAGCCGTGGCCCCTCGGCCGGTGCGGGCTGGGCGGCGAGCCGCCGGTACTCCCCCAGCACGAGCCCGGCCAGGCCGGGCGTGAACACCGCGTCGCCGTCCGCGGTCCGCCGGACGGCGTCGAGGAACTCCTCCCGGCTCGCCGACTTCACCAGATATCCGGAGGCTCCGGCCTTGACCGCGTCGAGCACGTCGTCCGGCTCGGCACTCGCCGACAGCACCAGCACCCTCGGCGACGGCGACATCCCGGCCAGCCCCTTGGCCACCTCCGCCCCCGACATGTCGGGCAACCGCAGGTCGAGCACGACCACCTCGGGCAGCACGGCCCCGGCCACGCGGAGCGCCTGCCGCCCCTCGCCCACGGCGGCGACCACCTCGTAGCCCGCCTCGGCCAGATCCCTGGCGACCCCGTCACGCCACATCGGATGGTCGTCCACCACCATCACCCGCACCATGGCCGCCACTCTAGGGTCACGGAGCACTAGGCAGGGACCGTGAGCTCGATCTCGGTCCCCTCTCCCGGAACGCCGGTGATCAGGACGTGGCCGCCGAGCCCCTCGATGCGGCCGCGGATGGACTGGGAGACGCCTAAACGGCCGGCCGCGGCGGCCTCCGCCAAACGGCCGGCCGCGATCCCCGGGCCTTCGTCGCGGACGCTGACCGTCACCGTGCCGTCCCCCGACTCGGCGAACACCCACGCCCGCGCCGCGGGCCCGCAGTGCGCCCGGACGTTGTCGAGCGCCGCCCCGACGGCCGCCGCCATCTCCTCGGCCACCGGTCCCGGCAGCACCAAGGGCGTCGCCGGGGTCGAGATCGTCACCTGCTCGGAGCCGTACCGCATGAGCAGCGGCCGCAGATCCACCACCCCCGTGGGCGGGGGCTCGGGCCGGATGAAGAGCGCGCGCAGGGCCGATTCCTGCTGACCGGCGAGCCGGCCCAGCTCCGCGGCCTCGCCGCCGAGCTCCTGGCCGCGGCGCTGGACCAGCGCCAGGACCTGCAGGACCGAGTCGTGGACGTCGCGCGCCAGCCGGTCGCGTTCACGCTGCGCCGCCTCCATCTCGACGGCCCGCTGCATGCGTTCCTCCGCCTGTTTGGCCAGCCGCGCCACGTGGCCCACCACCGCGCCCGTCATGAACAGCAGCACCGCGCCGTTGATCAGGACGGGCGCGTCGGGCCCGCTGACCCGCAGCCACAGGTCCGCCGCCGCCACGACGGCCGCGGCCACCGTGCCGAGCCGCCGCCCGCCGTGCACCGCCCAGGCCAGTACCGGGCCGGCGATCCAGGTGGCCGGGACCGGCATGGTGCCCTCCCCGGGCGGCCGGGCGCCCTCCACGTACGGCGAGGCCAGCAGGCAGGCCACGGCCACCAGGAGGTCGAGCACGAGCAGCGGCCACCGGCGCAGCGCCTCGACGGAGTAGGCGAAGATCGCCGCGGCGGTCCACAACCCCATGACGCCGATCACCAGCCACCCGGTGAGCGGCTCGGCGTACCCCCGGTGCTGCGCCAGCAGCACGGCGGCGTACAGCAGCGAGGCGACGCGGAAGACCGCTATCGCCCGCCAGAACGGCCTTTCGATGCCCATGAGCCCTTCTCATGTTTCGACTTGACAAGTTGACAGATAGTCGAGATATCCATGTGAATAGGACAGGTCAACTGGCAGAATCCGGTGCACCCTAATGCAAGGAAACTGACTTAATGTCCGCTGTTAACCATTTCGTCCACGGCCCGCTCACGCCAGTCCTCGCCTACGTGATGTCGTGCATGGGGTCGATGCTCGGACTGCGGCTGACCGCCCAGGCGCACGCCTCCCGAGGCGCCTCGCGGATGCGCTGGCTGCTCGGGGCGGCCATCTCCATCGGCGGCACCGGTATCTGGGTCATGCACTTCGTCGCCATGATGGGTTTCGAGGTCGAGGGCACCCAGATCAAGTACGACGTGCCGCTCACCGTCGCCTCCGCCGTGGTGGCCATCGTGGTCGTCGGCACCGGCCTGTTCCTGGTCTCGTACGGCGGTGGCCGGGTGCTCGCCCTGCTCGGCGGCGGCCTGCTGACCGGCCTGGGCGTGGCCAGCATGCACTACCTCGGCATGTACGCGATGAACATGTCCGCGCACGTCTCCTATGACCGCAAGATCGTGGCCGCCTCCGTCCTCATCGCCGTGGTCGCCGCGACCGTGGCCCTGTGGTTCACGCTGCGGGTCAAGCGCGCCGTCTGGATCACCGGCGCGGCGCTGGTCATGGGCGTGGCGGTTTCGGGCATGCACTACACCGGCATGTACGCGATGCTGGTCACGGTCGACGCCGAGCCCTCTCCCGTGGCGGGCGCCGACGCCCTCGACTTCCTCGTGCCGCTCATGACCGTGATCAGCCTGATCACGCTGACCATGCTGCTCATGGTCATCCTGTCGCCGTCGGAGGAGGAGCTGCACGAGGACGCCGAGCTCGTCGCCCGGCTGGAGCTGCGCAGGCGCGCCACCCACCAGCAGCAGACCCTCCCCGCTCCCCCGCAGCCCGTCCAGCAGCGGCCCGCTCGCCCGCAGCCCGCTCGGTCGCAGCCGCTCTTCGCCGCACCCGTCCCGGAGCCGCAACCGATCTTGGAAACTCCTGGATCCCCGATGCAGCAGGGGTTCCCGCAACAGCAGCCTCGCCCTCAGACACGCCGGAGATAGTTGCAAATCCCCTTGAGCCCTGCTCATACTCCCTTATTCACTTTTAAGGGACGTGTGGGCGTATGTCACCTATTGACCACTTCTCTCATGGGCCGGTAACCCTCCTCCTGGCCTATGCCATGTCCAGTGTGGGCTCCATGCTCGGCCTGTTGCTGACCTCGCGGGCCCGGCTGGCCGGTGGCAGGGACGCCAGGTTCTGGCTGGCGGGCGCGGCGGTCGCCATCGGTGGCACCGGCATCTGGACCATGCACTTCATCGCCATGATGGGCTTCGCGGTGCACGGCACGGTGATCCGCTACGACATGCCGCTCACCGCGGCCTCCGCGGCGCTCGCGGTCGTGGTGGTGGGCGCCGGGCTGTTCGTGGTGTGGCGGGGCGGCGAGCGGGCCCCGTACCTGCTCGGCGGCGGCGTCCTGACCGGTGTCGGCGTGGCCGGCATGCACTACCTGGGCATGTACGCGATGAACATGTCGGGGGACGTGAGCTACGACCCGCTGCTCGTCGCGCTGTCGGTGCTCATCGCGATCGCCGCGGCCACCGTCGCGCTCTGGTTCACCCTGCGGGTCCGCGGCGCGGTCAAGATCGGTGGCGCGGCCCTGGTCATGGGTGTCGCGGTGGCGGGCATGCACTACACGGGGATGTACGCGATGTCGGTGCGCGCGCACAGCCCGTCGGTGCCGGTCGCCGGCGCGCCGGCCATCGACTTCCTGCTGCCGCTGATCGTCGGGATCAGCGTGATCACCATGGGGCTGCTGCTCGCCGTCATGCTCTCGCCCTCGGAGAAGGAGATGCGCGGCGAGGCGGAGTTCCTCGCCCGGCTGGAGGGCCGCAGCGGGACGGAGCCGGCCGGCAGGCCCGAGGAACGCGGCGGGGGCGCGCCGGATGTTGATCTCTTCGGCACGCCCCGCTCTTGATCTATGTCCTAGGTACGGCTTGCGGCGCGTAGGTGGGCCGCCGACTCGTCGCGGCGCAAGCCGTACCTCGAGGGGGTTGTAGCGGTAACCCCGCTGATTCAGAAGGTACGGCCGCCCGCTTGCAGGCCGCTTTCAATCAGCCGAAGAACACCTCGGCCTCCGCGTAGCGGGACACCGGCACCGTCTTGAGCTCGGCCGTCGCCACGTCGAGCCCGACGCGGACCATGTCGGTGCCGCGCAGCGCCACCATCTTGCCGTAGTCGCCCTCGTGCACCGCGTCGATCGCCTGCAGCCCGAACCTGGTGGCCAGGACCCGGTCGTAGGCGGTCGGGGTGCCGCCGCGCTGGATGTGGCCGAGCACGGTGGTGCGGGCCTCCTTGCCGGTGCGCTTCTCGATCTCCTTGGCCAGCACCTCGCCGATGCCGCCGAGCCGTACGTGGCCGAACGAGTCGAGCTCGCCGGCCTGCAGCGCCATCTGGCCCTCGACCGGGTGCGCGCCCTCGGCGACCACGAGGATCGGCGAGTAGCGGGTGCGGAAGCGCGACTCGACGTATTCGCAGACACGGTCGATGTCGAACGGCCGCTCGGGGATGAGGATGACGTTGGCGCCACCCGCCATGCCCGCGTGCAGGGCGATCCAGCCCGCGTGGCGGCCCATGACCTCGCAGATGAGCGCCCGGTGGTGGGACTCGGCGGTGGTGTGCAGGCGGTCGATGGCCTCCGTCGCGATGTTGACCGCGGTGTCGAAGCCGAAGGTGTAGTCGGTGCCCGACAGGTCGTTGTCGATCGTCTTGGGCACGCCGACGACGTTGACGTCGCGGTCGTAGAGCTGCTTGGCGACACCGAGGGTGTCCTCGCCGCCGATGGCGATCAGCGCGTCGACGCCGGTGGCCGCCAGGTTCTCCTTGATGCGGTCGACGCCCCCCTCGATCTTGATGGGGTTGGTCCGCGAGGAGCCGAGAATGGTGCCGCCGCGCGGGAGGATGCCCCGTACGGCCTGAATGTCCAGCGGCATCGTGTCGCCTTCGAGCGGCCCGCGCCAGCCGTCACGGAACCCGACGAACTCGTGGCCGTAGACGCTCACCCCCTTGCGCACGACCGCCCTGATCACCGCGTTGAGACCGGGACAGTCGCCGCCTCCGGTGAGCACTCCGATTCGCATGACGGGTTCCTCCTATAGGTTTCTTGCCGTTAGTGGAAACATCAGTTCTTCTCAGCTTTGTCTGAGATGGTCGATACGTGAAGCTCTCGGAGTGGGCGCGGCGGAACGGGGTCCATTACCAGACTGCCTGGCAGTGGGCGCGGGACGGGAAGATGCCGGTCCCGGTGGTCAAGACCGCGACCGGTAGGTACATGGTCCTGGATCGGACGGCGGAGGTCACGGGACGAACGGTGGCGTACTGCCGCGTCTCCGGCACCGACCAGCTGGCCGAGCTCGACCGGCAGGCGGCACGGGTGGTCTCCGCGGCGACCGGGATGGGCCTGACGGTCACCGAGGTCGTCGGCGAGGTCGGCTCGGGCATGGACGGCGACCGGCCGAAACTGGCCCGGCTGCTGCGCGACGCGTCGGTGGGCGTGATCGTGGTCGAGCGCCGCGACCGGCTCGCCCGGTTCGGGCTGGAGCAGCTGTCGGCCGCGCTGGAGGCCACCGGCCGCCGCATCGTGGTCATCGACGACACCGAAGGCGGCGAGGGCGCCGTCCCCGGCGCCCGGGTCGATGACGAGCTGCTACGGGACATGGCCGAGGTCCTCACCTCGCTCTGCGCCCGTTTGTACGGCCGGCGCTCGGCCGCCCGCAGGGCCAGAGCCGCCCTCCGGGCCGCCTTCGAGGCAGCGTGAGGCGGCGCATGTCCCCGGACGACCGGGACGCATGCCGATGGAGCCGGCACAAGGATCAATAAAATTCTCCGAACGCTTTCACAACCAGCATCGCATTCTGCCCGCCCGTGCGGGCAGTGGTCTAGACCAAATCGCGAGCGTAGCGAGCGAAACCCCTTCCGGGAGGCGATTTCGTGAGTGTGTTGGCCATCGACGCCGGGACGACCGGGGTGACGGCGCTCGTCGTGACCGAGGACGGCCGGATCGAGTCCAAGGGCTATGAGGAGTTCGCCCAGCACTTCCCCGAACCCGGCTGGGTCGAGCACAACCCCGAGGACATCTGGCAGGCCACGCTGAGCGCCTGCGCGGCGGCTCTGCGCGCGGCCACGTCCAGGCCGGCCTGCCTCGGCATCACCAACCAGCGGGAGACCGCGGTCCTGTGGGACCGGCGCACGCTGGCCGCGCCGCGCCGCGCGATCGTCTGGCAGGACCGCCGCACCGCGGGCATCTGCGAGCGGCTGCGCTCGGCCGGCCACGAGCCGCGCGTCTCGGAGCTGACCGGTCTGCGGCTCGACCCCTACTTCACCGCCTCGAAGCTGACCTGGCTGGCCGAGCACGACCAGGGCTCGTGGGAGGGCGTGCTGTCGGGCGACGTGGTGGTGGGCACCGTCGACTCCTATCTGATCGCCCGGCTCGCCGCGGGCGCGCGCCACGTGACCGACGCCTCCAACGCCTCGCGCACCCTGCTGTACGGCCTGGCGTCCGGGTCGTGGGAGCCCGAGCTGTGCGAGCTGTTCGGGGTGCCCGAGTCCGCCCTGCCGGAGATCGTGCCCAGTTACGGCCCGATCGGCCGTACGGACCCCGGTGTGTTCCTCGGGCTCGACCTGCCGATCAGCGGCGTGGCGGGCGACCAGCAGGCGGCGCTGTTCGGGCAGACGTGCTTCCGGGTGGGCGAGGTGAAGTGCACCTATGGCACCGGCTCGTTCATCCTGACCAACACCGGCGAGGAGATCGTCCGCTCCGATGCGGGCCTGCTCACGACCGTCGCCTGGCAGACGCCGTCGGGAGACATCACGTACGCGCTGGAGGGCTCGGTCTTCGTGACCGGCGCGGCCGTGCAGTGGCTGCGCGACGGGCTGGGGCTGATCGGCACCGCGCCGGAGTCTGAGGCGGTGGCCCGCACGGTGCCCGACAGCGGCGGCGTGGTGTTCGTGCCCGCCCTGACCGGGCTCGGCGCGCCGTACTGGGACCCGGAGGCACGCGGCCTGATCACCGGCATCACCCGCGGCACCACCAGGGCCCACCTGGTCAGGGCGACACTGGAGGCGATCGCCTTCGAGGTGCGCGACGTGGTCGAGGTGATGACGGGCGGCTCCGCGTCTGACGGCGCCGGGTCCGCGCCAGCGTCCAACGGCGCCGGGTCCGCGCCGGCGCTCAAGGCCGACGGCGGGGCCAGCGGCAACGACCTGCTCATGCAGGTGCAGGCGGACCAGCTCGGCGCGGCCGTGGAGCGGCCGGTGGTCCAGGAGACGACCGGGCTGGGGGCGGCGTTCCTGGCGGGTCTCGGCTCGGGCGTCTGGGGGTCGGCGGACGAGCTGCGCGAGACGTGGCGGCTGGACCGCCGTTTCGAGCCCGGAACCCGCGACGACGCCGCGTACGAGCGATGGCGGGCGGCCGTCGCCCTGGCATCCGGCTCCCGGCGATAACCGTCACCCTCAGACGATCAAGGAGCTGCTGTGCGACTGACACGGCGATCAGGCACTCTTCTCCTGGCGGCCGTGCTGTCGGTCGGCACCGGAGCTCCGGTGGAGGCGACGGCGGCGAAGGACCTCGTCCGCTATGCCGACGGCAGTTGCCCCGGCAAGGGGTTCGGCGTGCAGCACCTGTGCGCGCCCTGGCGGCTGCGGCTGAGAAGCGGCAGGGTGGTCCGCCTGACCGACGCGAGGTTGTACGTCGACCCTGGGTCCAAGCGCCCCGGCCTTGCCCCGTTCGCCCTGTCACCACATGGCAGTCAGGCGGCCTATTTCCGCTTGAAGGACGATGCGCTGGTCATCCGCGACGTCACCACGGGCAAAGTGCGCGTCGTGCCCGGAGTGAAATGGTCACTCACGAACCGGTTCCGGATAGGCCTGTCTCCTGCCGCTCAGTTCGTCGTGACCAGGCGCGGCGAACTCCACCAGGTGCTGAACTCCGTCACCGCGCAGGCGTACACCCTGCCCGCGGGGCAGTACCCGATGAGCTTCAGCCCGGACAACGAACATCTCCTCGTCCGGCAGCGGGATGGCACGTCCGTCGTCTATTCGACCGAGACCTGGAGCGTGGTACGGACTGGGCCACGAGCCGCGTTCTTCCCCGCGCTTCATACGAACGGGACGACGATCGCCTACATCGACTCGGACCCTTTCGGCAAGGAACCCGACTCCATCCGATTCCTGGACCTGGCCGGCGGACCGGTCAGCTCCCCCATCAAGCTTCCCGCCGGCGAAGACGGCAACGCGCTGCTCTGGGACCGGGCGAACCACCTCGACATTCTGACCAGGGCCCATTCCGGACACGACCTCGTTTGGCGCTGGCGCAGGGCGAACGACGGCATGCGGGTGCTCGACACCTTCGTGCAGCCGCCGAGCGAGTTCAGCGTCGATGACGAAATCGATGTCTTCAGCGGAGTGCTCGACTACTGAGATCCGTAGCGTCAACCCAGGGTTGACGATCCAGAATCGTCAACCTATGGTTGACCCATGGATCAGACCGTACGTCTCGACGACCTCATCAACGCGATCAAGCGCCGTCACCCCGACGACGACCCCCTGGGCCAGCTCTCCGACGCCGTGACGCTGGGCGAGCACCTCGGCGAGGTGGCCGACCACCTCATCGGCCACTTCGTCGACCGGGCCCGGCACTCCGGCGCCTCCTGGACCGAGATCGGCCGCAGCATGGGCGTGACCAAGCAGGCCGCCCAGAAACGGTTCGTGGCCAAGGAGGGAGGTATGGCCGAAGACATCATCGCCCGCGCCTATGACCGCTACACCAGCAAAGCCCGCAACGTCATCGTGGAGTCCGAGAAGGCGGCCCAGAGCTCGGGCAGCGACCACATCGAGCCCGAGCACCTCGTCCTCGGGCTGCTGCGCGAGCCGGACGCGCTGGCGGCCAAGACCATGGTGACGCTCGGCGCGCCGCTGGAGCGGGTCGAGGAGGTCATGAAGGCCCTGCTCCCCCCGGCGAGCGAGAACGCGCCCGACAAGCCGCCCTTCGCCCCGCAGAGCAAGAAGGCCCTGGAGCTGACGCTGCGCGAGGCGCTGCGGCTCGGCCACAACTACATCGGCACCGAGCACATGCTGCTCGGCGTGCTGTCGCTCGGCGAGGGGACGGCCGCGATCGCGCTCGACGGGCTCGGCGTGACCAAGGAGGCCGCCGAGGCCGAGATCAAGCGGATGCTCGCCGAGCTCCTCCTCGGGCGCGACAAGAAGTCCTAAGGTGCCCCCGCCGGACCCTGGGCGAACCTGGTCAGGATGTTGCGCGTCGCGTGGCGGGTGAAGGGGGCGGCGGCCTTGGTCACCCCGTGGCCGCACCGCCTTCCCCGCATCCCGCACACCCAGCGCATCGTGCCCGAGGCGAACACCCCGGCCCCTCCCGGGGCCGTGTAGTAGGTGCTGTCGGAGCTCGTCGCCCGGCCGCCGCAGTCGACCGGCGAATGGGCCAGGACCTTGACGTTCCGCGGCGAATCGGTGGACACCTTGTCCGTCTCGACGCCCGCCAGGCCGGGGAAGCGCCTGCCCCGGGTCCCCTCGAAGATCCAGTGGCCGGGCCTGCTCACCACGTAGGTCGCTTCGGCGGGGAAGCAGTCGTACTGCTGCCCCACCAGCTCGCTCTCCGGCGTTGACGCGCGCCAGAGCGGGCACTGGGTCTCCTTGTCGCACATGATCATCCGGCCGTACAACCCGATCCGCCAGTAGACGGCGTTGGCACCGAGGAAGGCCAGGTTCGTGCCGGCGTCGCGGGCGCGGGTGACGGCGGCGCGCATGCCGGGCGACCAGTACTCGTCATGCCCCAGGGACACCACGGCCCTGGCCCCGTCGAGCACGCCGGGCCGCAGGTCCAGGCTGGTCAGGTAGGCCAGCGGCACCCCGCTCCGCTCGGCCAGCGCGATCGCGGACCGCTCGAAGTCGAGGAAGAGCCGCGCGCCGGAGGTGTCGTAGGGCCGGTCGAAGGTCACCTTGCGCGAGCGTCCGTCGAAGCCGCCCGGGCCCTGGTAGAGGCTGCGGCCGCCCCACAGGTTGTACGCCTGCCAGGTGGTCACCGCGTTGACCAGCACCACCCGGCCCGTCGTCGAGGCCGAGCGCACGGTGATCGGGACGTAGCGCTGGCCGCCGGTGGAGGCGTCGAGGCGTACCAGGTAGGCGCCCTCCCGCCAGCCGGTGGTGTCGACGGTGAGCGAGGGCTTCCAGTGGGCGGCCGTGACCATGCCCTCCACCGTCTGGGGCGGCGCCTGGCGAACCCCTGGGAGACGGCCGGAGCGCCACACCTCGGCCGGGCGGGCGCCCATGCGGAAGGCGTACGCGGTGAAGTGCGGCGCGGTCGTGGAGACGCGCATCCGGAACCGCTCGCCGGGCAGCACGCTGACGCGATCGGCGTATCCCTCGATCTCGTGCTCCGCGCCGCGCTCGGTGATGCGCCAGCGAGCCGGCCGGGCGGCGGGCGGGTCAGCGGGCGGGGTGACTCGCGGAGCCGTGACCGAAGGTGACGGGCGAACCGGGGCGGCGGGGACTCCGCCGCACGCGGTCGCCAGCAGGAACAGGACGACGAGGGACTTTCGCACAGCGCACCACGGTCACGACCGGCCGCCCGCCGGGCCCGCGACTTGGCGAAGTCCTTACGCCGGCAGTACGCAAGAAGGGCTGTCGACCTCCAGCACCTGCCCCGTGGGCTCGGGCACGCCGTCCTTCAGCGCGAACTCGGTGACCACTCCCGAGTGCTGGTTGGCCACGTACAGGCGGTCGCCGTCGATGGCGAAGTGCCGGGGCCACTCGCCGCCCGACGGCACCTCGGCCACCAGCGACAGGTCTTCGGCCCGCAGCACGGTGATCGTGTCGGGGCCGCGGTTGGCCACGTACAGGAAGTCCCCGTCGAGATCGAGGTGGGAGGGGTGGTTGACGCCCTCGGCCCGTGAGGCGAGGGTGCCCGCCGACTTCTCGCCGTCGATGAGCGTGACGATGCCGTCGAGCTCGCCCACGACGTACAGGCGCGAGCCGGAGAAGACCATGTGGCGCGGCCCGGTGCCCGGGGTCAGGCGCAGCGGCTCCAGCGCCTCGCCGTCGGGCCGGTAGCGGCGGATCTGGTCGGTGCCCAGGTCGGAGACGTACAGCAGGCCGTCGTGGAAGACCGTCTGGTGGGCGTGCGGGCCCTGCTGGCGCTCGGGGTGCGGTCCGGAGCCCTCGTTGCTCAGCACGATCGGGCGTCCCTCGAACGCGCCGCGGGAGTCGAGGTGATGCAGGCTCACCACGCCGTCGCCGTAGTTGGCGACGGCGAGCAGCGTGCCCTCCGGATCGACGGCCACGTGGCAGGGGCTGTCGCCCATGCTGGGCCGCTCGTCCAGCGGGAGGAGCGCGCCGCCCTCTTCCACGCTGAACGCCGTCAGCCAACCCTGGGCCAGCTCGCCCACTGCGTACAGCACCGGCAGCTTCGGGTGCGCTGCCAGGAACGAGGACGAGGTGAGGCGGGTCAGCTCTCCGCCGGGGGTGACGATGCCAGGCCCATATCCGCCTATATACAGGTGCTTCACAGGAGGCATCTTCTCATGGTTGACTGCGGCAATGAGTTCGTTGACAAAGGCAAGGGTTGCTGAGGTCAGGGCCTTCAATCGCTTCTATACGAAGGTCATCGGCGTCCTGCAGGCCGGAATGCTCGACTCGCCGTACTCGCTGACCGAGTGCCGGGTGCTGTTCGAGCTCGGGCACGCGGGCCGGCTGGAGACGGGTGAGCTGCGTGCCCTGCTCGGCCTCGACGCGGGCTACCTGAGCAGGATCCTGACCCGTCTCGAGGGCGATGGGCTGATCTCCAGGGAACGCTCGGCCACCGACGCCCGCAAGCAGCTGGTCCGGCTCAGCGCGGCGGGCGCCGAGTCGTACGGGCGGCTGAACGTGCGCTCGGACGAGGAGGCCGAGCGGCTGCTGACCTCGCTGCCGGAGCAGGGACAGGAACGCCTGATCGCCGGCATGGCCACGATCAGGACGCTGCTGGAGGGCACCGGCGAACGCGAGCCGTACGTGATCAGGCCCCTGCGGACCGGCGACCTGAGCTGGGTCGTCTACCGGCACGGCGTCCTCTACAGCAAGGAGTACGGCTGGGGCATGGACTTCGAGCGGCTGGTCGCCAGGATCATCGGCGAGTACGACCCGGCGCGCGACATGGGCTGGATCGCCGAGGTGGGCGGGGAGCCCGCCGGGTGCGTGTTCTGCGTCCGCGAGGACGACACGACCGCGCGGCTCCGGCTGCTGCTGGTCGAGCCGTCGGCCCGCGGGCTGGGCCTGGGCGGCCGGCTCGTCGGCGAGTGCCTGCGCCACGCCAAGGCCGAGGGCTACAAGCGGATCACGCTGATGACCCGCGACTGCCTGGCCAGCGCGCGGCGCATCTACCAGGCCGCCGGGTTCGAGCTGGAGTCGGAGCACATGGAGACGGAGAACGGGATCGAGCTCACCGAGCAGGAGTGGAGCCGCGACCTCTAGGCCACCAGTTGAGCGGCCCGGCCAGGCGCATCAGGCTGGGCACCAGCACGGCCCTGATCACGGTGGCGTCGACGAGCACGGCGACGGCCATGCCGACCCCGAGCATCTGGACGAACGCGACCTGCGCGGTGGCGTAGGCGGCGAACGACAGCGCCAGGATGCCGCCCGCCGCCGTGATCAGCGGCGCCCCGCGCCGCAGCCCGGCGGCCACCGCCTCGTTCGTGTCGCCCGTCCGGTCGTACTCCTCCTTGATCCGCGACAGCAGGAACACCTCGTAGTCCATCGACAGCCCGTAGGCGACGCAGAGCATGAGGACGGGGATGCTCGCGTCGAGCGTGCCCGTCGGGGTGAAGCCGAGCAGGCCCGACAGGTGGCCCTGCTGAAAGATCCAGACGATCGCCCCGAACATGACGCCCAGGCTGAGCACGTTCAGTACGGTCGCCTTGAGCGGCAGGATCAGGCTGCGTGTCATGAACAGCAGTAGCGCGTACGTCACGCCCAGCATCAGCGCGATCACCAGCGGCAGCCGGTCGACCACCGAGGCGCGGTAGTCGGCCAGCTCGGCCGGATAGCCGCCGACCAGCACCTCGAACGGCGCGTCGACCGCCCGTACGGCCGTCACCAACTCCACCGGATCGCCGGACAGCGACGCGGCCGACGGCACCACCGACAGCCAGGTGCCCGCTCCCCCGGCGAACCGGGCCGGATCGCCGTCGCCCGTCCGCGTCCCTCCCGCGAAGGAACCGGCGGCGGAGTCGACCTGGGCGACGCCGGGCAGCCTCGACAGCCGCACCGCGTAGCCCGTCACGTCCGTGGCGGCCCCCCGGGACACGATCTGGATCGCGTCGGTCTCCTCGGCGGGGAAGCCCTGGCGGATCATCTCCTGCACCTGCCGCGCGGGCGCCTCGGCCGGCAGGATCCGGTCGTCGGCGGCGCCGAACCGCAGGCTCAGGAACGGCGAGGCCAGCACGAGCAGCAGCACCGTGGCCACGCCCCCGAAGATCAACGGCCGGCGCATCACTCGCGTGGCCAGCCCGTGCCAGAACCCGCCCGGCCGCTCGGCCCGCTCCCGCCGCGGCAGCATCGCGCCGCCCGCCGAGGCCAGGACGGCCGGCAGCACCAGCACCGCCACGCCCAGGCCACCGGCGACCACGGCGATGCCCGCGTAGGCGAACGAGCGCAGGAAGCCGAAGGGCAGTGCGAACAGTACGGCCAGCGAGGCCGCCACGGTGAGACCGCTGAAGATCACCGTACGACCGGCGTGCTCGACGGCTCCCGCCACGGCTTCGGCCCGGCCCGCGCCGCGCCGTACCTCTTCACGGAAGCGCGAGATCACGAACAGGCAGTAGTCGATCCCCAGACCCAGGCCCATCGCCAAGGTGAGGTTCAGGGCAAACGTCGATATATCCGCAAATATCAGGATGCCGCGCAGCAGCGCGAGCCCGATCACCATCGCGAACACCCCGGCGAGGATCGGCACCAGCGCGGCCAGCGTACGGCGCAGGTAGAGCCAGAGCAGCACGAACGCCAGCGGGAAAATGACCAGCTCGGCCCGGACGAAGTCCTGCCTGGCCAGCGGCACGGCCTGCCGGAACACCTCCTCCCCGCCCCCGGCCCGCACCTCGAACGGCCCATTCCCGGCCCCCACCTCGAACGACTCATCCCCGGCCCGCACCTCGAACGGCTCGCCCTCGCCGGTGATGCGTGGCACGAGCTCTGGAAGCACCCGTGTCCGCACGTGGTCGGCGTCGCCGGGCACGCGGACCACGATCAGCGCCTGCCTGCCGTCCGCGCTGCGCAGCGTCGCGGGCCTGCCGCGCGACCAGTAGGACGCCGCCTCCGCCACGCCGCCGGAGCGGGCTACGCGGGCGGTCAGCTCCTGCCCGGCGGTCGCGTTGGCCGGGTCGTCGACGGTGCCGGCCTTCGCGGTCAGCAGGAAGACCAGGTCCGGGCTGCCGGTGCGGAACCGCTCGGCCAGCTCGGCCTGGGCCCGGTCCGACTCCGAGCCGGGCGCGTCGAACCTGGACAGCGACAGCCGCGGCACCGCCCCCGCGGCCAGGGCTCCGGCGATCACGAACGCGACGAGGGCCAGCGACAGCACCAGCCGGCGCCGCCGTACCAGGAGGAACCCGAGCCTGCGGAGCGGCGGCCCGGTCGCGCGCGTCCCTGCCTGTGCCATGACTTCGGTCTTCATGCGTTCTCCCCGACGAAATTCGGTAAACTACTCGTGTTTTGTCCGCCCATCAGAAATACAAGTAAATGCTCGCATTTGTCAACGCGGTGTGCCATGGCTGAGCGCACGGTGCGCCGGCAGGCGCGCGGGCTCAAGCGCATGGCGGAGATCCTCGACGCGGCCGAGGCGGTGATCGCCGAGATCGGCTACCCCGCCATGACGACGAACCAGGTCGCCGCCCAGGCCGGGCTGTCACCCGGGTCGCTCTATCAGTTCTTCCGCAACAAGGAGGAGATCCTCGACGGGCTGGTGTCTCGCTACACCGACGAACGGGCGGTGTTCTGGACCGAGCGGCTGTCGGCCGTCACGCCGGACCTGCCACTGGAGACGCTGGTCGGGCAGGTCGTGGACCAGAGCGTGGCGTTCAAGGCGCACTCGCCCGCCTACTGGGCCGTGATGCACGGCTCGGCGACGGGCGACACGCTGGCCGGGGCGGCCGACCGCCTTCAGGAGGCGGTCGGCGAACAGGTGGCCGCCATGCTGCTGCGGCGCGCCCCGGACCTGGATCCCGCGCGGGCGCGCCTCATGGCCGCGATGGCGGTGGCGATGGTCTCGGCCGTCATGGCACTGATCTCCACGGCCGAACCCACCCGGGCGGCGCAGCTGATCGAGGAGCTGAAGGTCGCGCTGGTGCGGTACCTGAGCTAGTTGTTCCGTCCTGTGACGTTGGTGACGCGCCCGACGGGTGGCCGGCCGCTCAGCGCGGTGTGTCGGCCAGTGCGGAGTCTCCCGCTCAGCGCGGAGTCTCCCGGCCAGTGCGGCGTCTCCCGGCCAGCCGGGGTAGAGACGCTCAGGCCGGAGTGGAGAGACTCAGGCCGGCGATTGGGCCGTCCGGGGCCCAGGACCGCGGCGATGTCAGCCCGGCGGCCAGGGTCGTGATCGCGGGTCTACCCGGTGGTGGACTTGTCCCCCGCAACCGGGCCCTCGTCTGCTCGCCACGTTCGTTCGCCGCGTTTTCACCCCAGAAGCCGTCCGTGGGTCACGCGCTGAGGTCCCTCAGGCGCGGAAGGGGCCGGCCACCTCGAAGGTGCGGCCGTCGTCGCGGCCTCGTCTGGCCGAGAAGTAGAGTCGGCCGCCGCCGGGCGCGAACGCCAGCCCCGTGAGCTCGGCCCCGCTCGGGCCGCCGAGCTTGAGGAACGGCGTGACCTCCCGGTCGGGCGTGATGAGGTCGATCTCCGTCGACTGCCTGGCGACGTACAGGTCGCCCGACGGTGCCGCCGTGATGGCACGTACGCCGTCGCAGATCCGGTCGAGTGTGGAGGTCTCGGCGTCGTAGGCCCACAGGCCGCTGTCACCCTCGGTGGTGAAGTAGCAGACGCCGCCCGCGTAGTGGCAGCCCTCGCCGCCGTCGAAGTGGCGGGCGTCCTCTATCTGGTGGCGCACGGCCTTGAGCAGGGCGGCGGGCGAGGGCACCGGCTTCCAGTCGCCACCGTCGCAGAGCACCTCCAGGGTGCCCTCAGTGAGATCGCCCCAATCGCCCGGCCTGAACCGGTAGAAGCACCCGTCGGACTCCCCCTCCGTCAGGTAGACGACCTGCCGGTCGGGGTCGCAGGCGGCGGCCTCGTGCTTGAAGCGGCCCATGGCCAGGCGGGGGCGCCCGGCGCGGGCGCCGTACGGGTCGCATTCGAAGACGCGCCCGCGGTGGCCGAGCTCGCACGAGAGCCAGCTGTCCCACGGCGTCGCGCCGCCCGCGCGGTTGAGGTCGGTGCCGGACAGGATGCGGTACGCGTCCGCGATCGAACCGTCGGCACGGAAGCGGAGCGCGGACGCCCCGCCGAGCAGCGGCAGCTCGGAGTTGGACACGTAGATCCAGCCGGTGCCGTCGGGGAAGCACGCGCCGCCGTCGGGCGCCGCGTGCCAGGTCAGCCCGGCCACCTTCTGACCCGAGCGGGCCACGACCCGGCCGCTGAACCCCCCGGGCAAGGCCAGATCGTCGCCGCCGGGCGGCTCCAGGGGGCCATACGGGCTCATCCCGCCCTGCCGGAGCGGACCCGTGCGGAGGAGCGTCTTGCTGGACATCGTGGAGCCTCCCTCTAAGTGCCACGCTAGTCGACCTCACCGACATGAATGACAGGGATGTGCGAGATCAAACTCTGCGCGAACCTCAGGCGTGATCCGGTGACACCCAGCACGGCTGACACCAGTACGGCTCACTTCAACACCGGTCACCGGTCCTTCCAGAGTGCTCACTTCAGCGCTGCTCACTTCAGGACGGCGGACCGGCGGCCGGCCGCCCCGTGGCAGCCGGGCCCTCCGCGGCGTCCGCCGCGCAGAAACCGCTGCCCCGTATCGGCCCTGCCGCCGCGATCCCCGCGCGCACGCGGGCGGCCACGGGGGTGCACGCGGGCGGCCACGGGGGTGACGGTGCGCAGGGGGTCGAGGGCGACGGACGGACGGACCGGCCGTCGCGGCGAGGCTGTTGGGCGGGCACGAGGCGCGCACGGCACGGAAGCGGGCGAGCTCCCGAGCCGGTGCGTGGTGCCGAGGTCAGCTCTGGGCCTGGAACATCCAGTGCTGCTTGTCGATGTCCTGAGCCACGGCGATGAGCCGGTCCTGGGAGACGGGGTCCGGTTCGTCGGTCGCGGCGATGCGCTCGCGCATCCGGTTGCCGATGCTCTCCAGGATGTCCGTCATCGTCGCCACGACCTTGCCGTCCTCGATCCAGCCGTTCTCCGGCTGCGCGAGCTTGGTGGACTTGGCGACGGTGGCCGCGCGGCCGTCCGGGCTGAGTCCCAGGGCGACGGCGCGTTCGGCGATGGTGTCGGCGTGCTCGCGGGCCAAGGCGGTGAGCTCGTCGAGCTGGAGGTGGATCGGCCGGAAGTGCGGGCCGGTCAGGTTCCAGTGCATCTGCTTGGCGAGCAGCGAGAGATCGATGAGATCGACCAGTGCTCCCTGGAGGGCCGTCGCGACCGTGTTCTTCGCCTCGCCCGAGAGCGGACCGGTGATCGTAGCCATGATGTGTTCCTCCCCGTGGTTCGACATCAGGGTCTTTTGCGTAGAACACCCCGCTTACCCGCAGCCCGCCGATTGACACTGCAATAGTGACAGTGTAATTGTGAAGGTATGAGCGACACCTGGACCATCCGCGAGCTGGCGGAGCACGCCGCCGACGCGTTGCGCGCCCACGCGCAGCCGCTCAACGGCCGGGTCCGCGACGTGCCCGGGGAACGCTTGATCAGGTGGTACACCACGATCGGCCTCGTCGACCCGCCGCTGACCAGGCGCGGCAGGATCGCCCAGTACGGCAGACGGCACCTGCTGCAGCTCGTGGCCATCAAGCGGCTCCAGGCCGCGGGGCGGTCGATCGCGGAGATCCAGACCACCCTGACCGGCGCGACGGACGCCACCTTGGAGCGGACGGCCCACCCCGAAGGGCTGATCTTGGACGAGGATGTCGCCGCGGTGGGGGCCCTCCTAGACGGCCCGAGCCTCAGTGAGGATGCTCGAACTGCGGGGGGTCACCTCAACGGTGAGACGCCCGAGACGGCGACGTCCGAGACGGAGACGCCCGAGACGGAGACGCCCGAGACGGCGGATCTCCTCGACGGCTCGGCGGCCGGATCCAGGAGCCCACGTGGCCGCTTCTGGACCGAACGTCCCACCGACGGCACCGGCACCGCCCTGCCCGCCAACGGTTCCTTGCCCACCGGCACTATCCATCCCGCCGACGCTCTCCCGCCCTCCAGCGCCGCCCCGCCCCCTGGCGCCGCCACACCCGCCGGTGCTCTCCCATCCCCCAGTGCGGCCCCGCCCGCCGGCAGTGGCCGGCCCGCCGGCCCTCCCCCGCCCAGTGATACCGGCCGGCCAGCGCGTGTCACCCCGCCCATTGGGGCGCTGGTGCGTGGGGTCAGGCTCGCCGACGGGGTCACGCTCCTGCTCGACGGCGCCGGCCGTACCCCGGCTGAAGACGACATCCAGGCGGTACTCGCCGCGGCGGCGCCGCTGCTGGCGCTGCTCGAAGAGAGGAAGCTGATATGAAGATCACTTCGCTGGAGCCCGCCCGGTGCCTGCCGGTGCCGGACGCCGGGTTCGGCGCGCTGCGGACCGCGCGCGGGAACCTGCCCCTGGAGAGCGTGGCCGTGTCCGCCGACATTTCCGGGTTGGTGGCCGGGGTCGAGGTGACGCAGGGCTTCCGCAATCCGTACGACGTCACGCTGGAGGCCACGTACGTCTTCCCGCTGCCGGACCGGGCGGCGGTGACGGGGTTCCGGATGGAGGCCGACGACCGGGTGATCGAGGGCGTGCTCAAGGAGCGCGGCCAGGCCAGGGCCGACTACGACCGGGCGCTGCGCGAAGGGAAGCGGGCCGCGATCGCCGAGGAGGACCGGCCGGATGTGTTCACGATCAGGGTGGGCAACCTGCTGCCCGGTGAGCGGGTGACGGTCAGGCTCACGCTGAGCCAGCCGCTGCCGTACGAGGATGGCGCGGCCACGTTCCGCTTCCCGCTGGTCGTCGCCCCCCGCTACATTCCGGGCGTCCCGCTCGACGGCCCCGGTTCCGGTGACGGCACCGCGCCCGACACCGACGCGGTGCCCGACGCCTCGCGCATCACGCCGCCGGTGCTGCTGCCCGGCTTCCCCGCCCCGGTACGCCTGTCGCTGACCGCGACGATCGACGCCGCCGGGCTGGACCTGCGCGACATGGCCTCCAGCCTGCACGTGGTCGAGGAAGAGGTTCACGAAAAAGAGGGCCACACTGTACGGCTGCGGCCCGGCGAGCGGCTGGACCGCGACTTCATCCTGCGGCTGTCGTTCGACGCCTCGACGGCGCTGCAACTGGACGGCGAGGGCGCGTTCTCGCTGACCGTGCTGCCCCCGGCGCTGGAGTCGCCGCGCGCGCCGCGTGACCTCGTACTGCTGCTGGACCGCTCGGGCAGCATGGGCGGCTGGAAGATGGTCGCCGCGCGCCGGGCCGCGGCGCGGATCGTCGACACGCTGACCGAGCAGGACCGGTTCGCGGTGCTGACGTTCGACTCGGTGGTGGAGCAGGCGTTCGAAGGGCTCGTGACGGCCTCGGACCGCAACCGCTACCGCGCCGTCGAACACCTGTCGCGGGTGGACGCCCGCGGCGGCACCGAACTGCTGGAGCCGCTCCGCCAGGCCATCTCCCTGCTCCACGACGAGGCCGGGCGGGAACGCGTCCTCGTGCTGGTCACCGACGGGCAGGTGGGCCACGAGGACCAGATACTGGAGCAGACCGGCGGCGCGCTGTCGTCGATGCGGGTGCACACCGTCGGCATCGACCGGGCGGTGAACGCCGGGTTCCTGGGCCGGCTGGCCGGCCTGGGCGCGGGCCGCTGCGAGCTGGTCGAGTCCGAGGACCGCCTGGACGCCGCCATGGAACAGATCCACCGGCGCATCGGCGCACCCCTGGTGACCGATCTGTCCCTCAAGGACCTCGATGTGGAGCCCGGCACGGTCACCCACCTGGGCTCCATCTTCCCCGGCGTCCCGCTGCGGGTACACGGCCGCTACCGGAACGGCTCGTCGGTGACCGTACGCGGGCTGGCCTCGGGCACCCCGTGGGAGCAGCAGGTGACGGGGACCGTGGTCGACAACCCGGCGATCCGCGCCGTCTGGGCCCGCGCGTACCTGCGCGAGCTGGAGGACCGCTACGCCATGGGCGAGCACGAGCTGGAGGCGCAGATCGTCCGGGTCTCGCTGGAGAACGGCGTCCTGTGCCGCTTCACCGCCTACGTGGCGGTCGACACCAGGAAGGTGGCGGAAGGCGAGCCGGAGCACCGCGTCATCCAGCCCGTGGAGCCGCCGAGCGGCTGGGAGCTGCCGCAGAACCCGCCGATGATGCCGTTCATGGCCCAGGCCGCGGTGATGGCCGCGCCGTCGTTCCGCGCCATGTCGGTGCCCGACCCGGGCTTCGCCCCTGGCCAGGGCCACGGCTTCGCGGGCGGCGCCCAGGACACAGGCGCTTCAGACATAGCCGGCCGCGCCCGTGACGCCGGAGACGTCGACTGGGACACGGATGCGGGTCCCGGCAGCGCGCCGCGCGCTCCGGGCGCTCCGGGCGCTCCACGCCGTGCTCCGCGCAGGGCCCCGGGCGGTGCTCCGGGTAGTGGCGGGGGCAGTGGCCCGGGCGGTGCTCCAGGCAGCGGCGCAGGCGGTGGCGGAGGCCACGGCTATGGTGGCGGCTCGGCTGGCGGGCGGATGAGCCCGCCGCCGCGGTACGCGCCGCCCCCGGCTCCGCGTCCGGGCGCATCCGGCGTGGAGTCGGTCAGGACGCAATTGGTAGCCGAGCTCGACCGGCTCAAGGCGCTGCCCAGCGGCCCCGACCCGCTCTACCTGGCGGACCTGGGCTCCCGGCTCTCGGCGCTGGCCGTCTTCCTGGGCGGCCCCCCGGAGCTGTCCGCCCTGGCCGAGGAGCTGCAGGCGGCGGGGCTGCCGGGCACCGACGCCAAAGCTCTGAGGACGCACGCCATCGAGGTGCTCACGGCACTCACCAGCGGATCGCCCTCACCGAGCCAGTCCACACCGGGTACGCCCCGCCGCCCGTTCTGGAAGCGCACCTGACAGGACCGGCGAGCGCCCTGAGGTGGTGGCGGTGTCCAGAAATTTCCTTACACCGCCACCACCAGCACCGCCCTCGGCCAGCCTCTGGTCGGCGCTCGGTGCCATCCAGCGGCAGACTCCGAGGTCAGTCGGCCGCTCAGGGTCAGTCGAGGTCAGCTGGCCGGGGTCGGTCAGAGACCAAGTGGGCGTGCAGCACGAAAGCCGTGTCCTTAGGTTCTCATATCACCACTCTGGGTTACGGGTCGGCGATATGATCAACGTGTGCGGCTCCGTTACAACTACCGCTTGGATCCGGCCCCCGCCCAGCGGATCGCGCTGGCGCGAGCGTTCGGGTGCGCGCGGGTGGTGTACAACGACGCGCTCGCGCTGCGCCGTCAGGCGCACACGGACGGGCTGCCGTTCATTACCGATGGCGAGTTGTCCAAGCAGGTCATCACCGAGGCCAGACAGCGCCCCGATCGGGCGTGGCTGGGCGAGGTGTCGGCGGTGGTGCTCCAGCAGGCCCTCGCGGACGCCGCCATGGCTTACCGTAACTTTTTCGCCAGTCTGTCCGGCAAACGTAAGGGGCCGAAGATCGGCGCGCCTCGGTTTCGTTCCCGTAAGGACAATCGGCAGGCGATCCGGTTCACCAGGAACGCCCGGTTCAAGGTGGGGGAGAAGCTGTCCCTACCGAAGATCGGTGACATCGCGGTCCGCTGGTCACGCCCTCTGCCGTCCGATCCGTCCAGCGTGACGGTGATCAAAGACGCGGCGGGCCGGTACTTCGCCTCGTTCGTGGTCGAGGTCGCCGAACGGCCGTTGCCCCGCGTCGAGGCTGAAACAGGCATCGATCTGGGGTTGGCGCATTTCGCGGTGCTTGCCGATGGCCGGAAGATCGACTCGCCCCGGTTTCTACGGCGGGCAGAGAAGAAACTCAGACGCCTTCAGAAGGCGTTGTCGCGTAAGGAGAAAGGATCGCAGAACCGGGTCAAGGCCCGGGTGAAGGTGGCCCGTCACCATGCGAAGGTCGCCGATGCGCGCCGCGAGTTCCACCATCAGGCCTCCACGCGGATAGTTCGCGAGAACCAAGCGATCTATGTGGAGGACTTGGCGGTCAAGGGGCTGGCCCGCACGAGGCTGGCCAAGAGCGTGCACGATGCGGGCTGGTCCGCGTTCGTGGGCATGCTGAAATACAAGGCGAAACTGCACGGTCGCACCTTCGCCCAGATCGACCGGTTCCATCCCTCCTCCAAGCTCTGCTCGGCGTGCGGGAGCCTGGCAGAGGTGATGCCGCTCAACGTCCGGGAATGGGCGTGCGCCTGTGGCGTGAGTCATGACCGAGATGTGAACGCCGCAATCAACATCCTGGCCGCCGGGAGGCGGCAGGTCGCCGCTGGACGGAAACCCGAACCTGAGATGGGCGGGAAGCGGAGACCCGAAACGCCTGTGGAGGCCGGTAAGACCCCACGCCCAGCGCGCAAGCGCCGGGCACGGGGCACGGCCGACGAAGCAGGAAGCCACCGAAGTGCCGCATGACACCATGCGACACAGGCGGAATCCCCGGAATTCGTTCATCCCGGAGAGCACGTCAAAAGATCGGCGTCCACTCCTTGAGCAGCACCACCTCACACCCCCCGTTCACCGCCGCATAAGGATCACGCCGGAGAATCTCCCTCAACTCCTCCTCATCAGCCACCTCGTACACGTGCAACGCCCCACTGTCATCCGCCCACGGCCCCGCCATCACCAACCGCCCCTCATCGCGAAGCACCCGCAGATGCTCCCGATGCGCGGGCCGGGCCGCCAGCCGCCCGAGGTCGCCGTCGAACGCCAGCTGCACCACATATCTCGCCATACCCGCACGTTAAGCCCGCCATCGAGACGGCCGCCGCATCACCGGGCACACCCGTGGTGTATCACCTGATACATGACGCACACGCTGGCCGACCTCCCGATGTTCCGCGAGCTGGGCCAGGAGGGGCTGCGCAGGCTGGAGGCCGTGGCGCGGTCGCGGCGTTACCCGGCGGGGCAGGTGCTCTGCACCGAGGGCGACCCGGCCGACCAGCTGATCGTCCTGCTCGACGGCCGGGTCAAGGCCGGGCGGGTGAGCGTGGACGGCCGGGAGGTGGTGCTGGCCGTGGACGCCGCGCCCGTGGCGTTCGACAAGACGACGCTCCTGGTGGAGGGCACGCACCGGGCCACGCTGACGGCCGTCACGCCGGTGGAGGTGGCCTACCTGCCGCGCGTGGCCGTACTGGAGGCGATCGCCACCGAGCCGTCGGTGGCGGCCCGGCTGATGCGTACCCTGGCCGAGACCGTGCGCGACCTCGACGAGCGGCTCACCGACGCGGTGGTGCTGGACGTCTCCGCGCGGGTGGCCAAGTGGCTGGTACGCCACAGCGAGGACGGCCGGGTGCGGCTGCATGCCGGGCAGGCGGGGCTGGGTGCCGAGATCGGCGCGACCAGGGTGAGCGTCAACAGGGCCCTGCGCTCCTTCGAACGTCGCGAGCTCGTCGAGATCGGCGACGGCGAGGTGACGGTGAAGGACGCCGAGGCGCTCGCCCGCATCGCGAAGACCGCCCCTGCCGACGCCGGCGGTAAAGTCCGCCGGAAATACGAATAGGCGTCTATCGGAGTCCGGCGGCCTGTTCTATCGTCACCGTACATGGCGACCTCTCGCGCACCGCTGCGCTTCGCCGAGGCGGTCTCCGCCACTGTTTCCGCGGCCCGGGAATCGGGTTTCTTCTTCGATTTCGACGGCACTGTCGCCCCCATCATGAACGACCCGGACGCGGTACTCCCCGTCCCCGGCGCGGTGGAACGGCTGGGCGCGCTGTCGGAGCTGTTCGCGCGCGTCGCGGTCGTCTCCGCGCGCCCCGCCGCGTTCCTGCGCGAACGTTTCTCGGCCGCGCCCGGCGTGCGGCTCTTCGGCCTGTACGGCCTGCAGACGGTGGTCGGCGGCGAGATCAGGAACGCCGGGGAGGCCGAGCCGTGGGCGCCGGTCATCCGCCGCCTGATCGCCGACGCCGCCCGCGAGCTGCCGGGCAAGGTGCTGGTGGAGGACAAGGCGCTGATGGTCGCGCTGCACTACAGAGCCGCTCCGGCGCTGCGTGGCGTGGTGGAGAGGTGGTCGTCGGCGAAGGCCGCCGAGCTGGGCCTGGCCGAGCAGCTGGGCCGGATGGTGGTCGAGCTGAAGCCACCCGTACCCGGCGACAAGGGCACGGTCGTCGCGACGGAGGCCGCCGACCTGACCAGGGCCTGGTACTTCGGCGACGACCTGTCCGACGCCCGCGCCTTCGAGGCACTGCGTACGCGCGAGGAAGGCGATCCTGCGTTCATCGGGGTCAAAGTGGCGGTGGCGAACTCGGAAACAGGAGACGACCTGGCGCGGCAGGCGGATTTCGCCGCCTCCGGCCCGGCGGACGTCCCGGCCATGCTCGACGAGATAATCCGCGCTTTCCATGACAAGCGGGATTCCCGATAAAGTTATGTGATTAATTCGAGCCGTTCACCGGGTGGCCATCAACCGGGAAAGTCCTGTCCGGTACACGGGGCACCATACTCTGGACGGGTGAGCACCCTTGTCCTGGACGGCGGCCTGGCCACCCGTCTCGAAATGCTCGGCGCCGACCTGAGCGACGAGCTGTGGTCCGCGCGGCTGCTGCTGGAGGATCCGGCGCTGATCCGGCAGGCGCACGCCGACTACTACGCCGCGGGCGCCGATGTGGCCACGACGGCGAGCTATCAGGCGTCGATCCCGGGGTTCGTCCGGCACGGGCTCGACGTGGCGCGGGCCGAGCGGCTGATGAGGCTCTCGGTGGAGCTGGCGGCCCAGGCCCGCGACGAGGCCGGGGGCGGGCTGGTGGCCGCCTCGATCGGTCCCTACGGGGCCTACCTCGCCAACGGCGCCGAATACACCGGCGACTACGACCTCGACGAGCTTGGCCTGCTCTCCTGGCACCGGCCACGCTGGGAGATCCTCGCCTCGGCCGGGTCCGACCTGCTCGCCTGCGAGACCATCCCGTCCTACCCGGAGGCGCGGGCGCTGGCCCGGCTGCTCGCCGAGACGCCGTCGGTCAAGGCGTGGGTGAGCTTCTCCTGCCGCGACGCCGCGCACCTCAACGACGGCACCCCGATCGGCGAGGCCGCCGCGCTGTTCGCCGGCAGCTCGCAGGTGGTGGCCGTCGGGGTCAACTGCACCGCGCCGCGCCACATCTCCGGCCTCATCGGCGCGCTCTCCGGCGGCCTGCCGGTGGTCGTCTACCCCAACTCCGGCGAACGCTGGGACTCCGGACAGGGCCGGTGGCTCGGCACCGCCGACCCCGTCGAGTACGGCCAGGCAGCCGAGGAGTGGCAGCGGGCCGGCGCCTCGCTCATCGGCGGCTGCTGCCGTACCACTCCCGAGCACATCAAGCAGATCCGCGCCCACGTGTCCTGAACGCCCCGCCCCGCCGCGGCGAGCGGCGGGGCGGCAGAACGGGGACAGCGGCACCGCGACGGCCAGGCCGCGCAGGTCACACCGCGCAGGTCACACCGCGCAGGTCACGCCGCGCAGGTCACGCCGCGCAGGTCAGGCCGCGCAGGTCAGGCCGCGACGTGCGCAGGGGTGCGGCGGCGCGACAGCAGGCGGTCGAGGGCGAGCGCGCCGCCGCCGCTGAAGCCGATGGCCAGCGCGCCCGCCGCCAGCGACAGGACGAACTCATAGCCGCCCTTGTCGGCCGCGAACCCGTTGGCCCCGTGCACGAACACGATCGCGCCCACCATGTCGAGCGCCAGCAGGGTCCCCACCACGGGCAGCGCCACGCCGAGGATCAGCGCCAGGCCGCCCGCGACCTCCAGCACCGCCACCGCCGGAGCGGCGGCCGCGGCCAGCGGGATCCCGGCCGACTCGAAGAACTTGGTGGTCCCGGCGATCCCCATCGTGGCGAACTTCTGGTAGCCGTGCACCAGGAAGATTACCCCGACGGCCACCCGGGCGACCAGGAGCGCTACGGAACGTGACTGGTCAAGCATGCGATCTCCAAAGATAGTCGTTCAGATTTGAACGAGCACTTTACCCGTAAGTTCAAATCTGAACAACAAGTACACTGAACGGTGTGACGAACACCCGCTGGCTCGACGAGACGGAGATGGCCGCCTGGCGCGCCTTCCTGTCCACCTCCCACCTGCTCGAGCGGCGCATCGAAGAGCAGCTCAAGGCCACGGCCGGGCTGACGCATCCGCAGTACGAGATCCTGGTACGCCTGGCCGACGCCCCCGGCCGCCAGATGCGCATGACAGAGCTGGCCAGGGGCGTCGTGGTGTCGAAGTCCGCGCTGACATACCAGATCGGCCAGCTGGAGCGGGCGGGCCTGGTCGAGCGCACCACCTGCCCGTCCGACGAGCGGGGTGTGCTGGCCGTGCTGACCGAGGCGGGCGTCAGCTGCCTGGAGCGGGTCGCGCCCGGTCATCTGGAGGTCGTCCGGGCCTACCTCATCGACCGGCTGACCCGCGGCGAGCTGGAGACGATGACCGCCGCCATGTGCAAGACGGAGCAGGCGCTGCGGCAGTGACCGCTCAGCCCTTGGCGGCCCGGGCCGCGCGCTCCATCTCGACCTTGGCGCTGGCGGCGTACTTGTCGACGTACTCCTGCTCCGACAGCTCCATGAGCGCGTACATGATCTCGTCGGTCACGGCGCGCAGCACCAGCCGGTCCTCCTCCATCCCGTAGTAGCGGGAGAAGTCGAGCGGCTTGCCGAACCGCACCCCGGGCCGGATCCCGAGCTTGGGCAGCGGGCGGCCGGGCGGCATCATCTCGAAGGTGTTGACCATGGCCCACGGGATCACCGGGACCCGCGACATGAGGGCCAGCCGGGCGACGCCCGTCTTGCCCTTGTACAGGCGGCCGTCGGGCGAGCGGGTGCCCTCGGGGTAGATGCCGAGGATGCTGCCCTCGCTCAGCACCCGCATGCCGGTGCGCAGCGCGGCCTCGCTGGCCTTGCCGCCCGAGCGGTCGATGGGCACGGTGCCGACGCCGCTGAAGAACAGCCGGCTGAAGAAGCCCTTGACGCCGCGCCCGGTGAAGTAGTCGGACTTGCCGAGCGAGATGACCTTGCGGCGCAGGTGCAGCGGCCCGAAGAAATGATCGGCGAACGACAGGTGGTTTCCGGCCAGGATGGCCGGTCCCTGCCTGGGTACATTCTCCGCACCTTCTGCCCACGGCCGGAAGACGACGCGGAGGAACGGCCCCAAGATGGCCTTGACCACCCAGTAGAACACCCGGCCACCTCTTCTCGAGAGCTCTGTCAGCAAGCAAAGTCATCTTCGCATCTCAGGACGGATGCTCCTACCTCACCTCTCGCACAATCCCCCTCGATCGTGCGACGATCGGGCAATTCCGGGATGAAATCCCATCGAGGAGCTGTTATGCCGCTCATGCCAGGCGCGGAGCCCTATCACCATGAAGCAGGTCAGGTCGGTGTACTGCTGTGCCACGGCTTCACCGGCACGCCGCAGTCGCTGCGGCCCTGGGGCGAGTATCTGGCCGGGCACGGGGTGAGCGTCTCCCTCCCCCGCCAGCCCGGACATGGCACCACCTGGCAGGAGATGAACCGTACCCGCTGGGAGGACTGGTACGCCGAGGTGGAGAAGGCGTTCGAGGACCTCCAGGGCCGCTGCGCGGACGTCTTCGTGGCGGGCCTGTCGCTGGGCGGCTGCCTGGCGCTGCGGCTGGCCGAGGTGCACGGCGAGGCGATCAGGGGCGTCGTGGTGGTCAACCCGTCGATCGTCAGGGACGCGCCGCTGCTGATGCTGGCCCCGGTGCTCAAGTGGTTCCTGCCGTCGGTGCCGGGGGTGGGGAACGACGTCAAGAAGCCGGGCGTGACCGAGCTGGCCTACGCGCGCACGCCCGTGAAGGCGGCCGCCTCGCTGCCCGGCCTGTGGTCGCTGGTCCAGGGCGACCTGGTGAAGGTGACCCAGCCGCTGCTGGTCTTCCACAGCGCGGAGGACCATGTGGTGAAACCGACAAGTGTGGCGATGATTCGCCAGAACGTACCGCAGGCCACGATCGAGGAGCTTACCGATAGCTACCATGTTGCGACGCTGGACAACGATGCCCACAGGATCTTTGCCGGTAGCCTCGACTTCATCCGGACACATGCCTCGGTACCCTTGCAGAGGGACTGATCGCACCCAGGGGGAAGTCGCGATCGCTGCGGAGAGGCCCATCTAGGTGACGCCCCAGAGTGACGAGGACGAGGTCTGGCGCCAGATCGTCGCGTCCTTCAACGACACAGCCGAGCGTGACTCGGCCGACCAGCCATGGCCGGACAGCGAGAACGTGCCGGTCGAGCCCGTCCACCGGGTGGTGAAACCGGCGGCCGACGAGGACGCCGACGTGGAGGCGGAGCAGGGCGACGAGGACGACGACGACCTCGACGAGGACGGTGAGGGGCGCTTCGAGCCACCGGTGCCGCCGCCCCTGCCCAAGCTCGACCTGCCGACCAAGCTGGCCTGGGTGGCGCTGTTCGGTGGCCCGGCCTACCTCCTGATCGCCGCGATGGCCAACTGGCAGATGGAGGGCTGGGCGCTGTTCACCGCCGTGGCCGCGTTCATCGGCGGCTTCGTGGCGCTGGTGGTGCGGATGGGCGACGGCCCGCCCAACGACTCCGGGTGGGACGACGGCGCCGTGCTGTAGGGCGGCCGGCCTCCAGGAGGCCGGCCAGGGACTAGGAGTTCAGCGAAGGGTCCCTGGGCCCGAACGACTCCACCACGTCGGTGTAGCGCTCACGGGCGTCCACGGCATGGCCGACCGCCCAGACCGTGCCCTTGCCCGCGAGGTAAGTAGCGGCCTGCAAGCGCACGCTGTCCTTGCCCTTCGCGGCGTCGCCCCGGATGATCTCGCAGTTACCCTTCTCGCAGCGCATCATGAACGGCTCGGCGGCCCGTGACGGGTCGAAGCCGGAGATCCAGAAGCGGCCCTTGCCGTCGCCGGTGACACCGTAGAGACGCGACTCGGTCACGGGCAGCTCCTCCCGCTGCCAGCGCTTGCCGTTCCACGACAGGACGAGCGGGTCCACCTCGCCGTCGCTGCGGTAGACGCCGCCCACGGCCAGCGCCCGTTTGGGGCTGTCGACCTGGATGTCGCGCAGGTAGCCGCCGGGGAGGTCGGGCACGCGCATGGGCTTCCAGGTGCTGCCCGACAGGTGCATGATCAGCGGCGCCTTGCCGGTGTCGCCGACGGCGAACCCGTTGGACACACCGTAGAGCGCGCCCGGCTCCAGGACCTTTTCGTCGTCGTCCCTGGGGGACTCCTGGGTGGCCCACTTGCCGCCCTGGCCGGTGAGGATGAGCCAGGAGTTGTCGCGGCTGCCGACGGCCACCACCCGCCCCGGGCGGGCGTCGATGCCGCCGAGCCAGTCGCCCCCGCGCATCCCCTCCGCCCTGACCCGGTCGAAGCCGCCCGCGTCGCCGTGGGCGAGGTAGGGCAGGCCGTCGTGGCCGTCTCCCACGGCCCACACGTCGGACGGCGAGGTGGCGGCCACGCCGCGCAGGTTGCCGGCGCCGGTGGCGTCGCGCAGGGTCACCTCGGACCAACTGGTGCCGTTCCAGTGGCGGACCGTGCCGCGGTTCTTCCACACATCCCAGATCTCCTGCTGGCCCACGGCCCAGACATCGCCCGACGAGAGCGCGGTCACGTCGGAGAGCGAGCCGTCGGCGTCCAGGCGGACGCTCGTCGACTGCTGCCACGCCTCAAGCGTGGCGGGGTGAGGCTCGGCATGCGCGGCGGGCGTGACCTGCGACAAGGCCACGGACGTCGCCAAGATCAGGGTGAGCGCACGCCGCTGAAAGCGACGGGTCATGAGCAAATGCTACGGGTTCGCGACCCACCCCTGCTCCGTTAGGGTCCTACTCGCAGCTCGGCGAGCACCGGCAGGTGGTCGGTGGCGGCCCCGAGGTCGGCCTCGGAGGCGTCCGCACCGCCGCACGAGACGACCGTCAGACCGCGCTCGGCGAACACCGCGTCGATGCGCTCGCGCGGCCCCCGGGCCGGGAAGGTCAGCCCGTCGCCGCGGGGCGCGGCCGGATGGCAGTCAGCCAGCTGCCCGGCCAGATAACGCCAGGTGGGCTCGGTCTCCTGCTCGTTGAAGTCGCCGCCGATCACGATGGCGGCGCCGTACGCGCGCGCCGCCCGTCGCATCAGCGTCATCGCCTCGTACGCGTGCCGCAGCCTGGCCGCGCGATGGAGGTCGAGGTGGATCGAGCCGACGGCCAGGGGCACCCCCTCGACGCGCAGGATCGCGACGGCCAGCCCGCGGATCTCCAGGCCGAGGAACACCTTCAGCGCGTGGTGCTCGGCCGCCGGCACCTCGATCCCCGGGCGGGCGAGCACGGCGACGCCGCCGAGCCGGCCCCCGGCCGCCACCCGCAGGCCGCACGCCTCGGCCAGCTCGCGCCGCCGGCCGCGCCAGTTGAGGAAGCGCGGCGCCTCCTGGAGGCACAGGACGTCGGCGCGCATCGACTCGATCACCCGGATCAGCGCGGGCACGCTGTCACGCAGCCCCCGGACGTTGTACGTGGCCACGCGGAGCATCGCGCGCGAACCGGTCAGCGCAGCCTGGCGAGGTCGGCCGCGCCGACGACTCCCGCGGAGGCGCCCAGCTCGGCCAGCCGGATCTCGGCGAGCGGCCGGTGCCCCCTGCCCGTGAGCCGGCGGGCGAACGTCTCACGGGTCCGGTCGAGGAAGAACTCGGCCGCGCGGGAGACCCCGCCGCCCACGATGAAGCAGCCCGGGTCGAGAACCGCGGCCAGGTCGGCCATGCCCTGGCCGAGCCAGTCGGCGATGCTTGCGAACGCGAGCAGGGACGCCTCGTCACCCAGCCTGGCCGCCTCGGTGACCTCCTCGCCCTCGATCGTGCCGCCCGCCAGGCCGAGCAGGATCTCGGCCCGTTTCGGCTGCACGGCGGCGATGTGCCTGGCCTCGGCGACGAGGGCGTTGCCGCTGGCGTACTGCTCCCAGCAGCCGATCTGACCGCACCCGCACAGCCGCCCATGGGGCACCACCTGCATGTGGCCGAGCTCGGCTCCCATGCCCCAGTGGCCCCTGAACAGCTTGCCGTCGAAGACGAAGCCGCCTCCGATGCCGGTGCCGACCGTGATGCAGACGATGTGCGACTGGCCGCGTCCGGCGCCGAACCTGGCCTCGCCCCAGGCCATGGCGTTGGCGTCGTTCTCGATGACGACCGGCAGCCCGATCAGACCGCTGATCTTCTTCTGCAGCGGCTCCTCGCGCCAGGCGAGGTTGGGGGCGAACCGCACGATCGACCGGGTCTCGTCGACGAACCCGGCCGCGCCCACTCCGACGGCCTCGATCTCCCTGTCCTGGGCGAGCTCGCGCACGACCTCGGCCACCGTCGCGGCGACCTGGTCGGGCCGGTCGGCCGGAGTGGGCTTGAGCGCCTGGGCGACGATCGTGCCGTCGTCATCGACCACGCCCGCGGCGACCTTCGTGCCGCCGATGTCCACACCGATCGTGAGCATGCCCCTGTGTCCCCTCTATCCCAAATCAATATGTTCGACGTTGTCGCGGCGCTGGTCGCCGCTTTGATCGTCGCGCGGCCTGCGAGGGGCCGGCCTGCTCAGCGCGTCGATCGTCTGGCGGAAGGCGGCGAACAGCTCGCCGCCGGCCGCCACCAGGTGCCCGGCGACGTCGTTGCCGGACTCCCGCTGTGCCGCTATCGCCCGGCAGACCGGACAGGCGCGGCAGATGTACTCATCGTGCGGCTCGGACACCGCCTCGCTCCACACGTCCTTGTCCCTGCTGCCGCCACCGCTTCCGCCTCCGGTGAACGAGTTGAGCACGGTCCTGCCGACCTGGCGGGTGGCCCGCCCCTGGATGGTGTCGAACAGCTTGCGTGCCTCGTCCGTGACGGTGCCGATCGGGTCTCTGTCGTTGCGCTCAGTCATCTGGCCCTCCTGCTGTGAACCGTACCCGGAGCACGCCGTCGCGGAGCGCCGCGCCGCTGATCCTCCTGCGGGCCAGCGCCGCCGGCAGGGCCAGGATCCGCCGGTACGGTCCGGCGGTGATGATCAGCTCGTCACCCTTGCGGGCCAGGTCCACGTCGGCCCGGTCGGCGCCCGGCAGGGCCAGGGCCAGCTCGTCGGCGGACAGCCGCAGCGGCGGCTCCACGCCGGGGTCGGCGAACGGATCCGCCTCGCCGTACATCGCCGCGCCCATCTCGGCCAGCGCGTCCTTGCCGACCGGCTCGGCCGGCAGATAGGGCACGACGTGGATGGGCAGCGGCGCGAACGACTCCTCGGCCTCGGCGAGCAGTCTCGACTGGGCTGCCACCCACTGGGCGCGCCACTCGTCGGCGCCCTCCTCGGGGAAGACCCGGTTGGCGATCACCGCGTCGACGCGGTAGCCGTACAGGTTGAGCGAGGTGAGGGTGCGCCTGGCCTCGGCGAGCACCACCGACTCCGGCGTCAGCACAAGGCGCACCGAGGCGTGCTCGCCGGTGAGCAGCTCGCGCACCTCCAGCAGGCCGCGGTGCAGGCGCTCCCCCGCGCTCATGACCTCCTCGCCGGGCGCGCTGACGTGGGCGACGCCGCGCACGAACGGCGAGACGATCTTCATGATCTTGCGGCCGACCGGCATCAGCCTGGTCATGTGCCAGTCGAGCGCCTCGGGCAGGGCCAGCAGGCGCAGGGTCTCGGCGGTGGGCGCGCAGTCGACGACGATGACGTCCCAGCGTCCTTCGCGGGCGTGCTCACGCAGCTCCAGCAGCGCGATGACCTCCTCGGCGCCGGGCAGGATGGTGATCTCCTCGGAGGTGACCTCGTCCAGGCCCAGCTCGGTGAGCACCCCTCTGGCGTAGTCCTGCAGCTCGCCCCAGTGGCGCTCCAGCGTCTTCTGGGTGTCGACCTGGTGCAGGTGCAGCCCCGGCGCGATCTCGCCCGGCTCGACGCCGAGCGCGTCGGCCAGCGAGTGGGCGGTGTCGGTGGACACGATCAGCGTCTTCAGCCCGCGCTTGGCGGCGAGCGTGGCGGTCGCCGCGGCGGCCGTGGTCTTGCCCACGCCGCCCTTTCCGGTGAAGAGCAGGACCCGCGGGCTCACTTCAGCGGCCTTCGACGCGCTTCTTGAGGCCCTTGAGCGCGGTCTCCACGATGACCTTCTCCGCCTTGCGCTTGATCATGCCGAGCATGGGGACCGTGAGGTCGGCGGCGAGCTCGTACGTCACCTCCGTGCCACTGCCCGTGTCGGCCAGCAGGTAACTCCCCGCCAGCTCGGAGAGCATCTTGCCCGGCTCGACGATCTGCCAGCGGACGCTCTCGTCGTCCTGCCAGGTGTAGGCGAGGGCGTAGGTGTCGCTGATCACTCCGGCGTCCAGGACGAACCGCACCTTCTCCGGCCGGCCGTCGGCCCCGGTGCTCAATATCTCGGCCTTCTTCACCTGCCCGGCCCATTCGGGGTAGGCCGGAAAGTCGGCGATGACGGCCATCACAGCGGCGCGATCCGCGCCGATGGTGATGCTCGAAGTGGTGCGATCAGCCATGCGACCACCGTACCGGTCTGGTCACCATTCGAGGATGAACGGAACCCCCTTTCCCCGGAAATGACCTACGTTCACACACTCGGTGCGCCCGATCCGGGTGCGCCGGTGAAGGGGCTGGTGCACGTGCCCGAAGAGGGCGTAGCGCGGCTGCGTCCGCTTGATCGCCGCCAGCGTCGCCTCGCTGCCGCGTTCGAAGCGCCGGGCCACCACGTCGTAGAGCAGCTCGGGCACCGCGGGCGGGATGTGGCAGCACAGCACGTCGACCTCGCCGACCGCCTCGACCTTGGCGGCGAACTCCTCGTCGCTGATCTCGTACGGCGTGCGGTAGGTGGTCTTGAGCCCGCCGCCGACGAAGCCGAACCGCCAGCCGCCGATCTCCACGCTCTGGCCGTCGAGCACCTGGTGGCCGTCCTGGAGGTAGTCGGGCCACAGGCGCGGGATGTCGACGTTGCCGTAGGTGAGGTAGGCGGGCTCGGGCATGGCCGCGAAGAGCTGCTCGTACTGGGCGCGTACGTTGCGTTCGATGTGCTCGCGCGGGTCGCCGTCAAGGGTGGACCACAGCCGCGCCGACATGGCTCTGGCCTCGTCGAACCGCTTGGCGGTGCGGAGCCGGATGAACTCCGCGGCCCGTTCGGCGCCGAACAGGTCGGGGAAGATGCCCTGCGCGTGGTCGTCGTAGTCGATGAAGAGGATCAGGTCCCCCAGGCAGATCAGCGCGTCGGCGCCCGCGCCCGCGCGGGCCAGAGCGTCGGCCCTGCCGTGCACGTCGCTGATGACATGGACCCTCATGCGGGAAATCCTATGAGAGCGGCTGCTAGCGTGAGAATCACCCCTACCCGTGGGTAATTCCACGCGATAGCGGCCAAGGCGGTCCACGAAGATGGAGTTGATCCGTGCGCGAGTACAGCGTCCCGGTGCTGGTCGACGTACCTGCCTCCGCGAGCCTGCCGGACACGGTGTTCAGGCGGGCCGAGCAGGAGCCCGGCGCGGTCGTCATGCGGCGAAAGTCCGAGGGCGGGTGGCCGGCCGTCACCGCCGCGGAGTTCCGCGACCAGGTGGTCGAGCTGGCCAAGGGGCTGATCGCGGCGGGCGTCGAGCACGGCGACCGGGTCGCGCTGATGTCGCGTACCCGCTACGAGTGGACGCTGATCGACTACGCGATCTGGTCCGTCGGCGCGGTCACCGTGCCGATCTACGAGACGTCGGCGGTCGAGCAGGTCAGGTGGATCCTGTCCGACAGCGAGCCCAAGGCGGTGTTCGTCGAGCTCGACACGCACGAGGAGACGGTACGCGAGGCCGCGCCCGGCCTGAAGCCCGTCTGGCGCGTCGATGAGACGCTCGACGGTTCCGGGGTGGACGACGCCGTCTTCGAGGAGCGGCGCGCCCGGGTCGGCTCGGCCGACCTGGCCACGATCGTCTACACCTCCGGCACCACCGGCCGCCCCAAGGGCTGCCGGATCACGCACGACAACCTGCTGTTCACCGCCCGCAACGTGGTGGCGGGCCCCCTGGAGCAGCTCTTCACCGGAAAGGGGACGGCGGCCGCCCTGCTGTTCCTGCCGCTCGCGCACATCTTCGCCCGCATGATCCAGGTCGCCATCATCGAGGCGGGCGCGATCCTGGCCCACACCCCGAACATGAAGAACGTGGCCCCGGACCTGGCGGAGTTCCAGCCGACGTTCCTGCTCGGCGTGCCCCGCGTGTTCGAGAAGGTCTACAACGGCGCCGAGCAGAAGGCCATCGCGGGCGGCAAGGGCGCGATCTTCGCCCGGGCCGTCGACACGGCCGTCGCGTGGAGCAAGGCCGAGAGCTCCGGCGGCGCGGGCCTGGGCCTGCGCCTGCGGCACGCCCTGTTCGACCGGCTCGTGTACGGCAAGCTCCGCACGGCCACGGGCGGCCGCCTGTCGGCCGCGGTGTGCGGCGGCTCGGCGCTCGGCGACCGGCTCGGCCACTTCTTCAGGGGCGTCGGCATCGAGGTGTTCGAGGGCTACGGCCTGACCGAGACCTCGGCCCCCTGCTCGGTCAACATGCCGGGCGCCAACAAGATCGGCACGGTCGGCAAGCCGCTGCCCGGCGTGTCGATCCGCATCGCCGACGACGGCGAGATCCTGGCCAAGGGCCGCCACGTCTTCCACGGCTACTGGCACAACGATCAAGCGACCGCCGACGCGATCGACGCCGGCGGCTGGTACCACACGGGCGACGTGGGCGAACTCGACGCCGATGGCTACCTGCGCATCACCGGCCGCAAGAAGGAGATCCTGGTGACGGCGGCGGGCAAGAACGTCGCCCCCGGCCCGCTGGAGGACGCGCTCCGGGCGCACCCGCTGATCTCCCAGGCCATGATCGTCGGCGACGGGCAGCCGTTCGTGGCGACACTGATCACCCTGGACCCGGAGGCGCTGGACCAGTGGAAGACGGCCAACGGCCTGCCGTCGGCCACGCTCAGTGAGCTGCGGGCGGATCCGCGTGTGCTGGCGGAGGTCCAGAAGGCCGTGGACACGGCCAATCGGGCGGTGTCGAAGGCGGAGCAGATCAAGAAGTTCGCGGTGCTGGATGTGGACATCACCGAGGACAGCGGCCATCTGACGCCGACTCTGAAGATCAAGCGCAACGTGGTGATGCGGGACTTCGCCGCGGATGTGGACGCACTGTACAAATGATTACGCTGGGTATAGAAATCGCCACCCGCTGTGCCGCATTCGCTAGCCAGTCTTGACTTCCTCGCGCTAGCCTGTGAAGGCAATCGGGACCGGAGATCCTTTACATCCCCGGTCCCTACCTTCGAAGGTAGGGGAGAAGACCCATGAGCATCAAGGATTCGGCGCTTCAGTTCGGCACCGACATCGAAAACGAGCTGATCAAGATCCGCGCCGACCAGGTCGAGGTGGCGCAGGATCTGACGGAGCGCATCAACGGCGTCGCGGACCGGGTCAAGCGACTGGACAGCAAGGTCACCGCGCTGGACGACAAGGTCACCGCGCTGGACGGCAGGGTCACCGCGCTGGACGACAAGTTCACCGCCAAGTTCGAGCAGGTGGACGCCAGGTTCGAGCAGATGGACACCAGGTTCGACCAGATGCAGGCGACCCAGACGGAGATGACCCACATCCTGCTCGCCATCCAGCGCAAGCTCGACGTCAACTAAGCAATCCCCCGAACGGCCCCCGGCAGCGCAGGCCGGGGGCTGTTCGCTGTGCGGCGTCAGCCCTTCGTCGCACCCCCCGTGAGCCCCTTGACGAACTGCTTCTGCAGCAACAGGTAGAACACCAGGATCGGCAGCGTGGCCAGGAACATCAGCGCGAACATGCCGCCGAAGTCCGCCGCGTACTGCCCGAGCGACTTGTAGATCCCCGTCATGATCGTGGTCCCCTCGCGCGGCCCGTAGATGATCAGCGGGTTGAGGAAGTCGTTCCAGATCCACACGCCGAGGAAGATCAGCACGCTGGCCGTCGCCGGCCGCAGCAGCGGGAAGACGATCTTCCAGAACGTCTGCCACCGCGTGGCCCCGTCGATGGCCGCGGCCTCCTCCAGCTCCCGGGGCACGCCCTTCATGAAGCCGGAGAAGACGAAGACCCCGAACGGCACGTAATACCCGACGTTGAAGAGCACGAGGCCCTGCAGCGTCGACATCAGCCCGAGCGCCTTGAGCACCTGCGTGATCGGGATCAGGATCACCTGCGGCGGGATCATCAGCCCGCACAGCAGCAGCACCATGATGACCCGGGACCACCAGGCGTTCTGCCGGGCCAGGTAGTGGCCGAGCATGGCCGACAGCACCGTCAGGATGATGATCGACAGCGAGGTGACCAGGACGCTCGTCCGCAGCGACGACCAGAAGAGGCTGTCGGGGCTGGTCAGCACCCGGGTCAGGTTGTCGAAGGTGGGCGGGATCGGCAGCGACATGGCCCCGCCGGCGACCTGCCTGCTCTCCTTGAAGACGTTGATCAGCGCGATGTACAGCGGGATGAAGAACACCCCGCCGACGACCAGCGCGACCAGCGGGCGCAGCCATGGCACGGTGGAGCGCATCAGAGCTGCACCTCCCTGCGCTGCAGCACGCGCAGCGTGATCACGCACAGCAGCGCGATGATGATCAGCATGACGACCGCCTCCGCCGAGGCGTAACCGGTGCGGTTCTCCACGAACCCCTCATTCAGGATGACGAGCGCCACGCTCGCGGTGGTCCCCGTCCCGGGGCCGCCGTTGGTGATCACCTTCACGTGGTCGAAGATCTTGAACGCGGAGATCAGCAGGACCACGGTGTTGATGGTGAGCGCGGGCGCGAGCAGCGGCCAGGTGACGCTCCAGAACCTGCGCACCGGCCCCGCGCCGTCGATCGCCGCCGCCTCGGCCAATTCCTGGGGTACGCCCTGGAGCCCGGCGAGATAGACGACCACGCAGAAGCCGAGCATCTGCCAGCAGACGATCGACGACAGCGAGTAGAGCGCGATGTCCGGGTCGGACAGCCAGCCCGGCGGCTCACTGACGCCCAGCGCCCTGAGCCCCTGGTTGATCGGCCCGTCGTCGGCGAGGATGCGCGTCCAGATGACGCTGATGACCACGGAACTGATCACCATCGGGGTGAAGAACACGCTGCGCAGCGCGTTGTAGAGCCAGCCGCGGCGGTCGAGGAGCACCGCGATGGCGACGCCCAGGACGTTCGGCACGATGACGACGATCAGCGTGAGGATCGTGGTCACCCGCAGCGACTGCAGGAAGGTGTCGTCCCGCAGGAGCAGCTCGTAGTTGCGCAGGCCGACGAAGTGCGTCTTGGGCCGCAGCAGCGCCTGGTCGGTCAGGCTGTAGCCGAAGCTGAGCGTGATCGGCAGCACGACGAGGCAGAAGTAGATGAGCGTGCCCGGCGCCGCGAAGGACAGGAAATGCCATAACCCAGCGCGTTTGCCGCCCGACCGTCGCCGGCGCGCTCGGGCCTGCGCATGGCCGGACTTGTGCTGGTGGATGGTGGTGCCAGCGGCCATCAGGCCAGACCCCTCCTAGTCAGGGTGGCGGGGCGGGCGCGCTCGGCGGCCCGCCCCGCCGGATCAGCCGGACTTCTCCCACTCGGTGTCGAGGAAGGACAGTGCCTGGTCGACCGTCTTCTTGCCGCTGACCAGGTCCTGGGCCGTGGACCAGAACTTGCCCTGCATGCCGGGCAGCATGGCCGTGTCCCCGGCCTCCCAGCTGAACGCGGGGACGGTCGCCTTCTCGTTCTGCGCCTTCTGCCACAGGTCGTAGACGGCCTTGAACACCGGGCCCGTGTCCGACGGAGGCGTGTAGCCCTTGATCGCCGGGAAGAGCGCGTCGGCCTTGACCGAGGCGTCCAGATTGGCCTTGGTGAGCTGGAAGGCCAGCGCGAACTTCTTGGCGGCGGCCATGTTCTTGGCCGTCGCGCTGACGGACAGCCCGCCGCCGGTGAACGTTGGCATGTGCAGGCTGCCGTCGTCGCCGGGCCAGGCGAAGACCCCGATGTCGTCCTTCATGGGCGAGGCGTCGGCCGCGGCGGCGAACCAGCTGCCCATCGGGTACATCGCGCCCTTGCCGCCGAGGAACGCCTCCTGCGTCTTGGGATAGTCCTGTCCGATCTGCCGCTTGTCGAGGTAGCCCTTGGTGGCCAGGTCGGTGAACTTCTGCGTGGCGGCCTTCATGGCCGGGTCGGTGGCGAACTTCACCTCGCCGTTGCGCCGCTTGGTCATCCAGTCGGGCGTCTTGGCATACAGGTCCGTGGCCAGGATGGCGGTCCACGGCTGGGAGGTGACGAACACGCCGCCGGACACGAACGGGGTGATGCCCTTGGCCTTCAGCTTCTCGGCGTCGGCCAGCAGGTCGGCGTAGGTCTTCGGCGGCTCGGCGATGCCGGCCTTCTGGAACAGCTTCTTGCTGTAGTAGACGTTCGGGATCGTCTGCGTGTTGGTCGGCAACTGCAGGACCTTGCCGTTGACCGCGCCGCAGGTCGGGCAGAGGAAGTCCTTGAGCTCATCCGGCGTCCACGGCGCCAGGCTCGGCTCCAGGGCGATCAGGTCCTGCATGCCGATCTGTACGTCGGGCAGCTGCCCGGAGGCGGCCAGCTGCTTGGCGTAGTCGTTGCGCTCGGACTCCGAGGGCGCGGCGACCAGCTCGACCTCCAGGTCGGGGTTGGCCTTGGTCACCAGATCGACCTGCGCCTTCCAGTACGACTCCGGCAGGTTCGGCGAAGGAAATACCAGGAAGGAGACCTTCTGCTTGCCGCCGGACGCCGGCGCCGAGGATTGGCCTCCACTGGGCGTACTGCTTGAGCAGGCACTCAGTGCGAGAGCGACGGCGAGTGTCATCGCCCCAGCCGCGAACAGCTTGTTCACTGTGCCACCCTTCTCACTCATCCGATCATTCGGTGGGGGCGCGAAAACTGATGCGTGCGATAGGTAGGACCACTACTACGGGTAACAGCCAAGCCCTGTCAAGATAGGCCTTGAGCTCGCAGATAGGTAGGATCACTCAAGCCCAGCGCATGCCATGTGATCGGATTGGTATCTCACAGGGCGAGATCAAACGATGACCAGCTCGCCCGCCTGCTCGGCCAGCGCCGTCCTGGCCGTCTCGGGCAGGCCGCCGTCGGAGATCACCATGTCGGCCTCGCTCAGCCGGGCGATCGTGCTGATGCCCACGGTCCCCCACTTGGTGTGATCGGCCAGCACGACCAGACTGCTCGCGGCCTCGACCAGGGCGCGGTCGGTCTCGGCCTCCATCATGTTCGGCGTGGTGAAGCCGGCTCGCGTGGTCATCCCGTGCACGCCCAGGAACAGCACGTCCACGTTGAGCAGCCGGATCGCGGCCACCGCCACCGGGCCGACGAGCGCGTCCGAGGGCGTGCGTACGCCACCCGTCAGCACCACCGTCTGGTCCGGGCGGCCCCCGTGCTGGAAGACGTCGGCGATCCGCACCGAGTTGGTCACCACGGTCAGGCCGGGCAGGTTCACCAGCTGCTGGGCGAGCGTCCAGGTCGTGGTCCCGGCCGAGAGCGCCACGGCGGTGCCCGGCAGCACCAGCCCGGCCGCGCGGCGGGCGATGACCAGCTTCTCGTTCTCCTGCCGGACCGACTTGACGGCGAAGCCCGGCTCATCGGTCGAGCCGGCGCCGATGACGGTCGCGCCTCCGTGCACCTTGGCCAGCAGGCCCCGTTCGGCCAGCAGCTCGAGGTCGCGGCGGATCGTGATGTCCGAGACCCCGAACTCGCGCACCAGGTCGACCACCTTGACGGCGCCGTTCAGCCGTACGAGCTCCAGAATTGTCTGCTGTCGCTGGACGGCGAGCATCGCATCACCCAGTTCTCAACAGTTTCCGACATGCCATTCGGACGCATCATGACACGCCACCTGCGGAGTTCAAGGCCTCGTGCTCGGTTGTGATGGTTCAGGGGGGACGCCGACATCAAATCGTGCGTTGACAGCTGGATAAGTGTGCTCTTCTCTGAAGGAAATCGAGCGAATTCGGGGGAATGTGAGGGTCCGGGCAAGGAGGAACCACCATGGTCCAACGTCTGCCGATCTCCCGTCGCAACCTGTTACTCGGCGCGGCGGCCACCTTCGGCGTCCCCGCCATACTGGCGGGCTGCGGCTCCAGCGAGCCGACGGCCGCGCCGCCGGGTGGTAAGTCCGCCGGAAACCTGGGCACGATCACGCTCGGCTCCAACTACTCCGACGAGGTCCCGAAGAAGTCTCTCGCCTCGGTGATCAAGGGCTTCACCCAGGGCGAGGTGAAGATCAACACCGTGGACCACAACACGTTCCAGGAGAACATCAACCGCTACCTCAAGGGCACGCCGGACGACGTGTTCACCTGGTTCGCCGGTTACCGCATGCAGTTCTTCGCCGAGCAGGGGCTCGCGACGGACATCTCGGACGTGTGGCGGGAGATCGGGGGCGACTACACGCCCGCCATGAAGGCCGCCTCGACGGGGTCCGACGGCAAGCAGTACTTCGTGCCGTTCACCTACTACCCGTGGGCCGTCTTCTACCGCAAGAGCGTCTGGCAGGAGAAGGGCTACGAGGTGCCCAAGACGCTGGACGAGCTCACCGCGCTGGCCAAGAAGATGAAGACCGACGGGCTGATCCCGATCGCGTTCGCCGACAAGGACGGCTGGCCCGCGATGGGCACGTTCGACATCCTCAACATGCGGATGAACGGCTACGACTTCCACATCTCACTCATGGGCGGCAAGGAGTCGTGGACCGACCCCAAGGTCAAACAGGTCTTCGACACCTGGCGGGGCCTGATGGAGTATCACCAGCCCGCGGCGCTGGGGCGTACCTGGGAGGAGGCCGGGCAGTCGCTGCAGCAGAAGAAGACCGGCATGTACCTGCTCGGCATGTTCGTCGCCCAGCAGTTCCCGGAGAACGAACGTGACGACATCGACTTCTTCACCTTCCCCGAGATCAATCCGACCTACGGCACCGACTCCATCGACGCGCCCATCGACGGCTACATGATCTCGGCCAAGGCCAAGAACGTCGACGGCGCCAAGGCGCTGCTGAAGCACCTGGCCCAGGGCTCGTCGCAGAACATCGCCACCAAGCTGGACCCCGGCACGCTGGCCTCCAACTCCAAGGCCGACACCAGCGGCTACAGCTCGCTGCAGAAGCGCGGCGCCGAGCTGGTGTCCAAGGCGACGCACATCGCCCAGTTCCTCGACCGGGACACCCGGCCCGACTTCGCCTCCACCGTGATGATCCCGTCGCTGCAGACGTTCGTCGGCAAGCCGAACGAGATCGACCCCTTACTGGCGAGCATCGAGAAGCAGAAGGCCAACATCTTCCGCTGATGGCCACCAAGACCCGTCGCTACTCCGCCCGCGACGTGACCATCCTGGTCATCGGGCTGGGGGTGGCCATCATCGTCAACGTGGGCCTCATCTGGGGGCCCACGCTGGCCTCCATCGGGCTGTCGGGCACCAGCTGGAACGGCATCGGGCCGATGGAGTGGGTGGGCGGCCGGAACTACGCCGACCTGGTCAACGACTATCCGCCGTTCTGGTCGGCCATCCGCAACAACGTGCTCTGGCTCGGCTTCCTCGGCCTGGTCGCGACGCCGTTCGGGCTGTTCTGCGCGGTGCTGCTGGATCGGCGGCTGAAGCTGTCGCGGGTCTACCAGAGCGTCCTGTACACCCCGGTCGTGCTGTCGCTGGCCGTGGTGGGGTTCATCGCGCAGCTCGTGTACTCCTCCGACTACGGCGTGCTGAACGCGGTGACCGGGCTGAAGGTGGACTGGCTGGGCGACCGGTCGATCAACATCTGGGTGGTCATGGTGGCGGCGGCGTGGCGGCACGTCGGGTACGTCATGATCATCTATCTGGCGGGGCTCAAGGCGGTCGATCCCGCCCTGAAGGAGGCGGCCGCGATCGACGGGGCCAACGAGGCGCAGGCGTTCTTCCGGGTGGTGTTCCCGACGCTGCGACCGGTCAACGTGATCGTGCTGGTGATCACAGTGATCGAGGCGTTGCGCGCGTTCGACATCGTCTATGCCATCAACAAGGGCAGGAACGGCCTCGAACTGCTGTCGGTGCTGGTGACCGAGAACATCGTGGGCGAGGCGAGCCGGATCGGGTTCGGCTCGGCCATCGCGGTGATCCTGCTGGTGATCACGCTCGGGTTCATCGTGGTCTACCTCTCGCAGCTGTTCAAGGAGGACCGATGACGCTCACCGCGCCCGCCTCGACGCGCGAGCTCCAGGACCGGCGCCCGCCGGTGCGCCGCCCGGCGCGGCCCCTGCGGATCCTGCTGTACGCCTTCCTGAGCCTGGTGGCGCTGGGCTGGGTGCTGCCGCTCGCCCTGGCCGTCTACGCCTCGTTGCGGCCGTACGAGGAGACGTCGCGGCTGGGCTACTTCTCGCTGCCCGAACACCTGACGCTCGACTACTACGGGGAGGCGTGGAGCCAGGCCGACCTGCCGCGCTACTTCCTCAACACGCTGATCGTGGTGATCCCCGGCGTGCTGATCACGCTGTTCATGGCGTCGTTCACGGCGTTCGCGATCGCACGGCTGCGCATCCCCGGGCGCAAGGTGCTGCTGATCACCTTCACGGCGGGCAACCTGCTGCCGCCGCAGGTGCTGATCACCCCGCTCTACACCCTCTACACGCTGGTGCCGCTGCCGACGTGGCTGTCGGACTCCCAGTCGCTGTACGACTCCTACCTCGGGCTGATCCTGGTGCATGTGGCCTTCCAGTTCGGCTTCTGCGTGTTCGTCATGTCGAACTTCATGCGCACGATCCCGGAGGAGATCACCGAGGCGGCACTGGTCGACGGGGCCGGCGTGTGGCGCCGCTACTGGCAGCTCACCCTGCCGCTGTGCCGCCCGGTGCTGGCGGCGCTGGCCACGCTGGAGTTCACCTTCATGTACAACGACTTCCTGTGGGCGCTGGTGCTGATGTCCTCGGGCGACAAACTGCCCGTCACCTCGGCCCTGAACAACCTGCGCGGCCAGTTCTTCACCGACTACAACCTGCTGGCCGCCGGGTCGATGCTGGTGGCGCTGCCGACGCTGATCGTCTTCCAGATGCTGCACAAGCAGTTCGTCGCCGGGCTCACGCTGGGGGCCACCAAGGGCTAAAGGAGAGCGCTGAAGCGGGCGGCCACCAGGTCCCAGGCCCACTCGCCGACGACCCAGTCACGGCCGCGGGCGCCCATCTTGCGGGCGCGTTCGGGGTCGCCGAGCAGCTCGATGAGGGCTCCGGCCACCTCGTTCACGTCGGTGCCGTCGACGACGAGGCCGGTCTCGCCGTGCCGTACCGCGTCCGGGGCGCCACCGGACGCGCCCGCGACGACCGGCAGGCCGCTCGCCGACGCCTCCAGGAACACGATGCCCAGCCCCTCGACGTCGACGCCGCCCAGCCTGGTCCGGCACGGCATCGCGAACAGGTCCGCAGCGGCGTAGTAACCGGCCAGGCTCCCCGCCGGGACCGTGCCGGTGAACCGGACGGACTCGTGTCCCCGCGCCAGCTTCTTCAGCCGCTCGCGGTACGGCCCGCCGCCCACGAGCAGCAGCACCGCCTCCGGCACCGCTCGCAGCACCAGAGGCCAAGCCCTGATGAGCTGGTCCTGGCCCTTGCGCGGCACCAGTCTGGACACGCAGAGCACCACCGGCCGGCCGTCCAGCCCGAGCTCGGCCTTGACCGCGTCCGGATGGAACTGGCCGGCGTCCACGCCCGGCGCCAGCCGCACCAGCTTGGCCGCCGGGATCGCGGCGGCCAGCCGGGCGCGCGTGTACTCGCCGAGGTAGGTCACCACGTCGGCGTGCGCCCCGATCCTGCGCAGCACCGTCCGGAACACCGGCGCGCTCGCCCACGACGCCTCATGGCCGTGGGTGAGCATCACCACGCGCCGCGCGCCCGCCGCCCGTAACCCCGGCGCGAGCAGGCCCAGCGGGGCCGCCGCGCCGAACACCACCGTGTCCGCCCCCTCCTCGGCCAGCAGCCGGGCCGCCCGGCGGGCGACCGCCCGGGTCGGCAGCATCAGCGAGGTGGGATGCCGGACGATCCGGTACGGCTGGCGGCGGTCGAACTCCGCGCACCCCCGCCAGGCCGGAGCGTAGACGGCCACGCCGGGGGTGCGCAGGGCCAGCCCGTGCACGAATGACTGGATGCCACCCGGCCTGGGCGGGAAGTCGTTCGTGACGATGAGCACACCGGTCACGGCTGCGGCTGACCGTTCAGCGCGGCCCACTCCCGGGCCATGGCGATGCGCTCGGGAGCGGAGGGGTGCGAGGCATAGAGCGCGTATTCCACCGGATCCAGCGACAAGTCGGAAATATTGGTGATTGCCAGGCGCTTCTGCATCGAGAGGAACGTTCCCGGATCCTTCGTGAGGTTCAGGGCGTGGAGGTCGGCGCGCGCCTCGACGTGGCGGCTGATCACGTTCTGGGCCGGGCCCACGATGATCGTGGCCAGGCTCAGCAAGCCCATGATCACGCCCACCGCCCGCGGGTCGGCCGCCGACACGATGCCCGTGCGCCGCCGTACCACTTCCAGGAGCAGGTACAGCAGGATCACGCCGAACGCGGCGCCCAGCCCGCCCACCAGCGTGCCGGCGAGCACGTCCCCGTACTTGGCGTGGCCCAGCTCGTGCGCCACGACCAGCTCGACCTCGGACTGCGGGGCCCGGAGCAGCGTGTCGTACACGACGATCCGGCGCGTGGCGCCGAAGCCGGAGACGTAGGCGTTGAGCGCGTTCGTCCGGCGCGAGGCGTCGGCGATCAGCACGTCCTCGACCGGGACATGGGCGCGCTCGGCCAGCGTCATCAGGTTCACCCTGAGCGCGCCCTGCGGCATCGGGCGGAAGTCGTTGAACAGCGGCTCGAACACGACCGGATACACGAACGACGCCAGCAGGGTCAGCGCGAACGCCCCCACGGCGGCCGGAATCCACCAGCGCCGCACCTTCCTGGCCAGCGCCACCACGACCAGCAGCATGACCGACTGCAGCACCACACCCACGGCCAGCCCCTTGAGCCGGTCGATGGTCCAGCCGCCCCAGTCCTGCGTGGACAGGCCGTAGTCACGCAGCACCATCTCGTACCAGACGCCCAGCGGCCACCTGACCGCCTCCACGATCGCGGTCAGCACCGTGACCCCGAGCACCACCCGCACCCACCACGGCCCGCGCAACCCACCCAGCACCTTGGCCCCGAACGGCGTGAGCACCAGCAGCCCCGCGAACAGCACGGTCAGGCCGAGCGACAGGTACCCGGGGACACTGGTGGCGGCGTCGAACGCGGCGGCCCTGGCGATCTCGCCTGCGCTGAAGTCACGCGCGGCGTCCGGCGGCACGGTGGGGGTGCCCGGCGGCATCACCCGCCACGGCGTGGCGAACGCCGCCACGACCAGGATCACCAGCCCGAGCAGCACCAAGGCCCAACCGGTGCCGGCCCGCCCAGGCATATCGGGGGCGGCCGGCGCGGCATTCCCGCCAGGTGTGGCCTGCCCGGCTGCCGCGGCGTTCCCGCCGGGCGCGACTTGCCCCCCTGGCGCGGCGTTCCCGCCGGATGGGGCCTGCCCCCCTGGCGTGGCCTGCCCGACTGACGCGGAGCCCTCATCTGGTGCGGCCCGCCCGCCTGGTGCGGAGCTTCCGCCTGGCGCAGCCCAGCCACCCGGTGCGGAGCTCCCGCCCGGCACAGCCCAACCACCCGGTGCGGCCTGCCCGGTGTCCGGGGCGGTATCCGACCCCGCTGACACGGCATCCGCGCCGAACGGCGCGTCGTCTCCATCGGACCGCTCAGCCGACGCGGCGTCGTCACCAGGCCGCCCAGCCGACGCGGCGTCCTCACCGGGCCGTGAGCCTGGGGGTCTGGCGGCGAGGTCCGCGTCGTCGTCAGGTGGCAGGTCGTTGATGCCCTGCAAATCGTCCATCCGCGTTCCCCTTACGCAAGCTGGTCCCGCACGTAGTCGCGCCACCGTGCGGTCAACGTCCCCGCCGAGAGCCCGAGCCTGGCGAGCCCCCGGTCGACGCCACCCGTCTGGGCATCACGGTAGAGCCTCACCAGAGTCCCCTCACCGAACCGCTCGGCGATGAAGCGACACGCCAACCACGCCTCCTGGTACGCCCGTGCCAGCCCTACAGGGTCCCGGGAAGAGGGTGCGAATGCCTCAGGCCCCGGCAACCCACCCGGCAAGCGCCCGGCCCGCACCTCGGCGGCCAGCTCAGCGGCGGCGACCCGAACCGGCAGCCCCGCGTCCCGGTAGCCCACGTAGTCGGCGAACCCCTCATAAAGCCACACAGGCAGCCGCTCCGTCCCGGCCGCGACGTGGGTGAGCTCGTGTGTGAGTACGACGTCCCGCCCGGTCGGGGTCAGCCGGCCGAAGTACTCGGGCACCACGACGACCCGCCCGCCATCGGCCACCGCCGCCAGCCCGGCGACACTCCCCACCCCGGCCACCCGCGCGGCCTCGGCCGTCGAACCAGGCACGAGCACCACGGGCCGCACCGGCCGTCCGAGCACGGCGGAGACGCGCGTCCCGGCGGCGTCGGCCCTGCGCGCGAGGTCGCGGAGCAGTTCGGTGGCCGCGTGGTGCCCGACCACGACCGAACGCGCACCGCGTACGACGTCCGCCTCGTCACCCCAGAGGCCCCGCGCCTCCACCGGCAGCTCGCGATCACCAGGCGCCGTCACCGGCTGCTCAGGACTGCCAGACGGCAGGTCACGAACCTCCACAGATTGATCGCGACTCACAGACGGCGGGTCGCCATCCGTCGCACGTTGATCGCGACTGCCAGACAACAGATCGCCAAGCGTCGCACGTTGATCGCGACTATCGGACAACGGGTCGCCAAGCGTCACGCGTTGATCGCCGCCACCAAGCGGCAAGTCAAGAGCCGTCGCCGAGAGGTCAGCCGTCCCGGCGGCCCGGTGCGGGACGGCACTGGCCGAGGCGAGGGCCAGGAGCAGCACCCCCGCCACCACGACTCGGCGGCTCACCTGCACGGACACGCCCCGATCGTAGTCGCCCACCGCAGAAGACCGGCTCTCACGGGGAGTCCCCGGCACGCGTAAGGGACCCCGGCTGGGCAGACCGGCACACATGAGGGGACATCCCGGCCGGGCAGACCGGCACACAAGAGCGGACACCCCAGCCGGACGGACCCGCACACAAGAGCGGACACCCCAGCCGGACGGACCCGCACACAAGAGCGGACACCCCAGCCGGACGGACCCGCACACAAGAGCGGACACCCCAGCCGGACGGACCCGCACACAAGAGGGAACACCCCGGCAAGACGGACCGGTACCGGCCAAAGGCCCATCCGGCGAAGTGGACCAGGACGCGCGAAGGTCCCGTCCCCAGCGGGACGGGACCTTCGTGACGGTGTTACAGGCAGGTACGCACCGCCTTACAGACCGGGACGCACCGCGCCCACGAACGACGCCTTGCGCCATCCACTGAGCTTCTCGATGCGCACCGTCTGACCAGTTCGCGGCGAATGAATCATCTTGCCCTTGCCGACGAACATGCCAACGTGGCCGAGCCCATGGAAGAACAGCAGGTCGCCTGGCTTCAGGTTCTTCCAGGAGACCTTCTTCTTGATACGCGCGAACTGGCTGTTCGTCACGCGCGGGATCTTGACGCCGGCCTTCTTCCAGGCGTACTGGACGAGACCGGAGCAGTCGAAGGAACCAGGTCCTGTGGCCCCGTAACGGTACGGGTCACCGAGCTGGTCCTTGGCCACGGATACGGCAGTGCGGGCTTTCGCCTGTTGCCGAGCGACCGCCGTCTGGCGCACGGCCTTCTTCACGGACTTGACGGTCTGACCCGCCGAAGTGGTGGTCCGGGAAATGCTGGCCGGTTCGCGCGCCGTCGTCGCCTGCGCCGTCGGGGCATGGAGGACCACACCTCCGGCCGTCACGGTCATCGTGAGCGCTGCGCCACTCAGGGCAAGGCGGGACAGACGGGGGTTATGCGGGGAGGTAGACAGGATTTCTCCTTGGATCTTCCACGAACGCCTACCGGGTTAGCTGACGGATTCGGGCCTGGAAGTCGCCCTACGGCGCGATAAGCGCCGATTCACCCCTGATCCCTGAGGGGGGATCGCTGGGTCCCCGGCTCCGTGCTCCTGGCTGCACGGACTCGGCAGATCACCGCCGCCATTGATGACATTGGGAATGGCGGTGACCGAACGGTTTTTTATCTGTCCACATCGGAGACCCGATGGAGAGCCGCGACGCCATGGCTTGTTCGCCGCGAGGCCAGAAGCTACGCCCTCAGTAACGAACTGGCAAAGCCGTCATGGGGTTGTCAGGATCAGGCAGGAGGGTCAGTCAGGGTCGCAATCCCAGATGGAACAGCGGTTTATGTTACGCAAATGTGACCCTTGTCACACTTGACGAAACCCTGATCTGTCAGGTCCCATTCGTCACTTCTGCACCACTAATCCCGTTGACACCAGACCCCTCGACGATCTCCGGCCGGACGTCGCGGATCAGCAAGCATGCGAAAAGCACAACGGGCATGACCCGACCGCAGGTATCGTCGACGCGGGCCCTGCGCCGACACTCCGCCTCCCCTACGTGGCGCTCGCGCTGACGGCCCAAGGCGATGAGGCCGACCCGAAGACGGGCGTTCTCGTGGTCTGGGGTTACTCGCACGCCGAGAGGGCCAGGCACGCCACGCTAAAGGCCGGAAAACACCACGCTGAGTTCGCGACACACGCCGAGAACAACGACACCGACGTGGCATTTCTCACTTCTCGACACGACACCGGGTGCCGAAATCCACGGACCGGGGCCAAGAATGCGCACGTCACGGCGCCCAGCCGTCTCCACCGGAGAAGCGTGCCCCTGGACAGACCCCGGCCCCGCACGGCGGGCGGGGCCCACCGTGCTTGGCCGTACAAAAAACAACGCCCTTAAAAAACGACGCTACGGACGGATAGCCCCCACCAGCGTGCCACCGTACGAGGAGAGGGTGACGACTTTGACGACGTCGCCGGTCTGGGGCGCGTGCACGATCTGCCCGTTGCCCGCATAAATGCTGACATGTCCCAGCCCCGAGCTGAAGATGAGATCGCCCGGCTGCAGATCCTTCAGATCCACCTTCCGCGAGGACCCCCACGCCCACTGCTGCCAGGTGGTGCGAGGCAGGGACACGCCCCCCGCGCGCCACGACGCCTGTGTGAGCCCCGAGCAGTCCCACCCGCGCGGGCCAGTGCCGCCGAACACGTACGGCTTGCCCACCTGCGCGTACGCGAACCTGAGCACCGCGGCGGCGTTGCCGGAGGCCGCGCCCGTGTACTTGATGCCGGTGCTGTTCGGGTCGCCGGTCTTGTAGGCGCCGAGCTTCTCGAGCAGCTTCTTCTGCTGCGCGATGAGCTTGCGGACCTCCGAGCGCTCCTTCTCGACCCCGTCGCGCTCCTTGTCGGCCGCCTGCAGCGCCGTCTCGGCCTTGTCGCGCTCGTCCTTGAGGCCGCGGTTCTCCCGGTCGAAGGCGGCCAGCCGCGCCATCTTCTCCTGCGACAGCCGGTCCGCGAGCGCCAGGCTGCCCAGCATGCCCGTGGGGTCCGGCTGGCCGACCATCGTGGGCCAGGAGCGGGCGTCGGGGCCGAGCTTGTAGGTGTCGACGGCCATCGCGACCACCTGGGCGCGCAGCGTTGCGACCGTCTCCAGCTTGCGCTTGTAGCTCGCGTTCAGCTTCCCGTACTCGCCCTGGGCCGCCTTGTACTTCTCGGTCGCCGTGTTGTAGCGGTCGACGACCTTGTCGGCCTTGTCGTTCAACTTCTTCAGCTTGGCTTTCGCCTGCTTGATCGTGGGCTTCGGCGCGGCGAGTGCCTCGCTCGTTGGGGACAGCAGCAGCCCGATCGCGAGACCCGCAGCCAGTGGCACCCGGCCAAACCTCACAGTGTCGCCTCCCAGGGAATACATCTGGGGCGAAATGGTACAGAAGTGGCGGGTGAGCTTTGAACTGAACGGCCGATTCGTAATCTAGGCGCGGCCCAGCCTGCGCAGCAGCAGACCTGACGGAACCGGTCTGGCTCCCATGCGGCGGACGGACTCGGCCACCTCGCGATCGGAGGAGACCACCGCCATGGCCCGGCCGGGCGGCTCGGCCCGGACGAGCTGGCGGATCAGGTCGTCGGCGATCTCGCCGGGCGCGCTGAACAGCACCCGCACGCCGCGCGGCGCCACCACCTGGACGGGCGCGTTGAGCTCGGCGCCGTCGAAGACCACGGTCACCTCGACCCTGGTCTGCGCGACCAGCCCGCCGAGGCCGGTCATCAGCCGGGTGCGCTGATCGGCCAGGGTCAGCGTGCCGTAGCCGGTCTTGGTCACGTTGTAGCCGTCGATGATCAGGTGCACCTGCGGCAGCGCGAGCAACTGGTCGAGCAGCTGCGGATCGTCGTCGGCCAGGGCGCGCGCGGGCACGCCTCTGACGCCCGGGCGCTCGCCCGTGAGCGCGGCGACCGAGTCGGCGGGCCTGCTGATCATGGTGGGCAGGGCCAGCTCCCTGCGCAGCCCGGCGGAGGCGTCCTGGAGCGCGTCGAGCAGCACTCTGACGCGGGCGTCCTCGATGCTCCTGCCCTCGCGCGCGGCCCGGCGCGAGGCTTCGAGCTGTTTCTCCACGTCGGCCAGCCGCTCACGGAGCCTGCGCAGCTCCGACTCGCCCGCGCTGCCCGCCGCCGAGGCGGCGGACTTGGCGTCGTCGGCCGCGTGCTCCATCTCCTCCGCGCGGCGCACAGCGGCCTTGCTCCGCTCGCGGGCGTCGTGGAGCTTGCGGCGCAGGTCGGAGTTCTCGGCGCGGGCCAGCCTGAGCTGCTCGCGCAGCCGGTCGGACTCCTCCTTGGCGGCGCTCTTCTGGGCGGCGAGCTGCTCCCGCAGCCGGTTGACCGCCTCTTCACGCTCGGAGCCCTCGGCCGCGACCGCCGACTGCTCCAGGTCGGCCCGGGCGGCCTCGACCATCTCCGCCCAGCCGACCGGGCGCGTCAGGTAGGCCGCGGCGGCCACCAGCACGGGGTCGGCGGCGGGCGGCACGTTGCCCTCGACCAGCGAGGCGACGAGCTCGGGCCAGCCGGCGGCCACCGACTCGGCGACCACCTCGCGGAACTCCTTGTCGTTCTCCAATTGCGCGGCGATGGGCGCGCTGCCCAGTTTGGCGCGCTTGCGCGGGTCGAATTTGGCGATCCCGCGCAGCGGCGGCGGAATCGTGGCAGCGGGCATGGACCCGAGAACCTGTGCCGCCAGATCGACGACGTTGAGTCTCACCTGCTCGGGAAGCGGGCGAGACAGGCCTTCACCCGCTGAACTCATCCCACGGTCCCTTCGTGACATGCCCTTTCAGACAAGGGTACGGCTGTCGTGTACCTGACCGTAACGGTAGGTCGCATATGGACAAGCGCTTGCTAGGGGTATACGACTGTGCCGGGGCCCGCGTTCACCCCGTGTTCACCCTGGAGGCCGACCATGACGGACCAGATGCGTACCTCCACCCGTGACCTGGATGAACTGCGTGATCGGGTGGGTGCCTGGCTCAGCGGACGCGTCGAACGGCCGGTGACGGTCTCCGAACTTTCGCGGCCTACGGGAAACGGCATGTCGAGCGAGACCCTCTTCTTCACCGCGTCGTGGTCCGGCGAGCGTACCCGGTGCGTGGCCAGGATGGCGCCCGCCCAGGAGGCCGTACCGGTTTTCCCTTCGTACGATTTGCGGACCCAGTTCGAGATCATGCGTTCTGCCAGGGAAAAAGCTGGAATCCCAGCACCGAGGGCCCTGTGGTTCGAGCCCGACCCCGGCCCACTGGGCACCCCGTTTTTCGTGATGGAACGGGAGGATGGGGACGTACCACCCGACGTCCTGCCGTACACCTTCGAGGGCTGGCTGCTCGACGCGGCGCCGCCCGATCGACGACGGCTGCAGGACGCGACGGTGGCGATCCTGGCGGCGCTGCACGACGCGCCGTTCACCGCGCATGACCTGGCCGTGCTTCCCGAGGGCGGGCTGCGCCGCCACGTGGACGAGCAGTACGCCTATTACGAGTGGGCGCACGGCACCACGCGCATCCCGCTGCTGGAGCGGGGCTTCGACTGGCTGGAGGCGCACTGGCCGGCCGACCCGGGGCCCGACGTGCTCTGCTGGGGCGACGCCCGCATCGGGAACGTGATGTATCGCGACTTCACGCCGGTGGCGGTGTTCGACTGGGAGATGGCGGCGGTGGGGCCGCGCGAGCTCGATCTGGGGTGGATGATCTTCCTGCACCGTTTCTTCCAGGACCTCACGGAGTCCGTGGGTATGCCCGGAATTCCGGACTTCATGCGACGCGCCGACGTTTGCGGGAAATATCGGGAGCTGACGGGTTATCGGGCGCGGGACATGGAGTTCTACGAGATGTACGCGGCGCTGCGGCACGGCGCCATCATGGCCAGGGTGTGGCAGCGCCGGATCCACTTCGGCGAGCAGCCCAGGCCGGACGACCCCGACGACCTGGTGCTGCACCGGGCCACGATCGAGCGGATGCTCAAAGGCTGGCGTCGTACACCATGAGCGCGATCTGCACCCGGTTGTTCAGGTCCAGCTTGGTGAGGATCCGCGAGACGTGCGCCTTGACCGTGGCCACGCTCATGTAGAGCTCGCCGCCGATGGCGGCGTTCGACTTGCCCTGGCCGACGGCCAGCGCCACCTCCCGCTCACGCTCGCTGAGCCGGTCGAGCAGCCCGCGGGCCCGGTCCGTACGCCGGTCCGCGCCGCCGTCGGAGACGTGCGCGATGAGCTGGCGGGTCACGGCGGGCGACAGGATCGGCTCGCCCGCCGCCACCTTCCTGATCGCCTCGACCAGCTCGCGCGGCGGGATGTCCTTGAGCAGGAAGCCCGCCGCTCCCGCCCGCAGCGCCCGCACCACCTGGGCGTCGGCGTGGAAGGTGGTCAGCACCACCACCTCGGGCGGCGACTTGGCCGTACGCAGGGTCTCGGTCGCGGTGAGCCCGTCGACGTCGGGCATCCGGATGTCCATCAGCACCACGTCGGGCCGGTGCTCGGCGACCAGCGGCGGCACCTCGGAGCCGTCGCCCGCCTCGGCCACGATCCGGATGTCGCCGGTCCCGCCCAGGATCATCGACAGCCCGGCGCGCACCAGGGCGTCGTCGTCGACGATCAGTACGCGGATCGGCGCGGTCATGTGTCCTCCCGGGAAGTCTCCACCGGCCACGGTAACCAGGCACGCACCAGGAAGTCGCCCTCCCGGGTCGCGCCGTGTTCGAGTCGCCCGCCCGCGAGCTGGGCCCGTTCGGTCAGGCCGATGAGCCCGGCTCCGGCTCCGGGGATGCGGGTGATCTGCCGTACCCGGAGCGGGTTGCGGACCTCCGTCGTCAGGCCCGTGCCCGGACCGCCGGCGACGGTGACCGTCACCGGAGCGCCGCTCGCGTGCTTGCGCGCGTTCGTGAGCGCCTCCTGGACGATGCGGTAGACGTTGCGCCCCAGCCCCTCCGGCGCGTCCCCGGCGTCCAGGGCGAGGTCCACCTCCATGCCCGCCTCGTGGCACTCCTCGATCAGCGGGTGCAGGTCGGCCAGCGTGGGCTGCGGCCGGTCGGGGACGGGGTCGCCGGCCGGGGGCGCCGAGTGGCGCAGCACGCCGATCACCTCGCGCAGGTCCTGCAGCGCGTGGTGGGCGCTGTTCCTGATCGCCCCGGCGGCCCTGGCGATCTCCTCGGCGGGCGCGTCGGGCCGGAACTCCAGCGCGCCCGCGTGCAGGCTGAGCATGGAGATGCGGTGCGCGAGCACGTCGTGCATCTCCCTGGCGATCCGCTCGCGTTCGAGCCGCTTGGCCTCCTCCGCCGCGATGTCGGCGCGCTGCCTGAGCGACCAGACGAGCTGCCGCCTGGCCCGGACCACGATGCCCCAGGCGAACACCGTCAGCCCGATGGCCACCCCGATGATGGCCACCCCCAGCACGCCCAGCTCCGCGTCGGGCCTGAGGAAGGAGAACGGGATCAGCGTCAGGAAGCCGAGCAGCAGGATCGGGCCGGAGATCTTGAACGGGCGGTGCACCGCCACGGTGAACAGGGCGACGGCCGCGGCCCCGCCCACCATCGTCAGGTACACCGACAGCACCGACGTCACCAGCGCCAGGGCGACCGGCCACCTGCGGCGCAGCCACACCGCCGCGCACGACAGCGCGCCGACCACCTGCTCGATCACCACCACGGGCGCCGGCTGACCCTCCAGGTCCGGCAGGGTCAGCAGGGCCAGCCCGCAGGCGGCCAGGAACATCAGGACGTCGACGATCCAGTCCCGGGTCGAGCGCCGCACCGGACGCCGCTCGTCGCCGTCCCCCAGCAGGACCGAGGGCAGCAGCCAGCGGTATTCCGTCACGTTCCCCGAGGTTAGGCCCTTCCCCCGGCCGGGGAACAGCGACCAAAGTCGATACCCGCCGAGACCTACGGCCGACGCGCCGGAGCCTCCGCGCACGGAACGCTGGGTGACATGAAGGCGATACTCGACGTGGCGGGCTGGCTGCTGGTGGTGCAAGGCGTCGGCGGCGTGGTCAACACCCTGCTGGGCTGGTGGCGCTGGGCCCACGACCTGCTGCTGGTCAACCACCTGCCGTTCCTCCAAGGCCGCGAGATCTTCGCTTCCATCGTCATCGGCGTCCTCGGGCTGGCGCTGCTGTCGGCCTCGGCGTCGATGAGCGGGAAGGCGGACCGGACATGAGCACGACACTGCGTCCGCCGCGCAACCAGGCGGACCGGCGGGCGATCTCCTGGTGGACGGTTCAGGCGATGCTCCTGGCCGGGCCGGTGGCCGCCGCCGCGGTGGCGGCCTACTGGCTGTTCACCGGCCGGCCCGCCTGGCTGGGGGTGGTGACGGCCGTGTTCGCCGTGGGCTGCCTGGTGCTGGCGGTGGCCGCGCCGCGCGCGTACTACCGGGTGGAGCGCTGGGAGGTCACCGGCGAGGCCGTCTACACACGGAAGGGCTGGCTGACCCACACCTGGCGGGTCGCGCCGATGTCGCGCATCCAGACGGTCGACACCGCGCGGGGGCCGGTGCAGCGACTGTTCGGGCTGGCCGACGTCACGGTGACCACGGCCTCGGCCGCGGGCGCGATCAAGATCGAGGCGCTGGACCATGAGCTGGCCGCCGAGTTGGCGGAGCGGCTCACCGCGATCACCCAGGCGACGCCGGGTGATGCGACGTGAGCTGGCGCAAGCTCTCCTCGCGGAGTCTGGGCGCGTCGTCGGTCCTGTCCCTGGCGATCGTGGCGCCCGTGGTGACCGTCCTGGCCCGTACGCTGATCGGGCTCGACTGGTCGCCCGGCGCGACGGTCGCGGCGGGCGGGGGCGCCGCGGCGCTGATCGTGGCCGGCGTGCTGGCGTACGACGTCGCGCGGCTCCGCTCGACCCGGTGGCGGCTCACCGCGGAGCGCCTGGAGCTGCGCTCGGGCATCGCCGTACGCCAGCACCGCTCGATCCCGCGCGACCGCGTGCGCAGCGTCGACCTCAGGGCGGATCCGGTACGGCGGGTGTTCGGGCTGACCGTCGTCAAGGTCGGCACCGGAGAGCACGCGGGCGAGGGGACCGAGCTCACCCTGGACCCGCTGCCCAGGCAGGAGGCCGAGGCGCTGCGCCGCACCCTGCTGCGGACCGGCGCGGTCCCGCTCGGGGACGGCGGCGCGGTGGCGGAGCTGCGGTGGGCCTGGATCAGGTACGCGCCGCTGACGGTGTGGTCGTTCGCGGGCGGCGCGCTGGTGCTGGGAGCGCTTTACAAGCTGCTCGACGCGTTCGGCGTGAACCTGTTCACCACCGGGACGGCCTCGGACGCCTGGGGCTGGGTCACCGGGCGGCCGTGGTCGGCGGTGCCGCTGCTCGTGGCGGTCAACGTGGTGGTCGGGGTGGCGGGCGCGATGCTGCTGTTCGCCGAGTCGTGGGGGCGCTACCGGCTGGAGCGCGAGCCTGGCCGGCTCCGGCTGCGCAGAGGGCTGCTGACCAGCCGGTCGCTGACGCTGGAGGAGCGGCGGCTGCGCGGCGTGGAGCTCAGCGAGCCGCTGCTGTTGCGGCTGGGCGGCGGAGCGCGGGTCAAGGCCGTCGCCACCGGGCTGGGCAAGGCCGCGGAGAACGAGACGGAGGACGTGGCCGCGCTCACCCCACCGCTCCCCCGCGCGCTGGCCGAGCAGATCGCCGAACGCGTCGCGAACCTGGGCCGGTCCGACGCGGCGACGCCCGAGACTGAACCGTGGCGGTCCACCGCGGACCCATGGCAGGCCGCAGCGGCGGCGGGTCCGTGGCGGGCCGGGCTGGTGGCGCATCCGGCGGCGGCCGGGCGCCGGCGCGTCGTTCGCGCGCTCGCCACCGTCGCGGCGCTGGCGGCTCTGGCCGGGCTGCCGCCGCTCCTGTGGACGTGGCCGGGCGGCTGGATCTGGCCCGCGGCCGTGCTCGCGATCGGGTTCCCGGCCGGCCTGTGGCTGGCCGCCGACGCCTACCGGGGACTCGGCCACGCGCTCGGCCCGCGCCATCTGGTCACCAGGAAGGGCTCGGCCGTGCGGCGTACGGTCGCGCTCGACCGGAGCGGCATCGTCGGCTGGACGATCGAGCAGTCGTTCTTCCAGCGCCGCGCCGGCCTGCTCACGCTCTCGGCGACGACGGCGGCGGGCGAGGGGCACTACGACGTGGTCGACGTCGGCACGGGCGACGGGCTCGACCTGGCGGCGCGGGCCGTGCCCGGCCTGCTGGAGCCCTTCCTCGCCCGAGGACAACAGTGAGCCGCGGATCTCCCCCGGCTTGCCCATGCCCCTGTCTTGGACAAGCGAGACCACGCGGCTCATTTGCTGTTCGGGGTCAACATTATTTGCCGTACTTGCAGGCCACTTGCAGCCTTGTTGAGGGTTGTCGTCAACATCGTGCCTGGTGAACGAGGTACCGGCCCCAAGGAGCTGAGCGGCCCCCAGACGTCCGGCGCGGCGCCGTCCATCCCAGTGACCGCGACCGGCCTCGCCGCCCGCGACAGAGGCCACTGGACGCCCGGACGGGCGGTCAGCTGCCGATCGGCTTCTTGGCCAGCTCGGCCAGATACGTCTTGGCCAGGGAGAGTGCGCCGTCGCGGGCTTCCTTGTCGGCCATCATCTTGACCTTGGGCGAGTTGGCGGGCTCGTCCTTGGGCCGCTCGGCGCCCGAGTAGTCGACCACGATCACCGTCGCCCCCTGCCGCAGCAGCACCGTGCCCGTGGCGGCGTGCGTGTCGCCGTGCCTGAGCTGCGCGTACTGGCTGAAGGCCGCCTCACCCAATCCCTTGACCTCGGACAGCTTGCTCCAGGTGATGCCGCCTATGGAGGAGTCCGCGGTGCTGCCGCGGCTGCCGCGCTGGCCCGTGTAGAAGGCGCGGGCGGCGGGCGCGTCCTCGGCGCCGGCGCGGTTGGTGAAGCGGTGTGTGGTGATCAGCGCGCTGCGGATCCGCTTGACGTCGTCGCCCACGGGGATGTCCATGTTCAGCCACCGGCACTCGGTCTGCGCGTCGCCGCCCGCCTCGGTGCCGCGGGCCCGCGGCGTGGGCGAGGGGACCAGGCGGGTGGCCAGTTCGGTCACGCCCTGGCAGGCGGCCGGGAAGACGGCCAGGACGGTGGGCGAGGGCGTCGCCTCGGGCTTGGGCGTGGTGGTGACCGCGGCCTTGTCCGGCTGGGCCAGCACGTTCGGGTGCTGCGCCTTCCACGCGGCGATGCCCTTGGCGATGTGCCCGAGCACGCCGCTGGCCTCGCGGATCGCGTTGGCCTCCGTGACCGACTGGGTGGTCGCGTTGCTGAGGATCTGCGAGTCCTTGCGCTGCTGGTCGGCCTGGTACTTGACCTTGATCGTCATGTCGTCGACGCGGGCGTGGGCCTCGCCGAAGGAGTACCAGAGCAGCTTGCCGGAACGGCGCCAGGTGTACTGGGCGAACGCGGCGTCACCGATGCCCGGCACGTCCTTGATCGGGGAGATGTACTCCTTCTCCCCCTTCTTCGGGGTGGGCTTGGCCGTCTCGTTGTACTTGCCGCTGCCGTAGTCGATGTCGTAGGTGTTCTGGGCCATGGTCCGGCCGGTCTTGGCGCCGTCGCCGCGGTGCTGCTCAACGCGTACGTCGACCTCCCGGCTGCGCCAGTATTCGCCGAACGAGATGCGGCGGTTGATCCAGTTGCAGGTGAAGTTGAGCGTGTACTCGGAGTCCCGGGAGTCCTTGGCCACCGTCGCCTGCGGCACGAGGCGCTCGGCCTCGCTCTTGGGCAGCATCGAGCACACGTCGAGCGCCGCGGCCGTCGCGGCCGTCGCGGACGCGGGCGGCTTGACCGGCTTGGTCCCCGTCGACGGCGTGGAGCCGGAGACCTCCCCGTACACCAGGTAAGCGCCCGCGCCGCCCGCGATCAGCACGACCACGGTGACGGCCACCACCGGCAGGATCCATGACCTGCGCGGCGGGGGCGGCGGCGGCCCGGACGGGCCCGGTGGCATGGTCGGCTGCTCGAACTGCCTGCCCGGGATCCGATAGGGGTTGGTCGGCGGCTCGAACGCGCTACCGGGTTGCACGAGGGACTCCTGAGGTTGCCCTGACTTAGGGGGAAACATGCTAGTCACACCGCTTGCAAGACACTTGCAAGGGCTCAGTTGTCCAGCGCCGCGGAGACGACACGCGCGGCCTCGATCGCCGTCTTCCTGTCGGCCGGAGTGTTCGGCTTGACGTCCTCGCGGTGCAGGATGACCTCGCCCACGAGGTTACTCGTGCGGAAGAGCAGGGTGCTGTCCGATCGGCCGGATTCGGTGCTGCTCAGGTAGAACTCGAAGGTGTCCTGGACGAACGCCGCCTCACCCACGCCGGACACGTCGGCCAGGAGACCGGTGGTCTTGCGGAACACCGTGCCCTTCGCCGCGGCGCGGCTGCCGTGCTCGCTGTCGAACCGCAGCCGGGCCACGGCGGGACCGCTGTAGTCGGCGTCGGGCTGCTCGGCCCTGGTCCGCACGATGATCGAGCGGGTGATCTGGGAGCCGTCGCGCACCTGCCACACGCACTCGCCCGGCCTGGTGCGCAGCCGCTGCACCGTGTCCTTCAGCAACTGCCCGGCCCGCGCGTCACCGATCAGCCCGCACGGGTCCGGGGCGGAGGCGAACCTGCCCGTCTCCTTCGGCCCGTTCAGAACGGCCAGGCCGTACCAGCCGCCCACGCCCACCACGGCGACGGCGGCCAGCGCCGCCGGAACGAGCCACCATCGGCGCCGGCGAGCCCGGGGCGAGCCGCTCAACCGTTCGCCGATCTGCTCGGCTGTCGGCCGGGCCGCGGGGTCCTTGGCCAGCATGGCCATCAGCAGCCCGCCGAGCTCGCGCCCCGCCCTGGCCGGGAACGGCGGTTCGTGCAGCAGCACCGCGGCGGCCACGGCGGCGGGCAGGGCGCGCTCGAACGGCGGCCGGCCCTCCACCGCGGTGTAGAGGCTCGCGCCGAGCGACCACAGGTCGGAGGCGGGGCCGGCGGCATGCTCGTTCAGCCGTTCGGGCGCCATGTAACCGGGTGAGCCCGCGGTGCCCTGCCGGTCTCCCCGCCCGCCCATCGGGGTGGCGATGCCGAAGTCGGTGAGCATGGCCGAGCCGTCGGCGTCGAGCATGATGTTGGCCGGTTTGACGTCCTGGTGCAGAATGCCGTGCGCGTGCGCCACCCGCAGCGCCGACAGCACCTGGAGCCCGATGCGGGCCACGGCCTCCGGCGGCAGCGGGCCCCGTTCCTTGATGACCTTGTCGAGTGAGCGCCCGGCGACCAGGTCCATGACGATCCACGGCTGATCGCCGTCGAGCACCACGTCGTGGACGAGCACGATGGCGGGGTCGCGCAGCCGTCCCGCCGACCTGGCCTCGTGAATGGCCCGGTCGGCGAACTCGGCCCGCTGGCGCGGCGTCAGCTCGGCCGGCAGCCGCATCTGCTTGACCGCGACCTGCCGGTCGAGCGTCTGGTCGATCGCCCGCCACACGGTGCCCGCGCCGCCTTCGCCGAGCCGCTCGACCAGGCGGTAACGGCCGGCCAGCAGGTAGAAGTCAGCCTGCACTGCGCAACGCCTGCTCGCTGGCCCGCGCGGCCTTCAGCGCGGACTGCTTGATGTCCTCATCGGTGGGCTTGGTGGCGAGTGTGGTGTATTCGACGCTCACCACCAGGTTCGCCAGGCGATAGTAAATATGAGCGGAGTGCACCCGGCCCGAGGGCCCGGTCAGCTCGAAGGTGAACGCCTCCTCGCCGACGCCGGTGAGCGTGCGGACCGGGGTGCGCTTGGCCTTGAGCGAGCCTTTCGCCCCGATCTCCGGCCAGGTCCAGTCGACCTCGTTGTACTTGGCCCAGTAGCGCTGCTGGTTGCCCAGCAGCGTGTGAGCCGTCACCGGGGTCATCGACCAGGGGTCGGCGGTGTCGGAGTCCTTCTGGAGCTGCAGTCCGACGCCGGTGCCCTGGACCGGCCAGCCGCACTTGGGGCCGACGTCGTCGGAGCCGGGCTGCGGCTTGGGCGGCTGCTGGGTGTGCAGCAGCTCGCCGATCTCCGCCTGGGCGATCAGCGAGCACACGTTCATGGGGACGGTGAAGGCCTCCGGCACCTCATCATGATTTTTCAGGACATTCAGCACCACGTACGTACCGCCCGCACCGACCGCGAGCACCGCGGCCGCCGCGGCGGCGATCCAGACGATCGCCCTGCCGCGGCGCTTCACCCGGGCGGGCGCGGTGATGTCGTGATGCGCCGCGAGCCGGGCCGTCCGGCCCGCCGCGACCTCCTCCAGCGCGTGGATCCCGGCCCGCGCGTCAGGACGGGCCGCGGGGTGGCGCGCCATCATGGCGGCGAGCAGCGGCCCGATCGGGCCCCGCGCGAGCGGAGGCGGCTGCGTCAGCGTGGCCTTGATCCGCTCGGCCGGCGAGCCGTCGTAGGCCGCCCTGCCCTCGGCGGCCGTGAACAGCGTCGCCCCCAGCGACCAGATGTCGCTGGCCGAACCGCCCAGCTCGCCCTCCAGCCGCTCGGGCGCGATGAACCCCGGCGAGCCGATCATCAGCCCCTGCTCCGTCAGCGTCGCCTGCCCCTCCTGCCGGGCGATGCCGAAGTCGGTGAGCACCACCCGGCCGCTGTCGGTGAGGAACACGTTGCCCGGCTTGACGTCGCGATGCTGCAACCCCTGCGCGTGCGCGGCGGCCAGGGCGTCCAGGACGGCCGCGCCGATCCTGGCGGCCTGCTCCGGCGGCATCGCCCCGCGCTCCCGGACCGCGTCGGCGAGCGTACGGCCCCGCAGCAGCTCCATGACCAGCCACGGCCGGTCGTGCTCGACGATGACGTCGTGGAGCGCGACGATGCCCGGATGCCGCAGCCGGGCGGTGGCCTGGGCCTCGCGGACCGCCCTGGTGACGAGGTCGCCGCGCTCCTTGGCGGGCAGTCCGTCGGGCAGCGTGAGCTCCTTGACCGCCACCTCGCGGTCAAGCATCTCGTCCCTGGCCAGCCACACCCTGCCCATGCCGCCGCTGCCGAGCGGCCGCAGCAGTGAATAGCGGCTGGCGAGTCTTCCCCCGGACATAAACGGAAGGGTAACGAAGGTTCAAGAGGAACAGTTATTCACCCGCGACGGCTAACTGTCGGTCTTCCTCTCTATGGTCTTGGTTCGTGGATCCGGTTCAAGGCACTCTCGACGAGCTCGGCACGCCGCTGAGCGACGTCACGTTCGTCGTGTTCGACCTCGAGACGACCGGGGGCTCCCCCGCCGATCACATGATCACCGAGATCGGCGCGGTCAAGGTGCGGGCGGGCGAGGTGCTCGGCGAGTTCTCCACGCTGGTCGATCCCGGCGGGCCGATCCCGCCGTTCATCTCCGTGCTGACCGGCATCACCGACGCCATGGTGGTGGCCGCGCCGCGCATCGAGTCGGTGCTGCCGGCCTTCCTCGAGTTCATCCGCGGCACGACCCTGGTCGCCCACAACGCGAGCTTCGACACCCGTTTCGTCAAGGCGGCCTGCGCCGCCCACGGCTATCCCCCGCCGGCCAACCCGGTCGTCGACACCGTCGACCTGGCCCGCCGCGTGCTGACCCGTGACGAGACGCCCAACGCCAAGCTCGCCACGCTGGCCAGGTTCTTCCGCAGCCCGACCGATCCCTGCCACCGCGCCCTGCAGGACGCCCGGGCCACCGTCCACGTGCTCCACGGCCTGATCGAGCGGGCCGGCTCCTTCCAGGTCCACACGCTCGAAGAGCTCAAGTCCTTCGTCCGCGCACCCACCCCCGAGCAGCAGGCCAAGCGCCACCTGGCCGAGTCGGTGCCGCACTCCCCCGGCGTCTACCTCTTCGAGGACGAACGCGGCGAGGTCCTCTACATCGGCAAGAGCACCAATCTGCGCAACCGCGTCCGCTCCTACTTCACCGCCAGCGAGACCCGCCCGCGCATCCGCGAGATGATCGGCATCGCCGAACGCGTCCGCCACATCGTCTGCACCACCGCCCTCGAAGCCGAGGTACGCGAGCTACGCCTGATCGGCGGCGCCAAACCCCGCTACAACCGCCGGTCCCGCTTCCCGGAGAAGGTGGTCTGGCTCAAGCTGACCGACGAGCCGTTCCCCCGCCTGTCGATCGTGCGCGACCTCAAGGACGACGGCGCCGCCTACCTCGGCCCGTTCTCCAGCAGCCGCTCGGCCGACGACGCCCGCATCGCCCTGCACGAGGCGGTGCCACTGCGCCAGTGCACCCAGCCGATCAGCCTGCGCACCCACCGCGCGGCCTGCGTCCTGCATGAGATGGGCCGCTGCGGGGCGCCGTGCGAGGGCAGGGAGAGCCCGACCGACTACGCGCTGCACGCCCAGGCCGCCCGCCGGGCCATGACCCTCGACGCCTCGGCCGTCTTCTCCGCGGTCTCGGCCCGCATGGAACGCCTCTCGGTCGAGCAGCGCTACGAGGAGGCGTCCGTCGACCGCGACCGTCTCGCGGCCTTCGTCCGCGCCGCGGCCCGCATGCAGCGCCTGACGGCCATCACCCGCATCCCGCAGTTGGTGGCCGCGAGCCCGGCCTTCGACGGCGGCTGGGACATCCACGTCGTCCGCTACGGCCGGCTCAGCGCGGCCGGCGTCATGCCGCGCGGCGCCCATCCCGTCCCCTTCGTGGAGTCCCTCGTGGCCACGGCCGAGAGCGTCATCCCCGGCCCCGGGCCCGTCCACGCGGCCAGCGCCGAGGAGACCGAGTGCATCCTGCGCTGGCTGGAGTCACCGGGCGTCCGCCTGGTGGAGGTCGACGGCGAGTGGAGCCTGCCCGCCCACGGCGCCGCCCGCCACAAAGCCCGCATCGACCTCGCCTACCGCGGCCTCGACCAGGGCCGCTAGAGTTGGGGCCATGGTCACGGCTATCGTCCACATCAATGCCGAGGTAGACCGCATCCCGGAGGTCGCCCAGACGATCGCCGAGATCGACGGGGTCAGCGAGGTCTACTCCATCACCGGCGAATACGACCTGCTGGCGATGGTGCGGGTGGCCGCCTACGAGCAGATCGCCGAGGTGATCCCGGGGCGCCTCAACAAGGTGGCCGGCGTGCTCCACACCGAAACCCACATCGCTTTCCGCACCTATTCCAAGCATGACCTTGATGCGGCGTTCTCCATCGGCTTCGGGGAAAGCGACTAAACCCCTTTTTGCTGTTTTACGGCCAGCACGGTGGGCCCCAATGCGAGTGCGGGGCTGGGCTCTGTCCAGGGGTACGGGCCTGAGGTGTTCGGGGCTGGGCGCCGTGACGAGACGGTGAGACCGTGGCTTCCGTCGGCTTCTCGCCGTATGTCAGCCCTCACGTGGCCGCACTTCGCCGAGCGATCCATGTCGGCCGTACATCCGCGCGATGATCCGCGGAACCTGCCGACCGGCCCAATCCCGTCGGTCTCCACAGGGTTCGGGTGCTCGCGGTCGACGCGCTAGGGCCGGGAGCCCTTGTGAGAGTCCCGGCCGTGACTCGTCTGCCGTGTGAGTCAGGTCCCGCCGCGGCGGGCATCGTCAACTCAGGCGGTCAAGCGCCCGTTCCCAGGCCTTCACCGTGAACTTGGCGGCTTTGCCGTCCACATGGCCGAAGACATCGGTGTAGGTCTCCAGAACCAGTGCCCCGGACCTGACCACGATGAGGTTCCCCTCGCCAGGCTTGGCGTTCCCCCACACACCCGTCGGCACCACGGTCTTGAACCCGCTCACCGTCGCCCCGGGAATGTCCGGCAGCGCGTCTCCCGAGAGCTTCTTCACCCGGACCGTGATGCGCTTCCCCTTGTGCGTCGCGCGAATTTTGCCGCACCCTCGCGGGAGCTTCCCCCGTACCACCGAGTCCGGTAAGTCGGCGGGCACGGAGACGAGCGTCTCGCCCAGGGTCTGCTCGCCCCACAGCTCGATCGCGGCCGCCGGAGCATCGGGGATCCGCGCCACCGTCTTCGGGTCGAACAGCAGACCGGCCGTGGCCGAGGACCTGCATCGACTGGGCATGAAGCTGAGGGCCCAGCTCTCCTGCTTGGTCCGGCCGGCGAGGAAGCGTGACGCCGTACCGGCCGCCACATGGTGCACCTTGTAGCCGGAGAAGCCGTCCTTCTTCGTGAGCAGGGCCTTCCGCAGCTCTCCCACGGTGTGTTCCGGCTCCGGAGCCGACCGGGCCGTGGCGTGGGCTGGGGCGGGGACGGACAACACCAATGCCGCCGCGGTCATGAGTATCGGGATGCGTTTCATGCCGATCACCGTGCCTGATGGCCCGTATAGCCAGCCGTATATACGCGCATATACGGCTTTTACCAGGGATCTTGCGGCCGAGCCCTCCATCCGCTATCCCGATGTCTACAACGAACAGGGGGCACACGGGGCATGAGAATCCGCGTTTTAGGGGCCATCGAGATCCAGCACGGGGACGGGCCCACCCGGCTCACCGCGCCGAAGGAATGCGCGCTTCTGGCCGCGTTGCTGACCACGCCCAACGAACCGGTGCCGACCGTCCGGCTCATCGACGCCTTGTGGACCGGCGACCCACCGCCTTCCGCAGGTCAGAACCTCAGGCTGTACGTGGCCAGACTCCGCCGAAGGCTCGGTGACGCGGACCGGATCGCCCACCTGGAGCGCGGGTACGCCCTCATGGCTCAACCGGAGGAGGTCGACGCGCTCCGGTTCGAGGAGTCGCTGGACCGGGCCCGCGCGTCCGGCCGCGCCGATGGCACCACGCCGGACCCCGCTCACGTCGCCGCGATGTACCGAGAGGCGCTCGCGCTGTGGCGGGGCAGCGCGTTCGAAGGCGCCGACCTGGGCAGCGGTCCCGCGCAGGACTACGCGGTGCGCCTGGACGAGCTGCGCGCCGCGGCGATCGAGGAATGGATCGACGTCGAACTGGATCTCGGCCATCACCGATCCCTCGTCGGCGAACTACGTGGACTCACCTCTGCCCACCCCCTGCGCGAACGGTTGCACGCGCGACTCATGCTCGCCCTCTACCGTTCGGGACGGCAGGCCGAGGCACTGGACGCCTACCGAGCCGCGCGGAAGGTCGTCGTGGCGGAGCTCGGCCTGGAGCCCGGCCCCGAGCTGCGTGCTCTGGAGGCAGCCATCCTGGCCGCCGATCCATCGCTCGACCCCGTCGAACCTGCTCCGGTAAAACCCTCCGCAGCGGTACGACCCGCCCGTACCTCACGGATCTGGAGGGTCGCGGCCGGGCTCATCCTGGTTGTCGCGGCCGCTGTCTACGTCACTCGTTCGACCCCGGAACGGCCCTCGTCACAGCCCACGGCAACGATGCCTCAGGCCACTCCAGCGCTGCGCGGGGCCAAGGGCGACGGTGTCCTCACCGTGGGCACGCTGCTGCCACGCACCGGACTGCTCTCCTTCATCGGCCCGTCCATCAGCAGCGGTGCGAAACTGGCCGTCGAGGACGTGAACGCGGCGGGCGGCATCCTCGGCAAGCCGGTCCGGCTCCTTGAGACGGACTCCGGCGATGTGGAGCCCGACATCGGCGTGACGGGGGCGGAGGAGCTCATCGACAAGAAGGCAGACCTCATCGTCGGCCCGGCATCCAACACGCTCTCGCTTGACATCATGGACAAGGTCGCCGACGCCGGCGCCGCGATGATCTCTCCGGCCGCGACCTCGGACCGTCTCACCATGGCGAACGACCAGGGCATGTTCTTCCGAACCGCGGCCGCCGACACCCTGGAGGGCACGCTCCTGGGCCAGCTCGCCGCCGAGGACGGTAACCGCAGCGCGATGATCATCACGCTGGAAGACAGCTATGACAGCTATGTGCAGGAGGTGGCCGACAGCGCCGAGCAAGCGCTGGCCACCCGGGGCGTGGCACTGCTCGACCGTCTGGAGTACCCGCCCGCAACCGAGAGATTCGCCGGGTACGCCTCTCAGATCAGCAAGGATCGCCCGGAGGCTCTCATAATGATCGGATTCGACGAAACCATCTCTCTGGTCCGGGCGCTCCACAAGCGTGGCCTCACCGCCCAAAACCAGCACTGGTACCTGGTGGACGCCAACCTGCTCGACTATTCGGACGAGGTTCCCGCGAAGGTGATGGCGGGTGCGAAGGGCCTGCTCGCCGGCGCAGATGCCACCGGCGAGTTCGCGGCCCGCATGGAGGCCGCCGATCCGAAGCACCACGACACCAGTTACGGGGTGGAGTCGTACGACGCGGTCGTCTTGGGAGCGCTGGCCGCCGAAAGTGCCCAGAGCGACCGCGGCCAGTCGATCGCGGCGCACCTGGCGGACGTGAGTTCCGGCGGGCGACGTTGCGTGTCCTACCGGGACTGCGCCGCGCTGGTGCGGGCGGGCGTCGACATCGACTATGACGGACTCAGCGGGCGCATCGAGTTCGACAGCAATGGCGACGTGCGTGAAGGCAAATTCGGCATTTACCAGTATGACGAGTCCAACATGTACCAGCGGGTCGCCACTCACCTGGTCAAGGACTCTTGACATCCCTTTTCTGGGATGGGATTCGCGGACGGGGAGAGACGCTGACCGCCGGCACCGCTTCCTACGACGACAGCAAACTGTGGGTCACCACCCTCGCGGCCCGGTGGGCGGGAACCTCGAGCCGTGCGGTCGACCCCGGCTGGGTCCCCACACGCATGGGCGGTGCCGGCGCACCGGATGACCTGACCGCCGGGCACCAGACACGACCCGCGGCGGACGGCAAGAGCAAAGGCAAGAAGATCTACTCCTTGCATTTCCAACGTATAGCGCACAGGGGGGCTTGCGGCAAGACCCGGGTCGTGCTGCAGAATCGGCGGCCGGACTCAGCACCGACGAGGAGACGGGGGCACGACGTGGGTGTGTTGTCGACGTACGGGAGAGGCCACGACCTCGAACCGCTGATGAGATCGGCGGTGCGGTGGCGGGCGCTCCCGATCGAATCACCGACGGCTGCCTCGGGGGTGTCGCGATGATCGAGCCGTACGTGATGGATCTTCAAGAGGTTGACGAGACGCAGGTCGCGGTCGTTGGCGGCAAGGCCGCGCACCTGGGTGTGCTGTCGCGGATCGAAGGCATCCGCGTGCCGGCCGGGTTCTGCGTGACGACGGCCGCCTTCCGGCGGACCGTGGCGGAAGCGCCGTCGATCGACGGTCGGCTCGATCAGCTGTCGCGCCTGAACCCGGACGACCGGGACGCGATCCGCACGCTCAGCGCGGAGATCCGCCGGACCATCGAAGGGATCGCCGTTCCGGGCGATCTGGCGGCGGCGATCACCCGCCCGCTCGCCCGGCTCGGCGAGCAGGCCGCCTACGCCGTACGATCCAGCGCGACGGCGGAGGACCTGCCGACGGCATCCTTCGCCGGCCAGCAGGACACGTACCTGAACGTCGTGGGGCCGGCGGCGATCCTCCAGCAGGTCAGCCGGTGCTGGGCGTCGCTGTTCACCGAGCGGGCCGTGACCTACCGCCTGCGGAACGGCATCGACCACCGTACGGTCCACATGGCCGTGGTCGTGCAGCGGATGGTCTTCCCGGACGCGGCCGGCATCCTGTTCACGGCCGACCCCGTCACGGGCAACCGGAAGGTCGCCACCGTGGACGCCGGCTTCGGCCTCGGCGAGGCCCTGGTTTCCGGCCTGGTGAACCCGGACGTCTTCAAGGTGCGCGACGGCGAGGTCATCGCCAAGGCGGTCGCCGCCAAACAGCGTGCCGTTCACGCCCTGCCGACCGGCGGGACGCAGGAAGTGGCGATCGACCCGCGGCGGCAGGAGCAGCCGGCGCTGACGGATGCGCAGGTCGTGCGGCTCGTCCAGCTCGGGCGGCGGATCGAAGCGCACTTCGGCCGCCCGCAGGACATCGAATGGTGCCTGGCCGACGATGACTTCCAGATCGTGCAGAGCCGGCCGATCACCACGCTGTTCCCCATCCCCGCGACCAGCGACCGGGAGAACCACGTCTACCTCTCCGTCGGCCATCAGCAGATGATGACCGACGCCATGAAGCCACTGGGGCTGTCCATGTGGCAGCTGACGGCCATGACGCCGATGCACGAGGCCGGCGGGAGGCTGTTCGTCGACGCCACCCGGCGCCTGGCCTCGCCCGCGTGGCGCGCCGACTTCCTGAAGATGGCGGGGAGGACCGATCCACTGACCAAGGACGCGCTGGAGACCGTCCTCGACCGCCACGACTTCGTCCCGACGCTCCCGGACGCTGGTCCCGGCGGGCCGCCGGCCGGCGGCCCGCCCGCCCCGATCGAGACCGATCCCGCCATCGTCACCGAGCTGATCGAGCGCAGCCAGGCCTCCATCGCCGCCCTGCGCCGCGACATCCGGACGAAGACCGGACCGGCGCTGTTCGACTTCCTGCTGGAGGCCTTCCAGGAGCACAAGCGATCCCTCAGTGATCCCTTGAGCATGCAGGCGATCATGGCGGGCATGGAGGCCACCTGGTGGCTCAACGACCGGCTCCAGGAATGGCTGGGCGAGAAGAACGCGGCCGACACCCTCACGCTGTCCGCCCCCGACAACGTCACGTCGGAGATGGGACTGGCGCTGCTCGACGTCGCCGACGTGATCCGCCCGCATCCGCAGGTGGTGGCGTTCCTGCGGGACGTCGAGGACGACGGCTTCCTGGACGAGTTGCCGAAGCTCGCGGGCGGGACCGAAGCGCGCCACGCCATCGAGGCCTACCTCGACCAGTACGGCATGCGCTGCGTCGGCGAGATCGACATCACAAGGCCGCGCTGGCGCGAACGCCCCACCACGCTCGTGCCCGTGATCCTCGACCACGTCAGGAACTTCGAGCCGGGCGCCGCCAAGCGGCGCTTCGAGCAAGGACGGCAGGCGGCACAGGAGAAGGCGCAGGAGGTGCTCGAACGCCTGCGTGCCCTGCCGGACGGAGAGCACAAGGCCGACGAGACCAAGCGGATGATCGACCGGGTCCGGACCTTCATCGGTTACCGGGAGTACCCGAAGTACGGCATCATCAGCCGCTACTTCGTCTACAAGCAGGCCTTACTGGAAGAGGCCGAGCGCCTCGTGCGGGCCGACGTGGTCCCCGAGCAGGAGGACGTCTTCTACCTCACGTTCCAGGAGTTCCACGACGTCGTGCGCACCAACCAGGTGGATGACCAGCTCATCCAGCAGCGCAAGGAGGCGTTCCGGTCGTATCAGGCGCTCACGCCGCCCCGGGTGCTCACATCTGACGGCGAGGCCCTCTCCGGGGCGTACCGACGCGACGACGTGCCGGCCGGCGCCCTGATCGGCCTACCGGTCTCCGCCGGGACCATCGAAGGGCGCGCCCGCGTCATCCTGGACATGGCCCAGGCTGAGCTCGAACCGGGTGACATCCTCGTCACGGCCCACACGGACCCGAGCTGGACGCCCCTCTTCGTCGCCATCTCAGGCCTGGTGACGGAGGTCGGAGGATTGATGACGCACGGCGCGGTGATCGCACGGGAGTACGGCCTGCCGGCTGTCGTCAGTGTGGTGGATGCCACCCGGCTGATTCCCGACGGGCAGCGGATCCGCGTGCACGGAAGCGACGGCTACGTCGAGATCCTGCCTTGACCGACCACCCACGTGGGTAGTCAGACGGCTCGGCCCAGGAAGGCGAGGAGTTGTCGGTGCGGGGGCGCGTCTTCGGTGGTCTGGGTCTCGGGGTCGAACACGCCGGGGATCCGGTACGCGTCGATGCCCATGGAACGCATCGTCACCAGTAGGTCTCCGCACAGCCCCTCGTCGACCAGGGACTCCTGGCCGGTGGCGAGTGCCAGGTCGGTGCCGTGTACGAGGACCTCCGTCAGGTGGACCACGGCGGCCAGTGGCCCGGGGAGGGCGCCGAGGGAGATGTGCACGGTCTGCTCCAGCGCATCCGGTCGGCGCCACGCGGCGCGGTCGGCCGCCGCGGCCTTCTCGTACGCGCCCACGGGGTCCGCGCCCAGCCAGTCCGCCTCGTGGTCGGCACCCGGGTCGGTCCCGTCGAGCTCGGCGGCGAAGATCCGCATGCCGCCCACCACGTGGTTGAGCAGCGTACGGACGTCCCAGCCCGAGCACGGCGTGGGCCGGTCCCACTGATCGGCGGCGATGCCGGTGACGATGCCGGCCGTCATGTCGACGGCCCGTTCGATCTGGTCGACTACCTGGCTCATGGCTGATCCCCTCATAAGTTAACGAGCGTAAGGTTACATCCATGAGCTAACGGACGTAAAGTCATGGCATGAGCAGTGAGACGCACCGCACACGGAACAGGCGCGGCGAGGGTTCCCGGCTCCGCGGCGAGATCATCGCGGCGGCGACCGCGCTCCTGGAACAGGCGGGCAGCGAGGACGCGATCACGCTCCGGGGGGTGGCTCGCCAGGCAGGAGTGTCCGCCCCGTCGATCTACGCCCACTTCGCCGACCGCGAGGAGATCATCGGCGCGGTGGTGGCGCGGGCGTTCGCCGAGCTCGATGAGGCGCTCGTCACGACCGTCGAAGGCGAGACCGATCCCGCGCGGCGGTTGTGGAAGCTGTGCGAGGCCTATCTGGACTTCGCCGAGGGCAAGCCGCACCGCTATCGGGTGGCGTTCGGCAGGCACGGCACCGCCGACCCGACCACCACCGGCTCGGCCACGCGGCTGGAGGATCTGTCGGGCGGCCGGGCATTCACCCGCCTGATAGAGGCCGTCGCCGACTACGGGAAGACCGACCGCGCGAACGACGGCACCGCGGGGAGCCAGTCGCCGCAGGTCGCGGCCACCGCCCTGTGGGTGGCCCTGCATGGATACGCGTCGTTGACCGCGAGCGTCCCGCTGTTCCCCTGGCCCGATCGTCGCGAGATGCTCAGCACGCTACTCGCCTCCATAACCCCGGCCCCATAACGGCAGAAGAGAGTACGCGCAAAGGAGCGGGCCCGGACGGAAAGATCCGTCCGGGCCCGGAGATGAAGAGGAAGAACTATCGCGTCAGCGTATGGTCATCGCCGGCACCGACAGCCGCGTGCTCGTCTTCATGCTCATGCCCATGCCCGTGACCGTCGTCGAGAGGGATCTTCTCCCCGCCGTACGCCTTGGACATGAGGGCGCGCAGCTTGCCGAGCGGGCCGCGCATCCCCTTCGGCGGGATGCCCGAGCTGTCGGGCGCGACCGGCAGCATCAGCACCGGCTCCTTGCCCCGCACGTGCGCCTCGATGTCATCGTCGGCCGGCGTGTGGAGCTCGATGTACTCGCCGTGCGGCAGCCGCTTGATCACGCCGGACTCGACGCCGTGCGAGACGACGGCCGCGTCGTAGCGCTGCAGGCCGAGACACGTGCGATACGTGATCAGGTACGCCAGCGCGGGCAGGACGAAGATCGCCACCCGTCCCGCGTACGTGGTCATGTTGAGGCTGATCTGGAAGTTCGCCGAGAGCTCGTCGTTGGCGCCGAGCAGCCAGAGCACACCGTAGAACGTGATGGCCGTCATGCCGATCGAGGTGCGGTGCGGGTTGTTGCGCGGGCGGTCGGCGATGTGGTGCTCGCGGTGGTCGCCCGTCACCCAGCGTTCGAGGAACGGATAGAGCGCCAGGCCCGTCATGATGATGCCCATCGGCACCAGCGCCGGGATGATGACGCTGAGCGGCAGCGTGCCCGCATGGGACGTGCCGAACAGGTTGATCTCCCACGGCACCATGATGCGCAGCGCGCCTTCGAGGAAGCCCATGTAGAAGTCGGGCTGCGAACCGGCCGACACGTCGGCGGGCGTATAGGGCCCGAACAGCCAGATCGGGTTGATCTGGGCGAACGTCGCCAGCCCGGCCACCACCGCGAACGTGAACAGGAAGTACGCGCCCGCCTTGGCCATGAAGGCCGGGTAGAAGGGCGCTCCCACCACGTTGTGGTTGTTGCGGTTCTTGCCGGGCATCTGGGTGTGCTTCTGCGTCCACATGAGCACCATGTGGGCGGAGACGAGCGCCAGGATGATGCCCGGGATGAGCAGGATGTGCAGCGAGAAGAACCGGGAGATGACATCCTCACCCGGATATTCGCCGCCGAACAGGAAGAACGTGATGTAGGTGCCGACCAGCGGCAGCGAGATCGCCACGCCCTCGGTGATCCGCAGACCGGCTCCGGACAGCAGGTCGTCAGGCAGCGAGTAGCCGGTCAGCCCCTCAAGGAGCGCCAGCGTCAGCAGCCCGACGCCGATCAGCCAGTTGAGCTCGCGCGGCTTGCGGTAGGCGCCGGTGAAGAACACGCGCAGCGCGTGCACCATCATGCCGGCCACGAACATCAGGGCCGCCCAGTGGTGCATCTGCCGCATGAGCAGTCCACCGCGGACGTCGAAGCTGAGCTCCAGCGACGACGCGTAGGCCTCGGACATCATGACGCCCTTGAGCGGGGCGTACGAGCCGTTGTAGGCGATCTCCCCCATGCTGGGCTTGAACCAGAACGTCAGGAACGTACCGGTCAGCAGCAGGATGACGAAGGAGTAGAGCGCGATCTCACCCAGCAGGAACGACCAGTGGTCGGGAAAGACCTTGCGGAAGTTGCGCTTGAGGAAGTTGGCCGCGCCGAGGCGCTCGTCGAGGAAGTTCGACGGGCCCGCGATGCCCTTCGGAACGTTGGTCAGCTCGCTCATGCCTGGCCTCCCTTGGACCTGGCCTCGGCTTCGGCGTCGCCGCGCTCCCAGTAGCTGGGACCGGGCGGCACGTGGAAGTCCCCCTGGGCGATGAGGAACCCCTCGCCGTCGACCGTGATCGGCAGCTGCGGCAGCGGCCTGGCGGCCGGGCCGAAGATGACCTTGGCGCCGTCGGCGGCGTCGAAGGTCGACTGGTGGCAGGGGCAGAGGATGTGGTGGGTGGTCTGCTCGTAGAGGGCCGCCGGGCAGCCCACGTGCGTGCAGATCTTGGAGTAGGCGACGATGCCGTCGTGCGTCCAGTTCTGGTTGACGCCGGACTTGATCTCTTCGGGGCGGAACTTGATCAGGATCAGCGTGGCCTTGGCCAGGGCGTTCAGGTCGTGCTGGTAGCCCTCGGGCACCACCGACAGGATGCCGCCCGGCGAGTTGAAGTCGGCCGCGCGGATCGGCTGGCCGGTGCCCTCGACGACGAGCCTGAGCGGCTTGCCCTCCTTGGTCTTCTCGCCCCAGACCGTGTGCCGCAGCGTCTTGTTGAAGTCGGCGCCGGGCATCTTGGAGTTGTCCAGGTCGCGCAGCAGCACCACCGGGAGCAGGCCCAGCGGCGCGGCCGCGAGCAGCAGCGTGCGGCGCATCATCTTGCGCTTGACGAAGCCGCTCTCGTTGGCGCCCTGCACGAACGTCTCGGCGACGTACTCGCGGTCGTCCTCGGCGGAGACCATGGGGTGGCGCTCCTGGACCAGCGAGTACTTCGGCATGATCATGCGGACCCAGACCACGATGCCGGTGGCCAGCCCCAGCAGCGCCAGCGTCAGCGTGCTGCCGAGCGCGAGGTTGGAGACGCCTGTGCTCTCCGGGCTGCCTACCTGGAAGTAGACGTAGGAGATGATGAACGCGATGCCGGCGATGAACGTGACCGCGAAGCAGAGCGACGCGATCCTCTCGGCCTTGCGCGCCTTCGCCTCGTCCTGCAGCGTGACGCCCGGGACGTCGACCTCGGCTTCCGCCGTTTCGGGGGTGCCGAGCATCGAGGTGCCCGGCACGGGAGTGCCGATGACGCGCTTGGGAACGCGCTCGTCCGGCTGCTCGATCTCGTGCTCGTTGTCTGTCATGACTTCTGTCGCTTCTTCGCGGTGATCCAGATGGCTGCGAGGGCGAGGGCACTGAGGCCCGCGATCCACGCTACGAGACCTTCGGTGACCGGTCCAATACGTCCGAGGCCGAAACCTCCAGGGTCCTTCTGCGCGCGAACCTCGGTGATGTAGGCGATCATGCTGCGCTTCTCTTCAGGCGTGATCGTCGAGTCGTTGAAGACCGGCATCGCCTGCGGGCCGGTGACCATCGCCTCGTAGATCTGGGTGGGAGACGCCTGGTTCAGGTTGGGGGCGTACTTCCCTCGGGTCAGCGCACCGCCCGCGCCGACCCAGTTGTGGCACTGGATGCAGTTGGCGCGGAAGAGCTCGCCGCCCTTGCCGGCGTCGCCGAGCTTGGCGTCGACCTGCTCCTTGCCAGGCACCTGCGGGCCGCCGCCGAGCGACTGAACGTAGGCGCCGAGCTTGCTGATCGCGTCCGGGTTGACCCAGTCGGCCATCGGCTTGCGCGGCGCCTGGGCGCCGGAGTCGGCCGCGGGCATGCGGCCCGTGCTCACCTGGAAGTCGACGGCCGCGGCACCGACGCCGATGAGCGTGGGGCCCCTGCCGGTGATGCCCTGCGCGTTGAGCCCGTGGCAGCTGGAGCAATGTGCCTCGAACAGGGCCTTACCCTCGGCCACGTCGTCGACCCTGCCGGACGCGAGTGCCGCGTCGGCAGGCTTGCCCACCTGGACAAAGGCGGTGTATGCCATCCCGACCAGCGCCAGGGCGAAAATCAGGACGGCGTATCTCGCGAGGGGATGCCGCCGCCAAGCGGTGATCCTAGTCACAGAGATCCCGTTCCTTAACGAATAATGTAGATGGTCGCGAAAAGGCCGATCCAGACGACGTCGACGAAGTGCCAGTAGTAGGACACGACGATCGCGCTGGTGGCCTGCTCATGCGTGAAGCGCTTCGCGGCGTACGTGCGTCCCAGCATGAACAGGAACGCGATCAGGCCACCCGTCACGTGCAGGCCGTGGAAGCCCGTCGTCAGGTAGAACACCGAGGTGAAGGCGTTCGCGGACAGGGTCGCGCCCTCTTTCGCCAGCTCGCCGTACTCGTACAGCTGACCGGCGACGAAGACCGCGCCCATCAGGAAGCTGACGACGTACCAGAAACGGAGCTTGCCGACCTGCCCCTTCTCCGCGGCCCACACGCCCATCTGGCACGTCACACTCGACAGAACCAGGATGATCGTGTTGGCCGTCGCGAACGGGATGTTCAGGTGAGCGCCTTCGGCTTCCACGCCTTGCATGACAAGCGCGGGGCCCCACTCGAGGCCCTTGCCCTCGCTCACCGACCGGATGGTGAAGTACATCGCGAACAGCGCCGCGAAGAACATGAGCTCGGAGGACAGCCAGACGATCGTACCGACGCTGACCAGATTGGGTCTGCGGTACGGCTGTGCTGCCGTCGTCGAAGTTATTGCGGATGCTGTCGCCACGGGCAGCATTATTGCGGCTTCTGTAGCCGGTCCGACGCACGACCCCCCCGTAGCAGGAACAAACATGCCTACAACCCAAGAAAATAGGGACAAAACGACCGCTAGAGACGGCGGCCTGGGTTTGGGGGCCGGGGCACCGGTACGATTCCAGGTGACCATACCGCTTCGACCGATAGCGAGCGCGACCGTGAGCACCGACGACACGATGAGGGTCCTCGTCTACAGCGACGACGCCGCCACCCGTGAAGAGGTACGGCTGGCGATCGGCCGGCGACCCGCCGCCGATGTCCCCTTCGTGGAGATCGTGGAGTGCGCCACCGAGCCCAAAGTGCACCAGTGGCTGGGCTCCGGCGAGATCGACGTGGCCGTCCTCGACGGCGAGACCCAGCCGGCGGGCGGCATGGGCGTCTCGCGCCAGGCCAAGGACGAGGTCTACGACTGCCCTCCCGTCTGCCTGATCATCGCCAGGCGCGACGACCGCTGGCTGGCCGACTGGTCCAAGGCCGACGCCGTGGTCCCGCAGCCGCTGGAGCCCATGGTGCTGGCCGACACCGTCGCCGACCTGATGCGCCGCCGCGCCTCGACCCGACTCAACGCGAAGTAGGTGCCTTCCGTGGATGCCCGGACGACCTGGCCCGCTCTGCTTGCCGCTCTCCTGTCAGGTGAGCATCTGACCGCCGACGAGACGTCCTGGGCGATGCGGGAGATCATGTCCGGCTCCGCGACGCCGGCCCAGATCGCCGGGTTCGCGATCGCGCTGCGGGCCAAGGGCGAGACGGTGGCCGAGGTCGTGGGCCTGGCCCGCACCATGCTGGAGCTGGCCACCCCCCTCCACATCGAGGGCCCGGTCGTCGACGTGGTCGGCACCGGCGGCGACCGTGCCCACACGGTCAACGTCTCGACGATGGCCGCCATCGTGGCCGCCGCCGCGGGCGCCCGCGTGGTCAAGCACGGCAACCGCGCCGCCTCCTCCTCGTGCGGCGCCGCCGACGTCCTGGAGCACCTCGGCATCCACCTCGACCTGACGCCCGAGCAGACGGCCCACGTCGCCCGTGAGGCGGGCATCGCCTTCTGCTTCGCCCCCGTCTACCACCCCGCGCTGCGCTTCGCCGGGCCGCCGCGTAAGGAGATCGGCGTTCCGACGGTCTTCAACTTCCTCGGCCCGCTCACCAACCCGGCCCGCCCCGCGGCCCAGGCCATCGGCGTCTTCGACAAGCGCATGCTGCCGGTCCTGGCGGGCGTCTTCGCCGAGCGCGGCGTCTCCGCCCTGGTCTTCCGCGGCGACGACGGCCTCGATGAGCTGACGATCTCGACGACCTCCACGGTCTGGGTCGTCAAGGACGGTGCCGCCACCCAGACCGTCTTCGACCCCGCCGTCCTGGGCATCCCCCGGGCCGACGCGGACGCCCTCAGGGGCGGCGACGTCGACTTCAACGCCCAGGCGGTCCACGACCTCCTGCGCGGCAAGCCAGGCCCGGTGCGCGACGCCGTGCTGCTCAACGCGGCGGCGGCCCTGGTGGCGCTGGGCGGGCCCGGCGACGACCTCGACGCGGCCATGATCGACGCCTACGCCCGCGCCGCCCGGGCCGTCGACTCCGGCCACGGCTCGGCCACCCTGGACCGCTGGATAGCGACCAGCCGCGCCCTCCGCTCCGCCTGACGGCTTCAGGAGACCCCTGACACCGGCCCGCTCAGGAGACCGCTGGCACCGGCCCGCTCAGCAGGCCGCTTCTTATAGGCCGCTTTATAGGCCGCTTATAGGCCGCGCTCAGCAGGCCGCTGACAGGTCGGCTCGCTCAGCAGGCCGCTGACGACGCCGGCCCGTCCAGGAGGCCGCCACGAGCGCGTACGGGAGCCGTCAGTGGATGAGCATCGTCGGCGCCGCCTTGAGCGAGCTCCACTTGAGCCACTCCTTCCAGCTCTCCTGCCAGTGCCCCCACCCGTTGGTCGGCTCCAGCGGACGGGGTGAGCCCGTGATGATGATCGGATCCCCGATCAGCGTGTTCTTGATGAACCAGGCCGCGTTATCCGGGCTGACGTTCACGCAGCCGTGACTCACGTTCGAGTAGCCCTGCGAGCCGACCGACCACGGCGCGCTGTGAATGTACTCGCCGCTGTTCGAGATGCGTACGGTGTTGTAGACGGTCAGCTGGTAGTAGCCCGGCGATCCAGGCCCGATGCCGGGTGAGGTCATGACGGTCACCGGCTCCCTGGACATGGCCAGGTGGACGCCGGAGGTCGTGTAGTACTTCCAGGCCCCGCCCTGGCCGGCGCTCATCGGCATGGTGCGGATCTTCTTGCCGTCGCGGCGGACCGTCAGCATGTGGACGTCGGTGCTGCCCTTGGTGATCTGCTCACGGCCGATCTTGAAGTTGAAGGCGAAGTCGCGCTTGCCGTACATGCCGTCGGCACCCCGTACGCCGGCCAGATGGGCTTCCAGCCGGACGTTGGTGTGGGCGGGCCAGTACTTCAGCGGCCGGAAGTCCACGTGCCGGTCGTCGAACCAGTGCCAGGCGCCCTCGACCGGCTTCGAGCTGCGGATGGTGAGATTGCGCTCGACCGCCACCCGGTCGGTGATCGGCTGGTCGAACGTGATCATGACCGGCATGCCGACGCCGACCGTCAGGCCGGTGTCGTACCTGTTGGGCGTCACCGTCTCGAGGTCGAAGACCTTGTCCGCCTTGACCGTCGAGAACGTGCTGGTGGTCTCGGCCGTCCTGCCGTCGGCGCCGGCGGCGAGCGTGGTGACCGTGTACGTGGTGCCCGGCTTGGCGATCCGGGTGCTGCGCCAGCTGGTGCCGTCGGCGCTGAGCACGCCCGGCAACTGGCCCGCCTTGCCGCCCTGGATGCGGACGCTCTTGAGCGTGCCGGACTGGGCGGCGACGACGATGGTGTGGTCTGTAGGGATATTTGCGGATTTGTCGAGCGGGTTCACCACTACCGTGGCCCCCGCAGCCGGCGTCGCGGCCGTACTGGCAGTCGCACCCCCGGCGGCGCTCGCCGGGGCGGCTTTTCCGGTAGTGCCGGTCTCGGATCCCGAGCACGACGCCAGCAGAGCCAGGGCCAGCAGTCCGGCCGATCTATGAGCCAAGCGCCCCACGTGCACTCCCCCGTCCGAGATCGCTCCATTCCCCTCACTTGTTACCCTGAGTGAGCGATTCGTCACATCCGCCCCCCGGCAAAGAACAGCAAAAAGCGGGCGCCCCCTCCCAGAAGAGGACACCCGCCGTAAGCCTCGCCGTCAGTGCGAGAAGTTACCCCGGTAGTACTGGAAGACAAATCCGATCATGGCCATGATGATCAGGAATACGCCGATCAGGAACATCCAGAACCCGATCACGAACCCGGCGAACGCGAACGCCGCCGCCAGGCACAGGAACAGCGGCCACCAGCTGCTCGGGCTGAAGAAGCCGACCTCACCGGCACCGTCGCTGATCTCGGCCTGCTTGTTGTCCTCCGGCTGGTCGCCGATGCGCCGCGCCGTGAACATCAGGTAGTAGCCGATCATGAACGCGAAGCCGACCGAGATGGCCATGGCCGTGGTGCCGACCGGCTCTCCGTGACCCTCCTCCGCCTTGGTCCAGAACCAGTAGGCGACGTCGACACCGGCGAAGAACAGGCCGCAGAGCAGGAACAGCCAACCCTGAACCTTCATCAGGCCTCGACCTCCTGGGGCCTCTTGGCGGACACGTGCGGGTAGTGCAGGTCGAACGCGGGACGCTCAGACCGGATCCGCGGCAGCGAGGTGAAGTTGTGCCGCGGCGGCGGGCAGGAGGTCGCCCACTCGAGCGAGTTGCCGTAGCCCCACGGGTCGTCGACCGTGACCTTCTGCCCGCTGCGCGCGGTCTTCCAGACGTTGTAGAAGAACGGCAGCACCGACAGGCCGAGAATGAACGCGCCCACCGACGAGATCATGTTCAGGTCGGTGAAGCCGTCGTCGGGGCTGTAGTCGGCGTAGCGGCGCGGGAAGCCGACGACGCCGAGCCAGTGCTGGATCAGGAACGTCGTATGGAACCCGATGAACAGCAGCCAGAACTGCAGCTTGCCGAGCTTGTCGTCGAGCATCTTGCCGGTGAACTTGGGCCACCAGAAGTAGAAGCCCGCGAACATCGCGAACACCACGGTGCCGAAGACCACGTAGTGGAAGTGGGCCACGACGAAGTAGGTGTCGCTGATCTGGAAGTCGAGCGGCGGCGAGGCCAGGATGACGCCGGTCAGGCCGCCCAGCAGGAAGGTGATGAGGAAGCCGACCGAGAACAGCATCGGCGACTCGAACGAGAGATGTCCTCGCCACATCGTGCCGATCCAGTTGAAGAACTTCACGCCCGTCGGCACCGCGATGAGGAACGTCATGAACGAGAAGAACGGCAGCAACACCTGCCCGGTCGGGAACATGTGGTGCGCCCAGACCGTGATCGACAGACCGGCGATCGAGATCGTCGCGGCCACGAGGCTGATGTAACCGAAGATCGGCTTGCGGCTGAAGACCGGGAAGATCTCACTCACGATGCCGAAGAACGGCAGCGCGATGATGTAGACCTCCGGATGGCCGAAGAACCAGAACAGGTGCTGCCACAGCAGCGCCCCGCCGTTGGCCGCGTCGAAGACGTGGGTGCCCAGCTTGCGGTCGGCCTCCAGGGCCAGCAGCGCGGCGGCCAGCACCGGGAAGGCCATCAGCACGAGCATGCTGGTCAGCAGGATGTTCCAGGTGAAGATCGGCATCCGGAACATGGTCATGCCCGGCGCGCGCATGGTGATGATCGTGGTGATGAAGTTCACCGAGCCGAGGATCGTCCCCAGGCCCGACAGCGCCAGACCCATGATCCACAGGTCACCGCCCATGCCCGGCGAGCTGATCGCGGTCGACAGCGGCGTGTAGGCGAACCAGCCGAAGGAAGCGGCGCCGTTGGGGGTGAAGAAGCCCGACACCGCGATGATGCTGCCGAACAGGTAGAGCCAGTAGCTCACCATGTTCAGGCGCGGGAAGGCCACGTCGGGGGCGCCGATCTGCAGCGGCATCAGCTCGTTGGCGAAGCCGGCGAACAGCGGCGTCGCGAACATCAGCAGCATGATCGTGCCGTGCATGGTGAACAGCTGGTTGAACTGCTCGTTGCTGGTGAACTGCAGGTGCGGCTGCGCCAGCTCGGCTCGCATGATCAGCGCCATGATGCCGCCGATCAGGAAGAAGGCGAACGACGTGATCAGATAGAGGTGACCGATGATCTTGTGGTCGGTGCTGGACATCCACTTCACGATCACCTGGCCCTTGGTGAGGGGCCTCCTGGCGGTCGTCGGGAGTGGCTCTTGGATGGCGGTCACTGGGCACTCCCAGCCTGGGTCGCGATGTACTGGTTCCACTCAGCGTCGGGGACGAGCTTCACCGAGAAGAGCATGCGGCTGTGGTCGACGCCGCACAGCTCGGCGCAGCGGCCCGCATAGACGTTGGGCTTGTTGAGCGTGGTGATCTCGAAGAAGCGGCCCTTGTTGTCCTTGGCCAGCCCCGGGATGACGTCACGCTTGAACAGGAACGCCGGCACCCAGAAGGAGTGGATGACGTCGGGCGACTCCAGCTCGAACTCCACCTTCTTGCCCATGGGCAGCACGAGCTGCGGGCCCGACTTGTAGTCGCTCACGGGCTGGCCCACGACCGGCTTCAGCGTCTTGCCGTTGACCGTCGTGGTGAACCGCCAGCTCCACTGGAACGCCTCCACCTTGACCTTGACGTCAGGGTGGCCGGAGAGCACCTGCAGATCCCGGCTGTCGCGCGCGGTGAAGAAGAAGAAGACCGAGACCATGACCAGCGGGATCAAGGTGTAGAGCATCTCGATCGGCAGGTTGTAACGGACCTGCGGCGGGAGCTCGGCCTTGGCCTTGCGCTTCACATGGAACACGCACGCCCAGATGATCAGGACGATGACCACGGCGCCCGTGGCGAGCGCGGCGATCCAGGCCCCGTTCCAAAGATTCTGGACGATGTCGCCCTGGCTGGTGATGTGCTCGGGAAGCAGCCCCTCAGACCAATTGGCCTTGGGAATGTCATTGGCACATGCCGTAGCGGAGGCCAGCAGCAACGCCAAAGCGGCGGCTCGCGGCACTCTGCGCCGGGTCAACGAACGCCGTGGCGAACGGCGGGTCGGACTCACGGATCGCCTACCCCACAGATGAAGCCCAGGAGTCCTCCTGGGCGGTCGTATGTCTAAAAGCACAGCTGATTGGAGACACATTAGCGTGCAAGAGCCCCGCCCTCCCGCGCGCCCCCTCGATGGTGCACCGCAAGTGGGACGATGGGTCTCGTGGCGTACTTTGACGCGGCCTCGACCGAGCCGCTCCACCCCCAGGCCCGCGAAGCGCTCCTGGCGGCGATCGATGTCGGCTGGGCCGACCCCGCGAGGTTGTACGGCCAGGCCCGCCGCGCGCACCTGCTGCTGGAACAGGCCCGTACGGAGGTGGCCGAGGCGCTCGGCGCGCGTCCTGACGAGGTGTCGTTCACCTCTTCGGGCACGCAGGCGGTGCATCTCGGCGTGCTCGGCACCCTACACGGCAGACGGCGGGCCGGACGGCACCTGGTGACGAGCGCGGTCGAGCACTCCAGCGTGCTGCACGCCGCCAGCCTGCACGAACGCGGCGGCGGTACGGTGGAGATCGTGGGGGTGGATCTGCGCGGACGCGTCAACCCGGCCGCCTTCAAGGCCGCCGTGTCCAGGCCCGATACGGGTCTGGCCTGCCTGCAGACGGCCAACCACGAGGTCGGCACGCTCCAGCCGGTGGACGAGGTGGCCGCCGCCTGCCGGGAGCACGGCGTCCCGCTGCTGGTCGACGCCGCCCAGACGGCCGGCCGGCTGCCGATCCCGCAGGGCTGGTCGGTCCTGACCGCGAGTGCCCACAAATGGGGCGGTCCCGCCGGGGTGGGTGTGCTGGCGGTGCGCAAGGGCACGCGGTTCCGGTCGTTCCTGCCGGAGGACGAGCGGGAGCGGCGCCGGGTCCCCGGGTTCGAGAACGTGCCGGCCATCGTCGCGGCCGCGGCCGCCCTGCGCGCGACGACCGCCGAGGCGGCGCGGGAAGGCGCCCGGCTCTCCGCGCTCGTCGACAAGATCAGGCGGACCGTGCCGGAGATCGTGCCCGACGTGGAGGTGATCGGCGACCCCGTCGAGCGGGCGCCCCACATCGTGACCTTCTCCTGTCTGTACGTCGACGGGGAGGTGCTGCTCACCGAACTGGACAAAGCCGGATTCGCGGTATCGTCCGGGAGTTCATGCACCGCTAGTACGCTTCGTCCATCGCACGTCCTGGAAGCGATGGGCGTGCTCACGCATGGGAATGTCCGGGTGTCACTGCCCAGGGGCGCTTCCGCGGCCGAGGTCGACAGATTCCTGGCCGTGCTGCCCGATGTGGTGCACCGAATCCGGCAGGACGCAGGAGTCGCATGACCGAGGTCATTCAGCCGTCATTGACGATCGACGCACTCGGGAAGAAGTGCCCGATTCCGATCATCATGCTCGCCGAGCAGATCAACTATGTCCCGCTCAACGCCGTGATCGCCGTCCTGGCCGACGATCCGGCCGCGTTCACGGACGTGCCGGCGTGGTGCCGCCTGAAGTCCCACCGCCACGTGGGCTCCTACGAGCTGCCGCAGGGCGGCTGGTCCATTCACGTACGCCGCAATTACTGACATTCGGTACGTACGTTAAAAAATCTGCGTAAACCCCATCAAACGGGCAATAACCCCTCGGAGCCAGATCGCCGACTTCCGGGGGGAAGAGACATGACGGATGGACACCCGCACGCGACCGCCCGCGACCTGATGAGCGAGGGCGCGGACTGCATTCCCGCGCACGAGACGCTCGACCGGGCCGCGGAGATGATGCGCGACAGCCACGTGGGAGCACTGCCGGTCTGCGTCGACGACCGCGTGACCGGGATCATCACCGACCGCGACATCGTGATCAAATGCGTGGCCGAAGGACGTGACCCGGCCCACATGCGGGCCGGCGACCTGGTGGTCGGGCTGGTCTGGGTGCCGGTCGACGCCACGGTCGAGGAGGCGCTCCAGCGCATGGAGCAGCACCAGATCAAGCGGCTGCCGGTGATGGACGGCAAGCGGATCGTGGGCATGATCTCCGAGGCCGACCTGGCCAAGCACCTGCCCGACGACCAGCTGGCAGAGTTCGTGCACCGCGTCTACGGGGGCGCCTGACCGTCCGGCCGGGAAAAGCACCGCCCCGCCGCACTCATCGTGCGGCGGGGCGGCTCGGAATGCTGTGCGTCAGGCGTGGTGGCAGTGCACGAGGCCCGCGATCTCCTCGGCGGCTCCGGCCCCGTAGGCGGCGCCGAACCGCTCGATGAAGGCCTTCTGTCCCAGCTCGTACTCCTGCCCGCCGACCCGCTCCAGGACGTGCGTGGCGGTCAGGTTGCCGAGCTGGCCGCAGCGCTCCAGCGACAGGTCCCATGCCAGACCGGACAGGAAGCCGGCCCGGAAGGCGTCGCCGACGCCGGTCGGGTCGGCCTTGCCCATCTCCGGCGCGGGCGCGACCTGGATGGACGGCTCGCCGGCGCGGTCGATGACGGCGCCCTTGGGGCCGAGCGTGGTGACGCGGACGCCCACCCGGTCCAGGATCTCGGCGTCGGACCAGCCGGTCTTCTGCTCGATGAGCCCCTTCTCGTAGTCGTTCGAGAACAGGTAGGCGGCGCCGTCGACGAGGTCGCGGATCTGCTCGTCGGCCATGCGCGCGAGCTGCTGCGAGGGGTCGGCGGCGAACGGGATGCCGCGCTGGCGGCACTCGTCGGTGTGACGCAGCATGGCGTCGGGGTCGTTCGGGCTGATCAGCACCAGGTCGAGCCCGCCCACGCGGTCGGAGACGGGCCGCAGCTCGATGAGCCGCGCCTCTGCCATCGCGCCGGTGTAGAACGAGGCGATCTGGTTGTGGTGCTCGTCCGTGGTGCACAGGAAGCGAGCCGTGTGGTGGTTCTCGGAGACGTGCACGGAGTCGCAGTCCACACCGTGGCGCTCCAGCCACGAGCGGTAGTCGGCGAAGTCCGAGCCGACCGCGCCCACGAGGATCGGGGTGAGCCCCAGGCACCCCATGCCGAAGGCGATGTTCGCCGCGCACCCACCGCGGCGGATCTGCAGGTCGTCGACCAAGAACGAGAGTGACACCCGATCAAGCTGCTCGGCGATGAGTTGTTCGCCGAAGCTTCCTGGGAAGGTCATCAGGTGGTCGGTCGCGATGGAGCCGGTGACGGCGATGCGCACGGGATTCTTCTTCCTCGTTGTCAGCAAGCCAATAAGCCCAAACGAGGATACGCGAGGACGGACCGCGAAGGTCCCGCGCGCACGAATGCGAGCGGGACCTCACCCACTCCGACTAGTTCGAAGAACTAGTTGAAGGAGTCGCCACAGGCACAGGAGCCGGTGGCGTTGGGGTTGTCGATGGTGAAGCCCTGCTTCTCGATCGTGTCGACGAAGTCGATGGAGGCGCCCAGCAGGTAGGGGGCGCTCATCCGGTCGGTGACCACGCTGACGCCGCCGAAGTCGGTAACGACGTCACCGTCCATCGAACGGTCATCGAAGAAGAGCTGGTAACGGAGACCGGAGCAACCACCCGGCTGCACGGCCACGCGCAGCTGCAAGCCCTCTTCGCCCTGCTGCTCGAGCAGAGCCTTGACCTTGGCGGCGGCCGCGTCAGTCAGGATCAGGCCCTGCGTCGTGGTCTCGTTGCTCTCAACCGTCATCTGCTGACTCCCTAACCCGGCTGTCTGTTTACGACGTCCTACTAAGACGCTACCAACACATCCCCCGTGCTACACATTCCCAGCCCTCCGGACCCCTGGAATAAGCGCTCCGCCCCATATGTCATGATGAGTATCGTCAGTTCGACGATAAGGGGGTATGGCCATGGCCACCCAGACTGGGCTGCCGCTCTTCGTTCTCGGCCGGGACGCCGATCCACACAGCGAGAAGGGGGTCGACTGTCCTGGTGAGCTGCCGCCCGCCTCCGATCCGGACCTGGTGGAGCGGGCGCGCAAGGCGAAGGAGGCGCTCGGTGACCGGCTGTTCGTGCTGGGCCACCATTACCAGCGTGACGAGGTCATCCAGTTCGCCGATGTCACCGGCGACTCCTTCAAACTGGCGCGGCAGGCCGCGGCCCGGCCGGAGGCGGAGTTCATCGTCTTCTGCGGCGTGCACTTCATGGCCGAGTCCGCCGACATCCTGACCGCTGAGACGCAGAAGGTGATCCTGCCCGACCTGGCGGCGGGCTGCTCGATGGCGGACATGGCCACCTTCGACCAGGTCGAGGAGTGCTGGGAGTCCCTGGAGGACGCCGGTCTCGCCGATCAGGTGATTCCCGTCACGTACATGAACTCCAGCGCCGACATCAAGGCGTTCTGCGGCCGCAACGGCGGCGCGGTCTGCACCTCCTCCAACGCCAAGCGGGCCCTGGACTGGGCCTTCGAGCGGGGCGAGTTCAAGCGAGGGGAGAAGGTGCTGTTCCTGCCCGACCAGCACCTCGGCCGCAACACCGCGGTGCTGGAGATGGGCATGTCCCTGGACGACTGCGTCGTCTGGAACCCCCACCGCCCCAACGGCGGCCTCACCCAGGAGCAGCTCGACCGCGCGCGGATGATCCTGTGGAAGGGTCACTGCTCGGTGCACGGCCGTTTCACGGCCGAGTCCGTCGATGACGTACGGCGGCGCATCCCGGGCGTCAACGTGCTCGTCCACCCCGAGTGCAAGCACGAGGTGGTGCTCAAGGCGGACCACGTCGGCTCGACCGAGCACATCATCAAGATGCTGGAGGCGGCCCCCGCGGGTTCGAGCTGGGCGATCGGCACCGAGCTGAACCTGGTCAAGCGGCTGGCCGTGATGTTCCCCGACAAGAACGTCTCGTTCCTCGACAAGACGGTCTGCTACTGCTCGACCATGAACCGGATCGACCTGCCGCACCTGGTGTGGGCGCTGGAGTCGCTGGCGCTCGGGGAGGTCGTCAACCAGATCACGGTCGACGACGACACCGCCCACTGGGCCAGGGTCGCCCTCGACCGCATGCTGGCCCTCCCCTAGTCACCGAAGGCGTAGACGACCCGGACACCGATCGACAAGGTCTGGTGTCCGGGGCTGATCGACGCCTTCTCCTCCGCCGCGAGCGTGGCGAACGCCAGCGGCTGCGGCCCGCCCCTCGGCTCCTCGGTCACCGAGACGACCTGGCCCAGCGGGCGTCCGGCCAGTTCGGCGTACTGGGCGGCCTTGGCGGCGGCGTCGCGGAACGCCCGTACCCTCGCCTCCACCAGCACCTCGGCGGGGTCGGACAGCTCGAACGAGACGCCGTTCAGCCGCGCCTCCTCCCCCACCGCCGCCACAATGTCGATCACCTTGTCGGCCCGCGACAGGTCGCGGACCAGCGCCTCGACGCCCTGCGCGGCCCTGTAGGCGGCCACCTTGGGGTAGACCTCGTACTCGGGGCCGAGGGACAGCTCGCTGGTACGCAGGTCTTCAGGGGCGATACCGGCCCCCTTCAGCGCTTCCGTGAGCCGGGCGGCGGCGGTCCGGACGGCCGCGAAGGCTTCGGCGGCCGAGGTCTTGCGTACCTCGACGCCCGTGTTCAGTCGCATGACGTCGGGCGCGGCCGAGACCGCGCCCTCGCCGGCGACGGCGATCTGCTCGTGCTCCGTTTCCACGCGTACCCCCTTGGGTCCGTCGGATCGGCAGGTCCGTTCAGGGTGTCCCGCGGCTGAAGCGCAGGCCCATGTCATCGAACTCGGCCCGCTTGGCCGCGGTGGCCAGCACTCTGCTGATCTGCCCCTTCAGATCGATGACAACCGCCTCGTAACCGGCGCCCTTGGCCCGCCACACGGCCAGGTGCTGGTCATCCCACCAGCCGATGAGCCGGTTGGAGGCGAAGGGGATGGTGACGGGCGTGCCGCCGCCGGTCGTGGACCTGGCGCAGAGCGTGTCACCCGCCGGGGCGCAGTGCGACAGGAACAGCCCGCCCGACGGGGAGACGTCGTCGCCCTCCACCCAGACGGGCGAACCCGCGCTGGTCAGCGTACGCAGCGCCGTGCCGTCCAGGTCGTAGAACTTCATCCGGCCGCCCACCCATGTGCCGACGGCCTGCCCGTCGGCGTCCCAGAAGAAGCGCCACTCGCCCGCGCCCTTCTCCTTCACCTCGTAGGCCTTGCCGGTGCCCCGCTCGACGTCGATGACGCCGTAGCCGTACTCGACGCTCTTGCCGCCCGTGTCCTTGAAGAGCGTCACCAGGCCGAGCTTGCCGTCCGGCGACCAGCGCGGCGTCGTCGGGAACACCGGCTTGACGCTGAGCTTCACCGTGCGCCTGGCGCCGGTCCGGTGGTCGATGATCGACACGAGGCCGTAGCCGTCGCTGCTGTAGTCGACGTCGGTGGCGAGCGCGCGGGTGCCGTCGGCGGCCAGCGCGTACTCGAAGTAGCGGCTGTTGAGCGTGAAGTCGTCGGAGGCGGCCCGCCTGACGTAGACGCGCTTGCCGCTGTCCAGGCTGTAGGCGGCCAGTTTGATCGGGTCGGAGCCGTTCTCGCGGATCTCGACGGAACTGCCGGGCAGCGCGATCGTCCGGGTGCTCTGGTTCGTGCTGGGCGTGGGGGTGGGCGTCGGGGTCGGGGTCGGCGTCGGTGGGTTATCCGTGTTGTTCGTGTTGTTCGTGTTGTCGGGCGTCGGCGAGGAGGTGGAGATCGGGTCGGGCAGGGAGACGAGCCGTACCGCGACGATGGTGCCGACTGTGGCCAGCGCGAGCGTGCAGGCGACCGCCGTGGCGACGATCCACCCGGTGCCCCGCCTGCCGCCTGGCCGGGTGGGCGGTAGCGGGAGTTGCTGCTGGTAGAACGGGGACGGCGGAGGCTGCTGGTACGTCTGGCGCACCGGCCCCACCGGCCCCACCGGCCCCGAACCCCCCGGAGGCCCGTACGCCTGCGGAGGCACGGAGCCCGGCGACGGTGCCCAGCCAGGCGGAGGGGTGGAGCCCTGCGGAGACACGGAACCGTGGGCCGCCCCGGAGCCCTGCGGAGGGGTCCAGTTCGGCGGAGGCGCGGAGCCCAGCTCCGGCGCGGGATGCCCCGACGGGACGGGGCCCGAGGTCACCGGCGGGACCGGACCCGAGGCGGCCACGGCCGTGCCCTGGTGCAGGAGGCCGGGTGCGGCGCCGCCGGGCCCGTGGCCGAGCAGCCGCATCAGCGCCTGGCTCGCCGTCAGCCGCCGCGCCGGATCCTTGGCCAGGCAGTCCGTCACCAGCGAGCGCAGCGCCGGATCCTCGACCGGCGTCACGTCGGCATCGTTGTGGATGATCCGGTTGACCACCGCGGCCAGACTGTCCTGCCCGAACGGCGGCTGCCCCGAAGCGGCGAACAGCAGCGTGCACGCCCACGCGAACATGTCCGACTGAGGCCCGGGAGCCGCGTCCGTGAGCTGTTCGGGCGCCATGAACGACGGCGTCCCGATGGCGGCGGCCGTCAACGACGAGGTCAGGTCGAGCGCCCTGGCGATGCCGAAGTCGATCACCCGGGGGCCGTCGGAGGCCAGCACCACGTTCGACGGCTTGAAGTCGCGGTGCACGATGCCCGCCTGATGGATGGCGACGAGCGCGGTGACCGTACCGATGGCCAGCCGGTGCAGCGACGTCCCCGAGCGCGGCCCGTCCGTGCGCACCACCTCGTCGAGCGTCGGCCCGTCGATGTACTCGCTGACGATGTACGGCAGACGGCCGAACAGTCCTGTCTCGATGACCTGGGCGGTGCAGAAGGGTGCGACCCGCCGCGCCATCGCCACCTCGCGGACGAACCGCTCCGACGCCTCGTGGTCCCCCGCCAGGTCCGCGCGGAGTAACTTCACCGCGACGCGCGCGCCGTTGGCGGCGGTCGCCAGGTAGACGGTCCCCTGCCCGCCCTCGCCCAGCCGCCCCGACAAGGTGTACTCCCCCACCGACGCGGGATCCCCTGGCCGAAGGGCCGCGAGGTCCGGCATTGTGCAACTCCCATATATGGCGTCTTTTCCGCCATTCTGGTGGGTTGCGGCGCTCCCCGTCAGCCCATCAGCGCACGCACCTCCTGAAACACCTCGCCCAGCAACCCGAGCGGTTGAGCACCCACCAACGATCGGCCTTCCCTGCCGACTCCACCCCTGGCTGCCAGGACGCGCAGCCGGGCGCCACGGCCCGGCCTGCTCCCGGTTCCGGCCGGCCCGCCCCTGGCTTCCGGCCGCCAGGCCGTTCGCCGGCTGCCCAATCGACCGCCTGGCCGACTGCCCAGGCCCTGCCCTCGACCGGGCCGAGCTCGGAAAGAGCGATGGGTGGCCTGCCGGTTCAGGGAGCCGGGCGGTGGCCATACGGCCGATCCGGGTGATCGGCCCTGTCGGGCGACCAGCCCTGCCAGGTGGACAGCCGGTCAGGAGGATGGCGGCCAAGTGGGCTGACGATGGCGGTCGCATGGCACCCGGACAGATTGCCCGGCGGCCGGGCGGCTAGCCAGGGGAGCCGGGTTCGCGATCGCGGCGCAGGCGGCGGACGGCGTCGGCGATCGGGGCGGTGGCGGCGAGGTGGATTCGGCGGGCCGAGGCGGTCAGGTGGACGAGGTCGGCGTTCAGCTCGGCGGCCAGCCGCTTCTGGATGCGTGCCCTCCCGCGCGAGCTGATCACCGTCACAGGCACGTCGGGGAAGGCGTGCCGGGCTCTGACGCGGCGCAGGTCGGCGGCCATGTCGTGGCGGGCGAGCCACTCCCCCACCGCCGCGGCGAGCACCCGCCCGGTACGGTACGCGCGCCCGTGGTCCGGCAAGCCCCTGACCAGCCGATGGACGGCCGGCCCCGCCAGCAGGGCGAGCGCGGTCGCCCCCCACGCGCCGCCCAGCGCGGGCAGCCACGGGCCGACCGCCTTGCCGAACGACGAGGCGCGCCGGCGGCGGTCGTCGCGGCTCGGGTCGACGAGCACCAGCCGGGACACGCACATCGGATGCAGCCGGACGAACGCCTCCGCGTGCCAGGCGGCCACCGAGTGGGCGACCACGATGACCTGTCCGGGATGGGCGGGGGCCAGGGCGGCCAGGCGGGCGGCCTCGCCGTACAGAGTGGGCGGGGCCGGCGAGGCGGGGCTGCGGCCCAGACCGGGCCGGTCGAAGCGGACCACCTGATGGCTACGCGCCAGCTCGGCGGCCACCCGATCCCAGTGGAACCACGCGCCGCCCAGCCCCGCGCTGATGAGCACCACCGGCCCCTCCCCCTGAACGACCACGTGCGCCCCCGAACCCCCCGGGAACAGAACACCCGAAACCGGGCCGCCGTCGACCGGGTCATCGGCCACCAGCAGCCGGAGTGCGACGTACACGAGCCACATCGCTGTGAGCGTCGCCTGCGCCCGCTGCGCCACCCCCGCCAGGTAACCGCCCGCGATGGCCGCCAGTGTCAGCGCGGTGACGCCGAGGGTGGCGCCGGTGATGAGCCAGGCGCCGTACGCGTTCCAGCACCGGCTCAGCAGGGCCATCGCGGCCAGCAAGGCGACCGTGGCCAGGACGCCGGTCACCGTGTGGACGTGGTGGGAGAGGGACAGCGGGGTGAGCTCGCAGACCGGATCGCCCAGTGCGGCGCAGTCGAGCGGGAACAGCCCGCCGCCGATCACGAGGACGCCGAACGCCGCCAGCGCGAGCCAGCCGGACCACTCGCGCCGCACCCGGTACGTCACCGCCACGCCGAGCACGATCGCCAGGCCCGACAGCACGTCGCTGGTCCTGAACAGGCGCGTAGACGGCTGGTCGCGCGCCGCCAACTCGCCGACCAGGCCGTCGGTCCTGTCGACCAGCGGGCTGGTGAACTGACCGGGCATCCACGCGCTGTACAGCACGGCCGCCACGACGAACGCGGTGGCCGCGAGCACCAGCAGTCTTCGCTCCACGTGATCATTAGATCACCCGGTGCGATCAGAGCCCGGGGGCGCTCCATACCGGGAACCAGCGGCTGAGGTCCTGTTCCAACGGCAGCTCGCCTTCCAGGGCGCCCCTTGCCTGGAGTTCCAGCGCGTTGTCGCGGTGCTGGCCGGACAGGGGCGCGAAGGGGTAGAACGTGCCTCGTTTGTACAGGTAGACGATCGCCAGCCGCCGGCCGTCGGGGTCGGTGAACGACACCAGCGAGCAGAGCAGCGAGGGGCCGAACCCGGCGCCCTCCATGGTGGAATTGACCGCGTGGAGCTCGGTGACCAGGTCACTGATGTCGTCGGGCGAACGGCGTACCAGGAGCCAGGTGTAGCCGTAGCTGTCGGACGACTTGTCGACGCGGTCGCCGAGGAGTTCGTGCACGTCGCGTTCGAGCGTGGCGAACGCGCCGCCCTCCGCCGCGCGGAAGCACACCGAGCCGAGACCGGTGGGGACGAGACCGGTGGCGGCCTGCAGCGTCACCGCCGCGGACGGCAGCGCGAACAGCGCGTCGAGGTTGGGTTGTACCGGCTTCGACCGGCCTAGCAGGGTGTCGAGCCAGCCCATGCGGTTTTAGCCCCTTCCGAGCTGGGCGGAGATCCTGGCCAGTTGCTCCAGGCGGCGCTCCAGCGGTGGGTGGGTGGAGAACAGATTGGCGATGGAGGTGCCCTTGGCCAGCGCGGGGGCGAAGTAGAAGGCGTTGAACGGCGCCGCCTCGCGCAGGTCGCGGTTGGGGATCCTGGCCATGTCGCCGGTGACCTTGGTCAACGCGCTGGCCAGGGCCGAGGGCCGCTGGGTGAGCAGCGCGCCGGCCCGGTCCGCGGCCAGTTCGCGGTAGCGCGACAGGGCGCGGGTGAGCAGGAAGCTGATCGCGTACACGACGATCGAGACCAGCATGACGATCAGCCCGATCGGCACGCCGCCGTTGTTGTCGCGGCTGCGGCCCAGCCCGGTGTACAGGGCGAACCTGGTCATCAACCCGGCGACGATGCCGAGGAACGAGGCGATCGTCATGACCGCGACGTCGCGGTGGGCGACGTGCGACAGCTCGTGTGCCAGCACGCCCTCCAGCTCCTGGGGCTCCAGACGGCGCAGGATGCCGGTCGTCACGCAGAGGACGGAGTTCTGCTGGTTGCGGCCGGTGGCGAAGGCGTTGGGGACATCGGAATCCGCTATCGCCACCCGCGGCTTGGGCATGTCGGCCATCGCGCACAGCCGGTCGACCATGCCGTGCAGCTCGGGAGCCTCTTGCGGTGAGACCTCGCGACCGTGCATCGCGAACAGCGCGATGCGATCGGACAGGAAGTACTGCACGAGCAGCAGGCCCCCGGCGAACACCAGCACGACCAGAGCCTGTACGCCCACGGCGATGAGGATGCCCATGAAGGCCACGTAGAGTAGCCCGAGCAGGAACATCGTCACGACCATGCGGCTGGTCAGGCCGCGGTCGGGCGCGAACCGCGTGCTGCTCACGACTAGCCCGGGATGAGACCCTGGTCGCCCAGCATCTCCCGGACCTCCTCGATCGAGGCGTCCGCGGGGGGAAGGATCAGCTCTGACGGCTCAAGGCTGTCGTCGGGAAGCGACTTGCCCACGTGGCGAACCTTGTCGAGCAGGGCGTGCAGCTTGACCCGGAAGCTCGCCTCGTCGCCGGACTCGATGGCCGACTCGAGCTCGCTGTCGAGCTCGTTCAGCACCGCGATGTCCTCGGCCGAGATCTCGACCTGCCCCTCGCCCATGATTCTGACGATCATGCGCCCTCCCCAGGCTGGCGCAACTGCTGCGTCTGCGACTGAGGCTGCTGCTGCGGCGCGGCCTGCTGGCCACCCTGACCCGGCTCGATGGCGCTCTTCGGCGCGGGACCCTGGCCGAGCTCGGCCTTCATCCGGGCCAGCTCCAGCTCCACGTCCATGCCGCCGCCCATGCGGTCGAGCTCCATCTGGATGTCGTCGCCGCGGGTGCCGCTGTAGTCATCGAGCGCGCCGCTGGCCAGCAGCTCGTCGATGGCGCCGGCGCGGGCCTGCATCTGCGCGGTCTTGTCCTCGGCCCGCTGGATCGCGAGACCGACGTCGCCCATCTCCTCGGAGATGCCGGAGAAGGCCTCATTGATGCGCGTCTGCGCCTCGGCCGCGGTATAGGTCGCCTTGATCGTCTCCTTCTTCGTACGGAAGGAGTCGACCTTGGCCTGCAGCCGCTGGGAAGCCGTGGTGAGCTTCTCCTCCTCGGCCTGCAGGTTGTCATGCTGGATCTTCAGGTCGGCCATCTGCGACTGCAGATTGGACCGACGCTGCAGGGCCTCACGGGCCAGGTCCTCGCGCCCGACGGACAGCGCCTTGCGGCCCTGCTCCTCATAACGCCTGGCCTGCTGTTCGAGACCGTTGACCTGCAGCTCCACGCGCTTGCGCGAGGTGGCGACGTCCGCCACGCCCCGGCGTACCTTCTGCAGCAACTCGAGCTGCCGCTGATAGGAGTAGTCGAGGGTCTCGCGCGGATCCTCCATTTTGTCCAGGGCCTTGTTGGCCTTGGACTTGAAGATCATCGAAAGTCTCTTCATCACGCTCATGCGCGTCGGCCGTCCCCTTCTTAGGTCGTGCTGGTGTTCACCCAGTGCAGCGCAGCCGCCTTGGGATTACCCTACGCATAACGCACGGGGGCGTCACTAAGTTGCCGTCCAGGTAGGGTTGACGTTGTGTTGCGACGCCGTTCCCAAACCTCCGTGGACGACACCCCCGTCCCCATTGACGATCCTAAGCCCCAGGGCAAGGGTCGTCCCACACCCAAGCGCCGGGACGCGGAAGGCAGACGGCGCCAGCCGGTCACCGCGCCCAAGGACCGCAAAGAGGCCTATCGGCAGGCCAAGGCCAAACAGAACTCCGAGCGTGAGCGGGCCCGGCAGGGCATGCTCGCGGGCGACGAGCGCTACTTCCCGGCCCGCGACAAGGGCCCGGCGCGTAAGTTCGCGCGCGACTGGGTCGACTCGCGGCGGCTGCCGAGCCAGTACTTCCTGCCGTTCTCGCTGGTGATCCTGCTGGCGACCTGGATCCCGTGGCCGGCCGACATCAGGCCGCTGGTGCTGGGCTACGTGATCACGATCGGCTGGCCGATCATGATGATCGGCGTGCTCTTCACCTCGATCTTCGTGGCCTGGCGGGTCAAGAAGCTGGTGGCGGAGAAGCATCCCAAGGAGAGCCTGCGTGGCGTCGGCTTCTACGCCGCGATGCGGGCCCTGCAGATCCGCAAGCTGCGCTTCCCGCCGCCCGCGGTGCTGCCGGGCGGCAAGCCGGTGCCGCCGAAGAAGTGACGCCGTCTCAGCCGGCCCGCTCCCAGCGCAGTGTTCCGCGCACCACGCGCGGCCGTGTGCCGTCGACCGTCCCGCCCTGCTCCAGGGCGTCGGCGGTGGCGCGCAGCAGCGCGTCATAGGAGGGCAGGTCCGACGTGCTCAGCATGCCCTCCTGCGCCACGTCCCACGACAGGGATCCTGTTTCCGAGTCGATCAGGCCGTAGCCCTCGTCATAGCGGTCCTGGAACGGGATCAGCACGCCGGAGAACTCCGCCCCGGGCTCGGGCCCCAGGTTGGTGGGGTCCTCCTGGCACATCTGCCGCCAGGCGTCGCGGATCTGCCTGGTCGACAGCTGCGAACCGTACCCGGGGCCGAAGCCCTTCGCGCCGTTGTGACGCAGCAGCGAGGCGCGCAGGCTGTCGGGGAAGTCGATCCCCATCTGGGACTCGGCGACGGCGATCGTCCTGGCCCGGCCCGGACGGCCCAGCGTCGCGTACGTCCTGGGCGCCTTGGCCTTCAGCCACCGTTCGATGCGCCGCCACTGCCGGTCGACCGCGCGCCTCACCTGCGGGTCAAGCGGCCGCACGGTGACCGGGCGCCGCTCGGGGTGACAGGCCGGATCGGGTACGACGGGCGGAGGCGTCCAGGACACGTAGTCGGGAGTGGGCTCGGGGCCGGCCGTCATGGCCGGCTGCCTCCCTGAGTCGCGGAACATCTCTCCGAGAGGGTCCTCCTCCCGGTCGTGGATCGGCATGCCCATGAGGACGAACACCCCGAAGACGACCGCGATCAGCGCGCCCACTCCGAACAGCGCCACCACCGGCCTGGACCTCCCGCGCCCCGCGTAACGGGCCAGATCCGCCCTGGTCGAGCGCCCCTGGAGGGGCTCGGGGCCGGTCGGCTCCGGTTCCGTCTCCGTCCTATGGGCTCGGCGGCGCAGCCGTACCGCGATCGCGGTCAGGATGGCCGCGGTCAGCGCCATCCGTACGAGCTTCAGCACGTCGCGCACCCTATCCCGAAATAGATCACCCCATATGACCGCCTAAGGTCGGATCTATGGAATTCCGTACCCTTGGTCGCAGCGGTCTCAAGGTCAGCGAGATCAGCTACGGCAACTGGCTCACCCATGGCTCCCAGGTCGAGGAGGACGCCGCCAAGCAGTGTGTGCAGGCGGCGCTCGACGAAGGCATCACCACGTTCGACACCGCCGATGTCTATGCCGGCACCAAGGCCGAATCGGTGCTCGGCAGGGCGCTGAAGGGCGTACGCAGGGAGTCGCTGGAGATCTTCACCAAGGTCTACTGGCCGACCGGCCCCGGGGTGAACGACCGCGGCCTGTCCCGCAAGCACATCACCGAGTCCATCCACGGGTCGCTGCGGCGGCTGCAGACCGACTACGTCGACCTGTACCAGGCGCACCGCTTCGACTATGAGACGCCGCTGGAGGAGACGCTCAAGACCTTCGACGATCTCGTACGGCAGGGCAAGGTCCTCTACGTCGGCGTCAGCGAGTGGACGGCCGGCCAGATCGGCCAGGCGCTGAAGATCGCCGACGACATGGGCTTCGACCGGATCGTGTCGAACCAGCCGCAGTACTCGGCGCTCTGGCGGGTCATCGAGCCGGAGATCGTGCCGCTCAGCGAGCGCGAGGGCGTCAGCCAGATCGTCTGGTCGCCCATCGCGCAGGGCGTACTGACCGGCAAGTACGTGCCCGGCCAGGCCCTTCCTGAGGGCTCCAGGGCGACCGACACGGCCGGCGGCGCCGACATGATCTCCCGCTTCATGAACGACGACGTGCTCGGCCGCGTACAGGAGCTCAAGCCGATCGCCGCCGACCTGGGCCTGACCATGGCTCAGCTGGCGGTCGCGTGGGTGCTGCAGAACCCGAACGTCGCCAGCGCCATCGTCGGCGCCTCCCGCCCCGAGCAGGTGCGCGACAACGTCAAGGCGGTCGGCGTCAAGCTCGACTCCGGCGTGCTGGAGCGGATCGACACCGTTCTCGGCCCGGTGATCGAGCGTGACCCCACCAAGACGGCCAGCCCGCCGAAGCGCCCATAACCCCTCGGGCAGCGAAAACCCCTTGAGCGACAATGACGCTCAAGGGGTTTTTCCTTTCTCCTGCCCTCACTCCGGACGCAATGACAATCCCGTGTATTCGACCCGGTCCTCGTCGAGCAGCGCCACCTGCTCGACGCCGGATTCCAGCAGCTCACCCCAGTTCTCGCCAAGCCAGGACTCCGCGTCCGCCTGGCTCGGAAAAACTTCTCGCGGCAAAGGGCGATCCGTTACCTCACCACCATTTGCATTTTCATAACGCCACCGCCATGTCATGCCATACGCTCCTTCTCCGCGGGTTCGCCGACGCACCCTCCGACGGCACTGGAACCTTACTCCCGAGCTTGGAGCTCGATCGATGCCGCGCGCATGTCGTGTGACGCCGTGAGCCGCCCTCTCCCCCCCCAACGACCCCGTGCCCGGGCTCCCGATCCCGACGCCGCACGCCTGTGGGGCGTCCGGCGGGGCGACGTCACCGTGACCACCCACCGCCGCCCCCGAACCCCGTCCCTCCAGGGCCCTCAGCCCGTCGAGAGCCACCCCCGCACCCCAACTCCCTGACCCGCTGAGAGCCCCAGATCAAACCGCGACCCCGCACCCCAATCCCAAAGGCCATCAGCCCGCTCAGAGCCGCAGTTCGGGCGGCGAGCCGGAGGTGCCGGGGTCTATGGGCTTTGTACGCTCAACCCAGTGAAACTCTTTCTCGCCGGTACAGCGGCCACCACCGGCTGGCCCGAGCCGGGCTGCCCGTGCGCCTCGTGCGCCGGTCTCCCCGCCGGCCACCGCCGGCCGTTCGAGCTCGTGGTCGACGGTCTGGTGCGCTTCCCGTTCGACGACGTGCCGCGCGGCTACCAGATCCTCGCCGACGGTCACGGGCTGGAGGGTCCTGACGGCACCCGTCTGCTGTACGCGCCTCAGGACATGGCGGCGACCCCGGACGTCCCGTACGACGTCGTGCTGGTCGATCCGCTCGATCGGCCCGAGCGGATCGGGCTGCTCCGGCGGGCGGGGCTGGTGGCCGACCGTACCCAGGTGGTGGCTGTCGGGCTGGACCACCGGGTCAGGTCCGAGGAGGAGCTGTCACGGCGGCTCGCCTTGTGGCGTGTACAGGGCGTACCGGACGGAACGACGCTCGACACCGCCCTCCCCGCGCCCTCCGCTCAAGAGCAGCCGAGACGGGCCCTGCTGCTGGGCGGTTCCCGGTCGGGCAAGTCGGCCGAGGCCGAGCTGCGGCTGGCCGCCGACCCGTACGTCACCTATGTCGCCACCGGCTCGCGTGGCGAAGGGGACGGCGAGTGGGCGGCGCGGGTGCGGGCCCACCGGGAGCGGCGGCCCGCCCACTGGGCGACGGTGGAGACCACCGACCTGGCGGGGACGATCCGCGCGGCCACGACGCCGCTGCTGGTCGACGGGCTGGGTACGTGGCTGGCGGCGGTGTTCGACGAGCACGGCGCCTGGGACGGCGACCGGGCGCCGGTGGACGGGCGCTGCGATGAGCTGGAGGCGGCGTGGCGGGGTACGAGCCGGCGCATCGTGGCCGTGTCGGACGAGGTGGGCATGGGGGTGGTGCCCGCGACGGCCAGCGGGCGGGCGTTCAGGGACGCGCTGGGGCGTCTCAACGAATGCCTCGCCGCCGAGTCCGAAGACGTCGCCCTCGTCGTCGCCGGACGCCTCCTGCGCCTGTGACCCATGGGGTACGCGCGGCGACTCCCCCGGCGCGACACCAATGTCCCGCCGGACCGCCTCCGTCTCGGCGGACCGCCTTCGTCCCGCCAGACCGCCCTCCGCCCCGCTGGACCGCCCTCCGTCTCGCCGGACCGCCGACACATCGCGGAGTCGTCGACGTCTCGCTGGTCGGCCGCTCGCGCGCCCCGTCAGCGTCCCACTGGGCCCTAGTGGCGGATGGCTCTGGCGTACCAGCGGCCGTCCATGCGGTCGACGTGCAGGGGGCGGCCGAAGCAGTCGGACAGGTTCGCCGGGGTGAGGACGTCCGTGACCGGGCCGGCCGCCAGGACGCGTGCTTCACGCATGAGCATGGCGTGCGTGGTCGTGGCGGGCACCTCCTCCAGGCGGTGGGTCACCGTCACGGTGGTGAGCACCGGCCTGGTCATCGCCAGGTCCTCCACCGTCTCGATGAGGTCCTCACGGGCCGGCAGGTCGAGGCCGGCGAACGGTTCGTCGAGCAGCAGCACCGCCGGGTCCGACATGAGCGACCTGGCCACCCTGATCCTGGCCCGCTCGCCCTGGGAGCACACCCGGAACAGGCGGTCGGCCAGGCCCTTGCAGCCCACGTCCCCCAGCAGCCGCAACGCGCGATCCCGCTCGGCCTCGCCGTAGCGGTCCCAGAGGGGGGCGCTGGTGCCCGTGTGGCCGGTGAGCACCACGGTGAGGGCGGTGGCGCCCTCCTCCTCCAGGAGTTCCTCGTCGATCAGCCGCTGGCTGGAGGCCACCAGGCCGATGTGGCGCCGCAGCGAACGCACGTCGGCCCGGCCGAGCCGGTGGCCGAGGATGCTGGCCGTACCCTCTGTCGGGTGCCGTATCGCGGCGGCCAGCGAGAGCAGCGTCGTCTTGCCGGCACCGTTGGGCCCGAGCACGGCCCAGTGCTCGCCGTACTCCACTCGCCAGTCGACCGCACTCAGCAGCGACTTGCCGGCGACCCGGACGCCTACGCCTTCGAGTTCAACAACGTGCATCCGGCCACCCTAGTGGCCGCCCCCGACCGCGATCAGCGTCCGATGGATGGGGGTATTTCGATTTTTTACGGCCAGCCCGGTGAGCCCCACCCGCCATACGGGGCCGGCGTCCGTCCAGGGGCACGCTCCTCCGGTTCACGGGGCCGGGCACCGTAACGTGCGTCTTCTTGGCCCCGGTCCGTGGCCGGGCCGACAACCGTGGGGGGAACTGGAGTGATGGACGGGACGCGGTTCGCTGTGGGGACGCTGAGTGTCTTTCCGGTCCGGGTGACACGCGTCGATCGTGCGGTCGCGGGGCGGGCGATGGTGCTGGCTCCGGTTCTTGGGCTGGTGCTGGGTCTGGTGAGCTGTTGGCCGTTGCTGCTGCCCGGGCCGCCGTTGCTGGGTGCGGGGCTCGCGGTCGGGCTGCTGGCCGTACTGACGCGGGGGCTGCATCTGGACGGGCTGGCGGATCTCGCGGACGGGCTGGGCAGTGGGAGACCTGCTCCTCAGGCGCTCGACATCATGAAAAAGTCGGATATTGGGCCGTTTGGCGTGATGACGCTGGTGCTGGTGCTGGTCGTCCAGGTGGCCGCGCTGTCCGGGCTCGGGCCGGCCGCTCTGGTGACCGCCTGCGTGACCGGCCGGTTGGCGCTCACCTGGGCCTGCCGGTCAACCGTCCCCGCCGCCCGTCCCGACGGGCTCGGGGCACTGGTCGCGGGCACGGTACGGCCAGGCGCGGCCTGGGCGGCCACCGGCACGGTCCTGGCGGCGGCCGCGGCCCTGGGCGCGGCGGCCGACCACGGACTCGGTTGGACGGGGCTCGGCTCGGCGACCAGCCACGGACTCGGCCTGATGGGGCTCAGCTCGGTGGCGGTACACCGGCTGGTCTATGTGCTCCCTCTCGGCGTGGCCGCCGGGCTCGGGGCGGCGCTGTTCCTGCTCCGGCATGTCCGGCGGCGCCTGGGCGGCGTCACGGGTGACGTGCTGGGGGCGCTCGTCGAGACCGCCACGACCGCCACGCTCACCGTCTGCGCCCTGTTCGGCTGACCGGCGCCGCCTGCCGGACGACCGGGGTCCGGCCGCGCCGGACGATTGAGGTCCGGCGTCGTACAGCCGAGATCCGGCCGCGCCGTACGGCCGAGGTCTCGGCCGCCGTACCGGAAGACGCCCCGCTCCGCCGTACCCCGGAGAACCTCACGCCCCCACGGGAGGCCGCTCGGCGATGAGGGCGTTGATCAGCGCCGCACCCCGCTCGGCGTCGTCGACGCTCACGGCGAGTTGCCCGCCGGAGCGGTAGCGGATGATCAGGCACTCGCCACCCCGGAGCATGATGGTGGCGCTGCCCGGCAGCCCGCGTATGCCCCAGCCTCCGACCTGGCTCGGATACCGCACCTCGGACCACGCCCTGTCGATCTTCGACAGGCGGATGCGCCGCACCGGCCAGCCCAGCGGCCCGAACCCGATCGCCAGCCCGTCCCCGGTGACCCGGGCGGTGAGCGACGAGGTGAGCAGCCCCGCGAACAGGACGATGACCAGCCCGGTCAGCGTGCTCCCTGCGGCGCCGTCCGCCACGACACCGGTCAGCAGCAGCACGCTGATCACGGCCAGGGCGACGACCACGGCCGTGGTCACGGCGATCAGCCAGGGATTGGTGATGCGGCTGACCCACACCGAGCGTTGCCCCGGCCGCAGCCGCAGCCGAGGCGGCTCCTCGTCCTCGGGCGGGCGCTGGTCGGCGTGGCCAGCGGTTCGGGCAGCCGGTCGCGCAGCGCCAGCGGAGCCGCGACCAGCGCGGCACTGACGATCAGCCCCCACGCGGCGGCGGCGAATCGGGGGATCATGGCAGCTCCTCCAGCATCGTGATGAGGTCTTCGCGGCGGTAGCCGAGCCTCATGGCCTCTTCCAGGAGTTCGCGGGCCCGCTGCAGGAGCAGGGCCCGCCCGTCGGCGCGGCCCGCGACACTGACGCCGCGCCCCCGCCGGAACTCCAGCAGCCCCTCATCGCGCAGGTCACGCAGGGCGCGCAGCACCGTGTTGGGATTGATGCCGAGCGCCTCGGCCAGGTCGCGGGCGGGTGGCAGCCGGTCGCCCGGCACGTACGAGCCCTCGCCGATGGCCCGGCGGATCGCGCCGGCCACCTGCTCGTGCAGAGGACGCGTGTCGTTGAGGTCCAGAGTCAGCAACATGGTGCTAATGACACTAGCACCATGTCTTCATGTTTACGCGTCGAGGATTGGTGGGATGAACCCCTGTTTGTGAGTACCTCGAAACCCTGGATAGCATCGGTTTACGTGACCACTGTGCGGCTGAACTCAGCAGATCCAGTCTCTTTCGACACCGACGCGCTGATCGTCGGTTTCCGGTCCGGCCCCGAAGGCCCCCGCCCTGCTACGGGCGCCGAGTCTCTCGACGCGGCCTTCGGCGGCAGACTCGCCGCCTCGCTCACCGCCATCGGCTTCTCCGGCAAGCCCGGGGAGCTCGCCAAGGTGCCCGTGTTCGGCGCTCTCGCCGCTCCGCTGCTGGTCGCGGTGGGTCTCGGTGACTCCGCCGACGCCGAGGCACTGCGCCGCGCCGCGGGCGCCGCCGTACGCTCCCTCGCCGGCACGGCCCGCGCCGCCCTGGTCCTGCCCACCGAATCGGCCGAAGCGGCCGAGGCCGTGGCGCTGGGCGCGCTGCTGGGCGCGTACGGCTTCTCCCGCTACCGCACGAACGGCGACTCGAAGGAGCCCGTGGGCGAGCTCACCGTGCTCACGAGCGACGGGTCCGACGAGATCGCCGGACGCGCCACCGTGCTGGCCGAGTCGGTCACACTCGTCCGCGACCTGGTCAACACGCCGCCCTCCGACCTGTGGCCGGCCAAGTTCGCCGAGATCGCCGAGCAGCGTGGCGGCGAGGCCGGGCTGAGCGTCGAGGTGCTCGACGACAAGCAGCTCAAGGACGGCGGCTACGGCGGCCTCATCGGTGTCGGCCAGGGATCCGCCAACCCGCCGCGCCTGGTCCGCCTGTCCTACAGCCACCCCGAGGCCACCAAGACGCTGGCGTTCGTGGGCAAGGGCATCACGTTCGACTCCGGTGGCCTGTCACTCAAGCCGTCGGCCTCCATGGACTGGATGAAGTCCGACATGGGCGGCGCGGGCGCGGTCCTGGGCGCCCTGATCGGCATCGCCCGGCTCGCCCCGCAGGTGAACGTCGTCGGCTACCTCTGCCTGGCCGAGAACCTCCCCAGCGGCACCGCGCAGCGCCCCTCCGACGTCATCCACAGCTACAGCGGCAAGACCGTCGAGGTGCTCGACACCGACGCCGAAGGCCGCCTGGTCCTCATGGACGGCATCGCGCGCGCCGCCGAGGACTCCCCCGACCTGATCGTCGACGTGGCCACCCTCACCGGCGCGCAGATCGTCGCGCTCGGCTGGCGCACGGCCGGCGTGATGGCCAACGACGACGCGGTGCGCGAGCTGGTCGTCGAGGTGGCGGGCGCCGCGGGCGAGGGCGCCTGGGGCATGCCGCTGCCCGAGGAGCTGCGTAAGGGCCTCGACTCCCCCATCGCGGACATCGCCAACCTCCAGCCCGAGCGCTGGGGCAGCATGCTGGCCGCGGGCATTTTCCTGAAGGAGTTCGTGCCGGACGGGGTGCGCTGGGCGCACATCGACATGGCCGGACCCGCGTTCAACAAGGGCGAGCCGCACGGCTACACGCCGAAGGGCGGCACGGGGGCCATCACCCGCACGCTCATCGGACTGGCCGAGCGGCACGCGAGCATCTGAAACAAATGAAAAGATGACGGCATCACGAACACCCCGACAAGGAGCCTGACTGTGGCCTACGACATCGTCGTCCTGGGAGGCGGCAGTGGCGGATACGCCTGCGCGCTACGGGCGGCTGAGCTGGGCAAGACGGTCGCCCTGATCGAGAAGGACAAGATCGGCGGCACCTGCCTGCACAGGGGATGCATCCCCACCAAGGCCTTGCTGCACTCGGCCGAGGTCGCCGACGAGACCCGCGAGAGCGAGACGTTCGGCGTCAAGGCGCGTTTCGACGGCATCGACGTGCCGGGCGTCCACGCCTTCAAGGACAAGATCGTCACCCGTGCCTGGAAGGGCGTGCAGGGCCTGCTCAAGGGCGCCGGCGTGACGATCGTCGAAGGCGAGGGCCGCCTGGTCGGATCGCACCGGATCCAGGTCGGCTCCGAGGTGTACGAGGGCCGCAACATCGTCCTGGCCACCGGTTCCGCGCCCAAGACGCTGCCCGGGCTGGAGATCGACGGTGAGCGCGTGATCACCAGCGAGCACACCCTGAAGATGGACCGCGTGCCCGCCTCGGTGATCGTGCTGGGCGGCGGCGTCATCGGCGTCGAGCTGGCCAGCGTCTACCGCTCGTTCGGCGCCGAGGTCACGATCGTCGAGGCGCTGCCCCACCTGCTGCCGACCGAGGAGGAGTCGAGCTCCAAGCTGCTGGAGCGCGCCTTCCGCCGCCGCGGCATCAAGTACGAGCTGGGTGTCTTCTTCGAGGGTGTCAAGACCACCGACACCGGCGTGGTCGTCACGCTCGCCAACGGCAAGACCCTCGACGCCGAGCTGCTGCTGGTCGCGGTCGGCCGCGGCGCCGTCTCGGCCGGGATGGGCTTCGAGGAGCAGGGCATCAGGATCGAGCGCGGCGCGGTCGTCGTCGACGAGCACTGCCAGACCTCGGTCTCCGGCGTCTACGCGATCGGTGACCTGATCCCGACCCTCCAGCTGGCCCACGCCGGGTTCGCCGAGGGCATCATGGTGGCCGAGCACATCGCCGGGCTCAACCCGCCCGCCATCGACTACGCGGGCGTGCCGCGGATCACCTACTCCGACCCCGAGGTCGCCTCGGTCGGCATCACGTCCGCGCAGGCCGCCGAGCGCGGCATCGAGATCGTCGAACAGGTCTACGACCTCGCGGGCAACCCCAAGAGCCAGATCCTCGGCACCGCGGGCGCCGTCAAGGTCATCGCCCAGAAGGACGGACCCGTCGTGGGCGTTCACATGGTGGGCCGCCGCATCGGCGAGCTCGTGACCGAGGGTCAGCTCATCTACAACTGGGAGGCTCTGCCCGCAGAGGTCGCCCAGCTCATCCACGCACACCCGACCCAGTCCGAGGCAGTCGGTGAGGCGATGCTGGCCCTGGCCGGCAAGCCGTTGCACGTACACAACTAGTCCAAGCCCTCGAGATCAGAACGCGAGAGAAGATAACGATGCCGGTCTCTGTACAGATGCCCCAGCTCGGCGAGAGCGTCACCGAGGGCACGGTAACCCGTTGGCTGAAGAAGGAAGGCGAGCGCGTCGAGGCCGACGAGCCGCTCCTCGAGGTGTCGACCGACAAGGTCGACACCGAGATCCCGTCGCCGTCCGCCGGTGTGCTCACCAAGATCGTCGTGGCTGAGGACGAAACCGTCGAGGTCGGCGCGGAGCTCGCCGTCATCGACGAGAACGGCCAGGCCGGCGGCGCCTCGGCGCAGCAGGCCGCCCCGGCCCCCGCCGCGCAGCCCGAGCCGCAGCCGGAGCCCGAGCCCACCCCGGCTCCCGCCCCGGTCTCCTCGATCCCGCAGCCCGCCCCTGCCCCGGCCCCGGCTCCGGCTCCGGCCCCCGCGCCGGCTCCGGTGCAGCAGGCCCCGGCCGCTCCGGCGCCCGTTCAGCAGGTGCCGGCCCCCTCCGAGCCGACCCCGCTGCCGGCCTCGGGCGAGAGCCCCTACGTGACGCCGCTGGTGCGCAAGCTCGCCAACGAGCACGGGGTCGACCTCGACTCGATCAGCGGCACCGGCGTGGGCGGTCGCATCCGCAAGCAGGACGTCCTGGAGGCCGCCAAGTCGCAGCGTGAGCAGGTCGCCGCCCCGGCGCCCGCCGTCGCTGCCCAGGCTCCTGCCGCCGCACCCGCTCAGGCCGCGCCGGCCCCGGCCGCCGCCCCCGAGCCCGTCGTGGTCGACACCACGCTGCGCGGCCGTACGGAGAAGATGTCGCGGCTGCGTCAGACCATGTCCAAGCGGCTGGTCGAGTCGCTGCAGACCGCGGCCCAGCTCACCACGGTCGTCGAGGTCGACGTCACCAAGATCTCCCGGCTGCGTGACCGGGCCAAGGCCGACTTCCTGCGCCGTGAGGGCGTCAAGCTGTCGTTCATGCCGTTCTTCGAGATGGCGGCCATCGAGGCGCTCAAGCAGCACCCGAAGCTCAACGCCACCATCAACAACGAGACCATGGAGGTCACCTACTTCGACGTCGAGCACCTGGGCATCGCGGTCGACACCGAGCGCGGCCTGATCGCGGCGGTCATCAAGAACGCCGGCGACCTCAACCTGGCCGGCCTCGCCCGCAAGACCGCCGACCTGGCCGAGCGCACCCGCGCCAACAAGGTGACGCCCGACGAGATCACCGGCGGCACCTTCACGCTGACCAACACCGGCAGCCGCGGCGCCCTGTTCGACACGCCGATCCTGAACCAGCCGCAGGTCGGCATGCTCGGCACCGGCGCGGTCGTGAAGCGTCCCGTCGTGATCGACACCGCTGAGGGCGAGGTCATCGCGGTGCGCTCGATGGTGTACTTGGCGCTGACGTACGACCACCGCCTCGTCGACGGTGCGGACGCGGCCCGCTTCCTGACGACCGTGAAGCGTCGCCTGGAAGAGGGGCGCTTCGAGGCCCAGCTGGGTCTCGCGTAGTTCATGCGCGCCAGGGCCGAGGATTGATCACCTTCCTCGGCCCTGGCCCACGTGGTCGACCGTCTGATGCCCGCCCCGCCACAACGGGCTTCGCTTTTCGGCGCTTCGCGCTTTCGCAAGCTCAGGCGGCCTTCTGCCATTCGATCTCTTCCCGCCTCAGGCATCGGATCCCACCAGCGCTCTTGGCGACAGCGGCATGAGCGCCGTACGACACTGGCCGGGCGTCGTCACCGCTTCGCTCACCGCGACCGCGACCGTGATGCCCGGGTTCGCCGTCGGCGCGCTGGCGCCTTCCATCGAGGCCGACCTGCGCATCTCGACGACCACCGTGGGCCTGGCGATGAGTGCCTTCTACGGCGCGACCGCGCTGGGCTCGCCACTCGCCAAGCGGGTGGCGGCCCGGCTGCCGATCCCGGTGACGCTCACCGCCGCGTCCGTCCTCTCCTCGGCCACCATGTTGCTCGCCGCGCAGGTCACCTCGGCCGTAGCCCTCTTCGCGATCCTGCTGGCCGGCGGGCTTGGCAACGGCCTCGTCCAGCCCGCCGCGAGCCGCTTCATCGCCGAACGCAGCCCGTCCCGCCGCCGCTCGCTGGCGGCCGGGATGGTGGGCGCCGCCACCCTCGTGCCTGGGCTGCTGGTCGCCTTCGTCGTCCAGCCGTACGGCTGGCGCGCGGCCCTGATGATCGCCGCACTGCTGGCCCTGGTGCCCGCCGCGCTGGCACCGCTCGCCAGAGGAGGCCCCTCCGCGCGGGCCGCCCGGCCCCTAGCGGCCCTTTGGGGCGCCTGAGGATCCGGAGGCGTGACCGGTAAGCGCCTCCGTCAGGTGATCTTCGGTGCCGCCCGCATGCCGAAATACACGTACGGCGTGCCATCCGGAAGCGTCCCGAACACCAGTGGCAGCCACGGCGCGCTGACGGGGCCGATGCCGGGCATCGCGAGCACCGTGTCGGACACCGCCACCAGGTCGGTCTCCATCGGCGGCGCGTAGCCGGCCATCGGGCCGGTCAGCTGCAACCGCAGGCGCGGCGCACCATCTCGCTCGCCGATCGTGAGGCGCACGCCTTCGCGTTCGTACGTGCCCGCGAGCGCGGCGACGTCGACCGGCGGCGGTTCCGCGGCGGGAGCGAAGACGCCGGGCATCCGCACCCCGGCCAGCTCACCGAGCAGTTCCTGGAACAGGTCGACGAACAGGCCGGTCGCGCCGCCGCCATTGGTCAGCAGCGCGGCGACGACGCCACTGCCAGGCACGACACGCAGGTACGAGAACTGCCCCCCGGCGGCGCCGTCATGACCGTAGCCGGCGACACCGTCCCAGTCGTACAGCGCCCATCCGTGGCCCCATCCGGCCGCCATGAACGACCATCCGTCCAGGCAGTCGACCACGCGGCGGCGCATCGTCGCCGCCGACTCGGCGGACAGCACGCGCGTGCCGTCGGGCGCGGTACCGCCGTCGAGATGCATCCGCGCGAAGCGGACGACGTCGGCGGCGGTGATGAGGACGCGCCCGTACGGCCCGGCCGAGCGCGGCAACATGTCCCATACGGGTGCCGGCTCCGGGTCCTTTCCCAGCTCGCCGACATGGCTCATCGCCACCCGGAACCGCAGCGCCTCCTCCGGCAAGGTCATCGAATGTTCGAGGCCGAGCGGCGCCAGCACCCGGTCGCGCAACGCGTCGTCCCAGGTCTGACCGGTGACCACCTCCACGATTCGGCCGAGAATCGCGTACCCGGTGCTGCAGTAGGAGACGACGGTCCCCGGCGGGCAATCCTGGCCCACGCTCGCGCACGCCGCCACGTAGCGGGCGAGGCAGTCGTCCCCGCGACCGCTGTCGTGGGGGAAGTCCCCGGCGATCCCGCTGGTATGGCTGAGCAGCTGCCCGATCGTCACGCTCCTCGTGACCTCGTCATCGGCGACCGCGAAGCCCGGCAGGACGTCGGCGACCCTGCTGTCGAGCCGCAGCTCACCGGAGTCGACGAGCTGCATCACCAGCGTCGCCGTGTACACCTTGGCGATCGAACCGGACTGGAACACCGAGTCCGTGGTCACCTCCACACCGGTCCCCCGGTGCAGCACACCGCCGGCCAGCTCATGGATTCGCCCGCCGGCCAGCACCGCCAGGGCGGCCCCCGGCACGTGGTGGGCGGCGCGCAGCTCATCAAGCCTCGCCTGCCAGCGGTCGGCGTCGAATGGCGATGACGGCATGAGGACGGCTCCTTTCAGATGAAGCGCCGTACAGTGTTCGGCGCTCCGCACACTGTACGGAGGAAGAACATCGTTGGGCAAGCCGTACACTGTTCGGACGGGATCGTCGTGAGGGAGAACGCATGCCGGCCGACAAACAGCCGTACCCGTCGGTGTGGGCTCGTCCGCAGCGGCGACGGCCTGAGCAGCAGCAGCCGCTGAGCCGGGAGCAGATCGTGTCCGCGGCGCTCGAACTGCTGGATGCCGAAGGCATCAACGCCCTGAGCATGCGCAAGCTCGGCATCCGGCTGAACGCCGGGGCCACGTCGATGTACACGCACGTGGCCAACAAGGACGAGCTGCTCGAACTACTCGTCGACCAGGTCTACGGCGAGGTCGAGGCGCCGGCCGCCGACGACCCCGCGGGCTGGCGGGCGGCCATCACCCGCTACGCCCACAGCCTCCGGGCCACGGTCCTGCGCCACCCCTGGATCGTCTCCGTGCTCGGTGAGACGGGCGTGGCCTATCTGGGGCCGAACGTGATGCGGCAGAACGAGGCCGTCCTCGCCGCGTTCGAGCAGGGGGGCTTCACCCTGGAAGCGGCCGATCGGGCCCTGAACACGGTCGTGGCCTACGTCATCGGGGTGTCGACCGGCGAGGCCGCCTGGTTGACCACACTCGCCCGCAGCGGCCAGACCGAGCAGGAATGGGCCGCCAGCCTATGGCCGGCCGCCGAACAGGCCGTACAGGATTATCCGCGGCTGCGAAAGCTGTACGCCGCCCAGCGAAACCAGGACTTGAGCGCCGCCCGCGACGACGAGTTCGCCGGCGGACTCGCCTGCGTCCTGCATGGCCTGGCCGCTCACTTCTCCCCTGCGGAAGGTTCGGGATAGCCCAGCATCAGCATCACGCCGAGGCCGTCGGCGGGGTCTTGGTCACCCCCAGCAGCGGCAGCCACACCTCGTCCACGATCTCGACGATCGAGTCCGCCGGCACCGCGCGCATCGTCATGAACGTGTCATGGCGCACCAGGTCCAACGGCAGGTTCACCACGCGAGACGGACGCGGCACGTCGGGCAGCCCGCCACGCTGGTGGCGGGCGCCGATGTCCGCTACGACATGGGCGAGAATCACCCCGCCGCGCCCACCGGCTGGTTCGTGCCACCCATCGACCTGACCACCCGCGACGGACGCGAACGACGCCTCGCCGAGGTCCTGCGCGACGCCCGCCCCCTGCCTCTCGACCTCACCGGCGGGAACGACCTCGCCGCGTGACCGCGACCGCCGACGACGCCCCGGCACCCGCGTTGCTCATCCGGCCCGACGGCTACGTCGCCTGGGCAGGCGCGGACCTCGACGACCTGAAGGCAGCCCCCACCCGCTGGTTCAGCCCAGGCTGAGGCCACGACCCACAAGGCGGGTCCGCCCTCCGGAGTAGCGGGAGGCGGGCCGTTCGCATGGCGGGGTGTCAGTAGGGGAAGACCGGGTACCCGTGGTAGCCGCCGCCGACGCAGGTGCGTCCGGTCGGGCTCAGCCAGTCAGGAACGACCACACCACCGGCGAACACGCACGTGGCGACGGTGATGTACTCGCGGGTGGCGGCGGCCTGAGCCGTCGCGGCGAAGCCGAGTGTCAGCGCGCCCGCGGCGGCTACGGAGACGAGGGTGACTACCAGACGACGCATGTGGACTCCCATTACATAGAGTCATCGAATAATCGCTGATGGTTTCCTCTGGCATTGCCCGCCAAACGGTGGCGAGCCCTCCACGATCACACGACTTGGCCGCGGCCCCCGGCCCGCTGGTGGAGCGCGGTGTGCAGGGTGGCTGTGGCCATAGCGATGGCGCCGTCGGCGGCGTCAGCTGGTGGTGGTGACGAGGTAGACGTCGCTGCCGGCGACGTGGCCGAGCAGTTCCTCGACGCGATCACCGGGGAGCGCGATCACCAGGCTCGTACGTGGCTCGCCGCCGGACAGGTCGAGGACGGTGACGCCGGGGAAGGTGAGGGATTCCGCCTTTTCCTCCAATGTGGCGGGCGGGAGCACGAGGCGCAGCGTGGCCGTCGTGCCCCGGGCGGCCGCGTCGGCGTAGAGATGGCCGGGGCCCGGGCGGAGGGTGATGACGGTCTTGCCGTCGACGGCGCCGCTGGGCAGACGAGGGCCCAGGGCTTCCGGAGGCACCTGCTTGCTCTCCTCGATCTGGCGCAGCACATACCGGCCTGCCGCGCCGGCCGCGGACGGGCCCTTTACGTCGGTGGCGGCGAGGACCTGATACGGGTGCAGCGTGCGCGCGGCCACCCAGCCGCCCGGCGATCGGACGGCCAGGTTGCCCGCGACGACGAGGATCCCCGCGACGGCCGCCACGGCCACCAGCCACGGGCCCAACCGCGGCGGTCTCGCCTTCCGCCCACCCTCTGAGGCACTCAACGAAGCGCCGGCCGTAGGTGCAAGGTCGTCGAGCGGGCGGTCCCGCGGAGCCGCGGGGTCCGGAACAGGCTCGGTGGGCTTCGGAGCGGGCTCGGTGGCCCTCAGGACGGGTCCGGAGGGGTCCAAAAGGGGCTGCGTGGACTCCGAGGCGTGCCCAGTGACCGGGTAGCCGAGGCTGGTGGCGTGTTCGCTGTCGGCCGCCCCGACCGCCCAGAGCTTGTCCAGCTGCCGCCACTGCTCCGGCTCGCCACGGTACTCGGCGGGCCGCCGCAGCCCCATCGTGTCCAGCAACGTCCACCGATACACGTCGAACGCCGAACGGAACAACTCCCCGTACGGCTCAGCGGCACGCACCGCCCCCCGATACCCCCACCACGCGACCACCAGCCCGCCCCAGCAGCACCCCAGCGCCCAGTACCACGGCAGCAGCAACGCCCCGAGCACCCCGCCCACCAGCGAGAACGCCAGCCCCAGCCCGCTCACCGTGACCATGAGGTCGAGATCTCCCGCGGCCGCCGCGAACGTCTGCCGAAAGGTGTCCGGCAGCGTCGCGTACAGGCGCGGCCACGCCGTCACCCCTTCGATGCCGTACCTGTCGCGGCTGTGGTCCTCGGCCCCCCGCAGGATGTTGCCCAGCACGGTCGGCATCAGCCGGGACTCGTCCACGGGGTACAGGGGGCCCCGCTGGTCATCGGATGCCATGAACCGCAGCCGGCACCGCTCGGCCAACCACTCGCCGTACGGCAGGCCGTCCCAGTAACCCTCATAGAGCCGGATCAGCCCGGCCCGCCGTACGGCGACGAGCTGGCTGATCAGCAGCGCGCCCGCGAGGACCAGCCCCGACAGGACGACCTGCACCTCCGCGCCGAGCCCCGACCACCAGCGCGCCGCTGTGGCCCAGCCCACGCCCCCGACGGCGACCGCGGCCAGGGCGCTCAAGAAGGCCAGCAGCGGCAGGAACGTCGTGGTGAGCAACCTGCGGTCGACCACCCCCGACGCCGCTTCGACGAGTCCGCCCATGTCAGGCGCTCCAGTAGGGGACGAAGGCGTGATCCCCGTGCTGGCACGTGTAGGCGGTCGCCTGGCTGAAGCGGCGGAAGGTGTTCGTCGCACCGCAGGTCTTGCACTGGATGCGGCTGGGGCCGGGAGCGGCCCGCCTGCCGTGGGGCTGCGCGTCGCCGAGCTGCCGTCCGGCGACGAGGCGGGAGGCGGTGTCGCGGACGATCTCCGCCTTGATCGCCTCGGCGCTGACCACGCCCACGACGTCCTTCCCTCGTACGATCACCAGGCCGGGTGTGCCGGACACCAGTGCATGCAGCAGGTCGGCCGAGTCGAGCACATCGCCGAACGGAGTGTCCGCCTCGACGACGCAGGCCGGTCCCCGCTCGCCCGCGCCGGAGAGCCCGGCGGGCTCACCGTCCGGCCCGAGCAGGACCGTGAACCCCGGCCCGTCCAGGACCGTGAACCCCGGCCCACCGTCCGCCACCTCGGCGACGGTGAAGTCACCGGTCATCAACTCCTCGACCGGCCGTTGCCGCTCCACGCATTCCCCCTCCTGCCGTGATCAGAGCCAGTCGCCGATCAGCGCGAACGGCGCCCAGTGGTAGGGATCGGCGAACGCGGGCACGCCGAAGTCCGGTGCCGCACCCACGTCCGTGCCCGTGCCCATGACGAGTGTGGCCTGCAGCATGCCCACCTCCGCGCCCTGCCGCTGCTCCTCGTCCAGGTCGGGGCAGGCGACGAGGTCGCGGAACAGACCGGCCGCCGCGGAGTAGTCGCCCGCCGCCAGGCGCAGCCGCGCCTCCTCCAGCCTGACGGCGGCCAGCGCCCTGGGGTCGCGCGCCAGGCGCCGGCGAGCGCCGCGCGCGTAGTCGAGCACGTCGGCGATCGTTCTGTCGCGCAACCACAGCTGCGCCCTGCGCAGGGCCTCGGCCTTCGGCGAGCCGGATCGCAACGCCGCGTAGAACTCGCCGAACAACATGCTGGTCGACAACTCGTCCACGCGCCACAGGGCGACCAGTGCCGAGGGCGCGCCCGCGTACAGCAGCGCCCTGGTCAGGCCGATCAGCTCGTCTCCCGGGCGGCTCTGGCTCACGCCGGTCTCGCAGGCCGCCAGTGTCACCAGGTCCACGTCGAGCCGGAGCCCGAGGATGTCCGCCGCGGTCAGTCTGCCGTCCGCGAGCTCGATCCCGGACCGCATCGGGTCCTCGCGGTCGAACACGCCGTGCGTGGCGAAGTGGAGGATGTCCGGCGCCTGCCCGGGTACGGCGAACCGGGCTAACAGGCTCTCGCGGGAGGCATCGACCGCCGCCAGCACCTCCTGGCCGCCGAGCGTCTCCGATACGAGCAGCGCCTGCTCCCTGGCGAAGGCCAGCGGATGCTCTTCGGGCGGCGCGGCGACGATGAGCGCGGTCGCGCGGCTGGCCTTCCGCTTGGCCTGGCAGTAGCGCAGCACGGAGGCCGACGGCACGAACACGACCGGGTTGCGGTCGATCAGCGGGACGCCCTCGACGAGCACGGCCTGCAGGGGCAGCAGGTGAAGCGAGTCGTGCGGCACCAGGTAGACCACGTCCCCCGGCTCGGCCCACCGGGCCACCGGCGCGAGCAGCCGCACCAGTCGATCGTCCGCGAGGTGCGCGCCGAGGCCGGTCCTGTCGCGGGCCAGGGTGTCCCCGGCAGACCCGGCCAGCTCGCGGAGCTCGGCTCGGGTCACGTCCACGGTGACGACCTGCGGCTCCGGCGCGTCGGCCGTCACGCCGAAGACATAGGTCTCGTGGTCGGTCACGTGGTACTCGGCCAGCACCAGACGAGCCATGGCGTCGATCCCCTCTGGCCCGTCCTGGGAAGGGGCCGGAGTCAGCAGGGCGGTGATGCCGTTCCAGCCGAGGCGTTCTCCCCGGCGCATCGACACGTACTCGGGAGCCAGCTCGACGAGCCGGTCCTCCAGCCGGTGCAGGCGCGACAAAGTCTGCCTGTAGTCCGTCAGCAGCGCCGCGTCCGCGGATCCGCCGCCGCGCAGGTCCGCCTCGTGCGTGCGCAGGAGGCGGCGGGTCTCGGCCTCCTCGGCGAGGATCGCCTCCGGCGCGCCGGGTGGCGCGGCCAGGGCGGTCCAGGCCAGCCTGCGTACGAGCTCCTGACCGCGCGCGGCGTCCGCCCATTCGAGTGCGCCCGCCCTGTCGCGCAGGTGGAGCGAGAGCCGGACCAGCATGCCGAGGGCGTCGAGACGGGACTCGCTGAAGTAGGTGACGGCGTCCGCCTCGTCGAGCAGCGCCCGCCTGGCGTCACCCATCGCCTCCGCTGCGGCCAGGTAGCCCACACGCGCCTGCGCGTAGTCCCCCTCCAGCATGCTGATCTCCGCCAGCAGGACGCGCGTCTCATAGACGGTGTGCGGGGCGGCGAGCGTCTCGGCCTCCCGCAGCGCCTCCTGCAGGTGGTGGCGCGCGAGGGGGAGGTCGTCCTGGTCGCGTGCCAGCAGTCCCAGGTCGCAGAGGGTGGCCACGACCGCGCGCCGGTAACCCGCCCTGCGCTGGATGTCCAGCGCGCGCTCATGCATGCGGCGAGCCTCGTCGTACTGCCGGGCGAGCTGGAACAGCGATGCCATGGCGCCGAGGTCGTCGGAGACGCCCAGTTCTGCGCCGATCTCCAGATTGATCTTCAGGGAAGTGGCGAAGCATTCCATGGCCTCGCGGTGCCGCCCGCCCGAGTCCAGCACACGGCCCACGTTGTGCGTGGCGGCCGCCTCGCTCTCCCTGTCGCCCGCCGCGCGGTAGGCCTCGACCGCCTGCCTGGCCAGCCGTTCCGCCGGCGCCGGCTCGTTGAGCAGTTCGTGGACGAGACCCAGGGTGAGCAGCGTGTGCCCAAGCAGCGCCGGGTCGTCGCAGTCGCGGGCCGCGGGCTCGATGTCGGCAAGCAGCCCGCGTGCCTCGGTGAGACGCCCCTGGTCCTTGACCGCGACGGCGAGGTTGACGACGGCCCGCACGGTTCCCTCGTGTGAGCCGCTCCGCCTGAACAGGTCCAGGGCCTGCCGGTGGGACTCCTCGGCCGCGGCGAGCTGCCCAAGGTCGCGCCGCACCAGGCCGAGGGTGTCCAGGATGCTCGCGTACTGCTCCGCCGTCCCGGAGTCGGCGCCCAGCAGCTCACAGGCCTGGGTCAGCGCCCGCAACGCCTCCTGGCCCCGGCCCGCCTTCAGCAACGCCAGCCCGAGCCACTGCCGCAGCGCGGATCTGACGGCCGGCTCGGCGCGCCTGCCGTCGGCGATTCTGCACGCCTGCCGGTATTCGCGGGCCGCGTCCTCCGGCCGCCCGCGTGCCAGACGCCGCCGCGCACGGGCCAGGTTGGGCGTCCAGGGGTCGCCGGTCCGGACACGCAAACGCCGTGGCATGGCCCTCCGCGCTGGTTCTTTCGCCGCCACGCAGAAGCTATCCCCGCCGGATCGTTCTGAGAAGGGCGAGATACGCATTCGTGATCGGGCGTGAACGGCGGCGTTCGCGGGGAAATCGCTCGGGTGGGTGACAAGCGCGCGTTACCTGACCACGGCCTGCTGATCCGGCCGCCGGAGTGGGCCGACCGGGTGTCAGCGTTCGCACGGCGGGTCGCCTGCGTGACGCCTGCCGCGCTCGGCGGGTGGGCGGCGGCCCACACGGGCGAGGGCGCCGCATGGCTGCCCCTGCTGGCCGGGCTGCTGGTCAGTGGGCATGTGGCGAGCAGGATGGCGGTCTGGCGCGGCCTGATCCGTAAGCAGGCCCGGCTGCGGCGCTGGGGCGAGATCATCGTGCTCGCGGCCGGCGCGCTGCTGGCGTTCTCCCCTGCCGGAGAGTGGCTGGCCTCGGCCTGGGCGAGGACGGCCTGGGCCACGGCGTTCGACGGGGTGTTCCTGGTGGCCGCCGTGCTGCTGCTGCAGGTCGGGGTCGGCACCTTCCGCGCCGTGGCCAGGGTGCCGAAAGCCCTGCGGGCCCCGCTGGCGCTCTGTTCGATGCTGGCGACCGTGCTGCTGCGTTACGCGTGGACGCCGTTCCTGCTGGCGTACGTGGCGCACCCCGACCCCCGGCTGGCCGTGCCCGCGTTCGCCCTATGCCTGGTGGAGACGGCCGAGACGCTCCACAGGGTCGCCGTCGGCGCTCCCCAGGCACAGCAGTCGGACGTACGGATGATCACGGCCGTTAATCTCGGCGAGTGGCTCCACGACGGTTTCCTGACCCGCCGCCGCAGGCCCGACTACGCGTTGATCTCCGCGCTGCTGCTGGACGCGCGGCTCACCGTCGGCTCCGTGTCCGCCGAGGCGGCGCTGCGGCGCGTCGAGCTGGCCGAGCTCGCTTTGGACCTGGTCGACGCGGAGGTCGTGCCGCGGACCACCCGGCGGCTGGCCCGGCACCAGGAGATCCAGCGCACGTGCTGTCTGTGGCTGCGGGCGGAGATCTACCAGTATCTCGGGCTGGAGGACGAGGTGCTAGCCACCTGGCGGGAGTGCGGCCGCCGCTTCTCCGCCCTGGGCCTGCCGCGGATGGCGGCCCAGGCCCGGCACACCGCCTGGAGCCGCCTGATCACCAGGCACGGGCTCGGCTCGGTGGAGCTGGACCACGAGCTCCTCTCGCCGGACGACAGCCCGTACCTGCTCAGGAACGCGCTCATGGGCCTGGCGGTGATCACGCAGCAGCGCGGCGACGAGGAGGGCGCACGCCGGCTGGAGGCGCGGGCCATGGCGATCCCCCGCGGCGGGATCGGGGAGAGGCTGGCCTGGGGGAAGGAGCAGGCGCTCACGTTCAACAACCATCCCTTCGCGCTGCTGATGGGCGTGCGCGGGCACACGAACCTGGACAAGCAGCTGCGCTCGTGGCTCTCCCGACGCACTCCCGCGCCCTTCCCCGCTTGGGGCAACCCCATCCGCGATCTCGCGCTGCGCGCCGACGATCTCGTGACCGAGGGCCGCCCCGCCGAGGCCGCCGCGCTCTTCGCCGAGGCCGCACTGCGCGCCCGCGCAGCCGGGCAGGTGACCTGGGAGATGAACGCGCTGACGGGGCTGTCCCAGCTCGCCAGGTCCGTGGGCGACATGGAGGTGGCGAGGGACAGCCTGCTTGAGGCGGTGCGCTCGGCGGAGGACGTGCGCGGGCGCGCCCTCAGCCCCGACCTGCGGATCAGTGCGGGCGGCTCGATCAGCGGCCTGTACGACCTGGGTGTGTGGCTGTTCGCCTCGGCCACGCCATCGGCGCCCGGAGACGGCGGCACGGTGGTCACCGCCTGGCAGTTCTCCGAGCTGGGCCGCTCCCGGGTCTTCCTCGAACTGCTCGGTGAGCGGCTGCCGCCGCCCGCCGAAGGATCCGCCGCGGAGCGTGAGGCGTATGACACCTATGTCCGGCTCCGTGACTTGTCGGACCCCGTGAGCCCCAGCGCAGCCCAGGCCGTGCGGAAGGCCCGCGACGAGTGGCACGCGGCCTGCGCCGAACTCGCCGCGCAGGGCGGCGCCGCAGGCGAGTACGCCGCCCTGCGGCTCGGGCGCCCGATCGAGTACGACGAGCTGCGCCGCCTGCTGGGCACCGTCGGCGAAGTCGTGCCCGCGGACCCGCGCACCGCCGATTGACCGACCTCATGGGACAGGATCCCCAGCCGGGTCCCCACTCCCCTCGGCGGCTCTGGCGGTCGCGGCGGCGTGCTCGTCGGCGGTCATGCCGCGGTCAGGGTAGCGCTGGTGGAGTTCGTACTGGTCGTCAGCCGACTGCTGGTAGTCCCGCCGGACGGTCGGCTCGTCGGAGTCGACGATGCGGGCGATATCGGCCCAGGTGACCCCGGCCAGCAGTGCGTGGTGGACGTTGAAGGGATGGCGCACGGTGCGAGCGACGCAGTCCGCCAGCGCCAGCAGTTCGATGTGCTCGGCCACGGTGAATCGATGTGGTGAGCCGCACCCCAGCGATCATGCCTCAGTTCCTTAGTGCTTCCCGGGCGGATGGCTGCCCGATACCGAGTGAATTCTCCGAATATCATCGGCTCGACATCAGTCCACGACGCCCACGAGTTCGCGCGCGGGGGACGGGGGGATGCGTGAGCGCCTGGCGACCGCTGGCGGATTCGCTGAGTCCGGAGATGCGGCACCTCACCGGCGAACTGCGGGTCATGAAGGACCGGACCGGGCTGAGCCTGGGGCAACTGGCGAAGAAGACCGCGTGCAGCAAGTCGGCGTGGAGCCGGTACCTCAACGGCCAGGCCCTCGCCCCGTACGCGGTGGTCGCCGCGCTGGGCGAGCTGGCCGACGCCGACCAGGCCCGGCTGCGCGCGCTGTGGGAGCTGGCCGCCGAGGCGGGAGGCCGGGGCGGCGAGGGGCCGTACGGGGTGACCGACGACGGCTCTCACCAGGAACATGACGCGGAGCCGACCAGGCCCTTCGGGGTGGTCAGGGACGCCCCGCCGAGGCGACGGTGGCTCGCGATGTTCGCCATGGGGATCACGGTGTTGGCCATCGGGTTGGTGGTCGCGGTGCTGACCGGTGCGATCTCCCGTCCCGTGGCCGCGCCGGCCGGGTCGCGTACCCCCACGCCTGCGGGCAGCTGCCAGGCGCGCGAGTGCACCGGGCGGGTGGCGGAGCCCCTGGGCTGTGCTCGCGACGCGGTCGTCACCGCGTCGGTCCAGGTGGACTACGCGCGGCTCGAACTGCGCTACAGCGCGGTGTGCCGGGCCGCGTGGGGCGTGCTGGCCGGCGCGCGCCGCTACGACCGGGTCGCCGTCACCGGTGACGGCGGTGCGGAGGCCAAGGGCAAGGACCGCTCCGGCTCCGGCGCCGCCACGCCCATGGTCGCCGCGGCCGGCCCGGAGGTGGGCTACGCCTGCGCCGAACTCACCAGCGGCGCCAGGAAGTGCGTGGGCGCGGGGCGCTGAAGCGTCCCAGGATTTCCCGGTTCTCCGCGTGTCCCTGCAGGTCGAAGGTGGGGCCGTTCCGCGGTGTCCCGCGTACTGGGTGATCGATGTACTTCCCTCGCCGGGGCGGCGACGATTCACACGCTCGTGAACCGCGCTCTCCCGACAGGAAGGACTTCCCACGTGTTCAGGTTTCGCTGGCGGCCGGTGGCCGCCTTGGTGGCCGTCTTCGGCTTGGGCATGGTGCCGATCGCCTGGGCCGATGGCCCGTACCTCGCGGTGAACGGGGTTGCGCTGGCCGGGGGCAGTGTGACCGCGCCCTTCACCGCGGATCTGGTCGATCCGGGCGCGGTGACCGACGGCGTGAAGTTCCTGCTGGACAACACCTACCTCGGCAAGGACACGACCGCCCCGTACCAGTGGACGGTGAACGCCTCGACCGGCGGCCATGAGCTCAAGGCGAGATGGAGCGCGGCCGGGACCACGGTCTCCACCGAGGCCACGTTCACGGTCACCACACAGCCGCCCACCCCGACCCCCACCCCTACTCCGACACCGACCGTCACGCCCACGCCGCCAACTGACGGTGAGGCGCGCACCGGCCTTGATCTGACGGCCGCGAACCGCCGTGCTCCCGTGGCAGGCCTGTACGACTGGTCCAAGGCGGGCTACCGGGAAGGCGCGCCCCTCCCCGGCTCGGCGGACTACACCACCGACACCACCTGCCGCCTGACCCCCGCGGTGCTGGCCACCACGTACGGCGTGATCCCCGGCGACGGCGGCGACGACACCCCGGGGCTGCAGGCGGCGATCGACTCCGTACGGACGCAGTGCTCCTTCACCGCAGCCCCGGACCGGCTCAGCTCCATCCAGCTCCCCCAGGGCGAACTGCTGGTGACCGGCGAGATCAAGGTGGACGCCGACTACCTGGTGATCTCCGGTGCCGGCGCCGACCCGGCCACCGGAACCAAGATCGTCTACCGGCCCGGCCCCGCCACCCTGTACGACACGCTGACCTCCGACGGCTCCGACTGGGACCAGTCCGCGATGAAGTGGGGCAGCGCCAACGGCGGCTGGCTGTGGCCGGGCCGCGGGCTGTTCCGGGTCGAGTCGCGGTGCGTGGCGCCCCAGTACCGGGTCGGCACGCAGGCCGGATGCCCCGGCGCGGGCACCGCCGACGAGGACGACGAGACCTACGACGACGCCCCGGCCAACCGCAAGGACCTGTTCGAGGGCACGGTCAACGCGCACTGGGTCTCGGGGGTCAAGCTGCGCGCCATGCCGGGTGTGCCGGGATTCGCCGGCAAGACCGGCCAGGACACGGTCTACCTGAGCACGAGCACCTCGTCGGCGCTGATGGCCGGCATCAAGGTGGGCGGCTACGTCAACGTGCGCGCGGCCAACACGCGCAACTTCTACGCGCAGATGACCGTGCCCGCCGGCAGCGGCGACATGGAGAACCTGCACATGCGGCAGCAGATCTTCAAGGTCAAGGCGGTCGACACCACCGCGAAGACCGTGCAGCTCGACAAGCCCCTCGAATTCGACGTGCCGGTCGACTCGACCTCGGACGGCTCGGCGGCCATCGACAACACCGTGTACGCCTCCAAGGTCGCGCCGCTGATCGACCCGGTGGTGGGCGTCGGCTTCGCGAACCTCTTCCTCACCCAGGACATGCCCGGCCTGGACGAGCAGACCGCCGTGCACAACTACGGCAACATGGCGCCCGCCGCCGAGATGCACGGCATCGTCGTCAAGCACGCGGCCGACGCCTGGATCAAGGGCGTCCGCATGCGCATGACCGGGTCGCACCCGATCGTCACCGAGGAGGCCAAGAACCTGTCGGTGGTCGACAACACCCTCGACGGCGCGTGGAACAAGGGCAAGGGCGGCAACGGCTACCTGCGCGGATCGCGCGTCTGGGACTCGGTCTACGCCGGCAACACCACCACCGGCCTGCGGCACTTCACCTTCCAGTGGTCGGCCTCCGGCAACGTGGCGATCGGCAACAAGTTCGACTCCGACCTCAACCTGCACGGCGGCTGGGAGCGCAACAACCTCTTCGAGCTCAACCGGAGCACTGTCCCTTACGACCACAGGTCCGGCAGTTGCTCCGCGCGCTGCGGGGGCGAGGGCGGCGGTACGGACGACGGCACGTGGTTCCCCGTCTACTGGTCGGCCGGTCCCAAGGCGGTCAAGTGGTCCGGCGCGTCGGGGCCGAACAACGTGCTGTTCGACAACGTGCTGAAGAAGCAGGCCGACGGGCCGGCCGCGGCGTACGAGGACTACTACCCGAGCCCCACGACGATCTACCGCTTCGGCTGGAACGGGAGCGGCTGGCAGCACCTCGACGTCGGCGGCGTCACGATCACCGACTGGGCCGGCAACGAGCGGCGTGACTACACCGGCGGCCACGGCGTGGACGCCACCGGGACCGACACGCGGTCGTCCCTCTTCCTCACCGTCATCCCCTAAGGAGCCGACAGGGTGTTACACCGCTTATCCGCAGTTTTCGCCGTATTACTTCTCCTCCTCTCCCTGCTGACCGGTGTGTCAGCGGCCGAGCCCGCACCGCCACTCACCACTCCCACCAAGACCACCAGCGGCGTTCCCGCGGCCGACAAGGACTGGGACACGCCACGGGCCGGCTCCCGGCTCAAGGTGCACGACGGCTGCTCCGCCGCGGCCGCGAAGCTGTTCGGGGAGCACAAAGGCGGCTGTACGAGGCCGAAAGCCGCCACCACGAAGGCGGCGCGCACGGCCACGAGCAGTCTGCCCGCCGGGTGCGCGGCCCCGCCGGAGGGCGCCTGGCAGTACATCAGCCGCGTCGAGGTGTGCGCGCGATCCCCGCTGCAGGCGGCCAAGGTCTTCAGCCCCGACCGCACCAGGCAGGTGGGCCAGCTCAACTACTTCGTCACGCAGTACTGGCACGCCGACACGAACGCCGACGGCCGCGCCATGGGCACCTGGACGTACCAGATCGAGGTCGTCGCGATCCCGCTGGGCAGTTGGGGGGAGGTGGACGGCGCCGGCGTCGCGGCCAAGGCGCTCTACTGCGAGAAGCGCGGCATCAAGCCCTCCTGCCCGAGGGTGCTCGACGACGGAAGCAACTACAAGGAGTTCCCGCGCGGCGACGGCCTGCCCACGAACGCCCTGGTGTACGACACCCCCGTCACCGGCACCTGGATCACCGACACCGTCGTGACGGACCGGAGCGGCGAGGTGTCCTGGGCGACGGTGATCGGCCGGGTGGAGATCGTCTTCCCGGACCACCCGGATCAGCCCACGACGTCGGTGCTGGCCACCGAGCCGGACATCCGCTGCGACGGGCTCGACCCCGTCATCAAGGACGCCGGCTGCGTGTTCCCGCAGCAGCCCGACGTCATGACCTTCGCCCTCGACGACAGAGAGGTGCAGGAACACGCGCTGCACATCCGCGACGCCCAGCGACGGCGCGGCGTACCCGGTATGGACGACGGGGGCCCCACCCCCGGCGAGCCGGGCGGCGTCCCACTCACGCGTGGCTCCAAAGACGGCGAAAACCGGAATAAGGCCTGCCCAGACGCACTGCCGCGGCCGCCGGGCGGCCTCGACAGCTGCGACGAATATCCCTTCAACTCCACGGGAGAGGGCGCGGCCGCGGATAAGGGCTACTCGTGCCGGATGATCGACAAGGCCCAGAACAGCAAGGGCGGTACCAACCTGAATCTCTTCTACCAGAACCACCACGTCCTGAAGATCGACAACCCCGCCGATCCCACGGAGAAGGGCGACCCGTTCTACGTTCAGATCACCGGTAGGTACAACGCGGTCTCGCCCCGCGCCTGGTCGCCCAACGCCGATCACAAGTGCGGCTACCCCGACCTGTACATCTCCCCGCCCACGCCGCTGAAGGACCTGGACCTGTCCGCGGGGAACCGCCGCAGTCTCCAGATCGGCCTGCGCGACTGGTCCAAGGCCGGCTACCTGGAGGGCGGCGACCTGCCCGGCGCCGGGGACTTCAACCCGAACGGCGCGTGCGCCATCACCTCCGCCGCCATGCAGAGCCAGTACGGTGTGCGACCCAACGACGGGCAGGACGACACCGGCGGCATCCAGAACGCCATCGACCACATCAAGAGCGCATGCTCACCGACCGCCGGCTATCACAAACTCAGCCAGATCACCCTTCCGGCGGGCACGCTCAACGTGACCCACCAGATCTACGTGGACGCCGACTACACCGTGCTGCGCGGCGAGGGCTCCGATCCCAACGCCGGCACCCGCATCGTCTACACCCCCGATGCCAACACCCGCTACGACAAGCTCACCCCGGACGGATCGGACTGGGACGAGGACGCGATGACCGTCGATCGCGGAGACGGCAACGCCGACCCCGCCCCCGGCGGCTGGATCTGGCCGGGGCGCGGCCTGTTCCGGGTGCAGGCCAGGGAGCGCCATCCCGACTACGAGAACGGCTGGAAGGCGGCGCCGCAGAACCGCAAGGACATCCTCGAAGGCACGGTGAACGTGCACTGGAAGGTCGGCGCGAAGCTGAAGGAGAGCGCGAAGTGGGGTGAGGGACTCGCCGCGCGGACAGGCGACATGGAGATCGCCCTGGCCGACAACACCAACAGCAAGATCATGCAGAACTTCAAGGCCGGCGCGTACGTGAACATCCGCGCCGCCAACACGATGAAGTTCTACCAGCAGATGGCGGCCGTGCCGACCGAGCACGAACTGCAGAACCTGCACATGCGGCAGCAGATCTTCAAGATCACGGCGGTCAACGGCAAGACCATCACGCTGGACAAGCCGCTGGAGTACGACGTGCCGGTCAACTCCACCTCCGATGGCTCGGCCCCCATTCCCGGGCTCGACAAGCCCTTCGACTCCAAGGCGTCGCCGATCGTCGATCCGGTCCTGGGAGTGGGGATCGAGAACCTGTACTTCACCCAGGACCTGCCCTCCGAGGAGCCCGCCTCGGCGAGCCACAACTACGGCAACATGGATCCGGCCGGGGAGATGCATGGCATCGTGCTGAAGTGGGCGATCAACGGGTGGATCAAGGGGGTCCGGTCGTACATGACCGGTTCCCACGCCATCGTGACCGAGGAGGCCAAGAACCTCTCGGTGATCAACAACTACCTGGAAGGCGCGTGGAACAAGGGCAAGGGCGGCAACGGCTACTTCCGCGGCTCCCGCGTCTGGGACTCGGTGTACGCCGGCAACGCCACCCGTAACCTGCGGCACTTCACCTTCCAGTGGTCGGCGTCCGGCAACGTGGCCATCGGCAACGACTTCGACTCCGACCTCAACCTGCACGGCGGCTGGGAACGTAACAACATCTTCGAGCTCAACCGGGTCAACACGCCCTACGGGCACCGGCCGGGCAGTTGCTACAGCAACTGCGGCGACGAGGGCGGGAGCCCGCCGGACGACTCGCAGTGGTACCCGATCTGGTGGGCCGCCGGGAAGAAGGCGGTGAAGTGGTCGGGATCGTCCGGCTACAACAACATCTTCTTCAACAACATCATGAAAAAACAGCTCGATTCCAGCAACAACGCATCCATCACCTACTATCCCGACCGCACACGGATGTACTCCTTCGGCAGCACGCTCCTCGACGGCACGCTGCCGACCTGGAAGCACCTCGCCGGGCCGGACGGCTCCGGACCGATCGCCAACTGGTCCGGCTACGAGCGGGACGACTTCTGCACGGGCGACCGCGGCGTGTGGTGTGAGCCCCTGAGCGGCAAGTCCTTGTTCCTGAACAACGTGCCGGCGTCGTGGCCGGACAACTCCAACTAGCACTTCGGGCGGCCATCACGTGACCGAAAATCACGTGATGGCCTCTTGACGTGGGCTGATGTCCATGGGGTACATTCCTCGGAAATAGTCTGGGAAGTTCCCAGACTAGTAGGGAGTGTCCCAAGTGGAACAGCGCGGGGGAAGCCCTCAGCTGCTGCGCCGGATCAATGACCGCGCGGCGCTGCTGGCTCTGCTCGATCGAGGGCCGCTGACCCGATTGGAGCTGGAATCACACATCGGCCTGTCGAAACCGGCGACGGCCGACCTCCTGCTCCGGCTGGAGGAGAGCGGTCACGTACGGCGGGCGGGGCTCCGGGAGGGCGGCAAGGGGCCGCGGGCGCAGCGCTGGGCGGTCAACGGCGCGCTGGCCTACGTGGCGGCGGTCGACCTCACCCCGCGCACGCTGGACATCGCGGTGTCCGACATCTGCGGGGAGATCGTCGCCGAGCACCGCTACCGTCCCGTCGACGAGGCGGACCTCGAGGTCGATGATCTGTGCCGTGCGGTCTCCGTCGCCGCCGCCGAGGTCGGCCTGACCACCGGGCAACTCCACCGGGTCGTCGTGGGAGTGCCCGGTTCCGTGGACGCGCGCACCGGGCACCTGCACTTCGCCCCGCACCTGCCGCCGTGGCAGGGCTTCGACGTCCTGGAGCGGCTGTCCGGATCGCTCGACACGTCGGTGGCCGTCGAGAACGACGTCAACCTGGTCGCCCTCGACGAGATGGCGGTCGGCCAAGCCGTCGGAGTCGACGACTTCGTGCTGATCTGGATGGGGCGCGGGATCGGTGCCGCGGTGGTCTCGGGCGGGCGCTTGTTACGGGGCTCGTCCGGTGGCGCCGGCGAGATCGACTGGATGCCCTGCCCGTCCACCGGCGTGACCGGCGGCCGGCGCATCGGTGACGTGCTCGGCACCAGGGCGGTCATGGAGCTGGCCCACGCGCATGGCCTCCCCGGAGACGATCTGGAGAAGCTGCTCGCGGAGGACCTCGGCACGGACCCTGTCGCCCGGTCGGCCTTCCTGCGTGACCTGGCCCGCCGGGTGGCGCTGGCCGTGGCCGGTGTGGTGTCCGTGGTGGATCCCGCGTTGGTGGTCCTCACCGGCGACATCGGCCGGGCCGGCGGCAGCGTCCTGTGCGGCCTGGTCACCGAGGAACTGGCCGAACTCGTTCTTCCCCGGCCCAAGATTCAACCGAGCCTGCTGACCGGTAACCCGGTCCGCTCCGGCGCGCTGCGACTGGCATTGGCCGCGGCACGCGAAGAGGTGTTCACAGTAATCCCCACCCCTTGACCTGACCATGGCGGCGGGTCAGCAGTTCACCCCCCTTGGAGGGTTTCGATGCGACGAATCGGTGTCGCGGCGGCGTGTGCGGCATTCGCGCTCCTGGCGAGCGCGTGCGCCCCGGAGACCAGCTCATCGGGTACGGCCAACGCGCCGAGTGCCGGCGAGAAGGTCTCCCTCAGCGTCTGGAGCAAGTTCAGCGGTCGCGAGCTGGGCGTGCTCCAGAAGGTGCTGGACGGCTTCCAGGCCAAGCACCCCAACATCACGGTCAAGAACCAGGGAAGCCAGGACGACGACAAGGTCGCCCAGGCGATCAGAGGAGGAAACCCTCCAGACGTCGCCATCTCCTTCTCCACCGACAACATCGGCCAGTTCTGCTCCGGCGGCGCCTGGCAGGACCTCAAGGCCTACATCGCCCGCGACAAGGTGGACCTGAACCAGCTTCCCGCCGCCACCCGCGCGTACACCGAGTTCAAGGGCACGCGCTGCGCGATGCCGCTGCTCGCCGACGTCTACGGCCTCTACTACAACAAGGCGATGTTCGCCAAGGCCGGCATCAGCGAGCCCCCGAAGACGATGTCGGAGCTGTTCGAAGCCGCCAAGAAGCTGACGGTGCGCAACCCCGACGGGTCCATCAAGGTCGCCGGGTTCGTGCCCACGATCGGCTTCTACGCCAACCACGTGCAGATGTGGGCGGCCAGCTGGGGCGCCCAGTGGGCGGGCCAGGACGGGAAGTCCACCCTCGGCACCGACCCTCAGTGGCAGGCGATGCTGGAGTGGGCGAAGAAGTTCACCGACTTCTACGGGCGCGACAAGCTGGCGAAGTTCACCGCCGGTCTCGGCCAGGAGTACTCACCGGACCATGCCTTCGAGAAGGGGCAGATCGCCATGGCGATGGACGGTGAGTTCCGTACCGCCTTCATCGAGGCCGAGGCGCCCAAGCTGGACTACGCCACGGCTCCGTTCCCGGTCGCGGACAACAAGCCCGACCTGTACGGCGGTGGCTACACCACCGGCACGATCATCGGGATCCCCAAGGGCGCCAAGAACGCCGGTGCCGGCTGGGAACTGGTCAAGTATCTGTCGACGGACCCCGCCGCTCTGCAGGAACTCGCCCATGGCCTGAAGAACGTCCCGTCCACGGTCCCCGCGCTGCAGGATCCGGTGTTGCAGAAGGACGTCCACTTCAAGACCTTCCTCGACATCTTCGCCAACCCGAACCTGGCCACGAACCCGGCCAGCGCGAACGGCGGCGCCTACCTCAAGTCCGCCGAGGACTTCGCCATCTCCTACCAGAGCGGTGGCGTCCCTGACCTGAAGGCGGGACTGGCCAAGACGGGCACACAGATCGACGCCGACGCGCAACTCGGCAGCTGACCGCCGATGACCGCCGCACCGCACACCACGCACGTGGCCGGATCCGCCTTCACCAGGTGGATCCGGCCGCGGCCGGGACACTGGATACGGCCGCTGGCTTTCATGGCACCGGCGCTGGCCGGATTGGCGCTGTTCGTCGTCTACCCGCTCCTCGCGCTGGTCTACTACTCCTTCACCCGCTACGACCTGCTCAACGCTCCGGTGTGGGTCGGGCTGCGCAACTACGTCTTCCTGCTCTGGGGCGATCCGCTGGCCCGCAAGGCGGCCTACAACACCGTCTGGCTGGTCGTCGTCATCACCATGCTCCGCCTGGTCTTCGCCACCGGGGTCGCGGCCGTGCTGGTCCGGGTCAGAAACGGCGCGGGGCTGTTCCGGACGCTGATCTACCTGCCCGCGCTGGCTCCGCCGGTGGCGGCCACCCTGGCCTTCACCTTCCTCTTCAATCCCGGCACCGGGCCGGTGAACACGGTGCTGAGCTGGTTCGGCGTCTCCGGGCCGCTGTGGTTCAGCGACCCCGCGTGGGCCAAACCCGCGCTGACGCTGCTCACCCTGTGGGCCTCGGGCGAGCTGATCATCATCATCATGGCGGGGATGCTGGACGTGCCCGGTGAGCTCTACGAGGCGGCGTCCCTGGACGGCGCGGGCTCGATGCGGCGGTTCTGGCACGTCACGCTGCCGGCGATCGCGCCGGTGCTCGTCTTCGGCGTGATCAACTCCATCATCCTGGGGCTGCAGTACTTCACCCAGGCGGTGGTCGCGGCCTCGGTGGCCTCCGGGTCGGCCGACATCGCCGGCAGCCGGCGGGTCATCGGCTACCCGGACAACTCGACGCTGACCTTCCCCGTCTGGCTGTACCAGCAGGGGTTCCACTACTACAACATGGGCTACGCCTCAGCCATGTCCATCGCCCTGTTCGTGGTCTCGACGGTGTTCACCGTGTTCTTCGTGCACCGTCTACGCCGTGCTTCCCATGCCGAGGAGATGGCGTGATGGCCACTCTCACCACCACAAACGACCTCGCCGCCGGCCCGGCGTCCCGGCGCGGACCGGCGCGCCGCCGGTCGAACCGGCGCGGCCTCATGCGCTGGATCGCGGTGCACAGCATCGCGCTGGCCATCGGGCTGATGTTCGTCCTGCCGCTGGTCTTCGTCGCGCTCACCGCGTTCATGTCGGACCGGCAGGCGCTGACGGCCGATCTGTGGCCGCGGTCCTGGCATCCGGCCAACTTCGCGACGGTGTTCGACACCGCGCCGCTGCTGAAGTACCTGGGCAACAGCATGTTGTACTCGCTGCTGGCCACCGCCGGGATGCTGCTGTCCAGCATCCCGGCGGCCTACGCGCTGGCCCGGATGCGCTGGCGGGGCCGCCAGGCGGTGTTCCTGGTGATCATCGCGGCCATGATGGTCCCGCCGCAGGTCCTGTCGGTGCCGCTCTACCTCCTGTGGGCCCGTTTCCACCTCACGGGCACCCTGTGGCCGCTGATCCTGCCGTATTTCCTGCTCGACGCGTTCAGCATCTTCCTGCTGCGGCAGTTCTTCCTCACCATCCCGCAGTCCTACCTCGACGCCGCCCGGGTGGACGGCTGCGGCGACCTGCGGACCCTGCTGCGGGTGCTGCTCCCGATGACCCGGCCGGGCATTGCGGCGATCTCCCTGTTCTGCTTCATGTACACCTGGAACGACTATTTCGGGCCGCTGCTGTACGCCGGGGAGAACCCGGACCAGTGGACCCTGTCGCTGGCCCTGGCCTCGTTTCGGGGCGCGCACCAGGTGCAGTGGAACCTCACCATGGCCGCGACGGTCGTGGTCATGCTGCCGGTCATCCTCCTCTTCGTCCTCGCTCAGAAGTCCTTCGTCCGCGGCATCACCTTCACAGGAGTCAAGGGTTGAAACTCACCATCGTCGGCGGCGGCTCCACCTACACCCCGGAACTGGTCAGCGGGATCGCCCATCAGTACGCCGATCTCGATGTCGAGGAGATCGCGCTGGTCGACCCGGACACCGAGCGGCTCGAGGTGGTGGGCGGGTTCGCGCGCCGCCTCCTCGATCACGCGGGTCATCCGGCCAAGGTGCGCCTCACCGCCGATCTCGAGGCCGGTGCCGACGGGGCCGCCGCCGTACTGCTCCAGCTACGCGTCGGCGGCCAGGCCGCCCGCGTGACGGACGAGACCGTACCGCTGGAGTGCGGGTGCGTCGGTCAGGAGACCACGGGTGCGGGGGGCCTGGCCAAGGCGCTGCGTACGGTGCCGGTGGTCCTCGACCTCGCCGAACGGGTGCGGCGGATCGCCGGCGAGAAAGCCTGGATCGTCGACTTCACCAACCCGGTCGGCATCGTCACCCGCGCGCTGCTCGAGGCCGGTCACCGTGCGGTGGGACTCTGCAACGTCGCCATCACCTTCGAGCGCTGGGTGGCCGGGAAACTGGGTGTCGCGCCGGAGACGATCGCGCTGGACCACGCCGGGCTCAACCATCTGACCTGGGTGCGGGCCGTGCGCGTCGACGGCGTGGACGTACTCCCCCGGCTGCTGTCCGAGCATGCCGGCGAGCTCGCCGAGCACGTCGGGCTCCCGGCCGAGGTGATGCGCCGACTCGGCGCCGTGCCGTCGTACTACCTGAAGTACTACTACCGTCACGACGCGATCGTGGCCGGACAGCGCGGCCCGTCGCGGGCCGAGGCCGTGAGCGAGATCGAGCATCAGCTCCTTGAGCTGTACCGCGATCCGAGCCTGGTCGCCAAGCCGGCGTTGCTGGAGCAACGGGGTGGCGCCTACTACTCGGAGGCGGCGGTGCGGCTGGTGGCGTCCCTGCTCGGCGACAAGGGAGATGTGCAGGTGGTGAACGTCCGCAACGGCGCCACGCTGCCGTTCCTGCCCGCCGACGCGGTGGTCGAGGTCCCCGCCCGGATCACCGGCGCGGGCCCGGTCCCCCTGCCGGTGGCCCCGCTGCCACCGGCCATCACGGGGCTGGTCGCCCATGTAACCGCGTACGAGAACCTCGCCTTGGAGGCGGCGCTGCACGGTGGCCGTGACCGGGTGTTCGACGCGCTGCTGGCGCACCCGCTCATCGGCCAGATCGACCAGGCGGAGACCCTGGCCGACCGGCTGGTCACCGTCAACCGTGACTTCCTGCCCTGGGCGGCGGCGTGATCGACGGAGTGCTGGCGATCGACGGCGGCAACTCGAAGACGGACGTCCTGCTCGTCGCGGCCGACGGCACGGTGCTGTCGCGGGTGCGCGGTCCCGGGGCGTCGGCGCAGACCGTCGGGGTCGCCGCCAGTGCCGCCACCCTCGACGCGCTGGTCCGGCAGGCGGCGCGGCGCTTCGATCCGGCGGCCCGCGCCCCGTACGCCCGGCACACCGCGGCCTACCTCGCCGGAGTCGACTTCCGCCGCGAGCAGGAGGCGCTGACGCGGGAGCTGGCCGAGCTGGGCTGGTCGACCGAGATCACCGTCGAGAACGACATCTTCGCGCTGCTGCGCGCCGGCACCTCCGGGCATGGGGTCGCCGTGGTCTGCGGGGCGGGCATCAACTGCGTCGGCGTGGCGCCGGACGGCCGGACCTTGCGCTTCCCCGCGATCGGCCGGTTGTCCGGTGACTGGGGCGGCGGTTCGTTCCTAGGTGACGAGACGTTGTGGCGGGCGGTGCGGGCCGAGGACGGTCGCGGCCCCGACACCGCGTTGCGGCCGGCGGTGATCGATCACTTCGCCGTGTCCTCGGTGGCCGACCTCGTCGAGCGACTCCACTTCGGGGAGGTCGGCCGCAGCCGGCTCCAGGAGCTCAATCCGCTGCTGCTGGCGGCCGCGAGCGCCGGCGACGCCGTGGCCAGGGAAGTGGTCGACCGGCTGGCCAAGGAGGTGGTGCTGCTCGCGTCGGCGACGCTGCGCCGGTTGGATCTGCTGCACGTACCGGTGGACATCGTGCTGGGGGGCGGCGTCCTCACGGGTGGCGACCAGTACCTGCTCGACCGCGTCCACGCCGGTTGTGACCGGGCGGCACCGAAGGCGACGGTCCGTGTGGTGGACGTGCCTCCGGCCGTGGGCGCCGCGCTGCTGGGCCTGGACAAGCTCGGCGTCGGCGCCGACGCCGAGCACCGCCTGCGCGGCTCCTACCGGTAGCCGCCTGCCGTCAGGCATCCCGTGAGCGGAACACGGCGAACGCCATGACCAGCAGCAGCGCGGTGAAGGCGGCCATCAGTCCCAGCCCCACCCAGGGAGTCAGCCGGTCGGGGTTCTGCACGGTGGTGGCGACCTGGAGACCGGCCGAGATGGGCCAGTACGTCATCAGCACCTCTCCGGCCTCCTTGGGCAGGAGCCGGGGACCGATGATCGGGATGAGGAAGTTGACCGCCACCAGCACCGTGACCGCGATCATCGTGCCCCGCAGCAGGCAGCCCAACGCCACGCCCACCAGCCCGACCAGCCCCCAGATCAGCCCCATCCCGGTGACGGCCCGCAGCACCCCGGGCTGGCCGAGCGTCGCGCTGGGGGCGCCGGACGCGGCGATGGCCGCCTGCCCGAGCAGGAACGCGGCGAAGCTCGCGACCTCTCCCGCGACCAGGGCGATGCCCCCGAACAACCCGGCCTTGGCGGCCAGCAACCGCCCTCGCCGCGGCACCACGCTCAGGCTCGTCCGGATCATCCCGGTGACGTACTCCGAGGTCACGATCAGCACACCCAGCGCGCCCACCACCGTCTCCGCGAACAGGAACCCGCCGTACATGCTGATGTTCGTCGCGTCGAACGCGCCACTCGCCCCCGACGCGTGGTAGCCCTCGCCCGCGCGGTAGGCGGTGAGGCTGCCGAGGCCCGCCATGAGCGCCACGGCGATCAGCAGGGTGGACAGATTCGACGGGATCGTGCGGAACTTGGTCCACTCCGCCCGGAACGTGTGCGCGATGGTCGCCCTCATGCCACAACCGCCTGGTACTCGATGCTGTCACGGGTCAGGTTCATGTACGCCTCCTCCAGAGAGAGCCTCTGGGGTGTCAGCTCCGACAGCGCCACCCCCGCCTCCATCGCCAACTTGCCGATCTCCCCGGCCGCCAGCCCCGTGACGATGAGCGCGGCCTCGGGACCCGGCTCGACGGAGGCGCCCGCGCCGATCAGGCGGGCAGTGAGCAGTTCCTGGTCGTCCGCGCGGACCAGCACGCCGGAGCTGTGCCGGACGAACTCCCGCATCCCGACGTCCGCGATCAGCCTGCCCCTGCCGATGACGACGAGGTGATCCGCGGTCAGCGCCATCTCGCTCATCAGATGGCTGGAGACCAGGACCGTCCGGCCCTCGTCGGCCAGCCCGCGCATCAGCTCGCGGATCCACTTGATGCCCTCGGGATCCAGCCCGTTGACCGGCTCGTCGAACAGCAGCACCTTCGGATCGCCGAGGAGCGCCGCCGCGATGCCCAGCCGCTGGCCCATGCCCAGGGAGAAGGTGCCGGACCGCTTGCGCGCCACCGATTCCAACCCGACCAGGCGCAGCACCTCGTCCACCCGTTTGTCCGGGATCGCATTGGTGTGGGCGAGCCAGCGCAGGTGGTTGCGCGCCGTACGCGTGCCGTGCAGGGCGCGGGCGTCCAGGAGGGCGCCCACTTCGCGCATCGGCAGCGGTACGTTCACATAGTCGCGGCCGTTGACCGTCACGCTGCCCCCGTCCGGCCGGTCAAGGCCGAGGATCATCCGCATGGTCGTGGACTTGCCGGCTCCGTTGGGCCCGAAAAAGCCGGTGACCCGGCCCGGCTCGACGGTGAACGTCAGCCCGTCCACGGCGGTCTTGCCGCCGTAACGCTTGGTCAGCCCCTCAAGCGCGATCATCTGTCAGCCCGCTCGCTCGTTCAGCCTGCTCACTCGTTGTCATGCTCCGAGGATCACCGCCGCGCGTCGCCGCCGGAATCCACCGATCGGTTGATGCGGCGGCCGTCCCGGCCTCTACGATCATGTAGGTGGAAGCGCACGCACCCCTGTATCTGCTCGCGGGCGCTCCCGGCGCCGGAAAGACGACCTTGCTGCCGCACCTGCTGCGGGCGGCGGACGGGTTGGTGGTGATGGACTCCGATGAACTGCTCGAGGACGGCGCGCTGCTCGGGGTGCCCATCGCGGAGCCGGCAGCCGCGCCCGTGTGGCCCGCGTACGACCGGATGTGGACGCACATCGTGACCATGGTGCGACGGGCCGGGCATCCGGTGCTCCTGCTGTGCCCGATCCCCGATCCCGAGGAACTCGCACCGGCGGGACGCTGGCACGAGCCGGCTCATTGGGCTCTGCTGGACTGCCCCGATGAGGTGCGGCAGGACCGGTTGCGGGACCGCGGCTCGCCGCGGGAGTGGGACGAGGAGGCGATGGCGGACGCCGCGGAAGGCCGCGCGCTGATCCCGACGGTGTTCCACAGCGGGAGCGAGAACGTCGCCGACCTGGCGGCGCGGATCCTCTCGTGGACGCGCGGCGCTCAGGGGCGCCCCGGAATCCGGGCTTCGTGAGACGCTGACGGCGTGCGGATCGCGCTCCTTGGTGAGCTGGAGTTACGTGACGACGACGGCCGGCTCGTCGAGATCGCCGGTGTGCGACTGCGCAGGCTGCTGGCCCGCCTCGTCATCGCCGGTGGGCGGCCCCGTCCCGGCGGAAGGGCTCGTCGGCGCGGTGTGGGGAGACGGCCTTGATCACTTAGAGGTTCCGCCGAGCCCGCACGTCACGTCGATGAAGTGGCGTCTGAATCGGACCTGCGAAAGGGGAGATTGCCTCATGACCGCGCAGCCGCATGAGCCAACAAGCGCGAGCGCACCCGTTCTGGACAAGAGCTTGCGTTCGATCCGCGTGGCGCTGACCGTGCCGCAGGATCGGGAGGCCTTCGATGCGGGTCTGCGGATGGCTCTGGATGAAGTACGGGCCACGCTCGACCTCAGCAAGCTGAACGAATTCATCCATACCTGGTGGCTGATCGCCCACGATTCCCTGCACGACCGCGCAGGCCGCGAACGCATGTATACGCACGCCGCGCACATCCAAGACCTCGCCGAGCGCGGGCAAACAGTGCCGCGTGGAGACAAGAGCTGGCGAGAGCTCCTCGCCGAGCGTGGGGTGCAGCCATAGGTGTACTCGATCACCGAGCCGGATCCCATCGCCCAAGACCAGATCGCTGCTCTACCAGTTGATGCAGCCCGTTACCTTGCCGAAGTCTTCGTCTTGCCGAAGTCTTCGCCCTGCTAGAGACGGCCCCCTGGGCCGGCAGGCCATCCAACCCGGCCAAGTCGGAAGGAAATCTTCGGATCATGCCCTTCGGCGATGGCGGGCTGGTGACCTACCTCGTGCTGGAACAGCAGCGTGAGGTCTACATCGTCCGCGTGCAATGGCTCTCGATCGCATAGCACCGTGACATCGCGGCCGATTAACAGGCTGGCCCGTGGCCGCAGGCACCGACGCCATGCACGCCCGCATCGCCGAAGGCACACCGCACACCTTCCCGGCCACACCGACGATCCCGATGTGGTCCCGACCTTCGCCGATGCCGTGACGCTCGCCGAGATAGCGCGCGATCCGGCCGCGTCACTCACCGCGGCCCAGCTCGCCTTCGGCTTCGCCCTTGTCGGCGGTGGGGGCGTGAACGGCCACCCCGGCCTCGTTCCAGCCGGCGCCACTGGCCGATTGGTCGCTGCTCAAGGGCCGGTTAGGCTCGGACGCGTCACTCTACGCCGAGCACATCAGGGAGCCCCATAAGTGGTGATCATCGCTCAGGAGACGTCGTTCGACGAGGCCGAGATGTTGGAGCTCTACGACTCGGTCGGCTGGCACCCGTGGACGCGCGACGTCGCCCGGGTATGCCGGAGCCTGGCCAACTCGCACCTGGTCATCACCGCCAGGGACGAGACAGGCAAGCTGCTCGGCCTGGCGCGGACGGTGTCCGACGACGAGATCGTCTGCTACGTGCAGGAGCTGCTGGTCAACGCCCAACACCACGGCAAGGGCATCGGCCGCCGACTGCTTGAGCACCTCAAAGACCGGTACGCGCATTGCCGCTACTTCGTCCTCACCACCGACCACGAATCCGCCCCGGAAGGCCCCGCAAACCACGCCTTCTACCGCCGCCTCGACCTGATCGAGCACCACGAGCAGGGCCTGTCGGCCTTCGGCCTGCGGGTGCGCGACCCACGGAGCCTCTAGACCCACCGACGTGCTTTTCGCACGTCAGTACGATTATCCTGTGGTCCTCCGCAACCCACCGCACAGCGGGGAAGGTCCCTTGGAGAAGAGGAGCAGAAAGCACGCCCGGCGTTGGAGCCCGACGGAATAGGCAGTTGATCTGGTGGGAGCTCCGCCGACAGGACTCCTCGCCATGCCCGTGTCCTCCACTCACGGCTGGACCATGTGTACGGACCGAGAGCCCTGTTGATCTGGCTGTTCGGCGGCCCGATACAGGCCTCCGCCTACGGACGGTAGGCGTCTCGCCGATGTTTGACGGACTGGATCATCACGGTGTGTGTTTGTCTTCGTCGATGCGTTGACGTGCTCCTCCACTTGAATGAATGTGGAGGATTCCTGTGCTGCTTACGCAGCAGTTCGCAGCGCGGGTGCGGGCGAGACTGTGGGACAGGATGCTTGACGCTTCACAGGCCCCGCTATCGCGGAGTCTCCACGTCCTGTGACCGCCCATCCGGCGGCAGAGTTGTACCGATGAAGCTGGTTTCGGGCGGCGTTGGTGTCGGCGTTGCCGATCCATCCGCACGCCGGGTTCTTGCACGCGAACCGCGACTGCGTTTCGCGTGATCCCGCAGTCGTGGTGTGGCAGCGGTGGCACTCTTGGCTGGTGCCGTGCGGGCGGACCTGGGCGACCAGGCCACCGTGGTCGGCGCTCTTGTAGGTCAGGAACTCCACCGCTCGGCCCCACGCCTGACCGGCGATCGAGCGATTCAGGCCCCGCTTCTGGGCGACATTGACCCCCGGCTCCCGCACGGTCCCAGACCCCGAGGCCATCATGTTGGTGATGTTCAGGTCTTCGACCACGATCGCGCTGAACCGCCGCGCGAGGTCGGTCGTGCTCTGATGCTGCCAGTCGACGGCTCGGCGCTTGGCTGTCGCGCGGAGCCGGGCGATCTGGTCGTAGGTGCGGCGTTCCCGGTTGGAGACCGGGCCGCCCTTCGTGCGGGTGGCACGCTGACGGGCGCTTTTGCGCTCCAGACGCAACAACCGCTCGCGCTGCCCGCTGCTCAGCCACGGGCCGTGCCGAAGCTGCTCCCCGGTGGACAGGGCCAGGGGGACTGCGATGCCCCGGTCCATGCCGGCCTTCGGCCCGATGTGCGGGACGGGTGCGGATACGAGTAGCTCGGTGCGGAAGGCGATGGTCCACCCGTAGGCGTCTTTCACCAGGCGAGCCCCGGTGACCCTCCCGCAGGGTCCGCCCTTGGTGACGCCGGGCAGATCCTTTGTCCATCGGAATCTCACCCGCCCGACTTTGGGCAGGTTGACCGCACCCCATCTGCGGTTGATCCGGGTGATGTGCAGGTCGCGGGCCTGGGGGACGTCCACGGCCATCCGGGAGCGCAACCGGCCCTTGAACGTCGGACGCTTGGCCGGGTGGTCGGGGTTGAAGAAGTTCGCCCACGCCTGCCGGTAGGTCTTCAGTACGGCTTGCGCGGCCTGAGCGGGCAGTTGCCCCATCCACTCGATCTCGTGGCGGGCCTGGCGAATCGCCGCGTCGCACTCCTTCAGTGACGCGAGGCGGCCCTGGCGGAAGGTCGTGAACTCATGGAGCAGGTTCCACACGGCACGCGCGGCGTGGGCTTGGCCGTCCACAACGGCCTCTTGGGCCGGGTTGAGGCCGAGTCGCGCCACGTGCGCACGAGTCCGCTTCACCTTCTCCACGCACTGATCATATCGTTTGGTCTATGTCACCGCGATGGAATCCGAACCCCGATGTCAGAACGGGACGGCATGTCGTCTACACCCTTCATGCCCATTTGGTGTTCGTGACCAAGTACAGGCGTGGGGTGTTCACCGACGAGATGCTGATCCGCTGCGAGGAACTCATGCGCGAGGTATGCGCCGACTTCGAGGTCGAACTGCGCGAGTTCAACGGCGAGCACGACCACGTCCACCTGCTGGTCCACTACCCGCCCAAGGTCGCCCTGTCCAAACTCGTCAACTCGCTGAAGGGGGTCTCGGCTCGGATGCTTCGTAAGGAATACAGCGCACACGTCCGCACATACCTCTGGGGCGGACATTTCTGGTCTGGTTCCTACTTCGCCGGTTCGGTCGGCGGGGCGCCGCTCACCGTGCTCAAGCAGTACATCGAGCAGCAGAAACGACCTGGGTGAGCAAAGCCGCCGACAAACCGGAAAGGTCAGGGCACACTCGCGCCCTAGCGGGCACTCCCACGTAGGCCTTCACCCCCGGCGTAAACGCCGGAGCACTGGCCCACATTCTGGTAGACCACGCGGTAGACCCCTGGCGGGCGACATGCAGTCCCTCGTAGGGCTCTTCAGGAGGATCGTGGACACGCCATGGCTGGTGAGCGACGGCGCCGGTGATCAACTCCCAGGCCGCTGCCGCTACGGTCTCGGGAAGACCCGAGGCGAGCGCGCGGCGGGCCGTTGGGATCAGGAGGCTGGTTTAGCGGTCGCTCACGCGCCGGCCTTGCCGAGGCGGGCCTGCATGATGGCGGTCATCTCCTCCTCGGTGGTCACGTCACCGCGCGCCTCGGCGGCAGCGGCCTCGACGAGGTCGGCGCGCATGTGCGGGTCAGCGAGGATCTCGAGCGTCTCCTGCAGGGACTCCCACTCGGCCACGGACCCGATAACCGCATGCGGCCGCCCATTCCGGATGAGCGTGAAGTGATCGTGCTCGCGAGCGGCCCGGTCGGCAAGCTCAGTCAGCTGGTCGTTCGCTTCGCCGATCGGAATGATCTCCATGGATCCATGAAACCTCCCTGGCCTGGATGTCGGCCAAGGTTTCGGCAAATTGCCGATGCGCTGCGCTACTCGGTTGGAGCGCTCACGGCCGTCCACCAAGCGGTGATGCCGTAACTGCGCCGGGAACCGCCGCCGCGCCGATCAGCTTCTCGCCCCGCCAGGCGCGGCGGACCGCACCGCGGAAGCCGTCCCGTGCGGTCGCCTGTTGTATTGAGCTCGGCCAAGGCATTTCATGCCCCATCTGGACAACGATAGAAGCCGTGGGCGAAGCGGGCGGCGAAGCCGCATCTCGGGAAAACGCCCGAGCGGAGCGAGGACCATCGCGGGGGCGGGCGTCAGCCCGCCTGGCAGGACGCGCGAGCGAAGCGAGCACCATGGACATGGGCGGGCATCAGATGGCCAACCGTCCAAACGGGTAACGGGCGGGGCCGTGCGGCGAAGCCGCACCAGAAAGGCGTCCGAGCGGAGCGAGGCCCTTCAGGGGTCGGGCCCGTGGCCCGACTGGGAGCAACGCCTGAGTCCCGGAAGCGCGAAGCGCCGGGCCGCGAAGCCCTTTGCGGTGGGGTGGGCATCAGACGGCCAACACTCCAGACGGGCAACGGGTGGGTGAGCCGGGGCCCGGCGTAGTGTGGGAGTATGACGATCATCGTTACGGGGGCGTCGGGGCTGCTCGGCGGGCTGTTGACCGAGGCGCTTCGGGGTCAGGGGCAGCGGGTTGTCAGGATGGTGCGGCGGCCTCCGGAAGGTGATGAGGAGGCTTACTGGGAGCCCCGGGAGGATGTGATCGATCTTTCGGCGCTCGAAGGGGCCGAAGGGGTCGTCCATCTGGCGGGCGCGCCCATCGCCGACCGCCGCTGGAGTGAGGCGTACAAGCGCGAGCTCGTACGGAGCCGGGTCGACGGGACCCGCGTGCTCGTCAACGCGCTGCGGCAGCTCTCGCGGCCCCCTGAGGTGCTGGTGTCGGCCTCCGGGGTGGACTTCTACGGTGATACCGGAGATCGGGTCATCGATGAGTCCCAGGGGAAGGGCACGGGGTTTCTGGCCGACCTGTGCGAGCTCTGGGAAGGTGAGGCCAGGGCCGCCGGGGAGCTCGGGGTCAGGGCCGCGCAGTTGCGTACCGGGCTCGTGTTGAGCGGGCGGGGTGGGGCGCTCGGGCGGATGCTGCCAATCTTCAAGATGGGGCTCGGCGCGCCTCTGGGAAGTGGGAAGCAGTACTGGTCGTGGATATCCGAGGATGACTGGGTGCAGGCCGTACTACATATCCTGAAAAATCGGGAATTGGTGGGGGCGGTAAATGTGGTCACGCCGAATCCCGTCACCAATGCCGAGTTCACCACCACGCTCGGGAAAGCCCTGCGTAAGGGCACTGTGCCGATGCCCGTCCCGGCGTTCGCGCTGGGCATCGGCCTCGGCGAGTTCGCGCGGGAAGGGCTGTTGCCCAGCCACCGGATTCTGCCTGGGAAACTGTCCGATACCGGCTACAGATTCACCCATAGCCACCTCGACGCGGCGTTCGGCGCCATAATCTAAAGTGCCGCTCGTCCTTTACCACATGGGAGACACTGAACATGACCCGCTCCGGCCAGTCACACATTCTTGCCATCGGCGGTGGATCCTTCCGCCTGACCGAGCGTCAGAACTTTCTGGAGGCGAGCCCGCTGCTGCGCTACGGCCTCGACCTGACCGGCCAGGACCGGCCGAAGCTGGGGCTGGTCGCCACCGCGACGGGCGACAGCGCCGACTGGCTGCTGAAGATGTACGGCGCCTTCGCCGGATGGGACGTTGAGCTGAGCCATCTGACCGTGTTCCCGATGCCCAATGTCGAGGATCCCCGTGCGTGGATGCTCGAGCAGGACATGATCTATGTCAGCGGTGGCAGCGTGGCCAACCTGGCGGTTCTGTGGCGGTTGCACGGGCTCGACGAGGCCTTCGAGGAAGCGTGGCGGTCCGGTGTGGTGCTGTCCGGGCAGAGCGCGGGTGCGCTGTGCTGGCACGTCGGCGGCAACACCGACTCCTTCGGCCCCGAGCTGAACGTGTGGGCCGACGGCCTGGCCTTCCTGCCCTACTCGTGCGGCGTCCACTACAACTCCGAGCCGCAACGCCGGACGCTGCTGCACCAGTCGGTGGCCAGCGGGGAGTTGCCCGAGGGCTACGCGGCCGACGAGGGCGTGGCACTGCACTACGTGGGCACCGAGTTCATTCAGGCCGTAACCACCGATCCAACCGGATATGCCTACAGGATCGAGCATGACGGGGCCGAAGGGGCGAAGGAGTTCCGGATCGAGCCCCGGCTGCTGACCTCCTGAATTACCCTTGATGCGTGAGGGAACGGCACAATGGACACATGCGCCCCAAGCACGGGGTCGACCCCCACGCATTGGCCATCGTTCGCCTCGGTGTCGACGTCCCCTACGAGCAGGCTTGGCAGCTGCAACGCTGGGTGCACGGCAAACGAGTCGCCCGTGAGCTGACCGACACGGTCCTGCTCCTGGAGCACGCGCCGGTCTACACAGCCGGCAAGCGCACCGCTCCGCACGAACGTCCCTCTGATGGCACCCCCGTGATCGACGTCGACCGCGGGGGCCGCATCACCTGGCACGGCCCCGGCCAGCTCGTCGCCTACCCGATCATCGAGGTCGGCGACGTAACCCGCTACATCTGCCGGCTCGAAGACACGATGGTCCAGATCTGCGCCGACTTCGGTGTCACGGCCAGGCGGGTGCCGGGGTGGGCCGGGGTCTGGGCCGCGGGCGACCCCAGTCTCGGCCTGCCCGATCGCCAGCTCGGCGCGGTCGCCATCCGCGTCTCGCGCGGCGTCACGATGCACGGTTTCGCGCTCAACTGCGCCAACGATCCGCGCTGGTTCAGCCGGATCGTTCCCTGCGGCATCCCGGACGTGGGTGTCTCCTCGCTGTCCGCCGAGACGGGCAGGCGGATCGTGGTCGAGGAGGTCCTGCCGATCGCCGAGAAACGGCTGGCCGAGGCGCTGGGCCTGGAGCCGTACGACCTCCACGAAGAAGACCTCATGCGCATGACCGGCCGCGGCTGACCGAAGCGGTGCGGGGATCCCGGTGAATTCTGGCGTTCGCCTGTTTACGATCGGGCTGTGAAGCGACTCGCGGCTCTGGTCCTCGCTCTCATCGTGCACACACTGACGCTGGCGTTCGTCGTGCTGGGCGGGTGGACGATCGTGGTCAACGCCCAGTTCGCCGCGGCGTGGGCGCTCGGCGGCCTGCTGATCGCCCTCGGGTGGATGCTGCGGCCGCGTCTCGGCCGCCTGCCCGCCGACGCCGAGGTCCTCGATCCCGCCTCGGCCAGGCAGTTGTACGGCATGGCGGACCGGGTGGCCGACCGGATCGGTGTCAGGCCTCCCCAGAAGGTGGCGGTCAGGGATCTGGTCCTGGGCGCCGGCTATGCGCGCAACGGCCTGCTCAGGACGCCGGTGCTGGTCATCGGGCTGCCCTCGTGGCTGGCCCTGTCGCCGAGGCAGCGGGTCGCGCTGCTGGCCAGGGCGTACGCGGAGCTGCCGACCGGCGACGAGCTCATCGTGAACGGCGCGCTCTCGACCCTGGGCGAATGGCGGGAGGCCCTCCTCGGAGCGGCACCGCTGCGGGTGCGCGAGGAGGCCCAGACGAAGATCGCCTCGTCGCTCGGCATGCTGGACACCGTGGGCACCGGCTACGAGGTGGCCGGCTTCCTGGGCCGGATCTTCGGGCGGGTGCTCGGCGGCCCGGTGCTGCTCACCGAGTACTCCCTGAACCGGCTGGCCCGCTCCGGCGATGCCCGCAGGCGCGAACAGCGCCAGGCGAGGGCCCTGCGCGTCATCACGGCCGAGGAACTGGCCGAGATCGACGGACTGCTGGCCGGCGGCAGCTACGTCGCCCCGATGCAGGCGGCCGCGCTGCGCGGCGAGAGCGTGGCCTCGATCAGGCAGGCCGCCCTGTCCCCCGCTTCGCCGTCCGCCGAGGGCGTCCTCATCGCCACGCCCGGCTCCGAGCTGCTCGGCTCGGCCGAGTCGGACCGGATCGACGACGAACTGCTCCGCCACTACACGCGCGCCATCCGGGGCTTCGGTCTCATCATCTGAGGCTCCTGCCTGACAGGCGGCCCTGGGCGTGGGGCAGGGTGCGGCGCGACGTAAGCTGGGGCGGTGACCGTTGCTCCTGAAGGCCGAAAGCTCCTCCGCCTGGAGGTGCGCAACGCCGAAACCCCTATCGAGCGCAAGCCCCCGTGGATCAAGACCAAGCTGAGGACGGGCCCCGAATACACCGAGCTGAAATCGCTCGTGCGCCGGGAGGGCCTGCACACGGTCTGTGAAGAGGCGGGCTGCCCCAATATCTACGAGTGCTGGGAAGACCGCGAGGCCACGTTCCTCATCGGCGGCGACCAGTGCACGCGCCGCTGCGACTTCTGCCAAATCGACACCGGCAAGCCCAAGGAGTACGACCGGGACGAGCCGCGCCGCGTGGCCGAGTCGGTCGAGCAGATGGGCCTGCGCTACGCCACGGTGACCGGCGTGGCCCGCGACGACCTGCCCGACGGCGGCGCCTGGCTCTACGCCGAGACCGCGCGGCAGATCCACGCGCTGCTGCCCGGCTGCGGCGTCGAGCTGCTGGTGCCCGACTTCAACGGCAACCGTGAGCAGCTGGAAGAGGTGTTCTCGGCCAAGCCCGAGGTGTTCGCGCACAATGTCGAGACCGTGCCGCGGATCTTCAAGCGGATCCGGCCCGCGTTCCGCTACGACCGCTCGCTGGGCGTGATCACGATGGCCCGCGAGGCCGGGCTGGTCACCAAGTCCAACCTGATCCTGGGCATGGGCGAGACGCGTGAGGAGATCGTGGAGGCGATGCGCGACCTGCACGCCGCCGGCACCGACCTGCTGACGATCACCCAATACCTGCGCCCGACGCCCCGCCACCACCCGGTGGAGCGCTGGGTCAAGCCGGAGGAGTTCGTCGAGCTCCAGGCGGAGGCCGAGGCGATCGGCTTCGCGGGCGTGCTGTCGGGCCCGCTGGTCCGCTCCTCCTACCGCGCCGGCCGGCTCTACAAGCAGGCCATCGAGGCTCGCCAGAGCGCCTGAAGCTCCGGGCCGCGTTCAAGAGCGCCCGAAGTCCGGGCCGCGTTCAAGACCGTCTCCGTCAGGAGGCGGTCTTCTTCGTACCGTGCCGTCCTACGATTCGATAACGGCCGATGACAGTTCGGGCACGGTGGCGGTGACCGACGCGGCGCGGGCGGATCAACGATCATCCGCACGCTCTTTCCCAGCCCCGCACCTGGTCACGCTCACGTAGGCCGGGGTCTCACCGTCTCGTAACGGCGCCCGGCCCCGTATCACCGCAGGAGCGTACCCCTGGACAGAGCCCCGCCCCGGTCGGCGACCGGGGCCTGCCGTGCTCTGCCGTAAAAGAAAATTGCCCGATTGACCACGGGCGTTTTCGTATCCCGGCCGGTTGGTTTGTATTCTTCGAAGCATGGCAAAGTCCGAGGACCCAGAGAAGCCGGGACGCATCAAGCAGTTCCGCATGATCGCGCAGATCATCAAGCAGGCCAACCCCAAGGGGATGCCGATCGTCTTCCTTTCGGCGGTCGGCACGCTGGCTGTGGTCGTCGTGATCGGGCTGGTCACGGACTATCTGTGGTACTCGGTGTTCCTCGGCGTGCTCGCCGCGCTCACCGTCGGCCTCGTGGTGTTCGGGCAGCTGGCTCAGAAGGCCCAGTATTCGATTCTGCACGGTCAGACCGGCGCCGCGGCCGCGGTGCTGCAGGGGATGCGGGGCAACTGGCAGGTCACCCCGGCCATGGCGGTCAACCGTGACCAGGACCTGATCCACCTTGTCATCGGGTTCCCGGGTGTCGTGCTGGTGTCCGAGGGGCCCGGCAACCGGGTGGCGAAGATGCTCGCGGCCGAGAAGAAGCGCGTCGCGCGGGTGGTGCTGGGCGTCGAGATCTACGACATCCAGTGCGGCGACGGCGAGGGGCAGATCCCGCTGGGCAAGCTCCAGCGCCACATCATGAAGTTGCCGCGCAACCTGAAGAAGCCCGCGGTCAACGAGGTGAAGGACCGCCTGCGCTCCCTCCCCAAGAACATGCCGATGCCCAAGGGCCCGATGCCCAGGGGCGCCCGCGTGCCGCGCGGCCCCAAGATGCGCTAGTGCCGTTGAGGAGTGCGCCGATGCTGTCGGACTCGTCGCGGGCCAACCGCGGCTGGTGGGACGGCAACGCCGACGACTACCAGGTCGAACACGGCGAGTTCCTGCGTGACACCGGCTTCGTCTGGTGCCCGGAGGGCGTCGACGAGGCCGAGGCGCGCCTGCTGGGCGAGGTGCGCGGGCGGCGGGTGCTGGAGATGGGCTGCGGCGCGGCGCAGTGCGGGCGGTGGCTGGTCGGGCAGGGGGCCGAGGTGGCCGCGTTCGACCTGTCGCACCGGCAGTTGCGCCACTCGCAGCGGATCGACCTCGACACCGGCGTGCACGTCCCTGTGGTGCAGGCCGACGCCGAGGTGCTCCCGTTCGCCGGCGGGTCGTTCGATCTGGCGTGCTCGGCGTTCGGGGCGCTGCCGTTCGTGGCCGATCCGCTGGCCGTGTTCCGGGAGGTGGGCCGGGTGCTCAGGCCGGGCGGCCGGTTCGTGTTCTCGGTCAGCCATCCGATCCGGTGGGCCTTCCCCGACGATCCGGGGCCGCGCGGGCTGACGTCCGACCGGTCCTATTTCGACCGTTCGCCGTATGTCGAGATGGACGAGTACGGCACACCGACCTACGTCGAGCACCATCGGACGATGGGCGACTGGATCGGCCTGATCGTCGCCTCGGGGCTGACCGTGACAGGGCTGCTGGAGCCCGAGTGGCCGGCGGGTCATGACCGGGTGTGGGGCGGCTGGAGCCCGCTACGCGGCGAGCACATACCGGGCACCGCCATCTTCAGCTGCGCACGCGCCTGACCGGTCGGCCCGAGTCAGTCTCGCCCGTACCTGGCCGCCATCGCGTGGAAGGCCGCCTTGGGCTCCCAGCGGGTCTCGTCGAGCATCCTGACCACGCCGTACGCGCCGAGGTCGGCCTCGCCGGGCCGGTTGTAGGAGGCGAAGGTGAACCACAGGGCCGTGTCGACGCCCTCCCGTTCGAAGACGTCGAGCAGCTCGTTCAGGTAGCGGACCTGCTCGCCCTCGTCGCGCTCCGAGCCCTCGGGCACGACCCATGCCATGCCCCCGCGCTCCCCCGCCCCCTTGTAGGCGCAGGTGCCGAACTCGGTCACCACGACGGGCTTACCGTGCTTGAAGTGGCCGCGCAGCTCCTCCGCGAAGCTGTGAGCGTTGTACGCCGCACGGTAGGCGTCCACGCCGACCAGGTCGAACGGCGTCCAGTCGACGAACTCCCACGGCCCGGAGGCATAGGTGATCCGGCCGCCGAACAGCGGCCTGACCGTCTCGGCGGCCTCGCCGAGGAAACCGTTGAAGCGGCCCATGACCGTGCCCAGCGACTGCCACCACTCCATGTCGGCCGACATCATCGCCCGCAACCGCTCGTTGTAGTCGGCGCCGGGCAGGAACCCGTCGCAGAAGGCGCTGGTCTCGCACCCGGTGACCAGCACCACCTCGGCGCCGCTCCGCCGTACGGCCTCGGCTCGTTCGGCGCAGTCGGCGTAGAGGGGAAGTATCCGCTCCGGCGGCAGGTCGACGGGGAAGGGCGCGAACCAGACCTCCAGCCCGGCCGCGGCGGCCTGCTCGGCCGCCAGGCTCAGCCGCTCCGGGTCGCGGCCGGAGACGCGTACGACCGCGCAGTGCAGCTCATCGGCTATCACCCGCATCTCGCGACCGACCGTCTCGGCGTCGAACGCCGCGCGGGACAGGCTCTCCCCCGGCAGGAACCCGGTGTCATAGTTGATACCTTTTTTCACGAAATATCCCCTTATTGTCCGGTGAAGCCGTGCTCGAGAAGGTCGAAGGCGAGCTCGACCTCGTTCGCCAGCCGGCGGCCCGCCTCCGCGATGGGCGTCCCCGCGCCGAGCCGCTGGAAGAACCCCTCCTGCAGCGTCATGAGCACGGCGCCGATCTGCGCGGCCATGAGCTGGTCCAGCAGCTCGTACGCCCCGTCCGGCACGCCCCGCGCGCCCGCCAGCGCGGCGGCCAGCTCGTAACGCTGCCCCGCCTGGGTCTGGTGCAGCCCCGCCATCAGCGTCGGACTGGCCGAGATCACCCGAATCCGGGTGAGCAGGCCGTCGACGTCGACCTCCCTGATCCCCTCGGCGGCGAACGCCCCGTAGTGCGCGCGCAGCGCCCCGAGCGGCGTCTGCCCCGGCCTCCGCTCGGTGACGATCTTCGCCGTGTCGTCCTTGACCACGTCGAGGACCAGGCACTCCTTGGTCGGGAAGTACGTGAACAGCGTGACCTTCGCGACCTCGGCCGCCTCGGCGATCTCGTTGACCGTCACGGCCTCGTAGCCGCGTTCGGCGAACATCCGCAGCGCCACCTCGGCGATCCGCCGCCGTGTCTGCTCCTTCTTCTTCTCCCTGAGTCCCGCCATCATGAGGGCAGCATAAACCGTACCGGGTTAGAAATCTAACCCGGTACGGTTTTCCCGGCTACAGCCCCTTGCACTGCCCGATCGACGGCCCGGAGACCGTGTTGGGCAGGCCGTTCCCGGTCGGGGCCGGGGAGTTGCCCGTGCAGGTCAGCGGCCCCTTGACCGTGCTGGCGGCGATCAGGGGCCCGCTGTCGCCGATCAGCGTGACCGGCCCGCCGACCGTCGACCTCTCCAGCGACAGCTCCTTCACCGAGGTCGCCGTGAGCGGTCCGCCCACGGAGGTGTCCACCAGGACCAGCCGGGCGGCGCCCACCGCCGTGACCGGCCCGCCGATCGTGGCGCCCCGCGCGATCAGCGAGGCGCCCTGGCGGACCACGACGGGGCCGGTCACGTTCGCGCCCGCCGCCAGGCAGGTCACGCCGGAGCCGGCCGTGAGCGGGCCGCTGTGGGTGCCGGTGACGGTCCGCGTGCAGGTCGGATCCGGGGCTGCCAGCAGTTCCAGCTCGGCCAGCGTGCCGGAGGTGGTGAGGCGGTACTGGGCGTACCGGCCCGGGCTGGTGACCTTGAAGGGCCGGGTCTGCTTCGCCTGGTCGAACGCCTGGCCGTCACGCTGGTCGATGACCGTCCAGGTCGTGCCGTCATAGGAGCCTTCGAGCCGCCACGACAGGGAGCCGGGGGCCGCCGAGGTGAGCGTGTAGAAGTCCACCTTCTCCCGCACTCCCGCCTGGAGGGTGATATTTCCGGAAATGGTGGCTTGGGTCAGTGAGGTGTCGTCCGACAGCGCCGCCGGGCCACCGGTGACCGGGATGTCACGCATCGGCCGGGGCGTCTCACCGTCAGGCGTGATCGACTCGGGCGGCTCGCCCCACGTGGATGGCGTGGCGCCCATCGCGAAGTCCAGTACGGCCCCACTGGCCAGTACGTCGTGCGGCAGCGCGGTGGACTTCCACGCCTTGCCGTTCACCTTCAGGCCCTGGACATAGACGTTCTTGGCGCTGTTGGCCGGCGCCTTGATCACCAGCTCCTTGCCACTGGGCAGGTGCACGGTGGCCTTGGTGAACAGCGGCGAGCCGATCGCGTAGTCCTGGCTGCCGGCCTGCAACGGGTAGAAGCCGAGGGCGCTGAAGACGTACCAGGCGGACATCTCGCCGTTGTCCTCGTCGCCCGGATAGCCCTGGCCGATCTCACTGCCCAGGTACAGCCGCGACAGCGCCTCCCTGACCTTGGCCTGCGCCTTCCACGGCTGCCCCGCGTGGTCGTACATGTAGATGATGTGGTGCGAGGGCTGGTTGCTGTGGCCGTACTGACCCATGCGGACGTCCCTGGCCTCGCGCATCTCGTGGATCACGCCGTTGTACGAGCCGGGGAAGGTGGCCGTCTCCTGGTCGGCGAAGAACGCGTCGAGCTTCTTGGCCAGGCCCGCGCGCCCGCCGTAGAGGGCGGCGAGTCCGGTGCCGTCCTGGGGCGCGTGGAAGGCCATGTTCCAGCCGTCGGTCTCGGTGTAGTCGTAGCCCCAGACGCGGGGGTCGTAGTCGGCCTTGGTGTGCCGCCACTTGCCCGTGGAGTCGCGGCCCTGGAAGAAGCCGACCTCCGGGTCGAACATGTTGACGTAGTTCAGGGCCCTGTTACGGAAATATTCGGACTCCTCCAGGTAGCGGGCCTTCTCCGGGCCGGTGGCGGTCTTCGCCAGGGACGCGGCCATGGTCGAGATGCCGAAGTCGTTGATATATCCGTCCATGGCCCAGGACAGGCCCTCGCCTACCTCGTTCAGCGCGGTGTACCCCCGGAAGATCGAGGTCTGCAGTCCCTTGCGGCCGACGGCCGGGTTCGTCGGCACGACGGTGGCGTTCTTCACCGCCGCCGCATACGCCGCCTTGGCGTCGAAGCCGCGCACGCCCTTGCTGTAGGCGTCGGCGAAGGCCACGTCCGAGCTGGTGCCGACCATGAGGTCGGCGTAGCCGGGCGAGGACCACCGGGCGATCCAGCCGCCGTCGCGGTACTGCTGGACGAACCCGTCGATCAGCTCGCCCGCCTCGGGCGCGAGCAGCGAGTAGGCGGGCCAGGTCGTCCGGTAGGTGTCCCAGAAGCCGTTGTTGACGTAGATCTTGCCGTCCACGATCTTGGCCCCGGTCTGCGTAGGGGTGTCGGGTCCGCTCCTGGCCGAGACCGGGCTGGCGTACTTGTAGACGGGGGTGGCGGCGGTGCCGGTGTTCTCGAAGCCCGAGTTCGGATAGAGGAACAGCCGGTACAGGTTCGAGTAGAGGGTGGTGAGCTGGTCCGGCGTGGCGCCCTCGACCTCGACGGTGCCCAGCTTGTCCGCCCAGGCGCGCTGGGCCCGTGCCTTGACCTCGTCGAACGTGCCGTTCTCCAGCTCAAGATTGTGCTTGGCCTGCGCCACGCCGAGGAACGAGGTGGCGATGCGCATCGTGACCTGCTTGGCGGAGAAGGCGAGATAGCCGGTCACGTTGTCGCGGCCCGCCCCGGTCAGCTTGCCGCCTGCGGTGGGCTGCTGGTCGAAGACCGCGTAGACGTACATCCGGGTGGCGCCCGCCGACAGGCCGCTCCGCGTGTCGGTGAAGCCGGTGACGACGCCCTGGTCGATGGTCAGCCCGCCGTTGTTGTTGTAGTTGTCGAAGATCAGGCTGCCGCTGTCGCCGGGGAAGGTGAAGCGGAACACCGCCGCGTGGTCCGCGGGCGCGATCTCCGTACGGATGCCGTTGAGCAGGTCGACCCCGTAGTAGTACGGCTTGGCGGTCTCGCCCGAGTGCAGGAACGGGGTGGCCCTGGCGACCCGGTCGGGGTTCGGCGTGGCCAGCAGCGACGGCATGACCTGGAAGGACTGCCGGTCGCCCATCCAGGGGCTCGGCTCGTGGCTGGCGGCGAACGCCTGGATGGTCGGAATGTTGTCGGCGTTGCCGTTGCGGTGGTACTCGTACAGCCACGAGTTCGACCCGGAGCCCGTCATCGGCGTCCAGAAGTTGAACCCGTGCGGCACGGCCGTGGCCGGGAAGTTGTTGCCCCGCGAGAAGCCGCCGGTCGACTGGGTGCCGCGCGTCGTCACCACATGGTCGGCCAGGCTGTCGACCTGCCGCGGCTTGGCGTTGACGAGCGTGATGTCGTCCACCCAGCCCTTGAACGGCAGCGGCCCGGCCGGCGCGTCGAAGGCGACCAGGATGCGCTTGATCCGCTTGCCCTTGGCCACGTCGCCGATGCGGGAGCGCTGGAAGTTCCACTGGTCGGCGTAGAGGGTCTTGGACTCGCCCTGCGCCCGTGGGGTCAGCGTGATGCCGTGCTGGTCCTTGGCCTTGAGATCGCTGAGGTAGGTGCCGTCGGCGAAGGCCAGGTCCACGCTCGCGTACGTGCTGGGGTAGCTCAGCGAGGCGCCGGTGAACTCGGGGAACAGCACGTACGACAGTTCGGTGTCGGCCGTGACCTCGATGTCCGTCTCGAACACCTTGTTGGCCGAGTGGCCGCCGCCGCTGGTGGTCGTGCTGCCCGAATAACGCAGCGCCTTGAGGCCCGTGTAGCCGGCGCGGGGCTTGGCGGTGTAGCCGCTGCCGGGGCCGGGGCCGATCAGGCTGCGCATGTCGGAGCGCGGTTTCGGGGCGGTGTCGCCGTCCGAGAGCTGGAGCTCGGCGAGCTGGACGATCGTGCCCGAGCCGATCCGCGTGATGTCGAGCCGGTAGTAGAGGTAGGAGGCCGGATGCGCGACATCGAACTCGCGGGTCTTCAGCCGGGCGTCGAACACCTCTCCCGCCCGCGTGTCCACGGCCGTCCAGCTCTGCCCGTCCGCCGATCCCTCAAGCGCCCAGTCGCGCGGGTCGCGCTGGGCGGCGTCGTTGGCGGAGGCCATGGCGTACCGGGTGACCGCGATGGGCTTGGACAGCTTCACCGACACCCAGCCCGTGCTGGTGAACGCCAGCCACTTGGTGTTGACGTCGCCGTCGAGCAGGTTCTCCTTCACCTCGCCCGAGGCGGTGTTCTCGCCGCTGGCCGCGATGTCGACGACCTCGTCGGTGATGTTGCCCGGGATGCCGCCCGTGGTGCTGCCGGTGATCCCCTCGGCCTTCCTGCCCTCGTCGACCGTGTTGAGCCAGGCCGGCTGCGGGTCGCCGGTCTCGAGGGAGGAGTAGAAGAGCGCCCCCGGCGGGGCGGTGCGCACCGCCCCCCGTCTCGCGTTCGGGGCCGGCGTCACCTCCTCGATGGGCGTCGGCTGCGTGGGTGCCGCCGACGGCGCGTCCGACGGCAGGGGTGACGGAGGTGGATCGGCCACCGCCACCCCGGATAACCCGGCGAATCCCAGTGAGGCCACGGCCGCCATGACCGCAAGATGTGCTCTCCGCATGTCGCCTCCTGACAACGTTGTCAACAGCAGATCCCGAGCAGACAACGTTGTCAATGAGGCTCACATGACTCACATACGAACGACCATCGTGTTGGAGGCGCGGTCGTGGACTCCCCTGTGGTCGCGATCCCAGATGAGCGCGGGCACGGTCAGGCAGAGCAGCAATGTGCGTACGAGCACGGGCAGCAGCCGCGGGCTGCCACCGTCCAGCGCGGCGACCCTGATGCCCGCGAGCCGGTGCCCGAACGTCTGCCCCATCAGCCCGACGAGCAGCGCGTACTGCACCGCGAACACCGCCACGACCGCCCATGGCGACTCCGCCGGGTTCATCCTCAGCACCAACTGCACGACCACCCAGGTGCAGATCATCCAGTCGACGACCAGCGCGGCGATGCGCCGCCCCCACCCGGCGATCGCGCCGCTCCCCTGCTCGGGCAGGCCCAGGCGTTCGCCTGGGTACCCGAGATCGACCCCGGCCGCCCTGACGCCCCCCAGCCAGGTCTGGGTCCAGCGCGGTTCGTTCCTGCTCATGCCCTCCACGGTATCCGGCAGGGGGGCCGGTCGGGATCGTGACCCATTCGCGGCACAAAGATCACTTTTCTCCCCCATCATGTTCGCCATGACGAACGGGGATGACTTAGACGCGCGCTTCAACGAGCTCGTCTCGCAGATCGACGCGGACGAGCAGCGCAGGATGCGCGCGGCGGCCACCCGGGGGAGCCGACCGCCGCGCTCGGACAAGGCCATGCGGCCTCTGGGGCGGGCCGGACGCGGGCTGCTGGCCACCGCCGCGGTGATCACGGTGATCGCCGCCGCGGGCGCGGTCGTCGCCTTCCGCCCCGACCTGCTGTCTCCGTCGGCACGGCCGGCGGGCCCGGTCCCCGAGGAGACCCAGCCGGTGATCATGCCTCCGGAGGGGGCCAACGTAGCGACCTTTATCCAGGATGCGACCGCAACTCCGGAGGCGACCGCAGCTCCGGAGGCGACCGCAGCTCCGGAGGCGACCGGCGCGACGGAGACGGCGGCCCCGGGAGGGGAGACCGCCGCGGACCCGTTCGAGGGCTCACCCGCCGAGAAGTACGCCGACGGCGCGGCGGGCTTCGTGATGCCGAGGGCGAAGGCGATCGGCGGCGTGTCGAAGAAGGACGTCGCGAAGGCCCTGGACCGCACCCGCGAGCTCATGGCCGCGGCCTACCTCGACCACAAAACGCTCATGGGCGGCAAGCCGACCGCCTTCAGCAAGCTGCTCGACCGCGAGCAACGCGTCTGGTTCCGGAAGAACCTGGACCCGCGGAAGAAGGGCAAGAACGACCCCGACAGCCGCGGCTGGGTGATCAGCTTCGCCCCGAAGACCGCCCAGCTCTCCACGGACGTCATCAAGGTCAACGGCCGCACCACACTGACCAAGGCCCGGAAATACGGACGCAGCGGCGTCCTGGTGAAGCTGAACCACACCATCACCTATGCCGTACACCGCCCAGGAGCGCCCGCCACGACGATCCGTCTCGTCGCTCACCCCACCGGCAGCGTATTCGTCTTCCGGGATGCGGGAGAGCTCGTCCTGTGGCTGTCGAGCTGGGGTTTCAGCAGCACTCCCGCGCGCTGCGACGTGGACGACGCCTTCATCCACCCCGACTACCCCGACTCGGCTCCGGACGCGGTGAAACCGACCGGCCCACCGTTGGATCCCTACGATCTGGACACGGAGAAGGGCGGCGAAGAAGACCGTAAGGACGGGTGTCGCGCTTCGAACCCGACCTGAACCCGCTTAACATGTGCGAAACAACCGAGACACCGTTCGGAAACGGCCACGACTTAACGTCGGCCTGATAGCCATGTCCCCAGGGAGGTTCGAGAGTGTTCAACTCCGCCGACGACGTCCTGAAGTTCATCAGTGACGAAGGGGTGCAGTTCGTCGATGTCAGGTTCACCGACCTGCCGGGGACGACGCACCACTTCACCTTCCCGGTCGAGAACTTCGGCGCCAGCGTCTTCACCGATGGCCTCATGTTCGACGGCTCGTCGATCCGCGGCTTCCAGGCCATTCACGAGTCGGACATGCTCCTGCTGCCCGACCCGTCCAGCGCCGTGATCGACCCGTTCCGCCAGCACAAGACGCTCAACATCAACTTCTTCGTACACGACCCGCTGACCGGCGAGGCCTACAGCCGCGACCCGCGCAACGTCGCCCGCAAGGCGGAGGAATACCTCAAGGGCACCGGCATCGCCGACACGGTCTATTTCGGTCCCGAGGCGGAGTTCTACATCTTCGACGATGTCCGCTTCGAGACCCGGCAGAACGCCGGCTACTACTACATCGACTCCATCGAGGGCGCCTGGAACACCGGCAAGGCCACCGAAGGCGGCAACCTCGGCTACAAGCCCCGTTACAAGGGCGGATACTTCCCGGTCCCGCCGATGGACCACTTCACGGACCTGCGCTCGGAAATGGTGCGCAACCTCATCGAGGCCGGCATCGACGTCGAGATGCAGCACCACGAGGTCGGCACGGCCGGTCAGGCGGAGATCGACTTCAGGTTCGGCACGCTGCTCAAGACGGCCGACAACCTGATGCTCTACAAGTACGTCATCAAGAGCACGGCCCTGGAGTACGGCCACACGGTCACGTTCATGCCCAAGCCGATCTTCGGTGACAACGGCTCCGGCATGCACTGCCACCAGTCGCTGTGGAAGGACGGCTCGCCCCTCTTCTACGACGAGGTCGGCTACGCGGGCCTGTCCGACACGGCCCGCTACTACATCGGCGGCCTGCTCCGGCACGCCCCGTCGCTGCTGGCGTTCACGAACCCGACGGTCAACTCCTACCACCGTCTGGTCCCCGGCTACGAGGCCCCGGTCAACCTGGTCTACTCCCAGCGCAACCGCTCGGCCTGCGTCCGCATCCCGATCACGGGGTCCAACCCGAAGGCCAAGCGCATCGAGTTCCGCGTGCCGGACCCGTCCTGCAACCCCTACTTCGCCTTCTCGGCCATGCTCATGGCGGGCCTCGACGGCATCCGCAACAAGATCGAGCCTCCGGAGCCCGTCGACAAGGACCTCTACGAGCTGCCTCCGGAGGAGGCCCGCCAGGTGCCGCAGGTGCCCGGCTCCCTCCCCGAGGTCCTCGCCGCCCTGGAGGCCGACCACGACTACCTGCTCGAAGGCGGCGTCTTCACGCCCGACCTGATCGAGACGTGGGTGGCCTACAAGCGCGAGAACGAGGTCGACCCGATCCGGCTGCGCCCGCACCCGCACGAGTTCGAGCTTTACTACGATATTTAGTGTCGAGGTTTTCCGGCCTCGGCGATCTTCTTCGGAACGAGCGCTGAGCCGAGAAAACACTCTCGTCCTCTGGCGGACCGGAACAGGACGGCCCGGCATCGAATCACGATGCCGGGCCGTTTCTGCACGTGAGAGGAGTCAGGCAGCCCCCTGCGCGGCGTACTGCGCGTCCTCCCATGCTCGCCCTTGCTTGCCAACCCTCATGTACGCCGGGCCGTCCCATCCGAGTTCATCTTGTAGATCGTCCTCTTCGGAACGCTGAACCGCGTCGCCAGATCATCCGGGGTCAGGTGCACCTCTGCCATCGTGGCCCTCCGCAACGCTTCCCGTTCTTGCTCATCACACGCCATCCGCGCCCGCTATGGCGTACTTGGCGCATTTTGATCAATCTGACGCACCATGCGGCAATGCTGTGAGTCGGCCCGCCCGGACTTCCAGACGCTGGTTCTGACGCCGGATCAGACGGTCATACCTATATGCGATGACGATGTCACACCGAGTAGCGGCGCCCTGGGTTCCAGGGGTGACGGCCTGACCTCACACTGGCCAACGGAGGCCGATGAGGCGGTGTGCCCAATGCGCGCGGCGGCGATAGCCGCAGGGGTGGACTCGCCGAACGTAGTTGCCACCGCAGCCAACGCTTGCCACGGGTTGATGTGACCCTCGGACAAGGCTCGCACTCGGAGTTGACCGCCAACTCAATCGTTTCGGGTCGCTGCTCGCCCAACAACGACAGTGCTGCCCGAAATATACCTTTATGAGGCTTTCATCGCCTATATCCTGTGACAGTTGTATAACGTTGTGCAAATCGTTGCAAAGTGCGACTTATTGCACTAGCTTGTCGGACGACCATATTGGCACGTTTGTGAGGGGCATCCAGAGTGGAGACGGACGGCCGGGCGATGCTTCGCCGTCGAGTAGGGGTGCTACTGCGCAGGTCGCGCGAGGCCGCCGACCTGGCGATCGAGGACGTGGCCGCGCACCTGGAGTGTTCGTCCGCGAAGGTCAGGCGAATTGAGAACGGTCAGGTAGCCGTTCGCCCGTTGGAGATCCGCGAGATCCTTGCCCTGTATGAAGTTCCGGACGCCCGACGCTCCGCGCTGCTCGACCTTGCCAGGAGGAGCCGAGAGAGCAAGCTCGAATGGTGGCAGGAATACGCAGATGTCGTGGGGCCTGACTACGAGTTCTTCGTCGGCCTGGAGGATCGGGCCACGTTGATATGCGACTACCAGTCCTATCTGATTCCGGGCCTGCTGCAGACTGAGTCGTATATGCGTGCGGTCATGGATGCCTATCGGGTTCCCGCCGACGAGGCCGCACTGCGTATCAGGTTTCGCCAGAAGCGCCAGTCACTCTTGGTGGACGCCGGTTCGCCTGCATTTCGCGCGGTCATCGAGGAGAACGCGTTGCGAAAGAAGGTCGGTGACGACAGTGTGATGCGGGAGCAGCTCCGGCGGATTGTGGACGTCGGATCGCGCAGCCGGGTCTCCATACAGATCATTCCGGCGGCGACGGGACTTCACCCGGCTGAGGGCCGCGCCTTCATTATGCTCGGTTTCCCGGATCCGGAAGAGCCGAAGGTGGTCTACCTCGAACACCTCAACGGGTCCCATCTGCTCGACACGCCGGCTAAGACCGTCGCGTTCGACCGGGCCTTCGCCGACCTTCAGGCGATCGCGCTGTCGCCCGATGACTCGGCCTCGCTCATCGAAGACATGGTGAAGGAGTGACCATCGCGGATTCCCCTGACGAATGAGATCCATTCGGACCGGGCGAGGATCAGACAGCGAGCCGGCTGGTTTGACGATCGCATCGCGACAGTGTTGTCGTCGAGCATCGCTACTTCAACACATGCTCCGGTTGCACCGCAGTAACTACTGCGTTGCCACGCCGCTTTTGCTGGGTGTGATTTTTCCACTTTCGCACCGCCTTTACCGGGCAGGGCACACAATGGCGATATTACAGGTACCCAGAAACCGCGAGGAATACTCAATCTTGCCGCAAAGGCGCGGCTGTAAGCAAAGAACATGAGGAATGAGCATAAAGAGACTTTCTCGTGAGCCGAATGAGGAGCCATGTGGCCTCGGCCCCTTGTTGGTTGATCAGACGACACTCAGAAAGATTGCCCGTGCCGCTTCCCGGCTTGGCAAACCGACCATCATGGCCAGGGATTCGGTCGGTCGTTGGTTCGCGCTTCCGAGCGCCGAAGATTTCGTGGAACTGGCTCATACGACGACGCCGGAATTAAAGTACGTCAGCATATGCGTGCACCGTCAGGCCGAAATGACGCCGGACCTGTCGGTAGAGTTCGCGCGGGACCGGGCCGAGCTCCGTTACAACACTGACTCGGCCGAGGTCAGCGCGGTGGCGCAGGAGATCATCGTCCTCTGTCGCCCGCGTGTTCGTCGCTGGACCAAGTTCGCACTCGGGCACGCGATGGTGGCGCAGGCCGCTGTGGTCGTCGTCGCTGCCGTAGTCAGCTTGCTCGTCACGTTGATCGCCAGGGTCGAACTCGAGTGGTGGCACGTGCCTGCCGCCGCACTGGCGAGCATGGCCCTGGTCTGGGGCTGCCGTTTCCTCCTGCGCCGTCTCATCACTCACGCCGTGATCCGTAACCACCCTGAGCAGGATCAGCCGGGCTTTCTTGAGCGCAACAAGGATGCCCTCATGGTGGCCAGCATCGGAGGCGCCGCGGGTTCGGTGGTTGGTGCTGTCGTTGCCACGATCCTGACCGTCCTCACCAGGTTGTGGGAGTGACCGCCATATCAGCAGGAGTTGAGCAGGTGTCACAGGGTACGGGCGTACGTCACGTCGCCGTAAGGAGTTGACATGCATCCCATGGAGAAGGCCACGTCATTCGGGATCAGTCTGGTGAGCGGCGCGCTGGCAGTGGCGCTGTTCAAGCGGGTGTGGCAGGTCGCCGCAGGGGAGGGCGAGGCTCCGGAGCCCAACGACCTGGAGCGGGCCTAACGGAGGTCTTGGTGGCCGCGACCGCGCAGGGCGCGATCTTTGGGCTCGTACGCGCGGCCGTGCAGCGGGCCGGAGTCAGGACGTTCAGGGGCCGGACGTCAAGCGCGCATTGAGAGTGCGGCCAACTCCGGCCCTTAGGGCTGGTCGCCGGGCAGCCAGACGGCTACAGAGGCCACCCCAGTGAAGAACACGCCATGGATCCCCTCCTTACCCCTAACGGAGAGCTCGACAATCCCGTCCCACGGCCGTGACCTGGGCCCCCGCATTCAGGCGATGCTGCACCCTGGCATCGATCTCGGCCGTACAGAGGGCCAATATCGGCCCGGCTCGGTGGACTGGAAGGCTGGCGGGCGTTACAGGCGACGCGGTTGAGGAGTTCGAGCGGCATCGCTTGACGCTGTTCGGGCTGGCCTATCGGATGCTGGGTTCGGCTGAGGAGGCCGAGGACGTGGTCCAGGACACCTTCCTTCGCTGGCACCACCGGTCGGCTGTCGAATCGCCGTGGGCCTGGCTGGCCAAGGTGGCAACCAACCTGTGCGTGAACCGGTTGACGTCGGCGCGTGCTCGTCGGGAGAGCTATGTCGGTTCGTTGCTGCCTGAGCCGGTACTGACCGCGGACGGCGCTCTGGGACCGCTGGACAGTGCCGAACAGCGAGACTTCGTCTCGCTGGCCTTCCTGATGATGCTGGAACGGCTCAACCCCGTGCGCTTTCGGCGGCGGCCGTGATCCCGCTGGTCCTGTGGCCGCTCACCAACAGACTCCAAAAGACCTGAATCCCGCATTCCTAAAGAGAAGCCTCTTCGCCCTGCCCAAAACAGTTCCGCTGCCGATCCGCAGGGATACGGCTGCGCCCGCATGGGTTCGAGCTCTACGACGGCGTGGTTACAGGGGCCAGTGGCCCGGTAGCCGCAGCGGGGGGGCCGCGGCTGGCAGCGGACTGGCCGCGTCAGGTGAAAGGGCGTCGAGGACGAGTGCGAGGTAGCGTTGCCGGCCGTCACTGTGGGGGTCCATGGTCCACAGCAGGCTCACGAGCATGACCACGATTCGGGGCATGTCGTCGGGGACGAGATCGGCGCGGATGAGCCCGGCCTGCTGGGCCCGGCGGGCCAGCAGGATCAGCGACTCGAAGGAGCGGCTGCCGGCCTCGGCGGTCATGGCGCCCGCGTTCCTGGCGGCGGCCAGAGTGCTGTGTTCGCGGGCCGCCATCGACAGCGTCGCCTCGAGCACGGTGACCAGGCCGCGTCTGGGATCGTCATCGCTCAGCGCCTGCTCGATGGCGGGGGCGATCTCTTCGTCGAAGGCTTGGTCGACGGCTGCGCGGACCAGGACCGTCTTGTCGGGGAAATGGCGGTAGAGCGTCGCATTGCCGACGCCGGCGTGGCGGGCGATTTCATCGAGTTGCGCATCGGGACCGCGTTCGGCGTAGATCTCTCGCGCGGCTCGCACGATCCTGTCGAAGTTGCGTGCCGCGTCGGCGCGCAACGGTTTGGGGGCTTCGGTGGTCACCACCTCAGGATAGCAACCGAGATACAACTCTCAATTTCTCTGCTATCGTGACAGCATTATGTGAGAGTTGACTCCCGATTTCGGGATGTCGTACCGGCGTGCCGGACCGGCCTGGTGCGGGCGCCGCATACGGGTTTCCGGGCCATTGGCGATGCGCTCGGAGGGAGGAGGACCAGGTGAAGGTGAACGTCGACGTCCCCAAATGCGTGGGCTCCGGGCAGTGCGTGCTGATCGCGCCCGAGGTGTTCGACCAGCGTGAGGAGGACGGCATCGTGATACTGCTGGCGGAGACGCCCGCGCCACACCTGCACGACGCCGTCCGCGAGTCGGCCGCGGTCTGCCCGGCCGCCGCCATCTATCTGGCCGAGTAGTGAACCGGATCGTGATCGTCGGCACTTCGGCAGGTGGGCTGACCGCCGCAGAGGCGCTGCGCCGGGCGGGACACCTAACGCGCCCTCATCGCGGCCCGAACCCATGGGCCGCCGCCATCGCCGACACGACAGCCGCGTAACTCGCATCGTGGCGTCGTCGCGACGCCCGCACACGACACCTCCAGGAGTTTTCCATGAGCATCACGACCGACACCAACGACAACGCCGACCTTCCCGTCTTCCCCGGCGTACGCTCCCAGCGCTGCCCCTTGGACCCGCCCGCCGAATACGCCGACTGGCGCCAAGCCGAAGGCCTGCGGCACGTCCGGCTGTGGAACGGCCACACCGCCTGGGCGGTGACCCGGTATGAGGACGTACGCGCGGTATTGAGCGACCCGCGCCTCAGCGCCGACGCCCAGCGCTACCCGTCCGTGCTCCCTCACACGCAGGTCCCGGCGTTCCCGCGAATGGACGACCCTGACCATGCCCGGCTGCGCCGCATGCTCACCGCCGACTTCACGGTCAAGCGAGTCGAGGCGATGCGTCCAGAGATCCACGAAGTGGTCGAGAGATTCCTCGACGAGATGATCAGCAAGGGGCAACCGGCGGACCTCGTTCGCGAATACGCACTGCCCATCCCATCCTTGGTGATCTCACTCCTGCTCGGAGTTCCTTACGACGACCACGAGTTCTTCCAGCAGCACAGCGCCACCATGAACCACGCGAACGCCTCGCCGCAGGAGAAGGCGGAGGCGAGCGGGGCGCTGTTCGGCTACCTGCTGAGCCTGGTGAAGCGCAAGGAACGCGAGCCGGGAGACGACCTCATCAGCCGCCTGCTCACCGAGCGGGTCGCCAAGGGCGAGCTCAGCCGCGAAGAAGCCGCCATGAACGGCATGATCCTGCTGTTCGCCGGGCACGAGACCACGGCCAACATGATCGGCCTGGGCACGCTGGCGCTGCTGCAGAATCCGGATCAGGCCGCCCGGATCCGCGACACCGACGACCCCGCCGTGGTGGCGAACGCCGTCGAGGAACTGCTGCGCTATCTGTCCATCGCCCAGGACATGATCGTGCGGGTGGCAACCGAGGACCTCACCATCGGCGGGCAGTTCGTCCGGGCCGGAGAAGCGGTGACCGTCAACCTGCCCGCCGCCAATCGGGACACGGCGTTCCTCGACCAGCCCGACAACGTGGACATCGACCGCAACACTCGCGGGCATCTGGCCTTCGGCTACGGCATCCACCAGTGCCTGGGGCAGAACCTGGCGCGCGTGGAACTACAGGTCGCACTGCCCGCACTGCTGCGTAGGCTGCCGGGGCTCCGCCTGGCCGTGTCGCTGGAAGAAGTCAAGTTCCGGCACGACATGTCCGCCTACGGCGTCCATGAACTGCCGGTCGCCTGGTAACAGGCAACAGCCCTTCCGCTACAAGCAGCGAGGCAGGGCGGCGTCAACCTCCTCAGAACATGGTGTTGTCGTTCTTGGAGGTGGAGGGGATGGTCTGAAGGACGTCCCAGTGTTCGACGATCTTGCCGTTGGAGTCGAAGCGGAAGATGTCCATTCCCGCGTACTCCTCGTCCGGCCAGGTCTGGTGGCAGTGCAGGATGACGTGGTCGCCTTCGGCGAACGCGCGTTTGAACTCGACATGCTTGCCGGGGTATTCGGCGGCCATGCGGTCGAAGTACTCAATGAACGCCTTCTTGCCGTCGGCGACGTCCGGGTTGTGCTGGATGTAGGTGTCGCCCGCGTACCGGTCGATGGCCTCGGCGGGTCGGTTGTGGTTGAACATCAGGTCGTAGAACGCCTGGGCGGTGGCCTTGTTCGTCTCCGGGTCGCTCATGGTGCTCCTTGCGGGTCGGGCGCCGGATATGGCGCGCTGCGGGCCAGGCCCGGATGCTCACCGGGCCCGGCAGCCGGGGCGGAACGGCTCGTTCAAGCAGACGCCGGCGCGGCGCGCGTGGCGTCCGGCATGGTCATTCAGGCCACCATGCCGCGCTTGCGATAATGGGAACAGCGATCAGCCTGGTGAATAAGGGATCCATGATGGTCAATCGGCGACAAGTTGGTGTGCCGCAGATCGGGTACCGGCCAGCTGACGGCCGCTCAGTCGGGATCGAGGTCGTCACCATGGCCGACATCACCGGCCGGATCCCCGCCCACGCCCTGGCCGCACCTCACCGCGCCGACTTCCACATCCTCATCCTGATCACCACGGGCGAAGGCCGACACGAGATCGACTTCGCTTCCCACCCCTGCTGGCCTGGCATCCTGCTGTGGGTACGGCCGGGACAAGCCCACCGCTTCCACCAACCCGGCAGCCTCGACGGCAAGGTGGTCCTGTTCACCGCCGACTTCCCACCCGATCTCGGCAGCGCAGAGCCGCGGCTCACCAACTGGCTCGCCGCTTCCCGCTGGGCCCCGGCCAGACCCGACCTCACCGCTATCTCCACCACGATCGACCAGATCGCCGCCGAACGCGCCGCGTTCGCACACGCGATGCCCGTCGCCCTGCTCCGCCACCTGCTGGCCGTCCTGCTCCTGCGGATCGATCGGCTGCCAACCGAGGACGACCGCCGCGTCGACTCCGCCACCGCCGAACTCTTCGGCCGGTTCCAGGCCGAGCTCGAACGCTCCTACGCCATCACCCGCTCCGCCGAGCACTACGCCGCCCGCCTGGGCTATACCGTCAAACACCTCACACGCGCGTGCATCGCCGCCGCCGGCCACCCTGCCAAACACCTCATCGACGCCCGCGTCATCCTGGAGGCCAAACGCCTGCTCGCCTACACCGAGGTCCCCGTCGCCGACATCGGCCGGCGCCTCGGCTTCATCGACCCCACCAACTTCGGCAAGTTTTTCGCCCGCCACACCCACACCACCCCCGGCGCCTTCCGCCGGACACAGAAGGCATCGGGCTGAAGCAGCCCCTCGTCATCGGTGGCAGCTCGGCCGCAACCGCTCGGCCTGCGTCCGCATCCCGATCATGGGGTCCAACCCGAAGGCCAAGCGCATCGAGTTCCGCGTGCCGGACCCGTCGTGCAGCCCCTACTTCGCCTTCTCGGCCATGCTCATGGCGGGCCTCGACGGCATCCGCAACAAGATCGAGCCCCCGGAGCCCGTCGATAGCGCGCTGACGCCACGCGAGACCGACGTTCTGCGGCACCTGGCCGCCGGGAACAGCAACGCCGAGATCGCCCAGGCGCTGGTCATGTCGCCCGGCACGGTCAAGGTCCACATCGAGCGGATCCTGGCCAAGCTCGGCCTGCGAACCCGCGTTCAGGCAGCCGTCTACGCGCACCGGCACGGCCTCATCACCTGGGCGGACCTGCCGTGACCGACGCGGTGCTCCCACGCCGAAGATTAATGATCGACTGCCGCTGGTTCCGTTGATCAAACGCGGTTACCGTGATGTCAGATCACGCAAATGGCCTTGGCATTCGCTCTGGCCTGGAAGCCCGCTGGACTGGAGGAACGTCCATGAACATCAAGCGAGGAGTTTTAGCGGCGGTTTTGGCTGCCGGCGCGCTCGCTCTCGGCTCGACCCCGGCTCTCGCCATTCCTCCTCCCCCGCCAGGGGGCGACAACCTCCTCGTCATCAGCTACTACAGCGGAGACCAGGTCGTCGGACAGCGCTGGTCCGGGTGCAGTCAGCCTCCCGGCCAGTGGGGGATTCTGGAGGGCACGCAGAAATACTTCTTCACCCCCTGCTGAGCGAGTGGAAGAGGCTCTGGTGTCTGGTGTCTCGGCTAGAAACCGCTCAGACGGCTAGCGAGGCACGCGGTCGGCCCCCGGAGCGGCCCATGGCGGCTCCGGGGTATCACGCGATTACTTCCTGGTGGCGAGTCCAACCGCCCCGGGTGAGTCCACGGCCGGCACCGTCCGTCGAGCGCGGGCCGCGAGGCCGTAGCAGGCGCAGGTCAGTGCGGTCACGGTGGCGGCCACCGGCAGAGGGTGGGACAGGCCGCCGAGTACGGCCACACCGAGGGTGGCGCCGACCTGGCGGGAGGCGTTGAGGACGCCGCCGGCCGTACCGGCTGTGCCGGGCGGTGCGCTGGTGACCACGCCCGCCATCAGCGCGGGCAGCACGAACGACAGCCCGAAGCCCATCACGACCAGCCACGGCGCCAAGAGATCGGTGAACGAGACGCCGGCCAGGCCGATCGCGAGCAGGGCGAGGCCGCCCAGGATCGGTGGGCGGGGGCCGTAGCGGGCCACCAGGCGGCCGGTGAGCAGCGGGTTCACCGTCATCGGGAGGGTGAGCGGCAGGAAGGCCAGCCCGGTGGCCAGCGGGGTCAGGTGGCGGGTGTCCTGCAGGAGCAGGGTCAGGACGAACAGGGCACCGGAGAAGGCGAAGTTCGCCACCACGCCCGCCAGCAGCTCCGGCCAGGTCACCGCGAGCAGGCCACCGGGCAGGACAGGGGCGTGGCTACGACGCTCCACGAACACCAGCGCGGCCAGGGCGCCCAAGGCCGACAGGCCGGCGATCCATGACGAGTCGATCAGGGCTTCGGCGAGCAGGCCGAGGAGTACGCAGGCCAGCGCCTGCACCCCCCAGTCGATGAGGCGGTGCCCACGCGCTGAACGGACCTTTCGCATGGCCAGCAGGCTGATCAGGGCGAGGGGAGGGTTGAGGAGGAAGACGGCCCGCCAGCCGTACGAGTCGACCAGCAGGCCGCCGAGCAGCGGGCCCGCGACCAGGGCGATGCCGGTGATGGCGGCCCACAGGCCGGTGGCGCGGGCGCGGGCGGCCGGGTCGGGGAAGAGTTCGGGCAGGAGGCCGAGCGAGCCGCCCGTGCAGAGCGCGCCCGCCACGCCGAGCAGGGCGCGCAACGCGATCAGTACGCCGAGATGGGGCGCCGCCGCGCTCAGCAGCGAGATCACACCGAAGGCCAGCACACCGATCTTGAAGATCCGGGCCGCGCCGTACCGGTCGGCGACCGCTCCCCCGGTGAGCAGCGACGCGGCGAACGCGACGGTGTAGGCGTTCACCGCCCACTGCTGCCCGGCCAGCGAGCCACCCAGGGAGGTACGCAGATCGGGCAGCGCGATGGTGAGCACGGTCGTGTCGAGGATCACCAAGAAGTAGGCCAGGGAGAAACCGAACATCTTCATGCCCATCAGCCTGCTAAAAGACGATATTTCCCCTCAACAGGCGCAACCGCAGGGGGCATTCGGGAAAACCGTATGCTGATATCTGTGGATTTGCGCCAGTTGCGGGGTTTCGTGGCGGTGGCAGGGTCGGGCACCGTCACCGCAGCCGCGAACACCCTCGGCCTCGCCCCCGCCTCGGTCTCCGAACAGGTACGCCGCCTGGAGGACAGCCTCGGCGTCGCGCTCTTCGAGCGCACGCCCCAGGGCATGCGCCTGACCGGCCCCGGTGCCACCCTGCTCACGCGGGCGCAGGGTCTGCTCGACCACGCGGACGAGGTACGGCGCGCGGTGACCGGGGAGCGCCCCAGGGTTCGGATCGGGGCGCTGGAGATGCTGGCCGCGGCCAAGCTGCCCGCCATCGTCCGCCGCCTGTCCGAACGCCGCCCCGACTTGGACGTGGATGTACGCTCGCTGACCAGGCAGGCGTTGCTGTCCGAGGTGGCCGGCGGCGGCCTGGACGCGGCGCTCCTGCTCGACTCCGGTCCCCGGATCGGCGGCCTGGGCTTCACCCCGCCGGCCGACCTGGACTTCCTGGACGTGGGCGAGGTCAGGCTGCTGCTGGTCGCGGCTCCGGACGGTGACAGGGAGCCGCTGCTGGTCAGCACACCCGGCTGCTCGATCCGGCTGGCGGCCGACCAGCTGTTCGGCGCTCGGGTGCCGCGCAGAGAGCTGACCAGCATCGCCACGGCTCGCGAGTGGACCAGGCAGGGCTTCGGCAGGGCGCTGCTCCCCGACTTCGTCCTGGAAGCGGACCTCGCCTCCGGCGCGCTGATCCCGCTCGACCTCGCCCCCGAGACGGATTTCGCGCCGGGCCCGCGCAACTTCACCTCTGAGAAGGACGGTGCGCCGGGCCCGCATAACTTCACGCCCGAGACGGACGGTGCGCCAGTCCCGCTCGACGTCCCCCAGGAGACGGGGCCGGCCGCCGGCGTACCGGTTCCGCTCGACCACGACGCGCCGACGCTGGCCCTGCGGCTGGTCTGGCTGCGCAGCCGCGAGGCCACCCTGCGCGACGTGCTCTACGCGATGAGCGCCTGACTACGCTTGGGACGGTAGATCGCGGTCACATCAGGCCGGACGCCCGCGCTGAGCAATGAGCCACTGATCAACGGAGGCGTCCTGGGTGCTGGAACAGAGCACGACCACCAACTCCCCGACTCTCACCGATCCGCGCGGCGACGTCAGCGTTGGCGCTCAGGGCGGTGCCCTGTGTGGAGGCCGGGAGCGCAGCGGGTCAGACCGGAACGACCTTGACCTTGGAGTTTCCGGCGCCGCGCGGCTGACTCGAGCGGTCCAGACGCTCCCCGAGGAGCTTTTCCAGATCGTCCGGGTCGGATGTGAGGATCCGGGCGGGCTTGTCGGCGGTGGTGATCGCCGTCGCGGCGACCATCGCGTCAATGGCGTACTTGTGACCGTGCAGCCCTGCGGATTCGAGCAAGCCTGACGCCCGCTGGGCGAGGTCCTTGGTGAGCGGTTCCACGGTGAGCCGGGACAGCGTCCAGGCCAGCCGGGCGGAATGGACTCTGTCATGATCGGCCTCGACGATCGTGACAGCGCTGATGACGACACGGATGTCGTCCTCGAGAGCGACGGCAAGCCGGGCGGTCATCTTGCGATCGGCTCGCAAATACCGCGAGAGGGCTTCGCTGTCCAGAACCCAGGTGCCGCTCACGCCACCTCACCGTGGGTACTGAGTCCAAGCATCTCTTCCCGAGCTGCCTGGATCTCCGCCCCGGTGAGCGGGCCGTGGATCTCTTCACTGGCTCTGATGAGAGCGGCCAGGTTGTCGCGCTCGATCTGCCGCCGGACTGCCGCCTCCACATACGGAGATACACCACGCTTGCCGGCTGCCAGAGGCGCTGGCCATGACCGTGCAGCGCGGCGGAGGCGTGCGCCACGTTCGTCCTCAACGATCGGGTGGACCGGGAGGAGAGCGTCAGCTCGGCCTTGGCACTGATCGGACGCTTCACGGGAACCGACATCGCCGCCGACCGGTTCCTGCGGTGTAATGGAGAGGAGTCTCCCTTTATGACGTGTGCCCCGGGATGACGCTGACACCCGGCACATCAAGCGGCATGAACGGGAAGCCATGGCAGCGGAGTTCGCGATCGGCGAGTACATCCTGGTGCATGACGGCAGGACCTTAGATGTCTTCCACTGTCAGGCGGATGCCAGGCGATATCACGTGATGTTCCTCGGAGTGGACGCGAAACCACACGGGGACGGCTTCAAGGTCACGATCGGCACCAGGTACGACGACCGGATCGCCAACGGGGTGTCGCTGAAGATGGATCAGCAGCAGTTCGCGCGTTTCCAAGAATTCATGGCCGCGGTGATCGAGGCACGCGATGGCACGACCGCCCAGTAGCCGCACAGGACAGCTCCCGAATCCTCAGCTCGGTCATGTCGATGGCAAGGGCGGGCGGCTCATGCGCGGGTGATGTGGCTCTCCACGAGGTCGACGGTGGCGCGGGGGTCGTCGACCTCGATGACCAGGCGGCTGTAGCGTTCGTCGGCCAACTCGATGACAACGGCTTTGGCCGCGTCGTGGACGTCCCAGAAGACGCGCTCGCCGTCGAGCTGGAAGGTGCCCGCGGTGATCACACCGGGGATGTGGGTGCCGGGTACGCGGATGCCCTTGGGGCTTTTGATCATGCCGGGGTCGGCGGTCGCGCCGCGGATGTTGGCCAGGGGGATCGTCAGGCTGCTCTTCAGCGCCCAGAGCTTGTCGAGTCCTTCGATCTCCACGACCAGCGCGTCACCGTCGACGTGCAAGTGTGCCATGTCAGTACTCCTTAGATGGTGAGGTCGTTCGGGGCGAGGCACCGCACCAGAGCCGCCGCCGCCCGGTCGGATTCGGTGGCGGCGGTGGTGGCTCTGGCGCGTAGCCGGAGCCCGATCAGCGCCGCGGTGAGCGCCCCGGCCAGCGCCGGCGACGGCTCGCCGACTCGGTCGGCGCGGTCGGGTGCGGCGCCGGTCAGAACGGTGCCGATGGCCTGGTCGAGAGCGTCCAAGGCGGCGCAGACCTCGGCGCGGACCTCCTGATCCACGGGGGCACGTTCGGCCGCCGCCATCAGCAGCAGGTCCAGTGCGCCTCCGTCGTCGTGTGCGGCCAGTGTGCCGCGCACCGCCTCGGCGAGGTCGCCCGCCGCGCCGACCGCCGAGACCAGCGGACGCACCTGATGCTCCACGTGCCAGCGCAGTGCGGCCAGGTACAGCCCCCGCTTGCTGCCGAAGGTCTTGTACAGGCTGTTGCGGTGCACGCCGAGGTGGTTGACCAGGTCGTCGACGGAGACACCGTCGTAGGCCCGGTCCGCGAACAGCGCCGCCGCCGCCCGGATCACCTCGGTTTCGTCGAACCCTCTCGGCCGTCCCATGCGATGACCATACGTGTTTAGGAACGAATGGTCAAGAACGATCATTCCTAAATAACCTCACGCCAGGCGAAACACGCGGCCGCTACCGCGTCGTGGAGACTAAAGAGCCTGACCGCGCTTGAGCCGGTACAGGACGTGCGGGCGGAGCGGGTTGTCCTCCGCGATGCCCGGGAAGTAGAAGTCGTCGGCTATGTCGCGGGTCATGCCCAGGCGTTCCATGACCTTGCGCGAACGGGTGTTCCGCACGGTCGTCATGGAGACGATCTCGTCCAGCCCCGCCTCCTCGAACCCGTACCGTACGGCCCGCCTGGCGGCCTCGATCGCGTACCCGTGCCCCCAGGCCGCCTTCGCCAACCGCCAGCCCACCTCGACGGCCGGCGTGAACGGCGCCTCGAACGTCTGCAGCACCAGCCCGGTGAACCCGATGAACTGGCCGCTCTCGCGCACCTCCAGCGCCCAGAGCCCATAGCCGTGGGCCTCGAAGCCCTGCTCGATCCGGTCGACGAAGCCGTCACTCTGCTCCCTGCTCAGCAGGGCCGGGAAGTGCTCCATCACCTCGGCGTCGGCGTTCATCGCCGCGAACGGTTCCCTGTCTTCGTCGCGCCATCTGCGCATGATGAGCCGTTCTGTCTCCATCCGTTCAACACTAACCCAGATCTAACGGCGACCACGGATGCCGGTGAGGCGGCGGAGCAGGTCCCACCAGAACGACGCGCCGAACAGCAGCGCCACGAACGTCAGCAGATAGCCGGGCCAGTGGCTGAGCGTGGTGAGGCGGTCCCACCAGGTGCCGCCGTTCCAGTTGACGCTCGGCTCGCCCTCGGCCGGGATCACGATGTTGACGATCGCGTGGTCGAACACCTTGACCAGCGCGGGCTGGCTCAGCGTGTCGGTGATGCAGGGCACCGGGTTCGACTGCGCGCACTGCTCCTTGAGCTCGCTGTAGGCGTCGGGCCCCGCCTCGGACACGGCCGTGACCGAGGCGCGGAAGGCGTTGTCGCGCAGCAGGGTCTTGCCGTATTCGAGCCCGTCCATCGTGAACAGCAGCACCACCACGAAGCCGAGCAGGGCGACGACCCACTTGACGTAGCGCTTGTAGAGCATCGACAGCCGCTGCATCTCGCCGTCGAACCAGGTCTCCACGCCCTGCCGGAAGCGGTCCATGTCGCGCTGCGCGGAGTCCCACACGCCCTTGAGATGGCCGTGCAGCGGGCTGCCCATCGCCTTGAGCTTGGTCAGCAGCCCCTCGACGCCGTCCTTCTCGACGGCCGCCATCTCCATCAGCGCCACCGCGAAGCGTTCCGGCGGGATGTTGGCGATGCTGGTGCGGCCCCTCTTCGGGTGGTCGATCTCCTGGACCCGCTGGTAGAGGAGTTTCGTCATGGCGTCTTCGGCCTTGGTCTCGTGCTCGGGCGCCTGCGCCGCCTCGACCGGGGCCGGCTGGTCGCTGTGGACCGGCCGTGGATCGCGGACGAACGGCAGCGACGCGAACACGTCCGCCACCTTGGCGGGCAGCCACGACTTTCCCTGCGCGTCGCTGCCGTCCATGGTGTCGCGGAGGTAGGCCCACAGGAACTTGCTACGGATGCCGAGCAGCCGTACGAATGCCTCGTTCAGCCCGCTCACCAGCAGCGAAAGCATGAGGAACGCGAGCACCAGACCTAAGGCCAGGTCAACGTAAATGGAAAGCACAATCGATCACCCCGCGCCTTGATACACCCGCCAGGCAGCATCCGCACGGTTTGTAGCCAAGCTGTGACAGCTGGGGTCAGGAGTCGTAGAAGACCCGGTGGACCACCTGGCGGGCGCGGCGGGTCACCCGGCGGTAGTCGTCGAGGAAGTCCTCCGAGCCGTCGGGAGGGTAGCCGAGCATGCGGGCGATCAGCCTGCGCTCCCGGACGTCGGCCGGGAGGCTGTCGCCGGGACGGCCCTTGACCAGCATGACCGCGTCCCTGACGCGGGAGGCGAAGCGCCAGGCCTCCGCCAGCACGGCCGCGTCGGCACTCGTGAGCAGGTCCTCCGCCTCGGCCGCCCGCAGCGCCTCCAAGGTGCGGGTGGTCCGCAGCGCGGGATGCTGGTCCGCGCAGCGGAGCTGCAGCAGCTGCGCCACCCACTCGACGTCCGACAGGCCGCCGGGGCCCAGCTTGGTGTGCAGGGCGGGGTCGGCGCCGCGCGGCAGCCGTTCGGCCTCCATGCGGGCCTTGATCCGCCTGATCTCGCGTACGACGTCGTCGGGCAGGCCGTCAGGCGGGTAGCGCAGCTGGTCGATCACGGAGATGAACTCGGCGCCGAGCGCGGCGTCACCGGCGGAGAAGCGGGCCCGCAGCAGCGCCTGCGCCTCCCACGGAGACGACCAGCGCGCGTAGTAGGCGCGGTAGGAGGCCAGCGTACGGACGAGCGGGCCCTGCCTGCCCTCGGGGCGCAGGTCGGGGTCGATGAGCAGCGGCGGGTCGGGCGCGGGCAGGGCGAGCAGCCGGCGCAGCTCGTTGGCGACCGCGTACGCGGCGTCGGTGGCCTCGCGTTCGGTGGCGCCGGGCACGGGCGAGTGCACGAACATCACGTCGGCGTCGCTGGCGTAGGAGGACTCCATGCCGCCGAGCCGTCCCATCGCGATCACCGCGAACCTGGTCGGCAGCTCCGCCCGCCGCTCGACCTCGACCTTGCCGATCGCCACGTCCAGCGCGGCCTGGATGGTCACGTCGTTCAGCGACGACAGCGCCACCCCGACGTGCTCAATGCTCATAAGTCCAGAAATGTCGGCTACGGCCGTGCGGAACAGCTCCCGCCGCCGCAGCGCGCGAACGGCCGCCACCGCCGACTCCATGTCGGTCCCGTGCCTCGACACGGCGGCCGACGCCTCCTTCAGCAGCGCGTCCGGCGGGCGCGGGGACAAGCCCTCGTCGGAGCCCAGCAGCCCGACGGCGTCGGGCGCGTTCAGGAGCAGGCCGGTCGCGTAGCGGCTGGTGCCGAGCATCCGCGCCATCCGCGCCGCCACGGCCGTCTCGTCACGCAACAGCCGCAGATACCAGGGCGTGGCACCGAGCTTGTCGCTCACCTGGCGGAACCCGAGCAGCCCCGCGTCCGGGTCGGGCGCGTCGGCGAACCAGCCGAGCATGACCGGCAGCAGCGTCCGCTGGATCGCCGCCCGCCGCGAGACGCCCGTGGTCAGGGCTGCGATGTGGCGCAGGGCGCCGTTGGGGTCGACGTAGCCGAGCGCCTCCAGCCGGGCGGCCGCCGCCGTGGTGGACAGCCGGGACTCCGACTCGGGCAGCCGGGCCACCGCCTGCAACAGCGGCCGGTAGAACAGCTTCTCGTGCAGCCGCCGCGCCTCCCGCGCGTGGCGCCGCCACCTGGCGGTGAACTCCCCCACCGGGTCGGCGTGCATGCCGAGCGCGCGGCCCAGCCTGCGCAGGTCGCCGGGGTCCGACGGCAGGATGTGCGTACGGCGCAGCCGGTGCAGTTGCAGCAGGTGCTCCACCTGGCGCAGGAACGTGTACGCCTCGGCCAGCCCGCGCGAGTCCTCGCGGCCCACGTAGCCGCCCCGGGAGAGCGCGGCCAGGGCGGGCAGGGTGGCCTTGCGCCGCAGCAGCGGATCGAGCCGCCCGTGTACGAGCTGCAGCAACTGCACCGCGAACTCGATGTCACGCAACCCGCCGGGGCCCAGCTTGATCTGGCGTTCGCCCTCGGCCCGTACGTGGGACTCGACGCGGCGGCGCATGGCCTGCACGTCCTCGACGAAGTGGTCCCGGGTCGCCGCCGACCAGACGAACTCGTTGACCGCCTCGACGTAGGCCGCGCCCAGCGCGAGGTCGCCCGCCACCGGCCGCGCCTTGAGCAGCGCCTGGAACTCCCAGGTCTTGGCCCAGCGCCGGTAGTAGGCCAGGTGGCTGCCCAGCGTGCGTACCAGCGGCCCCGCCCGGCCTTCCGGCCGCAGCCCGGCGTCGACCTCCCACAGCGCGCCCTCCGGGGTGGTCGCGGTGCAGGCCCGCATCATGGCCTGGGCCAGCCGGGTGGCACCGCGCAGGGCCGCGGTCTCGTCGGCGCCCTCGCGCGGCTCGGCCACGAAGATCACGTCGACGTCGCTGATGTAGTTGAGCTCCCTGGCGCCCTGCTTGCCCATGCCGACCACCGCCAGCCGTACGTCACCGGCGTCGACCTCGGCCCGCGCGATGGCCAGCGCGGCCTCCAGCGCCGCGCCCGCGAGGTCGGACAGCTCGGCGGTGACGTCGGGCAGTCCGATCTGCCCGGTGAGGTCCCGCGCGGCCAGATGCAGCAGCCGCCCACGATAGGCGACCCGCAGCCTCACCAGCGAGTCGGGCTCCGACGCGCGCGGCTCGTCCTCCTCCGGCTCGGCGCCGACCGCGCGCAGCAGCTCCGCCCGCGCGTCTCCGAGCTCGGGCACGGCCAGCAGCCCGAGCTGTTCGGGATGGCGTACGAGATGCTCCCCCAAGGCGGCACTCACCCCGAGCACCGCGAGCACCCGGGCCTGGAGGTCTTCGTCCGCGCGCAGGGTGTCGAGCACGGTGGGCTCGCGCTCGGCGAGCCGGGTCAGGGAGGCGAGCGCCAGATCGGGGTCGGCCACGGCTACCAGTCCTTTGAGCAGGTCGTCCAGCTCGGTCCCCGACTGACGTACCAGGGTCGCGGCCCGTGCGCCGTCGGCGAAGCCGAGCTTTGCCAGGCGGGCGGCGGTGGACTCGATCCTTGGCACACCCCCATCTTGACAGCCCTCTGGTTCCGGAGCCTAAAGTTAAACGCAACGTTGCGTTGCATTTTGAATCGGGAGGTTCTGGGATGGATGGTGTGCCGGCGGCGGTGACGTGGGGGCTGCTCGCGGCCTGGGCGGTGCACGACGCGGAGGAGCTGGCCACGATGGCCCGCTGGACCCGCGAGGCCCGGCCGGAGCTGGAGCGGCGCTACCCGCGTGTTCCGTGGCAGCGGCTGGAGCTGTCGCAGCGGCAGGTCAACGTGGCGATCGGGCTGATGGGCGGCGTCATGGCCGGGGCGTCGGCCATGGGGGCGCGCACCGGAGGGCGTAGCCCGGTGTTCCAGGCGGTGCTGGCCGGGTTCGGCCTGCACGGGGTGGGCCATCTGGCGCAGTCGGCGGTCGCGCGTGGCTACACGCCTGGTGTGGTGACGGCGCCGGTGGTGGTGATCCCGTTCACGATGTGGGCGTGGCGGCAGCTCAGGGCGGCCGGCGTGCCGACGGCGAGCGGCCGGTCGGCCCTGGCCGGGCTGGCCGCCCTGCCGCTCGTCCTGGTCGGCGTCCACGCACTCGCCCACGCGCTCACCAAACAGCGCGTCCACCGCCGATCACTCACGCCGCGCCGCGCCCGCCGCCGGTAGCCCTAATCGACGCAGACCAGGAACTGGTCCGTGTCCCAGGGGCCGGCCAGGCCGGTCTCGTCCTCGGCCGCCCTCGTGGTCGCCTCGTTCAGCGCGGCCGACGGGAAGACGGCCGTCGGGATGACCTGGTTCTGCTGGCCGCCGTTGCCGACGCCCGTTCCCACGATGCGCTGGGCGGGGTTCGGGCAGGCGACGAGGGAGCTCTTGGGGCTGGCGGAGTTGCCCTGGAGCTGGGCGGGCATCTCCACCGCGTAGCCCGGCGGCTGGTCACCGCAGACGGCGAAGGCCGTCACCCGCCACCTTCCCGCGAACCCGCCCTCGGCCTCGTAGGCGTTGGCGAAGGTGAAGGCGTCCTGGAGACCGATCTCCGTCAGGAAGACCTTCCCGTCGCCGCCGTCGATCCGGCCGCCGGTGCCCAGCGCGACCTTGCCCGCCGGGCAGTTGACGGTCTGCGCGTCGCTGGGCGGGGAGCCCGGCGTTCCGCGCTGCATGAGGTAGACGAGCCCGGGAAGTCGCCCGCACACCGCGTACACCTTCAGCCGCCACTGACCGCCGAAGCCGTTGCCGTCCTCGTGCGCGGCGGCCTCGAAGTAGTGCCCGGAGCCATGGGCCACCGGCTCCAGCCGGGTGAGCACCACCTGGGCGGTGGCGTTCGGGGCCTGCCCCGCCGTGCCTCCCTCGATGGAGGCGCCACCGCTGATCACCCGCGTGCCGTGCGGGCAGCGGGCGCGGGCCGATTTCGCTTTCGCGGAGTCCTTGCCCGTCTGGGCCGAGACCCTGACGACCTGCGGGGCCGACCGCGCCGCCGCGTCCGCCACCGGCCCCGCCAAGGTCAGACCGATCGTCGCGCACACCGCCAGGGCCGCGCGCACTGCCGTGCGTCGTTTCATGACCGTCCTACCCCCCTCGATCGATGAGGCAGCGTAGGACGGCTCAAGAACCGACCGCGTCAGGGTACGACCTAGTGCATCCCCTGAATCGGCTCCCGGCCGAGATCCAGGACCACGCGCCCGAACGCCTCCGCCATCGGCCGCCAGGTGGCGACCAGCGCTTCCTCGGCCGCGACGACCGCCGCGTTGAGCTCGCGGGCCGAGTCGAGGCCCGAGGCCGTGGTCCACGTGGCGAAGATCTCCGGCGTGGCCTCCGGGTGGAACTGCACCGCCCAGGCCGCCTCGCCGAGCCGGTAGGCCTGGTTCGGGTACCGCGAGCCGGTCATCAGCGGCACCGCTCCCTCGGGCAGGCGGGCCATCACGTCCTGGTGGTACTGGACGGCCACGGCCGTGCCGGCGCCCGACAGCAGCGGATCGTCGGTCGCGGCGGGCAGCGCGACCACCTCGCACAGGCCCACCTCCAGCCCGGCGCCGCCCCGCTCCACGGTGCCGCCACAGGCCAGGGTCATCAGCTGCGCGCCGAGGCAGACGGCCAGCGTCGGCGTCCCCTCCTCGACGGAGCGGGCCAGCAGGTCGCGGGTGGCGGGCAGCCACGGGCAGCGCTCGTCCTCCCACGCGGCCGACTCCCCGCCGAGCACGATCAGCCCGTCGGCGGCCCGCTCGGGAATTTCCTCGCCCAAGTACGGGCGGACGACGTCGCAGACCGGCCCCAGCCAGCCGCCCAAATAGCCGAGCGGTGCGTCCGCCTCATGCTGAATGACCGTGATGCGCATAAGGAGTAATTTATCCGCCCAAAAACCTTTGCCACACCGCACGCATCAAACAGCCCGTGAGCGAACTGATCGACGGAGACCCTCAGCGGCTGGGCGGTTACTGGCTGGCCGGGCGGCTCGGCGCGGGCGGCCAGGGTGTGGTCTACGAGGGCTACGCCGAGGACGGCCGCCGCGTGGCGATCAAGGTGCTGTACGGCGACCAGCCGGCGCAACTGGCCAGGGAGGCGGCCGCGGCGCGGCGGGTGGCCGGGTTCTGCACCGCGAGCGTCCTGGAGGCCGAGCTGGAGGGGCCCAGGCCGTACATCGTCAGCGAGTACGTCCAGGGCCCCAGCCTGCGTAAGACCGTCATGGAGGGACGCCGCTTCGGCGGCGGCGACCTGCACCGGCTCGCCACGGCCGTGGCCACCGCGCTGACCGCCATCCACGACGCCGGGGTGATCCACCGCGACCTGAAGCCCGACAACGTGCTGCTCGGCCCGGACGGCCCCCGGGTGATCGACTTCGGCATCGCGCGGACCGCGGAGATGTCGCTCACCGCGACGGGCCTGGTGACGGGCACGCCCACGTACATGGCGCCCGAGGTGTTTGGCGGGCAGCGGGCCGGGACGCCCGCCGACGTGTTCGCCTGGGGCGCGGTCATGGTGTACGCGGCCAGCGGCACCGACCCGTTCGAGGCCGAGAACCTGGGCGCGGTCATGCACCGGGTGCTGTCGGCCCGTCCCGATCTGAGCGTGCTGCCCGCGACGCTGCGGCCGCTGGTGGCCGCGGCGCTCAGCAAGGACCCGTTGGAGCGCCCGTCCGCCCGTGAGCTGCTGCTGGCCCTGGTGAGCGCCGAGGGCGGCCTCGACACCGGCCTGCTGCTCGCCGCGGGCGGCAAGGAAGCCGCGCGGGCGGGCGTCCCCGCCCACGATCCCGCGCTGGGCACCCTGGCCGAGGAGGCGTACGCGCTGCTCGCCCCGGACGAGCGCGAGCTCGCGCCCGAGGTCTTCCTCCGGCTGGTCACGCTGAGCGAGCAGGGCGGCCTCGCGGTACGGCGGGCGCAGCTGGCCGAGCTCGTCGAGGGCCGGCCGCTGCCCGAGGTCTCGTCGGTCACCCGGATCCTGGAGGTGTTCGGCTACCTGCTGTCCAGGGAGGGCGAGGAGGTCTGGCTGGCCCGCCCCGCCCTGCCACTCGCCTGGCCGCGCTTTCGCCGCTGGGTCGACGCCAACCGGGACGGCCTGGCCGTACACCGGGAGATCCTGAGCGCCGCGCAGCGGTGGAATCGGGCCGGGCGCAGGGACGGCGACCTGTTCCAGGGCAGCAGCCTGGAGAACGCGCTGCGGTGGGCGGCCACGGCCCGCCGGAACATCACCCTGTCCACCGCCGAACGCGACTTCCTCGACGCGGGCGCCGATCTGTCCAGGCGCAGGAGCAGGCGGACCAGGCTCGTCTCCCTCAGCCTGGCGGCGCTGCTGGTGATCTCGCTGCTGGCGACCGGCCTGGCCGTCCAGCAGAGCGCGCTCGCCGGCGAGCGGGCCGACCGGATCGCCGCGCAGCGTGACCAGGCGGAGGCGGCGCGGCTGGCGCAGTTCGCGGGCACGCTGCGCAAGAGCGACCCGAGGGCGGCGATGCTGCTGAGCGTGGCCGCCTGGCGGCTGGACCGGACCCCGCAGACCAGGGCCGCGCTGACCGCTTCGCTGGCGCAGCGCGAGGTGGCCGTGTTCAAGAATCCCGTCGCCTCCGGTGACGCGCTGCGGCTGCTGAGCGGCGACGGCCGGACGCTGGCCAGCGTGAGCGACGACGCGGTGCGGCTCTGGGACGTACGCACCGGCGGACGGACCGGCGGCATCGCCCGGCTGGGCCTGGCGGGCGAGCGGCCCCTGACCGCCGCCCTCTCCCCCACCGGCCGGAACCTGCTGGTCGTCACCGGGAAGCGGGCGCGGGTGTGGGACCTGCGTACCGGCAAGTCCACCGGGACGTGGACGTTCGGCCATGACGTGGGCGACGACACGGGCACATCGGTCGGCGTCCGGTACCGGACAACCGACCGCTACGCGCTGATCCGCCTCGACCAGCACGAATACACCTGGGACCTACGAACCGGCACCCGGACGAAGGACCCGCTCACCGCGCGCCCGGTCGTCTCACCCGACGGCAAGTCGACCGTGCGGCCGGTGGGCGGAAAGCTGCGGATCACGGACCGCGCGGGCGGACCGGCGGCGACCCTCGGGAACGAGACCGACATCTGGAACGGCGGCGAGGTGACCTTCAGCGCCGACGGGCGGCTGCTCGCCTCGGTGACCGGGCAGAACATCCAGGTCTGGCGGGCGTACGACCGGCTGCTCACCACGCTGACCCTGCCCAGTGGCACGGAGGACGACTCCGTGCCGCTGCCTCAGGCCGGCTTCGAGGGCCACACGCTGCGCTATCTCAGCGAGGACCGCGTCTTCACCGTGGACCTGAGCGACCTCGCGGTGCGCGCGCCGAAGCAGGCGCCCTCGTGGTCGTGGGCGAAGTTCGGTCCCGGCGGGCGGCAGGTCCTGAGCTCCGAGGACGGCTACCAGGTCTCCCTCGCCGATCCGCGCGGGCCACTCGGCGCCCCGGTGCTGAAGAGGCCCGATTCCGACCCGGCGGAGGCCGCGGCGATCAGCCCCGACGGGCGGCTGGCCGCGGTGGGCGGCATCAGCGGGTTCACGGTTGTCGACACCGGCACGCGGCGCACGCTCGCGAAGGCGGCGCCCAGCGGTGACCTGGCGGACTACGAGACCTCCTTCCTGGCCTTCAGCCCCGACGGCACGAAACTGGTCACCGGGCTGCGCTACGTCGACGGGGACGTGTCCACCCGGTACGCGGTGAGCGTCTGGGACTGGAAGTCGAAGCGCCAGTTGTGGTCGGCCACGGTGGGCGAGGTGCACGACGCCGACTTCTCCCCCGACGGCAAGGTGCTGGCGGTGGGGTCCGGCGAGCAGCACCTGTTCGACGCGGCGTCGGGCCGGCGGCTGGGCAAGCCGTTCGGGGGCACCGGCCAGGGCACGACCGTCACCGACGTGCTCTTCACCCACGACGGCAGGTCGCTGGCGGTCGTGGACTCCCGCGGTCGCGTCAGCGTGTTCGACACCGCCACCAGGCAGCGGGTACGCCAGGTCGCCCTGGGCCCGCTCGCGGGCGAGGACGTCGCGGCCAGGTCACCCCGCGCGGACGTGGTCGCGCTGGTCACGCACGACCACCGGGTACGGCTCGTCGACCTGGCCGCCGCCGCGGACCTGGGCACGCTCGGCGACGGCGACGACCGCGGCGACCTTTACGGCCCGGTGTTCACCGCGGACGGCTCGGAGGTGATCACACTGGGCCAGACGGGGACCGTGCGCGAGCAGCCGGTCGAGCCGGGCAAGGTGGTGGCCGCGATCTGCGCCCGCGCCGGCCGGTCGCTGAGCCCCGGCGAGTGGCGAAGCTTCGTGCCAGGAGTGCCGTACCAGAAGGTTTGTCCGTAAGATCCGGCTATGAGGCTCGACGAGGTCGATGGCATGCGGGTGGCCACGTTCGGTACGGGATCGCGCCTGATCATCGCGGTGCACGGGATCACCGCCTCGCTGATGGCCTGGGCCACGGTGGCGCGGTTCCTGCCCGGGGACTGGTCTCTGGTGGCGATGGACCTGCGCGGCCGTGGGCACAGCGCGGCGCTGCCCGGCCCGTACGGACTGGCCAGGCACGCCGAGGACGTGCTGCGCGTGGCCGACCACGTCGGCGCTGGACCGGAGACCGTGCTGACCGGGCACTCCATGGGCGCCTACATCGCGGCGCTGGCCGCGGCCGAACGCGACTTCGCGCGGGTGGTGCTGGTCGACGGCGGGCTCCCGCTGCCCATGCCCGGGGGCGCCGATCCCGACGCGGTCCTGGAGGCCAGCCTGGGACCGGCCGTGGAGCGGCTGCGCCGGACGTTCCCGTCACCGGAGGCGTACGTCGGCTTCTTCAAGGAACACCCGGCCTTCCGCCGCGGCTGGACCGCCGACGTCGAGGCGTACGTCCGCTACGACCTGACCGGGGACGAAGGCGCGCTGCGCTCGCGCGTGGCCGGTGAGGCGGTGCGGGAGGACGGGCGCTGGCTGTTCACCGAGTCCGCGCGCATCGGCGCGGCGCTGGCCGCGATCCGGGCGCCGCTCTCGCTGATCAGGGCGCCGCGCGGGCTGCTCGACCAGGAGAGCGGCATGCTGCCCGACGCGCTGGCGGCCACGTGGACCGCGCGCCTGCCCGGCCTCGCCGACGAGGTGATCCCGGACTGCAACCACTACACGATCATGTTCGACGACCGCTGCGCCTCGATCGTCGCCGACCGGCTCACCTCCCGCTGAGAACGCGGACGGCCCGGCACGATTCCGTGCCGGGCCGTCACGCTTTTCTCACGCTTCGCGTGGAGCGATCCAGGTGGCGCGGGCGGCGGCCACCAGCGTGCCGTCCACCTCGTAGATCGCGCTCTCGCCGAACAGCTTGCGCCCCTCGCGGCCGGTCGCGCGGGCCACGACGGAGTAGGCCCCGCCCGCGTACAGCCGCCGGTGGATCTGTACGGCCAGCCGCCCGAGCAGCGCCGACTCGCCGGGCCCGAAGTGGGCCCAGCCGGTGATGCAGTCGAGCGCCGCGCCCACGACGGAGGCGGGCACGCCGTCCTCCTCGGCCACTGTGAACGGCACCAACCACCCGGCGGCCACCAGGTCGGTCCCCTCCACCGGGCCGGGGAAGATCCGCAGCCCGTCACCCGGCTCGCGCAGCCCGCAGGCGAAGCACTCGGGGAAGGCGTGGCCCCGCCAGCCGGCGAACCCGGCCTCGGCGCGGGCGGCGTCGTTGAACGGCACGAACGCGGGCGCCGTCAGGTCCTCGGCCACCGGGATGGCCTCGACCAGGAGCTTGTCACCCTCGTGGAGGGAAACCGTGTTGGCGACGTGCTCCAGGCACAGGTCGGTCTCCAGAGGGGTGGGCGCGTGCAGCGTGACCTCGACCGCTGATCGATGGCCGCCCAACGCCTCCGCCATGGTCCCGGCTATCCAGCCGCCGTTGGCGACTCCCGCCGGTCCCCTGAAGCGCTCAGGAACGGTCAACACGGTCTGCAGGGCAGCCGTCGTCATGCCACACCCTCCAACATCGCCCTATATGGCGAAATATCCGAAAAGTCTCTTTGGAACGGACCGATTTTAGCGGACGATCAGTTTCCTCACGCCCTCCAGGAGCTTTCGTCCCACCTCATAACACCCCAGAGGCGAGCAAAACTTCCCAGCGATGACCCGGGCTGCGCCGGGTTCTTCATGTCCGTAAGATACGACGCCTACTTTGCACGGACGTTACCTAGGAGCCAGAAGTGACGATGCTCACTCGTAGGAGCCTGCTCAAGGCGGGGGCCGTCGCCGTACCCGCCGCCGCGATGACCGCTCGGCCGGCACTCGCCGCGCCCGTCCCGGTGGTGGAGACCTCAGGGACCGCTCCCGCGTCCTTGGCCGGGTTCGACAATGTGATCAAGTCGTTCGTGAAGGAACGCGAGATCTCCTGCGCCCAGTTGGCGGTCATGAAGAGCGGCAAGATCGTCCTGGCCCGCGGCTATCGCTACAACACCGGTGCCCAGGCGCTGCCCACCGTGACGCCGACGTCGCTGTTCCGCATCGCCAGCCTGAGCAAGAACATCACCTCCGCCGCCATCATGCGGCTGGTGCAGGACGGCAAGCTGAGCCTTTCGGCCAAGGTGACCACGCTGCTCGGCCTCACCCCCGCCGACACCCGGATGAACCAGGTCACCGTGCTCAGGCTGATGCAGCACCTGGGCGGCTGGGACCGTGACACCTCCAAGCAGGACCAGCTCTGGCTGGACCACACGATCTCGGCCGCGCTGGACGTGCCGCTGCCGATCAGCCACGCCGACATCATCAAGTACGCCACCGGCCGGCAGCTCGACTTCGCCCCCGGGTCGAAGATGGTCTACAGCAACTACGGCTACATGCTGCTGGGCCGGATCATCGAGAAGGTGTCGGGCCTGTCGTACGAGACGTACGTCAAGACGAAGCTGCTCAAGCCGCTCGGCATCACGCGGATGCGGCTCGGCAGGAGCCTGCGGACCGAGGCCGCGTCCGGCGAGGTGATCTACCAGTCCCAGTACACCAACAAGACGGTCTTGGACGACTCGGGCACCGTCGTGCCGTACCCGTACGGCGGCTTCAACATGCCCAACCAGGACGCCAACGGCGGCTGGCTGGCCTCGGCCGTGGACCTCGTCCGGTGGACGCTCGCCTTCGACCGGCCGGGCACGGTGCTGAGCTCGGCGTCGATCGCCAAGCTGGTCGCCAAGCCGGAGATCGGCGTCAACTCCTCCGGCGCCTGGTACGGCGGCGGCTGGTGGGTCAGGCAGGTGACCGGGCACCTCAACACCTGGCACAACGGCTCGATGCCGGGCACGTTCTCGTACCTGGCGCGGCTGCAGAACGGCTGGAGCTATGCGGCGATCTTCAACCGGCGCGAAGAGACCGGAACCCCGGACTTCGACGTGATCGACGGCCAGATGAACAACGTCAGGATCACCACCTGGCCGACGACGGACCTGACCTCGAAGTACTTCTGACCTCCGGCGGCTGCGGAATTCCGGTTGCCTCACCGCGTACCGGGCCAGAACCATGGGGATGTGGTGCGATTGGCCTTTGGGGTGGTGTCCGGGCGGGACCAGGAGGTGTGGGACGTCCGTGGCCGTCCCGCGAGCGATTCCCCCGGGTCCGCGGTGGTCGTGGGCCCGGCCGGCGGCGATCCCCGGAGCTCGGCGGCCGAACTGGCCCGCCTGATCGAGGCGGGCGGCGTGGCGGTCGCCGGGGCCGGGATCGAGCTGCGGCCGGGCTTCAGGTCCGCGCGGCTCGACGGAGCCGGGGGCGACCGGCGGGATGCCGTGCTGGCGGCGCTCAGGACGCTGGGCGTGGCGGGGATGAGCCGGTTCGGGGAGCGGACCGGCATCCTGGTGGCCCTGTTCGGACCGGCCACGACCAAGCGGGTGGCCGCGGCCGCCGGCCAGGCCGTGATCGACGGACGCTGGCCGGCGCTCCAGCTCGCCTCGGCGGCCAGCGACCTGCTCGGGCCCGAACAGCTCGAACGCCTCCTCGCGCTGAGCACCCCTCCCGGGCGACCGGACCCGATGGGACGCGTCACACCGTCCGCCCTGGCCGCCCACCTGGCTCGCGTGCTGAGCCCCTTCCCCGGCCCGAGGCGGCTGGAGCTGCTGCTCGACCTGTGGGACCAGGTAGCCGCGCACCAGGCGGAGCTCGAGCGTGAGCAGCGGATCATGGCCACCCAGGCCCGCGAGAGCAGGCTGCCCGAGCTGACCCGGCGCTACCGCGGCCACGAGGACGAACTGCTGCTCGACGAGGTCCGCACGGAGCTGGGCCCGGACCCCTCACTGGCCCAGGTCGCCCGCTGGACCCCACAGCCCTGGCACTGGGCTCACATGATGCACCGGGTGCTCGACAACGCGCTGGCCGCGACCGTGCTGCTCCGCACCGCGGTCGCGGTGGCCGAGCACGGCGTGCCGGACGGCCTGGCCCGCTGCCGCGACCAGCTGGTGGCCGCCGCCGCCCGGCTCGACGATAAGGCGGCGGGCCGGGCCGCCCGCCGGGTCCCCGGTCTGTGCGGCCTGCCCGCCCGGCCCGGCTGTTACGTCCGCGACCTGGCGAGAAGGGCCGACCCGCCCGAGCAGTACGTCAGGCAGCGGCTGGCCAGAGCCCGCGAGTTCGGGCTCGTCGTCCTCGAGGCCGTCCCCGAGCTGCTGGCGGCCGGCGGTGGCCGATTAGGGCCGTGGGCCTGCACCGACCTGCGCAAATGGCGCGAAGCGGTCGGCTACACCGCCATCAGGCCGCCGCGATCCTGGGAGCAGATCCCAGTCGCCGGTCAGCGGGAGTCGCTCGCGCGACGGCTGGCGGCGCAGCCGGACGCGGTGCCGTACGCGGTGGAAGAGGCCGGTGACCTGCTCTGGTACGGCGAGCTCGCCGACGCGGTCGCCCGCCTGCACGGCCACGAGGCCGCCACCGTCACCCACCTCGGCCCGGAGGCACCGGAGGTCACCGTCGACCCGCCGCCCGGCGAGCCAGCCCCACTGGATCCGCGCCTCGACTCGCTGCCGCTGGCGGTGGCGGGCGCCGCGCAACTGGTCGCGCTGGGCGCGCGGGCGCCCCGGCGCTGCCGTACCTGGAAAGAGCTGGTCGAAGGGCTCATAGGCGACGTGGACCTGGCGCAGGCGCTGACCGGGGCCTTCCAGGTGCCGGAGCCGCTGACCGCCGTGGACGGCCAGGAGGTCCCCGGCACCGGGCTCCGCGTCGAGCTGGCGCGTGGCCCGCGCACGCTCGCCGAATGGTCGGCGTACATGGGCAACTGCATCGCCTCCCCCATCTACGTGGAGGAGGCGACGGCCGGGAAGTGCGGGCTGCTGGCGCTGCGCGACCGCGACGGCGTCATCGCCGTCAACGTGGAGCTTCAGCTGTCGACGCGGCGCTGGCATGTGGCCGAGATGAAGGCCAGGTTCAACACCGAACCGGAGCCTGGGGTGGGCGAGCAGGTGCTGCGGTTCGTGGCGGGAATCGCGCCGCCTGCCCTGCCGGAGCAGGCCCCCGCACCCCGGATACCCGGCGAACGGCTGCCTGCCAGGCGCCCACGGAACCAGGCCTTCCGCGATCTGGCCGAACCGCTGGCGACCCTGGCCGCGCAGACGATGGCCGCCCCGTCGGCCGTGTGGGCGATCCGCGTACTGGAGTCGCTGGACGCCGCCGACGACGGCAGTGGTGGTGGCCCGGGCGGCGAGGTGCTGGTCGCGTTGCGGAGGATGCGGCCCGGACGACTCGCTGAGACCTGCCGCACCGCGCTGGCGGCGGCCCGGCTCGGCGAGGTGTGGGCGGCGACGCGGGTGCGTCCGCTGGCCGGCGCGATCGAGCGGCTGGATCCCGGGCTCCGCGACCGCTACGACCAGCTCGGCCTGCTGCTGGTGGACGCGCCGCTGCCCGGCTCGCTGCGCGGGCTGGCCCGGCACCGGGCGATCGCTCCCGCACGGACGGCGGAGCTGGTCGTACGCCGGATCAGGGCGGCCATCGGCCGGCTCGCGCGCGCGGCGGACCCGGTGCTGGCCCAGGCCATCGGCCGGGGCGCGGACACCGACGTCCTCTGCGCCCTCGTCATCGCCACCACGATCTGGCCGCTCGAAACGGTCCCGGTGACCGAGCCCGCCCACACCAGCGTGCCGGGCTTCCCCGCGTCCACCCTCTCCGACGAAGACGGCCCGTGGCACCGCGCGCTCCCGGCCGCCGCCGAACTGGGCGCCGACCTCACCACGTTCTGGGACCGCGTCGCCACCGGCGGCCTGCGCGTCCCACCCACGTGGCTCGGCCACGGCGGCTGGCCCGCCCTGTGGAACCGAGCCGCCAGGAACACCCGCAGGACCGACCGCACGGTCTGAGGACCGCGACAGCCAGCCACCACGAGGCCACGACCCGCGACTGAAGTATCCTGGCAGGGGTAGCTGATGTGGACTGCGACTTCTCCCCGCCAGTACTTCACGTGTGTTGGAGGGAAGCCATGAAAATCATCATCGCCGCCGCCGGATTGTCGCTGATCCCCATGTTCGGAATGACCTCCACCTGGGATGGCGCCGACCGGCACGAGGTGAGCAGATCCCAATACGAGGTCCTGATCGGTCAATGCCGGTATGCCGACTCCTCGCACGCACGATCGAGGTGCCGCACAGCGGTCAGGACGAACTACCGCGTGGGAAGTCGTGATCCCAACCTGGATTGCCGGACTTATTCCAGCGTGACCGTGTGCGGCACGTTGCACCTGAGCAGTGGCGAACGCGCCTGCGTGCGCGACTCCGTGGCCAGGCACCTGTCTTTCCGCCGGTCCGAGGTCGAGTGCTACGCGTTCCAATGATCGCCACGTTGAAGACATAGTCGTGGGCACCAGCTGTCTGGTGCCCACGACCCGAGCTGAGGACGTCTCACGTCTTCTTTCTGCTGCTGGTCCCCCTGGCTGTGGCGGTGGTCGTCCTCGGGGCCTTCGCGCCGCCGCCCTTGGCGTTGGTGGTGTACTGCTCCAGGACCTTCATGATCTCGGGAGTCAGCGCCTCCGCCAGTGCGGGCGCGAGAGCGTCCGCCAGAGCCGAGGCCAGAACCTGGGCGAGCAGGACCCTTTCGATGGCCGAGGACTTCAGCATCGCGCGCGGTGCTGAAGTAAGGGCCGTTTCGATCAGGGTGGCCATGGAGTCCCCGCCGCGGGCGAGAACCTTGGTGGACTGGCTGGCCTCGTTGAGGATGTCGCGAATGGCGTTGTCGATCAGCGACTCCACCGGGTCATGCTCGGTCGGATCGGCGGCTTCCCCTGACGCCATGAGTTGCTCCTCTGCGGTCGATGTGATCTGTCTGCCGGTGATCGGAATCGCGCCACTATCGGTTGGCGAGGGCGGCGAGCAGCAGCGGGTGGTCGATACCGCCCTCCTCCTCGCTTTCCCCGCGGCGACGCATCAGCATCGCGAGCAGCAGCGGGTGATTGATACCGCTCTCCTCGCCTCCCCTGCGCCGACGCATGAGAGCGGCGAGCAGAAGCGGGTGGTCGATGCCACTCTCTTCCTCGCCCTCCCTGCGACGACGCATCAGCATCGCGAGCAGCAGCGGGTGATTGATACCGCTCTCCTCGCCTCCCCTGCGCCGACGCATGAGAGCGGCGAGCAGAAGCGGGTGGTCGATGCCACTCTCTTCCTCGCCCTCCCCGCGGCGACGCATCAGCATCGCGAGCAGCAGCGGGTGATTGATACCGCTCTCCTCGCCTCCCCTGCGCCGACGCATGAGAGCGGCGAGCAGAAGCGGGTGGTCGATGCCACTCTCTTCCTCGCCCTCCCTGCGACGACGCATCAGCATCGCGAGCAGCAGCGGGTGATTGATACCGCTCTCCTCGCCTCCCCTGCGCCGACGCATGAGAGCGGCGAGCAGAAGCGGGTGGTCGATGCCACTCTCTTCCTCGCCCTCCCCGCGGCGACGCATCAGCATCGCGAGCAGCAGCGGGTGGTCGATACCGCTCTCCTCGCCATGTTCGCGGCGTGCGGCAAGCGCGGCGAGTAGCAGGGCTTCCAGAGGGCGTCCTTCGCCCTCGGTCGTCTCGGTCCGCTGGGCCTCTGCGGTAGCGGTCATGGAATGTCCTTTCATGCGCCTATATGGCGCACCAGGTTGGAATTCGGGATACATCGACCCGATACCCGAGGCCCATGAAATGTATTCACAAAGGATGTCTAAAGAAAACCTTGCCCTTTTTCACTTTTGCGGGTCGACGGCGTGCAGCTAAATGGAATTCCCAATAATCACCAAAACCAAGGGCCGCACATGGGAATCCATTGATATACGACAAGGCGCCCTGCCACTGAGAGGACTCTCAGTGGCAGGGCGC
>NZ_JAHKRM010000015.1:0-51631 GCF_019396345.1 Nonomuraea guangzhouensis | reverse complement strand
GGCCTGGTAGCCGTCGAGGTTGCCCGCCTCCAGGTAGATCACCGACTGCGACTTGTCGAGGCAGGTAGCGGTCCAGCTCGAACTCGGTCACCTGGCGGCGGAAGTCGCGCCACTCCGAGCGCTTGTTGCGCAGGAAGAAGTCGAAGACGTGCTCGCCCAGCGTCTCGGCGACCAGCTCGCTCCGCTCCATGACCGCGATGGCCTCGTCCAGCGACTGCGGCAGCGGCTGGATGCCCAGGGCGCGACGCTCGGCGCTGGTGAGGGTCCACACGTTGTCCTCGGCGGCGGCCGGGAGCTCGTAGCCCTCCTCGATGCCCTTCAGCCCGGCCGCGAGGATCAGCGCGAAGGCCAGGTAGGGGTTGCAGGCCGAGTCGAGCGAGCGGAACTCGATGCGCGTCGAGCCGCCCTTGTGCGGCTTGTACATCGGCACCCGCACCAGCGCGGACCGGTTGTTGTGCCCCCAGCAGACGTAGGACGGCGCCTCGCCGCCCTGGCCCGCGATGGCCTCCGCGCCGCCCCAGAGCCGCTTGTAGGAGTTGACCCACTGGTTGGTGATGGCGGTGATCTCGGCGGCGTGCTTGAGCAGCCCGGCGATGAACGAGCGGCCGATCTTGGAGAGCTGGTAGTCGGCACCGGCCTCGTAGAAGGCGTTGCGGTCGCCCTCGAACAGCGACATGTGGGTGTGCATGCCGGAGCCGGGGTGCTCGGTGAACGGCTTGGGCATGAAGGACGCCCAGATGCCCTGCTCCAGCGCGACCTCCTTCATCACCAGCCGGAAGGTCATGATGTTGTCGGCCGTGGTGAGCGCGTCGGCGTAGCGCAGGTCGATCTCCTGCTGGCCGGGCGCGCCCTCGTGGTGGCTGAACTCGACCGAGATGCCCATCGACTCCAGCATCATGATCGCCTGGCGCCTGAAGTCGTGGCCCGAGCTGTGCGGGGTGTGGTCGAAGTAGCCGCCGGAGTCGATCGGCTCGGGGCGCTGGCCCGGCTCGGGCCGGTTCTTCAGCAGGAAGAACTCGATCTCCGGGTGCGTGTAGAAGGTGAAGCCCATGTCGGCGCACTTGGCGAGCGTGCGCTTGAGCACCCAGCGCGGGTCGGCGTGCGACGGCGAGCCGTCCGGCATGAGGATGTCGCAGAAGATGCGGCCCGCCCCCGGCGTCTCACTGCGCCACGGCAGGATCTGGAACGTCGCCGGATCCGGCTTGGCGAGCATGTCGGCCTCGTAGACCCGGGCGAAGCCCTCGATGGCCGAGCCGTCGAACCCGATGCCCTCGGCGAAGGCGCCTTCGAGCTCGGCCGGGGCGATGGCCACCGACTTGAGGAAGCCGAGAACGTCGGTGAACCAGAGCCGGATGAACCGGATGTCGCGTTCCTCGAGCGTGCGGAGCACGAACTCCTGCTGGCGGTCCAAAGCATCCCCTAGCGAAGACAGTACTGAGTTCTCTATCAGGATGCCGTGTCCGTGTTTCGCACACGTTACGTGGGGCGTCGGTGCGAGCCTCGCTGACAAAGAGCCCGGCCCGACCTATCGTGATCACGCAGTCAGTCTCGGGGGAGGCATTGGTGGCTATCGACCTGCTCAATCACAAGTTTGATCGGGCTTTCGACCACATCGACGCGGGCGGCGAGGGCGTCATCGAGCGTGAGGACCTGCTGGGGTTGGGTGCACGACTACTGGTGGGATTCGGCGAGTCCCCAACCTCGGTCATCGGCAGCAGTCTCGTCGACGGCTTCGACGGGATCTGGTCGGCCCTGTCCGGCGCGCTCGGCCGGGACGCCGACTCCCGGATCTCGCGGGAGGAGTTCCGTACCGGCATGACGGCGGCGTTCATCGAGGGCGACCACTACGACACGGTGTTCCGGCCCGCCACGGTGGCCGTGGCCGACCTCTGCGACGACGACGGCGACGGGCTGATCGGGCCCCGTGAGTTCCGTACGCTGCTGAGCGCCTTCGGCACCGCCTACGATGACGTGGACGAGGCGTTCGACCGGCTCGACCGGGCCGCCAGGGGCGCGCTGACCGTGGACGAGCTGATCGTGGCCGCCTGGCAGTACTACGTCAGCGACGATCCGAGCGCCGCGGGCAACTGGCTCTTTGGGCCCCTATGAGTACCGATGTGATCACCTCGGTGCGGACGGCGCTGCGGTCCATGCTCCAGTGGAAACCGCTGGCGCCCGGACCGCGCAGAGGGGCGCCCGCCGCCGCCACGCTGCTGGTGCTCACCGAGCGGGTGCCCGCCATGGCGGCGCCGTGCCGCATGCATCCGGCCGTGTACGCGATCGAGGCCGCGGTCATCGACTGGGCGCGGCGGACGGAGCTCCGCGCCGACCCCGGTGTGGGGTTCCACCGCATGGCGGGCCGCGCGTTCGCCGAGTTCGACGCGGCCGCGGCGGCGCTGTTCGCGCAGTGGCTGACCTGGCTGTTCAATCTCGACGACGAGCTCGACGAGGGGCCGTGCCGGCTGGAGGTCTTCCAGGGCCTGCTGGCGGGCGGGGCGGCCCATCCGCTGGAGGCCGCCTTCGCCGACCTGTGGCGGGTGACCAGCGCCCGGATGAGCGATCTGTGGCGGACCAGGTTCGCGGCCAACCTGCGGCGCCAGCACGACGCCTGCCGCGTCGAGGCCGAGAACCGCGCCACCGGCCGCATCCCGACCCTGGAGCAGTATCCGGTGCTCCGCAGGGGGACCGTCGGACCCTACCTCTATGACCTGGTCGAGCCGTGCCTGCGGGTGGAGGTGCCCGCGTGGGTGCACGGCTGCGAGCCGTGGCAGCAGCTCGTCGACGCCTGCATCGACGTCACCGCCTGGTGCAACGACGTGGCGTCCCTGCCCAAGGAGCGGGGCGACGGGCACAATCTCGTCGTGGTCGTGATGCACCAGCTCGGCCTGGACCAGCCGGAGGCCACGGCCTGGGTGCTCGACCGGATCGCCGAGCGCTGCCAGGACATGCACGAGGCCGCCCGGCGCCTGCCGCTCGACACGCTCACGCCCAGGCTGGCGCGCGATGTGAGCAAGGTGGCGTGCGCCTACCTCGCCGCGCCGCGCGCCCACCTCGACTGGCTCCTGGAGTCCACCCGCTACACCTGACGCCGACCGGCCGCGCGCGCCCGGCGGCTCCTGGCAGCCACGGGGCAGGCGCGCCCGCACTTGACGGCTACCGGGCGGCTACCGGGCGGGCGTGCTCGCGGCCAGGGTGTCGCCCGCCGTCGTGCGGCGGTAGACGACCTGCTTGCCGACGCGCATCCCGATCGTCAGCCCGCCGCCGCTGAGCACGCTGAGGTGCTGGCTGACCGCGCCCGGCGTGAGCGACATGCGACCGGCCAGCGCCGAGGTCGTGCTGGGCTCGGCCAGCGCGAGCAGGATCCGCGCCCGGCTGCGCCCGATGAGCGCCGCCAGCGCCTCCGGCGCGGGCGGCGGGCCCTCCTCCCACAGCGTTCCGACGCCCAGCACCGGATAGACCAGCATCGACTGGTACGGAGCCGACATCACGGCCACCGACGGCCAGTAGAACGCGCTCGGCACCAGCACCAGCCCGTCGCCGTGCAGCCCGCCGCTTGAGCACCAGGGCCGGTTGATGTGCAGCCGCTCCCCCGTCCACGCCACCGCCGGATCGAGCCCGGCGAACAGCTCGCGGGCGCCTCCCTGGGCCAGTTGCCGTGACCTGCGCAGCACGTCGCGCTCCAGCAGCCCGTACACGCGGGGCCAGAACTCGGCGAAGCACGTCTCCCAGTAGGCCCGCAGCGCGTCAGCCACCCGGGCCACGCCCGCCGCCGGATCGGCCATGAACCGTTCGATCACTGCCGGGTCCACTCCGCGTACCATGGCCGCCTCCGCGCGGGCCCGTTCCGGCGCGGTCAGCCGTACGCGATCGAGCTCGGCCGCGAAGTCCGGCAGCGGCGTGTCGGGCGGCGGGGTGATGAAGTCCGCCAGATAGCCGCTCGGCGGGACGAGGGCGAACAACTCGGTCAGGTCCAGCCCCGCCAGCCGGGGGCGCACGCACTTGATCCACGGCAGGTGGATCGACTGCCTGGCCGGGTCCTGCAGCGTACGCAGGCTGGCCACCAGCTCCCACATCGGGGAGAACGCGAACCTGATCCGCGCGACGTCCTCCGGCCGCATCACCCAAGTCACCGGCATACGTTTTAGTGTGCCCTAAATCGTTCGCCGCCACCAAAGGCGAAATATCACTCTTTATCCGTGACTAGCACCGTTGTTGAGAAGCCGTCGTTCCTGAGATCCAAGGTGGGCGGGCTGCCCCGGCCGTTCTGGGCCCTGTGGAGCGGCACACTGGTGAACCGCCTGGGCACCATGGTGATGCCGTTCACCGGCGTCTACCTGACGCAGGCCAGAGGCGTGTCGGTGGCGGGCGCGGGGCTCGTGATGGCCGTGTACGGCGCGGGGTCGCTGATCTCGCAGCTGCTCGGCGGGTGGCTGACCGACAGGATCGGGCGGCGGGCCACGCTGTCCGGCGGCATGCTCGCCACCGCGGGCGCGATGCTGGCGCTGGGATACAGCACGTCCCTGGCCGCGATCATCGGCTCGATGTTCGCGCTCGGGCTGGTGATCGACGTTTACCGGCCGGCGTCCAACGCCCTGGTGGCGGACCTGGTCTCGCCGGTGGAGCGGCCCAGGGCGTACGGGCTGCTGTTCTGGGCCATCAACCTCGGCTACGCGGTCGGGATGACGGCGGGCGGGTGGCTGGCCCAGCTCGGGTTCGGCTGGCTGTTCTGGATCGACGCCGTCAGCAGCGTGGTCTTCGCCGTACTGGTCTGGCGGGCGGTCCCCGAGACCCGGGCGCCCGAGAGGACGTCGGCGGGCGGGTTCGGCGTGGTGCTGCGCGACCGGGTGATGGTCGCCTTCACCCTCGTCGTCCTGGGGCAGGCACTGGTCTACCTGCAGACGGTCACCATGCTGCCGGTCGCGATGGTCAAGCAGGCGGGGCTGTCCACCGGCGAGTTCGGGGTGGCGATGGCGCTGAACGGGGTGCTGATCGTCGTGGTGCAGCCGCTGGTGTCCGACTGGTTCGGCCGGCTGGACGCGGCCAGGACGTTCGCGCTCGGCCTGGCCGTCACGGGGGCCGGGTTCGCGCTCACCGCCTTCGTCACCGACGTGGTCTGGCTGAGCGTCACCATCGCCGTCTGGACGGCGGGCGAGATCGTCACGGCCGGCATCGCGGGCACCCTCGTCGCCGCGCTGGCGCCCGCGCATCTGCGGGGGCGGTACTCGGGGCTGTTCGGGTTCGCGTGGTCGGCCGCCGCGGTGCTCGCGCCGCTGGCCGGCGGGGCGCTGCTGGACATCGGCCCCAAGGCCCTGTGGTTCACGGTGGGCGGCATCGGGCTGCTGTCGGCGGTGGCCATGCTGGCGCTCGGCCCGGCGATCAGGCGGCGCGCCCTCGAACCGGTCCTGTGACAGAACGCACTTTTCATCACTTGGACGATAAAAACGCCGTCGTACTAGGCTGACCATGTGGCCCAACTGCGCATTGCCTTGGCACAGACAAACCCAACCGTAGGCGACCTCTCCGCCAACGCCGACCGGCTGCTGACGTGGACGCGCGACGCCGCCGAGCGCGGCGCGCACCTGGTCGTCTTCACCGAGATGTTCCTCACCGGCTATCCGGTGGAGGACCTGGTGCTGCGTACGTCCTTCGTGGATGCCAGCATCAGGACGCTCGGTGAGGTCGCGCTCCGGCTGCGCGAGGAAGGGCTGGGCGACCTGCCCGTGGTCGTCGGCTACGTCGACCGCACGGGGCTCGCGCCGCGCGTCGGCCAGCCCAAGGGCGCCTCACTCGACGCCGCCGCCGTGCTCTACCAGGGCGAGGTGGTCATCCGTACGGCCAAGCACCACCTGCCCAACTACGGCGTGTTCGACGAATACCGCTACTTCGTGCGCGGCGACCGGCTGCCCGTCTTCCGGCTGCACGGGGTGGACGTGGCGATCGCGGTCTGCGAGGACCTGTGGCAGGACGGCGGCCCGGTGGCCGTGGTGGGCCAGGCGGGAGCCGGTCTGCTGGTGGTGCCGAACGCCTCGCCGTACGAGAAGGAGAAGGACGACGTACGCCTGGAGCTGTGCGCGCGCAGAGCGCGTGAGGCCGGGTGCGCGCTCGTCTACGTGAACCAGGTCGGCGGGCAGGACGAGCTGGTCTTCGACGGCGACTCGATCGTGGTGGACGCGGCGGGCGAGCTGGTGGCGCGGGCCGGGCAGTTCCGCGAGGAGCTGCTCGTGGTGGACCTGGACCTCCCGGTCTCCACCGCCGAAACCGGGGCGTTCCCCCACGACGCGGGCGACGGCTCCACGATCACCGTGGACCGCCTGGTGCTGTCGTCCGAGCCGGTCGAGCCGCGCGAGCCGCTGCCCGCGCCGGTGGCCGAGCGACTCGACCTGCACGCGGAGGTCTACTCGGCGCTGGTGCTCGCGGTACGCGACTACGTGGCCAAGAACGGCTTCCAGTCGGTGATCCTGGGCCTGTCCGGCGGCATCGACTCGGCGCTGACCGCGACCATCGCCTCCGACGCGATCGGCCCCGAGCGGGTGCACGTGGTGCTGATGCCCTCGCGCTACTCCTCCGACCACTCCCTCGGCGACGCCGAGGACCTCGTGCGCAGGCAGGGCATCAATGCCCAGGTGGTGCCGATCGCCGACATCGTCGACGCCTTCGAGAAGGAGATCAGCCTGTCCGGGCTGGCCGCCGAGAACCTCCAGGCCCGCGTCCGCGGCATGATCCTCATGGGCCTGTCGAACGAGCACGGCCACCTGGTGCTGACGACCGGCAACAAGAGCGAGCTGGCGACCGGCTACTCCACGCTGTACGGCGACTCGGCGGGCGGCTTCGCGCCGATCAAGGACGTACCGAAGACGATGGTGTGGGAGCTGTCCCGCTGGCGCAACGCCCACGGCGACCCGTCCTTCCGCCTCGACGCCGAGCGGCCCATCCCGGAGAACTCGATCACCAAGGAGCCGAGCGCCGAGCTGCGGCCCGACCAGCGCGACACCGACTCGCTGCCGCCGTACGAGGTGCTGGACCGGCTGCTCGACGACTACGTCGAGAAGGACATGGGCTCGCAGGAGCTCATCGCGGCCGGCCACGACCCGGAGCTGGTGACGCGCATCATCCGGCTGGTCGACCTGGCCGAGTACAAGCGCCGTCAGTACCCGCCGGGCCCGAAGATCACCCCGAAGAACTTCGGCCGGGACCGGCGCCTCCCGATCACCAACCGGTGGCGCGAGACGACCACCTGACGACGCCCATCGGCACCGGCGTCCGGCCGCCGAAACCGTCGGTGCCGTCATCTAGCATCGGCCCCTGAGGAGGTACGTGTGATGACACCCACCCCTGTCGTACGGCTCGGTGAGATCTGCGACGCCACCGAGCGGTTGATCGAAGAGGTGCGGGAGGAGCAGTGGGCCGCCCCCACCCCGTGCACCGAGTGGAGCGTCCGCGACCTGGTCAACCACCTCGTCGCCGGCAACCGCCGGTTCACCGGCGTCCTGCGCGGCGCGGTCCCTCCGGGCAACGCGCCGCGCCCGCCGGTCACCGACGTGCTCGGCGACGATCCGTTGGCCGCCTTCCGTGACTCCAGCCGCGACATGCTGGCGGCGTTCGAGGAGCCCGGTGTGCTGGACAAGAAGGTCAGCATGCCGATCGGCACCGTCCCCGGCATCGTGGCGCTCCAGTTGCGCATCGTCGAAGGGCTCGTGCACGGCTGGGATCTCGCTCGCGCGACGGGCCAGACCGTGCGGTTCCCGGACGATCTCGTCGAGCAGGCATTGGCGTTCACCCGCGACAAGCTCGGGGACATCCCGCCCGACCGGAGCCCGTTCGGGGTCCCGACGCCGGTGCCGGACGACGCTCCGTCGCTCGACCGGCTCGCCGCCTTCCTCGGCCGTCCGGTGACCGCCGCCACGGACTAGCTCGACGGCCCTTCGACCCGTCAGACCTTCAGGCGAAGAGCAGGGTCAAGCCGCCGATCGTGTAGCAGATCATCAGGAGGAAGAGCGGGATCTGCCCCGCCACCGCCCGGTCGGGCCGCAGCAGGCGGACCGACCGGTCATGGGCGGCCACCACGCCCACCACGTGCCCGATCACGATGGCCAGCACCTGGACGGTGGCGATCGTGGCCGGGCTGACGGCGTTCTGGTCCACCGTGGCGTCGAGGCCGAGCGACAGGATGATCGCGCGCTGGCCCTCGATGACGAGCAGCGAGAAGTAGTGCGCGATCAGATAGCCGATCGCGACCGGCACCAGCGAGTGGGCGAATCGGGGCGCCAAGCCCTTGGTCCCGCCGATCAGCCCGGCCAGCCCCAGGCAGACGCCGTACAACACCGCCACCCCGGCGATGGCCACCAGCAGGCCCAGCGTGCCCAGCCCGGCCCGGCCAAGGGGTCCGGACTGCAGGGCGTTCACCCAGGCGGGGGCCGAGGAGAAGCCGTCGTAGCCGGTGCCGCCGAGCAGCACGCAGACGGTGGCCACCAGGCCGGGGGCCGGTTCGAGCGCGTCGAGGCCGTCGAACGGGTTACGCAGCACCAGTCGCCCGTCGGCCCGTCTGCCGAGGGGCGACAGCTGGCCGATGAGGGTCGAGTACACCTCGAACGGGTCGCCTCTGGACAGCCACGCGTGGCCGTACAGCAGGGTTCCGGCCAGTTGCGCCGTGCCGTACAGGACGCAGAAGACCAGCAGCGTGGCCGGTGCGGCGGGCTCGGGCGCGACCAGCTCCATCCAGGTGAAGGCGAGCAGGCCGACGGCGGCGGGCCAGTAACCGAGCCGGAACGGCAGCGGCCGGCGCGGCCGGTCGGGCAGCAGCCGGAACGGGTTGAGCACCCGCCAGACCGGCCCGAACAGCAGCGAAGCAGGCACCAGACCCACCCAGAAGAGCACATACACCAGGTACGGCCCGGCGTTCCCGTCGGCGGGCCCGGCCACGAGCCAGCCCAGCGTGTACGCCACGGCCAGCAGCGTGAACACCCGCAACGGCCCGGCGGGCCACCGCAACGGGATCACCCGCCCCGCCCGATCGCCCCGGAACCGGGAGTCCGCCCAGAGCAGCCCGAGCGCCAGAAAGGACACGACAAGCGCCGCGAACGCCCCGGCATAGGCGTAGAAAAGCGGAATCGGCAGATCACTACGGTCACCAACCCCATGCGCGAGCACACCGGTCACCTGCGCGAACGCCAGCTGAGCCACGCCGGTCATCGCACCGCCACCTGCGTGAGCACGAGCTTGCTCCGGTGCGTCTCCACCTCGAACACGCCGGTCAGGTCCGCGGTGAACCGCACGGTCACCGGCACGCCGGGCCGCAGCTCGGCCTCGATGTCGTACCCGTGCACGTGCACCTCGTCAGCGACGTCACTGGTCACCGTGATGCTCACCGGCCGGCCCTTGGCCACCTCCAGCCACCCCGACGGCGGGCTCACCTTGCCCCCGGCGATGGTGATCTCCGCATTCGGCCGCGCGCTGGGCGATCCCGTGGACACCTCGTGGCTGTTGCCGGGCACGTGATGGGTCTGCGACAGCGGCCCGCACCCCGCCACAAGCGCGCAGACCACCACGACCGCTGCTCGCCTCACGCGCGCACCTCGGCCTGGAGCGGCGCCTCATCCGCCGTACGGCGGCGCCGGGGCGCGAGGACGACCACCGCGCAGAGCACCCAGAACCCGGTGAGCAGCCCGCGACTCCAGCCGGGCCCCAGCGGAATCACCGGGATCAGGTAGACCACCCGGTCGAAAGCATCCACACCGGCCAGCAACCCCAGCACGATCGTGAACCACCCGAAAACCGCCCGCCCCCGCCGCAGCGCCGCGCCAAGACAGAGCCACCAGGCCGCCATGAGCAGCAACGCGAGCGCCGCCAGCAGCGTGCTCTCGGCGGCGGCAGCCAGCACGTCGAGTGCCAGCCCCACGAACCCGCACAGGCTCCCGGCCACGATCAGCCGCTGCCGGTACTCGCTGCGCGCCGCCACCGCCGGGGCCACGCCGTTGCTCGACGGATCGCCCTTGCGTAGCCGTACGGCCTGGCCGGCCCGCCGGCAGAACAGGGCCGCGATCAGCCCGAGCACCACCGAACCGCCCAGGGCGAGCTGGGTCTCCACCTTGCCGAAGCCACTGGCACCGAACCAGTCGCAGCCCGCGGGCAGCCGCGCCTGCGCGGCGCTGTAGTCGGCGCACAGGTAGAGCTTGGTGAGCTTCACGGGCTCGGCCAGCCAGCGGCTGGAGCCACCGGACAGTTCGGGCGCCTTGGCCGCGCAGACCGGCAGCGTCGCGGGCGAGGACCTGCCCACGCCGGCCTGCCAGCAGTTGCCGGTCCCCTGACCGTCCCACCAGACGTCCAAGGCGTTGGGCCGCCGTTCGCCGGTGGGGCTCACTCCGAAGACATTGCCCTCGTAGCGGTTGTAGTTGGACGTGTCGGCCTGCTTGGCCAGGTCGTTCTCGCCCCTGATGAACGCGGGGACGCCGAAGAGCCCGAAGCCCGCGCGGTTGTGGCCCCAGATCTGGTTGTTCCGGAAGACGTTGTAGTTGCCGCCCGCGACCAGGACACCGGTGCCCGGCGGGGCGCCCGTCTGGGAGCAGACCACGCCCTGCTCGTAACCGCGCTGCGCGGGCGGCTTGGCGCAGGTGCCGTTGCGCGTGTACTCGTAGTAGTCCTTGTTGTTGTCGTGGATCTCGTTGCGCTCGAACTTGGCGTGGTTCTGCGGCAGGCCGGGGTGGCTGGGCCAGAGGCTGTCCATCGTGGCGCCGACCATGTTGTCGTAGAACTCGTTGTCGTGCACCCACATCGAGTCGCCCGCGGTGCCCGAGTAGCCGAGCGCGTTGTCGTGGCTCTTGCAGCGGCGGATCTCGATGGCGTAGCGCGGGACCTCGTGCCCTCGGCCGTCGTTGATGTTGGACGCGCTGCCGGGATAGAGGCCGCCGTCGCCGTTGCCGTACGCCTCGCAGTCGGTGTAGAGGCCGTGGTCGCTGGCGAAGGTCAGGAAGCCGTACTCGTCGTTCCAGCGGGTGAGCACCTGGTCGATGACGAAGCCGTCGGTCTCCAGGATGTACAGGGAGTTGAACGTCGTGCGCTGGGCGGTGAGGTTCCTGAAGTAGACGCCGTCGGTACGGTCGGCGCGGATGGCGTTCAGCTTGCGGTACTGGGCGTCGACGATCACGTCGAGGGGAGACGCCCCGGTGCCCTCGATCTGGAGGTCCTTCTTGCCGAGGATGGCGACCAGGTTCTGGTTGTGCGGGCAGCGTTGCTGCTGTTCGAAGGAGAGGATCTGGTAGCCCCAGGTGGACCAGCGGGCCGGGAGGTGGGCGCAGTCGCCGGTCGGGGCGGCCTGGCTGGGCTCTTCCTGGTAGAGGCCGGGGAGCAGGGCGATGGTCATGCCCGGCCGGTCGACCTTGTCGACGGCCTCCTGCAGATCCCTCACCCCTGATTTCTGGCATTTCGCGAAAAGGGAGAGGTTGCGCTGCTTGAGGGGGTCCGGGAAGGCTGCGATTCTTCGGGCGAAGTCGTCCGCGTCTGTCTTACAGACCAGCAGATCGGGCTCCGCCCTGCGTAAGACAGGTAAGCTGCCCGAACCGTCGGGCAGCGTGATCGGGCGCTCCTCGTGGGCCAGCGCGGGGGCGGCGAGCAGGAGCAGCAGGGACGAGCTCAGGGCGACGACGGTGGCGAACCTGCGCATGGGGGGCATGGCCGCGACGCTAGAACACCACTCATGTTCTGCCTAGGGTCAAGATCGAAATGGCCGGGAGAATCTCCCGGCCATCCGCGTCTCAGCCTTGCGGCCCGATCCCGGTCATGGCCGCGTCGACGATCCGTTCGGCCAGGTCGGCAGGCAGATCGCCGGCGGGTGCCCACTTGGTGTTGTGCATCATGGTCCCGGACAGCATTGCCATCGCCAGATCGACGTCGAGGTCCGGCCGCAGCTCGCCCGAGGCGACACCCCGCTCCAGCGTGCTACGCATGGCCTGCTTGCGCGGCTCGACGGCGCGCTTCATGAAGCGCTCCATCAGCCGCGGGTAGCGGTCGGCATCGCTCATCGCGATGTTCATCACGCACCGGGAGCGGGCCTGGCCCGCCTCGCTGCGCATCACATCGAGCAGGATGATCAGGTCGTCGCGCACCGACTCTCCGGCCAGCGGCGGCAGCGGCGCCTTGAGTGTGGCCAGCGCGTCGACGACCAGGTCCTCCTTGTTGGACCAGCGCCGGTAGATGGTCGTCTTGCCGACGCCCGCCCTCGACGCGATCGCCTCGATGGTCAGCTCCGACACGCCCATGCCCTCGGCGATCAGGTCGAGCGTCGCGTCGATGATCGCCTTCTCGGCTTTTTCGCTGCGTGGACGGCCCGCCGGACGGGCCGTCGTGGATTCCTGGATCGTCATCGCGATCTCACACTACCGCTGGTTCTTTCTTTTCCACCTGCTGCACCGGGCGGGCCTTGCCCGGCATCCACTTCAGCACCACCAGCACACCCAGCAGCGCGATCGCCGCGGAGACCAGGGCCGTGATGTGCATGCCGTGGAGGAAGGCGTCGTAAGCGGGCTGGAGCAGCGCCTGCCCCTTCTGGCCGAGCGCGTGCGCGACGCCGACCGTCGCCATGATCGACTCACCGGCGGCGTGCTGGGCACCGGCCGGGAGGCCGGACAGGGCGGGGGCGATCTCGCCCCGGTAGCTGGAGGACAGCACCGAGCCGAGCACGGCCACGCCGAGCGCGCCGGCGATCTGGCGGACGGTGTTGCTCATGGCCGAGCCGACACCGGCCTTCTCCCTGGGCAGCGCCTCCATGATGGCGGTGGTCGCCGGCGGCATGATGTTGGCCATCGCCGCACCCTGCACGAAGAAGATGATCTCGATCAGCACGATCGGCGTGTTCTGGTCCAGGAACGCGTAGCTGGTGAGCACCGCCGTGACCACCAGCATGCTGACCGCGGAGGAGACCTTGCCCCCGAAGCGCTGGTTCACCCGCTGGCTGAGCGGCGCGAAGATGAGCTGCGCCGCGGCGAACGGGATCATCAGCGCGCCTGCCTGGATCGGGCTGAAGCCCAGCACGATCTGCATGTAGAAGGTCAGGAAGAACATCCCGCCCATCATCGCGAAGAAGACGACGCCCATCATGCCGATGGCGGAGGAGAACCGGACGTTGCTGAAGTTACGCACGTCGAAGGCGGGGTGGTCGGTACGCCGCTCCCACCAGACGAAGGCCGCCAGCACCGCCACGCCGAACAGCGTGGGCGTGAGCACCTCGGCGGAGGCCACGGTGGCCAGCTCGCCGCCGCGGATGATGCCGTAGACGATGGCGACCAGGCCGATGATGGACAGCAGCACGCCGATCGGGTCGAGCTTCGACGGCTTGGGGTCACGCGACTCCGGCACGATCGTGCCGATGAGGATCATGCTGACGATCACGATCGGCACGTTGATCAGGAAGACCGAGCCCCACCAGAAGTGCTCGATCAGCAGACCGCCGGTGATCGGGCCGATCGCCACCGCCAAGCCGACGCCACCGGCCCAAACGCCGATGGCCTTGCCCCGCTCACTCGGCGGGAAGACGTTGGAGATGATGGCCAAGGTCGCGGGCATGATGGCCGCGCCCCCGATGCCCATCGCCGCCCTGGCCAGGATCAGCTGCATCGGATCCTGGGCGTAGGCGCTGGCCAGCGAGGCCAGGCCGAACATCAACATGCCGATGAACAGCATCCGCTTGCGGCCCGTGCGGTCACCGATCACGCCGAAGGTGAACAGCAGCCCGGCGAACACCAGCGTGTAGGAGTTGATCGCCCACTCCAGCTCGCTCTGCGTCGCGCCCAGACCCAGATGGGGATCGGCGATGGTCTTCATCGCCACGTTGAGGATCGTGTTGTCGAGCACGACCGCCAGCAGGCTGAACACCAGCACGCCGAGGATGCCCCAGCGGCGTGGATGCCCTGTGTTCGCTTCCATGAAAGCACCTTAATTTCGATACGGACGAGTTTCGCAACGCTACCGTATCGCAAGCTTATTCCGATACGCAACGGTTTCGTTTCGTAAGGGTTAACTCGAGGCGACGACTGGCTCCGTCGGCGCGACCGGCGCGTCGTCAGCCGCCGCCGGCTGTGGCCGCCGCCGCCAGAACGGCAGCGCGACCAGGACCATCGCCACGCCCGCGAGCCCGGCCACCACGAACGCCCAGGCGGGCCCGTGCGCGTCGATGATCGCCCCGGCGATCGGCGCGGAGATCGCGCCACCGACCAGCAGGGCGGTGCCGTGGAAGCCCATCGCCTCACCCCTGGCGCCGGCGGGCACCCAGCGGCTGACGGTGTCGACGGTGGAGGACAGCGAGGGGGCGCAGAGCACCCCGGCGGGCAGCAGGGCCAGGATGAGCCACCGCCAGTCGCCACCGGCGAGCGCGGCCGGCGTGGTCAGCAGGCCCATGCCCGCGATGAGGGCCAGGGGCGAGGCGCCGCGCGACAGCCCACCGTACACGAAGCCGCCCAGCAACGAGTAGACGCACCAGATGCCGACCGCGAGCCCGATCCACGCGGTCTGCCCGGTGTGCTCCATGGTGCCGACCAGGGCGAGCTCGGTCGCGGTGAGCACGAACGTGGCCGAGGCCACCGTGCCCAGCAGCGCGACGAAGGCGGGCGTGAACCATCGCCGCCGCGGCACCCGCGCCGCGGGCGCCCGCAACTCCTCGGCCGACCGGGTCGGCGGATTGAGCACGACCAGCGCCACACCGGAGCCGGTCAGGCCGACCGCGATGATCGTCAGTGTCGGCCCGCTGCCGAGCGTCGTCATCCCGGCCACGGCCAGCGCCGGGCCGGCCATGTAGGAGAGCTCGACCAGCATCGAGTCGAGCGAGAAGCCCGCCCTGCGGTGCTCGACCGGCACGATGGCCGCCAGGCACTGCCTGATCACGCTGAACACCGGCAGCGCCAGCAACCCGGCCACCACCGCCGCCACGACCAGCGCCGCGTAGGGCAGCGCCCACGCGCTCGCCCAGAACGCGGCCTGCGCGCAGGTGGTGATGGTCAGGACCGGCCGCAGGCCGTGCTTGTCGACGAAGCGGCCCGTCAGCGGCGACCCGATGGCCATGCCGACCGTGCTGGCCATGGTGACCAGCCCCGCCCTTCCGAAGCCGAGCTCCAGGCCGTTGACGACGTGCAACGTCAACGCCATCCCCGTCGCGGTGGTCGGGATGCGGGCGATCAGGCCCACCAGGAGTAACGTCCGCACGCCGGGGAGCCGGAACAGCTGTTTGTAAGGGTCGAGTGCCATGTTTATTGCTTACCTCCCGACCCATTGTGACAAGCGGCACCGACAGTTCCGCCACCGGTTTGCCGCGCGTGCCATCATCGGAGTGGTCCGGGTACGCCACTGGGGCGACTCGAGGCTTCATCGGAGGGTTTGTCATGTCCTCTTCCACCACGCTGTACGGCGGCGCCGCCGGGCGCCGGGTCACCGTCCGCGACCTGATCGCGGCCAAGGAGCGCGGAGAGCGGTGGCCCATGATCACCGCCTACGACGCGATGACCGCCCGGGTGTTCGACCAGGCGGGCATCCCGGTCCTGCTGGTCGGCGACTCGGCGGCCATGGTCGTCTACGGCTACGACTCCACGCTGCCGGTCACGGTCGACGACCTGCTGCCGCTGACGGCCGCCGTCGTCCGCGGGTCCGCGCGCGCCCTCGTGGTCGCCGACCTGCCGTTCGGCTCCTACCAGGGCTCACCCCAGCAGGCGCTGGAGACGGCCTCGCGCTTCATGAAGGAGGCGGGCGCGCACGCGGTCAAGCTGGAGGGCGGCCGCCGCGTCCTGCCACAGGTCGAGCTGCTGATCTCGGCGGGCATCCCGGTCATGGCCCACCTCGGCCTCACCCCGCAGTCGGTGAACGTCCTCGGCGGCTACCGCGTCCAGGGCCGCGGGCAGTCGGGCGACGAGCTCATGTCGGACGCCAAGGACCTCGAACGGGCCGGCGCCTTCTCGGTGGTGCTCGAATGCGTGCCCGCCGAGCTGGCCGAACGGGTGACCACCTCGATCGCCATCCCGACGATCGGCATCGGAGCGGGCCCGGCCACGGACGCGCAGGTGCTGGTCTGGCAGGACCTCATGGGGCTCACCCAGCGCCCGGCCAGGTTCGTCAAGCAGTACGCGGATCTGGCCACGGAGATGGACCGCGCCGTACGCGCCTACGCGGCCGACGTGGTCTCGGGGGCCTTCCCGGAAGCCGTCCACACGTATGGATAAGTCTGGACACATCTCGACAAATGGTGAAAACTTTATCAACAGCTTATAGTCGGGCCGACTGAGGTGCCTCATGCCTTTCGTGGGACGAGAGCGCGAACTCCGGCAACTGGCAGACGCACTGAGCCGTCCTCCTCTCGTGCTCCTGATCGAGGGCGAGGCGGGTGTCGGCAAGACCCGGCTGCTGCATGAGCTCACCGGCCACCCGATGCTCGTCGGGAGCTGCCATCCCATGCGGTTCCCGTACGGGCCGGTCGTGGAGGCGTTACGTGACGTCCGGCCCATGCGCGACCTCAACCCGATCACCGGGGCGTTACGCCCGTTCCTGCCGGAGTGCGGCCACCTGCTGCCGCCCACCCCTCCCCCGCTCCAGGACGCGATGGTGGAGCGGCACCGGCTGTTCAGGGCGGTGCTGTCGCTCCTGGGCTCGCTGCGGCCGATCACGCTGGCGGTCGAGGACGTGCACTGGGTCGATCCGGGCACCAGGGAGTTGCTGGCGTTCCTGGCCCGCTGCCTGCCGGACGGGGTCAACCTGGTCGTCACGTACCGCGCGGAGGACCTGTGCCACCCCGTGACCGAGCTGCTCGGGCACCTGCCGCCGCGCATCGACCACGCCGAGATCGCGCTCGGCCCGCTCACCGCCGAGGAGACCGCGCTGCTGGTCAAGCACCTGCTGCCGGGCTCGGCCGACCTGTGGCCGCTCACCGGGGGCGTGCCGCGCGCCGTCGAGGAGCTGACCCGCATGCTGGCCGACGGCCAGGAGCCGGGCACGCCGCCCGCGCTGCGCGACGCCGTGCTGGTGAAGCTGGCCGCGCTGCCGCGCGCGGCACGCCACATCGTGCAGGCGGCGTCACAGGTCGAGCATCCGGTGTGCGAGGACGTGCTGACGGGCGTCGCGGGCGTACCTCCCGAGCAGGGCGAACGCGGCCTGTCCGAGGCGGTGCGGTGCGGCCTGCTGCGCGAGTGGACACCCGGCAGGTACGGCCTTCGCCAGCCGCTGACCAGGCAGGCCGTCTCCGAGACGATCACCCCGGCGGCGGGTCGCCGGCTCCGCCGCAGGATCGCCGGCCCGGCCGAACCCCAGGGCACGCTGTCACCGCGGGAGGAGGAGGTGGCCAGGCTGGCCGCCGACGGCCTCACCAACAAGGAGATCGCCGAGAGCCTGTTCCTGTCGCCGCGCACGGTCGAGGTGCACATCGCCAACGCGCTGCGCAAGCTGGGTCTCACCTCGCGCAGGCAGCTCACCTTAGGCACGACCTAAATCGCCCTACGTAGTCGCATTACGTGTGCTCCACGTATGGCCGCGAGCCCGATTCTGTCTCATGTTTCAGTGATCCCCGTCCAATACCCCAGGAAGGGCTCACACCTGTCATGCGACCACGCACCCTGATGCTCGCATCACTCGTCGGCGCGCTGGCTCTGTCGGCCGCGCCCCTCCCCGTCTCGGCCGCGGCGCCGGAGACCAGCACCTACATCGTCCAGCTCAACCCCAACGTCCGCGCCGCCACGAGCGCCGCCGAGGAGCAGGTCGGCAAGTACGGCGGGCACCTGATCGGCGTCTACGAGTCCGCCTTCAAGGGCTACACCGCCACCCTGACCGCGGAGGCGGCCGAGAAGCTCAGGCAGACCCCGAACGTGCTCACCGTCGAACCGGACGCCGTCGTCACGGCGTTCGCGCAGACGATCCCGACAGGCGTCAGGCGGATCTTCGGCCCGGCCAACCCGAACCTGGACATCGACGGCGTGGACGACGTACAGATCAACACGGACGTGGCCGTCGTGGACACCGGGGTGGACCAAACCCATCCCGACCTGAACGTGGTGGCCCGTGCCAACTGCGTGACCGGCGTCTGCGTCAACAACTCGGGCACCGACGACAACGGCCACGGCTCGCACGTCGCGGGCATCATCGGCGCGCGTGACAACACGATCGGCTCCGTCGGCGTGGCCCCGGCCGCCCGCATCCACGGCGTGAAGGTGCTCAACGCGGCCGGCTCCGGCACCCTGGCGGGCATCGCCGCCGGCCTCAACTGGGTCGTGGCCCGCGCCTCCACCATCGAGGTCATCAACCTGAGCCTCGGCTGCAACGGATGCACGAGCAGCGCGATCAGCACCGCGATCACGAACGCCACCAACGCCGGCATCGTGGTCGTCGTCGCGGCGGGCAACAACCACGCGAACGCCTCGACGTTCTTCCCGGCCAACCACCCTGACGTGGTCACCGTCTCGGCGCTGACCGACAACGACGGACTGGCTGGCGGCGCCGGCGGCAGCACGCTGTCGTGCCGCTCCGAGACCGACCAGGACGACACCTCGGCGTTCTACTCCAACTTCGGCTCGACGATCGAGATCACCGCACCCGGCACCTGCATCTACTCGACGTGGATGGGCGGCGGCTACAACACGATCAGCGGCACCTCGATGGCCAGTCCGCACGTGGCGGGCGCGGCGGGCATCCTCACCGCGGGCACCCGCAAGCCGACGACCCGGGCCGGGGCACTGGCCGTACGGACCAAGCTGATCTCCACCGGCAACTCCGGCTGGACCGACGACTCGGGCGACGGCGTCAAGGAGCCGCTGCTCGACGTACACGACGCGACGCAGTACTGAGTCTCGTGATGAACGACCGGGTGCCCGGCGTGCCGGGCGCCCGGATCGGCGGGTCAGGCCAGCGTGGCGGGGTCGGTGTTCGAGCCGCACACCACCACCGCGACCCGCTCGCCGTCCGCCGGGACGTACGCCCCCGACAGCAGCGCGGCGTACGCGGCCGCGCCCGCGTGTTCGGTGACCATTCGGTGCTCCGACCAGAGGGCGCGGCGAGCGGCCACGATCGCGTCGTCGCTCACCAGCACGCTCTGGACGTCCGCCCGGGAGAGGACGTCGTACGCGATGCCGCCCAGCCGGCTGGCGCCCAGCGCGTCCGCGCCCACACCGCTCACCTCCACCGGCACCGGGTGGCCCGCCCGCAGCGCCTCGTGCAGGGTCGGGCACAACAGGGGTTCGACGGCGACGATCCGCGGCCCGCTCCCGCCGGCGGTGCCGGCGCCCACCGTGACGCCCGCGGCGAACCCGCCGCCGCCGACGGCCACCACCACCGTGTCCACGCCGCCGGTCTGCGCCATCAGCTCCAGCCCCGTGGTCCCCTGTCCCGCCACGACCTCCGGCTGGTCATAGGCGTGCACCTGAAGGGCCCCGGTCTCCGCCGCCCGCTTGCCCGCCGCCTCGGCCGCCTCTGCGTAGATGGCCCCGACCTGGTTGACCTCCGCGCCCAGCGCCCGCAGCCCCGCCACCTTCACCGGGCTGCTCACCTCCGGCACGAAGATCTCCGCCCGGACGCCCAGCGCCTTCGCGGCGTAGGCGACGGCGAGTCCGTGGTTGCCGCCACTGGCCGCGATCACCCCGCTCGGCGGCAGCTCACCGGCCGCCAGGATGCGGTTGAACGCCCCCCGCACCTTGAACGACCCCGAGTGCTGCAGCTGCTCCAGCTTGAGGAACAGCCCGGGAGAGATCTCGAGCACCGGCGTACGCAGCACGTGCCCGCCGATCCGCTCGGCCGCAGTCTTCACGTCGTCGTAGGTCACCGTCATCGTAGGCATTTAGGAAGTTTCCTAAATGCCTAATCACTCTGTCAACGCCTGCGAGATGTCCGCCCACAGGTCCTCGGGGTGCTCGATGCCCACGGCGATGCGTACGGTGCCCTCGCCGATCCCGTGCCGGGCCATCTCTTCGGCGCTGAGCGCGCGGTGCGACGTGGACGCCGGGTGCAGGACGAGCGTCTCGACACCGCCCAGCGAGGGGGCCAGCAGCGCCAGCCGGATCGAGCTCATGAACTTCTCCCCCGCGGCGCGGCCACCGACCAGGTCGAAGGAGAAAACGCCGCCGAAGTCGGGCAGGAGCTTGGCCGCCAGCTCGTACGAGGGATGCGACGGCAGCCCCGGCCAGTGCACGGCGGCGACCGCCGGATGCTCGGCGAGCCGGGTGGCGAGCAGGCGGGCGTTGGCGCAGTGGCGTTCCATGCGCAGGGCCAGCGTCTGGATCCCGCGCAGCGTGAGCCAGGCGGCGAACGGGTCCGCCGAGGCGCCCAGCTCGATCGCGAAGTGCCACGCCTTCTTGTACAGCTCGTCGGCGGCGAAGACCGCGATGCCACCCACCACGTCCGTGTGCCCGGACAGGTACTTGGTCGTGGAGTGGACGACGACGTCGGCGCCGTGTTCGAGGGGGCGGCACAGCATGGGCGTGGCGAAGGTGTTGTCCACGACCGACACGAGGCCGAGCTCCCGGGCGACGGCGCACATCCCGGGCAGGTCGGCGACCTGGGCGATGGGGTTGGCGATGGTCTCCAGGTAGACCAGCCTGGTCTCGGGGCGCACGGCGGCGCGCAGGGCCTCGGGGTCGTCCTCGGGCACGTAGCTGACCTCGATGCCGAACCTGCCGACCAGCTCGTTGATCATCGCTGCCGTGCCGCCGTACAGGGCCTTCTGGGCGATCAGGTGATCGCCGGGCTTGAGCAGGCCGAGCAGGACGGTGTTGATGGCGCCCATGCCGGAGCCGGTGGCCAGGGCGGCGACGCCGCCTTCCAGGCCGGAGACGGCCAGTTCCAGCGAGCGGACGGTGGGGTTGGTGTAGCGCCCGTACACGAACGGGCCGTCGGGGCGGCCCATCGCGTCGGCCATCACCTCCGGGTCGTCGAAGACGAAGCCGGAGGTCTGGTAGATGGGCATGGTGATCGGACGGCTGCCCTCGATGGGTGGCTGGGGCAGGTGCACGGCTCGGGTCTCGGGGTGCAGTTCGCTCATGTCCCTCAGGATGTACTGAGAACTGGCTCATTGTCAGATCCAATGGTGGATAATTGGTCCATGAATGGGGCCAATCTCGATGATCTCGTCGACCTGCTGGGCCGCTGGGCGTCCGGACGCGGGCCCCTCTACCTGCTGCTCACCGGCCGTCTGCGGGCGCTCATCGACGACGGCGTGCTGCCGCCCGGCGAGCAACTGCCGCCCGACCGGGTGCTGGCGAGGCGGCTGGCGGTCGGCCGGGGCACCGTGGTCGCCGCCTACGACCTGCTCCAGCAGGAGGGCCGGGTGGTGCGCCGCCAGGGCAGCGGCACCCGCGTCGCGCTCTGCGACCTGCCTTCCACCCGCTCCACGGACGGCGTCGTCGCGAACCCGCTGCTCATGCACATCCTCAATCCCCCGGACGGCGTCCAGCTGCTGACCTGCGCGGCCCCCGACGTCCCACCGTACGCGCTGGTCGAGGCCTACCAGGAGGCGGCCACCCGCCTCATCGGCCTGCGTGACCTGGGCTACCAACCGGCCGGGAGCCCCGTCCTGCGCGAGGCCGTCGCCGCCTACTACCGCGACCGCGGCGTGCCCACCACCGCCGCGGAGATCCTGGTGACGAACGGCGCGCAGCAGGCGCTGACGCTGCTCGCCCAGCTGCTGGTGTCGCCGGGCGACACCGTGCTGACCGGATCGCCGACGTACCCGGGCGCGCTGGAGGTGTTCAGGCACGCCGCCGCGTCCGTCCGGCCGGTGGTGCTGGCCCCGATCCCGGCCGAGGCGATGCGCGAACGGCCGGCCCTCGTGTACGCCGTGCCGACCGCCGGCAACCCGAGCGGTGCGACCATGGCATCGGCCGATCGGCGGCGCCTGGCCGAGCTCGCCGCCGAGCACGACGTGCCGGTGATCGACGACGAGGTCTGCGCCGAGCTCAGCTTCTCGGGCGTGACCCCGCCGCCGCTGGCCGCCTACTGCTCCGCCGAACAGGTGATCACGATCGCCTCGCTGAGCAAGCTGGTCTGGGGCGGGCTGCGGGTGGGCTGGATCCGGGCGTCCGCGCCGCTGGTGTCGCGGCTGGCCCGGCTGCGGGCCGTACACGATCTGGGGGGTGAGATTCTCGGGCAGTTCGCCGCCGCCACGCTGCTCGGGCGGCTCGACGAGATCAGGCGGGCGCGCGTACGGACGCTGCGGGCGCGTCACGACCACCTCTGCGCCGAGTTGCGCGAACACCTGCCCACGTGGGAGTTCGAGCCCGCGCTCGGCGGCCAGACGATCTGGGTACGGCTGCCGCGCGGGGAGGTCGACTCCTTCGCCCAGGTGGCGCTCAGGCACGGGGTCGCGGTGCCGCCGGGGCGCTCGTTCGACCCGCTCGGCGGGCACGCCGAGTACATGCGGCTGCACTTCCTGTTCCCTGAGGAGGAGCTGTCGCAGGCGGTCGCCGCCCTGGCGCGGGCCTGGCGTTCCTATGACGGCGCCCGCGAGCCCGCCGCCGCCCGCCACACGCTGATCGTCTGAGCCCGTCTCCGCCGTCAGCTGACAACGGGGTGGTCGGGTCCGCACCTGCGGAAGAGTAGACGTATGAACGTGACGTTCGTGCTCGTGCACAGCCCGTCGGTGGGGCCTTCGACCTGGACGCCGGTGGCCCGGGCCCTGGAGCGGCGGGGATACGCCGCTGTGGTGCCCGACCTGACCGAGGTGGCGCGGCGCGGCTCTCCCTACTGGCCACGGGTGGTGGAGGCGGTGCGCGCGGCGGCGCCCGAGACGCCGATCGTGCTGGTCCCGCACAGCAACGCGGGGTTCTTCGTGCCGGTGATCAAGGAGGGGCTGGGCGATCGGGTGGTGGCGTGCGTGTTCGCCGACGCGGCTCTGCCGCCCCGTGACGGGTTGGTGCGGGCGGCGCAGGAGGAGTTCCTGCCGTTCCTGCGTGAGCTGGCGGACGATGACGGCGTGCTGCCGCGCTGGACCGACTGGTGGAGCGACGACGACGTGGCCGCCCTGCTGCCGGACCCGCGGGTCCGGGCCGTGGTGGTCGAGGACCAGCCACGCCTGCCGCTCGGCTACTACACCGACCCCGTTCCCGTCCCCGCCGGGTGGGACGAGGTCAGGTGCGCCTACCTCTGGTACGGCCCGCCCTACGACAAGATCGCCGAGGAGGCGCAGGGGCGGGGCTGGCCCGTGCTGCGGACCCCCGGCCAGCACCTTCAGCAGGTCGTCGATCCCGAGGGGGTGACCGACGCGCTGCTGAAGCTCTCCCGGAAGTCGTGAATTCTTCACTGGGGCCCACCCCCATATCCCGAAATAGTCGTACGCATGACAGCGATTCGGGTGGAAGGGCTCAGGAAGAGCTACGGGGACTTCGCGGCGGTGAAGGGCATCTCGTTCGAGGTGGCCGACGGGGAGATCTTCGCGCTCCTGGGCCGGAACGGCGCGGGCAAGACCACGACGATCGAGCTGCTGGCCGGGTTCCAGCAGCCGGACGGGGGCTCCTGCCAGGTGCTCGGCCTCGACCCGGCGCGGGACCGGGCGGCCGTCAGGCGGCGCACCGGCATCATGCTGCAGGAGGCCGGGTTCTTCCAGGACCTGACGGTGGCGCGGACCGTCGACACCTGGTGTGACTTCACCGCCGCGCCACGGCCCCGCGACGAGGCGCTGGAGCTGGCGGGCCTGCTGCCGAAGGCGGGCACCCGGGTGCGCCAGCTCTCCGGCGGCGAGAAACGGCGGCTCGACCTGGCGCTGGCCCTGCTGGGCCGGCCCGACGTCCTGTTCCTGGACGAGCCGACCACCGGGATGGATCCCGAGGCCCGCAGGAACACCTGGGACGTCGTACGCGAGCTGGCCGGGCAGGGCACCACGATCCTGCTGACCACCCACTACCTGGAAGAGGCGCAGCGGCTGGCCGGCTCGATGGCCATCATGGACGCGGGCGAGATCGTCGCGTCCGGCGGGATGGCGGAGACCCTCGCCGCGCGGAGCGGGCGGGTGGCGTTCCGGCTGCCGCCGGGGACTTCACCGGCCGACCTACCGCTCCCGGTGACCCTGGAGGGTGAGACGGCCGTGTGCCGGGCGGCGGACCCCGACCTGGCCGCGCAGACGCTGCTGAGCTGGGCGGCCGAACGCGGCCTGCGGCTGGCGGGCCTGGAGGTCCGCACCGCCACCCTCGAAGACCTCTTCCTCGACCTGTCCGGGAGCCACCGATGAGCTACGCCGCCACCTACCGGCTCGGTACCAGCCTGTTCTGGCGGGACCGGGCGATGCTGTTCGCCTCGGTGATCACGCCCGTGGGGCTGAGCGTCGGCCTGCCGGTGCTCATGCGGCACGTGACGGCCGACGGGGTGGCCAACGCCACCCAGCTGTCCCAGAGCATGGCCTCGGTCCTGCTGTCGCTCACCGCGTTCATGAACGTCGCCGTGGCGCTGACGACCCGCCGCGACCAGCTGGTGCTCAAGCGGCTGCGCGCCACCGGCCTGACCGACGGGCAGATCCTCGCCGGCCAGATCGCCAGCACCGCCACGCAGACCATGCTCCTGATCGCGCTGTGCACGGTGGCGGTGCGTCTGCTCGCCGACGTGCCGTTCCCGGCGAACCCGCTGGTCTTCGCCGGTGCCGTTGTCGCCGGTTCCGTCGTCCTGGCCACGCTCGGCGTCGCCTACACCGCCGTGATCCCGCGTACCGAACTGGCCGCCGCCGCCACGATGCCCTTCTTCCTGCTGGCCGCGATCGCTACCGGCGTGATGGGACCGATCCGCGACGTCCTGCCCGCCTGGGTGGGATCCGTACTCGACCTGCTGCCCACCTCCGCCGTGGTGCACGCCGTCAGAACCGGCGAGGTGGCGCTGCCCGCGCTGAACCTGGCCGTGTGGGCGGTCGTCGGCGTCGTGGCGATCCGGCTCTGGTTCCGGTGGGAACCCCGGCGGTCATAATGGGCCGGTCATGAACTCGTCCTCCGCGCAGCGGCTCGCCCGCGTCCTGATCACGACCGTCTCGGTCGCGTACTCGCTGATCGGGCTCATCTACTTCGCCAGCGGCCCACGCAACGGGTTCGTGGCGAGCGCGGCCGTGATCGGCGTGATCGTGACCCATTACCTCAACATGCGGGCGGGGTTGCGGGGCGAGCGGCCACCCCGCTTCCCGCTCACGCTGGTGCTGCAGGCGGCCGCCACGTACGTGCCCGACTATCTGCTGCCGTCCGGCTGGTCGGCCGTGTCGGCGCCGATGCTGGCCGGAGCCCTGCTGGTCTTCCTGCCGCTGCGCTGGAGCGGTCCGCTGGTCGGCGCGATGACGCTGTGGACCGGCGGCTCGATCTTCCTCTGGTCCGCCAACCCGGTGATCGCCCTGTTCTACGGCCTGTCCGTGGCCACCACCGGCACGATGATCTACGCCATGGTCCGGTTCGTGCGCGTGACCGTCGATCTCGAACACGCCCGCGCCGAGCTCGCCGAGGCCGCCGTGCTCAAGGAACGGCTGCGCATCTCCCGCGACCTGCACGACGGGCTCGGCCGCAGCCTGACGGCGATCGCCCTCAAGGGCGACCTGGCCGGCCGCCTGATGGACCGCGACCCCGCCGCGGCGCGCGGCGAGGTGGGCGAGCTGGTGCAGGTGGCCAGGGAGGCGGCGCAGGACGTGCGGCAGGTGGCGCGGGGGTATCGGGAGTTGTCGCTGGCGAGTGAGGTGGATCGGGCGGTGGCGCTGCTGGAGTCGTCGGGGGTGGGTTGCCAGGCGCACCTGGCCGATGCCGCGCTGTCGAGGCAGTCGGAGGCGGCGTTGGCGTGGGGCGTGCGGGAGGCGGTGACCAACGTCCTGCGGCACAGTCGCGCCACCACCTGCACGATCAGCACGTCCCTGAAGGAGGGCAGGCTCCGGCTGGAAGTGGTCAACGACGGAGCCCCAGACGCCTACGACCCCGGCGGCGGGCTGACGGGGCTGGCGGAGCGGGCCGCCCAGGCGGGCGGGACGGGCGCCGCCGCCGCGGCCGGCACCGGCGGGGTCCGCCCAGGCGGGCGCGACCCCCGCCGCCGCGACCGGCACCGGCGGGTTCCGCCTGACGATGGAGGTGCCCGCGTGATCCGGGTCCTGCTGGCCGAGGACATGCACATGATCAGGGCGGCCCTCACGGCCCTGCTCCGCCTGGAGCCGGACATCGAGGTGGCGGCCGAGGTGACGCGAGGCGACGAGATCGTGCCCGCCGCGCTGAAGACCCGCCCCGACGTGGCGATAGTGGACATCGACCTGCCGGTGATCGACGGCATCACCGCCGCCGCCGAGCTCCGCGAACGCCTCCCGTCGTGCCGCGTCCTGGTTCTCACGGCGATGGGGCAGCCCGGCCAGGTACGCCGGGCGCTCGCGGCGGGCATCGAGGCGTTCCTGGTCAAGGACGCGCCCGGCGACCGCCTCGCCGACGCCATCAGACGCACCGCCGCCGGGCTCCGGGTGCTGGACGCGGAGCTGGTGGCATCGGCGATGGAGTACGGCGAGAGCCCCCTCACCCAGCGGGAGAGCACTGTACTGAGGGAGGCCGCCCGGGGCGCGTCGGCCGAGGAGATCGCCGCCCGCCTCCACCTGTCGGCGGGCACCGTCCGCAACTACCTCACGGGGGCGATCACGAAGACGGGTGCCCGCAACAAGATCGACGCCATCCGCATCGCCGAAGACGCGGGCTGGCTCCTTTGACCGCCTTTTGGGCGGTCAGACGTCGGTGACGCGTACTCCGGCGTGGGCCTTGTAACGGCGGTTGATGGAGATCAGGTTCGCCGTCAGCGCCTCGACCTGGAAGGCGTTGCGCAGCCGGCCGCCGTAGACCCCGCGCACCCCGGGGATGACCGCCGCGAGTGCCTGCACCGTGTCGGTGGCCTCGCGGTCGTCACCGAGCACCAGAACGTCCAGATCGACCTTGTCCACCGCCGGATCCATCAGCACCACGGCCGACACGTGGTGGAACGCGGCCACCACCCGGCTGTCCGGCAGCACCGCCGCGGCCTGCTGGGCGGCACTCCCCTCCTCGACGGGCAGCGCGTAGGCGCCCTGCTTGTCGAAGCCCAGCGGATTGACGCAGTCGACCACGATCTTGCCGGCCAGCTCGGTACGCAGCGACTCCAGCAGCGCCTTGTGCCCGTCGTACGGCACCGCGACGATCACCAGATCGGCCTCGGTGGCGACCACCGCGTTCTCGGCCCCCCGGGCACCGGAGCCGATCGACTCGGCCGCCTCCTGAGCGCGCCCCGCACTCCGCGAACCGATCAGCACCGGGTGCCCGGCCAGCGCGAACCGCCGCGCCAGCCCCTTCCCCTGGTCTCCGGTCCCGCCCAGAATCCCGATCGAAATGCCGTTCACAGTCATTCCGCATTCTTATCAGCCCGTTTCACGGCTGAGAACGCCGGGGCTGGTGCGTGGACCCGCTTCGTGGTACGGATCCGGCGAGATCACTTCCGTACCAGGGAGGTCTTCCTTGCGTTTATCCATCGCCCTCTTGAGCATCGCCGTTCTCCTGACTCCCACGGCCGCGACGGCCCACGCCGCCGAGCCGCCCCCGCCGGCCGTACGGGACTTCGGCAACGGTCCCGAGCGGAACGAGCAGGCGGCGGACGTGTCCGCCGAGACGCTCCGCGCCGCTACTGAGGAGCCGTTCCACGAGCGGAACCGCGGCTACCCCCGGCAGAACCAGCTCCCGATCCCCGCCGAGAACCCCGCCGACGCCTCCATCAAGCTCGGCCTCGTGCCGTACCACGGCATCGCGCCCAGACTGAACGACCTGCAGCAGCGGAGCAAACGGGTGAGCGCGGAGATCATCGGCCGCTCGTACCAGGGCCGCGACCTCTACCTCGTCACCGTCACCGCACCGGAGAGCCGCGAGGAGGCGCGCGAGCAGAGCAGGATCCGTGACCGCATCGAGCACGATTCGGCAGCGGCGGCCCGCGACCGTGGGCTGCCCAGGAAGTACAAGGCGCCGCTGTTCGTCAACAACAACATCCACGGCAACGAGTGGGAGGGCACCGACGCCACTCTGCGGGTGATCGAGGAGCTCGCCACCAGCGCGGATCCCGCGGTCGCCGACCTGCTCAGCCGCACGCGGTTGTACTTCAACGTCACCGCCAACCCCGACGGCCGCGTCAACGGGGTGCGCGTCAACGGCGCGGGCTTCGACCTCAACCGCGACTTCGTCACCGCCTCGCAGTCCGAGGTACGCGCGATGCGCCAGGTGATGATCGACACCCAGCCGGTCACCATGATCGACCTGCACGGCTACGTCAACGGCACGCTCATCGAGCCCACGACGCCGCCGCACGGAGCCAACTACGAGTACGACCTGTTCATCAAGAACACCTACGCCAACGGGCTCGGCATGGAGGCCGCCATCAAGGCCCTGGGGCACACGCCCGAGGCCGACGGCGTGTACCCGCCGCAGATCCCGTTCCGCGACTCCGCCGAAGGCTGGGACGACTGGCCACCGATCTTCAGCCCGCAGTACGCGCCGTTCCATGGCGCGGTCGCTTCGCACACCGTCGAGATCCCGCTGCGCGTCAACGGCTCCGACTACACCAATCTGCCCGTCGACGAGCTGCGCCGCCGCTCCGGGATCAACACCGCCATCGCCGCCGCCGCGATCCGGGCGACGTACGGCTTCGTGCGGGCCAGGCACGACCAGCTGATCGCCGACCAGATCGAGGTCTTCCGCCGGGGCGCCGCGGGCGAGCCGTCCAGGACCGTGCCGCTCGGCATCGTGCCCGGCTTCGGCCCCGAGGACGTGTACAACACCACCTTCCCCCGGGCGTACGTGATCCCGGCGGGCGGCGGGCAGCGTTCCGCGACGGCCGCGGCCCGGCTGGTGGACCACCTCATCGCGAACGACGTCGAGGTGGGGCGGGCCAAGGGCTCGTTCCGGGCGGGTGGCAGGACGTATCCGGCGGGCTCGTACGTCGTCGACATGCGCCAGCCCAAGCGCGGCCTGGCCAACGTGATGCTGGAGGCGGGCGCCGACATCTCCCCCAGGGTCGATGCCATGTACGACATCTCCGGCTGGAGCCACGCCCTGCTCTGGGGCGCCACCGTGGACGGCGTCACCTCCCTCCAGGCGCGTGCTTTTGAGCCGGTCAAGGCCGCCGCACCGACGGGCTCGGTCCCTAGGGGCCACGGCGCGCTCGCGCTGAAGGTGATCGACGCCAAGGAGGTCATGGCGTTGAACGCGCTGCTGGCCCAGGGGGTGACGGTGACCTGGGTTCATGACGGCACCGTGATCGTGCCGGCCGCCGCCCGGCAGGTCGCGCGCACGGTCTCCGACCACTACGGCGTGGCGTTCACCCCGGCAGGCTCTGTTGGGGGTACGCCGCTCACCCAGGTGCGGATCGCGGCGGCCACCTCGGCGGACGAGCTGTTCACCCTGCGCGAGCTGGGCTTCCCCGTCACCCCGATCTCCACGGCCACCCTCAACGGCGGCTTCGACTGGAGCGGGACCGACGTCCTGTTCGTCTCCAGCGGGCTGAGCTACACGGCGCTCAACCCGGCGGCCAAGGCAGCACTCGACGCATTCCTCACCTCGGGCGGCGTGGTCACCCGAGGCAGCACCGGCGCCGCCTTCAACACGGCCGCCGGACTGCTCACCGCGACCTCCGTCGCCGGACGCGGCGACGCCAACGGCGTCGCTCGCGTGGTCTCCTCAACCGGTCCGGTGGGCAGCGGCTCGCCCGGCTACTCGTTCGTGTACTCGCCGCGCTGGTTCACCGGGCTCGGCCCCGAGGTCACGGTCGAGCAGGCGTACGCGACCGAAGGCCCGCTGGTCTCCGGCCACTGGCGCCCCAACCCCGACGGGACCGGCGGCCAGGACGCGGCCAGAGGCCAGGCGGCCGTGGTCAGCGGCCGTGACGAGAGGGGCGCGGCCGTGGTGCTGTTCGGCACCGAACCGATGTTCCGCAACCACCCCAAGGGCCTGTTCCCGCAGGTAGCTAGGGCCCTGTACTGGTCGACGTCCGTCACGGGCGCGGCCGTCACCACACCCTGATCCCTCTCAGGCCGCCACACGAAGCGAGCCCACAGCGACCTGTGGGCTCGCCCGTGGCCGGGGCTCCTAGGTTGTCCCGTTCTTCAACGACCGCTTTCCCGGCGTTGTCCGGCCGGTTAGTTTCGATCATTAGATCTGGCATCTCATCGGACCTGCTCGAGGGCGCGATTCATCCCGCCCGCGACGCAGTCCATGCAGCGGAGGAATCCCCCTGATGCGAGTTGTCCCCCTGTTGACCGCGACGGTCGCCATCCTGGCCGGCTTGGCCGTACCGGCTACGGCACAGAGCAAGCCGACTGACACCACCCACACGCGGCCCATCGAGGTCCGCCGCGACCGCCCGGACCCGCGGCTGCCCGTCGTCGTGCGGAAGTCCGGCGAGGCACTCATCGACCTGAACGTATCCGCGCCAGGCACGGACTGGGCGTCGAAGGGCGCCGAATCGGCGGTCGTGTCCGTCTCGGTCGACAACCGATACGTCACCGACCTCGTGGTCTCCGGCAGCCAGCGCCTCCACCGGCAGCTCGCCCTGGGCCGACTCACCGCAGGTGTGCACCAGCTACGTCTGCACTTCGCCGCCGAGCGCTCCGCCGCACCGAGCAAATCCGTCGTGGTGGACACGCTGAAGGTCTCGACGCACGCGCAGGGCACCCCCGACAACCTGGTACTGCGCTACGCACCCGTCGTCTACGGCCGCAACCTCGCCGCCCTTGGCACCCCGTACCAGAACGCGACCACCGACACCCCGCTCATCGCCTGGCACGACTCGGTACCGGCCGCCACCCCCGGCCACACGAAGCTCACGTACTCGGTGGTGTGGAGCAACGAGGACGGCGGCACGAACACACCAGCGCTGATGGCCCGCTGGGGCCGCACGACCGACATCGAGTGGATCTACAGCGTCGAAGTAGACGCGAACGGCGACCGCGTCGAGGGCAGCGACACCTACCAGGCCCCCGACCACCAGACCCTGCACTTCACCGGCAAGTACGAGAACGACCACGCCCTCCTGCAGACCTGCACGTCGAACAACAACATGTGCGACACCGTGGACGACCCCATGCGGTTCTTCCTGTCGTACCTGCCGACGCTCCCGGCCGGCGAGGCCCGCGAGTACCTCATGGACGCCAACCCGTGGACGTACGAGATCATGGCCAAGGAGATGCTCCGCGAGAGCAAGATCGAGGCCCCCTCGGCCACCACACCGACCACGCCCGAGGTGAGCGACCAGCGCAACTACCTGTACGCGGTGGTCAAGAAGACCACGCAGCCGGCGAACGCGGGGTCGTCCTGGGTCGGGGTCGCGCTCGGCGTACGTCTGGTCAGCGGTGAGACCGTCTATCTGTCGAACCATGTGGACCCGACCTGGTCCATCCAGCGCGACGACCCGGCGGCGACCACGGTCGAACTGCCCGCGGGCACGACGGCTGACGACATCGCCGAGGTGACCGCCCACCGCGTCGTGGTCGGCACCGACACGGGCGCCACTGTGCATGTCACGGCGATCAAGCGCGGCTTCCTCCTGGGCCAGAACTACCTCCCCCAGCAGTCGTTCCTGACCTGGAACGGCGACGTCACCCTCAACAGCACCACCACCTCAGCCGTCCTCTGGCACCGCTGACCCCACTTGCGTGGCGGGCGCCGGTCGGCGCCCGCCACGTCAGTAATGGGCGATCGTTTTGGTTCCACGCCTCGTCTCCTCAGTGGAGGAGACCGAGCAACAAGGCGTTCCACTGCGCATCCGCCTGCTTGTCCGGCCATCGATCGCTTTCGTCGACGATCCGCTTGTCCGGCCCGCTTCGGGTACGCCGAATGAACCGCTGCCCGCCCGCCTGACACAGCACGTAGAACGGGCTGCTGCACTCGCACGTCCACGCGACGACCCGCACATCATGGCCATATGGCACGTTCCATATCAGCTTCTCGGCATGCGACCGCGCCGGGTACGGGTGCCGGCTGATGCATTGCGGAGGAAACCACGCTGGATCATCCATCCAGGACACTCCAAAGCACCTCACTTCGCGCCCTCACCTCCTTACCGCACAGGCAGATGTACCGCTTTTCGTGGACATCTCCGCCCACACCACCCGCCGCCGGTAGCCCTCATCGCGCACGCCCCATCTCGCCGCGACCGCTTCCACCAGCCACAGCCCTCGCCCGCCACACTCCTCGGCGTCGGCCTTATGCACCTCGGGAACGGTCACCGCTGACCCGTCGTCGATCACCTCGATGTAGGCCATCACGGCATCCAAGGAGGAGACCTCCACCGTGACGAACCCGCCGGGCTCGCCGGATGCGGTGTGCGCCACGGCGTTCGTCACCAACTCGCTGACCGCCAGCCGGACATCACTCACATCCTCGTGCCCCGCGACGATCAAGACCTCAGCCACACACCGGCGAGCCACCGATACCGAACTCTTCACCCCCGGCAACACGATCTCGGCCAGGAACAGCCCGCTCATTGCGCAAGCTCCCAGGTTCGACCAGACACGTTCACGTCGAGCTCGCCCACCTCTCCGAGTCGGCCCTGGCCGCTCGAAATGGTGATGAACAGCTCCCCGCCGCGTAGTAACTGAACCAGGGCGGGCACCCTCTTTTGACGCATAACACAGGCCGACCCCTCCAAACAGAGGGATTCATCTCGATCCCGAATGGGCCGCGTCCGGCTATGCCTCATCGCTCCAACCGCCCATCACCTACAGGAACCAATAGGGGCATTCACGCCGTATAAGCACAATGCCCGGGTCTGCGAAATTGCATCTTTCGTACTGCACCTGCCGGTACTCGACCAACAGCCTTAAACGCCCCGGCTCGTAGCCGTCCAGACGCGTCACGATGTCGTACGACCAGTTCAGGGGCTTGCCTCGCCGCAGATCTACCGCCATGTGCTCGCCCATGGCCAGGAGGCGCCAACCGCATGAATGAAGGAACCCGCCCGACCTATGGCCATAACATCATATAGATCACGTACGAAGAGAACTGTGCAGATTGCACCATTTCACGCATCCGCCTTTCCGTACGCAGTCATCATGGCCCTACTCTGCGCTACCCGTCAATGCACTGTGCACTTTCTAAGTGATTGAAACAATTGATGGGTCCGCCCATCGCCTACCTGGCACACTGGCCTCCATGCCATCGACCTACAGTCCGACAGTGAGATTGCGGCGACTTTCGCGCGAATTGCGCAGAATGCGAGAAGAAAAAGGATTGACCCCCGAGGCCGCCGCCGCTCAACTCGGCTGGAGCCGAAGCAAGGTAAGCCGCATCGAAACCGGCCGTACGATGGCAAGTCGTTCCGACGTTGCCGCCGTCTGCGATCTGTACGGAGCCAATTCGTCGGAGCGCGCCGGCCTGATACAGCTCGCCAGCGAGGTACGCCAGCGCGGATGGTGGACCGCCTATGCCGACGTGTTCACCGGCTCCTACATCGGGCTGGAAGACGAGGCGGCTCTGATTCGCCAGTGGGAAGTCCAACTCATCCCAGGTCTCCTGCAAACCGAAGACTATGCCCGAACCGTGATCTCTATGCATCGCCCCGAGGGCGACGCGCAGCGCCGTGTCATGGCGCGTATGGCGCGACGTACGCTGCTCAGTCAGCCGAACGCACCGAGCCTCAACGCCATCCTGGATGAAGCTGTCCTCCGCCGCCCGATCGGCGGCCGTCGAGTGATGCACGAACAACTGGAAGCGTTGCTGATAGCGGCCAGGCGGACCAACATAACAATCCAGGTCCTTCCCTACCACACAGGGGAACACGCAGGACTGGAAGGAGCCTTCACCATCCTCAGCTTCTCCGACGAGAACGACCCCAACGTTGCCTACGTGGAGAGCACGGCCGGCGACATCTACGTCGAGAGCACAGAGCAAGTCGAACGATGTACGCTCATATTCGAGCGGATCCGCGGTGCGGCCCTGTCCCCGGAAGACTCCCTGCGGCTCATCTCTGAAACCAAGGAGGATCTATCGGATGATTGATCTCTCACAGGCCGATTGGCACAAGAGCAGCCACAGCGGCAGCGGCAACAACTGCGTTGAGGTGGCTCACAGCCTTCCGAACGTTGTCGCGGTTCGGGACAGCAAGGATCGCAGCGGACCGGCGCTGATCTTCACTCCCGGTGAGTGGCGCGCCTTTCTGGCAGGCGCCAAGGACGGGGAGTTCGACCTGGCCTGAACCCGGCATGGGTTCAGGGAGCTCTGAGGTGAACGTCTGCGTCATGGGTAAGACGCGTTCGTAGCCGAGGGCGGAGCCTCGATCATTGCGCCTGCTTCGCCGCATCCGCTTCCACGATTTACGGCCCTCGATGGAAGGTAGGCAATGGCCGAGACGTGGACGGGCTCCACAGTGCCGCGTCGCCAGTTCGCCCTTACCTGCGCGACCTGCGTAACGGCTTGTACCTAACGGCCGGGGCGGCGGCGTTGAGCCTGGAATGGTCGGAAGCGAAGATATGGAAAATCGGAGGGTTCATGCAGCCTTGGGCGGCACGTTCAGCATGCTGGAGTTCCCACACACCAAGGATCCAGACATTGTTTACCTAGCGCTGGCGACAGGTGATCTGATACTGGAACTTGTGCTCACCTGAATCCTTCTGGATCGTCCCGACTTAAAAGACCTTTGACGCCGGGCTTCGATCTCGCCTGCTACCGCACCGCCGTCCGGCAGGCCCTGCCGCACGCGACCATCGTGGTCGACCACTTCCACCTCATCGCCCTGGCCAACAAAACACTCACCGCCGTCCGTCAGCGCGTCACCCGCCAGCAGCGAGGCCGCCGAGTCTGCGCCGCCGACCCCGAACGGGCCAACCGCCGCCGCCTGCTCCGTGCCCGCGAGAACCTGACCGAACAGGCCTTCACCCGCATGTGGAACGCCCTGACCGACCAAGAACCCACCGGACAGATCCTCACCGCCTGGATCGCCAAAGAAGAACTACGCTCCCTGCTGGCCTGCGCCCGCCAGCAGCAGCCCCGCTCGGTGATCTTTCACCGGCTGTTCCGGTTCTCCACCTGGTGCGCCACCTCCAACATCCCTGAGCTGATCACCCTGGCCCAGACGATCGACGCTTGGTGGCCCGAAACTGGCCTTCATCACCACAGGCGTCACCAACGCCCGCACCGAAGGAACCAACCGCCTCATCAAAGATGCCGCCCACGTGGCGTTTGGCTTCCGCCACCTCACCAACCAACGCCGACACGTACGGTTGGCCTGCACACATCAAAACGATCAACCCAGCGACTAGGGTGACTACCCCCTTCAAAATCGAAGAACCGCCTTGACCCCGCGAAAAATCCATCGATTAGACCAGCATGCCCGACCGACGACATCTTGCATTTGTCCAGCTCAAAGCAATTGTAGGTTTCCTACAACATGCCCTACAGCTTGACGGTAACGGAGGCGTACGTCAGCGCCTGAAGCGGCTCCCATCCCCGGTCCGCTCGATCCACCCGAACCGACGAAAGCCCCTCCTACGTCACTGAGACTCCAGCCAATACCTTCGAGCTGATCTGCTGCATCGGCTGGGCTGGAGCTGGCAGGTGCCGACCCGGCGGGCAGTCGAGCGCGACGAAGCAGCGATCACCGCCTGGCGCAACGATGTCTGGCCGGAGGGAAAAGAGCCGCGGCGGACCTGGACGCCTGGCTCTGTTTCCAAGACGAGGCCGGTCAAGGCCTGAGACCCCCGAAAGGCCGCAGCTGGGGGGCGTGGGGTGACGCCGGTGGTCACGGTGTCGGGCAGCGGGTCGGGTACGGTGATGATCGCCGGGTTGATCGCCACCAAGCCCGGCCGCACGCCTCGGCTGATCTACCGGATCCGGCTGCGGCGAGGCCGCAAAGGCGAGCGCAAGTCCTTCTCCGAGACCGACTACGCAGCCCTGCTCGATGCCGCCCACCAGCAACTGGGCGGCCCGATCATGCTCGCCTGGGACAACTTGAACACCCACCTCAGCGCGCGGATGCGGGACCTGGTCGAGCGCCGTGCCTGGCTGACGGTCATCCAGTTACCCGCCTACGCCCCCGAGCTCAACCCGGTCGAGGCGGTCTGGGCCCATCTGAAACGGTCCTTGGCCAACCTGGCCAAGAAGACCCCGAACGAACTCGCCCGGCTGATCAAGACCCGGCTGAAGAAGATGCAGTACCGACCCCAGCTGATCAGCGGATTCATCGCCAAGACCGGCCTCGACCTCAAGCCCCCATAACCAGCGTTTAAAGCTCTCTATCTACACTGACCATAAATCGACACCTGAGTTTATAGGTGTAGCGTTAGGGATCGGTGAAGTTCGTCGTCCGACATCTCACGCATTAGCCATTTCCAGACAACTTTGACACTTTCCCGGCTTAGCAAAAAAGCATCACGACAAGCACGTATGAAGAGGCCAGGCCTGAGCGACACGTACCAGTGATCGTTTCGCGCTATGACACAGACCCCAGCGACGGAAAGCCCCTCGGCGATCATGCGCGCCATTTCATCCACTTCATCGTCATATCTCGACCTCGAAGCGATTTCCACTCCGTAAGACGCGTAGAACTCGGCACAGAATTTCTTTGCGGCGTAAATAGGCGTACATCGCATCCACCATTCAGCCTCCGAAAAATCCGGAAAGGAATCGCGAACCAGAACTCTTTTGAGCACTTCGTCTGACATCGCGATCGACTTTCTAAGCCCGCTAGCACGCCCGTGATCTACGGGATCCAGTTCTGGAAGCGTGGTGCCAAGCAGCGACCTAAGCGACAGATCGTTGAAGTAGTCCTCAACGTCCCATGGGTATCCCCAAATACAGTCCTCCGCAAATGAATGCCAGCGCGCTACAGCCTCGGCAGGCAGCATCGAGGTCCGCCATCCCCTGCGAAAGAAGGCTTCCGAGAAGCGCTCATCGAAATTCTGGATCTCATCGCCTACTTTCGGCTTCAATATAGGCTGCTGGATTATCCGGACGGAAGAAGTTCGTAATCTTTCCGTTTTGCATTATCCCTAGTCTACCTGTTGCAGTGTCAAGTCGCAGGATTGCCCCATCGGATGAACGCACTACTTCTCTCACGCCTTCGCCTCTAGCGCCACACATCAAGGTGCAAGCATCTTGCTCATAGCGGGCGAAGCCTGGAGCGTCTGCGTATTCCGGCATATCAGCAAATTCGCCAGGGCGCTTACCAATTCCTAGCACATGCTTGTCATACTTTTCGTCGATCTTAGCAAGATCCCAACCGCATTTTGAATTGTGAACCAGGACCGGCGTTGTTCCAGCGAGAACATAGTAAGTGTGAAGGTCATCGACTGTCAGATTGTGGACACGTTGGTCACCAATGCTCCATCTCGCGATGGCTGAGACTTGCACATGGGTGCCTGCACTTGTTTGAAGCCATTGCTTCGCTTGCAGCGAACCGGCCTGTATCCAGGCATGAACTGCTGGCACCCAGAAGGGGTGGGTATCGGTAGCGGTAACGACGCCTTCGCTGCCACCTTGGCCAGCCTCAGCGGAGACGGTTATTTTGGCGAGGTTCTTACTACCCTTAGTGGTGATGATGTTTGTAACTGGCCTAGAGCCGGTTCTACCTGTCTCGGGATCTGAGGCTAAGACCTTATCGCCAGCCTTGATGTCTTCAATGGACTTCTTGGTTCCGTCTGCCATAAGGACTTTGGTTCCGGGAATGAAACTGCTACATGGTGACCCAATCCTGACTCGCCCCTTCCCTACCTTCCTTGGCCCTACAACGTCCAGCGGATTGTGGATGTTGCCATTCAATATGGCGTCGGCCGGACTGATACCAGCCTTATCCATCAGCCGGTCGATCTCCTTTGCCTTCTCGCACATCTCCTTTGTGCTGCTCTTACCGCAGTACAAGCTTTCCTGGAATCCAGGTTTTCTGTTCTTCTCAGCTTCTTTCGCCGCTCTTCTCTCAGCCAAGCCTTTCTTGTCTCGTGCCAGCGCAGAAAGCGCCTGATCCTTCTCGCGCCGACGGAAATTATTCGCCGCTTTGCGCTCACCGGCCATATACTGCTTGGTGATCTTTTTACGCTGCTTCTCGGACTTCTTGCCCCAGTTCTTGTCATGCCACGGTCGTGGTTCATCGCCGTCTGGGTCCGAGAAGTTGAGAGGGTTATTGGCAGCGTAACTGTAGGGGTTGGCCCATTCCGGCTTCTTCAAGCTGAGAACTGGATCGGTGCTGATGAATTTGGCGATGGCGGGGTCGTAGTAGCGGGCGCCGAGGTAGTCCAGACCGGTGGAGGCATCTTCGATCTTGCCAAGGAAGCCGCGGTCGGTGAAGGGCAAGTCGTCGCCGCCGCGGCGCTGGCCGTAGGGCAGGTACCGTTCGCGGTTGATGGTGCCGGTGGTGGCGTTGATGGCCAGTTGGGTGCTGCCGTGCTGGCCTGCCAGCAGCCAGGTGACGCCGGTGGCGTCGCGCATGGCGATCGGGGAACCGTCGCTGGCGCTGTAGTAGCGCTTGCCCGCGACCAGGCCGCCAGACAGGCGCAGTTCCATCGAGCCGAGGTAGAGGGTGGCGCTGCCGTCGGGGTCGCGGCGGATCAGCCGCTGGCCTGCGGCGTCATAGACCATGCTGGTTTGCTTGCCGTCGACGGTGGCCTGGGCAAGCTGGCCGAGTTGGTCGAAGTCGAAGGTGGCCTGCTTGCCGGCCACGGTGCGAGCTGACAACTGCCCGGCGTTGTCGTAGGCGTAGGTGTCGGTGCCGGTGGGGCGAGCGATGGAGGTGACGGCGTTGGGCCGGACCGCGTTGGCGCCGGGGGCGGGATAGGCGTAGGTGGCGGTCTGGCCGTTGTCGGTCAGGCTGGTGAGGTTGCCGACCTTGTCGTAGGAGTACGCCTGGCTGTAGGGGTCGAGGCCCTTGGCGTCGCCTGTCCCGGTGCACGAGGAAGCGGTGGTGGTGTAGGCGGTCTTCAACCGCAGCAGACCGTCATAGGTGAAGCATTCGGACTGGCCATCGGTGGTACCGGGGATGGCCGAGGCGGCGTCCAGGACGCGGGTGATGGTGCCCGCGACGTTGTAGCTGTAGCGATCATCTTGGACGGTGTCGGGGGCGGTCGTGTCGGCCTTGGTCTGAGTGGAGACCCGAGACAGCCAGTCGGTGGTGGTGTCACGTTCGAGGGTGCGTTTGACCTGACCGGCGGCGCCGAGCGAGCGGGTGGCGAGTTTGCCGGTGGGGGTGAAGGCGGTGTCCTTGACGTAGGTGAAACCACCCAGGTCGGAGGTCAATCCCTTGGCGAAGCCGAGGTCGGTATAGGCGTAGGTGAGCTTCTCGGCGGCCAGCCCGCCGGCCTCGGGCAGGCTCTGCTCGCGCAGGTTGCCAGCCGGGTCGTAGGCGGAGGTGAAGGTGTAGTCGCGGCCGAGGTTGCCTTCGCTGGCTGGGATGGTGAGTTTGGTGGCGGTGGGCCGGTAGTCGCTGTCGTAGGCGGTGACGGTCTGGGTGTAAGGCTGGCCGCCCGTGTAGCGGGTGGCGGCGCCGGGCTGGCCCTTGGCGACGGTGTCGTAGCTGAATTCGGCGAGTTTGGTGCCGGTGGACACCTCGCCGGCCCATTGGATGGTTGGTCGGCCCAGGTCGTCGTAACTGTTGGAGGTCTTCTGGTTCTTGCCGTTGATGCTGTAACTGAGTCGGCCGGCCAGGTCGTAGCCGTAGCTGGAGGCGCCGGCGTCCGGGTCGGTGGCGGCGGTGCGCCGGTTCAGCCAGTCGAAGGTGTAGGTGCGGACGTTGCCGTTCGCGTCCGTCATCTTCGTGAGGTTGCCGTGCAGGTCGTAGCCGTAGCTGGAGTCCTGGTGGACAGTGGCGTCGGCCCACTCCTCGACCTTGACGGCGCGGTCGAAGACGTCGGTGACGGTGGCGGTCTTGCCGCCGACCGGAGGTGTCACCTCGGTGCGGTCGGCGCCGGGGTAGGCAGTGCTGGTGCGCCGCAGCTCAGTGTCGAGGTGGTAGGCGATCGAGGCGACCGGGCGTTCCTGATCGTCATAGACGCTCTTGGTCCACTGCGGCAAGCTGGCCGTCGCGGGGTTGAGCAGCCCGCTGCCCGGTTGTCCGGTGTTGTGCACCGGCTCGGAAACCGCGGCGGTCAGACCGCGCGCGTCGTAGGTGGTGGCGGTGACGATCCGGCCGCCGGACGGCGAGTCGGTCTGCGCCTCGCGGGCCCGGCCTAAACCGTCCTCGTAGCTGATGGCACTGGTGTACTTCGTACCGGTCAGCAGCTGCTTGATCGTGGTCTTGATCGGCGCGGTGGGCTGGCCCAGCCAGCCGTTCCAGGCGATGTCGTAGGCCACCGTCGTGCTGGGAGTGCCGCCGGTACGCGGCTGGCCGGGCTTCCATAACGCGGTGGTACGGCCGAGCGCGTCGTAGTCGATCTCGGTGGTCTTGCCGTTGGCGTCGGTGACCGCGACCGCTTCGCCCAGCACGTGTGACAGGCGGGCGGTGACGGTGTGGCCGAGCGAGTTGGTCGTCGTGACGCCGGTGGCGGGCCAGCCGACGGGCGGGGTGTAGGTGGTTGAAGTGGTCTTGCCGAGGGGGTCGACGCTGGTCAGCTGGCGGCCGTACTCGTCATAGGTGGCTTTGGCGGTGGAGATGGTGGAGGCGTTGGCGTAGGAGCGGACCTCGGTCGGGTTGCCGTCACTCGGCTTGTTGGCGGCCGGATCGGTGCCCAGGTCGTACAGGGTGATCGTCTTGCCGATCAACGCGCCCGCCACGCAGTCGTCACCAGACCGCTCCTCCACCACCGACGGGAAGTCCAGCAGCCACTGACCGGCGTCGGCGTTGCGCGCGTACGTAGTCGTGGTGCACGTGTTGTCGGTGGTGACGCCGTCCTGGCCGTAGTCGTTGACCTTGTTCGGCAGACCGTCGGCGTTGTAGCCGGTCTTCTCGTCGGTGTAGCGCCAGGCGCCGCCGGTTATCTTGTCGCGGGAGCGCTCGCGGGTCTGCAGCACCAACCCCGGATCCATGGTGCCGGGCCCGTTGCCGGTGGTCTGGATCGTGTACTCATACCGGGTGGAATCGACCTCGGTATAGGCGCGCGGGCTGAGCGTGGTCATCTTCCATGACTGCTCCTGCAGCACGTTGCCCTGCAGGATCGGCTTGTCCACCACGGTGCCGCCATCGAAGTCGGTGACTGTCTCGCCAGTACCGCCCAGGTAGGTGCGGGTGCTGACGGTGTAGGCCGACGGGTCGCTGCCTGCCCCGTCGATGGTGCGGACCTGAGCGTAGCCACGCCACTCCGAGGCGGGTGGCGCCTGGCCAGGCTCGGCGAACTGCACCGGCTTGGTCCAGCGAGGTTTGCCGAGGAACTCGTACTGATGCACCATGTCGGGCGAAGCGCCGACCATGTCGCGTTCGACGACCTTGACCGCGAGCTGCTTGAAGAAGCGCGACCAGCTCTCATAACCGGAGTCAGGGTCGCTGCCCATGTCGACGTCGTAGCAGTCGCCGGTCTTGTCGGTGAAGTAGTTGGAGCCGTCACGGCCCTTGCCGCCACCGCACGGATCGGCCTGCCCGTAGGTGACCTCGGTACGGCCGCCCATCCCGTTGCCGATGGCGGCGATGCGCGGCACCATCCGCCACGACAGCAGGTCGGTCCAATCCGACATCGAGTCGTAGTCCATCTTCCCGGCCAGCATCACCGCGTCGAAGTCCAGCGGCGGCAACGTCACCTGTTGGGTGGTGGCCAGCCCGGTCTGCTGAACGGTGTCCAGCCACAGCGCCGGATCATCGGCCGGTCCGAAGTCGGTGCGCTGGTAGATCCACGTCTGCGCCAGGTCCAGCCGATCCACCGGATCCCACCCGTTGGAGGTGGGGTTGAGCGACTCGGTCAGGACCGAGGTGAGTTTGCGGGTGGAGAAGAAGCCGATCGCGCTGTTGTTGCAGTTGGCTGCCTGCGTGCACTGCAGGTCAGTCGGTACGTCGACGCCGCCGCGATCGGTGGTGGTGAAGGTGGTACGCGCTGTGGGTACGCTGCCGGGCACTTGGGTGTTGTGGCCCCACTGCACCTTGGCCAGCGTGCCGCCGCGGTCATAGGGCAGCACCCGATACAGCTCGTGCGCGCATGAGGGCAGGCAGAAGTAGTTGGTCTCCCGGTTGTAGGAGTAGTCGAGCACGTTCTCGTTGGAGTCGATCTCCTGATCCAGGTTCCACCGCCACACACCCGTACAGGTCGGCGGAATGTCGTTGTTCAGGTAGCGGTCGTAGCACGGCTCGCCCGAGTCGTTGCCCACGTACGGCACCTGCCACTGGGCGTCCTTGGTGTAGCCGAACCGCCACACCGTGCCGTCCTGGCTGGTGACCTTCCAATACGGCTGGCTGTCGGCTCCCCCGGCGACCTGCTCGATCTTCCAGCCGAAGTCCGGAACCGTCTTCCACCCGCCCGCGGTACGGTCCTTAACGATCTGCGCCGAACGGCCACCCGCCGACAGCACCAACTCCGACTGCGACTTGTCATTGGTCGAGGAATCGTCGTCGGTCTCGTCCGGCGACTCCCAGCACAACGCCTCCCCGCCGATCCCCTTCTCCTCGGCGGTCCAGATCAACTCCGCGGTGTTGTCGTCGTAGAAGTTGTCGACGTAACAGCGGCGGTAACGCCGCTCGATGAACCCGGCACTCAGATCCCAGCCCGCACCCACCACGCTGGACTGGTTGTTGGACCACTGCCCCTGCCCATCCACCGAAGATGCGTCGTACTGCAACGACAGGTCCGGCCCATCACCGCCCACCGACGGCGCCTCCGGCAACGGCACGTCATAGTCGAACCCACCACCCGAGGTGCCCGCCTGCCACGTCCCCGATGGCTTCAGATCGGTCGCGCCCCAGTTACCGTTCGGCCCCGTCATGCCGACTGACAGCAGATACACCGAACCAGCCTGGAGCTGCGCCGCCAGCCGATCACGCGCCACCTGCGCCGCCCAAGCCTTGCGGTCCTTGCCCGGAGTTGTCGGCTTGACCGCCGCCGCGACGGCGCCAGCCGGCGCCGCTTCCAACTCGGCAACCAGCCGTCCCGCCTTCACATCGTTCCTGGACGGCACCACCACCGGGCGCACCACACACGCCTTCGGCCGCGGCACTTCGACCGCACACGCAGGCACCCGCACCAGCCGCAACCGGGTGGCGAAGTCCCCGCCGAAAGCGTCCCGGAAGCCCGCGTAGGAGAACTCCGCCTGTAGCTTCCCGGCCCTCGTCACGCCATCCGCGCGCATCAGCCGAGCGGCGATGCCGACCCCGCCAAGCGCGCGGGCCGCCTCGGGCGCTAAGGTCTCCACCTTGACCTTGCCTACATCAATGCCCTTGACCTGGCCTACCTTCACCGGCAGCGTCCCAGCGTCGGCCAATTTGCCGACCTCGGGGACACTCACCTCCGTGCTACCGGCCTTCGGCCACACCGGCTTGCGCCGTTCCACCTTCGGCGCCGTCTCCTCGGCCCCCTTGGGAACCTCGCGTTTCGGTACAGGACGGCCGTCCACCGACTGTTCCGGATCCGGCACGGCTGCGGCAGCGCGCTCAACCAGCCGATCCGGCACCCCGACACTCGAAATCAGCACCATCGCCGAAAGCCCGACGATCAACGCCGCGAACCACATCCGTAAACGTCGAGCTCGCATACCGCACCCCTTCAAGGCACGCTTACGCAGACCCCCGGCAAGGAGGCCTCGGCGCACCTAAAGCAGATATAAGAACGATCACTCGGAATGTGATCGACAAACCAAGATCGGTCAACTCCGGGAGCGTCACTTACCCGACACCGCCAGTCAGAACCAGTTAGACACGCATTCCATGTTGACTGGTCAACGCAAATGTTATGGAAGGCGCTTTCCCGAAGAAAAACGCTCATGTGATCTACGTCACATGCACTTCGCGAAGGCGGTCGAGGGCGACCGAAAGAGCGGGACGATCTTTCACGGCCAGCACCGGGGAGCTCGTCAGCCTCTTCCGCGCCCACATGAGGCGCTATTGGAGCCGTCCCGACATCGCCTACCTGTCCGTCACTGACGTCGACGCCCTGCCGTACGCACTGGTATGGCGCAGCGAGTCGGAAAACGACCCCATCCGGGCCCTCGCCCAGACTGTGCGAGACCTCGGCCCTATGGAGGCAGCACAATGATCCTGTCCGGTAATTCCGTAAACGACTTGATCCTTTGGGTCGTAGGGCGCGCTGCCCGCCACCTGGAGCAGTCGTCGAAGCTGTCACAGACTGCCTTGAGCCGGTGCCGGCCTTCTCAGGAGGCGCGGTTCTGCTGGGGGGTCTTCTTCCGCCGATGGCGGCGCGGGCTGGAGCCGCGCGGGTTCTGCACCGGCCCCCTGGGAATGACGTCGAAGGCCCACCAGCCGTCGCCGCAGATGGCCTCGCCGCCGTACCAGCCCCAAAGGAAGAAGATCAGACCGAACACGAGTCCGAGGCTCGCCATCCCGACGAAGAAGTCGACGAATCCGGACAGTTCGAGAGCGCTGAGCGCCAGGATCGCGATGATGAGGTCCCTGGTGGGCATGTAGTGATGCGGCGCGCCAACGGGCCGCTCCTCGGCGCTCCACCCCCAGGGGATCCGTCGGCGCAGCCGCCCGGCCGGCCACAGCCGGGTGCCGTCGGGGAGGGTCACCACTGCCCGGCGGAACGGCCACGGGCCGACTCGGACCAAGACCTTGCCACCCAGGGCCCGGTCGGCCCAGTAGGGCATCCGGTCCAGAGCCGGGTGCCAGTAGACCCGCTGCACAAAGCCTCGCGCGTCGCCGGGCGGGACCAGGCGCAGGTAGCCGGTATACCACCGGGCCAGACTCGATCCGTACGTGACCAGCAACGGCATGGCCCGCCACGAGGCCTCCGGCATCCTCTTGGCCCGCACATTGAGCGCCAGGCGGGCACCGACGAGCACCCCCAGGAAGACGTAGGTCGCGAGCAGGGCCAGGAGATAGCGGCTCTGCCAGTCCCCAGGGGGCGGGAACGCCTCCTCCTCGGCGGGGAACACCAGGCCACCCGGGTTGCCGGGGTCGTAGCGGACGGCTACCGCGGAATCGAGGGCCAAGCGGCCACCGACCTGGACGATGGTGACGTGCTCGACGCCCTGGGAGTCGGTCCACGTCAGGCCCACAGCCTCGGGGCCGTCGCTGTCGTCGTCGTGGACGTGGCTCACGTACGCGGTGGCACGTACCGTAGCGCGCGCATCTTGCGCCGCGACGTCCGCGCATCGCACGCCAAGGATGGCCACGGCCACCAGCATGCCTAGCGTCAGCCCCGTCAACGACACCACGTTCGTGCGTAAGACAGGGCGCTCCCCTGACCTCAACACGGTCACCCCCGTTGTCCAGGTACCCGGCCAACGCCCCGGGATCTCCAAAAAGTTCCCTGATCTGTAGCGCGTCGATCCTGCGTGACCACAGCCGAGCACGTGCGTTCCAGGACTATGTGTCGCGGGAGGGGACGGCTTGCTGGACGATGAGGGCGGCGGTGAAGCACACGGCTCCCGCGACTGCCATTCCCGATGAAGGGCCAAGAGCCGCCATCACCCCGGTGGCAGCGGCCAGCGTGAGAGTCTCAAGGCTCATCCGCGTCGTACTGAACAGCGCGGCGCCCGCCCCTCCACGCTGGGAGGGCACATAGGTGAGCGCCTGCCCGTCCGGCACGCCTTCAGTCAGCCCAAGACACAACCCGACGACCCCGGCCGCGACGAGAAGAGCGGCAGGATGGTCGGTCACCTGGAGGACGACGGCCGTGACAGTGCAGGCGAACAGGGCGGTCGTCACCAATTGCCGTGCCAGCCGGCGCGCGAGCCGAGCCGCAAGGAGCGGAAGGACCGTTGATGGCACGGTCAGCAGGCTGAGCATGATCGCCGCCTCACCCGGACCCATCTTCTGGACAGCGCCGAGCTGCGGAAGCACAGTCAATCCCACCACGAGCATCCCCATGAAGGCACCTGTCGCCACGGCGTACGCGCGATAGGCGGGGATCCGCAACAAATCCACCGGGATCGCCGGATCAGCCGCGCGCCGCTCCACCCGAACGAGCCCGGTGACGCTGACCACCGCGACCAGGACGAGCCCACCCGGCCCCCACCACGGGACGCCGGCCCCAAGACCCAGCCCGAGCGCGGTCACCACGGCGGCGATGCTCACCCCGAACAGGACAGCACCGGCAAGGTCAAAGTCATCGGACACGCCGGGGCTACGAAGACCCGGAAGCCCAAGCGTGACCAAGGCCGCGACGGCGGCGACAGCCCCCGGCACGACGAAAACGAGAGACCACCCTCCGACGGCCATCAGGGCCTGGGCAACGATCGGCCCCAGCGCCAGGCTGCTGCCCAGCACGGCGCCCGCATAGCCGTACACCCGGCGCCGCTCCTCCGGCGGGTACACAGCCAAGACCATCGACGACCCACCGGCGGCGCACATGGCCGCCCCGACGCCGCCGACCGCGCGAAGGGCTACTAGAGACGACAGGTCCGGAGCAAAGGCGGACAAGACCCCGGTGGCCGCGACGACGACGTTGCCGACGGCGAAGAACCGGGTGCGGGCGCTACGATCCGCCGTCACCCCCGCCAGCAGCAGGGCCGCGGCGAAGAGCCCGTTGTAGGCCAGAACGATCCACGGACCCAGGCCACCCGCACCGGGCAGCCGCGCGGTCACCTCGGGGACAGCCGCCGTCGCACCGGTGATGGCGAGCGGGAACACCGCGGTAGAGATGAGGTCAGCGACAAGAACCCGCCGACGTTGACGAGAAGACAAGGCGAACATGAGTGCGCTCCGAAACAAGGGAAATCCGAGCGCCACAAAGGCGCTCCTGGCCACGAGGTCAGGAGCGACGGCGAGAACTGGGGTTATGCGCCGTCGCTCTCAGCGACGGCGCACCTTGTCTGTCTTCGGCATCAGCACAAGCTAGCAGCAGCCGTTCATGAAGAAGTAACCAGGTCATGAGCGGCCTCGGCGAAGGCGCGGACCCGGGCGGTGGCGCCATCGGCCCGCCACAGCAACCCCCATAGCAGCGGCGGGGCATCGCTGATGAGGACGTAGGCGACGTCGGGGCGCGCGTAGTAGCGCCTGGCCTGGGCTCCGACGGGGAAAGCGCCGTGCCCGGCGCCGATGAGGGTGAGCATCTCGTTGAACGTCGAGGCCGCGGGTCCCGGCTCGATCGGTCGTCCGTTGGGAGTGGTACGCGGAGTACGGTCCTGCCGCAACGAGACCGGCAGGGTGTCCGGCAGCTGAAGCAGCTTCACCCTGGCCAGATCGTCGAGCGAGACCGACGTACGGCGGGCGAACGCGTGCTGGGCCGGCACAGCCAGCATGCGCGCCTCGGACACCAGCACCGGACCGGTGACGATACCCGGCTCCTCGATGGGGAACGTCCCCAGCGCAAGGTCGATCTGGCCGTCACGCAGCCAGGGCATGAGATCGACCATCTGCGCTTCACGAAGCTGAACCTCACAGTCCGGCAAACGCCGACGGAACACCTCGGCGGCCCCGGCGAGCAGCTGCCCGCCCGCCGCACCGACGAAGGCCACCCGCAAGGTGCCGGTCAGACCGCGACCGGCGTCGATCGCCCGCGCGAACGCGGCGGCGATCTGGTCCCAGGCGGGCCGAACCTCCTCATATAGCTGCTGTCCCGCCCTGGTCAGCTCCACCCGACGGCTGGTACGGGTGAACAACGGCACCCCGGCCCGGCGCTCCAGCTTGGCGATCGTCTGACTGATCCGGGCGGTCGACACACGCAGCCGCTCAGCGGTACGGCCGAAGTGCAGTTCCTCGGCCAAGGTCAGGAACGCGTCCAGTTCATGCCGCTCGAGCATCTCACCCCCAGATCGTTAACCCCAGCTTCACGATCCTTCCACAAGACCGCGTTGATCGGCCCCTCGCGCCAGACGAAAGTGGTCCGCACCAACCACCTCCTCTCCTCTCTGAGCCGCATGGGAGCAAGCCATGTACGTCACCGCTGAACGCGCCCTCTCCGCCCTGCCGAACGACGCGAACGCCCTCGTCCGGGAACTGCGGGACCGCGCCGAGATCCTGGATGCGTTGTACCGTTTCGGCCTGGGCCAGGACCTCAAGGACAAGGCCCTGTTCGCCTCTGCCTTCGCCGCCGAAGCGGAACTCGACTTCCGCCCCGCCGCCGCCAAGTGGGGCGGCCGGCCACCGGTGATGTCGGGACGGGACACGATCGCCGACACCATCCTGACCATGTTCACCGGCCGGGTGGACACCACCCACCAGGTCACCAACCCCCGCATCACCATAGACGGGGACACCGCGCGACTGACCGCCCTGGTGGAGGCCCAGCACCTGCTCGCCGCCGACCACGCCGTCTTCGCCCTGCTGAAGAACCCGTACGACGCCGACCTGGTCCGCGACGGCGAGCGCTGGCTCATCCGCCGCCTCCGCATCGACAACGCCTGGTACACCGGCGACCCCACCGCGATCTTCGGCGTCTGACGAACACCCCTGCCACCGAGATCGGAGAAAAATGAGCAACAAGCTGAACGACCTGCGCAATCTCGTCCGAGGACGCATCCTGCTCCCCGGAGACGACGGCTTCGACAAGGCCCGGCGCCCCTGGAACCTGGCCGTCGAACAGTCGGTTCCCGCCGTGGTGGAAGCGGCCGACGCCGCCGACGTCGCGACCGTGGTCCGCTATGCCCACGCCCGCGGCCTGGCTGTCGCGGCCCAGCCCAACGGCCACGGCGCCACCCCGGACCTCGACGGCGCCATCCTGCTGCGCACCCGGCGGCTGAACACCCTGGAGATCGACCCCGCCGCCCGGCATGCCCGCATCGGCGCGGGCGTGTCCTCGGGCAGCCTCCAAGCCGCCGCCGCGTCGCATGGCCTGACCGGCCTGCCCGGCAGCTCCCCGGTCGTCAGCGTCGCCGGCGTCGCTCTCGGCGGCGGACTGAGCTGGTTCGGCCGCAAACACGGCTGGGTCGCCGACCACGTCACCGCCTTCGACATCGTGGACGCGGAAGGCCGGCAGCGACGGCTCACCGCCGACGCCGAGCCCGACCTGTTCTGGGCCCTGCGCGGCGGTGGCGGCTCCTTCGCCATCGTCACCGCCCTCGAACTCGCCCTCCACCCCGCTCCGCACCTGTACGGAGGGCGCATGTCGTGGCCCGCCCAACACGCCCCGGACGTGATGGACGCCTACCGCCAGATCACCGCCACCGCCCCCGACGACCTCACCCTCTGGCTGGACCTGCTGCACTTCCCCGGCTCCGCACCCATGATCGCCATCGACGCCACCTACCTCGGCCACGCCGCCACGGCCCGCACCCTGCTCAGCCCCCTGGACCACCTGCCCCGCCCCTTCACCGACAGCAGACGCCCCATGCAGGTCACCGAACTTGGCACCATTACCGCCGAACCCACCGACCCCGGCGCGGGCTCCTCACGCGGCGAACTGCTCACCGAGCTGGATGACAGGGTGGCGAAGACCCTCCTGGCCGACCCCATCGCCCCGCTGATGAGCGTGCAGATACGCCACCTCGGCGGCGCTTTCGCCCGCCCGTCCGAGACTCCCCATGGCCCGCTGACCGAGCCCTACGCGCTCTACCTGTTCGGCGTGCCAACCGACCCGGCGACCGCCGAGGCCGTCACCGCCAGACAACGCGCACTCACCGACGCCCTCCCCGTCAGAGGACGCAAACCCTTCACCTTCCTCAGCCCTGGCGAGACACCGGCCGACGCCTTCACGCCAGCGGCATTGGATCGCTTGCGCGGCCTCAAACGCCACCACGACCCGCACAACACCCTCCGCGCCAACTTCCCCATCCTCAGCTGAACGCGTCCGTCCCTTCCTCCATCTCCGGTGAGACGCCATCGACACCCTCAGCGCCACCGCTCGACGGACCGGCGAGCGGCGAGCGGCGAGGGCGAGGGCGACGGGCTCCATCCCCTGAGATTGCCCACTTCTCTCCTACAGCATCAGCGGTTTGAACCCTCTCCGGCAATTCCGTAAACCACTTGATCCTGTGGGTCGTATGTAGTTATCCCATACGTCGACGCCAAGTCGATTAGAATCGAGGAGATTTCACTGGAAAGCGACCACGAAATGGCTGCGATTACACACTCGCTAGTGACGTAGAGGGGAGAAGCCCACGGCGACTCATCCATATTCCCCTCGGCGAGATCCGGAAACGCAGAGATAACGGCCCGGTAGAAATCCTTAATAGCTGGGCTCGCTTCGACGACACCCGTAAGCCCGTCCGTCAACTGGTCATAAACCTGAGCGGCCTCGTCCGGGGGTAGGAATCGGCCACTGAAACCAAAAAGCAAGATCAAAACTCACCGTAATGACGCTCCAAGTAACGCACGGGCGCGCGGTGGCGCATCAGCTGCGAACGACCGTGGAAACCCACGGCGTTACATCTTTCGCGACATCTGACGCCGTTCTGCCGGCCACGACCCGATGCTCTGGTATGCCTGGGTGCCGATACTCCACTCGAGCCGCTCATCTGAATCCAGAGCCACAACGACGTACCACTGGTTTCCAAACCCCTGCGGCTCGATCGTGAGAAATGAGTTTTCAGGATAACTCAACTCATCGATCAACTCGAAGAGCAGGTCTTCCGAGATCCCGCCATGCGACTCGCCGCTCTCCGTTTCCACGGTGTACGTACTTGATTGCATATCACCTCCAGCATTCACGTCCCGCCGTTTTGGTCGCCATCGCCGTCCACGACGTTGCCGACGGCGATGGACCAGCGCGGACGGTACGGTCCGCTGTCGCGCCCGCCATCAGTAAGGCTGCGGCGAAGGCCATTGCAGGCGAGGACGATCCACAGGCCCAGGGCACCCCCACCGGGCAGCTGCGCGGTCACATTGGGAACCGCTGCTGTCGCGCCGCTGACTCCAATCATGCACCCGATGGTTCCACCAACCCGCCCGCCCAACCACCGCATATACCCAGCTCAGCTAACGAATGGCGGCTGCCGTATTAGGCTGGTGATCATGAATCGCCTGAACTTCGAGTTCGAGTACGCCAACGGCATCACCCATGCCCGGCTGATCTCCGAGTTCGGGCAAGGCGTCATCGAACGCCACTGGACTGGCCTCTACGAGCTCGACTATCCCGACGACCCGCAACACCATCCCCTCTTCCGCTTTGGCGTGAACAATAACAACCAGGAAGAAGTCGCGGTCTATCTCGGTCTGGCCTGGGCGTTCACCGCCGGACGACATCGGTTCGCCGTCCCAACCTGGGCACGCGATGAGGCGATCCGTCACCTGCGGCGGCACGACTACGACTTCATCTCCTGGGAATACGAGATCGATGCCGAGCGACCGGACTGGCCGACCCGCGACCGTGGATTCGTGGTCCCCCGCGTCATGCTGCCCACTCGGCCGGCTCCCACCGCCTGGCAACGTGCGCATCGGCACGAGGCCGGCCTATTCCCAGCCCGCGAACTGCGTGAACTGACAGCCTTGACCACCGCCACACTGATGGACGTCGACGGCAACGTGAACCTTTTCGCACTCGCCGACATTGACCACAAAGACCGACTGCTTGAGTCACTGCGCGGACAGTCGCAACCCGAACTGGCGACCCTGCTCACCCCAGGTGACATCTGATCCGAAAATCAGACATTCGCAAGGCAGGCGGCAGCGAACCTCGGGCCTGTCCAGTAAACGGTGTAACTCGATCTTGAATTAGTTCTATGGGGTGGTCGGGTTCAGGCGGCCTTCGAAGGTGATGGCGAAGGCGTTGAGAGCGGCTTTCCAGCGGGTGATCCAGCGTTTG
>NZ_JAHKRM010000014.1 GCF_019396345.1 Nonomuraea guangzhouensis | reverse complement strand
AAGGGAAAGAAATCCCAACCATATAAAGGAATCCGTCATCCACACCCGAAAGCATGGACATGACGGGGTTGTGCATCATGCACTGGCTTTTAACACACTGTTGAGTTCTCAAGAAACGGACGCGTACTCCCCAACCTGCGAGAGGCGCACATTTCGTTTTGTTCTTTCGTTGTGTCTCTATTCTTTCACCAGTCCGTTTTTCTGTCAAACTGACCGGACTTGCTTAGAATTTCGACCGCCTCTTCAATTTACCATCCCGTAGACCGGGTAGCGAATCGAAGCGACTGCCGCCCAGCACAGCGCAACGCACATCAAAGCCACCGAAGTGGAAGAGGTTGGTTGCGCCGCACCCTGGCGGCTTCTAAAGATTAGCAGCGCCTCCGACCACTCGAGACGCCTTCACTCCGATCAACGGCCACAGAACGATCACGGCCAGGAACATAGACTCCCCACGTGAGCAGCAACACACCGCCTGTGGCGAAGAAATCTCCAACTGAGCGCACCCATCACGGCGACACCGTGATCGACGAGTACGCCTGGCTTACCAATAAGGACGATCCCGACACGATCGCCTACCTGGAGGCGGAGAACGCGTTCCTCCAAGACCAGACCGCTCATCTCGGCGACCTCCAGGAGCAGGTCTTCCAGGAGATCAAGGGGCGCACCCAGGAGACCGACCTGTCGGTGCCGAGCCGCAAGGGCGCCTGGTGGTACTTCAGCCGCACCGAGGAGGGCAAGCAGTACGCCGTCTCCTGCCGCGTGCCCGCGGACGGCGAGACCCCGCCGGCGGTCACCCCGGGCGGGCGGCTCGACCAGGAGCAGGTCATCCTCGACGGCAACGAGCTGGCGGGCGACAGCCCGTTCTTCTCCGTCGGCACCAGCGCCATGACGCCCGACGGGACACTGCTGGCCTACTCCACCGACTACAAGGGCGACGAGCGCTTCACGCTGAGGTTCAAGAACCTCGAGACCGGCGAGCCGCTCGACGACGAGATCGAGAACGTCTTCTACGGCGGCGCCTGGTCGGCCGACGGGTCGGCGTTCTTCTACACGCGCGTCGACGACGCCTGGCGCCCGTTCCAGGTCTACCGGCACACGCTCGGCACGAGCGAGGACGTCCTGGTCTACGAGGAGACCGACGAGCGCTACTGGGTCGGCATCGGGCTCACCCGCAGCGAGAAGTACCTCGTGCTCGGCGCGGGCAGCAAGATCACCAGCGAGGTGCGGATCCTCGACGCGAACGACCCGACGGGCGAGTTCCAGGTCGTCCGCCCCAGGAAGACGGGTGTCGAGTACGGCATCGAGCACGCCGGTGACTTCTTCTACGTGCTCCACAACGAGGGCGCCGAGAACTTCGAGCTGGCCACCGCCCCGCTCGACGACCCCGGCACCTGGACGCCGCTGATCGCCCACAGCGCCGACACGAGGCTCCTGGAGATCGACGCGTTCGCCGGCCACGCCGTCGTCCACTTCCGCCGCGACGGGCTGACCGGGATCCGCGTCTTGCCGTACGAGGGCGCCGAATACGAGATCGAGTTCCCCGAGCCGCTCTACGAGGTCGGCCCCGCGGGCAACCCGGAGTTCAGCACCGGCCGGCTCCGGCTCGCCTACACCAGCATGATCACCCCGGCCAGCGTCTACGACTACGACCTGGCCACCCACGAGCTGATCCTGCTCAAGCAGCGCCCTGTCCTGGGTGGCTACGACCCGGCCGACTACGAGCAGTTCCGTGAGTGGGCCACCGCCGAGGACGGCACGCGGGTGCCGATCTCTCTCGTCAAGCGCAAGGACACGGCGAAGCCCGCACCCACCGTCCTGTACGGCTACGGCAGCTACGAGACCTCCATCGACCCCGGCTTCTCGGTCCCCAGGCTGTCCCTGCTCGACCGCGGTTTCATCTTCGCCGTGGCGCACATCAGGGGCGGCGGAGAGATGGGCCGCCGCTGGTACGAGGAGGGCAAGCTCACCCGGAAGAAGAACACCTTCACCGACTTCGTCGCGGCGGCCAGGCACCTGAAGGCGTCGGGCTGGAGCGACCGGGTCATCGCCAGGGGCGGCTCGGCCGGCGGCCTGCTGATGGGCGCGGTGGCGAACCTGGCACCGGAGGAGTTCGCGGGCGTGGTGGCCGAGGTGCCGTTCGTCGACGCGCTCAACACGATCCTCGATCCGTCGCTGCCGCTGACTGTGATCGAATGGGACGAGTGGGGCGATCCCCTACACAACCCCGATGTCTACGCGTATATGAAGAGCTACACGCCGTACGAGAACGTCGACGGCCGTCCATACCCTCCGATTCTCGCGATCACCAGCCTGAACGACACCCGGGTCATGTACCACGAGCCCGCGAAGTGGATCGCCAGGCTCCGGGCGACGGCCGGTGGCGGGCCGTTCCTGCTGAAGACGGAGATGGGAGCGGGACACGGCGGCCGGAGCGGGCGCTACGACGCCTGGCGCGAAGAGGCCTTCGCGCTCTCCTGGATCATCGAGAGAGGCACCGCATGACCTACCAGCCGGACGACAACCGTTACGAGCGCCAGCCGTACAACCGCAGCGGGCGGAGCGGCCTCAAGCTGCCGGCCGTCTCGCTCGGTCTGTGGCACAACTTCGGCGACAACCGGCCAATCGACAACTCGCGGGCGATCCTGCGGCGCGCGTTCGACCTGGGTGTCACGCACTTCGACCTGGCCAACAACTACGGCGTGCCGTACGGCTCGGCGGAGCGGAACTTCGGCGGGATCTTCCGCGAGGACTTCGCCGGCCACCGGGACGAGCTGGTCATCTCCACCAAGGCCGGCTACGACATGTGGCCGGGTCCGTACGGCGAATGGGGTTCGCGCAAGTACGTGCTCGCCAGCCTCGACCAGTCGCTGGGACGGATGGGGCTCGACTACGTCGACATCTTCTACAGCCACCGGCCCGACCCCGAGACGCCGCTGGAGGAGACGATGGGCGCGCTGGACCGGGCGGTGCGCTCGGGCAAGGCGCTGTACGCGGGGATCTCCAACTACTCCGCCGAGCAGACCGCGCAGGCCGCGCGGATCATGGCGGAGCTGGGCACGCCGCTGCTCATCCACCAGCCGTCCTACTCGATGATCAACCGCTGGATCGAGGACGGGCTGCTCGACGTGCTGGAGGAGGCGGGCATGGGGTGCATCGTGTACTCACCGCTCGCCCAGGGGCTGCTGACCGACCGCTACCTCGACGGCGTGCCCGCCGACTCGCGGGCGGCGACCAGCAGGTTCCTGAGCGCCGACCGGATCGACCGCGAGCTGGCGCGCGACCTCAACGAGATCGCCGGGAGCCGCGGCCAGTCGCTGGCGCAGATGGCGCTGTCGTGGGCGATCAGGGACCCCCGGGTGACCAGCGTGCTGATCGGCGCGAGCAGCGTGCGGCAGCTGGAGGACAACGTGGCCTGCGTCGACGGCCCGGCGTTCACTCAGGACGAGCTCGACGCCATCGACAAGGTCACAGGGCCTCGTGCCGCTGGAGGTAGGTGAAGGAGGCCCAGCCCGGCAGCACCGGCAGCCAGAACGTGAGCAGCCGGTGCAGCAGCACGGCCGACGTGGCCAGCTCGGCGGGCAACCCGGCCACGGTCAGGCCCAGCGTGAGCGCTCCCTCGACCGCGCCCAGGCCACCAGGTGTGGGCGCGGCCGAGCCGATCGCGTTGGCCGTGAGGTAGACGACGGCGACGGTGGTGAAGCCGATCTCGCCGCCGAAGGCCTCGACGCAGGCGTCGAGGCAGACGACGAACGCGATCGTGATCATCAGCGTGCCCACGCAGGCCTCGATCATCTTGCGCGGCGACTGCAGCACGTCGAGCAGCCTGGGCAGCACGTTGGCGAACAGCGAGTGCATCCGCCCGGTGATGAACCGGCGCAGCGGCGGCACCCCGAACAGCACCACGACCAGCACCGCCACGGCCAGCATCACCACGACCAGCCCGCGTGACGGGCTGAACGCGGTGGCGGTGTTGGACCCGGTGATGTAGGCGAACAGCAGCAGCAGCGCGATGTGGAAGACCATCATGCCGAGCTGCGAGGCGCCCACGCTGGCCACCGCGAGCGCCGGCGAGATGCCACGCTTCTGCAGGTAGCGGGTGTTGATCGCGACACCGCCGACGGCGGCGGGCGTGACGAGTTTGACGAACGAGGCCGCGAACTGGACCAGCACCGTCCGCCAGAGCGGCAGATGCTCGGGTACGAAGCCCCGGAGCATCAGCGCGGCGGCCACGAAGCTGACGAACGAGGCGACCAGCGCCAGCCCCGACCAGGCCCAGTTTGCGGTGGTGATGACCCGCATCAGGTTGACCTGGCTGAGCTGCGACAGCAGGAAGTAGGCGGCAAGCGTGCTGGCGATGATCGTGACCAGGGTGCGCGGCCGGAACCGCTCCAGCCGGATCTCCTCGACCTTGCCCTGCGGCTTGAGCGCGACGATGTGCTCGCGCAGCGCGGCGAGCGCGCCCTTGTCCTTCGACAGCGCCGATCGCGTCTCGCGGGTGAGGGCGATGCGCTGGAGCAGGGGCATCGCGGCGGCCAGCGCGTCGGGACCCATGACGGCGGCGGCGGCCCTGACGGATCGCTCGGCGCCGACACGGAGCGCCAGGTAGGTGAGCAGCTGCGCGACGTCGAGCCGGAGCAGCAGGTCGCCGGCGGCGATCTCGCCGCTGCGGGCGTCGGTGAGCACGACCCGGCCGGCCTGGTCGAGGTGGATGCTGTCGCCGGTCAGCCGCCGGTGGGCGAGCCGCTGGATCTGCAGCAGCTCGACCTGTTCCCAGATCTGCGCGAGCAGGGCGTCGTCGATGTCGGCGTCGGGCACGTCGTCGAGCGGGCGCGTCTCAAGGTGCTCATAGGCGAGCAGCGCGGCCTCGGTGCCGATCTCGCTGGTGCCGAGCAGGCGCGGCGTGCTCGCGCCCGCCGCCTGCGCGGCGTAGGCCATGAGCGCCTCGCGCTCCAGCTCGGCACGGAGCGACCTGATCGCCCTGCGTCTGGTCTCCGAGTTGAGCCGGATCCGTCGCCAGAGCCGGTACGGCAAGCCGGCGACCTGCCGGTCGCGGTCGAGCACGGTGACGTCGAGGCGGCTGGCGTCCTTGAGCCCGATGGCGTAGCGGCGGCTGCCCTGGTGGTCGTCCTCGATGCGGCGGGCCGAGACCGGGGAGAAGGAGAGCTTGCGGAGCGCGGCGATGACCGCGTTGCCGGGCGGCCGGGTGTTGGGGCTGCCCACGCCGTACAGGGTGCCGTAGCCCACGGCCATGCCGACCAGGACGGGCACGAACGCGCCCGGCAGCGTGATCTGCCGGCCGGAGAAGAGCGCGAAGATGTCGAGCGCGATCACCGTCCACATGAGCATGCGCCAGGTGGGGCGGCGCGAGATGCGCACGGCGGTGGCGTAGGCGACCACAGAGGTGAGCAGCGTGTTGAGCGGCTCGATGGAACGCCCGCCGGTCAGCAGCATGCGCAGGTCCTCGACGCTGCCTCCGATCAGCCACTGGCCGAGCAGGAACGAGCCGACCATGCCGATGATCGCGGCGATCAGGCCCTCGGCGACGCGCAGGCCGTCGCGGTGGAAGACGCGCTCGACGGCGAAGGCGACCGGCACGATGAGCACGGCCGCGCCGCCGAGGAAGGTCGCGACGCGGCTGAGCAGATCGGGGACGAGGGTGGCGCCCTCTTTGACGTCCGCTTCGAGTCCGTTGAGCGTCTGCTTCGCGACCAGGGAGATGAGGACGACCGCGGCGAGCACCACCAGCGTGGACATGAAGCGCAGCAGGTCCGAGGGCCGGCGCAGGCGCTGGGGCAGCAGCGGCTCGACTACGTAGACGTCCGGATGAGCGCGCGCTTCGTCCACGGCTGGATCCCCCTCCGCGAGGTCCTCCGCGTCATCACGTTCCCTGATTTCGGCCACCGACAGAGATTCTGCACCTTCCCGACCGACCGTACGATCTTTGGGTCCTGCCAATCCTTCACCTTTGATTTCTACCGCGAGTCGGAGCCTGCTGTGGCGTCCCATAACGCCCGGTGGAGTGACACGTAAGCTGTGTCGCATGTCGGGTGAATTGAGGGTTTTGGGGGCATGTCCATTGGACTGCCCGGATACCTGCTCTTGGATCGTCACCGTCGAGGACGGCAAGGCCGTGAAGATGCGCGGCAACCCGGAGCAGCCTTACACCAGAGGCGCGCTGTGCGTGAAGGTCAACCGGTATCTGGAGCACACCCAGGCGGACGACCGCATCCTGTACCCGCTGCGCCGTACCGGGCCCAAGGGGTCGGGGCAGTTCGAGCGCATCACCTGGGAGGAGGCGTTCGACGAGATCGGGACCAGGCTGCGGAGCATCGTCGACGAGCACGGCGGCGAGGCGATCTGGCCGTACGTGGGCACGGGCTCGCTCGGCTACATCCAGGGCGCCGAGGGCGTCGCCGGGCGCCGGTTCTGGAACATGCTCGGCGCGTCCAAGCACTGGCTGAACATCTGCGCCACGGCCGGCGGCGCCGGGCTGACCCTGACCAACGGCACGCCCGCCGGCATGGACCCCGAGGACCTCGCGCTGTCCAGGCTGATCCTGCTGTGGGGCACGAACACGCTGACCAGCGGGCATCACCTGTGGAAGTTCGTCCAGGACGCCCGCGCCGCCGGTGCCCACGTAGTGGCCATCGACCCGATCCGCACCAGGACCGCCGACCAGGCGGACCAGCACCTGGCGATCAGGCCGGGCACCGACGCCGTGCTCGCGCTGGGGCTGCTGAACGTGGTGCTCGCCGAGGGCGCCCAGGACGAGGAGTTCCTCGCCGAGCACACCCAGGGCTGGGAGTCCTTCCGCGCGGAGATCCTGGAGTATCCCGTCGAGCGGGCCGCGGAGATCACCGGCATCCCCGCCGCCGACATCCGCGAGCTCGGGATGCGGATCGCGCACACCCGGCCGACCGCGATCCGGGCCACGATGGGCGTCCAGCGGCACGCGGGCGGCGGCACCGCGCTGCGGACGATCAGCGCGATCCCCGGCGTCACCGGCGACTGGCGCCACCCGGGCGGCGGCATGGCCTACTCCACCAGCGGCCACGTGCACCTCGACATCGACACCCGCGACGACCTGCTGGCCAAGCCCGTCCGTACGCTGACCATGACCCGGCTGGCCTCCGAGCTGGACTCGGTGAAGTGCCTCTGGGTCTACGCCGCCAACCCGGTCGGCTCGACCTCCGACACCAACAGGATCCGGCGGCAACTGGAGCGCGAGGACCTGTTCACCGTGGTCATGGAGCACTTCCCCACCGACACGGTCGACTACGCCGACATCGTGCTCCCCGCGACCATGCAGACCGAGCACATGGACCTGCACGCGGGATACGGCCATCTCTACCTCCTGTGGAACGAGCCCGCCGTGGCGCCGCCCGGCGAGTGCCTGTCCACCGCCGAGACGTTCCGCCGCCTGGCCGCGCACATGGGCATGACCGAGCCGTCGCTGTACGACTCCGACCTGGAGCTGGCCGAGCAACTGCTGAGCAGCGGCCACCCGTCGCTGGAGGGCGTCACGCTGGACCGGCTGCGCAAGGAGGGCTGGGTGCGGATGAACTACCCCCGGCCGTTCACCCCGTTCGCCGACGGCTTCCCCACCGCCTCGGGGCGGCTCCGCTTCCCGCCGCGCGGCAAGGCGTACGTGCCACCCCATTCCCTGCGTACGGCCGGCGACTCACCGTACCCGCTGACCCTGGTGACACCGGCGGCGCACACCTTCCTCAACACGATCTTCGGCAACAACCCGGAGCTCAGGCGCCGGGCCAAGGACCCCGTGGTGCTGGTCAACCCGGCCGACGCCGAGGCGCGCGGGCTGGTGAGCGGGCAGCGGGTGCGGGTGCACAACGCGGGCGGCGAGTTCCTGGCCGACGTCGAGGTGAGCGACCGGGTGGCGCGTGGCGTGGTGGCCTCGCCGAAGGGGAGCTGGCCCAAGCACAACCCCGGCGGCGCGAACCCCAACACGGTCGTGGCGGAACGCGACGCCGACATGGGCCGGGGCCCCTCCTACCATGACAATCTTGTCGAGGTCAGCCCTTGTCAGCTCAGCGACAGTTTGTAGCCCTCGTGCGAGGCCTTGAAGCCGAGCGAGTCGTAGAACCGGTGCGCGTCGACGCGTGACTTGTCCGAGGTGAGCTGGACGATCGCGCAGCCCCGGGCGCGGGCCCGGTCGATCGCCCACCGCATCATCTCCCGGCCCAGCCCCTGGCCCCGGGTCGTGGCGTGGACCCTGACGGCCTCGATCTGGCAGCGCTCGGCGCCGAGTCGCGACAGGCCGGCCAGGTAGGTGAGCTGCATCGTCCCCAGGACCTTGCCCTCGCGCTCGGCGACGATCAACTCGTCGTAGGGGTTGGCGTCGATCCGCGCGAATGCCGTCAGGTACCGCTCATCGGCCGGATCTCCTTCGCGCTTGGCGCCGAGCGGGTCGTCGGCCAGCATCGCCACGACGGCGGGCACGTCTCCGGCACGAGCAGGGCGGATGGTCCAGTTTTCGTCCATGCCCGAATGATGCCGGACCGCTTGCCAGAATGATGTTCTATCGGGGAGGCTGTCCGGATGAAGGCGGTCGTCTGCACCGAGTACGGCAAGCTGGTCGAGCTCGTCGAGCGGCCCGATCCCGTCGCGGGTCCCGGCCAGGTGGTGGTCGAGGTCGAGGCGGCCGGGGTCAACTACGTCGACGGGCTGATGGTCGGCGGCACCTACCAGATCAGGCCGCCACTGCCGTTCACGCCGGGGTACGAGGTGGCCGGGCTCCTGGCCGACGGCACCAGGGTGCTCGCCATCACCGGGATCGGCGGCTACGCGACGCACGTGGTCGTTCCGGAGGCGCAGGCCGTACCTCTGCCGGAGGGCTTCGATCCGCGGACGGCGGCCGCGTTCGCGCAGAGCTACTGCACGGCCAGGTACGCGCTCAAGGAGCGCGCCGGGCTGCGGCACGGCGAACGGGTGCTGGTGCTCGGCGCGGGCGGTGGAGTGGGCCTGGCGGCCATCCAGGTGGCCAGGGCGCTGGGGGCCGCCGTGCTGGCGGCCGCGTCGACGCCGGAGAAGCGCGAGCGCGCGGCGCGGGCCGGGGCGGACGAGGTCATCGGCTACGAGGGGCTGAAGGCCGCCGCCAGGCGCTGGGGCGTGGACGTGGTGGTTGACCCCGTAGGGGGCGAACTGTCCGAGGAGGCGCTGCGCTCGCTGCGCGAGGGCGGGCGGCTCCTGGTCGTCGGCTTCGCCGGGGGCGGCATTCCGCGACTCCCCACCAACCAGGTGCTGCTGCGTAATCGGGCGGTGGTGGGGGTGGATTGGGGCGCGTGGTCGATGAGCCACGCGGCCGCCAACCGGCTGATGCTCCAGGAGCTGCTCACGATGCCCGGGATCGACCCGGCGCCACCGGAGACCAGGCCCCTGGAGGAGGCCGGACGGGCTATGGACGATCTGATCAACCGCCGGGTCACTGGGAAGATCGTGCTCGTCCCTGCATCGTGAGCGTCAGGACGCCGGCGATCAGATAGACCAGGGCGCCGTGCCAGAGCGACTCGAAGGCCGAACCGAACACACCCTCCCCGTCGAGCACCAGCTGCACCGGATAGTCGAGGACCGCCGTGATGGCGGCGGGCAGCAGCGCGAACCGCCACGGGTGCTTCAGCGCCCACAGGCGCGCCTGGCGGGTCACCCGGTCGCCCTCGTGCGGCTTGGACACGGCGCCGATGGCGGCGACCAGCGCGAAGACGCTGATCCCCAGACCGAGCGCCCAGACCAGGTCGGCGGAGCCGGGCAGGATCCAGCCCAGCCCGAAGCTGGCCGCGGCTGTAGCGCCACCGCCGATGGCGGCGGCCTTCCAGGGAGCGCCACGCAGTGCGGCGCCGGACAACGAGACCTCATCGCGTCGACTGATTTCGTTCATGTCCCTAGAGTGCCTTTTGACACCCCGCTATGGCATCGGGGACCTACCCTGAGCCTTCCCTGACATGCGGTATCAGCGTGCGGGTCGATCCCACCAGATCGTGACCCAGCGTTCGCGCGGGAGCGGCCACATGCCGAGTTCGAGGGCCGTCGCGCCGACCTCCGCCGAGCGCGACGGGTCGAGGCAGACGCGCAGGCAGACGCTCTCGGCCAGCTCCTCCAGGGAGCTGTATCGGTCCAGCGGCGCCTCGCGCTCCTCCACCCGTACGGGATAGCCGAGCGCCGCCGCCAGGGCCACGCAGTCCTCGGCGACGGGCCTGACCGGGCGGCCGACGTTGTGGAAGTGCTGCCACAGCGGCTCCATCCAGCTCATGGGATGGCGGTGCGGGAGTTCGAGCACGACGCGGCGCCGGGCGTGGTCGTTCAGCGCGCGCAGGAAGTCGGCCAGGTCCGGCACGTTGTAGATGACGTGCGCGGCGATCACCACATCGGCGACCGGCACCTGGTCGGCCACGTCGGGCCAGCGGCCGTGGACCGCGTTGAGCGGGACGCCGAGCTTGTCCGCCCTGAGGCTGAGCTCGTCGAGCATCCCGGCCGAAGTGTCGACCGCGTACAGCGTGGAGAGGCGGTCGTGCAGGGGGAGCGACGCGGCGCCGGCGCCCGCGCCGACGTCGAGCAGCGTGGCGCGCTCGCCCAGCGCCTCGATGAGGCGCGTCGCGGTGGGGCCGTCCTCGGGCTCCGCGAGCGCTCTGTCGGTGCGCGTGGCGAAGCGCGCCGGGGAATGACCCCACGGGTCGACCGGTGCCTTGGCCATGATCTCGGCGGGGATGGCCCAGGAATCCAGTCGCTCTCGCCACCGGGCGGCGAGTTCTTCGGCGTCCATGGAGATGAGCATGCCACGCATATTCATGGTTACTCGCGGGTAGCATTTCGAGTAAGGTTACTCGCCAGTACATAAAGCCCCCGGTTCAAGGAGATCGACACCATGGGCCACTACAAGAGCAACGTCCGTGACCTGGAGTTCAACCTCTTCGAGGTGTTCGGGCGACGCGAGATCCTCGGCACCGGGCCGTACGCGGATATCGACGAGGACGTCGTCCGCGGCATTCTGGACGAGGTCAACAGACTGGCCACCGATGTGCTGGCGGAGTCGTTCGAGGAGGGCGACCGGCACCCGCCGGTCTTCGACGCCGCCACGAGCTCGGTGACCATGCCGGAGGGCGTCAAGAAGTCGTTCCGGGCGCTGGTCGAAGGCGGCTGGGCACACCTTGACCTGCCGCGCGAGCTGGGCGGCCCCGGCATCCCGCGGAGCCTGGCCTGGGCCACGGCCGAGATGATCCTCGGCGCGAACCCGGCGCTCTACATGTACGCCGCCGGCCCCAACTTCGCCTACACCCTGTGGGAGGTCGGCACCGACGCGCAGAAGCGCTTCGCCGAGCTGGCCATCGAGCGCGACTGGGGCGCCACCATGGTGCTGACCGAGCCCGACGCGGGCTCCGACGTCGGCGCGGGCCGCGCCAAGGCGATCCGGCAGCCCGACGGGACCTGGCACATCGAGGGCGTCAAGCGCTTCATCACCAGCGCCGAGCACGACATGTCCGAGAACATCTTCCACCTGGTGCTGGCCCGCCCCGAGGGCCACGGACCCGGCACCAAGGGCCTGTCGATGTTCCTGGTGCCGAAGTTCCACGTGGACCTGGAGACGGGTGAGCTGGGCGAGCGCAACGGCGTCTACGTCACCAACGTCGAGAAGAAGATGGGCCTGAAGGTCTCCACGACCTGCGAGCTCACCTTCGGCGACCAGCACCCGGCCATCGGCTGGCTGGTCGGCGAGGTGCACGAGGGCATCAGGCAGATGTTCATGGTGATCGAGCACGCCCGGATGATGGTCGGCACCAAGGCCATCGCCACGCTCTCCACCGGTTACCTGAACGCCCTGGAGTACGCCAAGAGCCGTGCCCAGGGCGCCGATCTGACCAGGATGGCCGACAAGTCCGCTCCCCGGGTGCCGATCACCCACCACCCGGACGTACGCCGCGAGCTGATGCTGCAGAAGTCGTACGTCGAGGGCATGCGCGCGCTGGTGCTCTACACGGCCACGTTCCAGGACGCCATCCAGATCGACCCCGGCGACCGGCACGCGCGCGACATGAACGACCTGCTGCTGCCCCTGGTCAAGGGCGTCGGCTCGGAGCGCTCGTACGAGCTGCTCGCCCGGTCCCTGCAGACGCTCGGCGGCTCCGGCTACCTGCAGGACTACCCGATCGAGCAGTACATCCGGGACGCCAAGATCGACTCCCTGTACGAGGGCACCACCGCGATCCAGGGCCTGGACCTGTTCTTCCGCAAGATCCTGCGGAACCAGGGCGCCGCCATCAACTCCCTGCTGGCCGAGATCAACGCCTTCGCCGCCTCCGATGCCGGGAACGGCCGCCTCAAGGAGGAGCGCAAGCTGCTCGCCGAGGCCGCCGCCGACATCAAGGCCATGGGCGACACGATGGCCGGCTGGGCGCTGGGCGCGCTCGAGACGCCGAGCGAGGTCTACAAGGTCGGGCTCAACACGACCAGGCTGCTCCTCGGCCTGGGCGACCTGGTGATCGGCTGGCTGCTGCTGCGCCAGGCCGAGATCGCGCTGGCCCGGCTCGCCGAGGGCGAGGACCCCTTCTACCAGGGCAAGGTCGCGGCCGCCTCGTTCTTCGCGACGACCGTGCTGCCCCGCCTGGCCACCGAGCGCCGGGTGCTCACCGCCACCGGCCAGGACCTGATGGACCTCCCGGAGGCCGCCTTCTAGACCCTCCTAAAGGATCCACCTCTGGATCCGCCTCCCGCTGAACGCCCGCTCCACTGTGGAGCGGGCGTTCTGCTGGAAAACGCTCTCTCAGAACGGCCCGCACGCGGTACGTTCGCGACATGAGTGCCTCTCACCACGATGACCGCTCCCTGCCGCCACCCCGTTTGGAAGAGGTCTCGTCAGGCATCTACGCCTACATCCAGCCTGACGGGAGCTGGTGGATCAACAACACGGGCTTCCTGGCCGGGCGGCGCGGGGTGATCTCCATCGACGCCTGCTCGACCGAGCGGCGGACGCGGACGTACCGGCGGGCCATCGCGGAGGTCACCGCCCGCCCGATCACCACGCTGATCAACACCCATCACCACGGCGACCACACGTTCGGCAACTACCTCTTCCCCGAGGCCACCATCGTCGCCCACGAGCGGACCCGCGAGCTGATCCTGGCCGAGGGCATCCCCGAGTATCGGACGTTCGCCTGGTCACCGGACGTGGAGTGGGGCCATCTGGAGGCGGTGGCGCCGTTCCTCACCTACAGCGACCGGGTCACGGTCTACTCCGATGACTTGCGGTGCGAGGTGCGGCATGTCGGTTTCGCCGCGCACACCACCAACGACTCCTATGTCTGGATCCCGGAGCGGCGCCTGCTGTTCGCGGGCGACCTGGCCTTCAACGGCGGCACGCCGTTCGTGCTGATGGGCTCGGTGACGGGCGGGATCGAGGCACTCGACCAGCTCAAGGAGCTGGGCGCGGAGACGGTCGTGCCGGGGCACGGCGACGTGTGCGGGCCCGAGGTCTTCGACCAGGTGCGCGGCTACCTGGAGTTCGTGCTGGTGACCGCCGAGCGCGGCAAGGCGGCGGGGCTGACCCCGCTGGAGGCGGCCCGTGAGACTGACCTGGGCGAGTGGGGCGAGCTGCTCGACGCCGAGCGCATCGTCGGCAACCTGCACCGCGCCTACGCCGAGCTGGACGGATTGCCCCGGGGCGGCCAGATCGACCTTGTCGCCGCCATCACCGACATGATCACGTTCAATGGCGGAAAGCCACTCTCCTGTCTCGCCTGAGCGTGTGATCACGCATACTCGGGTATGACCGAGGGCGTACGTGCTCTTTGCCGTTGTGGAGGTCGTCATGGGTGTCGGGGTCAGCATCTTCTTCCTCACGCTCGGCGCCATCCTGCGATTCGCCATCGAGCCGGACGTGTTCGGCCAGAGCGTGCACATGGACACGATCGGCGTCATCTTCATGATCGTCGGCGGGGTGGGCGTGGTCCTGAGCATCGTGCTGGCCCCCAGGCGGGGCAGTACCTCTGACAACCGGCTGATGCACCGCGAGAACAACCCGCCGGAAATCTAGTCGGAAGGGTCTTCCGGGAGCGGGTAATCACAGGTGTCCCTGTTCCCCGGCAAGGGAGACCCTTGCATGATCACATCTGTTGACGGAGCGGTCGCCGATCCCGAGCGGTTCGCCACGGTCTTCGACGCGCACTACGAGGAGATCCGCCGGTACATCGGCCGCCGCCTCGACCTCGACATCGCCGAGGACCTCGCCGCCGAGACCTTCCTCGTCGCGTTCCGCCGTCGCGACAGCTTCGACGCGGCCAAGGGCGGTGTCCGGCCATGGCTGTACGGCATCGCCACCAACCTCATCGGCAAGCACCGGCGGGCCGAGATGCGGCGCTACCGGGCGCTGGCCAGATCCGGGCCACCACGCGACGACGGTGGCCACGACCAGCGGGTCGTGGACCGGGTCGCCGCCGGGGTGACCGTTCAGAAACTCTCGGCCGCGCTGGCCGGGCTGTCGCGCGGCGAGCGCGACGTGCTGCTGCTCGTCGCGTACGGCGGGCTGATCTACGACGAGGTGGCCGCGGCGCTCGGCATCGCCAACGGCACCGTCGCCTCCCGGCTGAGCCGGGCCAGGACCAAACTACGTGAAGCGCTGGGAGTTGAGGTCTGATGCAGGAGTTCCAGCTCATCGACGACGTGATGCCGGACGTACCGCCGGCCGACTCGGCCAAGATGATGAGGATCCGGGCGCAGCTCGTGGATCGCGCCCCGCGCCGCCGCCTGCCCGGCTGGTCCCGGATGACGCTGGCGGCCGCGTCCGTGGCGTTGGTGCTGATCGGCGGGTTCGTGGTGGTGCCGGGACTGGGCGGGGGCCCGGATACGGCCACGAAGGTGCAGGACCCGGCCGAGGCGCTCGCCGCGGCGGCGGACCGGCTGGCCGCCCAGCCGCCCGGCGAGGGCGCCTGGTGGCGGCGCGAGATGGTGCAGATCACGAGGACGCCCGCCAAGGCCACCCCGAGCTACACCGTCGAGTATCGCAACCCTGAGGTGATGTGGATCAGCCGAGACGGTGTGCAGCGGATCAAGAAGAAGGATTTCACCGCCGCACTGGTGACGCCCGACGACGAGCAGGCATGGAAGGAGGCGGGATCGCCACCCTTCTGCGAATCCAAGAACGACTGTCAGATCGGCAGGATCTACTACGGGCCGGTAGAGCTGTCGGTGTTCAAGCCCGTGACAGGGTTGCCCACCGACGCGGAAGCGCTCGAGGCCGAGATGCTCAAGCGCTACACCGACCCCCAGGACGACCGGGAGACCTGGCTCTGGACCGTCGCCTGTCAGCTGCTGGAGGACGCCGAGATCACGCCGGGCACGCGTGCCGCGCTCTACCGGATGCTCACGAAGCTGCCCAACGTGCGGGTGGCCGACGGGGTCACGGACCTCGACGGACGTACCGGACTCGGGCTGTTGTTCAACAGCCCGCACGTACTGCAGCAGATCATCATCGACCGGGAGAGCGGCGACCTGCTGGCCATTCAGCGCACACCGATTCGGCCCGACGGCTCGCTGATCGGCGAGCTGGCCAACAGCAACGTGATCAAGAAGCTCGGGTGGACCGACGAGGCACCTAAAGAGTGAGCTGTAGGGCCGCCCGGCTCGCGATGATCGGCCTGATGTGTTCCGCGATCACCTTCTGGTGCTGAGGGTGATCGCGGTACACCAGGTAGTCGTCGACGTTGTCGAAGTCGGCGACCACTCCGAACTCGTGGTTGCCCTGGTTGATGCCCGCGTCGGCGTCCGCCGTGTAGGACCGGATCTCCGGGATGATCCCCGGTAGTTTGCGCAACTCTGTCGCGACCGTGGCCTTCTGCTCCTCGGTGGCGTCTTCGGTCCAGGTGAACAGCACGACGTGGCGAATCATGAGGTCAGCCTATCGAGATCCGGTCGACGTTCGGTCCGCCGTTGGCCGTGGTGGCGGTGGCTCTGATCTTGTTGGCTCCTTGGGTGAGGTTCACGGTGAGGGTGGAGGTCTGCCAGGTGTCCCAGTTGCCGGTGGCGTTGAAGTCGCGGTTGACCGCCGTGCCGCCGTTGACCGCGATGGCCATCGGCCGGTTCACCGTGGTGCCGTTGGCGTAGCGCAGCTCCAGAGTGACCGGTCCCGCCACGGGGGCGTTGACCGTCCACTCGACGTAGCTGCCGGTCACGTTGTCGTAGTTGACGAACCCGGTGCCCGTGTAGCCGTCGTGGTTCGACTCCGCCGCGCCCTGGGAGATCGTCGCGTCCTCGGCCTGGTAGACGACCGGGCCGCTGCCGGTGGTCTCGGTCACCGCGTTCGAGGCGTCCGAGGTGTTGCCGGCCGCGTCGCGGGCCTTGACCGTGAACGTGTACGCCGTGGCGGCCGTCAGGCCCGAGACCGTGGCCGTCGTGCCGGTGACCGTGGTGGCCAGGGTCGTGCCGTTGTAGACGTCATAGCCGCTCACCCCGGTGTTGTCGGACGAGGCGTCCCAGGCCAGCGTGACGCTGGAGGACGTCTTGGCGGTGCTGCGCAGGTTCGCCGGCGCGGTCGGCTTCTCGGTGTCCGGCGGGCCGGTCGGGACGGTGAGCGTCGCGGTGTTCCAGCCGGACACCCGGACGCTCGCCGCGCCGCTCAGGTCGGCGGCCCGGTAGGTGGCGGTCAGGGTCTTCGACTCGCCCGGCCAGAGGCTGATCGCGTTGTCCGACCACTGGATCGGCAGCACCGGCTTGCCTGACGCGTCCACGACGTGCGCGTCGAGCATGAACGCGGGGATCGCGCCCGTACCGGTGTTCTTGATCGTCACACTCACGTTCCCAGGGGACGGCGAGGTGGCGGTGGCGGTGATCGGGGCCTGGGCCAGGCTGTTGAGCCCGGTCAGGTTGGCGTAGCTGGTGGTCGGCACGTAGTACCAGTCGTTGTTGTCCCAGTCGATGACGTCGCTCGCCGTGGACAGCGCGTACACGTTGCGGTCGATCTCCTCGCCGCCCCGCAGCAGGCTCAGCCGTACGAGGTAGGTCGTGGACAGGCCGCTGATCGACGGGACGGTGACCGCGGTGGCCTTGCCGCCGTCGGCGGGGACGGTGACCGTGGCCGTGTTGGTGTACTTCGAGGTGCCGTCCATGTTGAACACGTCGGTCTTGACCATCAGGCCCGAGGCCGCCGAGGGGCCGGAGTTGACCACGACGACGGACTTGTTGTCGTAGGAGTACTGGACGTGCAGCGGCCTGTTCGCCTCACGGGCGCCCCAGTAGGAGCCGCCCTGGTCGAGGTAGTAGTCGAACAACTGCCAGTGCAGCGAGGACCAGCCGCTGTTGAGCATCCAGTAGATGACGCCGGTCGAGGGGTTGCTGGAGTCGGTGAAGTTGCGGCCGTACGCCTCGAACTGCGCGCGGACCGCCTCGTACTGGGCGAGCTGCGCCTTCTTCACGTAGTCCGCCAGGCTGGACGGCACGCCGTACCGGCCTCTGAGGGCGTTGTGATAGATCGTCAGATTGTTGAACGTGCTCGACGGGGAGCGGTGATACTGCGTCGCGCTCGGGCTCTGCCAGAGCGAGTTGATCTGCGCGGTGGTCATCATCCGCTTGAGCGAGTCGAGCGTCGGGACGTCCGGGCCCGCGCTGGTCTCGGAGTTGAAGCCGAACGCGCCGCCTTCGCGCTTGTTGTACCAGTAGTTCGGCGGCACCCACTCGTACGGGCCCGGCATCTTCAGGCCCGAGTTTCCCAGTTGCGGGCTGGACTTGTCCGAGGCCACGGAGACGATCGGCAGCGGCCACTCGGCGGCCGTCAGCGCGTCGAGGTAGTTGGTCTCCTTCTGGGCCGTCGGCGGGTTGTCGGAGCCGATCAGGAACGAGATCACACTGGGGTGGTTACGCAGCCTGGTGGCCTCCGCCTGCATCGACGCCTTGGCGATGGGGTAGTCGGCCGTGGCGAACGAGCCTTCCCACTTGTTGCAGCACTCCCAGCCGGGCATGGTCAGGATGCCGTACTTGTCGGCTAAGTCGTAAAGCTCGTCGGTGTCCAGGTGGCCTTCGACCCGGATGGTGTTCAGGCCGAGGTCCTTGACGTACCGGATCTTGTCCTCCAGGTAGCGCAGGTCCTTGCGCAGGAAGATGTCCGGTGACCAGCCGCCGCCCCTGATCAGGATCGACCGGCCGTTGATCTTGTAGAAGCGGCGGCCGCTGGCGTTCTTGGCCGACTCGACCTTGCGGACGCCGAAGCGCTGGGTCAGCGTGTCGCTCACCGCGCCACCGACGGTCGCCGTGAGGTTGAGGTCGTACTGCGGCTGGGCGCCCATCTGGTAGGGCCACCAGACCTGTGGGTTCGTCAGCGTCTGGCTGAACGTGATGCGCTTCGTCTCGTTCGCCGCGAGCGAGACGTTCTGGGAGAACGTGAGCGAGCCGATCGTCCCGCTGACCGTGGTGGTCACCGCGCTGCCGGTGCCGTTGCGTACGTCGGCCTTGATCGTCAGGTCGGCCCGGTCGAGCGCGGGCACGGCCAGGTTGGTGATCACGTGCGCGTCGCGTAAGGAGACGTCGGCGCTGCGCCTGATCAGCACGTCACGGAAGATGCCCGTGTTGTCGTCGCGCGGGACCTGCACCCAGTCGATCCAGCCGATCGTCAGGTGGTTGTTCGGGTTGTTGGCGTTGACGCGGAAGGCCACCGAGTTGACGCCCGGGTGGACCAGCGCGGTGACGTCGCGCTCGTGCCGGGTGTAGGCGCCGGCGACCTGGGCGGCGGTGGCCACCTGGGTGCCGTTGACCCACACGTCGGCGCTCGACATGACGCCGCTGAAGTCGAGGAACGTGCGTAACCCGGTCTCGGAGCCGAGTGTGAAGTCCGAGCGGTACCACCAGGGCACGTCGAAGTCGGCGGTCGGGATCGACTGCATGTTCGTGGAGAAGAACGGGTCGGAGTAGACGTTGTTCTCCAGCAGCCCGGCCAGGACGGTCGAGCGCGGGCCGACCGGATACCAGCCGGAGGCCGCGTAGCCGGGGGTGGAGATCGCGGTGCCGGAGTCCGACACCTTGGCGGATGACTGGATCTTGTAGCCGGACAGGGCTGTGGAGGAGGCGGTCGCCGCTGGTGCGGCCAGGGCGACACCTCCAGCGCTGACCAGCAAAGTGCAGGTCCAGAGCAGGATGAGGATGAGCCGGGAGCGGGCCATGGGTCCTCGCAAGCTCGATCGAGTTTGTTAATAAACCTTCTTAACAACTAATCGCGATCTCGTAAATGCCCAAATTTCTGGACATCTCGGAGCGGGCTGGTTATTCTCAGGTCGAGATTGACTCACTGTGAGAAGGACGTGGGATGGAAGATTTCCTGGCCGGCTACGACCCGCGGCGGTACGCACCGGTCGCGGTGACGGTCGACGTGGTGGCGCTGACCATCCGCGACCGGCGGCTGCACGTCCTGATCGTGGAGCGCGGCGTCGAGCCGTACGAGGGCGCCTGGGCACTGCCCGGCGGCTTCATCCGGCCCGACGAGGACCTGGCCGAGGCGGCGGCACGCGAGCTGGCCGAGGAGACCGGGCTGGACACCGCGCCCGCGCACATCGAGCAACTGGCCAGCTACGGCGGCCCCGGCCGGGACCCGCGGATGCGCGTGGTGTCGATCTCGTACCTGGCCTTCGCCCCCGACCTGCCCGACCCCCGGGCGGGCACCGACGCGGCGGCGGCCGTGTGGCATCCGGTCGACGACGTGCCGCGGCTGGCCTTCGACCATCAGCGCATCCTGGCCGACGGCGTGGAGCGGGCCCGGTCGAAGCTGGAGTACACCCCGCTGGCCACGGCCTTCGCCGGCGACACGTTCACGATCTCCGAGCTGCGGCTGATCTACGAGAGCGTGTGGGGCACGCCGCTGCACGCGGGCAACTTCCACCGGAAGGTGCTGTCGGTGCCCGGGTTCGTGGAGGGCACCGGCGAGACCACGCAGACCGGCGGGCCCAAGGGCGGACCGCGGGCCAAGCTGTACCGCGCGGGCGACGCCCGGCTGCTGCATCCCGCCCTGCTGCGGCCCTCACGGGAGGAGGAGATCCGGTGAACGCCGAGGAGGCCGCGTCGATCGTCACAGGGGCGCGTTCGGCCGCCGACCTCTTCGCGGGCGACTCCCCCGCGCGGGTCTACCGGCGCCTGGCCCGGTTACTCCACCCGGACGTGTCTCCGGGGACCGCGGCGGCGTTCGCCCGGCTGGCCGAGCTGTGGTCCGACTACAACCACGGTCAGCGGGTCGGGCCTCATCGGATCGGGCCGCTCCTGCATCGGGGCGGCACCGCCGTCCTGTACCCGGCCGACGGCGACGCGCTGCTCAAGCTGCCGCGCGACCCGGCCGACAACCACCTGCTGGTGCGGGAGGCCGCCGCACTCACACAGATCGCCTCGGACGCGGACCCGCGCTTCCTGCCGTACATCCCCCGCCTTGTCTCGAAATTTCGGCATAAAGCCGGGCGGACCGTACGGCAGGCGAACGTCCTCAGCCGGGCACCCAGCGGCTTCGTCACCCTGACCAGGCTCGGCAGCGGCCTCGACCCCCGGGACGTGGCCTGGATCTGGCGGCGGCTGCTGGTGGCCACCGGCCTGGCGCACCGGGCCGGAGTCACGCACGGCGCCGTGCTCCCCCGCCACGTACTCGTCCACCCCATCGACCACGGACTCGTCCTCGTCGACTGGTGCGCCTCGCAGCTCACCAGCGCCTCGAAGGACGCCTCGGACGACGTCCTGGGCGTCACCCGATGCGTCGCCGGACTGCTCGGCGACCACCCCCGGGCGATGCGCGCCTTCGTCCACGGCTGCCTGCGGCGCCCGCCCTCCGACGCGTGGGCGCTGCTCGCCGAACTCGACGAGCTCCTCGAAGACCTTTACGGGCCGCGTACCTACCGGCCCCTTCACCTCTAAGGAGAAGATCATGGGCAGCGGAATCTGGTCCACCGACGTCTACAGCTCGGCCGCCCGCTACCGGGCCGCCACCGGCGCCAGCGCCTTCGCCTACAGCGACAGCGGCGCCTCCACCACCCACCCCGACCTCGACCCGTTCGGCGTCACGCGGGAGTGCCGCGACTCCGACGAGCACCCGGACTCGCTGGCCGTCGCCGTGCTCTTCGACGTCACCGGCTCGATGGGCCACGTCCCGCGCACGCTGCAGGCCAAGCTGCCCGACCTGCTCGGGCTGCTGCTGCGCAAGGGGTACGCCACGGATCCGCAGATCATGTTCGGCGCGATCGGTGACGCCACCTGCGACCGGGCACCGCTCCAGGTCGGGCAGTTCGAGTCCGACAACCGCATGGACGAACAGCTCGGCCAGATCCTGCTGGAGGGCGGGGGCGGCGGCCAGATGTCCGAGTCGTACGAGCTGGCCATGTACTTCATGGCCCGGCACACCTCGATCGACTGCTACGAGAAGCGCGGCAAGCGGGGATACCTGTTCATGATCGGCGACGAGCTGCCCTATCCGCGGGTCAGCGGGAAGGCCGTCAGCAAGCTGATCGGCGGCCCGCGCCAGCGCGACATCGACGTCGCGACGATGGTCGCCGAGCTGACCAGGAAGTACGACGTCTACTACATCCTGCCCGCCGGGGCCAGCTACGCCGGGAACGCGAAGGTGCTGGGCACCTGGCGCGACCTGCTCGGCCAGAACGTCCTGGAGCTCGACGACCTGGACGCGGTCTGCGAGACGATCGCCCTCACGATCGGGCTCGGCGAGGACGCCATCGGCCTCGACGAGGGCCTCGACGACCTGGCCGGGCTCGGCTCACGCGCCGGCGCCTCGGTGTCGAAGGCGCTGGCCAAGCTCGACCGCGGCACCCTGGTGGTGTCGGAGCCGCTCGACGGGCTGGACGCGTGAGCGAACACGCCATCTCAGAGCCGCTCGACGGGAGCGAACACGTCATCGTCGCCGACCTCGGGTACGGCGACGCGGGCAAGGGCACCGTCGTGGACTGGCTGTGCGCCACCCGGCCGGTCCACGCGGTGATCCGCTTCAACGGCGGCGCGCAGGCGGCGCACAACGTGGTGCTGCCGGATGGCCGGCACCACACGTTCGCGCAGTTCGGCTCGGGGACGTTGCGGGGTGTGCCGACGCATCTGTCGAGGTTCGTGGTGGTCGATCCGCTGGCGCTCTCCGCCGAAGCCGCCCATCTGGCCCGGCTCGGCGTGCCGGATCCGTTCGGGTTGCTCACGGTCCACCGGGATTGCCTGCTGGCCACGCCGTACCACATCGAGGCGGGCCGCCGGCGGGAGCTGGCGCGCGGGGCTGAGCGGCACGGGTCGTGCGGGATGGGCGTCGGCGAGACGATGGCGTACGCGCTGGCGCACGGCTCGCTCGCCCCGCGCGCGGGCGACTCTCCCGCGACGCTGACCCGCAAGCTCGGCGTGCTGCGGGAGGCGCTGGGTGTGGACGGGCCGCCGGTGGCGGACTGCGTGGCGGCCTACCGGGGGTTCGCGTCGCGGGTCCGGCTGGTGGATTCGGCTGATGACCTGCTCAGGCGGGGGCCGGTGGTGTTCGAGGGGGCGCAGGGGGTGTTGCTGGACGAGAACCACGGGTTCGACCCGTACACGACCTGGAGCACCACGACGTTCGCGAACGCGCAGGAGCTGCTGGGCGGGGCCGGGGCCGTCCGGCTCGGCGTGCTGCGGACCTACACGCCGCGGCATGGGCCGGGGCCGCTGGTCACGGAGGACCCCACGCTGGAGCTGCCGGAGCGGCACAACGGCACGGGGCCGTGGCAGGGGCCGTTCCGGGTGGGGCATTTCGATGCCGTGGCGCATCGGTACGCGGTGGAGGCGGCGGGGGGTGTCGACGGGCTGGCGCTCACGCACCTGGATGCGCCGGTGTCTCGGCTGTGCCAGGCGTACGAGGGGTTTGAGACGGGCCTCCAGGTCGGGGGCGGTGCCGCGCTCACCGCTCGCCTGTTGCGGGCCAAGCCGGTGTACGGCGATGCCGTCACCGACTGGCCCGCGGCGGTGGCGGACGCTCTGGGCGCGCCCGTCTGGGTCGGGTCATACGGCCCGACCTCGGCCGACAAGCGGGTCCTCACGCCCACTTTCGGTTAGACAAGCGGACCCTTGGTTGGACGAGCGGGTCCCGCCCTAGGTCAGGCGGGCGGGTCGCCGTCGGTCAGCTCCAGGCGAGCATGCGGAGGGGGTCCTCCAGCATGGCGCCGACGTCGCGCAGGAACAGCGACCCCAGCTCGCCGTCCACGATCCGGTGGTCGAAGGAGAGTGCCAGTGTCGTGACCTTGCGCACCGCCAGCTCGCCGTCCACCACCCACGGCATGTCCCTTATCTGACCGAAGGCGAGGATGGCGGCCTCGCCCGGGTTCAGGATCGGGGTGCCGGTGTCGACGCCGAACACGCCCACGTTCGTGATCGTGATCGTGCCACCCGACATCTCGGCCGGTTGGGTGCGGCCCGCCCTGGCGATCTCCGTCAGCCGGCCCAGTTCGGCGGCCAGGTCGGGGAGGGACAGCTGGTGGGCGGACTTGATGTTGGGGACGACGAGACCGCGTGGGGTGGCCGCGGCGATGCCCAGGTTGACGTAGTGCTTGACCACGATCTCCTGAGCGGCCTCGTCCCACGAGGAGTTGATCATCGGATACCGTCTGACGGCCGTGAGCACCGCCTTGGCGACCAGGAGCAGCGGCGAGACCTTGACCTCGCCGAAGTCCGGGAGAGTCCGCAGCCGCCGGACCGCGTCCATGGTCTCGGTGACGTCGAGCTGCAGGAACTCGGTGACGTGCGGGGCGGTGAACGCGCTGGCCACCATGGCCTGGGCGGTCATCTTGCGGACGCCCTTGACGGGGATGCGCTCCTCGCCCTGCTGGGGGGCCGCCTGAGTCGCCTGAGGGGCGGGCCCCGCCGCAGCGGCGTGGACGTCGTCCCGGGTGATCGAGCCGTGAGGGCCCGAACCCGCCAGGCCGGCCAGGTCGACACCCAGGTCCTTGGCCAGCTTGCGGACCGGCGGTTTGGCCAGGACGGCGACCTGCGACGGACTGAGGTCCGTACGGGCCGCGCCGCCTCCCACGGGACCCTGGGCCGCGCCGTCCTCCACGGGGCCCCGCGTCGCGCCGAGCTCCGCAGAGCCGCGTCCCGCCGGGCCCGCGCCAGGCGCGGTGGAGACCTCGATGCGGGACGGGTTCGCGACCGGAGCGGCCGGGATCACCGGCGGCTGGTCGGAGCCGGAGGGCGTGTCAGGGCGGGCTTTGCGCGGGCGGCGTTTGGTGGTGCCGGTCTTGACGCCGTAGCCGACCAGGACCGCCTGGCGTTCCTCCTTGGGCGCGGGGCTGCCGTGGGCGCCGGGTTCGACGGCTCCCTCGGCCGGGGGGCGCGGGACCAGGTCGTCCGCCAGCGCCTCGATCCGGCCGGCCTCGTCTCCGGAAGCGGCGGCCGCCCGGCCGGAGGTGGCGGAGGTGTCGGCCGGTTGGCCGGCGGTGTCGTCCGCCTCGTCCGTGTCGACGGCGATGATCGGCAGGCCGACGTCGATCGTCTGGCCCTCGTCGGCCATCAGGCCGGAGACCACGCCGTCCCAGGGGATCGGCAGTTCGACGATGGACTTGGCCGTCTCGATCTCCACGACGATCTGGTTGACCTTGACCGCGTCGCCGGCCTTGACGTGCCAGCGGACGATCTCCGCCTCCGTCAGGCCTTCGCCGACGTCGGGGAGCTTGAATTCACGTCGCATGAGGCCCCTCCTCAGTAGCCGAAGGCACGGTCGACGGCGTCGAGCACTCTGTCCAGGTCGGGCAGGTAGTGCTCCTCCAGCTTCGACGGGGGGTAAGGCGTGGAGAAGCCGCCGACGCGCAGCACCGGCGACTCAAGCCGATAGAAGCACTGCTCGGTGATCCGGGCCGCCAGCTCGGCGCCGAAGCCGCTGTTGACCGGCGCCTCGTGCACCACCACGGCCCGGCCGGTACGGCGTACCGAGTCCATGACCAGCGGCGCGTCGAGCGGGTTGAGCGAGCGCAGGTCGATGACCTCGACCGAGCGCCCGTCGGCCTCGGCGGCCGTGGCGGCCTCCAGGCAGGTCTTCACCATCGGGCCATAGGCGATCAGCGTGATGTCGGTGCCCTGGCGCACGGTCCGGCCCCGGTCGAGGGGCGTCCACCAGTCGGTGTCGACGGTGTCGACCTCGGCCTTCTCCCAGTAGCGCCGCTTGGGCTCGAAGAAGATGACCGGGTCTTCGCAGCGGATGGCCTGCTGGATCATCGTGTAGGCGTCGGCCGGGTTGGAGCAGGCCACCACGCGCAGCCCGGCGGTGTGCGTGAAGTACGCCTCGGGGGACTCGCTGTGGTGCTCGACCGCGCCGATGCCGCCGCCGCAGGGGATGCGTACGACCACGGGCAGCTTGATCGCGCCGAGCGAGCGCATCGGCATCTTGGCGAGCTGGGTGATGATCTGGTCGGCCGCGGGGAATACGAAGCCGTCGAACTGGATCTCGCACACCGGCCGGTAGCCGCGCAGCGCCAGACCGATCGCGGTGCCGATGATGCCCGACTCGGCCAGCGGGGTGTCGATGACCCGGTCCTCGCCGAAGTCCTTCTGCAGGCCGTCGGTGACGCGGAACACGCCGCCGAGCTTGCCGACGTCCTCGCCCATGATGAGGACCTTGGGGTCGTCCTCCATGGCCTTGCGCATGCCCTCGTTGAGCGCCTTGGACAGGCTGAGCACGCTCATGACGCCTCCTTCGTCGGCGGCATGAGAGTCATGCTGTGCTTATTGGTTCGCTCGCTTCGCTCACTCACTGAAGCCCTCCAGGTAAGCGGCGTACTGGGCGCGTTCCTCGTCGATCAGCGCGTGCGGCTCGGCGTACACGTGGTCGAAGATGTCGAGCGGTTCGGGGTCGGGCATCGCCAGGCAGCGCCTGCGCAGGTCGGCGCCGAGCTGGTCGGCCTCGCCCTCGACCGAGTCGAAGAAGGCCTGGTCGGCGAACTCGTTCTTGAACAGGTACGCCTTGACCCGCTCGATCGGGTCCTTGAGCTTCCACGCCTCCAGCTCGCTCGCCACGCGGTAGCGCGTCGGGTCGTCCGTGGTGGTGTGGGCGCCCATCCGGTACGTGAACGCCTCGATGAGCACCGGGCCCTGGCCTTCGCGGGCGTTCTTGAGCGCCTGCTTGGTCACGGCGAGGCAGGCGAACACGTCGTTGCCGTCGACCCGGATGCCGGGGAAGCCGAACCCGGAGGCCCGGCGGTAGAGGGGGATGCGGCTCTGCTTCTCCAGCGGCTCGGAGATGGCCCACTGGTTGTTCTGGCAGAAGAACACGATCGGCGCGTTGAACACGCTGGCCCAGACGAATGACTCGTTCACGTCGCCCTGGGAGCTGGCGCCGTCGCCGAAGTAGGCGATCACGGCCGCTGTCGCGTCGTCGCGCTGGACGCCCATCGCGTAGCCGACAGCGTGCAGGGTCTGGCTGCCGATCACGATCGTGTACAGGTGGAAGTTGTGCTCCTTGGGGTCCCATCCACCATGGTTCACCCCGCGGAACAGGCCGAGCAGCTTCACCGGGTCGACGTCACGGCACCAGGCCACTCCGTGCTCACGGTAGGTGGGGAAGGCCATGTCCGCGTCGGTCAGCGCCCGGCCGGAGCCGATCTGCGCGGCCTCCTGGCCGAGCAGCGACGCCCAGATGCCGAGCTCGCCCTGCCGCTGCAGCGCGACGGCCTCCAGGTCGATGCGCCGGACGAGCACGAGGTCGCGATAGAGGGACCTGACCTCTTCTGGCTTGAGATCGATGTCGTAGTCGGGATGCTCGACCCGCTCACCCTCGGGGGTGAGGAGCTGGACGAGCTCCGGGGGTGCTTGCGCACCACGAGAGGCGTCGAGTGTCACGTGCCACTCCTGTGCGGTCAGGGCCGGGGTCGATGGGGTTGCCACCTTAGGCCAGCCTTTCGAGCGTCGGACCATGTGGTGGTGGTTCGTACGCGTTTGGGGACATCGTGGCAGACGTCACAGCCCTTCGCGCAAGCCCCCATCCCCTCCCACTTCCCGTTGTGTTGCCTGCCACACGCGCCGGTAGGCTGGCTTTCCCAACTCCCGCCGCATCCAGGAGGAACGCAGTGGCGCGCGTCATCGTAGACGTCATGCTGAAGCCCGAGATTCTTGATCCGCAGGGCCAGGCCATCGCCCGCGCACTGCCCAGGCTGGGCTTCTCCGGAGTCGCAGCCGTACGCCAGGGCAAGCGCTTCGAGGTCGACCTGGAGGGGCCGGCCGACGAGGCGGCACTTGCGGACGTCCGAAAGATGGCCGAGACCCTGCTGGCCAACACCGTCATCGAGGACTACACCGTGCGCGTCGAACCGTAGAACGGCACATTTGACGCCTGGAAATACCCGCGACCGGCTAAAGTCCGGTTCGGGCGTGCCACAATGCCACGAGCTTGCCAACACTAAATAACAACAACGTGATTTTGCGGTTAGCCCCGATTTCACGGGGAAACCTACTCCAGGTGACATTCCGGAGCCCGGAGGAGTCCGGTGGATATTGAGTTCTCGTTGGCGCTGCCCCGGGATGCGATCGGCATACCGATGGTCAGGCGAGTGCTGGGAGATGCGATGCGTTCGCTCAACGTGAGCGAGGCGTGCATCTCCGACATGCTGCTCGCGGTCTCCGAGGCGTGCTCCAACGCGGTACGCCACGGCGGCCCGGCCAACCGTTACGAGGTCACGGCCTCGATCGGCTCCGGCCGCTGCGATGTACGCGTCGTCGACAACGGCGTCGGCATCCCCTCGATGCCCCTGACCTTTCCACCCCCCGACACCGAGAACGGCCGCGGCCTGCTGATCATGCGCTCGGTCGTGGATGAGATCTCCTTCGGCATCACTCCCGGCCGTGGCACCACGGTCCACCTCCGCAAGACCCTCGCCTGGGAGGAAACGGCGAACCGCCGCTCCCGCGAGCTGGCCGCGGTCTAGCCGAACTCTCAACCCCGCAACGGGCCGTCCCGACGGCCCGTCTCCAGGCGTGTGTGCGTGACGCCGTTGAGTGGCATGGACGAGCACCAGATAGCCTTGCTGTGCACACCACGAAACGCTGGAGGAGACGCAAGACATGAGCGCCCGCGTGGGGGTAGTCACCTTTCCAGGAACTCTCGACGACCAGGACGCCGCCAGAGCGATCAGACTGTCCGGCGCGGAAGCCGTTCCGCTGTGGCACGCCGACCATGACCTCAAGGGTGTGGACGCCGTCTTCCTGCCCGGCGGCTTCTCCTACGGCGACTACCTGCGGTGTGGCGCCATCTCCCGGTTCGCCCCGCTGATGCGGGAGCTCGTCCCGGCCGCCCGCGAGGGGCTGCCCGTGCTCGGCACGTGCAACGGCTTCCAGATCCTGTGCGAGGCGCACCTGCTGCCGGGCGCGCTGACCCGCAACGCGTCGCTGCACTACGTCTGCCGTGACCAGCGGCTGCGCGTCGAGTCGACCGGCACGCCCTGGACCAACTCGTTCGAGCCCGGCCAGGAGGTCGTGCTGCCCATCAAGCACGGTGAGGGCCGCTACGTCGCCGACGCCGAGACGCTCGCCGCGCTCGAAGCGGACAACCGGGTGGTCGTGCGCTACCTCGGCAACCCCAACGGCTCCCTCAACGACATCGCCGGCATCCGTAACGAGGCGGGCAACGTGGTCGGTCTCATGCCGCACCCCGAGCACGCCGTCGAAAACCTGGTCGGCGCGCCGAGCACGGACGGGCTCGGCTTCTTCACCTCCATCCTCAAGAAGCTGGTGAACGCGTGAGCACCGACAGCGTCAAGCGGGCCGTCGAAACACCCGCCGAGCCGATGCCGTTCGCCGAGCTGGGGATGAAGCAGGAGGAGTACGACCGGGTCAAGGAGATCCTCGGCCGTCGTCCCACGGGCTCCGAGCTGGCCATCTACAGCGTCATGTGGTCCGAGCACTGCTCGTACAAGTCGTCCAAGGTGCATCTGCGGCAGTTCGCCACCAAGGCCCCCAAGTCCGACGCACTGCTCGTCGGCATGGGCGAGAACGCCGGCGTCGTCGACATCGGCGACGGCTGGGCCGCCACCTTCAAGATCGAGTCGCACAACCACCCGTCCTACGTGGAGCCGCACCAGGGCGCCGCCACCGGCGTGGGCGGGATCGTCCGCGACATCATGTCGATGGGGGCCCGCCCGATCGCGGTCATGGACGCGCTGCGCTTCGGCGGCGCCGACCAGAACGACACCCGGCGCGTGCTGCCCGGCGTGGTCGAGGGCATCAGCAGCTACGGCAACTGCCTGGGCCTGCCCAACATCGGCGGCGAGGTCGTCTTCGACCCCTGCTACATCGGCAACCCGCTGGTCAACGCGCTCTGCGTGGGCCTGCTGCGCAAGGACCAGATCAAGCTGGCCACCGCGCCGGGGCCGGGCAACAAGGTGGTGCTGTTCGGAGCCTCGACCGGGCCCGACGGCATCGGCGGCGCGTCGGTGCTCGCCTCGGCGACCTTCGAGGACGAGTCGCACGCCAAGCGGCCCGCCGTGCAGGTGGGCGACCCGTTCATGGAGAAGCTGCTCATCGAGTGCTGCCTGGAGCTGTACGCGGCCGACGTGGTCGTGGGCATCCAGGACCTCGGCGCGGCCGGCGTCTCGTGCGCGACCACCGAGCTGGCCGCCAAGGGCACCGGCGGCATGCACGTCGACCTCAACCTGGTCCCGCTCCGCGATCCCTCGCTCAAGCCCGAGGAGATCCTGATGAGCGAGTCGCAGGAGCGGATGATGGCCGTGGTCCGGCCGTCGGACATCTCGGCGTTCATGGCGATCTGCCAGAAGTGGGATGTGCCGGCCACCGTGATTGGCGAGGTCACCGACACCGGCCGGCTGGTGATGACCTGGGACGGCGAGACGATCGTCGACATCCCGCCGGGCACCGCCGCCGACGACGGCCCGGTCTACGAGCGGCCGTTCCACGAGCCCGCCGGGCAGCCGGCGCTCAACGCCGACACCCCCGACCGCCTCGAGCGGCCCGCCGACCTGCGCGCCACCCTCCTGGAGCTGCTCGGATCGCCGAACCTGGCGTCGAAGGAGTGGGTGACCTCCCAGTACGACCGCTACGTCCGGTCCAACACCGTGCTCGCCCAGCCCGCCGACGCCGGCATGCTGCGCATCTCCGAGATCATGGCCGGGGCCGAGCCGACGACCAGGGGCATCGCCCTGGCCACCGACGGCAACGGCCGCTACGCGCGGCTCGACCCCTACGCGGGCGCCCAGCTCGCGCTGGCCGAGGCCTACCGCAACGTCGCCGTCACCGGGGCCCGCCCGCTGGCCGTGACCAACTGCCTCAACTTCGGCTCGCCCGAGGACCCCGAGGTCATGTGGCAGTTCGCCGAAGCCACACGCGGGCTCGCCGACGCCTGCCGGACCCTCGGTGTGCCGGTCACCGGCGGCAACGTCTCCTTCTACAACCAGACCGGCTCGATCCCGATCCACCCGACACCCGTCGTGGGTGTGCTCGGCGTGATCGACGACGTGGCCAAGCGGGTCGCCACCGGGTTCGTCGCCGAGGGGCTGCGCATCGCGCTGCTCGGTGAGACGAAGGACGAGTTCGGCGGCTCGGAGTGGGCGCACGTCGCCCACGGCCACCTCGGCGGCCTGCCGCCCGAGGCCGACCTCGCGGCCGAGCAGGCCATGGCCACCGTGCTGGTGGAGGCCGCCGCGCTGGGGCTCGTCGAGGGCTCCCACGATCTGTCCGACGGTGGCCTGGCCATCGCGCTGGCCGAGTCCTGCCTGGCGCGGGGCATCGGGGCGACGGTGTCGCTGAGCGGCGACGCGTTCACCGACCTGTTCAGCGAGTCGTCGGCGCGCGCGCTGGTGGTGATCCGGCCGGAGGCGTTCGACCGGTTCGCCGCGCTCTGCGCCGACCACGAGGTGCCCTGCTACGGCCTCGGCACCACCGGCGGCACGTCGCTGGTGGTGGAGGGGGTGCTGGAGGTGCCGGTCGCGGAGCTGCGCGAGACGCACTCCGGCACGCTGCCCGCGCTGTTCGGCTGAGGTTTCGCGCGAGGGCCGGTGATCGCACCGGCCCTCGTTCGGTGTGTCAGGACTTCTTGAGGCAGACCACGTAGACGGTGCCGCTCACGCCGTGGTTGCCGCTGCTCTGGGTGGCCACGTTGTTGTTGTCGTCCTTGACCGCGGTGACCGACCAGCCCGACCCCCCGTTGGGGGCGCTGCTGGTGACGTTGCCACCGCCGTTGATGGAGAAGCCGCCGCCGGTCGCGACGTCGCCGCTGGTGCAGGAGACGGAGCCGCTGCCGGAGCTGAAGGAGTTCGAACGGGTGTAGGTCGTGTAGGTGATGCCCTTACCGTCGACGCCGTCCTTGCCGTCCTTGCCGTCCTTACCGGGCAGGCCGTCCTTGCCGTTCTTGCCGTCGGCGCCGTCCTTGCCCGGGAGCCCGTTCTTGCCGTCGGCGCCGTCCTTGCCGTCCTTACCGTTCAGACCGTCCTTGCCGTCCTTGCCATCGGCACCGACCTTGCCCGGCAGGCCGTCCTTGCCGTCCTTGCCGTCGACGCCGTCGGTGCCGTTCTTGCCGGGCAGGCCGTCCTTGCCGTCGGTGCCGTTCTTACCCGGAAGGCCGTCCTTGCCCGGCAGGCCATCCTTGCCGTTCTTGCCGTTCTTACCGGGGAAGCCCTGCCTGCCCTGGAGGCCGGTGTCACCCTTCGGGCCCTGCGGGCCGGTGTCGCCCTTGGTGCCCTCCGTGATCGTGGTCGTCGACTGACCGCCGCCACCGATCACCATCCGGATCTCCGTCTTCTTGCACGGAGTGGTGGGGTTGAGGATGCGGACGTACCGCGACTTCTTGTGCACGCAGGCGTACACCTCTCCCGCCGACGACGCGGTGGCGACTCCGCCGACGGCGAGGAGCGACACGGCCAGTGCGCCGACAGTGGCGAGGGTGAGCGTGCGCCCACCGCGAATCTTGATAGCCACGGGTTTCCTCCGAGGAACGTGTGTTGCTCAGGGTGAGCATGAGAATCACGTTTCAAACGTTCCAAGGGATGACAAGAACTACATAACGTGTTCATCACGCGACAATGCGTATGACGCTACTTGACGAGTCATGAAAGTCGGCTGTGGGGAAAAGGACGCAGTCGTAGGCCCTGTCGGCCGTGGATAATCGGGACTGTTCGGGGGCGCACGTACTCCACGGAGGATGACCTTGCCGACCGCCAGTCCCTACCTCCCTCCTGCCACGCAGCCGGTGCGCGGGGTGGTCTGGGCCATCCATCTGGTCCTGCCGCTGCTCGGCCTCTGGCTGCTGCTGGCCCAGGACCACCTCAACATCATGTGGGAGCACCACTCCAGCCACTTCTGGATGATCATCGCGGTGGCCGGCCTCAACGTGGTGCTCGGCACCATGATCAGCGAAGCGTCACGCAGACGGCAGGACGCCCGGCTCTTCCTGGTCTCCATGGTGTTCCTGGCCAGCGCCGGGTTCTTCTTCCTGCACGGCATGGCCACGCCGCAGATCATCCTGCCCACCGGATCGATGGGGTTCGACCTCGGGCAGCAGGTCGGGCTCACGATCGCCTCGGCGTTCGCGTTCGTCTCGGCCTTTCCGCTGGGCGAGCGGGCGGCGGCGACCGTACTGAAGTCCCAGCACGTCATCCGGGGCGTGCTCTTCGGGTTCATGATCCTCTGGGGAGTGGCCTCGCTGGTCCCGGGGCTGACGCCGCTCAGCGAGCCACCGCTCAAGGAGCCGGTCGACTGGCTCGTCTGGTTGTCGCTGCCGGGCCTGGGCCTGTACGGCGCGGCCAGCGTGATGATGTTCCAGCTGCACAGGCAGCGGCCGTCGGCCATGCTGGTCAGCCTGATCACCGCCTACGCGCTGCTCGCCGAGGCCATGATCGCCGGGATGTCGCAGCTCAACTGGCACCTGTCCTGGTGGGAGTGGCACTTCCTGCTGACGCTGGCCTTCGTCTTCGTCGCCTACAGCGCGTACCTGCAGTTCATGCGTGAGGGGTCGAGCGCCGGGCTGTTCGACTCGGTGGCGCTGTCGGCGACCGTGGCCCGCATCCAGCGGCAGTACGACGAGGTCCTGGAGGAGTTGGTCGAGCACGTACGGCGCGGCGAGCCGCTGGCGGCGACCCGGCTGTCGGGCAAGTTCCGGCTCACCGAGGGGCAGACCGCGATCCTCGACCGGGCCGGCGAGGCGCTGGCCAGCGAGCGCGAGCTCTCCCAGCGATTGGGCGCTCTGGTGGCGGTGAGCGCCCAGACCCGCGTGCACCTGTCCGAGACCGACCTCCTGGCCTCCGCACTGGAACGCGTCCGCCAGGCGTACGGCGACGTGCGGATCGGCCTGGTCGCCGACGGCAGGACGCAGATCGGCTCGCGCGAGTACGAGTTCTCCGGCGACGCCCCGATCAGGCGCGACAACCTGTTCGCCTTCCCGCTGACCGTCAAGGGCCACCTGGCGGGCGTGCTGGAGGTGCCGGTCGGCCGCACGTCGCAGGACGAGGCGCTGGCCGCCACCCTGGCCGGGCAGCTCTCGATCTCCCTCGAGAACGCCCGTCTCTACCAGGAGCTCAACACCCTGTTCCGGCAGTACATGTCGCCCGACGTGGCCGCCGCCCTGCTCGCCGACCCCGCCCAGGCGGCGCTCGGCGGCCAGATGAAGGAGCTCACCGCGCTCTTCGCCGACCTCAAGGGCTTCACCACGTTCTCTGAGCGGGTCACGCCCGGCGAGATCGTCGAGATGCTCAACCGCTATCACACGGCCGCGGTGCCCTGCATCCTGACCAACGGCGGCACGATCGTGCAGTTCGTCGGCGACGCGCTGCTCGCCCTGTTCAACGCCCCGGCCACGCAGACCGGCCACGCCAGGGCGGCCTGCCGGGCGGCCCTGGCCATGCAGGAGGCCGCCGCCGAGGTGGCCGAGGAGATCGCCTGGAAGCGGGAGGACGCGGAGGCGTGGCCGACGTTCCGCGTCGGCGTCAACACCGGTCCCGCCCTGGTCGGCAACATCGGCAGCCCGGAGCTGCGCGGCTTCAACGCGATGGGCGACTGCGTGAACGTGGCCGCCAGGCTGCAGGGCCTCGCCGAACCGGGCACGGTGGTGATCGGCGAGACGACCCGCAGGCAACTGGGTGCCGGCGTCACGGTGAACTCTCTGGGCAAGCTGAGCCTCAAGGGCAAGGAAGAACTCGTGGGTGCCTACGTTCTGACGTCCTTGACCTAGATGGGCGGTGTTCGTACCGACATAATCGGCGCATGAACCCAGATCCCGGCGAGTTCCTCTCCATGCTCACAGCCGACGAGGTCGAGGAGATGCGCACGGCGGGACGCCCGCGCAGGTGGGATCGCGGAACGACCGTGATGAGCGAGGGCGACACCTCCGACTGGGTGCTCGTGCTGACCGAGGGCCGGGTGAAGGTGTCGTCGCACACGAGCAGCGGCACCGAGGTCGTCCTGGCCGTACGGGGGCCGGGCGCGCTGCTCGGCGAGATGTCGGCCATCGACGGCTCCCCGCGTTCGGCCACGGTCACCGCGCTGGAGCCGATCGCGGGCATGGTGATCCGCGACTTCCCCGCGTTCCTGCAGGAGCACGGGCGCATCGCCGTACTGCTCATGCAGCTCGTCACGGGGCGGCTGCGCGACGCCGACAGGAAGCGGATCGAGTACGGCGCGTTCGACACCACGGGCCGGGTGGCGACCAGGCTGATCGAGCTGGCCGAGCGTTACGGCGAGAAGACCAACAGCGGCGTACGCGTGGCGCTGCCGCTCTCGCAGGACGAGCTGGCCGGGTGGACCGGGGCCTCGCGCGAGGCGGTCAGCAAGGCGCTGCGGACGCTGCGCGACCGTGGGCTGATCGAGACCGGGCGGCGGCGCGTGGTGATCCACGATCTCGAAGGGCTGCGCAAGCGGGCCAGGTGACCACCTGCGACAAATCGGACGTACGTCGTACGTCATAGTGGAGGGCATGGTCGCGGTCTCCCCCGATTACGACAGCCGTCTCCGCTATGCCTGGCGCGTGTGTTCCGTGACGAGCCTGGGGCTCGTCCTCATCGGCATCGCCGGCAGCACGCTGAACGTCGCGCTGCCCTCGGTGGTGCGGCACTTCCACGCCGGCGCGTTCGAGTCGGGCTGGATCCTGCTGTCGTTCCTGCTGGTCAACACCGCGAGCCTGGTGTTCTTCGGGCGGGTGGCCGACCTGCTCGGCAGGCGGGAGATCTACCTGACGGGGTTCGCGCTGTTCACCGTGGCCTCGCTGCTGGCCGGGCTGTCGCCGGGCGTGTGGTTCCTGGTCGCCATGCGCGTGCTGCAGGCGATCGGCGCCGCGATGATCCTGGCCAACGGCACGGTCATCATCACCGACGCGTTCCCGCCCGACCGGCTCAGCCAGGGCATGGGCGTCTACATCGGCACCCTGTCCGTGGCGCAGCTCGCCGGGCCGACGCTGGGCGGCCTCATCGCGGAGACGGCCGGCTGGCAGTGGATCTTCTGGGTGAACGTGCCGGCCGGCCTGATCGCTCTGACCTGGGGCGCGGTCGTCCTGCGCAAGATGCCCCGTGGCCCACGCGAACCGGTGGACGCGCTGGGCAACGCGCTGCTGTTCGGCGCGCTCTCGGCCGCGCTGATCGCCCTGTCCGAGGCGGGCTCGGCCGGGCTGTCGAGTCCCACCGTGCTGATCGGGGCTGCGGTGTTCGTGGTGCTGGTGCCGCTGATCGTACTGGTGGAGCGCCGGGCCGCGCATCCGGTGCTCGACCTGCGGCTGTTCGGCGGGCGGCTGCTGGCCTTCGCGAACCTGGCCTCGTTCTGCAATGCGCTGGCCCGCGCGGCGCTGATCCTGGTCGTGGCGCTGTACTTCCAGGCGGCCAGGGGCGTGGACGCCTTCACCGCCGGGCTGAGCGTGCTGCCGGTGCCGGTCGGCATGGCCCTGGCCTCGCCGCTCGCGGGCTCGCTGAAGATCTCCCCGTACTTCCTGTCGATCGGCGGCACGCTGATGAGCGCCCTGGGCCTGGGCATCCTGATGCTGACGGCCGACCCCGCCACGCCGTACTGGATCATCGGGGTCGGTCTGTTCGTGGCCGGGTGCGGGAGCGGCACGTTCCTGACCGGCAACACCACGCAGGTCATGCGGGCGCTGCCGCGCGGGAGCCTGGGGGTGGTGAACGGGTTCCGGGTGATGATCATGAACGTGGGGATCGTGATCAGCGTGGGCGTGTCCCTGAGCGTCCTGGCAGGCTCGGTCGGCCCGGTCGAACGGGCCCAGGTGTACGCGGGGACACTGGCCAAGCTGTCGCCGGTGGCGGTGGGGCAGGTGATGCACGGGTTCGAGCGGACGTACGCGCTGCTGTTCGCCGTCGCCCTGACCGGCACGTTGTTCGCCTCGCTGGCCCGGTCTCAGAGCGCGGCGGCCAGCCTCGATTCGACGTCGCGGTAGCGGCTGACCGGGATCAGGTGGACGCCGTCGAAGGCGCCTGAGTCGCGGATGGCCAGGACCTGCTCGCAGGCCGCCGCCACGCCCGCCATGCGGTCGGCGGCCACCGCGCGGATCAGCGGGTCGGGGATGGCGATGTCGGGGATGGCGGCGGCCAAGGCGCGGGCGTGGCTTTCGCTGGCCAGGACCATCACGCCCGCGTAGACCGGCACGTCGACCTGGTTGGCCTCGCGCCAGCGCAGCAGGGCCTCCAGCGAGAAGCCGACCTGGAGGAACAGGAAGTCGGCCGCGCGCTTCCAGGCGGGCAGCGGCCGCAGCCCGGCCGCCGCGCCGACGCGGAACCCGCCGTCGAAGTCCCTGGCCTCGTCGATCATCGAGCGCACGGTCAGGTCACTGGTCCGGCCACCGCTGGCCGGCTTGTCCCCGTAGACGAACAGGAACTGGTCGACCCCATAGGCCGCGGCCGTCAGCAGATCGCGCCGGAACCCGAGCAGGTTGCGGTCACGGGAGTTGAGGCAGGCGATGCTCCGCCCGCCCATCGCCTCGACCTCGTGCGCGACGGCCACGCTGGACACGGTCGCCCGGCCGATGTGGTTGTCGGGGATGAGGAACGAGTGCGCGATCTTGCTCATCGTGCCGATCTGGTGCCGGACGTGCTTCAGATCAGGTTTCGTAGGGGGTTCGATCTCGCAGACCAGCTCGAATGCCATGATCGGCACTCTAACGCTTGGCCGCCAGCGCCTCCACGCCGCCGACCACCAGGTCCACGCCGAACGAGTCGTAGAAGTCGGCGGTCATCCCCTCGACCATCGGGCCCGCCATCTCCACCAGGTTCGGGTAATTTTCGGCCGGCAGTGACTGCAGGTTCAGCCGCTTCACCCGGACGATCTCGGCGATCTCCTCGGCGGTGTGGCCGGAGCGGAAGTGGACCGGGGCGTCGGCGATGGAGATGGCGCTCTGCAGCAGATACTTGGAGATCAGGCAGCACTCCTCCACGCTGAACCCCGCCGTCCGTGCCAGGCCGAGGGCCTCGTCCCAGACCGCGAGGAAGCTGGGCACCGCGCCCTGGTCCACCTGCTCCAGCACGTTCTTCGCGCAAGGGTGGGTGCGCAGGACCCGGACCAGGCCCTCGACCAGCTCCCGCAGCCGGTCGCGCCACGGGCGGTCCTCGCCGCCCTTGACCACGAAGTCCAGGATCAGGTGGTCCGCCATGCCGATGAGCAGCTGGTCCTTGTTCTTGAAGTGCCAGTAGAGGGCCATCGGCGTCACGCCCAGGTCGGCCGCCAGGCGTCTGATCGTCACGGCGTCGAGCCCTTCGGTGTCACCGATCTCCAGGGCCCGCTCGACGATGGCCCTCGCGGTCAGTTTTCCCATCACGGTTGACAACTATACGCCGTACAAGTTCACTATACGACGTACAAGTACGACGTATAGGAGACAGACGTGGACCGGAGATGGTGGGCGCTCACCGCGGTGACGCTCGGGACTTTCATGACCTACCTCGACAACAACCTCGCCAACGTCGCGCTGCCGACGATCCAGCGAGAGCTCCAGCTGACGATCTCCGGTCTGGAGTGGATCGTGAGCGGCTACATCCTGGTGTTCGCCGGGCTCATGCTGGTCGGCGGCCGGTTGGCGGACGTGTTCGGGGCCAGGCGGGTCTTCACGACCGGCTTGGTGATCTTCACCCTGTCGTCCTTCGCCGCCGGGCTGGCCGGTGACGGCACCACGCTGATCGCCGCCCGCGCGGTGCAGGGGTTCGGCGCGGCGCTGCTCACGCCGACGGCGCTGGCGTTGCTGACGCAGATCTTCCCCGACCCGGGCGAGCGTGGCCGGGCCGTGGGCATCTGGAGCGCCTCCGGCGCGCTGTCGATGGCGCTCGGCCCGGTGACCGGTGGCTTCATCAGCGAGCACCTGCACTGGGGCTGGATCTACCTGATCAACGTGCCGATCGGAAGCCTCACGCTGGGTCTGGCGCTCTGGGCCGTCCGTCCCGCCTTCACCCGGGTACGGCGCAGCCTCGACCTGGCGGGCCTGGCCACCTCGGCGCTCGCGTTGTTCGCTCTGACGTACGCGCTGATCGAGGGCGACGGCGCCGGCTGGACCTCGCCGGAGATCCTCGCCGCCTTCGGCCTCTCGCTCGCTGCGGCGCTGGCGTTCCTGCTCGTCGAGGCGCGGGCCGCGGAGCCGATGATCGACCTGTCTCTGTTCCGGGCAAGGGCGTTCAGCGGCGGCCTGGTCACCATGGGCATCTGGTCGTTCGGCGTGTTCGGCATCTACTTCTTCAGCGCCCTCTGGCTGCAGAACGTGCTGGCCTTCTCCCCCACCGAGGCCGGCGCCGCGTTCGTGCCGATGGCCCTGCTCATGGCGGTCATGGCGATCCTGTCGCAGCGGATCAGCGCGCGGCTGGGCATCGGCCCGACCGTCGCGCTCGGCATGGCGCTGATGGGCGGCGGCATCCTCATGCTCTCCGGGATCGGCGCCGACGGCGGCTACGGCGACGTCCTGCCCTGGTTCCTGCTGTACGGCCTGGGCGGCGGCCTGCTGGTGCCCCTGACCTCGGCGATCCTCACCAGCATGCCCGCGGGCAGGTCGGGCGTGGCCTCCGGGGTCCTGAACGTGTCACGCGAGGTGTTCGGGCTGCTCGGCATCACCGTCCTGGGCGCCATCCTGAACTCCAGGCAGAGCGCCAGCGACCAGCCGCCGCTGACCGCCTTCCTCGACGCCTACCAGTTCACGCTGGTGCTGGCGGCCGTGCTCGTCCTGGCGGCGGTCCCGGTCAGCCTGTACGCCCTGCGCACCCGCCGTACGAGCGGCCAGGCGGACCAGCAGCCGAGCGCCGACCAGCGAGAGCACTCGACAATCGGTTAGCGCGCGGCGACGGCGGCGGCCTCGTCGATGGCCTCCTCGATCAGCGGGTCGGCGAACTGGGTGCGGTACAGCTCCTCATACCGCCCCCCGGCCGCGAGCAGCTCGGTGTGCGTGCCCCGCTCGACCACCCGCCCGTCCTCGATCACCAGGATGACGTCGGCCGCGCGGATCGTGGAGAGGCGGTGCGCGATCACCACGGCGGTCCGGCCCTGCAGGGCCTCGCCCAGCGCCTCCTGCACCGCCGCCTCCGAGGTGGAGTCGAGCGCCGCGGTGGCCTCGTCCAGGATCACCACCCTGGGCCTGGCCAGCAGCAGCCGGGCGATCGTCAGCCGCTGGCGCTCGCCGCCCGACAGCCGGTAGCCGCGCTCGCCGACCACGGTGTCGAGGCCGTCGGGCAGGGACTCGATCAGCGTGGCCAGCCTGGCCCGGCCGAGCACCTCCCACAGCTCGGCCTCGTCGGCCTCGGGCTGAGCCAGCAGCAGGTTGGCCCTGATCGTCTCGTGGAACAGGTGCCCGTCCTGGGTCACCATGCCGAGCGTGTCGCGGATCGAGTCGGCGGTCAGGTCCTTCACGTCCACGCCGCCGATCCGTACGGACCCGGAGTCGGCGTCGTACAGCCTCGGCAGGAGCTGGGCGATCGTCGACTTGCCCGCACCCGAGGAGCCCACGAGGGCGACCATCTGCCCCGGTTCGGCGGTGAAGGAGACGCCGTGCAGCACCTCGGCCCCGCCGCGCGAGTCGAGCACGGCGACCTCCTCCAGCGAGGCGAGCGAGACCTTGTCGGCCGAGGGGTAGGCGAAGCGCACGTCGTCGAACTCCACCGAGACCGGCCCGTCGGGGACTTGGACCGCGCCCGGCCGTTCCTTGATGAGCGGTTCGAGGTCGAGTACCTCGAAGACCCGCTCGAAGCTGACCAGCGCGCTCATCACGTCCATCCTGGCGCTGGCCAGCGCGGTCAGCGGCATGTACAGGCGGGTGAGCAGCAGCGCCAGCGCCACGACCGAGCCGGCGTCGAGCTGGTCGCGCAGCGCGTAGAAGCCGCCGAGGCCGTACACGAGGGCCAGGGCCAGCGCGGAGACCAGGGTGAGCGCGGTGACGAAGACCGACTGCGTCATGGCCGTACGCACGCCGATGTCACGCACCCGCCTGGCCCGGCTGGCGAACTCCGCCGACTCGCGGGCGGGCCGGCCGAACAGCTTCACCAGCGTCGCGCCTGGCGCGGAGAAGCGCTCGGTCATCTGCGTGCCCATGGCCGCGTTGTGGTCGGCCGCCTCACGCCTCAGCCGGGCGATCCTGGTCCCCATCCGGCGGGCGGGCAGGACGAACACCGGCAGCAGCAACAGCGCGAGCAGCGTGATCTGCCAGGAGATCCCGATCATCACGATGAGGGTCAGCACGAGCGTCACGACGTTGCCCGCCACGCTGGACAGGGTGTCGGTGAAGGCGCGCTGCGCGCCGATCACGTCGTTGTTCAACCGGCTGACCAGGGCGCCCGTGCGGGTCCTGGTGAAGAAGGCGATCGGCATCCGCTGCACGTGGTCGAAGACCGCGGTGCGCAGGTCGAGGATCAGCCCTTCACCGAGCCCCGCCGACAGCCATCTGTTCAGCAGCCCGAGCCCGGCCTCGGCCAGGGCGAGGACGGCGATCAGTCCGGCGAGCCCGGCCACGACGCCGAACGCCTCGCCCTTGACGATCGCGTCGACGACCCGGCCCGCGAGGACGGGCGAGACCACCGCCAAGGCCGCCATCACCACGCTCAACACCAGGAAGAGCACCACTCTTCGCCGGTGCGGGCGGGCGAAGGCGGCGACGCGACGGAGCGTCGCCCTGGACAGCGGGCGACGCTCCGTCTGGTTGTTCAGCGAGTACAGCTGGTGCCATGCGGTCATTTCCATGCTCATGCATGGCAGCTTAGGAGCTGAACTTAACTTGAGGTCAAGCGCCGACCTTCTGGCCCTTGGCGTGCCAGACCACGGCGACCGACGGACGCGGCTGGTCACCGTCGGGCCAGTGGCTGGCCGGCTTGTCCGGGGTGGCGCCGTCCAGCTCGCCCGGGTGCTGCACCGCGACGAACACGCTGCGCTGGTCCGGGGTGACCATCGGCCCGCAGGTCTCCGCGCCGAGCGGGACCGTGAGGAACTGCCGCAGGTGCCCGCGCTCCTTGCCGCGCACCGGCATCACGAACATACCGTCGTTGCTGCCGAGCTGGTTGCCGTCGGTGGCGATCCAGAGGTTGCCGTCACGGTCGAAGGCCACGTTGTCCGGGCAGGAGATCGGCGAGACCTTCGTCTTGTCGTAGCCGGCGAAGTAGGTCGCGGGGTCGTTCGGGTCGCCGCAGATCAGCGGGAGCGACCAGGCGAACGTCTTCTCCCCCGCGTCGTCGCGCCGCTCGACGATCTCCAGCACGTGGCCGTGCTTGTTGGACGGGCGCGGGTTGGCCTCGTCGACCTGGGCCGCGGTGCGGTTGGTGTTGTTGGTCAGCGCCACGTACACGCCGCCGGTGACCGGGTTGCGCTCCATGTCCTCGGGGCGGTCCATCTTGGTCGCCCCCACCTTGTCGGCGGCGACGCGGGTGTAGACGAGCACCTCGATGGCGGTCATGCCGTCCACGTACGACCTGTCGCCCGAGACCAGCGGGATCCACTGGCCGGAGCCGTCGAAGGCGCCGTCGGACGGCAGCTTGCCCGACCCGTCGATCTCGGTGGCCGGGCTGTCGCCGGTGAACTTGGCGACGTAGAGCGTGCCCTCGTCGAGCAGGTTCCGGTTGTGCCGGTCGTTGCCGGGGATGTAGCGGTTCTTCGAGACGAACTTGTAGATGTACTCGAAGCGGGAGTCGTCCCCCATGTACACGACCACGCGGCCGTCGCGGGCCAGCGTGGTGTTGGCGGCCTCGTGCTTCAGGCGGCCCAGCGCGGTCCGCTTGACCGGCGTCGAGTCGGGGTCGAACGGGTCGATCTCCACGACCCAGCCGAACCTGTTGGCCTCGTTCGGGTGCTTGGCCAGGTCGAAGCGCTCCTCGACGCGGTCGAACCGGCGGTTGCTCGCCGGGGTGCCGGTCGTGATCGTGTAGCGGGAGATGTACGGCAGCTGCGCCGCCGGCACCTTGTCGCCGTTGACGAAGTACTGGTCGATGTTCTCCTCGGCGGTCAGCACCGTGCCCCACGGCGTCGATCCGCCGGAGCAGTTGTTCAGCATGCCGACGGGGGTGCGGCCCGCCGGGTCGGCGGCGGTCTTGAGCGGGTCACTGCCCGCGGCGGGGCCGCTGAAGCGCATCGGCGTCTGGGCGGTGATGCGCCGGTTGTAGCGCCTGCGGCCGTTGGTGACCAGCTTCCACTGGCCGGTTCCGCGTACGCGCTCGATCTCCACGACCGAGCCGCCGTGCGCGGCCAGCGCGATCTTGATCTGCTCCTCGGTGGCGGCGGCGCCGGTGGTGTAGCCGCGGAACATCAGGTTCTCGTTGGTGTACTCGTGGTTCACCCACAGCAGCCCGCGGTTGGCGCCCATCGGGAAGAGCGTGACGAAGTCGCAGTTGTACCCGAACTGCTTGGACTGCGCCTCGGCGCTCTGCTTGTCGAAGTCGAACGCGGGCGCGTCGGCCGTCACGGGGTCGCCCCAGCGCGCGACGACGGCCGAGGTGTAGCCGTCGGGGACGCGCAGCGCGTCCTCCTTGTTCGGCGGCACGGGGGTGAAGCGGATGTCCCCCGAGGAGTGGCCCAAGAGTTCGGCCTCCGGCTCCGTAGGCTCGGCCAGGGCCGGCACGGCTCCGGCGAGGCCGACCCCGGCGACCCCGGCGGCCAGGGCGCCCAGGGTGCCGGCGCGGAGCATGCCCCTGCGGGAGATCGCCTGCGCGACCACGTCGCCGAAGTAGGGGTTGTCACTGGTGTTGGCCACGTCGTGCGCACAAGCGTTGCCGCAGCGGAACCGGCAGGTCATCGCCGATCGGCCAGATGTATGCGTGGGCAGCAGCGGTAGCAGCCGGTTCGCCACAGGTCCTCCAAAAAAGTACGGTCTTCCGGCCGGGACGCTACGACCGTCATCGAAACCGCAGATGAACGACGACCGCCAGCACGATGAACGCTTCCTGGGGACACAATGGTGTGGTGCCATCGAGGAAACTGGACCCAGAGAAATTGCGGGCCGCGCTGGACGCCCAGCTCGTGGCGCTGGACGAGCCGCCCTTCGACGGGCCGCCGTCGGCACTTGCCGGTGCGCTGGTCTCAGCCGTGCTCGCCGCGTACGAGCGGGACCTGCGCCCCGAGCGGGACGCGGCCCGGCAAGCCATACGCTACCTGCTCGACCGGCTGGCGACCGCCGCGCCTGGGCGGACGGTGGAGGTGCGCGTGCCGCCGTACGCGGCCGTACAGGCCATCGCGGGGCCACGCCACACGCGCGGCACTCCCCCGAACGTCGTGGAGACGGACGGCCGCACCTGGATCGAGCTCGCGCTGGGCCGCCTCACATGGGCCGAGGCCATGGCGAAGGGCGCCGTCTCGGCGAGCGGCGCCCGTGCCGACCTGTCCGACCATCTCCCTCTTTAGGGGTTCCGCCGCATCCAGGGGAACTTGTCCTCGAAGCACTTGTCGGCGAGCTGGCCGGGAAGGTGGCCGCACTCCTGGACCACGTTCCAGAACCAGATGGCCACGATGGCGAAGATGATCAGGGCGAGGACACTGACCGCGATGCCCGTGATGGCGCGGCCCTTGCCCACGCCCCTGCTGAGCGCGACGCTGCCGAAGACGATCGACAGGATCGCGGTGAGCAGGCCGGTGAAACAGACGAAGACGAGAAACGGGCTGGCGACGCCCAGCACCAGCGAGGCCGTGGCCAGACCGCTGCCCGGTTTGATGGGCTGGCCGGTCTGATAGGGGCCGTACCCCGGGGGCGGGCCGTAGGGGGGACCGCCGCCGCCGGGCGGGCCGCCGTACGGGCTGGAGGGCGAGGTGCCGGGGACGGCGGGAATGGGCTCGGTCCTCGGCGGAACGTCCCGCTGCTCGCCGTATGCCTTGGGGCCGCCCTCGTACGGCGACCCGGGCGGAGGAGCTCCCCCGTATGGCGGCCCGGCGCCTTCACCGGACGGCTGCGGGCGGCCTTCCTCGAACGGCCACTCGGGGCCCTCCTCGGACGGCTGCGGGCGACCTTCCCCGTACGCAGGCCCGGCGCCCTCACCAGACGGCTGTGGGCGACCTTCCCCATACGCCGGGCCCGCGCCCTCACCGGACGGCGTCAGCGGGCGGGTCTCCTCGGACGGCGGCGGCTGCGCGCCCGGAGGCGCGAACGACGGCCGCTCCTCCTGCGATGACGGCGGCGGCTCCTCCGACGGCTCGTAGCGCGACGGTGTCGTGGACCTCGGCGCGCCGGGCTCCCCGCCCTCACGCTCCCAGCCCGGATAGGGCGGCCGCGCCCCGGGCGTCGGGAACACCTGGGTCTCCTCCGCGTCGCGCTCCGGGCCCGCGGCCGGGCCCGGTGTCTCGGGAGCGGTGGGCAGGTCGGGGTGGAACGGCGTCCGCGGCTCGCCAGCGGGACGCGGCGGCTCCTCCCGGGGAACCACCGGCGGCGCGGGCGTGATCGGCTCCTCGACGCCAGGCTCCCCACCCTCCCCCTCGGCGCCCCTGCCGGAGTCGCCGGTGGGCTCGTCCTCACGCGGCGGCCGGCCGGGCTCGTCCCGCGAAGGGCGGTCGCCGTCGTTCGGCCGGGGGTGGTTCGGATCTCCAGGTGTGGTCACGTCTGCGTCTCCCGACGGGTCTGCATGCCGGATACTTCACCCTTTCGCGCATGCCACCACCGAAACCGCACGACACGGTAAAACCCCCCTCATCCTTGGGTCACCATGCACCAAAGCGGCAGGCGGCGGGCAAGATGAGGAGATGCTGGACGAGACCCTGACCTACGCGCTGATCATGATCATGAAGACGCATCGCAACCAGATCGCGGCGGCCTTGGTCCCGCTGGGTCTGCACGTCGGCCAGGAACTGCTGCTCAACCAACTATGGAAGCAGGACGGCCTCACTCAGAGCGAGCTCATCGGCAGGCTGGGCGTCGAGCCGCCGACCGTCACCAAGACCGTCCAGCGCCTGGAACGGGCCGGCTTCCTGCACCGGGCACCCGACCCCGACCGGCCACGGGTGACCCGCGTCTGGCTGACCGACGCGGGCAAGGCCGTCCGCGAGCCCGTGGAACAGATCTGGGCGAGGATGGACGAAGAGCTGCTGGGCACCTTCGACGCCGGGGAGCGCGAGGTGTTCGCCCGCCTGCTGCGTGCCATGCCCTAAGAACCCTTTCACTCCCAGCGAAACCGCCTTGTGGTCCGGCGCCCGCCTGATGTTAGCTGGCTAATTAGTCGGCTAATTTACAAGGAGTTTGAACATGCACGTTCTCATCACCGGCGGTTCCTCCGGCATCGGCGCGGCCACGGCCGTCGCCTACGGAGCCACGGGAGCCCGCGTCACCATCACCTACAACTCCGGCGAAGATCGGGCGGCCCAGGTGGTCAAGCGAGTGGAGCAGGCCGGCGGCAAGGCCGCCGCCGTACGCCTCGACCTGGAGGACCACGCGAGCATCACCACCGCCGCCGAGGAGGTGGGGCCGGTCGACGCGCTGGTCGCCAACGCCGTGCGCTGGGGCACGATCATGCCCAACAGCGTCCCCTTCGAAGACGTGCCCGCGGCGGAGTGGACGGCCGCCCTGCACGCCAACGTGGTCGGCAACGCCGTCCTCGTGGGGGCCGTGCTGCCCGGCATGCGGCGCAACGGTTTCGGGCGGATCGTGTTCGTCTCATCGGGTGCGGCGGAGGAGGGACTGCCGGGTCCCGGGGCGTACGGCACGGCCAAGATGGCTCTGCACGGCATGGCCCGCGCGCTCGCCTGGGAGGCCGGCAAGGACGGCATCCTGGTGAACGTGGCCGCCGCCGGATTCACTCTCACCGAGCGCGAGCGGCCCGTCCCGCAGGAGGTCGCGGACGCGCTCGCCGCCCGTACCCCCACCCGGAGGCTCTCGACGGCGGACGACCTGGCGGCACTGATCGTCTTCCTCGGCTCCGCCGCGAACCGCAACCTCACCGGAGAGATCATCCGCGACGGATCCAACGCCGGCCGGTCGGCGCACGCCCTCTGATCTGGCCCCCGGGTGCGAGCAGGGGAGCGGCCGACCTAGACTGAAGCACGTGCTGAAAGGCGACGGCCGGCTCGGCCATGACCTGGACCCCCAAGACCGTGCTCCGCAAGACGCTTGTGGTGTCTTCGGCGTCTGGGCGCCAGGCGAGGAAGTCTCCAAACTCACCTACTACGGTCTGTACGCGTTGCAACACCGCGGACAGGAGTCCGCAGGCATCGCGGTCAGCGAGGGCAGCCGCATCCTCGTCTACAAGGACATGGGCCTGGTCGCCCAGGTCTTCGACGAGTCGGTGCTCGGGACACTCCGGGGCCACCTGGCCATCGGCCACTGCCGCTACTCCACGACCGGCTCCAGCGTGTGGGAGAACGCCCAGCCCACGCTCAGCTCCACCGACGTCGGCGGCCTCGCGCTCGCCCACAACGGCAACCTGATCAACACCCCGGAGCTGGCCCAGCGGCTGGCCCCCGGGGCGACCAGGGCGACCACCGACACCGACGTGCTCACCACGCTGCTCGCCCAGGACGACCGGTCCATCGAGGACGCGGCGGCCGAGCTGCTGCCGCAGGTCAAGGGTGCCTACTCGCTGGTGTTCATGAACGAGAAGACCCTCTACGCGGCCCGTGACCCGCAGGGCATCCGCCCGCTGGTCCTGGGCCGGCTGGAGCGGGGCTGGGTGGTGGCCTCCGAGACGGCCGCGCTCGACATCGTGGGTGCCACGTTCACCCGCGAGATCGAGCCGGGCGAGCTGCTCACGATCGACGAGCGCGGCGTCAGGTCACGCCGGTTCGCGCTGGCCGAGCCGAAGGGCTGCCTGTTCGAGTACGTCTATCTGGCCCGCCCCGACACCACCATCGCCGGGCGCGGCGTGCAGGTCACCCGGGTCGAGGTGGGCCGCGAGCTGGCCCGCGAGCACCCGGTCGAGGCCGACCTGGTCATCCCGACGCCCGAGTCCGGCACGCCCGCCGCCGTCGGCTACGCCCAGGAGAGCGGCATCCCCTACGGCCAGGGCCTGGTGAAGAACTCCTACGTCGGCCGCACCTTCATCCAGCCCTCGCAGACCATCCGGCAGCTCGGCATCAGGCTCAAGCTCAACCCGCTGCGCGAGGTCGTCGAGGGCAAGCGCCTCGTCGTCGTGGACGACTCGATCGTCCGTGGCAACACCCAGCGCGCGATCGTCAGGATGCTGCGCGAGGCCGGCGCCAAAGAGGTGCACGTACGCATCTCCTCGCCGCCCGTGGCCTGGCCGTGCTTCTACGGCATCGACTTCGCCACCAGGGCCGAGCTCATCGCGGGTTCGCTCACCGTCGAGGAGATCCGCGCCTCGCTCGGCGCCGACTCGCTGGGCTACATCTCGCTGGAGGGCCTGACCAAGGCCACCACCATCCCCGCCGAGCGCCTGTGCCGGGCCTGCTTCGACGGTTCCTATCCCATCCCCATCGACCAGGACAACGTGGGCAAGTTCGTGTTGGAGAGCAAGGCGTGACGACGTACGAGGCCGCCGGAGTCGACATCGAGGCGGGCGAGCGCGCCGTCTCGCTGATGAAGGCGAAGGTGGCCCGCTCGCGCCGGCCCGAGGTGGTCGACGACGCCAGCGGCTTCGCCGGCCTGTTCGACGCCTCGGCCCTGCTGCGCTACCAGCGCCCGCTGCTGGCCACCTCGACCGACGGCGTGGGCACCAAGGTCATGCTCGCCCAGCGATACGGCAAGCACGACACGATCGGCATCGACCTCGTCGCCATGGTCCTCGACGACCTGGTGGTGTGCGGCGCCGAGCCGCTGTTCATGACCGACTACATCGCCTGCGGCAAGGTGGTGCCCGAGCGGATCGCCGAGATCGTCGGCGGCGTCGCCGAGGGCTGCCGGCTGGCCGGGGCGGCCCTGCTCGGCGGCGAGACCGCCGAACACCCGGGCGCCATGGGCCCCGACGAATACGACCTGGCCGGCGCGGGCACCGGCGTCGTGGAGGCATCGGCGATGCTCGGCGCCTCCCGCGTGCGGGCCGGCGACGCGGTGCTCGGCCTGGCGTCGTCGGGAGTGCACTCCAACGGCTATTCGCTGGTACGCCACGTGCTGCGCGAGTCGTCGCTGTCGCTCGACGCCCACCTCGACGAGCTGACCAGGCCGCTGGGCGCCGAGCTGCTGGAGCCCACCCGGGTCTACTCGCTCGACTGCCTGGAGCTGGCCCGCGCGGTGGACGTGCACGCCTACGCCCACATCACGGGCGGCGGCATCGAGAACAACCTGTCCCGCTCACTCCCCGACCACCTGGACGCCGCCCTCGACCGCTCGTCGTGGACCCCACCACCGATCTTCTCGATCCTGGCCGGCCACGGCAAGATCGCCCAGAAGGACATGGACAAGACCTTCAACCTGGGCGTCGGCATGGCCGCCATCGTGGCACAGGAGGCTGCGGACGAGGCCCTACGCCTCCTGGCCGACCGCGGCCTGGAGGCCTGGGTCCTGGGCGAAATCACCGAGGGCACAGGCAAGGCCAGCTACCGCTGACACGGGCGGCAGGGGTTGCGCTGGCGACACCTGCCGCCAATTCACCACCCAGATGGTCTCACCGTCTTGTAACGGCGCCCGGCCCTGTGCGGGCTCAGCGGCCGTATTCCTGGAGGCCCCCAGCCCTGTACGGCGGGTGGCGGCCAAGTTGGCCGTGCCGTAAACCCACAAAAAAGAAAACTCACCCCACGGGTGGGTGCCGTGGGGTGGGCTTCGCTCAACCAGAAGAACGACTACGAACGCCCGGACGAACGACCGTCGTCGTTGTTGCTGTAGTCATCGGCGTAATCGGCATAGCGATCCGCCAGCTCATCGCTGAGGTCGTCGGCGTCGTCGTTGTCGCTGGAGTCTCCGACCCCGAGTTCATCGCGAAGACGATCAAGATCCGTGCCACCGCTGTTGTACTTCAGCTGGCGAGCAACCTTGACCTGCTTGGCCTTTGCTCGGCCGCGCCCCATTGGCTCGACCCCCTCGTGTGGGGTCGTCCCCGACCCCTCGTCGCTAACGCACCACACACTGACGCCGCCTGACTTTGGGCGTCAGCCTATCGTTCGCCTATTACCGTACCTGTTTTGTGCCCAGCTCGGTACGTCGTATGGGCGTGGGGCGTCAGTGGCCCAGCCAAATGCCCCTAATACGCCCGACTTCCGACATTCTGCGCTCGGCCAGCCTATCTGCTGCGACCGCCGGAGGGACGCCCTCCTCGGTCGCGATCGCGAAGATCTTCAGAGTCGTGTCGTAGATCTGGGTCGCCTTGGCTCTGGCACGCTCCATGTTGAAGCCCTCGAGCTCGTCCGCGACCTGGATCACGCCGCCCGAGTTGACCACGTAGTCGGGCGCGTAGAGGATGCCGCGCTCCGCGAGCTGCTTCTCGACCCCGGGATGGGCGAGCTGGTTGTTGGCCGCGCCACAGACGATCTTGGCGCGGAGCGTGGCCGATGCCCGGTCATCGAGCGCCCCGCCCAGCGCGCAGGGGGCGAACACATCGATGTCGGCCGCGATGAGCGCCGCCGCGTCTGCCACGACGTCCACCTCGGGGTGGCGCTGCCGTACGCGCTCGACCGCCTTGGGGTCGACGTCGCAGACGACCACCTCGGCCCCGTCCTCGCGCAGCAGGCCCACCAGCCGGTGGCCGACCTTGCCGACGCCCTCGACGCCGACCCGCCTGCCGAGCAGCGACGGCGTGCCGTACACGCGCTCGGCCGAGGCCCGCATGCCCTGGAAGACGCCGAACGCGGTGAGGATCGAGGAGTCTCCGGCGCCGCCATGGGCCAGCGTGCGGCCGACCACGGAGCGCGACTCCCTCGCGATGACATCCATGTCCTCGCTGTACGTGCCCACGTCACAGGCGGTGATGTAGCGCCCGCCGAGCGACTCGATGAAGCGGCCGTAGGCGCGCAGCAGCGCCTCGCTCTTGTCCCGGCCCGGGTCGCCGATGATGACGGCCTTGCCGCCGCCGAGGTCGAGACCGGCCAGCGCGTTCTTGTAAGCCATGCCCTTGGCCAGGTTGAGCACGTCGGCCAGGGCCGCCTGCTCGTCCGGGTAGGGGTAGAACCTGGTGCCTCCCAGGGCCGGCCCGAGTGCGGTGTTGTGGATGGCGATGATGGCACGCAGGCCGCTCTGCTCGTCCGCGCAGAATACGACCTGCTCATGGACGTCCTTGTGGGACGAACCGAAGACATCGGTCACGGTAGTGACTCCCTGTCCGTTACACTCCGTCGCTCCGTTGCGACGGATATCGCTTCTCAGCGTAATAGCCGCGACGGTGCGAGCAGGTTGTCTTCATGACACGATGCCTCCGTGCTGCCCTATGCCGCTTACCTCCGGGTCTACGAGCCGCTGACCGCGTTCGCCGAGTCCGAGCGCAAGGTCTGGGCCGAGTACGCCGAATCGCGCGACCGTCCCCGCCGGGCCACCGCCCTCAACGCCGAGCACGACGAGGCCGTCAGGCGCCTGCTCGGCATGCCGCCCCACCCGGCACCCGCGCAGGAGAGCCCCAACGCCTATCTGCGGCGCGTTGAGGACCGGCTCTATGTCTGTCCGTGGCAGACGCGGTTGCGCTCGTGGCTGGCCTTCTCAAGGCTGCGTGGCAGCACTCCCGTGAAGCTCATGGACCGGTTTGTCCCGAAGGCGATCGCCGAGCAGACCGTCGACGACTTCGACAGGTACAAGCGCACGGGTGGCTCCTCCGCGCTCCGGACCCACATCCGCACCACGGCCTGGCACGTGCCACCCGCGTGGTTCGTGCCCTTCGACGGCAACGAGCGCTGGCTGGTGCTCGGCTCCTCGACCCCGGGACAGGACGTGACCACCACGACGGGACGCAACCTCATCTACGTCACCTCCATGGCCCAGGCCAGGAGGCGTTCCGCGCGGGCGTTGCAGGTGCTGCGCAGGCACCTGGGCGAGGTGTCGGCCAACTTCGACGTGGAGGACGTGGCCAGGTGGCTTGAGGAGTTCCACCCGCACTCGCTGGTCGAGCTCGATTACGGCGGGTTGGTGCGCCTTATGGATGATGACGCCCTGCAAGCGGATCAGTCCGTCGCGGAGCTCTCCGCGGCCCTCACGGGGCTGGACACGGGTCAAGAAGAACTTGCCTACGCCATGTATCAGAGGGTGATCCTGCGCTGGAAGTCAATGCAACTTCTGGAATCTGCCAACTGAGCCCCAATGCAACCGTCTGACCTGCATAAGTAGGTCATGACTCGCGGCTGCTCTCTTCTGCGAACTGAGTAGTTTGCCGTTTTCACTGCGATACCACGAAACGTGTCGCTAGAATCACCGAGCGTGACATCGCCATGTGAGCGGGCAGTTGGGTCAAAGAAGGGCTCGCAAATCGCTCTGCGTGGCGGTATGGTCACTTCGGGTGATGCCGCATATGGCTCAGAAAAGCCGCACGCTCTGGGCTATAGGGGGACATCCGTGACACGCGCAAAGGGAGTCACAGGATCGCTGAGCCGGTCCACACGGAGGAGAGGCCGCACAAATGTCAGCTCGTACACCCGAGGCCGAGCCGCTGCTTACGCCCGCTGAGGTCGCGACCATGTTCAGGGTCGACCCCAAGACCGTTACCCGGTGGGCGAAGGCAGGCAAGTTGACGTCGATTCGTACCCTCGGCGGTCACCGGCGTTACCGGGAGACCGAGGTCAGGGCACTGCTGGCGGGCATTCCGCAGCAGCGCTCGGAGTAGTGCCGGGGTCGTCACGAACCTCAGGGGGGTTGAATGGTGGGCCGTGCTGGACAGCCCGGTCCACCCAGGTGACGACGTCATGTCGTAGTAGTGGGAAGCTGGCGCCGCCCGCCCGGCGCCATCCTTCCCTAGGCGAGCTGTTCCCTGGTCAGTAGATCCAGCAATCCGTCGACCTCCGCGTCATAGCCGGCGGCTACTCTGAGTAGCGCCACCATGTGATCGACGAGCATCTTCTCCAGCGTCGCGCGTTCGATGTCGCGGTGCTCCAGCCAGTCCAGGCCCGCGGTCTCCACCGACGCGATCCACGATCTCAGCGTCGTACGCAGCACCGGACTCGGCCGCTCCACCCGCATCTGCCGCTGGATGAGCCGGAAGAGGCGTTGCCGCACCCCGTCGACGATCTCCCCGATCTCCCCCGCCCGGTTGGCGGGTCCACCGCGCAGCAGCGCCGCGAATCCGGCCGCGTGCTCCTCGACGAAGTCGAAGTAGCGCCGCAGCCCCGAGGCGAGTTCGTCCAGCGGCCTGCCGCCGCCCTGCGGGCGCAGCCGCGACTCCAGCTGCTCGGCCGCGCTCTTCAGCGCCGCTACGTACAGCTCCTGCTTGCCACCGAAGTAGTGGTAGACCAGTGCCCGCGAAGCGCCGGCGGCCGAGGCCACGTCGTCGATCGAGACGTCTTCCGCGTCGCGTGTGCTGAAGAGCTCGAGTGCCGCGGCCATGAGCTCCTCGCGACGGCGATCCACGCTGAGCCTGCGCCGAGCCGGTCGGGCCGCTTCGGCTGACTTCCCGAGTGTCACAACTGCACAGTATCCGACCCCCTGCCTAATAGCGGACATGTAGCCAACTGGTCAATATCAGCCTTCCCTAACCTGAAGCCGTACCCTGTGGCGAACTCGATCGTTTGGTCAGACAGGTGCCCAACTTCGCATCGCGGGGGAGACACATGTCAGGACCACCCGTCAACACTTCAACTATCGCCGAGCTCCGTGAGGTAGACGCGATGCCTCGGCCAAGACCCACCATCCGCAACGTCGCCGAGCGAGCCGGCGTCTCGAAATCGCTGGTCTCACTCGTACTGCGCGGATCCCCGCACGTGAGCGAGCACCGGCGGCAAGCTGTTCTGCAGGCGGCCCGCGAGCTCGGCTACCGGCCCAACGCGGTCGCGCGGAGCCTCGTCGAAGGCCGTACCCACCTCGTCGGCGCGCTCGTCGCCGACCTGCACAACCCGTTCTACGCCGAGTTCCTCGACGGTCTGCAGGAGAGCCTGCACGGCGACGGACTGCGCATGCTGATCGGCAACAGCCAGTGGGACCCCGCCTTCGAGGACGAGGCCGTGGAGGCCTTCCTCGAGCTCAGGGTCGACGGGCTGGTGCTGCTCGGCATCGCGCCGACCAGCGAGACGCTGATCGAGGCGACCTCCTACACGCCCACGGTCGTCGTAGGGGAACGTGACATCGAGCTCGACGGTGTCGACATCGTCGTCGACGACGACCAGCTCGGCGCCCGTCTGGCCATCGACCACCTGGTCGAGCACGGCCACAAGCGGATCGCGCACATCGAGGGTCCGCGCTCATCACGCTGCGAGGGTTATCTCGTGGCGATGCGCAGGCACTCGCTGGCGCCGTACATCATGGTCGAGGCCGCGGAGTCGACCGAGGAGAACGGCCGGCAGGCCGCCCTCGCCCTGCTCAGCCGCGAACCCAGGCCCACGGCGATCTTCGCCGCCAACGACGTGGTGGCGCTCGGCGTCCTCTCGGCCGCGGCGGAACTGGGGCTGAAGGTGCCGGACGACCTGTCGGTGGTCGGTTACGACAACACCCACCTGGCCGCCTCGCACCACATCTCTCTCACCTCCGTCGACCAACCGCGCCGCACCATGGGCCGGTCCGCGGCGGCCCTGCTCAGCGACCGGATCGGAGACCCAGCGAAAGTCGCCCGGCTACGCCAGGTGACCCCCGAACTGATCGTCCGGCGAAGCACAGGACCCGCATAGGGAGCACGGGTCGCGTTTAGAGAGAGCCAAAGCTGGGTCAACCCGTGCGGCGGCGGCGCCGCACGGAGGTTTACTCGTCAGGTCAAGCGACACGATCTGATCCGGGGGGACAGCCATGCGTGATCCGGAACTGGTGTCCTGCGCCCAGCGCGCGGCGACCGAGCTCGAACGCGCCTGGGCGCAGTGGCGCGCGGGCAGGGACAGGGGTACCGACGTCGGCGCGGAGTCCGTGGCCAGCTACGTCGCCCACTCCCTCGACCACCCATGGGGACGTCCGCGCGTCGTTCTCGGTCTCGACGCCGAGGACGCTCGGGAGCTGGCCGCGCTGCTCGAACGGCAGGAGGTGGGCGAACACGTCTGGTGACGCCCGCCCCTGAGGTGAGCCTGCGGCGGGGACCGCTCTGGACATAAGCGTCTGGCGAGGACCGCTCTTGACGTAAGTTGGAACGCATGCGTGCTCTTCCTGCGTCACTCCTCGCTGTCTGCGGCCTGATCGCCACCGCGTGCGGCAGCACCGGCAGCGGTGGCGCCGCGGCAGGTCAGGCCGCCCAAGCGGCCGCGACGACCCTGGCCCCCGCCCCGGCGCAGGCTCGTACCAAGCCCCAGGCAGCGGCCCGGCCGCTGGAGGGCAAGACCATCGTCATCGACCCGGGGCACAACGGCGGCAACTACCGCGATCCGAAGGCCGTCAACCGCAAGGTCAACGTGCTGACCAAATGGAAGCCGTGCGACACGACGGGCACCGAGACCAACAGCCACTACACCGAGGCCGCCTTCACCTGGGACGTCGCCAACCGCATGGTCAAGATCCTCAAGACCCGCGGCGCCACGGTGAAGCTGACCAGGGCCGACAACAGCAGCGTCGGGCCGTGCATCACCGAACGGGCCGCGATCGGCAACAAGGCCAAGGCCGACGCCGCGATCTCCGTGCACGGCGACGGCGCGGCGGCCGCCAACTACGGCTTCCACGTCATCATGCCGAAGAAGATCAACGGCCCGGTCGACCCCGTCGTGGCCGACTCGCGCAGGCTGGGCCTGGCCGTGCGTGACGCGTACCAGAAGGGGACCGGCCTGCCCTACTCGACCTACATCGGCAGCAAGGCCCTCGACTTCCGCAACGACCTCGGCGGCCTCAACCTGTCGACGGTGCCGAAGATCTTCATCGAGTGCGGCAACATGCGCAACGCGGCCGAGGCGGCCAAGTTCCAGGATTCCGCGTTCCGACAGCGGATCGCAGTAGCGCTGGCCGACGGTTTGCAGCACTATCTCAAAGCATGATTCCTCGCCCCAATCTGCTGAACGATCTCTCCGGTTCCTACGAGCTGACCTCGGGCGCGGCCATCTCGGGGCCCGAGGACCTGGTCGACGCCGTACGACTGGCGCTGCCGGTGCTCGACCTGCGGCCGGGCGACGCGGGAGCCGTCGATCTGCGGCACGACCCGGCCCTCGGCCCGGAGGCGTACCGGCTGGTCGTGGGGTCGCGCGGGGTGGAGATCACGGCGGGTGACCGGGCGGGCGCCTTCTACGCGGGGCAGTCGCTGCACCAGTTGCTGCCACCCGCGTCCTACCGTTTCTCGGCCGAGGCGGCGTGGATCGTTCCCGGGGTGCGGATCGAGGACGCTCCCCGCTTCTCCTGGCGTGGCCTGCATCTCGACGTGGCCAGGCACTTCTTCCCCAAGCGTGAGGTGCTCCGCCTGATCGAGCTGATGGGGATGCACAAGCTCAACCGGCTCCACCTGCACCTGGTCGACGACCAGGGCTGGCGGGTGGAGAGCAGGGCGTACCCGCGGCTGCACGAGGTGGCCTCGCACCGCTCACGTACCGCGACCAACCACTACCGGGAGCCCGAGGCCTACGACGAGATCCCGCACGGCGGCTACTACTCGCTCGATGACCTGACGGAGATCGCCGCCTACGCGCGGGCCCGCGCGGTCACCGTCGTGCCGGAGATCGACGTGCCGGGGCACGCCCAGGCGATCCTGGCGGCCTATCCGGAGTTCGGCTCCTCCGACGACGACTACCAGGTGCTGGAGCGGTGGGGCATCACCCCGGCCATCCTGTCCCCCATGCCGCCCACGGTCGAGTTCCTGACCGCGATCTTCGACGAGCTGATCGGCGCCATCGGCGAGACCCCATACGTGCACATCGGCGGCGACGAGGTGGTGCTCGACCACTGGGCCGCCTCCCCCGAGATCACCGCCTACCGCGACTCGCTGGGCCTGTCGTCCATGGGCGAGTTGCAGGCGTGGTTCCTGCGCCGGCTCGCCGACGTGCTCGCGGACCGCGGCGCGCGGGCGGTCGTGTGGGACGAGGCGTTCGTCAGCGGCGAGCTGCGGCACGACACGCTGGTGATGCCGTGGCGCGGGATGGGCGTCGGCCGGCGGGCCGCCGCGGCGGGCCACGACGTGATCGCGACGCCGGTGTTCCCGCTGTACTTCGACTACGCGGAGTCGGCGTCGGCCGACGAGCCCATGGCGATCGGTGACGCGATCACCGTCGCCGACGTCGCGGCCTTCTCCCCCGCCCCGGACGACTGGTCCGGCGAAGAGCGGTCGCGGGTCGTCGGGGCCCAGGCCCAGCTCTGGACCGAGCGCATCCCCGACCCTCGTACGCTCGACTACCGGGCGTGGCCGCGGGCGTGCGCCCTGGCGGAGGTGGCGTGGTCCGGCTCGGCGGCGGCCGACTTCCCCGCCCGCCTTGAGGAGCATCTCGGCCGGCTCGACGCGATCGGGGTGGAGTACCGGCCGCTGGACGGGCCCAAGCCGTGGCAGCGACGCAGACCCCACCGGCCCGCCACCGTACGCGTGGCCGAGGTGATGAAGCGGGTGGACTCGATGACCCACGACGCGGAGTCGACCAGGCCCAGCGTGTGACCGTCCGTCACATCTCCAGCACCATGGTCATGAAGGCCAGCAGATCGGCCCGGCGCCGGAACGGATTGCGGTAGAGCGCGGGCCCGCCCAGCCTGATCCGCAGCGCCTCGCGGACGATCCGGTGCCAGCGCGCGTCGAACACCTCCAGCGCATATTCGCCCGCGGCGGCCTTCGACGTCACCTCGCCCACCGCGAGCGTCTGACGCAGGCGGGTGACGCCGAGCGCTCCCCACGCGGTCTGGAACTCGCGCAGCGCGGCCACGCCCGCCCGGGAGGCCGGCCGGGCGCTGTGGTGTACCCACCTGGTCCAGTACGTCGCCAGGTTCTCCCTGGTCCGCTTGGCGAGGGTGTCCCAGTCGGTGTGGATGCCGAGCTGGGCCGCCGACGGCCCTCTCACGGTCACGCCACCTTGGGCCAGCACGTGCCAGGTGACCAGGCCGCGCTCGAACCTTCCGGACTCGGTCAGCCGCCATTCGTGCACCGACGGACCGTCGGGCGCCTGTGCCGGGTCCTTGCGCAGGTCGTTCCAGGTGACGTAGAGGCCGTCGAAGTGCGGCTTGGTCCCACGGGTCTTCAGCTCGGCGTGGATCGTACGAAGCGCGGCGGGATCGGGCGGCCGGCCGGTCACCGCGACGAAGTCGACGTCGCTCACCCGCGGCCGGTAGTCGCCCAGTGCGATCGATCCCTGCAGGTACAGCCCCTCGATCAGACCCGGTGCGTGGCGATCGGCCAGTTCGAGGTAGTCCCGGCACAGGCGCGCGGGTGTGTCGTGCAGATCATCGAGCATCCGGGAACCCTAGCAACGCGGGGAACGCCCGCTGTCCCAGTTGGCTCGTTCTTCCGCCTGCCGTGGGCTCCCGTCCGCCCACCCGTTTCAGGCCGTACGGCCGATCGCTTCTGAGATCGAGGTGAGGCCGTGGCGGCGGACGCGGCGCGCGAGCTGCCGGTGGATGCGCGCGGCCCAGAACGGCCCGCCGTAGATCCACCCGGTGTAGCCCTGGACCAGGGTGGCCCCGGCGAGCAGGCGTTCCCACACGTCGTCGACGTCCTCCACACCACCCACGGAGACCAGGGTGAGCCGGTCGCCGACGCGAGCCCGCAGCCGGCGCAGCACCTGCAGGGAGCGTGCCTTGAGCGGGCGGCCCGACAGCCCGCCGGTCTCGCCGCCGTGCCGGATCGTGGTGTTGGTCGCGATGATCCCGTCGAGCCCCAGCTCCAGCGCCAGGTCGGCGACCGCGTCGATGTCCTCGTCCGCGAGGTCGGGGGCGATCTTCACCAGCAGCGGAGTGCGGCGCGGCGTGCCGTCGGCGACCTCCTTGACCGAGGCGAGCAGCGGGCGCAGCAGCGACACGGCCTGCAGGTCGCGCAGTCCGGGGGTGTTGGGCGAGCTCACGTTGACCACGAGGTAGTCGGCCAGCGACGCCAGCTCCTTGGCACTGGCCACGTAGTCGGCGACGGCCCCGGACTCGGGCACCACCTTGGTCTTGCCGATGTTGACCCCGACCACGACCGGCAGCCCCCGGGGGCGGCGCAGGCGGCGCGACGCGGCGGCCGCCCCGGCGTTGTTGAAGCCCATCCGGTTGATGACGGCCCGTCCCGGCACCAGCCTGAACAACCGGGGCCGGGGGTTGCCCGGCTGGGCGTGCGCGGTGATGGTGCCGACCTCGACATGGCCGAAGCCCAGAGCGGCGACGCCCTCGGCGCAGGCGGCGTCCTTGTCGAACCCGGCGGCCAGGCCGAGCGGTCCGGGGAAGTGCACGCCGAACGCGCTGACGCGCAGAGCCGGGTCGTGCGGCGCGAGCGCTCGATAGAGCAGCCGCTTGAGCAGGGGCAGCGCCGAGAGCAGCGCAAGGGCCCTGACAGTCAGATGGTGCACGGCCTCGGCGTCGAAACGTCGCAAGACCTGCGTGAACACGAGGCGATACATCAGGGGTCAGGCTACCAATCACGGGGACCCCCTATATTGACGGGCATGGCGCAGCTCAAGATCTACGGTCGGCGGGACGTGTGGGCCGGGCGACAGCGGGAGCTCTCGGATCTCCTGCACTCCTGCGTGGTCAGCGCGTGGGGGCTGCCGGAGGACAAGCGGTTCCACCGGTTCCTGCTGCTCGACGCCGAGGACTTCGTGTGCCCGCAGCGCGGCCCGGACTACCTGATCATCGAGGTGGTCTGCTTCACCGGCCGCAGCGACGACGCCAAGCGGGCGCTGATCCGGACGATCTACGAGAGGTCGGGGCTCGCCGCCGAGGACGTGGAGATCACGATCATCGAGATGCCCCAGGTCAACTGGGGCATCCGTGGGGTCCCGGCGGACGAGCTGGCGCTGCCGTACAAGGTGGACGTCTAGCCGAGGGTGCCGAGCACCACCGCGCCCGCGCCGATGGCGAGGGCCAGCGGGAACGCCCACCACTTCGGCGCGGGACCGTCGCGTAGCACTTTGACGCCGAAGGGCACGAGCGCGACGCACAGGCCCGCGGTGGCCACGATCGACATCACGCCGGTGCCCTTGAGCACGCCGATCGGCAGCGCGGACATCAGGCCGAGGGCGACCGCCCGTACGAGATCCAGCGTGCCGGCCCGCCACAGGCCGACGGCCAGCACGATCCAGCCGAAGAACAGCGCCACGCTGAGCGAGGCGAAGACGTGGAAGGCTCCATAGGAGTCCGCCACCGCCCGCTCCGCGGCCGGCAGGCCCTGCACGGAGACCAGCTGGAACGCCAGATGGCTGACCCCGGCGTGGAAGGCCCGCTCGAACAGGCCCAGCATCACCATCACCCCGCCCCACAGCACCCACCGCGAGCCGGGCGAGCGCCGCACGAGGCCGAGCACGCCAGGCCAGAGCAGCACGTTGCCGGCGGCGAAACAGCTGTAGGAGGCGGTCATCAGCGCTGGGTCCCCGGCGAAGGCCGCGAGCTGGCGCGGGAAGAAGGCGTCGTACGGCAGGCGCAGCAGTACGCCCGCCAGCATGAGGACCGGTGCGATCACCAGGCTGACGCCTTCGGGCCACCGTCCGGGGAATTCGGTCATGCCTCGATCCAACCGAGCGCGATCGGCCGGGTCATTGGCACAGGGGCGAGGTTCAGGGGTAGCGCTAGGTGGACGGTATGGTCCGACTCATGAGCACTCACTATGACGTCGTCGTTCTCGGCGCGGGTCCCGGAGGGTACACGGCCGCGGTCCGCGCCGCCCAGCTCGGGCTGCGCGCAGCGGTCATCGAGGAGAAGTACTGGGGTGGCGTCTGCCTGAACGTGGGCTGTATCCCGTCCAAGGCACTGCTGCGCAACGCCGAGCTCGCGCACATTTTCCACAACGAGGCCAAGACCTTCGGCATCAGCGGCGAGGTCAGCTTCGACTACGGCGCCGCCTTCCAGCGCAGCCGCAAGGTGGCCGACGGGCGGGTCAAGGGCGTCCACTACCTGATGAAGAAGAACGCCATCACGGAGTACGACGGCCGCGGTACGTTCCTCGACGCCAACACCATCCAGGTGAACGACGAGACGATCACCTTCGCCACCTGCATCATCGCCACCGGGGCCAGCACCAGGCTGATCCCGGGCACGTCGCTCTCGGAGCGGGTGGTGACGTACGAGGAGCAGATCATGACCGATCAGCTTCCCGGCAGCATCATCATCGCGGGCGCGGGCGCGATCGGGGTGGAGTTCGCGTACGTCCTGCACAACTACGGCGTCAAGGTGACGATCGTGGAGTTCCTCGACCGCATGGTCCCGCTGGAGGACGCGGAGGTCTCGGCCGAGCTGGCCAAGCGCTACAAGCGGCTCGGCATCGAGGTGCTCACCTCCACCCGCGTCGACGGCATCGAGGACACCGGTGCCTCGGTCAAGGTGACCGTCACCCGCGACGGGCAGCAGCAGGTGCTGGAGGCCGACAAGGTGCTGCAGGCCATCGGCTTCGCACCGCGCGTCGACGGCTACGGCCTGGAGAAGACCGGCGTGGCCCTCACCGACAGGGGCGCGATCGCGATCGACGGCAGGTGCCGGACGAACGTGCCGCACATCTTCGCCATCGGCGACGTCACCGCCAAGCTGATGCTGGCGCACGCCGCCGAGTCCATGGGCATCATCGCGGCCGAGACGATCGGCGACGCGGAGACCATGGAGCTCGACTACGTGATGATCCCGCGGGCCACGTACTGCCAGCCGCAGGTGGCCAGCTTCGGCTACACCGAGGCGCAGGCCCGGGACCTGGGCTATGACGTGAAGGCGGTCAAGTTCCCGTTCACCGCGAACGGCAAGGCGCACGGCCTGGGCGACGCGAACGGCTTCGTCAAGATCATCAGCGACAACAAGTACGGCGAGCTGCTCGGCGCGCACCTGATCGGCCCGGAGGTGACGGAGCTGCTGCCCGAGCTGACGCTGGCCCAGCAGTGGGACCTCACCGTGCACGAGGTCGCGCGCAACGTGCACGCCCACCCCACGCTCGGCGAAGCGGTCAAGGAAGCGATCCACGGCCTCGCCGGCCACATGATCAACATGTGATCGCTGGGGGCAAAAGCCCCAGGTAGACAGGCATTTATGGGTCTTCGTGGTCAGCACGAAGTCAGCACGCTGCTGCCGGGACTTCGGCGATGCCCGTCTGATAACCGGCCTGCATCACGTCGAGCGCCCTGTCCCACGCCTCGTCCACGAGGTGGCCGTACGTACGGAATGTGATCCCGATGTCCTGGTGTCCCAGCCATCGGGACACGTCCGTGATGGGGATGCCCTGGGCAAGTTGCATGGACGCGTAGGAGTGGCGGAGTCCGTGAGGGGTGAAGTCCTCGGGAAGGCCCACCGTCTTGGCTGCGGCGGCGAACGCCAGCCGATAAGTCTCGTACCCCACCCAACCTCCCTTGGCTGCCTGGAACAGGTACCCGTCGGCGGTGCCGTGGCTCTCGATGTGCGTGGTGATGGCGGAGTGAACGAACGGCGGCAGCGGCATGACCCGGTAGTCCCCTTCCTCACGGTGCTTGAGTGGGCCTAACACGCGCTTTCTGGTCACCTGCTCGTGGATGCGCAGTCTCCGGCCGCCGAACATCACGCCTCCCTCAGCGACGGCGAACGCTTCGGATACCCGGAGACCGCATCCGGCCATGAGCCACACCGTCGCCGCCCAGCGGGCTGGCATGGAGTCGGCGAGCTTGCTGATCTGCGCCCAGGAGGGAACCAGAAACTCCTGTCTCTGCGCGGCGCTGGGCAGTTCGATGTCCGTGCAGGGCGACTCGGGGATGAGCTTGTCCTTTGTGGCCTCGCTGAAGATTGCGGCCACGACCATATAGGCGCTGTGGATGGTGTTCGGCGCGTACGCTGCCTTGATCAGGGCTGAGATGAAGTTCTTGATGGTCTGCCTGGTGATGGCATTCAGCCGAAGGTGACCGAGAGTCGGGTTGATCTGGTTCTTCAGCGCATTGCCGTAGATCTCAACGCTCTTGGCCGACAGCCCGACACGGCCTGAGAGCCAGCTGTCCGCGTAGTCGGCGAAAGTGATCGCTCCGGCTTTGGGATCGATGGTGCGGCGTAAGCCGCTCACCTTGTCGGACTTGATCTCCAGAATGAACGCTTCTGCGTCCTTCTTCATGTTGTGCGGGTAGGACTGCTCCTGTTGCTTGGTGCCGCGTCCGCCGAGCCGGTAGCGGACGGTCCAGGAGTGGCCGCACTTGCCCCAGGATCGTTCGGCGGTCTTGCGGTCGTCGGCCTTGCGGAGGTCGAGTGTGCGTCCGGCTTTGGTGTCGGCGCACTCGCATTTCTTGATCAGGCTGGCCACGTTAGTTCGTTTCCTCGCTTTCGTTCATCGCCTTGAGCAGTGAGACGGCCTTGTCGGTCAGGGTGCCGCCCGATTGGCGTTCGGCGGCCTCGGTGAGCATGCCGTTCTTGCGGGCCAGGGAGATCCAGTTGGCTGCTGCTCTTCGGTCCGCACCCACGATCTCGGCGAGGTCCTGCACGGGGTTGGGCTCGCGCATGAGCACATACCAGACGTAGAGGACGGCTATGGCGAGGTGGAAGGACTCCGGTCGCCCGGTCCGGCCTGGCTTGGGGTTGTCCTTGACGGTCTGCCGAATGTGCCGCATCGCCCAATCGGTGCGCGGTTCCAGCACGTGGAAGATGTCTTGTTCGCGGCTGAGTCGCTGAAGGTCGCTCTTCAGCTCTCGCGCGATGTCGGCCAGTGGGATGGATCGCAGCGTGCCCGTGGTGATGCCTCGGGCCATCAGTTCGGGGTCGTTGGTGGTGATGCGCAGTTCGGTAGGGCCGCCCGTGCTGTTGGACGACCACCACATGTCCACCTGCCAGCCGTCGTACCAGTGCTGGAGGTGGTAGCCGGGGCCCTGCTCGGGCCGCACCTCTTCTCTCGCGTGCGTGTGTGTGTGCGGTTCCTCTTGTTTGGTCATGGCGATGACGCTACACCATTCACGGACAGTCTGGAAGACTGTTCATGTATTGCTTGACCATCTGTACCTGAATGTGCAACGGTGATCACCGCCCGCCGCGCCGGGCCGGGAAGGGCTGCGAGGCCACGCCCGGCCGGGGCGGTCACGGGCATGCCTTTGACAACTGCACAGCGGACACGACGCGAGGCGTACAGATTGCGGGCGCAGCGTGCCCGCACATGAGAGAGGAAAGCGATTTGGGCAGCGGAGGAAGCAACCGACTCATGAGTGTGGAAGAGGTGGCCGCCCACCTGGGCGTGCCAAAGAGCACGGTCTACAACCGATGGAAGCCCTGGAACCTGAAGGGCCACCGCATCGGCCGACGCGTGATGTTCAGGGAACGCGACGTAGAGACCTGGATTGACCGCCAAGCCATCCATTGACCATCGAGACAGGGGGAAATGCGATCACTAATCAGTTGGAGTGGACTATGGCAAGGGATCGAATTGACTTTTCCTGAACATCAGTTTGGCAAGGTTTTTCAGCGGTATGCGGGCAGCGTGGCCCGTCAGGGGCGCAATCTTTCCTTAGATGCCCGACTCCTTTTGGCCGCCATCGCTCGCGCAAACAACACAGGGCACGCTGTATTCAAAGCGGGGGAGCTGCGGCAGGTCCTTAGCCGAGAGAAACCGGACGGGACTGTTAAGCCCGCTTCGCGGTCAACCGTCTACGACACGTTGAAAAAGCTTCGCTTGGCAGGGCTCGTACTGCCTCGCGGCGGGGAAACCTGCGTATGGCTTCCGCGAGAATTCTGGGAACGCGGATTGGACAAGGGCGCAATGTGTCCCGTTCATCAAACGTGGGAGTCGGGCTATGTGTCGAATGTCGATTCGACCATGGCCCATGAGTCCTATGATGCTGGACCGATGTGGTAGTCCTATGAATCCAGACCCGTTGATCCGAAGATCCTGGACTGGATTATGTCCCTGACCTGCACAAATGCGACTTCCTCTCTATTCTTGTGTTCCTTCGGCAGGCGAGGAGGGACGACGAGCCAGACGAAGGAATAGTTAAGGGGCCAGCTTGGGGGCTGGCCCCTACTTCAACCAGCTATCTAAAGGGCCTGGAGGCACTAGCCGGAAGGCCCATTAGTTGTGACTAGTTGATTAGATAAGGCAGCATTTGAAGGCTGCCATGGATTGATAGTTACTTAGACGATTGGAGGGCCGTTGGCCCTGGCTAACAAGATTTGCAGTGAGAGTGGATGTCATCAGATCGCCGTGCGCGGCGAAGGCAAGTGTTCCGCCCACCGCCGTAAGCCGTGGGCGGTGACGTCCAAGAGGAATCTGTCTAGGCCGAAGGATTGGAACCACCGCCGCAGGGCGGTTCTCAAGCGTGATGCTGGAGTTTGTTATTTATGTGGGCAGGCCGCTGCCAACGAGGTGGATCACGTGACGGCCGTTGCCGATGGCGGCGGCTGGGATTACGACAACCTTCGCGCCGCTCACCGGGCCTGTCATCAAGCCAAGACTCTTCGGGATCGGGCCGGAAGAGCCCGCCGAACGAACGCACGATAATTCGTTAGTTCGTTAGTTGGCAAGCCGCTTCCCCCAGCGCGGCAGATAAGGAGTAGATGTGTCATGGCGCTCTCAGCGAGATTATCTCACCCTGGTATTCAAGTGCGGATATTGCGACAAGCTGTGCAAGGAGACCAGGAAGCTGGGTTCGGGCCGTCCTGGGCCTTGGCGTCGCTACTGCTCGGCCGAGTGCCGTCAGGCCGCTAAACGGTTACGCGACCGGGAGCATGCGCAGCAGCGTTATCGCCGCAGCAAGGGCTTGTGTCTGAAGTGTGGGCTCAAGATCGATGCTGAAGAGTTCGATCCGTACTGCTCATTGCGTTGTGATGATGTGCTGTGGGAGATCCGGACGGCCGTGAGGTGAGGTTTCTCGCACAAATAGTTAACTTCCCCCTCTAATAGAGGGTAGGGGAGGAATTCTAGACTCTCCCGCACCACACAGGCTGTTGAAGGCCCTCGGTGACCTCGTGCCGGGGGCCTTCTTCATCCCCTCACACTCACACCTTTGGAGAACAACACTGATGATTACCGTTACCCAGCTTGAGACTATGAGCGCTCTGGAGATCCTCACCGCCTGGCGTGAAGGCGACTTGGACTCTGCCATCCGTATCGTGTCCGTGAACGGCGATCTGGACAACCCGAGGTCGCTTACCTACGCGTGGCAGGCGACGCCCGAGCATGACGAGCTGCGTATGCGCACCTGGTAAGCCCCAACACGCACCCACGAATTGACTATCGAAGGGAGTAGCCGAAATGGACGACTCACCGACTAACACGCTTGACGCCACCACCGAAATGGAGCCGGTGGCCGAAGCAATCTCAGAAGGCTCTCAGATCAACTCTGAGACCGATAAGTGGAAGAGCCTCAGCCGGGCTAACGAAGCGCGGTGGAAGGTCGCCAGCGCCGAACTGGAGGCCGCAACGGCCAAAGGTGCGGAACTGGAACAGGCCATGGCCGCGATGCAGCAAGAGCACGCTCTGACGCTGGCTGAGATTCATCTCCAGCAGGCCGCCCAACAGCGCGGCATGGAGCTGGCCCCAGAGGCGATCTCCAGGCTGAACATGTCCGCCTTCCTCACCGGGGAAGGAACGGCCGACCTTGACGCGATCACAGAGTTTGTTACTTCGCTCGGTTCTGCGACCAGGAAGCCCACGTATCCCCAAGGCGTGGGCATCGGCCCTCAAGGTTCAGGTCCGCCCGTTGATCGTGGCGTTTCCCTGGATGCGCGAGCACGCCGCTAACCCCTACTGAAAGGATTTCTCTTTGGCAATTAACCCGATCCCCGCATACGCGCACGCAGGTACGCATGCGTTCGTTCCCACCGAGTGGAGCAGCGAGCTTCTCACCCAGTTTGATCCGCTGCTGGTGTGGGCCTCACCTCTGGTGGTGAACACCGACTATGAGGGCGACATCACCGCACAAGGTGACCGGATGGTGGTCAACGGCCTCATCCGACCCAACGTGGGGCGCTATGACGACGTTGCCGGAATGACGATCGAAGACCTGAAGACCGTTGAGCAGTACGTAGACATCAGCGAGGCCGACTACGTCGCCTTCTATGTGCGCAACATCGAGACGGTACAAGTGGCCGGCGCTCTGGCCGCGCCGGCCGCTCTGGAGTCCATCCGTGCTCTGGCGGCCTCTACGGACGCGTTCGTTGGCGCGACCATTGCGGCCTCGGCTACCAGCCTCCCTCAGGTGAACGTAAGCGCCCAGGCTGACAGCCGTGACAAGGGCGAGGCGCTGTTGGAAGCCATCTTCGACATGATGGAGAAGCTCGACACTGGCAAGGTGCCGGACGGTCGATACGTTGTCGTCGGCCCCAAGGCCAAGCGCTATCTGATGCGTGCCCCTGACGTGGCCAACGCCGCCGCTCTGGGTGAGGCCGGGGCCACGGCCAACGGCGTGGTTGCCCGCCTGGCCGGGTTCACGCTCCTGTCCACCACGGCCATGCCGACCGGCGTGGACATTCTGGCCGGACAAAGGTCCTTCACCACGTTCGCCAGCCAGTTCACCGACTTCCGGAGTCAGCCGGTGGAGAAGTATCGACGCGACCAGATAGACGCCCTGCACCTGTACGGCGCTCGGGTTCTGTCCTTCCCTGGTGGCAAGCAGCCCACCGCGCCCAACGTCGCCGTGAAGGATTCCGAGGGCCTCGTGAAGGCCGCTGTGAAGTGGGCCGCCTAAGTTAATTCTGAAGACGCACGAAGTCCCCTGGATTCAATGGAAGAGTCCGGGGAATTCTTGCTTTCTGGACTGCGAGTTTTGTAAGTTTCTCCACCCCATAAGAAGACTGTAGTCCAGCTCAGAGCATGTTTTATGTCTTCTTGAAAAGTCCCAGACTCGTACCTGGTCGGAGGAACCACCCCCCTCGGGGTCACGTCCGCCCTCAAAAAGTGCATACCCCCTGGTCGACACTCTAATTAACCTTCCCGAGCAACCCTTGCCTGTTGACCTGTCTTAACAAACTTTCTCGGAGTTAATTCGAGCAAAGGTATTGACACGAGATTCACGCTCATGACACTTTGCTGATCGCTGGACTTGATCAACCGAACGCCGAAACAAACAAACTCGGGATCGAGAAACCAGCCTCAGACATAAGACAGCCCCAGAGCGACAGAGATTGGCGTCGCTTGCGCTCTGGGGCCACCAATCAAGGAGCGTAGCTCATGCAGTCCAACACCGTCGCTGCCCGTCCCCAGGTCTCCCCCGTGGTCTACAGCGGCCTTCTGGGCAGGATCGTGCAGACCATCACCCCGCACAGCGAGGCCGACCCTGTGGGCATCTTGGGCGCTCTGCTGAGCGCCTTCAGTTCAGCCATCACCAACCTGCCTCAGGTGGTCTACGGCACGCAGTGCCAGACCTTGAGCACGTGGATCGTGCTGATCGGCAACACCGGCATGGGGCGCAAGGGCACGGCTACCCGTGCCGCACTTCAGGTGGTCAAGGGCGCGCTTCCCGACTGGGCCAAGTCCACGGTCCTGGAGGGGTGTCCCCAGTCCGGGCCTGCCTACGTCTCCACCCTGGCGGACATGAACGGCAACGCTCTGATGATCGAGGAGGAGTTCGCTGACCTGCTGAAGGTGTCGGCTCGATACAAGTCCTTCGGCAAGGCCATCCGGCGTAGCTGGGAAGGGGCCTCGATCAGCAACCGCACCAAGGAAGCCGTGATTCACGTAGACGCTCCCCACGTGTCCATCATCGGGAACGTGACTCCCGCTGAGTTCGCGGGCAGCATCGGCAAGGCCGACCGCGCCGGGGGCACCCTGAACCGCTTCCTGTGCCTGTTCGTCGAGCGCTCCAAGAAGATCAAGCTCTCGGAACAGATCAGCGTCTATGCCTGGTCTGAGCTGATGCGGCCTCTCGTGAGGGAGTTCCGCAATGCGGTGGCGTTCGCTCGGGACGTGGAAGAGGTCACCGTCTCGCGCAGCGCCATGGCGCTGTGGGATGACCAGCTCTCGGAGATGATCGACTCCATGACGCTGGGCCGTGAGGCCATGGAGCAGTTCGCCGCTCGCGCGGCTGACTACGTGTGGCGTCTCAGCGCCCTGTACGCGCTGGCCGACCGCAGAGACGAGATCACGACTCGGGACCTGGAAGCCGCAACGGGCCTGGTCTCCTACATGTGCGACTCGGTCACCTACCTCTCGCCGGACGTGGCCAACGCCGGAGGTTCGGCTGAGGAGACGGTGGGCACGCGCGTGGAGCAGTTCATCAAGGCCGCTGGCTCTGAGGGCGTCAACAGCACGGCCCTGTTCCGCAAGTTCGGCCGTAAGGCCGCTGAGATGAACGAAATCATCTCCGAGCTTCCCAGCGTGACCATGACCAAGGTTCAGCCACAGGGCGGGGGCAGGCCCGCCCTGGTCTACCGCTACGAAGCTCCCGAGGAGACTGCGGACCGCTCAAACGAACTTACTGACTCTGAGGGGGAGGAGCTTCCCGAGATCCTCATGGACGAAATCCACGACTCTGTGGAGGAGCCCGCCGAGTTGGCCACCACCGAGGAGGCAACTCCCGAGGAGGAGGCCGCCCCGGAAGAGGAGACCCAGCCCACGCCGTACTACCTGTCGGATGACGAGTGGGACGAGATCGACGCCGCCCAGAGCGTCACGCCTGAGCGTGAGACGGCTCCTGAGCCCGAACCGGTAGAGCAGGTCACCGAGGAGCCTGCCGTCTCGTCGGAAGCCGTCAAGGCGTTCCTGTCCTCTGAGGCCGGGGCGGAGATGCTCCAGGAGATCCTGATGTCCATGATGGCCAAGCAGGCTGCGGCCAGCACACCCCAAACGGCCACGGTGACCAAGGCCAAGGCTCCCCGCAGGAGCCGGGCCAAGGGCAATGCCGAAGCGCTCTTCCAGGCTCCTGAGATAGCGGCCTAACGTCCGGCAGGGCAGGCCCCCGGCTACGGTCGAGGGCCTGCCCATTGGTACGTCATCCCCGAAGGCCGGTACGTGAAATGGCAAACGTACGCGCTCCCCTGGCCGGTACGCAAAGGCCCTGCTTGGCAGGGAATGATGGACCAAGCGGGGCGGTGAGGGCTTTCCCGTTTCTGGATCGGTTCTAGGGCCAATGGAGCGTGGCGGGGCATCTCCTGCATTTAGCCGTAGAAGTTGCTGGATTTGGAAGTCCCCAATCGTGGCCGTGTTGTTGACATAGAGTCTTCGGCGGCTTCTTCTCTGGCTTCTTCTCGTCGTCCTTTGGCTTCTTTCCCATTCGAGCCGTCCTTTCGCATAGAAAGGCCCCCGACCAGAGGGCGGGCCGACCGCGTACAGGGGAAGCGCGATCCTTCAGGCAGGAAACCATTGGTGGGGGGTTCGTCTGCCTGTCTGGTCGGGGGCGTCTGAACCCCCGGCAAGCCGGAGTGAGTGTGAATGGGGTTTCCGGCCTGCCAGGGGCGAACGGCACCCCGGAAGAGGGAGAACCAGCGAGAACACCTCAACCGGGGCTGTCTTTAGGGGCGCTCTCCGCTCTTCCACGGACGCCAGCCCCGGCGCCAGTCGTTCATGAACGACTGCACGATGAGCGAGACCAGTCCCAGCAGCGGGCAGAGAGCCAGGTAGGCGGCGGTCATGCGCAGCATGCGCACGCCCAGCTCGACATTGCCTAAGCCGCCCACGGCGCATCACCTTCTGTCACGGCCGGCTGCACGTCCTGTAGCCGCATTAACAGCTCACGGGCGAGCACGTGATGCATGTCGTAGTCGTCGAACGCCAGGACGGCGTTCCGCTCGAACGGAACCAGCGGCGGCAGGTAAGGAACAAACAAATCCGCGCGCACCCCGTACGGCGAACAGTCGCCCACGGTGAAGACGGCCGCGTTACGCCGCAGGTGCGAACACTGCGCGATCGCCTCCGGGATGCATCCCCGGCACGTCGGCGGCGCGTTGGTATAGCCATCGCCATCACGCCCATCTCCCGACAGCAACCACCAGATTCGGCCCGTCGCCCGATCCACAGCAGAACGGGCGCACACCTGACACAGCCGCTTTTCCATGCAGCGCCACTGCCGCAGCGTGTTGACCGTCTTGAAGTCGGGCCGCCCGCCTCGGTTCTGACTCTGCCGAAGGCGAAGGACACCGTTGCCGAAGTCGTCGCGGTGCGACACGACGTAGCCCAGTCGCAGCCCGCCACGGCGCGGTACCCACTTCAGTGGAGGATTCTGAGTCTCGCCTGTCCACCCGATCACGTACGGGTAGCGGAACGCTGTCTCGCTTACCTTGGCTCTGCTCATGCCAACGCTCCGGCGTTCTGAGCGACCAGCAGAGCAACGCGGCCCGGCTGCTCTGCCGGTACGACCTCCACCCTGTCGGCCCGCAGCTCGTTGTCAGGTCCCCCACGCGCCAGCTCGACCATGTAGGCGCCCGAGCGAACCCCGATGGTCACCGTGGCGACCCGCCAACCGGCATTCGCGTAGACGATGAGCTGGGGTGGGTACCGAAGCTTGTCGGCAGGCTGGTACGGCTCGGCCTCACACTCGACCGCAAGCCGCTTGATCAGTTGCGCGTTGACGCCTTCGGCCGTCAGATGCTCAAGAACCCGGTCGAGGGCGGCGTTCTGCGCTGCCGCCTCCGCCTCCCGGATCGGCTCCCCCAACAGGTCTTCGGCTGATGCGGTTGTGTGAGTGACGGCCATGTCTCGACGCTAGGAGCGAGTGATCCCAGAGCACCAGAAACTTGCGGATACTTGCGGGCGCCTACTCCAAGGAGTCCATCGCTGACTTGATTAGGGCACGCGCCTGTCGTCCGAAAACGGCTATCTCATGGAGCCGAGTGAACGTCTCGGCGTACATGGCGATCTCCCTCGGTTGCGTGATCGTGAGGAAGCCAGATACCAGTTCCACATTCGCTTGCGCGTCATCAAAGATGTAGAAGTTCTCGACAGGCCACCGCCCCGCCCGCTCCACGTTGGGCGGGATCACCGCCAGTGACACAGAGGGAAGCGCCATCGCTTCCAGCAGGTAACCGAGCTGTCCAATCATCACCTCAGGGCCGCCGCGCCGGTAGGTCAGCACCGCTGCCTCCAGGATGAACACAAACCGGTGGTTGCCCTCGTAGAGGATGTGCTGCCGAGCCATCCGCTCGGCGACGGCTTCGGCGACATCATCGACAGGGACGCGTCTGCCGTCCCGGATCGCCGCCAGGGTGGCCGTGGTGTACCCGGCCGTTTGAAGGAGCCCAGGAATGACGTCCTGGCAGTAGGAGCGATACACCTTGGTCCGCTCGTACAACTCTCGGACGGCGGCATTCAGGTGGGTGAGGCCCGACTTCTCAGCTCGCCGCCAGTCCAGCCAAGCCGAATCCACGGCACGGAGTTCGGCGATCAGCTCAGGTAGCAGGCCGGGCACTCCGCATGCCTGCACCCAAGCCGCTATGTCGCCCTCGGATGGCTGCTTCTTGCCGTGTTCGATCCGCGAGGTTTTGGCCTCATGCCACCCCGCCAGAGCTGCCAGTGCTCGGGAAGTCAGATGCGCGTCAAGCCGTAGGTCGCGCAGTCGGGCGGCAAGGGCTTGTCTGGCTGCCTGAGCGCTGGAGCTGGAAGAATGCGGGGTGGACATGAGTCTGTGCGAGACGTGATCAGCGGGGCGACTAGATCCGATACCCCTCATGGTCGATGGCGCGGTCCCAGGCAGCCGCGAACGCTGACGAACACAACGCTACGGTTGCCGGATCATCGGTCTCATCATTGGAGACCCATGCGCCGTCGCCCGCGAAGTGGCAGAACTGCACCATGCGGTCATCGAAGACCCACACGTCATTTCCCGGCAGAGCCAGATCCGAAGCTAGGTGCCTCGGTAGCCATCTGATCGCCTCACCCGCCGCCAGGTTCACTCCTGGCGTGACGGCATGCTCGAAGGCGATGTAGGTGCTCACCGGCTCGGACACCACGCGGACCCTCCGCATGCTCACCCCTCGAACGATTGCCGTGCGGGCGGTGGCGGTCCACTCGGAGTACAGCCGCACTGCTTCGGCGAGATCTCCGGCCTCCCAAGCGAGGTAGCCGGGATCACCGGTCATGTACTGGTCTCTGAACTCCAGCTTGAAGGCTGTGTGCTCACACTTCGCCAGCAGCTCGCCGAACTCTGTCACGGCATGCCTCCATGATGATCTCGATCATGCGCTCGGGGAGTCGCACTACCGACTCCGTATCCAGGATGGGGCTGTCGGCTGTGACCCTCGCAAGGATCTCTGGATCAACAACGGTCTCCCCCTGGAAGAAGAAGTCACCCGTTGCCTCGTCCCGGAATACGGCCGGACAGTTGTTGCCCGGATTGGTTGGGTCCTTGCCGTAGAACGTTATCGCCACGGTGGTCTCCTACCTCTGTGGTTTGCGGCTCCTTGCGCATATGCGAGCCTGAACGCACTCGGGAGGGTAGTCAAGAGGCTCTCAGAGGGTGGGGCCATCACGGGTCAGCACAACGTCAGCACCGGTGCTGACAACAGCGGTGATCAACCCGGAACAACAAGAAGCCCCAGACTCCCGGAAAGTACCGTGAGCTGGGGCTAAGTCTCTTGTTTGACGAGGTCACAGGTCGCGTGCTACCGAAAACCACACCACACGATCAACATGTGACGAACGGATGATCGGCACGGCCTATGCCGTGCCGATCGCTACTTGCTCTTTGTTATCCGCGCGGATAAATTTACTCGCATGGATAACAAAATCTGGACTCCCGTCAGGACGCTCTTCGTCGTCATGCTCGCCGTCTCGGTCCTGGCTCTGGTGGTGGCGGCCATCGTCGGCGGGGACTGGGTGGTGTGGGTACGCGGCGTGGCCGTGGCCGCCGCTGCCGCCTGGCTCATCGCACTCACCGGCCAGGCCGAGAAGGGCAGGCGGGCCGCCTATGTCCGCATCCGCTTCATCGCGACCATCGCCCCCATCGGGATCCTGCTCATCGTGGCCGTCCCGTCCAGCGGCTACCCGCTGTGGATGCGGGTCGAGCAGGGCCTGGTCGGGGTGCTGCTGGTGGCCGTCGCAACGCTCGTCAACCGCCGGACCGTACGGCAGGCGTACCCGAAGCGTGGCAAGCTCGGATGACATGGAGACAGCTCGTCATGCGGCGACTGAGGCACGCAAGGCCCAGATCACCCAGGCCACGATCGCCCTGCTGGCCGGACGCGGTTACGCCGCGACGACCTTCGAGGCCATCTGCGAGTATGCCGGGCTCAGCAGCAAACGGCTCATCTCCTACCACTTCTCCAGCAAGGACGAGCTGCTGGCGGCCGTGGTCCGCACGGTCGTGGACGACGCGGCCGCCTTCATGCGGCCCGCGCTCGACGCCGCCGACGGCGCCCGCGACCTGCTCCAGGCGTACATCCGGTCGAACGTGGCCTTCATCGCCGCCCATCCCGACCATGTGCGGGCCGTTCAGCAGATCGCCTTCAACTCCGCCCCGCTCGGCGGCCAGGAGCGAGACGCGGCGATCGGCCGGTTGGTGGCGTTCTTCGATGATGGGCGGCGTACGGGGACGTTCCGGTCGTTCGACTCGACCATCATGGCCACGACGCTGCGGGCCGCGATCGACGCCGTGGCCGACCGGCTGGTCGACGGGCTGGATCCGGAGCTGTGCGCGGACGAGCTGGTCGATACCTTCGACCGGGCGACCCGCGCGTCAGACGACGCCTAGCGCCGCCGGCCACGGCCCGCGCCGACGCTCGTCCGCCCATGACGCTCGCCCCTCTGACGGCGCCCGCCCACCCTCCCGACGGCGCTCGCCCGTCTACGACGTCCGTCCGCCCCTCCGCCCGATGGCGCGAGACGACGGCCGGGCGCGGAGCGAGGCCGTCAGGTGGTCGTCAGGGCGACCGTCGGGGACAGGCGGGCGGCTCGCATGGCCGGGTAGAGGCCGGCGAGCGTGCCGATGACGAGTGTGGCGGCGATCGCGCCCCCGAGCGCCCATGGCGGCACCACGGCCGGCCAGCCGCGTGACAGCGCGTAGCCGGTGGTGGCCAGCGCGCCCAGCACCGCCCCGACGACCCCGCCCAGCGCGGACAGCAGCAGCGACTCCGAAAGGAACTGGACCCGCACCTGCCCACGCGTCGCGCCGAGCGAGCGGCGCAGGCCGATCTCGCTGCGTCGCTCCAGCACTGAGATCACCATGGTGTTCGCCACGCCCACGCCGCCGACCAGCAGCGCGACCGCGCCGAGGCCGAGCAGCAGGTTGGTGAACGCGCCCGCGGCGGCCGCCTTTGCCGCCAGCGCGTCGGACGGTCTGCTGACGTTGACCTCCTGCGGGTTCTCCGGGTTGACCGTACGCGGGAGCACCCCTCGTACGCCCTCCACCGACTCCTCCGCCGACCGCTCGTAGATCGTCGACGGGTGGCCGTCGAAGCCCAGCAGCTCCGCCCCGGCGGGGAACCCGACCAGCACCGACCGTTCGATCTCCGGGGCGAGCGGCATCGGGGTCAGGATGCCGACCACGGTGAACCACCGGCCGCCCATCCACACCCGTACACCGGTCCTGGAGATGCCGAGCGTCTCCGCGGCCTTGGCGCCCAGGACGACGACGGGTTGCCGCTCGGTGGCGGCGTTCAGCCAGGTGCCCTTCGACAGGCCGCCCTCCAGCGTGGCGAGCAGGCCGGTGGTCGCCGCCTGTACGGCGATGCCGCCGGTCACCTCCTCGGGGATGTAGCGGGTACGCCGTACGGTGGCGGTGATGGCTCCGGTGGCGCCGGCCGTACGGACCGGGCCGATGCGCTCGACCATGGCGACGGCGCCGGTGGGCAGTTCGGCCGGCTTGCCGAACATGGTCTGGCCGGCCGAGACGGTCAGCAGGTTGGTGCCGAGCCGGTCGAGCTGGCGCAACAGCTGCTCGCGGGAGGAGGCCGAGATGCCGATCACCGCGATCATCGTCGCGATGCCGATGGCGATGCCGAGCGCCGACAGGATCACTCTCGTCGGGCGGGTGCTGAGCCCGGCCGCGCCGACCCGCAGGACGTCGGCGAAGCCGAGACGGGCGGGCGTCAGCCGGTTACGCGTCACTCTGGAGCTCCTTGCTCGAAACCGGCGGGGGTGCCCGTGCGTGTGAGGTCGGCGACGATCCGGCCGTCGCGGAGCCTGACCTGGCGGTGGCACCAGGCGGCGATCTCCGCGTCGTGGGTGATGATCGCGATCGTCGTACCGGCCGCGTGCAACCCGCCCAGAACCGTCAGCACCTCGGCCCCCGAGGCGGAGTCCAGGTTCCCGGTCGGCTCGTCGGCCAGCAGCAGCGGCGGGTCACCGGCGACGGCTCGGGCCACGGCCACCCGCTGCTGTTCGCCGCCCGACAGCTGGTTCGGCCGGTGTCCCAGCCGGTGGCCGAGACCCACCCGTTCCAGGGCGGAGGCGGCCAGCTCGCGTCTGGCCCGCAGCCCGACGCCGCTGTACAGCAGGCCGTCGGCCACGTTGTCCAGCGCGCTCACCCCCGGAGCCAGATGGAACTGCTGGAACACGAACCCCAACTGCCGCGCCCGCAGCGCGGACAGCTCCCGGTCGGAGAGCGCGGCGACGTCGTAGTCGGCGACGCGCACGGTCCCGCTGGTGGGCAGGTCCAGGGTGCCGATCATGTGGAGCATGGTGGATTTCCCGGAGCCCGACGGCCCCACGATGGCCACCAGCTCACCCCGCTCCACCGTCAGGTCAACCCCGCGCAGCGCCTCGACGTGGCCCTCGTAGACCTTGGTCACGTCGTGCAGCTCCACCACGCTCATGTCGCGGGCACCCCGACCTTCATGCCCTCGGCCAGCCCCGCGCCGCTGATCTCGACCCGGCTGCCGCCGAAGCCACCGACCTTCACCTCCACGACGCGGGTCGCGCCGCCCTCGACCACCTCGACGCCGAAGCCGCCCTCGCGCAGCGCCAGCAGTGCCTCCACCGGCACGCTCAGCACGTTCTTGCGTCGCTCGCTGACCAGCTCCACGTCGACCGGGGCCTGGTCCAGCTTGGACTTCGGGGGCTTGGTCAGCGTGATGTCCACGTCGATGGTGGTGCCGTCGTCCTGGCTCTTGGCCACCGTGCCGACCTCGCTGATCTTCCCGGCCGCCTGCTCGCCGCCGGGCAGCTCCACGCTCACCTTGGCGCCCTTCTTGGCCATCGCCTGGTCGCCGGTGTCGAGGTCCACGTGCACCAGCCGCCGCAGCTCGCTGACCGTGAGGACCGTCCGGCCGGGACCGGCCTTGCCGCCGACCGCGGCCTTCGCCTCGGTCACCCGTACGGCCGAGGGCAGGAACGTCACCTGCGCGGCGTCCACCTCGCCGGTCTCGGACAGCCCCACGTCGTCCTGCCACTCCTTGACGGCCTGCCGCGTCGCGTAGCTGAAGTGGTCGTCCACGGTGAGGTCGTCGCCGTAGCCGAGCGCCTTGAGGTTGCGCTCCAGCTGATCGACGTCGGGGCCGTCCGACACGCCGGAACGCAGCGTCCGGTAGAGCGGCAGCTTGCCGTACATCAGGATGAGCGGTTTCCGGTCGATCCTGATCAGCGGGCGTCCCCGCCGGATCACCGCCCCCTCCGCGGCCACCCACGTCACGGTGCCCGCGGCGCCGGCCGCGAGGTCTCGCTCGCCGGAGTAGGTGAGGGCGCCGCTGACGGTCTTGGTGTCGACCAGGTCCTGCCTGGTGATCTCCGCGGTGGCCGGCACCGGGGGCTTGCTCGGCGCCGCCGCGCCCGTGCCGCCGCTCTGGTTCAGTACGGTCAGCGCCGTCCAGGCGGCGGCGACCGCGAGCAGGGCGGCGCCGGCGAGGGCCAGGGGGCGCCTCACGGCTTGCCCCCGAAGCCGGGACCGAAGCCCGGAGCGAAACTCTTGCAGGCTTCCTGTGCCTCTTTGAGCTTCTTCTCGCCGCCCTTGCCGACCTTGATCTGGATCTGCCCCTGCGGCCCCGGGTCCGGCATGTCCACGCCGTGCTCCCGCATGCAGCGGGCGAACTTCACCATCTGGTCCCGTTGCTTCGGATCCATCGGCTGGTTCGCCCGGTCGCCGATCACGTCCTTCATCAGGGGCTGGCACGCCTCCATCGCCTTCTTCATCTTGCTGGGGTCCTCGCCCTTCTTCTGCCTGAGCATCACGCTGCCGTCGGCCTTAGGGTCGGGCATGTTGATGCCGTGCTCCCGCATGCACTGGGCGAACTTCAGCTGCGCCGCCTGCCGGTCGGCCGCCGACACCGAGCTCGACGCGGTGGGCGTGGCCGTACCCTTGCCCGCGCTGGCGATCCCGTCGTCGGCGGTGCCGCCGCCCTGTCCGCACGCCGCCAGTGCCAGCACCAGCAGGGGTACGGCAGGCAGCAGTCGAACTCTCATGACCCGCTCCTTCGCCATCCGGGTCACTCGCCCGGGATGCGCGGCCCACTCCACTCCCACCCGTGCTAAACCCGGATAAGGCGCTTACTCGCGGCTAACACCCGACCCGCCACGCTCGACCACATGCGAGTGCTTGTCGTGGAAGACGAGGAAGAGCTGGCCGACGCGGTCGCGCGCGGTCTGCGGCTGCACGCGATGGCCGTCGACGTGGCCTACGACGGGCAGGAGGCGCTGAACCTGGCCTCGTACGTCGACTACGACGTCGTCGTCCTCGACCGCGACCTGCCCGAGGTGCACGGCGACGACGTCTGCGGCGAGCTGGCCAGCTCCAGCCGGATCCTCATGCTGACCGCCGCCGGGCAGGTCCGCGACCGGGTGGACGGGCTGTCGCTGGGCGCCGACGACTATCTGGTCAAGCCGTTCGCGTTCGCCGAGCTGGTGGCCAGGATCCGGACACTGGCCCGCCGGTCCTCCCGGGCCGCGCCGGCCGCGCTGGAACGGGCCGGCATCCGGCTCGATCCCGGCCGCCGTACGGTGACCAGGGACGAGCGGGTGGTCGCGCTGAACCGCAAGGAGTTCGACGTCCTGGAGCAGTTGCTGCTGGCCGGCGGCGCCCTCGTCACCTCGGCCGAGCTGCGCAGACGCGTCTGGGACGAACACGCCGACACCGGCACCGGCGTGCTGCGCGTCACGATCACCTCGCTGCGCAGGAAGCTCGGCGCGCCGCTCGCGGTCCAGAACGTGCCCGGCAAGGGCTACCGGCTGTGACGCGTGCGCGGCCGTGGAACCGGCTCGGGCTGCGGATGCGGCTCGCCCTGCTGTACGGCGGGCTGTTCTTCGTCGCCGGGTCGATGCTGCTCTGGGTCACCTACCTGCTGACCGCCCAGGCGCTGAACACGCAGTTCGTCACGAGGTTCGGCGGCTCCGCGGTCGCCGTCTCGAAGGATCCGCCCATCGTCGGCCCCTCCATGCAGCAGGTACAGCTCGACGTGGAACAAGGGGCAGCCACCGTGCTGAGTGACATGCTGCGGTCCTCGGTCGTCATCATGATCCTGATCGGGGTCATCGCGTTCGTGCTCGGCTATCTGGTGGCCGATCGGGCGTTGCGGCCGTTGGATCGGGTGACGGAGACGGCGCGGCGGTTGTCGGAGAGTACGTTGCATGAGCGGATCGGGTTGCGGGGTCCGCATGATGAGGTGAAGCGGCTGGCCGACACGTTCGACGCGATGTTGGATCGGTTGCATCGGGTGTTCGAGGCGCAGCGCAGGTTCATCGGTAATGCCTCGCATGAGTTGCGGACGCCGTTGGCGATCAATCGCACGATTCTGGAGGTGTCGCTGGAGGAGCCGGCGGCCTCGCCGGATCTCAAGGCGCTGGCCCGGGCGCTGCTGGGCACCAACGCCCGCTACGAACGGCTGATCGAGGGCCTGCTGCTGCTCGCGCAGTCGGAGCAGGAGCTGACCGCGCGCAAGCCCGTGGAGCTGCCGCGGATCGTCCGGATCGTGCTGGAGCAGATCGAGGTCGTGGCCGGGAAACGGCACGTCACCGTGCACGAGGACCTGCGTCAGGCCGTCGCCGGGGGCGACCCGCTGTTCCTGGAGCGCTGCGTGTTCAACCTGCTGGAGAACGCGATCAAGTACAACGTCCGCGACGGCGACGTGTGGGTGACCGTCCGCCCCGACGGTGACGGCGCCGTCATCGTGGTGGAGAACACCGGCCCGCCGGTCTCACCGTACGAGGTGGACGACCTGTTCGAGCCCTTCCACCGGCTGCACGCCGATCGGGTGCGGTCGGCCAGGGGGTCGGGGCTCGGGCTGTCCATCGTCCGGGCCATCGTCGACGCGCACGGCGGCACGGTCACCGCCGCGGCCAGGCCGGAAGGCGGGCTGGCGGTGACCGTACGGCTGGCGCCATCACTGACCGGTCAGGCGGGATCCGTCCCGAATTCCAGCAGGGTCTCCCGGCCGATCTCCTGAGCCGCCTCCTTGACCGCGCGCAGGATGCCGTGGGCGCCGCTTGCCTCGGCGAGCTCGGCTGCCTCGTCGAGCACCCGCAGCGCCTCGTCACGGCGGCCTTCCGCGTCGGTGATGTAGGCCAGCCCGATCAGGTTCGCGGCGACGCCGGGCAGGAAACCGAGTTCGCGGCGCAGGCGTGCCGACTCCTCCAGCCGTTCACGGGCCGGGCCCAGCCGGCCGGCGACGTGCTCGGCGAAGCCCAGGTGCCTGAGCGCGTACGACATGGTCAGCTTGTCGCCCGTCTGCGCTGCGAGTTCGTGGGAGCGTTCGAGGACGGGGACCGCGGTGCCGTTGTCCTGGCGGACGACCTGGTGGAAGATGCCGATCCAGAACAGCGACTCACCCTCGCCGCGCACGTCACCGAGTGCTCGGTAGAGCCGCGCCGCGCGCTCGAACAGGGCCAGTTCGCCCGGATCCTCTCTCCTCTGGTCCAGAAATCGCCCGTGAACGATCCGGCCACGGGCGAGGGCGAGATCCGCCTCGGCCGCGTCCAGTTCCCGGTCGGCCGTCTCCAGTGCCGTGGCGTCTCCGTCGAAGACGGCGCGCTCGTACAGTACCCTGGCTCGCTCGATCCGCTCGTCCACGTCTGCCCCCGACCTCGGCTGTACCGGCATCGAGCGTATAGGGACCCTTTCTGAGGTCGTCCGGATATTTCTGGATTGCTGTAACAACGATGAGGCCCGGACCACTTCCTGGTGTCAGAAGAACGATGTCCGGGATTAAGGGGCTGAAGCGGTGACGGATGACGCGCACCGGTTCACCAGCATGTACGACGAATGCCGACAACGCGTGTGGGCCTACGTGGTCAGTCGCGCGGGCCGGCAGGTGGCGGACGAGGTGGTGAGCGAGACGTTCGCGATCGCCTGGCGGCGGCTGGACGACGTACCGGAACCGGCCCTGCCATGGCTGCTCGGCGTCGCGCGCAACGTCCTGCGGGACAACATCCGCGCGGAGACCCGGCGGGAGGCGCTGAACGCGGAGCTGCGGGCCTGGACCGAGGGCGACGTGGCCGACCAGGTGACCGAACGGCTCGGCGTACTGCGGGCGCTGGCCGAGCTGCCGGAGGACGACCGGGAGGTCCTCCTCCTGATCGCCTGGCAGGGCCTGTCCCCCAAGGACGCGGCCCGGGTCATCGGCTGCTCGTCCGCCGCCTTCCGCGTACGGCTGCACCGTGCGCGCAAGCGGCTCAAGCAGGCGATGGAACCAGCGGGACAGTCCCGGCCCCGGGTGCGGAACCTCAGCGAGGAGTGGTCATGAACCCCATCGACGAACTACGGGCCGCCCGGCCCGCGCACCTCGGCGACACGCCGGTCGACGAACGCACCAGGGCCGCGGAGCTCTCGTACGCCATGTCCCGGCCGCGGTCGGCGAGGCGTAAGCGCAGGGCTGTACGACCGGTGTGGGGTTTCAGCCTCGTCGGCGCCGCCGCCGCCGCGACCGCCGTGGCCGTCGTGGTCTCCGGCACCGGCGGCACGACGCCGCGGGCGCCCGATGTGGCTGCCCCGACGACGGTCACCTCGTCCACGCCCAAGGTGAAGCTGTCGGCTCGGGACATCCTGCTGACCGCCGCCGCGAAGGCGGCCCGCCAGCCCGCCGGGAAGGGCGCCTACTGGCACACCGTGTCCATGCGGCGGACCCTGTTCGCGGTCGACGGCGCCGACTACCAGGTCATGGACCGGCAGCGGGAGGAGGGTTGGACGCCCAATGCCACCGGTGGGGACCAGTGGGGCAGCATCAAGCCACTCGGCGCGCGACCGGTCACCGCCGCGGACGAGGAGGCGTGGAAGCAGGCCGGTTCCCCGGCCGAGATCCCGGTCAAGGTGCCGGGCAAGTCACGCCGGATGACCCTCACAGCCTCTCCCCGAAAGGCGTTCGGCGGCCACAGCCCTCTGGTCGACGGGGACAAGGTGTTCTGGCTCGGCCGGAACGTCACCATGAAGGACCTGCGCGGCCTGCCCTCCGACCCGGCCAAGCTCAAGGCGTGGCTGCTGCGCTCGTACGAGGGGCACAGCCCCGGGTCCAGCAGCGACCCGATGACGGCCGAGCCCTGGCTCTTCACCGTGAGCGTGGGGTTGATCACCGACATGCCGGTCACACCCCAGGTACGCGGCGCCGCCTTCCGTATGCTCGCCGACCTCGACATCGTCGACGTCATCGAGAACGTCACGGACGCGGAGGGCCGCCAGGGCACCGCCGTGGCGGTCAAGGAGCACACCATGTACTCCGGCATCGTGGAGACTCGGCTGATCTTCGACCAGGCGACCGGGCAGGGCCTGGCGAACGAGAGCGTCTTGGTGAAGCCCGAAGGTGTCCAGAGCTCCTTCGAACCCGGCACCGTGTGGAACTCGCAGGCCGTACTGGAAGCCGGCTGGACCGACCGCAAGCCGTCATCCTGAGCCTTGGAGAAACGACCGCCCTCGCCGGTTCGGCGGGGCGATCGTTTTCAGGCGAGGCTCAGACGCGCTTCCACCGCCACTGCCCATTGCTGTACTGGCTGCACCGAACACGGCGAACTCGCCATCAGCATGTACCGCACCTCGGTATTCGACAATCCACCAGGTTGTACAAATACAATTAGCGCTTTCCCACGGCGTTGAGCGCCTCTCGGGTCGCGGCTCCCTGGGCCTGGGGGAACATCCGGCGGATCAGGCGTCGAACCAGGCTGTGGAAGGCGGTGTCAGCAGCAGAACGATGACCGCCACCGACAGCCCGAGCCCCAGGAGCTCTCCCACGTTCGGCGCCGCGCCCGACCCGCTGAACGCCCCCACCACGTAGCTGATCACGTTCACGCCCTGAATGCCGATCCCCGTCCAGCGCACCCACTTCCTGCGCGACTTCATCTTGACCACCACCAGCACGATGACCACGGCGCTGGCGATTCCGTACAGCAGGGGGAGCAGGACGATGGCGTTCCAGCCCACCTGTGCGAACAGCAGGGCCAGGATGGCGGTCATGATCAGCGTCAGGACCATCTGAACGCACATGATCGTCCGGGCGGCTCGGACCGTGCCGGGCATGACCAGAGTCTGAGCAGGCTGCACCGAGGCCTCCATCATGTACGTGCGCGCACCTTTGCGGATCTTGGCCCAAGCAAAGTCCTCCTCCCAGCCGACTGTCAAGGTATTTGCCGTGGACAACTAATACCGAGACGCAGTTGATAATTACTTATTCGGTGAATGGAGCCACAGCTGTCGGCGTGAAAGTTTCACCCTTGTTTGACGAGCCGGGCGACACCCCGCACGATCATCGTCGAGTGGATAGCGCTACCCATGGCGAGGTGCACCGATGCCGAGATTCTCCTTACGAGCCGCGTCCGCCGTCCTGCTGACGCTGACCGCGCTGAACGCCCCCGCGGCGTACGCCGACGAGGTCACCCCGGTCGCGGTGACCGTCAACGCCCGCGCCGCGCTCGCCACCGTCCCCGAAACCGGTATCGGCACCAACCATGCGATCTGGGACACCAATCTGGGCACCGACGCGACCGCTGACCTGCTCAAGGACGCCGGCGTGAAGCTGCTGCGCTATCCCGGCGGCTCCTACTCGGACATCTACCACTGGGTCGACCACACCGCTCCCGGCGGCTACGTGGCGCCCAACACCGACTTCGACACCTTCATGCGTGGGGTACGTCGCACCGGGGCGCAGCCGATGGTGACCGCCAACTACGGCACCGGCACCGCCGAGGAGGCCGCGGCCTGGGTACGTAGCGCCAACGTCACCAAGGGCTACGGCGTCAAGTACTGGGAGATCGGCAACGAGAACTACGGCAACGGCCACTACGGCTCCGCCTGGGAGGCGGACAACCACGCCGACAAGAGCCCGGCCGAGTACGCCCGCAACGTCGTGTCCTACGCGGACGCGATGAAGGCGGTCGACCCCACCATCAAGATCGGCGCAGTGCTGACCACGGCCGCCAACTGGCCCGACGGCATCGTCGCCGACGGCGACAACGGCACCTGGAACAAGGTCGTCCTGTCGATCGCCGGCCCGAAGATCGACTTCGTGATCCTGCACTGGTACCCCGGCGCCCTCGACAAGTCCGCCCAGGTCCCCGACATGATCCAACTCACCCGGCAGCAGATCGCGAAGTACGCCGGGCCCGGATCCGAGCGGATCGGCCTCGCGATGACCGAGTTCAACACGGGGTCCAGCAGCGCCGGCACCAACACGCAGCCCGGCGCGCTGGCCGCCGCCGACGCCTACGCGACGGTGCTGGCGAACGGGGTGTTCACGGTCGACTGGTGGAACGTCCACAACGGCATCGGCAACGTCACCCAGGTCGAAGGGCATACCGATTACGGAGACTTCGGCCTGCTGTCGAGCGCTACCTGCACCTCCGACGGCAGCGTCTGCGAGCCGCCGCTGAACACCCCGTTCGCGCCGTACTACGCACTGCAGATGATGAGCAGGTTCGCCCGCCCCGGCGACCAGTTCATCCGGGCCGCGACCGACCAGGCGAAGGTCACCGCGCACGCCGCCCGCCGCCCCAACGGCGATCTCTCCGTCCTGTTGATCAATACGTCATCCGACACGTCCTACCCCGTCACGATCAGCTACTCCGGCTTCAGCCCGGCGTCCGGCGCGCCGACCGTACTGACGCACACCAACGGCGCCACGAGCATCACCAGCTCGACAGCGGGAACCGCGACCAGCCAGACCCTGTCCCCGCTCTCCCTGACCACGATCGTCCTGCACCCCTCCACACCCCAGACCGGCCGTCCGGGCACGCCGGGGCAGCCGACCGCCACCAACGTCACGGACAGAACCGCCACGATCTCCTGGCCCGCCGCCGCCCCCGGTGCGCGCCCGATCGCCAAGTACGAGCTCCACCGCCAGAACGGCGCCATCAGCGAGCAACTCGGCGAGACCCCCGGCACCTCGCTCACGGTGCACAACCTCACTCCAGGCACCCGCTACACGCTCAACGTGATCGCCCGGGACAGTGGCGGCGGCCTCTCGTGGGCCTCCCCGCCGCTGACGTTCACCACCGGCACACCCGCGTCCAGCTCCTGCTCGGTACGGCTGACCATCCAGACCGACTGGGCCAGCGGCTACGTCGGCTCCATCGACATCACCAACAACGGCGCACCGATCAACGGCTGGACCCTGAACTTCAGCTGGCCCCGAACGTGGCAGAGCCTGGGCAGCGGCTGGAGCGCCGTCTGGACGCAGAACGGATCGGACGTCAAGGCCGTCAACGAGGCCGGAAACGGCTCGCTGCCCACCGGAGGATCGACCTCGATCGGCTTCGTCGGCAACTACAACGGCCCGAACGTGCTACCTGCCGTCTTCACCCTCAACGGAACCGTCTGCACGACCCAGTAGCAGCGCTCGTCACGGCCCGCTGGCGCGTGGCTGCGATCTCAAAATAATTGACAGTTCATTCTGGAAAACCGTAGGCTCGGTGCCGTGGCAAGGACCAAGGAGTTCGATCCTGATGCGGCGCTGCAGGCGGCCTTGGAGCTGTTCTGGGAGCGGGGTTACGAGGCGACGTCGATGGCCGACCTCGTCGAGCACCTGGGGATCGGCAGAGCCAGCATCTACGCCACCTTCGGCAACAAGCGCGACTTCTACCTGAAGGCCTACGAGCGCTACCTGCAGAACGGCATCGACTTCATCGGCCGGCTGTCGCAACCGGGGCCGGTGCTGCCCGCCGTACGCGCCCTGGTCGAGCAGTTCGCCGAGGAGTCCGCCCACGACGAGAAGCGCCGCGGTTGCCTGGTGGTCAACACCGCCGTGGAGGTGGTGCCGCACGACGCCACGCTGGCCCGGCGCGTCGAGTCCAACTGGGATTTCATCGAGACCACGCTGACCTCGGCGCTGACCAGGGCCCGCGCGCAGGGCGAGCTGGCCGAGGAGAAGGATCCTCGGGCGCTCGCCCGGTTCCTGCTGACCGTGATGCAGGGCATGCGGGTCATCGGCAAGAGCTCCAACGATCCTGAGCGCCTCTACGACGCCGCCGCACAGGCGCTGCGCGCTCTCGACTAGCCCGAACCCTCCCCTGCCGCCAAGCCCTTGAAGCTTCAGACACTCATGCCTTCATACTGGAACGATCGATCTGGAAAAGAGGAGCCGGTGACCGTCTCGCCCGCACTCACCCGGCCCACCGCCCCCGCCTTCGCGCTGCTCGGCAGCGTCCAGATCATGCTGATCTCGGGCATAACCGTTGTCTCCGTCGCTCTGCCGGCGATCCAGGATGAACTGCGGCTCAGCGGTGGTGATCTGGCGCTGATCAGCACGGCGTACGGGCTGGCGTTCAGCGGATTGCTCCTGCTCGGCGGCAGGCTGGCCGACCTGTACGGCAGGCGCAGGGTGTTCATGCTGGGCCTCGGCCTGTTCGGGGTCGCCTCGGCCGGGGCCGCCCTGGCCCCGGGGCTCGGCCTGCTCCTCACCGCGCGGTTCGCTCAGGGGATCGGCGCCGCCCTTGTGGCTCCCTCGGCCATGGCCCTGCTCGGTGTGCTCTTTCCCGACCCCCACCGGCGGGCCCGGGCCACCGCCGTCTGGGGCGGTCTGGCGGGCATCGGTGCGACTGGGGGCATGCTGCTGTCCGGTGTGTTCGCCGAGTGGGCGTCTTGGCGGTGGGCGTTCGGCGTGCCGGTGATCGCCACGGCTCTCGTCATCGTGGCGGCGCCCCGGCTGCTGCCCGCCGATCGGCCGGTACGGCGTACGCGCATCGACATCCTCGGCGCCGTACTGGTGACGGCAGGACTCTCCACACTGAGCTACGGGCTGGTGGAGAGCTCGTACGGCCCTCTCATCGGCGGAGCCGTGCTGCTGCTCGCGTTCCTGATCGTGGAATCCCGTACAGCCGCCCCTCTGGTGCGGCCGGCGTTCTTCGCCGTACCGCGCAGAGCCGTTGCCCTGGCGGCGATCGTCCTTGGCTCGTCGGGCATGGCCACCAGTTTCTTCTTCCTCTCGCTGCATCTCCAGCAGGTTCGTGGCCTGTCTCCGCTGCTGACCTCCGCCGCGTTCCTGCCGTACGGCGCGGTCCTGATCGGTACGGGCGCGGTCGCCGGGCGGCTGCTCGCCCGCTTCGGCGTCCGGATCGTGCTCACGACCGGCCTGATCACGGCCGCCGCCGGACTGGTGCTGGTCGGCAGGTTCGACGGCGCCCTCATCGCCGGGCTGCTGGTCCTGCCGCTCGGCATCGCCCTGACGTTCGCCGGGGCGACCGTGGCCGCGGTCACCGACGTGCCCGACGAGCAGGCCGGGCTCGCCGGCGGCGTGGTCAACACGGCGATGGAGGTCGGACCGACCCTTGGCCTCTCCGCACTGGTGTCGCTGGCCGGTGGCACGACCTCCGGCTATGGCTTCGCGCTCGGCATCGCCGCTGTCGCCTTCATCCTCATGGCCCCCATCGCAGCCCTACTACTGCGCAACCCTCGATAAAGGAGAACATCGTGACCGATCGATTCATCGGCAAGGTCGCCCTCGTCACCGGCGGCGGCTCCGGCATCGGCCGGGCGACCGCCCGGGCCTTCGCCCGTGAGGGCGCCACCGTCGTCGTCTCCGGGCGTGACGCGGAGAACCTCGACCAGACCGTCAAGCTGATCGAGGCCGAGAACGGGCGAGCGAGCCTCGTCATCGCCGACGTCACCAAGCAGGAGGACGTCGCCCGGATGGTGGCGACGACCGTGGAACGTCACGGCGGCCTGCACGTCGCCCACAACAACGCCGGTGTCTTCGGCCCGTTCGCTCCGCTCGCCGACCTCGACGTCGACGGCTGGCGCAACGTGTTGGACGTCAATCTGACCGGCGTGTTCCTGTCGATGAAGTACGAGATTCAGCACATGCGCTCCCATGGCGGAGGCACGATCGTCAACACCTCCTCCAACATCGGCGCCCATCGCAGGCTCCCCGGAGCGAGCGCCTACGGCACTTCCAAGGCGGGTGTGAGCTTCCTGACCCGTACCGCGGCGCTGGACCACATCGATGACGGCATCCGCATCAACGCGGTCAGCCCCGGAGCCAGCGACGCTCCGATGTCCACGCGGCCCGGCGAGAGCCGCGAGGAACGCGACGCCCGTCTCACTCCGCACATTCCGCTCGGCCGGGTCGGCACACTCGAGGAGGTCACCGCCACCGTGCTGTGGCTCGCCTCCCCCGAGTCCGGATTCGCCGTCGGCCACGACCTCGTCATCGACGGCGGCGCCACCGCCTGATCACGAAGCGGGGTCCGGGGTGGCCACACCGCCCCGGACTCCAGCTCGAATGACGTCCGCACCGTGTTCCGCGAAGATCGTCTGGATGATCGCGAAATAGGGTTGAGCGTCCGCCAAGGCCCTTGTCAGGGACCGCCGCGCCACGTGGGAGTCGTTCCAGATCAGGGTGAACGGCGTTCTAGCTCCGAAGCGACCCCGCAGACAGTCGTCCAGCGCATCGAGGTTCCAGCCGAAGTAGCCACCAGGCCCGTTGATGGCTTCTCCGAGCGCGAGGTAGAAGGCGGCCTCATCGGTGACGTGAGTCCCATCGAGGTGGTAGACGCGTCCTGGCGGCTGATCGAGCCGCCTCGCTCGCCGGGAGTTGTTGCGGCGGACGATGGTCAGCCATTCCCCCCTGTCCTCCGGCCCGTACTCGGCCCACTGGTTCGGCTGATCAGGCCGAGCCACCCGCCAGCGCTCCCAGAGATGCCGCGCCCTGGGCGGAGGACTGTCGAACCCCCACAGAGCGACGATGTCCACCCGCTCGGGATCAAGTCGCGAGGGCCGCCAGTCGGTGATCTCGCTCATCCAGAAGTCCGCGAGCGGCTCTCCTGCCATGTCGAGCAGCCGAAGCCCTTCCAGGCCCAGAGGGTTCCTCTGGCGGTAGCGCTTGGATCCTGCGAGGTAGTCGCGTAGCCGCTGAGCGGGAAGGCACCCCAGGAGCTCGACCGTCACGTCCTCGCCCGGATCGGCGAAGAAGCCGCCCGCATCGAGGCAGGCCCCGAGAACCTGATCATCATCGTCGATCAGGAGAAATTTCGGCTCGACGGAATCCACGGGCTCCATAAACCGTCCCAGAAAAGCAAAAAGCCCCGAACAGTGATCCGTTCGGGGCCAAAAAAATGTGGTCAGGGGCAGGGTCGAACTGCCGACCTTCCGCTTTTCAGGCGGACCAATCATCCTGGCCGGGCAGCGGAGACCATGGTCAGAGGATGGTGGACGGTGGCCGAGGTGGGGTCTACGTGCGGGGACGTTGCTGTCAGCGCTGCTGTCGCCTGAACATCCGACAGAAGCACCTGCGCCAAGGACTTCGGCGACGTCGCGGCGCCGGCCCTCCACAGGTCACAAAGCGTCTCTTCACAGCCCTGGATCTGCGTGAGGATCCGCTCTTCGTATTGCTCACTACTGAGATCTTTTGGGCGCGGAAGAGCGTAGTCGCTTCCATGACGCCAACCAGAGTCGATGGGCTTTTTTCGCAAGTCATCTAACACCGGTTCGAAGGTTGACTCATTTGCGGCAGCGTGCTCTGCTCACAGTCACCTTCAAAGCTCTGCGCCGGGTCACCCTCGATCCCTGGCGCATCGGAAAATCCTCCAGGCAGCGCTCGTCCTGCTTCATCACGAGCATGACCGGACCATGTCGCCATCACATAACGTGATCTTCAGTTACGGAGAACAGCTTACTCCGATGATACGGAATCTCCACATCACAAGTTATGGTCTGAGATCAATGAATCCGGCCCTGGCCTGCACCAATCTCGGCACCGCGCCAAACTAGTGGCCAACCCTGATGATCTGCGCCTTCTTCCGTAACCGTTCGATCTGGCCGGAACCAGCCGGGTACAGCGCATTCTTCCCAGGGCATTTCTGAGTTATCCTTGACCCCAGCAGCCGGATTTGAAGACACCCTTTCAGGCTTCGTCATAAACCGTTTCTTGTGACTGTGCACGAGGTCAGGAGTAAATAGAGCAGCGACTCTTGAAGTCGCTTACTCGCGCACATCCCGGCATGCTCGATCGACCGCGCGCTCCTGACTGGATCCCATTCAGAAACAGTCCGGCAAAAAGAAACCACTCAAGCGAAGGGATCACCATGCATTTCCGAACGCGCGCCATGCGCTTGGCCGCCCTGGTGGCCATGAACTGCGCCCTGATCGCCGCTTTCACCACCAGCCCGGCCGACGCGGACCGTACCCCGTCCACGCCGTTCGCCACCGAGAACCAGAACACCCCCTGGAAGGGCTACAAGCGCTCGTACACCGTGACTCTCGTCCGGACGGCCGCCGCGGTGCCGACGAGCGGGCAGGCTCCGGCGGCCATCATCACCTGCAGTGGGGGCATCTCCAACCCGACCGTGGTCGGCGCCCAGGTGGTCGCCACCGCCTCCGCGCAGTGCGACGCCCTCGTCGACACGATCGACCTCGCCATGACTTTCGTCGTCAACGGCACCGGACTACCCTGGGAGATCACGACGGGGAGTAACGTCTCGCAAGTGGGGAACTCCAGATCCGTCGCGTGCCCGGGAGGAAGCGCCACCTACCAGTCTCTGGGGGCCGCGCGATTCACGAAGGCCGGCTACGCGAACTCACCCCTCGTGATGAGCGGCGGGTCCGCGACTTACACCCTCTCCTGCTGATCCCGCGAGCAGAGGTACGTCCATCCACCGCCGTCACCCTGCCCTGCTGACGCCGCGCCCACGAAACCCTGAATCCGTCGGCGCCCCCAGGGACGGTCACATGACGGCCGAACGATCGAGGGCCTGACCGCCGTTACCAGCGATCAGGCCCTCGACCCGCGACCACCGCCTCGGGGTGGTGGGAGGGCCCGGGGACGGTTCAGCCGGAGGGGTACGGGCACAACGCGTCATCCAGGGCCTTGAATCTCGAGTGAGGACAGGAAGCCGTCGAGCGAGAGCACGGCGTGCACGGTTCGGTGTCTGAGGAACATGGGAACCGGATCGTGCGCTAAGCGTTTGTCGTGGTGAGCATCGGTTTGACCGTCCATGATCGCTTCCGGGAAACTTCGAGGGTCTTGTCGTAGACCCCATGGAGGTTCACGGTGCCGGTCGAGTTCTTGTCCGATGAGCAGGCGGCGGGGTTCGCACGTCAAAGGCTCATCGCGGGCAAGCAGCTGTACCACCTGCTCGCCGAGACGCCCGGGTCCGGCGACCTGCTGGGAGCTGGCTGAAGAAGACTGGTGACGTTGCTGTCACCAGAGATCAAAAGCCACGAACGGTGATCCGTTCGGAGCATTCGTGCTGTTCAAAAGGTGGTCAGGGGCAGGGTCGAACTGCCGACCTTCCGCTTTTCAGGCGGACGCTCGTACCAACTGAGCTACCTGACCCAGAGCGGTCCTGACGGGACTTGAACCCGCGACCTCCACCTTGACAGGGTGGCGAGCACTCCAACTGCTCTACAGGACCTTGCTTTCCGACTCGCTTAGCTTACCAGCTCCACGGTGGCCTTTGACCATCCGTTTTGTGACGCGCTAAGCAGTGCCCCCAACGGGATTCGAACCCGTGCCGCCGCCTTGAAAGGGCGGTGTCCTAGGCCGCTAGACGATGGGGGCTCAGGAACTTTCCCTGTCGCCTTCCGTCGGAGACCTCTGAAGCATAGGGGACGATTGCCCCTGATGCCAAAGTGGCGGACCGGCGGCCGGCGTTGTCGTGCCAGTGATCGATCCCGTTGGCGACGGGGCGTTCGTTGGCGCTGGAGAAATCATACGTCCCGGGTCACGCTCCACGTGACGCTGGATGTACACAGACTGCTCCCCGAGGCCCCCGAGCGTGATGTCGTCCCAGGCCTGCAGGCGTCTGGTCTCCTTGTCGAAGTACATGACCGAGGCCTGTACGGGGGTCGGCTGGGGGTGTTCGAGGGCACGCAGGCCGGCGCCGCCCGTAGAGCCCTGGACCAGCAGGCGGGTGCCCGTGGGCAGCACAGTCGTTGATCGTTCGTGCGTGTGACCTGCGAGAATGATCGGTGTGGCGCCGGAGAAGCCGCGGCCGACCTCCGGGTCGTGGACGGCGACTATGTCCGGTTTCCCCATCCGCGGCACGTGTGACCGCCCGAACTGCGCCAGCACGGCCGGGTCCGAGTCGACAGCCACGGTCTTGTCGGGAGTGAAGCGGGGGTCGCCCAGGCCGTAGATGTTCAGGCCTGCCACCTTCTGCGCCTTGTCATCCAGAACTATGGCGTTCTTCTGCTTGGCGACCGCTTTCTGGGTGATCATCGAGTCGTGGTTGCCGCGAACGTAGACGTACGGGACACCGAGGGTGGAGATCTCGTCGACGAACTTGTTCTCGGTCTTGGTGCCGTGGTCGGAAATGTCGCCCGTGTCGATGATCATGTCGACCTTGAACTGGTCCTTCAGGGAGCGGACGACGTTCCAGGCGATCGGGTTGATGTGGACGTCCGAGATGTGCAGGACGCGGATGGATCTGGGGTCCGCGTCGTACAACGGCAGGGTCGACACCGTGTCGTACAGCTTCGAGACGTTGGTCACCAGCTTGGTGAGCTGCGACCGGTACGACTCGAACTTCGTCACGATCGACTCCGCGCTGCCCACCAGCGACGGCGCGGCGGCGATCAGGCCCGAATATCTGGGCTCTACGAGCGAATTCGGGCGGAATGTGAGCGCGGCGAGCGCGCTCGTGCCGGCCAGCGCCACGGAAGCGGCCAGCAAGCCGAGCAACGCCACCCGCGGCCGCCTGAACACCAGCAGGCTCGCGATCAGCGCCCCCGCTCCCGCGCACAGCATCGAGCGGATCAGCAGCAGGCGGACACCGTCCAGCAGGTCGCGTTCGATGATCTCCGGCAGCCGGTCCGCCAGGCGGGGGTCCTCAAAGAGCGCCTTGGCGCGTTCCTGGTCGATGTTCTCGAGCGAGATGCGGAGTCTGAGCGGGGCGTCATGGGTGCGGAACGTGAGCGTGCCCAGCGGGCTGGCGTCCACGATCGTCTCGCCGTCCCAGGCGGGCCGGAGCGACATACCCGTCTCCACCGGACCGACCTGGGCCCTGAGGGTCCCGCTGAGGAAGATGCCGAGCCAGGCGCCCACCGCGGCCACGATGAGGACGGCCACGGCCCTGGACACCCGCGACTGGAGGACTGCCTTCACTCTGTCAGTGAACTTCATACAGTTTCTTGCTTACCCGACCAGCGGGGCAGAATGGCAAGGGTGATCGAGGTTTCGCGGGAGAAGTTCGAGGAGCTCGTAGCCGAGGCGCTGGACACGATTCCCCCAGGTCTGACCCGGGTGATGAGCAATGTCGTCGTCACGGTCGTCGACGATCCGCCCGAACCCAACCTGCTGGGCCTGTACACCGGAATCCCCCTCACAGAGCGCGGCGATTGGTACTCCGCAGTCCTGCCCGACCGTATTGAGATCTACCGGAACCCGATATGCCAGATTTGCGATACAGAGGACGACGTGGTGGACGAAGTACGCATAACGGTCGTCCACGAGGTCGGGCATCACTTCGGCATCGATGACGCCCGGCTCCATGAACTAGGCTGGTAACCGTTCGCAATGGGTTGGCTTCTTTGGGTTGCGGGCCGTCAAATGATCGGGCACCTTAGGTGACATAGCGAGCACTCTGAGTCAGGCACAGCGGAGTCCAATGGGGGCCATGCGGACGCGACGGCTGCTGGGACGGCATCGCCGCGCCCTCCAACGCCAAGCCACATACGGCGAGGTCATCGCCATCAGGGAGTTTCGCGCGCTCTGGTACGCCCAGGGCCTCTCCCTGCTCGGTGACCAGCTCGCCCAGGTGGCGCTGGCCGTCCTTGTCTATGACCGCACACGATCACCGCTGGCCACCGCAGCCGTCTACGCGCTGACCTACCTGCCGACGATCCTCGGCGGCCCGCTGCTGGCAAGCCTGGCCGACCGGTTCGCGCGCAGGGGCGTCATGATGACGTGCGACCTGCTCCGCGCGGCCCTGGTGGGCGTGATGGCGCTCCCGGGGGTGCCGTTCCCCTTGCTGTGCGGGCTGGTGTTCCTCGTGGTGCTGCTCAGCGCGCCGTTCTCGGCCGCGCGCGCGGCACTGCTGCCCGAGGTGCTCGAAGGTGATCGGTACGTCGTCGGCTCCGCCTTGCAGAACATGACGAACCAGGGCATCCAGATGCTCGGTTTCGCGGCCGGCGGTGCGATGATCGCCACGATAGGCCCCTACCGCGCGCTCGCGCTCGACGCGATCACGTTCCTGGGCTCCGCGTTGATCCTGGTCATCCGCGTACGACCACGTCCCGCCGCCGCCCGCGAGGGCGCAAGGGGGTCGATGTGGGCCATGACCAGAGCGGGAGCCCGCCTGGTCTTCGGCGATCGAAAACTCCGCACCCTTGTGCTGTTCGCGTGGCTCTGCGGCTTCTACATCCTGCCGGAAGGCATAGCCGTCCCCTATGCGGCGAAGCTCAGCACCGGCACCCTGTCGCTCCCGGTGGTCACCGGGCTGCTGATGGCGGCGATGCCGACGGGGACCGCGGTGGGGGCGTTCTTTTTCAGCAGGTTCGTCACGCCGCCGCGGCGCCTGCGCATGATGGGGTGGATGGCCATGTTGAGCTGTCTGCCGCTGGTCGTGACCGCGCTGCGGCCGCCGTTGGCCGTGGTGCTGGCCGCGTGGTTCCTGTCGGGGGTTGGCGGGGCGTACCAGCTCGCGGCGAATGCCGCTTTCGTCCAGTGCGTACCGGCGGATCAACGTGGTCAGGCGTTCGGCCTGGTGCAGTCGGGGCTCATGGCCGTACAGGGGATCGGGATCTTGATCGGCGGGTTCGCGGCGGAGAGACTCGGTCCAGAGCCGGTGGTCGCGCTGGCCGGCGTCATCGGTGTGACGGCCGCGGCCGTGCTCGCCATCCTCTGGTCCGAGTCCCGCGTCGAGACCCCCGCCCGCGCCTGATCACTGCTGCGGCTTCTGCTCGCCGCTGTAGTCGGTGTGGTCCTGCCAGGTGGACTTGGCCTGCTGCTTGTCGAGCAGGTCCTGGACGATCGAGCTGTCCCGGCCCTCTTCCGGCATGAGCAGCCAGCCGACCGCGTACACGGCGACCCCGAGCCCACCGAACAGCGTGACGATCGCCAGGCCGATTCTGATCAGGTTGGCGTCGATGCCGACGTACTCCCCGATGCCCGAGCAGACACCGGCGATGATCCGGCCGTTGTTGGTCCGACGAAGCTTCTTGACGTTGTATTCGCTCATGCCTCAAGACTGCCCTTCGGCCCGGCGTTCGCACATCAGGATTCCCCCTGGTAGAACCCTGGTAGGCCCTTACATACGGAAGGACGATCGATGGATGATCTGCTGCGCCTGGACGACCGGCTCGACGGCGACCAGCGGCTGATCCGCGACACGGTCAAGTCCTTCGTCGCCGACCACGTCCTGCCGTACGTCGGCGACTGGTTCGAAGAGGGCACCTTCCCCGCCCGCGAGCTCGCGCCCGCACTCGGCTCGCTCGGTCTGCTCGGCATGCACCTGGAGGGCTACGGCTGCGCCGGCACGGACGCCATCTCGTACGGCGTGGCCTGCCGCGAGCTCGAAGCCGGGGACTCGGGTCTGCGGTCCTTCGTCTCGGTTCAGGGATCGCTGGCGATGTTCCCCATCTGGCGTTATGGGTCCTCCGAGCAGAAAGAGCAATGGCTGCCCGCGATGGCCGCCGGTGAGGCGATCGGCTGTTTCGGCCTGACCGAGCCCGACCACGGCTCCGACCCCGCCAACATGCGCACGTACGCCAAGCGGGACGGCTCCGACTGGATCCTCAACGGCTCCAAGATGTGGATCACCAACGGCTCGATCGCCGACGTGGCCGTCGTATGGGCCCAGACCGACGAGGGCATCCGCGGCTTCGTCGTACCGACCGATACGCCCGGCTTCTCCGCCCCTGAGATCCACAAGAAGCTGTCCCTTAGGGCCTCCGTCACCTCGTCCCTGTACTTCGACGACGTACGCCTTCCGGCCTTCGCGGTACTTCCCGGAGTGTCCGGCCTCAAAGGCCCGCTCTCCTGCCTCTCAGAAGCCCGCTTCGGCATCATCTGGGGCGTCGTGGGCGCGGCCCGCGCCTGCCTGGAGGCGGCGGTCTCGTACGCGAAGACCCGCGTCCAGTTCGACAAGCCGATCGGGGCCTTCCAGCTGACGCAGGAGAAACTCGCGTGGATGTACGTCGGGACGGCCCAGGCGGGCCTGACGGCCCTGCATCTGGGCGCCCTGAAGGAGGCGGGAAAGCTGGAGCCCCGGCAGATCAGCTTCGGCAAACTGGCCAACGTACGGGCAGCGCTGGACATCGCCCGCCAAGCTCGGACGATCTTGGGCGGGAACGGGATCACGCTGGAGTACCCTGTGATCAGGCATATGAACAACCTGGAGAGCGTGCTCACCTACGAAGGCACCCAGGAGATCCACACACTGGTGCTGGGCGAGGCGCTGACAGGGCTCGCGGCTTACCGGTGAGGGGGCGAAAGGGCGTCGCGTGGGGGGCGGTAATCTCTGTACCCTTGCTGTTGCTGGGGGCGTTAGCTCAATTGGCAGAGCTGCGGACTTTTAATCCGTAGGTTCCGGGTTCGAGCCCCGGGCGCCCTACCATTCTTCACCCTTATGACCAGGCGTTTTACCACTCCGCCGGAATCCGTAGGGTCGCTAGAACCCTCTTGGGAGACCGAGGGGAGACCGCCAGTTTGGGAGACCGCTCGCGGGACGATGGCCGCGCTCGCCTCAGCCGCCTCGTGCGCCAGCTCCGGTAGCACCGTCGTGTAGGTGTTCTCAGTCAAATTGGTCGAGCTGTGGCGCAACATCGAAGACACCATCTTCGTGTCGGCTCCGGCGGCGTAGGCGAGCGTGGCCGCACAGTGCCGTAGGTCGTGCAGCCGGATCGGCGGCAGGCCCGCCTGATAGGCAAGTTGCGAGAACAGCTCGCTGACCCAAGCCGGATGCAACTCGGTGCCATCCTCGCGTGTGAAGATCCGGCCGGTGTTGGTCCACGACTCGCCCCACTCCTGCCCCTCGGCGTTCTGGCGTGCCCGGTGCTCCTTCAGCACGGCCACAGTCCCAATGTCGAGGGCGATCACTCCGTCGCTCGCCTCCGTCTTGAGATCGCCCTCCTCGAACTCCCATCCGTCCTGGAAGAGCTGCTTCTCCATGGCCAGCGTTCGCTCCTCCTCGTCGAGGTCCACCCATCGGACGCCGCACCCTTCGCCACGGCGCAAGCCGCGGAACGCGATGAGGTGGAAAAGTGCGTACAGCCGATGTTGAGCGGCGACGTCGAGGAATGCGCCAAGTTGGACCGGCGTCCAGACCATCACGGGTGATGGTCGCAGTTCGAGGGTCTCCCATACCCGCACGGCGCTGATCTTCTTGCCGCCCTTTTCCGCCCGCACGGTCTCCAGACGCTCGGCGAACTTGGCGTTGAACGCCTCCAACCTCTGTTTGGTCCACACCAGAGCCTTGGGCCGCTTCACCTTGTCCAGCTTGATGGCACCGGCGTTGTTGACGCTGATGATCTCTTGTCGTACGGCGTCGCTCAGCACCGTGCTCAGCGTGGCTCGGATCCGCTGCTTCGTCGCTGGTCCGGTGACCCTCTTGCCTCGAACCCAGGCACGCACCGCTGGGTCTTCCGACGCGCGCGACTCCAGGATCTCCTTGTTCTTTTCGTCGATGCGGGTGAACACCTTCTGCAGGACCGACACCCACAACCTGTCCATGCGGACATGGGCGAGCACCTCTTTCAGGTGCTCCTTGTAGTGGGACCGGTAGCTCCTGAGCGTGGTCTTACGAATGTCGCCGCTCCGCTCGTGCTCCGCCATGCAGCTCTCGAAGAAGTCGCCGAACAGCATGGAGCTGAGCCGCTGGCCGCCGTTGTACTTGCGGCGCAGTTCGTCGTAGTCCGGCAGCGGCGCCTCCTTCTTGTGGGCCGCTTTGATCATGTCGAGGATTTCCATCCTCGCCTGGTGCCCGTCCGGCCCGGCCTCGGGGATGTCGAGGAGACGGCCCGCCTTCTCGTAGAAGGCGGTCAGGTTCGCCTCGGTGTTGAAACCGCCCAGGCGGAGATACACGCGCTTTCCGTCAGGCCCTGCGGGCACCTCTTCCTTGCCGTACCAGCGGCCATGGTTAGGGTTCCATGAGCCGTCCTTACGGCGCAGCCTGGAGCACTTCGCGCCCAGCTCGCGGCCGTCCTGGCGACACTTGCATCGTTTGAATCCGTTGCCGGTCATCTGCAACTCACCTCAGTCTTGTGTCGCGGTAGATACCGCCGACCTTCTTGGCGTCGACGTAGTCCTCGGAGGTCGCTCCCAGCTGAGCCGCCAGTTCTTCCTGCTCTTGTTTGGTTTCGCCGCCCTTCCAGCGCAGTCCGATCCGGGCTGCCAGGCTTTCGAGGTAGTCCAATCGGTCCTGGGGCTTGCGGTCGATGATCTGCTGGAGTCGGGTGTCGATCTCAGCTACGACGTCGTCAGTGGAGTGCGCCTCGCCTCGTTCGTAGGAGTCGATGATCAGGATGGCCGCATCGAGCATCCCGGCACGGACCAGGACCTCCGCAGAGTCCTGGACCAGCTCCGGCACCGCCCGCACCTGGCTGCCGGGGATTGTCCTGCCGAACAGGTCGCGCAGGCGTAGGAGGTCGGCCACGATGCTGTGGCGCCAGCGGCGGTCTTGCGTTGGCGGGGTCAGGTCCCGGCCGTTGCCCATCGTCTGCAGGGTTCGTTCAAGCACGTCGTACGTGACCGCCGCGTCCCGCCATGAGTCCGCGGCGAGCCATGTCTCGATCGCCTCGCTCGTTCTGTCCGCGGCGACCCTCCTCGTACTCAAGAACTCCTTGTAGGCCGCCTGGTTCTCTTGCTGGCTGAGGCGGTGGCGCAAACGCGCCCAGGCGAGGATGAACCGCGCGTACTGCTCTCGGGCATCACGTCCTTCCTGGGTGACGGTCCGGCTCAGGTCGTGCAGGTCGCGCCCTTCGGCTCCCTCTGAGGGCAGCGGAAGTTCCTCGAGAGGAATCCCGAACACCTGGGCCATGGCGATCGCCTCATCGACACTGATCGCCCGGCGGCTTCCGTCCGGCTTGGAATTAACGATCTTCGAGATCGCTGACTGATGTGTCGGGCAGCCGGCGTTCGTCAACTCCTGCGCCATTCGGTCCTGAGACCAGCCGCGCCGGCGCATCTCCCAGGCGAGTCTCAGGGCGATGTTCTCCTCGCTCAGCCTGCGCGGATCGCGGTCATCGCCTGGATCGACCCTCTCGCCCGCGCCCCTTTTGTCGGACATTTCAGCACCCATTGACGCCCCCAGCTCTCATCCAGACAGGATCGGACGTTACCCGCACTGGGGTTGCACGTCCATCCGAATCTATGTCACGCTGATCAGCATCAGGAGGAGATCCTAACTGGATGGCATCGCCTGACACGATTCGGCACAGTCCGGCACGGCAGACGAGCCCCTCCCCTAGGAAATGGAATGCGCAATGACCCAAGCCCTGACCATCGAGGAGTTACTCGACCTCCCCGCCACGGTCGATCTGCCAACAGCGGGAAAAGCCTTCGGCATCGGCAGAACCAAAGCTCACGAACTGGCCCGCAACGGCACGTTCCCCTGCCGCGTACTCCGCATCGGCAGCACCTACCGCGTCGGCCGAGCCGCCATCCTCCGCTCCCTCGGGATCGACGACCCTGCACTCGCCCCCACAACCCCCGCCCAAGTGATCGACATCGCATCCTGACGCACGCCCCCTCGGCGCCAGCAGGCCTGCTCACTGATCCAGCACTCGCCAGTACCCGGGGCCGCATCCAATCGGCGCTGCCGCTATCAGCGCCGCAATCCAGAGCTGGGGCGCCCCAGACCACCGCATGGGATGCGGCCTTATCCCTTCGTAGACCGAGGGTTCCGTCCCACCACCAACAACAAGCACCACCCGGCCGCCAAGGGCGGCTGCCTGGTCAGAAGGGGAACACCGGCGTGAGCAGCACGTCACAGCCACCACTACGCATCGTCCCCGACCTCCACGCAGATCTTGACTTCACCCAGGAGCCGCCGCACGACATCGAAGCCGAACAGGCCGTGCTCGGATCCGTCATGCTCGCCCCGCACATGCTGGCTGAGTTGCGACCGTTGGTGGACGAGAGCGTCTTCTACCGGCCCGCGCATGCTCGGATCTGGCGGACCATCATCGGACTGGCCGACCGGGCCGCCCCATGCGATCCCATTGCCGTCTCCGGCGCCCTCGGCAAAAATATCGGTGCCGTGGGCGGCGGCGCATACCTGCACACACTGACCGCCGCCGTGATTACCACGGCCAACGCCAGCTACCACGCCCGCGGACTGCGCGAGATGGCCTACGCCCGCCGTGTGATCGAGACCGGCACCCGTCTCATTCAGCTCGGACAGCATGCCCCCGACCTGGACGACACCGAGGATCTGCGCACTCGGGTCACCGCCACTTGCGCCGGGATCACCACCCCGGATGTGCGCGGCTGGCCCGAGCCCACGCCGCTATCCGCCACTGGCGAACTGGCCGCTTTCCCGCTGTGGGCGCTCCCCGGCTGGCTGGGCGACTACTGCGCCGCACTGGCCGAAGTCACCCAGACCCCGCCCGACCTATCCGGCTGCCTGGCACTCGCGACGCTTTCGGTGGCCGCCGCCGGACACATCTGGGTACAAGCCCCCGCCTGGATTGAACCCACCAATGTGTTCACCGTCATCGTGCTGCCGCCTGGCAGCCGCAAGTCGGAAGTGTTCGCGCAGATGACCGCCCCCATCCGCACCGCCGAATCCCAGTTGGTCGAACGGGTCCAGCCGACCATTGTCGAAGCTCAGCTGGCACGCCGAATCGCCGAGGCGGAGGCAGAGAAGACGGCTACGGCCGCCGCCGCAGCAGACCCGCTACAGAACGCCGACGCGCTGGCCAAAGCCTCCGCCGCCGCCCTCGCCCTAGAAAAGATCACCGTGCCATCCGAGCCGACGCTGTTCACTGTCGACACCTCGGTGGAGAAACTCGCCTCCCGCCTGGCCCAACAGGGAGGTCGCTTTGCCGTTCTGGGGCCGGAGGGCAAGATCTTCTCCGTCCTGGCCGGCCGCTACTCCAAAACCCCAGACCTGCAGGCGTTCCTGTCGGGTCACGCGGGTGAGGAAATGCGCATCGATCGCATCGGCCGGGCCAGCGAGCGCATTGAGGCAGCCACCCTCACCCTCCGCGTGTGCGTCCAGCCCGGCGTCTTGGCCCGGTTGGGCAACACCCCCGAATTCCGCGAACAAGGCCTGCTCGGACGCATCCTGTACGCGCTGCCGGACTCCCTCCTCGGCCGCCGCAAGGCGAACCCTGCCCCGATCCCCACCCCCGTGCAGCAGGCATACACCGCCCACATGACCACGCTGCTGCTCTCCCCCCATGATTTTGACCACGGCACCGCCGACCAAGAGCGGCCCCGGCACACCCTTACTTTCACCCCCGACGCCCAAGAAACGATCACCCGGCTGCTGGCCCAGACCGAGCCCCGCTTCCTGCCCGGCGGCGACCTGCACCACATGACCGACTGGGGCGCCAAACTCGTCGGCGCCACCGTACGCATCGCCGCCCTACTGCACCTGGCCGCCCACCTCAAAGACGGCTGGTGCCGACCCATCACCGCCGACACCTTCGCCGCCGCCTGCCAAATCGGCGACTACTTCACCCACCACGCCCAAGCCGCCTACGACGCCATCGGCGCCGACCCCGCCATCGCCGACGCTCGCGCCCTGCTGGACTGGGCCAGTCGCACCGCCACCAGCCGCTTCACAGGCCGCGAGGTTCTGACCAAGTTGCGCCGCTTCAAAACCATGGCCGACCTCGAACCCGGCCTGCGCGTGCTGGAAACCCACGGCTGGATTCGTCGTCTTCCCACCGCCACTCCCAGCGGGCGGGGCCGCCCGGCCGCCCTCGCCTATGAACTCCATCCCCAGGCCACCACATGATCTCCGGTTCGTCTCTTACGCAGCGTCACCATCAACCGGTCCGAGAGAGCAGCCGTCGGCTGTCAGCACGTCAGCAGAATTCAGCAGAAATGTTTTTGCTGTCTTTGGCTGACGTGCTGACCGCCGACATCCCCCTATTCCGCTCACAGAGGGTTACCGCTCTCGGCATGGCAAGACCGGCTCAAGAACACCACCGACGTCGCTGCGGGTGCTGCCCCGCCAGACGCACGCATCTTCACCCGATCGAAGCGAGCTCACCAGCGACAGGAGACTCTCCCCCGAAGTGCACCGTGACGGCAATGACAGAACGCGCTGACCTACGTGCTCCTGAGCAGGCAAGAGCATCCGAAATACAAACGGCGGCATCAGATCCCACTGGCTCAGGCCGGTGGCAGTAAGGCGGCCGGGGCTCAGTGGCTTCAACACCGAACCCCGGCCTACGACCCAGCAACCTGATTCACCCAGGAGCCAGGCCATGAGCCACCACCCTTCCACACCCGCCATCGCCGGAAAAGCGACGCCCGACGACCCTCCCCCATCTCGACTCCAGCGCTTCTTCACCATCCCGTTCCGCGCTCGCAACGGGCACGCTATGCCGGTCGCCGAGACCGACATCGCCACCGGCGCGGGCCGCCTCGGAGACCGAGTGATTCTCGGCTTCGCGGTGGCCGTTCTCCTGGCCGTTGCCGGAGCCGCGGCCTACGTCTCGTACCACCACTTCTACGGCCTGGCGATCGTCCTCGGAGAGCGGCACGACATGGCCGTGCTCTACCCGGCGATGTCCGACGGCGTGATCGTCATGGCCTCGCTGGTGATGGTCTACTGCTCGCGCCGCAGGCTTCGCGTGCCAGCCCTGGCATGGATCGCGCTCGCCCTGGGAGGCGCGGTGACGCTGGCGGCCAACGTGGCGCACGGCTGGTCCGGTGGACTCGGATCGCGCCTGGTCAGCGCCCTGGCACCGCTGGCGTTCGCGGGCGCATACGAGCTGCTGATGTGGATCGTCCGCAACACCCGGCGACCGTCGGTCGTGGCCCCAGCAGAGAAGCACGTGTGCCAGTCCATCGAGACCCTCGTCGAGGTGGAGCGGGTGACCTCGGTGCTGCCCGCTGACCGGTACGAGGCGGCACGGCTCAGCTACATCGACAGTCTTGGCGAGGGCAAGCAGCGACTCGGCCGGCGCCCTCTGATGCACCGGTGGGGACTAGAGCAGCGCGAGGCCGAAGAGATCATCACCGAGGTGGATCGGGAGCGGTCCCAAACTGCTGAAGGAAAAGGTGCCGAGCCGACCGACTCGGAGGTCATGGCGCCGCCCACGAACGGCACACGTTCGATCGGCGCTAGCGAGGCGGAGGTGGCGTGATGAAGGACCTCCTGATCCCCGCGATGCTCGTGTCCCTGCTCCTACTATGGGCCACATGCGAGGCGACTCCAGCGGCCCGGAGTGCCAGGCAGATGTGGACGGCCGTCCGCCGTACCGGTTGTGCCCGCACCGCGTTCACAGTGGCTCGCGTCGCTATGGTGGTCGTGCTGCTCATCCTGGCGGACCTGTGCCGCCTGGCCGGACACGACGTCAAGGCAGTCCGCGTCGTTGCCAAGGCGCTTGCAGTCCACGCCGAGATCCTCGGGGCGGTCATCACCCGGGCGGAGGTGAGGGCATGATCGCCACAGAGGAAATGCAGGATGGCATGGTGATCGCCCTCCCGGACGAGGCCGACGACGTCCTTGAGGGCACGGTGCTCCTGGTCGATCAACCGCATGCGCCCGAGCCGATGGACCTGATCGCCGAGTTGGCCGCGCGCCGACAAGAGCGGTCGCCGCTGATCCCGGTGTGGCTGAAGTCGCGAGCCGACGCCTTGCAGGTGCTCAAATGGCAGGCCGAGCACACCGGCTACGTGCTGGCCTATCACGTGCTGCGCGGCCCGAAGTACGCGGTCAAGCTCGCGGCCCGCTCCCCGGCCGGCGCCTGGCGCCTGCTCGTGGAGCTGTTGCGCTGGCTGTTCGACATGGAAGGCCGCCCGGTCCGCCGGGCGGCAGCCACGAAGGAAGAGGCCACGGACTACCTGGCGCTGTCCAGGCAGCGTGACGACCGGGTCAAGGCGCGGCTGTGGACGGTCCTCGTGGGCGCGATCACGCTGCTCCTGGTGGGCATCTTCGTCGCGGTGGCCGCGCCGACATGGGCGCACTGGGCGATCGTCGGTGTGCTGGTCAGCGCGGCTGGCCTGATCGGGTCGCCAGCCGACAAGCCGCTCCTGGATCGTGCGGTCGTCCCGAGCCACGTGCGCAAGCTCACCAGCGACCAGGTGGTCGATGCGCTCGGCTCGCTCGGCATCTCGGCCATCAACCAGGCGATCGGCAAGAACGGGCGCGGCATCACCTTCCCCGCCCCAATCATGCGGGACGGGCCAGGCTGGCGGGCCGAGGTCGATCTCCCGCTCGGCGTGACCGTGTCCGAGGTGCTGGACAAGCGCGACAAGCTCGCCTCCGGCCTGCGGCGTGCACTGGGCTGCGTCTGGCCCGAACCGGTCTCGGAGGAGCATCCCGGCCGTCTGGTGCTGTGGGTGGGCGATCAGGAGATGCGCAACGCCAGGCAGCCCGCCTGGCCGCTGCTCAAGTCCGGCCAGGTCAGCCTGTTCGACCCGATCCCCTACGGCAGCGACCAGCGGGGCCGCCCGATCAAGGTCCTGCTCATGTTCGCCAACGTGCTCATCGGCAGCATGCCGCGCTACGGCAAGACGTTCGCGCTGCGGGTACTGCTGCTGGCCTGCGCGCTCGACCCGCTGGCAGAGCTGCGGCTGTTCGAGCTGAAAGGCACCGGCGACCTGTCGGCGCTGGAGAAGGTGGCCCACCACTACGCCAAGGGCGCCACCGACTCCGCCAAGGCCGCCTGCGTCGCCTCGCTAGCCGAGGTGTACGCCGAACTCGACCGGCGGGCCGAGGTCATCGACGGCCTGCCACGCCACCAGGCACCCGAATTCAAGGTCACGCCCGAGCTAGCCGCGCGGCGCGACCTCGGCCTGCACCCGACGGTGGTCGCGATCGACGAGTGTCAGGAACTGTTCTCCGACGACGAGTACGGGCAGGAGGCCGCCAAGTACGCCACCGCGATCATCAAGCGCGGCCCCGCCCTCGGGATCATCCTCATCCTGGCCACCCAACGCCCGGACAAGGACAGTCTGCCCAAGGCCATCTCGGCGAACGCTGGCATCCGCATCTGCCTGCGAGTGATGGGCTGGCAGGAGAACGACATGATCCTCGGCACCGGCATGCACCAGGCCGGAGTCAAGGCCACCATGTTCACCCTCAACGACAAGGGCATCTCCTGGGCGGTCGGCATCGCCGAAGACCCGCTCATCGTCCGGTCGGCCTACCTGGATGGGCCCACGTCCGAGCTGATCGCCGAGCGCGCTTATCAGCTCCGTCTGGCGGCCGGAACGCTGTCCGGGCAGGCGATCGGCCAGGAACCAGCCAAGCGGGCCTCTTACGACCTCCTCGCCGACGTCCTGACCGTGACCACCGCCAAGGAGGAGAAGGTCTGGAACAGCACCATCGTGGACCGGCTGGCCGAACTCCGACCGGACGCCTACGGCCAGTGGGCGGGCCTCGAAGACGACGCCAAGACCGCCACTCTGACCGCCCGCCTGAAGGAATACGGCGTCAAGACCGAGGACACCTGGGGCCGCGATACCGCCGGTAAGGGCCGCAACCGGAAGGGCTTCAATCGGGCCGACGTGGCTGAGGCACTCGCCAAGCGGAAGATCTAGCCCCTAGCAATCCGCGCTACTTGGAAGAACGTCCCCGGAGCCCAGCCGGGGGCGTTCGCATATAGCTGCTAGACCGCTAGGCCGCAGGTCAGGACGTTGTTCTTCCGCTAGCTGAGCCGCTAGACCTAGCGAGCCACCCGCTAGAGCTTCCCCTTTTCCAGGAACTTCCACGGCATGCGGTGAGGCTCTTTCCACTCACCGTTAACGACCCAGTCATGACGGCGAGAATCACCCAGGCGTCCGATGACCTCTTCGAGGAATCCGCCACCCCCTACCGCTACTGGGCATTCGGTGGCATCGATCCCCTTGCCTACCGTCGGGCGGAGAAAGACAGCAGGGTCCAGGACTGTCAACCACTCCCGAGCGTTCGCTCCCGTCGTTCACCCAACCCTCTCCACAGGAACGCGAGCTCTCGCCGTCGCTACACCTAGCTATCTGAGCTATCGCGCGGATAGGAATGCCAACATCAGTTCGACATTCCTTAATTGCCCGATGCCCCTTCCAGAGGAATGATGGTGCCTGTAACGAAATGCGCAGGATGCCAGAAGTCTCCCTCAGAGGGGAATCGGGATGGCGGAAGCGACAAGCTGGCAAAAAGAGCAGTTCAGTAGGGCCTATGTGTTGGCTGTTGCCACAAGGGGCGGCTATACGCTGGCAGACTGGAATGTTGACAAGGATGGTGTGGACGTAACCCTGCGCTGGAAGGGCCTGATGGTGGACTTCCAACTGAAGTGCACACAGAGTCCTCGGGCCGCAAAGGGCGACTACGTCTTCGACCTCGACCTCGCGACCTACAACAAGCTGCGCGATCCCGAAAGATCGGCTCCTGGATACCTGGCCCTGGCGGTGGTTCCCAAGACGCTGGACAAATGGCTGCTCCACGAGCCCGAGCGGCTCTTGATGTCGTGCCACACGTACTGGGCCAAGCTCCAGGACGAGCCCCCTCCCACCGCCTCCAAGACGACGGCTATCCATCTCCCGCGCTGCCAGACCTTGACCATTAACTCTCTTGAACGTATGTTCGAGGCCTCCCGTCAACATATCCTCAACGGCACCATCGAGGGGGGACTTGCATGAGCGATCCCGCCCCTTCAGTGCCGGCCGATGAACTCACCACCTACCTGCGTCTCACCAGTTGGACGCCCACGACGGGTGGCCCTGTGGCGCAGCTTTGGTCCCATCCGCAGTATGAGGAAGAAACGCTACTCGTCCCGCTCCGTACGTCCGCAAGTGACTACGACAAGCGCATGCGGATCCTCCTCCACCAGCTCGCCGATCTTGAACGCCGAGATCCACAAACTATTTCCAGCGAGATCTCCCTCATCTATTTCGACGTCACTCAGCTGAGAGCGGACCATCCACAGCTCATAGATGACTCCATTCCGCTGAACGCTGGTTATCAGCTATTCGAGTCAGCGCGTAAAATAGTCATATCCAGTGCGGCAGCAACAATCCGGCGACAAGGCCACTTCGGGCAGAGCGTACCTCTCAAAGCCCGAGATCACGCCCGGCACGTTCGACTTGGCCAGACACGGCGCGGATCGTACATCCTCCCTGTCATCAGCCCAGCTAGACCCGCTCCGCCCCCTCCGGACGACGAACAGCTTCACCTCGATATGGATGTAGAGGAAACGTTATTCGATCGCCGGGTCATGACCACGATGGCGCACGCACTCAAGACCCTCGAAGAAATGGCGAGCAGGGATAGGCTGCCCTCCCCGTCGGAGATCTCAGATTCTGTTGGCGAGGGAGTCTCGCGCGAACTCTGCGTTGCCCTGGACTCAATAATAACGTCAACAGAGATCACCGAACTGGACGTCGAGTTCAACTGGTCGCGCGCATCTCAGCCCATGAGTCCGGAGGTCGCGATGCTGACTTTCCCTAGGGAGTCGTCAGTCGTTGTCGAACATGTGGCCGAGAAGTTGAAGACCATTCGCCGGCAACGCGAGCACGTGCTGTTCGGGCTGATCACCGATCTCCACCGCGGCGCCGATGAGGAGGCGCTCGGCGGTCGGATTGGTATGGAAACCATCATCGACCGGCGTCGCCGAGTGGTCTGGATAGACCTCGACGAGGAGACCTATCAACAGGCAGTCCGCTACCACGGAAGCCGGACACGGGTCGTGGCAAGAGGAGTGCTACAGACGGGACGTCCCGCCACCATGGACGTCAGTCACTTCGCACCAGATTATTCGCTGAGCGAGTCATCTTTGCTCGTGAACCCCACGGACTGAACCGAGCTGGAGCGTTGGCCAGCAACGACACGATCTGGATGCGAGTGGCGCCGGTCAGCGGCTTGAACCAACTTGCGTACCTCTCGGCCACCGCGCGCCAGAAGCCCCTTGCCACCATCAATCGACAGTCGCCGATGAAGGGAAGCGGTGCCTGCGACATGCATAGGCGGCGTTAGGGCCTGGGAGACGTGTTGAAAGGCGAGCGACCGGTTCCTTGTTTGTCGATGGTGAACTCGCGATGTAGGTACTGGCGGAGAAGCCACAGGAGCCGTTCGGCGTCGTAGAGCTCGACGCCGAGCCGGGTGGCCTCTTGGTGAGCCTGGGGAGTGAAGCTGGACGTCGTGATCACGATGGCCTTGTTGAAGTCGCGTTCGGTGATGGAGCCGATGATCTCCCGGACTGTGTCGACACCTACCTTGCGGTGGGGCGCGTATCGCTTGGCCTGGATGGCGACGCGGCCGCCGATGAACTCGGTGGTGTTGATCGCGACCAGGTCGATGCCGCCGTCTCCGCGTGAGCGCGTTGGTTTGACCTCGGTGAATGCCGGGATAGCAGAGAAGAGCTGAACCATGAGCCGCTCGAACTCGAAACCGTCCAGATCGAGGAGGTTCTGGGTGGTGTCCAGGTCGATTGCCGCGTCTATTTCGTCGGCATAGGGCAGGTCGTCCCAGGGGTACTCGATGATCGGCTGGACTGGGTGGTACTGGTGCGGGGTGCGCGACACTTTCGCGTGCAGGTAGCTCAGGCAATCCAACGGTTTGATGCGGGACAGGTCGAGCCCGTCGAACACCTCGCGGGTCACCTCGACGCTGATTAGGCACCAGTGGACCTGTTGTCCTGTGGCGGTGTTGATGGTGTCGACGTAGCCATTACAGACTGCCTCGTGTAGGCGGCGCTCGCGGTCAGCGGCGAAGACCGACCGGATGGTCCGCAACGCCATCTGACCGATGACCTCGTGGTACAGCCTGTTCCGTTCCTGCTGGCTGAGCAGTTGGTATTTCAGCCTTTTGCGAGTGGTGAGGTATTCGCACGCTTTCTCTTCCGGCATGGCCTCGAGCAACGGAAGATCGATGTCGACCATCAGCCGGCCTTCGACCGGCTGATAGGCCACTTTCACGTTCGTCGGGAAGTCGGCTGGATAGCGTCCGGACCCCAAGACCTGGACGAAGTAGTCGGCGACCGCCTTACGTTTACCCTCGGCGTAGTCCGCAGCCCAGCGATCCACCGCCTCGTGCTGATGCTCGATCCGAACGTGGTCCTGGCGGCGCGACTGCTCATGCCGGGCACGGGCGGCTTCCAGGTGAGCATGGCGCTGGCGCTCGCGTTCTGCGTGCGCGGAGACATCCCGCTGGAAGCGCTCTCTTCCTTCTTGCTCGGCCAGGACGTGCGCCCGCCTTCGACCAGGGGAGAGCATTGCTAGGGCAGACAACGGAGCTGGAGCATAGTCTCGTTCGTCCGGCGGCTGGGCTGGGGTTGTCAGTTCCGGCGAAGGGCGGAATTCCGGGGTTCGCCAAGGTTGTTTCAACATCTCGAATGAGATGTACGGATCCTCGTGCAGGGTGCTGGTCAGGAGTGTTTCCAGCTCGGTGATCCGCGCCCGGAGAGTCCGGGTGATGGCGTCTGCCTCTGCGGTTGCGGCTGCGAGCTCCTTTTCCCGCGCACCTTGTCGATCGCGTGCTGCCTGCTCACGCTGTTCCCGAGCCGCGTTCTTGGCGGATTCCTTTGCCCAAGCGGCCGCAGCTTGCTGTTCAATCTTCGCGGTTTGCTGCTTGGCTCGCTGCTGATCAGCAACGACTTCGCTGATCAACCCGGTGATGGTCGGCTTACGTTTGCGCCCGCTCACGGTGATCGGCTCTCCTTGTCTTGATCCCGTTTCACGGTCCATGAGGTCATCGCGCGCGGCAAGACCCTTCGCAAACAACTCACCGATCCGACACGGTCCATAGGCCCCGATTCAGAGGGCGTTGCGTGAGTTGATATCCCCTTTCGTCTTCTGGGAAGTCGGCGGTCGAGCCAGTTGGTGCGCGACCACTCCGGCTCGGACGGCGACATGCTGGCCCAGATCAAGGGCGGTACCGGCGATTGTCTCGGAATCCTGTTTTGGCGTATTCGATCGTATTGTGGCCGTGGGATGCCGCTCGGCATCGGCATCTCACGGCCGCGCCGCCCGCCTATGCGGGGCGGCTGGGCCGCAGTTGGGCCAGGGCGGTTGGTGCACAACCACGGTGGGGGTGGTCGGGCGCGTCGAGGCGTCGTGGCTACGGCGTCTCGGGCGGCGTAGCCGTCAGCGTTGGCGACCCTTGCTGAAGGGCGCGGATCTCGGCGTCAGCGACCTCGCGGTCAAGCAGTGCGTACAGCTGGGAGGTCCCCGTGCTGGCATGGTCGAATCGGTGGCGGACCGCTTCGATGACCACCCCGGAATTCGGCTTAGACCGTCTCTACCGCAATGGTCGAACGGCTGCGATTGGCGGTGAGCCATTCGAGTTGCGCGGTCATACCGGTGAGCAGATCGGTGGTCGGCGTCCAGCCGAGCAGCCGATGCGCCGTGGATACGTCCGCGCAGGTGACCGGGACATCGCCGCTACGCGCGCTGGTTGAGCGGACGTTGATGGGCCGGCCGGTGATCTGGCGGGCCAGGTCGACGGCATCGTTCAGGCACGTGGTGCCACTGGCCCCGACGTTGATCACGCTGTTCGGCAGGTAGACGGTCCCTGCCGCGATGGTCGCGGCGACGGCGTCATCGATGTAGGTGAAGTCGCGACGCTGCTCGCCGTCCCCGTAGATCTGGAGGGTCAGGCCGGTCGTGGCGGCGGTAAGGAGCCGCTGGACGAACATGTCTTCCCGTTGGCGAGGTCCGTAGACGGTGAAGTACCGCAGGGCTACCACGGTGGTGTCACAGTCGGATCGGGCCGCGTGAGCGAGGCACAGTTGTTCTTCCGCGAGCTTGGTGACCGCGTACGGGGAGGCGGGCCGCGGGTGGTCGGATTCAGTGCTGGGCCGGCCACCGGTCGCGCCATAGACGCTTGAGGACGACGCGACTACCAGCCGCGGGATGCGCAGCCTCGTGACCGCGTGCATGAGCCGCTGGGTGGCCGAGATGTTGGAGGCGACGTAGTCGTCGAAGTCTGCGCCCCATGATGGCTGGACGCCCGGGACGCCGGCCAGGTGGAAGACGACGTCGGCGTCGAGCAGTAGGGGCTCGATGGCGCAGGTACGCAGGTCGCCGGTGGCGAAGATGAACCCGGAATGGTCACGGATGTCAGCTAGGTTCTGCGCGGTGCCGTAGTTCTTGGTGGGGTCGCGGCGGTCGACGCCGATGACGGTCACGCCCTGTTCGAGTAGCGCTTGGCATAGATGTGAGCCGATGAATCCGGCTGCGCCGGTGACGACGGCCCGGCGAGGAAGCATGGTGGGTGCGTTGTTCGAGAAGGCCGAGGCGGTCATGGTGGTCCTTCGCGGTCGGCGGAGATCGGTGATGAGCATGCGGCCATGGGCGAGCAGCTCCGCGTTGCCTGCTTCGTGGCCGCGTACCAGTGCGGTGATGGCTTCCAGAGCGCCGAAGCGCTCCAAGAGTTCCTGCTCGGAGGGGCCGAGAGAGCGGCCGTAGCCGTCCAGAAACGCCGCGCGAAGGTGAGGGGCGCGCAGCCAGTAGCGGTGTTCGAGGCGGCTGAAGTCGCGGATGCGGGCGTCGAGGCGGGTGTGCTCGAAGTCCAGGACGCCGACTTCGCCGGTTGTCCTGACGACCCAGTTGCGTGGTTGGTAGTCCAGGTGGCAGACGGTGGTTTCGAGGGTTTCGGCGGTCATCTGGTCGGCCCAGGCGTGCAGGATGCGGAGGTCGGAGGGGGTGATGAGGGCGGCCAGTTGGGCGCGGGCGGCCCACCAGCGCATGCGTTCAGCCAGGTAGGCGGACACGCCGGTGCTGCTGTGTGGGTCGGGTGAGGCTTGGTGCAACAGCCGGAGGACGCGGCCCGCGGCGCGGTGGGCCTGTCGTTCGGCGGAGGAACCCTCCGGGAGCTGTGCGGCGCGTTGTCCTGGCAGGACGGTCAGCAGCAGGGACAGGCTGTCGGGGTCGGCGTGGACCAGGTGCGGGGCGTGTTCGCCCAGGGATGGCACCCAGGTGGCATAGGCGCGGGCTTCGGCGTGGAACCGGTCCGGGCTGTCGTGGTGCTTGAGGATGTAGCGGTTGCCGTCGTCTGCGGCCAGGAGCATGAGGTGCGGCGGAAGGTCGAGGCGTGGCAGCCGCGTGACGGAGCCGAGATGGCGGCGGGCCATGGCTATGAGACCGTTTTCGACGGCGTTCACGAGCCGGCCAGCGCGGTCAAATGGGCGGTGTTGTTGTGGTGCAGCAGCATCCAGCGTTCGTCGTCGAATCGGTTGCGGTGAAGTTGCCAGTGGGTGATGGAGGCGTGGTCGACGGTGAAGCTGGTCATCAGCCCGGGGTGCAGGTCGAGCAGCAGGGTGTGGGTGGCGAGCACGGTTTCGCCGTGAGCGGCGAACAGGATGCGCGCCCCTTGGTGGTTGCGGATGAGGTCGGCGAGGACCTCGCCGGCGAGCTTGAGGTAGCCGTTCCAGGTGTCGGAGCCGGGCGCCCATGGCTGATCCGGGTGGGCGTGGGGGCCGCCTCGGAAGGCCGTCTTCACCTCGTGCCAGGGCTTGCCGTCGGCTTCTCCGTGTACGGGGCCGTCGAGCGTGTTGCTGATGATCAGTGGCAGGTCGAGGGCGTCTGCGAGGATACGGCCGCTCTCCCGAAGCCGCTGCCGAGGCCCGCAGTACAGGTGGGTGAAGGGGTTGGCCTCATGCTCGGAGACAAGGCGGGCGGCGGTCACGGTCATCTGCTGGCGGCCGAGGTCGGTCAGTCCCGTGCAGGTACGGGGTCCGCCGACGACACCGTTAACGTTGCACTGGGCCTGGCCGTGCCGGACGAAGGTCAGTTCGGTGACGATCACTTCAGATCCTCCGGAGTGGGGCGGACGGTCGACCATGGGTGCCGGTAGCCGCCCTTGCCGAGGTAGGGCAGGGTGAGCAGGTGGTGCAGTTCCGCGTATCCGAGGAACTCGTCGATGGGCACAGATGGCAGCCCGGCATGGGTGAGCGGCAGGTTGTAGCAGCTCAGTGCAGCGGTATAGGTCTCAGGCGGGAGCGGTCCGTCGGTCATGGCCAAGGCGACCAGTAGCTTGGCCAGGTCGTAGCCGAATGGAGCCAGGGTGAGATCGTCAAGGTCCACCATGACCGGCCCGCCGCTGGTGATGAGGACGTTGCGTGGGTTGGTGTCCTTGTAGAAGGCGGCTGGCGTGGCAGGGTGCGGAGACAGGAGCGGTTGGACGGCGGCCATCTGGCGCACGCTGATTAACCCGGCCTCGCAACGCCTGTGAAGCGCCGCCATCCGCGGCGAGGCGAAGTCGGCCAGTTCGTGTCCCCCGGACATCGGGTGCGCGTGGGTGAGCAGGGCGCGGTGCAGGTCGCTCGCCCAGACGTCGGCGTGGGCCTGGCCGAGGGCGGCGGCTACCGTGGGCACGTCGGCGACCACTGCGTGACGGCCGTCGACGAAGCCCAGTTCGAGGCGGTTGGCGTGCACGGCCACAAGGGGCGGCAGTTGCAGTGACTTGGCGTGTTCAGCGAGCCATGTGTGGTGGGCGACGGCCCATTCGAGGTCCTTGCGCGTGGAGTACGGCTTGCTGAAGGTGTTGAGGGTCATGGCATGTCGCCTCGCGTGGCGATCAGGTATGTGATGGTGGAGGTGGCCGCTACCGTCCCGTCCTCGATTCGGGCGCGCAGCGCCGTGGCGATCGTGTCCGGATTGGCGACCATGCCGGGCGGCAGCTCGTACTTGGGGCTGGTGGCCAGGTAGGCGGCGACGTGGTCCAAGCCGGTGAAGGCGAACCGGTGCTCCTCGTGCTCCACGTGGACGACCGTCAGACTCGGCGCGATGAGGGCCTCCAGGTTGCCGCCGTGCGCCGTCTCGTACAGGCTCGGCCGCAGCTCCGCGTGGGGGTCTATCTCGGCGGCGGCGACCAGGCGGTCGAGGGAGCGGTAGCTGTCAGCGGACTTGGTGACCAGGATGACTATCCCGTCCGGAGAGAGCATGCGGGCGATCTCGGATATGACGAGACGTGGGTCGGGTGCGTGGTAGAGGCAGAACGCGGCCACTACCAAGGTGCAGGAGGTGTTCGCGACCGGCAGCCGGTGGAAGTCTGCCCGGACATACGTGATCGCCGTGGAAGCGTCGGCGAGCTGCGCACATCGGATCTGGGCACGGGCGGCGGCCAGCATCGACGCTGAGGCGTCGATGGCCAGGAGTCGCTTCGGGCGTAGACGCTCCGCCAGAATCCGTGTGCTGGTGCCGCGGCCACAGCCGATGTCGGCGACGATCGCCTGCCGTGGATCGGCCAACTGGTCGGCGGCCAGGTCAGCGATGACCTCGGCGACGGGCCGTCCCTGAACCTTGGCCCGGTGCAACGCTGAAGTACGAGCGGCCAGGCGGGATCCGTCCCGGTACAGACCAGACGTGACGACTGGGTGAGTGAAAGCGTTGCCTGCCGACATCACGGGTGCCGCCCGTCCATGCCGCTAGGGCGGGTCAGCGGCTGGCGGCTACCTGTTCCAGCCAGCGGCGCGTCTCGGCGCGGCCGGTGAGGAAGACCACGCGTTTGCCCACGGCCAGCTCGTTGATCTTCGCCAGTACTTTGGGTCGCATGCGTCTCCGGTAGGTGGCCACGTAGGTGAGCACGCCCCAGTGGATGCGGTTGTAGACGCCGGAGGTGTGCTGGCCGGCGCCATGCCGGACCTGGCGGGAGAAGATCCCCCACAGGGCGGCCCAGGTGGGCACGTCCATCATCACCACGGTGTCGCATGCCTGGAGTCGGACGTGCAGCGAGGAGTTGTAGTTGCCGTCGATCACCCAGCGCGGTGCCGCGACCAGCTCTTGCTGGGCGGCCTCGAACTTCTCCGGAGGCAGCGGGTTCCACTCGTCGTCGAAGTAGATCGCGTCCAGATGGGTGACCGGCGCATCCAGCAGCTGGCCGAGTTCGCAGGCTATGTGGGACTTGCCGCTCCCACCTGACCCGATGATGGCGACTCGGTTCATCTGCATGGCGCTCCACGATAGCCGGGACGGACGTGACCAGCGGTGCAATGGCAGGTGGGTCGAGGAGGTCCCGCGGGGCGGTGCTCATCGGCGTGCCCCGATCGTCTGGGGACGGAGAGGGGCGAGTTCGGCCAGGATCTCCTGCAACGTCTGCAGTTGGTGGCTGAGCCGGAACATCTCCAGCTTGGCCAGGCACGCCGCGATCAGGTTGGCGTGCTCGGTGGTTGCGGCGATGGACCACAGCCGCTGCACCGCGGTGACCACCTCGGCTCCGTCATTGACGATCAGCTCGTCGGGGACGAACCGCTCTGTGTGGGCGATCGTGGCGGGCGCGAGGGGCAGGCATCCGGCCAGTAGCGCCTCGAAGATCCGCTGGGTCATCTGGCCCACGGCGGCATACCGGTCTGGCAGCAGCAGAACCGTGGCCAGGCTCTCGCCGTACATGCGGGATACCTCGCGGAACGGCACCCTGCCGACGAAGGTGACGTGGGGCCACCGGCGGGTGTCGTGCCATTTGCCGGCCACCCAGTGCGGCAGGCGGGCCGCTGCGGGCGCGAAGTAGCGGTGGAACGCCTCGTCGCGGTCGTACTGGTTGCCGATGTAGCTCAGCGGGAACGGCCGAGCCTGAGCGGCAAGCGCTACCGGGTCTGCCGCATGCAGAAGGGCGTCGTCCAGCGGGAACAGCAGCGAGCGGGCCCCCGGCGAGGGTGACACTGCGGCATCGCACACCACAACGCCGCTGCGGCGGCGCAACGGATCGCCCGCCGGGAGCTGGCGGTCCTTGTCCCAGATGATCGTGGGCAGGCCGAGCCCATCGGTGTAGTGGCCGAGGAGTTCGGCTTGCCGATGCAGGTCGCAGGTGTGCCCCTGGGCACCGCAGGCGGTGGTGTTGCGACCGGGGATCGGCCAGCGCCATTCGGTGAACAGCACGTCGACATCGGGCAGGCCCGAGTCGAACCGGTAGGGGGCGGCGATGCGGTCACCGGCTTCGGCCAGGTCACGGTCCGGTTGGAGGAATACCACCTGGTGGCCTGCGGCCTGGATGGCGTCGATGAGTGGGCGGCGGTGGCTGCGCCCGCCGTCCGGGGTGTCGGTGATGCCCGACCCTAGAAAGCCCCAGAAGCTGTAGCCGATCTTCATGATGTGATCCACCGGCCTTCCAGTAGCAGGGCGTCCAGGCCGCTGTTGGCCAGGCAGTCCAGCGCCATGTCCGGAGTGCCGCAGATCGGTCGACCCTTGACATTGAGGGAGGTGTTGATCAGGACCGGAACGCCGGTATGGCGGGCGAACGCGGTCAGCACGTCATGCATGAACGGGTTGCCGTCCTTGGTGACGGTCTGCACGCGTGCGGTGTCGTTGGCGTGCACGACGGCGGGGATCTGCTCGCGGGCCAGCTCGGTCACGCCGGATGCCATCGACATGAACGGCGCCTCCTGGCCGAGGGTGAAGTAGTCGGCGGCGCGCTCGGCCGTCACCATGGGCGCGAACGGGCGGAATGGCTCTCGGAACTTCACCGTGTCGTTGAGCCGCGCGACCACGCCAGGGATCAGCGGGGAGGCCAGGATAGAGCGGTTGCCGAGCGCCCGAGGACCTGCCTCGACACGCCCTTGGAACAGGCCGACGATCTGACCGTTGGCGAGGTGTTCCGCCAGGGACTCGGCGGGATCGCCGTGAACCTGGTGCGCCGTCAGGCCCGGCCAGGCTGCGAGGTCAAGTGGATGGTCGGGGAAGGAGGGGCCGAGGTAACACGCGCCCGCGATGCCAGCCAGAGGGCTCGCGTTTCCTTCCAGGTGTACGGCGGCGGCTGCGCCGATCGCGGTACCGGCGTCCCCCGGAGCGGGCGGCACGAACACCTCCGTGAAAAGCCCCGACTCGATGATCTTGCCGACGGACACGCAGTTGGTGGCGACGCCTCCTCCGAGGCACACCCGCTTCATCCCGGTACGTGTCCTGGCCAGGCAGGCCAGATACAGCATCACCTGCTCCGTGCGCTCCTGGAGCGCGGCGGCCAGGTCCCGATGGGCCTCGGTGATCGGCGCGTCCGGGGCTCGGCGTGGGCAGGTCTCAGCGGTGAAGCGGGGAGTCAGGCGGGTGTGGGACGACGAGAGCACTCTGGGCGCGAAGTGGTCCGGGTTCAGGGCGAACCCGGACTCGGTGATCGGGATCGCGTGGGCGAAGAGGGTACGGAAGCGCGCCGGGTCGCCCAGGGCGGCCAGCGCCATCACGGTGCCTTCCTCGTCACCGCGCCGCCAGCCCAGGTGCTCGGTGACCGCGCCGTAGGCGTAGCCGAGTGAGGCCGGATCGGTCAGAGCGTGAAGGGGGTGCAACACCGGTCGGCCCGGCTCGGGCTGGCGTCCGACCGCGAGCGTGGTGGTCTGGGCCTCGCCGAGGCTGTCCACGACCAGGACGGCCGCGCTCTCCCACCCGGACGCGGCGAAGGCGTACATCTGGTGAGTTCGGTGATGCAGCAGTGGGTGGATACGAGCGTGTGGAAACCGGCGGCTCAACCCCTGGGCTCGGCGAACGGTGCGCAGTCCGACCTTGGCGAAGCTGGCCGCGCGCATCAAGGCACGCTCACGGGTCGCGGGGTTCGTGAGCATGCCGAGGGCCGTCGGAACGGCCCGCAGGTAGTGGAGGCCGTGGAAGTTGTAGGCGACCTCGTTCACCTGGTCGGCGGTGATGCCCGCCTCGCTCAGCAGCCAGGCGACCGCGTGCTCGGGATAGGCGCGCGTGTGCTTGGCCCCGGACAGACGTTCTTCCTCGACAAACCCGGTCAGCTCACCGTCGACCAAGAGGGCAGCGGCCGAGTCGTGCGTGTAGGAGCACAGACCCAATACGACATATGGCGGCATCGCAATCACCGCGCCAACGGCGCGGACTCGCCCCGGCTCTGCAGAGCCGCGTACCAGGCCCGCAGCCCTTCGCCGAGCGGGCCACCGATGCCCTCAGCACTGCGTACCGCGACTTCGCGGTGGCCACGCTTCCATTGCTGATAGCTGGCCAGGACTGCGGCCATGGTGTCCCAGCCGGAGTGGTGGACCCGCCGGCCTGACCGGACATCGGCCAGTAGGGCGTCGAACCCCTCCCACGGCGTCTCCAGCGAGGGGAGCTTCCCGGCAGCCGTATCCGGCTGGAGAACAGTGACCGCCTTGTCCAGGTCGCGCTCGTACAAGTGGAGGGAGTCGACATGGTGGTGATAGTCGCCCAGCTCGGCACCCAGCCAACCGGCCATCAACTCGTGCAGGGTGGTGGCGGCGAAGATGTCGTAGGGCAGGCCGGTCCACAGGTCCTGGCTCCGCATCGTCGTCGCCATGTGCAGGCGCCCCTGGCGCAGATGGAAGCGGTAGCCCAGAGTGCAGGGCACGTCCCGATGCCCGCCGGCGTCGCGGGCGGGGTCGTAGAGCTGAATGACCGCCCGTCGGGAGTCGGGGTCGCCCTGGAGGGTGGCGAGCGCATGGGCGAGCTGGTCGACGTGGCCGTCCCAGCAGCGCATCCGCGGCCCGTAGGCGCCTCGTAAAATGCCGTCGTCCTCCGCGTACTGCCGGAGTTGACTGTTGAACTCGTAGATCCAGGGCGCATCGGATCCGGACAGAATCCAGACGGTCTCGGCGACAGCGAATGCGGCGTTCAAGACACGGCCAGGAGGAGCGTAGAGCAGCCGCGCGCGAGGGTCACCGAGCAGCAGACGCACATCGAGTAGCTCACGCGTGTCCATGCCGCGCGGGCTGACCTTCTCCCCGTCGATGGTCAGTCTCACCGCACTGGCGAACAACTCGGTGATCGTGCTACCGGAAATGGTCGTCACTGATGTCCCCTTCCTGGCCCGCTTCAAGGGCAGGTGTCGGGTGATAAGGAGTCCCCGAATCGAACAGCCCGGCCGGAACGTGACTCCGGCGCCGGACAGGCACAGATCCATCACAGCCTGGTGAGACACAGTGGCGGGAGGGGAGACTGAGGGAAGCACGAGGAAGGCTTTCCGCCCCCTTCCCTCCCTCTTCGCGGTGAGGTGCATACGGATGGATGATCAGGTGACGCCCGAGTGGGCCATACGGCTCCGCCAGGCCAGGCTGGACCGGCTCCTCAGCCAGAAGGGCCTGGTACGGCGCATGCGCCAGGCCGCCGGGGACGACATGCCGCTCGCGCAGACCGCGAGCCTGTGCCGGAACATCCGCTACTGGGAGGCAGGGACCTACAAGCCCAACGCCATCGACCGCATGCTGCTCTGCAAGGCCCTCGACATGAGCGAGCCTGAGCTGTTCGGCGGCCAGGCCCCGAAGAACGCGACGCCGCTTCGGCGCAACGCGCAGGCCTCGATACCCGCTGGGAAGCAGTTCGGCGACGTTCTGGATCACCTACGCGAGCAGTGGCACCTGCTGGTGCAGCGCGACAACCTGCTGGGCCCTCGGCACACGATCCCGGCGGTCTGTGAGCAGATCACCGTCCTTGAGGAACTGCTCGTCCCCGCCCGCGGAAGCGACCGCGTCGAGGTGCTCCGGTTGGCGACTCGGTATGCCGAATCGGCGGCATGGCTGCATGAGGACGCCGGAGACATGGAGCAGGCCGAACGCTGGACCGACCGGGCGGCGACCTGGGCCTACGAGATCGGCGATGACCAGATGATCGCGTGGACCATGTTCCGGGGCAGCCAGCAGGCGATGAGCGGCCGACGCGCCGGTGACGTACTCGGCCTGGCCACCTCCGCGCTCCGGCAGACTGATCTGCCCGCGCCCATGCAAGCGGCGATCATCCAGCAACAAGCCCAAGGACACGCACTCGACGAAGAGGAACGACCCTGCCAGCGGAAGCTGGACCAGGCGCACGCGCTGGCCTCCTCGGTGCACGATGACGGCGACGCCCGAGGCGGACACGGGTCGTTCTGCACGCCCGCCTACGTCGAGATCCAGCGCGCCCACTGCTGGCTGGAGCTCAAGCAGCCCGCCCGCGCGGTCGCCACCTACGAGAGCGCCCTACCTGCCTTGCCGGCGGTTTACCGACGGGACCGCGGAATGGCCCTGGCCGGTATGGCTGCCGCTTATGCCGGCCAGGGAGAGCCCGAACACGCTGCCACCACCGCAGGGGAAGCTCTCGACATCGCTCGTGCTGCCGGTTCGGTGAGGATCATCAACGTGCTGACCTCGGTCGAGCGCTCGTTGAGCATCCATCGCCGGCTCCCCTCCGTGGCCGCGTTCCGGCTGGCCCTCGCTGACGCGGTGGCAAGCTGATGGCCTCCAGTCTCGAACTCCAGGCCATGCGACGGGCCATCGCCCTGTCCGCCCACGGACTCGGCTCCACGAGCCCCAACCCGCCCGTCGGCTGCGTGATCCTCGACGCGACCGGCCAGCCGATCGGCGAGGGGTACCACGCCCGCAAGGGCGAAGCCCACGCCGAGGGGAACGCCTTGCTGGCCGCCGGCCCCGCATCAAGAGGCGGAACCGCCGTGGTGACACTGGAGCCCTGCAACCACGCCGGGCACACACCCGCCTGCCGCCAGCTCCTGATCGACGCCGGGATCGCCCGCGTGGTCATCGCCTTGATCGACCCCACCTCCAGAGGAGACGGTGGCGTGAACGAGCTGCTGAAGGCCGGGGTTAGCGTCGAAACCGACGTACTCTCCGAGGAAGCCCTACTTGTGCTCGGCCCATGGCACACCTCGCTGGCCCTGAGCCGCCCCGCCCTCACCTGGCTCTACGTCGAGACCTCCGAAGGACAGGCCGGAGCGCTCCAGCGCATCCCTTCAGCGCGCGACCTGCTCCTCATCGCCGATGCCGTCCTGGACGCCGATGGACGTCTGGACGAGGCAACGCCGCGCAGCCATGGATCGGGCATGATCCGACTGCCTGCCGACCCCCACCAGCTCGATCATCGAGAGCTCCTGGAGACGCTCCACGCGGGCGGAGTCCGACACCTACTGCTCGACGGTGGCACGGAGTTGGCCGCGCCCTTCCTGACAGACGATCTTGTGGATCACGTCGTTGCCTGCCTCCCAGATCGAGGCCCGTCCTCCCAGCCACGACTCACCAGCCAGGGGGTGATGATGCCGGACGGCTTCCAGCTCACGGGGATCAGCCGCATCCCGCGCTACGTGAAAGTCAGCGCAATCAGAAGGGACAGAACAGGACAAGATCGCTCCTCCCCGCTCTCCTAGCCCATCAGACGTCTGCGCCCTCTCTGCACCCACCTCAGAGGCCGTCGGACGTGGCAGGGAGATCGGCGACCGTGGTCTCACAGGGATTAGCCCCAGCCACGTTCGTCAGCCTTGTTGATGGTGTATACGAGCAGCATCAGGCCTGAGGTGACCAGGAACGCGCCTAGCAGGTCGGCTCCCGCGCCAAGTCCGCGGTCGGGCGTGAAGAGGTGTACGGCCAGGGCCACGATGACGACCCCGATGGGGACGTTGATGAAGAAGATCGAATGCCAGCCGGCCAGCCTGGGTGAGCACACCGCCGGCGATGACGCCGATCGCCTTGGCCTGTTCGCGCGGCTCGGTGAAGACCGTCACGATCAAGCCCAGGGTCACGGCGCTGGCCATGGCACCGCCGATGCCCTGGAGGAACCGCCCGGCAATCAGCAGTTCCTGGTTTCCCGCCAGGCCACAGAGCAGCGAGGCCGCGGTGAAAACGTCAGGCCGCTCAGGCTCAGTCCGGAAATTCGTGCCCTTCCTGAGTGGACCGTGATCTCGATGGCGGTTCCTGTCGAGCCCGCCGACGGCACACAGATCAGGCCCAGCTCTGGCGTCGGCGGAGCTTCCGCAAGCGCTCCCTACACAGGCGAGAGCGTCGGATCGGTGGATCCGATGGACGACGGCTGCAGCCGTCCTTGCGCTGGCTGCGATTGCGGCCGTCGTCCGCGCCGCCGATCCCGGCGACATCGCCCGGCTGGGTGCGCACCCCCGAGGAGACGCTGACCGTCTACCGCGCCGCGAGCGGGGTGTCCGAGCTGGGCAGTTGATGGCTGGCACCGCACCGGACCGGGAGATTCGCGCGTGCCGGACCAGGGGTATGGGCACTCTGTACGACGGTCGCCGGCACACACAGCACGATCACAGGTACAGCCCATGAACAACCCACCGGACACATCAGGCGCGCCCGGACCTCCGTCTCCGGCCGACGCCGCGGTACACAAGGTCGCCCAGAGGCCGGAGAACAGGCGGCTGCTGGCCATGCTGGCCGCCGCCGAGCACGGGATCCTCTACCTAGTGTCGTTCGCGCTGCTGGCCCTGGGCGTCGGCATTCTGGCCCTGATGATCCTTACGGTCGTCCAAGGAGGAGCGTCCGGCACTGAGAAGATCATCGTCATCCTCGAGGAGCTGCTCCTTGTGCTGATCGTGCTGGAGATCTTCGTGACGGTGCAGACCCACCTCGCGGGCGGCAGCCTGCAGCTCGAACCGTTCATCATCGTGGGCATCATCGCGATCATCCGCCACATCCTGTCCGTGGTCGTCCGGCTGACGATCCCGGGGAATCTGGCGGCGAGCCGCCAGCAGCTCATGGAGCTGGTCGTCTACGCAGGGAGCGCCTTGATGCTGGTCGCGGCGCTAGCGCTGGTGCGCTGGTCGCAGCGACGGCCCGCTTTGTCCGCCGACGGGCGCGGCGACTCCAGTGCTTCCGGATGAGGGCAGGCCGATCCCGCCGTCAGCCCTCTCCAGCGTCCACCGGCCGTGGAATATGTCCCCGGCCGGGACGGGGACGAGGTACGGCGACGGATAGGTGCGGAGTTTACCTCTGCGGCGAGCCGTACCGGCCGTCTGGCAGTGGGTGGGCACGTCCCTCTCGGATGGTCTGGCGCAGGGCGACGCGGAACCGGCCGGGACCCCATGCGCGGGCGTGGACGCGCAGTGCGAGGGTCTGCCGGTCGGCCGGGCCGTCTTCCTCCAGAGCGCGGACGAGCAGCTCGATCTCCCGATCGAGCTGCTCGTCGGAGACGGCGGTGAATCGGCTGGTCGGCCCACTGGTTCCGAGCATGCCTGGAGAGGGGAACGTGCTACCAGGTCCCAGCCGGAAGCGGCGGGAGCCTGTGGAGTCGTGTTCGCGGCGCAGGCGGGTGCGGTCTCGGCGCTCCAGGTCCCGGAGCTTTTCCTGTCGGGTCATGCCTCGCTCGCGCTCGTCCTTGATCATGGCGGCGTGCTCAGCGGGTTGGGCCTCGGCCTCCTCCGCCGTCAGCGGACGAGCGATGTTCTCCAGCGATTGCTGTTCGGCGCGGACGCCGAGTAGCAATTCGGCGATGCCGCCGATGGCCATGGCGACCGCGCCGATGAAGAATCCGAGTGCGACCAGGCTCATGTTGCCGCTGTGGATGAATTGGCCGAACAGCGCCGGTCCGGTGATGCCGCCGACCGCGGTGCCGACCGCGAAGAACAAGGCGATGGCCAGCGCGCGCGTCTCCATCGGGAAGACCTCGCTGACGGTCAGGTAGGCGGAGGCTGCTCCCGCGGAGGCGACGAAGAAGGTCAGGGCCAGCAGAGCCATGAATGAGTTGGTGGACAATGCCTGGTTGAGCAGCAGGATGGCGATCAGCCCAGTCAGAGCGGCGGAGACCAGGTAGGTTCCGGCGATCATGGGTATCCGGCCGACGGTGTCGAACCAGCGTCCCAGCAGGAGAGGCCCGAGGAAATTGCCGAGCGCGAAGACGGCCATGAAGTACGGGATATTGCCGGAGGTCACGCCGAAGAAGCCGTGCAGCAGCGTGCCCAGGTCGAAGGTGACGGCGTTGTAGAGGAACGCCTGGCCGATGAAGAGGGCCAGGCCGAGGATCACCCGGCGCGGGTAGCGCTTCATGGCCACCCTGGCGATCTCCCGGAACGGGATGGCGTCGCGTTGCCTGACCGTGATCTCGCCCTTGGGCGGGGGCAGGTCGCCGCCGATCTCAGCCTCGATCTGGTCCACGATGCGCTCGGCTTCCTCGGCGTGGCCGTGGATGAACAGCCAGCGGGGACTCTCGGGAAGGCTTCGACGGGTGAACATGATGGCGAATCCGAGCACACCGCCGATGATGAACGCCAGCCGCCAGCCGATGTCCATCGGGAAGAGGGCGGTGCTGAGGAAGGCCAGCGCGGCGACGCTGCCGATGGCCGCCCCGACCCAGTAACTACCGTTGATGGCCAGGTCCACCCGGCCCCGGTTGCGTGCCGGGATGAGCTCGTCGATGGCCGAGTTGATCGCCGCGTACTCGCCCCCGATGCCCATCCCGGTCAGGAAGCGCATGAGGAACAGGTACCAGGGCGCGAACGCGAAGGTGGTGGCCACGGTGGCGGCCATGTAGAGGCCCAGCGTGAACATGAACATCTTCTTGCGGCCAAGCCGGTCCGTGAGCTGCCCGAACAGCAGAGCTCCTACGCACGCGCCGGCGACGTAGACGGCCGCCGCAGTGCCGATGTCGGCACTGTTGACGGCGATGCCGCTGCCGCGCTCCGTCATGCGGGAGGCGACAGCGCCGACGATGGTCACCTCCAGCCCGTCGAGGATCCACACCGTTCCCAGGCCCAGCACCACTCTCCAGTGGAATCGGGACCAGGGCAGCCGATCCAGCCGGGCCGGGATGTTGGTCCGGATGACGCCAATGCCTTCTGTGGTCATGGTCAAAGCTCCTTCACGGAACGTCCTTCAGCGGTGCTCCGGAGGGATGTCGGCAGTAAGGTCGTTTTGATGCTTCTTTGTCGGATTTTCGGGCATCGTTTCCGCTTCGAGGACGAGGGGGAGACGATGCGCTGGCATTGTCAGCGCGGCTGCGGAGCAGGCGGCGCCAAGCGCTACGCGAGCGCCCGGGACGCCGGCCGCTACGCCCGCGCCTTCGACAAGGAGGACCGCGACGATCTCGGCAAGCGAGCTCCCCTGGTGGGCCTCCTGCCGCTGCGACTCCTCCGCGCCCTCCGCGAAAGCAGCCGGAGGAGGAGCTGACATGTCGCTACGGGAACATGGAGGCGAGTTCCTTCGGCATCCCGGCCTTCACGTCCTCCCACTCGCCTTCGCTGATGTGACGCTTGAGCACCTCCAGGACCGTCCTGACCATCTCCTCCGTACTCCCGTCGTGGTCGAAGGCCATCTCGGCGCCTATGCGGTCGAGGAACTGCTCGCGGTTCGCCTTCACCGGGACGCTGCTCGGCCGCCAGCCGTCGAAGTAGACGCCTCGCAACAGCAGCGGAAGCTGGGCGGCCAGGTGGGCACTCGCCTCCACCGTCAGCCTGTCACGCAGCGCGTGCAGCACGGCGCGCAGCGCGCCGTAGGAATGGTTGCGCCGCTCCGAGGGCCAGCCGCAGGCCTCCTCGATCTCGTGCAGGACGCGGTTGGTCTTGTCCACTGTCCGGTTGAACGGCGCGTAGCCGGTTTCTGCCATTTCGCCGACTCCTTTCCGGGCATCACCTCAACTCTTCTCCCGGCTGCTCCCCGGCCACATCCCCGAGACGTGCAGTGGCGCGAAAGATCTGCAGGAGCATGGGCTTCACCATTCCCCGGCGGGCAGGAGGTCTGACATGCGGGAACGCGAACTGGAATGGCATGAGGTGGCCGGCCTGCTCGACTCCGTTCAGGCGGGCAAGGCCGCGACCCTGCTGGTGGACGGAGAGCCAGGGACCGGCAAGACCCGGCTGCTCGACGAGTCCGCAGCCACCGCCGGCGAGCGCGGCATCGCCGTGCTCCGGGGCGCGCCGGAGGAACTGGGCGAGCTGGTGCCGTGTGGCATCCTGTTCGAGACCCTGGACCTGCGGCTCGACCCGGGCTCGCGGGCGCTGGAAGCGTTGCGAACGGGCTTCGAGGAACGGGCCACGGCTCCGGTCCTGGCAGTGCTCGACGACCTGCAGTGGGCCGACCCGGCGACGCTGGTCGCCCTGCGCACCCTCCACGGCCTGCTCGAACTCCAGCCGATCGGGTGGCTGCTGAGCCGCTCAACCGCCAGCGAACAGGACCAGTCCGCCTCCCTGTTTGACCTGCTGGAGCGACACGGGGCCGGCCGGGTGCGGCTCTCGTCGCTGTCCCCGTCTGCGGCCGTCGCCCTGGCCACAGACACGCTCGGAGTCGAGCCGGATCCGGAGACACTGGCCCTGGTGGACGCGGCGGGTGGCAACCCGCTGCTGATCATCGCGCTGCTCACCGGCCTGCGCGACGAAGGCCAGGTCGACGAGGGCCAGGTCCTCGACGGCATCGCCCTGCGCGTCCCCGACCGGTTCATCAGAGTGGTACGGCACTGGATCGACGGCCTGAGCACAGTCGCCAGGAACCTGGTGGAGACGGCCGCCGTGCTCGGCCGGTCGTTCGACCCCGAGCAGGCCGCGGCTCTGCTCGGCACGACACCGGCCGCGCTGCTGCCCGCGGTGAAGGAGTCCATGGCAGCGGGCATCCTTGCCGCTACCGCGCACGATCTCGCCTTCCGCCACGAACTGGTCAGGCTCGTCGTCGCCGAGCGGGTCCCGCCGCCCGTACGGCTGGCACTGCTGGGTCAGGTCGACCTGGTCGCGGTCGTCGACACCGCGATAGCCGAGGGGAGGCTGCGGGAGGCCGAGCAGTTGGTCCGCGGCGGCCTGGCCGAGAACTCCTTCGCGCACGCTTCGACGCACAGCTTGGCCGAGCTGCGCTGCGTGCTTTCGGATGTTATGTACCTGACCGGCAGCCTCGAGGAGGCCATGCGGGAGGCCGAGACGGTGCTGGCCGTGCCCGACCTTCCCGGCCACATACGCGACCGGGCACTGCTTGTGCGCCTCTCCACCATGACGCGCCTGCGCAGCGACGGGGCGTCCGTCCGCGCGTACGCGCAAGAGGTCGTCGAGGGAGGATGCCGGCACGGCGCGGTGCTCACAGCGGCGGCCCTGATCGCGCTGGCGGAGACGGAGCGGGACGAGGGCCGCCTGACCGACGCGCTGGCGCTGGCCGCCGACGCCAGGCAGCTGACCGGCGCGAACGTTTCGGCCGTGCATCCGTACGACGCCCGGCTGGCCTCCGCCGCGATGCTCACCGACTTCCACCGGCTGGACGAGGCGCGGCTGCTCGTCGAGGACGCGCGCGAGGACATGTCCGCCCACGGCCACCACGCCTGGGAGGCCGACATCTCCGCTCTCGTGGCGCGCTCCGAGCTACTCGAAGGGCGGCTGGACGGCGCCGCGAGCGAGGCCGAGCGGGCGCTGAGCCTTGCCGCTGACCGGGCCACGCCCCTGCCCGCCGCAGTGGCCACCGCCGTCCTGGCCACGGTCACGCTGCGGCGCGGCGACCTGCGGGCGGCCGCTCGGCACATGGCCGGCCTGGACGGCGACTCGCCCGGCCACGCCCTGCTGACGGCCCAGATCACGGAGGCGAGCGATGGGCCGCTGGCGGCGATGCCCCTGCTGGCCGGCCTGCTCGAACGGCAACGCTCGACGCTTGCCGTCAACCCCACCGCGAGCGCCTGGCTGGTCCGCGTCGCCCTCGCCGTGGACGACCGCGAGGTGGCCAAGACGATCGTTGCCACCGCAGAGGAACTGGAGGCCGTCAACCCGGGTGTGCTCGCCCTGACCGCGTCCGCCGCGCACGCGCGCGGCCTGCTCGACGGCGACCGCGATGCGCTGACCCAGGCCGCCGCGCGCTCCGACGACATGTGGGGGAAGGCCTCGGCCACGGAGGACCTCGGCGTCCTGCTGGCCGCCGACGGGCGGCACGACGACGCGGTGGGAAGCCTCGACCGCGCGCTCGCGATCTACCACGAGATCGGATCCGTCCGGGATTCGGCCCGCGTCCGCAAGCGGCTGCGCGGCATGGGCGTGCGCCACCGCCACTGGAGCTACGCCGACCGGCCCGTCTGCGGCTGGGGCAGCCTCACCGAGACCGAGCTCAACGTCTCGCTCCTGGTCGCCGACGGATGGTCCAACCGGGAGGTGGCGGAGCAGATGTTCATCAGCGCGCACACGGTCGCCTTCCACCTTCGGCACGTCTACCGCAAGCTGCAGATCAACTCCCGCGTCGAACTCACCCGCCTCGTGACGATCCGGGGGCGCGACGAGCCCGGCGACTGACGCGTGAGCGCCAGAACTACACGTATGGGGGATGTGACGCGGCAGCTCCCGCGAAAGCTTCAAATGGTGTGGGTCTACGGACTGATCGCGCATGCGCTGACGGGCGGCCGGCGGGACTTCGTCTCGGAGAGCGGCTTGGTGGCCGACGAGCACCAAGTCCTCGTCGAGTCGGAGAGCGCGCCCCCGGGCGCGTGAATCGCTCGAAAGCATCAATCGCTAGGGGGAGCCGCAATGGCGAAGGCAGTAGGCATCGACCTCGGCACGACCAACTCGGTGATCGCCGCCACGGAGGACGGGCATCCGACGGTGATACCGAACGCGGAGGGCGCCCGTACGACGCCGTCGGTGGTCGCGTTCACCGACCAGGGTGAGCGGCTCGTGGGCCAGCTCGCCCGTCGTCAGGCCATCCTCAACCCGAAAGGGACGATCTACTCGGCCAAGCGCTTCATCGGCCGCCGATTCGACGAGGTCAAGAGCGAGATCAACGCCGTCTCCTTCGACGTGGCGGAGGGGCCCGACGGCAGCGTCCGCTTCGACGTCAAGGGCAAGCAGTACGCGCCCGAGGAGGTCTCGGCCCTCGTGCTGCGCAAGCTGGCCGCGGACGCCGCGAAGTATCTCGGCGAGAAGGTGACCGAGGCCGTCATCACCGTCCCGGCCTACTTCAACGACGCCCAGCGCCAGGCGACCAAGGACGCAGGGCGTATCGCGGGACTGGAGGTCCTGCGGATCATCAACGAGCCGACCGCCGCGGCTCTGGCGTACGGGCTGGACAAGAAGGGAAATGAGACCGTGCTGGTCTTCGACCTGGGTGGCGGCACGTTCGACGTCAGCGTCCTGGACATCGGTGAGGGGGTCGTCGAGGTACGTTCGACCTCCGGCGACGGGCACCTCGGCGGGGACGACTTCGACCGCAGGATCGTCGACCATTTGGCCGATGAGTTCCAGAAGGAGCAGGGCATCGACCTGCGCAAGGACCCGCAGGCCCTGCAGCGGCTGTTCGAGGCGGCGGAGAAGGCCAAGGTCGAGCTGTCGGAGGTGACGCAGACCACGATCAGTCTGCCGTTCATCACGGCGGACGCCGCGGGGCCGAAGCACCTCAACACCACTCTCATGCGCTCCACGTTCGAGCAGATCACCGCCGACCTGGTCGAGCGCTGTGTCCATCCCGTGGAGCAGGCGATGGAGGACGCCAAGCTCAGGCCGTCGGACATCGACGAGGTGATCCTCGTCGGCGGGTCGACCCGCATGCCCGCCGTGCAGAACCTCGTACGCAGGCTGACCGGCGGCAAGGACCCCAACATGACGGTGAACCCGGACGAGGTCGTGGCCATCGGCGCGGCGATCCAGGCGGGCATCCTCAAGGGCGAGGTCGAGGACGTCGTCCTGCTCGACGTCACGCCCCTGTCGCTGGGCGTCGAGACGCTCGGCGGCGTCATGACGAAGGTCATCGAACGCAACACGACGATCCCGGCCCGCCGGACCGAGACTTTCAGCACGGCCGACGACAACCAGAATGCCGTCGACATCGTGATCCTTCAGGGGGAGCGGGAGCGGGCGGCCGACAACCGGGTGCTCGGGCGCTTCCGGCTGGAGAACATCCGGCCCGCGCCGCGGGGAGAGCCGCAGATCGAGGTCACCTTCGACATCGACGCCAACGGCATCCTCAACGTCACCGCCCGCGACAAGGACACCGGCGCCGAGCAGAAGGTCACCATCAGCGAGACCTCCACGCTGGACAAGCAGGAGATCGAGCGGATGATCCAGGACGCCGAGCAGCACCGCGACGAGGACCTCCGGCTGCGGCAGATGATCGAAGTCCGTAACGAGCTGGACTCGGTCGCCTACCAGGTGGAACGCCGCCTGCAAGAGCTCGGCGACGGTGTCCCCGTCCACGAGAAGGCGCGTGCCGAACAGCTCGTCCACGACGCCCGCGAGGCGATCAAGCAGGAGGCGCCGATCGACCGGCTGCGCGGCCTCAGCGGCGAACTCCAGCAGGTCAACCAGGCGCTGCAGACCAGCCAGTCGGCCAACGTGCCCCCGCAGGGCAGGTCGGAGAGCGCTTCGGGCGGCCCGGCCGACGACGACGTGATCGACGCCGAGTTCACCACCTCTGACACGGAGTGACATGAACGGCCACGAAGAGCGTACGGACCAGGATGGTGCGCGGGCGGTTCAGGCCGGCACCGACGAGGCCGAGCCGCTCGCGGAAGCGGAGGCGAAGCTGGCGGAGCTGGAGGACCGGTGGCTGCGTGCGGTCGCCGAGCTGGACAACGTCCGCAAGCGCATCGCCCGGGACACCGAGCGGCTCCGGGTCGAGGAGCGGGACAAGGTGGCCGCCCAGTGGCTGCCCGTCCTGGACAACCTGGAGCGCGCGCTGAGCGCCGCCGATGGGGACAGCGACGCCAATCCGCTCATCCAGGGGGTGCGCGCGGTGCGCGACCAGGCGGTCGCCACGCTGAACCGCCTCGGCTACCGCCGCCGGGACCAGACCGGCGTACCGTTCGATCCCCAGCACCACGAGGCGGTCTCGACCGTCGAACGCGACGACGTCGCACCCGGCACCGTCGTGGAGGTGCTGCAGCCCGGCTACGGCGACGACCAGCGGCAACTGCGCCCGGCGGTGGTGGTGGTAGCCAAGAAGGCGGAGTGATGGCCGACCGACGCGACTTCTACGAAGTGCTCGGAGTCGGCCGTAGTGCCGACCAGGACGAGATCCAGCGGGCCTACCGCAAACTGGTCCGCAAATACCATCCGGACGTCAACAAGGATCCGGGGGCGGAGGACACCTTCAAGGAGATCTCGGAGGCGTACTCCGTGCTCTCGGATCCCGAAAGGCGCCGCAAGTACGACGCGTTCGGGCACGACTTCCGCCAGGTGCCGCCCGACGTCGACCCCGAGCAGTACGCCAGGGCCCGTTCCCGCGCTCGTGCCCGCTCCGGAGCCGGAGCCGGAGCCGGAGCCGGAGCCGGAGCACGTGGCGGAGGTGGCCAATGGCGCACGAGCGACGACTTCGGGACCGGCGCCGGAGGTATCGACTTCGAGGACCTGCTCGGCGGCATGTTCGACGGCCGGGGCAGGCGCTCCTGGGGGCCGGTGCAGGGCGCGGACCAGGAAGCCGAGCTGACAATCCCGGTCGAGGAGGCCTACCACGGCGGGGGCCGGACGATCACGCTGGGCGGAGGGCGGCGGCTGGACGTCACGATCCCGCCCGGGGTGACGGACGGCCAGCGCATCAGGCTGGCCGGCCAGGGAGGCCAGGGGAGCCAAGGCGCCCAGCCGGGCGACCTCTACCTCATCGTCCGGATCGCCGAGCATCCCCGCTACCGCGTCGAGGGCCGCGACCTGCACACCTACCTGCCGCTGGCCCCCTGGGAGGCCGCGCTGGGCGCCACGGTCGCCATCGACACGCCGGGCGGCGAGGCCAAGCTGAAAGTGCCGCCGGGCACCTCGACCGGGCGCCGCCTGCGGCTGCGCGGGCGCGGCATGCCCAACCCCCGCGGCAAGCCCGGCGACCTGTTCGCCGAGGTGCGGATCGTGGTGCCGGCCAAGCTCACCGAGGAGGAGCGGCGCCTGTTCGAACAGCTCGCCGCCACGTCCCGGTTCAACCCGAGGAGGGGCTCATGACGACGTACGCGATCGTCCGCCCGACACGGCTGGGCCTGGACTCCTATGCGCGGGTCACCGGGCTGCACCCGGAGACCATCCGCCGCCTGGTGGTGCTCGGCTTGCTGGAACCGGTCAGGGACGCCAGGGGAGAGCTCTGCTTCCCGCTCTCCCAGGTCGCCGCGGCCGCCCGCATCCGGCGGCTGCACGAGGGCCTGTCGATCAACTATGCCGCGATCGGGCTGGTGACCGACCTGCTCGACCGGATCGAGGCGCTGGAGAGCTCCCTGCGTACGCACGCCTCACGACACTAGGGGGACTGGAGTGGACCCGAACAGTATGACGCAGAAGTCGCAGGAGGCCCTGCACGGCGCCCAGACGAAGGCGCTGCGCTACGGGCATACCGAGATCGACGCCGAGCACCTGCTGCTGGCCCTGCTCGAACAGCCGGACGGGCTGGCCCCCCGGCTCGTGCAGAACGCCGGAGCCGACCCGGAGGCCCTGCGCGGGGACCTGGAGCACGAGCTGGAACGCCGTCCCAAGGTCAGCGGCCCGGGCGCGCAACCCGGACAGGTCTACGTCACGCAGCGGCTGTCGCGGCTGCTGGACACCGCCGAGCGGGAGGCGAAACGGCTCAAGGACGACTACGTCTCGGTCGAGCACCTGCTGCTGGCCCTGATCGAGGAGGGCGCCGGCACACCCTCGGGCCGGCTGCTGCAACAGCAAGGGCTCACCAGGGACCGGTTCCTGGAGGCGCTGACCGCCATCCGGGGCAACCAGCGCGTCACCTCGGCCATGCCGGAGGTCGCCTACGAGGCGCTGGAGAAGTACGGCCGCGACCTGGTGAGCGAGGCCCGGGCGGGCAAGCTGGACCCGGTGATCGGCCGCGACACGGAGATCCGCCGGGTGATCCAGATCCTGTCCCGCAAGACCAAGAACAACCCGGTGCTGATCGGCGACCCCGGCGTCGGCAAGACCGCCATCGTGGAAGGGCTCGCCCAGCGGATCACGAACGCGGACGTCCCCGAGGGGCTGCGCGACAAGACCGTCTTCAGCCTGGACATGGGCGCGCTCGTGGCCGGCGCCAAGTACCGCGGCGAGTTCGAGGAACGCCTGAAGGCCGTGCTGAACGAAGTCACGGCTGCCCAGGGACAGATCCTGCTGTTCGTGGACGAGCTGCACACCGTGGTCGGAGCCGGGGCGACCGAAGGCGCCATGGACGCGGGCAACATGCTCAAGCCGATGCTCGCCCGCGGCGAACTGCACATGATCGGCGCGACCACGGTCCAGGAGTACCGCCTGCACATCGAGAAGGACGCGGCCCTGGAGCGCAGGTTCCAGCCCGTCCTGGTGGACGAGCCGTCCGAAGAGGACGCGATATCGATCCTCCGGGGGCTGCGCGAGCGGCTGGAGATCTTCCACGGCGTGAAGATCCAGGACAGCGCCATCGTCGCCGCGGTGACGCTGAGCCACCGCTACATCTCCGACCGGTTCCTCCCGGACAAGGCCATCGACCTGGTCGACGAGGCCTGCGCGATGATCCGTACGGAGATCGACTCCATGCCCGCCGAGCTCGACGAACTCACCCGGCGGGTGATGCGGCTGGAGATCGAGGAGGCCGCGCTCGCCAAGGAGGACGACCCTGCCAGCAAGGCCCGCCTCGCCGACCTGCGCAAGGAGCTGGCCGACCTGCACGCCGAGGCCGACGCCATGCGGGCGCAATGGGAGTCCGAGCGGCATGCCCTGCGTAAGGTCCAGGCCCTGCGCCAGGAGCTGGAGGCCGTGCGCCGGGAGGCCGAGCAGGCCGAACGCGACTACGACCTCAACCGCGCCGCCGAGCTGCGCCACGGCAAGATGCCCGAGCTGGAACGCCGCCTGCAGGCGGAGGAGGAGCAGCTGACCCTGCGCCAGAGCGGCCGCAGGCTGCTGCGCGAGGTCGTCACCGAGGACGAGATCGCCGACATCGTCTCCCGCTGGACCGGCATCCCGGTCACCCGCCTGAAGGAGGGCGAGCGCGAGAAGCTGCTGCGCCTGGACGAGACCCTGCACGAGCGGGTCATCGGCCAGGAGGAGGCCGTGCGGCTGGTGGCCGACGCGGTCATCCGCGCCCGTTCCGGCATCAAGGATCCGCGGCGGCCCGTCGGGTCGTTCCTGTTCCTCGGACCGACCGGCGTCGGCAAGACCGAGCTGGCCAGGACGCTCGCCGCCACGCTGTTCGACACCGAGGACAACATGGTCCGCATCGACATGAGCGAATACCAGGAGCGGCACACGGTCAGCCGCCTGGTCGGCGCCCCTCCCGGCTACATCGGGTACGAGGAGGGCGGCCAGCTCACCGAGGCGGTGCGGCGAAAGCCGTACTCGGTGGTCCTCTTCGACGAGGTGGAGAAGGCGCACGCGGACGTGTTCAACACGTTCCTGCAGGTCCTGGACGACGGGCGGCTGACGGACGCGCAGGGCCGCACGGTCGACTTCCGCAACGCCGTGATCATCATGACCTCGAACATCGGCTCGCAGTACCTGCTCGACGGGGTCACCTCCGACGGCGAGATCAAGCCGGAAGCCCGCGACCGGGTCATGAACGAGCTGCGCACGCACTTCCGGCCGGAGTTCCTCAACAGGGTCGACGACATCGTGCTGTTCAAGCCGCTGACCGAGTCCCAGATCGAACGGATCGTGGACCTGATGTTCAACGACGTCAGGCAGCGGCTGGCCGACCGGCGGCTCACGCTGCGGGTCACCGACCAGGCGCTCAAGCTCATCGCCAACCAGGGCTATGACCCCGTGTACGGGGCCCGGCCGCTGCGCCGGTTCATCGCCCGCGAGGTCGAGACCAGGATCGGGCGGGCGCTGCTGGCCGGCGACGCTCCCGACGGCTCGACCGTGATGGTCGACGTCGACCACGGCGAGCTGAGCGTCACCTTCACCGGACCGGGGAGCTGACATGATCTCGACCACCCTCGCCTGCCCGAACTGCGGCAAACGGAACAGGGTCCCGGCCGCGGCCGACGGCGCCCCCCAGTGCGGGAACTGCCATCAGCCGCTGCCGTGGACCGCCGAGGCGGGCGACGACACGTTCGCCGAAGTCGCCGAGCGATCGGCGCTACCGGTCATCGTCGACTTCTGGGCGGACTGGTGCGGGCCGTGCCGGATGGTCACGCCCGCGCTCGAACAGGTCTCCCAGGACATGGCCGGCCGCGTCAAACTCGTCAAAGTCAACGTGGACCGGTCGCCACACCTGTCCGAGCGCTTCACGATCAAGCACATCCCGACGCTCATGATGATGGTCCGCGGCGAGGTCGTCGCCCAGCGGGCGGGCGCCGCGCCCGCCCACGAGCTGCGCAGATGGGTCGAGGACGCGGTCAAGGCGCACGCATGACGCCGCCACCCGAACCGCCGGTACCCGAGACGCCGGACTTGTACGGCGCCTATCCCCGGCTGAGCGAGGCGCAGCTCGCCGAGCTCTCCCCCCGCGGCGAGCGCCGGACCGTGTCGGGAGGCGACGTCCTGTTCCGTGAGGGGGAGCCCACCACGGAGTTCATCGTCGTGCTGACCGGCAAGGTAGCCATGGTCGAGGGGCACGGCCCGGACGAGCGGACGATCGCCGTCCACGGCCCGGGCCGGTTCCTCGGCGAGCTCAGCCTGCTCACCGGCCAGGCGGGATTCCTGACCGCCATCGTCCAGGAGCCGGGCGAGGTGCTGGCCGTGCCGGCCGAGGAGGTACGCGCGCTGGTGGCGCGCGACCAGACGCTCGGCGACCTCATCCTGCGGGCCTACCTGGCCCGGCGGTCCCTGCTGATCGGGCTGGGCACCGGCTTCCGCATCATCGGCTCCCGCTATTCGGCGGACTGCCGGCGGCTGCGCGAGTTCGCCGCCCGCAACAGGGTGCCGCACCGGTGGATCGACCTGGAGGAGGACGAGGAGGCGGACGCGCTGCTGCGCGAGCTGCGTATCCCGCCCGAGAACACCCCGGTCGTGATCTGGCGCGGCGACAAGGTCCTGCGCAACCCAACCGTCGCCGACCTGGCGAAAGCGATCGGCCTGCCCGCCCCGATGCCCAGCGACGGGGTCAGCGACCTGGTCGTCGTGGGCGCGGGCCCCGCGGGCCTGGCCGCCGCCGTGTACGGGGCCTCGGAAGGGCTGACGACCATCGTGCTCGACGCCGTGGCCGCCGGCGGCCAAGCTGGCACCTCCTCCCGCATCGAGAACTACCTCGGCTTCCCCGCCGGCATCTCGGGCGCCGAGCTGGCCGAGCGCGCCATCATCCAGGCGCGGAAGTTCGGCGCGGTGCTGACCGTCCCGGCCGAGGCGACCGGCCTGCAGCCGGACGACGGCTTCTACGGCGTCGTCGTCGCGGACGGCAGCACCGTCAAGGGCCACGCCGTGATCATCGCCACCGGCGCCCGCTACCGGCGGCTGGAGGTCCCCGAGCTGGAGAAGTACGAGGGATCGGGCGTCTATTACGCGGCCACCCCATTCGAGCTGCGCATGTGCAGCCACTCGCCGGTGGTCATCGTCGGCGGCGGCAACTCCGCCGGTCAGGCGGCCCTCTACCTGGCCAGGAACGCGTCATCGGTGCGCATGATCGTACGCGGTGACGACGTGCGCGCCAGCATGTCCCACTACCTCGCCGACGAGCTCGACCGCACGCCCGGCATCGAGATCATGCACAACACCGAGGTATACGAGCTCATCGGCGACGGCACGCTGAAAAGTGTCCGCGTCCGCAACAAGCGCACGGGGAAGTCCCTGGAGATCGCAACCAGGGCGATGTTCGTCTTCATCGGCGCCGACCCGCACACCAAATGGCTGGAGGGCGCCGTGCCGCTCGACGACCGCGGCTTCATCATCACGGGACAATCCACCACCTGGAATGCACCGCTTCCCCTGGAGACCGACCACCTGGGCGTCTTCGCCGCGGGCGACGTCCGCAGCGGATCGGTCAAGCGGGTCGCCTCCGCGGTGGGAGAGGGCGCCATGGCCGTGCGCCTGGTGCACGAAAGGTTCACCACCACAGGAAATCGACAGAGAAGACGGTGATCGACATGCCGGTTATGGCACACTCCAGGTTCGAGCGCTTCTTCCGCACCGCCGCGGGACTCAACGTGGACAAGAACGACCTCAAGCGCTTCAACGACTTCGTCAACCAGAAGCTGTACGACATGCTCGTCGTCGCCGAGGCCGCGGCCAAGGAGAACAGGCGCGACATCATCCAGCCATGGGACCTGCCCATCACCAAGGGCCTGCAGGAGAACATGCACGACTTCCGAGACCTGGACGAGGAGCTGGAGCTATCGCCGATCCTGGAGCAGCTCACCGCGCTGCCACCGCTCGACCTGTCGCTCAGCGTAGACGCCGAGGCCCGGCTGCCGGCCGTGGCCGGCGGGCTGTCCATGGCGCTCGCCCGCGCGCTCAAGATCGTCGAACCCGACCTCAAGAACCCCTCCAGCGAGCATTGGCAGCGCATGACCCGGCTGTTCGGCCTGCTCCTGTGACCATGACGCGGAGCGGCGAGCGGCGGACACCCTCCGCAGGGGCGCGTGCTGTCGTGCCAGCTCGCCGGTGTCGCCGTCACCGACGGCCGGCCTCATCGGCCCGGCTTGGAGGCAACCCGCAGATCGACAGTGAAGACATCATCGGAGACGGGTGACCGAGTTCGCGGCCGAATTCGTCCGGGACGCGGACATAGCCGAGCTCGCGAGCAAGAATCTCATCCTCGGAAAGCAGGCCGTGGCGCTCAGCGAAGGAGTCGAGCACACTGACCAGGACGTCCAGGCCGACGCACACATCGCCGCCGGCGCGAGCCGTGTTGAGCGCCGACGTGACGGCTACCGACGCCGGGTCGAAATAACCGGATTTGTGATCCGCACGACAGCCGCGCACATGACGCGGGCCTGTTCCTCGGTGAAGTAGCGCGAGGCTGCTGCGTTGGTGGCCAGGATCATCAGATCTTTGACCGTGGCGTGCTCCGGCATGGGGCCCACGCGTTCTGGATGTTCGAGAAGCACCACCAACCCCTCTCGCCGCAAGCACCGCGCTCTGTCCAGAACCAGCAGAATACGCGCAGAGCCGTGTGGCGGGTGGTCGTCGATTCCGGTGATCCACAAGGCTGCGCCGATCGCGGCTTCGGGCTCGCGGCGTCGGCCAGCGCCACGGCCAGCCAGCTCAAATACAGCGCCAGTTCGCGGGCATACGAAGTGTCGTAGGTGTCCAGCACCCGGGCGAGAACCGGAATCGCGCGCATGGGCCGGCGTAATTCTGTCCAGACCCGGGCCTCCATCACCTCCGGTTCCCCGGGCACCCTGCCTGGGCATAGATCTACTGGCAGTTTCACCGTCATCGGATCGGATCAGGCCCACGCAAGAGCTACCAGGCGAGGTCTGAGTCGCTTGAGGAATGCGCCGGCACCGGCGAAGGTAAGGCCAGTTAATCGAGCAAGGCAGTCGGTCAATTCGCCTTCCCTATCCTTGCCCGATGACCCACCAGACGTCCGAACCGCCGTGGCGGCCTCTCAGCGAGCGCGTGGCCGGGCTCAATGGCGAGCGCGAACTCGTCGAAGGTGTACCCGACTACCTGCGCCCCCATCTCGCGCTCTGGTCTAGCCGCAGCATGACCGGCTTCCCCGACACTGCTCGCGCTGTCGAACTCCTCATCCACCAGAACCTCAATCTCAACCCGCAGACCTTCGACATGACGCAGGCGAACGAGGTGGTCCTCCTCGATGCCGTCGATGCGGCACTCCGTGTCAATCGGATCATGACTGGTGCTCTTGATCCCACCGTGGACGAGAGGACCGCGGAGAAGCGGAAATTGTGGCTGCTCCACGTCAGGGATCTACAGAACATACTGCGCAGCGCGGGGTCCGCCTGGCAGGTGAAGCAGGATTACGACGGACTCGAGCGCAGGGTCGATGACACTGTCGTCGAGGCAACCATCGCCACAGAGAACGCGGCCCCTTCTGACGCGTCAGGTCACCTGCGTAGAGCATGGAATGCGGCCTTCGGATACCAACCGAACCCTGCCCTGGCCTACAGCGAGGCCGTCAAGGCAGTGGAGGCGGTGGCGATTCCGCTGACGATCCCCACCGATCCTCAGCCGACGTTGGGAAAGGTTCGGGCGCATCTGGAGTTGGTGCCGCACAAGTACATCCTGGGGATCGCCGACAAGCACGGCTCGCCGGCCTCCGCGGAATCCGTCACGAAGCTGATCGCTTTGCTGTGGCACGGTCAGCGTGATCGTCACGCAGGTGGCCCAACGACCAGCCCGATCAATCAGGAAACGGCTCAGGCTGCTGTGCATGTCGCCGTCCTGCTGGTTCAGTTCTTCTCAACGGGTGTGATCAAGAAGTTGTAACCAACACAATCCGGATGTCAGTGATCACGTCTGGATCAGCCTGAGCTGCATGGAACCCCGACGGCCATTTCGACCCACCACAGCCCGACTTCAAGCGCACCGGCAGCGTCGGATTGAACTGCCGCGACTGCTGACACTCCGCAACGCCTACCCGGCCCTGCATGACAGGGCCGGGCCTAGGCGTTTACGGCCAGGGCGAACCCAGCCACATCTCATATCGTCACTGACTGTCATTGAGAGGTCGTTTCTACTGACACCTCAATGATGTTCAACGTCCGCCCTATCCAATATTGACTCATCATGTCACCATATTCCACAAGATCTAAGTCAGGAATAGACGAAAGGTATCTGCGATACGTCTTGGCTGCGCCCGCCATCAACGGTCCTGCCATCGTCGCTGTTGCCGCTGTCTGAACGGGGCTCGCATGGCATGGGTGAATGTACTCGGCCCCTGCATAGAGCAGGTGGAATACCGATTACGGGAGGGCGCCGGCTGCGGCGTGCCGCACGCCGACGAGCACGGCCACGAACACGGCGAGGAGCCCGATGGGCAGCTGAGCTACCGGCTGGGCGGCGAGCGCGCCCTGGTGTGGATCGGTGAGGGCCTACGCGAGGTAGGCATCGTCCCAGGCACTCCGCTGACATCCGACCAGCACGGCAAGGCGCGGGCGCTGATGAACGGCGAGAACCCGGACAACGGCAAGCTGCTGATAAAAGCCAAGCACGTCGTCGACCCGCGCGGCAAACTGCCCGCGGCCCCACTCGGAGAGGCGCTGGAGGCAGCCGCAGCCGAACGCGGTACCACCGTCGAGGGCCTGCTGGCCGCCCGCCCGGCGATGGTCAAGCGCGCGGCTCAGATGGCACGCGGTATCGCTCGGGAAGGCGAGGCACACCTGGTACGCATCGGCGATCTGGAACAGCTGGCCCGCGCCGCCGACGTCAACCTGGCCGAGGCGTACGAGCCGGAAGCGTTGGCTTACGCGAGTAAGTGGCGCGATGCACGAGTCCGGATCGGCAATCGTGGTTACGACCTGACCCTGGACGTGACCAAGAGCGTGTCGGTGCTGGTCGGGCTGGCCGACCCGAGCTTCGCGGCCGAGCTGGAGGACATCGTCACCACCGCGATGTTCGAGACCGTCGCGGCCGTCGAGCAGTGGGTGAGCTACGGGCAGCGGGGCCACCAAGGCGATGGCCAGTTGGCTGGGCAGATAGCCACAACGGGATTGATGGGCTGGACAATGTGGCACCGCACCGCACGCCCGGTGGGCACGGCGGCACCGGATCCGCACCTGCATGCGCATGTCGTGCTGGCCAATTTAGCTCGTGGCGTGGATGGGAAGTGGTCGGCGATCGCGTCCGGAGGGCGGGACCTGCACCGGCACGCGCACGCCGCCGACGCCTTCTTCAAGGCACGGCATCGCAGGGCGATGACCGAACGCTGCGGCATCGCCTGGACGCGGGACCCGGAGACGGGCGCGTGGGAGATCGCGGCCATCCCGGCCATGGTGCGGACGTTGTTCTCCAAGCGGGACGGCCAGGTCAAGCAGGTGCTGGCCAAACTCGGCTTCGCCGCCGGGGAGGCCTCCCGCCGGGCCAAGAAGGTGGCCTCAGCCGAAAGCCGCCAGCACAGAACCGACCCAGGCCAGGCCGAGTTGCGCGCCGACTGGCACAGCCAGCTCGAAGCGGCCGGCGTGGACCCGGTCGCGCTGGTCGCGGCCTGCCGCAGTGGCGCACGCCTGCCCGTACGGCCTTCTCCGGCGGAGATCGCGGCGTGGATCTGGCGGCCCGAGGGCGGGCTGACCTCGCATCGCAAGGAGGTCACCCGGGCCGATGTGCTGGCCGCGGTCCTCGATGCTCTCCCCGATGGCGTGGCGAACCTGGCCGAGGCCGAGATGCTCACCGATGAGGTACTGGCACTGACTCCGGCAGTGCGCCTGCCCGACGCTGGAGCCCGGCATATGGCCAACTCCACCCGCTACACCAGCACCGACATCCTGCACGCCGAACAGACGCTGCTGGCCAGTGTGCGCCACCGCTACAACGGCGGCGTGGCCGTGCTCGACCCCGACGCCGTCCACCTGGCCCTGGACACCTTCCAGATCAGCCACCATCTGACCTTCACCGGCGAGCAGCGCGCCGTGCTGGAGCGCATCCTGTGCGCCGGGCACGGGGTGGAGGCGATCATCGGCGTGCCCGGCGCGGGCAAGACCACGTTGATGGCCGCCGCCCGCACCGCGTATGAGAGCCGCGGCCTGGTCGTCCGGGGCGCGGCCACCGCGGCAATAGCCGCCGCCACTCTGCGCGCCGAATCCGGCATCGGCACCGACACCATCGCCACCTGGCTGCTGCGCATCCAGCACGGGTCGGGCCTGGCCGGGGTGGACGTGCTGGTGGTCGACGAGGCCGCCATGGTCGACGACCGCGAACTAGCCACCCTGCTCGCGGACGCCGAACGGCACGCCACCAAAGTGGTGCTCCTGGGGGACCCCAAGCAACTGCGCGCCATCGGCGTCGGCGGCGGCTTTGCCGCCATTCATCGGCAAGTCGATGGGCTGGTACTGCGGCACAACCGCCGCCAACGCGACCCCATCGAACGCCGCGCGCTGGAGCTGTTCCGGGCCGGTCAACGCCGTCAAGCCCTGCACACCTGGGCGGAGGGCGGCCGCGTATGTGCCGAGGCGGGCGCGGACGACACGATGGCGCGTCTGATCGCCGACTGGGCGAATGTCCGGCGACCGTACGGAACCGCCGAACGCCCGGGCGTGCATGACGAGCTGGTCGACCTGCTGGTACTGGCGGGAACCAACGAGGCTGCCAGTCGGCTCAACCTGGCCGCCCGAGCGATACGCCGCGAGCTGGGCGAGCTGTCCGGCTCGGACCGGGTCTACCACCTGGCCGGCGGCGCCACGATGGCCTTAGCCATCGGCGATCACGTGAGGGTACGGAAGAACGACTATCGCGCCCGCCGTGGTGAAGGCCCCGTGGACGTGCTCAACGGATACCGCGGCCACATCATCGCCATCGACAGCAGGCGCGGCGTGCAGGTCGAATGGCGCCGCACCGGCCCGGATGGAGCCGTCCTGACATGTGAATGGGTCAGCCCCGCCTACATCGCGGCCGGCGGTCTGTCGTACGGCACCGCGATGACTGTGGCCTCCGCCCAGGGCCTCACCTGCCAACGCACCTTCATCTACGGGCTCGGCCTGGACCCGCACACCCTGTACGCCGCCATGTCCCGCGACCGGCATAGTGCCTGCCTCTACCTGCCGCGCGAGCTCCTGGAAAGTGACGCAGACCGGCTCCGCCACGGCCCCGTCCACGGCCCGGACCACGAACTGCAGCGCGCCCTGGCCGCCTACGCCACGACCCTCTACGGCGACCGCGCCGACCAACTCCTGACCCCCGAACCCGAACCCATTGCCCACCAGCCAGAGCCCATCCTGTCCGCTCGGACTGCTCAGCCTCCAGACGCCGATCTGGAGCGCGCCCGTGCCGAGCTGCACGCCGCCGAACGCGAAGCACATCTGGCCGTGGAGCGCGCTCGTGCCCTGCAATCCCTTACCGACTCCCCGTATGGCGCCGGGCTGGCCAACGCTGCCGAGCTGCGCCAACGCATGGGCCAGCTCGCCAAGCGGCTCACCGCTGCGACAGCCAACGCCCAAGCCGCCGACCAGAGCATTCACCGCTTGGCCGCCGAGGGCGGCGGGCGCCTCGAACGTCACCTGCTGACCGAGCGCGCCACCCTTGAGGAGCAGACCCGCCGGATCGAGACCGCCGAGGCCGCCGCCCACCGGCTCCAGCAGACCCGCCAGACCCTCAACGAGGGCCGCAGAGACCTGACTCAACTGCGTCGGCAAGAACGCGTCATCGAGCGCGAGCTGGCCAGCCTGCGCCCCTGGCAGCGTGCCCGCCACCGCGACCTGACAGCCACCCTTACCGACCTCCACGAGCGTCAGGATCAACTCACTCAGCGGCTAGTGCCGATTCATGCGGAGGCTCCGGCGCTGGACGAGGTCGCCCGCCAGACCTCCGCGCAGGCCCCGCCCCCAGCTACCTGGCCACAGGTACGGCGACGCCACGCCGAACTGATGCGCACCTTCGACACCGCCCTTCGCACGGCACGCGAGGGCGACGTCGCGCTCGCGCGGATACGCGCTCATGAGCACCGCCAAGCGCAAGTTGCTGCCCAACAGGAACTCACCGCCATCCAACGCGAGATGTGCCGCACTGACCTGACTCCCGACCAGCGCAACCTCGAACGGGCCGCCCAAGCCGAACAGGCTGCGGCATGGCGCGCGGACGCCCGACAAAAGGCAGGCCGTCCCAACCCCGGTTGCACCGACCAGCGTGGCCCCTCCCAGGCATACCAGCCACCGACCGATCACACCGGTGGCAAACTCGACCGTGGACGCGGCTTCAGTAGGTAAGCATGCGAGCGTCAAGGCACTTCTCGGCCGGGCAGAGCGCAGCTGGCGAGAACCGCCGTCGCCCAGCTCGGTCTCTTCCTCACAGGCCGATTATGGCCGTCGCTTGCCGTAGATCCAGGTAGTCGCCCCTCGCTTCGCTCGGGCCGCTCCACCTGGATCTGCGGCTTCTCGACGGCCGATTCGGTTGTCGAGGAAGGACTCGGAGCCCCGGCAAGGACCCCCGCCTGGCCTTAAAGAGAGCTTGGAAAGGCGCGTGGACTTGCACAGCTGACAGGGTCGTTCGCCGGTCGCCTTGGGGATGGGCATGCTGGGCAGCGGCAGGCCCGGAATAGGAAGTGAAGCGGTTGCAGAAAGTAGTCTGACCAACACATCTGACCAAGAGTAATGTTACTTGTGTGGTCGACTGGGGGCAGTGATACATCCGCTACGTCGGTGACAGCGGAGCATCGAGGGGGTGAGGAGGCTGGCGGGAGAATCGCCGGTACACAGGTTGAATGCGTAGAGTCTTCGGGTCGTGACGGATAGCGCTCGGTGCGGTACGACCGTGGTATGCGGTATGGGCAAAGGGGTGGGTACACGCCCGCCGAGCAGGAACGGCGCGAGCGTGTACGGCTGCAGGCGGCCGAGTGGTTCGAGGCCGGGGAGTCGATCAAGACGGTTGCCGCGCGATTACGGGTGCACGAGCGGTCGGTGACGCGCTGGCGTAAGGCCTGGTTAGAGGGTGGGACACAGGCGCTGCGCTCCAAAGGGCCGGTGTCGAAGGAGAAACTGTCGGCGCAGCAGTGGCAGCGGCTGGAGGCCGAGCTGCGACGCGGACCGCTGGCCTGGGGATACGCCGAGAATCAGTGCTGGACGCTGGGCCGGGTCAAGACGCTGATCGGGCGGCTGTTCCACATCGGCTACACCATCGAGGGCGTGGGCAAGCTGCTGCATCGCCATGGCTGGTCGGTGCAGGTGCCGGTCCGGCGGGCGATGGAGCGCGATGAGAAGGCTATTGCGGCATGGAAGGCCGAGGTGTGGCCGGCGGTAAAAGCACCGCGGCGGACCTGGGCGCCTACCTGTGCTTCGAAGACGAGGCAGGCCAGGGGCTGAGGCCGCCGAAAGGACGCACCTGGGCGCCGGTCGGCGCCCGGCCGGTGATGACGGTGCGCGGCAAGGGCTCGGGCCGGGTGAACATGGCCGGCGTCGTGGCCTACCGGGACGGCGAGCGGCCGCACCTGTTCTACAAGCTGCACATCTACCACGGCCGCAAGGGCGAGCCCAAGACGTTCTCCTGGGCCGACTACCGGGACCTGATCGTGGCCACCCACCAGCATCTGGGCGCTCCGCTGGTGTGGTGCTGGGACAACCTGAATGTGCACCTGGCCGGACAGCTCGCCGATTTCGCCGCCGAGCACGCCGATTGGCTGCGCATCGTCCAACTGCCCGCCTATGCGCCCGAACTGAACCCCGCCGAGGGCGTCTGGTCTCTGCTCCGCCGGGCCATGACCAACTTCGTCGTCGCCGACCTGGCCGGACTCGTCCGGATCGTCAAGCGCAAGCTGAAGAAGATCCAGTACCGGCCCCACCTGCTCACCGGCTGCCTGGCCCAGACCGGACTCACCCTCGACACCCCGGCAAAGTCATGACCGACTCTACGAATTCAACCTGTGTAGCTGGGATATGGATACAACGCATGTCCGCGGCTACATGAACAGCCTAGGCCGAACTGAAGTTGTCTCTGCAATTCATTGCCAAGGAGGAGCCGGCGCCGCACTGCTTCCCGGCATCGGGCGCCGGCCTCCTGGCCAGACCACGCGAAAGGAGGTGGCCATGTTCAGCATGCCACCCATCGACGATGTTCACACCTTCTGGGTGCCACAACGACACTTATATCGGTTGCTCCACTCTCTATCGACAGAGGTCGTTCGACTGACTCTCGCCACCGCTCTGAGGCCGGTCGCGCTGCTCCAGGCGACCGCTTGGGCAAGGCGACTGACTCCAGCCCGAAGCAACTTGACAAGCTTGCACGATCGGAGTCAAGGCTGATGGCTGACACTCTCCGTCTATCCCCCGACGGCCCCCACAACGACGACTACACCTGCCAGGTCGCCGCCGCCTCTTCGGAGGCAGTCCGTGTGCTCAACCACGCCACGCTCTTTCACGCTGGCGTCACCCACCCATCCACCGTCAACGACGTACTCGGCGCTATTAGCCGCGCCACGGCCGGGCTCGACCAGCTACTACGACAGCTCGGCGAGGCGCTACGTCGCATGCAGGCATCCACGCAATTGGGCGATGACCGTGGCAATCCCGTCGAGCGAGTTGACAGAGCTCTGTCAGAGCTGAAAGCCGCTCGCGCGGCAGCCCGCACGCTCGCCGCCCGACTGGAGCGCGCCTTCAACGCCACCGCTGGCCTACATCTGACGGATGGAAGGGAGGATTGATGGGCGTCCCCCATGAGACGTACTCAGCCAAAAACGAGCCTGTCACCGGTGGCGCACCGCCCGGCCGATTAACGCTCAGCCCTGCAGCCATCCTCGCCCAAGCCGCGGACCTGATCGAACGCAATGGGCTCGCTCATGGCGCCTACGACGGACGACAACACGGCCTGAAGGTGCAGAACGCACCCATCTGCACGCTTGGTGCCATCGCCATCGCGGTCGGAGCCGAAGCGTATGCCTGGGACAACGCTGATCTCTGGAAGCGAGAGCTTGCAACTGCCGCTGTAGCGGTTGATACCCTCCTCGACTTTCTTGGCTTCGACCTTGAGGAGACGAGCGACGAGACGCTCAGCTCGTGGAACGACACTCACAGTGCCATCGCCGTTGTACACGAGCTTCGTGCCGCCGCCCGCGAAGCCACTCGCCACGAGGTCAACACGAAGGGGGCCGCGCAACTCCCCTGATGTCATCTGATCCGGGCCTGAGCCGGAGCACAAGTATTATCGCCGTACGGGGTCGTTTGGAGTTACACGTGAGCCCCCCTCCGAGAGGCGGCCTGATCAACGCGGCGGCACCGGCAACATCACCGGCTCAGGATGCCCGTCCCAAGAAACCTTGATTTGATCGGGAACAGCATGGGCGAGGCTTCCCGCCATCATGAAGCTCACCGACTCACCCGGCCTCACGGCGGCGTCCTCTGGCAGCTGCGTGGCCACCTGTTCTACGCCTTTGCCGCTGACCGTGACGCCGGTAGCAATGGCGGTGCCTGTGTTTCGCAGGAGGAACCGATCCTTGCGGCGTTCGAGCTCCCACAAGACGTGCCGCTCCTGCTCGCGCTCCACCTGAGATCGCGGTGCGGATTCGAGCTGGAGACGAAGCGCAAGTTCGGCAAGCGCTTTCGCTCGTTCGTCGGCGTTCGCCGACCGCATGGCTGCCAGCGCGCCGTTCTTCTGCCATTTCAGGCCCAGCAGCGAGATGATGAACGCCGCGAGAGAGAAGAGGAACGACAAGACAATCGCAACCCAGGCGGGGGCATCTCCCCAGTCGATGGTCATGTCGGGACCGTAGCGACTTGATCTCAGACCGTGTAGGCCCTATTCGACCCCGTGTTTTCTCGACCCGCTGCAGAGGCGGAGCGAGAAGCGGGCGCTCACAAAGATGCTCGTCTCTGTGGAACATACGAAGGAGCCCCGCCCCCGTCGTAGCAGAGCGGGGCTGCTGGCTGCGACTAGCCGATGCCGCCGGGGGCCGTGTACTTGCCTTCTGCATCCCGACGCGTCCCGTACCGAAGCGTTCCCTCGGTCATACCTGCGACTCCGCAGGCGTCAGCGAAGTCCTTTATGTCGAAGTTCGGGTCCGCGTGCCCCAGAACCTGCGCGACCACCCACATGACGTTGGTCTTCACGAAGCGCGTTTCCTGGAGGTCGAGCACCCGCACGCTCTGCTTGCCGGCTCCGTCGTGCTCCCTCTTGTGACCTGCTCGGTCGAGGCGATACGGGGCGTCGTTCCAGTCGTGGTTGTCGATCTCTGCCGCGAATTCGCGGGCAAGACGGCTGAGTGCCATCGATGTCCCTCCTAATAGGACTGGCGGCCTTGTGACCCTCCGAATAGGTCGCCGCACGGATGTGACTCTACAGAACAAAGAGGAGCTCTGGCGGACAACAGCCAATCCGGTCAACCATTAGAGGTATGCGCGAGGAGCATCCGGTGGTTCTGATCGCCCCTGACCATATTCCGGAGGAACTGGGCGGCAGCTACGCTGACGCATGCCGAGCCCTCGAACTGGAACCGGAGCCCGGCGGGTACGCCGTCTACCTCATCGACGAGCTGAACACGCGCGCGATACTGGTCAGTGCCGACACCGCGCCGCTGCGCGAGACCAAGCCCGACCTACGGCCTGGCGACCACGCCTGGTTCGCCGCCAACCGGGTCGCCATCATGAGCGTTCTCACCAGCCCGGGCGTAGTGGGGCTCAGGCTCGGCTGGCCCGTCGAGCTGGGTGGAGACCCGCGCTGCCAGTTCTGCCGCGACCCAGAGCCTGCATGGGTGTACGAGGGAGCTGACGTGCGTGTCCGCCTGGGCAAGCCCCTGCTAGACATCGGCCCTCCGGACGTGCTCGGCACCGACGTGGTTGGCGTGATGGACTGGACAACCTGCCAGGCGTGCCACGAGCTCATCCAGGCGAGCGAGCCAGCGTCCTACCAGCAGCTGCTCCAACGCTATGGAGATGAGCTGCCCCCGATGCCGCTGCAGGCCGCCTGGCGCGAATTCTGGATCAATCACCGACGACGCGCCCGGCCATGCCTGCGGCCGCCCTGGACGGCCGCACGGCGACGGCGAATGGCCCATGACATCCGCACTCACTGGACCGACTGGCGGGCCCGTTTTCCCTTGGACCAGGTGACCTTCACCGGCGAGCCGCTCCCCGAGTTGGCGGGCATGGACGCCGCGCTGGATGCTGCCCGCACCTACCTGGATGACCCGCCTCCTTTCGGCCGGGTCCGCGCTTATCCGGCCACCGACGCCGCACCGGAGTTGGTGCGCGCCGATGGCAACGACTGGAGCCTGATTGGCGCCCTCGGGGACGACCCTGCTGCCTTCGCTCTATTGGACTCTGCCCCCGAGACGCTGCACCCGGCGCGTGGGCCGCAGACCACCATCCTCCTCCGTGGCTTGGCGTTGCTCGCCCACTCAAGCTAGCCGTGTGATGGATGCCGCATTCGGCGACTCAATGTCTTCAGCGGTCCAAGGCCCTTACTCCTCGGCCACCTTGCGGGCATAGGCTAGAATCACTGGGCCATCGGTCACGGCGTCTCATTTCGCAGGTCAAGCCACCGCTTGCTGTCGTCCCACATGTGTATCCGCTAGTCCAAAAGGTGTCTTGGCGGGACCTCTTCCGCGTCATACCTTCATTGTGTGGGCCGACGCCGAGAGATCCCAGCCGCCGTACAAGCCGCACTCTGGGCACTGAGTAACGGACACTGCTACGCACCAGCCTGCCCCTTCCCTGTCGTCTACGAGGTGCGACCCGGCGTCTTCAAGAAGAACGCCCAAATAGCACATATATATGCAATCAAGTCAGGCGCTGCTCGTTATCGCCCATGCCGTACGCGCGAGGAGGAGCGAGAGCGGGACTCCTTTAAGAACCTCGTGCTTGTATGCCTGGCTCACCACGCAGCCATCGACGACAAAAAGGACGGGGAGCGGCTCTATCCGCCAGAGCTCCTTTCCAAGTGGAAACGGGAGCACGAAGGGAAGCACGGCCCTCAGCTCGCCAGTATCGGACCAATCAGCGAAGAAGTTCTCGAAAGCCTCCTCACTTCAGCCTTCACTCCACCAGTCACCCGTCTAGAGCAGATCGCGGACCAGCTCGAGCGTACTGGCACTCTCAACGCGGAGACTCTCGGTGAACTGCGCCAGATCATCGCCGTGATGCAGGAGATTCCCGGAGGTCCAGACGCCCGAACAGCGAGCAACCTAGCGTTCGCCGCAGACGTGTTCTCTAATCTCGACCTTCGGAGGTCGGCGACCTCGCTCGGCCATGCTGCAGACGTCCTTCCAAGCATTCTGAAGGACTTGGATGCCAAGATCAGGCGGCTTGGAGACATGATGTGACCCTTGTGAGGCAGCACAGGGCAAAGATGACGCCCGTGATCGAGCGACTGGTACGGCAGATGGTCTTGCTTCCAAGCACGATCACCCCTCTGGGAGAGCGTGATAACCAGCTACGGCGACACCACCGTGATGATGTCGATGCGTTGGTTCGTCGGTGACGCAGCGAAGATGTGGCCCAACACCTCCGACGCTGGCGCGAGAATCTTGTAAACGATGTGATCAATATCGCCTTACAGTAGTTTGGTCTTGCCGGCGTCGTTGGTCTGCCAACAATTCCCCGCGTCGTCCTTAAAACACACCACTACTCGTAGATGAGGAACGTCTGCTTCGTCAATGCCTGGATGAACGAAGTAGGCCGTAGCACCACGGGGAAGGTAGTCAAGCCGCGGCTCGTATTGCAATCGTTCGCGGCCTTGTATCCAGCAGTACCGTGCTGCAATGTCTCCAAACTCGGAATCCACGTTCATGATGGGTGAGTCCGATTCGTTAGTCACTCGGACATAGGCCGCCGGGTAGACGGAGCTAGCGTTCGCACCCTGCGATCGATTGATGAGCGACACCAGGGTGATCGTCTCGTTGCCGGGGTCGACCTCCCCCGTACGGACCGCGATCCGCCTGGCTTGCGCGAGATACGCGCGCCGCCGATTCTCCTCTTGCTCACGATCATGCTGTTCTCGGCGGTCACGGTCTTCTTCGAGTTGCTTGATCTGCTCCTTGAACACCGCGTTTTGGCTCTTGTACGCCTTTGTAGCCACAATAAGAGTACCTACAGCAGCCACCGCGGCGGCAAGGGCGAGCGCAGCGGTTGCGAAGGTGCTCCAGGCTGATAGCTGGTCAGCCCAGTTCGGAGGATCGGCAAGAAGCATGGTGACCATCATGCAGGAGTCTCATTCTTAACCTGCCTGGCCTGCGACACTGATCTCTTCCTAGCCGCGGGGATGCTCGATCATACCTGCCTGGGCGGTTCCACCGTCATCTCGGCTGGACCCGAGCCACGTACCGCTAGGAGCGGAGACCTTTCATCGACATTGGGGGTAGCCGAGAATCGGAGACAGGGAGACCGTAGGGAGACCGGCAGTTCTAGACGGTCTCGGCTTCGCACGGCTTTTGTGTCACCGATTGGTCGATGCGCTAGTCTTCTACCTGCGCAAACACCGGAGCGTGACATTATCCGTCACCGTCCGAAACGGAGCGCTGCGGACTTTTAATCCGTAGGTTCCGGGTTCGAGCCCCGGGCGCCCTACCACCTCCGCCTGCGGTTCCTTCCCTTATGGGAAGGTTGCGCTGATCGTGAGACACATGTGGGTCACACCTGGGTCACTTGGTCAGGCCGCCGCCTTCCGGAGATTGCGGGCGGTCCTGCGCGCCTTGCCCAGGACCAGCCGCGCGATCGCCTGGGCTGAGCGGTGATACACCTCTGGCAGCACTGAGGTGTAGATGTCGGAGGTCACCACGATGCTGCACGACCCGCAGGTCGGAGCCGCAGGCCAAGGCAAGGCTGGCGGTGCCGCTCGGTCTGCTCGTGACGGCGCAGCAAGCGAACAGTTTCCGTATCCAGGACGATGATCCGCTGGCTGGCGGCGCTTTCGGCGGGCAGACGATCACCCCGGCGTCGGTGCGCACCAGTTGCCGGTTGACGGCCAGTTCCCGCCGGTCCAGGTCCAGGTCCAGGTCGATCCAGCGTAGCCCGGCTGCCTCTCCGCGGCGTAGCCCGCGCAGCGCGATCAACTGCCACAGCACGTGCAGCCGATCGTGTCGGGCGAAGGTGAGGAACTCGGCGAGTTGATCGGCGGTCCACACCGCCACCGTCGGGTGTTCGCCCTCGCGCCGCCAGGCGGCCACCCGCCGGTCGGTCCACACCTGCGGATACGGCCGGGAGGACGCGGGCAGCCGGGTCATGCGTGCCGGGTTGGAGGCGATCAGGCCCTCACGCACTGCGGCGTTCAATGCCGCGCGCAGCGTGGCGCGGATGCGGTGCAGGGTGGAGGGCGCGATCGGCTTGCCGTAGCGGGTGCGCCGTCCGGCGAGGGCGGCGAACATGCGGCCGATGTCCCGGGTGGTCAGCTGGGTCGCGTCCGAGATGCGGTGCAAATAGATCACGAGCGTAGGTTCCGTGTTGAACCTCGTACTCGGCGATCAACTCAGCGAGGTGAAACGGCACAACCTATGTAAACCAGTGAGTACCAGGAGAAACCAGACGAACGGCGATATTCTGCGCCCGCCGGATGGAGCGGACATCCGGAAAAGTGTTATGGGGTCGCCCCCAGCCAGTCTCCTCGGGACAAGAGATCGTCTCGCGAAAGGACTCACATGGTTCTCCACACCAGCCGACGGAGCCTGCTGAAGGCCGCGGCCGGGATCGCGGTGCTGCCGGCGCTGCCCTCCGTGGCGCGGGCGTCGTCGGCGGCGGCGTTCAAGCACCCGGGGCTGCTGCACACCCAGGCGGACTTCGACCGGATCGCGGCCGCGGTGCAGGCGGGAGCGCAGCCGTACAAGAGCGGGTGGGACAAGCTCGTCGCCAACGGGCACTCCAAGAGCACGTGGAAGGCGCGCCCGCTGGAGACGGTGGTGCGCGGTGGGACCGGGCAGAATTACGTGCAGTTCTACAACGACGTGCACGCCGCCTACCAGAACGCGCTGCGCTGGAAGATCTCCGGTGAGAAGGCGTACGGCGACGCCGCCCGGGACATCCTGAACGCCTGGTCGGGCATGTTGAAGACGATCACCGGCAACGCCGACCGGTTTCTGGCGGCGGGCATCTACGGCTACCAGTTCGCCAACGCCGCCGAGCTCATGCGCGGCTACCCGGGCTTCAACGTCGAGCGGTTCCAGAAGATGCTGCTGAACATCTTCTACCCGGTGAACGACAACTTCCTGCGTGAACACAACGGTGCCTGCATCACCAACTACTGGGCCAACTGGGACCTGTGCAACATGGCCTCGGTCATGGCGATCGGGCTGTTCTGCGACGACCAGGCCAAGTTCGAGCGGACCGTCGACTACTTCAAGAACGGCAAGGGCAACGGGTCCATCATGAACGCCATCCCGTTCCTCCACCCGGGCGGTCTCGCCCAGTGGCAGGAGAGCGGGCGCGACCAGGGGCACACCATGATGGGCATCGGCCTGATCGGCACCATCGCGGAAATGGCCTGGAACCAGGGCGTCGACCTGTACGGCTACGCCGACAACCGGATCATGAAGGCGGCCGAGTACGTCGCCAAGTACAACCTGGGCCAGGACGTGCCGTTCACCACGTATAAGTGGGGCCTCGGCACGAAATGCGCCCCCCGGGAGCAGACGGTCATCTCGAGCACGGCGCGCGGCCAGGACCGTCCCGTGTGGGAACTGCTCTACAACCACTACGCCAACCGGCGCGGGCTGGCGTTGCCGTACACGAAGGCGTACGCCGAGCGGGTGCGGGCCGAGGGCGGTGGCGGCGACTACGGGCCGAACAGCGGCGGGTTCGACCAGCTCGGCTTCGGAACCCTGCTGTTCACCCGCGCCGCCGCCTCCGACGGGGGCGGCGGCGGCGCGCTGCCGACCGGGGTGACACGCACCCTCCAGTCGATCAACTTCCCGAAGGAAGGGATCGCCGTCTCAGGTGCTCTCGGCGTTCTCGGGGAGGCGGCGCCGCTGCGGATCGTGCCCGGCCTGGCCGACGCCAAGGGCTACTCGTTCATGGACGGGGACGGCCGCTACCTGCGGCACAAGGATTACCGGCTGCGGTTCGACGCCGACAACGGCACCGAGCTGTTCGAGCGGGACGCGACCTTCCTCGCCCGGCCGGCCTCGGGCGCGGGGAGGGTGCGGCTGGAGTCGCTCAACTATCCCGGCCGGTTCATCCGCCACCGCCACCGCCAGCTGTGGCTCGACAAGGACCAGGACACCTCCGCCTTCCGAGCCGACAGCACCTTCAAACCTGCCACTTCCTGATCACCTGCGCACCTCGCGCACGACGATTCATCCTGTGGGTGCCGAATATCGTGTCTCCTCGTGCGACCTGCGCGTATTCGTGGAGGAGGCCGCCGAGCCGGTCTCGCCGAGTGACCTTGATGTCGGCGTCGACTGGATCGGGTAGCGCTCGCAGTGGGCTGGCCTGCTTCAGAGCTCGGTGCGGACGATGCCTATTGAAGTGGGTCTCGTACTCGGCGAGGACCTTGCGCAGGTGGCGTTCGTTCATGATGAGGATCCGGTCGAGTAACTCGCGCCGTACGCTGCCGACCCACCGCTCCATGATCGCATTCATCCGAGGGGCCTGGGGCGCGGTGAGCACCACGCGGATGCCCTCGGTCGTGAACACCTCATCGAACAGCACGGTGTACTTGCTGTCCCGGTCTCTGATCAGGTATCGGAAACCACTGATCCGATCGCCCAGGTCGAGTACCAGGTTGCGGGCCTGCTGGGCAACCCAGCCGGCGGTGGGGCGCGCCGTGACCCCGGCACGTGGACCCGCCGGGTGGCGTGCTCGACCACAGCGAAGCAGTACAGCCGCGCAAGCATCACTGTCTCCACGCTGAAGAAGTCGCAGGCAAGAATCCCGGACGCTTGAGCCTTGAGAAGACCCACCGACGCAACAGCAGCACGACCACGAGCCAAAAGACACTCATCACCACAGCACCCGCAGCCACGGCTTCTCACCGTTTCCCCCTCAAACCTCTACAAGCACGAAACGCTTACGCCACTGCCTACTATCCTGACCGACCAGATGATCCGCAGTGGAGTGCACAAGAGCGTCCAGTCCCTGGAGCAGGACATCCGGGACTGGATCGCTCAGTGGAACGACAATGCCCGCCCCTTCGTGTGGAAGAAGACCGCCGAAGAGATACTTGAATCCCTCGCTAAATATCTCCGACGAATTTCCGGCGCATGACACCAGCGGCGTCTCCGGGGTGCAGAAGGCGGAGCTGTCGCTGACCGGCCGGCGCGGACTCGGAGTACGGCTACCGGCTGTCCCGTTTCTTCTTCGCCGGGCCGCTGGTGCTCGGGCGCTTTCAGGAGCGCGTGGCCCTCGTCATCACCGAACGGACAGGGCGCAGGGACCATGAGGCCTACGTTCGCGACAACCGGGTGCACGTCTACTACCGCCGGGGGGAGACACGAGGAGGCCAGGGAGTCCTGGCGGGAGTCGCTGGAGCTCCTGCGCGAAGCCCGCCTCCTCGCCCCCGTCGAGGTGGCGGGCTACCTCGCGCAGCCGGTCCCGGACACGCCGGAACCGATCAGGAACCAGCTGTGACTATCCGAACAGCTTGACCGCGGCGTAGAACTCGTACGCCACGGTCTTGCAGGCAGTCTTCTTCGCGCCGGAGAAACTCTTGTCGCACGTCCTCTTCATATCTCCGTAGAATGCCAAATCCACGCCCTTCTTGTACGTATTCTTCCAGCTGCTCGTACTCGCGAGTTTCTTGACATTTCTGTAGCCGAAGTCGTGTCGGGTGCAGGGAATCAGGAAAACGAACTTCCAGGAGTCGGCGTTCTTTATTCCCTTCGGCACCGAGCAGCCGTTGGAACTCCAGTCGAACTTGTAGGCCTTGACGGCCTCGGTGTTCCGGTTCACACGAGCCTTTACCCACTTGTCGAAGCTGGACTTGGAGTCCAGCGTGAGCTGCACTGCCATCATGAGCCGCTCCGCCTTGCTCTTGCCAAGTGCCACGGCCTGCGCCGGAGTGGCCAGCGCGGCGCTCGCTGCCAGAGCTGCCACGGTAACGGCCAGTGTCTTTTTCATGGTTACTCTTTTCTTTGCCTGGAGGAGTACTGAAAAAGAGTCGCAGCGCCGCTGGACCTACCGCAACAAAACATGTCGCGATGGCTGAAGAAACATACCCCAGACATACCGGCTCACGGAATTCAGGCCGGATTGAGGTATTCACGGCTTCTTTGGATTGTCGTGCGGCAGGGCCCCGGAAAAGTTAGTTGATCATGTGAGCCCGAGGATGGTCAGGGGGCGGGTGGCGTCTCGGGAGAGGTGCCGGATGGCTTGGGCGAGGTTGGTCGCGCCGGTCAGGCGTAGAGCGCCGATGGCGAGGTTGCGCAGGGCGGCCTTGCGGGGTGCGTTGCCGGTGGGGGCTTGGGAGGGGTCTTCGCCGTAGGCGACGTCGCGGACGTAGCCGAGCCGGTTTTTCGATGCTCCAGTGGCCGTGGATACAGGTGGCGAGGTCGGCGGGGCCGGCAGACCGGGCGGCGTGGTCCCGCGTACCTTGGCGAATACGTCGATGACGACCAGGCGCGCGCCTGGTCGTCATCGAGCCCATCTCGGATTGTGACCTCACGCCGCCAGTCAGGTTGGTAGCTCTATGAGCCGGCCCTTACGCCAGGAGAGCCAATTGGTGGTTGCGGCGAGACATTGTGCGGTGGCCGCGGCGCCGGAGGCGACTGCTGCCTGCCGGTCGATGGCGAGGAGGCTGTCACGTTCGTTCGCGACCCAGCTGTTCGCCTCGCCCGGGGTGGCGAGCCAGGACCGCGCTGATCGCCGGGCACGTGACGGGCGGCCTGCTCGCCGGCGTAGAGGCGGATCAGGTGGTGCATCCGGTAGCGGCCGGGCCCGGCGGATTCGACAAGGCGGGCGTCCAAGAGATGGTCGAGGGCGGCTTCCGCACGGTGTTCCGGCCATTCGGTGAGAGCGGACGCGGCAGCCACCGTGTGGGTGGGGGTTTCCAGGACGCCGAGCAAGAAGAATGCGTGGGCGGCGTCGTGACCTGCAGGATCTTTCGGAAGGTGCTGGAGGCTGACCGCGATGCTGTCCCGTATCGACAGGTCGGCGTGTTCGAGGGCATCGAGGCGGCGGCCTGGGTGGGCGAGCTGATCGGCCAGATGGGACAACGTGCGATCGGGGCGAGCAGCCAGGCGCGCCGCCGAGATGCGGAGCGCGAGAGGAAGGCCGCTACAGTGCCGTACGATCTGGCGTGCCGCTTCCGGCTCGGCACAAACTCGGTCTGGATCCACGAGGCGGGCGAACAGCGCGGCCGCGTCGGCTTGGTCGAGCCCAGTCAAGTGCAGATGCCTCGGCATATCGAGTGAGGCCATGATCTGGCGGCTGGTGATGATGACCGCGCACGCGGGCCCGGCGGGAATGAGAGGCCGGACCTGGCTCGCGTCGAACGCGTCATCGAGGATGATCAGGAGGTTGCGCGTCGAGGTAAGGGAGCGGTATCGGTCGGCGGCCTCGTCCAGGGTGGGCGGTATGGCGGCACCGTCGAGCCCGAGTGAGCGCAGCACCCGGCTCAGAGCTTCGATCGGCGACAGCGGCTGGAATCCGGCGGTGGCGGCGCGCAGATCGACGTAGAGAACGCCGTCAGCGAAGTGATCGGCGATGGCGTGCGCGGCGTGGACTGCCAGCGCGGATTTGCCGATCCCACCGGGGCCATGTATCGCAACGACGGCTGGCGATGCGCGCACGGTGTCGGTGAGCGTCTTGCGCAGCCAGGCGATTTCGGTGGCGCGCGCGGTGAACGCCCGGGTGTCGGCGGGGAGTTCGGCCGGAATGACGGGCTTGGTGAGCATGGTTCGCTGCGCCGGGGAGGGGAGGTCGAGTGCAGGATCTCGCCGGAGTACCGCCTGCTGCAGCCGACACAACACCGCTCCTGGTTCGATGCCCAGCTCATCGACCATGACGCGGCGAGTCTCCTGGTACACCGCGAGGGCTTCGGACGATCGGGAGGCCCGGTACAGCGCCAGCATCAGCTGGGCGCGAGGGCGTTCCCGAAACGGGTGGGCCTCGGCGTGGGCCGTGAGTGCCGGCACCAACGCGTGATGATCACCGGCCGCCAGGCGGAGGTCGCTATGGTCTTCCAGTGCGGTCAGGTGCTCCTCTTCCAGGCGGGCTGACTCGATCTGGGCCCATGAGGCGGTTATGTCGGCCAGCGCGTTACCCCGCCACAGAGCCAGAGCCCGCTGGAACAGTGCGTCCGCCCTCGCGATCTCGCCCTGGGCCCGCGCGGCGCGTGCCTGGTGGGCCAGGAGCGTGAACAGGTGGGCGTCGATGCGCTCGCACGCGAGGTTCAGCTGGTAGCCGCCGGAGACGGTCGCGATGATGTCGTCGCCTTGGTGCGGTGAGAGTACGCCGCGAAGCTTCGACACCACGATGTGCAGTTGTTTGCCTGCCGTCGTCGCTGTGCTCTGGCCCCATACTTGGGTAAGGAGTTCCTCTGCGGGGACCGGCTGCCCAGCGCTCAATGCCAGCCTGGTCAAGACCCCAACCCGCCGTTTACCGGTTACCTTCACCGGCTCACCGTTCGCCGTGGCCTCCCATGGCCCAAGGAATTTGATCTTCAGTCCCATCAGGGCTTTTCCTGTCCTCTTGGATAGCCGACGTGAAGGGCAGAAGACATCTGCTGGTAAGTGCAGGACAGCCGGCTCGTGTTGGAACGGTGTCATCGCCCGGTGGCGGCGCTGTCTCCCATCAACGCCGCCGCCGACTCCGTCTAGGTGCCGGTGCACGTTTCCGCGTTCGACATCGATCCAGAACTAGTCGATCACTTCACACACGAATCCTCACCTGTGCGAGCAATCGTGAACGCGCCCATCGCGAAGATCAACGGCAGTCAGGAACCTTTCCATCGCTTTCACATCCACCCCTGCTGACCCGTCGCAGAGGGTATCCGCACGGCTGCGCCGCGACTGATCACCACTCTACGAAGGCGCAGGGCGCACCGGTGTCAGGTGATCGCCCTACATCGGGATAACCGTTTGATTGAGCTCGGCGAGCGTGATGAGTCCGTCATCGAGGGCGCGGCCGACGAGCTCACTCTTGGTACGAGCGGCCCGCCCCACGTTGGCGTACTTCACCCGCACCCGCGCGATATAGGTGTCAACGGTCTTGACAGTGATGTTGAGCTTCGCGGCGACGAGTTCCTTGGACGAGGACACGAACCACGCCCGCAGCACTTCCGTCTCGCGCTGGGACAGGCGCGGCCGGCCAGGATCGTCGTCGGCGATGAGCGCCCCGGACAGCGACGGAGGGGTGTAGGGCTCGCCCCGCCCGGCCGCCCGGATGGCGGGTACCAGGTGGTCAGGTCCCTCGCGCTTGGTCAGGTAGGCGAGCGCGCCGAGGTCTACACACTTGATGGCGGTCGCATCGTCGGTGTGCTGGGAATACACGATCACGCGCCTGCCGCTGTCTACCAGCCTGCGAAGCTCGCCGAAGTCCGGTCGGCGCGGCACCAGCTCCAAATCGAAGATCACCACCTCGGCGGCGGCGCCAGGGCCGGTCCAGACATCAGCGAGCCGGTCCCCGGCATCGATGAGATTGATCGGCGGCACGGCTTGGGAGCACCAGGAGCGCACACCTGCGGCGATGGCCGCGTGATCGTCCACGATCACCGCGGTGATCAGCTCGTCCGCTGCCGAATCGGCTGCCATCGGGCCTCCATCCAGACCGTATCGTCGTTCTTCAACGCCTCGACCCGTACGCCGGGTGTCACAGGGCTCGGCACGTTCACCTCACCGCAGTCCGCGACCACACTGACCGACACCAGGTCCGCACTGCCCACGACGGTGACCCGTGCCCGAGAGACGGCGGTGGCGAGGACGATGAGCACCGCCTCGGTGAGATCGCGCCGAACGGCCACGGGCGGCTCGGGCCACTGACCGCGTGCGTCCAGTTCCACCACGACGCCCTTGCGGTCCGCCACGTCAATGCAGTGGCGCAGTTCGTGCAACAGGGGATTCGCGACAGTGTCGGTCTCGGCGAACAGTCTCCGCATCCGGGCCGCCTCGATGGCGCACCGCCGCTGGACCACCGGGTCCTCGGGACGCAACGAGCCGTCGGCGAGCCCCTCCAGGAGCGGGACCGTGGTCGCCGACAGCGCGGCGAACCGCTGCTGCCTTCGGCGGTGGGACTCCGCTGCGACGGCCTCGGCGATGCGTACCTGCTCGATCTCCCTGCGGGAGGTCGCCGCCGCCGCGCTGAGGCCGCGCATGACGGCCGCCACCACGGCCACGCACAAAGGAAGGCCGAACACGGTCACCGAGCCGGTGGCGAACCGTGCCAGGTCCTTCCGACTGGGGTCATCGAGAAGGAGCAGGTGGAGCAGGGCGGTGAGCTCGTGGGCCAGCAGAAACGACGCGGCGGTCCGCAGTGGGCGATCGAGCAGTACGACGACGCCCACCCAGTTGGCGGCGCCAAAAATCCAATCCACGGTGGTCGATGTACGCCCATCAGGCAGGGTCACATACGACAGCGCGGACGCGCTGAGCACGATGGCGATGGCGGGCCCGCGCAGCCGACCCCACGAACGCCCTCGGACGAGCAGCGTCGCCTCGCCGGCGAGCACGGCTCCCAGCGCTGCCAAGGCGGCCAGCTGCGTGAGCGGTGACTCATAGGCGTCCAAGTGATGCAGTAAGTTGGCCAGTCCGAGCCCGAACACGGTTACCATGGCGACGAGCAGCGTGGCGATCCGCAGGCCGTGCCTCAGCTGCGCACGCGTCACCTCTTCGACGGTGTCACTCATGGCCGGCATGCCATTCCAGCCGTACGAGGGTGCCCTCGCCCTCGGCGGAGGTGATCGTGGCCGTGCCGCCGACGCGGCTCATCCTGCCGCGCACGGACTCGCGTATGCCGCGCCGGGTGGCCGGCACGTCCGTCGGCGAAAATCCCTTCCCCTGGTCGGCGATGTCAAGTCGCAGCGTCCGCGCGTCCCCACGCAGCCGGACGGTCGCGCGCGTCGTGCCCGCGTGGCGACGTACGTTGGTGAGGGTTTCCCGTGCCGCGTCGGCGATCATCCTGGCGACGTCGAACGGAAGCCGCAACTGCGCGGGGGCTTCGAACTCCACGGTCAGATGCGTGGCGTCGAGGTCGGCGCGCAGCAGGTCGACGAGGTCGGCGTCCTGCTGTGCCCGCCCGCTGTCGGAGCGCAGCCTGTCCAGATCGCGGCGCGCCTGCGATGCCAGCCAGTCCGCGTCCGAACGCACCTGCCCGATGCCGACCATCAACAGGGTCGTCGCCGCCGTGTCGTGTAACGCGTTGGCGAGCTCGCGTTCCTCGGCACGAATTGCCGCGGCCACCAGCGACTCGCCGCGCGCCCGCACGGCCTCGGCCGCCATTTGGTCGGCCCGTTTCGCGGCGCGCTGGACGAGCACCCAAGCCGCTCTGGACAGCGCGGCCGCCGGCACCATCCACACCGTCCCTCTGATCAGGCTCGCGTCCGTGTCCGCCGCTCCCGCCGCGGTGAGGAGGACCGCCGCCCCGCCCCCGGCCGCCAGCGCCGCCGCGCCGCCTGCCAGTGGCGAAGTGTGCCACTGGCACGTCACACAGGCGAAAGTGGCCAGAAGCCGCAGCCACCCGGTGTTCCTGTCCTCGACGGCGCCGGTCAAGAAGACACTCGCAAACAGCCCCAGCAGGACGACCACGTCCAGGCCCACCGGCCCACTTCCCCGGCCCGAGCGCAGCCACCACGCGTATCCGCAGGTCCAGGCGGCAGCGACGCCGACCACGTACGCGGTGGTCGTCAAGTGCCCGGAAGGGGCACGGAACAGGGCGATCCCGCAGATCGGAACCAGCGTCGCCAGACGCACTGCGGCCGCATACCGGCGGCCGAAGCGCACCAGCAGCCGCGCTGCTTCCCCAGCCACCCGTCACCTCTCAGCTCACCCGCTCGCGATCTCGCTGTGACGCAGCCTAACGAGTCGCCCTGTCCATCCGAGGATGACGGTGATTGCCGCGATCGACGCTGAGCCGAAGGGAGAAGTCCTGGGCGCTGCCGAACGGGACGTCGTGCAGCGTCCATGTGCGCGCCTTGCCGTACAGCGTGAGTTCCAGACCTGATGCCACCAGGACGTTTCTGCCGTCCGCGTCGAGGATTCTGCCGGTTTTCTCGCCCTTCCAGGTGACCCTGCCCGTGGCCGGATCGTCCTCGTCGTCGTCTTGCCGGAATTCTGACCCCGAGAGGTGTCCAACCGTGGGTCCGGTATGCGGCGGGTATATCGGGCCCATGCTCACGGCATGATCGCCTTGACGGCTGATCCGGCGGCTAGCGGAATGGGCGTCCTCATCTTGGAAGGAAGCCCGTGCGTCTCGCTCGTCCTCTTGCCGCCACCATGCTCGTGGTCGGCGCTTTATCCGTCCCGCAACCTGCACAGGCTGCCGTGTTCAAGCATCCTGGCGTCCTGGTCAGCCGCGCTCAGCTCGACTTCGTCAGAGCCAACCTCGGTAACGAGCCGTGGAAGTCTGCCTGGAACGACCTGCAAGGCAGTCCCTATGCCTCGCTGTCCTACACGGCCAAGCCCCGCGCGGACGTGGAGTGCGGCCCGTCGTCGAATCCCGACAACGGCTGCTCGGACGAACGCAAGGATTCCATGGCGGCCTACACGCACGCCCTGCGGTGGTACCTCACCAAGGACTCCCGCTACGCGCAGAAGGCGATCCAGATCATGGACGCCTGGTCGGCCGTGATCACCAAGCACACCGGGAGCAACGCGCCGCTGCAGACCGGCTGGGCGGGCGCTAACTTCTCCCGCGCCGCCGAGCTCATCAAGCACACCTACACCGGATGGACCCAGGCCGGCCGGTTCGCCGGCAAGCTGCGCACCGTGTACCTCCCGCCCCTGATCGCCGGAAGGCCCAACAACAACGGCAACTGGGAACTGATCATGACAGATGCCGCTATCGGCATCGCCGTGCATCTGGACGACCGGGCCTCCTTCGACCGGGCCGTCACGACCTGGCGCGGCAGGCTGCCCGCCTACATCTACCTCGAGACAGACGGCTCGCTGCCCAAGGCGCCGCCGGGTAGCACGTACAACACCAAAGCAGAGATCATCGACTACTGGCACGGGCAGACCAAGTTCGTGGACGGGCTGACCCAGGAGACCTGCCGCGACTTCTGGCACACCGGATGGGGCCTCGCGGCCATCTCCCACGTCGCGGAGACGGCCCACCACCAGGGCGTGGACCTCTACGCCACGGCAAAGCACCGGCTGCGACGCGCTATGGACCTGCACGCCCGTCTGCAACTGGGCGGGACGGTGCCGTCCTGGCTGTGCGGCGGAAAGGTCACCCGCGACCTCGGGGAGCACTTCGAAGTCGGCTTCAACGCGCTGCACAACCGTCTTGGATACGACGACATTCCCTACGCCAAGCAATGGGTCGAGAAGAGCCGCCCCGCCGGGGTGTCACACTTCCTGGGCTGGGAGACCCTCACCCACGCGCAGAACCCGCGCTACGCCGGGATGGGTGGGTCGGCCACACCGGACTTCGACGCCGACGGCGTGGGCGACCTCTTCTCAGCCGCCAAAGGAACGCTGACCATCTGGAACGGCAAAGGCGGCAACAAGTTCGGCCCGACCACCGCGATCGGCCCCGGCTGGTCACCATACTTCTGAGGGCCTCCGGCACAGCGAGGTCCCACACCACCCTACGGCGGCGCGCCGCGCCGCCGTACCCGACGAACACCGACCACCGGCCCTGTGGGTGCCGAGAACTCGGCCGCCCTATGCGACCTGCGCGTATTCGTGGACCAGCCCGCGGCCTGGCCCAGGGAGCGATGTGGACGAGGAGCGCGAGGTGGCGTCTTGAGGATGCGGATGCCCGCGGCCGTGAAGACTGCAACTCCCTCGGCTACAGCTCGTCGGGATCTTCCGGTACTCGAATGGCTTCTAGACGGTGGTACTCATCCTCTCCGTTGCGTCGCCGGGATTCTCGGTGCGGGTTGCGGTAGCAAGGGCCAGGAGCACGCCCCACGCGGCGACCAATATCGCGACCAATGAGTTCCACCAGTTCGGTGTCAGCCAGGGGAAAGAGCCGACGATGAATGCGACTGCGGCAAAGATGCCGACAGCTCGCCCGATCAGTCCGGCGCGTGTTGACCAGCTGAGCGCGACCGCAGCAACGGCGAACCCTAGGAACGCCAGATGCAGGGCGCCGAACGTCGAGCTGACGACCAGTGCTAGAACCTCGGCTGACAGTTGAATCTCGAACACCGGGTAGACCAGACGCCCCACCGCGAGCAGTAGGACGACGAGGGCGACGAGGGCGGCCGTGAGAGCGGTCACTCCCACGTTGATCCGCGCCGACGGTTCGGCCTTGCGCGTGCCGAAGAGGCCGCGGGCACCGGCTCCCCAGCAGATGACCGCGAAGAACAGCAGCTCGTCGCTCCACGACAGTAGCGAGTGACCGCGCTCGACCCACGCCGTCATTGCAACCGCCTCGGAAGGCGCGCTAGGGAGCAGCGACAACAGCAGAAGGGCGACGCCGGTGAGGAGCGCCCCAACGATCATCAGCCAGCGGTGCACCCGTGAGTCAATCGCTTGGCGCGACGTCGCGTCTTGTACCATCGGATCACCTACCGTACCCGTCATCCGTTTACCGTGCCCTCCGCCCCTCTGCCTCCCGCAAACGGGTCGCGTCCTCGGAGCGGTGTGAATTCCTCGACGAGGTAGGTGCCGTGAGCGGATCTTAGGCGGCCTCGGTCACAGATGCCAAGGCCGCGCCGGCCTCGGGCGGCACAGCGTCACGGGGCGAGGGTTGAACGGGGCCGCCTCGTCCTCGTAGCCGGGGGTCGGTCCGGCGCAGCTGCGCGCGGGAGAATCGGGATCCCTTCGGCCCGCGATGCTGTCAGCGTCATGATCGGAGGACCTCGCGGCCGGTAACGTCGGTGGTCGCCGAGCAGATGTCCAGGCAGGCGAGTGTTCCGCGATGGAAGGGATTCTGTGGCCACTGACGACCTGCGTGACGCCCTTTCCCAGATCGAAGAGGCCATGGGAATCGGTCGCCCCATCGGGGGCGCCAAGCTCCCGGACGCGATCCGTTTCTTCCGCGTGCTGACGTTCCTGCGTGACACCCTGTGTCCGCGGCTCAACAACCTGGCCAAGGCCGCGGACGGCAAGAGTGGTGACCTCGTTGTCGTTCTCGCCGACCTCATCGTGGCGGCCGTGGGCAAGGTGCCCGTCCCCGCCGCGACTGTCGCCAGGGCCATCGTCGGGATCGGGGCTGACCGGTTCTGCGCGAACCCGACCGCCCTCGTGGAAGCCGAAGTACTCCCTTCAGACAGTGGCGCTCCCCCGGGGTGACCGGCCTGGACGGCTGGGCTCCGTTCATCGCCGCGATCACGGAGCACCAGAAGCGGTCCGAGCGCGACGGCGCGTTCCTCCGTGCCCATGCGGAGGTCGAACAGAAATTCATCGATCTTGAAGCATTCCATCGAGCGCTGTACGCGGACGAGGTCACCGCGGAGGAGCTGGCCGCGCTCTGTGGGAGGACGGCGGCGGAGATGGAGCAACTGCGCCGGGACCTGGCCCGCGGCCCGATCCGCTTCACCCCCGCAGAGCCCCCGTCCTGCGCCATCCATCTGTCCGGGTCTTTCACGCGCGTGAGCAAGCTCATGGGTCTGGACCGGGCGCACGAGTTCCTGTTCGCCACGGACTACCGCTACCGACCGCACGCCTCGGTGCAGCAGTGGGCCGAGAACCGGTACCTGGTGCTGATGGGCCGCTACGTGGTGGAGGACATGTGGACGCTGTCGCTCATCCTCGCCCAGCTCGTCGTCCTGACGGGCAGAGCGTTTCCCGACCTGGAGGAGCCGTGGGCACACCCGGACTTCCCACAGGCCCTGCTCGACACGGCCCAGGAGAACCCTTACCTCCACCAGCAGATCGCGTACGGCATGTGCGCCGCGGTCGAAGGCGAGCGGTTCAGGACGGCCGTCGGGGTTGCCGACGACGCGATGCTGACCCCGGTGATGTTCGAGATCGCCCGGGGGGCCATGGATTTCGTGGTCGGCCACGAGTTGTCCCACGTCTACCGAGGCCACCTGCACGCGGCCGGCCGGCCCGCCAACGAGTCCCCGTGGTTCGCGGGCGAGGCCTTCGACCAGGTGCGAGAGACTCCCAACGGCGCCGCCGTGATCGAGACCTACCTGCGTGATTACTGGCCGGCACACAGCCTGGAGCTGGAAGCGGACATGTTCGCGATGATGTCGGCCGCCGACATCGGCGCTTCCGTCGCACAGGATCTGCGGCTGGTGGGCATCCAGTTCGCGGTAAGCCTGCTGTCCTTCCTCGACCGGGCCAACTACCTGATCGAGTTCGGGTACGACCCCGCCGAGGCGATCGGCCTGCGGGAGTACAGCCGAGTGCCCGGACTCGTCGACATGATGCTTCCGATGGCGACACATCCCTGGGGCAAGACACGGGCGACCGCGGTGACCTCCGAGGTGCAGCTCGTCTACCGGAGCCTCGTCGACCCGGTCGAACTGCGCCGCAAAGCGCTCCTGATGCAGGCAGTAGGGAATCTCCTCGGATCGATGAGCGGGCCCGCGCTCAACGCGATCCGGTGGATCAACAGCCGGCCCGGTGAGAGTCTGGCCGTCGTCCTGCCGGACGACAAACTGATCACCCATTACTGGCCGCCGGACGCCACCATCGAGGACGACAGACTGGAACAGCTCGAGTCGAGTGCGTCCCGCTTCTACACCGACTTCGCCGACCCCGCGTTGTCAGCGACCGTGCTTCCGGCCAAGCACGCCGCGGAGATGGTACGGCGTGTCGCGGGCCCCGGCCTGCTGGAGGGCGCCGAGGAGCTGTGCCGCAGGCTGGGGTACCTGGCGCCGGCGGTCGAGCAGGCCGCCGCCTACATGAAGCAGAGCCGGGTTTCGGCGGCGACCTATCTGCAGCTGTTGCCTGATCCCGGCTCCGATGAGCAGACCATTGTTCTGACCTGCCGGGTCACTCTCGCTCGGATCCGGGACGAGTGGGGCATCCTGCCCGAGGCCGTCTTCCGGATCATGGCCTGGTACGCCCCGGACGACATCCCGCTCGAGCTGCTCTACAGCCGGGACGTGTTCCCCGCAGACGAGATGGACGCGGCCCTCACCACGCTGGAGGCGTACGCGCTGATCTCCCTGGACGGCGATGCCGTACGCGTCCATCCGCTCGTCCAGGCCGTCGCGCGCGACGCGGACGCGGTGGAGCCGGAACCGGTGTTTCCTCCCAGCGAGACGCGAGACGTCGCCGTGGCGCTCCTCGATGCCGCCGTCCCGGGATGGCAGGATCCCGACGGCTGGCCGACCTGGCGCAGACTCCTCTCGCACATCGACGTCATCGCCGGCCATCTCGCCACCGACGCGGGACAGGACCCGCCGGTGGCGCTCTGGAACGTCACGGCCCAGTACCTGCTGGACCAGGGCATGGTGGAGCGTGCACTCGGCTACTCCCGGCGGGCCCTGTCCGACGGGCAACGGCTCCAAGGCCCAGACCACCCCGACACCCTGGTCCTACGGCACAACCTGGGCCACGCCTATACCGTCGCCGGTGACTACCCTGAGGCGATCTCCGTCTTGGAGCAAACCGTCACCGACCAGGAGCGGCTGATCGGGGCCCGCCATCCGGACACCCTCACCAGCCGCAACAGCCTGGCAGCCGCGTACCTCGCCGCTGGAGACCTCTCGCGCGCGATCCTGCTGCTCGAACGTACGGCGTCCGACCGTCGCCGGGTCCTCGGCCGTGACCATCCCCACACCCTGGCGTCGCAGAGCGACCTGGCCACCGCATACTCCTCGGCCGGGGAGCTTTCCCGGGCGATCCCGCTGCTCAGGAAGGTCGTCGCCCGCAGCCAGCGCATCCAAGGGGCAGATCATCCGGATGTCGTGATCGCCCGCGGAAACCTCGCGTATGCCTACTCTGCCGCCGGGCGCGTCTCCAAGGCGATCCCGCTGCTCGAACAGTCCGTCGCCGACCACGAGCGGGTGTTCGGACCCGACCATCCCAACACGCTGATGTCACGCACGATTCTTGCCGCCGCGTACGAGGGAGCAGGCGAGCAGGCTGCACGACCTGGAGTCACGCCTGGTTGACCCAGCGGAGGATGTGCGGCTGCGGCGGCCGTCTTGAGCTCACCGAGATCGCGCATGGCGTAGAAATGCTGGCGGTACAGGTTGCTGCGGCTGCAACACGGGGTTCCGTGTTGCAGCCGCTCTTTCGCGCGTAGCGTGCCAGGAAGGCGGGCGGAGGGCCGCTGTTCTCCAGGTCCTTTGCTTATGTCCCGGGACGGATCGCCACATCATCGATCTGGAACGCGGGTCCGGCGGTGCTCGCGTTCCAGACAAAGGTCCAGTCGACGCGGGTCGTGCCCGCGGGCGCGGTGAACGTGCCGCCCGCTTTGGTCCAGGCGGTCTTCTGGGCCAGGGAGATGGCGTCGGTACGCAGCACCGTGCCGGACTCGTCGCGCCACCGCACGTTCCACGTGACGGCAGGCATGGTCGCCACGGCCTCCCGGTACCACAGCGACACGTCATAGCTCGTACCGGCGACCACACCGCTGTATCCGGGGAAGTTGTCCAGCGCCACCGCGCTGCCAGACCCCTGGGTGCTGGTCATCTGCAGCGAGCCCGTGCCACCATGCGCGCTGCCGGTCTGGTGCGCCAGGCTGGACCCGTACCACGCGGTGTAGGGCGCGGTCGTCGTGCCGGACTCGAAGTCCTGCTCGGCGATCGCCGGCGGGGCGGGCGTGCCACCGTCGAACGTGCTGCCGGCGTCCTGGCCGTACTGGGGGCCGACCCAAAGCCCGGGCACGATGCGATTGTCCATGTCGGTGACCTTGAACTGCCACGGTCCCGTGTAGGTGTTGTCGTGCCAGGAGTTGTTCGACCCGTGGACGATCGACTGCTGGATCACGGCGCCCTTGTACGGGGACCAGTCCGGGTACGTACCCCAGTTGGACAGCAGGGCCATCTGCCCGCAGTACTGCGTCGGGCAGCCGCCGTTGACGGCACTGGGGTCGAAGGCGAACGTGTTGTGGTGGACGTCGACGTTCTTCGTCCACCAGCGGCAGTTGGTGTAGAGCGGCTCGCTGGCGATGGCGGGAGCCGAGCACTGTGCTTTGTTGGTCGGTCCGACGATCAGCGTGCAGTCGCCGGTCGTCGAGGCTGGGCTGTTGCAGAACCGGTCGGCGTTCGCCCACGCGGTGATCCCGCCCCAGTTGTTCTCGAGCCGGTTGCCGGTGATCTCGATCTTGCTGGTCCGCGCTGCTACGCGGGGCTCACCATCCGCCTCGGACAGGTAGATCGCCGCTTCGGGGAACGGGTCGCCCGTCGTTGCCCGCTTGGCACCGGAGGCCCAGGCGTTGCGGCGGATGGTGTTGTTCCGGATCACGGCGTTGTAGCTGATCTCGTAGAAGATCGCGAGCGACTCGTTGTCCTCGATGAGGTTGTCCTCGATGAGGAAGTCATTGTTGTTGGTGTCCGCCCAGACCCCCGGCCCGTGGTTGCCGTGGACCCAGTTGCCGGTCACGTCGGCACCGTTCACCGCCCAGAACTTCATGCCACCGGTACATCCGCACCCAGGTTCCTGCTGCTCCCAGTCATCGGTGTTGTTGCCGGTGAACTCGTTGTCCGCCACCACCAGGCCGGTAATGGTGTTGCCGGACTTGTACGCGTTCAGGCCGTACTGCCCGTTGTCCTTCAAGCAGTTGCCACGGATCTTGTTCGTGGCCCCGGCCATCAGCCCCGCGCCACCGTTGTCGCGGATCGTGTTGTGCTCCACGACCCAGCCGTCGCCGGAGTCGTGGTTGACCACACCCTGATCCTTCGGCGCGACGAACCCGGTGATGGTCAGGTACCGGATCGTGACGCCGGTCGCCTGCTGAGTGAACGCGAACAGGTTCAGCCGCTGCCCGTCCAGTACCGCGCCGGGCGCGCCGACGAACGTCGAGCCGTTGCCTGGCATGATCTGGGAGTACTTGTCGGTGCCCAGCGTGTGCGTGCCGGTCTCGAAGTAGTACGTGGTGTTCGCCTTGCGCAAGTCCACGCCGCTGTTGTCGCCCTCAGGGACCACGACCGCGCCGGCGGGCGGTGTGGTCGGGCCGTTCAGCGACGAGCTGCCGCAGACCGCTGCCGTTGCCGTCGTCGTCGAATCGGTTGCCAGATCGACCGCGTCGCCACTTGCCGGCGTCGCGCCGCCCATGACAACCGTGGCGAGAGCCACCAGCGCCACTGGCCAGGTTCTTCGCATTCCCGTACTCCTCCAGGTTTGGCCAGCCTTGGCGCTGTAGCCAGAGCTCGCGCCTACCCCAAGATCAAACGCTGAGAGAGTACTGCAGGGCCGATGCCGATGTCCTTTTAATCCGGATGTTCCGGGTTCGAGCCCCGGGCGCCCAATTAGGCGGGCGGTTGCCTGAGCGCTGTCGCGAAACGTCGGTGCCTCCTGCCAGGCTGTGCACTGCCTGTCCCGGTACCGGTCCTGAGCATCACATCGGAGGCCCCATGTCCACCGACCTGTACGGCGCCCGCGTGCTGGACGTGGCCGACGATCGCCGCAGCGTGCGGCTGCGGGTGTTCGTCGTCTACAACGAGCCCTCCATCGACGGGGGGTTCCCGCTGCCCGACGACGCCGTGTTCTTCCTGCGGCTGCTGTGGGATTTCGCGGACGCGGAGTACGGTGCCCCGCGCCCGCTGGCGCGAGCTTTCGGCCACGAGCCGTTGATGGACGAGGCGTGGGTGGCGGTCAACTCCCGGTGGTTCATCGAGGGCGTGGACCGGCTGTCCACCCGCAACCATCCGATGACGGATGAGCAGTGGGACACGCTGGCGATGTTCTACCGCCTCCGCGACGGCGGCTGGCAGGACGAGGATCAGCTTGTCCAGGGTGACTACGTGGTCCGGGTCACCGACCCGCGCTGGATCGACGGATTGGAACTGGGCGACACCTGCTCCACCGTCTGGGGCGTCGGCTTCGGCGCCACCGAGCCGGACGATGCGGCATACGTGCCCGACTTCACCCGGTCAGCGCACCTGATCGAGCCTTTCCGGGCGGGGAAGGCCCGTCAGGCGAGCGAGATAGCCTTCTCCGACGACGGTAACTACCTGGCCCTTCTCAACTGGAGCACGGAGTTGGTCGTCTACGAGACGTCCGGGTGGACCGAGCGGCTGCGCCTCGACCACGGGGTCGGGCTGCCCTCGCTCATGTGGGTGCCCGGCCGCCCCGTCGTGACGGTGAAGTCGTTAATGGACGACGAGCAGTGGGCGTATGACATGGAGGCAGGCGCGGTGACCGAGGTGCCGCACGAGCCGGGGAACGTCCGGTCCCGTACGGGCCGATATCGCGCTCGATACCTCCTCCCTGGGGTCGAGTTCCTTGACGTCTCCGGCGCCCCGGACGACTCGGTGACGCTGCCGGACGACATCGACCCCGGTCGCGTGCGGCAGGTGGCGTTCGACGATGAGGGGTCCCAGATGCTCCTGATCAGCCAGGATCGTCCAGACATCACCGTCGTTGAGACCGAGACCGGCCGCATCCGCAGCCGGATCGCGACGGACTGGGGCTGGGTGAGCGACGTCGCGGTCACCCCCGGCGGCCGGCACGTGCTCATCTCTCAGAGCGCCTTCGCCTCGGACGATCAGCGTGAGCCGAGCGTCTGGCGGATGTCCGACGGTCGTCCCGTCCTGCGCGGCTCGCTGGGGCGCCAGGCGAACCTCGTGGCCTGGTCGCCCGACGGCCGCTGGGTCGTCGTGGAGAGCCGGATCAAGGAGAAGGCGCCCAGCAGGCTCGACGTCTTCCCCGTGGGTCTCCCCGTCGAGCCTCCCGCGGAGTTGCGGGGCGTCCTGACCGAGGGTGGGGAGTCCCATGGCCACGCGCACGACCCGACCGTACGGCCCACCGCACAGCTGATCGCGGACACCAAGGCCCAGACCACCGAGCCCCAGGCCGAGACGGAGAGCCGGACCGCGGCGTCACGTCGAGCCGGGATCGCGCGGCAGACCGCCGATCGGCTGTGCGACGAGAAAGACTGGGCGGGCGCGCTCACCGCATACCAGCGGTCCGTGGACGCGTGGCGGGCGGCGACCGGCGAGGAATACCCGCATCAGGCCCGCTGGGGCCTGCTCTACCTGGCCCAGATGCACGGCATGCTCCACGACTTCGAGAGGTCGCGCCCGCTGCAGCTCAAGCTGCTCGAGATCTTCGCCGAGTCCCAGGACCGCGAGGAGCGGGAGATCGCGGTGATCGCGGCCCTGAGGATGGGCCTGGACTACAAAGAGGAGCGGAAACTCGCTGAGGCCGAGCCCTGGTTCCAGCAGGTGATCGACTCCGGCGACCGCCGCCACATCCCGACAGCCGTGGCCCACCTCGCCGAGCTGCACTACCAGATCGGCGACAAGGAGCGATCCGCCCGGCTCTACGAGAGGGCCCTGGAGATCAGCGACGATCCGGAGTTCGTGGCCGAGGCGGCTTACCGGCTCGGCGAGTATCTCGCGGAAGCCGGCGACCCCGCCGACACGGCGCGGGTAACCGAGCTGATGAAGATCGTGCTGAGCAGTGGTTTCGATGGCTTCGACGACAATGCCCAGCGCCTGCTCGCCCGCATCCGGTAGGGCCTCCGCAGGCAGGTCACGGCCCTGCAGCGATCGGTGACTCTAGGACTGATTTAATCCACAAGTCGATCTCTAGGAGGGGGCTGTAGCGTGACGGAGCCGAAGAGTCCGAGTATGGGGCGTAGGGCGTTGTGGGGCACCGCCGCAGGGCTGGTGGGTGGCGCCATGATCGCGAAGACCCCGTCCGCGGCGGCGGAGACGGCTCCGCTGGACTGGTTCAACGTCAAGAACTACGGGGCGCTCGGCAACGGGGCCGACGACGACACCCCGAAGATCCAGGCCGCGATCGATGCGGCGGTGGCCGCTGGAGGCGGGACCGTTTACTTCCCCGCGGGGGTGTACGCGGTCACCCCGGCGGCCGACGGCCCGGCCTTGTCCATCGGCGGCAACGGAATCCGGCTGGTCGGCGCGAGCAGCAAGGCCGCCACGCTGGTCAAGAAGGCGAACGGCATCCTGTTGCGCATGTCCGGAGCCCCTACCGACACGAGCGGGTCGAAACATCGGCGCTACTGTTCGATCGAAAACCTCGGGTTCAACGGCAATGGCAAGACCGGGTTACTGCTCGAGCTTTACTACAACGACAACTCCTATTTTCGCGATGTTTTCATGTCGAGCAACAACGACCTGTGCATCGACGCCGTCGAGCTCTGGGACTCCAGGTTCTACAATCTGGTGATCGAGGAGAGCACCGGCACGGCCAACAGCACTACTCAGCCCAACGTGTGGCTCCGAAACTCCTCGGCCACGACCGGCTGGGGATACAGTGCCGACAACGTCAACCAGATCCATTTCATCGGATGCCGCATGGAGGCATTCGGCACCGGCGCCCTGTGGATCACCCAGGGCACCGCGAAGAACAACAATCCCAACGGGATCTATCTGACGGACTGCAAATTCGAAACCTCCAGGATGCAGGGCGGCCCTCATCTGAAGGTCGACGCGTCCTGCAGGCACGTCTACGCGTCCAATATCTATGCTTACGCGGGTGGTTTCGCCACCGGCTATTCCACTGCGCAGAACATCATCGCCTGGGCGGGAAGCGTCGGCGCCCTGGAGAACGTGCTGATCGCCAACGGCTCGTCGGCGACGGTCAACTCCGGGATCGATCTCTACTCCGGGTCCGGCTCGACCGCCGTCCTGCGTAACGTCGTGGGGCGCTACTCCACGAAGCCCACCGGCAGCCACATTTACTACGAAGCTTCAAGCACCGGCGATTTCCGGGTGGAGAACTGCTACTCGAACATCGGAGTGCAGTCCGGCGGCACCATCCCGACCAAGAACCAGCCGAACCCGCCGCTGCGGATGGTCGCGGGCGCGGTCAGCGACGCCTCGTTCACGCACACCCCGGTCGACGGGACACTCGCGGTCGACTCGACCAACAGACGCCTCTACGTACGAGTAGGCGGCAAGTGGCTGTCGACGGCGCTGAGTTAGCGGCGGCCGGTCGGGGACCCCACGCCGCGTGTGCCTGCCTTCGTGAGAGCGCCGGCCTCCAGGAGGGTGTGGAGGTTCAGCGTGGACGGCGGCCCAGCTCAAGGCGGACATGACGGCCTGGCAGCGCTCCATCGCCCAGACCGTCAAGAACAACTACGTCAACGGCACGATCCCGGCGGTCCGGTAGCCGGGGAAGCCGCCCCAGGGCAACCCCCAGAACACGGCCGGCCCGCCGAGCCCACCCACGTCACCACTCGCACCCACAGCGCCGGACGGATCGCCCGGTCAGAGCGACGCGAGGGTAGGTCAGTGGCCGTGCGCAGCCCGTAGCGCACGATGGCCACGGTGAGCGCGGCGCTGGGCCGCCCAGCCGACGGCCGGCCAGGCGAGTCGTACGCGTGACTTCATGACGCTGAAGACAGGTCGCCCGCCCTTCCTTGGAGGGTGAGTCTGGTCCCCGGCATTGGGGAGGTCGATCCGCGCGACGCGATCTGCGACCGATCCGAGCCGCATCGCTTCCGGCGTCACGCGGCGTACAACGTGATGACCGCGGGTGTCGTACACCCGGGGTTATCGACTTCTTGGACAGCCCGGTGGTCCCCCGTACGACCTCGGCGGGCTGTGTGTCTCGCTCGCCATCAGATCGCCTGTCAACTGGGCGTACGCCTGTCCGAGGGCACTGTCGGACAGGCTGACAACACCGATCTTCTTGCGGACATGTGAGCAACCCGAAAAGTTGGTTTCCGCCGCACAGGAATCGCCCCCTGCCCCTGGAGACACGATGAAGTTGCCCGCATACGCCGCTGCACTCATGCCGGCCGTCCTGTTCGCCTCGCTGGCTGGAATGTCCGGGGCGGCGGCGGCACAGGCGGCCGGCGCTGGGGCCCTTCCGAGCGTGAACATGGAAGCCACGGTCAAGGCGGCCCAGATCGACCCGCGACGGCCCGACAGCACGCTGACCCCGGGTTCCAAGGCCAGTGTGCTCCTCGTTGAGGAGGCGCTGCGTGACCGGCAGCTCCTCGACGCGAAGTGGGTCGACGGTTACTTCGGCTCCACGACGGTCACCGCCTATGCGAAGTATCAGAAGTCGCTCGGCCTCACCGGTCTCGACGCCAACGGCCTGCCGGGCAAGGGGTCGCTCGCCAAGCTCGGAGCCGGCCGCTTCACCGTCACCAGCAGCATCGACCCGGGCGCCCGGGTGTCCGTCGGCACCGCCGTCATCAACACCCGCACCCGGAACATGCTGGCCGAGGCGAAGCGCCTGCTCGGCCGCGATCTCGCGCTGGATCAGGGTTCGTACAACCCCGGCGGCGACCCGACGTCCGTGGGCACCCACGATGGCGGCGGCGTCATCGACGTCTCGGTAAAGGGGATGACCGCCGCCACCCGCACCGCGGTCTGCCGCGCGTTGCGCCGTGTCGGCTTCGCGGCCTGGGTGCGCAGCCCCCAGCAAGGCGACTGGCCGTGGCACATCCACGCCGCCGCCATCAACGACACCAGCCTCTCCAGCCAGGCCCAGCACCAGATCGGTGACTACTACCTGGGCCAGAACGGGCTCGCCGGCCGTGGGCCGGACGACGGCCCGAAGGTGACCATCCGCACCTGGGAGGAGTACCAGCGCCGCTGAGCCCTCCGAAACCAAGCTCCGCTGACCATCCGAGTCCTAGAAGCACCGCAGACAAAGGAGAACACCATGCGTACTTTCACCAGGATCCTCACCGCGACGACCGCCGCGATGGCGCTCGGCGGGACGGTACTGGCCACCGCGGCGCCCGCCTCGGCGGCCAGCCGGGACGGCGTCTGTGACAGCGGCGAGTTCTGCTACTACTTCAACAGCAACCAGCAGGGCTCGGTCTCCGACTTCACCACATCGGTCTCCGACTACGACACCACGCAGCCCACCTGCTACGACTTCAAGGGCCCCGGCGAGGGCAAGGGCAAGTGCATCAAGAACGCCGCCGCCTCCGCCTGGAACCGCAGCAGCAAGAAGGTCCGTGTCTACTTCAACTCCGGCAATACCGGCACCTATCAGGACTTCGCCCCTGGCGCCAAGGCCAACCTGATCCCCGCCCTCAAGAACCAGAACGCCTCGCACGAGTTCAACCCGTCGTCGACGACGCGCACCAACATGTCGTACGCGCTGTACGCGAGCTCCGGCGGCGGGATCAGCTGTGGCTTCGACGGTTACACCTCCACCTCCGGACGGCATGAGGGCATCGACATCGCCCGCGGCATCGGCTCGGATGTTCACAACCTGGTGGCGGGCACGATCACCAATGTCCAGTTCGGCTCCACCGGCCGGGCCGGACTGTCCACGATCGCCGTCTACAACTCCGCGGCGAACAAGACAGTGATCTACCTGCACTCCGCTCCGCGGTCCTCCCTGCGGGTGGGCCAGACGGTCAGCCGCGGCCAGATCATCGCTGACGAGTCGTGGCACGGGGTTTCGAGCAGTGGGTCCGCGCACACCCACGTCGAGATGCGCCCTGGACGCCAGACGCGGGCGTCCAAGAGCGTCGGCGACCCGAACCTGGAGAACCCGAACCCGACCTCGTTCTGGAACTCCCAGGGCTACAACGTCCGATAACGCACCCTGACCGCTGACAAAAGAGGAAGACACCTGTGCCTTCACGAACTGTACGGCTGATCTCGGGGCTCACCGCGACGATGGCGCTCGGCGGAACCATGCTGGCCACCGCGACGCCCGCCTCGGCCGCGAGCCGCGACGGCGTCTGCGACACCGGCGAGTTCTGCTACTACTTCAACAGCAACAACCAGGGCTCGGTCTCCGACTTCACCACATCGATCCCCGACTACTCCACTACGCAGCCCAGCTGCTACGACTTCAAGGGGCCCGGCGAGGGCAAGGGCAAGTGCATCAAGAACGAAGCCGCCTCCGTCTGGAACCGCAGCAGCAAGAAGGTCCGCGTCTACTTCAACACCGGACTCACCGGCACGTACCAGGACTTCGCTCCAGGTGCCAAAGCCAACCTGAACGCCACCCTCAAGAACCAGAACGCCTCGCACGAGTTCCTGGGTAGTACCTTGCCGCCGACCCAATGCAAGACCGACGGCACGGACAGCAAGCTGCCCACGACGATCCTCGTGTACCGCGAGTCCCTCAATCGCGTGGAGCGCGTGGACTTCAAGACCTACGTCAAGAACGTCCTGCCCAACGAGTGGGTGACGTCCTGGCCGAGCGAGTCCCTCAAGGCCGGGGCGATGGCCGTGAAGAACTTCGGCTGGTACTGGGCGCTGCACTCCGCCAGCAAGACGCCGAGCGGCCAGTGCTTCGACGTCTATGACCACACCTCGAGCCAGGTGTACAAGCCCGGCTCGGCGAAGGCGGTGACGAACGCCGCGGTGGACGCGACGTGGGGCACCCGGCTGACTCGCAACGGGAAGATCTTCCGAGCCCAATACTGCTCCACGACGACGGCGTGCGGCAACTGGGTCAACGGCGACTGGATGTCGCAGTACGGCTCTCGCGACAAGGCCAGAGCGGGCTGGACTTACTCCAGGATCCTCAAGAACTACTACACGGGGATCGTCATCGGCTCCTGATCCCTCTGAGCTCGTCCGACTCTGGTTCCCCGCCGTATCCTGCGCGGCGGGGAACTAGCGTGCGTCGACGATGATCTGGAAGTTGACCGGCCGGCTTCCGGGGAACACCACCATTCCCGCGGCGTCCACCATCTTGAATCCCACGTAGCACAAGCCCGGCTGCCTCGGCGTCGTGATGTCGGTCCGGATGTCGACCATCTCGCCGGGCTGCGTGTCCTTGATCGGAACATCGGGAATGGTCTGGCAATGGTCGGCCTGCTGCTTGCGGTCGAGACGCCGCAGCGAATATCCCTTCCATGGCACGGTCCCGGCGTTCTTGAGCCGCCATATCTTGGTCACGGTCTTGCCGGGGCTCACGGGCGTGCAGTCGGGGAGCGTGACGTCCGCGATGAACACGGCCGCGTCGCCTTTGTACAACGGCAGGGCCGGCGGCGGGTTGGTCGAACGCACCGGGCAACCGTCTGAGGCCAGCGCGATCGACGGACTGCTGGACGACGGGGTCAGGCTGGCTTGGTCGGGCGCGGAGGCGCGATTGATGGTGGCCACGATGAAGACCGCAGCCCCCACAGCGACGGCCGCCGTCGCGAACACGACCGGGCGGATCAGCCGTAATCGCCCGCTGTTCCGACGCGCGGGGAGCAGAGGCTGGAGGTCGTCCGCGATGGCCAGGTGCACGGTACGGAGTTCCGTGACGCCTGTGGCGGCGGTTACGAGTCCACCGGACGGATGCTCCACCAAGGCGTCCGCGCGGATTGCGGCATCCCCGGCGCTCACCGATCTGACCGCCAGGTTCGCTCTCTCCCACTCTTCGCGGTACGCGGCCGGGTCCGCGTTACATGCCTTGACGAACTCGACCGTGGTCTCCCAACTAGGGAGCCGGTTACCCTTCGTGGCTTCATGCAACGTCGTGTGAGAAATTGCCCCTGAACGGCCGGACATCTCACGGAAAGGTGGGTTACCGACTACGTTACGCAATTCTCGCAGAGTCGCGGCAAAGCCCTCGATCGTCGCTGCGCGTGCACGCTTGTCGTCCACCGTGTGAAGGTAACAGCACTCCGGCCTCCCCTCAACCCGAACCGGAATCTACGCGAAGCCAGGCGAGATGCGGCTCCATCCCGGATTCACGCGTTTCCGAATGATCATCACAGCGGCCGCACCAAACTCCTCCCTGCCCGAAAATCTGATACGGCATAATTCCGTGCGGCATTCTTGGACATTTCACGCGCGGGCCACACATGACGCTGCTCCACAATGCGGCATTTAACCCTGATACAAGGGCCAGTGCCGCCGTATCGGAGAAGGCAGGCCCCAACGGGACATTAGGGGATCTCTCGGACGATGCGCTATAAATAGCGCGCTACATCGAGCGGCCGGGTCGTGCGGCCCCTCCGGTTGGAGGTTCCGGGCTGATGATGGAGATCAGGCAACCGCGTTCGTTCATCGCGATGATCGAGGACGGCCAGTTCAGCCGTGCGGCGGCGCGCCCGAAGGTCGCACAGTGAACGGTAAGTGAACAGGTATAAGCCCTGGAGGATGCGCTCGGGGCGGAGTTGTTCATGCGGACCAGCAGGTCGGTCGCGTTGACCCCGGCGGGCGAGACGTTTCTTGAAGCTGCTGACCGGCCTGGAGACGCGATCCAGAACCATGCCCGCAGGGGGAGCGGCCATCTGCGTCTCCCGGCCGTCGGCCCGCACTCTTCCGGGCGGTGCCCACGATCCTGCGGCAGTTGCTGAAAAACGCGCCGGGCATGGAAATAGGCCTGCATCACATGACGACCGAAGATCAGATAGTGAACCTGCTCGCCGGTGAAATGGACACGGGGTTCGTCACCGGCCGGGAATCCGCCTCGAGTCCCTGTTGGACGAATCATTGTGGGCCGTACTGCCCGCCGATCACCCATTGGCTCGGGAGAGGTCCATCGCGCTGGCGGAGCTCAACGGTGCGGAATTTGTTTTCTGGCCGCGTTCGTCGAATGCGAACTTGTTCGACCACGGAGCCGGGCTCGGGGTGTCCGTGCAGCCCCAGTCCTTCGTGGACGCCGCACGGGACGACCCTCGCCTTCGTGCCCTTGCGAGGCGCGGTCCGCCAGGTCTCGCTCCAACTGGCTGGCGTCAACGCCAGTAAGTGACAGCGGCGTTACCGGGAGAGATCATGGGCGCATAATTCGAGGTCGCGGCCGATGGTGTCGCTTTCACCGAGGGGCCCGACGGGGATATCTATGTCGCGCGGAATGGCGGCCGGTTTCCGGCTGGCCCAGGCACTGGTGGATGCCAGGTGCCCGCCGCCATGCCTGCGCGGGTCGAGCAGGTCGTCGGTGGGGTTCGCGTGGTCGGCAGCCCCCGACTCGATGACACGGCCCTAGGAGATCTTGCGGCGGTAGGTGTTCATGGCGAAGGCGTAGGTGACGATGAGGATGCCGACGCACCAGGCCAGGGCGATCCAGATGTCGGTGCCGACCGGCTGCTGGGTGAACAGGGCGCGGATGGCGTTGACGATGGAGGTCACCGGCTGGTGTTCGGCGAAGGCGCGTACCGGGCCGGGCATGGTGGCGGTGGGGACGAAGGCCGAGCTGAGGAAGGGCAGGAAGATGAGCGGGTAGGAGAAGGCGCTGGCGCCTTCCACGGATTTTGCCGACAGGCCGGGGATGACGGCGAGCCAGGTCAAGGCCAGGGTGAACAGGATCAGGATGCCGGCGACGGCGAGCCAGGCCGGTAGTCCGGCTGTGGTGCGGAAGCCCATGAGCAGGGCGACGAGGACGACGACGACGAGGGAGATCAGGTTGGCGATCACGGAGGTCAGCACGTGTGCCCACAGCACGGACGAGCGGGCGATGGGCATGGATTGGAAGCGTTCGAAGATGCCGCTCTTCATGTCCATGAACAGGCGGAAGGCGGTGTAGGCGATGCCTGAGGCGACGGTGATGAGCAGGATGCCGGGCAGCAGGTAGGTGACATACGACTTGGATCCGGTGTTGATCGCGCCGCCGAAGACGTAGACGAACATCAGCATCATGGCGATCGGCATGATCGTGGTGGTGATGATGGTGTCGGCGCTGCGGGTGATGTGGCGCAGGGATCGTCCCAGCAGGGTGGCGGTGTCGCCGAGGAAGTGCTTGGTCATCGGGGTTCCCCTGACGCGTTGGTGCTGTCGGTGCCGACGAGGGTGAGGAAGACGTCTTCGAGGGTCGGCTGCTTTTCGACGTATTCGACCTGGGCGGGTGGCAGGAGCTGCTTGAGTTCGTCCAGGGTGCCGTTGACGATGATCCGGCCCTGGTGCAGGATCGCGATCCGGTCGGCGAGTTGTTCGGCCTCGTCCAGGTATTGGGTGGTGAGCAGGACGGTGGTGCCTTGGCGGGCGAGTTCCTTGACGGCCTGCCAGACCTCGATGCGGGCTTGGGGGTCGAGGCCGGTGGTGGGTTCGTCGAGGAAGATGATCGGTGGGTCGCCGATGAGGCTCATCGCGATGTCGAGGCGGCGGCGCATGCCGCCCGAGTACGTGGCGGCCTTGCGTGCTCCCGCGTCGGTGAGGGAGAACCGTTCGAGCAGGTCATCGGCGATCGTGCCGGGGTTGTTGAGGTGTCGTAGCCGGGCGACGAGCACGAGGTTCTCCCGTCCGCTGAGGATCTCGTCGACGGCGGCGAACTGCCCGGTCAGGCTGATGGACTCCCGCACGTTCGCCGGTCGCGTGGCGACGTCGAAGCCGTGCACGCGGGCGGTGCCGGCGTCGGCCTTGAGCAGCGTGGACAGGATCTTCACCACGGTGGTCTTGCCCGCCCCGTTCGAGCCGAGCAGGGCGAAGATGCTGCCCCGCGCCACGTCGAAGTCCACCCCACGCAGCACCTGCAGCTCTTTGTACGATTTCTCCAGGCCTTGCACATGGATCGCCTGGGCTTGCTGTGTCGTCATCAGACCGTCCTGTCGTCTTTTACGGTGTTTTCTCCGGCGGCGCGGTCGATGGCGCTGGTGAATCGTTCCTGCTCACGGCTGATCCACCGCCCCACCGAGTAGTTCTGCACGAACGCCTCGACGAACTCCACGGGGTCTTCCCCGAAGATCTCGCGGATCGGAGTGCCGTCCGCCGCGCTCTGCTCGAACAGATCGGCGAGGTCCTCGAACATCGAAGCCGCGTCGGCGCCGTCCCCCGGCCCGAAGTGCATCAGGTACCGCTCCATCGCTTCGACTGCCGTGCGGTAGTTCTCGGGAAGCTCTTTGATGCGCGCCTTGTACTGGCGCCAGCGCTTCTTCTCCTCGAGCGAACCGGTGACCACCTCCAGGTACTGCCGGTAGCGGCTCTTCGGCTCGCTCGACCCTGTGGCCATGTCTACTTACCTCCTTGGCGGAGCCAGCTACTCAGTGCTGCCGACTACCAGTACAAAGTAACACTGACTACCAGTACTTAGCAACGCCAGATAGTGGTCAAGCAGCGTCGAGGGCTGCGGTGATCTTGCGGGCCATCTCGGCCAGGGTGGGGCTGGGCTCGCCCTGATGGGTCTGGGCGGCTGCGTCGATGGCGACGATGACGGTGCCACGGAAGTTGTCGGCCTCTGCCGGATCCTGCTCGTTCAGCAGGACCATGGCCGCCGTCAGAGCCGGCAGCACCTGATCGGCCAGCTCAGCCACGGACTTGCCGTACTTCACGCCCTTGGGCGCCTTGGTGACCACATGCCCGACCAAACCGGTCGCCGACGTCAGCGCGATCGAGCCGTGCGTGGCGACCTTGTGGGCCGAGCCCGCGGCACCAGCGGCCGACATCAACGAGACGGCACCCCACGCGGCGACCCGCAGAGTGAGCTTGTCCTGGTCGGAAAGGGTGACAGACATGGCGGTGTGCTCCTTCGCATCAGATGGACGGCTGAACCGTTCATGCGTCAACCATCGCCGACCGCTCTGATACCGGACCGTCGCTGCACTGACACGGCCGCTGACACGACACACCGCATGGCGGATGCGGGGTTATGCCGTCACCGACCTGCTGGAAACAGGCAGGGTGACGGTCATGGTGAGGCCTCCCCCTGGTGTCTCCTCAGGTACGAGGGTGCCGCCCATCGCCTCGGTCAGGCCGCGCGAGAGGGCCAGCCCGAGGCCGACGCCGGAGTGGTTGTCGCGGTCGCCGAGCCGCTGGAACGGCTGGAAGACGTGGTCGTGCGCCTCGGGCGGCAGGCCGGGGCCGCGATCGATGACGCGGATCTGCACGTGGTCGCCGTGCCGGCTCGCGGTGATCAGTACGGTCTTGTCCGGCGGGCTGTAGCGGACGGCGTTGGACATGAGGTTGACCAGCACCCGCTCCAGCAGGGCCGCGTCCGCGAGGATCTCGGGCAGGTCGATGGAGATGTCGCCCTCGACCCGGTCACGCAACGGGCCGAGATCGTCGATGGCGCGCGGCACGATCTCCTCCAGGGCCAGCGGCTGCGGGGTCACCCCCAGCACCCCGGCCTGCAGGCGGCTCATGTCGAGCAGGTTCGCCACCAGCCGATCGAGCTTGTCCAGCGACTCCTCGGCGGTGGCGAACAGCTCGGCGCGGTCCTGTTCCGACCAGGCGACGTCGGTGTTGTGCAGGCTCTCCACCGCCGCCTTCGCCGAGGCCAGCGGCGTACGCAGGTCGTGGCTGACGGCGGCGAGCAGGGCGGTGCGCATCTTGTCGGCCTCGGCCAGCGGCCGGGCCTGCTCGGCCTCCTGCTGGAGGCGTTCCTGGCGGAGCGCTACAGCGACCTCGGCGGCGAACGCCTCCAGCACCGTCCGGTCGGCGGCGTCCAACGGCCCGCCTCGGGCGGCCAGGATCATGTCGTCGTCGATGACCACGTCGGTGTCGGATTGGCCGGGGCAGGTGGACGGGGCGCCGCCGAAGGTGGCCGCGATCCGCCACGCGTCCGGATCCGACTGGTCGTCGGGGGTGCGGGCGGCCTCGGGCCGCCGTTCGAGCAGGGTGACCGAGGTCAGGCCGAACGTCTCGCGCATCCGCTCCAGCAGGGACGGCACGGCGGCCTGGCCGCGCAGCACGTGCCCGGCCAGGGTGGACAGCAGCTCGGCGTCCGCGCTCGCGCGGGCGGCCTGCCTGGTGCGCCGGGCCGCGATGTCCACGATGGTGCTGACGGCGACGGCCACCAGGACGAACACGACCAGGGCGAAGAGATTCTCCGGGTCGCTGATGGTGAACTGGCCGATCGGCGGCGTGAAGAACCAGTTGAGCAGCAGTGACCCACCGACGGCCGCGGTGATGGCCGGCCACATGCCGCCGGCCAGCGCCACCCCGACGGTCAGGCAGAGGAAGAACAGGATCTCACTCGGCAGCGACAGTACGTCCCTGAACGGCGACAGCGCGGCCGTCAGCGCGGGCATCCCGGCCAGCGCCAGCACCCAGCCGATGGACCGGCGCGTACGGGTGAGCGCGGCACGGGAGCGGACCGGCCGCCGACGGCCCTTCTTGGCCTCGGCATGGGTGATCATGTGGACGTCGATGGAGCCCGATAGGGCGGTGGTCTCCACGCCGACGCCTCGGGAGAAGATCTGGGCGAACCGCCCCCTTCTGGAAGCGCCGAGCACGAGCTGGGTGGCGTTGACGCCGCGGGCGAAGTCCAGCAGGGCGCGCGGGATGTCGTCGCCGACGACCTGGTGGTAGGTGCCGCCCATGTCCTCGACCAGCGATCTCTGGCGGGCCAGGCTGGCCGGATCGGCTCCGGCCAGCCCGTCGGCGCTGGTCACGTGCACGGCGAGCAGGTCGGCGCCCTTGGTGCGGGCGGCGATGCGGGCCGCCCGGCGTACCAGCGTGTCGCCTTCGGGGCCGCCGGTCAGGGCGACCACCACGCGCTCGCGCGCCTCCCACGTGCTGGCGATGCCATGCTCGGCGCGGTAGCGATCGAGCTGGTCATCGACTTTTCCAGCGACCCACAGCAGGGCCAGCTCACGTAGCGCGGTGAGGTTGCCGACGCGGAAGTAGTTCGACAGGGCCGCGTCGACCTTCTCCGGGGCGTACACGTTGCCGTGCGCCATCCTGCGGCGCAGCGCCTCCGGCGACATGTCGACGAGCTCGATCTGGTCGGCCCGCCGCACCACCTCGTCCGGCACGGTCTCGCGCTGCGGTACGCCGGTGATCTCCTGGACGACGTCGTTGACCGACTCCAGGTGCTGGATGTTGACCGTGGAGATCACATCGATCCCGGCGTCCAGGATGTCGTCGATGTCCTGCCAGCGCTTGACGTTGCGTGAGCCGGGCACATTGGTGTGCGCCAGCTCGTCGATCAGCGCCACCGTGGGCGCGCGGGCGATCACCGCCTCCGTGTCCAGCTCGGTGAACGTCGCGCCTCTGTGCGTCATGGTCTTGCGCGGAAGCACCTCCATGCCGTCCAGCAGGGCGGCGGTACGGGCGCGGTCGTGGGTCTCGACGAAGCCCACGACCACGTCCCGGCCGCGCTCCAGCGCTCTGCGGCCTTCGCAGAGCATCGCGTACGTCTTGCCCACCCCGGGGGCCGCCCCGAGGTAGACCCGCAGCCGCCCCCTCATGTCACACCTTGTCCAGGGCCAGGTTGAGTTCGAGCACGTTCACCGCGGGCTCGCCCATGAAGCCGATCGTACGACCGGTGGTGTTCGCGTCGATGAGCCGCTTGACCTGGTCGAGCGTGATCCCGCGCGCCTTGGCCACGCGTGGCGCCTGGAGCTCGGCGTAGGCGGGCGAGATGTGCGGGTCGAGCCCGGAGCCGCCGGCCGTCACCGCGTCGGCGGGCACTCGCACGGCACCCGCATCGCCGCGGATCGGTACGGTCCGCCCGGCCGCGTAGTCCGCGCCCGGCTTCGCGCACTCCACCGTCAGTCCCTGGTAGGTGGCGATGAAGGGGGTGGCGGGGCAGGCCTGGTTGACGCTGACAGCATGGTCGGGGAAGACCTTCAGCACCGCGCCCACGCCGTCCGGTGTGCAGTACGGGCGGGCGCCGCTGACGCCCTCCAGCTCGCCGATCGCCTTGGAGCGGGCGCAGACCTGGGTGAGCAGCGACCGCTTGCCCTCGTCCTCGGCCCCGGGCACCGGCAGCGTGTCCACGATGTCCTCAGGGCCCAGGTTGCTGGCGCCGGTCGAGGTCGGGTCGTAGCCGTCGCCGGCGGCCGACGGACGGGACTGGAAGTACTTCTTGACCGGGTTGCCGTCTTTGTCGGTGAAGTTCTGGCCGATGACCGCACTGCCGACGTCCTTGCCGCCGGCCTGGACGATCGAGCCGTTGGCCTTGCCGTTGAACAGGGCTTGCGCGACCCCGGTGGTGACCAGTGGATAGACCACACCGAGCAGCACGGTCAGCACGACGACCGCCCGGATCGCGGCGAGATGCCGGCGCAGCCAGCTAGGTAGACGTTCCATTTACGACATCCCCGGAAGGAACTGGATGAGCAGGTCGATGATCTTGATGCCGATGAACGGCGCGATGATGCCGCCCAGGCCGTACAGGTAGAGGTTGCGGGACAGCAGCTTGGCCGCGCTGGACGGCTTGTAGCGCACGCCGCGCAGCGACAGCGGGATCAGCGCGATGATCACCAGGGCATTGAAGACGACCGCCGCCAGGATGGCCGACTGCGGGCTGGCCAGGCGCATGATGTTGAGCGCGTCCAGGCCCGGGTAGACCGCCGCGAACATCGCCGGGATGATCGCGAAGTACTTGGCGATGTCGTTGGCGATCGAGAACGTGGTCAGCGCGCCGCGCGTGATGAGCAGTTGCTTGCCGATCTCGACGATCTCGATGAGCTTGGTCGGGTTGGAGTCGAGGTCGACCATGTTGCCCGCCTCTTTGGCGGCCGACGTGCCGGTGTTCATCGCCACGCCGACGTCGGCCTGGGCGAGCGCCGGGGCGTCGTTGGTGCCGTCGCCGGTCATCGCGACCAGCCGGCCGCCCTCCTGCTCCTTCCTGATCAGCGTCAGCTTGTCCTCGGGCGTGGCCTCGGCCAGGAAGTCGTCCACCCCGGCCTCGTCCGCGATGGCCTTGGCGGTCAGCGGGTTGTCCCCGGTGATCATCACGGTCCGGATGCCCATCCGGCGCATCTCGTCGAACCGCTCGCGCATGCCCTGTTTGACCACGTCCTTGAGGTGGATGACACCGAGCACCCGGCCCTTCTCGGCCACCACCAGCGGCGTGCCACCGGAGCCGGAGATGCCGTCCACCAGGTGGCCGACCTCGTCGGTCGGGTGCCCGCCCTGGTCGCGTACCCACTTCATCACGGCGGTCGCCGCGCCCTTGCGCACCTGGCGGTCGCCCAGGTCGACGCCGCTCATCCTGGTCTGCGCGGTGAACTGGACCCATTTCGCGCCGTGGATCTCCCGCTCGCGCAGGCCGTAGCGCTGCTTGGCGAACACCACGATCGAGCGGCCCTCGGGCGTCTCGTCGGCGAGGCTGGACAGCTGCGCCGCCTCGGCCAGCTCTGCTTCGGTGACGCCCGCGACCGGGACGAAGTCCGACGCCTGCCGGTTGCCCAGCGTGATGGTGCCGGTCTTGTCCAGCAGCAGCGTGGAGACGTCGCCCGCGGCCTCGACCGCGCGGCCGGACATGGCCAGCACGTTGCGCTGGACGAGGCGGTCCATCCCGGCGATGCCGATCGCCGACAGCAGCGCGCCGATCGTGGTCGGAATCAGGCACACCAGCAGCGACACCAGCACCACGCCGGTAACGCCGTTCGCGTTCAGGGCGAGCGAGTCGGGTACGCCCGGGTTGATGGACTTCGAGTAGATGGCCAGCGGCTGCATGGTGGCGGTGGCGACCAGGAAGATGATCGTCAGCGCGGCCAGCAGGATGTTCAGCGCGATCTCGTTCGGCGTCTTCTGCCGGTCCGCGCCCTCCACAAGGGCGATCATGCGGTCGATGAAGCTCTCGCCGGGCTTCTGGGTGATCTCGACGACGATCCGGTCCGACAGCACCTTCGTGCCGCCGGTCACCGCCGAGCGGTCCCCGCCCGACTCGCGGATGACCGGCGCGGACTCGCCCGTGATGGCCGACTCGTCCACCGACGCGATGCCCTCGACCACGTCGCCGTCGCCTGGGATGATCTCCCCCGCCTCCACCACCACGAAGTCGCCCTGCCTGAGCTCCGGCGCGCCGACCACGTCCCATTCCTGGGAGGTGCGGTTCTTCAGGCGGCGGGCCGTGGTGTCCCGCTTGGCCGCGCGCAAGGTGGCGGCCTGCGCCTTGCCCCGGCCCTCGGCCACGGCCTCGGCCAGGTTCGCGAAGATCACGGTCAGCCACAGCCACACCACGATGGCCCAGGCGAAGAACGACGGGTCGAGCACCGCCAGCACAGTGGTGAACACCGCGCCGATCTCGACGATGAACATGACGGGGTTGCGCCACAGCGTGGCCGGGTTGAGCTTCTTCACCGCGTCCGGCAGCGAGGTCAGGAGTTGCCTGGGGTCGAGCAGGCCGCCGCCGACCCGGCCGTTCCGCTGGGGGCCGGGCGCCTTGCCCGGCGCTTCGAGCACTGGGGTTGACATGTCAGGACAGTCCTTCTGCGATGGGGCCGAGCGCGAGGGCCGGGAGGAAGGTGAGGGCGACCAGGATGACCGTGACGCCGACGACCATGCCGACGAACAGCGGCCGGTGGGTCGGCAGCGTGCCGGCGCCCGCGGGCACGGGCGCCTGCTGGGCCAGCGACCCGGCCAGCGCCAGCACCAGCACGATCGGCAGGAACCGGCCGAACACCATGCACAGGCCGAGCGCCACGTCGTACCACGGCGTGTTGACCGTTATGCCGGCGAACGCCGAGCCGTTGTTGTTGGAGGCGCTGGTGAAGGCGTAAAGGACCTCGGACAAGCCGTGCGGCCCCGAGTTGAGCATGCTCGCGCGCTGCTCGGCCGAGCCCATCGCGAAGGCCGTGCCGATCAGCACGAGGACCGGGGTGACCAGGAAGTACAGGGAGGCGAGTTTGATCTCCCTGGCGCCGATCTTCTTGCCCAGATACTCCGGGGTACGGCCGACCATCAGCCCGGCCACGAACACCGTGATCACGGCCAGGATCAGCATGCCGTACAGGCCGGAGCCGACGCCGCCGGGCGCGACCTCGCCGAGCATCATGTTGAACATCGTCATCATGCCGCCGAACGGCGTGAACGAGTCGTGAAAGGAGTTCACCGCACCGGTGCTCGTGAGCGTGGTGGAGGCGGCGAAGGTGGCCGAGTCGGAGATGCCGAACCTGACTTCCTTGCCCTCCATCGCCGCGCCGACGGCCTGCGGCACGGTGGCGTGGCCACCCAGCTCGAACAGGTTGGTGAGCAGCACGCTGGTCAGCGCGATGACGCCCATCACGGCGAGAATGGCGTAGCCCTGCTTGACCTGGCCGATGAGCTTGCCGAAGGTACGCGGCAGCGCGAACGGGATCACCAGGAGGAAGAAGATCTCCAGCCAGTTGGTCCAGTTGGTGGTGTTCTCGAAGGGGTGGGCGGAGTTGGCGTTGTAGAAGCCGCCGCCGTTGGTGCCCAGTTCCTTGATGGCCTCCTGTGAGGCGACCGGGCCGCCGGTGATCCCTTGGGTGCCGCCGGTCAGCGTGGTGACCTCGTGCACGCCGGAGAAGTTCTGGATCACCCCGCCGGCCACCAGCACCAGCGCGCCGACGAAGGCGATGGGCAGCAGGATGTGGAGTGAGCCGCGTACCAGGTCCACCCAGAAGTTGCCGATCGTCTCCGACCTGCGGCGGGCGAAGCCGCGCACCAGCGCGATCGCCACCGCCATGCCCACGGCCGCGGACACGAAGTTCTGCACCGCCAGGGCCGTCATCTGGGTCAGGTAACCCATCGTGGACTCGCCCGAGTAGGCCTGCCAGTTGGTGTTGGTGACGAAGCTGACGGCCGTGTTCCAGGCGATGTGGTCGGTGACCGGCTTCATGCCCAGGCTCAGCGGGAGCTTGTCCTGCAGGCGCTGCATGCCGTACACGACCAGGATGGAGACCACCGAGAACGCCAGCAGGCTGCGCGCGTAGACGCCCCAACTCTGCTCGGCATCGGCCCGCACGCCGAGCAGCCGATAGACGCCCCGCTCGACGACGTTGTGCTTGGTGCTCGTGTAGACCCGGTAGATGTAGTCGCCCAGTGGCCGGTGCGCCAGGCCCAGCGCGACGATCAGGGAGCTGATGAAGATCATCCCCGCGGCGGTCGTGCTCATCAGAAACGCTCCGGGAACAGCAGCGCCGCGACCATGAAGACGACCAGCGCGGCGACCACGATCAGGCCTGCGGCGTTGATCGCGCTCACAGGCGCTCCACCGCCTTCACGACGAGCCCGAACACCACGAAGATCGCGATCGTCAGGGCGACGAAGATGACGTCTGCCATCCCCAACTCCTCAACTTTGGAACACCATGCCTACCGCCCGGGATGAGCGGTTCATGGCCCAGCAAAACCCCGAAATAGGCCCGTTTTGCTGTTCTTGACGGCATCCATACGGCCGTGGCGCGATTCTTGACGCGATCAGTACGCGGCACGTCGCACGACCGGATCGCCCTCGGTCCAGTCTGCGGGGCCCTACCGGTGCGATGGGCGGCGTCTCGTGTGACGCAGGATGCCGGTCACCTACGGGCCCGAGTACTCCCCCCCCCGACCTGCCGGTCCCGCTCGTGCCGCTGCCCGGAGTGCCCGTGGCGGTCCGCCGTGTTCTGGGTAGCACGACGCCCCACGAACGGCGCCTGGAGCGCAGGGGACGGCGTCTTTGAGCGCGACGGGAAGGGCGATCGCCAGCCGGGCACAGCGCAGAACGGTCAATAGGTCGCGAATCACTACGCTCCCATCGGCAGACGCTGAGCGCATGATGACATGGCGCCGAGCTACGGTAAATACGGTTGCCGGCAGGTGGGGGTGAACATGGATGAGCGGGAACTGACCGAGCCGTGGGAAGGCGTCCTGATCACTCCTGCCTCCATCAGTCACACAGGCGTTCTCGTTCTGGCGGGGTCGAGTGGTCGGATCGAACGGGACCGGGCTCGCATCCTTGCTCAGGAGGGGATGACCGCGATGTCGATCCGCTGGTTCGGCGGTCCTGGGCAGTCACCGGGCATCTGCGAGATTCCGCTGGAGACGTTCGTGTCCGCCGTCGATCTGCTCGAATCCACCGGAGTGCGGCGCATTTGCCTGCTGGGGTCGTCCAAAGGAGCGGAGGCCGCTCTCACCGCCGTTCATGACCCGCGTGTCGACGGCGTCGTGGCGGTGTCGCCTACCTCGGTGGTGTGGGGCAATGTCGGCCCAGGGCGCGACGGGCGGCAACGCCCTTACCGGTCGTCCTGGACATGGAAGGGGCAGCCGCTGCCTTTCGTCCCCTACGACGACGGCTGGACGGCTGCTGAAGCAGCGGATGGTCCGGTCGCTGTTCGTGGCTGGTACGAGCGGAGCGAACGGACGTTCGCCGACCTGGTGCCCGCCGCCGAGATCCCCATCGAGGAGACCGGTGCCGACGTGCTGCTGGTGGCGGGAGGGGACGATGCGATGTGGCCGTCCCTCCCGTTCGCCGAGCGGCTTGCCGGCCGTCGCCGCACCGCTGGTCGGACGGCTCGGCTGATCAGCCGGGCCGAAGCCGGTCATCGGCCGCGGCTTCCGGGGGAAGGTCCCGCTTCCGTGTCGCCGCACTTCCGCTACGGCGGTGACGCTGTCGCCGACGCCGAGCTCGGAGCCGCCGCCTGGCCGCACATCCTCGATCTGCTCCCCGGCTGACCCGAACGGGCGCTCAGGCGCGGACCTGGGTCTGCTCCTGCGCCCAGGCGCAGATGGCGGCCAAGGGCTCCTTCAGCGAGGCGCCCAGCTCGGTGAGCGCGTACTCCACGTGCTGGGGAGCGCTCTGCTTGACGATCTGGCGGCTCACCAGGCCGTCGGCCTCCATCCCGCGCAGCGTCTCGGTCAGCACCTTCTGCGTGATGCCGGGCAGGCGGTGGCGGAGCCGGGCGTGGCGCTGGGGGCCGTCGAGGAGGGCGTAGATCAGCAGGATCCGCCACTTCGCCGCGAGCCGTTCCAGGGCCTGGCGGGTGGCGCACGATTCCTCAAACACGTCAGGGATCATCAATGCCATCCACGCCTCCCAACCGAGAAGGGCACTTGAAAGTGCCTTCTGTCCCGCCGGTGGCCTCGCGGCCTACGTTCGGGATCAACAGTAACCGGAAGGGACATCATGACCGACTTTCGTGTGCACACCTACAGCGCGGCCGAGACGGGCATCTTCGTCAACAGCTACCTGGTCGAGACGGCCGAAGGGGTCGTGCTGGTGGACGCGAGCCTGCTGGTGTCGGACGCCAGGGCACTGGCCGCCCGGCTGGCCGCGTTACGCAAGCCTCTGCTGGCGGCGTTCGTGACGCACCCCCATCCCGACCACTTCAACGGGCTGCCGTACGTGGTGCCCGACGAGGTGCCCGTCTACGCCACCGCCTCGGTGGCGAAGGTGATCCAGGACAGCGCCGTGGCGAAGCGGGAACAGTGGCAGCCGATGTACGGCGAGGAATGGCCGGACCGGTTCCGCGTGCCCGACGAACTGCTGGAGAGCGGTGGCCGGGTGGAGATCGGCGGGGTGCGGCTGACGGTGACCGACGCCGGCCCCGCCGAGAGCCACGCCGACTCCTACATCGTCGCCGAGGCCGGCGGACAGCGCGTCGCGTTCATCGGTGACCTGGCCTTCGCCGGGACGCATTCCTACCTGTCCGACGGTCACACCGGGACGTGGCTGGCCGCGCTGGACCGGCTCGGCGGCGACTTGGCGGGCATACCGCTGTATCCGGGGCACGGGCCCGCGGGCGGGGTCGGTCTGTTCGACGACCAGCGCAAGTACCTGCTGATGTACCGGGAGGCCGTTGCTCGCCTGGCCGCTGGGGAGAGCTCCCTCAGCGAGGAGCGGAAGCGGGAGCTGACCGGCCTCATGGTGCGATACGCCCCGGACGCGCCGCTGGACTGGTTGTTGAGCCTCGGCGCCGACCCGGTCGCCGCGGAGCTGGCCGCCTCCTGACGGTCTCAGGCCGAGCCGGCGTTCGCAGGGAGGGTGACGACGAACTCGCTGCCCGTGCGCAGTTCGATGGTTCCCTGGTGTGCCTCGGCGATCGCGCGGGCGATGGAGAGGCCGAGCCCGCTGCCCTGTCGGCGTACCGGATCGCCCTGAGAGAACCGCTCGAAGAGGTGCGGGCGCAGGCTGGGGGCGATTCCGGGGCCCTCGTCGGCCACCACGAGTCGCACGCGGGGGACGGCGTCGTCGTCGGACGGTGCGAACAGCCCGACGCGGATCGCCGTACCGGATGGGGTGTGCTGGAGCGCGTTGCCGAGGAGGTTGCGGACGAGCCGGCGCAGCCGCTCGACGTCGCCGATGATGACCAGGGGATCGTCGGCGGGCGCCGACAGGGTGATGGGGCGATCGGGATCGATCAGCCGGGCGTCGGAGACGATCGCCTCGACCAGGTCGACGAGGCTGAGGGGCGCCGTCTCCAGCGGCCGTTGCTGGTCGAGGCGGGCCAGGAGGAGCAGTTCTTCCACCAGGTTGCGCATGCTCGCGGCCTCCTCGGCGATCCGGCTCATCGCGGTCGTCACGGTCTGCGCGGGCAGGTCGTTGTGGAAGTACAGTTCGGCCCAGCCGCCGATGGTGGTGAGGGGCGTACGCAGTTCGTGGGAGACGTCGGCGACGAAACGGCGCAGTCGTTCCTCGGCCTGATGTTGTTCGTCGAACGCGTGGTTCAGCGCGGTCGCGAGCCGGCCGGTCTCTGTGCGCGGGACACCGGCGGGGATCCGCCGGGTCCGGTCTCCCTGGGCGATGGCGGTCGCGGTGACGGCCATGCTCTCCAGCGGCCTGAGCCCCACGCGGAGCACGGCGACGGCGAGGCCGACGAGGGCGAGCAGGGCGACCGAGGTCACGACCACCTCGTAACGAGCGAGCCGGTCAAGGGTGTCCTCGTCGTTGCGCAGGGAGAGGGCGATGACGACACCTTCAACGGGGAGCCCGTCCGTCGTGTCCAAGCGGTGGTAGCGGGCACGATAGGGATTCCCCGCCGCTTCGAGCCGCATGATCTTCTCTGGGGAGCCGCGCAGCCGGGCGATCGTCGCGGCGTCCAGCACGCGGACGAAGGCGTCGCTACTTTGCCGCACGGCTACCTTGCCGCCGGTGTCCAAGAACTCCGCCTCGACACGGTCTCCGTCGAGCAGATGCAGCGCCCGCTCGACGCCCCGCAGGTCCCGTTGGCGGGACAGGCTCTGGTCCACGCGCGCGGCGATGGCGGTCAGCTGCCGTGCGGCCCGGGATTCGAAGAAGGAGCTCAGCATCGCGTACGCGGCGAGCGCGGAACCGGCGAGCCCGAGCGACACCAGCAGAGTGATGCCGGTCAGCAGCCGGCCGCGCAGAGTACGTGGGATCAGGTTCACCCGGCGGCGGCCTCGTCGTCCGGCGGCAGCCTGAGCGCGTAGCCGAACGCGCGGATCGTGTGCAGCAATGGCTGTTCGCCGAGGTCGATCTTGCGGCGGAGGTTGGAGACGAACTTCTCCACCACCCCGGCGTCACCGCCGAAGTCGTACTGCCACACCTGGTCCAGGATCTGCGCCTTGGACACCACCCGGCCGGCGTTGATCAGCAGGTAGCGCAGCAGCCGGTATTCAGTGGGCGAGAGCTCGACCAGGCGTTCGCCGCGCCGGACCCGGTGGGCGTCCTGGTCCATCTCCAGATCGGCGTAGCGGAGCACGGACCGCTCGTCCGCGCCCCGCCCGCGCCGGAGCACCGCGTGCAGCCTAGCCAGGACCTCGCCGATGCTGAACGGCTTGGTGATGTAGTCATCGCCACCGAGGTTGAGTCCTTCGATCTTGTTCTCGGTCCCGTCGCGAGCGGTCAGGAAGAGCACCGCGAAGGTGTGGCCGCCACGTCGCAGGCGGCGGATGACGTCGAAGCCGTCGATGTCGGGCAGCATCACGTCGAGGATGGCGACCGCCGGCCGGAAGGCGACCGCCGCCTCCAGGGCCTGTGCTCCGCAGGCGGCCGAGGCGACCTGGAAGCCCGCGAGGCGCAGGGTGGTGACGAGCAGTTCGGCGATGTGCGGATCATCGTCGATGACCAGCACCCGAGCGCCGGTCGCGTCCCCTGTTGAATCGCGCGTGCCCATGCGGTCCCCTCTATGCCTTCGCCCTCCGCATGCTAACGATGGGCTTCCCACCCCTCGTATCGATCCTCTGAAGCCGTCAGGGAACCGTCAGGAAAGCATCCGGGGAACGGCGGAATCGCCGGGGAGCATGACGTTTCATGATTCCTCTATACCTGGTGGGCTGGTCCCGAGCCGCAGCCGCGGCGCTGGCCGTACTCCTCGGCACGGGCCTCGCCGCACCTGCTCCCGCATCAGCCGAAACCCCCTGGCCGGTCTGCGTCGAGCGCGCCACACCCATCCGGCTGGGCGCCAGCCAGGTCGGCCGGTCGGCTGACGGGCGCCTGGTCACCTACACCCTGCGTTCCCGGGCCATGCGGGGCGAGCAGCGCGTCGACGTGCTGCTCCCCGATGGTTTCGACGCCTCGGGGCGGACTCACTATCCGACCCTCTACCTGCTGCACGGCGCGGGCGGTGACCGTACGAACTGGATCGACCGCGACCAGGTCGACACCATCGTCGGCGACCTGCCCATCATCGTGGTCATGCCGGACGGCTCCGACCAGGGACCGGACGGCAAGAACCGCAACGGCGGCTACACCGACTGGTTCGGCCTCACCCAGGGGACTTCCGGCCCGGTGCCGGCCTGGGAGAGCTACCACGTTCGCGAGCTCGTCCCGTTCATCGACAGGACCCTGCCGACTCAGGCGAACGCCGCCGGCCGCGCCATCGCCGGCATCTCGATGGGCGGTGGCGGTGCGGTCAAGTACGCCGCGGCATTCCCCGGGACGTTCGGCTACGCCGGATCGTTCTCCGGTGCGCTGGACATCAGGTCCGATCCGCGCGGGCAGCAGAACTGCGTCCGGGGCAATCCCGCAGAGCAGGAGGTGGTGTGGCGCGACAACAATCCCACCGACCTCGCCGGGAATCTGCGGGGAACGCACCTGTTCGTCCGCTCCGGCACCGGCGAGCCCGGCCCCTATGACGCGCAGAAGCCGCCGACCGATCCGGTCGAGCGCCGGCAGTGGCAGACCCGCTTGCTGATCGAGGCGGGGGCCTGTCAGATGGCGCGGAACTTCGTGGCGGCGCTGGAGAAGGCCGGCATCCGGGACGCGGACGCACGTTTCCTGCCGGGCTCGCACTCCGCGCCGTACTGGCAGCGGGACCTGCGGGAGTTCGTCTCCTGGCTCAAGCCGCTGCTGCGACCACGCGTGAGCGCGCCGTCGGCCCTCCCGGTCTCCACCGCGCGCGCGTCCTTCACGGCCTGGGGATGGATGTTCCAGGCGCAGCGGAAGGTCCGCGAATTCGCCTATCTGACCGTACGCCGCAACGCCCTCACCGCCACCGGCAGCGGCCGTCTCGACGTGGTGACACCGCCGAATCGCCAGTCGGGCAGGAGATACCCGATCAAGATCGGAGACAGGACCCGGGTGGTGACGGCCGATCGGCATGGGCGCCTGGCGTTCTCGATCGATCTCGGCCCGAGCCACACCGTACAGCAGACCGACTTCGGCCCGGACGCGACGAAGGGGTGGCGCTCGGTCTCCGTCAAGATCGGGGCGACCTGCCCCCGGACGGGGTGCGACGATGCCCGTGCGTAGCCTCACCACGCTCGGCACGGCGCTGACGATGATGTTCTGGGGCGTGCTCCCCGGCGGGCAGGTTCCCCCTCCCAAGCCGGAGCGGGTCGTGTCGACGATCGTTCCGTTGCCCGCCTCGGTGACCAGTGTCCGCTTCCCCGGCTACACCGCGGACGGCTCACGCGTCCTCGCGGCGGCGACGTCCACCGGCTTCCGGGGCACCCAGCTCGTGTCCTTCACCGAGGACGGCACCGGGCTGCGCTGCCTGACGTGCCAGGCGTGGAACGGCCCCGAACTGCTCAAGCCGATCGCGTTCCCCGACGGCCGGCGGGTGCTGGTCCGCATCGGATCCCAAACGCCCGACGCGCCGGCGGATCACGGCGTCGTGGAATGCGTTCCATCGGTGATCGACTGCCGCCGGGCGACCGTCGTGCCCATCGTGCCCCCGGCCGCCGGGGATCCGAACGTCGAGCAGGACCAGCGGGAGTTCCGGCTGGCGCCGGACGGCCGGCACGTAGCGCTCAGCCAGGTCCGCCGTACAGCGTCGGGACGGCCCACCGGAGTGGGCATCGTCGGCAGGCTGGCTCGTCACGGCGACGCCTACCAGGTGGAGGACGCCCGGGTGGTCGCGACGGACGGCGAGCTCAAGGGCTTCACCCCCGACGGGCAGGCCGTGACGTTCGCGCGATTCCTCAACGCGTTCGAGGCGGGCAATCCAGACGTCGTGGAAGTCGACCTGCGCTCCGGGCGCGAGAGCCGGTTGACCTCGGCGTTGGACTGGGATGAGGATGTCGACTTCGCACCCGGCCGCCACAAGGGACGGCGATGGATGGTCGTCGGCAGCGCCCGCACCACCGGGTTGCTCGAGACCTTCTCGCAGATTCGCCGGCCGGCGTTCATCGAAGAGGGCGTCCCCGCGCTGCCGTTCGCGGCGTTCACCGCCCGCAACCCGGAGATCGCCGAACCATGGCTCGTCGACGAGCACGACACCCGCGGCTCGTACACCGGACAGCCGCTCGCCCCCGGCGCGATCGCCGCAGGCTGGGACTCCAAGCCCAACTTCAGGTGGAGGCCCGACGGCACGGCCGTGCTGTTCTGGCAGCAACAGGTGCGTGGCACGCGGACCAGGGTCGTCGTCGCCCACCTTCCGGAACGCACGCCCGCCCGGCGCGGGCCCGCCCGCCCGGCACCCACGCCGTCCTGGGCGCCACCGGTCGCCGGCCACGTCCCGCCCGACCTCCGGCCCGTGGCACACCATGCCGGGAAGATCTCCGGGAGCATCGACATCACGCGCCGGCCCTCGCCGCTGCCACCATTCGCGTATCTGCTGGAGGTGACCTACACGAACTACGCCGACGAACCGGGATTCGTGCTCAACGGCATCGAGCGGAGCTATTACGGTAAGCCGGGCCTCTACGGGGCACCCTCCCGCTACAGCGCCGACCTCGCGGTATCCGGACGACACAGCGGATATCTCACGGCGAACAACGTGCTGATCCAGCCCAATGCCATCTCCGGCACCATCGAATCCGAGCTCGACGGCCGGCATCTCAGTCTCGGCCCTCTCCCCTGACCAGCTCGTTCAACCGGCTGCGGTATGGCCGCCCGCGTGTATACCGCGGATGGCATAGGCCCTGCGGTGGATGAGGATCCTTGGTGATCGCGGTTAGCATGCGCTGATGCGGGCAAAGGTGCTGTCGTCCCTCAAACGGCTCGCCGTGGCGAACCCTTTCCTCACCGACCTGGTGTTCGGCCTCGTCATCGCCGGCATCACGCTGGGGTTCGGGTTCGCCGTGGGCGGCAGCTCGGCCGATCAGGGTTACGCGCAGCGCCCCCTGGACGTCTGGGGCGTCGGGCTGACCCTGACGGCCAACCTGGCGCTGGCCTGGCGGCGGCGTGCGCCGCTCATCGTGCTGGGGGTCTGCTGCGTCACCGCGATCATCCTGCACGCGGCCGGCTACGACACCAGGATCAACCTGGCCTCGACCCTGCTGGCGCTCTACACCGTGGCCGGCCGGCTGCCGCCGGCCGTGTCCGTCCCGTGCGTGCTGCCCGTCGCCGTCTCCTGGTGGCAGTCGGCGTTCCTGGCCCCGCACGAATTCACCGGCCTCAACATCCTGCAGGCCAGCATCATGATGGCCGTCGCCTGGACGTTCGGCAACGGCACCAGGCTGCTGGTCGAGCGCAACAGGCGGCTCGCCCACCTCACCGAGCGACTCCGTCGCGAGCAGGACGACAACGCGCGCCGCGCCGTCACGGAGGAGCGGGTGCGCATCGCCCGCGAACTGCACGACGTGGTCGCCCACCACATGTCGGTCATCATCATCCAGGCGGGGCTCGCCCGCTATGTCTTCGATTCCGACCCCGGCACCGCGCGGGGCGCGCTGACCACCATCGCCGACACCGGCAGCGAGGCCATGGGCGAGATGAAACGGCTGCTGTCCGTCCTGCGCATCGACGTCGACGACGAGAACGACGGCTACGATCCGGCGCCCGGCCTGCAGCGGCTCGGACCACTGGTGGAACGGGTGCGCTCGGCAGGCGTGCCGGTGCACGTGACGGTCACCGGCGCCGCGCGCCCGCTGCCACCCGGAATCGACCTGTGCACCTACCGGGTCATCCAAGAATGCCTCACCAACATCCTCAAACACGCCGGTCCCGCCACGGCGTGGGTCACGGTCACGTTCCACAGCACCACGCTGGTGCTGCGCGTCACCGACGACGGGCGCGGGGTGACGGCGGCCCCCAAGGAGGACGGTCATGGCTTGATCGGCATGCGCGAACGCGTCAAGCTCTACAAGGGAACGGTCACGGCCCAAGCGAAGCCGTCAGGCGGTTTCGAGGTCGTGGTCACGCTGCCCCTGCCGCCCACGAAACCGGACGCTCCTCAGCCACAGGGGTGAGTGGACGGCGGGCGTTCAGGAGAGCGGCATCAGCTCAGTGATCTCGGCCAGTTCCGCGGCGGTCGGTTCCCAGTCGCCGGCCGCCGCGTTGGCCCGGATCTGCTCCGGGCCGGTCGCACCGGCGATCACCGAACCGCAGCCGGGCAGTGCGGCCAGCGCGCCGATGGCCACGTCCAGGAGGGACCGGTCGTGCTTGTCGGCCCAGGTGCTCAGCACCTCCACCCGGTCCAGCTTGTCCGGTGTGACGAGGTGCGGACGCGCCGCGAGCCGGGTCCCGGCCGGTGGCTCCTGCCCGCGTCGTACCTTCCCCGTCAGCAGCCCGTGGGCCAGCGGGAAGTACGGCAGCATACCGACCTTGTAGTGCAGGGCCGCCGGCACCACCTCGCGCTCCGCGCCGCGCTCCAGCAACGACCAGTGGTTCTGCGCCGACACGAACGACGCGCATCCTCTCTCGCGGGACATGTGCGCGGCCTCGGCGATCTGCCAGCCGGCGAAGTTGGAGCTGCCGATGTACCGGACCTTGCCCTCACGCACCAGCTCGGTCAGGGCGTCCAGCGTCTCCTCGATCGGGGTGACGCCGTCGGGGAAGTGGTACTGGTAAAGGTCGATGTAGTCGGTACGCAGGCGGCGCAGCGACCCCTCCACCGCGCGCCGGATGTACGACCGGCCGCCCAGCGTTCCGCGTGCCTCACCCTGCTCGTCGTCGGGGCGGTCGCCGGGTCTGCCGAACTTGGTGGCCAGGACCACCTGGTGCCGCCGACCGGCCAGCACCTCGCCGAGGATCTCCTCGGAGGCGCCGTGCACCGCGCCGTACACCTCGGCGGTGTCGAAGAGGGTCACGCCCTCCTCGATCGCCGCGTCCACCACCTCCCTGGTGCGGGCGGCGTCGATACGCGAACCGATGTTGTTGCAGCCCAGCCCGATCACCGACACCCGGAGGCCCGAGTCGCCCAAGGTCCTGTAACGCATGATCCAAAGCTACCTTCCACTAGAACGCGACCGGCAGCCGGTCCACTCCGTACACCGCCATGCGGTCACGGGTCGGCACCTCGGCCGCCGGAACGGCCAGCCGCAGGTCGGGGAAGCGCTCGAAGAGCGCGGTCAGTGCGATCCGGAGCTCGGCCCGCGCGAGGTGCTGCCCGAGACACTGGTGGATGCCGTGCCCGAACGCCAGGTGCCCGGTCGCCGACCGGTCCACGTCCAGCCGGTCCGGGTCGGGGAAGTGTTCCGGGTCGCGGTTCGCGACCGGCAGGGCCAGCACCACGGTCTCGCCGGCCGCGATGACCTGGCCACCGATCTCGACGTCGGCCAGCGCGGTGCGTCGTACGTCGAACTGGAGGATCGACAGGTAGCGCAGCAGCTCCTCGACCGCCGGTCCGGCGAGTGCCGGGTCCGTGGTCAGACGGGCCCGCTGGGCCGGGTCGGTCAGCAGCGCGAACGTCCCGAGCGCGAGCATGCTCGACGTGGGCAGATGGCCGGTGGCCAGCAGCACCATCCCGAGGTTGGTGAGTTCGTCGTCGGTCAGGTCACCGGTCGCCACGGCGTGAGCGAGCAGCCCGTCGTCCGATGGACCGGATCCGGCGCGCAGACGAGCGAGGAGGCCGCGTACCGTCTCGGTGATCGACAGCACGGCACCGACGGTCTGTTCGGGTGTGGAGTCCAGGTTGTTCATCACCCCGGTCGCCGCCTGGATCAGGTGCCGATCCTGTGCGGGGACGCCGAGCAACTCGCAGATGACCAGCGCCGGAATGGGCATGGCGAACGACGTCACGAGGTCGGTGGGCGATCCACCGTCCGCCATCGCGTCGAGCACCTGCGCGGTGTAGCGCCGGATCGCGGGCGTCAGCTCGGTGACGCGACGAGGCCCGAAGTGGCTGCTCAGCAGGCGGCGGTATCGGGTGTGGTCGGGCGGGTCCATGTGCGGGAAGATGCCCGGCTCCGCGGGGGTCGGCCGCTGGTGCGCGCGCTCGCCGCCGACCGGCTGGTGCAGCAGCTCACGCCGGGTGCTGAAACGTGGATCCGCCAGGATGGCGCGAGTGACGGTGTAGCCGGTCGCCACCCAGCCGAGGTGCCCGTCGGGATAGGCGAGGCGGCTGAGCAGCGGTCGATTCCGCAGCTCAATGGGTGGGTCGAAGGGGGTGGGCCGGTCGGTCTCCAATGGCTGGGCCTGGCGGCCATCACTCATCCGCTGCCTTCCGCCTGGGGCACCGGAGCAGGCCCCGGCACGCCGTTGATCATCAGCGTTGAAGATTATGCATGGTTAGTCCGAAAAATGACACCACTAGTTATATATGGACCCGCCGATTAGCATCGGCGCTGACCACCTGGACACTCTGTCAACTCTCAGGTTGCGAGACCGCACCGTACGTATCTCCGGTCTGTGATGGGCAACCCGACGGCTCTTCTCTCTCCCCCAGCAGAGGTGTTAATGGCGCACGTGGAGGCACAGGTCGCGATCGTCGGCGGGGGCCCCGTGGGGCTCATACTCGCGTGCGAGTTGGCTCTCCACGGCGTCCCGGTGGTGGTGCTCGAACGATTACCCGCGATCGAATGGCGCCCGAAGGCGGAAGGCATCACCGGACGGGCGATCGACATCATGGACCGTCGCGGTCTCATGATCGGGGTCACCGAAGCTCCTGCCACGCCACCGACGGCCGAGCAGCAGGCGCGCATCGCGGCGGGTGAGCAACGGCCGGACAGCCTGCTGCCCAAGGCGTTCCCCGGCGCGCGGCACTTCGCCAGCATGTTCCTGCTCCGGCCGGAGTCCCCCGACCTGCTGGTGCCCCAGCAGCTGCTGGAGGAGGACCTGGCGCGGCGCGCGGCGGAGCTCGGCATCGAGGTACGGCGCGGCCATACTGTAATCGGTTTCACCCAGGACGACGACCGGGTCCGTCTCGAGGTCGAGGGGCCGGACGGGCCGTACCTGATGGAGGCGGAATGGCTCGCCGGCTGCGACGGCGGCCGGAGCCTGATCCGGAAGCTGTCCGGCATCGCCTTTCCCGGAACGGACGGCATCACGACCGGCTACCGGGCCTTCGCCGAGATCGACGACCCCGAATTCCATCTCCCCGGCTGGTTCCGCAAGGACGGCGGGCTGCTCGTGTACGAGGAGGGCCCGCCCCGGTTCATCACGTTGGAGTTCGACGGCGCACCGCCGAACCGGGACGCGGCGATCACGCTGGAGGAGTTCCAGGAGGCACTGCGCCGGCTCAGCGGCACCAAGGTGACGGTCACCGAGGTCAAGAAGATCACCCGGTTCACCGACAACGCGCGGCAGGCCGAGACGTACCGCAGCGGGCGGGTGCTGCTCGTCGGCGACGCGGCGCACGTCCACTCGCATTGGAGCGGCCCGGGACTACGACTCGGGATGGGCGACGCGCTCAACGTCGGCTGGAAGCTCGCCGCGGTCGCACGTGGTTGGTGCGGCGAAGAACTGCTCGACACCTACACCTCCGAGCGGCACCCGATCGGCGAGCAGACGCTGGAGGTCCAGCGGGCCTCGATCGCGTTGATGCGGCCCGGACAGCACGTCGACGCGTTGCGCCGGCTGCTCACCGAGCTGCTGCTGCGCGACGAGGCGAACCGGCAGCTCACCGCCCTGATCGACGACCTGCACATCAGCTACGACATGGGCGACCCGTCGCTGACCGGTCCGCTGGTCGGGCGCTACAGCCCGGACCTGCGGTTACGGTGCGCCGACGGCACCGTACGGGTCGCGGAGCTGCAGCGCACCGGGCGGCCGCTGCTGCTCGACCTCGCCGCCGATCCTGAGCTGCGGGCGCTCGCCGAACCCTGGGCCGACCGGGTCGACGTGGTCACGGCCGAATGCGCCGAGGCCCCGGCGGACGCCCTGCTGATTCGGCCGGACGGTTTCGTCGCCTGGAGCACACCCGCCGACCCGGCGTCGCTGCGGGCCGCCCTCACCCGATGGTTCGGCCCAGCCGGACCGCTGACCGCCTCCGGAGGCCGGAATGAGTGATCGCAAGCTGACCACACTGCCCGCGTCGGCCAAGGTCGACGAGGCGATCGAGGTGGTCGAGCGTGACGGAACAGTGATCATCGAGGACTTCATCGACGCCGGTACGCTCCGCGGCCTGTGGGACGACCTGGGCCCGGACCTGGAACGCCAGGAGGACGGCGACGGCCGGCTGGTCGGGGTGAAGACCCGGATCCTGCCCGGGCTGGTCCGCCGGAGCGAGCACTCGATCACCATCATGCGGCAGCCGCACTTCCTGGGCAGCGCGCGGCACTTCCTGCAACGTCCGGTGCGGGCCTGGCTCGGCGAGCAGCGGGTGGAGCTGGTCCCGACGATCCAGCTCGGCATCTCGCGGGCCATCCAGATCCGGCCCGGTGTGCCGATCCAAGGGCTGCACCGGGACGACACAGCCCACCTCCGTTCCCACCCGGGTCCGGAGAGCCGGGTGCAGGTCATGGTCGCCGCGAGTGAGTTCACCGCGCGCAACGGCGCCACCCGCCTGATCCCGGGCAGCCACCGGTGGGACGACGAGCGGGCGCCCCGGGATGACGAGGCGATCCCCGCCGAGATGCGGGCCGGTTCCGCGTTGCTGTGGCTCGGCAGCACGTACCACGGCGCCGGTGTCAACGCCTCCGACGCGCCGCGTACCGGCCTGTCGTACGCCTACGACCTCGGCAACCTCCGGCAGGAGGAGAACCACTACCTGTCGCTGCCGCTGGACACGGTCCGCGGCTACCCCGAGGACATCCAGCGGCTCCTCGGCTACGAGGCCTGCCCGCCCATGTGCGGCCTGTACGAGCTGAGCGACCCGATGCTGCTGCTTCAGTAAGGAGGACGGTTGCGCACACCCGACATTTACCTGCGCAGTATCGGCGTCCATCTGCCGCCGGTGGTCAGCATCGAGACGGCCGTCGCCGAGGGCCGCTATCCGGCCGAGGAGATGGAGTACTTCCGCCTCGGCGGCGCGGCGATAGCCGGCGACGTACCGGCTCCGGAGCTCGCCCTCCGCGCGGCCCGGCACGCGTTCGAGCGCTCCGGCGGGATGTCACCGCGCGACCTGGACCTCATGCTGTACGCCGACGTCTGGCACCAGGGGCCGGAGGGCTGGCAACCGCAGTACTACCTGCAGCAGCACCTGGTCGGCGGCGACGTCCTGGGTGTCGAGGTGCGGCACGGGTGCTGCGGGCTGTTCAGCGCGCTGCAGCTCGCCGCCGGCTACCTGCGGCCGGGCGGCACGGCGCTGCTGGTCGGCGCCGACAACCACGGCACGCCGCTGGTCGACCGGTGGCGCATGATCGAGGGCAACGTCATGGGCGACGCCGGGTGCGCGCTGCTGCTCACCACGGACACCGGCTTCGCGCAGCTGCGGTCGGTCAACGTGGTCGTGCTGCCGGAGGCCGAGTCGGTCAACGACGGCGGTGTGCCGATGTTCCCGCCGGACGCGACCGTGGGCCGGCCGCTCGACTTCGCCGCCCGCAACCGTGAGTTCCGCAAGCGGCTCTTCGACCGCGACGGATCCGACATCATGCGGGCGATCCAGACGACACTGATGGAGCTGGTCGACCGTACGCTCAAGGAGGCGGGGATCACGCTCGACGAGGTGGCGCGCGTCGCCTTCCCGCACGGGCGCTGGGACGACCTGGAGCACCGGGGGGTGAACTGGTTCGGGCTGACCTTGGCCGACACCACCTGGGAGTACGGCGCCGGCATCGGACACCTCGGGGTCAGCGACCAGTTCGTCGCCCTCGACCACCTGCTGGCCGGCGGGGCGCTCGCCCGCGGCGACTACGTGCTGCTCATCGGGCTGGGCGCCGGCACCACCATGGCCTGCGCCGTCCTGCGGATCCTCGACATCCCCCAGGAGTACGCCTCCGACGGGCCCGGCTGAGCAGGCATCGACGATCGACTGTGGAGGCGACATGGAGACGGCGGACATGTACATCAGCGGAGTCGGGTCGTACATCCCCGACACGGTGAGCGTGGAACACGCCGTGGCGGCGGGCTGGTACTCCGCCGAGGAGGTCGAGCTGCACCGGCTCGCCGCGGTCGCGGTGGCCGGTGACATCCCGCCGCCGGAGATGGCGTTGCGCGCGGCGCGGAGCGCGGTGGCCCGCAGCGGGCGCTCCCCCACCGATCTCGACCTGCTGTTGTACGTCTCGACCTGGCATCAGGGTCCGGAGGGCTGGCCTCCGCAGGCGTACGTGCAGCGCCATCTGGTCGGCGACGGTGTCCTGTCGACCCAGCTCAAACAGGGCTGCAACGGCATGTTCACCGCCCTGGAGCTGGCCGCGAGCTACCTGCGCGGGCCCGGCCGCCAGGCGGCGCTGCTGGTCGCCGCCGACAACTACGGCACCCCGCTCGTCGACCGGTGGCGGATGCTGCCCGGGGCCGTCGCCGGTGACGCGGGCAGCGCCCTCGTGCTCGACACCGAACCGGGGTTCGCCCGGCTGGCGTCGGTGTGCACGATGTCGGTGTCGCAGGCCGAGGAGATGCACCGCTGCGCCGAGCCGTTGTTCCCGCCCGGCGTCACCGAGGGTCGCACGGTGGACTTCGCGGCGCACAACGACGTGTTCCGGCGGCGCGCGGTGGTCGAAGGCGACGGGACCAAGGTGCTGGCGACGCTGGACGAGCGGATGGTCGAGGTGATCGACCAAGCCCTGTCGGAGGCCGGGATCAAGGCCGACGACGTGACCCGGGTGGCGTGCATGAACACCTCCCAGGAGATCGCCGACCAGATCTGCGAACACCGGCTGGGCATTCCCGCGTCCCGGTCGGTCTGGGACTTCGGCCGGACGATCGGCCACTGCGGGGCCAGTGACCAGATTCTCGCGCTGGAGCACCTGATCCGCGGCGCGGCTCTGGGACCCGGCGACCACCTGCTGATGTTCGGCTTCGGACCCGGCGTGACCATCTCGGCCGCCGTGGTGGAGATTCTCGAGTCGCCCGTGTGGGCGCGGATACGGGGAGGCGATGTGTGATGGATCGACCGAACGAGATGATCGCGCTGATCGGGATCGGCTGCCGCCTGCCTGGCGGCGTCGGCTCGGCGGACGATTACTGGAACCTACTGTGCGAAGGCCGGGACGCCAGCGGACCGGCGCCCGCCGACCGCTGGAGCGACTACGCCGACCGCGGCCCTTCGTACGCGGCGGCGTTACGCCGCGCCGTTCCGTACGGGAGCTACCTGGACGGGGCGGCGGACTTCGACGCGGAGTTCTTCGGGCTCTCACCGCGCGAGGCGGAGCTGATGGACCCGCAGCAGCGCCTCGTGATGGAGACCGCGTGGGAGGCGCTGGAACACGCCGGGGTGTCGCCGGACGCGCTGGCAGGCACGGACGCGGGCGTGTACGTGGGCGTCTGCACCGGCGACTACGGGCACCGGCTGCTGGAGGACCTGCCTGACATCGAGGCGTGGACCGGGATCGGCGCCGCCGCCTGCGCGGTCGCCAACCGGGTGTCCTACGCGCTCGACCTGCGCGGCCCGAGCCTGGCGGTGGACACGGCCTGCTCGGCGTCGCTGGTCGCCGTCCACCTGGCCGTGCAGGCCCTGCGCACCGGCGAGACCGACGTGGCGCTGGCCGGCGGGGTCAACCTCATCCTGTCTCCCGGCGAGACGCTGACCCTGGACGCCGCGGGCACGCTGGCGCCGGACGGGCGGAGCAAGTCGTTCGACGCCGCCGCCGACGGGTACGGGCGGGGCGAGGGCGCGGCGGTCGTGGTGCTCAAGCGGCTCTCCGACGCCGTACGGGACGGGGACCGGATCCTCGCCACCATCCGCGGCAGCGCGGTCAACCAGGACGGCCGCACCGCGGGCATCATGGCGCCGTGCGGCCAGGCGCAGGAGCATGTCATGCGGCGCGCGCTGCGGCAGGCGGGCGTCGAGCCGGGCACGGTCGGTTACGTCGAGGCGCACGGCACCGGCACTGCGGTCGGCGACCCCCTCGAAGCCGACGCGCTGGGCGCCGTGTACGGCGCGGACCGGCCGGCGGAGGAGCCGTGCCTGATCGGGTCGGCCAAGTCCAACATCGGGCACCTCGAAGGTGCCGCCGGCATCGCCGGGCTGGTCAAGGCCGTGCTGGCGCTCGAACGCGGTGAGCTCCCGCCGAGCCGGCTCGACACCCCCACTCCGGCCATCGACTGGAAGGGCACCGGGCTGCGGGTGGTCGACGCGCCGAGGCCGTGGCCCGCCTCCGCGCATCCGCGCCGGGCCGCGGTCTCCGCCTTCGGCTACGGCGGCACCGTCGCCCACGTCGTCCTGGAACAGGCGCCGCCGGCCGAGGGGCAGCCGCATCCGGCGTCCGACAAGGAAACCGCGCGTCGGCTGTATCCGGTGTCCGCCGCGTCGCGGGCGGCGTTGCGGCAGGCCGCCGGGAACCTCGCCGGCGTCGTCGGCGATCTGCCCGCGGCCGACGCCGGGCACACGCTCGCGCTGCGCCGAGCCCACCTGCCGCACCGGGCGGTGGTGGCGGCGGAGAGCCCGGCCGCGCTGGCCGACCGGTTGCGCGCCCTGTCTACCGGTGCCCCGCACGACGCGGTGACCACCGGGCAGGTGCTCGTCGATCCCGGTCCCGGCCCGGTGTTCGTGTTCTCCGGGCACGGCTCGCAGTGGGCCGGCATGGGCCGGGAGCTGCTGGCGACCGAGCCGGCGTTCGCCGCGGTGATCGACGAGCTGGAGCCGGTGTTCGCCGCCGAGATCGGCTTCTCGCCCCGGGAGGTGCTCACCGAGGACGAGCTGACCGAGGTGGACCGGATCCAGACCATGATCTTCGCGATGCAGCTCGGCCTGGTCGAGCTGTGGCGCGCGTACGGGGTCCGTCCGCACGCGGTCATCGGCCATTCGGTCGGCGAGATCGCCGCCGCCGTGACGGCCGGGGCGCTGAGCCGTCTGGACGGGGCCAGATTGATCTGCCGCAGGTCCCGGCTGCTGCGCCGGGTCGCCGGCCACGGTGCGATGGCCATGGTGCAGCTGCCGTTCGCCGAGGCGGCGCGGCTGCTGGGGGACCGTACCGACGTGGTCGCCGCGATCGCGTCGTCGCCCGGCTCGACGGTCGTCTCCGGCGATCCGGACGCCGTGGCCGACGTGCTGACCGGCTGGATCGAGGAGGGCATCCCGGCCCGCCGGGTCGCCTCGGACGTGGCGTTCCACGGGCCGCAGATGGATCCGCTCCTGGCCGACCTGACCGCCGCCGCGGCCGACCTCAAGGTTGATGTCCCCGGCATCCGCGTCTACTCGACGGCGCTGGACGACCCACGGGCGAGCCCCGGCTTCGACGGCGCGTACTGGGCGGTCAACCTGCGCCGGCCGGTACGCCTGGCCGACGCGATCGCGGCGGCCGCGGCCGACGGATACCGCGCGTTCATCGAGCTCGCCCCGCACCCGGTGGTCACCCACTCGGTGCTGGAGACGCTGAGCACGGGCGGGCACGAGGAGATCTTCGTCGGCGCGTCGTTGCGGCGGAACCGTCCCACGCGGGCCGCCCTGCTGACCAGTGTGGCCGCCGCGCACTGCGCCGGTGTCGAGGTGGACTGGCATCGGCTGCAGCCGGTCGGCGGGCCGGTCGTGCTCCCCTCCTACCCGTGGCAGCACCGCAGGCACTGGCGTACGCCGTCCGCCCCGGACACCGCCGGTCGCGGCCACGATCCCGACACGCACACGCTGCTCGGCGACGGCCTCGATCTGGCGGGCACCGACGTACGGCTCTGGCGGACCGGCGTGGACGACCAGACCCGGCCCTATCCCGGCAGCCATGCCATCGAGGGCGTGGAGATCGTACCGGCCGCGGTGCTCGCGGCGACCTTCTTCGCCGCGGCCGGAGGTCAGGTGCTCGGCGAGGTGACGATGTCGGCGCCGCTGCTGACCGCCGACCGCCGCGAGGTCCAGGTCGTACGGCAGGGAACCGGGCTGCGGCTGGCCGCTCGTCCTGCGGGCGAACCGGACGCCGCCTGGCAGATCATCGCCACCGCCACGGCGCTCACCGAACCGGGCGAGGCGCCGGCTTCCCCAGCGCCGCCGCTCACGTCGGCGGACCCGGGCCTGATCATGCAGCGGCTCGCCGCCGTCGGCGTACCCGAAACCGGGTTCGACTGGACGGTCAAGGAACTGCTGTACGGCGACGGCGCACTGCGCGCCCGGGTACGGTGCGGGCCGGCCGCCACCTGGGCACCCGTGCTGGACGCGGCGATGTCGGTGGCGCCGAGCGCGTTCCCCGGCGACCCGCTGCTCCGCATGGTGACGCACGTCGACCGGCTGGTCACGGTCGGAGAGGCACCGGACACGGTGGACATCGAGGTGTGGCTCGACCCCGAACACGCCGACACGGTGCAGGTACGGGTGACCGACGACGCCGGCGCCGTGGTCGGCTGGCTGTCGGGACTGCGGTACCCGGTGATCGACGTGCCGACCCCCGCGGAGAACGGCGCCGAAGGTGTACGGCCCGCCGAATCGATCGCCGACCTGGGGCCTGCGGAGCTGCGGGCGTTCCTGCTGGAGGAGGTCAGCGCCCAGATCGCCCAGGAGATGCGGCTGGCCCCCGCCGACCTGTCGCCGCACCGGCCGCTGGTCGAGCAGGGGCTGGACTCGGTGCTGACGGTGGTCGTCCGGCGGCGGCTGGAGAAACGGTTCCGCTGCTCGCTGCCGACGACCCTGCTGTGGCGGCAGCCGACCGTCGCGGCGGTCTCCGACTTCATCGCCGGTCTGGTGTCCACCTCGAACAGTAATGGTGAGGCGAGCTAAGGGAATGGCGGCCTCAAGGCGAACACCACCGGCATGAGGTCGGCGGGCGGGGCCGCGGCGGTCACCACCGCCGCGGCTCCGTCCGCCTTACCCTTCATCAGCGAGGCGTCTCGATGGCGGCCGGACGTAGTTGGGCCGCACGGATCCGCGAGACGTCCAGCTTGCTCGTACGGTCGAAGCGATAGATGCCGTTCTGTTCCTGGAAGACGTCGGTGAGCTGTGTGTAGCAGTAGCCGAACATCCGGGGGTCGTTCAGCAGGACTCCGACCAGCCCGGCGAACCTCTGCTGGAGCTCCTCCTCGCTCGCCGGACGTTCGCCGTATCCCCAGGAGCTCTCCTCGGGGCGTACGTCCGGATTCCACCAGATGCCGCCGAACTCGCTGCAGAAATACGGCTGGCCCTGGTACGGCACCGACCATGGCGTGCCGTCGGGGTCGGCGTTGACGTACGGCGTCCCGTCGGCCAGGCCCGCCATCAGCTTGCCGAACGCCTCCGGATCCTGCTCGTAGTTGTGTGAGTCGTAGACGTCGGCGCCCGGCACCCGATGCGCGTAGCCGGACGCGTCGATCACCGGGCGGGTGCGGTCGGCCGCCTTCGTGGCCAGGTACATGCCCCAGGTGACGTCGTCGAGCACGGTGATCTGGTCGGTCAGCCGCTGCCAGGTCTCGTTGAGCGGGCACCAGCCGACGATGGACGGGTGGGAGTAGTCGCGCTCGACCGCCTCCAGCCACTGGGTCACGAACGACGCGTCCGGTCGCTGGTTGTCACCGGGAGGCCCCGCGGTGTTGGCTCCCCAGTCCCCGAACTCGCCCCAGACCAGGAAACCCGCCCGGTCGGCGTGGTACAGATACCGCTCCTCGAACACCTTCTGGTGCAACCGGGCGCCGTTGAACCCCGCGGCCACGGCCAGCTCGATGTCTTTGCGCAGCGCCTCGTCCGTGGGCGCGGTCATCAGGCCGTCGGGGTAGTAGCCCTGGTCGAGCACGAGCCGCTGGAAGCGGACCTCGCCGTTGAGCAGGACGGCCTGCCCGTCGATGGTGACAGAGCGGAGCCCGGCGTAGCTCGTGGCGGTGTCGACCACGGCGCCGTCGCCGTCGAGCAGGTCGATGCGCAGGTCGTACAGGTGCGGGTCCTCGGGGGACCACAGCCGTACCCGGTCGTCCGGCAGCGGCAGCCACACTTCGGGGGCGAGGTCGAGGTCGGCGCGCGCCTGCGACCGCACGACCTCACCGCTCTGGTCCGACACCGTCACCCGGACCTGGTGCCCCGGGCGGTTGGCCGACACCGGCACGGTGACGCGGAACGCGGACGCGGCGACGTTCGGCGTGATCTTCGGCCGGCCGAGGTGCGCGTCGGGCACGGGCTCGCACCACACCGTCTGCCAGATTCCGGTGGTACGTCCGTAGAGCGCGCCATGCCCCTCGTACGTGGTCGCCTGCTTGCCGCGTGCCTGGGGCCCGGTGCGCGGATCCCTGGCACGCACGACCACGGTGTAGGTGTGCCCCGGGTCGGCCGAGCCGGTCAGATCGCAGGCGAACGGGGTGAACCCACCCCGGTGCCGGCCGGCTTCGGCACCGTCCACCCACACCGTGGTGTCATGGTCCACCGCCTGGAAGTGCAGCAGCACCCGTTGCCCGGCCCACTCCTGCGGCACCTGGACGGTGCGGCGGTACCAGACGGCCAGATGGAAGTCTGGGTCCCCAATGCCGGACAATTCGGACTCCGGGCAGAACGGCACGACGATCTCACCGGTCAGGTCCCGGTCGACCAGGCCACGCTCAAGCCCGGAGTCGCCGGGATCCCGCTCGAACTGCCAGGCTCCGTTCAGGCACTGCCATGCGGCGCGGACGAACTGCGGACGCGGGTACTCCGGGCGGGGAATGACGGTCTGCACAAAACACTCGCTTTCTCAGGAAATTTCAGGACTTGACGGCACGGTCAGGGACAACCAGATGTACAGAGTGGTGCGGGAACGGGCGGAGGGGATCGCGACCGTCATCCGCCAGCTCCGGCGACACCCGTGGTGCTCTCGTCGACCATCAGCCGCCACGGCGCCTCAAGCTGGACGGCCGGGCTCTTGTCACCCTCGACCCGCTCCAGCAGCCGGGTCACGGCGAGCTCGGCGATCCGCTCCTTGTCGGGCACGATCGTGGTCAGCGGCGGAGTGGCGAACCGCCCCTCGTCGATGCCGTCGAACCCGACGATCGCCACGTCCTGCGGCACCCGTAGCCCTCGGGCCAGCACCGCCCGCATCGCTCCGAGCGCGAGCAGGTCGTTGTAGCAGAACACCGCGTCCGGCGGCTCGGCCAGATCGAGCAGGCGCTCCATCGCGAGCCGACCGTCCTGGCGCTGGTAGCGCCGCACCGGTACGGCGAGGTCGGGCAGGATGGGCAGGCCCGCCTCGGTCAGCGCCTCCTCGTATCCCGCCGATCGATGCGCCGCGGTCTGCCTCGCGGGCCGACTGGACGACTTCTTCGGTACGTGGGGAACGCCGATGGCGGCGATCCGGGTCCGGCCCAGCGAGATCAGATGCTCAGTGGCGGCCTTGGCGGCGGCGGTGTCGTCGATCGCGACGTGGTCCACGCCGTCCACCCGCATCTCGCCCAGCATCACCGTCGGGCAGTTGCCCGCCCAGTTACGCAGCTCGTCCTCGGTCAGACCGAGCGGGCTGAAGATGAACCCGTCGAAGAGGGCCGACCGGTCCCGCCGCATGACGATCTGCCGCTCGCGTTCCGCCGCGCCCTCGGTGCGGTCGATGAGCACCGTGTATCCGCGCTCCTCGGCCCGGTCCACCACGTGAGCGGCCAGTTCGGTGAAGTACGGCACGTCCAGCGGCAGGACGAGGGCCAGCAGGTTGGACCGCCCCCGGTTCAGGCTGCGCGCCGCGATGTTGGGCCGGTAGTCGAGCTCGTCCAGGGCCTGTTGCACCTGGGCTCGGGTCTCCTCGGCCACGTAGGCGAAGTTGTTCACGACGTTGGAGACGGTCCGCACCGAGACTCCCGCCCGCCGCGCCACGTCACGTTGCGTCACCACGGTCGTTCACCCTCCTTGGTTGCTGAGTAGAGTCTTGCCGCGCGGCATGCCGCGTGGCAAGAATGAATTTGCCACGCGGCAACATTGCTTCACGAGACCTTCACGGCCGCGGGGGTGGAAGGCAGGACCATGAACGCGATGACTCGGCGGGGATTCCTCGCCGCGGCGGCTTGCGATGGAGGCGGTGGTGCCGGTGCCGGCCTCTGGTTGTCGATCGCGGCGGCCAAGAGCAAGGGCGCGCAGGTCAGCCTGGACGACTACGCCTTCCCGAACTGGAAGCCGCGGGCGGACTACCTCAAGCCGATGTACGCGAAGCGCTAGCGGAGACCTCACCTGTGAACCGACCGAACATCGTGCTGATCATGACCGATCAGCAGCGAGCCGGCTGGACGGCCGCGAGCGGCTTCCCCCTGGACACCATGCCCTTCCTCGACGGGCTGATGAGCACCGGCGCCCAGTTCGAGCGGGCATACACCACGTCGCCGGCCTGCGTGCCCGCCCGGGTCAGCCTGCTCACCGCACGGTATCCGTCCGCGCACCGGGTCCGGCAGAACAGCGCCGCGGAGCACGTGCTGCGCGGCGCCGACCTGGTGGACGTGTTGCGTGACGCCGGCTACGCGCTGCACCTGGCGGGCAAGACGCATTTCTACCGGCAGCCCGCCGACTTCGACACGTTCGCCGCACCGTACTGGCACAATCGCGGCCCGGCCGGGACGCCTGAGCAGGCATCGTTCGAGCAGTGGCTCAGCGCGCTCGACCACTCGGTCAGCCATGAGCCGACGCCGTTTCCGCTGGAGTGCCAGTTTCCGTACCGGATCGTCGACGGCGCGATCAGCGCGATCGACCGGACGCCTGCCGACCGGCCGTTCTTCACCTGGCTGTCGTTCCCCGAACCGCACAACCCCTACCAGGTCCCGGAGCCGTACTTCAGCCTCTTCTCCCCGGACGAGGTGCCCGAGCGGCTGGTCGGGCCCGAGGGCGCCGAGCGCAAGGGCGGCACGTACACCTGGCTGCGCGAGCTGATCGAGGAGAAACGGCCCGGCTACGACGCCGAGTGGCGGCGATACCGCGCCAACTACTGCGGGATGCTCCGGCTCATCGACGACCAACTACGCCGCTTCTTCACGCACTTGGGCGAACGGGACACGCTGGTGTTCTTCGTCGCCGACCACGGTGACTACGCCGGCGACTACGGCCTGCAACGCAAGGGCGCGGGCATGTCCGAGAGCCTGATGCGCATCCCGTTCGCCGTGGCCGGACCAGGCGTGCGGCCGATGATCAACGGCACCGACTTCGTCTCGCTCGCCGACCTGTTCCCGACGATCTGCGACGCGCTCGGCGTCGAGATCCCGGTCGGCGTCCAGGGCCGCAGCCTGTGGCCCATGCTCACCGGGGCGCCGTATCCGGCCGGGGAGTTCGCCAGCGGGTACGGCGAACGCGGGTTCGGCGGGCTGTCCTACGACGTCGACGAGCGTCCCCCGTTGCACTTCCCGTACGAAGGCCGCACCTTCGACGAGCTCAACACCGTCACCCAGTCCGGCACGACGGTGATGCTCCGGCGCGGACAGTGGAAGCTGCTCCTGGACGAGCGCGGCACCGGCGAACTCTACGACCTGGACGCCGACCCCGCGGAACTGGACAACCGGTACGACGATCCCGGGCTCGCCGAGATCCGCGCCGCCCTCACCACCGACCTGGCCCGCTGGATGATCCGCGTCCGGGACGACCTGCCGGAGGCGGCCTATACCCTCAAACGCGCACCACACAACTGGCACTAGCCTCCACGAGGGGTCCGAGAGGACCGAGGTTCGTCACCACCGGCATTCACGACGGGCTGCCCGCGGGGATGCGGGCCCGCACGACGAAGCCGCCGCCCGCCTGCCGGTCCGCGCTGAAGTCGCCGCCCAGGGCGTCGACCCGGTCGCGGAGCCCGGCCAGGCCCCGCCCGCTCCCGCCGGGCGAGCCGGCCCGCGAGCCGGAATCATCGGTGCTGACCTCCGTGGTGATCTCCTTCTCGCTGTAGCGCACGCGGACCAGGGTGCGGCTGCCGTGGGCGTATTTGAGGGCGTTGGTCAGGGCTTCCTGCACGACTCGATAGGCGACGAACTCGGCGCTGCCGGCTGACCGCGCCGGCTCGCCTTCCTGGGTGAACTCCACCGGCTGCCCGGCCTGGCGGGTCTGCTCCACAAGGGTGTGCAGTTCGCCGACGGACGGCGTGCCGACCTCAGTGTCGTGGCCGGGGTTGAGCAGGTCGAGCAGGTGCCGCAGGTCGGTGATGGCCCGCCGGCCGCTGTCGGTGACCGCGCTCAGGGTCTGGTCGAGGCGATCGGGCGCGGCGGTCAGGTAGCGGGCCGCCTCGGCCTGTACGACCATCGCCGTCACGTGGTGGGTGACGACGTCGTGGAGTTCGCGGGCGATACGGGTACGTTCGGCGGCGCGGGTGGCCTCGGCGACGTGGCGGCGGCGTTCGGCCTCGGCGGCCCGGGTGGAACGCAGCCAGGTCCCGATGCCCCACGCAAGCACCAGCGCCAGGTAGAACAGCGCGATATCGGCCGGCCTCTCGGTCGAGCCGAGCCGGTCGAGCGCGAGCATCAGCGGCAGGTACGCGGCGGACAGGGCGATCACGATGACGCGCCGGTGGCGTTCCATATGGGCACCCGCACTGATGAGTGCGATGGGCAGCGCGGTGCCCGCCAACGCGTGATAGGCCAGGAACTGGTCGAGGGTGAACCCGCACACCACCAGGACGAGACCGGCGGCCGGCCACCTCCGGCGCACGGTGAGCGGGAGGCACTCGAGAGCGATCACCACGATGGCCAGTGCGTCGTAGGGACGAGTCGGCAGGTTGCCGATCTGCGTCCCGTTGCCTTGGAACCCCGGCAGGAGTGACACGACGGTCAGCAGCAGCGCGAACGGAAAGTCCCGTACCGTGACGTCACACCGCCGCCACACGTCCTGGGCCCGACGGAGATCGACCATCGGGCGAGCCTAGCGGTCTCGCCGGACCGGGCGCCGCGCCGACGAGGGCCCAGATTGCCGCGTCGGCGCGACCGGTGCTTACAGGCCGTCGTGTTCACGCGCGTCCGCGCGGGGGGCGAAAAGCCCGAATTGCGAGGTTCTTGACACGAAGTTGTAGCGATCATGGTGACGGTTAGTCAACTCTGCCTCATTCTCTGTTATGGTCGCGTCTTGTTCGAAATTGGGACAACCTTTACCTAGGAGAATCATGAGGAGCACCTCGAAGATCGCCGCACTTGCCACGGCTCTGGCGGTGGTCACTGCTCCCCTGCTGACTGTCGCGTCCCCCGCGAACGCCGAACAATCCACCAAGAACGTCCAGAAGCTGCCGCTGGAGTGGCTCTCCCTCCAGGGACTCAGTGCCACCGCCCAGCAGCAGCGCGTCAAGCAACTACTGAATGCGGGCTACGTTCCGTCGGCCCTGAGCGTGACCAACGCCGCCAACCCGCAGTACGCCTCCGTATGGGTCAAGGACGCCGCCCGCAAGGTGACCGTTCTGCAGGGCCTGTCGGCCACCGACCTGTCGAAGCGCACCACCGAGCAGCTCAAGGCAGGCTTCCAGCCCACCCTGATCAGCGGTACCGGCTCGGGTGCCGGTGCCATCTTCGCGGCGGTCTTCGAGAAGACCACCGACAAGGTCCAGTCCAAGATCGACATGACCAAGGACACCTTCACGACCGTCGACGCCCAGCTCACCGCCGCCGGTCTCAGCATCGCCTCGCTGGACGTGTACGGCACGGCGGAGAAGCCGCTCTACGCGGCCGTCTGGGTCGCCGGGGCCGCCACGGGAGCCGTCAAGGTCAGCATCGGCCAGACCGTGGACCAGCGCGGCAAGGAGCTCCTGGCGCAGGCGAAGCAGGGCCTGCGTCCCGTTCTCATGGCCGTCGAGCCTGGCAAGCTCTACACCACCGTGTGGAGCAAGGGCAGCTCGACCGGCCTGAAGGAGTACCTGCAGCTGTCCCGCGTGACGTACAAGCTCAAGAACACCGAGTTGAAGGTTCTGGGATACCGGCCCACGATTCTGGACACCGACGGCGACCTCTTCGCGGCGATCTGGAGCAAGAGCTAAGAGCCAGTGGTCGTCGGGCGATCCGTCCGCCGCCGTTGCCGCAGGAGTGCACACGCCGCCCGTCCCGGGTTCCGGGACGGGCGGCGTCCGCGTCTGAGCGGCTTTGAGACGTGGCTTCCCTGAACAGATGTCCGGCCAATGTCCGCTCAATTACCTGGCCAGGCGCCACTCAAGGGCCCAGGATCTTACGAGCGCGGATGACATACGCCTGGGACGGCTTGTTTCCCGCTCGACTTCCTCAACCACGAAATCAGGAGAAATTTTATGCGGAAGGCCCTTCTTGCACTGCTCGGCGTGGCCATGACGGCCAGTGCGCTGGCCGTCGCGAGCCCGCCCGCGGCTGCGGCGGGCAGGTGGTGCAACGCCAGCACCTGCATCAAGACCTACGACTCCGGCACGTTTCACCGCAATGTCGAAGTCCAGATCATGGTCAGCGCCAACATGACAGTGCATGGGCGGGTCTGGAACTCCGCCACCGGCTGGGCGGTGAACACACAGGTCGAGAGCTTCAGCGGCATCCGCACCTACATCGGCTACACCTTCCCCAACCGGAATTTCCCCGTCGGCTCGAAGCTCTGCGCCCAGGGATACCAGCACCTGGGCGGCAACAATTACCGAACCCTCGGTCTGCCCTGCGTGACCATCACGAGGTGACCTTCCCAACCCTCGCCTCATCAGGCTCATAGGCGCGGAGCACCGAGACGCCGAAGGGGGGCAGTGTGGCCGTGCGGACGGTCTCGCCCGACGGGTCGAGGGCGTCTGCCCACTCGCCGGTGAGGGTGATGTCGTGCTTGTCGCCGGTGTGGTTCAGCAGGATCAGGAAGCGGCGGCCGGGTCCGGTGCGGAGGCTCGCCTGGGTCCCGGACGGCAGGCTCTCGACGACGGGGGTCACCCCCGCCTCGGCGAGCGCGAGGCCGAGGACCGCCCGCATGCCGGCCGGGTCGAGGCGGGTCGAGAGGTAGCGGGCCGTACCCTGGCCGAACTCGTGCCTGGTCACGGCCGGACGGCCGGCCCAGTCGTGGGCGTCGAAGGCGACCTCGGCCTCGGCACCGACGAGTCGCAGGTCCTCTCGCCAAAGGTCGGCGACTCCTTCGAGGTCCGAAAGCGCCCCGCGGCCACGGACGGGGAACCTCTCGTGCTCCGACGCCGGGCAGAACTCCTCCACCCGCACCCCGAGCACCTCGCGCAGCGGCGCGGGATAGCCGCCCAGGTGGACCCGGTCGTGCTCGTCCACGATCCCACTGAAGAAGGAGACGACCAGCGCGCCGCCTCCGGAGACGTACGCCGAGACGCGCCGCGCGTCCTCGCTCGACAGGAGATACAGGTTCGGTACGACGACAAGGGCGTAGCCGGTCAGATCGGCCGAGGGCGGCACCACGTCCACGCCAACCCCGAGGTCGAACAGCGGGCCGTAGTGGTCCAGCAGACGGTCCTGCTGGCGTACGCCGTCCGAGGGATGGGAGTCGAGCTCCAGGGCCCACCAGCTGTTCCAGTCGAGCAGGATCGCCACCTGGTTACGCACCCGCGTGCCGGCCAGGTCGGGCACCGAGGCGAGTTCCCTGCCGAGCGCCGCGACCTCGCGGAAGACCCTGCTGTCGGGCCCCGCGTGCGGCACCATGCCCGAGTGGAACTTCTCCGCGCCGCCTCGTGACTGCCGCCACTGGAAGTACAGGATCGCGTCGGCGCCGTGCGCGACCGCCTGCCAGCTCCACAGCCGCATCTGGCCGGGCTGCTTGATCGGGTTCCTGGACCGCCAGTTCACCGCGCTCGGCGCCTGCTCCATCAGGATCCAGGGATCCCCGCCCTTGGCGCCGCGCATCGTGTCGTACACCAGGCCGGGGGCCAGATACGGCTGCTCGTCCTGGGGGTCGGGGTAGGAGTCGACCGCCGCGATGTCCAGCCTCGGCGCCCAGTCGAAGACGTCCACGGCTTTCAGGCCACCGAGGAAGTTCGTGGTGACGGGCACCTCGGGAGTGACCCGCCGCAGGATGCCGGCCTCCAGGTCGTAGCAGTCGCGCAGCGCCTCGTTGCTGAAGCGCGTGTAGTCGAGCTGCTGGGCCGGGTTGGGGTACGTGGGAGCCACGCGGGGCGGCCGGATGTGGTCGAAGGAGGCGTAGCGCTGCGACCAGAAGTCCGTCGACCAGGCGTCGTTCAACGCCTCGACGTCGTCCGCGTACCGCTCCCGGAGCCAGCGGCGGAAGTCGTCCGCCGACACCTCGCAGTAGCAGGCCGCGATGTGGCAGCCGTACTCGTTGCCGACGTGCCACAGCCCGAGGGCCGGATGGTCGCGGTAGTGCGTGGCCAGCCGTTCCACCAGCAGCGCGGCCCGTTCGCGGTAGACCGGGCTGGACGGGCAGAAGTGCTGCCGCCCGCCGGGTCCCAGTACGGTCCCGTCCGCGGTGACCGGCAGGATCTCCGGGTGCTCGTGGACCAGCCACGGCGGCGGCGACGCCGTCATGGTGGCGAGGTCGGCGGTGATGCCGTGCGCGTGCAGGTCATCGAGGACCTGGTCGAAGAACGAGAAGTCGTACGCTCCGCGCGCGGGCTCCACCCGGGCCCAGGCGAACACCCCGACGGTCACGAGGTTCACCCGGGCTTCGGCCATGAGCCGCAGGTCTTCCGCCCTGGTCTCGGCCGGCCACTGCTCCGGGTTGTAGTCACCGCCGAAGGCCACGCCGCCGAGCCGGCGCCAGAACCGGTCGCCCGGGGACGGGGCGCCGGCGGTCCCGGAGACCGGCATGACATCGCGAGGTTCGGCGTTCATTGTCGGCGCGGCGGCCTCGGCTGGCGAGGGCGCCGCTCCTCCCTTCTCATGGTGTTGGTGACTTCGGCGGCGGCGCGCCGGTGCTCTCCCTGACGATCAGCTCAGGGGTGATGAAAGAAGTGGCGGAAGGGGCCGTCCCGGTCTCGATCTGGCCGATCATGAGCGAGACGATCCGCTCCGCCACCACGTCGAAGTCCTGGCGGACGGTGGTGAGCGGCGGGGAGAGGTACTCCGCCTCGTCGATGTCGTCGAAGCCGGCGATGCTGACGTCCTCGGGGATGCGCCGTCCCGCCTTGATCATCGCGCGCATCACCCCGAGTGCCATCTGGTCGTTGGCGGCGAAGACGGCCGTCACGCCGGGCCGCTCGGCCAGGACGCGGCCCGCCGCGTATCCGCTGGCCGCGCTCCAGTCGCCGAACAGGACCTGGGGAACCGCGGCCTTCGCCTCCTTGAGCGTCGTGTGCCAGGCCTCGGCCCGGCGCCGCGCGGCGTAGGAGTCCTCGGGCCCGGCGACGTGCCAGACCGTTTCGTGGCCGAGGCCGAGCAGGTGACGGGTGATGAGCTTGGCGCCGAGTGCCTGGTCGGTGTCGACCATGGCATGGCGGTGGCTGGCGTCGCCGTCGGCCATCACGACCGGCACGCCGGGCGGCAGCCGGAGCGCCGGTGTGTCGAGGATCTGCGCCTCGATGAGCACGATGCCGTCGACCGCCTGCAGCGTGAGCTGGTCGAACGCCTCGTGCACGGCCCGCTCGGTCTGCGACTCGATGGCGATCATGTTCACGGTGTAGCCGGCCCGCTGTGCCACCCTGGTGATGGCGTCGACGGTACGGGCGTTGCCGAAGTTGCCGAGCCCGAAGCTGATCAGGCCCAAGGTGCGGAACTGCCCGGTGACCAGGGCGCGCGCGGCCGTGTTGGGCCGGTAGCCGAGGACGCGCATGGCCGACAGGACCCGCTGACGGGTCTCTTCCTCGACGTTGCTGCGGTTGTTGGCCACCCGGGAGACCGTCTGGCTGGAGACCCCGGCCATCGCGGCGACATCAGCCATGGACGGCCGCCTGCGCGGGCGCCGCCCTGACGCCGTCTCCTGGGTCGCCCCGTCCACTGTCACCTCTGGTCGTCCGATCGAGCCCGCTGTCCGTGCAAACTCTCGCATGATGTTTACGTAAACACGGCCCATCCGTCAATGGGTCCCGTCCATGACGACCACAGCGCCTAAACATGGATAAATCAGGCAGTGCTGTTAACTTTGGGTTACCTATTGACACGTCTCGCGGCCCGTTCCAGACTACGGAACGTCCCCATCATGTTTACGTAAACACGCAATCACCCGCACCTCCTGGCCTCGAGCGGAACACGGCAGCGCAGGACGGAGTGCGGCTCCAAGGAGGGTTCAGTGGCAGTCTTCGTGGCAGCGCGAACATCGCGCGGCAGGAGCACGAGATGACCGCGCCTGCCGTACGCGGGGGTCTCCCCCGGCCCTTCCTGCGCCTGCGCGTCGCCGGCTACGCCTTCTTCCTGCCGTTCTTCGTGGTCTTCCTGGTCGCGGTGGTCGCGCCGCTGGCGTACGCGATCTATCTCAGCTTCTTCCAGGACCGCATGATCGGCGGCACGGTCTTCTCCGGCCTGGCCAACTACACCCGGGCCATCGGCGACGCGCTGTTCGGCGCCGGCCTGCTGCGCGTCGCGCTCTTCCTGGTGGTGCAGGTGCCCATCATGCTGCTCCTCGCCCTGGGCTGCGCGCTGGCGATCGACAGCGGCAGGCTGCGCTGGCCGTCGCTGTTCCGCATCACGATCTTCATGCCGTACGCGGTGCCGGCCGTGGTGTCGGCCCTCATGTGGGGTTACATCTACGGCGACCAGTTCGGCCTGGTGGGACAGATCGGCGACGCCTTCGGCGTCGCCCTCCCCAACCTGATGTCGCGCTCCTGGATGCTCAGTTCCATCGGCAACATGGTGACCTGGGAGTTCGTCGGCTACAACATGATCATCCTGTACGCCGCGCTGCGCGCCATACCGGAGGAGCTCTACGAGGCCGCCGAGATGGACGGAGCGGGCGCCATCCGCATCGCCTGGAGCGTCAAGCTGCCCGCGCTGCGCCCCGCGCTGCTCGTGGCGACGATCTTCTCGATCATCGGCAGCTTCCAGCTCTTCAACGAGCCGAACATCCTCCAGAAGCTCGCACCCGCGGTGATCACGACGAGCTACACGCCCAACATGTACGCCTACGGCCTCGCGTTCAACGGCCAGCAGATCAACTACTCGGCGACCGTCGCCGTGGTGCTCGGCCTCGTCACCGTGGTCGTGGCGTACGCGGTGCAGATCCTCACGGCGAGAAGGGAGAACACCCTGTGACGGCCGTTGCCGCCGCGCACCCAAGGGCCGCGCACCGAACCTCCAAGGCGAAGCGCCGGAGGAAGAGCCCCACCCTCACCGTGATCATGCTGGTCATGTTCGGGTACGCGGTGCTGCCGCTGTTCTGGCTGCTGGCCAATGCCAGCAAGAGCGGCGCGGACCTGTTCTCGACCTTCGGACTCTGGTTCGGCGGGGACTTCCACCTGTTCGCCAACATCAGCGAGACCCTGAGCTACAACAACGGCATCTTCGTACGCTGGTTCGGCAACACCGTGCTCTACTCCGTGGTGGGCGCGGGCGGGGCCGCCCTGCTGGCCACCATCGGCGGGTACGCCCTGGCGAAGTACGACTTCCCGGGCCGCAAACTGCTGTTCGCGGTGGTGCTCGGCGGGATCTCCATCCCGGGGACGGCCCTCGCGGTGCCGACGTACCTGCTGTTCAGCCAGATCGGGATCGTCGACACCCCCTGGGCGGTGCTCATCCCGTCGCTGTGCAGCCCGTTCGGTCTCTATCTGATGCGGGTCTACGCGGCCGACGCGGTGCCCGACTCGATCCTGGAGTCGGCCCGCATCGACGGAGCGAGCGAGTTCAAGATCTTCCGCACCATAGCCCTGCGGCTGCTCGCCCCGGGATTCGTCACGGTTCTGCTCTTCGCGCTGGTCGCGACGTGGAACAACTACTTCCTGCCGCTGATCGTGCTGAACACGCCGGACTGGTTCCCGCTCACCGTCGGGCTCAACCAGTGGAACGCCCAGGCCAACAGCGGCACCTCCGGCGCCGGTGACGCCACCTATTCCTTCATCCTGACCGGCAGCCTGCTGTCGATCGTGCCGTTGATCATCGCTTTCCTGGCGCTCCAGCGGTTCTGGCAGTCGGGCCTCGCCACCGGAAGCGTCAAGCAGTAACTCTCCACCCTCCCTGTAAATGAGGAAATGTCATGAGAACACGTCCATCGCGGCGCGGTGTCGTAGCCACCGGGGTCGCCGCCGCCCTGTCATTGGCCCTGGCCGCGTGCGGCGGCGGCACCGGCGGGGGCGCCACCTCCGCCCCGGCCGCCGCCGCCCCGAGCGCGTCGGCGGCCGTCCAGGACGCGCTGAGCAAGCCGGCTGAGCTGACGTTCTGGACGTGGGTCACGGGGATCGAGAAGACCGTCGCCCGCTTCCAGGCGAAATATCCGAACATCAAGGTCAACGTGGTGAACGCGGGTCAGTCCGCCGACCAGTACACCAAGCTGCAGACCGCGATCAAGGCCGGCTCCGGCGCGCCTGACGTGGCACAGATCGAATACTTCGCGCTGCCCCAGTTCGCGCTCGCCAAGCAGGTGGTCAACCTCGCCGACCACGGCGCCGCCTCGCTCAAGGACAAGTTCGCCCCCGCGGCCTGGGGCCAGGTGGCGATCAACGGGGGTGTCTACGGCATCCCGCAGGACACCGGCCCCATGGCGATGTTCTACCGGAAGGACATCTTCGACAAGCTGAAGATCAAGCCGCCGACGACGTGGGCGGAGTTCACCGACGCGGCGAAGAAGATCAAGGCCGACAACCCGGACAACTTCATCACCTCCATCGACCCCGGGGACGCCGGCGGTGTGGACAGCCTGATCTGGCAGGCGGGCGGCGCGCCGTTCAAGACCTCGGGCGAGAGCTCGGTCAGCGTCACGCTCGCCTCCGACCCGGGCGTCAAGCAGTGGGTCGGCACCTGGACCACCCTGCTCGGCGACAAGCTGGTGGACCCGCAGCCCGGCTGGACGGACGAGTGGTGGAAGGGCATGGGCTCCGGCAAGTACGCGACCTGGCTGACCGGCGCCTGGGCCCCGAACGGCATCATCAACTCCATCCCCAAGACGAAGGGCAAGTGGGCGGTCGCCCCGATGCCCCAGTACGACGCGGCCAAGCCGATGAACGCCGAGAACGGCGGCTCCTCGGTGGCGGTCATCCCGCAGAGCAAGAACATCCCGGCCGCCGTCGCCTTCGCCGAGTGGCTCAACTCCGACCCGGAAGCCGTCAAGTCGCTGAACACCGAGGCCGGACTGTTCCCCGCCACGAAGGCGCTGCTCGACGACCCGGCCTTCCGTGACGCACCGCAGGAGTTCTTCGGCGGACAGAAGATCAACCAGGTCCTGGGCGACGCGTCGGCCGCGGTCCGCGCCGACTGGCAGTACCTGCCCTTCCAGGTGTACGCCAACAGCATCTTCAAGGACACCGTGGGCCAGGCCGTCGACGGCGGCGGCGACCTGGCCGCGGCCCTCAAGACCTGGCAGGACCGGATCACCGCCTTCGGCACTGAGCAGGGATTCACGCTGAGCGGCAGCTGACCCTCATGACGACCGGCGGCCCGGCGGAAGACACCTTCTCTTCTAGCGGTCGTCGCAACACCCCAGTTGAGGGGATGCGATGGACTTCGAGATTCGAGGCATGTCGCATCGTCGGCATCAACTCCCGGACCGGATGACGATGGCGTAACGGCCGCAATTCGACCGGCAAGAACGTGGGGGCGCTACCAATCACGTCGGTGGCGCCCCCCGGACGTGCCTGGCCGCTACCTGAACGAGACCAATCGACCTCGCAAAACGCTGGACTGGACGACCTGGTCGATCGGTGCAGAGGCGCCAATCCCAACAGTGGAGGTCGCTCTGAGAAGCGGCTCCGCGCTGGTCAAGTTCCGCAGGATGGCCTCACGTCCTCAGACAGAATCGAGACTCCACATGAGCAGGCGCCCGTCCCGCCCCGCCGTGATCACGGCTGTCCGGCCGTCGAGCTCGGTGAGGCGGACGGCGGATACGTCGCCATTGTGCCCGGCGAGCGGCTCGCCGAGCACGCTGCCGTCCTCCAGGTCCCACACGTAGAGCCGTCCCTCTCCGGTGCCGGTCACCGCAACCGGGCGTCCGTCCACGAGCCCTGCGTCCATGCAGGTGATGAAGTCGTCGAACTCGTCCTCCTCGATCAGCTCGGCGATGTCGTCCGGCCAGGCGAGCGGCTCGCCCCATTCGCCCGTCTCGGGGTCGCCGAGCACGACGTCGTCGCGGCTGGCCGCCACCACACGGGGCCGTCCGCCGACCAGTACGAGCCCGATCCCCTGCAAGCCGCCGACGTAGCGGCCGAACTCGACGAGGCTCCGCCTTTCACGCAGGTCCCACACCACGGCGCTGCCGTCCCAGCTGCCCGACACCAGCACCGGCCGGTCCTTCAGCATCCCCGATGTCAGGGCGCCGAGACCATCGAAATGATGCTCGCACAACTCGGCGTGCAGTTCGCGCCGCTCGACGTCCCACACGCGCACGCGCGGGCTCGTACTGCTGTCGCCGCCGACGAGCATCGGCCGCCCGTCCAGCTCCATGCCCAGCGACTGCCCGAGGCCGGCCTGCGACTCATCCACGAAGACCCGCACCGCACCGCTCTCCAGGTCCCACTGAGCGAACGGCTGATGGTCCGCACCCCCGCCAACCACGATCCGGCCGTCGTGGACCACGGCTCCGATCGCCAGCACCTCGATGCCGTCTATCCCGCTGTCCTCGTGGAAGGGCATGTCCAGCCGGTGCTTGCTCCACCGATCCTCGGACGGGTCCCACAGGAACACGCCGTTGGCGGTGTCGACGCAGACGAGGAACGAACGTCCGTCCAGCCTGACGATGTCGAAGTCCTCGATCGGGCCAGCCGAGGGGATCATGGCGGATCGGATGACAGAGAAGGGTGTCATGACCCGACACCGTAGGGGAAACGGCTCATAAGTGATCCAAAAACGGATCAACTGACGACCCGGGGATGCCGTCACTCGCGGTGGCAGGACGGCGCCGCCGAGAGCGGGATGCGGTCGGCTTCCGGCTATGGGTTTCCGTATCTCCGCAAATCGGGGATACGGAAACCCATTCGGCTCGCTATGCCGGCCACCGCCGGTAAGTGATCACCGGGTTGCGACGGCCCCTCGAATACGCCCACTCTCCCGCCGGGCCGCTTCATGCATGTGTCTAGAGGTCGAACGCTCCGTCTTTCACGCCACCGGTGAACGCCTTCCATTCCGGGTTGGTGAACACCAGGGCAGGCCCGTCAGGGTCCTTGCCGTCTCTCACCGCGATGCGTCCGGCGGAGAGGGGAGCTACTTCCACGCAGTTCCCTTGAGCGTCCGAAAGAGGACTCTTGCGCCATGCCGCGTTCTTGAGTTCCTCGCTCAGTTCCAGATCCACTCTTGCTCCAATCTCTCTCCGATCAGCGCCAGCGAGTCTGCCCGGGACAGGGCATCCGCCCTGATCGTCTGGAACCAAGACTTCAGCTTCTCCACGGGCTCAACCCGGTCCACCATGCGGCCCCCGTCTGGGGTGTCGATGTAGGCCGCCTCGTCTCCATCTCCAGCGGTCCGAGCGATCACGAACCCCGCCACCACGCCACTCGTGGACATGGCACGTAGGGGGACGATCTGAATCACTATATTCGGATTCATCCCCATTACGAGGAGATGTTTAAGTTGCTCTCGGGTGATTTCCTCACTCCCTACCGGGCGTAGCAGTACACACTGATCGAGGACGGCATACAGGTAGGGAGGGTTGTCTCGATGCAAGATGGCTTGTCGCTGCATCCGCGCCTCTACGGCTTCTTTTGCCTGCTCGGCGGTTATCCCTGGCATACCTCGGCAGACGGCTTCCGCGTACTCCCGCGTTTGTAGCAGGCCAGGGATGATCAGCCCTTCATAGGCGCACAGTTCCGTGGCGCGCTTCTCCCTGTCCAGCCACGGCAGGAAGTTCCGAAACGTCACGTTGTTGCGAGACCTACGGGGAAGGTGCTGCACGAGATCACCTTGCGGGAGCCCCAGGATTTCCTCACAAAGGCGCGCCGTTTTTTCGTTCATGTGCCGTTCGGCTCGCTCGATGTTGCCGATCTGCTGACCTGTGAGGGCGAGCCGTGCCCCAAGCTGGGCCAGCGTCAATCCCGCTGCTTTGCGCCTTTCACGCAATTCATATCCATATCGGGCCTCAGGGCTCGTTTCGGGATCTAGCTTCACCTCAATTCCCATGCGCCGCCCCTCCTTTCGTACCACTGCAGTGAAACTCTGTGGGTTCAGAATCTGTGTCACTACAGACTTGTCCGGCCTCTCAGAAAATTACCGGCCCGCTGCCATTCTGGCTAGTGATTCACCACAGCCTTTCTTTACGGTGACACAGACAAAGTTGGTGAAAAGCCATGCCAGCGGCGCTCCAATCTCCAGCCCATTTCCACACCTTCACCATGAACGACGTCGATCCCCGCGCAATCCCCGCAAGGGCACGGGCCACCATCACGTCATGGGTGGGAACAGACCACCCCCGGGCGTTCGACCTGCAAACCCTCGCGACGGAGTTGGTCACCAACGCCATCCGGTACGGCCTGGGGACCATGCCCGCGACGCGTTGGGTGCGTATGAGTCTGGAGCGTGAGGCAAGCTTCCTCCGCCTGGCCGTGATCGATCCCGGCCACGCGAACACCTTCCCCCACCTGCGCGAACCCGTGAACGATCCCCGCCCCGACGATGAGGACGCGGCGATCGAGGGCGGCCGTGGGCTGCACGTCGTACAGAAGATCACCAACGGCTGTTGGGGCCACTACTACAACGTCCAGAACGAGCAGGTCGTCTGGGCGCTGGTCCCCCTTCGCTAGACCTCCCCACGGCCGGTATGACGGTGCCTCTGCCTGCCGTGGGGTGCAAGTCTCCCCAGTTGCCGGTCACTGCCACCTGGATCAGGCCTCAAGTTGACACTCCCTCGCTCGGGCTTTTCGTTCGAGACCGGTTGAGGGCGACGGTCCCTGCGCTGACCGCGAAGAGTGTTGCGGCCAGGAGCATGGTGCCGCCGGTTCCGAAGGTCCCGGCGAGGGCGGCGAGGGCGGCGGCGCAGAGGACTTCGCCGGTGTACTCGGCCTGCGCCAGGAAGGAATGGGTGGTGGCCCGGATGTCGCTGGCGGTGCGACGGTTGACCCAGATGGTGGTGACGGTCCGCACCAGGGGCATGGCTATGCCGTTCATGGTGATCACGGCGGCAACCGCGAGGGCGAGGCTCGACGCCAAGCCGAGGAGGACGAGGCTGACCAGCCCGGTAAGACAGGAGAAGGCCAGGGAGGTGCGGGCGCCGCCATCGGAGTCGAGTCGGCGCTGGGCGGCGATGAGGGCGAGGGCCGCGGTGGCATAAGCGGCCAGGTTGATCGCGGTGAACCAGGCCATGCCGGAGGTGTCTGAGGGGAGCCCGAGGTCGGCGAGGTGTACCGGGTAGATCCGGCCGAACGTGTCGGCCGCGCCGTTCACCAGGACAGTGACGACGACCAGCATGAGGATGGTGCGATCGGTGACCGCCAGGCGTGCGCCTCGGCGGGCGATACCGAGGGCGGCCTTGAGGTGGTCCTTGCGGACGCGGACGAAGTTCTTCTCGGGAAAGGCCGCAGTGAACCATGTCCCCAGCAAGAGCATCAGGACACCCGCGCAGACGATGGCTGTCGGGCGGTCCACGAGGGCCGCGAAGACGCCGAACGCGACGATCCCGGCCCCCGAGCCGATCATCTGCCATCGGGCCTGAGCGGCGATCAAGAGGTGTATGCGGTCGGGCTCGTCAATCTCGTCGGTCGCCCAGGCAACGTCCGATCCGCTGGTGAAGGTCCAGGAGATGCCCCACAGCATCTGGGCCAGCATCAGCGGGACGAAGCTGGGGAACAGGCCGGTGACCGCCATGGCGGTGGCCATCAGGACGTGCGACGCGACGATCGCTTTCTTGCGACCGAGGGTGTCGGCCACAACCCCGGCCGGGACCTCGAAGAGAATGCTCGCCACCCCTTGCGCGGCGGCGATGAGCAGCAGCTGCGCAGGGGACAGGCCCGCATCGACAGCCATATAGAGGCTGGTGACGAGCCACCAGCCGTTGTGCAGCACTGCCCGCAGGAAATTCCAGACCAGGAAGCGGCGGGCGAGGACACGGGGTCCGGGGTGCGGGTGCTCGGGGAGGGCGTCAGGTCCTGCGGGCGTCGGCGGATTCGAACGGCTCATGGCTCCTCGTGTGCAGGTCGGCGGTGACTTCTGGGCACACGAGTACGCGCATGTTCGGCCCGTCCCTCTCACTGGATCGCATACGACTGTTCGTCGAGATCCTGCTGAGGCCGACTGCGTGCTGTCAACGCAATTTGGCGCAGTACGGTGTGCGCGTGGGCGCGGTGACGGAAGCGTGGGCGCGGATCGAGGAGTGGCTGGCGCGGCATGCCCCGGCCAGCACGGCCGTGCTTGCCCCACCCGCTGACCCGGCCGACATCGCCGCCGCCGAGGCCGCGCTGGGGCTCGCCTTCCCGCCTGAGCTCGTCGAGTCGCTGCGCCGCCACGACGGCCTGCGCATCTGGGCGAACATCCTGCCCGAAGGGCCGCCGCTGTCGACCGCCGGAATCGTCGACCACTGGCGCGCGTGCATGGACGTCGCCGCGGACTTCGACGGGCTCACCCCGCACCCGCCGAGCGCCGAGCCGTGGTGGCACGAACGATGGGTACCGTTCGCCGCCCAGGATGGCGATGCGCAAGTGATCGACCTGCGGGCCGGGCCCGGGTATGGGCGGGTCGGGTGTACCTCGCACGACGGCCTCGGCGACTTCGATGGCGCCTGGCCCACGCTCGGCACCTACCTCACCGAGGTGGCCGACGCGCTCGCCGCGGGTAGTCCGGTGCGCTTTTGGTCGCCGTACCTGACGGTCGACGGCGAGCTGTGGTGGAGCACCGAGAATCCGGATGTTGTGCCCGCAGGCGCCAGGCGCTTTGTGAACAAATTCTGACGCAAATACTTTTTATGATAAATGAAAATTATTGACCGGTGAACACGACTACGGCTTTGCGCAGGCGGTTGACCCGGGTTATCTGCCCGGCCTAAATCCCTATAAGGTTGGGCGCGGCGCGCAGACAGGCCCGGCTTTGCCGCGATATCTGACCATTCGTAGGTCGAGGAGATACTGGTGAGTGGCGATACCCACCGCGAAGACCAGGCGATACGCCGGGCGACCGATCGCCTGGTCCAGGTCTTCGCCGGCACCCACTCCGCCGAACACGTCAAGGACGTGATGGCAGCGGTTCATCGCCGCTTCGACGGCTATCCCGTCAGGGACTTCGTCCCCGTCCTGGTCGAACGAATCGTCCGCGGTGAATTGGTGGCAGAGGCGGCGACCGCTGCTGCCGAAGCGCCATCAGAGGCATCCGCGGACGTTCAACCGGAGACCGTGAACCCGGCATCGGACACTCCTGATTCACCAGAAAGTCATTCTCCAGAAAGCAATCGTTCATCGCGAATCCGCAGCAAGGGATTTCTCTCGCTGATCCTGGGTGTCGCGGTCGCCGTGGTCGTCGCCGTCGTGGTGGTCGTGAACATCAGCCAGAAGGAGACGTCACCGCCACCACCTCCGCTCACGACCGTGCGCGGTGTGATCGGCTCCGAGAAGAAAGCATTCTTCGAGGACCCACAAGTGCTGAAGGCCTTCGCCGACAAGGGAGTGAAGGTCGAAGTCGAACCGGCGGGCTCCCGCCAGATCGCCACCTCGGTCGACCTCGGACGCTACGACTTCGCCTTCCCGTCGAGCGCACCGGCGGGCGAGCTGATCCAGCGCAAGCGTCATGTCAGCGCGAAATACACGCCGTTCTCCTCGCCGATGGCGATCGCGACGTTCAAGCCGATCGCGGACCTGCTGACCAAGGCGGGCGTCGTGAAACAGGGCGCCGTCCTGACCTTCAACGTCGACCGCTACCTCGAACTGCTCACCACGGACGTCAAGTGGGCCCAGCTCACGGGCAACACCGTCTATCCCGTCGACAAGAACATCCTGGTCTCCACGACGGACCCGCGCACGTCGAACTCCGCGGCCATGTACCTGGCGATCACCAGCTATGTCGCGAACGGCGACGCGATCGTGCACGGCGCCACCGCCGAGAAGAACGTGCTGCCCCTGCTGACGAAACTCTTCACCAGCCAGGGCTACACCGACAACACCTCCGAGGGCCCGTTCGACGAATATCTCACGGTGGGCATGGGCCCGACCCCGATGGTCTGGATCTACGAGGCGCAGTTCGTGGACGCCGCCGCCCGAGGGCAGATCAAGCCGGAGATGGTGCTGATGTACCCGTCACCGACCGTGCTGTCCAAGCACACCCTGGTGCCTCTCAACACGGCCGGTGACCGCGTCGGCCGCCTGCTGAGCACCGACCCGGAGCTGCAGCGGCTCGCCGCCGAGCACGGGTTCCGCTCGGGCGACGCCACCCAGTTCGCCAAGGTCGCCGCGGACCACCAGGTGCCCGTCGCGAAAGACCTCATCGACGTGGTCGACATCCCGTCCTATGACACGCTTGAGCACCTGCTCAAGGGGGTCGGCAAAGCGTACGGCTAGCCGGAAGCCACACACCTAAAGTAATGCTGTGATTACGCTTAGCCCATGAGCAGCTACGTCCGAACCATTCGGCAATGGATGCGCCCGCAACCGTCCGCAACTTGGACGGAACTACCGCTTGCGGGCGCACCGCTCTCGGAGATCGTCCTTTTCGGCAACGGAAAGGATGCCGACGTCATGGTCGAGCTTCTCGACGGGCGGCAGTTCGTCTTCGGGTTGAGCGGCGCTCTTCGGGTACACGGCTGCCTCGGACTGGAAAGCGAGGTGACCAGCTGGGACGACCGTTCGCTGATCATCCGATATTTCGGGCAAAATCTGAAGGTGGCGACCGTACGGCTTGGGGTCCCGGTCTGGGCAGGCGCGGAGGAGGAGTTTTCGGCCGACATCCGCGAATGGCTGGCCACGGACGGTGCCAATGACCTGCTTTGGGGGCTGGCAATGGAGATCGAGGTCGCGCGGACATCCCAACCCGCTATTTAAGTCAGGCGGCGATATCGGTCAGGGAGCGGTCGCGGGTTCGGACGCCGAGGCGGATGATGGCGGCGGCGATCACGAGCAGGCCGACCATCACGAAGGACGCCGGTCGCGCGCCGAAGCTCGTGAGGATCGGGAGCACCACGAACGGCGTGACGGCGCCGCCCAAGTGCCCGACGCCGTCGGCGATGGCCGAGGCGGTGCCGCGGGCGCGGGTGGGGAAGACCTCGGCGGTGTAGGTGTAGGCCGGGGTGGCCATGAAGGCGATGCCGAACGAGCTGAACAGGGCCCCGGCGGTGGCGACCCCCTCGCCGAGGTCCAAGGTGATGAGCAGCAGGGACGCGGCGAACACCAGGGTGCCGATGACGACCATGGTGCGGCGTTCCATCCGCTCCACCAGCAGTACGGCCGCGATGACGGAGATCAGCGGCATGACCCGGCCCAGCACGGTGACCAGGATCGCCTTGGAGGTCGAGATGCCGATGCCTTCGAGAATGAGCGGCAGGTAGCTGGCGTAGCCGTACATGGCCACGTAGAAGATGAACCAGAAGCCCAGCACGATGAGCATGCGAGCCAGGTACGGGGCCTTGAACAGGGCCCGGGCGGACACCTCCCCCTCGGCGGAGGCACTCTCCTCAACAAGGAGAGTGCCTCCGGGCGGCAGGCCCACGCGGGACTCCATCTCACGGACGATGCCGTCGGCCTCCTCCGCCCGGCCCATCGCGACCAGCCAGCGCGGCGACTCCACCAGGGCGTTCTTGTTGACCAGCGGCAGCACCAGCAGCACCAGGCCGCCGAAGCCCAGCAGGAAGCGCCAGCCGGTGGCGGAGGCCGCCAGCACCGGCAGCGAGGCGAACCCGATGAGCAGGAGCAGCACGGTGCCGACCATGTACAGGCGCGACAGGTAACCGCCGCGCTGGTTCTTCGGGGCCAGTTCCCCGATGTAGGCCGAGCAGAGCGCGAGCACGGCGCCCATCCCGCAGCCGGTCAGGAACCGGAAGAACGTCAGCGACCACACGTCCCACGAGAACGCCGTCAGGAACCCGCCGACGCCGAGCGCGGCGATGGTCAGCGTCAGGCCCTTCTGCCGGCCGTACCGGTCGGCGACGCGCCCGAACAGGTAGGCGCCGATGCAGTAGCCGACGAGATTCCAGGTGACCGGGTACCCCAGCGCGGCCCCGGTCAGCCCGAACTCGTCGCGCATGGCCGGCAGGGTGATCGCGAGGACGGAGATGTCGTAGTTGGCGAAGAAGAAGCAGAGCATGAGGGCGAGCCAGGCCGCCCGGTTGAGCCCGACCTTGGGCATCGCGTCGATGCGGGCGTCCACGGCGCGTGCCGACACCGGCGCGGGCGAATCGAGGGGCATCTGAGACATCGCGGCCTCCTGAAATGGGACGAATGGAGCGTGGGCTGGAGGCGCTCTCTAGCGGCGGGGCTTGTGGCGGGGCTCACATAGAGGCGGTGCGACGAACGGTAGGCAGGTCACGACGGCGGTGACCATCGCGGTTTGGCGCACGTGCACATGCGCCAAAACGCAACGTGCCGAGAGAAAAGGGCCGCGGGCTACAGGGTCAGGGCCTGTCCGGCCCACTCTTCGCGCATGGCCGCGACGAGGTCGCTCACCAAGGGGTCCCGCTCCTCCCGGGAGCGCCGCCACGCCACGCCGAGCAGGAACTCCAGGTCCTCGCGGAGCGGGATCACCGCGAAGGCCGGGTCGTCGAAGACGCTGGCGCTGCCGCCATTACGCGGATCGATCGTCAGGGTGAGACCGTGGCTGCGGCGGACGTGGCTGGCCAGCATGACCGAGTCGTTGTCCGGCATCTGGTGGAACGAGGTGATGCCGGCGTCCCGCAGCCGCTGGTGCAGCCGGTCCACCGCCAGCGGCTGAGGCGTGAGCGGCCCGATGGTCATGGTCCGGTGCGCGACGTCCTTCAACGTCAGCTCCGGAGCACCGGCCAGCGGGTCATCGGCCAGTACCGCCACCGAGAACGTGTACCGGGCGACCACCAGGCTGTCGAGCTCGAGCCGGTCGAGCGGGAGGTGCACCAGGACCGCCTCCAGTTCGCCCCGCTCCAGGGCGGGCAGCAGCTCGGCGGACCGCGCCATCGTCACGTCCACGGGGTGCGCGGGGAACCGCTGCTCGGCCACCGCCACGAACCGGTCCATCACCGCGGGCGGGCACAGGTGCGTGCCGCCCACGCGCACCACGCGGCTCTCCAGGGCCGACGCCTGGTGTACGGCCTCCTTCAGGCCGTCCACCTGCTCCAGGATGCCGCGTACCCGCTCGACCAGGACGGTGCCACCGGGGGTCAGCTCGACCTGGTGGTAGCTGCGGACGAACAGCTCGGCCCCCAGCTCCCGCTCCAGGTCCTTCACGGCGCGGCTGACCGGCGACGGCGTCAGGTGCAGCCGCTCCGCGGCACGACCGAAATGCAGTTCCTCGGCGACGGCGAGGAAGCACCGCAGCTGCTGTACGTCCATGAGCGGGAGTCTGTGACGGACCGTCATCGCACGTCAACCCGCACATCCCGGTAATCCGGCGGAAACGCACGTTGCCGATCGGGACGCGTGCCACGTTGCCGTTTCGGACGTTTTCAGACAGGAATCGCCGTGGCATTCTCCGTCATAGGACACCTGGCCGTAACAAATCCGGCACACAGGCCTGAGCCGCCGATCCGGATCGCCTCCGAGGTCCGTGACAGACCACTCTCTTCACACACAGGGGTGATTCACCATGCCCGCGATCAGGGGCCTTCCCCTCGCCGGCCTCCGGGTCATCGACCTGGCGGACGGCAAGGCCGAGATGTGCGGCCGGTACCTCGCCGACCTCGGAGCCGACGTCATCCGCGTCGAGCCTCCCGGCGGCGCGCCCACCCGCCGGCGCGAACCGCTCCACGACGGCGTGAGCCTCTACTTCGCCACGCACAACGCCAACAAGCGCGGCATCACCCTGGACCTGAACGACCCCGCCGGCCGTTACGGGCTGCTCGACCTGGCGGCGGGGGCGGACTTTCTCATCGAGACCGAACGGCCCGGCACCCTCGACCGGCTCGGTCTGGGCGTGGACACGCTGCTCGCCCGCAATCCGGCGCTGGTCGTCGTCTCGATCACCGACTTCGGGCAGACGGGCCCGTACCGGGACTGGACCGGCACCGACTGGACGCACCTGGCGCTCGGCGGGGTGCTGTCGCGGTCGGGCATCCCGGGCCGGCGGCCGGTCATGCCGCCGGGGCCGCTGGCCTACGAGTCGGCGGCGATCCAGGCCGCGTGGGCGGCCCTGCTGGCGTACCTGAACCGGCTGGAGACCGGGCGCGGCGATCACGTCGACTGCTCGGTGTACGAGATGACCGCCCAGGCGCTGGACCCCGGCTTCGGCATCGGCGGCTCGGCCACCGGCGGCGTCCCGGCGACCAAGCTGCCCCGCGGCCGCCCGAATGCGGGCAACCTCTACCCGATCTTCCCCTGCGCGGATGGGTATGTGCGAATCTGCGTGCTGGCCAGGCGGCAGTGGCGCGGGATGTTCGGCTGGCTCGGCGAGCCCGAGGAGTTCGCCGATCCCAAGTACGACTCGATCGCCGCCCGGTTCGGCGCCACCGAGCGGCTGCACGCGCTGATCGGGGCGCTGTTCAGGGACAAGACCAAGGACGAGCTGGTGGCGCGGGGCCAGGAGCTGGGCGTGCCGATCGCGGCGCTGCTCGATCCGGGCGAGGTGCTGGCCGGCCCGCACTTCCTGGCCCGGGGCGGGCTGCTCGACGCCGAGATCGCCCCCGGGCTGACCGGGCGGGTGCCGTCCGGGTACGTCGAGGTGAACGGGGTACGCGCGGGATTCCGGCACCGGGCTCCCGAGGTGGGCGAGCACGACGACGAGGTGTCCGCCGAGCCACTCCGCACGACGATCACCAAGCCCACCGAGCCCGCGGGCCCGCGACGGCCGCTCGACGGGATCCGCGTGCTCGACCTCGGTGTGATCGTGGTCGGGGCCGAGCTGGGACGGCTGCTCGCCGACCAGGGCGCCGATGTGATCAAGATCGAGAGCCTGGCGTACCCCGACGGCAGCCGCCAGTCGGTGACCCCGGGCGAGACCATGAGCGTCGGCTTCGCCTGGGGTCACCGCAACAAGCTCAGCGCCGGTATCAACCTCCGCTCCCCGGAGGGTCTGGAGCTCTTCAAGCGGTTCGCCAAGGAGTCGGACGTCATCCTGTCCAACTTCAAGCCCGGCACGCTGGAGTCCCTGGGTCTCGGCTACGACGTCATCAGCGAGCTGAACCCGCGCATCATCATGGCCGACAGCAGCGCCCTGGGCTCTACCGGGCCGTGGAGCAGGCGGATGGGGTACGGCCCGCTCGTCCGCGCCGCCACCGGGGTCACCGGGCTCTGGCGCGACACCGGCGTCGAGGCCGGGTTCTGCGACGCCATCACGATCTTCCCCGACCACGTCGCCGCCCGCGTCGGCGCGGTCGCCGTGGCCGCCGCGCTGATCGAACGCCGGCGTACCGGGAAGGGCGGCACGATCAGCGTCTCCCAGGCCGAGACCATCCTCACCCAGCTGTCCACGGGCTTCCTGCGCGAGTCGCTGGAGCCCGGCTCGTTCACCGCCCACGGCAACAGCGGCGAGTGGGACGCGCCCCAGGGCGTCTACCCGTGCGCGGGCGACGACGAGTGGTGCGTGGTGAGCGTCGAGGACGACGAGCAGTGGCGTGGCCTGTGCGCCGTCATCGACCGTCCCGACCTGCGCGCCGACGCCCGGCTGGGCGACGCGGCAGGTCGGCGCGCGCACCGCGACCTCGTGGACGCGGCCGTGACCGCGTGGACGACCGGCACCCCGCCGCGTGAGGCCATGGAACGGCTGCAGGCGACCGGCGTGCCCGCCGGGATGATGCGGCGCGTCACCGAGTACCTCGACGATCCCCAGCTCACGGCCCGTGGCTTCCTGCGCGAGACCCATCACCCGACCATCGGCCACGCGCTGCGCACCGAGAACGCCCCAGCCACGTTCCGGGGGGTCGCCGACCCCGAGCTGCGGCCGGCGCCGCTGGCCGGGGAGCAGACCCGGATGCTGGCCGCCAAGCTGCTCGGCCTGGCCGAGTCCGAGATACAGGCGCTCATCGAGGCGGGCGTGCTGGAGGAACCAACCGTGCAGAACGAGAGGAACTGACCGTGGGTGAGCCCGCCGCGCTCGTCGAGCGCCGCGACCACATCATGCTGATCACCTTGAACCGTCCCGAGGTACGCAACGCCGTCAACGCCGCCCTGACCCGTGCCGTCGGCGAGGCCCTGGACGAGGCCGACGCCGACGCCTCGGTCCGCGCCGTGGTGCTGACCGGAGCCGGGGACAAGGCGTTCTGCGCCGGTGCCGACCTCAAAGAGGTGGCCCGCGGCGAGTTCTCCACCGAGGGGTTCAAGCCGCACTGGGGCTTCGCCGGATGCGTCACGCACCCCATCGCCAAGCCGGTCATCGCCGCCGTCAACGGGTTCGCGCTCGGCGGCGGCACCGAGATCGCCCTGTGGGCCGACCTGGTGGTGGCCTCTGAGACAGCCGCGTTCGGGCTGCCCGAGGTCAAGCGCGGCATCATCGCGGGCGCGGGCGGCGCGTTCCGGCTGGCCGCGCAGCTGCCCACCAAGGCCGCCCTGGAGATCCTGCTGACCGGTGAGCCCGTGAGCGCCGCCGACGCCCTGCGGCTCGGCCTGATCAACCGGGTGGTAGCGCCGGACCAGGTCGTACCGGCCGCGCTGGCCCTGGCCGAGACGATCAGCGCGAACGCGCCGCTGTCCGTACAGGCCAGCAAGCGGATCGCACGGGGCATCTCCGACGGCACGATCCCGTCGGAGCGGGCCGCCTGGGAGCGGACCGCCGCCGAGGGCGCCGCGATCATGCGGTCGGCGGACGCGAAGGAGGGGCCGCGCGCCTTCGCCGAGAAGCGCGCCCCGGTCTGGGAGGGCCGATGAACCGCGCGCCCGTCATCGCCGGGCTCGGCATCACCGAGATGGGCAAGGTCTACGGCCGCGGCGCACCCGAGTTCGCCGCCGACGCCGTACGCCGCGCCGCCACCGACGCCGGGCTGGACCCGCACGACGTGGACGGGCTGCTGACCAACACCGGCATCACCGGCGACGTCGGCCTGTCCCTCCAGCGCGACCTCGGGCTGCGCCACCTGCGCCTGCTGTCGGAGGTGCAGGCGTACGGCTCGTCGGCCGGGGCCATGGTGCAGTACGCCGCCATGGCCGTCTCCTCCGGCATGGCCGACGTCGTGGCCTGCGTGTTCGCCGACGCTCCGCTGAAGGACCGCTCGATGGGCGGCGGCGCCGCCTACGCCGGCGCCCGGGCCCTGACCGGCTGGCAGGGCATGGCCGCGGCCTCCGGCATCTACAGCGCCAACAGCATGTACGCGCTGGCCGCCCGCCGGCACATGGCGACGTACGGCACCACCAGCGAACAACTGGGACACATCGCCGTCGCGCAACGTGCCTGGGCGGCCCGGAACCCGCTGGCCCAGATGCGCACCCCGATCACCCTTGAGGACCATCAGAGCTCCCGGTGGATCGCCGAGCCCTTCCACCTGCTCGACTGCTGCCTGGTCAGCAACGGTGGCGTCGCGGTGATCGTCACCTCCGCCGACCGGGCCGCCGACCTCGCCCAGCCCGCCGTGCACATCCGCGGCTGGGGGCAGGCGCACCCCGGGTACGTCATGGGTAAGGACAGCGAGTTCGGGCTGGTCAGCGGTGCCGCCCTGTCGGGTCCCACGGCGCTGAAGAAGGCCGGGATCACCATCGCCGACATCGACGTCGCCGAGCTGTACGACTGCTACACCTACACCGCGCTCATCTCCCTGGAGGATTACGGTTTCTGCGCCAAGGGCGAGGGCGGCCCCTTCGTCGCCAGTGGGGTGCTCGGGCCGGAGGGCAGCCTCGCGGTCAACACCGGTGGCGGGCAGCTCTCCTCGTACTACATGTGGGGGATGACCCCGCTGTCGGAGGCCGTCATCCAGGCCCGTGGCCAGGGCGGCGACCGGCAGGCCCCGCGCAACGACATGGTGCTGGTCAGCGGCAACGGCGGCGTCCTCGACCATCACTCCACCCTCATCCTCAGCCCGCACGCGCGATAGGAGCATGCCGATGCCCGTGGGAACCGTTCACCGCGACGCGGCCACCGCCGAGTTCTTCGACGGCACCGCGCGCGGCGAACTGCTGATCAGGCGCTGCGCGGAGTGCGGCGGCCCCGCCGCGCCGCAGGCCCGCACCTGCCCGCACTGCGGCTCGCCCGTCCTGTCCTGGACGCCCGCCGCGGGGACCGGCCAGGTCGTGAGCTGGTCCGTGGTGCATGCCAAGGGCGCCCCGCCCACCGTGGTCGCGATCGTCGAGCTGGACGAGGAGCCGTGGATGCAGGTCCAGATCAACGGCGTCGCGCCCGAGGAGGTGCACGGTGGGATGCGGGTGCGCGTCGCCTTCGAGCGGCCCGAGGGGGGTGAGGCGATCCCCGTGTTCCGGCCCGCGAACTGATCTGCGGAGGCCGCCGCTACCCTGAGCTGGATGGACATCCAGCAGCTCCGCTACTTCGTGGCCGTGGCCGAGGAGCTCCACTTCGGGCATGCCGCCGAACGGCTGCACGTGACGTCCTCCCCGCTCAGCCGCCGCATCCGGGAGCTGGAGAAGGAGCTCGGCAAGGACCTGTTCGACCGCGGTTACCACCAGGTCGAGCTGACCGCCTTCGGCCGGGCGTTCCTGGAGCCCGCCCGCGACGTGCTGGCCCGCTTCGACGCGCTGGCGGACCTCGCGGCCGGGCCCGCCGCCGACGCTTCCGAAGCCGTGCGTGTGGGGGCCACGCCGCTCGCCCCCACCCAGGTCCTGGACCTGGTGCTGGAGACGTTCGAGCAGGTGAGCCCCGGGATCGAGCTGCCGGTGAGCCTGGAGCCGTCGGCCGGGCTGCTCGCCCTGCTGGCGACGCACAAGCTGGACATCGCCGTCGTCCACCTGCCTGTGGAGGCTCCCGGCCTCGACAGTCTCGCCTTGGCCGAATACCGCTTCGCCATCGCGATGCGCGCCGACGACCCGCTCGCGGGCCATGCCCGGCTCACGCTCAGTGACCTGGCTGATCGGCAGTTGCTGCTCACCTCGTTCAAGGTGCACCCGACGGTGATGAAGGGGCTGCGTGATCACCTGCGCGAGGGCGGGGTCACCCGGATCCGGGAGCTGCCGCACAGCGACGTCGTACAGATCGCGGCGCACGTCACCCACTCGCGCGCCCTGTCCCTGACCACGCCCAGCACGATCGGGGGCCGCGTCCTCACCGAGGCCGGGCTGGTCCTCGTGCCGCTGGACGACCCTGACCTGCACTTCCGGCTCGGCATCGTCTGGCCGGCGAGCGCGGCGGCTCGCGGCGGGCCGCTGGCGAGCGTCATCGCGGTCCTGCGCGAACGTCCGCTTGCCTTCCTCTGATCATCTGCCGCCATCGGCGCTGTGGGATGGGGAGTGCTCGCCCTGTCCCGAGGCGAGAACGTCAACGCGGTTTGGCTGTTGGCCGCGGCGCTCGGCTCCTACGCCATCGCCTACCGCTTCTACGCCCGGTTCATCCTGCACAAAGTGCTGGGCGCGGACAGCCGTCGGGCCACTCCTGCCGAGCGGCTCAACAACGCCATCGACTACCACCCGACGGACCGCCGGATCCTGTTCGGCCACCACTTCGCCGCCATCGCCGGAGCCGGGCCACTGGTGGGACCGGTGCTGGCGGCCCAGATGGGTTACCTGCCAGGCACCATCTGGATCGTCGCCGGCGTGATCTTCGCTGGGGCCGTGCAGGACATGGTGATCCTGTTCTTCTCCATGCGGCGTGACGGCAAGAGTCTGGGACAGATGGCGCGCGAGGAGATCGGCCCGGTGGGCGGTGCGGCGGCGCTCGTCGCCGTCTTCGCCATCATGATCATCTTGCTGGCCGTGCTGGCGCTCGTCGTGGTGGGCGCCCTGGCCAAATCCCCTTGGGGCGTCTTCTCTCTCGCGATGACCATCCCGATCGCTCTGTTCATGGAGTTCTACATGCGCACGATCCGGCCCGGCCGAGTGGTGGAGACCACCCTGATCGGCGTCGGGATGCTGATCCTGGCGATCGTGGCCGGCGGCTGGATCCAGGAGTCGAGCTGGGCGGCCACGTTCACGCTGAGCCAGTCGTCGCTGGCGCTGTGGCTGATCGCCTACGGATTCGTCGCCGCCGTGCTGCCCGTGTGGATGCTGCTGGCACCCCGTGACTACCTGTCCACGTTCATGAAGATCGGCACCATCGTGCTACTCGCCGTCGGTGTGGCCATCACCCTGCCCCCGCTGAAGAACACCGCGTTCACCGCGTTCGCCTTCAACGGCAAGGGGCCGGTTTTCGCGGGGTCGCTGTTTCCCTTCGTGTTCATCATCATCGCCTGCGGAGCCCTGTCGGGATTCCACTCGCTGATCGCCTCCGGCACGACGCCCAAGATGATCCAGAAGGAGACCCAGGTCCGGATGATCGGCTACGGCGCCATGCTCATGGAGTCATTCGTCGCCGTCATGGCCATCACCGCGGCCTCTCTGCTGAGCCCCGGGCTGTATTTCGCGATGAACTCCCCGGCGGGGGTCGTCGGCGCCACCGTCCAATCCGCCTCGCAAGCGGTCAGCAACATGGGCTTCGTCATCACGCCCGAGCAGTTGCAGGCGGAGGCGCAGGCCGTACAAGAACAGACATTGATCGCGCGGACCGGGGGCGCGCCCACCCTGGCCGTCGGCATCTCGCAGATCTTCTCCGGCTTCCTCGGAGGAGCCGCGTTGAAGGCGTTCTGGTACCACTTCGCGATCATGTTCGAGGCGCTCTTCATCCTCACCACGGTGGACGCCGGGACCAGAGTGGGCCGCTTCATGCTCCAGGACACGCTGGGCAACCTGTGGAAGCCCATCGGCCGAGTGAGCTGGTGGCCCGGACTGACGGCGGTCAGCGCGGTGGTCGTGGGCGCCTGGGGATACTTCCTTTACCAAGGCGTCAACGACCCTCTGGGCGGTATCAACCAGCTCTTCCCGCTCTTCGGCATCGCCAACCAGTTGCTCGCCGCCGTGGCACTGACCGTCGCCACCACGCTTTTGATCAAGAGCGGGCGGCTCAAATGGGCGTGGGTGACCGCGATACCACTCGCCTGGGACGCGGCGGTCACCCTGACCGCGAGCTACGAGAAGGTCTTCTCCAGCGATCCGACGCTCGGCTTCTTCGCCCAGCGCACCCGCTTCCAGGGGGCGCTGGACCAGGGGCAACTCCTGGCTCCGGCCAAGACCGTCGGCGCGATGCGGCAGATCATCGTCAATTCCACCGTCGACGGGATCCTCGCCGCGCTGTTCGCCATCCTGATCATCATCGTGATCGTGGACGCCATACGGGTGTGGGTGAAGGCGATCAAGGCCAAGGAGCCGTTGCCGAACACGGAGACGCCGTTCGAGGAGTCCAAGCTCCTCGCGCCGGCTGGGCTCATCGCCACCCGCGAGGAACGCCGACAGATGGCCACGGCGGAAGGCGGGTAGCCGCCCACTCTCCGGATGGAGGACGTTGCCGGGATTCCGGGCAGACTCCGGTTGTGACTTGGACACCGGATCATGAGGCGTTGCGCGGGCGCGTTGCCGTGGTCGCCGGCGCGACTCGAGGCGCTGGACGCGGCATCGCCGCCGCGCTGGGTGAGGCAGGCGCGACTGTCGTCTGTACGGGACGCAGCAGCGTCGCCGGTCGCGGCCAGTCGGATTACGATCGCCCCGAGACGATTGAGGAGACGGCCGAGATCGTCACGCGGCTGGGCGGCATCGGGATCGCGATTCAGGTGGACCATCTCGAGTCCGACCAGGTTCAGCGCTTGGCCGAGCGCCTGCGTGACCAGCACGGGCACATCGACGTGCTGGTCAACGACATCTGGGGCGCCGAGGTCCTCAAAGGCGGGCCGGCGAGCTGGAACACCCCGATCTGGAAGCACGACCTCGACGACGGCCTGCGGATACTGCGCTTGGCCATCGACACCCACGTGATCACCTCCCACCATCTCCTGCCGCTGCTGATCAACGAGCCGGGAGGTCTGCTCGTCGAGGTGACCGACGGCACCGGTGAGTACAACGCATCGCGGTATCGGCTCTCGGTGTTCTATGACCTGGCCAAGGTCGCCGTTAATCGGCTGGCCTTCTCCCAGGGCCACGAACTGCGCCCCTATGGCGCGACGGCGGTCGCCATCACTCCTGGCTGGCTCCGTTCGGAGATGATGCTCGACAGCTTCGGAGTCACCGAAGGAAACTGGCGTGACGCCCTGGCCCCGAATGGTGCCGCTCCGGACGGGTTCGCGTCGTCGGAGTCACCCAGATATGTCGGCCGGGCCGTCGTGGCCCTGGCCTCGGATCCCGATCGGGCGCGGTGGAACCAGCGGTCTGCCAGCTCCGCTCAGCTCGCGTACGAGTACGGGTTCACCGACCTTGACGGCTCTCAGCCTGATAGCTGGGCGCTGTAGGTTCACCGGTAGGACCCCGGGCGGACGATCATCATGACGACGACGGCCGCCCACAGCAGGTTGTAGATCCCGGCGAGCATGGAGAGCGTGCGTAGCTCTTTGCCGTCGCCGGGCTCGGCGAGCGCGGCCTGCTGGCGTGGATAGATCTGTACGGCCAGCAGGCCGCCCGCGGCGGCGGTGAGGACCATGGAGATGTTGATCCAGATCTCCCCCATCCTGCCCTGGACGACGGCCAAGGCGATCCCGACCACGGGCACGACGAGGCCGAAGACGCTGTAGCCCCGGGTGATGCGGTGCAACGCGACGGCCACGGCCCGGTTCCGCTCTTGGGGAGTCGGGTCGCCAGGGGCGCCTCCGGCGGGCACGCCGGAGGCGACCGGCGCGTACCGGGGAAACAGGCTCGTCGCGACGGCCGAACCGCCCACGAGCACGATGCCCGCGAGGACGTGCAACGACAGCAGCAACTTTTCCACAGACCCTCCCAAGGCAAGCTTCAGGCAGGCTGAAGCTTAGCATGGTAGCTTCAGGCAGACTGAAGGTCGCCTTCGCGGCAGGTCAGGCGGGGGCAGTTGCCGCCGAACGCGGCAGGTCAGACGGTCGCGCCGCCTTCGAACGCGGCGCGTACGGCATCCGCGACCTGCCGTTGGATCGGGTCCGCGGCCGGGCCGAACAGCCGCTCGTCCACCTCCGCCACCACCTGCTTCGCCGCCTCCAGCAGGCGCGCGCCGTCAGGCGTGAGCTCGATCGCCGAAGCGGAGCCCGCGCGGGCGGTGTTGTCGCGCACCAGCCCGGTCCCGGCGAGCACCTTCACCGCCGTGTGGACGCTCTGGACCGTGGTCCCCGACATCCGCGCCAGATCGCTGAACGACACCCCGGGCACACCGGCGATGTGACCGAGCAGGCCGAGCCGGCCGACCGTGAGATCGAGCGGCGCGAGGGCGGCACCGAGCTCGGCCTCGATCCGGCGCGCCAGCGTGAGCAGGACGATGGAGGGGCTGGTCGCGGGCGGGCTGTTCTCGACGGTCACCTCCCCAGTCTCCCCCACCTGACCTGGGTAGCGCAGGCTGTACCTATGGACTCCAGCGCACGGGATCGATCATGGAGGGGTCCCGCCGACATGCTTGGTGACATCGCAGAACAAGCCACCGAGCAGGGAGCCCCCGATGTCGTACGCCACCGTCAAGTCCCCCTCCACCAAGCGCCGCGGCCGGCTGGCCCTGGCCGCGGTGGCCATCGCCGCGCTGAGCGGCCTCAGCCTGAACGCCACGCCGGCCACCGCCGACTCCGCGGACACGGTGCAGCAGGCCCTGAACGGCCTGGTCGGCAAGGGCGGTTTCCCCGGCACGCTGGCCGCCGTGCGGGACGCCGACGGACGCACCCGTGACTACACCGCCGGTGTGGGCGACCTGAAGACGCGGGACGAGGTGCCGGTCGACGGCCGGGTGCGGATCGCCAGCAACACCAAGATGTTCACCGCCGTGGTCGTGCTGCAACTGGTCGGCGAGGGCAAGATCGAGCTGGACGCCCCCATTGAGACGTACCTGCCCAAGCTGATCCGCGGCAACGGCAACGACGGCCGCAAGATGACTGTCCGGCAGCTGCTCCAGCACACCAGCGGCCTGCACAGCTACACCGCGAACATGCCGCCGATCCTGGAGAGCCGGCACAGGTACACCGAGCCCCGCGAACTCCTCGACACCGGGCTGGCGCACAAGCCGGACTTCGCGCCCGGCAAGAGCTGGCTGTACAGCAACACCGGCTACGTGGTGCTCGGCCTGCTCGTGCAGAAGGTCACCGGCCGGCCGATCAGCGAGGAGATCACCAACCGGATCATCAAGCCGGTCGGGCTGCGCGACACCTACTGGCCCGGCATCGGCGAGCGGACCATCCGCGGCGCCCACCCCCACGGCTACACCCCCGACCAGAAGAAGAAGATGGTGGACATCACCGAGCTGGACCCGTCCTGGGGCTGGTCCGCCGGACAGCTCATCGCCACCCCGAGCGACGTCAACCGCTTCCTGGCCGCGCTGATGGACGGCGACCTGCTCAAGCCGGCCCAGCTCAAGCAGATGAAGCAGACCATCAAGGCGCCCGGCCTCCCGGCCACCTGGACGTACGGGCTCGGCCTCGTCAAGATCAAGCTGAGCTGCGGCGAGTCCGCCTACGGCCACGGCGGCGACATCGACGGCTACGAGACCCGCACCGGCATCACCGAGGACGGCCGCGCCGCCACTGTCGCGGTCACCGCCCTTCCCACCTCGGAGGCCGGCGCCGAGCAGGTCAACGCCGCCCTCGACACCGCACTCTGTGCCGCCAAGTAGCCCCCAAGCTTCCAGGTCACGCGGCTAAAATTACTCAGTGAGTTCGGCGCGTTGCGCAACGGCGGCGAAGGAGGCTTGTGGACGAGAGCGGGTCGTTGATTCAGCTGGCTCATCGGCTGGAAGAGGTGGTGGGCGAGCTACGCGGCATCCCCGTCGACGTCGTGCGACTGGAGGACAACGAACTCGTCCGGTTGCAGATCGGACAGGCCGCCCGCTCGGCCCGCGAGCTGCGTGCCATGCACCCGGTGGGCTCGACGGAGAAGGCCCGCGATGAGCAGAAGAGCAGGCGCGACGTGCTCGACGCCCTGCGCGACGGCATGGCGATGCGTACGATCATCCACACGAGCGTGCTGGACGACCCGCGCAAGGCGGCCCGGCTCAGGGAGCTGCACGCCGCCGGTGACCTCCACCGGGTCATCGATGAGCCGATCCAGCAGTTGCTCATCTTCGACCACGCGGTGGCGTTCCTCCGCATCACCCCCGTCCCCTACTCGCCGGGCGCCCTGGTGATCAGGCAGCAGAGCCTGATCAGCACGCTCATCGACCTGTTCGAGCAGACCTGGACCAGGGCCAGGGAGGTCACCGAGCCGGTGCACCGGCTGACCCCGCGCGAGCGTGAGGTGCTCACGTTGATCGCCGAAGGACGTACCAACGGCGCCGTGGCCCGCGCCCTGTCGGTCTCCGAGGCGGCCGTCAACAAGCACGTGGCCAGCGTGTTCACCAAGCTCGAGCTACCCGCGTCGGAGGACGACAACCGGCGGGTGCTGGCGGTGCTCGCGTATCTGCGCGGCACAGCGAAGTAGGCCTCGTGGGTAGTGCCAGGTCTACCTCGTCCTCACCCCAGCCCCCATGCGGACGCACTCCGGTACGCACTTCAATGGTGTCATGCAGAGAATGACTGGATTGCTGGTCGGCGCGGTCTTCGGCGCGGTCTTCGTCGTCGTCAACGCGCAGAGCCCGCTGAACACCGTGACCGCGAACCTCTTACGGGTGGTCGCCTGCCTGGCAGCCGCGAGTGTCGTCGCCATGTGGATCATGACGGCCAGGAAGGAGCGGTCCGTCGCGGGCGGCCCGCTGTTCGGCCGTGGCTACCTGATCGTCGTGGCCGCCGAGGTGATCCTGCTCTTCGGCGGGATCCGGGTGCTGGCCGCCTGGGAACGCCCTGAGCAGACCAACGTGGCCTGGGTGGCGTTCGTGGTCGGTGTTCACTTCATCGCGTTGGCGCCGATCTGGAAGGACTGGAGGATCACCGTACCCGGGGTGGTGCTCACCCTGCTCGGCGCCGCCGGGCTCGTTCTGGCGTCGACGGCCGCCGTGGCCTGGGTGCCGCTCATCAGCGGTGTGCTGTCCGGCGTGGTGCTCCTGACCGGCTCCCTCACCTTCGGCTGGCGCGCGGTGGCCCGGCCGGCCAAGGTTGCGTGACGGGCCACTAGATCGGGAAGCGGCCGCGGTGGATGCGCCAGTGGCGGCCGGCCTTCAGGTGGTCGACGATCGCGCGCTGGAGCACGGTGCGGCGCGGCAACTGGTCGAGCGGCGTGGTCAAGGTACGGAACACGAACCGCAGCACCTCGACGTCGGCGTCCTGCCCTTCCGGCTCCTCGTAGGGCTCCAGCTCGAACATCCGCTGGAACCGGACGATGTTGGAGTCCTCGGGCAGATACTCCAGTAGCTGCGGGTCGAGCAGCCACGAGCCGCAGGAGAACGCCGTGTAGCGCTCGTCGGGAAAGTGGCGTGGGAAGAACGCGCGGGCCTCGTCGAGCGACGCCGCGACCGCCTCCGGGGTCATCGGCCCCGACTCGGGGATGTGCAGGCCGATGGCGGTGCCGCCGCGCTGGTGCTGCAGCCGGCCCAGCTCGTAGATGCCGCCGCGCGCGTGCAGCGTCAGCCAGCTCTGCATGACCGGCCAGCCCTCGCGGCGCATCCGCCGGTCGACCGCGAGGTTGCGGCCCAGGTCCGCGAGGGTCACCCACGACACGGCATCGGCGATGCCGTGGTCGCGGTGGTACGTCGTGACGACGTCGGCCAGGGCCAGGTACGCGTACACGTAGAGATGCCGCCAGGCGGGGCCCCGTTCGCGCGGCAGCTCCGGACCGGGCGACAGCCAGCCGTGGCCCCCGAGATCGGCGCGGACCAGGGCTATCGAGCGGTCGAGCAGCCAGCGCAGCTCCGGAGTCCACAGGGGAGAGTCGGGGTCGGGCCAGCCCGCCATGACCTCGGCGGCGTCGTCCGGCCGCACCGCGAGCCGGTCGAGGATCGCGGGCGCGTCGGCCTTGGCGGGCAGCGGGGCCGATGGCCGGTCGCCGGCGAGCCGATGCACGCGGTCGACGTCCTCGACGGGTACCCCGAGCCGGGCGGCGGTTTCGTCCAGATCCACGCGGATGATCGTACGATCCGGGATACCTCCTCCGAAAGGTGAAAGTTTCAGCTTCACAGCAGCTCCACCGTGCGGGAACGGCCGCGTCTCGAAAGTTTCGCTTGATGGGCTGAAATCTTTCTGAGACGCTCGGCCATCGTCGGCCCCCGCCCCACGGAGGACGCAGTGCACCTCAACCGCACCCGGTTCTGGGCCATCGCGGCGGCCTTGGCCGCGATCGCCGCCGCGCTCATCGCCCCCAACGCCCAGGCCGCCCCGGGCTGTCGCATCACCTACACGGTGACCAGCCAATGGCAGAGCGGTTATGGCGCCAGTGTCAGCGTTACCAACCTTGGCGATCCGCTCACGAACTGGAAGCTGACCTGGTCGTTCACCGCCGGCCAGGCCATCAGCCAGCTCTGGAACGGCACGTACACCCAGTCCGGCGCCCAGGTCACCGTCGTCAACGCCGCCTACAACGGCTCTCTGGCCACCGGCGCCAGTACGTCGTTCGGCTTCAACGCCTCCTGGAACAACTCCGCCAACCCGGCGCCGACCGACTTCGCACTCAACGGCACCACCTGCACCGGCAGCACGCCGGCCCCGACACCGACACCGACCCCGACGGTCACCCCCACCGGCGGCACCGGCACGCTGCCCAGCAGCTTCCGCTGGCGCTCCGGCCCCGCGCTGATCGCCCCCAAACCGGATGCGAGCCACAACATCGCCGCCGTCAAGGACCCGTCGGTCGTCTACTACAACGGCCGCTGGCACGTCTTCGCCAGCACCGCGAACGCGAGCGGCTACAACATGGTCTACCTGAACTTCACCGACTGGGCGCAGGCGGGCGCCGCCACGCACACGTACCTCGACCAGAGCGCGATCGGCACCGGCTACCGGGCGGCGCCCCAGGTGTTCTACTTCGCTCCGCAGAACAAGTGGTACCTGGTCTACCAGACCGGCAACGCCTCGTACTCGACCACCACCGACATCAGCAACCCGAGATCGTGGAGCGCGCCGCAGAACTTCTACGCCAGCATGCCGGACATCATCCGCCAGAACATCGGCAACGGCTACTGGGTCGACATGTGGGTCATCTGCGACACGGTCAACTGCTACCTGTTCTCCTCGGACGACAACGGCCACCTCTACCGCTCCCAGACCACCGTGGCGAACTTCCCCAACGGCTTCACCAACACCGTCATCGCCATGCAGGACGCCAGGAACAACCTCTTCGAGGCCTCCAACGTCTACAAGATCAAGGGCACGAACCAGTACCTGCTGCTGGTGGAGGCCATCGGCAGCGACGGCCGGCGCTACTTCCGCTCCTGGACCTCGACCGCCATCACCGGCCCGTGGAGCGGGCTCGCCGCTTCCGAGAGCAACCCGTTCGCCCGCAGTACGAACGTCACCTTCGACTCCACCGCCTGGACCAAGGACATCAGCCACGGCGAGATGATCCGCGACGGCTACGACCAGACCCTGACCATCAGCCCGTGCCAGCTCCGCTACCTGTACCAGGGCCTGGACCCGAACGCCGGCGGCGACTACAACTCGCTGCCCTGGAGGCTGGCCCTGCTCACCCAGACCAACTCGACCTGCTGAGCAGTCATTCGCCCCGCGGCTCCTCGTAGGGGATGCGGCTCAGGTGCATGATCTGGCCCAGCGTCCCCCACTCGTCGCCGCCGAGCTTGGTCAGCGGGCGCAGCAGTTCGGCGTCAGGGCGCCCGTTGACGAGATACTCCTCGTGCACCGCCGCGAGGAAGATCCTGCCGAAAACCAGGGTGGAGTTGCCCATGCGCAGAGTGGTGTGCGAACGGCACTCCAGGACAACGGGAGCGCTGGCCACCCGGGGCGGCCGCACATGACGGCTGGGTTCGCGTTCGATTCCCATCGTGCCGAATTCGCTGACGACCCGCGGGAAATCGGTGGCGGTGTCGCGGATCAGGTGCAGATTCGGTTCGGAGCAGAAGTTGACGACGAACTCTCCGGTGTCCTCGACATTGCGCAGGGAGTCCTTGCGGCCGATCGAGGTGAATTGCACGATCGGCGGATCGGTGCTGGCGATGCTGAAGAAGGAGTGCGGAGCGAGATTGTCCACCGCTCCGTCGGGTGTGACGGTGGAGACCCACGCGATCGGACGCGGGACGACGACCGAGGTCATGAACCGGTAGAAGGCCGGCCCGCCCAGAGCCTCGGGGTCGAAGTCGACACGCATGCCGTTCAGTATCCGCCGCGCTCACGCTGTGCGGTGGCCGCCACACGGAAAGGCCGTGTCATCGTGTGGCCATGGAACCAACCCCGCCGGCAAGAGGCTCAGGACGCGTCATCATCTTCAACGGAGCGTCGAGCTCCGGAAAATCGACCCTGGCCAGGGCAGTGCGGCACGCGCTTGACGAGCCGTTCCTGTACGTCTCCTCCGACCAGTTCGTGGCAAGCGGAATGCTCCCCGAGCGGCGCGACGACGAAGGTCCTTTCTCCTGGTGGAACGAGATGCGGCCACGCTTCTTCAAGGGCTTTCACCAATGCCTGCCCGCCCTGGCCGGCGCCGGCAACGACCTGATCGTGGAGCACGTCATCGAATTCCGGGCCTGGCGTGAATCTCTTTCCCGCCTGTTGGCGGACTTCGACGTGTTCCTTGTCGGAGTGCATTGCGACCTCGCGGAGATCGACCGGAGAGAACGCGAGCGAGGGGACCGCCGCATCGGAGAGGGCCGCTCTCACGTAGAGACCGACGGCATACACACATTCGGACCGTACGACTTCGAGGTGGATACCAGTGACGGAGTTTCCACCGCGCTTGTCCAATCCGTAATGACTGCCTGGCATTCAAGAAACACGCGACTCGGCGTGCTACGGTCCAAGGTGTGACGGAGCGCCGTATTCTGTGGGCTGATATGTTAACCGCGATCTTGCTCATTGGAACTGGGGCTTTATTTCTGGCGAGTCGCCAGGCGGCAGCAGGAGGCATCCTGTCAGCTGCGACAAACCTGATCTCGCAAGCTTGCGCTGTAGGCGCCGCGGCCCTGCTGTTCGCGGGACTCTTGCGACGTCCACGCACAGGGCCGTCTTTACTCAGTCCGATCCTTGACGAACGTGAAACTCCTGAACGATTGATGGCCCAGCGGGTGATGCAGGCACTGGACTGGAAGCTGGCGGTGCTCCGTACCGCCACTGGCATCATTGTTCTTCAGGCAGCCCTGACCGGAATATCTGCGGTTCTCCCCTGGTAGCCGATGAACCCGGGTTCGGCAATCGACCCTACTCGGGAGGCTCCGGGCGCGGCCAGGTGACCGCGGCGAATACCGCTGAGCACACAAGGAAGCCGGCGCACACCGACGCGAAGCCTGTCCAGAATGAGCTGAGCGACGAGCCGATGTCGATGCCCAACAGCAAGGCGGTGACCAGACCCACACCCAACCCCCAGCCCAGCGCGGCCACGTAGCGGGGCGGCTTGTGCGCCAGGGCGCCGACCAGCGGCAGTACCAGTGGGAATAGGGCGACAGCCCATCCCGCCGTAGGTTCGCCGAACAGGGCCAGCCTGACCGCGGAGACGGCGGCCGATACACCGACCGCCACGAGGGTCCAGATCACGAGCTTGACCGGATGGTAGCGGGTGTTGTGTTCGGCGGCGTAGGCATCCGGGCCTAACGTCCAGAAGGAGAGAAGCTCGCCAATCATGTCACCAATGTTTTGTTTGTCATCGTCGGGATGCTTCTCCTCGGTCATGCGTGGTTTCCTCCTCGAATGGCAGGCGTGACCATAGCAGCAGAGGGCCAAGGCGGTGGGCGCCTGCTCCTCAGGGGGTCTTGGCCTCGCGCCGCCATCACCCACTGTAACGAAAACGTCACTCTTCCGATTTGAGTAGTGACCTACTCATGTCCTGGCCGGACGGCGTGCCTAGCGTCGAGGCTGATGTCAGGGAGGTGGCGATGCGGGCCTACGCGGTTGCCGCGAGCGTGATGGTGCTGATGGCCGCAATCCTGATCGGTCCGGTGAGCCCGGCGATGGCCGGAGCCGGGGAGCCGACAAGCGAGCCGGTGGTAGGCGGGTCGGTGACACCGACGGCCTCATCGTCCTGCCCGACGCTCGACGAGTGGAACAGCGAGACGCATGACGGCACCCACGAGGCGTCCGTGCCGAACGTCATGGGAATGACGCGGGAGAACGCGAAAGCCACCCTGGCGCAGGCCGGGTTCGACACGGAGGCCACACCCTCCGACGCGGCGGCCGACTGGACGGTGACCGACCAGACCCCCACCAGCGAGGAGCTCGCGAACTGCGGCTCCACCGTGACCATCGACCTCGAAGCGCCGACCGTGGAGGTCCCGGACGTCGTCGGCGACCCGCTCGATCAGGCGGAACAGGAGGTACGGGACCAAGGACTCGTCTCATCCGTGGCCCAGGGAGAGGCCGCCGAACCGCGCGTGGTGGACTCCCAGGATCCCGCCGCCGGTACGCGGGTGCCGAAAGGCAGCACCGTGACGCTGCGCCTGCGTCCCCCCGCTCCGGTGTCCCCGACTCCTGAGCAAGTCGCGGTTCCCGACCTGAGCGGGCTCAGCGCGAGCGCGGCGAGACGGCGGGTCCAGGAACGGGGGCTCACGCTCGTCATCGGCAGCGGAGATTCCGGCAGCGGAGGCAGTGTGAGCGAGCAGGAGCCGGCCGCCGGCAGCCTCGTCGAGCGCGGTAGCTCCGTCACCGTCACCCTGACACCGGTCACCGGGCCGACCGACCCCGCGAGCCCGGAGGTCACCCCGACCGACACCGACGAGTCGCCGGAGGCCGGCGCCATCGACACCGACGAGACGGGCTCGTCGAGCACGCCACTGCCCATCCTGCTGGTGGCCGTGCTCGTGGCGGCGGCCGTCCTGGTCTGGGCGCTACGCCGCGCCCGCCGCGGGCGGGGAACGCCCGCGATGGCCGCGGCATCCGCGATGCCCGACATGACCGCGACCACCGTCATGCCGGCGACGTCCGCGCCGCCTCCGGCGGCCTCAGTCGTCTGCGTGCCGTACGCCGACCTCTCGCCCCGCCTGGAGCTCCGCGAGCTGGTGGCTCCCTCGCTCAGCCTCGACTTCGTCTGCCATCACGACCAGGGCCGCCAGGAGATCAGGGAGATCGTACGGTGACCGTCACCTTCACCACCCACCCCAGCACCGCCGACCTGCTGCTCTACGCCGATCCACGACAAGCGGCCCAGGAGCTGTCGCAGGCCGTGGACGCCCACCGGGTGCTCGACGAGATCACCCGGCAGGTCCAGGCACCGCCCGGCGAGCTGCTGCACAAGGCCGCGGAGGCGGGCGCCACCCTGTTGGGCGGCATCGACGTGGGCTCGGTGCTGCTGGGCGGCTGGGCGAAATACCGCAGTCTGCGCGCCGCGGCCCGCAAGACCTTGGACAACCCGGGCATGGGGCTGATGGTGCCGCTGGCCGAGCACGAGGTCGTCTCCCACCACGAGCCCTATGTCGAGGTGCAGGTCAACGGTCAGCCCGTGGGCCGGGTGACGTTCGGGATCGACCTGGTCCTGCATCTGACGATGGTGACCGCGAGTGTGCGGGCCGGTCGGCTGATGCGCCTGACCGGGGGCGCCTGCACGGCCGCCATCGTCTGCAAGATCCATGGCGTCGAGGTGGCCAGAAAGGACTTCGAGCTGGTCACGTTGCCGATCAACCGCGACCTCGGAGAGGGGTTTCCCCTGCTCCCCGAGGCGCGGATGGCGAGCTGACCGGTCAGTCGAAGGTCTCGTGGGTGGTGTCCGGGATGTCGTCGTCCAGCTCGACGCACACCCGATCGATCGTCCCGGTGAAGGGGAAGCCACGCGGGTAGTCCCAGCTCACCGGCGACAGGGCGTCTCGGCCCAGCACCAGGCCCTGCCAGCCGATCAGGTACCGCGCGGTGGTGATCGGCTCCTTGCCGCCGGCCGAACGGCCGTCGACTGCCAGCGCGGCGACGCCCTGGCGCGGACCGGTCTTCGTGAAGATCATCGACACGACTCGGTCGCCGGGCGGCAGGTCGCGGTCGCCACGCACGCGGTACCGGGTGCCCTGGTGGTTGTACTCGTAGTGGAGCCGGCCGCCGGCGACGTACAGGACGTGACCGCCGTTGACGTCGCCCTGCGAGATGAGCACGCCTTCGTCGCCCGCCCGCAACCTGACGTGGGCGTCGATGCGGTACGAGCGATCGTAGATCAGCGGCGTGACCCCGCCGGGGATGCGGCTCATCTCCGGGTACAGCACGAAGCTCCGCCGGCGCCTGGGTGAGGCCGCGCTGTGGTACATCGCGGCCCGCTCGGCGAAGTTGCGATCGTCCAGTGGGAAGACGTCGTACCGGTCGGCCTCGGACCACCAGCGGCCGATCAGCTCATGCAGCACGTCCGGGCGCTCGGCCGCCAGGTCATGGCATTCGGAGAAGTCGTCGTCCAGGTGGTACAGCTCCCACCGGTCCTCTTCGTAGGCAGTGCCGCGCTCGTGGTAGGCGACCGCCTTCCACCCTTCGTGCCAGATCGCGCGGTGCCCGTACATCTCGAAATACTGGGTGGTGCGGCGGGTCGGCGTCGCGCCGTCGGTGAACGTGTAGCGCATGGACATGCCGTGCACCGGCAACTGCGCGAGCCCTCGGTAGGTCCGCGGCATCTCGGCGCCGACGATGTCCAGGATCGTCGGCGTCACGTCAATGACGTCGTGGAACTGCCCCCGCACGCCGCCACCGGCGACCCGCCCCGGCCAGGAGACGATGAGCGGCGCCCGGACGCCCCCGGCGTGCGTGTTCTGCTTGTACCGCTTGAGCGGGGTGTTGCCCGCCTGTGCCCAGCCCCAGGGGTAGTTGCCGTGGCAGCGTGGGCCGCCGATCTCGTCGAGCCGGGCGTGGTTGTCGGCGTGGGAGACCTCGTCCCCGTTCTCGTAGGCGATGGAGTTGGTGTTGCCGAGCCTGCCGCCTTCCTGGCTGGCGCCGTTGTCCGAAAGCAGGACGATCAGCGTGTCCTGCCGGGTGCCGATGCGTTCGAGGTGCGCGAGGAGCCGGGCCAGGTGGGCGTCGGTGTGCTCCAGCATCGCGGCGAACGCCTCCTGCAGCCGGGCGGCGACGGCGCGTTCCTCCTCCGGCAGCTCGGCCCAGGGGTGTACGCCGTCGTTGCGCGGCGCCAGCGCGGTGCCGGGCGGGATGATCCCGAGTTCGAGCTGCCTGGCGTGGCGGCGCTCCCTGATCACGTCCCAGCCCTCGTCGTAGCGGCCGCGATAGCGCCGCAGGTATTCCTCGGGCGCCTGGTGCGGCGCGTGGCCCGCCCCCATGGCCAGGTAGAGGAAGTACGGCTTGTCGGGCCCCACCGACTTGTGGTCCGAAATGCAGGCGATGGCCCGGTCGACGAGGTCCTCGGTCAGGTGGTAGCCCTCCTCCGGCGTCCTCGGCGGCTCCACCCGGTGGTTGTCCTGGACCAGCTCGGGATAGTACTGGTCGCTGATGCCCTCCAGGAAGCCGTAGTAGCGGTCGAAGCCGCGGCCCAGCGGCCACTGGTCGTAGGGGCCGATCGCGCTGGTCTGGTCCATCGGGGCCAGGTGCCACTTGCCGAGCGCGTAGGTGTTGTACCCGGTCTCGCGCAGCACCTCGGCGATCGTGGCCGCGCGGTGGGTCACCGTGCCGCGTTTGCCGGGAAAGCCGCTGTCGGCGTTGGACAGCAGGGACATGCCGACGGCGTGGTGGTTGCGGCCGGTGAGGAGCGAGGCGCGGGTGGGCGAGCACAGTGGCGTGACGTGGAAGTTGGTGTAGCGCAGCCCGTCGCCGGCCAGCCCGTCCATGGCGGGCGTGGCGATCTCCGATCCGTAGCAGCCGAGGCTGCCGAACCCGACGTCGTCGAGGACGACGACGATCACGTCCGGCGCGCCCTCGCGCGGCCTGGGCGGCTCCGGCCACCATGGCGTGGAGTCCTGGTAGGTACGCCCCACGGGTCCGGCCGTCATGCGTACACCCTCTCCTCGAGCTGGCGGAGCGTCAGACCGCGGGTCTCCGGAGCCAGCCGGTAGGTCACCGCCACGTTCAGGACCGCCAGGCCCGCGATCACCAGGAAGGACACCGCGCCGAGCGCTTCGAACATGCTCGGCAGCGCGAGCGTGCCGACCACGCTGCCCGCCTTGCCGACCATGTTGACGATGCCGATGGCGCGTCCCCGCACCGAGGCGGGGAACAGTTCGGGCGCCCAGGAGTAGAAGGCCAGCGAGGTACCGCCGTTGATCACCGCGATCGTGATCGCGAAGGCCACCAGGACGAGCCACGAGGTGCCGAACCCGGCCCAGATGAGGAACGTGCACACGGCGGCGATCGCGGTGCCGGTGAGCGCGATGAAGCGACGGCCGATCGACTCGATCACCCACAGGCAGACGACGAGGCCGAGGATCACCGCGAGCGTCGTCGTGGCCGCGGTGAACAGCAGCGCGGTGAACGTGCTCGGCGTGACGATGCGGCTGATCAGGCTGGGCTGGTAGAGCAGGATGGCCGATCCGTACAAGTTGTTGCATCCCCAGTACACGCAGAGCATGACCATCATGATGACCAGCGGCTTACGGAAGAGCAGGCGCAGCGGGGCCGGCTGACGGGTGCCGGGGGCGGCCGGAGCGGCTTCGGGCGGAATCTCGCCGGAGGTGGCGTAGCGCCAGGCGGCCAGCGCCTCCTCGTGGCGGCCGTGGGCACGCAGCCAGTACGGCGACTCGGGCGTGCGGCGCCGCAGGAACAGCAGCAGCACCGCCGCGATGGCCCCGGTGGCCATCACCCATCTCCAGTGCTCCGCGCCCGCGAGGGTGAAGATCAGCAGCGTCACCGCGATGGCGGTCAGCGCGCCCAGCATCCAGGCCACCCCGCCCAGACCGGTGAACGTCCCACGCCTCCTGGACGGGATGAACTCCGCGATCAGGGCGGCCGAGGCCGGCATGTCCGCGCCGATCGCGAAGCCGACGAAGAACCGCAGCGCGATGAGCTGCCACACGTCATTGACGAGCAGAAACCCCAGTGAGGCCAGGACGAAGACGGCCATCGACGCGAAGAAGACGGGGCGGCGGCCGAGCCGGTCGGTCAGCGGTCCGGTCAGTACGGAGCCGAGGGCCATGCCGACGAACGCGGAGGCGCCCACGAGGCCGAGCAGCCCGGGATCCGGGGAGAGTTCAGGCTTGATGCCCAGCAGGGCACCGGACAGAACCAGCAGGTCGTAGCCGTCCACGTAGTAACCGCCGATGGCGGTCAGTGCGATCCTGCGCTGCCCTCTGGTCATGCGTCCCGTGTCGAATTCGACAGTTTCGCTCGTCATGCGGGCGAATCTATGCGGGACATATCCATTCGTCTATTGCCATAGTGCGACTGCAAATCATACGTTTTCCGAATGAGCGAGCGTCTGAACCTGCAGCTCAGCTGGCTGGCCACCTTTGTCGCCGTCGTGGACCACGGCAGCTTCACCGCCGCCGGGCGCGCCCTGGGCCGGTCGCAGCCGCGGGTGAGCGCGCACGTCGCGGCACTGGAGCAGGCGCTCGGCGGCACGCTGCTCATCCGTACCAGCAAGGAGCTCACGCTCACGGCCGCCGGCGCCCGGTTCCTGCCCAAGGCGCGGGCCGCGCTGGCGGAGATCCAGTCCGGCGTGGACGAGGTGCGCACCCTGGGGACCAAGCTCAGGGGCCGGGTCACGGTGGGCGGTTACCCGGGGCTGAGCGCCGTGCTGCTGGCGCCGCTGATGCAGCAGTTCCGCCGGCTGCATCCCGGGGTCACGGTGGTGCTGCGCGAGGGCGACCCGCTGCAACTGGAGGAGGCCCTCGCCCACGGCGAGGTCGACATCGCCCTGCGTACCTCTGACGTGCCGCAGGTACACCACAACGTCCCCTCGACCCACCTGTTCCACGAGAAGATCGTCCTGGTGGTGCCGGCCCGCCATCCCTTGGCCACCGCCTCCCCGATGGACCTCGGGCTGCTGGCCGACGAAACCGTCATGGTCACCGGGGATCCCTATGGGGGCTGGGCCGACTACCGCGACCGGCTCGACCGGATCGGCGCCGACCCCGTCGAGATCATGGTCATCTCACAGCCCACCACCATCTCCGCCCTGGTGGCCGCCGGTTTGGGAGTGGCGATCCTGGGGGCGTTCGCCGCGCAGGTGGCGGTGTTCGGGGATGACGTGGTGATCCGGTCGCTGCCGGGGCCGCTGTGGCAACGCGAGATCCGCCTGTATCGCCGGTCGGGGCGCGTGTCCACCCCGACGGTGGACGCCTTTCTCGACCTCCTCCACCAGACGGCCCCGGCTCTGACCGCACGTACCGCCATCTGGCACTCAACCGGAGGTACCCATGGCAAGACTGAGTCTCATCAACCCTGACGACGCGACCGGCAACGCGGCCAAGACGCTCGCGGCCTTACCGGTCAAGCTCAACATCTTCCGCATGCTGGCGCACGCGGAGTCGTGCGTGATCCCGCAGGTTCGGCTGGGCCAGGCCATCCTCAGCAGCCTTGACCTCGGGCACCGGCTTCGCGAACTGCTGATCCTGCTCGTCGCGCAGGTCGAGGGCGGCGCGTACGAGTGGCGGCAGCACGTGCCGATCGCCCTGGGAGTCGGCGTGCCGCAGGCGCAGATCGACGCGATCGAACGGCTGGACCTCGGCAGCGACGCCTTCGACGACGCCGAGCGTGCGCTGCTCGCGTTCGGCAGGCAGGTGATCGAGAACGTCCGGGTTGAGGAGAGCGTGTTCACGGCGGCTCGGGGCCACTTCTCCGAGCGGCAGATCGTCGAGGCGATCCTGGCGATCGGCTTCTACATGACCATGGCCCGGCTGACCGAGGCGACGGAGACCGACCTCGACCCGGCCTCGGGGATGACCGTGTTCGAGTCCCTTCAGCCCCGGGACCCGTCCGCGTGAACCGCCCGGGAATTATCGGTGGGCGCGACCGGCTGAGCTTGTCGACATCTCCGGCACCACTCACATCCTCCCTTTGGAGCCGAACATGACCGATCGCGCCGACCAGACCATCGACGCTCTGCGCAGCGGACACGATCACCTGGCCGCTCTCGTACGTGGCCTCGCCCCCGAGGACCTCACCCGGCCGTCCGGAGCGGCGGAATGGGACGTGTCGCAGGTGCTCAGCCACCTGGGCAGCGGCTCGGAGATCAACCTGGCCAACCTGGAGGCCTCGCTGAACGGCACCGCCGCCCCGGACGGGGACTTCAACAAGGCGGTCTGGGCCCGCTGGGACGCGATGTCCCCGGCCGAGCGGGCCGAGGGGTTTCTGACCGCCAGCGAGGCGCTGGTCAGCCGCTACGAGAGCCTCGACGCGCAGACGAGACAGGACCTGCGCGTCAAGCTCGGCTTCCTGCCCGTCCCCGTGGACGTCGCGACCGCGGCGGGTCTGCGGCTCAGCGAGTTCGCCCACCACTCCTGGGACGTCGAGGTCGCCTTCGACCCGGCGGCGGCCCTGGCCCCGGCCGCGACCGACCTGCTCCTCGACCAGGTGGGCCTGCTCATCCACTTCATCGGCAAGGCCGACGCTCTTGGCGGCCGCCGGGGCAGCCTGACCATCCGGACCACCTCTCCCGAGCGCTCCTTCGGGCTCGACCTGGGGGAGAAGGTCGCCCTCGTCGACGAGCCCGCCCAGCCCGACGCCGTCCTCAGCGCGCCGGCCGAGTGGTGGCTGCGGCTCACCACCGGCCGCCACGCTCCCGAACACACGCCGGACGGCGTGACCCTCACGAGCCAGACCCTCACCCTGGACGACCTGCGCCGGGTCTTCCCCGGCTTCTGACCCCGGGACACCGAGCCCGGCCCGGGTCCCGGGCCGCGCTCGAACCGGGGACCGGGACCCGACGACCGGACCGGGGACCGGGGACGTGGTCCCTAGAAGCACACCTTCCGCAGGTAGCGGTAGCCGACCTCCGCGGTGCGCCGGGGAGTCACGTCCGGGGTGTCGTTCTCCACGATGTACTCCTTCACCCGGTGCGCGTCGAAGATCCGCCGGAAGTCGATGGTCCCGGTGCCGAGGTCGGCCATGTCACCGTTGAGGTCCCGGTCCTTGACGTGGAACTGCAGCACCCGCTGCGGCGCCCTGCGGATGACGTCGAGCGTGAATCGCACCGGGTCGGCGACGCCGCGCCCGATGCCGCCGGTGACCGCCCAGTAGAGGTCGATCTCCAGATGGACCAGGCGCGGATCGAGCTCCGAGGTGAGTACGTCCCACGGCGTCCGCCCGCCGCCGAGGTCGGTGGTGAACTCGTGGGCGTGGTTGTGGTAGCCGTACCGCAGCCCGGCCGAGCGGGCGGCCGCGGCCTCGACGTTCATGCGTTCGGCCCACGCCTTCCACTCGTCCTGGCTGGTGGAGTTCAGGTAGGGCACGATCATGAAGGACTGGCCGAGGGTCAGCGCGTTGTTGATCTTCGTGTCCAGCCCGGCGGCGTCGGTGGTGAGGCCGTCGTGGCTGGAGCTGGCCCGGATGCCGATCCCGTCGAGGAACTGACGGAGCTGCTGGGCCGTACGACCGAAGTAGCCGAGCGCGAGCTCGACCTTCGGGTAGCCGATCTCGGCCAGGTAGGTAAGGGTGGTGTCGTAGTTCTGGGACATGTCATCGCGTACCGTCCAGAGCTGGATGCTGATCTGGTCGGGAGGGACGCGGTGACCGCCGCCCTGCGGGGTCGCCGCGGCGGCGGGCGTGGCGGCGGCGGCCAGGGCGCCCGCCCCCAGTCCGAGGCCCGCGGCGAGCAGGGAACGCCTGCTGGGGCCGTACCCGTAACACATGGGGATCTCCTAACGTGTGGGCTGGAGTACGACCTGGTCGCTGCCGGTCAGCGGGGGCAGGTCGGCACCGCCGGGGTCGGTGTAGCCGGCGACGAAGACGCCGGTGAGGTGGTCGGTCTCGGGGTCGTGCCCGCTCGGCTCGGTGGTCTGGATGGAGCCCGTGCAGCCGCGGGCCGTGGTCTGCGGATGACCGTGGTCGTCGTGGCCGAGGATGTAGTCCACGGTCACGTTGGCGCAGTCCACCGGCTGGTCGTCGGTGATCCGCACCTCGAACTCGACGACGTCGCCGAAGTGGAACGCCTGCCCCTCGGCGGGCCGGACCAGCTCCACGACCGGCGCGGCGTTGCCGACCACGATCCGCACCGACGTCGCCGCGGACATGCCGGCGGTGTCGGTGACCTTGAGCGTGGCGTTGTAGAGGCCGTTCGTCCGGAACGTGTACGACGCCTCGGGGCTGCGGGAGTCGACCGTGCCGTCGGCGTTGAAGTCCCAGGCGTAGCGGAGCCTGTCACCGTCGGGGTCGGTCGTGCCGGCGCTGGTGAAGCGGACGGTGAGCGGCGCGTGGCCGCTGGTCACCGACGCCGCGGCGGCCGGGATGGGAGTGTGGTTGCCGGTGTAGCCGATGTAGTCGTAGCGGGCGAGCTGGGCGTCCGGGTTCTCCTGGAAGTAGCCGTCGCCGTACTCCAGCACATAGAGCGCGCCGTCCGGGCCGAACTCCATGTCCATCGGGTTGTCGAAGACGAACGACGGCAGCACGTCCTCGATCCGCCCGTCACGGTGGAACGCCTTGACGTAGTCACGGGTCCACTCGTAGAAGAGCGGAACGCCGTCGAAGTACTTCGGCCACGCCACCGGAGCGCGCCCGCGCGTGGTGCGCGGGTCGAAGTGGTACGCCGGGCCGGCCATCGGGCCGATGCCGCCGGTGCCCAGCGCCGGGAACTCCGCAGAAGGCCCGTAGGAGTACCACACGTCCGGCTGCGCCACCGGCGGCAGCTTGCGCAGGCCGGTGTTGTGCGGCGACTCGTTGACGGGCGCGGCGCAATCGAACTTCGCGCCTGACGCTCCGGTCGCGAAGTCGTAGTCCACGTACGGGAGCCGCGCCGTCGCGCAGTAGGGCCAGCCGTAGTTGCCGGCCTTGCGGATCAACGCCCATTTGCCGGTTCCCGCCGGGCCGCGCAGGGGATCGGCCGCTCGCGCGTCGGGCGAGTAGTCGCCGACGTAGAGATCGCCGGTGGACCGGTTGAGCTCGATGCGGAAGGGATTGCGCAGGCCCATCGCGTAGATCTCCGGCCGGGTGCCCGCGGTGCCGGACGGGAAGAGGTTGCCGCGGGGGATCATGTAGGAGCCGTCCGCGCGCACCTTGATGCGAAGGACCTTGCCGCGCAGGTCGTTGGTGTTGCCGGCGCTGCGCTGGGCGTCGAAGGCGGGGTTCTGGCCGGGGCGCTCGTCGATCGGGGCGTAGCCGCCGGAGGAGAACGGGTTCGTGTCGTCGCCGGTCGACAGGTAGAGGTTGCCGCCGGCGTCGAAGACGATGTCCCCGCCGACGTGGCAGCAGATGCCGCGATCCACCGGCACGTCGAGAACGCGCTGCTCGGTGCGGAGATCGATGGTGGCGCCGGTGAAGCGGAAGCGGGACAGCCGGATCAGCCCCTTGAAGGGCGCGAAGTCCGCCGGCGTGCCGGTGGTCGGGGCGTCGCCCTCGTTGACGTCCGGCGTCGCCGGGTCGTCGATGGGGGTGTTGAGCGGCGGGGAGTAGTAGAGGTAGACCCAGTCGTCCGCCTTGGAGCCCTTGCCGAAGCCGGGGCTGAGGGCGATGCTCTGCAGCCCCTCCTCGTCGTGCCGGTAGACGTCGAGCCGGGCGGCCTGCGTGTTGAGGCCGGTCTTCGGATCATGTAACCAGACGACACCGGTCCGGGTGGTGTGCAGGACCCTCGAATCCGGTAACACCGCCAAGTCCATCGGCTCGCCCGGATTGTCGTTCAGTGTCACCTTCTGGAACTGGTCGTCGGGCGGCGGAGCCACAGCGGCGCTCCCACTCCCGGTGGCATTCGCGACGGCGGCCGGCATGAGGATCGCCGCAGCGGTCAGGGCGGCGATTGCGGTTCTCGTTCTCATGCCTCTCCCTTCGGTCGACTCGGGGGGACAAGAGAGGGCAAAGTAACGTGAATGTAACCCGACTTACGCCGATTGAGGAGGACCTAATTACGCAGGAACACTCATCTTTCGCCTTTTTTCGGACTAAGCATCGTTTCTCACCTGATCTTCATGATTCATCGAGATCCATCTGAGACGGCTCGGACAGCGTTGAGGCCACTGAGAACCCCTCGTACCGGATGGCTCGCATGACACCAAGCAAGATCAGAATCGCCCTGGCGGTGATCGCCACGGCGGTCTCCCTCACCGCCTGCACCTCGACGACGGCCCAGACCACCTCCGCCGGCGTGAGCACGTCCAGCGCGAGCGCGTCCGCCCAGGCGGGGAAGGTTTCGGCGAACACCGCCGACGAGGCCCAGATCACCGCCGCACTCCAGGTCGCCGGAGTGACCAACCCCGACCGGTGGGCCAGAGAGGTCATGGAGTACCGGCCCTACGCCGCCGACGACACCGACCTCACGTCGCTGCGCCAGAACCTGGCCAAGTACAACCCCGGCCAGGACACGGTTGACAAGATCGTCTCGGCGCTGACGCCATGATCATACGCAGAGGGCTCCTGGCCCTGGTTCTCATCAGCATCATGGGCGCCGCCTTGGAGCTCGCCGCCGAACGCCACTGGCAGACCCTGCAGCAGTTACTCCCCTGGGGAGCACTGGCCGTGCTCACGCTCGCGCTGGCGCTGCTCGCCGTCGGCCGGCCTCAGGGAGCGGTGACCACGGTGCGGGTGCTCGCGCTGGCCGTGCTGCTGGTGGCGGCGTTCGGCGTGTACGCCCACGTGTCCGCCAACTACGACGCGGGCCTGCTCGACCAGCGCTACGCCGACACCTGGGACGCCCTGTCCCCGCTGACCCGCTGGTGGTACGCCGTCAGCAAGTCGGTCGGCGCCGCGCCACCCCTGGCACCCGGCATGCTCGCCCAGAGCGCACTGCTCCTCCTGCTGGCCACCCTGACCCGCACCCGCACGAACGCCGATACGCCGACCCCGGTGCCGAGCCGGTAGCCAGGACAAGACGCGCGCACGCTCCGTTAACATGATCTGACACACAGTGCCGGATGGAGCGTATGCGCAACCCCCCACGCGAGCTCGCCCTGGTGATCGGCGCGGTGGCCGTGCTCAGCGCGGTCTTCACCGTGCTGGCCGGGATCTACGTCAACTTCGCCACCGACGGTCAACCCGAGCTCAACCCGGCGCACATCGTGCCCGCGATCCTGTTCGCCTGCCTGGCCGCCGGGCTCACGCCGCTGGGCGGCTTCCTGCAGTCACGCTGGGCCAACCGTACGGCGACCGCGACCAATCCGTTCACCGCGCACGACCTGCCCACGTTCAAGCGGCTGCTCAAGGACCTGCGCGAGGAGGCGCGCACGCCCAAGTTCGCCGAGCTCCAGGCCCGCGCCGCCCGGCGCGGGCTCGCCTTCGACCGGGCCGACCTGGAGAAGGTCACCAGGCAGGGCGCCGGCTGGCTGACCGACGCCGAGCGCGCCGAGCCGGTCATCCGCGCCTTCCTCCTGGTGCACGACGTGCCGGACGCCGCGGCGGACAAGTGGCTCCAGTCCTACCGCAGGCTGGTCGATCCCCAGCCCGCCCGGCCCACCCGCCGCACCAGGCTGATCATCGGCATCGTGCTGTCGGTCGCGTTCGCGACCGCGGCCTTCCTGGCCTACGTGGTGTACGTCGACACCCACGTCCCCGACTCGCTCAAGCGCCCGAACGTGACGATCCTCTCCCTGTACGCGCCCGGCAAGCCCCTGGTCGTCAACACCTCCACCACCGCGCCCCCGCACGCCAGGCTGGGCGGCTCGGCCATCAACACGGTCTTTGACGAAGCCCAGCGGTGGGACCTCCAACCGGAAAAGCACGATGGCGCCTTCCGCTACCGGATCCGCAACCGCCTGAGCGAGCGCTGCCTGGCCCCGGAGGCCCGGCGCATCATCGAGGGGATCTACCTCACCGAGGCGGCCTGCGACGACTCCGACGACCAGCTCTGGCGGCTCACCGGCGACCACGCGATCGCCATCGCCTCCCCTCAGGGAGACCTGTGCGCCGAGCCCAACCAGAGCTCCGCCGAGCCGGGCACCCCGCTGATCCTGCTGCCCTGCGCCGCCGACCGGCCCGGCCAGCGCTGGCTGATCACCGACCGCCTGCCGGACCTCGGCAGCTCACTGGCCAGCGCGGAGAACGGCCGTTGCCTGGACGCCATGGGCGCCGCGGACCTGATCATCTGGGGCTGCCACGGCGGCGTCAACCAGGCGTTCGGCTACCGACGGAACGCCCAGGGCGAATACACGATCACCAGCATGGGCGGCTGCCTGGCCGCCGCCGGCCCACCGGATCAGCGCCGCCCGGCCCGCGAGCCCTGCTCCGGCTCCGCCGGCCAGCTCTGGCGCTTCAATTACCGCTCGGCGTACAACCGGTGGCACTACTGGGAGGTCCAGCACGTCGCCAGCGGCCTGTGCCTGCAGTTGGACCCGGCCAGGCAGGAGGTGTCACTGCGCCCGTGCACGCGGGCGAACGTCCAGCAGTGGCGCACCCCCGACTGGCTGAAGCCCCCGAACACGCCCGCCCATCCTGCGTAACGCCAGGTCAGCGCGCCTCCCCCAGCAGACCGCGGGTGCGGCCGACCATGGGAGGATGCCGGCCAGCAACCGCCTGCCCGTCCTGAGCCTGGCGCTGGCCTCGGGGGCCATGGACGCCTTCACCTTTCTCGCCCTGGGCCGGGTCTTCACCTCGAACATGACCGGCAACCTGGTCCTGCTCGGCGTGTCAGCCGGTCATGGCCGCTTCTCCGAGGCCCTGGGCTCGCTGGTGGCACTGACCGCGTTCGTCTGCGGCCTGGTCGCCACTTTCCGGTTCACCGTCTCGACCACCGGCTGGACCGCCCGTACCCGGCTGGCCCTGGGCGCCGAGCTGGGTCTGCTGATCGCGCTGGCCCTCGCCTGGGCCCTGTCCGGCCCGCGCCTGCCGATGATCGCGACCGCCGCGCTCGCGATGGGCATCCAGAGCGCGATCACCCACCGCCTGCACACCTTCATCGGCTCGACGACGTTCATCACCGGCGCGCTGACCAGCTCGATCTCCCGGCACCTCACTCCCGGCACCGGGCCGCCGCACCTTCCCGAGCTGGTGGCCGTACTCCTCGCCCTGACGCTCGGCGCGGCCGCCGCCACGGTGACCCTGCACCTGCTCCCCGCGGCGGCTCCCGTGATCGCGCTGCTGGGCGCGGCGCTCGCCCTGATCTCCAGTACGCGCTGACGCTCAGTTCCCGTGCAGCACCGCGCGCAGCCGCGGAACGAACCGGTCGGGGTCGTCGGCGAAGCCGATGTGGCCGCCGGGGAACATCGTCGGCTCGATGCCGAGTGCCGCAGCGAGCGCGGTCGACGTACGGTCGCAGATCTGGCCGGTCGAGTCCTCGCCGATGCCGACCACGACGCGGGCGCGCACCGAACGCAGGGCGGCGAGGTCGGGCTGCCAGCTGACGGTGCCACGCAGCTCGTGGGAGAACCAGCGCTGCTCGTCCGCGACCTGCTGCGGATCGCGTTCGCCACCGAACATCATCTCGATCGCCCCTTCCGGCATGGCGATGTTCGCCTGGGCCATGAACTTCGTCCAGGCCCCTATGACGTCGCCGCCGAGGTAGGTGGCGATCTGGTCGTCGGTCCCGGCGCGGAGCTGCTCGCGGTCCTCCAGCAGTTCGACCAGCGGCGGCTCATGGGCGATGACGGTGTGGACCTGCTCGGACCGAGCGACGGCCAGGGCGGTGACGGCGCCCCCGCTGGAGCCGAAGACCGCAGCCGGGCCGGCGTCCAGGTGGGTGATGAGCCGGGACAGGTCGTCGGCGCGTAGCTCCGGGGTCGAGTCCTGGCCGGGGTCGTGGAGGGGGCTGCGGTTGATGCCGCGCGGGTCCGTGGTGAGCACGGTGTGGTCGGCGGCCAGGAGGTCGGCCGCCGCGGCGAAGGACCGGGCGTCCATCGGGGCGCCGACGAGCACCAGCAGGGGGCCCTCGCCACGTACTTCGTAGTGCAGGCGCGCGTCGGCGATCTCAAGGGTGCTGACGGTGTGGTTCATGGGTTTTCTCCTCGTCGTCGGTCGGTCGAAAGAGGTGACTCCGGCGATGGGGCAGAATCGTCGCTTGTGAGCGAAGTCTTTTCCGCCGCGTCGGCGGACCCGGCAACGGAGGGCGCCGAGGACCTGGTCCGGGCACGCGCCGGGGACGACGCCGCGTTCAACCGGCTCGTCCGGCCGTTGCGCCGGGAGCTGCACGCCCACTGCTACCGCATGCTCGGCTCCACCCATGACGCCGACGACGCCCTCCAGGACGCGCTGTTGCGGGCGTGGCGAGGGCTCGCGCGTTTCGAGGGCCGCAGTTCGCTGCGCTCGTGGCTGTACACCGTGGCCACCCGCACCTGTCTGGACACCATCGAGTCCCGAGGCAGGCGGGCCCTGCCGATGGACCTCGGCCCGGCCAGCGACCGCGCCGTGCTCGACGACGCCCCGCTGACCGACGTCGCCTGGCTGGGCCCCTATCCCGGCACCGGCCCGGGCGAGCGCTACGAGCAGCGCGAGGCCGTCGAGCTGGCCTTCGTCGCCGCCCTGCAGCACCTGCCGGGCAACCAGCGCGCGGCGCTGCTGCTCTTCGAGGTCCTCGGGTTCTCCGCCGCCGAGATCGCCACCACCATGAACACCTCGACCACGTCGGTGAACTCCGCCCTGGCACGCGCCCGCAAGCTCGTCGCGGAGAAGGTGCCCTCCGCAAGCCAGCAGCGGACGCTGCGCCAGATCGGCGACGCCCGGGTGCGGGAGATCGTCGCCGGTTACTCGACCGCGCTGGAACGCGGCGACGCCGACGCCCTGGTCGCGCTCCTCACCGAGGACGTCACCTGGTCGATGCCGCCGCTGCCGCACTGGTACCACGGCCTCGACGCCGTCACCGACTTCGCCGTGCGGGTCCCGCTGACCTCATGCGGAAGCTGGCGGCACCGGCCGGCCACCGCGAACGGCCAGCCGGCCGTGGCCTGCTACCTCCGGAACGACGACGCCGGCGCGCACGTCGCCTGGTCGATCAACGTACTGACCCTGAGTGGCGAGCGCATCGCCGAGATCACCTCGTTCGTCGGCCCCGAGCACTTCACGCCCTTCGGGCTGCCGAGCTCGTTGCCCTGACGTTTCTTCTCACTGAGGCTTAATGGTCGCCTCACCGCGGTTCAAGGGCCGCCGTCGAAGGTAAGCGTCATGAGCACGATGACCGCACAGTTGCTGGAGCGCCCGACCAGTGGTCGTCGCGCCCCGGCCGACCACCGGGGCGACCCGCGGTGGGCACGCCCCGCGATGTGGGGCGTGCTCGCCCTGGCCGCCGTCCTCTACACCTGGGCGCTCGGCCAGAACGGCTACGCCAACGACTACTACTCCGCCGCGATCTACTCCGGCACCCAGAGCTGGAAGGCCTTCTTCTTCGGAGCCCTCGACGCCGGTTCGTACATCACCGTCGACAAACCGCCACTCGCACTCTGGGTGATGGGTCTGTCGGCCCGCCTCTTCGGGTTCGGGACGTGGAGCATGCTGCTCCCCCAGGCCGTCGCGGGCGTCGCCGCCGTGGGCCTGGTCCATTCGGCGGTGCGGCGTACGCTCACCGCCAGGCCGATCGGGGACGGGACGGGGCACCTGGCCCACGTCGCGGCGCTGATCGCGGCCCTGGTGATGACGCTCACGCCGATCACGGTGGCCATCAACCGGGACAACAACCCCGACACCATTCTGGTTCTGCTGCTGGTCGCGGCGGCCTGGTTCTGCCTGGAGGCGATCCGGACCGGCCGGACGCGTACGCTGCTGGTCACCGCGCTGCTGGTCGGCCTGGCGTTCAACACCAAGATGCTCCAGGCGTACCTGGTGCTGCCCGCCTTCGCGGCCGTCTACCTGATGGCCGCGCCGGGCCGGCCGCTGCGGCGGATCGGGCGGTTGCTCGCGGCCGGCGCGGTTCTCGTCGTCTCCAGTGGCTGGTGGATGGCGATCGTCGATCTGTGGCCGTCGGGCAGCCGGCCGTACATCGGCGGCAGCTCGGACAACACCGTCTGGGACCTGGTCGTCGGCTACAACGGACTCGGCCGGATCTTCGGCGCGAGCGCCGGTAGCAGCGGCGGCGGCGCCAACTTCGGCGGCGAGGCCGGGGCCACCCGGCTGTTCAACGACACGATGGCCGGACAGATCTCCTGGCTGATCCCGTTCGCGGCCCTCGCCCTGGCCGTGGGGGTCGCCCTGATCGGCCGTCGGCCGCGGACCGATCCGGGCCAGGCCGCCCTGCTGCTGTGGGGTGGCTGGCTGGCGATCCACTTCGTGGTGTTCAGCTTCTCGGAAGGCGGCTTCCACCCCTACTACGCCACCGCGATGGCGCCCGCGATCGCCGCTCTCACCGGGATGGGCGCGGTGCTGATGTGGCACGCCTACCGGCGGTCCGCCGCCTGGAGGTGGGCGCTGCCGCTCGGCATCGCCGTCACCGGTGGCTGGTCCTTCGTGGTGCTCCGCCGGACCACCGACTTCGTGTCGTGGCTGCCCTGGGTGGTCGCCGGCGCGACGGCGGTGGCGGTGCTCGGGCTCCTGGCGGTCGCGTTCGGCGCCAAGCGGCTGGCCGCCGTGGCGCTGGTGGCGGGGCTGTTCGGTGGTCTGGCCGGACCGGCGGCGTACGCGGTGACCCCGCTGACCTCGGCCGTCCAGGGCACCAACCCGACCGCGGGCCCGGCCGGCAGCGGCGGGATGGGGAAAATGGGCGGAATGGGCGGCGGACCCGGTGGCACCCAGCAACCTACGGCCGGCCAACGTACGGGCCGGCCCGGCGGCGGTGGGCAGGTGAGCACTCAGCTGATCGCGTACCTGAAGGCCAACCAGGGCGACGCCACCTGGCTGGTGGCCGTCGACAGCGCGCAGAGCGCGTCCTCGATCATCCTGTCCACCGGCAAGGCCGTCATCGCCATGGGCGGCTTCACCGGCAGCGACCCGGCCATGACCGTCGCCAAGCTCAAGGGGTACGTCGCCGCCGGCACGCTCAAGTACATCCTGATCACCGACGGCAGAAGCTCTTCGGTGACCGAGTGGGTCAAGGCCAACGGCACCCTGGTGGACGCCTCCGCCTACGGCGGCACCGACAGCAGCGGCCAGGCTCTCTACGAACTCGGCTGACGACCGGACAGCGGCCCGGGCGACGGTGATCGCCCGGGCCGTTCGGCACGTTCATGGGCGCCGGTGCCGGTAGTGGTCGACGACCAGAGCGGCGGCGCACGCCATAGTGGCCAGGCCGAATCCGATGCCGACGAAGATGTTGATGCCGATGTTCGAGGTCACGATGTTGAGCACCGCGCTGATCAAGAGCAGGACCCACAGCACGGGACGGAACATCCCGCGCTGGGCGGTCTGGGCCGAAGGGGATGACTCGGTCATGGTGTGCTCCTCACTCGACGGGCTGTCACGCATCGAAGCTACGAGCGATCACCGCCGACGACGATCCCACCAGCGAGACGGGCGTGGTACAGCAGGCTGTACTCCTTGGCCGATGATCTGTCGACCGCCCGGGTGATGCCATATTGTCCTGGGCTATGCCGACCCACGACCCCACAGCCGACCGGCGGTCGGCCCGTGGATGGGACGCGTTCGCGTTCGCCCGCGCCCGAGCCGTCCTGGACGCGCTCGAACACATCGTCGGCGGGCTCGGCACCGCGGTCCTGGCGTTCGTCGCACTCGTGTTGGTGATCGCCACCGCACTGACCTGCCTCATCGGTGTGGGCCTGCTGCTGGCGCCCGTGACGCTGCGTGTGGTGCGGGTCGTCGCCGACCGGGAACGCGGGCGGCTGTCCCGCTGGGGTCCGGAGGTCGTCGGCCCGGCGCCGATGCCGCACGGGCTGCGCCCCGCCCTCGCCGACTCGGCCGTACGCCGGGAACTGGGCTGGGTGGCCGCCTATCCCCTTTTCGGACTGTTGCTCGGTGGGCTGGGTCTCTCGCTGCCCATCTACGTGGTGGAGTACACCCTTTTCCCGTTGTACTGGCAGCTGTTGCCACTGGAAGAGCAGTCCACGTTGACCTACGGGCTCTGGACCGTGCAGGACTGGCCCAGCGCCCTCGCTCTCTCCCTGGTGGGCCTGGGCTGGATCGTCGTCACCGGGACGGTCGCCCCGGGCATGGCTCGGCTGCAGGCCTGGTTCGGCCGGCGGCTCCTGGCGCCGGTCTCCGGCACCGACCTCGCGCTGCGGGTCGTACAGCTCACCGCGACCCGAGCCGCCGCGCTCGACGCGCACTCCGCCGAGCTGCGGCGCATCGAACGGTCGCTGCACGACGGGACGCAGAACCGGATCGTCGCCGTCAACGTCCTGCTCGGCGCGGCGCGCCGGGCGCTGACCCGCGATCCGGCCAGCGCCGAGGCCATTCTCGAACGCGCGCAGGACGCCGCCGAGCAGGCGCTCGCCGAGCTCCGCGGGGTCGTCCGCAGCATCCTGCCGCCGGTGCTGACCGACCGCAGCCTCGCCGACGCACTCACCGGCCTGGCCACGGCCTGCCCGGTGCCCTGCCGGATCGACGCCGACCTCCCTGTCCGGTGCGCCTCCTCCGTCGAGGCCACGGCCTACTTCGTGGTGGCCGAGACGCTCACGAACATCGCCAAGCACAGCCGGGCCCGGCACGCCACCGTCACGGCTCGCCTCCATGACGACCGGCTCGACCTGCGGATCACCGACGACGGCCAGGGCGGGGCGGACGAACGCAACGGATCCGGGTTCGTCGGCATCCGCCGCCGTACCGAAGCGCACGATGGGACATTCATGCTGAACAGCCCTTCTGGGGGACCCACCACCGTGACCGTGAGCCTGCCATGCGGATCGTGATCGCGGAGGACGACGCGCTCCTGCGCGAAGGGCTCGCGCTGCTGCTGCGCGCGGAGTCGCTCGACGTCGTGGCCACCGCCGGCGACCCCGCCGGCTTCCTGGAGGCCATCGGCGTCCACCAACCGGATGTCGCGATCGTCGACGTACGGATGCCGCCGACCCACACCGACGAGGGGATCGTCGCCGCCGTCGAGGCCAGGCGACGCCAGCCGGACCTGGCCGTGCTCGTGCTGTCCGCCTACGTCGAGCAGGCGTTCGCCACCGAACTGCTCTCCCACGGCAGCTCCCGCCTCGGGTACCTGCTGAAGGAGCGGGTCGGGCGGGTCGACGAGTTCCTGAGCGCGCTGCACCGGGTGGCGGACGGAGGTACGGCCATCGATCCGGATGTCGTGGCGCAGCTGCTCGTACGCACCCGGCCGGACACCCGGCTGGAGCGCCTGAGCCCTCGGGAGCGTGACGTGCTGGCCCTGATGGCCGAAGGCCTGGGCAACACGGCCATCGCCGAACGGCTCTTCGTCACCGACGGCGCCGTGCACAAGCACATCCGCAGCATCTTCGCCAAGCTCGACCTGGCGCCCACCGACCGGGCGGACCGGCGCGTCACCGCCGTCCTGCACTTCCTCGAGGACGCCAACCGCCGAGTCTGACCGATCAGTTCGGAGGCATCGGCGACGGCGCGACGGCGTCGCGGGCGACCTGCTTGGCCCTGCTCACGTGGTCGAGGATCTCGCGCGCCTCGACGAGGAACGCGGTGCCCGCGAGAGTCAGGGCGACGTGATGGGTGCTGCGGTCAAGCAGCCGCACTCCCAACTCGCGCTCCAGCCGCCGCACCTGCTGGCTCAGCGCTGACTGCACGATGTGCTCCCGGGCCGCCGCCCGGCCGAAATGCAGCTCCTCGGCAAGCGTCACGAAATAGCGCAGTTGGCGCAGCTCCATCGCCGCCACCCTTCCCAAGCCGGGCGGCGCCGATACCGACCAGCGTCCTATCACTGTAGAACGACTTGGGAAGCGTCAGCAGGCGTCACTTGCTGGGCTGAGGGGTCTGACAAGCGATCTTCGGGTTCATGCCGAGATAGTTGAGGGGACCCGCCAGGATCGTCACGGCGATCGTGGCCACCTGGTTGCAGTCATCGATCGGTTTTGTGTAGTAGTTGCGCTGGTGCGCCGCGAAGGCGCCGACGACCAGCCAAAGGATCACCACGATGGATCCTAAGCGCATGGGTTCTCCTTCCCTCTTCCTGAACCGTGGCCTCCCCTCTCCCCTCAAAAAGGGCAAGGAAACGGAACCCTAAGCAGCCAGGTCCTTGACCCGTCCTGTGGTGCTGGTGGCCGCCAGAGCGACGGCGAACAGGATGAGCTGATTGAGGATCTTGAGAAACACCAGCATCCCCACAGCGCCGGCGACGACCTGGTAGGCGGGGTTGGCCGCCGTCAGGTTGAGATAGACCTGCCCGAGGGTCTTGAGCACCTCCAGGCCGATCACGATGACGAGCGCGGGGCCGATCACCCTGCGCAGCGGCAGATGCAGCCGTGGCGGCGCGGTCAGCAACGCCATCGCCAGCAGGGTGTTGACCGCGAGGCCGATGACGAACGCGGCCGCGGATAGCCCCCACTGGGCCGAGATGGCGTCCGTGCCCACGGTGTGCACGGCCAGCCAGCTCAGCAGCCACTCGGCGGCGAAGGCGACGCCGACCGACAGCAGGAGCAGCAGCCCGAGCCCGGCCACCACGCCCAGGTCGATGAGCTGACGCACGAGGAAGTGCCCCGGATACTGCTCCAGCCGCCAGATCGCCCTGCTGGCCGAGCGCAAGGTGTCCATCCAGAACAAGCCCGTCAGCGGCAGCGCGACGAACGCCACCGCCCCGGCCGTCCCACGCGCGTCGATCAACGCCTGGACGTCCAGCCGCGGGAGGTTCTCGCGCAGGTAGTGCTCCACCGCGAACAGCACCGGCGGATAGTCCAGAAACCGGCCGAGAATCGCGAACCCCAGCAGCGCCAGCGCGAAGGTGGCGAAGAAGGAGTAGTAGGTGAGCGCGGCCGACAACCGGCCGGCGTCCGTCTCGTCATAGCGGACCACGGCCCGGACGAGGTGATCCAGCCAGCCATGGCGGCTTCTCGCCCGCGCCCAAGCCGCCGCCAGCCGCTGTCGTGTCACTTGAGGTCGTTCACCGTACCGTTTCGTGCTGATCGCGGGCGGAACCGCCGGAAAGCTTCACTCTGCCCCCGCGAACGCGAGGTCAACGCGCGTCTCATTGTCTCGGCCGCACCCTACTGGGCGGCGGTGAGCCGTGCCTATCAGGGCCGGAGATGAGAGTCTGAAGGTGTGAAGCCAGATCAAGAACCCCTCTGGGGGCTGGTGCCGCCCACGCTGGCCAAGATGGCCGCGTGGAGCGCCTGCTTGATCTTCATCGGGGTCGTGGCCAACTACGTGTTCGGCATCGTGGCGACGATGCGCATCGTCGCCCTGCCGGTCGCGGTCGCGCTGCTGCTGACCGCGCTGCTGTACCCCCTCACCAGGCGGCTGCGCGCGACGGGGCTGCGGGCGATCTACGCCACGTGGGTCACCATGCTCGTCGCGTTCGCCGTACTCGGTGGGACCGGCTGGATCATCGGGGTACGCGCCAACGAGGAGTTCCCCGGCCTGGTGATGCAGGTGCAGCAGACCGCCAAGACGGTGGAGGGCTGGCTCTACACCGGCCCGCTGCATCTGCAGCCGTACCAGCTCAGCAAATGGGTCGATGACATCGCCGTCCTGGTCACCGCGCAGCAGCGGCAGATCACCACGACGGTGCTCGCGGGCACCGTCGTGCTGCTCGAAGTGCTGGCCTCGATCGTCCTGCTGCTCTTCGTGACGTTCTTCCTACTCAAGGATGGCGAAGGGATCTGGGCCTGGTTCCTCAAGGCGTTCGGCACGGTCGCGCCACGCGTCGATCGAGCCGGGCGGACCGCCTGGGTCACGCTCTCGCACTACGTCCAGGGCACCGTGGCCGTGGCGGCGGTGCACGGCGTGCTCATGGGCATCGTGCTGGCGGTCATGGGCGTCCCGCTCTGGGCGGCGCTCGCCGTGCTGATCTTCCTGGCCAGTTTCATCCCGATCGTCGGCATCTTCTTCGCCGGAGCCGTCGCGACACTGGTGACGCTCGGCGCGAAGGGCCCGATCTACGCGCTGATCTTCCTCGGCATCCTGGTCGTCGAGCAGCAGTTGGAGAACCACGTGCTCCAGCCGCTGATCGTCGGCCGGGCGCTGCACTTCCACCCGCTGGCGATCATCATCGTGCTCGCCGTCGGCGGCATCCTGGCCGGGATCGCGGGCGCGGTCGTGGCCGTGCCGATCGCCGCGATCCTTTATCGGGCGGTGCCCGAGCTCTTCCGGGATGCTCCGCCTCAGCTCCCCCGTGGGCCGGACGCGGCACCACCGGCACCACCGACGCCCCCGGACAAACCCGCGCAGGCGGCCGGGCCCTTGGCTCCCACCAGCGGGAAGCCCGTCCGTCCCGGGCCGGCTTAGTTCGCGGCAAGGAGGATCTTCAGCAGTTCGTCGGGGGCGTCCCGCATCACGTTGTGCTTGGACGCGAGAGCGTGCACCCGCCACGAGGGATCGTCGAGCACCTGCTCATAGGTGGCTTCGAACGGCGATTCCCCTTCCGACAGGGTCGCGTACACATACTCCTTGCGCCGGAACCGGTCGAGGTCGCCGCGCAGGCGGATCGACTGGAGCAGGGACGCCAGCGGGTGCGGCGTGGCTCGCGGATCGAAGAACGGCAGCGTCGGCGTCGTGTAGCCGTTCGGGCCGAGGTCGCTGAGATACCAGTCGCGCGTGCCACCCGGGGCCAGGGTCCAGCAGGAGTCCCCGTCCCGGGGTACGAAGGCGTCGACGTAGACCAGTCCCTCGACGCGTTCGGGGACGCGGTCGGCCGCCCCGGTGATCACCATTCCGGCGTAGCTGTGGCCGACCAGCACGGCGTCGGTGATCTGCTCGTCCTCCAGGAGATTCACCACGTCATCGACATGTGTGTCGAGGTTGACCGAGGCGTTGAGCAGGTGCTTCCTGGCCCCCACGCCGGTCAGCGTGATCGGGTAGGCCTCGTGGCCGTGCTGCCGGAGCCGGCGCGCCAGCGGTTCGAAGCACCACGCGCCGTGGCAGGCGCCGGGAACAAGGACAAAAGTCGTCATGCCCTCACCCTGCGGCAGAACAGGCCAGAAGTCCAAGAGATGATATTTCTGCTTACCAGCACGATCAGTTATAGAGGCCGAGGCCGCCGTCGCCCCGCAGCGAACGACGGCGGCCTCGGCCTGCCCCCGGTCAAGATCGAATAAGCGGCCAGGTGAGCTGGCCGTGCAAGGCTGCCGGGGCACCGGTGGCCAGGGCCCAGTAGCGGTCGCCGTACGACCAGTGCCACCATTCCGTTGGATAGTTCACGAAACCGGCCTCGGACATGGCGTCACCGAGGATGTCCCGGTTGGTGGTGGCCTGGTGGGAGATGTTGGTGGCCGCCGTGTAGCAGGCGTCGTCGCTCTCCTCCGGGCCTGCGTTCACCTCCGTACCCATGTCCAGTTCGATGCCGTCCTGGGTGCACAGGGTGAGGTCCACCGCCGCACCGCAGACGTGCGGGCCTATGTGCGGCGGGGCCAGGGAGCGGCTGGCCTGCACGTAGACGTGCTCCGGCGGCCAGTCCGGGTTGGCCTCGCTCAGCGTGGCCGCGTACCGCAGGAAGTACCGCTCCTGCAGCTCGGGCGGCCGGTACGCCTCCACGACGAGCAGGCGCAGCCCCGCGGGGAGCCGACTCTGGGCGTGCAGGAGGCGTTCGACGTGGCCCTGGCGGATGTGCGCGTAGGCGCCGTCCGCATCGGCCATGCGCCCGTCCAGCCGCAGCTCGGGTACGGTGCGGAGATCCACCAGCGGCTCCCCTCGATCCTCGACGGGCATCTCGCTGACCCGCGGGTCGGACATGAGGACGATGTCCAACACGGCGTTCCCCTTGCGTCGGTCGGGCAGGCAAGGAAAACGATCGTCGAGCGCTCTACAAATCCACTCCAAGAACGCACTAAACCCGGGAACGTCCCAGCTCGCCGTGCTCGCGGGTGCCGAACTTGGCGAAGACGGCGACGGCCTCGGCCCGCAGGGACTCCGCGGACGGCCCGTTCCCGGTCGCCTCGCGCACGGCGGCCAGGTCGCGCAGGGTGCGCGCGCGGAACAGCGGCAGGTCGAGCCGCTCCCACGCCTCGACCGCCCGGCGGAGATGCTCCTCGGCCAGGGCGTACCGGCCACGGGCCAGGTGCGACTCGCCGATGGTCCGCTCGACGAGCGCCATGCCGAACCGGTCACCGTGCCGCTCGCACACCCGCAGCGCGTCGCGGAGCTCGGGCAGGACTCCGGCATCGCCGCCGAGCCGGATCCTGGTCTTGGCCAGGGCCTGCACGGCGTACGCGGTCATGAGCGGGTCGCCGGCCTCGCGCAGCAGGACGACGGCCCGCGCGCACAACGCCCGCGCCCGGTCGAGCTCGCCGACGGCCCGATGGACCAGCCCGATGCTCCGCAGCGTGAGGCCCTCGCCGCGCCCGCTGCCCAGCCGGCGGAAGGCGGCCAGCGCGTCGTCGAGCAGCGCGTGCGCGCCGGCGAACTCGCCCTGTTCGAGCAGCACCGATCCGGCCAGCCGGTTGACGTGCGCGATCCCGGCGTCGTCGCCGAGCGCGCGGAAGGTGTCGCCCGCCTGGCGCAGGTGTACCAAGGACTCGGCCAGGTCGCCCTGCTCGCGGCAGGTGGTGCCGATGCCGGTGATGGCCACCGCCTGCCCGTGCGCGTCGCCGCCCGCCCGCAGCAGCGGCAGCGCCTGCCGGAAGAACCTCTGCGCCTCCGGGTAGCGGTCCTGCCGGTAGCGGAGTTGGCCGAGCCCCACCAGCAGGATGGCCTCCGCCAGCGGGTCGCCGGCGCGCCGGGCCGCCTCCAGCGCCGACTCGTGCGTACGCCGCCACTCCTCGAAGCGGGCGTCCAGCCAGAACGAGGAGGAACACAGGGCGGCGGCCACCTCGCAGGCCACCTCGTGCAGGTTCATGGCGGCGGCCCGTTCGACGGCGACGACGAGGGCGGGGCTCTCCGCGTTGAACCAGGTCAGCAGGTCACCGGCCACCCCGTCGGGGACGTCCGCGCCGACGGGCCTGGCCGTGGTGTACTCGCGCCGCAGAGCCAGCGCGCCCGAGGGCCAGGCGGCGGCGGCCCGCGTGATCAGCCACAGCCATCCGCCCAGGACCCGGGTCACCGCCGCCGCGCGCTCCTCGGGCGGCTCCTCCGCCTCGGCCCGCTCGGCCGCGTACACGCGGAGGAGGTCGTGTAATCGGTAGCGGGTCTGGCCCACCGCGTCCACCGCGACGTGGTCGAGGAGCTGGGCGTCCAGCAGGCGGTCGACGACCCCCTCGGCCACCGCCTCGGGCACGTCCAGCAGGGCCGCCATCACCCAGGACGCGAAGTCGGGCACGCCCAACAGCCCGAGCAGGCGGAACGCCCGCTTCGCCGGGTCGTCGAGCCCCCGGTAGCTCAGCCCGACGCTGGCCCGCACCTCCAGATCGCCGGCGGTGAGCTCGTCCAGGCGGCGGCGCTCGTCGGCCAGGCGCAGGGCGAGCGTCGCGAGCGGCCAGTGCGGGCGGGCGGCCAGCCGCGCACCCGCCGTGCGCAGCGCTAGCGGCAGGTGACCGCAGAGCCGGACGATGCGCTCGGCCGCCTCGTGCTCGGCGTGGACGCGCGCGGGACCGGCGATGCGGGCCAGCAGGTCCACGCCCGCCTCTGTGTCGAAGACGTCAAGGTCGTTCACCCGCACCCCGTCCAGGCCCGCGAGCCGGCGCCTGGCGGTGATCAGTACGGCGCAGGTGGGGCTGCCCGGCAGCAGGGGGCGTACCTGCTGCTCGGTGCCGGCGTCGTCGAGCACCACGAGCAGTCGCTTGCCGGACACGGCGCTGCGGTAGGCGTCGACGCACTCGGGCACGGTCTCCGGGATGGCGGCGGGCGGCAGGCCGAGCGCCCGCAGGAAACGGCCGAGCACCTCCAGGGCGGGCGCGGGCGAGCCGGTGACGCCGCGCAGGTCGGCGTACAGCTGGCCGTCGGGGTAGGCCGGGGTCACCTGGTGGGCGACCTTCACCGCGAGCGTCGACTTGCCCACCCCGCCCTTGCCGGAGATGACGCACACCGTCAGCGTGTCGCTGGCGGCGCCGAGCAGGGCGGCCAGCTCGGCGAGCGGCTTCTCCCTGCCGGTGAAGTCGGCGACGCCGCGCGGCAGATGCGCGGGGACCGCCCCGGGGCCGGGCTGCGTCGGCGGCGGAGCGGAGGTCAGGGCAGGGTCCGCGCGCAGGACGGCATCGTACAGTTCCTGGAGCTCCGTGCCGGGGTCCACGCCCTGTTCGTCGGCGAGCGCCTGCCGCCCCTGGTGGTAGACGGTCAAGGCGTCGGCCTGGCGACCCAGCCGGTACAGGGCCTTCATGAGCTGGGCGCGCGGGCGTTCGCGGGCGGGATGGGCCCGGACCAGCTCGGTGAGCTCGCCGACCGCCTCCGCCTGCCTGCCCAGCGCCAGCTCGGCGTCGAGGCGCTCCTCCAGGACGAGCAACCGCGTCTCGTCCAGCCGCGCGGCCTCGCCACGCAGCACGTGCCCGATCCCGTCGAGCGCCGATCCCCGCCACATCGACAGCGCCGCGCGCAGGCTCTCCGCCGCGCACTCGTGGTCGCCGTCCACCGCCTGCCGGCGGCCGTCGGCGACCAGTTGCTCGAACGACTCCACGTCGAGCTGCCCCGGCTGGAACAGCGCCGCGTAGCCGGACAGCCGGGTCTCGATCACCTCAGAACCATCGCCGCCTTCGGCGAGCGTCCTGCGCAGGCTGTAGACGTACGTCTGGACGAGCGCGTGGGCGCTCTTCGGCGGTTCGTCGCCCCACAGCACGTCGACCAGGCGTTCGCTGGAGAGCACCTTCCCGGCGGCCAGCAGCAGGGCGGCCAGGAGGGCGCGGGGTTTCGGACCGCCCAGTGGCAGGCAGCGTCCACCGTCCCAGGCTTCGACGGGACCGAGCAGTCGAAACTCCACTGATCCCCCTCGGGGAACGTGACCTTGTACCGCAGTGATAGCACCACGGCCCGGCCGGCGGAACCCGTGTCACACCCCGGTTTCGGCCACCACGACGACGTCATGAGGAGCCAGCTCCACCCCGGCGGCGCTCACGGGACGGTCACCGTGGTTGAGCAGGAACAGGTGCCGCCCGCGCCGTACGGCCTCCACCTCGTCCGGCAACCCCGGCAGAACGGGCGCGACCGCCGCCAGCCGCAGCGTGTCGCGGACGAGCTCGCGCATGGCCCGCTCGTCGGGCCGCGTGCCGAGGTAGGTGGCGGTGCCCAGTCCGAAGGCGTTCCTGGTGATCGCCGGCGACCCGGGCAGCGGCCCGTCGGCGTAGGCGGCCAGGATGTCGGCACCCTCCGGCACGACGTGGTCGGCCCACAGGTCGGCGCTCCCGCCCGAGGTCAGACCCACGCTCTCACCCTCACTGAGCGGCCAGAACTCCGCCACCCGCAGCCCGAGCAGCTCCCGGAAGGCGCCCGGGTACCCGCCCAGCCGGACGCGGTCGCACTCGTCGACGATCCCGCTGAAGAACGACATCAGCAGGTGCCCGCCGCCCTCGACGTAGCTCCGGAGGTTGGCGGCCGCCGCGTCGGTGCACAGGTAGAGGTTCGGCACGACGACCAGCTTGTACGAAGACAGGTCCGCCTCAGGGGTCACCACGTCCACCGTGACGTTCTCCCGCCAGAGCGGCGCGTAGTGGGCGCGAACCCGCTCGGGGATCTTCAGCTCACCCGGCCTGGCGTCCAGCTCCAGCGCCCACCAGTTGGCGTAGTCGTGCACGATCGCCACGTCGGCACGCACCCGTGTGCCCGCGATCCCGGACAGCTCCGCCAGCTCGGCGCCCAGCCCGGCCACCTCGCGGAAGATCCGGTTGTCCGAGCCGCCGTGCGAGACGATCGCGGAGTGGAACTTCTCCGCGCCGCCCGCCGAGGCCCGCCACTGGAAGTACATGACCGCGTCGGCGCCGCGCGCGACCGCCTGGTGGCTCCACAACCGGTTGAGCCCGTCCCGCTTCGGCCGGTTCGGCGGGCGGTAGCTGATCGCGCTGGTCGCGGTCTCCATCATCAGGTATGGCCGACCGCCGCCCAGCGAGCGCATCTGGTCGTGGAAGAAGGCCGCGTCGATGTGCGCGCCGGGGTCCTTCGGCTCGGGATAGATGTCGAGCGCCACGACGTCGAAGTCGGCCGCCCAGGAGGCGTAGTCGGCGACCGGTTCCCACATGCCCATGATGTTCGTGGTGATCGGCACGTCGGGGGTCAGCTCCCGGAGCACCTCCCGCTCGGCCCGGTAGCAGTCCAGCAGCGCGTCGGAGCTGAAGCGGCGATAGTCGAGCTCCTGCGCGGGGTTACGCAGCGTCGGGGTCGTGCGGGGCGGCAGCACGTCGGCCCAATCGGTGAACCGCTGGCTCCAGAACGTGGTGGACCAGGCGGCGTTGACCGCGTCGAGGTCGCCGTAGCGCTCGCGCAGCCAGGCCCGGAACTCCTCTGCGGAGACGTCGCAGTAGCACTCCTGGATGTGGCAGCCGTACTCGTTGCCGACGTGCCAGATGGCCAGCGCGGGATGCCGGCCGTACCTCTTGGCCATCTCTACGGCCAGGTCCGCGGCCGCCTGGCGGTAGACGGGCGAGCTGGGGCAGTAGTGCTGGCGGGAGCCGGGCGACAGGCGCACGCCGTCGCGTGAGACCGGCAGCGTCTCGGGGTGCAGGCGGGACAGCCAGGCAGGCGGTGACGCGGTGCCGGTGGCCAGGCTGACCTCGATGCCCGCGTCGCCGAGCAGGTCCATGATCTCGTCCAGCCAGGCGAAGTCGTAGACCCCCGGCTCGGGCTCGACAAGGGCCCAGGAGAAGACGCCGAGCGTGACGATGGTGACCCCCGCCTCGCGCATGAGGCGGACATCCTCGCGCCACACTTCCGGCGACCACTGCTCGGGGTTGTAGTCGGCGCCGAAATGCACTCGCTTCACGTGCAACTCCTGTTAATCATCGTGACATATGGGAACATGGTGAGTCTTGGTAGCAAAGGGGCGGTTAATGCATGATGACCTGCAGGCAGCCATCGAAGATCTGGTGGCGGAGTTCGGCAGGCAAGTCCACCAGGTCCGGGAGACACACGCCCAGCTCCGGGAAGTAACGGCCACGGTATCCGACGGCAATGTCACCGTGACGGCGGGCCCGCAGGGCAGGATCGACGAGATCACCTTTCATCCCCGCGTCTACAGCCGGCTCTCGCCGTCAGAGCTGGCCCAGGCGGTTCTCGATCAGGTCACCAAGGCCAACGCGCAGGTCGCCGAGGAGTCGCGGGGGCTCATGGCGCCGCTCGTGCCCGAGGGGATGGCGGCCGAGCAGCTGTTCGGCGGCGAGTTCGACCTCGACGGGCTGCTGCCGGAGACGCCCTTCCGGACGCCCCGGGAGGCGCGATGAACGAGTGGGCGCAGGGGTTCGACGTCGCCTGGAACCGCATGCGCCGGGCGGGGACGGGCTGGTGCGCCCCCGCCGACACCATACGTGGCGCGCACGGGCTCGTACGGTCCGTGCTCGACAGCGCCCCGTGGGGCCAGGACCAGTACGGCCGGCAGTTCGCCGCCGGCTTCGTCGGCACGCTCGAAGACCTCCTCCAGAGCTGCGGCCAGGGCGCGAAGAGCATCGACGATCTGGAGGAACAGGTCGACCTGGCCGCCCGCAACTACGAGCGGGCCAACCACCTGTACCCGCAGGTCTGAGGCGTGGACCTGCAGACCCTGCTCGGCCCCGCCTTCCCGTACGTGGAACCGGTGCTCGGCTGGGTCGTCGGCATGGACTACCCCCAGGGCGACGGCGAGCGGAGCCTGGCGGGAGCCGCCGACCTGCGTACCGCGGCCACGAGGTGCCGTACGGCGGCCGGCGAGGGCGACGAGACGCTCAGCAACGTGCTCGCCTATGCCATGGGCCCCGCGGCCTCCGCGCTGAGCGCCTACTGGGGGAAGTTCTCCACCGATGACCCCGCGTACGTGGAGGAGCTGGCCAGGTCCTGCGAGAGCGCGGCGAAACAGCTTGAGGCGTACGGACTGGACACCGACTACACGCAGAAGTACATCGCGCTCTGCCTGATCCTGCTGGCCTTCCTGCTGCTGCGGTCCTACGCGTTCGGGCCCGCCACGGGCGGCACCTCGTTCCTGTCGATCGGGCCCGCCTGCTCGATGGCCAGGCTGAACGTCAGGACGATCGCCAAGCTGCTGATGATGAGCATCGCGTTCATGGTCGGCCTGGACGGCGGCACCCAGCTCTGGCAGTTCGCCGAGGGCAAGCGGGACGAGTGGGACGGCGACAAGACGGTCGCGGCCGTGGAGGGCGGGCTGCTGACCGGGCTGGCGTTCGCCGGGCTGGGCGGGCTCATCGCCAAGCTGGGCGGTCCGCGGCTGCTGGGTGGCGTCGTGCTGAAGGAGGAGATGACGGCGCGTGAGCGGGTGGCGGCGTTCCTGACCCAGACCGTGGGCGGGGTGGCCACCCAGAGCAGCGTGGCCTCGGTGATCGGCTCGGTCCCCATGCTGGTGGAGAACGGCCAGCTCACCCCCGAGGCGCTGGGCAAGGCGGCGGTGGCGGGCTTCGTGGGCGGCATCGACGGCCGGGCGGGCTACGCGGGCCCGCGCGCCGCCGACGGCCTCCGCGTGCCGCGGCTGGGAGAGGTGCCACGGCTGGGCGGCACCCGGCTGGCGGACGCGCGGATCCCGGGAGAGACGCCGCGGCCAGCTGACCAGCGGGTGCCCGCGTACCACTTCGGCCCGGACCCGCACGACGGCGCGGGCGGACCGTCCCACGACGGCGCGGGCGGTGCGCCGCACGAGCGGACCGGAGGAGGCGCGCCCGGTGGCGGGGCGCGCGGGACCGGCGGCCGGGCCGTGCCGGAGCTCACGTCCAGGCATCGGGAGATCATCCGGCAGAGCAGGCACGAGGTGGCCTCGGGTGTCTGGTACCGGGATCCGGGCCAGGCGGTCATGCCCAGCGCGGACATGCGGCTGCTGCGGCAGACGCCGGGCGTCATCGAGGTGGGCATCAGCGCCGACCGCAACGGGTTCTACCTCGGCGACCAGCGGCTGTCGAGCCACGACGTGGGCACGATGCTCGCCTACGACCCGGTCGTGATGGCCGATCCCAGCGCCAAACTACGCATCCTGGGCTGCGATCTCTACCAGAACCCCGCCGCGGTGCGGCAGCTCGCCGACATCACCGGCCGGGAGATCATCACGGCCGACAAACTCGTCTACATCGGCGCCGACCGGCTGGCGCACACGGGGAGCATCCCCCAGTACCGCCAGGACGGCCGGCCGATCTTCCGTGACGACGGCCACTGGCACCACACCCAGGCGGAGCAGCCGCACCAGCAGCCGACCGTCCCGCTGGACGTGGCCCGGCCGAGCCACGAGCTCCCGCCGGGGCCGCTCAACGAGGAGACGCTGAAGGCGAAACTGGAGCGGGAGCAACCAAGGATCGAGGTCATCGGCGATGGCCAGCACGGGATCGTGCAGAAAGTCCGATTCCGTGACGGCACTTTCCTCATCAGGAAGGTGCATAACTTCGGGCATGTCACGGTGAAGAAGGACCTGCTCGCCTCCCTTGTCGGGCGGGCGATCGGTGCTCCCGTGCCGCACATCATCAGGGATCCGACGAACCCGGACGCCGTCTACATGCAGTTCATGGACGGCGTCGACCCGTCCCAGCTCAAGGGCAGCGTCTACCCCTTCATCTCCGGCACGTCGGGGAGGTTGCTCGGCCTGCTCGACGCGCTGGTCGCCAACACCGACCGCAGGGGCGGCAACTGGCTCGCCCACGGCAAGGACGGCGTCCACGGGATCGACCTCAGCAGATCCTTCAGCTTCGGGCTGGCGAAGGACGAGTACATGTTGAACGACTTCGCCGAGCACTACATGGACGTGGAGGGCGAGTGGATCGACAACGAGCTCACCCGTCAGGACATCGAGCTGTTCACCGAGCGGCTCGAGGCGCTGCGGCCGGAGTTCGCGAAGCTGGGCCGCGAGGCGTGGCACGACAAGATGCTCGACAACCTGTACCAGATCGGCGACCACGCGACCGGTGACGTGCCGCTGAGCCATGAGCCCGTCCACCACTTCGGCGATCAGGAAGGGGTGAGGCCGTGATCGCGGTCGCCCGAGTCTTCGACGGCGTCAGGAACGGCGTGCCGTACTTCGAGCCCGGCCATCCCCTGGTGGAGAGCCCACGAGAGCGCGAACGGCTGGCCGCCTACCTGGAGGCGGGCCTGCCGATCCTGGGCACCACCGGGCTGGACGTGGACCGGGTCGAACCGGAGCGCGGCGAGGTGGTGCCGCTGAGCTTCCGCACCGACGGGACGTACGTCTGGACGGACACGGTCACCTACTACCTGCGCGCCCACCATCTGCGGCCGGACCCGGAGCTGTGCGCGCACATCGCGGCCGGCGGGTACGTCTGCCCCGAGGTGGGCCCGGACCAGGCCGCGCGGGTGCTCCAGGAGTTCTACCGGTTCTCCGCCGAGCCCGGATGAACCCGCACGGCCGGGCGTCCGTACCTCTACGCAGGACGGAGTTCGCGACCCGAGGAGGACTGCCACGTGATCATGCGTCGCCGGATCGCGAGTGTGGCGGTCGCCGTGCTCGGCGTGGGCCTGCTGCTGCCCGCCGGGCCGGCCGGTGCCCACGGGGCACTGGAGAACCCCCTCAGCCGGGCGGCGGCCTGCGGCGCCGACAGCCCGCGGACGGCCAAGTCGCCCGCCTGCAAGGCCGCCCTGGCGGTGAGCGGTACGGCGCTGCCCCGCGGGTGGGACAACCTCAGGGTGGCCGACGTCGCCGGCCGGGACCGCCAGGTGATCCCCGACGGGAAGCTGTGCAGCGGCGGCATCAAGGGCTACAGCGGCCTCGACCTCGCCCGCAAGGACTGGCCCGCCACCAAGCTGACGGCCGGGGCGGGCTTCACCTTCAAATACCGCGGCACCATCCCGCACAAGGGGACCTTCCGGCTGTACGTCACCACGGACGCCTACAACCCGTCCCGTCCGCTCAAGTGGTCCGACCTGGAGAAGAAGCCTTTCCTCAAGGTCACCGACCCGGCGATGGCGGAGGGCTCGTACGTCATGAAGGGCCGCCTGCCCGCCGGTAAGACCGGTCGCCACCTGATCTACACGATCTGGCAGAACTCCGACACGCCGGACACCTATTACTCCTGCTCGGACGTGGTCTTCCGGGGCGGCAAGACCGCCGCCGCGCGCTCCAAACCCGAACCCGCCGCGCTGTCCGAGGCGGCCGCCGCCGGGCCCGCACCCGCCGGGAACGGCCGCCTGCCATGGGCGGTGGGCGGTGCGGCACTCGTCGCCGCCGCCGGCGTGCTCACCCTGCTGGCCCGGTCGAAGAGCCGCCGCTTCCGGTAACTGACCCGATCGAAACCTCGGGTCCCCGGCCGCCCGAGATCATCGGGCAGCCGGGGACGCCGGGCGCTAGCCCGTCGTGATGAAGCCGTCCGGGTTCACCACCACCGGCGACTCCAGGTAGAGGCCGCGGTACTCGTCCTGGATGCCGCTGTTGTGGATCTGGATGGCCAGCGGGCCGACCTGCCCGGCGGTGGTGTCCTTGAACGCCAGCACCTCGACCGCCGTACACGTGGGGGCGCTCGCGGTGAGCGGGCAGCAGGCCATCCTGGCCTGGCCCGTGCTCTGGTTGGCCACGAGCTCGCACTGGCTCCAGTTATGGATGTCCCACTTGGTGTGCGGGAACTGGGTGAACAGGCTGCCGCCGCCGTTGTTGTGGCCGGGGCGGTAGTCCCAGTGGCCGCCGTTGGGCGGCTGGAACTGGATGGCGCTGAGGGCGTCCCTGATCGGCGTGGTGGTGCCCCAGATCAGCACGGTCGGCGCGTGGTCGCCCGACACCTGCCGGACGTTGAAGATCCAGCGGAAGGTGCCGGTCTGCTGCTTGTTGTAGTAGATCCAGCCCCTGCCTGCCGTACCGGTGCCGTGGATGGCGCCGCTCTTCACTGTCCAGCCGGCCGCCGCGTGCGGGGTCCAGCCGTCCAGCGTGCTGCCGTCGAACATGGAGACCAGGTAGGGGTCGCCGTACGGGTTCTGCGCGACGGTGGTGTGCACGGTGAGGTCGGGGCTCGGCGGGGAGACGTTGCCGGCCGCGTCCCGCGCGACGACGTGGATGACGTGGTCGGCGTCGGCGCTCAGGCCCGTACAGGTGCCCGTGGTGGTCTGTCCTGAGACGGTGCCGCACGCCCGCCCGTCGCCGAACAGGTCGTAGAAGGCGACGCCCACGTCATCTGCCGAGGCGGCCCAGGTCACCGTGACGCTGGCCGAGGTGATGTCCGTCTGGCTCGGCGGGCCGGGTGCCGTGGGCGGATGGGAGTCGATGGGCCCGGAGACGGTGAGCTTGTCGAGGTTGGGGCCGCCGGCGGTGCCTGTGGCGGTCGCCCTGACCGTGTTCGTCCCTTCATTGAGTGAGGCGGTGATGGCGAGGTCCGCCCAGGTGTCCCAGTTCGTCGTGGGGTTGAACGCCTGGCCTGCGGCGACCACGGTGCCGTTGACCGAGATGTCCAGCGGGCGGTTGGCCGTCGTCCCGTTGGCGTAGCGCAGGGTCAGTGTCGTCCTGGCCGCCTCGGGCACGTTCACCATCCACTCGACGTAGCCGCCCGTCGTGTTGACGTAGTCGACGAAGCCGGTGCCGGTGAAGCCGGTGTGGTTGCTGGCCACCGCCGCCTGGGCGAGTACGGCGGTCTCGGCCTGGTAGGCGATGTCCTGGGTGCTGGACATGGTGACGTCGAGGAAGTCCAGGTTGGGGTTGCCGTTGGCGGTGGTCGCGGTGATCCTGACCGAGTTGGCGCCCGCCTGCAGCGTCGCGGTGAGTGTGGCGGTGGCCCAGGTGTCCCAGTTTCCCGTGCCGTTGAACGCCTGGCCGGTGGCGATGGCCGTGCCGTTGACCGTGATGGTGGCGGGACGGTTGGCGGTGGTGCCGTTGGCGTAGCGCAGGGCGAGGGTCGCGGGGCCGGCCGAGGGGGCGGTGACGGAGAACTCCAGGTAACTGCCCGAGACGTTGTCGCCGTTGACGTAGCCGGTGCCGGAGAAGCCGGTGTGGCTGGCCTCGAAGACGCCCTTGGAGATCGTGGCGGCTTCCGCCTCGTAGCGGGTGGCGGCTGCGGCCTGCGCTACACCTCCGATCAATGCCGCCGCCAGGAGGGTGAGTACGGCTAAGACAGGCACCGTTCTGGACATGGCGCAGCTCCCTGTGACGTGCGCTCGTTAACAAACTTTCCTAATATTTCTCGATATGACCACCGGTTGCCAGACGAGTCAATAGGTCGGATGTGTTCTCTTGGCGAACGCCATGGAACGGCATGGAACGCCTCCAAGGCATGGAACTGCGCACACGCTTCACCGACGCCTACGGTCTGACCACCCCGATCGCACAAGCCGGCATGGCGTTCGTCGGCGCGCTGCCGGAGCTGGCGATCGCGGTGAGCAACGCCGGGGCGCTGGGGTCGCTCGGGGTGGGGCTGATGCCGGCCGCCGCCATGGTCGAGACCATCGGCGCGGTACGCGCCGGCACGACCGGGCCGCTCAACGTCAACCTCATCACCCCCTTCGCCAAGCCCGAGCAGATCGACGCGGTCTGCGCGGCCGGTGTCGCGGTGACGTCGTTCCACTGGGGGCATCCGCCGAAGGGCTTCATCCGCCAGTTGCACGGCGCGGGCGTACGGGTCTTCGAGCAGGTCGGGTCGGTGGACGACGCCAAGCGGGCGGTGGACGACGGCGTGGACGTGGTGGTGGCGCAGGGGCTGGAGGCGGGCGGGCACAATTACGCGACGCTACCGACGTTCGCGCTGGTCCCGCTGGTGGTCGACGCGGTCGCCCCGGCGCTGGTCCTGGCCTCCGGGGGGATCGCGGACGGCCGGGGGCTGGCCGCGGCGCTCATGCTCGGGGCCGACGGTGCCTGGATCGGTACGCGGCTGGCGGCCACGGCCGAGTCGGCGGCGCACGAAGGCTACAAGAACCGGCTGGTGGCGGCGCGGGGCACCGACACCGCGCGTACCCGGGTGTTCGGCCCGGAGACCCCGCAGTTCAACCCGACGCGGGTGCTGCGTAACCGGGTGGTCCGCGAGTGGCACGACCGGGCGGACGAGGTGCCGTGCGACACCTCGGGTCTGGAGGTCATCGGGCACACGACGCTCAACGGGGAGCGGGTGGACATGCGCAAGTTCTCCTTCCTGGTCCCGATGCGCGGCCTGACCACCGGCGACCTGGAAGAGATGGCGCTGCTCGCGGGGCAGGGCGTGGGCCTGGTCGACTCGATCGAGCCGGCCGGCGCGGTGATCGAGTCGATCACCGCGCAGGCCCACGCCGCGCTCGCCCGCTATCGCGAGTAGCCGAGCTCACCAGTTGGCGGGCAGTCCCGGCGTGGTCGCGGGCAGGGCGTGGCCGGGCGGGTAGATGACGTACACGATGCCGCCGCTGCTGGAGCTGCGGAGCCAGACGTTCTCGAAGTCGGCCCGCGGATAGATGTGCCGCACGGCGTCGTTGGTGGCGGAGGCGGGATCGTTGGCGATCACGTCACCGGTGGCGGTGAAGCCGACGACCACCATGATGTGCCCGTTGGTGCCGTATCCGGCGCCCGGCAGCTCGCCCTTCTTGAAGGACTGCGAGGTGATCACCGGGATGCCGACGCTGATGAACCGCTCCAGCTCGGTCAGCGACCGCAGGCGGGTGATGAAGCCGTTCAGGCCGTAGCGTCCGGCGTAGGCGGTGTTGAACGGCCAGTTGCCCGAGCCCTGGTAGGCGTAGTCGTAGGAGTAGCGGGCTTCGTAGTCGACCTCCGGGTTCGGGTCGGCCGGATCGACCCAGGAGGTGTCCTGCGCGCTGGGCCACCTGCCCCAGTAGCCGAGGACCATCGTGGTCGAGGTCGGGCTGCACCAGGCCTGACCGCCGCCGTCCCATTCCGGGTAGTGGCCTTCGTGCACGTTCTGGGAGCGGCGCGGCACGCTCAGCTCGGTGCCCCACGCGCCGCCGCCCGGGCTGACCGGCACGGTCTTGCGGTCGGGCACGTTCGAGGCCATCGCCCCCAGCGTCCGTACGGTCGGCGTCACGCCGGAGCCCGGCGTCCGGTAGAGGGTGAGGCGTAGCTGGTAGGCGTTGATCTGCTTGTCCGACGCCGCGACGAACGTGTCGACGGAGACGGTGCCGTCGGCGTCGGCCTGACCGGGCACCGAGGTGCGGCGGATGTCGCCCTCCCCGTACGCCCAGCGGCCGAGCACGTACCACTTGGTCAACCCGGCCGCGTGCCGGCCACGGACCTCGACCTGCAGCCAGCTACCCGCCGGGACGTCGGCGGTCCAGGAGGCGATCAACTGGGTGGCGGCGAAGTCGATCGTCCGCTCCGGGCCGGTCCAGCGGGCGTACTCCCAGCTCTTGGTGCCGAGTGCGTCGGTATAGGTGGTGGTGCCGGCCGCGGCGGCGAACGACAGGCCGTCGCCGGCGGCCGTCCCCTCGAACGTACCGGCGGCGAAGTCGGCTCGTTGATAGACGACGTTCACCGTGGCCGCCTCGGGTCGCGTGGCGGCGAGACCAGGCGCGGGAGCGGCCAGGGTCGCGGAAACCAGGACAGTGGAGAGTAAGACGGTCAGCGCGCGCATGAACCTACCTTGATTGGACGGCGCTCAATGCGGCAGACAGTAGACATTGGGCGCATTCCGCACATCGGAAAATCTACGTACGCGCCGGTTCAGCTCAGGCGCGCAGGGCGGCCCGGCGCTCCAGCCGGGGCAGGCGCATGGTGACGGTCAGACCGCCCTCCGGTCGCGCCTCGGCGGTGACCGTGCCGCCGTGCGCGTCGACGATGGCCCGGACGATCGACAGTCCCAGCCCGGCGCCGCGCGCCGACCGTACCCGGTCGCCCTGCAGCCGGCGGAAGGGCTCGAACAGGTCGTCCACGTCGTACGGCGGGACGGGCGTCCCGGTGTTCTCCACCACGACGACCGCCTCCGCGCCCTCCTCACGCAGGCGCAGCCACACGTCACCGTCGCGGACGTTGTACTTGATCGCGTTCTCCAGCAGGTTGTACACGCACCGCTCGAGCAGGAGCGGGTCGCCCGTCGCGAGGACGGCGCGCAGGTCCTGGTGGAAGGTGACCGGCCGCTTGCGGGGTTGCAGGTCGAGCTGCTCCTCCACGGCCCGGATCACCTGGCGCAGGTCGATGCTCTTGCGGATGGCCAGCTCCTGCTCCGACTGCGCGAGCAGCAGCAGGCCCTCGATCAGCCGCTCGTAACGGGCGTTGGTGCCCAGCAACGCCCGGGCCAGCGCCTTGAGATCCGGCGAGGCCCCCGGCTCCTCCAGCGACACCTCCAGAATCGTCCGGTTGATCGCCAACGGCGTCCGCAACTCATGCGAGGCATTACCGATGAACCTGCGCTGCGCCTCGAACACCCGATGCAACCGATCCAACATCGCGTCGAACGTGTCGGCCAGCCGCTTCACCTCATCATGCGGACCCCGCAACCCGATCCGCTCATGCAACGTACTCTCCGACAACCGCCGCGCCGTCTCCGTCACCCGATCCAACGGCCGCAACGCCCGATCAGCCATCAGGTAACCGAGCACGAACGCGATGACCCCGATCAGGATCATGATGATGAGGGAGGACCGCAGCATCTCGTCGAGCACGCCGTCCGCCCGCTGCTTGACGTTGACCCGCTGGAAGAACACCTCGCCTTTGACCGCGTCCCCTGGCACGCCCTCGGCACGCTCGCCGCTCACCACCCTGGGCCCCGGGGAGAACTGCTCGTTCAGCGCCTGCCCGGTGATCAGGTACGTAGACCAGAGCAGCAGCGAGCCGGCGACGAAGAACGAGCAGCCGTACAGGAGCGTGAGGCGCATCCGGAGCCCCAGCCGGTTCCACGGGAGTACCCGGCCCCAGGCCCGCTCTTTCACGACAAGACCCCTTCCGGTCCCGTTGAGCATGGCGGATCAGGTGTTAGGTGCGGGTAAGGCACTCCAAGACCGCAAAGTGAGGTTGTGACCATCAACCGGCCGGCGTCCGAACAGGACGGCACGCTCCTGAAGAATCGCGACTTCATGCTCTTCTGGACCGGGCAGAGCATCAGCGATCTGGGTGCCGCCGTCACGACGCTGGCGGTGCCGCTCACGGCCATCACCATGCTCCGCGCCTCGACCTTCGAGGTGGGGGTGCTGACCGCCTTCAGCACGGCCGCCTGGCTGGTCATGACGCTGCCCGCCGGGATGATCGTCGACCGCGTCGTCAAGCGCCCGCTGATGATCGGCTGCGGTGTGGCGCGGGGCGTGGTGGTGGCCTCGGTTCCCGTCGCGGCGGCACTGGGCGGGCTGACGATCATTCACCTGTACGCGGTGGCGTTCCTCGTGGGTTCGATCAATGTCGTCTTCGAGATCGCCTGCCAGAGCTACCTGCCGGTCCTGATGTCGCGGCGGCGGCTCATCGAGGGCAACGGCAAGATCGCCACGACCAACGCGGTGGCCGTCGCCGGTGGTCCCTCCCTGGCGGGCGGCCTGATGACGGTGCTGCACAGCGCGGCTCGGGTGATGGTCGTGGACTGCCTCTCGTACGTGATCGGCATCGTGACCCTGCTGCTGATCCGCAGTCCCGAACCGCGGCCCGCCGACCGCGGGGACCGGAGCATGCGCCGGGAGGCGGCCGAGGGAATCACCTTCGTGCTGCGGCACCCGGTGCTGCGGCGCGTCGTGGCGTGCAGCTCGATCTCGAACCTCTGTGACGCCATGGTCACCACGCTCGTCGTCGTCTTCCTGCTCGGCGACCTCGGCACCGATCCCGCCACGCTCGGGCTGGTGCTGGGGCTGGGCAGTGCCGGCGGGATCGTGGGCGGGGTGCTCGCCACGTCGTTCGCGCGATGGGTGGGCGGGGCCCGGGCGTTATGGGCGGGGAAGCTGTACCTCGGGGGGTTCGCGCTCCTCATCCCGATAGGCGGGCCCGGCTGGGGAGTGCTGGCCGTCGCGGCGGGGCTGTTCGCCTCGCGGCTGTCCACTGTCGCGTACAACGTGCTGCAGATCGCCTTCCGGCAGTCGATCTGCCCACCCGAACTGCTCGGCCGGATGAACGCGAGCATCCGGTGGATGATCCGCGGCGCGATGCCGATCGGCGGGCTGCTGGCAGGGATCCTCGGCGCCTGGCTCGGTGCCCGCGCGACCCTGGCCGTCGCGGTGAGCTGTTCCTGGCTGGCGGTGCTCTGGCTGGTGTTCTCACCGCTACGGCGGCAGCGGGAGATGCCGGTCACGCCGGATTGGTCTTGATCACCTTGCCGTTGACGTTGGCCACCAGGTAGGCCGTCCGGTATTTGTCGCCCACATAGATCATCATCGAATCGTGGACGCCGCCCACGAAGGCGAAGGAGGGGTCCACGATCACGTAGTGGGTGGTGGGCTTGGGGACACCCAGCTCCTTGTCCGCCTTGCGCAACAGTGCGGGGAGGCGGTCCCAGTCGAACTTGGCAAGATCTATCGGGGTCTCGTCCGTGCTGCCGCTGGCGGGCTGGCTCGTGACTGCGCCGTCGCGGTAGGCGTAGCTGTCGTAGATGCCCTTCTCGCCCTTGACCGGCGCCTCGAGGCTCGCGTACTCCGGGTACAGCGTCAGCCGGAAGACCTTGGTGCCGCCTATCACCGGCTTCAGCTTGGAGATCATGGTCCGGACACCCGCCGGGGTCAGCAGGTTGCCCGGGTCGGCGGTCTCGGTGGGCTTGCTGGTGCTCTTCTTGGTGGACCTGGTGGCGGAGCTGGTCGGCTCCGCGGTCTTCAGTGCCTGCGGATCGTCGTCGGCGCCGCCGTTCAGCGCGGGCAGGAACGTCCACACCAGCACGCCCACCACCACGACCACGGCGGCGGACACCGCGACCGTGGCCGGGTGGGCACCGCGCCGCGGGCGGCGGCGGCTCACGGGTCCGGTGACCGGGCGCGGGAGTGGCGGGCTGGTGTTCTGCTGGGGGTACTGCGGACCCATGGCCGAGTACGGGCCCATGTTCGGCTGCGGGCCCATGCCGGACTGCGGGCCCATGCCGGACTGCGAGCCCATGTGCGGCGGCGGGAACGGCTGGCCGCTGTTCGGCTGGCCGCTGTTCGGCTGCGAAAACGACGGGCCAGTGGGTGACTGCGGAAACGACGGGCCAGTAGGTGACTGCGGAAACGACGGACCGGTGGGCGACTGCTGGAACGGCGGGCCGCTGTTCGGCGGCTGCGCGAGTGGCGGGCCCGGGGCCCAGCCCGGAGGCGCGGGCATCGACGCGGAGGCGTCGGTCACCGAGGCGAGCATGCGATCCAACGTCTCGCCGTCCGGCCGGGCGGCCAGGTCGCGCGTGAGCACGTAACCGAGCACCGGACCGAGCGCGCCGGCCCGCTGCGGCGGCGGCACGTCCTGGTTGAGCACCGCGGCCAGCGTCGCCAGCGTGGTGGCCCGGCGGAGCGGGTGGCGGCCTTCGACGGCGACGTACAGCAGCATCCCCAGCGACCACAGGTCCGAGGCCGGGTCGCCCTCGTAGCCGTTGATGCGCTCCGGCGCGATGTACTCGGGCGAGCCGATGAACGAGCCGGTCGCCGTCAGGCTGGTGGACTCGCGTACCGCGGCGATGCCGAAGTCGGTGAGCACCGAACGGCCGTCCGGCCGCAGCAGGACGTTGGCGGGTTTGACGTCGCGGTGCTGGATGCCGACGGCGTGCGCGGCCCGCAGCGCGGACAGGATCTCGCGGCCGAGACGCGCGGTCTCCTGCGGCGTCATCGGGCCGTGTTCGAGGCGTTCCTGAAGCGAGCCGCCGGAGACCAGTTCCATGACGAGCCAGGGGTAGCCGCTGTCGCCGTTGTCCACGATGTGGTGGATGGTCACGACGTGCGGGTGGTTCAGCCGGGCCAGGGCGCGGGCCTCGCGGAGCACCCTGGCCCGCAGCTCGCGGGCGGCCTCGGGATCGCGCTCGTCCATGTCGGGATCGGGCGGTCGTACCTCCTTGAGCGCGACCTCCCGGTGCAGGGCCACGTCCCAGGCCCGCCAGACGAGGCCCATGCCGCCGCCGCCGAGCCGTTCCACCAGCTCGAATCGGTCGTCGATCACCCGTCTGCGCATGCAGAGCAGCGTACTGCCGTCAGCCTCGCCCAGGATGGGCTGTCTCATATACGCATTTTTCCTGACAACCGGGTGTTTGGAGCGCTCAACCTGGCGCCTTGCGACTGAGGTGCTCCCAGGCGCGGTACTCCTCCGTCCGGGCCTGCTCCATCTGCTGGACGAGGTCGTACGAGTGGCCGCCGACGATCAGCCGCAGCGGCGGGTCCGGAAGGTCGACCAGCTCCATGATGACGGGTGCGGCCGTGCTCGGCTCGGGTCCGGCGTCGTCGCCCCAGACCTCGGCCAGCTTCTGCCGCAGGGGCTCGTACTCGGGCAGGTGCTCGGTGACGGTGGTGCCGACCGTGAACAGCCCGGTGTTGTACCCGCCCGGCTGGACGATCGTGACCTTGATCCCGAACGGCTCGACCTCCATCGCCAGCGACTGGCTGACCGAGTCGAGCGCCGACTTGCCCGCCGCGTACAGGCCGACCGAGGCGAATCCCCCGCCGGAGCCCATCGAGGTGACCTGGAGGATGTGCCCGGAGCCCTGCGCCCGCAGGTACGGGACGACGGCTTGGGCGACCCAGATCGCGCCGAAGAAGTTGACGTCGAAATGCGCCCTGACCTGCTCCTCGGTGGCCTCCTCCAGCATGCCGAACAGCATCCCTCCGGCGTTGTTGACCACCACGTCGAGCCGCCCGAAGGCCGCCGCCGCCCGGTCCACGCCTTCCCGGACCGCCGCGCGATCGGAGACGTCCATGGCCAGGCGTACAAGACGGTCTGGATGCTCTTCCGCCAGTGCCGCGAGCGGCTCGACATCGCGGGCCGCGGCCACGACCCGGTCTCCCGCAGCCAGCGCCGACTCCGCGAACGCCCGGCCCAACCCCCGGGACGCCCCGGTGATGAACCACACTCGGGTGGCCGTCACGGGCCCCACCTCCTCTCGTTCAAGACGAGACGGTTCGTCTCGCAGGCACAGCTTGCACCCATCACCCTCATTCGTCAAGACGGAACGTCTCGTCTCGTGAAGCTGCTATCCTCATCCGCATGTCCACCGCGAAACAGCCGGACCCCGCCCGTCGCAACGAGCGATCACGCCAGGCGATCCTCGACGCGGCCCGCGAGCTGGTCACCGAGGTGGGCTACGCGAAGGTCACGATCGAGGCCATCGCGGCACGGGCCGGGGTGGGCAAGCAGACGATCTACCGCTGGTGGCGCAGCCGAGGAGCGGTGATCTTCGACTCGTTCCTGGCGCTCAGCGAGGGAGCCGAAGGGCTCGCGCTGCCCGACACGGGCGACATCGAAGCCGACCTCAAGACCGTCATGCGCGCGACCGTCGCCGAGTTCGCCGACCCCGGCTTCGAGGCGCCGATCCGGGCGCTCAACTCGGAGATCATCAACGATCCGGAGCTCGCCGCCCAATACCGCGAGAAGCTGGCCGGCCCCGTGGACGAGGCCAAGAAGGCACGGCTGCGGAGCGCGCAGCGGGCGGGTCAGCTCGCCGCGGACGCCGACCTCGACCTGGCGCTCGAACTGCTGTACGCCCCCCTCTACCAGCGCTGGCTGCACCGCTCCGGGCCGCTCACCCCCGAGTACGCCGACGCCCTGGTGGAGCTCACCCTCAGGGCGTTCCGCCCCTGAACCCAAGGTGGCATCAGCCGACGTGGACGTGCGGTCGGCGTTCGAGGTCCGGCTCGGCCTTGCGGAGGACCTCGCGGGTCAGCGCCGGTACGTCGCCGCCGCCGAAGACCAGGTAACGCAGCATCGCCACGATCGGGTTGCCCTCGGTCCAGTGGAAGTAGATGTGCGGCGCGCCGCCGGTGCGGTCACGCAGGTAGATCAGGAGCGCGGCCAGCGCGTTGGCCACGGCCGAGCTCTCGATGGTGAGGATCTTGTGGCCGTACCGCTCCTCGCCCTTGACGTGCAGCTCGGTCTCGAACTCCGACGCGTCCGGCACCGACACCTCGACGAACAGGCACGGCTCGGAGCTGCGCAACCGGTGGTTGATCCACGTCTCTCGCAGCTTGTCGTTGTACTCGGCCTGATCGCGCTGGTGCGGCTCGTTCGCGAGCACATGGATCTCGCCGCACGCCTCATTGACGAACTCCTCCGCCAGCGGGTCCAGGTGCACCTGGGTGACCCGCAGTTCCGTGGAGCGGGTCGCCCGCGAGATCAGCGACGTGACGACGATGGCCGCGATGAAGAACGAGGCGATCTTCACGCCGTCCGGCCGCTCGAAGACGTTGTCGACCAGCGTGTACGCCAGCACGGCCGAGATGACGCCGAACCCCGCGGTCGCCCGGTGCTGCCTCTTGGTCCGCGCCGACAGCGTCACCGCGACCGCCGCCGACAGCATGAGCACCAGCACGCCAGTGGCGTACGCGCCGCCCTGGGCGTCGACGTCGGCCTGGAAGATGATCGTGATGGCGAACCCGATGGCGGAGAAGACCAGCACCAGCGGCCGCACGGCCCCGGTCCACTCCGGCGCCATGCCGTAACGGGGCAGATATCGCGGCACCAGATTGATCAGACCGGCCATCGCCGAAGCCCCGGCGAACCAGAGGATCGCGATCGTGCTGACGTCGTAGGCGGTGCCGAACCAGTTGCCCAGGTACTCGTGAGCCAGGTACGCCAGCGCGCGCCCGTTGGCCTTGCCGCCCTCCTCGAACTCGTGGTGCGGGATGAGCACGGTGGTCACGAAGCTGGAGAAGATCAGGAACACGCTCATGATCAGCGCCGCGACCGTCAGCAACCGCCTGGTCCCCGCGATCCGCTGCGGGATGTCCCCCTTGACCACCGGCATCACCGCCACGCCGGTCTCGAACCCGGACATGCCCAGTGCGAGCTTGGGCATCACCAGCAGCGACAGCCCGATCATCGCCAGCGGACTGCGGTAACTCGTGCTCAGCGCCTGCTCCCAGTCCACGACCACCCCCGGCGCCTCCAGCACGTGCGCGATCGCGGTGGCCACCACCACCGCGTTCAGCCCGAGATAGACGAAGACGAGCAGGACGGCGATGCCGATCGCCTCGCTGAACCCCATCAGGAACACCCCGCCGAGCAGCGCCAGCAGCACCAGCGTGACGATCACCCGTTGTCCGGCCAGGAAGTCGGGCACGAACGGGTTCTCCAGCAGGTGCGCGGTGGCGTCGGCCGCCGACAGCGTCATCGTGATCACGAAGTCGGTGGCCGCGAACCCGAGCAAGGTCAGCACGAAGAACTTGCCCCACCACTGCGGCGCCAGCTTCTCCAGCATCGCGATCGAGCCCTGCCCGTACGGGCTCTCCTCGGCCACCCGCCGATAGACCGGCAGCACGCCCAGCAACGTCAGGGCCACCAGGAACAGCGTGGCCAGCGGCGACAGCAGCCCGGCCGCCAGTGCGGCGATGCCCGGCTGGTAGCCGAGCGTGGAGAAGTAGTCGACACCGGTCAGGCACATCACCCGCCACCACGAGTGCTTCACATGCGGACCGTGCTCGATCTGCTTGCGGTCGGTCTGCAGCCCCTCCAGCAGCCACGACCGCAGCGTCCCCTCCGTAGCGACCGGCCGTTTCGCCAGCACCATCCCGGTCACCCTCCATCAACATCGCGCACTAGGCACATTAATGAAGAGAGATGGGTGTTTTGCCTGGTTAGGGCGTCAAGAAAACGTATATTTGAAGCGCTCCCCACGACTAAGGTCGGGGGATTCCAGCCAGCTCGGGCTCCGTCTGCGCGGTGGCCTGGGCTGCTGTTGCTTGGCGGTTCACCTTCCGGCCCACGCGGTTGCGTGGTTTGCGCGCCCCAACCCGCACACCCGGTCTGGGCTGTGCGTGCTCCGCCCTCCCGGCGGTGAGGATGTTCTTGGCGGCGTTCACGTCGGCGTGCTCGGTGTGTCCGCACGAGGTGCACCGGAAGACCGCTTGGCTCTCGCGGGACCTCCGATCCACCACCGTGCACACGTTGCACGTCTGACTCGTGTACGCCGGATTAACCGTGATCACATTGGTGCCCGTGTACCGGGCCTTGCTGCGGGCGGCCAGCTCGATCCGATGCCAGCCCTTGCCCAGAATGCTGCGATTCAGGCCAGACTTGCCCGCGGCCCCGTTCGGCAGGAACACACCCGGCCGTTCGGGATCCGGCCTGGGCGCGACACCGGCGGTCATGTTCCTGGTCGCCAGCGCCTCGAACACCACCAGCTCAAAGCTCGTAGCCAGGGCGCAGGCGGTCTTGGCGGCGAAGTCCTGTCGGCGTCGGCGGATCTTCCGCGCCAGTTGGGCGGCCCGCGCGGCAGCATCCCTGCGCCGGGCCGACCCCTTCGTGGTCCGGGCGAAGTCCCGCTGAAGCTTCTTGGCGTGCTCGACTTCCCGATCCCGGGCGAACACCTGGTGATGGAAATATCCGTCCGAGCGAGTGACGACCTTGACCACGCCCCGGTCGATACCGACCGCACTGCCCGGGCTGGCGTGCCGCCCGGGTGCGATCACGCCGTCCTCGACGAGGAAGCTGACGTACCAGTGCTGGCCGTCCCGGCTGACGGTGGCGTTCTTGACCGTCCCGCCCAGCGGGCGGGTGATGCGGAAGCGGACCCAGCCGAGCTTGGGGAGTTTCGCCCGCGCCCAGCGCCGGTTCAACCGCTCGATGGCGATCTTGGCGCCTTCCGGAAACCGGAAGCTCGGAGCGTTCCTTACCCTGGACTTCCAGCGGACCTTCCACGTGCCGTGCCGGGAACACGCCTGGTCCAGGTCGATCAACGTCTGCTGCAGGCAGTGGCCGGGCACCTCGCCCAGCCACGCGAATTCCCGTTTGGCCTCGGCGAGCTGGCGGGCCTGGTCGTGGTAGCCGATCCACGCCCCCCGGCGGCGATAGATGCGGCGCTGCTCCAGAGCGGTATTCCACACGCTGCGGCATGCGCCGCCGATCCGCTCGGCGAACTCCGCCTGGCCGGCAGTCAGATCCAGGCGGTACCTACGTCCGGCCATCATCCGCGATCACCGGTTCTTCTGGTTCTCGACGTACCGCCTGACGACCTCCAGAGGCGCCCCTCCGACGGTGGCCACGAAGCAGGAGGAGCTGGTCCACAGCGTCGGCAGCTTCGACCTCAAGCTCGCAAACTCCTGACGCAGGACACGCGAAGAGCGACCCTTGACGGCCTTGACCAGCTTGTGGATCCCGAACCGCGGACCCACCTCGACCAGCAGATGCACATGGTCAGGCATGACGTCCAGCTCCACCAGCCACGCCCCCCATTCTCCTCGATCACCTCGCGAATGAGCTGCATGAGCCGTTCCTCGACCTCTCCGCCCAGCACCCGCCCGCGGTACTTAGGGCACCACACCACCTGGAAGACGCACTGGAAGGCGATGTTGCCGGTCGTGAGCAAGGTCACCGCCACCTGGGCCAACATAAAGCAACGACTCATCTACCGCTCAAAGATTCGACAGAAGAGCTCACCCCCACGGCCAAAGCCAGGGGTCCGCGCCCTAGATCACCGATCGAGGTCAGCGGCCCATCACGTCAGATGTGAAAATAACAGCCGCCGCGATACTCCGCGCGCCGAGCCACCACAGCCAGCCTGAGCTGGGACTTCACTTTCAAGACCGCTCGTCGGATGTTACGAGGTAGGGCTCATTGTAACGCTGGACAGCGTGAGAATCACATGTCAATGTTAAGCCGCGTTATGCTCCCTCCGCTTCGCGGAAACCCCCTCCGGAGACAGCCATGATGACCGACGACAGGGAAGCCCGGCGGGGACCCGCGCGGCGGCAGGAGGCCATCGCGGAGCGGATCCACGCCAAGGGCGAGCTCGCGGCCGCCGAGCTGGCCGAGCTGTTCCAGGTCAGCGTGATGACGATCCACCGCGATCTCAACGAGCTGGAACGCCAGGGGATCGTCCGCAAGCTGCGCGGCGGCGTCACGGCGCAGCCGTCCAGCGTCTTCGAGAGCAACGTCGCCTTCCGCGAGAAGTCGATGCGCAGGGAGAAGGACGCGATCGCCGCCAGGGCGGTGGAGCTGGTCGAGCCCGGCATGGCCGTCATACTCGACGACTCCACCACCAGCCTGGCACTGGCCAGGAAGCTGGAGCCGCTGGCACCGCTGACCGTCGTCACCAACTTCCTGACGACGATCGAACTGGTCGCCGGCATGCCCGGCATCCGGCTGATCGCGCTGGGCGGCGACTACGACGTGCTGCACAACTCCTTCCTCGGCGTCTCCTGCACCGACGCGGTCGCGGCCCTGCAGGCGGACCTGTGCTTCGTCTCCACCTCGGCGGTGACCGGCGAGTACGCCTACCACCAGGAGCAGCACATCGTGCCGGTGAAACGGGCGATGCTCGCCGCCGCGACCCGCAGCGTGCTGCTGATCGACCACACCAAACTGGCCAGGACAGCGCTGTACCGGGTCACGAGCCTCCAGACGTTCGACCATGTCATCGTGGACGACGGCGCCCGGCCGGAGGCGCTGTCCGGCCTCGACGAGCTGAACCTGTCCTACGACGTGGTGGCTGTGGCCACCTCTCCTTTGGACCCTTTGGAGCTGCCATGACCCTGCCGGCCGAGCTCGCCGACATCCTGCGTCACCCGCCTCGGGCGTACTCCCCTGCGGCCATCTGGTGGTGGAGCGGCGAGCGGTTGAGACACGACCGGCTGCGCTGGCAGTTGGAGCGGTTCGCCGAGGGCGGCGTGTGGAACCTCGTGATACTCAACCTGGCGCCGTCGGGACCGATGTTCGGCTCCGACGCCGACGACCCGCCGTTCTTCTCCGAGGACTGGTGGACCCTGCTGGAGCAGGTGTGCGCCGACGCCGAGGAGCTGGGGATCTCCCTGTGGTTCTACGACCAGCTCGGTTTCTCGGGCGCCGACCTCCAGGCCCGGCTGGTCGACCAGGAGCCCCGCTTCGCCGGCCGGTGGCTGTCGCCGGACGGCTCGGTGACCACCCGCGGCTTCGACTACCTGTCCGCCGAGGCGTGCGCGGCGCTGATCGACCGGGTGCACGGCGAGTTCGAGCGCCGGATGGGGCACCGGCTGGGCCGGGTCATCGCCGGTTCCTTCCAGGACGAGCTGCCCTCGCTCCCCACCTGGTCCGACACCTTCGCCGTGGAGTTCGAGAAGCGCCGGGGCTACGACCTCACCCCTCACCTGCCGCTGCTGTGGGCGGACGGGGAGGGCGCGGGCGAGGTACGCCAGGACTACCAGCGCACCCGAGCCGAGCTGGCGGAGGAGGCGTTCTTCCGCCCGCTCGCCGCCTGGCACGAGCGCCACGGCCTGCTGAGCGGCTGCGACCAGCAGGATCCCGCCCGCGCCGGCTACCCGGTGGAGGGCGTCCAGCTGTACGCCGACTACGCGCGCACCCACCGCTGGTTCAGTGCGCCGGGCTCCGACCATCACGGTGACGCGCGGGTGCACTCCTCGCTGGCCCACCTGTACGACCGGCCGCGCACCTGGATCGAGGCGTTCCACTCCAGCGGCTGGGGCGGCACGCTGGAGGAGACCTTCGACTGGCTGCTCCCCTGGCTGCGGGCCGGAGCCACGCTCTACAACCCGCACGCCGTCTACTACACGACCAAGGCCGGGTGGTGGGAGTGGGCGCCGCCGTCCACGGACTGGCGCCAGCCGTACTGGCGGCACCACCGCGTCTTCGCCGACGCCGTCACCCGGCTGTGCGCGATCCTGTCGCTGGGCCGGCACGCCTGCGACCTGGCGGTTCTCATGCCCACCGCGACCGCCCAGGCGAGCACGCGGCTCGACGGCGTGGCGGCGGAGGCCGCGCGGGCGCAGGAGGTCTACCGCGAGATCGTGGGCGAGATGGCGTGGTTCCGGATGCGGCCCGGCGCCCTGGACCGGCTCGGCCTGGACGCCGACGTGATCGACGACGACTCACTCCAGCGAGCCACCATCCGACCCACCACGGCCCACTCCGGCGCGGGCGTGAACTCTACGGCACGGACGCGGCTGGCGGTCGCGGACGAGTCCTATGCCGCGATCGTGCTGCCCGCGTGCGTCACGCTCGATCCGGCCACGGAGGAGGCGCTCGTGGCGTTCGTCGACGAAGGCGGGCTGGTCGTCGCCGTCGGCGCGCGCCCCGAGGGCCCGCTGCGCTCGCGGGTCCGCTTCGCCGCGACGACGGCCGACCTCGGCCCGCTGCTGTCGCCGCTGCGCCGGGTCGAGGCGCCGGTCCCCCCGCTGGTACGGGAGTTCGACGGCACCACCATCGTCTACCTTCAGGCCACCTTCCCCATGGCGAGCCGGGTGTCGGTCGAACGGCCCGACGACCGCGGCACCGACCAGGGCTGGGACTCGGCCACCATCGACTTCGACCCCGGCCGGTACGCCGCCGAGATGCCGGTGCGGGTGCACGGCGTCTCGGGGACGCCACTGCTGGTGGACCCGTTCGGGGGTGGTGTGCGCGCGTTGCCGTACACGGTGGACGGCGAGCACACCGAGGTCGTCGTGCCGTTCGACGCCGGTCCCGCCGCACTGCTCGTCTTCACCGGCGAGACCAGCGAGACCGGCGAGACCGGCGAGCAGGCGGCGACGCCCGAACCGGCCGCGCCCCCCACGCGGGAGCTCGACCTCGGCTCCGGCTGGGAGATGGAGCTCGTACCCACGCTGGACGACACCTGGGGCGACCTCGGCCACTCCGGACCGGTCCTGCACCGCTGGGAGGTCGAGCACCGCGTGAACAGCCTGAAGTGGCGGCCCGCGTACGCGACGTACGGCTCGCACGGCAGCTCACGGGTCGACGGCGGCGAGTGGCGGCCCGCGGTGTTCTCAACCTCGCGTGGCATCAGGAAGGACCCCATCCACCGCCGGACGCTCGGGCCCAAGGGTCACGTGCCGGAGGAGTTCCTGGACTTCGGCGAGGTGGCCATGGGGAAGAGCGCCTGGTTCAGGGCCGAGCTGACCGTGCCGGAGCACGGGTTCCTCGCGATCGGCGCGGCAGCCGCCAAGGCGGTGCGGGTCGACGGCCATGACGTCGAGCTGGACGACAGGGGCTACCTGGCGCTCGCCCGCCGGCCGCTCTCGCCCGGCAGCCACCTGCTGGAGGTCCGGCTGGTGCCCGAGGACGACGAGTGGCTGCGCGCGCACGTCGCCGTCGTGGCCAGCCCCGAGCACTACCTGCGCCCGGAATGGATCACCGGCCCGGCGGGGCCGGCCGAGCTGACCGCTTCGTTCACGCCGAAGGGCACGCTGCTCCAGGTGGCCTCGATGACGGCCTGCCAGGTGCTGGTCAACGGGGTGGAGATGGGGCGGCAGGGCGGCTTCGACCCGTACGCCGACGAGCGCAAGCCCCGGGTACGCCGCTACAACCTGGCCGGAGTGCTGCGGCCCGGCGCGAACGAGGTGACCATCCGCGTGGGAGACGGCGCCGAGCCGGTCCTGGTCGACGGCTGCGTCACCTCCGGGCCCGGCTGGTGGGCGACGCATGACGGCGAGCGCGCCCCGGCCGAGACCCGCAGGACGCAGTACCACGACCCCGCCGCCCTACACCTGCCGCGCCGCCCGCACCCGCTCCCCGGCACCGCCTGGCTGTCAGGGGACGAACCGGTCGCGTCGCCGGTCGTTCTGCCGGTCGTGCTGGCGGAGGAGGGTACGGCGGGGCGCGTCGAGTGGCTGCGCTTCGAGGTCCCACCGGGCGCGACCGCCCTGCGGGTGCCGTTGCGCGGCGCCGCCGAGCTGCTGGTCGACGGGAAGAGGGTGGCGGAGGGCTCCGGCTGTCTGGAGACGTCCCTCGACGGGCGGGCCGGGCCGCGCGAGGCCCTGCTGAGGGTGGTGACCGAGGCCGGGCACACCGGCGGCGCCATCCTCACCGGACCGATCGAGATCGAGACCGGCCCCGGCCCGATCGAGCTGGGCGACTGGGAGCGAACCGGCCTGCCGGAGTACAGCGGCGGCGTCCGCTATCGCCGCACCGTACGTCTCGACGAGCGCCCGGCCACCGGCCTCATGGACCTCGGCCGAGTGCGCGGCACCGCGGAGGTGCGGGTCAACGGTCACTCGTGCGGGATCAGGGTGTGCTCGCCGTACCGGTTCGACGTCGGCGCGGCACTGCGGGCCGGTGAGAACACGGTCGAGGTCGAGGTGTACGGCACGCTGGCGCCACACCTCGACGCGGTCAGCCCCACCCACTTCGTCTTCCCGGGACAACGGGTGACCGGCCTGCACGGTCCGGCCCGCCTACTGCTCGGCTAGCCGCGTTCCCACAGATACCGCTCCGCCACCAGCACCACGAACGATCGCCGCCCCGCTCCACAAAAGGACCCCAGCAACCACCATCCCCACTCCACAGAAGGACCCCAGCAACCACCGCCCCCGCTCACAAAAAGGACCCCAGCCGAAGTACGGCGGGGAGTGCGGGAACGTAGGCCAGCCACCTAGGTGCGAAACCGGTTCCGATAAGTCGTCGCACTAAGCCCGAAATACGCCTTGAAGCGGCGCGCGAAGTGGCTCTGGTCCGGCCACCCCACCGCCCGGGCGATCGACGTCACCGGCTCATCAGTACGCAACAGCAGGTCGGCCGCCGTCTCGACCCGCAGCCGACCCAAGTAGGCCATCGGCGGCAACCCGGTGGCCGACTTGAAGAGCCGCACCAGGTAGGCGGGGCTGAGCGCGACAGCCCCGGCCAGCTCGGCCAGCGTCCAGTCGTGGGCGAGGTCGCCTTCCACCATGCCCACCACCCGCATGACCGTCGGATGCGTCACCGAGCAGTCGGCCGCCGCCTCGTCCTGGCCGGTGTCGACGGTGCGGGACAGGTGCCCGAGGAAGAGCGAGAGCCAGCCGATGACGTCGGCCCGGTGCTGCTGGATGCTGCGATCGCGCAGCCGGTCGAGCGCCTCCAGGTAGCCGACGCACGTACGGAGATCAACTTCGTCCAGGTGAGTGGTCAGCAGGCCGCGGCGCTGCAACGAGTGCGGCCCGGTCCAGAGCAGGTAACCCAGCCGGGGGTCCTTGCGCGTCCAGGACAGCTCGTTGCGGAGGAGGTCGGTGCCGATGCAGCAGTTGTACAGGGCGAGCCGCGCGCAGTCCTCGTACCCGTGCCAGACGCCCGGACGCAGCAGGACGACGTCCCCGGCCCGCAGTTCCTGCCGTCCCGACGAGGAAAGGTGGACGGCCGTCCCGGCGACCACGACGGCGATCTCCACGAAGCTGTGCGTGTGCACGGGCTCCACGCCCTGGTGCGTGTATCGGCGCGCGTAGGCGGGCGAGCCGTCGGTGATGAAGAGCAGCCCGCGCGACAACTTCAGAGGGGTGGCCATCACAGCAGCCACCTTAACCACCGGGATTGACATCAATTTCGTCCGACTCAGACGTGTTTAGTGCTATCTGTGCGGCCACTCCGGCTTCCATGCTTTCTGCTGTCCGCCTCTCAACAGGATGGAGAGGACGCCCCTTGTCCAAAGCCGTGGCCAGAATCGCCGCCATCCTCCTGCTAGCCGCCGCCCCGCTCGCCGCCGCCACGGCGGCGCAGGCCGACCCCGTCAACGACTCCGCCTACGGAACCCCGCTCGTCGCCGTCTCCGGAGCCGGCGTCATCTGGCACCCGACGACCGGGCTGAGCACTCTCAAGGCGCAGTCGGGCCTCACGCAGGTCGACTTCGCCGACGTCATGACGAGCGCCAACCACCCCATGCGCACCTGCGACAGCACCGAGGCCGCGGGGCTGCCGATCAAGCCCGCCGCCACGGTCAGCTGGTGCTGGGACAGCGGTGACGCGAGCACCACGACCTGGATCCCGCAGAGCCTCACCACCTCCGGGGACGCCGACGACGACGGCACCTGGGGCGCGTACAAGGCCATCATCAGCGGCTGGAACTACTGCAACTCCGGCGAGTGCGGTGCGAACGCCCGCAACAACGACGCCAGGGTCGCCTTCATCGACTACACCAACCCCTCGGCGCCGAAGTACCGCTGGGTCTACCTGGTCGCGCCGACGGACGGCACCACCAACTCGAACGCCACCAGCTACTCCAACAACACCTTCGGCCCGGCAAAAGCTCATATGGGCGGCATGGCGTGGTACGGCGACAAGCTGTACGTCAGCGCGACCGGCGCCAACTCCACCGGCATCAGGGTCTTCAGCATGTCGGAGATCCTGCAGGTGAACGATGCGAGCTCGGCCATCGGCAAGACGAGCAGCGGGTACGCCGCCTACGGCTACCAGTACGTGATGCCGGAGGTCGGCTTCTACAGCTACGCCAGCGGCACGTGCACCATGAGCACCGACACGGGCGTGCCCTGCTTCGCCTCCATCTCCCTGGACCGCAGCACCAGCCCCGACTCCCTGACCGCCGTGGAGTACTTCAGCGACCCCGCCCTGCACGGCAGGGTCTACCGGTACAACCTCGGCGGCCCGAACTTCCTGCTGAGCGCCAACGCCAGCGGCTACACCCCGGCGGCCCAGGCGTACCGCACCCGGGTCGGCAACATGCAGGGAGTGCTGTCGTGGAACGGCACCTGGTACGTCTCGCACAGCTGGGCGGACGAACGAGGCGAGCTGTGGGCCCTGAACACCTCCACCGGCAGATCCCACACCTGCACCAACCCCTACAGCTCGGCATATGAGTGCTGGGGCTTCCACCCCGAGTCGCTCACCTACGACTACGCCACAGGCCTGGTCTGGTCGCTCACCGAGTGGACCAAGAACCAGTGCGCCACCGAAACCGCCACCCCACTGAACTGCGGCCGGACCATCTTCGCCTTCCCCCGCACCGCACTCCCGTAGCCCATCTCCGGGAGGAGGGTGAGCCCCCCGTGCCCTCCTCCCGCCCTACGCCTCGCCGACCTGGGCGATGTCGACCCGGTGATGCCGATCGCGGAGCCGTTGTACGGCCTCGGGAGGCGCGTTCGAATCGACCACGATGACGTCGAAGGCGTCGAGAGGAGCGACCCTGTGCAAGGCCACCCGGTCGAGCTTCGTGTGGTCGACCGCCAGGATGCAGCGCGTGCCCGCGGCCACCATGGCCCGCTTGACCAGCACGATCTCCTGCTCCTGATGGAAGGCGTGCCGGTCGGAGATGGCCGAGGTGGAGACGACCACGGTGTCGGTGTTCATCGCCTCGACCGCGTCGACACAGGCCACGCCCAGGAAGGAGTCGTGCGTCGGGTAGTACTCGCCGCCGAGCGCCATGAGCCGGATGCCCGGCATGGGGGCGAGCAGCTTGATCGCCTCCAGGAAGTTCGTCACCACGGTCAGCGGAGCCGCCTCGTCAAGATGGCGGGCGACGGCCAGCGCGGTCGTGGAGTCGTCGAGCATGACCGAACTGCCCGGCTCGATCAGCCCCACCACGTGCCGGGCGATCGCCTCCTTCTCCGCCGTCTGGGCGGTCTTGCGGTAGGCGATGTTGCTCTCGAAGATGCTGGACGCCTGGGCACTCGCGCCACCGCGGTATTTCCGCACCATGCCCTGGCTCTCCAGCAGATCCAGGTCACGATGGACGGTCATCACACTCACACCGAACGTCTCGGCGAGCTCCGTCATCGAGGCCGAGCCCTGCCGCAGGACATGCTCCGCCATGGCCTGGCGCCTGGTGGCCCCACCGGCCGCCCGTGACTTCACCTACGGCACTCCCCATGCATCGGTGAGACCTTCACGAATCCTTATAATCTCTCACACCACCGGCACCATGAGGAGCGACCTGGCATGCCCTGAACCGGCTCAGGGCTGGAAACGGTGCTCGCCTCGCCGGTCTGGCCTGCGCGCTGGCGACCCTGAGCAAGCGGTGATCTGCCCCGGGAAATAGCCCAACGACACCGGTTGAGGTCCATGGCCTAATCTGCCCTTCGGAGGAGAGCTGATGACCATGGACCTGCGGTTCGCCGTGTTGGGGCCGTTGCGGGGCTGGCGAGGCGAGGAGCCGCTGGATCTCGGTCGCCCGCAGCAGCAGGCGTTGCTGGCGCTGTTACTGCTGCGCCAGGGCCGCGCACTGTCCGATGAGGCGATCGTGGACGGGCTGTGGGGTCAGGCGCCGCCCGCGCGGCCGACGCACGCGATGCGGATTCTGGTCTCGCGGTTGCGGCCGGTTCTGGAGCCGGACGGGTCGCCCTGGAAGGTGCTGACCACGGTCTCCGGCGGCTATGCGCTGCGGCTTCCGCCGGGCGCGTTGGACGCCGCGGTGTTCGAGGAACGGGTGGAGGCGGCCGACAAGGCCCGGGCCGCCGGAGAGCTGAGCCGAGCCAGGGACCTGCTGTCCGAGGCGCTCGCGCTGTGGTCCGGCGTTCCGTTGCTGGGGCTGCCTGGGCCGCAGGCCGAGGCTCATCGAGCCCGGCTGACCGAACGGCGGCTGCTGGCCCTGGAACACCGGCTGGAGCTGGACCTGGAGCTGGGTCGTCACCAGCGGCTGGTCGCGGAGCTGACATCGTTGTCCGAGGAGTTCCCGTTGCGGGAACGCCTGCGGGGGCTGTTGATGCTCGCGCTGTACCGGTCCGGACGCCAGGCCGAGGCGCTGGCGGTCCACGCCGCCACCCGCGTGTTGCTCGCCGACGAGCTCGGCGTCGATCCCGGTCCCGACCTCACCGCCCTCCACCAGGCGATACTGCGCGCCGACCCGGCACTGGCCGCTCCTGTTCAGGCGCCTGCCCGTACGGCTCCCGCCCAGTTGCCCGCCGACGTCGTCGATTTCACCGGACGGCAGGCGCTGGTCGGGGAGCTGACCGGCCTGCTGCACGAGGGCGCGAGCCTGGTGATCTCCTCGGTGTCGGGCATCGGTGGCGTCGGCAAGACCGCGCTGGCCGTCCACGTGGCCCATCTGGTCCGCGACCGCTATCCCGACGGGCAGCTGTACGTGGACCTGCGCGGTGTCGAGGCGGCCCCGCTGGCGCCGGCGGCCGTGCTCGCGGCGTTCCTGCGCGCGCTGGGCGTCTCCGGTGACAGCATCCCCGAGGACCTGGAAGAGCGGGCCGCGCTCTATCGCACCACGCTGGCGAACCTGCGGATGCTGGTCGTCCTGGACAACGCGGCCGACGCCGACCAGGTCCGTCCGCTGCTGCCGGGTGCGACCGCCAGCGGGGTCGTCATCACCAGCCGGGCCCGGCTGATCGGTCTGAACGCCGACCGGATGATCGATCTGGCGGCGCTCACGAGCGGCGAGGCGCTGGAGTTGTTCACCCGCATCGTCGGGACCGCCCGCGTCGCCGCCGAACGCCAGGCCGCCGAGCAGGTGGTCGCCGCCTGCGCCTGCCTGCCGCTCGCGGTCCGCATCGCCGCCTCCAGGCTGGCGGCCCGGCCGGGGTGGACCATCGCCTCGCTGGTCGTCCGGCTCGCCGACCAGCGCCGCCGATTAGCCGAGCTACGCACTGGCGACCTGGCGATGGAGGCCACCTTCTCCCTGGGGTACGGCCAGTTGGACGTCGGCCAGGCCAGGGCGTTCCGGCTGCTGGCCGTACCCGATGGCGACGACTTCTCGGTGGCCGCGGCGGCGGCCGTACTGGATCTGGAGGACTGGGCGGCGGAGGACCTGTGCGAGTCGCTGGCGGACGCCGGGCTGCTGGAGGCGCCGAGTCCGGGCCGCTACCGCTACCACGACCTGCTCAAACTGTACGCTCGCGGACTTCCCGAGCAGGACCGGGACGCGGCGTTGCACCGGCTCGTCGACTTCTACCTGGCCACCGCCAGAAGCGCGCAGTCCGTGCTGGAGCCGGACGCGCTCTCGACCGCCCGGCAGTCGCCCACCGTCTCGCCCGGCCTGGCCTTCGCCGGCCATCCGGCGGTGGAGGGGTGGCTGGACGCCGAGGTGGCCAACCTGTTCCACACGACGCTGCAGGCCGCGTCCGATCCGGCCGTGGCGGATCTGCTGTACGTGCTGCTGTACGTGGCGCGGGTGCACCTGCGATGGGAGCAGATCCGGCAGATCGCCCAGACGATCGCACAGGCCGCGGCCGAGCGAGGCGACCGGCGCAGCCACGGCCTGGCCCGTACGGCTGTGGCGGCGATGCTCATCTTCCAGCGCTCACTCAATGAGGGGGTCGAGGAAGGAACGGCGGCCCTCGCGCTGGGCCGGGCGATGGACGACCCGGTGATCGTGGTGGAGAACCTGCAAGTGCTCGGCGCCGCCGCGATGATCCGGCGTGACTACGAGGCCGCCATCGGTCATCTCACCGAGGCGCTCCCCCTCCATCGCGAGCTGGGCGATGTGGCCGGAGTAGGAGCGGCCCTGGGGATCCTGTCCCGGGCCTGCCTGGCGCTGGACCGGCAGGACGAGGCCGTCGACCTGGCCAGGCAGGGCGTGAAGCTGGTACGGGAGACGCGGCGCTCGCGGGATCTCGGCACCCGGCTGTACGACCTCGGCATCGTGCTGCACGGGGTCGGCCGGTGCGACGAGGCGGCCGAGGCCTGGGCGGAGTCGCTGACCCGGCACCGGGCCGCCGGTGATCGCCTGATGGAGGGCGGCGCCCTGTTCCGGCTGGCCGAATGCCATCTGGCGGCGGGCCTGTTCGACGAGGCCAGGGTACGAGCGGAAGAGGCCGTGGCGGTGAACGTCGAGATCGACGCCGCCTGGGAACAGGCTCGGGCGCTGACCACACTCGGCAAGGCGCTGTCTCTGCTGGACCAGGAGGAGAGCGGCCGGGCCCGGCTGCGGGAGGCGTTGGAGATCTTCGAGCGGCTCGACGTTCCCGAGGCGGAGGACGTACGGGCGATGCTCTGGCAGTCGGTTGGCAGTCGAGGTCCGGCACCGTTGTCCACATGACAGAGACCACTGTGGAAAAAGTGACCTTCGACGCCGACGGCATCACCCTCGCCGGGCACCTGCACCTGCCCGCCACGGCCGACCGCGGACTGCCCGCGGTCGTGGTGGCAGGGGCGTGGACCTCGGTGAAGGAGCAGATGGCCGGGCTGTACGCGCGGCGCCTGGCCGAGCGCGGTCTCGCCGCGCTGGCCTTCGACTTCACCGGGTTCGGCGAGTCGGGCGGTGAGCCGCGTGACGTGGAGTCGCCTTCGCTGAAGGTCAGGGACCTGAGCCACGCCGTCGGCTACCTCTCCTCCCTGGACCGGGTGGCGCCGGCCCGGATGGGCGCGCTGGGCATCTGCGCCGGTGGCGCGTTCGCCGCGGTGGCCGCCGCCGACGATCCGCGGATCGCCTCGCTGGCGCTGGTCGCGCCCGGCCTGCAGGACGGCGAGTTGATGCGGCTCGCCCTGGGCGGCGAGGAGGCCTTCGCGGCGCGGTTGGCGGCAGGGCAGAAGGCCCGCGCGCACTTCGAGGCGACCGGCGAGGTCGAGTACGTGCTCGGAGTCAGCGAGACCGACTCCACGGCCGCGATGTTCGGCCCGTACGCCTACTACCTGGACCCCACCCGGGGCGCCATCCCCGAGTGGGGGAACAGGTGGGCGACCATGGCCTGGGCCGAATGGCTGACCTTCGAGCCGCAACCGTCAGCGGACCGCATCACCGCGCCCGTGCTCATCGTGCACAGCGAGAGCGCCGGGATCCCGGTGGGCGCGCGCCGGTTCGCCGACCGGCTGACCGGGGCCAGGGAGCTGGTCTGGCTGGAGGGCCGCGGCCAGTTCGACTTCTACGACACCGAGCCCACGGTCACCGAATCCGTGGACAACGTCGCCCGCCACCTGCACGCCACCCTCTGATCACCCGAGGTCGTGGGCCCGGTGCAGACCCAGTCTCCGGTTCAGCTGCCCGGTCAGCCGGGTGACCGTGGTGCGGGGCAGTACGCGAGGAACCCACGACGCCACCCTGTTGACCGCCCGCCCCGGATAGGAGTTGACCGCGCCCCTGGCGAAGGCGTCGAGGGTCTTGACCGCGACCCCTTCCGGCGCATCGATGAACGCCGGATTCATGGTGGCGGTGGTGCCGTCGAAGAACCCCGTGGCGGTGGCTCCGGGGTGGGCTCCCATGACGCGTACTCCAGTGCCGCGAAGCTCCTCGGCGAGCGACTCGGTGAACGACAGCACGAACGCCTTCGTCGCCGCGTAGCTGGCCTGGTACGGCATCGACTGGAAGGCGGCCGTGGAGGCCACGTTGATGATCCCACCGTGTCCCCTTTCGGCCATGCGGCCGCCGAGCACGTGGGTCAGGCTCATCAGGGCGGTCACGTTCAACTCGACGGAGCTGACGTTCCGCTGGAGCGAACTGCTCAGGAACGGGCCGACGGCACCCGCGCCCGCGTTGTTGACCAGCAGATCGACGGTGTGGCCCCGCCGGTCCAGCTCCGCGATCAGGCCCGTCACCCCGTCGGGCGCGGTGAGATCGGCCGTCACGGGGTGCACGTCGACCTGGTGCGCCTCGCGGATCTCGTCGGCGACCCGGCGCAGCGCGTCGCCGGAGCGGGCCACGAGCACGAGATGAGCGCCTCGCCGCGCGAGTTCGTGCGCGTAGGCCGCGCCGAGTCCCTTGGATGCGCCAGTGACGAGCGCGGTGACACCGCGGTACCTGTACATGACCATCCCCCACCTCATTTACTTCGAGTCTCAAACCAAAAGCAGACTAACAGCTTCGAGCCTCGAAACAAACTGCTATCCTCCAGGTATGACGAACCAGGCGCTGGAGCAGGTGGTGCGGGCCGGTCACGAGGTCTTCATGCTGACCAGCGACCGCATCGCCAAGGCACTGGAGGAGCTCCGGCTCACGCACGCGACGGCGCAGGCCCTGTGGGCGATCGATCCCGGGGAGCCCGCGCCGTCGATGAGGATGCTGGCGGGCCGGCTGTTCTGCAACGCGCCCAATCTCAGTTTCGTCGTCAACCAGCTGGCCGATCGTGGGTACGTCGAGCGTGCCGTGGACCCCGGCGACCGGCGTTCGAGGGTGGTCGTGCTGACCGAGCAGGGTCGGCGGGTACGCGAGCGGGTCATCGAGGTGACGCTCGCCCAAACCCCGTTCGCCGGCTGCGCGCCGGAAGACCTGAGCCGCCTCGCCGAGATCTTCCAGCGGATCCTGAGCCACACCGCCCGGTAAGTCGACGGCTGTCGAGTGGTCATCAGCAGACGGGGGGCCGTCCCGCCCGGGCCAGCCGGGCCACCGTGGACCAGCGCATCGGTGTGCGGGCGCCGTGCCCTCCGCGCAGTCCCTCGGCGAGTCCGGCGAGGGAAGCGCGTAACGCCGCGGGATCCCGGAAGCGCCACAGGGTCGTCAGGGCCCAGGTGGCGAGGTTGAGGGGGATCAGCGGGGCGGGCAGGTTGCGGAGTGCCAGCCAGACCCGGTTGCGGGCGTTGAGACGGTAGAAGTTCGTATGGCGGGCCGGGTCGGTGGCTGGGTGATGAACGATGACATCGGGCGCGTAGTGGCCGATGGACCCGCGGTCCCACAGCCGCCAGGCCAGGTCGATCCCCTCGTGAAAGAGGAAGAAATGGCCAGGCCATCCGCCGACGGCCTCGAACAGGTCGCGGCGGACCATGACGACGCCCTCAGCCATGACGGTCACGGTGCCAGCCCGGTCGGGACGAGAGACGCGCAGGCGGGGCACCCAGCGCCGCAGGGTGCGGCCGGTGACCGGGTCGGCGATGCGCGGCTGGACGTAGGCGCGGCGCGGGTCGCGGGCGAACTCCGCCGCTAGGCGGAGCAGCGCGTCGGGGGCGGGGAGCACGGCGTCGTTGTCGAAGAAGAAGATCAGGTCGCCCTTCACGTTGGCGGCGCCCACGTTGCGTCCCTCGGGAATGCCCACGTTCGTCGGCAGCTCGACGGTCCGCACGCCGCCCGGCACCTGCTCCGGCGTGCAGCCGTTGCCGACCACCACGATGTCCAGCTCGACGCCTTGCTGGGCGAGCAGGGAGTGCATGGCGACGGAGAACTCGTCGGGCCGGTCGTTCATGGTCAGCACCACGGCGCCGACCGTGGGGCGAGGGGTGCCAGTGCTCACTGGTCTTCCTTTGCTGCCTCAGGCGCGCTGGTACCGACGACATCATGGTCACAGGTGAATCGTTCGGCTACCGCTCACTGTGTCGCCATGCTGTCGTCACACCACGGACGCCCCACCCTATTAGGCGGAGATGGTCGGCGGGAGCGCGTGGCAAGATCGGGCTAACGTGGCGCCGAGAGGGAGGACGCGTGGCAGTGGCACGAGTACTTGTGATCGGTCTCGATCCCGCCGAGATCCAGGGCTGGGACCCGGAGCCGGTCCGGGCGGCGATGGCACGCGGTCGGGCCCGTTTCGACGACCTCGGTATCGAGGCCGACTGGTGCCTGGTGGTGCTCGGCAAGAACCCCGAAGGTGCGATCGTGGCGGCCCTGACCCGCGAGGACTACGCGTGCGTGGTGATCGGGGGCGGCATCCGCAAGCACGAGCCGTACCTCGAATTCTTCGAGAAGGTGGTCAACCTGGTCCGGCAGCACTCGCCTCATGCGGCGATCGCCTTCAACACCAGCCCCGAGGACTGCGCCGACGCGGCTCTACGGTGGCTGCGCTGACCCAGCTGTGCGACAAATAGGCGGTGGTCAGTTCGACCGGCGGGCGACGGCCGGCATCAGGGTGAAGGCGAACAGCGCGCACAGGATGCCCGTCGCGGCGCAGGCCCACCACAACATGTGCGCCTGGAACAGGACGGCGCCGACGGCCGGCCCGGCGAAGCGGGCGATGGCGGTGGTCCAGCCGTACAGTGCCTGGTAGGTGCCGTGTGCGCCGTCGGGGGTGAGGTCGGCGATCAGGGCCGCCTCGAAGCCCGCCATGCCGATCTCGCCGATCGACCACAGCACCACCGTGGCCACGTAGTGCCAGGGCTCACTGGCCACGCCGGTCAGCGCGAGGCCGACGCCCACCACGGTCATGGAGACGCCGAGGACCGGCAGGCGGGGCAGCCGGGACAGCCAGGTGATGAACAGCGGCTGGAAGATCACCACGATGGCGCCGTTGACGGTGATGAGCAGCCCGTACAAGGAGGCCGGGAGTCCGTCGGCGGCCAGCGCCAGGGGCAGCGCGTACGAGGCCTGCGCGTACAGGATCAGGCCGATCAGCAGGAAGACCAGCGCGGCCATCAGCACCCGGTCGCGGGCCGCGATCGCGTACCCGTTGCGCGCGGGCTTGGGCGCGGCCCTGTCGTGGCTGCGTGGGATGCCGACGTACACGATCACGGCGAACGCGACGCTCGTAGCGACGTCCAGGATCACCAGGAGCCAGAACCCGTGGGCGAGCAGCAGGCCGGCGATGGCGCCGGCGGCGGCGGTGCCGACGTTGACCGCCCAGTGCATGAGCCCGAACGCCTTGGCCCGCAGGTGCGGCGGGGTGGTCTCGGCGACCAGCGCCGAGGCGGCGGGCCGGTAGACGTCGCCGGCCAGTCCCATGGCCAGGGCCGACGCCATGAGCCAGCCCAGGCTGCCGGCGACGCCGATGAGGATCAGGCAGGTCGCGGTGGCCAGCAGGCCGCCGATCAGGGTGAGGCGGCGGCCGAACCGATCGGCCAGGTACCCGCCCAGAGGTTGCCCGCCCAGGCCACCCAGCCCGTACGCCGAGACGACGGCGGCGATCTGCGCGGCCGCGTACCCCCGGCCGGTCAGGTAGAACACCAGGAACGGCAGCACGACCCCGCCGAACCGGTTGACCAGTTGGCCGGAGAACAGCAGCCAGAACACCTTGGGCAGGGTGGGGCGGGCGGGAGCCGTGATCGTCATGCCAGCATGGTGCGGGGGCCCTGCTGGGTGAGGCGACACATTCGGCCCCCGCCGAATCAACCGTCCATCAGCGCGTGGGCGCGGGGTGTGCGCACGTAGAGCATGGCCCGGCCGACGCGGTGCTTGGTGACCAGGCCGGCCGACCGCAGCAGGGTGAGCTGCTCGGAGACGTTCGCGGGCGACAGGCCGGTACGGCGGGACAGGTCGGTGGTGGAGGCCGGTGCGTCCAGTTCGGTGAGCAGCAGGGCTCGGGAGCGGCCGATGACGGCGGCCAGCGCGTCGGGCGCGGGCGCGGTGCCGCGCTCCCACAGGGTGGCGATGGCGCGCACCGGATAGGTGATGATCGGCTGGCCGGGTGAGTCGGTGCGGTAGAACAGGCCGGGCCAGACGAAGATGGACGCGGCCAGCAGCAGCCCCTCGCCGGCCAGCACCCGGGACATCTCCTCGGGGCGCTGTTCCAGGTGCAGGTCGCGGCCCTCCCAGCGGATGGTCGAGTGCATGTCCGCGAACACCCCGGCGGGGCCGTGTTCGGCGTACTGCCTGGTGCGATAGAGCAGGTCTCCTTCGAGGAGGTTGCGCATGCGTGGCCAGTGCGGGGCGAAGGCGAGCTGCCAGTAGGTCTCGATGGCGAGCACCAGCCGGTCGAGGCCCGCAGCCGGATCCTGGTGCAGCTCAGCGGCGCAGCCGGTAAGAGGGCCGAGCTCACTCGCCATGCGGTCGAGGTCGGCCCGGATGACCTCGTGGGGGGTGGCGCGTAACACCGCCAGCTCCCCCGCCAGGTCCGGAGTCGGACCGGTGGGGACGGGACAGAGGAAGTCGGGGATGTAGCCCCCGCCGGTGATGAGGTCGAGCAGCGGTCCGAGGTCACTGCCGAGCTGCGGGCGTACCTGCTTGAACCAGGGCAGATGCAGGGCGCGCCGGGCGGGTGTGCGGAGCGCGTGGATGCTGGCGGCGACCTCCCGCAGCGGGGAGAAGGCGAACCTGAGAAAGGACAGATCATAGGCGGAGAACGCCAGCGTGAGCATGCGCGGGGCTCCTTGGATTCGGCTGCGGCCGAATGTATCGCAGAGCCCCGCGGCCGGCCGGTCAGCGCTCCGCGTCGTCGGTGAGCAGGAACGCGGGCCGGGAGCGGTCCCAGCCCGGTACGTTCAGCTCGTTGAGCGCCGAGACGATGCGCTTCTCCTCGTAGACGAAGTGCGTCTCCATCAGCGCGGCCAGGCTGTCCATCTCGCGCCTGACGTCGACGGGGTTCGTCTCCCCGTCCAGCCCGGCGACGAGTGCCTCAAGCCGTCGCAGGGAGTCTTCGACCAGCTGGTGGTCGCGGCGCAACTCCTCCAGCACCGGGCGCAGTTCGGGAAACTGCTCGGCGACTTCGGGGAAGGCGAGGTCGTCCTCGCCGGTGTGGTGCCGGGTCAGCGCTGAGCAGAAGGTCAGGCAGTGGGCCCGGAGTTCGCGCAGGCGCGGGCCGCCGGCGAAATAGGCATCGATGTCTTCACGCAGCTCTGCCAGCTCCTCGCGGAGCCAGAGGTGCACTTCGATCAACTGATTACCGAACGCCGCCAGGCGCTCGTTGGATGTCACCAAAGGTCATTCCCATGGTTTCAGCGCCTCCATGCCCTCGGCGGTCTGCTTGCCGGGTACACCGCGACGCTGACGACGGATCTCATCACTCTTGCGCCCAACCGTCAAGCCAGCTTGCGGGTGCGGTCTGGACATTTGGGATAATTCACTCATGCCGATTGACTCGCACCTGCTTGTGCTGTTCACCCTGACCACGATCGTCGCCATGATCACTCCTGGGCCCGACATGCTGTTCATCCTGGGCTGCGGAATGCGCGGCGGTCCGCGTGCCGGCCTGCTGGCCACGGCGGGGGTGGCCACGAGCGAGGCCGTCCACGTCGCCGTGGCGGCCGCGGGACTGGCGGCTCTCTTCCAGGCGGTGCCGGTGGCCTTCACCGTGGTACGGATCGTCGGAGCCGCGTACTTGATCTACCTCGGGGTGCAGATGCTCCGAAACCGCAAGGGTCTCGACAGCGAGATGCCCGTGGAGGCCGGAGGAAGGATGTCGGGCCGCCGGGCGTTCACCAGCGGCCTGCTGACCAATCTGCTGAACCCGAAGATGGTCACCTTCACCATCGCGTTCCTCCCCCAGTTCATCAACCCGCAGCTGGGCCAGGTGTGGCTGCAGTTCGCCATCCTCGGCGCCATTCTCATCGCGCTGGAGTTCGTGGTCGACGGCGCGGTCGGAGTGCTCGCCGGTCGGATCGGCGGCTGGCTGCGCCGCAGGGCCGCCGCCCGCCGCCGCGTGGACATCGCCACGGGAGGCATCTTCATCGGTCTGGGGGTACGGCTGGCCGTCGAGCGCTGAGTCCACGCCCGCCACGCGGCGCCACATGGTCCGTGATCAGCCGCGCTCGCCGACCTCGGTCTTGTATGTGTGAAATCCGCGCCGATGGTAGTTGGGCAGCGCATGGGGGTGGTCCAGGCTGGAGGTGTGCAGCCAGACCCGCCTCACGGAGGGGGTCAACCGCCATGCGCGCTCTATGGTCAGCGTCAGCGCGTATCCGCCCAGATTCTTGCCGGTGAACTCGGGAAGCAGCCCGAAGGTCTCGATCTCGACCTCCTCTCCGGGGTGGACGTCGTAGGCGGCCATGCCCACCGGTTCGCCGTCGAGGGAGAGCAGCCAGAACATCCGCGCGGGGTGCCGGGCGAACCACGTGGACCATTCCTGTTCGCTTCGCCGCGCGCTCGCCCAGCCGTACGGCGCGCCGATTCTGGCCTGCAGGTCGATGACCAGCGATGAGCCGCGGTCCAAGGGCTCCAGGGCGAGGCCCGGCACAACCTCGCCCGCGTTCAGCTGGCCCGCTGTCACCATCTCGACATATGTCACGATTTCCCTCACTTTGTCATGTTAGAGGGCTGCTCGATCTTGGGCCGGCTGTCCTGTCACAGGAGGAAATATCCGGACACCTACTCTCATGTGACATTGCCTTATCGGAAGGACGACGACGTGGGAGCAGCGGAGCCTCGGCGGCGTTTCGAGGCGCTCTATACGGAGCACTACGCGGCCGTCTCCGCCTACGTCCGGCGACGTACCGACCACGCCGACGACACCGCCGACGTGATCGCCGAGACGTTCACGACGGCATGGCGGCGGCTCGACCAGGTGCCGCCCGGCGACAAAGCCAGACTCTGGCTGTACGGCGTGGCCAGGCGCACCCTGGCCAACCACCGCCGGGGCGAGTCGCGCAGGACGGCCTTGACGTCGCGCCTGAGCGAAGAGCACGCCGTCTGGCTCGACTCGGAGGTCGGCCAGGCTCCCGGGGCGACGCGCGAGGCCTTCATGCGCCTGTCCGAGGACGACAGGGAACTGCTGTCTCTCGTCGGTTGGGAGGGGCTCGGCAACGCCGAGATCGCCAAGGTTCTGGGCTGCACGCGCATGGCCGTACGGCAGCGCCTGCACCGCGCCCGCAAGCGTTTCGCGACCGAACTGGCCGCCATCAATGTCGTCGATCTCAACAGGTACGGCTCGCGAGCCGTCAAGCTCGCGAAGGAGAGCACGTGAACACCAACGTCGACGAAGCCATCAGAACCCTCACCCCCGCCCCCGGCCCCGGCCTGACCCCGGTCGCACGGGAGACGATGAACGCGATCATGGACGCGGAGCCCGCGCCCACAGCCGTCACCCGCAGGAGATGGCGCCCACTCCTCGCGCTCCCGATCGCCGCGGCGGTCATCTCGGCGGCCTGGGCGATCCCTTCGGTCCTGACCCCCGCGCCCGCCTCCGCGCTCGACATCAAGGAGGAGGGCGACCACTACGTCATCGAGGTCAAGGACCTGAACGCCAACCCGAAGGTGTACGAGAGCCAGCTGCGGGGAGCCGGTCTCGACATCTCGCTGGATCTCGTACCCGCCACGCCGAGCTTCGTCGGCGAGATCGACCCGGGCACGAGCGGGCCACAGGACGAGATCAAGACCATCGACCGGCCAGAACAGTGCGGCCTGGACCGCGACTGCCCGATCGGCATCACCATCGCCAAGGACTTCGCCGGCTCGGCGATGATCACGCTCGGCCGCGAAGCCCGTCCCGGCGAGGAGTACCAGATCGTCGCGGGCCTTGATTCGCCTGGTGAACCCCTGCACTGCGTGCCCTTCTACAACAAGCCCGTGAGCGAGGTACGGGCGCTGTTGAAGGAGCGCGGGCTGGGCATCGACGGGTACGTGCTCCTCGACCAAGCCACGCAGGGCACGGAGTCGCAGGTCAGGGCGTCGGTGCCCGACTCCATGTACGTGACCGGCGGCCATCTGAGCAAATACGGCATGGCCTCCCTCGCCGTCGGCGACGCACCGCTGTCCCCCGAGCAGGTGGCGTCGCTGAACAAGAAGATGCACTGCGCGGCGGGCTGAGTCCAGCGAACGGCGGGGCGTGCTTCCACAGGGGCGAAGCACGCCCGCCACAGCGGCACCCCTCATCCGACCTTGATCGGTGTCGTCAGGACGACTACCCTGATCGCCGTGCCGCCGGAAGGCGGGGCCGTGGCGATCGCGTCACGCGGGAAGAGCCCCGGCCACGACGCCATGGAGTTTGGAACCCGACTGACGATGAGCGCAGAAGAGGATTTCCAGCAGGTCGGCGCCGAGCTGGCCGACCTGGGTGTACGGATCTCCAGGATGATGGGGAGTCCCGCGCTCAAAGATCAGGCGGGGAAGGTGTTCGCGAGCCTGCAGCGCGACGGCGCGATGGTGTTCCGGCTGGTCAGGGATACGCCCGAGCACGCGACCGCGCTCCAGCTGGCCGGGGCCTCTCTGTTCGACCCCTCGGGCCAGGGCAGGGAGATGAAGGACTGGGTGGTCGTGCCCCACTCCTCGGCCGAGAAATGGACGGATCTGGCGGAGGCCGCCCTCAGCCGCCCACGCTGATCAGCATCGGCCACGGCTGGTCGGACAGGCTCAGCGTTCCCCGAACACCGCGCGGCCGAGCGGCGGGACGGCTCCGCAGGTGCGGAAGAACCATCGAGCCGCTGATCGCTTCAGCGCGCTTCTGGTGATCGCGCCTTCGGTGTTGCGTACGACCTCGCGGACCGTCTCGAACCCGTAGCGCAGCATGTCCGCCTCGTACGCGCGCAACGCCCGCGGCAACGGCTCCTCGCCGCGGTCGGCCGCGGTGAGCGCGGCGCAGAGCCGGTGCGCGTCGCGCAGCGCCGTGTTGCCGCCGAGCCCGCCGACCGGGGGCATGTGGTGGACGGCGTCTCCGAGCCCGGTGACGTTGCCGGTCTCCCACTGGCCGAGCGGTTCGGCGGCGCTGAACCCGGTCTGGTACAAGGTGTCCGGGGTCGAGGCGGTGACGAGGCGGCGCAGGTCGGGATGCCATCCGGCCGTCCGCTCGGCCAGCAACTCCCGCACCGCGGCCGGATCGTCCTGAGCCTTCGACGCGAAGCTCGCCGGGAGGGAGTCGCGGTGCGTGATGAACGCCCACAGGACATAGTCGTCGTCACGCGAGTCCGCGAGCAGGTGCTCCGGGTCGAGCCCGAGCGCGCGTATCCGGTCGCCGAGTCTGGCGATGATCGCCGTAGGGTCCTCGCGCCTGCGGAAGATCGCGGTGAACAGGAAGTCACTGCGCGGCCAGAAGACGTTCTTGCCGGCCAGCAGCCGCTCCGGCAGCCACCGGCGGTTCTCCTCGGTGAGGAACACCTTGCCGGCGACCGCCGTCGCCGGCAGTGCGATGCGGCCGGCCGCCGGGTGGAGCTGCGCCCACACCCGGGAGTTGGCGCCGTCGGCCGCGACGAGCACGTCGGCGGTCGCGGTGGTGCCGTCGGCGAACTTCGCCGTGACCGTCCCGTCGTCCGCCCGAGCGAACCCGGTGAACTCCTTGCCGAAGCGGACCACGTCGTCCAGGCCGGCCAGCAGCAGTTTGCGCAGTGTGACGCGGCTGACGGCGTGCTCGCTCACCGTGGGGTCGAGGGGGTCATGATCCGGGCCGTCCTGCCCGATGAGGATGAGCGGTCGCAGCCGCTCGTCGAGGAAGCCGATCCCGGGCCCCGGATCGCCCGCGGTGGCCACCAGCAGTTCCCATAAGGCGGGTGGCAGGCAGGCGTGCAGGGCGATGCTCCCGGTCGGCTCGATGTTCAGCCGGAAGCCCTGGAGTCGTGAGTCGGCCGTGCGGTCCCGTTCGTACACGGTGACGCGTACGCCGGCCCGCTTCAGGCCCTGCGCCAGGCAGAGCCCGCCGATCCCGCCGCCGATCACGGCGACGTCCAAGCGTCGAGGCGACATGGAGTTCCTACTCTCCGGTAAAGGGCGCGCTGTCAGGTTCGCCGGCCATGTCCGCGAGCTCCGCCAGCAGGCGGTCGTGCCAGGTGACCTCCGTCTCCAGCCGCATCAGGGTCTGGTCGAAGGCGATGGCTTCCAGCCTGGCGAGGTGGGGCTCGGCCTGACTGCGTAGATTGCGCCAGAAGTCGAGTTGGCCGGCGTACGAGTCGCGCCGCTGCTGGGCTGCGGTACGCAACTCCTCGGGGCTGATCTCGCTGACGTGCAGGAGTACCAGCTGGATCGGATCCGGCCGGAGCCCGGTGTCGGCCAGGGCGGACCTGATCACCGAGACCAGCTCGGCCCTGCCCTTGTCGGTGATCCCGTACACCGTCCGGGCGGGGAGGTTGCCTTCCTGCTCGGTGCGGACCACTTCGACGACGCCCTCGTCCGCCATCCGGCGTAGCGCGCCGTACAGCGATCCGGGCTTGATGTCCGCCCACAGCTCGACCCGGTCGAGTTGCGCGGCGGCGCGGATCTTGTGCCCGTGCATGGGGCCGCCGTCAGCCAGAGCGCCGAGAATGAACAGGCGGGTTGCTCGCATATGAGTACTAAAACATGAGTAGTCGCTGCCGCACAAGTAAGGCGCCATCAGCGCACCGGACTCTGTCGGATCCAGCCGGTAAGGTCCTCGCGTCCGGAACGGAACGTCATCGGAGAAGTGCGCAATGGCCCGTCATACTCCGCCTCGGCCGGTAGCTGTGGAGGCACTCTTTCCCGAGCTGAAGCCGCTCAGCAGAAGCGCGCTCCGGCTGCATCCGCGTGCGGGAACCCCGTCCTACGAGGACAGCTCTGTCGGAGGGCCGCTGAGGTGGCCGGCCGATGAGCCCTGGCCGTTGTGCGCCGAGGAACACTACTACGACGACGGCCTGGAGGACGCCACCCGCCACGAGGCAGTGGTCCCCATGGTGCCGGTCGTACAGCTCTACGCGGCGGACGCGCCCGGTGTGCCGTTCCCGCAGGGAAGCGATCTGCTCCAAGTGTTATGGTGCCCGTTCAACCACGGGGATGATCCCTACGAGCGCTGCCCCCTGCCGCAGGTGCGCTGGAGGAACGTGGCAGATGTCCGCCATGTGCTCGCCACGCCACCGGAACCCGCCGACGCTCCCGAGGGTCACGTTCCCATCCCCTGCGTGGTGCACCCGGAGCAGGTGACGGAATACCCCGACTGGGACGACATACCGCAGGAACTGCGCGACGAGATCGACGACCGGCTGCACCGGTTGGAGGAGACCACCGGGTGGGATTACTTCTACCACCTGAGCACGGCCCCCGGCACCAAGGTCGGTGGTCATCCGCGCGGATGGAACGGCTCGACGACCTGGTTCAGCTGCGAGAGGTGCGGACAGCCCATCCACCATCTGCTGACCGTCGCCTATGAGGAGTTCGATGGGAAGTCGTGGCAGACCTGGCTCCCGGTGGAGGACCGGCCCGACGACAACAGGGGGCCGGAGCTCTACCTTTCGGAGTCCGAACGAGCCGCGGCCGCGGAGAACCCGCCCGGCCTGATGGTGTCGGGCGGAGGCAGTGTGTACCTCTTCGAGTGTCGCTCCTGCCCTGATCGCCCGGTTGAGCACCTTTTCTATCTCAACTGAGCAAGACGAACGGGACTCCACCTTCCAGAAATGCCTCCAGGATTCCGGACATGGACGTAGATGACCGATGATCCAGTTAAGGAGACCGGATGGGAGTCGATCCCGACAGCCGGTTCGTGGAGATCTACGAATCCGCCTACGAGCCCATACTCGGCTACGTCCTGCGCCGCTGCCCGCATCCGGAGGACGCCGCCGACGTGGTGGCCGAGACGTTCACCACGGCGTGGCGTCGCATCGAGGAGTTGCCCGAGGGCGACGAGGCAAGGTTGTGGCTGTACGGCGTGGCGCGCCGGGTACTCGCCAACCACCGGCGCGGCGAGCGGCGCCACGAGCAGCGTACGGCGGCCCTGCGTGATCGGCTCGCCGCCTTCCCCGCGCTGGCCCGCCCGCCGGAGGACGAGATCTCGCAGATGGGACGGGTCTTCCGCGACCTGACCGACGACGACAGGGAGTTACTCTCCCTGGTCGCCTGGGAGCGGCTCGACCATGGGCAGATCGCCCGCATGCTCGGCGTCTCCCGCAACGCCGTGCGGATCAGGCTCTATCGCGCCCGCAAGCGTTTCGCTCGGGAACTGGCGAAAGCCGGGATCGACCATCCTCGTGCCGTCGCTCTGGAAGGAAGCTCACTGTGAACCTCACCGATCTCGCCCGCCTCCGCGACAAGGACCTCGCCGGAGAGGCGTCCGCACCCGAGGCGCGGATGCTGATGCACGCGATCATGTCCGAGGAACGGGAACCGGTGGCCGCGGCGCGGCCACGCCCGAAGGTACGACGGCGGCTCGTGGTGAGCTTCGCCGCCGGGCTGAGCCTTGCCACTGCCGCCGCGGTAGCGGTCATCGCCCCCACGATGCGGTCTGGCAGCACGATCTCCGTCGCACCGTCGGTGTCCGCGGCGGCCGAACCGAATGCCCGGCAGATCCTGCTCGCCGCCGCCGTCGCTGTGGAGAAGGCCCCTGCGAGCGGCGACTACTGGCGCACCGCGGGCGTCACCCGATGGATGATGACCGATCCCACGCGCAGCTATGTGCTCGAGGAGGGGCGGTCTGGAGAGCTGTGGCTGGCGAAGCGGACGGATCTGCGGAGCTGGCGCATCCGGCAGGATCTCGGCGTCAAGCCCGCGACCCCGCAGGACGAGGCGGCATGGCGGGCTGCGGGGGCGCCCACCAGCTGGCGATACCCCAAGAACATGAAGACGGAGAACCTGTTCGCCCTCCCGTTCGGGCCGCTGGAGGCGGCGGCGGGTGAGCGAACCGCCGAACGGCTTCACGGCAAGTGGAAGGGCACGGCCGGTGACCTGACAGGGGAATTGATGACCTGGAAGGAGGTGCGCGCGATCCCGAGCGAGCCCGACAAGCTCAGGAGCTACCTGGAAGAGCACATCACCCGGCGCCTGACGGCGGACGCCGGGTACGACGTGGAGGAGGTGACGTGGTACCTCCTTGTGCAAGCCTGTGAGGACATCATCAGTCGCCTGCCCGCCTCGCCCGAGGTACGGGCATCCGCGTACCGGATCCTCGCGTCTCTGCCCGGCATACAGGCTGAGGGGGAGATGACGGACCCGCTGGGCCGGCGCGGGCAGGCGCTCAGCTATCAGGAGGAAATAGAGCCGGGTCTGTTCACCCAGGTTCGGATCGTGGTCGAGCCCAGCACCGGTCTGCTTCTTGCCCAGGTGAGGACGAACACCACCAAGCTCGCGGACGGGCGGCAGGCGGAGCTCCGTGTCTCCACCTCGTACCAGGCGATCGGCTGGACCGACGAACGCCCAGAACTGCCCGCGCACCGGGACTGAGCCGTTCACCAATTCGAGCGCGCGAGGGCCGCTTTTCCCGAGTGCTACGTCGACCTCAAATCATTGGAATGCCACAATTGCTGCGACGCCCAAGGGGGCTCGGCGGGCGAGGCCGGGAAAGATTCCGCCGACCCGTTGAAGCCCTGTCGCAGATTCCTGACCTGCTAATTTGATTGTCCTAATATCTCTGGACAACGTCTGGATGATCGGACGGGGCAGATCGCTTGCCATTGTCGGGCATCGGCGGTCAGAGTAGCGCCGTTCCCAAGCGCCGGTGTTCGGCATCGGCGGCATCGACAGGCGCACGGATATTCCACTGAATGGCTGTGCGCGGTCGATCGGGGACTCCCGAGTCGGAAAGTACAGAGGATTTCTTTGAAAGGAGATCCGATGATCGGACGAAAAGGGATTACAGGCGCGGCTCTCGTCGTCGGGCTGACGGCGACCGCCCTTATGGGAGGGTCGTCCGCGTCGGCGCAGGCAGGGCTGGGCGTCACGGCCGTCTCGGACGACTCAGCCGTCCTGGCGGCCCCGGGCTGGTCGGCGAAGGCCTACCTGGGGATCAGCTACCACGACCGCTGCAAAGGCTGGCAGCGGATAATCACCCCGTACAAGAGCGGCGATCGCATCACCACCAGCAGGCAGGTCCACTGCGAGAAGGGCGAGTGGGGCCGCCGGGCCGTGGTCAAGACGACCCTCCAGCAGTATCGCGGGCTCGGTTTCTGGCGGACGAAGGCCACCTCGGAGGTGAAGAAGGGAAGGGCGGCGTTCACCGTGACGACGACCCCTTCGTGGAAGTGCTCCGGCGGTAGCCAGCTCTACCGCAACCAGACGAAGGTGCATCTGTACTCCCTCCTGCGTGGCAGCGAAGTGGCCACCCTGTACAAGCGGTCGCAGGAGCGCCGGATCAAGTGTTGATCCCGAGCTGGGACGGGGACGTAGCTCGGCCGGACTTCGGCCCTTGGCGCTCGCGAGAGCGCCAAGGGCGTTTCTTCCGAAGTTTTCTTCCGAAGGAGTGAGCGGCGGATGGGATCGCGTGAGAGAAGGCACGTCCCGGTGCGGTGCGTGATCGTCGGCGGGGTCGTGCCCGCCCTGGCTTTGGTGCTGTGGGCGACGGTCTCGGCGGCGGAGGGGCAGCCGTACGAGGACGTCAAGAGGCAGTACATCGCCGCCGTGGACGCGGTGTGCGAAGAAGCGTCCCGGCAGTCGGATCTCCGCGAGGAGCCACCCGCGAACCTGCGCGAGGAGGTGGACGAACTGCACCGCGCGTCGGAGTCGATGACCGGCACCATCGCCGCGATAGAAGCGATCGCGCCGCCCAGTGGTGACGTCGCGCGGGTGCGGGAGAGGTTCTTCGTACCCGCCAGGGCGCTGACCGCGAGCCTGCGCGAACTCAGCGGAAGCGCGGAGGCGGCGCTGCGCGCGGGCAGGGAGGGCGAGGCGAAGAAGGCGGTGGAGCGGTCCTTGGCATCGGACGAGAACGAGAAGGCGCTGCGCTCCTTCGCGGCGGAGTACGGCTTCCGGGCCTGCGCGGGCGAATGACCAAGGCGCCCGAGTAAACCTCAGATTTCCGGACTTATTCGGACAATCCAGGTAATCTCATTTGCTCTCAGGTGGCACAGGTCATGCCGGACTCGTCGGCATGGCCGGATGACGGTGCCGGACAGGGCAGGTGAAGATGCCGGAATTACCGGGGCCATCAGCCTCGCAGGGGGACGAGCCTGGCCCGCAGCGGACGGACAGGGGGTCGCGCCCCGGCCGAAAGCCGGTCCGGCCGGAACCGGCCGCGGGCCCGGTGGCGGCCCTCGCGTATCGGCTGTGGGAGCTCAAGGCGGAGGCGGGCGACCCGTCCTTCGCGGAGATGGCGACCCGTATGGGCGCGGCGGCCTCGAAGTCCTCACTGGCGGCCGCCGCCCGGGGGCTGGTGCTGCCGACCTGGGAGACGACGTGGGAGTTCGTCCGGGTCCTCGCCGTCGACCGGCTTGGGCAGGACGCCGAGGTGGCCAGGCGCGAGTGGCGAGCCCACTGGGAGCGGGCCGCGAGCGCCGCCGTACTTAGCGAGACCGCCGAGGGCTATACGGACCTCTCTCTCGCCGAGGCGGGGGTCCGTATGGCTCAGCACCCCGAACGCCGAGCCCTTGCCAGGAGACCGGTCATGATCGCGGCGGTCGTGACCGTCGCCGCCGGAGCCGCCCTCTTCACCTGGCTCGCCCCGCTCTCCGGAAAGAACGAGCCCACCGCGCAGGCCACCCCGACTCGGGCCGCCACCCCCTACGACGATTCCGCCTTCGAGCAGGACGTCACCCACCCGGACGGCACGGTGGTGAAGTCGGGGACGGAGTTCACGAAGATCTGGCGGATCAGGAACACCGGCACCATCCCGTGGCGGGGACGCTATCTCACCCGGCTGAACGACACCCCGTGCCAAGCCCCCAAACGGGTCGAGATCCGCGTGGTCCAGCCGGGCGAGCCCGTCGACATCGCGGTACGCGTCCGTGCGTCGGACTCCCCCGGCAGATGCAAGATCTACTGGAAGATGACCGACGGGACCGGGACCCAACTGCTGTCCACCAAGAGGCCGATCTTCCTGGATGTGGTCGTCGGCTGATCAACTCTCGAAGCGCGCCTTGGCCGGCCCGAAGGACCGGCCTGCCCAGTGTGGACTGCGAACTCCGAGCCGCTCACATGAACGGCGCTGCTGGGTCGCCCCGGTGCGAGCACGAGATGTGCAGGCGCGGGTGCGCGGGCACCACGCCTGCCGCCCAGCAGCAGGCCGCGTCCGAGTCGGCCTGCGGGATGTTCTCTGTTGTGTAGATGGGCTCGGCTGCCATCGGATCAGCGTCGGCCGACCAGACGCCCCAGCCACCGTGCCACCAGGCGACCCGCCACACCTGCTCGTCCCGTTCCGCCGTCGGGTCATCGGCGAACGCGTGGATGGGCCGGTGCCAGAACCAGTGCCGTCGGCTCGGCCGGAAGTAGAAGCCCTGGCGTTTGTGACCGAACATGCACGTAGGGTCGCACGAGAACTGGCGGCGTACAGTATCTGTCGAACAGCGGACGACATGTCAGGCGCTGTCCAGGTGACGGCGCGGGATCTTCAACGGCGCTCGTCCTCGACCAGCCGCAGGCCCTTATCAAGGCGGGCGCACTCAGCACGGGCAGTCGCAGCCAAGCCCCTCAGCCAGCGGCCCTGATCGCAGCGCGCGGAGTCTGAAGCATCGCTCTGCCGCCGCTGACCGACCTCAGCGAGGGCCGCCGCGGCGTCGATCAACCACGCCGAAATTCGTTGGACGTCTGTCAGGCACTCTGCGACCCTCTGCACGGTGACAGATGAAGCCGATCGCCAGACGTCGTTCCCCACCAGTCCGAAGCATGTGCGCTTTTTCGAGTTGTCGAGCACCGCGATGTCCGCTCTGCTCGATGGGGATCTGCCCACAGCCAGCAACACGGCTGGGGTCGCTCTGACTGAGTACTTCGTGACAGACAGAGCACGGTGGCTGTGGCGGATTCGGATCGACCAGATGGCCGCCGACCCCCGCCACGCACCGTGGATAGCGCGGCAAGCGGTAACCGGCACCGAAGGGGTCGTCATCGGTCATGCCGGCTTTCACGGACCGCCCGATGAGGCGGGCATGGTAGAGATCGGCTACGCGGTCGCTCCTGACTTCCGTCGCCAGGGGTACGGCCGAGCCATCTTGATCGAGTTGCTGCGTCGGGCCGCGGCCGAACCGGCGGTCAAGACCGTACGGGCGACGATCAGTCCCGACAATGTGGCGTCCCTGGCCACGATCGCCGGCTTCGGCTTCGTCAAGGTCGGAGAAGACTGGGACGAAGAGGACGGTCTCGGACTCATCTTTGAAGTTCCTGCCAACCGCAGCTGCTAGATGCAAACCATCCTCGTTCCGAGCTCCGCCCTTATTCTGTTGCTTTCAGCGGTGAAGCCGGCTCGGCATACAGCTCCTAACAAATGACGGTCTTCCCGGCCCGGAGAGCCGTCCGGCGAATGAACCGCAACCCGCCGAGCGCGATCAGTTCGTAAAAGACCTCCGTGCAGTCGCAGGTCCACTTCACGACCCGACCACCCGCCTCACCCCGGCGTGGAGGGTGCCACGTCAGCTGGTCATAGTGCGGCCGCACGGCTGACACGTGCGGTGCCGTGCAATGAGGCGGAAACCGCCAGTGCCCGAGCACCCAGCTCACCCTTTCACCTCCCACCCTCCGCGCGCGGCTCCGGCCACCACGCCTTCCCCGGCGCGGCCGGGCACGGCGACACCCGTGAACACTTCCGCCCAGACCGCGCGCTGTCCCGCGCCCAACAGGCGCACGCCCCACTTGAGCGCGATCTGCTCGACCAGCCACAGACCCCGCCCGTGACAGTCGTCACCGCCGGACTCGCGTGCTCGTGGAACCGTGTCCGCCCCGTCATCGGTCACCTCAACGCGAACGACCTCGGCATCAATGGCGACGACCTCCACCGTCACCACCCCGCCATGCAGCCCCGAAGCGGTGTGGATGAGGGCGTTGGTGATCAACTCGCTGACGATCAGCCGCGCACTCTCCGCGTCCTGGTGCCCTGCCGTCGCCAGCATCTCCGCAATGCAGTGACGAGCCACCGCCACCGACTGCGTCGCCCCCGGCAACACGACTTCACCAAGAAACCGCTCGCTCACCGCGCCACCTCCCAAACACGCGTAGCCGCATCCACGTCGTACGCATCCACCCACCGACCCCGACCGTGACCCCACGTGAAGATCCACTGCTCACCCCTCAAAGCCGCCCTCACATACAGATGACCGCGCGCCCTGCGTACGGCGATGAACGGCTCAACCTTCGACGGGCACTCCACCGCGTGCGCCAGCCCGAATTGCGACAGATCCCATGACAGTCGCACTAAGTGCCTGAATAGCTCCTCTTCGTGGTCGAATTTACGCATGCCGGACCTCCTTTGGGCGGCGTCTGTAATGCACAGCTGTCGTTCGTGTTCGCACCGATCGGGCTATGGCGAGGATGCGATGGTGCAACGATGGCCAGTGTCTATCGGCAGGTGCAAATTGGCAAGTGCCAGATAGCAGTTGCTAGCGTTGTTGCTTGCTTGCCTGAGAGTGGAAAACTGGGAAGGTGATCCCAATGGCGCGCCCGACAGGTAGTCCGACCGTGCGGCGACGCAGCTCGCGGCCGAGCTGCGTCGCCTACGCGAAGATCGCAATCTAGGGATTGAACAGGTCGCCGAGCAGCTCGACTGGCACCCGACCAAGCTCAGTCGGTTCGAGACCGCTCGTCGGGCGATCCAGCCCAGCGATGCCCGAGCACTGTTGGGCATCTATGAAGTCGGCCCTGCCGAGCGAGACGCCCTGCTCACGCTGGCGCGCGAGGCTCGTCAGCGTGGCTGGTGGCACTCCTACGGACCAGCAGTCCCTGAGTGGTTCGAGGTCTACGTAGGCCTGGAATCGGCCGCATCCTCATTGCAGATCTACGAGGGCGAGTTCGTGCCGGGCCTGCTACAGACTGCGGACTACATCCGGGAGGTGCATCGAGCCTCTCTGCTTCATGCGTCCAGCGAGGACATCGAGCAGCGAGTCGCTGTTCGACTGACGAGGCAGAAGCTTCTGACGAGCGAGGGTGCCCCGAACGTGTCCATGGTCATGAACGAAGCAGTGATTCGCCGTGTCGTTGGCGGCTCCGAGGTGATGCGCGCTCAGCTTCAGCGGTTGCTCGATGTGGCGGACCTGCGGAACGTGACGCTACAAGTACTGCCCTTCGCGGTCGGCGCGCATCCCGCCATGGACGGGGCGTTCCACGTCCTGGGCTTCGAACCCACAGACCCGCGCGTTGTGTACATCGAATACCACACCGGTACCCTCTATTTGGAGAAACAGCACGAAGTAGATCGGTATACGGTCATGTTTGACCACCTGCGGGAATCGGCGCTGTCTGCTGATGAATCGTCGACACTCATCCGGCAGGTGGCACGCGATCTTCAGGCGTAGCAGACCAACCACAGAGAAGGGGGTGCGGGATGCCGCAAGATGACCTGTCCCGCGCCATTTGGCGCAAGTCGTCCAAGAGCAACGGCCAGGGTGGTGCCTGTGTGGAGGTTGCCAGCAACCTGCCTGGCATCGTGGCCGTCCGCGACAGCAAGAACCCTGACGCCCCCGCGTTGGTGTTCACCCACGTCGAATGGGAAGCGTTCCTCGATGGCGTGAGCAAGAAAGAGTTCGACTTGCCATAAGTGCTTTGACTAGGCCGTTTCCATGTTGGGGCGGCCGTATCAAAAGAGTGCCCGGTCGCCTTGCTGGTGGCCGGGCACTCTTTTGTAACCCTCCAACTTTGAGTGGTGTTCGATCGCACCTTCGGCGGGGCTCCGCTCCGGAATGATCTCCCGGATTCACTCGGGAGCGCCGTAAGAGGCTGATATAGGGCATGGGCTTCACCGTGGAAGCAACCGATGTCCTGCGCTGGTCAGCCTGACGCCGCCAGCATCAAGGCACTGGCCCGACGCTGTCACTACCACCGCAGATACAAACCATGATCGCGAAATATCGCTGGAGTACTAGAAGAGCGGCATCACCTTGTCCGGCTACGGACGCGAGCCTGTCCGGTGAACCATCGAGGTGGGTGACGCGCGAGCGTGGCAGGCAGCCGGGTGTGTTCGTCCACAACCGCCTGCGCGAGTTGTCGGTGTGTCAGGCCTCGCGCGGTGCGAAGGTTGGCTCCTTTGAGATTGGCGTTCTTCAGGATTGTCCCGGTCATGTCAGCGCGGCTGAAGTCCGCCCCTTCCAGATCGGCGTAGCTCAGGTCGGCGCGGTCGAGACGGGAGCCGTCGAAAGACGCCTCCCGAAGCCGGGCGCTGGACAGCCAGGCATCCCGCAGGTCGGCGTACCTTATCCAGGCTTGCGGAAAGTGAGCGGCCTCGAGGTAGGCGTACCGCAGTGAGGTGCCGTCCAGGGCTGGCTCGGGACAGCTCGCCCCGCTGAAGTTGATGCCGTCCAGGCGGCTGGCATTGAGCTGCAGCGACAGCGGGCCGAGGTCTTCGGCCAACTCTATGGCCAAATTGAACGCGGTTGCGATGTCCGCGCGCAGCACGGGACCGCGTAACCCCGAGGCCGGGTCGATGAGGCCGCGGAGCCCACTTCGCCTGGACAGTGCAGAGGCGCGGCGGCTCTCGTCTTTGACGAATTGGCACAGGATCGACATGATCGCTTTCGCGTCGCGCGGGGAGTCGGTGGTGATCCGGCCAAGGGCGTGTAGCGCACCGAGCCGCACCGCCAGGGACGTGCTGCCCAGCTGAGTGATCGTCTGGGTGAAGCGGTCGGTGATGTGCGATTGCCTGCTCAACAGGTAGGTGCGCGCGGTGAACGCCAGGGAGCCGCCCGCGCCCAGCGCGAGCAGCAGGGTGATGAGCGTTGTTCGGGCGTCGTTGCGCACTTCGGCGAGCGACTGACCGGTCAGCTTCAGGCCGGGGTCCACCAGCGTACCGGGCAGCAGCCACAAGATCAGCGCGCACAGCAGCAGGGTGCCGGCACCGACAGCGACATATGCGAGGATCGCTCGGCGGCGGGGCGCGTCGACCTCTTGCCTGAACCTGACGACTCGCTGCGGGAGGTGCACCTGCGTGACCCGGAAACCCGTCGAGGCCCACAGGCGCCGTCGCCCCCTCCACCAGTTCTCGTCCTTGAGCGCACGGTCGGGCAGACGGCCGTCGATGATGTCTTCGATCTGGTCGAACTTGAAGTCGATCCGAACTAGTGGCCCGTCACGCAACCTTGGCCGGGTAACTGGTCCAGCTTCGGATAGGTGAAGTGGCGGCGAAGCTGGTCTTTGGTTGGGCACGGGCGTTGCGCCAGCGGACGTAGCCACCGATCGCCGTGT
>NZ_JAHKRM010000013.1 GCF_019396345.1 Nonomuraea guangzhouensis | reverse complement strand
GGGGTGCGGGGTGCGGGGTGCGGGGTGCGGGGTGCGGGGTGCGGGGTGCCGGGTGCCGGGTGCCGGGTGCCGGGTGCCGGGTGCCGGGTGCCGGGTGCCGGGTGCCGGGGCTTAGCTATTTGCCGATGTGGCAAGAAACTTTGTCATGTCGGTGTATGCGGGTGAGAGTACGAGGCATGACAACACAAAACCTGCAGTCCCCGGCCGCCGATTCCGTACCTCCGGAGCAGCGCTATGACGTGGTGGTGCTCGGGGGCGGAGCCGCCGGGCTGAGTGGGGCGCTGGCCCTGGCGCGGGCACGGCGCTCGGTGCTGGTGATCGACGCCGGGCGCCCACGCAACGCTCCTGCGGCCGGTGTTCACAACTACCTGGCGCTTGAAGGCACTTCTCCCGCCGAGTTGCTGGCCTCGGGGCGGGCGGAGGTGAGCGGGTACGGCGGGGAGTTCCTGGACGGGACCGTCAAGACCGCTGAACGCCTTACGGGAGGGGGCTTCCGTGTCGTCCTCGACGACGGGACCGGGGTCGAGGCGGATCGGCTGCTGGTGACCACGGGCCTGGTCGACGAGCTGCCCGAGGTGCCGGGACTGGCCGAGCGGTGGGGGCGGGACGTGCTGCACTGTCCCTACTGTCACGGCTGGGAAGTACGGGATCAGGCGATCGGCATCCTGGCGACCGGGCCGATGGCGGTCCACGCGGCCTTGATGTGGCGGCAGATGAGCGCGAACGTGACGCTGTTCACGCACACCGCGCCCGAACCCAGCGACGAGGAACGTGAGCAGTTCGCCGCCCGTGGCATCTCCGTCGTCGACGGCCAGGTGACCGGCCTGGAGGTGACCGGCGACCGGCTCACCGGCGTGAACCTGGCCGACGGGCGGGTGATCCCCATCCAGGCGCTGGTGGTCATCCCGCGCTTCACCGCTCGCGCCGACGTCCTCGTCGGACTGGGCCTGGAGCCGGCCGAGCTGGAGGTACGTGGTCACGTGATCGGCAGCCACATCGCCGCCGATGCGACGGGGGCGACCTCCGTGCCCGGGGTGTGGGTGGCGGGCAACGTCGCCGACCCGATGGCTCAGGTCATCGGCGCTGCCACGGCGGGGTTGAAGGCCGGAGCGGCTATCAACGGCGATCTGATCGCGCAGGATACGGCTCGCGCCGTTACCGCGTACCGCGCCCGGAAACCGGCCGCGCACGATCCGTTCTCCGCCGAAGTGGAAGCAGAGCTGACCGAACGCGTTCTGGGCGACCGCCGCCACGGCTTGTGACAACTGAGGTCGTGTACGCCTCCGCCACCACTTCGCGGGCGACGCACGGTGGACCACGGACCACAGACGGTGGACCACGGACCACGGACCACGGACGGCGCACGGCGGACGGCGGACGGCGGACGGCGGACGGCGGACGGCGGACGGCGGACGGCGGACGGCGGACGGCGGACGGCGAGAGACCGTTGGCTGTGAGGGACCGCCGGGTGGCAGAGCAGGCCGGTTGCGGCGCAGGCCCAATGGCGGCGCAGGCCCAGCGGCGGGCGCAGGCCCAATGGCGGCGCAGACCCAGCGGCGGGCGCAGGCCCGGTAGCAGCCGCAGGCCCGGAGCCGGTGCAGAGCGAGCAACGGTGCAGGGTGGGTGGCGTGTCTACCGGATGGCTGCTGGGCCGATATTTCGTTTTCTAGTGGGAATCATGCCCGTTCGGGGAAGGCCTGGGTGTCAGGGGAGGCCACCATGAGCGACCGGACACGGGCGTTGGGCGTCTGTCTCGCGTCGGCGTTCATGGCCGGACTCGACGTGAGCATCGTCAACGTGGCGTTGCCCTCGATCCGGGCGGGCCTGCGGGCCTCCGAGGACGGGCTTCAGTGGACGGTGTCCGGGTACGCGCTCACGTTCGGGCTGCTGCTCGTGCCCGCCGGTCGGCTCGGTGACGCGCGTAGCCGCCGGGCGATCTTCATGGTCGGGGTCGCCCTGTTCACGGTGGCGAGCGCGGCGTGCGGTTTCGCGCCGAGCATGTCGGTGCTGCTGGTGTCCCGCCTGGTGCAGGGCATGGCGGCGGGCATTCTGAACCCGCAGGTGTCGGGGCTGATCCAGCAGATGTTCCGGGGCTCCGAACGAGGGCGGGCGTTCGGTGCTCTGGGCGCCACGATCGGCGTGTCCACGGCGCTCGGGCCGCTGATGGGGGGCGCGCTGGTCTCGGCTTTCGGGCCCGAGCAGGGCTGGCGCTGGGTGTTCCTGGTGAACCTCCCGATCGGCATCGTGCTCCTCCCCCTGGCCTACAAGTTCCTGCCCGCTCCGCAGACCGGCCTGCCTCGGCGGCAGGAGAGTCTCGACCCCGTCGGCGTACTCCTTCTCGGCACAGGCGTGGCCGCCCTGCTCCTGCCCTTCATCCAGCAGCACCAGTGGCCGGGAGGCACCAAGTGGCTGCTGCTTCCGGCCGCGCTGCTCGTGCTGGTGGGCTTCGTGGCCTGGGAACGGAGCTACCGCAAGGAGCCCCTGGTCGATCTCGGGCTGTTCGCCAAACGCTCATACAGCCTCGGCACGGCCATCGCGCTCTTCTACTTCGCCGGATTCACTGGCATCTTCTTCATCTTCACCCTGTACCTGCAGAGCGGTCTCGGTTACAGCGCGCTCCTGGCCGGGCTGTCGATCAGCCCCTTCGCGCTGGGCTCGGCGGGCGCGTCGGCGGCCGGCGGGCGCCTGGTCTCGCGGGCCGGGCGCCGCCTGGTGGCCATCGGCCTGGTCACCGTACTGGCCGGACTGGGGGCGACGATGGTCGCCACCATGCTGGTCCCTGGCGCCGGCGTGGGCGCGGCGACGGCGGTGCCCCTGCTGATCGCCGGGATGGGCAGCGGTTTGGTGATCTCTCCCAACCAGGCCATCAGCCTGTCGGAGGTGCCCCCGGAACAGGGTGGGAGCGCGGCCGGAGTCCTTCAGACGGGTCAGCGCCTCGGCTCGGCCATCGGCATCGCCGCCGCGGGGTCGGTGTTCTTCGGCGCGCTGGGGCAGGGCTGGCCGACCGCGTTCCGGCACGGTCTGTGGGTGGTGGCGCTGTTCGTCTCGATCGCGCTGGCGGCGGCGCTCTACGACCTGGGCCGCGAGTACGCCGACCGCCGCAGACTCCACTCCGCTCCATGACCGCGACCGTGTTCACCGGTCAACGCCCGACCATCTCCTGGTACGGCCCGGCGAAGGCGTAGTAGTCGCGTACGTACGCGGCGGCGCGTTTCTGAGCCGGCGGCTGGGAATAGGTCGGTCAACTATAGTGTCAGATGACACTATAGATGGGGACGTCATGGCCGAGCTGGATCCGGGATGGCAGCGGTTGGTGGACCTCACGGTCCTGGCCTTCCTGTCTGAGGCGCCGCGGCACGCGTACGACATGAACACGCAGGTTCAGCTGCGCCACAAGACGTTCGTCTCCGGCCTGCCCCGGAGCATGTACCGGGCGGTGGACCGCCTGCACAGAGCGGGTCTGATCGAACCGGCGGAGACCACCAGGGTCGGCAACCGGCCCGAACGCACGGTCTATCGCCTCACCGAGGACGGACGCGGAGAGTTCTTCCTGCGGCTCAACGCCCTGCTCTCCACCCCAGGCCCCGAGCAGGGCGGTTTCTCCGCGGCGATGTCGTTCATCGCCCACCTCGACCCGGCCGCGGCCGCCGAGATGCTCCAGTTGCGGGCGGTGGCGCTGGAGGGGCGCATCGCCCAGGTCGCGGCGGAGTCGGAGCTGGCGGAGCCGCACGTCCAGCGGGTGTCCCTGCTCGAATCCGAGCACCTGCTGACCGTGTGGCGGGCCGAGCTGGACTGGATCCGGCGGGTCATCGCCGACCTGCGTTCCGGAGAGCTGACCTGGGACCTGAGCGAGATGATCGCGCGCACCGGAACCGCCGAGGAGGACTCCACCAACGATGGCGAGCGCGAGGAGAACGAGCACCTGCGCGTGGTGAAGAAGGACGAATCTGCGTGAACCGTGATGATCTCCCCTGAGCTTGTCATACCTCTTTCGCGGAGTGGCCTGACGGCGACCGACCAGGGCGGGCGGAAGGCCGCGGTGCTGCGGGCGAACGGGCTGGGCGACCGCGCCTCCCCCCAGCGTCGGCGCGCTCGGCACCGACACGGGTGGGCTGCTGTCCCACCCGGCGATCATCGCCCGTGAATATCGCGTCCCCGCGGTGCTCGCCACCCGCGACGCCACCACCGTGCTCCGCGACGGCCAGACCGTCACCGTGGGCGGCAACGCGGGAACCGTCGACACCGGCTCGTAGCACCGTCGGGAGGACGCACCCCCTGCGCATCCTGTTCGCGTCACTTCTACCTCGCGTGGACGGCCAGGATGGCGGGCACGATGTCCGCGTCGGCGTGCTGTTCCGCCGATCACCCTGATGCGGCGCTTGACCTCCATGGGTTGAGGGCGCACGTCGGCTCCGGCGACATACGCGATGCCTCGGTCTTCCGCAGGTTCACCGTACGAACGGCAGGGGCCCTGCCGTCAGCCACGCCCGTCCGATCGCAGCCCGCGGCGGATGCGGCGCATATAGATGCCGGAACCCACGGCGAGCACGGCCAGGATGGCGACGAGAGTCGCGGTGGCCCTGGTGAAGGCGAGATCTGGCGGCAGGGTGACGACGTAGACGACCCGGCAGGTGGCCTCGATCATCAGGCCCACCGCCCAGAACGCGGTCATGATGTAGACGGCGCGGCGGAAGCTCGGTGCCCGCCAGCGCCGCGCGAAGAACGCCTCGCTCTCCGGTGTGCCGCCCGACTTGCGCATGAACTCGAAGATCAGCGGGCGCCGCACGATCACGGAGCCGAGCAGGATGAGGCCGAAGCCGCCGCTGAAGACGGCTTCCCTGGCGACGGCGATCCCGGGCCGCCCGGTGATCAGCGCCGCGCCGATGCCGAAGACCAGGATGAGCAGGACGAGCACGGCGAGCCCGTCCACGCGCCGGGCCTGAGCCAGGCGGACGACGAACCGGGCGAGCGGCGCCACCGCGGCGACGGCGAGCGAGGTGATCAGGCTCCAGCCCAGCACGTTGTGGCCGACCACGTAGATCGCGTACGGGATCACGGCGTCTATCAGGAGCGCGGGTAACAGCGACCGGATGAGCTTGCGGGGGTCGGGGCGCGGAGGCGGCGCCTGATCTGGCGACAGAGGACTCATGCCCGGCCCTTCCGCTGATGACATGTCGATTATCTATAATGTCATCTGTCATTATAGTCGACTGTCCCTAAGCTGAAGGGCATCGCCCACAAGGGATGCGAGCGGCCTTCGATCGGGCGCGTGGTGGGGTCGAAAGCGACGAGGCATGGATGAGCTGTTCGCGGGTGACCGATCCGTGGTCGACTGGCCGGCGGCGGCGTACTAGCGGATGCTCGCCCACCGCTTCCCCACAGCGAAGGTGATGCTGACGGTCCGCGTCATTGAATCGGGTTCTGGAAGCGACCGTCTGCCAGCGGGTCTTCTCCGGGGACACGGCGAACGAGGACCACCTGATCGCTCCGCTTTCTGAGCGATCAGGCCAACCTGCGGGGACCGCCGTCCGGGCGGGGGCCTGGTGGGGTGCGGATCGTGGCCCGGGCGCCCAGGATGATGACGCCCTCCCTGCCCACCAGCACCTGGTCGAGGTCCAGACGGGCCACCTCCGGCAGGTCGTTGGCCAGGCGGCCCACCCTGACCAGGAGATCCTCCAGGGCGTCGACCGCCACGGGCGGGTAGCCGTACTCGCCGAACAGCAGCGGGGCCGCGCGGACGGAGCGCACCAGCCCGGCGGCGTCCTCGCCCGCGAGCGGCGCGAGCCGGAAGCCCTGGTCGAGCAGGAGCCGCGCCGTCACCTCGCCGAGCCCGAAGGAGACTATGGGCCCGAACGCCGGGTTGTCGGTGACGCTCACCACGGTGGGTACGGCGGGCTGCGGCGCCATCCGCTGGACCGCCAGCTCCACGTCCTCCCCGAACTGGCCGGCGAACTCGGCGTAGGCGTGCCGCACACTGTCGGGCCCCGCCAGCCCGAGCCGTACGGTGCCGGCCCGGCGGGCCGCCTCAGGACCGGCCACCTTGAGCACCACCGGCCAGCCCAGCCGTTCGGCCGCCGCGACCGCCTCGTCCGGGGACCGCACCGCCTCGCCCGGCCAGACGCTCAGCCCGTAGCAGGCGAGCAGCTCGGCCACGTCGGCCGCCGCGGCCTCGACCGACGGCCCTGGCTCGGCGAACAGACTCCGCGCGGCAACGGAAGCCGCGGTGGGAACCGCAGTGGGAACCGCAGTGGGAGCCGCAGTGGGAACCGCAGTGGGAGCCGCAGTGGGAGCCGCAGTGGGAGCCGCAGTGGGAGCCGCAGTGGGAGCCGCGGACTCCGCAGGAGGCGCGACGGGAGCGACGGACTCCGCGGAAGGTGCGGCGGCGGTGGCTTCCGGATAGAGGATGCGGTGAATCAGGGTGCGGGCGCGGTGTGGGTCGATGTCCGGCAGTTCGGGCGGCGGCAGCGACGGCTGTGCGCGCCACCGCGCGTACCGGGCCACGTACGCCAGCGCCCTGACCGCCTCCTCCGGCGCCGCGTACGAGGGGATGGACCCCCGCGAGGGCACCGCGCCCACCCGCAGATCGGGATGCATGCCGAGATGTCCCTGGAAGGTGGCGAGCACCGGCTTGGCCGAGCCCTCCGACACCCGCAGCAGCTCGGCCGCCACCTCCGTGTCCTCGCCCGGGATCGGTGGCATGTAGATCACCACCACCGCGTCCACCGACGACGAGCCGAGCCGGTCCGCGAGTGCCGCGCCGAAGGAGGCGGCTCCGGCGCCGGCGCCCAGGTTCACCGGCGGCAGGGGCTCCAGGCCCGCGGCGACGCAGGCGTCGGCGGCCAGTAGGCCCAGGGCGTCGGAGTTGGTGACCAGCCCGACGCGTGGACCGGCGGGCAGCGGCTGGTAGGCCAGGAGCTGGCCCACGTCGAAGAGCTGGATGAGATCGTCCACCCGGATCAGCCCCGCCTGCGAGAACAGCGAGCTGATCGCCGAGTCGGGCAGCCCGAGCGCCTCCGCGGAGTGGCTGTCGGGCGTCCCGCCGCTCTTGACCACCACGATCGGCTTGCTCCGCGCCAGGCGCCTGGCCAGCCGGGTGAACTTACGGGGATTGCCCAGCGACTCCAGGTAGAGCAGGATCACCTCGGTCGAGGCGTCCTCCTCCCAGTACTGGAGCAGATCGTTGCCCGACACGTCGGCCCGGTTGCCCGCCGAGACGAACGACGAGATGCCCATCCCCCGCTGCGCCACCCGCTGGAGCAGGGCGGTGCCGAGCGCGCCCGACTGGCTGAAGAAGCCGACCCGGCCCCGGCCGGGCACGGTCGCGGCGAGGGTGGCGTTGAGCTTGACGGCCGGGTCGGTGTTGGCGATGCCGAGGCAGTTGGGCCCGACCACCCGCAGGCCGTACGCACGGGCGATGCGGGCCAGCTCGTCCTGCCGCTCACGGCCCTCGGTGCCCGTCTCGCCGAACCCGGAGGAGACCACGACCAGCCCGTGTACGCCCTTCTCCGCGCACTCCTTGACCACCTCGACGACACCGGCGGCGGGCACGGCCACCACGGCCAGGTCCACCTGGTCGTCGATCGCCGTCACGCTGGGATAGGCCCGTACGCCCGCCATCGCCCGTACCTCCCGGTGCACCGGGTAGACGGGGCCGCTGAAGTCGGCGGCGAGCAGGTTGCGCAGCACGGTGTGGCCGACGCCCCCCGGCTCGCGCGAGGCGCCGATGACCGCCACCGAGCCCGGCGCGAGCAGCCGGGCGATGGATCTGGCCTCGGCACGGTGTTCGCGGGCGGTCGTGACCTCGGTCGAGGTGTCGGTGGGTGTGAGGTCGAGCGTCATGCGGACGACGCCGTCGGCGAAGCGGCTCTCGGCCGTGTATCCGGCCTGGCGCAGCACGCCCATCATCTTCATGTTGGCGGGGAGCACGTCGGCCACGAAGCGTTCGATGCCGCGTTCGCGGGCCGTGGCGGCCAGGTGCTCCAGGAGCACCGAGGCCACTCCCCTGCCCTGGTGGGCGTCCTCGACGAGGAAGGCCGTCTCGGCCTCACCGGGCCCCGTCCGGTCGTAGCGGATCACGGCCACCATCTCGGTGCCGATGGTGGCGATCAGCGCGACCCGGTCGGCGTAGTCGACGGTGGTGAACCAGGCGACCTCCTTGTCGGAGAGCCGCGGCCTCGGGCCGAAGAAGCGGAAATAGATGGATTCGTCGGAGAGCCGGGAGTAGAAGGCACGCAGTCGGTCGGCGTCGGCGGGCTTGATCGGGCGCACGTGAGCGGTGCCGCCGTCGGCCAGGACGACGTCGGCCTCCCAGTGGGCGGGGTACTGAGCCTCCACAGTCCCGAGCGTAGACCGCATCCCGGTTGCCGAGCTCCGCAGGGCCTATTGGGCAACGCTTGTGCATCGACTGCCCCCCTGTGTCCGGGGTACGCCCCACGGGTAGCCCGGAAGCTGTTAGTTTTGCCGTTGGCCAGGCTCGTTCTGAAGGCAGCAAGGTGGTGGCATCATGACGCGGGTCGTCGTGGTGGGCGATCTCATGACCGACGCGGTCGCGCGCGCCCGTTATGCACTCGCCAGGGCGAGCGACACTCCGGCGATCGTGACGATGCACGGCGGTGGCTCAGGGGCGAACATCGCCTCCTGGCTGGCCGTCGAGGGTGCCGAGGTGGCCTTCATCGGCCGCCGGGGCGCCGACATCACCGGTCGAAACCGTGACATGGAGCTGATGGGCTACGGCGTGGACGCCCGGCTCGTCATGGACCCTGAGCGACCGACCGGCACCTGCGTGGTGCTCGTCACCCACAAGGGTGAGCGGACCATGCTCTCCGACCCGGGCGCCAACGCGGCGCTCTCGCCGGAGGACCTGCCCCGTGACCTGTTCGGCGGGGGTCATCTGCATCTGTCCGGCTACACCCTGATCAACGAGGGGTCCCGCGACGCGGGGCTGGCCGCGCTCGACATGGCGCGCCGGTCCGGGATGTCGATCTCGGTCGACTGCTCGTCGTCCGCGCCGCTGGAGCGTACGGGTGCCGAACCGTTCCTCGAGTGGACCAACGGGGCCAAGCTGCTGTTCGCCAACGTTGACCAGGCCAAGGTGCTGACCGGCCGCGACGATCCCGAGGCCGCCGCCAAGGTGCTCACCGCCTGGTTCCCGCAGGTCGTGATCAAGATGAACGACGAAGGCGCGCTCTGGTTCGGCAACAGCCGCTCCGAGCCCGTCCGGGTCGACGCCGAGCCGGTCGACCGGATCATCGACGGCACGGGGGCGGGCGACGCGTTCTGCGCCGGATTCCTGCCGCCGTGGCTGGAGGGCAAGCCGCCGACCGAGGCGCTGACGGCCGGCTGCCAGCTGGCGGCACAGGCGATCGGGCACCTGGGAGCGCGTCCGCGCCTCTAGTGCGATCTTTCCGGCGCCCTTTATCGTAGGAGTCCCGAAAAAGGACGATTCACGAAAAGGACGATAAGGAGCCGGATGCTGGGCGTGCGTCCGTTACGACCAGGCGACCCTGTGTCGGTTGGTTCCTATCAGGTCACCGGGTTCCTCGGCGAGGGTGGCCAGGGCAGCGTCTATCTGGGCACCTCCCCGAGCGGGGAGCGGGTGGCGATCAAGCTGCTGCACGCCAGGTTCGCCGACGACGAGCAGGCCGTACGACGCTTCCGCCGCGAGGCCGAGGCCGCCCGGCGGGTGGCCGAGTTCTGCACGGCCCGGGTGCTCGAAGTGGGCGCCGTCAACGACCAGCCGTACATCGTCGGCGAGTACGTGGACGGTCCCTCGCTCCAGCGCCAGGTGACCGGGGAGGGCCCGCTGCGGGACCAGGCGTTGATACGGCTGGCCGTCGCGACCGCCACCGCGCTGGCCGCGATCCACCGGGCCGGGGTGATGCACCGCGACTTCAAGCCGAGCAACGTGCTGCTCGCTCCCGACGGGCCCCGGGTGATCGACTTCGGCATCGCGCGGGCGCTCGACGTGAGCCAGAGCCTGACGACCAGCATCGTGGGCACGCCCGCGTACATGGCGCCGGAGCAGTTCCACGGCGAGCCGGCTCCGGCCAGCGACGTGTTCGCGTGGGCGGGGACGATGGTGTACGCGGCCACGGGGCACAGCGCGTTCGGGTTCGGGGCGCTTCCGGTGGTGATGCACCGGATCCTGAGCATGGATCCGGACCTGTCGGGGGTGCCGGAGCCACTCGCGGCGCTGCTCTGGACCGCGCTGGGCAAGGATCCCCGGCGGCGGCCCACGGCGGAGCAGGTGCTGGGCGAGCTCATCCGGACGAGCGCCCCACCACCGCCACCACCCGGCGCGGCCTACCCGCAGACCCCGCCACCCGGCGCGGCGTCCCCACAGGCTCCGCCACCTGGTGCGGCGCACCCTCAGTACCCGCAGGCCCCGTCACCGAGCGCGGCCTACCCACAGGCCGGCTCGCCGGTGGGGCCCCGCTGGGGGTCCGGGCCGCAGGTGCCTTCGCCGTACCCGCGGCCCTCGGGGACGGACCCCGGCGGCGTCACGCCCGTGACCGCGCCCGGCGCCCGGCGGCGCGGGGTGCTGGTGTCGGTGGCGGCGGTGGCCACGGCGCTCGTGGTGGGTCTCGGGGTGTGGCTGATCCCCCGCGCCCTCACCCTGACAGGATCGGAAACGGGCCCGACGGACCAGGCAACCCCCTGGTCCGACCGCTTCGACGCAGCGGTCGCGGCGGTCGCGAACCCGTCCACCAAGACAGGGGGCACGCTCCGCCTGGCCTCGGCGTACAGCCTGGACTCCACCGATCCGGGCAACACCTACTATCCCGACGTCATGAACGCCATCCGCCTCTACGGCCGGTCGCTGACGATGTTCAGGCCGGCCCCCGGCAAGGCGGGCACCGAACTCGTTCCCGACCTGGCCGAGTCCCTGGGGCAGGCGAGCGACGGCGGCAAGACGTGGACCTACCGGCTGCGGGCCGGCGTGAAGTACCAGGACGGCGCGCCGGTCACCGCGGCGGACGTGAAGTACGCGGTGCTGCGGAGCATGGACACCGACTTCAGCAACGGTCCCACCTATTTCGACACCATGCTCGACCTGCCCGCCGGCTACCTCGGACCGTACGACTCGCCCAACGCGAACACGGACTCGGCCATCCAGACGCCGGACGACCGCACGATCGTGTTCCACCTCAAGAAGCCGTACGGCGCCTTCGACGCCATCGTCCAGTTGCCCGAGACCGTCCCCGTGCCACGGGCCAAGGACACCCACGACAAGTACCGGTACGCGGTGATCTCGTCGGGACCGTACAAGTTCGACAGCGCCACGGACAACAAGATCGTCCTGGTCCGCAACCCGAACTGGGACCCCGCGACCGACCCGAACCGCAAGGCCCTCCCGGACCGGTACGAGCTGCAGTACGAGCAGTCCGCTATCGACGCGCGCACCAAACTGCTGAACGGCGACACGGAGGTCGGCTCACCGATCCCGGACCTGGACTCGGCCAAGGTCTACGACAGTCCGGGGGTCAAGAACCGCGCCGACGCCCCGGTCGGCACCAGGATCAACTATCTGGCGATCAACCCGCAGGTCCCGCCGTTCGACAAGGTCGACTGCCGCCGCGCGGTGATCCGCGCCCTGGACCTGACGACGATCAACCGGGCCTTCGTCGGGGGGCTGAACCAGGGCGGCCAGATACCGAACGCGCTCGTGCCGCCGCTGATCCCCGGCACGCACGCGCTCCTGCCGGGTCTCACGCCGTCCGGCGACGCGGACGCGGCCAAGGAGTCGCTCACCGCCTGCGGCAATCCCGGCGGGTTCACCACCACCTACGTCTACCGCGACTCCTTCGGCGAGTCCGCCGCCGCGCAGGCCGTGCAGGCGTCCCTGGCCAAAGCCGGCATCAAGGTGCAGATACGGGGCTTCCCGATCGCGGACTTCCACGCGAAGTACGGCGGCAATCCCGACTACCTCAAGAAGGAGGGCGTCGGCCTGATCGCCAGGGCGTGGGTGCCCGACTGGCCGGACGTGGAGTCGTTCGTCACCCCGCTGGCCGACAGCAGGGAGATCCTGGAGAAGGGCCACTCGATCAACGTGAACGTCCGCCTGCCCGCGCTCGACGCCCTCATCGACACGGCCAAGCAGGAGCTCGACGCCACCAGGCGCGCCCAGCGGTGGAGCGAGGTCGAGCAGAAGATCGCCGACGAGGCCGTGCTGGTGCCGCTCTCCTGGCAGCGCACGCTGCTCGTACGCGGCAAGAAGGCGACCAACGTGCACGTCAACCCGGTCTACGCCGGCTATGACCTGCTGACGATGGGCGTCAGCTGACCGTCGCCAGGGCCAGCGGCAGCACGGCGGGGGCGCCCGCGTGGCGTACGAGGGCGGCGGCGAGCGTCATCGTCCAGCCGGTGTCGATGCGGTCGTCGATCAGCAGGACGGGACCACCGCACGCCGCGATGGCGGCGCCGACGTCCTTCGGCATGGCCAGCGTCGCCCGGACCGCCTGAACCCGCTTGGCGCTGTTGAACTGCTTGCCCGGCGAACCGTCACGGTAACCGAGCTCACCCAGGTAGGTCAGCCGTCCGACCTGCGCGAGCCGCTCGGCGAAGCCGCGCACGAGCAGCGGCCGCGATGCCGACGGCACGTTGACCACGGCGACGGGCCGCTCCCGCCAGTCCCAGGCGGACAGCACCTGGATCACGGCCTTGAACATGTCGTCGGCCATCGGCCCGTCGGCGCCGTGGAACAGCTCGCGCAGCCGGTTGCCCCAGCCGATGTCGGTGAGCCGCCCGAGCGCCCGGCCCGGCTCGGCGCCGAGGTCCGGCTTGATCCGGCCGGACAGGTCGGACAGGCCGGTCGGCCACTGCCTGCGGGCGTCGACCTCGACGCCGGGCCTGGTCAGCCGCTCGCGGGCGCCCGCCACGGCCTGTGGGGCGATCTCCGGCGAGCGGTGGTGGCCGGTGCAGTTGTCGCACCTGCCGCAGGGGCCCGCCGTCTCGTCGTCGAGGTGGCCGCGCAGGTAGCGTTCGCGGCACTCGGTCGTGGTCAGGTAGCCCAGCATGGCCTCCTGCTCGGCCTTGCGCTCGCCGGCGATGCGGGCGTAGCGCTCGGCGTCGTAGTCCCACGGCCGGCCGGTCGCCTCCCAGCCGCCTTTGACCCGGCGTACGGCGCCATCCACGTCGAGGACCTTGAGCATCATCTCCAGCCGCCCCCGGCTGAGGTCGACGGCCGTCTCGAGCGCCGGGGTGGAGAGCACGCCACGCTCCTCGAGCGCCTGGAGCGTGGCCCGCACGACGGGCTCGGGCGGGAAGGCCAGCGAGGTGAAATAAGCCCAGATGTCACGGTCTTCGGTGCCGGGCAGCAGGATCACCTCGGCGCGTTCGACCCCGCGCCCCGCCCGGCCGACCTGCTGGTAGTAGGCGACGGGCGACTGCGGCGCCCCCACATGGACGACGAACCCGAGATCGGGCTTGTCGAACCCCATCCCGAGCGCGCTCGTCGCCACCAGCGCCTTGATCTTGTTGTTGAGCAGCGCCTCCTCGGCGGCCAGCCGCTCGGCGGGATCGGTCTGCCCGGAGTAGGCGGCAACCTCATAGCCCTGATCGCGTAGATATCCGGAGATCTCGTGGGCCGCGGCCACGGTCAGCGTGTAGATGATCCCGGACCCGGGCAGCTCCCGCAGCGCCTGGGCCAGCCACGCCAGCCGCTGCTCGGCCGTCGGCAGCCGAACGACGCTCAGGTGCAGGCTCTCCCGCTCCAGCGGCCCGCGCAGGACCAGCGTGCCCTCGCCCATCTGCTCGGCCACGTCACGCGTGACCCGCGCGTTGGCGGTGGCGGTGGTGGCGAGCACCGGAATGCCGGGCGGCAGCTCGTTGAAGAGCGTGGCGAGCCTGCGGTAGTCGGGCCGGAAGTCGTGCCCCCAGTCGGAGATGCAGTGCGCCTCGTCGACCACGACCAGGCCCGCGCTCTCGGCGAGCTCGGGCAGCACGTTGTCGCGGAAGTCGGGGTTGTTGAGCCGCTCGGGGCTGACCAGCAGCACGTCGACCTGCCCCTCGGCCACCTGCGCGTAGATCTCCTCCCACGCCTCGGGATTGGCCGAGTTGATGGTGACGGCCCGGATCCCGGCCCGCTCGGCGGCGGCGATCTGGTTGCGCATCAGGGCGAGCAGCGGCGAGACGATGACGGTGGGCCCCTCATCGAGCCCGCGCAGCAGCGCGGTGGCCACGAAGTAGACGGCCGACTTGCCCCATCCGGTGCGCTGGACGACGAGCACCCGGCTCCGGTCCACGACCAGCGCCTCGATGGCGGCCCACTGGTCGTCGCGCAGCCGGGCGTGATCACCGGCCAGCGCTCGCAGCCGAGTCTCAGCCTCTTCACGCAACATCGCCGAATCGGGGGCGTCAATCATGTGCTCCTTGTTACCACCTCCCACCGACTTTTGGCGCCGCATGTCTACGGTCCGGACAGACCCCCAATGTCTACGGTCCAGACAAACCCCTTCCATCCGTTACGGCACAGCCGCACCCACCGCCACCCGCCGCACGTGGCTGAGGGCCTCCAGGAAAACGCCCGCTGAACCCGCACGGGGCCGGGCGCCGCTACGTGCGCGTTCTCGGCCGGTGGCAGCCAGTGGTTCGGCCGGTGACCACGAGTGTCGCCCGCCCCATGCGATGGGTGGGCTTGGTGCCGCGTGCGGTGGGGGCGGCTATGCCGTAACGGAGAGAAGAGCGTTGCCCGGACAGCCCGGCGCAGCGGCGGTTTTCCTGGAGGCCCTCAGCCCGGTGTGGCTATTGGTGTTCTGGGAAAGCGTTGATCGTGACGCGGTGCATGCGGCGGCGCTCCGTGTAGTCGGCGACCGCGTAGTGCTGCGTGGGGCGGTTGTCCCAGAACGCCAGCGTGCCCGGCCGCCAGCGGAGCCGGAGCTGATACTCCGGCGACCGGATGTGGTCGATCAGCAGCGGCAGCAGCGCCTCGTTCTCCCGATCGGTCAGCCCGACCAGCCGGGTCGTCGACGCCCGGTTCACGAACAGCGCCTTGCGTCCGGTCTCGGGGTGTACGCGCACGACGGGCCGTTCGAGCGGCGGCCACTTCGCCTGGATCTCCGCCAGGTCGAACGGATGCCCCTTGGAGATGGCCTTCTTCATCGACATCGTGATGTCGTGCACCGCCGTGAGCTCGTCACAGAGCCGCTGGATCGACGGTGAGAGCGTCTCGTAGGCCAGGTAGGTGTTGGCCCAGCACGTGTCGCCGCCCACGCTCGGCAACTGGACGCAGCGCAGCAGCGACCCCATCGGAGGCGTCGGCTCGAAGGTGTTGTCGCTGTGCCACTCGTCGCCGCCCTCGCCCTTGGGGTCGGTCTGGTCGAGCACGTGGATCGGGCTGGCGCTGTCCTTCTTGAAGGCCGGGTGGTTGAGCGTGCCGAAGTTCAGGGCGAACTGCAGGTGCTGTTCATCGTCGAGTTCCTGGTCCCGGAAGAACAGCACGAGGTACTTGAGCCAGCCGGCCCGCAGGGTCTCGACCTGTTCCTGGGCCAGCGGCTTGCGCAGGTCTACACCTGTCACTTCGGCGCCGATGTGCTTGGTCACGGGATGGAATTCGATCATGACGCCTCCGGAAGCGAGTGTGCCGCTTATTTCCGAACGTAACGCCCAAGCAATTGCTTGGTCAAGCACACTCGTTCCGACCGGCGTAGCCGATGCGTCGCGGGCACTCAACTTTCTTCGGCACAATGTTCGACATGGCCCGACGTACGACTGCACCCCCACCCGAGGACTTCGAGGAGCGGATCGTCGACATCGACGTCTCCTCGGAAATGCGCGCAAGCTATCTCGAGTACGCCTACTCGGTGATCTATCAGCGCGCGCTGCCCGACGCGCGCGACGGTCTCAAGCCCGTGCAGCGGCGCATCCTCTACTCGATGAGCGAGATGGGTCTGCGTCCCGACCGCGGCCACGTCAAGTCCTCCCGGGTCGTCGGCGATGTGATGGGCAAGCTCCACCCGCACGGCGACGGCGCGATCTACGACGCCCTCGTCCGGCTGGCGCAGCCGTTCTCGATGCGCCTGCCCCTGGTCGACGGCCACGGCAACTTCGGCTCCCCCGACGACTCGCCGGCCGCCATGCGTTACACCGAGGCCAGGCTGGCCCCGGCGGCGATGCTGATGGTCGAGTCGCTCGACGAGGACACGGTCGACTTCAAGCCCAACTACGACGGGCAGGAGACCGAGCCCACGGTCATGCCGTCGGCCTTCCCCAACCTGCTGGTCAACGGCACGACCGGCATCGCGGTCGGCATGGCCACCAACATGGCGCCGCACAACCTCGCCGAGGTCGTGGCCGCCGCCCGGCACCTGATCAAGAAGCCCGACGCGACGCTCGACGAGCTCATGCGCTTCGTGCCCGGCCCCGACCTGCCCACGGGCGGCTCGATCATCGGCCTGCAGGGCATCCGCGACGCCTATGAGAGCGGCCGCGGCACCTTCCGCATGCGCGCCAAGTGCAGGGTCGACCAGATCACCCCGCGCCGCAAGGGCCTCGTCGTCACCGAGCTGCCCTACAACGTCGGCCCCGAGCGGGTCGTCGCCAAGATCAAAGAGCTGGTCACCAGCAAGAAGCTGCAGGGCATCGCCGACCTCAAGGACCTCACCGACCGGCACAAGGGCCTGCACCTAGTCATCGAGATCAAGAACGGCTTCATCCCCGAGGCCGTGCTCGAGGAGCTCTACCGGCTGACGCCGATGGAGGAGACCTTCGGCATCAACAACGTGGCGCTCGTCGACGGCGAGCCGCGCACGCTGGGCCTGCGTGAGCTGCTGAGCGTCTACGTCGATCACCGGCTCGAGGTCGTGCGCCGCCGCTCGGAGTTCCGCCGCCGCAAGCGCGAGGAGCGCCTGCACCTGGTCGACGGCCTCATCATCGCGCTGCTCAACATCGACGAGGTCATCCAGGTCATCCGCACCTCCGACGACTCGGCGCAGGCCCGCGCCCGGTTGATGGAGGTCTTCGACCTGAGCGACATCCAGGCCGCCTACATCCTGGACACGCCGCTGCGCCGCCTGACCCGCTTCGACAAGCTGGAGCTCGACCGCGAGAAGCAGACGCTGAGCGACGAGATCGCCGAGCTGACCGGGATCCTGTCGTCGGAGGCCCGCCTGCGCCAGGTGGTCTCGGGCGAGCTGGCCGACGTGGCCAAGAAGTACGGCACGCCGCGCCGGACCGTCCTGCTGGAGGCGTCGGGCGCGCCCCGCACGGCGGCGGTGGTGGACCTGCAGGTGGCCGACGACCCGTGCCTGGCGATGCTCTCCTCCACCGGGCTGCTGGCCCGCACCTCCGACGCCTCGCCGCTGTCGGGCGGCGACGAACGCTCCGCGCACGACGTGCTGGTCTCCGTGGTCCGCACCACCGTCAGGGGTGAGGTCGGCGTGGTGACGTCGGCGGGGCGGTTGATCCGCGTCGCGGTGGTCGATCTGCCGACGCTGCCGCCCTCCGCCAACCCGCCGTCGCTGTCGGGTGGCCATCCCGTCTCCGAGTTCGTCGCGCTGGAGCCGGACGAGACGGTCGTCGGGCTCGGCTCACTCGACCCCGACAGCCCCGGCCTGGCCGTGGGCACCGTGCAAGGCGTGGTCAAGCGGGTGGTGCCCGACTACCCGGCCAACCGCGACGACTTCGAGGTGATCACGCTCAAGGAGGGCGACAGCGTGGTGGGCGCCGTGGAGCTCCAATCCGAGGCGCACGACCTGGTCTTCATCTCCTCCGACGCGCAGTTGCTGCGCTTCCCCGCCTCACAGGTACGCCCGCAGGGACGTCCGGCGGGCGGCATGGCGGGCATCCGGCTCGACGACGCGGCCCGGGTGGTCTGGTTCGGCGTGGTCGACCCGTCGCGGCCGTCCCAGGTGGTGACGGTGGCGGGCTCGTCCACCGCCCTGCCGGGGACGCAGGTCGGCGGCGGCAAGGTGTCCGACTACGCCGAATACCCGGCCAAGGGCCGGGCCACCGGCGGGGTCCGGGCCCAGCGCTTCCTCAAGGGCGAAGACGTGCTGCTGCTGGCCTGGGCGGGGCCCGCGCCGGCCAAGGCGGTCTCCTCGGTGGGCAAGCCGGTGCCGCTGCCGGACGAGATCGGGCGCCGCGACGGGTCGGGCGTCCGCCTCACCAACACGATCGGCGCCGTCGGCGGCGCCCTCGGCGCCGGATCGGCGGACTCATCCGAGTCGGCCGACTCGGCCGGCTCGGACGCTCCGGCTCAGCCGGACGAGGACGCGCCGCTGTTCTAGCGTGCTGCCGCCCGGCCCACGTGCGGGCGCCCAGCTCACGTGATGCCGCCCCGCCGCATGCGGCCGGGTGGCATCATGTGGGTGCGCATGGGTTGTCAAAAAACGCTCCCGTGACACGATCCCCTAGAAGAGAGCGCTCTCTCTTGCCTTGGGAGGAATTGTGTCCCGATTAAGAACCCCGCTATGGGCGGCGCTGGCCCTGGTCGCCGCTCTGGTCGCCGCACCTCCGGCCCAGGCCGCCGCCGAGCCGCTGACCGTCACCGACTTCGAGGCCACGACCCTGCCCGCCGGCGTCTCCGCCTGGGGCAACGACGGCGCCTCGACCCCGGCCCTGACCGTCGAGCCCGACGCGACCCGGCCCGGCGCCCCCGCGACCAACCGGGTGCTCAAAGCCGTCTACAACGTGAGCCAGTGGGGCGGCTGGTCCCACGACCTGACGACAGCCCAGGACTGGTCCGCCTACGCGGGCTTCTCCTTCTGGGTCAACGGCACCGGGTCAGGGCAGAAGGTGTTCTTCGAGGTCAAGGACGGCGGCGGCGGAGCGGGCAGCGCCGAGCTGTTCGAGTCGTCCTTCACCGACGACACCGCCGGATGGCGGCAGGTGCAGGTGCCGTTCTCCGGCTTCACCCGCCGCGCCGACTACCAGCCGGGCGGCGCTCCCACCGACGGCGAGCTCGACCTGGTCGCCATGTGGGGCTACTCGATGCGCCTCCCCGCCGCCTCGGGCACGCTGTTCTGGGACGACGTGCAGGTGTACGGCACGGCCCCGCCCCGGCCGGTACGCCTGGCCACGGACAAGCCGGTCTATCCGGTGAACGAGAAGGGCACGGCCGAGATACGCGTCTCGGTCACCACGGCCACCGGCGGCCCGCTCCCCGCCGACCTGGCCGTCGGCTACCGCACCGGCACCGGCACGGCCACATCCGGCCAGGACTACACGCCGGTCGAGGGCACGCTGACCTTCCCCGCGGGCACCGCCTCCGGCTCGGCCAAGGCGTTCACGGTCAAGACGCTGGCCGACAACACGGCCGAGGTGGCCGAGACCATCCCGATCGTGCTGTCCGGCACCGGCACCAGGCCCCCGGCCGAGGCCCCGGCCATCGTGATCAACGCGCACGGCCTGCCGTACCTCGACGCCCGTAAGCCCGTCAAACAGCGGGTCGCCGACCTGCTCGGCCGGATGAGCACCGAGGAGAAGGTCGGCCAGATGACGCAGGCCGAACGCCTCGCGCTCGGCTCGCCGAACGACATCGCCACCTACCTGCTCGGCTCGCTGCTGTCGGGCGGCGGCTCCACCCCGCCGTCGAACACGCCGAAGGCATGGGCCGACATGATCGACGGCTTCCAGCTGCGCGCCCAGCAGACGCGGCTGCAGATCCCGCTCATCTACGGCGTCGACGCGGTCCACGGGCACAACAACGTGGCCGGCGCGACGATCTTCCCGCACAACGCCGGCCTCGGCGCCACCCGCGACGCCGAGCTGGTCGAGCAGGCGGGCAAGGTCACGGCGAAGGAGGTCAAGGCCACGGGCGTGCCGTGGGACTTCGCGCCGTGTCTGTGCGTGTCGCGGGACGACCGGTGGGGACGCGCGTACGAGTCGTTCGGCGAGGACCCGGCGCTGGTGTCGCGGATGGCCACGATCATCGACGGGCTGCAGGACAACGGTGTGCTGGCCACGGCCAAGCACTACGTCGGCGACGGCGGCACCACGTACGGCTCCTCGACCAGCGGCGACTACAAGATCGACCAGGGGGTCACCCAGCTCAGCAGGGAACAGCTCGCGGCCGTCCACCTGGCGCCCTTCGCCGAGGCGGTCAGGCGCGGCGTGGGCAGCGTCATGCCGTCGTTCTCCAGCGTCGACTTCGGCCAGGGGCCGCTCAAGATGCACGCGCACAAGGAGCTGATCACCGACGTGCTCAAGGGCCGGCTCGGCTTCAAGGGCTTCGTGATCAGCGACTGGCAGGCGATCGACCAGATCCCCGGCGACTTCCCGAGCGACGTGCGCACCTCGATCAACGCCGGGCTTGACATGATCATGGTGCCGTACGCGTACCCGCTGTTCACGAGCACGCTCAAGGACGAGATCGCGGCCGGGCGGGTGCCCATGGCGCGGATCGACGACGCGGTCGCCAGGATCCTGACGCAGAAGTTCCGGCTCGGCCTGTTCGAGCACCCGTACGCCGACCGGTCCGGCATCGGCGACGTCGGCTCGGCCGCGCACCGCGCGGTGGCCCGCACGGCCGCCGCGAAGTCCCAGGTGCTGCTGAAGAACGAGGACCGGCTGCTGCCGTTGCGCCGCGACGCCAAGGTGTACGTCGCCGGGTCCAACGCCGACGACCTCGGCAACCAGACCGGCGGCTGGACGATCACCTGGCAGGGCTCGTCCGGGCCCATCACACAGGGCACCACGATCCTGTCGGCGATCCGCGGCCGGGCGGCCTCCGTCACCTACTCGGCCGACGCCTCCGTGCCGCTGACCGGGCACGACGTGGGGGTCGTGGTGGTGGGCGAGAAGCCGTACGCCGAGGGCCAGGGCGATGTGGGTGTCAACGGGCACACGCTCGACCTGTCGGCCGCCGACCGGGTGGCGATCGACCGGGTGTGCGCGGCGATGAAGTGCGCCGTGCTGGTCGTCTCCGGCCGCCCGCTGCTGATGGGCGACCTGTCGAAGGTCAAGGCGCTGGTGGCGTCGTGGCTGCCCGGCACCGAGGGCGCCGGCGTGGCCGACCCGCTGTTCGGGGCCGTGCCGTACACCGGGCGGCTGCCGTTCACCTGGTTCCGTACGGCGGAGCAGGTGCCGATCAACGTGGGCGACGCGAGCTACGACCCGCTCTACCCGTACGGCTGGGGCCTGCGCACCGACCGGGCCCGCGACCGGCTCAAGGCGGCCCACGACCGGCTCTCCGGCGGCGACGGGGCCTCCAGGGCGGCTTCCGCGGCGCTGCTGGTGGCGCTGCCGGCCAACAACTGGAACGCCGACGGCTCGGTGCGGAACACCCGCGTCGTGCTGGGAGCGCTCGGCATCGCGGCCGCGCTGCTCGACCGTTCGGGCACGGACGCGTACTCCCAGGACGACGCCGTCGTCTCGGTGGCCAGGGACCTCGCCCAGGCCGGCGGCAGGCGGCCCGATCTGCAGGCGTCGGCCGACCACGAACTGGCGGCCGGCAACGTACGGAAGGCGGTGGACCTGCTGACGCGGGCGGCTCGCTGAGACGAGGACCGGCTCCTGGCGCCGGTACGCCAGGAGCCGGAATCCGCCGCTGGTTACCGGCAGAGGCAGAACGGGTGGCCGGCCGGGTCGAGGAAGACGCGGAAGGTGTCGCCCTCGCTCGGCTGGTACTCGTGCTTGGTGGCGCCGATCTCCAGCACCGCGGCCTCGGCCTTGTCCATGTCGTCGACCGTCACATCGATGTGCACCTGCTGGGGGTGCTCCACACCGGGCCAGACCGGCGGCCGGTAGTCGGCGACCTGCTGGAAACCCAGCCGCGCGGGCGGGCCCCCATCGGTGATGACGGCCCACTCCTCGTCGGACCCATCCAGGACGGCCCAGCCGAGCAGCCGGGAGTAGAACTGAGCCAGCTCCATCGTGTCGGCGCAGTCGAGGACCGTCGTGCGGAACTGTGCGATGCCGTTCATGTACTTCCCTCCGATATCCCTTTAACTACCGCCCACCAACAGGAAACCGTTCCTACGGGGAGGTACAGGCGACAATAGATGCCATGGCTGCCAACTCCTTCATGGTCCCTCTCGGTTCCCCAGCGCCCGATTTCCACCTGACCGCGATCAGCGGCGGCAGCGTCTCGCTCGCGGATCTCAAGGACTCGCCCGCCATCCTCGTGGCGTTTCTGTCGAACCACTGCCCCTATGTGCGCCACATTGAGCAGGGCCTCAGCGCCCTGGCCGCCGACTACGGAGCCATGCTGTCGATGGTCGCCATCTGCAGCAACGACAGCGTGAACTACCCCGACGACGACCCGACACACCTGGCCGAACAGGCGAAGCGGGCGCACTTCACCTTCCCCTACCTGCTCGACGACACGCAGGAGACCGCCAAGGCGTATCGGGCGGCGTGCACGCCCGATTTCTTCTTGTACGACGCGGCGTTCCGGCTGGCCTACCGCGGTGAGTTCGACGGCGCCCGGCCCCGCAACTCCGTACCGGTGACGGGCTCCTCGCTGCGCGCGGCGATCGACGCCCTGCTGGCCGGCGAGCCGGTGAGCGAGGAGCAGAACCCGTCACTCGGCTGCGGCATCAAGTGGAAGCCGGGCAACGCCCCGGTCTGACCGCGGTCAGGCGGTGGCCGCGATGGCGGCCGGCAGGGCGAGCAGGAGTGCGTGGGGCTCGCCCTGCCAGCCCCGGATCAGCCGGTAGCCGACCTCTCCGGGGTCGAAGTCGTCACAGCCCAGCGGACCGAAGCAGCCTGCCTGGTCGAGCAGCGTGAGGAGCGGGTCGTCGTCGGGGAGGCCGCTCGCGTAGGCGGCCGCGTCGAGGAGCGCCAGCGCGCACTTCGCGTTGCGGCCGTCGTCTCGGGTCTCCACACGGTCGAGGCGGCGCCGGGCTTGGGTACGCAGGTACGCGGCGAGCGATTCGGACCTACTCACGACAACCTTCTTCGATCACGTTCTGGACTGTGTTCGCACACTGGGCTACGACATCATCACGCAAAGTGATGGTCGTGCGTGGGACCTTGGGCAACTCCGGCCGTGTCGCCACCCCGGGAAACACCACGAAACGGGTATGAGGGATCATCTGTCCCATGAGTGCGTTTGACGACGTGATTGCTGGCAACGCGAAATATGCTGCTAAATTCCGGAATTCCGAACTGACCGGCCGGGCAGCTCGCGGACTCGGCGTGGTGACCTGCATGGACTCCCGCATCGACCCCCTGGGACTGCTCGGCCTGAAGGCGGGCGACGCCAAGATCCTGCGGAACGCGGGCGCGCGCGTCACGGACGACGTCCTGCGTACCCTCGTCCTGGCCGTCTACCTGCTCGGCGTCGAACGGGTCCTGGTGATGCCGCACACCGACTGCGGCATGTCCAAGGTCACCGACGCCGACGTGCACGAGCTCACCCAGCGGCACGGCGTCGACACCCGCAGCCTGGAGTTCCACACCGTCCCCGACCAGGACGCGGCCCTGCGCCACGACCTGACGCGGATCAACTCCTCGCCCTTCCTGCCCCCGGGACTGCCGGTGGGCGGCGCGATCTACGACGTGCACACGGGCAAGCTGCTGCCGGTCGACCTGTCCTGACTTTCCGTATTTCCCGATAACTCTGCGTTTTGTGATAAATATCGCACCAAAACGATCTCCCACATTGCCGGGCTGTTGCCTGTGATATTCCTGTGACCCGTCGGCGATCTTGTTCGCCGACGACAGAAACGGGGACGTCATGTTAACGATCAATCCGGCACCGCCTAGCGATCGGTGATCGTCGCCGGGGGCCAGACCCCCGCCGACGCCCTGAAGTCAGCGCATTCGCGCTGCTCCACATCCACCGAATCGTTAGGACGTAGATTTGCGTAAGTCTCTCAACCGTTCCATGGGCCGCCTGGCTCTCGGACTGAGCGCCGTGACCGTGCTCACCGGCGCCACGGCCTTCCCGGCCTCGGCCACGACCTTCACCGGCCAGAGCGCCGAGGAGATCGCCTCGGCCCAGGCCGCCGCCGACGGCCGGCCCGTACCCGTGCCGAGCCTGTCGGACGAGTCGAGCACCACCGTCGCCAACCCGGACGGCAGCTTCACCGCGACCATCACCTCGGGCCCCTCCCAGGTCCAGCAGAACGGCCAGTGGGTGCCCATCGACACCTCACTCGTCGCCGACGGCGCGGTGCTGAAGCCGCGTGTCTCGCGCGCCAAGGTCGAGGTCTCCAACGGCGGCGAGGGCACGCTGGCCAAGATGACCGACGACGACGGCCGCGTGTTCTCGCTCAAGTGGCCGACCGCGCTGCCCAAGCCGGTCGTCAACGAGAACGTCGCCACCTTCACCGACGCGGCCGGTCCGGGGGCCGACCTCGTCGTCACCGTCCTGCCCACGGGCTTCCGCCACGACGTGGTCCTGCGCGAGAAGCCCTCCGGCCCGCTGGAGCTCCGCATCCCGGTGCAGACCGAAGGCGTGGAGCTGTCCGAGTCCGCCGATGGTCGCCTGCTCCTGACCAGTACGGCCGATGACAAGGTGGTCGCCGCGGCGCCGCAGCCGGTGATGTGGGACGCCAAGGGGCACGGCAAGCCCCGCGGCGACTCGCTGTCGAAGATCGACACCGCGGTCGAGACGCAGAACGGGACCAAGGTCCTGGTGCTCAAGCCGGACGCCAAGTTCCTGGCGGACCCGGCGCGCGTCTACCCGGTGACCGTCGACCCGGTGATCACGCTGCCGAGCGTGACGGACACCGACGTCGCCACCTCGTGGGCCTCGCACCCCGGTGACCCGATGATCATCGCGGGCACGATGCCGTGGGAGAACGGCCAGGGCGGCGACGTCATGCGCAGCCTGGTCAAGTTCAACACCCACAAGCTGACCGGCAAGCGGGTCATCTTCGCCAACATGGCGCTGTGGAACCTGGAGACGAACGCCTGCGGTCTCGTAGTGGGTTCCGGCCTCACCGCCCAGCGGATCACCAGCGCGTGGGACGAGACCGACCTGAACTGGGACAACAAGCCCACGACCACCACGGCGGGCCAGGTGACGAACCGCCAGGGCCGCGGCCGCACCTGGACCGCCCCGTGCGCCGGGGGCGCCGGGTACCTGGCGTGGCCGGTGACCACCATGGCCAAGGCATGGGCCGCCGGCGCCACCAACTACGGCGTCCAGCTGAAGGGCGCCAACGAGTCGGAGACCACCAACTGGCGCGCCTTCGCCGCCTCGGAGAACAAGGACAAGGGCGTCAAGCCCCCGACCCTGACGGTCATCTACTGGCGCTGACCACCTGACGGCCGGCCGCTAGGGCCGACCAGCTGAAACACCGAAGGGGGCCGGGACATCCCGGCCCCCTTTCGCGTGTCCGGACCCGGCCGGGTCAGCTCGACGGGCCGGCCCGCATCTGCTCGACCTCGTCCTGGAACACGGCCTGCGTCCTGCTCATGAAGTCGGTGATCACCTCGAGCTGCTCATCGCTGTACTCGCTCAGCGATTCGCGCCAGGCCTTGAGCAGCGGCATGAACACCGGCGCCACGTCCACCGCCGCCCGCTCCAGCACGAGCGTCACCACGACCTTCCGCCGATCGGCGTCGTCGCGCTCCCGCCGTACGTACCCGACGGATTCGAGCCGGTCGATGACGCCGGTGACGGACGCGGTGGTGATCCCCGCTCGCCGGGCCAGCTCGCTGGCGGTCAGCGGTCCTTCACTCAACAGGTTGAGGCAGTGGAGATCGGTGGTGTTGATGCCGATGCGGACTGCGGCCGCCTGACTCATGGAGACCGACAGCACGTTGGTCTTGCGCAGCGCTTCCAGCAACGCGGTCACCAACGCCGCACGTCTTGACATCGCCCACCAAACTCCTTAACGTTCCAAGTGTCTAGGAAAACTAGAAATATCCGTTTCTAGTTACTAGCTCACCGAAAGGATATACTGATGAAGGACGTCGTCATGCGCCTGTACGACGAGGTGCTCAACCAGGGCAGGCTGGACGTGGCCGACGAGATCATCGCCAGCACCCTCTCCACTGCTCCCGGCGACTCACCTGGCCCGGAGCGCATCAAGCAGATCTCCACCCACATCCGCTCAGCCCTCCCAGACATGCACTTCGACGTCCAGGACATGATCGCAGAAGACAACAGGGTTGCCACCAGATGGACCCTGACGGGCACGCACACCGGCACCTTCTTCGGCGTCCCGCCGACGAACCAGCCTGTGGAGATCAAGGCCTGCGTCATCTTCGAGCTCAGGGACGACCAGATCACCAACCTGTGGCCGGTCCTCGACACCAGCTCCTTGCGCCCCGCCTAGTCTCTTCAGGGGCGGGTGGTCACAACTTCTGCCCGGCCTTGTCGACCACACCGACGGCGGTGCGGGTGGTCATCATCCAGACCACTCCCTTCTCGATGCTCCACTCCACGTGAGGAGACTCGGGAACCAGCTTGCCGTTCTTGACCGTGTACTGCTTGAACCCCGGCTGCGGATATCGCTCCTCATGATCAGCGATCGCGGTCTCGCGCCGGCCCCGGTAGGCGTAGGTCGCCGGGTCCAGCAGGATCTCGAACTTGCGCCACCCGTCGAGGACGCGGGAGACCGACAGCGCCGGACGGCCCTCGACGTCCACCGCCGACTCGTCCACCTTCACGCCGGGGAGCTTGGCCATCGCCTGGAAGATGGCCGCCTCCTGGGCCGGGGGGACGATGTTCTGGCCCAGGGTCACCTCGAACCGCTGGAAGACCCAGCCATCCGGATCTTTGTCCTTTACGGCGTTGATCTTGCGGAATCTGTCCAGCAGTTTGTCGGGATCGGTGGGCAGCGCGGCCACCAGGGCGTAGGTGTTCTCCGGTGTCCGGGCTCCGGGGTTGGTGGTCATCAGCTTGCCGTTCACCATGTATCCGACCCGCTTGCCGTCGGCTCGAGTCCAGAATTCCTCCACCGTGTTCTTCAACGGCGTCTGCGGGGTGAACCGCGTGCCCCTCTTGAACCCCTTGCCGCGGGCCTGCATGTGATCTTCGGTGTAGATCCACTGATCGTCGCGCGGCGGCACGAAGTCCTTCTTCTGTACGGCCGCCGCGATCCTGGTGAGCACCACCTGCGCGTTGGCGGCGGGCAGCGTCGGCTCTCCCCCGCCCACGGACTGCACCAGGGTCGCCCCCGTCGCGATCACCACCGCCGATGCGGCCACCGCCAGCGCCCGCATCGCCCACCTGCGCTTGGGACGGCGGCCGGCGGCTCGCGCCATGAGGGCGGCCCTGGCCGCCGCCTGCGCGGCGGGCGAGGGAGGCTCCGGCCCGTCCCAGGCCTCACGTAGCGTCTCCACGTCCTTCATGATCCGTCCCCTCCCAATGCGTCCTGGATCTTCCTACGGGCCCTGTGCAGCCGTGAGCGCGCCGTACCCGCCGGAATGCCGAGCGCCTGGCCCGCCTGCTCCGAGGTGAGCTCGGCCCAGGCGACCAGGAGCAGCACGTCCCTGTCGCCGTGGGCGATCTTGGCCAGCGCCTGGGCGAGCGCCGGTCTGCGCGCGACCGCGTCCACTTCTCCGGCGACCCGATCGGCGTGGTCCTCTACGGGACTCCCCGGGCCGGCCTTGGCCAGCGCCCGGTACTGGCGTTCCTCGGCGCGACGGCGCCGGGCGATCAGGTTGGAGGCTATGCCGTACAGCCAGGGCCGCGCGTCGGCGCGGGAGACGTCGTAACCGGCGCGCTTGTCGAAGGCGATCAGGAACGTCTCCGCTGCGACGTCGTCGGCCAGCCCGCCGCCCAGCCTGCGTGAGGCGTAGCCGTGGATCTCGGAGTAGTAGCGGTCGAAGATGGCGGAGAAACGTTCGGGCTCCCGCCAGGACTGCTCGATGATCACGGCGTCCCCGGTTTGAGCGGGTAACGCCTGTGTCATCGCGGTCACCTCTCGGTCCTTGGGTTCACACCCCTCCTTCACCGATCGACCGGGAGGTGTTCACGCCGGAACTGGCCGAAGGGACCGCGACGACTTCAACGACGGCTGCGCACGTCGCGGCGCCCAGCCCCGCGCACCGGAGGAGCGTGCCCCTGGACAGGCCTCAGCACGCTACGGCGATTGGGGCTCACCGTGCCGGCCGTAAAAGAGAAGCCTGAACACCCGCGCAGTGGGTCAGACTCTGCCGTCGACCTGCTTTCCGCTGGGCCCGTAGACGAAGTCGGTCGTGGTGTCCAGGATGAACTCCATCGGGAAGCCCAGGTCGATCGCGCTGGCCTCGTCCAGCCGGCGCACCGCCTCGTCGGGCAGTCGCAGGTCGATCGCGGCGAGGTTGTCGGTCAGCTGGTCCAGGTTGCGGGCGCCGAGGATCGGGTGGATCCAGGGCCGCTGCGCTCGCGTCCACGCGATGGCCACCTGGGAGGAGGAAACGCCCAGTTCGTCGGCCACGGCGTCCACCGTACGCGCGATGCCCAGGTCGCGTTCGGAGACGGTGGCAGGGTCGACCCGGGAGGGGCCATCGGCGCCGGAGCGGGTGAACTTGCCCGACAGGACGCCGCCGGCCAGCGGCGACCACGCGGCCACCGACAGCTCCAGAGCCTCGGCCATGGGCAGCAGCTCCCGCTCGATGTCCCGCTTGAGCAGGCTGTAGGGCAGTTGCAGGCCGGCGAACGCCGTCCACCCGCGAAACTCGGCGATGGTCTGCGCGCGGGAGATCAACCAGGCGGGCGCATCGGAGATCCCGACATACAGCACCTTGCCGGCCCGTACGAGATCGTCCAGCGCCCGCATCGTCTCCTCGACGGGGGTGTTGGGGTCCCAGATGTGCACCCACAGCAGGTCGATGTAGTCGGTGCCCAGCCGTCGCAGGCTGGCCTCCACCGAACGGACCAGGTTCTTGCGGTGGTTGCCGCCGGCGTTGGGGTCGGTGCCGTCCATGGTCAGCGTGTATTTCGTGGACAGCACGAAACGGTCGCGGTCGGAGCCCAGCAGGTCTCCGACGATTCGCTCACTGCTGCCCTCGGTGTAGCGGTTGGCGGTGTCGATCACATTGCCGCCCGCCTCGGCGTACACGCTGAACATCTTGCGGCATTCCTCGACCGAGGCGCCCCACCCCCAGTCCTCGCCGAAGGTCATCGTGCCCAGAAACGCTTCGGACACCCGCAACCCCGTGCGGCCCAGCAGCCGGTAACGCATCACATGCTCCCGTCGAAAAAGAACGGCCCGAGGGACACGGCACACTCGCCGAATCTCCGTCGCGCTCGGGCCAAGTTGGCGTCGCCGAGGAAACTATCCGCCGGGGTCGGCATCCGTATTGCACGTTCTTGCCCCGCCTGGATCAGCGTGCGGCCCAGCCGGTCCACGCCGTGCCGCGATATGTCGACTGGTACAGGGCGGGAGTCAGCCCGTAGGCCCGGGCGAACACCCGGGTCAGGTGGGGCTGATCGTGGAATCCCGTCTCGTACGCCACCTCGGCGATCCCCGTACCGCGCCGGAGCAGTTGCCTGGCCCGATCGAGCCGGAGACGCAGATGCAGCTTGTGCGGCGGCAGACCGAACCAGGCGGTGCACACGCGCACGAGCCGGTACTTGCTGAGCTCCGTCACCGCGCTGAGCTCGTCCAGCGTCACGTTGCGGGACAGGTTCGCCCGCAGGTATTCACGCACGGTCTCGGGGACACGCTGCGCCGTGTCCCGCCCGCCGTCGGAGCCGTAGCACTGCCGCGCCAGCGTGGAGACGAACTCCAGCACCTCCGTCTCCCGCCCCAGCGCCGAACCGGGCTGCCCGGAAGGCCGGTAGAGGGAGCCGTGTACGGACCGGAAACGGGCCGCCAGCCCGCTGTCCCGGATCACCGGATCCCCGTAGCGCACCGCCTCAGACGTGGCGACCTCGGCGATCAGGGACGGCGACACACACATGATCAGCCAGCGCGCCGACTCGAGATCGTCCGGCTGCCCGGAATGCGCGTCGTCCGGGTGGAGCGCGACCAGTTGCCCAGGAGCGGCCCGGAAGGTCGTGCCACGTCTGCGTACGGTGAGACCTGAGTCGATCATGAGGAGCAGTTTGAGCTCTTCATGCACATTGCCGCTGTAGGACTGCGCCCGCCCATCCACCACGACGACGTCCGGCACGTCGTCGGACACCCAGGGAATCTCAGCCCGATCCGCACCCGACACGGCCACCACCCTAGCCTCGCCGATCACCGGATCACGGGTCACCGCATCGGCGAGAGGCGCTCAGGCGTCGATGTGATCGCGGTCGACCTCGGCCGCGCTGTTGACGATGAACTCGCGACGCGGAGCCACATCGCTCCCCATCAGCAGGCTGAAGATCCCCTCCGCCGTCTCCGCGTCCTCGATCCGGACGCGGCGCAGGATGCGGTGGCGGGGGTCCATGGTGGTCTCGGCCAGCTGGTCGGCGTCCATCTCGCCCAGACCCTTGTAGCGCTGCACGGGGTCCTTCCAGCGCCGGCCACGCCGCTCCAGGTCGCGCAGCACCTTGTGCAGCTCGGCGTCGGAGTAGCAGTAGATGTACTTCTCCTTGCCCCGGCCGGGGTTGGTGAGCTCGATGCGGTGCAGCGGCGGGACGGCGGCGAACACCCTGCCCGCCTCGACCATGGGCCGCATGTAGCGGTGGAACAGGGTCAGCAGCAGGCAGCGGATGTGGGCGCCGTCGACGTCGGCGTCGGCCATCAAGATGACCTTGCCGTAGCGGGCCGCCTCGATGTCGAAGGACCGGCCGGAGCCCGCGCCGACCACCTGGATGATCGCGGCGCACTCGGCGTTCTTGAGCATGTCGCTCACGGACGCCTTCTGCACGTTGAGGATCTTGCCGCGGATCGGCAGGAGCGCCTGGAACTCCGAGTCGCGGGCCAGCTTGGCGGTGCCCAGGGCGGAGTCGCCCTCGACGATGAACAGCTCGCTGCGGTCGATGTCGTCGCTGCGGCAGTCGACGAGCTTGGCGGGGAGCGCGGAGTTTTCCAGGGCGCTCTTGCGACGCTGGTTGTCGCGGTGCTCGCGGGCCGCGATGCGGGCCTTGGCCGCGGCGACGATCTTCTCCAGCACGGCGCGCAGGGGCTGCTTGTAGCCGCGCGGCGGGTTGGCGAACAGCTCCTTGAGCTCGCGGGAGACCACGTGGGAGACGATGCGGGTGGCCGCCGAGGTGCCCAGCACCTCCTTGGTCTGGCCTTCGAACTGCGGCTCCGGCACCCGGACCGTGACGACCCCGGTGAGGCCCTCGGAGATGTCCTCCCCCCTGACCGGGTCGTCGCCGTTCTTCAGCAGGCGGGTCTCGCGCAGCAGCTCGTTGATCGTGCGGGCCAGGCCGCGTTCGAAGCCGGTGAGGTGGGTGCCGCCCTTGGGGGTGGCGATCACGTTGACGAACGAGCGGACGGTCGAGTCGTAGCCCTTGCCCCAGCGCACGGCCACGTCGACGGTGAGCTCGCGCTGCACCTCGGTGGGCGTCATGTGGCCCTGGTCGTCGAGCACGGGGACGGTCTCGTGGAAGTGGCCGACCCCCTGCAGGCGCAGCACGTCGCAGACGGCCTCGTCGCGGGCCAGGAACTCGGTGAACTCGGAGATGCCACCGTCGAAGTGGAACTCCTCCTCGATCCGCTCCTCGTGCCGGCCGTCGATCACGGACAGGGTCAGACCGGGCACCAGGAAGGCGGTCTGGCGGAGGCGGACGTGGATCTCGTCGAGTGAGACCTCGGCGTCGGGCAGGAAGATCTGCTTGTCGGCCCAGAACCGCACCCTGGTGCCGGTGACCCGCTTGGGCAGCTTGCGGTCCTTGCGCAGGCCGGACTTCTTCTTGAACTTGGCCTTCGGGCCCTCGCCGTCGAAGATGCCGGGCACGCCGCGGCGGAAGCTGATCTCGTGGATGATGCCGTCGCGGTCGACCTCGACGTCGAGGCGCTCGGACAGGGCGTTGACCACGGAGGCGCCCACGCCGTGCAGGCCGCCGGACGCGCCATAGGAGCCGCCGCCGAACTTACCGCCCGCGTGGAGCTTGGTGTAGACGAGCTCGACTCCGGCCAGCCCGCTCTTGGGCTCGATGTCGACGGGGATGCCGCGGCCGTCGTCGCGCACCTCGATGGAGCCGTCGGGATAGAGCTCCACCTCGATGCGGCTGCAGTGCCCGGCGAGCGCCTCGTCGACGCCGTTGTCGACGATCTCCCAGAGGCAGTGCATGAGCCCGCGGCTGTCGGTTGACCCGATATACATGCCAGGGCGCTTGCGGACCGCTTCCAGCCCCTCAAGCACCGACAGGTGACGAGCCGTGTAACCCGCCTCCACTAGCGTCACTCCGGCTCCCCTGCGTCTCGAATCCAAGCATCGAACATGTGTGCGTAGCCTATCGTTCTTCCCCTACGCACGCGTACAAGCTTGCCATGACGGCAGGTTTGGTGTTACCAGGCGGCTGCTCGTCATTACTTCCGGCCACATTCTGCTCTCGGCGTAGCGAGGCTGTGATTGGGAACGTCCACGTCCGGTTAGATGTTGTCCAAGTGACTGACGCCAGATCCTCGCTTCGGCGGGGGTGACCCGAAAGGCGATACGTGACTGGAGCTCTCGCCCCCGTTAAGCCGCTGACGGCCCTCGACCGCTGCGACCGTTGCGGCGCCCAGGCATACATTCGCGCGACCCTGCCCGTGGGTGGGGAGCTGCTGTTCTGCGCTCATCACGGGCGTCAGCACATAGCGGCGCTTCGCGAGAAGGGCGCCGACATCCTGGACGAGTCCGCTCGGCTCAGCGAAACCCCAGTAGTGGCCCCCAACGACGAGCGTTAACCCGCGCTGGTCGTGATGAGATAACAACATATTGCGCAACGCGGAACGGCGGTCCTGGTATGCCCGGGACCGCCGTTCCGTCATGTCTCGGCCAGGCTCATCTCACCCTGTAGTGGTAGCGCGCCCGCACCTCGAAGCCCTCGCTTCGATACAGGGCCTGAGCCGCCTCGTTGGGCGCCGTGGTCACCAGATAGGCCGACCGCGCCCCACCGCGCCGTACGAGGGCGCGCAGCACGCTTCTGGCCAGCCCACGACGGCGCGCCCGCGGCAATGTGGCCATGCAGTAGATCCCGAGCGTCTCCCCCTGCGGCACACCCCGTCCGACGGCGACGGCCCTTCCGTCTTCTTCGACCGCGGCATACAGAGCGGGCACCCCCTCGCAGATCCGCTCCGCCGCCGCCACGCCCTCGGCATACCGCCCGTCCACGGCCCACCAGGTCTCCAGCCACTCCGGCCAGGGCCGCTCCTCGACCCGCACCCGATGAACCGGCTCCGGCCCGCCGCCTCCCACCATGATCACGGTCGGATCGACGACCCCGTACCCCCGGGCGGCCAGCTCGTCGTCAAGCCCCGGCATGGCCCCCACCCCAACGGAGAACACACTCCGCTGCCCCTTCTCGGCGTAGAAAGCCTCGGCCGCCTCGATCGCACCGGCGAGATCGGCGGGCCGTCCCAGGGCGAGCACGGAGTTCGCCCGCTTGGTCACGCCGCCGGCGTAGCGAAGGATCCAGCCGTCGTGCGTCCGCTGCTCATAGGCCGGCCAGGCTTCATGAACAAGCAGGTCAAAGTCCATTCGCGCACCCTACCCAACCGGCCGGACCTGCCATGGAGGCGGCCAAGGACGCGTCGTATCGGCGGCCGGCCACGTGCGGGTTCAGCGGCCGTATTCCTGGAGGCCCCCGGCCACGGACGGCGGGTGGCGGGTGGGTGGGCTTGCCGTACAGGATGGAAAAGAGCGGCGACCACACAGAGCGTGAGGCCGCGCACGGCGGGCATCCATCGCGGCGGGTGGTGAAGGTTCTCTCCGACGAGAGCGGGGCGCCTTCCCGGAGGAGGGCGGATGGCCCTCTCCGAGAGGGGGCTCGGCGGGCGGTCTCACGAGCGGCGACGGACATTCACTATCCTGTAGCGTGCTGATTTTGTTGCCGCCTTCGGAGGGGAAGGCCGGAGAGGGCAGCGGTCCCCCCTTGGGGGAGCTTTCGTTCCCCGCCTTGGACAGACCGCGCAAACGCGTGCTGACCGCGCTCATCAGAGCGTCCAAACGGCGTGACGCCCTCGACGTCCTCAGCCTGTCGCCCGGCCTGGCGGGCGAGCTGGCCAAAAACCTGGAGCTCCAAACCGCCCCCGCCCTCCCGGCGTCCGATTTGTACACCGGCGTCCTGTACGAGAAGCTCGGTCTCGGCACCCTGACGGACGAGGCCAGGAAGCGGGCCGAGGAGTCGGTGCTCATCTTCTCCGGCCTGTGGGGCGTGTTGCGGATCATTGACCGCATCCCCCCGTACCGGCTGTCAATGGGGGTGAACCTACCGGCCCTGGGCGGACTGGCCGCCTTCTGGCGGCCCAAGGTGTCCAAGGAGCTGGAACGCCTGGACGGGCTGGTGGTCGACCTGCGTTCGGCCACGTACGCCGGAGCCTGGCAGCCCGGGGAGCGTTCCGTGGCGGTACGCGTGTTCCGTGAGGGCAAGGTGGTCAGTCACATGGCCAAGGCGACCCGTGGCGAGATCGCCCGCACCCTGTTGGAGATCGGGGCGGATCCCGCCTCGCCCGGCGAACTCGCCGAATTCCTCTCCGGCCAGGGCTACGCGGTCCACCTGATCGAGCCCGCCCGCCCCAACCGACCCTGGACCTTGGACGTCAGCCTGTGAAGTCACCCACGTGGTCCGCCGCCCAGGTCGCGAACGTGCGGCCGGGGCGGCCGATCAACCGCTCGAGGTCCGTGGTGATCTCGGCCGGGACGCCGTCGTTCGACTGCCACCAGTCCAGCAACGAGTCGGCGAAGGCTTCGGGGATGTAGTCGGCCATCTCCGCCTTCCACTCCTCGCGCGTGACGTTCTTGATGGCGATGTCCGTGCCGGTCACGTGGCTGAGGATGGCGATCTGCTCGGCGAACGTGATCGACTCAGGCCCGGTCAGCCAGTACGGCCGGCCGGCCAGGGCCGGATCGGTGAGGACGGCGGCGGCCGCCTCGGCGATGTCGGCCTCGTGGATGGGGTCGTTGGAGGAGTTCGGGAACGGCAGGCTCACCGGGTTGCCGGCCTTGACCGGCCAGGACCAGGCCAGCGCGTTGCCGGCGAACGTACCCGGGCGCAGCAGCGTGCCGCGGACGGGCGCGGCGGTCACGGCGCGCTCCACGTCCAGATGGGACTTGGCGAGGGGGCTGGCCTGGGCGTCCGGCGCGAGAACCGACGACGACGAGAGCAGCACGATGTGCTCGACTCCGGCCGCGGTCGCCTCCTTGACGAAGGCGTCGATGTGCGACGGTTCGGCGTACAGGAAGACCGAGGTCACGCCCGCCAGTGCGGCGGGGAACGTCGCCGGGTCGCTGAGGTCGCACGTGGCGATCGACGAGTCGACCGGCTGCCGGGAGGCCGGGCGGACGGGCAGACCACGTCGGCGCAGGAGGGCGATGAGCTCAGTGGCCACGGCGCCGCGAGCGCCGGTAACGAGGGTGGTCATATCGGATATGCCTTTCTGGTGATGGGTTTTACGCGGGCTGCTCAGCCGTGGTGGGGCTGGGCTTTGCGGGGCAGGAGCCACACCAGGCCGCAGCAGGCGATCGTGGCGGCGAGCACGACGAGCAGGCTGCCGGTGGCGGCCTGCGCCTGGTCGCCGGTACGGAAGTAGACGGTGGTCACGGCGGCGGCGCCGATGGCGTTGGCCAGTTGCTGGGTCGCGGCGAGCGCCCCGCTGGCGCTGCTGGCCTCACGCGGGTCGATGTCGCCCATCGTGACGTCATAGACGGTGCCGAAGCAGGTGCCCATGCCCAGCCCGATGACGAGCGCGGCGAGAACGAGGGGCCAGACGCCGCCCGCGACGCCGCAGACGACGGCCAGCAGCCAGCCGGTGCCGATCAGCCCGATGGCCAGCCCGATGACGATCAGGGTGCGGCCGAACCGGGCGATGAGCCGGTGACAGGCCACCGAGGCGATGACGATCCCCACCGCCACCGGGGCCAGGCCGAGCGCCGCCCGCACCGGCGTGAAGCGCAGGCCGTACTGCATGTACAGCACGAGCACGTACAGCAGGCCGGACACGGCGGCGAAGAAGACGACGCCCAGCACGAGGCCGGCGGTGAAGCCGCGGTTAAGCAGCAGTGACGGCTCGATCAGCGGATTGGCGGCGGTGCGCTGGCGTAGGCAGAACAGACCGAAGAACACCAGCCCACCGGCCAGACACAGGATCGGGACGAGCGTCCACCCGTGGGCCGAGCCGTCGATCAGGCCGTACAGAAGACCCCCCATGGCCACCGCCAGCACCCCGGCACCCACACCGTCCACCGCCACCCCAGCCGCCCCAGAACGGCCCTCAGGGCGGCTCTGGGAGCTGCCGTCAGCGGGACGCGGGTCGTCGGCGGGCAGGAGGCGGATGGCGGCCAGGAGCGCGGCGCCCCCGAGCACGATGTTGATCAGGAACATCGCCCGCCACCCCAGCCCACCCAGATCGGCCTCGATCAGAAACCCGGCCAGCACCGGCCCCCCGACCGAAGAGACGCCGAGCCCGGGGGCGAACACGCTGAAGGCCTTGCCCAGCTGATCCCGGGGAAAGACCGCCCCCAGGATCCCGAACCCCTGGGGGATCATCAGCGCCCCGAACCCGCCCTGCACCAGCCGGGCACCGATGAGCATGCCGGGGCCGACCGCCAGGCCGCAGGCGACGGAGGCGAGCGTGAAGCCGGTGATGCCGAGAAGGAAGAGCCGGCGGCGACCGTACCGGTCGCCGAGCCGGCCGCCGACCACCAGCAGGACCCCAAGCGCCAGCGCGTAGGCGGCGCCGAGCCACTGGATGAGGGCCGCTCCCCCGCCGAGGTCGGCCGCGATCGTCGGGGCGGCGACGTTGGTGATCGTCGCGTCGAGCAGGTCCAGGACGGCGGCGGCGAGGATGACCGCGAGGACGGCCCACCGCCGGTCCGCCCGGACTGGTGAGGCGCGGATGAGTGTGGACATGGGGATCCCCTCGATAGAATGTGTACGTGACACAAAGATTGCGTCACACAAAGATTGTGCGACGCAAGTAAATGTGAGGCATGGAGCGGCCTGGTGTCAAACCGAGCGGAAACGCTGAAGCGGATCATCGACGAGAGTCAGCGGCACTATGCGGCATATGTCCTGTTTAATCAGGCGCTGGCTGACCATTTGGGCATTCACTCCACCGACCTGCAGTGCGTGGCGCTGCTGGATGTGGAGTCCGGACCGGTGAGCACCGGCGAGATCGCCCGGCTGACCGGCCTGACGCCCGGCTCCGCCACCCGCCTGGTGGACCGGCTGGAGAAGGCCGGTCTGGTCGTACGGCATGCCGACCCCGACGACCGCAGGCGGGCGCTGGTCGCCCTCGCGCCAACGGCCCGTGCCCGGATCGGGGAAGCCTGGGACACGCCGGGCAAGGCGTTCAGCGAGGTGCTGGAGACGTACACGGACGCGGAGCTGGCCGTGATCGCCGACTACCTGCGCCGGGCCACCGCTGTAGGCCGCGCCCAGGCGGAACGCCTCACGCAGGGCGCGTAAACGCACCTGGCCCCGCACAGCGAGCGCTGTGCGGGGCCAGGGGTGAAGCGAGCGTGCGTTTTAGTCCAGGTAGTCGCGGAGCACCTGGGACCGGGACGGGTGACGCAGCTTGGACATCGTCTTCGACTCGATCTGCCGGATGCGCTCGCGCGTCACCCCGTAGACCTTGCCGATCTCGTCGAGTGTCTTCGGCTGCCCGTCCGTGAGACCGAATCGCATCGACACGACGCCCGCTTCCCGCTCCGACAACGTGTCGAGAACGGAGTGCAGCTGCTCCTGGAGCAGCGTGAAGCTGACGGCGTCGGCCGGCACGATGGCCTCGGAGTCCTCGATGAGGTCACCGAACTCGCTGTCGCCCTCCTCGCCGAGGGGGGTGTGCAGCGAGATGGGCTCGCGGCCGTACTTCTGGACCTCGACCACCTTCTCGGGGGTCATGTCCAGCTCGCGGGCCAGCTCTTCCGGCGTGGGCTCGCGGCCGAGGTCCTGCAGCATCTGCCGCTGAACCCGGGCCAGCTTGTTGATCACTTCGACCATGTGGACCGGGATGCGGATGGTCCGCGCCTGGTCGGCCATGGCCCTGGTGATCGCCTGCCGGATCCACCACGTGGCGTAGGTGGAGAACTTGTAGCCCTTGGTGTAGTCGAACTTCTCGACCGCGCGGATCAGGCCGAGGTTGCCTTCCTGGATCAGGTCCAGGAACAGCATGCCGCGCCCGGTGTAGCGCTTGGCCAGCGAGACCACCAGGCGGAGGTTGGCCTCCAGCAGGTGGTTCTTGGCCCGGCGGCCGTCTTCGGCGATCCACTCGAGCTCGGCCCGGACGTCGACCGGCAGGACCTCGGTCTCGCCGCCGCCGAGCTGCTCCTCGGCGAACAGTCCCGCCTCGATGCGCTTGGCCAGCTCGACCTCCTGCTCGGCGTTGAGCAGGGGGACCTTGCCGATCTGCTTGAGGTAGTCCTTGACCGGGTCGGCGGTGGCGCCGGCGGCGGCCACCTGCGCGACCGGCGCGTCATCGTCGTCGTCGGAGAGGATGAGGACCTCGTCCTCGGTCTTCTCCGTGGCGGCGACGGCGGCCACGTCGGCGGCCTTGGGCTCTTCCTCGGTGTCGTCGTCGGAGTCGGAAGCGTCCTCGGAATCGGAGTCGTCCGCGGCGACGATCTCCTCGTCGTCGACCACGATGTCTTCGAGGTCTTCGAGGTCGACGTCCGCCTCGATCTCGATGTCCTCGTCGTCGTCGACGCCCTCAGGGCTCTTCGGCTTGGTCTCGGCAGGCCCAGCGCTCTTCGGCTCGGCCTTCTTGGCGGGCACGGCCGCCTTCTTCGCCGCCGGAGCGGCCTTCTTGGCGGGAGCCGCCTTCTTGGGGGCGGGCTCGGCTTCGGCGGCGCCCACGACCGCGGTCACGGTCTCAGGCTGCTGCTCTTTGGCGGCCGCTGCGGCCTTGGTCTTGACGGGGGCAGCGGTACGGCGCTTTGCTGGACCACGAGACTTTTTCGGCGCAGCCGAATCCGCGGCGGTCACCACCACGGTCACGCCCTCTTTACTGAGGTTCCGCAAAAATGCGGCGGCGTGAGACATGGGGATGTCCGCCTCCTCGAAGGCCTGACGGACATCCTCAGACTCGAGGAAACCCTGCGAGCGCCCACGCTCGAGCAGTCGCTGAATGACGGGCTCGTTCAGCTCTTGTGGCTTCGAGCGAGTCGAACTTGCAGGCGACACGAACACCTCTCGAACGAACGCGTGGCGACAATGGACCCAGATGCCCGCTGGGGGGCTGTTGCCTCTCTCGGAGAACGATGCGGCCGTGCGGATCGCGACGGACCTGCCCAGCATTCTGGCACGACCACGCACTCCATACGGCCACCTCCCGGCGGTTGACTTCCACCCTAGGCCGACCCAGACAGTAGTGCGTACGTAAGCGCGGCACTGATACCCGAAAGCAACCCTTATGACTGATTCATTCAGTCACTCTTCGTGGCGGGCGGGACGTGGATAGCCAGGGCGGTAACGTCATCATCCTGTTCATATCCCGACAACATGCGGTCAACCAGGAAGTCCAGCAACATATGCGGGCTACTGACGACCTCAGGCGGCGCTTCGGTCACAACACTGCAAAGCTCTGCGAGTCCTGCGTCCAAACCGCGTTTCCGGTTCTCCACCATGCCGTCGGAGTAGAGCACGGCGGTGTGACCGGGCGGCACCACGAACCTGAACTGCCGGCGGCTGGTCGGCCAGCCCAGCGGCGTGCCGGGCTCGACGTCGCCGAGGATCGCCGTGCCCTGCGGTGAGACCAGGACGGGCGGCGGATGGCCGGCCAGCGCCAGCGTGCCCTCGCCGGTGACGGGCTCGACCACCATGTAGGCGAGGGTCGTGACCTGCTCCTCCTCTTCGGTGGCCTCGAAGACCCGGTCGAGACCGGTGAGCACGGCCGCGGGCGGCGGGTTGGTCAGCGCGAGGGCGCGCATGGCGTTGCGGATGCGCCCCATGCCCGCCGCGGCCTTGACGCCCTTGCCCATGACGTCGCCGACGACCGCGGCGACCCGGCCGTCCTGCAGCACGAACGCGTCGTACCAGTCGCCGCCGACCTGCACGTGGCGGCTGCCCGAGCGGAACCGCTGGGCCAGCACCAGGCCCTTGACCACCGGCAGGCGGTCGGGCAGCAGGCTGCGCTGGAGCGTCTCGGCGGTCTTGTGCTCGCGCTCGAACAGCGTGGCGCGCTCCACGGCGAGCGCGCACTGACCGGCGAGCGCCTCCAGGAAGACGCCGTCCTCCTGGGAGATCTTCTGCGGTCTCGTGAACGAGAACCGCAGCGCGCCCAGCGCCCGTCCGGCCGCCAGGAGCGGCAGTCCGACCCAGGCCCGCTCGTCACTGTGCGTGAGATAATTGCCCAGCACCTGTTCGTCGCCGCCGGCCTCGAGAAGCTGGGATTTCAGGCTGTCAGGCGACTCGGCGAACACCGGCCGGCGGCTGTTGACCGCCATCGTCATCACGCTGGAGGAGGAGAGCGGGATCTCCTCGCCGGACATGCCCGACGCTTCCGGGACGCCCTCACCGTTGATCAACTTGAGCGCGGCGCGGTCGGTGTCGAGCAGCGCGACCGCGGAGCGGTCGGCGGCCAGGGCGGTGCGGCCGACGTCGATGATGACCTGCACCACCTGCTCGACGGTGAGCGCCTCGGCCAGCATCGCGGTGGCGCCCTGCAGGCGCGCCGTGCGCAGCGCCGCGGCGCCGAGCTGGTCGGTCAGCCTGCCGCGCATCTCCTCGGCCTCGCGCTGCGGGGTCACGTCGGTGTTGGCGCCGACCCACTCGACGACCCTGCCATGCCTGATGATGGGTACGGCCCGCACCTCGAAGTGGCGGAAACCGCTGGCCCGGGTGCGCACGCGGTAGTTCCACTCGAACATGGTCCGGCCGCGCAGCGCCTCCTTCCAGGCTTCCTCGGTCTGCTGGCGCTCCTCGGGATGGACGGCCTCCAGCCAGCCGACCGCCAGGTATTCCTCCAGCCCCTGCCCGGTGATCGCGCGCCACTGCGGCGCGTCCTCCACCACCGTGCCGGTCGGCGAGGTGATCCACACAAGCTGCGACTGCGCCTCGACCAGCGAGCGGTAACGCTCCTCGCTGCGCCGCAGGTCCTCTTCGATCTGGCGGCTCTCGGTCACGTCGAGGCCGATGAGCGCGATCGCCCGCAGCTCGCCCGCCTCGTCGTGCACCGGCGAGAACGACAGCGACCAGTGCCTGGTCTCGCCCTCGGACGAGCGCACGCGTACGCGGCTCTCGGTCACCGGCGCGTCGCTCTCGGTGACGGCCTGGACCGCATGGGTGATGAGCTGGCTGAGATCGGCCGTGAGCGTCTCGACGGGCGCGCGGCCGACGAGCCGCTCGGCGGGCACGCCGACGACGTCGGTGAACACGTCGTTGACCAGTTGTACGTGGCCGGCGGCGTCGAAGAACGCGAAGGCGAACTCGGCCTCCGACAGCATGCCCTTGAAGAGGGCGGAGTCTGAGATGTCCACATCCGACTCCCGGGGACGGGGAACGGAGGTCTCGGCGCTCATGGTCGGCACCTCCGTCGCGTGCCAGGGTCTCCCACGCGGCACATCTCCATAACTGTGTATCGGCGTAGCGCAGCTCCGGGCGACCGGATTCTGCAGTACATCATCGGCGATGGGCAGGCGCGGACGGAAGCCCCGGCCGCCATACGGTCAACGCATCCTGTCAAAATCGCTCCACGTTGCGCAGCAAGATCAGGCTACTTGGCCTTGGCCGCGCGCTTGGCCTCCTGCTTGGCGGCCCGAACGCGACCCAGTGTGTCGGCGTCGACCACATCCGCTACCGAACGCAACGACCCCTCCTCGCCATAGGGTCCAGCCGCCTCGCGCCATCCTGGCGGTTGAACCCCCATTTGCTTGCCGAGCAATGCCAAAAATATCTGAGCCTTCTGCTTGCCGAAGCCGGGAAGTCCCAGAAGCCGGTTGAGCAACTCTTTGCCGTCGGCGGCGTCACTCCAGAGACTCTCGGGCTTGCCGTCGTAGTGCTCCACAAGGTAGGCGGCCAGCTGCTGGACCCTGTCGGCCATCGCCTTCGGGTAGCGGTGCACGGCCGGCTTCGCGGACAGCAGCACGGCGAACTCCTCGGGGTCGAGGGCCGCGATCTCCTCCGCGGTGAGGTCGTGCCCGAGGCGTTCGGAGATGGTGTGAGGCCCCGTGAACGCCCATTCCATCGGGATCTGCTGATCGAGCAGCATGCCGACGAGCAGGGCGAGCGGACTTCGGCCGAGAAGATCGTCGGCCTCCGTCCGCTGGGCGAGCTGGATGCGCATGGGAACAGCTTCGCACGGATGCGGTTCCGAAGAAGCGAACACAGGCGTTGTGGAGGCTTGACACTCAGCCGAGAAAAGATGAAATGGGAGCGCACGTCGCCCTGCAACCATTCCTGGGGGGTTTGCCCCAGGCTTCCAGAGGAATCTCACATCTATGCTCGCTCTGGCCACACGCTTCCTCAGGGAGCCGGTCAGTCTCAGGCTGGCCGAAGAGTTCCTGACCATACCCGTGGACACTATCGACCGGTGCGTGGCCGACGTCTGCGCCTGCGCGCAGCACCTCGGCATCTCCCCGACGCCCGATGTCATCGAACGCATCGCCCGCGAACATCTGCTGGCGATCGTCAACTCCGCACCACCGCCCCGGACTCCCCGATAACATCGGGGTCACCAGGCCGCGTTCTACGCACCGTTTCAGCCTGGAATGCGAGAGAGTGAGGGCGTGCGCCGACACCGACGAGATCCCCGGGAGAGCACTCCGCCAGACGATGTCTTCAAGGAGATGGTGCAGGCGGCTCGCGAGCTGCTGGCCGTGCGCAGCCCCCTTGACGCCGAGCTGATGGTCTCCGACATGATCGGAGCCTGGTGGGGCAGGCGCGTCCGGGGTGGTGACGTCGAACAGGTTCTCGGCGAGGGCCTGGTCGACTACGCCGCGAAGGCCGGCACTCCGGCGTCGCTGACGCTGCTCATCTGCCTGGCCTATCTCGGCACGGCCCGCCAGGGCGCCAAGGCCGAGGGCGCGGCGCTGGCGATGATGGAGTCGGGCGTGGCCAGGCCCGGCTGGGCCGAGCGGGTCGGCGCGGTCAAGCCGACCGGCTGCTACGTCTCCCGCGACGCCTACGGCGACCAGGACACGGTGATCTGCACGTTCGGCTACCGCTGGAGCGACGGGGCCCGTGAGGAGCCGGCGGCCGGTGACGCGGCGCCGGTCGTCGAGCAGGAGCAGGACCGGCACGCGCTGGTCATGGTCGTCGATCACAACATGTCGGGCATGGCGCGCGACGCCTGGGTGTCCTCGCAGGTCGACACGCTGCTGGACAAGGCCCGCGCCGAGGCGGCCGGCAACGCGATGCTGCTGTTCGAGGAGATCGAGCCCCAGCAGGCCAGGGCGCTGCTGGAGTCGGCCATGAAGGCCACCAGGGAGCCGAAGACCCCGCCGCCGGTCAGCGACAGCTACAGCGCCTACCACGCCTTCGCCCGCGCCCGGCTCAAGGCCCTCCCGCCGGGCCGCAAGCGCCCCGCTCCCCTGCACATCGAGGCGCCCTACAGCCGCGAACGGCGGGCGATGCTGGCCGCGGAGTTTCTCGCCTCCGACGCGGCCGAGCACCTGTCCGACCCGTCGGCGGCCTCGCGGTGCGCCGACCACATCATCGACTACGGCTGCGAGCAGGACTTCAACCGGCCGCTGCGGGTGAGCCCGACCAAGTGCGAGACGTTCCTGCTCGACTGGCTGCCGCGCAAGGTGATGTTAAGCATGGCCGAACAGGAGGCCATGCCGCACGTGCTGTCCGCGTGGGTGCGCTTCGCCGCCCGCCGCACCGGCCTGCCGGAAAGAGGGCTCAAGGCCACGCTCGACGCGGTGTGGGAGGCGACCGGCAAGTTCCCGGAGGCCTACCGGGATCCGACCTCCTTCGGCCTGGACCGCCCGCTGCTGGAGCGGCTGCTGCCGGATGGCGACCTGTCGGCGCTGGCCAGGCGGGTCTTCGCGTTCCCGTTCCTGCAGGGCGTGCACGGCGGTGTCGACCTCGACGCGCTCAATCCGGCCGACGAGGCCGACCGGCGCACGCTGCTGGAGATCGACCACGTCGGCGCCATCGACGAGGAGCACCTGGCCTGGCACGAGGAGATCGCCGCGCGGCTGTGGGACGGCGACCCGCCGCAGCTGTGGGAGGCGGCCCAGCGGCTGCTCGACCTCGGCCATGACCGCCACGACGTGCTGCACGTGCTCATCGAGATCGCCGAGCGCATCGGGGGCGACCCGGACGAGCTCGCCTCCGCCCTCGACGACATCGCCGACATCCCCGACGAGATCTAGTCCGGCGCCCGGCATTGGCGCTGTTCGTCGCGCCGAGGTGGCCGCTACCGCCATGATGGGAAGCATGGTGATCGACCTCAACGCTGATCTGGGCGAAGGCTTCGGCGTGTGGCGGCTGGGCGACGACCTGGCCCTGCTCGACATCGTCACGAGCGCGAACGTCGCCTGCGGATTCCACGCCGGCGACCCCGTGACGATCAGGCGCACCTGCGCGGCGGCCGTGGACCGCGGCGTGGCCATCGGGGCGCAGGTGTCCTACCGCGACCTGGCCCACTTCGGGCGCCGGGAGATGGACGCCGAGCCGGAGGAGCTCTGCGCGGAGGTGCTCTACCAGCTCGCGGCCGTCGACGGCATCGCGCGGGCGATGGGCGGCCGGGTCTCCTACGTCAAGCCGCACGGCGCGCTCTACAACCGCATCTGCCGCGACGAGGTCCAGGCGGCCGCGGTGATCGAGGCCGTGGCCGACTACGACACCTCGCTGCCGGTGCTCACGCTGCCCGGCTCGGTGGTGCACGGCGTGGCCGCCGCCGAGGGCGTGCCGACGATCACCGAGGCGTTCGCCGACCGCGCCTACACGGCCGCCGGGGCGCTGGTCTCGCGGCGCGAGCCCGGGGCGGTGATCCACGACGTCGCCACGGTCTCCGCGCGCGCCGTGCGGATGGCCGTCGAGGGCCGGGTGACCGCCGTGGACGGCAGCGCGGTGGTGGTCTCCGCCCGGTCCATCTGCGTGCACGGCGACACGCCTGACGCGGTACGCCTGGCGCAGGCCGTACGCGATGGGCTGCTGGAGGCGGGAGTGGTCCTGCAGGCCTTCGCATGATCCGGGTGGCCGGCGAAGCCGGGCTGCTCGTCGAGACCGGGTCGCTGGCGGTCTCGCACCGGCTCGACGCGGCCCTGTGCGCCTCGCGGCCCGCGGGGGTGGTGGAGATCGTGCCGGGGCCCGAGACGGTGCTGGTGGTGGCGCCGGGGGCGGACCAGGGTCTGTTGCGGGGGCGGCTGGAGGAGTTGCTCGGCGAGGTGCTGGCGTCGGAGCCGGGTCCGGAGCGCGAGGCCGGGCAGGCCGTGGTCATTCCCGTCGTCTATGACGGGGAGGATCTCGATTCCGTGGCCGAGCTGGCCGGGATCCCGGTGGACGACGTGATCGCGCGGCACACCGGGCGGGAGCTGGTGGTGGGCTGGCTGGGGTTCGCGCCGGGGTTCGCCTACCTGACGGGGCTGGATCCGGTGCTCCACCTGCCGCGGCTGGCGACCCCGCGCACGTCGGTGCCGGCCGGTTCGGTGGCGATCGCCGGACCCTACTCCGCGATCTACCCCACCGCCTCGCCGGGTGGCTGGCGGCTGCTGGGCCGTACGTCGACGCGGATCTGGGACGTCGAGGCCGACCCGCCGTCGCTGTTCCGGCCCGGCACCCGCGTACGGTTCGAGCCGGCATGATCGAGATTCTCGTGCCGGGCCCCTACGCGACCGTGCAGGACCTGGGCCGGCCCGGCTACGCGCACCTGGGCGTGCCCTGCTCCGGCGCGGCCGACGAGGCGAGCCTGCGGCTGGCCAACCGGCTCGTCGGCAACCCCAAGGAGGCGGCGGGGATCGAGCTGACCTACGGGCAGGCGCGGCTGGCCTTCCACGTGGGCGCCTGGGTCGCGGTGACGGGCGCGCCCTGTCCGCTGACCGCGCGGTCGGCTCTTCCGGTGAGCGCCGGGATGGGTGTGCCGTTCTGGGTTCCGGCCGAGACCGAGGTGCGGTTCGGGGCGCCCGCGTGGGGGCTGCGGACCTACCTGGCCGTGCGGGGCGGGATCGCCGTCGAGCCGGTGCTCGGCAGCCGGTCGACGGACTCGCTCTCCGGGCTCGGACCGGCGCCGCTGCGCCAGGGGAGCATGCTCCCCGTGGGTGAGTCGGGGAGCCTGGTGGAGATCTCGGTGGATCTGGCGCCCGCCGGGCAGCCGCCGCCCGCCGTCCTGCGGCTCGTGCCGGGGCCGCGCGACGACTGGTTCGCGCCGGGCGCGCTGGCCGAGCTCTGCGCGCGGCCGTACGAGGTGAGCCAGGACAGCAACCGCGTGGGGGTACGCCTGCGCGGCCGGGAGCCGGCGCGGGCGCGGGAGGGTGAGCTGCCCAGTGAGGGCATGGTGACGGGGGCGGTGCAGGTGCCGCCGAGCGGGCAGCCGATCATCTTCCTCGCCGACCATCCGCCGACCGGCGGCTATCCGGTGATCGGGGTGGTGCGGGCCGCGGACCTGCCGATCGCCGCGCAGCTCCGGCCGGGTGACCGGGTGCGGTTCACAGTTCGACCTGGCCGGTGACGCACGTGACGCTGGAGCCGCCCACCCAGACCGTGGGCGCGCTTTCGGGGCCGGTGGTGATGTGGACGCGTCCGGCGCGGCCCAGCACGGTGCCCTGGCCGGCCAGGTAGGGGGCGGTGACGCGGCCGGTGCGCAGCAGCCACTGGGCGACCGAGGCGTTCAGGCTGCCGGTCACCGGGTCCTCGACCGTGCTGCCGTTGAGCGGGAAGAACGCCCGCAGCTCGATCGCGAGCGGCGACCCCGGCGGATAGGGGCCCACCACGCCCAGGTCGAGGTCGATCGGCCCGGGACGCAGCGCGAGCACGTCGTCCGCGCTCCGCAGCAGCACCGCCACCCAGCCGGGTCCGTTGTCGGCCCACTCGGCGTCGACGATCTCCTCCCGGCCGATGCCCAGCAGGCCGGCGATGCGCTCGACGAGCGGCTCGTCCACCGGCCCCGACCGCAGCAGCGGGGGCGCGGCGAACGCCAGCCCGCCGTCCGTCCTGCGCAGCCTCACCAGCCCGGCGCCGCACTCCTGCACGACCGACTCCGGCTCCTTCGGCACGCCTCCGGCCTCCAGCCAGGCGTGGCAGGTGCCCAGCGTCGGGTGCCCGGCGAAGGGCAGCTCGGACGTCGGTGTGAAGATCCGCACCCGGTAGTCGGCGCCGGGCGCGGTGGGCGGCAGGACGAAGGTGGTCTCGGACAGGTTCGTCCAGTGAGCGAACCGCTGCATCGCCTCGGTGCTCAGGCCCTCGCCGTCGAGGACGACCGCGAGCGGGTTTCCCTGGTAGGGCGTATTGGTGAAGACGTCGACTTGCCGGAACGGGCGCAACATGCGCTCAGTCTCTCAGAGCGGTCTTGGGGGTCGCGCGCATGCCGACGTACACGCACTCGGTGCCGTTGGCCAGGGTGGCGAAGACCACGGGCATGTAGTCCTCGCTGAAGGAGGGGCCGGCGCCGGAGGCGGCGAAGACCGTCTCCGTGACCGGCTCCAGGGTCATCTCCAGGGGCGGGGAGAGGTCCTTCATGCCGTCGACGAACTCGTAGCGCATGTGCGCCCTGCCGTCGTCCTGCCGTGTGACGGTGATGACGACGCCCTCGCGCCGGTACGTGCCGAGCAGCGGCGCCAGGTCGATCGCGGGCGGCTCGGCGGCCGGGAGGAAGGGGGCCGGCATCCGCACTCCGGCGAGTTCGCCGAGCAGGTCCCGGAACAGGTCGGCGTACAACTGGCGGGCGCCGCCGCCGTTGGTCAGCAGGGCGACGGCCACGCCCGCGTGCGGCACGACCCGCAGGTAGGCGTACTGGCCGATGGCGGCACCGTCGTGGCCGTAGCCGGCGATGCCGTCCCAGTCGTACAGGGTCCAGCCCAGGCCCCAGCCGTCGGCGCTGACGGTCCACTTGTCCGGCACGTCCACCTCGCGGCGCTGCATGGCGGCGACGGCGTCCGCCGACAGCACGCCGTCGCCGCCGTTGAGGTGCATCTGGGCGAAGCGCACCATGTCGCCGGCCGAGCTGATGATCCGGCCGTAGGGGCCCGCCGAGCGCGGCATCAGGTCCCAGTGGGGCGCGGGCTCGGGGTCCTGACCGGCCTCGCCCAGGTGGCTCATCGCCGCGCGGAAGCGCAGCGCCTCCTCGGGCAGCGTCATCGAGTGGCCGAGCCCGAGCGGGGTGAAGATCCGGTCCTTGAGCGCCTGGTCCCAGGTCTGGCCGGTCAGCACCTCGATGATGCGGCCCAGCACCACGTAGCCGAGGCTGCCGTAGGAGATCGCGGTGCCGGGCGGGCAGTCCAGCGGCACCCTCTGGGCGGCCTGGACATAGCGGGCCAGGCAGTCGTCACCCCGGCCGGCGTCGTAGGTGAAGTCGTTGGTCACCCCGCCGGTGTGGGAGAGCAACTGGCGAGGCGTGATGGTCTTGGTGGCCTCGGGGTCGGGGGTGGCGAACTCCGGCAGCACATTCACCACCGGCGCGTCCAGGTCCAGCGCACCGGAGTCGGCCAGCTGCATCACCAGCGTGGCGGTGTAGACCTTGGCGATCGAGCCGGACAGGAACACCGAGTCGGTCGTCGCCTCCACACCGGTCCCCCGGTGCAGCACCCCGCTCGCCAGCTCATGGATCTGGCCGTCGACCAGCACGGCCAGCGCCGCGCCCGGCACGTGGTGGGCGGCGCGCAGCTCGTCCAGCCGCGCCTGCCAGCGGGTGGTCAGGTTCGTCGACATCTGGATGCTCCTCATGTTGCGTACATGATGCTCTTGATGCGAACACTGTACGCATGAGGGTTCGATGTACGCAACTGGGCCGGGATAGTGTGGTTACGTCGGCTCTGACTCTGAGCCGGTGGAGCAGTCATGGCTCAGGTGGCTTCGGAGCGTTCCGCGAACCGGGCTCGCCCTTACCTGGACGGGTCCAGCTTCGTCGGGCGCAGGCACGAGCTGGCCGCAGCCAGGAGGGGACTGTCGCAGGCCCGGTTGCTGACCTTGACCGGCACAGGCGGTGTCGGCAAGAGCCGGCTGGCGCTCAGGATCGCGGAGCTCCTGCGGGGCGCCTACAAAGACGGCGTGGAGGTCATCGAACTGGCCACCCTGGAGGCCGGTGACCTGCTGGAACCGATGGTCGCCGGGGCACTGGGCCTGCGCGAGGCGGGATCCGACCCCATGACCGTGCTGATGGACCATCTGGCGGACAAGCGGATGCTGCTGGTCCTCGACAACTGCGAACATCTGCTCGACGACTGCGCCCGTTTCGTGGACCGGCTCCTGCGCGGCGCTCCCAGGCTGCGGATCCTGGCGACCAGCAGGCAGACGCTGGGGGTGTACGGCGAGCAGGTGCTGCCGGTTCCGTCGCTGTCCGTGCCGGACCCCGGCCATCCGCCCCGCCGCGTCGCCCGGCACGATTCGGTGCGCCTCTTCGTGGAGCGGGCGGCGAGCGTGTCACCCGGTTTCGCCCTGGACACACATAACGCGGCCTGCGTGGCACGCCTGGCCCGGCGCCTGGAGGGGATCCCGCTGGCGATCGAGCTGGCCGCCGTACAGCTGCGGGCCCTGCCCTTGGAAGAGCTCACGCGCGAGCTGGACGAGTGCTTCGAGGTGCTGGCGGCGGGGAGCCCCGCCACGACGCCACGCCATCAGACGCTCCGCGCGACCATGGACTGGAGCTTCCGCCTGTGCTCACCGGCGGAGCAGCGGTTGTGGGCCCGGCTGTCGATGTTCCCCGGCGGGGTCGACCTGGACACCGCCGAGGCGGTGTGTTCCGGTGCGGGGATCGCCCCCGACGAGATGATCGATCTGGTGACCGGGTTGGTGGACAAGTCGGTCCTGGTCGGCGAGCGGGGGGCGACCGGCCTTCGGTATCGCATGCTGGAGAGCATCCGCGCGTACGGGTCCGAGCAGCTGGCGTCCACCGAAGAGCGGGCACTGCGCCGGCGCTATGTCGGCCACTACCGGGACCTGGTCGACCGGCACCGGATCGACGCGATCGTCCCCGACCAGCTGGAGCGGTACCTGCTCCTGCAACGAGAGCTGCCCAACCTCCGCGTCGGGCTCGAGCTGTGCCTGAGTGACCCGGCCCTGGCTCTCGTGGGGCTCGAGACGGCGTCGGCGATGTGGTCCTTCTGGCTCCTCGCCGGCTCCCTCACCGAGGGCCGCTACTGGCTGGAGCGCACCCTGAAGCCGGTGCGGGCGGCGAACAGCGCCCGGGCGACGGCGCTCTGGGTGGACAGCATGCTCGCCCTCCGGCAGGGCGACCTGGCGAAAGCCATGCCGAGACTTGAGGAATGCCGCCGCATCGCACGGCGGCCGGGGAACGAGGATGTCCTGCCGTTCGCCATCCGGACCTCCGGTGTCGCAGCGTGCTCCACCGGGGACGCCCGGCGTGGCCTCGCGCTCTTGGAGGAGTCGCTCGCCCTCTTCCGGGCCGCCGGGGACGTGGACGGTGAGATGTTCAGTCTGTACTACGCGGCCGTGTACGGTTCGATCGAGGATCCCGGCCGGGCCGCCGGATTCGGCGCGGAGGCCCTGGCGCTCTGCGAGGCTCATCACGCGCAGGTGTCGCGCGGGTACGCCCAGCTGGCGCTCGGCATGGCCGTGTGGAACCTGGGCGACTACCAGCGGGCCGACACGCTGGTGAGGGAGGCCGCCGAGTTCACCGGGGAGATCAACGACCGGTGGTGCCTGACGCAGTGCCTGGAGGTGCTGGCGTGGATCGCCGGTGCGCGCCAGGACCATGAAAAGGCCGCCCGCTTGCTGGGGGCGGCGCACTCGTTGTGGCAGGTGGTGGACGCCTCACCCATGCGGCTGTCGTACCACGCGAGATGGCACGAGCGCTGCGTGGAGCAGGCCCGCGACGCCCTGGGGGATCGGGCGTTCACGGCGAGCTTCCGAGACGGGGCGAGTCTCGGCCTCGAACGCGTGCTCACCTGTGAGGATGATGGGTGACCCCGGCCGACCTCGTGGGGAGTTCGAACCAGACGGTCTTTCCCTCGGCTGTGGAGTCACTGCCCCAGCAGCAGGCCAGCACGTCGATCATGTCCAGGCCGCGGCCTTGCTCGTCGCCCGGCAGGGCGTGGTGGACGCGGAGCGGCGGCGCGGCGCCCGCGTCCTCGACCTCGCCGCGCAGCAGGCCGTCGGTGACGGAGAGAGTCAGCCGGTACGGTCCTGGCGCATACCGCAGCGCATTGGTGACGATCTCGCTGACCAGCAGCTCGGCGACCTCCGCCGGTTCGTCGAGACCCCATGCGGCCAGCCGGGCACGGGTGAGACGTCGTACCCGCGGCACTGTGGACATGCTTGGCGAAAGCCACCATGAGGCGACCTGCTCGCCGGGCACCTGGCCGGAGCCGGTGGCGTACTCCCCCAGGCGCCGGACGCCGGCCTTGAGCCGGGTCCAGAGCGAGGTGTGACCGTTCCAGGGCATGGCCGCGTCCCGCGAGCCGTCCTGCGGGGGCGCTTCCATGAGCGCGGATCCGAGGTGCTGGTTCATGCCGCCCGCCCGGAGTAGTCGTAGTTGGCGGCGACGCAGCGCCCGTCGGGCAGGATCTCGCCATTGTCCTCGAAGACCACTACGCCGTTGCACAGCAGGCCCCACCCTTGTTCCGGGTGGAACGCCACCAGGCGGGCGGCCTCGTGGTCGAAGGCGTATGCGGATGGGCACCGGGGCTGGTGCTGGCACATGATCGTTCCTCTATATCTTCGCCGGTATCACAGCGGTTCTTTCTGACGCAACCATCATGCGCAGGCAAACGGCGGGTGTAAGACGGGATAAATGCCTATACGAACCCCCGTTTCTACCTACGTAGGTAGGTAGAGGCAGCCTCCACCGCAGGTCAAGGCGGCATGACGCGAGCGCCTGTCCACAAGGGCTCGGCGAACTCACCGGGCCGGGATGAGCTAGCCTGAAATTGTCATGGGGGCAATGACACGGCGGCATACGGGGAACCTGCCAGCCGAACTGACGAGTTTCGTTGGTCGTCGGCACGAACTGGCCGAGACCAAGCGACTGCTTGCCGCTGGGCGGATGGTGACGCTGACCGGTCCCGGCGGAGTGGGCAAGACGCGGCTGGCGATGAGGGTCGCGGCGGAGATGTCCCGGGTCTTCCCCGACGGGATGTGGCTGATCGACCTGGCTCCGCTCACGGCCGAAGAGCTGCTCACGGAGACGATCGGCGAGACGATCGGCTGCCACCACCCGGATGTGGCCTCTCTCTCCGAGCACCTGTTGGGCAAGCGGCTGCTCCTGGTCCTGGACAACTGCGAGCACCTGCTGAACGAGTGCGCCATCCTGGCCGGCAAGCTGCTCTCCGCGGCGCCCGAGCTGCGCATTCTCGCGACCAGCCGGCAATCCCTGGGGGTGCAGAGCGAGCACCTGCTGGAGGTGCCGCCGTTGACGGTGCCGGGGGCGGACGAGACCGTGCTCGCCGATGCCGAAGCACACTACGAGGCGGTGCGGCTGTTCGCCGACCGGGTGGCGGCCGTCGTGCCAGGGTTCACCGTCAACGAGGCCAACAGCGGGGCGGTGACGCAACTGTGCCGGCGGCTGGACGGGATCCCGCTGGCCATCGAGCTCGCGGCGGTGCGCATGCGGGCCTTGTCCGTGGACCAGATCCTCGATCGGCTGAACGACCGGTTCCAGTTGCTGTCGAAGGGGCACATGGTCGCGGTGCCACGGCAGAGGACGCTGCAGACGCTGGTGGACTGGAGCCATCACCTGTGCTCGCCCGAGGAACGGACCCTGTGGGAACGGCTGTCGGTCTTCTCCGGCGGCTGCGATCTCGAAGCGGTCGAAGAGGTGTGCTCGGGCGACGGGATCACCCGCGAAGACGTCCTCCACGTGCTGACGGAGCTGGTCGACAAGTCGATCCTGCGGCGCAAGACGCAGAGCTCCGGGATGCGTTACGAGATGCTGGAGACACTCCGCCAGTACGGCTGGGAACGTATCGCCGACCCCCAGCAGCGGACGGCGCTTCGGCTGCGGCATCGCGACTGGTGCCGCGACCTGGCCGCGCGGGCGGAGGCCGAGTGGTTCGGCGAGCATCAGATGGAGTGGCTCGTCCGGATCCGCCAGGAGCAGGCCAACGTACGGGCGGCACTGGAGTTCTCCTTGAGCGAGCCGGGCCAGGCCTGGGCCGCCCTCGAGATCGCCGCCGCGATGTGGAGCCACCGGCTCTCGTGGAGCTCCCCCAGCGAAGGCCACCACTGGCTGGAGCGGGCGCTGGCGCAGGAGCCCGGCCCCAGCGCCGCGCGGGCCAAGGCCCTGTGGGTCGACGCCTGGCTCGTCCTGCTGCAGGGCGACCCCTTGGCCGCGCGACCGCTGTTGCGGGAGTCGCGCGCGCTGGCCGAGCAGTTGGGTGACGAGGCGCAGTTGGCCGGCACGGTCCACATCACCGGCTTCGCCGCACTGCTGGCCGGAGACTTCGCGCGGGCGTACACCCTGCTGGAGGACGCCGTGGCCCGCCGCCGCGCCCTCGGCCACCCGGGCCACGCATGGGTCGCCCTCTTCCAGCTCAGCATCGCCGCCGTCCTCCTGGGCGACGACCGCTCGACGGCGCTCTGCCAGGAGGCCCTGGAGCTGTCCCGGCGCGTGAACGCGGACTGGTCCGTCTCCTACGCCTTGTGGGTCACGGCCCTGGACCGGTGGCGGCGCGGCGATCCCGGCAGCGCCCTGCCCATGATGCGCGACGCGCTGAGACTCAAGCTGCGGTGCAACGATCATCTCGGCATCGCCCAATGCCTTGAGGGTCTCGCCTGGATCATGGCCGATCAGCAGCGGGACAAACGGGCCGCCCAATTGCTGGGCGCCGCGCAGATGGTCTGGCGCTCGATCGAGACGTCGCTGTCCGGACTCGGGCATCTGGCCGGTCTGCACATCCTGTGCGAGGCCCGGCTACGGGAGAGCCTCAGGGAGGAGGCGTTCACCGCGGCCTTCACGTATGGCTCCGAGCTCACGCTCGATCAGGCCGTCGCCCACGCTCTGGAGGAGAAGCCGTCGCGGGAGGCGGGCAGCGCCCAGCCGGAATCCGACGTCGCGTCCGTCCTGACCCGCAGAGAACGCGAGATCGCCGAGCTCGTCGCACGGGGGCTGAGCAACAAGCAGATCGCGGAGACCCTGGTGATCGCCCAGCGCACCGCCGAAGGCCATGTCGAGAACATCCTGCGCAAGCTGAGCTTCACCTCCAGGTCGCAGGTCGCCAAAGCCTGGAGCTCGCGACAGCGGGCCGGCAGACAGTGATTCCGAGCCAAGCATCGCGGCCCGCCTCCGAACCGCTTGCCCGCATCCGCGGAGTGAGCAAGCGGTTCGGCGGCACTTCCGCGCTGGAGGGGGTGGATCTCGACATCCACCGCGGCGGCGTCCTCGGCCTGCTCGGGCAGAACGGCGCCGGCAAGTCCACACTGATCAAGATCCTGGCCGGGGTCTATCGCGCCGACGAGGGCGAGGTGGTGGTGGCCGGCCATCCACTGGGCAGCCAGGGCGCCTCCAGGAGCATGTCCTTCATCCACCAGGACCTCGGTCTCGTCGAGTGGATGACCGTCGCCGAGAACATCGCGCTCGGCACCGGCTATCGCCGGCGTTGCGGTCTCATCTCCTGGCATCAGGTGCGCGACCGCTGCGCGGAAGCCCTCCGGCTGCTCGCGATCCACCTCGACCCCGCTGAGCGGATCTCCAACCTCACGCGCGCCGAGCGGTCACTCGTCGCCATCGCCCGCGCGCTGGCCGCCGAGGCCGAGCTCATCGTGCTGGACGAGCCGACCGCGAGCCTGCCCGCACCCGACTGCGCCCGCCTGTTCGAGGTGCTGCGCGCGCTGCGCGACCGGGGTCACGGCATCGTGTACGTGAGCCACCGGCTCGACGAGGTGCGGGCGATCGCCGACAGGGTCGCGGTCCTGCGCAACGGGCGCCTCGTCAGCCAGGGACCCCTCACCGGCGGCTATCGCACCCGCCTCGTCCACGACATCGTCGGGCACGAACCGACGCCCCACCGGCGCCCGAGTCGCCACGCGGGACAGGTCGTGCTGAGCCTCGCCGACGTGCGGACCGGGCAGGCCGGCCCGATCAGCCTCGACCTGCGGGCCGGCGAGGCGATCGGTCTGGTCGGTCTCACGGGCGCCGGTCACGCGGATCTCGGCCGCGCTCTGGCCGGCTCGCACCCCGTTCTGGCCGGCCGCGTCCTGCTCGACGGGCGTCCGTACCAGCCCAGGTCGGTCTCGGCGGCCGTCGGCGCGGGTGTCGGTCTCGTGACGAGCGACCGGCAGGAGGAGGGCATCGCCCCGGACCTCAGCGTCCGGGAGAACTTCCTGGCGAACGCCAAGGCGCACGGCCGCTCACCCCTGAGCTGGATCCGGCCGGGCCAGGAGCGCGCCGAAGCGGCGGCGCTCGTCGCGTGCTTCGGCGTCCGCCCCGAGGACACCGAGGCGCCGCTCGCCACGCTGTCGGGCGGAAACCAGCAGAAGGTCGTCCTCGGCCGCTGGCTCGGGACGAATCGTCATCTCCTGATCCTCGAGGAGCCGACGACCGGTGTCGATGTCGGCGCCAAACCCGAGATCTACCGGCTCCTCGACGACGCCGTGGCCGCCGGACTGGCCCTGCTCCTCAGCTCCGCCGACTTCGAAGAGGTCGTGAACGTGTGTGACCGCGCCCTCGTCTTCGTCCGGGGGACGGTGACCGCCGAGCTGGCCGGTGACGCCCTCACGGTCACCGCGCTCACCCGGGCCGCGTCGGCCGCGCCCGCCACCGGGATGATCGGCCGATGACCACGGGGCTCCCGCGCCGGCGACGGCCCACCGCCGGCCACCTCATCGGCAGCTACGGACTGCTCGCGCTGGCGGTCGTCCTGTTCGTCGTGTTCGCGCTCGTCCTGCCGGACACCTTTCCCACGATGGCCAACCTGAGGTCGATCCTGTCGACTCATTCGATCACCGCGATGCTGGCACTGGGCGCGATGATCCCCATCGTCACGGGGAAGTTCGACCTGTCCATCGGCTACGGCCTCGGGCTCTGGCACGTCCTGACCCTGCAGCTCATCATCGCCGTCGGCTGGCCATGGCCCCTGGCCTGCCTCGGCGTGCTCATCGGCGGAGCGCTCACCGGCGTGATCAACGGTCTGCTCGTCGAGTTCGCGCGGATCGACTCCTTCATCGCCACCCTGGGCACCGGCAGCGTCATGTACGCCATCACGGGCTGGGTGACCATGGGCGCCCGGATCGTTCCCGACTCCGAAGGCCTGCCCGCGGACTTCATCGGCATCTCCGAGGCGAAGTTCCTGGGCCTGCCGGTGCCCGCGTTCTACGTCCTCGTCCTCGCCGCGGTGCTCTGGATCGTGCTCGAGCGCCTCCCCCTCGGCCGCTACCTCTACGTCATCGGCTCCAACCCGCGCGCCGCCGACCTGATCGGGATCCCGACCCGCCGGTACGTCGTCTACGCTTTCACCGGCTCCGGGCTGGTCACCGGCGCCGCGGGCGTCCTGCTCGCCGCGCAGCAGCAGATCGGCAATCCGAGCGTCGGGATCGACTACCTGCTGCCGGCGTTCGTCGCTGCCCTGCTCGGCTCCACCGCGATCAGGGCCGGGCGGCCCAACCCGCTCGGCACCGTCGTCGCCGTCGCCATCCTCGCGATCGGCCTGTCGGGCATCAGCCAACTGGGGGCGGACTTCTGGGTGACGCCGCTGTTCAACGGTGTCACCCTGCTCATCGCGGTCGGGCTGGTCGGCTACACGACCCGGCGCCGGCTGCGTACGGGGCCGAGCGCGCCGCGCCGCACGCCACCACCTCCGTCGGAGGAGGCGTCGGTCGAGTCCGCCGCCACACCGGCCGGCGGCCCGCCACCGCCCTGGACCGTTCCACCCGCCGAGTGAGGAGCCGAGCGTGAACCGCACCCGAAACCGCTTCTCGCGCACCGCGTCAGCGCTGGCGGTGGCCGCCGTGCTCGTCGGCGGCTGCTCGCGCGCCTCGTCCAGCCTGGCTCCCACCCCCGATCCCGGGCGGCCGACGAGCACCTGCCCCGGTGTCCTGGACGTGGCCAAGCAGGCCGTCGCGCGGGCCGAGGGCGTCGACGCCTGGGACGGCCCCACGAGCGGGCCACCCGCGGTCCGGGGCAAGAGCATCGTGTTCGTCGCGGAGGCCATGATCAATCCCGGTGTCGCGGGCACGGCCAAGGGGGTGGAGGAAGCCGCGCGGTCCATCGGCTGGGACGTCCGGGTGATCGACGGTCAGGGCACTCCCGCCGGCATACGGGCGGCCTTCGGCCAGGCCATCGCCCTGCGCCCGTCGGGGATCGTCATCGGCGGCTTCGACCCCAACTCCACGGCCGAGCAGGTCGAGCAGGCCAACGACGCGAACATCCCGTTGATCGGGTGGCACGCGACGAGCCGGCCCGGGCCCAGCCAGAATCCGAGGCTCTTCACCAACATCACCACCCGGGTGGAGGACGTCGCGCGGATCAGCGCGTACTGGATCATCGCCCAGTCGAACGGGACCGCCGGAGCCGTCATCTTCACCGACTCCTCGATCCCCTTCGCGGAGAACAAGTCACAACTGATCAAGAAGACCCTGCTGAGCTGTTCCAGCGTCAAGCTGCTCTCCTACCAGAACATCCCGCTTCCCGACACGGGCAGCCGTACGCCTCAGGCGGTCTCCGCGCTCGTGTCGCGCTTCGGTGATCGATGGACCTACTCGGTCGCCATCAACGACCTCTACTTCGCCGACGCGGCGGCGGCCCTGCGCGCCGCGGGCAAGGCGGGCGACGGGGCCCCCTTCTCGATCGGCGCGGGTGACGGCGACCCGTCGGCGTTCCAGCGCATCCGAGACCGGCAGTTCCAGGCGGCGACCGTGCCCGAGCCGTTGAACGCGCAGGGCAGCCAGATCGTCGACGAGTTCAACCGCGCGTTCGCCGGTCAGCCCCCGAGCGGCTACGTCCCGCCCGTGCACCTGACCACGACGCAGAACGTCGACGGCACCGCGTCGTGGGACCCCCCGGGCTATCGCGCGGCCTACGAGCGGATCTGGAACGGCTGAGGCCGGCCTGCCTGGGTAGGGGAACGCGCATGGCAACCCTCATGGACCGGGTGCGCGCGTACCTGCGCAGCCCCAAAGGCCGACAGAACATCGAGAAGGCCAAGCGCATGGCCAGAGACCCGAACAACCAGCGCAAGGCCCGCCAGTTCCTGGACCGGTTGCGCTCGAAGCGGCACTGAGGCCGGTCAGCGGGTGAAGCCGATGTCCTGGTAGCGCAGGTCGTAGAAGCCGCGGGCCCCCACGTTGGCCAGCGTCGCCCGAGCCGCCACGTTCTGCGGCCGCTGGTACAACGGCAGCACGTTGACCTCCTGCCAGATCAGCTTGTCGGCCGCGTTCGTGTCCGCGTGGGCCTGCTTCAGGTCCAGGTTCTGGCCGGCCTTGTTCATCGCCGCGTCGATCTCGGGCGACCCCACGCGGCCGAAGTTGGCGTTCCAGGTCTGCCCGTTCGGGGAATTCGCGTAGATCCCATAACTACTCGAAACCGGAAAAGGCGTGCCAATGTACGCAAACGGGGTGATGTCAAAGTTCCCGGGGATGACGTACTTGGTGAAGAAGTCGTCGCTGGGCACGGCCTGAATGGTGAGCTTGACGCCGATCTGCGTGAGCATGTTCTGGGCAAGTTCGCCCTCCGACTTGCTGATCTGTATGCCCGACGGGACCACGAAGCGCAGGTCGAGCGACTTGCCGTCCTTCTGGCGGACGCCCCCGGCCGCCACCCGCCAGCCCGCCGCGTCGAGCAGCCGCTTGGCCTGGGCCGGGTCGTAGGCGCCCGCGGCGCCGGCGTTGTCCTGGTAGCCCTCCTGGGTGTTCATGAAGAAGTGGTTGTTCAGCAGGGTGATCGGCCAGTCGAGGCCCTGCAGGTCGGACTGGGCGATCGCCTGGCGGTTGATGCCGAGCTGGATGGCCTGCCTGACCCGCTGGTCCTTCAGCAGGTCGCTGGAGCCGTTGAAGGTGAAGTGGCGGAAGTCGGGGCCCGCCGCCTGCCGCACGGCCGCGCCCGGGGTGGACTTGGCGCGTGCGTAGTCGGGCGCCGACGGGCCGACGTCGGCGATGTCGAGTTCGCCGTTGCTGAACGCGCCCACCAGCGAGTCCTGCTCGGAGGCGCGGTAGATGATCTGGTCGAGCTTCGGCCGGTCGCCCCACCAGCTGTCGTCGCGGACGATCGTGATCGTCTTCGCCGTCTGGTCGAAGGCCTTGAACTTGAACGGCCCGGCGGTCACCGGGATCTTGTTCAGCCAGGCGGTGTTGTAGGCCTCGGGCGTCCCGTTGGTGGAGGCCGGCAGCAGCGGGCCGAACAGCGACTTCCAGTCGCCGAAGGGCCGGGAGAAGGTCACCACGACCGAGTAGTCGTCGCGGCCCCGCCGTACGTCGGAGATGTCCTGGTAGCCGGTGGACGAGACGATGTGGAAGGCGGGATTGGTCCCGTTGAGCGCCTTCCACTGGGCCTGGTAGTCGGCCCAGGTGATCGGCTTGCCGTCGGACCACTTGGCCTTGGGGTTGAGCGTGTAGGTGACGACCTGCTGCGGGTCGCGATCGGTGACCTCGGCGCCGAGCAGGTAGTTGGGGTCGGGGGTGATGTCCGCCTTCTCGTCGGATCTGAACGGCGCGGGCAGCAGCGCGTTGCTGACCAGCGCGGCCACCGCGAGGTTGCCGTCGACGTGGTTGCGGTTCCACTGGGTGGGGAACTCGTTGATGCCCCAGCGCAGCGTGCCGCCGTCCTTGACCTTGTCACGCGGCTGCGGGTTGATGTCGTACGCCTTGAAGCCCATCTCGTCCCCCCGCGAGCCGCCGGCGACGCCGCCGTGGCCCCCGGGGCCGCCGCCGCAGCCCGCCACGCACAGCGATCCGGCCAGGGCGGCGGCCGTGATCAGACGTGATGCTTTCATCGAGCGAATCCTCCCGCTTAAGTTATTTCCAGCTTTTCGGCGTAGTGACAGGCCGCGCCCTGGTCCGGGTCGAGCAGGCGCACCGAAGGCTCGACGGTCACGCACAAGGCGCGTTCGTCGTCGGTCAGCGCGGCCCTGAACTTCGGGCACCGGGTACGGAAGCGGCAGCCCGACGGGGGATGGGCCGGGCTGGGGAGATCGCCTTCGAGCAGGATCCGCCGGCGTGAGCGCTCGCGGACCGGGTCGGGCAGCGGGATCGCCGAGAGCAGCGCCTGCGTGTACGGGTGCGCCGGGGCACCGTAGACGGCGTCGACCTGCCCGATCTCGGCGATCCTGCCGAGGTACATGACGGCCACCCGGTCGGCGATGTGGCGCACCACGGCCAGGTCGTGCGCGACGAACAGGTAGGACAGCCCGAGCTCGGTCTTCAGCGCGTCGAGCAGGTTGATCACGCCGGCCTGGATCGACACGTCGAGCGCGGAGACCGGCTCGTCGAGCGCCAGGAGCCGGGGTTCGAGCGCGAGCGCGCGGGCGATGCCGATGCGCTGCCGCTGCCCGCCGGAGAAGTCCTGGGGGTAGCGGGCGGCGTGGGAGGCGTCGAGTCCGACCAGGTCGAGCAGCTCGGCCACCCGCATGCCCGGATTGCCCCTGCCGTGGGCGCGCAGCGGCTCGGCCAGGATGTCGTAGACGGTCATGCGCGGGTCGAGGGAGGCGAGTGGGTCCTGGAAGACGACCTGCATGTCACGGCGGATCGCCATCCGGTCCGCGCCGCCGAGCCGCGCGGTGTCGTGCCCGAGCACGACGATGCGGCCTTCCTGCGGCTCGGTCAGCTCCAGGATCTCCATCAGCGTCGTGGTCTTGCCGCAGCCCGACTCGCCGACGAGCCCGAGCGTCTCGCCCTCGCGTACGTCGAAGCTGACGCCCGCCACCGCGTGGACGGTGCCGACCCTGCGCTTGAACACCGATCCCCGCAGCAGCGGATAGTGCTTGACCAGCCCGTCGACCTCCAGCACCGCCTGCCGGTCCTGGCGCGGCCGTCCCTCGCCGGGGTGGACGGGGACCGCGTGCTTGGCCGCGGCGCGCGGGCGTACCTCTTCCCAGCGGATGCACGCGGCCCGGTGCGCCGGCCCGACCTCGAACAGCGGCGGCTCGGCCGCGTCGCAGGCGTCCACCCGCATCGGGCAGCGCGGCGCGAACGGGCAGCCCGGCGGCAGCGCCGCGGGCGACGGCGGCGCGCCCTCGATGGGCACGAGCGGCTGCCGCCCGTCCCTGTCGACGCGCGGGATCGAGCTGAGCAGCCCGACGGTGTAGGGCATGCGCGGCGCGTAGTAGATGTCGTCCACGTCGCCCACCTCGACCGGCCGGCCCGCGTACATCACCAGCACCCGGTCGGCGAACCCGGCCACCACCCCGAGATCATGCGTGATCATGACGATCGCGGCGCCCGTCTCCCGCTGCGCCTTCTTCAGCACTTCGAGCACCTGCGCCTGGATGGTGACGTCGAGCGCGGTCGTGGGCTCGTCGCAGATGATCACGTCGGGGTCGTTGGCGATGGCCATCGCGATCACCGCGCGCTGCCGCATGCCGCCGGAGAACTCGTGCGGGAAGGCCAGGGCCCGCTCCGCCGGGTTGGGGATGCCGACCAGGTCGAGGAGTTGGACGGCCTTGACCGCGGCCTGCTCCTTGGTCACCTTCTGGTGGATGCGCACGGCCTCGGCGATCTGGTCGCCCACCCGGTAGACGGGGGTCAGCGCGGACAGCGGGTCCTGGAAGACCATCGACATGGTCTTGCCGCGGAAGGCGGTCAGCTCCCGCTGCCGGGCGCCGATCAGCTCCTTGCCGTGCAGCCGCACGGAGCCGGTGACCTTGGCGCCCGGCGGCAGGAGGCCCATGACCGCGGCCGCGGTGACGGACTTGCCGGAGCCCGACTCGCCGACGATGCCGAGCACCTCGCCCTGGCCTACCGAATAGCCGACACCGCGTACGGCGAGCACGTCGCCGAAGGAGACGTTGAGGTCGGTGACCTCCAGGACGGGGGTCACCGCGGCCTCTGGGAGGCGGGGTCGAACGCGTCGCGCAGCGCGTCGCCGATGAGGTTGACCGCGAGCACGGTGATCACCAGCAGCCCGGCGACGAACCAGAACGTCCACGGCGCGTAGATGGCGGTCCTGGAGCCGTCGGCGATGAGCGTGCCGAAGGAGACGTCGGGTGGCTGGATGCCGAAGCCGAAGTAGGACAGCGAGGTCTCCGTGAGGATGGCCGCGCTGACGTTGAGGGTGGCGTCGACGATCAGCAGCGACGACAGGTTGGGGATGATGTGCCGGAAGATGATGCGTACCGGCGAGACGCCCATGAACCGGGCGGCCTGGATGAACTCCCGCTGCTTCAGCGAGATCGTCATCCCTCTGACGATCTTCGAGGTGACCATCCAGAGGAACAGCGCCAGCATGATCACGAACAGCACCCACTGCCCCGCCCCGAACAGCGGCGACATGACGGCCAGGACCAGGAACGCGGGCAGCACCAGGAGCAGGTCGGTGCCCCAGGTGAGCAGCCGGTCGGGCCAGCCGGGGAAGTAGCCGGCGAACGCCCCCACGACGGCGGCCAGCGCGGTGGAGATGAGCGCCGCCAGCAGCCCGACGATCAGCGACTTACGCATGCCGCGCAGCGTCACCGCGTAGACGTCGGCGCCGGTCTGCAGCGTGCCGAACCAGTGCTCGGCCGACGGCGGGCTGAGGAAGGCCGTAAAGTCCTTGTCGGTGTAGGACCACAGGCTGAAGCCCGGCCCGGCGAAGGCCAGCAGGAACAGCAGCACGAGCACGGCGAAGCCGATCCGCCCCTGCGCGGACTGGAAGAAGCGCCAGGCGACCACCCGCAGCCGTGAGGGCGCCCTGCTGGCGGTGAGCAGCGTCATCCGGCCCTCACCCGTGGGTCGAGGGCGGCGTGCAGCAGGTCGGCCGCCAGGGACGCGCACAGCACCGCGATGGCGGCGATGCAGGCGATGGCCGCCACGGTGTTGACGTCGTTGGTGAAGATGGAGTTGATCAGTTGCTCGCCCAGCCCGTGCCAGCCGAAGATCTTCTCGGTGAACGTCGCGCCGGTCAGCAGCGCGCCGAAGGTGAACGCGAAGTAGGTCGCGACGGGGATCAGCGCGGTGCGCAGGGCGTGGTGGATGAGCGCCTGGCTCCTGCTCAGCCCCTTGGCCATGGCGGTGCGGACGAAGTCGGCGCCGAGCACGTCGAGCATGGTGTTGCGCTGGTAGCGGCTGAAGATCGCGATGAGCCCCAGCGACAGCGAGATCGTCGGCAGGATCAGGTGTTTCAGCCGGTCCGCCACCGTCCCCCAGAAACCGGTGTCGAGCCCGTCGCTGTATTCGCCGCTGACCAGGAAGAGCCGGTGGCCGAGCCGCTCGTTGACCGCGGTGCCGATGAGGATCAGCACGTTGGCCAGCACGACCACGGGCATCGCGAGCACCAGGAACGACAGCCCGGTCGACAGCCGGTCGAACCACCCGTACTGCTTGACCGCGGCGGCGGCCCCCACGACCACCCCGAGCAGGCTGCCGCAGATGAGCCCGAGCAGCACCAGCCGGAAGGTGACGCCCATGCGCCGCTTGAGGTCCTCGTTGACCGGCGCGCCGGTCACCGTACGGCCGAAGTCGCCCTGCACCACGCCGCCCGCCCACGTCGCGTAGCGCTGGATCAGGGGCGTCCGGTCGTTGAGGTTGAGCTCGGTGAGCTGCGCGTCGACGACGGCCGGCGGCGGCTTGGGCGTCCGGTCCGCGTAGTTGGAGCGCGGATCGAGGGCACTCGCCGCGAGCATGTAGGCGAGGCTGGCTGCGACGGCGACTAGCACCAGATAGTTGAGCAGCCTGCGGGCCAGGAACCCCGCCATCGCCCTCCCCTTCGGCGCGCACGATGTGTAGTCATATTGCTACACCATGCGAGCATCGGGGCGCACGGAACTGCCAAACTGGAGTCTGGTTAACGTCCGGAAAGTTCGTCCACGGCCATGCGGACATCGTCGCTGGTGATAGTCGTCAGCTCGGCCGAGCTGGCCGAGCCGCCGCCGCCCGCCAGCGCGGCGAGCCGTACGTCACGGCGCATGGCCGCGCGCTCGAACAGCGACCTGGCGAAGCGCCCGTTGCCCAGCCCGTCGATCAGCCGCTCGTCGCAGACCCAGGCGAAGACCTCGTCGAGGTCGCGCAGCGCGGCCTCGTCGAAGCGGTCGCCCGATTTGTCGGCCAGCAGCACGGCGATCTCGGACAGCTCCTGCGCGGAGTAGCTGGGGAAGGCGACCCGCTGGCTGAACCGGCTGGCCAGGCCGGGGTTGGTGGCCAGGAACGCGTCCATCTCGCGCTGGTAGCCGGCCAGCACCACGACGAGCCGGTCGCGGTCGTCCTCGGCCCGTTTGAGCAGCGTCTGCACGGCCTCGGCGCCGAACGCGTCACCGCCGGAGTAGCCGGTGTTGACCAGGCTGTAGGCCTCGTCGATGAACAGCACGCCGCCCAGCGCCCGGTCGACCAGCTCGTTGGTCTTGATCGCCGTCGCGCCGAGGTGCTGGCCGACCAGGTCGGCTCGCTGGGCCTCGATCACGTCGGGCCTGGCCAGCAGGCCGAGCGCGGCGAAGATGCGGCCGATGACCCTGGCCACCGTGGTCTTGCCGGTGCCCGGCGGGCCGGCGAACACGAAGTGCCGCATCTGCGGCGGCGTGGGCAGCCCGCGCTCCTGCCGCATCCGGGCGACCTGGAGCTGGGCGGCGATGGCGTGCACCTGCCGCTTGACCGGCTCGAGCCCGGCCATCCTGTCGAGGTCGGCCAGCGCCTCCTCGATCGTGGGGGTGTCCTCGTAGCCGCGGAAGCGGGCGGTCAGCTCGTCGAACGCCTTGGTCACGTCGGCGGTCGTGGTGGTCACCAGGTCCTCGGTGGTCGGCGTGCCGCCCGCGCCCACGACGCGTACGTCACGGGCCGTCGCCGCGGCCTCGACGAGGCTGCGGACGAACCGGGCGTTGCCCAGCTCGTCGACGAGCCCGCGCCGCTGGACGTCCTCGAACAGGCCGAGCAGCGCGGCGCGCGCGTCGGGCGCCATCGTGTCGCCCCGGTGCCGCTGGAGCACCTCGGTGATCTCCGCCAGCTCGCCGGGCGAGTAGCTCGGGAAGCGCACCCGGGTGGCGAACCTGCTGGCCAGGCCGGGGTTGGTGGACAGGAACGAGGTCATCTCCTGCTCGTAGCCGGCCAGGATGATGATCAGCCGGTCGCGGTCGTCCTCGGCCCGTTTGAGCAGCGTCTGCACGGCCTCGGCGCCGAACCTGTCGGGCTGGCCGTCGGAGGAGTTGATCAGGCCGTAGGCCTCGTCGATGAACAGCACGCCGCCCAGCGCCCGGTCGACCAGCTCGTTGGTCTTGATCGCGGTCGCGCCGAGGAACTCGCCGACCAGGTCGACGCGCTGCGCCTCGACCACGTAGGGGGTGTCGAGCAGGCCGAACGCGTAGAAGATCTTCGCCACCGTGCGGGCCACGCTGGTCTTGCCCGTGCCGGGCGGGCCGAGGAAGACGAAGTGCCTGGTCGGGCGCCCGGCCTTGTAGCCGGCCTCGGCCCGCAGCCGGGACGCCTCGATGGAGGCGGCGATCGAGCGGACCTGCTCCTTGACCGGGACGAGCCCGATCATGTTCTCCAGCTCGGCCAGCGCGTCCTCGACCGAGATGTCGGGCAGCCCGCCGGCCTTCTCGGCGGGCGGCTCCGGTCTGCCCTCGCGGGCCCTGACCCGGACCTGCTCCTCGGCGGTCAGCGCGCCCCTGGCCCGGCGGGCGGCGATGAAGCGGTGGACGAGGACCGCGGTGGCGGCGGCGTAGGCGACCCAGACCGCGACGACGCCGGAGACCGGCGAGACGGCCGCGGCCAGCGCCCCGGCGGGGACGAGCGCCATCAGCACGGTCAGCCACGGCGTCACCCAGCGGATCAGGTGCGCGGCGGCGGCGACGGGCACGGCCAGCAGCATCAGCAGCGTGGGGGCCATCGAGGGCGGCGGGAAGAGCGCGTAGAACACCGGCAGCAGCGCGCACCAGCCCGCGAGCACCAGCACGGTCGCGGCGGCGCGCGGGAAGCGCAGCGTCAGCGCGAGGAACGCGAGCACCAGCAGGGTGATGAGGAAGGTCTTGAACAGGTCCCAGCCGAGCGCGGCGGCCACGCCGACGGAGGCGATGAGCACCACCACGTGCATCACCCGGCGCACCGCCGGAGGAAGCTGGAAATAGCGCAGCCGCACCTGTTCAAACAGATCCCGCGCCGCGGTCCGCCCTGCGGCCTGGGTCCTGCCGGACTCACGCATCACGCCTCCCCGGTCCGCCCCTGGTTATACCGCACCAGACCGACGATTGGGCGGACCTGACACGCTAGGTGGCGGTGACGAACTTCGCGATGTGGCGGCCGAGTTCGGTGCCCGCGTCCTCCTGGAGGAAATGACCGGCACCGGTGATCACTGGGTGCGATCGTCCCCTTGCGCCCGGCATTGACTTGATCAGGATCGGCGCCATTCCTCCGGTTATGGGATCTCCGTCGGAGAACGCCACCAGGAAGGGGCGATCAAGTGTGGTGAGGACCTGCCAGGCGGCGCGGTTGGCGGGCGCGGCGGGATCGTCGGGCGTGATCGGGACGAGCCCCGGCAACGCCTTCGCGGCGGCCTTGTACGACTCGTCCGGGAAGGGGGCGTCATAGGCGGCGCGCACCGCGGCGGGGAGTTCGGTCTTGCAGCCCGCCTGGACGAATCTGGCGATGTCCAGCGTGGGAGCGTTCATCACCGCGGCTCTGAAGCGATGCCACACTTCGGGCATGGGAATGTCACCGGTGGGCAAGCCCGTGTTGGCCGCGACGATCATGGCGACGCGCTCCGGGTGCTCGGCGGCGATCCGCAGCCCGATCAGGCCGCCCCAGTCCTGCCCGACCATGGTGACGCCGGTCAGCCCGAGCGCGTCGAACAGCAGCGCGCGCGTCCACTCGACGTGCCTGGCGTAGGTGTGGTCGGCCCGTTCGGCCGGCTTGTCGGAGCGGCCGAACCCCACCAGGTCGACGGCGATGGCCCGCAGCCCGGCCGCCGCGAGCTCGCGCATGACGTGGCGGTAGAGGAACGACCAGGTCGGCTCCCCGTGCAGCAGCACCACCGGCGCCCCGTCCGCGCGGCCCGCCTCGACGTAGGCCATGCGCAGGCCGTCCGCCACCTCGGCGTAGCGCGGCTCGTACGGGAAGTCGGGCAGGTCGGCGAAACGCTCTTCGGGGGTACGGAGAGTCCGCATAGAACGATATTCTAGCTAGCGCCGCTGGTGCCGCCCAGGAAATTCCCCCATCAGCACCTGCTTGGGAGTGACCCGGAGCAGGTCCGAGTCGGCCACGGCGATGCCGCGCACCTCCACCCAGAACCTCCGCTGCAACGGATCGGCGGCGAACACCGCCACCCGGGGATCCGCCTCGACGGCCGCGCGGGCCTGCGGCTCGGGGACCAGCCGGAGCTCTCCCGACGGGGTGACGGTCGCCGCCGTGCCCACGACGCGCGGGCCGAGGGAGTCGCCGAAGGACAGGACGACGCTCCTGGCGTACGCGAACGCCTGCCGTATCTCCGGAGTGACCGCGACCGACGGCGCGTCGCCCGTGGGCAGGTCGCACATGATCAGTGACGCGCGCCAGGGGCCGGGCCCGCCGCGCCACCAGGCACGCGCGGCACGCAGCGCGAACACCACCACCGCCGCGCAGAGCGCGCCGAGCCCGGCCCGCCACGCCCAGACGAGCCCCAGCAGGCCGCCCGCGGCACAGGCCACGGACGCCAGCACGACCAGGCCGGTCGCGACCGCCAGCCACCCGTCCTCGCCGTAGCGGGCCCGCCGGTAAGAGGCCAGCATCGGGTACGGCACCGCCACCGCGAGCACGGCGGCCCGCGGCTCCACGGCCAGCGCCCCGCACACCAGGGGCACCAGCACCGACCACGTCCGGCCGAGCACGATCCAGAGCGTGACGCCCCCGTTCCGCCTGGCCGTGCGCTCGGCGGGCGCCCGGGCGAACTGGGCCAGGGCCCGCAGCGGTCTGCCGCGCCACAGCTCGGCCAGCGCGCGGACGGCCGCCGTCACCGGCCAGCCGAGCACCACGATGCCCGCCAGGGCGGCCCACAACGGGTCGGACGCCGACGACAGACCTGGCGGCGCCGGCAGCGCGCCCAGTGTCAGCCAGGCCGCGAAGGCGGCCACCGACACGGCCGCCGACGCCAGGGCGGCGCCGAGCCAGGGGTCGCGGCCGAGCATGGCGGGCACGTAGGACCACACCCTGACCCGGCGCGCCTGCCTGAGCGTGATCGGGACGAGCAGGACCAGCACCAGGAGGCCGCCGAGCCGGCCTTCGCGGCCCCGGTCGAAGGCGAGGGCGGCCACGACGACGGCGATCGTCGCGAGCGCGAGCAGTAGGCGGGACTGGCGCGACCAGACCTCCAGCGCCCGTCTGGCCCGCCCGCTCTCGCGCGGGTCGATCGGCCAGGCGGGGTCGCGGTGGGCCGGGAAGCGGTCCCAGCGCAGCAACGTCAGCCCGAGGTTGACGCGGGCCTGCGGATGCGCGGGATCCCGGTCGAGCGCGGTCAGGTAGGCGCGTTCCGCGGGGGTGTGCTCGGCGCGGAGCAGTGCCTGGTCGCCGTGGAGCACGTGGGGGTCGGCCTCCTCGGGGGCGTACCTGCGGGCCAGCGCCGCCTGCTCGACGGCCTCGGCCCAGCGCCCGGGGACGCGGCGCAGCGCGGTGCCCAGCCGCAGCCGCGCCGGCCAGGACCCCCGGGCGAGGCTCACCGCGTGCTCCGCGGGCGCGACCGCGTCGGCGTCGCGGCCCTGGCGCTCCAGCGCGAGGCTGATCAGGCGGTAGGCCCACTCGTTGGCCGGCTCCAGGTCGGCGGCCAGGCGAGCGGCCTCCAGCGCGGTGTCGGGATGTCCCGTTCTTAGCCGGGCAACCGCCTCTTCGCACCATTCGCGGGGAGATCTGGCGGTCCTGTCGGCGCTTTCCGCGGTCCCCACGGAGTCCATGATCGGCTGACCGGACAGAGTTGGATAGGCCGGGACATATGGCTGTGTCTCTCTAGAGAGGTGCCTCAGGCCGTGGATCACCCGATACGGCTGTCCGGATCGCATGGCATGGCCTAAGCTGCCACGCAAGTTCATGTGGGCCTTGCGTGAGATCGGATCGGCCTGCAAGGAGGCCCATGACCGTCACTCAGGCCGCACCGACTCTCCGGCGTGCGGTTCAGGAACATCAGGACAACCGCTGGTCCATCCTGGCGCTGCTCTGCCTGAGCCTGCTCCTGATCACCGTCGACGCGACCGTCCTGCACATCGCCGTCCCCACGCTGACCGCGGCGCTGGAGCCGACGGCGGTGCAGTTGCTCTGGATCATCGACGTCTACTCGCTGGTCGTGGCGCCGCTGCTGGTCCTGTTCGGCACGCTCGGCGACCGATACGGGCGCAAAAGGCTGGTGCTCGCGGGTTTCGTGCTGTTCGGAGTGGCCTCGGCCGTCGCCGCCTTCTCCCCCACGGCCCTGGTCCTGATCCTGGCCAGGGCGCTGCTCGGGGTGGGCGGCGCGATGATCATGCCGGCCACGCTGTCGCTGATCCGCCAGGTCTTCCCCGACCGGCGCGAGCGGGCCATCGCGCTGGGCGTCTGGAGCGCGGTCGCCGCCGCGGGAGCCGCCGTCGGCCCGCTGATCGGCGGGGTGCTCGTCGGCATCTGGTGGGGCGCGGTCTTCCTGATCAACGTGCCCATCCTGCTCGTGCTGCTGCCCGCCGCCGCCCGGCTGCTGCCGGAGTCGCGGGAGCGCAGCGGGCAGCCGTGGGACGGTCTCAGCGCCGCGCTGTCCGTGGTGGGCCTCCTGGCGCTGGCGTTCGGGCTGAAGGAGGCCGGGGCGGGCAGCCTGATCCCGTTCGGGGTCTCCGTCCTGGTCTTCCTCGCCGGGGTGGCGCTGCTGGTCTGGTTCGTACGGCGGCAGGTCCGGCTGGCGTCGCCGCTGCTGGAGGTCGGGCTGTTCCGGCGGCGTGAGTTCGCCACCGGCGTCGCCGGAGTGCTCCTGGGCGTGTTCGCGCTGGTGGGGCTGCAGCTCATGCTGGCGCAATACCTGCAACTCGTGCTCGGCGACAGCCCGCTGCACGCGGCCGTCCGGATGCTGCCGCTGGTGATCTCGGCGATCTCCGGCGGGCTGGCCGCCGCGCACATCCTGCCCAAGATCGGCATGCGGGCGACCATGAGCGGCGGCCTCGGCCTCGTCGCGCTCGCGCTCACCCCCACGCTCACCTGGGGCGTCGAGGCGCACCCCGTGCTGCTGACGATCTGCTTCGTGGGCGTCGGGTTCGGCGTGCAGGTGGCGCTGCTCGCCGCGTCCGACACGATCATGTCCTCGGCCCCCGAGTCCCAAGCGGGCGGAGCGGCGGCCATCGAGGAGACCGCCTACGAGCTCGGCGCCGGGCTCGGGGTCGCCGTGCTGGGCACGATCACCACGATCGCCTACGCGCCCGCGCTGCCCGCCGTTCCGGGAGTGCCCGACGGCGGCATGGACGAGGCCAGGCAGTCTCTCGCCAGCGCCGCGCACGTGGCCGACGAGATCGGCGGTGGCGCCGGCGGCGCGCTGCTCGACGCCGCCCGGTGGGCCTATGTCCATGCCCTGCACACGACCGTCGTCGTGAGCGTCGTCCTGCTCAGCCTGACCGCCGTCGCCGTGGCCACGCTGCTCCGCCGTGATTGAGGTGTGTGATGTCCCGATTAGGGCAGACAACAACCGTGAAACAGGCCTTTCGTGATCTTGCTTCGCTGGTCGCCCGCCTCGGTGTGGGCGGCATCTTCTTCGCGAACGGCTGGACCAAGCTCGAGGACGGCCTGAACGCCACGGGGGCGAAGTTCCTCGCGCAGGGCGCGCCCGCGCCACGCGCCTGGGCCACGGTCACCATGCTGACCGAGCTGATCGGCGGGGCGTTATTGATCGCCGGGCTGATCGTGTCGGTGATGGGGCTGATCCTCTTCGCCGAGGCTTTGGCCGTCTTCCTGATCGCGCCGCCGCTCAATCCGATCAGCACGAACGAGCTGGTCCTGCTGGGCGTGGCCGCGCTGCTGCTGGCCGTGGTGGGGGCCGGGCGGATATCGGTGGACCACCTGGTGGTGATCCGCCGCAGGGAGTCGGCGGCGGCCAACGAGTTCGCCGCCGAGACGGAGGCCGACGAGGTCATCGCGGCGCTGCGCGACCCCGACTCCCCGGCGTTCCGCGCGCCTGCCCGGGCCAAGGGCGGGTCTTCGGGCTCCGCGAGTTCTGGTTCTTCGGGTTCTTCAAGCGGGTCGGGCGGTTCTTCGAGTGGCAAGCCGTCAGGAGGCCGGTCATCGGGCTCACGCTCCGGCTCGTCCGAGGGCGAGTCGGACGGGCCTGGGCTGGAGGACACGGCCCCGCATCCCCGGCCGCGCCGGTCGGGGACCGAACCGGCGGACGAGCCCGTCCCTTCGGCCGCACCGGGCGACACGCTGGTGGCCGGACGCAAGAAGCCGCCCGCCCGCGGCCGCCGCACGACCCCCGACGAGTGATCCCCGACGGGTGGTCCCTGCGGGGTGCTCCCTGCGGGGTGGTCCCTTGGTCCCCGCGGAGTGGTCCCTGCCAGGTGGTCCTTACCGGGTGACCACCGCCCCGCCACCGCCGGGATCGCGGGGCGGCGGTCACCGCGTCACAGCTCCGCTGTCAGGCGGGCGATCACCCGCATCTTGTTCATCGCGTCCAGGGCGGCGACCTTGTAGGACTCGGCGAGCGTCGGATAGTTGAACACGGCGTTGACCAGGTAGTCGACCGTACCGCCACAGCCCATCACGGTCTGCCCGATGTGGACGAGCTCGGTGGCGCCCGTGCCGAACACGTGGACGCCGAGCAGCCGCCGGTCCTCGGAGGAGACGAGGAGCTTGAGCATCCCGTACGAGTCGCCGATGATCTGCCCCCGGGCCAGTTCGCGGTAACGCGAGATGCCCACCTCGAAGGGGATCTTGTCCCGGGTCAGGTCGTCCTCGGACTTACCGACGAAGCTGATCTCCGGGATGGTGTAGATGCCGATCGGCGGCAGTCCCTCCATCTCCCCGACCGGTTCGCCGCAGGCGTGCTGCGCGGCCAGCCGGCCCTGCTCCATCGAGGTGGCGGCCAGCGCGGGGAAGCCGATCACGTCGCCGACGGCGTAGATGTGCGGGACGGTCGTGGCGTAGTTCTCGTCCACCGTTATCCGGCCGCGGTCGTCGGCGGCGAGCCCGGCCGCTTCCAGGCACAGCTCATTCGTCTTTCCCTGGCGTCCGGCCGAGTACATGACGCAGTCGGCGGGGATCTTCTTCCCGCTCTCCAGCACGGTCAGCGCCCCGCGGGGACGCCGCTCGACCGCGGCGACGTTCTCCCCGAACCTGAAGGTGACGGCGAGGTCCCGCAGGTGGTACTTCAGCGCCTCCACGATCTCCAGATCACAGAACTCCAGCATCCGGTCACGCCGCTCGACCACGGTGACCTTGGTGCCCAGCGCCGCGAACATCGAGGCATACTCGATGCCGATGACCCCCGCTCCGACGACGACGAGCGTCTCGGGCACCTGGTCGAGGTGCAGGATCGCGTCGGAGTCGATGACCGTCCTGTCGTCGAACTCGACCGTGGACGGACGGGCCGGAGAGGTGCCCGTGGCGATCACGATCTTCTCGGCCGTGACCTTCTTCTCCTCCTTCTCCTCGTCACTGGCGACCCCGACGGTGTGCGGGTCGAGGAAGCGCCCGGTTCCCTGCAGGACCGTCACGTGGTTACGGCCGAGCTGGCTGCGGATCACCTGGATCTCGCGGCCGATCACGTGCTGGGTACGCATGCCGAGGTCGGCGACCGTGATCTCTTCCTTCACCCGGTAGCTCGCCCCGTACAGCTCCCGCTGGTTGAGGCCCGTGAGATAGAGGACCGCCTCGCGCAGCGTCTTGGAGGGGATCGTCCCGGTGTTGATGCACACGCCGCCGAGCATGTGGGTCTTCTCCACGACCGCGACCCGCCGGCCGAGCTTCGCCGCGGCGATCGCCGCCTTCTGCCCGCCGGGACCGCTTCCGAGTACGAGAACATCGAAGTCATACATGAGTGCCGCCGCCCATCAGATGAGGGCGCGCGAGGACGGCGACCCGGTCGCCGGGCTGTGCGGCCGCGATGGCCGCCTTCTGCCCGCCGGGTCCTGAACCTACGACGAGAACGTCAAAATCGGCCACACATCAAGTGTCCACCTATCCGGACATCCCCGCCATGACACGATCGACGATTCCCTGATTGCCCTCTTGGCGGGCGCAGTGGGCACAGCAGTACCAGTGCTCGCCCGACTGGACACCGTGCCCGATCACCTTGGTCCCGCAGTGCTCGCAGATGGGCGCCATGGACTGGATGGCGCACTGGAAAGAGTCGAACGTGTGCACCGCGCCCTGGGCGTGCACCTCGAAGGACATGTCGTAATCGTTGCCACACGTTTCACAGACGGCCATGGCCCGGGGATACCCGGATGCCGGTCCTCGTTGTCTCATGGGACGGCTATTTCCGATGAAAATCCGGCTCAGTCTGGTGAGGGCCGTTCCGCGAGATAGCGGACCACCAGAGGTACGGCCAGGAGCCCCATGGCGGCCAGCGCGCCCGGCAGGCCGAGCCGGCTTGTCAGGGCGGCCACGAGCAGCGGGCTGATGACGAAGCCCGTGTAGGAGATCGCGGAGACCGTGGACACCAGCACCCCGCCCGCGTCGTCGGCCGCAGCGCGGCTGAGCACGGCCGGCACCAGCGGCCCGAGCGCGAGCCCGGTCAGCGCGAACCCCACCATCGACGCGAGAACCGAGCCGCCGAGCCCCGCCAGCGCCATCCCCGCGAGTCCGCCCACCCCGCCCACCAGGTAGAACGCCCGCAGCGTGAACCGGGGCAGCGCCTGCGCGGCGATCCGGCCCACCGTGAGCGCCGCCATGTAGACGGCCGGGGCCGCGCTCGACACCAGTGCCGAGGCCCTCCGGTGGTCTTCGAGGAGCAGCACCGACCACTGTTCGATCGAGTTCTCGATGATCAGCGCGCACGCGGCCAGCGCGCCGAGCACGATCGCGACCGCCCAGCGCCGCCTGCCGCCCGCTCCCCCGGTGGCGGGCAGGCCCCGGCCCAGGCGCAGGGCCGGCAGTGACGCCGCCGAGGCCAGCACGAGGACCGCGGCCACCACCAGCACCGTGCCGGTGCCCAGGCCGAGTGAGCGGGCCAGCCCGGTGGCGGGTGCCGCGACTATCACGGCGAGGGGAAAGGCGGCGTGCACCTGCTGGAACAGCCTGCGCCCGTGCTCCCGCTCGGCCCGCCCGGTGGCCATGTTCAGCGCGACGTCGAGCGCGCCGCTGGTCATGCCGACCAGGAGCAGCGTCAGCCCGAGCGCCGTCGGCGAGCCGACGGGCGCGATGGCCACGACGCTCAGCGCGAAGGCCACGGTGACGGCGATCAACGCCGTACGTTCCCTGCCCCCGGCCAGCCGCCCGGCCACCGCCATCGCCGGAATCGCCCCCACCGGCACCGCGCTCAGCGCCAGCCCCAGCTCGGCGGGGGACGCGCCGAGCTGCTCCTTGATCGCCGGCAGCAGCGCCGACCACGAGCCCCAGAACCCGCCCCAAGCCGCGCTGACCGCGATCAACGGTATGCCGCGTTCCCCCACCAGCCCCCCTTGTCATGCATTACGGTTATGCACAGTAAAGATCTTTAATGTCCTTAATATCCACAATCGAAGGAATGCTTGTGCTCACGCGAACGGCCATCGCGGCCGGCTTGGCCGCCGCCGGGATCGCCGCCACCCCCACCGCCGCGACAGCCACCCCCACCATCGCAACTCCCGCCGCCTCGTCGGTGACGGCCGCGCCCTACACGCCGGAGCGCGTCTGCGGACCCGGCTTCCGCAGGGTCAGGGACGGTCACCGGGAGATGCGGACGCGCGAGGGCGCGGTGTTCGGGCACGTGTACCTGATGTACAGCAAGCGCTCCGGCAAGAACTGCGTGGCCGCGATCAAGACGGCCTACCTCGGCACCAAGACCACCACGGGCGCCGGCATCGTGGTGCGGGGCGGCGGCCGGTCGGAGGACGTACAGAAGTATCGCTTCTACGCCGAGACCGGGCACGTCAACGGCAGCTGGAAGTGCGTGAAATTCTGGGGCTGGACCCGCGACCCCAGCGGCCGCGTCGAGGCCAGCGGCGGCCGCAACTCCTGGGGCAACTGCGCCGGCTGACCCACCCCGCCCACCCGCCCGGTGCACGCGCGAGGACAGGCCGGGCAGGCCAGCTGGACTGGCCGGGCAGGCCGCGCGGGCGGGCCAGGCAGGCCGACCGGACAGGCTGGGCAAGTCGAGCAAGCCGACCGGACGGGCCAGGTGGGCCGACCGAGCGAAGCCCCCGCGCGGGTGGGCCGACCGGAGCCCCCGCGCGGGCAGGCCAGGCAGGCCGATCGACCGGAGTATGCGCAGGCGGGTCGGGCGGCTGCTGCAGGCAGACGTCGGGATACGAAACGTCCTTGAAGCGGCGTCCCGCTCCGCGACGGACAGCGTGCGTCCGGCACGCCGGCACACGGCGGCGGCCACTCGCCCGGGGGGCCTCGAAGACGGTCCCGTCGCCCTCTGTTTACAGCGCGCCGTCGTAGGCGCCGAACCCGACGTTGCCCACGTCGGTGTCGTGCAGGTTGAACGCGCCGCAGAGCCGCCGCCTGGCCGCCACGTCCCAGAGCTGGAGCAGGCCGGCCGTGGTGTACGTGGCCGGCAACCCGCCGCCAGGGGAGAAGCCGAGCCCGCCGACCTCCCCGAGGCATGCGGACCGCTGCGGCGTGGGCCTGCTCACGTCCCACTGCGCGATGTGTCCGCTCGCCTGTTGCCGTCGGCTCGCGACCTCGCCGGTCTTGGTCAGCGACATGTCGAGCATACGGGCGACGCCGAAGTCGATCACTCGCGGGCCGCCGGGGCCGAGCAGCACGTGTCGGGCTTGAGGTCACGGAGGGAAGACACCCACGTCGAGGATCGCGGTCAGCGCGGTCGCAGGCCGTGATCGCGACGGCCGGGGTCGCGACGGCCGGTGCAGGTCGTCCCCGGCGAACCGCAAGCACTCGACTGCCTGGCGCAGGTCTGAGCACCTTCCACCAAGGGAGGCCGCTCCCCCGGTAGAAATGCATGGAACGACCGGACGTCCTCCGGTTAGGTTGTGGCGCATGGCGGTTGCAACTCCCCGCCAAGCCACTGTCAAGCGGTGGCGCGCACAGTACAGGGACAAGCGCACGAGAGGGGGCAGATCATGAGACGCGTACGGATCGTCAAGGCGGCCAAGCGGCGACAGGACCGGAACACGGGCCTGGACCTGCGTACCCCATCGGGCCGTCGGCTACCTTACTGAAACGATACTTACATCGAACTTACCGGGGTACCTGTAGATAACATAGGTAACAAGAACGTCACGGGGGGCTCACGATGAAGAGACTAGTGGTGGTGCCGCCACACGTCGCCCGGCACAAGATCCGCGATATCCGGTCGGGAGACCGCCGCAGGCCCGTCGTGCACGATCACGACCCCAAGGTCGTCGATCTCCGAGCCTACAGCGGCCGTAACGTGATCCGGTTCCCCGGAGGCCCCACCCCCGCCGCGTGATCGGCCGAGCAGGTCAGCCGTAGAGCTTCTTGGCGTAGGTCTCGCCGTAGTAGTTCTCGAGTTGCTCGAGAGTCTCCTCGACCTTCTGCACGTCCTTGACCAGGGTCGCGTGCGACGGCAGCGAGTCCTCGGCCCAGCGGTCGGGCTTCCAGAGCCCGGAACGCAGGAAGGCCTTGGCGCAGTGGAAGAAGATCTGTTCGATCTCCACGACGAGCGCCAGCTGCGGGCGGTGGCCCTTGACGATCATGTCGTCGAAGAACGGCGCCTCGCGGATCAGCCGGGCGCGGCCGTTGAGCCTGAGGGTCTCGTTGCGGCCGGGGATCAGGTAGATCAACCCCACGTGCGGATTTTTCAGGATATTGCGGAAGCCGTCCGCCCGGCGGTTGCCCGGCCGGTCGGGGATGGCGATCGTGGTGTCGTCGATGACGTACGTGAAGCCGGCCGGGTCGCCCTTGGGCGAGACGTCGCAGTTGCCGTCGGCGTCGGAGGTGGCGATCAGGCAGAACGGCGAGTTCGCCAGCCATTCCCGGTCGCGCTCGTGCAACCGCGGCCGGTCCTTGGTAGCCGCTCGCGGCATTACTTCACCCAGTAGTTCGCGTAGTTCCGTCTCCGAGCCGATCTCCACCCAGCTCATGCCGTCTCCTCTCGGGGGTTACGCGTAATTCTGTCAGGGAATCGGGTTGAGCATCCGATGAGGGGTCCGCAATGCCTCACTGACCGGATCATCCCTGGTGCCTTCCAGCCCCGGACCCGGCCGTACCTCCGCCTCCCCGATCGGGACCTGCACGCCGCAGGTGGCACAGCGGGCGGCGCCGTCGATGCGGGTGCCGCAGGCCAGGTGGTGGAAGACGCGGCGCGGTCCGGTGCTGGTCAGATGCCGCTCGCCCCACTCGGCCAGGGCCAGGACCGGTAGCCAGAGCTCATGGCCCATCGGGGTCAGGACGTACTCGTCGCGCGGCGGCGCGTCCCGGTAGCGGCGCTTGTCGAGGACCCCCGCCTCGACGAGCGCGGCCAGCCGCTGCGAGAGCACCGCCCGGGGGATGTCGAGGTGGGCGAGGAAGTCGCCGTAACGCCGTACGCCGTACATCGCGTCGCGTACGACGAGCAGCGTCCAGCGCTCGCCGATCACCTCCAGGGCCTTGGCCAGCGAGCAGTCCTGAGCGTCGTAGTTCTTGCCTAGCGCCATGCCACCCCCTTCAGTTCATTCATTGAACCATGGTAGCTTGCCCGACATGAGTTCAATCACTGAACCGACTCGGGTGCTGGTGCCCGCCGGCCGAACGCTCGCCGTGGCGTCGTCGGCGCCCCTGCTCGTGCTGACGAACTACACGGTGCCGATGGTCACGCTGCCCCAGACCGCACGGGAGCTGGGCGCGGGCCCGACCGGGCCGGTGTGGATCCTGGGCTCGATCGCGCTCGGCCTGTCGGCACTGCTGCTGGTCTCCGGCGGGCTGGCCGACGACTACGGCCGCAAGCGGGTGCTGGTGGCGGGCACGGCCGTGCTCGCGCTCGCCAGTGTGGTGGCCGCGTTGAGCCCGGTGGTCGTGGTGTTCGTGGCGGCCCGGCTGGTGCAGGGCGGCGCGAGCGCGGCGATGCTGGCGGCGAGCCTCGGCATCGTGGGCCATGCCTTTCCCTCGGGGATCGAGCGGGTGCGGGCCACCGGTCGGTACGGCGCGATGATCGGGCTGGGCACCGCCGTGGGGCCGCTGCTGTCCGGGGTGCTGGCGGAGGTGACCGGCTGGCGGGCGGCGTACTGGCTGATGGCGGCGTGCGCGCTGGCCCTGGCCGTGGTGTCGGCGCGCACGCTGGAGGAGTCGCGCTCGGCCGTGCCCCGGCGGTTCGACGTGCCCGGCGTGGTGCTGCTCAGTCTGGGCGTCGTCGCGCTGCTCGCGGGCGTGACCGAGGGCCGTCTCGGCTGGTCGCGGCCGGTGGTGCTGGTGGCGTTCGCGGCGGCGGTGGTGCTGGTGGCGGCCTTCGTGCTGGTGGAGCGGAGGCGGGCGGAGCCGCTGATCGACCTGGAGCTGTTCCGGCGGCCGGTGTTCCTGGTGGCGACGGGTGGGGCGCTGGTGGTCGGGGCGGCGGTGGTCGGGCTGATGAGTTACCTGCCGACCGTGCTGCAGACGGCGCACGGTCTGACGCCGCTCGCTACCGCGCTGCTGTTCATGCTGTGGTCCGGGATGTCGTTCGTGACCGCGCTGCTGTCCCGGCGGCTGCGGCTGGCCACGGCCGCCCGGCTGGCGCTCGGGCTGGCGCTGACCGCGCTGGGCTTCGGCGGGCTGCTGGGTCTGGGCGGGACGTTCGCGCCCGCGCTCGTGGTCGGCGGGCTGGCAGTGAGCGGGGCCGGGGCCGGGCTGATCAACTCCTCGATCACGCACCTCGCGATCGAGAGCGTGCCGTCCCATCGGGTCAGCATGGGGTCGGGGGCCAACAACACCGCCCGCTATGTGGGCAGTTCGCTGGGGGCGGCCGGGGTGGCGGGGGTCATCGGGGGGTTCGGGGCGCAGCAGGGGGTGGTGATCGCGGTGGCGGCGTGCATGGCGCTGGCAGGAGCCACGGCCGTGGCCGCCCTCATCACCCGTCCTTGAGGCGGGTGCGGTGGAGGCGGACCTTCTCGCGGTTGCCGCATCGGCGCATGGAGCACCACTGACGCTTGCCCGCGTTGGACCGGTCGGTGAAGCGCAGGCCGCAGGTGGGGCTGGCGCACACCCGGATGTGGTGGCGGTCGTCGCCGCCGAGCAGCGTCACGGCGTCGTACGCGATGTCGGCCAGCGCCCCGCCCGCCGGATCGAGGGGCGCCACGCGTACGAGGGAGAGGTCGGGAGCGAGCCGCACCACCGGCGCCCGGCGCCGCGCGGCCCAGGCGTTGACCACCTCCAGATCATCCGGATCCACGCCGGCGGACCCCGCGAGAACGGCGTCCACGCACCGGCTGATCGCGTCCCGCAGGTCGCGAGCCTGACGCAGCAGTGCCTCGTCCGCCCGCGCGCCGGCGTAGCCCGCCGCGTCGAGCCAGGCGGCCAGATCGGCGGGCTCGCGGAGCATCTCCCGGCCGCCGGTCTTCCTGTCGCGGTACGTGTTGATCAGATCGAGACTCGACCGGCCCCCGTCCCACACCCAGTCCATGACCTAACTATATGATGCGGTTACCATGTAACCTCATCATGGAGTTAGCAATGGCTGAATCAAGGATGGCCGAGCTCGACGGGCTCCGGATGCACTACCTGATCGAAGGCGACGGGCCGCTGCTCGTCCTGCTGCACGGCTGGCCCCAGACCGGCCACTGCTGGCGGCGGATCATGCCCGAACTGGCCGAGCGCTACACGGTGGTCGCGCCCGACCTGCGCGGATACGGCCGGACGGACAAGCCCACCACCGGCTTCGACAAGCGGACCATGGCCGCCGACATCCGCGCCCTGGCCCGCTCGCTCGGCCACTCGACGTTGACGCTGGCCGGCCACGACCGCGGCGCGCGGGTCGCGCACCGCTACGCGCTGGACCACCCCGGCGAGGTCGAGCGGCTGATCGTCATGGACATCATCCCCACCAGGGAGATGTGGCGCCGCTTCGACATGCGGTCGGGGATGGCCCTGGGCACCTGGCACTGGACGTTCCACCTGCAGCCCGACCTGCCGGAGCTGCTCGCGGGGGCGAACGTGGCGGCCTATCTGGGTTACTTCTTCGAGAAATGGACGGTACGGCGGGCGGAGCTGGAGGTGGACGAGTACGTACGGGCCTTCTCCCAGCCCGGAGCGCTGCGGGCCGGGTTCGACGACTACCGGGCCTCCTTCCCGCACGACGCCGCCCACGACGACGCCGACTGGGACGCGGGCAAGCGCCTGGAGATGCCGGTACTGGCCCTGTGGGGGTCGGCGGGGCTGCCGAGCCGGGTGCCGGTGCTCGACATCTGGCGCGAGTACGCCCGTGACGTGCGGGGCGCGGAGATCCCGGACTGCGGCCACTTCCTGGCCGAGGAACGCCCTGACCTCGTCCTGTCACACCTGCGCGACTTCCTCACGCCCGCCTGACCCGGGTGGTGACGGAGCTGACCTACCAGCGCCGGGCCTGGGCCATGACGTCGAGGAGGGCGTCGCGTTCGGCGGCGAAGGCCGGGTCCGCGCCTTCCCGTTCGGCCCGCAGGTGCAGCATGGTCAGCTCGGTCGCCGCCTGCTGGTAGTCGCCCATCGCCCGCCCGAGCCCCACGCCCTTGGCCCACTTGCGCGCGGCCCGGCGGCCGGACAGCGTGCTCAGCATGGTGATGTCCGGCGGGGTGACGTGCCCGGTGGCCTGGTAGGCGGGCAGGTAGCCGCCCACCTTGGCCAGCAGGTGCCTGCGCTCGCGTACGGTCACCAGAACGAGCCCGACGAGCGCCGCCATGATCACCAGGTAGGCCAGAGCCAGCCAGCCGATCGACCGGAGCGAGGCGGCGCCGTTCCAGAGCCCGTGCAGGAGGACCGCGCCGAAGTAGCCGAGCGGGATGGCGGCGAACCTCGCGGGGCCGCGGCGGGTGAGCGCGTACGCGACGCCGAGCCCGGTCATCGCGGTGTACACGGGGTGGCCGAGCGGGTCGATCAGCCCTCTGATCACGAACAGTTGCATGGCCCCGCCCACGCCGTCCTCGGTGAACGCGCTCAGGTAGTAGCCGACGTTCTCCACGACCGCGAAGCCCAGCCCGGCCATGGAGCCGTACACGATGCCGTCGGTGAGCCCGTCGATCTCCCGCCTTCTGATCAGGAGCAGCAGCAGCGCCGAACCCTTGAGCGCCTCCTCGATCACCGGGGCCAGGTAGACCGTCCCCACCTCCTCGACGGTCCGCGTGCCATAGCCGGCCCTGGCGAACATGGCCTGGCCGGCGATGGTCAGTGCGACGCCCAGCACGATCGCCACGCCGGCGCCCCACGCGAACGCGAAGCTCAGGTGCAGCCGGGGCTCGGGCTCCAGCCGGTCGAGCGAGAGGACCGCCGCGAGCAGCAGGGGCAGGGGCGCCACCGCCAGCAGCATGGACAGGCCGAAACCGAGCGGACCGCCCTTCAGCAGCAGGCCGGCCAGCACGAGCACCGCGAGGACGCTCGAGATCACCAGGCCGATCAGGAGCGCCTTGCTGGGTCGCCGCGGCAGCGAGGGAGGCCGGGTCCGTACGGTCATCGCCATACCTCTTTTCGGACGGGAGTCCCACTATGGAGCGGACCCGTCGACAGACGCTTGACGATTACTTAACGGCCATGATCAACGCGCTTCCCGGTAGTAGGGGTCGGCCACCCCGCCCTCGTACGAGTACACCTCGCGGCCGTCGACGAAGACCCGCAGCGCCCGGCTCATGACGTCCAGCGGGTCGCCGGACCAGATCACCACATCGCCGTCGAGCCCCGGACGCAGCGCGCCCACGCGGTCGTCCAGGCCCATGATGTGGGCCGGGTTGACGGTGATGGACCGCAGCGCCACGTCCCGGTCCAGCCCCTCCTTGACCGCCAGCGTCGCCTGGTGGACCAGGAAGTGGATCGGCACCACGGGATGGTCGGTGGTGATCGCCAGCTCGACCCCGGCCCGCGCGAGGATGCCCGGATTGCGCAGCGAGCGGTGCCGGAGCTCGACCTTGGAACGGCTGGTGAACAGCGGCCCGATGATGACCGGGACACCGCGCTCGGCCAGCACGTCGGCGATCAGGTGCCCCTCCGTGCCATGGTTGATCACCACCCGGTAGCCGAACTCGTCCGCCAGCCGCAGCGCGGTCGCGATGTCGTCGGCCCGGTGCGTGTGCTGGCACCAGGGCAGCTCGCCGTCGAGCACGCGGACGAGGATCTCCTGCGTGGCGTCGCGATCGAACGGCTTGCCCTCGTCATAGGCGACGGACCGCCTGGCCTTGTAGTCCTGCGCCTTCATGAACGCGTCGCGGATCACCGCCGCCACGCCCTGGCGGGTGGACGGCAGCTTCTTCTGGTCGCCGTAGACGCGCTTAGGGTTCTCGCCGAGGGCGCTCTTCACGCTCACCGGCTCGCGGATCAGCATCTCGTCGACGGTCCGGCCCCAGCACTTGACCGCCACCGTCTGCCCGCCGATGGGGTTGGCGGATCCGGGCTTGATCACCGCGGTGGTGACGCCGCCGGACAGCGCGTCGGCGAAGCCCAGGTCGGCGGGGTTGATGGCGTCGAGGGCACGCAGGCGGGCCCCGTTGGGGTCGGTCGTCTCGTTGGTGTCCTGGCCGGCCCAGCCCTCGGCCTCCTCGTACACGCCCAGGTGGCCGTGGGCCTCGACGAAGCCCGGCAGCACCCAGCCGCCGGCCGCGTCGACGACGGGGGTTCCCTGGGGTATCTCGACATCGCGCCCGACCGCGGCGATCTTCCCATCCTGGATCAGCACGGTGCCGCCCTCGATGGGATCGCCGTCGACCGGGACGACATATCCGCTGGTGATCGCAAGATTCATGTCAGCAACCTACATTGGATGATATTTCGGCATAGGGGGGACACGACGCTTCGCTGCCTTCGGTAAGGTTCCGACAACAGGGCAAAGGAGAATGAATTGGCCGAGGACCAGGCCGTCTACGGTCCCGGCGCGGGGCTCGGGCCCAGCGGCCTGCCGGACGAGGACCTGTCACACCTGCTCAGCCGCCAACGCTTCGGCGCGCTGGCCACGCGGGGCGGCAACGGCCACCCGCACGTGTCCACCGTCGTGTACGCCTGGGACCCCGCCCAGCGGGTGGTCCGCGTCGCGACGGTCGACGGCCGGCCGAAGGTGCGCCAGTTGCACAAGGACCCACGTGCGGCACTGTACGTGGCCAGCGACGACTTCTGGTCGTACGCCGTGGCCGAGGGCCTGGCCGAGTTGTCCCCGGTGAGCGTCGAACCCGGCGACGAGGTCGGCCGGGAACTGCTGGCCATGCAGTCGGGGGGTTACGCCGACCCGGGCGCCGAGGCCGCGTTCCTGGGCCAGGCCGTCGCGGACAAGCGGCTGGTGATCAGGCTCCGGGTGTCCCGGTTGTACGGGACGTCGCTGCCCGCTCCGTCCGCCGGATAGCGCGCCGTCTGTTGTAGTCGACCACCGCGACCACGGCGAGGATGAGCGCCAGGTCGATGGCGGCCGACGAACGTATCGCGCCGACGTGGTCGCCGCCCGCCGCGGCCGCGAAGTAGACCGCGCCGATCACGGCGACCCCGCCCGAGCCCCCGAACTGCTGGGCCGTACTGAGGAAGCCCGAGCCGATGCCCGCCTGGTGCGGCGCGACCTCCACCAGCGCCGCCCCGATGAGCTGCGGGATCACCAGGCCGTTGCCGAGGCCCACGAGCACGAGCGAGGCGATGATCCACGGCAGTCCGGCCGCCGCCGCGCACAGCAGCAGTGTCAGGCCCGACGCGGTCACGGCTCCGCCGATCATGACAACCTTCAGGCCGTACCTCCTGACCAGGCGGGTGCCCAGCAGCGAGGTGATCGTGAACAGCACGCCCATCGGCGCGAACGCCAGCCCGGCCTGGAACGCGGTGAGCCGCAGCCCGCCCTGGAGCAGCAGCGTGAGCGTGAACATGAACGACGCGAAGTACGCCATGAACGCGGTGATCGCGCCGACGCCCGCCAGATAGGAGTGCACCTTCAGCAGGGCCAGGTCCAGCACCGGCTGCCCGCCACGCCTGCCGAGCACGTACTGCCAGCGACCCGTCAGAACGAGGACGGGCACACTCGCGCCCATGCAGATCCACGTCCAGGCGGGCCAGCCCGCGCTGTTGCCGAGGCCCAGCGGCACCAGGATCAGCGCCAGGCCGATCGCCAGCCCGGCGGCGCCGAGCAGGTCCAGCCGCGACCGCCTGGCCGGCTCGACCCTGGGCAGCAGCCAGGCGGCCAGCGGGACCACGACCAGACCGACGGGCAGGTTGATCAGGAAGATCACCCGCCAGCCGAGTCCGAACAGGTCGGCCGACAGCAGCAGCCCGCCCAGCACCTGCCCGGCGATCGAGCCGAGTCCGCCGGTCGCGCCGTACCAGCCCACGGCGCGGCGCCGCTCGTCCGGCGGGAAGACCGCGGAGATCATGGCGAGCACCTGTGGCACCATCGCCGCGCCGGCCAGCCCCTGCAGCAGCCGGGCGGCCACGAGCTGGGCCGGGTTCAGCGCGATCCCGCAGAGCAGGGACGCGATCGTGAACGCGATCACGCCGCCGATGAACATCCGCCGGTAGCCGTACCGGTCGCCGAGCCGCCCGCCGGTGATCATGCCCGCGGCGTAGGTGAAGGCGTAGCCGCCCACGATGAGCTCCAGCGCCGCGGGGCTCGCGTGCAGCTCACGCTCGAACGACGGGGCCGCCACGTTGACCACGAAGAAGTCGAACTGGGCCATGAACCACGCCGACAGAAGCACCGCCAGCGTCCCGCCGAATCTCATTCTGACCAGGCTAGGCCCTCAGAACCGGCGGCGGCCGAGCGGGGCTGGCAGAGTTGAGGGCATGGATCATCTCCCCCACTTCAGCCGCGAGATCCGCGCGTTCGAGGCGGCGGTCCGTGCCGCGGGATCCGGTCTGGTGCCGTCCTGCCCGGGCTGGGGCGTGCCCGATCTCGTCATGCATCTGGGCGGTGTGCACCGCTACCTCGCGTGGGTGATCGGCGACCGTCTCACCGAGCAGCCGGACCCGTCGGACCTGTCCTTCCTCGATCTGCCACCCGACCCGGCCGGCTGGCCGGATCCGGCGCACGCGCCAGCGACCGGGCCGCTGCCGCCCGGTCTGCTCGACTGGTTCGCGGAGGGGGCCGCCAAGCTGGAGTCCCTGTTCGCCACCACCGATCCGGACGTGCCGGTGTGGACGTGGTCGGGCGAGCAGAGCGTCAGGTTCTGGGTGCGCATGCAGACCATCGAGGCGGCCGTCCACCGCTGGGACGCCGAGAGCATGGCGGGGACCGCCGGGCCGATGGACGCCGAGCTGGCGGCCGACGCGGTGGGGCAGACGTTCGAGGTGATGGCCCCGGCCCGGCGGGCCTGGACCGCGGCGCCCCCCGGAGCGGGAGAGTCGTACGGCTTCCGGCAGACCGACGGGCCTGGGCGGTGGACGGTCCGCTTCGATGGGCCGACCGTGGCGGTCACCCAGGCGGAGGAGGACGGCCGCGACGTCGAGGTGGCCGGGAGCGCGTCGGACCTCATGCTGTTCCTCTGGCAGCGTGTCCCGGCCGAGCGACTGGACGTGCGCGGCGACCGGGCCGTGCTCGACCGTTATTTCACCCTCGTCCCACCTGTCTGACCTATTGGACGGTGTCGCCCAGCGACTCCAGGAGCTCGCGGAGTTCGTGGGCCAGGGCGGCCTGCCGGTTCTCGGAGAGCGCGGCGAGCAGCCGGCGCTCGGTTTCGACGTGGTCGGGCAGCACCCGGTCGATCAGCTCCCGCCCTTCGTCGGTGAGGGCGACGTGCACGACGCGCCCGTCCTTCTCGCTGGGCGTGCGGGACACCAGGCCGCGGGCCTGGAGGCGGTCGAGGCGCTGGGTGATGGCCCCCGAGGTGACCATGGCCGACTTCATGAGCTCGGCCGGGGTCAATGACCGTCCATTGCGTCGCAGCGTGGCGAGCACGTCGAACGAGGCCGAGTCGAGCCCGTGGGCGCTGAACGTACGGCCCAGCTCCACACCGATCAGCCGCGACAGGCGGGACAGCCGCCCGATCACCGCCATCGGCGACACCTCGACGTCAGGGCGCTGCTCGGCCCACTGCTCCAGCACGCGGTCAACATGATCTGCCACCCATTCATCTTAGCGGTGAGACAAATACCTTAGCGATGAGATACATTGTCTTAGTGCTAAGAAATCGACTTGCCCTGATCCTTGTGACGGCACTGGCCCCGGCCATCTGGGGGACCACCTACCTCGTCACCACCGAACTGCTGCCACCCGGCCGCCCGCTGCTGGCGGCCGTCGTCCGCGCCCTCCCCGCCGGACTGCTGCTCGTCGCGCTCACCCGGCGGCTGCCGAAGGGGGTGTGGTGGTGGCGCGCCCTCGTGCTCGGCGCGCTCAACATCGGGGTGTTCTTCGCGTTGCTCTTCGTCGGCGCCTACCGGCTGCCCGGCGGGGTCGCCGCGACCATCGGCGCGGTGCAGCCGCTGCTGGTCGCCGGCCTGTCCGCCGGTCTGCTCGGCGAGCGTTTTTCCGCGCGTACGGCGATCGCCGCCGTGGCGGGTGTGGCCGGGGTCAGCCTGCTGGTCCTGCGGGCCGACGCCCGGCTGGACGCCATCGGCGTCGCCGCGGCCGCCGGGGGCGCGGTCGTCATGGCCACCGGTGTGGTGCTCAGCAAGCGGTGGACCTCACCCGCGCCCCTGCTCGCGACCACCGGCTGGCAACTGGTGGCCGGCGGCCTGCTGCTGCTCCCGGTGGCGCTCCTCGTCGAGGGGCCGCCGCCCGCGACGCTGACCTCGGCGAACCTGACCGGGTACGCCTACCTCGCCATCATCGGCTCGGCGATCGCCTATGCCCTGTGGTTCCGCGGCATCCGTGCCCTGTCCCCCACGCATGTCACCTTCCTCGGCCTGCTCAGTCCGCTGGTCGCCACCACGCTGGGCTGGCTCGCCCTCGGTCAGTCGCTCAGCGTGGCCCAGATCGTGGGCGGGCTCGTCGTCGTGGCGGCCCTCATCACGGCCCAGACCCAGCGCCGCCGCCCGGCCAAGCGGCCGCGCCCGCTCCCCGACCGCCTGATCCCCGCCGACCAGTGCTGATCCCCTGTCCGGCAGCCAGCGGTATCAGCGGCGAAGATCCCCGAGCAGCCGCGTGGTCGCTTCGTCGGCGGGAAAGTACGCCTCGACGGCCACCCCTTCGAGCGTGATGTCGAACGCCGCGCCGAACGTCGTGATCGTACTGAAGAAGCAGAGCTCGTGCCCCCGGTACGTGATCCGGACGGGCAACGCGATGTCGGCGGGGTCGGGCACCGGCGCCTCGCCGTGGTCCCCAAAGGCGTCTCCATAGGCCAGCACCTCCTCGTAGAGGGCGCTCAGCTCCGGGTCGCCCGTACCGGCGACCTGCCTGGCCAGGCGCGGCAGCAAGAACGCGCGGACCTGCGCCAGGTTCCGCACCCGCGGCGCGAACCCGTCCGGATGCAGCCCCAGCCGCATCATGTTCACCGGCGGCTCCAGGAGGGCCGGGTCCACGTCGTCGAGGAAGACGTTCATGGCGTTGTTGGCCAGCAAGAGGTTCCAGTGGCGGTCCAGGGCCAGCGCCGGATACGGCTCGTGCCCGCGCAGGATCCGCTGGAGCGCCTCATATGCCTTGCCCAGGCCGGAATCGTCAAGCGGGCGCTCGGGGTAGATGGGCGCGTACCCGGCCGCGAGCAGCAGCCGGTTGCGCGCGCGGAGCGGCACATCGAGCTGCTCGGCCAGGCGCAACACCATGGACCGGCTGGGGATCGTCCGCCCGGTCTCGACGAAGCTGACGTGGCGCGCGGACACGTCGGCCTGAAGGGCAAGATCGAGCTGCGTGAGCCCGCGCCGGTACCGCCAGTCCCGCAACAACTCCCCTATCGGCTGGTCCATCTGCATAGTGGCTGGTTCTACCTGGTCTGACGGGGTGGTGTCGATTACCTGCCTTGTAATGCCAGTGGGGGGCGGCGTATGGCCAATGCCCGATTTTAAACTATTTACAAGCCTTTGACCGCTTTGTTAGCGTTCGTCCCGCCTAGTCCACTCACCTGCGTGGAGCCGGGGACCCAAGTTCCCTCTGGGGCGAATCGGCATCGCCGTAGGGCCACTTCCAGGCCCGAGCCCGTCAGCTAACCCGGTAGGCCGTATGGAAGGACACAGCAGTGGCTCCCCTCGCCATCTGCCTGGCGGCTGCCATCGCCGGGCTCACTCTGGCCGCTCCGGCCCACGCCGGCCCCACCGCTCCTACCGGCACCGAGAGCAAGCTCAGCCAGCAGAACCGCCAGACCACTCCCGCCTGGAAGATCGCCCTTGACTTCGCCATGAAGAAGCGCGGTATCCCGTACGTCTGGGGCGGGACCAGCGACAGCGGCTACGACTGCTCCGGGCTCATGCTCAGGGCGTACGAACACGCCGGGATCGAGTTGCCGCGCACAACGACGGAACAGTACAGCGCGTTCTCCAAGAAGATCTCCTGGGACCACCTCAAGCCAGGTGACCTGGTCTTCTTCCACGGACTCGGGCACGTAGGGATGATCTCGAGGCCCGGATACATGGTGCACGCACCGCACACCGGAGACGTGGTCAAGGAGGAGAAGCTCTCCGACTGGCGCAGGGACTCGTTCGCGGGCGCCGTACGGCCAGACCCCAAGGGCGTGCGGCTCTCCATCAAACAACACAAGACCCCCGCGCCCCCGATGTTCACCGTCGGCCTGCGGCCAACGGCGGGGGCCCTGCGGATTCCGGTAGAGATTCCCGTCCGGTAGCGCCCACGGCTCAGTGACAGAAGCCGTCACGTCGCGGAGCTGAGGCGATCTCGTGGTGATGCACTATCACCTGATCCCTCGGGCCCGGAGTCCTCTTGCCACCCCCGCGTCGCTTGCGCGCCAAACCGCTGGTCGAGGCGGCAAAAGGACTCGTGGAGAGCAAAACGGCGACTCGACAAGCGACAGGCTGTTTGATCATGGAAATGGCTAAGCGATCTCCACAGCAGCCGGTCCCCGAACCGCGGGACGTGCCACACGGCATGTTCTAAAGCCACCAAGACAGCCGGAGTTCAGCCGGCAGTGTCGGTGGCGCCAGGGGGCCAGATGCCGACGTCCAGGAGCTTGTGGGCGTAGGAGTACGCGACGAGCTGGCTCCGGTTGCTGCAGGCGAATCGGTCGAGGAGCTTGCTGATCCGCTCCGCCACCGTGTATCTGCTGAGGTTCATCTCGCGGGCGATTCTCGTTGTCGTATATCCCCTGGCCAGCAGGACGATCAGCCACGTGTCGCGATCACTCGTCACGCCCGGACTGCCGGTGGGCATCCGCAGCGTGTACGGATCACGTGGCTTGGCGTTCACTCGACCCATGTGCCGATGATGATCAGACTCGGGGTGATCGCACAACGCGCCCTCTGTCGTTCGGCATAACGTCCCCGTCCAGCCCACGTTCGTGGGGTTGTGTCGCCTGCTGATCGCCGGTCCATACTCGACCAGCAACACATCTCCAGCACCAGCGGAAACCGCCGCCTGCACGTTCGGTGGAGCGGGTCGAGGTGAAGGGTGGTGCCGATGCGGACAGACAACTCCTCTCTGTCGTGGCTGCTCTCGGAGTCCGACCGGTCCAAGGTCCGGTTGCCGGGCACGGACAGAGCTCACCACCCGGCGGCCACGCGGGAGATGGCCGACCGGGCGGCCCGGATGGTCGGGATCACCAGGGTCGCGGACATCACCCGGCTGGACACCATCGGCATCCCAACATTTCAGGCCATCCGGCCGACTGCCCGGACGCTCGCCGTGTCTCAGGGGAAAGGAGTCACCGCCGAGCTGGCGAGGCTGTCCGCGATGATGGAGGCCGTTGAGCTCTGGCATGCCGAGCAGCCCATGACGCCGGTGACGACGGCACCTCCTCGCGACGTCATCGGGCACCTGGGCTATGACGTCCGCGACCTCCCGCTCTCCCCGCCGACCGTGCTGCACGACGGGCTGCCGCTGGACTGGCTCGCCGGCCGGTCGCTGACCGACGGCTCGAAGACGCTGGTTCCCAAGGATTCGGTGGGATTCTCCCTCGTACGGAAGACCGGCTGGAACCCGCCGGTGTTCTTCGAGTCGACGAACGGCCTGGCCAGCGGGAACACGGCGGCCGAGGCCGTACTGCACGCGCTGTACGAGGTGATCGAGAGGGACGCCGTGACCACGGCGATGGCCGCCGGCGACAAGGGGATCCTCGTCGACCCGGGGACCCTGGGGTCGCCGGTCGTCGACGAGTTGTGCGAGACGATGGCGCGGGCCCGGGTCTGTCTCGAGGTCAGGTCCGTGCCGTCGCCCACCGGGTTGCCGTGCTTCCTGGCCCGGATCTCCTGTGACGACCATCCACCGGCGTTCATGGGATTCGGCTGCCACCTCGGCGCGGAGACAGCGCTCGCCCGTGCCGTCACCGAGGCCGCGCAGGCCAGGCTCGGCTACATCTCAGGCGCGAGAGACGACCTCCACGACCTGGGCATGAGGCGTCGGCCCGCGCCCACGGCGGACACCGGCGAGGCGATCCCGAGACTGACGGCTCACCAGAGCCTGGTCGATGATCTGGAGGACGTGGTCGAGCGGGCCGCGCTCGCGTTCTCCGCCGCCCCTGTCGTCATCGATCTGACGAGGGACGAGATCGGCGTCCCCGTGGTCAGAGTGGTGGCGCCGGGAAGCCGCGTCACCCCGGAGGTGTTCCGGTGAGCCGCCAGAAGACAGTCGTCTACGCCGGGCCGACGATCTCTCATGACGAGGTCCGCGCCGTGCTTCCGGAGGCGCGGACGCGGCCGCCCGTGGCCCGGGGCGATCTTCTCAGGGAGGAGTGGGGCCGGGAGGACACCGCCGTCATCATCGACGGGTACGACCGGGAGCGGCTGTCCGTGGGCCACAAGGAGATTCTCTGGCTGCTCAACGAAGGCGTGAACGTCATCGGCGCGGCGAGCATGGGGGCGTTGCGGGCGGCTGAGCTGAGCCCGTACGGGATGCGTGGGGTCGGGTCCGTCTTCCGCATGTACGCGAGCGGCGAGGTCGACGGGGACGACGAGGTGGCGGTCCTGCACGGGCCCGCGGAACGGGGATACCCCACCGGTACGGTGGCCATGGTCAACATCCGCTACGGCTGCCAGGAGGGAGCCAGGACCGGCCTCGTTCCGGCGGCGGCGGGTGAGCGGATCGTCGAGACGGCGAAGTCCAGGCCCTTCGTCCACCGGACCTGGCCCGAGCTGGAAGAGGCCCTGGGCCCGGAGTCCGGCGACGCGCTGAGCACGCTCGAGCGGATGATCGGGACGGGTGAGTGGGATCTGAAGCGGCTGGACGCGGTGGCGGCCCTGAGCGCCGTCGGCAGGCACCGAGCCGAGGCGCCCAGCGCGTGGGCGGCCGACGCGGCCCTGACGGGGATCACCCACTACGAGGCGCTGGCCTGGCGGTCGATGCGGGAGTACGCGCCGGGCCGGTGGATGTCCGATCTCGATGTCCTCGACGCGGCGCGGCTGTTCGGCGAGGACTACCCGGAGCTGCACGAGCAGGTGCTGACCGGCCTCCTGACGGACTTCGCCGGCGCGCGGGGCCTGGGGCTGGAGGCGTACACGCGGGCCAGGCTCGGAGTCGATGATCATGCCGGTTTGTCGCCCAGCCTCGCATCGTGGCTCTCCGAGACCGAGCGGGACACCCTGCCCGCCGCCGAGCAACTCCGATTGATCATGGTGCGGGTGTGGCCGGTCTGGCAGTCGGAGGATTGGCGGCCGATCGTCCTTGCGCGGATCCGGGAATCGAGCCGCTGGTCCGAGTGGTCCGATCTCGTCGCCCGTGCCGATGAGACCGCGGAACAGACTCGCGGCCGGCTGGTCGTCCCGGCACCGGCGACCTGCGGAAGGATCTTCTCCCGACGCTGGAACGGGCCCGGAACGTCAGCGGAGGTCGAGCTGGCGCGGCGCGGGTTCCTCAGCATGACGGATCTGGGACAGACCGTCAGCAGGTTCTTCGCACTGGAGGTGCGGACGGCCGAGGGGTGATGAGCGCGACTTCCGCGGTTGCCGCTCCGACAACCGCGGCTACAGGCAGTCATAGGTACCTCTCACATACGGGTGGCCGGCTTGAGTAACCCTGCTGCTCTGGCTGTCCGCAGGGCGGACGCGCATAGTGTGCCGGAAGAGCAACCGCGCTCAAACTCGGGTGGTCAGGTGGCACAACCGATGGAGTCCACCCCCTCGGGCGAGGCCATGCCCGCTCTGCGGGTCGTCGTGGGCGAGCCGGATCGGGTGGTGCGCGCCAGGCTCAGGAGCGTGCTCCACATGGGCAATGGCATCTACGTGGTGGGCGAGGCGGGCGCCGCCGACCGGCTGGGCGATCTGGTCATCCGGCATCGGCCGAGGGTGGCGGTCGTGAACGCGGCGCTGCGGCAGGCGGACGGCGTGGAATTCACCCGTGTCGTCGCGGCGCAGTCGCGGAACCGGATGCGCGTGGTGGTGGTCTCCGAAGCGCTGGACGAGGAGCTGCTCGGGCGCGCGTTACTCGGGGGCGCGGGCGGTTTCGTGCACCGGGCATCGCTGTTCGAGGAGATCGTGCCCGCGATCCGGCTGGTCGCCGCCGGGCACACCTTCATCTCCTGCTCGATGATCACGCGGCTACGTGATCGCATCGCCGCGGTGACCACCGGGGTCGATCACCGGCTCGCGGAACTCACCCGCCGCGAGGCCGAGGTGCTGGATCTCGTCGCGGCCGGCCTGTCGAACGCCGGCATCGCCGACAAGCTCGGCATCGGCACCGGGACGGTGCGTTCGCACCTGGCACGCATCCTCACCAAGCTGTCGGCGGTGAACCGGGCGCACGCGGTCGGCATCGCGTACGAATCCGGATTCATCACCGTCGGCTCGGCGCACCGCTGGCACGAACACGGGTAGCCGACCTCGAATTCCCCTGGAACTCCTGCTCCGCGATCGCCGTCGGCGCGGTTGGACGCCGCCACGTCACCTTCCGGCAACGCCTGTTTGAAGGGCGTCAAAGGGGAGAACCCTTCACATGGAGAAGATCAAGGACCTGCCTGAGTTTCAGGTGGAGGGACGCGGCTAGAGGATCGCCGCTCGGCTCATCTCCGGTCAGGGCACGACGTCGCAGTGTGACGACATCCGGAAGGGACGACATGGCAGAGCGCCATTCGCACGACGCACGCCCCGGAAACTTATGGCCACTCGTCGGGCGCGCCGCGGCGCTGCGCACGGTCCTGGACGCGGCGACGCAGGCCGACGTCGGCGGGGTGATGATCGTGGGAACACCGGGTGTGGGCAGGACGCGCCTGGCCAAGGAGGCGGTCACGCGGCTCGCCGCGGCGGGCCACCCGACGGCCTGGGCGACCGGGACCCGTGCCGCCGGGGCGATCCCCTTGGGCTCATTGCTGCACCTCGCGCCCCCACACGACGCCGCGGGCTCCGTCACGGGGCACCTCTTCGGCCAGATCGTGGAACGGTTCAGCGCGCCCACCGGGAAGCGGCCCGTGTTCGTCGTGGACGACACCCATCTGCTCGACAACGCCTCGGCCGCGCTCGTCTATCAGCTCGCCGTACACACAAGGACCTTCGTGCTGCTCACGGTACGGCAGGGGCAGACGGCGCCCGACGTGATGACGGCGTTGTGGAAGGAAGGGGTGGCACACCGCGTCGAGCTGCGGCCGCTGAGCGACAGCGAGATGGACACGCTGCTCGAACGCGGCCTGGGCGCTCCGCTGGACGCCGTCACGCGACACACGTTCCGTCGCCTGTCCGCCGGCAACCCGCTCGTGCTGCGCGAGCTCGCACAGTCCGCGTTGGAGGGATCCACGCTGCTGCGGCTCGACGGCCTCTGGCACCTGGGCGGTCACCTGCGGATCACCGGCCGGCTCGGTGATCTGATCGAGGCGCAGATGCAGGTCGACGATCCGGCCGTGCTGGGCGTACTCGAGGTGCTCGCCTGTAAGGAGCCGCTCGGCCAGCCCGTGCTCGAGGACCTCACCGGGCACTCCGCCGTGGTGCGGGCCGAACGGCAGGGGCTGGTGACGGTCGAGCCCTCTGGAGCGCGACGCCAGACGCGACTCACGATACCCGCGTACGGGGAGGTCATCCGCGCGCGCATGCCACGCGCCCAGGCGCACGCGATCTGGGCACGGCTGGCCGACTCCCTTGCCGCATCACCACGCCGTCGGGCGGACGACGCACTCGAACTCGTCATGTGCCGGCTCACCGCGGGCCGTGACTCCTCCGGGCAGGAACTGCTGGCCGCCGCGGAACGCGCCGCCGAACGGCTGGAGCTCGAGGTCGCCGAACGGCTGGCGACCGCCTCCGGTGCCGCCGATGGCGGGGTGGACGCGAAGCTGACCCTGGCCGAGGTGATGGCGTTGCAGGGCCGCTTCGCCGACGCGGCCGACGTACTCCCGGCTCCAGCGGACTGCGACAACGAAGAACGTGCCGACCGGCGGGCGATTCTCAGGGAGAAGATCGAATATTGGCAGCACGAAACCGCACCGACTCAGGGGAATCCGACCGGCGAACGGGCGGCGGAAGCGGTGCGAGCCTGGACGATGCTGATCGAGGGACACGTCGCGGGAGCTCTGTCCATCGGCACGGCACTGCTCACCCGGCCAGGACCGCGGCTGCCGGCGGAGGCGGCGGCACGGGCGGCCACGGCGGTTGTGATCGCCGCGGGTCTCATGGGAGACATCCGCCTCGTCGAACGAGCGAGCGCCACCGGCCTGGAGGTCGCCTCCGCGCACCGGACCGCCTCGCCGTGGATCCAGGCTCAGGTCGGCGCCGCCAGATGCCTCGCGCTCCTGCTGGCAGGCGCTCTCACCACCGCGGCCAAGTCCGTGGAAATCGCCTATCGAGAGGCCGTCGAGACGCAGCTGGCGGCACCCATGGTCGGCATGTGGGCGATCGTGTGTGGCCTGGTGGCCAAGGCTCAGGGACGGGTGAAGCCGGCACAGCAGGCGCTGCGCGAGGCGGTGGTGTTACTCAGCGAGCACGACCCGCTGCGATTACAGGGCGTCTACCTGGCCGAGCTGGCCGGCGCGCACGCGATGGCAGGAGACACCGTCCAGGCCGATGCGTGGCTCAGCCGAATGGACGGCTGCCCACCACCACGGGGTGCGCTCATCGACGCCTGGATCGAGCGGGACCGTGCCTGGGTCGCCGCCGCCGCGCTCGATCTCCCCACCGCCGCCGGCCACGCCCTCAGGGCCGCGAAGACGGCGGGCAAGGCCGGAGCGCCGATGCTCGAGGCCCTGGCGTTGTTCGACGCCGCGCGGTTCGGCGCCGCGAACGAGGCGTGCGACAGGCTGCACCAGGTCGCCAGGGACACCGCCGCACCCGCGACGACGGCCTTCGCCACGATGGCCACCGCGCTCGCCACGGACGACGCCCACCTCCTCGGGGAGGCGGCCGAGAGGCTGCATCGCCTCGGCCATCTGCTGCCCGCCGCCGAGGCGGCCGCGACAGCCCACCGGCTGCATGCCGGGGCGCGCCGGCGTACGGCGGCCAAGGCCGCGCTCGTGTTCGCCCGTGAGCTGCTGACCGAGTGCGACGGCGCCCGCACGCCCCTGACGGACCTGACGGGGAGCGAGGTGTCGCTGACTCCTCGAGAGCTGCAGGTGGCGAAACTGACCGCGGCGGGATTGCCCGGACGCGCCGTCGCCGAGCGCCTCGGTCTCTCGCTCCGAACCGTCAACAACCATCTGGGCCGGGTGTACGCCAAGCTCGGGGTGTCCGGGCGTGACGCCCTCGCGCAGGTGCTGGGCCAGCCGGAGGGCGAAGAGCCCCATGCCGATGCCTGTCGGATGCGGCCCAACTAGCCGCCTTACCAGGCATGTAATCGACACCGCCCCTCGGCCGGTGTCAGCGTTCTCCCATGACGAACAGCAAAGAACTGATCATGTCCGGCTTCGCGGAGTTCGCCGCCGGCAACGTCGACGTCCTTCAGACGCTCCTGCGAGAGGACTTCATCGAGCACAGCCCGGGCAACCCGTCGGGCAGGCAGGCCTTCATCGACTTCATCAAGAACGCTCCCGTGGCCGACGCGCGCCTTGAGCTCAAGCGGGTCGTCGCGGAGGGCGATCTCGTGGTGATGCACTATCACCTGATCCCGCGAGAGGGCGGGCGCGGGCTGGCGGTCGCGGACTTCTGGCGGCTCGAGGACGGCCTGATCGCCGAGCACTGGGACGTCGTCCAGCCGGTCCCCGAACCGGAGGAGGTGCCGCACGGCATGTTCTGACGGGTCTGTTCGACCTCACAGCCAGTATGTGTCGTGTTCGCGGAAGAACTCCGCCCTCTCCTCGTCGCTCTTGCCCGCCAGGGTGAGCAGCCCCTCGAAGTATCCCTCTCGTGGCGCGCCCGGCGCGAAGTGCAGCAGCATCGACGCCGGCGCGCCCGATTCATTACGGAACGCGTGTACGCCACCCTCCGGGACGTGCACGAAGTCGCCCGGCGTCGTGTCGATCCAGCGCCGCCCGTCGTAGATCCGCACGGTGCCGGACAGGATGAAGAACGACTCGGAGATCGACCGGTGGAAGTGCGCCGCGGGCCCACTGGGCTCCGGTCCCATTTCCCAGCGATAGAGCCCGAACTGTCCGTTGGTCGACGCACCGGTCGCCAAGTAGTGCACCGTGTTCCCGCTCGGGTAGGTCAGCTCGGGAACCGCGTCCGGACTCCGGTACGTCGCCCGCGGCTCGCCGGCGTCACCGTCGTAGGTCGGCGGTGGATAGGTCATGGCTGGCCTGCTTTCGCGTCTCGGATCTTCATCAAGTACCGGACAAGTTACCCCGAGGTGGTCGCGAGGGTGAGGCGGGTGCCGACCACTGCGGCGGCGAGACCGGCAACGGCGCAGACAAGGTAGACGCGGGCGAAGTCGGACACGCCGCCGGCGGGAGTGTGCCCGGCGAACATGGCCACGAGAACGGCGACACCAAGCGCGCCGCCCACCTGGCGAGCCGCGATGTTCAGGCCGGTGCCCGCGGCGAAGCTCGCCGGCGGCACCGACAGGGCCGCCGCGCTGGAGACACCGACGCTCACCGCGCCCATCCCAGCACCGGCGATCAGACCCGCTGGAAGCCAGACCCCGAGGAAGTTCGGCGTCGCGGGCAGCCACAGCGCGAGTGCCCCGCTGGTGGCGGCGAGCGCGAGCGCCCCGATCACCGTCAGGGTCCGCGGCGATGGCCGGCGCGCGACGCGGCCGACGATGAGTCCCACGACGGCCGACGCGATGGCGCCCGGGGTCATGGCCAGACCGGCCTGGAGCTCGGAGTAGTGCCACACCTCAGTGAGGAACAGCACGCCCAGCAGCAGCGACGCGTACAGTGCGACGCCGAAGAGCACCGAGACGATGTTCGCACCGGCGTAGGCACGGACGCGCCAGAGGGTGATCTGGACCGCCGGCTCGGCATGCCGCGATGAGCGGACGAGTGAGACGACGACTGCCGTCGTGGCGCCCAGGAGGCACGCCGGCGTCCAGCCGTGTGTCCATCCCTGGGCAATACCGAGTACCAGGAGGGCGACCCCGCAGGTCAGCAGCATGGTGCCGATGACGTCGGGCAGCCGCTTACGGGTGGTCACACCCGCGGGCATGCGCAGGGCGAGCACCCAGAGGCCGACCCCTGCGGGAACGTTGACGAAGAAGAGCGAGCGCCACCCGAAGGCGTCCACGAGCACTCCCCCGAGCGCCGGTCCCAGGGCCGCCGCGACCGAGGCGGCGGCGCTCCAGAGGCCGATCGCGCTCGCCCGCCGCGCCACCGGGGTGTCGGCCAGCACGAACGCCAGCGACGCGGGCATCAGCGCCGCGGCCCCCACGGCCTGCGCTCCGCGCGCCACCAGCAACAGCCCGAACGTCGGCGCGAGCGCCGCCAGCAGGGACGCGACCGTGAACACCGCGACCCCCACGGCGAACAGGCGACGGCGCCCGAGCACATCGGCCAGCCGCCCGGCCGGGGCCAGCAGAGCGGCGAAAATGATCGTATAGAGGGTGACCACCCAGGACAGCGACGTCAGGTCGACTCCGCCGAAGTCGACCGCCAGGGCGGGCACCGCGAGGTTGGTGATCGTCACATCGAGGAACGCCAGGAAGGACCCTCCGCAGGCCAGCAACAGAGGGAGCCTGATCAATGGTTCCGCCTTGGAGCGGGAGATGGTCATGGCAAGCAGTCCAGCAGCGGGCGGCCGTCGTGGTCTGGCAGGTTTGCGACGACACCGCCGCGCTGCACCGACATCATGGTCATGTCGGATTTCCGCCAGCCCCGATGGCCTGCCACAGGCGATGCTGGCGGGGTGCATGACGACGTGGAGCAGTGCGTTCGGGCGGTCCGATCCAAGGACGCCCGCTTCGACGGCTGGTTCTTCGGGGCGGTGATCACCACCGGCATCTACTGCAGGCCGAGTTGCCCGGTGGTGCCGCCCAAGGTGGAGAACATGCGCTTCTATCCCAGCGCCGCCGCGGCGCAGCAGGCCGGATTCCGGGCGTGCAAGCGCTGTCGTCCCGACGCCAGTCCGGGCTCCCCCGAGTGGAACCAACGCGCCGATGTGGTGGCGCGGGCGATGCGCATGATCGCTGATGGGGTCGTCGACCGCGACGGTGTGCCCGGCCTGGCGGCACAACTCGGCTACAGCACCCGGCAGATCGAACGGCAACTGCTCGCCGAGCTCGGAGCGGGACCGCTCGCGCTCGCGCGGGCGCAGCGGGCCCAGACCGCCCGGCTGCTGATCGAGACCACGGCCCTGCCGATGGGCGACGTCGCCTTCGCGGCCGGGTTCGCCAGCATCCGCACGTTCAACGAGACCGTGCGGGAGGTCTTCGCCCTGACACCGACCCGGCTACGGGATCGCGTCGCCCGTGGACGCCCGGCCGACACCCCGGGGGCGTTGTCGCTGCGGCTGCCGTTCCGGGCTCCGCTGTGTCCTGGCAACCTGTTCGGTCACCTCGCGGCCACCGCCGTGCCGGGGATGGAGGAGTGGCGCGACGGCGCCTATCGCCGAACCCTGCGCCTGCCCCACGGCCAGGGCATCGTCACCCTGCGCCCGCAACCCGACCACATCGGCTGCCAGCTGTCCCTCACGGACCTGCGGGACCTGTCCACCGCGATCAGCCGCTGCCGGCGCCTCCTCGACCTCGACGCCGACCCGGTCGCCGTCGACGATCTGCTGCGCGGCGACCCGGTGCTGGCTCCTGTCGTGGACAAGGACTCCGGCCGCCGGGTCCCCCGTACCGTCGACGCGTTCGAGTTCGCGGTACGGGCGGTGCTCGGGCAGCAGGTGTCCACCGCGGCCGCCCGTACCCACGCCGCCCGGCTGGTCACCGCCCACGGTGAGCCGATCACCGACCCCGCCGGAGGACTCACCCACCTCTTCCCCGACCCGTTCGCGCTGGCCGGCCTGGACCCGGCGGCGCTCGCCCTCCCCCAGGCCCGCCGCACCACGCTCACCGGGCTGATCACCGCTCTTGCCGCCGACGAGATCGACCTCAGCGTCGGAGGCGACTGGCACCGGGCGAGGGCACAGCTCTCGGCCTTGCCGGGACTCGGGCCCTGGACCGTCGAGACCATCGCGATGCGCGCCCTCGGCGACCCGGACGCCTTTGTCCCCACCGATCTCGGAATCCGCGTGGCCGCCCGCGAACTCGGTCTCCCCACCACCCCTGCCGCGCTCACCCGCCGCGCCGCGGCCTGGCGGCCATGGCGCGCGTACGCCGTTCAGTACCTGTGGGCCACCGGCGACCACCCCATCAATCACCTGCCCACCGACTCGCGAAAGAACGCACCATGACCCACAGGACACACACGGTGGTGGACAGCCCTGTCGGCCCGCTCACCCTCGTCGCGGCCGACGGAACCCTCACCGGCCTGTACATGCGAGCCCAGCGACACCGACCTCCAGAGGAGACCTTCGGCGACCCCGACCCCGCACCCTTCACCGAGGTGGCCGACCAGCTGGAGGAGTACTTCGACGGCCGGCGAACGGTCTTCGAACTGCCCATGGTCTTCGCCGGCACCCCGTTCCAGCAACGGGTCTGGGCAGCCCTGCGGGACATCCCCTACGGCGAGACGACCACCTACGGTGAGCTCGCCGACCGCATCGGGCAGCCGACAGCCGCCCGTGCCGTGGGCCTGGCCAACGGCAAGAACCCGATCGGCATCATCGTCCCCTGCCACCGCGTCATCGGCTCCACCGGCAACCTCACGGGGTACGGCGGCGGGCTGGCGACGAAGCAGTATCTCCTCGGCTTCGAGGGAGGCACCATCGGCGCCGCCCTCTTCTGAACCGGTCGGCATCGCGCCGATGACCGCCGTCGGCACAGGTTGCGTCAAACGCCGTGGTCACCATCCCCGCACAGCACGGTAGCCACCCCTTTGGCCAGTTTCCCACCGAGCTTCGCCATCCCTCAGAGGCTGATCGGAGCACTGGTCATCGGATTCGGGCGACGCGCGCAGGTGCCGGGCGGGGAACGCCACACGCCCGCCCGCCCGCCTGACCTCGCCGTCCGTCGCCGCTGGTCGCGAGGCGGCGGTGCAACCGTCTTCCACTCACCGGTGTTCCTCTCCTGTCGGCTCGATCGCACGCCGACGACCGGCCGCGCGGTCGGATGCGACAGCCACCAGACGGGAGGGAAGCAATGACCGAACTCGATGCCATCACCGGGGCGCGGGACAGGCCCGCCGAGGATCGGATGACGTCCCGGCACCGTCTGACCCTGAGTCTCCTGCTCGGTGCCCAGTTCATGCTCGCGGTCGATTTCTCGGTCCTCAACATCGCCGTGCCCACCATCGGATCCGAGCTCGGCTTCGAGCTGAGCAACCTGCAGTGGATCGTCACCGGATTCATGCTGCCGGCAGCGGGCTTCACGCTGCTGTTCGGCCGCGTCGCCGATCTCTTCGGCCGGCGCAACCTCTTCCTGGTGGGCATACTCGTCCTCGGCGTGGCGTCACTGGTCGGCGGCCTCGCCCAGTCACCGAGCATGCTCCTGGCGGGCCGCATCGGACAGGGGCTCGCCACCGCGCTGGCGACGCCCGCCGCGATGTCGCTGCTGACCACGTCGTTCCCCGAAGGCCCGCTACGCCGGCGCGCCCTCGGGCTCAACGGAACCCTGCTCACGGGTGGCTTCGCTCTGGGCTCGGTGCTCGGTGGTGTCCTGACCGAACTACTGAGCTGGCGCTGGGCCTTTCTGATCAACCTGCCGGTCGTCGTACTCATCCTCGCTCTCGGCTCGCGCGTTCTGCACGACACCAGCGTCCGGACCCGTACCCGGCTCGATGTTCCCGGCGCGGTCACGGTCACCGGTGCACTGCTGAGCCTGGTCTACGGCATCTCCGCGACCGAGCGGAGCGGCTGGGGCGACCCCGCCGTCATCGGCTGCCTGGCTCTGGCCGGGGTGCTGCTGGTGGCCTTCTGGTTCATCGAGTCGCGCAGCTCCCACCCGCTGGCTCCGGTCAGCGTGCTCAAACGGCCCACCGTGCGCTGGGGCAACTGCGCCGGCCTCCTCGTCATCAGCATGCCCAGTGCGGTGGTCTTCCAGATGACGCTCTATCTCCAGGACGTACTCGGCTACAAACCGCTCACCGCGGGCCTGGCGTTCGGCGGATCCAGCATCGCGGCCATCGTGGGCGGCCTCCTCGCTCCTCGCGTGATCGGCGCGATCGGCAGCAAGCGGACCCTCGTCACCGCCCTGACGGTTCAGGGCCTCGGCATCCTGGCGCTGCTCACCGTGGACAAGGGCGACGCCGGACTCTATATCGTCCTCACCGCCGTCGCGGTCGCCTTCTTCGGTCACGCCATGGGCCTCGTCTCCTACACGGTCATCGCCACCTCCGGCCTGCCCGACGAGGAGCAGGGCCTGGCCACCGGCCTGAGCACGATGAGCCAGCAGATCGCCCTCACCCTCGGCACTCCGGTGCTGGCCGCCGTCGCGGCCTTCGGCACCCACTCGGCCGACGGCGTTTTGACGAGCATCGGCGACACCCTTGACGGCATGCACCGGGCGGTGCTCGCAGCCGCGGTCGCCAGCCTCGTGGTCGCGGCCCTGGTGGCCACCTTCTTCCGCCCCGAAGCCGCGACCCGCACCCCATGAACCCGCCAGAGCGAACTGGAAACGACGCCACCGAGGCACTGGCGCAGAACACTTGGTCAGTACAGCCAGATGGCGTTGCGACGGTGTCGCGCCGGGAGAACTTCGAGATCATCGAGAGCCTCGCCATCGGTTGTGGCGTTGAGCCTCTGGGTGATGGCTTCAAGCCTGAGACGCAGGCGTTGACGTGCCCGGCGCTCCTCGATGTCGGCCCATTCAGAGACCGACCGATCTCGGGGATTCGCCCTGGCCCAGGAGTAGACGTCGGCCTTGTGCCGGAGGGACACCGGGCGTGGCCGGTGACCGGCCCGCCGGGCCTGGCGCAGGCACGCGGCACTGTAACGGAGATCAACTATCGTTACCGATCGCCATGGGGGCTCCTTGCGGCGAATCGGACGATCAATGTGATGAGCGGTGCGGGACATATGGCTCCCTGAGTAGCATCGCCAGGTATTTCCTGGCGCGCTACTTGAAGCCGGTCGGTCCCGTTGATCGCTGTTGGTTCATGGCCGGACCCTGGCATCGCGCGGCGAGCTCATCGAAGAGGGCCCGGAACGATGTCCGGGCCCCCTCCTCAAGCAGGCACGATGGGCCTCAGCCGAGCAAGCCGAGAGTCGCGGCTGCCGCGAGCTAGCTGCAGCCGCTGGTCGAGCCGCAGCCCTCGCAGACGTAGCAGCTGCCCGCCGGGCGCATCTTGGTGCCGCAGGTCATGCAGAGCGGCGCGTCGGCGGTGATGCGCAGGTGGCTCTCCAGCGTGAGCTGCTCCTTCACCGGCTCCGGCTCGGTCTTCGCCTCGATCGGCGCCGACTGGGCCAGCGCCTCGCGGTCGACCGTCTCCTGCTGCGCGGCCGGGTCCTCGCCGCGCTGCTGCGCGGCGCGCTCGGCCGCCGAGAAGATGCCCAGCGCCGCCCGCTCGTCGTAGGGCAGGTGGTCGAGGGCCAGGCGGCGGAAGATGTAGTCCATCACCGAGGTGGCCATCCGGATGTCGGGGTCGTCCGTCATCCCGGCGGGCTCGAAGCGCATGTTGACGAACTTGCTCATGTACGTCTCGAGCGGCACGCCGTACTGAAGCCCTATCGAGATCGCCACCGAGAAGGCGTCCATGACGCCCGCCAGCGTCGAACCCTGCTTGGACATCTTCAGGAAGACCTCGCCGAGCCCGTCGTCGGGGTAGGACGAGGCGGTCATGTAGCCCTTGGCGCCGCCGACCGTGAAGCGGGTGGTCATGCTCGGCCGCTGGTTGGGCATCCGGCGCCTGGTGGGCCGGTTGACCTCGATGACCCGGACCTCCGGCTCGGCGACCTCGGCCGCCTTGTCGGTCTTCTCGGATTCCTTCTTGCTGCCGCCGGCGGACAGCGGCTGGCCGACCTTGCAGTTGTCGCGGTAGACCGCCAGCGCCTTGAGGCCGAGCTTCCAGCCCTCCAGGTAGACCTGCTCGATGTCGTCGATCGTGGCCGACTCCGGCAGGTTGACCGTCTTGGAGATCGCACCCGACAGGAACGGCTGCGCGGCGGCCATCATGCGGACGTGGCCCATCGGGGCGATGGCCCGCTCGCCCATCGCGCAGTCGAACACCTCGTAGTGCTCCCTGCGCAGGCCGGGGGCGTCGACGACGTGGCCGTGCTCGGCGATGTACTCGACGATGGCCTCGATCTGCTCCTGCTGGTAGTTGAGCTGACGGAGCGCGCGCGGGATCGTCTGGTTGACGATCTGCATGGAGCCGCCGCCGACGAGCTTCTTGAACTTGACCAGCGCCAGGTCCGGCTCGATGCCGGTGGTGTCGCAGTCCATCATCAGGCCGATGGTGCCCGTGGGCGCGAGCAGGCTGGCCTGGGCGTTGCGGTAGCCGTGCTTCTCGCCGAGCTTGAGGCACTCCGACCACTGGCGGGAGGCCTCGGCGTGGATCTTGGCGTCCGTCGAGCCGACCGTGCGCAGGTCGTCGTTGGCGGCGGCGTGCTTGCGCATGATCCGCTTGTGCGGCTCGGCGTTGCGGGCATAGCCGTCGTACGGGCCGACGACCCCGGCCAGCTCGGCGCTGCGCCGGTAGGACACACCGGTCATCAGCGACGTGATCGCCCCGGCGACCGCGCGGCCGCCGTCGGAGTCGTACGCGTGGCCGGTGGCCATGAGCAGCGCGCCCAGGTTCGCGTAGCCGATGCCGAGCTGGCGGTAGGCGCGGGTGGTCTCCCCGATCTTCTCGGTCGGGAAGTCGGCGAACGTGATCGACACGTCCATGGCCGTGATGATCAGCTCGGTCAGCTTGACGAAGTTGGCGACGTCGAAGGTGTCGTCGTCCTTCAGGAACTTCAGCAGGTTGATGCTGGCCAGGTTGCAGGAGGAGTTGTCGAGGTGGACGTACTCGCTGCACGGGTTGCTGGCGGTGATGCGCCCGGTCTCGGGGGTGGTGTGCCAGTCGTTGATCGTGTCGTCGTACTGGACGCCGGGGTCGGCGCACTCCCAGGCGGCCTTGGCCATCTTGCGGAACAGGTCGCGCGCGTCGACCTTCTCGATCACCTCGCCGGTCAGGCGGCCGCGCAGGGCGAAGTCGTCACCCTTCTCCACCGCGTGCATGAACTCCTCGGAGACGCGCACCGAGTTGTTGGCGTTCTGGTATTGGACCGAGACGATGTCCTTGCCGCCCAGGTCCATGTCGAACCCGGCGTCGCGCAGCGCGCGGACCTTGTCCTCCTCGCGGGCCTTGGTCTCCACGAACTCCACGATGTCGGGGTGGTCGACGTCGAGCACGACCATCTTGGCCGCCCGGCGGGTGGCGCCGCCGGACTTGATGGTGCCCGCGCTCGCGTCGGCGCCGCGCATGAACGAGACCGGGCCGCTGGCAGTGCCGCCGCTGGAGAGGAGCTCCTTCGAGGAGCGGATGCGGGACAGGTTGACCCCCGAGCCCGAACCGCCCTTGAAGATCACACCCTCTTCCTTGTACCAGTCGAGGATCGACTCCATCGTGTCGTCCACGGCCAAGATGAAGCAGGCGCTCACCTGCTGCGGGCTCGCGGTGCCCACGTTGAACCAGACCGGCGAGTTGAACGCGAACACCTGGTGCGTCAAGGCGTGCTTCAACTCATGGTCGAAGATCTCGGCGTCCTCGTCGGTGGCGAAGTAGCCGTGCTCGACCGCGGTCTTCGTGTAGACGCCGACGACCCGGTCGACCAGCTGCTTGAGGCTCCACTCGCGCTGCGGCGTGCCCACGGCGCCGCGGAAGTATTTGGTCGTGACGATGTTGGCGGCGTTGACCGACCAGAACTCGGGGAACTCGACGCCCCGCTGCTCGAAGTTGATCGAGCCGTCGCGCCAATTGGTCATGACGACGTCGCGGCGCTCCCACTTGATGTCGTCATAGGGGTGCACACCGGGCTTAGTGAAGATCCGCTTCATCTTGAGCCCCTTACGCGGACGCTTACCTCCGCGCGTGACTGAACCGCTGGCCGTCTCCGTCATGACTCCCCCTTCTCCGCCTTCAACTGTTCGATCTCGGCCTCGAAGTCCGCCAGGCTCTCGAAACCGCGATATACCGATGCGAACCGCAGGTAGGCCACCTCGTCCAACTCCCGCAACGGGCCCAGGATCGCCAGCCCCACCTCGTTGGAGGGGAGCTCGGCGGCACCCTTGGCTCGGATGGCCTCCTCGACACGCTGCCCCAACTGGGCCAGCGAATCCTCGCTCACCGGCCTGCCCTGGCAGGCCCTTCGCACGCCCGCGACGACCTTGTCGCGCGAGAACGGCTCTGTCACTCCGCTACGTTTGCTCACCATCAGCAGTACGGTCTCCTGCGTGGTGAACCGGCGCCCGCATTCCGGACAGGTACGGCGGCGCCGAATGGCCGCGCCGTCCTCTGTCGAGCGGCTGTCGATGACCCTCGTGTCGGGATGACGACAGAACGGACAATGCACGCTTTCGCCCTCCTCGACCACGTGGCCACCACAGGCGTAAAGCGCTCGTCGGCGTACGCTCGCGCACGCACCACGGCTCGCCATGGTGCGGTCACAGAAACACAATTTGTGGTGAACTACATCGGTGTAACTACTAGATGTTGTGGTCCAACCGTAGAAGCGAGCGACCATGAACGCAAGTTGGGCGCGGCCTTCTCGCCGAAGTCGCTGATCAGCGCAGCCACCTTAGTCCGGTCCGGGCGTGTCGTCGTCAACACCGGGCCGGGAGGGCGTGTTCCTGGGCTCGTGTGTCACCTTGGTTCGCCCGTCTCACGTGGGTGAACGCAGCTCACAGGCATCTCGTACGGCACATCTGTCGGCACTCGTCGCCGCGGTTTCGGTTGGGGACAGACCATTTTCGGACCTGTGCCGGGACAGACCATTTTCGGGCCTGTGCCGGGACGGAGCTTCGGGGAGTGCCGGGATGGAGCTTCGGGGGTGCGATGCGGGCTGCCGACCGGCCGCTGCGTGCCCACCCAACGCCACCGCGATGCCCATCCGACGCCGCTGCCTGCCCCACCCGGCAATGGGCCGCACGCCGAGGCGGCGGCGAGCCCGAACTGCCGGCGATCGCGGGGAGGCGACCCGGCTTCGCAGCGACGTACGCCTCCGCCGACGGCCATCCGTGAGCACCACGGTGGCCGTCCACCACGGTGGCCGTCCGTGAGCACCACGGTTGGCCGCCCGCGAGCACCACGGCGGCCGTCAGCCAGACCGTCCAGGTCGGCCCGGCCATCAGGCAGGCGGCCAAGGCTGCAGGCGTTCGCCGCTCAGCACCCGTTCACCGGCTTACGGTAAGGCGCGGGCGCTCGGGACGTACAGGCGGGTGCCGGGGCGGATGAGCGAGTCGGGCAGGCCGTTCAGACGCTTGATCTCGGTCACGACCGCTCCGGGGTCGTTCTCCTCGGGAGCCACCGCGTCGACGATCGTCCAGAGCGTGTCCCCCTCGTGGACGGTCACCCAGGGCAGACCCGCGTGACTCGGTACGGCGGGCGCCACGTTCGCCAGGCTGACCGCGCGGGTGCCGAGCCAGAAGCCGCCCAGGGAGAGCAGGGCCATGGCCATCACCAGCACGGCCCGCCCCCGCCGCGTGAGCCGTACGGGGGGATTGCGCCGTCCTCGCCGCGAGACACCGGCACGCCTCCTGGACAGACGGGTCCGATCTGCGGGCAGGGCGCCCTTGCGTCGGGGGCGGCGCGCGTACGAGCCGGAGACCTCACGGGCCCGGCCATCGGAACGCCCGGCCGCTTCACGACCCCGACCTCCAGAGCGACCGGCCGCCTCACGACCTCGACCCCCAGAACGACCAGCCACTTCACGACCCTGACGCCCCGAACGACCGGCCACCTCACGACCCCGACCCCCGACGCGCCCACCTGCACCGCGAGACCGCGCACCGTAACGGTCCCCCGCCCCGCGCGACCGCCCCTTGGACCGGACTGCCGCCTCGCGCGACGGGTCCTCCGCTCCTTCACGCGGCAGCGCCTCCACATGGCCATCCGGAGCATGAAGCGTCGAGTTCTCAGCCTCCGCCGGTCGCCCAGCCTCCATTGAGCGGCCACGCCCTGCTTGGCGACCAAGCCCTGCTGAGCGTCCGGGCTCCGCCGATCGCCCAGCCTCCGTTGGGCGTCCTGGGGCTACCGAGCGATCAAGCTCTGCTGAGCGATCGGTAGCGCCCGTAGGCCGTACACCTTCGTCAGGCGACGGCATGTCGTCGGCGTCAAGGCGCGGCGCGGGCACGAGCCGCAGGAGCGGCCTTCCCTGCGCCGCAGCCCGACGGCGGACAGACCCTCCGCCGGCCGATCCGCCACCGGCACGCGCGCCGCCTCCCCTTGGACGGCCTCCGCCCCCACGTTCAGGACGTCCCCCACCCTCTCCGCCGAAACGCCGCCCTGCGCCCCCACCCTCTCCGCCAGAACGTTTTCCGTCCCCACCTTCTCCACCGGAACGTTTTCCGTCCCCACCCTCTCCTGTGGAACGCCCTTCGCCCTCACCATCGCGAGGACGGCCGCCCCCGCTCCGGAGACGCCCCTCGTCCCCGCTTCCGGAACGGGCGCCACCCTCGTCCCCACGCCGGCCTTCACCCCCCGAACCGGCGGATCCCAGGCCCGGGGGCCGAAGACCGGCAGGCCCCGCCTCCCGATCGCTGGAGCGGTCATTGACATACGTACGTTCGAAACTCGGTCGGCCGGCGGAATCGCCATCCCGACGGCCGTCCCCCCGGTCCTCACCCTCATTTCCGGCCCGGGGCGCCGGTCGCCGGGTGGCGTCTGCCAGAAGAGTGAGGCGCTTGACGTCTTCGCTGGTGGCATCTGTGATGGTGGTCGCTCGCATGTTTGACCTCCCCGCCGTCCCGGCCCGAAAAAAAGACCCAATAAAGATCGGCAAATCGAACACGGTGTCGATCGAACTCCCGTACGATGTTGTACACCACGCTGCCAACAATTTCGAGGAAGACTCGAACAATTGTTTGAAGATGATCTTCAACAGCGATACGGTCGCTGTGTGCGACACGAAGACCACGGACCGGAAGATTCGCCGGTGAGGCGGGCCGCCGGGCGAGGAGGCAGATCATGAGCGATCGGGATGACGCCAACGGGGTCAGCGACCTCGCGGTGCGTCGGCGTGACTCCCTGGGCCTGACGCCCAGGCAACGCAAGATCCTCGAGGTGATTCGCGACTCGGTCCAACAGCGCGGATACCCGCCATCCATGCGCGAAATCGGCGAGGCCGTACAACTGACCAGCACGTCCAGCGTGTCGCACCAGTTGACGGCGTTGCAGCGCAAGGGCTACCTGAGACGTGACCCGCACCGGCCGCGCGCGCTCGAGGTGCGGCTGCCCGGCGAGCCCGTGCTCTGGGTCGACCCCGAGGCCAGCGAGTCCGATCCTCCGGTGAGCAGGCCCACGGCCGCCTACGTGCCACTGGTCGGCCGGATCGCCGCCGGTGGTCCGATCCTCGCCGAGGAGAGCGTCGAAGACGTCTTCGCCCTGCCCAAGCAGCTGGTGGGTGAAGGCACGCTCTTCCTCCTGCAGGTCGCGGGTGACTCGATGATCGAGGCCGCCATCGCCGACGGCGACTGGGTCGTCGTTCGCCAGCAGCCGGTCGCGGAGAGCGGCGACATCGTGGCGGCCATGATCGATGGCGAGGCCACGGTGAAGACGTTCAAGCGCAAGGACGGCCACGTCTGGCTGGTGCCGCACAACTCCAACTACGACCCGATCCCCGGCGACGAGGCCAGCGTGCTGGGCAAGGTCGTGGCGGTCCTCCGCCGCCTCTAGTATCTGCGGACATTTCGGGCGTACGGCAGAGTGACGGCCCTGCCATACGCCGTCTGCGACGTACGCACATCCCGTGGGCATGGCAGGAGAGCGACTCTCCTGCCATGCCCTATTTCTGTGCCGGGAAGCTTGCGCGGGTCGGCGGTACGGTCCAGCCCGTCGATGGTGAGGTCGCACGAAAAGGGCCCAGGTCGGGGATCGGCCCGTCTCGGGCGGTCTGGCATCGGGAGTTGGCCTGTCTCAGGTGTCCGGCATAGGAGAACGGCCGACCTCGGGCAGTCCGGCATCGAGGACCTGGCGGATATTGGCCCGGACGTCGCCGCTCATAGGGCAGCAGCCCAGCCAGTTCAGGCAGTACAGCCACAGCCAGCCTGGTCTGGATCGGATGTAGCCGTGGGGAGCCTGGCCTGTCGCGTGGTCTGAGTCGGACGTAGCAGCAGTTATCTGGGGTTCTTGATCCCTTCTCGCAGGTCAGAGCGAGATGACCTCTTCAGACGAGTAAGGCGCGCTCTGGCCCTGCTCCGCACGCGGTGAGGAGAGCTCGCGGCGCGGCCGTGGAACGTCATCAGATTCCGCTGTTCGTCCCACCGAGCTGGATGAGGCCTCCCGCGCGACTGACTGCGACCGCACCGCCGGCTCCACGACGATCGCGCCGACCGGCTGGCGCACCAGGAACTCGAAGAGGCCACCACGCTCTGGAACCGTAACGGCCAAGGTGGCAAGTTACAAGTTTTGACATCTGTAACCCACCCGCTTAGCGTTTCTCGCATGGAGCAGAGAACACTCGGCGCCGACATCTGTGTGGCGGCGGTCGGGCTCGGCTGTGCGGGCATGTCCGGCGCGTACGGACGCAGCGCCGACGAGCAGAGCATCGCGACGCTTCGCAACGCGCTCGACGCCGGGATCACGTTCATCGACACGGCCGACCACTACGGGATGGGGCACAACGAGACGCTCCTCGGGCAGGCGCTGCGACCCGCCGATCGCGACCGCGCCGTGGTGAGCGTGAAGTTCGGCGCGTTGTTCGGTGTGGACGGCAGCGTGCGCGGCATCAACGGCCGGCCCGACGCGATCCCGAACTTCCTGGGCTACTCACTGCAGCGGCTGGGCACCGACTATGTGGACATCTACCGCCCGGCCAGGCTGGACCCCGCTGTCCCGATCGAGGAGACCGTCGGCGCCGTCGCCGAGATGGTGCGGAAGGGCTACGTGCGCGGCATCGGGCTGTCCGAGGTCGGCGCCGAGACGATCCGCCGCGCCCACGCCGTGCACCCGATCACCGACGTCCAGATCGAACACTCACTGTTCAGCCGCGGCGTCGAAGACGAGATCCTGCCCACCTGCCGCGAGCTGGGCATCGGCGTCACCGCGTACGGGGTGCTCGCCCAAGGAATGCTGACCGGGACGTGGCGACCGTCGGCCGGCGACGTACGGCTTCGCGGGCACCTGCCCCGCTTCGCCGCCGGCAACATCGAGGCCAACCTCGCGTTGGTCGAGCGGCTGCGGGAGATCGCCGCCTCCCGCGGCGCCACGGTCGCACAGCTCGCGATCGCGTGGGTGCTCGCGCAGGGTCGCGTGCACCGGGACATCGTCGCGCTGGTCGGGGCGAGCCGACCGCGCAACATCACCGAGGCGGTGGAGGCCGCCGACCTGCGGCTGACCGAGGACGACCTGAACGCGATCGAGCAGGCCGTCCCCCGAGGGGCGGCGGCGGGAGAACGCTACCCCCCCGCCCTGCTCGCGCTGCTGGACAGCGAGCGAACGGTCGGCAGACGCTGATGCCCGCCCGAACCCCGCTGGACGCGAACGCCATCCTGGCGGCCACCGAGGAGATCCTGCGCCGCCACGGACCGGACAAGGCAACGGTCGTCGACGTCGCCCGGGCACTCGGGGTCAGCCACGCCGCCGTCTACAAGCACTTCCCCTCCAAGCAGGCGCTGCGCGAGGCCGTGACCCGGCGCTGGCTCGACCGCAACCGCGACGCCCTCGCCGTCATCGTCGCCGACAGCGCGGTCCCGCCGGCGCGGCGACTGCGTACCTGGCTGCACGCCGTTCTGGCCGTGAAGCAGGCCAAGATTCGCGAGGACCCGGAGCTGTTCGCCGCCTATGGAATCCTCGCGGCCGCGCACAGCAGCGTCGCCACCGACCACGTCGCCGACCTCTTGGGCCAGCTGACGGCCATCATCGCCGACGGCGCCGCCGACGGCAGCCTCCGCACCGACGACGCGGAGGCCACCGCCCGCGTGGTCTTCAACGCCACCGCCAAGTTCAACCACCTCGCCCACGCGGCCGAATGGCAGAACCCCGGCATCGGCGCCGAACTCGACGAGGTGTGCAGCCTGCTGCTCGAGGGTCTTCACGCCCCCACATCGCCGTAGCCGAACCGGGTCGAACACACGCCGCGACTCGTCAGCGGCGCGGTCGGCCCTGCCCACCGCCGCCCAGGCGGCAACGACCAAGGAGTGACGAACGACCATGGTTCAAGCAATCGGAGTGACGCGACCAGGCGGACCGGACGCTCTCGGCGAGTTCGACCTGGCGGCCGAACCGATCGGTCCCGGTCAGGTCAGGATCCGGGTGAGCAGCGCCACGGTGAACCCGATCGACGCGGTGATCCGTTCCCGTCCGCGGCAGGATGGGGCGGACGCGGTGCGGGTGCCGGGCATGGAGGTCGCCGGCGTGATCACCGAGATCGGCCCCGCCGTCGACCGCCCGTTCGCGATCGGGGACGCCGTCATGGCCATCGTGGTGCCCTCAGGTGCGCACGGCGGCTACCGGGCAGACCTTGTCATGTCGGCACGCTCGGTCGCGAAGATCCCGGCCGGGCTCTCGGACGTTCAGGCCGCCACCATCCCGATGAACGGGCTCACCGCCCGGCTCGCACTCGACACGCTGGCGCTCCCGGCCGGCGCGACGGTTGCCGTCACCGGCGCCGCCGGCACCGTCGGCGGGTACGTCGTCCAGCTCGCCAAGCAGGCCGGGCTCGTTGTCGTCGCCGACGCCGCCAGACAGGACGAGACCTTCGTCCGCGAGTGCGGAGCCGACGAGGTCGTGCCGCGAGGGGACGACTTCGCCGCAATGGTCCGCCGCCACCATCCGGGCGGCGTCGACGGGCTCGTCGACGCCGCCGTGCTGGAGGCCGCCGTGCTCCCTGCCGTCAAGGACGGCGGCACCGTCGTCACCGTCCGCGGTTACCAGGGCGACGGGACCGACCGGGTCCGCGTCGCCCCGATCTTCGTCCGCGACTACGTCGAGGCCGCGGCCGAGCTCGACCGGCTCGCCGAACTCGCCGGTGAAGGACGGCTCACCGTCCGCGTGGCCGGCGAACTGCCTGCCTCCCGAGCCGCCGACGCGCATCGCTCGCTCGAACGGCGCGGCGTTCGGGGGCGGTTCGTCCTGCGGTTCGACTGACCGATCCTCGCGGAGGGCTGCACATGACTCCCGAATACTCACATCTCAGAGCGAGGTGATCTTGACAGTAGCGGCCTGGTCGGTGCGGCGTGGTCAGTAGGGCACGGGCCGGTTGTGCTGCGCCCAGAGCTGCTCCGCCTCCGAACCCGTCGGGGGCGGGCACAGCCCGTCGATCATCCACAGATCCCGCGGGGTCTCGTCGACGTGGAACTCGCAGTGCAGCCCGCGGTCGCCCGTATGCGCGGCCAGCAGGCGACCCAGGGCCTCGCTCATCCGCTCGCGCAGGCCGGGATCCTCAGCATGGCGGGCGATGTGCTCGATCACGACGCGCACGGTGTCGTCCGAAGGCACTCCCCCGACCAGAAACGATGCCCGAGGGACCTCGTGGAAGAGCGTGACGACGTAGAACTTCGGCAGTCCGAAACGGGCGTAGAACTGCGTGGCATCCTCGGCGAAGTCACGCTTCTGCTCCTCGGAAAACGCGCCGACGGGATGATAGACCTGCCACAACGGCATCTGCTCTGCCTCCTTGAGGTTCGACGGCTACGCGCCTGACAGCTCAAATGTCAGACGGCTCAACGTCCGATGGCCACGGTGAGCCCTCCTACCGGGCCGGACAGCGCCGCCTTCATCCGCCTGGTGACCTCGTCCACGAGCACCTCGTCGGCACCGCTTTCGAGGCCGTCCAGCACCGCGATGGCGACCTCGGCGGGCGATACCTTCGGGGCCGAGATCCCGGCCACCATGTCGGTGTCGGCGAGGCCGAGGTGCACGCCGACGACCTGGGTGCCCTGCGGGGCCAGTTCGACGCGCAGGGAGTTCGTGATCGACCACAGCGCGGCCTTCGAGGCACCGTAGGCCGCCGCGCCGGCACCCCAGGACAACACGGAGTGCATGTCGACCAGCGCCCCACCGCCGTTGGCCGCCAGGACGGGAGCGAAGGTCCGCGCCACTCGCAGCGCGCCGAACACGTTGGTGTCGAACGTGGCGACCACGTCGGCCATGTCCGCCTTCAGCAGCGGCGACGGGATGAGCACGCCGGCGTTGTTGATCACGATGGTCACCTCCCGGGCCTGGGCGGCGAGGGACGATACCGCGTCCTGATCGGTGACATCGAGGGCAACGGGCAGGATTCGCGGATCATCACTGGTAGCGGGTTTGCGCGCGGTCACGTAGACCTTCGCCGCGCCGCGCTCCACCAGTGCCTCGGCGAACGCCTTGCCGAGACCGCGCTGGCCACCGGTCACCAGCGCCACGGAATTCTCGATCGCGACCATGGACGGACCTCCTTCTGAGTAGAATAGATGATGAGCATCATCTATATCGTGAGGGAAGTGTACCCACCATGCCCCGAGCATCCAAGGCCGAAGCCGAGCGGCACCGTGAGCAGGTGATCGAGGCCACGGCGAAGCTGCTGCGCGCGCACGGCGTCGAGAAGGTGAGCGTTCCGCAGGCGATGGCCGCGGCGGGGCTGACCCACGGCGGCTTCTACCGCCACTTCAGCTCCAAGGACGACCTGGTCGCCCAGGCCTGCTCGGCCGCGTTCGCCGAACGGGCCACCGCCCTGGACGACCTCACCCAGCACGCCACCCCCGGCCGCGCCCGCACCGAATTCCTGGCGGGCTATGTGTCGGCCCTGCACCGCGACAACCCCGCCCTCGGCTGCCCCGGCCCGGCCCTCGCGGTGGACGCCGCCCGCGCGGAACCCGGCGACCCCCTGCGTCAGGCGTTCGCCACCGGCTTGCGCGGCATGGTCGACGGGATGCGGCAGCTCGACGACGGGAACGAGGAGGCGGTGCTCGTGGAGTTGTCCACCATCGTGGGAGCGGTGCTGTTGTCACGGGCCTGCGCCGACGACGACCTGTCCGACCGCATCCTCACCGCGGTCCGCGAACATCTCGTGGGTGACGCGAACGGGGAGACAAGCCCCGCCGAGTAACCCGGAGCTCCGCGCCCAGCGGCTCTCGACCTTCTCCTGCACCGTGACCGGATGCTCGACCTGCTGGCCAACCTCGCGCCGGGCCGCGTCCTCGGTCCAGCGGCGCTCTCCACGACACCTTCGGCTGACGGCGTTCGACCGGCCAGCGGGCCGCCACCCTGGGTCGTCCGTCGTCGGTGAGCGGCGGGAACACTGGCGAGTTCCTCAGCCGGTGAGCCGTCGGTGAGCCCACGGTGAGCGGCCACCGTCACTGTTGAGCCATCGCCGGATCCACCGAGGGCCCGGCCACTGAGCGAGGAGCAGAGATGGACGTTCTGGCAGGCAAGACGGCGTTGGTGACGGGCGGTTCGCGCGGCATCGGCCGGGCGGTGGCGCTGCGGCTGGCCGCCGAGGGCGCGCTGGTCGCCGTCCACTACGGCAGCGACGAGGGCGCGGCCAAGGAGACCGTGGCGCGGATCGAGGCGGCAGGCGGCCGGGCGTTCGCCGTCCAGGCCCGGTTCGGTGACGAGGGCGCGGTGGATCAGCTGTTCGTGGGCCTGACGGCGGGGCTGGCGGGACGCGGGCTGGACATCCTGGTCAACAACGCGGGCATCGGCTCGGGCAACCCGATCTCACAGGTCACCCCGGAGGAGTTCAGCAGGCTGCTCGCGATCAACGTCGCCACCCCGTTCTTCGTGATCCAGCGCGCACTGCCGCTGCTGAACGACGGGGGCCGCATCATCAACATGGGCTCGACGGCCAGCCGGTTCGCGGTCTCCACGCAGATCGGCTACACGATCAGCAAGGCGGCGCTGGAATCGATGGCTCCGTCGCTGGCCAACGAGCTCGGCGCGCGGGGCATCACGGTGAACACGGTCGCGCCCGGCGCGGTGCGGACCGACCTGACCGCGGGCTTCACCTCCATCCCCGAGGTGGTCGCCGGGCTGGAGGCGATCACCGCGCTCGGCCGGCTCGGCGAGCCCGAGGACGTCGCCGATGTCATCGGCTTCCTGGCGGGGCCGCAAGGCCGGTGGGTGACCGGCCAGACCATCGACGTCTCAGGCGGCACCTACCTCGGCCCGATCGCCCCGCGCACGTGACCGTCCCCGCCTGGCGGTCACCGCGTGACCGTCCCCGCCTGGCGGTCACCGCGTGACCGCCCCCGCGTGGCTGCCGCCGCGTGATCGCCTGGGAAGGCTAGAAGCGGGGGAAATCCGTCTCTCCCACCCCCGGCGGCCCAGCGCCCACCGAGTCCTTCTTCATGGACTCCGCCACCAGATACTCCAGCCGCCCAGTTATAGCCCCCTGAATCACGACAAGGGCCATGGACAACCGCCACCCCACCTTGATGGCAGCCAGCCGGGAAGCCGGATTGACGGCCGCGACCAGGCGCAGCGCCATGATCAATCCCAGCTCGCCCACAGTCGTCCAGAACGCGTACGAGTGCAGCCGGTTCAGCTGCCTCACCGCGTCCTGCAACCCGACGGCCCGGCCCGCGGCGTAGTCGGCGAGTTGGATACCCGCGGTGACGAAGTCGCGTAGCTTCTGGTCGGCGACGTCCTTGGCGCCGCCGTGCCACGCGGCCGCCAGTGCCTCCAGTTTCATCGGGTCCCCGGCCCCGAAGGTCTGGCCCAGGGAGTTGGCGGCGTGCCGCCAGGCCGCGATGGCCTCGTCGACCTTCTCGTCGTGCCAGGACACGGTGACCAGCCAGAGCAGGAGCCCGGTTCCGGCCGTGATCGACATCGTGGCGGCGACCTTGAGCATGGACAGCGTGCGCTGGCTCAGGTTCGCCATCTTCGCCGCCTCGGCCGACAGGTTCGCGATCCCGGCGGCCGAGCCGCGCTGGAAGTAGGAGGACGCCTCTGCCAGCCGGATGAGGGTCGCACCGGTGGTGCCGAGCGACATGAGGCCCTGTCCCACACCGTTCCGGACTTCCGACTCCGGCGAAGGCGCGTCCCCGCGTACGAGAGGCTGCGTGTGGCGGCTGACGGCAAGGACCGCGCGCATGACGTCGTTGGAGGCCCGCACGTACCCGTCCGCGGTGAGGTTCAGGTTGCGCGAGATGCCCTCGGCCGACTCCACGCCCCGCCGCGCCCGGCCGTTGAACTCGTCACTGGCCTGGTTGTGACGGTCTCTCGCCGAGTCACCGGCGATGCCGAACGTCCCCCAGGGGAGCTCTGGAACAGCGAGCCCTTCGAGAGCCTTCCGGATTTCCTGGGCATTCAGTCCGGTTTCCCGGATACCGCTCTGACGGTAGGCGAGAGGTTCCACCGCCTTACGCCTGAGGAAGGAGGGTGGGCGAGAGCCAGGGGGAGTCACTCTGGCGGTACGCGAGGGGCTTCATGGGGTCAACCCTGCCTACATGATCCGCTCCGATCATCATGGGAGCAGATCCCGTGATGATTCCGTTATGTCAGGAGAGGCGGCAGGTGTGGCTCAGCGCGTCATTTGGCGAGCTGACCATTGCGTTGATCAGAGAGTTGATCTCTGTTACGGCCGGCGACCGTAACAGAGCGGGCGCATAGGATCGCCGGCATGGCACTGCGACCTGTTCAGGTGAACATCAAGGCTCTTGACAGCTTGGCGGTCGGCCGGTTCTGGGCGGAGGCGCTCGGCTGGAGTGTTTACCGACCTGGCGTGACCACCTACGTCGGACCCGTCGGCGGCCCCGTTTGGCCGGACCCGGTCGCCGTCTGCGTCGACGTCGTTCCCGTCCCGGAAGCCAAGACAACGACGAAGAACCGTGTGCACCTCGATCTCGCCACCACCTCCGCGGCCCATCAGGCGGAGTTGGTCGCGCGCCTCCAGGATCTCGGTGCGACGCCCGCCGACGTGGGCCAGGGCGACGTCCCGTGGACGGTCCTCGCCGACCCGGAGGGCAACGAGTTCTGCGTGCTGGAGCCTCGGGAGATCTACCGGGACACCGGGCCGATCGCCGCGGTGGTGGTCGACTGCGCGGATCCGCGGGCCATGGCCCGGTTCTGGGGGGAGGCGGTGGACTGGACCCTGCATGAGGTGACTGACGATCATGCGGCGTTGCGCTCCGCCAAGGGTGTCGGGCCGTATCTCGAGTTTCTCCGTGCGCCCGACGTGAAGACCGTGCCAGACCGCGTCCATCTTGATCTGCTGCCGTACCCCGGTGACGACAAAGCAGCGGAGGTGGCCCGGCTGCGGGCCCTCGGCGCCACCGACCTCGATGTCGGCCAGGGCGACGTCCCGTGGACGTGCCTGACCGACCCGGAGGACCACGAGTTCTGCGTCCTCGCCCCGTCCTGACGCGGAGCCTTCGGGATGGGGCTGGCAAAACCAGAGGGGGTTTCTAAAATGACCGCGTGACCGACATAAAACGGGCAGAAGACCTCAAGGCAACACACGACGGATTCAAATGGGCAAAAGCTGCCCCCGGCGTCATCCCCGCTTGGATAGCCGACATGGACCTCCCCACCGCCCCAGAGGTCATCGCCGCCCTCCAGCGCCGAGCCCACGGCGACCTCGGCTACCCCACCTGGCTGGACAACCCCAGCTGCGGCCCCCTGGCCGAGGCGTTCGTCGAGCGGATGGGGAGCCGGTACGGCTGGCAGCCGGATCCCGAGTACGTGCGCAGTTATACAGACATCAACCAGGCACTCCAGGTGTTCCTCCACCTATGGACCCGCCCGGGCGACGGTGTGGCCGTACACACTCCGGCCTATCCCCCGTTCCTCGGCACGCTGGAGAACATGGATCGGCCGCTGCATCCCCTGCAGCTGAGCGCCGACGGGGATTCGTGGCGGTTCGAGGTGCCTGATCTGTCCGGGTGCAAGGTGCTGCTGCTGGTCAATCCGCACAACCCCACCGGCCGGGTCTTCACCCGCGAGGAGCTGACCGAGCTGGCCGAACTTGCCGAACGCCACGACCTGCTGGTCATCTCCGACGAGATCCACGCCGACCTCACGCATGCCCCGCACCAGCACATCCCGTTCGCCACCATCCTGCCCGAGCGGACCGTCACGCTCACCTCCGCGACCAAGGCGTTCAACCTGGGCGGCATCCGCTGCTCGGTCGCCCACATCGGCTCGCCGGAGCTGCGTAAGGCCCTCGACGCGCAGCCGCCCTTCTTGTACGGCTCGGCCAACCTGTTCGGTGTGGAGGCGACGGTGGCGGCCTGGCGGCACGGTGACGCCTGGCTTCAGGAGACCCGTGCCCTGCTCGACAGGAACCGCAGGACGATCGCCGACCGCCTGCCCGAGGGAGTCAGGTACCGCATCCCCGAGGCCACCTACCTGGCCTGGCTCGACTACGGCCGTCCTGGCGTACAGGAGATGCTCGAACGCGATGCCAAGGTCATGCTGAGCGACGGCGCGACGTTCGGGCCCGGCGGCGCGCACTGCGTACGGCTGAACTTCGCCACCACCGAGCCCCTCCTGACCGAGATCCTCGACCGCATCGCACAGGCGGAGACCAGCGGTGGTCCAAGCCAACCGCACCGGAGCTGAAGGCCGGGTGCCGGCCGGCTGCCAAGAAGGGCGGCAGCCGGTCGGCTCCAGACCGACCACGACCTGCTGATCAGGCCGGGAGCGGCGGCAGGTCGGGAGGCATGGCGGCGGGGTTCTCGGCCAGGGCGGCGAGCGCGAGTTCGACCGCCTTCTCCAGCTGTGGATCGCGGCCTGCCACCCGGTCCTGCGGTGTGATGACCACCTCGATGTCGGGGTCCACGCCGTAGTTCTCCACGCCCCAGCCCTGACCCGCCAGCCAGAACGAGTAGCGCGGCTGGGTCACCACGGTGCCGTCCACCAGCGAATACCGCGAGTCGATGCCGATCACCCCGCCCCACGTCCGGGTGCCCACCAGCGGACCGAGCCCCCGGTTCTTGATGCCCGCGCTGACGATGTCGCCGTCCGAGCCCGCGAACTCGTCGGTGACGGCCACGATCGGGCCGCGCGGCGAGTCCTCCGGGTAGCGCATCGGCTCGTAGCCGCGCGCGTGCGCCCAGCCGGAGACCCGGCGGGACAGCTTCTCCAGGACGAGCTCGGAGGTGTGCCCGCCGCCGTTCTCGCGTACGTCCACGACCAGCCCCTCGCGGGCCATCTCCGTACGCAGGTCACGGTGGAACTGCGCCCACCCGGAGGCCACCATGTCGGGTACGTGCAGGTAGCCGAGCCGCCCGTCCGACGCCTCCCTGACGTAGGCCCGGCGGCCCTCCACCCAGTCGTGGTAGCGCAGCTGGGTCTCGTCCGAGATCGGGGTGACCACCACCCGGCGCGTCTCGCCACCCGAGGCCGGTCGTACGGTCAGCTCGATGGGCTGGCCGGCCGTGCCGGACAGGGCGGCCAGCGGGCCGCGTACGGGATCGACCGGCCGGCCGCCCACCGCCACGATCGCGTCGCCCGCGCGCACGGCGACGCCCGGCGCGAGCAGCGGTGAGCGCGCGTCGTGGTCGGACGACTCGCCGGGCAGGATCCGCTCGACGCGCCAGACGCCTTCCGGGTCGCGGGTGATGTCGGCGCCCAGGAGGCCCTGGCGGCGGCGCGGGTCGTAGGTTCCGCCGCTGGCGCGGGCGTAGGCGTGCGAGGTGCCCAGTTCGCCCTGTACCTCCCAGAGCAGGTCGATGAGCTCGGAGTAGGAGCCGATCCGTTCGACCAGCGGCGCGTAGCGGTCGAGCGCGCCCTGCCAGTCGACGCCGTTCATGTCCGCGCGCCAGAAGTGGTCGCGCATCAGCCGCCCGGCTTCGGCGTAGCCCTGCCGCCACTCGGCGATCGGGTCGATCTGGACCGTGATCCGGTCGAGGTCGATGGTGACGACCTCGTCGCCCTCGCCGCTGGCGCGGGTCTGCAGGCCGTTCTTGCCGTTGAGTACGAGCCTGGTGCCGTCGCCGCTCACCTCGAAGGCACGCGCTTCCTTGCCGAGCTCGGCCTTGGCGCGCTTCTTGAGGTCGTAGCGTTCCAGCACGGTCTCGGCCGCCGAGTCGGTGCCGTCGCCGAGCTGCCCGGCGACCGGGTGGCGCAGCCAGAGCAGCGCGTCCTTGGCGGTGCGCAGGTTGCGGTAGTGCGCGGCGGGGACGGGCACGGGCACCACCCGCGAGGCCAGCCCTTCGGCGTCCACCTCGGTGCGCGGCGGCTCGGCGTCCTTCTTGTCCGAGCCCTTCTTCTCCTCCGCGGCCGAGGCGGGCTTGTCGTCCTCGCCGTTGAACCCGCGCCCCTGCAGGCTCGGGTCGAACGGTGAGGGCGTCGTCGCCTGCAAGGGCACGATGTACGGCCGGCAGCCGGCCGGGAACGACAGGTCGAACACGTGCGCGTCGTAAATCGGATCGAACGTCCGCACCGACAGGAACGCCAGATGCTTCCCGTCCCTGGTGAACACCGGGTCATAGTCGGAGAACCGCAGCGGCGTCACGTCGATGACCGAGGTCCCGTCGAGACGGCCCATCCTGATCTGCGACAGCCGTTCGTCGTGCGGATGTACCCAGGCCAGCCAGGACGAGTCGGGCGAGAACGTCAGCCCGCTGACATCGCCCTGCGTGGTGCGATCCAATTCCCGGACATTTCCGGATTCGAGGTCGACGACCAGCAGCCGCCCGTCGTGCGTGGCCGCGGCCACGTGCTTGCCGTCGGGCGAGGCGGCCAACTGGAGCACCCGGCCCAGCTCGCCCGCCGCCAGCGTACGGATCTCACCGCCGGGCGTGCCGATCTCCAGGCCGTCCTCGCCGGTGGCGTCCGACACCCAGACCGCCCGGCCGTCGGAGTCGAGCACGCGCGGCAGCCGTACCCGGACCCCGGGCTCCACCCGCAACGCGCCCGCGGGCCCGTCGCGATGGGTCACCCAGTGGGCGGTGCCGCGGATCTCGACCGCGCTCGCCCGGCCGGTCTCGTCCGGCGAGAAGCCGCCGACGCGGGCCGGCGCCGGTCGCCGCGCGCGAGCCGGACGCGGCCCGCCGAGCTTGACCTCCAGCTTGTACGGCTCGGCGTCGAGGCTGTCCAGCAGCCACAGGTCGCCGGCGTGGCTGTAGACCACCCGCTCCCCGTCGGTCGAGGCGTGGCGGGCGTAGAACTCGTCGTGCCCGGTGTGCCGGCGCAGGCCGGAGCCGTCGGGCAGGGCCGAGTACACGTTGCCGGTGCCGTCGACGTCGGCCAGGAAGGCGACGCGGTCGCCCACCCACATGGCCGACCAGTACTGCGCGTCGCTGTCGGCGAACAGCCGGGCGAACTCACCGCTCCCGTCGGCGTCGACCCAGAGCTTGCCCGCCGTGCCGCCCCGGTAGCGCTTCCACTGTGACGGCTCGCGCCAGATCGAGGACACGGCCGCGACCCGGTCCCCGCTGACGGCGGCCTCGCTCACCCACCCGTACGGCAGGCGCACCGCCTGGCCGCCGTCGAGCGGCACCGCGTACGCCCAGGTCCTGGTGCGCCCGCCCTCGCCCGCCGCGCTGACCGCGAGCACATCCCCGCCGGCGGTCCACCCGCGCGCGCCGGTCGTCGAGCTGCCCCAGTGGGTCAGCCGCTCGCCCTCGGCCCCGTCGAGCTCGGCGGCGAACACTTCGGGCTGTCCCTCACGATGGCTGGTCCACGCGATGCGGGCGCCGTCGGGAGAGAACCTGGGGAACGTCGCGGCCGTGCGGTCGGCGGTGAATCGCCATGCCCGTCCGCCCGTGACGGGTGCCAGCCAGACATCGTCGTCGGCGACGAAGGTGACCAGGTCACCGTGCAGATGTGGATATCTCAGGTATGCGCCAGTTGTCACAGAAGCACACTAGTGCGCGTCCGGCCGTGAAGGCTGCCCTTGAAGTCTTGGTCAAGGCCGGTCGCTGGACGCGTGTGATGGATGGTAAGGGGCAAGAGCCGAACGCGACTTCGGTTTCGGGAGGAATCATGAAGATCTTCGCCCGCGCCTACCAGTGGCCGCCTCGCCTGGCCGCGGGGGCGTACATCCTGAACTCCGGGCTGTCCAAGGCCCAAGCCGATCGGGACACCGCGATCGGCGTGCACGGTATGGCGGCCACGGCCTTCCCGTTCCTGGGTGAGCATGACCCCGAGACGTTCGTGGGGCTGTTCTCGAAGGCGGAGATCGCCGTGGGGGCGGCGCTGCTGCTCCCGACGGTGCCGTCGCTGGTCGCGGGGGCGGCGCTGACCGCGTTCGCCGGCGGGCTGCTCGGCTTCTACCTCAAGATGCCGGGGCTGCGCGAAGAGGGCAGTCTGCGCCCGTCGCAGCAGGGGATCGGCATCGCCAAGGACATCTGGCTGCTGGGCATCGGGCTCGGCCTGGTGCTGGACGAGCTGACCCAACGTTCCCGTTGACTCTCGGCCGTCGCGCTCGTGCCGATCGACTACGACCAGCAGCAGCCCTTCTTCGGCTGGGCCGAGAAGGAACTGCTGCCGGCGCTACGCCAACTCTGAGCGGGGCTCGTCAGGGGACGATGTTGACCAGCTTCGGCGCGCGTACGATCACCTTGCGCGGCTCGCCCGTCAGGTGCGCGCTGACCTTCTCCGACCCCAGGGCCAGCGCCCTCAGGTCGGCCTCGGAGATGTCGGGCGACACCTCCAGGCGGTCACGCACCTTGCCGGCCACCTGGACGACGGCGGTCACCGACTCCTGCACCAGCAGCGCGGGATCGGCGGTGGGCCAGCCGGCCCGGCCGACGCCGGTGCCGCCCACGTGGCCCAGGCGCTCCCAGCCCTCCTCGGCGGTGTAGGGGGCCACCAGCGACAGCATGACGGCCAGTGTCTCGGCCGCCTCGCGGACCGCGGGGTCGGCGGCACCAGGACCGGAGTCGATGGCCTTGCGGGCCGCCGACGTCAGCTCCATCATCCGCGCGATCGCCACGTTGAAGCGCTGGGACTCCACCAGCTTGGTGACCTCGTCGATCGTGTGGTGGGTGACCTTGCGCAGCTCGACGTCGCCGCCCTCGAACGGCACGCCGGGCTCACTGGCCACCTCGGTCATCACGCGGAAGGCGCGGGCCAGGAACTTCTGCGACGCGGCCGGCGACATGTCGGCCCAGTCGATGTCCTCCTCGGGCGGCCCGGCGAACAGCATGGTCAGGCGGACCGCGTCGACGCCGAAGTCGTCGATCTGCTTGCCCAGGTCCACGCCGTTGCCCAGGGTCTTGGACATGGCCTTGCCGCCGTTGATCACCTGGCCCTGGTTCAGCATGCGCCGGAACGGCTCGGTGAAGTCGAGCATGCCCATGTCGTGCAGCACCTTGGTGAAGAACCGCGAGTAGAGCAGGTGCAGCACCGCGTGCTCGATGCCGCCGACGTACTGGTCGATCGGGCCCCACTTGCGGACCTGCTCGACGTCGAACGGGCCCTCGGTGTAGCCGGGTGAGGTGTAGCGCAGGTAGTACCAGGACGAGTCGACGAAGGTGTCCATCGTGTCGGTGTCGCGCTGGGCGGGACCGCCGCACTTGGGGCACTCGACGTTGACCCAGTCGGTGGCGCTGGCCAGCGGGGACACGCCCTTCGGCGCCAGGGCCTCGCCGCGCAGGTCGGGCAGCGTGAGCGGCAGCTGGTCGTCGGGGACGGGCACCTCGCCGCAGTCGACGCAGTGGATGATCGGGATCGGCGTGCCCCAGTAGCGCTGCCGGGACAGCAACCAGTCGCGCAGCCGGAAGTTGATCGCGCCCGTGCCCCTGCCGTCGGTCTCCAGCACTTCGATGATCTTGGAGATGGCGTCGGCCTTGGTCAGCCCGTCCAGCGGGCCGGAGTTGACCAGCGTGCCCTCGCCCGGCGTGGCCTCACCGGTCTCGCCCGGATCGGCCAGGCCGGTGTGCACGACGACCTTCACCGGCAGCCCGAACTTCAGCGCGAAGTCCAGGTCGCGCTGGTCGTGGGCGGGCACGGCCATGATGGCGCCGTGGCCGTAGTCGGACAGCACGTAGTCGGCCGCCCAGACCTGGATGCGCTCGCCGTTGACCGGGTTGATCGCGTAGCGGCCCAGGAAGACGCCGCTCTTGTCCTTGTCGGTGGACAGCCGCTCGATGTCGCTCAGCTTGGCCGACTCGGCCCGGTAGGCCTCGAACGCCGCGCGCTGCTCGTCCGTGACGATCTCGTCGGCCAGCGGCGCGTCGACCGCCACCACGAAGAACGTCGCGCCGAACAGCGTGTCGGGCCGCGTGGTGTAGACGTGGACCGGCTCCTCGCGGCCCTCGATCTCGAACAGCACGTCGGCGCCCTCGGACCGGCCGATCCAGTTGCGCTGCATGGTCAGCAGGCGCTCCGGCCAGCCCTCCAGCTGCTCCATGTCGTCCAGCAGCCGCTGCGCGTAGTCAGTGATCTTGAAGTACCACTGCGTCAGCTCACGGCGGATCACGTCGGCGCCGCAGCGCTCGCACTTGCCCGCCACGACCTGCTCGTTGGCCAGCACCGTCTGGTCGTTGGGGCACCAGTTGACCAGGCCGCCCTTGCGGTAGGCCAGGCCGCGTTCGAAGAAGCGGATGAACAGCCACTGGTTCCAGTGGAAGTAATCGGGGTCGCTGGTGTGCAGGCGGCGCGACCAGTCGAAGGAGATGCCGTAGCGCTTGAACGAGCCGGCCTGCGTCTCGATGTTGGCGTAGGTCCATTCGGCGGGGTGCGCGTTCCGCTTGATGGCGGCGTTCTCGGCCGGCAGGCCGAAGGAGTCCCAGCCGATCGGGTGCAGGACGTTGTAGCCCTGCTGGAACCAGAAGCGCGCGATCACGTCGCCGATCGCGAACACCTCGGCGTGGCCCATGTGGAGGTCACCGGAAGGGTAGGGGAACATGTCCAGCATGTAGCGCCGCTCACGCGTGTCGGCGGCGTCCTCGCTGGCCCGGAACGGGTCCTGCTCCTCCCATCGCTGCTGCCACTTGGCCTGCAGCGCCTGCGGGTTGTACTCACTCACGGCGGTTGTCCTTTTGGATTGTGTCGGACCCATAAGAAAACCCCTCGTGCGCACAACGAGGGGCCAGCCGCGACGGCGAGATGTCAAGGCCGTCGCGGCCCGCTAAGAAGCAGGGTCGCGGAACGCATAGGTCAAGCCTAGCGCACCTCTTCGGCTGAATGCGGGCCATCGATCCGGCCTAGTAGGCACAATGGAACCTTCTGGTCTGGTGAGACCCGATGGTGATCTATCCGTTGTGACCTCTAATGTCCCATTAGAATACTGTCGTCGCCGTGGTGTACCTAGTTGAGCCAGAACATCCAGAAGGTGGCCTGCCCATGCAGGACCCACCGACGGATCCGCACGGCTTCGCGCGTTTTACTGCGAAACCCCTGGTCTCGCGTGAGATCATGCCGGATGCGTCAAATCCGGACATAACCTCGGGAGGTACGGCAGCAATGGCAACGGAGAATTCCGGAGCACCCCATCTGCCACCGTCCTGGCCCGAGGCGCCACAGCCGGAGGTGCCGACATCCTGGCCCGAGGCGCCTCGCCAGGACTCGTCATGGCCCGACTCCTCACGGAGCGGCGCCGGTCAGTCATCATGGCCGGACCCGGCACAGTCGCAGCCTTCGTGGCCCGACCCCGCGCACTCCGCACCGTCGTGGCCCGACCCCTCGCAGTCGGCGCCGAACTGGCCGGACCCCGCACAGTCGGCCCCCTCTTGGCCTGACCCGTCGCACTCGGCGCCTTCTTGGCCCGACCCGTCGCAGTCGGCGCCGAACTGGCCCGACCCCGCGCGGCAGGGCTCCCCGCCGCCGCAGGGACCGGGGCCGCAGCAGTCCCGCCCGGATGCCGCCTGGTCCGAGGCTCCGCCCGCCTCGAACGCCTGGTCGAACCTCGGCCATCCCGACGCCCAGCCCCAGCAGCGTCCCGGCGACCCGCTGGCGCACCCAGGCTCGCCGGACAACCAGGCCACGGCGTACCACCAGTTCCCGAATCCGCTCGGCGAGCGCGCGTACCCGCCCCAGGACGACCGGGGGGCGCCACGCGGCGACTTCGACCAGCGCGGTGGGCCGCGCCCCGGCTTCGACGACCGAGGGGCACCCCGGTCCGACTTCGACCACCGCGGCGGGCCGCAACCCGGCTTCGACGACCGAGGGGCACCCCGGTCCGACTTCGACCACCGCGGCGGGCCGCAACCCGGCTTCGACGACCGAGGGGCACCCCGGTCCGACTTCGACCACCGCGGTGGACCGCAGCCTGGATTCGACGACCGCGGCGCGCCCCGCTCCCCCTCCCCGCTGGACGGCCCGCGGAGTAACGTCACTCCGCTGGACAGCCGGCGTGGTGGCACGCCCCTGGACGAGCGTGCGGTGCCGCGTTCCGCGCCCTCCCCGGACGACCGCCTGGTCGCCTATGGCCAGGCTCCGGGTCAGGCTCCAGGTCAGGCGCCGGGCCAGGCCCCGCCCCAGGCGCCGGGCGCCGAGCACCACCAGGCCGAGCACGGCAGGCCGGGCGCCAACCTGAGCCGCGACCCGTCCGACCCGGAGAACAGGTTCGTGACGGCCGGCCAGATCAGCGGCTCCCGCACCCCGCCGCCCGAGCGCCAGCAGGAGCTCTGGGACAACGTCTTCGGCGACAACTACCAGGCGATGGGCGAGCCGGAGTCGCTGGACACCCCCGGCAAGCCCATCTGGATCTACGCCCTGGCGGGCTCGGTGGCCATCGCCCTGGTCGGTGCCGTCCTCTGGGCGTTCCTCGCCGGACCCCTGGCGGCCGACAAGCCGACCGCCAGCAGCAGCGCGGCCGCCACCGCCAAGTCCAGCTCGTCGCCCAGCTCCGCCCCCACCAAGACGACCAGCTCGATCCCCCGCCTGCCGCGGTGGTCCGGCAAGGCCGCTCCGGTGCTGGGCACGGTCGCCAACCCCACGGCCGGCATCACGATCCCGCGCCTCGGCGGCACCTGGCAGCAGGACCAGCGCACCACCGTCAAGAGCACGTACGGCTTCGACACCCGCCAGTACGTCGTGACGGGCACCAACACCTCCGCCCAGATCCTCACGGGCCCGCTCCCGGCCAAGCTGGCGTCCGCGTTCACCAGCGAGGACGACCTGGAGCCGGTGATCAAGCAGGTGGTGCTGAACGCCCGCAAGCGCTTCTTCCCCGCGGACAACAAGGTCCGCAAGATCGCCCAGCAGCCGCTCAAGGTCGGTCAGTCGTCGGGCCGCGTCATCGCCTACGAGCTCACCTCGGGCACCGGGAAGGCCACCATCGTCACGGCCGCGATCAACACGGGCAAGGACGTACCGGCGATCGTTTACATGTCGATCCCGTCGACCAGCAAGCAGCTCCTGCCCGACGTCAACACGATCATCAAGCAGCTGAAGGTCACCGCGTCCTGACCCCCGGGACCCGGGGGTCAGGACCCTGCTAGAAGGTGCACTCCAAGCGCTTGATGCCGTTGATGAAGCTGGAGTACAGGCGGTCCGGCTTGCCCCCCTCGATGCCCGGCACCCGGCGGAGCAGCTCGCGGAACATCACCGTGATCTCCCGCCGGGCCAGGTGCGCCCCCAGGCAGAAGTGCGGCCCCGGCCCGCCGAATCCCACGTGCGGGTTGGGCGAGCGGGTGATGTCGAACCGGTCGGGGTCCTCGAAGACGGACCGGTCGCGGTTGGCCGCCCAGTAGAACATCACCACCTTCTCCTCCTCCCGGTACAGGTGGCCGTTCATCTCGAAGTCCCTGGTCACCTTGCGGCGCATGAAGTTCACCGGCGAACCGAGGCGGACGATCTCCTCCACGGCCCCCGGCGCCCGGCCCTCGATGTCCTCCAGCCAGAGCGCGCGCTGGTCGGGGTTGTTGGTGAGCAGGCGCAGGCCGTACGAGATGGCGTTGCGGGTGGTCTCGTTGCCCGCCACCACCAGCAGGATGAAGAACGACCCGAGCTCCTGCAACGTCAGCCGCTCGCCGTCGATGTTGGCGTTGACCAGGGAGGACGTCAGGTCGTTCGTGGGGTGCTCGGCGCGGTAGGAGGCCAGGTCCTGGACGAGTTGCTGGAGCTCCGCGCCGGCGTTGAGCAGGCGCGGGACCACCTGACTGACGTCGCCGCCGGTGTATTCGGGGTCGAAGCCGCCCAGGATGACGTTCGAGCGATCGTAGACGAACTGGTAGTCGCGCTCGGCGATGCCCATCATGTCGCAGATGATCTTCAGGGGCAGGCGGGCGGCGACCTGGGCGACGAAGTCGCAGCCGGGACCCGCGTCCAGCAGGTCGTCCACGATCTTGGCGGCCGCGGTGTTCACGTCCGCCTCGAACTGCTTGATCATCTTGGGGGTGAACGCCCGGGAGACGATCCGGCGGAGGCGGGCGTGCCGGGGGTCGTCCATGTTGATCATCGAGCCGAAGTACTCGGCGAACTCGCCGGGCATGTCGATGATGTTCGTGGCACCGCCGCTGCCCGAGGAGAAGACCTCCGGATTGCGGCTGGCCTCCAGGATGTCGGCATGCTTGACCAGGGCGTAGTAACCGGGACCCTGCGGGGCGAAGTCGACCACGGGCTCGGCGAAGAAGGCCGGCGTATCTCGCGCCCGCAGCCGGTCGAAGGCATCCCTCCGCTCCACCATCGGCTTGGCCCAGAACTCACGGTCCGACAGGTCGAAGTCAAGCACGTCCATGAAACACCATCATTCGGATAGCGGCCTATACACGTCAACGTGATCGAAGTACACCGTACGTCTGCGTGGGCGGGCGCGCGCGGAAAATCGATGGCCTCGGCAGGCAGTTGATCTATAGCGTGGGCCCATGACGTTCTTCTTCTTCCTGCGTTAGCGACCCGCCGGCGGGCCGTGGATGACCCACCGCCGGTGATGCGGGACGGCCGGCCGCCGTCCCGGGTCGCGACGTGGGAGAAGGACACGTGCATACGCTTGCCGTGGCCAGGGCGGTGCGTGGCATCGAGCCCCTGGTGGCCGCGGAGATCCGACGTGCCGGGCTCGGGGTGGTGCGCGGGGTGCGCCACCGTGAGGTGTGGTTCGAGCCGGCCGGTCCGGGGCCTGAGCTGCTGGGGCTGCGGATGGCCGACGACCTGCTGCTGGTGGCGGCGGTCGTGGAGGGGGTCGGGCGCGGTAAGGAGGCGCTGGTACGCCTGGCGCGGGCCGCCGGCGAGATCGACACCGAGAGCCTGACGAAACGCGCCGAGCAGATCACCGGCCGAGCCGTTAGAAGCCCGTACCACGACCCGCACGCCGTCCACGTCGCCGCCGCCAACGCCGCGCGCGACACGACGGGCAGGATGGCCGTCCGAGACACGGCTCGCGGCCTGGCCACCCCGGACGCGGCAGGCGACGCCTGTGGAGGCGTCTGCGGCACCGCGGATGCGGAAGGCTGCGTCTGCGGCACCGTGAACGCGGCGGGCAACTTTTGCAGCGTCCCGGACGCGGCGGGCGGCATCGCCTGGGGGGTGGCCGACGCGGGGCGGATTCCTCTACCGGACCGCAGCGTGGATCGGGTCCTGGTGAACCCGCCCTGGGACCGTCAGGTGGCCCCGAGCGGCCGTCTCCGCCGCGATCCCGGCCGCCTGTGGCGGGAGATCCATCGCGTCCTGGCCGTCGACGGCATCGCCGTGGCGCTCCTTCCGGAGCCTGGGCAGCCGCCCGGGTTCAGGGTGAACAGGATGGTTCACCTCACCCTGTCAGGGCGGCATCCGGTCATCGCGGTCCTCAGGAGGTCACCCAGTCGAGGATGAGCCGGTTGACCTCCGCGGGCTGTTCGAGGTGCAGGAAATGGCCCGCGCCGGACACCAGCTCGGTCCGCGACCCCTCGGGCAGGTGGCTCTGCGCGTCCTTGACCAGGTCGGCCGCGAGGGCGCCGTCCCGTGTCCCGTGCAGGTAGAGGATCGGCCCGGTGGTCGCGGGCTCCGGTGCCGGGTAGCGCCCGGTGGGCGGGGTGGTGCCGAGCATCGCCCGGTAGTAGCCGATGGCCGCCGCCAGGTTCGCCGGCGCGCCGATGCTCTGGCGGACGAACTCCAGGTCCTGCTGGGCGTCGTAACCGGGCGACCAGTCGCGCCAGAGCCCCTCCAGGAAGCCGGGGGCGGCGGCGGCCGTCTCGGCCAGGCCGGTCTGGAAGAGGAAGACGTAGAACGACCGCTTGAGCTGCTCGTACTCCAGGAACCCGGCCGCAATGGCGGCCAACGGCGGCACCGCCATGGCCACGGACCGGCGGAAACGGTCGGCGGTCCCGTAGACGGGGAACGCGCCCCAGTCGTGGCCGACGAGCACCGCGTCGGAGTCGCCGCCGAGTTCCTCGTGCAGAGCGCGTACGTCGGCGACGAGCGCGCCGCCCTCGTAGGCGCCGTCGGCGGGGATCTCGGTCGGTGCGTAACCGCGCATGAACGGCGCGACCGCGCGGTAACCACGCTCGGCCAGTGCCGGCAGGAGGTGGCGCCAGGTGTGGGCCGTGTCAGGGAAGCCGTGCAGGCACAGGGCCAGAGGCCCTTCCCCTACGGTCAGATACGCGAACTCCACCCCGTTGGCGTGGATAGTTCTGATCTCCATGACTGCGAAACCTAGCATTCGGCTCCCGGTTGGAGTACCACTTCACCTATGCGACGAAGCTGGGTGTTAGCACTTGCTTCTCTCACGATCGTGCTCGTGGTCGTCGACCTGACGGCTGTGACGATCGCCCTGCCCGCCATCCGCTCCGATCTGGGGGCGAGCCTGCCCGAGGTGCAGTGGGTGGTCGACGCCTACGCGCTCACGCTGGCCGCCGTCCTGCTGCCGGCCGGAGTCCTGGCGGACCGGTACGGCCGGCGCAGGCTGCTGGCGATCGGCGTGACCATCTTCACCCTGGCCTCCCTCGCGTGCGCCCTGGCCCCGAACGCGCCACTGCTCGACCTGGCCAGAGGCGTGCAGGGGCTGGGCGCTTCGGCCCTCTACGGCACGACGACGCCGCTGATCGCCTCCGTCTATCCGGAGGGCCCGGAACGCGGCAAGGCGCTCGGCATCTTCAGCGCGGTGTCGGGGCTGGCGATGACGCTGGGCCCGGTGGTGGGCGGCGCGCTGACGGCGGGCTTCGGCTGGCGGGCCATCTTCCTGATCAACCTGCCCATCGGCGTGTTCGTGCTGGTCGCGTTACGGCAGCGGGTCGAGGAGTCGCGGGGCGCCGGCCATCTCGATCCGCTGGGCATCGTGCTGATCAGCGCGGCGCTGTTCGCGATCATCCCGGCGCTCATCCACGACCTGCCGTGGCTGCTGGTGGCGGGGCTGGTGCTGCTGGCCGCGTTCGTGCTCGTGGAGCTGCGGCTGCGTAACCCGATGGTCGACTTCGGGCTCTTCAGGAACCGGGTGTTCGCGGTCGGGTCGGGCACGACACTGCTCATGCTGGCCGCGCTGCTCGGCGCGTTCACCTATCTCACGCTGTACGTCCAAGGGCCGCTCGAGGCGACGCCCGTCGAGGCGGGGGTGCGGTTCCTGGCCTTCAGCGCGGCGGCCGTCATCGGGCCGGTGGCGATCGGCCGGGTGCTGCACCGCTGGCCGATGGGCGTGCTCATCGCGGTCGGCCCGGCGCTGATCGCGGTCGCGCTGCTCGTGATGGCGATACCGGCCGCGAACCGGTGGACGCCGATCATGTTCGGGCTGTTCCTCGGCGGTCTCGGCCTGGGCGCCGGGAACGTGGTGGCCAACCAGGTCGGCCTCACCGCGCCCATGGACCGGGTCGGCATGGCCACGGGCATCGTCAACACGCTCAAACAGGTCGGCACCGCCGTCGGCGTGGCCGTGCTGGCGGCGCCGTACAGCTCGGGGATCGGCACGATGCTGCTCGTGGCGGCCGGGCTGGCCCTGGCCGGGGCGCTGCTGCCGGTGGCTCTGGCCGGCCCGCTGATCAGCCGGTCTTCTCGATCCCCTGGAGCAGGCAGCGCAGCCCGAACTCGAACTGATCAGTGAAGTCCAGGTCGTCGGCCTCCACCACGCTCCTGGCGAACTCCGGATAGTCACCGCTCGCGACGACCTCCCGGATGTAGGGAGCGACGCTCGCCCGCCACTCCTGCTCGGTCATCCCCGTGCGGCGGCTCGCCTCCTGGTCGGCGAGCTCCCTGGCCACGGCCCCCAGCACGTAGTCGCCGATCAGCGCCATGACCGCGGAGGCCCGCGTGATGTCGGGGGTCAGGGCGCCGGCGGCCTTCAGCGCCGCGTCGAAGCGGCGTAGCGAGTTGGGGCCGAGCGAGGGCCTGCTCGCCAGCAGCGCGCCGAGCCAGCCGTGGCGCAGCAGCGTCGAGCGCTGCCGGCGCGCGACCTCGGCCAGATCGGCCCGCCAGTCACCGGTGACCTCCTGAGGCGGGTCCTCGCCCCAGACCGCGTCGGCCATCAGGTCGAGCAGCTCGTCGCGGTTGGCGACGTAGCGGTAGAGGGAGGTGGTGCCCGACTTCAGCTCCGCCGCCACCCTGCGCATCGACAGGGCGTCGAGGCCCTCCGCGTCGGCGATCGCGATCGCGGTGCGTACGACGCGTTCGACGCTCATCGCCTGCCGCTTGGGCGAGTACGGCTCGCGATTCCACACCAGAGACATCCGGCCACCCCCTCTGGACGTCATCGTACGACAGTGGTTACAGTGTTCCCACAAACGGGAACACTGTTCCCACAGCCGAGAGGGGAAGCGCCATGCACGACGTCATCATCACCGGAGGCGGCTCGGTGGGCCTGAGCGCGGCGGTGTTCTTGGCACACCACGGTGTCCGGGCCCTGGTGGTCGAGCGCCGCCCAGGGCCGCAGATCCATCCGCGCGCCACCGGCCTGGGCATGCGGACCGCCGAATTGCTGCGCGAGGTCGGTCTGGAGGAGGCCGTCAACGAGGTGGCGGTCAATATGACCGGCATGACCCTCGGCAAGATCACCGTTGACACGCTCGCGGGAGCCGACCTGGCCGCCCTGGCCACGACCGTCCCCACCCGCGCCCAGACCGTCGCGAAGATGGACTACACGCCGGCCCGGATCCGCGGCACCTGCCCGCAGAACCGGCTGGACGCGGTGCTCCTCGACAAGGCCCGCGACCTGGGCGTGACCGTCCGCTACGGAGCCGAGGTGGTCTCGGTCGAGCAGGACGGCGAGGGGGTGACCACACAGCTGTCCGACGGGACCACACTGCGGGCGCGCTACCTCGTCGCCGCCGACGGCGCGCGCAGCAAGGTGCGCTCGGAGCTCGGCATCGGCCTGTCGGGCCCCGGCGCGCTCGGCCCCTCCATGAACAACATCCTGTTCCGCGCCGACCTGAGCGGGCTGACCGGCGAGTACACCTTCGGCCTCTGCGAGATCACCGACCCGGCGGCGCCCGGCATGATCATCACGATCGACGGCAAGAGCGAGTGGGTGTTCCACACCGGCCAGGAGCCCAGCGCCGAGCTGATCAGGACCGCGATCGGCGACCCCGGCCTGGAGGTCGAGATCCTCAGCGTGCTGGCCTGGCGGGGCCGCGCCCAGGTGGCGGACCGGCTGTCGCTGGGCCGGGTGTTCCTGGTCGGGGACGCGGCGCACGCCGTACCGCCCACGGGGGCGTTCGGCCTCAACACCGGCGTCGCGGACGCGCACAACCTGGCGTGGAAGCTCGCCTGGGTGCTGTCGGGCCGGGCCGCGCCCGGTCTGCTCGACACCTACCACGACGAGCGGCGCCCGGTGGCGGTGCTGGCGATGGAGCAGTCGCTGCTGCGCATGCGCGACCTGAGGCTGCACTTCGACGGCGGCCCTGACGCGCCCCGGCTGCGCGCCGAGGCGGGCGCGGTGAACGCGCCCATCGTCCACCTGGGCTACCGCTACGGCGCCACGATCGGCGAGCTGCCCTCGACCGAGGACGTGGCACTCACGCTGGACGGCTCGCCCGGCTCCCGGCTGCCGCACGTCTGGGTCGGCGAACGCTCCACGCTCGACCTGGTCGGCTCGACGTTCTGCGTGTTCGCCGCGGCGCCGGTGACCGGGCTCGACGTGCCGGTGCACGTGGTCGACGGCTGGCCGTACGGGACGCTGCTCGTACGACCGGACGGGTTCGTCGCCTGGCGCGGCGAGGAAGGGCTCGCCGAGGCGCTCAGAAGGTGTACTTCAGGTGCTTGATCCCGTTGATGAAGTTGGACAGCAGGAAGTCGGGCTCCCCCTCCGCCCTGATGCCCGGCAGGCGGGTGAACAGCTCGCGGAACATCACGGTCATCTCCCTGCGCGCCAGGTGGGCGCCCAGGCAGTAGTGCGGGCCCGGGCCGCCGAAGCCGACGTGCGGGTTCGGATCGCGGGTGATGTCGAACGCGTCGGGGTCCTGGAACACCGTCTCGTCGCGGTTGGCCGAGTTGTAGAAGAGCAGCACCTTGTCGCCCTTCTTGTACTGGGTGCCGTTCATCTCGTGGTCGCGGGTGAGCGTGCGGCGGAACTGGATCACCGGCGTGGAGTAGCGCACGATCTCGTCGCACGCCTTGGTGACGCGGCCGTCGAAGTCGGCCAGGAGCAGCTCCCGCTGGTCCGGGTGGTCGGTGAAGAGCTTGAGCCCGTACGCGATCGCGTTGCGGGTCGTCTCGCTGCCGGCCACCACGAGCAGGATGAAGAACGAGCCCAGCTCCTGCGAGGTGAGCCGCTCCTCGCCGTTGACCAGCAGGCTGACCAGGTCGCCCGTGGGATGCTTGCGCCGCTCGTCGCCCAGGCGGGCGGCGAGGCGGTTGAGGGAGAAGCCCGCGTGCAGCAGCTTGGCCAGGCCCCGGGCCACGTTGACGCGGCTGAACTCGGGGTCGATGCCGGTGTACTCGGGGTCGGCGTTGCCGAGGATCACGTTGGTCCGGCGAAGCACCATGTCATGAAATGTCGCCGGAATCCCCATCATGTCGCAGATGACGCGGACGGGGAGCCGGGCGGCGATCTGCGCCACGAAGTCGCCCGGACCCTCCTTGATCGCCTGGTCCACGATCTCGGCGGCGGCCGTGGCCAGGTCCTCTTCCATCTTGGACAGGATGCGCGGGGTGAACGCCCTGGACACGATCCGGCGCAGCCGCGCGTGCCGCGGGTCGTCCATGTTGATCATCGACCCGAAGTACACGGCCAGCCAGCGCGGCATGTCGGGCACGCTGTTCGAGCACGGCTCGCTGCTGAACACCGCCGCGTTCCTGCTGGCCTCCGATACGTCCGCGTGGCGCACGAGGGCGTAGTAGCCGGGGCCGCCCTTGATGAACGGCACGGCCTGCTCCGTCAGGAACACCGGCTGGTCGAGCTGCCGCAACCGGCGGAAGGCCGCCATGCGCTCGGCCTGGGGCAGCCCCCAGAACACGAGCTGCGAGATGTCCAGGTCACTGGAGATCGTCATGACCCAAGCCTTCTGCAAGCGGTCACTTACGTCAAGAGCGCCCGGCGATGAGCTCGGCCCCCTTCTCGCCGATCATGATGGCCGGGGCATGCGTGTGCCCGCGGTTGAGGGTCGGCATGATCGACACGTCCACGACCCTGAGCCCGTCGAGGCCGCGTACCTTGAGCGACGGGTCGACGACCGACTCGGCGTCGGTGCCCATGCGGCAGGTGCCGACCGGATGGTAGAGGGTCTCGCCGCGCTCGCGGACCCACTGGGCGAGCTCGGCGTCGCTCTCCGGGCCCGCGTACGGGGCCATCGGGCCGCCCGCGTACGCCTTCATCGCGGCGGTGGCGAAGACCTGTTTGGCCGTCTTCAGCCCGGCGACGAGCCGCTTGACGTCGGCCTCCTGGGCCAGGTAACCGGGGTCGATCACCACCTCGCGGCCGTTCAGCCCGATCCTGCCCCGGCTCTCTGGCTGCAGCAGCACCACGCCGACGGTCAGCCCGTGGCCGGTCGGCGGCGTGAGGCCGTGGTCGATGAACGGGCCGGGCGCGAAGATCAGCTCGATGTCGGGTGCGGGCTCCTCCGGCGAGGTCCTGATGAACGCCACCGCCTCGCCGACGTTCGTGGTGAGCATGCCGGAGCGCAGCACGATGTAGCGGAGCAGGTTGCCGATCGACTCCGCCTTGGTCAGCGTGACCGGCTGCTTGGACTCCACGTACACGCCGGTCGACAGGTGGTCCTGCAGGTTCTTGCCGACTTCCGGCAGGTCCCGCACGATCGTCACGTCCGCGTCGCGCAGCTCGTCGGCCGCGCCGACGCCCGAGCGCATGAGCAGGTACGGCGAGCCGATCGCGCCCGCCGACAGGATGACCTCCCGCTTGGCCCTGACCTGCGCGCCGCCGCCGTGCTCGATGCCGACGGCCCGTGTGCCGTCGAAGACCACCCGGTCCACGGTCGCGCCGGTGATCACCGTCAGGTTGGGCCGCTTCAGCGCCGGGCGCAGGTAGGCGTCGGCGGCGCTCCACCTCCGGCCGCGGTACTGCGTGACGGGCGTGGGGCTGTAGCCCTCGTTGGAGCGGCCGTTGAGCTCGTCGAGCCGCTCTAACCCGAGCTCGCCGCAGGCTTGGAGGAAGGCCGCGGTGGTGACGTTGGGGCTACGCAGCTCGGAGATGAACAGCGGGCCCGCCGTGCCGTACGCGCCGCCGCCGTTGCTGCCGACGCGGTGCTCGGCCCTGGTGAAGTACGGCAGGACGTCGTCGTAGGTCCAGCCGGGGATCTCCCACTGGTCGTAGTCGCGCTGGCAGCCGCGCACCCACATCTGCGCGTTGAGCGACGAGGAGCCGCCGATCACCCGGCCTCTGGGCCAGTAGAGCTCCCGGCCGGACATCTCGCTCTGCTTGGCGGTCGTGTAGTTCCAGTCGTAGTCGGTCTTGAACAGCTTGGCGAAGCCCGCGGGCATGCGGATCTCCAGCTTGTCGTCCTGCCCGCCCGACTCGACCAGCGCCACGGACACCCCGGGATCGGCCGACAGCCGGTTGGCCAGGACACACCCCGCCGACCCGGCCCCCACGATCACGTAGTCGTACTCCATCGCGCCCCTCCCAGGGGTAAGTAAACTGGTACTTGCTTACTCCAGGTGGACCACGGCGTCCATACATCCATCTGCCCTCAGTGTGACCCACGACAGGCCGCGTCCGACGGATGTCGGCAGGTTATGGAGTTTGCACCTACCGGTCGGTATGTCCTTCCTGCGATGATGGCGCGCAAGTCGCACACAGGGAGGAAGGCGCTCATGCTCAACCTGTCGATCGTCCTGGAGGACAGCGCCAGGAACACCCCCGACGGCACCGCGATCGTCTTCGGCGACATGCGGCTGCCGTACTCGATGATCGACACGGTGGCGAACCAGGTGGCGAACCTGCTCGTCTCGCGTGGCATCGCCAAGGGCGACAAGGTCGCGCTCGCCTGCCCGAACCTGCCGTACTTCCCCTTCGTCTACTACGGCATCCTCAAGGCCGGGGCGACGGTGGTGCCGCTCAACGTGCTGCTGCAGTCGCGGGAGATCGCGTACCACCTCGACGACAGCGACGCCAAGGCGCTGTTCTGCTTCGAGGGCACGCCCGAACTGCCGCTGGGCGAGCGGGGCAAGGCCGGGTTCGAGGGGGCAGAGGGCTGCGAGCATCTGTTCGTGCTGCCCGCCACACCGCTGGCGACCGAGTCGGAGTACGGCGAGTCGATCTGGGCGGCGCTCGGCGGCATGCCCGGCGAGTTCGAGACCGTGCAGACGGCGCCCGACGACACCGCCGTGATCCTCTACACCTCCGGCACCACCGGCCAGCCCAAGGGCGCCGAGCTCAGCCACCAGAACATGCTGCTGAACGCCATGGTCAGCGACAAGATGTTCCCGCGCGGTGACGGGGGCGACACCTATCTGGCGGTGCTGCCGCTGTTCCACTCCTTCGGCCAGACCGTCGTCATGAACACCGGCTTCCTGCGCGGCGCCACCGTCGTGCTGATGCCCCGCTTCGAGCCGGGTGAGGCGGTCGCCCTCATGCGCAAGGAGGGCGTCACGTTCTTCGCCGGGGTGCCGACGATGTACTGGGGCATGCTCACCTCGGTCCACGCCGAGGGGGCCGACGTGCCGTCCACGCTGCGGGTCGCCGTGGCGGGCGGGGCGTCCTCCCCCGTCGAGGTGCTGAAGGACTTCCAGCAGACGTTCGGCCTCGGCATCCTGGAGGGGTACGGCCTGTCGGAGACCTCCCCGGTGGCCAGCTTCAACCAGCTCGGCCGGCCCACCAAGCCGGGCACGGTCGGCACCCCGATCTGGGGCGTCGAGATGAAGCTGATCGACGGCGACTGGAAGACCGTCGAGGGCGAGGGGCCCGGCGAGATCGCGATCCGCGGCCACAACATCATGAAGGGCTACTACGGGCGCCCCGAGGCGACGGCCGACGTGCTGCGGGACGGCTGGTTCCGTACGGGCGACATCGCCACCCGCGACGCCGACGGCTACTACTCGATCATCGACCGCTCCAAGGACATGATCATCCGCGGCGGGTTCAACGTGTACCCGCGCGAACTCGAAGAGGTCCTCATGACGCACGAGGCGGTCTCGCTGGCGGCCGTCGTGGGCGTGCCGCACGACTCGCACGGCGAGGAGATCAAGGCGTACGTGATCCGCACCCCCGGCTCGGCCACGACCGAGGAGGAGCTGATCGCCTGGGCCAAGGAGAACATGGCGGCCTACAAGTACCCGCGCGTCGTGGAGTTCCGCGACGCGCTGCCGATGACCGCCACGGGCAAGATCCTCAAGCGCGAGCTCAGGTAGACCTGCCCGCCCGGCCTACAGGGATCGCCGCGCGACGACGGCCCGGCCCATCGCCGGGTCGTCGCAGAACGCGCCGTCCACGCCCAGGTCGAGCAGCCTGGTCAGCCAGCCCATCACGTCGCCGGTGGCGCGCGGGAAGGCGGGGCTGGCCGGGTTGCCCAGCCGGTAGTCGAGGGGGAGCTGGGAGTTCTCGTTGCGGATGGTCCAGACGTGCACGTCCAGCCGCCTGCGGTGGGCGTCCGCGACGAGCGTGGTGGGCTCCGTCAGCTTGCCGTCCGCGCCCACCGGCACGACGCGGCGGGTGTCCACGCCGATCCCGTTCGCGTACGAGGCCACCTCACGCAGCCCGTCGGGCTTCACCATGTCGTCATAGGTACGCGGATCGCCGGCGGCGACCCAGTCGTACGGCGCCCCGCCGAACGTGATGAGCTGGATCAGCGGCAGCCTGGTCTTCTTGCGCAGCTCCCGCAGGTTCGCGGTCTCGAACGACTGGATGTACGCCTTGCGCACGTGGTTGGCGTTCAGGATGTCGAGCAGCGGCTCCTCCAGCGACAGGCCGATGGAGTCGAAGTACGTCGGATGCTTGGTCTCGGGATAGACGCCGACGCCGTGGCGCTGCGCGAGCCGCACGACCTCCTCGAACGTCGGGATCTCCGCCACCCCGTCGAAGGCCGTGTTGTCGGGCCGCAGGTCGGGCACGCGTTCCTTGGCCCGCAGCGTCTTCAGCTCGGCCAGGGTGAAGTCCTCGGTGAACCAGCCGGTGATCGGCCGCCCGTCGACCGTCTTGGTGGTGCGCCGGTCGGCGAACTCCGGATGCGCCGCCACGTCGGTGGTGCCGGTGATGTCGTTCTCGTGCCTGGCCACCAGGATGTGGTCCTTGGTGGAGACCAGGTCGGGCTCGATGTAGTCGGCGCCCATCGCTATGGCCGCCTCGTACGAGAGCAGCGTGTGCTCGGGACGGTGGGCGCTGGCGCCGCGGTGACCGATGACGACGGGGGCCTGGGCGCGGCGCTCGGCCGTGGCGGCGTGGGGCTGGAGCAGCACGACGGCGACCGTACCACCGGTCAGGACGGCCAGGGCACTCGCGAATAATCTGCGCGTCAGCATGCCGGGAACGCTAGACCGGCAAGGTGGACGGTGAGTGACGACCGGGCACACATCCGTTGATCTCATGACCGGCGCGGCGCCGCGGCCGGGGTGACCTTGAACGTGAAGCCCTCCATCAGCCGGTTGCGCTTGGTGTTCTGGAAGGCGGCGATGCGCCACTGGCCGTCGGCGTCGCGGACCAGCGTGTACGTCTGCACCTTGGGCAGCTTGCCCGGCCGCTTCTTGCCCACGTCGCCCCGGCCGAGCACGACGGCCGTGTCAGTGCCGTAGAAGCGGACCTCGACGATCTCGTTGAACATCGTGGTGCCCTTGAGCACGCTGTCGAACAGCGCCTGGTGCCCGCCCGCGATGTCGGCGCGGCCACGGTAGACGGTGCCGAAGAACGCCGTGTAGCTGGCGTCCTGCGTGAAGCAGGCGGCGTAGGCGTTGCCGTCGCCCCGGTTCCAGGCGTCCTCCATGGCCGTGAACAGCTCCCGGATGGCCTGCTGGGCGTCGCGCGTGGTGTTCATCCTCTACCCCTCTGATAGCTTACTCAATGCAGTGTCTGCATTGAAGATTTATCTGCTTACTTGCAGATATTAGATTAGAGAAGAGGATTCTCCGTGTCAACAGACCCGAGCGCGGTCTTCCGCCGCTACCTGAGCGCGATGGTGCTCAACAGCCTGGCGAGCGCCGAGGCGGCCGGCCTGAACGCGACCGACTACTACGCGCTCAATCTGCTCGACCTGGCGGGCCCGCTCACGTCGGGCGAGTTGGCCGCCCAGACGGGCCTCACCACGGGCGCCACCACCCGCCTGATCGACCGCCTGGAAAAGGGAGGGAATGTCCGACGGGTCCAGGATCCGGCGGACCGGCGCAAGGTCATCGTGGAGGCGGCCGGCCAGCCGGAGTCCCTGGACGAGGTCCTGGCCGGCACCCGGCGGCGGCTCGGCGAGCTGCTGAGTGGCTATTCTGAGGAGGAGTCAGCGATCTTGTTCGACTTCTTCCACCGGGCCTCGGCCGCCTATCAGGAGGCGACGGACGAGCTCGTCAACAGCAGAAAGGGCTGACCTGTGTTAGCGCTCTTCGACCTGGACAACACCCTGATCGACCGCCTCGACGCCTTCCGTCGCTGGGCCGCCGAGTTCGCCGCCGACAGGGGGCTGGGCTCGGAGGACGTGGCGTGGATGATCGAGCTGGACGCCGACGGCTCCTTACCGATGAGCACCTTCTTCACCCGCGTCCGCGAGCGGTTCGCGCTCGCCGAGTCGGCGGACTCGCTGTGGCGCGGCTACCGCGAACGCCTGCCGCAGCTCGTCACCTGCCGCCCCGCCGTACTCGAGTCCCTCGATCGGCTGCGCCTGTCCGGCTGGATGGTGGGCATCGTGACGAACGGCATGACCGACAACCAGTCCGGCAAGATCCACCACAGCGGCCTGGTGGACCGGGTCGACGGCTGGGCCATCTCCGACGCCGAGGGCGTCCGCAAACCGGCGCCCGAACTGTTCGAGATCGCCGCCCAGCACTGCGGCACCACACTGGCGGACGGCGGCTGGATGGTGGGCGACGACGTGGAGAAGGACGTGGCGGGCGGACGTGGTGCGGGCCTGCGCACGATCTGGATCGACCGCGGCCTGTCCCCCGGGCTGTCCCCGGGGGCGGACCACGAGGTGACCGACGTACTGGACGCGATCGCCCTGCTTGATACCGACCTTTAGGTCACGCGGGGGAGGTTGCCAAGCAGGGCGTCGAGAGCGCCGGGCTCGGCCGCGCCGCCTGCCGCCAGGACGACGCCCTGCCGGTCTGTCAGCACGGCGTACGGCGGCCACGGGATGCCGTGACGATCGAACACCCCCGGATCGATGACCAGTGGCAACTCGACCTCGTGCGCGGCCAGGTAGTCGCGGACCTGCCCCTCCTCCGCGGCGCTCACCAGGACGACGTCCACCTGCTCCGCCGCGACGAAGGCGGGCAGCATGGCGCTGCAGACACCACATGTCGGCGCGATCAACGCGTACAGGATGCCGAGCTTTTCAGCGGTGAGGGCCTGTGGGGTCACGTCCCAGTGAGTGCCGGGACGAGGGCCGACGCGGCTGCGCTCCGCTGCTCCGATCAGCCGGGCCGGCAAGAAGGTCAGCGCGAGGTACGCCGCTCCCACCAGCAGGTGGACGAAGCTGAACGGGAACGGGCCCGCGACGGCGGCCATGACCGCCAGCGCCGCGAGCAGGCCGGTACGGGTCACGGTGGCGGGGCCGACGAGGTCGCGATCGCCGAAGCAGCCGCAGCCGACGCTCAGCCCGCGCCGCAGCACGGACGCCATCGCAGCGAGGAAGGCGGCGAACAGCACCGCCGCGAGGAGTGCGCCCCAGCGCCGGGTGGCCGGCGCGGTGAGCAGCCCGGCCGCCGCCAGCTCCGCACTCACCACCGCGACGGCGGCGGCGAGCGTGAGCCGCTGCGGGATCAGCTGGTAACCCGCGATATCGGCGGCGAATCCCGGCAGGTCACGAGCCTTGCTCACGGCCGCGTACAGCAGCACCGCGATCAGAGCCGCATAGGCCGACGCCAGAACAATCACCGGACCGCCCGGGCATCACGCCAAGTGGTCATGTGACCGCCTCCCGGTAGGCCTGGGCCTGGAGGGTGTACATGTCGGCGTAGGAGCCGCCCTCCTCCATCAGCTCGGCATGCGTGCCCTGCTGCGCCACCCGCCCGTGGTCGAGGACGTAGATGCGGTCGGCGTACCGGACGCTGGCGAGCCGGTGCGTGATGAGGACGATGGAGCGGCCGTCGGCGTGCTTGCGGATGCGCTCGAACAGGGCGTGTTCGGCGCGCGCGTCCAGTGCGGAGGTCGGCTCGTCGAAGATCACCAGGGCGGCGTCGCGGTAGAAGCCGCGGGCCACGGCGATCCGCTGCCACTGCCCGCCCGACAGATCGTGGCCGCCTCGGAAGCGCTGGTCGAGCAGCGAGTCGTACCCGTGCGCCAGCCCGGCCACCACCTCGTCGGCCCCGGCCGCGGCCGCGGCGGCGGCCAGGCGCTCTTCGTCCAGCGGGCGGCCCATGAGGATGTTCTCGCGGAGGGTCAGCGGCCACCGGGTGTGGTCCTGGGCGATCACCGAGATGAGCCCGCGCGTGTCGAGGTCGGCCAGGTCGGCGCCGTCCCAGCGGATCGTCCCCGAGTCCGGCCGGTACAGCCCGGCGAGCAGCTTGGCCAGCGTGGTCTTGCCGGAGCCGTTCTCGCCGACCAGCGCGATGACCTCGCCGAACCCCACCGAGACGCTGATCCCGGTGAGCGCGGGACCACTCGCCCCCGGGTAGCTGAAGGTCACCTGGTCGGCGGTCAGCCGCCCGGACGGTTCCGGCGCCTCCGTACCGGATGGCTGTCGCACGTGCGAGGCGGCCAGCGCGCGGAACGACAGGTAGTCGCCGAAGTAGAGGCCCGCCTCGTACAGCCGGTTCATCATCTGCACCAACCCGGCGAGTGACATCTGGCCGGCGCGGATGGCCAGCACGGCCGCGCCCGCCACCGGGAGCGGGATGACGCCGACGGCCAGCAGCCCGGCGAGCGCGGCGTAGACGGCGACGGTCGCGGCGCCGGTCAGCAGGTCGCCGGCGGCCTTGGTGACGGCACGGCGACGGGCGACGTCGAGTTGCACGTCCTGTTCGAGGTCGGCGACGTTCCCGTACTCGCCCAGCAGGAAGTCGCGCAGCGCGAACGCGCGTACCTCGGCGGCGGGCAGCCGTTCGGCCATCAGGTCCGACAGCATGAACTTGCGCCGCCGCGCGGCCGACAGCCGGTAGTACGCCTGGTACTGCAGGCGTGCCGCCCGTACGGCTGCCCAGCCCGCGGGCACGACCGTGACCAGCAACAGCGGCGTCAGGAGCGGGTGCATGAGGCCGAGCGCCACGGCCGAGGCCAGCACGCCGACGGCTCCGCCGATCACGGCGACCGTCGCCTCGACCACGCCCGCGGCGTCGGGCACGCCACTGTCGCGGGCCCTGCGCATCGCGTTGTGGAACTCGTCGTCGTCGAACGCGGTCAGCTCCACCTGGGTGGTCAGCTCGAAGAGCCGGGTCTCGGCCAGCCGTTCGACCTGTACCTTGAGCCGCGCCTGGGCCCAGGTGGCGGCGGTCACCAACGCCCCGCGCAGCCCGGCGGCGGCCGCGACGAGCGCCAGCGAGGGCAGCGCCGCCCGGACGCGCTCGGGCGTCGGCCCGCCGGCGAACAGCGAGGCGAGCACGTCGGATGTCGCGACCAGGCCGTAGACGGTGAAGACGCCGGCCACCAGGTTCCCGGCCAGCGCGATGATCGTGTCGCGGCGGTGGGCCTCCCATGCCATCCGCAACGCGGACATCACCAGGTACGGCAGGCGGCGCGCGATCTTCGACAGGCTCGCCGTCAGGAGTTCGTCGTCGTGGCTCTCCCAGTAGGCGACCGCCAGCCCCGACCTGTCCGCCGGAGCGTCCGGGGTTCGCTTCTTCCAGAACGACTTCATGCGGGCGGCCGGTTGATCACCCGGCCAATCTAGGTGACCGATGTATCCATGTAAAGCCCAGTTGTAAATGATTTGTCCCGAAGGTGGTGCGACCTGGCTCTTGTTGAGTGACGTCTGGACATGGTTGGTGAAATATGCACATAATGCGTCCGTTTGGCCGCGACAGGCGATTCCTATCGCGGTCAGGGCGCGGGTAACGGCGCCTACCCGGTGCCGTTCCCGAGGCTCGAATCCACCATCGGCCACCTACCGGTGGCCAAGGAAGGAGCCCTCATGTCCGTTCTCACCCTTGAGCCCCGCGACGCCGGCGTTGTGGAGTACGAGGACCTCGCCATCGACTTCGAAGGCGAGCTCACCGCGCTGCTCCACGGCCCGCAGGCTTGCGTCAACACCTGCAAGCGCACCGTGTGCTCGACGTTCCCTTGCTGCCCTTCGATCGTGTAATCACGCGGTAACGCGTTCGGTGTCTGCGGCGACGCACGACTTGTTCCGTAACGCGGCGGAAAGGCCATCGGCGCACTTCCGGTGGCCTTTCTTCGAGCATCCGGCCGCTCCGGCGCAGAAGGGTTTTCCCGTTGACAGTAAATGTGGTTGTCACCCTTACCCATTTTGCCGAGTCGAATACTAGGGAAATCTACGAGGGCGACACCTGGGTCAGTGTTCACGACCCGCGTGCGACGACGCCCAACCAGGGCTGGAAGCTGCACGTCTCCGCCCGTCCCGGCACCCTGGCCGCCACGCTCGACCGGGTCCTGCCCGTCCTGGCCGGCGTGTCCTGCGACTTCAAGGTCGCCCTCTCGCCCGACAAGCTCGCGGAACTCAACTCCGGAGACCTCGACCCGGGCGCGGTCGGCAAGGCCATCACCGTCTACCCACAGCCGGACGAGGTCGTCCCCCTCGGTCACCGGCTGGCCGAGGCACTGGCGGGGCTGGCCGCGCCGCGCATCGTCAGCGATCGCCGGGTACGCCCCGACGCGCCGGTCTATTACCGGTACGCCCCCTTCGCTCCGCAGTACCGCGTCGACGAGAACGGCGACTTCGAGCTGATCATCGTCGGCCCCGACGGCGAGCACCTGCCGGGCGCGGCAGGACCCGAGTTCACCTGCCCGCCGTGGGCGACCGACCCGTTCCGCCCGCAGGGCGGCGCCCCCGGCCCGTCCCGGGAGAGCACCGCCAGGCCGTCCCAGGAGAGCACCGCCGGGCCGGACGCCGGCGAGGCGCCCGTCAAGCTGATCGGCAACCGGTACCGCCTCACGTCCGGCGTCGCGCGCGGCCCGCGCGGCAACGTCTACCGGGCCGAAGACGCCGACGGCAGACCGGTCGTGGTCAAGGAGTCCCGCGCCTACGTGGGCGAGAACGCCGAAGGCTGGGACCTTCGCATGTACCTGCGCAACGAGCTGCGCATCCTCAAGGCTTTGGAGGGCGTCGCGGGCGTCCCCACTCCGATCGACCACTTCCGGCACGGCGACGACGAGTTCCTCGTCATGACCGATGCCGGCAGCCTGGACCTCAACCGGTTCGTCGGCGAGCAGGGCCGTTTCACCCTCGCCGATGACGGCGGCGGCAGGGACCTCACCGCGCTGGCGGGCCGGCTGCTGGAGGTGCTGGACGCCGTGCACGCGCGCGGCGTCGTCGTCAGGGACTTCTCCCCCAAGAACGTGGTGCTTGGCGAGGACGGCCGCTGCACGCTGATCGACTTCGGCAACAGCAGGTACGAGGGGCTGCAACTTCCCGGGTGGAGCCGCGGCTACAGCGTGCCCGGCCAGCAGGCGGACCGCTCCTCCGAACCCGCCGACGACTACTTCTCGCTCGGGGCGACGCTGTTCTTCGCGGCGACCGGGATGAACCCCATCATGATCGACTCCGACCAGGCCCGGAACGTCGAACGGACGGTGATCTGCCTGGCGCGGATGTTCCCCGGCGTCACGACGGGCATCATCGGGCTGCTGCCTCGTCTGCTGAGCCTCGACGCCGAGGAGCGCGTGGCCGCCGCGGCCGACCTGCGGGCCGGGGCCGGAGCCGGAGCCGGCGTCGGCGTCGGGCGACCGGGCCGTACCGTGTCGCGGTCTGACGGGGTGCGGTTCACCGGCGATCTGCTGTCGCGGGTCCTGGACCACACCACCCGCGCGTGCGTACGGTTCGCCGAGGGCCTGATGGACGGCCCTGCGGACCGCACGGCGAGCCCGCCGGTGACGAACGTCTACGGCGGATCGGCCGGGGTCGGCATGGAGCTGCTGCACCACCCCGAGGCCAAGGCCGTCGCCGCCGACCTGGCTCGCTGGACGGCCCGCGTCATGCCGCCCACCGCGCTCCCGCCGGCGCTCTACTTCGGCCGAACCGGAACGGCACTGTTCCTCGCCGCCGCGCGGCTGACCGCCGTCCCCGAACTGCCGGACCCCGGGCCGATCGTCTTGGAGGGCGAGCAGCGCGCGGACCAGGCGCACGGCGTCGCCGGGATCGGCGCGGGACACCTCTCGCTGGCCGCGCTGGAGCAGGATCCGCGCCACCTGGAAGTGGCCGCCGAATGCGCCAGGCTGCTCGTCTCCGGCGAGGTGACGGACTCCAAGGACGCGGTGGCACCGGCCCAGGCCGGTTCGGGGGTGAACGTGGAGATGGCTTTCGCCCACGGCGCCGCCGGCTGCGCGGAGTTCCTGCTCTCCTACCACGAGGCCACCGGCGACCACGCAGCCGGGCAGGCCGCCAGGGAACGCTTCGCATCGCTGGCCATCGCCACCGAGGCCATGCTCGGCGAACTCGCCGGGCCGGACGCCAAGGCCATGGGCGCGTCCTGGTGCCAGGGGGTCTCGGGCATCCTCGGCCCGCTGGCGCACGCGGCCACCGCGTACGGCGACGACCACTACCTCGACCTGGCCGAGCGTGGCGCCCGCGCGAGCCTGGCCATCGCGCCGCAGGCGTGGGTGGTGTCCCAGTGCTGCGGCCTGGCGGGCATCGGCGAGGCACTGATCGACCTGGCGATGGCCACCGGCGACGACGGCTACTGGCGGGGCGCCGAGGAGGTCGTCGAGCTGATGCTGATGCGCGCTGGCGGCGAGTTCTCCGCACCGGTCTTCACCGGCAACGACCTCGACAAGCCCGGCTACACCTGGGCGACCGGCGCGTCCGGTGTCCTGTCATTCCTCCGCCGCCTCGACCGCCGCACCGGAGCTCGCCTGTGGACGGCGAACTGGCGCCTCCCCTGAGTAGATCGTCGGCGGGGAGCTGGGCGGGTTCGTCATCGCGTCGCTACTCAACGGCCGGGCTCAGGGGGACGTGGCAGTGGGCATCCGGGTGAAGCTCGCGCGATAGGCGCTGGGAGTGAGCCCGACCCGGTCGGCCATGTGCTTGCGCAGGGAATCCGCACTGCCCAGGCCGCTCTTCTCCGCCACCTGGTCCATGGGCAGTTCGGTGGTCTCCAGCAGCTCTCTGGCCCGGTCGATGCGCCGGTGCAGCAGCCACTGGAGCGGGCTCAACCCGGTCTCCGCGTGGAAGCGCCTGGTCAGGGTCCGGACGCTTGTCCTGGCGTGACCGGCCAGATCGGCCAGGGTGAGCGGGCGATCGAGGTGCGCGAGGGCCCAGGCCCGGGTGAGGGCGAGTGAGGTGCCGCGCTCGGGAGGCAGCGGGGTCTCGATGAACTGCGCCTGGCCACCCGGCCGTACGGGAGGGACGACCGCGAGCCGCGCGGCCGCGTTGGCGACCGCCGCGCCGTAGTCCACCCTGACCAGATGCAGGCACAGGTCGATGGCGGCGGCGGCCCCCGCGGAGGTGAAGATGCCGCCGTCCTCGACGAAGAGGAGGTCGGGCTGAACATCGATCGAGGGGAAACGGATGGCGAGGTCGGCGGCCAGCCCCCAGTGGGTGGTGGCGCGGCGCCCGTCGAGCAGGCCGGCCTGGGCCAGTACGAACGCACCCGTGCACAGGGAGGCGATTCGTGCGCCGCGGTCCGCAGCCTTCCTCAAGGCGTCGAGGGTCTCCACGGGAGCCTGCTCGCCGCCGCTGCCGACGGCGAGCACCGTGTCGGCGCCCTCCACCGTGTCCAGGCCATCCGTCACCACGATGTCAGGGCCCCCGACAGTCGGCATCGGGCCGGGCCGCGCCGTACAGACGCGCACCTCATAGTGGGGAACGCTGTTGAACACCATGAGCGGGATCGAAACGTCGAAGCTCAGCACGGGGGGCACGACGACTGCGGCGACGCGGTGCATGGCCAGATCCTCCGGATAGTCGGCATTCCGGCCACTATGCTACGAGGCCGCCAGTCGGCACCGTTGTCATCATGAAATTTCACGTGATCGTGGGTCGCGGGGCCACCGCGTCGAAGACCGCTCTCCTGCTGGCCGAGGACGGCGAGCAGGTACGAATGATCAGCCGAACCGGCGGCGGGCCCGAGCACCCGCTCATCGAGAAGGTCGCCGCGGACGCGACCGACACGGATCGGCTCACCCAGTTGACGGAGGGGGCCACCACGCTGTTCACCACCGCCGCGCCGCCGTACCACACCTGGCCCGAGCAGTTTCCGATCCTGTCGGCGTCGTTGCTCACCGCGGTGCGGCGGACGGGCGTCGCCTACGTCATGCTCGGCAACCTCTACGCCTACGGGCCGGTGGACGGGCCGCTCAGGCCGGACTTCCCACTGACCGCGACCGGGCGCAAGGGCCGGGCCAGGGCGCTCGTCTGGGAGGAAGCCGCCGCCTCGGGGGTGAAGGTCACCGAGGTGCGGGCCGGTCAGTTCTACGGCGCCGGCGCGTTCTCGGTGTTCAGTCTCATGGTGCAGCGGCAGGTTCTCGACGGCCGGCTCGCCCTGGTCCCGCAGGAACTCGACCTGCCGCACAGTTACTCGGCGATCGGCGACACCGCACGCACGCTGGTCGCCGCGGGCCGCGACGAGCAGGCGTACGGCCGGGCCTGGCACGCACCCACCTCGACCCTGTCGGTGCGGGAACTGGCCGGGCGGCTCGCCGAGCTCGCGGGGGCGCCGAAGCCTCGGATGGAAGAGCTGACCGAACGCGATCTGGCCCTGCTCGCCTTCACTGAGCCGTTCTGGGCCGAATTCCACGAAGTGCTCACCAAGCCCGGCCACCCGTTCGTCATCGACTACTCCGAGACCGAGAAGATCCTCGGCGTGAGCGCCACACCGGTCGACGACGTGCTCCGGGAAGTGATCTAAGTCAGTCGATGGCTGCGGTGAGGTCTCGGATGTGTGCGATCGCCGCGGCGGGCACTTCGCCGCCATGGAGGCACCCGACCTCCTGGTCGACGATGTGCGGGAGTTCTTCCGCCGGTTCCGCTGACGACAATCAGACAGCGGGCCCACGCCGACGCGCTCGGTTCGTCACGATTCCGGGCCGGCGCCGTGTGGGTTGCGGGGACGCCTGGTATCCACGTTGCCGGTCAAGGTTCGGAGGATGCCGGGTAGTTCGGCCACCGTTTCAGCGGGCAGGCCGGTCACGGTCTCCTCCGCCAGGGCGCACCATAGCCGCTTGACCTGGTCGGCCAGGGCTTTGCCGCTGTCGGTGAGTTCGACGATGCTGGCGCGCTTGTCGGCGGGAGCGGGTTCGCGGCGGATGTGGCCGGCGGCCTCGAGCTTGCGGGTCATGACCGTGATGCTGGGCGGCTCGCAGCCGAGCGCCTCGCTGAGCTGAGTCTGGGTTCGCGGGCCGGTACGGGCGAGCGCGAGCAGGAGCGCCTCCTGCCCGGGATGCAGGCCGAGCGGGTCCAGCAGCGCCGCGGCCCTGGCCCGGTGGCGCAGGCTCAGCAGGCGAATGGCCTGGTTGAGGGCGTCGGCCTGGTCGAAGTCCATGGGGCCTCCTTGACAAGTTAGTTATGCGCATAATATTTATCCACATAACTAATCTTACATCGAGGAGCCGAACATGACGGTGAAGGTCGCGGTCATCTACTACAGCGCGACAGGAACGGTGCACGCCCTCGCGCAGGCCGTCGCCGAGGGCGCCGCCTCAGCGGGGGCCGAGGTACGGCTGAGGCGGGTCGCCGAACTGGCACCCGACAGCGCGATCGCCCAGAACCCGCAGTGGCGGCAGCACGCCGACGCCACCACATCGATCGCCCAGGCCTCGGTCGAGGACCTGGCGTGGGCCGACGCGTTCGCGTTCGGCACGCCGACCCGGTTCGGCGCGCCGGCGGCGCAGCTCAAGCAGTTCATCGACCAGGCCGGCGGGCTGTGGCGGGAAGGCGGGCTGGCCGACAAGCCGGTGACGGCCTTCACCTCGGCGTTCAACCGGCACGGCGGCAGCGAGGCCACGATCTTGTCACTGGGCAACGTGTTCTACCACTGGGGGGCGCTGATCGTCCCGCCCGGATTCACCGATCCGGCCGTGTACGCCGCCGGCGGCAACCCCTATGGCACGTCGTACGTGACCGGCCCGACCGGAGACGGCCCGGACGCCGCGGCGCTGGAAGCGGCCAGGTACCAGGGACGGCGGCTGGCTCAGATCACGATCCGGCTGAGAGGAAGCCAGGCTTCCGCAGGCGACGGGAACGCCCGCGGAAGCCTGGCCGGAACAACCTCCCAGACCGCGTGAGCAGCGAGGAAGTCGTGAAAGACACCCGCACCGCACCTCAGCGGGCCAGGCCACACGCCGGCCCCGCCTGGATGATCATGGCGCTGGCGTGTGCCTGCCAGTTCATGGTGATCTTGGACGCGTCCATCGTCAACGTCGCCCTGCCGTCGATCCGCGAGGACCTCGGCTTCACGCCCACCGGCCTGGCCTGGGTGGTGAACGGCTACCTGCTGACCTTCGCCGGCTTCATGCTGCTGGGCGGCCGCGCCGCCGACCTGTTCGGCCCGCGCCGGATGCTGGTCGCCGGGCTGCTGTTGTTCTCCGTCGCGAGTCTGGCCGGCGGCCTGGCGACCGCGCCGCAGATCCTGGTGGCGGCACGCGTCGCGCAGGGTGTGGGAGCCGCCATGCTGGCCCCGGCCACGCTGGCCGTGATCAACACCGGCTTCACCGAGGAGCACGCGCGTGCCCGGGCCTTCGGCGCATGGTCCGCCTCGGGCGGTGTGGGGGGAATGGCCGGCGCGGTCGCGGGCGGTGCCATCACCACCGGCCTGTCGTGGCGGTGGGTCTTCCTGATCAACGTACCGATCGGCGTGGTGCTGATCGTCGTGGCCATGATGTCGCTGGCCGGCGCGCGAACCGGCCGGCGGGAACCGCTCGACCTCACTGGCGCGGTCACGGGGACGGCGGGGCTGGCAGCGCTGATCTACGGGGTCATGCGGAGCGCCGATCATGGCTGGACGTCCGTGCTGGTCGTCGGGCCGGTCGTGGCGGGCCTGCTCCTGCTCGTCGTCTTCACCGTGGTGGAGGCGCGTTTCTCCGCCCAGCCGATGATGCCGCTGCGGCTGTTCAGAATCCGGGGCGTCGCTGTCGGCAGCGGCATGCTGCTGCTGTTCGGCGGCATCGCCATCGCGATGTGGTACTTCACCTCGCTGTTCCTGCAGAACGTACTCGGCTTCAGCGCGCTTCAAGCCGGGCTCGGGCAGACGCCCGCGGCGGTGACGTTCATGGTGATCGCACGATGGGCCGCCGCCCTGCTGCCGCGGACCGGTGTGCGCCCTCTGGTGCTGGCCGGCTGCGGCTGTTTCCTGGCCGGTTTCGGCTGGCTGGCCCAGGCCCACGCCGACAGCGGCTACGTCACCAGCGTGCTCGGGCCTACGCTGCTCATCGCGGTCGGCATCGGGCTGACCTTCCCCACCCTCATGGCCGCGGCGACCGCCGACGTTCCCGAGGGCGATGCGGGGATCATCGGCGGCCTGGCCCAAACCGCCAACCAGGTAGGTGGGTCGGTAGGCCTCGCGGTGCTCGCGACGGCCGCCGGCGCCGCGACCCAGGCCGGCCGGAGTTCCCTGGCCGCCGGCTACGACCGGGTCTTCCTCATGGCGAGTGGGCTCGGCGTGGCCATCGCGGTGGTCAGCTTGCTGCTGCCACGGCACCGGCGCGACTGACCGACGACGACACGACCCACGATGACGGACAGGAACATATGGGTGGGCGTGGCGGCGGTCGTCGACGTGAGCCGTCACCCGTGATGATGTCGCGCCGACGGTGCGGCCGCCTGTCCCTACGGCAAGGTCAGTGCGAATGAATCTGTTCGTGAGCCTCTTCGAGAGAAGATCCCGCCAGATGCGCCGCGACCCCGCCCGTGAAGTTGGGGCACTCGAGGATGTCCTTGTGCGGGCAGGCCAGGCCGTGGGCGATGGCAGTGCGTGCCACCTGGGCCTGGGCGATCCGTTGATCCAGCTCGGCGAGCTTGCGTTGGTACAGCTCCCGCCACCCGTCGCCGGCCGGCGAACGAGACGCGACGAACGCTTTGATCTCCCGCAGCGTGAAACCGACATCTCTCAGCATCACCACCACACCGACCAGCCCGACCGCCGATGGCGCATAACGCCGTTGGCCTGCGACCCGGGCCGGTGCCGGGAGCAGGCCGAGCTCCTCCCAGTAGCGCAGGGCGGAGGTGGCGACACCGGTGCGGGCCGCCAGCTCACCGATCGTCAGCTGCTCGTCCATTTGACTTCAAGCGTACTTGAAGCCGTTGACTGGCGATCATGCAGACAGCAGGTACGTCTCTCAAGCAACGCGTGATCAGATACCTGGTGGGCCAGGCCCATCGCCCCCGGGGCATCGTCGGGTGGGCGAACGGCTGGATGTTCGCCCTTCGCCCCTCCAACCGGCGGCGCAACATCTGGGCGGTGTCGTTGCTGGACGTGCGGCCCACCGACCGGGTGCTGGAGATCGGCTTCGGTCCCGGCATCGCCATCGCCGAGTTCGCCGGCCGCGCCACCCGGGGCCACGTCTTCGGCATCGACCACTCGCAGGCCATGGTCCGGCACGCCGCCCGTCGCAACGCCGCCGCCATCCGCGCCCATCGCGTGCACCTCACGCATGCCTCCGTGGAGCAGCTGCCGAGCTTCGGCGACCCGCTCGATGCCATCCTCGCCGTCAACTCCGCAGGGTTCTGGCCCGACCCGGTGGAACGGCTTCGCGAGCTGCGCGGCCTGCTCCGCCCGGCAGGACGCATCGCGCTCGTCAGCCAGCCTCGCTCCCCCGGCGCCACCCGGGACACCACGGCCCGGGCCGCCCAAGAGCTCCAGGACCTGCTCACCCAGGCCGGCTTCACCCAGCTCCGGGTCGAGATGCTGGAGCTCGACCCGCCCGTTGCCTGTGTGCTGGCCAACAATCCGACCGGCATGCCGTCATGACCGACCAGCTTCTCCGCCGGCATTCGACTCATCGGGCTCGGACTCGCCCCCCCGGGACTGATGATCTTCCGGAATTGTCGGCGCCGTCGGGCATGCTGGGCTCTGCCGCCAAGAGTTCGGAAGGGATGTCCTCGTGCCGATCCGGATCGCCGGCCGTCGTCGTTCGGCGGCCTCGCTCGCCAAGGCCTTTCCCGGAGCGCAGATCATCGACGTGACCTCCAAGGCGGCTGAGCCATGGGTGCGGTTGAGCCCGTTCTATCCGCACGGCGGCATCCCGGTGCCGCGGACGCACGGCGTCACCGGTCAGTCGGTCGAAGGAATCTGGCAGGCACTCAAGGTCTTCGAAACCATGGACGTCGACCTCACCAAGCTGGACATCACCACCATGGCCGGTCTCAAGCGCACCGTCCGCAGATACGGCCAAGTGCGCGGGCACCGCGATGGCTTACGTGGGGAGCGGTTGCTGGGGTACGAGACGGCAAGACGGCACATCTACCTGCCCGCCTACCGATGGGTCCTGGAGAACAAGACCACCGACCTGATCGAGCGCCTCCGCGACCTCACTGACGAGCAGGAGGTTGTGCTGCTCGACTACACCACCAACGGCGAGGTCACGGATCCCAGGACGCCGCTGTCCCATGCCGCGCTCGTACGCCTCTATCTCCAGAACGAATGGCCGGACGAGGACGATCAATCGGATCGCGCTGCCTGAGACGCGCAATCCGTGGAGCCGCCGCGCGTCCACTCCGATCAGAGGGCGGCGAGCAGGGCGAGAACGCATCCCGTCAGGTGCTCGGGATCCGCCGATGACGCAAGTGCAGGGCTACAACACCGGCTCCCGGGTCGGCCCCGAATTTCCGGTGACCCATCTTGTCCTGGTCGACGTGTCCAGCCAGCCCGGCGAAGCGTTCAAAAAGGCGTCCGAGCGGAGCGAGGTCATTCAGCCGCCTGGGAGAGCGTCCGGAGCGAAGGGCCGTTGTGGGCGGGCGGGCATCAGACGGCCAACCACCCAGACGGGTAAGGGGTGGGCCTTTGGTGTGAGGGGTCGACCAGAACCCCTCACACCGGAAAGCTCTAGGGCCAGTCGATCGACGGTCGCAGCGGCACCCCGGCGCGACCCTCCGAGTCGAGTTTGACCCCCAGCACCTGGTGCAGCTGCACCTTGTTGCGTTCGAAGCCCACGATGCAGCCGGCCATGTACAGCGCCCAGACGCGGGCGGTGCCCATGCCCACCTCCTGCACCGCATCGGCCCAGTTGGCGTCGAGGTTGTCGCACCAGTGGCGGAGCGTCTTGGCGTAGTGCTCGCGGAGGTTCTCCTCGTGGCGGATCTCGAAGCCGAGGTCCTCCATCTGCCTGACCAGGTAGCCGACCGACTCCAGCTCGCCGTCGGGGAAGACGTAGCGGTTGATGAAGCCGCCCTTGTTGAACGTCTTCTCGGTGCCGGTCGGCCGGGTGATGCAGTGGTTGAGCAGCCGCCCGCCCGCCTTGAGCTTGCTGTTCAGGAACGAGAAGTAGGACGGGAGGTTGTGCTTGCCGATGTGCTCGGTGAGACCGATGGAGCTGACCGCGTCGAAGCCGGTCTCGGCCACGTCGCGGTAGTCCATGAAGCGGACCTCGGCCAGGTCCTGGAGCCCGGCGTCGATGATCGCTTTCTGCGCCCATTCGGCCTGCTGCTTGCTGAGGGTGACGCCGAGGGCCTTGACGCCGTAGTGCTTGGCGGCGTGCATGACCATGCCGCCCCAGCCGCAGCCGACGTCGAGCAGCCGCATGCCGGGCTCGAGGCCGAGCTTGCGGGCCACCAGGTCGAACTTGGCGTATTGCGCTTCCTCCAGCGTCGACTCCTCCGAGGGGAAGACGGCGCAGGTGTAGGCCATGGACGGGCCCAGGACCCACTCGTAGAAGCGGTTGGAGACGTCGTAGTGGTGGTGGATCGCCTCGGCGTCACGCTGCTTGGCGTGCCGGGAGCCGAGCTTGGCCAGGGTGCTCGACCGGATCTCCTGCGGCGGCGCCGGGACGCGCATGAGCAGCGGCTTCAGGCCCAGCGAACGGACGGCCGCGAGCTTCTCCGAGGTCGTCAGGTCGTTGGTGGTGATGTTCCACATGCGGTCGAGCAGGGTGTACATGTCGCCGTGGATGTCGATGTGGCCGGAGATGTAGGCCCTGGCCAGGCCGAGCTCTCCGGGCGCCTGGGCGAGGTAGGCGACCGCTATCGGGGACTTGACCTCAAGGGCGAGGTCCGCACCGTCGGGTCCCGCCTTGCTGCCGTCGTAGGCCATGAACGCGATGTTGGCTTCCGAGCCAACGATCTTCTCAAAGATGGATGCGAGAGCCATCTGCTCACCTTCCCCGTACACACTTGTCGTACAGGTCAAGCATTCGGCCGTTCGGGTCGTATTCCTGCTTGACCGGCCAGTAAGCATCGCCGTTGTACAGCTGCCAGAACTGCTCACGGGCGTAGAAAGAGGTCGAGTAAAGCGACTTGTGCCCGTCGAGTTCGTGCACCGAGTTTTCGATGAGTCGGTTGTAGTAACCGTCGAACTGCCCCCGAGGCAGCGGCACCATTCCCCAGAAGCCGAAGTTGATGTACAGCTTGCCGGGCTCCATCGGGTAGATCGGCCAGCGGGACGAGGCCCGCAGCGGGCACATCCACACCGGCGTCATGCCGACCTTGTCGTGGAAGAACTCCAGGAACTCCGCGCCCCGCTCGACCGGGATCTCGACGTCCTGGATGACCGATTCCTGGACCGGCTGGCCACGCCACCGGTCGATGCGCGCGACCACGCCGTATTTCCGGTCGAGCGCGACCAGCCGCCGGTAGACGTCGGAACGCATCCAGCGGCGCGGCATCAGCGAGCGGACCACCGACTGCTGGACGCCGAAGGCACGCGAGCACCAGAACCAGTCGGTGTCCCAGCGCCAGAGGTAGTCGCGGATCGTCAGCCAGTCGCGGTTGCGCTGCCTGATCGACTGGTAGTAGATGCGCATGCCGGTGTAGTCGGAGGTGTAGGGGGCGCGTTCGGCGAAGCGGCCGACCGTGATGTAGAGCTCCCCCGGCTCGAAGAAGACGCCGTCGACGAAGTCGACGGGCTCCCCGTCATGCTCCATGCTGTCGCAGATCTCCTGCAGGGCCAGCATGCACTTGTCGGCGTCGGTGAACTTGACGTGCGTCAGCTTGACGTACGGCTCGACCTTCCTGAGCTTGATCTTGATGCGCAGGGCGTAGCCGAGCGTGCCGTAGGAGTTGGGGAAGGTCCGGAACAGGTCGCGGTGCTCGTTGTCGTCGCGGGCGATGACGACGCGGCCATCGCCGGTCAGGATCTCGAGCTCCTCGACCGACTCGTGCGGCAGGCCGTCCCTGAAGCTGGTCGACTCGATCCCGAGCCCCGTCACCGCGCCGCCCAGCGTGATCGTCTTGAGCTGGGGCACCACGTACGGCATGAGCCCGTGCGGCAGCGTGGCATCGACCAGGTGCTCGTAGGTCGTCATGCCCTGGACCTCGGCCGTCATCGTCACCGGGTCGACGCTGATGACCTCGTCGAGCTCCCTGGCGGAGAGCTTGGCGGTCTTGCCCGAGTCGCGGAATCGGAAGAGGTTGGACGTGGCCTTGGACAGCCGTGGCGAAGCGTCCCCCGGGAGCTCCGCGTAGGACTGCCTGATGTGCTCTACTGCCCGTTGGTGTGTCGACATCGTCGTCGTCACTGAAGCACCCCCTTGAGCTGGTAGAGATCGTCCTGAAGAAGGTATCTCCCTGGACTGACATCGACCAGACCGGGGTCGTTAAAGACACGAAAACTGTTTATCGTGCCAGGTCGTATGCCTACGCGGTGGGCGAACCCTTAAACTTCCGGCGGATGATCGGAGATATACCGTTTATCACATTCGCTACCTCGCGTCCGTCCAGCGCCGCCGTAAGGTTCGCCATGGTGGCCGTGAGCAGGCGTCCTGTGGACTCCGGCGTCACTCCGGCGGCGTGTGGCGACAGCAGCACCCCGTCGAGCTCGCGCAGCGGATCGCCGTCGGGCAGCGGCTCGACGTCGAACACGTCGAGCGCGGCGCCGCCGAGATGACCGCCGGTGAGCGCGGCGGCCAGCGCCGCCTGGTCGACGACCCCGCCCCTGGCCGCGTTGACCAGTAACGCCCCCTGCTTCAGCCGCCGGGGGTCGATGAGGCCGCGGGTCTCGTCGGACAGCGCGATCACCACGACGACCACGTCGGAGGTGGACAGCAGCGGCTCCAGCTCCTGGTAGCCGGGCTCCTCGCGGGGGGTGCGGGTCCAGTAGGACACCTCGCAGCCGAACGCCCGGAACAGCCGGGCGCAGGCCGCGCCGATCGGGCCGAAGCCGACGATGCCGACCTGCCGGCCGTGCAGCTCGCGCGGCTGGAGGCTCTGCTGCGGCCAGTGGCCCGCGCGGACGGCGGCGTCGGCCTCGGCGAGCTTGCGCGACAGGGACAGGGCGGCGGCCAGGCACCACTCGGACACCGCGACCGCGCTGACGCCCGCCGTGTTGGCCAGCGGCACGCCCGCGGCGGCCAGGGCGGTCAGGTCGTGGCCGTCGACACCGACCGAGGGCTGCTGGACGAAGGCCAGGCGGGGCGCGGCGGCCACCGCCTCCGCGTCGAGCGCCAGCCGCGCCGTCCAGTCGCCGAGCACGATCTCCGCCTCGGCCAGCGAGGCGAGGAGCGCGGCGCGGTCACGGACCGGCGGCACCCGCACGGCCACCCGGTCGCCGAGCGGCGCGAGCAGCTGCCGCAGCAGCTCCTCGGGGAGCGGCGGCAGCGCGAGCAGGTCCCAGGGCGACGTTGAACTCATGCGGCCACCGTAAAGCTGGCGATCACCTGCCGCATCAACCCCTGGTCTCGTTTCCACTGGGCCTCGGTGGCCGTCCACGACAGGATGTAGGCGGTGTCGCCGATCGCCACCGCCCGCCGGACCTCGTGATACTTCGTGCCCTGCGTGCTCCACGGCGCGTCGCCGGTCGCCCCCGCCGTGTAGGTGAACTCCCATTCCACGGCCTTGGTCCCCTGGTGCGTGACGGCCCTGCGGCGCAGGGTCTGGAGGTCCGTGGCGTTCTGCTCGAAGGTCTCCTGCGAGTCGCGGATGAGCTGGTTCGGGTCGAGGTTGACGTAGACGGCCTCGACGCCCAGGTGCGCGGCCCGGTCCCGGCGGGTCCACTCGGTGTACGCCTCCTTGCGCGCGCCCTTCCAGCCCACCGGCCGCATGATCGACCAACCGTCGGGCGACGTCCAGGCCCGTACCGTCGGCACGACCCTGGTGCGGGTGGGCGACGGGGTGGGGGTGGGCGTCTCGCTGGTCTCGGCGCTGGGCGTCGCCGTGCTCGGCGCGGCGCTGACCGCCATCGCGCTCGTCGTGACGACCGGCGCCCCTTCGGCCGCCCCGCTGAGCTTGAAGAACGCGAACCCGCCTCCCCCGACCACCAGCGCCGCCGCCGCAGCGACTGCGACGAGGGTACGACCACCGCCGCGGCGCTGCTTCGGCTCGACCACGACCCGGTCGTTGTTCGGCTGCTTGGCGGCGACGACGGCGGCCAGCAGCGCGTCGGCCTGCTCGGCGTTGACCCGTTCGTGCGGCTCCTTGCGCAGCAGCCCTTGCAGGGCCGGGTGCATGATCGGCGGGATCCGGCGGTAGTCCGGCTCGTCGCTCAGCAGCGCGTTCAGCGTTGCCATGGGATCGCCGCGCTCGAACGGCGACCGGCCGACCAGCGTGGCGTAGAGCGTGGCGCCGAGCGACCACAGGTCGGAGGCGGGCCCGGACTCGGCCGCGCGCACCCGCTCGGGAGCCAGGAAGCTCGGCGAGCCGGTCACCATCCCGGTCTGGGTGAGCGACGCGTCACCTTCGGCGGTGGCGATGCCGAAGTCGGTGAGCACGGCCCGGCCGTCGTCGGTGAGCAGGATGTTGCTCGGCTTGACGTCGCGGTGCAGGATCCCCTCCGCGTGCGCGGCTCGCAGCGCCGAAAGGACCTGCCGGCCCACGTCGGCCGCCTGCCGCACCGGAAGGGCTCCGGACGTGGCGACGACCTCCTCCACGGACGGGTACCGCACCAGCTCCATGATGATCCACGGCCGGCCGTCCTCCTCGACCACGTCGTAGATCGAGACGACCGACGGGTGGTTCAACCGCGCCGCCACACGTGCCTCACGGGCGGTGCGGAGGAGCTGCCGTTCCTGGTCCGCCCGAGGCAGTCCCGGGGGGAGGAGCACTTCCTTCACGGCGATCTGCCGGTTGAGCAGTGTGTCGCGGCCCTCCCAGACCACGCCCATACCGCCCCGCCCCAGTTCGCGCAGTAACTGGTAGCGCTTGGCGACCAGCCGGTTGCTATCCGAAACCATGTCCAACCCTTATAGACCCACCCGAACAGTGGGCAAGTTTCCCATACCTCGCGTATGTCTGCCTGAAGGTCGGGAAGGCGTCTTGCCACAGGTCACCGAATGTTGTTCTACTGGGGCCAGCCGAGTCGTAGGAGATGCCGATGTCCGAAGGCCGTCAGGGTCCGCTCTCCGGGGTCCGGGTGCTGGAGCTCGCGGGGCTCGCGCCGGGGCCGTTCGCCGGGATGATGCTCGCCGACCACGGCGCTGACGTGCTGCGCGTCGATCGCGTGGCCGCCGTGTCCGACGAGCCGCGCAAGGACGTCATGGACCGCGGCAAGCGCACCATCGGCCTGGACCTGAAGTCGCCCGAGGGCGTCGCCGCGTTCAAGGAGCTGGCCGGGCACGCCGATGTGGTGATCGAGGTGTTCCGGCCCGGTGTGGCGGAACGGCTCGGCATCGGCCCCGACGACCTCCACGCGGTGAACGAGCGGCTGATCTACGGCCGGATGACCGGCTGGGGACAGGACGGCCCGCTCGCCGCCACCGCGGGCCACGACATCGACTACATCGCGATCTCCGGCATCCTGTCGATGCTCGGCCGCGAGGGCGGCAAGCCGACGCCGCCGATCAACATCCTGGGCGACTTCGCCGGCGGCGGCCTCATGCTCGCGTACGGCGTCCTGCTCGCCCTGTTCGAGCGGGAACGCACCGGCAAGGGCCGGGTGATCGACGCGGCCATGGTCGACGGCGCCTCGATCCTGTTCGCGATGTTCTACCACGGCGTGCAGAGCGGCTTCTGGGGCCCGCGCGGCACGAACCTGCTGGACACGGGCGCCCCCCAGTACGACACCTATGAGACGGCCGACGGGGAGTTCCTGGCGGTCGGCTCGCTGGAGCCGCAGTTCTGGGAGGCGATGGTGACGCGGATGGGGCTGTCGGACCTGCCGGACCGTGGCGACAGGAAGCAGTGGCCCGCGCTCAGGGCGCGCCTGGCCGAGGAGTTCAGGTCGCGGACGCGGGCGGAGTGGGAGGCGGTGTTCGAGGGCTCCGACGCGTGCGTGTCGCCGGTCCTGTCCATGGCGGAGGCGGTACGGCATCCGCACAACGTGGCCAGAGGCGCCTTCGCCGACGTCGGCGGGCTCAGCCAGCCGGTCCCCGCTCCGCGCCTGCTCGGCGTGCCGGGCCAGGACCTCTCGCCCGCCACCCGGCTCGCCGACCTGTCCGCCTGGGGCCTGAGCGCCGAGGCGGCGGAGAAACTGCGCTCCCAGGGAGTGCTGGCCTGACCTGAGTGAGTTCCGGCCCGACATGAACCCCGACCTGAGGGAGTCCCGGCCCGACATGAACCCCGACCTGAGGGAGTCCCGGCCCGACATGAACCCCGACCTGCTCGACGGCGCCCTGTACGCGGGCGACCCCGCACCCGTCTACGCCTGGCTGCGCGCCCACTCCCCCGTCCACCACGACGCCGCGAACGGGCTGTGGGGCATCTCCCGGCACGCCGACATCTCGGCCATCGAACGCGATCCCGGGCTGTGGACCAGCACCGGCGGCTACCGCCCCCAGTTGCCGTCCGACCCGTCGATGATCGGCATGGACGACCCCGAGCACGCCGAGCACCGCCGCCTCGTCTACCGCCGCTTCACCCCGCGCCACGTCCACGAACGCTACGCCGGCCGCGTCCGCGAGGTCGTCACCGAGCTGATCGACCAGGCCCTGGAGACGGGCACCGTGGACGCCGTACCGGCTCTGGCCGCGCCGCTGCCCGCCCGCATGATCGGCTGGCTGCTCGGCTTCCCCGACGCGGACTGGCCGCGGCTCAAGCACTGGTCGGAGAGCACGATCGTGGCGGGCGGCGGCCTGCGTTACGTCACCCACGAGGCCGCGGTCGCGGCGGGCGAGTTCGGCGAGGCCGTGCTGGCCCTGGCCGAGGAGCGCCGCAAGTGCCCGGCCGACGACCTGGTGACCCTCTGGTCCGGCCGGGCCGCCTATGACGACGACCACCTGGCGAACGAGGCGCTGCTGCTGCTCGACGGCGGCGCGGAGACCACCCGTACGGTCATCGCGACCGCGATCGACGCGCTGATCCGCCATCCGGACCAGTGGCGGCTGCTGCGCGAGGACCCGGGCCGGATCGAGAACGCGGTGGAGGAGTTCATCCGCTGGACCACGCCGATACTCAACATGTGCCGCTCGGCCACCCGCGACACGGTCCTGCACGGGCAGCGCATCGGCCGCGGCCAGCAGGTCCTGCTCATGTACGGCTCGGCGAACCGGGACGAGGCGGTGTTCGACCGCCCGGACGTCTTCGACGTGACGCGGAAGGCGGGCGGGCACATCGCGTTCGGCCTCGGCACCCACTTCTGCCTGGGCGCGGCCCTGGCCCGGCTGGAGTTACGGATCTTCTTCGAGGAGTGGATCGACCGGGTGGGCTCGGCCGCCTGGGCCGACGACGCCGGTCCGCGTATCCTGCCCAACGCGTTCGTCCGCGGCGTCACGTCGTTTCCCGTCGTGCTCTCGCCGCGCGGGTGAACTGGTCGTCGAAGCGGCGGGGGAACGGCACCATCCGGTGCTTGTGCCGGTACGGCGCGGCCTGGCGTACCACGTTGAAACCGGCGGCCGACACGATGCGGCCGGCCGTGGCGAACAGCGGCCAGGCCGGACGGACGGCGAGATGCGCGACCTCGGCCGGCAGGCCGGGCGGGGCGGCGGGCGAGACGAGCACGAGGCGTGGGCTGAGCCCTTCCAGGGCGGCGCTCTCCCGCGCGTACGCCACCAGCTCCAGGATCTCTTCGGACGGCCCGGAATGCACGATCAGCCAGTCCCCGGGAGCCGTCACGCCCCACGGGCCCGGCGGGTCCTCAGGAGCCGTCACAGACGCCCGGCCCGGCGAAGCCGTCGCGGGCGGCCGGCCCGGCAGGTCTCCGGGAGCGATCGCGGGCGGGCCCGGCGGATCCCGAAGCGCCAGTGGGGCGATCCGATCCGAGACCGAGCGCAGGTACGCCAGGTGCGGCCCGCTCACCGGCTCGGCCAGCCACGTCTGGGCGAAGCGGAGCGGGCGGTCCGGGATCAGCGGCCGGTAGGCGTCCCAGCGCAGCAGCCTGGCCAGGTGCACGACCCGCACCCCCGGCGGCACCCCCGCCGCGTCCAGCTCGCCGTCGAGCCCGGCGGGGAAGGCGTCCACCACGATCTCGTCGGCCCGCGAGAGCGCGGCCGGATCACCCGGCCATTCGGTGAGGATCGTGGCCGCGGCGCCCGGATGGACGGTGTGCAGGTAGGCCCCGACCCGGGTGAGATGGCCGAGCCCGCCACCCCTGGCATAGCAGACGATCATGGCGGAGCAGACGACATGCGGCGCTGTCGAGCCGAGCGGACGATCATGCGCTCTCGCGGAACACCCGCAGGTAGCCCTCCGTCTCGGCGGCCACCGTGAAGTCTCTGCGTACCCGCTCGGCCGCCGCCGTGCCCAGCTTGGCGAGCTGTTCGTCCGTGGCCCGCGCGGCCCGGTCGACCGCCGCCCGGCACTCGTGCGGGTCTCCGGCTGCGAAGCGGAAGCCGATCTCGTCGTCGACCAGGTCGGCCAGCCCGCCCGCGTCGGAGGCGAGCAGCGGGACGCCGAGCGCCACGGCCTCCAGGGCAACGTTCGGCAGCCCGTCGTAGAAGGACGGCAGCGCGACCAGGTCGCAGGCGGCGTAGAGCGCGGGCAGCTCGTAGCGGTCGAGGAACGGCAGCCGCGTGTGCCCGGCGGGCACGGCCAAGTGCTCCTCCAGCTCCCCGACGAGCAACAGGTGGAACCGGTCGGCGTGCCCCGAGGCGGCCAGCGCGTCGAGCAGGAAGCCGACGCCCTTCTTGTTCTTGAGCTGCCCGATGAGCCCGATCGTGCGCCGGCCCGCGGCGGCCCGCCTGGCCAGGCCCGCCGCGCGTTCGGAGGGCAGGATCTGCCAGCTCGACGTGTCGATGCCGTTGGCCACCCACCGTACCCGCGCCTCCGGAACGAGCGCCGACACCAGCGGGGCGTGCCCGGAGGCCACCACGCACACCGTCGCCGAGGCGCGTAAGGCGTCGAGCAGGGCGCCCCTGCGGCGCAGCGAGAACACCCCGGTGTCGAAGTCGTTGCCACGCAGCAGCGTCACCAGCGGGGTACCGAGCCAGGCGGCCAGGATCGGGGCGCCGAGCATCGCGTACGTGCCGCCGAACGCCACCACGTGCGTGTACGACTCGCCGCGCAACGTCGTCCACAGCCGGCGCAGCGCGTGCTCGGGATTGTCCTCCAGCGGCACGGTGAGCAGCCGCCCGCCCCGCTCGCCGCCGATCTGCCACGGCCGGTCCCGCCTGGTCAGATGCGCGACGTCGATCTCCACGCCCGCCTCGCGCAGGCCCCTGACGATCCGGTCGCAGGACTCGGCCATGCCGCCCCTGCTCGGCGGGTAGTGCTCGGTGAGCCACAGCAGCCGCATCAGCTGTCCACGAAGTCGCGGTCGTCGCCGTCGCCGAAGTCACCGAAGTCGCCCTGGTCCTCGGGGTCGAAGGCGCCTCTGTCGTAGTCGTCGAACGAGCCGTACCAGCCGGGGTCCGAGTACGTGGACGAGGTGCTGTAGTAGTGGTGGCGGCGGAAGCCACTGGTCCACAGCGGGTCGTACGGGGAGCTGTACCCCTGGGCGGCCGCGCACTCGGGACAGACGCCGCCGGGAACGACATGCCGGTCGCAGATCGGTCTGCCGCACTGGCCGCAGGCGGCCACCGGCGCGCGGCCACAGCGGCCGAGCACGAAGAATCCGGTGCTCACCATGCACGGGGTCACGCGGCCCGCCTCCTCTGTTTCATCTGAACGACTTCGTCCATCGGAACGGCTCGGTCGCCGCCGTCATGATCACCCCGAGCTGGTCGCGGTCGGCGGGCAGCGGCACCTTGGCGGCGGCTCTGATCACGGTCTTGACGCCCGGCCGGACCTTCACCTGGATCCACCACGGCGGCGGGCCGCCCGGCCGCACCGGCGTCTGGCCCTTGGCCAGCGAGCGGCTGGTCCGGATCCGTTGTACGCCCTTCGTCTTGGTCTTGCTCTTGCGCTTGCCACGCGGGTTGACCTTGACGATGTGGCGGTATCTGACGACGTCGGTGACGGCCAGCGTGAGCACGCTGCCGTCACGCAGCTCCGAGCGGGCGCTGAGCCACGCGTCGGTCACCCACCACTGTTCGGCCCGGCGCACCGGCCGTACGACGGGCAGGGCCTGGCGCGGCCCGGTCTTGCCGGGGACGCCGTGGCCGCGCAGGTCGGCGGTGATGCCGACCATGCCGCGTCCGACGTCTTCGCAGAGCACCCTGATCAGCGGGACCAGCACGCTCTCCGTCCGTGCGGGCAGCCGCCACTTGCGCCTGCGGACGAGCGCGTCATGCCGGGCGAGGCTGTTCAGCAGCGCCGCCCACTCCGCCCTGGGCATCGTGGCCGACAGCGTGTGCTCCCAGATGAGGGCCTGGTGCAGAGGGTGGAACCCGGCGATAGCCGCTCGCGTCTTCCGCCAGAACATGGTGCGAAGCATTACACACGGTTGTAGACCTCGGCGAGCTTTGCCCGGGAATCGGCCCAGGTGGGCACCCTGCCGACGGCCCGCGCCGCCATCGCCCGCGCCTGGTCGGGGTACTCCAGGAGGATCCGGATCGCGCGGGCCAGCTCGGCGGGCCGGTCGGGCGCGACCAGCCGGCCGTCGTCCCCCAGGATCTCCCGTACGGCCGGCAGGTCGGAGGCGACGACCGGCGTGCCGGCGGCCATCGACTCCAGGATCTTGAGCGGGGCGCAGCCCTGGTCGAGGTTGCGCGGGCAGGCGGTGAGCGGGGCGGCGGACACGGCCGCGCCGGCCAGCCAGCCGGCCACCTCGTCGTGGGGCAGCGTGAACCGCCACACGATCCGCTCGGCCACGCCCAGGCGGTCGGCGAGGCGTTGGAGCGGTTTGGCGCGGCGTTCCGGGACGGAGGAGCAGACGACCAGGCGCAGGTCGGTCAGGTCGGCCAGCCTGGCGAAGGCACGCAGCAGCACGTCCACACCCTGCCAGCGCTGGAGGGCGCCCACATAGATGATGTAGTGCTCCGGCGCGCCAGGCGGCCTGGCGCGCGACACCGCCGACGCACCGGCCGTCGCCGCCGCCGCCGTCGTTGTCGTCGTCGGCGGCGACGACGACGACCCCGGCGCCGGGGTGACAGGGTCGGCGGCGTTCGGTACGAGGAACACCTTTTCCGGATTTATCCCCATGCTGCGGATGGCGTCGCCGATGACGCTCGATGGCACGACAACGGCGTCCGCCCGTTCCAGGCAGTGCGTCTCCAGCCGCCGCAACTTGGCCACCGTGGCGGGCGCCGCCTGCGGCCAGGTGTGCGGCAGCTCGATGGACGGCAGCCCGTTCACCTCGTACACCACCTTGTGCCGGTGGCCGAGCACCGGCAGCGCGCTCCACGGGTCACGCACGTGGACCAGCTCCAGCGTGTCCAGGTGCGGCGCGAGATGGCGGGCGACCCAGTGCGAGTACGCCTCGGCCCGGTCGATCAGGTTGGGGATCTGCTCGTCGAACCTGGCGATCTCGACGTCACCCTCTCGCTGGTAGCGCGGCAGCCCGCCCCCGCCCAGCACCCCCAGGAGCCCGCCGCCGAACCGGTCGAACAGTTCGGCCGCCATCTGCCCGATGTGCACCGCCGACCCCTTGCTCGAAGGGAACCGGTCGAAGGCGAAATAGGCGGCACGCACGGCGCGCAGTCTATTCGCGGCTTCCCGCCGGATATCTACTGGCGCACGCTCTCGTACGCCGAGTAGTCCTTCAACGCGATCGAGTCGTGCAGCCGTATGCCCTTGCTGCCGAGCTTGGTCACGGCCCTGCTCACCGCGACCGGCACGTGGCCGATCAGTCGCGCGGCCTGGGTGAGGGCCCACAGGTCGAACCGGGTGCCGGGCACGATCCGCTTGGCCGCCCCGACCGCGAACGCGCGGCTGCGCCGTACGTACTCGCCGATCTCGGCCTCGTAGGCGGGGAAGGCGCGCTCATGGTCACCGTGCGCGGCGGCCAGCTCGCCGGCCAGGATGTACGCCCCGACGACGGCCAGGCTGGTGCTGCCGCCCACGGCGGGCCCCGGGCAGTAGCCCGCGTCGCCGACCAGCGTCACCCGGCCGCGCGACCAGGTGTCCAGGCGTAGTTGGGTGATGGAGTCGAAGTAGAAGGCCGGGGTGCGGTCCAGCTCCGCCAGGAGCCGGGGGACCTCCCAGTCCATGCCCGCGAACCGCTCGCGCAGCAGTTCCTTCTGCCGGGCGACGTCGCGGTGGTGGTACTGGAGCTGCTCCGGCGTCCTGAACAGGAACAACGCACGCGCGTCGGCCAGGTGCGCCGCGCCGTACATCCCGGCCACCCGCCCGATGCCGGACAAGCCCTCCATACGGCCGTCGAGGCCGAGGTAGTTGGGCACCGAGAAGACGGCCAGGTAGGCGCCGATCCAGGTGGAGAAGCTCGACTCCGGGCCGAAGACCAGGCCGCGCACGTTCGAGTGCAGCCCGTCGGCGCCGACGACCAGGTCGAACCGCCGGTCCGCGCCGCGCTCGAACGTCACCGTGCCGTCCTCGCCGATGGCGGTGATGGAGTCGTCGAAGACGTACTCGACGTCGTCGCGGGTGGCGTCGTAGAAGATCTCGCTGAGGTCGTCGCGCATGATCTCGACGTGCCGGTCCGACACGGCCGTGAACACGCGCCGCAGGTCGACCTCCACGGCTCCCTCCGCGCCCTCGCGGTACATGGTGAGCCAGTTCGTGCCGGTCTTCCTGGCCAGGATCGGGTCGATCAGGCCCATCTTCTCGACGATGTCCATCGCGGGCCTGAACAGGTCGATCGCGTGCCCACCCGTCTTGCGGAGCGACGGGGCGCGCTCCACGACGGTCACGTCGAAGCCGTACCTGTTGAGCCAGTACGCCAGGGCAGGTCCGGCGACGCTCGCGCCGGAGATCAGGATCTGCATGGTGGCACCTCCTTACTTAACGGATGGTAAGCGAGCCGGATCGACGGGCGCAAGGGCTTACTTAACGATAGGTAAGGGATAGTCTTGGACCATGGCGAGGCCCAGTGACACCAAGGCGCGCATCCAGGCGGTGGCGCGCGAGTTGTTCGTCGAGCAGGGAGTGCAGAACACCAGCCTGCGGCAGATCTCCGACCGGCTGGGCATCACCAAGCCCGCCCTCTACTACCACTTCGCCTCACGCGACGAGCTGGTCAGGAGCATCATCCAGCCGCTGGTCGAGGACATGGAGCGGTTCGTGGCCACGCGCGGGTCCGGTGACGCGCGCGAGCTGCTCGAAGACTACTTCGACATGCTCTGGCGGCACCGCGACGTCACCGTCATGATCGTGCGGGAGATGTCCACGCTGGGCTATCTCGACCTGGGTGAGCGCATGTTCGACTGGCGGCGGCGGCTCATCACGCTGCTGCTCGGCCCGGACCCCGCCCCCGCCCGGCACATCCACGCGACCGTGGCGATCGGCGGGATGTCCGACTGTTCGGTGGAGTACGCCCACCTGCCCCTCGACGAGGTCAAACCGGCGGCGGTCGACGCCGCCGCCGCCGCGCTCGGCCTATGAGCCCTTGACCCGAGCCCGATCGGGGCTCGGGCTCGGGGAACGGCTAGTAGACGGCGACGTAGAGGTCGGCGCCACCACGGTGGTGCACCTCGAGGTCCGTCGTGAACGCCCGTGGGGGCGTGCCGCCCGACTCGGTGTGCTTCCACACCTGCTGCCAGGCCTCGACGATCGCCTGCGGCATCTGGCCGCGCGCCTCCACCCGCAGGGCCGTGCCCGCGGGCACGCGTACGGCGACCATGCCCTCGGGCAGCCTGGGCACCGTCCGGACGCCGATGCCGACGATCTGCGTGTAGGCGCCGTGCTGGTCGCTCTCGTAATCGGTCAGGACCGCGTAAAGGTTCTCGTCGACGCGTCCCGGGACGTGCGCGAACGCCCCGGGGGCGCCCGCTCGTTGCCACAGCACGGGCAGCTTCGCCCTGGCGGGGTCGATCTCGTCGGCGTTAGACGTACGTACCGCGATACCGACGACTGTCAGCTCGTTTCTCTCAGTGACCTCCACAGGCCCTCCATCCCCCCTCAGTTTCCTGGCCGATCATATGGCCACGAGACAGGGGAAACCCCTCGTTAGGGAGTCACCGCATAAGATGGACGAACGTGAAGTTCCTTAACGGCCTCGCGCCGCAATACGACTTGACGTACAGCGACGTGTTCATGGTCCCGTCGCGTTCCTCGGTCGGTTCCCGGCTCGCGGTCGACCTCTCGACGAACGACGGCACGGGCACCACCATCCCCATCGTCGTCGCCAACATGACCGCGGTCGCCGGCCGGCGCATGGCCGAGACCATCGCCCGCCGGGGCGGCATCACCGTGATCCCGCAGGACATTCCCATCGACGTCGTGGCGGAGGTCGTCGACTGGGTCAAGAAACGCGACCTGGTCCACGACACGCCGCTCACGCTGACCCCGCACGACACCGTCGGCGAGGCCATGCAACTGCTGCCCAAACGCGCCCACGGCGCGGTCATCGTCGTCGACTGGGACAACCGGCCGGTCGGCGTGGTCACCGAGGCCGACTGCCAGGGCGTCGACATGTACACGCAGCTCTCGCAGGTGATGTCCAGCGAGCTGCTGACGCTGCCGACCGGGCTGGAGCCGCGCGCGGCCTTCGACCGGCTGCACGGGGGCCGCCACCGCCTGGCGCCCATCGTCGACGCCGAAGGCCGCCTGGTCGGCATCCTGACCCGGACGGGCGCCCTGCGCGCCACGCTCTACCAGCCCGCGCTCGACGCCGCGGGCCGGCTGCGCATCGCGGCCGCCGTCGGCGTGAACGGCGACGTCGCGGCCAAGGCCAAGGAGCTGCTCGATGCCGGGATCGACTGCCTGGTGGTCGACACCGCGCACGGGCACCAGGAGAAGATGGTCTCCGCCCTGCGCGCGGTCCGGGCGCTCGACCCGGGCGTGCCGGTGGCGGCGGGCAACGTGGTGACCGCCGAGGGCGTGCGTGACCTGGTGGACGCGGGCGCGGACATCCTCAAGGTGGGCGTCGGCCCCGGCGCCATGTGCACGACGCGGATGATGACCGGGGTGGGGCGGCCGCAGTTCTCGGCCGTGCTCGAATGCTCGGCGGAGGCGCGCCGGCTGGGCCGGCACGTGTGGGCCGACGGCGGCGTCCGGCACCCGCGTGACGTGGCGCTCGCCCTGGCGGCGGGCGCGGCGAACGTGATGATCGGCTCCTGGTTCGCCGGGACGTACGAGTCTCCCGGCGACGCGCGTACCGACGCCGACGGGCGCAGGTACAAGGAGAACTTCGGCATGGCGTCGGCGCGGGCCGTGCGGCTGCGCACGGCGGAGGACAGCGCGTTCGATCGGGCCAGGAAGTCGCTGTTCGAGGAGGGGATCTCGACCTCGCGCATGTACCTGGATCCGCGGCGGCCGAGCGTGGAGGACCAGATCGACGCGATCGTGGCCGGGTTGCGGTCGTCGTGCACGTACGCGGGGGCGGCGAACCTGGAGGAGCTCCACGAGCGCGCCGTGGTCGGCATCCAGAGCGCCTCCGGCTACACCGAGGGCATGCCGCTCCACCAGAGCTGGTAGCGCGGAGCCTCAGGTGCGGCGCCAGCCGCCCGCCGCGTGGATCCCGCCGTCGACGTGCACCGTCGTGCCGGTCACGAACCTGGCCAGATCGCTGGCCAGGAACACCGCCGCGCCCGCCGCGTCGGCCGGCTCCCCGAGGTGCCCGAGCGGCGGCAGCCGTACCGGCTCGAAGGGCCCGTCCACCATCCGCTCCCGCACCTCGGTCTCGCCGTCGGTGGGCAGCCCGTCGGGCGCGATCGCGTTCACCCTGATGCCCAGGGGCGCGAACTCCAGCGCGAGCGACTTCGTCAGGCTCTCCACCCCCGCCTTCATGGCGGCGTAGACCGCGAACCCCGGCGCCGCCTGATGCGCTTCGCTGGAGGTCACGTTGATGATCGAGGCCCCGGCCCCCATCATCGGCAGCAGCCGCCGGATCATGCCGGTGACCTGCGTGAAGTTCTCCTCGATCAGGGTCCGCTCGCCGCGGACCGTGGTGTCGGCGAACGCGGCGTGGAACGTCCCGCCCGCGTTGTTCACCAGCACGTCGACCCGCCCCCACCGCTCCCGCACCGCCTGCGCGAACACCTCGACGGCGACCGGATCCCGTACGTCCAGCGTCATCGCGAACTCGCCGCCGTAGGACGGCTTGTCCCGGTCGCAGATCGCGACCAGAGCCCCGAATGCCGCGAACGTCTCCGCGATCGCCCGCCCGATCCCCCGGGCCGCCCCGGTGATGACGGCGACGCGCCCGGTGAGCAGGATCGCATCAGGAGAAAGGGCGGCCATGAACGCTGACCTTATCCCGACCGCATAGAGTCGTCGGGTTCATTCTGATCGCCAATTCTCGTCAACAGGAGCAATTCGTGGCACTCGAGAAGCCGGAAATCGACTTCCCCGGGGGCAACCCGCCCGCCGACCTGGAGATCACCGACATCGTCGTGGGTGACGGCCCCGAGGCCAAGCCCGGCCAGAGCGTCAGCGTCCACTACGTGGGCGTCGCGTTCTCGACCGGCGAGGAGTTCGACGCGTCGTGGAACCGCGGCAGCGCGTTCGACTTCCCGCTCGGCGGCGGGCGCGTCATCGCCGGCTGGGACCAGGGCGTGGCCGGCATGAAGGTGGGCGGCCGCCGCAAGCTGGTCATCCCGCCGCACCTCGGCTACGGCAGTAGCGGCGCCGGCGCCCGCATCAAGCCGAATGAGACGCTCATCTTCGTCGTCGACCTCCTGGCCGTCCGTTAACACGCCGGGGCGGGCCCCAGGCCCGCCCCGTCCCTTCGGGGGCCCAACACCGGACAAAATGCTGGTCTGCGCACGGCGGAATTGTCGGCGAAGTACGGCAACATAGGGCATGTGTTGTTGATCGACGTGGTGCGGGTTTCTGAGGCGGTGACACGCACGTCTGCCCGGCTCGGCAAGATCGGCCATCTGGCGGAGCTGCTCGGCCGGGTCGGCGCCGATGAGGCGGAGATCGCCATCTCCTACCTGTCGGGCGAGCTGCCGCAGCGCCAGGTGGGCGTGGGCTGGCGGACCCTGCAGGACCTGCCCCCCGCCAAGCTGGCCGCCACCGCCACCCTCACCGACGTCGACGCGCTGCTGTCGAGGATCAAGTCGGTCTCCGGCCAGGGTTCGCAGGCGGCGCGCAGGACGCTGGTCACCCAGCTGTTCGCCGGGCTGACCACCCAGGAGCAGGCGTTCATGCTCAGGCTGCTCGGCGGCGAGCTGCGTCAGGGCGCCCTCGACGGGGTGATGATCGAGGCGATCGCCAAGGCGTCGGGCGCGCCGTCCGCCGACGTGCGGCGGGCGCTGACGCTGCGCGGCTGGCTGCCGGCCGTGGGCGCGGCAGCGCTGGCCGGTGGGGTTGAGGCGCTGCGCGCGTTCAAGCTGGAGGTGGGCCGGGCGGTCTCGCCGATGCTGGCCGGCAGCGCGCCCAACATCGCCGCCGCGCTGGAGAAGGCGGGCGCGCCGGCCGCGCTGGAGTGGAAGCTCGACGGCGTACGCGTGCAGGCGCACCGCTCCGGCGACCAGGTCCGGGTGTTCACCCGCACGCTCGACGACATCACCGCCCAGGTGCCCGAGCTCGTGGAGGCGGTGCTCGGCCTGGCCTCCGACGACCTCGTGCTCGACGGCGAGGTGATCGCGCTGCGGCCCGACGGGCGGCCGCACCCGTTCCAGGTGACGGCGAGCCGGGCGTCGAGCAAGACCGACGTGCCGCGGCTGCGGGAGCGGACGCCGCTGAGCGTGTTCTTCTTCGACGCGCTGCGGGTCAACGGGACCGACCTGCTCGACCTGCCCTACTCCCTGCGCCAGGAGCTCCTCGCCGAGACCGTCATACCCGGCCTGCTCACGCCGCGGATCGTCACGGGTGACGTCTCGGAGGCGGAGAAGTACTTCACCGACGTGATCAAGGCCGGCCACGAGGGTCTGGTCGTCAAGTCGCTGGCCTCCCCCTACGCGGCCGGCCGCCGGGGGGCCGGGTGGATCAAGGTCAAGCCACGTCACACGCTCGATCTCGTCGTGCTCGCGGCCGAATGGGGCCATGGCCGCCGCGAAGGCAAGCTGTCCAACCTGCACCTCGGCGCCCGTGACCCGGAGAGCGGCGGGTTCGTGATGCTGGGCAAGACCTTCAAGGGCCTGACCGACGAGCTGCTCACCTGGCAGACCGAACGCTTCCTGGAGCTGGCCGAGGGGCCGGCCGACGAGTGGACGGTCAAGCTCCGTCCCGAGCTGGTGGTGGAGATCGCCTTCGACGGGGTGCAGCGGTCGCCGCGCTACCCCGGGGGGATGGCGCTGCGGTTCGCGCGGGTGCTGCGTTACCGGCCCGACAAGCGGGCGGTGGACGCGGACACGGTGGAGACGGTCCGCTCGCTCATGTTCTGAGTACGGCTTCCAGTACGACCGGTTAGTTCGGCATGCCCGAAAGTGCCGTCAACCTACCCCCAAGGTGACACAGTCCGCGTTCTCCGGATGTCCCAAGATCCCCGGCGTACGCTCAGCGTTCTGGCAAACTTGTGACCAAAGTGAGATATATCACTGAACGTCCCATTAAGTTGTCTTTACTTGCTGTTTGTCGCATATGTTCGTCCACGTTCGCGGGGCACCCGCCCTGCGTGTGGGATTGGCCGACGCGCACCCCCGATCAGCCCCCGACCTGGCCTTTCCCTGTCCTGTCCCCTAGCTAGGACTGTGGTTTACCTTGGGCCAGCACTCCGCCAAGCCGAGCCGTCCGAACCCGGAGCGTCAGGCTCCGAACAAGCGCCGTTGGGTCACCGTCGCGGCCGGCGCGGCCGTCGTAGCCGCCGCCTCGACCACCGCCTGGGCCGCCGTCGCCAACGACGACGCCCCCAAGACCGCCGCGGCACTGGACGTCGCGCCGTCCCCCACGTACACGAGGTCGGACCCCCCGTCCACAACCCCCCAGCCGAACAAGCCCAGCACCAAGTCGGCCACCCCCAAGCCGTCCGAACCCAAGACCACGGCCCTCCCCAAGGCCGCGGCGGCCCAGCCGAAGACCAAGCCGGCCGACGAAGCGAAGACCGTGCCCGTCCGCAAGGCGAAGACCGAGGCCGCCAAGCCGAAGACCCGCGTCATCAGTTCGGGCACCTGCGGCGCCTCCTACTACGACGAAGGGCAGATGACCGCCAGCGGCGAACGCTTCGACCCGTCCGCCATGACCGCCGCCCACAAGACGCTCCCGCTGGGCAGCAGGGTCCGCGTCACCAACCCGGCGAACGGCGATTCGGTCACGGTCCGCATCAACGACCGCGGTCCGTACGTGGGCGGTCGCTGCCTCGACCTCTCCTCGGCCGCCTTCTCCGCCATCGGCGACACGGGCGCCGGCGTCATGACGGTCAAGTACGAGGTCCTGGGCCGCTCCTGACGCCGAGTCCCGCAGTGCGTTAACCTCCACTCATGCATCACCTGTGTGACTGATCAGCAGCCGCCCGGCGCCAGACCCGCCGGGCATCCCGCGAAGCGATCCCCCCTTCGCCCGTCCGGCCTTCCCGGTCGGACGGCTCGGCTGCTTGGAGTCACCAGGTGTCATCCGTCCCTTCCCGCCTGCCCGGAATCGCGCTGCTCGCCCTGCTGCGCGGCAACCCCGACTTCCGCCGGCTCTTCCTCGCCTCGGCCCTCAGCCTGACCGGCGACTGGTTCACCTTCGTCGCCCTGAACGCCTTCGTCTATCACCGGACCGGCTCGGCCGGGCTGACGGCTCTGCTGTTCGCCGTCGAGTCGCTGCCCGGCATCCTGCTGATGCCGCTCATCGGCTCGCTGACCGACCGCCTGGACCGCCGCCGCCTGCGCATCGTCTGCGATCTCGCCGCCATCGTCCCCCTCGCGGGCCTGCTGGCCGCCTTCCACCTGGGCTCGGTCCCCCTGGCGCTGGTCTCGCTGGCCGTGCTGTCGGTGTCGGCCGCGGTGTCGAGCCCGATCCCCGAGGTCGTCCTGCCCCACCTCGTCGCCCCCGACCGGCTGCCCCTCGCGCAGGCCACGCTCGGCAGCCTCTACTCCTCCAGCCTGCTGCTCGGCGCCGGGCTCGGCGGGCTGGTCACGGCCGCCTGGGGCAGCACGGCCACCCTGCTGATCGACGCCGTCTCCTTCGCCGCGTCCGCCGTCCTCATCGCCCGCATCCGCCGCCCGTTCTCCACCGGCCCGGTGACCCGCCGCATGCGCGTACGTACCGACACTTCCGAACTGTGGCGCTTCATCCGTGACACCCCTACCGTGTCGGCCCTGCTCTGGCTGACGGCGGCGCTGCGCCTGTGTTACGGCATCGTCGGTCTCCTGCCCGTCTACGCGCTCGAACGGTTCGGCGCCACCGACGCCGGAATCGGCGTCCTGTACCTGGCGCAGGGGGTCGGCTCCGTGCTCGGGCCGTTCCTGGGCCGGCGACTGATCGGCACGTCACCGCTGACCGGGCCGTGGTCGCGGCGGCGGCTGCTGGTGCCGGGCGGCGCTCTCGCGGTGTTCGGGCTGGGCTACCTCGCCCTGGCCCAGGCCGGCAGCCTGTGGACGGGCATACCCGCCGCCATGGCCGGTCACCTCGGGGTGGGCGCCTGCGCGATCCTGGCCATCAACGGGCTGCAACTGGCCAGCCCCGACCACATCCGCGGGCGGGTGATGGTCACGGCGTTCGGGCTGTCGTCGGGGTTGCAAGGGGTGTCGTCGCTGGCGGTGGCTCCGCTGACCGTCGCGTTGGGCATGACCGGGGCCACCCGGCTGCTCGGCGTGCTCGCCGTCGGCTTCGCCCTGGTGTGGCTCCTGTACGCGCTCCGTCTGCCCGAACCCGGTGAGTGAGGTGGCCCTCGCCGAGCAACTACACTTCCGACGCACCAAGGGGGAATGGCGTGATTCGGATTCTGCTCGCGGAGGACATGCACATCCTTCGCGAAGCGCTGGTCGAGTTGCTGTCGCTCGAGGACGACCTCACGGTGGTCGCGGGGGTCGCCTCGGGTCTGGAGATCGTGCCGGCCGCGCTGGAGCACCGGCCCGACGTGGCCGTGATCGACATCGACCTGCCAGGACTCGACGGCATCTCCGCGGCTGCCGAGCTACGCGAGCTGCTGCCCGATTGCCGCGTCCTGATCTTGACGGCGCTGACCAAGCCGGGCACCCTGCGCAGGGCACTCGGCGCGCGGGTGGCTGGATTCGTCCCGAAAGATATCCGCCCGGCCGAACTGGCCGCGGCGATCAGGACCGTGGCCGCCGGTGGCCGGGTGGTGGACCCGGCTCTGGCCTTGGGGGCGTTGGAGGCGCCGGAGAGCCCGCTCTCCCAGCGGGAGACCGAGGTGCTGCGCATGTCGGCGAGCGGGGCCCAGCCCGCCGAGATCGCCGAGCGGCTCTTCCTGACCTACGGCACGATCCGCAACTACCTCGCCTCAGCCGTCACCAAGCTGGGAGCCCGCAACCGGGTGGACGCCATCCGGATCGCCACCGAGTCCGGCTGGATCTGAACCGAACTCGGCGATCACCTCGAACCTTCCCCCGGGGTGACGCGCCACCGCCAATCGCCCGCCGGTGCGCTGCGCGATGCTGCCGAGCCCGGACCCGTGCCGCCCCGGCTCCGTCTCCGTGAGGGAGCCGTCGTTGACCACGCGCAACCGTACGAGACCGTCAGTGCCGGAGATGGTCATCTCGCAGGTCCGGGCCTGGCTGTGCCGCAGGACGTTGGTGACGGTCTCGCGGAGCGCGGTGGCCACCGCCGTGTCCACCTCGGCCGGCAGAGGGCCCGTCTCGACCTGTGCCGCCGCCTCGATTCCGGCGGCCGTCAGCACCTCACGCGCCGCGTCGAGCTCGGCCGCCAGCCGCAGTTCGACCCGGTCGCCGGCGATGGACTCCAGCTCCACCAGCGCTCGTTCGACCAGCGCCACGAGCGCGGCGAGCTCGGTCCTGGCCCGGTCGGGGTCCGTCTCCAGCAGCCGTTCGGCCAGCTCGCCCTTGAGCGCGACCGCCGACAGGCTGAAACCGAGTACGTCGTGCAGGTCGCGCGCGACCCGGGTCCGTTCCCGCCGTACCGCGGCCTGGGCGAGCTCGTGCCGGGCCCGGTCCAGTACGGTGATCAGCCCGGTGAGGCGCCCCAGGCTGTACACCAGCCAGGCGAGCATGACATGACCGCCGAAGGAGGCGAGCACGTTCGGGAGGGGATAGCCGCGCGTGGCGGCCTCGTACAGGAGCCAGGCCAGGTGCCCGGCCAGGACGACACCGGCGAGCGCCCACGATCGAGGCGGTCGTACGGTGAGCAGGACCTTGCCGGTGAAGAAGCTCAGCACGCGGTCCCAGGAGCCGGGGATGGCCGCGAGGGGAAGCAGGAACAGCAGGCCCTGCAGGACGAACGTGGCCCGGTTCTGCGGCAGGACCTGCAGGATCACGATCCCGATGAGCCCGAGCAGCGCCCAGGCCAGCGTCGTCGGACCGGCCTCGTCCACGTAGTAGAGGTTGATCAGCACGAGCACGCACTGGATGAGCAGCACCGCGAGCAGGACGAACCGCGCCAACCGTGGTGACTCGATCCGCGCCGGGGGCTCGGCGATCGTGGTGGCACGGTAGGCGCCGGCGGTCGCCCGCACCTCCGCCAAGGTCCGCCGGGCGAGCCCGACACCCTCGCGGATGTCATGCCGGGCGTCCACCGGCTCTTCCCGAGCCGCTTTCCGCATCCGGAACGCGATCGCCCGCAGCTTCCCGCCCAGGACGTTCCGCAGCTCGCCGTCCAGCCGCAGGCGTTCCCTGACCAGCGCCAGGCGGGCCAGTTCTCCCCGGGTGTCGTGCAGCCGCCGCGCCGTACCGAGGAGCGCGGCCAGGCTGAACACGATGAGACCGTCGTCCGCCGTGACGATCATGAACCAGATCGAGTCGTAGACCCCGTATCCGAGCAGAGCGGCCGCCGTACCGGTGGCGGCCAGGACAAGGGCGAACAGCGGCCACGCCGGTCGCGCCGGGAGCACGCACAGCACGCCGGCCGCCACCGTCCACGGCATCCAGTCCCACCCCGTCCCGACCACGAGGAAGGGCAGCAGGTAGAGCAGCACCAGCGCCGACAGCAGCCCGTGCCGGACGGCCGGGCGCCAGCGTCGCGCCAGGATCGCGATCAGCGGCGGATACGACGCCATCGTCAGCAGCAACGCGAGCGGGGTGGCGTCGCGCCACACCCCGCTCATCGTGCGGATGTAGACCAGAATGCCGAACGACGCCCACAGCATGCCGCCGGCGAGCCGCAGCGGGAGGTCGTCAGCGGTCCGCGCCACTCAGCTCTCCCGATGAACCATGCAAAATGCATACCCGCCTGGTTACAGGGACACTATCGGCACCTTCCCGGCCACTGTCACCCTTTGCGTGGGAAATCACCCACATGATCGTCGCGACAAGAATTGGGCACACGCTGATGGAACCCACCGAGATTCTGCCGGTCATCGCGATCGTGTCGCTGGTCACGGTCGAGTTCGGCGGGCACGCGCTGCTGCGCTTCATCACCACCGATCACGAGAAGCTGGGCGAGTTCCGCGAGCGGTTCTTCCGTGCCGGCCACGCGCACGCCGGGGTGTTGCTGCTGCTGTCCCTGGTCTACCTGCTCTACCTGCCCCGCGCCGGTTTCTCCGCCGGCCTGGAGTGGCTGGCCGGCGGGGTCCTGCTGGCGGGGGTGCTGGCGCAGTCGGGTGGGTTCTTCCTGCATCTGGCCGTCGGCGCGCAGGGCGCCCGTTCGTCCGGCACGATGGTCACGAGAATCGGGGGCCTGCTCCTCGCCGTCGCGCTGATCACCCTGGCCGTCGGCCTCATCGGTGCCGCATAGACCTATGACCTGATGGGAGACATGATGATCTTAGTGACCGGCGCCACCGGCAATATCGGCTCACCCCTGGTGGCCACTCTGGCCCAGGCCGGGCAGCGGGTACGCGCGCTGGTACGCGACCCGGGGGCCGTCACACTGCCCACCGGCGTCCAGCCCGTCACCGGCGACCTGAACCAGCCCGACAGCCTGGCCGATGCCCTGACCGATGTGCGGGGAGTCTTCTTGCTGCCGGGTTACGCGGACATGCCCGGTCTGCTGGCCCACATACGCCGAGCAGGGGTGCAACGGGTTGTGCTGCTGTCAGGGGGCTCGGCCGCGAACGCGGACATGAGCAATGCGGTCTCCCGGTACATGGCGCTCTCCGAGAGCGCCGCGCGGGAGTCGGGTGTGCCCTGGACGTTCCTGCGGCCCCGGGCGTTCATGTCCAACGCGCTGCGCTGGCTGCCGCAGCTTCGGACCGGTGACCTGGTACGCGTACCGTTCGCCGGGGTGGCGGCCGCCGCCATCGACCCCGCCGACATCGCGGCGGTCGCGGCCCTGGCGCTGACCGGCGATGGGCATGAGGGCCGGATCTACGAGCTGACCGGCCCGGACTCGCTGCGGCCCGCGGACCAGATCGCCGTGCTGGCCAAGGTGCTGGGCAGGGACCTGCGCTGCGAGGGACTGTCCGATGAGGAGGCTCGGGCTGAGATGGAGGCGAGCATGCCGGTCGAGTACGTCGACGCCTTCTTCAGCTTCTACGTCGACGGCACGCTCGATGAGTCGCAGGTCCTGCCGACCGTGCGAGAGGTGACCGGCCACCCGCCCCGCACCTTCGAACAGTGGGCGGAGGCACACGCCGAAGCCTTCCGCTGAGCACGATCCGGCGGTCAGTCCCGTTCGGGCACGGCCATCTCGCCGAGGAGGGACCAGTCGTCCTGAGGCACGGTCGCGTTCACGATGCGCGGCGTCTCGGCGAGGTAGGGCGGCAGGGTCTGCTGAGCCTTCCTGAAGTGCTCCGACTGGACGTGCGCCGCCCCGGCCTCGCCATCGCGGAACGCCTCGACCAGCACGTACTCGGCCGGATCCGCCAGACTGCGCGACCAGTCGAACCACAGGCAACCAGGCTCGTCACGGGTCGCCTGGGTGAATTCGCCGGCTATCTCGGGGAACCGGTCGGCGTGCTCGGGCAGGACGCGGAACTTCGCGGTGATGAAGATCATGAGACCATTCTTCCAGGTCGAGGCCGAGAAACGCAGAAGCTCGTGCGGTCGGCTGACGTCAAAGCAAGCATTGACGTCAGCCGGCGGCACGAGCCCGCAACTCCCTGCTACTTCACCAGGCGAATCGTCATGGGATAGCGGAACGGATTCTCCGAAAGCGCCGAAATGCCACCGGCGATGGACAGAACAACCGCCGCCACCCAGATGACCGGGAGGAGCACTATCCCGATCACGGTGAACGGCAGCAGGAACGTCGCCCCCAGCACGGTGAGCTGGAAGTTCAGCGCCTCCATCGCGTGCCGTCGGATGTACGGCGACGTCTTGCCGCCCGTCAGCAGCAGAATCAACGGACCGACGATCGGGAACCCCACCAGCGTCAGCAGATGAGCCGCCGAAGCCCCGAGCCGTTCGTTGCTCTCCGTCGGCGCCTCCGGCCGAACCGGCGCGGGCATCGGCCGGATCCTGGGGACGGCGCTCGCGCCGTACAGCTCCGTCATGATGGGCATCAGGTCACCGTGCGTACGCGCGGTCATCGCGCGTTCCAACCGGTCGTCGAACTCGAGCTTGTCGAACCGGCCCTCCGCGTACGCGGCCTGGACGTGCTCGACCACGTGCTCACGGTCCTGGTTGGTGACGCGCAGATGAGCGGGCGGCACCTGTCCCGGGCCCGGGGGTCTGGGTACCCCAGCCATAACAGCCATGCCTCTCCTTAGAATCGGGCAGTCACCATCCATACTGAACCGCCGCACGTCATCGTGGCCATCCGGAGAATCCCCGATGTGTCCCCTAGATCACCCCGACGCGCGCGGCCGTTTGACGGTATAAAAAGGACTCATGAGATGGCGAGACCGCTACGGCATTCGGCGGCTGCGCGGTTCCAAAATCGCGAAGTTCGACCGGGAAGCCACTGACGCCGATATCGAAGCGCTCATCGCCTTCGCCAAATCACGGCGAGGCGTCGAGTTCTTCGTCGAGCCGGAGACCTTCGCGACGGACACCACGGCCGTCGCCGTGGCCGACGACGGCGAGTGGACCCGCCGCCGGGTCGGCTCCCCCGCTGTGATCCACAAGGTCGCCCGAGACCTCGCCCTGCCGGTGTACGACGTCCAGATCATGGGCTACCCACCACGGATGCGCGCGTACAACGAACGGCGGCGTCGCGAGGAAAATCTGTAACCGTCGCCCGAACCCCCTGCGGCTCCCGTCATCCCGTCTCCACCCGCTCAGGGCCGGCCAGCACGTCCCGCACCGAGGTCCACCCGGCGAGCGCGTTCCGTACGTCCGCCCGGGTCTCCTCCCCCAGCGCCTGCGCGTGGGCCCGCTCCAGCACGTCGTCCAGGCGCTCGACCCGGCCGCTCGTCGCGGACCGCACCGCCGCCTCCACCATCGCCAGGCTCATCACGTTCTCGTGCACCTCGCCGGACGGCGGCTCCCCCGTCCGGAGCGCCCGCACGAACACCTGCAAGGCGCCGGCGATCCCGGAGTACGACGAGCCGGCCGCTTCACCGGCAGCCACCTCGGCGTCGAGGACCGGCTCGTGGTCGCCGTCCCAGAGCGCGGTGCCCCTCTCGCCGCTGACCCGCCAGGTCCCGTTCCACGAGGTGATGTCGCCGGGACTGCACCAGCTGCCGTTGTAGACGTACCGGGTGCCGCCCTCCATCTCGAACACCACGGTCGCGTTGGCGTCCCCCGCGAACCAGCTCCACGGCGGGTTGTACGACTGGCAGTACGCCGTCACCGGCTCGGCCCGGAGCAGGAAGCGCGCCGAGTCGAAGGCGTGGATCGCCATGTCGACGAGCAGCGGGTACGGCATCAGATCCCGAAACCCGCCGAACCGCTCGGACCGGAAGAACGCCGTGCTCACTGTCCCGATCGCGCCGAGCCGCGCGGTCATCCCCCGCAGCGCGGCGAGCTGCGGGTTCCAGCGGCGGGACTGGCTGACCATGAACAGTTCGCCGGTGACCTCCGCCGCTGCGGCCATGGACAGCGCCCGGCTCACGTTCTCCGCGACCGGCTTCTCACCGAGCACCGGCAGGCCGGCGAACAACGCCGCGGTGGTCACCGGATGGTGCGCCTCAGGGATGGTCACGTTGATCAGCGCCTGGGCGCCGGTCTGCCGGGCGAGGGCGACGGCGTCGGTGCCGACCGGGAGATCCGGCAGGCCGGCCGCGTCGGCGGCGTCCCGGGCCAGCGCCACGTCCAGGTCGGCGATGCCGGCGAGCGTCACCTCGGGCGAGTCGGCGACGGTGGCCAGCCAGGCCCGGCCCATGCCGCCGGCGCCGGCGATGACCACCCGGAGCGGGTCCGCCGGGCTGCAGGGGATCGTCCGGAAGCTCACTGGAGCGGTCCCGTGTAGCCCTGGCCCTGGAAGAACTCGCCGGTCGCGTACCGCAGGAGCACGGGATGGCTCCGTTCCGGCCGGTCGGTGCGGGCCCAGGCGACGCCGTTCGCGATGACCCGGCGCACGTCCTTGTGATGGTAGGTGGGGTACGCCTGGTCCCCCGGCCGGAAGTAGAAGATCTTGCCGTGGCCGCGGCGGAACGTACAGCCGCTGCGGAACACCTCCCCGCCGCTGAACGAGCTGACGAACACGAGCTCGTCCGGTGCCGGGATGTCGAAGAACTCCCCGTACATCTCGTCCTCGTCGATGATCAGCGGGTGCGGCACGCCCTTGGCGATGGGGTGCGTGGGGTCGACCGTCCAGATGAGCTCACGGTCGTGCTCGTCGCGCCAGCGCAGGGTGCAACTCGTCCCCATCAGTTTGGTGAAGATCTTCGACCAGTGCCCGGAGTGCAGCACGACGAGTCCCATCCCGGACAGCACGTGCCGGTGGACGCGCTCGACGACCTCGTCGGTGACCTCGTCGTGCGCCGCGTGCCCCCACCAGGTGAGCACGTCGGTGTCGGCCAGCACCTCCTCGGTCAGGCCGTGCTCCGGGTCGTCGAGCGTCGCGGTGCGGACGACGCAGCCGTCGCCGAGGTTCTCCTCGATGCCCTCCGCGATCGTCGTGTGCATGCCCTTCGGATAGATCTTCGCCACGTGCTCCTCGATCTGCTCGTGGCGGTTCTCGCCCCACACCGTCACACGCAGCGGGCCGGGCGTTCCGTTTGTCATGTCGAACCTTTTCTGCTGGGGGTTGCTGGATTCACTTGACGGCGCCGGCCGTCGTTCCCGCGGCGACATAGCGCTGGGCGACGACGAGCAGCACGATGGCCGGGATGGAGGCGAGCACGGCGGTGGCCATGACCGAGCTCCAGTCGTTGACATATGTCCCGATGTAGGTGTAGAGCCCGAGCGTCACCGGGCGCACGTCCTCGGTCGTGGTGAGGGTGAGGGCGAACAGGAAGTCCGCCCAGGAGAAGAGGAAGGTGAACAGGGCCGCGGTGATGAGCGCGTTGCGGCTCATCGGCAGCACGATGGAGACGAACGTCCGGACGTGACCGGCCCCGTCGACCCGGCCGGCCTCCAGGACCGCCGGCGGAATGTTGGTCATGAACGCGCGGACGATCAGGATCGCGAACGGGATGCCCGCGGTCGAGTCGGCGAGGATCAGGCCCGGGACCGAGTTGAGCAGCCCCAGGTCGTTGTAGGCGGTGTAGAGCGCGTTCGCGATGACGATCCCCGGGATCATCTGCGAGATCAGGATCCCGAAGAGGAACGCGCCCGCGAAGCGGACCTTGAACTGCGCCAGTGCGTACGCCGCCGGCATCGCGATCAGCAGGCTGAACACGACCGAGCCGAGGGCGACGACCAGGCTCGTGACCAGGTTGCGGCCCTGCTGGCCGAGCGCGGTGGCGTAGCCGTCGAAGCTGAGGTCGAGCGGCAGCCACGGAGTGCCGACCGCCGAGCCGCCCGGCTGCAGCGAGACGTTGACCATCCAGTAGATCGGGAACAGCAGAACGGCGAGGATGACGATCCCGACGACGGTGCTGCCCCAGCCGGCCTGGGTGCGCCTTGCGATGGTGGTCATGACGGCCTCACTCGTCCACGGCACGCCGGTTGGCGCGCAGGTAGAAGATGGCGAACACCAGGGAGATCGCGATCAGGATGTTGCCGAGCGCGGCACCCTGACCGAAGTCGAACTGCTGGAACGACAGGTGGTACGACTGCGTGGCGATGGTCTGGCTGGCGTTGGCCGGGCCGCCGCCGGTCAGCGCCAGGATCACGTCCAGCACCTTGATCGTGTAGACCACGCCGAGCACCAGCACGACACTTACCACCGGGCGCAGCAGCGGCCAGGTCACATACCGGAACCGCTGCCAGCCGCCCGCCCCGTCCAGCGCGGCCGCCTCGTACAGGTCCTCCGGGATGTCCTGGAGCCCGCCGTACAGGATGGTCAGGTTGAACGGGATGCCGATCCAGATGTTCACCAGGATCACCGCCACCAGCGCCAGCGAGGTGCTGGTCAGCCAGCCGGGGTGGTCGCTCGCCACGCCTATGGCGGCCAGGAACCGGTTGAGCGCGCCGTTGTCCTTGTCGAGGATCCACCGCCAGACCGCGCCGGAGGCGATCAGCGGGATCAGCCACGGCAGCAGCAGCAACGACCGGAGCACACCGTTGAGCGGGAAGCGGCGCCGGAAGAACATCGCCAGGGCCAGACCGATGACGAACTGCGCGGCGATCGAGCCGGCGGTGAACAGGACGGTGTTCAGCATGGCCTTGCCGAACACCGGGGAGGACACCACCGCGGCGTAGTTGGCGAACCCGACCCACGGCGCCTCGCCGGTGTAGAAGGTGCTCGTCGTGTACTCCTGGAAGGCCATCAGGAAGTTCTTGACGATCGGGTAGCCGAAGAACGCCACCATGTAGATCACGGCCGGGGCCAGGAACAGCACCTGCGCGGCGCGGTTCTGGAAGTGGTGCGACTGCCAGAAGCGGGGTCCGGCGACCGCCACGGTCGCCGGTGGTGGACTTGTCTGACGTACCATCGTGGGCTGTTGTGGGTGCTCAACCATTCTGGGCCGTTTCCAGGGCCTTGGCCGGTGTGGCCTGCCCGGTCAGCGCGGACTGGAACGCGGTGTAGATCTTCGTGGCCGCCTTCGGCCAGTCCGCGCCGAGTTCACCGGTACGCGCCCGCGCGGTCGGGATCTGGTCCACGAAACCGGCCATGTTCGGGTTGCTCGAGCTGAACTTCTCCAGCAGCGCCGTCTTGGTGGGGATGGTCTGGGTGCCCTTGGCGAGGCTGAGCTGGTTGTCGTCCGAGTTGAGACAGGCGACGACCTTGGCGGCCTTGGCCTGCTTGTCCTTGTTCCCGGTCTGCGGCACGGCCCACGTCTCACCGCCGAGCGGCGCGACGATCGGTTTGCCCGCGACCGGTGCCGGGATCGGCGCCACCTGGTAATTGACGCTCTTGTCCTCGTCCAACGCCGGGAACTGCCACGGCCCGTTGACCGCCATCGCGGCCTTGCCCGCCCGGAACTGGTCGTTGACGTCCGCCTGGGTCCAGTTGAGGGCGGACTTCGACACCGAGCCGTCGTTCATCAGGTCGACCCACAACTGCACCGCCTGCGCGGTCTGCGGCGTCGCGATGTTCTTCTCGTCGCCACCGTTGGACCACATGAACGGCAGGAACTGCCAGGTGCCCTCGTAGTTCGCCGGTGCCGAGAACGCCAGCCCGTACGTGCCGCCGGAGGTCAGCTTCTTGGCCGTCGTCCGCAGCTCCGCCCAGGTCGTCGGCGGCTTCACACCCGCCTTGTCGAGCAGGTCCTTGTTGTAGAACAGCCCGATGGTGTTGGTGATCGGCTGCAGGCCGTAGAGCTTGCCCTTGTACGTCGAGGCGCTGACCACGCCCTCCACGTACCCGTCGGCCTTGAGCCCGAGGTCGTTCAACGGGGTGAGGGCACCGCTCTGGGCGATCTGCTGCAGATCGGGGTTGTCCAGCATCAGGACATCCGGAAGGGTCCGCGAGGACGCCTGCTGGAGCACCTTCTGGATCAGGGTCGCGCCGGGCACCGCCTCGCGCTGGATGGTGACACCGGCCTGCTTGCCGCAGGCGTCGATGGCCTTCTGCCAGACCGTCTTGCTCGGCTCGTTGTTGTAGTAGTCGAGCACCCGCAGGGTCGAAGAGTCGCCGCCGCTGTTGGAGCCGCCGCCGTTCGAGCCGCCGCCGCAGGCGGTGAGTGCGAGGGGCAGGGTGAGCATCGAGGCGAGCGCGGCCTGGGCGCGGCGGGATCGGGGGGAGCGGATCATGTCGTGTCCTTTCGGATACGGAAGATTTCCGGGGCGGATCGAGTCTCTGTCGATACGTATCGACTGCGGCTATGTGAGGGGTCCGTCGATACGCATCGACGATGCGTATCGCGGGCCTGTGACGGCTGATCAGTTGGAGGGAGTAGGCATCACGGTCGTACGACGGGTGAGTCGAGGCGCGACCAGGTCGATTGCGGGACGTTCCACCCCAGAACTTGGATCAAGTAACCAGAACAGCGTCTCCATCGCGCGCCGCGAGACGTCGCGCGGTTCCCCGGAGACATTCGTGTACGGCGGATCGGACTGCTCGGCCTCGCGGTCGGTACTGAGTCCGATGAGGGAGATGTCCCGGCCCGGCACGACGTCCCGCTTCCGCAGCGCGTTCAGCAGCGGCACGATCGCGTCGCTGTGCGGCACCAGTACTCCGAGCCGCTGATGTTTGTTAGTCCATCGGGCGAGGAGCTGATCGACCGCAGCGGCCTCCTGTCCACGTTCCACCGGTTCGATCACCGTCAGCGGAAGGCCGCGCACCCGCGCCTGCCGCCGCGCCGATCGCAGAACACGGCCGACGAAGTTCAGGCCCCGCTCCATCGACGAGGCCGGGTAACCCATCACGACGATCTCGTCGTGCCCGGCGCCGGCCAGCTCGTCGACGGCCATCCGGGCCGCCGCCTCGAAGTCGAGGTCGACGCAGTGCAGCCCGGCCGGGTCGGCCGGCACACCGATGAGCACCACCGGAACGGACAGCCCGGCGGCCACCGGGACCCGCTCGTCCTGCTCCTCGATGTCCATCATGATGATCGCGTCGCACAGGGCCCGTCCGGCGAGGCGCCGCAGACCCGCGGAGCCCTCGTCCGCGGTCACGAGCAGAACATCGTGATCGTGGGCGCGGGCCGAGCTGGTGATGGTCTCGATGAACGGCAGCAACCCGAAGGTGTCGCCCCCGATCCCGAAGCGCACGACCAGTCCGACCACACGGGTACGACGCCCCGCGAGAGCCCGGGCACCGGCGTGCGGTTCGTAGGTGAGCTGTTCCATCGCGTCAAGGACCCGCCGCCGTGTGCGCTCGGAGATGGGCCGCTTGCCGGTCATCACATAGGACACGGTGCTCTGCGAGACACCGGCGACACGCGCGACGTCCTTGCTGGTGAACGCCGCCATGACACCCCCTGGAGGAAATCGTCGATGCGTATCAATCGCCAGTGCCGATACGCTACGACGGCGATCCTCTGAGTCACAAGACATCTCCCCGCAATATTTCTGGAATCCCGCTGAATCGTCTGGTTGCGCGGGAATCCTGCCGCTGCGACCCGAGGCGCCGGCAGGCAAGGGGCATCGGCCGCGTGCCGTGACACTCGCGGGTCTGGCCAACGACGTCCGGCCGGTCACCCTCGACAGGCTCGTGGTGGCACCGGAATTGCTCCGGGAATGCACTTGCATCGGGCACCGAACGCGTTTACACCTGAATGCAGGAGTCCGTTCAGGAATTCTCTTTCAGTAAACAGCTGAATACTTTGCGGGAGAGGCAATGTTACGTGCCATTCGCCCTGGTCGCGCGGCATGTGCGGCCATTGCAGCAATCGCCGGGGTGATCTTTATGGCCGCTCCCGCACATGCGGACGTAGGACGGCTCACATTCTTCGCCGACACGGCTTTCTCCCAGCCGACGACCAACATTAGCTACAGCTCCTGTGATGCCTTTATCGGCTTGGTCCCCGGCCAGCAGGTCGGTTCCTTCGACAACCGGCCACCGTCCGGCTGCCAGGTGATCCTCCATGCGCTGAGCGGCGACCTCACGCTCTGCGTCGGCCGCGCCATCGTGCCGCCTGCCCTTCGCCGCGCGTTCTTCTACGAGATCCGCACGGGCGCCAGCGTGCCCTGCGCCGTCTAGCGGTCGCCGAGTGCGCCCTTACCTCCGTCCGCTTTTCCCGCGGGCATGCCACAACACCACCGCGTCGCAATCGACCTCCACCTCACCAGGTCGCAGCTCACGGCCTGGCAGAACCACTAGTAGAGGTCGCACCAGCCGTTCTTCAGCGTCTGGCCGGTGAGGCGGTCCATGGCGTCGTAGTCGGCGCTCAGGTCACCGACAGTGGTCGGGCGACCGGCCAGGTCGTGGTCCATGTCTTCGGTGCGCGAGGTCGCGTGCGGGTGGGGCGATGAGTTTTCGGGGTTCGCCGCCTCTGTACAGATAGGCCCACGAACGGCGCGGGCCGGTTCTGGACGTCCATGGGAGGTCGCCGGGATGAGCAAGGCGGTTGTGATCCGGTACGAGACACGGGCCGACGCGGCGGAGGAGAACCAGCGGCTGGTGGAGCGGGTGTTCGACGAGTTGAACGAGGCAACTCCCCCGGGGTTTCGTTATGCGGCTTTCCGGCTGGCCGACGGGGTGAGTTTCCTGCACGTCGTGATCAGCGAGGGGGATGACAGCCCGCTGTCGCGGTTGCCGGCGTTCGCGGAGTTCCAGCGGAGGGCGTCCGAGCGCATGGCCGGGTCGCCGACGCGATCTGATGCCGCGCTGGTCGGTTCCTACCGTTTCTGCGCGCCGTGAACAGAGAGAAGGAGCAGATCATGAATCTTCCCAAGGTCGTATCCCGCGAGGAGTGGCTACCGGCCCGGCTGGAGCTCCTGGCGCAGGAGAAGCAAGCCATGCAGGCGCAGGACGCGGTCACCGTACGGCGTCGCGAACTGCCGATGGTGCGGATCGACAAGGAGTACGCGTTCGAAGGTCCTGCTGGTCCGGCGCGTCTGGTCGATCTGTTCGAAAGCCGTCGCCAGCTGCTCGTCTACCACTTCATGTTCGACCCGAGCTGGGATGAGGGCTGCCCGAGCTGCTCGTTCGCGGTCGACAACGTGGGCCGCCTGGAGCATCTGCACGCCGGCGACACCACGTTGGCGCTCATCTCCCGCGCGCCGCTGGACAAGCTGGAGAAGTTCCGGGCGCGGATGGGATGGACGATCCCGTGGTACTCCTCGGCCGGGACCACCTTCAACTACGACTTCCACGTCACCAACGACGAGTCCGTCGCGCCCGTGGAGTACAACTACAAGGACAGGGCGACCTTGGAACGGGAGGGCCTGACCCACGCGCTGCAGGGCGACGCCCAGGCCGTGAGTGTCTTCCTCCGCGACGGCGACACCGTCTACCACACCTACTCGACGTACGGACGCGGCGCCGAGGTCATGTTGAGCACCTACCACTACCTCGACCTGACCCCGCTCGGGCGGCAGCGCTATGTCACCGAATTCCCCTACCACGACACCTACGGCGACCGCTCCCGCCCCCATTCCCACCACTGAGCCACGGACGGCAAGGCGGGTGATGCCGCGAACCGCAGGCGTCACCCGCCGCCTCGAACACGGAAGTCATCGAATGATCGAGTCAATACCCATCAGGTGGGTGCTCGCCCTCCTGCTGGCGGGCACCGCGCTGTGGTTCCTGTCGCGCTCCGCGCGACCCGGCTCCGGCGGCGGCGAGAGGATCTCCCATCTGGCCCATGCCCTCATGGCCGCGACAATGATCGCCATGATCTGGCCGATGGGATGAGGGGCGGGGCGATGGCGGGCACACGTCAGCTCCAGGCGGATATCGCCGATTCGCCCGGCGAGGCGTTCGCCAGGCTGAGCGAGCCGTTCCGGCGGGAGCTGCTGGCGTACTGCTACCGGATGCTCGGCTCGATCCACGATGCCGAGGACGCGCTCCAGGAGACCTACCTGCAGGCGTGGCGGGGCTACGACGGCTTCGAAGGGCGTTCCTCGGTGCGCACCTGGCTGTATCGGATCGCGACCCGGGCATGCCTGAAGGCGCTGCAGGGCGGCCGGCGGCGGCCGTTGCCCTCCGGGCTGGGCGGCCCCAGCGACGATCCGGACGAGACGATAGGCCCGAGACCGCCGGAGGTGCTGTGGCTGCAGCCCGCTCCCGACGTTCTGTTCGGCACCGATCCGGCCGCGGTCGTCGAGGCCAGGCAGACCATGAGACTGGCGTTCATCGCCGCGTTGCAGTACCTGCCCGGCCGCCAACGTGCCGTGCTGATCCTGCGCGACGTGCTGGCCTGGCGGGCGAGCGAGGTCGCCGACCTGCTCGGTGTCACGACCGCCGCGGTCAACAGCGCGTTGCAGCGCGCCCACGCGCAGCTCAGCCAACTCGCCCCCGATCAGGAGGGGATCACCGAACCGGCCGAACCGGACCGGCGGGCGCTGCTCGACCGGTATGCCGCCGCCTTCGAGAACGCCGACATCGCCACCTTGACGGAGGTGCTGACCGAGGACGCGGTCTGGGAGATGCCGCCGATCCCGACGTGGTTCGCCGGCCGGGAGCGGGTCGGGCGATTCCTGGCCACCAGGATCCGGGCATCCGGTGACCACCGGATGGTCCCGACATGCGTCAACGGCCAGCCCGCGTTCGGGTCCTACACGCGCGACCGCGACGGCGTGTACAAGGCGCACGCGATTCAAGTGCTGACCGTTTCGGCCGTGGGCATCGCGCGGATCGTCGCGTTCCTCGACCCCGGCCTATTCCCCCTCTGCGGGCTGCCGCCCACCGCTGCCGCCGAGTCCATGCGGTAACGCGGACCGGCCTGCCGGTTCATCACGTGGCGCTGCGACAGGCCCACATCCCGGCCGGCCTTCCGTCCGCCAGCCAGATGAAGCGGCTGACCGGCCCGCCGGGGTCGGGGCCTTGACGAACGCGACCGCAGACGGCGATCCGGTCGGCATCGGCGAGCATACGGCCGATGTGGAAGCGCAGGTCTGGTCGGGATGCTTTGATCCGCTCGATCGAACTGACACGGATGCGCAACGGCGGCGCCCTGGTCGAGCAGGCTCTGTCCCGGCAGGGCCGCTGGCAAGTCCGCATCGACGGCGCCGGTGACGTCAGGTTCATCATCTGCCACAACCCCGACCAGCAACTGCGTGACCAGCACGCAACGCACGCGAGCAGGCGATCACGCGGATCGAGGCCGAACTGGAGCGGATCAAGGCCCAGCGCGAAAGGTCTTCCCCCACCTCGAACACCCCATCCGCGCGCAGGTGCTGATCTGCTGGCTCGCCCTGCTGCTGACCCAGGTCGCCAAACGCGGATGCGAGCGAAGATGGCCTCGGATCCACGCGTGCAGAGTAGAACAGCATGTGTAATTTCCCGCTACGAGCCCGATCTGGTGCAAAAATATTTGATAACAGCCCAAGACGATCTAGACCTTTGATCCGGGCGCCCCGTATCGTCGCCGCATGACGACTGTGCTCTGCGTACCACAGTGGCAAGGCTCAGCATCCAGCAAGGCGCCGCAGCTGATGACCGGTGCCCGCCGCGCCGCCGAACTCGTTCCGGCCGACGCGGTGGTGACCGTGCCGGTGCTTGAGACCGGCGGGGACAAGACAGCCGGGATCCGCGCGTTCGACGCGCTGGTGGAGAACCAGCAGCTGACGCGGAAGGCATTGGCCGCCATCGACGACCGTGTGATCACCATCGGCGGCGACTGCGCGGTCGACATCCCGTCCATCGCCGCTGCCCACGCCCGCTATGGGGACGCTTTGACAGTGCTGTGGATCGACGCGCACCCGGACGTCTACAGCCCGCAGACCCTGCCATCGGGCGCCTTCCACGGGATGGTGGTACGCGCACTACTCGGAGACGGACCAGCTGCCCTCACACCGGAGCAGCCCTTGAGCCCCGAGCAAGTGATCATCGCTGGAGAGCGGGCAGGCGACGCGTCCGAACACGAATACCTCGCGAAGACCGGCCTGCGCAGGTACGGCGTCGACGACCTGGAGCGCGCGTTCGACGGCCTGCACGGCCCCGTGTACGTACACATCGACCTGGATGTCCTGGAACCCACCGCCTTCGGCGCGACCTGCTACCCGGAGCCGAACGGCGTACAGCCACAGCGACTGATCGACCTCGTCTCCCAGGTGAACGACATCATCGGAGCCGCCATCACCGAACACGCTCCCTCCAGCGACGACGTCAACCCCGACGAGGCCGACGTGATCCACCGGCTGGGCGCCGCGCTGACACACTGACGGCCGACATATCCACGCCTTCTTCCGCACCCACTCACCCGACAACAAATTTTAGATCACATGTTCGATTCATGTGTCACGCGACCAGGTGCTACTCGGGGAGTCCGGACAGCGCCATGCCCACCGGGGTGCTCTCCCAATGCGTCATCAGCCGAGCATGAACCGTTCGGGGTGATGCGATTCGTGGCGCCGACCGCAGGATGGTGGCGCGGGTGGCAAGACGTTCACGGCGCCCGTTGTGTCGGGAGCCGCGAGTAGCACCCAGGCGCAGTCGACGACCTCAAGGTGGGGTGGCACAGTGCTCAATTCCCAACCTTCCTGGCGGTGTTGGCCGCCGAGCCTCAGCATGCGGCTCGGCGGTTCGGCGGTTCGGCGGTTCGGCGGTTCGGCGGCGGAAGAAGTGCAGCAGGCCCGGGACCTGCACCCGAAGATGCTGCGCGTCACCACCGTCACCGAGCCCCTCAACCCCGGCATTCCCGGCTAGTGACACAGCCGTAGCCGGACCGGCAGACTGTGCCGGTCCGTTCCCGATCATGATGAGAGCGCCCATGAAACGCTGGATCACCCTGATGGCCGTGACCCTGGTCTCCGCCGCGCTGGTCGCTCCGCCCGCGCCCGCCCAGGCCGCCGTCGACCCGGTCTCCACGCTGAAGAAGCAGATCGCCAAGCGTCAGGCGGTGCGGGTGGTGGAGTTAGGCGGCCTGTACCTCGGCCGCGACCAGGACATCTTCCAGGTGGAGAACCGCGGCGTCCTGATGCTCGGTGGGACGGGGGTAGGCGCGGCCGACATCACCCGTACCCTCCGCCCCGGTTTCCGGATGCGCGACCAGATGAAGACGGGCGCCTGGGACGCGGCGAAGGTGGGGACGGAGTCCAAGCCCAACCGGTCGATCGCGGTGAACGGACTGCTCTATCGGTCCGGTCCGCTGTACGCGCCTGTGCTGCCCGAGGGGAGGACGTGGGCGGCGGCGGGCCGCAGGAGTGCCACCGCGGCGGCGTACGGGGACCAGTTGATCAACGTCTTTGAGCCTGCCACGCTGAAGACGCTGCTGGCCATGGCTTCCAGCAAGCGCCCCCAAACGTACGGATCCGACCTGAAGGCCACCATGTACCGGGGCACGATCACCTTCCGGCAACTGCACGCGGTCTCTCCCACCTTCCGCGCCCTGATCGGCACCCGGCCCTTGGCGAAAGTCGCCGCAACGAAGATCAGCTGGATGCTGCACATCGACGACGGCCGAGGCCAGGCCCTCACCCTGAGCACCGGCTGGCCCGTCTCCGGCGGTCGCCGGGCGGGGGTCTTCTCCCAATATCCCGGCCGGGATCACCCGAGAACGCTGGGCATGCGCGTCTCGACGCCGCGTCCCGCACAGGTGGCGCCGGAATCGTCGCTGACGGGGAAGCTCCCCCGTCCCAGTGCCCTGCTCGACTTGACCTTCCCTTCGGGCGCGTAGGCAGCCGCCCCGAGCCTGCGACGCACGCCTTTTCACCGCTGACGCCGGCGAACGGCAAGATCAGCGTGATCGCGGCGCCCACACCGGCTCCGGCCGCGAGCGTGGTACGGACACTTTCGATCCGCGCCATCGCCGCCTCGGCACCTTTTAGCGGCGGCAGTACCAGTAATTGAGGCAACCATGAGGAAGGCAACGGGCGTACTCCTGGCGCTCAGCATCCTCTGCTCTTGCAGCAGTCGGGGTGAGCCCCGCGAGTACACCGTGGACACGCCCGTTAACCAGGTGAGCCTTTCCCGGGAAGGCACCGTTCTGACTGCGGAGGTCATGGGTGTGGCCGGGATTCCCAGGGGCACTCCCTGCACGAAAGTCGGTCGAGCCGAAGCGGTGGAGACACCAACCACCGTTACTGTTCGAGTTGATCTGACGCACTGCGCTGGCGGCTCTGCGGGCACCCCCATAGTGGGTGCCGGCTGGAGCCACACGGTAGATATCCCGCTCAAGTCCGCCCTCGGTAAGAGGACCGTCCAAAACACGAAGGGTCACCGCCTCAGGGTCAAACGCCTGAAGTGACGGAGTCTCGCCGGACAATCCGGGCGGTCGGCGAGGCCCCTGCCCCCTGACGCACCGTTGTAAGTTCTTCAGTCCCGAAATCGAGGCTGGCCAGGAGCCGGACCAGGCTGGTTAGTTTGGGTCCCGGTCTCGACCGGTCGATGGCCATCTGGTCGGTCAGTGGTCAGGCCCGGCAGGTGGCCGGGCCGACGGGAGCCGGTTGGTGGTGGGGCCGACGGGGGCCGGTTGGTGGTGGGGCCGGTTGAGGGCAGGGCCGGTTGAGGGCAGGGCCGGTTGGGTGTGGGGCTGCGGGATGAGGTGCACAGGTCAGGCCGCCGTTTCGTGGTCTTCGTCGAGGATGTTGATCAGGGGGATCAGCCAGCCCGCGTGAACAGGGCCCATCGCGGTGTCCAGTTCGGCCGGGGTGGGGAGGCGGTCGAGCAGGGTGGCCGGGGAGAGAAGTTGCTGGAGGGCGTGCATGAGGAGGTTGGCCATCGAGTAGCTGGGGTCGGTGGTCAGGGCGCGTTCGAGGGCGATGGTGGCCAGGACGCTGTCGCCGGCCCGCCAGGAGGCCATGGCCAGCAGGGACGCCACCGGTGGGATGAAGCGCGGCTCCAGGCGGCGGGTGAGATCTTTCCAGAGGGTGGCGTGGGTGTCGCTGGCGAGGGTCCAGGCTTCGTCGCGGATTCTGATCACCGCCAGGTCCAGGCCGAGTCTGGCCGCTTCCGCGTCGTCCAGGCGGCCACCTGCGGCGTGGGTGGCCAGGGCGGCGCGGACTCTGATGATGCCCCGGGCGACGAACTGCTGGGCGAACGCGTTCACGTCCGTGCTGTCCATCAGTCTGGTGCGCAGGTCGGCGACGGCCTCTGCTGTGGCGCGGCGCATCGCGACCCGGATGGGGCCAGTGATGGGGGCGATGGTGCGTTCCAGGCTCTGGCGGTTGGGGAGGGCCACCAGGCCGTGCACGGTCGCCTCGGCGGCGATCTGGGTGGTCGTGGGGTCGTACGGGGTGCCCTCGGGTGGGCAGCAGTGCGGGGTGTCGCAGATGTAGGACCAGTAGCGGCTGTCTTCTGCCCGTAGTGCCTCGTCCACGCCGACGCCTGACCTGGCGGCCAGGTGGCGGGCCTCGTCCACGGCCGGGGTGACCCGGTCTCCGGGGCCGTAGCCGATCACGATGATGTGGGTGATGGCCTCCCGCTCGAACAGCGCGGCCAACGGGTCGAGCGTGCCCGGCGGGAAGGGCAGGGGCCAGCGGGTCGCCACCTTGGCCTGGCCATGGGCGAGGCCGAGCACGATCAGGCTGTCAACCGGGTGAAAGCCCACGAGATAGGGCACCGCGGCCAGGACGTCGGTGGGGCTGGTCAGGGTCAGGCAGGGCTCGGAGGCGTTGGTCGTCATGAGGCATGAGGGTGCCTGGGCGGAGGGGGTCCACGACGCGCCGAACCGCATTCTGGGGATGACGGGGTGAAGGTGGAGCAGGGTTGTGGACGACCGTGTCGAGCGGTCGTGGTCAACAGGCGGTGCGAGCCAGCGGTCAGTGACGAGGCTGAGGGGTCAGGGAGTGGGCGTCGGGACCAAGGCGGTCGCGGACGAACAGGGCCGCCCCCGCCACCGCCGCCGGCATCGCGATGACCGCCACGAACGGCACCAGGAACAGCAGGAACACCACCACCCCGAACCCAAGCGCCCCCGCCTTGTTCCCCCGCAACAGCGCGAACCGCTCCTTACGCGCCATCCCCCGCCGCTCCAACGCCAGCGTCGTCAGCTCCACCGTCAGGAAGAACCCGGAGACCAGGGCCCCCAGCACCGGCGCCACCGTCTGCCCGACCACCGGCACGAACCCCAGGAAGAACAGCGGCACGGTGAAAAGCAGCACATAGCCCAACGTCACCAGACTGTCCCGTAGAGACCGGGGCAGGGTCCGCCACCACGGCTGCTCCTCCGCCCCCGGCAGCGGATCCACCGTGGCCGACAGCTTCTCGTAGAACGGCTCCCCCACCGCCAGCGTGAGCGCCGTGAAGGTCAGCACCGCCAGCGCCAACCCGCCGAGGACCAGCGCGATCGCGATCATCGTCCGGAAGAGGTCCCGCCACCCCCACGTGTCGGCGAATGGGGTAAGAAATTCCGCCATATCGGTGGCGTTCGTGCCGAGGAAGATCAGCGCCACCACATAAACCACGAAAGCCAGCAGCGCCGGGATCAACCCGAACAGCCACCACCGGCCGTGCTTGGCGACCCAGCCCACACCCTGCAGGAAGAAGCCGACACCCGCCACGAAGTCGCGCACTGATCGCATGCCCGGCAGGCTAGCGCCAGAAAGAGGTCACCGCGTAGCCCAATTCGTCGAACAGGCTGCGGACGAGCGGCAGCGAGATGCCGAGCACGTTGCCGTGGTCGCCCTCGATGCCGTCGACGAACCAGCCGCCCCGCCCCTCGATGCTGAACGCCCCGGCCAGGCCGAGCGGCTCGCCGGAGTCGGCGTAGGCGGCTATCTCCTGGTCGGACGGCATGCCGAAGTGGATCACGGTGGTGCACACCTCGGCCACCTGCCGGCCCGCGGGTACGTCGATGACGCAGTGGCCGGTCACCAGGCGTCCGGTCCGGCCGCGCATGATCCGCCACCGCTCGGCCACCTCCTCGGCCGTGGCCGGCTTGCCGTACGGCCTGCCGTCGAGCTCGAGGATGGAGTCGCAGCCGATGACCAGTCCCTCGTCCAGCCCGCTCGCGACCGCCGCCGCCTTCGCCTTGGCGAGTTCTAGGGCGAGCGCCGCGGGCGAGTAGGCGGAGTAGGACTCCTCGTCGACACCGCTGACGATTACCTTGGGGTCGAGTCCGGCGCTGCGGAGCAGGGCCAGCCGGGCGGGGGACGCTGAGGCCAGGACGATCACCGCATCAGCTTACCGTTCACCGATCGAGGTTCGGCTGCCCGGGTGTGTCGATGGAGTCGTTGTCGAAGATGCCGGCGAGCAGGTGTCGCAGCTCGTCGGGCAGCGTGGCGTCCTCCTGGTTCAGGGCTTCGGCGACGGCCTCGGTGCCCATGCTCCCGCGGGTCGCCCGTACGGCCAGCAACGACATGATCATGGGCGCGACCAGGGGCAGCAGCCTCATGATCGAGCGGGAATCCACCCCCACCAACCGGGACAGTTCCTCGGCCGCCTGCTCGGTGCCCTGCCCGCCGAGTACGTGCCCCAGGATGCTCAGCCCGTCACGCGACAGCGACGCCACGTCGCCGTTGAACGGGTCCGCGTCCACATGGTCGTCCAGCGCGCCGCGCAGCGCCTCCGCGCCGTCAGGGTGCGCGGCGTTGCGGGCCAGGCCGCCCACGATCGTTCCGGACACCAGCGTGAGCGTGTTGTGGGCCGTGGCGATATCGGTGCCGAGCAGCCCGGCGACCTCCTCCAGCCCGGCATCGCCGAGCTCTGAGAGAAGCTCGTCGTGGAGTGTCACACAGTAGACGTGCCCGGCACGGCGTCTAGCTACGTTCCGGCCTTGTCCAAGGTCCCGGAAAGCCCGGCGGCGGCGTAGGCACTGACCTCGTCGAGCGTCTCGTGCTCCAGCAGGGCGGCGACGATGGCGTCGAGTTTGTCGCGGTTGTCGCTGAGGACGCGCAGCGCGCGTTCGTAGCACTCGTCGACGATCCGCCGCGCCTCCTCGTCCACGGTGGCGAGCATGGCGGGCGACGCCTGCGGGGGCTGGCCGTCGTTGGGCAGGATGGTCAGCGGGCCGACCTTCTCCGACATGCCCCAGCGCCCGACCATGCCGCGGGCGATCATCGTGACCTGCTCCAGGTCGTTCTCGGCGCCGGTGGTGATGACGCCGAACACAACCTGCTCGGCCGCCATGCCGCCGAGCGCGCCGGTGATGCGCCCGCGGAGATACTGCTCGTCGTAGGCGTAACGGTCGGTGTCGGGCGTGGACAGCGTGACGCCGAGCGCCCGCCCGCGCGGGATGATCGAGATCTTCCTGACCGGGTCGGCGCCCGGCTGCAGCATGCCCAGCAGCGCGTGGCCGGCCTCGTGGAAGGCGGTCCTGGTGCGCTCCTCCTCCGGCATGACGATGCTACGGGCCGCGCCGAGCTGCAGTTTCTCCAGGGCATCGGCGAAGTCGGCGATGCCGACCTTCTCCTTGCCGCGCTTGGCGGCGAGCAGCGCGGCCTCGTTGACGAGGTTCGCGAGGTCGGCGCCGGTCATGCCGGGCGTGGTCTTGGCGATCTGGTCGAGGCTGACCTCGCCGTCGAGCGGCACGCTCCTGCTGTGTACGGCCAGGATCGCGGTACGGCCGGCGGCGTCGGGCAGCCCCACCTGGACCGTGCGGTCGAACCGGCCCGGCCGCAGCAGGGCCTGGTCGAGGATCTCGGGCCGGTTCGTGGCCCCGATGACGATGACGCCCTCGACCCCGGAGAAGCCGTCCATCTCGGTGAGGATCTGGTTGAGCGTCTGCTCGCGCTCGTCGTGCCCGCCGATGCCACCGGCGCCGCCCCTGGACCGGCCGACGGCGTCGATCTCGTCGATGAACACGATCGAGGGGGCGACCTTGCGCGCCTCCTCGAACAGGTCGCGCACCCGTGACGCGCCCACGCCGACGATCATCTCGATGAACTCCGACGCGCTGGCCGAGAAGAACGGCACGTTCGCCTCACCGGCCACGGCGCGGGCCAGCAGCGTCTTGCCGGTGCCGGGAGGCCCGGCGAGGAGCACGCCCTTGGGCAGCTTGGCGCCGAGCCTGCGGTATTTGTCGGGGTCCTTCAGGTAGTCGACGATCTCGACGAGCTCGTTCTCGACCTCGTCGATGCCCGCCACGTCCTCGAACGTGGCCCGCACCTGCCCCGCCTCGACCGGCTTGGCCGCCTTGGACCTGCCGAGGCCGCCCAGCCCGCCGCCGCCCATCATGCTGGCGCCCCGGCGCATGACCCAGATCCAGAGCCCGGCCAGCAGCAGCACGGGGAACAGGGAGAGCAGCAGGTTGAGGAAGAAGCCGCGCCCGCCGTTGATCGGATCGGCCTTGATGTCGACCCCGGAGCTCTCCAGCTGCTGGTAGAGCTGGTCGTTGTTGGCGAAGGCGGGGATCTCCGTCTTGAACTTCGTGTACGACTTGTTGCCGCTGTCGGGGTCCTTTGCCGCGGCCCGCAGATCGCCCTCGACCGACAGGCCGGTCGCGTAGATGTCCTTGACGTTCTTCGACGTCACCTGCTTGGTGAACTCGGTGTAGGACACGGTCTCGACGGAGCCGGAGTCGAAGAAGGACGAGACCAGGAAGAACGCCGCGTAGACGACGAGCAGCGTGATGACGAAGCGCCACCAGTTGATCTTCGGGCGGCCGCCGCCGGCCGAGCCGGGCAGCCCTTCCGCGCGCCAGGGCGGCTTGGGCTTCTCCCTGTCAGGCGCCTGCGGCTTGCCCGAGCGCTTGTCAGGCACCTTTGGCTGACCTGAGCGTTCCACGGCGTCACTCCCCCATATCGCCGCACCATGATCTTCTAGCCTAGAACACGCACCCCGGAAACCACGCGCGTGATGTCACGCCACCTGGTCCGCTGTGAGTCCGGCACTGTCACGAACGCCAGCCCCGGCTTGGCCATTCCCCCGTCGAGCACCACCACGGCCGCCCGGGAGACGTGCTTGCCGTACCGCACCTGATAGACGAGCAGCCAGCCGCCCTTGTCCGGCTGGGAGGCCAGCCAGCGGATCCGCGCGCCCTTGGGGTGATGGTTGAGCGTCCAGCGGGCGGCGAGCAGCGCGGTGTCGCGCACCGACTTCTGCGCCTCGATCGGGAGCGGGCAGGTGACGAGCATGCCCCGCTGGTTCGAGCCGCGCCGCAGCGGGAGCACCTGCTTGCTGGTGAACGGCGCCGCGTGGTGCGCCTTCCACGGCTTGGCGAGCCTGGGCACGGCCAGTCCGGTGCGCTTGTCCTGGAACACCCGCTTGCCGGGCTTGGCCATCGCCACCCGCCCGGGCTTCTTCGGCAGCTTGGGGAGCCTGCGATCGGCGTACAGGGCCTCCATGGCCGTGTACCCGGGCGCCAGCGACGAGCCGGGAGAGGGCGTCGTCCGGGGAGCGGGCGCCGCGGTCGCGGAATCAGCCGCCGAAGGCGTCGCCGACGGTTCGGCCGAGACTGAAGCCGAGGCAGAAGGGGCGGGCCCGGACGAGGCCGGCACGGTCGATGGCGCGGCAACCGGCCGTGCGGCGACCTCGTCCGGCCGCGACGGGAGCAGCATGACCAGCGTGGCAGCGACGACCGCCACCGCGGTCGCCACTGCGAGCCCCCGGTATACATCCCGCATCCGCATGTCGCCGATGCGAGAGCGCCTGGGCGGAGAAGCAGGGGTTCCCGGTCTGGCAGCAGTTCTCACACGGGAACCTTTGGTCCCATCATCCCCATCGAGCACGATCGGGAGCGTACGACAAATCCCAGCATTCCGCTTATGAAGCTACCGAAGTGCAATCATGGCTTCGTGGAACAGGTGGAGCTCCGATTTGACCCGGCCTCTCAGGCTTCCGAAACGCACACGAACCTCTCCGCACTGCGGCACGACGGCACGGGCCTGTGGGTAGCCGGTGACGAGACCGCCACCATCGAGCATCTGGCCTGGTCCGGGGCACACTACGGCGGCCAGCGCACCTTCCGGCTGGCCGACTACGTACCGCTCCCCGCGGGCCCGGAGGACGAGGCGGACATCGAGGGCCTGGCCCGGGCGGACGGCCACCTGTGGGCCGTCGGCTCACACAGCCTCAAGCGCCGCCGCGTCAAGTCGAAGGACCCGGCCAAGGCCGTCAAACGGCTGGCGAGCGTGATCCGCGAGGAGAACCGCTTCGTCCTGGTACGCCTGCCGCTGGACCCCGCCACCAACGCCCCGCTGCCGGGAGCGATCCTGTCGGGCCGGCACAACCTGGCCGCCCACCTGGAAGACGACCCGCACCTCGCGCCGTTCCTCGCGCTGCCGGGCAAGGACAACGGCCTCGACGTCGAGGGCATCGCGGTGCTGGACGAGCGGGTCTACCTGGGCCTGCGCGGCCCGGTGCTGCGCGGCTGGGCGGTGGTCCTGGAGATCAGTCCGGTCGAGACCGAGCCGGGCAGGCTGCGGCTGAGCGCACCGTACCGCAAGCACTTCCTGAACCTGGGCGGGCTGGGCGTGCGGGACCTGTGCCCGTACGGCCGCGACGTGCTGCTGCTCGCCGGGCCGACCATGGACCTCGACGGGCCGGTACGCGTCCTGCGCTGGCGGGTCCACCGGGCCGGCGACGTGGTCCCGGCGGAGGAGCTGGAGACGGTCGCCGAGCTGCCGTACGGCATCGGCTGCGACCATCCCGAGGGGATGGCGTTGCTGCCGGACGGCAGACTGATGATCGTCTACGACAGCCCGTCGCCCGAGCGGATCACCCCGGCGGGCGGCGTCCTGGCCGACGTGATCACGATCTAGCGACCCGCCCATACAGCCACGGCGCGTCGGCGACGAACGTACACGAGCCCGGCTCGATCTCGGTGAACCCGGCGTCGCGCACCACCGGCAGCCCCGCCGCCACCATCGACTCGAAGTCGGCCGCCGCCGCGGTGCGCACGGACACGCCCAGCCCGGCCGCCCGCCAGGCGGCACGCTCTGCCTGGTCGCTGGCCCACCAGGCGAGCTGGGCGGCGTGCCCGGCCTGGGCCATGGCCTTGCCCGCCGACATGGCGAGCCCGGGGTTGGCCCACAGGATCGGCGGCTCCGCGGGCGTGAGTTCGCCGCCGTCGGTCAGCTCGGTGCCCGAAACCTGCAGCCTGGCGAGGTCTCTCGGCCAGTCGTCGAGCGGCACGGGCGGGTGCACGCGCACCTCGGCCGTACGGTGCTCGATGGTGCGGCCGGGCAGGGCGACCGCCCTGCGCCACTCGGCTCCCCTGGCCCGGCGCACGACCTTGCGGATCTTGCCGGTGGACTGCCAGGCGTGCAGCTCCTCACCCCACTCGCCGGGGTCGTCGAGCAGGCTCAGCACCGCCATCGCGGCCGCCTCCAGCGCGTCAGTACGCTCGGGCGGCGTCGCTCTCTCGATCCTGACCACCAGGGGCAGGACCATCAGTTCAGACTCGTTCATCGCCCTTTAGCATGCCCGATCGCCAGGGACATGCCGGCGGCCAGGAGGCAGAGCGCACCCGAGGCGTACCAGGCCAGGTCGTAAGCGCCCAGGTGGTCGCGGGTGAGCCCGGCGCCCACGGCGGCGAACGCGGCGCCGATCTGGTGCGAGCCGAACACCCAGCCGAACACCACTGCCCCGTCCGCCCCGTAGATCCGGCGGCACAGCGCCACGGTCGGCGGCACGGTCGCCACCCAGTCCAGCCCGTAGAACACGATGAAGATCAGCATGCTGGGCTCGGCGGTCGCCGCGAACAGGCCGGGCAGCACCATCAGCGACAGGCCGCGCAGCCCGTAGTAGACACCGAGCAGGATCTTCGGATTCACCTTGTCGCTGAGCCAGCCGGAGGCGATCGTGCCCGCGACGTCGAAGATCCCGATGACCGCGAGCAGTCCCGCCGCGACCGGCTCGGCCATGCCATGGTCGTGCGCGGCGGGGATGAAGTGGGTGCCGACCAGGCCGTTCGTGCTGGCTCCACAGATCGCGAAGCCGCCCGCCAGGAACCAGAACGCCCGGGTCCGCGCCGCCGACCTGAGCACCGTGAGTGCTCTCACGGCCGCGTTCACCTGGACGGGCGGAGTACGGACCGTGCCGGGCTCCGCCCCCAGCGCCGTGGTGCCCACGTCCTCCGGATGGTCGCGCAGCAGCCACCATACGAACGGCACCACGGCCAGCGCGGCTCCCGCCACGGTCAGCGAGGCCACCCGCCAGCCCGGCCCCTCGGCCAGCTGAGCGAGCAGCGGCAGGAAGACCAACTGCCCGGTGGCGCCCGCCGCGGTGAGCACGCCGGTGACGAGCCCGCGGTGCCTGACGAACCAGCGGTCGGTCACCGTCGCCACGAACACCAGCGCCATGGAGCCCGTGCCGAGCCCGACGAACACGCCCCAGAACAGCAGCAGCTGCCAGCTCGCCGTCATCAGCACCGTGAGCCCGCTGCCGGCGGCCACCAGCAGCAGCGCCAGGGACACCACCCGCCGCATCCCGAACCGGTCCATCAGCGCGGCCGCGAAGGGCGCGGTCAGCCCGTAGAGCACCAGGTTCACCGACACCGCGAGCGAGATCGTGCCCTTGGTCCAGCCGAACTCCGCCTGGAGCGGGTTGATCAGCACGCCGGGGGTGGCGCGGAACCCGGCGGCGCCGAGGATGGCCACGAACGCGACGGCCGCGACGAACCAGGCCCGATGCAGCCGTCTGGTGCGGGTGGTGGTGCTTATGGTCATCCGCTAATCCTGATTTATCCACACTTGATGCCGCGAGTGGCCGGAAAGCCAATATATGCAAGAATCCGGCCATGGCCCATCGCGTCGCGGTCCTCGTCCTGAACCACTTCGCCCCGCTTGACCTGGGCGTTCCCGGTCAGGTCTTCTGGTCGGCGGAGTCACCGTCGGGCGAGAAGCTCTACGAGGTCGTCACCTGCTCCCCCGGCCGCGAGCCGGTCCGCTGCTCGGCCGGATACAGCGTCCTGCCCGACCACGACCTGGACGTTCTGGACACGGCCGACACCGTTCTGGTCCCCGGCATCCACGCGGGACGCGCGATGAAGGACGGCACGATCCCGCCCCACCTGCGCGAGGCGCTGCAGGGCCACGAGCGGATCATGTCGATCTGCACGGGCGCGTTCGTCCTGGCCGCGGCGGGCCTGCTGGACGGCCGCCCCGCCACCACGCACTGGCGCGAGGCTCCCCGCTTCGCCGAGCTGTTCCCCAGGGTCGAGCTGGACCCCTCGGTCCTGTTCATCGACGACGGCGACATCCTCACCTCGGCGGGCGTGGCGGCCGGCCTGGACCTCTGCCTCCACGTGATCAGGCGCGACTTCGGCACCGAGGTGGCCAACCGGGCGGCCCGCCGCTGCGTCATGCCTCCCTGGCGGGAAGGCGGCCAGGCCCAGTACATCGACCGCCCCTTCCCCGACCCGACCGGCACCAGTACGGCGCCGACCCGCACATGGATGCTCGCCCACCTGGACCAGCCGCTCGACCTGGACGCCCTGGCCGAGCACGCCAGGATGAGCGTCCGCACCTTCACCAGGCGCTTCCGCGAGGAAACCGGCATGAGCCCGTCGCGATGGCTGACGAAACAACGCGTCGACCACGCCAGGCACCTCCTGGAGACCACGGACGCGGGCGTGGAGGAAGTGGCCCGCAGAGCCGGTTTCAGCACCACGGTCTCGCTCCGGCAGCACCTCCACGCCGCGGTCGGGGTCGCGCCGCTGACCTATCGGCACACCTTCCGGCGCTAGGGAAGCCACGGTCAAGTGGACGCACGTAACGGCGGCCGGCCCCGTGCGGGTTCAGCGGGCGTTTTCCTGGAGGCCCTCAGCCACGTGCGGCGGGTGGCGGTGGGGGCGGCTTTGCCGTAACGGATGGAAGGGGTTTTCCAGAAAGCCCGGCCACGTGGGGCCGGATCACTCGAAGAGGTCTGGTTGTTCGCGGGTGATCTGGTCGTGCAGGGGCTGGTAGTTGATCCAGCCGACCAGGTCGTTGCCGATCTGCCGGTGGGTGAGCGCCGCGTTGTCCGGCTCGATGGGCACCACCTGCCCCGCCGCCTGAGCGACGAGTTGCACCTGCGCCGAGCGTTCCATCGTGATGAACCACCACGCCGCCGCGTCCACGGTGTCGCCCACGGTCAGCAGCCCGTGGTTACGCAGGACGACGGCCTTGTTGCCGCCCAGCGCGGCGGCGATGCGCTTGCCCTCCTCCAGGTCCGTCACCACGCCCGTGTAGTCGTCGAAGAGCGACACGTCACCGTAGAACGCGCAGGCGTCCTGCGTGATCGGCTCGATGACCCGCCCGAGCGCCGACAGCGCGCGCCCGTACACGGAGTGGCTGTGCGCGGCCGCCACGACGGCGGGCCTGGCCTGGTGCACCTGCGAGTGGATGGCGAAGGCCGCCTCGTTGACGGGGTAGCGGCCCTCGACGACCTTGCCCTCGTGGTTGACGAGGATCAGATCGCTCACCCGGACGTGCTTGAACGACATGCCGAACGGGTTCACCCAGAAGTGGTCGGTCACCTCGGGGTCGCGGGCGGTGATGTGCCCCGCGACGCCCTCCTCGAAGCCGAGCTTGCCGAAGATCCGCAGGGCGGCGGCGAGGCGTTCCTTGCGATGCCGCCGCTCCTCCTCGACCGTCTCGAACGTCGGCGGCAGGCGAAAGATCAGGTTCTCCGGCATGAGCCCTCCTAGAGTCCGGATCAGGTTAACCGAACCAGGTTCTGACAGCCTCGTCCAGTGACTCGTCCGGGGTGCCGGCCCAGGCCACGTACCCGTCCGGGCGGATCAGCAGCGCGTCGGCGGGCGGCGCCAAGCACTTGGCCGTGACCACGTCGATCCGGTCGCCCCACGTGTCCGCCCGAAGCGGCTCCTGAAGGCCTCCGTCGAGGTCGAGCAGAAGCGGCCGGCCCGTCCGCATGAGCGTGGCCAGAGACACAGGCTCCAGCTCGAGGTCCGGGACGAAATGGCCGGTCAGCGGGTGTGCGGGGGCGGCCGTGGGATAGGCGACATCCGCACCCGACATGAGCGCAGATATACGGCTACGGGCGCTCTCATCCTTGAGGAGCTCACCGAACACCTCGCGCAGCGCCGTCACCTCCGGCCCCGGCGACATGAGCGCGAGCTGGGCCTTGCTGTGCGTGGTCACCCGATCGGCGGCCAGGTGACGCTCTCGTTCGTAGCTGTCGAGCAGGCCGGGCGGCGCCGTGCCGCGTACCGTGGCCGCCAGCTTCCAGCCGAGGTTGGCCGCGTCCTGCAGGCCCAGGTTCAGTCCCGGCGCACCGACCGCCGAGTGCACGTGGGCGGCGTCCCCGGCCAGCAGCACCCTGCCCGCGCGGAAGCGGTCGGCCACCCGGGTGTTGCGCCCGGTGAGGCGGCGCAGCAGGTGCGGTCCCGGCCCCGGCGGGGCGGCCAGCGGGATGTCGGCCCCCAGCACCCTGGCCAGACTCTCGCGCAGCTCGCCGAGCGTCATCTCGACGTCCTCCCCGGGATCGTCGCCGTCCCACTCGACGCAGCTGATCGTCAGCACCTCGGGACTCAGGGGCAGCAGGCCGTACGCGCCACGCTCGGTGCGGTGCCAGGCGTAGAGGCTGACCGTGCCCACGCCAGGCAGGTCCAGCTCGGCACGGTCCATCCGGATCGTCGCGGTCGGTAAGACGACGTGGGCGGCACGCGAGGTGATGGAGGCGGAGTTCGTGCCGGGGAAGCCGATGCCCGCCTGCTTCCTGACCGTGCTGTGGGCGCCGTCGCAGCCGACCAGATAGCGGGTGCGCAGCCGGTCGCCGCCGTCCAGTTCGAGTGTCACGCCCTCCTCGTCCTGGGTGAACGCGGTCAGCTCCCGCCCACGCCTGATCTCCACGCCCAGCTCACGGGCCCGCTCCTCGAACAGCTCCTCCAGACGGGCCTGCTTGATGCCCATGCCGTACATCGTGTTGCCCTCGACCCCGGCCAGGTCGAGCGGCAGCGCGCCGAACAGGAACATCGGGATCGGCCGCGGCGGCTCGGTGACACCCAGGAAGCGCTGGTAGAGGCCGCGCTGGTCGAGCAGCCTGACGACCTGCCCGATGATGCCGTTGGCCTTGGGCGCCTGACTCCGCTCCGGCAGCCGCTCCAGCACGATCGGCCGTACTCCGGCCAGGGCCAGCTCACAGGCCAGCATCAGCCCGTTGGGGCCACCACCGGCGATGACGACATCCGCGGTCATTGGGGCACTCCTCGCCTCATTGGGTCGGGCTGGGTGGACGGGTCGGGGAGGCCGGCGGCGAGTTGCCGCAGTGCCTCTTCGATCAGGGGTAGGAGCGGCACGGCGGGCTCGACGCTCAGCCAGTAGCGGACGGCGGCCTGCGTGGCCCCGATCACCGTCGTGGCGACCAGTTGCGGGTAGAAGTCGCGCTCGGGGTCGGTCCCGGTGCGCTCGGCGACGGCCGCGGCCAGCTCGCCGTCGGCGGAGAAGAGCAGCCGCAGCGACTCCCCCTCCATGGCGGGCGCACTGGTCAGCAACCGCAGGGGCTCCCGCACCTCGGGGCCGGGTGGCAGCATCGTCCGGCCCGCGCCCTCCCACGGCGCCAGCAGGGCCCGCGTCAGCGCCTCCCACAGCGGCTCGCCCGGCGGCCTGTCGCGCAGCACCTGTGCCGAACGTCTGATCCGGTCGGTGTGGCGGGCGGCGAGCGCCTCGTACTTGCTGGAGAAGTAGTTGTTGAACGTCCGCGGCGACACTCCCGCCGCCTCGGCGATGTCCTCGACCCGCACGTTCTCGAGACCCCGCTCCAGAGCGAGCTGGAGCGCGGCCGTCATCAGAGCGTCGCGGGTCGCCTGCTTCTTGCGTTCGCGTAGCCCGGTCATGGCTCCTAGGGTACAGAACTTTGCGGACTCGGCAAATTTTCTGAGTGCGCAACATCTAGCCCCACGCAGACCAATAGGCAATCTTCCGATCACAAAGAAGCGGGAAAGGGCATTCCCGAACATCAACGTGAATAAAGCCCACCCTCGCCGCCCACGTAACACTCAGCACCCAAGAGGACATAACCACCCAACCAACTCCCCCTCCCGCAAACGCGAAGAGATTACGCGATACATATGCGATCATCGGCTAGGATCAAGCGTCACTTCATAAACCCTGAAGAATGACGCTTTATAAGCACATGGGCGAACTATGCACACATTACCTTGATGTCCACTTTGTTCACCCATGCGGATGATCGACAGAATCCCATTCTGGGAGATGGACAGGCGCGCTAACCAACTCGGCCGCTTCGGAGTCGGCGCCTGGGGGGCCTGAACAGCCAGTCAGTACCACTACGAAGATCGAAAGGCAGCCTAGTGGCTATCACCTCCCGATGCCTGGGAACACCAAGGAAAGAGAATCTCGGGCCGACAAAGCTCCACCGCGAGCAACTGGAGCAGCTCGCCAAGATATTCGAGCAGACCGGGTCCTATTCCAGCATCTGGACCGACTCCAACTACGTCGTGTACGAATCCACCTCTTCGGCGGACATCGCCGACCTCGGTACAAAGATGACCCCGGGCCTGAAGATAGTGAGGATGATCCGGCGCGACCCCGTGACCAAAGACAAGATCATGGACTTGACCCTCTCCTCGGCGACGGCCCTACTGCTCCGCTATCGGGTGGACGAGACGGCCAACGACGCGGCCCGGATCAGGGAGATCTGCAAGGAAAGAAAGCGCACCTGGGCACAGTTCGCCCATATCCCCGGCTTGGCCGTCGGAACGGTCGCGGCGATCGTCGGCGCGGCGATCGCGGGCGGCTTCCTCGGCTCGTCCTCGGGCCCGGTGTGGTTGAGCCTGCTGCCGGTCACGATGGTTCCGCTGGTCCTGGGGCTGGGATTCAAGTATCTGTGGAAGCGACTCGGGGCCGGCCTCACGCAGGCGGTCATCATCAACGTCCCGGAGGGCTCACAGGGCGGCCTGCTGTCACGCAAGCGCGATGACCTGATCGTCGCGGTGACCATGTTCGTGCTCAGCACGGCCACCAATGTGTTATTCACCCTGCTGCTACAGCACAGGTAGGGTTCGCGACGCGGACCACGGGCTTTGCGCTGATCGCAGTTGCCCGAAAACCCGCCCAGGCCCGGGCCTGGGCGGCCGCCACCCTTTCGACGACTTTCCAAGAGAGTTGTTCGCCTGCCGCCCAGGTGACGGGGAGAACTCGTCGGAGTGGCTCGCGACGGTGAAAACTACTGACCCGGCTCGGACCACCCCCACTGCGGAACCTCCCGAAGCGGGTGAAGCTGGTCGTCGGTTTCGGCGTGAGAGTTCTGCATCGCCACCTTCGACCCGAACTCCACATGGGACCGCAGCGCCTCCCGGAAAGGCGCGTCGTCGGGCAGCTCCGCCTGGTCAGCGGCCGCCATGTACAGCTCGACGAACCGCTGCCGCTGCGCCTCAGTGATCTTCAGCCCCCGATGCGCATCGATCAGCCTGGAAAACCCGCCCATTTCCAGGGAGAAAGTGTCGGGCCCGCCAAAGGTCTCGGCGGTGAAGGCCGTCAGATGCGCCACGTGCTGCGGAAGTCCTTCGCCGAACAATGGCTGGAGCAGTGGGTCGGATAAGAGACTCCCGTAGAAGATGTCGATGAACCTGTGGAGCCCTTCTTGGCCGCCCGCGTGCTCAAAGAGAGTTTCCATGATTACATCATTACACGATCCCTCACCCAAGCGCTAGATTGGCTCCGGACGCGCGACAATGGTCCAGAGACAGCGTGATGTTCCGGAGTGGTCTGGTCCGCCGATCCAGAACCGGGGTCCGGTCATGGTCATCGTACGGAGCAGGTGGTCGGGCCCGCCGCCGACCAGACGCCCCGCACTCAGCCCACTTCGTCGAACAAACCTTGAAGGGTGTGGGCGGTGGCCGCTCGGGCAAGCCAGGTTTCGAGTTGTTCAAGGTCCGCGCAGGTGGTGATCCGGTCGCGAATGTCGTCGGGAACGTCGAAGCCACGGGCAGCCAGCACGAGCAGCACCGACCTGCCAGCCTCTTCGGTCTTGCCCTCCGTCTTGCCTTCTGCCATGCCTTCTGCCTTGCCGCGGCCGAAGTGCTCGCGGGCGAAGGGACTGTAGACCGGCCATTCGGTGGACGCGGACTTCATGATCTCCTCCATAAGACGGCGAATCTCGGGCGCGGACATGCTGTAAGCGTATTCGAAGTAATCCGGAGCGTGTTCATCGTCCACGCCAGCCAACGCAGCGGTGAACGCCTCGAGGACCTTGGGGTTGCGGCCGTGGACCATGACCGACATGGCCGCGAGATCCGGGTGGGCGGCGGCCTCCTGAGGGTCGATGATCGCCGGAATGTCATCCGGCCCCAGCACCCAGGGTTGCAGGCGGTAGCCGGTCAGCCCGGACTCGACCGGCTGCGCGTAGTAGGCCGCGGCCGCACGGTCGGGGCAGACGACCAAGACCGAGACATCGCAGCCCAGCATCAGCCACAGGGCGGCGGCGTAGCGAGCCAGCTGCTGGGGAGCCTTGGACTTGTCCTGCTGGATCTCCACGATGATGGCGTGGGCAGGAGGCCGCGGTGGCCCCAGCACGACGACCAGGTCGGCCTCGATATCGTCGGAAGGCCGGGTATTGAAGGTGGCTTTCTCCAGTCGGACCAGCGGAGTGGCGGGCAGGTCCACCCCCAGGAAGTCACGCATGATCTCCACCGCCAGTTGAGGTCGGCAGGAGAACAGCTTGACGAGGGTGTCATGTGGAGGAGATGGCATGACTCATTGTTACATCACAAGCACGAAAAGTGATGGCTATTAGCTGGTCAAGTCCCTCCCACCCACTAACGCGAAGCGCTGGGAGGCGAAGCCGATGGTGGCCCGAGAGACCGCACCCTGATCTCGCCGAGCGTGGCGTGGCTGGCCCGGATGTCGGAGATCAACACGTACGCGACCAGCAACAGCCCAAGACAGAGGGCGTCGGCCGCCCACCAGGGGATCTCGGCGAGCAGCAGATTGCCGTCACTGTCGCTCAGCGACCTGATCACCACCGTGACCGCGGCCACCACCACGGTGACCATCAGCCAGCTCCGCAGCCGCGGCAGATTCCCCTTGTTCCACAGCCGAATACGCCAGGTCATGAACACGGTGAGCACACCGAGCAGAGCACAGAACCCGATCAGCCACCACGGCAGGGCGAAGGCGGTCTGCTCGGCGATCTGCGCCTGCGTGGTGCGGAGCTCGGCCTCGGCCTTCTGCTTGGCCACCACGGCGGCGTCGAGCTGCTTCTTCAGCTGGGCCACGCTCTTCTCCTGCCGCACGGGCGGCGAGGCGACGTCCGTCGGCAGCATCCGCGCCACGACGGTCAGCATGATCGCCACGAAGGACAGCGCCAGGACGATGGCCATGAACAGGTCGATGAAGCGCAGGTCGAGCGGCGGTGCGAACGATCGGCCGGGTCGCTTCCTCACTTCTCCCTCACCAGGGTGTACTTCTGCGGCCGGCTCTCGGCGGCGCTCAGCCGCTCCACCGCGGTGCGCAGCGCGTCCAGGCCTTTGACGAGCTCCTCGGTCCTGCCTCTGGACTGGGCCAGCTCCTGGGTGAGCCCGTGCATGGCGGGAGCCGCCTGCTTCGCGGGCAGGCGCGCGATATAGATGAGGAACACCTCATCGGCGGCCACCACGCCGGCCCGCTCCGCCCGCTCGGTCAGGGCCATCGCACCGAACGCGAGCACGCTCAGGAACAGCGCGATCAAGGTGACGCCGAACGCGGACGCCAGCTCGGGCAGCACGTGCTGCTTGAGCGCGGTGATCAGTACGCTGGGGTCGCCCTGGCTGTCGAGGGCGTTCGAGAACGCGCTGACCATCCCGGCCATCGTCAGCGCGGTGCCGATGAATCCGAAGACCGGCAGCGCCCAGATGAGCGCGTGGTCGAGGTGGTGCTTGTTGGCCATCTCGCTGTCGTCCAGCGCGGACCGGGCGCTCAGCACCGCCTCGCAGTCGTTCCCGGCCTCGGCCGCCTCCTTGAACAGCTTGAGCCGCCGCCCCACCAGCGTGTCCTCGGTCGGCTTCACCGCCTGGACGTTCGCGACGGCCCGCGCCGTCGCGGCGCTCTCCCGCTGGATGTCCGGTACGGCCCTGGCGATCCTGAGCACGGTGGTCACGAACACCGCGAAAATGAGCGTGACCACGAGCTCCGCGGCCGGCGGGGCCGTGGTCGCGCCTACGGACTTCAGCAGCGATCCCACCGCTCCGGCCATCAGCAGCAACGCGGAGAGCAGCAAGCCCACCACAGGCGCGAACACCGTGTGACGCCAACCGTACCTTGACACCCTTTAACCCCACTCCGGCACACAAACTGTCAAAGGTCCACCTAAGCATACGTAGAGCAATTATTGGTTACGGTGAGGTCAGGTTGGCTTCCTGAGCTTCGACCGCGGCGACGATGTACGGATGCGAGAGCTAGTCGTATCTCGGTGCGCTGGCCCTGCACTCCGGTGCCTTTGACCCGGAATGGCGCTGGGTGGCGAGCCGAGGTTCGCGAGCTGTCACCCCGTCAGCAACTTGGGCTGAATAGTCCGGAGTTGCTCGGCGCCTAACCCCAAGGGTTGAGCGGATTCGAAGCCGCGTCCACGTGGGTCCCTGGTAGCGATCACGAGCAGCAGACCAGTCAGGACCACTCCGCCCTCGCCATCGACCAGGTAATCTGTCAAAGAGTCAGAATATCCTGGCTTTTTGACAGTACATACAGAGCGTGATCATTCTGTCACGCATGCCCCTGACGAAGGATCCAGGCATGCAGCAACCACCGCCGTCGATCTTCCCGATCTTCCGCTCTCGGATCACCTGCGCCGTGCTGACGCACACGTACGTCGGCGACACGGAGAACTCCGTCGGCGAGCTGGCCGAAGCCGCCGAGACCGACAGCGGCACCATGGCCCGCGAGGTGTCCCGGCTCGAACAAGCCGGCGTCCTCAGTTCGCGTCACGTGGGACGCACCAAACTGGTCCGGGCCAACCAGACGGCCCCCTTCTACGGGCCGCTGCGCGACCTCGTCACCATCACCCTCGGCCCGGCCCAAGTCCTCGCCGAAGAACTGTCCCGCCTCAACGGGGTCGAGGAAGCCGCCGTCTTCGGGTCGTGGGCGGCACGCATGCGCGGAGAGCCCGGCCCCGCCCCGGTCGACATCGACCTCCTCGTCATCGGCCGCCCCGATCGCGATGATCTCCATGAGGCGACCGCCCGCGCAAGGTCCAGGCTCGCACGCGAGGTCAACACGGTGGTCATCACTCGTGCCCGGTGGGAAGCCAACGAGGACGGGTTCATCCGCGAACTGCACAGCCGTCCCCAGGTGCCCGTACCGATACCCATGGGAGATGGCGAATGACGAGCTGGGCGCGCGGGAGAGACGAGATCATCGGCATGCTACAACGACGCGAACTCACCCAGGTCGTCGCGGATGCCGAACTCGCCGAGCGGATGCTCGCGACCGCCCGGCAGCACCTGGTCAGCGCTGAAGCACTTGCCCACACAGATCCATATCTCGCGTACGCGGCCCTGCATGACTCGGTCCGCAAGTCTTTGGCGGCGCTTCTCCAGATCCAGGGCCTGCGGGCGACGACAACCGGTGGCCATGTGGCGGTGCAGCATGCCGCCCGCGCGCAGTTCGGCGCCTCCATGGGAGCGATCCTCCGCCCGGTTGATCGCATCCGTACGACCCGGCACGAAAGCGAGTATCCGACGACGACGACCTGGATCGATGAGGACACCGTCCGCGACGACCTTCCGGCCGCGACCGCGGTCGTAGACGCGGCGGACAAGGCGCTTCATCACCTGTCACCGTTCGTCCTGTGAAACCGTTATCGATGATCCCCGCCTGGCCCTTACTGACCAAGAGCCAGAGGTTGCGGAGTAGCGGGATCCCGGGCGGCGACGTGATTACCCGCGTTTGGAACCCTTTGCGGGCATCCGGATAAGTACAGTCGTGACATCCACTCCCCACGAAGAGCCGGCCTTGCCGAGCCTGACGCTCCACATGACCGCACCAGCACAGATGCGAATACGCGACCATACGCCTGACGCGGACGCGGCGGTCATCAAGGCCTCGCTGCACGACCCGGAGCGGTTCGCCGAGGTTTTCGACCGGCACGCCGCCGTCCTGCATCGCTATGTCGTACGGCGCCTCGGCCCCGACCACGCTGAGGACGTGGTCGCCGAGGCGTTCACCAGGGCGTTCGAGAAGCGGCACAAGTACGCCTTCGACCGTAGCGACGCCCTGCCGTGGCTGTACGGGATCGCCACCAACATCATCGGCACCCACCGCAGGGCGGAGGTCCGTGGATACCGGGCGCTCGCCCGCACCGGGGAGGACCCCGTGGCTGCGGCCTTCGACGATCAGGTGGTTGCCCAGGTCACGGCCTCGGCCACTCGCGAACTGCTGGCCGCCGCTCTCGCGAAGCTCGGCCGTGGCGAGCGCGACGTACTGCTGCTGATCGCCTGGGGCGATCTCACCTATGAGGAGACGGCACAGGCGCTGGACGTACCCGTCGGCACCGTACGCTCCCGGCTGTCCCGCAGCCGCCGCAAGATCGCCCACGCCCTGGGCGGCAGCAACCCCACCGACGTGATCGAGGAGGCCCGATGAACGACCTGGACATCGTCCGCGACCTGCGTTCGCAGGTGCGGCAGACAGAAGACCGCGATCTGCGCGAAGCACGCCGCCGGCTGCTCGCCTCGATGACTCCCGCTCCCCGCCCCCGCAGGCTCCCCCGCATGGTGTTCCGCGTGGCAGCCGCCGGCGCCCTCGCACTCGCGATCACCGCCGGCGTCACCGTCGTCCAGAACCTCGGCACGGACACCCCCGGAAGAGGCACCGTCAGTCCCCCGGCGTGGGTTCCGGTCGCGAACGCGGAGACACTCGCGAAGCGGGCGACTGCGGCAGCGGCGGGTACGACCGATGTCTACCCCCGTGCCGACCAGTGGATCTACGTCAAGAGGGACTTCTACCGCTCTCCAAAGGTGATGAACACCTCCCAAAAGCCGTCGACAACCGAGTCCCGGCATGTCGAGGAACAATGGATCCGGGGTGACGGCAAGGAAAGAGCGCGACGGGAGGAAGGCAGCGAGACGGTCACAAGGATTCACGGGGGAGCAGACCCACATCTTCGGTACGACCCCGACTATCTGCGCTCGCTCCCATTGGAACCATCCGCCTTGCGGCGAAGCTTGCAAAAGGATACGGAAGAGGCCACTCCTCTACGTGGCGAGCGAGCGGTGTTCTCGCGTGTCTCGCTCATTCTCCAGGAAGGCGCTCCGGCGGCTCGCCTGCGTGCCGCCCTCTATACCGTCCTCTCTCAGCTGGACGGGGTGGGTGTGGAGCAGAAGGTACGCGATGTGGTGGGCAGGGAAGGCATGGGACTGTACATGGACGCCGACACGGAGCGGCGTGAAATCCTCATCGACCCGAAGAGCTACGATTTGCTCGGCGGACGCCTGATCTACCTCGGAGGTGCGGAGAAGTCGTCCCCGTTCGCCCGCCTCACACCGGGCGAGGTGGTTTCCTCGGTAGCCCAGGTGGCCTACGGAATCGCCGACCACGCGGGAGACGTCCCATAACGACGCCAGCCGGCGCCCTGATCACCGTCCTGCGGGCCGGTAGCCGGACCTGCCTTCCTGGCCACTACCGGCCACGCTGACCCGCTGGTATCCGCGAGCGGGGCCCAAGGACAACCGCGACCTGGGGACAGGGGGACCGATCGCGACCGCGATGCGGGTGGCCGACCAGGAGATATTTCACGACGAACACCACCCCTCGACGGTTGTCCTTCCCATCTCCTGAAACCTCGGCGCCGAGCGAGAACGCCGGTGCAACCGGAGCTCGGGAAAACAAATCCCATTCAGCGAATATCCGATGCACCGAACGCGACGATTCCCGCTAGGACATTTCCAATGTCCGCCAGCCGTGACGACGACGAGGCCGCAGCGTCCTTCGCCCGCACCCTCCTCCAACAGCTCGCGGCATCGTGAGGACGAAGTCGTAGCAGAGGACGACCGACAACAAGATCTTGAACGTCGCCGCCCGGAACCGTCCGTCTGGCGCTGCTCTTGCCAGATGCGGTGGCGATCGCCCTCACCCCGCCGTGCCTGCCCGCGATGACGTCCTGAGGCGTGTCTCCGATCAGCACAGTACGGTCAGGGTGTAGGTCAGTCTGGTCGCCGGTCTGGCGGGGACGAGCGAGAACTACGCTGGATGTTCCTGTCGCGGTGTTGATCGGGCAGCCCTCTTTCAAGGATGACAACGTTCGGCGGCCGCTGGTTTCACCTCCGTGCCCGCCTCAACCACATATGACAGGTTTCACGACCCGCAGCTGCCCGCCGTTTATCAAGTGGTCCTCCTCGTCCATGATCGAGACAATCCGGATGGGAGTTCAACGTATAGAGGAGACGTCTGGATGGCTGCTTCGCGAGCCGCCCTCACACGCGACGACCTGAGGCTGAAAGTCGCCGTCCAGCGTGGGCGGCTCGGCGGCACGGATTTCCGGGTGATCCGACCGGCTAGACCGTTGAAGAACGGGGCACTCTACAAGGCCCGAGATTGGTACGAGATGTATGCGGACCGGACGGACGGCCGACGCATTGGCACTCTGATGCTGCTCGCGGCGCGATCCCCGCGATCCCTGATCTACCTGCCGATGCGTACCACCCCGACCGCTCCCGGGGACGGGGTCGGCTGGGACGACGAGAAGCGGCTCGACCTCGTGCTGGCCCATCGCGCGGTGCAGTTCAGGCCCTCCCGGTGGAAGCAACTGCGGGAGCGCATCAACGCGGGGAACGCTCCCCGAGAGTTACGCACTGCAAGCATCCCGGGAAGAGACCTGTCGGCCGACCACGGGCTCAAGGCCTCAGCACGAAGCGATCCGAAGCACAGCAACCTGCTTCACCAGGCCGTTTACGCGGAGACCCTGTTCCTGACGGGCAGCACGACGGCGTTCCGGGAAGCGGCACAGGAGATCTTCGCCGTCACCAAGGACGGGCCGCCCCACGCCGCGACGGAGCATTACGTTCCCGGCGCCTGCAATTACCACGTCTGCCGCAGCCTCTACGACTGGCCGGATCTGGAGGAGCATGACTGGGACCAGTTCCATGTGGAGTTCTGCCCGCAATGGGCGAGATGATCAGGCGAAGGACTCCGGGCAGGTCATCGCCCCGGCCAGCCGGGCCATCAACAGATCACGATCTCGGACTCACTGACGATTTCGAGTCAGCAGTGAAATCAAGCTGGCAGTATCCACCGAGTCCGAATGTGCACTACCCAACGAATCTAGCTGCATACGGAATACTCTGCGAAACAACGTAAGAGCTTCGTCAGTCCGCCCCATTTCAATAAGCACCATTCCCAGCCGATACCGACTTCGCAAAGCCTTTCTACTCTTATTGCCCAGAAGCTCGCTGCGAAGCTCCGCTACGGCACGCAGTTCTGTCTCCGCTTGTTGAAACCGCATGAGATCCCTGCACACGCGACCAACACTGTCCAAGGCGACTATGGCGAAAATATCCTGGGGTCCGCGCTCCGCGCCGCATCGATCAACGATCGACCGAAGCTCCGCCCAAGGCCCCTTGAAACCGCCTACATACCAGGGTTCGATCGATTCTTTACCAGCATGCTTGCTAGACAACACTTCATTTCTTGCATTTACGGCGATTCGCAAGCCTGCCAAGGCATCTTCCTCGCGGCCCGAGCGATCGAGAAAAAACGCGAGGTTGCTGACGCTTATCAGCGTCTGAGGGTGAGCTAGTCCCCACGCGGCCTTCCTACCTGAAAACACTAGTCGTTGCACCTCGACCGCTTCATCGAACCGATCCATGGCAGCGAGCAGGAAGGAGAGTTTGTTCAGGCTCATTAATGTCACCGGATGCTCACCCCCCAAAGCCCTCTCCCTCATAAAAATTACTTTGCGGCATTCACGCTCAGCTTCATCAAGCTGGCCAAGATCGCGTAGAATTCCGGTAAGATTGTCGCGCGCGATGAGCGTGTATGGATGCTGTTCATCCTGAACTTTTAGTCGTACATTCAACACGGCTCGTAGTTCGGCCTCTGCTTCGTGCAGGTGTCCTTGGTACCAGAGGACAGTTGACTGATTATTACGCGCGGTCAAGCGATCCGGATGATCTTTCCCCAATACTGTTAGCTGAATAGAAAGAAGCTCATCGTTCTCAGCCCTTGCCTGACTGAGCCGGCCCTGATACCAATGAATGCTCGCGACGGTCTCAAGTGTTGAGAGGGTATCCGGATGCTCAAGACCGAGGACACGGCGTTGAGCTTCGAGTGTCGCATTACCTTCTATCTCCGCTATTGCGAGACGTCGCTGCTCGGCGTGCACCTGGGCAAGTTCGCTGCGAATAACAAGGCTCTCAGGATGCTCATACCCGAGGACCCGTTCGCGATACTCATAGACAAACTTAAGTTCATGCTCCGCATCGTCTAGCCGTCCCAGCGTGAAGAGGAGATGGCCGAGAACCCCTCGACTCGTAATAGTGTCCGGATGCGCATGGCCTAAGGTATCCTCTTGAGTTTTAATGACGTTGTTCAGTTCTTCCAGAGCAATCCTGGATTTCCCGAAAGCGCCTCGGAGTCGGGCAAGTCTTGTCCGCGTTGCCATAGCATCGGGATGAGTCTCGCCGAGATTGTCCACACGCAGCGCGACGGCCTTACACCAGGCACTCTCGGCGATTTGATAACGCCCTAGCCGCTGGGCCGTATCGGCCAGTGATTCGGAGTTGAACTCATCCGCATAGTTTAGACAAGCTTCGAAGACAAAGTCTGGAACATCGCCGCCGATATCGTCCTTGCGTTGCCGCATGTCAACCAGGTAATCGAATACCTCAACACTTTCTCCGTCAGAGGCTATCGACAGAGGAGAGACAGTCGTGCCTAAGCTCTGCGTCGCCCATCCCCAAGCCGACTCGAGACGCTCTGGCAACAGTAGGTGGCCACCGCGTTCCACAAGATAGTGCTCATGAAGCTCTTCGAGCAAAGATTTCGGGGCGGGGCCAACGAACCCTAACCGCCGACAGTCGATCGCTGCGGCAATTAACGCTGCAGCCCGGGGGCGACCCCCGGGCGCCCACGAATTTTCCACCGCATTGTTAATTTGGGGGCCCGCAGACAGGTATTCTGCTATACCATACGTATCCACATGCTCTAGAGCCCTACTAATCCTAGGGTCCCATGATCTCGTCCTAGCCCGTTCTTGCTCTGCCGCGCCAAACCGCCTATCGATTCTTATTCTATAAGCTTGCTCCAAGACTTGTTGTGTGCGGCGGCCTGAAAATCGATCCGCTTCGTCCGAGTCCGTCATTTCAATCGTCAACCGTGATTCTTCGGCAGATCTTATTGTCGCCAATATGACCCTCCTATGGTCTTCACCGCCAACAAGTCTAACTACTTTTTCCTTGGTCAGCCCGCCAGTGCCGAGATAGCCTTCCAAATCGTTCAGCCACAAAACGGCTTTGGATAGGGTACTCATATGCTCTATGGCTGCATCCAGGCTCGATCTCTCGCATGGAGAAATGAGCGTGTGGTCACGAAGGGTCGCCTGCATTGCTTCGTAAGCAGTGCGTGACTTGCCAGCGGCAGAATCGCCAACCAGAAGAACAAAGCCTCTCGTCGCAAGACGCTCCCTCAGTTCCCCGTCAACATCTCGCGGAATATAATCGGGCACCTTGTCCGCAGGCTTAGGGTGCTCCTTCAGTGTGATCGTGGGATGCACTCCGAACGCGATCGGATCCCTGATCTGGTGAACCTTAGGCCACTTTCCATTGGCCAGCACGAGACACCCATGCTGGATCTTTATTGCATGCTCTTCGCGGTACGCTAATACTTTGGCCGCCCGCTCCCGCCACGCCCCTGTTGCTGCTCCCAGGAAGGTCACTATCCCCGTTGTCAGTCCGATCAGCCACTTATCCGTCACACCGAGTGCAGTAAGGATCGAGGGCGCAGCAACCGCGGTGGCGAGGCATCCGAGCATTATCACGATGGCGGATTGGCGGGAACGCCTGATGTGCATCATGCACCCCCTGGTCAAACTGCGACAGCAATACCCAAGGCTAACCGACATCAGGCATTGATCACCAACATCATGGATCGATTCCAAGTGCGCGACCGAGGAGATCGCGCGCATTCGATGTGAAGACGGAATGATGTTTCGTGACAATTCGGGCGAGGAGACCGTAAGCGGATGTTCTTTGGTGCTACCTGCGCCGCCAGCCTGCCGCCGTGGCATACCGGCGGTATTTCCTGCACCGGAACAGGTGAGAGTGCTGATCTGAACGGCACGGATTGCGGCAGGTCATGATCTGCTGGCGTGGTTTCGCCGCACACGGACATACGCTGGTGCGACTCACATCGAGGCCGGGCGTTCGGACACGGGCGGGTAAGCACGCATCTGTACGCGTGACGGCGCAAGGATCAACCAGGCCTGGGCGAGCAGCGCAAGATCGTCGTTCTTCAGCGGTACCGCCCTGCCAAGCTCCAGAACAGCGGCGACCGGTCGGTCGGTCGGAGTAGTGCGATATGGCAGCTCACAGTGCGCACGACCACCGCAAAGGCGCCCGCGCTTGAGGAGTACATCCGCCTACACCACACCCTCGAAACGCCTGACATCGTTGTGACATCCATCGTGGGCGGCGATGCTGAGTACTTGAAGTGGATCGATGGACACGTAGCCCCCGCTACAGCCACTCATTCTGGATTACGCTGAAGAACGACCCAGCCATCGCGTCGTCAGAGCAGACGCCGGTGCGGCCCACCGAGCGGCGGATCCGCAAGCCGGCCAGGAAGCGATCGCACTCATCAAAGGTGTAGTTCGAGCCGCGTTCGGTATGGAACACGACGCCGGACTGCAGCAGGCCGGTGCCGGCGGCCATCCGGATCGCTTGATCAGCTCGGTACGGTAGTAGTCGGCCATCGCCCATGGGATCCCAAACGGGAGCCACCGCAGCGCCGGGCGTGACCAAGATGCGCGTGTCCCAAATAGAGAACGGCGACGCCACCTCGGTAGAAGTGCTGGCCCGCTACATCGAGGCCATCGGCGGACGACTGGAGCTGACCGCCACCTTCGATGACGGCACCTATCGTATGGGCGACGCGACCGCGGCCATGTGACCTGGTTAGATTCTTGAACGCTCCCCAGTTCTCACTACTGCTCACTGGGGGCGGGCTCACAACCCGCGAGTTCGGACCCTTGCTGATCAAGCGGTCCGCCCAGCGGCTTCCCCGAACACTCACGCCGCCGGGTGACAAGCAAGCCATTCAGGAAGGGCCATAGCAGCATGTGCAGGCGAAGCCTGCGCCCAGATAAGGGCGTCCGAGCGAAGCGAGGCCCTCCAGGGGTCGGGACTGGGCCCGATTGGAAGCAGCGACTGAGCGTCCATAAGCGCGAAGCGCCCAAAGCGAAGCCCTTTGTGGAAGGGCGGGCGTCAAACGGCTAACCACCCAAATGGGCAACGGGCGGGTGGCCCCGGGAAGAACGCCCGGAGCGAAGCGGAGGCCCTTTGTTGGGGGTGAGTGGAGCTATGGGGATTCGAACCCCAGACCTCCTCCATGCCATGGAGGCGCGCTACCAACTGCGCCATAGCCCCTCGAACCGTCCACAAGTGTATCCGACTCCAGCCCCACCCACGCCCCAGCCCACCACCCACAGGCAATGGGCCGCCCCCGAAGAAGCGGCCCAGCCTGCGGAAAGCGACCCAGCAGAGCGGCCCAGCCAAGCCAGCCAGAAGTACGGCCGAGAGCGGCTACCCCACCGAGCGGGCCTTGTCGATGAGTCCCGCCAGTTCCGTCACCATCGGGTCCTCCGCCGCCCCCGCCAGCCTCCTGGCCTGGTCCCCCAGCGTCGGCAGGTCCATCCCGAACGCCTTCCGGTCCCGCATGTAGACCGCGAAGGCCGCCGCCACCACGTCCACCTGCAGCCGCATCGGCGCCTTCTCCCACACCGACTCGTTCAGCGCGCCCACGTCCACCGCCTTGCTCGCCTCGGAGGGGCTCCTGGTGTCGGGGTCCTGCCAGCGTACGGTCGCCTGGGCCAGTTGCCCCGTCGCGCCGGACTTGAGGCGTACCGCGTAGAGAGCCGTGACCGAGTGGCCGGGGCCGACCTCGCCCCCGTCACGGCTGTCGTCGCGGAACTCCTCGGTGGACAGGGCGCGGTTCTCGTACCCGATGAGCTGGTACCCCTCCACGACCGCCGGGTTGAACACGACCTGCGCCTTGGCGTCGCGCGCCCGCAGCTCGATCGTGGCCGGGAGCTGGGCGGCGAAGACCTTGTCCGCGTCCTCCTGCGTGCTGACGTAGACGGCGGCGCCGTCGCCGTTGTCGGCCAGTTGTTCCATCAGCGAGTCGCCGTAGTCCCGGCCGACGCCCACGGTCAGCAGGGTGACCTGCCGGCCCGCGTACTCCTTGACCCGGTCCAGGATGGAACGCCATTCGGTGCTGCCCTGGTTGGCCAGGCCGTCGGAGAGCAGGATGACCCGGTTGGTGGCCGCGGGGCGGAACGCCTTGGCCGCCTCCTCATAGCCGGTGACCAGCCCGGACTCCAGGTTGGTGCTGCCGGCCACGGCCAGCTGGTCGACCGCCGCGTGCAGCTCGGCACGTGCGGCCAGCGGCGTCATCGAGGCCAGTAGCTTGGCCTCGTCGCTGAAGGAGACGATCGACACCTGGTCGCCCGGCGCGAGCTGGTCGATCAGCGTGTGCAGGGACTGCTTCACCAGGTCGAGCCGGCCGGGCTCGGCCATCGAACCCGACACGTCGACCACGAACGTGAGGTTGGCGGGCCGCCGCGCCGCCGCGTCGGAGCCGCGCGTCTGCAGCCCGACGCGCAGGACGGCCTGGTTGCGTGAGGGCATCCTGGCGCCGTCGACGTGTACGGTGAACCCGTCGTCGGCCGGCTGCGCGTAGTCCTGCCGGAACGCGTTGACGAACTCCTCCGGCCGGATCTGCCCCGGTTCGGGCCAGCGTCCTTCCTGGAGGGTACGGCGGGCATAGGTGTACGAAGCGGTATCCACGTCCAGGGCGAACGTCGAGATCTGCGCCGCGGACGTGTCTTCCTGAGTCTCCGGAGAAGCACTCACGGAGGGCTGAGGCTTTGCATCGGCGGGCGTCTTGACTCCTGACGTAGCCCTTGGTGCTGCGGGACCGGTAGCGGGCGCCCGCGCGGCGGAGTCTTCGTGGGATCCCCCCGAGCCGCCACAGGCGGCCAATGTCAGAAGCCCAACGACCCCGACACTGGCGACTAAAGGACGAAATTTCATCGCAACCACCTCCGGCCGTATGACGGCTTCCGGAAATGGCGTGGCCGGGCCGGTGACGCAAGCGAGCGCAAACCGCGATCAACACGTGATCCGCTCAGCCGGCCAGCGCCGCCTCCTCCACCCGGACCCGGACCGCCAGCAACACCCCGTTCACCAGCGTGAACACCAGCGCCGTGAGCCAGGCGGTGTGTACGAGCGGCAACGCCACCCCTTCCGCCACCACGGCCACGTAGTTCGGATGCCGCGACCACCTGTACGGCCCGGCGCTGACCAGCGGCATCCCGGGCACCACGACGACCCGCGTGTTCCACTGCCGCCCCAGGGCGGCGACGCACGACCAGCGCAGCCCCTGAGCCATCAGCACGATCGCCAGCATCGGCCAGCCGAGCAACGGGATGAAGGGCCGGTCGAACAGCCACACCTCGGCCGGACAGGCCAGCAACAGACCGGTATGGGCCAGGACGATCCAGCGATAGTGCCGCCTGCCGTACTCGATGCCGCCCTTCGACCTGGCCCAGGCCAGGTTGCGGCGGGCCACGGCGAGTTCGGCCAGCCGTTCGGCGGCGACCAGCCCGATCAGGATCGTGTAGGGACTCACCAGTGCAGCAGGAGCAGTTCGGCCGAGAAACCGGGCCCGAGGGCGAGGAGCACGGCCGGCTGGCCCGGACGGCCGCGGGTTTCCTGCAGGACGTGCAGTACGGAGACCGACGACATGTTCCCGTGCTCACGAAGAGACCGCCGCGTGACCTCCAGAGCCGAGGGTTCCAGGCCCAGTCGCTCCACGATCTTGTCGATCACCTTCGGGCCGCCGGGGTGGCAGATCCAGGTGCCGACCTGCTCCGGGGTGAGCCCGTTGTCGGCGAGGAAGGTCCTGATGTCGCCCGCGAGCACCTTCTCCACGAAGCCGGTGAGTTCGGCGTCCAGGATGAGGTGGAATCCCCGCTCGCTCACCTGCCAGCCCATGAGGTGCTCGGTGCCCGAGTACAGCCTGCTGCGCGTGGCCACCACCTCCGGGCCCTGGCCGCGTCCCACCGCGACGACGGCCGCCGCGCCGTCACCGAACAGACCACTGGCGACCAGGTTCGAGATCGAGGTGTCGTCGCGCTGGATGGTCAGCGAGCACAGTTCCACGCAGACTAGCGCCGCGACCTGGTCGGGCCAGCCGCGCAGGTAGTCGTTCAGCCGCGACAGACCCGAGGCTCCCGCCGCGCAGCCCAGTCCGAACATCGGCACCCGTTTGACGTCCGGCCGCAGCCCCACCCGCTGCAGCAGCCGCGCGTCCATGGACGGCGTGGCCAGGCCGGTGGTCGAGCAGAACACCAGGTGATCCACCCGCCGCGGGGATACGCCCGCCTTGTCCAGCGCGCCACGGAGCGCCCGTTCGCCCAGGTCGAGCGCGATCTCCAGATAGATGTCGTTGGCGCGACCGAACGAGTCGAGCTTGGCGTAGTCGTCGAGCGGAAGCACCAGGTTCCGGTATTGCACGCCGGTGGCCTCGTGGAAGCGTTCGAGCTGGTCGTGGTCGGCCTCGGTCAACCGGGAGAACGCCTCGGTGATCTCCGCCTGCGCGTAGCGGTAATCGGGCAAAACGGTCTGTACCCCCGAAATGTGCATATATCTCTTCTGCCGCTGAGAGTGGCGGGCTAACATGCGGCCATGCTCATGCCCGTACGCACTGGACTGCCGAGTGTCGCCGTGCTCGCCTTCGATGGGATGTCGCCGTTCGAGCTGGGGTGTGTGGTGGAGATCTTCGGGCTGCCCCGGCCCGAACTCGGTGTGCCCTGGTACGACCTCAAGGTCTGCGCCGAGACGCCCCAGCCGCTCCGGGCGGTCGGCGGGTTCACGCTGCAGGCGGCACACGGGCTCGACGCGCTGGTCTCGGCCGGCACCGTGATCGTCCCCGGCGTGGCCGACGTACGCGGGCAGGTCTCCGGCGAGCTCGTCGCGGCGCTGCGGCTGGCGCACGAGCGGGGCGCGCGCATGGTGTCGATCTGTTCGGGGGCGTTCGCGCTGGCCGCCGCCGGACTGCTCGACGGGCGCGAGGCGACCACCCACTGGAAATACGCCGAACTACTCCAGGAGCGCTTCCCCAAGGTGTCGGTCAACGCCTCGGTCCTGTACGTGGACGACGGCGACGTGCTGACCAGCGCGGGCAGCGCGGCCGGGCTCGACCTGCTGATCCACCTGATCCGCGGCGACCACGGCCCGAACGTCGCCAACGCGGTGGCCCGCCGCCTGGTCATCGCGCCGCATCGGGAGGGCGGGCAGGCGCAGTTCATCCAGGCCGCGGTGACGCCGGTCGAGGACGACGACGCGGTGGCCAGGGCGATGACCTGGGCCATGGACCACCTGGCACAGCCGATCAGCGTCGGCGACCTGGCCGGGGTGGCGCACATGTCCGAACGCTCGTTCATCAGGCACTTCAAGCGGCAGACGGGCACGAGCCCGCTGCGCTGGGTGATCTCCCAGCGGGTGGCGGCCAGCCTGCCGATGCTGGAGGGCACGGCCGCGCCGGTGGAGGAGATCGGGGCCGCCGTGGGGTTCGAGAGCCCCGTGACGTTCCGGCACCACTTCACCCGCGCGATGCGTACGTCGCCTTCGGCCTACCGGCGCGCGTTCAGCGACGCTTGAACCGCGAGCCGCCACAGGGACGTCACCTCGGCGGCCCGCGCGGCGCTGAGCGGATCGGTGTCGTCCGACGCGCGCCGATGACGCGGCCGGGTGTCGAGCCGGTCCACGACCCGCAGCCCCGCCGCGTCGAAGGCGGCCATCAGGTCGGCGCGGGATCGTAGCCCCAGGTGCTCGGCCAGGTCCGACAGCACCAGCCAGCCCTCGCCGCCCGGCTCCAGGTGATCGGCCAGGCCGTCGAGAAAGCCTTGGAGCATGCGCCCGCCGGGGTCGTACACGGCCTGGTCGAGCGGCGACGACGGCTTGGCGGGCAGCCAGGGCGGGTTGCACACGACCAGCGGCGCGCGGCCCGGCGGGAACAGGTCCGCCGCCACCACCTCGACCCGATCGGCCAGGTCCAGCCGGGCCAGGTTGTCGCGCGCGCAGGCCACCGCGCGCGGGTCGAGATCGGTGGCCACGACCCGCTCGACGCCCCGCTTGGCCAGCACCGCCGCCAGAACGCCGGTGCCCGTGCCGAGCTCGAAGGCCAGCCGCTTGTCGGGCAGGGGCGCCTGAGCCACCAGATCAACGTATTCGCCGCGAATCGGGGAGAACACTCCGTAGTGCGGATAAATCCGGGCACCCAAGGCCGAGACCTCGACGCCCTTCTTCCGCCATTCGTGCGCCCCGATCAGGCCGAGCAGCTCGCGCAGCTGGCCCACCGCCGGGCCCGCCGCCGGGCCGTAGACCTCCTCGCAGGCCTGCCGTACGTCGGGCGCGCGGGCGAGCGGGATGCGGTGGCCTTCCTCGTACGGGATCAGCAGCATGCCGAGCGTGCGCGCCCGCTGCCCCTGGGCCTGGCGGTATTGGTAGAACGTGGCGCCGGGATCGACCGGTTTACACCGGCGGCCCATCGCCTGGAGCAGCTGGCGGGCGTTCTGGAAGTCGCCGCGCCACAGCAGCGCGGTGCCCTCGCAGGCCAGGCGGTAGGCGGTGTCGGCCTTCATCCGGTCGTCGGCGATCACCACGCGCGTGGGTGGCGGCGCGCCCAGCGCGGAACGCCACGGCGCCGAACGTTCCTCGCCCGCCTCAGTCCATCGGATCATCAGACCCCGACCGTTTCATGAACGGCCGTCCGTGGCGAATCGTGGTGCCAGGAGCCCCGCGACGAGCGCACGCAGCCCCTCGCCGTAGGTGTCGCGCGCGGTGAGTTCCTCCCACCGATCTCCCACCGCCGCGAGGCGCGGCAACGCCTCGGCGTCGAGCTCGGCGAACACCCGCCGCCGATAGGTCGGCCCGCCCTCCTCCCGCCTGCGCCGCGCGGCCGCCCGCGCGGTGATCTCCCCCGCTGTGTAGTGCCAGATGATCCGGTACGCGTCCACGGCCCGTTCCAGGGTCAGCCCGGCGCGTACGGCCGCGTCGATGATCGTCTCCGGATACCACAGCGCGTTGACCGAGAGGAGGTCGTCCGCCCTGAGGACGTCCACGACCCACGGGCGGCCCGCCAGCGCGTCGTGCATGGCGACGGCCGCCGCCGCCATCCGCTCGGCCGGTTCGTCCGGGAGCTCGGGCCGGGGCATCACCGCCGCGTAGTCGTCGAGCAGCAGCAGGAGGAGTGCCTCCTTGTCCTGCACGTGGTGGTAGAGGGCCATGGGCGTGGTGCCGACCTCGCGGGCCAGCCTGCGCATCGTCAGGCTCTCCGTCCCTTCGGCCTCGATGATCCGGTGGGCGGCGGACACGATGTCCGCTCTGGAGATCTTGGGTGGCCGTCCTGTACGCGCTGGCATCCTGCCATGCTACTTTCTATACGCGTATAGAAACTCGCTCGAAGGGAACGACATGAGCGCGGAACGACTCATCGCCATGGGTGACGAGCTGGTGAAGTTGCACGATGGGTTCCGGCGGGAGCTCGCGGAGCTGCGGCGGGCGCCCGGCTCGCGGCCCCAGCTACGGGAGCACTGCCTGACCTTCTGCGACGCGCTGCACGCCCACCACACCGGCGAGGACGACGTCCTGTTCCCGCATCTGGCGGGCGCGCACCCCGAGCTGGCAGAGGTGCTGGCCCGGCTGCGCGCCGAGCACCAGGTGGTGGCGCGGCTGCTCGCCCGGATCCGCGAACTGCCGGAAGGGGGCCACGGCGCCGAACTCGATCAGCTCTCCCGCGAGCTGGAAGCGCACCTCGACTACGAGGAGGAGCAGCTGGTGCCGCTGCTCAACGCGATGACCGACTTCCCCGAAGGGCTCTAGACCGCCTTCAGGGCGTCGAGCATCAGCGTGAAGTGTCGCCGCCAATGGCCCGGCGCGGCCTCCGCCACGCGCGAGTTGGCCATCATGAAGAACACCAGGTCGAGCGGGCCGACGTCGGCCCGCAGCGCCCCGGCCCCCTGCGCCCGCTCCACGAGCCGATGGATCAGCTCATTGATCTCGGCCCCGTCGTCCTGATGGGACAGGCAGGCCAGCTCGGTGAACGCCCGATCGGCGGCCTGCAGCTCGCACGTGCGCTCCAGGAACTCCGCCAGTCCCCGCCACGGATCGTCGGCGCCGAGCGACTCGCGGGCCAGGTCGGCCCAGGCCCGCGTCTTCTCGTCGAGCAGCGCGTCGACCAGGTCGCCGCGCTCGGGAAAGTGCCGGTAGAGGGTGCCGATCGCGACACCCGCCCGCCGGGCCACGGCCTCCAGCGGCGCGTCCACCCCCCGCTCGGCCAGCACCTGACGGGCGGCCGCGACCAGGGCCTCACGGTTGCGTTGGGCGTCGCGGCGAATCACGCCGCTCATCCTACCGAAGTCGAGGCATGCCCTCATGTTCCTGCTAACCTGAGGATCACCCTCGACTTAAGGAGTCCGACATGAAGATCGCGATCATCGGCGCGGGGCCCGGCATCGGCCTGGCGGTGGCCCGCAGGTTCGGCCGGGAAGGGTTCGACGTGGCACTGACCGCCCGGGACGCCGGGCACCTGGCCGCGCTGACCGGCGAGCTCGCCCGTGATGGCGTCGCGGCGTCGGCGCATCCCGCCGATCTGACCGATTTCGTCTCCCTGACGGCGGCCCTGGAGCGCGTCGGCCCGGTCGACGTCCTCCTCTACAACGGCGCCGGCGTCGCCGGCTCCCTCACCTCCGCGCTGGACGTGACGCGGGAGAGCGCGCAGGACGCCTTCGACGGGGCGGTGCTGGGCGCGGTCACCGCTGTCCGCGCGGTGCTGCCCGGGATGCTCGAACGCGGCTCCGGCACGCTGCTGTTCACCTCGGGCATCTCGGCCGTCCACCCGATCGACTTCCTGGGCAACGTCGGCATCGCCGTGGCGGGGCTGCGTAACTATGTCCTCGCCCTGGCGCAGGCGGTGTCGGACCGTGGCGTCCATGTGGGCCACGTCCCCATCGGCGCCGCCATCGCCCCGGGCTCTCCGGCCGCCCCCGAGGCGGTGGCCGAGACCCACTGGCGCCTGCACACCGACCGGGACCGCAACGAGGTGATCCTGGGCGACCTGGCGACGGTCCAGGCCGCGATCAACGGGCTGCAAGCCTCGTAGCGCTCGCCGGCTCCGTTCCTCAGAGCCGGTAGTCGAAGACGTACGAGTGCGCGCCGTCGGGGGCGATGAGGATGTCCAGCTCGCCCCTGAGGCCGGTCAGCTCGCCGGTCCCGGAGTCCGGTACGACCGCGACGCGCAGCGACTTCTCGCCCCGGTCATCCACCGCGAAGTGCTGGAACACGAAGCTGCCCGACCTGCCGTCCAGGCTGCCCACGACCCGTTCCATCGCCACGTACGCCCGCGAGCTCTCCTCCGGGGTCCCCGCCACGATCAGATGGACCACGCTGGTCCCGGTCAGGTCGCCGTGGAAGGTCTTGCCCATGGTGACGTGGCCGAGCGAGACGCCGTCGGCCTCGTCGTACGGGGACTGGGCGTTCCAGTCGGCGGTGTCGAAGGTTCCCTTTGCTGTCATACGTCCCATGGTGACGGGGATACCTGTCAGGAACGGTCAGGTACCACTAAGTTCGGCCACAACGGGGGCGAAGGCGTCCATGGACCCCGCGTCCACTGTGACGTACGAGATGCCGAGCTTGTCCCTGCGCTCGCGCAAGGTGGCGGCCATCTGGTCCGGGGTTCCGGTCAGCACCCCGGCGCCCTCGTACGGGCTCGCCGCCGCGACAGTCAGGCGCATGCTGAGCTCCAGGTGGTCGTAGCGGTCGCCGGCCAGCTCGTAGAGCTCGTCCAGCGTCGCCGCCACCCGCGCCTCGGCGCACCACGGCGGCAGCCGGAGATCCACCGTGTCGGCCTTCTCGGCGGCCACCCTGAGCAGCCCGCTGCAGGACGCGGCGATCAGGATCGGCACGTCACGTACGGCGTCGGCGGTGCGCGCCAGCCTCCTGACCTGCTCGGCGGGGGTGTCACCCGTCACCGGTGGGACCGCGCCCAGGCCCAGCTCGAACCGGCCGCCGCTGACCGCGCGTAACCCGGCCGCCTCCCGCGCCACGCTCTCCGGCGTCCACGAAGGAACGTCCACGACGTACGTCCCGACGCGCAGGGTGGTCGTCGCGGCGGCGACGGCGGCCGCCGCGGCGAACGGAGACAGCGCGCCCGACAAATCCGAAATGTCGGACGAGCGCGAGGACACCAGCAGGGTGTCGAAGCCGCGGCCCTCCGCGCGGCGGCCCAGCTCGCCCCAGCCGTCGGGATGGAGATCGGCACCGGCGACGGCGCCGAATCTGAACGGGTGCGTGGTCATGGTCCCACGATCGACCACCGGCCCCGGCGAGACATCGTCCCCGAGACCGGTGATCCCGTACCCCGCCGGGCGCAAGCCCGCACGGCTCGCCTACTCCCCTAGCAGTATCCGCACGAAGTCGTTGCGGAACTTGCCCGCCGGGTCATAGCGCCCCACCAGGTCTCGGAAGCGCTCCGGGCACGACGGCCACCGGGTGAACAGCTTGCCCCAGTGCGGCCGGGGATCGAACGGCGCCAGCCGCTCCTCGACCAGCTCGATCACCGGCAGCACCGCCGCCGTGTCCTTGACCCAGGTGAAGTGCACGCCCACCGTGTCACGGCCGTTGTAGGGGCTGAGCCACAGGTCGTCGGCGGCGATCGTACGTACCTCGGAGATCTGCAGCACCGGCCTGATGCGGTCGCCGATGGCCCGCAGCTCGCGCAGCGCCTCGGCCGCGCGCGCCCTGGGGAGCAGGAACTCCGACTGCAGCTCGTTGCCCGCGCTGCTCGGCGGCGAGTCGGCCCGGAAGTGCGGCAGCCTGTCGTACCACGGCCCGGGCACGCCGAGCTGCTCGGTGCAGCTCTCGGCCGGCATGCCCGGCACCGGATGGCGGGGGCCGTCGGCCGCGCGGGTGCCGTGCCAGTCGCCGGCGGGCAGCTCGGTGCGGCGCTTGAGCCACACGCGGGTGGACAGCCAGTCGGTGAACAGGCTGACGCTGTATCCGGCCGACATGACGGCCTCGAAGTCGAAGTCGTCGGGCAGGTCCTCCCGGACGTACTGGCGCAGGTCGAAGGCCGGGACGAGGTCGAGGGTGACCGAGGTGACGACGCCGAGCGCGCCGAGCGCCACGACCGCGCCGGGGAAGTCGGCGTCCCCCCGCCGGAGGGTGGTCAGGGAGCCGTCGGCGGTGACGAGGTCCAGCGCCGCCACGGCCGCCGACAGGCTCTGGTTGCCGCCGCCGGAGCCGTGCGTGCCGGTCGCGCACGAGCCCGCCACCGAGATGTGCGGGAGCGACGCGAGGTTGCCGAGCGCGAACCCGTTCGCGTGCAGGATGGGCGCGAGCTCCGCGTACGTCGTCCGCGCGCCGACCCGCACGCACGCCGTGGCGCTGTCGATCTCCACCTCGGACGGCAGGCGGTCCAGGGTGACGAGGTCGCCCGTCGTGTCGGCGACGTCGTTGAAGGAGTGGCCGCTGCCTAACGCCCGGATGGTGGCCGTGTCGGCGACCAGGTTCTGCAGCTCGTCGAGGGTGGAGGGATGGTGGACGGTTTTCCCCTGAAAGGCGATATTTCCCGCCCAATTCTTCAGCGTCACCGCTTTACCCTTCCATACCTCTTGTCGGCGCCGCGAGCGGGCGCTACCTTCGAGTGCCGCGACGAAAGCGCCGACGACAAAGGCACTCCTGACGAGGGCCTCGCCAAGGAGAATTCCGTGCTCTACCTGTCCGAGGCTCTCGGCCTGGCCACGATGGTGCTCTGGCTGTACTGCCTGTTCGACGCGATCACCACGCCGGAAGAGGCGTGCCGTAACCTACCGAAGATCCTCTGGGTGCTCGTCGTGCTGCTGTTCCCGCTGGTCGGCTCCGTGATCTGGCTGGTGGCCGGGCGGCCGCAGGCGGTCCAGGCGGCGCGGCCGACCGGGTTCCCCGAGTACGACCGGCCGGGGCGGGCGACCGCGAGCAACCCCGACGACGACGAGGAGTTCCTGCGCCGCCTCCGCGAGCGTGCCGAGGAACAGCGCAGGAACGCCCCGAAACCACCCGACGAAGACGCCTAGAAACCCAGACGCCCAGAAGCTGCAGACGCCTAGAAGCCCTGCGCCAGCCGGTAGTACGCCTGGTTCCAGCGCAGTTCCTTGGCGAAGCTGCGGGCCGTCGTGTCCGCGTCGATGATCAGCAGTTCGACGCCGAGCATGTCGGCCAGGTCCGTCAGCTCCTCGGCGCCCACCGCCGTCGAGAGCACGGTGTGGTGCGGCGCGCCCGCGGTCAGCCAGGACTCGGCGGAGGTACGCAGGTTCGGGCGGGGCCGCCAGACCGCGCGCGCCACCGGCAGCTTGGGCAGCGGGTGCGGCGGCGCGACGATGTCGATCTCGTTGGCCACCAGCCGGAACCGGTCCCCCATGTCGGCGAGCCCGATGACGATGCCGGGCCCCGGCTCGGCGTCGAACACCAGCCGCACCGGGTCCTCCCGGCCGCCGATGCCCAGGGGGTGGATCTCGCAGGTCGGGGTGCCCGTGGCGATCGACGGGCAGACCTCCAGCATGTGCGCGCCGAGGATGAGCTCCTCGCCCGGCGTCAGGTTGTAGGTGTAGTCCTCCATGAACGAGGTGCCGCCCGGCGCCATGGCCTTGAGCGTGCGCAGCAGCACCGAGGTCTTCCAGTCGCCCTCGCCGCCGAAGCCGTACCCGTCGGCCATCAGCCGCTGCACGGCCAGGCCGGGGAGCTGGCGCAGGCCGCCGAGGTCCTCGAAGTTCGTGGTGAACGCGCGGAACCCGCCCGCCTCCAGGAAACCGCGCAGGCCCAGCTCGATCCTGGCGGCGTAACGCAGCGACTCGTGCCGCTCGCCCAGCAGCTCCGGCGCCACCCGGTAGAGCTCCGCGTACTCCTTGACCAGCGCCGTCACATCCGCGTCGGAGGCCGCGTCCACGGCCTCGACCAGCTCGTTGACGCCGTAGGTGTTGACCGAGACGCCGAAGCGGAGCTGCGCCTCGACCTTGTCGCCCTCGGTGACGGCGACGTCGCGCATGTTGTCGCCGAACCTGGCCAGCTTGAGCGTACGTACCTCCGCCAGGCCCGCCGCCGCCCGCGACCAGGCGAGCACGCGGTCGGCCACGAACGGGTCGCTGACGTGCCCGGCCACGGTCTTGCGCGGCACGCCCAGCCGGGTCTGGATGTGGCCGAACTCACGGTCGCCGTGCGCGGCCTGGTTGAGGTTCATGAAGTCCATGTCGATGGAGCTCCACGGCAGTTCGACGTTGGCCTGCGTGTGCAGGTGCAGCAGCGGCTTGCGCAGCGCGTCGAGCCCGGCGATCCACATCTTGGCCGGGGAGAAGGTGTGCATCCAGGCGATCACGCCGGCGCACGAGTCGTCCGCGTTGGCCTCCAGCATCACGCGCCTGATCGCGGCCGCGTCGGTGAGCACGGGCTTCCACTCGACGGTCACCGGGAGTGCGGCGGCGATCCGCTGCGACTGCTCGGCGACCTGGCGCAGCGTGTCCTCACCGTACAGCCCTTGGCTGCCGGTCAGAAACCAGATGTTCAACGCGGGCTCCTCTGTCCGTAGACGTTCTGATAGCGGTCGTACAGGCGGTCGATGTCGTCCTGCGGAATGGCCAGCGGCTCGCCGAGCTGGCGGGCCACGTGCACGGTGCGGGCCACGTCCTCGCACATCACCGCCGCCTTCACCGCCGCCTTGGGGGTGGGGCCGATGCTGAAGACACCGTGGTTCTGCATCAGTACGGCCGGCGAGCGGTGTCCCTTGAGCGTCTTGACGATGCCCTGGCCGATGGAGTCGTCGCCGATCAGCGCGAACGGCCCGACCGGGATCTCGCCGCCGAACTCGTCGGCCATGGCGGTGAGCACGCACGGAATGGCTTCACCGCGCGACGCCCAGGCGGTGGCGTAGGTGGAGTGGGTGTGCACCACCCCGCCGACCTCCGGCATGGCGCGGTAGACGTAGGCGTGCGCGGCGGTGTCGCTGGACGGCGCGTGCTCGCCCTCGACCAGGTTGCCGTCGAGGTCGCAGACGACCATGTTCTCCGGGGTCAGCTCGTCGTAGGAGACCCCGGACGGCTTGATGACGAACAGGTCCTCGCCGAGGATGCGTCCGGAGACGTTCCCGGCGGTCCAGGCGACGAGGTTGTTGCGCACCAGTTCGGCGTGCAAGTCGCAGACTGTCTTCCTCATGCGCTTGCCTCATTCCTGATGGCGCGCAGCTTGTGCAGCATTCGTCCGTCCCCGAAGTAGTCGTGCAGTGTGCGGTATTCGGCGTAGAGCCGGTCGTAGGCGTCGGCCCGCTCGGCGTCGGGCGCGTAGGCGTTCTCCTGCCGCGCGCCCATCGCGGCCGCGGCCTGCTCGATGTCGTCGTACGCGCCCGCCGCGACGGCGGCGTGGATCGCCGAGCCGAGCGCGGGGCCCTGCTCGGAGTCGATGATCGAGAGCGGGCGGCGCAGCACGTCGGCGTAGACCTGCATGAGGAAGCGGTTCTTCAGCAGCCCACCGGCCACCACGAACTCCGCCACCGGCACGCCCGACGCCTCGAACGTCTCGACGATCACCCGGGCGCCGAACGCGGTGGCCTCGATGAGCGCGCGGTAGACGTCTTCGGGCCTGGTGGCCAGGGTCTGGCCGACGATCACGCCGGACAGGTCGTGGTCGACCAGCACCGAGCGGTTGCCGTTGTGCCAGTCGAGCGCGACCAGGCCGTGCTGCCCGACCTGCTGCGCGGCGGCCAGCTCGGTCAGGTAGTCGTGCACCGACTGGCCGCGCTCCTCGGCGAGCCGCGCGTACGAGGCGGGCACGGCGTTGTCGACGAACCAGGCGAAGATGTCGCCCACGCCCGACTGTCCCGCCTCATATCCCCACAGCCCCGGCACGATCCCGTCGCGGACCACCCCGCACATGCCGGGCACCTCGGCGAGCTGGTCGGACGGCATCACGTGGCAGGTGGAGGTGCCCATGATCGCGACCATCTGGCCGGGCCGGACCGCGTCGGCCGCGGCGGAGGTGACGTGCGCGTCGACGTTGCCGACCGCGATCGCGATGCCCTCGGGCAGCTTGGTCCACTCGGCGGCCTGCGCGGTCAGCCGGCCGGCGAGCCCGCCCAGCGGCGACAGCTCCTGCCCCAATTTGCCGACAAATCCGGAGAAATCGGGGTTGAGCGCGGCCAGGAAGTCTTCGGAGGGGTAGCTCCCATCCTGAAATATGCCTTTGTATCCGGCGGTGCAGACGTTACGCGTCTCGACGCCGGTGAGCTGCCAGATGATCCAATCGGCCGCCTCGACCCATCGCTCGGTCCGAGCGTACGTCTCCGGGTCTTCCTCCAGCAGCTGCAGGCCCTTGGCGAACTCCCACTCCGAGGAGATCTTGCCGCCGTAGCGCGGCAGCCAGCTCTCCCCGCGCCGGGCGGCCAGCTCGTTGATCCGGTCGGCGTGCGCCTGCGCCGCGTGGTGCTTCCACAGCTTGGGCCAGGCATGCGGCCGCTCGGGCGTCTGGAAGCAGAGCGGCGTGCCGTCACTCGTGGTCGGCAGCACCGTGCACGCGGTGAAGTCGGTGCCGAGGCCGACGACCTGCGCCGGGTCGATCCCCGCGGCGGCCACGGCCTCCGGCACGGCGGTGCGCAGCACGTCCAGCCAGTCCTGCGGGGACTGCAGCGCCCAGTCGGGTCCCAGCCGGATCTCGGAGCCGGGCAACCGCTCCTCGATGACGCGGTGCGTGTACTCGTGCACGGCGGTGCCGACCTCGGCGCCGTCGCCCACCCGCACCACCACGGCGCGGCCGGACAGCGTGCCGAAGTCGACACCGATCACGTAGGTGTTGTTAGCGTTCACATAATCTCCCTTAGATCCGCCACGACGGGGTCGCCCCGGAATTCAGGTTCGGCGTGCCGAGAATAGGCGCTGAAGCAGGATGAAGACGAACAGCAGGAGGCCGATGAAGATCTTGGTCCACCATGAGCTCAGCGTGCCCTCGAAGCTGATGACCGTCTGAATCAGCCCCAGCACCAGCACGCCCAGCACGGTACCAAGCAGGAATCCTGAGCCACCGGTCAGGAGGGTACCTCCGATGACGACCGCCGCGATCGCGTCCAGCTCCATGCCGACGGCGTGCAGGCCGTAGCCGGAGAGCATGTAGAACGACAACAACACCCCGCCGAGCGCCGAGCAGAACCCGCTGATCGTGTAGACCGTGATCTTCGTCCGGGCCACGGGCAGGCCCATCAGCAGCGCGGACTGCTCGCTGCCCCCGGTGGCGTAGACGGAGCGGCCCAGGCGCGTGTAGTGCAGCACGTACGCCGCCACCAGCACCACCACCGCGGCGATGATCACGCTCGGCGAGATCCACAAGTCGGCGAACAGGTCGATCCTGGTCTGCGCGAACGCCGTGAACGTCGGGTCCTCGATGGGGATCGAGTCGGTGCCGATCGTGTAGCACAGCCCTCTGGCCAGGAACATCCCGGCCAGCGTGACGATGAACGGCTGGATCTCGAAGGCGTGGATGATGTACCCCATCACCATCCCCAGCGCGGAGCCGATGAGCAGCACCAGCGGGATCACCAGGTACGGCGGCCACCCGGGCCCCTTCATCAAGCTCGCCGAGATCATCGTGGACAGCGCGACCACCGAGCCGACCGACAGGTCGATGCCCCCGGTGAGGATCACGAACGTCATGCCGACGGCCACGACCAGCAGGAAGGCGTTGTCGATGAAGACGTTGAGTATCACCTGCCCGCTGGCGAAGCCCTCGTAGCGGATGCCGCCCGCGACGAACATCGCCACGAACAGGCAGGCGGTCACCAGGACGGGCACGTACTTGGCCGGGATCGTCCTGAGGCCGTTGAGCTTGAGCGTCACGGTCGTCATGCCGTCACCCGGACCTTCTCCTCCGCCGCCGGGCTGGGCGGCACGGCTCGGCGGCGCCGGCCGAACACCTTCTCGCGGAACGACTTCGACTGGATGAGGCAGACCGCGGTCACCACGAGCGCCTTGAACAGCAGCGTGGTCTCCGGCGGCACGCCGATCGAGTAGATGGTGGTGGTCAGCGTCTGGATGATCAGCGCGCCGAGCACGGTGCCGCCGAGCGAGAACCGCCCGCCCGACAGCGAGGTGCCGCCGATGACCACGGCCAGGATGGCGTCGAGCTCGACCCAGAGGCCGGCGTTGTTGCCGTCGGCGCTGGACACGTTCGAGCTGATCATCAGCCCGGCGACGCCGGCGCAGAGCGCGGCGAAGGCGTAGACCATGATGATGATGCCGCGCGAGCGGATGCCGGCCAGCCTGCTGGCCTCGGCGTTGCCGCCGACCGACTCGATCAGCATCCCGAGGGCCAGCCTGCGGGTGAGGAACACGGTGATCGCCAGGACCACCGCGACCAGCAGGATGCCGAAGGGCACGGTCAGCCAGTAGCCGCCACCGATGATCTTGTACGAGGGGCTGTTGATGGTGATGATCTGCCCGCCGGTGATCAGCTGGGCCAGGCCGCGCCCGGCGACCATGAGGATCAGCGTGGCGATGATCGGCTGAATGCCGACGACCGCGACGAGCAGCCCGTTCCACGCCCCGAGCAGCACCGACAGGCCGAGCGCCAGCACCACGGCGGTGAAGACGCCGGCGTCCTGGCTGATCTGCAGGCAGGCCAGCGCCCCCGAGATCGCCACCACCGAGCCGACCGACAGGTCGATGCCGCCGGTCGCGATGACCAGCGTCATCCCGAGCGACACCAGGATCAGCGGGGCGCCGAAGCGCAGGATGTCGATCAGGCTGCCGTAGAGGTGGCCCTCGCGCATCTGGATCGAGAAGAAGTTCGCGGTGAAGAACACGTTGACGATGAGCAGCAGGGCCAGGATGACGGCCGGCCAGAGCAGGCGTCTCATTCCGCTCGGCCTCCGCTCGCGCCGCCACTTGCGATGGTCTCCATCAGCACGTCCATGGTGAGGTCGTCGTCGTTGGGCAGCTCGGCGACCATCCTGCGGTCACGCAGGACGCCGACCTTGTGGCTGAGCCGCAGCACCTCCTCCAGCTCGGCGGAGATGAACAGCACCGCCATGCCGCCGTCGGAGAGCTGGGCGACCAGGCGCTGGATCTCGGTCTTCGCGCCGATGTCGATGCCGCGGGTGGGCTCGTCGAGGATGAGCAGCCGGGGCTCCAGGATCAGCCATCTGGCCAGCAGGACCTTCTGCTGGTTGCCGCCGCTGAGGTCGCGTACGAGGTGCTCGGGGTTGGGCGGGCTGATCTTCAGCGCGGAGATGTACTTGCCGACCAGCTCGTCCTGCTGCTCGCGCGGGACCGGCCGGGTCCAGCCCCTGGTGGCCTGCAGGGCCAGGATGATGTTCTCCCGGAGCGTGAGATCGGGGATCAGCCCGTCAGACTTGCGGTTCTCCGAGCAGAACGCGATCCGGTTGTTCATCGCGATACGCGGCGTGCGCAGCGAGACGGCCGTGCCGTCCATGGTCACGTCGCCGGCGCTCGCGTGGTCGGCGCCGAACAGCAGCCGCGCGACCTCGGTACGGCCCGAGCCCAGCAGCCCGGCCAGCCCCAGGACCTCGCCCTCGTGGATGGTCAGCGTGAACGGCTCGATCGCCCCGGCCCGGCCGAGCCCGCGCGCTTCGAGGAGCGTCCGGTCGAACACCTTGGCCTCGCCGTGCAGCTTCTCCAGCGCGGCGAGCTCTTGGCCGATCATCTTGGCTACCAGCTCGATCTGGCTGAGGTCCTTGGTGAGGTATTCGCCCACCAGCCGCCCGTTGCGCAGGATCGTCATCCGGTCGGAGATCTCGTAGACCTGGTCGAGGAAGTGCGACACGAACAGGATCGCGATGCCCTCCTCCTTGAGGCTGCGCATCACCTTGAAGAGCTGTTCGACCTCGATCGCGTCGAGGCTGGAGGTCGGCTCGTCGAGGATCAGCACCCGGGCCTCGATGTCGATGGCCCGCGCGATGGCGACCATCTGCTGGATGGCCGGCGAGTAGGTCGACAGCGGCGCCGAGACGTCGAGGTCGAGCTCCAGCCGGGCCAGCAGTTCCGCGGCCCGGGCCCGCATCCGGGGCCAGTCGATCCGGCCCCAGCGGCGCGGCTCGCGGCCGACGAAGATGTTCTCGGCGACCGAGAGGTTCGCGCAGAGGTTGACCTCCTGGTAGACCGTGCTGATGCCGGCCCCCTGCGCCGCCAGCGGGCTGCCGAACGCGACGGGCTCGCCGAGCAGTTCGATGGTGCCGGCGTCGATGGGGTGGACGCCGGTCAGCACCTTGATCAGGGTGGACTTGCCCGCGCCGTTCTCGCCCATGAGCGCGTGCACCTCGCCCGGCAGCAGTCTCAGGTCCACGCCGTCGAGAGCCTTCACGCCGGGGAACTGTTTGCCGATTCCGCTCATCCGCAGGATCGGCGCGGGTACGACCATCTCGGCGTCCCTCTCCTCCTCTTGAGAGTGGGCCGGCCGCGCGGGCCGGCCCCCGTCAACGGTCAGTACTGGCGGTTGGGCAGCGCGGCCTTGGCCTGCTCCTGGTTGAACACCGTCTCCTCGGTGACCACCCGGGTCGGTACGGTCTCGTTCTTGACGACCTTCTTGGCCAGGTCCATCAGCTGCGGGCCAAGCAGCGGGGAGCACTCGACGATGTAGTTGATCTTTCCGTCGGAGAGCGCCTGCATGCCGTCCTTGACGGCGTCGATCGTGATGATCTTGATGTCCTTGCCGGGCACCTTGCCCGCGCCCTCGATGGCCTCGATCGCACCCAGCCCCATGTCGTCATTGTGCGCGAAAAGGACGTCGATGTCCGGAGTGGACTTCAGGAAGGCCTCCATGACCTCCTTGCCCTTGGCCCTGGTGAAGTCGCCGGTCTGCGAAGCGACGATCTTGAACTTGGGATCGGCTTTGATCTCCTCCTGGAAGCCCGCCTTGCGGTCGTTGGCGGGGGCCGAGCCGGTGGTGCCCTGCAGCTCGACGATGTTCACCGGGTCCTTGCTGTCCTTGTACTCATCCACCAGCCACTTGCCGGCCTTCTTGCCCTCCTCCACGAAGTCCGAGCCGAGGAAGGTCTTGTAGAGCGAGGTGTCCTTGGAGTCCACGGCCCGGTCGGTGAGGATCACCGGGATCTTCGCGTTCTTGGCCTCCTTGAGCACCGTGTCCCAGCCCGACTCCACCACCGGCGAGAAGGCGATGACGTCCACCTTCTGCTGGATGTAGGAGCGGATCGCCTTGATCTGGTTCTCCTGCTTCTGCTGGGCGTCGGAGAACTTCAGGGTGATGCCCGCGGTCTTGGCCGAGTCCTGCACGGACTTGGTGTTCGCGGTGCGCCAGCCACTCTCCGCGCCGACCTGCGAGAAGCCCATAGTGATCGTGCCATCGCCGGCCGACGCGCCACCGCCGCCGCTACTACTTCCGCAACCGGCCACCGCCAAGGCGGTGAGGCCGGCGAGCATCAACGCCGAGATCCTCTTCAACACGTGGGGTCCCTTCTGGTGTGAGCGCTAACATCGAACTCGTGCCAGCGCCGCCCTGTCATTCGTGTACGGGCTACCGCCGGGCCGTACTGGCCCGGGAAACGAGCGAGGGCGGGACCACGAGGCGTTCGCGCTCATGGGACCCTTGGCCCTCGATCTGCCGAAGGAGCACCTCGATGCTGTGCCTGCCCACCGCGCCGAAGTCCTGCCTGATGGTGGTGAGCGGCGGCGAGAAGAACTCCGACTCGGGGATGTCGTCGAAACCGACGACGCTCACCTGATCGGGCACTCTCACCCCCTGCTCGGTGAACGCCCGCAGCACGCCCAGCGCCATCTGATCGTTGGCGACGAACACCGCTGTGACGTCCTTCATGCTCGCCAGACTGCGCCCCGCCTCGTATCCCGAGCGCGGGCTCCAGTCTCCAGCGAGCGGCTCCGGGGCCGGGCGGCCCGCCTGCTCCAGCGCGGCCCGCCACCCGGCCACGCGTCCCTCGGCCTCCAGCCAGTCGGAGGGGCCGCGGATCTGCCAGACCGTCTCGTGTCCCAGGGAGAGCAGGTGCTCGGTGGCCAGCCTGCCCCCCTCGACCTGGTCGACGCAGACGACCGAGGCCTCGCCGGCCTCGCCGCCCTCGACGGCGACCGTGGGCACCCCGAACGGGAGCTCGGCCAGCGCCTGGGCGGCCGACCGCTGCGGCGCGACCACGACGATGCCGTCGACGCCCTGGTCCGTCAGGTAGTCGAGGGCGTCGTTGACGCCGAGCTTGTCGATGGACTTGAGGCTGACGATGCTGACGAAGTAGCCGGCCGCCCGGGCCGCCTGCTCGATGCCGTAGACCGTGCTGGCCGGGCCGTACAGCGTGGTGTCGAAGCTGACGACGCCGAGCGTCCTGGAGTGCTTGGTGACCAGAGCGCGAGCGACGAGATTACGGCGGTAGCCGAGCTTGTCGATCGCCTCCTGCACCCTCGCGCGGGTCTCGCTGCGCACGTTGGGATGCTCGTTGAGCACGCGTGAGACCGTCTGGTGCGATACGCCGGCCTCTTTGGCCACGTCGGCCATGACCGGCGGTCTACGCCCCTGGGTCGATCCCACTGCGTGCTCCCTTCCTGGCTTGGCATGACTGTGAACGTTAACAACAGGTCTCGTCAAGAGGTCGTTCTATTACGGTCGCGTCACACGAGGTCTCTTGACGTCGCGGCGCGCTCCTCTTACCTTGGCGACCATCCTGCTTGTGGATACTCACCCGAAATGTTAACGCTAACATAACCGAGGAGCCCCCGGCCATGCCGCGAACAGCCTTATCCGCGCTGCTCAGGGGCCCTTCATGAGACCCGTGCCCGGGCGGGGACCTGCCCTTCCCGCCCGGGCACGTTCACGACGACGACGTGGAGTCTCGGATCACCAACTGGCAGGGCATGCGGTGGACGCCCGGTGTCGCCCGCCCGTCGATGGCCGCGAACAGGTGCTGGGCGGCCGTCCTGCCGAGGAGCTCCAGGTTCATGTCCACGGTCGTCAGGGCCGGGCGCGTCTCGGTGGACAGCACCTCCCAGTTGTCGTAGCCGATCACCGCGATGTCGTCGGGCACCCGCCGCCCTCGCTCGCGGGCGCCCTCGACGAACCCGGCCGCGATCTGGTCGCTGCCGCAGAACACCGCGTCGATCTCCGGCTGTGACATCAGCAGCATCTCCGCCGCGTGCCGCCCCCACCGCTGCGACCACGCCCCCCAGAGCGTCTCCCCCGCCTGCGTGAGGCCGGCCTCGGCCAGCGCCTGCTCGACCCCCTCGACGCGGTCGCGCGCCGCCTTGTAGTGGGCGGGCCCGGTGACGTGCGCGATCCTGCGCCGGCCCAGCGCCACCAGATGCTGTACGGCCATCGCCGCCCCGCCCACGTCGTCCGGCACGAACGACACGTCCTCGGGATCGTCGGACGGCCCGTAGGCGTACACCACGGGGACCGGCAGGTCCCTGCTGACGGAGGAGCGCGGGTTGGTGCTCTCGCCCACCACGATCAGCCCGTCGACGCGGCGCGACAGCAGCGCGCGCAGGTGGTGCTGCTCCCTGATGGCGTCGCCGCGGGCGTCGCAGAGCAGCACCGCCATCTCCCCGGCGCCGAACGCGTCCTCCGCCCCGAGCAGCACCGGTATGCCGAACCGGCCCGCGCTGTCGGAGGTGAGCAGCCCGACCGTGCGCGTCTGCCCGGACAGCAGCCCCCTGGCCAGCGCGTTCGGCTGGAAGGCGAGCTCCTCCGCCGCGGCGAGCACCCGCTGCCGGGTCGAGGCCCGCACGTCCTGCCGTCCGTTGAGCGCCTTGGAGGCCGTGGCGATCGACACCCCGGCCAGGGAGGCCACGTCGTTGATGGTCGCGCGCCTACCCGCCATATTTTCGAAACCCTTTTCAGTAACCGATATCTGGATCAAACCCTAACACCCATTGACAGGCCCGGATGTTTCTTCTACGTTTCCGAAAACCTTTCAGTTCACGGGGGTCCCGAAGGAGACAACCATGAGACTACGGCTGGCTGGGATCGCCTTCCTCGGATTGTTAGCGCTCACAGCCGCCGCCTGCGGCAGCGGTGGGAGCGAGAAACAGCCACCGGCGGCAGGCCCGGTCACGATCACCATGTGGACCCGCGCGGCGACGCAGGCCCAGAGCGAGCGGCTGGTGAAGGCCTACAACAGCAATCACAAGAACCAAGTGAAGCTCACCGTCATCCCGACGGACAACTACCAGCCGCGCATCGCGGCGGCGGCGGGGGCGAAACAGCTGCCGGACGTGTTCGCGGCCGACGTGATCTTCGTCCCGAACTACACCTCGCAGGGCCTGTTCATGGACATCACCGACAAGGTCGGCGCCCTGCCGTACAAGGACAGTCTCGCGCCCTCCCACATGAAGCTCGGCACACTGGACGGCAAGTTCTACACCCTCCCGCACACGCTGGACCTGTCGGTCTGGTTCTGGAACAAGGACCTGTACGCCAAGGCCGGGCTCGACCCGGAGAAGGGGCCCAAGACCCTGAAGGAGTTCGCCCAGCAGGCCACCACGATCCAGCAGAAGCTGGGCAAGGACGGCAAGGTCCACGGCACGTTCTTCGGAGGCAACTGCGGCGGCTGCTACGTCTTCACCTTCTGGCCCTCGGTCTGGGCGGCCGGCGGCCAGGTCATGAACCCCGAGGGCACCACCTCGCTCAACGACCAGCCCGCGATGACCGAGGTGTTCAAGACCTACCGCGACCTGTACGAGAAGAAGGTCACCGGCCCGACGGCCAAGGAGGAGCAGGGCCCGACCTGGACCGGCTTCTTCCCCAAGGGCGAGATCGGCGTCATGCCCATGCCGTCGACCACGCTCGGCACGATGCCCGCGGACATGAAGATCGGCGTCACGCCCATCGCCGGTCCCGACGGCGGCGAGTCGACCTTCGTCGGCGGCGACTCGATCGGCATCTCCTCGACCTCCAAGAACGCCGACGCGGCCTGGGAGTTCCTGTCCTGGACCGTGTCCGACGAGGCGCAGGTCGAGGTCATGGCGAAGAACAAGGACGTGCTCGCGCGTACCGACCTGTCCAGCAACAAGTACTCGGCGGCGGACCCGCGGGTGGTCCTGATCAACTCGCTGGTCGCCAAGGGGCAGACGCCGTTCGCGCTGCGCTTCGGCCAGACGTTCAACGACCCACAGGGACCCTGGCTGCGGCTGGCTCGTGAAGCAGTGTTCGGCGACGCGTCGAAGATCCCCCAGCTGAACGCAGAGATCACGAAATCCCTTCAGCAATGACATTGACCCTCGGCAAGCCCAAACGGCGGGCGGCACATACCGTGCCGTCCGCCCGATGGCGGGGAAGACAGGCCCAGGGCTGGCTGTACGCCGCGCCGACCGCCGTCATCGTGGGGACCCTGTTCATCGCGCCGCTGGTGCTGGTCGTCTGGATGTCGCTGAACCGGTGGCCGCTGCTGGGCCAGGCCGTGTTCAACGCCCCCGACAACTACACCAAGATCCCGAACAACCCGCTGTTCTTCGACGCGGTGCTCTTCACGCTGAAGTACACCGCCATCACCACCGTCCTGCTCTCGGCGGTCGCGCTCGGCCTCGCCCTGCTGGTGCAGGAGCGGCGCCCCGGCGTCGCCTTCTTCCGGACCGCGTTCTTCCTGCCCGGAGCCGTCGGCTTCGCCGCCGCCGCGCTGCTGTTCTACGGCATGCTGAACAACGACTTCGGCCCGATCGACCCGCTGCTCCAGACGTTGGGGATCACTCACGAGCCGGTGAAGTGGATCGGCACGCCCAACATGGCGTTGTTCTCCACGATCGCGCTCGTGCTGTGGCGCTTCGCCGGGTTCAACATGCTCATCCTGCTGACCGGCCTGCAGTCGATCCCCGTCGAGGTGTACGAGGCGGCCAAGAGCGACGGCGCGAACCGCTGGCAGATCTTCACCAAGATCACGCTGCCGCTGCTCCGCCCGACGCTGGCGCTGATGCTGATCCTCAGCATCACGGGCTCGCTGCTGGCCTTCGACCAGTTCTTCATCTTCACCAACGGCGGCCCGGACAACAGCACGGTCTCGATGGTCATGGTCGTCTACCGCGACGCGTTCTTCCGCTTCGACCTCGGCGGGGCGGCGGCGCTGTCCGTCGTGCTACTGGTCGCCCTGGTCGGGTTCAACACCTTGCTGATGCGGAGGCTCAAGTGAGGTACTACCCCACTGTCACGGCGCTGGCCATCCTGTTCCTGTTCCCGCTGCTGTGGAGCGGCTGGGCCTCGCTGGAGGAGCCGTCCAACTACCTGAAGATGGCCCAGTTCGGCGAGGGCGTCGGCACCTACGCCACCAACAGTGTGCTGGTGTCGTCGATGACCGTCTCCGGGACGCTGATCGTCTCCGCGCTCGGCGGCTACGCGTTCGCCCGGTTCGACTTCCCCGGCAAGAACCTGCTGTTCCTGGCCACGCTGGCGATCCTCATGGTGCCCTACGCGACGATCCTCATCCCGCTCTACGTGCTGCTCGGCTACCTCGGCCTGCAGAACTCACTGCTGGGGCTGTCGCTGGTGTTCGTGATGTTCCAGTTGCCGTTCGCGCTGTTCATGATGCGCAACGCGTTCGAGGCGATCCCGCGCGAGCTGGAGGAGGCGGCGCTGGTCGACGGCTGCGGCACCTTCCGGGCCTTCTCCCGGATCCTGCTGCACGCCGTACGGCCGGCCCTGGTCACGGTCGGCCTGTTCGCCTTCCTCGCCTCGTGGAACGACTTCTTCGCGCCACTCATCCTGCTCAACGACGGCTCGTCGTTCACCCTGCCGGTGGCCGTGGTCAGCATGACCCAGGGCACGTTCGGCGCCATCGACTACGGCATGCTCCAGGCCGGCGTCATGGTCATGGCCCTGCCATGCCTCATCCTGTTCGTCATTCTGCAGCGCCACTACGTGCGCGGATTCATGTCGGGAGCTCTGCGTGGCTAATCCAGTCCTGCCTTCATCGGGCGTGCTGTCCCCCCTCGGCCTGGACGCGGTACGCCCGGCGCCCGGCTTCTGGGGCGACCGCATCGCGCTCAACCGGGACGTCACCATCGCCCACTGCCTGGAATGGGAGGAACGCGAAGGCTGGATCGGCAACTTCCGCGGCCGTCTCCCCCGCAAGGGCAGGGAGTTCAGCGACTCGGAGACGTACAAGCTGCTGGAGGCGATGGCGTGGGCCGACCACCCCGCGCTGCCCGAGCTGGCCGAGACCGTGGCCAGGGCCCAGGAGGGCGACGGCTACCTCAACACCCGCTGGACCGGCAACCGCTACAGCGACTTCGAGTGGGGCCACGAGCTGTACTGCTACGGCCACCTCATCCAGGCCGGGGTCGCCAGGCTCCGCATGCACGGCGAGGACCGGCTGACCGAGGTGGTCCGGCGGGCGGCGGACCACATCTGCCGCCGTTTCATGGACACCTCGGAGACCTGCGGCCACCCGGTGGTGGAGATGGCGCTGGTCGAGCTGTACCGGGCCACCGGCACCGAACGCTACCTGGAGATGGCCCGCCGCTTCGTCGAACGCCGCGGCCTGCCCGCGCTGGGCGACATCCCGTTCGGCCGCGCCTACTTCCAGGACGACGTCCCGGTACGGCAGGCGCGGTCGTTGCGCGGGCACGCCGTACGGGCGCTCTACCTGGCCGGCGGCGTCGTGGACGTGGCCGTGGAGACCGGCGACGTGGAGCTGCTCAAGGCCGTCGAGGCGCAGTGGGAGCGCGCGGTCGCCAGGCGCACCCACCTGACGGGCGGCATGGGCTCGCGGCACTCCGACGAGTCCTACGGCGAGGACTACGAGCTGCCGCCGGACCGCGCCTACTCCGAGACCTGCGCGGGCATCGGGTCGATCATGCTGGCGCACCGGCTGCTGCTGGCCACCGGCGACGCCCGCTACGCCGACCTGGCCGAGCGGACCCTGTACAACGTGCTGGCCACCGGGGTGGCGCTGGACGGACGGACGTTCTTCTACGCCAACCCGCTGCGCGTGCGGGTGCCCGCCGAGCCGCTGGACGGGGTCAACCACGCCGCCGAGGGCGGACTGCGGTCGCCGTGGTTCGACGTGTCGTGCTGCCCGCACAACATCGCCCGCACGCTCGCCTCGCTGGCGGCCTATGTGGCGACCTCCGACGCGGGCGGGGTGCAGATCCACCACTTCACGCCCGGCGAGATCACGCACGGGCCGCTCGCGTTGCGGGTGGAGACCGGGTATCCGTGGTCGGGCGGGGTCTCGGTGCGGGTGCTGTCGGGGGGCAGCGGGCAGATCTCGCTACGCGTCCCCGCCTGGGCGAAGGGCGCCAGGCTCTCGTACGGGCCGGCCACGCCAGCTTCGTCTGATATTTCGCATATGTCAGGTGTTCGTGAGGTCGAGCCCGGGTACGCCGTCGTCGAGGGTGACTGGCAGCCCGGTGACGAGATCCGCCTCGAACTGCCCATGGCGCCTCGGTGGACCTTCCCCGACCGGCGTGTGGACGCGCTGCGCGGGAGCGTCGCGGTGGAGCGTGGGCCGCTCGTCTACTGCGCCGAGTCCGTCGCCGACGAGCCCCCGCTCGCCGACGTGGCCGCCCGCGTCTCGTCCCCGCCCACCGACCACCTGCCCGACCAGCCCACCGACCACCTCACCGGCCACCTGGCCGACTCTCCGGCCGGGGCGCCCGCAGCCGTCCCCGCGCCGGAGGCGGCCGGTGCCGCCGAGGCGGGCGCGCCCGTTCCCGTCGCGGGCGCGCCCGCCGCACCTACGGATCCCGTCGCGGACACGCCCAGCGGGTCGGCTGGGCCCGAGGGCGATCCCGTCGTCGAGGTCGAGGTCGCCGTTGTGCTCGGCGCTCCCGATGCCAATGGCTGGCCGTACGGGCCGGAGCCCGATTCGGTGGAGGGCGTGGACACCGTGCTGCGGCTGGTGCCGTACCACCGGTGGGGCAACCGCGGCCCCGCCACCATGCGCGTCTGGCTGCCCGTCGCCGAGTAACACCCCCAATGGAGGACCCTGTGCGCAGAACCCTGCCGGGCCTGGTCGCGTTAGCCGTGGCGGGCAGCCTGCTCGGCGCCGCTTCCCCGGCCACGGCCGTCCAGGACGATCTCGGCATGCCGGTGTTCACCGGCTCCGACCCCGTCCCGGCCGAGCCCGTCCGCTACGAGCCGCGCAAGATGATGGCGGAGATCTACAAGAAGGAGAAGGGCGGCGACTCGTACTGGATCGACCGCATGCTGGCCCGCCCCGGCGACGACCCGGCGGGGACGTGGCTGATGTCGCGTGGCCGGGCGCTGTTCATGAAGGAGCACGACCCCTCGGTCATCGGCTTCGGCGGCAGCGTGGCGTACTGGGAGAGCATCGACAACCGCGGCGCCTACACCGTGTCGCTCGGCACGGATCTCAAGGAGGACGTGAGCAAGCGGTTGCAGATGCCCAGCCACTGGACCGGCCAGTACGCGGGCGGCGGGCTGGCCGTGACCGTCAAGAAGTTCATCACGCACGAGAACGTGGCGGTCACCACGCTGGCAGTCACCAACACGGGCACCGCGAAGGTGGACGTACCGGTCACGGTGACGTCGCCGTACACGAAGACCGCGGACGGCGACCGCGAGCTGACCGGCGTGGTGGCGGCCAAGAACCGGCTGACCACGATCTTCCCCCGGCTCAGCGGTGACGGCCTGAAGGTCGCGGACGGCGCGCTGAAGGGGACGTTCGCCGTCGAACCTGGCAAGACCGTGCGGACCAAGGTGCAGATGGGCTTCGTCACCGAGGAACTGGCCGGATCGCGGCCGGAGTACGACGGCTACAAGGGGCGTTCGCCGGAGAAGGCGCTGCTACGGCAGTTGCAGGACTACAACGCCTGGTGGGCGGAGAACCTGCCGTACATCGACGTGCCGGACGAGAACATCAAGAAGTTCGTCTACTACCGCTGGTGGTTGATGAGGTTCAACTTCCTCGACGCCGACATCCCCGGGAACGACTTCCAGTTCCCAACGTCGGTGGAGGGGGCGCTCGGCTACAACAACGCGATCGTGCTGACCGTGCCGATGTTCCTGCAGGACCTGAAGTACCTGCGGGATCCGATCTACTCGTACGGCCCCTGGATCTCAGCCGGGGAAGTATCGCGTAACTCGAAATATACGGATAACCCAGGTGATCCGGAGAACTGGTCGAACAGCTACACCCAGTACATCTCGGCTTCGGCGCTGGAGAGCTACCAGCTCCACGGCGGGCAGCCCGCGATCCTGCGCAACCTCGCCCGCTACGCGGAGAAGGACGTCTACGGGCAGCTCAACGCCTACGACTCCAACAAGAACGGGGTCATCGAGTACGACTGGGAGGCGATGACCGGCAACGACGCCGACGCGGTGTCGTTCCACTACTACAACCGGGCGAACGAGCGGCTCGAAGGCGCCTACGTCTACGCCAACGCGATGGCGGCGGCGCAGGCGTACACGCTGATCGGCGACTCGGCGAAGGCCACCGAGCTGCGCGGCGTGGCCGACAAGGTGAAGAACGGCATCCTCACCCTGCTCTGGGACGACCAGAACAAACTGTTCAAACACCGCGACCTGCAGACCGGCAACCTGATCCCGTGGAAGGAATCCAACAACTACATCCCCTACGCGACCGGCCTGGTCCCGACGGACGACCCGAAATATCGGGAAGCGCTCCGCCTATGGGCCGACCCTGCGGAATATCCGATTTTCCCGGCCTACACGGCTAACCAGAAGGACAAAGCGGAGGCCGCCGCGCAGGGCCATCCGGGGTCGAACAACTTCTCGCAGATCAACTCGACCCGGAACTTCTCGCTGTTCTCCAAGGCGCTGCGCGAATACACCTCGCCGTACATCACCGCCGCGCAGTACAAGCAGTTGCTGTACTGGAACGCCTGGTCGCAGTACGTCGGCGGCGACACCCGCTACCCGGACGCCAACGAGTTCTGGGCGGACTGGAACCCGGCCACCAAGTCCATCGACTACCGCTCGTGGATCCACCACACGATCCTCGGCAGCAGCAACTGGACGGTCATCGAGGACGTCATGGGGCTGCGCCCGCGCTCCGACGGCAAGGTGGAGCTGTGGCCGGTCGACATCGGCTGGGACCACTTCACCGTCAACGGCATCAACTACCGCGGCAGCGACCTGAGCATCGTCTGGGACAAGCCCGGCGACGGCGCCACGCACTACGCGGGCGTGCCCGAGGGCTACTCGATCATCGTCGACGGCAAGCGCAAGGTCACGCTGTCCGGGCTCGCGCACGCCGTCTGGGACCCGGCCACTGGCACGGTTGAGGGCGGCACGGTGGTGCACTCCGAGGCGGCCCGGTCGATGAAGGCGCCGGCCGAGGTGAAGCTGTCGGGCGACCGGGTCGAGGACCTGTTCCAGAAGGCCGGGGTCGATCTCCACTCCGTCCGCCCGAACCTGGTCAAGTCCGCCACCGCCTCGCACGGTGACCCGGCGGGCGCGGTCGACGGGTTCACGATCAACGAGCCATACTGGGGCAGCAAGGGGTCCGGCCAGGCGCGGGACTGGCTGGAGGTGGACCTGGGCTTGGCCCGGCCCGTCGACCTGCTGCGGCTGTACTTCTACAACGACCGCAAGGCCGGCGGCTACAGCGAGCCCGCCCTGTACTCGGTGCAGTACCTCGACGGCTCCACCTGGAAGGACGTTCCCGGGCAGGCCAAGGAGCCGGTCTATCCACGGGCCAACCTCAACGACGTTCGCTTCAGGTCCATCGTCACTCAGAAGCTGCGCGTGCTGGTCACCCACCGGCCCGGCTACTCGACGGGCTTGAAGGAGGTGCAGGCGTACTCGACCGGCTCGGCGCCGCCGTCCACGGGCAACCGGGCTCCGTACGTGCTGGCCGTACCGGATGCCACCTTCAACCGGCCCGGGCAGGCCAAGCTGGACGCGGTCGTCAAGGACGACGGGCTGCCGTCGGGGACGCTCAGCATGCGGTGGAGCGTCGTCGACGGGCCCGGGGAGGCGATCTTCACCGATCAGACGAGCCCGGCCACGACCGCGGCGTTCAGCGAAGCGGGCACGTACCACCTGCGGCTGACCGCCGCCGACGGCGCGAAGTCGGCGTCCGGCACCGTCGCGGTCACGGTGGGCGAGATCGGCGCGCAGGTGAACGTGGCGCCGCAGGCGACGCCGACCGCCTCCTACACCTCACCGTGGGAGAAGGTGACGGCGATCAACGACGGCATCGACCCGCCGCGCTCCAACGACGGCGCCAACCCGCGCTGGGGCACCTGGCCGCAGCAGGGCACGCAGTGGGTGCAGCTCGACTGGCCGTCGCCGGTGCGGGTGAACAAGGCGGAGGTGTACTTCTTCGACGACGACGGCGGCGTCCGCGTCCCGGCGTCGTGGAAGATCCAGGCGTGGGACGGCGACTCGTTCGAGGACGTGACCGGCGCCGCTTCCTACCCGGCCGCGGTCGACGCCTACAACACGGTCTCGTTCGACACGGTGAAGACCACCAAGCTCCGTGTCGAGCTGGTCTCCGGGCAGGCGTCCGTCGGAGTGCTGGAGTGGAAGGCGTACGCGGTGCCGCCGGACTCGGTGCGGCCCGTGCACGTCCCCACGGTGGCGGGCACGCTGCCGCGGCTTCCCGCCACGGTCGAGACGCTGTACGCCGACGGCGGCGGGGGCCAGGCGGCGGTGACGTGGCAGCAGGTGACCGCCGACCAGGTCAAGACCGGTGGCACCAGCTTCAAGGTCGCCGGGCTCGCCGAGGGCCTGCGGTCGCCCGTCGAGGCTACGGTGTACGTCAGGACGAGTCCGGCGGTGACCATCACCTCGATCTCCGAGGAGGCGGTACGGACCCGGGCGGGCACCGCGCCGTCACTGCCCGCGACCGTCGTGGCCACGTACAACGACGGCTCCAAGGACAGCTCGGTCGCGGTCACGTGGGCGGCGATCGATCCCGGCTCGTACGGCTCCCCCGGGACGTTCGAGGTGACCGGGCAGGTGGCGGGGACCACGGTTCTCGCGAAGGCGACGGTGACAGTGGAGTGATCCGGTAAATATTTCACCATTTTTCGGGTAGCTGGGGGCCCTCGCTATCTCATGGAGGGAACTCGATGGGCTGGAGCTACCGAAAGTCAATCAAGCTGGGGCCGTTCCGGCTGAACCTGTCACGCGGCGGCGTCGGGCACAGCTGGGGCAACCGGTTGTTCCGGGTCACCCGCACGGCGGACGGCCGCCGTACGGTGTCCGTCAACCTGCCCGGCGGTTTTCACTGGCGCAAGACGACAAGCCGACGTAGCTAGCCGGATATTCGCGAGGGCCGGAGGCGATCGCCTCCGGCCCTTGCGCTTGGGCTCACTCCGAGACGGCGTTGACCAGCCGCGTCCAGAACTGGGTGAGCTCACTGCCGGTGTAACGGCGGAAATGGATGCGCTCGTGTCCCCGATAGACGGCCACCTCCGTTATCGGCGCATCCTCCTCGTCGAAATTGGTGTAGAGGCTCGTCCAGTCGTCGGGACCGGCTTGCCAGTCCGCGAAGGCCAGGTGGGCCGCATGCTGTTGGAGCGCTTCAACCCAGCGTTCCTCCCCCGAGGAGTGCATGAATTTCACCTTGCCAGGAGAGACCCCATGAGCAGGCAAAACACCCTATTTCCCGACCTTGGCGGCTGAAGCGCCTCGAAAACACAAGACTGCCTCTTTCTCGTAAATCCCCTTAGATTCCTCGGCACCGCTACCCCGAGGAGAACCTTGTGGCTGAACTATGGGAACTGCCCGCCGGAGAGCTGGCACGGCTGGTCGGCGCCCGGGAGGTGTCGAGCCGTGAGGTGGTCCAGGCGCACCTGAGCCGGATCGCCGAGGCGAACCCGCACGTCAACGCCATCACCGTGGTGCTGGACGAGCAGGCGCTGGAAGCCGCGGACGCGGCCGACCGCGCGCTGCGGGACGGCGCGGCGCCGGGCCCGCTCTGCGGTGTCCCCATGACGGTCAAAGAGAACGTCGACGTGGCCGGCTCGGCGACGACACTCGGCATCGTCGCCCTCCGTGACGCCGTCGCACCGCGCGACGCCCCGCACGTCGCCCAGCTGCGCGCGGCGGGCGCGATCCCGATCGGGCGGACGAACCTGCCGGAGTTCGGCATGCGCTGGCACACCGACAACGCCCTGCGCGGCGCGACCCGTAACCCCTGGTCGGCCGGCCACACGCCGGGCGGCTCCAGCGGCGGTGACGCGGTCGCGGTGGCGACCGGTCAGGCCCCGCTCGGCATCGGCAACGACGGCGCGGGCTCGCTGCGCTGGCCCGCCCAGTGCTGCGGCGTCGCCGCGCTGAAGCCGTCGCTGGGCCGGGTCGCCCACGGCGGACAGGCGTCGCCGTTCGGGTTCCAGCTGCTGGCGGTGCACGGTCCGATCGCACGGCGGGTGGCCGACCTGCGTCTGGCCTTCGACCACATGTGCGGCCACGCGCCCGGCGACCCCTGGTACGCCCCGGCGCCCCTGCGGGGCCCCGCCCCGGCGGCGCCGCTGGGCGTGGCCGCGGTCACCGGGCTCGACGCCGACCCCCAGGTCACCGCCGCCGTACGGCAGGCGGCCAAGCTCCTCGCCGACGCCGGCTACCAGGTGGCGGAGAGCCTGCCACCGGCCCTGGACCGAGCCGCCGAGATCTACACCCAGATCATGTCCTCGTACGGCCGCGTCCACGAGGAGCAGCCGCCCGTCGAGACGATCGCCTCCGAGGGGTTCGTCCGGTTCTGGACCGCGTTCGAGGAGCCCTGGACGCGAGCGGCCGGCCGGGCGGCCTTCGACCCGATGATGGAACGCGCCGCCATCGCGCGGGCGTGGGACGACTGGACGGCCTCGACCCCGCTGGTGCTGGCGCCGATCTGCACGCTCCCCGCGTTCCCGGTCGGCGCCGACCTCGATCCCGGGTGGGTGGCCGGGTGGCCGGCGGCTCTGCGCATGAGCGTGGTGGCCAACCTGCTGGGGCTGCCGTCGGTCGCCGTGCCCACCGGTCAGGCGGACGGGCTGCCGCAGGGCGTACAGATCATCGGGCCGCGCTTCCGCGAGGACCTGTGCCTGGACGCGGCCGCCGTCATCGAGGCCGGAACCCCGCGCCTGACGCCGATCGACCCCCGATAATCGGTCGTCGCGGACCGGCCGGTCGAGCTAGCATCGTGCGATCTATGCGGCGCATCCTCGTGGTCGGCATCACCGGGGCCGGCAAGTCCACCATGGCACGGACCCTGAGCAGCCGATTCGCGGTGCCGTACCACGAGATGGACGCCCTGCACTTCGCCGGCCCCGGCTGGGCGGTGAACGACGAGTTCGTCACGCAGGTCGCGCGGATCGCCTCGTCACCGGCCTGGATCTTCGACTCCTACGGCTATCCCGAGGTCCGTGACCTGCTCTGGGAGCATGCCGACACCGTGGTCTGGCTGGACTATCCCCGGCGGGTCATCATGCCCCGGGTCCTCAGACGATCGCTCCGCAGGACCCTCCTGCGTGAGCGGATCTTCGGCGGGAACCGCGAGACCCTGACCGACTGGTTCCGCCGCGATCACCCCGCCTGGTGGGCGTGGTCACAGCACGGGGTGCGGCGGGCGGACATCCAGCGGCGCGTCCGCGATCCGCGCTTCGCCCCTTTGCAGGTGATTCGCTTCGGTACTCCGGAGGAAGCCGCCGACTGGCTGCGGAGTCAGTGACAGGTCTCAGCGGAGGGCTCTGGCCAACGGCGTGTCCGCGGCCGGGTCCAACGGCGGCGCCAGCATGAACGGCATCTGCGCCATGAACCTGGGCCGCTCACCGAGGTGCTCGTGCGCGGCGTGCACGGTCAGCGGATGCACCAGATAGGCGTCTCCCGGCGAGCCGGTCGCCAGTGCCACCGGCCGGTCCCGGCTGGCCGCGTCCACCAGCGCGCCCGCGCTGACGTGGTCGTGCACCTGCTCGCCCAGCGCCCCGAGGCTGTCACGATGCGATCCCACCCTGATCCGGGTCGGCGCGTCCAGCTCACCGACCTCCGAGAACAGCATCAGCACCAGGAGGTTGTGCGCGCGGACGGACACCCCCCAGGTGCCGTCGGGCCGCGGCAGGTTGAGGTCGAGGTGCCAGCCGCGGTCGTCGGCCGGCGGCAGGTGCGGGAACCGGATCGGGATGTTGCCCGCCGAACCACGCGGCTGCCAGCCGCCCTTCCCGCACACCGCGTCCAACCCGGCCGCCAGCACCGGCGACCTGACCAGCTCACCGAACGGCCCGTGCCCGGTCATGTCCGCGGCCCACACCACCGGCTCGCGCCAGCCCTCGGGATCGCCGGGCGACAGGCCGATCTGCTGCCACAGCAGCTCCTGCGCCGCCTCTCCCTGCTCGCGCGTGCCGATCGTCAGCTTCACGAAGCCGTCCCGTACGAACGACTCCACCAGTTCCTCCATACCGATCAAGGTATGCAGGGCCGCAACCGGTTTTCGCGTGTGCGACGTTTTGTAAGGCGGCTTGCATTATTTCGGTAAGGTGCCTTACATTTCCCGGATGTCCGACACTTCGTACACCGAGCTCGTCGCCCGGCTCGGCACCCCCCTCGGCGTTGAGGAGGCTCGCGCCCAATGGGGCCGGCTGGTGCGCGCCGCCCAGGACGGCGAGACCACGCCGATCACCCGCGAACGCTGGGAGTGGGCCGCCCTGATCCCGATCTCCGAGGTGTCCGGGCCGCTGACCGGTCTGCCCACCCTGGCGCTGTCAACGGTCCGCCGCAAGCTCGGCGACCTCGTACGGCAGGCCGCCCAGCCGTACGACAGCGGCCCCGTGATCCTCACCCGCCACCGCACCCCCGTGGCCGCCCTGGTCGGCGCCCGCCACCTGGTCGACAGATCTCGTCCGGCGCCGGAGGACCTGCTCCGCGACGGCCACACCATCCTGCTGACCCACCTGACGCAATCGGTCTACTCCGCGGTCGCCCACGAGCCCGACGGCAAACCGATAGCCAGCGGCCAGGGCAACAGCGTCAACGAAGCCCTGCGACGCCTGCGCCCACTGGCCTGAGATCACTTACCGTCCTTGTCGGAGTCGGCCGAGAAGACGATCACCCCCAGGTAGCCGTCGTCCTCCTCGGTGACCTTCAGCAGCATGCTGTCCTTGTAGATGTTGTCGCCGTCGTTGAAGGTGTCCCGGCCGGTGTGCGCCGCGTACGGCGACTCCGTGAAGACCTTGGTGTTGAGCGCCTCGTCGAACATCACCTGGGTCGTGAGCACGCGCGCGTTGCTGAAGTGCACCATCGCGTGGATGTGCACCGTCCGCCCCCGATACCACCCCGGCCAGATGGTGGTGAACTCCACGATCCCATCGCTGTTGGTGACCTGAGCCCCGCGTAGGTAGCGCTTGTCGTCGGTCGGGGTCAGGTCGTTCGCAGTGGTCTCGCCCGTCGGGGCGCCCGTGGGCGGGTTACCGCTCGGCGGGGCGCCGGTCGGCGGATTGCCGCTGGGCCGGCCGCCGCCCCCGGTCGACAGCGACTCGGCTCCGGAGTAGAGCCCGGCCGCGTCGCAGTGCCAGATCTCCACCACGGCGTTGCCCAGCGGCTTGCAGCTCTCGCTGTCCTGGACCTTGAGCATCAGGCGCAGCCGCGTGCCCTTCCGGTCCTCGCGGATGTCGCTGCGGACCTTGTCCGCGTCGAAGTAGTAGGGGCCCTGCGTGGTGGTGGCGGTCAACGTGCACGTGTTGGCCTCGGCGAACAGGGCGGTGGCGTCCTTGGCCGTGGTCGTCGTCGTGGCCGTCGGAGACACGGTCGCCCCGGTGGAGGTGGTCACCGCCGGCGCGTCCTGGCCGCAGGCGGCGAGCAGGCTACCGAGCCCGAGCGAACTGACACCGGCGATCAACCGCCGCCGGCTGACCCGCTGACCCTCATGATCGTGTCCCACGTGGCTGCCTTCCAGAAGAGTGTCCTTGCTGACGAGGCAAACGTACGATCCATGCCTTGGCACCCCATTTGCGGCAGATGAACTTTTCATGAGCCACAGCCCGTACAAAATAGGACAAGGCTCCATGGAAGGTCATGGGGTTGCTACTGTCCTCATAACCGCGTGGGGAACGAGGAGGCGACGAATGAGTGACGCACCCCGAAGGCCAGGTGTGTCGGCCGGTGTTCCCAGCGTTGCCCGGATGAACGACTACTTCCTGGGCGGCAAGGACAACTTCGCCGCCGACCGCGAGGCCGCCGCGAAGGTGCTGGCGTTGATCCCGGACGCCAAGGAGATGGGCGAGTACGTCCAGGACTTCCGGGAACGCGTCGTGCGCTACCTCGTCGAACAGGGCGTCCGGCAGTTCATCCACGTCGGCTCCGGGCTCCCCACCAGGCAGAACGTCCACGAGGTGGCCCAGTCGCTGGACCCCGGCGCCCACGTCGTCTACGTCGCCGACGACCCGGTCGCGCTCAACCACGCGCGGGCGCTGCTCGCCACCAACGAGCGAACCGGAGCGATCGAAGGCGACATCCTCCACCCCGACGCCATGCTGGACGATCCCGCCCTGGGACAGCTGATCGACTTCGACGAGCCCGTCGGCGTCCTGATCATTGGCTCGCTCCAATACATTCCCGACGAGAACGGTCCGTTCGAGAACGTGGCCCGGCTGTGCGAGCGACTGGCGCCCGGCAGCTTCCTCTGCCTCACCCACGCCGTCTTCGACGGCCGCCCCGAGATAGCCGAGCAGATCGCCGACGTCTTCCGGGAGGCGCTCAACCGGCCCAAGGGCGGTCCGCGCAACCGCGACCAGGCGGTGCGCTTCTTCGACGGACTGGACCTCGTCGAGCCCGGCTTCGTCTACGTGCGCCAGTGGCGCTCCGACATTTCGGTCTCCAAGCAGGAGGAGAAGCGGGCCTGGGTCCTGGCCGGAGTCGCCCAGAAACCCCAGGCCTGAAGCGATCGTGCCCTGCTCGTGATCCACTTCCGGCATGATCACGGCCCATGAAGAAGATGATCACGTCCCTGGTGGCCTGCGGCGCTCTCCTGGTGCCCGCCACCCCCGCGCAGGCCACCGCCCCCAAGGATCCCGTCCAAGCCCTGAAGAGCAAACTGATCGCCGGGCACGGCGTGCGGTTCACCGAGACCACCACCCTCTCGGGCGACGACAAGGTCAAACTGCAGGACCGCAAAGGTATGTTCCAGTTCAACGCCAGGGGCGTCGCGGCCTCCGACATCAAGACCAACGCGCTCAAATCCGAGCCCGAGCGGAGTATCAGCGTCGGCAAGGTCGGCTACACCTCGGGCGGGCTGTTCAACGACCGCCTCCCGGAAGGCAAGACCTGGCTCAAGAGCGGCGGCATGTACGGCGGCGCCGGCGGTTTCTACGGGCAGGTCATCAACCCCGCAGAGCCGAAGACCTTAGCCACGCTGATCAAGAAGGGCAGGCTGACCAGGAGCACCATCACGGGAAAGATCACCTTCGATGAGCTCGAGAAGGTGTCGCCCTGGTTCGGTGCGTCGATCCCGCTGCGCATGCACAACGAGAAGGTCACTTACACCCTCACCCTCACCTCCGCCGGGCTCGTGAGCAGGGTGAAGAGCTCGTACGCGGCGACGGGGGTGTTCGACAAGAGCGAATTCGACGGCAAGACCATCACGATCGACAGCCGCTTCACCGGGTGGGGCACCAAGGTGTCGATCAAGGCGCCGGACCCCGCGACGGTGACCAGCAAGATGACCAACTGACGCTCCGTTCGTCCTGGCCTGCCGGTATTTCTCAGCCGAGGTTAATGGTCACATCACGTTCGCCCCATGGCGGCCGGACATCGTCGTAGTCGTGAGCACAACGACGGTTGCGGTCCTCCAGGACGAGATGGCGGGAAGCCAACCGGCCGAGGGGCCGGTTGGCGGGTATGACGAGCGACGAGTACAGGTTTCCCCTCGGGCGTACTCCTTCGCCGCCTGGGTCCGGCAGGCCCTGATGCCCGCCGGGATGGCGCGCCAGCTGCCGGCGTACATCGCCATCGGATTCATCAGCACGATCGCCTACCTGCTGCTGTTCGCGATCCTGAGCATGATCGTGTCCTCCGTCACCGCCAACGCGACTGCCATGGTCCTCACGACGATCGCCAGCACGGCGGCCAACCGCAGGTTCACCTTCGAGATGACCAGCCGGGCGGGCGCGGTCCGCACCCATGTGGAGAGCATGCTCGTCCTCTGCATCGCCCTCGCGATCACCACTGTGAGCCTGGACCTGCTGCCCTCGGCCACGTCGCCCCTCACCGAGCTCGCCACCGTCATCCTGTCCAACGGCCTGGCGGGCATCGTCCGGTTCGTACTGTTGCGGACTTGGGTGTTCAACCCTCGGAGGGCGTCGTGAGCCGTACCGTCGAAGGCACCGAGTATGTCCACCAGCGGGCGGTCGAGCGGGTGTCGCGCAGGGCGTTGGTGGCGCAGTGCACCTCGCCGCCGAGCAGGTGCGCCCACGACAGGTCCGCAACCCAGCGTACGCGCACACCCTGAGCCGCCAGCGCGCTCCGCGCGGCCTGCCGGAACAGATCGTGCCCGCCGACGACGGGGCCGTGCGGGTCGGGCGCGGCGAACTCGCGGGCCGTCAGCGACAGCCCGTTGGGGATGCCCGGCGTGTACGCCTTCAGCAGTGACGGTTCGACCGCGCTCGCGCTGAACAACACCGGCACCCGTACGATCAGCGCCCAAACCCCGGCAGACCGCAGGATCGGCGCGGCCTACCGGAGTTACAGGAGTTCCCGGATCACAGGGTGTGCAGGTCGAGGGCGTCGGCCATCGCCTGGTAGCCGGCCGGGTTGGGGTGGAGGTGGTCTCCGCTGTCGAAGGCCGGGCGGATGCGATCGGGGTCGGCGGGGTCGGCGACGGCGCGCTCGAAGTCCACGGCCGCGTCGAACTCGCCGCTGGTCCTGATCCACGCGTTGACCGCGTCGCGGATCCGCTCGACCTCGTCGGAGTGGTAGGCGTACCCCTTGGTCGGCAGGAGGGTGCCGCCGATGATCCGGACGCCGCGGGCGTGGGCGGCGCGGATGAGCTGCCGGTAGCCGGTGATCAGGTCCTCGGCCCCGACCTTGGTCGCGGGTGTGGTGCACGGCGTGGGCTCCTGCAGGCCCAGGAGGATGTCGTTGATGCCTTCCAGCACGATCACCGTCTTGACGCGGGGCTGGTCGAGCACGTCCCGGCCGAAGCGGGCCAGTCCCCGCTCGCCCAGGCACGCCGAGTCGCTGAGCAGGCGGTTGCCGGCGATGCCGAGGTTGAGCACCGGCCGCCGGCCGCCCAGCCGGCGGGCCAGCGCGTCCGGGTAGCGGTTGTCGGCGTCGAGGGTGGCACCGTATCCGTCGGTGATGGAGTCACCGAAGGTCGCCACCGCGGGCCCACCGCCGTGCACGTCGACTCCGGACAGGTAGAACCAGGAGCTGTTGGTCTCGGTGAAGGCGGTCCCGCCGAGATCGCGGGTGTGGTCGCCGACGGCCCGGTAGGAGGTGGTCTGGGCGAGGTTGTGGTAGCTGGCGGGACCGGTGGCGCCCTGGAAGTACAGCGTCACCGTCAGCCGTTCCCCCGCCTTGACCGCGAGCCGGACCGGATCGCTGGCGGCCTGCCGGCCGGTGGGGAGGTTCACGGAGGTGGCGTGCGCGAAGGTCAGCGGCCGGAGGGTGCCCGCCTGCACGGCCGCACCCGCGCCGGCCTTGGCCACGCTCGCGCCGGTGAGCCGGAGAGGACTGCCGTAGGCGTTGGAGAGCCGGATCTGGAGCGTGGAGCCTCCCGTGGTGACCCGGACCACCTGGCGGACGGAGTGGTTGGTGAAGCCCTTTTCCGCCCAGGTGGGATACCAGACGTCGGCCGACGGCTGCTGGGCGGCGGTCGCCCAGGCCGGTGTCCATCTGCCGGTGTCCGCGTCGGCGGACGCCGGTGCTGTCGTCAGGGCCGCGATCAGCGCGGCGGCGGTGGCGATTCTCAACACGTTGATGCTCTTTCAGTCCAGGACCGGGAAATTGGCGCGGAAGATGCCATAGGGGTCGCGGTGCCGCTTGATCTCGCGCAGCCGAGTCAGGGCGTCGGCGGGGAAGGCTTGGGCGGCGTTCTCCGCCGGTGCGAGGAAGGTGTACGGCTTGCGACCGCTGACCGTCTGGCCCAGCGCCTCGACCAGGGCGCTCTGCTTGGCCCGCACCGCATCGACCAGGTGGGGCAGCCGCAGGCCGAGCAGGTAGAGCAGGTACGGTTCGGCCAGCGCGCCGCCCGCGCCGCCGGCGGGATCGGCCTCGGCCAGCGCCCCGCCCAGATGCCGGACCTGGAGATTGAGCAGCGGCGCGAGCTCCGAGCCGCTGAGCGTCTCCAGCGTCGCCTCATCCAGGCCGGTCAGCAACTCGGTGCGGGCCAGCATCGGGCTGGGCTCGACCGGCTCGGCCGCGATCGCGCCCAGGTCGGCGATGTCCATCAGCCCGCGGCTGTCGGACAGGCTGCCACCGAGCTCCGCCAGCGGCGCCAGCAGGGCCTTGGCCTCGGCCAGGTCGCCAAGGTAGGTCACGTCCAGGGTGACCATCGGCGGCGCGGGCGGCGGCGGGGCCACCCGGTTGAGCCACACCGACAGCTCGCGCGGCGCGTCCGCGGTGATCTTGCGGAAGGCGTCGAACACCTCGGCGGTGCGGGCCGCCGGCCAGACGATCCGTCCGCCGTACAGGCTGGGCACCGGGTACAGCGCCAGCTCGATCGACGTGATCAGCGCATAGTCACCGCCACCGCCGCGCAGTGCCCAGAACAGCTCGGCATCGGACTCGGCGGTGACCCGAGCCTGCTCGCCGCCCGCGTCGACGATCTCGAAGGCGCGTACCGAGTCGGCGGCCCAGCCGTAGCTGCGGCCGAACCACGAGATCCCGCCGCCGGCGACGAAGCCGGCCACGGTCACCGCCGGGCTGCTGCCGGCCGGCCCGGTGAGGCCGTGCTTGCCGGTCTCGGCCAGCACCTGACCCCAACGCGCCCCGGCGCCGACCCGGGCGATGCGCGCCCGCGCGTCGACCTCCACCCCGTCGAGGCGGCCGGTACGTAGCAGGATCACGCCCTGCACGTCGCCCGAGGCGCCATGGCCCGACGGCTGGGCGGTGACCGTCAGCCCGGCTTCACCGGCGTAGCGCACCAGCGCCGCCACATCCGCGGCGTTCTCCGCCTCCACCACGGCGGCCACCGGCTGGTGGACGCCGACCGCCCACGGGCGGGCCGCCTCGTCGAACCCGTCCTCGCCGGGAAGCAGGACACGCCCCCGGACGGTATTACGCAGATCCATATCCGTTGTCTCCTTCGGGGACTACCAGGGAAGGGGGCCGTCGTGCTGGACGAAGGTGGCGGTGGGGCCGTCGGCGGCCAGCAGCGCCATGGCCACGATCGGCGCGGCGCCTTCTTCGGGGGACTTGATGCCTTGGTTGTGGTTGATGTCGGTCTTGACCCATCCCGGGTCGACCGTGTTGACCTTGATCGGGGTGTCCCACAGCTCTTTGGCGTAGGACACGGTGATCATGTTCAGGGCGGCCTTGGACGAGCAGTAGACCAGGTTGAGCATCGGCCACAGCGGATGGTCCCGGTCCAGCGTGCGCCCGATCGAGCCCCGCTCGCTGGAGACGTTCACGATGCGTCCCGCCGGCGAACGGCGCAGCAGCGGCAGCAGCGCGTTGGTGACCTCGATGACGCCGAACACGTTCGTCTCGTAGACCTGGCGGGCCTCCTCGGTCGTGCTCTGGCTGGGCGGCCCGTCCGGGAAGGTGATCCCGGCGTTGTTGACCAGGATGTCGAGCTTGCCGTACTCCTGCTCGATCCACGCGGCCGCGGCTCGGATACTGGCCGCATCGGTGACGTCGAGTCGCACGTGCGGCAGGCCGAGCCGCTCGGCCGCGGCGCGCCCCCGCTCCTCGTCGCGGGCACCGATGATCGCGGTGATGCCCTTGTCGCCGAGCTGGCGCGCGATCTCGAACCCGATGCCTTTGTTCGCACCCGTGACGAGGGCGACCGTTACCATGCCGCACCCGCGATCTGCCGGGTGGTCGCGTTCAGCCGGTTCCACAGGTTGACGGAGGAGATGGTCATGATCAGCGCGGCCAGCTCGGTCTCGGAGTAGTGGTCGGCGACCTCGTCCCACACCTCGTCGCTGATCTGGCCGCCGTCGGCGAGCCGGGTGACCGCCTCGGCCAGTGCCAGGGCGGCGCGCTCGGCCTCGGTGAAGTACGGCGCCTCGCGCCACGCCGCCACGGCGAACAGCCGCTCGTCGCTCTCGCCCGCCTTGCGCAGGTCCTTGGCATGCATGTCGACGCAGACGCTGCAGCCGTTGATCTGGCTGGCCCGCAGCAGCACCAGATCGGCCGTGATCTTGGGCAGTCCGGCCTGATCGATCGCCTTGGCCAGGTCCATGAGCGCTTTCATCGCACCGGGCAGAGCCACGGCGGGGTTCTTCATGCGTGCTTGCATGGTCGGTCTCCTTCGAGGGGTTCTGGTCGTCGTCACTTCTGTGACGGAGGCGAGCGGGGAAAGGTGACCGCCGCGCCGTACGACCAGCATCACGGGGGCGATCAATACATCCGCGATGCATCGACGATGCGATGATCCGCCGCGGCTATAGACTCCTGCGCATGCTCGGCGGGAATGTGCGCTTTGCGATCCTGGGTGCGGTGGAGGTGTCGGCCGAGGGTCGCGAGCTTCCCTCTCTCGCCCCGCGGCACCGCGCTTTCCTGGGATACCTGCTGCTGCATTCCGGCACGGTGGTGAGCGTCGAGCGGCTGATCGAGGCGATGTGGGGGCCGACGCCGCCGGACACCGCCCGAGCGCAGGTGCACGCCGCGCTGACCGCGATGCGGCGTACGCTCCGCGCGGCGGACGCGGCCCACCTGGTGCGGACCCAGCCGGCCGGATACCTGATCGCTCCGGCGGCGGGGCAGCTCGACCTGCGGGAGTTCGACACGCTCGTGGCCGAAGCGGAGTCCGCGCCGGCCCTGGCCGTACCGACGCTGCGCCAAGCGCTCGCCCTGTGGCGCGGGCCCGCCTTCGCCGACGTCCAGGCCCATTTCGCCGACAGCGCCAGGGCACGGCTGGAGGATCGGCGGCTGGCCGCGGTCGAACGCCTGGTGGAGCTCGAACTCGCCGCCGGAAGGCACGCCGAGCTCATCGATCAGCTGGCCGCCGAGCTGACCGCGCATCCCCTGCGTGAACGGCTGACCGGGCAGCTGATGCAGGCCCTGCATCACGCCGGGCGCCAGGCGGACGCGCTGGCCGTCGGTCGTGGCTACCGTCGCAGACTGGCCGATGAGCAGGGACTGGATCCAGGCCACGGCTTCCTGGCCGTCGAGGAGACCGTCCTGCGTGGCGAGCCGCCCGCCTTGGTCCTGCACGGCGAGCCAGTCGCGGCCGCCCTGATCCGGCCCGCACAGTCCCAGCCGCCCGACACCCGTACTCAGCCCGGGCCGCCCGAGGCCACCCCGGCCAGGCCGTTGGCGGCCTTTCTGCCCTACGACGTCGCCGACTTCGCCGGCCGCTCCGTCCAGGTGGAGGAGCTGTGCGGGCCGGCCTCCCGGACAGTGACGATCTCCGTGATCGACGGCATGGCCGGCATCGGCAAGACGGCACTGGCCGTACATGCCGCGCATCGCCTCGCCGGACGCTACCCCGACGGTCAGCTCTTCATCGACCTGCACGCCCACACGGCGGGCCAGCGACCACTTGAGCCCGCCGAAGCGCTGGAGGTGCTGCTGCGGCAGCTCGGTGTGGCGACCGAGCGCATCCCCGCGTCCATCACCGAAAGGGCCGCGCTGTGGCGAGCCGAGCTGGCCGGCCGCCAGGTGCTGCTGGTGCTGGACAACGCCGCCGACGCCGCCCAGGTCCGGCCCCTGCTGCCGGGCGCGTCGAACAGCCTGGTGCTCATCACCAGCCGCCAGCGGCTCACGGACCTGGACGGCGCGCGGGCCGTGTCCATGGACGTGCTCCCCTTACCCGACGCCGTCGCGCTCTTCACCGGCATCGCGGGCGAGCGCGCGGCGGCCGAGTCCGAGGCGGTCGCGGAGGTCCTGCTCCTGTGCGGGTTCCTGCCGCTGGCCGTCCGCATCGCCGCCACCCGTCTGCGGCACCGCCCCCGCTGGAGCGTGGCCCATCTGGCCGAACGCCTGCGTGACGAGCGCCGCAGGCTCACCGAGCTGGCCAGGTCGGAACGCGGTGTGGCGGCGGCGTTCACCCTGTCGTACCGCCAGCTCACCGCCGACCAGCAGCAGGTGTTCCGGCTGCTCGGGCTGCATCCCGGCCGCGACATCGAACCCCACGCGGCCGCCGCGCTCGCCGATCTCCCCGTGGAGCGCACCGAGGACCTGCTGGAGGATCTGCTGGACGCGCACATGCTCCAGCAGCGCGCCTTCGGCCGCTACGTCTTCCACGACCTGCTCCGCCAGTACGCCGCCCAGCTAGCGGCCGAGCAAGAGCCGCCGCAGGCCAGGCAGGCGGCGCTGACCCGGCTGCTCGGCCACCAGCTGACCACGGCGTCGGACGCCATGGACCGGCTCTATCCCGACAGCGCCCACCGGCGGCCGCGCATCGAGCGGTCCGAGTGCCCGCCGGTGCCTCTCCAGGACGCGCCGCGGGCGCTGGCCTGGCTGGAGGCCGAACGCGCCAACCTCGTCCTGGCCGCCGATGGCGACCTGACGCACACCGGTCTGCTGGCCACCACGGTGTACCGCTATCTCTATGACCACGCCTACCACGACGATGCTCTCACCCTGTACGGCAAGGCACTGCACGCCGCCCGACGCCGCGAGGATCTGGCCGGTGAGGGCCGGGCCCTGACCGATCTCGGCTGGGTGCATCAGGTCCAGGGAAGTCATGACGTCGCCCGCGAACACTTCGACCAGGCCCTGGCCGCCTGCCGTACCGCTGAAGACCTACGAGGTCAGGCCCGGGCGCTGGTCGGCTTGGGCAGGGTGAGCACGGACGAAGGCGACCACGAGCGGGCCAAGGCAGCGAACCTGCGCGCCCTGGAGATGTTCCGCGACATCGGCGACCGGTTTGGCGAGGCCGTGACGCTGGACTATCTCGGCGTCGTCCACGAGCGGCTCGGCCAGTACGCGCAGGCGGCCGACCTGCATCGCGAGGCGCTGGAGCTGTCCCGAGAGATCGGCAGCCGAGGCGGCGAGGCCGACGCCCTGGACAACCTCGGGGTGGCCTGCACCCGGCTCGGCCGGTACGCCGAGGCCCGCGACCATCACGAGCAGGCGCTGGAGCTGTATCGGCGCTTCGGCTACCGGCGAGGCGAGGCCAAGGCCCTCAACAGCCTGGCCGAGATCGCCGCGACCCTGGGCGACTCCGGCCAAGCCGTACGCCTGCACACCGCCGCTCTCGATCTGGCCGTAGAGCTGAGCAACCGGAGCGAGGAACTACGTGCCCGCGACGCCCTCGCCCGGCTCCCTCCCGGCCAGCGAATCTCGCTCGGGTCCATCGATCCGGTACACACCACATAACTTCCGTCCAGCGGAGCCACTTAACGCTCACTTGAACACCGCAGCCCCTGGTCGACGAGAATGACCCAATGAACATCGGTATCGCCGTTTACTCCAATTGCCACGGTTTAACCCCGCCCGAACTCGGCCGGGCCGTTGAAGAACGTGGCTTCGAGTCCCTGTTCTGGACCGAGCACACGCATATTCCGGTGCACAGCCGGCGCTCCTCCGGCGGTTCGACCCGGGGCTACGCCGAGACCATGGACCCCTTCGTCGCGCTGGCCGCGGTCGCCGCGGTCACCACCACCCTCACTCTTGGCACCGCGGTATGCCTTGTCGCCCAACGGGATCCGATCATCACGGCGAAGGAGGTGGCCAGCCTCGACCAACTGTCCGGCGGGCGCTTCCAGTTCGGCGTCGGCGGTGGGTGGAATCGCATGGAAATGGCGAACCACGGCACCGATCCGCGCACCCGGATGGCCCTGCTCGCCGATCGGGTCCGCGCCATGCGGGAGATCTGGACCACCGACGAGGCTGAGTATCACGGCGAGTTCGTGGACTTCGACCCGATCTGGTCCTGGCCGAAACCCTCGCAAAAGCCGCACCCACCCGTACTGGTCGGCGGGAACGGGCCGGGCACGGAGGACCGGGTACTGGACTACGGCGACGGCTGGCTTCCCCAGGTGGACATGATGGACGTCGACGAGCTCGCCCGGCGAGCCTCCGCGCTCCGCGCCCGGGCCGCCGAGGCTGGGCGGGGACCAGTGCCGATCACGCTGTTCGGCGCGATCCCGGAGGGTGGCCCGATACCCGAGCCCGGCCGGCTCGACGCGTACGCCGACGCGGGTGCCGATCGCAGCCTGTTCACCCTGCAGTACCGGTCCGCCGACGAGGCGCTGTCCACGCTGGACCGGTGGGCCACACTCATCCCCCGCTGACGCTCAGGTCATGGAGTGATCGGTCGTACGGCCGTTCTGGTGAGCGGCGCTCGTCCTTACGCCAATCCATGTGGCAATGCGGACGCAAGCTGTTCAAGTTGCTTGATGGCCGCGGGCAGGTCATCGGCGAGGGGATGGACAAGCACATGGTCGGCACCGGCGTCGAGGTGCGCCTGAACGCGCGCGGCGATGGCATCCGGAGTGCCCCACGCGGTCAGCGCGTCGATCAGCCGATCGCTTCCCCCGCCGGCGATGTCCTCCTGGCTGTAGCCGAGCCGTAGCCAGTTACGCGTGTATGGCGAATCCGGGTTGGCCTTGCCTCGGTACCGCCGAGCGATGGCACGAGCTTGCTCAGGATCGGCTTCGATGACGAACGCCTGCTCGGGGATGAGCAACTTGTCGGCTCCCAGGACCTCGCGAACAAGAGCGGTGTGTTCGACCGGAGCCGAAAACGAATGGACGCCGTCAGTGCGGTCGCGAGCCAGTTGCACCATCTTGGGCTGCAAGGCGGCCAGCACCCGAACAAACGGCTCCGGCGGCGGGTTACGTGTCTTCGCTTGGTCCATCGTGTCGAGATAGTCCCGCATGATCTTGAGGGGATGACTGTAGTCCAGCCCGTAGGCTTCGACCAGGAACCGTTGGCTGACGCCGATTCCGAGGACGAACCGTCCAGGGTAGGCCTCGGCCAACGCCGCGGCGCCGCCCTGCATCGTGGCGGGATGACGCGCCCAGATGTTGGCGATTCCAGTGCCGATCATCAAGTGCCTGCTCGCGGCGAGCTGAATGCCGCCATTGACCAAGGCGTCCTTGCCGCCGATGCCTTCGGGCCCCCACAGCGAGCCGTACCCGAGTTGCTCAAGGCGCCCCACGGCATGGCGCCAGCTCTCGACCGGAGTGCCATGTAAGTAGGGTCCGCCGAGCCACACTCCCACGCGTCCCAGCTTCGCCTTCACTTCTGTGATCACTGCCGAAACCTCCACACCCGACGACTGCTATCCGGGGACTGTCCCCGGTAAGCGCGATGCTATCCGGAGACAGTCCCCGGTACAATCGTCCAGCCGGAAGGGGATCAATGAGCGACACGAGCGCACCACGTGCGATGCGGGCAGACGCACAGCGCAATCGGGCACGGTTGCTCGCCGCGGCGAGCGCGGCGTTCGCCCGCGCGGGCGTGGAGACCTCGCTCGATGACATCGCCCGCGACGCCGCCGTAGGTTCGGGCACGCTTTACCGCCACTTCCCCACCCGCGAGGCCCTGGTGGAGGCCGTTCTCGACGACCGTTACGAGTCCCTCGCCGCCGAGGCCGCCAAGCTACAGACCGAGCGTTCACCACAGGAAGCGCTCGTGGCTTGGTTGAAGCTCTTCGTCAACCACCTCATGACGTATCGGGGGCTGGCGGCAAGCGTCACCACCGCGCTCCACGACGAGACGTCGCCGTTGCACTCGGCCTGCCACGCGATGCGCGCCGCAGCATCCGAGCTCGTGGCAACGGCCCAGCGCGACGGCACCGTCCGGGACGACATCGACACCTCGACGATCCTGCGCCTCGCCGCCGGTGTCGCCTGGGCCACCGAGCAGTCGCCCACCGCCCCGGCCCGCGTCGAGCAAATGCTGGCGGTCCTCATCGACGGACTGCTCCGCACTTGATCCCGGTGTATCGACGCTGCGACGGTTGGTTATTTTCAGCTGATGTGATGCGCTTTGTGGGACCATGATCGCCATGTTTTGGACGACGGCGTACCGCTTGATGCTGATCCTGGCCGCGGTGGTCGGCCTGATCTACACCTGGCTGGCCCTGGGCAGCCCGCTGAACCCGCTCGTCCTCTTCACCGTGCAGAGCAACCTGCTGCTCACCGGGTTCTACCTCTGGCAGGTGGCTGGCAGAGGGCGACGCCCGCCCACCCAGCTCAAGGGGGCGGTGACGCTCTACATCGTGATCACCGGCCTGGTCTGGCACTTTCTCCGCATGCGCGGAGCCAGCCCCTTCGAGCACCTCTCCCTTCGCGGCCACGGTCTGGGCAACTTCCTTCTCCACTACGTGACGCCGGTCCTGGCCGTGATCGACTGGCTGTTCTTCGACCGCACCGCCCCTCGGCCGAAATGGACGGCCGCTCTCACCTGGCTGGTCTACCCCATGGCATACCTGGCCTTCGCCCTGGTCAGAGGCGCCCTATTGCCGCCAGATGCGTGGAAGCGCTATCCCTATCCGTTTCTGGACGTGGACACATTCGGGTACGGCGGGGTGGCCCTGAACGCGCTGGCACTGGCCGTCTGCTTCGCGCTGCTCGGTTACGGGTTGATCGCCCTGCGTCGCCTGGTCGACCACGCCCGTCGTACGACCACGACTTCCGCACCCTCACCCGACGAACAGGAACCGAACCTGAAGCCGCCGAGAACCGCCGGCAGACCTACGCCGGGTGCCTGATCCAGCACACCGACGATCGAACAGCATGACCTTCGACCGCTGGGTTCCGAAATGCCCGGCGACTGTTCCCTCGCGCGCTACCAGCGGCCTGACACCACCAGCGCCCTCCGCTCCGACCGCCACATGAATCAGCCCAGCGGCCTTGATGGGCAGGCGAGCGGGTAGGCGGCGGTCGTCCGGGCTGCTGGGCGGCATGTCGAAGGCCTTTCCGAGTCGGCGGGTGTCGGCGTACGACCTCCAGTGCAGAGCCAGGAACGGGTAACGTGCAGCGATGATCGGGGTGTCTGCTGAGGCGCTGGAGTCTGAGCCGGCGTCTCTGCTGAGGCAGACAGGGCCCCCGTGTCCCGGACTAGAGTCTTGGTGCATGGCCGTTATTCACCAGACCACCATGACTCCCGGAAAACTGGAACTCCTGTCGGCGTGGCTTCCCTCCCAGCCCTGGTACCAGGGCGGACCGCCGGCTCTGGTCAAGTGCGGCGGCTTCCGGCTCGACGATCCGGCCGGCGAGGTCGGCATCGAGTTCATGCTGGTGGCCGACAGCTCCGGCGACAGCCCTGCGGTCTACCACGTGCCGCTCACCTACCGGGGCTCCCCGCTGACCGGGGCCGACCACGCCCTCGTCGGCACGGCAGAGCATGGCGTCCTTGGCCACCGGTGGGTCTACGACGGAATCCGCGACCCCGTGCTGACCGCCCAGCTGCTCGCGTTCCTCCGCGGTTCGGCCGTGGCACAGGCGCAGAATGCCGACGACACCCCCGACCCGTCGGTCATCGCCCACCTCGACGGCGTCGACCTCACCTCTGCCGCGCAAGCCTTCTCCGGCACTGATCTGGCCACCGAGCCGGGACTCACCGTCCGTATCGTCCGCGCACTCCAGCCGGCCGAAGGTGGCGGCTGTGCGACGACCGGAGCCCGTGGATGCGTCACGGCCGGGTGGCGCACCCCCGACGGCGCCGAACAGCGTGGCCCCCTCTTCACTGTCCTGAGGTAGGACTCGACCCGCCCGATGAGCTCCACCGCCGTACCGGTAACGGGCCGGCCAGCGCACGTTCGCCATGAACACCGGGTCAGGAACACCCAGATGCTCAAACTCCCAACCGACCGCCGCGCAGGCCTCGGCCGTGGCCGCGAACATCTCTGCCGTCCGCCCGTTTCACGCCAGTGCAGCCAGAACGGCTACGAGGCGATCCCCACCACCTGCGGGTCGAGATCCAGCAGGATCAACCGGTCCCGCTCCAGCCAGGATTCGTAGCCGACATGATCGCGGGTTGTCGCCGACCAGCACCAGCCGGCGAGGCCCCGGCCTCCCTTGGCCCAGCGGAACCCCCGCACCGGCGGCGTCCTCCGTTGGTTCGAGCGGCCAACGGGGACGCGCGGGCGAAGCCCCCGCCCAAGTAAGGCGTCCGAAGCGAAGCGGAGGCCCTCCAGGGGTCGCGGCTCCGGCGCGACTGGAGGCAGCGCCTGAGCCCTCGACCGCGAAGCGGCCACGGCGAAGCCCGTTGCGGAAGGGCGGGCAGCAGACGGCCAACCACCGAATCGGGTAACGGGCGGACCGCCCAAGAAAAAACGCCCGCAGCGAAGCGAAGGCCCTACAGGGGGTCGGGACCAGGCCCGACTGAAAGGAAACAGCCCGAGCGAAGCGAGGCCCTTTGGCCCGACGCTGGGGGTTCGGGGGTTATCCCCCGATGTAAACAACAAGGAGGCCGCGGGGAGCATGCCCCCCGAAGGGGGTACATGCGACCAAAACAACCCCGCCGACGCGTGGAGCTATGGGGATTCGAACCCCAGACCCCCTCCATGCCATGGAGGTGCGCTACCAGCTGCGCTATAGCCCCTTGTTGCGTAGCCAGTGTATCGGAATCCCGGCGCGCCCGTGTCACACACGATCCACCGTGATACGTCTTAAGTCCTATGTCGACCTTCGAAGACCACCGAAGCCTGCTGACCGGCGTCGCCTATCGAATCCTGGGCAGCATGGCCGACGCCGAGGACGTCGTGCAGGAGGCGTGGCTGCGCTGGTCCGGCGTGGACGAGACGACCGTCGCCGACCCCAAGGCGTACCTGATCAGGGTCACGTCGCGGCTGGCCATCGACCGGCTGCGGTGGGCGAAGTCGCGGCGGGAGTCGTACGTCGGCCCGTGGCTGCCCGAGCCCATCAGCACCGCGCCCGACGTCGCGGAGCACGCGGAGCTGGCCGACTCCGTCGAGCTGGCGCTGCTTGTGGTGCTCGAGACGCTCTCGCCGCTGGAGCGGGCGGTGTTCGTGCTGCGGGAGGCGTTCGACCTGCCGTTCTCCGAGATCGCCGAGGTCATCGGCCGGGCCGAGCCCGCCACCCGGCAGCTGGCCAGGCGGGCCCGCGATCACGTACAGGAGAAGCGGCCCCGGTTCGACGTGGACCTCGGCGAGCGACGGCGCATCACCGAACGCTTCCTCCGCGCCTCCACCAGCGGCGATCTGGACGGGCTGATCGGCCTGCTGTCCAGCGAAGTGACGCTGGTCAGCGACGGCGGCGGCAAGGCCCGCTCCCCGCTGCGCGCCCTGACCGGTGCCGAGAACGTGACGCGCTTCCTGGCGTCCATCACCACCCCCGAGGGCATCGCCAAGTTCATGGCCTCGATCGGTGTGGGTGACTTCTCCACCATGTCGTACGGCCTGGCGAACGTGAACGGCGCACCCGCCATGGTCGTCTCGGCCGAGGGCCGGGTCGTCACCGTCATCTCCCTGCTCATCACGGACGGCAAGATCGACACCATCTACCTCCTCGCCAACCCGGAGAAGATCGCCCACCTCGACGCCCCCTCCTGACGCGAGTTCACGCCGTCCGAGCCGTCGGCATCCCCGTCTCCTCAACCAGCGCCCGCAGATCCACCCCACCGGCCCGCAAGATCCGCCCCGCCCCGTTCGAGTAGTCGGCCAGCAGCCCCCACAGCAGCCGCTCCCCCGTGACCGCCCCCGGCCGCCACATCGCCACCTCCACCACCTTCCGCGCGTGCATGGCGAGCGGAACCGAACCCAACGGCCCGTGCAGGGTGACCCGCAGCGGGTTGAGGCGCGACCGCGTCAACCGCCACCGCGCAGGATCGGAAGTCCCCGCCCTGGTACGGCGGTGCACCTCGGCCAGATCGATCCCCAGGGTGGCGAGTAGCTCACGGCGATCACCGAGATCGACCTGCTCCCGAACGTCCTCAGCCGTCACGGTGAAACTGGCCAGCGAGAACGGCCGGATCTCAGCCAGGGCGAGCAGCAGCAGGTCAGGGGTGAGCGCCGGACGTCCCGCGTCAAGGGCCAGCGTGCCGGCCCTGATCAGCGCGCGGCGGGCGGAGTCGGTGAATCTGGCGAGCATGCGGTTACCTTCCGATCCTGCGGGCGTGCTTGCGGTGGGCGGACTGCCGCCTGACCCCGAGGGCGTCGGCGATCTGCTCCCAGGACCACCCCTGGTCCCGGGCGTTGGACACGTGCGTGGCCTCAAGCTCCTCCAGCAGAGCCCGCAGCGCGGCGACGGCTGCGAGGCCCACGCCGGGGTCGCGATCAGTGGCCGCGTCGGCCAGCTCGTTGACCTTCATGGCGTCAGCATACGCTGACAAGCAGCCGCTTGTCAGCAGATGCTGACAGAGCATCAGAGGCGTTCCGCCAGCGCGACCAGGATGGGCAGAGCGGCGGCCAACCGAGACCGTTCCTCCTCGGTGAGCGAGTCGACAGCCGCGGCCAGCTGTTCAGTGATGACCTGTTCCCGACTGTCCAGCGCGCCACGCCCCGCATCCGTGATCACCGTGATGACCCGCCGCCCATCGACCGGATCAGGCCCGCGCGACACCATGCCGCGGCGATGCAATCCACCCAGCACCGTGCCGATCGCCTGAGCGGTCACCTTCTCCAGGTTGGCCAGCTGGGCCGAGGTGTGCGGCCCTTCCCGCTCCAGTCGCGACAGGACCGCGAGCTCGGTGAAGGAAATGTCATCGCCTGAGGCATTCGTGTACAGCTGGCGGATACGCCGGGCCAACCGCCCGACCGCGAGCCGCAGATCTTTCGCGAGCACGAAGACAAGTCTAGCTTTATCAATCTGGCTTTGGTAATTTCACCGCACCATGTGCTACGACAATGACGCGAAACCACCTGCCCACGCCGCCCCCGTCACCGGCACGACGGCCTCCGACACCAAGGTGACCTCGGCCGACGGCACCGCGTTCGCCGCCTACGAGGCACGTCCCGACGACGTCCGCGGGCCGGGCGTGGTCATCCTGCCCGACGTACGCGGGCTGCACGACTTCTACAAGCAGCTCGCCCTACGCCTGGCCGAACAGGGCCACCCGGCCATCGCCATCGACTACTACGGCAGGACCGCCGCCGACGACGAGCGGGGTGAGGGCTTCCCCATCATGGAGCACGTCTCCAAGCTCGGCAGGCAGACGATCCAGGACGACATCATGGCCGCGGCCGACCGGCTGGGCAGGCCGGCGGTGGCGCTCGGGTTCTGCATGGGCGGGCGCAACGCGTTCTTCGCGTCGGCGCCGCGCTTCGGGTTCGCGGGCGTGATCGGCTTCTACGGCGCGCCGGGCATCGCGGGCCCGTACGGCCCGGGGCCGACCCAGCACGCGGCCGAGCTGGGCGCGCCGATCCTGGGCCTGTTCGGGGGCGCCGATCACGGGATCACGGGTGAGCAGGTGAGCGAGTTCGGTGAGGCGCTGACGGAGGCGGGGGTGGAGCACGAGCTGATCACCTACCCGGGCGCCCCGCACGGCTTCTTCGACGCCACCGCCGCCGAGCACGAGGAGGCCTGCGCGGACGCGTGGAAGCGAGTACTGGCCTTCCTGAGGGCCCTCAACCAGTAGTAGTGGTGCGCATGGTCAGCGCGGCATCCTCCAGAGACAGGACGACCGTAACGGCCCCCAACTCCCCCGCACGCCGAACATGCGTACCACCACACGGGATAGACGTCTCACCCTCCGGCAGCGCGCAGTGCCACGTACGGCGGGCCGTCAGCCCGGGCCCCGGCACGTCGAGCCAGACCGCCGCGTCGGCCGCGACCCACGCCTTGAGCCGGTCGTTCACCTCCGCGGTGACCTGCGAGAGCTCCAGCCCGTCGGCGGAGAACCCCTTCTTACGCAGGGACTTGCCGAGGCGGTAGACATCCTCGCTGCCGAAGGGCGAGATCCGCGACGAGGTGATCGCGCTCTGGTCGAAGTCCGGGTGGCCGAGCCCGTCCGGCGCCACCGGCTTGCGCCAGTGCCCGGCCAGGGCGGCGTTGAGCGCGAGCGCGGCCAGGTGACAGGCGGTGTGCCCGGCGGACAGCGCCGCCCGATGGCCCGGGTCCACCTCCAGCGCCACCTCGGTCCCCACCGGCAGCGGGGTGTCGGTCACGTGGACGACCAGCCAGGCCCAGCCCTCGGTGCCCCGGCGTACCGGGATGTCGGAGCCGAGGAAGATCTCGCCGGTGCCCGACTGGGCCCCCGTGACGCAGTCGGCCACCGGCAGCCCACCGATCGTGCCGCGATCGGCCGGCTGGTCCGGCCAGGTGTGATCAAGCGGATGGAACGGGGTTTCGGCGACGACGAGGCCGTGCCGGCCCCCCGCCGGCACGACCCCGACGACCTCCGAACGGCCACTGACATGACCGTCGGGGAAGGTGACGACTGTCGAATTCATCCGCCTATTGTGGCAGGCACGCGCTGGTCGTCCTGCGAGGCGTCCAGCGACGAGGACTCGTCCTCGAGGTAGCGGTTCCGCCCCGCGTACAGGCCGGTGAAGAGCTGCACGACCAGCACCGCGAAGATCAGCGCGTACGGCAGCGTCCACCCACCGGTCATCTGGTGCAGCACCCCCACGAGCAGCGGCCCCGCACCCGCGATCAGGTACCCGGCGCTCTGCCCGAACGCCGACAGCGCGGCGGTGGCCTCCGGCGTACGGGTGCGCAGCGCGAGCATCATCAGCGCCAGCGGGAACGACCCCATGCCGATCGCCACGAACGTCACCCAGACCGCCGCCGTCGAGATCGGCGCCAGCCAAAGCCCGGCGAACCCGACGGCGTAGCAGGTGACGAGCCCGACGACGACGGGCCGCTGGTCGGCGAAGCGCGAGGCGATGACGGGCACCAGGATCGAGACCGGGATGCTCAGCGCGGTGAACACACCGAGCACCAGCCCGGCCTGGCCGGTGGTGTAGCCGCCTTCGGTGAGGATGGTGGCGAGCCAGCCGAACATGATGTACGCGATCATGGACTGGCTGCCGAAGTAGAGCGCGACCATCCAGGCCAGCTTGCTCCGGGCAAGCCGGCGAATGCCCGCGTCCCCCCGGCCGGTGTGCCGCTCCGGCTCACTGCGCAGGAGCGCAAGCCACGGAATGGCGGCCACGGCAGCCAGGGCCGCCCACACGCCGAGCGCGATGTGCCAGTCACCCGACGCGCGCTCGATCGGCACGGTGGCCGCGGCGGCGAGCATGGTGCCGACGGCGAGTGCGACGGTGTAGACGGTGGTCATGATCCCGGTTCTGGCCGGGAAGTGGCGCTTGATCAACGTCGGGATGAGCACGTTGCCGACGGCTCCGCCGGACAGCGCGACCGCGCTGCTCAGCAGGAACACCGGCGCGGAGTCGACCAGCGACCGCACGAGCATGCCGGTGCCGAGCGTGACGAGGGCGAGCAGCAGCAGCCGGTGCTCGCCCACGCGCCGGGCCAGCGTGGGCGTGACCGCGCCGACCGTGGCGAAGGCCAGCACCGGCAGCGTGGTGAGCAGGCCGGTGCCGACGCTCGACATGCCGAGCGCACCGGCGAGCTGGTCCAGTAGGGGGCCCACGCTGGTCACGGCGGTGCGCAGGTTGAGCGCCGCGAGGACGATACCCAGCACGAGGAGCCAGACGAGGGATCTGCCTTTGGTCTCTTGGGCGAGCACACTCATGCGGGGGCGTTTCCTCCACTCATCAAGTCATGGGATGAATCGCCATCTTAACAGGGCCGAAACGCACATTTATTCCAGACCATGACGAAACCCCCCGAGACACTCGGGGGGCTTGTCGTCAAACCATCACAGAACGGGCGGCGGCTGCGGCGGCTCGTTACGCGGAGGCGGCGGCCCGGGCACCGGGCCGGGCGGCGGGAGCGTGGCGCCCCCAGGAAACTCGCCGCCACCACCGATGGTGCCGGGCGGCATCTGGCCCCCGGTCCCGGGTGGCACCGGCTGGTCGCCGGGCTCGTAGCCGGAGCCGCTCTGGTGCGGTCCTGGCACCTCGCCGCGCCAGGCGCCGGTCTCGCCGCCGCGCGACTCGATGAACGACTTGAAGCGTTCCATGTCGTTCCTGATGCGCAGGCGGACGATCTGCAGCCAGTCGCCGGCCGTCTCGATGAACCCCTCGGGGTCGTACTCCATCTGGAGCGTGACCCTGGTCGTGTTCGGGTCGAGGTGGTGGAAGGTCACCACACCCGCCTGGTGCGGACGGTCGGTCGACCGCCAGGCGACCCGCTCGTCCGGATGCTGCTCGGTGATCTCGGCCTCGAACTCCCGCTTCACTCCCGCGATCTCGGTCGCCCACGCCGTACGCGTGTCGCTGAGCTGCTTGACGGATTCGACACCCTCCATGAACTCGGGGAAGCTCTCGAACTGCGTCCATTGGTTGTATGCCACCCTGACGGGGACCTGGACATCTACTGAGTGCTCGATCGTGCTCATGGGGGTGGCCCCTGCCCGGACCCGCGATCGGTTAACGCCTGCGCAACAGCCAGTAGAGGCCGACGAACGGCAGGACCAGCGGGATGAACAGGTAGCCCTTCCCGTAAACCGACCAGACGGTCGCCTCGGGAAAGGCGGCCGGATCGAGGACGCTGGCCGTGCCGATGAGCAGCACGCCCGCCAGCTCGACGCCCAGCGCCGCCAGCGCGAGGGTGCGCGCGCCACGGATCAGCGCGACGGTGAGCAGGATGTAGACCAGCGCGGCGAACGCCGACAGCGAGTAGGCCAGCGGCGCCTCCCCGAACCGGGTGATGATCTGCACCGTGGCCCGCGCGCCCGCGGCGAGCGCGAAAAGCCCGTAGACGGCGACGAGCGCCCGGCCCGGCCCGCTGCCGAGGGACGGCGCGGTCACGGGAGGCCCTGCCAGATCTGCAGCAGCCGGCCCGTCATCACCGCGATCGCGAACCCGGCCACGACCAGGATCGCCGGCCCCCACCGGCTCCGCTCGGCCAGCGCGAGGAAGACCCCCGCCGGCGGGATGACCGCCTGCCCGGCGAGGTAGCCGTAGAGCGTGGTCTTCGTGGCCGGACCCTGGCCGCCGACGACCGCGGCGATCACGATGCCCGCCTGAACCAGCACCGCCACCTCCAGCACGGCGAACCCGATGAGCAGGACCATGCCCATGGGCCGGTTGCGGATCGCGGTGATCAGGCTCGCCAGCGCGAGCAGCAGCGAGCCGACGATCACGATCGTGGCGACGGTGGTGTTCATCGGGAAAAGGCTATCGCCCGGGTAGGTCGCCCTCGATTCCGTCCAGCAGCCAGTTGAGCCCCCGCTCGTAGGTGTCGTCGGCGCCCGCCACGCCGCCCTCGATCAGCGGCGCGAGCCGGGGGAACGCACCGCTCGCGACCAGGTCCCGCATGTACGGCTCGGCGATGGCGGTCCGCTCGGCGTCGTTGACGCCCATCGTCCGGGGCGCGGTGCGCTCCATCGACTCGCGGATGATGTAGCCCAGCGAGTAGTCGTCGACCGTGGCCAGGATCCGCCACTTGGTCAGCTGGTCCACCTCCAGCCCGTCGAGCGCGGCCAGCGACTGCTCGACATGGCGCAGGCCGTTCGGCCCGACGGAGACGCGCTGGGCGACCAGGTCGACCCGCCACGGATGCCGGCGCACGACCTCCCGCTCGCGCCGGGCGATGGTCAGGATCGCCGCGCGCCAGTCCTCCGGCAGTGGCTCGTCGACCAGCACCTCGGCGGCGATCTCGTCGGCCATCAGGTCGAGCAGGTCTTCCTTGCGCTCGATGTAGGAGTAGAGCGTCATCGCGCGGGCGCCCAGCTCGGTGGCCACCCGCCGGATCGAGACCGCCGCCAGCCCTTCGGCGTCGGCGATCGCGATCGCGGCGGCCACGATCGCCTCCCGGGTCAGCGCGGGACGTCGCTGCGGCGCGGGCCGCGACCAGACGGAACTCACGGGCTCAGTCTAAGCGAGCCGATACACCGTACGAATGGTGCTACGGTGTACGCCATGCGATACAGCGTACGAGATCCCCTCAAGACGACCGGCCTCGTGGTCCTGCTGGGTGTGATCATGACGATTCTCGACACGACGATCATGAACGTGGCGGTCAACGCCCTGGCCCACGACTTTCACACGACGCTGTCCACCATGCAGTGGGTGATCACCGGCTACCTGCTGGCCCTGTCCATGTCGATCCCGGTCACCGGCTGGGCGGTCGGCCGGTTCGGGACGAAGGCGGTCTGGCTGACCTCGCTGGTGCTGTTCGCCGGCGGCTCCGCCCTGAGCGCCGCGGCCTGGTCGGTGGGCGCGCTGATCGCCTTCCGCGCGGTGCAGGGGCTGGGCGGCGGCCTGCTCATGCCGGTCGGCCAGGCGATGATCGCCCAGGCCGCGGGCCAGGACCGGATGGGCCGGGGCATGGCCATGATCTCGGTGCCCGCGATGCTGGCCCCGGTGCTCGGGCCCCTGCTCGGCGGCGTGATCGTGCGCAACCTCGACTGGCGCTGGCTGTTCCTGGTGAACCTGCCCGTCTGCGTCATCGCCCTGCTCGCCGCGATCAAGCTGCTGCCCGGCGGGCCGCCGAGCGGTGGCAGCCGCCTCGACGTGCTCGGTCTGGCGCTGCTCTCCCCCGGCCTGGCCGCGCTGGTCTTCGGCCTGTCGGAGGTGGGCAACGGCGCCTCGCTCGCCCATCCGGCGCTGTGGTGCGGGCTCGCGCTGGTGGCGGTGTTCGCGGTGCGGGCGGTACGGACTCCGGGCGGGCTGCTCGACCTGCGGCTGTTCGGCGACCGGACGTTCGCCGCCGCGGTGGCCGCGCTGATCTGCTACTCGGCCGCGCTGTTCGGCGTGACCGTGCTCGTCCCGCTCTACAGCCAGCTCGCCCAGGGCGGCGACGCGCTCGACGCGGGGCTGCTGCTGGCGCCGATGGGCGCCGGCGCCGCCCTGACCATGCCGATCGCCGGCAAGCTCACCGACCGGAGCGGGCCGCGCGGGGTCGGGGCGGCGGGCGTGGTGCTGGCGACGCTCGGTGTGCTGGGGTTCATGCTGTTCGGCGGGCTCGTGCCGATGTTCGTGCTGGGTCTCGGGCACGGGCTGGTCGCGCCGTCCGTGGCGGCCGCCGCGTTCAAGACGGTCGAGCGGGCCGCCATGCCGGCCGCCTCGACGCTGAGCACCATCTCGATACGGCTGGCGTCGTCGTTCGGCGTGGCGCTGCTGGCCGTACTGCTGCAGGTCTTCACCCGGGCGGGCGTCGCGGAGCCGTTCACCTACGCGTTCGGCTGCGCGATCGCGCTGGCCGCCGTCTCGCTGGTGCCGATCGCGCTCATAGGATCGTCAGTATGGAAAGAGTCCTCGTCAGCGCCTGCCTGATGGGCCGGCGGGTGCGCTATGACGGCGGCGCCAAGACCAGCGCCGACGCGCTGCTCGCCACCTGGCGCGAGGAGGGCCGCCTGGTGCCGTTCTGCCCCGAGGTGGAGGGCGGGCTGCCGGTCCCCCGCCCGGCCGCCGAGATCGAGGGCGGGGTGAGCGGCGCGGCCGTGCTGTCGGGGGCGGCCCGCGTGCTCACCGCCGACGGTTCCGACGTCACGGCCGAGTTCCTGTCGGGCGCGCAGTCGGCGCTCGCCGTCGCCCGGTCCTTCGGCGTACGACTGGCGGTGCTGAAAGAGGGCAGCCCCTCGTGCGGCGCGCTGACCATCTATGACGGCACCTTCCAGGGCCGCCGCACGCCCGGTCAGGGCGTCACCGCGGCACTGCTGGAGCTCAACGGGATCCGCGTCTTCACCGAGGACCACCTCGCCGAGGCCGCCGCCTACCTGCGCAGCCTCGACCGGTAGAGCGCGCCGACCAGGCCCGCGATGAGCAGCGCCGCCATCGTGCGGTGATACCAGGTGTTCAGCGCGGTCGTCTCGGCCGCCCCGAACGCCAGCGCGAGTATCCCCATCAGCACCCCGGCCAGCGCCCCCGCGTGCGTGTAGATCAGCCCGTCCCACGCCCACGGCCGTCCGGTCAGCGCGCCGCGGGCGCCGATGAGCAGGACCACGCCGCAGAACGTCTCCACGATCGCCGCCGGTACGATCACGGCGTCGTGCAGCGGGCCGAGCGTGAGCCCGGTGTGCAGCAGCGCCGCACAGAAGAAGATCAGCGCATAGGCCACCGAGAGGGCTCCCAGCGCTTTCCGCAGTGCGTCCATGCCCTTACGCTGGCACCTCGCGCGGTGATCGGAATCGGCCCCAGGTCGATGGCTCGGCTACGCCGTCCGCGGTAGTGGGCGATCATCAGTACTCCCAGGTGTCCGTACGCTGCTCGCCGCTGATGCACCACACGCCCGAGCCGTGCTCGCCCTTGACCAGGTCCACCCTGATCCAGCCGGTGTTCCTGGCGACCTTGGCCGTGTAGCCGCCCCTGGGCGTGGCCGACACCAGCCGGCAGCCCTCGGGGCCCAGCGTGAACGCCACCTCACCACCCTTCACCGACACCACCCGCAGGTTCTTCGGGGTCCTCGTGGGCGCAGGTGTCGGCGTCTTCCGCACCGTGGGTTTGGCTCGGGTTGGGATCGGCCTGGGGGTGGGCGTTTTGGTGCGGGTTGGGGTGAGGGTGGGCGTGGGTGTGGGCGTTCTGGTGGGAGTACGGTCGCCGTCCGAGACCGCCTGCGCCACGAACGGCTCAACTTGGACATCGTCCACGAACTCGGTACGCAAGACGCCGCGCACCCCGAACCACGACACTGAGATCGCGACCACGGTGGCTCCACACCAGATCACGACGTATCTAAAGGCGCGACGCATGACAAGGATTATGTATGGGTGGGGTGAATGGCGACGGTTCTTGTAGTCGAAGATGATGAATTCGTCCGATCGGCGATCATCCGCGAGCTGACCGGCCGGCAGCACGCGGTGCGCAGCGCGGGCTGCGCCCTGGACGCGCTGCGGGAGATCTCGCAGCACCCGCCGGACGCCGTCATCCTCGACCTCGGCTTACCCGACCTCGATGGCTCGGAGGCGCTGAGGATGGTGCGCGGCATCTCCGACGTACCGGTCATCGTGGCCACGGCCCGCGACGACGAGACCGAGATCGTCCGGCTGCTGGAGGCGGGCGCCGACGACTACCTGGTCAAGCCGTTCTCCGGCGGGCATCTGGGCGCCCGGCTGGACGCCGTGCTCCGCCGGGCCAGGTCCGCGCCACCGCCGCAGGTGCTGCGCGTGGGCGGGCTGGTCGTCGACGCCAACCGGCGGGCGGCGGAGCTGGACGGCGGGCCACTCACGCTGACCAGGCGCGAGTTCGATCTGCTCGCCTACCTCGCCACGCGGGCCGACCGGGTCGTCACCCGCAAGGAGCTGCTGACCGAGGTCTGGCACCAGGCGTACGGGGACGACCAGACCATCGACGTGCATCTGTCGTGGTTGCGCCGCAAGCTTGGCGAAAGCGCCTCGAACCCCCGCTACCTGCATACCGTCCGAGGTGTCGGCGTCATGCTGTCCGCACCCCGATGAGGCGGGCCCTGGCCGTACTGATGGTCGCCGTCACCTCGATGGTGGCGCTGGCCTTCCTGGTGCCGCTCGGCCTGATCGTCAAGGAGACCGCGCGGAGCAAGGCGGTGGCCGGCGCGGAGCGCCAGGCGTCGGCGCTGGTCCCCGTGCTGGCGCTGACGACCAGGACGGAGGACCTCGCGCACGCGATGGCCCGCACCGACGCGGGCCGGCGCGGCCTGCTCGCCATCCACGTCAAGGGCGGCCCGACCGCGGGCACGTCCCGCGCCCCGGCCGCCGACGTGGCGCGGGCGGCGGCGCAGACCAGGGCCGGCACCGTCGAGCTGCCGGCGGGCCAGGTGCTGCTCCGGCCGGTGGCGCTGGACGGCGACCGGGGCGCGGTGATCGAGGTGTTCGTGCCGGCCGACGACCTGAACCGCGGGGTCGGCACGTCCTGGGCGGTGCTGACCGGCGTGGCCGTGGTGCTCGTGCTCGGCTCGGTACTGGTCGGCGACCGGCTGGGCGCCCGCGTGGTCCGCTCGGCCCGCCGGCTCGGCTCGGCGGCCACCGCGCTGGGCGCGGGCGACCTGAGGGAGCGCATCCATCCCGAGGGACCGCCGGAGCTGGTCGCGGCGGCCACGGCGTTCAACGCCATGGCCAACCAGGTCACGCATCTGCTCGCCGCCGAACGCGAGCTGGCCGCCGACCTGTCCCACCGGTTGCGTACGCCACTCACCGCGCTCCGGCTCAGCCTCGACCAGCTCGGCACGCAGGCCGAGCCGAGCAGGCAGGCGCTGGCCCGGCTGGAGGGCGAGGTGGACACGATCATCTCCGCGGCCAGGCGGCCGTCGCGCGCCGACCGGGCCTGCGACGCGGCGCAGGTGCTGCGCGACCGGCTGACGTTCTGGTCGGCGCTGGCGGAGGACCAGCAGCGGCCGTGGCAGCTCATCGGCGCCACGCTGCCGGTACGGGTGCCGGTGCCCGCGGCCGAGCTGACGGCGGCGGTGGACGCGCTGCTCGGCAACGTGTTCCGGCACACGGCCGAGGGCACCGCGTTCAGCGTGTCCCTGCATGAGGGCAAGGACACGGTCGGCATCCTGATCTCCGACGCCGGTCCCGGCATCGCCGATCCGGAGGCGGCGCTGGAGCGGGGCACCAGCGGCGCCGGCTCGACCGGGCTCGGCCTCGACATCGCCCGCCGGCTGGCGGAGTCGTCCGGCGGGTCGCTCCGGCTGGACCGCTCGTCGCTGGGCGGGGCCCAGGTGCAGGTCTGGATCCGCCGTACTGAAAAGCCGCCTAAGCCAACCTTAAGAGCGGTTTAAAGAGGCTTTTTCGCCCTTTTTCATGCTTCAACGTGATCTGCATGCAGATCACCCGCAAGGCCATCGCCGCCGCCGTCCTGACCGCGCCCACGCTGTTCGTCCTGACCGTCGCGCCCGGCGTCGCCGACGCCCACGGCACCATGAACAACCCGCCCAGCCGCACCATGGTCTGCTTCAGCGAGAACCCGGAGAGCCCCAAGTCCGCGGCCTGCAAGAAGGCCGTGGAGATCGGCGGCACCCAGCCGCTCTACGACTGGAACGAGGTCAACCTGGCGAACGCCGCGGGCCGGCACCGCGAGATCATCCCGGACGGCAAGCTGTGCAGCGCGGGCCGCGACAAGTACCGAGGCTTCGACCAGGCACGCGCCGACTGGCCGGCCACCGGCATGGCGAGTGGCGCGTCGTTCACCTTCCGCTATCGGGCCACCGCTCCGCACAAGGGCTCCTTCGACCTGTACGTCACCAAGGACGGCTATGACCCGACGAAGCCGCTCAAGTGGTCGGACCTGGAGTCGAAGCCGTTCCTCACCCAGCGGGACCCCGCGCTGACGGACGGCGCCTACACCCTCCAGGGCAAGCTCCCCGCCAAGCAGGGCCGCCACCTCATCTACGCCATCTGGCAGCGCAGCGACAGCCCCGAGGCGTTCTACTCCTGCTCAGACGTGACCTTCGGCGGCGGCACGACCACCCCGAACACCCCGACCACAGCGCCCACGACCAAGCCGACCGCCACCGCGACGCCCACGACCAAGCCCACGGCCACCCCGACGGGCGCTCCCCCGGCGCAGCAGCCCGGCGGCATCACCGTGTCGTCGATCAACGCGGGCGCCGGAGTCAGCCCCGCCTCGGTCCAGGTGGGCCGGCGAGTGACGGTCACGGCGGTGTGCGGCGGGTCCACGGTCCGCGGCGTGGCCTCCGGAGCCCTCAGCCCGCGCCGGGCGGTGGCCCCGGTGTCCGCCGTCGCCTGGACGCCGTCGTTCAAGGCCGTCCGAGCAGGCACGTACGCGGTGGTCGTCTACTGCCAGAACGGCGGCCAGGCCCGCGCCGTCCTCACCGTGCGCGCCTGACCACATCTCAACAACTGTGACAAATGGGTCTTCTCAGGATGAGGTCCGCTGGTTACCTTCAGGCAGCGCGGCTGTTTACGGGGCTGTCCGCGCTTGCCCAACATCCCAGACCGGGATCTACCAAGCGATCTCCCTCTGTCCACCCCCCACGGAGGCACCCGATGAAGCTCCTCGCAGCATTAGGCGCTCTCGCCCTGGCCTTACCCCTGGCGCTCAGCGCGCCCGCGCCGGCGGCCGTCGCGGCCGCTCCACCGAACATCTCCCTCACCAACGTCAAGGCCCACCTGGCCCAGCTGCAGACGATCGCCACCAACAACGGCGGCACCCGCGCGCACGGCCGGCCCGGCTACCTGGCCTCGGCCAACTACGTCAAGGGCCAGCTCGACGCCGCCGGGTACACCACGACGCTGCAATCCTTCACCTACAACGGCGCTACCGGCTACAACGTGATCGCCGACTGGCCGGGCGGCGACCCCAACGACATCCTCATGACCGGCTCCCACCTCGACAGCGTCACCGCCGGCCCCGGCATCAACGACAACGGCTCGGGCTCGGCGTCGATCCTGGAGGTCGCGCTGGAGGTCTCACGCCAGGCGCTGCAGCCCACGAAGCACCTGCGCTTCGCCTGGTGGGGCGCCGAGGAGCTGGGCCTGCGCGGCTCACAGTTCTACGTGAACAACCTGCCCGCCACCGAACGCGCCAAGATCAAGGCGTACCTGAACTTCGACATGGTCGGCTCCCCCAACCCCGGCTACTTCCTCTATGACGGCGACAACTCCGACGGCACCGGCTCCGGGCCGGGCCCGGCCGGGTCGGCGCAGCTGGAGCAGACCCTGGCGGCGTACTTCTCCTCCATCGGCGTCCCGACCCGCGGCACCGACTTCGACGGCCGCTCCGACTACGGCCCGTTCATCGCCGTCGGCATCGCGGCGGGCGGCACGTTCACGGGCGCGGAGGGGATCAAGTCGAGCGCGCAGGCGCAGCTCTGGGGCGGTACGGCGGGCCAGGCGTTCGACTCCTGCTACCACCGGTCCTGCGACACGACCGCCAACATCAACGACACCGCGCTCGACCGCAACGCCGACGCCATCGCCTACTCCGTCTGGACCATCGCCACCGCCACGCCGCCCGTGACCGTCTGGTCGGACACGTTCGAGACCGCCACCGGCTGGGTCACCAACGCCGGCGGCACCGACACCGCGACCACCGGCCAGTGGGAGCGCGGCGACCCGGAGGCGACGACGTCCAGCGGCGCCAAGCAGCTCGGCACCACGGTGAGCGGCACGAACGACCTGGTCACCGGCAGGCTGGCCGGAGCCAGCGCGGGCGAGAACGACCTGGACGGCGGCACCACCTCGATCCAGTCGCCGCCGATCACCCTGCCGTCCGGGACGCTCAGGCTGTCGCTCTCGTGGTATCTCGCGCACGGCAGCAACGCCTCCACCGCCGACTTCTTCCGCGTCAGAGTGGTGGGGAACACTACCAGCACGGTGTTCCAGCAGTTGGGGGCCGCGAGCAACCGTGACGGAGCCTGGAGCACGGCCAACGCCGACATCTCCGCCTTCGCCGGGCAGAGCGTCCGCATCCTGATCGAGGCCGCCGACGCGTCAGGGGCGAGCCTGGTCGAGGCGGGCGTGGACGACGTCAAGATCACCCGGTAATGACCCAATGAGCCCGGGCCGCGCGGGGCCCGGGCTCATTGCTTTCCAGCGTCGTGCAGGGCCACGGCCGTGCCGTCGATGAGTGCGCGCAGGCCGTGTTCGAAGGCTTCCTCACCGAAGGGATCACCGCCCTCCGCCAGGGCCGCGGCCAGCGGGGCCGACATCCCGCCGTCGAGCAGGTCCGCCGGTGCAGCCGAAGATCGCCCGCCCTGTGCCTGGAGGGCGAACCCGTTGACATAGTGGGCGACGCTGGTGATCGTCCGCAGCGCCAGCACCGGAGTGAACCCGCGGCCCACCATGCCGGCCACCTCCTGCTCGAACATCCGGACCGTCGCCGGGCTGGGCTGAGCCGCCGTGCACACGATCCGGGCGCCGTCGCGATGGGCGAGCAGCGAGTCGCGGTAGGCGCGGGCGCGGCGGCCGAGCCACTCCTGCCAGGACTCGCCGTCACGCGGCGGCCCCGTCCCGGCGCCCAGGATGATCGCGTCGGCCATCCCGTCGAGTAGCTGCTGTTTGGTACGGACATGCCAGTAGAGCGCCGGAGACTGGACGCCGAACTCGGCGGCGAGCCGGCGCACCGTCAGCCCTTCCAGCCCGACCTCGTCGAGCAGCCGCAACGCCGTCTCGATCATCGTCTCGCGGCTCAACCGGGGCCGCATGCCGCTGTCCATCGATTGCCAGTCTCGCAAACAGCCGGTTTCAAGCGGTGCAGGAGGGCAGCGAGCCTCGGGTGCGACAGTCGTCCGGTTTACTCCCGTTTTAGATCGACAGGGATTGAATCGGAGCAACTCAGCTGGAGGACATAGTGACGCCAACGAGTTCTGACCAACCACACGAGGAACTATCGATCGCACCAGACGAGCCACGCAGGCGCGTCCCACGATCGCTGATCATCACCGCGACCATCGCGCTGGCGGCGACGGGCGGGATCGGAGTGTCCGCCGCGGCGGCGTCGGGAACGGCGACGACACCGACGGAGTCGCCGACTCCCACGGCGACGATCAGCGAGACACCCACGGAGACACCGACCGAGACGCCCACAGAGACGCCGTCACCCACCGCACCCGAACTACCGCCGATCAGCCCGTGGGGCTTCGTCGGCGCTATGCACGGCGAGTTCGCGGTGGCGGGCAAGGACGGCTGCGGCGTCATCACGCTGCTCGCTCAGACCGGGCAGGCGACCGCGGTCGCCGAGGACTCGATCACCGTGAAGAGCCAGGACGGCTTCGAGAAGGTGTACGCGATCGACGAGTCCACCCGGACGATCGCGGGACGCCGCGGCACCAGCGCGGTCAAGGTAGGCGACTGGGTGTCGGTGACCGCCACCACAGCCGCCGCCACAACTCCCACCGATACCCCGACCCCCACCGCCACCGAAACCCTTACCGCTACTCCCACCGAAACCACCACCACTACCCCTACTGAATCCGTCACCCCCACCCTCACCCCCACCGAAACCCCCACCGAAACCCCCACCGAAACCTTCGCCCCCACGCCCACGGCCGGCACCGGCGAGACGGCGGGCACGGCCGCTTACGTCTTCGATCTGTCGCGGCCTACCAAGATCTCCTGGCGCAACCGCGACTGGTGGCCGCCGAAGCAGTGGTGGACAGGCCAGCCGAAGTGGCGAACCCCGGCCGTCTGCCCCACCCCCACAGAGACCGTGACCCCGACCGTGACCCCGACAGAGACCCCGACAGACACCCCGACCCCCGACCCGTCGACCTCGGTCTCGGAAACCCCGACCCCCACCCCCACACCCACCCCGAATTCATGAGCATCCGGTAGCGGCGCGATCCCGTCCCGAGCAGCCCCTCACCGGAAACGCTCGAACCAACGGCTCGCCGCTCCACCGCCTGAAGCGCGGTGGAGCGGCGGAGGCAGGGGCCATCAGCGGTCCTGTTTGTCCCGATAGAGACCCGAGTCGGCCATGGAGCCTATGATCGGGCTTCGGGGGTCGGACCATGTTGCGGGCGTTCTTCAAGACCGAAACGGGCAGCACCAGCGTGCTGCTGGGTGCGACCCTGCTCGCCCTGCTGTGGGCCAACTCGCCCTGGGGCGACACCTACGAATCCTTCTGGCAGACCACCATGGGCCTGTCGTTCGGCAGCGCCTCCTTCGACCTCGACCTGCGCCACTGGGTCAACGACGGCCTCATGACCGTCTTCTTCTTCGTCATCGGCCTGGAGATCTCGTACGAGGCCCGGCTCGGGCAGTTGCGGGATCGGCGGCTGATCGGCGTGCCGGCCGTGGCGGCGCTGGGCGGGATGATGGTGCCCGCCGCCGTCTACCTGGCCCTGAACGCTGGTGGGCCCGGGGCCGGTGGGTGGGGAGTGCCGATCGCCACCGACACCGCGTTCGTGCTGGGCATGCTCGCCATCGTGGGGGCACGCTGCCCGGAGCCGTTGCGGGTGTTCCTGCTGACGCTGGCGATCGTCGACGACGTGCTGGCGATCATCATCATCGCGATCTTCTATACCGAGAGCCTGGCCGTCGTCTCGCTGGTGGTCGCGGCGGCGCTGCTGGCGGCGATCATGACGCTGCGGTGGCTGCGGATCTGGCGGCCGCCCGCGTACATCGTGCTCGGGTTCGCGCTGTGGGTGGCCACGCTGGAGAGCGGCGTGCATCCGACGCTGATCGGCATCGCGCTGGGCATCCTGGTGTTCGTGTACGCGCCCACCGACACCAAGTTGCTGCGCGCCGATGAGGCCGTGCACGTGTTCACCAATGACCCGAGCGCGGAGGCGGCCAGGGAGGCGACGCGTACGCTGCGGCGGGCCGTGTCCGTGAACGAGCGGCTGCAGCTCCTGCTCCACCCGTGGAGCAGCTACGTGATCGTGCCGGTCTTCGCGCTGGCCAACGCGGGGGTCCGGTTCGACGGTGAAGCGCTGCGCACGGCCATGACGTCGCCCATCACGCTCGGGGTGGCGGCCGGGCTGCTGCTGGGGAAGTTCGTCGGCATCTCGCTGGGCACCTGGCTGCCGCTGAAGTTCGGCTGGGGGATCCTGCCCGGGAACCTCGTGTGGGGGCAGTTGCTGGGCGGGGCGGCGGTGTCCGGCATCGGGTTCACGGTGGCGCTGTTCATCGTGGACCTGGCCTTCGACGACCCGTCGGTGCAGAGCCAGGCGAAGATCGGCATCCTGTCCGGATCGCTGCTGGCGGCGCTGCTGGGTGGGGTGATCTTCCGGCTGGCCTGGGACCGGGGCGGGGTGTGCGCCCCGCCCGACGCGGAGCCCGAGGAGGAGCTGCCCGAGCTGCTGGCCGAGCCCGTGGGACCGGACGACCACGTACGGGGACCTGCGGACGCGCCGGTGACGATCGTGGAGTACGGCGACTTCGAGTGCCCCTACTGCGGACGTCTCCATCCGATCCTGGACGAGCTCCTGCGAAAGAACAGCGACGTGCGGCTGGTCTTCCGGCACTTCCCGCTCCGCACCATCCACCCTCGGGCGTTCCCCGCCGCGCTGCTCGCCGAGGCCGCGGCGAAGGAGGGCCGGTTCTGGGAGATGCACGACACCCTCTACGACAACCAGCGCTTCCTGACCGACACCGACCTGGCCCGCTACGCCGACGAACTGGACGTCGAGCCGTGGTCCGACATACCCGGGCAGTCGGCGCCGATCACCCGGGACGAGGAGTCGGGCCGCGCGAGCGGGGTCCGCGGAACGCCCACGCTGTTCCTGAACGGCGTCCGCTACCAAGGCGACATGGATCTCCGCTCGATCACCAAGGCAGTGGAAAGCGCGCGCCAATCCACGTAACGTCGCGTGTCGAACATATTCCGCGAAAGCGGAAGACCTGCTTGACAGAGCTGAAAGACGAGAACATGTCACTCTCGCAAGTGTTGTACGTCATCCTCGCGCTGGGGATGAGCGCCCTGCTGGTCGTGGGCGTCGTGCTGATGATCAGGGCGAAGGCGGAGCACGGCCGGGCGGCCACCTTGGGGCTGTTCGGCTGCGTCGTGCTCCTGCTCGGCGAGGTGTACAGCATCGTACGCATCTTCACGATATCGAGCCTGGTCGGGGCACTCGGCGCGGACGCGTTCGGCCCGGTGGTGTTCGTGATCGACCTGATCGGCATGCTCTTCAACGCCGTCGGGTTGGGATTGCTGATCTTCGCTGTGATCGCCCGCCGCACCCCGGTGCAACAGCCGCAGGCACAGGGCTGGCAGCAGCCCCAGCAGCCGTACGGCGGCTGGCAGCAGCAGCAGCCTCAGGCACCGGCCGAGTGGCAGCCGCAGTCCCCGCCCCAGCCGTCCCCGTCCCCGCAGCCGGGCTGGCAGGACCCTAACCAGCCGGGCTGGCAGAATCCGCAGGGCTGATCATGGCTGGAGAGCAGCCGGACCCACCCGGCCCCGACCCCAACCGGACCATCAGGCACCGCTGGCCACAACCCGGGCCGCCATCCCAAGACCCCGGTCACTCCCCTTCCACCCAGCGCCTGCCGTACACGCCCGACATGCTCCCCGACGTCCCCCAGTACGAGGCCAAGCCGCCGAAGTCGAGCTGGTGGTGGGTGATCGTGGTCGGCGGGATCGCGGTTCTGGTGGCCGCGGTGGCCGTGGCGGCCCTCTTATGGAGCAGGAGCACCGCCGAGCCGCCCGCCAAACCGGGCTCTCAGGCGCCCGCGCGGATCACCGACACCAAGGCCCAGGTGTCCTACCTGATCCCGGCGGGCTGGAAGCAGGCCGACCGGCCGTCGTACACCTCGGGCATCTCGGCGGGCGGCGCGGTCGTGGTCGCCTTCCCGCAGCAGCAGGGCGGCATCGGCGGCGCCGCCACCTCCGAGCAGTTGCAGGCCACGGCCGACACCGTGGCGCTGGACACGGCCCGGCGGCTGCTGCCCGACATGGGCAGCCGGGACGGGCTGCGTACTCGGGCGCTGGAGGTCGGCGGTCGGCCGGCGGCCACGGCGTCGTTCCGGGTGGTGTTCAAGAGCGCCACCAAGGATCCGGCTTATGTCCGCATCGTGGCGGTGCACACCGGCGACGGCGGCCTCTCGTACGTGTACGGCAGCACGGTGCCCGACGGCGACGCCGCCCGCCGCGCCCTCGACGACGTCCTGGACAGCGTCACGCCCGCGTGAAGTCCATGGTCCAGTTCGTCTCCCAGGTCTGCTCGCCGTCCGCCGAGAACGCCTGCTCCCACCGGCAGGCGTCCGGGCCGTGCACGGTCCAGATGAACCGGCAGCGTACCGACGCGCCCTCGTGCTGCTCTTCGCCGTAGAACTCGCCCCGGTCACCGTCGAAGCGGCCGACCATGGGCGTCGGGTCGAGCGTGCCCCTTGTGGTGCTCGCCCAATAGATGGACCACTGCTCGGTCGCGGGGTTGAAGATCCGGATGGTCAGCCCGGTGAAGCCCCTGCTCGGACACTTGATCTCGTCGAAGCTCGCCGCGCCGTCGAAGTGGCGGCTGGCCACGCTGGTGCCGGGGAACTCGTCCCACTCATCGCTGCCCGTCAGCGGCTTGACGAGCCTGCGGTTGATGACGTTCCAGGAGCCGGCGAAGAAGTCGAAGTCGTTCATGCGGCTGAACGTAAACCAGGGTCACTGACAGGTAGTGTCAGTGAAATGCGTGCTTCCCGGCTGGTCTCCCTCCTCCTGCTGCTGCAGACGCGGGGGCGCATGACGGCCCAGGAACTGGCCGACCGGCTCGAGGTCTCGGTGCGGACGATCTACCGCGACGTCGAGTCGCTGCACACCGCGGGCATCCCGCTGTACGGCGACGCCGGGCCGAAGGGCGGCTACCAGCTCCTCGACGGCTACCGCACCAGGCTCACCGGGCTGACCACGGACGAGGCCGAGTCGCTGTTCCTCGCCGGGCTGCCGGGCCCCGCGGCCGAGCTGGGGCTGGGCGCCGTGGTGACGGCCGCGCAGCTCAAGCTGATGGCCGCGCTGCCGATCGAGCTGCGCGACCGGGCCGGGCGGATCCAGGAACGCTTCCACCTCGACGCGCCGACCTGGTACCGCGACCCGCAGCCGGTGACGCACCTGCCCGCCGTGGCCGACGCCGTGTGGAACGAGCGCGTGGTGGAGGTCAGATACCGCCGCTGGAAGGCGCCCCAGGAGGTCGATCGGCGGCTGGAGCCGTACGGGCTGGTGGTCAAGGCCGGGCTCTGGTACCTGGTGGCGCGGTCCGGTGACCAGGTACGCACCTACCGGGTGTCGCAGATCCTCAGCCTGCACCCGCTGCCCGAGCGCTTCACCCGGCCCGGCGACTTCGACCTGGCCGCCTACTGGCAGGCGTATCTGGCCGAGTTCGAGGCCAGGCTGCGGTGGGGCGAGGCGGTGGTCCGGCTGTCGCCGCAGGGGATGCGGCTGCTGGCCAACCTGATGACGCCCGGCGTGGTGGCGGCGGCGAAGGAGACCGCGCAGCCGCCCGACGACGAGGGCTGGACCCGGGTGACGGTCCCGATCGAGTCGATCGAGCACGCGGCGGGCGAGTTCCTCCGGATCGGCACGGACGTCGAGGTCCTCGCCCCCGCCGAGCTCCGCGAGCGCGTCGCCGCCACGGCCGCGGAACTGACCCGCCGCTACGGCTGAGCGCTCACCGCGTGAGCGCCGTCTCCTCGGCCTGCCAGCAGTGCGTCCAGCGCCCCTCGCCCAGCTCGGTTCGGCCGGGCACCCGCTCCGAGCAGACCGGCAGCGCCACCGGGCAGCGCGGATGGAACCGGCACCCGCTCGGCGGCTCGATCAGGCTCGGCGGCTCACCGTGACGCGTCGTCTCCGGTGGCGTCACCCGGCCGGGATCGGGCGCGGACGCCAGCAGCAGCTTGGTGTAGGGATGGGCGGGCGACTGGGTGAGTGACTCGCCGTCACCGCTCTCGATGAGCCGCCCGGCGTACATGACCGTGATGTCCTCGGCGAAGTAACGCGCGCTGGCGATGTCGTGCGTGATGTAGAGAAGCGCCAGCCCGCTCTCGTCGGCCAGCCGCTCCAGCAGCCGCAGCACGCCGAGCCGGATCGACACGTCCAGCATCGACACCGGTTCGTCGGCGATCAGCGCGAGGGGCCGCACGGCCAGCGCGCGGGCGATCGCCACCCGCTGGCGCTGTCCGCCCGACAGCTCGTGCGGCATCTTGTCCATGAACTGGGTGACCGGGGTGAGGCTGACCCGTTCGAGCAGTTCGGCGACCAGCTCCTGTTCGTGAGCGTTCGAGCGGACATGCCGGTGGATGCGCAGCGGCCGGGCCAGGTGGTAGCGGACCCGGTGGAACGGGTTCAGCGACGCGAACGGGTCCTGGAAGATCAGCTGCACCTGCCGCCGGTAGTCGCGGAACGCCGCCCCGCGATGCGCCCGCACCCGCTCGCCGCGCAGCAGCACCTCACCCGAGGTCGCCGGGTACACCTGGGCGAGCAGCCGCGCCACCGTACTCTTGCCGCAGCCGCTCTCCCCGACCAGCGCGGTCACCGTCCCGGCGCGCAGCGCGAGGGACACGTCCTCTACCGCGCGCACCGGCGGCCGCTTCCCGAACCGGCCGCGTGGACCGCGCGCGGCGGTGAAGTGCTTGGTGAGGTTCCGGCCCTCCAGGACGATCTCGCCGCTCACTGGCGCACTCCCGTGTCGTCGTTCAGCAGGCACGCGACCTGCCCTTCCGCGCCCGGGACCAGCTCGGGGCGGCGCTCGGAGCACGCGTCCATCGCGAAGCGGCAGCGCGGGTGGAACGCGCAGCCCGGCGGTGGTGATCGCAGGTCGGGCGGGGTGCCCGGGATGCCGAGCAGTTCCTCGCGCGGGCCGTGCAGCCGGGGGAAGGAGCGCAGCAGGCCCAGCGTGTACGGGTGGCTGGGCGCCTTGTGCAGCGTCTTGGCCGAGCCGGTCTCCACCACCCGGCCCGCGTACATGATGGCGATCCGGTCGGAGATCTCCATGAGCAGGGACAGGTCGTGCGTGATGAACACGACCGCGAAGCCGTACTCCTCCCGCAGGGCCCTGATCTCGTGCAGGATCTCGCGCTGGACGACCACGTCGAGCGCGGTGGTCGGCTCGTCCATGATGATGATCTCGGGGTTGAGCGCCAGCGCGATGGCGATCGCGGCGCGCTGGCGCATGCCGCCCGACAGCTCGTGCGGGTAGCCGCGCCGACGGTCGGCGCCGATGCCGACGCGGCGCAGCAGCTCGGCCGTCCGCTCGACGCGCTCCTTGCGTGACATGCGCGGGACGTGGACGCGGAGCACGTCGTCGATCTGGGCGCCGATCGCGCTGACCGGGTTGAGCGCGTTCATGGCGCTCTGGAAGACGACCGCCAGCTCCTTCCAGCGGAAGGCGCGCAGCGCGCCACGGTCGAGCCCGAGCACGTCGACCGGCCCGCCGTCCCTGCGGTGGTAGACGACGGAGCCCGAGGTGATCGCCGCCGGCGGGCGCAGCAGCCGGGCGACGGCGTTGGCCAGCGTCGACTTGCCGCTGCCGCTCTCCCCCGCGAGGCCGAGGATCTCGCCCCGGCGCAGGTCGAGCGAGACGTCGGCGACAGCGTGCACGGCTCCGCCGCCCGAGTGGTAGTCGACGCTGAGCTCGCGGATCTCCAGCACGTTCATGTGCGAGCCTTCCGGACCTTGATGGTGCGCAGGCGGGGGTTGGCGATCTCGTCGATGCCGAAGTTGACCAGCGCCAGCCCGGTGCCGATCAGCGCGATGCACAGCCCCGGCGGGAGGAACCACCACCACGCCCCGATGAGCAGCGCCTGCCCGTTCTGCGCGAAGTACAGCATGCTCCCCCAGCTGACGGTCGACAGGTCGGCCAGGCCGAGGAAGGACAGCCCGGCCTCGGCCAGGATCGCGCCGACGACCGTGGCCAGGAAGCTGGTGGCGATGACGGGCAGCAGCACGGGCAGGATCTCGAAGAAGATGATCCGCAAGGGCCGTTCGCCGCTGGCCCGCGCCGCCTCGACGAAGTCGCGCCGCCGTACCGACAGGGTCTGGGCACGCAGGACGCGGGCACCCCAGGCCCAGCCGGTGACGGCGATCACCACCGCGACCGAGGCGACGCCGCGCTGCGGCAGGTAGCCCGCCAGGACGATGATCAGCGGCAGCGAGGGCAGCACCAGGAAGATGTTGGTCAGCACGGAGAACGTCTCGTCGATCGCGCCGCCGAAGTAGCCGCCGACCAGGCCCACCGCCACGGCCAGCAGTGTGGCGATGACCGCCGACAGCAGGCCCACGCCCATCGAGATGCGCGCGCCGTACACGATCTGGGTGAGGATGTCCTGGCCGGTCTGCGTGGTGCCGAGCCAGTGCGCGGCCGACGGGCCCTGGAGGCCGTCGTCGCTGGTGGCGGCCGGGTCGGCGCCGATGAGCAGCGGCCCGAAGATCGCCATCAGCGCGAAGAAGACGAGGATGCCCGCCCCGATCCTGATCTTCATGGGGCCTCCTGCCTGGTGCGGGGGTCGAGGACCACGTACGCGAGGTCGGCCAGGAAGTTGGCGACGAGCACGGCCAGCGAGATGACGAGGAAGATGCCCTGCATGAGAGGGAAGTCCTCGTTCTCCACGCCTTTGAGGAGCATCGACCCGATTCCCGGATAGGAGAACACGATCTCCGTCAGCACCGAGCCGCCCACCACGAAGCCGAGCGACAGCGCGAAGCTGGTGATGTTGGGCAGGATCGCGTTGCGGGCCGCGTACGCCCACATGACGCGGCGGCTGGTCAGCCCCTTGGCCTCGGCCATCACCACGTAGTCCTCACCGAGCGTGGTCACCATGACGTTGCGCATGCCGAGGATCCGGTCGGCCATCGAGGCCACCACGATCGTGACGGCGGGCAGCGCCGCGTGGTAGAGCACGCTGGCGGCGAACTCCCCGGTGAAGCCGGGCACCACGTCCAGCCCGTACGCCCGGGAGACGGGGAACCACTTCAGCGTCACCCCGAAGACGAACACCAGCGCCAGCGCCACCCAGAAGTAGGGCACGGCGTGCATGAACGTGGCGGCGGGCAGCACCCCGTCGAGCCAGGTGCCGCGCTTCCACGCCATCAGCACGCCGAGCGAGGTGCCGGCGAGGTAACTGATCAAGGTGGCCACGCCGACCAGCCCGAGCGTCCAGGGCAGGGCATCGGCGATGACGGCGGACACTTCGGTGGGAAAGAAGGTGATCGAGCGGCCGAGTTCCCCATGAGCGAGATTGCCCAGATAGTCCAGATACTGCTGCCACAGGCTCGCGTCACTGATCCCGAAGGCCCGCCGCATCGCGTCGATGGCGGCGGGGTCCACGGTGCCCCTCATCCGGGCGACCAGCAGCTCGACCGGGTCCCCCGGCATGAGCCGGGGGATGAGGAAGTTGAGCGTGACGGCGGCCCAGGCCGTGAGGAGATAGAACCCGAGCCGCCTGGCCAGAAACCTCACTTGGCCGCCGGCTTCAGGTGGAGCAGGACCACGGCGGCGTCGGGCGAGGTGTACGGCGAGGGCATCGCGTACGGGTCCTGCTCGGAGGGCCAGCCGACATACTTGTCCGTCCGGTACTGCGACCAGGCGGCGCTGTAGAACAGCGGCACCGTCGGCAGCTTCTCCACCATGATCTTGCCCAGCGCCTGGACGGTCTTCTCCTGCTCGGCCTGGTCCTCGGTGGCCGCGTACGCGTCGATCAGCTTGTCGGTCTCGGCGTCCTTCCACCGCTCGTAGTTGCCGGTCGCCGCCTTGCCGACCGGAAGGGCGAGGTCGCCGTAGAGCATCGTGCGCAGCTGGAAGTACGGCGTGGGCCCGGAGGGCGTGGCCCTGATCGACAGGTCGTAGTCGCCCTTGCCGACCTTGGACACCCAGTCCGCGAACGCCACCCCGCGCGTGTCCACCTTGATGCCGACCTTGGCCAGGTCCTCCCTGATGAGCTGGGCGGCGTTCACCCAGTCGGTGAACGGCGAGGGCACCAGCAGGGTGAAGCTCAGCTTGGCCGGGTCGACGCCCTTGAGCAGCTCCTTGGCCTTCTCGACGTCCACCTTGAAGGCCGCGTCCTTGTACTCCGGCGGCAGGTAGGCCTCGCCACCCGGCATCGGCACGCCGGTCGGGTGCGCCGCCTTGGTGTAGCCGCGCTCGGCCACCCGTACGAGCTTGTCCCGGTCGACGGCCAGGCTGATGGCCTGCCGCACCTCGGGTTTGGCCAGGGTCGGGTTGGCCTGGTTCGGCAGCAGCGTCACCACGCCCTCGGGCGGGAAGAAGAACTTGTTGACCTCCGGCTTTCCCTGGACGTAGATCTTCTCGATGTCGGGCACGAACGCGCCCGCCCAGTCGAGCTCGCCCTGCTGGAGCGCCGTCTGCACCGCGTTGGCGGTGTAGGCGGGGAACTTCAGCGTCGGCACCTCCGGCTTGCCCGGCTGCCAGTAGCCGGGGTTCTTCTCCATCTCGTAGAGCTGCGCGCTGAACTTCGACAGCTTGTACGGCCCGGTGCCGACCGGCTTGGGATTGGTGAACGTGACCGGATCCTGCTGCTTCTCCCACAGGTGCTTGGGCACGATGGGGGTGTTGCCGGCGATGTTGTAGAGCTTGGCGTACGACGTGGACTTGAAGGTGATCTGCACCTTGTCCGGCGCGAGCGCCTTGGTGCCCGCGATCTCCAGCGCGCTCCTGTTGAGCTCGGGGTTCTTGCTGAGCAGGTCGAAGGAGAAGACCACGTCGTCGGCGGTGAACGGCTGCCCGTCGGTCCACTTCACCCCGTCCCGGAGGGTGAAGGTGATCGTCTTCCCGTCGCCGGACCACTGGTGCTCCAGGGCCAGCCAGGGGGTGATCTCGCCGGGTTTGAGCTTGTTGAAGAACTCCAGCGTCTCGTAGATCATCCCGGACGTGCCGAAGTTCACGTTCTCCAGGTGGTACGGGTTGAAGTCCTCCTGGAAGGTGCCCGCGTCCACCGCATGGATGACCAATGGCGGCGAAGCGGCGGCGCTCTTGCCCGTGGACCCGCCGCTCGAACAGCCTGCCACCGCGACGACCAGAGCCGCGCTGACCACCAGGCTCCGTTTCATGGGGATGCCGCCTTTCCGAAGTAGCGCACCCGGAGATCACGGGAGCCCTTCGGGGCGGCGAACGCCTGGGCTCGGCGGAATCCGGCGGGTGCACCGCGCACGATCGTCAGCGCGCGGTAGTAGTCCACGTACGGGAAGCCGTACGTCTCTCCTCGGGCGTACGCGTAACCCGTGATCGCCGCCGACCAGACCTCGTAGGCCTCGTCGGACAGGTCGACGAACACGTCGGGCGTGTAGCCGTCGGCGTCCTCCCAGTTGTCCGCGTAGTAGAGCTCGCTCGCCCAGTACGCGGGCAGCTCGCGCTCGAGCGTTTTCAGGCCGCCGTAGAAGCGGGCGTCCTGCACGATCCGGTGGGTGCGGGCGTGGTCCTTGTGGATGGACTCGCTCCAGTGGGTGAGGATGACGTCCGGCCTGAGCTCCCTGATCAGGTCGCCGACCCGCAGCTTGACGTCCTCGTCCTCGGGCAGCAGGCCGTCCTCGTAGTCGAGGAAGCGCACGCCCGCGCCGATCGCCTCGGCGAACCTCTCCGCCTCGGCGCGCTTCTGCTCGGCGTAGTCGGGGATGGGCAGGCGCGGGTGGCCGCGCTCGCCGAGCGTGAGGTGCAGCAGCGTCGCGCGGTCGCCGCGCAGGACGTGCTGGGCGAGTACGGCGCCCGCCGTCAGGTCGAGGTCGCCCGCGTGGGCGCCGATGGCGAGCACGTGGGTCACGCCGACCGCCTCATCACGTGGAAGCGCCTGGTGACCTGGTAGCCGGCCCTGGTGTAGAGGTGGCCGGCCGGGCTGGTCTCACCGGTCCACAGGAACCAGGAGCTGTGCAAGGCCTCGGACCGCATCATGGTCATGGTCAGGTGGAGGAGGATCTTGCCGAGCCCGGTGCCCCGCTCCTCCGGATCAACCCCGAACGGCCCGAACCGCTCGGGAATCCCCCGGTAGGCCCCGTACAACGCGAACCCGGCGATCCCCTTGTTCTTCGCGATGATCATGCGTTTGGTGTCGCGGTGCTGCCGGATCGCCTCGCCCCAGTCCGGGTTGAAGACGTCGGCCGCGAACCGGATCAGTTCTGGTAACTCGCCCTCGTACGGGCTGCGGAAGGCGTACCCCTCGCTCTCGCGCTTGGCCCGCAGCGCGCGCACCTCGTCCGGCATCGCGTAACCGACCAGCGTGCGGTCCATCGCGACCGGCGAGTAGAGCGTCTCGAACCCCAGCTCGCCCAGCAGCCGGAACCCGTCGGGATAGAGCTCGGCATCGGCGCCCGGCAGCACGTAGTTGGGCGTGTAGGAGGAGAAGTCGATCCTGGTCCTGCCCTGGGCCTCGAGGAAGGCGATCGCCTCGCCGAGCAGCCGCCGCCCGAGCCCGCCCCCGCGCTGCTCGGGCGCGACGAAGAAGAACGGGATCCAGCCCGTCTCCGGCTCCAGGTCGGTGCCTGGGGCGAGCGGGGTCAGCCTGCGCACGGCGTACGCGCAGCCGGCCACCCGCCCGTCGATCACGGCGACCCGGAGCCCTTCGGGGTCGAAGTTCGGATCGAGCAGTACGCAGTCGCGGAACCATCCGGAGGTCGTGGGATCGCCTGGCATGCTGCGGTTCCAGGCGTCGATCAGGGAGGTCTCATCCCCCGAGGCGAACGCGCGGATAGTGACCATAAGACCAGAGTTGCCAGTGATTACGGACAAGGTCAATATGTGTCAGGAAGAAATTTTTACTGACATCGTCCCCCTTGAAACTTATTTCCACTTGCGGTAAGTATGAGCCTCAGCGGGCGCCACCTCGGACATTGCCCGCCGTGACCAGGCTCACCGGCCCCAGGGCGGTGCCGGTGGCCGTCGTGACCGCGAGCGCGAGCGTGTTGTCCCCCTGATGATCCAGTACGCCCTCGGGAAGGGAGAAGTCCCGCTGCGGGCCGAGATCGCCGGAGTACTGGCCGAGGTTCCAGCCGTTCAGGAACACCAGCACCCGGGCACCGACCGGAAGCTCGCCACCGAACCGCAGGGCGATGGGCGTGTCCTGGTCACCGGGCAGGTTCAGCCCGAACGTGGTCCGATACCACCGCACACCCGGAGTCCGGGCCGACGGGGTGGACGTCTCCTGCCATGAGCCGTCCCGGTATCCGGGCAGATGCCAGCCGGCCCGCTCGCCGTACAGGCCGCCGGTGTTGAGCGGACCGCGTACGGGATCGACCAGGTCACGGCCGCCCCGGGCGCCCTGGATCTTCCAGGAGATCGCCGCCGAAGACCCGCTGACGGCCACGCCGAACAGGCCGCGCGGCTGCTTGGACCGGTTGTCATCGGCGGTCCAGTCGTCGTTGTGGCCCATGTTCTGCACGAGGACCGCCAGGACGGCCCGCTCGCCCGGCTTGAGGAGCCCGGCGGGGATCGCGAAGTTCCCGGGGCCGGGATCGGGGTTGCGGGTGTCGGAGTCCGCCTGGGTGCCGCCGGCGGCCGAGCCCAGGTAGTGGCCGTTCAGCCAGGCCAGGTACGTCCCGCGCCGGCCGGTGATCGCGTTGAGCGCCACCTGGGTCTCCGCGCCGGTGGCGGTGAACCTGCCCCGGTACCAGACGTTCCCGTAGTCGAAGCCGTACTCCTCGGCGAACAGGACGGGCTGGGTCTTCGGCGCGTACGGGATCGCGGTGGTGGTGTGGTCGGCCACGGTCCAGGTGGAGTCGTCGAAGCCGGGCAGCGCCTCGGGCGCCTCCGCCGTGGTCCGCCAGCGGGTCAGCGCGGGCAGCCGAACCGGTCGAGGGCCGGGGAGGGCTCCCAGCAGGGACCCACTGGGCGTGCCGGTGGCCGCCACCTTCTGGCCGTTGACGACGAGACGGCGAGCGGCGCCGAACACCTCGACGTCACCGGCCCGCGCGGTGTCGGCGCGCAGGCTGACGGTGTCCCCGCGCACGTCCGCCGACCGCACCAGCGAGGTGCCGCGCACGAGGACCGAGCCGGCCTGCCAGAACGTCGCCGCCTGCGCCTCGGTGCCGAGCAGGAGCAGCAACGGGCGCCGCCCACCACCGGTGATCAGCACCCGGGCCAGGCCGGTGTGCGTGTAGTCCAGGGTGAGATCACCCGAGGCGTAGGCCGAGGTGACCGCGCCGTCGAGCACCTTGACCACGGGAGCGGAGGAGTACCGCAGCACGGTCCGGCCGGTGGACCCGTCGCTCCCGTACAGCACGGCGAGGTCCCGGCCGCCCGTGGCCAGGTGGGTCATGATCTCGGAGGTGGAGTAGACGAGCCGCTGCCCGCCGAGGTCGTACCCGGCGACCAGGACCTTCGCCTCGCGGCCGCGCACCTGGACGGGCACGGAATAGCCGCCGTCGGGCGTGCTCCAGGCGAGCGTGGCCGCGTCGGTGGAGCCGGCGGCCCGGTCGGCGTGCCGGACGAGCACAAACTGGGTGCCGGTCCCGGGGTTGGCGCGGGCCACCGTGGTCACCGCCGGGTTGCCGGAGGTGGGGCTGGTGACGGGGTCGGTCTCGGCGATCGGAGTGACGGCCCGCAGGAAGTAGCCCTGCCGCTTGAACTCGTCGTACTTGTCCGTCAGCTGCCGGGTCTCGGTGATCGCCGCGCCGTAGTCGTAGGAGGTGTAGGCGTCGTTGGGCTGGGCGAGCCAGCCCCAGTTGGTGCCGCCGTAGCCCATGTAGTAGCTGAACATCGTCGCGCCGCCGGTGATCAGGTTGTTCTTGTAGAAGAACCGCATATAGCCGGGCCCGGTCAGCTCCCTGCACCCCTCATATCCGGCGTTGAGCGTGTCGATGGCGCCGGCCTGGTACTCGGCGGCGAACACCGGGCTCCCCTGGCTCGCCCGCTCGGTGACCCCCTCACCCCACGGACCCCAGGTGGTGGCCGGGTTGGCGCAGTCGAAGGACTGCGGGTAGTCGTCCACGCCGGGAAGCTGGACCGCCCCCAGGCCCGAGGACCAGTCGGTGGTCCAGGACGCGTTGTCGCAGCACTGGTTGTGGCTGATCGGCACGTCGATCCCGTCCGCGCGGGCCTTCGACTGGATGTCCGCCATGTACTGCCGGTCGGTGTTGACGGCGTACTCGTTCTCCGCCTGGTAGACGATCACCGAGCCGCCGCGAGTGATCTGGTGGCGGGCGATGATCGGGTCGATGTGGCCGAGCCAGTCCTGGTACGCGGCGGTGAACCCGGGATCGCTGGACCGCCCCCGGCCTTCGACCGTCTTCAGCCAGGCCGGGAAGCCGCCGCCCGTGGTCTCGGCGTTGATGTACGGTCCGGGGCGCGCGATGACGTACAGACCGGCCCGTTCGGCCTCCCGCAGCAGCCGGTCGACGTCGCGTACGCCGGTGAAGTCGTACACGCCCGGCTTGGGCGAGTGGTAGGCCCAGTCGAAGTAGAGCGAGACCGCGTTGAACCCGCCGGCCTTGAACTTCTCCAGCACGTCCCGCCACAGAGCCGGGCTCGGCAGCCGGAAGTAGTGGAACTCCGCCGCCTGGACCACGACCCGCCGCCCGTCGATCTTCAGCGAGTAGCGGTCGTAGGAGACCTCGTGCGACCGGCTCCGGGCGGCGCTCGCGGGCGGCCCGCCCAGGCTGAGGACGGCCAGCAGGATCGCCAGGAGCGCTGCGCTGAGACGACGGGTTCGCACCACGATCCCCCTGCCACCGACGACCTTTAGTTTGTTTTATCACTAAACCAACTATCGTCAACCGCCCACGACGCGGAACCAGAGCCCACTCCACCCCCCGCCGAACGGCTTGCCCTCCTTGTCCGTGCCCCGGCCGTCCAGCGACATCGTCTACCCCGTGCCGGCGGCGAACACCACATCCACCCAGTAGTTGCTGGCCTGGTAGCTCTTCGTCGGGAAGCCGTTCGTCGCGCCGTACCGGTACAGGCCGTTGCCGCCGCTGCTCGCACTGTCCGGAGCGATGAGCGGACCGTTGGTGTACTGCGTGGCGAAGTAATTCCTGTCCACCGAGTAGAACCCCGATGTCGTGAAGTACGAGACCACATAGGTGGTATTGGCAGTGATCGTGACCGGTGTGGAGAAGTCCGCCCGTTGCCAACCGCTCGCCGTCTCGTTGCTGAACGCCGCCGACGCCAGCAACTGACCACTGCTGTTCCACAAGTACCCGGTATGGCTCCCGGTGTTCTGCGCCCCCTTGAAGAACCGGACCCCCAGGATCCTGCCGGCCGTCGTCGACCTGAACTTCACGCCCAGCGCCACGGCCGACGGATCGTCCGCCGACTGAACCGCCGGAACCGTCGAGTCATCCCACAGGCTGTTGGTCGGCGGCGGAGCGGACGTCGTGTAGACCACGTCCACCCAGTAGTTGCTCGCCGAGTATGTCCTGTTGGGGAAGATGCTGCTCCCCGCGTACCGGTACACGCCATTGCCACCGCTGCTCGCACTGTCCGGAGCTGTGAGAGGTCCGTTTACGAACGGGCTCGTGAAGTACGAGAGGTTCTGCGCGTATCCCCCGTTGGGCGCGAAGTACGAGGCCACGTAGGTGGTGTTGGCGCTCACGTCGACCGGGGTGGAGAAGTTCACCTGCTGCCAGCCACTCGCCGTCTCGTTGGTGAACGTGGCTCTCGCCAGCAACTGACCGCTGGTGTCCCAGAGACTCCCGACGTGGGTGCCGGTGTTGCCCGCCCCCTTGTAGAACCTGATCCCCGAGATGGCTCCCGCGGACGAGGCCCGGAACTTCACCCCGACCTCGACCCCGCTCGTGTCGTCGGTAGCGGGCACGGCGGGCACGGTGGACGGCGTCCAGATACTGCACGGGCAGCCCGTGGTGACGTTTATGGTCCTCGAGGTGGGGTTCGCCTGGAGGTTGCCGCTGTCGTCGACCGCCCTGACCATGATGGTCTTGGAGCCGCCGGTCTGGAATGACGCTCCATACTGCCAAGTGGCGCGGCCCGTCGCCTGACGCCACTGGGTGCCGCCGTCGATCGACACCTCCACGGCGGCCACCACGCCGCCCCCGGTGTCGGCCGCCGTTCCCTGGATCAGGACGCTTCCGGACGGCACGGTCGCCCCGGCGGCCGGACTGGTGATCACCGTGGTGGGTGGAGTGGTGTCGGTCGACGCGGTCGCCGCGACAAGACCTGACTGGAGGCTGACCGGCTGGGCTCTCATGTCGGCCAGGAGATTGACCGTCGCCTGCTGGATTCTGACATCTGTGGGGGTGCCCGCCCGGTCATGGACGGCGTCCAGGCCCCACGACCACTGGACCGTGCCGGCGCCGAAGACGAGCCCACCGCCGGAAGGCTTGTAGAGCGTCAGATTGTGCGTCGCGGTCCCGGCGCCGTAAGTGGACCCGTAGTCGAGCAGGTATTTGTTGGTCGTGGTCAGCGTCGTCCGGGAGAGCCGGATCAGCCCCGGCGGGGAGAAGTCATCGTCGGGAGACAGATCCCATTCGAACCCGAGCATTCCCGCCGCGAAGTTCGCGGTCTGCCCGGGCTGCAGGTTGGCCACGGACGTGTTGCGCCAGAACCGCATCGGGCCGTACTCCGCCGGAACGCTCATCGGGTCGTTGACGGTCCCGTTGATCACGAAGCGAGTCCCGCTCACCCGGTTCTCCGGCCTGCCCCCGTCCGACGGCGGAGAGAATCGCGGGTCGCGCCACGTCCCGGTCCACAGGGGGCTGGGGTCGATCTTGGCGTTGGCGTGCGTCTCCTTGTAGCAGACGAGCGTACGGAACGGCGTGGACGTGCCGTCGATGCTCGGCTCCCACCTGGTCTTCCAGAACATCTCGTTGCCGGAGAAGAACGCCACGTTCACGCCACTGTTGCGGGCGGTCTCGACGGCGTTGCGCTGCTCGTTCGACCAGTACTCGTCATGCCCGACGGACAGGAACGCCCGGTGCTCCAGCAGTTCCGCACCGTGCGCGGCGGTCTCCACCTCGCTGGAATAGCTCACGTCGTAGCCGTTGGCCTCGAGCCAGCGAATCATGGGGTATTCGGCGTTGAAGAAGAAACCCTCGGGCGCGTCCATCTGCCCGGAGCCACGCGTGACGAACGGGCGGTTGTAACTGACCTTGTAGGCGCGGCCCGCCGGGCTGCCGAAGTACAGGCTGTTGCCGCCGTACCTGTTGTACGCCTGCCAGGTCGTGTCCGAGGTCTGCACCAGGATCTCCGCGCCCCTGGTGTCGTCCCGGACCACGAAGATGACGTGGCTGGCCCCGCTCCCGTCCTCCCGCTGCAGCTTCGCGATGTAGACGCCGGAGACGACGTCGTTGGGCACCACCCAGGAGGCCGACACCGCCCAGTTCCCGCAGTCGATGAGCCCGGTAGCCGCATCCGACAGGCAGTTGGGCTGCGTCTGGGGCAGGGAGACGGACGGCTGGACCGTCGTGATGAACCGCGCCCCCATGCCGCCGTAATAACCGATGCGGTAAATGTCGATGCGGTAATCGCTCGAGACGGTGTCGACCTTGAACCGTACGGTCTCCCCTTTGACGGCGCTCATCTGCGTCGCATAGCCCTGGATGGTCGTGCTGCCCGCCCCTACGACGTCCCATTCGCTGGCCGGGTTGCCGGGCTTGTTGTTCTCATTACAGATGACGGAGGTCGGCGGACAGACCGCTCTCCTGGCGCCACGCGGCCTGCCCAAGCGAGCCGCACGCACCTGCCTGCGCACCCCTTTCGCGACCCGCGCGGCAAACCCCGACGCACTCCGCCCCGGCCCTTTGGCGACCGCGCCACCGACCGGACCAGCAGGGGCCGCTCCACCGACAGGACCAGCGGGGGCCGCTCCACCGACCGGATCGACCGCGACGACCGGTGACGGCGCTTGAACCGTGGCCCCTGACCCACTCTCCAGCCCGCACACAAAGCCCGCGGCTATGGCAATACCCAGCCCGATCCTGGACAGCCGCCGCCCGACACCGGCTCTCTTCTCATGGTCAGACACGTGCACCCCAGGTCAAGACGCGAAATCCGCAGTGATCATCTACTCGTGACGCATGCTACGGCCCGAACCTGGCGCTCCTAATGTGACCACTGATATGACAGCAGCTCTTATGAAATGGGCGTGTCGTCACTTATAACGAGAAAAATCCCCGAAAACAAAAGATCGCCAACCAGCGAATCCATTGCAACCTCAAACCAGCCCAAATCAACCCACAGGAAACACCGGTCGAAGCGAAACGGAGGCCCTCCTCACGGCGCGACTGAAAGCAGCACCCGAGCCCCCGGCCACGAAGCCCGCCGCAGAAGAGCGGGCAGTAGATGGCCAACCACCGAATCGGATAACGGACGGACCGCCCAAGAAAAACGCCCGGAGCGAAGCGAAGGCCCTACAGGGGGTCGGGACCAGGCCCGACTGGAAGAAAACAGCCCGAGCGAAGCGAGGCCCTTTGGCCCGACGCTGGGGGTTCGGGGGTTATCCCCCGATGTAAACAACAAGGAGGCCGCGGGGAGCATGCCCCCCGAAGGGGGTACATGCGACCAAAACAACCCCGCCGACGCGTGGAGCTATGGGGATTCGAACCCCAGACCCCCTCCATGCCATGGAGGTGCGCTACCAGCTGCGCTATAGCCCCTGGTCACCGCTACGAGTCCACTCGTTGCGGCGCTCCGAGAGCATATAGCCATCGCTGGGAATCGCCTAATCGTGGCGTCCGTGCGCCACCCCGGCCACCAGAACGGCCAGCCCGTCCAACTGCCGCCGCAGCCCGAACTCGAAGAGCGAGTCCAGGTCGAGGTCGAGTCCGGGCTGCACGATGACCCTGGCCATGGTCGGGAAGCCGCCGGAGGACAGCACCTCGGCCAGTTGCCCCTCCCTGGCCCGCACCCACTCGTCGTCGCTCTCCGCCCGCGCCTGAACCTCGGCCTCCAGGCTCGCCGCGACCCCGCGTACGAACCCGGCCAGGGACACGCTGGCGTGCAGCATGGCGTTCGGGGTGAGGCCAAGGCCGTCGAGGGCCCGCAGCACCCATTCGGTGTGCGCCATTCCGTTGCGGACGAACTCGGGTCTGGTGAGCGGGATGGCCTGGGACAGCCACGGGTGGCGGCGGTAGAGGCGCCACTGCAGCCGCAGCGACACCTCCAGTTGGGCGCGCCAGCCGGCCGGCGGCTGGGCGGGCAGCGGTATCTCGCCGTAGGCGGCGTCGGCCATCAGGTGGACGAGCTCGACCTTGTTCCGTACGTGCCGGTAGAGGGACATGGCCGAAGCGCCGAGTTCGATGGCGATGCGGCGCATGGTGACGGCGGCCAGCCCCTCGCTGTCGGCGATCTTGATGGCGGTGCGGAGGATGCGCTGCTTGGTCAGGTCCGGTACGGGCCGGCGGGCGAATTCCAGCGTCCCGCCACGGCCACCGTCGGCCAGCCGATCGATCCGGGTCAATCCATCCGCATCCGGCAAGTGGTCGGCATGCTCGACCACAACGGTGCCGATCCCCGGCACCGGACGTACCAGCCCTTCGTCCCGGAGCGCTCCGATCACCTTGGTGGCCGTGGCCATCGCCACGCCCCAGTCCCGCATGATCTGCCGCGTGGACGGGATCCGGTCCCCCGCCACCAGTTCCTCCGCGGCGATCCGCCGCCGCAGCTCGCGGACGATCCGGAGGTAGGGCACCTCACCTCGATCCACCGCGGAATCTCCTCATCGCTCTAGTGCGCCGAACGACATAACACCACATCGTCCCTGTCGCCCGCACTAGAGCGACAAATCCTGGTATCTCGAGCAAGACCGCCCTATGGCACGCGTACGCCGTACACGCCCAAACCGCCCCAGGGCATGCCAAAACCGCCGCACGACGTGCTACGCGCGGCGGGGAGAGGCTAAGCCTCAGGCCGGTCGTCGCTGTTGACGGGCTCAGGCAGCGTGCCCGCGTTGTGCTCGAGCAGCCGCCACCCCTTACGCCCCTCCTGCAGCACCGACCAGGAGCAGTTGCCGAGCCCGCCCAGCGCCGGCCAGAGTTCCTCGGGCAGCCCGAGCATCTCGCAGATGCCCAGCCGCAGCGCCGCGCCGTGCGAGGTCACCACCAGCAGGCCGTCGTGGTCGAGCCGGTCCGCCCAGCGGCGCATGGCGACGGCCACCCGGCGGGCCACCTCGCCGACCGGCTCGCCGTCGGGCGCCTCCCAGGCCACGTACTCCTCCGGCCAGCGCGCGGCGATCTCGTCGCGGGTCAGGCCCTCCCACTGGCCGCCGCCGCGCTCCCGGAAGTCCTTGTCGACGGAGACCTCGAGGCCGACGATCCGGCCGAGCGCGAGCGCGGTGTCGTTGGCCCGCTGGAGGTCGGAGGAGACGATGGCCGTGGGCCGCAGCGACGCCAGCAGCGACGCGGCCCGGGCCGCCTGGGCGACGCCGGTCTCGTCGAGCGGGATGTCGGAGTGGCCTTGAAAGCGGTGCTCGACGTTCCAGAGCGTTTGGCCGTGCCTGAGGCAGACGATCCTCTTGCTCAAGTGCGGGCCCGCTGGATGTTGGCCTGCGCCACGCTCTCCGACAGAGGGATGGCCGGGCAGTCCTTCCAGAGGCGCTCGAGCGCGTAGAAGGTGCGGTCCTCCTCGTGCTGCACGTGCACGACGATGTCGAGGTAGTCGAGGAGCACCCAGCGGCCCTCTCGCTCGCCCTCGCGGCGTACCGGCTTGGCGTCTACCTCGGTGCGCAGCTTGTCCTCTATCTCGTCCACGATGGCGCGGACCTGGCGATCGTTCGTGGCGGAGCAGAGCAGGAACGCGTCGGTGATGACGAGCTGCTCGCTCACGTCGTAGGCGAGGATGTCATCTGCCAGCTTGTCGGCCGCGGCTTCGGCGGCGATCTGGACCAGCTGAACGGCTCTTTCGGATGCGGTCACGATGCGGGTCGGTCCTCCTGTGTCGGCAACATGCCCCTATAGCGAGGGTACCCGTTAGCGCTCCGGAGCCCCACGTACGGCACGAGTACCTTCAGCCCTCCGCATGATAAAGGCCGCGCTTGTTGATGTACTGCACAATTCCATCCGGCACCAGGTACCAGATCGGCTCGCCCTTCTCCACCCGCTGCCTGCACTCCGACGAGGAGATGGCCAGCGCGGGGATCTCGAGCAGGGTCACCTTTCCCGGCGGCAGGCCCGGATCGTGCAGGGTGTGACCAGGCCGCGTACATCCCACGAAATGGGCGAGCTCGAACAGCTCCTCGGCGTCCTGCCAGGTGAGGATCGCCCCGAGGGCGTCGGCTCCGGTGATGAAGTAGAGCTGTGCCTGCGGTCCATATATTTCGGAAATATCACGCAAAGTGTCGATGGTAAAAGTGGGTCCGGGCCGGTCGACGTCCACCCGGCTCACCGAGAAGCGGGGGTTCGACGCGGTCGCGATCACGGTCATCAGATAGCGGTCCTCAGGCGCGGAAACCTCGCGCTCCGACTTCTGGTAGGGCCGGCCCGTGGGCACGAAAACAACCTCGTCGAGATCGAAATGGTGCGCCACCTCGCTGGCGGCGACCAGGTGGCCGTGGTGTATCGGGTCGAACGTCCCGCCCATCACACCCACGCGTCGCAATCCCTGGACACTCGGCGCGTTCATCATGAAAGGACCCTACGCGGAAGCTATCCGACACCATCATGGGACCCCCCGCCGACCTCCACGGTGACGAACGTAAAGATGAACGCGCATCGTCCCGGCTCCCGACGTAGCATGCCGGGCATGACGACCACCCCGGACCGAAACCGCGTCCAACTGCCCGGCATCTCGTCTCGTGCCTACGAACACCCCGCAGACCGGTCCGCGCTGGTCGCTCTGCGTAAGTTGAGTGGGTTCGACACGGTTCTCAAGCAGATGTCCGGCCTCATCAGTGAGCGCCGCCTGCGCCTGATGTATCTGGCGTCGGCCGTGCGCGTGAGCGAGACCCAGTTCCGCTCTCTCTACGACATGGGGCGCGATGCCGCCTATGTCCTCGACCTGCACCGGATCCCCGAGATCTACGTTCAGCAGGACCCGCAGGTCCAGGCCAAGGCCATCGGCTTCGACGACCCGTTCATCGTCGTGACCACCGGCCTGCTCAACCTCATGAACGAGGAGGAGCAGCGCTTCGTCATCGGACACGAGACCTCGCACATCCTGTCGGGTCACGCCGTCTACCGGACGATGCTCGACATCCTCACCCGCCTGGCCACCCGCGTCGCCTGGATCCCGCTCGGCTACATCGGCCTGCGCGCGATCGTCGCGGGCCTGGAGGAGTGGTACCGCAAGTCGGAGCTCTCCTCCGACCGCGGCGGCCTGCTCACCGGCCAGGACCCCGACGCGGCCAAGCGCGCGCTGATGAAGCTGGCCGGCGGCGCCTACACCCACGAGATGAACATCGAGGCCTTCCTGGAGCAGTACGCGGAATACGACACCGCGGGCGACCTTCGCGACGGCTTCCTCAAGGTGCTCAACCTGCTCGGCACCACTCACCCGTTCGCCGTGGTGCGCGTGGCCGAGCTCGACAAGTGGCACCGCGGCGGCGAGTACGAGCGCATCCTCGGCGGCGACTACCCGCGCAGGGAGGACGACCCGAACGCCCGCGTCACCGACGAGATCAAGGCCGCGGCCGAGTCCTACCGCGCGTCGTGGTCCCAGTCGCAGGATCCGTTCATCGGCGTGCTGCGCGACGTGGCAGAGGGCGCGGTCAACGCGGGCGAGCGCATCTTCAACCGCTTCTCCCGCCGCGACGGTGGCCAAGGCTAGCCTCAGCAGTCACACCAGCGTTCAGCTAGTCACAGAAGCAACGCGATAGCGCGCACCGCCGCCGCGCACAGGGCGACGAACCCGCCCAGCACGGCCAGTGCGCGCAGCCCTTCCCTGCGCAGGTCCGGCAGACGAGCGCCGACCCGCTCGATCTCGCGTCCGGTGATGCCGCCGCACAGCATCCCGAACACGACGCCCGCGGCGGTGACCGGCGCGGGCTGCTGCCACCAGTCGGAGTCGATCTGACCGCCACCGATCAGCCAGAGCGCGCCACCCGCCGCCATCGCGACGGGCACGCCCGGCCATGCCACGGCGGTCGCGGTCGCCCCGGCGAACGCGAACGGGAAGAGCACCACGCGCAGGGTCACCCTGACCCGGCGTGACACGCGCTTCCTGACCATCCAGTGGCTCATCCAGAGCGTCCTGGTCAGCAACACGAACACGGCGGTGATCCCGATCGTCGCGATCGGCCAGATCACCGACGCCACCACACACGGCACGGCCAGCACAGCGAGCAGCAGCAGCGCCGCGTTGCCCGCGGGCAACGCGGTGGTGCCCGACTCCGACCTGACCCCGGTGTCGCGGGTGCCCGCCGTCCGGGGCTTCCCGGTCACGGCCCGCGCGCGGCTCCGTACGGGCGTGGCCTTCACGCCCTCGCCCGTACGGCTCCGCAGCACGGCGCTCTTTCCGTCCGTGGCCATCCGGCCCCGGGGAGCGGGCACCTTTCCGTCCGAGTTCGTACGGCCTCGAGGCGCCGGGACCTTCCCGTCCGCGTTCGACCGCGTACGCGGCGCGGGAACCTTCCCGTCGTCAGCCGTACGGGTGCGTGGCTTGGCCTCCTCACCGGTCCGGCTACGTGGCTTGGCCTCTTCACCGGTGCGGCCGCGCGGCTTGACGTCCTCCGCCGTACGCGTGCGCGGCTTGGCCTCTTCGCCGGTCCGGCCGCGTACCGCGGCGCCCTCCTCGGCCGAGGACACCGCGCGGGCGGGATCGGGCTCGGGCGGGCTGGTCACCTTGGCCAGCCGGGACAGGCGGTCGGCGAGCAGCGCGGCCGTCGGGCGCTTGCCCGGCTCGCGGTTCAGCGCGGCCCGCACCAGCGACAGCAGCGCCACCGGCACGCCCTTGAGGTCGGCCTGCCCGTTGAGCACCGCGTACATCTGCGCCTCGGCCGTCCCCCGCCCGAACGTCGGCCGCCCGGTCGCCGCGAACGCCACCGTCGCCGCCCACGCGTGGATGTCGGCGGGCGAATCGACCTGCTCGTCGGCGAAGATCTCGGGCGCCGTGTAGCCGGGTGTGCCGAGGAAGGTGCCGGTCATGGTGAGCCGGGTGGCGTCGTGCACCTGCGCGATGCCGAAGTCGATGAGGACCGGGCCCTCGGCGCCCATGAGGATGTTGGCGGGCTTGAGGTCGCGGTGCACCACCCCGGCCGCGTGGATGATCGCGAGCGCGGTGGCGATGCCCTGCGCCAGCTCGACCAGCTGCGCCATGTTGAGCGGGCCGCTGTGCCGGACCCGATCGAGCAGCGTGGAGCCCTCGATGTGCTCCATGACGAGGTAGGGCCGGTCGCACGACAGGTCGGCGTCGAGCACCTTGGCCACGTACGGGCTCTCGACCCGGCGCAGGGCCCGGACCTCGCGTTCGAGCCTGACCCGCATGGAGTGGTCTTCGGCCAGCTCGTGCAGGACCTTGAGGGCGACCCGCTCGCCACGGCGGGAGCTGGCGAGGTAAACCTCGCCCATACCGCCCCGGCCGAGCCTCTCAAGCAGGGTGTACGGCCCGACCTTGCCGAGCTTGGTCACCGTCCCTCCCCGCCCGGCGCGCCCATAAGGGACACAACCCTAGCGCTGGGAACGCTCACAGCGCGTGCGGCGCGCCGAAGCTTTATTGGCGAGGTTGCTCGGACAGCATGCTGTCGAGCTCGGTCGAGGGTTGCGCCGACAGGTTTTCGCGGCCCTTCCTTCGCCAGTGGACGTGGCCGCGGCTCTCCAGCCAGAGCAGCAGCCGGTCCGCGCCGAACAGCACCGCGGCCGAGCAGGCCAGGGCGATGACCATCTCCATGAGGTCCAGTCAACCGAGCTCCTCCGCTGACCGGTCACACCGACACGCCGCCGCTGCCCAATCTCGTCAGGCGCCTGACCGGGGAATGACCGTACCGGCTGATGTGCGTAGATGCCCTTCGCCGGTGTAGACCCATTTGGTGGACGTCAGCTCGGGCAGGCCCATCGGGCCACGCGCGTGCAGCTTCTGGGTGGAGATGCCGATCTCCGCGCCGAACCCGAACTCGGCGCCGTCGGTGAACCGGGTCGAGGCGTTGACCGCCACGGCCGCCGAGTCGACCAGCGACACGAACCTGCGCGCCGCCTGCTGCGACCGGGTGACGATGGCATCGGTGTGCCCAGAGCCGTAGCGCCGGATGTGGGCGACGGCCTCCTCCAGCGAGCCGACGACGGCGGCGGCGATGTCGAGCGAGAGGTATTCGGCGAGGAAGTCGTCCTCCGTGGCCGGCTCGACCTCGCCGTAGGCGGCGATCCGGTCGTCGCCGTGCACGGTCACGCCCGCGTCCTTGAGCGCCTGGAGCGCCCTGGGCACGAACGCGTCGGCGACCCCGGCGTGGACCAGGAACGTCTCGGCCGCGTTGCACACCGACGGCCGCTGCGCCTTGGCGTTGATCAGGATGTCGACGGCCAGGTCCAGGTCGGCGTCGGCGTCGATGTACACGTGGCAGTTGCCGACGCCGGTCTCGATCACCGGGACCGTCGACTCCTCGACCACCGAGTTGATCAGCGACGCGCCACCGCGCGGGATCAGCACGTCGACCAGGCCGCGGGCCCGCATCAGCTCCTTGACGGAGTCACGCGTGAGACCGGGCACGAGCTGCACCGCCCCGGAGGGCACCTCAGTGCGCTCCAGCGCCTCCTGCATGACCCGCACCAGCACGGTGTTGGAGGAATAGGCACTGGAGGAGCCCCTGAGCAGCGCCGCGTTGCCGCTCTTGAGGCAGAGCGCGGCGGCGTCGACGGTGACGTTGGGGCGGCCCTCGTAGATGATGCCGATCACGCCCAGCGGCACCCTGAGCTGGCGCAGCTCCAGGCCGTTGGGCAGCGTGCTGCCGCGGATCACCTCGCCGACGGGGTCGGGCAGGTCGGCCACCTGGTGGACGGCCTCGGCGATGGCCTGGATCCGGCGTGCGTCGAGGCGCAGCCGGTCGATCATGGCTTCGGGTGTGCCCTGCTCCCGGGCCTGCGCCACGTCCTTGGCGTTGGCCTCGACGATCTCGGCGGTGTGGGCGACGAGCGCGTCGGCGATGGCGCGCAACGCCCGGTCCTTGGGCGCCCGCGGCAGCGGGGCCAGCTCGGCGGCGGCCTCTCGCGCCGCGCGGGCGACCTTCAGGAACTCCTCGGACATCACACGCTCCTCCGCGGGGTGCTGACAGCGCCCCGGCTGCTTACTAGTTGTGGGCTTCCAGTATGACGATGTCGTCGCGGTGGATCAGCTCGCGTTCGTATTCCGGACCGAGCTCGTTGCCCAGCTCCCGGGTCGAGCGGCCGAGCAGCCCGGGGATCTCTCCCGCGTCGAAGTTGACGAGCCCGCGCGCCACCACCGCGCCGCGCGGCCCGCACAGGTCCACCGGGTCTCCGGCCGCGAAGTCGCCCTCCACCGAGGTGACTCCGGCGGGCAGCAACGACTTGCGCCTGGCGACGATGGCCTCCACCGCGCCGTCGTCAAGCAGCAGCCGCCCGCGTCCCGTGGTCGCGTGGGCGAGCCAGAGCAGCCGGGTGCCGGGGTGCCGGCCGCCCGGGTGGAAATAGGTCCCGACATCGGCCCCGGCCAGCGCCTGGGCGGCGTGCGCGGCGGCTGTCAGCACGACGGGCACCCCCGCGCCGGTGGCGATCCTGGCGGCCTGCACCTTGGTGACCATGCCGCCGGTGCCGACGGCCGCGCCGTTCTTGCCCAGCTCGACGCCGACCAGGTCTTCGGGGCCGCGGATCTCGGCCAGCCGCCGCGACCCGCTGCGGCTCGGCGGGCCGTCGTAGAGGGCGTCGACGTCGGAGAGCAGGACCAGCGCGTCGGCGTGGATGAGGTGGGCGACCAGGGCGGCCAGGCGGTCGTTGTCGCCGAAGCGGATCTCGTCGGTGGCGACGGTGTCGTTCTCGTTGACGATCGGCACGATGCCGAGCTCCAGCAGCCGGTTGAGGGTGCGCTGGGCGTTGGCGTGGTGGGCGCGGCGCATCATGTCGTCGGCGGTCAGCAGCACCTGTCCGACGCGCAGGCTGTAGCGGGCGAAGGAGGAGGTGTAGCGGGCGACCAGCACGCCCTGGCCGACGGACGCGGCGGCCTGCTGGGTGGCCAGGTCACGGGGGCGCGCGGGCAGCCCCAGCGGGCCGAGGCCCGCCGCGATCGCCCCCGAGGAGACCAGGACCAGGTGCGTCCCGGCGCGGCGGCGGGCGGCCAGCACGTCGACCAGGGCGTCGACCCGGTCGACGTCGATCGTCCCCTGAGGGGTGGTGAGCGACGACGAACCGACCTTGACGACGACCTTTGACGCTGAGCTGATCTGTTCCCGCACGCTACGAAGCCTATCGGAGCCCGGCCACCCGCCTCCGCCCGGTTTCCCCGCTCCCCGCCGGGGTCCGCGGTGTCTCTAGCCGAACCTGTTGTCGGAGCCGCGCGGTCCCTGTCGTACGGACTCGGCGTTGAGCGTGGGCTGCCAGTCGAAGACGTAGCCGCCCTCCATCGACCCGATGACGACCTCGGCGCCCGCGGTGGCCCCCGCCTTGACCAGCTGCTCCTCCACACCGAGCCGCTCCAGCCGGTCGGCCAGGTAGCCGACGGCCTCGTCGTTGGTGAAGTCGGTCTGCCTGATCCAGCGTTCGGGCTTCTCGCCGGTCACCTGGAAGAGGTTGTCGTTGACCCGGCGGACCTTGAACCCGGCCTCGCCGAGCTGCTTAGGCCTGAGCACCAGGCGCGTGGGCTCTTCGATGGGCTTGGCGGCCCTGGCGGCGGCCACCCATTCGCCCATCGCGAACGTCAGCTCCCGCAGCCCGTCGTGGGTGGCGGCCGAGACGGTGAACACCTTCAGCCCCCGCTCCTCGAACTCGCCCCTGACCAGCTCGGCCAGCTCACGGGCGTCGGGCACGTCGGCCTTGTTCAGGACGACGATGCGGGGGCGGTCCTCGAGCTTGCCGTACGCCTCGAGCTCGGCCTCGATCACCTGGTAGTCGGTGATCGGGTCGCGTCCCGGCTCCATGGTGGCGCAGTCGATGACATGAACGAGCATGTCACACCGCTCGACGTGGCGCAGGAACTCGTGCCCGAGCCCCTTGCCCTGCGACGCCCCCGGGATCAGCCCCGGCACGTCGGCCACGGTGAACACGGTCTCACCCGCGGTCACCACGCCCAGGTTCGGGATCAGGGTGGTGAACGGGTAGTCGGCGATCTTCGGCCGGGCCGCGGACAGGGCCGCGATCAGCGACGACTTCCCCGCGCTGGGGAACCCGACGAGCGCCACGTCGGCGACGCTCTTGAGCTCCAGCATGACGTCGAGCGCGTCCCCCGGCTCCCCGAGCAGCGCGAACCCGGGCGCCTTACGCTTCGTGGAGGCCAGCGCCGCGTTACCGAGCCCGCCGTAGCCGCCTTCGGCGATCACGTACCGGGTCCCGACGCCCACCAGGTCGACGATCACCTCGCCGGTGGCGGCGTCCTTGACGACCGTTCCGTTGGGCACGGGAATGATCACATCCCCGCCGTTGGCCCCGTCCCGGTTGGACCCTTGGCCCTGCTTGCCGTTGTCGGCCTTGCGATGTGGCCTGTGGTGGTATTCGAGCAGCGTGGAGGTGTTGGGATCCACCTCAAGGATCACCGCGCCGCCGCGCCCGCCGTTACCGCCGTCGGGCCCGCCCAGCGGCTTGAACTTCTCCCGGTGGACGGACGCACACCCGTTGCCCCCGTCACCGGCCTTGATGTGCAGCACCACTTGGTCCACAAAGTCAGCCATCCCGGCCCCTCCTCCTAGGCCGATCAAGGCCCATCACATAGCCCAGTCCACGGACCGGGGCCAAGAACGCGTATGTCACGGTGCGCGAGAGCCGGACACCGTGAAAACGCACTCAGGGGCGGATCGAGAACCCGATCCGCCCCTGAGCAGGAAACTCTAGAAAATCTACTCCGCCACCGGAACGATGCTCACGGCGCGACGTCCGCGCTTGAGACCGAACTGCACGTGGCCGGCGGACAGCGCGAACAGCGTGTCGTCGCCACCGCGCCCGACGTTGTCACCGGGGTGGAAGTGCGTGCCACGCTGCCGGACGATGATCTCGCCCGCGTTGACCAGCTGGCCGCCGAAGCGCTTGACGCCCAGGCGCTGCGCGTTGGAGTCACGGCCGTTCCGGGTGGACGACGCGCCCTTCTTGTGTGCCATCTCTCTAACTCCCGCTCAGGCCTGGTCGATACCGGTGATCTTCACCTGGGTGTACCGCTGACGGTGACCCTGGCGCTTCTTGTAACCGGTCTTGTTCTTGTACTTGAGGATGCGGATCTTCGGGCCCTTGGTCTCACCGAGAATCTCGGCGCTCACCATGAACTTGCCCGCCTCCGTGGTCACATCGCCGTCGTTGACGACGAGCACCGTGGGCAGCGAAACCGAAGAGCCGACCTCGCCGGCGACCTTGTCCACCTCGAGGACGTCACCGACGGAGACCTTCTGCTGCCTGCCGCCGCAACGAACGATCGCGTACACCGCGGAACCCTTCTACTGACTTCTGAATGCTGCGCCCGGCATTCGGTGCTGTCTGGAACCGACGAACCGAGTAGGCGCGCGAACAGGGCACGCCGCTGGACGCACCGATTCTCAAGAGTACCGGATTAACGGTGCCCTGGTCGAACCGGACGGATCGTCGGGGTAGTCCTCCGAGGAGCGCTCCCTTGCGGGAGCGCCTGGCTACTCGGCTGACTTGGCTCGGCGGGAGCGTCGCCGCCCCCTGCCGGAAGTCTGACCCGCCTGGTCGTCCTCAGCCGGGACGTCTTCAAGCGCATCGGTCACGGTATCACGGCTGCCCGAGTCCTTGGCCGCGGAGACCTTGTCCGAGACCGCCTTCTCGATGGCCATCTTGCCCTGGGTGCCGCGTGGCTCCGGCTTGGCCTCGACCGGCTCCGTGGAGACGATCAGACCCCGCCCGTTGCAGCAGTCACACGGCGTCGAGAACGCCTCCAGCAGCCCCTGACCGACCCGCTTACGCGTCATCTGGACCAGGCCCAGAGAAGTCACCTCAGCCACCTGGTGCTTGGTCCTGTCGCGCGCCAGGCACTCCAGCAGCCGCCGCAGCACCAGGTCACGGTTGGACTCCAGCACCATGTCGATGAAGTCGATCACGATGATGCCGCCGATGTCGCGGAGCCTGAGCTGGCGGACGATCTCCTCCGCCGCCTCCAGGTTGTTGCGGGTGACGGTCTCTTCGAGGTTGCCGCCCTGCCCGGTGAACTTGCCGGTGTTGACGTCGACGACGCTCATCGCCTCGGTGCGGTCGATCACCAGCGAGCCGCCGCTGGGCAGCCAGACCTTCCGGTCCATCGCCTTGCTGAGCTGCTCGTCGATCCGGTACGACTCGAACACGTCGCCCTGCTCGGTGTCCCACTTGGCCAGGCGCTCGCCGAGGTGCGGCGCGACGTACTTGACGTACTCGTCGACCGTCTGCCATGCCTCCTCGCCCTGCACGACCAGCGAGGTGAAGTCCTCGTTGAAGACGTCGCGGACCACCCGGACGGTCAGGTCCGGCTCCGCCGAGAGCAGCTCGGGCGGACTGGCCGACTTGGCCTTCTTCTGGATGTTCTCCCACTGCGCCGACAGGCGGGCCACGTCGCGGGCCAGCTCGTCCTCCGAAGCGCCCTCCGCGGCCGTACGCACGATGACGCCGGCGTTCTCGGGCATGACCTTCTTCAGGATGCTCTTGAGCCGGGTGCGCTCCTTGTCGGGCAGCTTGCGGCTGATGCCGGTCATCGAGCCGTCGGGCACGTAGACCAGGTAGCGGCCCGGCAGGCTGATCTGCGACGTCAGGCGGGCGCCCTTGTGGCCGATCGGGTCCTTGGTGACCTGCACCAGCACCGACTGGCCGGACTTCAGCGCCGCCTCGATGCGCTTGGGCTGGCCTTCCAGCCCCGCGGTGTCGAAGTTGACCTCGCCGGCGTACAGGACGGCGTTGCGGCCCTTGCCGATGTCGACGAAGGCTGCCTCCATCGACGGCAGCACGTTCTGGACCTTGCCGAGGTAGACGTTGCCGACGTAGGACTGGCTGGCCTCGCGGTTGACGTAGTGCTCGACGAGCACGCCGTCCTCCAGCACCGCGATCTGGGTCCGGTCGCCCTGGCGACGCACCACCATCATCCGGTCGACCGACTCACGCCTGGCCAGGAACTCCGACTCGGTGATGATCGGCGGACGCCGGCGGCCGAGCTCGCGGCCCTCACGACGGCGCTGCTTCTTGGCCTCGAGCCTGGTGGAGCCGCGCACGCTCTGCACGCCGTCGGCGGAGACGTCGTGCGCGGCGGCGCGGCCCGTGCGGGGCGCGCGGATGCGCACGACGGTGTTGGGCGGGTCGTCGACCGCGGGCTCGGCGCCGTCGTCGGCACCGCGACGCCTGCGCCGGCGCCGCCGGCGGGAGCTGGACGCCTCTTCTTCCTGAGGCTCGTCGCCCTGCTCGTCCTCGGACTCGTCGGACTCCTCGTCGGAGTCGTCACGCTCGCGCGCCTTGCCACGGCCCCTTCCGCCACGGCGGCGACGGCGGCGGCGGCCGCCGCCCTCCTCCTCCTGCTCGTCGTCGGCGGTGTCGGCCTCCTCGTCCGTGACCGCCTCCGCGGCCTCCTCGGGCTCGGGGGCCGGCGGCTCGGGCTGCGGCTGTGGCTCGGGACGCCGGGTCGCGGCGGGCTTGGCCTGGGTCGGGTCCGGGGCCTGGAACAGCGGCGCGAAGATGGCGGCCGGGCGCTGGAACGCGGTGCCCTGCTGGCGCTGCGTCCGCGCGGACAGGCCGAACGGGTCGGCCAGCAGACTCGGCCGGTCGTCCTCGTCGAGGTCCTCGCCGGCGGGCTCGTCGTCCAGCGGCTCGTCCTCGGGCAGGAGCTCGATGACGTCCTCATCGGCGTCGGCGCTGCCGGACCGCTCGGCGGCCACCTCACCGGCGCCCGCCGCGACCTCGGCGGACCGCCCCGACTCCGCCTCGACGCTCTGAGCGGCCTCCTCAGGCTCTGTCTTCTTGCGGGTGCGGCGACGCTTGGCGGGAGCGGCCTCGACGGCCTGCTCGCCCCCCTCAGCCGCTTCTGGAGTGCTCACGACCGCATCGCTGGTGGCGGTTACGCTCTCAGGGACCCCACCGCTGGTGTCCTGCGCGCTCTCCGCGACCTCGCCGTCGGCCTCCACGGCCTTCTTGCTCGTACGGCGGCGCGTCGTCGTCGCCGTCGACCGAGTCCTCGTGGCCCTCTTGGGCTTCTCCTCGGCAGCGATATCGGTAGCTTGTGCCACAGCGCCATCGGTGGCCTGCGCCACGACGTCATTCGCGGCCTGGGCCACGGCGGTCTCGACCGGGCTCACCGGCTCGGCCGGGACCGTTGCTGTCATCGTGGGCGACGGCTCGTCGGGCAGCTCGGGCGGCGGTCCCGCCGGCCGGCTCGCGGAACGGCGACGCCTGGTCACCGTGGGCTGTTCAGTTGTCTCCCCGCCGGGGCCATTGGCCCCGCCCTGGGGCTCGTTCTCGAGCATGCGGGCGCTCTCCCGTCAGCTCCCGGGCGCGTCGCCGCGCCGCGCAGGAGCTCTCGTGTCTCGTTGTCCGCCCGCGCCCCTCGGTAGGGGCGCAGGCGCCAAGTCCTGTCAGCGGTCGTACCCCGCTCACGCAAGGCACGTCCTTAACCGTCGACGTGCTCACCCGCCGAACCCGCCTCGCCGCCGCGCGTAATGTCGCGGTCCAGGTCGAGCGGGTCGGCAAGCGCACCGGTGCTGGCGTCAAGCGGCCCCTGCGCCAGCCTGGTCACCTCGGGGGGAACCGGCGGCGCGAAGTCGGCCACAAGGCGTAGCCCTGTGAGCACATCGTCGGGTCGTACGGCAGGAATCACGTGCCGAACAACCATGCGCAGTATGACACACGACTGTCCGGGCACCTGAGCTGCGGTTCTGTCTGTCCCCTCGGGCACCTCGAGCCTCAACACCGCCTCCCGGGCGTCGAAGCGTCGGGGCCCCTTCTTGGTCAGGCGTTCGACCTCCACGGCCTCGGCGGCGAGGAATTTCGCCACCGCCGTCTCCGCGAGCTCCCAGTCGGCGCCGGGCAACCGCACATCCCACTCAGATGCCTCCAAGCGGTCGGCCAGCCCACCAACGGTGGCCTCTACGACGTCGAGCACGTCGAGACCGGGCGGCAGCGAGCCGTCCAAGTCATCACGTATCCGTCCAGGTTCGCACGGTTTCGTGACGCCGATCTCAAGATATTCGGCTTCGCTGGCGACGCCGGTCGGCACCGCACCCGCGTAGGAGATCTTCGGATGGGGTGAGAAGCCCGCACTGAAAGCCACCGGAATGCCGGAACGGCGGACCGCCCTCTCGACGGCCCGTGAGATGTCGCGGCTGCTGGTGAAGCGCAGGCGTCCGCGCTTGGCGTAGCGCACACGCAGGCGCTGCACCGTAGGCGCGGGCGGAGGCCCATCGGGAACAGGTTTCAGAGCTGGTCGTCCTTCCCGTGTAAGAGTTCCTTCGTCTCAGGATATGCCGCTCCGGAGCCGCACCGTCCCGGATCATGTACGGCCAGGCACGGACCGCGCACTCAGCGCGCCTAGACCACCGTGAGAGGAAGGAGTTTCTTACCTGTCGGGCCGATCTGAATGTCCGTGCCCATGGTCGGGCAGACGCCGCAGTCGTAGCACGGAGTCCAGCGGCAGTCCTCGACCTCGGTCCCGGACACGGCCTCCTGCCAGTCCTGCCAGAGCCATTCGCGGTCGAGCCCGGCGTCGAGGTGGTCCCACGGCAGGACCTCGTTCTCCTCGCGCTCTCGCACGGTGTACCAGTCGACGTCGACGCCGGCCTTCTCGGCCGAGGCCATCCAGCGCTCGTAGGAGAAGTGCTCGCTCCAGCCGTCGAAGCGCCCGCCGTCCTCCCAGACGGCCCGGATCACCGCGCCGACCCGGCGGTCGCCGCGCGACAGCAGGCCCTCCACGATCGACGGCTTGCCGTCGTGGTAGCGGAAGCCGATGGCCCGGCCGTAATTCTTGTCGCCGCGCAGCGAGTCACGCAGCGCCTTGAGCCGCCGGTCGACGGTCTCGTGGTCGGCCTGGCTCGCCCACTGGAACGGCGTGTGCGGCTTGGGCACGAATCCGCCGATGGAGACGGTGCACCGGATGTCGCGCGAGCCGGTGATCTCCCGACCCGCCTTGATGACCTTCTTGGCCAGGTCGGCGATGCCGAGCACGTCCTCGTCGGTCTCGGTGGGCAGCCCGCACATGAAGTAGAGCTTGACCTGCCGCCAGCCCTGCGAGTAGGCGGTGGTGACGGTGCGGATCAGGTCTTCCTCGGTGACCATCTTGTTGATCACCCTGCGCATCCGCTCGGACCCGCCCTCGGGGGCGAAGGTCAGGCCGGAGCGCCGGCCGTTCCTGGAGAACTCGTTGGCCAGATCGATGTTGAACGCGTCGACCCGGGTCGAGGGCAGGGACAGCGAGGTGTTGGTGCCCTCGTAGCGGTCGGCCAGGCCCTTGGCCACCTCGCCGATCTCGGAGTGGTCGGCGGACGACAGCGACAGCAGGCCGACCTCGTTGAAGCCGGACTCCTTGATGCCGTTCTCGACCATGGCGCCGATCGTGGTGATCGACCGCTCGCGGACCGGGCGGGTGATCATGCCCGCCTGGCAGAAGCGGCAGCCGCGCGTGCAGCCGCGGAAGATCTCCACACTGAACCGCTCGTGCACGGTCTCGGCCAGCGGGACCAGCGGCTTCTTCGGATAGGGCCACTCGTCGAGGTCCATGACCGTGTGCTTGTGCACTCGCCACGGGACGTCGGACCTGTTGGGCGCGACCCGCTTGATGCGGCCGTCGGGGTGGTAGTCGACGTCGTAGAACTTCGGCACGTAGACGCCGCCGGACTCGGCCAGCCGCATGAGCAGCTCGTCGCGCCCGCCGGGGCTGCCCTCGGCCTTCCACTCGCGGATGACCTCGGAGATGGCGATCGCGATCTGCTCGCCGTCGCCGAGCACGGCCGCGTCGAGGAAGTCGGCGATCGGCTCGGGGTTGAAGGCCGCGTGGCCGCCCGCCAGCACGATCGGATCGTCGTCGCCCCGATCGACGGCCAGCAGCGGGATGCCCGCCAGGTCGAGCGCGTTGAGCATGTTGGTGTAGCCGAGCTCCGTGGAGAACGACAGGCCGAGCACGTCGAAGGCGCGCACCGGCCGATGGGCGTCCACGGTGAACTGCGGTATGCCCTCGGCGCGCATCAGCGCCTCGAGGTCGGGCCAGACGGCATAGGTCCGCTCGGCCAGCGTGGCGGGCAACTCGTTGAGGATCTCGTAGAGGATCGCGACGCCCTGGTTGGGCAGCCCGACCTCGTACGCGTCCGGATACATGAGCGCCCACCGCACATCGGCGGCATCCCAGTCCTTCACGGTCGAGTTAAGCTCACCCCCGACATACTGGATGGGCTTCTGCACCTTGGGCAGCAGCGCTTCCAGGCGGGGGAAAATCGACTCGACAGTCATAGCACCCAGGGTAGCGGCGCTCAGACCGTGGCAGGTCCAGGGATGTCGATGTCGTTCCCGCTGAGAACGATGATCTTATGTCCCTCGTAGCAGGTCAGCTCCACGGCGATGACACCGCTGGCGAGGTTGTGCACGGCTGTGACATGGCTGGCGGGCAGGAGGAAGCGCTCCTCGCACTCGTCGCAGTAGGCCAGAAACATACTTCTAATTAAACGTCTGTTCGCGGATTCTGATCGACTGAAGCAGCCCGATCGAGATGAGATTCGCGAACGTGGCCGTCCCGCCGTAGGAGACGAACGGCAGCGGCAGCCCGGTGATCGGCATGATGCCGATGGTCATGCCGATGTTGACGAACGTCTGGAACGCCAGCCAGCACACGATCATCCCCGCCACGAGCGTGCCGAACCTGTCGTCGCACAGCCTCGCGATCCTCAGCCCGCGCACCAGCACCACGCCGAGCAGCAGCACCACGGTGAGCGAGCCGAGGAACCCGAACTCCTCTCCCGCGACCGTGAAGATGAAGTCGGTGTGCTGCTCGGGCACGAACCGGCCGGTCGTCTGCCCGCCGTCGAACAACCCCTTGCCGAACAGCTGCCCCGAGCCGATGGCGATCAGCGACTGCGTGCTGTTGTAGCCGACCCCGCGCGGATCGACGCGCGGATCGAGAAAGGCGGTGAACCGCGCGACCTGGTACGGCTCCAGCATCTGGAACGCGAACACGCAGAACACCCCGGCTCCGGCGATCAGCGTCAGCAGGATGATCCACCTCTTGCGCACTCCCGCGATCACCAGCCCGGCGGCCGTGATCACGGCCAGCACGAGCGTGGTGCCGAGGTCGGGCTGCAACATCACCAGCCCCATCGTCAGCACCGCGGCGAACAGCGCGAACCCGACGTCCAGCCCGCGCGGCCGATCGCTGCCCTCGCCGGGCTGGGCCAGCAGCATCGCGATGATGAGCAGCAGCCCGAGCTTGGCGAACTCCGACGGCTGCACGGCGAAGCCGCCGCCCAGCAGGATCCACGAGTGCGAGCCGTTGATCGTCGCACCCAGCGGCGTGATCACCAGCCCCAGCCCGGCCAGGGAGAGCAGGAACGCCAGCGGCGCGTACGCCCGTATCGCGCGATGGTCGATCACGGTCACCGCCGAGCACAGCAGCGTCCCGATGACGACGTTGAGCAGGTGCTTCTTGACCAGTCCCGTCGAGCCGGGCGCCCAGGTGCGGGTCGAGGACCAGACCAGCAGCGTGCCGATCACACAGAGCGCGGCGACCGCGACCAGCATCACCCCGTCGAGCCGCCACATGGCCGACTGCGCGCCCACCGCCCGCCGGGCGAACGAGCGCCGCCCGCCCATCAGCGTGCGGTCCATCATCCCCCTGCCTCCGTGACGCCCTCCCCCTTGGTGTCCTTGCCCGTGCCGCCCTCCCCTGTGCTGTCCACCACCGTGGTGCGTGTCCCCGTCTTGCCCGCCACCGTGCCGTCGGTGACCGTGCCGTCCGTCACGGTGCCGTCCGCCCCTGTGCCATCAGCCACTGTGCCGTCGGCCGCGATCTTCGGCAGCTTGGACACCGGCCGGCCCCCGGGCAGCGCGGGTTTGCCGTGTTTACCGAAGCCGAAGATGCCCTCGTAGATCTCCCGCGCGGCGGGCGCAGCGGTGGAGGCACCCATCCCGCCCTGCGAGACCATCACGACCACGACGAAGCGCGGATCGTTGGTCGGCGCGAACGAGGCGAACCAGGAGGTGTCCTCCTTGCCCCACACTTCCGCGGTGCCGGTCTTACCGCCGATCCGCACCTTGTCCATCGGGAAGCCGGCGAACGCCCCCGCCGCGGTGCCGTCGGAGGGCACGTCGCTGAGCGCGTCCTTGATGTAGAGGCGTTCCTTCTTCGACAGCGGCAACTCGCCGACCACCGGCACGTCGATCCGTCTGACCAGCGCGCCATCGGGCCGGACCGTCGCCCAGCCGATGCGCGGGCTGCGCAGCTTCCCGTCACTGACCAGCGCCGCGTACGCCCTGGCCAGCTGGAGCGGCGTCACCAGCACGTCGCCCTGGCCGATCGAGAAGTTGGCCGAGTCGCCCGCCCGCAGCAGGAAGCCTTCGAGGCAGTTCTCGTTGGCCAGCCGCTTGAGGAACTCCGCCCGCGACTTGTCGGCCACCTCCGGGTAGCCGGTCTTGGCGCGCCGGCAACTGTTGCCGCTGGTCTGAGCCCACATGTTCTTCTTCCAGGCACGGTCGGGGATGCGCCCGGCCGACTCGCCCGGCAGGTCGATGCCCGTCGGCTTGCCGAACCCGAACCCCCTGGCCGTGTTGGCGAACACCTCCTTCGGCGCCTTCTTGGGATTGAGCCCGCCGTCCTTGAGCCACTGGGCGTAGCCCGCGGTGTAGAAGATCGTGTCGCACGACTTGACCAGCGCGGTGTGCAGGTTCATGGTGCCGAGGCCGATGCCGTGGAAGTTGTGGAAGGCCCGGTCACCCACCATGACCGCCCCCGGGCAGTCGTAGGTGCCGTTCAACGGGTATCCGGCCCGCAGCATCGAGGTCACCGACGACACCTTGAACGTCGAGCCGGGCGCGAACATCCCGTTGAGCGCCCGCGACACCAGCGGCTTGCCCGTGGAGTCCGACAGCAGCCGCTGGTAGCCGCGGTCCGAGATGCCGCCCGCCCAGACGGCCGGGTCGTAGCCGGGCGCGCTGGCCAGCGCGAGCACCCGCCCGGTCTTGGGTTCGAGCACGACCGCGGCGGCGCCGTCCGCCTTGGGGGCGTTCTTCATCGCGTGCCGCAACGCCTCCTCGGCCAGGGTCTGCACCCGGGCGTCGATGCTGGTGACCAGCGTGTCGCCACTGATGGGCGCCACCTGCTCCTCCACCCCGATGGCCTTGCCCATCCTGTCGACCTGCACCCGGCGCAGCCCGGCCTTGCCGCGCAACTCGTCGTCGTAGATGTACTCGAGCCCGTCGCGCCCGACCAGATCGACGCCGGAGAAGGCGGCCTTCAACCCTTCGCGCTTCTCCAGCTCGGCCGCGGTGACCGGCTGCAGGTAGCCGAGCATCTGCGCGCCGGCCTTGCCACCGGGGTACTGCCTGACGGACTGCACCTCGGCGGAGACGCCGGGGAACTCCTCCTGCCGCTCCAGGATCTGCAGCGCCTCGCGGGTGTCCGCCCGCTCCTCCACCGGGATCGGCTGGTACGGCGAGCCGGTCCAGCAGGGCTTGCTCACCCCGGGCCCGCACGGCGTGATGCGCTTCTGCAGTTGCTTGACCGGCTCGCCCAGCACCTCACCGAGCTTGCGCAGGACCGGAACGCCCTGCTCGGGCATCCTGATCAGCCCGGTCCGGTCGATCGAGACGACCAGCGAGGTCTGGTTGCGCACCAGCGGCCGCCCGGAGGAGTCGAGTATCTGCCCGCGCACGGCCGGCACGATCACCGAACGCGTCCTGGTCTCCGTGGCCCTGGTGACCAGCTCCTGTCCCCGCACCACCTGTACCTGCCACAGCCGCAGGCTGAGCACCGCCAGCACCGCCATCACGATCACCTGGAGCACGACCAACCGGGTCCGCATCCTGATCATTGGGGGAACCTCGGCTGCGGCCTGTCACGGGAGATCAGCCAGATGACCAGCGGCGAGACGATCAGCGTGTAGACGACCGTCACCGGAACCTGGTCGGTCAGAGTCGAGAGTGTCACCCGCGGATCCGCGATCAGGCCACCGAGCGCGGCGGCCACCAGCGGCGCCATCAGCACGCACAGGACGACGGTGGTGGCCGGCCCACCGACCCCCCGCCCGGCGACATAGCCGACCAGCGCGAACACGAACGCGTACTGTCCCACCAGATGCGCCGTCGGCGGCACGACGTCGACCAGCAGCCCGGCGCAGAACCCGATCACCGTCCCCGCCACGGGCCCACGCAGCAGCGCCATCGCCACCACGGCCAGCAGCACCAGGTCGGGCGCGCCCCCTCCCGGCAACGCCAGCCGATTGACCAACATGACCTGCAACAACACCGCCGCCAGCACGCACAACCCGACTATCATCCCGGCCCCTCCTTGGGTGGTAGCACGGCGTCCCTCGGGTCCTTCGCGGGCGCCCCCACCACCACGCCGACCACGTCGAGCGCGGTCAGGTCGGCGTACGGCCTGGCATACGCGATGCGGGTCAGCTCGCCCGGCGTCGCCTCCACCCGCTCGATCACCCCGATCGGCACCCCGGGCACGTACGGCGCGCCGCGCTGGGAACCGAAGCTGACGATGCGGCCGCCGCGGTTGATCGCCGCCGTCGAGTCCAGCAGCCGGAACCGTACAAGCCGCCCGTACTCCCCCACCCCGTGCACGACGCCGATCTCCTGACCGCCTTCGAGCCTGGCGCCGGCGGCCGAGCCCGGGTCGCTGATCAGCACCACGGTCGAGGTGTCGGCGGACGCCTGGATGACCCGGCCGACCAGCCCGTCTTCGTTGAGCACGGTCATCTCGGGGCGTACGCCGTCACTGGTGCCGACGTCGATCTCGACGGCGTCCTCGAAGCCGGGCTGGCCGCGCCTGGCGACCACGTTCGCCGTCACGATCTTGTAGCCGCCGAGCCCCGCCATCCCGAGCAGGCGCTTCAACTCCGCGGACCGGGCGGCGTCGAGCCGGCCCGCGGCCAGGCCGGCCCGCAGCTTGGCGTTCTCGGCCTTGACCCGGTCGAGCTCGGCCTGGGCGCCGGGGGCGTTGACGATGGCGTGGAAGAAGCCGCCGACCGGCCGGACCACGGAGCCGCCGGCCTGCTCGACCGTGCCGAAGAACCAGGACCCCATCGCGCGCAGCGGCCACAGAGGTGAGGCCGCGCCCGCCCGGTGGTCGACGGTCAGGATGACCAGCGCCACCGTGAGCAGCGTGCCTAGGATCAGCCGGGCGTGGCGCGACTCTCTCATCAGCGCCGCGACTCCGGCACGAGCACCTGGTGCAGCGCCTCGAACTCCTCGACACACTTGCCCGAGCCGAGCGCCACCGAGTCGAGGGGGTTCTCGACGAGGTGGACGGGCATCCCCGTCTCGGCCTTGACCCGCTCTTCCATGCCCTTGAGCAGCGCGCCGCCGCCGGTGAGCGCGATGCCGCGGTCCATCAGGTCGCCGGACAGCTCCGGCGGGCACTTGTCGAGCGTGGTCTTGACGGCGTCGACGATGGTGTTGACCGGCTCCTCCGTGGCCTTGCGGATCTCCGCACCGGACACCACGATCGTCTTCGGCAGGCCGCTGACCAGGTCACGGCCGCGGATCTCGGCATGCGCGTCCTCACCGATGGGGCATGCGGAACCGATGGCCATCTTGATCTCCTCGGCGGTGCGCTCGCCGAGCATGAGGGAGTATTCCTTCTTCGCGAAGGTGATCACCGCCTGGTCGAGCTCGTCGCCGCCGACCCTGATCGACTGGCTGGTCACCACGCCGCCCATGGAGATGATGGCCACCTCGGTGGTGCCGCCGCCGATGTCGACAACCATGTTGCCGGTCGGCTCGTGCACCGGCAGCCCCGCGCCGATCGCCGCGGCCATCGGCTCCTCGACGATGTAGACCTTGCGCGCCCCGGCCTGGTAGCCGGCCTCCTTCACCGCCCGCTGCTCGACCCCCGTGATGCCGCTGGGCACGGCGATGATGATGCGCGGCTTGGCAAAGTGCCGCCTCTTGTGCACCCTTTGGATGAAATAGCGCAGCATCCGCTCGGTGACATCGAAATCGGCGATCACGCCGTCTTTGAGCGGCCGGACGGCCACGATGTTCCCCGGCGTCCGCCCGATCATGCGCTTGGCTTCGATGCCGACCGCGACGATCTTCCCGGTGACAGTGTTGATCGCGACGACCGACGGCTCATTGAGCACGATGCCCCGGCCGCGCACGTAGACCAGCGTGTTGGCGGTGCCGAGGTCGACCGCCATATCACGGCCGAGAAACGCGAGCTTGCTGCCCATGGGGAACGGAGCCTTCCGTAACGTCGTTCGCGAATGACTACGGATCGAATTCGAATCGTAACGTGACGTTACCCACCAGGGCACGCAATGAGCCCCCTGTGCCCCACAAATTCTTGAGCCCATCCGGAAGCCCCGATGTCACCGCAGACGACGGACAACATTCGTCCTCCGTTTTGCACCGTTTTGACACGCCCGCCGTCCGGCTCAGCCCTGTCCACGGAACACGGCCGACGACGCGCACGTCACGGCGCCCGGCCACCTCCACCGGAGGAGCGTGCCCCTGGACAGGCCCCGGCCCCGTGCGGCGGGTGGGGCTCACCGGGCCGGCCGTACAAGATCGTAAAAGACGCGGCCACCTCGACGACGCGTGCGCTCCCGTGCGGCGGGTCTTGGCCAGGCCCGAAACTGCACAAAAAAGCGCCCGCCATAGCGGCGGGCGCTCGAGAAGAACAGGAAGACCTAGAACCGGTCCGGGAAGAAGATCTTGATCTCCCGCGCGGCCGACTCGGGCGAGTCGGAGCCGTGGACGATGTTCTCGCCGATCTCCAGCGCGTGGTCGCCGCGGATCGTGCCGGGCGCCGACTTGACCGGGTCCGTGAGCCCCGCCAGCGCGCGGAACGCCTCGACGGCGCGCGGCCCCTCCAGCACCAGCGCGACCAGCGGCCCCGAGGTGATGAACTCGACCAGCTCGCCGAAGAACGGGCGCTCGGAGTGCTCGGCGTAGTGGGCCTTGGCGGTGTCGACGTCGAGAGTGCGCAGGTCCATCGCCGCGACCTTCAGGCCCTTGCGCTCCACACGGGCGATCACGTCACCGATGAGGCCACGCTTCACCCCGTCGGGCTTGATCAGGACAAGAGTGCGCTCGGACACTTGAGGTTCTCCTTCGAACAGGGTGTGGGTCGGAGTGGCGGCCACATGCACCGGCCTGGCTCCCACGGGGAATCGGCCCCGGGACGCAGACCACACGCGTCAAGGTGGCTGCCGCTCAGCTTACCGCCCCACGACGGCTCCCCCGTTTCCCGCCATCAAGCCGCATCAACGCCCACGTACGAGCGCCCCTGCGCGACCCGCCGCACGCGACCCACCCGCACTCCACGCAGCTCGGCCAGCGAAACACCATCCACCCGCGCCTGCACCGGACCCACTTACTGGCGCACCACCCTGAACGGCCCACCCACCACCTTGTACGCCCCACCAGCTACCGCTGCACCCTGTACGACCCGCCTGCGGGCGCGCCCACCACCAGCTGTGGTGTCCGCACTCACCGTCCAGGAATACTCGGCCCACAGCCAGGCAGACGGCATCACTGGGAAGCGGCCCTACGGGGAGGTGGTGTCCTCGGGCGATTGGGCCTGGGGCGGCACAGGCGGGACCGGCCCGGTATCCTCGGCCGCCCCCTCCATACCCGCGGCATCCCCGCCAGCCGCACCGTCAGCGGCCCTGGAGGCCCCCTTCCGGGCGTCACCAGCCCCGGACGCCCGCTCTCCCCTGGCAGCCGCCGCCCCATGACCGGAGAAGTCGCTCACCGGGTCGGACACGGAGACGCGCGGTATCGCCCCAGTAGGCCGATCCTCATCCCCGGCCCCGGGCTGGACAGGCACCTCAACGGCATCCACCCCCGAGTGCCGCCGGCGACGATCAGACCCGTCACCTCCCGACGCCCAGGACTCCGCCTCGGCATCCGAGCCCTCCCCAGCGACCTCCGCACCCGGCGAAGAAGCCAGATCTTCGGACGAAGAAGCCGACTCACCGTCCGCCGACGACGCCTCAACCACCGGAGCCGCCCGCCGCGTAAGCAACTCGGCCAGGACGATGACCGCCACCACAAGAAACCCGCCGATCAGCGACCACAGATGCAACGTGCCCACGAACCGGTCCACCAGCTGCTGCGCCACCGTGACCCCACGCAGCATCTTCAGCTGCACCCCGGTGGCCAGCAGATAACCAGCCAGAACACCGGGAAAACACAGCGCGAGCCCGAACAGCGCCGCCCCGATGCCCACCTGACCGAGCGCGGACGTGAGCGCCACCGCCGCGCCCGCCGCCAGCAGCGTGAACGGGATCACCAGCACGAGCCCGTCGGCCGCCGGCACCACGACCCGCACCGAGGACAGACCGACCACCATCGCCAGCAGCCCCAGCGGCACGAGCCACCGCGAGCCGGCGAACAGCCGCACCCCGACGGCGGCCGCCAGCGCCAGCAGGCCCGCCACCAGGAACGGGATCCACAGCCCGGTCGTGCCCGGCCCACCGAGCAAGCCCGGTCCGCCGAGGCCGCGCATCTCTACATACGTCACCTGAGCCAGGCTCGGCAGCAACACGATGCCGACCGCGACCATCACGTACGCCAGCGTGCGTCCCTCGCGACTGCCGAAGTAGGCCATCACGAGCAGCGCCACGATCGCCAGCACGGCCAGCAGGATGACCAGGCCGGCACCCCACTCCTCACTCGCGGTGCTGATGGCGACCACGGCGATGCCCACCGCGGGCACGCTCGCGAGCAGCAGGCGGCTGGATTCGCCGGCCCGTGGCGTGGGCATCGGGGGCTGGCCCTGCAGCAGCCAGACGACGAAGTAGACGGCCGCCAGCGCGAGGGCGATGCCCGTCAGCAGTGGGTACGGCTGGAGTGTGACCCTCCAGTCGTCCACGTCGTCGAGCGGCCACAGCGCGAGCGCCTGGGCGGTGAGCAGGCTGACCGCCAGCATGCCGGTCCAGATGGCGCGCAACGCCATGGGACGCTCCCAGGCCGCGACCAGCGTGGCGGGAATGAGCAGGCCCGCGCCGACCCCGTGCAGCACCCGCAGCACCGCCACCAGGAACGTCGAGCCCGCGAACCCGCCCGCGGCATCGGCCAGGGCGAGCACGGCGAGCCCGCCGAGCAGCATGTGCGCGACCTTGACGTGGCGCAGCGCCACCGCGGCGAGCGGCACCGTGAGAATCATCGCCGGGAGCGCGAGCCCGTGCGCGCGCATCAGCGCCAGCTTGTCGAAGCCGTCGGGCAGCAGACCCGAGACCACGGACACGGTGTTGGGGATCGCGATGATCGCCAGTGGCAGGGCGACGATGATGAGCAGCCCGAGCACCGAGTCGAGCAACCACGGCAACCTGACGCCTGCGCTGGGTCCCGCGCTCGGCGCGTTCGGGGACCGCTGGATCGGGGGGACGGCCATGTTCGCCGACTTTAGCGGGAAGTCACGCCCTCGACACGGCGAGCGACGAATATCGCGGTAATCCATAGCGCCGCGAAGATCACTCCCAGGAAGAACATCGTCGGCACGAGGAACCCCGTGCCAATGGCCAGGACCTGCAGAATACTGCCCGCGACGTACGCGAAGGGCCGCTTGAGCAGCCCGGCGACGACCACGCACAGCACCGCGAGCCCGATACCGACAGTGACCGCCACCGCCGTCTCGACGCCGCTGTTGATCGCCACCGGCGTAATCAATCCGCAGACGATGGCCTCCATGCCGAGCACGCTGGCGCCGAGCCGGCGCATGCCTGGAGTGACCTGAAAGTTCATCACAAACCGTCCGCCTTAAGCAGATGACGGGCATCTCCCGCCGTCACGACCGAGCCGGTGATGAGCACACCCGTGCCGCTGAACTCGCCCTGGGCGTCGGCGATCCCGATGCCCATGTCGATGGCCTCGTCGAGGCGTTCGACGGTCCGCACCCTGTCCTCACCGAACAGGGGTACGGCCATCGCCGCCAGCTCGGCCGGCGACATCGATCGGGGAGAGGAATTACGCGTCACGACGATCTCGTCGAGAATCGGTTCCAGCAGGTCGAGCAGGGTGTGCACGTCCTTGTCACGCATCACCGCGACCACACCGACGACCTTGGCGAAGTCGAACGCCTCCTGCATGGCCTCGATCGACGCCTGCATGCCGCCCGGGTTGTGCGCCGCGTCGACGACGACCGTGGGATTGCGCCGCAGGATCTCCATCCGCCCCGGTGACGACGCCTGCGCGAACGCCTGCCGTACGAGCTCGATGTCGAGCGGGTCGTCGCCCCCCGTCAGAGCCTCTACAGCGGCCAGTGCGCAGACCGCGTTGCTCGCCTGGTGCTCGCCGTAGAGGGGCAGGTAAACCTCCTCGTAGACGCCCTTGAGGCCGCGTAGGGTGAGCAGCTGCCCGCCCATCGCCACATCGCGGGCCAGCACGCCGAACTCAAGCCCCTCACGCGCGACCACCGCGCCGACGTCGGCGACCCGCCGCATCAGCACCTGGGCGGCCTCGACGTCCTGCTGAGCGAATATGGCCGTGGCACCAGGCTTGATGATGCCTGCCTTCTCACCGGCGATGCTCGGAATGTCGGGCCCAAGTCTGTCCGTGTGGTCGAGCGAGATCGGAGTGATGATCGCCACGGTGCCGTCCGCGACGTTCGTGGCGTCCCAGGAGCCACCCATGCCCGCCTCGATGACCGCCACGTCCACCGGAGTGTCGGCGAACGTGGCGAAGGCCATGGCCGTCAGCAACTCGAAGAACTGGATCCGCCGCCCCTGCGTGTCGGCCAGCTCAACGTAAGGGGCGATCTCCTCGTACGCCTGGGCGAAACGCTCCTCGCTCAGCGGCTCCCCATCGACGGTGATGCGCTCGCGAACCGAGACGAGATGCGGGCTGGTGAATCGGCCCACGCGCAGGTTGCGCTCCTTGAGCAGCGCCTCGGTCAAGCGCGCCGTACTCGTCTTACCGTTTGTGCCCGCTATGTGTATGACAGGGTACGCCTGCTGCGGCGAGCCGAGCAGGTCCATGAGAGCCGCGATCCGGTCCAGCGTCGGTTCGAAGTCCCACTCGACGCCTCGCTCCATGATCGCGCGTTCAACCGCACGATAGTCCACTCCTCAACCCTACTGACCATACGGAGCGCTCCCCCACGCCGGCCACCTGATGATCAGCGGTTTCGGCACCCGGGCCTACGGCCGCGCTCTCCACAAACAGCCCAAACTGGACGCACCACTCAGCACGCTGTAGGCCCGTACACGGAGCGGCCGGCCGGAGCCCCCGGCGGACGACCTGACCCTGAAACGCAGAAAGGGCCCCACGCCTATGCGTGGAGCCCTTCCCGAACCAAAGATTGTCCGGCGGTGACCTACTCTCCCACACCCTCCCGAGTGCAGTACCATCGGCGCTGGGAAGCTTAACTTCCGGGTTCGGAATGTAACCGGGTGTTTCCTTCCCGCCATAACCGCCGTAAC
>NZ_JAHKRM010000127.1 GCF_019396345.1 Nonomuraea guangzhouensis | reverse complement strand
GCGAGGGGGATCCCGTTGCCGTCGGTGATGACGTGATGTTTCGAGCCCGGCTTGGCGCGGTCGACCGGGCTCGGCCCGGTTTTGGGCCACCCTTGAGCGCCCGGACGTGTGAGCTGTCGATCACCGCCTTGGACCAGTCGAGCTGGCCGGCGGCGTGCAACTCGGCGAGCAACACCTGGTGCAGCCGGTCCCAGACACCGGCCGCGTGCCAGTCGCGCAGCCGCCGCCAGCAGGTCATCCCCGAGCCGAAGCCCAGTTCCTGAGGCAGGAACTCCCACGGGATCGCGGTGTAGAGCACGAACAAGATGCCCTGCAACGCCAGCCGATCATCCAACCGCTTACGGCCCGGATGGCGCCGTCGCCGCTCCACCTTTGGCAGCAGCGGCTCGATCCGCTCCCACAAGCTGTCCGGCACGATCCACGGCAGTTGCTCGCCCTTCTTCACGCGAAGATCAACGACCTGCAGTGCCAGAAGACACGCCTCTAGATCATTTTGTTAGTAGCTCTAAGA
>NZ_JAHKRM010000126.1 GCF_019396345.1 Nonomuraea guangzhouensis | reverse complement strand
GGCGACTGGACCGACACGGCCGTCATCATGCTCGTGATCGTGGTCAACACCTCCGTCGGGGTGGCGCAGGAGATCCGCGCCGACCGAGCCATCACGGCGTTGTCCCAGCTCACCGCCCCTGTGGCCCGCGTGATCCGCGACGGCGCCCAGACGCAGGTGCCGGCAGCCGATGTCGTCGTGGGAGACCTGCTGGTGCTGGCCGAAGGCGACATCATCGTGGCCGACGCCACGCTGGTGGAGTCGGCGGCACTGCTCGTCGACGAGTCCTCCCTGACCGGCGAGTCGGTGCCGGTGGACAAGGCCGCAGGCGACCCGGTCTCCTCCGGCACCGTCGTGGTCAGAGGGCGTGGCCGGGCCGCGGTCACCGCCGTCGGAGCGGCCAGCGCCGGCGGCCGCATCGCCGCCCTGATGGTCGAGGGGGCCGGTCTCACGCCGTTGCAACAGCGCCTGATGGGAGTGGGCCGCCTGCTGGCCGGCGTCACGGTGTTGCTGTCCGCGCTGGTGCTGGCCCTGGGCCTGGT
>NZ_JAHKRM010000125.1 GCF_019396345.1 Nonomuraea guangzhouensis | reverse complement strand
GCTTAACGCAGCCTCCCACGTCCTTCATCGGCTCCTGATGCCAAGGCATCCACCGTGTGCCCTAAAAAACTTGGCCACAAAGATGCTCGCGTCCACTATGCAAATCTCAAACAACAAACAGCAACCACCCCGACCCACCACCAGCCGCGCGACTCAAGAGCCGCACCGGTATGGCGAGAGGATGGTCCTGCATGAGGTCTTCACAAACCACGGGACTGCCCACCGCAGCCACCCACCCGACGTCAACCGACGCGGGCAGGGGATGCGGTCGCAGTCCCACAGGTCCGTTTCCTCAGGACCCAACAGTGTGTTCAACCGGTACGAACCGTCCAGAGCGTCTTCCCACTCCGCTGTCACCAGCGGCGGTACCAACGACCCGGATGACCCGGACCACTTGAGTAGCCAGTGCTCCACTAATGAGCTGCCGAGCAGAAGACGTTCGCTTCTGACCTCGACGTAGACCGGGTGGCTTCCACCCTCCGGTCAGCTGCTCCTTAGAAAGGAGGTGATCCAGCCGCACC
>NZ_JAHKRM010000124.1 GCF_019396345.1 Nonomuraea guangzhouensis | reverse complement strand
GCTTAACGCAGCCTCCCACGTCCTTCATCGGCTCCTGATGCCAAGGCATCCACCGTGTGCCCTAAAAAACTTGGCCACAAAGATGCTCGCGTCCACTATGCAAATCTCAAACAACAAACAGCAACCAGCCTCACCCGCCACCAGACCATCCGCCCAAGAGGACAGATGCGATGTGACAGAAGGATGGTCCTGCATGAGGTCTTCACAAACCACGGGACTGCCCACCGTGTAAGGCGCCGACTACCGCCGACGCCCCATCCCGCCGACCCGGCGCCAGGAGAGCAAGCCCTAAAAGGGGCCGCCCGTGGCGCGGGTGGTGGGGATGCGGTCGCAGTCCCACAGGTCCGTTTCCTCAGGACCCAACAGTGTGTCCAGCCAGCCGCACCCCTCGAATCCGCGCTCCCACTCCCATCCTCCGAAGAGGACAGGCGGTACGAGCAGACCGAACCGGTGCGAACCGGTTGAGTAGCCAGTGCTCCACTAATGAGCTGCCGAGCAGAAGACGTTCGCTTCTGACCTCGACGTAGACCGGGTGGCTTCCACCCTCCGGTCAGCTGCTCCTTAGAAAGGAGGTGATCCAGCCGCACC
>NZ_JAHKRM010000123.1 GCF_019396345.1 Nonomuraea guangzhouensis | reverse complement strand
GGCCGTAGACCAGGAACCGGCGGATGTTGGCGTAGACCCGGCGGCCCTCCTCGACGGCCGCGACGACGGTGTCCAGGTTGTCGTCGGCCAGGACGAGGTCGGCCGCCTGACGGGCGACTTCGGTGCCCCGCTTGCCCATGGCCACACCGATGTCGGCGCGTCGTAGCGCCGGTCCGTCGTTGACGCCGTCACCGGTCATGGCGAGGGTGTCGCCGCGGTCCCGCAGGCCTTGGATGATCTCGAGCTTCTGCCCAGGGGTGGCGCGGGCGTACACACCGGCCCCGGTCTGATCCAACGCTCCGGGGACGCGGCAGTCCACGACCGGGTCGCCGGCGGCGATGATGCCCAGCTCGGTGGCGACGGCGCGAGCGGTCCCCGGGTGATCGCCGGTGATGAGCAGCGGTCTTATCCCGGCCTGCTGGCAGGCGGCGATCGCGGTGGCCGCCGCGGGACGCGGCGGGTCCAGGATGGCGACCAGCCCGAGCAGCGACAGTCCGCTCTCCCGCGCTGTTTGCGGGACAGCGTTCAGAGGGACGGTGTTCAGATCGGTGCCGGCCACCGCCATGACCCGGTATCCGGCCCGGGCGAGCTGTTCGGCGCGCT
>NZ_JAHKRM010000122.1 GCF_019396345.1 Nonomuraea guangzhouensis | reverse complement strand
AGCGCGCCGAACAGCTCGCCCGGGCCGGATACCGGGTCATGGCGGTGGCCGGCACCGATCTGAACACCGTCCCTCTGAACGCTGTCCCGCAAACAGCGCGGGAGAGCGGACTGTCGCTGCTCGGGCTCGTCGCCATCCTGGACCCGCCACGTCCCGCGGCGGCCACCGCGATCGCCGCCTGCCAGCAGGCCGGGATAAGACCGCTGCTCATCACCGGCGATCACCCCGGGACCGCTCGCGCCGTCGCCACCGAGCTGGGCATCATCGCCGCCGGCGACCCCGTCGTGGACTGCCGCGACCCCGGAGCGTTGGATCAGACCGGGGCCGGTGTGTACGCCCGCGCCACCCCCGGGCAGAAGCTCGAGATCATCCAGGATCTGCGGGACCGCGGCGACACCCTCGCCATGACCGGCGACGGCGTCAACGACGGACCGGCGCTACGACGCGCCGACATCGGTGTGGCCATGGGCAAGCGAGGCACCGAAGTCGCCCGTCAGGCGGCCGACCTCGTCCTGGCCGACGACAACCTGGACACCGTCGTCGCGGCCGTCGAGGAGGGCCGCCGGGTCTACGCCAACATCCGCCGGTTCCTGGTCTACGGCC
>NZ_JAHKRM010000121.1 GCF_019396345.1 Nonomuraea guangzhouensis | reverse complement strand
CTGTTCCGGTTCGTGGCCGGGCTCGGCCTCGGCGGCGTCGTGCCCACCGCCATCGCGCTCACCGTCGAGTACGCGCCCGCACACCGGCGCAACCTGTACAACGCCCTGATGTACTCGGGCTACTCGGTCGGCGGCATCCTGGCGGCGCTGCTCGCGCTGATGCTGCTGGCCGAGCACGGCTGGCGGCCGATGTTCTGGATCGGCGCCGCCCCGATCGTTCTGGTCCTGCCGCTCGCCCTCCGCTACCTGCCCGAGTCGGCCGGGTTCCTGCTCGCCCGGGGCCGCCGCGCCGAGGCCGAGGCGCTGGCCTCCCGCTACGGGCTCGTCCTCGACGAGATCGCCGAAGACGAGGCCGCGCGGGCCCCGCAAGAGCAGGCGACGCGCACCCGATCGATTGCCGTGCTCTTCCGGCGCGATGTCCTGGCGGCCACCCTGCTCTTCGGCGCGGCCAGTTTCTGCGGCCTGCTCCTGGTCTACGGTCTCAACACCTGGCTGCCGCAGATCATGCGCCAGGCCGGCTACCCGCTCGGCTCCTCACTGCAGTTCCTCCTCGTGCTCAACCTGGGCGCGATCGTCGGCACCATCATGGTGTCCTTCCTCGCCGACCGTTTCGGCTCGAAGATCGTCAC
>NZ_JAHKRM010000120.1 GCF_019396345.1 Nonomuraea guangzhouensis | reverse complement strand
CACCGACCCCCAACACCTCGCCGCCTACCTGAACGACCACCCCATCGACCACTACAAAATCGTCCCCACCCACCTCAACGCCCTCACCCACACCACCCCACCCCACACACTCCTCCCCCACCACACCCTCATCCTCGGCGGCGAAGCCACCACCCCCACCCACCTCCACAACCTCCTCACCCACACCACCACCCAAACCATCCACAACCACTACGGACCCACCGAAACCACCATCGGCACCATCACCACCCCCCTCACCACCACACCCCCAACCCTCGGCACACCCCTCCCCAACACCACCGCCCACATCCTGGACTCCCACCTCAGCCCGGTACCGGTCGGCGTGGCTGGCGAGCTCCACATCGGCGGCACAGGACTCGCCCGCGGCTACCACAACCAACCCGCCCTCACCGCCCAACGCTTCATCGCCGCCCCAGAAGGCCAACGCCTCTACCGCACCGGCGACCAAACCCGCCGACACGCAAACGGCCACATCCACTTCCTCGGCCGAAACGACCACCAAATCAAACTCCGCGGCCACCGCATCGAACCCGCCGAAATCGAACACACCCTCACCACCCACCCCACCATCACCAACGCCCTCATCACCCTCCACCACGACCGGCTCATCGCCTACCTCGT
>NZ_JAHKRM010000012.1 GCF_019396345.1 Nonomuraea guangzhouensis | reverse complement strand
GGACCCAGCGCGTCACGAACCCGCATCGCCATCGTCCCCTTGGGAAACGCCGCCCGCGCCACACGCGCTGTCAACTCGGGAATCTCCGGCCACGGACGCGGCTGCATCGACATCAGTCCACCATCCTCTCACCGCTCGCAGACGAGGAACCGCGCGGCAGATCATCCTGATTCAGGACATCATCGGCTTCCCAGAAGACACGCCGAATTGGGCAACGGAGTCCTGAAGACCGAGACTTTCTGCGGACTTTCGGAAAGTCTGCGCCCGGAACTTCCGGCGGATTGCTCCGTCAGTGCTCGCCCGCGTAGCGGCCCGTCAGTTCGGCGCCGATCCGCGCCAGCTCGGCCTGGACGGATCGCGGCTCGACCACCTCGATCATCGCACCCCAGCCGGCGAGGTTCCTGGCGATGTCCAGCGGGGTCGGTGCGGCGAGGCGGACCCGGACCCGGCCGTCATCGAGCTCGCCGTCGGTGTGGCAGTGGCGCCCGAAGTGGGTACGCAGTATCGGCACGAATCTCGCCTCGATGAGCACGGTCGCCCAGGTACGTGACCGCTTCTGCTCCACCTCGCCGACGACCTGCTGCCAGGCGGCATCGAGCGCGAAGTCGTCCGGGCGCTCGGCGGGCCGGCCGGTCGGCTCGGCCTCGACGATCCGGTCTACGCGGAAAGTGCGCTGCCCGCGTTCGGTCCCGGCGATCAGGTACCAGATGTCGTCCTTGTCGACCAGGCCCCACGGGTCGATCAGCCGTTCGGTCCGTTCGCGGGCGCCGCTGGTGTAGGTCAGGCGGACTTTCCGCCGGCGGATCACGGCGGCCTGCAGCAGGTCGACCATCTCGGGCCGGCGCCGATCGCGCTCGCCCCACCGGGTGGGGTCGATCATCGTGGCGCTGGCCGCTGCCTCGGCGTCGGCCCGGAAGGTCTGCGGCAGCGCTCGTACGAGCTTGCGCAGCGCCGCCTTGGCCTCGCCGGAAACGGCCGCGGCCGGGCCGACCAGCAGGAACAGCGCCTGCGCCTCGGTCGCCGACAAGCCGCTGAGGTCGGTACGGGCGCCGCCGACGAGCGACCAGCCGCCACCACGTCCGGCCTGCGGATATACCGGGATGCCCGCCGCGGACAGCGCCTCCAGATCGCGGCGCGCGGTGGCGACGGACACCTCCAGCTCGTCGGCCAGCTCGGCGGCGGTCACCCGGCCACGGCTCTGCATGAGCAGGAGGGTGGCGACGAGTCGATCAGCGCGCATATCCCTCCAGGAAAGTGCTCAATTGGTGAGCACTTTAGCTTGGAGGATAGTCCTTGTCACCGACCCTCGACCGGAAAGAAGGAACCAGCGATGCTGCGAGGACTCACCACCGTCAGCTTCTTCGCCGACGACATCAAGGCCGCCCAGGAGTGGTACACCGAACTGCTCGGCATCGAGCCGTACTTCGTCCGCCCGATCGAGGGGCCGCCCGCGTACGTCGAGTTCCGCATCGGCGACTACCAGCACGAGCTCGGCATCGTCGACAGCCGATTCGCCCCCCACGGCCACTCGGGCCAGGCCGGCGGCGCGGTGACCTACTGGCACGTGGACGACGTCCAGGCCGCCTTCGAGCGGCTGCTGTCCCTGGGCGCCACGGCGCATGAGAAGCCGGTCGAGCGCGGCCCCGGATTCGTCACCGCGTCCGTGGTCGATCCCTTCGGGAACCTCCTCGGCGTGATGTACAACCAGCACTACCTGGACGTTCTCGGCTCGCGGGCGGAGGCGTGACCTTCTACGCGAGCACCACCGCCGACTGGCGGGCCTGGCTGGCGCGGAACTGCCAGTCCGAAAAGGAGATCTGGCTGGTCATGTACCACAAGGACAGCGGCATTCCGAGCATGCGGTATCACGAGGCCATCGAACACGCGCTGTGCTACGGCTGGATCGACAGCCAGGCCCGCAGAGGCGACGCGAACAGCTCCCACCTCCGCTTCACCCCCCGCAACCCGCGCAGCACGTGGAGCAGGGCGAACCGGCAGCGTGCCGCGAAGATGACCGAGCTGGGCCTGATGACCGAGCACGGTCAGGCCCTGATCGACCTGGCCAGAGCCACGGGGACCTGGGAGGTCGTGCCCGACACGGACGTCATACCTGACGATCTCCAGGAAGCGCTCGACCGTGACGAGGCTGCCGCCCGGAACTTCCAGAATTTCCCGCCCTCCTCGAAACGGCTGATCCTGGAGTGGGTGGCGAAGGCGAAACGGCCGGACACCCGGCAGCGCCGGATCAGCCGGACGGTCAGCCTCGCGGCGGTGAACATCCGCGCCCATCACCCCGGCGTCCGGGCGCGCGCCGCTCTCGCTACGGATTCCACCTGATGTTGGGGTTGATGCCGCCGGTCCAGTTGAAGGTGGCCATGTTGTCCCATTGGTCGCCGGTGCCGTTGATGTTGGCCGGGTCCCAGCCGTTGCCGGAGATGGCGTACCAGGTGGGTTCCCAGTAGAAGACGCCGATCGCGCCCGCGCTACGGGCGGTGTTCTGGACCGCGGTGAACTCGCTCGCCTGCCCTGCCCACGTGGCCGGGTAGCCCGAGCACGGCGCCGAGCCGGTCACGACGTTCCCTTCGCTGTCGGCGTTGGCCGCGGTGAACGGGTAGGCGGTCTCCGCCACGATGACCGGCTTGCCGTACCGGGACCTCGCGTCGGTGATCACGCTGGACAGGGTGGACAGGGAGCCGTGCCAGAAGCAGTAGTACGACAGGGCGGTGATGTCCCATGGCACGCCCTTGGCCTTGATGCCGTCATAGAACCAGCGCGCGTTCGCGAGGCTGTCGGCGTCCGCGGTGTGGATGATCACCTGGGTGCCGCTGTTGCAGGCCTTGGTCGCGTTGTAGCCGGCCTTCAGCAGCAGGCTCAGGTTGGTGAAGTCATTGTTGATGACCTTGCCGTCGTTCCAGAGCATCCCGACGTTGATCTCGTTGCCGATCTGCACGCTGTCCGGCGTGGTGCCCTGCGCCTTCAGGCTGTTGCAGATGTCGTAGGTGTAGTTGTAGACGTCGGTCTGGAGCTGGCTGATGCCGTGACTCGCCCACGCCGCCGGCTTGTACTGCTTGCCCGGGTCGGCCCAGGTGTCCGAATAGTGGAAGTCGATCATCAGGCCGAGCCCTCTGGCCTTGACCGTCTTGGCGTAGGCCAGGACCTTCGCCTTGTTGTTGTAGCCGCTTGCCGGGTTGTTCCAGATGCGTAAGCGGACGTAGTTGACGCCGACGCCGGCGAGGATGTCCAGCGGGTCGGCGGCCGTACCGGCGGCGTTGTAGTACTTGGCGCCGAGGTCCAGGCTCCGCTGGACCGACGAGATGTCGGCGCCGCGCATGGTCAGCGTGGCGGCCGAGGCGGGCGCGGGGTTCACCAGGACGACCGCGAGCAGCGTCGCCAGCGTCAGCAGCAGCGCGCCCCCAGTCCTCCGAACGCGGGATAAAGTCATGGACTCTCCTTGTGAACGTTCACGGATTTACTACCGGCTATAGACCTGGACATTTCGCTCTTTTAGGCGTAATCAACCTCCTCATATGCTGTGAACGTTCACAGACTCTCTTGAGGTTGAGGATAAAGAAGGACCCCGAACTGGGGAAGAGCGAGTTTCGACTTCGTTTCCAGAGACGGCCGAGCCGTCATCCCTCGAAATAGGCCATCTGCACCCCGGAGACGGTGCGCCGGACGGCGGCGAACCCGTCCAGGTGGACGTGCTCGCGCAGAGCCTCGCTCAGATAGACGCGACCGGGCGTGCCGAGATCCTGCGCCATCTTGGAGGCGAGATTCACCGGCGCGCCGGCGATGTCCCAGCCGCCACCAGGCGTCTGTCCGGCCAGCACCGGCCCGTCGGCCACCCCGATCCGGCAACCGATCTCGTGCTCGGCCAGCCCCGCGCGCAGGCCCTGCGCGAACCGTACGGCCGGCCCCGGATCCTCGAACAAGTAGATGGCCAGCGGACCGGCGATCTTGATCTCCACGGCGCCCCGCTCGGGCATGAGACGGAGCCCGGTCTCCTTCATCACCGCCGACAGGCTCAGCCCCCTCAGCAACCCGAGCTCCGGCGTCTCCGCCGGGGCGACGCTCCGCTCGACCAGGACCACGGTCCGGTGCTGAAGGTGCTCGGCGGTGAGCCGCTCGGCCAGCTCGGCGTCCTCGGGACTGTGCTCCAGCCGCAGCAGGTCGGCGTAGAAGGCCGCGGAGTAGGGAATGGGGTAGCGCTGATCCTCGACCGGTCGCACATCATCCAGCCGGGGACCGTCGAGCACCTGGTAGACGGCGCCGACCGGACTCTCGGGGCCGTCTTTACGCTGTATGACGAAGGAATGGTCATGGGGCAGCCGGTCGAGGACCGCCGCCGTCACCGCGATCTCCCCGCCTTCAGTGTGGTTCTCCGCGATGTCCTCGATCGCGTCCGCCTCCGCGCCGTACAGGCCACCGGACAGGTCGTAGAAACGTCCGTGATGCACGCCGATCCCGACCCGGGCCCGGCAACGGCGTCCGATCTCGTCCTGGACCCGCAACAGGGCCGACAGCAGCACCCGCGCGTCCGTCGTGTCCGGGTGGTACATCTGGGCGTTGTCGGCCGCCCACACGCCCACCGCCTCGCCCCCGATCGCCTTGGTGCCGGCGTACAGGATCCGCTTGGGCCGGTCGATGACCGCCAGCACCTCCAGCAGGCCCAGTCGCTGACTGAGCTTGGTCAGCCCGGCCGAGTCGGACACCACGTTGTAGCCGCGAGTGGCATGCCGGCTCAGGAGCCGCCACGCGTCCGTGGCGGTCTGACCGCTGTTGCGCCACTGCTCGATCAGCGCCAGCGGCAGGCCGGCGGCAGCGCCTTGTGCGGTGTCGAAGCGGCCTGGGATGTATGCGCCCGTGGGGGGTTCGGAAGCCACCTGACCAGCGTATATCACTTAGTGAAATCGCATGGATACATTGTGCGACCGGTCTTTCTGTCGGAGGGTCACGGCAAGATCCAGGCATGCGCGAATTCACCGTCGATGAGACGGTCACGGCCGCCTTCGCCTCCGCGAGCTGGGTCATGGAGATGATCGACCACTCCTTACTCTGGCGCGAAGCCGAGCACGTCCGGCGGGAACTGTCGCGGCGGCTGCACCATACGGAGGGCGCCGAGCGCCGGGCCGCCGCGATCTGCCTGGCGCGACCCGAGCTGGCCGACTACTCCCGGGCGCTGGAGCTGGCCCTGTCCGGCTCGAGCGGCTGGACCGCCACCGAGGTGGCCGCGCTGATCTCGGTCCTGCACCGCCGGGAGTCCTACCACTGGGACGACACCTGGGTGTCCCGGGTCGTGGATCTGGCGCTGGAGTTCGACATCACCGAGCGGCATCCCCTGCGGGAACCGCTCACCCGGCTGATGGAAGGCGTGGCCGACAGCTGCCTGGCCGCCGACGAGCGGCGCCACCTGCAGCGCCGGATCGCGCTGGCCCTGCGCGACGATCCGGCGGCTCTGCCGCTGTCGGCGCTGATACGCGCCGATGCCTGGGCCTCGTCCGTGCGCGAACATCTCGGTGACGCGCCCGCGCCGCACTTGGTCGAGCTGGTCGAGCATCTGTGCGAGCTGCGAACGCCGCGGCCCGGTCAGAAGTGGCGCACCCGGTGCCTGACCTTGCTGGAGCCCGCCGACGCGCGTGAGCTCGTGCGGTTCGCGCTGGCGGCGTTCGTCTGCGAGCCGTCCTCCGGCAGGTGCCGGCGCGTGGTGTCCGATTCGAACACGGAGGTGGCCCGCGGGGTCATCTGGGCGGCGACGCTGGCCCGGGTCGACGGTCTGGTGGCCGGTTTGACCTGGCTGGCTGACCAGCTCGGTGGTGACCGCACCGGATTCGTCCAGGATCTGGCGGTCGCGGGTGCCGCGATCAACGCGCTCGGCGAGTGCGAAGACCCACAGCCGCTCTGGCGGCTGCGGACCTCGCTCAAGAACCGGGCGCTGCGCAAGCAGGTCGACGCCGCGCTCGCCACGGCCGCCGAACACGTCGGGACGACACCGGCCCGCCTGCTGGAGCAGGGCGTGCCGACACACGGACTCGCCGCCGACGGAACCCGGTCGTGGCGCCTCGGTGACCACACCGTAGTGCTGACCGTCCGGGACGCAGTCACCGTACGGCTCGGCTTCACCGCCCCCGACGACACCGCGATCCGTGCCCTGCCCCCGGCGGTCAGTGAAGCCCATGCCAAGGAGCTCAAGGCGATCAAGACCGTCCAGAAAGAGGTCCGCCAGACGCTGGCCGCCGAGCGGGCCCGCTTGGAGGGCCTGTTCACCGTCGACCGGACCTGGTCACCTGAGGACTGGGTCCGTCACTACCTGGACCATCCGATCACCGCGGTGGTGGCGCGCGGGCTGATCTGGGAGACGGATGGGAAGACCTTCCTTCCCGGCGACGCCCCGGCCGGGGCCGAGGTCCGGCTGTGGCATCCGGCGCGTGCCCCGCTGGAAGAGGTGGCGGCCTGGCGGGAGACGCTGACGGAGCGACGGGTGCGCCAGCCGTACAAGCAGGCCTTCCGGGAGGTCTACCTGCTCACCCCCGCCGAGGAGACCACCGGTGTCTACTCCAACCGGTTCGCCGCCCACATAGTCGGCCACCCGCGGTTGTACGCGCTGCTCAAGACGCGCGGCTGGCAGACCACCTGGCTCCGGGCCTCCGGCGAGCACGATGCCGTGGCCAGGAAGGAGCTGGCGGAGGGCGCCTGGCGGGTCCGCTTCCGGTACGAGACCGCCGCCGTGGCCGACTATGAGGTGACCCTGGCCGCCACCGACCAGGTCCGCTTCGACCGGCGCCACGGACGTGCCTGGCGGGAGACGCCACTGGCGCAGGTGCCGCCGCTGGTGTTCAGCGAGGCGATGCGGGACGTGGACCTGTTCGTCGCGGTCACCTCGATCGCCGCCGACCCGGACTGGATCGACCGGGGCGAGGAGCGTTTCGGCGGCTACTGGCGTGAGGTCTCCGTCGGCCCGTTGCCTCCGTCGGCCGAGGTCCGCCGCGACGCGCTGGCCCGGATCCTCCCCCGTACCGCGGTCGCCGACCGCTGCACGCTCACCGACCGCTACCTGGTCGTCCGCGGCGACCTGCGCACCTACCGCATCCACCTGGGCAGCGGCAACGTCCTGATGAGCCCCGGCGACGTCTACCTCTGCATCGTCCCCGCCCGCAGGCGCGACGCCAAGCTGTTCCTGCCGTTCGAGGAGGACGGCCGGCTGGCGCTCATTCTCAACAAAGCCTTCCTCCTCGCCCACGACAAGAAGATCACCGATGAGGCCATCCTCCAGCAGATCCAATGATCGCTGTTCATCAGGTCTCGAACGTCGGACGGAGCGCGCGGGACAGGCGCTCCAGCCATGCGTTCGCATCCCCTTCGACGTCGGGATATTCCGCCGTGAAGTCCGCCCAGTCGTTCATCTCCCACGATCGGACCGTCTCGGCGTCGAACGTGACCGTGTCCCGTACGCCCAGAGCCTCGACCAGCACGTACCGGAGCAGGTCGCGTGGGAGCGTGACGCGCTCGGCGAGCAGGACGGCGTCGTAGAGGTCCTTGCCCTGGGGCCAGATGTCGGAGGCCAGCCAGAGGATCTTCCAGGCGAGGGACAGCTCGGGGGTGGCGGCCTGGACGAGCGTCGGCTGCGCCCCGTCGGACCGCGGGATCGGCGCCGTCGCCGGTGGCAGCGGCAGGCGCTCGTTGAAGACGAAGTCGAGCTGGACCGTCCCCGGCGGCAGACCCTCGGCATGCCAGGTGAACACCATGCGCCGTCCCGGAGCCCGTTCGTAGGTCCAGATGTCATCGACCGCGATGTCGGCGGGGTCGAAGGTCACGGTGCCGGACATCTCGGGAACAGCCATGACCGCGGCGAGCAGCCCCTTGAACATCGTCACCGTCAGGGGGCTCTCCAGGTCGACGGTGTGCGGCACCACCACCCAGTCCAGATCGCCCGGGTCACGGGCCTGCTCTCCGATCCATGCCTCCAGCAGCAGGCTGCCACGTAGCACGAGGTTCTCGCTCCACGGGGACTCGGCGACGACGCGGACCAGATGGTCGATCGCCGACCGCCGGGCCCGCCGCCAGCGTCGTCCGGTCTCCTCCTCTTCGAAGGCCGGCTCACCCGCTCGGAAGGCCCGGGAGAACTGTTTCAACGCCGGGTCGAAGATCGGCGGCTGGCGGACGCCTTCGCTGTGCGCGACAGGCAGGTAGGTCGGGGGAAAATCCGGCAGCCCTCGGGCCGCGACCCACTGCGCCGGGCCGTGGGCAGTCCGATGCCGCGGCAGCGCTGGGTGACGAACCGTTCGTGGTGGCCGTCCGCGCACTGCCGCCGGGCGTTGCGCGACACGTGTGCCGCGTGCCGCTGAGCGATCTCGGCCAGCCCCGCCACGTCATCGAGGGCCACGACCTTGACATGATGTTCGAAGTAGCACCCGGCCAGGGTCGCCGCCGCCGCGGCGGTCTGCGGGACGTCCTCGTTCCAGGGGGCCGCCTCGATCTTGCCGCGGACGACGTCGAACCCCGCGACCTGCAGCCGCTCCGTGCACCTGACCACGATCGCCCGTTGCTCGGTCAGCGTGCCGCGACCCGCGAGCGTGAGCATGGGCTGCGAAGGAACCTCGCCCCGCGCGAGCACGATATGGGTGAGCTTGGCATCGCTCATGGCCGCCCACCGGCCCAGCAGTTCGAGGTCGTCGGATGCCGCGACGGTCAGGTGGATGTCGAAGACGCCGGTGAACTCCATCATCGGCCGGACCGGACCAGCCAGCGGAGCAGACGCGTGGTCTCCGGCCCTACGGCATCCTCCGCCGCAACCAGCAGCTCCTCCAGCTCACCGCGGAGTTCGGCCGGGCATCTTTGGTGGATATACGCCGCGTCGCGCCCGCACAAGGCGGCCAGGTCGGCGCTGGCGCGGCTGCTCAACAGCGCATCCGGATCGCCGCTCAGGAGGAGGTCGGCCTTGATCCGGGTCCAGGCGTCACGGTCGGCGAGCAACCGGCGGGCGGTCTCCCGTACATGACGGGGCCGGTCGGCGTCCCCGAGCAGCCCCCACAACCGCTCGGCCGGCGCCTTCGAACCAGACGCCCGCAGGAGGTCGGCCACGTTGCGGACCACCACCGGTGCCGGGTCCTCCAGCAGCGCGACGACGTCGCCCTGCGCGTCCAGAACGTCGGCCAGCGCATCCAGGCGGCGCAGCGTCCGTACCGCCTCCGTCCGGACGCGTGAGCTGTGGTCACGCAGATACGGAAGAACCAGGGCAGCTTCGGCGCTGGTGGCGCAGTCACCGAGGCCGGCGAGCAGCCCGCGTCGCCGTCCCCGGTCGGCGGCGTCCTGGAGGCGTTGCCGGTAGAGCTCGGCCGGGTCACCGCCCGCGCGCCGGACCGCCCACTGCGCGGTCAGCCGGACCATGGAGGCGTCGTCGTCCAGGAAGCGCGCGCCGTGCCGCGGATGACCGAGGCGCACCAAGGTCGTCAACGCTGTTACGCGGACCCGCGCCGACCTGCCGGCCAGGAGCTCCTCCATGAGTTCGGGCTGGTCACGGTCGATCGCCCGGGCGGCGAGGGCTTCAGCGCAGCGCGTACGGGAAATGATGTCGGATTCGTGGAGCGACGCGGCGGCGAGCTGCCGCGGGTCCATCCGACCGGCCTCCAGCGAGACGTCGAAGACGAATCGCCGCCCGTGCAGATCCGCGCATCCGCGGACGATGCTCAGCGTGCTGTCGTCGGCGCGGCGGAGAGCGTCGCGGACCGTCTCGACGGTTCGGTTCCCGCGGCTGCGGTCGCCGATACGCGCCACCACCGGCACGACGGCCAACAGCGCCGCCGCGTCCGCGTCCGTGAGCACGTCGCCAAGGACACGCAGCGCCCGATCTTGTACGGTCTCCGCCCAGTCAGCGGTCCGGATGGCCAGCACCGGAAAGAGGCGGACATCGGTGCGCATGGCCGGATGTCCGATGGCTCGGTGTCGCTCGCGGCCGTTCCGCCCGCACGCGGCCAACGCGACGGCGAGAGGGTTGCTCAACTCGTGTACGGCGGTCGGCTGCGTGATGCGCGGGTCGCGGTAGCCGTACCGGCCGGGTCTCAGTACGACGTCGAGATCGATCCAGATCTTCGGCCCCGCCGCGGCCAGGACATCCAGGGCCGAGTCCGCGAGCTCGGCGTCTGAGGCGACGGCGAACAGAGCGTCGGCGAGTTCCGCGAAAGCGGGGCGGCGCCCGTCGACCGCCTCGGCTGTCAATCGATGAATCGAGTCGACGATCGGCTCATCGGGCATGACTTTATGCCCGATGAGCTGCCGAAAGCGATCCATGATGCCCGTCACCCGGGCATCATGTCATTCCCCAAATTTCACTTTCGACCCAATATTTGCGCCGAAAGTTCATGAGATCAGCCTGCGGGCTCGTCGCCTTCGATCAGGATCCCGGCCGGCTGTACGGGCAGGAGCGAGGCCGCGCCCAGCAGCCAGTCCGCCAGCCGATCGCGTTCGACCAGGATCAACGGCTCCCGGGCGCCGAGCGCTTCCAGCCGGGCCTGCCGGGTCAGCCGCCCCGAGGTGACCAGGACTCCGGTGTGCCCGGCGAAGGTGTTGGCGAGCGCTCCCAGGAAGTTGCGGACCTCGGGCGCACCCACGGTCTTGCTGTAGCGCTTGCACTGGACGGCGTACTTCCCGCGTCCCGAGGCGATGGCGGTGATGTCCACCCCGCCGTCGCCGCTGCGGCCTCGTTCCCGGACCTGGCGGAAGCCGTCGGCGATCATCCGCTCGGCCACCAGGTGTTCGAACTCCGGCCCGGACATCCGGTCGACCTTCTCCAACTCGACGTTGGCCGCCAGGAACCGCTGTCTCCGTGCCTCGATGACCCGGTAGCGGAGGAAGAGCCCGCCGCCGAGCACCGCCACGGCCAGGCAGGCGATCATGGCCGCCCATCCCGGGTAGTGGCGGACGAACTGCACCACGACCGCCCCTGCGATGACCACGCCCACAGCTCCCAGGAGCCAAAGGTCCTGCCTGCTCCGTGGCCTTTTCCTGCCGGTTCCCCGCCTGGATCCCCTCGCCATGAGTGCCTCCTGAATGGGTGACGTCATGGCGAGTGTGAGCCGACGGTCCGACAAAATTTCTAGGTGCCGGAACTCATCCGCTTGCCTCCAGCGCGTCGCGGGCGGACATCAGGGCGAAGCCCAGCAGGTTCGGGCCCCGCCAGGTTGCCGGGGAGGCGGCGCGCTCGTCGTGGGCGGTCAGGCCGATGCCCCAGACGCGGTCCACCGGGCTGGCCTCGACCAGGACCCGGTCGCGGGTGGCCAGCAGGAACTCCCGTAGCTCGGGGTGCTGCCCGAACTTGGCGGTGCTGCCGCGGACCACGATGTCGAACCGGCGAGCGTCCCACACCGCTTCGTCGAAGCCGCCCACGGTCCGGCCGAGCGCCTTGGCCTCCCCCGGGTGACCCGCGGCGAGGATCTGGGCGGCGGTGGCGTGGTCGTCGAACAGCCAGGCCTTGTGCGCCATCATGTAGTGCTCGGCCGAGGCGAAGACGTGCCCGGCCTCGGTGAAGGAGACCGGCCACCACTGCGACAGGCACCCGGGACCGACGCTCCCATCACGGGTGGGCCGGTGTCCCCAGAAGAACAGGTAACGCAGGATCTGGCCCGCCTGCTCGGCGGCGATCGCCTCGTCCACGGTGTACGGGAGTCGCTTGAGCACAGCGACACCGTCCCACAGACACCCTGACCTCGGTCAACCGATTTCGGCTGGATCGGCGACGACACGTGGTCGATGATGGCCGAACACCACCGATACGCCTCCGTTCGATGCCTGAACAAGGGGGAATGACATGGCGACCACCGACCCCAGCAGCGACCAACCGGCACGCCAAAGGACGGCGAGCGTGGCCTTGCGCCGGGCCGGCGCGGTCTGCGCCGTGGTGCTGGTGATCGCATATCTCGCTTATCTGGCGGTGATTCCTTTCGGGCTGGTCGACAGTGGTGACCGGCTGGAGCTTCCAGAGATCGTGCTGGCCATCACGTTGCTCGTCGGTGCGAGTTTCTCGGCTTCCACCTACTCCATCACCGATTTCACGATCGGACCGAGCGGATTCAGCGCGCGACTCGCCCAGTATGAGCAGCGCCAGAATTCACTCGAAGCCGAAGTGAACGCGTTACGGATCGCGCTGACCGGCTTGGTGACGAAATACGAGTGGGATCATCTGCGGCGGCTGATGGAACAGCCGATGGTGATGGTCAGGTTCCGCGAGGACCGAAAACTCCAGCTGGAACTCGAGCGGCTCGACGCGATGGGCTTCATCAGGCCCAAGGACGAGGTACGCGGCCTCAACGCCGTAGTGGATGACCACGCGGTCGATCCCAATGAATTCGACCTGAAGAACTACGTGGAGATCACCGATGACGGCGCGGACTATCTGGAACTCCGCAAGCGCCTGAAGGACGGCGAAAGCGGCTCCACCCGCGATTGACGCTCAGCCGCCCGGGGGCGGATCGACTTCGCCGCCGACGCTGGAACGTCCCGCGGGAACACCGACGACGTACACGGTCACATGCTGCCGGACGGACTCGCCGAAGACCTCGACCACGGCATCGGTGATGGACGCGATCAGCCGCGTGGGGGCGTTGTCGACACCCGGACGGTTCAACGCCACTTCACGTAGGTTCAGCGAGACGATCGGGGCGTTGACCGTGGCGGGTACGCCGCCGATGCCCCAGCGGTGGCGTGGGATGCCGAACAGCTCGACGACCGCCATCGAACGTGCTCGCTCTCCGTATACCTTGACCAGCGCGTCGGTCAGGGCGGCGATGAGTTTCGGCTCGGCTTTTCCGTCAAGCTCTTCTTCGTGGATCCGTACTTCGAAGTGCGGCATCACAGCTCCGTTCGCTACCATGAAGACGATTTTGCTTTGCAAGCCAAATATATTTGCCTCCAAAGCTAAATGGAAGAGTGATCGATGTCAACCGAGGGCAACCGGGGCGCACCAGAGCCGGGAGTCGACGACGCGATCAGGGCGCTGCTGCTGCTCATGCCCCGCATGGTCGGGCGGGCGAAGCGGATCCGGGTGCCCGAAGAGCTCCAGTCGCTCGCGCTGGCGCCGCGGCACCTGTCGCTGCTGTCCTACCTGCTGTTCGACGGCCCGATGACCGTGAACGAGCTGGCCACCCGCCTGGAGGTCGCCCCGACCACCGTCAGCCTCATGGTCGGCGAGCTGAGCCGCAAGGGCATCCTGGAGCGGCGCGAGGACGAATCGGACCGGCGTCGGCGCATCATCAGCATCACCGACGGCAAACGCCCGTCCATCGACGGCTGGCTGGCGCGGGGGGCGCATGCCTGGCGGCAGGCGCTGGGTCCGCTGGCCCCCGAAGAGCGGCAGATGTTCGTCCGAACTCTGCGGGCCTATGAGGCGGCCATGACCGTCGACGAAGACGACTAGTTTCCGGCTTCGCCGAGGTCCGTACAGTGGGCGATCGTCGCATCGTCCGCCGTCACCGCGTGGCGCGCCTCCGCCTCCCGGACCCGACGAATGATCTCGGCCGGCCCGCTCGACGCCAGGACGGCCATGACCCCTGGCCAGTCGGTGAGCCGGAACCGGTCCACGATGCGGCTGGCTCCATTGCTGAGCAGGACGGCACCGGTCAGTTCGGAGATCGGGCAGCTGCCGGTGATCGCCTCGTCCGCTGCCCGCGGGTCGTCCTTGGCCAGCCAGAAGCCGCCCGGCTGGTTCCGGTTGGCGCGCAGGTCTCGCAGGATTCGGCGGTACTCCTCGCTACCCGCGGCGGCGGCCGCGAGCGCGGGCTCGTACGACCGGCTGATGATCACCTCCCGGGGGTCGGAGACGACGAGCGGCGCCCCCTCCACCCTGTCGAGCACGAGGTACGAGTCGCCGAGCACCAGATACTCGATGAGGCCGTCGGCCAGGCGCAGCATGGCCACGGTCGCCGACGGGCTGATGGGGTCGGCGACGTCGCAGGTGTCCCGGTGATCGTCCGTCACCTGCTCGATGGCTTCGGCGAGCACAGCCGAAAGGCTGCGGTCCCCCGCGAGTGACAAGAGCCCGCTTCCCAGACGGCTGGCGTACCAGGCCACGCCGTGCCGGCAGATCGATTCGGTGCCGGGGATGCCGGCGCCGTCGATCAGCACCGCCGCCGTCGGTACGGCGCCGGTGAAGTCCTCGTTCGCCCGGCCGGTCCGTGCCGCCGCACTCGTCATCGTCACCCGCATGTCCTGCCGCCCCCTTCTCGCCGATCAAGGCGCCCAACTCTAGCCACCGCCGACGCGCCGGTAGCGCTGTGCGATGCTGGTCGCGTGACGTTGGAGGACCTCGTACGGCTGCGCCGGGCCCGTGACCGGATGGACCGCGACTACGCGAAGCCGCTCGACGTTCCCGCGCTGGCGCACGGTGCCTTCATGTCACCAGGCCATTTCTCCCGCAGCTTCCGCGCCGCCTTCGGCGAGACGCCGTACAGCTACCTGATGACGCGCCGGATCGAGCGGGCCAAGGCGCTGCTGCGGCGGGGTGACCTGACGGTGACGGAGGTCTGCTTCGCGGTCGGATGTACGTCGCTGGGGTCGTTCAGCTCGCGGTTCACCGAGCTGGTCGGGGAGAGCCCGAGCGCATACCGGGCCCGTCCCCATGACGAGGGCGCCGCCATTCCGGCATGCGTCGCCAAGATCCACACGCGACCGGTCAGGAACGGAGAAACGAAGCCTGACCCCCGCTCCGTATCGTGACATTTATGGACATCAAGCTTTCACAGTGCTTCATCGCGGTCGACGACCATGACAAGGCGCTCGCCTTTTACCGGGACGTTCTCGGCCTCGAGGTGCGGAACGATGTCGGGTTCGAGGGGATGCGCTGGGTGACCGTCGGGGCGCCGTCGCAGCCCGACGTGGACATCGTCCTCGAACCACCCGTCGCGAACCCGAACGCCTCCCCCGCCGACAAGCAGGCCATGGCCGAACTCCTGGCCAAGGGCCTGCTGCGCGGCGTCATCTTCAGGACCGACGACTGCGACGCCACCTTCGAACGCATCAGCGCCGCGGGTGCCGAGGTGCTGCAGGAGCCGATCGACCAGCCGTACGGCGTCCGCGACTGCGCCTTCCGCGACCCCTCCGGCAACCTGCTGCGCTTCAACCAGCCCCGAAGTTGCCAGGGTCAGCTGCCGACATAAGCCGCGAGGTGCTCACCCGTGAGGGTGGAGCGGGCGGCGACGAGGTCGGCGGGGGTGCCTTCGAAGACGATCCGGCCGCCGTCGTGGCCGGCGCCGGGGCCGAGGTCGATGATCCAGTCGGCGTGTGCCATGACCGCCTGGTGGTGCTCGATGACGATGACCGACTTGCCGGCGTCGACGAGCCGGTCGAGCAGGCCGAGCAGCTGCTCGACGTCGGCCAGGTGCAGGCCGGTGGTCGGCTCGTCCAGGACGTAGACGCCGCCCTTGGCGCCCATGTGGGTGGCCAGCTTGAGTCGTTGCCGCTCACCGCCGGACAGCGTGGTCAACGGCTGGCCGAGGCTGAGGTAGCCGAGGCCGACGTCGGCCAGCCGGCCGAGGATGGTGTGCGCGGCCGGCGTACGCGCCTCGCCGGCGCCGAAGAACTCCGCGGCCTCGCTCACCGACATCGCGAGCACCTCACTGATGTCCCGGCCACCGAGGTGGTAGTCCAGCACCGAGGCCTGGAACCGCTTCCCCTCGCAGTCCTCGCAGGTGCTGGCCACGCCGGCCATCATCGCCAGGTCGGTGAAGATGACGCCGGCACCGTTGCAGGTGGGGCAGGCACCCTCGGAGTTGGCGCTGAACAGCGCCGGCTTCACACCGTTGGCCTTCGCGAACGCCTTGCGGATCGGGTCGAGCAGCCCGGTGTAGGTCGCCGGGTTGCTCCGTCGCGAGCCGCGGATCGCGCCCTGGTCGACCGACACCACACCCGCGCCGGCGGGGATCGATCCGTGGATCAGCGAGCTCTTGCCGGAGCCGGCCACCCCGGTGACGACGACCAGCACGCCGAGCGGGATGTCGACGTCGACGTCCCGCAGGTTGTTCGCGCTGGCGCCGCGGATGTCCAGTGTGCCGGTGGACTTGCGCACCGTCTTCTTGACGGCGGCCCGGTCGTCGAAATGGCGGCCGGTGATGGTGTCGCTGGCCCGCAGCCCCTCGACGGTCCCCTCGAAGCAGACGGCGCCGCCCGCCGTACCGGCGCCGGGGCCGAGGTCGACGACGTGGTCGGCGATCCCGATCGTCTCCGGCTTGTGCTCCACGACGAGCACCGTGTTGCCCTTGTCCCGCAGCCGCAGCAGCAGGTCGTTCATCCGCTGGATGTCATGTGGGTGCAGACCCGCGGTGGGCTCGTCGAAGACATAGGTCGTGTCGGTGAGCGAGGAGCCGAGGTGGCGGATCATCTTGACGCGCTGCGCCTCGCCGCCGGACAGCGTGCCGGCCGGCCGTTCGAGCGAGAGGTAGCCAAGGCCGATCTCCACGAACGAGCCGAGAGTCCGCTGCAGCGTCGTGAGCAGCGGCGCCACCGACGGCTCGTCGAGGTCGCGGACCCATTCGGCCAGGTCGCTGATCTGCATCGCGCAGGCGTCCGCGATGTTGATCCCGTTGATCTTCGACGACCGGGCCGCCTCGGCGAGCCGGGTGCCGTCGCACTCGGGGCAGGTCGTGAACGTCACCGCCCGCTCCACGAAGGCGCGGATGTGCGGCTGCAGCGCGTCGACGTCCTTCGACAGGATCGACTTCTGGATCTTCGGGATCAGCCCCTCGTACGTCAGGTTGATCCCATCGACCTTGATCTTGGTCGGCTCCTTGTGGAGGAGGTCGTGCTGTTCCTTCTTGGTGTACTTGCGGAGCGGCTTGTCCGGGTCGAAGAAGCCGCTGCCGCGGTAGATGCGGCCGTACCAGCCGTCCATGCTGTAGCCGGGGATCGTGAGCGCGCCCTCGTTGAGCGACAGGCTGTCGTCGTACAGCGCGGTCAGGTCGAAGTCGGTGACCGAGCCCATGCCTTCGCAGCGCGGGCACATGCCGCCGAGACGGTTGAACGTCGCCTTCTCGGTCTTCGTCTTGCCGTCGCCGCGCTCGATGGTGATCCCGCCGCTGGCCCGCACCGAGGGGACGTTGAACGAGTACGCGTTGGGCGAGCCGATGTGCGGCTGCCCGAGCCGGCTGAACAGGATGCGCAGCATCGCGTTGGCGTCGGTGGCGGTGCCGACCGTGGAGCGGACGTTGGCCCCCATCCGCTCCTGGTCGACGAGGATCGCGGTGGTCAGCCCTTCGAGCACGTCGACCTCGGGCCGGGCCAGCGTCGGCATGAAGCCCTGTACGAAGGCGCTGTACGTCTCGTTGATCAGCCGCTGCGACTCCGCGGCGATCGTACCGAACACCAGCGAGCTCTTGCCCGAGCCGGAGACACCGGTGAACACCGTCAGCCGGCGCTTGGGGATCTCGACGCTGACGTCCTTGAGGTTGTTCACCCGCGCGCCGTGTACGCGGATCAGATCGTGACTGTCGGCGATGTGCGGCGCAGGCGACTGCGTGTCCGTCCTCGTGGTGGTGCTCATCGTGTCTCCATATCTGTTAACGCAGGGGCCGCCGTCACGACGTCGTCAGGGTCGATCTAACCAGCTTCGAGCAGTACGTCCGGTTCTTCGGGGCTGCGGCCGCTCATTGGTCCTGGAGCAGCCCGAGGACGTTGCCGTCGGGGTCGATGACGGTGGCCACCAGGCGGCCACCGCCGACGTCGTGCGCCGGCTCCTTCACGGTGGCGCCCGCGGCGGTCACCTCGGCCAGCTTCGCCTCGATGTCCGGTACGTGCCAGTAGGCCACCGGCGAGCTCATGCCCTGCGGCCCACCGCCCGGCACCAGCCCGATGTGCTGGCCCTCGGCCTCGAAGCCGACGTAGTAGGGCCCGTCGGCCTGTGGCTGGATGCCGAGCAGCGCGGCGTACACCTTCTTGGCCGCCGCCAGGTCGGAGACGGGGTGCAGCACGGTCTTGATTCCCTGGGTGGTGGAGCCGGTCATGATCTCTCCTGACGTCGTGGTGGTGATGTCCATGACGGTCAGGCTAGGTGCGGCTCGAGGGTGCGCGCTTCTCGATTCCTGACCGGTCCGCACCGATCCCCGGTGCCCGCGGCCTTGCCCTCGTCGACGGCTTCGCTTCGCTCGCCGACTGATCGAGGACCTGCGACACCCATGAGAGAAGCCCACTCCGTCCGGCCGGCTCACTCCCGCCCGCGTCCGGCGCGCGTTTCGGAACCTCCGCCCCGCACTCGCCCTGCCAGCCGCCGCACCTGAACCTGCCAGGCCCGGCCCCGGACGCCCGCCCGACATCCCTAATCGCCGACCGGCGCCCCGCTACGACGTCGGCAAGGCCGTCAAACGCGGCCGCGCCCTGGCGGCGCTACAACAATCTGGAGGATAAAGAACAAGCTCCTTTGCAGCCGGAATCGTCGGAAACACGTCAGCTTGACCTTCAAAATACTGGGACCCAGCTCATCACTTAATGCAATATCAGAAGCACGTTTAGTAGCGGCTCTGTGGCTGCCTTGGGCAGCTCTGCTCGCCTCCAGTGCAGGTCAAGTCCGCCCCTTCCGTTGAACCCGATCATGCCCTAACCTTCCGTCGAGGCGCGGATCATGATCCGTAAACAGACCTTGGGAGGCTGGCCGGTGCCCGATCAGGCAGGTGAAGTACGTCCCTCGCACGCCACAGAGCTTGGACCGGGACCGACCAGCCTGCCGGGCCCTCCTCGCCAAGAGGCCATCGATACATTTGGGCGACCGCCGGCCGCGCTCCCGATGTCCGTCATCGACAAGTGCGATCTCAGATGTCAATGCTGCATGCCAGAGGAGTACAACTGGCTTCAGAAAGACAGGCTGTTGACCTTTGACGAGCCACCTCGAATCGCAGCCGTATTTACCGGTGGGGCGTAGACAAGGTGCGGACAACCGGTGGCGAGCCCCTTATCCGCTCGCAACTGCCGGACCCTGTCTGATGCCGGATGGAGCAATCTTCGGCATCACAGCGGCGGCCACGATGCCATTCTGTGCCAACGGTGATCGGAGCAGACCCACCGCGGATGGGCTTCGGTTCAGGTGCCTGTATGCCAAGAATGGAGCCGACCCGCGTAATCCCCTTGGGGAGGGTGCGATCGAGGCCGAGTTGTCCGCGCTGACTGCCCGGGGCGGACAGGCCTCTGGCCTCCGTCCATCAGCAAGCAACCGTCCCCAGTAGGGAGTTTCACGTTGATCGAATCGGACGAGCAGCCAACTACCGCGGTAGGGCCTGACCTGACCCATATTGATGCGGCCGGAAACGCCCGCATGGTCGATGTATCCGAAAAAACCGTCTCTCACCGGCTCGCCATAGCCGAGGGCTGCGTAACCATGCGTCCGGAGACCCTGTCCCTGATCATGTCGGGCAAAGCCGCAAAGGGGGACGTCCTCGCCGTGGCACGAGTCGCCGGCATCATGGCGGCCAAGCGAACCGGAGATCTGATCCCACTCTGTCATCCGCTTGGCATCGAGAGCGTGGCCGTCGAGCTCAAGCCTGCGGGAGAAGATCAACTACTCATCACGGCCACCGTCGGTGTCACCGGGCGCACAGGCGTCGAGATGGAAGCATTGACGGCAGTCGCCGTCGCTGGTCTCACCGTCTACGACATGTGCAAGGCAGTCGACAAGGAGATGGAGGTAGGACGGATACACCTCAAGGAGAAGATCGGCGGCAGAAGCGGCCATTATCGACGGGCGGCCAAGGCAACCTAGCCATCTCTCAGGCGCGCCGGACGATCCGGTAAAGACAGCGAACCCTAACGTACGGAGACGACTGACCATGAATGTGCGGGTCCTCTATTTCGGTGCAATTCACGACAGGGTGACGAAGGTTCGTTCCGAGATGGTAACTCTTGAATCCGGAGCGACCGTGTCGGATCTCCTGCAGCAGCTCAACGTAGCGCATCCTGGACTCAACAAGGTTCGTAGTCACGTCCGTATCGCTGTTAACGAGTCCATAGTAGAAATAAGCGAAGCGCTAAATGAAGGGGACGATGTCGCCCTCATTCCTCCGGTGGCCGGCGGCTAGTTCGCTGCCTTCCTCAAGCACAGAGGCGATGTTCTCGGGCTTCCAGCATACGAATGACTTCGCCTGGGAAGCCACCAGACGTGGAGATGCCGCAGCCGTAATGAGCCATCTCCCATCACCGAAGCACCTGACGATTGACGTTTCGAGCCGAAGCCACTCCGCGGCGCCCGATCGAAAGGGAGTAGATGGACACAAGGCGCAACCCGCTAATTACGGTATCTGAACTGAAAGCGCTGCTCGATCACAGTCATCCTCTCTCCCTTCTCGATGTCCGATGGCGATTCGATGGGTCGGAAGGTCTCTCTACTTTCCGGCAAGGGCACGTGCCCGGGGCAGTGTTCGTCGACCTGGATCGAGAGCTGTGCGGTCAGCCCAGTTCGGACGGACGTCGGCCGATCCCAGACGGAGACCGCTTTGCAGGAGACATGCGGCGGCATGGAGTCCGTGCCGAAAATCCCGTGATCGTTTACGATGGCGCTGATTCGACGTCCGCGTCGAGAGCCTGGTGGTTGCTGCTCTACTTTGGCCATTCCGATGTGCGTGTACTGGACGGAGGGCTTGCCGCCTGGTACGAGGCCGGCCACTCTGTTGAAATCGGCGACGGCCACAAATCAGCCTTGGGCGACTTCCAATCCCAACCCGGGGGAATGACTATTGTTGACGCTGATACAGCGTACGCAATAGCCGAGAGTGGCACCCTGGTCGATGCCAGGTCTCGATCAAGATATGAGGGTGAAGCAAAAGCATCAGATCTTACCGGGGGTCATATCCCGGGCGCGGTCTGCATCCCGGCGGAGGAGAATGTACGAGCCGACGGAACCTTCCTGCCGGTCGATCAGCTGCAGCGGAAGTTTCGAGATCTCGGTTTCTGCCGGGCAGGTATCGAAGTCGGCGCCTACTGCGGTTCTGGCATCCTCGCTACACACACCATATTGACGCTGGAGCTGGCAGGGGTAAAAGCTGCCCTGTATCCGGGCTCATGGAGCCATTGGATCTCGGATCCAGGGCGGCCGGTGGCTCGGGGCATCCGTCCCGCCTGAAGGAGGACTTCTGGGCAGCCGGCTAATCGGTGCTCGTCACTGAAAGATCGTCAGGAGCACCGATCCACTCTTCGCCGTCAGGCCCGATCTCTTTCTTCCAGATCGGCGTCTCAGCCTTCAGAAGCTCAGCGCAGAGCCGAGCAGCGTGGAATGCCTCCCCGCGGTGTGGCGCGGATGCTGCGATGATCACTACCACCTCGCCGACCTGGAGGCTCCCTGTTCGATGCGCCACTGCCACCCGGACATTTTCTGCGGTGCCCTCGCAACGAGCCACGATATCCACCAGGCTATTCTGCGCCATCGTTCCGTAGGCTTCGTATTCGAGCCGGGTGACAGATCGTCCCTCATTGTTGTCCCGAACGTAGCCGACAAAGACCACTGTGCCGCCTTGGCCGGGCCAGGTTACCGCGCCCATAACCTCGTCGAGGCTCAGCGGCGCCTCCGTGAGGAGGCAGTACGGTGTCGTCGACATATGCGCATCTCCTGGTTCAGGGATCGAAGCATCCATAGCTTGCCAACTTTGAGAATTATTGCGCACTCGCAGCACTCTTGCCAAGATCTGTTACTGGCCTCATGTAGGTCGACGAACTCGATTAGCGCGGCGGTCTCGGGCCGAGTTCTCGGGCAAAATAGGCCGACGCGGCTTTCAGAATATCGTTTGATCGGCGCGGCTCACGGACTTCCACTCCAATTCGGCGATCCGCTGCGCGTGCTCGACGTAGCACCCGAACGCTTTTCCTCATCGATTTCCGTCTGCCGCACCCATGAGTGCGGCACCTCACGGTGCACGCCGAGCCGGTCGGCCACCCGGGCGATCGTCCCGGCCTTGCCGCCGGTCTCCTCGCGCAGATCGAACACCATTCTCATGGCTCGATCACCCAACTCTTGGAGGTACTACGACTCCCAGCCTTGTATAGGGCCCCCAGGGAAACCTACGGATTTGAGGCTTGATTCCATAGGACCTCGCATGTGTGGCCGGTGGCCTGCTGGATGCGCCGAATGTGTCGTGGATCTGGATCGACGACGACCCCGTGACGTGCAGCTCGCAGGAGGGGTATGTCGGACGGACTGTCCGAGTAGGCGTACGCGATCGGGAGGCTGAATCCGGCATCCCGGAGTCTGTCTACTTTCGTCTCCGCGAAGCAGTGTTGATCCGGGACGTGTCCGCCGACGCGTTTGCGGAGTGTGGACGCCAGGACGTGCACCCCTGTGAGTCCGATCTGGCGGCAGAGAGCCTCGGCCAGTGGGCGTAGCGTGCCTGTGGCCACGATGACGGTATCGCCGTCGTCCAGATGCTTTGATAGCCGGTTGAGAGTCGCGCTCATCAGGTTCCCGCTGTCGGGGCCTGCGTGGAGTGCGGCGAATTCCTCGGCGGCCGTAGTGAGGCCGTCCTCTGAAAGCCCGAAGGTGGCAAACCAGAGTTGCATGGTGTGGCCCGCCATGTGGGTCGGTCGCATCGCCATGAGGGCGTTGAAGATCGGGCTCGTCAGGAACGAGATCACATGGCGAACTCGGCCGCGGCGCAGCAGCCATTTGTTGAACTGGCGGAGGGAATCCCCGCGGACAAGTGTGCCGTCGAGGTCGAAGACGGCCACGTCAGTCGATGCCACCCGTCGCCTCCACGACCCTTCGTGTATCAGTTCTTTTGCCGTGTGTAGTGGCCGCTTCGCCCGATGCGACGGCGTCGCGTCGCTTTCTCCGTAACGTTGACCATATGGGCGTTCCCCGCCGAGTCGAGGTGGTTGGAATCGGCTTCTTCTGGCATTCATGACTCCTTGAGCGAGACTCAGCCGCCGCGTGTATGCATCTCAAGCCGCGGATCCTTCTTGAGCCGATCAAGGCCGACGAACACTGATCGCTCCTGCTCGTTGAGGCGGTTCACGGCACCCTGGTCACGGCGGCGACTCCAGATAGTCGCCACCAACTCCGTAAGTTCTTCGGTCGTCGCACCCTCTCGTAGCGGTTTCCTCAGGTCCGTGCCGGCCATGGCGTACAGGCAGCGATACCAGGTGCCGTCCGCCGTCAAACGGCTGCGATCGCAGGCAGCGCAGAAAGGCTCGGTGGTGGAGGAGATAATGCCGAACACGGTGCCGTCCGGAAGCTCGAACTGATCGGCGGGGGCACGATCCAGCTTGGGCACCTCTTTGATGCTTCCGTACGTGGCGGTCAGGGACTCGAGCATCTCCGCGCGGCTGAAGACGATTTCCTGGTTCCAGTTGGTCGCGCCGCCCACGTCCATGTATTCGATGAAGCGCACCTCGGCGCCGACGTTCTTTCCGAATTCGATAAGTTGTGGTAACTCGTCGTGGTTGGTGCCACGCATAACCACGGTGTCGATCTTGGTCTGGGTGAAGCCTGCCTCGATCGCGGCCTGGAATCCATCCAAGACGCTGGAATGGGTGGTGCGCCGAGAGAGCTTGACGAAGCGATCTGGACTCAAGGTGTCGAGGCTGATGGTGAGTCGATCGAGACCGGCGGAGCGCAGCGCCTGGGCGTGCTTTCGCAGGAGCACCCCGTTCGTCGTAAGCGCGAGGTCTTCGACGCCCGGGATGGCGGAGAGGGCCTCCACCAGCTTCGGCAGATCGGCTCGAAGCAGCGGCTCGCCACCGGTCAGCCGAACCTTGTCGACGCCCAGCCCGACGAACACCTCGACCAGGCGCCGGTATTCGTCGAAGTCGAGAATGTCCGACCGCGAAAGCCACTCATATTCTTCTTCCGGCATACAATACTGGCATCTCAGATTGCATCTGTCAGTGACCGAGAGTCGAAGCTGGCCGAGTGGCCGCTGCATGGCATCCGTTATATGAGCACGCTTCGGCAAGCGATTCCTCGCTTTCTGATCTACCTCAACGAGGTGGCCAAGAAGTTTGCGCCGACAGGGCGCGGATAGAGGCGCGTCTGTATTCTCGTACCGGATCGATCTTGCTATTCTGGGCGAAACAATAGGTAGAAAAGGGTCTGTCGTCAAGGCTTGATCTTGGGTCGGCCGAAAGGCCTGCCTGTCATGGCAGGGTCATTAATGACCTCCGTTTATGTCCTGCTCGTCGCCATGGGACCCTTCGGACTGTGGACACTGCCTGGGACATCCTCTTTGTGTTCCTTGCCGAGGAGCAGGCATCCCAGGGTGAAGAATGCGGCCAGCAGGAACGCCATGGCGAAGAAGGCCTGCGGGGTGGCCGACACCAGTGCGATGACCAGGAGTGCCGACCAGGCCAGCACATACCCAATGTCACCGGCCATTTCCATCCAGAGCACGTAGCCCGCGCCGCGTCGCCGGGCGTGTGCGTAGTAGGTGCTCACCCAGGGGATCTGCTGGTAGCCGATGGCCGCCGCCGCCGCTCCGCCGATGAGGACGATCGCCGCAGGAGTGGTTACGGCCGCGAGTCGTGCGATGTGTAAGACCGTGGTCGCCGCTGTGCCTTCGACCAGGACGCGCCGCGTCGCGCCTCGGTCTCCGCGCTTGCCGGCGACCATCAGCAGCATGAGGCCGACCGCCTCGGCCGCCGCGGTGAGGATGCCGATGGTGGCGAACTCGCCGATGACGACGGCGAGGTAGACCGGCCACACGAGGAAATGGACCATGTTGTGCGCGTTGAAGGAGAGGTTGGCCAGGAGATCGCGGGTCGGCGCGGGGCGGCGGTCCCCGAGGCTGGGTACGGGGAACCTGGGGAGGTGTCGAGCTGATCTTGCTGGGAACGCCGCCACAACGATGATCCCGATGGCTGCGTACAGGAGCGCCTGCTGTCCGACGAGGGCGATCAGGATCCCGCCGATCAGCGGGGCGGCCAGGAGCGCCAGGTGGGTGAACGTATTCAGCAGCGCCATGTCACGGCCACGCCGTGCGACGTCCAGCGCCCGTGAGATGTGAATGTGCTGGGAGTTCCACAAGAAGGCGTTCATCCAGGCGAGGGCCGCCGGCGCCAGGACAATCAGCCAGTCTCCGGCACCACTGACGTAAGCCTCAAGAAGCATCAGATAGACCGCAGAGGCCAGCAGTGCCACCCCCAGGCCAAAACCTGGATGGCGCCGTTCCACCAGGACGATGCTGGGGTAGTTGATGAGGAGCTTGCACAAGGCGTAGCCGATGTAGAACAAGCAGATGTGCCACAACTGCGCGCCCCGCTCGAGCAACAGCAACGGCAGGAAGACGTTGACCAGTCCGAGGGCGAGATTCCGCAGGACCAATGCCATGGCGAGGCCACGAAGCGGCGCAGACAGGACCATCCTCTACATCCAGCCGACGCAGTTCGCCGCGAACTCCGCCACGATGTGCGCGGGTGCGGTCGAGAGTTCCGCCCCTTCGGCCCAGAGCGAGGGGTCGATGTAGAAGCCCGACTGGTTGATGTAGATGTCGATGTCAGCGAGCGCGAGCATCTGGGCGAGCGGCGTGGACACGCTGTGGTGGCGAGGCGAGCCGGTGTTCCACTTCAACGGGCTGAAGATGTTGTAGAGCCCGACCACGTGTGGACCGCCACCTCCTGGACGCACCGACAGAGCGGCGAGGTGAGTAAGGCCCGTGTCATTGCCGATCACCAGCTCCGCTGAGCCGAACAAGTCCACGCAGTCCGCCGCGTCCATTCCACAGACCACTCGCATGCGGACGCCCGGCGCGATCGGCACCGGAGGCAGGTCCGGATCGTTGGTCAGCAGGGTGAAGCGCAGATCAAGCCCCGTCCGCCGGAGAAGGTGACGCGCCACGTCGGCGAATCCATCGACTCCGTAGTCCTTGCCGGTAGGACTGCTCGTCGTGCCGACGAAGACGACATGCCCCGCATCGGGCTCGACGACCTCGGATCGGTAGCGCGGCACAATGTCTCCGCTGCCGGGGAGGCGTACGCCAAGATCCTGCTCCATCTGGAGATAGAGACGGAGCGGCATGGTCGCGTGGACGTCCACGAGGTCACCGCACGGGTCATGCCAGATCGGCATCGCCACGGTCATGCGATCCGCATGACGGGGAAAACCAACCCAGCGTGGCGGCCGCACGGGACGTACCTCGATCCTTATCGGATCTCGCCCCTTCGCGGCGACCATACAGCCCGGAGCATCCTCCTCGACCGTCACCGGGATTTCACACCGGCGCATCAGCCGGCCGCGGTTGCCCGTGTAGGACATCGGCGGGACCTCCACACCAACGATCTCGGCTGCCTCCCGCAATGCACGAACGACGACCATGGACAGCAGGAAGTCACCAAGCCGGATCGGCTCGGTAGGAGGCCCACTGGGGATCTCCGACCTGGTGAGGAACTCCACCCGCCAGCCGTCCGCCAGCACCCGATCCAGTAGTTCGGAAGGGCCAGGAGGCACCTCGCCCACAGCACGGCGATAGGGAAGGCGGCATCCCACGGGGAGATCACCGGGCGGAACGCGAAGCGGCCCCCCACGCAGGCACTGCGTGTCCCGAACGCGCCAACCGTCGAAGTTCACGTCAAGAACGCTCCCCATAGGACTTCAGCGCTCGCCAATCGGGAACCCGCCGAGAACCCGCGCGGATCTCACTCACGAGAACGTCGTATGCGTGGGCGAGCTCCTCAAGCTGTCGTGCGGCGTGTTGGCTCCGCGATCCGCCATCCTCTCGCCTCCCCAGCCGATCCGCACGGACCCAGGCAATGGACAGCCGATCCACCACGGAGCCCAGGGTTTCGGTGTGCAGCGGCGCTGACAGGTTCTGCGAAAGGCACTCCGTCAGCCAAGCGTCCAGCTCATCGACCAACCGGCTGCGCGTCAGATTCATGGTGTCGATGTGCCGTTTGATCTTGGCGAGCACCTCGTCGTCGTCGGCCGCGTCCCGGGACTGATCCTCGGCCTGCCACTGCTCGTCGTGATGCCACCTCAGCCGGCATGCGATACCGGTCATCACCCCATCACCGGCATCCCCGCGATCAAAGCAGACAAGCAGTTCAGCAGACTGCGGGATCCCATCGTCGGACACAAGACCAGGCTGCGTGCCCGCAGGACTCGACGTCGTCAATGCCCGCGCCCCCTTTCATCGGCGGCCCGCTTTTCGTGCAAATCCGAGCATTCGTGCGCGTCAGGCCGTTATAGCACCGAGTCGATCACTCACGCGTCAAGATTCAAAAGATTGTGATCAACAGGTCCGGACCCTTGGCGGCCGGTCGTGACAGCGTGGGTTGACGGGCTGTGCCCATGCCTGCCAAGATCGCTGCCCAACGACATCAGCACCCCTCCGGCACGCGCAGAGATCGGCTACGGTTCGTGGTCGTGACGGAGATCGGGTAACGGCCCCTGCGACGGTCGGCGGATCTCTGTGGGTGGCGATGGCCGGCCATTGCCCGAGTTTGGCGAAACACCGCTCGACCAGGTTGCGGTCGTCGAAGGCGGGAGGACGGTGGGCGGTAACGGCTCTATCCGCTGCCAGGCCCGGTCGGTCAGCTCACGGCCGCGATGAACCCAGGAGTGGTAGGGCCGGGGCGGCACGTCGAACAGGGGGTCGATCGCCAGAGCGTCGAGCCCGCCGACCTGCGGGAGGTCGCGGGACTCGACGCAAAGGATCTCCGGGCCGCGCTCGACATCGGGGCGACGTGGCGACGATCCCCGGCACCCGCTACGACGCGACCAGCCTCACCGTCGTCGACGGCTGAGAACGCCGTCAGGTGAGCTGGATGTAGTCCAGTTCGGCGTATCCGGTGCCGCCCGCGAAGTGCGGAGAGCCCTTGGCCAGGCGGATCACGTTGTAACCGGCCGCGAGCGTGACGGAGGTGGCGATCGTGGCGCCGAACTGGCCCCAGGCCGGGGTGGGCGGGTAGCTGACCGTGCTCCAGGCTCCGCCGTTGTACGCCAGGCCCTGGGTGGCGGTGGCGCCGGTGGCGTTGGCGTAGCCGATGGTCATCGTGTACGCGCGGGCGGCCGGCACGTTCACCACGAAGTCGACGTAGCTGTCGGTACGCGGCGTGCCCGAGTTGTCGATCCGGCCCACGTAGCCGCCGCCCGACGCGCCGGCGGCGCTCAGCCGCTGGGCGCGGAAGACCGAGGCGTTCTCGGCCTCGTACCGCTGCTGGTAGGCGGGCACGCCACTGACCGGTTCGACGACGAGCTGGTAGGCGCTGCTGACGGACATGTTGGGCACCGACACGCTGAGCTGCCCGCCACTGACCGTCCGGGTCGTCGTGGAGATCGTGGTGGGCGCGGTCACGGCGGTGAAGCGGCCACTGGACGGGGTGGACAGCAGCGTGACGCGGACGCTCGCGCCCAGCGCGCCGATGCCGGTCAGGTTGACGGTGTTGGTGCCCGACTCGTTGCCGAACACCACGTTGACGATCTTGCGGCTGCCGTCGTAGGAGGCGAATCCGTCCAGGCCGGTCTGCGTGGCCGGCGTCGTCGTGACCATGCTGCCGGCCATGTCGCCGTACCACTTGTACAGCCACCAGGTGCCGGTCGGCTGGTTGTTGTTGACGACCAGGCCGTTCATGGTGCCGTACTCGTACCAGAAGGCCCGGTGCGCGGACTCCACGCCGCCGCGCTCGAACTTGGCGACGTAGCTGGCGATCCGGCCGGGTACGTCCACCTCGCTGGTGGCGGCGTACTCGTTGATGGAGACGCGGCGCGGGCTGATGCCCAGCGAGGATTCCAGGTTCCGGTAGTCGGCGAGGTCGGCGGCGATCCGGTCGGGGTTGACCAGTTCGTGCCAGCAGATGACGTCGGGCAGCGTGCCGGTGTCCCTGGCCCGGGTCAGGAACGACTGCATCCAGGAGCGGTTGTACGTCGCGGTGCTGGGGCCGACGATCGGCGTCAGCGTGTCGAGCGCGCGTACCGCCCGGTAGGTGCGTACCCAGCCGTCGTTGAAGGCGCCCGCGGCGGCGGTGTTCCAGGTCCAGTCGGGCTCGTTCCAGAGCTCCCAGCCGATCACGTTCGTGACCGTCGTGGCCGAGAGGCGGGCGTTGACCATGGTGTTCACCTTGGCCAGCCAGTCGTTCCAGCTCACCCACCGGTAGGGGAAGTCCGGGTAGATGTCGGGCATCCGGATGAACTCGCCCGCGCCGACGCGGGTGGCCTGCGGCGCCACCAGCAGGGAGTCGCCGCCGGGTGGCTGGCCGTTGGGGCGCTGGCCCACGCCGGGTGCGGGCTGGGTCAGCGAGTTCACCTTGATCGGTAACAGCGTGGAGTCGGCCGGCCTGCTGTTCTCCGCGAGGCCGTACAGGCCGCCCGAGGCGACGTGGGTCACCGGCCGGAACGGCTGGGCGACGTTGACGGTCAGTGTCGCGCCCGCCGCCTCGGCCGGGGGTGCGAAGGTCGCCAGGGTCGCGGCCGCGGTGATCACGGCTAAGAGGGGTTTACGCACGTTGCTCTCCTTCGGGGGGTAGGGATGCGGGCAACCAGATGCGCATGCTCGACGGACCGCGATGAGCCCAGGAGTGGTAGGGCCGCAGCGGCACGTCGAACCATTCGGGGTTGTCGACGGAATCAGTGGCGGAGGGGTAGGGCCAGGGCCTGTCGGGGTGTCGGGGCAGCCGGCCGCGGACCCGGACGCCGCCGGCGTCGGTACGCGGGCCGGACAGGGGGTCGATCACCAGGGCGTCGAGCGCGTCGGCGTGCGGGAGGTCGCGGGACTCGACGCACAGGACCTCCGGGCCGCGCTCGACGGCGACGCAGCCGCGTACGGCGTCGATGCGGGGGTCCGGCCAGGTGACGCGTGGCGCCATCGGCAGTTCGAGGGTGATGACGTCGCCCGCGCGGAAGACGCGCCGTACCTCGACCATGCCGGGCTCGACGGGCCGGGCCACCGCGTCGGTGATCAGCGTGGCTCCGGCCGCCCATGCCGGAACCCGCAGCGCGAGCGTCCAGGGTGACGGCTCGTCGGCCGCTATCCGGACGCGGACGGTCCCGGTCTCGGGGTAGCCGGTCTCGACGTCCACGGCCACCCGCCTGCCGTCCGGCAGCTCGGTGCTGATGGTGCACGGCGCGTACTGGTGGATCTGGAGGCCGTCGCCGTCGGCGGTGGCGAGGTAGCCGCCGAGGCCGGCCAGCGTCCGCGCGACGTTGGTGGGGCAGCAGGAGACGTCGAACCAGGCGGCCCGGCTGCCCCCCTCGGCGCGCGGGCTCACCTCGGTCCCGTCGGCCGGCCTGCCCGGCGCCCGCTGGTGCAGGGGGTTGGCGTAGAAGAAGGCCCGGCCGTCGGGGCTCGGGGAGGTCGCGATGATGTTGTAGAGCGTGCGCTCGATCAGGTCGGTGTAGCGGACGTCGGCGGTGGCCAGGTAGAGCCGCCACGAGACCATGATCGAGGCGACCCCCGCGCACGTCTCGCAGTACGCCCGGTCCGGCGGCAGCTCCCAGTCCTCGCCGAACCCCTCGTCCTGGTGACGCGAGCCCATGCCGCCCGTGATGTACGTCCGGCGCGCGACCGAGCGCTCCCATTGCCGTTCCACGGCGCCCAGCAACTCGTCGTCGCCGCGCTCGACCGCGACGTCCACCGCCGCGGCGGTGAGGTAGAGCGCGCGGACCGCGTGGCCGCGCCACACCTCGGCCTCCCGGATCGGGAGGTCGTCCTGGAAGTAGGCGCGGCCCAGCGGGATGTCGCGGAGCGTGCCGTGCCCGCGGCGGTCGAGGAACAGGCTGGCCTGCTCGACGTAACGCTCCTCCCCCAGGGCCCGGCCGAACTCCGCCAGGCCGACCTCGATCTCCGGGTGCCCGCAGATCTTGGGCAGGCCGTCCGCGCCGAAGGTCCGGCACACGTGGTCGGCGGCCCGGCGCGCGAGCCGTACCAGGTCGTCCTCCCCCGCCGTGCGCAGGCGCGCGACCGCGGCCTGCAGGAGGTGGCCGAGGTTGTAGAGCTCGTGCCCGCCTTCGAGGTCGCTGTAGCGCGGCCGCTGCTCGCCGTGCCCGAAGCAGGTGTTGAGGTATCCGTCCGGGTCCTGCGCCCGGGCGACACGCGCGGTGAGCCGCTTGATCGCGACCTCCGCCTCGGGATCGCCGGTACGGCCCGTCTCCCAGGCCAGAGCCTCCAGGAGCTTGTAGACCTCCGAGTCGGAGAACGGCCAGCCGGGCCGGTCGGGCGCGGTCGTCCCGTCGGCGACCCGATCGAAGTTCGCCAGCCAGCCCAGGCGCTCCATCCACGATTCGCAGTGGGCGAGCGTCGCCGTGGCGTTGACGGCCTGGCGGGTGGCCCAGAAGCCGCCGGTGATGGCGGCCTGCGCGACGGGGCGTACCCGGCCGTGGGACGGCAGCACGGGACAGACGCCGTCCGGCGTGCCTTCGGTCATGTCGTGAGCCTTTCGATCAGTCTTTGACGGCCCCCGCGGTGACCCCGGCGGCGATGTAGCGCTGCGCGAGGACCAGCAGGAAGGCCGCCGGGATGGACGCGATCACGGCAGTCGCCATGATCGAGTTCCACTGCGTGGTGTTGTTGCCGATGTACCGGTAGATGCCGAGGGTGATCGGGATGGTGTCGCTGTTGCGGTTGAGGGTCGAGGCGAAGATGAAGTCCGACCAGGCCCACAGGAAGGAGAAGAGCGAGACCGTGATCACCGAGTTGCGGCTCAGCGGCAGGATGATGGACTGGAACGTCCGCCAGGTGCTCGCCCCGTCGATCTGGGCCGCGGCCATGAGCTCGCGCGGGATGCTCGCCATGAACGCCCGGAACAGCAGCACCGCGAACGGCACGGCCAGCGTCGAGTCGGCGACGATCAGGCCCCCCACGGTGTTCAGCATCCCGAGCTTGATGTAGATCGTGTAGAAGCCCATGGCCATGACGACGGCCGGGATCATCTGCGCGACGAGCAGCACGAAGTCGAGCCCGCGGGCGCCGCGCGGCCGCAGTTTCGCCAGCGAGTAACCTGCGGGCAGGGCTACGACCAGCGTGAGCGCGACGGTGCCGAGGCCGATGAAGAGGCTGGTGGCGAGGGCGGGCAACTGCTGGCCGAGCGCCGCGGTGTAACCCTCGAACGTGGGGTTCCAGGGGAACCAATGGGGCGGATCGGCCCGCATGTCGCCCGTCTTGGTGAGCGAGACGTTGAACATCCAGTAGACCGGGAAGAGCATCACCGCCACCAGCACGACACCGAGCATGCTCATGGCCTTACTCCGTTCGGCGGCTCGGTCGCCTGGATGCCGCCGCCTTCCCCCGTCGCTCTGGTCGCTTCGCTCCCGGCGCTCCTCCTCCAGGCGACGGCGCTCCCTCGCTGTTTTCATGTTTCCTCCTTGCGCTGCAGGCGCACGTGCACGAGTCCGGCGGTGAACGCGATGAGGATGAGCAGGTTGCCGACAGCCGCCGCCGGGGAGAAGTCGGGCTGGCCGGTGCCGAACGCCTCTCGGTAGGACCAGATCGCCAGCGTCGTGGACGCGTCCGCCGGCCCGCCCTTCGTCATGATCCAGATGATGTCGACGACCTTGAGCGTGTAGATCAGCCCGAGCAGCAGGGTGATCGCCGACACCGGGCGCAGCAGAGGGAAGGTGATGCGCCAGAACCGCTGCCACGCGTTCGCCCCGTCCAGGCCGGCGGCCTCGTACAGGTCGGCCGGGATGTTCTGCAGCCCGGCGTAGAGGATCACCAGGTTGAAGGGGATCCCAAGCCAGATGTTGGCGACCGTGACGGACAGCAGCGAGGTGTCGGGGGACGTCAGCCAGTTGATCTGGCCGATCCCGAACGCCTGGAGGACCGTGTTGACGATGCCATTGTCGCTGTTGAGCATCCACGACCAGGTCGAGGCGGAGACGATCAGCGGCAGCAGCCACGGCACGAGGAACATCGCCCGCAGCACCACGGACAGGCGGAAGTTGCGGTGGAAGAAGACCGCGAGGGCCAGGCCGAGGGCGTACTGGACGGCGATGGACCCCAGGGTGAACAGGGCCGTGTTACGCAGGGCCGCCAGGAACGTGTCGTCGGAGACGACGTCGAGGTAGTTGTCCAGCCCGGTGAACTCCGGGTCGCCCCGCACGAAGGCGCGCGGCGTGTAGTCGTGCACGCTGAGGTCGATGTTGCGATACAGCGGATAGGCGTAGAAGACGGCCAGGTAGACGACGAGCGGCGCGAGGAAGGCGAAGGCGGTCCACTGCCGCGAGCGGCGCCGGGCGGTGAAGCCCGCCGCCGCCCGGCTCACCACGCTGTCGTCGAAGGCCGCCACCTCCTGGGTGCGGGTCCTGGTCAGCACGGCTCAGCCGCCGATCGCCCGCTTGGCCTGGGCCTGGGCCGCCTTGAGCGCGTCGGCCGGGCTCGCCGTGCCGCTCAGCGCCTTCTGCACCGCCGTCCACATGGCCTCGGAGATCTTCGGGTACTTGGTGCCGAGGTTGTCGCTCGTCCGGCCCTTCGCCGACCGCACCGCTTCGACCCATGGCCGCAGGCTGGGCTCCTTCGCCAGGATCGCCTTCTGCCCGTCCGCGGTGGACGGGATGTAGTACGCGAACGTCGTACCGGTCTCCACCAGGCCCTCGGGCGTCGTCATGCAGTCGAGGATCTTCTTCGTGGTGGTGTAGCGCTGGGTGTCCTTCTGCACCGGGACCGTGATGAACTCACCGCCCGTCGGCGTGGGGGCGGCCCCGCCGTCCTTGCCCGGGATCTGCACGATGCCGGTGGGGAAGCCGACCTTGGCGGCGCTGTTGATCTGCCAGGTGCCGTTCTCGGCGAAGGCGAACTCGCCGGTGAGGAACTCCTCCCAGGTGGTGTTCTGGGAGTTGCTGATGACCGAGTTGGGCGCGGTGCCGTCCTTGATCCACGTGTTCCACAGGGTGAGCGCCTCGGCGGCCTGGGGCGAGTCGAGCTGGGTGAGCTGCGCGCCGGCGCCCCAGAACCACGGCAGGAACTGGAACGAGCCCTCCTCCGTGCCGATGGCCGAGAAGGTGATCGGCTTCTTGCCCGCCGCCTTGACCTTCTTCAGCGCCGCGTTGAGCGAGGCCCAGTCCTTGATCGATTTCGGGTCGACGCCGGCGGCGTCGAGGATCTTCTTGTTGTAGTACAGGGCGAGGGTGTTCGCGCCGATGGGGATGCCGTACGTCTTGCCGTCCAGCTCTCCGGCGGCGATGAGGTTCTTGTCGAATTTCGCCGTGTCGAGGCCGAACTCGTCCATCGAGGTGAGCATCCCGGCGTCCGCCAGGGTGGAGACGGCCGGGTTGTCGAGGAGGATGACGTCGGGCGCGTTGCCTTCCTGGCCGGCGAGCAGGGCCTGGTTCGTCAGCGCGGTCGTGTCGTACGCGGTGCGCTGGATGGTGACACCGGCCTGCTGCCCGCAGGCGTTCACCCGCTTGGCCCAGGCGGAGGCCGGGTCGTGCTGCGGGTACGGGTCCCACCACGTGTAGGCGCCGCCGGCGGACGCGCTGCTGGTGGCGGCGCCGCCGCCCTGGGGAGCGGATGAGCAGGCGGCCAGGGCGGACAGTGCCAGGACGGCGGCACCGATCTTCGTGGACGTGGATGGACGGGGCATTGGATTCCTCCAATGTTAGCGCTCACATTTTACTGTGGCCGGACGGTCGCAGGGCTGTGGCCCGCAGTTCAGCGGGCGGGCGGGGCTTTCGGGGGTGCGGTGCTTCCCCGGGACACCAGTTCGGGAGAGATGAAGCGCACGACGAACGGCTCGGTCCGGGCCGCCGCCGATTCCACGCGGCGTACGAGCTGGCGTACCGCCATGGCTCCTAACCGGTCGGGTGCGCTCTCGATGAACGAATAGGGCAGAGAGAAGGTGGCGGCGAACTCCGCGGAGTAGCGCCCGATGACCGACAGGTCCTCGGGCACCCGGAGTCCCCGCTCGTAGGTGACGGAGGGCAGGGCCGCGGCGGCCGCCTCGTTGTTGATCAGCAGGCCCGTCGCCGAGGGGTGCGCGTCTAGCAAGGCGTTGAGCAGGCGCCCGACGGCCGGCTGCCGGGACTCGCCGTACACCGCGTGCAGGGTGACACCGAGCTGCCGCGCGCGTTCGAGTGCGGCGTCCCTCAGCCGCCACACGTACGCGCCGCCGCGCTCGACGACGTGTTCCGGCTGCGAGACCAGGATGAGCTCGCGGTGGCCGAGCCGGTGGAGGTGGTCCACCATGCCCCTTCCGGCCTCCTCGAAGTCGAGGTCGAACACGTCGAGCCCCGAACAGTCGCCCGGCAGGCCGACCAGCGCGCCGGGCTGCGGCGCCGCGCGCAGGATGGGCAGTCGTGAGTCCTCCTGCGCGATGTTCATCAGGACGACGCCGTCCACCATCCGGGAGTCGGTGATGCGCCGCAGCGCCCGCGCGCCGTCGGCCTCGGTGACCAGCAGCGTGTCGTAGCCCAGGTCGCGGGCGGTGTCCGTGACGCCCAGGATGTACTGCATCATCGCGGGCGCGAACTCGTCTTCGTGGAACTGGGCGAGCAGACCGAGGACCTTGGTCTGGGAGGTGGCCAGGGCGCGAGCGCCCGCGTTCGGCGTGTACGCGAGCGCCTCGGCCGCCGCCAGCACGCGCAGGCGGACCTCTTCCGAGATGGGCCGCTTGCCCGACAGCGCGTACGACGCCGTGCTGCGGCTCACCCCGGCCTCCCGGGCCACGTCTCCGATCGTCGCCACATTCACCTTCCATAACTGTCGAACCGGTTCGACGATAACGCCAGAAAAGTCGAGCAGAACGCACTATTCCCTGGGGATTGCCATGCTGACGCCCCCGCGACTCGCGGGGTATCCGCCTACGGCTCCTCGAAATCAAGCGAACCGGTTCAACGATGTGGCTCGACTTTTACTCACGAGGCGGCGGACGTCAAGAGCGCGATACCGAATCGTGACATGCCGGAAACAGCCAGGCGCGCTTAACGCCCCTGGTAGCCCTCGCGGGCGGCGGCGACCTGGGGCATGCGGTCCTCCGACCAGGAGATGAGGGGGACCAGGTGCTCGGCGGCTTCGCGGCCGAGCGGGGTGAGGCTGTATTCGACCCGGGGCGGGATCGTGTGCTCGGCGACGCGCAGCACCATGCCGTCGCGTTCGAGGGCCTGGAGGGTCTGGGACAGCATCTTCTCGCTCACCCCGTCGACGCGGCGGCGCAGCGCGTTGAAGCGGTAGGACCCCTCATGCAGGGCCACCAGCGCCAGGATCGCCCACCGGCCGGTGATGGTCTCCAGCACCGAGCGGGAGGTGCACTTGCGTGAGAAGACATCGGCCACCAGGTTCTCGAACTCCTCCATACGTGCTAGCTTACCCCCTAGCAAGCACTTACCTTTCGAAAGTACTAACTTCCAGGGAGCACAACAATCATGATCGTGGTGACCGGAGCAAGCGGACATCTGGGCCGACTGGTGATCGAGGACCTGAAGCAGCGCGTGGCGGCAGCGGAGATCGTCGCGGCCGTACGCACCCCGGAGAAGGCCGCCGACCTGGGCGTCGAGGTCCGGGAGCTCGACTACGACCGGCCGGAGACGTTCAAGAGCGCGCTCCAGGACGCCACCAAGGTGCTGCTCATCTCGGGCATCGACGCCAACCGGGTCCAACAGCACGCGGCGGTCGTGGACGCGGCCAAGGAGGCCGGCGCCACGCTCGTCTACACCAGCGCGCCCAAGGCCGACACCACCGAGGCCGGCCTCGCCGCCGACCACCGGGCCACCGAGGAGTACGTCAAGGCGTCCGGCGTGACGTACACGATCCTGCGCAACAACTGGTACCACGAGAACTACGAGCAGTCGATCGCGATGGCCCCCCAGCTCGGCGCCGTCTACGGCGCCGCCGGCGACGGCCGGATCGCCTCGGCCGCCCGCGCGGACTACGCCGCCGGAGCGGCCGCCGTGCTGGCCGGAACGGGCCACGACGGCAAGGTGTACGAGCTGGGGGGTGACACCGCCTGGGCCCTCGCCGACCTGGCCGCCGAGATCGCCCAGGTCTCGGGCAAGGAGGTCGCGTATCAGAACCTGCCGAAGGACGACTTCGCGGGTGTCCTGGCCGGCGCCGGCGTCCCGGCTCCGTTCGCGGGGCTCCTGGCCGACGTGGACGTCAACATCTCCCGTGGCTGGCTCGCCGACACCCCCGGCACGCTGAGCGACCTCATCGGCCGCCCGACCAGGCCGGTCGGCGAGTACGTCCGCTCCCTGCTCGGCTAACCACCTAGGGGCATACCTGCCGGAATGCCTCTCCGACCACATAGCGCTGCCATTCGGCGCGGGTGAACGAGCGGCCCGCGTCGGCGCAGACCGTGGCGGCGGGGTCGGCGGGGGCGGCGACGTTCCACAGCCGCAGGGTCCTGTCGGCGCTCACCGTGGCGAGCGTGGTCCCGTCCGGGCTGTAGGCGACCCCGACCACGTTCTTCGTATGACCGGTCAGCGGGGGGCCGATCTGGCGGAGGGTCGGCACGTCCCAGAGCCGTACGGTGTGATCCGCGGACCCGGTGGCGAGGGTCCTGCCGTCGGGACTGAACGCCATCGCGGCGACGACGTCGGTGTGACCGGTCAGGATGGCGCCGATCTCGCGTTGACCTGCCACGTCCCACAGTCGTACGGTGCCGTCCTCCGCCGTGGTGGCGAGGGTCCTGCCGTCGAGGCTGAACGTCAGAGCGGTGTGGAAGCTCGTGACGCCGGCGTTCAGCGGAGCGCCGATCTGGCGGTGCGTGGCCACGTCGAAAAGCCGCACGGTATGGTCATTGCCCGCCACGGCGAGGGTGGCGCCGCCGGGGCTGAACGCCATCGCCGGAACGAGGTCGGTGTGGCCGGGAACGGTGATGCGGGGCCCGACCTCGCGATGGCCCACGACGTCCCAGAATCCGATGGAACCGCCACGTACCCAGGTGGCGAGCAGCCGGCCGTCGGGGCTCAACTCCGCGTTGGGACCGAGCTGGGCGGCGTCGCCGATCTGACGGCGGGTCGCGGTGTCCCACAGCCGTACGGTGCCGTCGGTGCTCGCCGTGCTGAACGTCCTCCCGTCGCGGCTGAACCTGATCGAGTGGACGACGGCGTTGTCATCAGGCGCGGGGTCGCCTTCGGGGCGCGGGCGAGGTCCGGCTTCGCGCTGGGTGGCCACGTCGTAGAACCGGACGCCACGATCGGCCGCGCCGGTGCCCAGGGCGACCACGGGGTCGGAGGCGGCCAGGATCTTTCCGTCCGGGCTGAAGACGACGTCCAAGGTGGCGGGCATCCCGGTGCCGATCTGGCGGTGCGCCCTCGGGTCCCATAACCACACCTTGCCGTCCCCGCCGGCGGCCGCGAGGGTCCTGCCGTCCGGGCTGAAGGCCACGCGCGCGACGTTCGATCGCCTGCCGGTCAGCGGCGGGCCCACCGGTTGGCGGCCGGCGGTGTCCCACAGCCTGGTCAGGCCGTCTCCTCCGGTGGTGGCGAGCCTCTTCCCGTCCGGGCTGAAGGCGATTCCGCGGAAGCCGCCGGGGTCGCGCAGGGCGCCGCCGATCTGCTTGCGGGTGGTGAGGTTCCACAGCCGGAGGGTCCGGTCCACACTGATCGTCGCGAGCGTGGACCCGTCCGGGCTGAGGGACATGCCGTTGATGTCGCCGGTGTGCCCGGTGAGCGCCTTGCCGACCTGGCGGCGGGTGGCGATGTCCCAGATCCGCGCGGTGTCGTCGGCCCCGGCGGTGATCAGGCGTTTCCCGTCCGGGGTGAAGGCCACCTCCTTGATGGCCTTCCGGACGGACCCGTGGTCGGGGCGTCCGATGTCGGCTCCGATCTGGCGGCGGGTGGCCACGTCCCACAACCGTACGGCGCCCTCGGGGGTCGAGGTCGCGAGGGTCCTGCCGTCCGGGCTGAACGTCATCGCCGACACCCCTGCCTTGGCGTCCAGTGGGCCGCCCAGCGGCCGGCGCGTGGACACGTCCCAGAACAGGACGCCGGTGAAGCAGGCCGTGGCCAGGACCTTCCCATCCGGGCTGAAGGCCGCCTGGAAGGCCAGGACGCACAAGTTCCCCTTGTGGACGATCGGGGCGCCGAGCTGCCGGTGTGACACCGTGTCCCACAGCCGCACGACGCCGTCGTCGCCTCCGGTCGCGATGATCGAGCCGTCGCGGTTGAACAGCAGCTCGGTGACGGAGCCGTTCCGCGCGGCGAAAACCCCCCGGTCCGCATGCGCCGCCGCGTCCAGCATGCGGTGGCGGGCATCGGGAGTCCGCGCGATCCGCCACGCCGTCACGGCCAGCAGCGCGGACGTCACCGGATCATCGGCGACCTCGCTCTCCGCGGCCAGCTCGCCCGAGAGCGCCAGCCGTCGCTGCCGGTCGGCGTTGTCCGCCTGCCGGTCGGCGTTGCCGGCCGCGTTGACGGCGGCGCCGGCGGCGACCAGGGCGAGCACCGACAGCGCCGCGAGACCGGCCATGACGAGGCGCCGGCGGCGGCCCGCCCGCCGTGCCGCCCCCGTCGACGCCGTAACGAAGCGCTCCACCGTGGGGCCGGGCGGTGGGAAGCTCCCGGGGTCGCGGTCCCAGCGGGGCCGGCTGTCCTGGACCGCCAGCAGCCGACCGCCCCGGTAGAGGTATGCGGGGTCGCGGTGGTTCTCGGCCCACTGCGTGGCGTCCTCGACGAGCTGGTCGTACACCGCCTGCGCGGTCATGTCGGGTTCGAGCCACTGCCGCAGCGTGGGCCAGGCGGTCAGCAAGGCGTCGTGGGCGATCTCGGCGCCGTCCTCGTGCAGCGTGAGCAGGCGCCGGTCGGCGAACGCCGAGAGCAGCTCCTCGACCTGGGCACGCCGCTCCGCCGAGTGCGCGGACCCGGCGGCGTGGATCTCGGCCAGTGTCACCCTGCGCCGCGCCAGCCGCCCGCCCGCGGTGATCAGCGCCATCCGCCGGAAGATCCGGAGCGCGGCCTTACGGTCCTCCGCCGACAGCCGCCCGAGGACCTCGTCGGCCGTACGCCGCACGGAGTCACGGACCCGGCCGGACTCCTCATAGCCTCGGGTGGTCAGCCTGCCGTTCTCGCGCCTCTCCCAGGTGTTGAGCAGGGCCTGTGACAGCAGCGGCAGGGAGGCTGCCTCGTAACGATCGCCGGCGGTCAGCTCCCCCAGGATGGTCTCCACCAGGCCGGGCTCGATCTCCAGGCCCACCGCGGCGGCGGGACCGGTGATGGCCAGCCGCAGATCCGCCTCCGCCATCGGCTCGACGATGACCTGGCCGTCCTGGATGGCCCCGGCGAACTGCGGATAGGCCGCGCAACGGTCCCAGTAGTCCGCGCGCACCCCGATGATCACCCCTGCGCGCGGCGCGCCTTCGGCCATGGCCCGCAGGACCCGTACGTACGCCTGCCGCTCCTGCTCGTCGGTCACCAGGGTGAACAGTTCCTCGAACTGATCGACCACCAGGACGAAGCGGCCGGCCTCCGCGAGAGCCGCCTCGGGATCGTCCCGAAGCGTCTCGTACACCGTCTCGACGGGCCCGCCGTACGTCTCCGTCAACGCCTCGGCCAGCGCGCGCAAGGGGTCCGCGGTGGGTGTGATCAGCAGCCGGGGCCACTCCCCCGAGCCGGGCACCGGCAGCGTCCCCTCGCCCAGCGCGGGCATCAGACCGGCCCGCAACAGCGACGACTTGCCGACACCCGAGGCACCCGACACCAGCAGGACGCACCCGTCCTCCGTCAACCTCGGCCCGAGCCGCTCCAGCAGGTTGCGGATCGCCCGCCGACGGCCGAAGAACAGCTCGCTCCTGTCACTCTCGAACGGCGCCAACCCCTGGTACGGGCACCCCCCATCCCACTCCCGGGACTCCGCTCGGCGGAGGCCGCCCGCATCCCCTGTCCCCATGATCTGATTCTCATCACGTACGGCCTCACCGATCAACGTCGCTCACGGGTACGGGAAGGCTCGGGCGATTGATCTCCAGCCACGCCGACAGGGACAGCGGCTCCCCGAACCGGGCCCAGACCGCGCTGGAGTCGACGATCTGCGGCTGGGTGTCCAGCAGTGCCCCCATCTGCATCCGCCGGGCGAGGACCTCGTTGAACGGCCTTGTCAGCGGGCTCATCGCCCGGAGCATCCCGACCGGCATCCTGTTCTCGCTCTTGATCCGCAGGCCCAGCGTGGCCGCGATGAGGTCGTTGACCTTCGTCAGCGACAGTGCCTCGGGGCCGCCGAGGTCGGCGGACCAGCCTTCGCCGGGGCGGACGGCGAGCGCGGCGGCGACCCTGGCGACGTCCTTCCCGGCCACCCAGGAGACGGGACTGGCGCCTGAGCCGAACACGGTGGCCTTCCCCTTCCCGGTGATGGACCCGGCGAGCAGCTCCACCCAGGTGTCCATCAGGTGGGTGGGCCGCAGGATCGAGTACGGCAGGCCGCTGGCGCGCAGGAGGCGCTCGACCTCGAACTTGAGCCGGAAGAACCCGACGGGGCTGTCGGCGCGGGCACTGGCGGACGAGATGTACACGAAGTTCTCGACCGCGGTGTCGCGTGCGACGCCGATGAGGCGCGGGATCCCCGCGCCCTCGATGCCCTTGGGGCCGTTGTTCCCCTTGCCGTCGCCGCCCTGGATGGTGCAGACGATCGCTTCCGCGCCGGACGCGGCCCGCACCAGCGTGCGCTGGTCGTGGATGTCGCCCGCGACGACCTCGACGCCCCGAACCGCGGTTGCCGAGCTCGGATCACGAGTGACGACGCGCACTGCCTTTTCCTCCTGGTGGAGCCGCTCCACGATCTGACGGCCGACCCTGCCCGTCCCGCCGAACACGACGATCATGCTTCTCTCCTAACATCGTTCATAAATCTAACATTGATAGACATTAGACCGACGATAGGATGCCGACGTCAATGGGAGGACGCAACGTGACGACGAAGGCCCAGCCCGAACCGAGCGCCAGCCAGAAGCGGCGCGAGCGGGAGCGACGGGAAATGCGGGTCCGGCTGCTGGAGGCCGCCCGGATCATCGCCTCCGAGGAGGGCTGGAACGCGGTCACGATCCGCCGCATCGCCGGCAAGCTCGAATACAGCGCGCCGATCCTCTACCAGCACTTCTCGAACAAGGAGGAACTGTTCGTCGAGCTGATGATGGTCGGCTTCACCGAACTGGCCGAGCGACTGCGCCTGGCCGCGGCGGGCTCCCCTGAGGGGCGACTGGTCGCGATGGCCGAGGCGTACTGGGCGTTCGCGTTCGCCTCACCGGAGCTCTACCAGGCGATGAACGGCATGGACGGGGTGCCGTTCGGCACGCCCGAGACCCCGCGGGAAGCCAAGAACGCCTTCCGGGTCTTCCGCATCGCGTTGCAGGGCATCGCGGAAGCGCGGGGCACCGAGCTGGCCGATCCTCCCGGCGCGGTCGACACGATCTGGGCGTTCCTGCACGGCTGTGTGTCACTGGCGATGGCGGGCAGGGTCGCCGGCGGAACCGAGCGCTCCAGAACGCTCATGGTGAACGCCCTGGAGCCCTTGTTCGCCGCCCAGCTGAGGGATCAGCCAGACCTTGATCCCCCACGACGGCGCTGAACCGGCTAGGTCAGGCCCGCAACGTGAGCGGGGCGAAGGCGTGCCCGGCCCACAACTCACGGGAGACCTCTTCCGGATACGCGGCTATGCCGGGCTCGGTGTCGATGACCCAGGTATGCCTGTTCTGCGGCTCGTACGCCGGCCAGCCCGGGTCCCCGGTCGTGGCGAAGGCGATCCACGCCGCGCGTACCCGGGCCGACAGCTCGGCCGCGGCCGGTGGCGGCTCCTGTCCGAGCAGGAATCCCGCCGCTCCAGCGGTCAGGTTGCCGAACGTCAGCGGCAGGCCGAGCCCGTGACAGGCGCCGAGGACATCGCCGCCCATGCCGGAGGCCGGCCAGGTCAGCTCGTACAGGTGGGCCCGCCCTTGGTGGGTCTCGGCCAGCTGGACGGACGGCATCCGGAACACCCAGTCGGAGTGCACCAGCTCGTACAGCCGCTCTTCGCCGGCCCCGGGGTAGGCGGCCCGGTAGGCCTCCGCGTCCGGGGCGAGCTCCCGCAGCGCGGTGGCCGCCCGCTCGGCGGTGATCTGACCGGTGTCGCCCTTGATGATCATGAACAGCCGATACTCGTCGCGGGTGTGCCCCACGATCAGCTCCACATCGCGCGCGGCCCCGTCCGCCAGTGCCCGCCACGGCACCGCGGGCAGCACCTCACCGTCCACGACCGGCGCCAACAGCGACTGGAGGTACGCGACCCGGCCCCACTGCGGAAAGTCGCCCATCTTGTCCGCCACCGTGTCCCCGGCGTTGATCAGCCGCTCCGGTGACAGGCGGGCGACTTCGCTCGCGATCGGGGCCACGCCCAGCTCACCGGCCACGGCGGCGGCGATGTCGGCGGCCAGCTCAGCGGAGAAGAACAGGCTGGGCACGCTCTGCGCGATCGCCCTCCGGAACAGACCGGCGGCTTGGGGCATCACCATCAGCGCCGCGATGCTGCCGGCTCCGGCGGACTCCCCGAAAACGGTGACCCGGTCCGGATCACCGCCGAAAGCCGCGATGTTGTCGTGCACCCAGCGCAGGGCGGCCACCTGGTCCAGTAACCCGCGGTTGGCCGGTGCCCCCTGGAAGTGCCCGAAGCCCTCGGCGGAGAGCCGGTAGTTGAAGGTGACCACGATGACGCCGTCCCGGGCGAGCACGCGGCCGTCGAAGACCGGGTCGCCGGACCACCCGTACATGTAGCCCCCGCCCTGGATCCACACCATCACCGGCAGCCGGGCGGCGCCCAGGTCAGGGGACCAGACATTGACGGTGAGCCAGTCGCCGTCCGCGCCGTCCGCACCGGAGCTGCCCAGCAACCTGGACTGCGGCGGCGGCGGACCGAACGCGCCGGCCTCGCGCACCCCGTCCCACGGCTCGGCCGGCACGGGTGCGGCCAGCCGCAGGTCACCCACCGGCGGGCGCGCGAACGGCACGCCGCGGAAGACGGCCACGCCATCCTCCATCCGCCCGCGCAGCCTCCCCGTGGTCACCCGGACCTCCGGGCCTGCGGATCCGATGGCGCTCATGGCACACTCCTCTTCCGGGGGTGCCGGCTCCCATAGCCAGGCGCGGCCATCTTCACCCAAACCGCGGGCCGGCCGCACCTGGATATCCGAGCAGCGGAGTCTCGGGGTCCGTCTTATTCGCTGCCGATCGCCACGTGCACCGACGTGGGCGGCTCCCAGTAGGTGATGCGGACGTGCCGCAGCCATTCCTCCACCACGGCGCGTTGGGGCTGGGCGGACAGCGGTGTGCGCGCGGTGTCGAAGGCCTCCTCCGTGGCCGCCAGCAACGTCCGCGCTTCCTCGGTGTCGCCGTCGGCGATCCGCTCACCGAACGCGCGGATGGCGTCGGGGTCGGGCAGCCGGATCGGCAGGTGTCCGGTCTCGTACAGTTCGCGGCCCTGGTACAGGAGCCGGGCCAGATGGCGGGCATGCTTCGCGGTGCGCTTACGGGTGTCGGCCGAGAACGAGCCGTCACCGCGGTCATCGAGGCGCTTGAACTGCTGAGTGGCGTAACCCAGGTAGGCGTCGCGGACCCGCGGCGCCGACACGAACGCGTCCCTGATCGATATGAGCTGGTCGCCGAGCGGGGTGCGTGTCTCGTACAGGTCGTCCGGTAGCCACAGCAGTTCCATCACGGTCGGGTTGCCGCCTAAGGTGAGCGCGCACCATTTGCCGACCTCGTGCAACGTCCGGTCCGGGTTGGTGGAGACGATGCTCTCCTTGGGGCGGGCCAGGCCGACCAGGTCGATGGTGGGGGCGGCGTAGATGCCGAGCCGGTCAACGTCGCTGTCGGGCCCGGCCAGGCCGTACGCGGTCGATCCAACGATGCCGGCGAGCAGCACGTTCGTGGGGGTGGTGGTCATAGTGTGTCCTCCGAGGGGGTTGGCGTCATCACAGACCGAAATGCGGCAGGCATGGCTCCAGGTGGTGGATCTCCACCGGGACCGGATCGGTGAAGCCGTCGCGATCGACGCGCAGGCGCTGCTGAACGGCCCGCTGGCCGCGCACCTCGTGCACCGACAGGCCGTCGGGCTGGTAGCCGAGCTTGGCGGAGACGGCCAGTGAAGCCGGGTTGTCCAGAAAGGCGCTGGACACCGCCGTCTGGGCGCCGAGCCCGGCGAAGGCCAGATGCAGGACAGCGGCCCGCATCTCGGTGCCGAGCCCGTTGCCCTGATGAGCGCGGCCCAGCCACGAGCCGGTATGCACCTCACGGGTGACCGGGAAGTCGGCGGCGGACACCTCCTGAGTGCCGACCACACGTCCCTGATGAACGACGACGAAGTTGCAGCACCAACGCTCCGGCCGCCACTGCGAGATGATGCCGAGCTGGAACCGGATGACATTGCCTGGTAGTTCGGCTGCGGGCGCGTCGGTCCAAGGGACGCCGAACGGCATCAGATCGGGATGGTGGACACCCTCCAGGGCACGGTCGGCCAGTTCATCGAGATCGTCCAGGGAGGGGAGCCGCAGTTCGAGCCGGGGCGTGATCAATCGCAGGTTCAGCAGAGGCCAGTGGCGCATGCCTGCTGATTGTTCCGGTCTTTCGGGATGCGGTCATTCGAATAACCGACGCGTCAGAACGAGCCGGCCCGCTCGACGAGGGCGGCCATGGTGGCAGGCCAGTCGGCGGTGACCGCGGGGCCGATCCGCGGCCCGAGTTCGTCGGCCGCGGCACCCGTGATCTCCATCCGGTACACCACCCGGGTGCGGAGCCGCTCGCCCCGGTCGAGCCGGTGGACAGTGCGCAGGAGCAGGCCGTCGATACGAGCCTCGTCCACGAACAGTTCGTCGACCGTCGCCTCGGCCACGCGCAGGCGCACCGGGTCCTCCCCCGCCGGGATCATCACGATCTCCGCACCCGCCGCGAACGGACCACTGATCTTGATGCTCTCGATGTCGGCGTTCCAGGCTCCCCAGTTCTCGACATCGGCCCACAGGCGCCAGATCGCCTCGGGCATGGCATTGGTCTCGATGCTGTGCTCGTACGTCCACATCAGTGGGCCCTCCCCGCTCTCGACAGAAAATCTATGCGAAGACTATCTACGCGAAGACTATCTGTCTACGCGAACCACACAGTGATGGACAGGCCGCCTTCGGGGCGTGCGCCGACCGTGAGGGTGGCGTGGTGAGCTTGCGTGACGGCATTGACGATGGCGAGGCCGAGACCGTAGCCGTCGCGGCCGTGACGATCAGGCGCCAGTTTCTGGAAGGGTTGAAGGAGCCGCTGGATCTGGTCGTCGGGGATGACCGGCCCGCTGTTGGTGACCGTGAGGGCCGCCTGGGTGCCGGAGGTCCGCGTGGTGACATGGACGTGCCCGCCTGGGTGGTTGTGACGGACGGCGTTGTCGACGAGGTTGGCGACCAGGCTCTCGATCAGCCTCGGGTCCCCGGCCGTCACCGCGGGCGTCAGGTGTTCGGCGAGGTCGATGCCTGCTTCCGTTGCCTGGCCGCGGCGGGAGGCGAGCACTCCTTCGACGACGTGGGCGAGGTCGAGGGTGTCCCAGCGGGTCACGCCGCGCTCGCTCGTGGCCAGGGCGAGCAGTGCTTGGACGAGCCGCTCCTGGTGTCCGCCCAGAGCGAGGGCCTCCTGGCAGGCCGCGCGCAGGGCGTCAGCGTCGGCGTCGGGGTCGGCGAGCGCGACTTCGAGCAGGGTACGCAGGCCGGCCAGGGGGGTGCGCAACTCGTGGGAGGCGTTGGCGATGAAATGTCGTTGGGCGTCGAAGGAGGCCTGCAGGCGGGCGAACAGGTCGTCGAGGATGTGGCCCAGTTCGGTCAGCTCGTCGCCGGGCTCGCCGAGGTCGAGGCGCTGGTGGAGGTTTCCGGCGGAGATGATCTGGGCGGTGGCGGTGATGGCGCGCAGCGGGCGCAGGAACCGGCCGGCGACGAACCAGCCCAGAGCCAGGGCGACGGGAATCAGCACGACCAGGGCGACGGCGCATCCGGCGAGGAGTTGGGGCAGGCTGATCCCGGGCCCGGTTTCGGTGATCGCCCTCGATGAGGGGTGGCCCTTGGGGACGGTCGCCTGGACACTGGCGAGCGGGACGGCGACGAAGACGACCACCAGGACCCCGGCGGCGTAGATGCCCGCCGCGTAGGCGAGCGCGAGCCGCGTCTGCAGGGACCTCCTGGTGGGCTGCCGGGGGGTCATGACGGTCCGATGCGGAACGGGTCGCCGTTTTGACGTGTCACTTGCCCAACACTGCCAGGTCGCAGGTTCCAACCGGGTCGCGGCAGTTGAGACCGGGCTGGAACCAGGAGCGATGTACACCTGTCCGCATGAGACCACACCCAACCGCCCCAGGGATCGTCGTCGCCGGGCTGCGCAAGCGGTACGGGGCGACCCAAGCCCTCGACGGCATGTCCTTTTCCGTCCATCCGGGGCAGGTGACCGGCTTCGTGGGGCCGAACGGGGCCGGGAAGTCGACCACGATGCGCGTCATCCTGGGCCTGAACGCGGTGGACGAGGGCACCGCGCTGATCGACGGGAAGCCGTACCGCAGCCTTCGGCAGCCGCTGAGCCACCTCGGTTCGCTGCTGGACGCGGCGGCGTTGCACCCGAGCCGGAGTGCCCGTAACCACCTGCTCTGGCTGGCGCATTCACAGGGCCTGGCGGCGCGGCGGGTGGACCAGGTGATCGAGCAGGTCGGCCTGGCCTCGGCGGCCCGGCGCAAGGCCGGCGGCTACTCGCTCGGCATGCGGCAACGGCTCGGGATCGCCGCGGCCCTGCTGGGTGATCCGCCGATCATCATGCTCGATGAGCCGTTCAACGGCATGGACCCCGACGGCATCATCTGGATGCGTGGATTCCTGCGGTCACTGGCCGCTCAGGGCCGCGCCGTGCTGGCGTCCAGCCACCTGATGAGCGAGTTGCAGGACACGGCCGATCATCTCGTCCTGGTCGGGCGCGGCAAGGTCATCGCCGACGCCGGCGTGGCCGACCTGATCGCGGCCGCGTCCCAGAACCGGGTCGCCCTGCGCACCATGGCCCGTCCGGAGGCGATGACGGTGCTCGCGCGGGCCGGCGCGACCGTGGAGGCCATCGGCCCGGACACCGTCACCGTCTCCGGCCTGCCCGCGGATCGTGTCGTGACGCTGCTGCGTGAGAGCGGGGTCGCGTTCTCCGAGGTGTCAGCGCATCGCGCCTCGTTGGAGGACGTCTATCTGGAGCTCACCCGCGAGGCGGTCGAGTTCCGCGCCGCGACGCCCGCGCAGGTGCGGCGGTGACCCCCACCATGACGCGGCGGCCATCGGCCCAGCGGGCCGGGCGCGACGGCTTCCCCCAGGTGCTGCACGCGGAGTGGACCAAGTTCCGCTCCGTCCGGGCGTGGGTGCTCGCCATGGTGGCCGCGGCGCTGATGATGGTGCTGGTCGCCCTGCTCGCCGGGGTCAGCAGCGATCAGCGTGACGCGCCGGCCGTCCCGATCGGACCCGATGGCGAACCGGTTACCGACAGCTTCTACTTCGTGCACCGGCCGCTGACCGGAAACGGCAGCATCACCGTCTCCGTCTCCGCGCTCAGGAGCAGCATCCTCACGGGTCCCGCGAACCTGCGGCCTGGCAGCGTGCCGTGGGCGAAGGCCGGGCTCATCCTCAAAGGGGGCACCCGCCAGGGATCACCGTACGCGGCGATCATGGTCACCGGCGCCCACGGCGTACGGATGCAGCACAACTACGTCAACGACACGGCCGGATTCACCATCTCTCCCCGCTGGCTGCGGCTGGACCGCTCCGGCGACGCGATCACCGGCTATGCCTCCGCCGACGGCACGCGCTGGACCAAGGTGGGCACCGTGCACGTGAGCGGCCTCGGAGCGACCGCGCAAGGCGGGCTGTTCATCGCGTCTCCGCCCTCCGTGGACGGCATGGGCACGGTCCCCACCGTGGCCACGGCCGTCTTCGGGGATCTTCGTAGCCAGGGGCGCTGGGCCGGTGGAAACTGGACAGGCGACCAGGTGGGGCACAAATCCCCCAGCACCTCGGGTTCGTTCACGGAATCTGGCGGCCGCTTCACGGTGAGCGGTTCCGGCGACATAGCGCCCGCCGTTCGCCTGGCTCTGACCACCGGCGGCACCCTCGGAGAGATCCTCACCGGCACGTTCGCCGCGCTGATCGCGGTGATCGTCGTGGGAACGCAGTTCATCACCGCCGAATACCGGGAAGGCATGATCTACGCCACCCTGGCCGCCAGCCCGAGGCGGGGCCGGGTGCTGGCGGCCAAGGCCATCGTCCTGGGCGCGGTCACGTTCGTCGCCGGGCTGGCGGGATCGGCCGTCGCGATTCCGCTCGGCGAGGGGCTCGCGCGGGCCAACGGCGTGTACCTGTGGCCGGTGACGTTCTCGGGCCAGCTGAGGATCGCGTTCGGGACCGCCGCCCTGCTCGCGGCCGCCTCGATCCTGGCTCTCGCCGTCGGCGCCATGTTCCGGCGCGGTGCCGGGGCGGTCACCAGCGTGGCCGCGGCCATCGTGCTGCCCTACATCCTGCTCGCCCAGATCCCGTTCCTGCCCGCGGGCGTGTCGGACGTGCTGGCCCGGGTGACACCGGCCGCGGCCTTCGCCGTCCAGCAGACGTTGGTGCCCTATCACCAGGTCACGAGCGTCTATACGCCGTACAACGGCTATTACCCGCTGACGCCGTGGGCAGGGCTCGCCGTCCTGGCCGGTTACGCGGTGGTGAGCCTGGCCGTGGCAGCCGTCGTACTCCGCAGGAGGGACGCATGAGAGCGGCCCTGCACGCGGAGTGGACGAAGATGCGGACGGTCGCCGGCTCGCTGTGGCTGCTGCTCGGCACCGTCGCGCTGACCGTGGCCGTGAGCGCCGTGGCGACCGCGGTGATGACCTGTGGCGCCGCCGGCTGCGGCTACGACACGACCGAACTCAGCCTCACCGGCGTCACGCTGGGCCAGGCGCTGGTCGCCATCCTGGCCGTGCTGGTCATCAGCCGCGAGTACGGCTCGGGCTTCATCCGTACCACCCTGGCGGCCATGCCGCACCGGGGCACCGTCCTCGCGGCCAAAGCCGTCACCCTCACCGGCGTCGTGGCCGCGGCCGGGACCGTCGCGGTTCTCGGGTCGCTGCTGGCGGGGCGGCTCATCCTGCCCGGCCACGGCTTCACCGCTGACCACGGCTACCCGCCCTTGACCCTGGCCGACGGGCCCACGCTGCGTGCGGCCGTCGGATCGATCCTCTACCTGGCGCTGATCGCCCTGCTCAGCCTCGGCGTCGCCGCAGTCGCACGGGACTCCGCGGCCAGTATCGGGGTCGTCCTCGGCCTGCTCTACCTGTTCCCCATCCTCTCCCAGGCGATCGGCGATCCGCACTGGCGGCGCCTGCTTCAGCAGATCGGGCCCATGAGCGCCGGGCTGGCCATCCAGGCCACCACCGATCTCCACAACCTGCCCGTCAGCCCGTGGGCAGGTCTCGGCATCCTCGCCGCCTGGGCCGCTGCCGCGCTTGTCGCCGGAGCGCTGGCGCTGCGGCTGCGTGACGCCTGAGCTTTCGTGAGGTCAGGACGGTCCGATGCGGTAGCCGCCTTCGCGGATGGTCTCGATCACGGGCGGGTCGCCCAGCTTGGCCCGCAACCGGTGCATGGTGTGCTTGACGGCACTGCTGAAGGGGTCGGCGGCCTCGTCCCAGACCCGCTCGAGCAGCTCTTCGGCGGAGATGACCAGGCCCGGCACGGCGAGCAGGCATTCGAGCAGGCCGAATTCCCTGGGGCTCAGCTCAAGGCGCCGCCCGGCCCGGAACGCGGTACGGCGGGCCGGATCGAGGGTGATGTCCCCGCAGGCCAGGGTGGGCGGCAGCGGCGGGGTGGCGCGGCGGGCCAGGGCACGGACGCGGGCGACCAGTTCGGCGAACGCGAACGGCTTGGGCAGGTAGTCGTCGGCACCGAGACTGAGCCCGTCGACCCGGTCCTCGATCGTGCCGGAGGCGGTGAGCATCAGTACACGGGTCTCGCAGCGGCCGTGGGCCAGGCGCCGGCAGATCTCGTCCCCGTGCACGCCGGGCAGGTCGCGGTCGAGGATCACCACGTCGTAGCGGGTGAGGGCCAGGCGGTCGAGGGCGTCGGTCCCGTCCAGGACGACGTCGACAGCCATGCCCTCGCGGCGCAGCCCGGTTCCGATGGAGCGGGCGAGGACCTCGAAGTCCTCGACGACGAGGACCCTCACCGCCACTCACCACCGGTCGTCGTACGGGCGGGGCGGCCGGACCGGCCGCCGGGTCGAGGTGCCATGGGTCAACGATGCCAGACCCCCGGTTCCAGCTAGGTCGCAGCCGCCGCGACCCGGCTGGGACCGGGTGCCGCGTACAACCGTCGGCATGAGTTCATTCACGCCTCACCGAGCCGGCCAACGGGCCAGCTTCCTCCAGTCGCTGCGCGGGGAGTGGACCAGGTTCCGCTCCGCGCGCGGCTGGATGATCACTATGGCGGCCTCCGTGCTGGTCACCGTGTCGCTCGGACTGCTGATCGCCGGGGGCGCCCGCACCACCTGCGTGACCGGGAAGGGCGAGGGTGCCTGCCCGGCGCCTTTGGTGGGGCCCGATGGCACGGCGGTGAACGACAGGTACTACTTCGTGCACCAGCCGCTCAAGGGGAACGGCAGCATCACCGCCCGGGTGTCGGACATGACCGGGCAGATTCGGCTGCCGGACGTCGTGCCCGGGGTGCGTAACGTCAAGGAGGGAGTGGTGCCATGGGCGAAGGCCGGGCTCCTGGTCAGGCAGAGCCTCAAGCAGGGCACACCGTACGCCGCCGTCATGCTCACCGGCTATCACGGCGTGCGGATGCAGTACAACTTCACCCATGACGTGCCCGGCGGTCCGCACAACGGCCCCCAGTGGCTGCGGCTGACCAGGTCGGGCGACACCATCACCGGCTACGAGTCGGACGACGGCAAGGCGTGGACCGAGGTCAGCACGGTCGAGCTGACCGGGCTGCCGGAGACGGCCGAGATCGGGCTGTTCGCCGCCTCGCCAGGCGCGGTGTGGACGATGGCGGAAGCTTTCGCGCAGGCCACCGCCACCTTCGACCAGATCACGGTGCAGGGCGCGAAAGGTTCGTGGCGCCGCGACGACGTCGGCGTCGCCATGGAGTCCGACGGCAAGACCCCGCATCACCCGGGCGGGGTGGTCGAGTCCGGCGACAAGCTCATCGTGACCGGGACCGGTGACATCGGGCCCGCCACGGCGGGGGGCGGCCTGCGCGCCGACCTCATGCTGATCGGCGGGGCCGTGGGGCTGATCCTGGTGCTCGTGGTGGCGGTCACGTTCTTCACGGCGGAACACCGGCGCCGGCTGATCGGGACCGGCCCGCCGGCCGAGCCGCAGCCGGCGCGGCTGCTGACGGCGCGGCTGCTGGCGGCAAAGGCCGTGGTGGTCGGCGCGGTCGCGTTCGTGGCGGGGCTGGTGACCTCGGGGGCCGTGGTCCCTGTCGGCCTGGCGATGTTGCGTGCCAACCAGAACCCGATTCAGCCGATCACCCTGGGCACCGAGCTGCGGGTGATCGTCGGCTACGCGGCGCTGACCGCGGTCACCGCCGTGCTGGCTCTGGGCCTGGCCGCGCTGGTCAAGCGGGCCGTCGTCGCCATCGGGCTGGCCGTCGCGCTGGTCGTCGTGCCGTACCTGCTGGCGACCGCGGGCGTGCTGCCATGGCTGCTGGCGATCACCCCGGCCGCCGGGTTCGCGATCACGCAGAGCGTCCCCACATACGCGCATGTGGACGTGGACCAGTCACTGATCGGGGGCTATTACCCGCTCCCGCCATGGGCAGGTTTGGCCGTGACCTGCGCCTATGCCGCGCTCGCCCTCGGGGCGGCGATGGCCGTACACCGCAGGAAAGCTCCGCTCACCTGAAGGGGCGGAGGGCCCCTTGCCATGCCCAAGTCAGCCTTCTACGCTATATCGTAATTATGGAAAAACGTAGGAGAGCGCGATGAGCGAGGAAAGATTCGCCGAGCTCGAGGCCCGGATCGCCCGTCTGGAGGGGCTGGCCGACCCCGCCGGCCCGCCGCGACGCCCACCGGAGTCGCCGTCCCTCATGGGGGTGATCCATGAGATGCGCCGCCAGGCGGAGAAGGACAACGGATCCGGGACAGTCGGCTACGTCGGAGCCGTACGGCTGCCCGACGGTGAGAGGTTCTGGGCCAGGGAGCTCCCTCTCGCGGAGTTGATGTCGGCCGACTGGGCGCCGGTCGCCGACATCCTGGAGTCTCTCGGCAGCCAGCCGCGGCTGGCGCTGCTCGGCGCACTCGTACGGCAGGGCCGGTGCAGCCGGGCCGACCTCCAGGAAGCCCTTGGCGGAGACGGCGAGCAGAGCACGAGTGGCCAGCTCTATCACCACCTGCGCGCGCTGCAGAGCGCCAGGCTGATCAAACAGCGGCGGCGTGGTGACTACGAGTTCGCGCCCGAGGCCATGAGCCAGGTCCTCACCATCCTCGCCGCCGCACTCAACCTGGCCACCGACCCCCCGCTCGGTCCTCCTTTCGATCTCCCCGAACCGGAATGACCAAGCCGGCCCGTAGATCGGCGAAATCATTTCGACGTGGCGGAGCAGCGGATCAGTAGGGGTGCGCGTTCATAGTGCATGGACAGTGAAATGTTGCGGCTGGCGGAGCCGGCAGTGAGGGTGTCCGCTTCGCCGGCCGCATCCCCTGACGCTGAGCTGGTCGCCTTCTATCGCGAGCATCGGCTCAGTCTTGTGCGGTTCGCGGTGCTGCTCGTCGGCGACCAGGAGACGGCCGAAGACGTGGTGCAGGACGTGTTCGCCCGGCTTCATGACAGGTGGCGGCCGGGAGTCACGACGATCGCTTATGTCAGGACGTGCGTGCTCAATGCTTCCCGGTCGGTCCTTCGCCGCCGGGCGGTCGCGCTGCGACGGGCCGAGCCGGTCGCGGGACTGGCCGACTCGGCGGAGACCGCCGCCCTGATCGGGGAGTCGCGGCGGGAGGTGCTGCGCGCCCTGGCCCGCCTGCCGCGGCGCCAGCGAGAGGCCCTGGTGATGCGCTTCTACCTCGACCTGTCCGACGCCGAGATCGCCGAGGTCATGCGCGTCAGGCAGAGCACCGTCAGGTCCATGACCGCCCGAGCCCTGGCCAAGCTCCTTCGCGAACTGGGAGACAACGCATGAACAGCATCGAAGATCGGCTCCGCGACGCCATGGCGGCTCGCGCGGAGATCGTCGGGGACGATGACCGTCCGTTGCCCGCCCCGCGGCCTCAACGGCTCCAGGACAGGATGCGAGGCCGCGGGCGGCGGACCGGGTGGCTCGTACCCGCGCTCACCCTGGCCACCGCCGCCGCGGCGGTCGTCGCCGTGCTCGTCACGGGCGTGATCACGCCCGTCGGCGCACCCACCTCAGGCAGGGAGGTGCTGCTCATGGCCGCTGTCAGCGCGGAACGCACGCCCCAAGGCTCCGGTACCTATTGGCACGTCACACGTGAGATGCGGGACGGGGACAACCTGCGTCGGGAGAGCTGGACCGCGCGCGACGGCCGGCGCTGGTCCATCGGCGAGCCGGAGGAACCTCCCGGCGTCGTCGTAGCAGACCCGGCCCCGCTCAGGCTCAAGGGAGCCGAAGTGAGCATTGAGGACCTCGAAAGGCTGCCGACAGATCCCGAGGCGTTGAAGGCGCGGCTCGCCGGGCTTCAGGGGCGTGACGGCGCCATGACCGCATCTGAGCAGCGCGGTGACCCGCTCTTCTCACTTGTCACGCTGATCTCGGAGCTGCCGACGCCGCCAGAGGTCCGTTCAGCGGCGTTCCGGGCGCTCGCCACGATTCCGGGAGTCGAGAGCATGGGCGCGGTCGAAGGCGGGCAGGAACTGCGGTTCCCCCATCCTGATTTTGAGTGGGAGGTCAAGTTGGTCGTCGATCCCGAGACCGCTCAAGTGACGCGCGCCAATTACCTCACCGGCAACGACGGAAGCGTGTCGTTCGGCAACAGATTCATCTGGGTCACCGCCGGCTGGACGGACCAGCCTCCCCGATAGGGGCCACTGCACCACGACCCCGCCGGGCGTGCCGGGCGGGGTCTTGGTGTGCGGGGAGGTCCTGCGGGAGCAGAGTCACCCAAGGTAGGCGAAGAAGGCTGCCAGCAGGGCCGCGCCGGCCGCGACGCCGAAGGTCCACCCGGCGCCCCCGCTCGACAGCACCGCCGCCCCCACCGCCCCGGCCACGCTGCTGCCCACGACCCTGACCAGCGCGTTCACCCCTCCGGCCGCCGCGGTCTTGGCGGGCTCCACGTGCTCGACGGCCATCGTTCCGAGCGCCGCGTAGCCGAGGCCGATGCCGAGTCCCAGCAGCGTCGCCGCTCCGTACAGGTCCGCGCTCGACGACCTGGACACCGCCAGCCACAGGGCGGCGGCCGTCACCAGGGCGGAGCCGCCCGCCACGAGCGTGGATGCGGTGAACCGGCGCATCAGGGGGCCCGCGAGCACCGAGACGACGAGCATCAGCACCGTCGTCGGCAGCAGGTAGATCCCGACCTGCAGCACCGAGGCCCCGAGCGCGCCCTGGGCCACTGCCGACACCGTCGTGATGGCGGCGAACAGCGCGAACCCCAGCAGGAACGATGCCACGGTCGCCCCCACCGTCCCCCGGTGCAGCAGCATGGGGATCTCGATCAACGGCGACGCGGTACGGCGGGCGGTCACGACCCACACCACCGCCACCACCACCGCTGCGGCGAACAGGCCCAGCGTCGGCGGCGAGGTCCAGCCCCAGGCCCCGCCCTTGGTGATGGCCAGCAGCAGGCAGACGAGCCACACCGCGACCAGCGCCGCCCCGATCAGGTCCGGCCGTCCTGATCCGCGCGCGGGTGCCTCCCGCACAACGGCCGCCACCAGGACGAAGCTCAGGGCGGCCAGCCCGGTCAGCGTCCAGAACACCGTCCGGTGGTTCCCGTCCAGCAGCCCGGCGAGGATCATGCCGCCGCCGCTCCCGACGCCGATGGTGGCGCTGAGCACCCCGATCGCGCTCGGCAGCCGGTTGCCGGGCACCACCTGCCTGACCAGGCCCATGGCCAGCGGGAGCAGCGGCGCGGCCGTGCCCTGCAGCACCCGGCCGATGATGAGCAGCGGCAGCGTGCCCGCCAGGGCGCCGAGCGCCGAACCGGCGACGAGCAGCCCTAGGGCGACCAGGGACACCGTGCGCCGGCCGTACATGTCGCCGAGCCGCGACAGCAGCGGTATCGAGACCGCGCCGGACAGCAGCCCGGCGGTGAGCGTCCACGAGACGGTGGTGGACGGGGCGTGGAGCTGCTGTCCGAGGCCGGGTAACAGTGGCACGACGACGGTCATCTGGAGAGTTCCCACGGCCACCGCGAACGCGAGCACCCCTACGACCCACGAGTTTCTATACACGTATAAAAACTAACACGACAAGCTGCCGGGCCGTACGGGGGTGTGTCGTCTCCTAACCGCGCAGCCGGGTCATCGCCGGGTCGAACAGGGGCTCCTCGGCCACGACGGCGTCCACCCGCCGGTCGAAGTAGCCGACCTGGACGGCCTGGCCGGGGTCGGCGAGCGCGGCGGGCAGCCACGCGTAGGCGATCCCTCTGCCGATCGTGTATCCGTAGGCGGCGCTGGTGACGTAGCCGACCGGCCGCTCGCCGTCGTACACCGGCTCCCGGCCCATGACGACCTCGTCGGTGAGCAGGCAGGCGAGGCGGCGGCCGACCGACTCCTTGCGGGCGAGCAGCGCCTCGCGGCCGATGAAGTCGCCCTTGTCCAGCTTGACGGCGAACCCGACACCCGCCTCGTACGGGTCGTGCTCGAAGGTCATGTCGGTGCCGAAGGAGCGGTAGCCCTTCTCCAGGCGCAGGCTGGTGAAGGCGCCCCGGCCGGCGGCGATGACGCCGTGGTCCTGGCCCGCCTCCCACAGGGTGTCCCACAGCTTGAGGCCCATGTCCGCGGTGGTGTAGATCTCCCAGCCGAGCTCGCCGACGTAGGACAGGCGGAGCATGGTGACCGGCACGTTGCCGAGGTAGGCGCGGGTGCCGCGGAAGTAGCGCAGCGCGGTCAGGTCGGCGGTGGTCAGCGGCTGGACGAGGTCGCGGGCCCTGGGCCCCCACAGGCCGATGCAGCAGGTTCCCGGGGTGAGGTCCCGGATGAACACGTCGGCGGGCCGGTGCCGGTCGAACCAGTCGAGGTCGAGGTTGCCGTTGGCACCGACCTGGAACTCCTGCGGGCCGAGGCGGGCCACGGTGACGTCGCTGCGGATGCCGCCGTCGGCGTTGAGCAGCAGGCAGTACGTCACGGAGCCGACAGACTTGTCCACGTTGCCGGTGGTGAGGCGCTGCAGGAAGGCGACGGCTCCCGGGCCGCTGACCTCCAGGCGCTTGAGCGCGGTCATGTCGTACATGGCGACGCTCTCGCGGGTGGCCTGGGCCTCCGCGCCGACGATGGGCGACCAGTACCGCGCCGCCCAGTCTCCCGGCGTGGGGATGTCGCGGCCCTGCAGCAGCGGGGCGTTGGCGTCGTACCACTGCGGGCGCTCCCAGCCCGACGCCTCCAGGAAGGCCGCGCCGAGCTCCCGCTGCCGGGGGTGGAACGGGCTGGTACGCAGCGGGCGGGGCTCCTCCATCGGCTGGAGCGGGTGGATGATGTCATAGACCTCGACGTAGTTCTGGCAGCCGCGGGCCCGCACGTAGTCGGGCGCGAGCTGGTGCGGCTCGAACCGGTTGACGTCGCACTCATGCAGGTCGAACGTCGTGCACTGGCCGTCGACCAGCCATTCGGCCATCGCCCGGCCGACTCCGGCGGAGTGGGTGACCCAGACGGCCTCGGCCACCCAGAAGCCCTCGACCTCGCGAGACTCGCCCATCAGCGGCAGGTGGTCGCTGGTGAAGGAGAACAGCCCGTTGATGCCGTCCTCCACCTTGGCCGAGCGGGTGGACGGGAGCAGGTCCCGGGTCTGCGTCCAGGCTTCGGCGAAGTCGTCGGGGGTGAAGGTGAGCACGGACGGCATCACCTCGGCGGCCTCGACGGACAGGATGTCGTCGGAGCTGATCGGCATGGGCCGGTGACCGTAGTAGCCGATGCCGAGCGTGTCGTAGCGCTCGCGGTAGTACAGGTCGGCGTCCTGGTGGCGGAGGATCGGCCGGGAGGCCTCGACGGTCTGGCCCGCCAGGTCGGGGACCTGCCCGGTCCAGGCCAGCTGGTGGGCGAGCGGGGTGAGCGGCAGCTCCATCCCGGCCATGCGGGCGACCCGCGGGCCCCAGATCCCGGCGCAGCACACCACGATGTCGGCGGAGATCTCGCCCCGGTCGGTCACCACCGCGCTGACCCGGCCGCCCTCGCTCCTGATGTCCAGCACCTCGTGCCTGGCGAGCACCCGCACGCCGCGCTCCTGTGCCCGCGCGAGCTGCGCGTCGACCGCCTTGACCGCCTTGGCCAGCCCGTCGGTGGGGATGAACAGGCCGCCGAGCACCTTGTCGCGGTCGAGGAGGGAGTGCTTGGCCACGCTCTCCTCCGGCGAGAGCAGGTGGGCCTCGATCCCCCAGGAGGTGGCCCAGCCGTGGCGGCGCCGCAGCTCGGCGAGCCGCTCGGGGGTGGTGGCCACCTCGAGCCCGCCCACCTGGAGGAAGCTGTCGAGCTCGACGAACTTCTCGACGGTGTAGCGGGCCATCTCGGTCATGGTCTTCGATCCGTTGATCTGGAACACCAGACCTGGGGCATGGGAGGAGGAACCGCCGGTGGCGGGCACGTCTCCCTGATCGACGACTGTGACGCCGGTCCAGCCGCGGGCGGACAGCTCGTCGGCCAGAGCCGCGCCGACCACACCCGCGCCGATGATGACGACGCTCGGGCCCGTCATAGCCACCTCCGTTGTTGCCTAATATGCAACCAACCGCACTTTCCGCAACAAGCGTCGCTCTCCGCGTTCGGGGTGTCAAGAGTGCGTCGCGCCTTATTCCTTACGGTTTCCAACCTGGTCGCCCACCCCCTCCGGACGCGCATGCGCCCGGCCCGATCGCCGAACGACGACCGGGCCGGGCGCATGCGGATTTACCTCAGCCGGCGGGCAGCCAGGCCTTGACCTTGTCGGGGTTGTCGGCCACCCACTTGGCGGCCGCCTCATCGGCCGTCATCTTGTCCTCGGCGATGTACTTGGCCACGAGGTTCTGGTCGTCGTTCGTCCAGGTGAAGTTCTTGACCAGCGTGTACGCGGGACTGCCGGAGTCGGCGAACTTCTTGCTCACGATCTTGTCCAGCTCGTACGGCGGGTAGTCGCACGCCACCTTGGCCGCGTCGGCGTCGCAGCCCTTGGTGTAGGCAGGCAGGTTGACCTTGACCAGCCTGAGCTCCGACAGGAACCACTGCGGCTCGTAGAAGTAGCCGAGGATCGGCTGCTGCTGCTTCTCCGACTGGCGGAAGGCGGTGATGAGCGCGGTCTCGCTGCCCGCGTACACCACCTTGTAGTCGAGCTTGAGGTTCTTCACCAGGGCGGCGTCGTTGGTGACGAACGACGGGTCGCCGTCGAGGAACTGGCCCTTGCCGTCGGATTCGGAGGTCTTGAAGAGTGAGGCGTACTTGTTGAGGTTCTTCCAGTCGGTGATGTCCGGGTATTTCTTGGCCATCCACGGCGCCACGTACCAGCCGATGACGCCCTTGTTGCCGGTCGGCCCGGCGTTCACCGCGACCTTCTGGTCGTCGATGTACTTCTTCTTGAGATCGTCGTGGGCCCAGTTCTCCACGACGGCGTCGACCTCACCGGTGGCGAAGCCCTGCCAGGCAACCTCCTCCTTCAGGTCCTTCTTGACCACCTTGCAACCGAGCTGTTTCTCGGCCACCTGCGCGATCACCGCCGCGTTGGCCTCGTAGCCCACCCACGGGTTCACCGCGAGATTGACGGTGCCGCAGCTCTTCGCACCGCCGGCACTGCTGCTCGCGGCGGTATCAACCTGCCCGACCTTCGCTCCTCCGCACGCGGTGAGCAGGAGGCCGGCGCCGGTCACGAGCACGACGGCCCGGACCTTTCCACTCCTGGTTACTGACACCTGGTCCTCCTGTAAGTTCCGCCGGCCTGAACCGGCCGGTAAACGTTCATCTCTGATGAAGCCCGCCGTGCGCGGCGGCGTCCGCCCGCTCGGTGGCGGCCCGCGTGACGCGGTCGAGCACGATGCCGAGCGCGACGATCGCGAGCCCGGCGGCCAGCCCCTTGCCTCGCAGCTCGTGCTGCGAGAACCCGGCGACGACGTCGTAGCCGAGCGCCCCCGCGCCGACCAGACCGCCGACGACCACCATGGAGAGCACGTAGATCAGCCCTTGGCTCGTCGCCAGAGTCACGGCGGCGCGGGCCATCGGCAGCTGCACCTTGGAGATGAGCTGCCAGGTGCTGGCCCCCGCCGAGGTCGCCGCCTCGACGGTGGTGGCCGAAACACCCCTGATGCCCTCCGCGACCAGCTTGATCGCGACCGGCGCGGCGAACACCACGGCCGCGATGATCGCGGTGAACCGCGTCGGCCCGAACAGGCCGAGGATGGGCACCAGGTAGACGAAGGCCGGCATGGTCTGGCCGGCGTCCAGCACGGGACGGAGCAGGGTGTCGACCCGGTCGCTGCGGCCCATCCACACCCCGATGACCACGCCCAGCAGCATGACCAGGACCGTGGCGACGAGCGTCGAGGCCAGCGTGACCATGCTGTCCTGCCAGAGCCCGAGCAGCACCAGCAGCAGCAGCCCGGTCGTGGCGACCAGCGCGGCCCGCACGCTGCCCACCAGCAGGACGATGACGACCGCCACGACGGCGACCAGCCACCAGGGCGAGCCGGTCAGCAGCTTCTCGAAGGGGTTGAGCAGCGCGTTGGTGAGCAGGTTCTTCAGCGCGTTCGTGTAGGTGACCAGGTTGTCCTGCACCCACGCGCTCGCCGCGTCGGCCGCGCGGCGTACGTACGAGCCGAGGTTGGCGTCGGCGGGGAACTCCGCCGCCCAGATGTAGGTGTAGGACAGGTAGCCGAGCACGGCGGCGACCCCGAGCACGCCTGCCACCTCGACGCGGCGCCCCCGCGTGGTGCGCAGCCGCCCGGCCCGGCGCGCGACCTCCACGCGGCGGCTGGCCGCCGAGGTCACCCGGTCGAGCACCACGGCCATGATGACGATGGCCAGCCCGGCGTTGAACGCGGTGCCCACGTCGAGCGTCTGCAGCGCCTTCAGGACCGTCTGGCCCAGGCCGGGGGCGTCGATGAGCGCCGCGATGGTGGCCATGGACAGGGCGGCCATGATGGTCTGGTTCACCCCGACGATGATCGTCTGCTTGGCCATGGGGAGCAGTACGAGCCGCAGCTCCTGGGCGGGCGTGGCACCCAGCGACGTGCCGGCCTCCAGCGTCTCGGGCGAGACCTGCCGGATGCCGAGCGCGGTGATCCGGATGGCCGGCGGGATCGCGTAGATCATCGTGGCGACCGTCGCGCTGGCCGGGCCGATCAGGAAGAACAGCGTGAGCGGCGCCAGGTAGACGAAGGTCGGCATGGTCTGCATGAAGTCCAGCACCGGGGTCACCAGCCGGTGGAACCGGTCGCTCAGCCCGGCCCACACCCCGAGCGGGATGCCCACGGCCAGCGACAGCGCCACGGCGGTCAGCGTGAGCGCCAGCGTGTCCATGCTCTCCTGCCAGAGGCCGAGGACGCCGAAGGAGAGGAATCCGGCGGCGGTGAGCAGCGCCACTTTCCGGTTGCCGTACAGCAGGGCGATGGCGCTCGCCAGGCCGGTCACGCCGAGCCAGCCGAGCACCGGCACCGGCCGGTCGAAGGACGGCTGGCTGATCAGGGCCTGGACGAACCGGACGGCCTCGTCGATGAAGAGCCGGATGTAGTTGATGAAGTAGAGGAAGAACGGGTTGCTGTTGCGGCTGTCGTCGATGGCGTCCATGCCGGTGTTCAGTCCGCCGTGCAGGGGGGTCAGCTCCGCGCCGCCGAGCGCCAGCGTGTCCCGCCCGCGGAGTATCGCCCAGCCCAGCACCCACACCGCGAGCGCCGCCGCCACCAGGTAGCCGCGGGCCGGCAGCCTCGCCGCCACTCGCGCCGCCACCCCGGACATCGTGGTCCTGAGGCCTCCTTTCGCCGGCCTCATGGCCACGGTGCCGCTGCTCTTGACGGCCTCACCGCGTCCGGTCATGCCTGCGGCCCTCCGGCGATCACTTCGAGGATCTCCGCGCTGGTGACCACGCCGAGCAGCGTCTCCCCGTCCATCACGCGCACCGGCCGCTCGGCCGAGAGCACGGCGTGCACGGCGTCCCTGATGACCACGTCGGGGCCGAGCGCGGGACCGTCGAGGGGCTCGTCGGGCTGGGCCGGGCGCATGATCCAGCGGAGCGTCAGCACGTGCGAGCGCGGGATGTCACTGACGAAGTCCCTGACGTAGTCGTCGGCCGGCGCGCCCACCACCTGGTCGGGCGTACCCACCTGGACGAGCTCGCCGTCGCGCATGATGAGGATCCGGTCGCCCAGCTTGAGCGCCTCGCTGAGATCGTGGGTGATGAAGATCATGGTCTTGCCGACCTCGTGGTGCAGCCGGATGACCTCGTTCTGCATCTCGCGCCGGATCAGCGGGTCCAGCGCGGAGAACGGCTCGTCGAACAGGAGCACCTCGGGGTCGGCCGCGAGCGCCCGCGCCAGGCCCACCCGCTGCTGCATGCCGCCGGAGAGCTGGTCCGGGTAGGAGTCCTCGAAGCCGTCGAGGCCGACGAGCCCGATCACCTCGCGGGCCCGCGTGTAGCGCTCCCGCTTGCCGACCCCGCGGATCTCCAGCCCGAAGGCGACGTTGTGCAGGACGCACCGGTGCGGCAGCAGCCCGAAGTGCTGGAAGACCATGGCCATGCGGTGCCTGCGCAGCTCGCGCAGGCTGCGGTCGTCGGCCGTGCGCACGTCCTCGCCGTCCAGCAGGATCTCGCCCGCCGTGGGTTCGATCAGCCGGGTCAGGCAGCGGACCAGGGTGGACTTGCCCGAACCGGACAGGCCCATGACGACGAACACCTCGCCCCGCCGCACCTCGAAGGAGACGTCGCGGACGGCGGCGACGCAGCCGCTCTGCTGCTTGAGCTCATCGCGGGTGAGCGTGCTGCCGACGACGCTCTCGGCCTTGGGGCCGAACACCTTCCACAGGCCGCGTACGGCGAGGATGGGAGGGGCGTCGATGTCGGTCGCACTACGTTCGGCCACTGACGGCACAGTCATGACCACCTCTTGGTCGTCGGAGCGTCAGTTCGCTGGGAACCACCGCTGGGGTCGCGGACGGGTGTTCTGCCACACATGTTTGATCTCGCGGTATTCGTCCAGGCCGGTCGGTCCGAGCTCGCGACCGATACCCGACTGCTTGAAGCCACCCCATTCGGCCTGCGGGACGTAGGGGTGGTAGTCGTTGATCCATACCGTGCCGTGCCGCAGCCGCCCCGCGACCCGCTGCGCCTTACCGGCGTCCTGGGTCCACACGGCGCCTGCCAGGCCGTACTCGGTGTCGTTGGCGAGGCGGACGGCCTCGTCCTCGGTGGTGAAGCGCTCCACGGTCAGCACGGGGCCGAACGACTCCTCGCGTACCACCCGCATGCCCTGCTTGCACTCGTCCAGCACGGTCGGCCGGTAGTAGAAGCCCTCACCGGCCGGCCGGTGGCCACCGCAGCGCAGCACGGCGCCCTCGGCGAGCCCGGCCGCCACGTACTCCTCCACCTTGGCCAGGTGCGCGGCGGAGATGAGCGGACCGGTCTGGGCCTGCGGGTCGAAGGGGCCGCCGAGGCGGATCAGCTCGGCACGCCGTACGACCTCGTCCACGAACGAGTCGTGCAGCGAGTCCTCCACCAGGAGCCGGGCACCGGCCGAGCACACCTGCCCGGAGTGCAGGAAGACGGCCGTGAGCGCGAAGTCCACCGCCGTGTCGAAGTCGGCGTCGGCGAAGACGATGTTGGGGTTCTTGCCGCCGAGCTCCAGCGCGACCCGCTTGACCGTGGCGGCGGCCGCGGCCATGATCCGCCGCCCGGTGGCCGCGCCGCCGGTGAAGGAGACCAGGTCCACGTCGGGGTGCTCGGCGAGCGGCGCGCCAGCGGCCGGTCCGGCGCCGAGCACGAGGTTGGCGACGCCCGCGGGCAGGCCCGCCTCCTCCAGCGCGCGGATCAGCAGGATCGCGGTGCTCGGGGTCAGCTCGCTCGGCTTGAGCACGAAGGTGTTGCCCGCGGCGAGCGCCGGCGCCACCTTCCAGGTCGCCTGCAGCAAGGGGTAGTTCCACGGCGTGATCAGGCCGCACACGCCGACCGGCTCATAGACGACCCGGCTGATCGCGTCGTCCCGGCCGGTGTCGATCACCCGCCCGGCGTCGGTGCCGGCCACGCCGGCGAAGTAGCGCAGGCTGGCCACGGAGTCGTCGACGTCGTACTCGCTCTCCACGAACCGCTTGCCGGTGTCGGACGACTCCGCGTGGGCGAAGGCCGCTTTGTCCCGCTCCAGCAGATCGGCCACCCTGTACAGCAGCGCGCCGCGCTCGCGCGCCGGCGTGCCGGGCCATTCGCCCAGGTCGAAGGCGTGCCTGGCCGCCAGGATCGCGGCCACCGTGTCGGCCGCGGTGGCTTCCGCGACCGTGGTGACGAGACTGCCGTCGGCGGGGCAGCGAATGTCACGCTGTCCACCGTCGGCCGGCTTGGTCCACGTGCCGCCGATGTAGAGATCGATCATCGGCACACCCCTGATCGTTGCGTATCGCGCAAGACAATGCTTAGTGGGGAACAGCATTGACGCGCTTGCTCGGATAAGTCAAGGGGTGGCCGAAATCACATCCGGAATCCTTACTCCGTGATTTCCGCCGGCTCTCTTGACTGAACGGCATCCAGACCCGCACCCTGTTGCGCATACATCACCACTTTGCGCCATACGCAACACTAGGAGGTGTGATGTCTCCCAGGCCCGATCCTGGACGCGAGTTCATCCTCACGGTCTCCTGCTCCGACAAGCCGGGCATCGTGTACGCCGTGACCAGCTTCCTGGTGCAGCACGGCGGCAACATGCTGCAGAACAAGCAGTTCAACGACCGCCAGGGCGGCGGTTTCTTCATGCGCGTGCACTTCGCGGCCCAGCACGGGCTCGAGGAGCTGCGCGCCGGTTTCACCTACGTCGCCGAGTCCTTCCAGATGACCTGGCAGCTCAAGGACGCCGCGACCCCCACCAGGTCGCTCATCATGGTGTCGAAGTTCGCTCACTGTGTGAACGACCTGCTCTTCCGCCGCCAGGTGGGCGGGCTGAACATCGACATCCCGGCGATCGTCTCCAACCACCCCGACCTCGAACCGCTCGCCGCCTCCTACGGCGTGCCCTTCCACCACGTGCCGGTCACGCCCCAGAGCAAGGCCGAGGCCGAGGCCAGGGTGCTGGAGCTGGTGGCGGAGTACGAGGCGGACCTGGTGGTGCTCGCCCGCTACATGCAGGTCCTGTCGGACGACATGTGCAAGCGGTTGGAGGGCCGGGCCATCAACATCCACCACTCGTTCCTGCCGGGGTTCAAGGGCGCCAAGCCGTACCACCAGGCGCACGAGCGCGGGGTGAAGCTCATCGGCGCGACCGCGCACTACGTCACGGCCGATCTCGACGAGGGGCCGATCATCGAGCAGGACGTGGCCAGGGTGGACCACGAGCTGGACCCCGAGGACCTGATCGCGGCAGGCCGCGACGTGGAGGCCCAGGTGCTCGCCCGGGCCGTGAAGTGGCACAGCGAGCAGCGGGTGCTGCTCAACGGCGACCGCACGGTCGTCTTCCGCTGAGGACCCGCTGAGGGCTCCGCCCGAGGCGGGCACCGGCCAGGAGGCGGTGGGGGTGCTGCGGCCCCCACCGCCTCCTTTCACCTGTTGGCGGGGCTCCTCACGCGCGGTGCCGGTAGAACTCGGTCGTCTCGGACGGGAGCGGGGTGTTGCCGAGGATCAGGTCGGCCGCCTTCTCCGCCAGCATCATGACCGGCGCGTAGATGTTGCCGTTGGTCACGTACGGCATGGCCGAGGCGTCCACCACACGCAGCCCGTCCAGGCCGTGTACGCGCATGGTCTCCGGGTCGACCACCGACATCTCGTCGGTGCCCATCCGGGCCGTGCACGAGGGGTGCAGAGCCGTCTCCGCGTCCTTGGCGACCCAGTCCAGGATCTCCTCGTCGGTCTCGACGGACGGCCCGGGTGAGAGCTCTCCGGTGCTGAACTCGGCCAGGGCGGGCGCGCCGAGGATGGCGCGGGTCACCCTGATGGCCTCCACCCACTCCCGCCGGTCCTGCTCGGTGGACAGGTAGTTGAACCGCAGGGCGGGGTGCTGCCGCGGGTCGACACTCTTGATCTTGACCGAACCGCGGGCGTCGGAGTACATCGGCCCGACGTGCACCTGGTACCCGTGCCCGGCCGCCGGCGCCGAGCCGTCGTAGCGCACGGCGATGGGCAGGAAGTGGAACATCAGGTTGGGGTAGTCGACGTCGTCGTTGGACCGCACGAAGCCGCCCGCCTCGAAGTGGTTGGTCGCCCCCGGCCCCCTGCGCGCGAACAGCCACTGCGCGCCGATCCAGGGATGGCGCCACTTCTGCAGGTTCGGCTGCATGGTGACCGGCTGGGCGCAGCCGTGCTGGATGTAGACCTCCAGGTGGTCCTGCAGGTTCTCGCCGACGCCCGGCAGGTCGTGCACCACGTCGACGCCGAGGGCGGCCAGCTCCCCCGCGTTGCCGACGCCGGACAACTGCAGCAACTGGGGCGAGTTGATGGCGCCGCCGGAGAGGATGACCTCCTTGGCGCGTACGGTGCCACCGTCGTACTCCACCCCGACCGCTCGCGTGCCCTCGAAGAGGATCCTGGTCACGAACGCGCGGGTCTTGACCGTGAGGTTCGGGCGCTTCAGCACCGGGTGCAGGTAGGCCCGCGCAGCGCTGAGCCGGCGGCCCCGCCGGATGTTGCGGTCGAAGCGGGCGAAGCCCTCCTGGCGGTAGCCGTTGACGTCGTCCGTGAGCGGGTAGCCGGCCTGCTGGACGGCCTCGAAGAACGCCCCGAACAGCGGGCTGCTCGCGGCCCCGCGCTCCAGCGCCAGCGGCCCGTCGTGGCCGCGGAAGGGGGTGCCGGGGTCGGCCAGGCAGTTCTCCATCCGCTTGAAGTACGGCAGGCAGTGCGCGTAGTCCCAGCTCTTCATGCCCGGGTCGGCGCCCCAGCGCTCGTAGTCGAGGGGGTTGCCGCGCTGGAAGATCATGCCGTTGATGCTGCTGGAGCCGCCGAGCACCTTCCCGCGGGCGTGGTGGATCCGCCTGCCCTGCATGTACGGCTCCGGCTCGGACTCGTAGCGCCAGTCGTAGAAACGGTTGCCGCAGGGAAAGGGCAGGGCCGCGGGCATGTGGATGAACACGTCCCACGGATAGTCCGGCCGGCCGGCCTCCAGGACCAGCACCTGCGTAGCGGGGTCCGCGGAGAGCCGGTTCGCCAGGGCGCACCCCGCCGAGCCGCCTCCGACGATGACGAAGTCGTACTGCTGTGGCGTCATAGTGCCTCGTCTCATCACACGTTTCACCAAATCGTAGCGCTATACGCATTGCGTTTCACTAGTCGCAACAACAGATCTTTTTGCCTGGCAGATCGACGGAGTTCCCCGTAGCACTTACAGTTTCGCTATGAGCAACGATTCGGGCAGCGGAGGCGTACAGTCAGTCGACAGAGCGATCAGCGTGCTGGAGATCCTGTCCCAGCGCGGCGAGGCGGGCGTGAGCGAGGTCGCCGCCGAGATCGACGTGCACAAGTCGACGGCCTTCCGGCTGCTCGGCGCGCTCGAGGCCCGCGGCCTGGTGGAGCAGGCCGAGGACCGTGGCAAATACCGTCTGGGCTTCGGCATCATCCGGCTGGCCGGCGGGGTCAGCACGCAGATGGACATCACCGGGCGCGCCCGGCCGATCTGCCAGGAGCTGGCCGGCGAGATCGGCGAGACGGTGAACATCGCCGTGCTCCGCTCCGCCCACGCGGTCAACCTCGACCAGGTGCGCGGCCCCTCGACGATCACCACCTACAACTGGGTCGGCCAGATCACCCCGCTGCACGCCACGTCCAGCGGCAAGGTGCTGCTCGCCTACCTGGACGACCGCGAACGCGCCCGGCTGCTGTCGGACGGCGAGCTGGAGAGCTTCACCCCCAAGACGATGGTCGACGTCGACGCGCTGGAGTTGCAGCTCGCGCGGACGCGGCAGACGGGCTACGCCTACTGCCTGGAGGAGCTCGAAGAGGGCCTGAACGCCATGGCCGCGCCCATCCGCTCCTATCACGGCGAGGTCGTGGCCGCGGTCAGCGTCTCGGGGCCGGCCTACCGCTTCACCGTCGAACGCATCCACGAACTCGCCCCCATGCTCATCAGCGGAGCCGACGAGATCAGCCGCCGGCTGGGCTACGCGGACCGGTCCTGAGCAGCCGGATCACCACGCTCTTCGAGGTCGGGGTGTTGGACGTCTCGGCCACCGAGTCGAGGGGCACCAGCACGTTCGTCTCCGGGAAGTAGGCCGCGCAGCAGCCTCGGGCCGTGGGGTAGGCGATCACCCTGAACCCCCCGGCCGTGCGCTCGCCGTCGGGCCACTCGCTGACCAGGTCCACCAGGTCGCCGTCGGCCAGCTCGCGCTCGGCGAGGTCGTCCGGGTGAACGAAGATCACCCGGCGGCCCGCCTTGACCCCTCGGTAGCGGTCGTCGAGCCCGTAGATCGTGGTGTTGTACTGGTCGTGGCTGCGGACGGTCTGCAGCAGCAGCCGGCCGGGAGGCACCCGCAGCACCTCCAGCTCGTTGACGGTGAAGTTGGCCTTCCCCGTCGCGGTCGGGAAGCGGCGCTCGTCCCTCGGCGCGTTGGGCAGCGCGAACCCGGCGGGCGCCCGCGCGTTGAAGTCCTCGAAGCCGGGGACGACCCGCGCGATGCGGTCCCTGATCGCGCCGTAGTCGCGCTCGAACTCCGCCCACGGCACGTGCGGGTCGTCGGCGAAGAGCTCGCGCGCCAGCCGGCTGACCACGGCCACCTCCGGCAGCAGGTCCGGTGAGCCGGGCTTGAGCCTGCCCCGGGAGGCGTGAACGAGCCCCATCGAGTCCTCAACGGTCACGTAGCCGCCGGGATCGCGCTCGGTGCGCCCGAGCACCGGCAGGATCAGCGCCTCCTCGCCGCACACCGCGTGGGAGCGGTTCAGCTTGGTGGACACCTGCACGGTCAGCCTGGTCCGGCGCAGCGCGGCCTCCGTCACGTCACTGTCGGGCGTGGCCCGGACGAAGTTGCCGCCCATGCCGAAGAAGACCTTGGCGGCCCCGTCACGCATGGCCCGGATCGCGTCGACCGTGTCGAGCCCGTGGCGGCGGGGCGGCTCGAACCCGAACTCCGCGCGCAGCGCGTCGAGGAAGGCCGCGGACGGCTTCTCATAGATGCCCATCGTCCGGTCGCCCTGCACGTTCGAGTGGCCGCGCACCGGGCACACGCCCGCCCCGCTCCGGCCGACGTTGCCGCGCAGCAGCAGGAAGTTGACCACCTCCCTGATCGTCGCAACGGAGTTGCGGTGCTGGGTGAGGCCCATGGCCCAGCAGACGACGACCGAGTCGGCCGTACGGACCTCGCGCGCCGTCTCCTCCAGCTCCGTCCGGGTCAGGCCCGTCGCCTGGCGGACCTTCTCCCAGTCGAGCGCGCGCAGGTGCTTCTCCCACGCCTCGAACCCGTACGTGTGCTCGTCGATGAAGGCCCGGTCGGCACTGTCGAGCAGCAGTAAGGACAGTGCCTGGAACAGCGCCATGTCGCCGTTGAGCCGGATCTGCAGGAACCGATCGGCCAGCGCGGTGCCCGCGCCCAGCCCGGAGGGCTTCTGCGGGTTCTTGAAGCGCAGCAGCCCGGCCTCGGGCAGCGGGTTGACCGCGATGATCCGCGCCCCGCCGCGCTTGGCCCGCTCCAGCGCGGTGAGCATGCGGGGATGGTTGGTACCGGGGTTCTGGCCCACCACGAAGATGAGCTCGGCCCGGTGCAGGTCCTCCAGCGACACCGTGCCCTTGCCGATGCCCAGCGTCTCGGTCAGGGCCGAGCCGCTGGACTCGTGGCACATGTTGGAGCAGTCGGGCAGGTTGTTGGTGCCCAGCCTGCGCACGAGGAGCTGGTAGGCGAAGGCCGCCTCGTTGGAGGTGCGGCCGGAGGTGTAGAAGACGGCCTCGTCGGGGCTGTCGAGGGCGCGCAACTCCCTGGCAATGATCTCGAACGCCCGCGACCAGGTGATCGGCTGGTAGTGCTCCGCGCCGGGCGGCTTGTGCATCGGCTCGGTCAGCCGGCCCTGCCCGCCGAGCCAGTGGTCGCTGCGGACGGCCAGGTCCGCCACCGGGTGCGCGGCGAAGAACTCCCGCCCGACCCGGCGCGTGGTGGCCTCCTCGGCGACGGCCTTGGCGCCGTTCTCGCAGAACTCGGCGGGGCTGCGGTGCTCGCCCTCGGGCCAGGCGCAGCCTGGGCAGTCGAAGCCGTCCTTCTGGTTCACCCGCAGCAGCGTGCGCGCGGTGCGGGCGACGCCCATCTCACGATGGGCGATCTCCAGCGCGTGCCCCACGGCGGGCAGCCCGCCAGCCCACTCCTTGGGCGGGCCGACCCTCAATCCTTCGTCTTCGTTCTCGCCCGTCACCATCACCCGATCCGGTCCTGGACCCACTCGTGGAAGGCGCCGATGTGGTGCTCGCTGGGCACCAGCACGCCGCCGTCACGGTACGTACGCGAGCTCATGGCGGGCTGGCAGCGCTCGCAGGCGTCGAAGTCCTGCTCGTTGACCCGGTGGAAGAGCTCGACCGACTTGTCCAGGTCCTTACCCGCGGCCACCACGTCGGGCAGGTAGAGCCAGTCGCATTCGACCACCGTGCGATCGACCGCGAGCGGGAACATGCGGTGCAGGATCACGTGATCGGGCACCAGGTTGATGAAGACCTGTGGCTTGATGGTGATGGCGTAGTAGCGCCGGTCCTGGTCCTCGGTCACGCCCGGGATGCGGCTGAGCCCGGCCGAGCCGTCGACGGTGAAGCCCTCGATCCGCTCACCGAACTCCGCGCCGTGGCCGACGAAGTACTGGGCGGCGAATCCGTCGGCGAACTCCGGCAGCACCTCGGTCAGCTCGGGGTGGATCGTGGCGCAGTGGTAGCACTCCATGAAGTTCTCGACGATGAGCTTCCAGTTGGCCTTGACGTCGTAGACGATCCGCCGGCCCACCGACAGTCCGGCCACGTCGTAGTTGTCGATCAGGTCCAGCGAGCCCAGCCGCTCGGCCACCGCGCCCTGCACGTCCCGCTCGAACGGCGGCGGCTCGTCGGCCAGGCAGATCCACACGTAGCCCAGCCACTCGCGCACGTGCGCCTTGACCAGCCCGTACCGCACCCGGTCCAGGTCGGCCATCTTGGTCAGGTTGGGCGCCGCGATCAGCTTGCCGTCGAGGTCGTAGGTCCACGCGTGGTACGGGCACTGGAAGGCCCGCTTGACCTCGCCCGACTCCTCCGTGCGCAAGGTGGCGCCCCGGTGGCGGCAGACGTTGAAGAAGGCGCGGACCGACCCGTCGCGGGCGCGGCTGATGAGCATGCTCTCGGTGCCGACCTGAACCGTCTTGAAGGCGCCCGGTTTGGGCAGGTCGGACGAGCGCACCGCGCAGAACCACATCGTCTCGAAGATGTTCCGCTGCTCCAGCGCGAAGATCTCCGGATCGGTGTAGTAGCGGCCCGGGAGGGTGGGGATCACACTGGAGGTGGTTGAAGTGGTCACAGGACTACTCCTCTGTGTAACGGGCCGGGTCATCAGGCTCTTCGATTGGCATCACAGCACCACCACGGAGCGGAGCACCTCGCCGCGGTGCATCTTGGCGAAGGCGTCCTCGACGTCGTCCAGCCCGATGGTCTCGGTGACGAACGCGTCGAGGTCGAAGCGGCCCTGCAGGTAGAGAGAGATCAGCGTGGGGAAGTCGCGGCTCGGCAGGCAGTCGCCGTACCAGCTCGACTTCAGCGCGCCGCCGCGGCCGAAGACGTCGAGCAGCGGCAGCTCCAGCGTCATCTCCGGGGTGGGCACGCCCACGAGGACGGCGGTCCCGGCCAGGTCCCGGGCGTAGAACGCCTGCTTGAACGTCTCCGGCCGGCCTACGGCGTCGATCACCACGTCGGCGCCGAAGCCGCCGGTGAGCTCCCTGATCGCTTCGACCGGGTCGCCGCCCTTGGCGTTGACCGTGTGCGTCGCGCCGATGCCGCGCGCCCAGTCGAGCTTCCTGTCGTCCACGTCGACGGCGATGATCGTCGTGGCGCCGGCCAGCCGCGCTCCGGCGATCGCCGCGTTGCCGACGCCGCCGCAGCCGATGACCGCGACCGAGTCGCCGCGGCTGACCGCGCCGGTGTTCACGGCGGCACCCAGCCCGGCCATCACGCCGCAGCCGAGCAGCCCGGCGGCGGCCGGGGAGGCGGCCGGGTCGACCTTGGTGCACTGCCCCGCGGCCACCAGCGTCTTGTCGGCGAACGCGCCGATGCCGAGCGCGGGGCTGAGCGGCGTGCCGTCCGCCAGCGTCATCTTCTGGGTGGCGTTGTGGGTGGCGAAGCAGTACTGCGGGCGGCCCCGCAAGCAGGACCGGCAGGACCCGCACACCGCCCGCCAGTTGAGGATCACGAAATCGCCGGGCGCCACGTCGCTGACATCGGGGCCGACGGCCTCGACCACTCCGGCGGCCTCATGGCCGAGCAGGAACGGGAAGTCGTCGTTGATGCCGCCCTCGCGGTAGTGCAGATCGGTGTGGCAGACGCCGCAGGCCTGCACCTTGACCAGCGCCTCGCCGGGACCCGGGTCCGGCACCAGGATCGTCTCCAGGCTGACCGGCTTGCCCTTGCCCGTCGCGACCACGCCGCGTACTTCATGAGCCATGATTCACTCCTGTTTCAGCCGGTCCGGACCGGCGTGGTCTCCACATGGCGGCGCCAGCGGGTGAACAGCCGCACCTGGTTGACGCCCAGCACCGCCACCGGCCGGTCCCCCTGCCGGTAGACGGCGAGGAAGCTGTGCTCCGCCGGGTCGCCCTCCTCCACGGTCACGGTGTCCGCGTCGCCCGCGTGCCCGATGAACTGGATCTTCACGTCGAACTGGTCGGACCAGAAGTAGGCCGGGCGCGCGGGCTCGGGGCGGGCGGTGCCGCCGGACAGCAGCGTCGCCGCCGCGACGGCGGCCCGCTGGCGGGCGCCGGTCCAGTGCTCGACCCGGTGGTGCCTGCCCCGCGCCGGGTCGTACCAGGCCGCGCAGTCGCCGACCGCGACGATGCCCGGCACGGAGGTGCCGCCGCCCTCGTCGCAGAGCACCCCGTCGCCCAGTTCGACGCCGCTTCCGTGGAGCCAGCCGGTGCTGGGCACCGCGCCGATCCCGACGACCACGACATCGGCGGGCAGGTGCGTGCCGTCGGCCAGCCGTACGCCGTCGGCCCGGTCCGTTCCGGTCACCTCGGTGACGTACGCGCCGTGTACCAGCCGGACGCCGTGCAGCTCGTGTAGGCCGGCGATGACGCGCCCCATCGTGAGGCCGAGGACGGCGGCCAGCGGCGCCTCCCCCGACTCGACGAGGGTCACGTCGAGGCCGAGTTCGCGGGCGGTGGCGGCGACCTCGGCGCCGATGAAGCCGCCGCCGATCACCACCAGCCTCCTGGCGGTCGCCAGGTCGGCGCGGAGCGCGCGAGCGTCGTCGAGGGTGCGCAGCGTGTGCACACCGCGCAGCGCCTGCGTCCCCGGTAGCGTGCGCGCCGCCGCGCCGGTGGCGATCACGATGCCGTCCGCCACGAGCGACGTGCCGTCGCTCAGCGTGATCCGGCGGGCGATCGCGTCCAGGCCGGTGGCGGCCACACCCAGCCGCCATTCGATGTCCTGGTGCTCGGCATCGCCCTCCAGCGCCAGGTCGGCCTCGCCGATCGCGCCCTTGAGGAAGTCCTTGGACAGGGGTGGCCGGTCGTAGGGCCGGTGCTCCTCGGCGCCGACGACGACCAGCCGCCCCCCGTAGCCCTGGCTCCGCAGGGCCCGCGCCGTCAGCAGCCCGGCCAGCGAGGCGCCGACCACGCAGACCGTCTTCACGCCTGCCCCTTCAGGGCGACGCCCGGCGGCAGGTTGGGCGGCGCGTCCGACGGCACGACGTAGATGACATCGTTCTCGACGACGACCTGGTGGATGCGGACCGGCCGCTTCGCGGGCGGCGCGTCCACCTCGCCGGTGCGCAGGTTGAACCGCGAGGCGTGCAGCGGGCACTCGACCTCGCAGCCCTCCAGCCAGCCGTCGGCCAGCGAGGCATCCTGATGGGTGCAGGTGTCATCGATCGCCAGGATGTCGCCCTCGTCGGTGTGGAAGACCGCTATGGGCGGATCAATATCGAGACGGAGAGCCTCGCCTCGCGGCAGTGACGCGAGAGGGCACGCTGGGATCATCGTCATACCCCGGTTTCACAACGAGCAACGTTTAGCGCTATACGCAACAGATTGAGGGCGTGGAATGCGGATGTCAAGAGTGGTTTGTGGGGACTTCTGGCGTGGTTTCGGATTAGTCTCCGATCTCCCTGGCGGCAGGCCCGTTCCGGGCTGAAAATTGGTGGTGGTTGCCCGCCGACGTCGTTTGCTTCCTGGTCCGGTTGAGGCCGTGGATTAGTCGGACGCCGAGAGCCGCGCCATGGGCCCTTCACTGTGCTTCGAGCACGCGGATCAGCTTCGCCTTTCCCCTGCGGCTCTTGCGGGCAGCACGTGCAGGGTGCTGGAAACGGCGGGAGGCTGTGGTGCTGGAGGAGACGCAAGACACCGAGGAGATCATCGAACGGGTCGCGGCGCTGGATGTCGGAAAGGCCGAGCTGGTCTGCTGTGTCCGGTTGCCCAGCGAGGATCGGCCGGGCAAGCGGCTGCAGGAGGTCACCACGCACACGACCATGACCCGCTCGGTCTTGTCGCTGGCCGATCGCCTGCACTGTCTAGGCGTGACGCGGGTGGTGATGGAAGCGACCAGCGATTACTGGAAACCGATCTTCTACATCCTGGAAGCGGCCGGGTTCGAGACCTGGCTGGTCAATGCCCGCGATGTCAAACATCTGCCCGGGCGTCCCAAGACCGACCGGCTGGATGCGGTCTGGTTGTGCAAGGTCGCCGAACGGCAGATGATCCGCCCCAGCTTCGTGCCCCCGCCACACATCCGGCAGATGCGGGATCTGGCCCGCTACCGCTGCGACCTGGTGTCGGTGCGCACGGCGGAGAAGAACCGGGCGGAAAAGCTCCTGGAAGACGCACAGATCAAGTTATCGGTGGTGGCCTCCGACATCTTCGGCGTGTCCGGCCGCGCCATGATGAGCGCGCTGATCGCAGGAGAGCGCAACCCCGCCGTGCTCGCGCAGATGGCCCGCGCCAGCATGCGCACCAAGATCAACGCGTTAGAGGAGGCGTTCACCGGCCGCTTCACCGACCACCACGCGTTCCTGCTGGCCAAGATGCTGGCCCGCGTCGATCAGCTCAACCGGGACATCGCCGAGGTCGACGCCAAGATCGAGGAGCTCATCGCCCCTTTCGAGCAGGCGGTGGAGCGGCTGGATGACATCCCCGGCATCGGACGCACCGCCGCCTCGATCATCCTGTCCGAAATCGGGCTGGACATGACGCGCTTCCCCACCGCCGGCCACCTGGCCTCCTGGGCACGCTTCGCCCCCACGACGAAAGAATCAGCCGGCCGCAAGAAAGGCCGCAGCGCCACCGGCCACGGCAACCCCTACCTGGCCCGCGTCCTGGGCGAAGCCGCGGTCTCGGCCGGCAAAACCAACACCTTCCTCGGCGAACGCTACCGCCGCATCGCCCGCCGCCGCGGCAAGAAGAGAGCCATCGTCGCCGTCGGCCGCTCCATCCTCACCATCATCTGGCACCTGCTGTCCGACCCCAACGCTCACTTCATCGACCTGGGCGCCGACTTCCACGACACCCGCATCGGCCCCGAACGCAAGAAACGCAACCACATCCGCCAACTCGAAGCCCTGGGCTACCGAGTCATCTTGGAACCCATCGCCTGACCAGCTGACCTGATCACAAACCCCGGCCCACCGAGAGCCGCCGGGGTTCGCTGCCGCCTTCCTACTTACTCTCCGATTTTCGGATCAGCCCGATGAGGGCCGGTCCCGCCCAGGAAACGGCACGCCGTCAGACCGTGCCGGCCGCACGACGAACGGCCGGTCCCGACACGGGACCGGCCGTCATCAGAGGGCTGTTACCTCACACGGGGATCAGACGCGAGTCCACTTCTGGTTGCTCTGGCCGTTGCACGCCCAGATCTGTACCTTGGTGCCGTTGGCGGTGCCGGAGCCGGCGACGTCCAGGCACTTGTTCGCCCCCACCGCCGTGATCGTGCCGTCGGCGTTGAGGCGCCACTTCTGGTTGTTCTGCCCGTTGCAGTCCCAGATGATCACCGCGGTGCCGTCGGCCGTCCCGGCCCCGTTCACGTCCAGGCACTTGCCGTACACCCGCAGCTCACCCGCGGCGGTCGACGTCCACTGCTGGCCGGACTGCCCGTTGCAGTCAAAGATCTGCATCTGTGTGCCGTTCGTCGCCGAGGCTCCGTAGAGGCACCGGTTCGACCCCACGCCCCGCAGCGCGCTCGTGCTGCCGGGGGGCGAGCCGTCACCCTGCCCGACGCCCTTGCCGTTGAAGGTGAACGAGTCCACGTCGAACGAGTTCGCCGACGACGCCTTGAACACGACGTAGACATTGTGGGTGCCGCCAGGGTCGGTGACCCGCACCGCGGGCAAGGACACGTAGGTGTTCCATCCGCCGGTCGCCGTCACGGGACTGGAGGCGATGAGCGCCCCGGTCGGCGAGTCGGCGTGCAGTTCGATGGACGCCCCGGTGTTGGACGGTGCCGAGACCCGGAAGGACACCGTGTCGATCCCGGACAGGTTGATCGGGCTGAAGGAGATCCAGTCGTTGCCGGAGATGTCGCCGATGCGCCTGCCGCCTTCGGCTCCGGGCTCATCGACGATCCGGATTCCGGACGAGCCGGTGAAGTGCTCGGCCTGCTTGTGCTTGGGCTGCAGGGTGACGCCGGCGCTGCCCTTCAGGCCGCCCTTGTCGGTGTAGTCGGCGGACAGGGCGTAGTAGACGTTGGCGGCCTCGTCATGGCCGGAGGCGGTGGTCGTGACCGTCCCGGAGCAACCGGTGTACTGGCCGGTGTCGTGGGCGTGCTGGTCATGGCCGAGCGCGGTGATCACGTTGACCTTGGTGCAGTCGACGGCTCCGTCCTCGGAGTCGGTGACGTTCACCGCGTAGGTCACCTTGTCGCCGAAGTCGATGAACCCGCCGTCGGGCGGAGCCGAGAAGACGACCTTGGGACGGGTGTTGCCGACGACGATGGGCAACGTGACGCTGCCCGTCTTCCCGCCCGAGTCCCGTACGGTCAGCTTGGCCGTGTAGGTGCCGTTGGCGTTGTAGGTGTGGGACGGGTTGGCGCTGGTGGAGGTCCCGCCGTCGCCGAAGTCCCACGCGTAGGTGATCGCGTCGCCGTCGGGGTCGGCCGAGCCGGCCGAGGAGAACGTCACCGTCAGCGGCGCCGCGCCCGAGTCGGGGTTGGCGCTCGCCTTGGCCAGGGGCGCGCGGTTTCCGGCTACGTAGTCGACCCGATAGACGCTGTCATCGGTGTTCTCGTGGCCGAAGCCGTTGCCCCAGTCGGCCATGTACAGGGCGCCGTCCGGACCGAACTTCATGTCGATCGGCGCATGCGGGGCGAGCTGTGCCGCGAAGGGGTTGATCTTCAGGAGGTTGCCCGAGGAGTCCAGGCGGAACTCCTTGACGAAGTTGCGGCTCCAGTCATAGAAGAACGGCGTGCCGTCGAAGTACTCGGGGAACTTGCGGTCAGAGCCGCCGGCCGCGTCGTAGCGGTAGAAGGGGCCGCCCATCGGGGCGGCACCGCCGCAGCAGTTGATCTCGGGGAACTCGGCCGAGGCGTGGTAGTTGTACCAGACGGTCGCGGGCTTGGCCGCGGGCAGATTGGTCAGGCCGGTGTTGTTGGGCGAGTCGTTGACCGGTGCCGAGCAGTTGAACTTCGCGCCGGAGGTGTTGGTGGCGAAGTTGAAGTCGTTGAACGGGATGTTGTTGCCCACGCAGTACGGCCAGCCGTAGAAGCCCGGCTGCTTGATCAGGTTCCACTCGACGGTGCCCTCGGGACCGCGGTTGGGGTTCGCGGAGCCCGCGTCAGGGCCGTAGTCACCCACCGAGATCCAGCCCGTCACCTTGTCGACCGAGAAGCGGAACGCGTTGCGGAAGCCCATCGCGTAGATCTCCGGCCGCGTCTTGGCGGTGCCGGAGGTGAACAGGTTGCCGGACGGAATCGTGTAGGTGCCGTCGGGCTCGGGGTGGACGCGCAGGATCTTGCCGCGCAGGTCGTTGGTGTTGGCCGCGGACCGCTGGGCGTCGTAATGCTCCCGGCCCGGCCGCTCGTCGATCGGGGCGAAGCCGCTGGACCCGTTGGGATTGGTGTCGTCACCCGGGCCGATGTACAGGTTCCCGCCCGGCCCGAACGCGAGGTAGCCGCCGGTGTGGCCGGGCTCGTCGACGTTGCGGTACGCCGGAACCTCGATGATCTTCTTCTCACTCGCCAGGTCGAGGCTGGTGCCGTTGAAGGTGAACCTCGATACCCGGTTCACCTCACCGCCGTTGGACGGCGAATAGTTGACGTAGATCCAGCCGTTGGTGGCGAAGTTCGGATCCAGCGCCAGCCCGACGCCGCCGTCCTCGCCGCCGTCGTACACCGGCAGGGTGGCGATGACGCGCGTGCCGCCGCCATTGGCGGGGATCAGATTCACCTTGCCCGAGCGCGAGATGTAGAAGACCCTGCCGTCGCCGGCCACGTCGAGTTCCATCGGCTGGTCCGGTGCGCCGTCCAGAGTCACCTTCTGGAACCGGGCCGCGACGGTGCCGCCGCAGTCACCCGGCGCCGCACCCGCCGCCCACTTCACCCCACCCAGCAGGTGCTGCTTGAACAGCGACTCCGCATAGGAGGACGCCTGGTGACCCATCGCGGTGGCCCACACCCGGCCGCCCTCCGGGTTGTGGCACCAGGAGATCGGGTGATCGGCACCCATCTTGTTCGGCCCCGCGTCATAGGTGGTCTCGTCCGCGCTCACCAGCACGTGCACCGAGCCCCGCAGGTTCTTGTCGAAGTTGTACCACTCCTCCGTGCGCACCCACCGATCCGGCAGTCCCTTCGTGGAGGGGTGAACCTTGTCGGCCACCTTGGCGGTGCCCTGCAGGATCGCCGAATGCGCGGTCATGTGCGCGCCGGCCAGGGCAACCTGGTCCCACCAGGGGAACTGCGTCTCGATGTTCATGTCGGTGGCGTTGTGGATCGCGACGACGCCGTGGCCGCTGCGCACGTACGCCTGGAAGGCCTGACGCTGGGCGTCGTTGTCCCACACCATGCCACTGGTCTGCAACATGATCACCGCGTCGTAGGTGTTCAGGTTCGCGGTCGTGAAGACGGCGGAGTCCTCGCTCTGGTCGAGCTGGAAGTTGTTGTCGGCCGCCATCTGCTGGAACATCGCGACACCGGCGGGGATGGAGTCATGCCGGTAGGCGCCGCTCGCGGTCTTGCTGAACAGCAGCACCTTGAACTGCGGAGCGGCCGCGTGCGCCACCATCGGCACCGCGGACAGCCACAGCCCTAACAAGGCTGCGGCCAGGGCGGGAAGCAGGCGTGATCTTCGCATGAAGGATCTCCTGGGGGGCGGCTCGTGGCGACCATGTGAGACCAGATGTCGAATCGATTCGGAACGAAAATAGGTCTGGCTAAACATAGGTGTCAAGCAGGCTTATTCCGCGAATCCAGGACCACCTTTTCGCTTCTACTGAGCCAGAGTCTCGCTGCGCTTACCAGATATCAGCAGGTGAAGGCGATGCTATCGGTGCCGCGTTTTCTCACCGACCCCCAGTGAGACAACGAAAAGACCCTTCGATAAGTATGAAACTTTCAATCAGAGAGTGCGCAGGTAGGCGAGGCCGTCCACAGCCAGCGCGTCCTGGCTTTTCGCGAGAGGCCGCCAGATGGAGGCCGCGGTGGCGATGGTCTGGTTGTGCGCGGTGAAGGACTCGATGACGAGCGGCCCTCGATAGCCGACGTCGTGCAGGGCTCCGGTGAAGCCGGGCCAGTCGAAGCGGTCGGCCCCCGGCGTGCCGCGATCGGTGCCGCACACCTGCACGTGCGCGATCCGATCCGCCGCGACCCGCACCGCCTGGGCGGGGTCTTTCTCCTCGATGTTCATGTGGTAGCTGTCGAGTGCCAGGTGGCAGTCCTCGGGCAGCGCGTCGAGGGCCTGCTCGACGGTGTTGATGAGGCTGGTCTCGTACCGGTTGAGCGGCTCGACCGCGAGCTTCACCCCGCGCTCGGCCGCGTGGTCCAGGACGGGCCGCAGCCGCTCACGCAACTCGGCGTAGACCTTCCGGCGCTCGTCCGGTGACAGCCGCCACGTACGGCCGACCGAGGCGTACGCCGGTCCCCCGATCACCGGGGAGCCGACGGTCACCGCCACATCGACGCAGTGTCGCAGATAGTCCTGGGTGTCGCGGACGGTCGCCGGGGAGGCGGCCACGAGCTCGCGCCCCGGCGGCATGACCAGCACCACGGACGCGGCCAGCCCGTGCTCGGCCAGCACCGTCGCGGCCTTGTCCGGGTTCCAGTCGCCGGGTCGCTCAACGGGCAGCTCGATGACGTCGAAGCCCCACCCGGCGATGCGGGGCGCGAGCCGCGCCAGGTCATCGTCGGTCAGCGGGGAGACCCAGACCCACGTGTTCACGCCGATGGAGAACATGGTGTCCCTCTTCGTCGTCGGTTCGCGGAAGGAGCCGATCAGCTCTTCTTCCCGCCCCAGGCCTCCGGGAACCCGGGAAGGTCCTCACAACCGCACAGCGCGTAGTGCAGCGGCGGCATGTTGGGCTTGAGATAGGTCGGCAGGTTCTCGCTGGTGACCTTCGGCTGCGGCAGGTTCCACATCTTGGGCACGTCCTCGCCCTTGAGGATCTTCAACGCGGCGATGATCGGCGTGCGCCACTGGTAGGTGGGGTATGTGGGTGCGACGGCGGTGAGGCCCGCGTCCTTCCACTTCTGCAGGAAGTCCTGCTGGTCCTCGCCGTTGATCGGCGGCACCGGCACGCCCGCGTCCTCGAACGCCTCGATCGCCGCCACCGCCGTGGCGCCCGAGTCCATCCAGACGCCGTCGATCTTGCCGTGCCGCTGGAGGTAATCGCTCACGATGCTCTTGGTCTTGGCGGCGTCGCCGTCGGTGAACTCCACCCCCACCACCTGGAGCCGGCTCTTGTCGAAGACCACCTTCGCCGCCGACCAGCGGGTCTCCAGCACGTCCACGCCCGGCAGGATGCGCAGCGCCAGCACCTTCCCGCCCGCCGGCACCTTCTCGACCAGGAACTCGGCGGCGTCGGCGCCGAAGGCATAGCCGCCGATGGGCTTGATGAACGTCACCGGGCAGTCCGTCTCCACACCCCGGTCGAACACGATGACGGGCACCTTCTGGCAGGCGGCCGTCACGGCGGGGGTGAGCGTGGCCGTGGTGTTCGGCGAGACGATCAGCGCGTCGCAGCCCTTGGCCTGCAGCTCGGCGATGTCAGAGATCTGCTTGTCGTCCTTGCCCTCGGCGTCCAGGGCCGTGAACTTCTCGATCTCCTTGTGCAGGCCGGCCTCTGCCCGCATCGTCTTCCAGCCGACCTGGCGCCAGGGGTTGTTGACCGCCGCGTTGGAGAAGCACAGGTGGTACGGCCCATCCTTCTTGTACTTCGCCGTGTCGACCATCTTCGGGGCGATGGCCTGCTCCCAGGGCTTGTCCGCGGGACCCTGCGGCGTCTGGGAGCGCATGGCCAGCTGGGCGTCGAAGTCCGCCCGCGCGAAGAACTTCGACTGCGCGCCCGTGCCCGAACCCTGAGTGCTCGCGGCGGAGGCCGCGGGTTGTGTGGTGGCCGCCGGTTTGTCGGTCGTGCAGCCGGCGAGGGCGAGCGCGGTGAACACAACGACTGCGGCCTTATGGCGCGGCATGTGCGTCTCCTCTTCGGGGGGTGAACGTCCGGGGAAGCCGGATGGCTCCCGCCGCGACCGCGGCGATGATGATGACGCCCTGCACGGTGGACTCCAGCGGCCCCGAGATTCCGTACAGGTTGAGCAGGGTGAACAGCGCCTCCAACGTGAAGGCTCCGGCCATGGCGGCCGGCACGGAGCCACGGCCGCCACCGAGCGCCACGCCGCCGAGGACGACCGCGGTGATGGCGGAGAACTCCAGCCCCTGGCCGGCCTGCGCCGAGACCCCGGCGAAACCGCCGAGCAGGATCGCCGCGACGGCCGCGGCCAGACCGGAGAGCAGGAAGGCGAAGATCTTGGCCCGGTCGACCCGGACCCCGGACAACGCCGCGGCACGCTCGTTGTCACCGGTGGCGATGAGGGTCTTGCCGAAATCGGCGCGCATGAGCCAGATCGCCGCCGCGCCCGCGGCCAGCAGGATCAGCACCGACCACGGCAGCGGCCCGAGCCCGCCGCGGCCGAACGTCCGGAAGCCCTCCGACAGGGCGCCACGCGGCGCGCCGCCGGTCCAGAGGAAGACCGCCCCGCTGAGGATGAGCAGCATGCCGAGCGTCACGATGAACGACGGCACCCGCAGCTTGGTGGTGACCACGCCGTTGACCAGTCCGACGAAGAGCCCGAGGACGATCAGCAGGGCGAGGACCGGCCAGGTGGCGGACTCGTCGCCGTCGATGAGCCGCGCGGCGATCACCACTTCGGCCGTCACCAGAGAGCCGACCGACAGGTCGAACTCGCCGGAGACGATGACGAAATACTGGCCCGCGGCCAGGATCACCAGCGGCGCGGCCCGTTTGAGGAACGCCAGGAACCCGGCGGGCTCCAGGAAGTAGGGGTTGGTGACCGCGATCGCGATCATCAGCACCGTGAGCACCACGAGGATGGGAAGTGCCTGCTTCATGCCGACCGCCTTGTTCCGCGCCGGGCGTAGACGGCCACCGCGATGACGATGACCACGCCGCGGACCACGTCCTTGACGAAGGAGTTGACCTCGAGCTGGTTGAAGATGGTGTCCAGGACGGCCAGCAGCAGGACCCCACCCACGGTTCCGGCGACACCGCCCTTACCGCCGGCCAGCGCGGTCCCGCCGAGCACGACCGCGGCGATGGACTCCAGGTCGTAGCCGCCGTCGGTGCCCACGGTTGGCGCCCCCGCCCCGAGCCTGGCGGCCAGCAGCAGGCCCGCGATGCCGGCGCAGACGGAGCAGAGCAGGTGGGTGAGCACGATGATCCGGCCGGTACGGATCCCGGACAGCCGGGCGACCTCCTCGTTCCCGCCCACCGCGTAGATCCGGTAGCCCAGCCGGGTCCTGCTCAGCAGGAACCAGGCCACGACGGCCACGCCCGCCCAGAGCAGGGCGGAGACGGGGATCGGCCCGATGCGGGAGTAGCCGAGGAGCTGGAACGACTCGGGCACCTTGCCCGCGGGGCCGTCGTACAGGTGGTCGACGATGCCCTTGATGATCAGGGCGACGCCGAGCGTGGCGATGAAGGCGTGGACCTGGAGCCTGGTGATGACGAGCCCGTTGACCAGCCCCACCAGCGCGCTGACGGCCAGCACCGCGGCGACCGCCGGCACGATGTTCCCGTCCTGGCCCGCCATGATCTCCGCCGCGACCAGCGAGCTCAGGCTGACCAGGTACGCCACGGACAGGTCGAGCGACCCGGCCAGGATCGCCAGCGTCTGCCCGGTCGCCACGATGCCGAGGGCCGCCGAGCGCTGCTGGATCCCGACGATGCTCTCCATGGTGAGGAACTGCTCGCCGCCGAGCGCGACGAGGGCCCAGCCGACCGCGACCAGAGCGAGCAGCGCGAGGAACACCACCTGTGTGGGTTCGCGCAACCGCGCCGCCAGGCCACCGTGCGCCTCGCCGCGGCGGGCGGGACGGCGCCCGCGCACGAGCAGGTTCATTCAGGCCACCTCTCCGGCGGCCAGGCGCATGACGGCCTCCTCGCCGGCCCCGGCCGGCAGCGTGCCGGCGACGCGGCCGTCGCGCAGGACGACGACGCGATCGCTCATGCCGATGAGCTCGGGCAGCTCGGAAGAGATCATCATGATGGCCATGCCGTCATTCGCCAGGTCGCGCATCAGGTCGTGGATCGCGGCCTTGGCCCCGACGTCGATGCCCCGGGTCGGTTCGTCGAACAGCAGCACCCGCGGCGCCATCGTCATCCATTTGGCGAGCACGACCTTCTGCTGATTGCCTCCGGACAGGTAGCGGACCTCCTGTTCCTGGCGCGGCGGCGAGAGGCGTACCCGCTCGAGCAGGCCGCGCAGGCCGTCGCGGCCCTTGGCGCCCACCGCGCGGGCGACGAGCAGGGCGTTGTCGCGCACGGACTGTCGCAGCGCGAGCCCTTCGGCCTTGCGGTCCTCGGTCACCAGCCCGATGCCCATGGCCACGCCTTCCCGGACCGAGCGCGGGCGCGACGGGCTCATCTCGCCCGTGGTGAACGGCTCCGCGCCGAAGATCGCTTTGGCGAGTGCCGATCTGCCGGATCCCTGCAGGCCCGCGATGCCGACGATCTCCCGGGCACGCAGTTCCAGATCGATGTCGCGGAGCTTGTGGTTGCCCGCTCCGCGCAGGCTGAGCCGTACCTCGCCGGCGCCCGCCGAGCGGGGCGGGAAGTAGGTGGCGAGGTCGCGGCCCACCATCAGGCGGATCAGCTCGTCCGGGGTCACCTCGCCGATCGGGCACGTGGTGACGCGCGAGCCGTCCTTGAGGACGGTGACCTGGTCTGCGAGGTCGAACACCTCGCGTAATCGGTGGGAGATGTACACGACGGCGACGCCGCGTTCCCTCAGCCGCCCGATCAGCCGGCGGAGCAGCTCGACCTCGTGCTCGGCGAGCGCCGCGCTGGGCTCGTCCATGACGACGAGCCGGGCGTTCACCGACAACGCCTTGATGATCTCGACGATCTGCCGCTGGGCCACCGACAGGCGCTTGACGACGTCGCGGGGGCCGAAGGGTTCCTCGCCCAGCTCGTCGAGGAGCCGCGCGGTCGCCGTCTCCATGGCGGTCCGGTCGACCAAACCGCGTCTGACGGGCTCGCGCCCGAGGAAGACGTTCTCGGCGACGGTGCGCTCGGGCAGCAGGTTGAACTCCTGGTGGATGATCGCGATGCCGGAGCGCTGCGCCTCGAGCGGATGGCCGAAGGAGACGGGACGGCCGTCGATCTCGATCGTGCCCTCGTCCGGCGGGTGAATCCCGCAGATGATCTTCATCAGGGTGGACTTGCCGGCGCCGTTCTCGCCGACGACGGCGTGGACCTCGCCGGCCGTCACGTCCAGGTCCACTCCGGACAGCACGCGCACACCCAGGAAGCTCTTGCCGATGCCGCGCATGCTCAGCACGCGGCCCACCGGCTATCGGCAAGTTCCTGGCTTATATTCCTCACTCTGCGGGATGCTAAGCGGGCTTATATCGACGGTCAAGCAGAGCTCGCGCCCGATACGAGCGGAGATGCCAGCAGGCGGCGCAGGATTGGACAAACAATAAGCCCGCTTATGCTTGACCATTAACAAAAATACCTCATACCATCGCAGATACTTACATATCGGATGCCTTCCGCATCCAGGGCTAGTCCCGACACGATGGAGCTTTCATGGACAAGCTCGGTGTGTGGCTTATCGGGGCACGGGGATCCGTGGCGACCACTGCCATCGTCGGCGCCGCGGCCATCAGGGCAGGAGCAGCGACCCCGCAAGGATGCGTGAGCGAGTCCCCCGGCTTTCCCGGACACCTGGTTCCGCTGACCGGCCTGACCTTCGGCGGCCATGACATCACCGAGACCTCCTTACGCAAGCGCGCCGAACAGCTGGGCAGAGCAGGGGTCATATCACCGGACCTCCCTGGGCTGCTCGCGTCCGATCTGGACGCCGCCGACGCCGAGATCCGGCCGGGCTACGTCCCCGGCGACGGCGGCCGGGCCGCGACCCGGCTGATCGACGACATCGCCGGCTTCCGCGCCCGGCACGAACTGGCCCGGGTGGTCGTCGTCAACGTGTCGTCGACCGAGCCCCCGGTGGATCCGCGCCCCGAGTTCGAGAGGCTGGCCGATCTCGAGGATCGGCTGGCCGCGGGGGACGACGTCCTGCCGCCGAGTTCCCTGTACGCCTATGCGGCCTTCCACGCCGGGTGCGGCTATGTGGAGTTCACCCCCTCCACCGGGCCGACCCTGCCCGCCCTGGCGGAACTCGCCGCCCGGCGGGGCGTGCCGTACGCGGGACGCGACGGCAAGACCGGCGAGACCCTGGTCAAGAGCGCCCTGGCGCCCATGTTCGCCGACCGGGCGCTGCCGGTCCGCTCCTGGTCCGGGCTCAACCTCCTCGGCGGCGGCGACGGGGCGACACTCACCGATCCGGCCGCCAGATCCAGCAAGCAGCTCTCCAAGGACCAGGTCGTCGCGAAGGTCCTGGGCGGACCGGTCGAGGGTGAGACGCACATCGACTATGTCCCGGATCTCGGAGAATGGAAGACAGCCTGGGACCACGTGACCTTCGACGGCTTTCTCGGCGTGCGGATGACGCTGCAGTTCACCTGGCAGGGCTGCGATTCGGCGCTGGCCGCTCCGCTCGTCCTGGACCTGGCCCGGCTGGTCGCCCGTGCGCACGAGAAGGGGCGGCACGGCGTCCTGTCCGAGCTCGGCTACTTCTTCAAGAGCCCGCTGGGGACGGACGAGCACGCCCTGGCCGCCCAGTACGCCCGGCTGCGCGCCTTCGCCGAGGAGCTGTCATGAGGGCGCTGCTCGAGCTGGTCCGCGCACCGGCCGCACTGTCGGTGCCGGGGGACACCATGGCGGGGGCCGCCGCCGCGGGACGGCGTCCGGCACCCGGCCTGGCCCTGGCGTCGGTGCTCATGTACTGGTCGGGAATGGCGCTCAACGACTGGGCGGACCGTGAAGCGGACGCCGTCGAGCGTCCTGAGCGCCCGATCCCGTCCGGCCGGGTCCGCCCGGGCGCCGCGCTCGGGCTCGCGGCCGCCCTGACCGGTGCGGGCCTGGCCGTCGCCGCCGTCGCCGGCGGCCGGCGCGCTCTCACCGGCGCCGGCCTGCTGGCCGGCGCGGTGTGGGCCTACGACCTGGGCCTCAAACGGACGGCGGCGGGACCGGCGTCGATGGCCGCCTGCCGGGTGCTGGACGTGCTGCTGGGCGCCGGCGAGCAGGCCGGGGCCGCCGTGCCGGCGGCGCTGGCGATAGGCGCGCACACCTACGGGATCAGCGTCCTGGGCCGGGCCGAGGTGGCGGGGGCGGCACCCGGGACGGCCGAACGCGCGCTCGTGGCCAGCACCGTGGCGGCCGGGTTCGCGGCGGCCTCCTGTGTGCGCAACGGAGCCGCCGCCCAGGCCGGAGCCGGCGTCCTCATCGCCGGCTATCTCGCCGCCACCCTTCCGGTCCAGGCCGGGTTACGGGCCAGTCCCGGCCCCGAGAACGTACGGCAGGCCGTCCGGCTGAGCATCCTCGGCCTGATCCCGCTCCAGGCGGCGGCGGTCGCCGGTGGCGGACGGTTCGCGACGGCGAGCGCGCTGCTGTGCTCACTGCCCCTGGGAAGGTGGCTCTCCTCCCGGCTGGCGACCTCGTGAACTGGGCCTACTGCACCAACGGCTTCGCCGGCCACCGGCTGCCCGAGGCGCTCACGGTCCTGGCCGATCTGGGGTACACCGGTGCGGCGATCACCCTCGACCACGGTCATCTCGACCCCCACTCCCCCGGCCTGGTCGCGGAGGTGTCGCGAATCGGCGGGCTCCTGGAACGCCTCGGCCTCGCTGCCGCCGTCGAGACGGGCGGGCGTTACACCCTCGATCCCCTGCGCAAACACCATCCGACCCTCATCAGCGACGACGCCGAGCGCAGGGTGGAGTTCCTGACCACGGCGATGCGGGTCGCCGCCGACCTGGGCGCTCCCGTGGTGCACCTGTGGAGCGGGGTCCGGCCCGACGGCATGCCGGAGGCGGAGGCGTACACGCGGCTGGCCCACCAGTGCGCACGGCTGCTCGACGAGGCGGACCAGCTGGGCGTCACGCTCGGATTCGAACCCGAACCCGGGATGCTCGTCGCCGACCTTGACGGGTTCGACCGGCTGCGTGCGATGCTCGGCGCCCACCCCCGCTTCGGTCTCACCCTCGACATCGGGCACTGCCACTGCGTGGAGCGGGAGGACCTGGACGCCTGTGTCCGCCGGGCGCTGCCGTACACCGTGCACGTGCAGATCGAGGACATGCGCCGGGGAGTCCACGAGCACCTGGAATTCGGCGAGGGTGAGATCGGCTTCGTGCCGGTGCTCGCCGCTCTGCACGGCTACTCGGGTCTGGTGGCAGTGGAGCTGGCCCGGCACAGCCATGCGGCCCCGCAGGTCGCCCGCCGCTCGATCGACTTCTTGAGGAGGGCACATGAACGAGCCGGAACAGGAGTGGCTGGCACGGGCCGTCCGGCAGGTCGAGGCTGACCCGTACGCGATCCACCGGCTCTTCCCGCAGGCCGAACGGCGGGGCGGCCCTGGCGCCCGGCGCGCGCTGCTCGGCGCGCTGCCCGGCGGCCACGCGACGATCCGCGGCCTGTACGAGGCCGGCGACAGCGGCGAGCGGCTGGCGATCCTGACCGCTCTGCACGAGCTCGACCTGGGAGAGACGGCGGTCTGGCTGGTGGAGGACGCGCTGCGCACCAATGACGCGCGACTGGTCGCCGCGGCCCTCGGCCCGTACGGCTCGGCATGGCTGGACGACCACGCCTTCCGGCAAGGGGTGCTCAAGTGCGTCTTCATGTCGATCCCGCTGTCGGCGGTGGCCGGGCTGGACCGCCGCTTCGACGCCGAACTGGCCCGGATGCTGTCGGACTACGCGGCGGAGCTGCGGGCGGCCGGCCGGCCCGTCCCGCGCGACGTCCTGGAGAGGAGCTGAATGCGCATCTTCGACCCCCACATCCACATGACCTCCCGGACCACCGACGACTACCAGCGCATGCACGCCGCGGGCGTCCGGGCCGTGGTGGAACCCGCCTTCTGGCTGGGGCAGCCCCGTACCAACGTGGGCAGCTTCCTCGACTACTTCGACGCGCTGGTCGGCTGGGAGCCGTACCGCGCCGCGCAGTACGGCATCCACCACCGCTGCGCGCTCGCGCTCAACCCGAAGGAGGCGAACGATCCGCGGTGCGCGGGGGTGCTGGCCGAGTTGCCGCGATACCTGCTGAAGGACTCCGTCGTCGCGGTCGGCGAGGTCGGCTACGACTCCATGACGGCGGAGGAGGAACGAGCCTTCGAGGCACAGCTCACCTTGGCACGAGTGAATGATCTTCCGGTGCTCGTGCACACGCCGCATCGGGACAAGGCCGCGGGCACCCGCCGGACCCTCCACGTGGTCCGGGACGCCGGGATACCCCCCGGGCGGGTGCTCATCGACCACCTCAACGAGCTGACCGCCGGCATGGTCGCGGACTCGGGCTGCTGGATGGGGTTCTCGATCTACCCCGACACCAAGATGGACCCGGACCGGATGGTGACGCTGCTCAAGGAGTACGGCACGGACAGGATGCTGGTGAACTCGGCCGCCGACTGGGGACGCAGCGACCCGCTCAAGACGCGCGAGGTAGCCGATGCCATGCTCGCGGCCGGCTTCGGCGAGGACGACGTGGATCGGGTGCTGTGGCGCAATCCGGTCGCCTTCTACGGGCAGAGCGGCCGCCTCGACCTCGAGACCGGCCCGCAAGCCGCCCCCGACCACGCCGGCAACACGATCAAGCGAGGGTGACCATGCGCCTGCGCCATCCGGACGGCTCGACGGTGCACCTGTCCTACTGCACCAACGTCCACGCCGCCGAGGATCTCCCCGGTATCCACGGTCAGCTGTCCGGCGTCGCGGCGCGGGTCAGGCACCTGCTCGGCGTCGAACGGCTCGGGCTCGGGCTGTGGCTGTCGCAGCACGCCGCCGCGGACCTCCTCGCCCGGCCCGAGGAACTCGCCGGGCTGCGCGAGCGGCTGACCGCGCTCGGGCTGGAGGTGGTGACCCTCAACGGGTTCCCCTACCGGGGCTTCCACGACGAGATCGTGAAGTACCGCGTCTACGCCCCCGACTGGGCCGACGCGGAGCGGCTGCGCCACACGCTCGGGCTCGCCGAGATCCTCGCCGCGCTGCTGCCGGACGACGTCACCGAGGGCACGATCTCGACCCTCCCCCTCGCCTGGCGGACGGGGTGGACGAGAGAGAAAGCGGCGGTGGTCATGGCCAATCTCGACACGGTCGCCCAGGGCCTGCGCGCGCTGGCCGGCCGTACCGGCAAGGTGATCCGGCTGGGCTTCGAGCCGGAGCCCGGCTGCATCGTCGAGACGACGCCCCAGGCGACCGCCCTGCTGAGCGACGTGGATCACCACCATCTCGGCCTCTGCCTGGACGCCTGTCATATGGCCGTGGGTTTCGAGGAACCCGGCGCGGGCGCCCGCAGCGGGCTGCCCATCGTGAAGCTCCAGGCGTCGTGCGCCCTGGTGGCTCCGCCGGGGGCGCAGTCGGCGCTGGCCGCGTTCGACGAGGCCCGTTTCCTCCACCAGACCCGCTCCGCCACCGCCTACGCCGACGACCTGGGCGAGGCCCTGGCCGGTGGGCTGCCCGCGGACGAGAGCTGGCGCGTGCACTTCCACGTCCCGCTGCACGACGCGCCGCCCCCTCCACTCGCCACCAGCGCCCCCTTCCTGCGTGACCTGCTGACCGTGCTCCTCGGCGGAGAACGGCCGCTGACCAGGCACGTCGAGGTGGAGACCTACACGTGGAACGTGCTTCCCGGCGCGCCGGCCGACGTCGCGGAAGGCATCGCCGCCGAGCTCGACTGGATGCGGGGGCAGCTCGCCGCCCTCGGGCTGAAGGAGACGTGATGGCACCGCTGGTCGTGATCAATGTCGTCGGGCTGACCCCGCGCCTGCTCGCGCACATGCCGAACGTGGCGAAGGCGGGCGCGGCGGCCGCGCTGCGGCCCGTGCTGCCGGCCGTCACGTGCTCGATGCAGGCCACTCTGCTGACCGGTTCGATGCCCCGCGACCACGGCATCGTCGGCAACGGGTGGTACTTCCGGGATCTCGGCGAGGTGCTGCTGTGGCGCCAGCACAACGCGCTCATCCAGGGCGACCAGCTGTGGACCGCCGCGCCCGGCCTGCGCACCGCCAACGTCTGCTGGTGGTACGCGATGGGCGCGCCGGCCGACCTGCTCGTCACCCCGCGCCCCGTCTACCACGCCGACGGCCGCAAGTCGCCCGACTGCTACACCCGCCCGCCCTCGCTCCACGACGACCTCGAGGCCGCGCTGGGGCCGTTCCCCCTGTTCACCTACTGGGGCCCCAACGCGGGGATCGCCTCCTCCGAGTGGATCATCGCCGCGGCCCGCCGCATCCTGGCCCGCGAACGGCCCGATCTGCTGCTGGTCTACGTGCCGCACCTCGACTACGACCTCCAGCGGTACGGCCCCGCCGGCCCCGAGGCGGTGGCGGCGGCCCGCGCGGTCGACGCCGCGCTGGCTCCGCTCCTCGCCGAGAACGCCGAGGTGGTCGTGCTCTCGGAGTACGGCATCACCCCGGTGTCCCGCCCGGTGGACATCAACCGGGCGCTGCGTACCGCGGGTCTCCTGGAGGTCTACACCCAAGCCGGGATGGAGTATCTCGACCCGTGGACGTCCCGGGCCTTCGCCGTCGCCGACCACCAGGTGGCCCACGTGTACGTGCGCGACCCCGCCGACCTCGACCGCACCCGCGCCGTCATCGCCGAGCTGCCCGGCGTGGACGAGGTGCTCGACCACGCGGGGAAGACGAAGTACGGGCTCGACCACGAACGCGCCGGCGAGCTCGTCGCGGTGGCGGAACCTGACGCCTGGTTCACCTACTATTACTGGCTCTCCGACGACCGCGCCCCGGATTTCGCCAGGCTCGTGGACATCCACCGCAAACCCGGCTACGACCCCGCCGAGCTGTTCATGGACCCGAGTGATCCGTTCGTCAAGCTCCGCGCGGCGGCGGCGCTGGCCAGGAAGAAACTGGGCTTCCGGTACACGATGCGGGTGGTGCCGCTCGACCCGGCGCCGGTGCGGGGCAGCCACGGCCGGCTGCCCGACCTCCCCGACGACGGCCCGCTCATCATCGGGCCGTTCGACCGGGACTCCTACGAGGCGACCGAGGTCAAGAGCCTCCTGGCCGGCCTGGCCCTCGGAAGCCGCTGACCGGTTGTCCTTTCAGACGCGGGTCCAGCGCTGGTTGGTTCCTCCGGTGCAGGTCCAGATGCGGGCCTTGGTGCCGTTGGCGGTGCCGTTGACGTCCAGGCACTTGTTCGCCCCCACCGCCGTGATGCTGCCGTCGGCGTTGAGGCGCCACTTCTGGTTGTTCTGGCCGTTGCAGTCCCAGACGATCACACTGGTGCCGTCCGCCGTCCCGGCCCCGTTCACGTCCAGGCACTTGCCGCCCGAGGCCCGCAGCTCACCCGCGGCGGTCGACGTCCACTTCTGGTTGTTCTGCCCGTTGCAGTCCCAGAGCTGCGCCTGCGTGCCGTTGGGCGGCGAGGCACTGACGTCCAGGCACCGACCCGACCCCACGCCCCGCAGCGCGCCCGAACCACCCGGTGTGCTGGTCAGTTCCTTGACGCGGATGTTGCGGAACGCCACCACGTCGCCGGACCCGTGGTTCTGGATGCCGAGGTAGCCCTGCTGGAGCGAGCGGACCGGATCGGTGTTGGTGAAATCATTGATCCTGGTGCCGTTCAGGAACACCTGCAGCCGCTCACCCTCCACCAGCAGCTCATAGGTGTTCCACTGACCCGGCGGGTTCAGCGCCGCGTCGCGGGCGGCGATGTCGGCGGCCTTGAACCCGTAGATCGCCCCGGTCGTCTTGTCCGGGGTGTCGGTCGCGTCGATCTGCACCTCATATCCGGTGTTGAGCGCCGCGTCGGGGTCACTGGTGGCCGGGAAACCGACGATGACGCCGGAGTTGGAGTCGCCGGTCATCCTCCAGTCGAGTTTGACGGAGTAGGAGCGGAATTCCTTGGCGTTGTACCACAGCATGCCCATGCCGCCCTGGGAGGTCAGCGTGGCGTCGCTGTTGGCGAACGACCCCGGCCCGGCCTGCGACCAGCCCGTCGTCGAGCCGTTGTACAACGTCATGTACCCGGTCTCCGGGCGGCAGTCGGCGTTGGTGGCCTTGGCCGCGTACCGGATTCCGCCGAGCAGCAGCGTGCGGAAGTTCGGATCGGCGTACGACTCCTTGGTGTGGCCCAGGCCGGTGTAGAAGGCGCGGCCGGCGGACTGGGGGTGGCACCAGGTGATCGGGTGATCGCCCATGTTGCCGCCGCTGTAGCTGCCCTCGTCCAGGCTCTGCAGCACCCGGACGTTCGGGCGGGGGTTGGTGCGGTAGTTGTACCACTCGTCGGTACGTGACCAGGTCGCTCCCAGGTGGGCGGTCGCGGCGTGCGCCCGGTCCTCGGTCCGCACGGTGGCCTGCTGGATGGCCGGGTGGTTGTTGAACCAGGCCCCCATCAACTGCCCGTAGTACGCCCAGCTGTACTCGGTGTCGGCGGCCGAATGCACCCCCACGTAACCGCCACCGCCGTCCACGTACGTCTGGAAGGCGGCCTGCTGGTTGTCGTTCAGCACGTCACCGGTGGTGCTGAGGAACACCACCGCCTTGTACTGGGCCAGGTTGGCCGTGCTGAAGGCGTTCGCGTCCTCGGTGGCGTCGACGGCGAAGTCGCCGGCGGCCCCCAGATCGCGGATGGCCTGGATCCCGTTGGGGATCGAGTCGTGCCGGAACCCGGCCGTCTTGGAGAACACCAGCACCTTGAAGGCGGCGGCCTGGGCCGGGATGGCGGGGATCACCGTCGCGGCGGCGGTGATCGCCACCACCGCCATGGACAGGCGTCGTAGCGCGGATGTCTTTCGGTCGCTCCCCGCGATGCGCCCGAGCGCGGCGGGGATGAGGTGTCGCAGCATGGGTGTCCTTTCAGACGCGGGTCCAGCGCTGGTTGGTTCCTCCGGTGCAGGTCCAGATGCGCGCCTTGGTGCCGTTGGCGGTGCCGCTGACGTCCAGGCACTTGTTCGCCCCCACCGCCGTGATGCTCCCGTCGGCGTTGAGGCGCCACTTCTGGTTGTTCTGGCCGTTGCAGTCCCAGACGATCACACTGGTGCCGTCCGCCGTCCCGGCCCCGTTCACGTCCAGGCACCTGCCGCCAGAGGCCCGCAGCTCACCCGCGGCCGTCGACGTCCACTGCTGGTTGGCCTGCCCGTTGCAGTCCCAGATCTGCGCCTGCGTGCCGTTGGGCGGCGAGGCGCTGACGTCCAGGCACCGGCCCGATCCCCCACCCTTCAAGGCACTCGTGCTCCCCGAGGGCGGAGTGCCGGTGTCGAAAGTGAAGGCGTCCACGTCGAACAGGTAGCCCTGTCCGGTCGGGCCACGGAAGACCAGATAGAGCGTCGTGCTGCCGGTCGGCGCGCCGCTGAGGTTCGCCGAGACGTCGGTGAAGGTGTCCCAGCTGCCGGTGCTCGTCACGTTCGCCGTTCCCAGCAGGGTGCCGGTCGCCGAGCCCGTGCGCACCTCGATCCGGCCGCCCGCGCCGGCGGAGGAGACCCGGGCGGTGATCCTCGTCGCGTTGCCCAGGCTGTACGGCTGGAAGGAGATCCAGTCGCCGTCGTCGGTGAAGCCGACCGTCTTGCCGCCTTCCGCGGTGGTGTGGTCAGCCGTCTGGACGCCCTGCTGGACGCCGAAGTGCTCGGCCTGCCGGTGCCGTGGCTGGAGCGTACGGTCGCTGGTGGAGGTCAGGCCGCCCTTGTCGGTGTAGGAGGCCACGAAGACGCCGTAGATGTTGGCCGCGGCGTCATGCTCACCGTCCACCGGCACCGAGATGGTGCCCGAGCAGCCGGTCTTGGAGGTGATCTGGTGGCGGTGACTGTCGTGGCCGAGGAAGTAGGCGACGGTGACCCCGGCGCAGTCGATCGTGCCGTCCTCCGGGTCGCTGACGGTGACCTGGAAGGGCACGGTGTCGCCGAAGGAGAACAGCTGCCCGGCGGCAGGGGTGGTGAGAGTGACCGTGGGCGCGGTGTTGCCGACGTTCACGATCACATTCGCCGTACCGGTGAGCCCCTGCGGGTCCCGGACCGTGAGCGTCGCCGTGTAGCTCCCGTTCGTGGTGTAGGTCTTGCTCGGATTCGCCGCCGTGGAGGTGGTGCCGTCGCCGAAGTTCCACGAGTACGTCAGCGCGCCGCCCTCCGGGTCGGAGCTGCCCGCCGAGGAGAAGGCCACCGTCAGCGGAGCCGGTCCCGACGTCTTGTCGGCGGACGCCTTGGCGATCGGATTGCGGTTGGCACTGCCGATGTACTCGATGCGATACAGCGCCTGGTTGTTGTTGCCGTCGCCGTAGTCGAGGACGTAGAGGGCCCCGTCGGGGCCGAAGGCCATGTCCATCACCTGCGTCCCCGACCAGGGGAACGCCAAGATCTCCCCATAGGCGCCGTCCGGCTTGACCTCGATCGCCTTGATCCAGCGCCGACCGTACTCACCGGCGAAATACCGCCCGTCGAGCGCCTGGGGGAACTTGACGGGCGAGTTCAGGTTGGGGTCGTACCGGTAGACCGGGCCACCCATCGGCGACTCCGACCCGGAGCCGAACTCCGGCGGGCTTCCGGCGTCCCCCGCGTACCTGATCCAGGCCGGCTTCGCCGCAGGCAGCGTGGTCAGACCGGTGTTACGGAAGGAGTTGTTGGTCGGGCCGCCCGCGCAGTTGTACTTCGGACCGGTGCTGTTGGTGGCGAAGTTCCATTCGTTGTAGGTCTCGCTGGTGGTGTTCGTGCCCGTGCAGTACGGCCATCCGTAGTTGCCCGCACCGGTGATGCGGTCGAACTCCACCTGCCCGCTCGGCCCTCGGTTCGCGTTGGTCACGCCCGCGTCCGGCCCGTAATCACCGAGGTAGACGATGCCGGTCGCCTTGTCCACGCTCATCCGGAACGGGTTGCGGAAGCCCATCGCGTAGATCTCCGGCCGGGTCTTCGCCGTCCCCGGCGGGAACAGGTTGCCGCCGGGAATCGTGTAGGTGCCATCGGGCTGCGGCTTGATCCGCAGGAGCTTGCCGCGCAGGTCGTTGGTGTTGCCGGCCGAGCGCTGGGCGTCGTACTGCGGGTTGCGGTCGGTCCGCTCGTCCAGCGGGGAGTAGCCGCTCGACTCGAAGGGGTTGCTGTCGTCGCCGGTGGTCAGATAGAGGTTTCCGGCGGCGTCGAAGTCGAGGTCCCCGCCCACGTGACAGCACAGGCCGCGGTCGTTCTGGACCCGCAGGACCACCTTCTCGCTGGCCAGGTCGAGAGTGTCGTCCGGCTTGAGAACGAACCGGGACACGTACAGCTCGCCCTTCCACTGGTCGAACTGGGCCTGCGAGCCGTTGCTCGGCGCATCACCGTTGGGCGTGCTCAGCCGCGGCGAGTAGTAGAGCCAGATGTACCGGTTGGACGCGAAGTCGGGGTCCACCGCCACGCCCTGCAGGCCCTCCTCGTCGTGACTGTAGACGTTGAGCCTGCCGGCCACCTTCGTGTTGCCGTTGACATCGGTGACGCGCACCGTGCCGTCGCGCGCCGTGTGCACCACCGACCGGTTCGGCATCACGGCCAGCGACATCGCCTCACCCAGCTCCGCACCTCCCGACGCGAGAGACACCTGCTGGTAGTCGGCCGCCGGAATGACGACGGCGTTCGCCGGGGAGGCGTCGAGCGCGAGCGCTCCGGGAATGATCAGCGCCATCGTGGTCAGCAAGGTGAGCCACGGACGTCGGTGCATGAGCGTTCCTCTGCTATCGAATCGATTCGAGCGAAGGGAGGGCCCGCCTCTCGTCCCCGAGAGTGAGGCGCCGAGGGTGCGTCGCCAGACGGTGTCAGGCGCGGGTCCACTTCTGATTGGTGCCGCCGGTGCAGGTCCAGATGCGCGCCTTGGTGCCGTTGGCGGTGCCGCTGACGTCCAGGCACTTGTTCGCGCCGACCGCGGTCATGGTGCCGTCGGTGTTGAGGCGCCATTTCTGGTTGTTCTGTCCGTTGCAGTCCCAGATGATCACGCTGGTGCCGTCCGCCGTCCCGGCCCCGTTCACGTCCAGGCACTTGCCGCCATAGACCCGCAGCTCACCGCTCGCGGTCGCCGTCCACTGCTGGTTGGCCTGGCCGTTGCAGTCCCAGATCTGCGCCTGCGCGCCGTTGGCCTGCGAGGCTCCGCTGACGTCCAGGCACCGCCCCGACCCCGCACCCTTGTACGCACTCGCGCCCCCCGAAGGCTGGCCCTGGGGCCCGGCGGACGCCATCACCGCCTGGGCGCCCGCCGGCCAGGCGCCGTTGGCGACGGTGGCATTGTTGTTCACCACATTGCCGCGGTCGCCGTTGGTCACGTTGGTGCTGCCGTTGGTCGACCAGTTGCCGGTGACGGTGAAGTTCCCCATGTTCTCGCCACCCCAGTAGTTGGCGGTGGCCCAGGTGCCGGTGTTCGAGAGCACGTTGCCGGTGACGGTGTAGTACTTGGAGCCTTCGTCGAAGTAGATCCCGAACCAGCCGTTGGTCCGGAGGCAGTGGTTGCCGCTGATCACCGCGTTCGGGTTCCACGACAGCGTGTAGATACAGCCCCCATCGGTCATCTGCTGCATGACGTCATGCACGTAGTTGCCGGTGAGCTTGTTGCCGGACGCGGTGGTGGGCGTGGTGTAACGCGGCTGGTAGTTGTACAGGCCGCGGTTGGCGTACTGGTTGCTGCCGCCCGGCTCGTTGGCGCCCCAGCCGTACCCGATCGACATGCCGGTGTACGGCAGGTTGTAGACCTCGTTGTGTGACACGTCGGTGCCGGTGACGTAGGTGGTCAGGACCGAGACGATGCCCCGGTAGTCCAGGCCCAGGTCGTGGATGCGGTTGTTGCTGACGGTGATGTTCCGGTTGATCATCCGCTGGTCACCGGGGTGGTGCGCGTCGGCGCGCACGCCGCCGACCACGATGCCGCCGGCCGAGCTCTGGGCGATCTCGGACCGGGTGACCGTGATGTCGCCGGCGCCCAGGCCGACACCGCTGGCATGCGCGTTGGCGTCGTTGCCGATGCCCACGGCCGTCTGACCGAGGTTGACGAACCGGGAGTCGGTGAAGGTGATGTTGTTGGCCGCGGACACCTGTACGGCTGCCGGCATCTGGTACCAGTTCGGCCGCGCGGCCTCGAACTGCCGGCAGCCCTCCTGGCAGGAGGTCAGCCTGTCGGCGGGCCAGTCCCAGTTGCCCGCGATGTAGGCGCCGGTCTGCTGGTCCGCGTAGCCCTGGTCGCCGCTGGGTCCGAGCCAGGTCGTCCCGCTGAACGTGATCCCGCCGAACGTGATGTGGTGCGCGGGCGCGTCGTAGGTGCCTCCGACATTCACCAGGGACTGGAGAATCGGCAGCTCGACGCTGATATTGCTCATGTTCTGCCCGGCAGCCGGGATGTAGTACAGGACGCCGGTGCCGGGGTTGATGTACCACTCCCCCGGCGCGTCCAGGAACTCGTAGGCGTTCTCCAGGTAGAGCGGACCCGCCCGGTGCGGCCGCGTGAAGGTGTCGTATCCGAAGGTGTTGTTGTTCCAGCCGGGCTGCCGCATCGTGATGAAGTTCCCGCTGATGCTCTGTACCGTCACGTAGCGGTCCGTGAACGAGCCCACGCTCTCCATCTCGACCCGGTTCTGGTTGGCCAGGTTGTTCAGATAGTTCAGCGCGCTGTTGCCGAACCTCAGGCCGGTGCCGGTCGCGGTGAAGTCCGACCGGTTCACTGCCGTACGCGCCCGCGTGGCGAGGGCGCCGTTGACGTACAACTGCCGGGTGTCGATCCCGGTGCCGACGTCGGCGCGCCAGATGTTCTTCCCCGAATCGGCCACGGTCCATCCGGTGACCGCCTTGGCTCCGCTGATGACGGGGTGGGCGCCCGCCGCGGCCTGCCATTTGACGGAGTAGCCGTTGTTCCCGGAATCGGCGGCGGTCAGCCGGAGCGGCGCGGAGAGCCGGTACACCCCGTCGGCCAGTTCCACGACGATGTCACCGGACATCGCGCCGTTCAGCGACCGTACCGCCGTCTGCGCCGCGGCCGGCGAGCACGGCTGGGCGGACGTGCAGGCGGTGCCGGTGCCGGTGGGTGACGCGTACAGGGTCGTGGTGGCCGCGAAGGCCGGGGTGGCGGGGGTGACGAGGGCGAACGCCGCGGCCAGCGCCGCGGCGACGATGCCGATCAGAGCCGGTCTCGGTGCCGTGACGGGCGAAGATGACTGCACAGTTGTTCCTTTGGGGGGTAACGGGTGTGGCCAGGTCACGCCCTGCTGCTCAGGCAGGTGACACCCTTCTGAGGGTCCTCGCCTCCAATTACGTTGTGAGTATTGATAGCCGTCAAGACCTTAAGCCCGCTTATTTCACCATTTGCACACCTAGCGCATGGCCACAGTTAGCCGCATTCCTTCTTCACCAGCGGCAATGCCTGCCATCACGGTTATCCGCGCCGACCGCCCTCGTATGAACCGTTCATATGTGTCGTACTAATCAGGCCGTACGTCTGAGCTGGGGAGGCACCCGCATCAGTCATACTTTGCAGGGAACGGCGAGGAGGAAGCACGGTGACCGACACCCCGCGCGAGAGCGGATACCGGCCGGGCTACGAGGTGGCTGCCGAGCAGGTGCTTGAATACATCGTCCGGCTCGGCCTGCGCCCGGGCGACCGCATGCCGACCGAGATCGAGCTGGCCCGGCAACTGGGCACCAGCCGCACCGTGGTGCGCGAGGCCGTGAAGATCCTCTCCGCGCTCGGCCGGGTACGCGCCCAGAAGGGCCGCGGCCTGTACGTGGCCGACGACGAGGGGATGTTCGGCACCGGGCGCTGGGCCTCCTTCTTCCTCCCGACCGACCTCGACCACGTCTACATGCTGTTCGAGTTCCGCCGGGCGCAGGAAATGGAGACCAGCAGGCTGGCCGCCCGCCGCGCCACCCCCGCGGAGCTGAGGGCCATCGAGGAGGCGGCCGGCCTGTGCCGCCACGGCTTCGATACCGGACAAGAAGACCTGTTCAACAAGGGCGACGACACCTTTCACATGGCCATCGCCACGGCCTCGCACAACATGTTCCTCCAGGTGGCGGTGCGGGAGGCCCGCAGGCTGCAGGCGCAGTCCAACCTCATCGGGCTGCACGGCTCGGTGGGCGGGCACGCCGCCAAGGCCGTCGAGGAGCACGACGCCATTTACCAGGCCATCCGGGCCGGCGACCCGGAAGCGGCCGCCCAGGCCGCGGCCACGCACATCGACAACACCCTCGACGACTACCGGAGAGAGATCCAGCAGCGCCTCTTCTCCTCCAGTGATCTGGGAACTGACGGGACCTGATCAGCCGCCGACGGCGGATGAACGTTTCATCGAGCCCGGCTGAAAAGCGTCGCCGATGAGCGCCGCCGGGCAGGGCTTCTGGCGGGCAGCCGGACAGGACGGAGCCTTGACAGGCGGTCCGCCCGTCGTATGTGCTTCGCCGTACACCGCTGCCTCCCCCTCCTCAGTGAGCTCAGTCCGTTGGCGAATCGATTCGCATCGGTCTCCGAGCGCGGCTGTCTCCGTCTCGCCCTACCTCCAAGGAGTACGACATGCAGCCTTCATCCGTTCCCTTATCGGGCTCCCGGGCGGCCGTCGTCGCCGCTGTGGTGGCGGCGCTGGCAATGCTCCTGGCCGCCGCCCTGACCTGGTCGGCACCCGCCTCGGCGGCGACCACGCCGCTGGTGGGCGTGGGCTCGGGGCGTTGCCTGGACGTCAGCGCCTCGCAGACGAACGGCGCGCAGACGCAGATCTGGGACTGCAACGGCCAGGCCAACCAGCAGTGGACCGCCACCAGCTCCGATGAGCTGCGGATCTCCGGCACCAAGTGCCTGGACGTCTACGGCGCCGGCACCGCCGACGGCACCAGCGTGATCATCTGGGACTGCAACGGACAGAACAACCAGAAATGGCGCCTCAACGCCGACGGCAGCATTACCGCCGTCGGAGCGAACAAGTGCCTGGACGTGAGCGGCGCCGGCACCGCCAACGGCACCAAGACGCAGATCTGGACCTGCCACGGCGGCACCAACCAGAAATGGACCACCGGGGCCGGGCCCACCCCGACGCCGACCCCGACCCCGCAGCCGCCCGGCGCGCGCCCGTGCGACATCTACGCCTCCGGCGGCACGCCGTGCGTGGCCGCGCACAGCACGACACGGGCGCTCTACGGCTCCTACAGCGGCAACCTGTACCAGGTCAGGCGCTCATCCGACAACACGACCAGGAACATCGGCGCGCTGAGCGCGGGCGGTGTCGCCGACGCCGCCGCCCAGGACTCGTTCTGCACCGGCACCACGTGCGTCATGACCGTCGTGTACGACCAGTCCGGTCGGGGCAACGACCTGTGGTACCAGGGATCCAGCGTGGTCCCCGGCTCCCCTCAGAGCAGGCCCGCGATCGCGACCACCGAGTCGCTCACCGTCGGCGGCGGCAAGGCGTACTCGCTCTATATCAACCCCGGCAACAGCTACTGGCGGGACGGCCACCTGACCGGCGTGCCCACGGGGACCGCGCCCGAGGGCATGTACATGGTGACCAGCGGCACCCACGTCAACGGCGGCTGCTGCTTCGACTACGGCAACAGCGAGACGACCAGGAAGGCCGACGCCGCCGGCGCCATGGACGCCATCAACTTCAGCACCCAGTGCTGGTTCGGCGGCTGCCAGGGACGCGGCCCCTGGGTCCAGGCCGATCTCGAATGGGGGCTCTACCCCGGCGGCAGCCAGTCCTGGAACCCCAATCAGCGGGCCTTCCCCCACAAGTTCGTCACCGCCACGCTGAAGAACAACGGCACCAGCCGGTTCGCCATGAAGGGCAGCAACGCGCAGTCCGGCAGCCTGTACACCTTGTACGACGGGTCCCTCCCCAACGGCTACAACCCGATGAAGAAGCAAGGGGCCATCATCTTGGGCAGCGGCGGCGACTGCTGCAAGCCCGACGGCGGCGCCAACCTCAGCGCCGGAACCTTCTACGAAGGAGCCATGGTCGCCGGCTATCCCACCGACGCCACGGAGAACGCCGTCCAGGCCGACATCATCGCCGCCGGCTACCGCTGACCCGGCCTCACTCACCTCCGGCGAACCCGGACGCCGGCCACCTACTCCGCCCAGCAGGGGGAGGCGGTGACCGGCGTCCGGGCGAACGGCGCATGACACTAGGTCTGATGGAAGCCGCCGGTGACCGCCAGCAGCCGCCGTCCGGCGTGCTCCGGCCGGATGTTGGGGCCCTTGGCGGCCCTGACGTCCGGTCGGCGGGTGAACGCGTTGATCGCGTTCTCGTCGATCGTGACGCCGAGACCCGGCGCGTCTCCGAGGATGAAGGCGCCGTCCTCGACGTACAGGTCGAGCGACAACCCGACCGGCGGGTGCAGGTCCTGCAGCTCGCTGACCAGGTGGTTCGGCACCGACGTCGCGGCATGCAGCAGCGCTACCGGCGTGGTGCCGATCGGGCTGACCGGCAGGTCATGGGCGTGCGCCAGGGCGGACACCCGGAGGAAGTGGGTCACCCCCCAGACCGCGGCCGTCTGGACGATGTCGACCGCCCCCGCGGCCAGCAGCGGACGGAACTGCTCGAGCCCGGTCAGGTTCTCCCCCGTGGCGACGGAGGCGCGGATCCCGTTGCCGACGACGGCCAGGCCTTCGGCGTCCCACCGCCGGACCGGCTCTTCGATCCATGTGAGATCCAGGGTGCGTTCGAGCTCGCAGACGTGCCGGACCGCCTGCTTGCGAGTCCAGGCCTCGTTCACATCGAGCATCAGGCCCGGCCGCGAGCCGTGCCCGGCCTCGGTCAGGACGTCCCGTACCAGCGTCAGGCGGTGCCGGTCACGTTCGACGTCGAGGCCACCCTTGATCTTGGCCGCGCGCAGACCGTGCTCGGCGTAGACCTGGTAGGCCGAGACGAGTTCGTCGTCGGTCAGGCCGATGTCGAGGCCCGAGGCGTAGGCGGGCACCCGCCGGTCGCGGCCGCCGAGCAGCCGCCAGAGCGGTTCACCGGCCGCCTGTGCCTTGATGTCCCACAGGGCGGTGTCGAGCGCGCCGATCGTGCCGAACACGGCTCCGGCGTGGCCCGCCTTGAAGGTCTGCCGCAGCATGCGGTCGTAGAGCGCCGTCACGCCGCGCGGATCCTCGCCCTCGATCGCGGCGAAGACAGCCTCGATCTCCACATGCGGCCCGAGCCCGATGCCGGTGATCCCCTCGTCGGTGTCCACCATGACGAGCGGCACCGAGACGACTCCGTCGGCGAAGACGCCGTTGGCGTCACCGACGGGACGGCCCCATTCCTGGACCGTCGTCGTGGTGCGATACCCCGTGATCCGCATGTCAGCCCTTCGTGGAACCGGCGGTGACGCCTTCGGCGATCTGCCGCTGGAGGAACAGATAGATCATGAGCACGGGTACCGCGGCGATCAGGACCCCCGAGGCGAAGGTGGGGATGTCATCGGAATACTGTCCACGCAGCGCGTTGACCCCGATCATGAGGGTGCGATGCTCGGGCGACGGCATCATCAGCAGGGAGATGAGCACGTCGTTCCAGCAGAACAAGGCGTCGAGAATGCCGACCGACAGCAGTGCCGGAACACCCAGCGGCAGCATGATCCGCCGGTACACGCCGTACACCGTGTTCCCGTCGATCCTGGCCGCGTCGACGATCTCCGCCGGGATGGTCCTGTAGTGGCTCGTCATCAGGAAGACGGTGAACGGCAGGAACTGCGCCACGTAGGCCAGGATCAGCCCCGGATAGGTGTCGATGAGCCCGCTGTCGGCCATGATTCTGGTGAGCGGCACCATGATCACCTGGAAGGGGATGAACAGCCCCGCGAGACAGCCCAGGAAGATCACCGAAGAACCGCGGAAGCGCAGCTGACTCAGCGCGAAGCCCGCCATCGACCCCAACAGCAGCAACAGGGCCACGGCGAATGCCACGACGACGAATGAGTTGACGAAATACCGTGCCATTCCCGCGCTGGCCCACGCCTCGGCGAGGTTGTCCCAGCGCAGGGAACCCGCCGGGGAGAACCGGTCGAGGACGTAGTCACGCCGGGTCTTCATCGCGACGTTGGCGGTGAACACGAGAGGATAGATCGTCGCCAGCGCGAGAACGGCCATCGGAACGGCGGCCGCCCACCTGGCCAGACGTCTGCCGGGCATCAGTCCTGCCTCCCCGTGCGACGAAGCACGCCGATCTGCAGCAGCCCCACCACGAGCATGACGACGAACAGGACCGTCGACGCGGCCGAGGCGAGTGCCGGGCGGTTCATCTGTCCCTGCTGGTGCCAGATGTAGTACTCCGGCAGGTAGGTCGACCCCTCCGGGCCGCCGCCGGTCATCACGAAGAGCAGGCCGAACATGGACGTCAGCATCCCGATCATCGTGGTCACGAAGACGAACTGAATGGTGCGCGTCAGGCTCGGGATGATCACGTGCCAGATGATCTGGCGGAGCGACGCGCCGTCCACGCGGGCGGCGTCCAGCAGCGAGGCGTCCAGCGTGCTGAACCCGGCGAGGAACACCACCAGAGCCATCCCGAACGTCGCCCATATGTGCACGCCGACAACCGTGAACATGGCGATGCCCGGATCGCCGAGCCAGTCGACCGGGCCGACGCCGACGGCCCCGAGGACAGTGTTCAGCGGGCCGTCGAACCCGAGCATGAGGTTGAAGATCGCACCGACGATCACCGGTGAGAGCACGGCCGGGAAGAAGTAGACGCTGCGGTAGAACCGGTGGCCGGGCACCCGCAGATAGATGAAGGTCGCGAGCAGACCCGGAATCGCCACCGCCACGGGAAGCAGCAGCACCAGCAGCCCGACGTTGCCCAGCGAGGTGTGGAACAACGGGTCGCCGAGCAGTTCCAGGTAGTTGCGCACGCCGACCGCGGTCCCATTGAGGTCGCCGTCACCCGTGAAGGAGAAGTTGACGCCGAGAACCAGCGGCCACAGCCGCAGCACCACGATGATCAGTACGGCCGGGGCCACCAGAACGTAGGGCGCGAGGCGCTCGGCGCGCGCCCCACGGGCGCTCGCGTGGACGCCCCCGCGGTGTCCACGCTGCTCCATCAGGTCCGCATCGGCGCGCCCGGATCCGGCCGGGCGGACCGACGACGACGAATGTCCGATCGGCACGCGATCAGCCCGTCCGATCGGAGGCGGCCAACTGCCGCACTGCCTTGTCCACGGTGGTCGAACCGCTCAGGAGTTGCTGGGACAGTCTTCCCATCAGGTCCAGGGTCTTGGAGGACAGCGCGACATGCAGGGCGGGCTTGCCGGTCTTGATCTCGGGCACCATCGCGGCGACGGCCGGGCCCGCCTGAGAGACGTCGATCGTCGTGTCGGACGCGATCGCGCCGGCCTTGGCGTAGAACGCGCTCAAGGCGTCGGTCGAGGTCAGGGATCGCACCAGATCGGCGGCCAGCTTCGGGTCCTTCGTCCACTTGGCGACGGCGTAGCCGATGCCGCCGTCGTACGGAAGGCTGGGCGTGGCTCCGTCGGTGACGACCGGGGCCGGCATGACGCCGATCTTGTCGGGCGGCAGGAACTCGGCGAAGTCCTTCCAGTGCCCGACGTCCGACATCAGCCCGATGATGTGCGCGGCCTTACCGGTCTCGAAGACTCGGAAGATGTCGGTGAACATCGCGGTGGAGTTGGCACCGTCGTTGTTCAGCCCTTTGTCGCCGGCGTCCTTCCACAGTTCGAAGATCCGCTTCACGTGGGGGGAGGTCCAGTCACGCTTCCCGGCGATCCAGTTGTCGTACTCCTGAGGCGTCAGGATGCCGGACCCGAGGCCCGACATGAAGAACTGGATGCCGAAGCCTTCCTTGTTGCCGAGCGCGAAGCACGTGGCTCCGGTCGCCTTCTTGATGGCGGCGCAGCCGCTGACCAACTCGTCCCAGGTCTTGGGCGGGTTCGCCGGGTCGAGACCGGCCTTCTCGTAGAGCGCCTTGTTGTAGTAGATCGGGTGGCCCTGCAGGGTCACCGGCGCGGCGTAGGTCTTGCCGTCCTTGCTGAAGGCGTCCCAGCCCGCCAACCGGCTCTTGTCCTCGGTCACGTACTGGTCCAGCGGTTGGAGCGCGGTCACCCGGTCGCGGATCTGGCCGCCCCCGTTGAAGAGCATGACGTCGGGCCCCTTGCTGGACTGAATGGCCGTGCCGAGCAAGGTGTAGTACTGGTCGAAGGGCTGAGCGACGAACTCGACGGTGACGCCGGGATGCCGCTTGGCGAAGTCGGCCTTGGCCTTCTCGATGTAGGTGGCCGCCGCCGGTTCGCCGGACTTCCAGTCCCACACCACGAGCTTCTGCGACTTGGGCTGCGACTCTCCGCCGGACGGGGACTCCGGCCGCGCCGCACTCCCGCAGCCGGCCACGGCCAGTCCCGAGGCCAGCAGGACCGACCACAACGCTCGCTGCTTCATAGTTGTTCACCCTCCGAGAGCGGCCGATGAGCCCGGCCGTCTTGGCCCGAAACATAATTCGTATGACGTATTACGGTCAAGTGGGACATGTAGACTGATGCGGTCGCGCTGTCCTTGGCCAGCCCCGGAGGGGAGACATGACGGCACCGCAGGAAACGGGCAGCGCTGTCCCGGCGCCACCGGCCTGGTCCCAGCGGCCGGCCAGTCTCGCCAGAGCGGTGACCGCCGAGCTGGTGGAGCGCATCGTTCGCGGCGTGCACCCGCCGGGGACGCCGCTGCCCACCGAGCCCGCGCTGTGCGAAGCCTTCTCCGTGAGCCGCACCGTCGTCCGGGAAGCGGTGAAAGTCCTGCAGGAGAAGGGACTGGTACGGGTCCGTCAGGGCTCCGGCACCATGGTGACCCCTCCGGTGATGTGGGACATGCTCGACGAACTCGTCCTCGCCGCGACCATCGCCGCGGACGAGAGCCTGACGATCCTCGACGACCTCGTCGTCACCCGGCGCGTGCTGGAGTCCGACATGGCCAACGTCGCCGCCCGCCTGGCCGAGCCGGACACCGTCGAGCAGCTACGCGTGCTGGTGGATCGGATGGACGAGCTCGTGGCCGACCCGGTCACGTACGCCGAAAGCGACCGCGCCTTCCACGACACGATCATGCGGGCGTCTGGAAACCGCATCGCCCGTGGCGTCGTACGGGCGATGGAGAGCCAGGTCATCAACACCGCCCGGTACATGGGCCGGACCGAACGGGCCCTGTGCGTGGCGTCGAACCTCGGCCACCGCCGCGTCTACGAACGCATCGCCGCCCATGATCCCGCGGGCGCCGCCGAGGCGATGTTCCAGCACATCACCGAGGCCTGGATCGTCCGCCGCAGCGGACCGGCCGATCCCGTACGGCTACAGCGTTAGCACGAGCACACCCCGCGATACCGAGCGCGCGGAACGATTCGATTAACCGCCGTGAAAGTTTCATCACGACGCGCCAGTGGTTGCCATGGCCGCTTCTCCTGGTCAGGCGCCAGAGCGACGAGGTCATCTCAGACGCGGTCCGCCAACGTCGAGAAGGCCGATCCTTGACAGGTCTTGTCACCGTCATATTTGCTCCGCTGCACCATCGCCTCCAGCCGCCAGGAAGAAGGGAGAGCCCATTATGGCGGCGTTGAGTGAGCGCTAACACGTCAAACGCCCTCACTCCCCAAAAAGGGAAAGGAATTCGCGTGATGTCGAGGCCTAGATACCTCTTCACCGCTATCGCGTCCGCTGTACTGCTCGTCGTCCTGGCCACGGTGCATACGGCGCTGGGCGACACCGCGCCCTCGTCCCTCGCACAACAGAGCGCCCTCGCGGGCAGCGCTGGATGCGGCAAGTCCCCGACGCTGAGAAGCGGTCCGCAGTCGATTACCACCAGCGGAAAAAATCGTAACTATATCCTGAGAATTCCGGACAACTATAACAACGCAAACCCCTACCGGTTAATCTTCGGATTCCACTGGAATGGCGGCACCGCCAACGATGTCGACGGGGGCGGAACCAGCGGCTACCCCTGGTCCTATTACGGGCTCAGGGCATTGTCGAACAACACCGCGATCTTCGTCTCGCCCCAGGGCTTCAACAACGGCTGGGCCAACTCGGGCGGTGAGGACACCACCTTCGTCGATGACATGATCCGCCGGATCGAGGCGGACCTCTGTGTCGACACCGCCCAGCGCTTCGCCATGGGCTTCAGCTACGGCGGCGGCATGAGCTACTCGCTCGCGTGCAACAGGGCGACGGTCTTCCGCGCCGTGGCGGTCTACTCCGGCGGGCAGCTCAGTGGGTGCAGCGGCGGCAACCAGCCCATCGCGTACATCGGGCTGCACGGCCTCAGGGATGGGGTGCTCAACATCTCCACGGGCCGGTCGCTACGTGACAGGTTCGTCAGGAACAACGGCTGCACCCCCCAGAACCCGCCCGAGCCGGCGCAAGGCAGCCTTACGCACATCGTCACCACCTACTCGGGGTGCCGGGCCGGGTATCCGGTCGCATGGGCGGCGTTCGACGCGGGCCACACCCCCGGCCCCGTGGACGGGAAGCCCGGCGACCTCGAGCCCGGCGAGAAGTCCTGGACCAGGCCAGTGGTGTGGAATTTCTTCGCGCAGTTCGGAGGCAGCGACCCGAATCCGACGCCGACGCCGACGCCGACCCCCACGGTTGATCCGCCGGCGACAGGCGCGTTCAAGGGTGTCGGGGCGGGGCGGTGCCTGGACGTCAGCGGAGCCTCCCAGGCCAACGGCGCGCAGACGCAGATCTGGGACTGCAACGGGCAGTCCAACCAGCAGTGGGCCGCCACCGGCTCCGGTGAGCTGCGGGTCTACGGCGGCAAGTGCCTGGACGTGAACGGGGCCGGCACAGCGGACGGCACCAGCGTGATCATCTGGGACTGCAACGGCCAGAACAACCAGAAGTGGCGCCTCAACACCGACGGGAGCATCACGGCGGTGGGGGCGAACAAGTGCCTGGACGTGTCCGGGTACGGCACCGCCAACGGCACCAGGGTGCAGATCTGGACCTGCACCGGTGCCACCAACCAGCAATGGACCCGCGTCTGACAGCCCACGACAGCTGACCACACGCCATCGCCGGGACGAGCCATCGCCCCGGCGATGGCCACGAGCACGCAGGCACGCACACGGTGCGGGGCTCGTGCTCGTACTCGACGGAGGCCGACCCCCCATGGGCTTGGAGAACCGAAATGGCTGATTTATCGCGAAGACAAGTGCTGAGATTCGGCGCGGCTGGAGCTGGAGCCACGCTCATACCGTTGCCATGGACGGCCGCGGCCCGGGCCGGGTCGGTGGCGCCTCCGGAGGTGCGCGCCGCGAACGACCTGGCGCTCTGGTACGACAAGAGCGCCGGCACGGAGTGGCTGCGTGCGCTTCCGATCGGAAACGGTCGCCTGGGCGCCATGGTGTTCGGCAACATCGACACCGAGCGGCTGCAGCTCAACGAAGACACCATCTGGGCCGGTGGGCCGTACGACCAGAGCAACACGAAGGGTGCGGCGGCGCTGGGGCAGATCCGGCAGTTGGTCTTCCAGAACCAGTGGAGCCAGGCCCAGACCGTTGTCGACCAGAACATGCTGGGCACCCCTTCGGCTCAGCTGGCCTACCAGCCCGTGGGCGATCTACGGCTCACTTTCGGCAGCGCCGCCGGAGTTTCGGAGTACAACCGTTCCCTGGACCTCAGCACGGCCACCACCACGGTGACGTACCTGCAGAACGGCGTGCGGTACCGGCGCGAGGTGCTCGCGAGCGCGCCGGACCAGGTGATCGCCATCCGGCTGACCGCCGACAGGCCCGGCTCGATCACGTTCTCCGCGACGTTCGGCAGCCCGCAGCGGACGACACGCTCCAGCCCGGACGGCACGACGGCGGCGCTCGACGGCATCTCCGGCGACCAGAGGGGCCTGGCCGGCAAGGTCAGGTTCCTGGCACTGGCCCGGGCCGTTGCCGAAGGCGGCACTGTCAGCAGTTCCGGCGGCACCCTGCAGGTAAGGTCCGCCAACAGCGTGACGGTGCTGATCTCCATCGGCTCCGGCTACGTGAACTACAAGGACGTCAGCGGCGACTACCAGGGCATCGCCCGGCGCCATCTCGACGCCGCCGCCGGCCGGACCTACGACGACCTGCGTGGCCGGCACGTCGCCGACTACCAGCGGCTGTTCGGGCGCACGACGCTCGACCTCGGCCGTACCTCGGCGGCCGACCAGCCGACTGACGTCCGGATCGCGCAGCACGCCAACAGCAACGACCCGCAGTTCTCGGCGCTGCTGTTCCAGTATGGCCGTTATCTGCTGATCTCTTCCTCGCGTCCCGGCACCCAGCCCGCCAACCTGCAGGGCATCTGGAACGACTCCCTGGCCCCCTCCTGGGATTCGAAGTACACCCTCAACGCCAACCTGCCCATGAACTACTGGCCGACCGACACGACCAACCTGTCGGAGTGCTACGAGCCGGTGTTCAGGATGATCAACGACCTCACGGTCAGCGGCGCCCGCACGGCCCGGGTGCAGTACAACGCCGGCGGCTGGGTGACCCACCACAACACCGACGGCTGGCGGGGCAGCTCCGTCGTCGACGGCGCTACCTGGGGCATGTGGCAGACCGGCGGCGCGTGGCTGGCCGCCATGATCTGGGACCACTACCTCTTCACCGGCGACCTCGACTTCCTCCGGCAGTACTACCCGGCCATGAAGGGGGCCGCGCAGTTCTTCCTGGAGACCCTTGTGGAGGAACCGACCCTCAAATATCTGGTCACGAACCCGTCGAACTCCCCAGAACTGCCCCACCACGCGGGCGTCAGCATCTGCGCCGGACCCACGATGGACAACCAGATCCTGCGGGACCTGTTCAACGGCTGCGCCAAGGCGAGCGAACTCCTGGGCACGGACGCGAGCTTCCGTGCCCAGGTCCTCGCCGCCCGGGACCGGCTCCCGCCGATGAAGACCGGCTCACGCGGCAACATCCAGGAATGGCTGTACGACTGGGTCGAGACCGAGCAGAACCACCGGCACATCTCCCACCTCTACGGCCTGCACCCCAGCAACCAGATCACCAAGCGCGGCACCCCCGCCCTGTACACCGCCGCGCGGCGGACCCTCGAACTGCGCGGTGACGACGGTACGGGCTGGTCGCTGGCGTGGAAGATCAACTACTGGGCGCGGATGGAGGAGGGCACGCGGGCGCACGACCTGGTCCGCGCCCTCGTGACGACGGCCCGGCTCGCGCCCAACATGTTCGACCTGCACCCGCCGTTCCAGATCGACGGCAACTTCGGCGCGACGTCCGGCATCGCCGAGATGCTGCTGCAGAGCCACAACGGTGAGCTGCACGTGCTGCCGGCGCTCCCGGCGGCCTGGCCGAGCGGGAAGGTCCAGGGTCTTCGGGGGCGCGGCGGCTACACCGTGGACGCGACGTGGAGCTCCGGCGGGGCCACCGAGCTCCTCATCAGGTTCGACCGTGACGGGACGGTCAACGTGCGCGGCCGGATCTTCGCCGGGACCTACCAGGTGGTCGACACCACGACCGGCGACACCGTCAGCGTCACCAAACCCGAGAACGACGTCATCAGACTGACCGGGCAGGCCGGTCGTACGTACCGCATGACCGGGTCCGGCGGCCCCGCGCCGGCGAGCTACGTGCGGATCACCAACGCGACCACTGGCCTGGCGCTGGACAGCGGCGGGAATGTCGCCTCCGGGGCGAACCTCAAGCAGTGGAACTGGGACGGCAGCACCAACCTGCAGTGGCAGCTCGTGGACCTGGGCGGCGGGTGGTACCGCATCGTCAACCGTGCCAACGGCATGGTCGCCGACAGCTGGGGCAACACCGCCAACGGAGCCAACGCCAGGCAAGCGGCGTGGGACGGCCGTAACAACCAGCAGTGGCGCCTCAACAGCACGGGCAACGGCCGCAACCAGATCATCAACCGCGGCACCGGCACGGCCCTCGACGGCATGGGCAACAGCACCGCCGGCTCCACCGTGGCCCTGTGGACGCCGAACAACAGCACCAACAACCAATGGACCATCACGGGCGTGTGAGCCCGGCGCGCGCTTCGCCGCAACCGGTCTACCGGTTGCGGCGAAGTCATGGGCCTACCGACGCGGCTTCAGGAACTTCCGTTCCAGGTCCACTTCTGGTTGGACTGGCCGTTGCAGTCGTACAGCTGGATCCGGGTGCCGTTGCCGGTGCCCGCGCCGGTGGCGTCCAAGCAGCGTCCGGATTGCACGCCGACGATGGTCCCGTCGGAGTTGACGCGCCACTTCTGGTTGTCGCCGCCCCAGCAGTTGTAGATCTGCACCTTCGTGCCGTTCCCGGTGCCGCCGGCATCCAGGCACTTGTTGCCGTAGACCTTGACCTCACCCGCGGAGGTCGAGCTCCACTGCTGGTTGGTCTGGCCGTTGCAGTCCCACAACTGCACCTGGGTGCCATCCGTGGTCGAGGCGTTGGGCACGTCCAGGCAGCGACTGGAGGCCACACCCCTGATCTGACTATTGTCGCCGGGCGCCGTCGGGGTCGGCGTCGGGGTCGGCGTGGGCGTGGGGCCGGGGTTGGCGGCGTTGAGGGCGTTGAGGACCGCGTCGTAGGCGGGCTTCTTGTTGCCGCCGTTGAACAGCAGCGGGCTGGCGCCGGCGCCGAGCCAGGAGTCCTGGTCGCGCACCCCCCACACCGTGATGCCGGCGCAACGGGCCACTGCCAGGCAGTCGTTCGTCACGGCGGCGTAGGTCTGCGGAGAGCCGCCCTGGATGTCCAGCTCGGTGATCTGCACGTCCACCCCGAGGGCGGCGAAGCTGGAGATGGTGGTGCGGTAGTTGCTGTTGTACGGGCTGTTGCCGTTGAAGTGCGACTGCAGGCCCACGCAGTCGATCGGCACGCCGCGCTGCTTGAAGTCGCGGACCATGTTGTAGACGCCCTGGGTCTTGGCCCAGGTCCAGTTGTCGATGTTGTAGTCGTTGTAGCAGAGCTTGGCGGCCGGATCGGCGGCGCGCGCGGTGCGGAAGGCCACCTCGATCCAGTCGTTGCCGGTGCGCTGCAGGTTGGAGTCGCGCCGCCCGCCGCCGCTGTCGGAGTAGGCTTCGTTGACCACGTCCCAGGCGTAGATCTTGCCCTTGTAGTGGGCCATGACACCGTTGATGTGGTCGATCATGGCCTGGCGCAGGCTGCCGCCCGACAGCGACTGCATCCAGCCGGGCTGCTGGGAGTGCCAGGCCAGCGTGTGCCCGCGCACCCGCTTGCCGTTCTGCACGGCCCAGTTGTAGATGCGGTCGCCGTTGCCGAAGTTGAACTGGCCCCGGTTGGGCTCGGTGGCGTCGATCTTCATCTCGTTCTCGGCCGTCACCATGCTGAACTCGCGGCTCGCGATGGTGGTGTACTGCGAGTCGCCGAGCCGGCCCGCACTGATGGCGGCACCGAAGTACCGCCCGCTCTGCGCGGCCGCCGCGCCGAGCGTGCTGGCCGCGGCATCGGCGCGAAGCGGCGCCACCAGCGCCACGATCATGGCGAGCACGCAGAGAGCACCGACGGTCAGGGGCCACCTGGTTCCAGGCGGGGGTATGGCATTTGCGCCCATGCCTGAGCCTCCATGTCTGAAATACGGAAACGGGGAACACGCGCCCACCACCAAGGCGTCGCTTGGTGACTCAGTGTGGAAATACTTCCGAAACATTGTCAAGGCGGGTCTAAAAGTTTCGGATACATTTGGCTGCCACCTTCGGCACTACAGGCCCCCAGCCATCTACGATGGGCACCGAAACTTTCGACCGCCCCTGTCGCAAGGGACGGTCGACCTGAAAGTTTCAGACCCTTTCCTTCATCACTGTGCATCCGTCGGTGGTGCGGCAGGTCAGCTGCGGGTCCAGCGCTGGTTGGTTCCTCCGGCGCAGGTCCAGATGCGCGCCTTGGTGCCGTTGGCGGTGCCGCTGACGTCCAGGCACTTGTTCGCGCCGACCGCGGTGATGGTGCCGTCGGCGTTGAGGCGCCACTGCTGGTTGTCCTGGCCGTTGCAGTCCCAGATGATGACGTTGGTTCCGTCGGCGGTGCCCCGGTTGTATACATCCAGGCACTTGCCGCCATAGACCCGCAGCTCACCGCTCGCGGTCGCCGTCCACTGCTGGTTGGCCTGACCGTTGCAGTCCCAGATCTGCGCCTGCGCGCCGTTCGCCTGCGAGGCGCCGGAGACATCGAGACACCTGCCCGACCCCACACCCTTGATCGCACCCGTGGGCGGAGGCGTGACGATGCCCCCTCCGGTCACGACGTACATGGCCGCCCCGTGTCCGGGGACCGACGCGCTGATCGTCCCGGATGAGGAGGACGTCGTGTGCGCCCACAGGTCGCGCACCGAGTAGGAGGACGCGGACCCCAACCCCAGGGCTGAGGCGGTGGTGGAGACCGTCGACGTGGAGGTGCCCCGGTTGAGCAGCACGACCGCGACCGAGCCGTTCGACATCGGCTTGCGCCAGACCTCCAGGTTGCCGTTGTCGCTGATCTTGTGGCCCTGCCTGCCGCCCCAGTCCTGGTTGACCGCGATGACCTCGGTGTTGGTGAGGATCGTGCGCGTGTCGGCGCTCATCGTACGGATGTCGTTTCCGGCGATGAGCGGCGCGTTCAGCAGCGACCACAGGCTGAAGTGCGCGCGGCCCTCGGTCCCCGTCACCCCGCCGACGCCCACCTCCAGCATGTCCGGGTCGTTCCACCCGCCCGGGCCCGAGTACGCGTCGAGCCCGACCTGCTGGTCCAGGATGCCCGTGATCGAGTTCCAGTTCGCCGCGATGTCGCCGGTGTTGCGCCAGGAGTTGCCCACAGGCATCCCCCACGTCCACACGCTCTCCTGCCCCCAGTTGCACAGGCTGTACACGATCGGACGACCGGTGGCGGCCAGTGCGTCCCGCATGGCCGTGTACCGCTGCTGCCCGTTCCGGCCCTGGTGGTCACCGCAGTTGTCGTACTTCAGGTAGTCGATACCCCAGGACGCCCACAGGGCCGCGTCCCGCCGCTCGTTGCCCAGGCTGGCCGGGTACCCCGCGCACGTCGTGGTTCCGGCCGAGGAGTAGATGCCGAGCTTGAGCCCCTTGGAGTGGACGTAGTCAGCCAGGGCCTTGATGCCGTTGGGGAACTTCTGCGGATCCGGCACCAGGTCACCGTTGGAGTTGCGGTTCTTGGTGGACCAGCAGTCGTCGATGTTGACGTAGGTGTAGCCCGCCGCCGCCATGCCGCTGGAGACCATGACGTCGGCCGTCTGACGGATCAGGCCGTCGTTGACGTTGCAGCCGAAGCTGTTCCAGTCGTTCCAGCCCATCTGGGGCGTGCGGGCCAGGCCGTTGTCGAGGGCGGCGGCCGTCTCAGCGCTGATCGCGACGATGGAGGCGGCTGCGAGTACCGCCGCCACTGCTAAGCCAAGAATTCTGCGCATCTGATTCCTCTGCCTACCGGGGTGTCGTGAAGATCTCCCGGGCGATCTCCACCGGGGGTTCTGGAAGGTTCACCTGAGGGGCCGGGTCGCTCTGCCCTCGCACATCGCGGACGCGGAGAGGACGGCCGGCCGTCATGGGTCAGGTGCGGGTCCAACGCTGGTTGGCGCCGCCGTTGCAGGACCAGATCTGGAGTCTGACGCCGTTGGCGGTGGAGTAGTTCGGCACGTCCAGGCACTTGTTCGCCCCGACGGCGGTGATGCTGCCGTCGGCGTTGAGGCGCCACTGCTGGTTGTTCTGGCCGTTGCAGTCCCAGATGATGACGTTGGCGCCGTCGGCGGTGCCCTGGTTGTACACATCCAGGCACTTGCCGCCGTAGACCCGCAGCTCACCGCTCGCGGTCGCCGTCCACTGCTGGTTGGCCTGGCCGTTGCAGTCCCAGATCTGCGCCTGCGCGCCGTTCGCCTGCGAGCCGCCGGAGACGTCAAGACACCGGCCCGACCCCACACCCCTGATCGCGCCCGCACCAGGGGTCGGAGTGCCGCCCCCCGGCTGGCCGATGCTGCCCGGTACCGACTGAAGCGCGTCGTACCAGGCGGCGGCCATCTTGTCGTAGCCGCCGGCGGTGGGGTGGATGCCGTCGATCAGGTCGGAGGTGGTCAGCTTGCTGTGCATGTCGACCAGGTGGACATGTTTGCCGCTGTTCACCTTGCTCTGCACGATGCCGGGGATCGCCGCGTTGAAGGTGCGGCCGGCCGACTCCTGGCCGGAGTTGGACAGCGGGATGATGGTGGCGACGAAGACGTCCGCGTTGGGCACTGCTGTGGTGATGTGGTCGATCAGCGTGGACAGCCGTTGCGGGGCACCGGCCACGTTGTAGTTCTGCAGGACATCGTTGGTGCCGATGTGCAGCAGCACTGTGCGCGGTGTGTACGTACGCAGCCAGCCGGCGATGTTCGCGTCGATCTGGTCGATCCGCCACCCGGGATGGCCCTCATGATCGTGGTCGCCCAGGCTGCCCGGCCCGTTGAACTGTGACCCGACAAAGTCGACCGTGTAGCGGCCGGCGGCCAGGCGCTGCCACAACCCGATCCGGTACCCGCCCGGCACCTGCGTGCCCTCGGTGATCGAGTCGCCCAGCGGCATGACCCGCACCCCGCCGTTGGACTCCGCGTCGGCGGTCCCCGCGCCCATCGTCGTGCCCGCTACCACCAAGGCCACGACCATCAGCGCGGCGGCCCACCATCGTCCCCACGTACGCCTGCTCAACCGCTCGACGAATGTCGTCGTGCGGGCTGAATCGATTCGAACCGTTCGCGATAACACGCCACATCCTCAACCTTCTCGCCAACGAACGCGGGTGGCAGGGTTTCCGGCACACCACGCCGGCGGCTCCTCAACATCTCTTGTTAGCGTTAACATCACTCGGGGTGAATGCAGCGCTCCTTCCCTTCGGGCCGACTGCGGTGGTGGTGTGGCGGAGCAAATATGACGCGAGACGATCCGTCAAGGGCCCTGACCTCCTCCGTCACGGGATCCGCCGCGCGCCGAAGTGGCCTGATCTGGCCTGACTCGGTGCGGCCGCACTGTCGCGACGGGCCGAAGTGATGAAACGTTCATCCCCGTGGCGCCGTGGCCCCTGGGCGCCGGTCATCCGATCGAATCGATTCGTCAGCGGCCTTGACATGTTTCGCGGTGATTTCCACACTTAGTCCGCAAGGCGGCTACCTCTGCCGGAGTCGGTGGTGAGCGGCAGGAGCCCTCGGCTGTGATGCGTCCGGCGATGGACCGGCCGTGGAGCACCGAGGTCTCCCCACATGTCTCTCTTACCCAGTCACCGCCACAACCCAGGAGACAGCGTGTTCCCCAACCAGCTGTCGGCGCTCCGCAGACGCACCGCCCTTGCCGGCACCGCTCTGCTCACCGGAGCAGCCCTCCTCACCGCCCCCGCCCTGACCGGCTCCGCCATGGCCGCGCCCGCCGTCTACCAGCCGACGTGGGCGTCGGTGGACCAGCATCCAGCCGCCCCGGAATGGTTCCAGGACGCGAAGTTCGGCATCTACTGGCACTGGGGGGCCTTCGCCACCCCTCAGTACAGCAGCGAGTGGTATCCGCGCAACATGTACATCTCGGGGCAGGCCGCCAACACCTTTCACAAGAACACCTACGGCGACCCCTCCGTGTGGCCGTACAACAACTTCATCGACGGCGCCCGCGACAAGGCAGGCAACTTGGTGCAGTTCGCCCCACGTCTGAAGTCCGCGGGCGGCACCTTCGACCCGAACGAGTGGGCCCAACTGGTCGCCGACTCCGGCGCCAGGTTCGCCGGTCCGGTGGCCGAGCACCACGACGGCTTCTCGATGTGGAACAGCCAGGTCAACGAGTGGAACTCGGCCGGCCGAGGCCCCCAGCTGGATCTGCTGCGGCTGTTCGCCGACGCGATCCGCGCCAAGAACATGAAGCTGCTGGTCGCGATGCACCACGCCTACAACTTCACCGGCTACTACGACCACGTGCCGGCGCAGCCCACCACGTCGCTGAAGAAGCTCTACGGACAGCTCGGCTCGGCCGCGGAGAACCAGCTCTGGTACGACAAGCTGAAGGAGGTCGTCGACAAGGCCCAGCCGGACATCCTGTGGCAGGACTTCAACCTCACCCGGGTCGACGAGGCGCAGCGGCTCAACTTCCTGTCGTACTACTACAACCAGGCCAACTCGTGGGGCAAGGAGGTCGTGGCCACCTACAAGGACGGCTTCAACAACAGAGGCGAGGTCTTCGACTACGAGCGCGGCGGTCCCGGCGACCTCCAATACCCCTATTGGCTGACCGATGACGCCATCAGCAGCTCGAGCTGGTCCTACACCAACGGGATCGGCTATTACAGCGCGCCCGCGATGCTCCACTCGCTGATCGACCGGGTGAGCAAGAACGGCAACATGCTGCTCAACATCTCGCCCATGATCAACGGCACGATTCCTCAGGGCCAGAAAGACGTGCTGAACGCCTTCGGCACCTACCTGCGGCGCAATGGCGAGTCGATCTACTCCACCCGCGCCTGGACCACCTACGGCGAAGGCCCGACCAAAATGGGCGGCGGCTCGTTCACCACACCACGTCCCGGCACGGCGCAGGACATCCGCTACACCCGCAGCAAGGACAACACCGTCCTGTACGCGACAGTGCTCGGATGGCCCGGCAACGGCGCGACCCTCCACCTCGCGTCGCTGGGCACCGGCAAGGTCAGCCTGACCAACCTCGAGAAGGTGGAGATGATCGGCGACACGGCCGGCACGTACGTCAACCTGCCGACGCGTGGTCAGGACTCCAGCGGCCTGCACATCACGTTACCGAATCAGCCATACTCCGCCCTCGCGTACGTCGTGAAGCTCACCTTCAACGGGCAGATCAACTCGGGCGGCGGCGGATCCGCCACGGTGCTGCGCAACGTCAACGCCAACAGATGCCTCGACGTCCCGAACGCTTCACAGACCAACGGCACGCAGGTGCAGATCTGGGACTGCAACGGTCAGTCGAACCAGCAGTGGACGTCGACCGCCGCGGGTGAGCTGAAGGTGTACGGCGGCAAGTGCCTGGACGTGAACGGGGCGGGGACGGCCGACGGCACCGCGGTGATCATCTGGGACTGCAACGGCCAGAACAACCAGAAGTGGCGACTCAACGCCGACGGCACCATCACCGCGGTCGGCGCGAACAAGTGCCTCGACGTGCCGAACAGCGCCACCGCCAACGGCACCAAGCTGACCATCTGGACCTGCAACGGCGGCGTCAACCAACGCTGGACCCGCACCTGACATACCGGGCATCTCCGCCGCCGATCCACGAACCCGCGGGTAGCGCCTTCATCAGCTCAGCGCCTTCATCAGCTCGGCGCCTTCATCAGCTCAAAGAGCCGAGCCGCTCGCATGTGAGCACAGCACCCCAAGTGAGGAGTCCGACATGAACGTCGGCGACATGATCCGCCGAGCCCGACTACGCCGTTCCACACCACCGGCGCCGGTCCACCTGCCCCGCCCCTCCGTGACCAAGGAGTCACGTGTGGACGCCACGTCGGGCAGACAGCGCAGAAGCCGCCGCAGGATCGCCGCCTTACTTGCCGTCGGCGCACTCGTCACCGGCCCCGTCCTGACGGCCGCCACGCCGGCCCTGGCCGCGGACCAGGCCATCACCGTCGACTTCTCCGCCGGTGGTGGCTCGCCGACCTACCGCGCCTCCGGGTGGATCTACGGCATGACCGAGAACGCGTCGGCACCACCGGACCGCTTCTACACCGACGTGAAGTTCCGGTACATGCGCGCCGGCGGGGCGCAGCTCGACAGCCCGGGCGGCTGGGTGTCGGGCAAGTACGACCGCCGCTGGAACTCCACCCGCGCTCAGTTGCTGCGCACAAGATCGCTGGGCGGGGAGTTCATCCTGCTCGTCCACGACCTGTGGGGTGCCGACGGCTACCCGATCTCGCGATTCCCCGGCGACAACGGCAACTGGACCGACTACGACAACTTCCTCACCCGCCTGATCAACGACGTACGGGCGACGGGCGCCACCGTACAGTGGGACCTCTGGAACGAGCCCAACATCACCTTGTTCTGGAACCGCCCTCAGTCCCAGTACTTCGAGATGTGGCGGCGCGCCTACCAGCGCGTCCGGGCCGCGTTCCCGACGCATCTCATCGTCGGGCCGAGCTGCGCGTGCGTGCCCTCGACCACGAACCCGTTCTGGGGCCAGTACCTGGACTACGTCAAGGCCAACAACGTGGTCCCCGACATCATCAGCTGGCACTCCCTGCCCGGCGACCCGGTCGCCAACGTGGCGGCGGCCGACACCACGCTGAACTCCCGCGGCATCCCCCACCCGCGCCCGTACCAGATCAACGAATACGGGGCGTCCAACGAGCAGAACCCCGGTGACGGATCCTGGTACATCGCCCGTCTGGAAAGGGCCGGCGCCGACGGCCTGCGCGCCAACTGGGCGGGCGGCGGAAACCTGCACAACGACCTCGCCAACCTGCTCGTCCGCAACTCGGCAGGCGAGTACCAGCCGAAGGGCGAATGGTGGGTCTACCGCTACTACGGCTCTCAGACCGGCCAGATCGTGTCCGTCACCCCCAGTTCCTCGTACGACGCGTTCGCCACCAAGGCGGCCGGGACGGCCAAGATCCTGGTGGGAGGCGGCAGCACGACCGGCAACATCGCCGTCAACCTGCGGCGCCTGGACGCCACGAGCGGCGTCGTGCAGAACAACCAGGTGAGAGTCGTCGCCGAGCGCATCCCTTACAACGGCGGCGGCGCCGTCCAGGGCCCGGTCCTCGTCCAGAACTCCGTGGTGACGCTGTCCGGCGACGGCGCGACGGTCAACCTACCGCACACCGCCGTCGACGACACCTACACCATCACGCTCCTGCCTCCCACGGACCCCGGCCCCGGCGGCGGGCCGACGTCGGTGTTACGGAACGTCAACGCCGGCCGGTGCCTGGACGTCCCGAACGCGAGCACCGTCAACGGCACCCAGCTCCAGCTCTGGGACTGCGGCGGCGGCACCAACCAGCAGTGGACCCTCACCTCGTCCAAGCAAGTGCAGGTGTACGGCAACAAGTGCCTGGACGCCAAGGGGCAGGGCACCGGCAACGGCACCCAGGTGATCATCTGGGACTGCAACGGGCAGGCGAACCAGCAGTGGAACGTCAACGGCGACGGCACCATCACCGGCGTGCAGTCCGGCCTCTGCATGGAAGCGAGCAACTTCGGGACCGCGAACGGAACGAAGGTGCAGCTGTGGTCCTGCACCGGCACGACCAGCCAGAAATGGGCGAAGAGCTGACCCGATAGCCCGCGGGGATCACCGGACGGGGCCCCCGCCGGCCGACGCCTGACCGACGTGCAGCGTGTCCTGCGTCGAGCGGCTCCTCGGCGAGCACTCTGGCCTGACCGCCATCGCCGGCGTCGCGCAGAATCCGACGTCTTCAACCATGAATGGGGCAGTAACTTAATCAAGATCAGGATGGCGCAAGGCAGCCGTACTCTCGCGGACTATGAGCTCAGTCCCCAACTCCACCCTCTTCTGCTGGAGCGTCTCCCCTTCGGCGAGACTGATCAACATGGTCGCGGCCATGGCACCCATCTCGCGCAGGGGCTGGTGAATGGTGGTGAGCGGCGGTAGCGCCCAGCGCGAGACCGGCATGTCGTCGAAGCCGATCACGCTCAGGTCGTCGGGTACGCGTAACCGCAGCTCACGAGCCGCATGGTAGACACCGATGGCCTGCCCGTCGTTGGCGGCGAAAATCGCGGTGGGCGGATCGGATAGTTTCATCAGTTGATGAGTATGGGTGATCCCATCCTCGATCTGAAAGTTTCCTTCGCGGATGAGAGTGGGGTCGACCGACACACCCGCGGCCTCAAGTGCGGCCCGGTAACCGTCCAGCCGGGCCCGGCTGGAGAGCGCGAACGCGGGTCCGGTGATCATCGCAATGCGCCGGTGACCCAGTTCGAGCAGGTGACGGGTGGCCTCCAGGCCGCCGCTCCAGTTCGTGGCGGCCACAGACGGCACACCGAGCCCCGGATTGCCCGCGGGATCCAGCACTACCAGGGGAATCTCCTGGGTTGCCAGCCGTACGCGCTGATCGTCCTCCGGCCCCGAGAACACGGTGATCAGACCGGCGGGACGGCGGGTGAGCAGGTCTCCGATCCACTTGGGCCCGGGAGTGTGCCGGCCACCGAGCTCGGAGATCACCACGCTCAGGCCATTGGCCCACGCGACCCGCTGAACTCCTTTGACGATCTCTGTGGGGTAGTCTCCGGCAAGCTCATGGAACACGACTTCGATGAGACTTGCCGGCTTGATGCGGCGACGCTGACGGCGATACCCGTGTTGCTCGATGAGCCGCTCGACCAGTGCGCGGGTCGCCGGCCCGACCTCCGACCGACCGTTGATGACCTTGGAGACCGTAGCGGTGGACACACCCGCCAGCTGAGCCAGCTGAGTCAGGGTCAGTGGTAGCAACGGTGCCGATTCGCCCATGGGGGGTTCTCCGGTCGAGGTCATATCGGGAGTTTATCCAGGCGCATTTCGGTCTCCGATCGAGACCGTTTCCGCGGCTCCCGCACGCCGAAGCCCTGAAGTTAACTCATGGTCTATCGGTAACTACGGTGAAACTTTCAGCTGCGCGGGCAATGCGGCACGATCTCCTTCCGGACGAATGGCCAGGCGGGGCAACGTTCCGGCAGCGGCCCCCAGGTCGGCAGGGTTGCCCCTTGTTGACGCCGGCTCGGACAGTCGGATGTACTCCGCGAAAACGTACTTACCTGAGTAGACCAGGCAGCTCTGCACAACAGATTGTTAGCGCTAACAGATTTCGTGACCGGGGCCATGAGATTCACACACGACAACCTCTGGAGGTTCCTGTGAGACGCGTGCTCGTGGTGCTCTCGTCTCTGCTTCTCGTGGGCGTGTTCCTCACGCCCACGACGTCGGCCGCCACGGGCGGCACCAAGGCGTGGTACGTCAGCGACCCGAACCTGGCCGGCGACTACACCAACCCGGTCGTCTGGCAGGACTTCGCCGACGGCGACATCATCCGGGTCGGCGACACCTACTACTACTCGGCCTCGACGATGCACTACTCGCCGGGCGCGCCGATCCTGCGCTCCTACAACCTGGTCGACTGGGAGTACGCCGGACATTCGGTCCCGAGGCTCGACTTCAACTCCGGCGCCTACGACCTCAACGGCGGCCGCGCGTACGTGAAGGGCATCTGGGCCTCGACCCTGAACTACCGGCCCAGCAACAGCACCTACTACTGGATCGGCTGCGTCGAGTTCAACCGGACCTACGTCTACACCGCCTCCGCCGTCGACGGCACGTGGACCAAGCGCTCACAGATCAACAACTGCTACTACGACGCCGGCCTGCTGATCGACACCAACGACACCATGTACGTCGCCTACGGCAACAGCACCATCAGTGTGGCCCAGCTCTCGGCCGACGGGCTCAGTCAGGTCCGCGCCCAGCAGGTGTTCCAGACCCCGAGCAACGTCGGCACGCTGGAGGGCTCCCGCTTCTACAAGCGGAACGGCTACTACTACATCTGGCTGACCCGCCCCGCCAACGGCCAGTACGTGCTCCGCTCCACGTCGCCGTGGGGCCCGTACGAGATGCGCCAGGTGCTGCTCAACATGCCCGGCCCCATCTCCGGCGGCGGTGTGCCGCACCAGGGCGGGCTCGTCCAGACCCAGAACGGCGCCTGGTACTACATGTCGTTCGTCGACGCCTACCCCGGCGGCCGCGTCCCGGCGCTCGCACCGATCACCTGGACCAACGACTGGCCGACCGTACAGACCGTCAACGGCGGGTGGGGCGTCACCTACCCGAAGCCGAACATCCAGACCAACCGGACCGTCGCCTCCATGATCGGCTCTGACACCTTCACCTCGGGCAGCCTCGGGCCCCGCTGGGAGTGGAACCACAACCCCGACACCAGCCGCTTCTCCACCGGCAACGGCCTGCGCCTGCAGACCGCGACCGTCACCGGCGACCTCTACAACGCCCGCAACACGCTGACCCACCGCATCCAGGGCCCGTCGTCGACGGCGACGATCGAGCTCGACTACTCCCAGATGGCCAACGGCGACCGCTCCGGGCTGGCGATGCTGCGCGACCAGTCGGCCTGGATCGGCGTCAAACGCGACAACGGCGTCAACCGGGTCGTGATGACCAACGGGCTGACCATGAACGGCTCGTGGCAGACCACCGGCACCGGTACCGAGGCGGCGAGCGCCAACATCTCGGGCGGCCGGCTCTGGTTACGGGTCAACGCCGACATCAGGCCCGGTTCCGGCAGGCAGGCCCGCTTCTCCTACAGCACCGACGGCAGCAGCTTCGTGAGCCTGGGCCCGGCCTTCACCTTGAACAATGCCTGGCAGTTCTTCATGGGCTATCGCTTCGGGATCTTCAACTACGCCACCCAGGCCCTCGGCGGAGCGGTCACCGTACGCCGCTTCGATCTCACCACCCCCTGATCGGTGTCACCCGCCCGGCACGAACGCCGACGCAGAAAGCCGGCACCAACCAGCAGCGGCAACTCCTCCAAGTCGGATAGATCGGAACACATCATGAAATTCAGATCATGGGCCGTCCTCGCGACGGTGGTCACCTTACTGGCGAGCCTGTTCGTCGCCCTTCAGACTCAGTCCGCCAACGCGGCCACCGTCGACACCAACGCCTGGTACGTCCTGGTCAACCGCAACAGCGGCAAGGCCCTGGACGTCTACAACCTCTCGACCGCCGACGGCGGCCGCATCACCCAGTGGACCAGGAACAACCAGAACCAGCAGCAATGGCAGTTCGTCGATTCCGGCGGCGGCTACTACCGCATCAAGTCCCGCCACTCCGGCAAGGTGCTCGACGTCTACAACCTCTCGACCGCCAACGGGGGCGCGATCGTGCAATGGGCCGACGGCAACGGCACCAACCAGCAGTGGCGGCTGGCCGACAGCCCGGACGGCTATGTGAGGTTCATCGCGCGCCACAGCAACAAGGCCCTGGAGGTCCAGGGCGCCTCCACCGCCGACGGCGCGAACATCGTCCAGTACGACGACTGGGGCGGCACCAACCAGCAATGGCAACTCGTCCGGGTGGACGGCGGCGGCAACCCCGGTCAGTGCGATCTTCCGTCGACGTACCGCTGGACGTCGACAGGCCAGCTGGCGAATCCGAAGTCGGGGTGGGTCTCGCTCAAGGACTTCACCGTCGCCCCCTACAACGGCAGGCAGCTCGTCTACGCCACGACGCACGACACGGGGACGAGGTGGGGTTCGATGAACTTCGGCCTCTTCACCAACTGGTCCGACATGGCCTCGGCCAGCCAGAACACGATGTCCTCCGCCACTGTCGCGCCCACGCTCCTCTACTTCGCCCCGAAGAACATCTGGGTGCTCGCCTACCAGTGGGGTGGGACCGCTTTCTCGTACCGGACCTCCAGCGACCCCACCAATCCGAATGGCTGGTCAGCGCAGCAGGTGCTCTTCTCCGGAAGCATCTCAGGCTCCGGAACAGGACCCATCGACCAGACGGTCATCGGTGACAGCACGAACATGTACCTGTTCTTCGCCGGGGACAACGGCAAGATCTACCGGGCCAGCATGCCCATCGGGAACTTCCCGGGCAGTTTCGGCTCGACATCGACGGTGGTCATGAGCGACTCGACGAACAACCTGTTCGAAGCCGTTCAGGTCTACAAGCTCAAGGACCAGAACAAATACCTCATGCTCGTCGAAGCGATCGGCGCGCAGGGCCGCTACTTCCGCTCGTTCACCGCCACCAGCCTGGGCGGTTCGTGGACGCCGCAGGCCGCGACCGAGGGCAACCCGTTCGCCGGCAAGGTCAACAGCGGCGCCACCTGGACCAATGACATCAGCCACGGCGAACTGGTCCGCACCAGCGCCGATCAGACCATGACCGTTGATCCCTGCAGCCTGCAGTTGCTCTACCAAGGGCGCAACCCCAACTCCGGCGGCGACTACGGTCTCCTGCCCTACCGGCCGGGTCTGCTGACACTGCAGCGCTGATGGCGTGACACGGGTCCGGCTCGGATATCACTGACGTTCACGGGAAAGGCGGCGTGGCGGGCTCGGTGCAAGGCCGAGCCCGCCACTGCGAGCGACCGGGTCAGACCCGAGGCTGTGACGGTCAGCGGAGGCTGCCTCGGGTGCTCCGCACCTTGCCAAGCAGCCGCTTCCGAGAGATACGTGGAAGAGATCCGTGTGTCCATGGAGGAAACGTGCCGCTGATTCCAGGACCGGCCGTACGAGGTGACGGCGGGCTGCAGGACATCGCCACCGCGGGCGGCCTGCACGCCTACCAACTGCGGCTGCACGCCGAATACGGGCCGGTCGTACCATCTTCTATCCGTTCTGGGCCGTCCACATGAACCCGCGATACTGGCCCGACCCCGAGACCTTCAACCCTGGCCGTTTCACCCCCGACCAGGTCGCGGGCCGACCTCGCTACGCCTACATCCCGTTCGGCCTCGGGCCGCGCAGTTGCGAAGGTGCGAGCCTGGCCATGGTGGAGGCCGAACTGGTGCTGGCGATCCTCCTGAGAAGATTCCGCTTCCAGCCGGTCTCCGGACACGACGTCGTCCCCGTCGAACGGTTCGTGCTGTGGGCCGCGGACGGGATCCGCATGCATCTGACGCCACGACCGGCAACCCGATTCGGACATTTTTAGCGAACCTGCAAGCCAGTCACCGCGCGGCCGATGATCAGTCGCTGGATCTCCGACGTCCCCTCGAAAATCGTGTAGATCTTGGCATCTCGGTGGAAGCGCTCCACCGGATGCTCCCTCGTATACCCCGCCCCGCCCAGGATCTGGATCGCCTGCTCCGTCACCCAGACCGCCGTCTCCCCCGCCACCAGCTTCGACATCGAGCCCTCCGCCTGCTCGAACTGCTTGCCGTTCCGGGCCATCCACGCCGCACGCCACGTCAGCAGCCGGGCCATGTCCACGCGGGTCGCCATGTCGGCGAGGAGGAAGGCGATCGCCTGGTTCTCGCCGATCTTGCGGCCGAACTGCTCGCGTTCCCGCGCGTAGTCCCTGGCGTACTCGAAGGCGGCCCGTGCGATGCCGACCGCCATGGCGGCCACCGAGGGGCGGGTGGTTTCGAACGTCCGCATCGCCCCCTGCTCACCGGCGCGTTCGCCGTTGCGTACGCGGGCGAGGCGGGCGTCGAGCTTGTCCTTGCCGCCCAGGAGGCAGGAGCCGGGGATGCGAACGTTGTCCAGGACGACCTCGGCGGTGTGAGAGGCGCGGATGCCGTGTTTGCGGAACTTCTGCCCCATCGACAGGCCGGGAGTGCCGGGCGGGATGACGAAGGTGGCCTGGCCTCGGGTGCCCAGTGACGGTTCCACCGAGGCGACCACGACGTGGACGTTCGCGATGCCGCCGTTGGTGGCCCAGGTCTTGACGCCGTTCAGGACCCAGTCGCCGCCGGAGTACACGGCGCGGGTACGGATCGACCCGACGTCCGAACCCGCGTCCGGCTCCGAGGCGCAGAAGGCGCCGAGCTTGACGTCGTTCTCCGTGCCGAACATCTGCGGCAACCACTCCCCCAGCTGCTCCGGAGTGCCGTTCGCGGACAGGGCGGCGGCGGCCAGGCCGGTGCCGACGATGGACAGGCCGATGCCCGCGTCACCCCAGAAGATCTCCTCAAACGCCACCGGCAGCGCGAGGCCGCTCTCCTCGAACCACTGGGTGGCGAAGAAGTCGAGCGAGTACAGGCCGATCTTGGCGGCCTCCTGGATGACGGGCCAGGGGGTCTCCTCGCGTTCGTCCCACTCCGCGCCTGCCGGGCGGATCACGTCGAGGGCGAAGTCGTGCACCCAGTCGCGCACCTCGGCGACGTCGTCGCTCAACTCCGGACTGAAGCCGCCCATATTGCTACTCCCTAAAATATCGCGTTAAAGGCGCCTGACGCCGGTACGGCGCGCAGGCCGTTACCGTTGGTAACACCCTACCGGCCAGTAGCTCCCACCGGAAGCCAGTCGGCGCCCCCGCTGACGCCCGCTACCGTCAGCGTCCGTGCACGGCCGCCGCCTCTGCTGCGGCCGGGCGTCCGGGCAGGGTCGAGGCCAGTACGGCGACGGCGGCCAGAACCATCGCGATCGACAGGCCGTACATGAGCGGGCCGAACCCACCGAACGCGGCGGCGACCTGCGGACCGACGCTGCCACCGACGGCGAGCGCGAAGGAGAACAGCGCCAGAGCCGTGCCACGCGCTCGCCCCGCCCGCGCGGAGACCGCTTCATTGAGGCTCGGCAGTCCACCCGTGATCGAGGCGACATAGACGGCGAGCAGGAGCACCAGGCCCAGCGCGGCGGCGGCCGTCCAGCCGACGACGGCCAGCGCGACGGCCCCCGCGAACAGCAGCGACACCGCCCGCGTGGTCGCCGAGACCCGGCCCAGCCAGGGCATGAGCAGCGGCACGAGCACGATCGAGGGAAGGCCGCCGGCGCGCAGCAGGAGCAGTTCGCGCGGCGTCGCCATGCCGTAGATCTGCAATCCGGTGTAGACGGCCACGAAGCCAACCATCAACACGACCGTCGCGACATACCGCAGCAGCAGCACCCGGTCGAACAGCAACCCCGGCACCGACCGGTACACCGACAGCAGCGACCCCGTCCCCTCACCGGGCAGGTCGGGCAGCATGACGCCCCGCAAGCCGAGCGCGGCCAGCGCGAACCCGGCCGCCGACAGCCCGAACAGGCCCCGCCAGCCGATCACCTCCACCAGCACCTGCGCGGCCACCTGCAGGAGTACGGCCGAGGCGAGGAACGCGCCGGTCACCGCGGCGATCGCCACCACCCTGCGCCTCGGCTCGATGCGCTCGACCAGGTACGCCATACCCGCCGGCGGGAACATCGCCACGACCACTCCCTGCACCGCCCGCAGCACGAAGGCCACCTCCGGAGAGGGGCTCAGCGCCACCAGCGCGGTGGCGACGGCGGCCAGCGGCAGGCCCAGCATGAGCAGTCGCCTGCGCCCGAACCGGTCGGACAACGGACCGAACACCAGGAAACCAACCCCATACCCGATGCCGAAGGCGGTGACCAGCCAGGTCAGGGCACTGGTGGATGCGCCCCAACCGGCCGCTATGTCGTGCAGGAGCGGGATCACGACGTACAACTGACCGCTGACCAGGACGGCGGTGAGCACGAAGGCCACCATCGTCCGCCCGAACGCCGCGACACCGGCGGCCGCCGTCCGCTGCTCGCGATTGTGCGGATTCCACGTGCCATGGCAAGAAGCGGGAGCCGTCGCCCCATCACGGATCGTGGATGCCGGACGCGGACCTTTGCGGCCGACGCGCCGGCCGCGAGCCTTACGAGGAGAGGAAATCGTCATGTGCCGGGACGGTAGCCAACCAACTAGTTGGATGTCAACCAGACAGTTGGGTTACAACCAACCAGTTGGTGGTGGCAAGATGGACCTCATGGCACCCAAGGTCTCGACCGCCGCCACCCGGGCCGCTCTCCTGGAGGCCGCGCGGGAGGAGTTCGCCGCGTACGGCATCGCGGGCGCCCGCGTGGATCGCATCGCCGAGCGCGCAGGCGTCAACAAGGAGCGCATCTACGGCCATTTCGGCAACAAGGAGAAGCTGTTCGACGCGGTCATCACCGAGGCGCTCGACGACCTGACCGCGCAGATCGCGCTGCCGGGCGCCGACCCGGCCGACTACGTGGCCAGGCTGACCGACTACTACCGCGAGCACCCCGACCTGGTGCGCCTGCTGATGTGGGAGGCGCTCAACTACCGCGGCCAGGACCTGCTGCCCGGTCAGGAGGCCCGCGTCGCGCGCTGCGCGCGCAAGACGGCCTCACTCGCCGAGGCCCGGGGCGAGGAGCCGGACGCGGCGACGGCGCGCAGGTTGTTCCTGCTGACGGGGCTGGCGTTGTTCCAGTCGATGATGCCGCAGCTCGCGCGCATCATGCTGGGCGACGACGCAGACTCCCCCGAGACCCAGCGTGCCCTACGAGACCAAGCCGCCGCCCTGGCAGATCCCCATTCTTAAGGGCCGCGGGTGTCATAAGGCCCGCGCGGTTTTCAACGACATTTCTCCTGTACGGCAAGCCCGGGAAGACCCACCCGCCGACCGGGGCTGAGGGCCTCCAGGAATACGGCCGCTGAGCCCGCACAGGGCCGGGCGCCGCAACAAGACGGCAGAAAGCCCGCAAACGCCGAAGTGGCCGGAGGCGAACACCCCCGGCCACCTTCGACCGTCGTTACCTGAAGCGGCGCAGCCGCAGGCTGTTGCTGACCACGAAGACGCTGGAGAACGCCATCGCGGCTCCGGCGATCATCGGGTTGAGCAGGCCGAGCGCGGCCAGCGGCAGAGCGGCCACGTTGTAGGCGAACGCCCAGAACAGGTTGCCCTTGATCGTGCCGAGCGTCCTGCGCGACAGCCGGAGGGCGTCGGCCGCCACCCGCAGGTCGCCGCGGACCAGCGTCAGATCGGAGGCCTCGATCGCGGCATCCGTGCCGGTGCCCATCGCCAGCCCGAGATCGGCCTGGGCCAGTGCGGCGGCGTCGTTGACGCCGTCGCCGACCATGGCCACCACCTTGCCCTCGGTCTGCAGCCGCTTGACCACGTCCACCTTGTCGGCGGGCAGCACCTCCGCGATGACCTCGTCGATGCCCACCTCGGCCGCGACCGTCCTGGCCACCGCCTCGTTGTCACCGGTCAGCAGCACCGGCGTCAGGCCCAGGCCACGCAGTTGCCCGATGGCCTCCTTGCTGGTCGGCTTGACCACGTCCGCCACCACGAGCACCGCGCGCGCCTGACCGTCCCAGCCCACCGCCACCGCCGTGCGACCCGCGGCCTGCTCGTCGGCCAGCTCGCGTTCCAGCTCGACGGGCAGGTGCTGCGACCATTCCGTGAGCAGCTTCGGGCGGCCGACCAGCACCGCGTGCCCGTCCACGATGCCCTGCACGCCGAGACCCTCGATGTTGGCGAAGTCCTCGACGACGGCGTCGGAGCCGGCCGCCCTGGCGATGGCCTGGGCGATCGGGTGCTCGGAGGCGTGCTCCAGCGCGCCGGCGAGTCTGAGGACCTCGTCGCGGTTCTCGCCGTCGGCCAGGTGCACGCTGGTGAGGGTCATCTTGCCCTCGGTGACCGTGCCGGTCTTGTCCAGCACGATCGTGTCGATCCGGCGGGTGGATTCGAGCACCTCTGGCCCCTTGATCAGGATGCCGAGCTGGGCGCCCCTGCCGGTGCCGACCAGCAGCGCCGTCGGGGTGGCCAGGCCGAGGGCGCACGGGCAGGCGATGATCAGCACGGCCACCGCCGCGGTGAACGCCGCCCCGGCCCCGCCCCCGGTGCCGAGCCAGAAGCCCAGGGTGGCGACCGCGAGGCCGATCACGATGGGCACGAAGATGCCGGAGATGCGGTCGGCCAGCCGCTGGACCTGCGCCTTGCCGGTCTGGGCTTCCTCTACCAGCTTGGCCATCTGGGCGAGCTGAGTGTCGGCGCCGACCCGAGTCGCACGGACCACGAGCCGGCCGCCCGCGTTCACGGTGGCACCGGTGACCGCGTCGCCGGGCCGTACCTCCACCGGCACCGACTCGCCGGTCAGCATCGAGGCGTCGACGGCCGAGGCGCCCTCCTCGATCACGCCGTCGGTGGCGATCTTCTCGCCGGGCCGCACGACGAACGTGTCGCCCGTCTGGAGCTGGTCGGCGGGAATGCGGATCTCGACGCCGTCGCGCAGCACCGAGACCTCCTTGGCGCCCAGTTCCAGCAGGGCGCGCAGGGCCGCTCCGGCGCGGCGCTTGGAGCGCGCCTCGAAGTAGCGGCCGGCCAGGATGAACGCGGTCACCCCCGCGGCGGCCTCGAGGTAGATGTTGCCGGAGCCGTCGGTGCGCTGAATCGTGAACTCGAAGGGATGCGTCATGCCGGGGGTCCCGGCCGTACCGAAGAACAGCGCCCACAGCGACCAGCCGAGCGCGGCGATGGTGCCGACCGAGATCAGCGTGTCCATCGTGGCGGCACCGTGCCGCAGGTTGGTCCAGGCGGCCTTGTGGAACGGCCAGCCCGCGTAGACCACCACCGGCGCGGCCAGCGTCAGCGACAGCCACTGCCAGTTCGTGAACTGCAGCGGCGGGATCATCGCCATCGCGATCACCGGCACGGACAGCACCACTGAGGTGATCAAGCGGTTGCGCAGCGGCCGGAGCTCGTCCTGCGGCTCCTGGTCGGCGGTCTCCGCATCGGTCTTGGGTGGTGCGGGTAGCGCGGCGGTGTAGCCGGCCTTCTCCACTTCCGAGATGAGCTGCTGCGCGTCGACGTCGCTGGAGAACGTGACTTTCGCCTTCTCCGTCGCGTAGTTGACCGTCGCCGTCACGCCGTCCATCTTGTTGAGCTTGCGCTCGATCCGGTTGGCGCAGGACGCGCAGGTCATGCCACCGATCGAGAGTTCGACCGCGTTGTGTGGCCGGTCATCGGTGAGGGGAGACATCACCTCTCCTTTCTCGTGTCGCGTCCTGGTCAGTGTTCGCCGTGGGTGGTCGCTGGTGCGGTGGTCGCCGGTGCGGGGGCCGGCGTGCCCGCCGGGGCGGGGGCCGCCTTGGCGGTGAAGTCGGCGGTCCGTACGGTGCCCTCGTGCTGGAAGTCGAGGAACAGCCGGTAGGCGCCGCCACTGGGCACCTCGGCATAGAAGGTTATCTCCGGACCCGCGGCGGTCTTGCCGTCGCCGGGGGCGCCGTCGGGGTGTACGTGCAGGTAGGCCAGGTCTCCGGCGCGCAGCGCGACCAGGTGGCCGTAGGCGCCGAGGTAGGGCTGCAGGTCGGTGACCGGCTTGCCGTCCTTGCTGACCTTGAGGGTGAGCTTGCTGGCCCGGCCGGGGGTCAGGTCGCCGTCGAGGGTGACGGTGTAGCCGTCCACGGTGGCCGTACGGCTGACCGGCGGGAGCGCCTTGGGCGCGTAGTCACCGGCGACGAGCACGTCCGTGCCCAGCGTCAGCCCCTCGGCGCCCGTGGGGGCGAAGTCGGCGAAGGCCCGGTAGGCGCCCGGCTCGGGCAGGGTCAGCTTGATCGTCCAGACGCCGCCGCCGGCCTCGGCCGGGTGCACGTGCTGGAAGCTCGTCAGGTCGCGGGAGACCACGATGAAGTGCAGCTTCTTGTCGTGCTTGGTCTGGTAGTCGGTCACCGGCCCGCCACCGGGGCCGGTCACCTTGAACTGGAAATCGGTGGGCTCGCCGGGCTTGATCGTCGCGGTGAGCGGGGTGAGGGTGTAGCCGTTCTCGGACATCTGGAGCCCTCCGGGGGTATCCTCTGGCGCCACGGCCGCCGTCTCGGTGGAGTGAGCCGAACTGTGGCTCTCCTCCGCCGGAGCCGGGGCCACTTCGCCGACCGCGCTGCCCACGCCCAGGGCGCCGCCGAAGATGACGGCCAGCCCCAGGACGTAGGTGCCGAGCTTGGCTGCGGCGTTCACGAGGGAATCGCCACTTCGTATCCGGCCTCCTCGACCGCGGCGACGATCTTCGCCTCGTCGATCGGGCTCTCACTTCCAACGGTCAGGAGCCCGGTGGCCAGATCGACCTCGACGCCTGTGACGCCGGGGACCTCGCCGACCTCCTCTTTGACCGAGCTGACGCAGTGGCCGCAGGTCATGCCCTTGACGGTGTAGGTGGCGGTGCTCATATCGATCAACCTTTCAAGTCAGGAACGAACAAGACGGGCGATGGCGTCACTGGCCTCTTTGACCTTGGCCTGGGCCTCGGGGCCGCCCTTGAGCGTGGCCTCGGCGACGCAGTGATTCAGGTGCTCTTCGAGCAGGGAGAGGGCGAACGACTGGAGCGCGCTGGTGGCCGCCGACACCTGGGTGAGGATGTCGATGCAGTATTTGTCGTCCTCGACCATCCGCTGCAGGCCGCGCACCTGGCCTTCGACCCGGCGCAGGCGCAGCTGGTGGTCCTGCTTGTTGTGGGTGTAGCCGGCCATCCGCTTCTCCTCTCCCCTGTTCTTCGATGGAAGTTACCATACCCCCCTACCCTATGCAAAAGTGCGGCTCATGCGCCTGCCTCTGCCTGCGGATGCGGGGACGAGCCGGCAACCTGGCCCCGGGCGACCCGCAGGTCGGCGGCGGGATCGCGGCGGGATCACGGTAGACGGAGGCGAGCCGAGATCAGGCGCAGTCGGCCACGCGCGGCCCGTCAGACGCGGCCGGCCAGCAGGCCGCCGCCGGTCAGGCACGGCCGGCCGGTCAGGCGCGGCGATCTCATCAGCCCAAGGGCGAAGCATCGCCGAATGCATACCGGCACTCCGCTGTCGGGATGCGCCGACCACGGCGACTCCCGCACAGCGGCCCGGCCGAGGTGCGGCGCGGCGGACGTCGGCCGGCTCCCGATCCGGCCGAGCGCCGAGGCAGCGCCGCGCAAGCGCTCAGACGAACGAGGACGACGTCAGGAAGAAGAGGTCGCGGCCGCGTGCCGTTCCAGGAAGGTGTAGACGTCGGCCTCATCCACCCCCGGGAACGATCCCGGCGGCAGGGCGGCCAGGACGTGGGAGTTGGCGCGGGCCGACGGCCAGGCGTAGCCCTCCCAGCGTTCGGCCAGCTCGGTGGGCGGGCGGCGGCAGCAGTCGCCGGTCGGGCAGTTGGATTTGGTGCGGTTGGTGGTCTCCCTGCCCCGGAACCACCGCGATTCCCTGAACGGCACCCCGAGCGTGATCGCGAAGTCCCGCTCCCGCGACGGGTCCACGTGCGCGACGCAGAAATAGGTGCCCGTGGGCGAATCCGAGTACTGGTAGAACACCGAGAACCGGTCCGGCGAGGAGAACACCTGGCGCCCCGACCACTGCAGGCACATCCGCTGCCCCTCGATCGCCCCCTGCTCGTCGGCGGGGAACACGATCCCGTCGTTCTCGTACGCCTTGTAGATCGTGCCGCCCGCGTCGTTGCGGACGAAGTGGCAGACCAGGTCGAGGTGGTGGGTGGCCAGGTTCGTGAAGCGGTGGGCGGCCATCTCATAGGACACGGCGAACACGTCACGCAGGTCCTCCACCGACAGCGCCCGGTCCGACTTGGCCTCCTGCAGGTAGAGGGCGGCGGTCTTCTCCGGTACGAGCACGGCGGCGGCGAAGTAGTTGGCCTCGGTGCGCTGGCGCAGGAAGTCGGCGAAGTCGCGTGGCTTGCCGTGGCCGAGCGCGAGGTGGCCGAGGGTCTGCAGCAGGATCGTCCGGGGGGTGTGCATGCCGAGTTGCTCGTGCTTGACGTAGATGCGGCGGTTGCGGAGATCGGTGATGGAACGTACGGACCTGGGGAGATCTTGGGCGGTGTGCACCGTGAAGCCGAAATGGGTGACCAAGCCCTGGATCATGCTCTGCGACAGGGCGCCGGTGCGGTAGCCGACCGAGGTCAGCGCCTCGGCGGCGGCCTTCTCGATCTCGGGAAAGTAGTTGCCGACCTCGCGTTGACGGCGCCTCAGCTCGGCGTTCGCGACTCTGGCCTCTTCCGGGGTGGCGGTGCCCCGTGCCTGCCTCGCGCGTAGCTCGCCGTACAGGCCGAGGAGGTGTTCGAGGACGTCGTTCGGCACGCGCGCGGAGACCTTGAGCCGGGGCAGGCCGAGGCTGGCGTAGATCGGGTCGCGCTGGGCCTCTTCCAGCGCGATCTCGAGCTGGGCGCGGCGGTTCGGCGGCTGGCGGCGCAGCAGCTCCTCGACGGGGACGCCCAGCGCGGCCGCCAGGGATTTGAGCAGCGTGAGCTTCGGTTCGCGCTTGCCGTTCTCCAGCAGCGACAGCTGGCTGGGCGCCCTGCTGACCCGCGACCCCAGGTCGGAAAGGGTCAGGCCACGCTGTTTGCGCAGGTGACGAAGGCGTTGCCCAAACGCGATGAGATCAAGCTCCTGCGTCAAAGACAGCGGTTCTTCGCCTAGCAAGGACGCCATGTGAGCATCTTAGACAGAAATTCCAGCCATTTTCTAGACATCGGAGGACCGGGGCCGGAGGTGTCGGGGGGCCACGGAGGCGAGTCGCCGCCTCATGACATTGGTCTAGTCCATCGGGAAAACTTGGCTTTTATTCTCTACTGAATACCCGCAAGTATTCATCTCAGCAGAAATTTGACGCTTCTTCTGGCCGGATCAGGCTATTGGCCCCCACCAGCTCGGGCACAGACTCGGCACAGGCCCCAGGGGACGACAAAGGAGTGAAAAATGAACGATCGCCTCAAGGGAGCTGCTGAGCAGCTGCAGGATGAATGGGACAGCGACCCTCGCTGGGCGGGCGTCGAACGGACGTACCGCGCCGAGGACGTGATCAGGCTGCGCGGAAGCGTCCAGGAGGAGCACACGCTGGCCCGGCGCGGCGCCGAGCGGCTGTGGAACCTCCTGCAGACCGAGGACTACGTGCACGCGCTCGGCGCGCTCACCGGAAACCAGGCGGTCCAGCAGGTGAAGGCCGGGCTGCAGGCCATCTACCTGTCCGGCTGGCAGGTCGCGGCCGACGCGAACCTGGGCGGCCAGACCTACCCGGACCAGAGCCTCTACCCGGCGAACTCCGTGCCCGCCGTCGTGCGCCGGATCAACAACGCGTTGCTGCGTGCCGACCAGATCACCTGGTCGGAGGGCCTCCAGGACGGGCCGCACTGGCTGGCGCCGATCGTGGCGGACGCCGAGGCGGGGTTCGGCGGCGTGCTGAACGCGTACGAGCTCATGAAGGGCATGATCGCCGCGGGTGCGGCGGGCGTGCACTGGGAGGACCAGCTCGCCTCCGAGAAGAAGTGCGGTCACCTGGGCGGAAAGGTGCTGATCCCGACCGGCCAGCACGTCAAGACGCTGAACGCCGCCCGCCTGGCCGCCGACGTGGCCGGTGTCCCGTCTCTGATCATCGCGCGGACCGACGCCCAGGCCGCGACGCTCCTGACCAGTGACGTGGACCCCCGCGACCAGGCGTTCGCCACCGGCGAGCGGACCGCCGAGGGCTTCTACCGGGTCCGCAACGGCGTCAAGTCGTGCATCGCGCGCGGCCTGGCCTACTCACCGCACTCCGACCTGCTCTGGATGGAGACCGGCACACCCGACCTCGACGTGGCCCGCGAGTTCGCCGAGGCGATCAAGGCCGAGTACCCGAACCAGATGCTGGCCTACAACTGCTCGCCGTCGTTCAACTGGAAGAAGCACCTGGACGACTCCACGATCGCCAAGTTCCAGCGGGAGCTGGGGCACATGGGGTACAAATTCCAGTTCATCACGCTGGCCGGATTCCATTCGCTGAACTACTCGATGTTCAGCCTGGCGCAGGGGTACGCCAACGACGGCATGACCGCGTACGTCGACCTGCAGGAGGCCGAGTTCGCGGCCGAGTCGCGCGGCTACACCGCGACCCGCCACCAGCGCGAGGTCGGCACCGGCTACTTCGACCTGATCAGCACCGCCGTCGCGCCCGACTCCTCGACGACCGCGCTGCGCGGCTCCACCGAGGAAGAGCAGTTCGCCCACTAGATCCGCTGATCTCGCCGGCCACCTCCAGGGCATGGGACGGTTCCCCGGCGAAGGGCCGCGCCAGACTCCCCCCGGCCTGGCGCGGCCCCCTTTCGTGCGCGCGGCAAGGTCAACACATCCTCAACCTGCCTTCAACGTCCCCGCTCCTACGGTCTGCAGGACATTTCCGAACGAGGCAGGGACCCGCAAGATGAGCATGACCAGAAAGATCCGACTCGCGGCGATGGCGGCGCTCACCTCTGTCGCTCTGCTCGCGCTGCCCGCCTACGGCGCTTCAGCGTCAACCGAGTCGGCCCTGGACGGCGCCCCGGACTGCGCCACGACCTGGCGACAGCGAGTGCAAGGTGCTCAAGCCGGGCAAGACTTTCTTCTTCCGGCACGGCTGGGGGTCCTACCTCGACGAAGTCAGGGCCTGCTGACCTGGCGACCAGGCAGGCGGTGTCTTGATCACCGCTTCGGCCTGCTCGTGAGCATGCCGAGCGTCCAGCCTCGGTAAGACCCGTTTTCCCTGGGACACGCCAATGGCAAAACTGCGCGAAATCGTGGGCATGTATGTGAGGGCCCCGTATCGTGCGAGGTAGAGGGCCTTCTCCTACTGGATCCACCCCGGACGGCGTCCACTGCGTAACGCGCGCATGGAGCCTGCTTCGGATGGGGTTCTTCGTTGGATAGGAGTTGGTTCCTATGGACACGCAACGCGCGCTTCTCATCGCGCTCGCGATAGTAGCCTCCACCAGCATCGCGACCGCTCTCATGCTCGCGGACGGCTCCACGTGGCCCGCCGCACTCCTCACCGGACTCACCGCCGGCGGCGCCGTTCTGTGGGGGCTGCTCGGCTGTTTCAACCGCCACCCATAGACGCACAAGGAAGAGCCCAGCTTTTCTCTAGGCTGGGCCTTCCTCGTCGCCCCTCACACGGCGCGGCACCTGATCGGCGTGGGCGGCACGCACGGGGCTCGATGACCGGCCGGTGCCTGGCACGTCCGCGAGGACGCTCACGCCTCCGTCCGCCGGGCGGGAGTTGGCGTGAGATCGGCGATCAAGGCGTGTACGCGGGCCTCGATCGCGTCCCGGATCGGCCGCACGGCCTCGAGCCCTTGCCCGGCGGGGTCGTCCAGCACCCAGTCCTCATACCGTTTGCCGGGGAAGATGGGACAGGCGTCGCCGCAGCCCATGGTGATGACCACGTCGCTGGCCTGGACGGCGTCGGCGGTGAGCACCTTGGGGGTCTCGGCGGAGAGGTCGATGCCGGCTTCGGCCATCGCCTCTATCACGGCCGGGTTCACCGCCTTGGCGGGCGCGGATCCGGCCGAACGTACCCGGACGCGGTCGCCTGCGAGGTGGGTGAGGAAGGCGGCGGCCATCTGGGAGCGGCCGGCGTTGTGCACGCAGACGAACAACACCTGCGGCAGCTGGTCGTGCTGGTCGGACACCGTTTCTCCTATCGAGGCAGGTCGGCGGCGGCCGCCTGACGTACACCGTCGGGGACGAGCAGCGCGGCCTTCGGATACAGGGCGGCCAGCAGCACAGCACCGAGCGCGGCCCCAGCCAGCTGGGCGGCGATGAAGCCGGGCACCGAGGCGGGCGCGATCCCGGCGAAGGTGTCGGTGACGGCCCTGCCGAGTGTGACGGCGGGGTTGGCGAAGCTCGTACTGGAGGTGAACCAGTAGGCGGCGCCGATGTAGCCGCCGACCGAGACTGGCGCCAGCGTGGCGCGGCCCTGCCGGGCCAGAGCGAAGACGACCACGATGAGCCCGGCGGTGGCCACCACCTCGCCCAGCAGGAGGTGCGGCGTTGAGCGATCCCGGGTCGAGATCTGGACGGCCGGCAGCCCGAACATCGCGTTCGCCAGCACTGCTCCGGCAAGGGCACCGGCCGCCTGGGCGGGCAGGTAGGCGGCCAGATCCCGAGCGCGCAGGGCCGGGGCGGCGTCGCGGCGGGTGAGGATCCAGGACGCCAGGGAGACGACCGGGTTGAAGTGCGCGCCGGACACGGGGGCGCAGATCACGATGAGCACGGCCAGGCCCGCGGCGGTGGCCAGGCTGTTGGCCAGCAGCTGCACGCCGACGTCGCGCGACAGGCCGGTCGCCATGATGCCGGAGCCGACCACCACGGCGACCAGCGCCGCGGTGCCGGCGAACTCGGCCAGCCCCCGGCGTGCCAGGCTCACCGGACGCCCAGGGTGAGTGTCTCGGGCAGGGCGAGCACGCCGGTCAGACGCTCCAGCGTGGCCGGGATGATCCAGTAGTACACCCAGGTGCCGCGCCGCTGGCTGTCGATCAGACCGGCCTCGCGCAGCACCTTGAGGTGGTGGGAGATCGTCGGCGCGGTCACCGCGAAGGCGACGGTCAGCTCACACACGCACACACCCTCGCCCGCCTGGCGGCCGCCCTCGTGCGCCCCGATCAGCGACAGCAGCCGTACCCGGATCGGATCCCCCAGCGCCTTGAACACCCGCGCCAGCTCGGCCGCTTCGTCCTCGCCGATCGGCTGGGCGACCAGCGGCGCGCAGCACTCCGAGGGCAGCACCGGCAACTCCTGCTTCGACATATCTCTAATTTGACAGATACCTAAGCAGCGGCGCAAACTCGAGCTACTTAGACATCCATCGAAACAACCCTGATGGGAGATCGTCATGTCCCGCGTCCAGCTCGCCCTCCGCGTCGCCGACCTGGAGAGCTCGATCGCCTTCTACACCAAGCTGTTCGGCACCGAACCGGCCAAGCTGCGGCCCGGCTACGCCAACTTCGCCATCGCCGAACCCCCGCTCAAGCTGGTGCTCATCGAAGGCGAGGAGGGTGAGCCGACCCGCATGGACCACCTGGGCGTCGAGGTCGAGGACACCGCTCAGGTCGAGGCCGCCACCCAGCGTCTCAAGGACGCCGGGCTGGCCACGTTCGAGGAGAACGACACCTCCTGCTGCTACGCGCTCCAGGACAAGGTCTGGGTCCACGGGCCGGGGGCCGAGCCGTGGGAGGTGTACGTGGTCAAGGCCGACGCCGACACCCTGACCAGGCAGACCGGCTCGGCCTGCTGCTGATGTCCGGGTTGCCGGGCGCAGGCCCGGTCAGCTGGTCAGCTCGGCCGCGATCTTGTGTGTGTTAGGCTGCGAGCTGACTTCTCACCGTTGGGCTTCCCGCCTCGCCAACCAGCTTCACCCGAGTCCCTATGACACGGGGAAGGTGGAAGTCACCCACTACATCCTGGAAAAGGGTGTCCTGTGATGGTGGCGACGCGTGTCGACCTTTCCGGTGCTTTTCGAGCCCCTGCGAGAACCGTGTTCTGCCGTTAGCGGCCTGGTCCGCGTCACCACCCAGCAGACGGTTCCCCACAGGGAGGTCTCCGGAGTGCCGGAAATCAAAACCGCCGAACAACCGGCCACGCAGCGTCCGTGGCTGGTTCTCGCGATCATGTGCGTCGGCTTCTTCATGTCGTTACTCGACGGATCCATCGTCAACGTGGCCGTCCCCATGCTGATCCACAGCATCAACGCCTCCTACGACCAGGTGCTGTGGGTCATCGACGGCTACCTGCTCGCCTTCTCGGTGCCGCTGATCACCACCGGGCGGCTGGGCGACATCTTCGGCTACCGCCGGTTGTACGTGATCGGCATCATCACCTTCACCGTCGCCTCGGCGCTGTGCGGGCTGTCCGACTCACCGACCCAGTTGCTGGCCGCCCGGGCGCTGCAGGGACTGGGCGGAGCGCTGCTGTTCCCGCAGGTCATCTCGTCGATCCTGACGATCTTCCCGCCGCGGTTGCGCGGTCGCGCGTTCGGCCTGTTCGGGGCGATCGTCGGTTTCGCCCCGATCGTCGGCCCGGTTGCCGGCGGCTTCCTGCTCGCCCACGTCAGCTGGCGCTGGATCTTCTTCGTCAACGTGCCCATCGGGATCATCACCGCCGTGCTGGCACTGACCTTCGCGCCGCCCATGCGCTCGGGCCGCCGGCACCGGCTCGATGTGATCGGCGTCGCGCTGGCCACCGCCGGGCTGAGCGGCGTCGTGTTCGGCCTGATCGAGGGAGAACGTTACGCGTGGGGCACCATCATCGGGCCGATCAGCATCGCCTCGGTCATCGTCGCGGGCCTCGTGCTGCTGGCGGTGTTCGTCCTCTGGCAGCACCGGCAGCGGAACGAGCCGCTCATGCCGCTGGCCCTGTTCGGCGCGCGCGATTTCGCGGTCGGCAACGGGGTCGGGTTCGTCTTCCAGCTCGGCATGATCGGCATCATGTTCGTGTTGGTGCTGTACCTGCAGATGGCGCGCGGGTACTCGGCGCTGGAGACCGGCCTGATGATGGTGCCGAGCGCCGTGCTCACCGCGGTCGGCTCGGCTTACGCCGGGCGGCTGTCGGACCGGTTCGGCGGCAAGTACATCCTCATGGCCGGGATGACACTGCTGGCCGCCGGCCTGCTGGTGCTGGTCGCCATGACCGGTCCCACGAGCGGCGCGTGGAGTCTGCTGCCCGGTTTGACGATCATCGGGATCGCCAGCGGCGCCACGTTCGCGCCGCTGCAGCAGGCCACCATGCACGGCGTCGATCCCCGGCTGGCCGGGGCGGCCTCTGGCGTGTCCAGCACCATCCGGCAGATCGGCGGCGTCCTCGGCACCGCCGTGCTGGGCGCCCTGCTGTCGGCCCGCCTCTCCTCGACCCTGCGCGGCGAGGCTGAGCAGCGCGCCGGTCAGCTGCCGGAGAGTCTGCGCGCCCAGTTCATCGACGACAGCGCCGCCGCCGCGCGGCACTACAGTCCCCCTGTCCCGCCCGGTGGCCTGAACCCCGCCACGACCAGCCTGTACGAACGCGTCACCGCCGACACGTTCGCCACCGGCTTCGTCAACGCCATGCACACCACCCTCGTGGCTTGCGCCTTGGTCCTGGTGACCGCCGCCCTGCTCTGCTTCCTGTTCAGCCGGCACCAGAAGCCGGCGACCGATCCCGCTCAGAGGAGGCAAGCCGAAACCGCACCGCAGGACTGACCCAGCGATGACGATGGTCGCGGTCTTACGGCCGCGACCATCGGGTTGGGCTTCCACATTGGTGAGCTGGTCAGCGCCCCAGGCGCGTGTCGATCACTTCGAGTTGTACCAGACGGTGATCGCCTTGAGCTGCTTCGCGGGCCCCTCGGCGAGGACGCGCTTGGTCTTGCCGTCCAGGCCGGCCAGGACCACCCGGCTGGTGCCACCCTTGGTGACCACGGCGAGGAATTGATCGCGCCCCAGCCAGCCGCTGAAGGTGGTGTTCTCGCCTGTCGGGACGACGGCCTTCCTGGTGCCGGTGACCGCGTCCCACAGGCAGATGTCTCCGCGCGTGCCCGGGCAGGTGGTGGAGAACACCGTGCCGAGGCGCAGTCTGGCCGCACTCGTACGAAGGACGCCTTTACCGCGGAACGAGCGGACCACCGTGCCGTCCAGCCCGACGAAACTGATCGCGCCGTCCCTCTCCTGGCGCATCAGCGTCGAGGCGTCCGGGCCCCAGAAGTAGCCTGCCTTGTCCCCTCCGGCCGTCAGGCGCGATCGGACGGTCTTGGTCGCGGCGTCCACGATCACGAACCCCGCCGTGGTCTGCGAGCCCGTCGCGCCTGTGTAGATCGTCATGAGCAGGTGACGGCCATCCTCGTTCCACACCGCGCCGATCGTGTCACCGGGTTTGTCGGTGGTGCGGAGCTCCACGTCCTCGCCGGTGGCCGTGGTGACCAGCCTGATCGTGTTGTAGTCGGTACGGCTCAGCGTGGTGACGGACAGGGCGGCCACGTAGGTGCCGTGCGGCGAAACCGTCGGCCGCTGGAAATTTCCGAAGTACTGGAATTTGCCGGTCTTGGCGTCGCGGACGTAGGCGGGAGAACCGTCGCTCCCCGGCAGGAACCCGTAGGCGGCGCTGGCCCAGATGGGGTCGGCGGGGTTCTCGTGCAGCGTGATCTTCGTGCCGGGGATCTTCGTCGTGGTCGTCGCGGTCGTGGGCATCACTTCGGCTACCGTCGCCGCGCCGGGCGGCTCCACGAACGGGCTGGTGGTGGCGGTCCCTGCTGTGCCGGTCACGGTCGTCGTACGGGTGAGCTTGACCGTGACGGTCACCGCGACGGCAGCCACCAGCACCGCGACGACGCCCGCCCCGGCTCGCGCGAGCCGCCGCCCGAAGCGCCGGACAGGAACCGGCGTCGAAGCGGCAGGGGGCGGGGCGGCGGATCTGGTGCCCTCGGTGAGCAGGACCTGCGGCGGGACCGGATGGCCGAGCAGGGTGAGCAGCGCGCGAGCGGCCGTCGGGCGGGCGGCGGGATCCTTGGCCAGGCAGCGGCCCACCAGGTCACGCAGGTCGCCCCGCAGATCGCCGAGGTCCGGTTCCGCGGTCAGGATCCGGTTGAGCACGGACGGCAGGTCCCCCGAGCCGAAGGGCGGCTTGCCCGTCGCCGCGCACACCACCGTGGCCGCCCAGGCGAACAGGTCCGCCGACGGCCCGGAGCCGGCGCCGCCGAACTGCTCGGGAGCCATGTACGGCGGGGTGCCCACCAGTTGGTCGCCGGTCAGCTCGCTGGCGTCCAGCGCCCGCGAGATACCGAAGTCGATCACCCGGGGGCCGTCCCCGCCGAGCAGTACGTTGCCCGGTTTGAGGTCCCGGTGCACCACACCGGCCTGATGGATGGCGGCCAGCGCGGTCAGGCTGCCGATCGCCAGCCGGCGCAGTTCGGCCTGCCGCAGCGGGCCCCGCTCGGCCAGGACCCTGGCGAGTGAGGGGCCGTCGACGTACTCGCTGACGACGTACGGGACGCCGTTCAGCTCGCCGGTCGCCAGCACGGTCGCCGTGCAGAACGCCTTGACCCGCCGCGCGAGTTCGATCTCCTTGGCGAACCCGGCCCGGTCCTCCTCCCCGGCCGCGCGCGTCAGCAGCTTGATCGCGACCCGCTCCCCGTCGGCCGACTCGCCGAGGTAGACGACCCCCTGGCCGCCGTGGCCGAGCCGACCCGCGACACGGTACGACCCCACCTGGGCGGGATCGCCCGTGAGCAAGGGGCGTGGTTCCATGGTCACGGAGCCTTGGTCGCGAACTGCCTGGCGCTGTTGTGCGGAGCGAGGTCCACGAGCACCCGCTCGACCTTGCCCAGGAAGTCGACGATCTTGACCTGGGCCCGGCCCTTCTTGGCGTCCTCCTGCACCAGGATGTGGTCCTCGTCGAACCAGCCGAGCAGGAGGGAGCCGTCCTTGACGGAGGGCACGGTGGCCTTACGGTCACCGGTCGTGGCATCCCAGACGCAGACCTCCTCGCCGGTGGGGCAGACCGTCATGAACTGCTTGCCCGACGGGGAGTACCAGGAGACGTCGCGGGGCCTGCCCACCCAGTGCATGCTGTGCGTGACTTTTCCCGACATGTCGTACGTCTCGATGCCATTGCTCTTGGGGCTGCTGTAGCCTCTGGCGATCTTGCCGTCCGGGGTGAACGCGAACGGCAGGCTGCTGTCGTCGGTGTACTGCGTCTTCACGACGGTGGCCGTCCGCGCCCGGACGTCGACGACCACGAAGCCGGTGATCCGGTCCCGCTTGGCGTTCGTGATGGACAGCAGCACCCGCCCGCCGTCCCGCGACCAGGAGGCGTGCCAGGTCTGCGCGGGTTTCTGCACCGTGTTGACGGTGAAGGACTCCTTGGTGTTCAGGTTGGTGAACCGCACGTGATCCATGTCGGAGCTCTGGAACTTCACCCACGGGTTGAGCGCCACCCAGTCGCCCAGGGGTGACACGCGCGGCTCCTCGGCCAGGCCGACCTCCTGGAACTGGCCGGCCCGGTCCCTGGCGAACGCCTTGAACGGCCTCTTGACCTGGAGGTAGGCGGACAGCCGTACGGGGTCGGCGGAGTTCTCGTGCAGGATGGCGTCGATGTCGGCGAGCTTGACGTCCTTGTCGGCCTTGGGCGCGACGCTGGCGACCGGCGCGCTGGTCACGCTCGGGGTGATCGGGGGCGCGGCGGTGATGACCGAGGTGGGCACGCTCGTACCGGCATCGGATCGGACGGGCCCGGACGGACGAGGGGCGGACGGGCCGGCGGCCACCACGATCGGCTGGCGGGTCAGCGCGTAGACGCCGACGCCGGACACCAGGGCCCCCGCGACGAACGCCACCACGGCGATCAGCACCCCGCGACCCCGCCGAACCGGCAGAGTGGCCGCGACACCGGCCGAATCCTGCCCGACCGACGGCGAATCCGGCCCGGCTGACGACGAGCCCTGTCCGACCGGGGAGCCCTGCCCGACCAACGGCGATCCCTGTCCGACCGGCGATCCCTGTCCGACTGGCGAGCCCTGCCCGGCTGACGGCGAATCCGGCGGGATCGAGGGCGACAGTGACCGCCGGGGCGAATCCGGCGACAGAGGCGGCTGAGGTGGCTGAGGCGGCTGCGAGTCCGGCGGTAATCGTGGCGGCGGCAGGTTGTACGGCAACCCGGACGGCGGCGGCAGCCGCGCGGTCAGGAAGTTGGTCTCCCCGACCAGCCGCAGCAGCACGTCGCTCGACGTGGGACGCAGCGCGGGATCCTTCGCCAGGCAGGCCACCACCAGATCGCGCAGATCCCCGAGATCGGGCAGGTCCGGCTCGCCGTTGGTGATCCGGTTGACCGTGCCCGCCATCGAGCCGCCGTCGAAGGGAGAGCGGCCGGACGCCGCGGCCACCAACGTCGCCGCCCAGGAGAACAGGTCGGCCGGCGGTTCCGCGGCGGCCCCGCCGAGCCGTTCGGGCGCGGTGAAGGCGGGAACGTCCACCTTGCGGGTCGTGGCGGACGCCGTGCCCGCCATCGCCCGGCCGATGCCGAAATTGATCAGCCGGGGCCCGCCAGGGCCGAGCACCACGTTGCCGGGCCGGATGTCGCCGTGTACGACGTTCGCCTGGTGGATGGCCACCAGCGCGGTCGCGGTCCCGACCGCGAGCCGGTGCAGCGCCGCGTTCCGCAGCCGTGTGCCCGCCGCGGTCGCCTGCTCCAGCGTGGGGCCGTCGATGTACTCGCTCACCACGTACGGCCGGTCATCCAGCAGCCCCGACCCGAGCACCTGGGCCGTACAGAAGGCGGAGACCTCCTGGAAGGGCTCGATCATGCGCAGGAAGCGCTCCTGGTCGACCTCCGGGTCCAGCAGCTTCACCACGACGAGCTCCGAAGCGCCCTCTTCCGGGTCAGGGTCCACCCGTCCGACGAACACGTCCGGGCTCAGCCGTCCGATCAGCCGGTACTCACCCACCTGGATGGGGTCTTGCTCGCGCAGCGGTTCGAATTCCGGCATCCGGATTTCTCCTCCTGGCACAACCAGACCGTAGATCACCAATTATGGTGACTCGTCGCCGGGAATTGCAGAGATTGTCCAGAGATCAGGTGAGCGTCGCGCTGGGTGTTTCCGGCATCGATGGCGTGATCGACGGGCCCGGTGACTCGCCGGGGCCATCCTGCGGGATCGTGGTGATGGACACCGACGGGAGCGGGCAGCCGCGCCTGGCCGCGTTCCCGCGCCTCTTCGCCGCGGGACTGGCGCAGCCACCCGGGTCCGGTTCGTACGTGGCCGGCGGATGCCAGCTGGTCTTCCGGTCGGTTTTCTGGTCGGGTGACGGGTCGAGCAGGATGATCGGGGCGGTCGTCCGGACCCGGCCGGCGGACATCGGGGGCGGCGAGATGATCGCCGTGCCTGCGACGGTGCCCCCCGCCGTGGCCGAGACGCCGCTCGTCGGAATGGCCTCAGGGCGCCTCGTGGAGTCGACGCTCTCGTACGGCTGCACGGCGGGCCGATTCTCCGTCGGAAGGGGTATCAGAGGTAAGGCGGTCGTGTCCCTGAGGTGAGTAAGCGGTGTGGCTCGATGGCTTGAAGTGGCGTTTCACCATCGCTACCCCGCCACGACGGGCCTAGCCGAGCGCCGCGGCCTCCTCGGCTTCGACCTGGCGGTTCCAGTCGCGCTTCACGGCTCGCCAGCCCTCGTCGTCGGCCCCGAGCCGCCAGTAGCCGGAGATCGACAGCCGCTCCATCGGCACCTTGCGATCGACCCGGAGGTGACGCCGCAGCTCCTTGACGAACCCCGCCTCGCCGTGGACGAACGCGTGCACGTCGCCCTCGGGGAACTCCAGCTCACGCACCGCCTTCACCAGCGCCTCGCCGACGGGCGCGCCGCCGCGGTGCAGCCAGACCAGCCGCGTGTCACCGGCGACCCGCAGCTTCTGCTCCTCCTCCGGCCCGTCCACCTCGATGAAGGCATGGGCGGGGGCGCCGTCGGGCAGCGCCTCCAGCGAGGCCGCGATCGCCGGGAGCGCGCTCTCGTCACCGACGAGCAGGTGCCAGCCGGCCTCCGGGCTCGGCACGTAGCCGCCGCCGGGGCCCAGCATGAACAGCTCGTCGCCGGGCACGGCCCGCGCGGCCCACGGCCCGGCGATGCCCTCGTCGCCGTGGTAGACGAAGTCCAGCGTCATCTCCTGGGCGTCGGGGTCCCAGGCCCGCACGGTGTAGGTGCGCAGCCGCGGCCAGACCTCCCGCGGCATGGTCTCGCGTACGTGCTGGACGTTGAAGGGAGCCGGGTAGTCGACGCCCTCGTGCGGGAAGACGAGCTTGACATAGTGGTCGGTGAGACCCGAGGTGGCGAAGTCACGCAGATCCTCACCACCGACCACGACGCGGATCATGTGCGGCGAGATCCGCTCCGTACGGACCACGACGCCGCGGTGGTGATCTCTGGGCTTGTCAGCCATCGGTCACTCCTCGAAATATTAGGTATGCCTAACCTACACTGTCATGCTCCGGTCCGCAGGTGAGCGGCCACGGCGACGAGGCACCATTCAGGAGATACCAGCCGCGATCTCCCCAGCATGGCATCACCACAAGAGCCCCGGGCATCAAGGGGGGTCTCAGGCCGCGTCCTCCAGCGAGGACGACCGGGCCGCGGCGACCGCGGCGAAGAAGCGCGCCATGTGCCGGAAGGCCAGCCGCCCCTCGGGCAGTACGTCCGCCAGGATCGGAAACACGTGCGGCATCCGCCGCCACTCCTCGTACGTCACCGGCACCCCCGCCCGCCTGGCCTTGACCGCCACGCGCCGCGCCTCGTCCCGGAGCACCTCCGTCGAGCCGGTGACGATCATGAGTGGCGGCAGGCCGGTGAAGTCGCCGTGCACGGGCGACACGAGGGGGTCGCGCGGGTCAAGGCCGGAGGTCCAGCGCCGGGCCAGCCAGCGGATGCGGCCGGCCGCCAGCATGGGGTCCTGCCAGCGGTTCGCGCGCTTGGGCAGGTCCGTCAGGTCGGCCCAGGGCGACAGGCAGACGGCCGCGGCCGGCAGCGGCAGGCCCCGGTCGCGCAGCGCGAGCAGGGTGGCCAGCGTGAGATGCCCGCCCGCCGAGTCGCCGCCGAACAGGACGTCCTCGGGCGCGTACCCGCGGTTCAGTAAGCAGTCGTAGGCCTCCAGCGCGTCACTCAGGGAGTCGGCCAGCTTGTGGACCGGCCCCTGGCGGTAGTCGAGGGCGAGCACCGGGCGGCGGGCCGCGACGGACAGGCGCCAGGTGATGGGCCGGTGGGTCCTGGGCGAGCAGGAGAAGTAGCCGCCGCCGTGAAAGTACAGCAGCACCTTGCCCTCGTCGGGAGCGGCGCCCGCGCGCACCCACTCCCCGCCGCACGCCGAGAAGGCGGCCGGCTCGATGTCCACGTGGCCGGGCGGGCGCAGCGGCAGCAGCCGGGCCAGATCGCCGATGCGGGCGGCGCAGTCGATCGTGAGGGGGTGGCGCATCAGGAGGTGCGAGGCCGGCTTGAGGGTCCCGCGCATCAGACCGGTGAGCGCGCGAGCCTGCCAGCTCAGCGGGTAGTCGGGAGTGTCATCCCTGTCCAGATCCATGTGTCCTCCGATGAATATCCTTCCCCTAGAACATCGCTCTACTCGCAAGTAAGTATCTCCTCGCTTACGGGATTATTTCCGCGATGTGTCACGCGCGCCGTTTATCGCGTTGCGGAGCGCCGAACGGAGAGCAGATAATTCAAGGCTTCCATCGGCCGACCCACGTATGGGTCCGGGCACGGTTGGTCACCGTGCCATCACTCCCCGGAGGTGCAAAACCATACCCCTGTATGCCCGGCTGGTCCGGTACGGCTTCCGCAAGCACGCCACCTACGTCTGGGCCACGGTCGCGGGCGCCTTCACCAACAGCGTCTTCGGCATTCTTCGCGCCTACATCCTCATCGCCCTCGGGCAGGCCAGGCCCGGCCTGGCCGGTTACGACGTCACCCAGGCCGTCACGTTCTGCTTCATCACCCAGGCCTGCATCGGCCCGATGCAGCTGTTCGGCACCGGTCTCACCATTCCCGAGCGGATCCGCAGCGGCGACATCGCGCTCGACCTCGTCCGCCCCGCCTCGCTCCAGCTCTGGTCCCTCGCCGAGGACCTGGGCAGGGCCGCCTACCTGTTCTTCGCCCGCGGCATCCCGCCGATGCTGCTGGGCGCCGCACTGTTCGGCATCGCCCATCCCACGGAGCCGGGGCAGTGGCTCGCCTTCCTCGCCGGCTTCCTGGCCGGGGTGATCGTCAGCTTCGCCTGGCGCTACCTGGTGGCGCTGTCGGTCTGCTGGCTGATCGACGACCGTGGCGTGGGGGCGTTCTCGCTGGTGCTCACCACGCTCTTCAGCGGGATGCTGCTGCCGCTCAGCCTGTTCCCCGGCATCCTCGGCGACCTGGCCAGGGCGCTGCCGTGGGCCGCGATGGTCCAGGCCCCCACCGACCTCTACCTCGGCAAGGCGCCCGTCCTGGAGACCCTGGCGTTCCAGAGCTGCTGGGCGGCGGTGCTGCTCGCCGCCGGTGCGCTCGGCACGCGGGCCATCCGCCACAAGGTGGTGATCCAGGGTGGTTAGCGCGTATTTCCGGCTGGCCTGGACCTGGACCCGCGCCGCGATGGCCTACCCGGCCTCGTTCGCCCTGACGTCCGTGCTCGGCCTCATCGTGGCGGGCACCGACGTGGCGGTGATCCTCATCATCTTCGCCAACACCACCTCTCTGGCCGGCTTCTCCCGCGCGGAGACGCTCTTCCTGTACGGCACCGCGAACGTGGCCTTCTGCCTCTGCGACATGTTCGTCAGCAACATCGACCGGATCAGCCAGCACATCAAGGCGGGCACGTTCGACACCATGCTGATCAGGCCCGTGAGCACCTGGATCCAGATGGCGGCCGACCGTTTCCTGCCGACCCGCATCGGCCGCGTGCTACAGGCGGTGCTCGTGCTCGGCTACTCGATCAGCGTCCTCGACCTCGACACCGGGCGGCTCTGGATGATCCCCGTCATGATCGCGACGGGGGTGGTCATCTTCGCGGCACTGTGGACGCTGGCCGGGGCGGTGCAGTTCGTGCTGACGGACGCGTCCGAGGTGACCAACGCCTTCACCTACGGCTCCGGCCAGCTCACCCAATACCCGCTCGCCATCTACGGCCGCGAGCTGGTGCGCGGGGTGACCTACGGCCTTCCGCTGGCCTTCGTCAACTGGCAGCCCGCCCTCTACGTGCTGGACAGGGACGACCCGTTCGGCACCCCGGGCTTCATGCGCTTTCTCGGGCCGGTCGCGGCCCTGGTCCTCGCCCTGCTCGCCGGGTTCGCCTGGCGCCTGGGCATCCGGCACTACCGATCCACGGGGAGTTAGGGATGATCGAGCTCGACCAGGCCGGGCGCTCGTTCAAGGTGAAGAGGAGCCTCAAGCTCGAAGGGAACGTCTTCCACGCCGTACGCGACCTGTCGTTCACCGTGGCACCGGGCGAGTTCGTCGGCTACCTCGGCCCCAACGGCGCCGGCAAGTCCACCACGATCAAGATGCTGTGCGGCATCCTGACGCCCACCTCCGGGCGGGTGCGGGTGGCCGGGCTCGACCCCTCGCGCAAGCGCACGACGCTGGCGCGGCGCATCGGCGTGGTGTTCGGGCAGCGGACGACGCTGTGGTGGGACCTGCCGCTGCGGGACAGCTTCGAACTGATCCGGCACCTTTACAAAGTAGATCGCAATGTCTTCAAGACCCGGCTCGACGAGCTGACCGAGACGCTCGACCTGGGCGGCTTCACCCGCACGCCGGTGCGCCAGCTCAGCCTGGGCCAGCGCATGCGCGGCGACCTGGCCGCCGCGCTGCTGCACGCGCCCGACGTGCTGGTGCTCGACGAGCCGACGATCGGGCTCGACGTGGTGAGCAAGTCGAGCATCCGGGCGTTCCTGCGCCGGCTCAACACCGAGCAGGGCACGACCGTGCTGCTGACCACGCACGACCTGGGCGACATCGAACGGCTCTGCCGCCGGGTCATGCTGATCGACCACGGGCGGCTGGCGTTCGACGGCACACTCGACGAGCTGATGGCGACGGCCCCCGAGCAGTCCACGATCGAGGACGTGGTCACCCGCCTCTACACCGGCAGCCGCTGAGCCCGCGCTGCTATATGGCTTGCCATGTATTATTCATGGCAAGCCATATAAATTGGAGGCAGCATCATGAAGGCCAGGCAGATCCGTACCATCCAGCGCGCCGTGCACCTCGTCGGCGGGCTGGCGATCACGATCTACATCTACCTCGCTCCGCCCGCCGACTCCCCCGCGCACACGGCGATACGCTGGTTCATCGTGCCCGTCCTCGTGGCGTCCGGCATGGCCATGTGGCAGTGGCCGCGCATCCGCCGCATGATCCGTACGAAGGAACGTGTGTGACGTCACTGCGCCGCCAGTCATCCCTCGGCTACCAGATCAACCACCTGGCCCGGCTGCTCGGCAACGGGCTGCGGGTCGGGATCTCCGACACCGGCGTGACGCCCGGGCAGTTCGCCCAGCTCCTGGCCCTCTACGAGCAGGACGGGCTGACCCAGCAGGAGCTGTGCGAACGGGTCAGGATCGACCAGTCGACGATGGCCCACACGCTGCGCCGCATGGAGCGCGACGGGCTGATCGTACGCACCGTCGACCCGGACGACCGGCGGCGCTCGCGCAACACGCTCACCCCGCGCGCCCGCGAGATCGAGAAGACCCTGACCCAGGGCGCCCGGGAGGCGAACGCCCGGGCGCTGGAGGGGCTCGGCCAGGACGAGATCGAGGCGTTCATGCGGACGCTGGGCCGCATGATCGCCAATCTCGAAGACGACGATCAGTAGTAGCTGCTCTGAGGGCTCTCCTCGTAGTCCTCCTCCAGGTCCTCGTCCCGTCGCGCCCAGCGGGACGGGATCAGCACCGGGATGAACATCGCCACGCCGAGCAGGGCGAAGAAGCCCGTGGTCAGCATGGTCTTGTCACCGAACCCGACGTCTCTGATGATCTGGTTCACCGACGGCTCGTCAGGGATCAGGGACAGCGCCCGGTTCATGTCGAGGGAGTAGACCACCGTCCAGGCGAGGAGCACCATCGAGGGCACGAACGTGGCCAGCGGAGACACCCGTCCCGCCACCACGAGCCCCACGACCAGTCCCACGGCCGCCATCGCGCCGAGCGCGATCCACATCTTCTGCCCGCCCGCCGGGTTGCCCGCCGCACTGGCCAACGCCTGCTGCACGGCCCAACCGCCGCCGCCCAGCACTGCTGCGGTCACCACAACTCCGATGAGCAATCCCGCAAAGTGCCGCAACGTTCTCACCTCAATGTCTACGTGGTTCGGCACGACCCTAGCGACAATTGCCGCAAATCGACCAGGCCTTCCGCAGCATGGGAGTAGAGGTCACCCTGGACCCTGCCCCCGTGAGAGCATGTGACACACTCATGCGCGCGGAACTTCCCCTCAGGCTCGCGCGGACGGCCGCCTTCGCCGCCGTCTGCGTGGGACTCGCCGCGCTCGCGCACGCGATGGGCGGCGGCTCGGTGCCCGCGCCGCACACGGCCGCGCTCGGCCTCGGCGCCGTGCTGCTGGCGGCCCTGGCGCTGGGCGGCCGGGAGCGCTCGGCCCCGACGATCAACGTCGCGCTGGTGTGCGCCCAGCTCGGGCTGCACGAGTGGTTCGGCACCGACGGCACCGCCTACGTCATCTCGCATCCGCACGGCCGGGGGCTCAGCGAGGGCGTCGGCATGCTGCTGGCCCACCTGACGGCCACGCTGATCACGGGGTGGTGGCTGGCGCGCGGCGAGACCGCGCTCTGGGCGCTGCTGCACCGCCTCGGCCACCGTCTGGCGCTGCTGCGCCCGGTCGCCGTCGCGGCCGTGCGACGGGCCGTCCCGATCGTGATCGTCAGGATCGTCCCGGTCGATCCGGTCCTCCTGCACTGTGTCGCCAGGCGTGGTCCTCCACTGCCCGCCTGAACCTCTGACACCTTTTCCGATCCTTCGATCATTCCCAGTGGAGCTTCACCATGTCCTTCGTGCGCCGTGCCGCGACCGTTCTCGCCGCCGCCACCGCGATCACCGCCGGCCTCGCGCTTCCCGCGCTGGCCCATGTCACGATCAACCCGGGCACCGCCGAGCAGGGCGGCTTCTCCAAGGTCGCCTTCCGGGTGCCGAACGAGCGCGACGACGCCTCGACCGTCAAGGTCGAGGTCGCCTTCCCCACCGATCACCCGCTGGCGTTCGTCTCGGTCAAGCCGGTTCCGGGATGGAGCGTCAAAGTCACCGAGGGCAAGCTGCCCAAGCCGGTCAAGACCGAGTACGGCGAGCTGAAGGAGGCCGTCACCAAGGTCGTCTGGTCGGGCGGGAAGATCGGCAAGGGTGAGTTCCAGGAGTTCGAGGTGTCCATGGGGCAGCTGCCCGAGGACACCGATCAGCTCACCTTCCCGACCACGCAGACCTACACCGGCGGCGAGGTGGTCAAGTGGGCCGACGCCCCGAAGGCGGACGGCAGCGAGGCGGAACACCCGGTTCCGACGCTCAAGCTGACGCCCGCGACCGCGTCCGACTCGCACCACGGCGCGTCGACCCCTGCGGCCTCGGCCTCCGCCAGCAGCGTGGCGGCCCCGTCCGTCACCCAGGCGTCGTCCGGCTCGTCCTCGGACGGCACCGCGCGCCTGCTGGGTGGCGCGGGGCTCGTGGTGGGCGTCATCGGCATCGTGGTCGCCATCCTGGCGCTCCGCCGCCGCCCCTCCTAACGTCATCGAAAGCGACGGGGGCCCGGGTCGGATCTCACCGGCCCGGGCCGGTCAGGACGTGATGTCCTTGCCCGAGAAGCGGGCCCACGCGATGGAGCCGAACAGCAGGATGTACGCCCCGAAGACCAGCAGCCCCTGACCGAGGTTCGCGAAGTCGACCGGGCTGCGCAGCACCGCGTCGAACCGGGTCCACCAGGTGGGCAGCAGGTAGGGCATGATCCCGTCGAGCTGCGGGATGGCCCGCAGCACCTGGGTGACGATGACCAGGACCATCGTCGCCGCGATCGCGCCGATGGACACCTCGGTGAACGTCGACAGGGCCACCGCCACGGCCGCCAGCGCCGCCATGCCCGCGCCCACGTACCCCATGCTGATCAGGATCCGCAGCAGGCCGTCGGCCACCGAGACCGTGCTGCCCGACAGCAGCGTCACCGGCCCCACCGGGAACAGGACCAGCCCGGTGACCAGCGCCGACAGCGCCACCACCGCGGTGACCGCGTAGGCGAACACCACCACGTTGAGGTATTTCACGACCAGCAGCCGCGTGCGGCCGGCCGGCGCGGCGAGCAGGTACCGCAGCGTTCCCGCGCCCGCCTCACCGGCGATCGAGTCGCCGCCGACCACGCTCACCGCGATCGGCATCAGCAGCAGAACCAGGAAGGAGAACGAGGCGAAGGTCAGCATGAGGCTGTTGCCCGCCACGGCGCCGATGAGCCCGCCGACGGCCTCGTCGCCGCTGGCGATGCGCAGCCCGATGCCGATCAGCACCGGCACGCTCGCCAGCACGGCCAGCATCACCTGGTTACGCGGGCGCCGGAACGTCAGGCCGAGCTCGGAGCCGAGCAGCCGCCAGAACGCCGACGGCAGGCGGGCCGGCGGCCCCATGCTCTCGGGCGGCTCGGGCGGGCGCCGCTCGGCGGTGCGCATCGTCTCGGTCACCGGCACGAGCCCCGGCGTCCGGCGCTCGCGCGTCCCCGCCGAGCCGCCCGATGGCTCGCCCGGCGTCTGACGGGTCTGCGTCTCAGCCGTCGACATCGAATCCTTCCCCTGTCAGTCCGACGAACACGTCCTCCAGGCTCGGCCGTACGACGGCCAGCCCGCGTACGGCGACACCCTCGCGTACCAGCGCCGCGTTGATGTCCTCGGGCGCCTGCGCGCCCAGCTCAGCCGTCACCGAGGCGGCGCCCCCGTCGGCGGTGCGCACGTCGGCCAGGCCGAGCGTGCCGAGCACCCGCGCGGCGTCGGCGACGTCCGGCGTCTCGACCCTGACGCGGGTGGCCAGACCGCCGTTGAGCGAGGCGATCGTGCCCTGGGCGACCAGGTTGCCGGTACGCATGATCGCGGCGTGCGTGCACATCTGCTCGACCTCGGTCAGCAGGTGCGAGGAGACGAAGACCGTGGTGCCGTCGGCGGCGATCTCCTTGACCAGCGCGCGCACCTCGCGGGTGCCCTGCGGGTCGAGCCCGTTGGTGGGCTCGTCGAGTATGAGCAGCTCACGCGGCCCGAGCAGGGCCGCGGCGATGGCCAGGCGCTGGCGCATGCCGAGCGAGTAGTTGCGGAACCGCTTCCCCGCCGCCGCGGACAGGCCGACCCGCTCCAGCGCCTCGCCGACCCGCCGCTTGGCGGTCCCGCCGGGAGCGGTGGGGTCGGCGGCGTCGAAGCGGAACAGGTTCGCCTCGCCCGACAGGTACGGGTAGAACGCCGGCCCCTCGACCAGCGCCCCGACACGGGGCAGCGCGTCCGCCAGGGGCAGGCCGAGCACCGAGTACTCGCCGGCCGTGGGCGTCACCAGGCCGAGCAGCATACGGATCGTGGTGGTCTTGCCCGAGCCGTTGGGCCCGAGGAAGCCGAAGACCGATCCGCGCGGCACGGTCAGGTCCAGTGCGTCGACCGCGATCTGGCCGCCGCGAAACTGCTTGGTCAGGCCCCGGGTGACGATCGCCGAGTCGCCGGAGGGCGGGGCCGCCCCGAAGGGCGCCCCCGCTTCCTGTGTGACGACGGTCACTTGGTGCCCGCCGCTTTGGTGATCTCCTCCGGCGTGACCGCGCCGACCAGCAGGCGGCCGTCGTCGGTCAGCAGCGCGGTGACGAGCTTGGTCTTGATCAGCTTGCCCGAGCCCCACGTGCCGCTGACCGGGGTGGCCGACTTGAGCACGTTGTCGACCAGCGCGCTCGTGTCGGCGCCGTCCGTGCCGCCCTTCCACGGCTTGTGGGACTGGCCGTCGGCCGGCGTCTGCTCCGGCTTGGCCGTCAGATCCTCCAGCGAGGCGGGCAGGACGGCGACGCTGGTCCAGCCGGCGCCGACGACCTTCACGCCCTCGGCGGTCTCCTTGGCCTTCTCCGCCTGCTGCTCGCTGTGGTCGCCGCCGCCGATCGTCTGCTCCTTCACCTTGGCCCCGGCGGGCGGGGTGAAGGTGAAGTTCTCGGCCGCGGGCGGCGTGAACGTCACCTGGGTGAAGCCGACCTGGAAGGCCGGTTCGGCCGAGCCCTTGGCGTAGACCTGGACCTGCAACGGCACGTACGTCTCACCGTCGAGCGCCAGCCGCACCTCCTGGACCAGCGAGCCCTCGTCCTTGGGGGCGAGCACGAGCTGGTAGGCGGACCGGCCGGCCACCTGGGCGTTGTTGGTCACCCGGATGGCGGTGTGCTCGTCGGCCTTGGCCAGCAGCTTCTCCGCCATCTGCTGCGGGGTCACGTCCGCCGGCCCCGGCGTGGGCGTGGCGTGCCGCGCTGTGGCGTCGCCCGTCATCTTGATCTTGGTGGCGGTGTTGTCGCCGCTGTCCCAGTACCAGACCTGGTCGCCGTTGACGATCAGGTTGGACTCGTCGAACTGCGTCGGCATGGCGACCCGCATCTTGCCGCCGCCGCCGTACCAGAGCTTCACCTCGTGCGAGCCGGACAGCAGGCTCAGCGGTGACGCCCCGCCCATGTCCGGCAGTGCGGGCAGGCCCAGCGACGCGGTCTGCTGCACGGTGCCGGACATGGGCGGCGGCGCCTTGTCCTTGGTGGCCGCCACGGCGTCGGCGAGCAACTGCTGCGCCGTACGCTCGGGTAGCACGGGATCGCCGCTCACCGCGGCGATGACCGGGCCGGCCCCCATCGCTCCGGCGATCACGGCCGCGGCCGCGATCGGAACTCCCCATCTCACGAACGTGCCTCTGCGCATCTCACTCCTTAACGGTATGTCGATGACCAGAGCCTGCGTCATGCATGCTTAGGCGAGCCTGAGACCGGCTGAGACGGCTCTCAGCCTTCTCAGCGTGGTCTCAGGGCAGGAAATGGAGAATCGCCACATGAGAGTACTTGTCGTCGAGGACGAGCGGCGGATGGCGGCCGCGCTACAGCGGGGGCTCCAGGCCGAGGGTTTCGCCGTGGACCTCGCCCACGACGGCGAACAGGGGCTGCACGATGCCCGGCACGGCGACTACGACATCGTGGTGCTCGACATCATGCTGCCCCGCCTGTCGGGCTACAACGTGTGCAAGCAGTTGCGCGCCGAGGAGAACTGGGTGCCGATCCTGATGCTCTCCGCCAAGGACGGCGAGTACGACATGGCCGACGGGCTCGACCTGGGCGCCGACGACTATCTGACCAAGCCCTTCTCGTACGTGGTGCTGGTGGCCAGGCTGCGCGCGCTGCTGCGGCGCGACTCCGGGCGGCGGCCCGCCGTGCTGGCGGCGGGCGACCTGTCGCTGGACCCGGCGCGGCGCCGGGTGCAGCGGGGCGAGAGCGCGATCGAGCTGACGCCCAGGGAGTTCGCGCTGCTGGAATACCTGATGCGCCGGCGCGACGAGGTGGTGTCGAAGTCGGAGATCCTGGAGCACGTATGGGACACCTTCGACACCGACCCGAACGTGGTGGAGGTGTACGTGGGCTACCTGCGGCGCAAGGTCGACTCCCCGTTCGGCAGGAACGCGATCCAGACCGTGCGGGGCGCGGGCTACCGGCTGGCGGGCGACGGTGGCTGACTCGCCGTTGGTCTGGTGGCGGCGCCAGGGGCTGCGCTTCCGGCTGACGGTCGTGGCCGCCGCGGTGCTCGCGCTGGCGCTGGCGATCTCGGCGTCGGTGCTGCTGACCGTGCTCGACCGGGCGCTGATCGGCACCGTGGACGACTCGACGCGGCAGCAGGCCCAGACCGTCCGGGTGCAGGCCGACGCGGGCACGCTGACCAGCCCGATCGCCACCCACGACGGCACGATCGTGCAGGTGATCGACGAGCGGGGCCGCATCACGGACGTCACCTACGGCGCCGACCGGCTGGTCCCGCTGCTGGACGCGCGGGCGCGGGCCGAGGTGCTGCGCGACGGCCAGGCCACGTTCCTGGACGGCCGGCCGTACGCGATCTCCGGGCCGCTGCGCGTGGTGGTCATCAGCGCCGACCACGGCCGGACCGTGATCGCGGCCCGGCCCATCGGCGAGATCCAGACCAGCCTCGGTACGGCCGGCCGGATCCTGCTGATCGGCACGCCGATGCTCATCGTGCTGCTGGCCGTGGCCAGCTGGCTGATCATCGGCCGGACGCTGCGGCCGATCGCCGCGCTGCGCAGGGGCGCCGCCGAGATCACGCACACCGCCAGGTCACGCAGGCTGCCGGTGCCCGAGTCGCGCGACGAGGTGCACTCGCTGGCCACCACGCTCAACGACATGCTGGCCCGGCTGGAGGAGGCCGAGCAGCGGCAGCGGGCACTGGTCTCCGACGCCGCGCACGAGCTGCGCAGCCCGCTCGCCAGCATCCGGCTGCAGCTGGAGGTGGCGCTCGGCCATCCGGAGGGCCAGGACTGGCCCGAGACGGCCGAGGGCGTGATGGAGGACGCGATGCGGCTGTCCAGGCTCGCCGAGGACCTGCTGGCGCTGGCCCGCCTGGACGAGCGCGGCGGCGTGCCCGCCAGGAGCGAGCCGGTCGATCTCGACGAGGTGGTGCGCCAGACCGTCGACAGGTACGGCGAGGCGCGGCTGACCGTGTGCGATCCCGTCGTGGTCCGCGGCGACGCGCTGGACCTGAGCCGGGTGCTGACGAACCTGGTGGACAACGCCGTACGGCACACCTCGTCGAAGGTGGAGGTGGCGCTGACCGCCGACGGGGTGCTGACGGTGACCGACGACGGGCCCGGCATTCCCGCGCAGGATCGCGAGCGGGTGTTCAACCGGTTCACGCGGCTCGACTCGGGTCGCAGCCGTGACGAGGGCGGCGCCGGGCTGGGCCTGGCCATCGTGCGGGAGACCGTGCGGGCCCACGGGGGCGGGGTCCATCTGGAGGACGCCTCACCGGGGTTGCGGGCGGTCGTGCGACTGCCGGTGGTGAGGTGAGTTGAGGTGAGGGGTGAGGGTCTCGCATCCGGCCGGGCGCGGTAGCGGCCGAAGGCGATAGGCGCAGGACGGGGGTTAGGCCGCCGTGCCTTTCTCGGCGGTGGCCAGGAAGTCCTGGGCGATCAGCGGCAGGCGGCGACGGGCGTGCACGACGGCGATGACCCGGCGGACCGCGGGTTCCAGCGAACGGACCACGAGGCCCGCCCGGCCGGCCTGGTCGGCCATGCCGCGATACCACAGCAGTGACGCCTGACCGTTGCGTACGGCGTTGAGCCAGCCGTTGCGCTCGTCGGTTTCGAGCACCACGACCGGGCTGACGGCGTACTTGCCGAACATCGCGTCGAGCTCCCTGCGCCGGACGCTGCCCCGTGCGGGCAGGGCCAGGCGCATCCCGTCGAGCTTGCCCATGGGTACGGGATCGGGCAGGTCGAGGCCGGGCGGGGAGATCAGCACGATCTCCTGGCGTTCGAGCGGATGGGTGATCAGATCGGTGGGTACGGGGAGATCGGTCAGGCCGAGGTCGGCCCGCTGATCCCTGATGGCGTTGACGACGGCGTCACGGCCGTCGCAACGGACGATGTGCACGCGGACACCTGGGTGCTCGGCGGTGTAGGCGGGCAGCAGCCGTCCGGCCAGGCCGGGTTCGAGGCTGGGTGTGGAGGCGATGCGGAGCTCCGCCTCCCCTGTGCTGCCTTGGTTGGTGAGGCTCTCGATCTCGTGTACGGCGCCGAGTGCCTCCCTTGCCAGTTTGACCACTCGCCGGCCTTGTGCGGTGACGACGACACCGCGTCCGGACCTGGCGAAGAGCGTCATGCCGAGTTCCCGTTCCAGATCGCGGATCGCGCGCGAAAGCGCAGGTTGCGCGATATACAGCGATCTGGCCGCGTCGGTCATGGTGCGGTGCTCCGCCGTCGCGACCACGTAGCGGAGCTGCTGGAGGTTCATGTCAAAGAAGCTAGGACACCACCTGCCGCTCGGTCCGGGACATAGCGGAGATCACCTCGAATGATTTCAGACCGTAGCCGGGCACTGCGACTTCTGTGACGGGTGATAAATCGGTATGCTTCTGCCCAAAATTCGGCAAATACCAGCGGGGTGGCGTCCCAAGTCGCCCATTTAGGACAACCGAGTAAAGGGGGATACACGGTGACAGGCAACGGGCAGCATCCACCCCCGCCGCAAGGGCCAGGTCAGCCCCAGCGGCCCCCCTCTCGCCCGTGGCCGCCGCCGGGTCACCGGGAGCCGCAGCCTCAGGGTTACGGCCATCCGTACCCGGTGCCGGGACAGCCGGCACCGCCCCCGGCATACCCGCCGCCCCCGCAGGGGCCCGTGTATCCGCCGCAGGGGCAGCCGTACCCGCCTCCGCCGCAGTATCCGCCTCAGGGGCCGCCGTATCAGCAGGGCGGGCCGTACGGACCGCCACAGGGTGGGCCGTGGCAGCCTCAGCAGCCGCCGCCTCCCCCGCCGCGTCCGCCGATGCCACCGGGGCAGTGGGGGCCGCCGCCGAGGAAGAAGTCGGGCATGGGGGTGGCCGGCGTCCTCGGGGCGGTGTTCGGGTCCATGGCGGCGCTGTTCGTGTTACTGGTGATCGGCGCGGCGATGCTCAAGGGCTCGTCCAGGCATGACACGAGCACGCCGGTCGCGATCCCCTCCTCGTACTCGTATGACGACGACGAGACGCCCTCCCCGGACGAATCGGATGGCCCGTCGCACTCCAGCGAGCCGACGGCGACGCGGTCCGCCGAGCAGGAGACGCCGACGCGGGCCACGCTCAACACGAGCACGAGGAACAACACCCTGTACCGGGCCGGCGCCCTGCCGAGGGTGAGCTGCCCGGCCGGCGGCGCGAACATCTTCAGCCACAGCCAACTCAAGGCGCTGATCCTCAAGACCGGCAGGTGCATGGACCGGGCATGGGGGCCGATCATGCAGAAGCAGGGCATCCAGTTCTCGCCGCCGAGCTACGCGATCGTGGCCACGCGCGGCAGGGGCGCCTGCGGCGACTACCCGTCGCCGGGGAGCATGGTGCCGTACTACTGCCCGCGCAACAACACCATCTACGCCTCCACCTCGGCCATGGCCAAGGGCAACGGCAACGCGCGCGGCTACGGGGAGATCATCTCCTGGCACGGCGGGATCATCAGCATGCTGGCCCACGAGTACGGGCACCACGTCCAGAACATCTCGGGCGTGATGGACTCCTGGTGGAAGCAGACCGTCGACTCGAGCAGCAAGAGCGGCAAGCTGGCACTCAGCAGAAAACTGGAGCTCCAGGCGACCTGCTTCGGCGGGATGTGGATGAGGTCCGTGGCCGCCTCCTACCCGGTCAGCACCTCGAACCGCGCCCGCCTCTTCTGGTTCTACGGGCAGGTGGGCGACTATCCCGGATATCCCCGCGACCACGGGAACAGGGTGAACAACAACCGGTGGTTCCGGCAGGGCTGGGAGAAGAACCAGGCCTTCCAGTGCAACACGTGGATGGCAGCGTCGTCGACCACCTCGTGATGTCACGGCATGTTCATCTCATGTTGGGTACTTGTCTTGGATGTCCCTATATGGGAGCTAGACTCCTGGCAATCTTGTGCCCTACGGGGCGTAAAAACCATGGGTTTCGCCAGGTAGGCGTGTGAAGGAGCCGGTGTGAGCAAGCGCGATGGGGTGGACACCGCGCCCGAGGGCAGAAAACGGCGCGCTCCCCGCCGCTCGGGCACAGCATCCGAAGCCGGAACGGGAAACGGTTCGGGCACCAGCCCCTCGGGCGAGGAAACGGACGCGGACGACGGACCGCAGGACGACTCCCCCGCAGAGGGCCCCCCAGCCGCAGGCATCCACGGCACCCATCCGGCCGGCGCCCACCCGACCGGTCCGAGCGGCACAGGTCCGGGCGGCACCGGTCCGGGCGGCACCGGTCCGAGCGGCACCGGTCCGGGCGAGAAGGCTCCAGGTGGGAAGGGCCCCGGTGGGAAGGCTCCGGGTGGCAAGGGTTCGGGCGGCAAAGGTTCGGGCGGCACGGGCGCCCACGGTCCCGCGTCTCCCGGTGCCGGGCGGCCCAAGCCGCGGCCCCGGCCGGGCTCGGGGGCGCCGCAGTTCGCCAAGCCGCTCACCCTGGGCTCCGTGCTCGGCTGGACCCTGCTGTCCGCCTTCGCGCCCGGCGTCGCCCACCTGCGCGCCGGACGGCGCCGTACCGGCATGATCATGCTCGGCATCTACGTGGTGCTGCTGGCGGCCGGGGCGGCGTACGGGCTGACGCGCAACTTGTCCGACCTCACCGTGTTCGCCGGCGCCAACGGGCAGATGACGATCATCGTCGTCGCCTCGGTGCTCGCGCTGATCTGGTTCGCCATCATCGTGACGTCGTACGTGGCGCTCCGCCCCAACCGGCTGAACCAGCAGGGCCAGATCATCTCCGGCATCGTGGTCGGCGTGCTCTGCGTCTCGGTCATGGCTCCCTTCGCCCTCACCGCGAGTGCCGTCCAGACCGTACGCAACGCCTCCCAGAAGATCTTCAAGCCCATCGCCGAGAGCACGGACGACCCGAGCATCGCGCCGGTCAAGGAGGACGATCCCTGGAACGGCAAGGACCGGGTGAACTTCCTGTTGATCGGCGGCGACGCGGCCGGTGACCGTACCGGCGTGCGTACCGACAGCATGACGATCGCCAGCGTGGACATCCAGACCGGCAACACGGTCCTGTTCAGCCTGCCGCGCAACCTGCAGCACGTGCACTTCCCGCCGACCTCGCCGCTGCGCAAGCAGTTCCCCAACGGCTTCATGGCGGAGCTGCCCAACGGCGGCCTGCTCAACGAGGTCTGGCAGTACGCCACTGACAACCCGCAGGTCATGGGCGGCAAGAACAGGGGCCCGCGGGCGCTGATGGACGCCATCGGCTACACGCTCAACCTGAAGATCAACTACTACGCCATGATGAACATGTACGGCTTCGCGGACCTGGTCGACGCCATCGGCGGCCTCAAGATCCGCGTGGAGCGCGACATCAAGTGGGGCGGCCACTACGGCACCGCGGGCGTGATCAAGGCGGGCTACAAGAAGCTGACCGGCGAGCAGGCCCTGTGGTACGGCCGGTCGCGGGTGGACAGCGACGACTTCTCCCGCATGGCCCGCCAGCGCTGCGTCATCGGCGCGTTCGCGCAGCAGGCGACACCCGACAAGATCATTTTGAACTTCGGCAAGATCGCCGATGCGACGAAACGGCTCGCGCAGACGAACATCCCGCAGGAGCTGGTGGAGCCGCTCGTGGGGCTGGCCGTCAAGGTGAAGAGCGCCAAGATCACCAGCTTGCAGTTCGTGCCGCCGGAGTTCCTGTCGGGGCGTCCCGACTGGCACAAGATCCGGCTGGCCGCGGCCAAGGCGATCGCCGACTCGACCCGGACGGCTCGGACCGCGCAGGCGGCGGACGTCACGTCCTCGCCCGGGACGCCCACGGTCAAGCCCTCGCGCTCGTACGCCGCCAAGCCGACCCAGACGCCCACCCAGAACAGCCAGAAGTCCGCCAAGAGCCTCTCGGAGCTCTGCGGGCTGTAAGTCCCGCCGCCTCCCGGCCGCACCCGATGCGGCCGGGACCGTGCTACTGGGTCGCGAGAGAGACGAGCTTGCGCAGGTAGGCGGCATGGCCGGGGTCGCCGGTGACCGACACCTCTCCGCCCCTGCCCCACACCCAGCGCAACAGCTCGTCGGGCGACCCCGACACGACGGTCTCGGCCTGCTCGGCCGCCCGGTCGGCGGTCTCGTCCTCGACGATGATCTCGGTGGGCGACGATCGGACGAGCCAGGCGCGCTCCCCGCCGACGACCGCGATGGCCGCCCCCTTCGGCTTGTCGGGCACGGCCTCGGCGAAGTCCTCGGGGTAGAGGGCGAAGTCGTACGCGAGCATCACCTTGAGCCCTTCGTCCACCCCGTCGAGGGCCAGGTCGGCGGCGGCGGGCGTCACGGGCAAGCCGGCCGCGAGCTCGGCGTCGACGCGGTGGATCACCGTCTCCTGCGCCATGCGCCTGATCCAGAACCCGACGCTCTGGTCGGGCTCGTACCAGGTGAGCGCGTGCTCGTCCGGGGTCCGCGCGGCGAACTCCGCCACCAACTCGGCATAGGACCGCTCAAGCGCCGCCAGCGGCTCCTCACCGGACAGATCGGGCGGCCACGGCTCCGGCCACTCCCCGCGCAGCATCGTCTCGGCCTTGTGCAGATAGACCTCGGTGACGTGCGCGACCAGATCGGCGGTGGTCCATCCGGGACAGCTCGGCACCGGCGCCGCGTCCGGCGCGGCGGAGACCGCGGCTCTGAGCAACGCGTATTCGTCTGCCAGGCACATCATCAAGCGAGAGGCGTCCATGGAACATCCAACCACGCGGCTCCCGGCCACGGCATCGCATTAATCTCGCGTTTCGACCAACGGATCGAACAGGCGCCCCCACAGCGCCCGTTCCCCTCCCGCTCCAGCGCTAGGCGGCGCTACCGGGCCCGCTCGCCACGGACATCCCGCCCCGCCGTACGGCCGGCATCCCAGAACGCCGGTACGGCAAGGCGAACCACGTCGCCTTCCCGATGCGCCCGGGACTGGTGACGTGCTTCTGGGGATGGCATCCCCAGAAGCCTTCGGAGAGCGCGGCGACGATGCACAGTCCCCGCCCACGCTCGCTGTCGGCCTCGACGACACGGGCCACCGGTAGCGGTGAACCGCAGTCCACCACCATGCACACGATCTCCTCGGGATCGGTGTGGAGCACCAGCTCATAGGGTGCCTCTCCATACAGGAAGGCATTTGTCACCAATTCGCTGGCCATCAGCACGGCGTCATCGACGAGATCCGGACTCAGTTCCAGTCCGGTCAGAGCGTCACGGACGACCGTTCGGGCATACCGGACGGCCTGCGCGTCGTCGCACAGAGGCCAGGCATGCTGGGGGTGTGTTCGCGGGACGGATCGCAGTGGGGTCATTGGCTTCTCCTTCCGCGTTCAACTGTCGAAACGTGTACGGAAGAGAGGTCAAAAAGGGCGGATCTTGAAAAAATAGATCGCGCGGCCTAGCTCGCCTCGGCACGCAGACGCTCGGCGACGTGGAGGTCGGTGATGAGGACGTTGACCCAGCCGCCGTCCAGCGCGGCCTTGATCGCCGAGTATTTACGCAGGCCACCCGCCACCGCGACGCGCCGCTCGACGGCCCGGAAGGCCCGTACGTCGATGCCGACCACCCGCCGGTCGAAGGCCGAGTCGACGGCGCTGCCCTTGGCGTCGAAGAAGTGCAGGCAGACGTCGCCGACGGCGCCCAGCGAGCGCAGCTCCTCCTGGTCGGCCTGCTTGACCGCGTTGCCGCTGCTCAGCAGCAGGGGCGAGGGTTCGAGGCTGCCGATGCCGACCAGCACGACGGTCAGGTCGCGCCACTGGGCCATGACGTCGACCACGCCGGGGTCCTCCAGCAGCGCGTCGCGGATCGCGGCGGTGCCGACGACGCCGGGCGAGGGGACGAAGACGGGGCGGGCGCGGGTGATGTCGGCCAGGCGGCCGATGAGCCGGGTGGCGTGCACCTGCGCCTCGGGGCTGCCGACGCCGCCGACGAGCTGCATGACCCGGTCGGCGACCTGGGTGTTCTTGGGCTGCATGCGTTCGACGGTGGCCAGCAGCGTCTCGCTCCAAGAGGAGATGCCGATGACGTCGCCGCCGGTGAAGGTGGCGTCGAAGTAGGCGGCGGCGGCCGAGGCGAGCGACGGGATGGCGTCTTCGCGGGCGTCCTCGATGTCGACCACCACGACGTCGCGCAGGCCGTAGCGGCGCTGCAGCTCCTCTTCCAGCTCGGTGTGCACGCCGTCGGGCAGGACGACGACCGTGCGCACGATGCCGCGCGTGACCGCCTCCTTGAGCAGGCGGGAGACGCGGGGCTGGGAGATGCTGAGCGCCGCGGCGATCTCGGGCTGCCGCATGCTCTGCTCGTGGTACATGCGGGCCACCCTGGCCAGGAGCCGCAGATGCTCCGTGCTCACCCCGCGCCCCTGTCCCAGACTCGGGACCACCGGCCACCGCCTCCCCGCACCCCGTGAATCGATGTTCCAGCCTACCGTTCGGCCTGTCCGAGGGGGACTCTCGCGCGTCCCCCTCGGGGCTGCTACTTCCTGGCGAAAACGCCGTAGTCGTCGGCGTTCTCGGCGGTCACCAGCTCGCAGTCGATGGACTGCTTCTCCTCCTTGCTCGCCTTGCCGGTCTTGATGTACTGGTCGGCCTGCTCGACGGCGCTCTGCGCGCCGAGCGCGGCGGGCTGGAGCGCGGTCGCGTGCATCTGACCGGCCTTGACGGCGGCGATGGCGTCGGGGCTGCCGTCGAAGCCGACGACCGTCACCTTGCCGAGCAGGCCGGCGGCCTTGAGCGCGGCGACCGCGCCGAGCGCCATGGTGTCGTTGCCGGCGATGACGCCCTGGATGTCACGGCTCTTCTGGATGATGGTCTCCATCTTGGTGAAGGCCTCCTGCTGGTCCCAGTTCGCGCTCTCCTTGGCCACCTGCTTGAGGTCCGGGTACTGGGAGATCACGTCGGCGAAGCCCTTGGAGCGGACGCTGGCGTTCGTGTCGGACTCCTTGCCGACCAGCTCGACGTAGTTGCCCTTGTTCTTCATCTTCTCCACGAACGACTGGGCGACCAGCTGCGCGCCCTGGGCGTTGTTGGAGACGATCTGGGCGGTCGCCACGCCGGTGGCGTTGATCTCGCGGTCGATCAGGAAGACGGGGATGCCGCCGGTGACGGCCTTGCGGACCGGGCCGATCGAGGCGTCCGCGCCGGCGTTGTCGAGGATGATCGCCTTCGCCTTGCGGGAGATGGCGGCGTCGATCAGCTCGCTCTGCTTGTTGGGGTCGTCGTCGTGGGAGGCCACGGACGTCTCGTAGCCGAGCGCCTCGGCCTTGGTCTTGGCGGCGTCGGCTTCGGCCTTGAAGAAGGGGTTGTCGTGGGAGGGGGTGATGATGGCGATGAGCCCGCCGGCCGTGCCGGCGCTGGTCGCGGACGACGGGGCGGCGGCCTTCTGCTCACCGCCACCGCCGCCACCTCCGCACGCCGCCAGCAGGGAGCCGGTGGCGAGGAGCGACAGGGCGACGAGCAGGCGGCGGGCCGGTCTTGGGGCAGCGGACATGGACGACCTCCAGATAGGGGTGGGCGGGCTAGGTGGGCCGGACGCTCGCGGCGACCGCCGATGCGGCGGCGCCCCTGCGCTTGAACCGCTGCTGGCCCTGGTCGAGCATCACAGCGAGGATGATCACGGCGCCCTTGATGAGGATCTGCCAGAACGTCGAGACGCCCAGGATCACCAGGCCGTCGGCGAGGAAACCGATCACGAAGGCGCCGACGAGCGTCCCGCGCACGGTGCCCCGGCCGCCGCTCAGCGCCGCGCCGCCGATGACCACCGCGGCGATCGCGTTCAGCTCGTACGTCTCACCCGCCTGCGGGGCGGCCGAGGTGAGCTCCGAGGCGATGATGAGGCCCGCGATCGCGGCGCAGGCGCCGGAGACCACGTACACGATGGTCTTGACCCGGCGGATCGGCACGCCGGACAGGTCCGCGGCCCGCTCGTTGCCGCCCGTCGCGTACAGCCACCGGCCGAAGGGCGACTTGGCCAGCAGCAGCACGGCCGCCGCCGCGAGCACGATCATGATCCAGATCGAGGTGGGCAGCCCGAGCGGCCGCCCGCTGCCGAGCAGGTCGAAGCCGGTGTTGCCGAGGGCGGGGTTGCCACCCAGGTTGGGATAGGTGGCGCCGTTGGAGATGAGCATCGCCGCGCCGCGGGCCACGTACAGCATGCCGAGCGTGGCGATGAACGGCGCGACGTTGAACCGGGTGACCAGCACGCCGTTGAGCAGCCCGACCCCCATGCCCACCGCGACGCACAGCACGATCACCACCCACACGGGCGGGTAGGCGATCACGCCGCCGAGCGGGACGCCCTGCAGCAGCTCGCCGGCGACGACCCCGGACAGGCCCACGATGGAGCCCACCGACAGGTCGATGCCGCCCTTGAGGATGACCAGCAGCATGCCCAGGGCGATGACGCCGTTGATGGCGACGTGCTTGGTCATCGTGATCAGGTTGTCCACGGTGAGGAAGGAGTCCGACAGCAGGCCGAAGACCACGATGAGGACGGCCAGCGCGATGAAGGCACGCAGCTCGAAGGCGACGTTCAGCAGCGACAGCCGCCGGGCCCTGGCGGCCGCCTCGGGCGGCTGGGGCGGGTCCGGGGCCACGCGGGCGGTGGTGGTTCCCTGGCTGCTCATACGGTGCCGCCGTCGGACACGCTCATCAGTTCCTCCCGGGTCAGCTCGCCGCGTCGGTACTCCCCTGCGACGGCGCCGCGGGCGAGCACCAGCAGCCGATCGGGGATGTGCAGGGCCTCTTCGGCGTCGGAGGTGGTGAACAGGACGGCGAGACCCTGCCGGGCCTGGGCCGCCATGAGTTCGAAGATGTCGGCCTTGGCGCCCACGTCGACGCCGCGCGAGGGCTCGTCCAGCAGCAGCACCCTGGGGCCGGTGAGCAGCGCCTTGCCGATCACCACCTTCTGCTGGTTGCCGCCGCTGAGCGAGCCGATGGCCGCCTTCGGTCCGCTGGCCTTGACGGTGATGTCGGCGATGGTCCGCTCGACCGCGCCGCGTTCGAGGTCGGCCGAGACGAACAGCCCGCGGACGAACGAGCGCAGGCCCGCCAGGGACAGGTTCTCCCCCACCGACATGGTCTGGACCAGGCCGTCGCGCTGCCGGTCCTCGGGGACCAGCACCACTCCCCTGCCGATGCGCTCACGGATGCCGCTCCCGTCGAGCGCCTCGCCGGCCAGCTCCACCTGCCCGGACGCGGGCGCGATCCGGCCCGCGAGCGCTTCGAGCAGTTCGGTACGGCCCGAGCCCATCAGGCCGTACACGCCGACGATCTCGCCGGCGCGCACGGTCAGCGAGACGTCGTCGATCGCCAGCCGGTCGGGGTTCGCGGGGTCGGCGACCATGAGGTCGCGCACGGTCAGCAGGTCCTCGCCGAGCACCGGCTCGCGCCGTGGGAACAGGGCGTCCTGGTCGCGGCCGACCATCCGCTCGACGATCCAGCGGATGTCCACCTCGGCGGCGCCGGCCGTGGCGACCAGGCGGCCGTCGCGCAGGACCACCACGTCGTCGGCGATGTCGAGCGCCTCGTCGAGGTGGTGGGAGATGTAGACGACGGCGACGCCGCTGCCCGTCAGCTCCCTGATGACCCGGAACAGCACCTCCACCTCGGGTGCGGTGAGCGCCGACGTGGGCTCGTCCATGATCAGCACCCGGGCGTCCTGGAGCAGGGCCCGCGCGATCTCGACGATCTGCTGCTGCCCGAGCCGCAGGTCGCCGACGAGCCCGTCGGGATCGACGTCCTCCTCCAGGCGGCGCAGGACCGCCGTGGTGGCCTCGCGCTGGGCCTTCCTGTCGACCGCGCCGAACCGGCCGGGCAGCTCACGGGCCAGGAACAGGTTGTCCTGGACGCTGAGGTTCGGGCAGAGGCTCAGCTCCTGGTGGATGATCGAGATGCCGTGGTCGGCGGCGTCGCGCGAGGAGACCAGCTCGACCGGGCGGCCGTCGAGCTCCACGTAGCCCGTGGTGGGGTGCTCGATGCCCGCGAGGATCTTCATGAGCGTGGACTTGCCGGCGCCGTTCTCGCCGAACAGCGCGGTCACCCGCCCGGCGGCGACGCCGAAATCGACCCCCTTGAGGGCGTGCGTCCCGCCGTACACCTTGGTGACGTCGCAGGCCCGCAGCACGTGGCCGGTCACGAGATCGCCACCGGGGTGATCGTCACGGTGGCGGGCGTGAGGAGGCTGAACGCGCCGGTGAAGGCGATCTTCTTGCCCTTCAGCGCGGCGGCGTCGAGGCCGGTCAGCAGCTTCTGCCGCATCTGGTTGTTGAGGGCGGTCGCGGCGTCGGCGTACTCCACCTGGTTCACGAACTGGCCGAAGGTGATGTATCCGGCGGCGTCCCGCAGGGCCGTGCCGTTGATGGCCGGGCCGATCTGGATCGACACCCGGGTGCCGTCGGGCAGCCCGTCCACGGTCACCGGCAGCAGGCCCGACCTCGCCTCGCCGGCCACGCCCGTGGCCTTCACCGCGAAGTTGTAGGGGCTGGTGCCCTGGCGCTTGCCGTACTTGGCGCCGGCCGCGTCCTTGTCGGCGGTGATCGCCTTCAGCAGGACGGGCAACTCGACGGCACTCTTCTGGATGGCGGGGACGACCTTGGCCTCGTAGTTCTCGGCGCCGAACGTGGCGGGGTCGAACGTCTTCGGCGCCGCCGCGCTCGCCGAGTCCGCGGAGCGGTACTCGGTGCTCAGCGCCATGGCCACCACGAGGGCGGCGACGGCTCCGGTGGCGATCCACCGCACCGGCCATCGGCGGCGCGCGGCTGGCGATGTGCCCGTCATGTGCTGCTCCTCTCCCCATGGGCCGGCCTGTCTCCTGCCGGGCGCGGGCCCGGCGGGCGGGCGCGGTCGACGGCCTCGTGCCAGGCGGCCAGGCGCGCGGCGCGTTCGCCCGGGTCGCCTTCCGGGCGGAACTCCTCCGCCGGCCGTGGCCGTGCCTCCAGCTCGCCGTACGTGCACAGCCCGGCCGACAGCGCGGCGGCGTCGGCGGCGCCCAGGCAGGACAGGTCGTGCTCGCCGGACCGGACGACCACGCGGCCGGAGATCTCGGCCTGCGACCGCATCAACCGGGCGCTGCGCGTCAGACCGCCGTCGGCCAGGAGCACCCGTACCTGCCCGGTGGCCCGTTCGACGGCCGCCACCACGTCCTCCACCTGGAACGCGACGGACTCCAGCGCGGCGGCCACGAGCTGCCCGCGCCGGGTGCCCGCGGTCAGGCCGGTGAGCACCGCCGTCGCGTCGGGCTCCCACCAGGGCGCGCCCAGCCCGCCGAACGCGGGCACGAGGTGCACGCCGCCCGGTTCGTCGTCCCCGGTCTCGGCCAGCAGCCGCTCGGAGGTGACGCCGAACAGCTCGGCCAGCCAGCTGACCGCGCGCCCGGTGGCGCGGATGTTGCCCTCGACGGCGAGCACCCGGCCGCCGAGGTCCCAGGCGATGCTCCGGCACAGCCCGGCAGCGTCGCCGCCGTCGCCGATGGCCATCACCGACGAGCCGGTGCCGTACGTGGCCTTCACCACGCCCGGCCGCCACCCCGCGTGCGCGAACATCGCCGCGTGCGAGTCGCCCAGCACGGCCAGCACCGGCACCCCGTCGGGCACCGGGTCCAGCCCGCGCACCGCCGGGAAGTCACCGTTCGAGGCGACCACCCGGGGCAGCACCTGCCGCGGCACCCCGAACAGTTCCAGGAGCCGCTCGTCCCACTGCCCGGCCCGCACGTCGAGGAGCTGGGTGCGGGAGGCGTTCCCGGCCTCGATGACGTGGTCGCCGCCGAACCGGCTGAGCAGCCAGGAGTCGACCGTGCCCAGGCACAGCTCGCCCGCCAGGCTCCGGCGCCGGTCGGGGTCGTAGGCGTCCAGCAGCCAGCGGGCCTTCAGCGCCGAGAACATCGGGTCGAGCGGCATCCCGCTGACCGAGCGCACCAGGTCACCGGCGCCCGTGGCGGCCAGTTCTCGGCACTGGGCGACGGTCCGCTGGTCCTGCCAGCTGATCAGCGGGCCGGCGGGCCGGCCGGTGGAGCGTTCCCAGAGCACCAGCGACTCGCGCTGGTTGCTGATGCCGACCCCGGCGATCCTGCCCGCCTCCGACGGGTCGACGCACGCCTTCACCGCCAGCCGTACGCTCTCCCAGAGCTCGTCCGGCGACTGCTCCACCCAGCCGGGCCGGGGCTGCCGCTCGGCGAGCGGCGCGGTGCCGCGCGCGACCACCCGGCCGCCCCCGTCCACGAGCAGCGCCTTGGTGGAGCTGGTGCCCTGGTCGATGGCCAGGATGAGCGGGCCGCTAGCCATGACCGAGCACGTCCTTCACCGCCGCGACGATCCCGTCGGCCGACAGCCGGAAGTGATCCAGCAGGAACGCGGTGTCCCCCGTGGGCGCGAACACGCGCGGCACGCCGAGGATCCGCATCGGGCACGGCTGATGGGTGACGACCGCCGCGGCGACCGCGGCGCCCAGGCCGCCGCTGGTGGTGGCCTCCTCGGCGGTGACGATCCCGCGCGTCTCCCTGGCCGCCGCGATGATCGCGTCCTCGTCGATCGGGTCGAGGAAGGGCGTGTTCAGTACGCGTACGGACACGCCCTCGTCCCGCAGCCGGTCCGCGGCCTCGAGCGCGCGCGAGGTGAGCGAGCCGATGGCGATCACCGTGACGTCGTGCCCGTCCCGCAGCAGTACGGCCCTGCGCGGCGCGAAGGGCGCGTCAGGAGGCGTCACCTCCGGCACCTTGAAGCGGGGAACGCGCAGGTAGACGGGCCGTCGCGCCGACGCGGCCCAGCGGACGGCGGCGCGGGTCTGCACCGGGTCCGAGGGGACGATGACGTCGAGGTTGGCGACCGCGCGGACCCAGGACAGGTCCTCGATCGAGTGGTGGGTGGGCCCGAGCTCGCCGTACGCCATGCCGGGGCTCTGACCGCACAGGACGACGTGCGCCTCGCTGTAGGCGACGTCGGCCTTGATCTGCTCCAGGGCGCGGCCGGTGAGGAACGGCGCCGCGGCGCAGACGTACGGGATCTTCCCGCCGTTGGCCAGCCCGGCCGCCACCCCGACGAGGTCCTGTTCGGCGATGCCGACGTTGATGAGGCGCTCGGGGAAGCGTTCGCGGAAGCCGACGAGGTTGCTGGAGCCGACGGAGTCGTTGCAGACGGCGACGATCCGCTCGTCCTGGCTCGCCAGGGAGATGAGCTCCTCGGCGAAGGCCTGACGGCAGTCGAACGTCGCCCGCTGGTCGGTCACGGTCATCCGGCCAGCTCCGCCAGCGCCGTCTCGACCTGCTCGGCGGTGGGCACCTTGTGATGCCACTCCACCCGGTCCTCCATGAACGACACGCCCTTTCCCTTGATCGTGTTGGCGATGACCGCGACCGGACGCCCGGTGGACGAGCCGCTCATGGTTTCCAGCAGGGCCAGGTGGTCGTGGCCGTCTACCTCGCGTACCTCCCAGCCGAAGCTGCGCCATTTGTCGGGCAGCGAGTCCAGGGCGTTGGTGTCCTCGGTCCTGGCCCCCTGCTGGAGGCGGTTGCGGTCGACGACGGCCGTCAGGGACGACAGCCCGTGGTGCGCGGCCGCCATCGCCGCCTCCCAGTTGCTGCCCTCCTGCAACTCTCCGTCACCCAGCACCACGAAGGTGCGCCAGGACGCGCCGTCCATCTTGGCGGCGAGCGCGCAGCCGGTGGCCACGGGCAGGCCGTGGCCCAGGGCGCCGGTGTTGGTCTCCACGCCGGGCACCTTGACCTTGTTGGGGTGCCCGTTGAGCGCCGACAGCGGGGCCATGAAGGTGTCCAGCTCGGCGGTGTCGAAGAAGCCGCAGTGAGCCAGGGTGGAGTACAGGGCGGCGGCGCAGTGGCCCTTGCTCAGCACGAAACGGTCGCGTCCGGGCCAGTGGGGGTGTTCCGGGTCCACTGACATGACGCCGTAGAAGCAGGTCACCAGGATGTCGGTGACCGACAGGTCGCCGCCGATGTGGCCCATGCGGGCGCGGTCGATCATGCGGACGACGCTCCGGCGCACGTCGGTGGCCACCCGGGCGAGCTCCGCCTCGCGGTCGGGCTGGGCGGCCCGCCGGATCCGGGCGGTCAGCTCGCGGTAGCCGGCCGACCGCGCGGCGTCCGGGGGAAGCAGGGCCATCACTGATCCGCCATGACGCTCAGCAGCGCCCGCTGGACGATGCGCTGGGCCGCCAGCGCGTCCTGCGCCCGCTGCGCGGCGGCCAGGGCCTCACGGTCGACGATCCCGAGGGCGCGGTGGATGGCCTTCATCACGCGGATCCCCGCGCGGGCCGCCTCGACCGAGTCCTCACGGAACGGGAACTGGTCGAGCTGCCACACCCCGTCCCAGCCGGCCTCGCGCAAGGCGTGGAAGAACTCGAAGGTCTCGGTCAGGTGCACCGAGCCGACGACCATGTCGTCGTCCCAGCCCCGGTAGTTGTCGTTGACGTCGATGGCGAACAGCCGCCCGCGCGAGATCGCCAGCCGCGCCGCGTCGGCGGGCGACTCGCCGCCGTAGAGCGAGTGGCCGAAGTCGAGCAGGATGCCGACGTTGGGCAGGCCGATCTCCTCGATCCCCAGCAACGTCTTGGCCACCGAGGAGAACACCATCGTGTTACGCGGCTCGCGCGGCTTGTACTCGATGGCGAAACGCAGGTCGGGGAAGTTCGTCGCCAGCTCGCGCACCGCGTCCAGCGACAGGCGCCACAGCTCGGCGTGGTCGGCCTGGAACGGGTAGTCCCAGCCGTCCTGTCCCGGCCACAGCTTCACGTAGTCGCAGCCCAGCCGCCTGGCCACCTCGGCGGCCTCGGACACCAAGTCGATCGCCTGGCGGCGTACTCCCTCGTCGGGGTTGGTGAACGCGCCACGGGAGAAACGCCGGGTGTAGATCTCGGGGGTCACCGCGATGGCGCGCAGCCCGTTGCCCTTGAGCGCCTCCTCCACCCGCTCGACCGGGAGGTCCACCGGGTCGAACGGGTAGGTCAGGTCCACGACGGACAGCTCGCCCACCTGCCCGGCCAGCTCGATGGCGCCGAGGGTGTCCACCGGCGGGCCGTAGCCGTCGGTCGCGTAGCGGTCGACGTACCGGCCGAAGTGCCAGATGCCGGCACCGAACAAGGGCATTTGAATATCTATTCGCGACTGACTAGACATACGACAGACCGTACGATTACGCCACCGCCATGTCAATGAAATCCGCGCGCAACCTGAGACTTACCGGTGCCCGTCCGTCAGGGACGCTTGGCCTGCTTGACCAGGCCGAGGTCGAGCAGGCTCTGGGCGGTCGCGGTGACGCTGTCCTCGCTGGAGCGCGGCCGCCAGTCCAGGACGGTGCGGGCCTTGGCGTTGCCGACGTGCCGGACGAGGCCGAGGTCGCCGGCGATCCCGCGCAGCGCGGGCGCGAAGCGGGCGGCGAAGCGGATTAACCAGCTCGGCAACGTGCGGGCCGGGACCTTTCGGGCGCCCTCGCCGAGCCGCTGCCGCAGGGTCAGGCAGATCTGGTGGAGGGAGACGGTGTCCCCGGCGGTGGCGATGAACCGCTGGCCGGCGGCGCCGGGATCGATCATCGCCCGTAGGTGCAGGTCGGCGGTGTCACGGACGTCGACCACCGGGAAGGACAGGTCCGGCGCGCCCGGCAGCCGCCCGTCCATCAGGCTCTTGATCAGGCCGACGGAGGTGGCCAGGTGCGGGCCGAGTACGGGCCCGAAGATGCCTACCGGGTTGACCACGGCCAGCTCCAGCGAGCCGCCCTCACGGTCGATGAAGTCCCAGGCGGCGCGTTCGGCCAGCACCTTGGACTTGACGTACGGGGTGACGCTCGGGCCGCCGGTGTCGGTCCAGTCCTCTTCGGTGAACGCGCGGTCGGTGGCGGGGTGTCCGTAGCCGATCGCGGTGAAGGAGGAGGTGACCACCGTTCGCCGTACGCCGGCGTCCCGTGCCGCGCGCAGCACCCGGAGTGTCCCCTCCACGGCGGGGACGAGCACCTCGTTCTCGTCCTTCGGGGCGATGGCGGGCAACGGCGAGGCGACGTGCAGCACATAGGCACAGCCTTCGACGGCCTCCGCCCAGTGCGCGTCCGATGTCAGATCCGCGAGCACGAACGACAGCGCGTGCCCCGCCGCCACCCCGGCGACCTCCATGGCCTCGCGGACCTCCCGCTCCCGGGCGGCGGAACGCACGGTGGTCCGCACGCGGTAGCCCTCCTGGAGCAGCCGAGCGACGCAGTGGCCCGCCAGGAAACCCGACGCCCCGGTCACCAGCACGGTGTCGTCGTTCACGGCATCCTCCCCGGTCACTGTGGCAGGCGAGCCGAGACGACTTATTCGGCTTTTTCCCGGCTTAAGACACCATTTCATCGCATAACCAGTCCGCGCCAGGCCCATGTCAGTAACACGACAGTCAGATCAGCGACCACGATTTCGGCGAGTGGCCTCGGAATGGCCGCCACATAAGAAATCCTGGAGAGATCCGCGACGAAAGGACGGTCCGCCTTGAGAATGACAGCCCGGTTAATCGCGATGACAGCACTGGCCGCAGGCATGGCGCTCTTCGCGGCACCCGCGGACGCCGCCACGGGAACGCTGATTCTTTCGCCAGGGATCGTCGCTGGTCGTCAGATTCCCGAACAGGTAGGAGATCGTCTGAGCGTCTCTATCCCCAGCTGACCGAAAAAAGGGAGAAAACATGCTCGATCGCATGGCAAGACGCGTAGCCACCGGTGCAGTCGGCCTGGCCCTGGCATTGACGCCAGTAATCCCGGCATTCGCGGCGCAGAGCAGCTCGGCGGGCCCCGCGCAGGTGGCCAGCCATCAAGAATGGGGCGGCTGGTATTCCAGCGCGCAAGCCTGCGCCGAAGTCGGCCGGGACTACGTGCACGGGAACGGCGCGATCGGATTCACCTGCCGGCCGCTCGACGGCCGGTGGGCTCTCTGGGTCATCTATGACCCTTCCCCCTGACGTACGACGCTGACCTACGACGCGACAATTCAGGAGAGAACCATGCGGAAACCCAAGAAAGCCGCGACGACGCTCGCCATCATGGCCGCCCTGGCAACCGGCGGCCTGACCCTGGCCGCGCCCACGTGGGCGGACAGCGCTCCGTCCGCCGTGAGCTCGGATACGGCGGCACCAGGAGTCTGGTACATCTTCAATTTCTATCCGGATGAGGGAACCTGCGAGGCGCAGCGGAGATGGGGCGCCAGTCAGGGCTGGTGGACGTGGGACCATTCGGCCTGCGCGACCAACGGGCGGGACTGGGCGCTCTTCCTTTACTACGACTCGGCGCCCAGCCAGCAGCGAGCCACTCTTCCCGGCCTTCCTGAAGGCTGGCAACGAGCTTGATCACCGGACGAAAAGGTGCCTTCTGCGGCTGCTTGCCGCAGAAGGCACCTCGGTGATTCCTCTCATTCGGTGAGGTCGTCGTACCAATGGGGAGAGCCGATCTTCAACGGGTCAGGAGCCGGCCCGGCACCAGGACCGGGGACGACGTAGAGATCGACCGTGTCCGAGCTGTGGTCGCGGGAGCCGTCGACGATCCAGTCGTCCTTGACGCGGTCCACGGTGACGACCTGCTGGAAGAAGCCGCCATCGCGATAGCCCCACAGCAGGCGGTAGCCGACCTTCAGCCCACGCCGGTGCAGTTCGGCGCGGACCGCCGCGACCGTCTTGCCATGGACCTTGTAGCCGTCCAGTGCCTCGTCGGTGGGAGCGTAGTCATCGCTGTCGGCGTAGGGCTCTCCCGGTCTGGCGGGGCGTCCTACTCCGAGGACGACCCGGCCAGGGAAGTCGGCGGGCATCCAGACCTTGCCGCAGAAGACGGACGCGCAAGGCCGCACCTGCTGTACTCCGATGCTCCCGTGCCATTTGAAGCCCTCCGGAACGATCGGGCCGATCAGCGTGCCCACCTCGTCCGGCGCCACGGGGATGACCTTCACCCTGACGTCCAGCCCGACCGCGCGAAACGCCTCCTCGAAGCGCCGGTAGTCGGCCGCGGGGTCGGTGATGGTGACGCTGAAATGATCGTCGGCCTTCTTGATGGAGACGGCCGCGTTGGCGTACTCGGTGGCCGGACCGCCGGACGGCAGACCGACTCCGATGGCGACGGCCACGGCCAGGACGGTGGCCGCCGAGATCAGGACGGGCCAGCGACCAAGGGCCCCCGCTCCGGGGAGCCAGGACAGCCGGCGACGCGGAGGTGAGGTCGCCATGATCGCCGCACGTAGTTCGCGCGCGCCAGGCCCCTGTTCCGGCGCGTACGGTGTGGGATCGATGGCCTTCACCAGGTGGTCGATGTTCTTCATGCTTCCCCCATCACGATCGTCGAGGACGGCTGCCGCTCCAGCGTCGTCGCCAGCCGTTTGCGCGCCCGGTGCAGCCGGGTCCGGGCGGCGATCGCCGTACATCCCACGACTTTGGCGATCTGCTCGCTGGTCAGTTCCTCCCAGCAGGCCAGCGCCAGGACCTCTCGGTCCCGCTCGGACAGGTCGTTGAAGGCGGTGCGGACGTACTCCAGATCGACCGGTGTGCCCGGCCGGGCGGCGGCCAGTTCGTCACGGAGCCGCTCGGCGAGCACGGCCCGGCGTGAGGCGCCGCGTTTCTGGTTGGCCAGCACGCGGCGGGCCACGCCGTACAGCCACAACAGCGCCCGCTCCCCCTCGGGCACCTCGCCGATACGCCGCCAGGCGGTGAGGAACGTCTCGGAGATGACGTCGGCGGTGTCGTCGGGGGAGCCGGTACGGCGGGCGGCGTACTGATGTATCGCCGGGTAGTACGCGTCATAGACCGCTTCGAAGCGATCTCGGTGTGTCACAGAGTCTCCTTGCCGAAAGGTGCCGGACACCCTGGTTAGTGTCCGGCACCCTTCGGGGCGTTGCAGATCGCCCAGGAGTTGTCGTTCGACTGTCCAGGACAAGGATCAGCAACGTGGCGCACTCGGTGTCACCGCCCATCCCGGGGCACGACAGCGAGAAGGCGACTAACGGCGAGCTGTTCTGCGACGGCAGGTCAGGCGCGGATGCGGGCGTGGGGGCGCAGGGTGGAGAGCCAACGGCCGAGGAGGCCCACGAACGCCTGAGGGCGTTCCAGATGCAGGAAATGCCCCGTGCCGTCCCAGGTGACCATCTGTGACCCGGAAGGCGCGGGGATCGAGGACTCCCAGGCGGCCGGCTCGCTCAGTGAGCGGACACAGAGGACCGGGCGGGTCCGCCTGGCCAGGTACCGGCGCGTCGCTGGACGGGCGCCGAACGCGTCCGGGCCCAGGTACATGCCCTCGTAGCAGGCGGCCAGCACATGGCCGGGCGTGGCGAGCAACTGGTCGCGTACCGCGGCGGGCAAGGTGCCGAGCTGACGGACGGCGGCCCGCGCGCCGTCGGCCCGCAAGGCGGCCAGCCGTTTGGCGAACAGCCGCTCCTCGGCGGCGTCGGCCCCGTAGGCGGGATCGACGACGACCAGCGCCGAGACGTGTTCGGGGTGCTCCACGGCCATGGCGGTGACGACCTGGGCGCCCATCGAGTGCCCCACCGCCACGACCGGCCCGGCGCCGAGGCGGTCGAGCAGGGCGACGAGGTCGCCCGCCAGGTCGGCGGGCCGGTAGCCGTCCAGGGTCACGGGCGACTTCCCATGCCCCCGCAGGTCGGCGGCGATCACGCGGTGGCCGGGCTGGAGCGCGTCGGCGATGGGATCCCAGGTACGGGCATGACCGCCCCAGCCGTGCACGAGCAGCAGGGTCTCGCCCTCACCGCGATCGGTGTGGCACAGCGTTACGGGGGTCATCAGTGTGAGTCCTGGCGGATCATGGGACGCCCTCCTTGAAAGCGCTTTCCAGCCATACTAGCGGCCCTCCGTCCGGAGAGCCCGACGCGGCCCGACAACGAGCCCGGCCTCTCGCTGGGATCGGTACCCAAGAGGAGCAGGGTCGCCAATGCTGCACTCTTATGGCCTGACATGCAGCAAAATGTGACCAAGGCGGGTGTCCGTCCTATCGGGGTGAGGGAGAGGATCTTGGCAATCTCGGTGCCGGCGGCTCCGGAGGCCGCTGGGACGTTGCGCTATCCGGCCGGATCCCTGGTGATCCTGACCGGCCTGCCCGGTGCCGGCAAGACCACACTGCTGCGCCGCCTGTACGCACTGGACGGCACCGAGAGCCGCCCGGTCGTGGCGGGCTCGGTGGTGGTGATCGACTCGGCGCAGTCGCGGCTGCGGTGGAGCACGAGCCTGGGCTGGGCGCCCAAGCCGGTGCGTACGGCGGTGGTGTTCACGACGCACGTGTGGCGCATCGGCCGGGCGTTGCGGGGCGGGTCCGCGGTGATCGCGCACAATCGCGGCTGCGGGTCGGTCGTGCTGCACGGGTTCGCCTGGCTGGCACGACGGTCGGCGGTTCCGTTCCACCTGCTGTTGCTGGACGCTCCTCCCGAGGACGCACTGGCCGGTCAGCAGGCCAGAGGGCGGGTCGTCACGACGCGGACGTTCGCGCAGCACCATCGCCGCTGGGAGGCGCTGCTGACGCGGGTCCGGGGCGGTCGGACCGGCCCGGCCACCGGCGCGTACGTCCTGGACCGGCCCACCGCCGACCTCCTCGAAGGCATCCACTTCGACGTCCGCTGACGGGATCCCCGCCGACCTCCAGGTAAGGGTGGCATGGGCCGGACGCACATGTCCGGCTCCGCGAAATCTGGTGCGTGCCACATATCAGGCTGTTCGCCCGGAACGTACCGTCACGGGCAATCGCCAGGCGTGTGAACTCCGGAGTCGCCGATGTTTCCGCTCCCCAGCCGGACCGTCGTCAGGGCCATGACGGCGCTCGTCCTCGTCCTCGCCGTACTCGCCGTCGCCCGCCCGTCCCGGGCGGCCTCCTTGACGAGGGTCACGGGGTTCGGCTCGAACCCGGGCGCCCTGAACATGTGGGTCTACCGCCCCAACGGCCTGCCCGCGGGCTCCCCCGCCGTCGTCGCGCTGCACGGGTGCACGCAGAGCGCCGACGCCTACTACACCAACTCGGGCTGGCGGAAATTCGCTGATCTGTACGGCTTCGCGCTGGTCTTCCCCGAGGCCACCACGCCGCCGTCGAACTGTTTCCAGTGGTTCCAGGAAGGCGACATCGGGCGCGGCCAGGGTGAGGCGCTGTCCATCGCCCAGATGGTGACGTACGCGACGAGCACCTACCAGCTCGACGCCGGCCGGATCTCCATCACCGGCCTGTCCGCGGGCGGCGCGATGACCGCGGTCATGGTGGCGGCGTATCCGGAGTTGTTCGACGCGGCCTCCGTCGTCGCCGGCCTGCCGTACCGCTGCTCCCCGCCCGCCTCGACGAGCACGTGCATGAACGGCCCGGTCACCAAGACCCCGCAGGACTGGGGAGCGCTGGTACGCGGCGCCTACCCCGGCTACACCGGGCCGCGGCCGAGAGTGAGCATCTGGCACGGCCAGGCCGACTACGTGGTCAACAAGGCCAACGGCGTCGAGCTCCGGGACCAGTTCACCGACGTACTCGGCCTGTCACAGACGCCCGCCTCGACGACGAGCCTGCCGGGCGGGACCACGATGGAGACCTACGGTAGCGGTGAGGTGCGCTTCTACCGGATCGCCGGGATGGGTCACGGCACGCCGGTCGATCCGGGCGGCGCCGCGGAGCAGTGCGGCACGGCGGGCGCCTACTTCCTCGACACCATCTGTTCCGCGTACTACGACACCCGCTTCTTCGGCCTCGACACCGGAGCGCCGCCGACCCCGACCCCCACTCCCACCCCGTCGCCGCAGCCCTGCTTCACCGCCACCAATTACGCGCACACCCAGGCGGGCCGTGCCTACCAGTCCGGCGGCTACGCCTACGCAAACGGCTCCGGCCAGGCGATGGGGCTGTGGAACACGTTCGTCACCACGACGCTGCGGCAAACAGGACAGAACTACTACGAGGTGGTCGGCTCGGCATGCTGAGCGGGCCCCAGTACGTCTCGTAGCGGGCGCGGTCGGTGTTCCACTCCTGCGTGTGCCCGGCGCCCTGTCTGCACCGCAAACACTAACGATTACACCGTATACAGAAACGGCGACCGATGGCTGATCAGAACGAGCCGCGCCAGGCCGAGGGCGTGCGTCCGCGGGCGCGCTTGAACGCCACGCTGAACGCGAACGGATCCTGGTAGCCGACCTGGCGGGCCACGGCGGCGACGGTCTGCCGGGTGTCGCGGAGCAGGTCGGCCGCGAGGGTCATGCGCCAGTCGGTGAGATAGCCGAGCGGCGGCTGACCGGCCAGGGTGGCGAAGCGCTGGGCGAAGGCGGCGCGGGACATGCCGGCCTTGGCGGCCAGCGAGGCGACCGTCCACCGGTGGGCGGGTTCCTCGTGCATGAGGCGCAGCGCCTCGCCGATCGCCGGGTCGGTCAGCGCCCGGTACCACGCGGGCGGCGTCACCTCCGGCCTGGTGCACCAGGCCCGCAACGCGATCACGAAGATCAGATCCAGGAGCCGGGCCAGAACCGCGTCCTGGCCCGGCTCGTCGCGGGCGGCCTCGGCGGAGAGCAGATCGAGGGCGGCCCGGGTACGCGGCCCCGCGGGCACGACCGCCAGCGGCGGAAGCAGGCCCAGCAGACGGGCGGCCACGTCGCCGTGCAGTTCGTACGCGCCACGGAGCATGATGGTGGCCCCGGGCACGTCGGCGCCGTACGTGCGAGGGACCGCCATCGGGCGGGGGTCCACCGGTGCGCCGGTAGGGAGATACTTTCGCCCGTCCCGGATCACGAACTGAGGCGCGGTCGCCGGGGCGTCCGAGATCGTGTAGCCGCCGGGGTCGGTGATCAGGGCGATGTCCCCCGCGGCAAGACGTGTGGGAGCGGAGTCCCCGAGCCGGATCGAGGCATGGCCGCCGAGCGTGGCTGCGACCGTGAGCGGCGGCGCGTCGGCGTACGTCATCCCCCACGGAGGCCGCTGGATCAGCCGTCTGACCAGAGCGTTCTGCGCGTGGGCCCGGTGCAGCAAGTCCGTCAGCACGTCCACTCACTCAGCGTAGACGATCACAAAGGTATTGCAGATGTTCTCCCATGGATCGTCTTGGCGCCGGTGAGGTTGGCTGGGCGGCATGACGAAATCCATCGCAGTGTTCGGCACCGGTCCAGGTGTCGGCCAGGCCGTCGCCCGCCGATACGGAAAGGAAGGCTACGACGTCGTCCTGGTCGCCCGCCGCCGGGAACCGTTGGACCTGCTCGCCCGGGATCTGTCCGCCGATGGCATCACCGCCCACGTGATCACCGCCGACCTCGACCGGACCAGCGCCGTCCCGGAGCTCGCCGAGCGGATCCGCGCGAATGTCGGAAACCCCACGGCCCTCTATTACGGCCCGGTCCCCACGGACCCGGGCTTCGTTCCCGCCGTCGACCTCACCCCGGAGCGGCTTCAGGACCGCATGCCGATCACGTTGTACACACTCCTGGCCCTGGTCCGGGAGTTCCTGCCCGCCATGGTCGAACGGCGCGACGGCGCCATCCTCAGCGCCCAAGGGGCCGCCGCCGTCCGTGGCCGGCCGAACATGAGCGGCTGGCCCACGGTCCTGGCCGCCCAGCGGAACTACCTCCAGTCACTCGCGGCCGAGGTCTCCGGAAAGGGCGTCTACGTCGGCATGCTGTACATCGGCGCACGCATCGCGGGCACCCCCTTCGACACCGACTACCAGCGGCGCCAAGCCCAGGGCGAACCCGTGCCCGACCTGCCCGCCGCCGACCCCGCCGAACTGGCCGAGATCCTCTGGGACATGCACACCCGGCGGAATCGGCACGAAACCGTCGTCCCCACCGGCGTCCTGGACGGATGACACCGCACGCCACCCGCTACCCTGACCCGGATTGATCGTTTCCGGGAGAAGGTGCCGTGATGCAGGGATCCGCGGCGGCGCTGCGCTTCGGTGCCGTTCCGGCCGCGGCCGGGCCGGTGATCCTGACGACCTTCGGGGTGGGCAGGCAGAGCGTCGGGTGGTTCTGTTCCGCGACGGGCCCCGCGCCCTATCCGGTGGAAGGTCCGTACGCGCTGGAGAATGTGCCGGGAGAGCTGCTGTTCTGGGGCGTTCTCCTGCTGCCGGCCGTCGTGGCCGGCCTTCTCCTGCGCGGGTCGCGTCGGGCCACGCTCACCGCTGTCGCCGCGGTCGGCACCGTACTCGCGTTCGGGCTCGTCACCGCGTTTCTGCTGCCTGGCCCCGATCCATGCACCGGGCAGGAACGCGCGGTCGTACCGCCCTGGCCCTTGATCGCCTGTTATCCGGTGGCCGCGGGGGCACTGCTCCTGGCGGCTCGGTCACCCCTGCACCGCAGACCGTACGGGATCGTCCTGTGGGCGGGGGCCGTGAGCGCGGCGGCGTGGGCGGCGATGTTCCACCGCTGCATCGTCACATACGACATGCTGGTGGCCGACGCTTTCTACCTGGAGCCTTCGGAGTCGTTCTGGGACGACCTCGCGTGGGGATTGGGGGAGGCCGACCGAATCGGCTTACCGGTTGTCCTCGTCGCGTTGGCGGCGGCCGCGAGAGCCGCCGCTTGGGGACGCTGGGGTGGCACCGCGGCCGCGGCGTCTCTCCTCCTCCTTCCGCTGCTCGACGTCGCGATGTACGTCGGCCAGGACAGCGGCGACTTCGAGCTGTCTTTCGCCGATTCGGTGCGGTGGCCGCTGGTTGTCGCGGCGGTCCTCGTCGCGTGGGCCGCTTGGAGTCCCTGGGTGCGGATCTCCTGGGCTGGGACCGTCCGCCTAGCGCGAAGCATGATCCGCGGACAGTGGAAAGGCATGGTTCCCGGACGGGCGAAGGATCTCGCGGTCGCAGTTGTGATCGTGGCCGGCGGCGTCTGGCTGATCGCCTCGTCCTTCACACCGACGCGGTAGGAGGGCAACGACATACGCGTGCGTGCGGCGTCCCCGCGCGTGATTGAGCGGTGACTGATTATGGATCTTGACCGGACCTGGGTTCTCTGGCTTGATCATGGCGTCCTCGTTTCTTCTTTGTCATGCTCGGAGTGGAGTACACGTGCGCTTCTCACCCTCGAAACGGTCCGATGTCGTCCGGTCCATACGCCGATTAGGCGCCCTCCTGGGCACCATGACCATGACGGCCGGCCTCGTCATCGCCGTGGCGCCTGTGGCCTCGGCCGCCGACTCGATAACAGACCTCGGCGTGTCCGTCGGCATCACCGCGCCCAGTGATGTGGTCGCGGGAGGAGGCAAGGTCTTCGTGACCGCCGAGGACCGCATCGTGGTCACGGACACCGATGGTGCGCTGATCGGCGCGGTCACCGATCTGCCGGGTGTGGCAGGTCTTGCGGCGGCACCGGATGGCACTCATGTGTTCGCGGCGCTGCATGACTCGCACGAGGTCGTCGAGATCGACACCGCGACCCTCGTGGTCACCCGGCGGATCGACTTCGCGGCGTACCCATGCCCCACCAAGCTGGCACTGTCCGGCGAGGTGCTCTGGACGGCCTACGGGTGCGACCCGGACACCGGCGGTGTCGCCAGTCTCGATGTGTCGGCCTCGGCGCCGCAACCGGTCTCGCTCGTGACCGGGCGGCCCACCGCACCTCTGATCGCCATCGCGGGAAACACCTTGGTGCTCGGCGACCCCCGCCATGATCTGGCCGATGTCCTGGTGTACGACGTGAGCAACGGTTCCGCCACGTTGCGCGGTGAGATCGACGGGGACACCTACGGTCTGCCCAGCCCGCGGGACCTCGCCATCACACCGGACGGCTCGACGGCCGTCCTGGCGTTCTCGAACGGGTATGAGGCCTGGGACACCACGAGCCTGACGAAGGTCCGAGAATACGGCAAGGACGCGTCGGCCAAGGGCCAGGTGGTAGGCGTGGCGGTCAGCCCGGATGGCACCCACATCGCAGGCGGGTGGTGGTTGGGCGATCGAGGCATCGAACTGTACGACGTGGCCACGAGGGCGACCACGTACACGAAGAAGATCCCCAGCGGATGGCCGACCCCCAGAATCCTCGGTGGAAGCATCACCATCGCCGGCAATGACGTCTTCAGCGTGCTGTTGAACCCCAGCACCGGCCGGCTTCGCCTGTGGCGATTGGAAGACGCCACCCTGCTGCCGTCGAACGTGACTCTGACGGCTCCGGAAAGGGGGACAGCGCTGGAGCCGCTCACCCTGACCGGCCGGCTCACCGTGCCCGACGGCGCGACTCAGGGGAGGCAACGGCTCGAGGTGACCCGCCGGCTGCCGGACGGAACCAGCGCGACGCTCCGCCGCGCGCGAACAGCGGCAGACGGTACGTTCACCATCACCGACGCTCCGCCTGTCTCCGGGACGGTTGCCTACGACGTGAGCTGGGGCGGCTCCACCGACGTTCGGGGCAGCACCGCATCGGTGTCCGTCAAGGTCGTCCAACAATCGGCGTCGCTCACTTTGACTGGACCTACTGACGGGGTCGTCGGGAAGCGGCTCCGCTTCGCGGGCGAGTTGAAGTTCGGTGACAAGGCGCCTACCACACGCCCCTCGGTGACGGTGATACGTGCGAGCCCCGACGGCGTCAGCACAGAACTCGGCACGGTGCGGGTCTCCAGGAGCGGGTCGTTCCGCTTCCAGGATCGCCCTGATCAGCAGGGAATCTACATATACACCGTCGATTGGATGGGGGACGATGCCGCAAGCGGGGCGGAGAACGCCCAATTCGTCACGGTGCGGAGCAGCAACGGCTAGCCACGTAAGCGAGCGCCGCGGCGAAGGCTTCGTCAGGCAACGGGCTGCCGGGACCAGTTCCCAGGGACTTCACAGGCGGAGTTTGTAGCACTTTCGACCGAGATTTATGACTATGGGGCGATGGAGCGCGTGCCGCAGGAGGCTGGTGCGGCCGAGGCCCAGGGAGCCGTGGCCGGGAGGGCTCGGCGGTTTGTCGCTGGGGGCGGCGCACTTGTCGTCGTGGCGGTGCTGGCGTACTGGCTGGGAAGTAGCGGCGGGAACGGCGAAGCAGCCGCGCCCAGGCCGAGCGCGACGCCGACGCCCAGTGCGACGCTCACGGTGCCCGACGTCTACAAGAGGGTCGGGCCGTCGGTGGTGGTCATCCAGGCCGGGAAGTCGTTCGGTACCGGGGTGATCGCGGCCGAGGATGGGACGGTTCTGACCGCGCACCACGTCATCAAGGGCGCGAAGGACATCAATCTGACGTTCGCTGACGGCACCAAGGCGAAGGCCGCTGTCGTGTCGTCGAATCCCAAGCGCGACGTCGCGACCCTCAAGCCCGCCAAGCTGCCGGAGATCGTGGTGCCGGCGACGCTCGGCGGCGCCGTGGCCGTGGGCGCGCCCGTCGTGGCGATCGGCAATCCGCTGGGCCTGACCTACAGCGTCTCCACCGGCGTCGTGTCGGGCCTGAACCGGACCGCCGACCGGACCGCCGATGACGGCGACCTGGGCGGGCTCATCCAGTTCGATGCCTCCGTCAACCCGGGCAGCTCCGGCGGTCCCCTGCTGAACGCTCGCGGCCTGGTCATCGGGATCGTCGTCTCGATGGCCGACCCGGGAGGCGACGAGGCGTTCGCCGGCATCGCGTTCGCGGTGCCGATCGGCGTGGCCCTGGGCGACGACGACGACGGCCCGCCGGGCGGGCCCCAGATCTGACCGAAGCGCCACGACCGAACCGCCCCGGCGAACCGCCCCGACGAAGCGTCACGACGAAGCGTCACGAGAAGGAACAGCAGATGACCTCGACCAGATCCCCCGAGTCGGCCCATCCGCTCGAACATGTGCTGTTCGAGGTCAAACACACGATCGTCGGACAGGACGTGCTGCTGGAGCGCATGGCCGTCGCGTTGATCGCCGACGGTCACCTGCTCGTCGAGGGCGTGCCGGGCCTGGCCAAGACGCTCGCGGTGAGGTCGCTGGCCGCCGCGATCGCCGGGAGTTTCCAGCGCGTGCAGTTCACCCCCGACCTGGTGCCCGCCGACCTCGTGGGTACGCGGGTCTACCACCAGCACTCCGGGGAGTTCCGAACCGAACTCGGCCCGGTGTTCGCGAACCTGCTGCTGGCCGACGAGATCAACCGCGCCCCCGCCAAGGTGCAGAGCGCCCTGCTGGAAGTGATGCAGGAACATCAGGTGACGATCGGCCGGGAGACGTTCCGGGTGCCCGAGCCGTTCCTGGTCATGGCGACGGAGAACCCGATCGAGTCGGAGGGCACCTACCCGCTGCCCGAGGCGCAGGTCGACCGTTTCATGATGAAGGTGGTCGTCGACTATCCGACGCAGGCCGAAGAGCAGGCGATCGTCGACCGGGCACTGCGTCCGCCGCAGCCGCCGCAGCCGATGGCGACGGCCGAGGACCTGATCGCGATGCGCGCCCGCGCTCAGGAGGTGTACGTCGATCCGGCGATCGTCGACTACGCGGTACGGCTGGTCGCCGTGACCCGCTCCCCCGCGACGGCCGGGCTCGGCGAGCTGGAACGGTACGTCACCTACGGGGCGAGCCCGCGGGCGTCCATCGCGCTCGTCAAGGGCGCCCGGGCGCTGGCGTTCCTGCGCGGCCGCGACTACGCCCTGCCGCACGACCTGTCCGAGCTCGCGCTCGACGTGCTGCGCCACCGCCTCGTGCTGTCGTACGAGGCCCTCGCGGACGACGTCGACGCCGACACGATCATCACCAGGGTGCTCGGGGCCGTCCGGGCGCCCGACGTCGTCCTGCAGAATCGCTGAGCCATGGCCACCGCCCCCGACAGGCTCCTGCTCCGCCTGGAGTGGAAGGTCGTCCGCAGGCTCGACGGCCGGCTCCAGGGCGCCCACCGCACCGCGCACCGCGGCTCCGGGATCGACTTCACCGGGTTGCGCGCGTACAGCGACGGCGACGACGCCCGGCACATCGACTGGAACGTGACCGCGCGGCTGGACGAGCCGCACCTGCGGGTGTTCACCGAGGATCGCGAGCTGACGGTGTGGCTGGTGCTGGATCGGTCGGCGTCGATGGCGGCCGGACGGCCGGGGCGTGGCAAGCACGACGTGCTCGCCGAGCTCGCGCTCGTCCTGGCCCGGCTGTTCGGCCGGGGCGGCAACCGCGTCGGCGCCCTGCTGTTCGACACCGGGATGCTGCGCGTCGTGCCCCCCGGCACCTCCCGGCGGCACGCGCTGCGGATCGGCGCCGAGCTGGAACGCACCTCCACGGTACGCGGCGGCGCCACCACCGACCTGGCGGAGATGCTGGACGCGGCCGGGCGGCTCGCGCGGCGCCGCGCACTCGTCGTCGTCCTGTCGGACTTCATCGGCGACGGCGACTGGGAACGCGCGCTCCAGCGCCTGGCCCGGCGGCACGAGGTGGTCGCCCTGCGGATCGTGGACACCGCCGACGACGTACTGCCCGAAGCCGGGCTGATCGTGGTCGAGGACGCCGAGACCGGCGAGCAACTCGTCGTCGACTCCGCCGACCCGCTGCTCCGGGTCCGCTTCCGCGAGGCCGTCGACGCCCGCGACGCCCGGCTGGCGGCCGGCATGCGCCGGGCCGGGGTGCCCGTCCACCGCATCGACACCGACCGCGACCTGGCCGAGGCACTCGTCGAGGTCGTCTCCCGAACCCGGGACCGGTCGCCATGACCGCGTTCGTCGCGCGTGCCTGGGAGCGGTCGCCATGACCGAGTTTGTCGCCCGTATCTGGGAGCGGTCGCCATGACCCTGTCCTCCCCGCTGCTGCTGGCCGTCGGGCTGCTCGTCACGGTGGCGCTCGCCTGGGCGGCCGTCGTCTCGGCGCGCCGCCGGACGGCCGCGCTCGCCGCAGCCGGTGTCGCCGTGCCGGGCGGCCGACGTACGCATCTCGGCATCGGCCTGACGATCTCCGGCGTCGCGGTACTCGCGATCGCCACCGCCGGACCGACGGCCATGCTGCCGGTCCCGCGGACCGCGGGCACCGTCATCCTGGCCATGGACGTCTCCAACAGCATGGGCGCCGACGACGTCGCGCCCACCCGGCTGGCGGCGGCGCAGCGGGCGGCCCGCGCGTTCGTGGCGGCGCAGCCCGGCAGCGTCGACATCGGAGTTGTCGCGTTCGAGCAGGGCGCGCTCATCACCGCACGGCCCGACGCCGACCACTCCGTCGCGCTCAAGGCCATCGACCGGCTGAAGATCACCGGCAATACCTCACTGGGGACGGCCATCACCGCCTCGCTGTCGGCGATCACCGGCAAGCCGGTGGCCATCGGCCGCGACGGCACCGCACCCGACATCGGCTACTGGCCATCGGCGACGATCGTGATGTTCACCGACGGCCAGAACCACGGCCAGGACCAGAACCAGGACCAGAACGTTGAACAGGCCGCCGCCGTGGCCCAGAAGGCGGGCGTGCACATCCACACCGTCGGAGTCGGCACCACGGCCGGGGCGACGGTGAAGGTCAACGGCTACCTCCTGCAGACCTCGCTCGAAGAAGACACCCTCACCTTGATCGCGCGGACCACCGGCGGCGCCTACCACCCCGCCGCCGACGCCGCGCGGCTCGACGGCATCGCCGACACGATCAATCTGCGACTCACCGTCTCCGACGAGCCGCTGCCCCTCGCCGGCGGGCTGATCGGGCTCGCCCTCGCGCTGCTCACCGGGGGCGCGGCGCTCACCGTGCTCCGGTCTGGACGGGTGATCTGAATGTCGTTCTCATGGCCGTGGGCGCTGCTGTCGGTCTTGGTCATCCCGCTGATCTGGGCCATCCGCGAGTGGGCCCGGCGCCGCCGCCGACGGGCCGCCGTACGCGTCACCTCCATCGCGCTCGTACGCAGTGCCCTGCCCGGTCGTACGCGCTGGACCCGGAAGATCCCTCCGGCGCTGTTCGTCGCCGGGCTCACCCTGCTCGCGGTCGGCGCCGCGCGACCGCAGGCCTCGGTGCCGGTGCCGCAGACGTCGGCGACGATCCTGCTCGCGCTCGACACCTCCGGCTCCATGTGTTCCACCGACGTCGACCCCAATCGCCTCACCGCCGCGAAGAAGGCCGCTGCGGACTTCATCGAGTCGCAGCAGGGCGGGCCGCGTATCGGCCTGGTCACCTTCGCGGGCACCGCGGGTCTGCTCGTCCCTCCCACTGACGACACCAAGTCGCTGATCGAGGCGCTGGACAACCTCACCGTGTCCCGCGGCACCGCGATCGGGCAGGCCATGCTCGCCTCGATCGACGCGATCGCGGAGGTCGACCCCTCGGTCGCCCCCACCGGGGCGAAGCCCAGCGGCGGCGGGGCCGGGTACGCCGGTGCCGCGATCGTCGTGCTCACCGACGGCGCCAACACCCAGGGCGTCGACCCGCAACTAGCCGCCCAGGAGGCGGCCCTGCGCCGCGTCCGGGTCTTCCCCATCGGCTTCGGCACCACGAACCCGGCCCCGATGGTCTGCGACAACTCACAGTTCGACGGCGGCTGGGGCGGTGGTGGCTTCGGCGGCCGCGCCGGCTTCGACAGGGGCCGCAACCCCCGTACCATCGACGAACCCGCACTCAAGCAGATCGCCCAGACCACCGGCGGCTCCTACCACCGCGCTGAGAACGCCGACCAACTCCAGAGCGCCCTCAACGCCCTGCCCGGCAGCTTCACCGTCATCCGCCAGCGGGTCGACACAGCCGCCGCCTTCGCCGCCGGCGGCGCCGTCCTCATCGCCGCGGCCCTGTCCCTGTCCCTCTGGTGGAACCGGCCCCGGGGCCTGGTCCGCTGACGGTACCTGTAGCCGGTCTAATGAAACCCCTCGGAGCCTGGCCCGCTGACAGCGCCTGGTCCGGTGGAACCGCCCCGGAGCCTGGCCCTCTGACAGCACCTGGAGCCGGAACGCCTCAGCGGTCCCCGGCCGGTTAGCGGCCGTTCACGTCCGGTGGTGGGGCCTGGACCGCACGACCGGACACGGCGGCATCGGCCCCAGGAGGCCGGCGGGCACACAGCTCTCTCCAGCTGATTTCCTGGCTCCGGCCCTGCTGACAGAGGCGGACTCGAGTACCTCGGCCCGGACGGGTGGTCTGTTTGTCCGTCGACCGCACTGACCGCGGTCTGGATCCCGGCACCGGTCGCCGGTCAGCCGCCTGTGCCAAGCGGGACGGGCAGCGGATCGTGTAGCGAGACATGTGCGGACAGGGCGCGGAGGAAGTCCGGAGCGTCGAAGGCCGCGCCCGCGGAGGCGACGCCGGTGGTCCTGGTCCGGCCGGTGAGGATGCGGTCGACGGCCTCCACCGCGAGCGGCGCGCTGATGGCGTAGATGTCCTGACCGGCGGCGACCACGCGGCGTTCCCGGCCGCCGGACCGGACGAGGACGTCGACGACGAAGGTCTGCGCGGAGCGCCCGCGCTCGTCCACGGCGGCCGGTGCCGAGGCGTCAGGAGCGAACAGGTCCGCGGCCGCCTTGGCGGTCATGTACGTACGCACCTCCGGGACGGCCAGGTGGCTGGGAACGGTGACGACGTCGGCCATGGTGAACTCTCCGATGACGCTCTGGGGCCCGAGCGGAGCCGGGAAGGGCCACTCCAGGGTCGGCAGGGCGTCGTCGTGGTACTCCAGCCGTCCGCCGGTGAAGCGGACCCGGCGGCCACCCCGTCGCTGCCCCGAGACCACGCCCGCGGCGAGCGTTCCGGCGGTGGGGTGCCAACTGCTCAGGCCGTAGGCGATGTGCGCCTCGTCCGCCGCCGTCCAGTCGCCCATCGCGGTGGTGACCAACAGGTCGCCGAGGCCGCCGTAGAAGGCCATCGCCGGGACCACCAGCGTGCCCGCGGCGCGGGCGCGCTCCGCGAAGTGCGCGAACGTGTCAACGTTCGCCTCGATCTCGGCCGCCACGTCGACGTACGGGATGCCGGCGCGCAGGGCCGCCTCGACCAGTGGGGCGGCGGTCGTGGCGAAGGGCCCGGCGCAGTTGATCACGGCGGCCGCGCCCTTCAGCGCGCGGTCGAGCGCGGCCGGATCGTCGACCGACGCCTGCCGCGTCTCAAGCCCCGGTTGGGCCTTCGCCAGCGCCATCAGCTTGTCCTGGTCGCGACCGACGAGCAGCGGAACGTATCCGCGCTCGCGCAACTCCGCGACCACGAACCGCCCGGTGTGCCCGTACGCGCCGAACACCGCCACGTTCCGACCCGATCCCATGCCTGCTCCTTGCGTGTTCGAAGTGCTCGAAGTGCTTCAGTGCGTGAATCCTGTCCTGTTGGCCCACCTGTGCCCAGTGTCTGGAACGACATGACCCGTACAATTTCCGACATGAGCTCCTTCCCGCGCTCCGTCGCGGTCGCCGCCACCGACGGAATGCTGCACTTCGAGCTGGCGCTGGCCTACGAGGTCTTCGGCTCCGCCCCGGACGCCGTGCCAGGCCCCTGGTACGACGTCAAGGTGTGCGGCGCGCACGCCGTCCGGGCAGGCAGGTTCATGGTGGAACCGGATTGCGGGCTCGACCGGCTGGCGCACGCCGAGACCGTGATCGTTCCCGCGTTGGCGAACGTCGACGAGGACCCGCCGGCCGACCTGGTCGAGGCGGTCCGCGCGGCCCACGAGTCGGGCGCGCGGGTGGTCTCCCTGTGCACGGGCGTGTTCGTACTCGCCGCCGCCGGCCTGCTGGACGGGCTGCGCGCGACCACGCACTGGGCCCACACCGAACAACTGGCCGCACTCTATCCCCGGGTGGAGGTCGACCCGGACGTGCTCTACGTCGACAACGGCAGCGTGCTCACCTCCGCGGGCAAGGCCGCGGCGATGGACCTGTGCCTGCATCTGGTCCGCCGCGACCACGGCTCGGCGATCGCCAACGTGGTAGCCCGCCGCCTGGTCGTACCGCCCCACCGGGCCGGCGGCCAGGCCCAGTTCGTCACCACACCGGTGCCCGCCCAGGACGGCCATCCCCTCGCCGAACTGCTCCCCTGGGTGATGCGGCGACTGGACCAGCCGCTCACCGTGGAGGACCTGGCCCGCCAGGCGAACATGAGCTCACGCCACCTGGCCCGCCACTTCCACGCGGTCACCGGCACCACCCCGCTGCAGTGGCTGCTGACGCAGCGGATCCGGCGGGCGCAGGAGTTGCTGGAGACGACGGACGACAGTATCGACAGCATTGCTTCGGCTGCGGGGATGGGGACGGCGACTACGCTGCGCCGCCATTTCCAGCGCACCATAGGCGTGCCGCCGGATGCCTATCGCCGTACGTTCCGGGTGTGAGGCTGTGGTCCCCGGCGCCCATGCACGGTGCCGTCACAAGCCGTCGGGTCTCCGGCACCCCCGCTGCCAGGGCCTGCTTGCCCATCGGAAGACACCGACGGCTCTGCTGTCGGGTCATCGAGTCGAGCAGTGGTGCGCTCACTCTCCGACTGCAGGAGGGTGGACGCGCCGCATGGGTGGATCACTCTAAGCTGGGCACATGGCGCCGCAGAGATTGCAGTCGATCAGGATTGAGGGATACGCCTCGATCCGCTCCGCCGAGGTGGAGTTGCGTGATCTCAATGTTCTGATCGGTGCCAACGGTGCGGGCAAGAGCAACTTCATTTCTGTCCTTGCCCTACTCGGCCGGATCGTCGACGAGGAGCTGAACCTGTTCGTCGGCCAAGCGGGTGGGGCCTCCGCCCTGCGCTATCGCGGAAGTAAGACCATCCCAGAGATCTTCTTGCGTCTGGAATTCGCGACCACCGACTATCGTGCCAAGCTCATCCCGGCGGCTCGCGACGAGCTGATCTTCGGCACTGAAGACATCGAGTTGCGTGGCGAAGGACATGTCCTGGGACGGGGGCACCGGGAGACCCGCCTCTTGGATGAGATCGACGAGCCAGGCTTGTCGTCCGTGGCCGAACATGTAGTTGACACACTGCGAGGCTGTCGAGTCTTCCATTTCCACGACACCAGCGCGAACGCCCCAGTCAAGCAGACAGGGTTCGCCTCCGACAACATCGCGCTGCACCCTGATGCCCGAAACCTGGCCGCCATCCTGCTTCGCCTTCAGCGGGAAGACCACGCCACATATAGGAGGATCGTCCGAACCATCCGACAGGTCGCGCCGTTCTTCAGGGACTTCGTGCTCATCGAGGAGACCGGCCGGCTCCGACTGCGGTGGCAACAAGAGGGCTCGGACGTCGTCTTCCCCGCGGACGCGCTGTCGGACGGAACACTCCGCTTCATCTGCCTCACCACATTGCTGAGCCTGCCCGATCTTCCCAACCTCGTCGTACTGGACGAACCGGAGCTCGGTCTGCACCCGTATGCCATCGTCCAACTGGCCGACATGCTGCGTGCCGCAAGCAGCGCCAGTCAGGTCCTCATGGCCACCCAGTCGGTGACGCTCATGAACCAGTTCGAGGTAGACGATCTCATCGTCGTCGAGCGCGCCGGGGGAGCGTCGGTTTTCAATCGCCTCGACCCCGCCGGGCTGGACGACTGGCTGGCGGAGTACTCCTTGGGCGAGTTGTGGGAGAAGAACCTGCTCGGTGGCAGGCCGCAGGCCGAGTCGCGGTGACGGCAATGCGCCGACTGCACATCCTGTGCGAGGGCCAGACCGAAGAGACCGTGGTACGCGAAGTCATCGAGCCCTACCTGCTCTGTTCCGATGTCTACGTCACTTGGTCCATCTTCACGACCAAACGTCCCGCAGGTGGCCCTTCGCATAGGGGAGGCCTGTCCACGTGGGGCAAACTCGCCTCAGAGATCCGCCTGCTCCTGGGCGATTCCTCCATCACCGTCCTGACGACCATGCTGGACTACTACGGGCTCCCCACCGACGTGCCCGGCATGGCGACACGCCCCTCAAGTTCGCCACATGACCGTGTAACTCACGTCGAGCGTGCTATGGCCGATACCATCGGCGACCCTCGCTTCCTGCCTCACCTGGTACTCCACGAACTGGAGGCGTGGGTCCTGCTGGGCCACAAGGCGCTCGGCGAACTCACCGGCGATGACGCACTCGCCCAATCCGTCCAAGCGATGGTGGTGCAAGCCCAAGGTGCTGAACTGGTCAACGACGGGATCAACACAGCCCCCTCCAAGCGTCTACTGCGTCTATATCCGCAGTACCGCAAGACCTCTGACGGCCCACTCGTCATAGCCGAGATCGGCATCGACGCCATCAGGAGTGCCTGCCCTCATGCTGACGCCTGGTTCTCTGCAGTGAATATCGTGCTGAAGCAAGAACCCTGACACGAAAAGGCGTGAGTGAAGGTGACACCGGCGAACAGGTGGCGCAGGCCTCAAATTCAGGACTTGCCGATCCGCCGGATGCGGGCCCACACGTTCGGCGGTGTGACATAACCTCACCCTCCTAGTCGATGTGACGGACTTCGTTGGGAAAATAGAGCATACTGCGGTCATGCGTGGCAGCTATGACCTCGTCCGGCTGGGTAACGCGCGGTTTCTTGGGCTCATAACCAAAGTGCTGCAGGCGGAACTGGGCATCGGAGGGGAGCCCACCTGGGGGTTCTACGGCTATTCCGGCAAACATTCCGTTGGAGCTATGCTCGCCGAGCAACTCAGGTTCCAGGAACGCGGGATCAAGTGGGGCCCCGGGACGCGCGTCCAGGTAGCCTTCCATACGCCTTCAGAACATGGCGATACGGGAATCTCGTGGCTCCGCCAGCGAATCAGGGACGACCTCGGCGAGATAGGCTACTCCGCGCACAAGGTGAGACAAGTCCTCTATATCACCAACGTGACACTCGATGGTCCCAGCGACTACACGTATGAGCTGCTTCGAGAAGGCGCGCGGAAGATCGCACTGCACGATGCCCTGCTGTGGTCGGCCGACGAGATCGGAAAGCTCCTGGACCGTCACCACCGAGTCAGGTCATCGGCTATGTCACCGCTGACCTGCTACTGAGCGTCTTCGAGAAGCTCGCGACACATGATCAGGAGACGGCCGATGCGCTGAGCACACATCTGGCGACCATACTCAAGAGCGAGCGTTACGCCGACGTCCACCAGGCAGGAGCAACGGACGATCTCAAGGTGCGTCTGGCCGAGGTGTTTGTAGACGTACCGAGCGAGGCGCCAGGGCTGCCGGAGGCGTCAAAGAAGATCAGAACCTGCGCCGCGCTCATCGAGGGTCTCGATCAACGGGCTGCGCCGGGCGACAACCTCCCATGGAGCGGCAGGTTCGTCGTGATCGGAGGCCCCGGTCAGGGGAAGAGCACGATCGGCAGATTCCTGTGCCAAATCTATCGGTCAGGGAAGGCCAGGGAGGGAAGTGGGCGCTGTGGAAGTCTTTCTCGACGAACGAGAACCTGGGTCCTATCATCGCCCACCTCAGTGAAAGCGGTGAGCGATTCGAGCAATGATCGAAACCTGTAGAAATGAAGATTATTCTGCTAGGACTTATAAGCCCACCTGACCCATCGAGCGTACGCACTGCCTGGGCTGCTGTCCTGCGGGTTACTACGACCGGCACATCCAGGACAAGTGGAATCGAACAAGTTCCCGCTGCCGTTTCAACAGGCAATGCCCCGCGGTAGGAGAGCGGTGGCTGTGCGGCTTGCTCGTATACTCCGAACTGCGCAGATGCTTCGCAGCACCAGCACCAGCACCAGCACCAGCGCCATCTGCAAGATCGCCCCGCGCTTATCCCTGAAGCCGTCGGAGTCGAGTCACTACTTCACTCGGCGGCAAGCGGTCCGGACCAACAAGACCGTCAGGGTCAGAGGGCAGGAAGTCGCGCGAGAGGCATGGCGATCATGCGATCACGTTCTGCCGACGTTCGGTGATGGGCGCCACCATTGCGTTGCCCCCTGATCGACTATCTGGGCTGCCCGACCTGCGGTAATGCGTGTCCGCTGACTGGCAGTTTCCCGCCGGTGGCACAGGTCCACCCGCCCTCTCGTCGAATCAAGAGACGACGAAACTGACCGCCACCGCCATCGCCATCGCCACCGACACCGCCACCGACACCGACACCGACACCGACACCGACAGGCCAATGCACTGATGATGCGCGCCTGCCACGGGGCAGGCGGTACAAAGGGAACTCCTCGCCACCCAGCAAATCAGCTCACCAGACCTGGTCGCCGCCGCAGCACGGGATCTGCGCGGTGCCTGGCTCCACGACGCTTCCTCAGAGAGCACGACAGTGGGCTACATAACTAACGACAAGTCGCCGCCCCAAGACCCCAAGCGCGGGCCTGTCATCCATCCATGGGCTCGCCAAAGGTCAACAAGGTCTTCGCAGGCGAAGCCTGCGCCGGGGAGGACGACCTCGCGAAGCGAGGCCCTTCAGGGGTCGGGGCTTTGGCCCGGCTGGAAGCAACGCCTGAGTCCCCAAAGCGCGAAGCGCCCCAAAAGCGAAGGCCATTGTGCGCCGAAGGCGCCCTCAGAAGAACGCCCGGAGCGGAGCGAAGGCCCTTTGGAGCGGGGTGGGCATCAGACGGCCAACCACCGAATCGAGTAAGGACTGGTCAGCGGGCCAGATGTCTGCTGATCACCAGGCGTTGGATCTGGTTCGTGCCCTCGAAAATCTGCATGATCTTCGCCTCGCGCATGTACCGCTCGACCCGGAACTCCCGCGTATACCCATACCCCCCGAACACCTGCACCGCATCGGTGGTGACCTTCATCGCGGCATCGGTTGCCACCAGTTTCGCGACGCTCGCCTGTCGCGCGTACGGCCGACCGGCGTCGCGGCGGCGGGCGGCGTCCAGGTACGTGGCGCGGGCGCTGTCGACGGCGGCGGCCATGTCCGCGAGCAGGAAGCCCAGCCCCTGGTGGTCGATGATCTTGCGGCCGAACGTCTGGCGCTCCTTGGCGTAGGCGACCGACGCGTCGAGTGCGGACTGGGCGAGGCCGGTCGCGCAGGCGGCGATGCCGAGCCGCCCCGAGTCGAGGGCGCTGAAGGCGATGGGCAGCCCTTGCCCCTCCTCGCCGAGCAGGCGGTCGGCCTCGATGACGGTGCCGTCCCAGTGGGCGCTGGTCGTGGGGATGGCGTGCAGGCCCATCTTCTCCTCCGGGCGGCCGAAGGTCAGGCCGTCGGCGGCGCCGGGGGCCAGGAAGCAGGAGATGCCGCGGCTGCCCTCCCCGGTGCGGGCGAACAGGGCGTAGAAGTCGGCCTTGCCGCCGTGGGTGATCCACGCCTTGTTGCCGGTGATCCGGTAGCCGTGCTCGACCTTCTCCGCCTTGCAGGTGAGGGCGGCGGCGTCGGATCCGGCCTGTGGTTCGGACAGGCTGTAGCCGCCGATGAGCCGGCCCGCCAGCATGTCGGGCAGCCAGCGTTCGCGCTGCTCGGGCGTACCGTAGGTGGCCACCGGGAAGCAGGCGAGCGTGTGCACGCTGGTCGCCACCGCGACGGCGGCCCAGCGGGCCGCCAGCTCCTCCAGCACCTGCAGGTAGACCTCGTACGGCTGGCCGCCGCCGCCGAACTCCTCCGGGTACGGCAGGCCGAGCAGCCCGGCGGCGCCGAGCGTGGCGAACAGGCCCTCGGGGTAGGTCTCGGCGCGCTCGTGCTCGTCGACCCGGCTCGCCAGCTCTTTGTCGGCGATGTCCCGGGTGAGGGCGATGAGGTCCTCGGCGTCCTCGGTGGGCAACAGACGATCGACGGTCACATTCTCTCCAGGGTTCCGGTGGGCTCGCTCGACTCCGCAAGGACGGGCTCGCCCGGCTCCACGAGAGCGGACTCGCCTGACTCCGCAAGGACAGACTCGCCCGGCTCCATGAGAGCGGGCTCGCTCAGCTCCGCGAGAGCGGTCCTGGCTCGGTCGTGGAACTTCGCGACCGACGCGAGCTTGATGTCCTCATACCCGCGAACCGCCTCCGGCAGCGCCGCGATCGCGGCCACGGCGCCGGCGGTGGCCGGGCTCAGCCGGGCGAGAGCGTCACGCATCAGGTCACGGTACTCGGTGACGAGCGCCCGCTCGACTCGGCGTACTTCGGCATACCCGAACACGTCGAACGGCGTGCCACGCAGGAACCTGGCGGCGCGCAGCACGCGGAACACGACGTCCGCCGAGCGGCGCAGCCTGATCTTGCGCTTCATGCCCATCGCCCGCAGCAGCGGCGGGTGCAGCAGCACCGACACGACCGCGTCCGCGCCGAACTCCCGCTCCCGCCTGGCCCGCTCGGCCGGGTCCAGGTGCAGCCGGGCGACCTCGTACTCGTCCTTGTAGGCCATGAACTTGTGCAGGCCCTTGGCGTACGCGAGGGCGATCGGCGCGGCGCCCTCCTCCCCCGCGCGGTCGGCGGCGAGCGCGGCCACGTGGCGCACGTCCTCGGCGTACTCGGCGGCGTAGGCCGCGTTTCGGTAGCCGGTCAGATCGGCGACCCGCGTGACCAGAGCCTGCTCGAAGGATTCCGCCTCCGAGGCCAGGGGCTCGGACGATTCCGCCTCCAGAGCCGGGGCCTCGATGGCCGCCAGCACCGCGCGGCGGTCGGCGGCGGCGGCGCGGCCCCAGCGGAAGGCCGCGAGGTTCTGCTCGACCGAGGCCCCGTTGAGGCGGATGGCCCGTTCGACGGCCTCGGCCGAGAGCGGCAGGCAGCCGTGCTGGAAGGCGGCGCCGACGAGCAGCATGTTCGCGGGCATGTGGTCGCCGAACAGCGTCTCGGCGAGGCCGTGGGCGTCGAGGTAGAGGTTGTCGGCGCTCCGGGTGGCCGACTCGACGCGGGTGATCGCGTCGACGGGCGAGTCCGGCACCGCGGCGCGGCCGGTCACCATGGCGGCGGTCGGTACGACGGCGGTGCTGACCACGGCGATGGTACGGTCCGGCGCGGCGGTGGCCAGGTTGGCGTCGGCCGCCGCGCCGAGCAGGTCGAATCCGATCAGCACGTCGGCGGTGCCGCGCGCCGCCTTCGGGGAACCGGTGATCGGGTGCGGGGAGATGCGGACGTCGCTGACGACGGGTCCGCCCTTCTGGGCCAGCCCGGTCTGTTCGAGGCCGGCCGCGTGCAGGCCGTCGAGGTGGGCGGCCATCTGCAGGATCTGCGAGACGGTGACCACGCCCGTGCCGCCGATGCCGGGCATCCGCAGCAGCACCTCCCGGCCGGGGAACCTGGCGACCGGCTCGGCAGGCTCCACCGGCGGCGACAGCACCGTCCGCGCCTGCCGGGTTCCCGGCTCAAGCAAGGGCCCCGCCCCAGCCTTCCGGGTGCTCGGCTCGGCCGAGAGCGCCGACCGCCTGCCCGGCTTGACCAGCAGGAACGACGGGCAGTCGCCCTTGAGGCAGCTCAGGTCCGAGTTGCACGAGGGCTGGTGGATCCGGGTCTTGCGGCCGTACACGGTCTCGACGGGTTGCACGGACAGGCAGGTCGACGCCTCGCCGCAGTCTCCGCAACCCTCGCACACCCGCTCGTTCACCACGACCTTCTCCACCGGGACCGGCAGTTTGCCGCGCTTGCGCAGGCGGCGTTCCTCGGCCGCGCACCGGTCGTCGTGGATCAGCACGGTCACCCCGCCGAGCTCGGCCAGCTCCCGCTCGGCCGCCGCCAGCCCGTCGCGGTGCCGTACGGTGGCGATCGGCGCGAGCCGGACGCCCCGGTAGGTCTCCGGCTCGGGTGTGGTGATCACGATCCGGCGGACGCCCTCGGCGGCCAGGGACCGCGTCAGCGCGGGCACGTCGAGGCGGCCCTCCGCGCGCTGGCCGCCCGTCATGGCGACGGCGTCGTTGTAGAGCAGCTTGTACGTGATCGACACCCCGGCCGCGACGGCGGCGCGGACGGCCAGTGAGCCGGAGTGGTGGAAGGTGCCGTCGCCGAGGTTCTGCACGAAGTGCCGGTCGCCGGTGAAGGGGGCCAGGCCGATCCACTGGGCGCCCTCGCCGCCCATCTGGGTGATGCCGACCTGGTTGCCGCGTCCGTCGCCGTCCAGGGCGATCATGGCGTGGCAGCCGATGCCGACGCCGACCAGGGTGCTGTCCGAGGTGCGGGTGGATGTGTTGTGCGGGCAGCCCGAGCAGAAGTACGGCGTGCGCGCGGCGACCATCGGCAGCAGACGACGCGCCTTAGGGGCGGGCGCCAAGGTGACGGCGGTCCGTGGGAGCGGGCCGGCGAAGGTGGTGAGTGCCTTGGCCACGTCCTCCGCGCCGAGCGTGCCGCGGGCGGTGAGCAGTTCGCGGCCGACGACGGCGGGGGTGCGTTCGCCGCCGTAGAGCGCCTGCTTCAGCTGGCCCTCCAGGAACGGGACCTTGTCCTCCACCACGAGCACCCGGTCGAGGTCCGCGGTCATGGCGGCCAGGTCGCCGGGCGCCAGCGGGTACGGCATGCCGAGCCGGATGAGCCGCAGGCCCAGGTCCTCGATCGCGCTCTCGTCCAGCCCGAGGTCGGCCAGCGCCCGCCGGACCACCGCGAAGGAGGCGCCGGAGGCGAGGATGCCGAGGCGGGCCCGCGGGGAGCCGGACATGACCCGGTTCAGGCCGTGCGCGCGGGCGTACTCGCGGGCCAGGTCGAGGCGCCGGGTCAGCATGTCGTGCTCGGCGTCCAGCGCGGCGGGGCCGACCAGGGCGGCCGGGGTGGCGCGGGCCGCGTGGTCCGGGGCCGGGATGCCGTCGCGCAGCGAGCCGAGGTCGACGGTGGCCGACGCGTCGGCGAGGTCAGCGACGATCTTCAGGCCGGTCCACAGGCCGGTGACGCGCGAGAGGGCGACCGCGTGCAGCCCGAACTCGATGATCTCCGCCACCGAGCCCGGCGCGAGCAGCGGCACGCACAGGCTCTGGCACATCGGCTCGCAGGAGCTGGGCACGGTCGAGGACTTGCTGCCGGGGTCGTCGCCGATCCAGGCCACCGCGCCGCCGAGCGCGGCGGTGCCGGCCAGGTTGCCGTGCCTGATGGCGTCGGCTGCCCGGTCGAGGCCGGGGCTCTTGCCGTACCAGAAGCCGGCCACGCCGTCGTGCCGCCGGCCGGGCAGGCGGTCGAGGAGCTGCGTTCCGGCCACGGCGGTGGCCGCCAGCTCCTCGTTGAGCGCCGGCTGGAAGACCACGCCCGCCGGTTCGAGCAGCCGGGCGGCCCGGCCCATCTCCAGGTCGACGCCGGCCAGCGGCGAGCCCGGGTAGCCGGAGACGAACACGCGCGTGTCCAGCCCGCGTTCCCGGTCCAGGCGGCGCTGTTCGAGCGTCAGCCGCACGAGGGCCTGGAGGCCCGAGATGAGCACGCGGCCGTCCGTGGCCGTGTACTTGTCGTCGAGAGCGACGCTCATGCGGGCCTCCCTGAGGTTCGTGGGGAACCCCAGCACAGCAACGCGGGCGGGCATCGCGCAAGTATCACCCAAGAAGGCGCGAGAAAGACGCAAAACCTTTGCGGCTTCGGCCTCATTCGCTAAGGTTCTTTCCACCAAAAGCCAAGGAGTGCCCGTATGCCGGAAATAGACGAGATTGATCATCGGCTGTTGCGGCTGCTGCGCGAGGACGGGCGCCGGACCTTCTCGGAGATGGCGGGCACGATCGGCCTTTCCGTCGCCGCGGTCAAGCGGCGGGTGGACCGGCTCAAAGAGCTCGGTGTCATCACCGGTTTCACCGTGCAGATCGACTACGGCAAGCTCGGGTGGGCCATCGAGGCGTTCACCGAACTGCATTACGCGGGTGCGACACCGGTGAGTGAGATCGTCCGCACGGCCACCGACGTGGCGGAGGTGCAGACGGTGTTCACCATCGCCGGCGACCCCGACGCGCTGATCCATGTCCGTGTCCGCGACCTCGGCCATCTCCAGCAGGTCATTGATCATCTGCGCCACGCCGGGAACGTCACGGGCACCAAAACGCTGTTGGTGCTGGGCTCGTGGAGCCGTGACGCGCCCGCGCCACGAGCGTCCCGGATAGCGGGAATGAAATAGCCGCGCTAACAATTAGGCGAGCTTTCTTTGTCCTGGCCACCCGCCGTCCCCGGGGTGCGCCGAACAACGACGCCATACGCTACAGTACTGATTGTCTTCTCGCCTCTGAATTCGGAGCACCAGCATGGCCAAGCAAATTCAAGAGATCTTCCTTGACGACCTCGACGGAAGCGCCTTGTCATCCGAGAACACAATCAGGTTCGGACTCGACGGCTTTGCCTACGAGATCGACCTGTCGGATAAGAACGAGGAGAAGTTGCGCAAAGCGCTTGCCCCGTTCCTGGTCAAGGCCCGTCAGGTCCGCAAGGAGCGCGGTGGCAAGGTCCGTCGCGGAGTCGGTTCGGCGCGCTCGGTGAGCCGCGACAAGTCCACCGAAATTCGCCAGTGGGCGAAGCAGGCGGGACTACCCGTGAGCGAGCGCGGCCGTATCGCCGCGACCATCGTGGAGCAGTACGAGGCGGCTCACTGAGATTGCCGCTCCGGCAATCATGACGGCGATAATGACCGTCACCTCCTGAATTCGAAATGCGGCCCGCCCACCGGCCTTTGGCCGCCGCGATGGCGGGTTCGCGGCAGGTTCCGCGGCATCGCCGCCGGAGCCGTATCGGGAGGATGACGATCAGAGTCGGCCGGCTGCCTTCGAGGCCCGTACGGCCCGCCGGTCCAGGCGAGGGGACCGGTGGCGCAGCCGCCGTACGACCGTGCCCAGACATGCTCAGGCCGGCTCCGAAACGCAGAGACGACGACACCCGACTCAGACGCGGGTCGACTCCCGCAGCACCAGACTGCACGGCATGCGCCGGACGCCGCCCTGGTGCGGCACACCGCCGATCACGTCCAGCAGGTGCGTGGCGGCGGCGCGGCCGATCTCCCCGAGGTTCAGGTCGACCGTGGTGAGCGGCGGCCGGGAGCCGAGCGCCATCGGCGCCCAGTTGTCGAAACCCACCAGCGCCACGTCATCGGGAATGCGCCGGCCACGGTCCCGCAGCGTCTCGGCGACCCCCCTGGCGATCTGGTCGCTGCCGCAGAACACCGCGTCGACGTCCGGCTGCGTGCGGAGCAGGATGTCGGCGCCCTGCCGTCCCCACTCCTCCGACCACTCCCCGAACAGCGGATCGCCCGCGGCGGTCGCCCCCGCCTCCGCCAGCGCGTCGGCGAAGCCCTCGGCCCGGGTCCGCGCGGCCAGGAACCGCTGCGGCCCGGTGATGTGGCCGACCCGCCGCCGCCCGGTGGCCAGCAGATGCCGTACGGCGAGCATGCTCCCGCCCAGATCATCGGGGATCACCGAGAAGTCGGCGGGCTCCGTCGACTGGGTCATGGCGTAGACGACCGGGACCGGCAGGTCGGCGCCGATGCTCGGCCGGGGCTCGGTGCGGCGGCCGGTGACGATGATGCCCTCGACCCGCCTGGCCAGCAGGCGCTCGACGTAGTGCCGCTCCCTGATCGGGTCGTCCCGGGTGTCGCACATGAACACCGAGATCTGGCCGGCGCCCAGCGCGTCCTCGGCGCCGAGCATGACGGGGATGCTGAAGCGGCCGAAGCTGTCGCACGTCACCAGGCCGACGGTGAACGTGCGGCCGTGCAGCAAGCCTTGGGCGAGCTTGTTCGGCCGGAACTCCAGACGTTCGGCTGCGGCCATCACCCGCGCCCTGGTCTCCTCGCGGAGCCGGCCCTGGCCGTTGAGCGCCTTGGACGCCGTGCCGATCGACACTCCGGCGGCCGCGGCGACCTCGCGGATGGTCACGGCCCGCCGGGAAAACTCAGACAAACGGTTTCCCTTCTCTTAGGTCCTGGTCAGGATACAACTCCATGGAGGCTTGACCAGTGATGTGTAACACCTTACTGTTCGCGGAGGAAAGCCTATTCCCTGTGCAAGGAGTTCGATGGACCAGGCCTGCGGCCCCGCCGTACCGACCGCAGAATCGAAGGCCGTGCAGCGGCCGCTGGGCATCCATGACGTGGTGATCACTGGTGGGCCGTTCGGGCGCTGGCAGAGCGTCAACCGCGCGGCGAGCATCCCGCTCGGGCTGGAGCAGATGGAGCAGGCGGGCAGCCTGCCGAACCTGCGCCTGGCCGGAGCCGGCGCGGGCGCCGAGGGAGGAGGTGAGTTCCGCGGGTACCGTTTCCAGGACTCGGACCTGTACAAGCAGCTCGAGGCCGTCGCCTGGGAGCACGCCAGGAGACCGTCGGCGGAGTACACCGACTTCGTCGAGCAGGCGTCCGAGGTGCTCAAGCGGGCGCAGCGGCCCGACGGCTACCTCAACTCCCACTACCAGATCGTCAAGCCGGACAAGATCTACGCCGAGCTCGAGTACAGCCACGAGATGTACTGCGCGGGCCACCTGTTCCAGGCCGCGGTCGCCGCCACCCGCGCGGGCACCGGCACGGAGCTGCTCGACGTCGCCAGGAAGTTCGCCGACCAGCTGGCGGACGTCTTCCTGCGCGGCGGCAACGACGGCATCGACGGGCACGCCGAGGTCGAGACCGCGCTGGTGGAGCTCTACCGGCTCACCGGCGAGCGCTCCTACCTGTGCCTGGCCACGAAGCTGATCGAGAACAGGGGCAGGGGGCACATCCGCGACAGCGGGCTCGGCATCCTGTACGCCCAGGACCATCTGCCGGTCAGGGAGGCGGACACGGCGGTCGGGCACGCGGTGCGCCAGCTGTACCTGGAGGCGGGCATCGTCGACGTCTACCTGGAGACCGGCGACGAGTCGCTGCTGGAGTGCTCGGTCCGGCGCTGGGAGGACCTGGTCGCCACCAAGACCCACCTGACCGGGGGCATGGGCAGCCGCCACTCCGACGAGGCGTTCGGCGACCGCTGGGAGCTGCCGCCGGACCGCGCCTACAACGAGAGCTGCGCGGCCATCGCCAGCATCCACTGGAACTGGCGGCTGCTCCTGGCCACCGGCCACGGCCGCTACGCCGACCTGATCGAGCGCACGCTCTACAACGCCTTCGCCGCCTCGACCTCGGCGGACGGCATCCGCTTCTTCTACGTCAACCCGCTCCAGCGCAGGGACGACCATGTCGAGGGAGCCTACGCCGGTCGCCGGCGCGAGTGGTTCGCCTGCGCCTGCTGCCCGCCGAACGTCATGCGGCTCGTCTCCTCCCTCGGCGGCTACGTCGCGACATCCGCCGAGAACACCCTGCTCGTCCACCAGTACGTGCCGGGCACCGTCTCCGACGGCGACCTCACGCTGGCCGTCGCCACCGACTACCCCTGGCACGGTCGCGTCACGTTCACCGTGGAGCGCGCACCCGGGACCCCGTGGTCGCTGGCGCTGCGGGTGCCCGCGTGGAGCGCCGCCACCACGGTGACGATCGACGGCGAGTCGGTGGCCGCCGTACCGGACGAGCGCGGCTACGTCGTGCTGACCCGCGAGTGGCGGGCGGGCGACACCGTCGAGCTGGAGCTGGACATGGCGCCCAGGCTGGTCCACCCGCACCGCAACCTCGACGCCGTCAGGGGATGCGTCGCCGTCGAGCGGGGACCGCTCGTCTACGCCTTCGAGCAGGCCGACCAGCCCGAAGGCGTGCACCTCCCGGACCTGGCGCTGGCCCCGGGGGCCGAGCTCCGCGTCCTGGACAAGGACGACCTCGACGGCATCGGGCGCACCGTGCTGATCGAGACCGATGCCCTGGCCGTCTCCCAGCCCGTGGGCGGCCTGCCGTACACCACCACACCCCCCGCAGAACTCGCGACCGGCTCCCCCGTTACCGCCACGGCGATCCCCTACTACCAGTGGGACAACCGGGACGGCCGCGGAATGCGGGTCTGGATCCCCCTCGCGTAAAGGAAGCACCCCCCATGAATAGACGTGACCTCTTCAAGATCGGCGGTCTCGCGGCCCTCGGCGCGGCGGCGTCCGCGTGCGGGAGCGGCGGCGGATCGAGCGCCGCGACGCAGCTGCAGTTCATGTACTGGGGCTCCACCTTCGAGCAGAAGGCCGTGGAGAAGATGCTCAGGCAGTTCGAGCAGAAGAAGCCGGGCATCAAGGTCAAGGCGCTGTTCACCCCCGACGAGTACGACGTCAAGCTCAACACCCTGGTGGCCAGCGGCCGGGTGCCGGACGTCGGCTACGTGCCGATGTCCATGTCCTTCCGCCTGGCCGAGCAGGGCAAGCTGGTCAACCTGTTCCCGTACCTGAAGAAGTATCCGCAGCTGGCCGGATACCTGCCGGACGCCTATCTCTGGTACGGCCAGGACAAGCTGCACGGCGTCGCCACGGCCAACGAGATCGAGCTGCTCTGGTACGGCAAGCAGGCCATCGCCGACGCCGGCATCGCTCCCCCGCCGGCCGACGCCGCCTCCGCCTGGACCTGGGACCAGCTCGTCCAGAACGCCTACAAGCTGACCATCGACCAGAACGGCAAGCATCCCGACGAGTCCGGCTTCGACCCCAAGCAGATCAAGCAGTTCGGCATCTCCAGCAGCATCACCTACGGCGCGGCCTGGTACGGCTTCCTGCGCAGCAACGGCGGCGACTTCGCCGACGAGAGCGGCAAGCGGTGCCTGCTCGACTCGCCCGAGGCGATCAAGGTGTTCCAGAACCTGCAGGACCTCATCTACAAGCACCGGGTCATGCCCGGCCCCGGCCAGCTCGCGGCCACCGGCGACGACGTGCCGGGCACGAACATCCTGCTCAAGACCAAGCGGGTGGCCATGGTGGTGGACGGCCACTGGTCGCTGCTCGACATGAACGAGAGCAAGGCCGACTACGGCATCGGCGTGCTGCCCAAGTACGGGGAGCCGTTCACCACGAGCCAGGTCGCCGGCGCGTCGGCGGTGTTCGCCGGGACCAAGCACGTGGAGGAGGCGGTCGAGCTGTTCGCCTTCCACATCGACCCGCAGAACGTCGACCTCTACAAGCAGGGCCTGTGGATGCCGCAGGAGAAGAAGTACTACGAGGACCAGGCCGCCATCGACTCCTGGACGAAGAACGAGGTGCACCCGCCGGAGTTCAGGACCGCGGTCGTCGACTACGCCCGCGAGCACGGGGTGCCGGACCTCCGGAACAAGATCAAGAACATGTCCGCGATCAGCACCGACGTGCTCACCCCCGCCCTGCAGGAGATCGAGTCCGGCAAGCGCCCGGCGGCCGAGGTGCTCAAGGCCACCGCGCCCAAGATCACCGGGATGATGCAAGGCTTGCAGCACACGCAGGCGCTCTGATGCGCAGGTTCGAGACGCGATGGGGCATCCTCATGGCGTTGCCGGCCATCCTCGGGTTCGCCATCTTCACCATCGGCCCGATGATCGCCTCGTTCTTCTTCAGCCTGACCGACTGGCAGATCGGCGGCAGCCCGTCGTTCGTCGGCCTGGACAACTACACCACGATGGTGAACGACGAGCTGTTCTGGAAGTCGCTGAGCGCCACGACGTACTACACGCTCGGCGCGGTGCCGCTCACGCTGATCGTCAGCTTCGCGGTCGCCATGCTGCTCAACCAGAAGGCGCGTGGCCTGTCGCTCTGGCGAACGATCTTCTATCTGCCGACGCTGGTCCCGGCGATCGCCAACGTGGTGCTCTGGATCTGGATCTTCAACCCGGACTTCGGGCTGCTCAACTCGCTGCTGCGTCAGGGCGGGCTGCCGACCTCGCAGTGGGTCTACAGCGAGCAGATGGCCATCCCGTCGCTGATCATCATGAGCACCTGGGGCTTCGGCAACACCATGGTGATCTTCCTGGCCGGCCTGCAGGGCGTGCCGCGCCATCTGTACGAGGCGGTCTCGATCGACGGGGGCGGGCCGCTGCGCCGCTTCTGGCACGTGACGCTGCCGATGATGACGCCGACCATCTTCTACAACCTGGTAGTGGGCGTGGTCGGCACGTTCCAGGTGTTCAACCAGGCGTACGTGATGACCGAGGGCGGCCCCAACCACGCCACGCTCTTCTACGTCTACTACCTCTTCCGCAAGGCCTTCACCGAGAGCGAGATGGGCTACGCCAGCGCGCTCGCGTGGGTGCTCTTCATGATCATCATGGTGGTGACGTTCCTGATGTTCCGCAACGCCCGCCGCTGGGTCTACTACGAGATGGCAGGTGCCCGATGACCACGCTGGCGGCGCGGGAGAGGACCCGCGCGAAGGGCGTGGCGCCGACCCAGGGCCTGCGGCGGCCGCGCAGATACGGCAGGGTGCTGCTGTACGTGGCACTGGTGGCGGGCTCGATCCCGACGCTGCTGCCGTTCGTCTGGCTGGTGCGCAGTGCGCTGATGGCCGACAGCCAGATGTTCGTCGCGCCGCCCGAGTGGATCCCGCGCCCGTTCCAGTGGTCGAACTTCAGCGAGGCGCTCACCGCCCAGCCGTTCGGCCTCTACCTGGTCAACACGGTGATCATCGCGGTGATCTGCGTGCTCGGCACCGTGTTCACCTGCTCGGTGGCCGCCTTCAGCTTCTCGCGGCTGCGCTGGCGGGGGCGGAACGTCGTGTTCGCGCTGCTGCTGAGCGGCGTGATGCTGCCGTACGCGGTGACGATCATCCCGACGTTCGTCATGTGGCAGGAGCTGGGCGCGCTGGACACGTTCGTCCCGCTCACGGTGCCGGCCTGGTTCGCCGGGGCGGGCGGGGGCGTGTTCAACGTGTTCCTGCTGCGGCAGTTCTTCCTGACGATCCCCTTCGAGCTCGACGAGGCCGCCTACATCGACGGGGCGTCGCCGTGGCGGGTGTACTGGACGATCGTCATGCCGCTGTCCAAGCCGGCGATCATCGTGGTCACCATCTTCACCTTCATCGGCACGTGGAACGACTTCCTCGGCCCGCTGCTCTATCTGCAGGACGAGGAGAAGTACACGCTCTCGCTCGGGCTGGCCTCGTTCCAGAGCGTCTTCATCACGCAGTGGGGCTACCTGATGGCGGCCTCGGCGGCCGTCATCGTGCCCATCGTGGCGCTGTTCTTCTTCCTCCAGCGCTACTTCATCGAGGGAGTCACGCTCACCGGCATCAAGAACTGAAAGGTGCACGCCATGAAGCGATTAACCGTCGCGCTCCTGTTGCTGAGCTCCCTGTTCGTCGGAGTGCAGCCCGCGCACGCCCTGTCGGCGGCCCAGGTCGTCGACATGTTCGGCAGGACCGTCAACACCTACGGCGTCAAGCTCGTGGACTGGGAGGGCTACCTGGCCAACCCGTACATCCAGCTGACCGTCAAACCCCCGCAGGACGCCCAGTTCCCCGTCACGATCGACCTCAAGGCCGAGGGCACCTCCCGGCTGATGATGGACCTGCCCAGCCAGCTGACCGCGACGGGCGCGACCAAGACGCTGACGTTCGCGAACGCGTCGGAGCAGAAGACGTTCAAGCTGGAGATCGCCTCCAAGCGCGGCGCGGGCCAGGACGAGCTGCACACGCTGCGGCTGGCGATCAGGGACGGGAGCGGCGCCACCCTCCAGCAGTCGATGCCGATCAGGGTCCAGCAGGACGAGAAGACCGCCCTGCAGCCGACGATCCCCATCACCTTCGACTACCGCTACGACACGATCACCGGCTACTTCAACGCCCCGGCCTTCAGGACCGCCGCCGAGGAGGCCGTCAAGGACTGGTTCCGGTTCTTCGACGTGGCCCCCTTCGACACCGTGGCGGCCGGGGCGGAGAACAACCACCTGCCGGGCAACGACTGGCAGAACGAGATCACGGTCACCAACAACGCCGCCTACAACGGCATGTACGTCTTCTTCCGCGGGATCCAGACGCCCTACTCGACCGGCTACCCCGCCGCGAACGGCAAGTACTTCACCCGGGGCGGCCAGCAGGTCGCGGGCCCGATGCACCGGTCCACCGCGATGATCTTCGAGTACGACGAGGCGAACAAGCAGCTGTTCACCTCCCTGGCCGACGAGGACTGGTACAAGACGGACATCGCCGGCTCGGTACTCGACGTGCACGGCCTGGTCATGCACGAGTACGGCCACGCGGTCGCCTACCACAGCGACTGGGCCGGGATGCGCTCCTACGTGGCCGGCGGCGGCAACGACCCCGACGTCGTCGCCTATCAGGGCCGCGCCGTGCCGCTGGACAGCAGCTACCACATCCCCGGCGACCAGCCCAACTGGGACCGGCTCAGCGGGCAGAGCGGCGGCTGGACGCACCTGTTCCCGACCCGCAGGTGGATGCTGACCAAGCTCGCCCTGCTGGTGGCCGAGAACGCGGGCTGGAAGCTCAACCGCAACCTCACCCCGTTCCTGGCGCCGTCCATCGTCACCACCTCGCTGCCCCAGGCCACGCCGGGCACCGCCTACCAGCAGACGCTGGCGGCCAAGGGCGGCGTGCCCTTCTACGACTGGCAGGTGACCAGCGGTTCGCTGCCCGCCGGGCTCAGCCTCGACCGGTTCACCGGCACGATCAGCGGCACGCCGACCACGGCCGGGACCTCGACGTTCACCGTGCAGCTGCGTGACTACGACAGCCGGAGCACGCCGGTGACCAGGTCGTTCCAGCTCCAGGTCGGCGGCACCACCACCCCGACGAACCTGGCCAGGACCGCGACGCCGTCCGCCTCGTACACCTCGCCGTGGGAGAGCATCGCGGCGATCAACGACGGCATCGACCCGCCCAGCTCGAACGACACCGTCAACCGCCGCTGGGGCACCTGGCCCAACACCGGCGCGCAGTGGGCCGAGCTGACCTGGCCGGCCGCGCAGACGATCCGTTCGGCGGACGTGTACTTCTTCGACGACAACGACGGCGTGCGCCTGCCCGCCTCCTGGAAGCTCCAGTACTGGAACGGCACCGCGTACGTGGACGTCCCCGGCACCTACCCCACGACGCTCAACGCCTACAACCACGTGAACTTCGGACCCGTCTCCACCACGCGGCTGCGCGTGGCCCTGCAGAGCGGACAAGCGTCCGTCGGACTCCTGGAAGTGAAGGCTTTCGCTTGATGAGGAAGATCGCCGTTGTCACCGCCCTGGCCGGGCTCGCGGGCGCGCTCTCCGTGCCCGCTCCCGGCCTGGCGGCCCGCCAGGCCGCTCCTGCCCTGGACGTGTTCGACATCTTCTACCGCAACGTCAAGGACTACGGCGTCAAGCTCGTGGACTGGCAGGGCTACCTGGCCAATCCGTACGTCGAGCTGACGGTCAGGGCGCCCAAGACGCCGGGCATCGCCTACCCGCTGACCGTGGACCTGAAGGCCGAGGGCACCTCCCGGCTGATGCTCAACATGCCGAGCGAGCTGACGGCGACCGGCGCGACCAAGACCTTCACGCTCACGGGCCCGGCCGACCGCGAGGTCGTCCGGCTGGCCATCCACTCCAAGCAGGGCCCCGGCCAGGACGAACGCCACAAATGGGTGATGCGGACCACCGACGCGACCGGTGCGACGATCACCCAGAGCATGCCGATCATGGTCCAGCAGGACGAGAAGAAGAAGCTCGAGCCGACGATCCCCATCGACTTCGACTACCGCTACGACACGATCACCCGCTACTTCGCCGACCCGGGCGTGCGCGCGGCGGCGGAGACGGCGGTCCGGAACTGGTTCGCCTTCTTCGACCTCAAGCCGTTCGACACGGTGCCGGCGGGTGACGAGGTCAACAAGCTGCCGGGCGACGACTGGCAGAACGAGGTCGAGGCCACCAACGCCAAGCCGTACAAGGGCATGTACGTCTTCTTCCGCGGCATCCAGACGCCGTACTCGACCGGCTACCCGACGATCAACGGCAAGTTCCACACCCAGAACGGCAAGCCCACTCCTTACCACCGCTCGACCAGCATGATCCTGGAGTACGACGAGCAGCTCATGAAGCTGGTCAGCTCACTGGCCGACGAGGACTGGTACAAGACCGACCTCGGCCAGGTCATCGACGTGCACGGCCTGGTCATGCACGAGTACGGCCACGCGGTCGCCTTCCACAGCGACTGGGCGGGCATGGCGAAGTACGTCGAGAGCAAGGGCAGGGACGACCAGGAGGTCATCGACTACCAGGGCTACCCGGTCCCGCTCGACACCAGCTATCACGTGCCCGGCGACGAGCCGTACTGGGACCGGCTGAGCGGCCAGAGCGGCGGCTGGCGGCACGTCTTCCCGACCAGGCAGTGGGAGCTGACCAAGCTGACGCTGCTGATCGCGGAGAACGCCGGCTGGAAGCTGAACAAGAAGCTGACCCCGTTCCTCAAGCCCTCGATCGAGACCGCCTCGGTCAAGGCGGGCAAGGCCGGCGCGGCCTACGACCAGCGGCTCCAGGCCAAGGGCGGCGTGCCGTTCTACGACTGGCAGGTCACCGGCGGCGCGCTGCCCGAGGGGCTGACGCTCGACCGGTTCACCGGCGCGATCACCGGCAAACCCGTCAAGGCGGGGACGTCGGCCTTCACCGTCCAGCTCAGGGACTACGACAAGCTGAGCACGCCCGTCACCCGCGAGTACTCGCTCACCGTCAACGCCTGAGAAGGGCGGCGGCCCCGTTGCCGCCGCCCTTCCCGGTTCTACAGCCCGTAGCGGTTCTTCAGGTGCCGCCACCAGTCGCGGAACATCCACGCGTCGAACTCGGTGATCGAGGTCGCGCTGCCCGCCTTCATCAGGAAGCAGCACTGCCCCGTGGGAGTCCAGTCGTAGAAGTCGTCCAGGCCGAACGAATGGCCCATCTCATGGAGCAGGATGTGGATGTTGTCGGTGTTGAGGTTGCTCGTGTAGTACTCGCTGCCGATGCGCTGGCCCCAGTCACCGCCCGCGCCGCCGCCGAAGCCCGCCGTGAGCCACAGTGACATGTCGTAGTGGTGGGAGGCGCCGCCGGGACAGTTCGGGTAGGTGCCGCCCTGGTTGAAGAAGCGGCCGCACGGCTCGGCGCACTGCGGCGCGTTCTCGCGGATGTTGTTCACGTAGATGTCCACCGAGGTGTCGCTCCACTGGAGCTGCGCCCGGTCGCGCACCGCCCAGCCGACGACCTTGAGCGGCACGGTGGCGTACGGCCAGGCGTTGTGACCGGCCATCACGTCCATCCACTTCTTGAACTGCCGGGCCAGCGCGGCGTGGATCTGGTCACGCTGGGCGGCGGTCACCGTGGCGCTGCTGTCCCAGCGCACGCAGTAGTTGATCGAGCCGCGGTTGGCCATGACCTGGTCCCAGCCGTAGTTGCGGAAGCCGTACAGGTTGGGATAGGTGCTCTCGACATGCTGCCAGACCTCGTTGAGCGGCGTGACCAGGTTCGCCGGCGGGTTCCAGGTGGTGGTGGAACCACCGCCGCCCGGATCGTTGGTGAACGCCTTGACCTCCAGCAGCCCGACGGAGCCCTGGCCGCTCTGCAGCAGGACGCGCAGCCGCGTGGTGCTCACCTGGCCGAACGTCACCTTGTTGTAGGCGTTGAGCGCCGTGGGGTAGCCGCTCGCGTTCGGCACGTCGTTGTAGGCGCTGCCGGTCCAGTACTGCAGCTTCCACGAGGCCGGGACGCGCACGCCGCCGTTGTCGTCGAAGAAGTAGACCTGGGCGACCCGGAGCGTCTGCGCCTGGGCCCAGGTCAGCTCGGCCCACTGCTGGCCGGTGTTGGGCCAGGTGCCCCAGCGGCGGTTGACGGTGTCGTTCGAGCTGGGCGGGTCGATGCCGTCGTTGATCGCCGCGACACTCTCCCAGGAGGAGGTGTACGACGCGCTCGGGATCGCCGAGGTGGCCAGGTTGACCTCGGCGGCCTGCGCTGCCTGCAACGGGGTGAGGAAGAAGGCGGCGAGTAAGAGGGGAAGAAGCAGTTTCATCGCACCTCCAGTGCTGGTGAGAGGGTCACGCCTGTGCGGTCCACTCCAGGACGCCGGTCGAGAAGCCGCTCTTCGAGGTGATGCTGAGCCGGAGCCTGGTCGTCGAGATCGACGGGAATGTCACTGTGTTGAAGGTGTTGGCCGCCACGCCGCAGGCCGACTGTCCCGGCACGTCCACGTACGCGCTGCCGTTCCAGTACTGGACCTTGCAGGAGGCGGGCAGGTCGATGCCCTGGTCGTCGTCGAACCAGTAGACCCCGACCCGGCCGACGGTCTGCGCGGACGGCCACTGGTACTCCAGCCACTCGGTGCCCTGATGGCTCCAGTTGCCGTAGGCGCCGTGGCTGTGGTCGGCCGAGTTCGCCGGGGTGAAGCCGTCCTTGATCGCGCCGAGGGTCTCCCACGGCGAGACGTACGAGGTGGACGCCGTCGCGCTCAGCGCCAGGTTCGAGCTCGCCGGACCGGTCGTCTGCACGACCTTCTGCATGGTGCCGTCGGCGTTCCAGTAGAGCTTGTCCAGGGTGACGGAACGGCGGAAGTTGCCGCCACCCGGGCTGTTGGCGTTGTGGTAGACCATGTACCACTGGCCCTTGAACTCGATGATCGCCGGGTGGTTGGTGGTCGAGGTGACCTGGTCGAGCACCACGCCCCGGTGGGTCCACGGCCCGAGCGGGTTGCTCGCGGTGGCGTAGCGGATGCACGCGTAGCCGGGCGCGGAGCAGGCCGAGTCGTTGGCGGAGTAGGCGAGGTAGTAGGTGCCGTTGCGCTTGAACATCCAGGGGGCCTCCCAGAAGTTCGACACGCCGCTCGGGGTGATCACGCCTCCGTCGAGGTTGATCATGTCGGGCTTGAGCTTGGCGGCGCGCAGGCCGTAGTAGGAGCCCCAGTAGATGTAGGCCTGGCCGTCGTCGTCGGTGAAGACGGTCGGGTCGATGTTGAGCGGGGAGGAGTTCGGGGTGCTGTCGCTGATCAGCGGGCCGCCCTTGGCGTCGCGGAAGGGGCCGAGCGGGCTGTCGCCGACCGCCACGCCGATGTCCATCCAGCCGGCGCCGTTGCCGTTGACGGGGGCGTACCAGTAGTACTTGCCGCCCCGCGGCTCGACCTCGCCCGCCCACGCGTCGGCGCCCGCCCACGAGAAGTCTGTAAGTTTCAGCTTCGCGCCCTGGTCCGTCCAGGCCGTCGCGTCGCCGGAGGTGAACACGTGCCAGTCGCGCATGACGAAGTTCGAGCCGCCGGCGGGGGCCTCGTCGTGGCCCGTGTAGAGGTACATCGTGTCGCCGACCACCAGGGCGGCCGGGTCGGCGGTGTAGATCGAGGTGGTGATCGGCGCGGCGGCGGGCGCCGGAGCTGCGGTGATGAGGACCAGCCCGGCGGCGGCCGCCGCGGCGAGGGTCACGGCTCTGAGGCGAAACATGGCAACGCACTCCTCATTTAAGCTAGCGATAGTTTGGTTAGCGCTAACATTTTGCCTGCCGGATATGTGGCGGTTTCTGGGCGCGTTGAGTGTTTGCGATACCACAAAGGTCGTCAAGGCCCAATGTTTACCCCCGATGGTCTTGCGGCTAAGCGATAGGTTGCTATCGTTTCTTGTCAGGGCACTTCATGACGACTGGTCATTCCTGGGGGTTGTATGAGCGACATCTCGACGCTGCCCATGTACATGCGGCGAGCGCAGTTCGATCCCGTTCCCGAGCTGGCGGAGGTGCGGGAGAAGGAGGGGATCACCCGCGTCACCACCTCCTTCGGCATCGAAGCCTGGATGGTGACCCGCTACGCCGACTCGCGTGCGGTGCTGGGCGACGCCGAGCGGTTCAGCAGCGCCCGTCAGACCTTCTTCCAGCCGCCCGGCGCGTCGGAGGAGGAGATCGCCGCGCTCCGCGCCGGCAACCTGCTCGCTTTCGACCCGCCCGAGCACACCCGGCTGCGCCGGTTCCTGACGCCGGAGTTCACCATCCGCCGGATGCGGCGGCTGGAACCGCGGATCAAGGACATCGTCGAGCAGCACCTCGACGCCATGGAACAGGCCGGCTCGCCCGTCGACCTGGTGCAGTCGTTCGCGCTGCCGATCCCGTCGCTGGTGATCTGCGAGCTGCTGGGCGTGCCGTACGAGGACCGTGCGGACTTCCAGCGCAGGACCGGCCGGCTGCTCGACGTGTCGCTGCCCATGGACGAGCGGTTCAAGCTGCAGCTGGAGTCGCGCGCGTACATGACCGATCTGGTCACCCGCATCCAGGCCGACCCCGGCGAGGAACTGCTGGGCATGCTGGTGCGCGAGCACGGCGACGACCTGACGACGAACGAGCTGATCGGCATCGGCAACCTCCTGCTGATCGCCGGGCACGAGACCACCTCCAACATGCTCGGCCTGGGCACGCTGGCCCTGCTCCGGCAGCCGGACCAGCTCGAGCTGCTCCTGAAGGAGCCCGAGCGGATCGACGCCGCCGTGGAGGAGCTGATGCGCTGGCTCAGCATCCTGCACGCCAGCCTGGCCCGGGTGTGCACCAAGGAGACCGAGATAGCCGGTCAGACGATCAAGCCCGGCGAGGTGGTGGTCTGCTCGCTGCCCCTCGCCAACCGCGACCCGGCCTTCATGCAGGACGCCGAGGGGCTGGACATCACCCGCGGCGCGCCCGGCCACCTCGCCTTCGGCCACGGCGTGCACCACTGCCTGGGCGCGCCGCTGGCCCGGATGGAGATGCGGATCGCCTTCCCCGCCCTGTTCCAGCGCTTCCCCAAGCTCCGTGCCGTCACGCCGGTCGCGGACTTCCGCTCCTTCCACCTCGTGTACGGCGTGGCGTCACTCGAGGTGGCCTGGTAACGCTGCCGTGGAGTGACCGCGTGGATGCTGCTAGCGTTCGGCGTGTGCCAGAGCAGCGACGTCGTGCGGACGCACTGCGTAACTCCGACAGGATCGTCAGGGCGGCGATCACGGCCCTGCACGAGTCGGGCACGGCCGTCCCGCTGGAGGAGATCGCCCGCCGCGCCGGGGTCGGCATCGCCACCGTCTACCGGCGCTTCGGCGACCGCGACGGCGTGATCAGGGCGTCCTTCGAGACCTACTTCGCCGAGGAGATCGAGCCGGTCGTCCAGGCCGCCCGCGTGGCCGCCGACCCCAGGCAGGGGCTGGCCGACGCGCTGGCGGCCACGGTCGGCACGCTGGCCGGCCACCGGTCGCTCCTGTCCGCGGCGAAGGAGGCCGGGGCGTTCACGATCGGCATCGCCGAGCGGTTCATGGGGCCGCTCGGCGACGTGCTGGCCACCGCGCGGGAGCGCGGGCTGGTCCGCGACGATCTGCAGGTCCGCGACCTGGCGGCGATCGTGGTGATGGTGATGGCGACGACCGTCCACCGAGGGGCCGACGACGGCGCCGACCAGCAGCGCTACCTGGCGCTCCTCCTCGACGGCACCCGCCCGTCGGACGTGCCGCTCCCCCTGCCCTCCCCCGTCTCCCTCTTTCCCCCCGAGGCGACGGAACGCTGCCCGGCGAAGGGCGCCACCCGCCACCGCTGAGCTGATGCTCAGGTGCTCGCGCGTACGGTCAGGCGCGGGACCAGCAGGGTCGCGGGCGGCACCGTGCGGCCCGCCAGTTTCTCCATCAGCAGCCCGACCGCCTCCCTGCCGACCTCCTCGGCCGGGATCAGCACCGAGGTGAGCCGGGCGGGCTCGGCGATGTCGTCGGGGCAGATCGCCACCACCGCGAGGTCCTGCGGCACCTTGCGGCCCAGTTGCCGCAGCGAGCTCAGCACGTGGTTGACGGCCGCCTCGTTGTGCACGACCAGCCCCGACAGGCCGGGCCGGGCCGCCAGCAGCCCGCTCACGGTGGCGTGCACCTCGTCGAAGGTCTCCTCGCACGGCAGCGCCGTGCCGTCGAGCCCGTGCTCGGCCAGGGCGGCGGTGAAGCCTTCGAGCGTACGGCGGGCGAACCCGGTCCCCCGCTCGTAGACCACCGACGGCGCGCCGAGCAGGGCCACCTCGTGGTGCCCGCGCTCGGCCAGGTGCGCCACGCACAGCTCCCCGGCGGCGGCGAAGTCGAGGTCCACGCAGGTCACCCCGGCGGAGTCGGCGGGGAAGCCGATCAGCACGCTGGGCTCGGCGAGCCGGCGCAGCAGCGGCACCCTGGGGTCGTCGAGTTCGACGTCCATCAGCACCAGGCCGTCGACCAGCGCGCTGGCCGCGGCCCTGCGCAGCCCGTCGAGGCCCTCGTCGGCGGTCAGGAGCAGCACGTCGTGATCGAAGTGGCGGGCCGCGGTGACCACCGAGGTGGCGAAGCGCATCAGCACCGGCACGTGCATCCCGGCCCGCAGCGGCAGCACCAGCGCGATCACGTTGGCCCGCTTGCTGGCCAGCGCCCTGGCGCCGGCGTGGGGGTGGTAGCCGAGCGTCCGCACGCTGTCGAGCACCCGCCGCCGGGTGTCCGCCGAGATCGCCCGCTTGCCGCTGAGCACGTAGGAGACCGTGCTGACGGCCACGCCCGCGTGCCGGGCGACCTCCACGATGGTGACCGCCCGGCCGGTCGCGTGCCCGCCGTCGGTGTGCCCACTCGTCGGGTCACCTGTCCCGTGACCACCTGGCACGTGGCCGTCCGTCATGTAGCCGCCCGTCCGGTGCCGGCTCGGCCTCTGCCCACGCGCCCTCTGCCCGCTCGTCCCCGGTCGGCGCGTACGGCGCCGGCCGATCGGGCGGCCGCCCGTCCGGTGCCGGTCAGTTCCAGCCTGCCCAGCGTGATGCCCACGTTCTCGAACACGACATAAAGATCGTGCACCCCCGAGGCTTCCGCAAGCTCGGCCGAGGTGGCCGCCGGAGCGTAGCGCCCGGCGGGGGGCACGGGGATGGCGCCCAACGTGGGGCCGTGCAGGAGGTCGTCCAGCCGGAGCGTGACGACGCCGCCCTCGGTGCTCGCGGCCTCGATCAGGCACGAGGCGGCCCCGGTGAGCTCGACGTCGCGGAACAGGATCCACGCCCCCTCGGCCTCGGACCGTACGGCGTCGCCCGCCACCTTGGCCGCGTCGACGAAGGCGACCGCGTCGTAGGCGTCGTGGTCCGCCGCGGGCAGCGCGCCCCTCCTGGGCGGGATGGTCTCGCCCTCGACGTGGAAGGCCGCGCTCAGCCGCAGGTCGGTCGCGCTGCGGCCGACCATGAGCTGGTGCGGCGCGTCCTCGACGGCGAACCTGCCGCGGGTGACGTCCCAGAAGGCCAGGTCCTGTACGGGGAAGGTGAGCGTGACGGCACGGCTCTCACCGGGCGCCAGGCGCGCCCGTTCGAAGCCCCGCAGCCGGCGCAGCGGCTGCTTGACCCGGGAACGCCGCTGGTGGGTGTAGAACTGCACGACCTCGGCGCCGGGGCGCGGGCCGGTGTTCGTGACCGTGACCGTGGCGGTGACGCTCTCGCCGTCGACGGCGACGGTCAGGCCGGAGTAGTCGAAGCTCGTGTAACTGAGTCCGTGGCCGAACGGGTAGAGCGGGGTGCCCCGGTAGTAGAGGTAGGTGGCGTCCGTGGCGATGACGTCGTAGTCGAGCAGGTCGGGCAGCTCGCTGGCCGAGCGGTACCAGGTCTGGGTGAGCCGCCCTTCCGGGTCTGCGTCGCCGAACAGCACGTCGGCCAGCGCGTGGCCGTACTCCTGGCCGCCGTGGGAGGACCAGAGCACCGCGGGCACGTCCGGGTCCGTCCAGGTGACGGGGTAACCGCTGGTGATCACCATGACCGTGCGCGGGTTGGCCGCCCGTACCGCCCGGACGACCGCGTCCTGGGCGGGGGCCAGGGCCAGGTCCGCACGATCTTCGGTCTCGCGGCCGTTGACCAGCGGGTGGTCCCCCACCACCACGATCGCCACGTCCGCGGTGGCCGCCAGCCGGGCCGCCGCCGCGGCGCCGCTCTCGACGACGTCCACGGTCAGCCAGGTGGCGGCGTCGGCGTCGTCCACCAGCCGGAAGACCCCGTCGGCGGCCAGGCCGATGTAGCGGCCCGTGGAGATGTGGCGCAGCACGACGGCGCCGCGGGTGCGTTGTTCCAGCCGGAACGTCTGGCGCACCTCCCAGCCGTTGGGGCCCGGCTGGTCGTTGACCAGCACGCCGTCGTCGTCCACGGACAGGAAGCGGCCGGTCGCGACCGCGCGGAACGCGAACGATCCGCCGCCCCAGTCGAACAGGTCGAACCGGCCGCCGGGCGTGCCGATGCCCAGGGGGCCGCCGTCGAGGCCGGCCACCACCGGGCCCGCGTCGGCGGTCAGTGTGACGCGGTCGACGGCCTCGCAGAAGATCGTCTCGCCGCGTTCGGCCAGACCGGCGCGGGCGGTCACCTCGTACGGCAGCGTGCCGCTGTACCAGTCCTCCATCAGGGTGTCGCCGAGCTGGCCGATCACCGCGATCCGGGCCGGCGCCGCCAGGGGCAGCAGGCCGTCGTTCTTCAGGAGCACGATCGAGGCGCGGGCCGCCCGCCGGGCCAGTGCCTGGTGTTCGGGGCAGTTGACGACCGCCTCGGTGATGTCGTCGTACGGCGTGGCGGGGTCGAACTCGCCGAGCCGGAAGCGGATCGACAGCGTGTGCCGCACGGCGGTGTCGATGTCGGCCTCGGTCAGCAGGCCGCGCTCCAGCGCCGCGCGCAGGTGGCCGAGGGTGGCCTCGGCGCGGTCGTCGTCCTGGGTGAAGCTGTCGAGCCCGGCCCGTACGGCGTGCGCGTACGCCTCGGCGGGGTCGTCGTAGTAGCCCTGCAGCCCGGTGAGGTTGCCGGGGGCGTAGGCGTCGCTGACCACGAGGAGGTCGTCCGGCGCCCAGGCCCGCAGCACCTGCTCGATCAGCGGGCTGAGGTGCGCCGGGCGGCCGTTGACCAGGTTGTAGGAGGGCATGATCGCGACGGCGGCGCCGCTCTCCAGGGCCGGCCGGTAGGCGGGCAGCTCGTACTCGTGCAGCACCCGCGGCGGCAGGTTGCTGGAGGTGACGCAGCGGTAGGTCTCGTTGTTGTAGCCGAGGAAGTGCTTGAGGGTGGGCGCGGTCCGCATCACGGGAGCGCTCCCACGGAGTCCGTGCGCGTAGGCCGTGGCCATGACCCCGGTCAGTAACGGATCTTCGGAGTAGCCCTCCTCGTTGCGACCCCAGCGGGGATCGCGCAGCAGGTTGACCACGGGGGCCCACACGTTGCGCCCGGCGCCCGACGGGTCCTTGTGGTGGAAGGCCAGGACCTCCTCGCCCGCGGCCTCCCCCACCCTGCGGACCAGCTCCGGGTCCCAGGTCGAGGCCAGACCCACGGCCTGCGGGAACACCGTCGCCGGACCCAGCCAGGCCAGGCCGTGCAGGGCCTCGGTGCCGGTGCGGAAGGCGCCCACGCCGAGCCGTTCGACCGGCGCCTGGTACTGGTGGAGCAGGCCGAGCTTCTCGGTCACGGTCAGCCGGGCCTGCAGATCGGCGATCCGCTCGGCGAGGGGGAGGTCCGGGTCGCGGAACGGTTCGTTCATGGAGCCATCCTCTGAGAGCGTCGAAACGCTTCGACTAGCGGGCGGGGGGCGCCTCTGTCGAAGCGCTTCGATAGCCGGTCCAGAAAAACCCCGTCCGGTTACACGAGTGTTTCGGAACGGAGTTCTTCTGAAGGGTGCACGCGTCCGCGAGCGGGGTCAAGAGATTCGCGGCAATCTTCCTGAATCGACGGAGTCGAGCACCCGGGCCGCCCCGCCGAGCGCGGCCGCGTCATAGCCGAGGGACGACATCACCACCTGGCAGCCGCCGGCCTCCGGCGCGATCGTGCGCTCGCGTACCTCGGCCTCGACCGCGGGCAGCAGCCAGGGCGCCAGCGGCACGTAGTAGCCCCCGAGGATCACCACCTGGGGGTTGAGCAGGTTGGCCAGGATGGCCACCCCGCGGCCGAGGTCGCGGCCGACGCCGCCGAGCAGGGCGAGGGTGCGGGCGTCGCCCGCGCGGGCCCGCCGGACGACCTCCTCGATCTCCAGCTCCACCTCGACCGGCGAGGGCGAGGCGTGCTCCAGCACCGCGCCGATGCCGGCCACCGCTTCGAGGCAGCCGATCCGGCCGCACCGGCACTGCGGGCCCTGCGGGTCGATCTGGATGTGACCGATCTCCCCGCTGTAGCCGCGGCCACCGCGCCGCAGCCGCCCGTCGAGGATGACCCCGGCGCCCACGCCCAACTCACCGGTCAGGTAGACCAGGTCCGAGACCGCCCCATGGGGGCCGAACCGGTGCTCGGCCAGGGCGCCAAGGTTGGCGTCGTTGTCGGCCTGGATGGGGAAACCGGGATCGCGCAGCGCCTTGGCGAGGTCGCCGCTCACGTCGGTGTCGAGCCAGCCGAGGTTGGGCGCCACCCGCACGACGCCCTGCCCGTCGACCAGGCCGGGCACCGCCACGGTCAGGCCGAGGATCTGCTTGTCCTCCTTGGCCATGCGGTTGACCACCCGCCGGACGATCGCGGCCACGGCGGCCACGGAGCCGGGGAAGGCACGCCGCCAGGACAGCAGCCGCTCCCCCGCCAGGTCGACGGCGACGGCCGTCACGTAGTCGACGTTGATCTCCAGCCCGATCGCCGCGTACGGCGAGCCGTCGAGCACCAGCATCGTGGCCGGCCTCCCCACCCGGTTCTCGGTCAGGCCGGTCTCCCGGACCAGCCGGCGGTCGATCAGGTCGGCGACCAGGCTCGACACGGTCGCCTTGTTCAGGCCCGTGGAGGCCGCGATGTCGGCCCGGGAGCAGGGCGCGTGCTCGCGGACGAAGCGCAGCACGACGGCCAGGTTGGTGGCCCGCACATCGGCGAAGTCGGCCGGCTGCGGGTCGGTCGATGAGGTGATCAAAGTCTGTCCCGTCCGTCAGGCCGTCGCGGGCGGTCATGCCGCGCTACCAGTGTGCGCCGTTCCCCGGTGTCCCCACGCCATCGGCGAGAGCCGGGCGGGCCCCCATTGGCGGCGGCGGCTCCCCGGGGGGAGCCGTCAGGGAATCTCATCTCACTCACGACATCAATCTGTGACCGGTGGCACACCTTGTGGTCAGCACCGCCTCGGGTTTAGTTTGTTTGGTCATTAGACGAACTAATTCTAGCCCGTAGGCATCCGGTTCCGACACCCCTCATCCTGCTCCGACGAACGAAGGGAGCCGTCATGACACCGTCGATGACTCGCCGTGGATTTCTCGGCCTGGCCGGTCTCACCACACTCGCCGCCTGCTCCGCCCCGACCGGGACCAGGCCCGGCACGAGCGGCGCGACCGCGGCGGCCGCGGACAAGCTGAGCAAGCTGGCGCCGGCCTATGTCGAGTTCGCCGGCGTCAAGCCCGACCTGGCCGGCACGGTCTCCAACCTGCCGGGGGTGCCCGGCATCGCCGGCGGCTTCACCACTTATCCGGCCAGCCCCGCCGCGGCGCTCACCCAGAAGGCGGGTAAGGGCGGCAGCTACAAGGCGATGACCCCGCTGTGGGGCCCGCCGCCGCCCGGACTGGCGAGCAACTCCTACTTCCAGGCGGTCAACGCCGACATCGGCGCGACGCTCGAGTTCCAGATCGCCGACGGCAACACCTACGCCGACAAGGCGATCGCCCGGCTGGCCTCCGGCGACCTGCCGGACATCTTCGCCCTCCCGAACTGGGAGATCGACAAGATGGCGGACTTCAACACCGCCGTGGACAAGGCGTTCGAGGACCTCACCCCGTACCTGCAGGGCGACAAGGTCAAGGCGTACCCGCTGCTGGCCAACCTGCCGACCGCCTCGTGGGAGTGGTCGGTGTGGAACGGCAAGCTGATGGCGGTCCCCTACCCCACCGAGCCCTTCCCGTACGGCCTGCTCTACCGCAAGGACCTGTTCGAGAAGAACGGCTGGAACCAGAACCCCAAGACCGCCGACGAGCTCTACCAGCTCGGCAAGACGATCACCGACCCGAAGGCCAAGCGCTGGGCGTTCGGCGACATCCACGAGATGGCCTGGCCCATCTTCGGCGTCCCGCAGGAGTGGCGCTACGAGGGCGGCAAGCTGGTGAACAAGTACGAGACGCCGGAGTTCGAGGAGATGCTGGCGTGGATGCGCAAGCTCTTCGCCGAGGGCCTCATCCATCCGAACCTGGCCAGCAGAGGCGCCAACGAGAAGGACCTGATCGGCGCGGGCCAGATCACGATCTACCGGGACGGCTTCGGCGCCTGGAAGGAACTGCTCCAGCAGCACACCGGCAAGAACCCCGACTTCGCGCTGGGCGTCTTCCCGCTGTTCGCGCATGACGGCGGCACGCCGATCATGTACCACAACAACGCGGCGGGCATGTTCACCTTCATCAAGAAGGGGCTGCCGAAGGAGAAGGTGGAGGAGATCCTGTCCATCTTCAACTGGTGCGCCGCGCCGTACGGGACCAAGGAGTACGAGCTCTCCAACTTCGGGATCAAGGGCAAGCACTTCACCCTGGACGCCAAGGGCATCCCGCAGAACACGGACCTGGGCCGCAAAGAGGTCGCCTACACCTACGGCTTCCTGGGCGGACGCCCCCTCTATGTGGACTGGCCCTTCCCCGAGGCGGCCAAGGCCAACATCGAGTGGCAGAACGCCTCCTTCCAGTACATCCAGAAGACGCCGTTCGACGGGATCAGGATCCAGCGGCCCGCCAAGTACGCGGGCCTGCAGGTGCCGACCGAGGACAAGTACACCGACATCATGCGTGGCCGCCGGCCGGTCAGCGACGCCAAGCAGATCGCGGCGGAGTGGCGGCGCGACGGCGGCGACGAGGCGCGCGAGTTCTACATGAAGGTCCTGCGGGACAATGGCCGCGCCTGACCACGTCGCGGTCGAGCGTTCCCCGGCCGGGAATCCGGCTTCCCCCGGCCGCCCGGGCACCACCCGGGCAAGGGCTCAGGAGCGGGCCAAGCGCGGCTCGCTGCGGAGCCGGTTCCGGCGCGACTGGCAGCTGCTGCTCATGACCGTGCCGGCGATCGGGCTGCTGCTCCTGTTCCACTACGTGCCGCTGCTCGGCAACGTGATCGCCTTCCAGGACTACTCCCCCTATGTCGGCATCAAGGACAGCCCGTGGGTGGGGATGTCGAACTTCCAGTGGCTGATGTTCGACCAGAGCTTCTGGGACGCGACGATCAACACGCTGTCGATCACCACGTTCCAGCTGATCTTCTACTTTCCGCTGCCGATCCTGCTGGCCATCCTGCTCGACAGTGTCGTACGTCCCCGCCTGCGGCTGTTCATCCAGGGCATCGTGTACATGCCGCACTTCTTCTCGTGGGTGCTGGTCGTCACCCTGTTCCAGCAGATGTTCGGCGGTGCGGGGCTGCTCGCGCAGATCCTGCGCGACCACGGCTTCTCCGGCCTGGACATCATGACAAATCCGGACACGTTTATTCTGCTGGTCACCGCCGAGTCGGTCTGGAAGGACGCGGGCTGGGGGACGATCATCTTCCTGGCGGCGCTGGCGGCCATCAACCCCCACCTCTACGAGGCCGCCGCCGTGGACGGCGCCTCCCGCTGGCGGCGGCTGTGGCACATCACGCTGCCCGGCCTGCGCCCGGTGTTCGTGCTGCTGCTGATCCTGCGGCTGGGCGACGCGCTCAACGTCGGCTTCGAGCAGTTCTTCCTGCAGCGCGACGCCGTCGGCCGGGACGCCGCCGAGGTGCTCGACACGTTCGTGTACTGGCGCACGCTGCTGACCGGCGAGTGGAGCTACGGCGCCGCGGCCGGCCTGGTCAAGGGCGTGGCCGGGCTGATCCTGATCCTCATAGCCAACAAGGTCGCCCATCGGTTCGGCGAGCAGGGAATCTACAAACGATCATGACTATGCCTGTCTGGGCCGAGCGGCCCACCCGGCTCGGCGCGAGCGTCAAGGGGCTGGTGCTGGCCCTCATCGTGGCCGCGGTGCTGTTCCCGATCTACATGGTCGTGCTGACCAGCCTGTCCACGCAGGAGACGGTGTCGAAGGCGGGTGGCCTGGTCACCGTGCCGGGCGAGCTGTCCTTCGGCGCCTACGAGCAGTTGTTCGCGGGCGGGGTGGTGACCCGGTCGATCGGGGTGAGCCTCGGGGTGACCGTCGTCGGGACCCTGCTCAGCCTCGCGGTCACGGTCCTGGCGGCCTACGGGCTGTCGCGGCCCGGTTCGCTGTTGCACCGGCCGATGCTGTTCCTGGTGCTGCTGACCTTCCTGTTCGGGCCCGGCATGATCCCGAGCTACCTGCTGGTCAGCTCGCTGGGGCTGATCGACTCGTACTGGGCGCTGATCCTGCCGACCGCCGTCACCGCGTTCAACCTGGTCGTCATGCGGGCCTTCTTCATGAACATCCCGGAGGAGGTCACCGACAGCGCGCGGATCGACGGGGCGAGTGAGTTCCGCATCCTGTGGCGGATCGTGCTGCCCATGTCCAAGGGCGTCACGGCGGTGATCGGGCTGTTCTACGCGGTCGGCTACTGGAACGCCTTCTTCAACGCGACCCTCTATCTCAACGACAACAGCAAATGGCCGCTGCAGGTGGTGCTGCGGCAGTTCGTCCTGCAGGGGCAGTCGATGTTCGTCGGCCAGACGGGCGACACCGCCGTCGGGGGGCACGCGCTGCCGCCGAGCCTGGCCATCCAGATGGCCATCGTGACGCTGGCGCTGCTCCCGGTGCTGGTGATCTACCCGTTCGTGCAGAAGCACTTCACCAAGGGCGTCATCATCGGGGCCGTCAAAGGCTGATCGAGGGAGGGACCCGGGACGGGCCCCTCCCTCCTCACGGTGTCAGGCGGGCGTGCAGGTGACCGTGGTGGGTGGGTTGTTGGCGGTCGTCCAGCTGCCGTTGAAGCCGAACGTCGTGCTCGCGCCGGAGTCCAGCGCGCCGTTGTAACCGGCGTTGACGACCTTGACCGCGGCGCCGGTCTGGGTGTGGACGCCGTTCCAGAGCTGGGTGATCGTCTGGCCGTTGGGGAAGGTCCAGTTGACCGTCCAGCCGGTGATGGCGACCGTGCCGGAGTTCTTCACCGTCACCCCGGCCGAGAAGCCGCCCTGCCACTGGGTGCCCGGCGCGTAGGTCGCCGCGCACGACTTGCCCGGAACCGGCGTCGGCGTCGGCGTGGGTGTCGGGGTGGGCGTGGGTGTCGGCGTCGGAGTCGGGGTGGGCGTCGGGGTCGGGGTCGGGTTGGGGCCGGTGCGGTCGCCGTAGATGATGCCGCGGCCGTTGGTGCCGAAGTAGACGCGGCCGTAGATACGCGGGTCGCCGGTGAGCGCCTCGCCCATGTTGGCGTACTGGTGCTTGTCGTCGTTGATCCGCACCCACGAGGCGCCCGCGTCGTCGGAGCGGAACAGGCCGTGCACGCCGTCGATCAGGCCGACCAGGTAGATCGACATGTAGGAGGCGCCGGGCGCCGCCTTGCCGTAGCCGACGTTCTCGGCCGCGGTGACGTTGGCGAGCCTGGTGAAGGTGGCGCCGGAGTCGGTCGAGCGCCACAGGCCGTACGTGCCCGCCGGGTCGTACTTGCCGGTCGACGGGGAGCCGCCGGCCAGCCAGATGTGGCCCTCCTTGCCGGGTACGGCCTTGAACTTGACGGTGGCGGCGCCGGTGGGCAGGCCGGTGGCGGCGGACTGGGTGAAGGTGGCGCCCGCGTTGGTGCTGACGTAGAACCTGCCACCGGACCAGCCGTAGAACTTGTTCGGGTTGACCCGGTCGGAGCGCACCTGCGCGCCCGCCGGGATGCCGCTGGAGGCGGTCCACGAGCTGCCCGAGTCGGTCGAGCGGCTCACCGCGCCGCCGGTGGGCGCCCACACCGTGGCGCCGGCGTTCGCCGAGATCGCGACGCTGCCGCCCTGGGTGACCCCGCCCGGCTCGCTGCTGGCCTGCCACCAGTTGGCGCCGCCGTTGGAGGAGAACCCGAGGCGGGTCACCCCGGTCGTGTCAGTGTCGCCGGCGCGGACCATGTTCGACGGGCTGAGCTCGGCGTAGTCCATGCTCCTGGTGGTGACCAGGTTGGGCTGGGTGTACATCATGGGCGGCACGGCGTCGAGGTTGCTGTGCACGAAGCCGCCGATGTCGCCGACCGCCGACAGCAGCGGCGCCCCGGACGGCGGGCTGATCAGGTCGAGGACGGCGGTCTCCTCCAGCCCCTCGATGAACGGCTTGATGGTGATCTTGCCGCCGGCGGCGTCCCACTGCTTGAGGTTGGTGGTGCCGTAGATGGTGGCGCCGGTGCCGTACAGCAGCCGGTTGGAGTCGAACGGGTCGATCTCCATCGCCTCGGTCATCCAGCCGAGCTTGGGGGTGATCTCGGGGGGCTGCGGGTTGCCCATGGCCAGCCACGGGTGCGAGGAGACGTCCTGGGTGTAGCGGAAGGTCCGGTTGGGGTAGCCGTTCCAGTCCCAGATCCGCGTCCAGGTGGCGCCGCTGTCGGTGCTGCGGAACATGATGTTGTCCGGCCACCACGACACCTGGCTGGCGACCATGATCGTGCTCGGGTTCTGCCGGTCGATGGTCATGCCGCTGAAGCCGTAGTAGCGGTCGGCGTCGGGGGTCGGGGTGATCTCGGTCCAGGTGCCGGTGGCGGTGGCGTAGCGCCACACCTCGCCGTCCTCGCCCACGTACGGGCCTCCGGTGTTGCCGGTGGCCAGGTAGAGGTAGCCGTTGACCGCGTCGAGCACGCCCTTGTGCGGGATGTAGCCGGTCGGCTGGCCGGCCACCCGGCTCCAGGTGGCGCCGCCGTCGGTGGAGCGGTAGACGTTGTTGTCCTTGTCCGCCACCCCGGCGTAGATCGTCTTGGTGGCGGTGCCGGCCGAGCCGGTGCGCGGGTCGAAGGTGATCCAGGGGATGCCCTGGGTCATCGTGTTGTAGTTGTAGGTGGTGTCGTTCGGGTCCTGGGCGAAGTTGCCGACGTTCGGGAAGCCGGTGACCTTGGCCCAGGTGACGCCGTAGTCGGTGCTCTTCCACAGGCCGTTCTTGTTGGCGGTGCCGTAGAACAGGATGTTGTTCTTGTTCGGGTCGATGACCAGGCGCTCGCCCATGCCGCGGCCCGGCATGTTGCCGAAGCCCTTGAACGGCAGCTCGGTGGCGGCCCAGGTGGCGCCCCGGTCGGTGGAGCGCAGGATCGCGCCGTTGTTGGGATCCCAGTCGTTGGTGTACATGCCGGTGGCGACGTAGACCCGGTTCGGGTCGACGGGGTCGGTGGCGACGCTGACGCCGCCGACCCAGTTCCACTTGTCCCAGCCGATCGAGTCGAGCAGCGGCACCCACTTGGTCTTGTCCCAGCGGTAGACGCCACCGATGTCGGTCCGGGCGTAGATGAGGTCCTTTTCCTTCTGGTTGAAGATGATGCCGGGGACGAAGCCGCCGCCGCCGATCTTCACTCCCTTGAACGCGTACGGATCCGCGGCGACGGCGCCGACCGGCGCCATCCGCACGACCACCATCGTCACGACGACGGCGGCCATCGCGAGCAGGCTGAACAACCTTCTTCGCATGAGCGGTTTCCCTCTCCGGGGCGTGCGGGCCCCACAGCAGCAGATGACCGCCATGCACGACCGGGTTACAGGACCCTGCCGTCGCCGTTCCAGCGCGCATGGTATCGAGGCCCCGAAACCTCACTCAGAGGCTCACACAGCCTCCGAGTGAGGTCAATAGTTTGGTTATTAACCAAACTTACTTCGTGAGCGTCAAATCCTTGATCCGCAGGTCGCCCTTGAAGACCACGTAGAGGTCCCGGACCCCGGTGGCTCCGGACAACGTCGCCGACGCCGTGCCGTACTGGTAGATGCCGCCCGTGGCCGGGACCGCCACGGTGGCCAGGAGCGCGCCCGTCGGAGAGCCCGAGCGGACCTCGAAGGAGCCGCCCGCCACCGAGGACACGCCGGCGGTGATGCCGGTGAGCCCGCCGCGCAGGTCGGTGCCGGCGAACTTCAGCCAGTCGCCCGCGGACGCCCCGATCGCCTCGCCGCGCTCCTTCGACGTGTCGACCAGGTCGACGCCGGAGTAGTCGTCGAAGTCGATCGCCCGGGTGCTCCTGGTCAGGTCGCGGGGCGGGATCCGCTCGCCGGCCACCTGGAGCGTCGTGCGCTGCCTGATGGCCGAGGAGGAGGAGCCGACCAGGACGTCGTGGGTGGCCGTCTCCACGGCCCACTTGCCGCGGGTGACGTCCCACAGGGCCAGGTCGGCCTTCTTCACGGTCAGCTTCACCGTACGGCTCTCGCCGGGCCGCAGCGAGACGCGGGTGAAGCCGCGCAGCTGCTTGACCGGCTGGGTCACGCGCGAGCTCTGCTGGTGGGTGTAGAGCTGGACGACCTCCTCACCGGCCCGCGAGCCGGTGTTGGTGACCTTGACGGTGACGTCGTAGGAGTCGCCGCGCGGGGTCACCTTCAAGCCCTGATAGCCGAAGGTGGTGTAGCTGAGGCCGTGGCCGAAGGCGTAGAGCGGGTCGCCCCGGTGATAGAGGTAGGTCATCCCGGTCTTGGTGATGTCGTAGTCGAGGATGTCCGGCAGGTCGTCGGACCGGTACCAGGTCTGGGTCAGCCGGCCACCCGGGTCGCGGTCGCCGAAGAGCACGTCGGCGAGCGCGTGCCCGGTCTCGGCGCCCGCGTGGGTGGTCCAGAGCAGGGACGGGGTGTCCACGTTCATCGTGGTGGGGTAGCTGTCCTCCAGGACGACCACGGTGTTGGGGTTGGCCGCCCGGACGGCCTTGATCAGGTCCTGCTGGCCCTGGCCGAGCGCGAGGCTCGCGCGGTCGTGGTTCTCGCGGCCGTAGACGAACGGGTTGCTGCCGACCACGACCACCGCCGCGTCGGCGCCCTTGGCCGCGGCCGCCGCGGTCTCGGCGCCGCTCTGGACGACCTCCCTGGCGAAGTGCGCCGCGGCGGCCTTCGTCCCGGTGCCGAGCGTGCCGTCCGCGCCGACGGTCACGTAGTGCTCGGGGAAGGGCCACCAGCCCTCGTTGACCTCGTAGCCGACGTACTGGATCAGGTACGTGCCGTCCGCCTGCCGCTCCAGCCGGAACTGCTGCTGGACGAACCAGCCGCCCGGGATGTCGGAGTTGGTGACGTACGGCCCGAAGTTGCCGGTCAGCAGCTTGCCGTTGCCCACGTTGCGCAGGGTCGAGACGTCACCGGTCCAGTCGGTCTGGTCCCAGGTCGAGGCGCCAGCGGGCGCGGTGTCCGACACGACGACGTTCTGGCCCGTGGTGCCGGTCGCGGTGACGTACTTGCCGCTGGCCACGTCCTTGAGCGCGATCCGGTCCAGCGCGTCGGCGCCGGTCACCGCCGCCTTCGCGCCGAGCCGCTCCTTGATGCCGTCGAGCGGGGTCACCTGGTAGGGCATGGTGCCGCCGTACCAGTCGCTGAACAGGGTGTCCTGCAGCGGCCCGAGCACCGCGACCTTCTTCAGGCCGGGCGAGAGCGGCAGCGTCCTGCCGGAGTTCTTGAGCAGGACCATCGCCTTGCTCGCGGTCTCCCGGTTGAGCCGCTGGTTCGCCGCCGAGTTGATCACGTCCTTGGTGATCTTCGCGTACGGCCCGCCGTCCGGGTCGAGCTGGCCGAGCCGGATCCTGATCGACAGCACGTGCCGCACGGCCTGGTCGATGTCGGCCTCGGTGATCAGGCCCTGGGAGAGGGCGGCGGTCAGGTTCGCGGTCATGGGCGCGGGGTCGTCGTTGTTGATCGTGAAGCTGTCGAGCCCGGCCTTGAGCGTCGCGGCGACGGCCTCGGGCTTGGTCTCGTAGTAGTGCTCGTACTCCTGGAGCGCGTCGGGCGCCCAGGCGTCGCTCACGTTGTAGAGGTCCTTGTGCGTCCACGAGCGCACGACGTCGTCGAGGTCGGGGTTGACCGTGTTCGGCCGCCCGTTGACCAGGTTGTAGGAGGCCATCACGCCGGTGGCGGCGTCGGCGGAGATGGCCGGCTTGAAGGCGGCCTCGTCGTACTCGTGCTTGACCCTGGGCCGCAGGTTGGAGGAGGTGAGGCCGCGCAGGTACTCGTTGTTGTTGGCCAGGTAGTGCTTGAGCACCGGCGCGGTCTTGAGGTAGACGGGGTCGTCGCCGGACAGGCCCTTGCCGTAGGCGGTGGAGATGGCGCCGGTCAGCAGCGGGTCCTCGGAGTAGCTCTCCTCGTTGCGCCCCCAGCGCGGGTCGCGCAGCAGGTTGACCACCGGCGCCCACACCTGGGTGCCCCACAGGACCGGGTCGATCGCGTTGTAGCCGCGCACCTCGTCGCCCACGGCCGAGCCGACCCGCTTGATCAGCTCCGGATCCCAGGTGCTGGCCAGGCCGACGGCCTGCGGGAAGACCGTGCCGCTCGCCAGCTTCTGGTTCCAGGCGTCGTTGTGGTCGTTGGACCAGGCGACGCCGTGCAGGGCCTCGGTCCCGGCCTTGAAGTACGGGATGCCGAGCCGGGGGATCGCCCGCTGCGACTGGTGCAGCAGCGAGATCTTCTCGTCGAGGGTGAGCCGGCCCAGCAGGTCGCCGACGCGCTGGTCGAGCGGCAGGGCCGGGTTCTGGTACGGCAGGACGTCGGCGGCACGCGCCGCGTTGACGGGCGCCCCGCCCATGGTGACCGCCAGCAAGACGGCCGCTAGGACTCGCTTCATCAGGAAGCTCCTACTTGATGGCGCCGACCGTGATGCCCCGGGTCAGCGTCCGCTGGAAGATGAGGAAGAAAGCGACGGCCGGGACGATGCCGAGCAGCGCCGAGGCGCTGGACATGGTGGCGTCCATGTACTTCTCGCCCTGCAGCACGCCGAGGGCGACGGGGACCGTCTGGGTGTCGTTGGAGACCAGGAAGATGAGCGGGAGGAAGAACTCGTTCCAGGTCCAGATGAAGAAGAAGATCACCAGGACCGACAGCGTGGGCCGGCTGATCGGCACGACGATCCGCCACAGCGCCAGGAACCGCCCGGCGCCGTCCATCCGCGCCGCCTCGAGGATCTCGCGCGGGAACTGGCCGAGCACGGCGCTGAGCAGGTAGGTGCCGAAGGCAGCCTGGATGACGGTGAACACGATGATCACCGCCAGCTTGGAGTCGTACAGGCCGGCCGCCTTGGCCAGGTAGTAGAGCGGGTAGGCCAGCGCCTCCTGCGGCAGCGTGTTGGCCACCAGGAACAGCACCAGGATCCAGAGCCGCCCCCGGACCCGGCCGATGCCGAGGGCGTAGGCGTTGAGCACCGACAGCACCACGGCGAGCACGGCGACGGAGCCGCTGATCACGAGGCTGTTCAGCAGTTTCTCGCCGAAGTCGACCCGGGTCCAGAAGGCGATGATCCCGTCGAGGTTCAGGCCCTGCGGCGGGCTCAGCGGGCTGCCCGCCGAATACTCGGCGGGCGTCTTGAAGGCGTTGAACGTGACGATGACGAACGGGAACAGCATGACGGCGGCGAGCACCGTCATCGCGGCCAGGATCGGGTAGCGTCTCACGACTCTCGCTCCTGGACCCGCAGAAAGGCGAAGGTCACCACGACGATGATCAGCGCCAGGATGGTGGCGATGGCCGAGCCGTACCCGACGTTGGACTTCTGGAAGAAGTTCAGGTACGAGAAGTACGAGGGCACCATCGTGGCGTTGGCCGGCCCGCCCCTGGTCAGCACGAAGATCGGCCCGAACACCTTGAGCGCGGCGATCGTGCAGGTCAGCAGCACGACGAAGATCTCAGGACGGATCTGCGGGATCGTGATGTGCCAGAACCTGCGCCACCACGAGGCCCCGTCGATCTCCGCCGCCTCGTGCAGCGCGGGATCGGCCCGCTGCAACCCGGCCATGAAGATGACGACCGGGTAGCCGAGCTGGAACCACACCATCACCGCCATCACGGTGGCCAGCGCGTAGTCCGGATCGCCGAGCCAGTTGACCTTCAGCCCGAAGATCTGGTTCACCGCGCCGTAGGTCGGGTGGAGCATCCAGCCCCACACCACCCCGGCCACCGCGACGGGCAGCACCTGCGGCAGGTAGTAGGCCGCCCGCAGGGCCGAGGCCGTGCGGGGGCCGAACCGCTTGCCGATGTAGTCGAACAACGCGGCGGCCAGCACCAGACCGAGCACCGTGGGGATGATCGCCATGGCGACGATCAGCGCCACGTTGTTGGCGAACGACGTCCAGAACCGCTCGTCCCGGAACAGCCGGGCGTAGTTGTCCACCCCGATCCAGGTGGGGGTGCCCACCCCCGACCAGCGGGTGAAGCTCGTCGCGACGTTCATCACGAACGGCACGACGATGACCGCGGTGAACAGCACCGCGCTGGGGATCAGGTACGGCCAGTAGCCGCGTGCCGCTCTAGTTGCCAAGGTCCGCGAGGTTCTCGGTGTACGGCTGGGCGATCTCGTCGAGCACCTTGGCCGGGGGCTTGCTGCCGTTGATGAGGTTCTGGACGCCGGCCACGAGGACGTCGTAGTAGCCGGGGGCGGGCCAGTCGGGGTAGAAGGCCAGCTGGTCCTGCGAGGTCAGCTTGTTGAAGTTGTCGATGAGCTCCTTGCTCTTGGGGTCGGTGATGGCGGCGGCGTCGGCCGCGACCGGGACGCCGCCGGAGTTGCCGAGCAGGTTCTGGATCTCCTTGCTCATCGTGATGTCGATGAAGTCGTAGGCCAGGTCCTTCTGCTTGGACTTCTCCGGGACGACCCAGATGTTGCCGCTGGAGCCGGGGGCGAGCTGGTTGCCGGGCCACAGGAACGAGCCCCACTGGAACTTCTTGATCTCCGTCTGGAACCGGCCGTACCACCAGCTGCCGGACACCATGATCGGGAACTTGCCGCCGATGAACGCGGTGGCCATGTCCTCGGCCTTGATCCCGGCCGAGTCCTTGGCGATGTAGCCCTTCTTCACCCAGTCGGCCATGGTGTCGGCGGCGTAGGTGAACTCGGGACCGTGGAAGTCGACCTTGCCCTTGTAGAGCTCGTAGGAGTCGACCCACGCCCGGTTGGCCTTGCTCAGCGCGAGCAGGTAGAAGATCTGCTGGGCCGGGTACTCGGCGCCGGCCGTGGAGATCGGCGTGACGCCGGCCTTGGCGAACTTGTCGAGCGCGGCGGTGAACTCGTCGAACGTCGTCGGCACCGTGACGCCGTTCTTCTCGAACAGGTCTTTGTTGTAGTAGACCATCACGTACTCGCCGTAGTTCGGCACCCCGAACCACTTGCCCGAGCCCATGATGCCCCGGTCGTCATATTTGGCGGTGGTCTGCAGGCTGGCGGACAGCAGCTTGTCCCAGCCACGCTTCGTCGCCTGCTCCGACAGATCCGTCAGCAGGCCCTGCTTCGACAGCAGTCCGGCGGTGGCGTTGCCCTTGTTGTACTCCATGATGTCGGGCGCCTCGTCGGAGTTGAGCACCATGCTGGCCGTCTTCTGGATCTGCTCGAAGCCCTTCTCCTCGAACTTCACCGTCACGCCCGGGTGGGTCGACTCGAACTTCTTGATCGCCGCCGCCCAGGCCTTGCCCATCGCGCCTTCGGCGCTCTCGTAGTGCCACAGCTTGAGCACGCGCGGCTGGCCGCCGGCGGCAGGCTGCTGCCCGTCGTCACCAGAGCCGCACGCGGTCAGGGTCAATGCCGCGACGGCGAGCGCCGCCGCGGCACTTCTCAGCTTGATCATGGTGTCTCCTGGGAGGTGATGACCGCACGGACCGGAGCACCCGCCACGGGGGCGAACTCGACCCCGGCGATCCGCTTCGGCCCGGTGACGGTGACGTGCAGGGTGTCGCCGTCGCGGGTGGCGTCGACGACGGTCTCGCCGTCGAGATCGTGGACTGTGGTACGGCTGTCGCCGCCCCCGAAGGCGACAAGGGTGATCTCCGAGGGGACGTCCACGGTGCCCCCCGGCGTGTCCTCGGACGTTTTCCCGGGCGCCGTGACCGGGATGAGCGCGCCGTACCGGACGAACAGCGGGATGTGGTCCAGCGGCGCGGAGACGGCGCGATAACGCCCGCCCTCCAGCACCTCCCCGGTCCAGTAGTCGACCCACCGGCCCTCGGGCAGGTACACCTGCCGAGTGCCGTCGGGCGAGGTCATGGGCGCGACCAGCAGGTCACGGCCGAGCAGATACTCCAGGTCGGCCTGCCAGGCGACGGGGTCGCCCGGATGGTCGACGCACAGCGCCCGCATCATCGGCGCACCGGTCCGCGCGGCCTCCACGGCCGCCGAGTAGAGGTACGGCATGAGCCGGTACCTCAGCCGCAGCGCGGCCACCGCCTCGGCCTCCACCTCGGGGAACTCCCACGGCTCCCGGCTGGTGGTGCCGTGCAGCCGCAGCAGCGGGGAGAGCGCGCCGAACTGGGTCCAGCGGACGTAGAGGTCGTCGGCCGGGCGGCCGGTGAAGCCGCCCGCGTCGTGGCTCCAGAACGGCACCCCCGACAGGCCGTGGGCCAGGCCGCCGCGCAGCGTGCTGCCCATCGCCGGGTAGCTGGTGAAGGTGTCGCCGCTCCACTGGGCCGAGTGCCGCTGGCCGCCCAGGAACGACGAGCGGGCCCAGACCAGGCCGTGCCCGTTGATCTCGCGCGTCACCTCGGCGACGGCGTCGTTGAACAGCAGCGTGTAGACGTTGTGCAGGTCGGTGCCGGTCATGCCGTTGAAGGCCGTCGCGTCGTGCGGCACACCCTCGGCGAAGTCGGTCTTGAACGCCTGTACGCCCTGCTGGAGCAGGGGGCGGAGCAGGTCTTTGAACCATGCGACAGCGGCCGGGTTGGTGAAGTCGACGATGCCGCATTGCGGGTAGGAGCCGTGCCAGCAGTCGGCGACGTACGCCTCGCCGTCCGGATTTTTCAGGAAATATCCGGCTTCGGCGGCGGGGGCGAAAGCTGGGCTCAGGTGGGAGATGTAGGGGTTCATCCAGAGGCAGACCTTGAAGCCCATCCCGTCGAGCTCGTCGAGCATCCCGGAGGGGTCCGGGAAGCGGGCCTCGTCCCAGCGCATGTCGGACCAGTGGCCGTCGGTCTGCCAGTAGGTGTCCAGGTGCAGCACGTCGCACGGGATGCCGCGCTCGCGGATCTTCCGGGCCCGCGTCATGACCCGCTCCTGGCTGTCCACGAAGAAGCCCGAGGAGATCCAGGTGCCGAACGCCCACTTCGGCGGCAGCGCCGGGCGGCAGGTCAGCCGGTCGTAGCGGTCGAGGATCTCCGGCGGCGTCGGCCCGGCGAGCACGTAGTAGTCGATCAGGTCGTCGGGGACGACGATCTGCACGACGCTGTGCGTGGACTGGCAGACGTCGAACTCCGTCGGCGTCCCGCTGTCGACGACGATGCCGTATCCCCTGCTCGACTGGTAGAAGGGCACGTTCTTGTAGGCGCGCTGCGACTCGGCGCCGAAGGCGTCGAAGTTCCACATGACGGGCCGCTGCCCACGCTTGTCGAGTGGGGTGAACGACTCCCCGAACCCGGCGAACGCTTCGTCGGCCGGCGCCGCGAAGCTCTCGTGGTAGGCCACCGTGACGCCGTCTGCGTGGGAGCGCCCGAACGGCAGCGTGCGCATCCGCCCGCTGATGTCGGTGTGCCCAGGGTCCTGCTCCACCAGCGTGGCACCGGCCGCGTCGGTGAACCGCAGCCGCCACGGGTCCAGGGTGATCTCCGCGCGCAACGAGCCCGCGTCGATGGTCAGCCCGCCGGACCGGGTCTCCACCCGGGCTTGCGGGTACGTGCCCGGGGTCACCAGGGAGATCGCCCGGGCCGAGCGGGTACGGGCGTCCACGTCCTGGCCGAGCCGGACCCGGATCACCCCCTCGCCCGCCACCCGTACCTGCACGACCAGGCTCTCCTCCGCCGAGGTCACGCCCTTCAGCGTCACCCCCGAGTCGTCCACCGCCACCGGCTCGGCGGCGGTCAACGCGGACAGGCCCTGTTCGCCACGCGTACGGACCGGCAGCTCCGGCGGGTCGGCGACGAAGTACTCGTGCGCGACCAAGGGCGGGCGGTAGGGCATGAAAGCTCCTTCAACTAACGGGCGCAGGCTGCTGCTCGCGAGTTAGTTTTCCGTCCCAACGAACAAACGTCAACGGTCGGCGGTTAGTTTAGATGGCAGCCAAACAAACGGAGGCGAGGCCCTTGTGCGGAGCGGCAAGTGTTCTTGCGACAGGTTCCTGGCAAGCCAACGGCGGTGACGCCGAGAGGCTTCAGGCCGTTCCGGGATGGCCGACCAAGCAGACCCGGGCCACGTTCCCGGCCACGGCAGCACGCTCGTCGGCGGTGAACCGGTGACCGCGCAGGCCCGGGACGACCCGGCCGCCGATCGTGCCGAACGCCGCGCAGGCGCCGATCAGCTCCAGGAAGTCGCGGCTGTGTCGATGTCCAGCCCCTTGCCCCGGAGCTGGAACCGGCAGCGGTGACCGATCATCGTCGGTATGGTCCGCTCCCCTCACGCATGGCGCTGGGCCCGGCACACCAGCCGGCCCGAGCACCGACCTCGGCCCACCGAGCCACTGGTGGCCGGAGCAGCGATCTACAAGGTGCTGATGATCTGGCGGAGAGTCGTCCGGGACTCGGCCGCGGACTGCGCGTGGACACCGAGCTGGTTCAGCAAATGCTGGTACGGGCGAACGTCGGATTCCTTGCTCAGATAGTGCGCGCTAGCGAGTTGTTCAAGATAGACCACATCATCCAGTTCTGTCTGGGCGAACCGAAGAAGGGTGACGGGGCCGACACCTCCGACGCGGCTGCCAGAGCTGAAGGGAAGAACCTGGATGGTGACATGACGCAACACGGCCATCTCCAGGAGATGTTCGAGTTGGGCGCGCATCGTCGCGCTGTCGCCGACCTGACGGCGCAGCGCCGCCTCATCCATCACCACCCAAAGCTTGCGCGACGTGGGTGGCGTCAGGATCTGCTGGCGGCGCATCCGCACCGCGACCCGGCGCTCGATCTGCTCGGCAGAGGCGTTCTCGTGGCCGTCCGCGATGACCGCGCGGGCGTAGTCCTCGGTCTGCAGCAGGCCAGGGATGAGCTGGACCTCGTAGGTGCGAATGATGGCCGCGTCCTGCTCCAGCCCAAGATAGGCGTCGAACCAGTCGGGGAGTACATCTCGGTAGTCCTGCCACCAGCCGGGCGCGTTGGCCTGCTTGGCCATGATGAGGACGGTCTGGCGTTCGGCCTCGTCCACGCCGTACAGGGTGAGCAGGTCAGCCACATCACGCAGCTTGAAACTGGTCCGCCCGCACTCCAAGCGGCTGATCTTGGAATGCGAACTCCGGATGACATATCCGGCGGCTTCGCGAGTGATCTCCCGCGACTCGCGCAACTGGCGCAGGTGCGCGCCGACCAACATCCGTAACGCCGTCGGCCCGGACCGACGCAAATCACCGTCGGGGATTCGCATCAAGTCGGCTACACCGCGAGCAGTTGGCATATATGCTCCCAAATCGTTAAATTGCCCCGGCATGACCGTCGATAATCCTGCCACGGCAGCCGACTAGAACACCATATTCCACGTGATCTCCCGCTGCCTCTTCCTCGTCAAGCGCCGCACCCGGCACTGGGCTTTGGAAACTTCCCATACACGGCCCAGCCGACTCGTCTCGAAAGCCTCTGACCAGCGGAAATTCCCAGTAGCGGGAATTCCCGGCCGCATATGACGGAGCGACTTCTGACCGTTCTGCCCATGGCTCCAGTTCGCCAAGAAAACCACGCACGGTGACTAAACCGATACGGCACACTTTCGACGCGATGCCCTTCACGCGTTACACCGAGAGAACCTGACCTCAGTGATATCGATTTACCCGTCCAAGGTGCAGCCTCGCCGGGCCCCAAGACCGAAGCAGATCTCCAGGCCGGCAAACACCGACGCGGACGAGCTCGACCTGCGGCTGTTCGAGCGGTGCGGAACAGCCGCCCACGCCGACGCAATGGCGCGGTTGCGTGCGGGGGCAGGACTGGGGTGCGGGTGACGCAGTGCCTGGTGGGCGGGCCACGGTGCGGGCGGGCTGCGGTGCGGGCGGGCCGCAGTGCGGGCGGGCCGCGGTGCGGGCGGCCCGGTCACATCTTGGGCGCCGGCCTCTTCTCCGGTCTCGGGGGACAGCGGAGCAGCCAATGGCTTCAGGGCTTTCGGCCGACTCCACAGAAGCCGGCCACCTCGGCGGGTTCACCCCAGGGGGTGGCCTCGACCCGCCACCGTGACATCGAGACCAGGCCGGGTTCCACCATCCGCAGGCCGTCGAAGAAGCGGCTGATGTCGGCGCGAGTGCGGGGGGTCATCGGGTCGGCCTTCTTGTTCCATTCCTGCTGGGCCTCGGCCTGAGCGGTCGTCTCGCCGTCGAAATCGAGGGTGGCGTGGGTGATCGCCAGGTAGCTGCCCGAGGGCACGGCGTCCAGCAGCCGCATCACGCTCTGGTGCACCTGGGCGAAGTCCGGGACAAGATGCAAGATGCCCAGCAGCATGATCGCGACTGGCTCGTCGAAGTTCAGCGTCTGCGCGGCCCGTTCCAAGATCTTCTCGGGGTCGCGTAGGTCGGCGTCGATGTAGTCGCAGACCCCCTCGTCGGAGCTTTTCAGCAACGCCTCGGCGTGCAGCAGGACCAGCGGATCGTTGTCGACGTAGACGATGCGGCACTCTGGGGCGACCCGCTGGGCGACCTCGTGGGTGTTGTCCATCGTTGGCAGGCCGGTTCCGATGTCCAGGAACTGGCGGATGCCTTCGCCGGTGAGGAAGCGTACGGCCCGGCCGAGGAAGGCTCGGTCGGTGCGGGCGATGTCGACGATCCCGGGGAAGGTCTTCTTGTACTGGTCGGCGGCCTCGCGGTCGACGGGGTAGAAATCTTTGCCCCCGAGGAGATAGTTCCACACTCGCGCTGAATGCGGCCTCGTGGTGTCGATCTTGGCTAAGAGCTCCTGGCCCGAGGTGTCGGTCATGGGGGATCTCCTACGTTTGGTCCTTAATTGTCACCCCTTAACGTAGTCGCACAGGGCGCTCCTGAACGTGACGGCGGCAGCGTGTCCCGCGCTTTTGGCGATGGCGCTCCGCGACGTGCGTGCCCCGGACGCGGCAACGTCGAACATTCTGTCGTCGAGTGATGAAGCGCTGGCGATCCGTACGGACTTCTCCGCTCCGCAGGCGTGGGCGTCCATCCACGCGACGCTCGGATCGATGACGAAGACGAATAAATTCTGGAGGACGACGGGGGCGAGTTCGTCGCGCCGGTGCGATTCCTTGATGATCCGGCCTTGAGCGGGGCCGACATTCTTCTGGCACTCAACAGGTCACGCGCCGTACGCGCGGGTCAGAGTCTCCGGATGCAGGTGATCGCCGGGTAGGGATCGAGGCCGAAAGGCAGCCCGTACGTGGTGGTCGAGCTCGTCACCGAGTAGTCGGCCGGCCGCCTGCACTCGAACTCGATGCTGACGTACCCGACTACCTTGCCCCACGCCTTCCTGGCCTTGCAGGACACCTTCTTCAGCCCGCCGACGATGGCGTTCTCGGTGCCGAAGACCGTCTTGCGCTTCTTGGTCTTGGGCGCGGTCAGGCAGGTCGCGAGCTCGTACTGGGGGCCGACCTTCTTGGCGTCCTCCCCCGGGCCGACGCACACGTAGGACCCTTGCCACTTGTAGGCGTAGGACCAGATCTTGCGCGTACACGCCTTCTTCGTCTTGGTGAAGGACCTGACCCTGCCGGGGCCGTGGCCGTCGAAGCAGGCCCGCTCCTCGACACTGACGACGGGCTCGTTCTCGATGAGCGTGCAGTCACCGACCCGCAGGATCCCACCGCCCTTGCCGACGTCCCCGGGGTGCGGGGCGCGGCGGTTGCGCAGGCAGGCCGTACGGGGCGGCTGCTGACCGGTCGGTGTGTCCAGCATCCCGTCGGTGTCTTTCGGGCACTCCACCGGTCCGTTGCCCTGGTAGACGAGCTTGGTGATCTGCGCCCCGGCCGTCGCGAGCGAGCAGTCGGCGAGTCCGGGGAGCTGGCTGTCCGGCTTGGGCATCTGAACGTCGAGACAGAGCCCGGCCGCCCAGGTGGTCGGCTGAGCCGGGGACGGGGGTGGATTCGGCGAGCTCGCGGAGCTCTCGGCGTTCGTGGCGCCCGTTGCGTTCGTGGCGGAGGGCTTGGGCGTGTCCTTCGGCGCGGTATCGGCGTCACAGGACGACATGGTCACGGTGACCGCCACCAGGGCCGCTACCGTCCATAACCTGCTGCTCACGTCCCGCCACCCCCGCCAGATAGCCGTCGGGGAGATCTTCGTCCACGGCCCGCCGCCTGACAAGGGCACCGCCGTGATGCCACCTACCGGATCCTGACCAACCTCACATAGGCGCGATCGTCAAAACTCGCCGCACCAGGAACCACTCCCTTGGTCGCGGCATGAGCCAGGATCCGGAGCTGATCGGAGCGAAGAGAGGCATCGAGCTCGGCCTCGGCGGACGCGAGACTCGCCGACGTCGATGACCGCACACAGACGAGAGACAACGAGATCGGCATTCCAGCAGCCGCCGCCCGCGGCGCTGCCATCGGGCAACAACTCCTGGAGATGCCTGCCCCCGTCGTCGCCGACGCACTCAGCTACCACGACAAGACCACCGCCCGACTCCTTCGAGAAGGTGGCGGAGGGTGGAACCGCTACGCCGCCGGGGAACACGGAACGTCACCATAAAGCCTTCAGGAACGACAACTTACGACAGCTGAACAGGCGAGCCCACCAGTCAGTACCGGAGACCCATGGGGGTCAAGCGGCGTCGTGATCAGACTCAGGGCCGCTTACCGCTTTCAGTTGCTCGAGTATAGCGCCGAGGCTCTTGCCGGGCTGAGGCTCTTGTGGCGGTGGCAGGTCGGCGATCGCGCCCACCAGGAGTGGTCCGTCCAGCAGGTCGGCGGTGAACGTCACGCCGGTGAGGCGGGCCGCCATCGCGAACATCCGCGCGAGGCCAGATCCGGACAGGTCGTCGTAGCGTTGGTCCCAGTCCTCATCTGAGCTCTCCTCGAGAGGCAGGCCGAACTCGTGCATGAGGCCGGCGAGCCGGTCAGTGTCGGCACCGGAGCGACGCTCGGGAAAACTCGGGTCGAAAGCCGTGAGCGCCATGCCGTCCGCGGCGTAATGAAAGTAGTCGCAGGCATAGTCATGCCGCAGGACGGACACCACGTCGGTGCCGGCCGACAGCCGCGCCAGCATCTCCGTCCCCGACCAGCCGTACGGTTCCACCGCCGCGCACCCATCGCCGGTGGCGACCACTCCGACGTAACCACCTCCGTCACCGCCGTCGGTCGCCACCGTGAAGTCGGAGACCGCCAGCCTCAGCTCGGCGAAGCTCATCTGCGTGCTCGTGCGGGCGCCGAACCTGCGCAGCACCTCGGCCGGGTCGAGCCCGCGCAGCAAGGTCACGCAGTAGATCTCGCCGAGCAGGTTGCCCCGATCGCCGTACGGCGGTTGCAGCCAGCGGAACGGCGTCAGCGCATCGATGGTCATGTCGCGATCTTGGCAGGCCCTACCGACAAAATCAGGCCCACTTCACCCTTCCGCGCGCACCTCCTGCCCGAGAGCCCGGCTTGTTGCCGCCGACATCACGGAAAGTCACCACCACGGCCCTGGGCTTCGAGAACTCACGATAGTCGAATAGGTGACTCCACCAGTAAGGACCCCGTGCTGCGCCATGGCCCACCACGGACCACCACAAAAGCAGGTCAAACACCCTGGTACGGCTCGCCCTACCACCCGTGGGACGGCTGGCCGTCCTCTGGCTCGGGGGTCGCCAGGCTGGGGCGGAACCAAGCCCATGCCTAACGTCGGGACTGTTCCTCATCGTGGCTTCCGCTTCGAAAGGCGTGCCGATGTCCGCAGTCCTCGAACCAGCATGTACGGCGGTCCACCGGCTGCATCGCCCGCTTCTGCTGATGGTCGCCTCGATGGCGCTGCTGCTGGTCGTCTCGGCCGTGGGTATGGTGGCCGACGACCGTGTCCTGCTCGGCGCGCCGGTCTGGGGGAAGCCCCTCAAGTTCGCCGTGTCGTTCATCGTGTACGGCCTGACATTGGCCTGGTTGCTGACGCTGCCGCACAGGGCGAGCCGCTGGACCTGGTGGATGGCAACACTGCTGGCCGTCACCGGCATGCTCGATGTCGGCGTCGTCGTGGTCCAGGCGGCGCGCGGCACGTTCAGCCATTTCAATCAGGCGGACGACCCGTTCAACAACGTCATTCAGTTGATCTTCAGCGTGGGCGTGCAGCTGCTCATGCTGGCGAACTTCGTCCTCGCAGGGCTTCTGATCTTCCAAAGGGTCGGCGACCGGGTGCTCACCTGGGCGATTCGCGCGGGTCTGACCTTCGTGATCGCTGGGATCGGCCTCGGGCTCCTGATACCGGTGAGGTCCAACGAGGTGTGGATGGCCAAGGACGCGGCCGGGCACGCGATCCCCCTGGCCGCCCAGCACAACGTGGGCGTCCCGGACGGCGGTCCCGGGCTGCCGCTCACCGGCTGGAGCACGGTTGGCGGCGACCTGCGCATCCCGCACTTCGTCGGCCTGCACGGGTTGCAGGTCATGCTGGTCGTGGCGCTGGTGCTCGGGTTGCTGGCGAGCCGGGTCACCCGGCTGCGCGACGAGCGGACCCGGGCGGGCCTGATGATCGTGGCGGCCGCGGCGTACGCGGGTCTGATCGTCCTGGTGACTTGGCAGGCGCTGCGCGGCCAGGCGCTGATTCACCCCGACGGCCAGACGCTGGGTGCCCTGGCCCTGCTCATGGCCGCCACGACGGCGGCGGTCCGGGCGGTCCTCGCCGCCGGCGGCTCGCCGGCCCCGCGCCGGCCGGTTCGCTCGGTGACCTGATCGACGCCGGGTCATGCCCTGCTCCATGACCGCGGGAGGCAAGGCCACGGACGGATGGGCGAGGCTCATCACGTGATGCCGGTGGTGGCGCGGCCGACCGACCTGCTTACCGCGGGTCGATCCTCCCAAGGCGGCCCGCCAGGCGTAGTAGCCCGAGACCGAGACGTCCAGGACGCGGCAGGCCACCTTGACGGGGATGCTCTCGCCAGCCATCACCGCGATGGCCTCGAACCGCCTTTGGCGGGTGCCGCCTACCGGATGAGCTCGATCGCCCGGCGGGTGGCCTGCAGCTCGGTCTCCAGCTCGGCGATGCGGTGCTTGGCGGCCGCTAACTCGGCCTTCTCGCTGCTGGTCAGACCCGGCTCCAGCCCGCGGTCGATGCGGTCTTGCCGCCACCAGGTGTAGATCGTCTGCTGCTGATCTCTAGATCGTGCGCCAGGTCGGTGGCCGTGCGGCCCGCCTCTACCAGGTCCAGCACTTTGCGCCGGAACTCCGGCGGGTAGCCCCGCCGTCCCATGCCGCTTTCCTCTCATCGAGTAGCACAAGAACGGCTTCCGCGTCGTCGTCAGCATCGGCCTGGCGCTGGGTTTCGTCTACGCCGATACCGGCTACGGGGCGTGTGGTGGCGGCTGGCGGTCGTCGGTATCGGGTTCGCTCTGACCCATGTCGCCGCTGACCGGGGCCGCCATGCAGGCGGTCAGCCCGCAGGAAGGCGGCCTCGCCTCAGGCGTCAGCAGCACCACCCGGCAGATCGGCGCGGTGCTCGGCGTGGCGGTGCTCGGGGCGATCGTCCACACGCGGGAGTCCGGCGGTGCCTCCTTTGATCCAGGCGGTGAGCGTGGCATCGTTGCCTGCGGCTGGGGTGAGGAGTGCGGCGAAGCTGCGGACATGGCGGGCGAGTTCGGTCAGTTCAGGGCAGGCAGCGGTGAGTTCCTGCACCAGCTGGGTGTCGCTGTCACGCAGCCGGTCGGGGTGGGTGAGCAGGAGACGGGCCAGGCGGCGCGGGGGTGGTGACGGGCCGTTCTCCTTCGGCTCGACCTTGGGTGATATAGCGGTAGAGCAGGTTGAGGCTGCCGGTGTGTGCGCCGTTCACGCAGGTGATCGCGGTAGGGATCGACGACTCCAGGAGGCCGACGCCCTTATCCAGCAGGTCGTGGATCTGCTGCCAACGCTGGCGAGTGGTCTGTTCGCGGACGCCGGCGGGCCGGGGCGGGTTGACCGTGGCCCAGCAGGCGCTGTGGGAACGAACCTCGGCGAGGGTCTTGTCGCACAGGTTCGCCCACAGATGCCATCGGTCGCTGACCTGCGCCGCGTCCGGCAGGGCGCGTCGAATCGCCTCGCCGTAGGCGCCCGACCCATCGCGGCAGACGATCTCAACCCGGGGTGGGAGCGCAGCCACGTCTCCAGGACGTCAGCACCGCGGCCGGGCAGCACATCGATCCGCTCGCCCGTCTCGGCGTCGATGAGGACGGTGGCATAACGATGACGGCGCTTGAGCGCGAAATCATCGACGCCCAGCACGCGCGGGGTCCGCAGTGACGGTAGCGGCAGCCGCATGAGCAGTCGCAGTGCCGTGGACCTCGATACCGCGACGGCCAGGACCGCCGAGAGCCGAGCCCCTGCCCGGCCGGCCAGCTCTTTGACCGCCTCGCCCAGTTGCCCGGTGAGCCTGCTTGTCCGACGCTGGTAGCGCTCAAGCAGCCCGGGCACCTGCTCACGGAACGTCTGCCGAGGGCATCCCCGCACCGGGCAGACCAGACGCCGTACCTGCAGCGACACCACCACCCGCCGCCCATCGACCGGGACATCAGTGACCGTCCGGCCGGCATAGCCGTGCACCCGACCGGTCGGCGCCCCTCACACCGGGCACGGCACCGACTCGCCGCGAGTACGGGCCATCACCCGGATGAGGTGTTCCTCGTCCTGTACATCCTCGATGACCAGGGCAGACAGCCCCGCAAACACCACACCAACAAGATCGTCGATCTTCAGCACGGCCCAGCCTGGCAGGTGAGCACTCAGCGCTACCACCGATTACGAGACAGAGCCGAAAACCGTACAGTCCCCAAACGCAGGTCCAGACGTTGCCAGCCGACACGGAACTGCGGAACCTACAGTAAGTCCTATGTGATGGCACGGTGGTGGCGATCAGGGCGATGTCGTCGCGGTCGTGGTCCGGCTCGCATAGTGGCGAGCGAGGGTGTGGAAGGCTTCCTTCGGCTCCCACGGCATGCCGGGATAGGTGGTGGCTTGGGCGCCGTCGAGCATGTCGTCATCGGCGAGCACGACCAGCCGATCTTCACCTGCTCCGGCCCGCTTGGGTAACAAGGCCTGCTCGGCGACTGCCCAGACCGACATCGACACTCCCGTTGTGGCCATCCGCGCACCGGTCCCCACGGACAATACTTCCCGCATGACCGATCCGACCGCCCCTTTCTCCCGCGTGAAGATCCGCTCCGGCGCCGTGGTGTTCTGCGGCGAGGACGTCGCGCTGATCCGCCGCGACCGCCCCACCGGATCCCACTACACGGCGCCTGGAGGTAACGTCCGGCCGGGCGAGGACATCCACGAGGCCTTGCACAGGGAACTTGCCGAGGAACTCCAGCTCGACCTCGACGACGCGACCCCGCCGGAGCTGTGCTGGATCCAGGATCAAATGGTCGTCCGACCCGGCCCTACTCCACCACCACGCAAAATCCACCTGATCTTCCGATGTCACATCACGCCCGAGGTCAGACAGCGGCTCGCCACAGTCGAGTACGACAACCTCCCCGATGGCGGCCACGAGCTCGGGGTCATCGAGTGGGTGAACTACCGCAAGACCGCCACGCTCCCGCTGTTCCCGTTGATCGGTCCCGCACTGACCGCCCTCCCGACGCCGGGATCCCCCACCGCCAACGCCTGGCTCCCACCCATCACGGACAACAACTACATCTGGAAGTGACCTTCCGTCCTGAGCAGCGACCTATGTTGATGGCCTGCACGATCGTGGTGATGCGGTGCGGACAGCAGCGCACTTCGCCAGGATCTTCCGGCCTTCAAGGTGGCGAGTTCGCGTTCGCCGTGGTCGGCGCGTCGATCAGTCCGACGGCGCGGGCTGCGGTCAGGTCGTGGGTACTGCTTGGCAGCGCGGGCGAGGCCCACACCAGACGCTAGGCCGGATCAGCCAGGACCTGCACGTTCACTCCGGTCATGCCTGCTGGCCAGGGGTGAGCCCGCGCCATCGTGAGCCGCTGGCGGTGCGGTGGCGACGGATGACATAGCTCACGGCTCGATCCGTCGGCGGTCGGTGTCGTGCGCGAGGCCGCCGGGCCGCGGGACGCGGTCAGCCGCGCGGTCGCCCGCGAAAAACCCGGCGACATCGGTGGTCATCCCCGCGACAATGGCCGACGTGGAGGAGGTCGAGGTCGTCGTCGCCCATAGCGAGCGCGCGACTCTGCGCGTCGGCGACGTGTTCCTGAAGATCGACGCTGATCAGACGCGCACCGACGTCGAGGTTGAGGCGATGGCTATGGCGCCGATCCCGACTCCGGAGGTCCTGTGGCGCAAGCCGCCCGTGCTCGCGCTCGCCGCCCTCCCCGGCACGGCGCTCGGCCGCCTCGGCGAGCCGTCGACCGCGTCGTCGGCGGCGTGGGCCGCGGCGGGTGCCGCCGTACGGAAGCTGCACGAAGCGCCGCTGCCGCCCTGGCCCGGCCGGAGCCTCGACGAGATCGCAGCGCGCCTCGACGGCGAATGCGAGTGGCTCGTCACGAACGGCGTCCTTCCCACCGACCTGGTCACGCGCAACCGCCGGGTGGCCGAGGCCGCGCTCCGGCCGTGGACACCGGTGTTCACGCACGGCGACCTGCAGATCACCCACGTGTTCGTCGACGGTGACGAGATCACCGGCGTGCTCGACTGGTCCGAGGCGAGCCAGGGCGATGCCCTGTTCGACCTCGCCATCTTGACGCTCGGACACGAGGAGCGCCTTGGCGACGTCGTCGCCGGCTACGGCACCGACGTCGACCTCGACGTGATCCGCGCGTGGTGGTCGTTGCGCAGCCTGCTGGCGATCCGCTGGCTGATCGAGCACGGCTTCGACCCGTCCGCGCCAGGCTGCGAGGTCGACGTGCTGAGATCCCGGATGTGAGGCCGCGCCAGCCCGACGGCCACGAGTGCCGTTCTGCCGCATCGACCTCCTGAAACGCGTCGTCTTCCGGACCGACGAGATCATGGTTCTCGAAGATCCCGGGCGTCCTCGATGTCGTCGAGGATCCGGCGGCCGGCCCTGGTCAGAGCGCGCATCGCGCTGAGGGCGAGGACGCATGTGGCGGCCGAGAAGACGAATGCGGTCTTCGGCGAATACAGGAGAGGAAGATCACTCTCCTACGTCTAAGAGGTAGACCGTGACTTTAGGCAAGTCGCTCATCGCCGCTCTCGCGGCGGGAGCAATCAGTGCCACACCGGCGTCGGCCGTGCAGGCCCCGCCTCAGCAGGAGAACGGGGTGACTCTGATCACCAGTGACCGGGTCGTGGTCACCGGGCAGGGGCACCAGGTCAAGCCTGGTCCCGGCAGGCAGGTGGACTTCACGACTCAGGTGCTTGGAGGCCACCTGTACGTGATACCCGCCGACGCCGCCCCGCTGATCGCCCAGGGGGTGCTGGACCGGCGGCTGTTCGACATCACCCAACTCCTGGCCTGGAAATACGGCGACGCCGACACGCCCGACATCCCCGTCATCTCTCAAGGGATCAGCGGGCAGGCCATCGCACCGCAGGGTGCCCAACGGGTCCGGCAGCTGTCCGGCCTCGGGATGAGCGTGGTCCGCGTGCCGAAGGCGAGCGCTGCCCGGACGTGGAAGGAGCTGACTGGCGCCCGCACCTTGACGGCAGGCCAGGCCAAGCTGTGGCTGGACGGCCGCAGAACGTTCTCGCTGGACGAGAGCGTCAAGCAGATCGGCGCGCCCCAGGCATGGCAACAGGGCATAACCGGCAAAGGCGTCACGGTCGCGGTCCTCGACTCCGGCTACGACCCTGACCACCCGGATCTGAAGGACGCGGTCGCACAGGAGCGCAACTTCAGCGACGACCCCGACATCCGCGACACCATCGGCCACGGCACCCATGTCGCCTCGATCGTGGCGGGTAGGGATGGGAAGTATCGGGGCGTGGCCCCGGAGGCGACGCTGGCCATCGGGAAGGTGGGCGGCGCCGCTGGGCCGACCGATTCGGCCATCCTCGCCGGCATGGAGTGGGCGGCCACCGAGGTCAAGGCCAAGGTCGTCAACATGAGCTTCGGCGACACGGACGGCCCCGATCTGGACCCGCTGGAGCAGGCGGTCAACACGCTGTCGGAGCGGACCGGCACGCTGTTCGTCGCGGCGGCGGGAAACGGCGGAGCTGACGACAGGGTGCTCAGCCCCGGTAGTGCTGACGCGGCGCTGACAGTGGGCGCGGTGGACAAAAAGGGTCAGCTGGCCGTGTTCTCCAGCCCGGGGCCGCGCGTGAGCGACCATGCGATCAAACCCGACGTGACCGCGCCCGGGGTCGACATCACGGCCGCCGCTGTCGGGGGCGGCTACCGGGTGATGAGCGGCACCTCGATGGCCAGCCCGCACGTGGCGGGGGCGGCGGCGATCCTGGCGCAGCGCCATCCGGACTGGACGGGCGCGCAGCTCAAGGCCGCACTGATCGGCAGCGCCGCACCCGCCCAGGGCCCGACGCTCTATCAGCAGGGAGCCGGGCTGATCGACCTGGTACGCGCGCTGAAGCAGCAGGTCGTGGCCGAGCAGGGCAACGTCTGGGCGCCCTTCCCCTGGAACGCCGCGGGCAAGCGGGTGACGACCAAAACGATCACGTACGCCAACGCGAGCGACGCCCCGGTCACCCTGGACCTGTCGGCTCAGGGCGAGGTACTGAAGCTGCCGACCGACCAGGTCACGGTCCCGGCCAAGGGCGAGGCCTCGGTCACGCTGACCATCGACGCCACCGGCAAGGCCCCGGGTGACTACCCGGGAACGGTCACCGCCAGCGCAGGCGACACGGTGGTCCGCACGCTCGCCGGCGCCTACGTCGAGCCCGAGTCCTACGACGTCACCCTCACCGTCATCGGCAAGCAGGGCCAGCCGATCAACCCCAGGCAGAGCCAGATCTACGACGCGAAGACCGGCACCATCCACCAGCCGGCCTTCCGGAACGGCGTGGCCAAGGTACGACTACCCGAGGGCGAGTGGAACTTCTACACCGAGACCTTGGAGAAGATCGACGGAAACTGGCTCACGACGATCGCCGACCCCGCGCTGAAGATCGACGGCGGCGACCAGCAGCTGACAGTGGACGCGCGCCAGGGCAAGGCGGCCAAGATCACGCTCGACGATCCGAGCGCCGAACTCCAGCGCGGTTACGCCCTCGGGCTGACCCACGGCGCGTGGAACTCCTGGTGGTCGACAAATGGCAACGTCAACACCGAATTCTTCGTCGTTCCCAGCCGCCGGCCAGGTCTGACCTACGGTCTGGAGACCACGTGGCTCAGCAAGGACGCCTCCCCCAGCCCGTACGTCTACCAACTCGTCGACCGTCGCACCGACGGCTTCCCCGAGGATCCTGTTTACGATGCCAGGCAGCAGGATCTGGCGAAGGTCACCGCGACCTACCGGGCCTCAGGAGTGGCGGCCACGGGTGCGCCGCTGAGCGGACTGCGCGACCCTGATTTCCCCGGCTCGGCCCTGTCGTCGCTGGTCGGCGACATCACCCTGCCCGGCACGCTCATCTCCTACCGCACCCCCGGGCTGACCTTCGAGAGCGGGCTCGAGGTCGGCACTTCGCTGATGTTCGACGGCGGCCGGCCCGCCAAGCGCGGCCAGACCAGTGAGGTCTGGAACGCCGCGGTCACCGGGCCGTCGTTCCTGCTGCCGGGCGGTAACCGTACCGGCGACAAGCTGACCTTCTCCGGAGTGGGGCTGTTCGCCGACGGGGGCGCGAACAGGACGGGGTCGGACACCGCTGCCACCGGCAGTGCCACGCTCGCCAAGGACGGGCAGGTGCTGGCCACGGCCGATCTCGCCGGCTGCTGGATCTACGAGCAGGAAGGGTGTCAGCTACGCGCCGACCTGCCCGCCGGGCGCGGCTCGTACACGCTGACCGCGTCGATGCGCCGGCCGGCCACGCTCTCCACGGAGGTGAACACGGCCTGGACGTTCCCGTCCGCGACCACCGCCAAGGAGCAGCCGCTGCCCCTGACCGCGGTCCGCTACAGCCCGCAGGGCCTGGACACCTCGAACCGCGCCAAGCCGGGCAGCGTGACCAGCCTGCCCGTCCGGATCGAGCGCAACCCCGGCGCCGCGAAGGCGGAGACGAAGTCGATCCGGCTGGAGATGTCCGCCGACGACGGCAAGAGCTGGCGGTCTGTCCCGGTCACCCGCACCGAGTCGGGCTGGACCGCCGGGGTGCCGAACCCCCGTACGGCCGGGTTCGTCTCCCTGCGCGCGGTGGTCACCGACACCGCCGGTAACGGGGTGACCCAGACGATCACCCGCGCCTACGCCGTCGGCTGACCGGCGACCACTCACCCAGGCCCGGCCCCTCCCCGGCCGGGCCTGGGAACCCACCCATGAGCCTGCGAACTAGGCTCCACCGCCGAACATCTTCGCGGTCTGCCGGCCTTTCTCCTGGTTCTCCGCGACGTAGGGCCGCAGTTCCGCCTCGTACGTGGCGAACGCGCTCGCGTGGTCGCCACCCGCCGAGGCCAGGTTGCGGGCGAGGGTCCGCGCGCCGATCAGTGCCTGTGAGGTGCCCATGCCGCTGGTCGGCGCCGCACAGTAGCCCGCGTCGCCGACCAGCGTGATCCGGCCGCGTGACCAGTGGTCCAGGTGGACCTGGCAGGTCGAGGAGAAGTAGAAGTCGTCCGCCTCGCTCATCGCCTCGAGCAGCCTGGGCGTCTCCCAGCCGTGCCCGGCGAAGGCGGCGCGTACTGCCTGCTCCTGCTCGTCTCGGCCGCGTCGGTCCAGCGCGGATGAGGTGGTGGCGAAGGAGAGGCTGACTGTGAGGCGCTCCGCCGTGCCGAGACTGAACAGGTAGATCGCCGTGTCCGGGGTCTGCCGCAGCAGTCCGCTGCGGCTCAGGCCGAGGTAGTTGGCGGTGCTGAAGCCGACTCCGGAAAGACCCAGGTGCCGCAGCGCGTCGGCGTGCGGGCCGAAGGCCAGCTGCCGAACCTTGGAGTAGACGCCGTCGGCTCCGATCACCAAGTCGAACTCGCTGACGGCGCCGCGCTTGAACTCGACCGTGACGCCGGACTCGTGCTGGCTCAGCGCGCTGATCGAGTCGTCGAACACGTACCTCACACCGCCGGCGGTGATGCGATGCAGGATCCGGGTCAGAGCCTGCTTCGGCACCTCCAGTTCGCCGGCGAACGCCTCCGCGGGCAGTCGCCCGGTCTCCACACCCCGCTCGTCTATCAGGGTCGTGCCGGTCATCTTCGGGTCGTGCTCGCGAAGCTCGGCGAGGATGCCCATCTCCTCCAGTACGTCGAGCGCCTCGCCGCGGAAGTCCACCGCGTAGCCGTTGTCGCGCAGCTCCGGCGCACGTTCGACCACGGTCACGTCGTACCCGTCGTGCTGCAGAAAGTAGGCCAGGGCGGGTCCGGCCACGCTCGCGCCCGAGATCAGAACTTTCGTCTTGGTCATGGGCAAGACCGTAGCCAGGTCTTGCCCATTTGGTCAAACCATATGGATAGACCGTACGGTCAAGTCCTCCGATATGCTGCTCGGCATGGGAAACCGAGAGGATCTGCTGGCCGGCGCCAAGCGGTGCCTGATCGAACGCGGCTGGGCTCACACGACCGTCCGGGACATCGCCTCGGCCGCCGGGGTCAGCCACGCCGCTATCGGCTACCACTTCGGCTCCAAGGACGCCCTGCTCACCCAAGCCCTGGTGGAAGCGGTCGACGAGCTCGGCGACGAACTCGCCGGTCGCGCTCCGTCCGACGAGCCAGAGCAGCGCTGGCAGGCGCTGATCGACAGCTTCACCACCCATCGGGCGTTGTGGGTGGCCCAGCTCGAGGCCGCGGTGCAGGCCGAGCGGTCACCGGAGGTACGCGAACACCTCGCCAGAGGGCAGCGCGAGGGACGGGAGGGACTCGGCGGCTCGGTACCGCTCGCTTTGCTGACAGGTCTGATGCTGCAGTGGCTGGTGGACCCAGACCATGCGCCCACCGGCGCGGACGTGATCGCCGAGCTTCGATCGCTCGCCACCGAACTCTGACTCTGGTAAGCGCGACCACCACCCCGTCAGGGCTTCGTCAAGTGCGCGCACATCCGCCGGGAGGTAGGTCGGCGGATTCCCAGGCCCGGCCGGTGAGGGGCAGGTAGGTGTGGTCGCCGGTCAGCCGACGGCGTGGGCGCGGGTGATCGTCTGGGTCACCCCGTTACCGGCGGTGTCGGTGACCACCGCGCGCAGGGAGACGAACCCGGCCGTACTCGGGTTCGGCACCCCGGCGGTCCAGCCCGACTCGGTGCGGGTAACCGGAACAGACCGCCAGCTCTTGCCGTCGTCGTCGGACAAATCCAGCCGGATCTGACGATCCGTCGCGAGAGCGCGTCCGGCGGCGCGCAGGTCGGCTCCTGACGGCACCCCAGCGTTCGCCTCGACGCCTGATCACCTGGCCTGGAGAGAAAGCTCCAGGCCAGGGCTGTTCAGGATGTGGTGATGTTGCCGATGGTGAGGGTGTACGGCGCCGCCCTGGTGATCGAGTCTGCCGCCGCGGTGATCAGGATGCGGAATTGGCCGCGCGGGGTCCTGATCGAGGTGTGCAGCGTGATGGTGACCGGGTGGTCCTCGCTCACCTTCGGAGAGGACAAGGTGGCGGTGACCCCGGGCGGCAGGTTGGTGACGCTGACCGCCGCGCTGGAGGTGAAGCCCTTGGACGGGGTGAGGGAAACCACGGTGGTGGTCGAGCCGCCCGGTTGGACCGAGCCGAGCTTGGGGTCGAGGGCGATGGAGAAGTCGGTGGGGATCGCCTGGATCGCCAGCGCGTGCAGCGCGGTCGCGCCCGAGCCGAGATAGATGGCGTGGCTCACCCCGAGGACGGGGCTGGGGTTGGGGTTGTTGGGCGCGGTGGATCCGGTGCCCAAGCCGCCCAGGCGGTTGTCGCCCCACGCCAGCACCGTGCCGTCGCCGCGGCGCGCGTAGCCGTTCTCCGCGCCGACCGCGAGTTGGGTGGCGCCGCTGACGGCGGTGGCCACAGGGGGATAGACAGGGGCGGAGATGGTACCGATGCCCAGCTCGCCGCGGCTGTTGATGCCCCAGCTCCACACCGTTCCGTCGTTGCGTAGCGCGCTGACGTTGCCCGAGCCGATGCCGATCTGGGTCAGGCCGGTGATGCCGGCGGTGAATCCCGGGGTGAGGCGGTCGCCGGGGCCGCCAGGGCCCAGTTGGCTGACGCCGTTGTCGCCCCAGCCGAACACCGTGCCATCGGCGCGCAGGGCCAGACCGTCGAAGTCGGCGGCGGCGACGTCGATGATGGAGGTCAGGCCCGCCAGCTTGGCCGGAGTGGCGCGGAAGCCGCCGACCGTTCCGTTGCCCAGTTGGCCGTCACTGTTGCTGCCCCAGGTCCACACCTCGCCATTGACGTCACGCGCCACGACCGAGCGCTGGCTGGTCTCGACATCGGCCATGGGCGGCAGGCCGAGAACCTGCTTGGGTACGGGGTTGGTCGCGGGCACATTGTCGCCCAGGCCCAGGTTGCCGAATCCTGAGCCGTTGAAGCCCCAGGCCCACAGTCTGCCGCTGGAGTCGATGGCGAAGCTGCTGCCCGCGCCCGCGGAGACGTCGACGATGTTCGTCAGTCCTGGCACGTGCACAGGGGTGAGGCTGGGGGTGGTGGTGCCGTCGCCCAGCCCGCCGAAACCGTTGGTGCCCCACGACCAGATGGTGGTGTCGGCGGCGATGGCCAGGGTGTGGGAGGTGCCGGCCTCGACCTTGGTGAAGGCGATCTGCCCGGCCACGGTGACCGGGGTATTGGCTTGCTGGGTGGTGCCGTCGCCGAGCTGGCCTTGTTCGTTGTGGCCCCAGGCGACGGTGAGGATCTGGTCGGTGGGATCGGCGAGTGCCGGCGTTCCGGCCGCCATCATCGTCGTGGCGGAGGCGGCGGCCAACGCCAGGGCCACGAGGGTGGACATCGGCCGTCGGCGCGGGGAGCGGGTTCGGGAGCCGTCCCGAACCCGTTCCCCACATGATCGTGAGCTGAACATCGTGATGTTCTCCCTCGAAAGGATCGCACCGCACGAGGCGTCGACGGCCAGCCGGATCCATCCGTCTTCCGGACGGCTGGGCGCGCCGAACCGCGCTCAACGCGGCCGGAGCCGGACGGCCCCGTGCTCTAACGGCGTGACAGCACGTTCCACCCCGTGACATCGCTGCGCATTCCGGCAATGCCTCAGCGTGCGTGGATGGCCTCGGCCCAGGTGTCGGCCCAGACGTTGAGCTCCTGGAGGGCGGGGCCGAGGGATCTCCCCACGGCGGTCAGCGTGTAGCCGGCCTCGCTGGGGGCGACCAGCTCGGCGGTCGTCAGTTCGTCGAGGCGCTGGTACAGGACGCTGGAGGACAGCCCTTCGCAGCGTGCGAGCAGCGGGCGCGCGCCGAGCGGACCCTCCCGCAACTCCCAGATGATCCGCAGCGCCCAGCGGCGGCTCAGCAGGTCCATGGCGGCCATCAGCGGCCGACCGGTCTTGGAGCCGCGGACGGGCCGGCCAGGAAGTGGAGTCCGATTCGTGGCCATATCCCTCCTTGTGTTTCGTTTTTCGAAACATTAGCATCGAGGCGGCCGTTTCGATTTCCGAAACACCTTGGGAGGGTGGATGTCGCGCATAGCGCTTGTGGAACCGCCGTACGAGCCCGAGGTCGGGGCGCAGTTGGAGAGCATGATGCCGGCGGGTGTTCCGCCGATCGGGCTGTTCAGGATGTTCGCCCGCAATCTTCCGATGACCGGTGCGATGCACGGATGGGGCCGGTACGAGCTGGGGCGTCAGCTGACGCTGACCATGCGAGAGCGGGAGATCACGATCACCCGTACGTGTGCGCGATGCCGCTGCGAGTACGAGTGGGGCGTCCATGTGTCGATGTTCGCCGAGCGGGCCGGGCTGACCACCGCACAGATCGTCTCACTGACGCACGGGACGCCCGACGATCCGTGCTGGGAGTCCCCGCGGGAACGCCTGCTGATCGAGACCGTCGACGCCCTGCACGCCACCTCCGACATCGACGACGCCCTGTGGGCCCGGCTCGCGGAGGTCATGGACGACAGCCAGTTCCTCGATCTCCTCCTGCTCTGCGGCTGGTACCACGCGATCAGCTTCGCCGCCACCGCGGCACGCGTGCCCCACGAGCCGAATACCCCAAGGTTCGCCGACTTCGCTCCCGCGAGCTGAGAGTGCGTCGCGGGAGGGGACGGCTCGCTGGACGGTCACCGGGACAGCCGCAGCGTGAGCACCTGGAACGGCCGTAGGGAGATCGGAACGGCGCCGTCGGCCTCTACGGCGACCGGCTGTCCGGGCAGGGGACGTTCCAGCAGGTCGGTGATCGTCACACCGGTGACCGGGAAGGAAGCGCGCAGCCGGGTGGTGGCCCGGCCGCCGAGCGCCTCGTAGACCCGGACGATGACATCACCGGACCGGTCGTCGGCGAGCTTGACCGCCTCGACGCAGGCGGCGGTGCCGTCGAGCGTCACCAGCGGTGGCGGCGGCGTGACCGCGCCGCCGCTCGTCACGCGGAGCGGGAGGTTCAGCGCGTAGCCGGCCGCCACGGCGTCGCCGATCGCGGCGCCGGGGACCAGCGCGTAGGTCATCTCATGGCGGCCCTGGTCGGCTTCCGGATCGGGGCAGCGCGGCGCCCGGACCAGGCTCAGCCGCGCCGTGGTCGTGGTGCCGCCATCGGCCCGCGTGGTGCGCGTCACGTCGTGGCCGTAGGTGGCGTCGTTCGCCAGCGCGACGCCGTACCCCGGCTCCCCGAGATGGATCCAGCGGTGGCAGGAGATCTCGAACCGGGCCGCGTCCCAGCTGGTGTTGGTGTGCGTGGGCCGGAAGACATGGCCGAACTGGATCTCGGCGGCCGTGCGGTCGGCATGGACGTCGAACGGGAAGGCGACCTTGAGGATCTTCTCCCGCTCGTGCCAGTCGATCTCGGTGGTGATCTCCAGCCGGGAACTGCCGGCCGTGAGGCGGATCGTCTGGGCGATCCTGGACGCCCCGAAGGATCGTTCGACGCGTACCGCGCCGATGAGCGGGCCCGAGTCGACGATGGTGATCGCGTCGACCTCGGTGAGGTCGACGCGCTGACGGCGATAGTGCGCGTCGATGTCCCAGGCATCCCACTCGTTGGGCAGGTCGGTGTGCAACTGCAGCAGATTGCCCCGGGTGCCGGCGGCGAGGAGTTCCCGGCCGGTGACCAGGTCGAGGACCGATGAGAACAGACCGGCCGCGTCGAACTCGACGCGGATCAGGCCGTTGTCGAGCACTGTCTCGGTCCCGTTGGTGGTGGCGGTGACGGGAGGGGGAGCCGAGGACGGTGCCGCGCTGAGGCGGACCGCACCCGATGCCGGGACCTCGACGAAGACGGCCGAGCCGTCGGGGGCGGTCACCACTTCGGCGCGCGGCCGTGGCGCGGCGTTGCAGACCCAGGTCGCCTCGCCGTCGCCGGCCATGGCGGAGACGGCCGCGGTGATGATCTCCTCAAGGTCCGTGCGTACGCGGGCGTAGGTGGCCTCGGCCTCACGATGGACCCAGGCGATCGAGCTGCCCGGCAGGATGTCGTGGAACTGGTGCAGCAGCACCGTCTTCCACAGCCGGTCCAGTTCCGCGTACGGGTATGGGAACTCCGCGTGCACCGCGGCGGTCGCCGCCCACAGCTCGGCCTCGCGCAGCAGATGCTCGCTGCGCCGGTTGCCGGCCTTGGTCCTGGCCTGGCTGGTGTAGGTGGCGCGGTGCAGCTCCAGGTAGAGCTCACCGGACCAGACGGCCGCGTCCCCCAGCTCCGCACGGGCGGCGGCGAAGAACTCGTCCGGGCTCTGGATCACGACGGCCGGGGAGCCCTCCAGGTCGCGCAGCCGCCGTGCCTTCTCGAGCATCTCCCGGGTGGGACCGCCGCCCCCGTCGCCGTGCCCGAAGGGCAGCAGCGAGCGGGTGCCCGCGCCCTTTTCCGCATAGTTGCGTACGGCGTGCGCGAGCTCGGCGCCCTCGAACGTGCCGTTGTAGGTGTCGGCCGACGGGAAGTGGGTGAAGATGCGGGTGCCGTCGATGCCCTCCCACCAGAAGGTGTGGTGCGGGAACTTGTTGGTCTGGTTCCAGGAGATCTTCTGGGTGAGGAACCAGTCCATCCCGGCGAGGCGGGCGATCTGCGGGTAGGCCGCGGTGTAACCGAAGGAGTCGGGTAGCCACACGCCGCGGCATTCCACCCCGAACTCCTCCATGAAGAACCGCTTGCCGTGCACGAGCTGCCGGGCCAGGGCCTCCCCGCCCGGCAGGTTGCCGTCGGCCTCCACCCACATGCCGCCGACCGGCACCCACTGCCCTGCCTTGATCGCCTCGCGCATGCGCTCGAAGATCTCCGGGTGGCGCTCCTTGACCCACGCGTACTGCTGGGCCTGCGGCCCGGCGAAGACGAACTCCGGATAGTCCTTCGCCAGGGCGGTGACGTTGGCGAAGGTGCGCGAGGTCTTGCGCTTGGTCTCCCGGATCGGCCAGAGCCAGGCGCTGTCGATGTGCGCGTGGCCGACCGCCGAGATGGTGTGGGCGCTGGCATGGGCGGGCGAGGACAGCACGGCGGCCAGGCGGGAGCGGGCGGCCCCCGCCGTGCCGGCCACGTCGTGGAGGTCGAGGGCGTCCATGCTCCGTTCCAGGGCGCGGAGGATCTCGTGCCGCCGGGGATCGCCGATCGGCAGCTCGGCCATCAGTTCGCGCAGCACCTCGAGGTCCAGCCGCAGGTGCCAGACCTCCTCGTCGAGGACGGCGAGCTCGGCGCGGGCGAGGCGGTAGAGCGGCTCGTCGCCGGCCGTGGCCTTGTCGCCCAGGGGGGTCGGCAGGAAGCCGTTCGCGAGGATGTCGGGGTTGGCGGCCATCTCGAGCAGCAGCCCCACCTGGTCCCCGGCGATCGGGACGTACTGGTTACGCGGTTCGATGCCCTTGATCGGCCGGCCGGCCAGGTCGTACACGAGCGCCTCGGCCTGGTTGCCCGGCCAGTCGCCAACGAAGCCCAGGTCGAAGACGGCCTCCACCCGTCGTCCCGCCCACCGCGCCGGGACGGAACCGGTGGCCCGCAGCCAGGTCGTCGACCAGGGCCGCCCCCAGCGTGTGCCCACCTCGAACGGCTCGTAGCGGGCGGCCAGCGCCTGCTCGACGGGCACCGGCTCGTCGGGGACGTGCCAGGCGGCCAGCTCCAGCGGGCTGGTTTCGGCGTACAGGGCGGGTGTGACGCGTTCCCGGAGCACCCGGTCGATCCGCTCTTCGACGAGTTTCCTGTCGTCGTGCATCGGGGACGTCAGCTCCTTCCACGGAGGTAGTCGAGCTGGGGGTGCTCGCGCTGGTATCGGTCGAGGAGGCGGTCGGCCACCGCGACGGAGTCGACCAGCGGGTGGATGGCGAAGGCGCGTAGCGCCGCCGCCCGGGAGCCTGTGGCGGCCGCCTCGATGACCGCCTGCTCCACCGCCTTGACGGCGGACACCAGGCCGAGCGCGTGGCCGGGGAGCGGATCGACCGAGAGGGGGCGGGCGCCGTTGGCGTCCACGAAGCAGGGCACCTCGACCACCGCGTCCGGATCGAGGACGCCGATCGCGCCGCGGCCGCGGATGTTGAGGATGAGCGTGGTCCGTTCGTCCAGCGCGATCGCGCGCATGAGGGCCAGGGCGACCTGCTCGTAGCCGCCGGACTCAAGGTCGCCGGGCGCCCGCTCGCCCACACCCGAGGCCTCGCGGGCCTCCGCCATGTAGGTGACCTCCCGCTCCAGCCGGACGCTCTCCCACGCGGTCAGCGCCGGGCCGCCGGTGTCCGCGTAGAACCGCCGCTGCTGCTCGATGAGCACGGAGCCGCGGGTCTGCCGGGCGGCGCGCGCGGCGGCCACCGCCTCCCTGGTGAAGTAGTAGTAATGCAGGTATTCGTTGGGGATGCAGCCGAGGGCCCGCAGCCACCGGGCGCCGAAGAGCTTGCCCTCCTCGAAGGAGCCCAGCGCGTCGTCATCGCGCAGGAGGCCGGGGAGCAGGTCGCGGCCCTCGACGCGGAGGCCGCGCAGCCAGCCGAGATGATTGAGCCCGGCGTAGTCGAGCCACACCGTCGCGGGGTCCACGCCGAGCGCCCAGGCCGCCCGCCGACCCAGCGAGATCGGCGAGTCGCAGATGCCGATGACCCGGTCGCCGAGGTAGTGGGACATCGCCTCGGTGACCATGCCCGCCGGGTTGGTGAAGTTGATGACCCATGCCTCGGGGGCCACCTCGGCGATGCGCTTCGCGAGTTCGCGGGCGACGGGGACCGTGCGCAGGCCGTACGCGATGCCGCCGGCGCCGACGGTCTCCTGGCCGGGTACGCCCTCGTCGAGGGCCACCCGCTCGTCGATGGCCCGGCCTTCGAGACCGCCGATCCGGATGGCGGAGAAGACGAAGTCGGCCCCTGTGACGGCTTCGGTCAGGTCGGTGGTGGCGTGCACTTCGGGCGCGTCGGGCACGCCCTCCGCCAGCTCGGACAGCACCCGCCGGATCGCCGCTGTCCGGGAGGCGTCGAGATCGTGGAGGGTCACGTGGGTGACCCGGCCCTTGCCGCGGTCGGCGAGCAGGGCGCGGTAGACGAGCGGGACGCGGAACCCGCCGCCCCCGAGAATGGTCAGCCTCATACTGTGATCACCTTGACTCCCGCCTCCCGCATGGCGGTGAGCGTTTCCTGGTCACCTGGGGCGTTGGTGACGATGACATCGAGATCTTCCGGGCCGCAGACCCGGGCCATCCCGGTGCCGGGGAACTTTCCGACGTCCGCCACCAGGATCACCTGGTCGCTCGCCGCGATCATGGCACGCTTGACCGGCACCTCCACCACGGTGGTGTCCATGACGTGCCCGCCGGGACGCACCCCGCTGGTGCCGAGGAAGAGCCGGTCGGCCTTGATCTGGCGGAGGTTGTCCTCGGTCAGGAAGCCCACCAGCGACCGGTAGTCGCGACGGACCATGCCGCCCAGCATGATGAGCTGGATGTCCTCCTCGTCCTGAAGCTCCTCGAAGACGGCGAGGCTGCTGGTGACGACCGTGAGGGATCGGCCGCGCAGGTGGGTGGCGACGCGGTGCGCGGTCGTGCCGATGTCGAGTAACACGGTCTCGTCGTCTTTGACCATCTCTGCGCACCTTTGCGCGATCTTGTCTTTCTCCGCTCCGCGTACCGCCGCCACGTCGACGAACGGATCGTCTCGCTCGTCGATCGGCATGGCGCCGCCGTACACCCGCCGGAGCAGGCCGTCGTCGTGCAGCTGGACGAGGTCCCGGCGGATCGTCGCGGGACTGGCGGCGAGGCGCTCGGCCAGCGCCTCGACAGTGGCGGTGCCCTCTGAGCGAAGGATGTGCACGATCAGTTCGTGGCGTCGGTCCCGGAGCATGACACGGACAGTAGCGCGCAAACTCGATCATCACCAGAGGAAATTGGAAAATTTTCGAGCGAACTCTTGCATAGTCGCTCACCGAGGGTGCACGATCCTGCCTAATTCGAAAGGTGCTAATGCGCCGGAAGTAGGCGAAGTAATGCCAGACCACGCGCACCAACCACAGCTCGATGTCTTCGTGTCCGGCCTGCTCTTCTTCGACCTGGCCTTCGCCGGTCTGGAGCAGGGGCCCAAGCCGGGAACGGAGATCTGGACCACCGAAATGGCCTCGGGGCCCGGCGGGATCGCGAACTTCGCGTTCACGCTGGCCAGGCTCGGCCTGCGGACCGGTGTCGCGGCGGCCTTCGGCGACGATCCCTTCGGCCGGTACTGCTGGACGGCGCTCGGCGAAGAGGAGGGCGTGGACCTCAGCCGGTCGCGGCTGCTGCCCGGCTGGCCCACCCCGACCACCGCCTCCCTGGCCTACGAAGGCGACCGCGCGCTGGTGACCCACGGCTTCCCCCCGCCCATGGGGCCCGACGAGATGATCGGTGATCCGCCGGCGGCCCGGGCGGCGATCGTCCACCTGGGCCCGCAGCCCGTCGCGTGGCCGGCGAAGACCGGTGGTCTGGTCTTCGCCGACGTGGGGTGGGATCCCACGGAGGAGTGGTCGTCGGCGATGCTCGAGCAGCTCGCCTGGTGCCACGCCTTCATGCCCAACGCCTACGAGGCCATGAGCTACACCAGAACGGACACCCCCGCGGCGGCGCTGTCCAGGTTGGGGGACCTGGTGCCGCTCGCGGTCGTCACCCGCGGCGGCGACGGCGTCCTCGCCGTCGACGCGACCACCGGTGAGGCGGCGGACATCCCCGCGCTGCCGGTGGACGTCCGCGACCCCACCGGCGCGGGAGACGTCTTCGGCGCCGGCCTCGTCGCGGCGACCCTGGCCGGCTGGCCGCTCGCCGAACGGATCCGGTTCGCCAACCTCGTCGCGGCCTTGTCCGTACGGCGGGTGGGCGGCGCACCCTCCGCGCCCCGCTGGGCCGACGTGGCCGGCTGGTTGCGCAACCTCACCGACCAGCGGCTGCGCCGCGACTACGGCTTCATCCTCGATGTCATCCCCCATAACCCGGAGGGTTAGAAATGGAACTTTCGCGCAGAGGGCTGATTCGTGCCGGGCTGCTCTCCCTCGCGGCGGCAGGCGCCGGGAGCACGGCCGCCTGTGGCGGCTCAGGGAGCGGCGCCGCGAGCGGTGGCACCGCCGCGGAACTGACCCTCTGGTACTGGGGCGGCGGCCTGAGCGACAAGGTCGTGGCCGACGCCGTCAAACAGTTCGCCCAGACCAAGATCAAGCCGTCGGTGATCGGCGGCGACTTCAAGCAGAAGTTGATCGCCACGATGAACGGCCGCAAGTTCGTGCCCGACATCACCGGGATCAAGGGCGAGAACATCGCCTCCCTGCTGGCCGAGCCCGACCGGTTCATCGACCTCAACAGCCTCGGCGCCGGCAAGCTGGCCTCACAGTACGTCGAGTGGAAGTGGAAGCAGGGCTCCACCACCGACGGCAAGCTGATCGGCTTTCCGATCGACATCGGACCCACCGCACTGTTCTATCGCCACGACATCTTCGACAAGGCCGGCCTGCCCGCGGACCCCGCCGAGGTCGGCTCGTCCATGTCCACCTGGGAGGCGTTCTTCGAGGCCGGGGTGAAGCTGAAGAAGGCCAACCCGGACGCGTTCATCATCGACTCGGCCGAGGGGCTGTTCGACAAGATGCTCGGCCAGGGGACCAAGCGCTTCATCGACGAGAGCAACAAGTTCATCGGCGACCAGGACCACATCCGCCAGGTCTGGGACATGACGGTCAAGGCCAATGAGATGGGCATCGTCGCCCCCAAATACGACGGTCCGGACTGGAACGCCGCCGCCGCGCAGGGCAAGGTGGCCGGGACCGTCGGCGCCGCCTGGTTCGCGCTGGACCTCAAGAGCGGCGTGGAGGCGACGTCGGGCAAATGGCGGGTGGCCCCCATGCCGGGAGGACCGGCGAACATCGGCGGGTCGTTCCTGGCGCTGACCAAGGACTGCCGGGATCCCAAGCTGGCGTTCCAGATCGTCACCTGGCTGCTCAACGCGGAGAACCAGGCCCGCGGCTTCACCGACGCGGCGTTGTTCCCCTCCACACCCGCCTCCTATGACATGCCCGCGCTGACCGGCGGGGACCCGTTCTTCGGGGGCCAGAAGACGATCGAGGTGTTCGGGCCGGCCGCGAAGAAGATCCCGATCCAGTACGAGGCGCCCGCTGACGCGGCCGTGGCCCAGCCCTTCAAGGACGAGATCGTCAACATCTGGACCAAGAACAAGGACTCCACCACCGCGTGGAACGACGCGGTGAGCGCGGCCAAACAGATCGCCGGGCGGCAGGGCGTGAGCTGAGAGGACGGTGTCCCCCATGTCCGCCCGCACATCCGCGCCGGCGTCCGCCGGCCTGCCGGACCCCGCCGCGGCCGCGTCCGGCCGCGGCGGCCCCGCCCATGCCCGGCGGACCCGGCCGAAGGGGTCATTGGGCAGGTACTGGCCGCAGTACCTGTCCATCTCGCCGTTCTTCTTGCTCTTCGCGGTGTTCATGCTGGTGCCGGTGCTGTTCTCGTTCTATCTGGCGTTCCAGAAGTGGAACGGTCTGGGCGAGATGAAGTTCGTCGGCCTGCAGAACTTCGAGTCGCTGATGCAGGACCAGACGTTCTGGCTATCGCTGAAGAACACGTTCCTGATCTGGTTCATGTCCACGATCCCGACGCTGTTCCTGGCCCTCCTCGTGGCGAACATGCTCAACTCGGCCGTCCGGCTGAGCGGGTTCTACCGGATCGCCTACTTCGTGCCGAACGTCACCTCCGTCGTGGCGGTCACGATCTTCTTCGGCTCGGTGTTCAGCACGAACTTCGGCCTGATCAACGCCATCCTGCAGTGGTTGTCGGCCTCGCCGGTCCCGTGGCTGGTCAACGAGTGGACGATCAAGATGGTGATCGCCGCGATCAGTTGCTGGCAGTGGACCGGCTACAACGCGATCATCTACCTCGCCGGTCTGCAGGCCGTGCCCAGTGAGTTGTACGAGGCCGCCAGGATCGACGGCGCGGGCCCCGTGCAGCTCTTCTTCCGCATCACGGTCCCCATGCTGCGGCCGATCATCCTGTTCACGGTGGTCGTCTCGACGATCAACGGCATGCAGACCTTCACCGAGCCGCAGGTGCTGTTCGGCATCAACTCGGCCACCAACGCCAGCTCGGGCGGGCCGGGCGGCGCCGGGCTCACCGCGATCCTGTACTTCTACCGCGAGGCGTTCAACGACAACGACTACGGCTACGGCGCCGCGATCGCGTGGGCCGTGTTCGTGGTCATCCTGCTGTTCACCGCGATCAACTGGCGCCTCGTGCAGCGCCGGGAACGGGGCCTGTGATGACCGCGACGCGCCTCAGGGGCGCCGCCCTGCACCTCTGCCTGGTCGTGGGGGCGCTCATCTCGCTGTTCCCGTTCTATTGGACCGCCGTCATGGCGACCAACACCACCAAGGACATGTACCGGATGCCGCCGAAGGTGACCTTCGGCCCGGCCCTGTTCGAGAACATCGGGCGGCTGCTCGGCTCCATCGACTTCTTCGGCTCGATGCTGAACACGTTGATCGTCGCGTGCTGCACGACGGCTCTGGTCCTGTTCTTCGACTCCCTCGCCGCCTTCGCCTTCGCCAAGTACCACTTTCCCGGGCGGCGGATCCTGTTCGGCCTGCTCCTGCTCACGTACATGCTGCCGATGCAGCTCGCCCTGATCCCGCAATTCGTGATCATGGTGGAGCTGGGCTGGGTGGGCACGCTGAACGCGTTGATCATCCCGGCCGCCGCGAACGCGTTCGGCATCTTCTGGATGCGCCAGTACATCACGGGGGCGGTGCCCGACGAGGTGCTCGCCGCGGCGCGCATCGACGGCTGCGGCTTCTTCCGGCAGTACTGGCACGTGGCCCTGCCGGCCATCCGTCCCGGCCTGGCCTTCCTCGGCATCACCACGTTCATCAGCGCCTGGAACGACTACACCTGGCCGCTCATCGTCCTGGTCGACCCGTCGAACCTCACCCTGCAGGTCGCGCTCTCCCAGCTGAACACCGTGCACGCCCTGGACTACAGCCTGGTCCTCACGGGAGCGCTGCTCGGCGTGGTGCCGCTCGCGGTGATGTTCGTCCTGTTCGCCCGAGGCTTCATCCGCGACGCCATGAAAGGCGCGCTGCGTGGGTGATCTCGATGCCGGACCGGCCCGCCCGTGGTCGGCGCCTGAGCTCACGGGCCTGCGGCGGCTGCCCGCCCACGCGGTCCCGCGGACGGGGACGTCGCTGAACGGCCGGTGGCGGTTCCAGCTGCTGCCGTGCCCCGAGGCACCCTTGTCGGCCGATTGGACGTCGATCGAGGTGCCGTCCTGCTGGACCATGTGCGACTACGACGACCTTCACGGTGTCAGAGATCTGCCGCAGTACACCAACGTCACCATGCCCTGGCCCGATCTGCCGCCGACACCTCCGGCCGCCAACCCGACCGGCGTCTACGAACGTACGGTGGAGGTGCCCGCCGAATGGGCCGGGCGGCGGATCGTGCTGCACGTCGGCGCGGCGGAGAGCGTGCTCATCGCCCAGGTGAACGGCGTTCAGGTGGGAATCGGCAAGGACTCCCACCTCGCCGCGGAGTTCGACGTCACAGGAGTCGTACGACCTGGCGAGGTCGACACCCTGCGGCTCACGGTCGTCAAATGGTCCGACGCCAGCTTCATCGAGGACCAGGACCAGTGGTGGCACGGCGGCATCACCCGCTCGGTGTTCCTCTACTCGACCGACCCCCTCTATCTCGCCGACGTGCGCGTCACCGCCCGTTCCGACGGCGAGCTGTCGGTGGAGGCGACGGCGCGCTCGGCGGCCGGGCCGCTGCCCGAAGGCTGGTGGGCCGCCGCGTCGCTGACAGGTCCCGTTCGGCCCGCGGGCCCTTGTAATGCCGAGCGCGTGTACCTGCGGGTGGACGAGGAGTTCGCCGCGCTGCTCGCCGAGCGTGAGCAGGACTCTCCGTGGCTGGGGCGGACCCGGCTGCGTGCCTGCTTGCCGGGCGTCCAGCCCTGGTCGGCCGAGACCCCCGTGCTGTACGGCCTCACCGTGCGCCTGCACCGTCCCGACGGGACCGTCGCGGACGAGACCCGCCTGCGCGTCGGCTTCCGGAACGTCGAGATCGCCGGCCGGGACCTGCTGGTCAACGGCGCGCGGGTCCTCCTGCGGGGCGTCAACCGGCACGACTTCCACCCCGTCACCGGGCGCGTGGTGTCCGTCGAGGACATGCGGGCCGATCTGGTGACCATGAAGCGTTTCGGCTTCAACGCGGTGCGCACCTCGCACTACCCGAACGATCCGGCGCTGCTCGATCTGGCCGACGAGCTCGGTCTGTACGTCGTGGACGAGGCCGACATCGAAAGCCACGCCCACGCCGTCGAGCTCGCCGGCGATCCGGCCTATCTGCCCGCCTTCCTCGACCGGGTGTCCCGGATGGCCCTGCGGGACGGCAACCACCCGAGCGTCATCATCTGGTCGCTCGGCAACGAGAGCGACTATGGGGCCAACCACACCGCCGCGGCCGGATGGTTGCGCCACCATGACCCGACGCGGCCCGTGCAGTACGAAGGCGCGATCAAGTACGACTTCACCGCCGGCGCGGCGGCCAGCGACATCGTCTGCCCCATGTACGCCTCCATCGAGGAGATCGTCGGCCACGCCCGGTCCGGCCGGCAGACCCGGCCGCTCATCCTGTGCGAGTACTCCCACGCGATGGGCAACAGCAATGGCTCCCTCGCCGACTACTGGACGGCGATCGAGACGACGCCCGGCCTGCAGGGTGGTTTCATCTGGGAGTTCTGGGACCACGGCCTGTCGCAGCGGCTGTCGGACGGCCGCCCAGGCGTCGAACCCGATGCCGGTGGAGGCGCCGAGGGCGTCGCCCCGCCCGGCCATCGCTGGGCGTACGGGGGAGATTTCGGCGACGTGCCCAACGACGGCGGCTTCTGCGCCGACGGTGTGGTCTTCCCCGACCGCACGCCCAAGCCGGTGATGTACGAGCACCGGGAACTGGCCACGCCGATCCGGTTGACGCTGGCCGGCGACGGCCTCGTGCGCGTGCGCAATCAGCAGCACTTCCGCGACCTGTCCTGGCTCGTGGGCGAATGGAAACTGGTGACGGACGCACCCGACCGGCCAGGGAATGACCTGACGTGGGCCGCCGACCTGCCGGCGATCCCACCGGGCGCGTCCGCGACCGTCGAGTTGCCCGCCCAGCTGATGGCCGCGCTGCCCGCCCGGGGCGAAGCCTGGCTCACGCTCGTGGCGACCACCCGCGATGACGAGCTCTGGGCAGGCGCGGGAAGCGTCGTCTGTATGCCCCAGATCCGCCTGCGGGCGGAGGATCGTGACCTGCCGACCAGGGCGGGGACGGTCCACGCCCGCGACAGCGGTGTTCCCTGGCGGGTCGAGGTCGATCGCGACGGGCTGATCGCGCATCCGCTGCTCGCCAGCCCTCCGGTGCTCAGCCTCTGGCGCGCGCCGACCGACAACGACCGCCTCGGCGGGCACGCCGCCCGCTGGGCGGCGCAGGGACTGCCCGAGCTGTCCCGCTCCCTGGTCGAGGTCGTACGGCAGGGCGGCCAGATCACCGTTCGTGCTGATTACCGGACCGGTGCCGGGATCGTCGTCCCGCACGAGCAGGTCCTGGTCCCGCTACGCGACGGCCTGCTCATCCATGAGCTCGCCGTCCTGCCGGACGATCTCGACGACGTGGCCCGCGTGGGCGTCGTCTGGGAGACGGTGGCCGGGTTCGACGAGGTCGAGTGGTTCGGACAGGGCCCGTGGGAGAGCTACCCCGATCGGTGCGCCGGAGCGCCGGTCGGCGGCTACCGGGCCCGCGTCGACGACCTCTTCACGCCATACCTTCGGCCGCAGGAGAGCGGTGGCCGGCACGCCGTACGCCGGTTCGAGCTGAGAGGGAGCGGGCGGGGCATCGCGGTCCACCTTGACGAGCCGCGGCAGGTCGGCATCACCCGCTTCCGGACGTCCGACCTCGCCGCGGCCGCCCACCATGACGAGCTCGTCAGGCGCGAGCGGTGCGTGGTGCACATCGACGCCGCACACCGCGGCCTGGGCACCGCCTCCTGCGGCCCCGACACGTCGCCGCAGTACCGCATCGGGGCCGGGGCCCACCGATGGTCCTGGTTCCTGTCCTGGGCTGATGAAGAAAGGGGTGCGCCATGACCGTTCCCGGCTGGTTCTCTGAGGCCAAGTTCGGTGTGTTCATCCACTGGGGCCCGTATTCGGTCCCGGCGTGGGCCGAGCCCACCGGTGAGCTGGGGGCCGTGGACCCGGAGATGTGGTTCGCCCACAACCCGTACGCCGAGTGGTACTGGAACACCAGCCAGATCGAGGGCAGCCCCGCCTATGAGCACCACCGCACCGTCCACGGCGGCCGCCCCTATGACGACTTCCTTGACGCGTGGCAGGCCGAGTCCTTCGACCCCGCGGACTGGATCGAGCTGTTCGCCCGCGCCGGAGCCCGCTACGTCGTGGCGACCACCAAGCATCACGACGGCGTGGCCTTGTGGGACGCTCCCGGCACCGGCACCCGCAACACGGTCCACCGCGGCCCGCACCGTGACCTGATCGCCGATCTCGCCACCGCCGTCCGGGCCCGGGGACTGCGTTTCGGCGCGTACTACTCCGGCGGCCTCGACTGGTACGCCGGACGCCGGGCCGTCATCCGGCACGAGGATCTGATCGACGACTACGGCCGTCCCCACGAGGCCGCCTACGCCGCGTACGCGCTGCGTCAGGTGCGCGACCTGATCGACCGCTACCGGCCCGACGTGCTGTGGAACGACATCGGCTGGCCCGACGCGGGCATGGCCGACCTGCCGGACCTGTTCGCCCACTATTACGCCACCGTCCCGGAGGGCGTGGTCAACGACCGCTGGGACGGTGCCCACGCCGACTACCTGACCAGCGAATACCAGGCGAACCGCCAGAACGAGGCGGCCGCCCACTGGGAGAACTGCCGGGGCATCGGCCTGTCCTTCGGCTTCAACCGCAACGAGGGCCCGGAGCACCTGCTGGACCCGGCGGCCGCCGTCCGCCTGCTGGTGGACGTCGTCTCTCGCGGCGGCAACCTGCTGCTCAACGTCGGCCCGAAAGCCGATGGCACCCTGCCCGGCGAGCAGCGCGCCGTCCTGGAGGGCATCGCGTCGTGGACAGCCGCCCACGCCGGCGCCGTGTACGCGACCAGACCGCTGGATCCCGGTGCCGCCATGTCTCACGACGGAACCCCGTGGATCCGCTGGACCCGAGACGACGATCATGCTTACGCGTTCCTGGCCGACGTCCCGGACTCGGCCCGCGGCCAGGTCCTGCTGAAGACCGGCCCGGGAATGCTGGATCCCGCCACGGCGGTCCGCCTGGACGGCCGTCCGGTGCGGGCCGACGCCGTGCCGGACGGCATCGTGGTCACGTCCGCCGAACTCGGCGCACCGCTGCCCACGGTGGTCCGATTCGCCCTCACGACAAGCAGGTCCGTGGACGCCGGTCAATCGCACCGGGAATGATCGCAGCGAAACGCCCGGCGAGGGGGCTCCCCGCCGAGCGTCTTTTGGGTTGAGCGTTGAACTCAGTGGCGGCGGTGACGGCGCCGACGGCGCGCGAGTTCCGCACCAGAGCTGCCGCCGAAGATATCCGGAGGCATGGGCACCGGCTGGCGCGTCAGACCGAGATAGCGAAAGATAGACACAGTGTTCTCCGTGGAATTTCTGGTGTCAGCGGGGATACTGACCCCGCTCTCCACGGCTACAACCCATCGAATGCCCTGAGCCTGCCCCCTGAGATGGCTTCTGACCTGGATTTTCACCACCTGAGCCCATGCCGAGACTCAGGCCGGGTTCCCCTAGCCGGGCTTTACTCCAGGAATATGTCGTTTTGTCGTTCCGGCCGTCGTGAGGGAGCAGTCGAGTGACCACCGCTGATTCCCGTCCACTGCGCGCCGACGCCGCACGCAACTCCGAGAAGATCGTGCACGCGACCCGGCAGGTCTGGACCGAAGTCGGCCCTGACGCGTCGCTCGAAGAGATCGCGAACCGCGCCGGCGTGGGCATCGCCACGCTCTACCGCCACTTCCCCGACAAGGCGGTGCTGGTCCGCGCCGCCCTCGACCAGAGCTTCACCGAGGACATCGCTCCCGCCATCGAACAGGCCCTGGACGACGACGACCCCAGGCGAGGCATGGTCACCGTGCTCGATGCCGCGCTGTCCTGGCGGCCCGCGAATACAACACCCTGGCCGCCGCCAGGAACGCCGGCGCCATGACCGCCGAAACCAGCGCCCGCTTCTTCGAGTCACTGACCCTGCTGACCAACCGGGCACAGCAGGCCGGCCTCATCCGCGCCGATCTCGTTCCGGACGACATGCCCAGGATCATGGTCATGCTCGTGAGCCTGCTGTGGACCATGAACCCCAACAGCGACGGCCGGCAACGCTACCTCGCGCTCGTCGTGGACGCCCTGTCTCCTGACGTGGCCAGTCCACTGCCGGCCGCGGCCCCCGCGCTAGAGCTACGGCGTCCGGCCAACTGGCCCCTCTGACCACGCCCCGTTCGCGAAAGAGGCGGAAGGAGCTACAGTCCAGCGGACCGACCGCCGATCAAGCTATCGTCCCGGCGTCTCATATCGCCGGGTGCCGGCCGACGGTGTCGTCCCGCACTGACAACTGACGGGAGGCTGAGCGGCTACTACTATCGCCCATAGAAGAAGTGGGCGGCTATGCCCAGGGATGGGAACATCAGACTCTCCACCGAGCCATAGACGATCTATGCTGACTTGGGCCGGGGCGTTGTGACAGGCTTCGCGTATGGGTGATCCTTCGGATACCGTCCCACAGCTGGCTGAGCACTCATCGGTGACAGACTTTCTCAATGAGCTCGACAGGCGACGGGTCGCCGCCGCCCGGGGAACGGGAAGGGTACGTCTCTCCCTGCGTGATCTGGCCGAGGCCACCAAGGTGCCGCGCAGCAGTCTGGCCAACTATCTGTCGGGGGCCACGCTCATGCCGAGCGATGTCCTGGAAGCGCTGGTGCGGGCGCTCGGTGCGGGAGCGGAGGAGACCCGACGGTGGATCACGGCGTGGGAGCGGGCCGTGGACCAGCGGTCGCATCCGGTCGTGACGAGGCCGTCCCCGCACCTGTTACCTGCCGTGGTGCCCGGATTCTGCGGACGGGCCGATGAGCTCACCGCGCTCGACGGCATCGTGACGACGGCCGGTGCCCAGCCGGTCGCCATGGTCACGATCGTGTTGACCGGGACCGCCGGGGTGGGAAAGACAGCTCTGGCGGTGCACTGGGGGCACCGCGTCGCCGACCGGTTTCCCGACGGTCAGATCTACCTCAATCTGCGCGGTTACGACTTAGCCGAACCGATGTCGGCGGAGGTGGCGTTGGGCATCTTGATCCGCGCCCTCGGCGGGGAGACGATCCCCGCTGACCCTGACGAACGCGGTGCGCTGTATCGCGACGCGCTGGCCGGCAGGCGAATGCTCATCGTGCTGGACAACGCCCGGTCGGCCGAGCAGGTCCGCCCGCTGCTGCCCGGGACAGCCGGGCACGTGGTGGTGGTGACAAGCCGCGACAGCATGAGCGGGCTGGTCGCCCGCGAGGGCGCCCACCGCCTCGTCGTCGACAGGCTGTCGCAGGACGAGGCCGCCGACCTGCTTGGGCGGTTTCTCTCCACGGAGCGTGCCTCGGCTGAGCCGAAGGCATGCGCGGAGCTGAACGTTCTGTGCGCGGGGCTTCCCCTTACCCTGCGCGTGGCGGCCGAGCGGATCGTCCACCACCCGCATGCCACGCTTTCCGCACTCGTCGGCGAGCTGAGGAGCGAAGAGCGTCGTCTGGACCTGCTCGACGCCGGTGGCGACCGGTCCACAGACGCCCGTGTGGTCTTCTCATGGTCGTACCACGCCCTGCCCCCCGCCGCCGCCCGGTTGTTCCGATTACTCGGGCTGGCCCCCGGAGTGGACTTCGACGCCTACTCGGCGGCCAATCTCGCCGACCTGACGCTGGTCGAGGCGCAACGGCTGCTGAGCGTGCTCCATCGCGGCTGCCTGATAGAGGAACCCTACGCGGGCCGATATGCCCTGCACGACCTGCTGCGCGTCTATGCCGGCGAGCAGGTTCGCCGTGAGGACGGCGCACCGCTGCGATCTGCGGCGTTCATCCGATTGCTGGACTGGTATGCCCATACCGTCCACGCGGCCACCGACAAGCTGGAGTGGTTCCGGCCGCCGTTCCTGCCCCCCATCGAGTTCGCGCCGGTCGTCCCGATGCGGCACTTCACCGATGTGACGGACGCGCTGGCCTGGCTGGACGCGGAAAGGGGCAATCTGGTGCCCGCCATCAGGCAGGCCGAAGCAGAGCACAGCGAGGTCCACGCGTGGAGGATCTCCCACGCCCTGGCTCATTACTTCTTCCTTCGTGGTTACGGCGATGAGTGGCTGGAAACCCATCACCTCGCTCTGGGCGCCGCGGTTCGCGCCGATGACGCCCTTGGCGCGGCCGTCACCATGACCAGTCTCGCGGCGGCCCACTCTCGCCGAGGCGACAACCACACGGCTCTGGACTACCGGCGTCAGGCATTGTCGCTCTATCAGCGGATCGGGTTCGGCCACGGTGAGACGGTGGCGCACGTTTACCTCGGTGACGCCTACTTCCACTTGGGCCGGCTTTCGGAGACACAGGACCACTGCCAGCAGGCCCTGGAGCTGTCGCGGGAGAGCAATGACATGTTCGGAGAGGTCCTCGCCCAGTGGGGCCTCGCCAGGGTCTACTCCCGGGAAGGCCGTTACGGCGAAGCGCTGAAATACCAGCACGACCTTCTGGACCTCGCCCGGCAGACAGGGGGGTTGCAGAGCCAGGCGCTCACCGAAGCCGAGCTGGCGACGACCTATCTCCTCATGGGCGACTATGCGCAGGCGCTCACGCACTACGAGCAGGCGCTCGTCGCCAGCCGGCAAGTCGGCGACCGTCCCAGCGAGATCATGTCCCTGACCGGGATCGGCAACGTCCGCGCCCGCACCGGTCACTACCTCCAAGCCGTCTCCCACCACGAGCAGGCGCTCCAGCTCAGTGAACGGCTCTACGCGCCCAACTTGATCTGCCAAGTACTCAACAACCTCGCCGACACCCATCAGGCGACCGGCGATCACCACCCTGCCCGGAGCTACCGTGGCCGGGCGTTGACGCTCGCCGAACAGATCGGCAACGAACGCGAGGCGGCCAGGGCGAAGCGATCGGCCGATGACACGTGGTGAATCCGGCATCGCCTCAGATCCAGCCCGGCGCTGTTCGGGGACGCCGCCTGTCGGCGCCCGTGGCGGGTGTGTACACCGGCAGGATGGGTGGATCTCTATCGCTCTTGCTTCCTGTTCCCGGTGTGGGTTCGGCACATGGATGATCCGATAAGGGACCAAAGAGTCTCGATAAGGGGCCTGGCGACCGTGTTCGGTCTGGCGGTTCGCGCGGGACCGCAGCTGCTTGTCCCCTATGGGCTCGCCGTGGTGAGCCAGGCCGCCATACCCGTGACCGTGGCCTGGCTGACGAAACTCGCCTTGGACAGGGTCGCGGGCGGCGGATCTCTCACGGGAGTGATCGTCGGATTCGCGGTCACCGCTCTGGTCGCCGCGGTGCTGCCAGCCTGTGAGCGTTTCCTGAAGAACGAGCTGGAACGCAGGATCGCGCTTCTGGCCCAGGATCGGCTGTTCGAGGTCGTCGAACGGTTCGTAGGGATCAAGCGCTTTGAGGATCCGCATTTTCTGGACCGCCTCAGCCTGGCCCACCAGTCGGGTGGGATGACTCCGGGCCTGGTCGTCTCCGGTGTGCTGGCGGTCGCCAGGGGGCTGGTAACGGTGACTGGTTTCATCGGCGCTCTAATGGCCGTCAGCCGGTGGCTGGCGGTCGCCGTCCTGGCGGCGGCGATCCCCGCGTTGCTGGCGGAGTGGCAACTGTCACGCAAACGGGCGGCGCTGATGTGGCGGATCGGCCCGCTGGAACGTCGGGAGATCTTTTACCGGCTGTTGCTCACCAGCGTTGAGGCCGCCAAAGAGATCCGGTTGTTCGGCACCGGTTCTTACTTCCGGCACCGCATGTCGGCCGAGCGCAGGAGCGCGGACGCCGAGCGACGGGGAATGGATGTGCGAGAACTGGCCGTCCAAGTGGCCCTGGGTTTCATTTCGGCCGCCGTCACCGTCGCCTGCCTGGGGTGGACGTTGCTCGCCGCCGGACAGGGACGGGTGACAGTAGGTGATGTCGCGTTGCTGGCGGGCGCTGTCGCAGGCGTGCAGGCGACTGTGGTGCTGTTGATCAACGAGCTCATGATGGCCCATCAGCAGCTTCTGGCCTTCTCACATTATCTGGCGGTCACCCGGAGCGTTCCCGATCTTGTCGTGGCGGCACAGCCGCTGAAGGCCGGGCCGTTGCGTACCGGGATCGAGTTTCGCGGCGTGTGGTTTCGATATTCGCCGGACCATCCGTGGGCTTTGAAGGACCTGAGCTTTACCATTCCGGCTGGCATGTCCGTTGCCCTCATCGGTCGCAATGGGGCCGGTAAGAGCACTTTGGTCAAACTGCTGTGCAGACTGTACGACCCGGATCGCGGAACGATTCTCTGGGACGGCATCGATGTGCGAGATCTGGATCCGGCCTCGCTTCGCCGGCGCATCGGGACGGTGTTTCAAGATTATATGCAGTATGACCTCACCGCCGCCGAGAACATCGGGATCGGTGACCTGGGAAGCGACCGGCAGGCGATCGAGCGGGCCGCGGCGCGAGCCGGCGTCCACGAAAGGCTGGCGAGCCTGCCGAGCGGCTATGACACTCCGCTCACCCGCATCTTCTTCGGTCTTTCCGATGGCGATGGGGACGGGGTGGTCTTGTCCGGCGGGCAGTGGCAGCGGCTGGCTCTGGCTCGTGCGCTGCTGCGAGACCAGGCAGACCTGCTTGTGCTGGACGAACCGAGTTCCGGCCTCGACGCTGTGGCGGAAGTCGAGATCCACACCGCACTGCGTACCCACCGGTCGGGCCTGACCAGCCTGCTGATCTCCCATCGGCTCAGCGCTGTCCGCGACGCCGACCTGTTGATAGTGCTGGAGGAGGGCGAAGTGGTCGAGCGGGGAGATCACTCGAGTCTGCTGGCGGCCAAAGGGGTTTATGCGCGCCTGTTCACATTGCAGGCCAACGGTTATCAGGATTCGTCTTCGTGATAACCGTCACCGAAGACCAACGGGAGAATCTGCTCAGATCCCGCCTGCTGCAGGTTCTGCTGAAATGCCGTCCTGCCGACCAGTTCAGCCTGCCTCCGCAACCAGAAAAGGTCTTCTTTGATCGGCAGGCCCAGCTGCCTCGACATTTCCAGGCCGATTGTCCCGCTGGCCGTCGCAGCGTCAATACGGCCGCTCAGCGTGAAAATAGCCGAAAGCTGGCGATGACCTGTGGCCATACTCGGTAAGTCGCCGAGATGCTCGAAGATTTCCAGCGCACGCGTCGTGCAGTCGGTCGCCTTACTGTGATTACCGAGAACCAAGTGGATCATGCCGAGTTCGTGGAGGACTCTGGCCACCGCACTCCGATCCCCGACCTCGTCGAAGATGTCCAGAGCTTGTTGGAAGTGATCACTGAGCCGTCTATGGTCATCGGCGGCGTAGCCGATCAGACCGAGGTTGTGGTGGAGGGTGGCCACGCTGCGCCGGTCGCCATCAGGGCCGAGCACGTCGAGAGCAGCGCGCAGGTGGCCTGCGGCCGCCCCCAGGTCGCCCGCGTTCTGTGCCAGGCTGCCGAGCCGGCGGCGGCCGACGACGATGTTCCTGGGCTCGCCGAGTTGCTCGAAGAGCATAAGGGCTTGTCTCGCGTGATCGGCCGCCTCCCGGTGGTTGCCGAGACCTTCGTGGATCATGCTCAACTCGTGAAGGTTCGTTGCCATGCCTTGCAGATCACCGATCTCGCGGAAAAGGATGTGAGATCGGCGGATGTGCTGAAGGGCTCCGGGGAAGTCTCCGAGCGTCTCCAGAATCATTGAGAGCTGGTGGTGGCATCTCGCGATTCCGCGTACGTCAGCCTCTGCGGAGAAGCGTTTCAGGGCTTGGTTGTAGAGGACCTGCGCGGTCAGCTGATCCTTTCTGTTCTGCGCGATCAGGCCCAGACGCCACAGCCACTCGGCCTGTCCTTTGGGGTCTGTCGAGCCTGCCAGTTCGAGCCCCGTACGGCAGAGCTCCTCTTCGGAGTCGAGTTCCGCTCCAGAGTGACTTTCGGTATAGAGAATTTCTATAGCCGACAACGATGATTTATCGCCCGGCAGGCAGGAGTTCGCGTCTTGCCGATCGTTCATTACATTCCTTCCCGGTTCGCTCTGTCGAGGGTGTTCGTACGGTTGTTTCGGTCCACTCGTCTCGGTGCGGGAACCACCCTAATCGGCGACTAAGTTGTCGCACCGGGCCGTTCATAGCGGCGGACGATGCCAGACGTGCTTCGGCCAGGCCCGTCCAGACTTGTCCAGGTTTGTCCGGAAGTTCACGAACTCGACATCCGAATTGAGATCATAGGTTGCGGCACCGGTGTTCCGTCCATAGAAAATGATCATCCTAGGGTGGCGGCAAAGAGGGCCGCCGGTAAACGAATCGGTCGAATAATCGGCAGGCGTCTCAGACGCCAACCAGAAAGGAATGGTCATGGCCTTCGACCTTGTGGTGCAGGAAAAAAGCGCCAGGGCTCTCTACCAGCCACCGTTCAGGCTGGGGCGTTCCCTGTTGGAGCTCGACAGGCTCTACTCTCTCGAAGACATCGCCCGCCAGCGTCACGCGTTCGCGATGATGCCGGACGAGACAAAGCCGTTCGGGTATGAGTTCCAGACCATCGTGGATCCCGAAGAATCGATGACCGTGGAGTCGGCGATCCTGAGCGGGGCGAGAGAATATCGCTACGATCCGTACGCCCAGATCTGGGCGACGTCGCACTTCGGCATCAACATGGGAGGGATCGCCATCAGAACTCCGCACTTGACGGCCACCTGCCCGACGACCGGCCCAGACTCCCATTTCGACAACCCGATCGACGCGAATTGCTAGAAGCGTGAACCGATAGGCCCAATTCGTCGTATCCGCGATCATTTGAATTGCGGATACGACGCAGCAATTGGGGATGAACTATTGCGCTTTCGGGAGCAGCATGCCCGGGGCTTCTTGTCGCTTACCAGTAAAAGAGCATCCAACGGTTGCAAAGGGGATTTGCGAACATGACCGCGTCCACCGTCCTTATCCTTACCGAAGAGTTCGATCTGACCGCGGACTGCGTTGTCAAGGTATTGAACGAGATGGCCGTGCGGGTCTTTCGTTACGACACCAGCTACTTTCCGGCGGACTCCACCCTCTCGTATGAGAGTGCTCCGATCGGCTGGGCGACCGTGCTCACCGACAACAAGTACGATCAACGGTCCGTGGATCTCGAGAATGTCACCTCTATCTGGTACCGGAGGCCGACGGCGTTCAGGCCAGACGGTTCACTGTCTGCGACCCATCGGGAATTCGTGATGCGCGAGTCCGCCCATGCCTTTGGCGGTGTACTTCTGGGCATACCGGCACTGTGGGTGAACCGGCCCGATCTGGAGGCGCGCGCCGACTACAAGCCGCTGCAGTTGCGACTGGCGCATCAAATCGGTCTGCTCATTCCGGAGACCCTGATCACCAACGAGCCCGGTAAGGTCCGCTCGTTCTATGACAAGTTCGACGGGTCGATCATCTACAAGGCGCTCGGGAGCGGTCTGATCGAGGAGCCCGGGGGGTGGCCGGGTGGACTGCTGACAACCAGGATGATCTCATTGAGCGACGAACTTCTCGCCCGCGTGCGGTATGCGCCATGCATATTTCAGAAGTACGTCGACAAAGCATTCGACCTGCGAGTGACCATTATCGGGTCCTCGATCACTTCCGTGCGAATCGACACCGGCCCGGTTTCCGCCACGGACTGGCGCGGGCAGATCGAAGGCGAGATCGGCTACAGCGGGTATGATCTTCCCGGTGACATAGCCGATAGGCTCCTCACGCTCATGAACCTACTTGGTCTCGAGTACGGAGCGGTCGACATGGCCGTAACCAATGATCTTGAGCATTACTTCCTAGAGGTCAATCCGTCCGGACAGTTCGCGTGGCTGGACGACGAGGTCCCGGGCATCCAGCTCTCCGAACGGATGGCGAAGTACCTCAGCGCCGGGCGGGGATGACGGACGTTCCGATCGACGGCGAGCGATCCGCTGCCTCCGCCGTCGGGCGCTTTCCCGGCGGAGTTGCGCCTGACGGAGCTTCAAGACATCTGGCTGCGTAGCCGACCTTGTGCGGTACCAAACGGGGGCGTGCCGCTGCGGGCGGTCGAACCAGGCGCGCAACGTGGTGACGAGCATCAGGTCCAGCAGGCGGTTGACCGCCGCCCGCTGGCCCGGCCTGTCCCCTACCACTTCCGCCGCCACCAAGGTGACCAGGGGAAAACAACATTCGTCGTCGGCGATGACGAGGATGTCCGGTAAGGCGTCGCCCGTTTTGTGAAGGAGGCGGCCACCGCCGGAGCGTGGCAGGGCTGATCTCGTAGCCCTCTGCAGTCACTTCACCGCGCCCCCGGTGATCCCGGAGATGATCTTCCGCTGCGCCACGGCGAAGACGACCAGCAGCGGCAGGCTCATCAGGATGATGTAGGCGAAGATCAAGTGCCAGTTGTTGAGGTAGAGCCCGGCGTTGGCCACCTGGAAGAGGTTCAGGGGCAACGTGTCCATCCGTCCGCCGATGACGAAGAACGCGTAGAAGACGTCGTTCCACACGTACAGGCAGATGAGGATCGTGGCGGTGGCGAGCACCGGGCGCAACATCGGCAGGATGACCGAGACGAACACCCGCACCGGGCCTGCGCCGTCCATGCGCGCGGCCTCCTCGATCGACAGCGGCACCGTACGCACGAAGCCCGTGACGAAGAAGACGACGGTCGACAGGTAGATGCCGACGTACACGCCGATCATGCCGGTGAGGGTCCCGGCCAGGCCGAGCTGGCGCAGCAGCAGCACGATCGTCACCACGGCGGGTGGCAGCACGATGCCGCTGATGGCCAGCGCGTACAGGACGGCGGTGAGCCGGCTCGCCCGGCGGGCCAGGATCCACGCCGCCATGGAGCCGAACGTCAGCACCAGGGCGACGGCCGGCACCACGATCAGCACGCTGCCGAGGAACGCCGCCGGGATGTCGCCCTGGGTCCACACCTGGGCGAGGTTCTCCCAGAGCCGCCAGCGCGACGGGAGCGACAGGTCCGGCGAGAGCGCCTCGGCCTGCGACTTGGCCGCCGTCGAGACGATCAGCCACAGCGGCACGCCCATGACGGTGACGACGAGCGCGACGACGGCGAACGGCCGCAGCCGCGCCGCCAGGCCGGTCGCCCGGGGCGGCCGGACCCGGCGGCTCCGGACGCCGTACGCGGGGATGGTCACAGGATCTCCTCTCGCTTGCGCAGGGTCCGGATGACGGGGAAGGCCAGCAGCCCGACCAGCAGGAACAGCACCAGGCTCATGGTCGTGGCCTGCGCGAACAGGCCCTGACCGAAGGTGCGGTAGATGAAGATGTTGAGGATCTCGGTGCTGCGCGCCGGCCCGCCCCCGGTGGTGGCCTGGACGATGTCGAAGCCGTTCATCGAGCCGAGCAGCGCGGTGGCCACGTTGAAGGTCACCGCGGGCGCGAGCAAGGGGAAGCGGATCGACCAGAACGCCTGCCAGGGCGAGGCGCCGTCCATCCTGGCCGCCTCGGTGATGTCCTCCGGTACGGTTTTCAGCCCTGCCAGGTAGATGAGCATGGACAGCCCCATCCATTTCCAGGCGTGGATGACCGAGGCCACGACCAGCGTCCAGGTGGTGTCGCCGAGCCAGGCGATGCTGACCGGGTGGCCGAGCAGGCCGCCGAGCAGGCCGTTCAGGCTGCCGTGGGGTTTCAGCAGCGCCTGGAAGACGTAGCCGACCGCCAGGGCCGACATCAGCACCGGGATGAGGAAGAACAGCCGCGCGACCCGGTTCAGCCAGGTGTCGCGCTCCAGCAGCACGGCCAGGCCGAACCCGAAGAGGTTCTGGAACAACGCCACCAGGACGGCGTACACGACCGTGATGCGCAGCGCGGCGAACAGCGTGCCGTCCGACAGCAGGTCGGTGAAGTTGTCCAGCCCCACCGGGCGGATCTCGCTCTTGAAGCTGGACCAGTCGGTGAAGGCGTAGATGAAGTTGAACAGGGTCGGCAGGAAGAAGAAGACGAACAGGATCGCGAAGGCCGGGCCGAGGAACCACATCGGATGCGTACGGCGCGCGCTGGTGTCGGTCATGTGGTCAGGACCCGTCAGAACCCGGAGGCGCCGGCAGCCTTCGCGAGCTGGGCGAACTGCTTCTGGGTCGCGGCGGCCACCTGCTCGGGCGTCAGGCTGCCGGTGATCATGTCGGCCAGGTTGAGGTACAGGTCGGGGTTGGCCACGGCGAGCGCCTGCATCGACCCGACCGCGTCACCGAGCGACTTGTGCACGTCGAGCAGCGCCTGCGGCACCCCGGCCGGGCTGGGCACGTCGGCGCGCAGCGAGACGGTCTTCCGGTCGGCGATGAAGCTCTGGTAGCCGGGGCCCATCCAGTACGACAGCAGCTGCCGGGCCGCCGCCTCGCGCTTGGCGTCGCCGGTCCTGAAGACCACCAGCGCGTTGCTCTGGTCGGGGATGAACGTGCCGACGTTGCCGGACGGCGAGATGGGGGAGAACCCGATCTTCTTGTCCAGCGTCGCGGTGTCGGCCTTGGCCTGGAGCTGGCCGAAGAACGAGTTCACCTGGACGGCCATCGCCGCCTTCCCGGACAGCAGCGCCGCGCCCTGGTCCTCGAACGTCGCCGTCTTGATGTCGGAGTTGAACAGGCCCTCGCCGATCAGCGCCTTGTACTTCTTGATCGCGTCCAGGATGGTCTTGTCGGAGAAGGTCTCCTTGCCGGTGTTGACCCGGTCCCACAGGCCGTCGCGGGCGGCGTCGGCGAGCTGCACCTGCACCCACCACTGGGTGGCCCACTTGTCGCCGGCCATCTCGAAGAACGGGGTGACGCCCTTGCCCTTGAGCTTGCGGGCGATCTCCACCATCTCGTCGAAGTTCTTGGGCGGCGCGGTGACGCCGTTGGCGGCGAAGACCTCCTTGTTGTAGTAGACGCCTTCGACGGCCGGGCTGGTGACGAGGGCGGCGTAGCGGGTCTTGTCCAGCAGGCCGGTGATGTCGCGCAGCTCGGGCGTCATCGAAGCGATCCAGGGGGCGCCGTCCAGCGGCTGCAGGTTGGTCCTGGCGTTCAGCGCGGTGAGCATGGACGCGGTCGGCTGCCAGAAGGCCAGGTCGGGCTTGTCGCCGGTGGCCACCTTGGTCTGCACGCCCTGCTCGTACGGGTCCGGGATGGTGACGACGTCGACCTTGGCGCCGGTGGCCTTCGTGAACCCGTCGATGACCTGCTTGGGCACGGTGTTGCTGTTCTGCGCGGCCCAGATGGTGAGCGTGGTGCCGTCGAGCTTGCCGGTGGGCGCGGCCCAGGCGGCGGGCTGCCCGCTCCCCGCCGGGGTGGCGGCCGGTCCGGAGGCCGGGTCGCTGCAGGCGGTGAGGGCCAGGAACGCGGTGGCGGCCGCGGCCGTGATCGCGGTGATTTTCACGGTGTGCTTCCTTTTGTTCATCGGGGGGTGACTTTCAGGATTCGGGCGGTCGGTCCGGTGATGGCGCTGGTCACGGACAGCTCGGCGGTCAACGGATCCCAGGAGTGCCCCCAGCCTTCCGCGTACCCCGGGTAGACGGTCTCGATCCGCAGCGGGCGCCCGGCCAGGTGCGGCAGGGACAGGACCGCGGTCTCGGCGGCGCCGGGGCGGCGCCACAGTCCGAGATGGGTGGTGTCCCCGGCGCGCAGGCCGAGGGCGAGCCAGGGGTCGTCCCAGCCGGGCAGGCCGAGCGGCCAGCACGGGGCCGCGCGCACCAGGTCGGCGCGCAGGTCGCGGTGCGCGCGCACGCCCGCCCGCACCAGGTCGAGCTGGGCGGCGCTCATGGCGTGCAGGTTGCCGGACAGGTAGAGCCGCCCCAGTATGCCGGTGCACATGGTGAAGACGAGCTCCTCGTCCGTCATCTCCGGTTGCGGGTACGCCCAGCTCGCGGCCTGTTCCGGCAGCATGGACAGCGGCGCGGACACGGCTATCGGCGGGTAGCGGAGGAAGTCCTGCTGGTCGCTGGTCGACTGCAGGTTCAGCCGCGACAGCAGCGCGTAGTCCATGCGCATCGCGCCCGAGGAGCAGTTCTCCAGGACGAGCCCGGGGTGCCGGTCCAGAACGCCGTCCAGCCAGGCGAGGTGGGCCCGGTTGCAGGCCAGCAGCCCGGCGCCCGCGCTGTCGGCGTCCCGGTCGGTGCCGACGCCCGGGTTGATGTTGTAGTCGAGCTTGAAGTAGCCGACGCCGAGCTCCTCCACCAGCCGGTCCACCACCTGGTCCAGGTGCGCGACGGCCGCGGGGTGGCGCAGGTCCAGGTGGTGGCGGCCGTGCTCGGTCAGGCGGTGGCCGCCGCGCTGGAGGAACGCCTCCGGGGGCAGTTTGTCCGCCATCGGGCTGCGTACGCCGATCACCTCGGGCTCCAGCCACAGCCCCGGTGTCAGGCCGCGCTCCCTGATGTGATCGAGCACTTCCTGGATGCCGCCGGGGAAGCGGGTCCGGGACGGCTCCCACTCGCCGACGCTGTCCCACCAGGCGCCGTCGTCGTCGTACCAGCCGGCGTCGATGCAGAAGATCTCGGCCCCGGCCGCGGCGGCGGCGTCCACCAGCGGCAGCAGCTTGGCCGTCGTCGGGTCGCCCATCAGGGTGTTCATGTAGTCGTTGAAGACGACCGGCAGCGTCGACCTGTCGGGGTGCGGGCGCAGCAGCGCGCGGCGGTGCGCGGTGAGCGCGGCGACGGCACGCTCCAGGCCGTCGCCGTCGCCGTCGGCTTCGGCGGAGACCGCGACTGAGACCGGCACGGTGGTGAAGGACTCCCCCGCTGCCAGGGTCTGGCTCCACTGGTGGTCGGCGTCGGTCGGGCCGGTGGCCACAACGTACACGCCGTCCAGCCGCTCGCCGGTCTCCCAGCCCCAGGCGCCGTTGTGCTCGATCTGCCACAGCCAGGTCTGGCCGGTACGCCGGTCGGCCAGGCCACCCATCGGCACGTGCCGCCCGCTGGACCAGGTGCCGGAGCTGCTCAGCGCGTACCGGCCGCGCCCGTGCTGGCCGTGCGCGGCCAGGTTGAGGTCGGCGATGTGGTCGCCGAGCGGCCGCCTGCTCCACCTGCTCTCACCCAGCCACTCGCTGTCGGCGGACAGGACGTCCAGCTCGCTCACGGGACGGCCGAGGAACCCGGCGGCGAAGGAGGACACGGCGAGCAGCAGCACCGGGTCGGTGCCCTGGTTGGTCACCTTGACCTGGATCTGACAGGCGGCGACCCCGTCGAACGAGCGCAGCGTCACCTCGGCCGCCAGCCCGGACACCTCGTCTTTGAGCGCGATCCGCAGCGTGTGCCAGCCGCCGTCGCGGCCCTGCTCGGCACCCGCGTACCGCAACCGGCAGCCGACGGCCGTCTCCGACAGGCGCTGGGACGCCTTGGCCCGGCCCTCGCCGGGGATCAGCACTTCGACCAGCGGCTGCGACAACCTTCGCGGCTGCTCGCCGGGCGGGCCCAGCCGTTGCAGGGCCACCGGCCGGTCCGGGTGGATCTCCACCACCGCCGCCAGGGCGTCATGTCCCCAGCGCAGGGTCTTGACCACGTCGACAGGCATCAAGGAATCTCCTTCGGGTGTGCGGGTGTCCGCAGGGCGGGCATAGAGGTCGGCCGCGATCTGCGGGGATCTTCAGGGGGACCGGGAGATCCGATCCCGGGGATCGGACGGGGGTTTGGTCAGGAGGTCTGGCTTTTGGGGTCGGTCCCGAGGTCGGTCCCGAGAGGCGGGGTCCTGGGGCCGGTCCCGAGAGGCGGTCCGGGAAGTCCGGCCTCGGGGGTCTGGCCTGCAGGTCCGGTCCGGGGCACCGGTCCCGAGGGCGCAGTCCAGGGGATCCGGGTCCCGGGCGCCGGTCCCGGGAGTCCGGAGGCCAAGAGGTCCGGGGGTCACGTGGGTCGGAGGTCGGGCGGGTCGGGGGCCAGCGGACCTGGCGGGTCCGGCGAGTCCGCCAGGTCAGGCAGGTCCGTCAGGTCGAGCAGGCCGGGCGGGCCGAGGTCGGGCGGGTCGGGTTGGGGCCGGCGGATCTGGCGGGTCGATCATTCGCGGCGCTTTGGGCGCGGGCGGGGTGGGTCAGCCGAGTGCCGCGGCGATCTGGATTCGGTCGACGTCGGGGCCGTACGCGGTGGTGTTGCCGAATTCGATCGTGTTGGCGCCGGCCCTGAGGTCGGCGGTCATCACGGTGGTGCGGAAGTTCGACCAGCCCAGCGTGTTGCGGAAGTAGACCCGGGTGGCCGCCCCGCCGTTGACGCTGACGTCGGCGTAGCGGTCCACGATGTTGGAGTTGTAGTTGGTCGCGCCCTCCCCCAGCTCCCCGTTGGCGTACGTGATCACCACGCGGTAGCGCCCGGCGGCCGGAGCGTTGACGCCGGTGAAACGTAAGATGTTGGCGGCGCCCTTGCCGATGTAGCCGACGTACGAGCCGCCGGACGCGGCGCTGTTGGCGCCGATCACGGCCGTGCCGCCACGGACGTTGGCGCCGCTCTCGGCCTCGTAGGCGGTGATGGTGCCGGTGGTGGCCGTCACGTCCAGATAGTCGAGGTTGACGGCGTCGCGGTCGTCGGTGGTGAAGGCGTGCACGCCGATCCGGTTGACGCCCGCCTGCAGGAACACCTTGGTCGTCACCGTGTTCCAGGTGTTCCAGTCGGCGGTGCCCGGCAGGGTGAGGTCGGTCAGCGCGCTGCCGTTGAGCACCAGGCGGGCGGCCCGGTTCTGCGGCGCGCCGGTGTACGGGCCCGCCGAGTAACGCAGGCCCAGGTTGTAGTAGCCGTCACCGGGCGCGGTCACCACGAACGTGGTCGCGGCGGTGCTGCTGCCGCCGTAGCCCTCGGAGAAGGAGGTGCCGGAGTAGCCGGTGTTGGGGCCGTAAGTGACGCGGGCGGTCCCGCCGAGCGCCGCGTACTCGGCCTGGTAGCGGGTGGCCGGGCCGGCGGGCGTCAGGTCGGTGTTCGGGGTGACAATGAGCTGGTACGCGGCGGCGCCGTTCAGGCCGGTGAGCGGGACGGTGATCTGGCCGCCCGAGACGGTGTAGTCGCCCTCGTGGATCAGGGCCGGGCCCGGGGAGGCGTTGAGGCCGGTGCTGTTCACCCCCCAGACCGTCACGTGGACCGAGCCGCCGAGGTAGGAGGCCGCACCCATGTTCTTGACCACGACGTCGGTGGAGTAGGTGTCGGTCACGTTGAGGGAGCCGCCGAAGATCACCCGGGCCTGCTTCCTGGCCGGGTCCAGGGCGGCCAGCCCTTGGAGGGAGCCGTTCCTGGTGGGCGGGGTGACGGTGACCGTGTGGCCGCTCAGCTCGCCGTACCACTTGTAGAGCCACCAGCCGCCGGTCGCCTGGCTGTTCCTGGTCACCAGGTCGTTGAGCGCTCCGGCCGTGGTCCAGTAGGCCAGGCAGGCGTCCACCTTGCTGTTCTCGAACCGGGTCACGTACTGGACCAGGTTCCCGGGCACGCCGAGGTCGCCGGAGAAGCGGGCGTACTCGTTGATCGCGATCGGCCGGGGGCTGATGCCGAGGCTCGTCTCGATGGCCCGGTAGTCGGCGTGGTGGTCGTACCAGCTGGTGAAGAAGTCGTTGCCGAGCTCGTGCCAGGTGGTGACGTCGGGCAGCACGTTGTTGGTCTTGGCGTAGGTGAAGAACGTGCGGTAGTCGGCCGCGCGGTAGGAGGCGAAGTTCGGGCCGGCGATGCGCGCGGCGGGGTCGATCGAGCGGATCTTCTGGTAGACGCGCTTCCAGGCGTCGAGCAGGCCGTTGAGGTTGCCCTGGTACCAGATCTGGTCGGGCTCGTTGAACGGCACGTACACGTACGACGTCCGGTAGGGGTCCGCGACGATCTTGCGGGCCATCGTGTCGACCTTGGCCAGGTAGTCGTCGATGCCGAGGTTCTCGTACGGCCATTCGCGGTAGATGTCCTGCATGTAGACCTGGATGTCACGGCCGCCGGCGCGCTTGAACATGGGCGCGACCTGGAGCGCGTCGCCGTTGGGGTGCTGGAGGCCGTCGGGCGCCTTCTGCGCGGTGACCTGGGGCTTGAGCGCCGCCAGCATGGTGTCGGTGGGGATCCCGTCGTTTCCCAGGCCGTACAGGAAGCCGGTCGCGCCGTACTTCAGCGGGCCCGTGTCCGTGGCGAGGTCGACGACGAGGGCAGGGGACGCGGCCCGCGCGGGGACGGCGGCGCAGAGCAGCGTGCAGACGATGGTCGTGACACCCAGGAGCCGGAGCGATGTCAACGGGAGTACCTCCTGCCGGGAGAGGGGCGGTCATGTGACCGGTCACATGGAGTGTGAGCGGTCACATGCCGTGAACGGAAGGGTCCTTTGCCGGATTGTTACGTGCCGATTTCAGGCGTGGCGTGGCGGGGCGGTGGATTCGCGCACGATGAGGCGGGGCGGGGTGAGTTCGGGCTCCGGTTGCGGCTGCCCGGTCAGCTCGGCCACCGCCGCCAGGAAGCACGCCCGGCCCAGCCCGACGAAGTCCATCCGCACGGTGGTCAGCGCGGGGATCCAGAACGCCGAACCGGGGATGTCGTCGAACCCGACGATGCTCACGTCACCGGGCACGTCCCTGCCCGCGTCGTAGAGGGCGCGGCGCACCCCCTGGGCGATGTCGTCGTTGCCACACAGCACCGCCGTGACGTCCGGATCACCGGCCAGCCGCTGCCCGGCCAGGTAGGCGGCGCGGATGTCCCAGCCGGAGCCGATCACCTCGGGGATCTCGGCGCCCGCCCGCGACAGCGCGTCGCACCAGCCGGCCTGCCTGCCGCTGGAGCGCCCCTCGGACGGGATCGCCACATGGTGTACGGTCCGGTGGCCCAGCGCCAGCAGGTGCTCGGTGGCGTCGGCGGCGGCCCGCCGCTCGTCCAGCGCGATCGCGACCCTGCCCGTGTCGGGCGCCACCGGCTCGGTCGCGGCGATCGCCGGGATGTCCGGCGGCAGCGCCCCCAGCACCGCGGTGCCCGCCGGGTCGAACGCGATGATGATCAGTCCGCCCGCGCTCGGGTCGCTCACGTAGTCGACGGTCTGCTTGACCTCGGCGAGCGAGTCCGACTCCACGACCCTGACGCCCACGGCCAGGCCCTCGGTCCGCGCGGCCTCCTCGATGCCCTGCAGCGTGGACGCGTAGCCGTACAGCATGGTGTTGGCGGTCACCACGGTGATGCCGGGAGCGCGCCCGAGACCGAGCGCCCGCGCGGCCCGGTTGGGGCGGAACCCCAGCGTCTCGATGGCCGCGAGCACCGCGGCCCTGGTGTCGGGGCGCACCCGGGGCGAGTCGTTGAGCACCCGCGAAACGGTCTGGTACGAGACGCCCGCCGCGGCCGCGACGTCGCGGATGCTGGGCACGGCCCCTTTGCGGGCGCCGGAGCGCGGCTCACGCCGGGGGCTGAAACTCACGATCACATGGTAAGCCGCCCCGAACCACACCTCCGCCGGGCTCGGCCCGTCGGGAATCGTCCGCCGAACGGCGACTCCGCCGCCCACGGATCGCCTGCCGGACGGCCCCACAGCCGACCCGGCTCGCCCGCCCGCGGATCCGCAGCCGGACGGACGGCGCCTGTGAACAGGTCGCTGAGAACCGTCCGGTGGGTGGCGTGGCGGGCGAGCCGGTGATAGATACCCGTATATACCGGGACAATGGTTCGTGCGAGCAGCCGGCCATACCCGACCGGCGGGCCGGAGTGCGTCACGGGGTGAGCCCGCCGTGCTCGGCAGAGGAAGGACATGTGCATGGACGTGGTGTCGGTCGGCACCGTAACCGATGGTCTGCTGGAGGTGGTGCTGCGCGGGGACATCGACTTCACCAACGCGGCCTGGGTGCGGAAGACCGTGGCCTCCGCCGTGATCGACGAGCGTCCTTCCGTGGTGCGGATCGAGATGGGCGAGGTGGCCTTCCTCGACTCCTCCGGGATCGGCGTGCTGGTGGACGCGATGAAGGCGTCCACCGAGGTCGGCGCGGCCTTCAGCGTGGGGCATCCCACTCCCCGGGTGTTCGACCAACTGCGCATAACGGGGCTGCTCACCGCGTTCGGCCTGGGCTGAGGGCGGCTGAGTGCCACTGTGGCCTCTGCCCTGCGGCACCATCCCGCCCGGCGCCGCTCCGGAGGAACGCGCCGATGAGTGAGCCCGACGAAGCCCCGAAGCTGGAGTACGACTTCGACTTCGGCACGCTCGTCATGCTGCGGCGACTGGTGAACCGGTACGCGGCGCGACATGGGCTCGCCGGGCCGGACCTGTACCGGTTCGTGGTCGCGGTCAACGAGATCACCACCAACGCGGTGCGTCACGGCGGCGGGGGCGGGCGGTTGAGCCTGTGGCAGGCCGACGGCCGGCTCTACTGCCGGGTCACCGACAGCGGACCCGGCCTGCCTCGGCCGTACGAGCACGGCCATCGTCCCGTGCCGCCGGGCAGCAGTAGCGGCCGGGGGCTGTGGCTGGCCCGGCAGTGGGTCAACCGCCTGACCATCGAGAGCGACTCCAACGGCACCAGCGTCACCCTGGAGGCCGCCGCGCCGCAGCCGGACCACCGCTGAGCAAGATCCTTTAGCGATGCGTGGTGGGGCTTGGTGAAGATAATCATCGGGGGCGGGGACGGCCTGGCCGTGCGTCGATCCAGCGGTCGGTCAGGGCTCGTGTGCGGTGGTCAAGACAGAGGCGCCAGCAAAACCGCGCATCGGGCGCAGGCGCGCCGAGAGGTCAGTGCGAACGGCAGAGACCAGCCGCAGATCGGCAGGGGGCGGCTCTGCGGGGAGCGCGCGGCCACCTGAGTCCTGCTCTCTCGACAGACCTGCACATTCTCCAGGCGAAGGCATACGCCCGCGCCGGCGATCGAGCGAACTGCCACGCACACATGCGCCTGTCGGAGGCCACGGCAGGGCAGATCCGACACGGAGCGGAGCCTCCGGAGACCGGCTACGTACAACCGGGCCTGCTCGAGTGCCAACACGCGGAAACCCGGCGGCGGCTCGGGGACCTGGCGCCTGCTCAGGAGTACGCGGAGGAAGCTCTGCGTCTGGCGGGCACATGCCATTTGAGAGGCCAGGCTCACCGGCAGGCCACTCTCGCCTTGATCCTGGCCGAGCGCGGAGAGCTCGAACAGGCCGCTTCCACAGCGGAAAGCATGCTCGACCGCACCGAAGGCATGGAGTCCGAGCGCCTTGCCGAGCGCATCGAGTCCGTGACAACCGCGCTGAGCGCCTACGAGACGCAGCCGGTCAAGGCGTTCGTCGCTCGCGCGAGGCAGCAGGCGGGTATCCCCTTGTAACGTGGTGCCGGTCCAGGCATCCACCCAGGGGAGCAGCCGCATGCGCTGGCAGGTCCACTCGGAAGACCCGCTCTACACCGACCGCTGGCTCGACGTCCGCGTGGCCGATGTAGAACTGCCGGACGGACGGCATCTCGATCATCGGCTCATCCGCACCGCGCCCGGAGCCGGTGCAGTCGTCACTGACGAGCAGAACCGGGTGCTGCTGATCTGGCGGCATCGCTTCATCACCGACACCTGGGGCTGGGAGATCCCGATCGGCAAGATCGAGGAGGGCGAGAAGCCGATCGCAGCCGCCGCCCGCGAAGTCGAAGAGGAGACCGGCTGGCGGCCCGGCCCCCTGCGGCCGCTGCTGTACACCCAGCCGACCAACGGCATCTCCGACTCCGCGCACCACATCTTCCGCGCCGACAGCGCCCAGCACATCGGGCCGCCCACCGAGGCATGGGAGGCCGAGCGCATCGAGTGGGTGCCACTCACCGACATCCGCCGCCTGATCGACAAGCGCGACCTCGTCAGCGGAACCAGCATGAACGCCCTGCTCTACGTCCTCACGGAGGCATAGCGGCTCACGGCCGTGGTGCCGCAGACCCTCAAACCGCTTCGTGTATTTGAGCCAGCACGGTAAGCGATGGATAGTGATCTCCGTGGCGCCCGGCTCCCGGCCTGGACGACCGCGCCCCTGCCACAAGGCGATCGGTGGCAGGGGCGCTTTCCGGTCGAATGCGTCGGCCAGCGTCCTGTTACTAGGCCTTCTGTCCGGCTCCCTTGATGCAGTACGGACAGAAAGGCTCAGGGTCGCAGATCTTGACGCTGTCGGAGTAGTTGGCGGGGTCGAGATCCAGCTCCTTGCTGGCGGCGGTGGCCATGTTGGTCACTTGTCGATAACGGATGGTAGTCATATGGTCGCGGAGACGGTTCTTTTCGAGCGAGGAAAGGCTCTCCGCATGGGCAAGCACGAAGGCGAAAAGCCCAAGTCGAAACCGCTCGAGCTCCCGAAGCATGACAAGAACACGGGCGATGGGGACGGCAGTGGCGGCAAGCATGAGGGGGACGGAAAGCAAAAGTGATGCCCGACCTCGAGGCAAGCGTCGACGGCATGATCGCTGCGATCAGCGGGACTCGGGCCCCGATCCGTGGCACGATCGCCAACGCGCTACATGCGGTGCCAAGGCACCTGTACGTGCCCTCGTTGGGGGTGGCTCTGACCCACGCAGGCCCCAAGCTGATCGACCGGCGCCGCGACCCAGAGGCATGGTGGGCGGCCGTGTACGGACCATCCGCCATCGTGACGCAACTCGACAAGGGTGCAACGGACATCCGCGACGTGGAAGGGCGCTACACCTCTTCCAACTCGGCCCCGGGCACAGTGGTCGACCTGCTCACGCTGCTCGATCCCGATCCCGGGCACCGCATACTCGAGGTCGGCACCGGTACCGGGTGGACGGCCGCGCTGTTGTCCCACCTGGTCGGCGACGCCGCTCGCGTGACATCGATGGAGGTCGATCCGGCAGTCGGCGAGCAGGCGGCAAAGGCGCTGGCCGCAGCCGGCGTGCACCCGCACCTGATCGTTGGCGATGGGGCGGCCGGCTGGCCAGCGGGAACCCGGTACGACCGCGTGCACGTCACGTGCGCCGTCCATACCGTTCCGTACGCCTGGATCGAGCAATGCCGTCCCGGCGCGGTCATCGTCACGCCGTACTCGCCCGGGTTCGACACCGACCATTCGCTACGGCTCGTCGTCATGCCGGATGGCAGCGCTGTCGGGAGGTTCCCGGGCTACGCCTCGTACATGATGATGCGCTCCCAGGGCGCTACGCCGGGCGCCCCGGACGACGGTAGCGGACGACGGTTCACCACCGCCGTGGATCCCCGCACGATCACGTACGCACCGGCCGGCGCGGGCCTGGTCATGTCGGCCCTGACTGGTCTGCGTATGCGGCTCGACGATGAGAAGAGGCTGTTCCTCGTCGACCCCGGCGACCCTGGTCGGTGGGGCGCCGCCGGCTATGAGCCCGACGGCGAACCGTGGGTGTACGAGCTCGGCGACCGTCACCTCTGGGAAGAGGTCACCAACGCCTACTTCGCGTGGGTGAGCAGGGGTGAGCCGGGCCTCGATCGGTTCGGCATGACCGTCACCTCCGACGGCCAGCAGCTCTGGCTCGACGCACCCGAGGCCACGATCGGCCCGCGCCGACGGTCGGCCGCCGCGTGACACATCAGACCTGAACGTCAACCACGACGACATGATCACCGAGTCGTTTCCTGGATGAGGCGCTTGGCACTGACCTTCGCGAACGCGATCCTGTGATCAGCGGAGACCCGATGGCCCGCCACCGAGCGGGTTCTTTGTCGTCTGCACGATGGGCGAATGCGTCGACCGGTGTCCTGTTGTCAGCTCTTCGCTCAGTGAACGACGCACTGGTCGTCCCGCTTCGGGGGATGCCCGGTCGGCCACGCCACGCCCTCCAGCGTCAGCCGGCTCGCGCCGGGCTCGAGGCGGACCACGACCAGCGCCTTGTTGTACGGGTTGCCCGCGTTGCTGAGACAGATCCATCCGCTTGCGCCGCGCACGCGCAGGTCGGAGTTGAGCTTGCGCAGGTCCCGCCGGATCCGGTCGGTTGAGGGCACCTCTTGCCCGCTGGTGTGGACCGCGCGGGCCAGGGCCCGCGAGGCTGTCAGGATGACGTCGTGGGTGACGATGGTCCGCCCGTCGTTGAGGCTCACCGGGCCGATGGGGCCATTGGCCTCGATGCCGCGCTGCAAGCTGTTCATCGCGTCCCGGGACTCCGTGACGTACGGCGGAGCGGGCGACTTACCCGGTGCGGCGCTCCATTCGCCGGGGTGTGCGGGAGCGATGTAACGGATGGTCACCGCCGGCTTGCCCGATCCGGAATCTCCCTTGAGCAGGGCTCGGTCCGCGGGTGTCAGCCGCTCGTCGAGGGTCGTGGCGTCGGAGCCGGTGATCACCGTGTACGACTTCTTCTCGCGGCAGTAGGTGCCGGCCAGCTTCTCGATGAAGAGCTTCAGGTGCAGGGCCCGGCCGGCGAAGTACACCACACTCGCGTTCGACCGGCAGATGTTGCCGGCGAAGTCCTCGAACTCGTTCGGTGTATAGCCCGCCATCTCCACGCCCGGCGAATCGAACAGCATGTCCTGTACGGCGCCGCCGCCCTGCTTCCGCCTGGCCGCGGCGAAGGCGTCCCGCAGAGACCGGTTGTAGTTGTCGTCCGGCCGCTCGTCCGCGACGAGGGCGGTCTCGGCGCCCGCCAGGCTCGAGTCGAAGGCGAGCAACGCGCGGGCCTGGTCCGCGGTGGTGGAGACCACGCGGGCCAGGCCGGGGAACGGGGCGGGATCCTTGTCCTCGGGATTGGCGAAGTCGTCCGCCGTCACCACGCTCGCGACGGCCGGGATCTTCAGCGTGTTGGTCACGTACGTGAGGGCCTGCTTGGTCGCCGTCAGGCTGAGGTTGAAGCCGGCCACGACCCGCAGGTCCGGCTCACGCTCGACCAGCTTGTCGAGCGTGAACCCCCAGTGGCCGTAGCCGCGACCGGGGTTGGCCAGGACAAGCCGGATGGCGGGTTTGGCCGAGGCCGGCTGGTTGACCTCGGCCTGAGCGAGGAAGGCGCCCTGGATCTCGCTGAGGATCTGCCGCTGTACGGCGGGGTTGTCCGACTCCGTGGGGATCATGAGCGCCACGGTCGCGTGCGTCTGCCCCTCGACTGCCCTGTTCTGCTCGGCGATACGGGCGGAGACCTCCTTCATGCCGCGGACCGCGGGCATGAACACGTCGGAGCCGTCGGAGACGCCGACGCACTCGCCATCCTTGACCTCCAGGGCGTCACCGCAGCTCTCCGGCATGCGGGACACGACGAAACCGGCGGTGGCGAGGACCGCGACCGAGGTGAGCAGCGTCACCGGCCCCAGGATCCTCCTCCCGCTGTTCGCCCGGGGTTCCGGAACCTCCCCCAAGCTGACGCGTAAGAGCCGGCTGGGCAGCGGCTCATCCGTTTTCCCCTGCGCCCGCAGCTCGGCGAGGGTTTCGCGTTCTTGGTACCGGTCGGCTATGGCCCGCGCGAGATCCTCTGCCTGTACAGCGTCCCGCGCGCCCCTGGCGGGCGTGGCTCGGTCAGGCTCGGAGGTCGTGATGACCACCGGGTACACGTACACATCCTGGGCAGGGTCGTCGAAGGCCTCCAGCAGACGGTCCCTGATGATCCGCCGGGCGGGGACCCGGTCCACGTCCGGCAGCAGGATGACCGGGCGGCGTGCCCTGTTGAGACGGCGGAAGAGGCGGTAATGCGCGTCGATATCGGCGAGCAGGGCCTCGACCAGCAGGAGCTGCTTTCCCCGCGCGGAGGCCCGATTCATCTCGTCCAGCCGCTCACACACCACGTCGAAGGTACGCGCGTCGGGGAATCGCCTGGTGCGATTCCAGCGGACGGTCCTGTAGTAAGGGAATCGCAGCATATTGGCCGCCTTCAGCCCAAGGCCGACCGCGCCGCCGAACTGCCGAGTGACCAACTCGTCTTCCACCAGCGGGGCCACGCGCGGACGAACGTCCTGCAGGGTGTGCTGCCGCTCGGCCATGATGGCGTCCTTGATGTGTTTCTTCAGGTCTCTGGCCCTTCTGGGCGGCAGCCTTTCCGTGGAGTGCCAGTCGTAGAGCGCCGTGCGGGCCGCCGCGAACCGGGGAAAGACGATGGGCAGGCCGCGGGCCACCCTGCCCCCGTAGCCGCATCCTTCGACGATCGCCTGCAACTGCTCCAGGACCTGCAGATCCTCGGACTGCTCCGTCTGCACCCCGCTGGGGTTGTTGACGGGTACGACGGCCCGGTAGCTCTTGAACAGCGCGCGAAGCCACGGCGTGACCTGAGGGGGATCACCTTCGATCTGGAGGATCAGCGCCCCGCGCCCGCGCTCGAACCGGACCGCCCTCCGGGTGAACCTGCGCCGCAAGGTCAGCTGCGCCAGCACCTTGTCCAACACTTGTTCTCCCGGTTAACGGATGGTCAAGTTTGTTGGCACTATAGGCTGCGGATTTGCTGGCTACATCGACAATTTTAATTTCCGCCTGGCACGTCCACATATCTCCAAAAAAGGCCAAGAAATCGAACTTGCGGGCGATTGTTCCAAGTCCGTGAATTCAACCGACGGCATCAGGGGCAGCTCCCGGAGCAGGCCACCGCGTTCAACGTCCCGAACAGAGCGCGGGTGGGCTGCGCCTGCGACGTTCCGGCCACGCGTAGCCCGACGCGTCCGCCCGAGAACGCGGATGCGGCGGTGTCCGACCACGCGAGCTGCCGAGTGCCGTCCAGGTCGACCGAGATGCTCGGGCCCATGGCGCGGACGACGATGGTGTGGTCCGTGCCGGTCGTCAGCGGGAGGTCCTTGCAGGCGACCTGTGTCCCGGCCCCGTCGGCGACCTTGGACAGGACCAGCCGCGCGCTGCCGCCGCCCGGTTGGGGGGCCGGTCCGGCGCACGCGCTGCCGTTCTGCGGGATGGCGATCGAGGCCGTGTACCCGTTGAAGCTCTGCCCGGCTCCGCTGCCACGTACGATCACCCCGGCTTGCCCCGGGTCCTGCAGCCGCACGGTGGAGGAGGCTTTCACGTCGTCGAAGTGGCTCAGCTCCAGCATGCTTCTGCCGGCCGTACCGGTTGATGCGCCGCGGTATGACTTGTCCCCCGAGCCGGTGTCGACCACGGTCCAGGTCCCGCCGGCCTCGATGTACCCGTCGGGCTTGTTCGCCCGGATGTCCGTTGCCGAGCGCGGGTTCTCGAAGCTCTCCGTGACTCGGTTCGCGGCGTTCCAGGCGTTGTGCGCGGCCACGATCGGGCCGCTCGTCACCGGGTCGGGCCATAGATTTCCGTCGTCGTCCTCGCCGGGGTTGGCCGCGAGGTCGAAGAGATAGTCGGTGGTGACAGGGGCAGTGGCGGGCGTGGTGCTGCTGATCCACTTGAGGTCGCCTGACCTCTGGGCCGCGATGACGGTGCCCTGGTGTCCCTCTTCTGCTTTGTCGACGACATAGCGCCAGCTCAGCTGGGAATGGGGCGGTCCGGTCCGCCCGCCGGTGAGATACGGGGCCAGGTCCACACCCGAGGCGCCGGGCGGTGCGGAAGCCGCGCTGCCCGCGGCGGCGAGGATCGTGGGGCGGAGGTCGAGGCTGCTGACCGGCCCGGTGTAGGTGGTGCCGGACGGGAGAGCGGCGGGCCAGGTGAGGGCGAAGGGCACCTTGATGCCACCCTCGAAGAGGCTGTACTTGCCGCCGCGGGTCGGTCCGGTGAAGTAGTCGGACTGCTGGCCGTTGTCCGACAGGAACACGAGCAGCGTGTTGTCCGCGACGCCGTTGTCCTCCAGGGCCTGGCGGACCCGGCCGATGCCGTCGTCCATGGTGCGGACCATCTCGGCGAAGCGCTCCTCGTCGGACTGCTGGGCCCCGCCGGCACACGATGTGGGCGTCTCCAGCGGCGTGTGCGGCGCGTTGTAGGCCAGGTACAGGAAGAACGGGTTCGCCGCGTGGTCGCCGATGTAGTCGACGGCGTGGTCGGTGAACTCCTGCGTCAGATAGCGGGCGCTCGACCGGTTGGCGTACGTCTGGGTGCCGGGGTCGTACTGCCTGAGTTCGGTGCCGGGGCAGTAGTCGTGCATGCCGCCGAAGAATCCGTAGAAGACGTCGAAGCCCATGGCGGCCGGCAGGTGCTTGGCGTCGAAGGGTTGCGCTCCGGCGAGGTCCCACTTGCCGATGGCCGCCGACGTGTAAGCCGCCGGTAGCTGTTTCATGATCGTGTCGGTCGGCATGCGTTCGGGGCGGGACCGGGTCAGCTGGTTGCTGTCCGCGCCGACGCGAGCGGGCTCCAGTCCGGTCAGCAGCGCGCTGCGGGACGGGCTGCAGACCGGGGAGGCCACGTAGCCCTGGCTCACGCGCACTCCGTCGTCGCCCATCGCTTCCAGGTTGGGCGTGGCGATCGCGCCGGAGCGGCCGTACAGCGAGGTCTGGTCGTAGCCGAGGTCGTCGGCGACGACGAGGACGATGTTCGGCGGTGTCGCGGCCTTGGCCGGGACGCCGGTCAGGGACGCGGCGAGCAGGCCGGCGGCCAAGGCGCCGGTTCGGGTGCGGTTCACGGGTCAGGTCACCACCAGGCATCGCTATTTACTTCACACTATTGAATAAATTCTCTAAAGTCGACCCATCGGCGCCGGCCGGCGTCGGCTGATCCGCCTCCACGCAACGGAGGCGGCAAGAGAGGAACACATGTTCGGGAATCTCGAAGACAGTCCTCGGGGGCGACCGCATCGATCGGTGCGCCTGCCGGCCGCGGCCGTGCTCATCGCCTTGGCCGGTGTGGCCGGGCTTCCGTCGTCCCCGGCTCAAGCGCACTCGGAAAGGACGGGTACGGCGGCGACGAGGATCACCGTCTCCCAGGAGCGCTACGTGACGACGGACGGCCGCCCGGTCGGGGAGGTTCCCGCGGCGATCGTCGGCGCCAACCAGCGGTGGCCCGACGACGGCAAAGGGATCTGGAACTCCGCCGCCGGGCGGGCGGCCGACGGGATCGTCCGGCTGAGTGAACAGGCGGGCCTGGACATGCTCCGCTATCCCGGTGGCACGGTCGCCAACCTCTTCGACTTCAGGCGGGCGATCGGCCCGCAGGACCAGCGGAAGTGCCAGACGTCGGGCGGCTTCGCGAACGGCCGCTTCGCTTCGACCGACAGCCGGTTCGGTCCCGATGAGAACGAGAAGTACGTCCGCTCCATCGGCGGTGAGACGATGATGATGGTGTCGGCGATCAACCAGTCCGCCGCCGACGCCGCCGATTTCGTCGAGTACATGAACGCTCCCGCCGACGGCAAGGGGACGAATCCGAACGGCGGCGTGAACTGGGGCGACGTACGCGCGCGCAACGGCCACCCCAAGCCCTACGGCATCCGCTACTGGGAGTTCGGGAACGAGCCGTACCTCGTCGGCCAGCACTACTGGTGGTCGGGTGAGGCGACGGCCCGCCTCCAGCAGTTCATCGAGGGCGGCTGGCAGCGGCAGACCGCGAAGGACGCCTCCTACCAGGACAATGACGGCCTGTTCCGCGGCTGCGACCTGGCGACTCGCCGCCAGGGCACGGGTGAGCCGAACCAGGAGTACCGGGTCAGGTTCGCTCCCATCGCGCTGCCCGGTGACGACGAGGGTGCCGCCGGCGTCGGCGACGGGCCGATCGCCGAGCCTGTGCTCCGTGTCGCGGGCAGCCCCTGGCAGCGGGTCGCGAGTCTCGCCGGGCAGGCGTCTGACGCGCACGTCTACACCGTCGGCAAGGCCGACGGGATCGTCCGGTTCGGGGACGGAACCCACGGAGCCGTTCCGCCCGCGGGGGCATCCCTGTCGATCGAGTACACCAGCGGCATCCACCAGGGCTATGTCGCTTTCCGCAAGGCGATGAAGGCGGTCGATCCCTCGATCGAGGTCTGCTCCGGCTGGGGCCGCCCGGAGTTCGTCGAGGCGATGGGCTCGCGCCCGTACGACTGCCTGGGCACGCACTCCTACAGCACGCCCCTGGCGGACGGCACGCTCACGCGCTACGGCAATCTGCAGGTCGCGGCCGCGCGGCGGGACGCCGACCTGAGTGACCTGCGCGACCGGATGGCGCGTCACTTCCCTGACGCCGCCACCCGGCCGGACCTGCTCGTCACCGAGTACGGGACGCTCAACACGCCCGCGCCCGCCTACGAGGCACGGCTCGCTCACGTCCTGTACCTGGCCGCGCAGGTCGCCGGCCAGTTGGAGAACGACGTCCGGGTGTCGATCAACTCCAACACCGCCGACCTGCCTCAGGACGACGGGTCGCCGGACCCGGCCAATCTGTTCGGCAGCCCGCCGGACTTCCTCATGACGGGCCGGGCCCACATGCTGGGGTTGTACGCCACGATGGCCGGCGGTCACGTCGTCAAGAGCGCCGTCACCGGCAACCCGGCCCTTACGGCGCCGGCGGGCACGTACGCCGCACTGCGCGTGGTGTCCACGTGCAACGGCGGCGTCATCCGCACCATGGTCGTCAACCGCGACGCCGAGCACACCGTGCCGGCCGACGTCGCACTGCCCGGCAAAGGCGTCACCGGCACGGTGAGCGTGTCGACGGTGAACGGCGCTTCGGTCGAGTCGTACAACGCCCCCGATCATCCGCGCGACATCAGCGTGCGCGTGTCGCGGGAGAAAGCCGACCAGGGCGTCCTGAGCCACGAGTTCGAGCCGCACAGCGTGACGCTGCTGCGGTTCACCGGGCAGGGGCGTGCCTGCGGTTCCTGAGCTCGCCCGGACCTGCGCCTTCCGGGGTTCCGGACACACATAGGATCAACGGGTCCGGCCGGTGCGGGAAGGAGCCTCGTGACGACGCGAACGCCGGTGGAGGGCCGCCAGCTGGGCCAGCAGCTCGACAGTCTTCGGCGCGGTAACGCCGCCGCGGTCCTGTCCGAGATTCGGGCCCGCGGCGCGGTGTCACGCTCGGAGATCGCGGCCGGCGTGGGGCTCAGCGCCGCCGCCATCACCAAGATCATCATCGAGCTGGAGCGCGCCGAGTACGTCACTGAGGCTCCGCAGACCGAGCCGGCGTCGACGCAGGCGCGGGGGCGGGGCCGGCCACGCCGGCCTCTCACCCTCGATCTGGACCGCCATCGGTTCGTGGGCGTGCACGTCGGGCTGCAGAGGGTCACCGCCGGGCTCGTCGACCTGGCCGGCCAGGTGGTCGCGCTACGGTCCCGCAAGCACGGCGGCGCCGCGCCCCGGACCGTGCTGTCGGCCGCCACCCGCCTGGTGGGCGAGCTGATCGAGCAGTCCGGCGTACGACATGAGGACGTGGTGGGCTACGGCGCCTGCACGGGCGGCTGGGTGCCGCCCGAGTCCGGCGCCGTCCGCGCCTTCGAGGGACTGGGCTGGCACGACGTGGCCTTCTCCGAGGGGCTCCGGGTCGACGGCCTTCCCCTGCCACGCGTCGAGTCCACCGTTCGGGCGCTGGCACTGGCCGAGGCCCGGCTCGCGGCGGCCGAGGGCGCGCGGAACGTTCTCTACGTCTTCGTCGGCAACGTCATCGGGTGCGCGCACGTGGTGCACGGGGACATCGCGCGCGGACAGCACGACGCGGCCGGGCTCATCGACCACGTCAGCTCCGGTTCCCGGTCCGCCGTCCCGTGCATGTGCGGGCGCCATGACTGCTTGTGGGCGGTGGCCAGCGACGCCGCGCTCACGCTCGACGCGCAGCGGCGCGGGCTGCTGCCGGACGGCACGACCATCGACGACCTCGTCAAGATCTCCGGGGAGCGCACGGCGCGCCGGATGCTCGAACGCAGGGCCACGCGCGTCGGCACGACCGTGGCCGCGCTGATCGACGTGCACGACCCGGACCTCGCGATCATCGGCGGCGGGGAGGTCGTCTCGTCCGCCGAGCGGTTCGAGCAGGTCGTGTCGGCGGCCCGCGGGCGGGTGGTCGGCGGGCGCGAGCCGACCCCGATCCAGCCCGCGGTCCTCATCGGGCCGTCGGGGCTCGTCCAGGGCGCGGCGACCCCGGTGCTCGATGCCTTCTACGCGGATCCTCTCGCCCGGCCATAGCCGTCGCTCGCCACTCCGGCCGGCTGAGCCGGCAGCATGCCGACCGGGTCGGTGAAGAAGGCGTGCAGGACGAGACTGGCCGATCCACGTACGAGGGAGCCCTCGCCCAGACCGGTCGGCACGATGCGGTCCGCGGCGTCCGGACGGGTGAGCCGGCGAGCGGCGGCGGAGCGCAGGGCGCCAAGGTGCTCCGGCGTCTGGAGCAGGCCGCCGCCCAGCACGAGGAGGTCGGGGTCGAGCAGGTCGAGGAGCGTGGCCGCGGTCACTCCGGCCAGTTCGGCGCGGGTCCGGAGGAGGCCGGCCGCCGCCGGATCGCCGGAGCGTGACTTCTTGACCAGTGACTCGAACGAGGCGTGTGGCTGTACCAGACCGGCGCTGCGCGCCTTGGCCAGGACGGCGACGTCACTGGCCAGCGTCGCGAGGCAGTCGTGACGGCCGCAGCGGCACCGTTCGCCGGACTCGTCGGCGCCGAGCGGCAGATGGTCGATGGTGCCGGCCGCGGCGTCCCGGCCGTTCCTCAGCCGGCCGTCGATCATGAGCCCGGCGCCGACGATGTTGCCGATGAACAGGAAGACCGACGAACCCGTGTCGCGCGCGGCACCGAGGTAGGTCTCGGCCAGGGCCAGGCCACGAACGCTGCTGTCCACCAGGACGGGATGACCGGCCGGCCCTACCTCCGTCACGAGCGGCACGTCTCTCCAGCCCAGCAGCGGATGCTCGACGACGACCCCCCGGGCCGGGTCGACGCGTCCACCCGTCACGATGCCGGTACCGAGCACCCGGTCGGCTCCCCCGGCGGCCGCCTGCAGTTCGGCGCGCAGGTCCCGTGCCTCGGCGAGAATGCCGGAGCGGGTCGGCCGGCGGTGCGTGACGGCATGCTCCACGACGACGTCGCCCGCGAGATCGAGCAGGCCGCCGGTGGTCCGTCGCAGTCCGATGTGCAGGCCGATGAAGCGGTAGTGAGAGGTGTCGAGCGCGACCGGTACCCGTGGGCGGCCGGTCTCTCCTCCCGTGACGACGGACAGCTCGCGGATCATGCGCATCCGGATCATGTACGCAGTGATCTTGGTGAGGCTGGTGGCGCTGAGTCCGGTCATGCGGGCGATCTCGGCGCGGCCACAGGCGCCGTGATGGAGGAGTGCCCGGGCGACCTGCGCCGTGTTCCTGCGGCGCAGGCTCTCGAGCCCGCTCACGAGCCCGCTCACCGGGCCGCGCTGTCGAGGCCGCTTCGGCGTAGTTCGCCGGGGAAGTGGCAGGCGGCGTACTGGCCCGGGGCGACCTCCCGGAGGGGCGGCCGCTCGGTGGCGCAGACGGTGCGGCCGGGGTTGGTCAGCGGCCCGATCGGGCAGCGGCTGTGGAAACGGCACGCCGGGGGCGGGTCGATCGGGCTGGGCACGTCACCGCCGAGCACGATGCGTTCCCGCTGCCGCTCGCGGGCGGGATCCGGCTCCGGCACGGCGGACAGCAGGCTGGCGGTGTACGGGTGCTGGGGGTTGGCGGTGATCTCCTCGGACGGGCCGGACTCCACGATCTGTCCGAGGTACATGACCATGATGCGGTGCGAGATGTAGCGGACGGTCGCCAGATCGTGCCCGATGAACAGGTAGGACAGGCCGAGCCGCCGCTGCAGATCCTGAAGGAGGTTGATGATCTGTGCCTGCAGGGAGACGTCGAGAGCCGACACCGCTTCGTCGCAGACGAGCAGCCGGGGATCGACCGCGAGAGCGCGCGCGATGACGATGCGCTGTCGCTGGCCGCCGGAGAACTCGTGCGGATAGCGGGCGGCCACCGCCGGGTCGAGACCCACGAGTTCCAGCAGCTCCGCGACGCGGTGCCGCGCCCGCTCCCCCTTGGCGAGGCCGTGGACGAGAAGGGGTTCTCGTACGGCGTCGCCGACCGTGAGGCGGGGGTTCAGCGAGGACATGGGGTCCTGGAACACCAGTTGCGTCTGGCTGCGATACCAGGCGAGGTCGGCGCCCCGCAGGACTCCGACGTCCCGGCCGTCGAACCGGATGGTGCCCGAGGTGGCCGGGTGGATGCCGAGGAGCGCCTTGGCCACGCTCGACTTGCCGCAGCCGGACTCGCCGACCAGCCCCACCGTCTCGCCGGGCGCGATCGACAGGCTGACGCCGTCGACGGCGCTGACGTACCGCGTGGTCCGGCGCAACGGCGAGGTGCGCCGCTTGACCGGGAAGGTCTTCACCAGCGCGTCGACCTCGAGCAGCGGAGTCTCAGGCCCTGCCGGGTGCTCCCGCGACGCGGGCGCGTCAGGCTCGGCGGCCGGCGGCAGCCCGCCGTCCGGTCCGGCGACCCAGCACCTCCAGTCCCGGCCCGCGCGCTCGTCGGAGTAGGTCGGCGGGTGCTCTTCGTGGCAGCGTTCCTCCGCCACGTCGCAACGTGGCGCGTACGGGCAACCGGGTATCGGCGCGACCAGGTCCGGCGGGCGGCCCTCGATCGGCACGAGCGGCAGCCGGCGGGAAGCGGCCAGGCGTGGGGTCGCGGCCAGCAGGGCTCGGGTGTAGGGGTGGCGGGGGGCGGTGAAGAGCTCGTCCACCGGCGCCTCCTCGACGATGTGCCCGCCGTACATCACCGCGACGCGCCGGCACGATCGGGCGACCACACCGAGGTTGTGCGTGATCAGGACGATCGCGGTCCCGAGGTCGCGGTTGAGCTCGGCGAGGAGGTCGAGGATCTGCGCCTGGATGGTCACGTCCAGGGCCGTGGTGGGTTCGTCGGCGATGACGACCTCGGGGTCGTTGGCCAGGGCCATGGCGATCATGACGCGTTGCCGCATCCCGCCGGAGAAGGCGTGCGGGTAGTCGGCGAGGCGGGCGTCGGCGTCCGGGATGCCGACCCGTCCCATCAGGTCGGCCGCGCGCCCGCGCGCCTGCGATCCGGTGAACTTGCCGTGGCTGAGCATCGCCTCGACGAGTTGGGTGCGGATCTTCATCACCGGGTTCAGCGAGGACATCGGGTCCTGGAAGATCATGCTGATGCCGCCGCCGCGGACCTCGCGCATCTCCTTCTCGTCCAAGGTCAGCAGGTCGCGGCCCTGGAAGCGGATCTCCCCCGACTCGATCCGGCCGGGTGGACGCACCATCCGGAGCAGGGACATGGCGGTCACCGACTTGCCCGATCCGGACTCGCCGACGATGGCGAGCGTCTCACCGGCGCGGACGTCGAAGGAGACGCCGTTCACCGCCCGTACCTGTCCGCGCTCGGAGTCGAAGCGCGTGACGAGGTCACGGACCTGGAGGACTGACTGGCTCATGGCCGATCTCCTTCCGGGAGTCGTGCGAGGACGCCTCCGTCCACGGCGAGGACGGCTCCGGTGACGTACGAGGCGTCGGGACCGGCGAGGAAGGCCACACATCGGGCGACCTCCTCGGGGCGGCCGGGGCGTCGCAGCGCTGCCCCGCCGATGGCCGCGGCGAGACGGGCGGGATCGCGGGAGATGTGGGCGTTGCGCTCCACGGCGATGAATCCGGGGGCGACCGCGTTGACCCGGACGCCGAGCGGGCCCCACTCCACCGCGGCGGTCCGGGTGAAGGCGGTCAGTGCCGCCTTCGCGGCGGCGTAGGCACCGAACTCGGGTGCCGCGCGGAAGGCGTGCACGGACACGACGTTGACGATCGCTCCCGGCCGTGAGTCCAGAGCCGTCACGAACCTGCGGCTCAGCTCGACCGGGGCCCCCACCGACACGGCGAGCGTGCGGTCCCATCCCGTCGTGGTCCCGTCGAGCAGGGGGGCCCTTTCCTCGGTGAACGCGCAGTTCACGAGCACACCGAGGTCGCCGGGCAGAGACTGCGCCGCGGCCAGGCACACGTCCTGGACGGCCGGGTCGGTGACATCGCCGACGACCGCGCGCCACGACCGGCCGTCGTCGGGTCCGGCGACGGCTTCGTCGATGTCGACGGCCACGACGTGACCGCCCAAAGCGCGCAAATGCATCGCTATGGCACGTCCGATGCCACGGGCCGCGCCAGTGACGACGTTCACGGTCGGCATGTCAGAGCTCCATCCGGGAGGCCGGCAGGCCGCGTACGCCGGTGCCGAACCGGAAGAGCGCACCGGCGCCCCGGGAGATCTCCCCCGGTCTCTCGTCCGGCGCGACGGGCCGCGATCCCGTGGTGATGAAAAGTTCTCGCAGGTCAGGGCCGCCGAACGCGCAGCTCATCGGGAAGCGGGTGGGCAGCGCGCCGATCGAACCCTCGGCCGGGTCGAACGCGTAGGCGTTCACCTCCTGGCGCAGGGAGTCGACGAAGTAGAGGGTGTCGCCGGACGGGCTCCAGGCGAGTCCGTTCGCGAGCCGGACGTCGTCCAGGATCCGGACCGGGACGTGGCTCCCGGGGTCGAGCCGCCACAGACCGCCGGGGCGGGTGGGGCGGTGGGGCATCGTCATGGTCCCGATCCAGAGGCGTCCGGCCGGGTCGACGGCCGCGTCGTTCGCCCGCATGCACGGGTCTTCCGGGATGTCGGCGAGGTGGCGAGCACCCTCGCCGGTCAACTCGAGCACGCAGAGCCCGGCGGTGACGACGCGCGTGCCCCGCGTGCTGAGCACCACCGAGGACAAGGGCGCGCCCAGGTCGGTGGAGGTGGTCTCGCCCTCGGGGGAGGTGGCGTGCAACAGGCCGCCCCAGATATCGACCCAGAGCAGCCGGTACGCGTCCTCGTCCCAGATCGGGCCCTCCCCGAGCAGGGAGCCCGCGCCGGTTACGGGTTGTGGAGTCGAGATCATCGGCGTAGCAGTCCTCTGTTCAGTCCGTCCGCGATGAGGTTGAAGCCCAGCACCAGAGCGGTGACGACGATGATGGGGCCCAGCGCGTACCAGGGATTCTGGTCGAGGAAGTTGACGCTGGTCCGCAGCAGCGAACCCAGCGACGGGGACGGCGGGCGGATGCCGATGCCCACGAAGCTCATCGCGCCCTCGATGAACACCGCCGTCGACAGGCTGAGGGCGGCCTGCACGATGAGCGTGTCCAGCGCGTTGGGCAGGATGTGGCGCAGCAGGACACGGCCGCGGCTCGCGCCCACGACCTCGGCCGCGACCACGTAGTCGCGCGAACGTTGCGCCTGGACCGCCGACCGGGTGAGCCGCCCGAAGAGCGGGACGTTGACGACGACGCAGGTGACGACGATGGCCGTCATCCCGGGGCCGACGGCGGTGGCCGACACCGCGACGCCGAGGACGAGAGCGGTGAAGGCGAGCTGCACGTCGAAGATCCGCTGCACGATGGCGTCCACGATCCGGTGCGATCCGCACAGCAGACCGAGGGCGACGCCCAGCGACCCGCCGATCGGTACGGCGAGGCCGGCCACCACGACGTCCTGCCGGATGCCGAACAGCACCCGGGTGAACACGTCGCGGCCGAACTCGTCGGTGCCGAGCAGGTGCGAGGCGCTGACCCCGGCGAAGCTGTCACTGCTCTGCGCGTCGAAGCCGTACGGCGCGATCCAGGGAGCGAATGCGCCGAGCACGAACAGGACGGCGACGATGGCGAGCCCCGCGCCGGTCTCGGGGAATCTCAGGGCCCGCGACCAGCGGGAACGCTGCGGCCGGGAGGCGACTGTAGCCGCCGTGGGAGCCGCGGTGGACATGGCGGTCATCAGGCCTCCAGCCGGATGCGGGGGTCGATCGCCGCGTGAACGAGGTCGGTGAGGGTCTGCACGACCACGAACACCGCGACAGCGAACAGGAGGAGGTCCTGGACCAGGACGTAGTCACGGTCCAGCACCGAGTTGACCAGCAGGTCGCCGATGCCGTGCCAGGCGAAGATGGCCTCCACCACGATGGCGCCGCCGAGCAGCTGCCCGATCTGGATGCCCAGCACGGTGAGCACCGGCGGCAGGGCGTTCGGGACGACGTGCGCGCGGACCAGGCGAGAGGAGGTCAGGCCCTTGGCCACGCCGGTACGGATGTAGTCCTCGTCGTTCACCTGCCGTACGGAGGCGGCCAGGAAGCGGGCGAGCGTGGCCGCGGTGGGCAGCGCGAGGCACAGCGCCGGCATGAGGAGGTACTGCACCGCGAGGTCGGGGCTCTGCGACAGCGGCATGTACCCGGTCGCCGGTAGCAGCCGGATCGTGACGGCGAACAGCAGCACCAGCAGGACGCCGCTGACGTACGGCGGGAGCGCGAACGCCAGGGAGACCAGCGCGCCGACCGGTCGGGTGACGAGCCGGCGCCGGCCGGTGCCGAGCACCACGCCCGCGAGGCCGCCGAGCACGACGGCCAGGATCAGCGCGGCCACGGTCAGGGTGACCGTCTGGCCGAGCGCGGCGCCGATCGCGTGTGACGCCGGTTCCTTGCGGATGTAGGAGGTGCCGAGGTCGCCGGTCAGCAGGCCCCGGGCCCACTGCGCGTATTGGAGGAAGGGGCTCTGGTCGAGGCCGAGGTCGTGCCGGACCGCTTCCCGGGTGGCGGCCGTGGAGTCGGGGCCCGCCAGGACGTCCGCGGCGTCGCCCGACGCGAGCCGGGGGACGGCGAAGACGAGCACCGATGCCACGACCAGCACGAGGAGAGCGGATGGGACACGCCTCAGTGCGTATCTGATCATCGGTCGGCATCACTTCGTCAGGTAGGCGTCGTCGAGGTCGAGGTAGTCGTACATGGTGTACCGCAGGCCCTTGAGCTTCGTGGAGATGGTGAAGGTGTGCGCGCTGACGACGAGGTCGCTGACGAACTGCTGGTCGAGCAGGAAGTCGTTGATCCGCGTGTAGGCGGCCTTGGCGGCGGCGTCGTCCGCCGGCGTCCAGAGCTGTTTCGCGATGGCGCGGTACTCGTCGGAGTCGAAGCTGGAGGCGTTCTTGTCGGCGTTGAACGGGAAGGCGCCCTTGACGAGGGTCGCGGGGCTGAGCTGGCCGAAGCCGTGCACGTTGACGAACAGGCCGGGCATGTCGCCGCTGCCGAGTTTGGCGAAGAAGTCGGGCGCCTGAAGCGGTACGAGCTGTGCTCGCAGGCCGGCCGCCTTCAGGTCGAACTGGACGATCTCGGCGATGGCCTTGTTCGTCGCGAACCCGGAGTTGAAGGCGACCTGGACCGTCTTGCCGGTGGCCCCGGCCCGGTCGATGAGCTGCTTTGCCTTGGCGAGGTCCTGCGCGTAGGTACCGGCCTTCCCCTGGTCGAAGGCTGGTGAGGACGATGACCACGGCAGGGAACCGGTCCGTCCGATGTCGCCGAGAGCCTGCTTGAGTATGCGGTTCCGGTCGATCGCCCAGGCGATGCCCTGCCGGACCTCACGGTCGTCGAGTGGGGCGATCTTGACGTTCGAGCCCACGTAGTACGTCGCGTCGTTCGCGTCGGAGGCGATGACCTCGAACGCGGGATCGTTCTTGATCGCGGCGGTGTCCAGGGGCGCCAGGTCGAGGGCGAGCTGGGTCTGCCCCGAGCGCAGCGAGGCGAGCATCGACTGCGACTGGCTCTGCACACTGATGTGCACGCCGTCCAGGTACGGGCGGCCCTGCTGCCAGTAACCGGCGTACCTCTTGAGATCGGCACCGGATCCGGGCGTGTACTTCTCGACCTGGAACGGTCCGGTGCCGACGAACTTCTTCCCGGCGAGGAGGTCGTCGAAGGTGTCCTTGTCGACGATCGGCATCACCTCGAACAGGTCGAACAGGTTGGACACGGGCTGTGCCAGCCGGAGCGTCACGGTGTGCGCGTCGTCGGCCTTCATCTCGGTGATGGCGGCGGCCACGTGCTTGAGCTGCGACGGCACGTCCTGGCGCGTCATGGCTTCGAGGGTGAAGATGACGTCGTCGGCGGTGAACGGGCGGCCGGAGTGGAAGGTGACGCCGTCCCGCAGTTTCAGCGTCACGGTCTTCTTGTCCGGCGTGATCTTCCAGCTCGTGGCCAGCTCGGGCTGGGGTTGGAGGGAGCGATGGTCGTAGGCGGTGAGCATGTTGAAGACCGACCGTATGACGCTGAAGTTCGGGTTGTTCTGGGACAGGAAGGTCGCGGGCGCGATGTCGGCGCTCTGCACGATGTTCAGGACGCCGCCTTTCTGCGGCCCGGAGACGTCCGGCGCGGTGTTGACCGCCGACCGGCAGCCCGAGAGGGCGAGCGCGCCGCAGGCGACGAGTGCGGTGATCGTCAGACTGGATCGGCCGCGGAGACGAGGGATGAACTGCTGGGGCATCGATGGCCGTCCTAGATGTTTGCGGACCACAGGACTCGACAACTGGGATGGTTCGGCTGGAGGGTGACTCCGAGGCCGGGACGGTCGTTCAGGTAGAGCCGTCCGTTCACGACGCGCTCGAGCCCGCTGACGAGCTCGGAGCGCCATGATGTCTCGCCGAACTGGTACTCCAGCACGGTGGCGTTGGAGCATGCGGCGAACGCGTGGGCGCTGGCCGCGGTGGCGACCGGCCCCGAGGGGTTGTGCGGGGAGATCGCCAGATCCGGAGCCGTGCGGGCGATGCGCAGCACGCGTTCCACGCCTCCGGCGTGCTTGACGTCCGGCATGAGGACGTCGATCAGCCGGCCGGTGACCGCGGCGCGGGCCTCCTCGGGCTCGAACATGAGCTCCCCGCCGGCGAGCGGAAGGGTGGTCGCCGCTCGAAGCGCACGCAGCTCCGCCACCGAACCGATGCTGACGGCGTCCTCCAACCAGGCGATCCCCAGGTCCTCAAGACCGGGGAGGAGCCGGTGCACCTCTTCGGCGGGGAGGCGCTCGTGACAGTCGACCTTCAGCTCGGCCTCGTCGCCGATGGCGGCGCGGATCGCCCTGAGCCGGGCCATCCCCGTGGCCGCCAGCGGCTCCCCCGGAACGCTGACGTCGAAGGGCGCGCACTTGACCGAGGTGAATCCCGCGGCGACCGCGCGGCGGGCCATCGCGGCGACGTCCTCGGGAGACCGGCCGCCCGGCATGCGGTTGATGTTCGCGTACACCGGGATGGAGTCGGGCGCCGAGCCGCCGAGCCACTTCCACACCGGCTCGCCGGCCGCCTGTGCGGCGTGGTCGACCATCATCTGCTCGAGCCCGCCCATGAGCGTGGCAACGACGAGCCTGTCGTCCGGGTCCGACTGTGACACCTGGTCCGCCAGGTCGGCGAGAACCTCCTGACGGTCGGCGACCAGGTCCCGGCCGGCGAGGCGGCGACGTACGGCGGCCACCTGTTCGAGCAGCCGTGCGGGGTGCCCCGCGTCCGAACACTCGCCGACCGCGACACGATCGCCGTGTCGCAGGACGAGGAAGTGCCATCGGCTCCTCGCGCTGACCTCAGCCTCGACCAGCTCCAACGTGCGCCGCATCCTCACATGACCTCCCGATTTGCTAAACAGTAGAAACTAAATACGGGAGGTGTCAATGGTCACGCGATCGGGTCAAGGTCGCCTGGTGTGCCTGGCCTCCTCTTCGACCGGCCAGAAGGCCTCAGCCCTGCAGCAGCGCACACAGCTCGTCCGTCACGTCATCGAGCGAACCGGAGCCGTCGACCACCATGTCGGGATGCTCCGGCGGCTCGTAGGCCTGGCCGAGCCCCGTCATGTTCGGCAGCGTGCCGGCCTTCGCCTGGGCGTACAGGCCCTTCGGGTCCCGATGCGCGCACACCTCGGCGGGGGTGTTCACCCAGACCTCGGCGAAGTCGCCCGGCTGGAACAGGCTCTTGGCCACCGCGCGGTCCGCCCGGAACGGCGAGACCAGCGCGACGATCACGATCAGGCCGGCGTCCAGCAGGATGCGGGTCAGCTCGGCGACCCGACGCACGTTCTCCGCGCGGTCGCCCAGGGTGAAACCGAGGTCCTTGTTCAGTCCGCTTCGGACGTTGTCGCCGTCGAGCACGTAGGTGTGCAGTCCCATGGCGTGCAGCCGGCGCTCCAGCGCGTTGGCGATCGTCGACTTGCCGGCGCCCGGCAGGCCGGTCAGCCACAACACCTTGGCCTGCTGCCCCTTCAGCCGTTGCCGCGCGTCCCGGTCGACGGTGTACGCGTGCGGAACGACGTTGCGGCCGCGCCGCAGCGCGTGCCGGACCATGCCCGCCGCCACGGTCTCCTTGCCGGCCCGGTCCACGAGCAGGAAGCTGCCCGTGTCCCGGCACTCCTGGTAGCGGTCCAGACAGACCGGGGTGTCGGTGGTCAGCTCGACCGTGCCGATGTCGTTGAGGCCGAGAGTACGCGCGGCGAGTTGCTTGCCGGACACCACGTCCAGCCGGCCGCGCACCGTCGTGACCACAGCGGGTACGGTCCGCGACCCGGCCAGCAGCAGGTAGGAGCGGCCATGTCGCAGCGGCTCCTCGGAGGTCCAGACCAGCGTGGCGGAGTATGCCTTCGCCGGGGAGAGCCCGTTGCCGAGGGCGCCCGGCGTGGTCAGCAGGTCTCCGCGTCGTACGTCGACGTCGTCGGCCAGCGTCACCGTCACCGGAGTGCCGGGGCCGGCCTCGTCGAACGTGCCGCCACCGGGGCCGAGTAGCCGATCGATCGTCGAAACGACGCCGCTGCCGGCGACCGCGACGGTGTCCCCCGGTCGGACCGGGCCGCCGACCACCGTGCCCGCGAAACCGCGGAAGTCGTCCGCCCGGATCACGTACTGGACGGGCAGCCGGTATTCGCCGGCATCGTCCGGTCGCGACCGGCCGGCCGGCCGGTTCCCAAGCCGTCAGCGCGCCGAGCAGCGTCGGCCCGTCGTACCAGGGCAGGTTCGGCGCTGGTTCGGCGACATTGTCGCCGCTCAGCGCGCTGCCCGGGATCACGTCCGCCACCATGTCCAGGCCGGCCGCCGCCGCCAGTACCTCGCCCGCGAGCTTGTCGAACACCGCCTGGTCGTAATCCACCGCGTCCAGCTTGTTGACCACCGCGAGGACGGCCCGCACGCCCATCAGCGCGCAGATCGTCAGGTGCCGGTGAGTCTGCTCGCGAATCCCCTTGGTGGCATCGACGAGTAACACGGCGACGTCCGCGGTGGACGCCGCGACCGCCATGTTGCGGGTGTACTGCTCGTGTCCGGGGGCGTCGGCGATGATCACCCGGCGGCCGGACGGCAGGTCCAGGAAGCGGTGGGCGACGTCGATGGTGATGCCCTGCTCGTGCTCTGCCTCCAACCCGTCGGTCAGCAGCGAGTAGTCCACCGCTCCGGCCGGAATCGTGGAGCCGCCGCGCCTGGTCCGCCGCGCATAATCGAGCTGATCCTCCGTGGCGCCGCCGGTGCCGGCGACCAGCCGGCCGATCAGGGTGGACTTGCCGTCGTCGACCGAGCCGCACGCGACCACTCGAAGCATCGAAATCATCAGAAGTACCCCTCCGACTTCTTGCTCTCCATGGATGTGCCACCTTCACCGTCGATGAGCCGGCCGGCGCGTTCGGACCTGCGGTCGAGCCGCATCTCATCGATGACCTCATCGACGTTCCCGGCCTTCGACTCGATGGCCGCGGTCAACGGGTAGCAGCCGAGCGTGCGGAACCGTACCCAGCGCCGCTGCGGCTGCTCGTCGGGCGACAGGGGTAGACGCTCGTCGTCCACCATGATCAACGAACCGTCGCGCTCGACCACCGGGCGTGGTGCGGTGAAGTACAGCGGTACCACCGGGATGCCCTCCCGTCTGATGTAGCGCCAGACGTCCAGCTCCGTCCAGTTCGACAGCGGGAACGCCCGCATCGACTGGCCGTCGGCCAGTTCGGTGTTCGCCCGCCACCAGAACTCCGGACGCTGCGAGCGCGGCTCCCAGCGATGGCCGGGCTCACGCAGCGAAAAGATCCTTTCCTTGGCGCGCGACCGCTCCTCGTCGCGCCGAGCGCCGCCGATCGCCGCGTCGAACCCGCTGTCATCGAGCGCTCGGCGCAGTGTGACGGTCTTCATGATCCGCGTGTACTCGTGCGCGCCGTGGGTGAACGGCGTCGCCCGCTCCGGGTTGGTGTGTACCCGCAGGTCGAGCCCCAGCCGCCTGGCCGTCTCGTCCCGGAAGGCGATCATCTCGCGGAACTTCCAGCCGGTGTCGATGTGCAGCACGGGGAACGGCATCCGGCCGGGCGCGAACGCCTTGATCGCCAGATGCAGCAGCACCGAGGAGTCCTTGCCGATCGAGTACAGCAACACCGGCCGGCGAAACGCGCCGGCGACCTCGCGCAGCACGTGGATCGCCTCGGCTTCGAGCATGTCCAGGACGTCTTCTTCGGCCACGTCACGGCCCTCCGTCGTCGTCGCTTGGCAAGTCGCGGTCATGCTGCCCTGCAGTAACCTATAAAAACCTCATAACGGTTATTAGTTGGGTGATTATCCAAGCCGTCCGGGGAAGAGCTCAAGCACATCAAGCCTTCCAACCAGATCGGCGGTACGGCGATGAACGCTCGCAGCATGCGGAAAGCGTCCGGGTCCCTGACGGTCAAAGAGCTGTCCGAGAAGACCTGGAGCGACTTCAAGGCGGTTCTCGGAAACAACGGAGGTGCCCGCGGGTGCTGGTGCATGCACTGGCGGCTGTCCATCGCGGAATGGACGGAGGGGAAGGGCGAGGGGAACAAGAAGGCCATGAGCCGTCTCGCCCAGCGTGCACCGGCGCCCGGCGTCATCGTTTATCAGGGCGATACGCCGGTGGCATGGTGCTCGCTCGGGCCACGTTCCTCGTTCCCGAGACTTGAACGCTCGCCGCTCCTCTCCGGCCTCGATGACGAGCCGGTCTGCGCGATCGCGTGCGTCTTCGTCCACAAGAAGCATCGTGGCTCCGGAATGCTGCCGACCCTTCTCGAGGCCGTCTGCGAGTACGCGGCCGCCGCCGGTTACCCCACCGCCGAGGGCTATCCGATCGAGCCCGCCGCCGGGAAACGCGCGGGCGCGGACACGGCCATGACGGGAATAGCCAGCGCCTTCCTCGACGCCGGATTCTCCGAGGTGGCCCGCCCGCGTGAGAATCGGCCGATCATGCGGCGGAAGCTCGGTAAGTAAGGCCGACGAGAAAGCGCCCGGCCGATCAGCGGTGCGTTCGCCCCTGACGGTGACGGCGCGCTTTCTCGCGATTTCCGCAAATACTCATGTTGCACCAGCGGCGACGTCCGCCCCGTGAGGAATCCAGGAACAACCAGCCGCATCTCCCGCATGCTCTGATCCGGTCGGGCGGAAGAGTGAACACCGCATGGACCACCAGCAACGACAGGGCCGCGGGAATCGCTCCCGGCGCGGTCCAGTCCACGGTGAGGCGGTCGAGCGCGGCACCGATCCGCTGAACCCGGTCGGCTCGCACACCTTTCCCGGCCCGCTCAAGAAGAGCACCGAAAGGCGCGGTCGGCACCGGTTCACCATGGGCGATCGCGCTGAACACGGCCCACGCCTGTTCGCGAACGGCCTGAACCTCTGGCACGAGACCACTCACGGACGCCGCCGCCAAAGTCGGGATCTCCTCGAACAGACCCGCGGACGCGCACCACGTCACAATGTCGGAGGGCGTTCTCAGCAGCTCGCCGTCCTCCGCCGGCTGTGTCCGATCGAAGACGGTGTTCGTGAGGTCCAGGACCGGGTGGCCGCCGATGAAATGGGCGTCCTGCCAGGGCGCCTGGGCCTTGATGGCCAGAGTAACCATTTTACCTAATGTAAATGGTTTCTCGGCCTTTGGCCAGCGCTCAGGTCGGCCACAGCTCGAGCTACGTGACTTCTCCCTTGAAACGTTTCCGGAGAAGGACCGTCGTGGTGATCGCCCCGACCGCGAACACGACCGAGCACCAAAGAGCCCAGCGCCAGCCCTCGAGGGTGGCGGCGGCTCCACCGGAGGCCGCGGCGAAGTGAGCCGCCACCGATGTCACTACTCCCACGCCCACGGCCAGCCCGAGCTGCTGGGAGACGTTGATCAGAGCGCCGGCCGTGGCCTGCCGCCCCTCCTCGGCGCCATTCGTGCCGGCGATGCTCGTCGTGATCAGAGCGATGATGTGGCCGAAGGCGTTCACGGAGGTGCCGATCAAGACGAGAGCGAGCCCCTGCTCCTCCGGCAGACCCACCATGATCAGGATGCCGAACGTCTCGATGACGATCCCGGAAAGGAGAACCCGATAGAGCCCGAAGCGCTCGACGAGCTTGCCCGCATAGATCCCCGTGACGATCGCGATCGCGCCGGAGAGCGAGAACGTCAAGCCGGTCGGAAGCGCCCCCAAACCGAGATGTGTCTGCAGGTAGAGGGTGAGAATGAACAGCATTCCACCGTAGGAGCAGATCAACAGGACGTTGACCAGATTGGCCGCGCCGATGGCGGCTCTGCGGAAGATGGAGATCGGCACGAGGGCGTTGTCCTTCCGGGACTCCACCCAGCCGAAGAGGGCGACGGCAGGCACCGCGATCACAGCGGAGAGCAGGATCGGAACCGACGACCAGCCGTACTCCTCCCCTTCTGTGAGGGCGAACACCAGCGCGACCATGCCCATGGTCGCCAAGGCGACACCGGCGAGGTCGAGGTGGCGGGACGCGTGCCTGTCCCGGCTCTCATCGAGATGGGCCCTCGCGAGCAGGCCGAAGACCAGAACGACAGGCACGTTGATCAGGAAGACGGACCTCCAGCCGACATACTCGGTGAGCACGCCTCCGAGCACCATGCCGGACACGAACCCCGCCGACAGTGCCGACCCGTAGATGCCGAGAGCACGTTCGCGTGGCGATCCTTCCGGGATGGCCGCCTGGAGCAGCCCCAGACCCGCCGGAGCGATGAACGCGGCGGCGACCCCCTGCAGGGCGCGGCCCGCGATGAGAGTCGCCGGCGACCAGGCAAGGCCCGCGAGGAGCGAAGCGAGCAGGAAACCGAACAGGCTCCAGATGAACACCCGCTTTCTTCCGTACAGATCGGCGATCCTGCCCCCGAGGAGAAGGAAACCGCAGAAGGCGAGTGGATAGGCGGAAAGAACCCAGGCGACGCCGCCCCCCGAGGAGAAGCCCATGGACCCGCGAATGCTCGGGGCGGCGACGTTGATGATTGAATAGTCAAGAGCGACCAGGAACTGGGTGCCGCAGATGACGGTGAGCTGCCAGAACTGCCGGGACCGGAATGTACTCTCAAGCGTTCCGGTCGCGCCCGGCGAGGCTTCCTTCATTTCGCAGTCCTTTCGCTTCTGCCCGCTGGGGTCTCGATGCGGGAGCGTGGGGTTCCGCGGGGCGGTGACCTTTACGCGGGTGGGCGCCGGAGCCAAGAAATATGCGGTGAAGGTGTGTTACGGCATGGAGTACGTCGTGCTCGGCGCACGTGATGGAGATTCGCCGGGCATGGACGGTCACGTCCCGCACGGTGACGCCGTGGGTCTTGAGCGTGTCCAGCAGGAGTCGCACCTGGGGATGGTGGGTGCGGAAACCGCGGCCCACCAACGACACTCTCGCCATGGGCCCGGACCAGTGGCGACCGGTGAAGGCCTTGGCCGCGTACAGGCCGGCCAGCACCCCGTCGATCTGGTCCCGATCGGTGGCGTTCACGATGAACCGGAGCGAACAAGCGGTGTCAGCGCTCTGGTGGTCGAGCATGTCCACGGGCGCCATCGGATCGGCCAGGGCGGCGGCGATCGCGGTCAGGGCGGTGGGGGCGACTCCGTCGAGCCGGCAGCCGAGCTGACCGGTCCGATGGGCGACGCCGACGGCGGTGAATCGCTCGCCGTCGAGGGGGGCGGCCGAGCGGAAGCAGGTCACCCAGGTGCCGGCGGTCTCGGTCGTGCTGGACCGGACGTGGAGGGGAACGCGATGGGTGCTGGCGTACTCCACGCTGGAATGGGCGAGCACCGTGGCGCCACAGGCGGCCAGCTCGGCCATGTCCTCGTAGGAGAGGTGGTCCAGTTTGCGGGCGTCGGCGACGTGTCGCGGATCGGCGGTGAACACGCCCTCGACATCGGTGAAGATCTCGCAGGCCTCGGCCCGTAACGCCGCCGCCAGGGCGACGGCGGTGGTGTCGGAGCCGCCTCGGTCCAGAGTGGTGAGCTCGCCGCTGTCCGCGGCGATGCCCTGGAAACCGGTCACCACGGGGACGAGGCCGTTCTGGAGGCATTCGCGGATGCGCACTGGATCAACGTTGACGATACGAGCGCAACCGTGCACTCCATCGGTGATGATGCCGCCGTCGCGGGCGCTGAACGAGCGGGCAGGTACGCCCCGTTCGTGCAGCGCCATGGCGAGTGCGGCCGCGGCGGCCTGTTCACCGGTACTGAGCAGAAGGTCCAGTTCCCGCTCGTGTGGCGTGTCGGTGAGGTTGCGCGCCAGGTCGAGCATGGTGTCCGTGGTCCTGCCCATCGCGGAGACCACGGCGACCACGGACTCGTCCGCGGCGGCTATGCGCTCCGCCGCGCGAGCGATCTTAGTCGGGTCACCTAGTGATGTTCCGCCGTACTTGTGAATCACCAGGTTCATTGGTTTACTCCAAACCGTCCGGCCATGGTCGGCCGGACGTTCGCCGCGCCTTCTGTCACCAGCTCTCGCGTCGTAGCTGGGACGGCGTGCCGAGCCGCACCGATTCGACCGCCGCCCACCTGTAGTACAACTGGGCGTCGTTGTCGGACCGCATGCCCGCGGCACCGTTGACCTGCATGGTCTGCGTCGTGACGGTGCGGGCCAGATCCGAGGCCGCCGCGAGGTCGGCCGCCGCGTGCGCGGCCGCGTCGCGGTCGTGGACCAGCAGGCGCGTCGCGTCGATGTGCATCGACAACTCGCTGAGCCGGAACGCCAGGCCCTGGAACTTACCGATGGGCCGGCCGAACTGGCGGCGCGTCTTGGCGTGGCCGACGGCGTGATCGAGGGCCGCCTGGGCGAGCCCCACCAGATACGCCGCCTGGCGCACCCGCGCGTTGGCCAGCGCCGCCTCCCAGCCGGTGGCGGCCCACGCGGCCACGGGGGTGTCCGTGAATTCGACCTCGTACGCCTCGCCCCGGCTCGTTTCCTCGTATCGCCGCATCGTGATGGACGGATGGCCGGCACGTACGAGCGCCAGGCGCGGTCCGCCGGTGTCGGCGCCGCCCACGACGAAGTAGTCCACCTCCGCCGCGAAACCGACGAAGGCCCGCCGCGCGGAGATCGCACCGTCCGGCCCGGACGACCATGGCTCGTCCGCGACCGCCAGCGCCACCGGCGCCTGGCCGATGTCGTCGTTCCCGAACAGCTCCAGCGCGGTGAGCGTGTCGAGCAGCGGCCCCTGATACAGCACCGACCCGAGCAGCTCGGCCAGCCGCACGGTGTCTGCGGCTGGGTCTGCGGCTGGGTCTGCGGCTGGGTCTGCGGCTGGGTCTGCGGCTGGGTTGGCGGCTGGGTTGGCGGCGTCGAGCGCACCGAGCCCGGCCAGCCCCTGCCACACCATGGCACGGATCTCACGACTGTCCTGGTCGCCGTCCCCGCCCTCCGCACGCGGCCGATCGGCCATCCGCCGTACCAGCGGCGCCAGGTCCTCGTCGAAGAAGCCGGCGATCGTCGTGGTCTTCACTGCGGTCATGACGGCAGCCCCAATTTCGACGTGGCGACAAAGAAGAGCATGATCTCCGAAGAGCCCTGGGCGAGCGTGAGCCCCGGAGCCTCCCGGAGCGCGGCGTCGAAGACCCCCTCGGCGATCGCCTCGGGGTCGCGTGCGTCCAGCAGCGCCCGCGGTCCGAGCAGCTCGACCGCCGCCACCGACACTTCCTTGGCCGTCTCCGACGTGTACCACTTGGCGGTCGCCGAGTGCACTTCGTCGGGCCGGCCATCGTGCAGGTTGGCCACACACCGCCACGCCAGCAGCCGCGCCGCGCGTACCCGCGTCTCCAGTTGCACCAGCCGCTGCTCGCAGCCGGGCGGTGCGTGCTCACGCAGCGCGGCCAGCGTGCGCTCCGCCTTGGCGGAGTGGTCCAGTCCGGTGCGCTCCAGCGGAAGCACCTTGCCCAGCACCTGCCACCCGTCGTCGAGCTCGCCGAGCACGTTCTCGCGTCCGACCCGGATCCCGTCGAGCGTCACCAGGTCGAACCGCTCCTCGGACAGGTTCCACACCGGCTCGATGACCACGCCCATGCTCTGCAGCGGGATCAGGAACAGGGTGATCCCGGCGAAGTTCACCGGGCCGGTCGACGTGCGGGCCGCGCACAGCGCGAAATCACTGTGCTGCGCCTTCATGTTGTAGATCTTCCGGCCGTACAGGCGCCAGCCGTCGCCGTCCGGCTCGGCGCGCGTGGTCAGCGACGCCAGGTCGGATCCGATGTCCGGCTCGCTGAACAGCACGTTGGCCGTGGTCTCGCCACGTGCGAGGCCGGGCAGGTATCGCTCTTTCTGCTCCTGTGTGCCGAACAGATGGATGGCGTTCCCGACGATGTCGATGCCCAGCGAGTGCACGTTGTCGGGCACGCCGTGGCGGATCATCTCCTCGGTGAGGATCGCCTTCTCCACGATCGTGGCGTCCGCTCCGCCGTAACGCTCGGGCCAGTTGATCGCGAGCCAGCCGAGCTTGCCCAGCCGCCGATGCACGGCGAGCAGGCCGCTCTCCTGCCCGTACGGCATCCGGCGGGACTGTGCGATCTCCGCGCGCACCGCGTCCTCGCGCAGCAGTTCGCGGATCTCTTCCCGGAAGCTGTCCTGTTTCGGCGTGAAGGCCGGCATCATCGGACACTCACCTCGCCTAGTCTGTCGCGCATGGCTTCCGCCAGCGCCTCGATGTGTGGGGGTTGGAGCATGGTGTAGTGGTCGCCGCGCACCACCTGGATCTCATCGGCGTAGGCGGGCCATCGGTCGATCCGTCCAGGCTCGGAGTCCTCGGCGCACAGCAGCACCACCCGCCCGTCCACCCGCGACGGGCGGAACATCAGGAGCGCACGTACGTTCGCGGCGAACACCGGAAACCGCTCGGCCAGCTCGTCCTGGCTCGCTTCCGCGCCCATCTCCGCGACGTCGGCGGCGAACCACGCCCTCAGCTCGTCGTCGCCGGGGCGGGAGGGCTCGTCTGGGATGGCGGTGTCGAGTGCCAACGTCAACGCGACATCGCCGTCCCGGCGCGCCATCTCGAGTGCCACCGCTCCGCCGACCGACCAGCCGCCCACCCGCAGCGGCCCGTCGGGCTGAACCTCACGGACCGCGGCCAGATAGGTGTCCGCCAGGCCGGCCATGGGACGTTCGCCGATCGTGCCGCCGTGCAGGCCCGGATCCTCCAGCCCGTAGACGGGCTGGTCGTCGCCCAGCAGCGCGGCCAGCGCGACATAGGGCGCCACCGAGCCGCCGGCCGCGTGCACGAGGAACAGCGGCGGTTTCGTGCCCGCGGACCTGAGCGGCACCAGCGGAGACATCGGCAGCCGGCCGGAGCACGGTGGCCGTCCCTCCGGCGTGGCGGAGGTGGCACTCCGCCGTGCGAGGGCCTCCTCCCTTCTGTGCCGTAGCCGGAGGCGCAGCAGCTCGCGCCGTTTCTCCTCCAGAGCGGAGGGGGGCGAGCCGGTCATCAGCTCGACTCCTTCAGCAGCCGATCGATCTCCTCTTCCGGCATATCGGCGACCTGAGCCTCCAGCCGCGCCACCTCCTCCTCGCCCAGCAGCGCGCGCTGCGCGTCGTCGATCTGGGCGGCGAACTGGCTGAGCAACGGGTAGCTGAACAGCCGCCGCGGGTCGAGCGTCACCTGGAAGGTGTCGCGCACCCGCGAGATCATCTGGGTCACCTGCAGGGAGTTGCCGCCGAGGACGAAGAAGTTGTCCTGCGCGCCGATGCTGTCGGGGTCGAGGCTCAGCAGGCTCTGCCAGATCCCGGCCACCCGGCGCTGCGTCTCGGTGGTCAGCTCGACCTGTCCCACGCCGCCGTCGGGGCGAGGATCGGGCAACCGCGCGTGGTCCACCTTTCCGGTCGAGGTCAGCGGAAGCTGCTCCAGCCGGACGTAGTCGGTGGGCACCATGTGCAGGGGCAGCAGCCCGCTCAGATGTTCGCGCAGCTCGTCCGGCTCGAACTCGCCGACCACAAAGGCGGCCAGCCAGGCCGAGGCCGTGCCCGCGTCGCGTACGGTCACGACGCACTGCCGCACGCCGGCGAAGCTCTCGATGGCGTGCTCGATCTCGCCGAGCTCCACGCGCAGCCCGCGAAGCTTCACCTGGCGGTCGACCCGGCCCAGGAACTCCAGGTTGCCGTCGGCGTTCCAGCGCACCAGGTCGCCGGTGGCGTACATGCGCTCGCCCGGCGTGACGGCGAACGGGTCGGGCACGAACTTCTCGGCGGTCTGGTCGGGCCGCCCGAGATAGCCGATGGCCAGACCGGCGCCCGCCATGTGCAGCTCGCCGGGCACGCCGACCGGTACGGGCCGCAGTCCCTTGTCCAGCACGTAGGCTCGCTGATTGGCCATCGCCCGGCCGATGGGCGGCGGTCCGTCCAACGGCTCCGGCGGACACAGGTAGTCGACACAGGTGACCGTGACCTCTGTCGGCCCGTATCCGTTGTGGAACTCGCGCCCCGGCTTGCTCCACCGGTTGACCAGGTCGGCGCCGAACGGCTCCATGCCGATGAAGCACACTCTCAGATCGTCCAGAGTGGACGGATCGAGCAGCCCCAGCACAGCGGGCGGGATGTCCACCATCGTCACCCGCTCGCCGGCCAGCAGCCGCTGCAACGTCTCCGGGTCGAGCAGCTCGGAGCGCGGCGCGCCCACGATGGTCCCGCCGGCGGTCAGCGTCGAGAACACGTCCGACACGCTCACGTCGAAGGCAGGGTTGGAGAACTGCAGGATCCGGTCGTCCGGCGTCACCGAGAACATCCGCTGGAAAGTGGTGCAGAAGTTCACCACTGCCCGGTGGGGGATCATGACCCCCTTGGGGGTACCGGTCGAGCCCGAGGTGTAGATGACGTATGCCGTGTCCTCCTGGGCCACGTGCACCGAAGGAGCCGAGTCCGGCCGCCCGTCGAGCGCGTCCGTGTCCAGCAGGATCCGTCCCACGTCCGCGGGCACGCGCTCGACGAGATCCGACGTCGTCACCACGGCCACCACGTCGGCGTCGCCGAGCTGGTAGGCCAGCCGCTCGGGCGGGTACTGCGGGTCCAGCGGCAACCAGGCCCCGCCCGCCTTGAGCACGCCGAGTTCGGCGGCCGGCAGGTCGAAGCCGCGTTCGAGCAGGACGCCGACCACGTGCCCTGGCGCCACCTTGAACTCCTCGACGAGCGCGTGCGCCAGCCGGCTGGACCGCTCGTCCAGTTGCGCGTAGGTCAGGTCCTCTCCCGCGAACCGCATCGCGACCGCGTGCGGCGCCTCGGCCACGCGCGCCGCGAACAGCTCATGCAGCAGCCGCTCGTCGAGCTCACCGGGCGCGGGATTCCATTCGGTGAGCACGTGCAGGTATTCGTCGTTGGGCATGATGTCCAGCGCGTCCACCCGGGCGTCCGGCCTGGACAGCGCGTCGGACATGACCGTGGTGAAGTGCTCCACCAACTGCTCGACCCGCTCGTGGTCGAACAGCTCGGAGGAGTACTCGATCCACACGCCCAGGCCGCCGTCCGGCAGGTCGTTGATCTGGAACGTGAGGTCGAAGCGGGTCGTGCCCGGTTGCGGGGTCAGCATCTCGACCTCGACGCCGGGCAGGCGCCAGCGCGCGATCATCGACTCAGGAAGCAGCGTGAACAGGTGCGCGACCAGCGGGTTCCGTCCTGGCAGCCGCTCCGGCTTGAGCTCCTCCACCAGGCGGCCGAACGGCACGTCCTGATGGGCCATCGCCTCGAGGATGTTGTCGTTGGCGGCGTGCGCCAGGTCGCGGAACACGGGATTGCCCTCGAGGTCGCCGCGGACCGCCACCGTGTTGGCGAAGAATCCCATCATGGGTTCGGTTTCCGAGCGCGTCCGTCCGGACAGGACCGAACCGAGCCCGATGTCGTTCTGGCCGGTGTAGCGGTTCAGCACGACCTGGTACCCGGCCATCGTCAGGGCGAGCAGGGAGACGCCCTCGGCCTGGGCCAGATCGCGTATCTTCCGTGCGAGATCGTCGGGCAGGCGGGTCTCGTGGATACGGCCGGCCCCGGTGGGTGCCGACGGGCGCTGCCGGTCGGTGCGCCACTCCAGCGGTTCCATCCCGTCCAGCGCGGCGTGCCAGTAGTCGATCTGCTTGGCCGGCTCCTCGCTGAGCAGCCAGAGCCGCTGCCACGCCGCGAAGTCGGCGGGCTGCAGGGTCAGCGGGGGGAACTCCGCGCCGCTCGGATCGCTGTAGCGGGCGGTCAGCTCCTCGGCGAACTGACGCGAGGACCATCCGTCGATGACGATGTGATGCCAGACGATGGACAGCACGTGGTCATCCGGGCCCAGGCGCAACAGGGCGAACCGGTACGGCGGGCTGTTGCGCAGATCGAACTCCTCCCGCACCTGCCCGTCGATCCAGTCCTGCACGGACTCCTCGGTCCCGTCGGTCACCGGCAGGTCCCACGTCTCGGGTGGCGGATCGACCCGCTGGAAGGGCACGCCGTGCTCGTCGCCGAACCGGGTGCGCAGGCTCTCGTGCCGCGCGACTATCCCGCGCAGCGCCTCGGAGAGCGCGTCCACGTCGAGCGGGCCGCGCAGGCGCATCGCGAACGGCACGTTGTAGACCGGGGCGCCCGCGACCATCTGGTGCAGGAACCACAGGAAGCGCTGCTGCTCGGCGATGGCCATCTTGTCCGTACGCGGGACGGCCACGATCCGCTCCCGCTCGGCCTTCTCCGCCACCCGCTGGCGGACCTTCCGCTCCAGCAGGGCGCGCCGGATCTCGGCGACATTACCTTTGTCGGGTGTGGACATGATCTCGGTCTCCTCCTTTACCGTCGCACGCTCAGCGGGCGCGGATCCGTCCACACCCGAGCGATATGGTCCAGGCATTCGCTCTTGCCACCCTCGACGTCGGCCGCGCGCCAGCCGGTCGGAATCTCCCGGCCGGCGGGCCAGATCGAGTACTGCTCCTCGTGGTTGACGACCACGGCGAATCGCTCTTCCATTGCGTCTACCTCTCCTGTGGTACGAAGGCGTGGATGCCGGTCAGCTCACTGAGGTAGCGGTCGAGCACCTTGAGCCCGTCCGCCCGCGGCGGCGCCAACGAGCCCGCGTGCCGGCTGAACCGCTGGGTGTCGAAGTACCGCGAGCCGTCGGTGAACAGCCGGTCGAACTCGGCCGGCGCCGCGTCATGGTCGGCGGCCGCGGGCGGCAGCAGCGCGCACAACCCGGAGAGCCTCTTGTCAGGCTCGGCGATGGCCTCCAGACGGCCGCGGAACCGCCCATAGCCGACCCGGTCGAGCCCGCACCGGTCGGCGAGCACGCCGAACGCCTCGGCGAAGCGCAGCCTGGCCGGCCACAGCACGTGCATCGCGCCGTCGGGCACCTTGATGTCGCCGGTGGCGGCGCGGGCCACGAACCGGCCGACCACATCCACCGGCGTCACGTCGGTCTCGGCTTCGGTCGGGAACACGCATCCGGTGCGCGCGCACGCGTACAGCAGGTTGTGCGCCAGCGAATCCGGGTTGGCCATGCCTGTCGCCCGATGCGGCCAGACTTCGCCGAGCCGGTACACCACCGAGCTGACGCCACGCCGGTGCGCGTCGGCGAGCAGGCTTTCCGCGACGTACTTCGATCGGTTGTAGCCGTCCGCGGCGACCTGCTCCGTCTCCGGAATCTGGTCCTCGGTGATGCGCGGGGCGGCCGGCCCGGCGGGCGGGAAGATGCTCAACGTGGACAGGGTGTGCACGCGGGCGCCGCCCGAGGCGAGTCTGATGAGCTCCTGTACGCCGAGCACGTTGGCGGGGCGGTGGTCCAGATAGTCGGACAGGAAGTTCACCGCGCCCGCGGCGTTGACGACACCGGACACGGCCGACGCGATCGCGTCGAATCGCCACTGCGGCAGGCCGAGCAGCTCGCCGCCCAGGTCGCCGGGGACCGCCTCGACCCGTCCGGTCCTGAGCGCCGTGGGCAGTTGCTGCCAGGCGGTCGTCAGCCCGTACTGCTCGAGGGCCTCGGCCAGCCGCCGGGCTCCGTCAGCGGGGTCGGAGCACCGTACCAGGCAGATCAGCCCGGCATCGGAGCACATCAGCAACTCGGCGAAGATGTGCGCCCCGACGAAACCGGTCGCGCCGGTGAGCAGCAGGGTCTGCGGCGGGCGCCAGGCCAGGTCGTGCTTGATGTAGGCCAATTCGGCGCTGTCGTCATCGACGCTCTCGGTCAGCCGCTCCGCTTGGGCGCGCACGGTGGAGGCGACGAGCAGATCTCTGGGACGTACCGGCCTGCCCAGCCGCTCGCCGACGGCGGCGGTGAGCCGGTAGGCGATCAGCGAGGTGCCCCCGTAGGCGGAGAACGGTACGACCACCGAGACCTGGTCCAGCTCGAGCACTTCGCGCCACGCCGAGCAGACCAGTTCCTCCATCGGGTTGGCCGGCGGCTCGACCTGCTCGTCCCGGCGGGGCTTGCCTGCCGGCTCGGCCACGATGAGCGCGGCCAACGCCTTGCGGTCCGCTTTGCCGTTGTGGTTGAGCGGAAGCGCGTCGAGCACCACGATCTGGTGCGGGACCTGCTCGGCCGGCAGTTTCTCCGCGGCATACTCGCGGAGCTGCTCCGGAGCCGGTGAATCGGCCGGCGATCGCGGCGTGACGCAGCAGGCCAAGGTGGACTCGGGCGGCTCACCGAGCACGACCGCCACCGCGTTGCCGACGAGCGGATGGCCGGCCACGGCCGATGCGACATCACCGAGCTCCACCCGTACCCCATTGATCTTGACCTGTTCGTCGAGCCGGCCGATGAAGTACAGCAGGCCGTCTTCGCCGACCCGCGCCAGATCTCCTGTCCGATAGAGCTCTTCACTGGGGATCTGAGGGAAGGGGTTGGCCACGAGCACCCGCGCGGTGCGCTCGGGATCGTTGAGGTAGCCGCCTCCGACGCACTCACCGCCGAGATACAGCTCGCCGGGCGTGTTCACCGGGACGGGGTTGAGGTCGTCGTCGAGCACGATCGCGGCGGTGTTGTCGATGGCGCGCCCGATGGGGATCCGATCGGCGTCGGCGTCTGTGACCTCGTGGAACACCGACCCGATCGAACACTCCGTCGGCCCGAACGTGTTGGTGACCTTGAGGTGGGGCAACAGCGCGCGCAGCCGGTGCACCGGGCCGGGGCCGGCCGCCTCCCCACCGATCAGCATGCGCCGCAGGCCGCACGTCGCGTCACGCAGGTCCTCGCGCACCTCCAGCAGCGACACGAACGCCTCGAGCACGGACGGTACGAAGTCGGTCATCGTGACGCCATAGCGGCCGATGGTCATCGCGGTTTCCTCGAGGTCGAGGATCCCGTCGCGGTGCGGCAGCACGACCTGCCCACCGGACACCAGAGGCCACAACACCTGCCACATCGAGGAGTCGAACGTAGACCGGCTGTTCTGCAGCGTCACGTGCTCGGCCCCGTCACCGAACCGGCGCGACATCGTGGTCAGCCTGTTGACCAGACCGCGGTGATGGTTGATCGCGCACTTGGGCGTGCCGGTCGAGCCGGAGGTGTAAAACCCGTAGATCAGGTCTTCGGGTCCGGGTTCGCGGTCCGTCGGCGGGGGTGTCCGCTCAGCCGGATCGCCCGGCTCCGCGCAGTCGACGATGACCGTGGGAAGGGCCGGTTCCAGCTCGGCGATGGCTGCCACGGTCGTCGGCGACACCACGATGGCGGGCGGCGACAGTTCGGCCATGATCGCGCTGAGACGGTCGATCGGCCAAGCCGGATCCAACGGCACGAACGCCGATCCTGTCTTCATCACCCCGAAGAGTGATGCCGGAAATTCGGGCCCGTCCGCTATGAGTACGGGTATCAATTGTCGCGTCAATACGCCGCTGCCGATCAGTCGATGGGCCGTGATATTGGCCACGGCATCGAGATCGGCGTAGCTCATCGACGTGCCCCGGTAGCGGAGGGCGGGACGGTCGGGTCCGGCCTCTTTCTGTTCGCGGAACAGGTCGAGGACTGTGCTGCGCCGGGGGAACGCATGCTGCGGTCCCAGCGATAAGTTAATGGCGGTTAGAACGTGTTCGCTCAGGTGCGTCTGCTGATGGCGTGGCATCGTGCTCCGTAGTCTCGACCGGCAACAGATCCTGGTGCGGGCAGCTCGGTCACTATTCAGGTTTGTGAGTTTCAGGCGGCCTGGACCGGCCCTCGGCGAGCATGACGAGGGTGTCCAAGAAGTATTGGCGGCCGCGTGAAACGCTGGTTCCCGGGCTCCGGTGAATGTGCGCAGGCGGGAGCGCTTAATGCGCCTCGATGACCGAAGTTCCTCCCTTCCAACTCGGCCGACGTGGATGTTGCGTCATATCGACTAACTGGTATCAGGCGTCTTACAGGTTACTTTCATCCTGGAACAGGTCGCCGGGATTCGCAACCCCGAGTGCCGCCGCAGTCGGCGCGGAGACCTCCGCGTCAGGGGCTATGGCCTGCGAGGATATGTCGTTGATTCGCACGCGGATCTGCGTGCGGCCGACGAGTTCCCGGGCTGATCGCTTGGCCTGCGGCGCAAAAGGAGTGCGGCTCCGGCAGGACAAAAGGCGAGTCCAGGACCGCAGCCTGGAGAAGGCGCGAGAGGCATGCCCGGCTTTACCCCGGCAAACTCCTGTCAATCCACGGACGTGTTCATCGGGGCAACCTGATCAAGAATAGAAAATGATCACCTGGCGACCCTCGAGAAGGGGGAAATAAGGATTTCCAGATAGGCCGAATCAGCCCTTACCAGCACCGACCGGAGCAGCGGACTTCGATTCTGAGATCCTTTGCGCGGCAAGTGTGAGAACGCGCCGTCCGTGGGTAGGCCCGGGGCGGTCGGCGTATTGATCCCGGCATCGCATCCCATCCACCAGCGTTAGGGGAAGGCTGTGCGGCAAGCCAATGACAACGCACGTGTCGGAATATTCCAATCGGGCGGACTTTCCGCCCTGGCCGTCGGGGTCTGGCTTCATGAACTGTCCACTCCGACGAGGCACTATATAGCCGACATCGGCCAGGCGGCTCCCGCGGAGGTGGCCGCGCTCGCTTCTTCGTTACGACAGTTCGGCGCCGAAGCCGTCGTCATGGATTTACGATCTTCCATTGCCGCCGTGGCATCGGATTTGCTGCGGTATCGCGCCTGCCACGACGGCGGTTACTGGAATACCACCGGTGCGGCGCGCTTCGTGCTGGTCAGCGAGGTCGCGCCGGTGATGCGGGCGGACGGATGCCGGACGCTCGCTCATGGCTGTGTAGGCGGGGGCAACGACCAGCGCCGCTTCGCGCGTTACGGCGCCCAGGTCGCACCGGAGTTGCCCATCATCGAGCCGTGGACAAACGCGCGGGCGCTTGAGCGCTTCCCCGATCGCGAGACCATGCTCGCGGCCGTCGTCGAGCACGGACTGCACCTCGACCCGGGCAGCAGCGCCGAGCGGTCCACCGACGCCAACCTCGCCGGCATCTCGCACGAGTCGGCCGAACTGGAAGACCTCGAAACGCCGGTCACCCGGCTCGATCCACGGTGGAGCAAGTGGCCTGGGCAGACCCCGGACGAGCCGGAGATCGTCACGGTCACCTTCCGCGACGGACGGGTCGCCGACGTCAACGGCAGCGGGCCCGAGCCGGTCGAGTGGATGACGCGGGCCAACGAGATCGGTGCGCGGCATGGCGTCTGGCTCCGCGACGTGGTCGAGCGGCGCATCATCGGCACGGTCTGCCGGGGCATCTACGAGGCGCCCGGGCTGGAACTGCTCGGCCGCGCGTGGACCCGTCTCCTTCAGGCCAGCCTCGACGCGGCGAGCCGCGAACTCTACGACCGGATGGCCACCGTTCTGGGCGCCGCGATGTACGAGGCGCGATGGCTCGAGCCCGCCGCGCAGGCGGCACGGGAGGCGATCGACCGGCTGGTCGGCGAGGTCGGCGGCAGCGTGACGCTGTCCGTCCACCGGGGCGTCGTCCAGGGCGAGCGGATGAAGGTCGCCGGTGGCGTGGTGCGGCAGACCCGGTTCGGCTCGGGCGGAAACCGCTGGAGCCAGGCAGCCGCCGTACAGACCGCCGTACAGACCGCCGTACAGACAGGGAAGGGGCAAAGGGATGCGTGAGCGTCGATTCGGCCGGTTGGGGTGGAAGGTCAGCGACGTCGGCTACGGGATGTGGGGGATAGCCGGCGGCGAGGGCGGATGGACGGGAGTCGACGACGAGGCCGGCGACACCGCGTTGGACGAGGCCGTACGGTACGGGTGCGACTTCTTCGACACCGCCTGGATCTACGGCCGCGGACACAGCGAAGAGATGCTCGGGCGGCTGGTCAAGCGGCACCCGGACCGCCGCCTCCACCTCGCGACCAAGCCCCCGCCCAAGGATCGCACCTGGCCGTCCACCCGCGACTCCCAACTGGCCGATGTGTACCCACCGGATCACCTGTGGGAATACCTGAACCGCAGCCTCGAAGGGCTGGACAGGCCGTCCATCGACCTGTTCCAGTTCCACGTCTGGGAGGACGCCTGGGCACACGACGCGGCCTGGCAGGACACCGTCTCCGAGATGAAGGAACGCGGGCTGATCGAAGGCGTCGGGATCAGCGTCAACCGATGGGAACCCTGGAACATCCTGCAGACCCTGAGCACCGGACTGATCGACTCGGTGCAGGTCATCTACAACATCTTCGACCAGGCCCCCGAAGACGAACTGTTCCCGGCGTGCCGTGAGCTGGACGTCGCGGTGATCGCACGGGTGCCCTTCGACGAAGGCACCCTCACCGGCACCCTTACCCGCGACACCCGCTGGCCCGAAGGCGACTGGCGCAACACCTACTTCGTGCCCGAGAACCTCATCCCGAGCGTGGAGCGCGCCGAACGGCTGGCGAAGATCGTGCCCGAGGGCATGACCATGCCCGAACTCGCGCTGCGCTTCATCCTCCAGAACCCCGACGTCGCCACCGTGATCCCCGGCATGCGCAACCTCAAGCACGTACGGGCCAACGTCGCCGCCGGCGACGCCGAACCACTGAGCGAGGAGCTGATGGCGCGGTTGCGCGAACATCGCTGGGACCGCCGGCCCACCGCGTGGTCGCAATGAGTGCCGTGCCGAAGCCCATCATGCTGTGGGCGGTGCCTCGATCGCGGTCCACCGCGTTCCTGCGCATCATGCTCGAGCGCGGCGATCTCGAGGTGGCCCACGAGCCGTTCTCGTACCTGCAGACGGACGGCCACTTCGAGCTCGCGGGCAGACACGTCACCTCGCCGATCGAACTGCTCGACACGATGCTCGAGGTCAACGCCAAAGAGCGCCGGGTGTTCGCCAAGGAGACCTCCGACTACACCTACACACCGCTGCTCAAAGACGAGCGCCTGTTCCGCGACGTCACCAACACGTTCATGATCCGGGAGCCGCGGGGCGCGATCTCCTCGCACTACGCCAAGAACCCCCAGGCCACACTGGACGAGTACGGCTTCGAATACCTGCACGTCATCTTCGACGCCGTACGGTCGGCCACCGGCGAGGCCCCGCTGGTGATCGATGGCGACGACCTCGTAGCCGATCCGGAACCGATGGTCCGGGCATACTGCGAGCGGGTCGGGCTCGAGTTCAAGGCCGACGCGATGCGCTGGGATCCCGGTCAGCGGGAAAACTGGCGGAGCACGACCCGATGGCACGCGGAGGTGGCCGAGAGTAGTGGGGTCGTGGCCCAGGCGCCCAAGCGGCGTGAGACGCCCGACACGAACGAGCATCTGCGCCGTGTCGCCGAGCACCACCAACCGTTCTACGACTCGCTCGCCCGCCATCGCCTGGGAATATCACGCTGAGCGTGGGGTTTCGGCGTGTTCAGCGCGATCTGTCGTGGACCCGCGGGCGTTCACGCCTGGGCGGAAACGGCAGCGCGACATCCTGCTTGTCGACCGCGCGGAACGCCCGGATCCGGCCGCACCCGTCCACCTGAGCCGCCTCCTCCAGGGAGACCGGCACATTTCTTCGGCATCGCCGGCGGTCTGTCCGCCCCATTACTTCGTCCGGCCGGCGTCGTTGCTCAGAGTGGGTGCGTCAACGCGCATCGTCGTTGGCTGGGGCTGCCTGGTCGGCGTCAGGTGCAGCCGCTGAGTGCCGCCGGCGTCGTGTCCGACGGTGGTGCGGCAGTCGCACGGCTGCTCGGCGAAGCCGGCGAACCGGTAGGCGACCTCCATCATCCGGTTGCGGTCGGTCTTCCGGAAATCCGCGAGCAGGTGGACGCCCGCCAGGGCCGCCTGGTCGGTGAGCCAGCTCAACAGCACCGCACCGGCACCGAACGGCACCACCCGGCAGGAGGTGGCGAGCAGCTTCAGGTGCCACACCGAGGGGTGTTTCCCGACGAGCAGTACGCCGACTGGACCGTGTGCGCCGAACCGGTCGGTCATGGTGGCCACGAGGACCTCATGTCCCGGGTCGGTCACCAGCTCCCGCAACGCCTCTTCGGAGTAGTGCACGCCGGTCGCGTTCATCTGGCTGGTGCGTAAGGTCAGCTCCTCGAGTCGCGCGATGTCCGCGTGAGTCGCCCTGCTGAGCCGCAGGACGATGTCCAGAGTGCGGAGAAACTCCTCGTCGGGGCCGGTGAACGCGATCCGCGCCGCCTCGCGCCGGAAACCGGCCTGGTACCTCCGGCGCCGGGCGGCGGCGTCGGCCGTGACCACCGGCGGTGTGAACTCCGGCAGCGCCGGCAGCCCCGTCGCCCGCTCCGCCGGGTAGCTCCGGACGTCGGGCAGGTGGTGGGTGACCTCCGCGCGCTCGGCGGGCTGGTCGTCGATGAAGGCGATCGTCCGGTATGCGAAGCCGAGCGCGTCGGCGATCTCGCGCACGGCATCGGACTTGCGTCCCCAGCCGATGCGGGGCAGTACGAAGAAGTCGGCGATGCCGAGTTCCGCGAGCCGCGCCCACGCCTTGTCGTGATCGTTCCGGCTGGCCACCGACTGGAGAATGCCGCGGGCGTCCAGTTCGACGATCACCGCGCGGATCTCCTCGGGGAGTTCGACCTCGCCGTCCTCGAGCAGCACACCGCGCCACAAGGTCTGGTCGAGATCCCAGACCAGGCACTTCACCAGGCCGCTCACGACCACACTCCCAACGCGTGTTCGGCCAGGGCCAGCTGGCAGATCTCGTTGCTGCCCTCGATGATCTCCATGGCCTTGGCGTCGCGGTACGCCCTCGCGACCGCACCGCCGTCGCGGACGCCCGCCGACCCCAGCACCTGCACGGCCGACGAGGCGCCGCGAGCGGCGTGGCCCGCACACAGGTGTTTGGCGAGCAGCGCGGCCGTCACCAGGTCCGGCGTACCGGCGTCCCAGCACCGGCTGGCGTGCTCGCAGACCCGAGTCGCCGCCTGCTCGGCGACGAACAGCTCGGCCAGCTGCCTGGCGACGAGCTGGTGGTCGGCGAGCCGCTTGCCGAACTGGCGTCTGGACTTCGCGTGCCGGGCGGTGGCCGACAGGCAGGCCCGCAGGATGCCGACGCATCCCCATGCCACCGACAACCTGCCGTAGGTCAACGCGGAGTCCACCAGGCCGACACCGCCGAGCAGGCAGTCGGCCGGCACGCGCACCGAGTCCAGCCGGACGTCGGCGTGCCCTGCCGCACGGCACGCGAGCGGATCGGGCACCCGCTCGACCGCCACACCGGTGGCGGAGGTCGGGACCACGACGGCGGCCGCGCCGCCACCGTACCTGCCGAACACCACCAGCAGGTCGGCGTAGGCCGCACCGGTCACCCACACCTTGTGCCCGTCGACCACCACGGAGTCACCGTCGTCGCGGATACGGGTGACCATCGCGGACAGATCACTACCCGCGTCCGGCTCGCTGAACGCGACGCCGGCCACCTCCCCGAAGGCCAGCCTGGTCAGGTAGGCCGCCTGCTGCGCCGGCGAGCCGAACCGCTGGACCGTCCACGCGGAGATGCCCTGCGCGGTCATCACACTGCGCAGCGACCCGCACAGGCTGCCCACGTACGCGGTGAGCTCGCCGGCGCACAAGCTCGTGAGACCGAGACCGCCGTACTCGGCCGGGACCTGCGGACACAGCACGCCCTTCGCGCCGAGTTCCCGGAGGACGTCGCCGGGCAGCCGTCCGGCCCGGTCCCAGCCGTCCGCACGGTCACCCACGACGGCGGTGACCATGTCCGCCACTTCGCTGTCCGCCACTTCACTCATCCGGATCACGCAGCCGCAGCACGAGCGCGGTCATCGCGTTCACCGTGCGGAAGTTCTCCACCGCCAGATCCGCGCCGCCGACGCTGACCCCGAAGCTCTTCTCCATGTGGAGGACCAGTTCGAGGGCGAACAGCGAGGAGACGACACCGGAGTCGAACAGGTCGGCGTCCTCGGTCCAGGTGGTTCCGGTTCGCCGGTCGAGGAATGCGAGCAGGGCGTCGCTGATCATCTGCGTGTCCGTCATGGTGTCCCTTCGTGGTCGAAGAACCCCCGCCCGGTCTTGCGTCCGTACTCTCCGGCACGCACTTTGGCCAGCAGCAGGTCGGCCGGGCGGTAGCCGTCGTCGCCGGTTCGTTCGTGCAGGACCCGCAGCGCGTCGACGACGTTGTCGAGGCCGATGAGGTCGCCCGTGGCCAGGGGGCCGGTGCGGTGTCCGAGACAGCGCCGGAAGAGCGTGTCCACCGACTCCGGCGACGCTCCGCCCTCCTCGACGATCCGGGCGGCCTCGTTGATCATGCGCTGCAGGATGCGGTTGATCACGAACCCGGGCCCGTCCCCCACGATCACCCCCTCCTGGCCGAGCGCGGCCAGGAGCGCGGTGGTCTTCGCCATCGTCTCCTCCCCCGTGCGCGGGCCGCGGACCACCTCGACGGTCCTGATGAGATAGGGCGGGTTCATGAAGTGCACGCCGAGGACATCCGCCGGCCGCGGCACCGATGCGGCGAGTTCGCCGATGGGGATCGCCGACGTGTTCGACATCAGCGGCGTGCCGGGGCGCGTGACGGCGGCCGCCTCGGTCAGCACCGCGGTCTTCGCCCCGATCCGTTCGGTGACCGCCTCGATGACCGCCGTCGCCGTCGCGACGTCCGCGACGCGGGTCGTGGTCGTCAGCTCGCCCGCGGTCTCCTCCCTCGGCAGGTGTCCCATCAGCCGGGCCAGCCGGAGCTGCCGTGACACCTGGGTTCGCGCCGCGGCGACCGTGTCCGGGTCCGCATCCACCAGGACCACGGGCAGGCCCCGGCCGACCGCCAGGGTGGCGATGCCGGTGCCCATCACGCCGGCGCCCAGCACCGCGATTCGGTCGCCGGTCATCGAACCTCCCCGTTGTCGGGCCGCAGCAGGGCCAGGAACCGATCGAGCAGCCGGGCCGCGGCGTCCTCGGTGACGGCGTCGGACCGGAACTCGAACCTGCCCCGCAGCGTCGTGCCGAGTGACACGATCAGGGTGAGCGGGTAGTGCGCCGCGTCGAGGCCGTCCACCGCGGTGATCCGCACCCCGCACTCCTGCGGTGCGGCAAGGTCGGAGAGTGGGTAGTTCTCGAAGACGACGAGCGAGTCGAACAGCTCCGCGGTCCCCATGAGCCGGTGGATCTCGCCCAGTCCGAGGTAGTGGTGTGGCTGCAACCGCGCCTGCTCCTCCTGGAGCCGCCGTGCCGGTCCGCCCCGTACCCTGACCGGCACCGTGTTCGCGAACAGGCCGACCATGGTCTCCACGCCGGGCAACTCAGGTGGCCGCCCGGACACGACCGCCCCGAACAGCACGTCGTCCTTGCCGGTCGCCTCGGCGAGCACCTTTCCCCACGCCACCTGGACCAGGGTGTTCACGGTCACCCCGGCCCGGCGGGCATGAGCACTCAGCGCGGCCGTCTCCTCGGCCGGGCACTCGAAGGTGCGCCGGACCGGCAGGCAGGGCGCGCGATCGCATCCGCCCGTCACGAGGGTCGGCTCGGCGCCGGCCAGCGCGGCCGACCAGGCGGTCTCCGCCGCGGCGTGGTCCTGACAGGCCAGCCACGCCAGATAGTCCCGGTACGGCGCCACGGACGGGAGCCGGTGCCCGGCGTACAGCCGGAAGAGATCGCGCACCAGCAACGGCATCGACCAGCCGTCGAACAGGATGTGGTGGATGGCGAGCGTCAGCCGGTGCCGGTCGCCGCCGAGTCCGGCCAGATCGAAGCGGAGCAGCGGCGGGCACGTCGGATCGAACGGCCGCGCCGCGCCCCACGGCGCCGAGACCTGTTTCGGGATGACGGCCACCGGGCGGTCGAGTCCTTTGTGGAGAAACGCGGCGCCGAGGTTCGGGTACCGGGTCAGCAACGCGTCGGCGGCGTCGCGAAGCGCCGGGAGGTTCAGGGAGCCGGACAGGTCGATGTGGAGCCGGGTGGCGTACACGTCAGGCGCGTCCGGGCCGTACGCGGCGCTCATCCGGTGGTGGAACAGCATCCCTTGCTGCAGCGGGGAGAGCGGGAGGATGTCCGCGGGATCACCGATCTGGCCCAGGACGTGGTCCAGCTCCGGCCGGGTCAGGTCGGCCAGCGGGAAGTCCGACGGCACCGCGCCGCTCGCGTCCGGGTGCGCGGAGTAGCGCACGAGTTCGGCCAGCGCGGCCCGCCAGGCGTCGGCGAACTCCCGGATCCCGTCGGGTGAGTGGACCCGTTCCGGCCACATCAGCGTGACCACGAGTTCGGGCCCCTCCCTGACTGCCGCGCTGATCTCCAGCGCGTGCGGGAAAGGCATGTCCGGTGGCATTCCGTTGCCGAGCGCGTCGGACTCGGCGGCCGGCCGCCACCCGTCCTTGCCGCCAACCGTGTCCAGCCTGCCGAGATAGTTGAACCCGATCGGTGGCGCGCCCGCGGCGGCCAGCACCGGATCGGTGTCGGCGAGCAGACCGTAGCCGATGCCGTGATCGGGGATCGCACGCAGGTGTTCCTTGACCGAACGCAGCGCCGTGCCGGCATCGCGGCCGGCACCGGGATCGAGCCGTACCGGGTGGATCACGGTGAACCACCCGACGGTCCTGGACAGGTCCGCGAACTGGTGCCGGCCGTGGCGCTCCACATCCACCGTGATCTCGCCGGCCGCCAGGGCCAGTGCGGTCAGCAGCACGTCGTCGACGCCGGCACGCAGGGTGGCCGGCACGGTTGTCAGCAGGGGCTCGGTCAGGTCAGCGGGCAGGACGAAGGACATCGTTCGTGCGTCGCGCATGGTGTCCCGCTCCGGGTCGAGCCCGCCGCGCGCGGGTTCCACCATGGAGCGCCACAGCGGGAGCTCGTCCTGCTTCGCCGCGTGCGCGTCCGGCCGGGCGAGATCGGCCGCCCAGGCACGGAAGCTCGTGCCGACCGGTTCGAGCCGGGGACGTTCCCCGGCGGCGACGGCACGCCACGCCTGGTACAGGTCCTCGTGCAGGATCCGCCACGACACGGCGTCCACGGCGAGGTGGTGCACGGTGACGAGCAGGCGTCCCGGCTCGCCCGGGCCGGTGTCCAGCCACGCGACCCGCAGCATGTCCCCGGTACGGGGGTTCAGTTCCGCCCTGCTTCGGGCGGCCTCCGTGGACACCAGTTCGCGCAGGTCGGCGCTGGCGGCGTCCACCCGGCGTACGTGCGGCGACCGGCCGGGCGGAGCGATCTCCACCGACCAGTCGTCCAGCAGTCGCATCCGGAGCGCGTCGTGGTGATCGTGGACGTGTCGCACGGCCAGCGCCAGGTCGTCCCCGCCGATACCGGGCGGCACCTCGAACAGCATGGCCTGGCTGAACTCGTCGATGGAGCCGCCGAGGCGCCGTAGCCACCGCATCATCGGCGTCGGCCCGACGTGGCCGGCCCGGTCACGGAGGGGCGGACGTGCGGCGCTCTTCCCGGCTGTTCTGGCCAGTCCGGCCGGGGTCGGGTGCCGGAAGACGTCGCTCGGCGCGAAACCGAGCCCGGCGGCCCGCGCCCGGCTGGACAGCTGGATGGCCATGATGCTGTCGCCGCCGAGGGCGAAGAAGCCGTCGTCCGCGCCGACCTCGGCGACCCCGAGGACACCGGCGAACAACTCGCACAGGACACGTTCGCGCCGCGTGGCCGGCCCGCGTCCGGCGGCGGCTGCCGGCTCCGGAGCGGGCAGCGCCGCGCGGTCGACCTTCCCGCTGGGGGTCAGCGGCATCACGGCCAGCGCCACGATCGACGTGGGCACCATGTAGCCGGGCAGGTGGGCGGCGACGTGCTCGCGTAACTCCCCCGGGTCGACGGAGCGGCCCGGGCGCCGCACCACGTAGCCGACCAGGCCTCGGCCGTCCTCGCCGCCGACGACCGTGGCCTGCGCGACGTGGGGGTGCCGGCACAGCACCGTCTCGATCTCGCCCAGCTCGATGCGCAGGCCCCTGATCTTCACCTGCCCGTCGCGCCGGCCGGCGAACTCCAGCGAGCCGTCGGCGCGCCGGCGCGCCAGGTCCCCGCTGCGGAACATGCGCGCGC
>NZ_JAHKRM010000119.1 GCF_019396345.1 Nonomuraea guangzhouensis | reverse complement strand
AGAACCGCGACGAGGTCCTCAGACTCGCCGGCGCGCTGGAGCACGCCTCCGAGCACCCGATCGCCCAGGCCATCGCCAGGGCGGCCGGCTCCGACGCCGTCGTCGAGGACTTCGCCAACATCGAGGGACTCGGCGTGCAGGGCATCGTCGACGGGCACGCGGTGCTGGTCGGCCGCCCGAAGCTGCTCACGGAATGGTCGCAGCACCTGCCCGCCGACCTGGAACGCAAGCTGGCCGACGAGCAGGCCGCGGGCCGCACGGCGGTGGCGGTGGGCTGGGACGGTCAGGCCCGCGCCGTGCTCGTGGTCGCTGATGTGGTCAAGCCGACCAGCAAGGAGGCCATCGCGCAGCTCCGCGGCCTCGGCCTGACGCCGGTCCTCTTGACCGGTGACAACGAGGCCGTGGCCCGTACGGTGGCCGCCGAGGTGGGCATCGACGAGGTCATCGCCGAGGTGCTGCCCGCCGACAAGGTGGATGTGGTCAAGCGGCTGCAGACCGAGGGCAAGGTGGTGGCCATGGTGGGCGACGGCGTCAACGACGCCGCCGCACTGGCCCAGGCCGATCTCGGGCTGGCGATGGGCACCGGCACGGATGCCGCGATCGAGGCCTCCGATCTGACGCTGGTCCGCGGCGACCTGCGGGTGGCGG
>NZ_JAHKRM010000118.1 GCF_019396345.1 Nonomuraea guangzhouensis | reverse complement strand
GGGCCGCGAAGTCGAGCGTGTGAGCGGTTGGCCAGTTTCTGCGACTCGGGCTTGTTCTTGCCCTTGTAGGGCGTGATGACCGGGCCTTCTGCGCCCTGGTAGGCCTTGTCGGCGAGAGTGAGGATCCCCATCCGTTCCAGCGCACGCAGGATGCCCCAAACGCGGGCGGCGGTCAGATCATGGGCCTTGCCGGGCAGCGCTCCTGAAGTCCACAGGATCGTGCCGTCCGGTGAGGCGATGACCTGGATGTTCATCCCGTGGACACGGTGCTTGCCGGAATAGAACGGCCGATCGGCCTTGATCCGGTCGGTGTGAATGAGCGTCCCGTCCAGCACCAGGTAGTGCAGCCCATCCATGACGGCCTTTCGTAACGCCTGTCCGAGCTTCGGAGATCGCGCCGACAGGAGCATTACCGTCTCCTCCACATACCGCCATGCGGTGGTGGTGGATACGCCGAAACCGGCTCCCAGCTCGGCGAACGTCTCGCCCTTGCGCAAGTAGACCAGCACCATCAGGGCTTGCTGACCCGGATTGAGGCGCCGCCAGAGGGACCCGATGGCCCTACGGTGCCGGCGCACCAATCCAGCCACGTAGTTCAGCGTTGAACGCGACAAATCGACCGCAGCACGGTAGAACAGCATCCGAGACCCCTGGTG
>NZ_JAHKRM010000117.1 GCF_019396345.1 Nonomuraea guangzhouensis | reverse complement strand
CCGGGCCGCAGACGGCGCGAGCACAACTTCGATGCGGTCGCCGATCTGGTGGCCGAGAAGGTCCAGAGCACGGCCGGGAAGATGTCGGCCAAACGGCTGCTGCCGCTGGCCCAGGCCGCCGGGTATGAGGGATCGGCGCGCAACTTCCGGCGGCTGGTCGCCGAGGCGAAGAAGACGTGGCGGCGCGGCCACCATCGCGGGCGGCGGCCAGCGGTCTGGACGCCGGGCGAGATGCTGGTCATCGACTGGGGCGACGCGGGCGGCGGGCTGCACGTGTTCTGCGCGGTGCTGGCCTGGTCGCGCTTCCGTTTCGTGCGCTTCGCCGACAACGAGCGGGCCGCCACCACGCTGGCGTTGCTGGCCGAGTGCTTCGAGGAACTCGGCGGGGTGCCCAAGGTGGTGCTGGCCGATCGGATGGGTTGCCTGAAGGGCGGCGTGGTGGCCAACAAGGTCATCCCCACTGGTGACTACGTGCGCTTCGCCACCCACTACGGCTTCCGGCCCGATTGGTGCGAGGCCGCCGACCCGGAATCGAAGGGCATCGTGGAAAACCTGGTCGGCTATGCCAAACGTGATCTGGTCGTGCCGCACGCGCCCTTCGACGACCTGCTCGCCGCCAACGTGACCGCCCGCCAGTGGTGCGCCGAGGTCAACACGGTGACGCACTCGGAGATCTGCGCCATCCCCGCCGAGCGGCTGGCCGGCGAGCGGGAACTGCTGACCGCACTGCCGTCGCTGCGGC
>NZ_JAHKRM010000116.1 GCF_019396345.1 Nonomuraea guangzhouensis | reverse complement strand
GAGGTGATCAAGTCGTTCCAGTCGTTCACCCAGTCGTTCATCGTCAGCAGCGGCACGGGTGGCCCGGTCGACTCGACGCTGTTCTACACGCTTTATCTGTATCTGAAGGGCTTCAAGAGTTACGAGATGGGCTACGCGGCCGCGATGGCGTGGGTCCTGCTGCTCATCATCGCCGGGCTGACCGGCGTGAATTTCCTCGCGTCGAAGTATTGGGTCTTCTATGGCGACACGAAGTAAGCCGGCTCCGCTGCTGTTCCGCCCGCTCCCGCGGGGCAGCCGCCTGCTCAAGCATCTGCTGCTGATCGGCTTCGGCCTGGTCATGCTCTATCCGCTGTTGTGGATGGTGTCCAGTTCGCTGAAGCCGGAGGATCTCATCTTCCGCGAGCCCGGCCTGTGGCCGAGCGCCTTCACGCTGGAGAACTACAGCGAGGGCTGGAGCGCGCTCAAGCACTCCTTCGGCTACTACCTGTGGAACTCCGCGGTGCTGACGGCCCTGACGGTGGTGGCGAACCTGGTCGCCTGCTCGCTGGCCGCCTACGCCTTCGCCCGGCTGAACTTCCCGTTGAAGAAGCTGTGGTTCGCGCTCATGCTCGGCTCGATCATGCTGCCGTATCACGTGACGGTCGTGCCGCAGTACATCGTGTTCTCCAAGCTCGACTGGATCAACACGATCTGGCCGTTGATCGTGCCGAAGTTCCTGGCCACCGACGCGTTCTTCATCTTCCTCATGGTGCAGTTCATCCGCACCCTGCCCCGGGA
>NZ_JAHKRM010000115.1 GCF_019396345.1 Nonomuraea guangzhouensis | reverse complement strand
TGGTCAGCGCGTGTTGGATTTCGGTGGGTTCGATGCGGTAGCCGCGGAGTTTGATTTGGTGGTCGTTTCGGCCGAGGAAGTGGATGTGGCTGTTGGGGTTCCAGTGGGCTTGGTCGCCGGTGCGGTAGAGGCGTTGGCCGTTGGGGGCGGCGATGAAGCGTTGGGCGGTGAGGGCGGGTTGGTTGTGGTAGCCGCGGGTGAGGCCTGTGCCGCTGATGTGGAGTTCGCCGGGGATGCCGATGGGGACGGGTTGGAGGTGGGGGTTGAGGATGTGGGTGTGGGTGTTGGGGAGGGGTTTGCCGATGGGGGTGGGTCCGGGGTGTGGTGGGGGGTTGGTGGTGAGGTGGGTGGTGAGGTTGGTGTAGGTGGTGTCGATGGTTGTTTCGGTGATGCCGTAGGCGGTGAGGAGGGTGGTGTGTTTGAGGGTGTTTTGGGTGGTGGTGGCGTTGGTGGTGTGCCAGGTGTCGGTGGTGGCGATGAGGAGGCGGAGGTGGGGGAGGTTGGTGTTGGTGGTGGACAGGTGGGTGGTGAGTTGGTCGATGTAGCGGGGGGCGGTTTCTAGGGCGGTGGTGTGGGTGGTGTGGAGGGTGTGTGTCCAGGTGGGGGTGTCGAGGTGGAGGTGGGTGGGGGCGAGGATGAGGGTGCCGCCGGTGGTGAGGGCGCGGATGAGGTCGCCGGTGAAGACGTCGAAGCTGATGCTGGTGAGGCAGAGCCAGCGGTGGTGGTCGGTGGGGGTGTAGTGGGTGTGGGACCAGGCGGTGTGGAGTGTGGTGAGGTTGTGGTGGGTGATGAGGGTGGCTTTGGGGCGTCCGGTGGTGCCGGAGGTGTAGATGAC
>NZ_JAHKRM010000114.1 GCF_019396345.1 Nonomuraea guangzhouensis | reverse complement strand
GGAGCTGCTCGAGATCAGCCAGCCCCCGATCGGCCAGGCGGTCACCGAGACCGGCAAGCTCCTGGCCGCCCGCAAACTCAAGATCGACCCCACCGTGCTGCGCTTCTCCAGCGCCGGTGCGCTCCGCGACTTCCTGGACAGCAACATCGTCCCGACACGGCCGAACCGGCTGGCGCTGCTCGGAGATCCGGCACTGACCGGGATGAGTCGCCCGGAACTGGCCGCACTGATCGAGCGGCTGTCGCTGCGGCAGGCCGCCGAGGCCGAGCGGCGCAAGCATCGCCAGCGCGGCGGTGACCGGCAGGCCGGCGCCCGCGGAGGCATCTTCCAGGAGAAAATCACCGACGCCGAGCGCGTCCTGGCGGTCATCCTCGGCATGCGCAAAGTCTGCACCTGGCAGGTCGTAGCCGAACTGTTTCAAGTGAGCCGACGAACTATCGGCAACGCCAAGCTCTGGGTTCGCCCGCTGCTGGAGGAGACCGGCTACGCCGTCACCCGATCCGCAACCCGATACTCCAGCGCCGACGCGCTCCTGAACGCCATCACACCGCACCACGACATCCCACGTGTCACAGAATCGACACCTTGATTCTTGACGGCTCCAGTGGGTGCGGCAGCGCTGCCAGGCCGCGCCCGGCAGGGCGGCGCCGATCGCCTCGACCAGCCCGCGGTGGGCGTCGGAGACGACCAGCTGGACACCGGACAGGCCGCGAGCGACCAGGCCGCGCAGGAAGGCCAGCCAGCCGGCGCCGTCCTCGGCGCTGGTGACGTCCAGGCCGAGGACCTCGCGCTGGCCGTTGGCGTTGACGCCGGTGGCCACCAGGGCGTGCACGTTGATCGTGCGCCCACCCTCGCGCACCTTCTGCGTCAAGGCGTCCAGCCACACGAAGGTGTACGGGCCGGCGTCCAACGCCCGCGTCCGGAACGCCTCCACCTGCTCATCCAGCGTCTTGGCCATCTGCGAGACCTGGCTCTTGGAGATGTGCTTGATGCCGAGCTGCTCGACCAGCTTGTCCACCCGCCGCGTCGACACCCCCAGCAGGTAGCTGGTGGCGACCACGCTGATCAGCGCCTGC
>NZ_JAHKRM010000113.1 GCF_019396345.1 Nonomuraea guangzhouensis | reverse complement strand
GCCTGTGAGCCGGGCTGGCTGGCGGCGTGGGCTCCGGCCGCATGGCAGCAGCGTTACGGGGAGCGGGTGGATGCCTACCGGCTGCCTGACGGAGAAGCGGCGCGTGCAGGCTACCTGATCCAGGTCGGCGCGGACGGTTACCGGCTACTGGAGCGGATTTATGACCGCGGCGCTCCGGCCTGGCTGCGGCAGGTCCCGGCGGTGCAGGTGCTGCGCGAGGCGTGGATCCAGCAGTACTACCGGACCGATGGGGAGGTGCGTGTGCGGCAGGGCAAGGACCTGCCGCCGGGAAGACTCCGGCTGGCCTCGCCCTATGACCCCGAGGCTCGGTACGGGGTCAAGCGTAGGACCGGCTGGGTCGGTTACAAGGTCCATCTGACCGAGACCTGCGACGATGGCATCCCTCATCTGATCACACATGTGGCGACCACCGACGCCACCGTGGAGGACTCGCAGCTGACCGCGCTCGTCTGGGATGACCTGGCAGCGCGGGAGTTACTGCCCGCCGAGCACGCCGTCGACATGGGTTACACCTCGGCAGCGCTGCTGGTGCAGGCCATGACCACATACGACGTCACCCTGCTGGGACCCATGCGGGCCTCCACCAGTCGCCAGGCCGGCCGCGACGACGGATTCGACCTGAGCGCCTTCACCATCGACTTCGACAACCAGCAGGCGATCTGCCCGGCAGGCCACACCAGCGGCAAGTGGCGCGAGGAGACCAGTCGCGGTGCGCCGGTGATCCGCCTCGCCTTCCGCAAACGTGACTGCGGCCCCTGCCCGCTTCGTCCGCGATGCACCACCGCTGCCATCGGGCTACGCCAGCTCACCATCCGCCCCAAGGCTCAGCACGAGGCTCTGGAACGCGCCCGCCGCGAGCAGCTCACCGACGATTGGAAAGAGCGCTACAAGATCCGGGCCGGTGTCGAGGGGACCATCTCCCAAGCCGTCCGCGCCGGTATCCGCCGGACTCGATACCTCGGCCTGAACAAGACCCACCTGGCCAACGCGCTGTCAGCAGCCGCGATCAACCTCATCCGCCTGGACGCCTGGCTCACCCAGACACCCCTCGGCGCGACCCGAGTCTCACACTTCGCGCGCCTCGACCTGACACTCACCGCATGACCCACCGAATTGGGCAACGGAGTC
>NZ_JAHKRM010000112.1 GCF_019396345.1 Nonomuraea guangzhouensis | reverse complement strand
CTAGTGGCCCGTCACGCAACCTTGGCCGGGTAACTGGTCCAGCTTCGGATAGGTGAAGTGGCGGCGAAGCTGGTCTTTGGTTGGGCACGGGCGTTGCGCCAGCGGACGTAGCCACCGATCGCCGTGTTCTGCTCGTCATGGGAACGGTGATCGGTGCCGTTCAAGGCGTAATAACGCAGGGCGGCGAACTCGGATTCGATCCAGTTCAACCACGAGCCGTAGGTCGGCAGGAACACCAGCTCGACGTCGTTGTCGGCGGCCCAGGCCCGGACCTGGGGATGCTTATGCGGCGAGTAGTTGTCCATGATCACATAAAGCCTCTCGCCGGGCCACCGTGAGCGCAGGGTCTTGAGGAAGGACAGAAACTCCCGCCACCGCTTTCGCCGACGGATGCGGTAGTACAGCTTGCCGGTGGCCAGATCCAGCGCGGCGAGCATGTGCATGACGCCGAAGTAGCGGTTGTAGGTGGCCCGCAGCCGGGCCGGACTTCCGGCCGGCCGCCACCGTTTACCCTTGCGGGGCAGCAGGTTCAACGGGCCGAACTCATCGACGCAGATCACCTTCCCGTCGGCGGGTGGGTGGTCGTATAACTCCAGCACCCGCTGCATCTTGGCGATGAAGTGCGGGTCGTTGGACGCCTTCCACGTGGTGGTGGTCTGCCAGCTCACGCCGCCCTTGCGCAGGATGCGCCGCAGGTGCTCGCGGCTAAGGGCGTCCACCACACCGCGGGCGACGAGGTGTTCGGCCAAGGTGCGCAAGCTCCAGGTGGAGTGGCCGGTGATGCCCCACTCGGCGGGGACCGTCCGGGCGATCAGGCAGATGTGCTCGCGCACCTGCTCACTGATCGCCGGTGGCCGGCCCCCGCTCCATTTTGGGTCCAGCGCGTCGAACCCCCGCTCGTTGAAGGCGTGGATGACATCGCGCACGTAATCCTCACCGACCTGCATCAACGAGGTGATGTCCGGCACGCTCTGGCCCTGGCCAGACATCATCACCACGATCGCCCGGCGCAGCTTGACCGGGTCCTTCGCAGTCCGGGTGATGCGCTGGATCTTTCGGCCCTCCTCCATCGACAAGGGCCGGACGAACACATCCGGTGGACGAGCCACGACTACCTCCCAGCTTTCAGAGGCAGCCAGCCTGACGGGTTCACCAGCCGAGATCAATTACCCGGTCAACGTTCCGGGACGGCCCACTAG
>NZ_JAHKRM010000111.1 GCF_019396345.1 Nonomuraea guangzhouensis | reverse complement strand
GCCAACGTGACCGCCCGCCAGTGGTGCGCCGAGGTCAACACGGTGACGCACTCGGAGATCTGCGCCATCCCCGCCGAGCGGCTGGCCGGCGAGCGGGAACTGCTGACCGCACTGCCGTCGCTGCGGCCGGCGATCGGCAAAGCTCCGGTCACCCGCAAGGTCGACCGGCTGTCGTGCGTGCGGTTCGGCTCGGCCCGCTACTCGGTGCCCACGCGGCTGATCGGCACCCGGGTAGCGGTGACCGAGGAAGGCGGCAGGTGCTCATCTGCGACCTGGCCACCGGCGAGATCGTGGCCGACCACCTGGCGGTCGCGCCCGGCGAGGCGTCGGTGGCCGATGAGCACTATGGCGGTCCCCGGCCCGCACCACGCCGCGCCGCCCGGCCACGGACCACGGCGGAGAAAGCGTTCCTGGCGCTCGGCCCGGCGGCCGAGGCGTTCCTGACCGGCTCGGCTGCCGCAGGCAATACCCGGCTGGCCGGTGACCTGGTCGAGCTGGCTGCTCTGCGGGCCGCGCACGGTGAGCAGGTGCTGGTCGCGGCGCTGGAGCGGGCGGTGACCTTTCGCCGCTGGCGGGCCGAGGATGTCCGCTCGATCCTGGCTGCCGGGGCCGGGACCCCGCAGCCGGCGCCCGCCGGCCAGGCGCTGGTCCTGGAGCTGCCGCCGGTCCCGACCCGGTCGCTGACCGAGTACACCCTGGACAAGATCGGACAGGTGTCATGACCGCGCCCACGCCCGCACCGCTGGCCGCCGACCTCGATGGCGGGCTACGCCGCCTGAAGCTGTCCACGATCCGCCGGCTGGCGCCGGAACTGCTGGTCACCGCCCGCACGCAACGCTGGAACCCTGAGGAGTTCTTGCGCACGCTCATCGACGCCGAACTGGCGGCGCGTGATGCCTCCAACGCCCGCGCTCGGATGAAGGCCGCCGCCTTCCCGGTGCTCAAGACCATCGAGGAGTTCGACGTCGCCGCCTCCTCGATCCCGAAGGCGACGTTCGACTACCTGGCCAGCTTGGAGTGGATCCGGGCGGCGGAGAACTACTGCGCGGTCGGCCCGGCCGGCACCGGCAAGTCGCACAGCCTCATCGCGCTGGGCGTCGCCGCCATCCAGGCCGGCCACAAGGTCCGCTACTTCACTGCCGCCGAACTGGTCGAGACGCTCTATCGGGGGCTGGCCGACAACTCCGTCGGCCGGGTGATCGAGAACGTGCTGCGCGCCGATTTGATCGTCATCGACGAGGTCGGCTTCGCCCCACTCGATGACACCGGCGC
>NZ_JAHKRM010000110.1 GCF_019396345.1 Nonomuraea guangzhouensis | reverse complement strand
CTAGTGTCATGCGCCTGAAATTCGCCGGATAAGTTTCTATTCTTGTGGGCATGGCGCATTCGGGACCGCTGGCGTTGGAGATCCATCTGACCGAAGTCGAGCGAGCTCGGCTGGTCGGCATGTCGGCAGAGCCATCGAGGTTGGCGATCCGGGCGAAGATCGTGCTGGCCTGCGCGGAGCCGGGGGCCAGTAATGCGCAGGTGGCGCGGGAGTTGGGCATCGCCGTGGGCACGGTGCGTAAGTGGCGTGCCGCCTTTGCCGAGGGCAGGCTGGACGGGTTGGCCGATGGGTCCCGCGTGGGGCGGCCCAAGGCGGAGTTGACGGTGACCGACCACGAGCGGGTGGTACTGCAGCGGTGGGCCCGGCGGGCGAAGTCCTCGCAGGTCTTGGCGATGCGCTCGAAGATCGTGCTGGCGTGTGCGGACGGTAAGGACAATCAGCGGATCGCCGCCGAGTTGCGGGTGCACCCGGACACGGTGTCGAAGTGGCGTCATCGGTTCATCCGGTTACGGCTGGACGGGCTGATCGATGAGCAGCGGCCCGGTCGGCCGCCGTCGATCACTCTGGATCAGGTCGAGCAGGTCGTGGTGGCCACGTTGGAGGAGGCGCCGAAGAACGCCACGCACTGGTCGCGCGCCCGGATGGCCGAACGTAGCGGGTTGAGCAAGTCGACGATCGGGCGTATCTGGCGGGACTTCGGGCTCAAGCCGCACCAGGCCGACACTTTCAAGCTGTCGACGGATCCGTTGTTCGTGGAGAAGGTCGTCGATGTGGTCGGCCTGTATCACCACCCGCCCGAGCGGGCGGTGGTGCTGTGTGTGGATGAGAAGTCCCAGATCCAGGCGCTGGATCGGTCGCAGCCGGTGTTGCCGATGATGCCGGGCATGCCCGAGCGGCGCACCCACGACTACGTCCGTAACGGGATCACCAGCCTGTTCGCCGCTTTCAACGTCGCCGACGGCAGCGTCATCGGGGAACTGCACCGCCAGCACCGCGCCACCGAGTTCAAGAAGTTCCTGATCACGATCGACAAGACGGTGCCGGCCGAGCTGGACGTTCACCTGATCTGCGACAACTACGGCACCCACAAGACTCCGGCGATCAAAGCATGGCTGGCCCGCCACCCTCGCTTCCACCTGCACTTCACCCCGACCGGCTCCTCGTGGATCAACCAGGTCGAGCGCTGGTTCGGCTTCCTGACCGACCAGATGATCCGCCGTGGAGTGCACAAGAGCGTCCAGTCCCTGGAGCAAGACATCCGGGACTGGATCGCTCAGTGGAACGACAATCCCCGCCCCTTCGTGTGGAAGAAGACCGCCGAAGAGATACTTGAATCCCTCGCTAAATATCTCCGGCGAATTTCAGGCGCATGACACTAG
>NZ_JAHKRM010000011.1 GCF_019396345.1 Nonomuraea guangzhouensis | reverse complement strand
GACCGCGGCCCGCCTCGGGCGGACCGCGGTCGTCGTCCGGGAGCCGGCAGACCGGGAGCCGGGAGGTGCGCCCTCCCGTGGGCCCTACGTCAGGCGGCGGGCCAGTACGAGCCGCGTCCTGGCGGACAACCCGGCCACCAGCGCGGCCAGCAGCGGCAGGCCCAGCACGAGCGCGGCCAGGAACAGCCACGGGACGGCGATCGTCGTCGGCCCGGGATCGAACGGGAACGCGTCCCCGGCTCGATGTCCGATGGCCATCGGCCAGGACAGCGCGATCCCGGCCACGGCCCCCGCCACGACGCCGACCACCGCGCCCAGCCCGGCAATGTAACCCGCCTGACCGGCTATCACCAGCCGCCGGCTGCGGGACGGCGCCCCGACCGCCGACATGGTGTCCAGGTCGCGGCGCATGTCGGCCGCGGCGAGCCCGGTGGCTGCGAACGTGCCGCCGAGCACCAGCACCATGGCGACGCCCAGCAATATCCAGAGCATGGGTATGAGATCTTCGCCCTGGTCGCGCTGGACGTAGAGATCGATCCTGCCGCTGATCGCCGAGAGATCCCGGGTCAGCTGCTCCTGATCCGCGGGGCGGTACATGGCGTACAGCCGCCGCTCCTTGACCTGCACTCCGATGGACGCCAGCGCGGCCGGCGGCACCACCCCGCCCCCGACGTGCGGGTCGGCGGCGCTCGCGAGCACGGCGGGCAGCCGCTTGGGCTTGACCACGCCCTCGTCGTCCCGGTTCATGACCTGCAGGGTCGCCAGACCGTTCTTGATCAGCTCCGGATCGAACACCACGATCTTGCCCGCGGCCAGCGCCGCGGCGGCCCGCGGATCCTGCCGTCCCTGGATGAGCGCGAGCAGTTGCGCATCGCCGACCGGCACCTCGCCTCCATAGGAGACGCTGGGGTCACACCGCTCGCCACAGTTGCGGCCGAGATCGATCCAGGTTCCACGGCCCTTGGTGTCCACCGGATACGCACCGGGAACCGTCCGGGCCCCGCCCAGTTGCCGTGCGGCCGCCGTCCGCAGCTTGGCCCAGCCGCTGTCGTCCAGGTCGGCGCCTTCGATCTTGATGCTGCCGACCGGGGCATAGGGATGGTAAGCGGCCTCCCGTCCCGCGGAACTGCTGGCGAGTCCGATGCTGAACCCGACCGCGGCCACCGTGGCCGCCATGACGGCTGCGGCGGCGGAGGCCGTACGGGAGCGGTGGCGTGAGGCGTCGCGGACCGCGAGGCGCAGCGGGAGCGGCAGGCGGGCGGCGAGCCGGGCCGTGCGGCGGACCAGCCACGGCATCAACGCGACCAGCCCCAGCACGACCAGCCCGAGAGCCGCCACGACCGGCAGCTCCTCACCGCGCAGACTGAGCGCGGTCAGGACCAACCCGGCCACCACGAGTACGAGGCCGAGCACGGGACGACCGGCACGGTCGCGGGACTCGCCCGTCCGGCCCGCCAGCACCTGGGCGGGACTCTGCCGGGCGGCCTGCACGGCGGGTACGAGGGCGGCGATCAGCCCGCTCACCACGCCCAGCACGGCCACGCCCGCGACGCTCGCCCACGGTACCTCGAACGGGCCGAGCTGCCCGACCCATTGCCCGACCAGCGGCACCGCCGCAAGGGCGCCGCCGATGCCGAGGACCGTCCCCGCCAGGGCCGCCACGCCGCCGAGCACCAGCCCGTCGGCCAGCACGATGGCCCGCAGGTGCGCGCCCGAGCCGCCCTGCGCCGCGATCACGGCCAGCTCCCGTCGCCGCCGCCGCAGCCCCACGGCGAACGCGGGCCCGGCCAGCAGCACCGTCTCCATGACGATGAAGACGACGGCGAGCGCGGTCTTGATCGGGGCGGTGCCGTCCGGGCTGTCGAGGATGACGCCGGCGGGCGGGTTCTCAATGACGGCTCTGGAACGGACGAGCAGCCCGTGTCTGTTCAGCCCCTGCACGCGCGCCCAGTCGAGCGGCGCGGTGGTGTCCGCGAGCCAGCCGGCGCCGAGGCCACCAACCTTGTCCAGCAGGAGCACGCCCTGGAAGCCGATGATCTCGGCGGAGCCGGGTCTGCTGGGATTCTCGATCACGCCGACCACACGCACCCGCGTGTTCCGCCGGGTGACGCTGATCGTGTCGCCTACCTTCGCTCCTTGCCTCAGCAGTTGCGCGGGCGTCGCCACCACCTCGCTGGGCGACGCCGGGAACCGGCCCTCCTTCAGTTGCCGCATTCCCCGGGTCATCGGGTCGCGCAGGTCCACCTCGACGGCACTCACCCGGTCGTAGCCGTCCTTGTCCTGGAACTCCCCGTAGTCCTCGTTGTAGGGGATGATCCGGCCGTCGACCAGCGCGGCAACCTTTGCCTGCGTCCCTGGTGAGTCCGTGGACGGCTCTCCACTGCCCGACGTCCAGCTCATGCCGAAGGGGTCCTGCTCGATAGACCCGAACCTGCTGGTGCCGATCCACGCGTCCGCGGACCCCAACCGGGTGGTCAGCCCCTCGCGGGCGTCCACATCGATGGTGGCGTACCCCGTGAGCACGCCGGTGATGAGCAGCACCGGCAGGCCGATCATCACCATGATCAGTGCTGTCCGTCCCTTGAACCGCACCGCGTCCCTGCGGGAGATCCGCAGTGCGGCGGCGAACGCGCTCATCGGGCGCTCTCCAGAGGCACGGCCGTCGAGTCGGCGATCTCCCCGTCGCGCAGAAACACCACGCGGTCGGCCCACCCGGCGTAGCGGGGCTCGTGGGTGACCAGCAGCACCGCCGCACCCGCGTCGCAGCGCTCGCGCAGCAGGCGCAGGATCTCGTCGCCGCTCGCCGTGTCCAGCGCGCCCGTCGGCTCGTCGGCCAGCACCAGGCGCCGCTCGCCGACCAGTGCCCTGGCGATCGCCACGCGCTGCCGCTGCCCGCCGGACAACTCCTCGGGAAAGCGGTCGGCGATGTGGTCCACCCCCACCGAGGCCAGTACGGCCAGCGCCTCTTCCCGGGCCTGCCGGGAGCGGACGCCGTCGAGCTCTCTCGGTAACATCACGTTCTCGGCGGCCGTGAGCGACGGGATCAGGTTCAGGTCCTGGAAGACGTACCCGACGCTGCCGCGCCGCAGCGCCGCCAGGTCCGTCACGGTGGCCAGGTCCGTGCCCTCGATCGTCACGCTGCCCGAGGTCGGCCGGTCGAGGCCGCCCGCGAGGTTGAGCAGGGTCGACTTGCCGGAGCCTGACGGGCCCATGACGGCGACCAGCTCGCCGCCGGAGACTTCGAGGCTCACCCCCTTGAGCGCGTGCACTTGGCCGTGCACGCGCGTCACCTCATCCAACCTCATCACAGTCATGTGCTCTTCTCCTTGAGAACGGCCTCGCAGTGGTCCAGCCAGCGCTGTTCCGCCTCGGCCTGAAAGATCAATGAATCGAGGACGAGCCGCTGCCCGAGCCCCTCGGTGTTCGCCCGTTTCGCCCTGGTCAGCTCCTGCAGCGCACGCATGGTGGCGGTGCGCTGGGCCAGGATCACCGCCGAGACGTCGACGTCGCCGGCGGCGACGGCCATGGCGAGCTTGATGACCAGTTCGTCCCGAGGCCGGTCGGTCTGGTCGACGGGGGTGCTGAACCATCGCCCCAGCTCGGCCCGACCGGCCTCGGTGACCGTGTAGACGGCCCTCCCCTGTTCGTCGGCCCCGCCGGGCTCGACGAGGCCGTCACGCTCCATCCGGGAGAGCGTCGTGTAGACCTGGCCGATGTTGAGCGGCCAGGTCGCCCCCGTCGACGCCTCGAATTCCACCCGGAGTTGGTAGCCGTAACGCGGCCCCCTGCTCAGCAACGCGAGCAGTCCGTGTCTGATCGACATGGATACTGAGTATGCATACTGAGTATGGTCGACGCAAGAGATCCGCATATTCTGGACAGGGGACGCGGTTCAGGCCGATACTCGGGGCATGAGCTCGACGCATCCACCGTTCCGCGCGTCCGACGGGGAACGCGATCGCGCGATCGACGAGCTCCGCGACCGTGCCGTCGAAGGGCGGATCTCCCACGACACCTTCGTCGGCCGGGTGGATCAAGCGCTCCGGGCGCGCAACCGGCACGAGCTCGACGACCTGGTCGCCGATCTGCCCCGCCGCCGGACGTTCCGCCAGCGGCTGACCGACGCGGTGTCCAGCGCCTCCGACTTCACCACCCGCCTCCAGGCGGCCTGGCGCAAGCCGCGCCTGCCCCGGCTGGCCCTGCCCGACGACCACCGCGTCCGTTACGTGGTCGGCCGCGGGTCGGCCTGCGACCTGGTGTTGTCCGACCTGACGGTCTCACGGGTGCACGCCGAGCTGCGGCGCGAGGACGACGGCGGCTGGATGCTGGTCGATCTGGGCTCGCTCAACGGCACGCGGCTGAACGGCTGGCGACTGGTGGGGCCCGCCAAGATCAAGTCGGGTGACGAGATCTCCTTCGGCGACTGCGGCTTCCTGGTGAACGCGGGCCAGCTCACGTAAGCGCGCCGTCTTTCGTGGGCGAGGGCCTCCTGTCAGGCTGACCGTGGGCGGCGCCTGCCGTACAGCCGACTCGAAATATACGGATATTTGCGTATTACAGGCTGCGTGCGCTGCCTCATGCTCCCAGGTGAGACCCCCAGCCCTCATTGGAGACTCCATGCGGCGCACCTCAGCATCCCTCGTCGCGGGCGCGCTCGTCGCGGCCCTCGCGTGGGCGTCCAGCCCCTCCTCACCCGCCGTCGCGGTCGACCCCTCGGCGGGCGTCGCGGACCTGACCCAGGACATCAACCAGATCCTCGCCGACTCGCGGCTCACCGTCGGCCGGGCCGGCGTGGTCGTCAAGAGCGCGGCCAAGGGCGACGAGCTGTACGCCACCGACGCCGGCAAGCTGATGATCCCGGCGTCCAACACCAAGCTGTTCACCTCCGCCGCCGCCGTCGACACGCTCGGCCTCGACTACCGCTTCCCCACCACCGTGCTGAGCGGCGGGCGCAAGCTCGGCTCCGTTCTGACCGGCGACCTGGTCCTGCGCGGCACCGGCGATCCGACGATGCTGGCCGAGGACTACGACGCGCTGGCCGCCAAGGTCGCCGCCGCGGGCATCAAGCTGGTCGCGGGCAAGCTGGTCGCCGACGACACGTGGTTCGACTCCGTACGGCTCGGCAACGACTGGACCTGGGACGACGAGACGGCCTACTACGCGGCGCAGATCTCCGCGCTGACCGCCTCCCCGGACCGGGACTACGACGCCGGTTCGGTGATCGTCTCGGTGGCGGCCGCCGGCGGCCAGGTCAAGGTGTCGACCACGCCCGAGACCGACTACCTGAAGATCGTCAACAAGGCCACCGTGGGCACCACGACCGACGTGCTCATCGAACGGCAGCACTCCACGAACACCGTGGTCATCACCGGCACCGTGGCCGACCCGTACCAGGAGTGGGTGGCCGTCGACGACCCCACCCGCTATGTGGCGTCGCTGTTCCGCAAGGCGCTGGCCAAGCACGGCGTCCGCGTGGCGGGCCCGACCGTCACCGGCGCGGCTCCGTCCGGCGCCGCCACGCTGGCCGAGCACCAGTCGATGCCGCTGAGCGAGCTGCTGGTGCCCTTCCTCAAGCTGAGCAACAACATCCACGCCGAGATCCTGACCAAGGCGATGGGCCGCAAGGTCTCCGGCCAGGGCACCTGGGCGGCCGGGCTCAAGGTGACCACCGACTTCGCCAAGGCCAACGGCGTGCAGGTGCTCAACATGCGTGACGGCTCCGGCCTCTCGCGCCGCGACGGCTTCACGCCGACCTCGATCGCCCAGCTCCTGAGCGCCGTACGCGCCAAGCCGTGGTTCAAGACCTGGTACGACGCGCTGCCCATCGCGGGCAACGCCGACCGCTTCACCGGCGGCACGCTGCGCAGCCGGATGCGTAACACCGCCGCGGCGAACAACGTGCACGCCAAGACCGGGTCGCTGACCAGCGTCACGTCGCTGTCGGGCTACGTGAACAGCGCGGAGGGCGAGCCGCTGGTGTTCTCCATCATGCTCAACCAGTTCCTGTCGAGCTCGCCGAAGGACATCGAGGACAAGATCGCCATCCGGCTCGCCCAGTTCTCGCGGACCGCGCCGGTGGACGCGGTGTCGCAGCTCCGTTCGACGGGTGAGACCGCGACGGCCGACCTCGAGTGCTCCTGGCTCAAGCCCGCCGAGTGCTGATCGACCGGGCAGCGCCCGGCGAGTGCTGAGCCGGCGATGTCCGTCCATGGCCGTGCGGCGTCACGCCGCACGGCCATATTTTTGGCGTGTGACGCCCAGGTGGCGTGGGAGGTTTACCGAGGTGGATGGGGAGATCGTTACGATTGGGTCACCTGGTACTCCAGATATAGCAGCGTTTTTCGTGACATGAGCGTTGCGGGCCTACCAGAATGCGGGATCGACGCAGGATCTAGCAGCACCGGAGGGACAGGATGCGCGGGCAACTCCAGGCACTTGTCTGCCTCGGAAGTCTGGCGGCATTGAGCTTCCCCGCGCCCGCCACCGCCCAGGCGGCGAGCACGAAGACTCCGTGCCGGGTCGTGGCCGCCAAGCCGTCCCTGTCCAGGGGCATGGTCACCGGCACGGCCGGCCGGGTCGGCTGTGATGCCAAGGCCACGCTCAGGGTTCGGATCGTCCGAGCCGTGGCCGGTCCCGACCGTACGGTGAAGAGCGGATCCAAGCTCGTGCTGAACGGCCGGATCGCCGCCCGCGTCCGCTGTGCCGCCCCCGGCCGCTACTACGTCGTGGCCATGGACTACCAGAGCAAGCCGATCCAGTCGCCGTCGGTGGCACTGTCCTGCGCGGGGCGGACATCGCCGAAGACCAGCACCGCCTCGACCATCGAGGAGCAGGTCGTCAAGCTCACCAACCAGGCGCGCGCCAAGAAGGGCTGCCGCCCCCTCACCCATGACCCCAAGCTCCACGCGGCGGCCGAGCGGCACTCCGCCGACATGGCCGCTCAAGGCTACTTCGACCACGACTCCAAGAACGGCCGGACCCCGGGCAATCGCATATCGGCGGCCGGCTTCGCGCCGATCAGCACCTGGGGCGAGAACATCGCGATGGGTCAGCCGACGGCCGCCTCGGTCGTACAGGCCTGGCTCAACAGCCCTGGGCACCGCGCCAACATCATGAACTGCTCCTTCACCCATATCGGCGTCGGCCAGTCCACCAAGGGCCCCTACTGGACTCAGGACTTCGCCGCGCACTAGACCACAGAACCCCACCCAGCCAGGGAGCGTCGGGCCTCCACCAGGCGCGCCACCGCGCCGGTTCCCACCGCAACGCCACGGCGCTCCCATCCGGCGGGCCCGGTCGCGCCTCCCCCCGCACAGCGGACCGCGACCGGGCCCGCACCCCTTTCCAGCGGGTACGCGTCCAGTCGATGATCGACGGTCCGCCCGCGAAGCACCACAGCGCCAGCACCGGGTCGCAGATGGCACAGCCGAAGGAGGAGGACTCGGCGAACGGGATGAGGGGGCTCCCCTGCAGGTGGTGGCCTATGTCCCAGGCGGTGTGGAGCAACCAGCCGATGCCGATGAAGGTCCAGTTGTCGAGCCCCTTGTAGGCGACACAGGTCATGACGACCGGCAGGACGAACTCCCAGGGGCCGAATCCGCCGCCGCTGAGGTAGGCGGCACCCGCGCCGGCGATCGCCAGGGCGTTGACGCGGCGTCGATGCGGCTCGCGGATCAGGGACATGCCGCAGATGGCGATCAGGCCGATCAGGATCGGCATGAGGATGGACATGGGCGTGGCGATCCTTCGGTTGACGAGCGGGGATTGGATCACCACGCTAGGCCGACCGCTCGTCGGCCCCCAGAGGCTGGATGGACAATCTCCAACGGGTTCTCGCCACCCCTACCGTGGTTGCCATGCACACTGTGGCGGTCCTGGCGCTGGACCAGGTGGTGGCGGCCGACATGGCGACCCCGATCGAGGTGTTCGGGCGCGCCCGGCTGGCGGACGGGCGCCGCCCGTACCGGGTCCAGGTCTGTGCGGCGACGCCGCAAGTGGTCAGTGAGACCTTCACGCTCATCGCCCCGTACGGCCTGGAGGCGCTGCGGGAGGCGGACACGATCGTCGTACCGGGCTGCTCGGACCAGGCCGCCCCGCCGTGCCCGGAGGTGCTCGACGCCCTGCGTGCGGCGGCGGCCGCCGGCACCCGGATCGCGTCCATCTGCGCGGGCGCGTTCACCCTCGCCGCGGCCGGGCTGCTGGACGGGCTGAGCGCGACCACGCACTGGGTGGCGGCTGGCCGGCTGGCGGAGCTGTTCCCGCTGGTCGATGTGCGGCCGGACGTGCTGTACGTCGACAACGGCCAGATCCTTACCTCCGCGGGGGCCGCGGCCGGCCTGGACCTGTGCCTGCACATCGTCCGGCGGGACTTCGGCTCGGCGGTCGCCGCGGACTCGGCGCGGCTGTCGGTGATGCCGCTGGAGCGGGAGGGCGGGCAGGCGCAGTTCATCGTGACCGCCCGGCCGCCGGTGCCCCAGGGTTCGCTGCTGGAGCCGGTGCTGTCGTGGGTCGAGGACAACCTCGCCGAGGAGGTGACCCTGGCGGCGATGGCCGGGCGCAGCGGGCTGAGCGAGCGGACCTTCAGCCGCCGCTTCCGGGAGCAGACCGGCACCACCCCGCTGCAGTGGCTGCTGCGCGCCCGGGTACGGCGGGCGCAACTGCTGCTGGAGACCACCGACGACGGCGTCGAGCGCATCGCCGCACAGGCCGGGTTCGGCTCGCCCACCGCTTTCCGGGAGCGGTTCAAACGCGTGGTCGGCGTCACCCCGCGCTCCTACCGCTCCTCCTTCCGGACCAGCGCCTCCTGAGCGCTCAGGCCCCGGTCAGTCGCGGGTGTCCGAGAAACGGGCCAGGACCAGTGACTCGACGACGCCCACGACCGCGTACGCCAGGATCGACACCGCCGTGACCACCACGATGTCCGCCCACACCTCGTCGTACCGGAACCCGCCGATCGCCCGCAGGATCCCGGCCCCGATCCCCTGCCCGGTCGCCAGCCACTCCGCGATGAGCGCCCCGATGATCGAGGCGGGCACGGAGATCCGCGCCGAGGCGAACACCGAGGGCATCGCCGTCGGCACGGCCACCTTGCGCAGCACGGTCAGCCGCCCGCCCCCGTACGCCATCACCAGGTCGGTGGCCTGCGGCGAGGCCGAGCGCAGCCCGAAGGCGATGTTCACCAGGGCGGGGAAGAACACCACGATGCCGCCGATGACGGCGACGCCGACGAGTTCGCGGCCGAAGACGAGCGTGATCAGCGGCGTCATCACCACGAGGGGCACCGAGCGCAACAGCATCGCGACCGGCATGAACGTCTGCTCGACAGTCCTGAACAGCACGAACGCCATCGCCACGACGACCGCCGCGACCATCCCGGTGGCGAAGCCGATGGCCGCGTCCCTGATCGTGATGCCCAGGGCGGCGAAGACCGCGTCGCGATGCGCCGCGGACGAGCCGAACAGGTACTCCCAGACCTGCGGGGGACGCTTGCCCACCAGCGGGCTGATGCCGAACGCCTCCAGGGACAGCCACCAGATCGCCACCACGATGACCACGGAGGGCAGCAGCGGGCCGACGACTCGCAACACGATGCGGCCGATCATCGGGAGGACCTCGCTCTGCCGTACGACCAGGGTGTGACCACGCGCGCGACCAGCGCGACGACCGCGTAGCCGAGGCCCGCGACCAGGCCGGCCACGAGCGCCAGCCCCCACGTGCGCGGGACCTGGAACTGCTGCTGGGAGATCATCAAGGAGACGCCGAGTCCCTGGTCGTTGCTGCCGAGGTATTCACCGATGATGGCGCCGAGCAGCGCGGAGGGGGCCGAGATCTTCAGCCCGGCGAACGTGCTCGGCAGCGCCGCGATGATCTGGACGTGCCGGAGCTTGGCCAGCCGGCCGCCGCCGTACACCGCGATGAGGTCGAGGCTGGTCCGGTCGGCGGAGCGGAGCCCGAGCAGGGCGCCGATGAGCGTGGTGAAGAAGACGGAGACAGCGGCCAGGAACACCACGGCGGCCTCACCGCCGAAGACGACCAGGATGATCGGGCCGATGGCCAGCAGCGGGATGCAGTAGCTGATCACGGCGAGCTGCGTCGCCACGGCCTCCAGGCGCGGGACGAGCAGGACGAGCAGCGCGACCCCGATGGCCAGGCCGTTGCCCCAGAGGAAGCCCTGGAGCGCGGCGCCGACGGTGGCCGTCGTGTTGGGGCCGTAGAAGGCCCAGCCGTCGTGGCCCATACCGGCCAGGACCGCCCACGGTGTCGGCACCGCGCCGCCGTCCGCGAAGACCGTCACGGCGAGCAGCCACCACAGGGCGATCAGGACGGCGACGCCGAGCAGGCCGTGGATCCGCTTCACGAGCCGTGCCCCTTCACGAGCCCTGCCCGAAGAGCAGGTCGCTGAGGTGGTCGTGGATGGCGTGGAACTCCGGTGTCCGCATCATCTCGGGCACGCGGGGGCGGGGCAGGTCGATCTCCACCAGCTCCACGATCCGGCCCGGGCGCGGGCTCATGACGGCCACCACGTCCGACAGGAAGATCGCCTCGCCGATGCCGTGGGTGACCATCAGCGTGGTGGCGGGCTTCTCGGTCCAGATGCGCAGCAGTTCCAGGTTGAGCCGCTGGCGGGTCATGTCGTCCAGGGCGCCGAACGGCTCGTCGAGCAGCAGCACACTGGGCTTGACCACCAGCGCGCGGGCGATCGACACGCGCTGCCGCATGCCGCCCGACAGCTCGGCGGGCCGCGCCTTCTCGAAGCCCTGCAGGCCGACCAGCTTGATCAGGTCGTCGATCACGCCGGGCTCCGGCTTGATCCCGGCGACCTCCAGCGGCAGCCGGATGTTGGCCGCGACGCTCCGCCAGGCCAGCAGCGCCGAGTCCTGGAAGGCGATGCCGAGGTGGTGGCTCCTGCGGAGTTCCTCCGGGGTTTCGCCGTTCACCCGGATCTCGCCGGTGGTGGGCTGTTCGAGCCCGGCCAGGATGCGCAGCACGGTCGACTTGCCGCAGCCCGAGGGGCCGAGCAGCGACAGGAAGGAGCCTTTCGGCGTCTCCAGGTCGATGTGCTCGATCGCGGTCAGCCCTCTGCTGAACGTCTTGCTCAGGCCCGTGATGCCGATGCCGGTCATGAGAGCTTGAGGCTCGCGTCGGCCTTGTAGATCTCGTCCAGGATCGTCAGGTCGAAGAGGCTCTCGGCCTTGACGGTCAGCCCGGCCTTGGCGAGGGAGGCGATGTTCTGCTCGATCAGCTCGGCGGTCATCGTGAACAGGCCGTTGGCCTTGGCGTCAGGGGTGACGACGAGCTCGTTCTGCATCTTGGCCTCCTCGGTCTGCTCGGCGACGTCGAGGTTCTGGTCCTTGCCGTATGTCTTCGCGGCCAGCTCCGCCGCCTTGGCCGGGTCGGCGACGGCGTCCTTCCAACCCTTGATCTCGGCCGTGAGGAACGCCTTGAGCTTGTCACGCTCCTTGTCGATCGTCTCCTGCGTCACCGTGAACGTCTCGGCGACCAGCGGCAGCCCGTGGTCGGCGAACAGCATGTGCGCCGCGTCCACGCCCTGCATCTTCAGCCGCACCGGGCCGCTGGTGACGAAGCCGACATAGCCATCGAGCTGGCCGGAGGTCAGCATCGACGGGTCGGACTGGAACGGCACCCGCGTCACGCTCGACGGGTCGAGGTTGTTGGCCTTGAGCAGCGCGTTCCAGACCAGCTCGTTGGAGTCCTGGACGCCGATCTTCTTGCCGGCCAGGTCCTTGGGGTCCTGGATGGGGCTCTTGCCGAGGGAGACGATGGCGAAGGGGTTCTTCTGGAAGGTCGCGCCGACGATCTTCAGCGGCGCGCCCTGGAGCACGGCGGGCGCGGTGATGGTCGGCGTCGACAGGCCGATCCAGCAGCGGCCGGTGGTCAGGCCCGACTCGACCGAGGTGCCGGAGCCGCCACCCGACAGCAGCTCCACCTGCGAGAATCCGGCGGCCTTGTAGTAGCCCTTGCTGTCGGCGAAGTACTCGCCGGCGAACTCGACGTTCTTCTTCCAGGAGAGCTGGATCTTGACCGCGCCGAACCCGCTCCCACTCCCGCTCCCACCGGACGCACCGCTGTCGCCACAGGCGGCCAGGCCGAGCGCCAGTCCGGCCAGACCTGTCGTCCGCAGGAACGCGCGACGGTCGAGGGTAGCCATAATTCTCCTTGGAACGGCGATGAACGTGCAGGTCAGGAAGCTATACAGCGATTATTACCATCGTGTGACGGAAAACCGGTCACGGCATGGGGTGGGATGATCGGGTGGGGAAAAGCCCAGCCCCGGCGCTTCGGACCCTGTAGGTCCCTACGAGAGCGCCCGGTGAGGTCCGTAGATCCCTCCAGCGGCGGAGGGCGTCCGGTAGCGTCCTTGATGAGATGAGACTTGACGGAATCCCGCTTTGGGACGGTACCGAATTCAGGGGCCCGGTCGAGCTGACCTGGGAGCCGGACCGGATCGGCGACGTGCGGCCCGCCACACAGCGGCACGACGACCTGTGCGTGCTCCCCGGCCTGGTCGACACGCACGTACACCTGATCGGCCACGCCGGTGAGGGCCCGCCGCCGGACTTCGCCACCTGGCCGCTCGTCACGACCCGCGACGAACAGGTGCTGCACGGCGTCGCCCACGCCCAGCGGGCCATGCGCCACGGCGTGACGACCCTGCGCGACCTGGCCGGGGACGAGGCGCAGATCGCGCTGCGCCGGGCCTTCGACGCCGGCGTGCTGCCCGGCCCGCGGGTCCAGGTCCACGGCGTGGTCGGCATGACGGCCGGGCACAACGACCTGTTCGTGCCGCCCGCGATCCCGCAGCGCAAGCCCACCGCCGACGGCCCCGACGAGTGCCGCAAGCTCGTACGCACCTGGGCCCGCGCCGGGATGGACGGCATCAAGCTCACCACCAGCGGCGGCGTGCTGTCGATCGGCGACAAGAACGGCTGGCGCAACTACACGCGCGAGGAGATCAGGGCCGTCGTCGACGAGGCGCACGCGCTCGGCATGCTGGTCGCCTCGCACGCCCACTCCGAGGACGGCATCCGCGTCGCCGTCGAGGAGCACGTCGACTCCATCGAGCACGGGACGCTGCTGAGCAGGGACCTCGCCGAGGTGCTCGCGGCCCGCCGCACACCCGTCGCGCCGACCCTGCTGATCAACGAGGCCATCGCCGAGGGCCGGGTCCCGGTCGCCGCGGAGTCCATGGCCAAGGCCGCCGAGCTGGTGGCCACGCGCAACGTGCTGCTCGCCGAGGCGGCGCGGCTGGGCGTCCGTTTCGTCCTGGGCACTGATGCCAACGGGCACCACGTCCAGTTCGGCGACCAGCTCGCCGAGGTGGTCCACATGACCGAGATCCTGGGCATGTCCGCCCAGGAGGCGCTGCGCGCGGCCACCTCCGACGCCGCCGACTCGATCGGCATGCCGGTGGGCCGGATCGCGCCGGGCCTCGGGGCCGACTTCATCGTGCTGCGCGGCCGCCCGTGGGAGCGGATCGCGGACCTGGCCGTGGCGAACATCGTCGCCGTGGTCTCACGTGGCCGGCTCGTCGCGGGCCGGCTGCCCTGACCTGAGCGCCAGATAGAGGTCCGTACGGTCACGCATCGACGACATCCGCCGCCCGGTCAGCTCCTCGATCCGCTGCATGCGGTAGCGCAACGTGTTGACGTGCACATAGAGCTCGTCGGCCGTCCGCTGCCAGGAGCCGCACGTCTCCAGGAAGACGTCGAGCGTGCGCAGCAGCTCGGATCCGTGCCGGGCGTCGTAGTCGATGATCGGCCCGAGCAGGTGCTCCCTGAACGAGCGGCGCACGCTCACGGGCAGCTGGGCCAGCAGGAGTTCGTGGCTGTCGACGTCGGCGACCGACATGACGGACACCGGCCCCTCGCCGTAGCGGGCCGACTCCATCCCGCGCCGCGCCGTCTCCAACGCCTCGCCGAGCTGCGACACGCTGGCGGTCGCGTCGCTGATCCCGGCCGCCACCCGCATGCCCGGCCGGTTGGTCACGAGCAGGCGCAGCTCCTCGGTCAGTGCCTGACGCGACACCTTGCCGTTCACCAGCACCATCGCCTCGTCCGGCCGTCCGCCGACGACCAGATGCCGGCCTCTGCGCTCCAGGGCGTACATGAGGGCGGGCACGTCGTCCTCGTCGCTGCCGCCCGTCCTGGCCACCACCATGGCCGTGGTCGGCAGCCCCGGATCGGCCCCGAGCAGCCGCAGGTGGGCCGAGACCTCGCCGGGCGCGATCCGCTGCGTGCCCAGGAGGTCGAGCAGCGTCTGCGCCCTGGCCTGCTCGTCCTTGCGCCGCTCGGCCGCGAACGCCTCCTCGGTCACCACCTCGGTGATCGCGCCGAACGACTGGTCGGGCGCGGCCAGGAGCAACGGCAACCGACGGCGTTCGCACGCCTTGACCAGCGCGTCCGGCAACTCCCCCAGCACGACCAGCCCGACGATCAGCCCGGCGACGTCGCTCGTCCACAGCGCGTCGGCGAACGTCTCGCAGTCGGACGGCTGGTTGTACCAGACCCCGCTGGTCAGCACGAGGTCACCGGAACGCAGGTAGCGCCGAGGGTCGGGCAGATCCGTCGGATAGGCCCGTTTCACCTCCCGGCCGAGCCCTTCATGACCGGTCACCGGCACGAGGCCCAGGTCGTCGCGCCCCAGCAGATCCGCCAGCCTCATGAATCTGATGTTATGCCAGGTCAACGAGTGACAGTTCGGAGGTTCGCACGATACCGCCCCCGGCGCGTTGTCAGGTTTACTCGATCACATGCGGCCCAAAGCTGAACTCCACCTGCACATCGAAGGCACTCTCGAACCCGAGCTCGTCGTCGAGCTGGCCAGGCGTAACGGGATCGACCTGCCGACCTTCGACGCGGAGGCCATCAGGGCCCGGTACGACTTCGCCGATCTCCAGTCGTTCCTGGACATCTACTACGAGAACATGGCCGTGCTCCGCACCGACCGGGACTTCTACGATCTCGCCACCGCCTACCTGGCGCGGGCGCGGGCGCAGGGCGTACGGCATGCCGAGATCTTCTTCGACCCGCAGGCGCATCTGAGCAGGGGCGTGTCGCTGGAGGCGGTGTTCGGCGGGCTGTCGGCCGCGCTCAAGGACAGCGACGTGTCGGCGGCCCTGATCATGTGCTTCCTGCGTGACCAGGGCGCCGCGGAGGCCGAGGAGGTGCTGCGGGCCGCGCTGCCGTACCGGGAGCACTTCATCGGCGTCGGGCTGGACTCGGCGGAGGTCGGTCATCCGCCGGCGTTGTTCCGCCGGGTGTTCGACATGGCGGCCGCGGAGGGGCTGCGCCGGGTCGCGCACGCCGGCGAGGAGGGCGGCCCCGACTACGTGTGGGAGGCCCTGGACGTGCTCAAGGTGGAGCGCGTGGACCACGGCATCCGCGCCATGGAGGACCCGTCGCTGGTCGCCCGCCTGCGGGAGGAGCGGATCCCGCTGACGGTGTGCCCGCTGTCGAACGTCCGGCTGCGCACGGTGCCGTCGCTGCGGGACCACATCCTGCCCGCGATGCTGGACGAGGGCCTGCTGGTCACGGTGAACTCCGATGATCCGGCGTACTTCGGCGGTTACGTCGAGGACAACTACCAGGCGCTCCGCGACGAGCTGGGCATGACGGACGCGCAGCTGGACCAGATCGCCCGCAACTCCTTCACGGCGTCGTTCGTCGAGGTGCCCTCAGCCGGTCAATGAGGCGTGGAGGGTCCGGAGCAGCCGGTTGAGCCTTGACGCTGATGGCTCGCGTCGCCGGACGAGCTGATGTGATGTGATCGGGGCTGTTCAGCTTCTGGACTCGCGCGCCAAGGTCGTCCCGAGCAGGAGCACGAGCACCGCGGCGATGGCGCTCAGTCCCGCGGCGACGCCGATGATCGGCGCGAAGAACGCGGCGAGCAGCACGAGCACCACCGCGACACCGATCGCCGCCGGCCGCACCACCGTACGGCTCACCAGGGGTGCGTGCAGCACCCACAACAGGACGAGCATGATGACGACCGGGATGGCGACCGAGGCGACCACGACCTGCGCACCTGCCGCGATGTGGTGCTCCCCCTCCCCTAGCGAGGCCACCGCGACCTCAAGCCCGGCGCCGAGCGCGGCAAGCGCCGCGAATATCACGTAGTGCCCATAACCCCAGAAGAACGACCTCTCCCGCCGTTCCTCGAGCCCGTCACCGGCGGGCTCGGAGAAGTAGATCCACCACAGCGCGAAGAGGATGACGAGCCCGGCGATCGCGATGACGACGAGGCCTACGCTCAGTCCGTGCGCGACCGCGCCCTGCACCGCGTTCGTGGCCGCGAGCACGCTCTCGCCCAGCAGGATGATGGTGAACAGCCCGTACCGCTCGGCGATGTGGTGCGGGTGCCAGCTCGTCGATCCCGTACGCTCCGCGATCGGCGGCACCGCGAGGTCGAGGACGGCGCACCCGACGAACAGCCAGACCGGCCCGCCACCCGGCAGCGCGAGCTTGGACACCCAGAGCACCTGGACGAGCGAGATGCCGATCGCGTAGCGCAGCGCCGTCGCGCGTCCTTCGGGGTGCGCGACCGCCGCGCGCAACCACAGGCTCACCAGCCCGACCCGCATGACCAGGTAGCCGATCGTCACGACGGTGAAGTCGCCTTCGAACGCCGTGGGCACCCCGGCCGCGAGCACGAGCACCCCGGCCATCTGCAGAAGCGTCATGACGCGGTACGGCACGTCGTCGGTGTCGTACGCGGAGGCGAACCACGTGAAGTTCATCCACGCCCACCAGATGGCGAAGAAGACCATGAGGAACGGCCCGATGGCCGCCACGCCATGCCCCTGCTCGGTCGCGTGGGCGAGCCGGCCCACGATCTGCGAGACGGCGGCGACGAAGGTGAGATCGAAGAGCAGCTCCAGCGGGCTCGAGGCCCGGTGCTGCTCCGCGAGATCACGAGCAGCCATACGGGTGCGGAGCGGCGACATACGCCTACCTTATTGGCGCAGCTGACCGGTCCCCGGCGAGCCGGGGACCGGCAGCGGGGCTACTTGAGCCAGAGGATCCAGCCGTCGGGATAGTCGGTGCACTTGTACGCGTTGAAGTTCTCGCGCACATACTGCTGACCTGCGTCGACGCACTTCTTCTTGGTCGGGAAATGGCCGTAGGACACCCAGTCGGCCGCCTGAGCGGGCAGACCGAGTCCAACAACGGCCATAACGGCGATTCCCGCGCCCGCGAGCGCAGTCCGTACACGCATCTTTGACTCCCCTTCACCACTTGGGACAATGCACGAAGATCATCGCAGGGTGGGACAAGCCGGGGATCGGAGAGATTTATCAAGTGATCTGATCAATGTCGTCAGCTCTCGCCCTTGCGGACGACCTCTCGCGCATGACAGAAAGGAAAGCCTGGCGTGCCACGCCGACGGATCGTTCCAGCGGCCAGGTGTCGACGATCCGCCCCATGCAAGTCGCCAGGGAGTTCCGCACCGAGTGCGCCGCTACTCGCCCTTCGCGGAAACAGTCGTCTCGAACGACATCACTCAGCCGAAAATTCACAGATCCTTGCCGTTGAAGACCTCCTCATACAGGCCCTCGAGCTCGGTCGTCTCCACGATCTCAGCGAGCCGCTCCAGTGCGTCCGGACGGGTCAGCGCCGTGCGCTTGTCCTCGAACTCAGCCAGGGACATGTCCAGTTCAAGGACCGTGATCACCTGCCTGTCGTCGGCGACATTGCGCGAGACGCTGACCCTCGCGGGATAGCCGTCCACATCCTCCGGAACCCAAGCCTCCTTGAACTGCTCATACGTCACGCCCGCCTTCAGGGTTCGTACGAACACAGCACGCAGCATCGTTACCCCTCGATATAGAGAATCCATTGCCGAACGCGCCCGACACTAACAACTAGTCTTGACTCAACGAGGAGAACGAGGAGTAGGCGGCGGCGTTCCGGTTCGTATCCGGCAGGGTGCCCAGCTTGTTGACCTCGTTCGCCAGTCCTTCGAGAACCGCGCGCAACTGGACCTGTGTGACCTCCGCGAACGTGCGCAGATAGGCGATGCGGCGTTCCAGTTCCTCGGCTTCGACCGAATGGGCCGCCCCGCTGGAGCGATAGACGTTGACCGCCTGGCTGGCGGCCTCCTCCGCGCGCTGCTGCGCCTCCTGGAGCAACTGCTCGTACTGCTGACGCGCTTGGCCCACCAGCCGGCGGGCGTAGTCCTCCGCCTCGGCTATCTGGGCGTCGGCCGTCTGCTGAGCGCGGGACAGGAGGTTGACCGCGTCGACGTTGAGCCTGGCCTGCTGGGCGGCGCCCGGGTTGGTGGTGTCGGTGCCGTGGTCCTTGTACCAGTTCTTCAGGCGGTCGACCTCCGCGCGCAGGTCGGCCTTCTCCATGTCGCCGGCCGAAATCTCCTCGGCCATGCGGTACATGAAGGTGCGTACCTCATCCACGTTGTAGCCGCGGCTTCCGAGCTTGGCGCGTGAGAAGTCCTTGTTCCGCACCCGATCCGGTGTGAGTGGCTGGCGGGCGTTCGGCGGGCTCTGTGCCCAGGGCGTCTCTCCCATCACTGCTCCCTACCTACGGCACTGGTGAACTCGTCGAAGCGGATTTTCTGGTGCGGCACGCCGGCGTCCAGAAGCCGGGCGACCGAGCTCTGAACCATCTCTTCGGAGCCGCATACGAAGACGTCCTGACCGCGCCAGGCCTTCAACGCGACGTCCACCACGTAGCCGTTCTCACCGCTGTAGAAGCTGTCATGGGACACGACGGGCACCACGCTCAGCCAGGGGTTCTCGGCGTCCATCTTGGACAGGGCCTCGAGGTCGTACAACTCGCGAGATGTCCGCGCGCCCATGAAGAGCCGGACGTTGCAGCGCGCCCCTTCGTAGGCCACCTGCTCCACGAGTGCCTTGAGGGGAGCGAGGCCCGTGCCGCCGGCGATCAGGAGGAGTTCCCTGGGCTGGCTCGTGTCGAGCGTCAGCCGATCGCCCATCGGGGCGCCTACCCGCAGCATGTCGCCGCGTTGCGTGCCGTGCACCAGAGCCGTGCTGACCGCGCCCGCGTCGACCACGCGTACGTGCAGGTCGATGGTGTTGTCCCGGCGCGGCGCGTTGCCGAAGGAGTAGAACCGCCACATTCTCTGCCGCTGCGCGAGCGAGATCGACGCGGACTGCCCCGCGCGGAAGGGGTAGGGGTAGTTCAGGCGGGCCCGGATCACCGCGATGCCAGGGGCGCGGACCTCGTGCAGGATGATCTCGCCCTCCCACCAGGGCGGCGACGTGGCCGCTGATTCTTCGGCCGCCTCGATCATCACCTTCGAGACCAGGCCGTACGCCGCTGTCCAGTCGTGGGCCAGGGCGGGAGTCCAGCGATCGCCGAGGAAGTGCTGCAGGGTGGCGAGCAGCGCCTGCCCGACAGCGGGATAGTGCTGCGCGACCACGGAGAACTTGCGGTGGTCACGGCCGAGTTGCTGGAGAAACGGGACGACGTCTTCCACTTGGTCGACGTTGCTGACGACGCGTCCCAACGCGCTGACGAGCCGGTCGCGCTGAGTGGCCATGGACACCGGGAACAGGCCGCGCGTCTCGGGGTACATCAGGAAAAGGGCCGAGTAGAAGAACAGCGGCACCTGATCACCCGACCGGGCGACCACGTGCCAGCTGTCCTTTAAAGCTTGCGTGTCCACTTACTCGGCTGCCTCTGCGGACTGCTCCACGATGGACCCTCGCACCTGGCCCAGGACCGTGACGACGTGCTGCACGACCTCCTCATCGGCGCCGTACTCGTCCCGGAGCACCCCGACGAGCAGGCCGCCGACCTTCTCGTAGTGCTCGCCGGTGACGCCCATGCCCCGGTGCGCGTCGGCTAAGTCATGACCTTCGTACACCTCCGGGCCACCGAGGACGGAGCAGAGCAGCATGACCATGTGCCGCTTGAGCCGGGGCATGTCGATGCCGTCGAAATACGGCTTGAGGTCGGGCTCGTCCAGCACGAGCATGTAGAAGCGGTCGACCACGTCGCGGACGGTCGGAGCACCGCCGACCTTCTCATAGTGCGAAACCATAGGTATTACAAATCCTCCTAAATCGGACACACAGGAGTGCGCGTCACTTCCGGGGTAACTGTCTGTGTCGCAGGAAGTCAATTCCGTGGCCATGCGCCGTCGCGGCGCCCCATCCAGTTGGGCGGCCGTCAGTCGTTCGCCTGGGGGTCCCCCTCGATGGAGGTCACGTCCGTCTTGTCCGTACGCATGCTCGGGACACGGCATGGGTCGGCGGGTCCATCGAAAGCGGCGGCCGCGGGCGTCTCGTCCGCCCGCGCGGGCCACACGGGACTCTCCATCGCCGATGGATGAGCCGACCGGCGGAGAGCAGGCAGAAGCGGGCCGACGAGCACCGGCCGCGGGATGACGCCGTATCCCGGCGTTACCGTTGCCGCCACCTCAGCCATCGCCGCGGGCGGTCTGAGCGCCATTCATGCCCCCATAGAGCGGGTCCCCCGTGCAGGCCGTATACCTGTACTGGCCCTAGCCCCTTCAGGCTTCCGAGCACGCGATCATTTCCCAGGCACACTAGGGGCTGATCAAGGCGCTCGCAACTTGTCCAACACGGAAAGTGTTCCGTTTTAGACAATCGGTCCGCATGTAATGTCCGTTTTAGACAGCCTGTGCGCCTTAAATGCCTATCCGACCTGGCATGACCGATATCTCCGGCAGTCCCACCGCATCTTGGATCAGGCTGGTGCCAGGTGGCCGACCGGTCTGACCGTCCTTCCGCCTCGCGGTCAGCGGCTCTGGAGGGCGGCGATGAAGTCCGCCTGGAGGGAGTCCAGGCGGGCGCGGGCCTCGGCCGGGTCCATGGACAGGGGGGCGGCGTGGTCGACGCCCACCGCGCGTACCTGCTCCTCCATCTGCTCGCGGACGGACATCTGGGCCGCGCGTAGCGCCTCCACAATGGCCTCGGACAGCTCGTCGATGCCCATCGTCCGCAGCACGCGCGGGTCGAGCCGGAGGTCGCGAACCAGGCCGTCGGCCTCCACGGTCGCCTTGATCTTCCCGTCCGCCGCCGTGGCCTCACCGGTGACGTCACGGAGCCCGCGCATCGCCTCGCCCAGCTTCACCATGGCCTCGTCGGCCTGCCTGCTGATCTTTTCGAGTTCCTCGGGCGTGACGTCGAACATGGCGTCGAGTTGATCAAGGTCGTCTTAACCGGCCCCCAGCGAACGGTGGCATTCCGCCGAACATTGGGTGAACCCAGACGATCAAGGTCCGCCGAGTCGCAAAGATGACCTTGACGTACCACCTCAAGAGGAGCCGCATGTCTTCCCAGGAAGCAGCACGTTTCATCACCTCGAAAACGATCAACGCGATGAGCGAGCGCTACGGCGACGTCTGGGACGACTTCCTGCTCAGCAAGAAACGCGTCTGGCTCGAGGCCGACCTCGACGACGCCACCTTCGGTGTGACCCTGTCGAAGATCTTCAAGTCGGCGTACGACAAGGCGTACGAAGGCTGCGTCGACGCGCTGGACGACGGCCGCGAGGCGGCCGGGAACATGTCCGGCGCCCTGTCCACCTGCGCCCGCAACTGGCAGCGGGCCGAGCAGGCGAGCACGGTGACGTACCGATGATCGCGCCCATGGGAACCCTTGTCGCGATCCGGCGGCTCAGCGTCTTCGCGGGCGTGCCCCTGGTGGGACTCTCCTTGCTGGAGAACCTGAACATGGACGTGGACAAGATCGAGCAGGCCGCCAAGCTCTGGAGAAACGCGGCCAGAGCCCTCGACCGCCCGGTCGAGACGCTGGACGGGCTCCCCGCCGCGGCGCGGAAAGGCTGGATCGCCGGCGATCAGCACGAGTTCTCCCGGGTGACGGGCCACATGCACACCTCTACCGAGGAGCTGCGGGACGCGCTCGACAAAATGGGCGAGGTCCTGGAGACCACGGCCTTCGCGTTCCGGGTGTTCGGGAAGGCGATGGCGGGCTTGGGCGTCACGATCTCGGCCGCCTCCGTGTACGCGCTCACCATGATGCTGACGTCGCCCTACACCGCTCGCGTGTACCTGAGGTACCTGGCGAGTGCCGCGGACAAGGTGCTGACCGGGATGTGCGCCGCGCTCATCACCTACGTCATGGGACAGGCGACCGTTCTTGCCGTCGTCGCCGCCCAGGCCGCGGAAATGGACGGCATGGCGAAAACGCTCTTCGATCCAAGCGGCTTTTCGAGGGCGGAGCTGCGCGATGTGGACTTCTCCACTGCGAAGATCGATACCAAGAAGTTCCCCACCTTCACGAACTTGGAGTCCGACCAGAAGGTGCCTGATGACTTCTGGGTCGCCCCCAAGCCCAAGACGTCTTAGCCGGTTTCGCACGGGGCCGCCTTCGGTCACTTTGGACCTGCCCGTCTGATGAACGAGAGCGACCCAGAATCTGCGAACCTGATCGATGTCGGAATGAGCCCGCTGGTCAAAGCTGGATACGCCGACTACCTCGCCGAGAGAGACAGAGAGGGTAAGCGATGAGCCCTGGACGCCGTTGGCAGGACGTCAAAGCTGAAGCTCACCGGCTGTGCCCCCAGATGGTCGACCCACAGCGTCAGGCCGCCGCGAACGCGCACCTGGACGCATACGTCGCTGGTTACCGCCTCAAGGAACTGCGTAAGGTGGCAGCCGCCCAGGGCACCTCACAAGCGCGCGTTCACCAGATCGAGAACGGCGACCTGAATTGATGGAGCTGAGAGCCAACCGATCCTAAGCGGTCGCTCCGAGGCAATGGCACTCGGCCTGTGCGGTCCATGTCTTCCCGCAACGGGCGGATCCGTACTCTGAGGGGGGTGGGACCAGCCGGATAGCAGCCAGTTGGTCCCACACCTCTTGGGCGCCAACGCGGCTCAGATAGTCAGCCTGATAGCAGCAGGCCGACCTCTCTTCATCCCGCTTCGACACCTGCATAGTCGACGTCCTTGACCTCGAGATCGAGGTAGACCCACACCGTATGCCCGACCGCCGGGCTACCGATCTGAGAGAGCTTCACGGCGAGCTCCTTGACGATCACGAGCCCACGCCCGCCCGCGCTCAACCTCCACTCAGCCTGCTGACGCTCGAACCGCGGGATCCCTCCTCCCCCGAGGTCACATACCCCGAGGTAGGCGGGGCCGTCTTCCGGGAGACGGACCTCCACCCCGAACCAGCCTCCGGCGTGGCCGACCGGGTATGCAGCAAAGCGTTGGACGCGAGCTCGGACACGATGAGCGCAGCGTCGTATTCGCGTCCCGTTCCGACGAACAACGCCTCGACCATCCGCCGGGCCTGCACGACATGCTCGGTGTTCCCAAGGAACACGCACCGCCACGACATCCGGTCGGGCGTGCGCATCCATTCCTGCCGTTGCTGCGGTTTCGTTGTTCCGATCATTCGCTGTGTTCCTCCCGTCGTCGTTGGCTGTCGCGTCCGGATGGATGTGACGAACCCCTTTGGACACCCGACTTCACGTCAGGGATCAAGCCGTCCAGTACAGGCCGACGATGTCCGCCGACTCCATTGCCGTCGGGCGCCATCATCCGGACTCCATCAGTGCGGTACCTCAAGCCTTCTCTTTGAGTACTGATCTGATTACCGACAGCGAACACCTGCGAAATGGACCTTGTCAGGCTGAGACTGGAGGAGGTTGCAGGAGGACCCTTCAGTTACCGGCGCATAGGTGATCCCAAATGAGCGAAAATGGTGTCAGGCCTGGCTGGGCGGAGGACATCCGCGCGAAGCGACTCTGCCGATGCTGGACCCAGAACGAATTGGCGCGGCAGCTAGAGCTCGCCGCCGATTCCAGGACACGCGCCGCCCTGCCGAGCCGAAGCTCGATCATCCGGGAGGTCCGCTTTCATGAAGCAGGAACTCACCAGCCTGGCCCGGTGTACGCCGAGCTCTACCGTCGTGTATGGATGCGGAACCCAGAACCGACGGCCGAATCACCATCCGATCTGCCCAGTGACCCCATGGCCCTGGCTTGGACAGTAGGAAGGCTCAACCTGCGCGTGGACCGCCGAACCGTCTTGCAACTGGCCGCGACCGCCGCAGCCGGGGCGGCAATCGACCCAGCCCAACGTCTCATGCGCGCCCTGGCTGGAGACCACCGGCCGGACGATACGACGATCGCTCACCTCGAAGACCGAACACGAGGCTTCCACCGCCTCGAAGAGCATATTCCCGGTAAGTCCCTCTACCCGGCCTTGATCACCCACATGAACGAGGTAAGCGCTCTGTTGGAAAGCGGACTCCCGGATGACCACCGGCATCGATTGGCGGTGGTGGCCGGGGAGAGCGCCATCCTGGCTGCTTGGTTCGCCTGGGAGCAGGGGGACGAGCAAATGACGGCCTCTCATACCCGGCTGGCCAACCTCGCCGCGAGGCACACAAACGATGACTCCATCGCCGCCTGCATGGCGGGATACCGCTCGTACATGGTGGGCGGGAACGGCGTGCGGAGCACTCAGCTCATTCGGTGGGGGCTCGACCGGATCGGCGAAGGTGATCCCGCAACGCGGGCGTGGCTGCTGGCTCGCCAAGGCGAGGAGAAGGCGCTCCTCGGCGACCACCGCAGCGCGTTGTGCTCGATCCGTGAAGCGATGGATATCTATGCGGGCGCGGACATAGACGCCCGTCCGTGGACGTGCTTCCTCGACCCGGGGCGCTTTTCGTCAATGAGCCTGACCGTCTACTCGCGGCTCCGGCGTCAAGACGATTCCGTCACCGCCATGCACGAGATCGCGCTGCACCTCGGAGCGACGACCGAGATCAAAAAGTTGTGCGTCGTCAAGGCCGAGATGGCGCTCGCACAGTACCGCCTAGGAGATGTCACCGAGGCGGTCAACTCCGCACGGTCCGCACTCGACGCCACAACAGCGATGGGCTTCCCCCTCGGCTGGGACCGCCTCGACAACGTCGCCGCGGAGTTCAAGCCCTCCCGAACCCAAGTCGCCAAGGAATTCCGCACCGAGTACGCCGCTACTCGCCCTTCGCGGAAACAGCCGTCTCTTCTGTGATCCAGTTCAGGTAGTCCGCGAGGCCTCCCTCAATGGGGACGGCTACGATCTCCGGCGTCTCGTAGGAGTGGGCTTCCCTGACGACCACAATGAGGTCATCCAGCCGGTCAGCGATGGTCTTCATGAGGATCAAGTACTCCTCGTTCCGCTGGATCTTGCCCTTCCACCAGTAAGTGGAAAGGATCGGACCGCCGATCTGGGCGCCGGCCGCCACACGGCTCTCAACCGCCGCGTTGACGATGCGCTCGGCCTCTTCGCGGCTTTCGGCGGTCACGTGAACTTCGACATGGCGGGTCATGGCCCCGAGCGTACGTCCTTGAAACGATCACCTCCTCTAATCGGATCAGGCTGCTTCGCCTTCACTTCATACGATGTCGGCCGCTGGAGTCGGCGGGCGCCCGACCTGGCTGGAATTAGTCTTGGCTCAACGAGGGGAACGAGGAGTAGGCGGCGACGTTTCGGTTCGTGTCCGGCAGGGTGCCCAGCTTGTTGACCTCGTTCGCCAGTCCTTCGAGAACCGCGCGCAACTGCACCTGGGTGACCTCCGCGAAAGTACGCAAGTAGGCGATACGGCGTTCCAGTTTCTCGGCTTCGACCGAATGGGCCGCACCGCTGGAGCGACAGACGTTGACCGCCTGGCTGGCGGCCCCCTCCGCGCGCAATTGTGAAATCAAGCCTCTAGATGATCAATTCCAAAGGGGTGCCTGCGGAGGGTGTGGGGGTGGGCGGTCAGGCGTCGCGGTCGACTTCGGGGTGCGTGAACCGTACGGGCTTGCCCAGCGACCGGGCGTAGGCGATTTCGGCTCGGGTGCTGTCTCCGATGTAGTCGCCGACTACGAGCACCTCATCAGCGAGCTGGATCTTCGCCCGGTGCAGATCGTCGAGTCGAACCTTCAGCGCCTCGGCCTCGACAGGATCGGACCAAAGTTCGTGCGGCGACTTCATGTCACAGCCCGGTTTAACGACAATCTTTCCGGCTTTGGTCTCCCGCAGATCGGCCTCGTTCATCTCGGTCATGAAGCGGGTGGAGCCGCAGATCACGACGATACGCGGGAGGCTCAACAGCTTCTTCGCGTCGGCGAGCTTCTCCTCGGGGGTGAGCAGTTGCGGGTATGACACTGGTTCCTCCTGGTGGTGTGGTCCAAGGGATGCCTGGGGAGACGAGAACGAGGGTGTCCAAGATCGTTTTGTGACGAACGACGTGGACACCCTCGCGACAGCACTCTATGAGACGACCGACGACATGCTGAAGGAGCATCCCGACCTGGCGCCGTGGCGCCCGCCGGTCGGCATTACGCCCGCCTGAGCGATGCCGAACTGGTCACCCTCGCCACGATGCAGGCCATACTCGGCTACACCTCCGAGGCCAAATGGCTCCGCCATGCCCGTGCCCACCTGCGCCACCTCTTCTCCTACCTGCCCCAGCAGTCCGGCTACAACAAGCGGCTGCGCAAGGCCGCCGGTCTGATGCGAAGCGCCAATCGGAACCTGGCCACCACCACCTCGGCGTGGAGCGACGACGTATGGGCCGCGGACTCCACCCGGTGGAATGCGGCCGCTCCCGCGAGACCGTCAAACGCTCCGACCTGGCAGGTTGGGCCGAGTCCGGCTACTGCGCCAGCCACAGCCGCTTCTTCTGGGGCCTGCGCCTGCACCTGGTCTGCACCCTTCAGGGCCTGCCCATCGCCTTCGCCCTGACCGGGGCCAAGGCCAACGAACGCGAGACCCCCTTGACCTCCAGGCCGCCGAATGCGAGCTTCTGCGAGAGCGCCCCCGACAGACTCTCATCGGCGACAAGAACTACTTCGGCCGTGGTTTCGAACGCGAACTGTCCGAGCACGGAGTCCAGTTGCTGCGGCCTGCCCGTAAAGGTGAACGGGAACGGCCTGGCGCAGCCCTGTTCAAGCCGCTGCGACAGGTCATCGAATCGATCAACGAGACCTTCAAGGGACAGCTCGACCTCGAACGGCACCAAGGGCGCACACCCGGAGGTGTCATAGCCCGCGTCATGCAACGCATCCTCGCGCTGACCGCCGCGATCTGGCACAACGACGCCACCGGACAAACCGCCCTACGCTCACTGATCGCCTACGATCACTGACCCCTTGGAATAGATCATCTAGTGCGGGAACGTCTTCGGCGGGCGCGGCGTGACCTCGTCTCGGAACTCCTCGATGACGGAGACGACCTGGCGCATGAGCACGGTGTCCCGGAGCTGGTCCAGGTAGAGCGAGCGCCGGGCCAGCGCGTCGAGGTCCACGGCGAAGTAGATGGCCATGAGCGGGTTGACGAACAACTCACTGTCCTTCGTCCTGTCAGTAAAGCGCACGTCCCCGAACTCGCCGCGCACCGCCGCCGCGATCGAGCCGTTCACAATGCTCGGGTACGCTGGCAGTTCGGCCTGGGCGTGGGCTACCGCGTCGAGGTAGAGCGCGCCCGCCTTCGTGGACCTGGAGACGGAGAACGCGCCCAGGTAGGCGCCATCGCGTTCCAGGGCTGCCAGGTTCTCCAGGACCTGTACGTGGTTGACGCCGTGATAGGCGTCCACACCGAAGCCCAGGCAGGCCACGATCTTCTCAGGGACGTCGAGGGCGTGGACGGCGGCCAGGCTCGTCATGTCGTCGGCCGGGGTGCCCAGGCCGGCCTCGTCGCCGCGCATGAGGATGTCGGTGCCGCCGTCCACCAGGACGACCGCGTCCAGGTCGAGGTGCTCGGCGAGCTTGGCATACGCGGCGCGCAGCGGGCGGACGCCCACCTTGGGGAAGGCGTACACGGTCGACGGCTGGCCATGTGTGGCCAGCCAGCGGGCCAGGCAGCCCTCGGGAAAGTACCAGTCGCGGGCCTCGGTGTCCGGGTGTATCTCCGCGACATCCTCGAACAGCCAGACGTCGAGGTCGAGGGCGTCGAGGTGGCTGAACGACAGGTTCGCCAGATGCACCTCCTTGCCGGCCTCCCGAAGGGACAGGGCGAGGGGTAACCCGGCGTACACGTCGGAGCCCCCGCCCGCGCCGGCGACGAGGATCCGGCTGGAACGCTCAAGCCGGGCGGACAGCGGGGAACCGAACATGCATCACATCTTGCCGTAACACTTGATCAGCCAGACGAAGGCTCCGCCTCCGTAAACAAGCCTTAGCCGCCGCAGACGCGCACCTGAACGCATAACATCGCTGAATACCAGCTCAAGGAGCTGCGTAAGTCTCTGGACAAGAAACAGTCCGAGGTGGCAGCCGCCCAGGGCCTCTCAAAGCGCCGACACAGCAGCACATGTGAGGGGCCTCTTGCGGCCCAACGTGAACGAAGCCCCAACGGCCAAGACCTGGCGACAGCGCGAGGGCGCAGCCCTCGCCCTCGGGCAGAACGCCCGAGCGTAGCGAGGACCACGCCCTTGTGGGGGTGTGGGGGGCGCTGAGCCCCCCACTAAACACAGCCCGAGCCATTGGGGCGAAGCCCCCCAACGAGGACCTTGCCTGTAGCCCCAAAGAAAGAACAGCCCGAGCGTAGCGAGGCCCTTTGGCTACGCCTTGAGCCAGCTCATCATCGGACGCAGCTTGGCGCCGGTCTTCTCGATCGGGTTCTCGGCCAGCTCCTCGCGGAAACGCGTGAACTCCTTCTGGCCGCCGTCGAACTCCTCCACGAGCTGCCGAGCGAACGTGCCGTCCTGGATCTCGCCCAGGATGCGGCGCATCTCCGCGCGCGTCTCGTCCGTGATGACGCGCGGCCCACGCGTGTAGCCGCCGTACTCGGCCGTGTCGGAGACGGACCAGTACATCTTCGAGATGCCGCCCTCGTACATGAGGTCGACGATGAGCTTCATCTCGTGCAGGCACTCGAAGTAGGCGACCTCGGGCTGGTAACCGGCCTCGATGAGGGTCTCGAAACCAGCCTTGATCAGCTCCGAAACGCCGCCGCACAGCACGGCCTGCTCGCCGAAGAGGTCGGTCTCGGTCTCCTCGGTGAACGTGGTGCGCAGCGCGCCGGCGCGGGTGCCGCCGATGCCCTTGGCGTACGAGAGGGCGAGGTCGAGGGCCTTGCCCGAGGCGTCCTTCTCGACCGCGACGAGGACCGGCACGCCGCGCCCGGCCTCGAACTGCCGCCGCACCAGGTGGCCCGGGCCCTTGGGGGCGACCATGCAGACGTCGACGCCCTCGGGGGCCTCGATGAGGCCGTAGCGGATGTTCAGGCCGTGGCCGAAGAACAGGGCGTCGCCCTCGACGAGGTTCGGGGCGACGTGGTCGGCGTACAGGTGGCGCTGGATGTGGTCCGGCGCCAGGATCATCGTGAGGTTCGCCTCCTCGACCGCTTCCGAGGGCGTGAGGACGCGCAGGCCGTCGTTCTCGGCCTTCTCCCGGCTCTTGGAGCCCTCGGGGAGGCCGACGCGCACGTCGACACCCGAGTCACGCAGGGAGAGCGCGTGGGCGTGGCCCTGGCTGCCGTACCCCAGCACGGCCACGTGACGCCCCTGGATGATCGAGAGGTCGGCCTGGTCGTCGTAGTAAATCTCGGTCACTTGCATAAACCTTTCAGGCGGTACGGTCCAGTGCCCTGAGGGACCGGTCGGTGATGGAACGGGCGCCGCGGCCGATGGCCACCATGCCCGATTGGACGAGCTCCTTGATCCCGAACGGTTCGAGCACCTTGACGAAGGCCTCGAGCTTGTCGGGAGTGCCGGTGACCTCGATGGTCACGGCGTCGGCCGCCACGTCGATGCAGCGGGCGCGGAAGAGCTGGACGAGTTCCAGCACGTGCGAGCGGCTGTCGGCGTCGGCCTTGACCTTGATCAGCATGAGCTCGCGCTGCACGGACTGGCCCGGGTCGAGCTCGACGATCTTGAGCACGTTCACCAGCTTGTTGAGCTGCTTGGTGACCTGCTCCAGCGGCAGCTCCTCGACGCTGACCACGATGGTCATGCGCGAGACGTCGTCGTGCTCGGTCGGGCCCACGGCCAGCGAGTCGATGTTGAAGCCGCGCCTGCTGAACAGCGCGGACACACGCGCCAGTACGCCCGGCTTGTTCTCGACAAGCACAGAAAGCGTATGCCTACTCATCTTCGCTCTCCCACTTCGGCGCCATGTCCCGGGCGATCTTGATGCTGTCGTTGCTCGTGCCCGCCGCGACCATCGGCCAGACCATCGCGTCCTGGTGGACCACGAAGTCGACCACGACGGGCACGTCGTTGATCTCCATGGCCTTCTTGATGGTCGCGTCGACGTCTTCCGGCCGCTCGCAGCGCAGTCCGACACAACCATAGGCCTCCGCCAGTTTGACGAAGTCGGGGATCCGGCGTGTCGTCTGCAGGTCGGAGTTGGAGTAGCGCTGCTCGTAGAAGAGCGTCTGCCATTGGCGGATCATGCCGAGGTTACCGTTGTTGATGATGGCGATCTTGACCGGCACGCCCTCGACGGCGCAGGTGGCGAGCTCCTGGTTGGTCATCTGGAAGCAGCCGTCGCCGTCGATGGCCCACACGGTGCTGTCCGGCCGCCCCATCTTGGCGCCCATCGCGGCCGGCACGGCGAAGCCCATCGTGCCGAGGCCGCCGGAGTTGATGAACGTGCCGGGGTTCTCGTAGTCGATGAACTGCGAGGCCCACATCTGGTGCTGCCCCACGCCCGCCACGTAGTAGGTGTCGGGCCCGGCGATGGCGCTGAGCCGCTCCATGACGTATTGAGGGGCCAGCGACCCGTCCGCGAACTCCTCGTAGCCGAGCGGGTAGGTCTCCTTCATGCCGTTGAGCAGCTTCCACCAGTCGGCGTAGTCACCCTCCGGCCCGGCGGCCTCGATGACCGCGATCAGGTCGGTGATGACCTCTTTGCAGTCGCCCACGATCGGCACGTCGGCGTGCCGGTTCTTGGAGATCTCCGCCGGGTCGATGTCGGCGTGCACGACCTTCGCGTGGGGCGCGAACGTCGAGAGCTGGCCGGTCACCCGGTCGTCGAAGCGCACGCCCAGGCCGATGAGCAGGTCGGACTTCTGCAGCGCGCCGACGGCCGTGACGCTGCCGTGCATGCCCGGCATGCCCATGTGCTGGGGATGGCTGTCGGGGAAGGTGCCGCGCGCCATCAGCGTGGTGACGACCGGGATGTTGGTGAGCTCGGCCAGCCGGCGCAGCTCGGGCGCGGCGCCCGCCTTGTGCACGCCGCCGCCCACGTAGAGCACCGGGCGCTTGGCCTCGGCGATCAGCTTCGCGGCCTCGCGGATCTGCTTGGAGTGCGGCCTGGTCACCGGGCGGTAGCCGGGCAGCTGCATGGTCGGCGGCCAGCTGAACGTGGCGTCGGCCTGCAACGCGTCCTTGGAGATGTCGACCAGCACCGGACCGGGACGCCCCGTGGAGGCGATGTGGAAGGCCTCCACGATCGTGCGGGGGATGTCCTGCGGATCGGTGACCAGGAAGTTGTGCTTGGTGATCGGCATGGTGATGCCGGAGATGTCGGCTTCCTGGAAGGCGTCCGTGCCGATCGCCCCGCTGGCCACCTGGCCGGTGATCGCCACGATCGGCACCGAGTCCATGTAGGCGTCGGCGATGGGCGTGACCAGGTTGGTCGCGCCGGGGCCGCTGGTCGCCATGCAGACCCCGACCTTGCCGGTGGCCTGCGCGTATCCCTCGGCCGCGTGCCCCGCGCCCTGCTCGTGCCGTACGAGCACGTGCCGGACTTTGGTCGAGTCGTAGAGGGGATCGTAGGCGGGCAGGATGGCGCCGCCGGGGATCCCGAACACAGTGTCGACTCCCACGTGCTCCAACGCCCTGACCAGGGCCTGTGCACCTGTCATCCGTTCGGTCATCGGCTCGTTCCTTGCGTGGCTACACCTTAAGGACATAAAAAATGCCCCATCCACCGGAGGTGGGACTGGGGCGGCGCGCAGGCGGTAGTGCTTCGCTATCGGCCCGCGCGCCGGCGAAGTACTACGAGAATCTCACTGCGAAGCATGGCCACACCTTAGCCCCACCGGAGGGCCTGGTGTCAACTTCGTGGACACATGTCTCAAACAGTGAGACTCGTTCGCATCAGTGAGTCCACTCCGCGAGCCGCCATCGGCCGCGCGACCAGGAAGCCCTGACCCCTGGTGCAGCCCATTTCCCGCAGCAGTTCGAGCTGTTCGGGGCGTTCGATGCCCTCGGCCACCACGATGAGGCCCAGGTCATGGCCGAGCCGGACGATCGTGCGGGTGAGCAGGGTCAGCGTCTCGTCCCGGCCCAGCCCGGACACGAACGACGGATCGATCTTGATCATGTCGACCGGGAGCTGCCGGAGGAACGCCAGCGAGGCGTAGCCGGTGCCGAAGTCGTCGATGGCCAGCCGTACGCCCAGGGCGCGCAGCTCCGACAGCCGCTTGACCGTCTCCTCGGCGTCCTCGACGAGCATCTCCTCGATCACTTCGAGGGTGAGGGCGGAGGCGGGCAGCCCGCTCTCGGCGAGCGCCTCCTCGACCGTCTCGACGAAGCGCGGCGCGGTGATCTGGCGGGCCGACAGGTTGAGCGACAGCCCGATGTCCCAGGAGGAGGCCCGCCAGGCGGCCACCTCGCGGCACGCCTCGTGCAGGATCCACTCGCCCAGCGGCACGATCAGGCCCGTGTCCTCGGCCGGGCCGAGGAACTGGTCGGGTGGCACGAACTCCGAGCCGCGCCACCACCGCACCAGCGCCTCCACCGCGGTCACCCGGGAGGTGGCCAGGTCGACGACCGGCTGGTATTCGATGGCGAACTGGTGCTCGATCAGCGCCCGCTGCAGGTCGGCCGCCAGCTCCAGCCTGCGTACCACGTCGGTGTGCATCTGCGCGGCGAACACCTCCACCCGGCGCCCGCCCAGCTCCTTGGCCCTGGCCATGGCCACGTCGGCGTTGCGGATGAGGTCGCCGGAGGGCATGTCCTCCTCGGCGAAGGCCACGCCCACGCTCGCGGTGAGCGCCACGTCGCGGTCGGCCACCCGGAACGGCTCCTGCGAGACCGCTCTGACCAGCCGTTCGGCCAGGTCGACCGCTATCTGCGCCTCGCCGCCCGTCTCCAGGAGCACCGCGAACTCGTCGCCGCCCCACCGGGCGAGCGTGTCGTCGGGGCGTACGGCCCCGCGCAGCCGGCGCGCGGCCTGCCCGAGCAGGTAGTCACCGCTGGCGTGGCCGACGGAGTCGTTGACCGAGGTGAACCCGTCGAGGTCGAGGAAGATGACCGCGACGTTGCCGGACATCCGGCCGGACAGCACCTCGCGCGTGCGCTCCTCGAAGTAGGAACGGTTGGGCAGCCCGGTGACGCCGTCGTGGAAGGTCAGGTGGGCGACCTGGTTGCGCAGGGCCTCCTCGTCGCTCACGTCCCTGGTGGTCACCAGCAGCTGGTCCTCGCCGCCCACGTGGCGGGTGGCGACGGACTCGGTGGGCCGCCAGGTGCCGTCGGCCGCGCGTACGCGGCAGGCGATCAGACAGGCGCCGGAGGTGGCGCCCTCGTCGTCGAGGCCCATCGCGCGCAGCGCGGCCTGGATGCCGGGTACGTCCTCCGGGTGGATGTAGTCGAAGATCGTCCCGCCGACGAGCTGCTCGGGGCGGTAGCCGTACGTCACCTCGACCCCGGCGCCGATCTCGTACACCACGCCCTCGTAGTCGCAGATCAGCACCACGTCGCCGGTGCTCTCGGCCAGCTCCCTGAGCTGCCGGTCGCCGAGCGAGACCTGCCTGCGCAGCCGCATGTTGGCCGAGGCGAGCACGAACAACCGGATGACCAGGAGCAGGACCACCGAGGCGATGAGCACGACGACGCCGGTGACCGGGGTCTGCGCCTGCCCGCCCGCCAGGTGCACCAGCAGCGTGCAGGTCGCGACGGCGACCAGTGCCATCGGCACCATCGCGATCAGGTTGCCGAGGGTGCCGCGGTCCGGGCGGGCGTCCGGGTCGGCCGGGCGGCGCCCCCAGGGGACGGCGGCCAGGAGCAGGAACGCCACGGGCGCGATCATGATGCTCCACGTCGGCGGGACACCGCCGGTGAGGCGCGCGATCGCGGCGGCCACCCCGGCGACCGTGGTGGTGGCGAGCACGCCGATGCCCGCGAGGCCGAGCGGCCAGGCCGCGCTCCGGCTCGTGATGACGGAGGGGATCACGGCGCAGGCCACCAGCAGGGTGATCATCGGCGGCAGCATGGCGAAGGTGAACATCGCCGGGTCGCCGGCGTCGGCGTAGACCTGCCGCAGCAGCACCACCCAGGCGATCACGAAGAGCGAGGCGGCGCACAGGTAGGCGCCGGTGACGTGCCGCAGCACCACCGTGGCGGGCACCCTGCGCCGGGCCGCGATGAGCACCCCGCCCGCCGTGAGCACCCCGCCGAGCAGCACGAGCAGGTCCGCGAAACTCACCGCGACGCTCGAACTGTCGACGATCGGGCGGACACCGACCCCGGCGGCCCAGACGATGGCGCCGCTGCCCATCCAGCGGGCGCCCATCGCGGTCGAGCGGTGCTCGCCCAGCTTGATCGAGGCGACCAGGAGTGAGGCGGCGGCGAGCAGCGCCGCGAGCAGTCCGGCGATCGCGCCGGTGAGCAGAGCCGGGCCGCCCGCAAGGAGCGCAGCCGCGAACCCCGCCGCACCGAACGCCGCCGCGGCGGCCAGTGGTGCCCGTGGACCACGCCAGCGGATCACAGTCGTTAGCCCATCCCGTCTCGAACGCTGTCTCAGTGATCACCGAAGTCCGGTCGATCACATCGCCAGTGTGTGCGTTTGCGGGTGTGCAGGTGGTGACAACGGCGATGTCGTCACCGATCTGATAACCACACAGACCAATTGCCCCGAAGATTCACTTGACAGCGAGTCAGGAAGCCTCAGTTAGAGGCAACCGTACGCACCGAAGGTCACGGGCCAGCCACGTTCCGGAATCCTCTCAATATGCGTCGGTGATGATGTTGTTCAGCTGCTCACCGGACAGATAGCGGAGGAGCTGCGAGCGCATCAGCCGCAGCATGCGCCGCCCCGACGCGGGGGTGCTGCCGGCGACGTGCGGGGTGATCAGCAGGCCGGGCGCGCTCCACAGCGGGTGGCCCGCCGGCAGCGGTTCGGGCTCGGTCACGTCGAGCGCGGCGCGCAGCCTGCCGGTCTTCAGCTCAGAGACCAGGGCGTCGGTGTCGACGACACCGCCGCGCGCCGCGTTGACCAGTACCGCGCCGTCCTTCATGCGGGCCAGGAACCCGGCGTCGGACATCCCGGCCGTCTCCGGCGTGGCGGGCACGAGCAGCACCACGACGTCGGCGTCCGGCAGCAGCGCGGGCAGTTCGTCGAAGGGGTGCACGCCGTCACGCGCGCTCCTGGCCACCCGGACGATCTCGACCTCGAAGCCGTCGAGCCGCCGCTCCAGTGCCGCGCCGATGGAGCCGTAGCCGACGATCAGCACCTTGGAGTCGGCCAGCACGTCCGTGTGGTGGTAGGTCCACTCCCCCTGCCGCTGCGCGTCGACGAAGCCCGGGAACTCCCGCAGCACCGCGATCATCGCGCCGACCGCCCACTCGGCGGTGCCGGCGTCGTGCACGCCGCGCGCGTTGCACAGCACCGCGCCTTCGGGCATGTGCGGCCGGTACGGTTCCACGCCCGCGGTGACGGTCTGTACGAGGCGCAGCGAGGTCATAGCGGCCAGCAGGCCCGGCACATCCGCCACCGTGACCAGCGGCGGGATCCACACCTCCACCTCGCCTATGCCATCAGGAATTGGCCCCGTACCGTCATAAACGTCGCATTCCACCCCGGGCAGATCGGTCAGAACATCGGCAACAGCACCAGAAGGGACCCAGATCTTCATGCCGAGAACCTTACGGCCAGGGAGGAAGTATGGAACACATGAGAAAGCTCCTGATCCTGTTGCTGTCCGCCCTGCTGACCGCCTGCTCCAGCGCCGGTGGCGCGGTGTCGACCGTTCCCGCGGCGCCACCGCCCGGTAAGCCCAAGACCGTGGCGCGCGATCTGGCCGTGCCGTGGGGGATCGCCTTCCTGCCCGGCGGCGACGCGCTGGTGACCGAGCGTGACACGGCCAGGCTGCTACGCGTGACCCCGGCGGGCAAGGTCACCGAGCTGGGCCGCATCCACGGGGTCTCCGCCCACGGCGAGGGCGGGCTGATGGGCGTGGCGGTCAAGGGGGACCAGCTTTTCGTGTACTTCACCGCGGCCGACGACAACCGGATCGTCCGTTACCGGTTCACCGGCGACACGCTGTCCGACCCGAAGGTCATTTTGAAGGGCATCCCGAAGGGCGCCATTCACAACGGCGGCCGGCTGGCGTTCGGCCCCGACGGCTTCCTGTACGCCACCACGGGCGAGACGGGCGACCGGCAGCTCGCCCAGCGGCGCGACTCCCTCGGCGGCAAGATCCTGCGCATGACGGTGGACGGCGCCCCCGCGCCCGGCAACCCGTTCGGCACGCTGGTCTACAGCCTCGGCCACCGCAACGTGCAGGGCCTGGCCTGGGATCCGGCGGGCCGGCTGTACGCCTCGGAGTTCGGCCAGAACCGCCACGACGAGGTCAACCTCATCAAGCCGGGCGCCAACTACGGCTGGCCGGAGGTGGAGGGCAGGGGCGACGACCCGGAGTTCGTCAACCCGATCATCACCTGGCCCCCGTCGGAGGCCTCACCGTCCGGCGCGGCCTACGCCGACGGCTCGCTCTGGGTGGCCGCGCTGCGCGGCGAGCGCCTGTGGCAGATCCCGCTCGGGCAGGACGGCGCGGCCGGCACGCCGGTCGCGCACTTCACCGGCACGTACGGCCGGCTCCGCGGCCTGGCCACGGCCCCCGACGGCACGCTGTGGATGTCCACCAGCAACAAGGACGGCCGGGGCGACCCCAGGGACGGCGACGACCGGATCCTGTCCGTCGGCCCCCGCCGCTCCTAGTTACTGGTCGCGCACGTCGTCTGGGCCTGCGGCCGGTACTTCGTGGTCAGCTTCTTGTCCCGCTTGACTTCCTTGCCGTCCTTGAGGAACACGCGGGTGACGTCGATCGTGAAGCCCTGCTCGCCGATCGCGGCCATGCAGCCGGGGGCGGAGCTGGTCTCGCGGCGGAACGGGGTGAAGTTCCGCTTCTCCGACTCGACGGCCTCGATCTTGTCGTAGCGCTTGGTGCTCCACAGCTGCACGGTGACCGAGGTGCCGGTCGACGCCGTCTTGATCAGCACACCGAAGTCGGAGTCGTTGCGCCACTTGAGGTCCATGTCCGGGTAGAGCAGCGCGGCGTCGCGGCCGGACGGGTAGCGGGCGGCGTGGTAGTCCATCGGCACGTGGGCGACGTCGTCGAACCCGCCGAAGAAGACCGCGTTGTACATCGTGGTGGCGAACTGCGAGACGCCGCCGCCGATCATGGGCACCATCCGGCCGCCGACGATCTGCCCCGCCTGGACGTAGCCGCCCTCGACGGTGCGCTCGCCCACGACGTCGTTGATCGAGAACGTCTCCCCCGGCTTTACCAGGTAGCCGTCGAGCTGGGTCGCCATCCGCTGGATGTTCGTCACGCGGGGCAGGCAGCAGTCGAAGGTCGTGGTGAACTCGGCGATGTTCTCCTTGATGCCGAGCCCGCTCACCTCTTCGGTGCTCACCCTCGGGGAGACCACGGCGAGCGACACGGGGATGACGCGCGCGCCGCCGCCGCCGACCGTCTTGGCCACGTCGCGGGCCAGCTGCTTGGCGTCGATCCCCCTGCCGCGGTGGGCGGGGACCAGCACCGGCTTGCCGTTGACGATCTGGTAGGTGGCGTCACGCGGCGCCTGCGCCGCGTCGACCAGCTTGCTCTCCACCGAGGTGAGCGCCGCTTCGGCGTCGAACTGGGGGGACAGCCCGCCGCTCTCGTCGGAGACGAAGGTCAGGTTGGCGGCGATCGTGGCCGGGGGCAGCTGGGCCTGCTTGGCGCCGAGCTTCAGCGTGAGCGGAGCGGCGACGGCCCGCTTGGCGGCGGTCTCGGCCTGCTTGACGGCGGTGGGTGTGGTGTCGGGCTTGGCGGGCCTGAGCGTGAGGAAGACCGATTCGCGGCCGGTGAGGAAGGCGTCGGTGATCACGCGGACGGCCTCGGGCTTGTCGAGCACCACGCCGTCGTGCGGATCCGAGGTGACGGGCTGCCCGTTCTTGAAGGCCACCCGGCCGTCGCGCGGCTTCTTGTCGTAGGTCTCCGCCAGCCCCTCGACGGTCCTGGCCAGCTGGGAGGAGTCGATCGTCATCTTCGGCTGGAGCTCGGTGGTGCCGGTGAGCCCCCGCCATACCTCGACCGGGCTGGGGAAGCCGCTGGGCGCCTGCCCGATCGTGCTGACCACGTCGAGCTCGAGGCCGGCCTCGTCGGCCTGGATGGTCTCCTTGCGGCCGCCGATGTCGGCGACGACGGGCTTGTTCAGCTTGGGCGAGAGCTCGGTGCGGAGCTTGTCGGCCGCCTGCGTCACGGTGAGTCCGCCGATGTCCACCCCGGCCACACGCGTGCCTCGCAGGACGGACCCCGACATGAGCACGGCCGGCACCAGGTACGCCAGCGCGAGCAGGATCACGACGAGCAGGACCAGCGCGGGCAGGAGGCGACGGCGGCGGGGCGGCTCCGGATCGATGAAGGCGGGCAGCCGCTCGGAGGCGCCCCGGCCGAACACGGGGGCGGGCGGCGCGGGCGGATTCTGCCAGCGTCCCTCGTTCACCGGCCACGGCTGTGGCGGGGGTGCCACCGGAGGCAGAGCGCCGCCGGCCTTCTGGCCGTTCTGGCCATTCGGGCTGTTCGGGGCACTGGGAGTCGCCGGTCGGGGCTCCGGCTGACCCGGCGGCCCGAAGATGTCACGGGACACCCCTGGGGGCAGCCCCTCGACCCGAGGCTTCTTGCTGCCGCCTGACATGGGCAAAGGCACCGAAGCGAAAGGGTCGGTCGGCGATTCGATCGGTCCGGCGTTACGCACGCCTCAATCTCCTCCCGCTCCGCAGCCACATCCTCAGGCAACAGTAAGGCACGCGCAATGGGATATGTCACGAGAAATGACTACGGAAGTGTGTCAACCTAGCCACCGGTAGCGATGTTCGGGGCGTCCGGCCGTGCCGTACCGGGGCCTGAGTTCGGCGTGCCCGGCGACGCACAGGTATTCGAGGTAGCGGCGGGCGCTGACGCGGGACAGGCCCGCGAGCGAGGCGGCCTCGGCCGCCGACAGGTCGCGGCCCGACTCCCGGAGCGTGTCGGCGACCAGCGCGCATGTCGCCGACGACAGGCCCTTGGGCAGCGGCGCGGCGATGGGCTGCGTGCCGAAGAGCCGGTCGACGTCGTCCTGGCGGGCCTCCGCGCCGATGGCGGTGAGCCGCTTGCGGGTGTCGGCGTACTGCTGGAGCCGCTCGGTCAGCGCGGCGGCGGTGAACGGCTTGATCAGGTAGTTGACCGCGCCGCCGCGCATCGCCTCCCTGACCGTGGACACGTCGCGGGCGGCGCTGATCATGAGGACGTCCACGTCGTGCAGCGCCTTGAGCACCTCAAGTCCCGACATGTCGGGTAGGTAGATGTCGAGCAGCACGAGGTCGGGCCGGAGCTCGGCGGTCATGGCGAGCGCGGAGGCCCCGGTGTGCGCGGCGGCCACCACCTGGAAGCCGGGCATCCGCGCCACGTAGCCGCTGTGGATGCGCGCCACCATGAAGTCGTCGTCCACGACCAGCACCCGGATCTCGCTCATCGCACCGGTTCCCGGAGCGGGGCGGGCAGCAGGGCGGTGAAGACGGCGCCGTCCGCGTTGCCCACCTTCACCCAGCCGCCCCTGCGCAGGCACGCCTGCCGGGTCAGCGCCAGGCCGAGCCCGCGCGGTCCCGACTGGGCGGCCTTGGTGGTGAACCCCTCCCTGAACACCTCTTCGACCAGGTCAGGAGCGATACCGGGGCCCGAGTCGCCGACCCGCACGTGCAGGCCCTCGGCGTCGGTCAGCACCGACACCTCGATCGTGCCCGTGGCCCCGTCGAGCGCGTCCATCGCGTTGGCCACCAGGTTGCCGACCACCAGGACCGCGTCCTGCGGGTCGCCGAGGACGTCCTCCGCCACGGCGGAGTCCTCGGACAGGACGAGCTGGACGCCGCGCTCGGCCGCCTCCGCCGACTTGGCGAGCAGCAGCGCGGCCAGCGTCGGGTCCTGGACGCGATCGCGCAGGCCGGTGGCGTACGTGCCGCGGGTGGTGCGGGTGATGAAGCCGATCGCGGCGTCGTGCTCGCCCAGTTCGAGCAGGCCGACGACGGTGTGCATGCGGTTGGCGAACTCGTGCGCCTGGGCCCTGAGCGCCTCGGTGGCGCTGCTGGTGTCGTCGAGCTCGCGGGCCAGCCGTACGAGCTCGGTGCGGTCTCTGAGGGTGACCACCCAGCCGCGGTGCTGGCCGCGTACGGAGACCGGCGTGCGGTTGAGTACCAGCACCCGCTCGCCGTGCAGCACGATCCGGTCCTCCCCCGGGTCGGCCCCGCCGAGCACGTCGCGCATCCGCTCGGAGACCGGCATCTGGGTGAGGTCCTCGCCCACCTCGCCGAGCAGCTCGCGGGCGGAGTCGTTGACGAGCGTCACGCGGCCCGCGAGGTCGAGCGCGAGCACGCCCTCCTTGACCCCGTGCAGCACGCCCTCGCGCTGCTCCAGCAGCCCGGCGATCTCGCGCGGCTCCAGGCCGAACGTCTGCCGCCGGACCCGCGCGGTGATCAGCGCCGCCGCCGCGAGGCCGGAGAGCAGCACGGCCAGCGCGGTCCACACCAGCGGCGGCAGCGCGCCCGCGAGCTGACTGGTCACCGTGGTCTGGAGCACGCCGACGGAGACCAGGCCGATGACGTTGCCGTACTCGTCGAAGATCGGTGCCTTGCCCCTGACCGTGGTGCCGATCGTGCCGGTCTCGGTGCCGACCCAGCTCTTGCCGGTGTTGAGGACCGAGGCGCCGTCGGTGGACAGCCGCTTGCCGATCAGCGCCGCGTTGGGGTGGGCGTACCGGGTCTGCTCGCGGTTGGCGATGACCACGTAGTCGGCGCCGGTCGTCTGCTGGACGCTCAGCGCGAGCGGCTGCAGCACGCTCTGCGGATCCTTGATGTCGAACGCGGCCCTGACCTGAGGCAGCCCCGCCACGGACTGGGCGATCGCCAGCGCCCGCTGCTCGTACAGCGAGTCCAGTTGGGCGCGCGTGTGATTGGCCCACACGCCTCCTGTGCCTCCGACGGCCAGCAGCACGATGACCATCTGGAGCACGAACAGCTGGGTTCCGAGGGAGGCGTCACGTACCCGTCTCACCTGGCCCATGGAAACATGCCGAGGTCACAGGGGGGTTGCGACCAATACGACCTATACGACAGCTATCGTAAAAAGGTCGACTCCATCGGCAACGGACTTCACCATCCAGTATCTCGTTACGTGAAATCCCCCCTTTGGAGTGATCATGCGTCTCCGCATACTCGCCGCCGTCGCGGCGCTCTCCGTCGCCGCGGTGTCCGGCTGCGGCGCCGGCTCCGGTTCCGGTTCTGACGGCGGGGGGACCGGCGCTCTGCGCATCATGGCTCCCGCCTCACCAGGCGGCGGCTGGGACCAGACGTCCCGTACGGCCGAACAAGCGATCAAGACCGTCGACCCGAAGCGCCGGGTCGAGGTGTACAACGTGCCCGGTGCCGGCGGCACCATCGGCCTGGCCCAGTTGGCCGGCGAGAAGGGCAACGGCAACCTGCTGATGACCATGGGCCTGGTCATGGTCGGCGCGATCGAGCAGAACAAGTCCAAGGTCACGCTGGCCCAGACCACGCCGATCGCCAAGCTGACCGAGGAGTACGAGATCATCGTGGTCCCGGCGGCCTCCCCGTTCAAGTCGATGGCCGACCTGGTCGCCGCCTGGAAGGCCGACCCGAAGAAGGTGTCCATCTCGGGCGGCTCGGCCGGCGGCACCGACCACATCGCGGCCGGGCTGATGGCCAAGGCCGCCGGCGTGGACCCGAAGCAGGTCAACTACATCGCTCACTCGGGCGGCGGCGAGGCGCTGAACGAGTTGCTCGGCAACAAGGTGAGCGTCGGCATCTCGGGCGTCAGTGAGTTCGCCGAGCACGTGAAGTCCGGCAAGCTGCGCGCGCTGGCCGTGACCTCGGCCCAGCGGCTGCCCGATCTCGACGCGCCCACGCTCAAGGAGGCCGGGCTGGACGTGGAGCTGACCAACTGGCGCGGCTTCGTGGCGCCTCCCGGGATCGACGACGCGGCCAAGAAGTCGCTGACCGACCTGGTGACCAAGATGCACGACTCGCAGGCCTGGAAGGACGCGGTGGCCAAGAACGGCTGGATCGACTCCTTCCAGACCGGGCAGCAGTTCGCCGACTACCTCAACTCCGAGCAGGCCAAGGTCAAGACCATCATCGCCGAGCTGGGCGTTGTCTCCTGATGTCCGAGACCACGGCCGGTCGTACCGGCCCCGGTGACGGCGAGAAGCGCCGCTGGCGGTGGCGGCCCGAGCTGGGGCTGGCGCTGATCGTGCTGGCGCTCGGGGTGTTCGTCGTGATCGGGACGCTCGACGTGTCCGCCGCCGCCTCGCAGCTCGGCATCGGGCCGCGGTTCTTCCCGATGCTGGTGGGCGGCTCCATGATCGTCGTCGGCCTGTTCTACGTGGCCGACGTGCTCAGGGGCGGGCGCGGCGACCCCGAGGAGAGCGAGGACGTCGACGTGGACGCCCCCGCCGACTGGCGCAGCGTTGGGCTGGTGAGCGGGATCTTCCTGGCGTTCACCGCGGTGCTGAACGTGCTCGGCTGGATCATCTCCGCGAGCCTGCTGTTCTGGGGCCTGTCGCTGGTGCTCGGCGCGGAGCACAGGCTGCGCGCGGCGGGCGTCGGGGTGATCCTGGGGATCGCCACCTACCTGCTGTTCGTCAAGGGCCTGGGCGTGTCGCTGCCGGGCGGGCTGCTGCGGGGGGTGATCTAGGTGAACTCCTTCCAGCTCCTGCTCGACGGTTTCGCCGGGGCGCTGACGCCGATCAACCTCATGTACGCCCTCATCGGCGTCACCCTCGGCACCCTCGTCGGCGTGCTGCCCGGCATCGGGCCCGCCATGACGGTGGCGCTGCTCCTGCCCATCACCTTCACCGTGCCGCCGACCAGCGCGTTCATCATGTTCGCCGGGATCTACTACGGCGGCATGTACGGCGGCTCGACCACCTCCATCCTGCTCAACACCCCCGGCGAGTCGTCCTCGATGATCACCGCGCTGGAGGGCAACAAGATGGCCAGGCGCGGCCGGGCGGCGCAGGCGCTGGCCACCGCGGCCATCGGCTCGTTCGTGGCGGGCACGATCGCGACCGCGCTGCTGGTCGTGGCGGCGCCCGCGGTGGTGAGCTTCGCCATCGCGTTCGGGCCCGAGGACTACTTCGCGCTGGCGATCCTGGCCTTCACCGCGGTGTCGTCGGTGCTGTCCCGCTCGGTCGTCCGCGGACTGGCCTCGCTCGGGTTCGGCCTGGTGATCGGGCTGATCGGCATCGACCAGCAGACCGGGCAGGCGCGGCTCACGCTCGGCATGGACCAGCTGCTCGACGGCGTGGACGTGGTGGTCGTGGCCGTCGGGCTGTTCGCGCTGGGCGAGGCCCTGTACGTGGCCTCGCGGCTGCGCCACTCCCTGCCCGAAGTGGTGCCGGTGGGCCGGGCCTGGATGGGCCGTACGGACTGGCGCCGGTCGTGGCTGCCCTGGCTGCGCGGCACCGCGCTCGGCTTCCCGTTCGGCGCGCTGCCCGGCGGCGGCGCCGAGATCCCGACCTTCCTGTCGTACGCGGCCGAGAAGCGGCTGGCCCGCGGCGTCGCCAAGGAGGAGTTCGGCAAGGGCGCCATCGAGGGCGTCGCCGGGCCCGAGGCGGCCAACAATGCCTCGGCCGCCGGGACCCTGGTGCCGCTGCTGACGCTGGGCCTGCCCACGTCCGCGACGGCCGCGATCCTGCTCGCCGCCTTCCAGCAGTACGGTCTGCAGCCCGGGCCGCAGCTGTTCGACCACAACCCGGCCCTGGTGTGGGGCATGATCGCGTCGCTGTTCATCGGCAACACGATGCTCCTCGTGCTGAACCTGCCCCTGGCGCCGCTCTGGGCGCGGGTGCTGCGCATCCCCCGGCCGTACCTGTACGCGGGCATCGTGCTGTTCGCCGCGCTCGGCGTGTACGCCCTGAACGGCTCGGTGGTGGACCTGGTCGCGCTCTTCCTGCTGGGCCTGCTCGGGTACGCGATGCGGCGCTTCGGACTGCCGGTCGCCCCGGCGGTGATCGGCCTGATCCTGGGGCCGATGGCGGAGATCCAGCTACGCCGGGCCCTGGCCATCGGGGCGGGCGACGTGACCGTGCTGGTGAGCAGCCCCATCGCGGTGATCCTGCTGCTGCTCGCCCTCCTCGCGCTGCTCGCGCCGCTGTTCAGGAAGCTGATGGAACGGCGCCACGTCGAACCGGTCATGCACACGTCGCGGGAGGACTAACGGCCCCTACCGGCCTTACGACGAAGGCCCCGCCGTCTCGCTTCCTCAGCGAGTGGCGGGGCCTTCGGCGAATCACCCGTCGACGGGCTTACTCGGAGACGCCCAGCTTCTCCAGGATCAGTTCGCGGGCCCGGCCGGCGTCGGCCTTGCCGCGGCTGGCCTTCATCACGCCGCCCACCAGCGCACCGGCTGCGGCGATCTTGCCGGAGCGGACCTTCTCGGCCGCGTCGGCGTTGCCGGCGATGACCTGGTCGACGATCGCCGACAGCTCACCCTCGTCGTTGACGATCTTCAGCCCGCGCCGCTCGACCACCTCGTCGGGCGAACCCTCCCCGGCCAGCACGCCTTCGAGCACCTCGCGGGCCAGCTTGTCGTTGAGCGCGCCGGAGGCCACCAGCTCGGTGACCCGGGCGATCTGGGTGGGCGTGATGGGCAGGTCCGCCAGGGCCACAGCGGACTCGTTGGCGCGCCGCGCCAGCTCGCCCATCCACCACTTACGCGCGTCGGCGGCCGGCGCGCCCGCCGCGACAGTGGCCTCGACCAGGTCGAACGCGTCGGCGTTGTGCATGGCCTGCATGTCGAGGTCGGACACCCCCCACTCGGCCTGCAGCCGCTTGCGCCGGACCGACGGCAGCTCGGGCAGCGCTTCCTTGAGCGTGGCCACCCAGGCCGGGTCGGGCGCGATCGGCACCAGGTCGGGCTCGGGGAAGTAGCGGTAGTCCTGCGCCTCCTCCTTGGACCTGCCGGGCGTGGTGACGCCGGTGTCCTCGTGGAAGTGCCTGGTCTCCTGGATGATCCGGCCGCCGTCGGCGAGGATCGCCGCCTGCCGCTCGATCTCGCTCCGCACGGAACGCTCGACGCTGCGCAGCGAGTTGACGTTCTTGGTCTCGGTACGGGTGCCCCACTCGGACGAGCCGCGCGGCATGAGCGAGACGTTGACGTCGCAGCGCATCGAGCCCTCCTCCATGCGCACGTCGGAGACGCCCAGCGTGCGCATGATCTCGCGCAGCTCGGTCGCGTACGCCTTGGCCACCTCGGGCGCCAGGCTCTCGGTGCCCTCGATCGGCTTGGTGACGATCTCCACCAGCGGGATGCCGGCCCGGTTGTAGTCGACGATCGAGTAGTCGGCACCCTGGATGCGGCCGGTCGCGCCGCCCACGTGGGTGGACTTGCCGGTGTCCTCCTCCAGGTGCACCCGCTCGATCTCGACCCGCACGGTCCGGCCGTCGATCTCGACGTCGAGGTAGCCGTCGAAGCAGAGCGGCTCGTCGTACTGGGAAATCTGGTAGTTCTTCGGCATATCCGGATAGAAGTAGTTCTTCCGGGCAAAGCGGCACCACTCGGCGATCGAGCAGTTCAGCGCCAGGCCGATGCGGATCGTCGACTCGATCGCGACGGCGTTGGCCGTGGGCAGCGAGCCGGGAAAAGCCAGGCAGGTCGGGCAGACCTGCGTGTTGGGCGGGGCGCCGAAGGTCGTCTTGCACCCGCAGAACATCTTCGACGCCGTGCCGAGTTCGACGTGCGTCTCCAGCCCGAGCACCGGCTCGAACCGGGCGAGCGCCTCGTCGTACGGCATGTGCGTACCGACAGTCATGGTGGAGTCCTTAGTTCAGAGAGCCGGAGCCTTGGACAGGAGGCTGCCGCCCCAGCGGCTTTCGAGGGCCCGCTCGACGGCGGCGCCGACGCGGTAGCAGCGGTCGTCGCCCAGCACCGGGGCCATGATCTGCAGGCCGACCGGCAGCCCGTCCTCGTCGGCCAGGCCGCACGGGACCGAGATGGCCGCGTTGCCCGACAGGTTGGACGGGATGGTGCACAGGTCGGCGAGGTACATGGCGATCGGGTCGTCCGCGCGCTCGCCGATCGGGAACGCCGTCGTCGGCGTCGTCGGCGACACCAGCACGTCCACCTGGTGGAAGGCGGCCTCGAACTCGCGCGAGATGACCGTGCGCACCTTCTGCGCCTGACCGTAGTAGGCGTCGTAGTAGCCGCTCGACAGCGCGTAGGTGCCGAGCATGATGCGCCGCTTGACCTCGGGGCCGAACCCGGCGGCCCTGGTCAGCGCCATGACCTCCTCGGCGCTGCGGGTGCCGTCGTCGCCGACGCGCAGGCCGTAGCGCATGGCGTCGAAGCGCGCCAGGTTGGAGGAGCACTCCGACGGCGCGATCAGGTAGTAGGCGGGCAGCGCGGTCGAGAACGACGGGCAGGAGACCTCGACGACCTTGGCGCCGAGCGATTCGAGCAGCTCGACGGCCTCGTGGAAGCGGGCCAGCACGCCGGCCTGGTAGCCCTCGCCGCCGAACTCCTTGACCACGCCGACGCGCAGGCCGGAGATGTCGGCGTTGCGAGCGGCCTCCACCACGGACGGTACGGGGGCGTCGATCGAAGTGGAGTCCATCGGGTCGTGCCCGGAGAACACCTCGTGCAGCAGCGCCGCGTCGAGCACGTTGCGGGCGAACGGGCCGGGCGTGTCGAGCGAGCTGGCGAACGCGATCAACCCATAACGCGACGAACCACCATAGGTCGGCTTCATGCCCACGATGCCGGTGACCGCGGCGGGCTGCCGGATCGAGCCGCCGGTGTCGGTGCCGGTGGACAGCGGCGCCTCGTAGGAGGCGACGGCGGCGCTGGAACCACCGGACGACCCGCCGGGGATCCTGGTCAGGTCCCAGGGGTTGTGCGTCGTGCCGTAGGCGGAGTTCTCGGTGGAGGAGCCCATGGCGAACTCGTCGAGGTTCGTCTTGCCGAGAATGACCAGCCCGGCCGCGCGCAGGCGGCTCGTGACGGTCGCGTCGTACGGCGGGCGCCAGCCTTCGAGGATCTTGGACGCGGCCGTCGTCGGCATGTCGGCGGTCGCGAAGATGTCCTTGTGCGCGATCGGCACCCCGGCCAGCGGACCGAGCCGCTCACCGGCGCCCAGCCGGGCGTCGACGGCCCGCGCCTGCTCGACGGTGGTCTCGCGGTCGATGTGCAGGAACGCGTTGATCTTGGGCTCGACCTCGGCCATGCGGTCGAGGTGCGCCTCGGCCACCTCGACGGCGGTCACCTCGCCACCGGCGATCAGCGCGCCCAGCTCGGCGGCGGTCTTGTGGATCAGACTCATGCCTCCTCCCCCAGGATGCGCGGGACCCGGAAGCGGTCGTCCTCGACGGCTGGCGCGCCGGACAGCGCTTGCTCGGGCGTCAGGGACTGTCGCACCTCGTCGGCACGGAAGACATTGGTCAGCGGAAGCGCGTGCGACGAAGGCGGAACGTCCTCGGCGGCGACCTCGGCCACCTTCGCGACCGACTCGATGATGGCATCGAGCTGGGTGGCGTAGTGGGCGAGTTCGTCATCGGTGAGGGCCAGCCTGGACAACCGGGCCAGGTGTGCGACCTCGTCGCGGGTTATGGCGGACATGAGTCGTTTAACCCGTTTCGTGGATGGAGTTGGGACACTGTCATCCTAGGGGCCTTGACGGAGCTAGACCGAACCGTTAACCCTCGCCACGGTGGAAGCGCCGGGTCAGGCGGTCTGAGTGACCTCGGAGCGGTAGCCGTACTCGATCCCGGGCGAGCTCTCGAAGTGTTCGCGCAGCCAGACCGTGGCCTCGGCGGGCGGCATGGGCTCGTTGAACAGCCAGCCCTGGCCCATCTCGCAGCCCATCTCGGTGAGCCGGATCGCCACGTCGTCCGACTCCACGCCCTCGGCGACCGAGCGCAGGCCGAGCGAGCGGACCAGGTCGACGATGGAGCGCACGATCCGGTAGTCGTCGTCGGACTCGGCGATGCGCTTGACGAACGACGCGTCGATCTTCACCTCGGACACCGCCAGCCGCTGCAGCCTGATCAGCGAGGAGTAGCCGGTGCCGAAGTCGTCGAGGGACAGCGGCACCCCGAGCACGGCCAGCGCCTTGATCGTCTCGTGCGTGTAGGCCTGGTCGCCCATCAGGATGCGCTCGGTGACCTCCAGCTGGATCGCCGAGGGCGGTAGCCGGAGCTTGGCCAGCCCCGCCTCCAACTGGTCGGGCAGCGCCGAGTCGAGCAGGTCGCGGGCGGAGATGTTGACCGAGACCTGCACCCGCAGCCCGCTGTGCCACCAGCGGGCGGCCTGCTCCAGGGCGGCCTCGATGACGTATTCGGTGAGCTGGCGCATGAGGTAGGACTGCTCGGCCAGCGGGATGAACTCCGACGGCGGGAGCTGGCCGTGCACCGGGTGGCGCCAGCGCAGCAGGGCCTCCATGCCGTGCACGGCGCCGGTGCCCAGGCCGACCTTGGGCTGGTAGTGCAGCCTGAGCTCGCGGTTGTCGACCGCGCGCCGCAGGTCGCCGAGGAGGTTGAGGCGTTCGGGCGAGTTGCGGTCCTTGTCCGGCTGGTAGAGCTCCACACCGGTACGCCCCTCCTTGGCGAGATACATCGCCACGTCGGCGCGCTGGAGCAGCAGCTCGAAGTCGGGGGCGTGGTCGGGATAGAGCGCGATGCCGACGGATCCGTCGAGGTCGAACGACATGCCCTCCAGCCGTACCGGCTCTCTGAGAGCGGCCCGCAGCCTGGCCGCCACCTCGCGGGCCGCGTGGGCGTCCCTGATCGAGGGCAGCAGGACGGCGAACTCGTCACCGCCCAGCCGGGCCACGACGTCGCCGGGGCGTACGGAATGGGTGAGCCGGTGAGCGACCATCTGCAGCAACCGGTCACCGACCGGGTGGCCCATCGTGTCGTTGACCTCCTTGAACCGGTCGAGGTCGAGCAGGAACAGGCCGACCCGCTCGTCCTGGCGGGCCTCGGCGAGCGCCTCCTCGGTGCTCACGATCAGCATCTTGCGGTTGGGCAGGCCGGTCAGCTCGTCGTGCATCGCCTGATGGTCGCGGCGCATGGACAGCGTGGCGGTGAAGTAGACCGCCGCCAGGGGCGCCACGAACAGCGGCACGAGGGAGGGCGCGTGGGTCATCACCACGACGACCAGGGGCGCCAGGCCGAGCAGCGCGGCGTAGACGAGGCTCTGCGGGCCGAGGCTGGCCCGCAGCACGCGGGTGATCGACCGGCGCTCGTGCAGCGCCACCGCGCCGCTCACCAGCGCGGCCCTGACGGCGAAGTAGGCGATGCCGGCCAGCGTGATCGCCAGCATGTCGGAGCCCGTGGGCACCCACGGCGCGGCCGGGCGCGGCACGATGCCGAACAGGCCGAGCACCACACCGGCGGCGGTCAGCGCGAGCGTCGACTGGGCGATGTTGAACATCACCCGGTGCCACGCCTTGCGGGTGACGATGCCGTTCATCGTCACGGCCACCGCCTGCATCAGCACCGCCACGGGCAGGCCGAAGTGCAGGAGCACGGCGAAGGTGAACATGGTGGAGGGGTACGTGCCGCCGACGGCGGTCGCCGAGGACACCATGACGGGCCTGAGCTCGCCCAGCACGGCGAGGATGGTCAGCACCCAGAACAAGGGTGTGCGGGCGAGCTCCGCCAGGCCGGCCGGGTCGAGCCGGAGCATGGCCACGGCCAGCGCGGTGAAGCCGATCACGGTGATGCCGGCGAGGAACGCCCACAGAGGCGTCCCGACGCGTGGCCCTGTGTCGCGGGTGTCGGTTGGGTCAGCCATCAGTAACAGAACCCCCATTAGGTCACTATGGGAGGGTACGACCTTTACCCCACTTCGCGAAACCAACCGCGTACGTTCCGTCACTTATCCTTCGGACATATACCCCAAAACCACTCTTCGTATGCTACCCGCGACAATCTGTAGATGGCCTATGGCTCCGGAGTGACAGCCACCTGTGCGGCCGCGTCCGGTCCCTCGGTCAGGAGCACCTCGAAGCCCGCCCCGTCGAGGATCGGCACGCCCAGACTGACGGCCTTGTCGTACTTGGACCCGGCGTTGTCCCCCGCCACCAGGAACGAGGTCTTCTTCGACACCGAGCTCGCGACCTTGCCGCCCCGATCGCCGAGCGCCTCGGCGGCGGAGTCGCGGGTGAAGCCCGGCAGCGTGCCCGTCACCACGAAGGTCAGCCCCTCCAGCGTCTGCGGCCCCTTCTCGGGAGCGGGCTCGTCCTCCATGCGGACGCCCGCGGCCCGCCAGCGGGTGATGATCTCGCGATGCCAGTCGACCTCGAACCAGGCGCGGATGGTGGCCGCCACCCGCGACCCGATGCCCTTGATCGCGGCGAGCTCCTCCTCCGAGGCGGCCATGACGGCGTCGATCGAGCGCAGGGCGACCGCCAGGTCGCGGGCCGTGGGCGGCCCGACGTGCCGGATGGAGAGCGCGACCAGCACATTGGCCAGCGGCGCCTGCTTCGCCCGCTCGAGCTCCTCGATGAGCTTGTGGGCGTTCTGGCTGGCCTCTCCGTTGATGTTGGAGAAGAACGAGACGACCTTCTCCTCGCCCGTCTTCGGATCGATCTTGGGCAGGCCGCTGTCCTTGTCGCGGACCACGGACCTGATCGGGATCAACCGCTCCAGCGTCAGGTCGAACAGATCGGCCTCGGTGCGCACGACCGGCTCCTGCGGCGGCAGCGGCTGGGTGAGCGCGGTCGCCGCGACGTAGCCGAGCCCGTCGATGTCGAACGCGGTGCGCCGGGCCGCGAAGAACAGCCGCTCGCGGATCTGCGCGGGACAGCCGCGAGCGTTGGGGCAGCGCAGGTCGGCGTCGCCCTCCTGCTCATAAGCCAGCTCCGTGCCGCACTCGGGGCAGTGGGTGGGCATGACGAACGGGCGCTCGGACCCGTCACGCAGGTCGGTGACCGGGCTGAGGATCTCGGGGATGACGTCACCCGCCTTGCGCAGCACGACGGTGTCGCCGATGAGCACGCCCTTGGCGGCCACCACCGCGGCGTTGTGCAGCGTGGCGCGCTCGACCGTGGAACCGGCCACGCTGATCGGCTCCATCACGGCGAACGGCGTGACGCGGCCGGTGCGGCCGACGCCCACCTGGATGTCGAGCAGCTTGGTGTTGACCTCTTCCGGCGGGTACTTGAAGGCGATCGCCCAGCGCGGCGCCCGCGAGGTGGAGCCGAGCTCGCGCTGGGTGCGGAAGTCGTCGACCTTGACCACCACGCCGTCGATCTCGTACGGAGGGTCGTGGCGGTGCACGCGGTAGTGCTCGATGAAGGCGTCGATCTCGGCGAGGTCGCCGACCACCCGGTAGAGGTCGCTGACCGGCAGGCCGAACTCGCGCAGCCGCTCGTAGACCTCGGACTGCGCCTTGGGCTCGGCCGCGCCCTCCCAGACGCCGACACCGTGCACGATCATGCGCAGCGGACGCTGGGCGGAAACCCGTGGATCCTTCTGGCGCAGCGAGCCGGCCGACGCGTTGCGCGGGTTGGCGAAGGGCGCGATCCCCTGCTCGACGAGCTGCTCGTTGAGCCCGCCGAACTCTTTGACCGGCATGTAGACCTCGCCCCGGACCTCGATCAGGCTGGGGATGTCAGCGCCCTTCAGCCGGTGGGGCACGCCCTCGATGGTGCGGACGTTGGGCGTCACGTCGTCGCCCGTCCGGCCGTCGCCCCTGGTCGCGCCGCGCTCCAGCCGCCCGTCGCGGTAGACGAGCGCGATCGCCAGCCCGTCGATCTTGAGCTCGCAGAGGTACGGCCCGGGATCGCCCTCGGCCAGCCGCTCGGCCCGCGCCTGCCACCCGGCCATCCCGGCCGGGTCGAAAGCGTTGTCGAGGCTCTCCATCGGCGCCAGGTGATCGACCTTGGCGAAGTCACCGGCGACCGGCGCGCCCACCTTCTGCGTCGGCGAGTCGGGCGTCACCAGGCCCGGATGCGCCGCCTCCAGCGCGAGCAGCTCGTTGAACCACTCGTCGAACTGACCGTCGCTGACCGTGGGCCGGTCGAGCACGTAGTAGCGATAGCGGGCTTCCTCCACCAGCTCGCTCACCTCGGCGTGCCGCTCACGCGCGGCCACAGGCACGCCATCGACGCTTGGCTCGCTCACCAGGGTCTCCTTCCGTCCAACACCCTGAGCAAACGCTATCGCCGAGCACCGGCAACGGGCACCTTCCGAGGTGCCCGGTCGCGGCGTGAACGGGGTCAGCCGCCCTGGGACCAGACGCCGTCCCAGGACGAGCACTTGCCGGTGACCTTCGTGGCCGTGCCGCGGCAGACCCGGCCCTCGATCGAGAGCATGTAGCCGGTGGGGAAGGAGAACGCCAGCGGCTTGGCCCCCGAGCAGTTGTGGAACGTCTTGGCGCCCCTGCCGCCGTCGTCCTTGACCCACCGGAACTTGAGCCACGAGCACCCGCTCCGGCCGGGGAAGTCGTAGAGCTTGCCGTTGACCGTGAAGCCCGGCCGGTCGAGGACGACCTTGCCCTTGGCCTTGCCCGCCTTGTCTGACGAGTAAATGGAGCCCCAGTTCCATATCTCGGGGTTGGCGGCGGCCGCGGCCGGAGCGGCGAGCGACGCGGACGAGATCAGGAGGGTGACGCCGACCGCCACAGTACGAAAGATCATAAAAAGGAGGCTACTCAGCCGGGTTGCAACCCGCTTGCCGGATCGTCGCGCAGCACCTGAGCGGCCTTGCGGCAGGCGGCGAGTGCGGCCCGCGCGTATCTGGGAGAGGCGCCGGCGAGCCCGCAGGCCGGGGTCAGCACGACCTGCCCGGCCAGCTTGTCGGGCGGGAAGCCGAGCCGCCGCCACAGGTCCAGCGCGGGCCTGGCGACGACACCGGCATCGGCCAGCCGGGTGTCGGTGCCCGGCACCACCCCGAGGAACAGCAGCAGCCCCGCCTCCAGGGCCTCCCCGAGCGCGTCGTCGTCCCGGCGGCTGAGCAGGGACGCGTCCAGCGAGACGCCGCGGACGCCGGCCGTACGGAGGAGTCGGAGGGGCACCGACGGCGCGCAGCAGTGCACGATCGGGTCGCCGAACAGGGGCAGCGACTCCGACACCCGCCAGCCCTCCACGGGGGCCAGCCGCCCGAAGCCCGAGGCGGTCGGCACGGTGCCCGCGAGCACGCCGGGCAGGCCCGGCTCGTCGAGTTGCAGGACGATCTCGGTGACCCCGGGCAGGCGCCGCCGCACCTCCGCGACGTGGTCCTCGACGCCCTGGGCGAGCGAGGCGATCAGGTCGCGTACGGCTCCGGCGTCGGAGAGCATCTTGTCGCCGTACTTGAGCTCGATGGCGCCCGCCAGCGTCCACGGGCCGCAGACCTGCAGCTTGAGCGGCCCCGTGTAGTCGTGCCCGACCTCCTCCAGGCCGTCGAGATCGCGTCTGAGGTGGTCGACGGCCCGCTGGTGGTCGCGTCCCGGCCGGTCGGCCAGCCGCCATCCCGACGGCTGCACCTCCACCGCCAGGTCGACGAGCAGCCCCGCCGTCCGCCCCACCAGGTCGGCGCCCACACCGCGGGCCGGCAGCTCCGGCAGGTACGGCAGTCCGGGCAACTCCCCGAACACCACCCGAAGCGCCTCGAAATGATCCTCACCCGGATGCGACCCGACTCCGGTGGCTTCCAACGTCGACATGGCACCAGCGTAGGCTCTGGAAATATGAAGCTGACCAAGCACGGCCACGCGTGCGTACGCCTGGAGAAGGACGACAACGTCCTCGTCATCGACCCTGGCACCTTCACCGAGGGCCCGGTCCTCGACGGCGCCGGCGCGGTGCTCATCACCCACGAGCACATGGACCACGTCGACGTCGAGCGGCTCAAGGCCGCCTCTCCCGACCTGGAGATCTGGACCTGCGAGGCGGTCGCCGCCCAGCTGACGGAGGTGCCGGCGAAGGTGCAGGTCGTACGGCATGGCGACGACTTCACGGCGGCGGGTTTCGCGGTGAAGGCGTTCGGTGAGTGGCATGCAAAGAACCACCCTGACGTGCCGATTGTGCAGAATGTCGGCTTCATGGTCGACGATGAGGTCTTCTACCCGGGTGACGCGCTGACGCTGCCGGGGGTCGAGGTGCCCACCCTCCTGGTGCCCACGAACGCTCCGTGGATGAAGCTGCTGGAGATGGTCGACTACCTGCGCGCGGTCCGGCCGGCCAGGGCGTACTCCACCCATGACGGGCTGCTCAACGACATCGGCCTCAGCCTGGTCGACAACTACCTGAAGCTGGAGTCCGGCAAGCAGCACGCCGACATGCGGCGACTCAAGGTCGGCGAGTCGGTCGAGCTGACCTGAGGCATTCAGTTGGCTGCGGCGATGGTGGCCGAGCCGATGACGATCTCGCCTGAGTAGAGCACCGCCGCCTGCCCCGCCGCGACCCCCGTGGCGGGGCGGTCGAGGGTGATCCGCAGCCCCTCGCCGGTCTCCTCGAAGCGGCACCCGTAGACCTCACCGTGGGCCCGCAACTGCACCTTCAGCTCGCCCACGCCCAGCTCGACAGGCGCGGTCGGCCCGTTCCAGACCGGGCGGCCGCAGGTGATCGAGGTGACCTCCAGCGCCGACCGCGGCCCCACCGTGACCGTGTTGGACACGGGCTCGATCGACAGCACGTAGCGCGGCCGGCCGTCGGCGGCGGGCCGGTCGATGTGCAGCCCCTTGCGCTGGCCGATCGTGAAGCCGTGGGCGCCGTGGTGGTTGCCGACGACCTCGCCCTCCTGGTCGACGATCGGCCCTTCGGCCGCGCCGAGCCGCTTGGCCAGGAAGCCGCGGGTGTCGCCGTCGGCGATGAAGCAGATGTCGTGGCTGTCGGGCTTGTCGGCGACCGTCAGGCCCCGCCTGGCGGCCTCCTCGCGTACCTCGGCCTTGGTCGAGTCGCCCAGCGGGAAGATCGCGTGGCCGAGCTGCTCGCGGGTGAGCACGCCCAGCACGTAGGACTGGTCCTTGCCCTGGTCGGCGCTCCTGGACAGCACGCCGTCCACCAGCCTGGCGTGGTGGCCGGTGGCGACCGCGTCGAAGCCCAGTGCCAGCGCCCGGTCGAGCACCGCCGAGAACTTGATCTTCTCGTTGCACCGCAGGCACGGATTGGGCGTGCGGCCCGCGGCGTACTCGGCCACGAAGTCCTCGACCACGTCGCGCTGGAAGCGCTCGGCCATGTCCCAGATGTAGAACGGGATCCCGATCACGTCGGCGGCGCGCCGCGCGTCGCGGGAGTCCTCGACCGTGCAGCAGCCCCTGGCCCCCGTGCGGTGGGATTGAGGGTTGGCCGACAGGGCCAGATGCACGCCAGTGACGTCGTGACCGGCCTCGGCGATCCGGGCTGCGGCCACGGCTGAGTCGACGCCGCCCGACATGGCGGCAAGCACACGCAATCCCATGACCATTCCAGCGTACTGTCCCGCCAAGGGTGCCCGGCCATCTGCACAAGTGGGCTCCGCGTCTGGGAGTATTCAGGCCATGCGACTGTTCGGGCGCAAGGACGACGAAGAAGAGCCCACCGAGCCGACCGACGGCATCGCGCCGTTCTGGGCGTGGTGGGAGGAGACCAGGCCGCGGCTCGACTCGCTGGTGGCCGCCGGTGAGGCCGAGGGGCTGTCGGAATGGATCGCCCCGGCCGTGGCCGCGGTGCATCCCGACCTGGTCTGGGAGGTGGCTCCCGGCAGGAACGCGGCGCACGCGCTGGTCGTGACCGCCGCCGGCGACCCCGAGCTGCGCTCGCTGGCGCACCGCTGGGTCAAGGGCGCGCCGCCGGCCGACCTGCTGTGGGAGTTCCATCCGTCACGCCAGGTCAATCCCCAGGCGCTGGAGCTCACGCTCGACGTGGGCGGCTTCGAGTTCGCGCTGGACAAGCTGATGCTGGGGCTGCGGGTGCCGCCCAACGCACCGCGCGTGGACGTGGCCGCCTATCACCCGATCTTCGGCCAGCTCGACGAGGACACCCGGCTGGAGGCCACGCTGCTGGCCCTCGACTGGCTGCTCGGCGAGGACGACGTGGCGCGCTGGGTGGGCGAGATCACCCCGGCCACGTTCCAGCCGATCGACTCGGTCGCCGCCGTGCACCTGCCCGCCGTGGTGGCCGACCTGGCCTCCGGCTACGAAGAGGAGCAGTGGGCGCTGCTGGAGGGCCAGACTGCGGCAGGCGCGCCGCTGATCGCCACCGCCCGCTATCCGCTGCGGCCGGTCGACTATCCGCTGTTCGACCAGCACATCGCGATCACGCTCCCGTACGCGCATCGCGACGAGAACGGGCTGCCCGTCGGCGAGTCGCTGGCGGCGCTGCGCGACTTCGAGGAACGGCTGGCGGCCCGGCTGCTCAAGCTGCACGACGACGCGGTGCTGGCGGCGCACCTGAGCGCCGAGAGCCACCGGGTCATCCACATCTACGCCGACCCGACCGGCGACGCGGCGATCCACGCCAAGGAGCTGATCGTGAGCTGGGAGGAAGGCGAGCCGCGGGTCGACGTGGCGACCGACCCCGCGTGGACCGCGGTGGTGGCCTTCATCAACTAGCTGGGCATCGACTAGCGATCAGCTCAGGCCGGCGCGGCGGGCGCGTTCGACCGCCGCGGGCAGCACCTCGATCAGGCGGTCGACGTCGTCCTGCGTCGAGGTGTGTCCGAGCGAGAACCTGAGCGAGCCCCTGGCCGCCGCCGCGTCGGCGCCCATCGCCAGCAGCACGTGGGAGGGCTGGGCCACCCCGGCCGAGCAGGCCGATCCGGTCGAGCACTCCACGCCCTTGGCGTCGAGCAGCATGAGCAGGGCGTCGCCCTCGCAGCCGGGGAAGGAGAAGTGGGCGTTTCCCGGCAGCCGGTCCACCGGGTCGCCGTTGAGCACCACGTCGGGCACCGCCTGGCGTACGCGCTGGATGAGGTCGTCGCGCAGCTCGGTCAGGCGGCGGCTCAGCGCCTGCTGTTCCTTGACCGCGACGCGGATCGCGGCGGCGAGACCGGCGATGGCGGGCCCGTCGAGCGTGCCGGAGCGCACGTCGCGCTCCTGGCCGCCGCCGTGCATGACCGAGACCGGCGTCTGCCCGCGGGCCAGCAGCAGCGCGCCGACGCCCAGCGGGCCGCCGACCTTGTGCCCGGTCACCGTCAGCGCGTCGGCGCCCGAGTCGGCGAACGACACCGGCAGCTGCCCGACCGCCTGCACGGCGTCGGTGTGGAACGGGATGCCGCTGTCGTGCGCGATGGCGGCCAGGGTGTGCACGGGCTGGACCGTGCCCACCTCGTTGTTGGCCCACATGACGCTGATCATGGCGACGTCGTCGGGGTCGCGGGCGATGGCGGCGCGCAGCGTGTCAGGATGCACCCGGCCGAGCTCGTCGACCTCCAGCAGCTCGACCTGAGCGCCCTGGCTGTCGGCCAGCCAATGGGCCGGGTCGAGCGCCGCGTGGTGCTCGACCGAGCTGATCAGCAGCCGCTTCCGCGGCCGGCGCGCCCAGTAGAGGCCCTTGACGGCAAGGTTGTCGGCTTCGGTGCCGCCCGAGGTGAACACCACCTCGCTCGGCCTGGCGCCCAGCGTGTCGGCGATGGCCTCGCGGGATTCCTCGACCACCCTGCGCACTCGGCGGCCGGTCGCGTGCAGCGAGGACGCGTTTCCGACCAGGCCGAGTTGCTCCGTCATGGCCTCGATCGCCTCGGGAAGCATGGGCGTGGTCGCCGCGTGATCAAGGTAGGCCGACGGTCTGCTCACCAGGAAAGCGTATCCCCTTTGCCACTGTACCGTCCGGACGGTACAGTAGAGGCATGAGAAGGGATGAGCTCTTGGATGCGGCAGAGGATCTCCTCTGTGACCAGGGCTCGGCCGCGCTGACCCTGTCCGCGGTGGCCGATCGGGCCGGCGTGAGCAAGGGCGGCCTCCTCTACCACTTCCCGTCCAAGGAAGCCCTGATCAAGGGCATGGTCGAGCGGCTGATCGACGATTTCGACCAGCTGATGGCCGCCCAGAGCGGCGCCACCTACACCGAGCGCTACCTGGCGGCGACGCTGGAGGCCGTGCGCTCCAACCGGCTGCGACGATGGGCCGTGGTCACCGGTGCCTCGGGCAACATGTTCCTGCTCGCGCCGATACGCGAGGCGATGGCCCGCTGGCACAGCGAGGGGCTGGACGACGAGCCCGACCGGGTGGCGTCCCAGCTAGTCCGGCTGGCCTGCGAGGGGCTCTGGGACGTGGCGAGCCACGATCCCGACCTCAACGCCGAGAGCGACCTGCGCGCCCTTGAGGACCGCTGTCGCGCCCTCCTCAAACGGTAGCCCCCCTTAACTCCCCCTCCCCCTTAACTTCCTTCGCCGTCCGGGCTCGCGTGCTGCGCTCCGGGCCGCGTCGCATGCCAATGAATGAGTGATTTGCGAGGTATGTTCCCATGATCCGCGACTTGAGGATTGCCCGTTATGGGGCGGTTCTTACTTTCGTTCTGGCCGGACTGCTGGTGGGCACGATGACCGTGCGCATCCCGGCGTTGACCGACAAGCTCGGCCTGTCCGAGTCGGCGGTCGGCCTGCTCCTGCTCGTGTGGGGCGTGGGCGCCTTGATCACCATGCAGTCCATGCGCCGGATCATGGCCCGCGCGGGCAGCAAGACGATCCTGCGGATCGGCGGCCCGCTCACGGCGCTCGGCCTGGTGGGCGTGGCCTTCGCACCGAACCTCCCGCTGCTGCTGGCCGCGTCCGTGTTCTTCGGCATGGCGTTCGGCATGGTGGACATCGCGATGAACGCGCAGGGCTCCACCGTGGAGCGGGCCTACGGGCGCCCGCTGCTGAACGGCATGCACGCCGGCTGGTGCGTGGGCGCGATCTCGGCGGGCGCCCTGGGCAGTCTGTCGATCGCCCTGGGCCTGTCGTTCACCGCCAACCTGGCGCTGGTCGGCCTGGTCTCGCTGCCGGTGACGGTCCTGCTGGGCCGCACCTACCTGCCTGAGGCCCCGGCCGCGCAGACCACCGCCAAGGCCGGACGCCGGCTGCCCCCGGTCGTCTACCTGCTCGGCGCCATCATGTTCTTCGCGTTCATGGTGGAGGGCACGGTCGCCGACTGGAACGGGTTGTTCATGCGTGACACCTTGGGCGCGCCGGAGGCGCTGGCCGCGCTCGGCTACCCCGTCTTCGAGGTGGGCATGCTGGTCGCCAGGCTCACCGGCGACCGGCTGGGGTCCAGGTTCGGGGTGCGCGGCATCATGACCGCCTCCGGCGTGGCCACCGCGGGGTTCTTCGCCGTCGTCCTGGTCGCGCCCGCGCCGCTGGTGGCGGTGGTGACGATGTTCTTCGTCGGCCTCGGCGTGGCGACGATCTCGCCGATGACGCTCTCGCTGGCCGGGACCGCCACCGACAACCCCGGTCCGGCGATCGCCCAGGCCGGTGCCATGGGCTACGCGGGACTGCTGCTCGGCCCTGTGGTGATCGGCTTCCTGACGGACGTCACGTCACTGCGGGCCGCGCTCGGGATCGCCGTCGTGCTGGGTGTGGCGATCGCGGTGGCCGCCCGCTTCCTGCCGCGCCAGGAGCCCATGTCGGTCACGGTCTGGCCGGCCGTCGAGGACGCGGGCAGGGAGCCCGAGCCGGCCCACGCCTGACCCCAGGACATTTGTCCTAGTTAATTGGCTTACATTCTGCACTGCCCCGATCCGCAAGTCAGTGCGAGGCTGAGCCCATGGTCAAACCGATCGCCACCGCCACGGTATTCGTGGTGACCGCCGTGCCGAGTGCGCTCCAGTTCTTCCTCCCCGGTCTGGAGCCCGCGCTCATGCGGGACCCGGCGGCCATCGACGCCGGGCAGTGGTGGCGGCTGGTGACCTCCCTCGTCGTTCAGGACGGCGGCGTGCTCGGCACGCTGTTCAACCTGGCGTTCCTGGCGGTGCTCGGCTACCTCGCCGAACGCTCGCTCGGGCCCGCCCGCTGGCTCATCCTGTACGCCGCGGGCGCCGTGGCCGGGCAGGCGGCCGGATACCTGTTCAACGATCCGGGAGCCGGGAACTCGATCGCCCTGTGCGGCCTGGCGGCGGGCCTGGCCCTCGCCTGCGAGGGGTCGCTGGAGCGCTCCGTGGGCTCCTTCTACGCGGTGATGCTGGGCGCGTCCGCCCTCGCGCCGTCCGATGGCACCTGGAGCTGGGTGGTGACAGTTGCGCTCGCGTTGGCCGGGTTCCAGCTGGTGGTCCACCGCGAGCGGCTGCCCGTGTGGGTCTTCCCCGTCGTCCTCGCGGTCGTCGGCGTCATGCTCGCCGCCCTCGCCGACCTCCATGGTGTGGCCCTGCTGGGTGGCATGATCGCGGCATGGGCTCTGACCGGAAAGTCCCGTTCGACCTCACGACCTACGTCGCTCGCGTAAGGAACGGGCCGTGCTTCATCTGCGCCATCGTGGCCGGTGACCCGGCCCACGACCTGGAGGAGATCCTCTACGAGGACGAACGCCACCTGGCGTTCCTGGCCCGCTACCCGACCATGCCCGGCTACGTCCTGGTGTGCCCGAAGGCCCACGTCGAGCACGCGGTCCGCGACCTCGACGAGGACGACTACCTCGAGCTCATGCGGGTCGTACGGCGGGTGGCGCTGGCCGTCGAGGCGGTGGTGCCGTCCGAACGCACGTACCTGCTCACGCTCGGCAGCCAGCAGGGCAATACGCACCTGCACTGGCACATAGCCCCGCTACCACCCGGCACCCCGTACGAGGAGCAGCAGTTCCACGCGCTCATGTCCGAGAACGGGGTGATCCCGTGGTCACTCGGCCAGGCCCGGGACCTCGCGACCCGGATCCGGAAGGCGCTCGCCGGGGTGTGATCTGGAAGTTCTCTGTGGATTACGGCCGAGCCTCTCGGCGATCCGCTGGTCGGGGGCTCGGGTTCACAGAAACCTCACAGATCTCCTCAGAAGCCCTCCATCCCGGCGTACGACGCTGGCCGCATGATCCAGCTCAACGGACTGACGAAACGCTACGGCGAGGTGCTCGCCGTGGACGACCTCACCTTCACCGTACGGCCCGGCCTGGTCACCGGCTTCCTTGGCCCGAACGGCGCGGGCAAATCCACCACGATGCGGATGATCCTCGGCCTCGACCGGCCCACCTCGGGCTCGGTCACCGTCAACGGGCGCGCGTACCGCGACCTGCCCCAGCCGCTGCGGGAGGTGGGGGCGCTGCTGGAGGCGCAGGCCGTGCACCCGCACCGCAGCGCCTACAACCACCTGCGTTACCTGGCGCAGACCAACGGGATCCATGACCGGCGCGTGGCCGAGGTGCTCGACCTGGTCGGGCTCACGGAGGCGGCCGGGCGGCGGGCGGGGGTGTTCTCCCTGGGCATGAGCCAGCGGCTCGGCATCGCCGCCACCCTGCTCGGCGATCCGCCGGTGCTGCTGTTCGACGAGCCGGTGAACGGGCTGGACCCCGAGGGCGTCCTGTGGATCCGCACGCTGATGCGCGGGCTGGCCGCCGAAGGGCGCACGGTGCTGGTCTCCAGCCACCTGATGGGCGAGATGGCGCTGACGGCCGACCGGCTGGTGGTCATCGGCAAGGGCAAGCTCATCGCCGACGCGGAGACCGCGACGTTCACCGACACCGGCGAGGGGGTGCTCGTCCGTACACCCGAGGACGTCATGTTCACCCGGCTGCTGCTGCTGGCCGGAGCCCGGGTGCGGGCGGGCCTCGACGGCGAGCTGATCGTGACCGGCCTGACCGCGCCCGACATCGGGCGGCTGGCCGCCACCGAGGGCGTGCCCCTGTTCGAGCTCGCCCCGCGCCGCACCAGCCTGGAGGAGGCCTTCATGGAGCTCACCCGTGACAGCGTCGAGTACGGGGCGGCCCGATGACCGCCGCGGGCGTGCTGCGCGCCGAGTGGACCAAGTTCGCCACCATCCGGTCGACGACGGTCCTCGCCGCGGCGATCGTCGCGATCTCGACCATGTTCGGCTGGCTGTTCGGCACCGCGAGCGCCAATCAGTACGCCGCCGCCTCGGCACAGGACCGGCTGGACTTCGACCCGATGTCCCCGGCCACGCGGGGCCTGTTCATCGTGCAGTTGCTGGTCGCGGGGCTGGGCGCGCTGGTGGCCTCGTCCGAGTACGGCTCGGGCACGATCCGGGCGAGCGCCGCGGCCGTGGGCCGGCGGCGCCTGCTGACCGCCAAGACCGGGATGACCCTGCTGGCCGCACTGCCGGTGAGCGTGGCGGCCGTGTGGCTGATGGTCCTGACCTGCATGGCGACACTTTCCGCTCGCGGGGCGCCGGCCGTCTGGTTCGGTGACGCCGCCGTCGTCCGCGTCCTGACGCTCCGCCCGCTCGTGCTCACGCTGCTGGCGCTCTTCGGGCTGGCACTCGGCTTCCTGATGCGGGCCACCGCCGCCGCGGTGAACGTCAGCACCGCCTTCCTGCTGATCCCGATCTTCGCCGGGTCCTCTCCCGGCTGGCTGCGCGAGCTCCTCGGCATCTACTGGCCGAACGTGGCGGCCTTCTCGGCCGCCTCGGGCCAGGCTGACGCCGGTCTGCCGCCCTGGGCCGGGTTCGGGATCCTCGTCGGGTTCACGGCGGTGATGCTGGGCGTCGCGTTCGTGAAGTTCGAGTCCCGTGATCTCTGAGCGCACGGCTCGTACGGACTCATAGGCTCGAACCGGTCAGGACAGGGAGGGCGTCAGTTGCGTGACGGCGAACGGCTGCTCGTGGTCGACGACGAACCCACCGTCAGGGAGCTGCTCTCGGCCACCCTGCGCTTCGCGGGCTTCACCGTGAGCTCGGCCGAGAGCGGCGTGCAGGCGCTGGAGTCGGCCGGACTCGACCCGCCCGATCTGGTGCTGCTCGATGTGATGCTGCCTGATCTCGATGGTTTCGAGGTCATCCGCCGGCTCAGGATGCTGCCCCGGGGCGAGGGCCGGCCGGGGCCGGTGCCGGTGCTGTTCCTGACGGCCCGCGACGCCACGGCCGACAAGATCAACGGGCTGCGGCTGGGCGGCGACGACTACGTGACCAAGCCGTTCGACCTGGAGGAGCTCCTGGCCCGCATCAGGGCCATACTCCGGCGCACCGGCGCGGCTCCCGGCGCCGGCACGCTGCGCGTGGCCGACCTCGAAGTCGATCCCGAGGGCCATCAGGTGACCAGGGCGGGCCAGGCCGTACGGCTGTCACCGACGGAGTTCAGGCTGCTGCTCCACCTGGTGCTCCACGCCGGGCGGGTGCTGTCCAAGGCGCAGATCCTCGAACACGTCTGGCGCTACGACTTCGCCGGGGACTCCAGCATCGTCGACACCTATGTCAGCTACCTGCGCCGCAAGGTGGACACCGGGGACACGAAGCTGATCCACACCGTGCACGGCGTCGGATACGTGCTGCGCAGGCCCAAACAGTGATCGGGCGCCTGTCCCTGCGGCTCAGGCTGCTGGCCATCACGGTGGCGCTGCTGGTCGCCGGGCTGGTGGTGATCAGTTCCGTGGTCGTGCAACAGCTGGAATCCCAGCTTCTGACCAGGATCGACGAGAAGCTGGCGCCCATGGGCACCGCCCTGTCCGTGATCCCGCCCGAGCTGGCCGAACGGCTGCAACAGGGGTCGGCCGGCAACCCCGCGGCGCAGCTCGACCTCTTCGGGCAGGGCTACGCGGCCTACCTGTCCGCCGACGGCACGATCCTGCGGGAGCTGAGCACCGTACCCGGCCCCCGGCTGCCCCGGCTGGACTCCGCGGCCGTCGCCGCCCACGCGAAAAAGCCGTTCACCGTGAGCGGTGCCGATGGCGTGGGGTGGCGGGCGGTCGCGCTGCCCAAGGCGCGGCCGGACAGCTCCGGTCACGCCAGTGTGGTCGTCGCGGTCTCGCTCGACGCCATGGACGCCACGATCGGCAGGGTGCGGCTCGCCTGCTTCGTCGCGGGCTCGGTGCTGCTGGCCGTACTGGCGCTCATCGGAAGTGTGGCGATCCGGGCGGGGCTCGCGCCGCTGCGGCGCGTGGAGGAGACCGCGGCGGCGATCGCCGGCGGCGACCTGACCAGGCGGGTGCCGTACCTGGCCATGCCGGGGACGGAGGTCGGGCGGCTCGCGCACGCGCTGAACGGCATGCTCGCCCAGATCGAGCAGGGGTTCGCCGCCCGCGCGGAGTCCGAGGCCCGCATGCGCGGGTTCGTCGCCGATGTGAGCCACGAGCTGCGTACGCCGCTGTTCGGCATCAAGGGGTTCTCGGAGCTGTACCGGATGGGCGGCACGGACGCCGAGGCGGCGCTGGCCCGCATCGAGAGCGAGTCCGGGCGCCTGGCCCGGCTGGTGGACGACCTGCTGCTGCTCGCCTTCCTCGACGAACCCGAGGGCGCGGGGTCGCGGCTCGATCTGACGCCCATGGACCTGCGTACGCTGGCCGCCGACGCGCGGCACGACTTCGCCGCGCTGGACCCGGCCAGGCCGATCGCGTTCACCGGGCCCGGCGACGGACCCGCGGCGAGCGCTCCGGTGCTGGGCGACGAGGCCAGGCTGCGGCAGGTGGTCAGCAACCTCGTCGGCAACGCCGTCACCCACACGCCCGCGGGCTCCCCGGTCAGGATCGGCGTCGGCACCGTGGGCAGGCAGGCGGTGCTGGTCATCGAGGACGAGGGGCCGGGGCTCAGCGCGGAGGAGTCGGCCCGCGTCTTCGACCGCTTCTACCGCGCCGACGGCTCCAGGGCCAGGTCCACCGGTGGGGCGGGACTCGGCCTGGCCATCGTGCGCTCCATCGTCGCCGCCCACGGGGGGCGCGTGGAGGTCCGCTCCGCGCCGGGGCGGGGAGCGGCCTTCCACGTCCTGCTCCCCGCCATCGACCCGTGAACCTACTTGCGCTTGGTGACCTCATCGGTGAGCTGAGGCACGACCTGGTGCAGGTCGCCCACGACGCCGTAGTCGGCGAGCTCGAAGATCGGCGCCTCCGGGTCCTTGTTGATCGCGACGATGGTCTTCGCGGTCTGCATCCCGGCCCGGTGCTGGATCGCACCGGAGATGCCGGCCGCGATGTAGAGCTGCGGCGACACCGTCTTGCCCGTCTGACCCACCTGGAACTGGTGCGGGTACCAGCCGGCGTCCGTGGCGGCGCGCGAGGCGCCCACGGCCGCGCCCAGGGCGTCGGCCAGGCCCTCGATGACCGAGAAGTTCTCGGCCGAGCCGACACCACGGCCACCGGAGACCACGATCGCGGCCTCGGTCAGCTCGGGGCGCGCGCCCTTCTCCTGCTTCACCCGCTCGAGGACGCGGGCGGCCCTGGCGGACCCGGTCAGCGTGATCGACACCTGCTCCTCGGTGCCCGCCCCCGCGGCGGCCTCGGGGGCCGTCGAGTTCGGGCGGACGGCGATGATCGGCGTGCCCTTGCTCACCTTCGAGCGGACGTTGACGCCGCCGCCGAAGATGGACTGGTCGGCCACGAAGCCCTCGCCCAGGCCCACGGCGTCGGTGATGACGCCCGAGCCGGTCTTGACCGCGAGCCGGCCGGCCACCTCCTTGCCCTCGGTCGTGGCGGCCACCAGCACCGCGGCGGGCGACTTGTCGGCCACCAGGTGGGCGAGGAGCTCGGCCTTGGGCGCGACGACGTAGTCCACGATCTCGTCGGCTCCGGCGACGTAGATCTTGTCAGCACTGTATTCGGCGAGCCTGGCCTTGGCGCCGTCGGTGATGCCGGGGCCGGCCCAGACGGCGGCCGGCGTGCCGAGCGAACGGGCCAGAGTCAGCAGTTCGAGCGTGACCTTCTTGACCTCTCCGTCGACGTGCTCGACGAGAACGAGAATCTCCGACATATCAGCTGTTCTCTCCCGGGCTCAGATGAACTTCTTGGACGCGAGGAAGTCGGCGGCCTTGGAGCCCCCGTCGCCCTCGTCCTTGACGATCGTGCCGGCCGCGCGCGGCGGGGCCGCGGCGAAGTCGACGACCTCGGACCAGGCCGCGCCCAGGCCGACCTGGTCGGCCGCGATCTCCGCGTCGGCGATGGCGAGCGTCTCGACCGGCTTCTTCTTGGCCGCCATGATGCCCTTGAAGGACGGGTAGCGCGGGTCGTTGATCTTCTCCACCACGGACACGACGGCGGGCAGCTCGGCCGCGACCTTGTCGAACCCGTAGTCGGTGATCCGCTCGATCACGATCTGCGAGCCTTCGACCTCGACCTTCTTGGCCAGCGTGAGCTGCGGCGCGTCCAGGCGCTCGGCCAGCATCGCGGCCAGCACGCCCGTACGCGCGTCGGTCGACTCCGAGCCCAGGATGACCAGGTCGAACCCGATCTTCTTGAGCACCTGCGCCATCGCGTAGGAGGTCGACAGGGCGTCGGAGCCGTGCAGCGCGTCGTCCGTCAGGTGGACGGCCTTGTCGGCGCCCATGGCCAGGGCCTTGCGGATGGTCTCGGTGGCCCGGCTCGGCCCCATGGTGAGAACGGTCACCTCACCGCCGTGGGCTTCCTTGAGCTTCAGGGCCTCCTCGACCGCATACTCGTCAAGCTCGTTCACCACGCCGTCGACGGCGTCACGGTCGAGCGTCTTGTCATCGGACCGGAGCTTGCGCTCGGTCGCCGTGTCGGGGACCTGCTTCACGCAGACGACGATGTTCATGGCCGGTGGACGACCTCCCGTGTTCGCGTACGCCGTCGCTCGGTGCGACCGGCGCCTGATGCATGCTGACAGACTGCCAGGTGCCCCATGGGGGGCGGTGACAGGGGGTGGGCTCCCTCCCGCCTTGCCGTCATGTTACCCATGAGTAGCTTAGTCGCAAGCGCGGGGCTTGCCGACAAAGCATCCACCACCCTACCGAACTTTATTCCGTTGCCCGAGCTCAGGCCGACAGCAGGAAGACGATCCCGACCACCAGCGCCGTCCCGGCGAACAGCGCGAGCGTGAACGTGCTGAAGAACGTGCTCAGCCCCAGGCAGAGCCCCACGGCCCCGAGCATCGCCGCGAAATCGTAAATGATCCGGCTCGTCCTGAAGAGCCGGAAGAGGCCGCGCGATAACAGCGCCACCCCCGCGTCGATCACGGCCACCAGCGCGTACGCGGCCAGCAGGAACAGCGCCACCTCAGGCAGCGGCCCCCGCGCGGCGGCGGCCAGCAGCGCCACGAACAGCCCGGAGCCGATCAGCCAGCGCCTGCGTACCGACTCCCGGTGCCTGGCCCTGGACTCCTCGACCGGCGGACGGTGCCGCTCCTGGCCCGGCCGCCATTCGCGGGTCTCCAGGTCGTGCGTCTCGCCCGGCCGGGAACGCAGGGCGGTGGCGGCGGGCGGAAGGGAGGCGTGGTGGGCCCGAGGGACGGCCTCGACGCCCAGCCGGGCGCAGATCTGCGCGGCCGTCGGCCGCGCGGCCGGGTCGATGGCCAGGCACTCGTGCAGCAGCGGGGCCAGCCAGTCCGGCGCCCCCTCCAGGTCGGCGTCGTGGTGCACGACCCGGTAGGCGACCGCCGACGCCGGCCCCTGCCCGTACGGCTGGCGTCCCGTGGCCGCGTAGGCCAGCGTGGCCCCGAACGAGAACACGTCGGCCGCCATCCCCGACTCCTTGCCCTCCAGCACCTCGGGCGCCAGATAGCCGGGTGTGCCCACCACGGCTCCCGAGGCCGTCACCGAGAGCGAGTCGAGCGCGCTGGCGATGCCGAAGTCGATGACGACCGGCTCGCCCTCGGCCATCATCACGTTGGCCGGCTTCAGATCCCGGTGCACGACCCCCGCCTCGTGCATGGCCAGCAGCGCGTCGGCCAGCCCGGAGGCCAGCAGCCGCAGCTCGGCCACCGGCGTGGGGACCGCGCTGAGCGGCCTGCCCTGGACGTACCGCGTCACCAGATAGGGCTCGGCCACGTCGAGCGAGGCGTCGAGCACCTCGGCCACGTGCGGCCCGCCCACCAGCCGCATGGTCTCCACCTCGCGGGCCAGCCGGGCCAGCGCGCCGCTGTCGGCCGTCACGTGCGGGTGCAGGACCTTGACTGCGACCGTACGGCCCTCGGGGTCGAGTGCCAGGTGCACCACGCCGAACCCGCCCGCTCCGAGCCGGGAGAGTAACTGATACGGGCCCAGCTTCTGGGTCATACCCCTGTTCTCCCCCCGGAGCGGGCCAAGACACTTACGACCAGGGTGACAGGAATCCCATTCCCATGCCGTTGAGCAGACTGTCGATCAGGCCGGTGATCAACCCCATCGTGCTGTGCCGCGCCTGGCTGGTCAGCTCGTCGATCACCGTCTCCGGAGCCCGCCAGGGCACCCACGACGGGTTCTGGCCCATCGCGAACATCACCGCGAGCAACGCGGCCGTACCGACGACCAGGGCGGCGACCAGGGCCGCGCCGGGAGTGCGCAGGACGCCGGTGAGCGAGCGTGTGACCGCCTTGCGCGGCGCGCCGCCGCCCGGCAGCACGAACAGCCCGGCCGAGAAGGCGCCCGCGCCGTACGCGGCGGCGTCGTTGACGCTCATCCCGCCGCCCCAGCGCAGCACACCCCACACGCAGACACCGAACATCAGCGCCAGCGGCACGTGGACCAGCGTCACGAGCGCGGCCTTGACCAGCGCCCACGGCGTGCCGACCAGGACGAGCAGCGGGTCGGCCGCGCTGCTCCCGCGCACCTGCCGGCGCTTGACCATGTCGCCGAAGAGGTATTCGCCGACCCGCAGCACCAGCGCCAGCGCCACAGCCACCGCGCTCACCGCGACAGGCAGCATGACCGCCAGCGCGGTCAGCGTGACCAGCAGCAACAGGCCGACGAACTGGCTGCCGACCAGATAACGCTTGCGCTCGGCCGGCGGCGCGGGCGAGTAAGGAGGCGGCTGCTGGGGCGGCCGACCCCCTTGCGTGGGCTGGTAGGCGGGCGGGTGGGTGGGCGGCGCCGGATAGCCGGCGACCCGCTGGTCGACGCGCGGGGCCGGGTGCCTGTCCGGCATCGGCGCCGGGACGTAGGGCGGCGGCTTCTCCTCGCGCGGCGGCGCGGGCGACGGCGCGGGCGGGCTGCCGTACGTGACCGGCGGCAGCACGTCGGCGTAGTTGTCCATGACCCGCGTCCGGTTGCCCATCCGCTTGGTGCCGGTCGGCCCGTCGGAGGGTGTCTCGTGGAACGAGGTCACCGTCGGGTCCAGCGACCTGGCCATCCGCAGGAGTTCCTGGGCGCTGGGCCGGGCGCCGGGCTCGACGCGCAGTGCCCGGCTCAGCCAGCCGCGCAGCCAGGCGGGCGCCTTGTCGATCTGCGCGCGCCCTTCCATGATGTTGAAGCAGACCGCCTCGAAGGTGCCCGTGCCGAACGGCGGCGCGCCCGTCGCGGCGAAGAACACCGTGGAGGCCAGCGCGTGCACGTCGGCCGCCTGGGTGATCTCCGAGTCGCGGATGATCTCGGGCGCCAGGTAGCCGGGCGTGCCGACGAACATCCCCGTCTGGGTCAGCCTGGTGGCGTTGACCAGATGCGCGATGCCGAAGTCGATGACCAGCGGCTCGCCGTTGACCAGCATGACGTTGGACGGCTTGAAGTCGCGGTGGATCACCTCGGCCGCGTGGATGGCCACCAGCGCCGTGCACAGGCCCTGGGCCAGCCTGATGATCTGCCGCGCCTCCAGCGCGCCCTCCGCCAGCACGGTCTCCTCGAGCGTGCGGCCGGGGGCGAAGCGGGTCACGACGTACGGCTGGCCGCCGACCAGCTCGGCGTCGACCACTTCGGCCACGTACGGGCTGCGTACCCGGCGCATGGTCTCGACCTCGCGGGTCAGCCGGTCACGGGCCTTCAGGTCGGCCGCCACGTGCGGGTGCAGCACCTTGATGGCCACCTCGCGGCCCTCGGAGTCGAGGCCCAGGTGGACCACGCCCATGCCGCCCTCGCCGATCTTCCTGACCAGCCGGTAGGGGCCGAGACGTTCCGGCGCCTGGGTGCTCATCGCCACCGTCCCAGCATCATCCCCCGGGGTTCCCCTTCAGTCCGTTGAGCTGGGTCACCACAGGTCCGACGTTCAGCGGAGCCCATACGGCCCTCCTCGCGTTGTCGAACGTGCCGTAAGCGAGGATCAGGGAGAGCGCGGCCCCCGCCGCGAGAACTCCCACCATCACCATCGCCGCTGTTCTCGAGGGTACGAGCGATGAGAGGGTTCTGCGCATCTGCCTTCCAGGTCCCTCGACGCCCGGGCCCGAGCAGACGGTCCACAGGGCGATCGCCGCTCCCCAGGCCAGCGCGTTGTAAGGGTTCATCTTGACGACCACGGCGAGCAGCAACGTCACCGGGAGTCCCAGGATAAGCGCGTAGAAGGTCAGCGCGAAGGTGATGCCCACCGACTTGACCAGCGCTTTGGGGAAGGCGAACACCCGCACCACGTCGAGCGCCGCCGATCCGGTGGACCGGCGCGCGACGAGCTCCGGCTGGGCCAGGTCGGCCGCGCGCAGCAGCACCACGACCGGGATCGCCACCAGGGCCACCAGCACGGGCGCCACCACGGCCGCCACGATCATCAGGATCAGCAGCATCGCGCTGGCCAGGCCATAGGCCCTGGACCGCTGGAGCGCCTGCCCCGGCCGGGCGCCCGGGATGAACGGCTCGCGCTTGGTCCGCAGGTCGGGCTGCTGGCCCTGCTGGTCCGGCGGGAGGTACGGGTCGCGCTTCGCCTGAGGGTCGGGCGGGAACTGGCCCTGGACCGGGATGTAGGGCGGCGGCTGGACCGGGTTGCCCCTGCCGTAGTCGGGCGCGTCGGGACGCACCCGGCGGGTGGGGACGTCGGGCGGGTCCGTCGGGCGGACGCGCCGGGTCGGCACGTCGGCGTCGGCCGGCGGCGTGTGGCTGTTGTGCTGGGCGGAGACCTGCCACGGCTGCGGGGTGGCCTCGCGCTGCATCTTGCGCAGCTCCTCAGGGGTCACCCTGCGGGTCGGCCACGGGTCGCCCTGCTGCTCGGGGAGCAGCGAGACGTACTGCTGGTCCGGCGGCGGCTGCTGGGGCGGCCGGCCCTGGGGCGGCCGGTTCTGGCCGGGCCCCTGCTGTGACTGTCCCGGCTGTGGCTGTCCCGGCTGCTGGCGCAGCTGGCCGTCGACGAGCTTGCGCGGCGTCATGGGCGGCGTCGAGACGTCGTACGACGGCTTGTCGGCCAGCGGCTGCGGCGTCGGCAGCTCGAGCGACGGGTTGGAGCGGTCGGAGCGCGGCACGGTCGAGATCTCGTCGCCCACGCCGCCCGGCGGCCTGGGCAGCATCCTGGCGGTCTGCTCGGCCAGCTCGGCGGCCTTGGGCCGCTTGGCGGGGTTGCGCTGGAAGGCGGCCTTGAGCAGCGGCTGCAGCTCCGCCGGAGCCGCGCTCACGTCGGCCTTGCCCGCGGTGATGTTGTAGAAGATCATCTCCAGCGTGCCCTTGCCGAAGGGCGGCTGGCCGGTGCCGGCGTACAGCAGCGTGCCCGCCCAGGCGTGCACGTCGACCTCGGGGCCGGCCTCCTGCCCCTCGATGATCTCGGGGGCGAGGTATCCGGGCGTGCCGATGAACATCCCCGTCTGCGTCAGCCGGGTCGCGTCGACCGCCTGGGCGATGCCGAAGTCGATCAGAACCGGCTCGCCGTCGATGATCAGCACGTTGCCCGGCTTGAGGTCGCGGTGGATCACCCCGACCGCGTGCACGGCGGCCAGCGCGGTGGCGACCCCGTGCGCGATCCTGACCAGCGCGGGCAGGTCGAGCGGGCCGTCGTCCTTGACGATCTCGTCGAGCGGCCGTCCGGGGACGTAACGCGTGACGATGTACGGCCGATGACCGGTCACATCGGCGTCGAGCACCTCGGCGATGTACTTGCTGCGCGCCCGGCGCATCGTCTCGACCTCGCGCGAGAGCCGCCGCCTGGCGACCTCGTCGCCGGCGACTTCGGCGCGTAGGACCTTGACCGCCACCTGTCTCCCCTGTGGGTCGACAGCGAGGTGGACAACGCCCATTCCGCCTTCACCGAGCCGCCTGAGCAGCCGGTAAGGGCCGAGTCGGTCATCGTTCATGGCATGAAGCACCATACCGGCTTAATCCCCGCCCACGAGATGAACCATGAGGCCACATTCCCACTCGTACAACGTCCCGAAGGGGCCCATCGGTTTCCAGTTCAACGGTCTCGAATTGGCGTCAGTTCGCCAGAGGGAGGACTTCTGCACCCTTAAGTCCGGCAAGTGTGGTTCCGGCGATGGCCAACTTGGACCGCCGCACCCCGCTGCCGATCACCACTCTGTGGTGCTCCGCCACCTTCGTGTCCACCAGGATCGGCCAGTCCGCGGGCAGGCCCAGCGGGGTGATGCCGCCGTATTCCATCCCGGTGAGCTCGACCGCCTCCGCCATCGGGGCGAAGCTCGCCTTGCGCGCGTCGAGATGCCTGCGCACGACGCCGTTCACGTCGACCCGCATCGTCGCGAGCACCATGCACGCCGCGTAACGCGTCTCGCCGCCGCGCTTGGCCGCGACGACCACGCAGTTGGCCGACTCGTCGAGTGTCACGCCGTAGCGCTCGCAGAACGCCGCCGTGTCGGCCAGCTCGGGGTCGATCTCGGCCACGTCGACGCCGCCGAGTCCCTGCACGGCACGTGCCACCGGCTCGGCCAGCAGGTCGATCCGGTCGGTCGCGGCCACCCAGTCCAACGTCATCCCATCTCCTCGATCGCTCTCTGAGGACCTTACGCCGGTCCCCGGAGTCGCGCGCGACGTCACGGTGACTGCAACACCCGTTGGTGCAGCTGGGTGACGGCGCCGCGGGCCGACTCCATGGCGCCCGCCTGCCACGCGATCAGGTAGGTGAGCCAGTCACCCGCGAAGTAGACCCTTCCGCTGGGGCGTTGCAGAAGAGTGAACGACGAATCAATGGCGGGCCAGCGCACCCAGCCGCCCTGGATGTGCTCCTGACGGTCCCAGGAGATGGAGACGCTGGAGAGCAGGTCCTTGCCGTACTTGTCGCCGTGGATCTTCCTGCCCTGGGTGAGGGCGCGGCGCCTGCGGTCCTCCGGGGTGAGCGCGCCGTAGAGCTCGGCGTTCTTGTCGGTGTTGTAGTAGCCGACGAGCACGCCGCGCTCGGCGTGGAAGCCGGCCGACGGGTACCAGATGTGGGTGATGTCGAGGTCCGTCTCGGTCACGCCGCCGTAGATGCGGTCTTCGAGCTCCCACCAGCGCCGGCCGTACTCCAGCCCGATCTTCCCGCTCGCGACCGGGATGGGCGTCTCGAGGGCGGCCGTGACGGGGTCGCCGAGGTTGTGCGGGATCTTCGCGAGCAGGTGGGGCGGGAGGGTGGCGATGCAGTAGTCGGCCTTGAGCGAGCCGCCGTCCCAGGTGACCTCGACGCCGTCGGCCAGGTTGGTGATCTTGTTGACCTTGACGCCGGTCCTGATCCGGTCCTCGCCGACCGCCTCCTTGAGCTTGGTGACGATGGCGTCCATGCCGCCGACCGGCTGCAACATGGGGGTGGACTGCTCGTAGCCGAAGTCATTGGTGATCGAACGGCCGGTGCCGGCGGCGAGGACGGCGTGCAGGGTGCCGGGGGCCGGGATGGGGGTGCCGCCGTCCAGTGCCGGATATTTGATGAAACCGCGGCGGTCGGAGCCTTCGTAGCCGAGCTTGGGGCCCAGGTCGCCGAACCTGCGGAGGAACTCCAGCAGGCGTTCCTGGTCGTCCTTGCCGATCTGCTTGTCGAGCGCGCCAACATTTGTCGCTTTAGCCAGCAGCTCCGCGACATATCCGTACATATCAGCACGTGCGGCTCTTGCCCGGATTGTCTGGCCGTTTGTGTGGACGAGCGCCTGCCCGTTGTTGTTGATGAACGTCTCGATCGGGATGCCCAGCTCGCGGCAGTAGTCGAGCGTGACCATCCACGGCGCGATCCGCCCCGGGCCCGCATTGAAGTAGACGCCCTCGCCGAACTTCACGTCCTGCGCGGGGCCGTTCAGCTCGGCCAGCCGATCGCCGCCGCGCAGCGTGAGGTTCCGGCCGCCGGCCCGGTCCCTGGCCTCCAGCAGCGTGCAGTCGTAGCCGGCCTTGCCCAGCTCGTACGCGGCGGTCAGCCCCGCGACGCCGGCCCCGATGATCACCACCTTGGCCGCCGCCTTGCCGCGCAGCGAGAAGTCACCCGGCCGAGGGGCGGCGAAGTCCTTGTCCTGCCCGGACGGCGCCAGACCCAGCGCGCCCATGGCGGCGTACATCGCTCCCGCGCCACCCACCGCCCCGATGCCGACGAGCAAGCTCCGCCGGGTCAGCGCCGCGCCCTCCATGCCCCTGCTCCCCACTGTGCGGGCCTACCGTCCGCGGGCTCACCTTTGCGCGCCCGCCCCTTGCCGGCCCGCTGTCGCGCGCCTTTTTCACTTTTCGCGGCCCATCTTCGCGGGTCCGACAGCCGCGCGTCTCGTCTATCGAACGTCGCCGCCACTTATCGGGCGCCGCCACACGACCTCACTCGTCCGCGCGCCGCCGCACGACCTCACTCGCTCGGGCACCGCCACACGACCTCACTCGTTCGCGCGCCGCCACACGACCTCACTTGCTCGGGCACCGCCACACGACCTCACCTATCGGACGGGCCGCTACTTGCCAGGCGTCGCCGTACGACGTCACCTGTCGGGCGCCGTCGCACGACCTCGCCTGTCGGACGGCGCCGTCACTTGTCGGGCGCCGTCGCACGGCCGCATTCCCTTGCGGACGTTCAGCCGTACGGACCGCTGCCACAGGCGACCTGGCCACCGATCGTGGCGAAGATACCGAACAACGCCATGATCTGTGCGAAGTCATCGGTGGTGAACTCGGTGTGTCGCGCCCCGACCGACTTCACGCCGGGCACCAGCCCCACAGCGGCCGCGATGGCAGTGGAGTTCCACTCCACCCCCAGCGTGTACGGCGCCGCCACCCGGTAAGGCGTGAAGTCGCTCAACCGCCCCAACGCCCTTGCCGTCGCCTCACGGATCCGCGCCTGGGCGACGCTCGGCGGCAGCAGTTCGGCCGAGAACTTGTCGATCCCCTTCTTGACCGCCACCGTCTCCACATCGCCGAGCAACTCGCGCGCCTCTTCACCGACGGCCTCGTCCCCGGTCACCACCACGACCGGAACACCATGAGACCCGGCGCACGCCGCCACCAGCCGCGTCTCGCCGCACACCTCGCCGTTGAGATAGACGTTCTGGATCTCCTTGCCCATCCAGGTGTGGTTGAGCACGCCGTGGGACACCCCCGCGCGAGCGTGGTAGCCCACGAAACAGGCGGCCTGGAACGACCCGTCGACCCCCTGCGCCATCCGCTGCGCCTTGCCCGGCCCGCGGATGAGGGTGGCACGCGGGTCCAGGAGGTCGATCCGCAGGTTCTTGGTGGACCCGTGCGCGTCGTTCACCAGCACCGTGGTCGCCCCCGCCTCGAACGCCCCCTCGACGGCGGCGTTGGCGTCGGCGGTCATGAGCTCGCAGCCCCGCTCGTAACCACGCTTACCGGCGTGCATCTCCTCGGGGTCGGTGAGCCCGGTCACGCCCTCCATGTCGACCGACAGATACACCTTCACAGCCCACTCCTCACCTAACTCAGCCCAAGCACGCCAACATCTCACGCGCCCCATGTCTCCACGCGGCGGACCTCGGCCTCGGTCATGAGCCCGACCTCGGACGTCATGAACTCGGCCGCCTGGTAACGCCACGGGGCGGGGATCTCGGCGAGCGCCGGCGGGTAGCAGTGGTCGAGCCAGCTCGTCGACTCCTCGGTGGCGTCGAAGTAGTCGAGCGCCTTCCCGAACAGCGTGTTCTCGATGCCGGGCACCCGCGCCAGGCCGTACTCGACCATCTCCTGTCCCCCGTACGGCGGCGGCTGGAGCCACTTGCGCGCCCGGGGGTCCTCGGCGGTGAAGGGCGTGTCGAGCGGCCGCCGTTCGACCGCGGCCTGGATGAGCTCCTTGTACAGGCACTTGCCGCATGTACGGCACGGGCCGTCGGTGCCCTGCAGGCACCATCGGACGTGCTCCTTGAGCTCCGAGTTCAGCGCCAGCCGCATGGTGACCGCCTCACTCACGCCGCCCACGGGAAGCACGATGTGCACCCCCGCCGCCGCGAACAACCGTCCCCACGCCCCGTGCGGCGCCCACATCAGGTTGTCGGGCGTGTAACGCAGCAGATAGCGATCCCCGCCGAGCCACCGTGAACCCAGTTCATAGCCGAACGCCAGTCCCCCGAGATCCATCCGGTCGGCGTGCAGCAGTGCCCCAACGGCGACCGCGTGGTGCTCCGGGTACCCGGGCCGGGGCTCGGACAGTGTGAACTCCAGATCGGAGTCCACGATGGTGAGTTCCCGTCCGGTCCGCTTGGCCAGCCTGGCCAGGACGTCGGAGCGGTAGTGCGGCCACCGATTCGGCACACGGGGATGCGCCACCCGCCGGAAGTGCACGAACGGCGCCTCGGGATAGATGGCCGCCGCCGCAACGGAGTCCGCGCCACCGCTGTAGGAGATCGCTAAGTTCGTCCCGGTGCGACGGGCCTCCGCGCCTACCGGCCCCGCTTCGACGCCCCACCCGTCGTGCAGCGCCGCGGCCACCTCCGGGGAGATGGCCCGGTCGAACACGATCTCCCTGCGCGTCCACGGCGCCACCACGGTCCACGCGGCGACGGCGAAGAGATCGGGGTGCGCGTCCTCGGGGACGCCGGCGACCGTGCAGGAGTTGGTGGCCAGCTTGACCGGGTGCTCGTCGGCGGCCTTGCCGGTGATCTCGTCAACGGCTCCGAGGCGGAACGTCAGCTCGCCTCCGGCCCAGCTCACGCGCATGACTGATCCTCCACCTGAACACCGTCACCGGGGCCCGGCGTCCGCGACTTGAGGTCGTCGATCGCCTGCCAGAGAAGAACCTCGTTCTGCAGCACGCCGTCCAGCGCCTTGGCCGTCTCCTGAGCCAGGCGGTGGGTGTCGTCGAGCCTGGCCTTGTCGGTGGTGGCCGCGGTGGCGGGTCTGGCGTTCCTGAGGCGCTCGACCTCGTCCTGCAAGCTCGCCATCTCCCGGCGCAGGGTCTGGACCTCCCAGAGGGCGTCCCTGATGTCCTGGCGATGATCGCCGATGGAGATATAGCGGGAATCGAACCACGTGCGCACGGCTTTGCGCAGGCGGGCGGGGACCAGGACGCGCATCATAAAACGCCACGATAGTGGCAAATCTTCGGCCTTCAGGACGCTGTTTCCGAATGGCAACCAAGCTATATAACTGGAGTCAACATCACTTGTCGCGACGGGTCGCAGCGGGATTACCAACCCCGCACTTATCGTGCGATTCATGATCATAAAGCCGGGAGAAATCCTGGGCGCGGCCCGGACGCCCCTTCCTGAGACGTCCGGGCCGGTGCGCCACCTGTGCGGTCCATACTCGGTGGTGTGAACCTCGTCCCCCAGATCTTCACGGTGCTCACCCGCCGGCCACCGTCGGCCGTCCCGCTGTCCTCGGGAGTCTGACCGTGGTCGAGGACCTGATCGCGTACATGCGAGAGGCGTACGGGTGGAAAGAGGACGTCACGGCCTCCCCGGGGCCGCGGGGCGCGCTGGGGCAGATCTGGCGACTGGACGTCGGCCCGGCACGCTACGCGCTCAAGGAGATCTTCGCCGAGCCGCCGTCGGAGGCGTTGATCGAGACGGAGCTGGCGTTCGCCCGGCGGGCAGCCGAGGCGGGCGTACGGCTGCCCGCAAGCCATCCCGACCGCGAGGGGCGCCACCTGCTCACGCCGCCCGGCGGGACCTGGCTGCGCCTGTACGACTGGTTCGACCTGCGGCCGCTCGACCTGACGGCCCGAGCCACGCCGCAGGAGCTCGGCGATCTGCTCGCCCGCCTGCACCGATGCGCCCCGGCCGCGACGACCGAGGCGGGCGGCGGACCACCCGATCCCTGGTACGACCGCGTTCCCACCGCGCGTGAGTGGGCAGAAGCGTCCGCTCAGTGGGCGGAAGCGTCCGCGTCGGGCGTGGTGTGGGCCGTGCGACTGGCCGATCTGCTGACCACGCTGCCCGAGTTGTGCGCGGCCGTCGCGCCCGCCGATCCCACCAAGCTGATCGTCTGCCATCGCGACCTGCACCCGGAGAACGTCCTCGCCGACTCCACCGGCGCAATGGTGGTCGTCGACTGGGACAACCTCGGTCCGGCCGAGCCGGGCCGGGAGCTGGCCCGGGCGCTGTTCGACTGGTTCTGCGACAACTCGATCGCCGACCTCGACGCCATGCGCGCCATGTACGAGGCGTACGTGCGTGGGGGCGGCCCAGGTCGCATCACCGATCCGGCGGACTTCTCGATGCTCCTCGCCTCCCGCGTGAACTTCCTGCGGGTCCAGGCGCGCGTCGCGCTCGACCCGCGCGCCGAGCGGCGGCACCGCGAGTGGGCGGAACGCGAGATCGACGAAGGATTGCGCATCCTGCCCACCCCACGACAGCTGACCGACGTGCTGGAACTGGCCCGCGCCCGCTAGACCTGCTTCAGCATGCCGCCGTCGATGACCAGTTCCGAGCCGCTGATGTTCGGCGCCTTGCCGGAGGCCAGAAACACCACCAGGGCGGCGACTTCGGCCGGCTCGGTCATCTGCCCGGTTGACAGGTTGGTCGCGGCCGGGATGCCTTCGACGAATTCCTCGAGCGACACGCCGGCCTGCCGGGCCAGCGTCGCTCCGTTGCTGCCGGGTGCGGTCCAGACCGGGGTGCGCACCGGTCCGGGGGCGATCGTGTTCACCCGCACGCCCTGGGGCCCGAACTCTTCGGCGAGCGCCTTGCCGAAGTTGGCCAGTGCCGCCTTGGCGGCCGAGTAGTCCACCAGGTAGGGGAGCGCCAGGCGCGAGTTGACCGAGCCGATGTTCACCACCTGGCCGCGCCGCCGCAGGATGCTCGGCAGTGCCGCCCTGGTGGCCCGCACGGCACTCCACAGGGTCAGATCGAAGGTGCGCTGCCAGTCCTCGTCGGTGGTCGCCAGGAAGCCGTCGAGTCGTGGTTCGGCGCCGCCGACGTTGTTCACCAGCAGGTCGATCCCGCCGAACTCGCCGAGCGCCGCGTCGATGAGCCGTCCGGGCCCTTCGGGCGTGGCCAGATCGACCTCGATGGGGAGTGCCGCGAGCTCCTTCAGTTCCGTACTGATCGTCCGCGCTCCCGCGGCCACCCGGTAGCCGTCCTCCGCCAGCGCCCGCACCACGGCCAGGCCGATGCCCTTGCTGGCTCCGGTGACCACGGCGAACTTCTCATTTTCCGACATGAGTTACCTCTCTCTCGTTGATCTTTCCGGGCAGGCGGAGGGCGAGCAGCGAGCCGAGCACGCAGATCGCCAGAGCCCACCAGAACGTGCTTGCGAACGCGGCCACGCCGGCGCCGCCGGGTTGCCGTTGCAGGACGACCGCGAGGAGCGCGGTGCCGGCCGCGCCGCCGATCTGGATCAGCGCCACCAGAGCGCTGCTGGCCCGCGCGGTGGCGTCCGGTGCGATCGCGCCGAAAGCGGCGGCCAGCGCCGGGCCGAGCACGGCGCCGAGTCCGATCCCGCGGACCAGCAACGACACGGCGAGCAGACCGGTGCCCGCGTGCAGGCCGTCTTGCGTGAAGGGCAGCGTGCCGAGCGCGGCCAGCGACATCCCGCCGGCCACCGTGGCCCTGGCGCCGAATCGGGCACTCAACGCGGCGACGAACGGCAGCGCCAGGATCGTGCCGATTCCCTGGGGTGCGAGTTGCAGCCCGGCCACCCAGGCGCGCGCGCCGTTCGCCTGCTGGGCATAGAGCGGGAGCAGGAACATCATCCCGTACACCGACGCGCCGAACAGGCAGGCGATCAGCCCCGAGGCGGTGAACCGCGCGTCGGCGAACAACCGGAGGTCGATCAGCGCGCCGGACCCTCGCCGGAGAGCGTGCGCCGCATAGCCGAGCAGGAGCGCCGTTCCGCCGAGCACCGGCGCGAAAACCGCGACCGAGTCGGCGCCGAAACCGTCACCGGCACGGGTGAGGCCGTAGAGCAGCACCGCGAGGCCGGGCGGGAGCAGCAGGAGGCCGAGGACGTCCAGTCGCGTCGTGCCGGTTTTCGGGCGGTCGCGAGGCAGCACCCTCAGCGACAGGACCATCGCCAGCAGTCCCAGCGGCAGGTTCATCGCGAACAACCAGCGCCAGGACAGGTGGTCGATGATCAATCCGCCGGCCAGCGGGCCGAGTGCCGGAGCGAGGGTGATCGGAATCTGGATCAGGCTGAGCACCCTGGTCGCCCGGTGCGGACCGGCGGCCGTGGTGAGCATCGCCAGCATGATCGGCTCAAGCATGCCGGCGCCGAACCCCTGCACCACCCTGGCCCCGACGAGCACCGTCAGGGAGTCGGCGACAGTGGCCAGCGCGCTACCCGCCAGGTAGACGCCCAGCGCGGCCAGCCAGAGCGTCCTGCCGCCGAATCGGTCGGCGCCCCATCCCGCGACCGGGATGGCCACCGCCAGGGCGAGCAGGTAGGCGGTGGTGACCCACTGGATCTGGCCGAGCGGCGCCGCCAGCGCTCCGGAGAGCCGATCGATCCCCACGACCACGACCGTGCTGTTGAGCAGGGCGAGGAACGCGCCGAAGCCGAGGACGCCGCCCAGCGCCGGCAGCCCCGGAGTTGATCGTGCCTGGAATGTCATCGCCCCTCATTGACACTAGTAAACGGCTTTGCTGGTGTTGGACTATACTTAAACCGTTAGGTGGTGTCGACATGGGGTGGGACAGGGACGAGCCGGCCGCGGAATATCACCGCGTACCGGCCCGGTTGGTCGCGGTGTTCGATTTCCTCAACACCTGCGATCTGCGGACCTTCGGCGGGCACGAGCCCGACGACGAGCTCGCCGGGTGGCTCGGCGACTGCGAGCCGGCCGAGCGTGAGCGCGCCTTCGCGCTGCGCCGGGCACTCCGCGCCATGGCGCGGGCCAACCGGACGGGCGAGCTCGACCCGGCCGCGGCGGGCGAACTCGACGAAGTGGGCGCGACGCTGCCCCTACGGGCGCTGTCCGACGGCGGCGGCCTGCTCGGCGTCACCGCGGCGGACGGCGGCGTTCCGGGTACGCTCGCGAACCTGCTGGCCGACGTCATCGTCGCGTCGGCGGACGGGTCCTGGGCCCGGATGAAGGAGTGTGCCGCACCGGACTGCCGCTGGATCTTCTACGACCACGCCAAACCGCGCAACGGCCGCTGGTGCTCCACGGCGGGCTGCGGCAACCGGATGAAAACCCGCGCGTACCGCAGCCGCACCTCGTGAGCCCTCGGGGCTGGAAATCGACTCGACGCAGTGCCAGTAGACTCACTGCGCATGATCGACGTGGATGAGCAGGGACGCCCGGAACCTCCTTTCGCGGGCGACGAGACCGCCACACTCCTGGGGTTCCTGGACTACCAGCGCGCGACCCTGGCGTGGAAGTGCTCGGGACTGGACGCGGCCGGCCTGAAGGCGACCGTCGCCGCCTCCCCGATGACCCTCGGCGGGATGCTCAAGCACCTGGCCTACGTCGAGAGCGACTGGATCTCGGTGTGGCTGCACGGGCGAGACCCCGAGCCCCCGTGGAACGCCGTGGACTGGAAGGCTGACCCCGACTGGGACTGGCACTCGGCCGCCGAGGACACCCCCGAGCAGCTCCACACGCTCTGGCAGGACTCCGTGGCCCACACCCGCGCCCTGATCGCGGAGGCGATTGCCGACGGCGGCCTGGAGCAGCCGGCCCGGCGTTCCTGGCCCGATGGCAACACGCCCAGCCTGCGATGGATCCTGGTCCATCTGATCGAGGAGTACGCGCGGCACAACGGCCACGCCGACCTCATCCGGGAGTCGGTGGACGGGCTGACCGGCGAATAGCCGACTTCCCGATCAATCAGGAAGCCTTGTCCCCACCCTCCAGATGTTCGGGCAGGCCGGTATTGGGGATGCCGAACTTCCGCGCGTACTGATCGTTGAGTTCGGACCAGCCGAACTTGACGGCCGCCGCGCCGCGGATCGGCGGGATCGGCCGCCCGTCGAGCAGTTTCTCGGCCACGTCGAGGCAGATGTGCCAGCCGGCCGCGACCTTGGGAAGCCAGTCGCGGTCCTTGACGGTGTGCCGCAGGGTCAGCCGGGAGCCGGTGTCGGTGGCCGCCAGTTCCCAGCGCAGCAGGTCGGTGCCGAGGGTGTACTCCAGCAGCGTCGGCGGCTCGACGCGTACGACCTCGGCGGCCAGGTCCTGGGAGTTCTCGTCGTCGATCATCGTGAGCGTGGCGTCGCCCGCCTTGGACAGATCGCGGTCAGCGGTGTACGGCGCCCACGCGGCGAGTTGTTCGGGCTCGGTCAGCGCGGCCCACACCTTCTCGGGCGGATGGCGCAGGTCGCGGGTGAAGACCAGCGTCCAGCGGTCTTCCGTCGCCTCGCTGTCGACCTGGGCCAGCGGGCTCGGACGGTATGCGTCGGAGGTCATGCCTACTCCAGATTGTCTAGGTGGCGCTCGAGAGCGTCGAGATGCCGGTCCCACAGGGTGCGATACGGCTGAAGCCAGTCGTCGAGCACCTGGAAGGGAGCCGCGTGAATGCGGTAGATCCGCCGCTGCGCCTCCGTACGACAGGTGACGAAACCGGCTTCCCTGAGCACCTTCAGCTGCTTGGAGACCGTGGGCTGGCTGACGCCGAGCGTGTCGACCAGTTCGTTCACGCTGCTCTCGGCCACCAGGAGCCGGTCGAGAATCCGGCGCCGGGTCGGTTCGGAGAGCACGGAGAACGCATCGACGGACATGACCTCTATATTCCCCATCGTGCATATGCCTGTCAAGGTATATGCACTCTCTCAGGCGAGAGTGACCTCCACGGGGAGCTTCTTGATGCCGTTGACGAAGTTGGAGCGCACGCGCGGCACCGCTCCAGTGAGCCGGATGTCGGCGATCCGGGGAATGAGCTCCTCGAACATGATGCGGATCTCGGTACGGGCCAGCAGATTGCCCAGGCACAGATGCGGGCTGCCCTTGCCGAAGGTGACGTGGTCGTTCTTGGTCCGGGTGACGTCGAAGCTGTAGGGATCGGCGAAGACCTTCTCGTCGCGGTTGCCCGACGCGTACCACATGACGACCTTGTCGCCTTCCTTGATCTGCTTGCCACCGAGCTCCACGTCGCGCGTCGCGGTGCGGCGGAAGTGGTAGACCGGTGAGGCCCAGCGCAGGAACTCCTCGACGGCACCGGGGATGAGCGACGGGTCGCGCCGTAGCAGGTCGAGCTGGTCCGGGTGCTTGATGAGGGCCAGCATGGTGTGCGAGATGGCGTGCCGTGTGGTCTCGTTGCCGGCGACGACGAGCAGCAGGAAGTAGTTGTCGAAGTCCTGGGCCGACAGGGGGACACCGTCGCGCGGGGTCTCGTTGACGAGCCGGGAGACCAGGTCGACGCCGGTGCCGCCACGCCGCTGCCTGGCCAGCTCGCGACCGTACTCGAAGACCTCCAGCGAGGCGGGTGAGCGGAAGGGCAGGTGCCGGTACTGTTCGCTCTCCTCGCTGCCCAGGAGCACGTCGGCGTAGTCGGGGTCGGTGTTGCCGATGATGCGGTTGCCCCAGTCGATGAGCTGCTTGGTGTCGTCATCGGGCACGTCGAGCAGCCGGGCCAGCACGTTGATGGGGAAGTCCGCGGAGACGTCGGCGACGAAGTCGAAGACGCCCTTGGCGAAGGCCGCGTCGAGGGTGGTGGCGGTCAGCCCGCGCAGGAAGTCGGCGTACTGGCCGATGACCGCGGCGCCGAACTGGCGCTGCATCAGGCCGCGCAGGGCGCGGTGGCGCACGCCGTCCAGCTCCAGGATGGAGGCGCGGCGCTTGATCTGGTCGTCGTCCACTTCCTCCAGGTTGACGAACTTGGTGGAGGTGAAGGTCTCGCTGTCGCGGTCCACACGGGCGATGTCCTCGTGGCGGGCCAGGGCCCAGAAGCCGGCGTTGGGCGCCGGTTCCGGCTGCCAGTGGACGGGGTCCTCGTGGCGCAGCGTGTGGAACATCCGCCACGGGGTGAGACCGTCGGTGAAGTTCCCCGGGTCGGCGAGGTCGATCTCGTCCAGGGGAAAGGGCTCGGGGATCATGGTGGTGCTCCTCGGCGTCACAGGTGGTAGGCGTACTCGGTGAACTCCCAGTCGGTGACGTGCCGATGGAAGCGTTCGATCTCGTTGCGTTTGTAGGCGAGGAAAGAGGCGGCGAAGCCCTTGCCGAGCAGCTCGATCAGCTCGTCATCGGCCTCGAAGGCGTCGAGCGCGGCGGCGAGCGTCATCGGCAGCACGGCGGCACGGGCGGTGTCGTAGCCGTAGCCCTCAAGCGGGGCGGGCGGCTCCAGGCCGGCCCGCACCCCCAGCAGCGCGGCGGCGATCGTGCCGGCCAGCAGGAGGTACGGGTTGGCGCTCGCGTCCCCGAGGCGCAGCTCGAAACGGGCGCCCGGGCCGCGCTCGGGCGGGACGCGCACCATGGCGCTGCGGTTGTCCAGACCCCAGTCGATCAGCCACGGCGCGAGTGTGTCGGGGCCGAACCGCTTGTAGGAGTTGACGGTGGGGTTGGCCAGCGCCGCCAGCGCCGGGGCGTGCGCCAGGACACCGGCGATGGCGTGGCGGGCGGTGGCCGAAAGCCCGTACGGCGCCGACGGGTCATCGAAGGCGTTGGCGTCATCGTCACCCGAGGTGCAGGACAGGTGGACGTGGAAACCGGAGCCGCCTTCGTCGTTGAACGGCTTGGCCATGAAGGTGGCCAGGCGTCCCTCGGCGCGGGCGAGTTCTTTGATCGCCGACTTGAAGAGGAAGGTCCGGTCGGCGGCGTCCAGGGCGCCGGAATGCATGAGGTTGATCTCGAACTGGCCGCTGCTGAACTCGTGGTTGCCCATGCTCACGCCTACGCCGAGATCGCGCAGGTGGCGCAGCGTGCGCAGGAGGTGGCCGTCGGGGTCACCGCGCCGCCCTGCGGTGTAGACGTTGCCCGGTGCCTCGGCGTAGCGACGCCAGCCGGCCGGCGAGCCGGGGTCGGGGTCGCACAGGAAATACTCCAGCTCGGGGCCGACCACGGGGCGCAGCCCGTGCTCGCCGCACCGGCCCAGCACGCCGCGCAGCAGGTCGCGCGGCGACTCCGGGACCGGCACGCCGGCGACGGGATCGAGGACCTCGCCGAGGCACCAGGCGACCCCCGGCTCCCACGGCAGCGGCTTGAGCGTGCCGAGATCGGGCCGGACCACGACATCGGGCAGCCCGGCGTCCAGGCCGCCCTCGACCGGCACCACGTCTCCCTGCGGGGTGGTGTGGTAGACGGCGCGACAGAAGGCCAGTCCGTGCTCGCAGGCGCCGGCCAGGTGATCGATCAGGACGTCCCTGGCTCGATCGGTGCCGATCAGGTCGGGGTAGACCACGCGGACCACGTCCACGTTCTGGGCGGCGAGGCGCGCTATGTGCTCTTGGTCGTACGAGGTGTCGTGTGCACTCATCGGCGTCCCCTCGGGCGGGCGGTGGAGGTACGGCGGCACTGCTCCACAATTCGTTTGAGGCCAAACGATACGGACGGGCCATCGACCCCGCAATAGGGGGCGATGTAAATCCATCATCTCCGGCCAGGCTCTTGACCAGGCCCTGGGTGGCTTCTTATGTTGTTTGGACCCAAACGATAGGAGGTGCGGCTCATGAAGGTCGTCGTCGACCTGACCAAGTGCCAGGACCACGGGCAGTGCGTCTTCGCCGCTCCAGACGTCTTCCGTCTCGACGACGCCGGGCACCTCGCGTACGTCGCCGAGCCTGACGAGTCGCTGCGCGCCGACGTCGAGGACGCCGCCGACGTCTGCCCGCTCCAGGCCATCACGATCGAGGACTGACCATGTCACCTCGCGTCGTCGTGGCCGGAGCGTCGATGGGCGGCCTGCGCGCGGCCGAGCAGCTACGCGCCGCAGGCTGGACCGGGGCGATCACCGTGGTCGGCGACGAGCCGGCCATGCCCTACAACCGGCCGCCCCTGTCGAAGGAGGTGCTGGCCGGCCGGGAGTCCTTCGAGTCGCTGGCCTTCCGGCCCCGGGCGAGCACCGCCGACGTGGAATGGCTCCTCGGCACCGCGGTGACGTCCGCCGACCTGGCCCGCCGTGTCGCCGGCCTGGGCAACGGCGCCGAGCTGGCCTTCGACGGCCTGGTCGTGGCCACCGGAATGCGGCCGCGGCGGCTGCGCTGTCCCGGGCCCGCCCCGGGCCGCCACACCGTGCGCACCATGGCCGACGCTCGCGCGCTGCGCTCGGAGTTGACCCGGCCCGGCGTTCGCGTCGTGGTGGTCGGCGCCGGGTTCATCGGCTGCGAGGTCGCCGCCACCGCCGTCGCGCTCGGGGCCGCGGAGGTGACCGTGGCCGACCCGGAGCGGCTGCCCATGCTCCGCCCGCTCGGTGAGCCGCTGGCCCGCGAGCTGCGCACGCGGCACGAGGCCCGCGGTGTGCGCTTCGCCCTCGGCACGGGGGTCACCACCTTCGAGGGTGCCGACCGTGTCACGGGCGTCGTGCTGGCGGACGGGCGGACGCTGCCCGCCGATGTGGTGGTCGAGGCGGTCGGCTCGGTGGCCAACACCGAGTGGCTGGCCGGCAACGGCCTGGACCTCGCCGACGGCGTGCTCACCGACGAGCTGCTGCGCGTGGGCGGTCTGCCGTACGTCGTGGCCGTCGGCGACGTGGCCCGCTTCCCCAACGCCCGCTACGACGGCGTGCCGCGCCGGATCGAGCACTGGTCGATCCCCGGCGACACCGCCAAGCGCGCCGCCAGAACCCTCGCCGCCCACCTCACGGGCACCGAGCCCGACCCCGAGCCGTTCGCACCGCTGCCCACCTTCTGGAGCGACCAGCACGACTTCCGCCTGCAGTCCTTCGGCGCCCCCACGCTGGGCCTCGACGACATCCGCGTGCTCGAGGGCGACCTGGGCGGGGACGTCGTCGTCGGCTACCACGCCGGCGGACGGCTGGCCGGCGTCGTCGCGCTCGGCGGGCCCGCCGCCACCGCCGCGGCCGCCCGCCATCGCGCCGGCCTGCTCAAGCAACCCGCCCTCACTCCGTAAGGAATCGCACCACATGACCACAGTCAGCGGCTTCCTCTACCCCCGTACCGCCACGGGACGCTCCTCCCTGATCCCCTCACCGCCGTGGCACTACTCGGGTGACCTGCTCACCGTCGAGTACCGCACCGACCCGGCCCGGGTGCGCGAACTGCTGCCCGAGCCGCTGGAGCTCGCCCAGGACGACCCGGGCGCGGTGGCGCTGATCTGGGCGGACTGGCAGTCCTGCGCGACCTCGCGGGAGGAGCTGCTCGACCCGGTGCGCGCCCAGTACAAGGAGGCGTTCGCGGTCGTGCGCTGCTCCTATAGAGGGCGTACCTACTCGCGCTGCGTCTACATCTGGGTGGACAAGGACTTCGCCATCGCCCGCGGCATCCACCAGGGCTACCCCAAGAAGCTCGGCTCGATCCACCTGACCCGCCCCCACCCGTACGGTCCCGCGCCGAAGATCGAGGCGGGCGCCCGCTTCGGCGCCACGCTCGCCGCGGCCGACCGCAGGCTGGCCCAGGCCGTGGTGACGCTGCGCGAGCCCGCGCGGAGCAACGGCTTCGTCAACGGCCACCCCATGGCGCACCACCGCCTCCTGCCCTCCATCGAAAAGGGCGGCGGGCTCGCGCTCGACGAACTCGTCGAGTCCGGAGCCGCGGCGGTCGAAGGCGGCGTGCCCTGGCGCGGCGAGGCCGATCTGGAGCTGTTCGAGGCGCCCACCGAGGAACTGGCCAGGTTGGAGGTCCGCGAGCCCATCGCCGCGTACTACCGCCAGGTCGGCGTCGTCTGGGACGGCGGCACCCTGCTCGAATCCCCTGCGAAGGACCGTTCATGACACAGCACATCGCGACCGTCGGCGGCGTCGCCGTCGACACCCGGCACTGGATCGGCGGAGAGCGCGTCGCTTCCCCCACGACCTTCACCGACGAGTCGCCCATCGACGGCCGCGTCCTCGCCGAGATCGCCCGCGGCGGGCAGGCCGAGGCGCAGGCGGCCGTCGCCGCGGCCGCGGCCGCCTTCCCCGTCTGGGCCGCCACGCCGCGCGCCGGACGGCTCAGCCGCCCGGCGCGGGCGACGATAACGGGTCGCACAGAGAACGACTGCGACCCGGCCCGACTTCGGTACCTGGTACGGCCGGGGCGGGTTAACTCACAAGGAGAACGCAATGCCCAAGCCTCCCAAGGGTGCACGTCTTGGTGGTAGCCCGGCGCACGAGCGGCTGATCCTGGCGAACCTCGCCACGGACCTGTTCCGCCACGGCAAGATCCGCACCACGGTCACCAAGGCCAAGCGCGTCCGTCCGCTGGCGGAGCGCCTGATCACCAAGGCGAAGAAGGGCGACATCCACAACCGTCGCCAGGTGCTCACGGTCGTCAAGGACAAGGGCGTCGTCCACCACCTCTTCACGGAGCTCGCGGTGACGTTCGCGGAGCGTCCCGGCGGTTACACCCGGATCACCAAGGTGGGCGCCCGTAAGGGTGACAACGCTCCTATGGCTGTTATCGAGCTGGTGACCGAGCCGCTGAACCCGGTGCGTGTCTCGCGCTCGGAGGCTCCGGCCGCCGCTGCCGCTCCCGCTGCTGAGGCCCCCGCTGCTGTTGAGGAGCCCGCTGCCGAGACCGCCGCGTCGGACGAGGCCCCTGAGGCCCCCGTCGCGGAGGCCGCTGAGGCCGGCGAGGCTGGCGAGGCGAAGAAGGACGAGGCCTGATCCGTCAGGTCGGTTGAATCGGGCTCGGACCCCTCTTGTGGGGGTTCGGGCCCATTCGCGTTTCAGGTGGTCTGGGGAGAGGATGATCGTGGTACGGCTCCGCCTTGATCTCGGCTACGACGGGACGGATTTCTCCGGGTGGGCCAGGCAGCCGGGGCTGCGTACGGTCCAGGGGGAGATCGAGCAGGCGCTCGGCCGGATCCTGCGGCTGACCGAGCCGCCGGCGCTGACCGTCGCCGGGCGTACGGATGCCGGGGTGCACGCGCGCGGGCAGGTGGCGCACGTGGATCTCCCGGTGGAGGCGCTCTCCGCCCTCGACCGCAACCACCGGAGATCCGCCGTCCGCGAACCCTCGGCAACCTTCCCGCCTGACGGCCCCACACCTACCGGCCCGGCGCCAGTCGGCTCCGCGGCGATTGGCTCCGAGGCGATTGGCTCCGAGGCGACTGGCTCCGAGGCGACTGGCTCCGAGGCGACTGGCTCCGTATCGACCGGCCCTGCGGCGACTGGTCCCGCGCCGACCGGCTCGGTGTCGACCGGGCCCGCATCGACCGGCCCTGCGCCGACTGGCCCTGCGGTGACCGGCTCCGGGGTGATTGGTCCCGCATCGGCCGGCCCTGCGCCGACTGGTCCCGCGGTGTCTGGGGCCGGGGTGTCTGGGGCCGGGGTGCCTGGGCCCGCGGTGCCTGGGTCCGGGGTGACTGGGCCTGCGGTGACCGGTTCCGCATCGGCCGGGCCTGCGGTGCCGAGCGGCTTGGTGTCGGTGGGCGCCGTAGGGGGGCTGGACGTGGATGAGCGGCTCGCTACGCTGTTGCGGCGGCTGGCTGGGGTGTTGGAGTCGGATGTGCGGGTTCATCGGGTCTCCGTGGCTCCTGAGGGCTTTGACGCGCGTTTCTCCGCGCTGTCACGCCGGTACGCGTACCGGGTGAGTGACGCACCCGGTGGGGTGGATCCGTTGCGGCGCCGGGAGGTGGTCTGGCACAACCGCCCGCTTGACCTCGACGCGCTGAACGCGGCGGCTGGAGACCTGCTCGGTGAGCACGACTTCGCCGCCTTCTGCAAGAAGCGCGAGGGGGCCACCACGATCCGGCGGCTGCAACGGCTCGACTGGGTGCGGGAGGGCGACGGAGTACTGGTCGCCACCGTGGTCGCCGACGCGTTCTGCCACTCGATGGTGCGCTCGCTGGTCGGGTCCCTGCTGTCGGCGGCCGACGGGCGCCGGCCCATGGAGTGGCCGGGCCAGGTGCTGGCGCGGGCCGTGCGGGACTCCGGGGTGCACGTGGCGCCCGCGCACGGCCTGTGTCTGGAAGAGGTGAGCTACCCGCCGGACGCGGAACTCGCCGAGCGCGCCCTCGCGACCCGGCGTGTCCGCACGCTGGGCGATGTCCCGCCCGCCACCGGCTAGCCGATCTCCGGCGTGCCACCGATCAAGGCGATCTCCGGCGTGCCACCGATCAAGGCGGTCTCCCGCCGGACGCGGAACTCGCTGAGCGCGTCTTCGCGGCCCGGCCTGTCCGCACGTCGGGTGACATCCCGCCTGCCACCGACTAAGCCCATCTCCGGCCGCCGCCGGCTGGGCCGTAGTCGTGGTCGGTCAGTCGTTGGTGAGGCGGCGTTCCAGGACCTGTGAGGTCTGGTCGCGGAAGGCGCCGCTGACCTTGTCGAGTGTCTTCTCCTTGGTGCCGGGCGTGTGGCCGTCGGCGTACGTGGCGTAGCTGAAGACGATGTACCGGCCCCAGACCAGGCCCGCCGCGTAGCCGCCGGCGATCTCCACGCGTTCGCCGCCCGTGCCCTCCGCCGCGGGGAGGCCGCGGAACCAGATGTTGCGGCCGAGGTTCTTGGCCTTGTCGGCGCTCATGGCCGCCTCTTTGGTCGGCAGCACGGCGATGCCGGTCGTCACGGCGTAGCGGCGCTTGGAGTCGACATAGGTCGCCCGTACGATCCGGCTGCACTTCTGGTCGCGCAGCGCGTCGGCGAAGGGACCGGAGGCGGCCTTCTCGCAGCTTGCCGTCATGTCGGTCTTGACCTTGGAGAACACCGCGCCATTCGCTTCGATCTTCTTCTGCGGGAACGCCTCGGAGAGCGACATCTTGCGCGGGTCGGTCTCTTCGGAGTTGAGGATCGAGGTGGCCGGGACGACCGGGGTCGTGGTGGTGTCGGTGCTGACGATGCTCGGGGGCGTCGTCGGCGGCTGCTTGGCGACCGCCGTGGCGGTGGGCGGGGACGGCGCGCTCACCGACTTGTAGGCGAAGAAGCCGCCTGTGGCGACGCCTGCCAGAGCCAGTATGCCCAGGGTGATGAAGAGCGCCTTGCGGCCTGCCGGCTTGCCGGGCGGGCTGCCGACGGGCGCTGTCGCCTGGAACGGCGACTGCTTGAACGGTCCTTGTCCGCCGTAGGCGACGGGCAGGCCCTGCGGTGGCGTGGAGCCGCGCTCCTGCGACCCCGGAGGCAGCGCGGGAGTGGGTTTCTGGCCCCATACCTCGAAGGGGAGGTCGGGGACTCGGCTCTCCTGCTCGGGTACGCCGTGGGGGAGCGGGGGCCAGACTGGGACATCGCTGGGCTCCACCGGGTGTGCGGCGGAGGCGGAGTGCGGGTCGGACGCGGACGGAGCCGGGCCCGTGTCGAAGGCATGCGCCCGGGAATTGGGGTCGAACGCGGGCGCCGGAGTGGTGGGGGTGGAGGCGACCGGAGTGGTCGCGTCGAACCCGGGTGCGGTCGTGTTCGCGCCGAAGTCGGGATCGGTGATGTTCGCGTCGAAGCCGGATTGGGCCGCGTCCCTGGCGGCGAAGGGCCGGGAGGAGGCGCCCCTCGCGTCGAAGGGGTGGGGGGCGGTCAGGTTCGGGTCGGTCTCGAAGTCCTCGGCGTCATCCTCCGAGGGGTCGGCCTCGTCGTAGTCGGGTGCGGACTCCCCGAATGCGGGGCCCTTGGTGGTGGGGCCGCCGTACACGGAGCTCTTGGCGCCTGACGGGGAGTCGCCGGATGTGACCGGTGGGATGATGCCGCCCGGATAGGTGGGGGCGTCGTCCGGTGGGTCGTCCGAACTCTCCGATGGGACGTTCCAGGAGGACATCTGGTCTGCCGCGTCGTCGGCGTCCAGCTCCACGGCGAGCTCGCCCGTGGCGGCGGGCCAGGGCATGACGGGTGGATCGGAGACCGGCGCGGGCCATACCTGCATGCCCGCGGCCGCGGCGGTGAAGGCCGGCGGCGGCTCCCAAGCCGGCGCGCCGGGCACCACGGGATCGACCGCCCAGGTGGCGGGCTCCTCCGGGATGGGCGCGGGCCACGGGCCGCTCGTCGACGACCACGAGACGCCGGACTGGCCGGGCGTCTGGGGGTCTGGTTCCGGCTCCGCGGCCTGCGACGGAGGCTGGGCGCCGGGCAGCGACGGAGGCTGGGCGCCGGGCAGGGACGCGCCGGGTTGCGACAGGGGCTGGGCGCCAGGTTGCGGCGCGATGGGCTGCGCGCCCGGTGCCGGTGCGGCGGGCTGTCGTGGCGCTCCGGGGCCGGCGGACTGGGGGCCGCCGGGCGGTCGCGGGGAGGGCGACGGGGTGCCGGGCTGGGCGCCGAGGTTGCGGGGCAGCCGGCCACGCATGGGGCGGGGCGGGCCCTGAGGGTCGGCGAACCAGTCGTACTGGGCGCCGTCGTCGCCGGCCACCTCCCACGGCTGCGCGCCGGGGAAGGCCGGCAGGCCGGGCCGGTCCTCGGCCTCATCCGATGCCGGCTCCACCGGCTGTGGTTCGAACGGCTGCCAGTCGGCCGACCCGTCGAAGGCCGATGCCCCGGTCACCGTCCGCTCGGCATCCGGTGTGCCCGGGAAGGCAGGCAGCCGCTCCGCAGTGGGAGCGGGGCCGAAGGGCGAGTGGCCGCCCGGACGGGTTTCGGAGTCGTCATGGTCACCGCTATACCCGGCGCTGTCAGAGCCGGAATCAGCGCCCGAGCCGGGTTCGGCCGGAGGCGGCGATGCTTGATGGGACCCGGGCGCCTCTTGGGACGCCCGGGACTCGGGATATTGAAGGGGCTGGCCGAAGCTCGGCGGGGGCGTCGCCGGTGCGGCCGAGCCGTCGGATTCCCTACGATCGTTCTCAGACCCAGGTTCCTGGCCACGCATAAGGGGGAGCCTAGCGAGAGTCGCGAGATCGTTATGCCGGTATGGGCGTTCCCGACTGGATCATCGATGCTATTTGAGTACTTATGAATAGGTTTAAGCGCGTTTACGCACCCGAGTGACCGGTCAGCGTGCGGGCGTCGAGAGCCTTGAAGACGGTGGCCTTGGTGATGTCGTCGACCGCCTGGAAGAGCTTCTTCTGCCCCTTCTTGTCGGGCTTGCTGCCGTCCTTGTTCTGGAACCAGATCATGACGGCGTAGTGGCCGTACATCCAGATCTGGGTGCCGCCGCTGCCGGTGCCCAGGCTCTTGGTGAGCGAGTCCTTGCCGGCCAGCGGCTTGACGTAGTCGGTCTTGCTGCCGACCGACCGCACCTTGGTCGCGGCCTTGGTGGAGGTGAGGTTGGCCACGCCGACCGTGCCCATCACCTTGCCCGCCTTGTCGCGGAAGGTGGCGCGGATGATCTGCGTGCACTTGCCGGATTTGAGGGCCTTCTGGATCTTGCCGCCGGTGGCCCCGTCGGCGCACTTCTTGACCTTGCTGGTGGTCGTCATCGTGTACGAGCGGCCCGCGACGGTGACCTTCTTGGTCGCGAAGAGCTCCTTGACCGTGAGCGGGTCGGGGTCGGTCTTGCGGTCGGACGCGTAGCTGTACTTGCCGGGCGGCGCCGACGGCAGCGGCGCGGAGGTGCGGCGGGCCGCCTCGGTCTGTGCCTGCTGGGAGTCGCCCGACTTGAACATCACCACGAGGCCCGCGACGAACACGCCGAGCACCGCGAGGCCGCCGAGCGTGGCCCAGAGCGGTCCGCGCGAGCGTTTGCCCTCGTCATAGGGGCTCCAGGTGCGGCTGCGCGCCACCGGCTCGGCGGCCGGCTCGGCCGCCGCCGGGGCCTTGTCCTTGTCCTTGGCCCTGCGGGAGGAGCTGGCCGCGACCGGCTCGAAGGGGTTGCGGGTGCCGCTAGGTTCGGCCGTGTCACGGGCCCTGCGAGAACGGCGGGGAGTGCTCTCCGTGCTGGTGTCACGTTCGTCGGGAAAACCCATGCGGCGACATTACCGTGAAGGTGGTCATGAATAACCGAAGTCCTGGGTCCACCAAGGTCCGCCGGGACCGGCCACCACGCCGACGCCGATGGACTCGATGCGGCAGTTGAGGATGTTCTGGCGGTGGTCGGCGCTGTCGAGCCAGCCGCGGACCGCCTCTTCCGGCGAGGTGTAGCCGCGGCCGATGTTCTCGGCGGCGCCCATCCGGTATCCGGCGCGCTCCATCCGGTCCCACGGTGACGAGCCGTCGGGGGAGTCATGGGTGAAGCGGCCGCTCTCCGCCATCTCGATGGAGTGCGCGCGGGCCGAGCGGGTCAGCCTGGCGTCCGTCCGGAGCGGGGCGCAGCCGCGCTTGACCCTGGCGGCGTTGGTGAGGCTGACGACCTTGGCCCCCATCGCCGGCGACACCTCGACGGTCTGCTCGCCGAGCACCCGCGTGGGGTCCTCCGCGGTGTAGCCGGGCACCGTGTTCTTGTCCGGGCGCTTGGTGGGCCGGATGCTGGCCCGGCCGCGCGGGATCCCGGTGGTGGTCTCCCTGGCGATGCGCCCGGCGTACGGCTGCGCCTTCTTGGGCTTGGGTGTGGCCTTGACCTTGGCCGCGGCGGCGGGCGGGGCCGTCTCGTTGAGGTAGATGTGGTCGGCGGGATCCGCCTCGTCGGTCATCCGCCCGATCAACACACCCGTGAAGAGAACCGCCATGAGGCAGGCGAGCACCCCCAGATGGTTCCGGCGCCGTGCGCTCCGCTGGGTGTGCCGGGTGAGAGAGTTGTGCCACATGCCGCAGTCAACGATAGAGATGTCTGGTCCTGGGAAAGAAGGGATCCCAGGGAACCGAAATCGAACCGTTCTGTGTCAGGTAGACTCGCCTTCGGGTTACCGGTCTTTTGACCAGCACCCTTAAGTGCGGGTAGCCTAATCAATCGTTGTGTGCATAGGTCCAGCGTGACCAATGCGCGGCGCGTCCGGCGTCATCTCCCATCATCAGCCCATCGGGCGGGGAGACGGAAGGTCCGGGCTGCCGTGTGCCCGCACCGACCGACCCTAGAGCTGTCACTTCCGACAGCGCCGAAGACGCGAGCATAAGAAGGCTACGACCGTGCGCACGTACTCACCGAAGCCCGCCGACGTCCAGCGTCAGTGGTACGTCATCGACGCGACCGATGTCGTGCTGGGCCGGCTGGCCAGCCACGTCGCGATCCTGCTCCGCGGCAAGCACAAGCCGATCTTCGCCAACCATGTCGACACCGGTGACTTCGTTGTCGTCATCAACGCGGACAAGATCGCGCTCACCGGCAACAAGCGTGAGCAGAAGAAGGCCTACCGTCACTCGGGTTACCCGGGCGGTCTGCGTTCCGTCAGTTATGGCGAGCTCATGGACAAGCGGCCGGACAAGGCCGTCGAGAAGGCCGTCAAGGGCATGCTGCCGAAGAACTCCCTCGGCCGGAAGATGGCCAAGAAGCTGAAGGTCTACGCGGGGTCCGAGCACCCGCACCAGGCCCAGCAGCCGGTGCCGTTCGAGATCACCCAGATCGCCCAGTAGTTTCCGAAAGATTTAGAGGAGAACCGTGGCTGAGCCCACCGGTGTCGAGACGGCCGTCGAGGCCGAGGTGGAAGGCTTCTCCGGCGAGGAGTTCCCTTCCGAGTACACCACCGAGTCCACCGCCAGCGCTGACGCTCCCGTGCGTAAGCCCGTCACCACGGGCAACTCGTACGGAACCGGCCGCCGGAAGGAGGCGATCGCCCGCGTGCGCATCGTCCCTGGCACCGGCAAGTGGACGATCAACGGTCGTTCGCTGGACACCTACTTCCCCAACAAGGTCCACCAGCAGATCGTCAACGAGCCCTTCGTGGTGCTCGGTGCCGAAGAGGCGTTCGACGTCATCGCGCGCATCGACGGTGGCGGCGTGACCGGCCAGGCCGGCGCGCTCCGCATGGGCCTGTCCCGTGCGCTGGCGATCCTTGATGTCGATGTCAACCGAGCGCCTCTCAAGAAGGCCGGCTTCCTCACCCGTGACGCCCGCGCCACGGAGCGGAAGAAGTACGGCCTCAAGAAGGCCCGCAAGGCTCCGCAGTACAGCAAGCGCTAAATTGGCGCGCCTTTTCGGCACCGACGGGGTTCGTGGGGTCGCTGGTCGCGATCTCACGGCGGAGCTCGCCATGGACCTTTCGGTCGCGGCGGCTCACGTCCTCGGCGATGCGGGCGCGTTCGCGGCCACAGGACGTCGTCCTGTGGCCGTCGTAGGCCGGGACCCGCGTGCCTCGGGGGAGTTCCTCGAGGCCGCCGTGGTCGCCGGCCTTGCGTCGTCCGGAGTGGATGTGCTGCGCCTCGGCGTGCTGCCCACCCCGGCCGTCGCCTACCTCACCGCCGCACTCGGCGCCGACCTCGGCGTCATGCTGTCGGCCTCGCACAATCCGGCGCCGGACAACGGCATCAAGTTCCTGGCCCGCGGCGGCTTCAAGCTGTCCGACGCGGTCGAGGACGAGATCGAGCGCCGGCTCGGCGAGGACTGGACCTTTCCCGTCGGCTCCGCCGTGGGCCGGGTGCGCGACGCGTACGGTGAGGCCGACCGTTACATCTCCCATGTGCTGACCACCGTCAGCGGCCGGCTCGACGGGCTCGACATCGTCGTCGACTGCGCTCACGGCGCGGCCCACATGGTCGCCCCCGAGGCGCTGGTGCGCTCCGGAGCCAGGGTGGAGGCGATCGGCGCGCGGCCCGACGGCCTCAACATCAACGCCGGCTACGGCTCCACCCACCTGCCCAAACTGCAGCAGGTGGTCGTTTCACGCGGCGCCGACCTCGGCATCGCCTACGACGGCGACGCCGACCGCTGCCTGGCGGTCGATCACACCGGTGCGATCATCGACGGCGACCAGATCATGGCGATCCTCGCGGCCGACATGCACGCCGAGGGCACGCTGGCCAACGACACCGTGGTCGCGACCGTGATGTCCAACCTGGGCTTCAAGCTGGCCATGCGTGACGCGGGCATCCACGTGGTGGAGACCGCGGTGGGCGACCGCTACGTGCTCGAACGCATGAAGTCCGGCGGCTACAACCTCGGTGGCGAGCAGTCGGGTCACGTCATCATGCTCGACCACGCCACCACCGGAGACGGTCTGCTCACCTCGCTGCACCTGCTCTCGGTCGTGGCCAGGTCGGGCAAGTCGCTGCGCGAGCTGGCCGCGGTGATGACACCGTTGCCGCAGATCCTGATCAACGTCAAGGACGTGGACCGGGGCAAGGCGTCGGTGCCCGAGCTCACCGAGGCCGTCGCGCTGGCGGAGAAGGAGCTGGGCGAGACCGGCAGGGTGCTGATCAGGCCCAGCGGCACCGAGCCGATGATCCGCGTGATGGTCGAGGCCTCGTCCGAGGAGCACGCCTCCGAGGTCGCGGGCCGGCTGGCCGACGTGGTGCGGGTCGCCTGCGTCTGAGGTTCTTCCTGTGGGGGGCACGGCACCGCCGTGCCCCCCACGCGTATCCTGCGGCTGGTGAGCGTGACTGTGCTGATCACCGGTGGGCGGGCCCCTGTGGCGTTGGACCTGGCCAGGAAGTTCGCCAGGTCGGGCGTGCGGGTCGTGGTGGCCGAGAGCTCGCGGGCGCAGCTCTGCGCGCGGTCCGCGGCCGTGGCGGTGAGCCATCGGGTGCCGCCGCCCAACCGGGCCCCTGAGGCGTTCGCCGACGCGCTGGCCGACATCGTCAAGTTGGAGGGCGTGCGGCTGGTCGTACCCACCTGCGAGGAGATCTTCTGGGTCGCCCGTGGGCGGAAGCGGCTGCACTGCGAGGTGCTGGCCGAGCCGCTCGGGACGCTGCGGGCGTTGCACAGCAAGTGGGAGTTCGTCCAGCTGGCGAAGGGGTTCGGGCTGCCGGTGCCGGAGACGGTGCTGGTGACGTCGCAGGACGCCCTGGTGGGGGTTCAACGTCCCTTCGTCCTGAAGCCGGTTTTTTCGCGCTTTGGTACGAAGGTGCAGGTGGTGCGGGGAAATATCGCGTTAAGGGCGGGCGAGGGGCCCTGGGTGGCTCAGGAGTTGCTCGGTGGGGAGCAGATCTGCACGTACTCCGTGGCCGTCAAGGGCAGGGTGGTGGCTCATGCCGCGTACGCGGTGGAGTTCACGGCTTCCGGGGCTTGTGTCAGTTTTGAGCCGGTGGAGCATGCCGAGGTGGATGGCTGGGTGACGCGGTTCGTGGAGCGGGCCGGGTTCAGCGGGCAGATCGCCTTCGATTTCATGGCCGGTGACCGGGTGGTGCCGATGGAGTGCAATCCGCGGGCCACCAGCGGGGTCCATCTGCTGGGTGACGAGCTGGCCGGGGTGTTGCTCGGTGACCTGCCGGACGAGCCGTTGCGACCCGCGCCCGGTGCGCGGGCGATGATCGGGCTGGCGATGCTCGGGTTCGGGCTGGCCGGCGTGCGGTCCTGGCCGGAGCTGCGCCGGTGGGCGAGCGTGGTCTCGTCCGCTGACGACGTGATCGCGGTGAAGGGCGATCGGGGGCCGTTCGCGGCGCAGTTCGGGGTGCTGTGGGAGAACTGGATCCGCTCGCTGTGGACGCGGCGGTCGCTGATCGAGTGCTCGACGTACGACATCGAGTGGAACGGTCAGTGAAGGCCGAGCTGTACACGAGGGACGACCTCGGCGAGTTGCCCTGGCCCGAGACCGAGGACGGGGCCTACGCGCGGGACTACCTGGTGCCGCTGGTCGAGGGCGGGACCGAGGCGTTCGTCGGCAATGTGGCCACGACCTACGGGGTTCTGCTGGTGGACGGGCGCGTGGTGCTGCCGGTGTCGGTCAACGACGGTGAGCAGGGGAACGCGTGGGTGTGCTCGCCGTACACGCATTATGTGACCTATGCCGGTGAGGAGCTGCGCGTGCTCGGCAGCGGGGTGCTGCGCGCGGTGCTGGCGGCGGCGCTGTCCGCGCTGGGGGCGCTGTGCCGGTGGTCGGAGTTGGACCGGGTGGTGCTGGTCAACAACTGGCTGCTGTCCACGAACCTCTATCCGGCGATCGAGCCCGCCCACGAGCAGGCGGCCATCCGGTTCCTGCGCGAGCGGTTCCCCGGGCACGCCGTCGGGTTCTGCTCGGTGAACCGGCGGATCGACGGCTGTGTGATGGTGCCGGGGCGGCGGATCTACCTGGTGCGGCCGGGGGAGCAGGGGGCCAGGCAGCGCAAGAAGTGGCGGCGTGATCTGCGGCTGATCGAGCGCCGGGGGTATGAGGTGGTGCGGCCGGGCGAGGATGACGCGGCTCGGGTGGTCGAGCTTTATAACCTGCTTTATCTGGATAAGTACTCGCGGAACAATCCGCAGTTCACCGAGCGGTTCGTCCGCGAGACCATGCGGGCGGGGACGATCACCTACTGGGCGCTGGCCAGGGACGGGCGGATCTCCGGGGTGCTCGGCTACTTCCACCGTGACGGGACGCTGACCACGCCGATCTTCGGGTACGACACCGCGCTGCCGCAGCAGGTCGGGCTGTATCGGATGCTGAGCGCGCTGGTCTACCAGATCGCGGTGGACGAGGGGCTCGCGGTCAACGACAGTGCTGGTGCGGGGGAGTTCAAGCGGTTGCGTGGCGGGGTGCCGGAGACCGAGTACCGGGCCGTGCATGTCGGGCATCTGCCGTGGCGGCGTCGTACGGGCTGGGTGGTGCTGGCCTGGCTGCTCGATCGGGTCGCGGTGCCGGTCATGCGGCGTTACGAGCTTTGAGGGAGTGGGATGGGTAGCGATCTGCTGGCTCAGGTGTTCGCCGCCTGCGAGCGTACGCCGGGGGCGACGGCGATCGTGGGGGCGCGGGGACGGGAGCTGACGTTCGGCGGGCTGCGTGAGCGGGCGCTGCGCATCCGCGACCGGCTGGTGGCCGAGGGGCTCGCGCGCGGGGACGGCGTGCTCTACGCCGTCGAGCCCTCGCCGGACGCGATCGCCGTGGCGCTGGGCGTGGTCGCCGCAGGCGGGGTGCTGGTGCTCGCCGATCCCGGTCTCGCGCCGGAGATCCTGCAGGCCCGGCTCCGGCTGGCCCGGCCGCGCTGGGTGGTGGCGGGGTCGCTGCTGTACGCCGTCACGTCGTTCGCGCCACTGCGCGCCCTGGCCAGGCGCCGGGGTGTGCTCCTGCCCGGTCTCCGCGATCCGTTGCCGGAGCTGGGGCTGCGTCACGCCTACACCGGTCGCTGGCTGCCCGGCGTGCCCAAGGACGCCGTACGGTTACGCGGCCTGAACGGACCCCCGACCGGCACCGGCACTGACACGAGCGCGGACGATCCGGCGGCGGTGATCTTCACCTCCGGCACCACCGCGCACCCCAGGGCCGTCGTGCACACCCGCTCGTCCCTCGCCGCCGGGCTGGAGATCTTCAGGGACCGCTTCCCCGTCGAGCCCGGCGACGTCGTCCACACCGACGGCCTGATGCTGGGCCTGCCCGCGCTCATCGGCGGCGCCACCTGGTCGATGCCCGGCCCGGACAAGCTGATCTTCGAGCGCGGGGTGACCCACCTGTACTGTGTGCCCGTCGAGCTGGCCGCCCTCGTCGAGCGGGTGGAGCGGCTGCCGGAGAGCCTGCGTCACCTGCTGCTCGGCTCGGCTCCCGCGCCGCCGGCCGTACTGCGGAAGGCGATCGCCGCCGCGCCCGGCGCGGACGTGCTGAGCATCTACGCCATGACGGAGGCGCTGCCGATCGCACTGGCGAGCGCGGCGGAGAAGCTGGCCTGCGCCGAGGGAGACCTGCTCGGCGCGCCGCTGCCGGGGGTCGGCGTGCGGTTCACCGAGGACCAGGAGCTGGTCGTCAGCGGCCCGCACCTGGCGCGCGGCTATCTGGGCGAGCCGCCGCGCGACGAGGTGGCCACCGGTGACCTGGTCCGTCTGGACGGACAGGGCCGCCTCGTGCTGCTCGGCCGGAAGAAGGACATGATCCTTCGCGACGGGTTCAACATCTACCCGAGCCTGTACGAACCGGCCATCGCGGCGCTGCCCGGCGTGGCCGACGCCGCGATCGTCGGCCTGGCCGATCCGGTCACCGGTGACGAGGAGGTCGTGCTGGCGCTGGTGCCCGGCGACGGCTTCCAGGAGGCGGCCGTACGCGCCCGGCTGCCCGCGCTGGTCGACGCGGGCGCGCTGCCCGACCGGATCGCGGTGCTCGCGGACTTCCCGCGATCCAGCAGGCGCAAGCTCGACCGGGCGGCGCTGCGTGCGGCTATTCGTCGCCCGTGAGGGCGAAGACACGCAGCCGCTGTCCCGCCCAGAGCACCGCGCCCAGCGTCACGATGATCAGCGCCGGGATGGCGAAGCCGAGCGTCACGTTGGCCGTCAGGAACGGGTTGTCGGAGATCTGGATCGCGATCGTCTTGCCCCACTGCTGGATGGAGAACTTCTGAGCTCCCGGCACGACCGTGCCGACCACCGTCTCCCACAGCAGCGCGTAGATGATCCCGATCGTGACCGCGTGGCGGGTGATGGTGCCGAGTAGCAGGAACACCGCGACGTAGGCGATGCCCGCGACCAGCGCGCCGAGCGCGTAGCCCGCCGCGAGGCCGTCCTCGTTGCCCACCAGCAGCCACGCCGAGAAGTACGTCGGGACCGCCGCGAACACCGCTATCAGCGAGGCGGCCACCAGGAACTTCGTCTGCGTGATGACCGGCCGCGAGATCGGCTTGGACATCAGGTGGATGATCGTGCCGTCGTCGATCTCCGGGGCGATCACCCCGGTTCCCGCGATGAGGCCGAGCAACGGGAGCATTACAGCGATGGCGAAGTTGTCCATCAGCAGTTGGGCCGAGTGCGGGTCGTTGCCGCCGAACAGGCGCAGCATGACCGCCAAGGCGATCAGCGCAAGCGGCAGCAGAAGCAGCAGAACGATCCTGCGCCGGCCCAACAGCGCCCTATACGTGATCCCTGCAACCACCGTATTCATCAAGTACTCCGGTTGATCAGGTAGGCGAACACGCTCTCCAGGTCCTCGTCGGCGGGGGAGACCTGGTGCAGGTGGATGCCTTCGGTCCGGGCGACGCGGGGCAGCAGTCGCGCGAAGCGCCGGAACTCGGCCGCCTGGACCTCCAGTCCGTCGGGGCCGAGCGCCACGCCGCCCGCCGAGCTGTCGAGCATCAGGGCGGCGGCGAGCTTCCTGTCGTCGCTCGACCGGATCCTGAACAGGTGCGGCCGGTCGGTCATCAGGCGGCGGATCTCGCGGAAGTTGCCCGAGGCGGCGTGCCTGCCCGCGACCAGTACCTCGATCTGCTGGGCGACCCGCTCGACCTCTTCCAGGATGTGCGAGCTGAACAGGATCGTCTTGCCCGCCGTGCCCATGGAGCGGATCAGGTCCATCAGGTGCATCCGCTGGCGCGGGTCCATGCCGTTGAACGGCTCGTCGAGCAGCAGCACCGGCGGGTCGTGGACGAGCGCGGCGGCGACCTTCACCCGCTGGCGCATGCCCTTGGAGTAGGTCTCGACGCGGCGGTCCTTGGGCTCCTCCATCTCGACCGTGGCCAGCGCCTTGCGGGCGGCCTCGATCGGATCGGGCAGGCCGTGCAGTCTGGCGGCGGACAGGACGAACTGCCAGCCGGTGAGGAACCCGTAGACACCCTCCCGTTCAGGAACCAGGCCGATGTTCCGGTAGATGTGATGATTTTTCCAGATCCGGGTGCCGTCCATCGTCACCGTGCCCCCCGAGGGGGCCAGGAACCCGGCCATCATGTGCAGCAGCGTCGACTTGCCCGCGCCGTTGGGGCCGAGCAGGCCGGTGACGCCGGGGCGGATCGTCATCGTGACGTCGTTGACCGCCACCACGTTGCCGTACCAGCGCGAGACCTGTGCGAGCTCGATGTTCATCGGGCGGCCGCCTTCCGGTAGCGCGCCGCGAGCGCCCCCAGTCCGATCGCGATGAGCACCACCACGATGATCGCCGGGGCGGGCCCCGGCGGGTAGCCGCTGCCGTCCAGCGCGTTGGGCGTGGTGTCGAACAGCCACACCTGTACGGCGTCCACCAGCCAGAACGGGTTGACCAGCCAGGCCCAGAGGGCCCCCGAGTCGTTGCCCGTCGACTCCAGCGTGCCGTAGATGACCGGGACGGAGGCCGAGGTCAGCAGGTAGACGGCGATGATGGAGGCGACGCCGAGCCCGCGCCTGGGCGTCAGCGAGGCGAGGGCCAGGCCGAACGACGACAGCAGGATCGACAGCAGCAGAGCCATGGCCATGGCCCCGAGGTATTCCTTGGTCTGTGGCGGCCCGTCGAGGTCGATGACCAGCTCGCTCACGTAGATCAGCGTCAGTGGCAGCGCGATCAGCAGGAACAGCGCCACGGTCATGGCGATGACCTTGGCGGTCACGTACTCGGCGATCGTGACCGGCCGTGACAGGTACAAAGGCAACACCCGGTAGCGCAGGTCGGGCGCGACGACCGTCGGCGACTGCGAGGCAAGGAAGATCGCCAGGACCGTCTGCATGGAGACCGCGAGGCTGCTGTAGCTCATTCCGTGCCGCTTCATCAGGGCCATCATCGCGATCGACACGACCGCGGGCAGCAGCATGATGACGCCCAGGGCGAACGGCATGATCTTGCTGCGCGCCGTACGGCCGAGGCCGAAGACGCCGCGCAGGCTGTGGACGGTCAGAGCGCGCGTCGAGTAGCCGCGGCCCAGTCGCGGACCGTCGTAGTGGCGGTAACCGATGTCATAGATCTCAGACATTCGCCGCCTCCTCCCTGAAGACGTCCTCGATGCGGTGTCGGCCCTGTTCCAGCCGGATCAGGCAGAGATCGAGATCGACGGTCGCGTCGCGGATCGCGTCGAACGTCTCCGGACCCGTCACCTCGACCACCAGCAGGCGGCCGTGCTGGGTGGCCGTGTGGCCGAGCTCGGACAGCCGCTCGGCGAGCGGCTGTGTGCCCTCCTCGACCTCGACCGTGACGGTCTGCGTGGCCTGGGTGAACTCGGCGATCGCGGACGAGCGCAGCAGCCGGCCCGCGTCGATGACGATCACGTGGTCGCAGATCCGCTCCAGCTCGCCGAGCAGGTGCGAGGTGACGAGCACGCTGATGCCGAAGTCGGTGCCGATGCGCCTGATCAGAGCCAGCATCTCGTCGCGGCCACGCGGATCGAGCCCATTGGTCGGCTCGTCGAGGAAGATCAGCTTGGGGTCGTGGACGAGCGCCTGGGCGAGCTTGACGCGCTGCTTCATGCCGGTGGAGTAGCCGCCGATGGCGCGGTAGCGCTCCTCGGCCAGCCCCACGTGGCGCAGCACGTCGGCGGCGCGCTCTCGGGCGGCCGTGCGCGGCAGCCCGGACATCTGGGCGAGGTGGACGACCAACTCGGTGGCGGACACGTCAGGGGGGAGGCATTCGTGCTCGGGCATGTAACCGACGAACCTGCGGATCTCGGCGCCCTGCGTGGTCACATCGAGATCGAGCACGCGCGCGCCGCCCCCGGTCGGTGGCAGCAGGCCCAGCAGGATCTTGATCAGCGTCGACTTGCCCGCGCCGTTCGCCCCGACCAGGCCGGTGACGCCGGCCCCGACGGTGACCGTCAGCTGGTCGAGTGCGGTGACGGTCGGGAAGCGTTTGGTCAGCCCCTCGGTAGCGAGGATGTGCATGGTCGGGACCCTACCGGCCGATGATGGGGTGTGGCCTCGTTCACACGGATGAACGATGTCCTACTTGAGGCCAGAATTTCCGCTGGACCGCGAGGGTGACCGTGCCCGCGATGAGCATGCCGACGATGTTCAGCGCGAGCTGCGCGACCGACCCCGCGACCTCGCCCCAGTCGCTGAGCGCCAGCGCCACGGCCACGTAGCCGGCGGCGGGGACCGTGGTGACCGAGATGAAGACGCCGATCAGGGCCGACGACTTGCCGGCCGTGATCGACAGCACCCCGGCCGCGCCCGCCAGCAGCGCCACGATGAACGACCAGCGGTCGGGCTTGACGATGAACTGGACCTCCTCGTTGACCCGCAGGTTGCCCAGGTCGATCCAGCCCAGCCAGCGCGAGACCAGCGCGCAGGCGAACGTGATCGCGATCGCCACCGCGAACCCGACGACCAGGGTCCTGGCCGAGGTGATGATCAGACGGCCGCGGAAGCGGAGCAGCCCGAAGCAGATGGCCGCGATCGCCCCGAACTCGGGGCCGAGCACCATCGCGCCGACGATCAGGATGGGGGAGTTCTGCAGGACGCCGATGCCCGCGAGCTGCGTGGCGATCGCGAGGAAGGCGAGGTATGCCCACGTGATGCGCGACTCGGCCTGCACCTTGTGGGCGAGCTCCGCCCAGACGACCGCGTCGTCGGGGTCGCCGGGAGCCTCCTCGACGGCGTCCGCGGCCACCTTGGACAGGGCCAGGTGGATCTGCTCGACGGCGATGGACCCCTCGTCCTGCACCCACTTGAGTCTGCTGATCACCTCGTTGGCCGCCTCGCGGGCGACGTCGCAGAGGATCAGATCGCCCGCCGGCTCGCGGGCCGCGCCGGGCAGCACGGCGACGTTGGTGACGCCCGTGCACTCGTCGAGCACGGTCGTCACCTCGCTGGTACGGGCGGACGGGCAGATCAATCGCAGGTGCAGCACGGGGTCATTCTTGTCGATCGGATGTTGATGATGTGTTGACAGTGGTACGCGAGGGTTTCTCGCATGAGGGAGACGTTCAGGTGCCACGACGAGGGCGAGGACTGCTGGTTCGCCGACATCGACGATCAGGGGTGCGCCGGCAGGTTCGCGGCCTACCTGTTCGAGGAGGCGTTCAGGTTCGGCGAAGCCGTACCCGCCTGACGGAGTGGTCGGCGCCTTTCTGCATGACCAGGCTGGCGCGGCCGCGGGTGGGGGCGATGTTCTCGACCAGGTTGCGTTCGTTGATGTCGCGCCAGACGTTGACCGCGAACTCCGTCGCCTCCTCGTCGGACAGCTCGGCGATGTACTTGAAGTACGACTGCGGGTCTTCGAAGGCGGTGCGGCGGAGCTTGTGGAAGCGGTCGACGTACCAGGACCGGATGTCCTCCACCTTGGCGTCGACGTAGATCGAGAAGTCGAAGTAGTCGTTGACCGCGAGGGACGTGGGTGGGGCGGGCTGAAGCACGTTCAGCCCCTCGATGATCAAGATATCCGGATTTTTCACCACTTGTTTTGCGCCGGGGACTATGTCGTATTCGAGGTGGCTGTAGACCGGGGCGTACACCTCGGACTGTCCGGCCTTGACCTCCGCCACGAACCTGACCAGCGCCCTGCGGTCGTAGCTCTCCGGAAATCCCTTGCGATGCATGATCCCCTTGGACTCCAGCACCGCGTTGGGGTAGAGGAAGCTGTCGGTGGTGAGCAGCTCCACGTGCGGGTGCTCCGGCCAGCGGGCCAGCAGCGTGTGCAGCAGCCGCGCCGTCGTCGACTTCCCGACCGCGACGCTGCCCGCGATGCCCAGGATGTACGGCACGCGCTGCCCCGGATGCCCGAGAAACGCGCTCAGCACGCTACTGCGTTGTTTGGACCCGGTGAAGTGGAGGTTCAGCAACCGGGTCAGCGGGAGGTAGATGTCGGTGACCTCGGTGAGGTCGATGGGGTCGTCGACGCCACGCAGCTCTTCCAGCTCTGCCGCGGTGAGAGTCAAGGGCGTGTTCTTGCGGAGTTCGCTCCACTGCTCCCTGCTCAGTTCAACGTAGCCGTTGTTCACCTTGGCAGCGTAGCGACGAGGTCCAAATGCGTTCTCGACGGGTGCCGGTCTTTGTCCACAGCCTGTGGATAAAGACATGGGATTACTTTGTCGCAGATCTGGGTATGGACGGCGGCTCCCGCCTGGGATCTCGGTGAAACGGGGCATGCGGCGATTTGTCAGAGGCTACTGTTCGGATACCTAGCCCTGGGAGGCCTTGTGGATCGTCGTCGCTTTCTGACCAGAGCAGGTCTGGCCGCCGCGGCCGGCATCGCCGGGCCGTTCGCCGGAGTCGCCTGCGCGGGCGCCAGGGGCGGCGTCGCCCAGGCGACCGGGTACGGGCCGCTGAAGGCGGTGCGCGACGCGCGTGACGGGAAGGTCCGGCTGCACCTGCCCGAGGGGTTCAAGTACCGCTCCTTCAGCCCGGCGGGCAGCAAATACTCCGACGGCTCCATCGTGCCGGGCAAGCACGACGGGATGGCCGCGTTCCGCGGGCCGCGCGACACCGCGATCCTGGTGCGCAACCACGAGGTGGCCGGGCCGGTCGGCGCGTTCGGGAACAAGGACAAGGCCTACGACCCGGCGGCCGGCGGCGGCACCTCGACCCTCCACGTCACCCGTTACGGCGAGGTGCTCAAGAGCGCGCCGTCGCTGAACGGCACCATGATGAACTGCTCGGGCGGACCCATGCCCTGGAACGCCTGGGTGAGCTGCGAGGAGACCGTCAACGGCCCCGACGTGGCCAACGACTTCAACGGCAACGACAACAGCAAGCTGACCCGCAAGCACGGCTACATCTTCGAGGTGCCGGTGTCGGGCACCTCCAACGCCAAGCCGATCAAGGCGGCCGGCCGGTTCGCGCACGAGTCGGCCGCGTTCGACCCGCAGGCCGGGGCCCTCTACCTGACCGAGGACTGCTTCGCGTTCGCCTCCGGCTTCTACCGCTACACGCCGCCGAAGCACCCGCTCAAGGCCGGGCGGCTGCTCGACGGCGGCCGGCTGCAGATGCTCGCGATCAAGGGCTCCCCGCGCAAGGACCTGTCCAAGGGACAGCGGGCCGGCGTCACGTACAACACGGTATGGGTGACCATCGACGACCCCGACCCCACCTTCACCGGCAAGCCGGCGAACGACGAGGCCGTCCAGGCCGTCGGCAAGCAGGGCCGGGCCGAGGGCGCGGCGATCTTCTCCCGGCTCGAAGGGGCCATCTACCACCAGGGCGTCGTGTACTTCTGCTCCACCCAGGGCGGCGCCACCGCCGAGGGTGACACGCCGCCGTCCGGGTTCGGCAAGGGACGCGGGCAGGTGTGGGCGTACGAGACGTGGACCGGGCGGCTCAGGCTCGTGTACGAGTCGCCGCGCTCGTCCGTGCTGGACCTGCCCGACAACGTGACGGCCAGCCCCCGCGGCACGCTGGTGCTCTGCGAGGACGGCGACGGCGACAACTTCCTGCGCGGCCTCACCAAAAAGGGAGAGATCTTCGACTTCGCCCGCCTGGAGCCGGTGGAAGGAGACCCTGGCGCGGAGTTCGCGGGCTCCACTTTCGGCCCCGGCGGTCACACCCTGTACGTCAACATCCAGTCCAAAGAGGGCATGTCCTTCGCCATCTGGGGACCCTGGTCGCGGGGCTCGTTCTAGACGGCCAGCTCCGCGACCGCGGCGGCCACCTGGTCCACCTCCTCCTCGGTGTTGTAGTAGTGCGGTGACAGGCGCAGGCACCAGTCGACGTCCTTGTCGCCGAAGTCGAACTGCGCGAACTCCCGGAAGCTGAGCGCCGAGTTGATCCGCCGCGCGTCCATCGCCGCCTTGAACGGCTCCGGCTGCCAGCCCTCGATGGTGAAGGTGACGATGGCGCCCAGTTCGGGGCCCTGTTCGAGCACCCGTACCCCCGGAACCGCGTCGAGCTGGACGCGCAACCGGGCGGCGAGCGCGGGCGAGCGCCGCGCGATGGCCTCGACGCCGACCCCGCGGGCGTAGCGGGCGGCGGCCGCGCAGCCCAGCACGGTCGCGTACGGGAACTCCCACTCCTCGAACCGCGAGGCGGACTCGGCGGGCTGGTAGTGGTCCGGCCCGGTCCAGCGGGCACCGTGCATGTCGATGAACAGCGGCTCGTAGCCCGCCTTCAGCACCCGGTCCGACACGTACAGGAAGCCGGAGCCGCGCGGTCCGCGCAGGAACTTCCGGCAGGTGGCGGTGAGCAGGTCGCAGCCGATCTCGGCCACGTCGATGGGGCGCTGGCCGATCGACTGGCACGCGTCGACCATGTACAGCAGGTCCAGCTCGCGGCAGTGGCGGCCGATCTCGGCGACCGGCTGGACCAGCCCGGAGTTCGTGGGGATGTGGGTGGCGCTCACCAGCCGGGGGCGGTGCTTCCGCATGAGCCAGGCCATCGCCGCCACGTCCACGCCGCCCTCCGGCGCGTCCGGCGCGTGCACGACGCGCACGCCGAAGCGCTTGCGCAGGGACAGGAACGCGATCTGGTTGGAGATGAAGTCGTTGCGCGTGGTCAGGATGACGTCGCCGGCCTCGAACGGGATCGCGGACAGGGCCGTGGAGAAGGCGTGGGTGGCGCTACCGGCGAACGCGATGTTCTCCGGATGGCAGTTGATCAGGCCGGCGAGCTCCGCGTAGAACTCGCGGACCTGGCCGGCGCGGGCGGCCGCCGCCTCGTAGCCGCCGATCTGGGCTTCCAGCCGCAGGTGGTCGAGCATCGTGGCCAGCACCGGAGCGGCCAGCAGCCCGCACCCGGCGTTGTTGAAGTGCACGACCTGCTCACACCCTGGAGTGTCGGCCCGCAGGGCCTCGACGTCGAGTAGCGGTTCAAGGTTTCTGCCGAAAGCGCTATTATCCAGTTTCATGTCAGATAGTAGCAGTTCGGCGGAGCTGGCGGTGCGGCTGCGGGCCCTGCTGTCCGGGATGGCGCCGGGTGACCGCCTGCCCAGCAGCCGCGACCTGGTCCAGCGCTACCGGGTGGGCCCGGTGACCGTGTCGCAGGCCATCGCCGCGCTGGCCGCCGAGGGCGCGGTGATCACCCGGCCGGGCAGCGGGACGTTCGTGGCGCCGCGTGCCAGGGCGGGCGCCGCGGTCGCCGACACCGCCTGGCAGACGGTCGCGCTCACCGACCGGGCCGTGGACACCCGCTCGCTGACCGACGCGCTCGGCCCGCCGTCCGCCGGGACGATCATGCTGGACGGCGGCTACCTGCATCGATCGCTGCAGCCGACGCGGGCACTGACCGCGGCGCTGGGCCGCGCGGCCCGCCGCCCCGACGCGTGGGACCGCGCGCCCGCGGCCGGTCTGTCGCCGTTGCGCGCCGTGTTCGCCACCATGGCGGGCGGCGGTGTCACCCCGGACGACGTGCTGATCACGGCGGGCGGGCAGAGCGCGCTGTCGATGGCGTTCCGCGCCATCGCCGGCCCCGGCAACCCGGTGCTGATGGAGTCCCCCACCTACCCCGGAGCCATGGCCGCCGCCCGCGCGGCCGGGCTCAGCCCGGTGCCGGTGCCCATGGACGCCGACGGCCTGCGGCCCGACCTGCTGGCCGAGGCGTTCGAGCTGACCCGCGCGCGGGTGCTGTACTGCCAGCCGGCCCACCACAACCCGACCGGCGCGGTGCTGGCGCCCGAACGGCGCCGCCAGGTGGTCGAGGTGGCCAGGGCGGCGGGCGCGTTCGTGATCGAGGACGACTTCGCCCGGCACCTCGGCCATGGCGGGCCCGTGCCGCCTCCGCTGGTGGCCGCCGACCGTGACGGCACCGTCGTCCACCTGACCTCGCTCACCAAACCGGCCGCGCCGAGCCTGCGCATCGGGGCGCTGATCGCCCGCGGGCCCGTGATGGCGCGGCTGCGGGCGGTCCGCCTGGTCGACGACTTCTTCGTCACCCGGCCGCTCCAGGAGGCCGCGCTGGAGCTGGTCAGCTCGCCGGCCTGGGAACGGCACCTGCGCACGCTGGCCACGGCCCTGCGCGAGCGGCGCGGCGAGCTGGCCGCCGCCATCGCGCGCGAACTGCCCGGCTGGACCATCACGCGAGTGCCCACCGGCGGGCTGCACCTGTGGGTCCGCCTGCCCGACGGGCTGAGCGACCCGGCGGTCGCCGGCGCCGCCCGGCAGTTCGGGGTCGCGGTCAGCGCGGGCAGCCGCTACTTCGCCACCGAGGTGCCCGCCGCGTGGCTGCGCCTCGGGTTCGCCGCCACGGCTGACACCGCCGAGCTGGTCGAGGGCGTACGGAGGCTGGCACGCGTCGGTTGAAGGCGGCCAAGCGGTTGTTCATACTCCGAAGCATGCTGTACATCTTCGGTTTCGAGCGGATCGGCGTGGCCGTGAGCGATCTGTACTTCGTCGACCCGAACCCGGGCAAGGGCCAGGAGGGAGCCGAGCACGGCGTACGTCTCGAAGTGCGGATGCTCGAACAAGCGCCGCTGAAAGGGTCCATCTATTCGGCACGGCCCATCAACGTGGACCGGCCCATCTGGCGCGTCGATCTGCTGGAATCGGTCGACGGCCGCCCCGGCAGCTTCGACCGGACCCATCACCATCCGGCCTTCACCGAATGGAACCCGGGCCCACGTGTGTTCGACCGGGAACTGTCGGGTGACCCCCTTCAATGGCTGGCGGGCAAGCTGGCGGACCTGGACACCGTGCTGGAGAAGGCGGGGGTGGAGCGCGACGAGTCGATCGCCGCGGACGTGGCCGAGCTGCGCGGGTACGTGCCCGAGATCATCGACAGCGTCAGCCGCCTGCTCGCCAGGGTGGGAAAGGGCGAGCTCGGCACGCCGCCCGATGACGGCCCGGCCGACAGCGTCCGGGCCAGTTGGTTGTAGGCGCGCCCGTTAACCTGGGGGGATGATCCTGGGCATCGGCGTGGACGTCGTCGACATCGCGCGGTTCGAGTCGGCGCTGGAGCGCACGCCGGGGCTGCGCGAGCGGCTGTTCACCGAGGTCGAACGGCCGCTCGCGGTGCACTCCCTGGCGGCCAGGTTCGCCGCCAAAGAGGCTGTCGCCAAGGCGCTCGGCGCGCCGAGAGGGCTCGGGCACCTGGAGGCCGAGGTGCGCTGCGACGAGACCGGCAAGCCCTCGCTCCACGTCACCGGCAAGGCCGCCGAAGTCGCCTACGGACTGGGCGTCAAGCGCTGGCACGTCTCGCTCAGCCATGACGCCGGGGTGGCGATGGCCTACGTGATCGCGGAAGGATAGCTTCGGGTCATGCCTACCGCCTACACCGCCGACCAGATCAGGACCGCCGAGCGCGCGCTGATGGCGCGGCTGCCCGACGGCACGCTCATGGACCGCGCGGCCGCCGGGCTGGCCGCCGTCTGCGCCGGCCTGCTGGGCAAGGTGTACGGCACGCGCGTCCTGCTGCTCATCGGCAGCGGCGACAACGGCGGCGACGCCCTCTACGCCGGAGCCCGGCTGGCCGGACGGGGCGCCCGGGTCGAGGCCGTCCTGGCGGGCGCCAAGACCCACGAGGCCGGTCTGGAGGCGTTCCGCCGGGCGGGCGGCACGATCGCCGGGCCGGACGCCCTCGACCAGGCCGACCTGATCGTCGACGGGCTGGTGGGCATCGGGGCGACCGGCGCGTTGCGGGAGCCGTACGCACGGCTGGCCGAGGCGGCCAACGCCGCGCCCGGCCTGGTCGTCGCGGTGGATGTGCCCAGCGGCGTCGACGCGAGCACCGGTCAGGTGGCCGGGGCGGCCGTCGCGGCCCAGGTGACCGTGACCATGGGAGCCCGCAAGACCGGGCTGCTCGTCGATCCGGGCGCGAGCCACGTGGGCGAGCTCGAGCTGATCGACATCGGGCTCGGCCCGTACCTGCCCGACCCCGACGTGGTGTCGCTCTCCCACCATGACGTCTACGGCCTGCTGAAGCGCCCGATGGGCGAGTCCGACAAATACCGCAGGGGCGTCCTGGGCGTGGCGGCGGGCAGTGACCGCTACACCGGCGCCGCCGTGCTCGCCGTGGGCGGGGCGCTGCGCGCGGGCGCGGGGATGGTGCGTTACGTGGGGCCGGGGGAGCCGGTGACCCAGGTACGCGCCCGCTGGCCCGAGGCGGTCATCACCGAGCTGAGCGAGCCGTCGATCGACGAGGTCGGGCGCGTGCAGGCCTGGGTGCTGGGACCGGGTCTGGGCACCGGCGACTGGGCGCACGAGCTGGCCGCCAGGGTGCTGGCCAGTGACGTGCCCGTCCTGATCGACGCCGACGCGCTGACCCTGGTCGCCGGGGACAGGGCGCTGCTCCGCCGTACCGCGCCGGTTCTGATCACGCCGCACGCGGGGGAGCTGTCGCGGCTGCTGGGGGCCGACCGGGCGGCGATCGAGGCGGGGCGGCTTGAACACGCCCGCCGGGCGGCGGCCGAGCTGGGCGTGACCGTGCTGCTCAAGGGCTCGACCACGGTCGTGGCCACGCGGGACCTGCCGGTACGCGTCAACGGGACCGGCACCGCGTGGCTGGCCACCGGCGGCACGGGCGACGTGCTCTCCGGCGTGGCCGGCGCGCTGCTGGCGCAGGGGCTCGACTGCTTCGACGCGGGTTCGTGCGGCGCCTACCTGCACGGGCTGGCGGGCCGGATCGCGGCCGACGACGCCCCGCTGACCGCCGCCGACGTGGCCGAGGCGGTTCCGGCGGCGATCCGCATGCTGCGGGGCGCGTCGCGTTCTCCCAGGTGAGCCGGAAGGCGGTCGGCACCCCCAAGAGGCCGAATCGCGCTCGACCACGCGAGTGAGCTGCCAGACTGGAGGGATGACATCCCCGATGGCGACGCCCGCGGAGGCGCGGGTCGATCTGGCCGCGATCAGGCACAACGTGGCGCTGCTCAAGGAGCGCGCGGGCGGCGCCGAAGTGCTGGGGGCCGTCAAGGCCGACGCCTACGGGCACGGGCTCGTCCCGACCTCCGAGGCCGTGCTGCAGGGCGGCGCGAGCAGGCTCGGCACCGCCTACATCCGTGAGGCGCTCGCGCTGCGGGCCGGTGGCATCACCGCGCCGGTGCTGTCCTGGATCATCACCCCGGGAGAGCCGCTCGACGAGGCGCTCGAAGCCGAGATCGAGCTGTCGGCGGCCGACGAGGCGCTGCTCGACGAGATCGCCGCAGCCGCGCGGCGCACCGGGCGGACCGCCCGGACGCACCTTGAGGCCGACACCGGCATGAGCAGGGGCGGCGCGCCGCTCGCCGCCTGGCCGGGGCTGCTGGCCAGGGCGCTCGCCCTCCAGGCCGAGGGCGTCATCGAGATCGTCGGCCTGTGGTCGCACTTCGCCTGCGCGGACGTGCCGGGGCACGGCTCGATCGACCGGCAGATCGACGCGTTCGAGGCCGCGCTCAAGCAGGCCGAGCAGGCCGGCGCGGCCGGGTCCCACGTCATCAGGCACCTGGCCAACTCCGCCGCGATCCTGACGCTGCCGCGCACCCACTACGACATGGTCCGGCCCGGCATCGCCATGTACGGGCTGAGCCCGGTCCCCGAGCTGGGCGACTTCGGGCTGCGGCCGGCCATGACGCTGGTGGCGCGGATCGCGCTGGCCAAGCGGGTGCCGGAGAGCTCGGGAGTGTCCTACGGACACCTTTATGTCACGAGTTCCGAGACCACGCTTGGGCTGGTGCCGCTCGGGTACGCCGACGGGATCCTCAGGCACGCGACGGGGCGGGCGGAGGTGCTGGCGGGCGGTCGCCGCAGGGCGATAGCCGGCCGGGTGTGCATGGACCAGTTCATGATCGACATGGGCGACGACCCGCTGGCCGCGGGGGACGAGGTCATCCTGTTCGGGCCAGGCGGGAGGGGTGAGCCGACCGCTCAGGAGTGGGCGGATAACCTCGGCACGATTACGCATGAGATCGTGACCAGGATCGGTTCGCGGGTGCCGCGGGTGTATAGGGGATCAGGGACATGACGACGACAACACGGCGGAAGGTCGGGATCGCCGGCGCGATCGTCGGTGCCGCTTCGGCCGGTGTGGCCGCCGCGGCACTGGCCAAACGCTACGCGGTGGGCCGCATGAGGCTGCGCCCCGACGCCGAGGCCAGCGAGCGGTTCGGTGAGCTGCGCGGCCGGGACCGCACGCTCATCACCTCCGACAGCACGGCCCTGCACGTCGAGCTCGACGGGCCCGAGGACGCGCCGCTGACCATCGTGTTCTGCCACGGCTACTGCCTGAGCCTGGAGTCGTGGCACTACCAGCGCCGTGACCTGCGCGACAGCTACCGCATGGTGCTGTGGGACCAGCGCTCCCACGGCCGCTCCCAGCGCGCGAGCGCCGAGGACAGCACGATCGACCGGCTGGGCGACGATCTGGCCGAGGTGATCGACCGTTTCGTACCCGGGCCGTGCGTGCTGGTCGGCCACTCCATGGGCGGCATGACGATCATGGCGCTCGCCGACCGCCACCCCGAGCTGTTCGGTGACAAGATCCGCGCGGTGTCGCTCATCGCCACCTCGGCGGGCAAGCTGGCCGAGCTCACCCTGGGCCTGCCCGCGCTGCTGTCCAAGGTCGTGCACAAGATCGCCCCACCGACGATCTCGATGCTGGGCAAGCGGGGCTCGTTCGTCGACAAGACCCGCCACGCGGGCAGCGACATCGCGTTCCTGATGACCCGTCTCATGGGCTTCGGCGACTCCAAGAACGTCAGCCCCACCCTGGTCGACTTCGCCGAGACGATGATCAGGGCGACGCCGACCGAGGTGTTCGCCGACTTCTACCCGGCACTGATGAACCACGACAAGCTGGCCGCCCTGCACGTCCTCGACCCGGTGCCGACCGCGATCCTGGTCGGTGACAAGGACTGGCTGACGCCGCCCGAGCACAGCAAGGCGATCGCCGCCGCGCTGCCCAAGGCCCAGCTCACCGAGGTGCCGGACACTTCGCACCTGATCCAGCTGGAGCGCCCCGGCGAGGTCAACGACGCGCTGCGCGACCTGATCAAGCGAGTGGAGCTGTAGTGGCGCAGAGACTCCCGACCGCCGAGGACATGCGTTCCTACGGCGCCCGCCTGGCCGACCTGCTGCGCCCCGGCGACCTGATCATCCTGTCCGGCCCCCTCGGCGCGGGCAAGACCACGCTCGTGCAGGGCATCGCCGAAGGGCTCAAGGTACGCGGCCCGATCACCTCGCCCACGTTCGTGATCGCCAGGGTGCACCCGTCGCTGCGGCAGGGCCCGCCCCTCGTCCACGCCGACGCCTACCGGCTGGGCGGTGACCTGGAGGTCGACGACCTCGACCTCGACGCCTCGCTCGACGAGTCGGTGACGGTCGTGGAGTGGGGCGAGGGACTGGTCGAAGGGCTGTCCGACGACCGGCTGGAGATCCACATCGACCGCGAGAGCGGAGACGACGCCCGCGTCGTGACGCTGCGCGGCGTCGGCGCCCGCTGGGCCGACACGCCGTCCGAACCTGCGGAAAAGTAAAATCCGCCCTGTCTTCCGGCAAAGCTGTCACCCTTGATCTACCTCACCATCGATAGAAATCATGATCATTGGTAAGGGTTCGCCCAGAAAATCTGGGTATCAGGAGGGGCGGCGTCCACTTTTTTGGTGGATGCTTGGTGAAGGACGGCGCGGAGTGGGGTGCGGCGGTGCTCAGGGTCAGGCGAGTCGCGTACGCGGGAGCCATCGTCATGATCGGCGCGGTCGGCTGCACAGCCTCCGCCCAGACCACACCGACCGCCACGCCATCAGCCTCGGTCAGCACCACCCCCACGCTCGGCGCCACCCCGACCGCCAGCAGGAAGCCCATCCTCGTGCAGTTGAGCCCCGCGAAGGTCACCGCGGGTGAGAACTCCAAGGTGTGGATCTTAGCGAACTGCCCGGTCCCCAACGGCGGCCCCGCGCACACGGGCACCGCCGAGTCCAAGGCGTTCCTCAGCGGCGTGCCGCTGACCACCGCGCCGGCCGCCGCCACGGCCACGCCCACGCCGACCGGCCGTGTCACGGCCGCGAACCCGTGGGTACGCGGCGAGGCCCAGGTGTCGAGCACGATCAAGCGCGGCTCCTACCTGGTCGAGGTCAAGTGCGACGGCACCAACGACACCGGCAAGGCCACCCTGCAGGTCGCCAAGGCGACCGCGGACACCGCGGACGACGACACCAAGCCCACCAAGGCACCTCGGGCGGGCGGTGGCGGCACCTTCGGCAAGGACATCGACGAGGATTCGGGGATGCCGGTCGGCGGCGTGCTGGTCGGCGCGGCCGTGCTGGCGGCCGCCGGGCTGCTGATCAAGCGCCGCATCCGGGGTTAGCCGATGGCCCGACCTGGACGCGTGGTCCTCGCGGGAGCCGTCACCGGGCTGTTGCTGGTCGCGTTCGGCAAGTCGTACCAGAACACCACCAAGACGACCGGCTCCGTCGTGCCCCAGAGCATCGACATCCCGTCGATCGAGGTCGAGGCGCCGCTGATGAAGCTCGGCCTGAGCAAGGACGGCGAGGTCGAGCTGCCGCCGTACGAGAAGCCCAAGATGGCCGGCTGGTACACCGGCAGCGCGGTGCCCGGCGACAAGGGCGCCTCGGTCATCATCGGCCACGTCGACACCAAGACGGCTCCGGCGGTGTTCTACAAGCTCAGGCAGGTACGCAAGGGCGAGATCGTCAAGGTCGAGCGGAGTGACGGCAAGGTCGTCAAGTACAAGGTCGACTCGATCGAGCAGGTGGCGAAGGAGCACTTCCCGGCCGATCGCGTCTACGGTGGGGACGGCCTCAAGCTGGTGACCTGTGGCGGCAAGTTCGACTACGCCAAGGGCGAATACCTCGACAACATCATCGTCTACGCTTCCCGAGCGTGAGTAATGAGACCAATCCGCCTGCCTCGGGAGCGCGGGTTCCCTGGCCGGAGGTGCACCCGGCCGCCCGCGCGGCCGTCGAGGAGTTCCTCGGCGCTCCCGTGACCGAGGCCGTGACGCAGCAGGGCGGGTTCTCGCCCGCGGCGGCGGTCCGGCTCCGCGCCGCGAACGGCCGGCGCGCCTTCGTCAAAGCCGTCGGCCCGGAGCCGAACCCCGACAGCGTCCGCCTCTACCAGGCCGAGGCCAAGATCGCCGGCGCCCTGCCCGAGTCCGTGCCCGCGCCGCGGCTCCAGTACGACGTCGAGGTCGAGGGCTGGGTGGTGCTGGTCTTCGAGGACATCGAGGGCCGCCACCCCGAGCTGCCCTGGCGCCGCGACGAGCTCGACCGGGTGATGGAGGCCGTACGGCGCATGTCCGCCGCGCTCACGCCCCCGCCGATCGAGGCGCCGCCGGTCGCGGAGCTGTTCGGGCAGGCCTTCCGCGGCTGGCGCTCGCTGCTCGACGAGGACACCACCGGTCTCGACCCCTGGGCGATGCGCCACCTCGGCGCGCTGGCCGAGCTGGAGTCCGGCTGGGGCGAGGCCGCCGCCGGTGACACGCTGCTCCACGCCGATCTGCGGGCCGACAACCTGCTGCTCACCGAGGACCGCGTCTACGTGGTCGACTGGCCGTGGGCCTGCGTCGGCGCGAGCTGGTTCGATTTCCTGGGCATGCTGCCGTCGGTCGCCATGCAGGGCGGACCGCCGCCGCAGGAGCTGTTCCCCGACCCCGATCCCGCCGCCACCGCGGTGATCGCCGCGTTCGCGGGATACTTCGCACGGCAGGGTCGCCGGCCGCCGCCGCCCGGCCTGCCCACGGTCAGGGCGTTCCAGCGGGCGCAGGGCGTCGTGGCGCTCGACTGGCTGAAACTGCGCACCGGCTGGGCGTGACCCGCCAGGCAGGTAGGCTAAACAGTCGTGCTGGTCCTGGCCTTTGATACCGCGACGCCCGCCGTCACGGCCGCCCTCCATGACGGGCAGCGAGTGCTCGCCGAGTCGACGACGATCGACGCCCGGCGACACGGCGAGCTGCTCGTCCCCACCGTCGAAACCGTGCTGCGCGAGGCGGGTGCCGTCCTGTCCGACGTCACCGCCGTCGTAGCGGGCAGCGGTCCCGGCCCCTACACGGGGCTGCGCGTGGGGCTGATGACCGCGCAGGGGCTCGCCACCACGCTGGGCGTTCCCGCGTACGGCATCTGCACCCTCGACGCCGTCGCCTACGGCAGCGGGTTCACCGAACCGTTCCTGGTCGCCACCGACGCGCGGCGCAAGGAGGTGTTCTGGGCCCGCTACTCCGACGCGCGCACCAGGCTCGACGGGCCGTTCGTCGACCGGCCCGCCGACGTGCCGGTGGACGGCCTGCCCGTGGCCGGTGCCGGGGCCGGGCTCTACCCCGACCTCCTGGGGCGATCCGACGCTCCGCCGTACCCCTACGCCGGGTTCCTGGCCGCCCTGGCGGCCGAGCGCATCGCGGCGGGGGTGGAGCTCGGCCCGCCGCGCCCGATCTACCTGCGGCGACCCGACGCGGTGGTGCCCGGCGCGCCCAAGAGGGTGACGGCATGAAGCCCCGGCAGGCGGACGTGAAGCTCCGGCAGATGACCGAGGCCGACCTGCCGGCGGTCATGGGGATCGAGCGCAACACGTTCCCGATGGACGCGTGGAGCGAGGGCATGCTCCGCGGCGAGCTGGCCGACCAGCCCCGGACCAGGCACTACGTGGTGGCCATCGTCGGCGAGGAGATCGTCGGCTACGCCGGGCTGGCCGCCGCGGCCGACCAGGCCGACGTTCAGACCATCGCGGTCGACCACCCGCATCAGGGCACCGGGATCGGCGGCGCGCTGCTGACGGAGCTGCTGGCCGAGGCCGGCCGGCGCGCGGCGCGGGAGATCTTCCTCGAGGTGCGCGCCGACAACCCGCAGGCGCGGGGGGTCTACGAACACTTCGAGTTCGAGGTGATCGGCCGGCGCCGCCGCTACTACGACGACGGCACCGACGCGATCATGATGAGAAGGAAGCTGGATGGCTGACGCACCCCTAGTCCTGGGCATCGAGACGTCCTGCGACGAGACCGGCATCGGCATCGTCAGGGGCCACACGCTGCTGGCCAACACGATCGCCTCCAGCATGGAAGAGCACGCCAGGTTCGGCGGCGTGGTGCCCGAGGTCGCCTCGCGGGCCCACCTGGAGGCGATGACGCCGACGGTGGAGGCCGCGCTGGCACAGGCCGGGCTGAAGTTCGCGGACATCGACGCGATCGCCGTCACCGCGGGTCCGGGGCTGGCCGGGGCGCTGCTCGTCGGCGTAGCCGCGGCCAAGTCCTACGCGCTCGGCCTCGGCGTACCCCTCTACGGCGTCAACCACCTGGCCGCCCACGTCGCCGTCGACCAGCTCGAACACGGCCCGCTGCCCAAACCGTGCATCGCCATGCTGGTGTCGGGCGGCCACTCGTCGCTGCTGCTCGTGCCCGACGTCGCCGAAGACGTGATCTCGCTCGGCTCCACCGTGGACGACGCGGCCGGTGAGGCGTTCGACAAGGTGGCGCGGGTGCTCGGCCTGCCGTTCCCCGGCGGCCCGCACATCGACAAGGCGGCCACCTCCGGCTCGGGCACGGCCGTCGCCTTCCCGCGCGGCAAGATCGACGACGGCACGCTCGACTTCTCCTTCTCCGGGCTGAAGACCGCCGTGGCGCGCTGGGTGGAGGCCCGCGAGACGGCCGGCGAGTCCATCCACGTGCCCGACGTGGCGGCTTCCTTCCAGGAGGCCGTGGTCGACGTGCTGACGCGCAAGGCGCTGCAGGCCTGCCGGAAGTACGAGGTGCGCGACCTGCTGATCGGCGGGGGTGTCGCGGCCAACTCCCGGCTGCGCGCTCTGGCCCAGGAGCGGTGCGACGCGGCGGGCGTACGGTTGCGGGTGCCGCGGCCCGGGCTGTGCACCGACAACGGCGCCATGGTCGCGGCGCTGGGGTCGGACCTGGTCGCGGCGGGGGTCACCCCGTCGGCGCTGGACATCCCGGCTGACTCGTCGATGCCGATCACGACCGTGCACGTGTGAGCCGTCGCACCGGTCGTCGGTGCGTGCGAGGGAGTGCGGCAGGTCTTCGGGCGTGTGACGGAGTGCGGCCGGTCTTCGGGTGTGTGATGGGGTGCGGCCGGTTTTGGGGCGCGTGACGGGTGTGTCGGGGGCCGTTCCCCCGTGCGGGGGAGGCGGTTCCCTCCGGCGGGCGATGAGCCTGCCCTGAGGCGGCTGCGATCTTCGGAGCAGGTCGGGCAAGCCATGCCCGCAGGCCCGAAGGACCGCGGATGACCACCCTCACCGAAATGCCGCCCACCACCGGGCGGCTACGCGCCGCCTGGACGGCCGCCCATGCCCCTGTGCCCGGAGTGCCCCGCTGGGCGCGGATCGCGGCCTACGCCATCCCGTTCACCGTGCTGCCGGCCAGCCTCTGGCGGATCGCGGCGGTCACCTTGCACCTGCCGATCGGCCACGGCGAGCAGGGCGCCGGGGACATCCCGTCCTGGCTGCCGATGGAGCTGTACGTGGTGCTGCTGTCGATCTTCTCCGAGCTGGTCGCGTTCACCGCCATCGGGCTGATCTCCGCGTGGGGCGAGGTGTTCCCGCGCTGGATCCCGGGCCTGCGCGGGAAGCGGGTTCCGGTGCTGGTCGCCTGTGTCCCCGCCGGGCTCGGCGCGGTCGCCCTCACCTGGCTGTGGACGATGGCGGCGGTCACCACCTCAGCCGGCCGCGACATCCATGGCCGGCCGCTGGCCGCGGACTTCCCTCTGGAGTTCCACGACTGGCAGGGCCTGCTGGCCGTCGCCGCCTACGCGCCGCTGCTGCTGTGGGGCCCGCTGCTGGCAGCGCTCACCGTCGCGTACTGGCGGCGCCGCCACGCCCGGCCCACCGCGCCTGTGGCGGCTCACAGGCCGTCGCGATAGGAGGGGTAGGCGGGCGCCCAGCCGAGCTCCCGTTTCGCGCGTTCGCTGGATATCCGGATGCGAACGCCCGTCATGAAGGCCCGCATGTACGGCACCGGCGTCAGCAACCAGCCGGGCACCCGCGGCGGCGCGGGGGCCTTCGCCGCCCGGGCCAGCGCCCGGACGTATTCGTCGAACGCCACCGGCTCGTCATCAGCGACGTTGTACGCCTGACCGGGCCGACCCCGGTCGAGCGCGGCGACGGCGGCCGAAGCGGCGTCGTGGATGTGCACGAGCGAGATGACGCTGGCTGGGTGCACCTCCGGCAGCATCCGCCGCCTCGCCATGGCCATCATCTTCCGCGTGGTCACCTCGGGGCCGTAGAACAGGCCGTAGCGCAGGGCGATGCCCTCGATGCCCGGTGTGTTGAACACCTGCTCCTCGTTGGCGCGAATCGTCCTCATGTGCACGCCGAACGGGCCCCTGGCGGGTTCGGCGAACGGCCGGTCCTCGGTCACCGGTTCCGGGCCGTGGTCGCGGTAGCCGTACCCGAGGAAGAACGACTGCGTGACGAAGCGGCGCGCGCCGACCTCCTCGGCGGCCGCGATCAGGTTGGCCGTGCCCCGCTCGCGCAGCGCGCCGGTCGGATACAGCGCGCGGTGGAACAGCGGCACGCCGGTGATCGCCGTCGCCTGGTGCATCACCGCGTCGGCCTGATGACCCTTCACCGCGGCGAGCAGGGCGTCTCGGTCCATCATGTCCGCGACCAGGCCGGTCACGCCCGCCTCCGCCAGCTTGGCGGCACCGCGCTCGGTACGGGTGAGGCCGAGCACGGAGTGGCCGGCGGAGATCAGCTGGGGGATCAGCTCGGTGCCGACGGTGCCGGTGGCTCCTGCCAGAAGTACCTTCATACCTGCTTCCTTGTCGTGTGGTGGTGGTGTTCTCACGCAACAGATGCGTGGCGGGGCGTTCGATGTGACATGGCGAGCGGGGAGGTGACCTACCTGCCCGTTACGGTGGGCCGAAACCGCCTGGGGGAGCTGGAGGGGATCGTGGCCGATGCTGAGGCGGTGTTCTGGGAGCATCGGAACCTGCTGTTCACCCTGGCCTACGACATGCTCGGCAGCGTGGCCGACGCCGAGGACGTCGTGCAGGACACCTGGCTGCGCTGGGCCGGTGTCGACCTGGTCCGCGTGGACAATCCGCGCGCCTACCTCGTCCGCATCGCCGTCCGGCGGGCCCTGGAGCGGCTGCGCGGCCTGCGTGCCGCAAGAGAGGACTATCCCGGCCCGTGGCTGCCCGAGCCGCTGGTGACCCCCGACTACCCGGTGACGGCCGCCGAGAACGTCACCACGGGCCTGCTGGTCGTGCTGGAGACGCTGTCACCGCTGGAACGGGCGGCGTTCGTGCTGCGGGAGGCGTTCGGGTTCGAGCATGCCGAGATCGCCCGCATCCTGGACCGCACACCGGCGGCGGCTCGCCAACTCGCCCGCCGGGCCCGCGAACACGTCCAGGCCCGTCGCCCACGTTACCCGGCCGATCCTCAGGTGGCGCGTGAGGTGGCCGAGCGCTTCGTTGCCGCGATGGCGGGCGGCAGCCTCGCCGACCTGCTGGCGGTGTTGTCTCCGGACGTCATCATGTGGAACGACGGGGGTGGCCGGGTGCGGGCGTCGCTGCGCCCGATCTATGGGGCGGACCGGGTGGCGCGGGTGCTCACCGGAATCGTTCCCCGGTACGCGGGGCTGGACGTCCGGTGGGTGGAGACGGCGGTGTCTCCGACGTTCCTGCTGCTGGACGGTGGGGAGGTTCGAGTGGCGGTTACCGTGGAGCCGGATGAGACGGGTATTCGGGTGGGCGGGGTGTATGGGCTGGTGAACCCGGACAAGCTCTCGCATTTGTCCTGAGGGGCCGGTGCGACGGGGGGTCGGCCTGCCCCGGCGACGGCCCAGAATGCGCGTCGTCACGGCGGGAACCCCGTGAGCGTTCACGACCGGCCAGGAAGGTCGCGCGCCCAGGTCGGCGCGTGCGGGTGACCTTGGCTGTGCCGTACAGGGAGGTCAGTCTTTTCTTGTGGGGCGCAGGAGGGCTTCGGCGAGGGCGAGCATGGTCTCCTCCAGGGCGCCCAGGCGCTTGGTGAGGTCGCCCGTGGCGGGCTCGACGATGTCGGTGACCGTCTGGGTGAGCTCGGAGCGGTCGGGGCGTGCCGCGACCAGCTCCGTGAGCGCGGACGCGGCGGCGGCCAGGCGCTCGCCCTGGTCGGTGGTCTGGGAGTCGAGGAGCTCGCGCACCCGCTCGCCGATGCTGAGCGTCGCGGGCAGCTGGCCGATGCGCTGGTTGACGGCCTCGATGCGGTCGTCGACGGCTTCGAGGTGCTCGCCGGCCTGTTCGGCGCGTACGGCCAGACCGGTCAGGTTGGTCTCCACGCTGTTGAGCTGGGTGCCGAGGCCGTTGATCGAGGTGTCGACGCCGGCCAGATGGGTGTTCAGGCCGGTTACGGAGAGGTCGACCTCGGTGAGCCTCTCGCTCAGGCCCGTCACGGTGGCGTTGACGCCGGTGAGCTGGTTGTCCAGGCTGTCGAAGCGGGTGGTCAGGCGCTCCTCCACCTCGCCCAGGCGTTCGTCGAGTGACTCCAGGCCGTTGTCGAGTTGGTTGAAGCGGCCCTCGTTGCGGGTGGCGGACTCGGTGAGGTGCCGGTCGGCGACGGCCAGGCGTTCGTCGAGCCGGATGAAGTGGCCGTCGACTCTGCCGTCGAGCGCGTCGAACCGGTCGTCGTGGCGGGACAGGTGGCTGTTGACCGTGGTCAGGTGGCTGTTGACGGAGCTGAGGTGCTGGTCGACGCCGCCTAGCCCGCTGTGGGCGTCGAGCAGTTTGCCGTCGACGGCGTCGAGGCGACCGGCCAGGCGCTGCTCGGTCTCGTCGAAGCGGCCGGACAGGCGCTGCACGGACTCGCCTAGACGGGCGGTGAGACCTTGCTCGGTCTTGTCGAGACGCGCGGTCACGGCCTGCTCGGTCTTGTCGATGCGCGTGGTCAGGGCCTGCTCGGTCTTGTCCAGGCGGCCGGCGAGTCGCTGGTCCAGATCGGCCAGCTGCTGCTCGGTGTCGTCCAGGCGGCCGGTGAGGCGTTGCTCGGTGCCGTCCACCTGGGCGCCGAGGCGGTCCGTCGCCGCGGTGAGCTTGCCGCCGAGTTGGTTGGCGGTGGCGGTGAGCTTGCTGTCGAGCTGGTCGGTGGCGGCGGTGAGTTGCGCAGCGGTGGCGGTGAGCTTGTCGTCGAGCTGCTCGGTTGTGGCGGTGAGCCTGCCGTCGAGTTGGTTGACGGTGGCGGCGAGCTTGCCGTCGAGTTGCTCGGCCGTGGCGGCGAGCTTGCCTTCGAAGCCGTCGGGCAGCTCCAGCACCGCGCCTTCGATGCGGTCGGTGCGGGCGGTCAGCTCGGCGAGTGACTTGTCGATGCGGGTGAAGCGGCTGGCGGCGGCCTCCATGCCCGTGGTGAGCTGGCCCAGCCTCGTGCCCAGGTCACCCATCCGCTGGGTGATGCCGTCGGTGCAGTCGAGGACCGACTGCAGCTTCTTGAGCACCTCGTCCACGTTGTCGCCGACGCTGCCGACCTCGGCCCAGAGCCCCGGCAGCTCCGACACCGGCGCCACCCGCTGATGAACCGACTCCACATGCGCGTCAACGGTGCCCACCTGCTCGCCGACGGCGTCAACGTGGTCGCGTACCGCCTCCACATGCTGGGCGAGGCCCTCGGCCCACATCGGCGGTTTGGCCGCGATGTCGTCAAGCCGCCCGCTCACCGTCTCGAGCGTGCCGCTCAGCCCGCCAAGCTCCCGCTCGCGGACCTCGCGCAGCAGCCACTCCATACCTTCGAGGCGCTGGCGGATCTCGTCGAGGACGGCGCCCTGGGTGCGCTGCTCGTACACGTGATCCTGGGAAGCACGCGCGAGCAGGTCCCGCATCCTTTCGGAGATGGCGGAATCGCCGCCTGCCTGTAGAAGGGTGGTGTGGTTGGAGTGATCCACCGAAAGGCTCCTTCGCTCGCCGACGGTCTGCCGCGCAGCGGTGGGATAGGTCCGGTTTGCAGATGGAAGAAAGAGAGCGCGGCTAACCGCCAGCGTGCCCACCTTAGCCTCTCGATCAAGGTAAGTCAGGGGCGAAGTGAAAGATAGGTATTGGCCCGGGAACGCCCGGATTTGTCATTTATGCAGGTGGGGCGGCCTGGCAAATCAGGACGGAAGGCTTATTCATGATGCGGGTCAGGATGATTACCGCTGATTTATCGCCAGAAAGCCGAAGGTCATTTCTGAGCCGCTCGATGTCGACTGCCGAGGCCCGCTTCTTGATGACGACATTTCCGATTTGCCGCTCGCGAAGGGCGGCGCGGAGGCGCTTCAGCGAGAACGGCAGCACTTCTTCCACCGAGTAACGCGCGGCCCACGGGGTGTCGAACGCCTCATCGCTCGTGATGTAGGCGATCATCGGGTCGGGGAGGCGGCCATTGACCATCTCGGCGACCTCCCCGACGAGGTGTGCACGGATCGCGGCCCCGTCGGGCTCGTACACATAGCGCCCGACGGGACCGATCGGCGCCTCGACCCCGCGGGCGACGAGTGTTTCCCCACCGGGCAACAACGTCGCCCGCCGCACCGCTCCACCGGGCAGTGCCGTCGGTGGTACCGCCCCGTTGGGCTGCGTCGTCGGTGGCGCTGCGCCGTTGGGCTGCATCGTCAGCCGCACCGCGCCGTTGGGCTGCGTCGCTGGTGGCACTGCGCTGCTGGGTAGCTTCGCCGGTGGCGCCGCATCGTCGGGCTGCGTCGCTGGCGGCGCTGCGCCGTCCGGCTGCGTCGCCGGTTGCACCGCGTCGCCCGGCCGCTCAACAGCGCCGGTTGTGTCTGCGGCGGTGCTTGGACCCGCATCGCCGATCGTGTCCCCCTCGCCGAGCACCCCTGTGGCGTCGGCCGTGTCCGTAGCGCCGGCCATGTCCGCAGCGCCGATCGGAACTGCGGCACCGCTTGTGGTTGCTTCGTCTGTTTCGAGAGTGTTGGTTGTGTCTGGGGCGCCGGTCGTGGTCGTGGTGTCGGTGACCTCTGTGGTGCTGGTCGTAGCGGTGGAGCCCGTCCAGAGGGATGCTTCCTTCACCTCGCCCTTGTACGACACCCACTCGGCTTCGGCGCCGGCCGGGATGAACTCGTACGGGATCCCCGGAGCCACCTTCAGGCAAGCCCGCGGGGCCCTGGCGACCAGGTCGAGTACGACCGGCCACGGCGGCGAGTAGGCCATGGGGTCGAACGTCCTGCCCCGGCTCGTACGGCGGGCGGGGTCGGCGAACAGCCAGTCGTAGCCCTCCGGCGAGACCATCGCGGCGTCACCCACCCGGACGGTGACCCGATCCCCGAGCCCTAGCGCTTCTGCGTTCGCCCGGGCGACTGCGACGGTCAGCGGATCGAGGTCCACGGCGTCCACGACGCACCCGGCGCGGGCCAGCGCGATGAAGTCGCCGCCGATCCCGCAGCAGACGTCCACCACCCGCGTTCCACTGGCCAAGCCTTGCGCTCCACCGGCCGTAACCCGCGTTTCCCTGGCTGCGCCCTGCACTTCGCCGGATGCGGCCCGCGTTCCGTCGGTGAGTGTGGTCAGGCGGCGGGCGCGGTGGGTGCCGACCTCGGCGCGGGTGGCCTGCTCCAGGCCGTGTGGAGTGAAGTACATGCTGGCCGCGTCGATGCCGAACTTGGCTCTGGCGCGGTCGCGTAGTCCCGCCTGGGTGAGCGCGGCCGACGTGAGCGCGGCGTCGTAGGTCCTCCGCAGTCTCGTCGCCGCGGCCACCGGGTCGGCTCCCACCAGCTCGACGGCCTCAGCCAGAGCGCGCTGCCCGCGCGGGGTGAGCAACTCGGTGAAGGCGTCGAGATCCACGTCACACCACGCTAGCGCCTCTCCGCCACGCTCCAGGCCCCGGCCCGTCCGCGACCCCATAGGCACGAAGGCGGCGGTGAAGGGACGAGTGGCTGCCTGTAGGTGTGGTGGGCGCTCTGACGTATGCGCCCGTCCGAGGCGTGGCGGGTCCTTGACGGGTACGGCGGGTGGCAGGGACAGGTCTGCCCGTCCGTGTGGCGGGTGGGTGGAACGACCGGGTTGGGCGGGTGGCCTGACGCGTGTGCCCGTCCGGGTTGGGCGGGTAGTCGGCGCGTCTGCCTGGCCAGATGCGGCGGGCGGCGTGATGTGTCCGCTGTGCGCGTAAAGCGGGTACTCGTGTGCACTCACGCATCCCCCGTACGCCACGAGCACGTGTCACCCCATTTACCCTCAACCTTGGGCAACCTCTTGGGCCTGATCGCTCTGAGCAGACGCGTTCGTGTTGACTGTCAAGCCCCTCTTGCATATGTTTCCTGTTGGCACTCTCCCCTTGAGAGTGCCAACGTGCGACGAGGCAGGTCTGACACCCGCGACGGCAGGCCCCGCTGGTCGCCTCTTCTAGATCATTCAAATCTGAAGGGGAGGTCCGATCGTGACGACCGCCACCAAGGTTCCCGTTAAGCCGCTCGGCGACCGCATTGTGGTTCAGCCGCTTGAGGCCGAGCAGACGACCGCTTCCGGCCTGGTCATCCCTGACACCGCCAAGGAGAAGCCGCAAGAGGGCAAGGTCCTCGCGGTGGGCCCGGGCAACTGGGATGAGGACGGCGACAAGCGCATTCCGCTTGACGTCGCCGAGGGCGACATCGTCCTCTACAGCAAGTACGGCGGCACCGAGGTCAAGTACGGCGGCGAGGAGTACCTCGTGCTCTCCGCCCGCGACGTTCTCGCGATCATCGAGAAGTAAGCCGGATGCGTCGGGCCCCGGGCGCGCGCTTCTCGTTCGAGCGCGTGCGGCCGGGGCTTTCGACGCTAGGAGAGGACTTTCAGCATGGCGAAGATCCTAGCGTTCGACGAGGACGCCCGCCGCGCGCTTGAGCGCGGCGTCAACGCCCTCGCGGACGCCGTGAAGGTAACCCTCGGCCCCCGTGGCCGCAACGTCGTCATCGACAAGAAGTTCGGTGCTCCGACGATCACGAACGACGGCGTGACCATCGCTCGTGAGATCGAGCTGGAGGAGCGCTACGAGAACCTCGGCGCCCAGCTCGCCAAGGAAGTCGCCACCAAGACCAACGACGTCGCTGGTGACGGCACCACCACCGCGACCGTCCTGGCCCAGGCGATGGTCCGCGAGGGTCTGCGCAACGTGGCGGCCGGCGCCTCGCCGCTGTCGCTCAAGCGCGGCATCGACAAGGCCGCCAAGGCGATCAGCGACAAGCTGCTCGCCAGCGCGCGCCCGGTCGAGGACAAGAAGGAGATCGCGAACGTCGCGACCATCTCCGCCCAGGACGCCAAGATCGGCGACCTGATCGCCGAGGCGTTCGACAAGGTCGGCAAGGACGGTGTTCTCACCGTCGAAGAGTCCAACGCCATGGGCATGGAGCTCGAGTTCACCGAGGGCCTCCAGTTCGACAAGGGCTACCTGTCGGCGTACATGGTGACCGACCCCGAGCGCATGGAGGCCGTCCTCGAAGACGCCTACATTCTGCTCACCCAGGGCAAGATCTCCTCGATCGCGGACTTCCTGCCGCTGCTCGAGCAGATCGCCCAGACCAAGAAGGCGCTGCTCGTGGTCGCCGAGGACGTCGAGGGCGAGGCCCTGGCCGTTCTGGTCACCAACAAGATCCGTGGCACGTTCACCTCCGTGGCCGTCAAGGCCCCGGGCTTCGGCGACCGCCGCAAGGCGATGCTGCAGGACATCGCCATCCTCACCGGTGGCCAGGTCGTGAGCGAGGAAGTCGGTCTCAAGCTCGAGAACGTCGGCCTTGAGGTGCTCGGCACCGCTCGCCGCATCGTCGTCACCAAGGACGCCACGACCATCGTCGACGGCGCCGGCGACGCGAAGGCGATCGAGGACCGGGTCAAGGAGATCAAGCTCGCCATCGAGCAGTCCGACTCCGACTGGGACCGCGAGAAGCTCCAGGAGCGCCTGGCCAAGCTGGCCGGCGGCGTGTGCGTGCTGCGCGTCGGCGCTGCCACCGAGGTGGAGCTCAAGGAGAAGAAGCACCGGCTCGAGGACGCGATCTCCGCTACGCGCGCCGCGATCGAGGAGGGCATCGTCTCCGGCGGTGGCTCCGCGCTGATCCACGTCTCCAAGGACCTCGACGACCTCGGCCTGACGGGCGACGAGGCGACCGGTGTCGCCATCGTCCGCCGCTCGCTGGTCGAGCCGACGCGCTGGATCGCCGAGAACGCCGGTCTCGAGGGCTACGTGGTCACCCACAAGGTCTCGGAGCTGTCCGCGGGCAACGGCCTCAACGCCGCCACGGGCGAGTACGGCGACCTGCTCAGCCAGGGCGTCATCGACCCGGTCAAGGTCACCCGCTCGGCCGTGCAGAACGCCGCGTCCATCGCCGGCATGCTCCTCACCACCGAGGCGCTCGTCGTCGACAAGCCGGAGGAGGAGTCCGCTCCCGCCGGTGGGGGCCACGGTCACGGCCACGGTCACTGACCAGCTTCTCCTTTACACGGTTCGCGCCTGTTCTCTGGGTGCGGGCCGTGTTCTGGTTTTTGCCGCTTTTACGGCAGGCATGGGCCGGCCCCACCCGCCGCCCGGGGCCGGCGCCTGTCCAGGGACACGCTCCTCCGGTGGAGGCGGCTGAGCGCCGTGACGCGCGCATGGTGGGCCACGGCCAGCCCTTCTTGCCCGGTTACCGCCCCGGCACTTCCTCGGCCGCTGAGGCGCCGCGTATCGCGAACTCTCGGCCACTCCCATGGGCCACAGACGTTGACCCAACTCCCACATCCAGGTATGGCATATGACATACGCTCAATCCCGGCAGGCCGCTGGAGAGGTGGCCGAACGATGATGAAGTGGGAAAATTCCTTTATTCGGGTAAACCTGATGTGTGCCGTAAACGTCTAGCCGCCTGGCAATTTCTGCACATTTCGGGTTATGGGATGAAATATTCTTCCGCAATAAAGGCTTAGTGTCGTCGTTTGATTACTGCCCGTTATCGTCGCGTCAATGTGACCAATCCGTAGCCGTTCGCGATGACGACAGGCCCGATCAGTGCGGGCATCATGCCTATCGTGAGCGAGGGAAGCGTCGCCGACGCCAAAATTGGGGTAAGGCTCGCGTCGAGACTTCCGGCACGGACGGATGACTCCGACCTAAGGGAACTGACGAGCCTCGCCGTGCAGGGGGATCGCAGTGCGATCGAATCCCTGCTGGGCGAGTTGCGTCCGATGGTGGTGCGCTATTGCCGCGCCAGGCTGGGCAGGGTTTCAGGGCAATATCACATTGCCGATGACGTAGCCCAGGAGGTGTGCATCGCGGTCCTGTCCGCGCTGCCGCGATACCGAGACATGGGGCGGCCTTTCGCCTCCTTCGTCTTCGGTATCGCCTCGCACAAGGTGGCCGATGCGTTGCGGAGTTCGGTCCGCTCGGCCGTACCGACTCAGGATCTACCGGACGGGCCCGACGATGGACCGGGGCCCGAGGAGACGGTGGTCCGTTACATCGAGGTGGAGTACGCCCGCAGGCTGCTCGCCAAGCTGCCCGACAACCAGCGCGAGTTGCTGTTGTTGCGGGTGGTGTCTGGGTTGTCGGCGGAGGAGACCGGTAATGTACTCGGTATGTCACCAGGTGCGGTCCGCGTCGCTCAGCATCGAGCGCTGGCGAGGCTGCGGCAGATGGCCGAACTGGAGTCGGCTTGACGCCGGAGGAGCAGACTGACGCGCTCCTCGACGTGCTGGCCCGCGGCGAGCTGCCTGATTCGCGCGATCCGGCCGCACGGCTGCTCGCCGTGCTGCTGGACGACGTGGATCAGCGGCGCTCCTCGGTGTCGATGACACCGTCGACATAGCCTCTGGCGTACTCCCAGGTCACGTAGTCGGCCGGGTCAGGGAGAAAGGCCGGCTCGTGCATCTGGGGCTGGCCTTTGTCGATCATCTGGCGCAGATTGCCGCGCAGCAGCTCCCAGTCGAAGAAGTGCTGCTCGCCGCATTCGGGGCAGTCGAGTACGAGTCCCAGCACTCCCTGCTGCTCTAACAAGGAGCGGAAGACCTCGACGTCGGCGAGGTCGGTGATGGCCTCGTCGCGCTCGCTCGCGGTCAGCGGTTCGGCGTCGTCGAGCTCGCCCATCGCTGAGGAAGGGTCGTTCGGGTCGTCCGCGAACGGGTCGCGGGGGACGTCTTCCAGCACCTTCCCACCATATGACCGATGCGGCCGACGCGGTGGCTATTAGCTCAGCCAGCCACGCCGCGCGGCCTCCACACCTGCGTGAAAGCGTGATTGCGCGCCGAGCTGAACCATGGCGTCGGCGAACCTGGCCCGTACCGTGCGCACCGAGACGCCGAGCTGGCGGGCGATCGAGTCGTCGCACATGCCCTGCGCCGCGAGCCGCAGCACCTGCACCACGCCCTCACCCCGGCGGCCCCAGGGCAGGGGCACGGCCCGGCCCCACAGCTCCTCGAACAGCGATCGGAGCATGCCGACGACGATCGGCGTTCGTACCAAGTAGAAGTTGTACGCGTGGTCGGGCAGGTTGCCGCCCCATAAAGCAGGCAGGCCGGCGGCGTCGGAGCCGGCGGTCATGAACCAGCTCGGCACCCGGTCCAGCGTTCGGACCGTTCCGCCGGTCGCCAGCAGCCTGGTCAGCTGGTCGCGTACGCCGGGCAGGGTCAGCGTGGAGACCGGGATGACGGCCCGTACGTTCAGGAGTTTCCGCTGTTGTGCATCGATCCAAGGATCGGCAAATTTTCGTACAAAGTCTGCCATGGTGCGCTCGTCGGGGATCGCGGTGAGCAGCCGCATCGGCGGCGACTGCGACTGCACCGCCATGCCCACCACGCTCTCGTAGAGCACGTCGGCCCCGCTCACCATCTCGACCCGGAACGCGCCGTTCTGGTAGTCGTGCCCCACGTCGTAGTCGCGGATCAGCCCCCGGATCGAGCCCAGTGCGGAGTCGATGCGCCTGCTCTCCTCGGCCAGCCGGTCGAGGCGCTCGGCGATCAGCCGGCCGAGCGCGGCGGCTGGGTGCCTGGCCAGGTACTCGCCCGACTGCTCGTCGATCACGCCGAGCCTGACCAGATCGTCGAGCTGCCTGCTCACCTTGTCCACGGGACCGTCCATGGCCTCGGCCAGTTCGGTACGCGTGGTTCTGTGCAGGCGCAGCACCGCCGTGTACAGCGCGGTCTGAGCCGGGTCGAGGCCCAGTGTCTCAAGGGGATCGGAGACCTTGAGGGGATCAGACACGGTGTTGGACTCGGTGCGCATATAAGGGGCTCCGTAGGGAGGACACGGGCGTGTCGTGAGAATAACTCGGCGATACGTCCTTGTCCGCTCCTTGCGTTGGACTCCCAGGTCACATGTGCAACTTCGTGCAATTGCACGTTTTCACATTGCGGTGTGCCGATGAGTAACGCAGGCTTAACCCAGCGTCGGCATCCACTTGAGTTGGCAGCGCTGGGCCATCAGGACGCGGAGGGGGGTTCGGTGGCGCTTTATGCGCTTCCGCCCGGATGCCGGTGGCCGGAGGATGGGGCGGATCACCGACCGCCCCATCCCTCGGCACTTTTGGCGGCCGGGGGTACGACGGGCCGTGGGGGTCATCGTGCTCCCGGCCTCAAGACGTTTTGCACGTAGGCCCTAGACTTGCCTGCATCAGCATCGGCAGGAGGGGCCGCAGCATGTCCAAGTTCACCGAAACGGGTCTGACCTTCGACGACGTGTTGCTCGTCCCGAGCTATTCAGATCTGCAACCTGGTGACGCGGATACCGGGTCGTGGCTCTCCCGCGGGATCAGACTGTCGATCCCGCTGGTCTCCGCCGCGATGGACACCGTCACCGAGGCCCGCATGGCCGTCGCGATGGCCCGCCAGGGCGGCATCGGCATCCTGCACCGCAATCTGTCGGCGGAAGAGCAGGCCCAGCAGGTCGACCTGGTCAAACGGTCGGAGGCCGGGATGGTCACCAACCCGGTGACCTGCACGCCCGACAACACGCTGGCCGACGTGGAGCGGCTCTGCGCGACGTACCGGATCTCCGGGGTGCCGGTCACGGACGTCTCCGGCGTACTCGTCGGCATCGTGACCAACCGCGACATGCGCTTCGAGACCGACCAGGCGCGCCCCGTGCGCGAGGTCATGACCCCGATGCCGCTGGTCACCGCCCCGGTGGGGGTGTCGCGTGACGACGCGTTCGCGCTGCTCCGGCACAACAAGATCGAGAAGCTGCCCCTGGTCGATCGCGACGGTAAGCTGCGCGGCCTGATCACGGTTAAAGACTTCACCAAGAGCGAGCAATACCCACTGGCCACCAAGGACGCCGACGGCCGCCTGGTGGTCGGCGCCGCCGTGGGCGTCGGCGGCGACGCGGAGCTGCGGGCCAAGGCGTTGATCGAGGCGGGCGTCGACGTGATCGTGGTCGACGTCGCGCACGGCCACTCCAAGGGCCTCGCCGAGATGATCGCCAAGGTCAAGGCCAACAGCAAGGTCGACGTCATCGGCGGCAACATCGCGACGAGGGCGGGCGCCCAGATGCTCGTCGACGCGGGCGTCGACGCGGTCAAGGTCGGTGTGGGCCCCGGCTCCATCTGCACCACCCGCGTCGTGGCCGGGGTGGGCGCGCCGCAGGTCACCGCCATCTACGAGGCGTCGCTGGCGTGCGGGCCCGCCGGTGTGCCGGTCATCGGGGACGGCGGCCTTCAATACTCCGGCGACATCGTCAAGGCCATCGCCGCCGGCGCCGACACGGTCATGCTCGGCTCGCTGCTCGCCGGCTGCGAGGAGTCGCCCGGTGAGCTGATCTTCATCAACGGCAAGCAGTTCAAGTCGTACCGCGGCATGGGCTCGCTCGGCGCGGTCCGCAACCGCGAGCGCGGCGGCATGTCCTTCAGCAAGGACCGCTACGCCCAGGCCGACATCGGCGGCGACGACAAGTACATCCCCGAAGGCATCGAAGGCCAGGTCCCCTTCCGGGGCCCGGTCGCGGCCGTCGCCCACCAGCTGATCGGCGGACTGCGCCAGGGCATGTGGTACGCGGGCTGCCGCACGATCAGCCAGATGCACACCGACTGTGAGCTCATGCCGATCACGGCGGCGGGTCTCACGGAGAGCCATCCCCACGACATTCAGATGACCGTGGAAGCCCCGAACTATCACAGAAGGTAAGACATGACTCAGCAGGTGGAGATCGGCCGGGGCAAGACCGGTCGCCGGGCCTACGCGCTCGACGAGATCGGCCTCGTACCCTCCCGGCGCACTCGTGACCCGGAGGAGGTCTCGATCGCCTGGCAGATCGACGCCTACCGGTTCGAACTGCCCGTGGTCGTCGCTCCCATGGACAGCGTGGTCTCGCCCGCCACCGCGATCGAGATCGGCCGGCTCGGCGGCTTGGCGCCGCTCGACCTCGAAGGCCTCTGGACCCGCTACGACGACCCGTCGTCGCTGCTGGAGGAGTGCGCCTCGCTCGACTCCGAGGCCGCGACCAAGCGGCTGCAGGAGATCTACGCGGCGCCGATCAAGGAAGAGCTGATCGGGCAGCGGATCTCGGAGATCCGGGAGTCCGGCGTCACGACGGCCGTCCGCCTGTCTCCGCAGCGTACGGTGCAGTACCACAAGGCCGTCATCGACGCGGGTGTCGACATCTTCGTCATCCGCGGCACCACGGTCTCGGCCGAGCACGTCTCGGGCCGTGCCGAGCCGCTGAACCTCAAGCAGTTCATCTACGAGCTCGACGTGCCGGTCATCGTGGGCGGCTGCGCCACCTACACGGCCGCCCTGCACCTCATGCGTACCGGTGCGGCGGGCGTCCTGGTGGGCTTCGGCGGCGGCGCCTCCCACACCACCCGCAACGTGCTGGGCGTGGCCGTGCCGATGGCCACGGCGATCTCCGACGTCGCCGCGGCCCGCCGCGACTACATGGACGAGTCGGGCGGACGCTACGTCCACGTGATCGCCGACGGCGGCATGGGCACCTCGGGCGACATCGCCAAGGCCATCGCCTGTGGCGCCGACGCGGTCATGGTCGGCTCCCCGCTCGCCCGCGCCACGGAGGCGCCCGGCCACGGCTTCCACTGGGGCTCGGAAGCACACCACCCGGACCTGCCTCGCGGACGGCGGGTGGCTTTCGGCCAGGTGGGCAGCTTGGAGCAGATCCTGCACGGGCCGTCCAGCGTGGCCGATGGGTCGATGAATCTGATGGGGGCGTTGAAGCGGGTGATGGCTTCGACGGGCTACTCGGACATCAAGGAGTTCCAGCGCGTCGAGGTGGTTGTCGCTCCTACCCAGCGTTAGTTTTTTTTGGCGCCCATCTGCTGATGCTCTCTAAAGGGCTTCGCGGGTGGGCGCTTCGCGCTTCGGGGGCAGACGATGCTTCCAGTCGGGCCGAGGGCCCGACCCCTGAAGGTCCTCGCTGCGCTCGGGCGCCCTTCTCGGGGCGCGGCTTCGCCGCGCGCTTCGTCGTCGTTGCCCAGGGAGGCGCGGATCAAGGGGCGGCCGGTGGCCTGGCTTGCGGCTTTGTCCAGGACCCTGGAAACGAGCCTCGCCGCCCACCGCCCACCCTGACCAGTCCCGCATATGCGCCAGCGGCGCGGGTGAGGTCGGCCGGTTGGCCACCAATCGAGATCAACATCTAACGATCTTCAAATACCCCGACACGCGGCGCGGGACCAGCCGGCGTCGGTCCGCGCCCGCCGCGGCCATTCCCGGCTGATGGCTCTTCCAGAGCGCGGGCCAGAACCGCGTTGTCGAGCGGCCCCGGTTGGCGGGCCGCTCGACCCTGCTCAGTCCTGGTTGTATTCGAGGGCGGGATTGCGCTCGGGAGTGACCTGCAAACGGACCTCACCGACGCGCACCGACGCGACTTTGTAGACGATCCAGTCGGCGCCGACCTGATCCGCCGCCAGCGGCTTGACCTGGTACCCGCCGTCATGGACGGTGACGAGGTCGAAGTCGGCGGTCAAGCCGCGCTTCCGCACCTCGGCCAGCACGTCGCCGACGGTCCGGCCGCTCATCTTGGCTCCGGCCAGTTGCTCTCCGGCACGAGTGGCCGGCAGCCAATCGTTCGCGTAGGACTCGTTGGGCTCGGCCGGCCGGCCCAGCTCGAAGTGCATCAGCCCTGACGTCCCCTTGAGCGTTGCGGGGACGGTCACCGTCAAGAAGCAACCGCTGTCGGCCAGATCGCAGTCTGTCGGTTCTTTGCCGGCCCCGAAGGGCACGTTACTCCCCAAACCATCCATCGAGGCCGCGTTCCCGCCCATGCGCACGATTTTGCCCACCGCGGTCGGAGAGACCGGAATCACCCTGAGCTCGACGTTGAGGCCGAGAGCCCGGAACGCCTCGGAGAATTTCTGATAATCCGCGTAGGGATCCTTGATCCGGGCGACATAGGTGTCCGCCTCTTTCTGGATCTCCACCGCGGAGTTGGCGTAGGAGGTCGCGCTACCGCCGCCGTGTCCCAGCAGGCTCGGTCCGAGGACGACGCCGAGCGCGAGGACGACGGAGGCGGCGAGTCCGAGCAGCGTGCGACGAGCCCAGTGCCGGTCGCCCCGGCGTCGCGGGGGCTCCACCGGCGTGGGCTGCCGCTCCTGGGCGATGATGTCCGTGAACAACGCCTGTGCGCGGGTGCCGCCGGCACGTCCGCCCGGTTCGTCCGTCCCGATCCGGGCCAGCGGCCTCAGCAGCTCGTTGATCTCATCAATGTCCTTCATAGCGGTCTCCCTGCAGGAACAATGGCGCTGGCTGGCGTGAATCGGACATCGGCTTCGTCGAGTGCGCGGGAAAAGCGTTTGCGGGCTCGGTACAGCCGGATGCGTACGGCATTGCGGGAAAGCCCCAGCATCGTGGCGATCTCTTCGCGGTCCAGGCCCTCCCACGCGACCAGCGAGAGGAGCTCGCGGTCGTCGTCGGAGAGTGTTCTGAACACCTGGGCGATCGCGTTCAGCTCGACGTTGTGGTCAGCGGGATCGCCATAGAGGTCGGCCATCTCCGCGTCGAGTTCCCGGTGGCGCGCCTGGTGCCGAAGCGCGCTGCGGCGGTGGTCGGCCAGTACGTTGCGCGCGACTCCGTACACCCAGAGCCTCGCCTCCGCGCCTGGGGGTAATTCGTCGATCTTGCGCCAGACAATGGTGAAGGTCTCGGCGACCACGTCGGCCGCGTCCTGCGGGGAGTCGCAGCGGCGTCCGGCGTAGGCGATGATCTGGTCGTAGGTCGTCTTGTAGACGGCTTCGAACCTGTCGGTGTCATCTGGCACGGGCGGTTCCCATCGTGACGTGCTCCGCTCGATAGGGGATGCGAACGCCCTCTTCATTGGTGGACGAGGGCTCACCATTTCGCCCCAAGCCAAAGAATCTTGCGCGTTTCTGGTCTTGCTCGGCAGCCGCGGGTATCTTCGTGGTCAACCCGTCCCGGGGGCGGCCGAGTCCATGGCCGGCGATTCCGGTGTCGATTTCATCGGGTTTCCCCTTCCTCGCCCCTTCTTTTGCGCACCCCGACCGCGTGCCGGTGCGCCCGGGCGATCGCGGAATCCACGGGCACAGCCCAGGTGAGCAGCCCGGCCCGGATCCGTTTGATCACCTGCCGTTCGACCACTTCGGTGGGGCAGCCCGCTCTGTTGCCTCAGCAACGGTTCCAGCACCCGGTCATACCGCCGGTACTACGCGATCAGAAAGGCGACCAGATGACGACGAAGCGCTACATCCTCACCGGCACCCCCGGTGCCGGCAAGACCGCGATCCTCCGGTGCCTCGCGACCCTTGGATACGCGACCATCGAGGAGGCCGCCACGGCGGTCATCGCGGACGCGCAGGCGTGCGGCGACGCCGAGCCGTGGACCCGGCCGTCCTTCATCGACAAGATCGTCGCCTTGCAGCGACGGCGACAAATGCGGTCGAACACCGCCGTTCCGGTCGTGCAGTTCTTCGACCGTTCACCTATTTGCACCCACGCTCTCAGCACTTACGTCGGGCACCCGATCTCCACGGCCCTGTCCACCGAGATCGAAAGGATTACCCGAGAACAGACCTACGACCGGCACGTGTTCTTCATCCGCAATCTCGGCTTCTGCGAGCAGACCGAGGCCCGCCGGATCAGCTTCGAAGACTCGCTGACGTTCGAACGCCTCCACGAGCAGACCTACCGCGCCTTCGGCTACCAGCTCATCGACATCCCCGCCGGACCACTGCCCGAACGAGTGACCACGATCCAGGCCCTGATCTCCCAGCTCGCGGACTTCTGAAGCACGCCCTGGTGGTGGCAGACCGTCCAGCTTCGTTCCCGCTGCTTGAAGGTGGAGACGCGCGTCAGGCCGTCGTCCAGCGACGGAGTTTCGTGGGGTTGCGTACCACCCAGATGTGCTTGATCCGGTCGCCCGCGATGTCGAACGCGAACACCGTCACAGTGACGCCGTCTTGCTGGGCCACCAGGCCGGGCCGGCCGTTGACCGTACGTTCCAGGTACGTCATGTTGCCGGGCCTCCGGTGGGCGATTTCGAGCCAGGCGTGCGCGATCTGCTCGCCGCCTTCGATGGGGTCCAGGAAGGTGATGGCGAGGCCGCCGCCGTCGGCGATCGCCGTGGCGTCGGGGTCGAGCAGGCCGATCAGGGCATCGATGTCCTTGGCCTCCCACGCCGTTTTGAAGGCCCGGACGACGCCGGCCTGCTGGGCGACGGGAGTCGCGGGAGCCTGCGAGGCGTGGATGCGGCGGCGGGCCGAGGAGGCCAGTTGGCGGCAGGCAGCCGGGCTACGGCCGACGATTTCGGCCACTTCGGCGAAGGAGTAGCGGAAGACGTCGTGGAGGATGAACGCGACGCGCTCGGCCGGGGTCATCGATTCGAGCACGACCAGGAAGGCCAGGTTGACCGACTCATCCAGGGTGACCCGGTCGGCCGGGTCGGCGGTCGCGCCGCCCGGCTGCCCGCTGGCCCACTCCGTGTGCTCGGGCAGCGGCTCGGGGATCCATTCGCCCACGTAGGTCTCTCGCCGGGCCCGTGCCGAGTTGAGCAAGTTGAGGCAGATACGGCTGGCGACCGTCGTCAGCCACGCGCCGGGGGACGCGATGGCGTCCCGCTGCTGGCTGGACATGGCGTACCAGCGAGCGTAGGTCTCCTGGACGACATCCTCGGCCTCGGCCAGCGAGCCGAGCAGCCGGTAGGCGAGATTGATCAGCTGCCGCTGCTCGCTGATGATCATGCTGAGTGCTGGATCGGACCCTGGCCTGGATGGGTTGGTCATGGGTGTCGCCGGCCCTCCTCGGCTTCTTCTGCCTTCACCACTTCGACAAGACACCGCATCGGAATGTGAGGTCGGCGCCCCGCCTCACATTCTGCGGGGCGGTCTTGTCGTACTCGAAGAGACGAACACACCAGCCAGGAGACACCATGACGACTTCGGCTCCAGCAACATCGTTCACTGACCCGGCGGCCGAGCGGACCCTGGAGCGGGTGGCCGCCGCGTTGCGGGCGAACAATTTCGCCGTTGAAATCCTCGATGACGCCGCCGCCGCGCGTGCCCGCGTCAAAGACCTGATTCCCGAGGGCGCCAGCGTGTTCACCGGGGCCAGCGAGACCCTCCGTCTGTCCGGCATCGATGAGGACATCAACCGCAGCGGGCGATACGACTCCGTCAAGGCACGCAGCGTGACCATGGACCGCGCCACCCAAATGGCCGAGATCTGGCGGATGATCGCCTGCCCCGACGTCATTGTGGGCAGCGTCGCCGCGGTCACCGAGACCGGCTCGCTTGTGGCTGCCTCGGCCAGCGGAAGCCAGCTGGCCGGCTACTCGGGCGCCGCGGGCCGCGTGATCTGGATCGTCGGAGCGCAGAAGGTGGTCCCTGACCTGAGCACCGCGCTGCGCCGCATCGAAGACCACTGCGTCCCGCTGGAGAACGAGCGCGCCATGGAGGCCTACGGGGTGCCCAGTGCTCTCAACCGCGTTCTCGTCCTCAACGCGGAACCCCACCCCGGGCGCGGCACCGTCCTGCTGCTCCGCGAAGCCATCGGATTCTGACACCACCCGTCGGGCGGTGGGTACGGCGTCCCCGTCTGCCGTACCCACCGCCCGGCGAGGATCAGCTACCGGGCGGCGGGTACGCCTCGGGGTTCGTCTTGGGGTCGGGCATCTTGTCCCAGGACGGGTCGGCGATGACCTTGCAGGGCTTGACCGGGCCGGTGACGAGGTAGCCGCCGAACTCCCACAGGGCTCTGGGCTTCTCCGGGCCGGAGGTCTGGTCCGCGTTCTCGGTGAACTGCATGACGGCTGTCTGCCCGTGCTTGATGTACCGCGGATTGATCTGTACCTGGCCCTTGCCCAGCTTGAACGTCTTGCCGTTCGGCGAGTTCGCGATCGCTTCCTCGATCTTCTTCTTGACCGCGGGATCCTTGCTCATGAGCTCCTCCTTGGAGAAGGAGGCGGCGCCTTCGCCTTCGCCGCGGCCGTCGGCGCACCGGGTGCCGGGCTTGAGGTAGGAGACGTCGGCGGTCACGCCGAGTTTGTCCAGGTCCTTCTCAACCTGGTCCGGGTTCCTGAACTCGTTGATCTTCAGGGTGATCGTGCCGTCGGTGTTCTTGGTGACCGCGTAGGCCGGGGTCTCGGACCCGGTCAGGAGCGGCACCGCGATGGCCGCCGAGGCCGCGATCGCGGCCACCGCCCCTCCGGCGAGCAGGCGTCGCCTGACGAGCTGGCGTCGGGCCTTGTTCCGGGCCACGATTTCGGCTTTGAGTTCCATCAGCATGTGCTCCTTGAAGTTCATCGTGTTCCTTCCATGACGAAGGGAGCGATCTCCGGCACGTTCCTGAGCGTGTGGCGAGCGCGGTGCAGCCTGGCTCTGGCGGCCCCCTGCCGGATGCCCAGAGCGGTGGCCGCCTCGCTGATCGTGAGCTGGTCGATGACGACCAGTTCGAGCATCGCGCGATCACCGTCCGGTAATCCGGCCATGGCCTTGAAGGCCCGCCTGGCCACGCTCTCCGCGTCGATCCGCTCTTCGAGCTCGGCGACGTCGTCGGAGTCGAGCGGCCTTCGTCCGCCTACGCGATCGGCCAGTCTCGTCTCCTTGAACGCGCGCCGCCGCTCGGCCGAGAGGGTGTTGCGAGCGACGCCGTACAGCCACGCGATCTCGCTGCCGAGCCCGGGCCGGTACGTATGGGCGGAGTCGAGCACCGCGAGAAAGACCTCCGCCACCAGGTCGGCGACCGTGTTCGGATCATCGACCCGGCGGGCGAGGAACGACGTGATCGCGTCGACGTGGCGCCGGTAGAAGGCTTCGAAAGCCTCCGGATCTGTAGCGATGTCCGCCTGTCTGCGACGCACCGGCCGTGCTCCCTTCGTCGACTACACCCCTTCTTGGTCGGCAACCGGAAAAGCGTTATGAGAGTGAACAGATGGGAGCAAAGTGCGGCGGTGGTCGTATCAATGGCCCTACAACGACCGCAGCCCCTGGAGGGCGACGTCGATCGCGCGCCGGATCGAGGTCAGGTACTCCTCCATCGAGGGGCGCTCGCGGAGGCTGACCGTGCCGGCGGCTTGAGCGGCGCCCATCAGGGATCCGACGGCGGCAGCCGCGGTGACCGGGTCGAGCACGCGTGGGTATGCCTTCAGGAGCGCGTCGGCGATCGCCTGCTGGAGATCGAACATCACATGCAGGGCCTTGGCCTGCACGGCGGGCAGTTTCATGACCGAGTCGTCGAGGTGCTTGCCGGCCCCGGCGATTGGCTCCTCGGCCAGCCGCCGGGCGAAGACTCGTTCGTAGATCTCGAGCAGTACGTCGGAGACGGGTGCCTCCGGCGCTCGTTCGCCGATCACTTCGACGGCCGCTTGGACGTACTGGCCGGTGTCGGCGAACAGCACGTCTTCCTTCGTGGGGAAGTGGTTGAAGAACGTCTTCTTGGCCACGTCGGCCGCCTGGGTGATCTGCGCGATGGTGGTCTGCTCGTATCCCTGTTCGGCGAACAGCCTGAGCGCCGTGTCGACCAGCAGTTGCCTCGTCTGGAGTTTCTTGCGCTCGCGTCTCGTCTCGTCCGCCATACCCAGAGAGCCTATATCAGGAGTATGGTTACACCTGGACTACTTTTAGTCCAGGTGTCATTGGATCGAAAGGACGGAAACCCCGTGACGCTTCCCCTTCCCGCTCTTACCCCGGTGGAGGAAACCCTGTGGATCACTCTGACCGGCCGGGCGTTCGACAGCCGCCTGCCGGCCCCGGTGCTCGGGGACACGATGGCCGACGAGCTCGTCCGCAAGACCGGCTACACCGACGACAAGCTCCGCTGGACCAGGGTTTCCTGCCTCGAAGTCGCCCAGCGGGCCAAGAAACTGGATGAGGTCGCGCAGCGGTTCATCGCCCGCCACCCCGACGCGATCGGTATCGACCTGGGCGCCGGGCTGGACACGCGGGCGTTCCGCATCGAGCCGCCGCCCACCGTCGACTGGTACGACGTCGACTTCCCTGACGTCGTCGCCGCCCGGCGACGGCTCATCCCCGACCGCCCGCACGTCCACGCCATCGGCGCGGACCTGACCAACCCGGCCTGGCTGGAGAGCCTCCCCACAGACCGTCCCGCCGTGATCGTCGCCGACGGGCTGATGGCGTTCCTCGCCGAAGCCGACATGATCGCCCTGCTGCGGCGGCTCACCGACCATCTCCACAGCGGGGAGATCGCGTTCAACGTCTACACCAAGTTCACGGTCCGGGCCGCGAAACTCGCCCCCAGCGTCCGGTTTCTGCAGCCCCTCTTCAAGTCCCCGGGATTCGACCGTCTGGACCCCGTGCGCTGGAATCCCAAGCTGACGCTCATTGAGGAGATCATGCTCACTCGTGAGCCGGAGATCGCCCGGTATCCGCCGGCCCTGCGCCTGTGGACCCGCTTGGCGGCGCTCAGCACGTCCATTTCCAGGCTGGGCACCGTGGTCGCGCGCTACCGCTTCTGATGCGGGGCACCCCCCCGCGAGCCCGGAAGGCGGCTGCCGTAATAAGGAGCGCTAGGCGGGCAGGTTCCACGAGGGGCCGTTAGGGTTGCCGAGCCACACCTTCTGACCCTGCCTGGTGACGGTGAGGCCGAAGCCCGACCGGTGCGGTCTGCCCGCCGCCTGCCAGGCCGAGACCGCCCGCTCGACGCCATCCCAGAGCTTCAACGGCCCGTGCTGGCGTACCAGCCAACCTCCGTCCGGCGACGGCTCGGTGGTGGCCTGCGAGCCTGTTGCCACGTCCAGGAGGATTGATTCAACGTGGCGGCGACCTCGGCCTCTCGCCGGAATCTGGCCACCCCGGTCGGTTCCGCCGCGATCGTCAACGGAAGGATCTTGACGGCGACCGGACGTCGGAGCCGCAGATCGACCCCCCGCCACACCTCGCCCATCCCGCCCCGGCCCAGCGGCTCCTCCAGCCGGTACCGGCCGGCCAGCTCCACCTTCCGCCGCACCATCGCCTCCGCCTAAGGAAAGATCACACCGCCGTACATTCCATCAGGTATTCCCACGCCTTGCCTGAGTGGCGAAAGGGGCGAACAGCCTGAAACCAAGATCCAGACTGTGTTAAGGTCACGAACCTGCATCGAAGGGGGCCTCGATGAAGGGGTGTAATCGTCATGCGCGATGAGTTGAGATCGCCGTCCGCCACCAGCGGGCCCTCTACGGACGATGCCCAGGCCGGCCGACAGGCCTGAATCCCTGGAGCGTGAACATCTACCGAAGAGGATCACGAATCTTGCCCATCTTCCGCACCAGAACGAGTCGTCGTGCCGGGGCCGCGTTGTCCGCCGCCGCTGTGCTGTTATGCGTCGCGACACCGCCCGCCCAGGCCACCGCCGACACGGGCGCGGTGGCCGCCTTCCTGCAGGCCGCCATGAACGAACAGCGCTTCGAGCAGGTCCTCGACCTGGCGCCGCCGACATCCCCGCAGGCTCGGGCGCTTGCCGGTGTGGTCGACAAGGACGCGAAGACGGCCGCTGACTACGCCCGGCTGTTCGCCGCCGCAGCCGACCCCAAGCCCATCGTCCAGCAGCCGCAACTCGACGTGACCGTACTGGAACTGGACCGGCAGGGCCGGCCGCTGTCGTCCGGCACGGTCCTGATGAGCCCGCAGTATCCGCAAGGGATCGCCGTGCCGGTGGACCGGAACTTCCACACCGACCAGGTGCGGTATCGGCAGTGGGACGACGCGGGATGGTACGCCAACCAGGGCAAGGGCACCATCGACATCGTGCCGGGCCGGGAGAACGCGCCCATCGACTTCATGCTCCCGTATCCGGCCTCCGTCCTGAAGCTGATGGTCACCTTCGGGGTGCTGCGCCTGGTGGACAAGGGTGAGATCAAGCTCGACGACACCTACGACTACCAGCCCACCACGCTCAGTAGCCTGTGCGGCGGGCCGACGAGCAACACCATCGGCGCCTATATGGACGCCTCGATCACCTCCTCCTCCAACGCCGGGACCTGCGCGCTGGTGAAGCTGCTGCACGACCGCGGTGCGGTGGACGAGCTCAACCAGACCTTCCAGGACCTGGGCCTGGAGACCATGCAGCTGAAGAACACCAACCCGGCCAACGGCGGCCGCTGGTCCAACCCGGTCACGATGAGCTCGCTGGACACGGCCAAGCTGCTCGCGCTGGTCAACGGCGTACCTGGCACGGCGTGGACCGCCCCCAACGGCAAGCCCGTCACCGGCGAGGTGCTGAGCGCCGCGTCCCGCCAGGTCTTCAAGAAGCTGCTCGACGAGCAGGGCTTCAACGACATGCTCTCCACCACCAACCGGTGCGGCAGCGCCTACCCGACCGCGGGCATCCCGCAGCGGGTGAACTCGCGGTGGGTGGCCGCCGACGGCACGGTGACGGTCGAGGGCAACAAGTTCGGCAAGGACGTCCGGCCCTGCAACAAGCAGGCGCAGGTCACGTTCGGGCACAAGACCGGATGGGTCGGCAACTCGGGAGCCGACGCGGGGATCGTGAAGTCCCTGCCGGGCAAGGCGGGCCGCCACTACGTCGTCGTGGCCATCACCAACCTCGGCACCCAGTACGTCGACGCCAACCGGCCGGCCACCGAGCCCGGCACCTACCCGGTCGCCTTCACCGAGAAGCTGGCCAAGCTGGGTTCGGCGATCGACCGGTACGAGACCACCTGGTACGCCCGGCGCAACGCGAACTGATCATGCCGACGGTCACGACGGCACCGAACCGGTGCCGTCGTGACCGTCCCGCTGGTGCGTTACCAGACCTGTAGCTTGGCGCCGAACTCCAGGTCCACGTCCCAGACGCGGGAGAAGACGATCACGGAGCCGCCGTCGGCGCCGCCGCAGTACACCGGCTTGCTGCGGGCCGAGGTGATGCCCTGGGCCGCGACCTCGTCGAACCAGTTGGTGTACGAGTAGACCGGGCCGCCGCTGTCACCGGCCGCGGTGGCGCAGCCGCCTACGACGCTTTTGGCGCGGACCATGTGCTTGACGTACTGGCCGTTGGTGTACGTGCCGCTCCAGCCGGTTTCGGTCACCTTGATGAGGCAGTTCTCGCCCAAGGTGGCCCCGGAGTTGCAGACGAAGTTGCCGACGTGCGCCTTCCACAGCGCCACCACCTTGTTGCTGGTGGAGGCGGTGTTGCTGCCGTCGAAGACGTTGGCCGTCGCGTCGCCGAGCACGATCGCGGCGTCACGTTTGCTGACGCGCCAGGACAGCTGGCCCATGTAGTTCGCCGGGCTGATGCCGCCGCCATCGTAGAACTGGTCCCAGACGTTGCCGCAGTGAGCGGCGGTGAGGAACCCGGGCGTGCCGTACTTGTCGCGGACCGCGAAGCCCGAGGTGCAGCCCGCCCCCGACTGCTGGTTCCAGGTCCGGCCGCCCGCGTAGTAGCTGGGCACGTCGTCCTGCCTGCTGTAGGCGGGACTGAACTGCTCTCCCCTTTCCAGGGTGATGGGCGCGGTGGTGCCGCTGGGCCGCTGCAGCTGCTGCGGGTCGGTGTCCTCCCCGGAGACCGAAAGCCGGATGCCGCTGCCGTCCGGCTGCGGCGCCGCGCCGCTCGCCTGGCCGGCCTCGGCCCACCTCTCGGCCTCCTCCAGGAGCTGGGCGTTGGTGTAGGCGGCCGGCAGTACGGCTACCGGGGCCATCTGCCGTCCCTGGTCGATCGTGGTCTGTACGGCGGGCGGCACCGTGCCCCGCCAGTACAGGCGAACCTCGTGGTTCTCCGGAGCGACGACGATTCCCCCGAACCCTTCGGCGCTCTCGGCCGACTCGGTGATGCGGTCGGCCACCCCGTTCAGCCGGGTCTGCTCCGTGAACAGCGCCTTCCAGTCGGCGAACCCGCCGGGCACCGCCCCGCGCGGGCCGCTCTCGTCCCTGGTCGGCGTCTTGCCGCCCGGGTCGTCGGTGGCCCGCACCGTACGGCCCGGGTCGTCGATGGCGGTCTGCGCTGTGGCGGCCCCCGTGCCCAGAAAGGGCAGCAGCGCACAGGCGGTCCCCAGGACTGTCAGGCGTAAGCGGATGTTCTTCTGCATTGGTTAACCCCCGTGTTTGGCAATTGCGGGAGTTATCAGAGCATGTGAAGAGCGATGCCTTCCTCGTCCAATTACCGGCACGATCTGTGCCCCCGGACCTTGCGCCGCGAGCTACGTGGTCAGCCAGCGGAGCCAGCCGCCGTGCAGTGCGGAGAACGCGACCGGTTGTTGATCGAGCGCGAGGATGTTGGTGGTGGTGTGCGCCGGTGGTTGCTGGGGGAGGCGGGCGGCGATGCTCGGCAGGACGCTCGGCCCTTCTTGGGAGATCCAGTGGGCGTCGAGCTGTTCGACCTGCCGCACGAACGTGGTCCGGTCGGCGTCCGGTACGTAATAGAGCACCGCGGTGTGGAAGACGACGAGAGTGGCGTACGAGGGCGCCTGAGCGGCCACCTCGCCGAGGCGCGCGTTGAGGTCTCCGGGCACGATGCGGGGTGGATCGGCTTGTGCCAGGGCGATCGCGGTGTTCAGGCGCTCCAGCCGGTCGTGTTGTTCGGGCCAGACCAGGGTCCGCAGCCATCGGACGTCGGCTGGATCGGTGACGTCGAGAGGATTGAGGTCGATGCCGGCCCGCCAGGCCACGGTCACCGTCCCCACCCCCGGCTCGGCGAAGCGCGGGTGCGGGTGCGGGTCGCCCTCGACGTGGCAGCGGAGCCGCAACGGGCTGCCCACCGCCCCGGCCAGGCTGCCGTCGTAGTCGTAGCCGTAGCGATCGGGCAGCAGGCACAGGCCGGCCGAGGCGCCGACCTCCAGCAGCGCCAGCGGCTGCGGAAGCGCGGCGAGCAGGGGATACAGCGCGGCGCACCGAGCCGGTTCGTTGGTCTGGGTGCGGTGGGTGAGCATCGTCGCGACGACCGCGTCGCGGTTGTCGAGGACGGACCGCCGGAACTGCTGGTAGTCGGCTGGGGTTCCGCTGACGTGCCGGGCGGCGGCGAGGAGCAGGTTGGGTTGCCGCCTGTCCGGCGGAAGGTCGGACAGCAACCCGATCAGGTCGCGGTCGTCCGCCACTCCGAGGGCGAGTTGCTCGTACAGCGGCGATCTGCCACGGGCCTCCATGGACGCGAAGCGCCGGTACTGTTCGGCGGTCGTCATGATCGGACTCTAGCGCCGGCCTGCGGGAGGGCGTAGCGGGACATTCCATGTGTTTCTCGTCAACCTGGGATGGGGCTCAGGGAGTGTCAGGGGTGGCTTTCACCGACGAGAGGAGACCGGGTGGACGCGGATTTCGTGGACTTCGTCCGGCACCGGGGAGACCACCATCTGAGAACGGCGGTCCTGCTCACCGGGGATTGGCACACGGCTGAGGATCTGGTGCAGTCCTGCCTCGGCAAGTTGTACCGCGTGTGGCATCGGCTGGACACCCGTAGTGAGCCCGACGCGTACCTGCGCCGGATCCTGGTCAACACCTATCGATCATGGTGGCGGGCCCGGTGGCGCCGTGAGATCCCCCGCGCCGAACTGCCCGACCTGCCAAGTTCCGCGGACCTGGGGGAGGCCCGGGCGGTGGCGGAAGACGTTCGGAAGGCACTGGCGAAGCTGCCGGTCAGGCAGCGGACCGCTCTGGTGCTGCGGTTCTTCGCGGACCTGCCCGAAGCGGAGGTCGCCGATCTGATGGGCTGCTCGGCGGGCACGGTCAAAACCCATACGCATCGCGGTCTGCAGGCGATGCGGCGGCTGATCTCGCCCGCCACGGTGGTCAACCGAAACGAGGCGGAGGGGAGTGGGATCCGGTGAGACACCAACACGAGGAGCCGTCCATGAACGAGAAAGAACTCCGCGCCCTGCTCGTCAAAGCCACCGAGGACCGGCCCGCGGGCATCGACCTCATGCCGACCCCGCCTACGCTGCCGAAGCGCAGGCTGGCTCGGGTTCTGGTCCCGATCGCCTCGCTGGGCGTCGCAGCCGTGCTGGGGGCGTTCGTGCTGGTGCTGCCGCCGAATCAGTCTTCGGCGGAGGCTCAGGTGGCCGCCGCCGTCGAGAACACCGGCCAGGAGAGCTACCGATTGCACAGCACCAGCGGCCCCAAGACGTGGGATGGCGCTTTTGACCCCGTCCAGCGGGTAGGCGTGATCACAAGGGTCGGCGACGGGGGCGAAACCCGGTTCGTCGGCGACCTGATGTACAACCGGGAGCCGGGCGAGGCGAAGTGGATGGTCTCTCCGCGCCCGGACGAGGAGTTGAAGAACGCGCCGGCGGTCGTCGGCCTGGTCAAGCTTGCTCCGCTGGACCCCCAGGCGGCTCTGCGGCGGCTCCGTTCGGCGACTGACATCCGGGAGAGCGGCTCCGCCTCCGGCCAGGGTTGGACGGGCCGGCGGTTCACGTTCTCGCTGGGCGACGCGAAGGGCCTTACAGGATCCGTGGACGTGGACGACCAGGGACGGGTCCGGCGTCTGGAGTTCGTCTTCGGCGACACCGGTAACCGGCTCGTCATGGACTTCAACGACTTCGGCACCCCGGTGACGGTCACGGCCCCGCCCGCCGACCAGGTGGAGCCGCTGCCGACCGACAAGCAGCCCGGCAAGCCGATCAACAAGCCGACCTGACCTACCGATCCAGCACCCCTCAACCGTGTCCCTGGGCCGGAGCGGATATGGCTCCGGTCCAGGGATCACGCGTCGAACGGTTGCCGGCGCGCGTCGCGGATGTGTGCCCCGGTCGGCACACACGTCCCTCCTTACGCTTACCGCGAATGGCTACCCGATTGCTGAGTGGGCACATGCCCACTAATGTGGGCGCATGCCCATTATGTCGCAGGAGCAATCGCAGCCATCCGAGAATGAGCCTCATAAGGCCCGGCAGATCGCGGAGTCGTTCGGGTCGGACGTCGAACGCTACGACCGAGCGCGCCCCCGCTATCCCGACGCCCTGGTGGAGCGGATCGTCGCCGCCAGCCCTGGTCCCGACGTCCTCGACGTCGGTTGCGGCACCGGCATCGAAGCCAGGCAGTTCCAGGCGGCTGGCTGCACGGTGCTGGGCGTCGATCCAGACGCGCGGATGGCCGAGTTCGCGCGGCGCAGCGGGGTCGAGGTCGAGGTGGCGACGTTCGAGGCATGGGATCCGGCCGGCCGATCGTTCGACGCGGTCATCGCGGGTCAGGCCTGGCACTGGGTGGATCCGGTCGCGGGCGTGGTCAAGGCGGCCCAGGTGCTGCGGCCCGGTGGCCTGCTGGCGGTGTTCGCGCATGCCTTCGCCCCTCCCCCCGCTGTCGCGGAAGCCTTCGTCACGGCCTACCGGCGGGTGGTGCCCGACTCGCCGTTCAACGGCCAGCCGCCGGGGCAGGCCACGGACATCTACCAGGCGATGATGACCAAGTTCTCCGACGGAATCCGAGAGGCGGACAGCGGGTTCGGCGACCCGGAGCAGTGGCGATTCGATTGGGAGCAGTCCTACACCCGCGATGAATGGCTGGATCTGCTGCCCACGACCGGTGGCCTCACCCGGCTGCCGGCGGACAAGCTGGCCGAGGTGCTGGCAGGCGTCGGGACCGCCATCGACGCGATCGGGGGCGAGTTCACGATGACGTACACCACGCTGGCGGTCGCTGCGGCGCGAACCAGCGCCGTTTGACCCAACGCTTGCACGGGAGGGGCGCGGGACGGCCGCCGCCGTCTCACGCGTGATATTAACGACCGGTCGGTCTTATTTCTGCTAGAGTCATGGCCGTGGAAGATGGAAGGAAGGCTCGCGGGCAGCGCAGCCGGGAGGCGATCCTGACGCACGCCGTGTCCCTGGCCTCGGTTGACGGGCTCGGCGGGCTGACCCTCGGGCGGCTGGCCGAGGCCGCAGGTGTCAGTAAGTCAGGATTTTTCGCTCACTGGCGTGACAAGGAGCAACTCCAGCTCGACACCATCGAATGGGCCCGCCGCCAGTGGGTCGAGCACGTGGTCACCCCCGCCTTTCAGCACCCTGCGGGGTTGCGGCGGCTGTACGCCCTGCACCAGAGCCGGCTGCGGTTCTACGCCGACGGGGTGCTGCCCGGTGGGTGCTTCTTCTTCGTCGCCCAGGTCGAGTTCGACGACCGGCCGGGGCGCGTGCGGGCCCAGGTGGCCAAGGCCATGGCCGACTGGCTCGCCGTGCTCCGGACCCAGGCGGAAAAGGCGATCGAGCTGGGCGAGCTGACCGGCGTCGACCCCGCGCAGCTCGCGTACGAGATCGAGGCGCTCGGTGAGGCGTCCGTCACCCATGCCCGGCTGCTGGACCACGACACCGCCTTCACCTACGCCCGCCGCGCGGTCCTGCAACGGCTGCGCGCGCACGCCACCGACCCCTCGCTGCTCCCGGAGGACTGACCGTTGACCCTCGCGCAAGGCTGCCGCCTGCCTGTCCAGGTGCACTTCGACGACCTCGACGCCATGGGCCTGCTGCACAACTCCCGCTACGCCCTGCTGGTCGAACGTGCCATCTCCGTCTACTGGGCCGAGCTGGGCTGGAACTTCGACCCGGCGGTGTCGGCGTTCCAGGACGTGTTCATGGCCGTACGGGAATTCAAGATCACTTACCATGCGCCGATCGTGGGCGCGTGCGAGCCTGTTGTGCACTTCTGGATGGAGCGGCTGGGTCGTACGAGCGGGGTGTACGGCTTCCGGGTGCTGTCGCCCGACGAGTCCGTGGTGCACGCCGAAGGGCACCGCGTGAACGTCAACCTCGATCGGGCGACCTTCCGCCCGACCCCGTTCAGCCCCGAGACCCGCCAGGCGGCGGGGCTCCTGCTCAGAGAGGCGGTGGCCAGTTGAGGTCCCGTTGGATCGCCGGTCCGGAGCCGCGTGGCGACGATCCGGTGCTGGTCAGCCGTACCGACTTCCGGGTGAACCATCGGATCGACCTGCCGCGCGCGGCCTTCGCCGGCTGGCGGCTGGCCCAGGTGTGGCCGGAGTTGGACGGGGCGATCGGGCTGTGGCTGTGGGTCGACGTGAAGGACCGCCGCTGCGGGTCGGTGTCGGTCTGGCGGGATGAGGCCGCGTTGCGGGGGTTCGTACGGCTGGCCGCACACGTGCGCATCATGCGCGCCTACCGAGGCCGCGGCGTGCTGACCTCGACCTCGATCCGAACCTCCGCCGAAGACCTGTGGACGGCGAGCCTCTCCCCGGTCGGGACTCCAGATTCCTGACTCGGTCACCGACTTCTTCACCCGCCCACGGTGATCACGGGGCGTCGATAAGCTCCGTGCGTGAATCGAGTTTGCCTGGTCACCGGGGCCAATCGGGGCATTGGGCTGGAGGTCGCCCGCCGGCTCGCGCGGGCGGGCGACACCGTCGTCCTGACCGCCAGGGATCTGGGAAACGCCGAGAAGGCGGCGCGCGGCCTGCGGGGGACCGTGGTGCCGCGGCAGCTGGATGTCGCTGATCCGGAGTCGGTGCGCCGGTTGGTCGAGGGGCTGGCGTACGACCGGCTGGATGTGCTGGTCAACAATGCCGCCATCCACTACGACACCTGGCAGCGGGCCGAGAACGCCGATCTCGACGTCGTGCGGGAGGCGCTGGAGACGAACCTGCTGGGGGCGTGGCGGGTGACGTTGGCGTTACTGCCGTTGTTGCGGGCCGGTGGCCATGGCCGGGTGGTGAACGTCTCCAGCGAGGCCGGGTCGCTGGCAGTCATGGGCGGCGGCACGCCGGCGTACACCGTGTCGAAGACCGCGCTCAACGCGCTGACCAAGATGCTGGCCGCGGAGCTGCGCGCCGATCGGATCCTGGTGAACGCCGTCTGTCCCGGGTGGGTGGCCACCGACATGGGCGGGCCCGGCGGGCGGCCGGTCGGCGAGGGGGCACGCAGCGTGCTGTGGGCGGTGGATCTGCCGGACGGCGGGCCGACCGGGGGGTTCTTCCGCGACGGCAGGGCGCTGGCCTGGTGAGCCGCCGAGGTCAGGTGGTGGCTCGGCGGCGGTGGGCCTTCTGCCGGCAGGCGCCGCCGCAGAAGCGGGGCGGGCGGCCGGTGCGGGAGGTGGGGATGACGGTGCCGCACTCCTCACAGCAGGGTTGCTCCTCGCGGGTTTCGTTACGGTAGCCGGGTTTCGTGACAGGTTTCGTTACGGTGGGCAGCGGTGAACGTCCGGTGCGGAGGCCATCCAGGACGAGGGTGGTGGCCCTGCCAGGGGCGGTGCTGTGGGTCTCCATCGCGATGCAGCCCGCCATGAGTGCCATGACATCCGCCATCTGGGCATCCGGCCGTACGGCGCCGGCTCGGTGGGCCTGGTCGAGCAGGGCGGCGAGGGCGAGGCCGTAGCGCCGCCGTGCCTCCGGCGCCACCTCGGCCTTGGGGGTGGAGACGAAGGACTCGCAGAGCGCCTTGTTGAGTCCGGCCTGCTCGACGGTCGAGGAGAAGGCGGTGAAGAAGGCCGCTCCGGTCGCCGCTTCGGTGGTGGCCAGCAGGGCGGTGAGCTCGTCGGCCAGGCGTTCGATCCGGTCCTGGACCACCGCCCCGAACAGGGCCTCCTTGCTGGGGAAGTGCCGGTAGACGGTGCCCGCGCCGACGCCCGCGCGCCGGGCGATCGCGTCGAGCGGCACGGACAGGCCCTCCGCCGCGAACGCCTCCTGGGCGGCCTCCAGCACGCGGGCGCGGTTGTGCCGGGCGTCCGCGCGTGCGGCGATCGTCATGTGACCTCCCATGTGCCCGGATTGACAAGCGGAACGCTCGTTCCGTAGCGTCTAAGCGGGTTAACCGTTCCGATTCTACCGAACCTGGGAGTTCGCATGACCGTACCCACACATCCGACCACCCGCGAGGTCGTCGAGCAGTTCCTGCGGGCCTCCGTGGACGGGGGGCTGGCCGACCTGTACGCCCCCGATGTCGTGATCGAGATACCGTTCGCCCCGGCCGGCGTCCCCCGGCGCTCGCAGGGACGGGAGGAGCTGCGGGCCAGGTTCGAGGCCGCCGCCGGCGTGCTGCGCTGGGAGCGGACGGACAACGCGCTGATCCACGAGACCGCTGACCCCGAGGTGGTCATCGTGGAGTTCGACATCCACGGCTCTCTCGTCGCCTCGGGGCGGTCCGTCGTCATGTCCTACATCATGGTCGTCCAGGTGCGGGACGGCCTGATCGTCCACTCCCGGGACTACGGGAACCCCCAGAGTATGGACGATTACCGCGAGGAGCTGCTGAGCGCGATCAACTCCTAGCGCGCGTACGTCATGAGGACCGTGCCGTTGCCGAACGTGCGCGTCGCGGTCAGGTTGAACAGGGTCGGGCGGAACTCGCCGTCGAAGGCGGCGATGCCCGACCCTGCCACCACCGGGTAGGCCTTGACGATCAGCTCGTCGATCTCCGGCAGCAGCGTGCCCGCCAGCTTGCCGCCGCCGCACAGCCAGATGCCGAGGTCACCCTCCTCTTCCTTCAGGCGGCGGACCAGCGCGAGGGGGTCGCCGGAGACGAGCTCCACGGCCGGGTCGGGGATCTCCGGGATCGTGGTGGAGAAGACGTACTGACGCAGGTGCGCATAGGGGCTGGTCATGCCGACGTCGAGACCCGGCTGGTAGGTGCCCCGGCCCATGAGCACGGTGTCGAAGCGCTTGTTGGGGGCGTCGAAGCCGAGCTGCTTCCTGATGTGGGTGGGGACGGTCTCGGGGACCTCCTCGTTCCAGTACGCGGCCAGGTCGTCGGCCACGGGATAGAAGTCGAACTCGCCGTTCGGGCCGGCGATGTAACCGTCGATGGAGATCGCCACGTAGTAGGTGAGCTTTCGCATCCGATTAACTCCATATGTAGTACTTAGACTGAAGTGATTTCACCGTAGTACTACGCCTAGAGTGGTGTCAAGGCTGCGACCATAGAACGCATGAGGATCGCGAAAGAGACCGACAGGGACGCGGTCGAGGAGCTCGTACAGGCGGCCTACCAGCCGTGGGTGGCCGTCATCGGCGCGCGGCCCAAGCCCATGGAGGCCGACTACGCCGCGCTCATCGCCGAGGGCCGGGTGCACGTGACCGGAGACGACCTCGACGGGCTCATCGTGCTGATCCCCGAGGACGGGGTGCTCTACATCGACAACGTGGCGGTACGCCCCGGCCTGCACGGCAAGGGCATCGGCCGGAGCCTGCTGGCCTATGCCGAGCAGGAGGCGCGGCGGCTCGGCCTGCCCGCCCTGCGCCTCTACACCAACGTCAAAATGGCCAGGAACATCGCCCTGTACGAGTCGCTCGGCTACGTCGTGATCGGCCGCAAGGAACGCGACGGCCGGTTCATCGTGGAGATGCGCAAACAGCTCAGCCCGTGAGGACGCCCAGCAGGTGGGTCACCTCGCGGGCCACCGCGTCGCGGCCCGCCCGCAGATACTTGCGCGAGTCGACCACCTTCGCGTCCCCGGCGAGGTAGTCGCGCACCGCGCCGGTGAACGCCTTGTTCAGGTGCGTAGCGATGTTGATCTTCTTCATGCCATGCCGTACGGCCTCGCGGAGGATGTCGTCGGGCACCCCCGACGAGCCGTGCAGCACCAGCGGGACCGGCACGACGGCGCGCAACTCGGTGATGAGGGCCAGGTCGAGCACGGCGTCCTTGGTGGTCATCGCGTGCGAGGTGCCCACGGCGACGGCCAGCGCGTCGACGCCGGTGCGCGCCACGTAGTCCACCGCCTCGTGCGGCTTGGTCCGCGCGCCGGGCGCGTGCACGCCGTCCTTGCCGCCCACCTCGCCCAGCTCGGCCTCCACCCACACGCCGCGCTCGTGGCACCAGGCGGCCACGTCGGCGGTGGCGGCCACGTTCTCCTCGTCGGGCAGCGCCGACGCGTCGAACATCACCGAGCCGACCCCCAGCTCCACCGCCTCCTCGACCAGCGCGCGGCCGGTGGCGTGGTCAAGATGCACCGCCACCGGCACCGCGGCGCCCCTGGCGACCGCCAGGCAGGCGAGCGCGATGGGTGCCAGGGCGCCGTGGTAGCGGACGCAGTTCTCGCTGATCTGCAGGACCACCGGCAGGCCCAGGGCCTCGGCGCCCGCGACGATGGCGGTGGCGTGCTCCAGCTGGATCACATTGAACGCGCCCACCCCCGCGGGTGATTCGCGGACGATGTCGCCGATTCGGGCGAGGGGCATGACGACTCCTTGGACGGTTCCTCAGACGATGACGATGCGTGGGTGGATGTCGGCGTAGACGTCGCGGTCGAAGTCGCCCGCCACGGGCGCCGCGACCGCCGCGGCTCCCAGCGCCGCCGCCCTGGTGAGCCGTTCGGGCCACGGGGACCGCTCCACGAGCCCCAGCGCCAGCCCCGCGACCAGCGAGTCACCGGCGCCGGTCGGGTTGCCTTCCACCTTGTACGGCATGCGCGCCCGGAAGACCCCCTCGGGCGTGACAGCCAGTAGCCCTTCGGCGCCCATCGACACGACCACCGACTCGGCCCCGCGACCGCGCAACGCCTGCGCGCCCTCCTCGGGACCGCCTTCCGGCACGGCCCGCGCGAGCTCCTCGGCGTTCGGCTTGACGATCGAGGGACGGCCGCCGGGCGCGTGCCGCAACGGTTCGCCGTCGGCGTCCACGATGGCGGGCACGCCGTGCTCGGCGGCGATGGCGGCCAGCGTCGCGTACGCGTCGAGCGGCACGCCCCTGGGCAGGCTGCCGGAGATGACGACGGCCTCCGCAGTGGCCATCAGGTCGGTGAAACGGCCGGTCATGCGCCCGAACTCGGCCGCCGTGACCTCGGGCCCCGGCTCGTTGAACAGCGCTGTTCTCGGGGAAGCAGCTCGCGGGGAGTCCGCGACGACCAGCGTGGTGCGCGAGTCGGCCGCGATCCCCACGAAGGCGTGCGGCAGGCCGGCCCGCTGGAGGTCGGCCTCGACGGCCTGGCCGGTCGGGCCGCCCGCCAGGCCGGTGACCAGCACGTCCTGGCCGAGCGCGGCCAGGACGCGGGCCACGTTGACGCCCTTGCCGCCGGCCCGCCGGTGCACGGTGGCGACCCGGTTGACCCCGTCCCAGTCGACGCCGGGCACCTCATAGGTGACGTCGAGGGCGGCGTTGAGCGTCACGGTGAGGATCATCAGGGCTCCACGATCCAGGCCCCGCGCTTCATCACGCCCGCGACCTCCAGCTCGTCGGACAGGACCACCAGATCGGCCGCCTTGCCCACGGCGATCGAGCCGGTGGTGCCGTCGACGCCCAGCACGCGGGCGGGCGTCATGGAGGTGAGCTGCACCGCCTCCGGCAGCGTCAGGCCCACCTCCTGGACGGTGCGGCGGAAGGCCACGTCCATGGTGAGCGTGCTGCCCGCGATCGAGCCGCCCTCGGCCAGCCGGGCCACCCCGTCGGCGACGATCACGTCCATGGAGCCCAGCACGTACGTACCGTCGCCCATGCCGGCGGCGGCCATCGCGTCCGTGATCAGCGCGGTCCTCGCGGGCCCGGCCACCTCGTAGGCCAGCCGCAGCATGGCCGGGTGCACGTGCACGCCGTCGTTGATGAGCTCGATCGTGATCCGCTCGTCCTCCAGCAGCGCGGCGACGGGGCCCGGGGTGCGGTGGCCGAGCGGCGGCAGCGCGTTGTAGAGGTGCGTGGCCACGGTCGCACCGGCCTCGATGCCCGCCAGCGTCTGCTCGTAGGTGGCGTCGCTGTGGCCGAGCGCGGCGATCACGCCCTCGGCGGCGGCCGCGCGGATCGTGTCCAGGGCGCCGGGCAGCTCCGGAGCGATGGTCAGCATCCGGACATGCTCGCGTCCGGCCGCGAGCAGCCCGGCGAACTCCTGCGGTGACGGATCGCGCAGCAGCTCAGGGTTGTGGGCACCGCAACGGGCCCGGGAGATGTACGGGCCTTCGAAGTGGATGCCGGCCAGCAGGCCGTCGTCGCAGAGCTCGGCCAGCGACGCCGTGGCGCGGGCCAGGTCGTCCGGCGCGCCGGTCACCAGACTGGCCACCATCGTCGTGGTGCCGTGGCGTTCGTGCAGCGCCACCGCCTCACGCGCGCCGTCATGCTCGCCGGTCGGGAACGAGCCGCCGGCTCCGCCATGGTTGTGTATGTCGACGAAGCCGGGCACCACGTGCCGCCCGCCCAGGCTGTGGCCCGCGCGGGGCGCGGCTCCGTGCCCGACATGCGTGATGCGGCCGTCTTCGATGGTCAACCACCCGTCGTGAACTCCCTCGGCGGTCACGATGCGGGCGTCGGCAAGAGTAAGGCTCATGAAGAAAGAATCACAGATCGGGTGAGGTGCAAGGGCTCGTCCGGGTCGAGGCCACGCGCGAACGCCCTGGCGACCGCGACCCGCTGCGCCCTGATCAGCTCGGCCATCGGGTCGAGATCGGTCTGGAAGAACGTGCCGCCGGTCTCCACGACCTGCTCGCGCAGGCCCTCGGGGGCGGTGCCGAGCATCCAGGTGACGCGGCCGGGGCCGGCGATGCTGATCGGGCCGTGCCGGTATTCCATCGCCGGGTAGGCCTCGGTCCACGACCGTGACGCCTCGCGCATCTTCAGCGCGGCCTCCTGGGCCAGGCCCACCGACCAGCCGGTGCCGAGGAAGCTGAACTGCTCGGCGCCGACGAGCTCGTCGGGGAGCGCGGCCGACACTGCCTGCTCGGCGTCGTCGATCGCCTGGGTGAGGTCCTCGCCGAGGCTGGCGCGGAGCATGGCGAGCTGGGTGGTGGCGAACCGGGTCTGCACGACCGACTGCTCGTCGGCGTAGTCGAGCACGATGACGTCGTCGGCGGCCGTCATGACCGGTGTGTTTGGGTCGGCGGTGATGGCCGTGGTCCTGGCGCCGGTCCTACGCAGGAGCTCGAGCACCTCCGTCGTGGTGCCGGAACGCGTCAGGGCCAGCACGCGGTCGTACGCGCGTCCGGCCGGGGCCTCAGAGGCGGCGAACGCGTCGGTCTCGCCCTGCCCCGCCTGCTCCCGCAGCGTGGCGTAGGCCATCGCGATGAACCACGACGTCCCGCAGCCGACCACGGCCACCCGCTCTCCGGGGCGGGGCAGCGCGTCGGCGGGCACGTTGTCGACGGCGCGGCGCCAGCACTCGGGCTGGGAGCCGATCTCGGCCTCGGTGTGGGTGGTCACCACTTGCCTCCCCGGGATTGATTGTTTCTGCTTTTTTTATATCAGAACAGAGCAGAAATGTGCACTGGTAGCCTGACCTGCCAGGTTGTGCCACGCTTGCACCCGACGGATCTCAAAGGGGAGGCATCGTGTCCCGATACGATCGTTGGAACGCGATTCTCGAGCTGCTCGCGCAGGAAGGACGGCTCTCCGTCGAGGAGGCCGCCCAGTCGCTCGATGTCTCCACCGCCACGATCCGCCGTGATTTCGACCAGCTCGCCCAGCAACAGATGCTCATGCGCACGCGGGGCGGCGCGGTCGCCCAGAGCGTCAGCTACGACCTCCCGCTGCGCTACAAGACGGCGCGGCACGCCGACGAGAAGCACCGCATCGCCGCCGCCGCGGCCGAGCTGGTCTCGCCGGGCGCCGTGATCGGGCTCAACGGCGGCACCACGACCTCCGAGCTGGCCCGCACGCTGGCGACCAGCCCGGCGCTGGAGACGGGCTTCACCATCGTCACCAACGCCCTGAACATCGCCTCCGAGCTCACCGTCCGGCAGCACGTCAAGATCGTGGTCACGGGCGGGGTGGCCCGGCCGCAGTCCTACGAGCTCATCGGGCCGCTGGCCTCGGGCGTGCTCGAACAGGTGACACTCGACGTGGCCTTCCTCGGCGTGGACGCGCTCGACGTGGAGCTGGGCGCCTCGGCCCACCACGAGGGGGAGGCGAGCGTCAACTACCTGCTCATCAGCCGCGCCTCGCAGGTCGTGGTGGTGGCCGACTCCTCGAAGATCGGCAAGCGGGCGTTCTCCCGCATCTGTCCCACCAACCAGATCGACACCCTCGTCACCGACGCACAGCTCTCCGACAGCCTCGCCAATGAGCTGACGGACGCGGGCGTGAAGGTCATCCGCGCCTGATCGGGTCCCGCCTCGGTCTCCGTCCCCTGCCACTGTCGCCGGGTGGCGGGTAACCCATGCGTGCCGTACAAGAAGAGAGAGCGGTTTGTCGCACGACGGGCTGCGGCGGGTAAGAGGAGGGTCATGGCGGGAAGGGGAATCGCCCGGCTTGGGCCTGGAGAGCGGACCGCGGCGCTGGATCGGATGGCGTCGCAGGAGCTCGACGTGGTCGTGGTCGGCGGCGGCGTGGTCGGCGCGGGGGTCGCGCTCGACGCCGTCACCCGAGGGCTCGACGTGGGCCTGGTGGAGGCGCGCGACTTCGCTTCCGGAACGTCGTCGCGCTCCTCCAAGCTGATCCACGGCGGCCTGCGTTACCTGGAGCAGCTCAACTTCGATCTGGTCAGGGAGGCGCTCCAGGAGCGGGCACTGCTGTTGCAGCGGCTCGCGCCGCATCTGGTGCGGCCGGTGCCGTTCCTGTTTCCGATGACCCACTTCGGGTGGGAGCGGCCGTATGTGGGGGCGGGGGTGGCCCTGTACGACGCGCTGGGGTTCGCCTCGGGGCTGGCGCGCGGGGTGCCGGGGCATCGGCACCTGTCCAGGAGCAGGGCGTTGCGGCTGGCGCCGGCGTTGAAGCGGGCCGCGTTCACCGGCGCGGTGCAGTACTGGGACGCGCAGGTCGATGACGCGCGCTACGTGATGACGATGCTGCGGACGGCCGCCACCTACGGCGCGCACGTGGCGCCGCGGGCGCAGGTCGTGGGGTTCCTGCGGGAGGGGGAGCGGGTCACCGGGGTACGCGTGCGCGACCTGGAGACCGGTGCCGAGCTGGAGGTACGCGCCCGGCAGGTGGTCAACGCCACCGGCGTGTGGACCGACGACATCCAGGAGCTGGTCGGCGGCCGGGGCCAGATCCACGTACGGGCGTCGAAGGGGATCCACCTGCTGGTGCCGCGGGACCGGATCCACTCGCTCACCGGGATCATCCTTCGCACCGAAAAATCGGTTCTTTTCGTGATTCCGTGGGGGCGGCACTGGATCATCGGCACCACCGACACCGAGTGGCGGCTGGACAAGGCGCATCCCGTGGCGTCGCGGGTCGACATCGACTACCTGCTCGACCACGTGAACGCCGTGCTGTCCGTGCCGCTGACGCGTGACGACGTCGAGGGGGTCTACGCGGGGCTGCGCCCGCTGCTGTCGGGGGAGTCGGAGGAGACGTCGAAGCTGTCGCGCGAGCACGTGGTGGCGCATCCGGTCCCCGGCCTGGTGATGATCGCCGGCGGAAAATATACGACTTATCGGGTTATGGCGAAGGATGCCGTCGATGCCGTCGCCCACGGGCTCGACCAGCGCGTCCCGAGGTCGTGCACGGACCGCATCCCGCTCGTGGGCGCCGAGGGCTATCAGGCCCGCTGGAACGCCCGGCACCGGCTCGCCGAGACCTCGGGCCTGCACGTGGCCCGCATCGAGCACCTGCTCCAGCGCTACGGCTCGCTCGTCGACGAGGTCCTGGAACTGATCGACCGCGACAGGTCGCTGGCCCGGCCGCTCGGCGGGGCCGACGACTACCTGCGCGCGGAGATCGTCTACGCGGCCACCCACGAGGGCGCCCGGCATCTCAACGACGTGCTGAGCAGGCGTACGCACATCTCGATCGAGACCTTCCACCGCGGCCTGGGCAGCGCCCGTGAGGCCGCCGAACTGCTCGCCGAGCCGCTCGGCTGGGACGGCGAGCAGGTCAAGCGCGAGGTCGAGTACTTCACCAAGCGGGTCGAGGCCGAACGCCTGTCCCAGGAGCAGGACACCGACCAGGAGGCCGACGCGATCCGGCTCGGCGCCCCCGAGATCGTGCCCGTCGCGACGCCGGAGCAATGATGGACGAGCCGTCCAAGGACCTCGCGGATCCGCGGGAGCTGCTCGCGGGCTACCTCGACTACTACCGCGACGTCATCCTGCGCAAGCTCGACGGGCTGCCGGATCCTGAGGTCAGCCGGGTGCCCTCCGGGTGGACGCCGGTGGCGCTGCTCAAGCATCTCGCCTACATGGAGCGGCGCTGGTTCTGCTGGGACTTCGCGGGTCAGGAGATCGACGACCCCTACGGCGACGACGGCCCCGATGGGCGCTGGTCGGCCACCGAGCCGTATGACGAGGTGAGGGCGTTCTTCCTGGCGCAGTGCGAACGGTCCAGGCGCGTCGTGGCCGAGGCGGGTGATCTGGCCGACCTGGCCTCGACGATCGGGCGCTTCCAGCCGCCCAGAACGCCGCCGACGCTCGCCTGGACCATGTTCCACGTGCTGCAGGAGTACGCCAGGCACGCCGGGCACCTCGACATCGCCCGCGAACTGGCCGACGGCGCGACCGGCGAGTGATCCGGGGCGCCGGCCGGGGTGGCCGGCGCCCCCTCCGCGGGAGGACTGGCTCAGTGGAGCGGGATGTAGGCCTGTTCGGCCAGCGTGTTCATGTCGTTGACCTGGACGCCGTCCGTGGAGACGGTCCAGATCGAGTCGCCGATGACCATCGCGCGCTGGATGCTCGGCTGGTACGTGGCGTCCTTCTGCTTCTGGACCGGATGCTTGATCATGCCGAGCTTCGTCACCGCGGTGTCGTCGATCTTCAGGACCATGGCGCCGATCTCCTCGTTCTTCTCCGAGTAGGTGTTCAGCGGGACCACGGACAGGCCGGTCTTGGGCCAGTACAGGAACGCGTGCGGGTCCCACTCGGCCTCGGAGCCCGAGTCCTTCTGGAACATCTGCGACAGCCGCCGCGGGCTCGCCGGGTTGCTGACGTCGAAGAGTGAGATCTGCGTGCCGAGCGTCCGGCCCTTGTCGCTGGCCTCCTGACCGATGCCGATCAGCCGGCCGTCGTTGCCGGGGTGCAGGTACGCGGAGTAGCCGGTGATCTTCAGCTCGCCGGTCACCTTGGGGGCGGCCGGGTCGCGCAGGTCGAGCGTGTAGAGCGGGTCGACCTGCTTGAACGTGACGCAGTAGCCGACCGGGCCGATGAACCTGACCGAGTAGATGCGCTCACCCTCGCCCAGACCGCCTACTTCGCCCACCTTGTCCAGCGTGTCGGCCTTGAGCACGTAGACGCTGCTGGCGCTGGTCTTCTGGTCCGCGGAGTTGAGCGTGGTGGCGACGCGCAGGTTGCCCTCGTACTCCGACAGCGAGTACTGGTTCAGCAGCCGTCCCGGCACCTTGCCGGAGGCCACGTAGGAGGGCGGGCCCGCCTTGCTGATGTCGAACCGGTGTACCTCGGTCTCCTCGGGCGGGGCGGTCGGGGTGGGCTCGGGGCTGAGGGTGACCTTGGCCGAGGGGCTGGGCTCGGCCGGGTCGGGCTCGGTGGCGGGGGCCTGGGGCGTGTCCTCGACGGCCGCCATCGGGACCGGCCACCACCAGCGCGGGTTGCTGGTCACGTAGAGGCTCTGACCGGTGCCGTAGACCGTGTCGCCGTCGGCCGCGAGGCTGATCGGGTCGGTGCCCGCGTCCGTGAGCCCCTGGGCCAGGTCGATGGTGTGCACGGTCAGCAGCGAGGTGCCGGTGTAGTCGGCCGGGTGGCTGACCCGCGCGCAGTCGACCGCCTTCTTGGTGACGGTCCCGGCCGCGTCGGTGATCTCGATCTTGGGCAGCCAGGCGGTGAGCGGCGCCTGGCGTACCGCCGCCTCGTTCGCCTTCTTCATCTCGGCCTCGGAGGCGTTCTCCTTCGGCTGCGGGAAGGTGATGTCGGGCTGGCTGCGGGTGACGAGCCTGACGGTCGAGCCGACCATCCTGGCGTCCACGTACGTGCCCTGCGGCTTGATCGTGCCGAGCAGCTTGGGCTCCGCACCGGCCAGGTCCACGAGCAGGTATCTGGTCTGGCCGACAGGCGCGAACCCCTTGTACATGATGTCGCCCCCTCGGAAGAGCACCAGCGCGCGATCGCCCGAGACGAGCAGGTCGGCGGGGGCGTAGGCGGGCTCGTTCGCCTTGGTGAGCTTGAGTGACCCGGTGACCTTCCTGGTGGCCGTGTCGATGATCCGCAGCGTGCCGCCCGTGACCGTGATGACCCGGTTGCCGTCGGTCTTGACCAGGTCGGGCTCGTCCACACCCGCCTCGTGGGTGTTGGTTGTGGAGTGCTCCGGGGCGGCGTCGGCGGACGCCGACTTCTCACGGGTCATGAACATGGGCATCGCCCCGCCGAAGCCCCACTGGCTGACGTTGCCGGCCGCGTGCTCGCGTAGCCCGGCGAGCATGTCGTCGCAGCCGTTGTAGGAGACCAGGCGGATGGCCGGCAGGCGCTGCTTCGTGGGCGCCGTGCCTTCCGGAGCGGAGGTGCAGGCGGAGATGGCCGTAGCGAGGGCCGCGCCGGCCACGACGGTACGGATCAGCGTCTTCATGCCCTCATTGACGGATCTCCGGGCCGGGTGGTTCAGGATCATCCACCGGGATTGACGGTGAAGACAGGACTGAAGTCAAGGTTCTCGGGGATGTCGAGCAGTTTGCGGACCAGTTTGCCCTTGAAGTCCACCACCTGGATCTCGTCCCTGACGGAATTGTCCTGCTCCCAGCAGTAGACGTGGGTCTCGTCGTACCAGCCGAGAACCTTGTCGCAGTCGGAGGTGTACCGGCGGATCCGGTCGCCGGTCCGCGCGTCCCAGACGCAGTGGTCGCCGTCGCCGCCCTTGGGGCAGTTGGTGACGAAGACTTTGCCGGAAGGGGAGAAGATGTCCTGCGTGCCCGAGGCCAGCGTGCCGATGTTCGCCAGGGTACGGGTGGCCTTGCCCGTGCTGTCGAAGAAGCGCAGCCCCTGCCCAGGGGACATGTTGACCACGCCCTCCTCGTCGCCGTCCCAGCCGTAGGCGGTCTTACGGACCGAGGTGTCGGCCACGGTGACCACCTTGGCGTCCTCCGCTTCCACGTCCACGATGACGAAGCCGAGGTAGAGCCAGTTCTTGCCGGTCTCCTTCTCGATGTTGAGCAGGATCTTCGAGCCGTCTTTCGACCAGGCGCGGATGCTGCTGATCAGCGGCTTGCGCACGGTCTTGATCGACGTCTTGTCGCCCGTCTTCCGGTCGGTGATGATCACCGAGTCGTAGTTGTCGGAGGTGTAGTTACGGCCGCGGCCGGCCAGGGAGCGGCCGTCGGGGGAGACCAGCGACTCCCAGTTGCGGGAGTACTTGGTGAACGTGCCGCGCAGGGAGTTGCGGGCGTAGTCGATCCAGTCGTCGGCCTTCTTGTTGTAGACCTCGTACGAGGTCAGCGTGCTCGGGTCGGCCGCGTTCTCGTACACCGAGATGGAGCCGCCCGGCAGTTGCCTCTTCGTGCCCGTCCGAGGTACGCCCGTCGGTGTGGCGCTGGGTTTCCTGGCGGACGCCGAGGCCGCCGCGCGGTCGTAGCGTGAGGCGGTGGCCGGGGGCTTGGTCTGGCCGATGATCACGGCGACACCGGCGAGGACGAGCAGTGCGACGGTCACGGTCACGCCGATGACGATGGGGGCCCGGCTCTTCTTCGGGCCGTAGCGGGGGTCGTGGGAGCCCGGGCGCGTCGCGCGGTGGTCGGTCGTGTGCGGGTATCCACCCCCAGGGGGCGGTCCGTGGTGGCCAGGCATCGAAGGCGGCCCGCCGCCCATCGGGGGCTGGCCGTGGTGACCGGACATGGACGGCGGTCCGTGGTGGCCAGGCGCCGAATGCGGCCCGCCGGGCATCGAGGAAGGCCCGCCGGGCATGGAGGGCTGGCTGTGATGGCCGCCCAAGGAAGGCGGCCCCATGGTGGGCTGACCGGTCATAGGCGGCTGGCTGTGCTGCGGGCGCCAGGGCTCCGCCGGGGCGGCCGCCGCCGCTGCCTGGGCGAGCATGCCGGAGTTGGGCACCGGGTGCTGCAGCAGGCGCATGATCACCTGTTCGGCCGTCGGCCGCTGCGCCGGATCCTTGGCCAGGCACGCGGCCACCACGTCGAGCAGCGGCCCCTGCAGCACGCCGAGGTCCGGCTGGTGGTTGAGCACCCGGTTGATCACCGCGGGCATCGTGTCGCTGCCGAACGGCGAGCGGCCCGAGGCGGCGAACACCATCGTGCTGCCCCACGAGAACAGGTCGGCGGCCGGCCCGACGGTGTGGCCCATCACCTGCTCGGGCGGCATGTACGAAGGCGTGCCCACCGGCATGCTGCTGATCGTCGAGGTGGCGTTGAGCGCCCTGGCGATGCCGAAGTCGATCACCCGCGGCCCGTCGGCCCCGATGATCACGTTGGCCGGTTTGAAGTCACGGTGCACGATCCCGGCCTGGTGGATCGCGGCCAGCGCGGTCGCCGTGCCGATGGCCAGGCGGTGCAGGGACGTGCCGGTGCGCGGGCCCTCCTCCTGGACGACCTTCTGGAGGGAGGAGCCTTCGATGAACTCGCTGACGATGTACGGGCGGTCCTGCTCGATGCCCGTGCCGAGCACCGCGGCGGTACAGAACGGCGCGACCTGCTGAGCGACCTGGACCTCGCGCAGGAACCGGTCCACGCTCACCTGGTCGCCGGCCTGATCAGGGCGCAGCCACTTGACGGCCACGTGCGTGCCCGCGGGGTCTCTGGCCAGGTAGACGACGCCCTGGCCGCCTTCGCCCAGCCGGCCCAGGAGGGGCAGACCTCCCAGCCTCTCGGGGTCTCCCGGTCTGAGTGGCGCGAAGGTTGGCATGAAAGGATTCTGTCCCCATGCCACGGATTGGCAAAAACTACCCGCCAGTAGCGATCCGGAATACCCTGCTTCCTATGCACGTGACGTCCAGCGGCAAGACCATCGAGATCACCGCACCGTTCACCGGCGAACCGCTCGCTCAACTGCCCGTTTCCGGGGCGGATGACGTACGTGCGGCATATGAGAAGGCCAGGTCGGCGCAGGCGGAGTGGGCCGCGCGGCCGATCGCGGAGCGGGCGCGGCCGTTCCTGCTTCTGCACGACGCGATCCTGGACCGCAGGGACGAGATCCTCGACATCGTCCAGAACGAGACCGGCAAGGCCCGCAAGCACGCCTTCGAAGAGGTGCTGGACGTGGCGGGCTGCGGCCTCTACTTCGCCCGGCGCGCCCCCCGCCTGCTCGCCCCGCGCCGGCGGGCCGGCATCTTCCCCGTCGCCACCCGGGTGACGGAGCTGCGCCAGCCCAAGGGCGTGGTCGCGCTGATCACACCGTGGAACTACCCGCTCTCCCTGGGCGTCACCGACGCCGTGCCCGCGCTGCTCGCGGGCAACGCCATCGTGCACAAGCCCGACACCCAGACCGCACTGTCGACGCTGTGGACCATCGACCTGCTGGCCGAGCTGGGGCTGCCGCGCGAGGTCTGGCAGGTCGTGCTCGGCGAGCCCGCCGAGGTCGGCGACGCGCTGCTCGACGGCGCCGACTACGTGGCCTTCACCGGCTCCACCCGGGGCGGCAGGAAGATCGCCGAGGAGGCCGCCAAGCGGCTCATCGGCTGCTCGCTGGAGCTCGGCGGCAAGAACCCGATGGTGGTGCTCGACGACGCCGACCTGGACCTCGCCGTCCAGGGCGCGATCCGCGCCTGCTTCACCAACGCGGGCCAGCTCTGCCTGTCGATCGAGCGCCTGTACGTGCACACCGCCGTGTTCGACGCCTTCGCGGCGCGCTTCGCCGAGCAGACGGCCGGACTGAAGCTGGGCGCGGGCCACGACTGGTCGGTCCAGATGGGCTCGCTGACCTCCCAGCGCCAGCTGGACGCGGTCAGCGCGCACGTGGACGACGCCGTGGCCCACGGCGCCACGGTGCTGACCGGCGGCAAGGCCAGGCCCGACCTCGGCCCGCTGTTCTACGAGCCGACCGTGCTCACCGGGATCACCGAGGACATGCGGCTCTGCCGCAATGAGACGTTCGGGCCGGTGGTCGGCCTCTACCGCTTCTCCTCGGACGACGAGGCGGTCACGCTGGCCAACGACACCATCTACGGGCTCAACGCCTCCGTCTGGACCTCCGACCTGACGCGCGGTCGCGCGCTCGCCACCAGGATCAAGGCGGGCACGGTCAACATCAACGAGGGGTACGGCTCGGCGTACGCCTCCTATGACGCGCCGATGGGCGGCATGAAGGCGTCCGGGCTGGGCCGCAGGCACGGCGCCGAGGGTCTGCTCCGCTACACCGAGGCGCAGACCGTCGCCGCGCAGGCCACGTGGCTGGGCTTCGAGCCGCCTCTCGCGATGACGTACGACAAATGGGCGAACGTCCTGGTCACCACCCTGAAGACGATGAAGAGGCTGCGCCTGAAGTAGGTATACGTTGTATACGTGAAGGAGCAGGGAACGGCCGCCCGCATCGCGGACGTCGCGCAGCGGATCCTCGTCGAGCAGGGCGCCGAGGCGGTGAGCATGCGTCGGGTCGGCGAGGCCGTCGGCGTCACCGCGATGGCGATCTACCGCCACTACCCGAACCGCGAGGCGCTGCTGCGGGCCATCGCCACCGCCAGCGGTCGCGAACTGGCCGCCGAATGGGCGCGACTGCCGCGGTCCGGCACGCTGGAGGAGCGGATCGACGTCCTGCTCGACGGCTTCCTCGACTTCGCGCTCGGCCGGCCGCACCTGTACTCGTTCCTGATGTCGGACGCCTGGGCGCAGGCTCGGCGCTTCCCCGAGGACTTCCGCGAAGGGCAGGGGCCGCCGTTCACCGTGGTCGTCGAGTTCGTCGAGGAGGGGATGCGTACCGGCGTGCTGCGTCGCGACGACCCGCTGGAGGTGGCGCTGGCCGTCACGTCGTGTGCGCAGGGGCTGGTCCAGCAGTACCTGAGCGGGCGCGTCGCGATGGACGAGGCCGGCTTCCGCGCGCTCTGCCACCGGTCCGTGCGGCGGATCATCGACGGCCTGCGCGCGTGAGCGGGCCGACCCTCCCCTCCACGACGGTGATGGTGGTGGCGAGCAGTGCCAGGACTGCGGCGGGAACGCCGAGCAAGGTGACCGACAGCCACTCCTGGGCCAGACCGCCAAGTCCGCCACCGATCGCTACACCGAGGTAGATCGCGGACGAGTTGAGACCAAGGAGCATTGGTGATGAGGCGGGTGCGAAGGTCACCAGCCGGTGTTGCTGCACCACCGAGGCCATTCCGTCGGTGGCGCCCCAGATGGCGGCCCAGACGCTCGCAATGGCCAGGTTGCCAACCGTGAGTGGGCTGATCGCGAGCAGCACGGTGCCGCCGGCGAGTGCTCCGACTGCGACCCCGCGTACCGGACGCTTGTCCACGAGATGGCCGGCGAAGACGTTGCCAACCAGGACTCCGACACCCCAGACGAACAGAATCATGGTGAGGGCCTGGGGAAACGATCCGGTCGTGGCGCCGGCCGTCACTGCTGCGATGTAGGTGTAGACGGCGTAATGTCCGGCCATCACCAGCAACGTCACGACCAAAAGGGAGAGCACCTTGGGCTGGCGCAGCGGAGCCAGGCGGGCCATAAGGCTTGTCGCCGGCAGCACGACCTTGGGCAGCGCTACCGAGATGCCGATCACGGCAATGACGCCAAGGGCAGCGACCGCCCAGAGTGTGAGGCGCCAGTCGATGCCGCCGATCAAGTTGCCCAGCGGCATGCCTAGCGCGGTGGACAGCGTCAATCCACCGATGACCACCGCCATGGCACGCCCCCGGCGTTCGGGAGGCGTAATCGCGACAGCCGCACTCGACGCGGTGGCGGTGATGGTGGCCGCCCCGGCCGCTGTGAGAATCCGGGCTGACAGCGCGATCGGATAGCTCGGGCTGAGTGCCGTGAAGACGTTGCCGATGACGAACACGATCAGGGCCAGCTGCAAAACCTTGCGACGATCCAGTGGGCTCAGCAGCCAACTCAGAATCGGCGCGGCGACAGCGAGCGTCAGTGCGAACACTGTCACCAGCTGACCGGCGGCCGGCATGCCTACCTCAAGGTCGGCGGCGATGGCCGGCAGGAGACCGGCCATCACGAACGCGTCGGTGCCGACCGCGAAGGTTGCCAGCGCCAGCGGCAGCAACCCTCTCACGAGAGGTTCGGATCCCTTGGGTTCTGGCTCGCCGATCTCGATGCGATTCAATCCTGGTCTCCGGCCTGTTCGGACAGGCTGAACTCCACGCCCTGATCATCTGTGCAGTGGGCGTAGGCACCAGAGGGGATGCTGACCGGATCTTCTGCCGTGCCGCCGAGTTCGCGGACCCGGGCAACGGCGGCGGTGATGTCGTCGACGGCGAAGAAGATGCGCGGGTGTCGTGACGAATCGTCGTGCGGCGCTCCGCCCATGGGGTCGGGCCCCTGGATCATCGAGTAGCCCGGGAAGTTGCCCTCGTAGAACGTCCAACCGAACAGCGAGCCCCAGAACCGCTGGGTTGCTTCGATGTTGGTGCTCGGCAGCTCGAAGTACGTGACCTGTCCACTCATGAGCTTCCTCCTATGTCAGTCTGCTGACATAGGAGGGTATGTCAGAATGCTGACATGGAGCAAGAAGAGACCGTAGGCGACCTTGACCAGTCGGTGGGCTACGTCCTCAAGCAGGTGCAAGCCTCACTGCACACCGCGATGGATGAGGTGCTGCGTCCACTGGGTCTCACCGTTGCCCAATACGCATGCCTCGAACTGCTCGGACGGCATCCGGGACTGTCCAACTCCGAACTCGCCCGCCGCGCCTTCGTCACCCGCCAGTCGATGAACCTCGTACTTCGCCGGCTCCAAGAGCGGGGCCTGCTCACCAGGCCTGATCACGCCGCTTCTGGGCGGGCCCTGCCCACCGAGCTCACCCGAGCTGGACAGTCGACGCTGCGCGAGGCCAGTGTCGCCGTGCGCGCCATCGAACGGCAGCTGTTCTCACCGTTGTCCCAGGAGCAGCAGCGTCGGCTACGCGAGGACCTCGCCGCCTGCGCGGCCGCTGCGATCGTTGGGATATGACCACTACCCCGGAATATCGCGTCCGGCGCGAATGTCGTGATCTCCATGGAGATTCGTTACGTGGGCGGCCCGACCGCGGTTCTGGAGATCGGTGGGGTGCGGCTGCTGACCGACCCCACGTTCGACCCGCCGGGTGACTACCCGATCGGGAACCGGGCGCTGGTCAAAACGGCCGGACCGGCGTTCGGGCCGGGCGACGCCGGGACCGTGGACGCCGTGCTGCTCTCACACGACCAGCATCCCGACAATCTCGACAAGGCCGGCCGCGCCTTCCTGTCCTCGGCGCCGGTGGTGCTGTCGACGGGGTCGGCGGCCGAGCGGATCGGCGAGCCGGTCCGGGCGCTGCCGAACTGGACGCACACCGATCTCGCCCGGCCTGGTGGCGGCGCGCTGCGGGTGACCGGCGTGCCCGCGCAGCACGGGCCCGACGGGAGCGAGCACCTGGTGGGTGAGGTGACCGGGTTCGTGCTGAGCGGCGAGGGGCTGCCGACTGTGTACGTGAGCGGGGACAACGCCTCGCTGGACGTGGTCAGGGACATCGCGGGGCGCGTGGGGGCGGTGGACGTGGCGGTGCTGTTCGCCGGAGGGGCGCGTACGCCGCTGGTAGGTGACGCGTACCTGACGTTGACCAGCGACGACGTGGCCGAGGCGGCCGAGATCCTGGGCGCCCGTCACGTGGTGCCGCTGCACTTCGAGCATTGGGGCCATTTCACGCAGGGCCGGGACACGCTGGTCAAGTCACTCGCCGGGCTCGGCGACCGCGTACACCTGCTGGAGCCGGGCGAACGGGTGACGCTCTCTTAGAGCGGATGGCTGACCCAGACGTTCGGCTCGACGTAGATGGCGTGGTTGTGCGCCACGTCGCAGTGCACGGGGTTGAGGGCGCCCGGGACCTCGACCGGGCCGGACCGGTCGAACGGCAGGCCGGTCCACCCGCGCCACTCGGCGAGCGTGCCCGGGATGACCATCGAGCGCGGCGCGACCTTGACGATCGTCGCGCCCGCCCGCACGTGCACGCGTAGCCAGGCGTCATGCGGCAGGCCGTCGTCCCGGGACCTGAAGGCGTACTCCGTCATGGGCGTGTGTGGTTCGAGGTGCTTCTGGTTCGGCCGGACCGGGGCCACGAGCTCGCGGAACCCCAGCCGCGCGGCCTGGTCGCGCATCGCGGCCAGCATCAGCGGTGACAGCCCCGAGCCCAGCAGGTCGGTCCTGACGGTGATCTCCAGCGCGGAGACGGCGTCCAGGGGGCGGTCCCGCTTGACGGCCAGCCAGCCGTGGCGGATCACCCCGTCCCAGCCGTCGTCGGGCAGCTCGGCGCCCCTGGTCGCGAAGGGGATCATGCAGGCTCTGGCCACTATCCGGCCGGGTTCGGCGTCGTCATCGGCCACCAGCACGTATTCGGCGTAGTCCGTCGCGGCGACCGGGTAGAACAGGTCGGCGATCGGGTCTTGGAGCATGAAGACGCGCCACGAGCTGTCCATCTCCCATAAAGCGGGCGCGAACTCGGGACGCTCGGCGAGCGTGGTGATCCGGAGGGACATGCGGATCATTGTCACATCTCTGATGATCTCTCGCTGGACTCCTCAAGATCAAAGGCGTGCGCTAGCGTCGGCGACATGACGGAACTCGACCCCAGGCTCCGTGCCATCACAGACCTGAACATGGCCGAAGCGCGCGAGGCGGGCGGCAGGCACGAGTACGACGGCAGGATCCAGGACCTGTCGCCGGAAGGCGTACGGGCCGGGCTGGCGCGGCTTGGCGAAGGCGCCGCACCGGCCGACCCGTACGACTCGGCGCATCTCCGGATCTTCGAGGACGGCCTGCGCACCCAGTTCGGCGAGCTGGAGCTGCATCGGAGCAACCCGCTGCCCCACCTGTCGAACCTCGACCTGGCCTGCTACGACCGCGACTACGCGCCGGAGGCCGAGCGCGAGGCCGCCAAGGCCGCGCACCTGGCGCTCTGGCCGGAGGCGGTGGCGAACGCGATCGCCGCGCTCGACCGGGTCAGCGCGCCCGTCGCGCGGTCGCTGGTCACGGCCGCCCAGGGCCTGGGTGCCGGTGTCACGGACCAGGCCGCGCTCGACGCGCACGGCCTGCTGGTCGCGCACGTCGAGCGGGCGGCGGCGGTCGGCGACCCCGACGCGTCGCTCGGCGGCGAGGCGCTGGCCCAGCTGATGGGCGCCACCGAGGGGCTCCCCGTCGATCTCGGATGGCTGGCCGAGCGCGCCGACGCCGAGCGCGACCGGCTCATGGCGCTGCTCACCGAGTCCTGCGCCAAGCTGGGGCGGCCGGGCGAGCCACCGCTCGACGTCGTACGCGAGCTGGTCAAGCAGCACCCCGACGCCGACGGTGTCATCGAGGCGGCCAGGATCGGCACCGAGAAGGCCATCGCGTTCACCCGCGAGAAGGATCTGGTGCCCTACCACGACGGCGAGTGCCTGGTCGGCCTGGCGCCCCCGTCGCGCCGCTGGGCGATGGCGATGATGTCGTGGAACTCTCCCGGCGAGCCGGAAGGTCCCTCCTACTACCACATCACCCCGCCCGACCCCTCCTGGCCCGCGCGGGACATCGAGGAGTGGCTGGAGGTCTTCAGCGACACCACCCTGCCTGCGATCAACGTGCACGAGGTCGCCCCCGGGCACTTCTCGCACGGCCGCGCCCTGCGCCGGGCCGGCTCGGACGTCCGGCGGCTGCTGCAGTCGATGGCGTTCGTCGAGGGCTGGGCGCACTACGCCGAGGAGCTGTGTGTCGAGGAGGGGTTCGAGGCCCAGGACCCGCGCTTCGAGATCGGCGTCTGGGTGGAGGCGCTGATCCGCGTCACCCGGCTGGCCTGCGCCATCGGCGTGCACACCGGCCAGATGACGGTCGAGGACGGTGCCCGGCGCTTCGAGTCCGACACGAACCTGTCCGGACCGGCCGCGCTGTCGGAGGCGAGGCGGGCCACGTTCGACCCCACCTATGGCCGCTACACCTGGGGCAAGCTGCTCATCCTCGACCTACGCGAGCAGGCGCGCAAGGAGTGGGGCGCCGGCTTCACACTGCAGCGCTTCCACAAGGCCCTGTTCGATCTGGGCTCGCCGCCGTTGGGGCTGATAGGCAGCATCCTCTAGGTTCACCCCCCGATACACTTGGAGCACCGCATTCGCCTTTGGGGGGTCCTCTCGGTGTCTGAGTTCGACACAGTGCTCGTCGTCGACTTCGGCGCGCAGTACGCGCAGCTGATCGCCAGGCGGGTGCGTGAGTGCCATGTCTTCTCCGAGATCGTCCCCTCGACGATGCCGGTCGAGGAGATGCTGGCCAAGAAGCCCAAGGCGATCATCCTGTCCGGCGGGCCCTCCTCGGTCTACGCCGAGGGCGCGCCCGCCGTGCCCCAGGGGCTGTTCTCGACGGGCGTGCCGACGTTCGGCATCTGCTACGGCTTCCAGGCCATGGCCCAGGCGCTGGGCGGCGAGGTCGCCCAGACGGGCGTCGCCGAGTACGGCGGCACCGACCTCGACGTGCTCAGCGAGGGCGTGATCTTCGCCGGGCTGCCCACCGCGCAGAAGGTCTGGATGTCCCACGGCGACAGCGTGGCCGCCGCCCCCGACGGCTTCACGGTGACCGCCTCGACCCTTCAGACCCCCGTCGCCGCCTTCGAGGACGCCGGGCGCGGGTTCTACGGTGTGCAGTTCCACCCCGAGGTGCTCCACTCCGAGCACGGCCAGGCGGTGCTCAAGCACTTCCTCGACGCGGCGGGCTGCCGTCCCACCTGGACCATGCTCAACATCGTCGAAGACGCCGTCGAGGCGGTCCGCCAGCAGGTCGGCGACGGCCGCGCGATCTGCGCGCTGTCCGGCGGCGTCGACTCGGCGGTGGCCGCCGCGATGGTCCAGCGGGCCATCGGTGACCGGCTGACCTGCGTGTTCGTCGACCACGGCCTGCTGCGCAAGGGCGAGGCCGAGCAGGTCGAACGCGACTTCGTCCGCGCCACGGGCGTCAAGCTCCGCGTCGTCGACGCCGCCGACCGCTTCCTCAAGGCGCTCGACGGCGTCAGCGACCCGGAGGACAAGCGCAAGATCATCGGCCGCGAGTTCATCCGGGTCTTCGAGGACGAGCAGCGCGCGATCATGGCCGACGGCCCCGTCGACTTCCTGGTCCAGGGCACGCTCTACCCCGACGTGGTGGAGTCCGGCGGCGGCACGGGCACCGCCAACATCAAGTCGCACCACAATGTCGGCGGCCTGCCTGAGGATCTGCAGTTCAAGCTCGTGGAGCCGTTGCGGACGCTGTTCAAGGACGAGGTGCGGCGGGCGGGCGAGGAGCTGGGGTTGCCGGCGGCGATGGTGTGGCGTCAGCCGTTCCCGGGTCCTGGTTTGGGGATCCGCATTGTCGGTGAGGTCACGCGTGAGCGGCTGGATCTGCTGCGGGAGGCGGACGCGATCGCGCGTGAGGAGCTGTCTCGGGCCGGCCTCGACCGGGAGATCTGGCAGTGTCCGGTGGTGCTGCTGGCCGATGTCCGGTCGGTGGGCGTGCAGGGCGATGGGCGGACTTATGGGCATCCGGTGGTTTTGCGGCCGGTGACGTCCGAGGACGCGATGACGGCGGACTGGGCGCGGGTGCCTTATGACGTGCTGTCGCGGATCTCCACCCGGATTACGAACGAGGTGCGTGACGTCAACCGGGTCGTGGTGGACATCACGAGCAAGCCGCCGGGCACCATCGAGTGGGAGTAGCGCATCACCTTGCCGTCGTCGGACGGTCACAGGGATGCTCGAGCTCGGCACCCAAGCCGTACTTGTCCCGTAGTTTCGCGGACAGCGATGTGACGATCATGCGGGAGCATAGTTCACGCATGAGATCCGTCGCCGCGAAGGGCGTATCCCAAGTGCGGCCCTTGTTGGCAGCGGCCACCAAATGAGTGCCATCTTTGCTGAAAGCCACGAGGATGGCGAGGTTTCCCAAGGAGTGGATGCGGAATTCCACGTACTTTCCCGTGCCGAGTTCCCACACTCTGGCCGTGCCGTCGGAACTTCCGGTGGCCAGACGGGTGCCATTGGCGTTGAAAGCGACAGCGGACAGATATTGTGACTGACCTTTCAGCTCTGTGACGACCAGGCCGGTGGCAACGTCCCAGATGCGGACCGTGCCGTCGAAACTGCCGGTGGCCAAGCGAGTGCCGTCAGGGTTGAACGCGACCGACATCACACTCTCGGCGTCGCTTTTGAGGGTGGTCACGGACACACCCGTGGCGACGTTCCAGACTCGGGCCGTGCCGTCCTCACTTCCCGTGGCCAGGTAGGTGCCGTCACGGGTGAAGTCCAGCGAGTTCACCGGTTTGGCATGGCCCATCAACTCTGCGGACTTGCCCGTGGCGAGATCCCGGAGATGTACCACACTGTCTGGACCGCCGATCGCCAGACGAGCGCCTTTGGCATCAAGGGCCAGCGCACCTATGTGACCTCTGAAGCCCGGGAGCTGGGTGACGGTCACGCCGGTCGCCGGGTTCCGAACACGGACGGTCCCATCGGCCGCAGTGGCCAACAGAGTGCCGTCGTGGCCGAAGGCAGCCGCTTCCACCAGCCCGCTCTTCAACGTGGCGACAGCCTGGCCCGCGGCGGTATCCCAGACGGAGTCCTCGGTGGCCAGACGGCCGCCGTCGCGGCTCAACGCGATGATGCCTTGCGGCAGCTCAGCGATGGGCGTGCCGGTGGTCGCATCCCAAATGCGCGCGGTTTCATCGCCTCCACCGGTGGCCACGCGCGTTCCGTCGTGATTGAAGGCCACCGAGAAGACGGCGTCGCTGTGTCCTTTGAGCTCCGCCAGAAGCGCGCCTGTTCCGGCGTTCCAGATCCGCGCGATGTCGTCGTAGTGCCCGGTGACCAAGCGCGTTCCATCGGGACTGAAAGCCACGGAGGTGACACCGCGCCCGATGCCCTTGAGCGAGACGAGAGGTCTGCCTTTCGGGGAACCGGCGCTGGTGTCCCAGATGGCGGCTCCGCCATGCTCATAGCCGGTGGCCAGCCGCGTACCGTCGCGGCTGAAAGCCACCTTGATGACCCCGGAGGCCGGATCAAGTGGGATATTGGTGTACTTGTGGGTGAGGGTGTGCCACACCGTCAGGGCCCCGGCGAAACCGATGGCCAAAAAGGTGCCGTCATGATTGAACGCCACCGAACCGGCGATGGGATGCTCGGCGATGACAGAGCCTGTGGAAGCGTCCAGGAGTGCGGTGCCGTCGGCCAGTCGTCTGCCGTCACCGCTGTAGGTGACCGGGGTGTCGCATGTGCAGGTTCCTTTGTGTACGGTGACGATCTTCCTGGTGTTCGTGTCCCAAACCCGGGTCACGCCGACGTTGCTTCCAGTGGCCAGCTGGGTGCCGTTGTGGTTGAACGCGACCGACGTAACCCATGCCTCATCTTTGAACTCGGTGACGGCCGCGCCAGTCGTGTCCCAGAGGCGTACCGTGTTGTCATCGCTGCCCGTGGCCAGACGCGTACCGTCATGGTTGAACGCCACTGACAGCACAGCCCCGTTGTGGCCCTTGAGCGAAGCCATCCCCGCGTACACCAATGCCTGATAGAGGCCGCCGTCCACCTCGGAGAGCTCTTCCCGGCTCTGCGCGGGCAGGAGGCCGCGCAGTCTCGCGGCGGCGGCCACGAGGAGACGACCGGTGGCTGGATCCTGGAGTTGATTGTTCGCGGCATCCGCGACCAGCAGCCGGACGAGCGCCATCTGGCGCTGGAGCTCCGCCTGCCGCCCCTGCCACACGGCCAGCGAGGTCGCGACCAGGGCCATCACCAGCAACGCCGACAGGCCGCCGATGACCAGCCTGCGTATGCGGCCGGACAGCTCGGATTCCTTGATGCCGGCCCGCAGGAAGTCCTCGCCGGCCGGAGCCGGCGCCGGCAAGCCTTGCGGATCCTGCTGCCATTGTGTCCGAAGGTCGAGCAATGCCGCCAATTTGGCGCCGCGATACAGGAATGCCCTGTCGCCGTGCTGTGCCCAGTCGGCGGCGTCCTTGTCGAGCTGGTCGATGAGGACCTTGGCCGCGAGGTGCGGTTCGATCCACTGCTTGAGCCTGGGCCACGCGGTGAGCAGCACATCGTGGGAGATCTCCACCAGATGGGGCTCGGCCTGGGGTTTCGGATCGGCCGACGACTCGCGTACGTCCCCGCTCACGGTCATCAGCCGCTTGTCCATGAACCGTTGCAGCACAAGGTCGACGGAGGCGGGATCATCCGGTGCTGCGGCGTACGTGTCGGTCTTCGGCAACGGACGCCGCGTAGCCGATTCGGGCCCCGACACAGAGACCATGCGGAGAAAGAGAGCGCGGGCAATCACTTTCTGCGGCTCCGTGAGGCTCGTGTAAACCTCCTCGGCACTCTCCCTCACCGCGTTCGCGACCCCGCCCACCCGATCATAGGCACGTATGCTCATCCGCCTCGGCGAGACCTCGTACGTGCGCCGGAGAGCCTCCGAAAGCAGCGGCAGCGCGCCGGCATCGTACTCACCCGTGCCGGACGTACGAAGATCTCCCAGGATGGTGGTGACGAGGCCTTCTTCTGTCTCCAGCCCCGCGGCAGCGGCGGGACCGGTTATCGCGCGACGCAACTCAGCCCCGGTCATCGGCCCGACCACGAACAGCCCGTCCGCCAAAGCGGAAGCGAGGGGCGGGTACGCGGCCATCCGATCCACGAAGTCGCCGCGGACCGCGACGATCACCACCGCGGGCCCTCGCGTCATGGCATCCAACGCGGCGACGAATGCCTCGCGCTCTTCCTCCGCCGACTCTTCACCGAGTGTGAACAGCTCTTCGAACTGGTCGACGATCAGCACCATCCGCCGCTCGCCACGCCGGTCAGCGTGCCCCCGAGAGGCATCGGCCAGTACGGCTTGCCGTGCCGCCGACGCCGCTTCCTCGGGCCGTTGGGCCAGCCGGTCACGGAGTGTCGGAACGTCGAGTCCGACCGGGGTGGCCAGGACCGTCGCGAGCTCGGTGAGTGGATCCCGCGTGGGGGTGATGAATTCCTGCCGCCACTTGTCGGCCCCGGGCGGGTTGCCATGGGACAAGGCAGCCATCAGCCCGGCACGCAGCAAGGAGGACTTGCCCGCGCCCGAAACTCCCGTCACGAGCAGCAGCCCCGAACCGCCGGCCTTGGCGCGCACCGCGGCTATCAGTTCGGCGGTGCGCTGCTCGCGCCCGTAGAAAACGTCCGCGTCGCTCTGCCGGAACGGCTGCAGTCCGCGGTACGGGCAACCCCCGCGCCACCGGACTCTGGGATGCTTACCACCGGGTGAGCCAGGCCGGGAACGCGCGATCTCGGTCACCTGCTCGCGGATCAGTGCCAGCTCTGCCAGCTGCTGCTGGGAACTCTCCGCCCCGAGGCGGAGCAGCGAGCCCTGGCGTGCCTGCTCCTCACTCAGCTGATCGAGGTCTCTCACTATGGACGTGAGGATGAAGTCCAGCTCGTGGTAGTGCGAGGTGACCAAGCGCAGGGCGTACTCGATGTCTTCGCGCAGCTCCGCCCCCTGGCTGCGCATCGTTTCCAGGACCACCCCTCCCGCATCGATCTTCTTCAGTACTTCCGCGATCTCGCCGCTCAGCCGCTCGTCACCGACCGCGAGTCGCGCTTCAAGCTGCTCGGCCAGCATCTCTTCAAAGGCCGCGGGATTGTCACGTACTCGATCGATCGTCCGCAGGATGACATCGGTCAGGGTGTTGGCGCCCACGTTCGTCAGCACATCGAGCCCCGCGCCCGGCAGGGGCAGGTGCCCTTCCCCGAAACCGGCGAAGGCGCCCGCGCAGAGCAACGCGAGGACAGCGGGTGGGGCGGCCTTACGTATGCCGCGCACCAGTCTGGCTCTCAGGCCGGACCGGAGCCGGTCAACCTCATCGGGGGACACATCGCGTTGTAACACGGCGTGCAGCTCTCTGGCCAGGATCGGTTCGGAGCTGCTGCGTCGTCGGAGTTCCGGCGTCTCGCAGGTTCAGCCCCAGCTGGGCTTCTGTGCCAGCGCCCACTCCCAGTCGACGGTCTTCGCCCAGTCTCTGAAGGAGTGCCAGCGCACGTCGGGAAACTCCGCGTGCAATGCGGTGATGTCCGTGTGCACCGGGTTGTCCTCGAAGCTCTGGAACATTAACAACTCCGGTGATCAGAAGACCGTCGGACCAGAACGCTGGGCTTTTTCTGGGCGTAGCACTGGGCTTTTTCTGGGCATGTCTGGGATGCTAGACCCATGATGACCAGATCTGGAACGACGGCGGGGGCCCCAGCACCCACCGCCTCCGTCGCTGTCCTGGCCGGAGAGTTCCGGGTGCTGGTGCGCGCTGGGCTGCCCGTCCGGCTGGAGAAATGCGGACCACACCTGCTGGAGTTGCGGGGAGTCAAGGCCCGCTCGCTCCAGCCCAACGTGGCTGACAGCCGGGCGCGGGCGCTGGACGCTCTGCTGCGCGAGCAGCTGGACCGGCTGGAGAATGCCGAGCTCGCCGAGGCTGCTCGGCTGCTGTTCGGTGCCGAAGCGTCCACCTCGGGGGCAACGCTGACTCTTCGGCGGACGGCAGCCGCCCGCGCCGCCGGGTATGAGGTGCACCATTTCCGCAAGCGGATCGAGCCGAAGCTGCTGGAACTGCTGGCCTGGCAGTTGCGCAAGGACAGCGAGGACTTCACCACCCGGCACGCCGAACCACCCGCACTGCACGCGGCCTCCGGACCCATGATGCTGCCGGCGGACGTGTTCGCGTGGGAGGCCGCCGAACACCAGCAGGCCCTAGCCATCCTGTGGGGGGCGGTCTACCTGCTGCGTGCCCAGCTGTTGACGGTCGCGCGGCTGGTCAGTATGGATGCCGCCGAGCATGACCAGGATGCCGCCGCCGACCGCGCACTGTGGCGACATGCCCTTGTCCTTCACGCCGCCAAGGCTTACCGGGCTGCCTATGGCGCGGTATTACTGCACGCGGCCGCCGAACTCGGCCCCGAACACCTGGCCGCTTCTGCCGGATGGACGCCCTGCCTCACCCCCAGCCAGGACCTACTGCTGACCGAGCTGGCCGAACCTGAGCAGGGCCTGGCCGACTTCACTGCCCGCATGGCCGCCGTCGACGGTGGCCCTGACCTGGTCGCCGCCTGGCGGCGAGCATTGACCGGCCGCGCGGCACCAGCCCACGCCCGTCCCGACCACGAGCAAGGACAATCAGCATGAGTCTCGACCAGCTTCTCAATCCCCGCACACCACCCCGCCGTTACGTCGTCACCGGCGGCCCGTCGGCAGGCAAGGAAGCGGTGATCGCCGAGATACAGAAACGAGACATCCCCTGCACCGAAGGAGAACCAGCCCGGGAGATCTATCGCCAGCACCGCGAGCGCCTGGGCCGTCACCTGCAGGTCGGTGACCGGCGCGCCTACTCCCGCGACGTCCTCGCGGCGTTCGTTGCCGAGTTCTGCGACCACAAGGCCGGGCTGCACTTCTACAACCGCGCCATCCCCGACGGGTACGGCTGGGACGCCTTCTTCGGCCTCGGTCCCTATCCCGAGCTTGAGGAGGCCACCCGCATCTACCGCTACGACGCGGTGTTCGTCCTGGACCCGCTGGACGATTTCGACTCCGAGGACGACCTGGTGTGGGCCAAGGAGCGGGAGATCCGCCGCGTTCACGAACTCATCATCCAGGGCTACTACGACGCCGGCTACCGACCGATATTCGTCCCCGCCGACGAGCCCGGCCGCCGTGTGGACTTCATCCTCGCCCAGCTCCCCGTGCCCACCGCCTGACCGGAAGGGTGTGACGTGATGAACGGTCGTACCGACTCCGTGGGGATCATCAGTCCGAACAACGTGCTGGCCAACGCGATGCTGCGCAGCGTCGACATGGTCCGGCCCCGCCTGCAGGCCACCAACCCCGACCGGGTCGCGTTCTGTGTCGGCACCCAGATCAATGGCGCCCCGCACCTGGGCACCTCGCTGGTGCAGACGGCGGCGTTCCTGCTCGCCAAAGCCACCAAACGGGCCTTCGGCGTCGACACCGTCGTCCGCTTCGGGGCGCTGGACAACGCGCCCTACGAGGTGATCCTCGACCCGGAAACGCACCACGCCTACCAGCAGACCTATGCTCACGCCCTGGGCGCCGACGGCGTCACCGACCTGATCGACAAGTACTACCGGGGCATGTTCGACTCCCTGGCCGATGCGACCGGCGTCGACTACGAGATCGAGACCTACACCAGCCAGCAAACCGACCCCGCCTTCCGGCACGAATTCCTCGCCACCCTCGGCCGCCTGGACCAGATCCGCTGGCCACTGGCCCCCTCTCACGGCCAAGTCCACCTGCGGCTGCCATGCCCGCAGTGCGGGTGGGCTGAGAAGCGCGCCGAGCGTACCCGGTTGCTGCGCACCGGGTCGGGCGGTGCCGACTTCGCCGCGGTGTGCACCGACCACGGCGAATACGGGATCGCTGTCACCGCCGACACCAGCGCCTACCTGGACCTGGCCACCCTCTATCGCAACTTGATCAAAGAGAGGCTGGCCGCTCGCGACAACGTCACCTTGTCGGTGATGGTCAAGGGCGGCGACTGGGCCTACGGCTGTCAATTGGTTGACGAGGCCTTCGCCCAGCTGCCCGGCCTGGCTCCGCCGCCCCGCATCTTCACCCCGATGGTGCTCACCGACACTGGCGCGAAGCTGTCCAAATCGTTGATCCGCGATGGGAAAGTTCCGCCGCCTCCTGGCATCCATCCCTGGATGCTGGACGTCACCGCGTGGGCCGGTGATGTCGACTCCTACGTCGATGCCATGGTCTGGCTGGTCGGCAAGATGCTGGCCGACCCCAAGCACTTCTACCGCAGCTACACCACTCAGGAGCTGGACCGGATCATGACCACGAGGCCCGCACCGACGGCGGGCGTGCGAGCCCGCGAGATGAATCTTTACCGCCGATACTTCGACCTGGTCGCCACTGGCCGCAAAACAATCGAGGTCCGCGTCCAGTACCCCAACCTCCGCACCCTGAGGGCCGGCGACCACATCCGCTTTGTCTGTGGCCGCGACGACGCCCTCACCCGCGTCAAACGCGTCGCCCGCTACGCCTCGTTCGAGGAGATGCTCGACACCGAAGGCCCCGCCAACGTCAATCCCGACAGCCCCCGTGACCAGCAACTCGCCAACATCCGCCGTATCTATGGCCCTGAGAAAGAAGCTCTCGGGGTCCTGGCCATCGAGATCGAACTTCTCGACCCACCCGCGAACCCCTGACACCTGCCGACCACCCTCTCGTGTCAGGGCTGGTTCAGATAGGTGAGGACGGCGAGCACGCGGCGGTTGTTGTTGTCGTCATCGGTGATGCCGAGTTTGCCGAACAGGGAGGTGGTGTACTTGCTGATGGCGCTCTCACTGAGGAAGAGCCGCTGGCCGATGGCCTGATTGGACAGTCCTTCCGCCATGAGGCTGAGCACGGAGTGTTCGCGTTCGGTGAGTTGCCCGAGTCGCCGGTTCGAGGAGCCGCTGGACAGCAGTTTGGCGATGACGGCCGGGTCCATGGCGGTCCCGCCACTGGCGACGCGTTCCAGGGCGTCGATGAACTGGTCGGCGTCGAACACGCTGTCCTTGAGGAAGTAGCCGATGCCACCGGAGCCGTCGGCCAGGAGCTCGCGGGCGTACAGCTGCTCGACGTGCTGAGAAAGAATCAGGATCGGCAGTCCGGGCACCTCGCCGCGGGCGGCGAGCGCGGCCCGCAGGCCCTCGTCCGACTGGGTCGGCGGCATGCGGACGTCGACGATGGACACGTCCGGCCGCCACCTCAGCAGTGCGTCGAGCGTCTCGGGTCCGGTGGTCGCGGTCGCCACCACCTGGTGTCCGTACGCCTGGAGGAGGCGGACCATCCCGTCGCGCAGGAGGTAGAGGTCTTCGGCTACAACGATGCGCATGGCACCACCATTCTCGCGCGGGTCGGACCGCCTGCCGGGCTGGTGATCTCCAGGGTGCCGTCGAAGACCGCGAGGCGGCGGTGCAGCCCGTCGAGTCCACCGCCGGCTCGTACGCCGGCTCCGCCCCGGCCGTTGTCCTCGACCTCGACGACGATGCCGGTGTCGTCCCGGGCGATGGAGATGCGCGCTCGGGTGGCATGGGCGTGTTTGACCGCGTTGGTCAGCAGTTCGGCGACCGCGAAGTACAGGGCGGACTCGATCGGCGGCTCCAGCCGGGGCTGAACGTCGGCGCTGACCGTCGTTTCGAGCGGACTGTCCAGGGCGAGAGCGCGAACGGCATCGATGAGCCCTCGCTCGGTCAGCACTGGCGGGTTGATGCCCTTGACCAGTTCGCGGAGCTCGGTCAGTGACGTGGTGGCGCCCGCTCGTGCTTCCCGCATCAGCGCCTTGGCCTGGTCGGGGTCGGTTTCCATCAGTTTCTCCGCGGTCGCCAGAGAGAGCCCGAGCGCGACCAGACGGGCCTGCGCTCCGTCGTGCAGGTCCCGCTCGATCCGGCGGATCTCGGCGGCCTGCGCGATCGTGGTGTCGGCGCGCTGGGCCGTCAGCTCATCCACCCGGTCGGCCAGCGTCATCGCGGGCGACGGACGCAGGAAGCGGACGGCTACCGGCTCGAGGGCCCGCCAGGCGTACGGGGCACTGGCGACGGCCACGACCACGCCGGCGACGCAGACGATGGGCGACGACTGGAACAGCCCGAAGACCGCTGCCGCGGCTCCGGCCGGCGGGACGGCGGCGACCACGCCCGCGGTGATCGGTGCGATCGCGGTGAATCGCAGGTCACGCCAGATGGCGGGATCGCGCCACCGGGTTCGCCATTGCTGATCTAGGCGGGCGTCGCGGCTGGTGCGCTCGTAGGAGTGGCCGTTCCACCAGTAGCCGGTCGACATCTGTGTGATCGGACCGGGCTGCCGGTATGCGGCGGGAATGACGGTGCCCGTCCACTTCGCGACGAGGGAACGGGCCATCCGGCACGCCGGGCGGGCCAGGGCGAACGTGCCGATACATGCCCACAAGAACGGCGCAATCCCCGACCACGGGTTCCCGCCCCACCACCAGATCCACAGCCCTGCGGCAGCGGCCCACACCGCCGGGACCAGCATGCTGACGACCACCACGACGCACGCGCGGACGAACCCCACGGCGACACTCGCCACCCACTTTTGCATGACTCTTCCTTCTCACTTCGGTGCTTTCACTGTGCACCGCACAGAGCCGTGTCCCCGCCAGATCGGCGGTGAAGTGGGTCTAGCCCCACCCACCTGTACGTCCAGCCGCATACCGCACCACCTGTCGCGCTTCCTAACGTCGACACCACTCCAGACAAGACGAGGAAGAAGCCATCATGGAAACTCCTGACCGCACCACCGCCGAGGCCGGCTACGTCAACCACCCGCACACCCAACAGGCCTTCGGCAAGGTGAAGAGATTCGTCGCGGTCTATGGCGCGTTCAGCGTCGCCGTCCTCATCGTGATCGTCATCCTCTCGGTCACGGGCCGTGAGGTGACTTCGTTCATGTGGGGGCGAACCGGTGGGATGTTCGCGAGCGCCGTGGTGACGTACTGGCTGGCCGTCCTCGCCTCACGGGGAGCGCGATGGGCTTACGTACGCGTGCGCATCATCTCGGTCATCGTGCCGATCGCGATCATCGCCATCGACGGCATTCCCGGTGCCCTGCCGCTGTGGTTCGTGGCGTTGCAGGTCGCAGGTGCTCTTGCTCTCGTACCAGCCGCGTTCATCGTCAACCGATCCGAACTGCGCGCCGCCTTCCCCAAGGCGCGCTGACCACCGGGGCCACTCTCCCAACTACCTGGTCAAATTCCCAGTTTGCGCAACATCGCATCTCATCGCCTCGAAGATCGGATAATGGTGATGGTGAGGACAAAGGGGGCGTTAGTCGGTCTGGTGGTCGGCATTGCCGCCGCCGCCGTCGACCTGGACTCGATCGCTCAGGAGCGCGAGCTGGGGACGGTTTTCAACAACCTGGTGATCCTAGTCATCCCTTTCGTGGTGGGCGCTGTGCTGGCACGCCTGTTACGGATGCCGCGCTGGGGTGGCGTCGCGGTCGTCGGGGGCGTCGCAACCGTGATCTTGGACACTGTCTTGATGCGCTTGGTGCCCGATCACCGGCTCTTCGGGTTCGATGAGCGGCTGACGACCGGCGTGTACGTGCTCGCGGCGGTGGTCGGCTTCGTCGCGGCGGCCTGGTGGGTGGGCGAGAGCGGGGCTTGGTGGGTCCGGATCACGATCTCCGGATTGCTGGCCAGTGTGCTGGTGGCCTCGGGCGCCATTCAGGAGCCCTATAGGCGTTGGCAGGAGGTGCGGGCCTTCGAGGTGGCGGGCGTTCCCTTGCTCGCCCCGCGGGCGCCGATGGGTTTGTCCCTGTACGCGACCGAGGTGTCACCGGGTGAAGGGGAGGACGGCAGCCCTGTGGTCTTCCTCGAGTACGGCCGCGGGTCCGGTTCGCGGGTCCGGTTGTTCATCCGTCCGGGTACGGTCGCCACACCCGAGGCCGCCTGCGTCGATCCGTACCCGACCGGCTCGTGGGGCTATGAGAGCAATCCCTGCCGATCACTCGGCGGCGATCGATGGGTCAGGAGGGACCCCGACGGCGAAATTCTGGTCGTCGCCAGGCATGCGCGGGCCCTCGTGCAAATCGAGGGTGAAGCCGTGCCCGAGGCGGAGCTCATCGCCGCACTCGGCACACTGCATCCGATTTCGGCCGCCTCGCTGGTGAGCTGTCCCGCTGCAAAGCCCGCGTGTACGCTCTGATCTGGGCTTTCTCCCGCTCACCCCCGGTCGTCGAACTCGCCCGCTACTAGCCAGGTCGGCCTACTCATCGATCGGCGTGAGGATCAAGCGGGCGTTGTCCCTCGATGGACGGGTCATCGCGTATCGGGCCGCCTGGCCGCTATGGCCGTCCGGGCGGCGAAAGGCGGTAAACCGCTGCGCCAACATAGCCAGGATGAGAAGCCCGGTCATGGTGGCCATGTCCTCACCGATACATTTCCGCTTTCCCTCGCCGAACGGCAGATAAGCGGCCCGTTGCTCGTGGTCGAGCCTGTCGGCGAATCGGCCGGAGTCGAAGCCCGCCGGGCCCGGCCATCGGGCTGGATCGCGGTGCGTCGCATAGGGGGCGATGATGATCTGGTCGCCCACAGCGAGCCGGTGCTTACCCAGTTGAGTCTCTGCCTTGACGTTGCGGAAGAACATGGGGAACGCGGGATGCAGGCGCAGCGACTCCTGCAGCAGAGCCTGCGCGGTGACGAGCCGCGGAAGGTCCTCCAGCGTAGGGGTGCGGTCCGCGCAGACATTGGCCACCTCGGTCCGTAGCCGGTCCAACTGATCCCCTCGCTCGGCCATAAGCACGCACGCCCACGACAGCACGGTTGCCGTGGAGTCGAATCCCGCCATCAACAGCGTGAAGACCTGGTCTCGTACCTGCCGGTCGCTCAGGCGGTGACCGGTCTGCGGATCGGTGGCGGTCATCAGCTGCCCAAGCAGGTCACCGGCCTCGGTGCCCTGATCCCGGCGCGCGGAGATGATTGACCTGACTCTGCCGTCCAGCGCCGCGATGGCCTTTCGATAGCCGCTCGCCCCGGGTGCCCAACGCGGGAGGAAGATTCGCCCCGCCATGCCGTCGAAGACCGGCAGGGCGAGCTTCGTGAGCTCGGCCGTGTCGACTGCGCTCCCCAGCGCATGCCGCATCAACACCTCGACACTCAGCAGCTTCAGCTCGCTGAAGAGCTCTATCGGACCGCGCAGATCCCATGCGTCCATGCGGCTCCGCCAAGCATCGGCCGTCAACTCCATTACGGTGCGCAGTTCGGCTCGGCGAAAGGCGGGATTCATGATCTGGCGCAGCAGGCGCCAGGTCGCCTCATCGTTCACCGTGAACAGGCCATCCTCGCCCAGGGCATCGGCGATGATCCGATAGATGGGCCCGCCCTTGTCGAACTGTGTCGCGTCGGTGACCAGAATTCGATGCAGGCACTCGGGATCGCTCACCACCCAGAACTTCCGGCGCCCCGGGATTGGCAGCCGGGCAACTCCTTCGTGTGTGAGCGCCAGCCGGGTACACAGCACGACCGGGTCTCGGCGTAACAGCGCCGCGACCACCTCGGGCAGGGACGGCTTCGTGGGCATACGCTGCCTCCTAGGCAGTGACACTTCGTGATCTTGCTGTTGAGGCCACATGAGTACGGCCACCCCGTGATCATCAGTGAGTTCGAGCGCCTGCTCGTACTCGAGACCGGTGAACCGCTGGGCTTCTTGACTTGCACCGTCGTTGGCTGAGAGCTGCGGCTTCATCATCTCAGAGCGGGGCGGTGGTGAAGGAAGACGACATCACGATCATCTCCGTGGGCGCCGTCGACGCAGTCGGATCGCCGCCTGAACAAGATAGGGCGTCGTCATCGGTTGCCTAGACACCAGCCCGAGCTGGTTCATCTGCTGGACCCGAGGCCGGCGTCACGAGGGTGGCAACGATGTCTGGCGGGCCTGGACTGCGAGATCGCGGGCCAGATGGGCACGGCGCAAGCCACGCGAGCGCAGATAGCGGAGATCCGCCGCGGTGTCGTACATGAGCTGGACATGGAAGTAATTCACCTGCTCCAGCACCGCGAACAGACCGAACCCCAGACCCGGCCAGCTTCCCGCCCCTGGATCGGTCACCACCGCCCAGACGATGAACAGCAATCCAGCGGCCAGCACGGCAACGTTACCCGTGCGGGCGATCACGAAGGCTCCAGCTCCTGGGAGGGACTTGTTCCGCGTGGCGATCTGGCGGAGTTTGGCGGACCAATACCCGGCCCCCTCCACCAAGAGGAGCGCGAACAACGCGAAACCCACGCTGTTTCCCGCCGTCACCGGAAACCCCACCAGGCCGAACCAGAGCACCGCCTGCAGGGGGATGTTGAGCAACTCCAGCCAGAACAGCGACCGTAACCGACGCTGAACCCAGGTGTTGGAACGATGATCCACCTAGCGACTATGGCAGCCCCGCGTGGAAGACGGCCAGAGCCGCAACCCGGCAGCACGATGGTCTCAGGGGTGGTTCAGGGGTGGGCCGGGGCGATACCCGATGAAGCACGGCAGCGGCACCGACAGGCTGAAGATCATGAGTGATCACGCGGTCCTTCTTGACGGAGTGACCAAGACATATGGCAGCGGCGCCGTGGAAGTGGCCGCGCTTCGCCAGGTCAGTGTCGGGTTTCCGCGCGGCAGTTTCACCGCGATCATGGGCCCGTCAGGTTCGGGGAAGAGCACGTTGCTGCAGTGCGCGTCAGGGCTGGACCGGCCGCAGTCGGGTGCCGTTCGCATCGCCGGGCGGGACATCACCCGCCTGCGGGAGAAAGAGCTGGCCGTGCTCCGCCGGGATGGGATCGGGGTCATCTTTCAGGCGTTCAACCTGGTCCCGTCCTTGACGGCCTGGCAGAACGTGATCTTGCCGAGCAGGCTGGCCAGGCGGCGGCCCGACCCGGCACGCGTGCGTGAGCTGCTGCACCGGGTCGGCCTGGCCGGGCGGGAGAAGCATCGGCCGCCGCAGCTTTCCGGTGGACAGCAGCAGCGGGTGGCGATCGCCCGCGCGCTGCTCGGCCGGCCGGAGGTGCTCTTCGCCGACGAGCCGACAGGTGCGCTCGATCGCGGTACCGGGCACGAGGTGCTGGCGCTGCTGCGGGAGGCGGTCGACGAGTTCGGGCAGACGGTGGTGATGGTCACGCATGACGCCGAGGCCGCGGCCTGGGCGGACACCGTGCTGTTCTTGACCGATGGGCAGATCGTGGACGTCCTGGAGAAGCCGTCGGCCGACCAGATCAGCATGCGTCTGGGCGGGCGTCGATGACACTCATGCTCGCCTGGAACAACGTGCGGACCAACGTGACGGGTTTCGTCGGCTCGTTCGTGGCCGTGGTCATGGCGGTGATGTTCGTGAGCGGCAGCGGCCTGCTGGTCGTCGGCGCGGGTGCGGACGACGAGCTGAACGGGATCATGGGGCTGCTGGTCCTGTCCGCGCTGGTGTCGGGATTCACGTCGATCTTCGTGGTCTCGGGGACTCTGAGCCTGCACGTGCTGCGCCAGCGCAGGACCTGGGGTCTGTTGCGGTCGGTCGGGATGACGCCGCGGCAGGTGCGCCGGCTGGTCGGGGCGGAGGCGCTCGTGGTGGCCGTGCTGGCGGGCGCGGCGGGCTGCGCGCTGGCCGTGCCGTACGCCGAGGCGCTCGCCGCGTTGCTGCGCGTGGTCGGGTTCGCGCCCCGGGGTGTCCCGGTCGAGGTCACGCCGGGGCCGTTCGTGCTGGCGCTGGTGGTCGGGCTGGTGGTGACGCTGTCGGCCGCGCGGGTCGCGGCGCGCAAGGCGGTGCGTGCGGGGCCACTCGAAGTGCTGCGGGAGAGCGCGGCGCAGCAGCGCCTCATGCCGTGGCCTCGGGCGGTTACCGGGGTGGTGGCGCTGGCCGGCGGAGCCGTGCTGTTGTGGCTGGTGCCGCAGGTGAAGGCCTCAGGTACGTTCCCGACCGGGATGGGGGCGACGATGGCGCTCTGCGTGGGGGCGTCGGCGCTGGGCCCGCTGCTGCTCCGGGCGATGGGCTGGACGCTCGGGGGTCCGGTGGCGTTGCTCGACCCGGGCGCGGGGATGCTGGCGAGGTCCTCGTTGATCACGCAGCCGCGCCGGGCGATGGCGGTGGCGTCTCCGGTGATGCTGACGGTGGCGCTCGCGTGCACCTTCCTGTTCGCCGTGGCGACCTCCGACGCGGCGGCAGGCGTGACGCGGGTCGGACCGGCGGCGTGGGTCGCGCCCGTGCTGGTGGGGTCGGCGGTGGCGTACACGGTGATCTCGGTGCTGAACGCGACCGCCATGTCGATGGCGGAGCGGGCGGAGGAGTTCCGGCTGCTGCGGTCGGCGGGCGCGCAGCCGGGGCAGCTCGCCCGGGCGGTGGGCTGGGAGTCCCTGATCGTCACGTGCGCGGGGGCGCTGCTCGGGACGGGAATCGCCGCCGCCTCACTCACTGCCATGGGCAAGGCGGTCACGGGCGAGCTGTGGTTCGCCTACTCGTTGCCGGAGTACCTGGGGCTCGTGGTGGTCTGCGCCGTGAGCGGCCTGATCGCCGGGCTGGTCTCGACGAGGAAGGCACGGAACGGACCGCTGGTCTCCTGACAGATGGCTGGTTTATCCCGGGATCTCCTCGTGCGATGCGGTCCGTACCCGCCGTACGGCCTGGGCGACGCCCGCCATGCCGAACGCCGCCGCCACCAGCAAGGCGCTGACCCACAGCGGCGATCGGTAGCCGAGCCCGGCGGCGATGGTGGCGCCGCCGATGGCTGGGCCGGCGGCCGCGCCCACGTTGAGGGCCGCCGTGGCGAAGGAGCCGCCGAGCGAGGGTGCCTGGGTCGCCGCGTACAGAACCTGGGCGATCAGCGTCGAGCCGACGGCGAACGAGAGGGTGCCCTGGACGAAGACGAGCAGGAACGTGGCGACCGGGCTGCCAGCTGTGAACGTGAACAGCACCCACCCGGCGAGCAGGGCGATCCCGCCCAGAATGAGGACCCGCATCGGCCGCGTGTCGGACAGGCGGCCGCCGATGGTCACGCCGGCGAACGACCCGAGCCCGAACAACGCCAGCAGCGCCGGCACCCAGCCCTCGGAGAAGCCGCTCACGTTGGTGACCAGCGGTGTCAGGTACGTGAAGGTGCAGAACGTGGCGGCGTTCACCAGCGCGGCCAGCACCAGTACGACCAGCAGTCGCGGGTCGCGCAGTGCCCGCAGTTCGCGCCGCGCGCCGGGACGGGTCCCGTCCGGGTCGCCGACCGCCGGCACCGAGCGCACCACGGCGACGACGGCCGGCAGGGAGATCAGGGCCACGGCCCAGAACGCCGCCCGCCAGCCGAACGCCTGACCGAGCACGGCACCGGCGGGGACCCCGGCCACGCACGCGAGCGTGATGCCGCCCAGCAGGATGGAGGTGGCCCGCCCCTTGGCGTTCGGCGGGACCATGCCGGCCGCCGTCGCCAGCCCCACGGCGAGGAAACCGGCGTTGGCCAGCGCTCCGAGCACCCGGGTCACCAGGAGCACCGAGAAGCTGGTGGTGAGCGCACCGGCGACGTGCACGAGCATGAACGCGACCAGGAAGACGAGCAGCGCCCGCCTACGTGGCCAGCGCAGACTGAGCACCGCCATCAGCGGCGCTCCGACGATCATTCCGGCGGCGAACGCGGACGTCAGCGCGCCGGCGGCGGGGATGGACACATTCAGTTCATTGGCGATGTCCGGGACCAGCCCGGAGAGCATGAACTCGGACGTTCCCTGGGCGAATACCGCCAGTCCGAGGATGTAGATGGCGATGGGCATGAGCAGATAACTCCACGACCGTGTTGAAAAGACCGCGTTGAAAAGACCGCGTTGAAAGGCCAAAGGCATCGCGAGCAGCGCGCCGCGCACCCCGATCAGGTCGTACGAATGCGCGCGCTACCGCGTGAAAAGGTGAAATGAGGCCAGGTCCGGCTGGCCAGAATCAGTCCGGCGAGGGTGACGAAAGGCGCGGGCGTTGCCGCGTGCCACCACAGGAAGCCACCGAAGGACAGGTGGCTAGTGTCTTGACGCCTCAGGACTGGACATACGCCACACCATACAACACTGAAAAAGCCCCATAGGTGATGTCTTGTAACAGTTGGCATGATGTGTGACCATCAAGGTCCTATGAAGGACGTTGTACCGCCGCGCGAGCTCCTCGACCGCATCGCCGGCAAGTGGGCGATCGAGATTCTGGTGGCAGCGTCTGATGGGCCGATCAGGTTCACCGAGTTGGAGCGGCTCGTCGAGGGCAGCCGCCGGATGCTCACCATGACGCTGCGCGGCCTGGAACGTGACGGCCTGCTCCAGCGTACGGTCTACGCCACGGTCCCGCCCAAGGTCGAGTACGCGGCCACGCCGATGGCGCTGGAGCTCCACGAGGCGCTGCTGACCCTCACCGACTGGTCGGTCAGGCACGGGGAGTCCGTGACGAAGTCCCGCGAGAGCTACGACGCCCGCCACGCGGCCGCGAGTTAGACGGCCGCCTCCTCGCGCTCGGCCGGCACCGGATTCCGCGGGGGCAGGCCGCGGACGAGCCGTACGACGGAGGCGACGAGCAGCGGCACCAGCAGGACGCTGATGAGGATCGGCGAGGCCATGTAGCGGAAGTCCTGGGCGGAGATGTTGGCCAGGATGGCGAGCTGCTGCCCGGCCACCGGCGCCGCCACGGCGATCACATAGCGGTTGCGCAGCGCCAGCGCGCCCACGGCCACGGCCAGGTAGGACAGGTAGCACCAGAGCGCCCCCCGCCACAGCACCCAGTCGTACTGGGGTTCCTCAGCGGTGGTCAGCCATGAGCTCGCCGCCTGGTAGAGGCCCTGCGACATCGGCCTGAGCGAGTAGACCCACCGGCCCTGGAAATCGGGCACCTTGCCGGGGCCCACGTAGGTGTCGGCGTTCGGGCGCAGCGAGAACCGGTAGGTCCGCCCGCCGGGAGCAGTGTCGTCCCCGGCCACCTTCCAGGCGATCGCGCCCCGGCACAGCCTGGCGTCGACCACCATCGCCGGCCGTTCGACCAGCAGGCGTTTCCAGAGGTCGAGCAGTTCGGTGGCGTGCGCGTCGGCCTGCGGCCAGTTGAAGTCACCCCGCCAGATCAACGGGTTGATCGTGTAGCAGGTGCCGCCCAAGGTCCACCTGTTCAGCGGCGCGACGGCTGACAGAAGCGTCTTGTCCTGCTCGGTGAACAGCTCGGGATGGTCCCGGTAGGCGACGGCGATGTCGCCGAAGGCCGTGTGGTAGACGTACGTCTTCGACGGGGCCGCGATGCCGAGCTGGGGGAAGACCAGGTTGCTGAGCAGCAGCGGGATGGCCGCCGCCGCCGTGCCGACCAGCGCCAGCCGTACTCGCATGACCGAGACGACCACGAGCAGCACGACGATGGCGACGCCCACCACGAGGAAGCCGTTCGCCCGGAACAGCCCGAGCGCGGTCATCAGCAGGCCCAGCCCGAGCAGCCTGCGGTTGGTGACGGTACGGTCGGCGGCCATCGCCGCGCAGGCGGCCGCGATCGCGACCGCGCAGATCGTGAACGGCACGTCCTTCCAGAGCGTGACCGTGAACGCCCCGGCGGTGGGGATCAGCGGCAGCGCCACCGCCACCACCGTCGTCGTCCTGCGCGGCGCGCCGAGCGCCTTGAGCGATTCCGTCAGGTACGTGAGCGCGGCCGCCATGGCCGTGGTCTGCAGGAACGTGACGGTGCCGAGGTCACCGGTGGTCCTGAAGCTGAGCCACAGCAGCGAGTCGTAGAGGACCGAGTGGTCGCCCACCCACGGGCCGACGATGGTGTGACTCAGATAGAGGACCGAATCGCGGCTGAACAGGCCGGGATAGAAGGCCGCCCACCAGCAGGCGAGAACGGCCTGAATGGCGACGAACGTCCCGAGCGGCACCCATCGCCGACGCTTGGCGATTTCGATCTGCATGGCTCCCGATCCAGGCGGTCTAGGGGTAGCTCACCCCGGCCTCCATCCCCTTGCCGCGCAACAGCGTCGGCACCGTGACGAGGTGGTAGCCGTGTTTCTTGAGCTCCTTGATGATCGCCGGCATGGCTTGTACGGTCTGCGGCACCACGTCGTGCATGAGGATCACGCCGTCGCGCTTGGCCAGCCTGAACACGGCCGCCTTGATCTTCTCTACATTACGCAGCTTCCAGTCGAGCGTTGTACCCGTCCATAACACCTGTGACATGTCCTGCGAGCCCGCCAGGCCCAGCACCCGGTCGTCGGTGGCTCCGTACGGTGGCCGGAACATCGTCGGCAGCTTGCCCGTCTGCTTCTGGATGAGCTCCTGGGTGGTGTGGATCTCGTCGAGGATCTCGTTGTCGAGCAGTGTGGGCAGCGACGGGTGTGAATAGGTGTGGTTGCCGATGGCGTGGCCCTCGGCGGCTTCCCGCCTGACGATGCTCGGATATTTCTCCACCTGCTCGCCCACCAGGAAGAAGGTGGCTTTGACGCGTTCCTTCTTGAACAGGTCGAGCAGCTTCGGCGTGTAGACGCTCGGGCCGTCGTCGAAGGTCAGGGCCAGGCATTTGACCTGGCTGCAATTGACCTCCGCCGATGCCTGAACGCCGGTAACGCCGGTCGCGGGGAGCGCGGTCATCGCCAATGACGCCGCCAGTAAGCCGTGAATCACCACAAGCGCTAGCCTATGGCCAAAGACGCCTGCGGAAGACTCTTAGATCGTTCCCATATATGACGCGGTGCGCCGTACGGGACACCTCCAGGGCGAGCCGGTTCTCCGCGGCCCAGTTCTCGATCGTGGTGATCGGCACCGGCTGGATCCACTCGCGGGCGATGATCAGATCGTGGATCCGGCAGGCGGCGTTGCGCCACAGGGGCCGCGCGCTCATGTCCTTGTAGACGAGCAGGCCGCCGGGCCGTACCGCCGCGCAGGCCCGGTCGAACACCACCCGCTGCGCCGGGATCGGCACGTGGTGGATGACGTCCTGCATGTGGACCACGTCGTAGGAACGGTCCGGCCACGGCGAGCGGGCGTCGCGGTGCTCGAAGCGGAGCGTCGAGCCGCTGTCGCGGAGCCGGACGGCCATCCGCCCGGCCAGCCCGATCGCGACCGGGCACGGGTCGAAGCCATGCCCCCGGACGCGCTTCCCGCGCGCCGCCATGAGGCCGAGCGTCAGTCCTGAGCCGCACCCGATGTCGAGCACGCTCGCCCCCTCCGGCACGAACCCGATCGTCACCTCGAACGGGCAGGCCAGCACCCGCAGCCGCTGCTTGAGCCGCAGGGCCCGGGGCGCGTCCGCGTACAGCCGCCACGCGTCGTCGAGCAGCACGCTCCGGTCGAGCGGCACCGGGTCTCCTAACTCTCGCGCCGGGCGCACAGGAACAGCGTCACACCCCTGAGCGAACGGACCGGAAGACGCCTCTCCAGCATGACGACCGCGCTCAGTGCCGCGTTGATCAGCGGGGGCACCCGCTCCAGGTCACTGCCCATGGACGAGCGTCGATGCCGGGCGACCAGCGGGCGAAGGAGCACGTTCCAACTCCACAGCCGCTCGACCCGCAGGCCCGCCTTCTCGACCACGCCGGTCAGCGAATCGCGGCAGTAGCGGCGCACGTGGCCGACGGCCTCGTCGTGGGCGGACCACAGCGACATGTCGCAGGGGACCGCGATCAGCGCCCGCCCGCCCGGCCGCAGCACCCTGGCGATCTGCTCGGTGGCCAGATAGTCCTCCTCGATGTGCTCCAGCACATCGAGGGCGGTCACCAGATCCACGCTCCCGGACTCGATCGGCAGGTCACGCGCGTCAGCCTGTACGGCCCGCAGCCCCCGATCCCTGGCCACCTCCACCGCCAACCCGGAGCAGTCGGCCGCGGTCGCGTCCCAGCCCTCCTCGACCAGCACCCGGGTGTTGCCCCCACCGCCCGCGCCGATGTCGAGCGCCCGGCCCGGCCGCAGGCGGCGCAGCTCGGCGCGGAGGACGGCCCGGCGCTCCCGGTACCACCAGTGGCCGTCTTCGAGCGCGGTCATGCGGCGGATCTCTTGTGTTCGCATCTCTGTCATCTCTTGGGGACCCACCAGAAGCGCAGCAGGGTGAGCAGGCAGTACGTGCCGGCGACGGTGGCCACCTCGGACAGGCGCTCGCCCGGCGGCAGGCCGTGCAGCGCCATGGTGGTGATGGCGTAGTCGGTCAGGAAGACCAGCGCGGCCCGGGCGTGCGGGGTCGTGCGGTGACCGCCGAGCAGGTTGACCGTCCAGCGGCGGGCCTCGGCGTTCGCGAAGCCGGTGAGCGTCAGCGCGGCGAGGTTGGCCGCGGCGGGCGACCAGAGTTCGCGCGACAAGAGATAGAGCAGCGCGTAGAGGACCGCCGAGGCCACACCGAGCACGGCGAACGACGCGAACCTGGCCGGCGGGCGGGCGACGACCGCGTCCGGGTGCGTGGGTGTGAGTTCGGTCTCCTTCGCCACCTTGAGCGCGGCCGTGCCGGTGGACATCGACCGCGCCACCCTGGCCAGCCCCCGGAGGTCCTCGACCGCCGTCCTGACGATGCGGACGCGCGAGTCCAGGTCTTCGACCCAGTCCACGGGCACCTCGTGTACGCGCAGGCCGTTGTGCTCGGCCAGCAGGAGCAGTTCGGTGTCGAAGAACCAGCCGTCATCCTCGACGCGGTCCATGAACGGCCTGATCACGTCCGTTCTGGCGGCCTTGAAGCCGCACTGGGCGTCGCTGAAGCCGGCGCCGAACCCGTACCGGAGCAGGGCGTTGTAGCCGCGCGAGACCAGCTCCCGCCGCAGCGACCGGCGGGTGCGCGCGCCGCGGGCAAGCCGGGTGCCGATCGCGAGCTCGGAATGGCCGCTGGCCAGCGAGGCCACCATCGGGAACAGCGCGCCGAGCCCGGTCGACAGGTCGACGTCCATGTACGCGACGATGTCGGCCGGGCTGTCGCGCCAGGCGGCCTTCAACGCCGCACCTCGGCCCCTGGTCTCCAGCCTGCGGGCGTACACCTGCGGGAACTCGCGGGACAGCCCCCTGGCGACCCGCCAGGTGCCGTCGATGCTGCCGTTGTCGACGATCGTGATGCGCCACGGCAGCGGGAAGGAATCGTCGAGGAACGCGTGGAGCGTCCTGATACAGCCGGGCAGGGCCCGCTGCTCGTTGAGCACCGGAACGACGATGTCCACAGTCGCCAGGGTGACCGGTCCGTCGAGAACTGCTATGGCGGAACGCGTGTCCATACGGGAATGCTGCTGGGGCCGTCCATTGATGCGCGGGCTGTTTCTCCGCACCATTCCTCGGGTAGGACAGTTTTTTACTCAAGCAGATATACGGAACACTGCCCGCTGCGGAAACGCAGTTTCGCGAACCCATCAAGGGCCGTGCCATTCTCCGCGAACGCCCATTTGACGCCATATTCATGGACGAGCCGCGCGATGTTCTCCGCCGACGGCTGCCGGAACACCTCGTCGTTCGCCGCCAGCCGCGCCTGGTCCACGAACGGCACGGCCAGGAACGACGTGCCGAACGGCTGGCTCCGCGACAGCGTGCTCTGGGCGTACGCCCAGCTCTCCACCAGCACCCGGCGCTCGCTGTAGCCGGACACCCAGAAGTGGCGGCTGTCGCATCTCTTCTTCCCTGCGATGGGCCGGCAGTGCCCGTCGGTCGCCACGACGTCGCCCGGCGCCGAGTGGTCACGCAGCCAACGCGCGGCCTCCATCCCGCCCTGCGGCAGCACCCGCGTGGGCGGGACCCCGCCGCTAGAAGACGCTCCGATGCCGCTCGACGGCCCGATCCCCTTGTTCGCGGTGGCCGGCAGCGCATAGCCGGTGAGCAGCGCGACCACCGCGAGCGCCACAGGTCCGCGCCGCAGCGCGACCGCCGCCGCCACCACCACCGCCACCATTCCCAGCACGAGGTACGGCAGCGCGAGGGGGAGCAGCCCCTGGACCGGCACGTCCGGCCCGAGCAGCGCCTGAACCCCCACAACCAGCCCGGCCCCCAGCGCCACCCACCACGTGGCGGCGGCGAATCCCCGCTCCCGGCTGAGGGCCGCCATCCCGGCCACGGACGCGATCGCCAGGTACGGCCGAGCCCCCTCCAGGAAGTATTCCTGGCTGAGCGCCGGATGGCCCAGCAGCACGACGGCCGCGACACCCGCCGCCCCGATCCCGAGCAACAGCAGCACCCCCGGGTCCAGCCGCACCGCCCGCCTGGCGACCACCCCCAGCAGCCCCGCCCACACGCACGCCAGGCACGCCAGATGAATCACTGTCAGCCCGGCAATGGGCCACACAGGCGCCTCGGCGAGCGGCTCACCACCGAGGTATGTCACCGCCCCCCACACCCGCCGCATGCTCGCGAACGGCTCGAGCACCAACCCCTGCCGCTGGCCTCCGAAGACGACGAACTGCGCGAACGCCAGAGCCGGCACCGTGATCACGATTCCCACGAGAGCGGGCCGAGACCACCGCCTGACGACCAGGACGAGCACCAGCCCACTCAGCAACAGCGGCAGGAACGTCGCCTTCGCCCCGGTCAGCGCGCCCAGCAGCACCGCGACCAGTGCCCACCCGCCGACCCCGGTGCGCTCCCCGCGCAGGTAGCCGACGAGCAGCAGCACCACAGGGACACAGAGCAACGCGCCGAACGTCTGCGTCGGACTGGTCCACACCGTGAACAGCGTCCGCGACGTGAACAGATTGCCCGCTCCCCAGTAGAGCTCCGGGCAGACGGCGAAGTACGTCACCACGACCGCCGCCACGCCTGCCCACCACTGCCCGGTCACCCGCCTGGCGAGCACGGCCACCAGCACGACCATCGCCACCATCATCGGCAGCATCGACAGCCGGTACAGCAGCGTCTGCGGCTCGATCCCGGTGACCCAGCTGGTGGCGGCCATCTCGGCGTAGACGTACCAGTGGTAGGTCAGCGGCTCGCCCAGGACCGTCGGGAGCGTCGGGGGCATATGGTGCTTGAGCTCGCCGAGCAGGGCGAGGTGGTAGTGCATGTCGACGTACGGTGTCGCGTTGCCCGGCCAGGTCAGGCCATGGCCGGCGTAGAACGACCGGGCACTCCAGACGAGGAGATAGCAGATGACCGCCGCGACGGCCCACGCACACCACAGGGGCATCCGCTCACTCTCTGAGGGCTTGCGCTCGCGAGCCGACCCACCCGGCCGCCAGTGCCGTCGCAGCCGCGGTACGGCTGTGAACAGGGCGATCATCGTAACCGGCCAGGCGAGCACCAGTTGCGGCACCCCCGCCGCGCGCGCCGGGAGGTAGGCCAGCACTTCCACCGCGTAGCCGAGCGCCAAGCCCGCCGCCAGCTCCTCCGCGAGCGAACCCCCGGCCCGTCCCAGCGCCCGCCACAGCAGCGTCCCGGGAACCAGCACCCCGACACCGACATAAGCCCCGAAAGCCACCAGATCCCGAACGGAAACCCCGTTCCAGACCAGCGCCAGCACGGCCACCAGGCCCACCAGCGCCACCGGTACCCAGCCGGACCACCTCCGCCGCCCCGACACAGGCGACGTGACCACGCTCGTAACCGCCGTGATCGTCATCCCACCCCGTCCCCCTGGCCGCCGTGCCCGACCAGGCGGCGGCGGTCCGTGCTCGTCATGCGATAACTGTCACCAGGCGGGTGAACTCCGTGGTCAGCTCCACGCCATCCCAAACCCGGTGAAAGCTCAGCGCGCTCCCGATCGGCACCATCCGATCGACCCCCCGCCCGCCCAGCGCCCCCGCCAGCAACTCCAGCTCGGCCGGGACGAACCCGAAGTGCGTCATCGTCTGATCCCGCCGCTCCACCAGCCGGGCCAACTCCCCGAGCCCCTCGATCCGGGCATGCGCGAACGTCCCCGTGCCCAGCCACCGCCGCGGCGCCGCCTCGGGACCCGCCAGCGTGACGTTGGCCAGCGCGTTGCCGTGGAAGTCGATGGCACTGGCCTGGCCATCGGCGGCCAGCCCGTACGTGGCCACCCGCTTCTCGACCGCCATCGCGGCGTCCACGGACCACCCCCGCTGAGCCACCGCCCGCGCCAGGCAGGCGGTGAAGCCGTCGCGCGCCGCGTCGCAGTCGGCAGCCGAGCCGACCCAGTAGACCGTGCGAGGGGACGAGCACGCCGCCTGGTCGAACCAGTAGGTGTCGTTGGCGAACCCGTCGGCGACCGCGCCCCGGGTGGCGGCCGACGCCGACAGCCAGGCCGCCGCCCGGAGCACCGCGAACGACGTCCGATCGGGAAAGGTCAGGTCACGCGCGTGCGGGGCGAGCGGATGGCGGCGGATCTCGTCGACCGCGGCGTCGCCGCCCCAGATGACCCGCAGATCGCAGGCCGCCGACAGGGCCGCGGTCACGGCGTCGGAACGGTCGTACGTGACGATGCGCTGCGTGGCGGCCACCACCGGGTCGGCGTCGGCCAGCGATTCCTGTAGCGTCCGCGTGATCGTCGCGGCCACGGCGCCCGCGCGGGGCGACAGGCGTACGACGTTGCGGTTGCCCATCAACGCCGACAGCGCCCAGGAGTAGACGAAGACGGTGTCGACGTTCGCAGGCGGGACGTGGAACACCAGGCCGCGCGGCGCCCGCAGGTGACCGCCACGCGGCCCGTCCAGGATCCGCGCGAGCTCGCTGGGCCGCAGGAAAAAGCCGAGGGAGGCCAGCTCCGGGTGGCGCCGTGCCAGCTCAGGACTGAGCAACCGCCTCCCGAACCCGACGAGAAACCCGCGAATCCGCTCATCTCCCACCGCGAGCGGCTCACCCTCGCACACCTGCCCGACCAACGTTTCAACGGACACATCCGGCCCCTCGGGAAACCGAACCCCGACCGACGCGTCCCCGGCAGCCGGACCAGCCCGCTCGTCCATCACGCCGCCGTCCGTGCCGCCGTGTCGCTGCAGCCGCGTGCCTCTGCCCTCGGCAGCCGCCCGAGCACCGAGAACCGTTTGCCCGGCCACACCCCGTCGTCCACGCCGTGCACCACGCCGAGGTCCTCCGTCAGAAGGACGTGCCCCGGATAGGAGGTGGGCAGTGTGCTGACCACCTCGATCAGCCCCGGCACCCCGACAGGCGCCTCCTGCCACGTCTCCGGGTCACGGATCACGACATCGGCGAAATCGGGGCAGTAAAGCCCGCCCCCATCCGGCCCCTCCAGGAACACGGTGCCGATCTGCTCGACCATCCCGTAGAAGTCGTGGATCCGCCGCAGCCCGCACTCCTCGCCCAGCCGCTCGCGGAACGTGGCGTGGTCGACGGCCTGCTCGGCCAGCCGCTTCCAGCCCCCGGAGTGGATCAGCACCCCCTGGGACAGATCAAGCCCCAGCTCACGCAGGTGCGACCACGCCATGAACGTGAACCCGAAGATCAGATAAGGCGCACCACCATGCCGCGCGAGGAAGCCCTTGACCGCCTCGGCATCCAGCCCGCCACCCTCGTCGAGGACGAACGTGTGGTCCCTGCCGAAGTTCATCATGCCGAGCACGCCCGCGCCGCGAGCGCTCAGCGTGGGATCGCGTACCACCGACCGGCTGTCGACGATCAGCATCGGCAGCCGCCGCCCGCCCAGCACCGCCCGGAGCGTCGCCGCCAGCATGCGCGGCTGCGCGGCCGCCGCCTCGCGGTCGAGGTAGACGCGGCTGGGCCGCTGCCCGGTCGTCCCGCTGGAGGTGAGCACCCTGAACACCGCACTCTCCGGCACACTGCGCAACTCGTGCGTCTTGAACAGCCGCACCGGCAACCACGGCAGATCCGCCACCCGCTCGTACGGCCCCACCGCCCCGATCGCGTCGAGAATCCTCCGGTACGGCAGGCACGCCCGCCGATGCCGCTCGGTCAGCGCGACCAGCTCAGGCAGCAGCACCGCCTCCTTCGCGCCTTGGGCCAAGGTGAAGACACTCATGTACGGGCCTCCAGCGCGCTGTAGTCGATCTTTCCCGTGCCGAGCAGTGGCAGCCGGTCGACGCCGCGCACGTCGAACCCGCTCCAGTGGAGCCGCAGCTCGGACCCCAGCCGCCGGGCGAGCGTGGTGCAGCCGTCGGTGTCGAGGCCCTCGGCCCAGACCGTGATGCGGTCGTCGCCGCTCGTGGCCGCGATGGGGCCGCGGTCGCGGAGCAGGTGTTCGATGTCGTCGAGGTTGACGCGTACGCCGAAGACCTTGGCGATGCGCTTCATCCGGCCGGTGATGTAGAGGAAGCCCTCGTCGTCGAGGTGGCCGAGGTCGCCCGTAGCCAGCACGCCGCCCAGGTCGTCGCCCCTGGCCAGGTCGTCGGCTGTTTCGGCGTAGCCCATCATCACGTTGGGGCCGTGGTAGACGACCTGGCCGTCGTCGATGGTCAGGCGGCCGCCGGGGACCGCCAGGCCGGCGGAGCCCGGTTTGGTGGCCAGGCGGTCGTGGGGGAGCACGGCGATGCGGGCGGTCGCCTCCGTCTGGCCGTACATGACGAAGAATCGCTTGGCCTTGGCGGCGAACTCGGTGACCAGCTCGGGGCGCAGCCGCCCGCCCGCCTGGGTGAGGGTGGTGAGCGCGGGGTGTTCGGCCGGGTCGAAGCGGAGCTTGCGCAGCATCTCGTACTGGTAGGGGACCGCGGCGAGCGAGGTGCACCGGTGCTCGTCGAGCATGGTCCAGAAGGACCGTTCGAGCAGGCCCGCGTCGGTCAGCACCACGGTGGCGCCCGCGGCGAGATGGCTGTTGAGCACCGACAGGCCGTAGCTGTAGTAGAGCGGGAGGCTGGTGGGCGCAGTCTCGCCGGGGTCGATGGCCAGGGCGGTGGCGATGGCCTGGGCGTTGGCCGGCACGGCGGACCGTGACAGTCGTACGAGCTTGGGGTTGCCGGTGGAACCCGAGGTGGCGAGCAGGACGGCAAGGTCCGGGTGGGGCTCGGGGGTGCCGCCCCGGGTGCGCCGCAGACCGTCGGCGGCCCGCGTGAACCCGAGCAGGGCGGCGGGCTTGAACCTGGCGGCAAGCTCGGCCAGCGTGCCGGGCGGCAGGTCGGGGTCCAGCAGCGCGATGGGCCGGCCCACCCGCAACGCCGCGAGGTAGCGGAGTACGGACGGCAGGTCGTTGCGCATGCCGCAGAACACCGGGCCGGGTGGTAGGGCGGCGAGGGACTTCATGGCGCTCCCGATCCGGGCGGTCAGCTCGTCGCCGGTGACCACGCCTGGCTCCCCGGCGACGACCATCCGCGCGTCCGGGTGCGGAAAGCACTCCGTGGGTCGTACCTCCTGCCGCGCAGAGCCCCCGATCCCACCATCGGTGGCGTCCGCGATGTGAGGCGCGCTTGACCCCACAGCCCTGCCGTCGGTGGCGTCCGCGGTGTGAGGCGCGTCGGGTTGCAGGGAACGGGACAGTGACCCCACCGCCCCGCCGTCAGTGTGCACGCCGGGGTGTGGGGAAGGGGGCATGGGAGCTCGCCCGTCGCCCGCGGTCCCGGCGTTGGTGTGTGGTGGGGAACCGTCGGTGGGGTGAAGTGAAGCGTTCATGGAAGACCGCCCGTCCATCGTGTCGGAGGCTTACAGCACCAGCCCGCCGTCCACCCCGATGACCTGGCCGGTGATGAAGCAGGCGTCGGCGGAGAGCAGGAAGGCGGCCGCGGCGGCCACGTCGCCGGCGGTGCCCAGGCGGCCGAGTGGGGTCGCGGCGATGGTGTCGGCGCGTGCCCGGTCGTCGAGCGTGGAGAGCATGTCGGTCTGGATGTAACCGGGTGCCACCGCGTTGACCCGGATGCCCTGGGGCCCCAGCTCCTTGGCGGCGGCCAGGGTGAGGCCGAGCACGGCGGCCTTGGTGGCGGAGTAGACGGCCTGGCCGGGCGCTCCCTTGCGGCCCATGACCGAGGAGACCAGGACCACGGCCGGGTCGGTGCCCCTGCGCAGCAGCTTGACCGCGGCCTGCAGGGTGTGGGTGGCGCCCATCGCGTTGACGTGGAAGAGCCTGCTCACCACGTCGCTGTGCATCATGCCGAGCAGGCCGGCCGCGTGCCCGCCCGCGTTGATCACCAGGGCGTCGAGCCGCCCGTGCCGCCGGTGGATCTCCCGCAGCATGGCCGACACCGCGGCGGGGTCGGCCACGTCGCCGTGGACCGTGTCGGTGCGGCCGCCGGTCTCGGCGGCCACCTCGGCCGCCGCCTTGGCGGCTCGCTCCCGGTCGCGCCCATGGACGACGACCACGTGGCCGGTCCGGGCCAGCCGGACGGCGACGGCCCGGCCGATGCCCAGCGTGGAGCCGGTGACGAGCGCGACGCGGAGGTCAGGTGACGGCGTCGGCACCGTGCTTCTCCAGCAGCTCGGCGGCCTTGGCGAACGAGCTCATGTCGATCATCTCGTCCGTGTCGATCATGATGGTGAACTCGTCCTCCATCGCGGCGACGAGGGCCATGTGGGCCAGCGAGTCCCACTGCGGGATCGCGCGGTAGTGGAGCCCGTCGACGTCCGTGTCGACCGGCAGGCTCAGCGAGGCGCGGAAGACGCCGCGCAGGCGGTCGAGCTGGCTCATGTCTGCTCACTTTCTGTCGCCGGACAACGACTCAGTGTAGCCATGATCGTCCGTCAACAGAAACCAAGCCCCCCTCGTGAGTAATGGAACCGTATAACGGCGAGTGCCCGCTGTGCCGGGCTGGGAATGTCGCATGGCGCGCGTCAACCGCTACAGAGGGAATGATGGACGAATCCAATCACTGGTACGGGCACTCCCGCATACTCGGCCGATACTGTGAAGTGGCGGAAGACACTCCCCGGCGAATACAGGGTTTCTTGCAGCACGGCTGGAACTATCTCCACGGATTCCCGCCCAACGACCACTGGTGCAGCCCCGGATATCCCCGTTTCGTCTGGTCCGACGTGCTCAGACGCCGTGGCTGGTCCATGGGCCGCCGAGGCCACTATGTCATCGGCGCGCCATGGATCTACCTGCTTGATATGGAGCCCCGAACGGCCGCAGCTCCCGAAAGGGAGGGTACGATCTGGTACCCCTTCCACGGCTGGGAAAAGCATTCGGTCATGGGGGATCATGCCCGACTCGCCGCCGAAATCGCCGAAGTGGAGACAGGGCCGGTGACAATCTGTCTTTACTGGTTGGAATTCGCTAATCCGGACATCCGGCGTGCTTATCGGTCGGCGGGTTTCCGGGTCATCTGCCATGGCGAGCGTGGTTCGCGGTGGGACGGCAAGGGGCGGGACTTCCTGCCCGGCCAGCTCGCCGCGCTGCGGCGGCATCGCAGGGTGGCCTCCAACCGGCTCGGCAGCGCGCTGTTCTACGGCGCGTCCGTGGGCTGCGAGGTCGCCGTGTACGGGGATCCGATGCAGTTCGAGGACGAACGGCCCGAGTACGGCGGCACCGCCCGCCGGATGCGGCTCTGGCCCGAGTTGCACGGCGAGCGCGTCGATCCCGAGGCGGCCAGGGAGGCGGCGCGGCAGGAGCTGGGATTCGAGTATCAGGCGACACCGGAGGAGCTACGGCGAATGTTCGGCTGGAAGCGGGCGCGATGCGCATGAACGAGGCACCCGAGAACGTCCGGCTGATCGGCGGCGAGATGCTGCTGTGGTCAGACTCATCCCATACGTCCGGCGTCACGGACTGGCGGGGCGTGGCCCTCGAACTGGTCAGGCGCCTGCTCCCCGTCGAGACGGACAAGGTGGCCGGTGCCGACGGGGAGACCGGCGCCGAAGAGGGGAAGAGGTGCCACGAATGGGCTCGGGCCGAGGAGCGGGCCAGGCGCGACGAGTGGGCCAGGGTTGAGGAGGGTGCCAGGGCCGGGGAGCGGGCCTGGGGTGGTGAGCGGGCCAGGGTGCTGCTGGTCGGGCCGCATCCGCGCGGTCTGGTGGACGAGGTGGTGGCGCGGGCCTCGTCGGTGGCCGTGCTGCTGCGTTCCTATCCCGACGCGTGTGCCCTCGCCGAGCGCCATGCCGGTATGGCGGTGCATTGCGGCCGTCTGTCGGCGTTGCCCGAAGAGGAGACGTACGACCTGGTTCTGGCGCTCGACGGGCTGCGGCGTACGCACTCGGCCGAGGAGGTCGCGCCGCCCTGGCGTGAGTCGCTGGGCATGCTCGCCGCGCGCGTCGCGCCGGGCGGGCGGTTTGTCCTTAGTGTCAGCAATGACCTGGGCATCGACCGGTTCGTCGAGGCCCGGCCCGCCGACAGGGCGGGAGCCGACGAGCACTGGGAGCCGCACGGCTTCGACCAGGGCTATCCCGACGGGTCCGGCGCACTCGACGAGGAGCTGGCGGCGGCCGGGCTGGTCCCGGAGAGGTGTTACGCCGCCTATCCCGGCCGTGCGGCGCCGCGCGCGCTGCTCGCCCGCGAACTGCTCGGGCGCGACCTGCCCGACGCGCTCACGGTTCCGCTGAGCGCCCGTGGCGGCGACAGGATGCTGGTGGCCGACCCGCTGCGGCTGACCCGGCTGGTGTTCAGACACGGCCTCGGCGAACAACTCGCCCCGGTATGGGTGGCAATCGCAACCCGACCCCCGACCGCGACCACCGCCCCGTCCGAGTCCAGCGACCCGATCGCGACCGGCTCTCCGGCCGCGATCGGCGTGGTGAGTTTGCCGCTCGGGCTCGTCGAGGAGGGGCACGCCGTACACGAGGTCACCCGGAGCGCCACCCGCCAGTTGCCCGACGGCGTGGAGCGGGCCATCCCCGGGGGCCGGGTCGTGGAGGAGGTCCTGGTCGAGGCGTGCGCGCGGGAGGACGTGCGGGCCGTCCGCGACCTGCTCGCCGCGCTCGGCGGCTGGGTCGAGACGGGCGGCGACGCCGCGGCCGACAACCTGGTCTGGGACGGCGAGAGGTTCGCCGCGATCCACCCCGTGCCCGGGCCGCCCGATCGGCCCGCCGACCGGGTGGTGCTGTGCCGGGTGATGTGGCGGTTCGCGGTCCGGCTGCTGGCCGCCGGTCACCACCATCCGTGGCCGTGGCCGCGGCAGGCTGAGCAACTGGCGCTGACGCTCTGCGGCATGGCGGGCCGGCCGTGTGACCAGGCCGACCTCGACCTGGCCCGCAAGCTCGACGCCGAGCTGGGGCAGCCGGCCGAGCTGAGCGAGGCCGCCCCGACGTACCGTGACCTGCTCGGCGCGCGAGACCGGCTGGCGGACCAGCTGACCGCCGCGCTGGCCAGGGTGTCCCGTCTGGAGACCAAGCTCACCTACCGCGAACGCGAGCTGCTGCGGGCCAGGGGCCGGCTGAGAAAGAGCCAGCGGAAGTCAGCCGCCTACCGCAGGACGCTCGGCTACCGGCTCTCACGCCGCCTGGCTCGCCCGCGCAAGGTCGCCCGCAGGGTCCTGCGCCTCCTGTCCGGCTGACGAATCCGGCTGACGAAGAGGAGTTCTTGTGCCGGTTCTTTCGGTGATCGTCCCGTTCTACAACGTCGAGAAGTACATCGGTTCCTGCCTGGATTCGCTGGCCGCGCAGAAGCTCCAGGACCTTGAGATGATCTGCGTGGACGACGGCAGCACCGACGCGAGCGCCGCCGTGGTCGAGGCCCGGATGGTGACCGACGAGCGGATCAGTCTCATCCGGCAGGCCAACCAGGGGGTCGGGCGGGCCCGCAACATCGGCGTACGGCGAGCGACGGGCCGCTACCTCGCCTTCGTCGACGGCGACGACATGGTGCCGCCCCGCGCGTTCCAGCGGCTGGTCTCCTCCCTGGAGGCCACCGGCTCCGACCTGGCCTGCGGCAACGTCATGCGGATCTACCGCAATCTGCTCGTACCCTCCTGGGCGCACAAGCGGGCGTTCGCCGAGCAGCTCAAGCGCACCCACATCACCCGCCACCCGCTGCTGATCCGCGACCGCATGCTGTGGAACAAGGTCTACCGGCGCGACTTCTGGGACGCCCTCGGCCTGACCTTCCCCGAGCGCATGTACGAGGACCAGCCGGTCGCCATGGCCGCGCACGTGGGCGCCTCGTCGGTCGACGTGATCAAGGGCATCGTCTATCACTGGCGGCAGCGCGACGAGGAGGGCACCTCGATCACCCAGCGCTGCCTGGAGCCGGCCAACCTGCGTGACCGCCTGCTGTCGGTGCTGCAGACGGCCGCGCTGCTGGACGACCGCGCGCCCGCGCTCAGGCCGCACTTCGACCGCGACACGCTCGACATCGACATGACCGTGGCGGTCGCGGCCATGGCCGAGATGGGCGACGCGGCCGCTCCCGACCTCGTCGATCTGATCGTCCGCTATCTCGACGGCGTCGCGCCGGAGGCCTGGCAGAGCATCCCGTTCGCGCAGCGGCTCCAGGCGCACCTGCTCCACGGGCGCCGCCTGGACGAGCTGGCGCGCGTCTTCGAGCAGGACCGCGAGGGCCTCCTGCAGCCGCGCATCAGCCTCGCGGGACTGCTGCGCAAGCGCTGGCACGGCCGGCACCCGGCCATGCCCAGACACCTGTCGGAGGTGTCGGCCGAGCTCAGCCTGTCGGCCCGGCTGCTCGAGCTGGAGTGGCGCGACGGCCGGCTCAGAGGTACGGGCCGCGTGAGCGTGGACCGGTTCGACGCGTCGGACCTGCGTAAGACGAGCGTGCAGGTGTGGCTGGAGGAGCGCAGGACCGGCGACGTCATCCCGCTGTCCGACCAGCCCGTCTCGTCGACCTGGGCGAACGTCGAGCAGGAAGAGGGCGGTGCGGTGCCCGAGCACGGCTTCTCCTTCGAGTTCGCGTTCGACCCGGCGGCTCTGACGGGCCCCCGGCTCGCCCGCCGTGGGCACTGGAACCTGAAGGTGCGGCTGCGCGCTCACCGGCTGACGCTGGAGGCGAAAGTCGCGGGGCCGCGCTGGCTGCCGCCGCTGGTGCCGGCGCCGAGGCGTACGGCGGGTGTGTGGTTGGTGCCGGTACGCGGCGGCGGCGGGGCCTGGGGGCTGCGGTTGCGCCGGGCCCAGGCGCTGATCGGCGAGTGCCGGGTCGACGGTGACGACCTGGTCTTCTCCGGCCAGCTCGCCGACCCGGGCGACGGCGACCCGGTGCTGCGGCTGGTGCGCAGGAGCGACGGCGAGGAGATGTACTTCCCCGTCACGCTGGCCGGGCACGACTTCCGGGCCCGGGTGCCGCTGGTGGACATCGACGAGGTCGTCGGCCACGAGTCGCGCTGGGACTTCGTCATCGACCAGGGCCGGATGATCCGGCCGCTGGCGCGTACCCAGGCGCGGCCGATCGTAACGGTCGCCGAGCGGCGCTTCCTGGTCGACCGGGGCGACGACGGCAACCTCATGCTCGCCGAACGCTGAGCCGGCGAGCCCATACAGCAGCGCGCCATCACTCCAGGATGGCGCGCAGCCGCTCGACGACCTCGTCCTGCTGGTGGTCGGTGAGGTCGGGGAAGAGCGGCAGCGAGAGCTGCTCGGCGTAATAAGCCTCGGCCTCGGGGCAGATCCCGCGCCGATAGCCGAGGTCCGCGAAGACCGGATGCCAGTAAGCCGGGATGTAGTTGACCTGCACCCCGATGCCCTCGGCCCGCATGCGGTCGTACACCTCCCGCCGCCGCCCGTCACGGATCCTGACCGGATAGAGATGCCAGCTCGGGGAGGTGTAGGGCCGCCGGGCGGGCAGCGTCAGCCCCGGCAGGTCGCCGAGCAGCGCGTTGTAGCGGGCGACCAGGTCGGCTCGGCGCGCGCGGAAGTGGTCGAGCCGCCGCAACTGGCTGATGCCGAGCGCGCAGAGCACGTCGGGCAGCCGGTAGTTGAGGCCGAAGTCGTGGACCTCCTGGTGCCAGCCGCCGTGGTCGGGGTCGCGCTGCTCGGCCGGGTCGCGGACCAGGCCGTGGTTGCGGAACCGGGCGGCGCGGGCGTAGCGGTCGCGGTCGCGTATGGCGACGGCGCCGCCCTCGGCGGTGGTCACGGTCTTGGTCGGGAAGAACGAGAACGTGGTGAGGTCGGCCGGCTCCCCGATCGGCCGGTCCTTGTAGCACGCGCCGATGGAGTGGGCGGCGTCGCCGATCAGCAGGGCGCCGGTCCGGTCGGCGATCACGCGCAGCTCGTCGTAGTCGGCGGGATGGCCCGCGTAGTCGACCGCGGTGATCGCCTTGGTGCCGTCGCCCGCCAGCGACTCGACCGACGCGGGATCGAGGTTGCCCGTGTCGGGTTGCACGTCGGCGAAGACCACCCGGGCGCCGCGCATGGCGGCGGTGGCGGCCGTCGCCACGAACGTCAGCGGCGAGGTGATCACCTCGTCCCCCGGCCCGACCCCGGCCGCCACGTACGCGACGTGCAGGGCCGCCGTGCCCGACGTGACCGTCAGGCACGGCACGCCGCCCGTCCAGCGGGCCAGCTCGGCCTCGAACGAGCCGACCGTGGGCCCGGTCGTCAGCCACTCGCCGCGCAGCACCTCGGTCACGGCCTCGACATCGGCGTCGGCGATCGACTGCCGTCCGTAGGGCAGCATCAGACGCCGACCGCCGCCATGGCGCGCAGGTCGTCGACCGACAGCCAGCGGTCATTGGTGTCGGAGCGGTAGGCGAAGCCCTCCGGCAGCAGCTCGCCGCCCTGCGGGGGCACGTAGCCCCAGGTGGCGATCGTCGGCTGCACGACGTAGCGGTCGCTCAGGCGCAGTGTGCGGCGGCCGTCGTCGGGGCCGATCATCTCCTCGTGCAGCTTCTCGCCGGGCCGGATGCCGATCTCGTAGACCGGGCACCGTGGCGCCAGCGCCTGGGCCAGGTCGGGCAGGCGCATGCTGGGGATGCGCGGCACGTACAGCTCGCCGCCCTGCATCAGGTCGAAGGAGTCGACCACGAACCGGACGGCCTGGTCGAGCGTGATCCAGAACCGGGTCATCCGCTTGTCGGTGATCGGCACGCTGCCGCCCTCCTCGGCCAGCCGCAGGAAGAACGGCACCACCGAGCCCCTGCTGCCCACCACGTTGCCGTAGCGCACCACGGCGAAGCGGGTCACGTGGCTGGCGGCGTAGTGGTTGGCCGAGACGAACAGCTTGTCGGCGACCAGCTTCGTCGCGCCGTACAGGTTGATCGGGCTGGACGCCTTGTCGGTGGAGAGCGCGACGACCTTGCGCACGCCGCAGTCGATGGCGGCCTCCACGACGTTCTGGGAGCCGGAGACGTTGGTCACGACGTATTCGAACGGGTTGTACTCGGCCGTGTCGACCTGCTTCAGCGCCGCCGCGTGCACCACGTAGTCGATGCGGTGCATGGCCCTGGTCAGGCGGCCCCTGTCGCGCACGTCGCCGATGAACCAGCGCAGCCGCGGGTCGTCGTCGAACAGGTGACGCGCCTCGTACTGCTTGAGCTCGTCGCGCGAGAAGATCACCAGCCGGCGCACGTCGAGGTGGTCCAGCGCGTGACGGACGAAAGCCTTGCCGAAGGACCCCGTGCCTCCGGTGATCAGAATCGACGATCCACTGAGAATGCTCACGCGGCCCCCCGCCGTAGACATCCGAGCTGCCCGGTAGCATAGCGCGATCGTTAAATCACACACGGTCACATAGGGGAATGGGGCTTCGGGTGAGGATTGTCGGAATCATTCAGGCGCGCATGGGCTCGACGCGCCTGCCGGGCAAGGTCCTGCGCGAGCTCGGCGGCCGCTCCGTGCTGGGCTGGGTGGTCCGCGCGGTACGCGAGGCGGCCGCGATCGACGATCTCGTGGTGGCGACCACCACGGAGGCGGCCGACGACCTGGTGGTGGCGGAGTGCCGCAGGCTCGGCGTGTTCTGGCACCGGGGGCCGGTCGACGACGTGCTCACCCGGTTCACGCAGGTGCTGCGGGGTCATCCGGGCGATGCCGTCATGCGGTTCACGGCGGACTGCCCGTTGCTCGATCCGGTGGTGATCCGCGAGGCCGCGCTGGTCTTCCGCGCGGTGCCCGGCCTCGACTATCTGAGCACGAGCTTGGCGGGCACGCTGCCGCGCGGGCTCGACGTGGAGATCGCGGGGCTGGCCGCGCTGAGACGGGCCGATCTGGCGGCCACCGCGTATCACCGTACGCACGTCACGTCCTATATCTACTCGCATCCGGGCGAGTCGCGGCTGCTCGGCCTCGCCTACACGCCGGCGGCGGCCGACCTGCGGGTCACGCTCGACACGGAGGACGACTGGCGGCTCATCTCGCGCGTCGTCGCCGAGCTGGGCGACAGGTGCGTGCCGGTCCGGTCGCTGGTCGGCTGGCTGCGGGACCGGCCCGAGGTGTGCGAGCTCAACGCGCACGTGGCGCAGAAGGCGTTGCAGGAGGCGTGACGCACCGGGTGGGGTTCCGTTGCGACGCGGGCGTGGCGAGCGGGGTCGGTCATCTGATGCGCTGCGTCGCGCTGGCCGAGGAGCTGTGCGGGCGGGGGGCCGAGGTGCTGTTCCTGGGGGAGGTGGCGGGGTCCGAGTGGGCGGCCTCGCAGTTGCGGCAGCGCGGGTTCCCGCTGTGCGCCGCGCCTGGCGAGCCGGCGGCGCTGGTCGAGCTGGTGCGGGTGTTCGGGCTGGACGCGGTGGTGCTGGACTCGTACGTGCTGGCCGCCGGTACGGGCGCGGCGCTGCGGGCGGCGGGCACGGCCGTGCTGGCGATCATCGACGGCGACCCGCTGGGCCAGGAGGCGGACCTCTACCTCGACCAGAACCTCGGCGCCGAACTGCGCCCCTTCCAGCCGCCCCGGGAGCGTCCGGCCGAGGGCGGTCCCCAGGGCGAGAGGCCCGCCGGTCTCCGGGGCGAGGGACCAGCCGGTCATCGGGGTGCCCGGCTGGCCGGGGCGCGTTACGCGTTGCTGCGGGACAGCGTCCTGCTGATGCGGGGGACCGCCCGACGCCGCCCGGCCCGCTCGGAGGGGCCGCTGGTGCTGTGCTTCTTCGGCGGCACCGACAGCGCCGGTGTGGCGCCGGCCTGGGCCGGGGCGCTGTGCGCCACCGGGCTGCCGTTCCGGGCGACCGTGGTCAGCCCGGTGCCGTTCGAGGTGGACGGGCCCGTCACGGTCATCCCGCCGACAGACCGGCTGCCCGGCCTGATGGCCGAGGCCAACCTGGTGGTCACCGCGGCGGGCTCGGCCGTCTGGGAACTGCTCCACCTGGGCGTGCCGACCGCGCTGAGCTGGGTCGCCGACAACCAGCTGATCGGCTACGAGGCGCTGGTCGGCGGCGGCATCGCGGCGGGTCTGGGCCCGGCCCCGGACGCGGCGGCCGTCGCCGTCCTCGCCCGCCTGCTCGCCGACCCCGCGGCCCGCGACGCGTACGGCAGGCGCGGCGCCAAGCTGATCGACGGCCGGGGCAGGGAACGCGTCGCCGACGCGCTCCTCGCCCTCCTGTGAAGCCCTCCTGTAACTGTGAAGTACGGGTCAGACCAGGTCCCAGGTCAGCGGCGTGCCGACCGTGGCGTCCCTGGCGAAGCGGCGGCCCATCACCTGCGCCGCCGCCGCCGGAGGCAGCCCGCCGGCCGGCCGGATGGAGCGGACGTTCTGCTCCGTCACCGGCTCGCCCGCCCGCACATCCCGTACGACATACAGCGACCGCCGGAACCGCAGCCCCTCGCTCTCGGAGGCCCGCGGCCCGATGACCGCGCTGCCCAGCGACTGCCAGGCCCGCTCGCTCTCCACCACGAGCGCCGCGAGCTCGGTGGGCTCCAGTGAGAACGCCGAGTCGACACCCCCGTCGCCCCGGTCCACGGTGACGTGCTTCTCGATCAGGCACGCGCCGAGCGCGACCGCCGCCAGCGCGGCGCCGAGTCCGGGCGTGTGGTCGGAGATGCCGACGACCGCGCCGGTGAGCCCGGCGAGCAGCGGCAGGGAGCGCAGGTTGCTCTCGGTGGGCGCGGCGGGGTAGGTCGCGGTGCAGGTCAGCACGGCGAGCTGGGCGCAGCCCGCGTCACGGGCGGCCGCCACGGCGGCGTGGATCTCGCCGATCGACGCCATCCCGGTGGAGAGGATCAGCGGTTTCCCCGTGGCGGCGGCGAGCCTGATCAGGGGGAGGTCCACGATCTCCGACGAGGCGATCTTGTAGGCCGGGGCGTCCAGGCTCTCCAGCAGCTCGACGGCCGTGGGGTCGAAGGGCGAGGAGAACGGGATGAGCCCCCGCCGGCGAGCCTTGGCGAAGATCGGCTCGTGCCACTCCCACGGCGTGTGGGCCCGCTCGTAGAGCTGGTAGAGGCGTTCGCCGCCCCACAGCTCGTGTTCGTCGGCCAGGCGGAAGGCGGGGCCGTCGGCGTCGACGGTGATCGTGTCGGGGCGGTAGGTCTGCAGCTTCAGCGCGTGGGCGCCGCTGTCGGCCACCGCGTCGACGATGGCGAGCGCCTGTTCGAGGCGGCCGTTGTGGTTGCCCGACATCTCGGCGATGACGAAGGGTGGCTGGTCCGCCCCGATCGCGCGCCCGGCGATGGAGATCATGCGCTGACGTCCTTCCTGGTGAGTTCCACGGTGACGACGTCCCGGCGGACGCCGTCGATGTCGCGCTGGTGGACGGCGACCTCGGCGAAGCCGAAGCGCCGGTGCAGCCCCCTGGCCGCCTCGTTGCCGGCCAGCACCTCGCCGCGCAGCGTGCTCAGCCCCAGCGGGCCGAACGCGTGGTCGATGGCCGACCGCTCCAGCCCGATCCAGGCCGGCAGCAGCGCGCCCGACCGCTCCAGCCCCGCCAGATCGAGGTAGAAACCCCAGTCGCCGCTGCGTGCGGCGGGGTCGAGGCCGGAGAACGTCACCACCCCCGCGGCGGTCCCGTCGTGCACGTAGATCAGCACACTGGTGGCCGGGTCGTCCTTTACCGAGGCCCACCACCGGGCGTGCTCGTCCTCGGCGATGAGGTGGGTGGTGAAGCTGGCCGCCCGCACCTTCGGGTGGTTGCGCCATCGGCGGATGGCGGGCAGCTCATGGTCGTGTACGGCTCTCAGCACGGCGTCTCCCTACTCAGCGCGCTCGACTGACTGCACAACGTAGCGGATCGGTCCGGCAAAGAGCTGATCAGGGGGCGGTAGCGAAGGTCCTGCCGGGGTGATGACCCAGGCATGCTGCCCTCGACCCAACCCCGACCCAAGGGAGCTTCTCGGTATGACGCCCATGCTCAGCGTCGTCGTCCCGATCTACAACGTGGAGCCGTACCTCGCCGAATGCCTGGAGTCCCTGGCGGCGCAGACGCTGGAGGACATCGAGGTCCTCCTGGTCGACGACGGCTCCGAGGACGGAAGCGTGCGGGTGGCGCGGGAGTTCGTGCAGCGCGATCCCCGCTTCGTCCTGTTCGACCAGCCGAACCAGGGCCCTGGCCCGGCGCGCAACGCGGGGATCCGCCGGGCCCGCGGCACCTATCTGGCCTTCGCCGACGGCGACGACGTCGTGCCGTCCAATGCGTACGAGCTGCTGGTCGCGTCGTTGCGGGAGAGCGGCTCGGACTTCGCGTGCGGCGGGGTGCTGCGCATGACGGAGGGCGAGCTGGCCGTGTCGTCGCTGCACGAGAAGGTGTTCAGGCGGCACGCGCCGCGCGCGCACATCCTGGACCGGCAGGTCCTGATCAGGGACCGCACGGTGTGGAACAAGGTCTACCGGAAGGACTTCTGGCACGAGCACGGGCTGGAGTTCCCGGCGGGGATCTACGAGGACGTGCCGCTCAGCATGCGGGCGCACGTGCTGGCGACGGGCGTAGACGTGCTGCCCGACATCGTCTACCACTGGCGCAAGCGCGAGGAGGGGGAGAGCTCCATCACGCAGCGGCGGGCGGAGCTGCCGAACCTGGCCGAACGGCTGACCGCCATCCGGGCCGTCCGGGCCTTCCTCGCGGAGAAGGCGCCCCAGCTCATCGACGCCTTCGACGGCCTGGTGCTGGAGAAGGACCTCCTGTTCCTGTTCCAGGCGCTGGAGTACTGCCAGGACGACGAGATCGGGCCGCTGCTCGAACTCTCCGAGCGGTGGATGGCCGGGATGAGCCCCGTCGCGCTCGGCTCGGTGGCGTCGCTGCGCAGGCTCGAACTCCACCTGCTGAGCCGCGGCCTGGTCAAGGAGCTGCGGGAGGTGCGCAGGTTCAGGCGCGACTCGGTCGACGGCACCCCGATCCTGCCGCGCGAGGTCGGCTGGTACGGCGACTACCCCTACTTCCGCGACCGGACCCTCGACATCCCCGACGCGGTCTTCGAGGCGAGCGAAGAGCTCAAGCTGGTGGCCACGATCGACGGGTGCGACTGGGTGGAGGACCGCTTCGAGGTCCGCGGCGAGGCGTACATCCACCGGGTGCCGCAGCAGCCGACCCGGGTCGACATGTGGCTGACCGACGGCGAGCGCCGGGTGATGCTGGACGTGGAGCGTACGGGCGAGCGGGGCGTCCAGGTGGCGATCGACCCGGCGCTGCTCGAAAAGGGCGGCCCGAGCTGGCGGCTGCATGCCCGGGTGGAACTGTGCGGCCTGGCGCTGAGGGGCTGCTTCCGCGAAGGGCGCGAAGGGGAGGCGCAGAAGGTCTGGCGGCTGTCGGTGCCAGGATGGTCAAGAACCGGCATGGACATCACCCAGTAGTTCCAGAGAGTAATTGGAACACGACAGCGCGTCGCCATGCTTGGAAGCCATGAGGACCTATTCGCTCGATGACGTCTACTCGACACGCAAGCGGAGAGACTCCTGGTGGACCGTGTACTTCGTGGACCCGGTCGCCTGCCGGGCCGCTCTGCTGGTGGCCAACCGCACGCGGTTGACGCCCAACCAGCTCACGGTCCTGTCGCTGGTCCTCGGCATGGTGTCCGCCACGTTTTTCGCGATGGACCAGCTGACCGCGGGGGCGGTCATGTTCTACCTGAGCTTCATGGTGGACTGCCTGGACGGCAAGATCGCGCGGCTCAAGGGCTCGGGGACGCCCTTCGGCCTGTGGCTCGACTACCTCGGTGACCGGATCAGGGTGGTGTTCTGCGCCACCGGGCTCGCCTACGGACAGTACGCGATCACCGGCGACGTCGGATACGTCGTCATGGGCGCGGCGCTGGCGGTGGTCGACCTGTTCAGGTATGTCAACGCGCCACAGATGAGGCGGGTCCGCGAGACGGTCCGGGCCGAAGCCGAAGCCGAAGCCGAGGCTGAAGCGGAGACAGAGGCGGAGGCGGACGGCGCGGGCCGGGCGGAGGACGACGAGGTCGAGGTGTGGGTGCCACGCCAGAGGCCGCCGCTCAGCCGGAGACGTCGTCTCTCACGGCGGATCAACAAGGCCATGGCCCGCCGCCGGATCCGTACTCACCTGATCAGCGGCATCGAGTTCCACGCCGCTGTGTTCGTGGTCGCGCCGCTCCTGGGCACCGTGGCGCTGATTCCGATCTCCGCGGTCGCCAGCGTCCTGCTGCTGGCCAACGAGGTCGTCCTCGTCCGCCGGATGTGGCTCTTCACACGCAAGCACCGCGCCCCCTCCAAGGGGAGCCGAGAGCACGTTCTCGTCTAAGTTTTCGGGGGTTTTTCATGTCAGACCGGCCCATCTTCGTTGTCGGATGTCCACGCTCCGGCACCACGATGCTGCAGCTCATGCTCCACTCGCACCCGCGGATCGCGGTGGCACCGGAGACCAGGTTCCTGGTGCCGGCCTACCATCGGCGCCGGACGTACGGCGACCTGCGCGTCGAGGAGCGCCGCCGCGCGCTCGCGCAGTGGATCTCCAGCGACCGCAGCACCAAGTTCCACGAGCTCAAGCTCGCCAAGGACGACTACGTCCGGCAGGTCGTCGAGGGGCCCGGGTCGCTCGGCTCGGTGATCGGCACCACCTTCCGCATGTACGCCGACCGCTTCGACAAGCCCCGCTGGGGCGACAAGCGGCCGAGCTACGTCAAGCAGGTCGACATGCTGCTCAGGCTCTTCCCCGACGCCCAGTTCATCCACCTGATCAGGGACGGCCGCGACTGCGTCTCGTCGCTGAAGGAGATGCCCTGGTACAACCTGGACTCCTTCCACGGGATCTCCACCTGGGCCGAGGCCATCGACGCGGGCAACAAGCTGCGGCGGACGATGCCCGAGGACTCCTACTACGAGCTGCGCTACGAGGACCTCACCGACGACCCGGCGACCGAGATGAAGAAGCTCTGCCACTTCCTCGACGAGGACTTCGACCCGATGATGGTCTCGCCGCGCGAGGCGGCCCAGGTGGCGGTCCCGCCGCACAAGGTCTGGCACCGCAACACGCACGGCGAGGTCACCCGCAGCAGGGTGGGCAGCTGGACCAACCGGCTGGACAGCTGGGAGATCGCGCTGTGCGAGCAGGCGCTCGGCGCCCGGCTCCAGGCCAACGGCTACGAGCTCACCGGCGCGCCGGCGGCGGCCAAGGAGCACGTGGCGTCCCTCCAGAAGACGATGCAGAAGCGCCGCGCCAGCCGGATGCGCAAGGCGATGCGCGACCGCATCAACCGGCTGCGCGAGCCGAGCCCGGTCGCCGCGCTGCTCACCTCGAAGCAGCAGGTGCTCGCCGGCGTGCCGCAGCCGCGCAACGAATCGCCCGAGCTGGCCCAGCGCGCGGGGTAGCTCACCTGGCCAGGTGGGCGAACAGGGATTCCCAGCGGTCCAGGACGTGGTCGAGCCGGAAGGCGCCGGCCCGTGCCCGAGCGGCGGCGCCCAGGCGCCGCCGCTCCCGCACCGAGCCCATCAGCCGGGCCAGCTCCACGGCGAACGCGGCCACGTCACCGGCCGGGACGAGCACCGGCCCGGCCGACCGCACCCCGCCCGACACGTCGAACGCCACGGCGGGCACCCCGTGCGCCGCCGACTCCAGCAGCACGACGGGCAGCCCCTCGTGCTCGCTGGTCATCCCCACGATCGCCGCCTTCAGGTACTCGCCCGGCATGTCGGCGGCGGGCACCCGGCCTCTGAACACCACCCGGTCCCCGACGCCTTCGCGTACGGCGTGCGCGCGCAGCCGCTCCAGCTCGGCGCCGTCGCCGATCAGGTGCAGCTCCCACGGCGGCGACGGCGCGGCCCTGGCGAACGCGCTGATGAGCCGGTCGAACCGTTTGATCCCCTCCAGCCGCCCCACTCCCAGCACCCTGCACGTGTCCAGCCCGGACACCTCCAGCGGCCAGCGCGCCAGCGGGTTCGGCAGGGTCCAGGTGTTGGGCAGGAGCGCGTCCTCGGAGAAGCGCCAGGCGTCGTCCTCGCTGAGGAAGATCGCCTGGTCGAGCTTGGGGTAGTGCCGGGTGATCGAGCCGAGGTGCCAGCAGCCGCGGGCGTGCTCGTACGAGCCGTGATACTGCCCAACGGGACGCAGCGAGCGGGGCAGCAGGGACGTCAGCCGGGTCACCACCCCCGGCGAGGTCAGCACCGCGAAACCGGCCTGCATCGGGCCGAGCAGGGCCGCCAGCCGTTCGTCGGCCCGCCGGCGGGCCCGCGGGCTCTGCGGCCCCACGGGCTCCGGGCTGATCACGTGGTGCCGGTAGCGCGGCGCCTCGACGTAGCGGAACGGCGCCGCCGCCCGGTGCAGCCCGACCACGTGCACGTCGTAGCCGCGTCCGGCCAGCCCCTGCGCCAGCGTGTGCGTCACCTGCTGGATGCCGCCCAGCGTGTCGGCGTCCATGCACGCGAAGACCACGGTCATGACGCCTCCCGGTGCCCGAAGAAGGCGTCCACGACGCGCGCGGCGGCGTCCCCTCGCTCGTCGGCGCACCACAACCGGTGGAAGGCCGCGTACCGCTCGGCATAGGCCGCGTGTACGGCCGGCAGCTCCCGCAACGCCGCCACCACCTCCTCGGTCGTGGTGACGCACGGCCCGGGGGCGATGGCGGGCAGGTCGTGGTAGACGCCGCGCTCGGTCAGCCGATACTCGTCCCAGTCGTCGATCAGGAACACCATGGGCTTGCCGGTCAGCGCGTAGTCGCACATCACCGATGAGTAGTCCGTGAGCAGCGCGTCCGAGGCCAGGATCAGGTCGTTGATCTCCGGGTACGACCCGGCGGGCCGGACGAAGTGCCTGAGGTGCTGGGGGGTGGTGAAACGTTCCACCGGGTGCGTCCGCAGGATCAGCACCCACTCGCCGGACAGCTCCTCGGCCATCAGCTCCAGGTCCGCCCGGACCGACCGGCCGCTGTTCTTGGCGTGGTCGCGATAGGTGGGCGCGTACAGCAGGATCTTCGTGCCGGGCGGTATCTCCAGTTGCGCCATGACGTCGTGCCTGGTCTCCCGGCGCACGAGCGCGTCGCAGCGCGGCGTGCCGTACCTGAGGACCCAGCCCCGGTAGCCGTTGGACGGCAGGAAGATCCGCGAGAACTCGGCGCTCGGCGAGATGAGCGCGTCCCAGCGGGCGACGGCGGCGCGCCACTCGTCGCGCGGCCGGTCGAAGTCGGCGCGCAGGTCGGGCGCGTCGAAGCCGACCGACTTGATGCCCTGGCCATGCCAGGTCTGGAGATAACGGGTCCCGGGCGGTTTCGGGTAGTTGAGCGGGAAGCCGTGGCTGTCGACCCAGATGCCCGCGCGGGCCAGCAGCCATACGTAGTGCCAGCCGCCGCGGCGGACGAGCCGGGCATCGCCGGGGAAGTGCGCCCGGTCCCTGGCCACGGACCAGACGACGTCGATCGGCAGGTTCCGCCGCCGCAGCTCCTCGTAGATGGCGCGCGGGCTGCCGGTGTAGCCCTTGCCGACGTCGGCCTCGAACAGGGCCAGATTACGGCGTGGCGGGAGCAGGCGGATCACCGCCTTGTAGAAGCGCAGCTTCATCGCCGGCGTGCTGAGCCGCCGCATCAACCGGCGCTTGATCCGCTGGCGCAGCGAGGTGACCGATGGCGCGCGCACGCGCAGGTACGCGGCGTTGCCCTCGGCGGTGACCGTGCGCCCGCGCAGCGCGATCGGCTCCATGGTGGGCGGGGCCATCAGCCGGTCGGTCGTGACGCGGCCGTCGGAGATCCTGGTGAAGCCGATGCGTGGATCGCACGAGTCCGCGGGCGTGAAGGTGATCTCACTCACGTACCCGCCGTCACCGGACGGAACGGGCTTGATGGGGACGCGTTCGCCGCCGAGCTGGAGGAAGGCCGCCCATGCGCTGGGCAGCATCCCAAAAGGGTCGAAGGTATGCACGACCATTCGGATCCGCTCGCCGTCGGCGGCTATCTCGGTCACCTCGTGGCGGAGCCGGGCCGCCGTGTAGGGGAGTTCGGCCATGCGTAGCCGGGTGATGTCCATGCCGGGCGTGACCGTCGTGCCCCAGTACGTACGGCCGGCGTGCCGTACCGCGACCCGTGGGGCGGCGCACGGGTAGGACAGGGACCGGGCGGCCATCATCAGGTCGTCGACCCGGTCGTCGAGGATGAGCCGGCAGCAGACCCGGGCCATCGGCTCGATCAGCTCGAACGCCTCGGTCGGCACCTCCTCCAGATACTGCCGGACGATCGAGGCGAACTCCGTGACCCACGCCCGATCGCGCCTGGGCAGCGGGTTGAGGTAGACGCGCAGGTCCTGCCGCAGGAAGCGCTGCTGCCGGGCGGGCACCAGGTCGCCGGCGTCGTGGGCCCGCAGCACGTCGTCGCTCATCCGGGCCGCCAACACGCGGTGCCGTACGTTGTCCAGCTCCTTGATGTTGAGCGAGATGGAGCTGTCGTCGGGCGCGCGGTGCCAGTGGTAGACCACCCAGGGCACGATCGCGAACCGGCGCGACACGGCGTACAGCCCGGCGGCGAAGACGTGGTCCTCGTAGTGGATGTCCTCCGGGAAGCGCAGCCCGTTCTCGCGCAGGAACCGCACGTTGTAGAGCTTGTTGGTGCTGAAGGAGTCGAGGAACAGCTCCGGCTCCTCGCGGATGCCCGCCACGACCCGCCGCCTGGCGAACAGCGACGGGTAGTAGGGCGCCAGCCGCCCGCTCCTCTCGTACAGCCGCGAGATCTGCCCGGCCACGAAGTCGGCGCCGGTCCGCTCGATCTCGCTCAGCAGGCTCTTGCAGGCGTGCCTGGGCAGTTCGTCGTCGCTGTCGAGGAACATCACGTACGGCGCCGCCGCCGCGTCGAGACCGTCGTTGCGCGGCGCGCCGCAGCCGCCGCTGTTGGTCTGCCTGCGCAGGTAGTGGACGCGTGGATCGGTCCGCGCGAGCTCGCCCGCCACCCGGGCCGTGGCGTCGGTGCTCGCGTCGTCGGCGATGATCACTTCGAGATCGCGCAACGACTGGCCGAGCACGGAGCGCACAGCCCTGGGCAGGCGGGCCGCGTCGTTGTAGGTGATGACGACAACGGTGCAGTCCGGCATGCCATCTCCCCCGAAATGAGACATCTGTCGGGAATCTGCCCCAGCTCCGGGTGAAGTGTCCGGACTTGATGGTGTTTTTGCTGAATCAGCGCATGAGGCGTCTGATCAACCAGCCGATGAGCAGCAGCGCCGCGAGCGCCCCGACGACGGGCGCCACGCGCTTCAGCAGCGGCGTCCCGGCGATCTCCAGCAGGTCGAGCGCCTCCTCGTCCGGCGTGAGCGACGTACGCAGCGTCCCGGCGGGCCGGACATCCTCCTCAGGGCTCGGCACCGCGCTCAGCCGCGGCCCGTCCTCCTGGGGCTCCTCGGCTGCGGCGGGCGCCTCGTGGGCGGGCTCGGCCAGCAGCTGCGCGAGGTTGACCGCGAACCTGTCGATGAGCTTCGCGCCGACCTCGGCCATGACCCCGCGCCCGAACTGGGCGGGCCGGCCGGTCACGTTGAACGACGTCTCGACGGAGACCGTGGTGGACCCCTCGCCGGGCGTCAGCGTGGCCTTGACGGTCGCCGAGGCCGTGCCGGAGCCGCGGGCCTCCTTGCCCGACGCCTGGAGGGTGAGCGTGTGAGCGTCCTTGTCCACGTTCTCGAACCTGGCCGAGCCGCGGTAGGTCACGGTGATCGGACCGACCTTGACCTTCATCCGGCCGGTGAACTCATCGCCCTCGAAGATGTCGAGCGAGGCTCCCGGCAGGCACGGGGCGACCCGTTCGACGTCGAGCAGCACGGCCCACGCCTGCTCGACCGGCACCGGAACGCTGAACTCGTGCTCGAACCGCATCGCCATCGATCCGCTCCTCTCCCGTCATTGCGCCCCGTCTGATTGCGACATTACGTCTGAGAGGGGGCACCCCGGAAGAGGTGCCCCCTCGAACCGGTCAGGGGGATTTGGCGGCGTTCAGAATCGCGCGATGGGTCAGCACCTTGGCCAGATGCCGGCGATAGTCAGGCTGGGCGTGCAGGTCGGAGGGCGGCGAGGTGTCGGCCGCCGCCTCCTCGCACGCCTGCCGTACCTGATCGCCCAGCTGCATCCCTCGCAGGGCGGTCTCGACCGCGTGGGCCCGCACGGGCGTCGGGCCCATGTTGGTCAGGCCGATCCTCGCCTCCTCGATCGTTCCGTTGGAACGCTTGACCGCCGCGGCCACCCCGACGATGGCCCACGACTGCGCGGTCCGGTGGAACTTCTCGTAGTGATAGCCCCAGCCAGCGCCGAGCTTCGGGATCCGCACCCCGACCAGGATCTCTCCCGGCCGCAGCGACGACTCCCAGTAGTCGACGAAGAACTCGGCGGCGGGTATCTCCCGCTCGCCCTCGCCCGACCCGGCGACGAAGACGCCCTCCAGCGCCAGGACCACCGCGGGCAGGTCGCCCGCCGGGTCGCAGTGCGCCAGCGAGCCGCCGAACGTACCGCGGTGCCGTACCGCGGGATCGGCGACCGTCTTGGTGGCCAGCGCGACGAGCGGGCAGTCCGCGTTGACCACCCCGGAATGCATCACCTCGTCGTGCGTGGCCATCGCGCCGATGAAGACGTGGTCGCCACGGTCGTGCACGCCCGTCAGCTCGGGCAGGCGGCTCACGTCGACCAGCTTCGACGGGTAGGCCAGCCGGAGCCGGAGCAGCGGGAGGAGCGACTGCCCGCCGGCGAGGACCTTGGCGTCCTCGTCGGCGGCGAGCTCCTGGACGGCCTCGCCGAGCGAGCCGGCGCGGACGTAGTCGAACTGGGCCGGGATCATCGCAGCGCCCTCCAGATCCGCTCGGGTGTACATGGCATCTGGATGTCGTTGATGCCCCGTGGTCGCAGCGCGTCGACGATGGCGTTGACGACGGCCGGGGTCGAGGCGATCGTGCCGGCCTCGCCGACGCCCTTGGCGCCCAGCGGATTGCTGGTGGCCGGGGTCTCGGTCCTGTCGGTGACGAAGTCCGGCAGGTCCATCGCCGTCGGCAGCAGGTAGTCGGCCATCGTGGTGGTGAGCAGGTTGCCCTCCGCGTCGTAGACGGCCTCCTCGTACAGGGCCTGGGCGATGCCCTGCGCGATGCCGCCGTGGATCTGGCCCTCGACGATCAGCGGGTTGACCACCTTGCCCACGTCGTCGACCGCCACGTACGAGCGGATCTTCGCCATGCCGGTCTCGGTGTCCACCTCCACCGCGCACAGGTGGGTGCCGTGCGGGAAGGAGTAGTTCTCCGGGTCGAAGGTGGCGTCGGAGTCGAGCCGCGCCTCGACGCCCTCGGGCAGGTCGTGCGCGGTGAACGCGGCGTAGGCCAGCTCCTGGATGGTCTTCTGGGAGTCGGTGCCCTTCACCTTGAACACGCCCTCGGCGAACTCCAGGTCGTCGGGCGAGCATTCGAGCATGTGCGAGGCGAGCTTCCTGGCCTTGTCCTTGACCTTGTCGCACGCCTTGAGCACGGCGATGCCGCCGACGGTCAGCGAACGCGAGCCGTAGGTGTCCATGCCCTTGTGCGAGATCGCCGTGTCGCCGTGCAGCACCGTGATGTCCTCGAACGGCACGCCGAGCGCGTCGGAGGTGATCTGGCTCCACGCCGTCACGTGTCCCTGGCCGTGCGGGGAGCTGCCGGTGATGACCTCGACCTTGCCGGTCGGCAGCATGCGCACCGAACCGTGCTCCCAGCCGCCCGCGCCGTAGTTGGCCGCGCCGAGCATCCTGGACGGGGCCAGCCCGCACATCTCGGTGAACGTGCTGACGCCGATCCCGAGCTGGACCGGGTCGCCCCGGTCACGCCGGTCGGCCTGTTCGGCGCGCAGCTTGTCGTAGCCGAACAGCGCCATCGCCTTGTCCGTCGCCGCCTCGTAGTTGCCCGAGTCGTAGGTCAGCCCGGAGATGGTGGTGTACGGGAACTCCTCGTGCTTGATCCAGTTGCGCCGCCGTACCTCCAGCGGGTCCACGCGAAGCTCGGCGGCCAGCTCGTCCATCATCCGCTCGATGCCGTACGTCGCCTCGGGGCGGCCCGCGCCGCGGTAGGCGTCGGTCGGCATCTTCGTGGTGAAGACACCCGTGCAGCCGAACTCGTAGGCGTCCATCTTGTAGATGCCGTTGAACATCGACGCGCCGAGCAGCGGCACGCCCGGCGTGACCAGCATCAGGTAGGCGCCCATGTCGGCGAGCAGCTCCACCTGGAGCCCGCGGATCCGCCCGTCGGCCTCGGCCGCCAGCCTGAGGTGCTGGATCTGGTCGCGGCCGTGGTGCACGGTCAGGTTGCCCTCGGAGCGGGACTCCGTCCACTTGACCGGCTTGCCCAGCCGCTTGGTGAGCAGCAGGCACAGCACCTCTTCGGCGGTGACCTGCAGCTTGGAGCCGAACCCGCCGCCGACGTCGGGCGCGATCACCCGGATCTTGTGCTCGGGGATGCCGGTCACCACGGCCAGCATGACGCGCAGCACGTGCGGGATCTGCGTGGCCGACCAGAGCGTGAAGGAGTCGCCGTCGGTGGTCGCGAGCACCGACCGCGGCTCCATCGCGCTCGGGATCAGCCGTTGCTGGATGTAGGTCCGGTCGATGACCACCGGCGCGTCCCTGAAGGCCGCCTCGAGGTCACCTGAGGTGATCTTCACGGTGAACGCCTGGTTGCCCGCCTCGTGCACCTTGGGGCTGTCCGGGGCGAGCGCCTCGTTCATGTCGAGTACGGCCGGCAGCGGCTCGTAGTCGACCTCGATCGCCTCCAGCGCGTCCGCGGCCAGGTAGCGATCGGTGGCGACCACGCAGGCGACGGCCTCGCCCACGTAACGCACCTCCGACACGGCCATCGGCGGGTGGTCGGGGATCACGATGTCCTCGCTCACCGGCCAGGCGCACGGCAGGCTGCCCTGTTCGGCGGCGAAGTCCTGGCCGCTGAACGCTGCCACGACACCCGGCAGGCCCCGCGCCGCCGAGACGTCGACGCCAGTGATCCGCGCGTGCGCCATCGGGCTGCGCAGGAACACGACGTGCAGCATCCCCGGCTGCCGCAGGTTGTCGGTCCACTGGGTGCGCCCGGTCAGGAGCCGCGCGTCCTCCTTGCGCTTCCTCGCCTTCCCGACCTCGGTCATGGCGTCTTCACCGCCTGGGTCATCTCCTGCGCGCCCCGCCGTACGGCGCGGACGATGTTGCAGTAGCCGGTGCACCGGCAGAGGTTGCCTTCCAGGCCCTCTCTGATGGCGTCCTCCGACGGGTCCGGATTCTCCCTGAGCAGGTCGATCGCGGCCATGACCATGCCGGGCGTGCAGTAGCCGCACTGCAGGGCGTGTTCCTCGTGGAAGGCCTGCTGCATCGGGTGCATCGACCCGTTGGCGCCCAGGCCCTCGATGGTGACGATGTCGCAGCCGTCAGCCTGCACGGCGAGCACCGAACAGCTCTTGACGCTCTTGCCGTCGAGCATCACGGTGCAGGCGCCGCAGTTGCTGGTGTCGCAGCCGACCGGGGTGCCGGTCTTGCCCAGACGTTCTCGTAGCAGGTGAACGAGAAGGAGCCGCGGCTCGGCTTCCTCCTCGTACTTGACTCCGTCGACGGTGACGGCGATCCGAGGCATACGTCCTCCCTGAGGCGCGCGGGAAACGCGGACACAGCCCAACGTACGCTCGTGTTTTTCCCGGTCAAGGGTTACTTGCCGCGGATCACCCGCGCGATGACCGCCACGAGACCCGCGAAGCCCAGTCCCACGATCACGAGAGACACCAGGACCAGGGGATCCGTGATCGCCTGGGTCAGGATCAGGATGCCGAGCACCACGAAGAGCGTGCCGCTCAGCAGCGCCATCCAGTCGGTCCTGTGCACCCTGCGCGGCTTGTCGACCTCACGCTGCACGCCCTCACGCGGCACGCCGCACCTCCATGTCGCCGACGCCGCCCCTCAGGTTCAGCACGATGGTCGAGACGGCGCCCTTCGGGCGCGTGTCGGGCTCCAGCACCTTGTCGAACTTGACGTCGACGCCGCCCCTGAGCGACTGGTCCACCTTGATGTCGCCGACCTTGTTGCTGGCGTGCACCTCGACCCTGGCGGTCGGCGGCACGATCACCGTCAATTCGCCGATCGAGACCTTGGCGTTGAACGTCAGGCTGGTGCCCGGAGTGAGCTTGAGTTCGGACAGGTCGAGCCGGCCGTCCCCGACGCCCACGTCGTAGAGCTTGTTCGCCTCCGCCACGGTGGTCGGCCGCCAGACGAAGTCGCCGACGTTCCGCGGCAGGTCCCCGACCATCAGGCCGAGGCCGATCAGCAGCGCGACCATGGTGCCGATAGCGACCAGGCCGGCGCCGCGGCCCCACCAGGCCGCGATGAGCAGCCCGGCGCCGATGGTGACGAGTACGGCGCCGCCGACCAGGGTGGGACTGACCCCCGAGGCGGACCTGGTCTGGACCGCCACGACGATCCCTCCAATGATGATGGCCAGCAACATGGTGATGGCGCCGATGAACGATCTGGGCCGCTTCTGGCGGGGCGTGGGCGGGGGCGCCAGCCGGCCGCCGTACAGGGCGGGGTCGTACGGTGAGTAGCCGCCGGACCGCCTGCGCGGGTCGAGCGGCTGGTAGGGGCCCCTCGGCGCGAACGGCTCGCCGTAGGTGACGGCGGTCCTGGGATCGGTGCGGTAGCGCGGCTCCTGGGACGGCTCGTGACGAGACTCCTGGGACGGTTCCCGCGACGGCTCCTGGTAGGGCTCCCCATACGCCTCGGCCCGGGCGGCGGCCGGCTCGTCGAGCGGTGCTTCGGCGGCGACGGGGTTGACGCGCGTCGGAGGGGTCGGCGGCACGGGGGTGGTCGGTGGCTCGGGGGTGGTCGGTGGCTCGGGGGTGGGGGGCGGCACGGTCTCCGTCACTGGCTCGCGGGCGTACGAGGCGGCCGGGCGGGGCCGGGGATAGCCCGCCGTCGGCGCGGAGGGGCTCGGGATGGGCGAGTGGGCGAAGTCGTACAGGAACGGGTCGGGCTCGCCCTGCGGGGGGCGGCGGTTGAGCCGCTCGGGCATCGACCGGACCAGGCCGAGCAGGTCCACGCCGCTGGTGTGCGCCGCGAGCAGCCCGATGGCCAGCATCAAGCCGACCACCAGCGTGCCGGTGCCGAGCCAGACCGACGCCAGGTTGATGCCGAGCCCGGCCGCGAGCACCGCCGCGAGCAGCGCCATCACGGTGTCGGCGGCGAAGTCGCGCCGGGTCCACTGCTCGATGTAACCGGGCCGCCCGTTCGGCTCCTTCATCAGTAGGAACGCCGCGATGTACAGGAACAGCCCCACCCCGGAGCCGAACAGCAGCACCGCGAACCCCACGCGGAACACCACCGGGTCGATCCCGGTGTGCCGCCCGAGCCCGGCGCAGACTCCCATGAGGAAGCGCCCCTCGCTGCTGCGTCGCAGCGCGCTGGGCGGAGCGGCCGGTCTCTTCGGCGGTGCTTCTGTCATGCCACTATCGTGGCCCCACCCGGCGGCGATCTCCATCCGGGAGACCCCTGACCCGACCCGGGGGTTGTTCCCTGATGTCCCCAACGCGCGCGACATGTGACGATGGCGATGTTATGGCTGACCAGAAGACTCTTGCCGAACCCGGTGGCGAAGCGCCGTACCGCCGGATGATGCGCCCCATGGAGGGCCGGCTGCTCGGCGGCGTTGCACAAGGGCTCGCGGCTCAGCTGAAGCTTGATCCGGTAGTGATCAGGTTGATGTTCGTGCTGCTCAGCGTGGTTGACGGGGTCGGCATGGTGGCCTACGCCGTGCTCTGGATGATCACGCCCCGCAAGCCGTACGAGGGGCAGCAGTCGCCACAGCGCGACTGGAGCCAGCTCGCGGCGTTCAGCGCGATCGGTGTGGCGCTGTTCGCGTTCAGCTGGCTGACCGGTGCCTCCAAGGGGGGCATCGGCATCCTGCCGTTCGCTGTGGGCGGTATCGGCGCGATCATCCTGTGGCAGCAGGCCGATCCCGAACGCCGCCGGAACTGGATGAGCGGGGCGACCAACAGCATCAGGAAGAACCGGGTGCGCACGCTGCTCGGCATCGCGCTCGTCGTCATCGGCGCGGCGGGCTTCCTGGCCGCCCAGGGCGAGCTGGTCAAGGCCCGGCCCGGCCTGCTGTTCACCGTGGTGGTGGTCGGCGGCCTGGCCGTCATCGCCGCTCCCTGGCTCGCGGGCCTGTGGAAGGAACTGCAGCTGGAGCGGCGCGAGCGCATCAGGTCGGAGGAGCGGGCCGAGGTCGCGGCCATGGTGCACGACTCGGTTCTGCACACGCTCACGCTGATCCAGCGCGTCGCGCACGACCCGTTCGAGGTCACCAGGCTGGCCCGCGCGCAGGAACGTGACCTGCGCAACTGGCTCTACCAGCCCGCCCAGGACGCCGACGCGACGCTGGCCGCGGCCGTACGGCGGATCGCCGCGGAAGAGGAGGACGCGCACGGCGTGCCGATCGAGGTGGTCTGCGTGGGCGACATCGCACTCGACCCGGCCGGCAAGCTCGCCGCCATGCTGAAGGCGTCGAGGCAGTCGATGGTCAACGCCGCCAAGTACTCTGGAAGTCCTTCTGTTGCCGTCTATGCAGAGGTAGAGGGCGAAGAAGTCACGATTTTCGTGAGAGATCGTGGCAAGGGATTCGACCTCGACGCGGTGCCTCTCGACAGAATGGGGATCAGGGAGTCCATCATCGGGAGAATGGAACGTCACGGCGGTGCCGCCAGACTGCGCACCGCGCCCGGTGAGGGGACAGAAGTGATGTTGACCATGAAGGTGGAGAAGCAATGACCACGGTGCTGATCGTCGACGATCACCGGCTGTTCCGTTCCGGTGTACGGGCCGAGCTGGGCGACTCCATCCAGGTCGTCGGCGAGGCGGAGGACGTCGAGACGGCGGTCAAGGCGATCGCCGAGCTCACCCCCGACGTGGTCCTGCTCGACGTGCACATGCCCGGCGGCGGCGGGCAGGAGGTGCTGCGCAGGGTGCTCGGCGCCGGTTCGCAGGTACGTTTCCTGGCACTGTCGGTGTCCGACGCGGCCGAGGACGTGATCGGCGTCATCCGCGGCGGCGCCCGCGGCTACGTGACCAAGAACATCAGCGGCAAGGAGCTGACCGACGCCATCCGCCGGGTGGCCGAGGGCGACGCGGTCTTCTCGCCGCGGCTGGCCGGGTTCGTGCTCGACGCGTTCGCCTCGTCGGAGGCGCCGTCCATCGATCCCGAGCTCGACTCGCTGACACAGCGCGAGCGCGAGGTGCTCCGGCTGATCGCCCGTGGCTACGCCTACAAGGAGATCGCCAAGGAGCTGTTCATCTCGGTCAAGACGGTCGAGACGCACGTGTCGTCGGTGCTGCGCAAGCTCCAGCTGTCCAACCGGCACGAGCTGTCCCGCTGGGCCACCGCCAGGCGGCTCGTCTAACGGCTTTTGCCCGTTTCTGCCATGTAAAGGCTGGGGTGCTGGCTTAGTTGGCTCTGGCATGCGACATTTCCAGAATGGGCAGGGACGTGCCGGTAGTCGTATTCAGCCGAGACGATCGACGGAAATATCGGGAAAAGGTGCGGCGATGCCTTGATGTCTTCGCCCAGATGCTCCGCGAGGCCCGCTTCGAGGCCGACCGGCCCCTCGCCGGGCTGGAGATCGAGCTCAACATCGTGGACGCGGCGGGCGAGGCGGCCATGTGCAACGCCGCGGTGCTCGCCGCGATCGAGCAGCCCGACTGGGCCACCGAGCTGGGCCAGTTCAACATCGAGATCAACATCGAGCCCCAGGAGCTGGGCGGCGACGGGCCGCTCAGACTGGAGCACGACATCCGGAGCCGCCTCAACCACGCCGAGGAGCGCGCCCAGACAGAGAACGGCCACCTGGTCCTGATCGGCATCCTGCCCACGCTGCGCGAGCAGGAGATCCATGAGGGCACGCTGTCGGCCAACCCGCGCTACCGGCTGCTCAACGAGCAGATCTTCGCCGCGCGCGGGGAGGACCTGCACCTGTCGATCGAGGGCGTCGAACGCCTCGACACCCACGCCGACAGCATCACCCCCGAGGCCGCGTGCACCAGCGTCCAGCTCCACCTGCAGGTCAGCCCGGAGCAGTTCGCCGCGCACTGGAACGCCGCCCAGGCCATCGCCGGGGCACAGGTGGCCGTCGCCGCGAACTCGCCGTACCTGTTCGGCAAGGAGCTGCACCGCGAGACCCGGATCACGCTGTTCGAGCAGGCCACGGACACCCGTCCGGCCGAGCTGAAGGCGCAGGGCGTACGGCCGCGCGTCTGGTTCGGCGAGCGGTGGATCACCAGTGTGTTCGACCTGTTCGAGGAGAACGTCCTGTACTACCCGGCACTGCTGCCGCTCTGCGAGGACGAGGACCCGCGGACCGAACTGGAACAGGGCCGCATCCCGCAACTGCACGAGCTGACCCTGCACAACGGCACGGTCTACCGGTGGAACCGGCCGGTGTACGCGGTGGCCGGCGGCGCCCCGCACCTGCGCATAGAGAACCGGGTGCTGCCCGCCGGGCCGTCCGTGCTCGACATCACGGCGAACGCGGCCTTCTACTACGGGCTGATGGCCGTACTCCCGCATGCCGAGCGGCCGATCTGGAGCCAGATGTCGTTCGCCGCCGCCGAGGACAACCTGAACAGCGCGGCCAGGCACGGCCTGGACGCCCGCCTCTACTGGCCGGGCCTGGGCGAGGTGTCCGCCGGGGAGCTGATCCTGCGCCGCCTGCTTCCGATGGCCCACGAGGGGCTCAGCAAGTGGGGGGTGGACGGGCCGGTGGCCGACCGGCTGCTCGGGGTCATCGAGGGCCGGTGCCTGTCCGGTCGTACCGGATCGACCTGGCAGGTGGAACGCGTACAGGCGCACGGGGGCGATGACCGGCACGAGGCGCTGCGGGCGATGACCCTTGACTACATAGAGCGCATGCATGGCAACGAGCCGGTGCACACTTGGGATTTGTGATGCCTGTGCGACGATCCCTGGCCGTTGTTCTGGTGCTCCTTCTGTCCGCGTGCGGGCTGTCCCGGCCGGCCTCCCTGGACGCCTCGGGGGCCGACACGTTCGAGGGTGACGTACGGACGGCGCGGGAGCTGACGGAGGCGTTCTGGAAGCAGCAGTTCAACACCCTCGGACGGACTTACCGGCCTATTGCCGATTTTGTCCCCTATTCCGGGACATCTGGGCCGAGCTGCGGCGGCGAGCCCGCCGTACCGAACAACGCCTTCTACTGCCCCGCCGGCCATTTCATCGCCTATGACCAGGACTGGATGGAGTCGCTCTGGACCGACATGGGGGACGGCTCGGTCTACCTGATCATTCCCCATGAGTTCGGGCATTCGGTGCAGGCGCAGCTGCGGTCCGGCTTCGAGCTGAACGTACAGGCGGAGCTGCAGGCCGACTGCTACGCGGGCGGCACGCTCGCCTCACTGGTCAGCGCGGGCGCCCTGCGGGTGGAACCGGGGGACGAGGACGAACTGTTCCGCAACCTGGAGGCGGCGGGCGACCCGACGGACGACTGGCTCAACCCCAGCGCCCACGGCACGGCCGAACAACGCCAACAGTCCTTCGCCAACGGCGTCCAAGGCGGCGTGGCCGCCTGCTGAGAAGCTGCGGCTGGGGATGTAGTCGCGTGTCAACCCACAGGATGATGCGGCCGATCATGACGTCGGCATACCGTTACCCCATGCCATTGGGAGAGATCGGCTGGCTGCGCGGGGGCGCCTGCAGATCCAGCGATCCTGAGCTGTTCTTCCCGCTCGCGCCCTCCGCCACCCAGGAGGCGCGAGCCAAAGCGATCTGCGCCACCTGCCAGGTCCTGACCGACTGCCGCTCCTACGCGCTGAGCGCGGGGGAGGCGGACGGCATCTGGGGCGGCCTGACCCCGGAGGAACGCCGCCGCTCCCGCTTCCCCTTAGGGTGGCGCAGCCCAGCCGCCACTTAACGGCACCTGCCTGGGCCACGACCTGGCCTGCGTTGGCGGGACCTGTCGTGATCGCGTGGGCCCGGTCTGGGTGGGTCGGTCTGGACGTCATGGTCTGGACCTCGAAGGGCCCGAACCACGACGCCCCCGTCGTGCCCACGCCCATGCCCGCGCCCACGCCCGTGCCCACGCCCATGCCCGTGCCCACGCCCGCGCCCACGCCTGTGTCCGAGCCGTGCCCAGGACCGCGACCACGCCCATCCTCACGCCCATCCCCACACCCACACCCACACCCGCACCCGGCAGGTGGCGCTGACTTCGGCGTGGGCCGAGCACACCGCGGACTCATGCCTGAGTCAGCGCGGATGGCCGATATTCACCGGTTGGAATGGATAGAGACCGGCGTAGCCTGCAGGGGTGCTACTTCGCTCGATCGCCGTCCTGGCCGTGGCCAACGTCCTGAACAACCGGGTGGCGCCCCGGCTCGCGCCCCTGACCTCCGCTGCCGCGACCGCCGCCCTGGTGGCCATGGCGCGGCGGTCCGGGGTGCCGTGGCAGGAGCTCGGGTTCGAACACGGGCGAAGGGGCGCGGCGATCGGCGGCGCCCTGGCAGCGGGTGTCGCCGCCGTCTACACGGCCGGTGTCGCGATGCCACGCACCCGCCCGCTGTTCCAGGACGACCGCGCCCTGTCGCTGTCGCGCGCACGTGTCCTGGAGGAGGCCCTGGTCCAGGTGCCCCTGGGCACGGTCCTGCTGGAGGAGGTGGGCTTCCGCGGCGTCCTGCACGGCACACTCCGCCGCACCCACGGAACCGTCGTGGCAACGGCGGTGTCGTCGGCCCTGTTCGGGCTGTGGCACATCCTCCCGGCAATCGACATGGCCCGCGCCAACCCAGCGCTCGGCGCCCTGACCGCCGGCGAGACACCGGGCCACCTGGACACGGCACGAGTGGTGGCGGGCAGCGTCATATCGACGGCCGCAGCAGGCGTCTTCTTCTGCGAACTACGCCGCCGAGGCGGACTGACAGCCCCAACCCTGCTGCACCTGGCCACCAACTCCCTCGGCTACCTCTTCGCCCGAATAGCCGGAAAACAGCCTTCGCCCAGCAAATGACATCCCCCACCGCAAGAACGCCCCAGGGCACCGGCTCCCGCCCTCCGCAACGGCCGCCCTGATCCCCGGCCAGCCCAGCCCTCAGAGAGCCTTAGAACGGTTCAGAACGACCTGCCGCGACGGTCCAGGCGCAGGCCCGGCACCCACTCCGGTTGGGCATCCTTCTCGGAACGCCCTAGCACGGCGGCTCAGACCGCCAGCCCGCCAGCCCGCCAGCCCGCCCGCCCGGACGGTCCGCCCGCCCGGATGGTCCGCCCGCCCGGATGGCTCGCCCGCCTGGATGGCTCGCCCGCCTGGATGGCTCGCTCGCGGGAACTGCTCGCCTGCCTGGATGGTCGGCCGCCGGGACGGTCCGCCCGTGTGGAGGGGTCGTCCGCCTGGATCGGCTGATCCGGCAGGGTGGTCCTGTAGGGGCGGGTGGGCGGGTAACTACTCCGGCGGGCCAGCTCCGTCGGGACGCACCAGGGCGATGGCCCAGCTCGCCAGCCGGCCCGCCTGGACGGCTCGCTCGCGAGAGCCGCCCATCTGCCTGGATGGTCGGCCGCCGGGACGGTCCGCCTGCCTGGCGGGGTTGCCCGCCTGGATCGGCTGATCCGGCAGGGTGGTCCTGTAGGGGCGGGTCAGCGGGCAGCTACTCCGGCGGGCTAGCTCCGTCAGGACGCGCCAGGGCGGCGGCTCGGATCGCCAGTTTGCCTGCCTGGTGGCTCGCCCGCGAGAACCGACCGCCTGCCTGGATGCCAGGCGGTCAGGAAGACCCGCCCGCCTGGACGACCCGCCCGCCTGGACGACCCGCCCGCCTGGACGACCCGCCCGCCTGGACGGTCGGCCCGTCAGGATGGTCCGCCCGTCATGGCGGTCCGCTCGTCACGATGGTCCGCTCGCGAGAACCGCTCGCCTGCCTGGATGGTCGGCCGCCAGAACGGTCCGCCCGGCAGGACGGTCCGCCCGGTCACGGCGGTTCGGCCGTCAGGATCGGCTGGCATCGGCAAGGGGTCCTGTCGGGACGGTTCAGAGGGGGTGGTCAGGCCGTGGTGACGGTTTGGAAGGCTTCCGCGTAGTGGCCTTCGCCGAAGCCGGCCTGTTCGGCCCACGCGGCGAAGCGGCTCTTGACGAAGTCGGCGAAGCCCTCCACGTGGGCCACCTGGCTGACGTGCGACTGCAAGGCCGTCAGCTTGCGGTCGATCGCCTCTGTGATGTCCGTCCAGTGGTTGGGTGTGGAGCCGCCCATGAGCCAGACCTCGCGGACCGTCCAGGCCTCCAGGTTCTCTTCCTTGACCAGTTCGGGGAAGGCGTACGGGTTGCGGGCGTCGGGGTAGACGGCGTCGAGGGTGGAGCCGCCCACCGCGCGGTGGTCGGGGTGGCTGGGGGCGATGAACTGGTAGTTGCGCTCGGGGTGGTGGGTGATCACCAGGTCGGGGCGTACCTGGCGGATGACCCTGGCGATGTCCTTGCGCAGTGCCAGCGACGGCACCACGCTGCCGTCCGCGTGGCCGAGGAAACGGATGTCCGTGACGCCCACCGCCTTGGCGGCCGCCGTCTGTTCGGTCCTGCGTAGTTCGGCCATGCCGGTGTTGTCGAGTGTACGTTCGTTGCCGCCCGCGTCGCCGTCCGTGACCAGCAGATAGGTGACCTCGACACCCCGATCGACGAAGAGTGCCACCGTGCCCGCGGCGCCGAAGTCGGCGTCGTCGGGGTGCGCGGTCACGACAAGTACCCGGTTGATCTCGTTGTCGGCCAGCATCTTTTCCCTTTCGGATTGTCCTTTGACGACAACCAGCGGCTCGTAGCGGGCATTCCGGACACCAGTGGGGGTGGGGATTCCAGGCGTCGGGGCGCCGATTGTCGGTGGAGAGTCTTAACCTAGGTGCGTGCCGACCCAAGTCTCTGTTGACCACCCCTTGCTCGATGGCCTCAACCCGCAGCAGCGGGAGGCCGTGATCCATCATGGCGGTCCGCTGCTGATCGTGGCGGGGGCGGGTTCGGGAAAGACGCGGGTGCTCACCCATCGCATCGCCTACCTGCTCGCCGAGCGTGAGGTGCATCCGGGCGAGATCCTGGCGATCACCTTCACCAACAAGGCCGCGCGCGAGATGAAGGAGCGCATCGACCGGCTTGTCGGGCCCAGGTCCAAGGCGATGTGGGTGATGACGTTCCACAGCGCCTGCATGCGCATCCTGCGCCGGGAGGCCAAGCGGCTCGGGTTCCCCTCCAGCTTCTCCATCTACGACCAGGCCGATTCGCAGCGGCTGATGGCGATGGTGTGCAGGGAGATGGACCTCGATCCGAAGCGTTACCCGCCGCGCTCGTTCTCCGCCCAGGTGAGCAACTTCAAGAACGAGCTGGTCGACTACGAGACCGCGCTCGACAAGGCGGGCTCCCACCTGGAGAAGGTGCTCGCGGAGGCCTACAAGAGCTACCAGCGCAAGCTCACCGAGGCCGGCGCGATGGACTTCGACGACATCATCATGAACACGGTGACGCTGTTCCAGCTCTTCCCCGACGTGGCCGAGCACTACCGGATGCGGTTCAGGCACGTGCTCGTCGACGAATACCAGGACACCAACCACGCCCAATACATCCTGATCAGGGAGCTGGTGGGCCGCCCCGACCTGCGCACGGCCGACGGCGAGCTGGTCCGTTCTGGCGCCGACCAGTCGGAGCTGTGCGTGGTCGGCGACGCCGACCAGTCGATCTACGCCTTCCGCGGCGCGACGATCCGCAACATCCTGGAGTTCGAGCGCGACTACCCCGACGCGCGCACGATCCTGCTGGAGCAGAACTACCGCTCCACCCAGAACATCCTGGCCGCCGCCAACGCCGTCATCTCCCGCAACGAGTCGCGCAAGCCGAAGAACCTCTGGTCCGACCAGGGCGACGGTCCCAAGATCGTCGGTTATGTGGCCGACAACGAGCATGACGAGGCCATGTTCGTGGCCCAGGAGGTCGATCGGCTCAGCGACGAGGAGGGCGTCAAGGCCGGCGACGTCGCCGTTTTCTACCGCACCAACGCGGCCTCCCGGGTGTTCGAGGAGATCTTCATCCGCACCGGCCTGCCGTACAAGGTGGTCGGGGGCGTGCGCTTCTACGAGCGCAAGGAGGTCAAGGACCTGCTGGCCTACCTGCGCGTGCTGGCCAACCCCGCCGACGTGGTGTCGATGCGCCGCATCCTCAACGTGCCCAAGCGCGGCATCGGCGACCGGGCCGAGGCGATGCTCGAGGCACTCTCGTCGCGCGAGCGCATCTCCTTCTGGGACGCGCTGCGCAGGGCCGAGGAGGCGTACGGCATGGCGACGCGGTCGCTCAACGCCGTACGCGAGTTCGTCGCGATGATCGAGGAGCTGATCGGCAAGGCCGAGGGCATGCCGCCGTCGGCGCTGGCCGAGGAGGTCCTGGTCGCCACCGGCTACCGCGCCGAGCTGGAGGCTTCGGAGGATCCGCAGGACGAGTCCCGGCTGGAAAACCTCAACGAGCTCGTCTCGGTGGCCTCGGAGTTCGAGGAGGCCAATCCCGAGGGCACGCTGGTGGAGTTCCTGGAGCAGGTGTCGCTGGTGGCCGACGCCGACCAGATCCCCGAAGCCGACGGCGGGCAGGGCGTGGTCACGCTGATGACCCTGCACACTGCCAAGGGGCTGGAGTTCCCGGTCGTCTTCCTGACGGCGATGGAAGACGGCGTCTTCCCGCACGTCCGCTCGCTGGGCGAGCCGAAGGAGCTGGAGGAGGAGCGCCGGCTGGCCTACGTCGGCATCACCAGGGCCCAGAAGCGTCTCTACATCACCCGGGCCGCCGTACGCAGCTCGTGGGGTTCGCCGTCGTTCAACCCGGCCTCGCGGTTCGTCAGCGAGGTGCCGGTGCAACTGCTCGACTGGCGCACCCCGCCGGAGAAGTCGGCGTGGAGCGCGGCGACCCGGCGCGAGCCCGCCCAGACGGCGGCGCCGAAGAAGGGCGCCCGCGTGGTGCCCACGCTGGCGCCGGGAGACCGGGTCACGCACGACGCGTTCGGGCTGGGCACCGTCGTCGCGGTGGACGGGGTGGCGGAGAAGACCAAGGTAAAGATCGACTTCGGGAGCGGAGGCGAGAAGACGCTGCTCCTCGCCTACGCTCCGCTGGAGAAGCTCTAGCTCTTCTTGGCGACGGCGCTCTTGGTGAGGGCGCTGCCCTTCTTCCACTCGGTCCAGTTGAGCTGCCAGTAGCCCCAGCCGTTGCGCCAGTCGAGTTCGCGCTTGGTGCCGGTGATCTTGACGACGTCACCGCGCTGGGCGATGCCGTAGAACCACTTGGCGCCGGCCGGCGTGGCGCGGACGCAGCCGTGGCTCTGGTTGGAACGGCCCAGATACTGGTAGTAGCCGGCGCTCTGGTGCACATACTCGCCGCTGTCGGAAATGCGCACCGCCCACGGGATCTCCTCCTTGTAGTACTGAGGGTCCTTGGGGTCGGTGACGCCCATCCACGCCGAGGTCATGGTCTCCAGCGGCTTCTTGTTCATCGTGAGATGGGTGCCGCTGGTGGTCAGGTAGACGTCCACGCCGTTCTTGACCATGCCGCCGCGGCCCGCGCTGATCGGGATCGACTTGACCAGCTTGCCGTCGCGCCTGACCTTCATCACGTGGCTACGGGTGTTGACCACCGAGATGTTGGAGTAGCCGACGGCGAAGCGGCGGCTGACGTCCTTGGCGGCCTCGTTGCCGGGAATCTGGCTCAGCCGGGCGTTGAGCTGAACCTTCTGGTGCGGCCGCCAGTACGTCTTGGTGCGGTAGACGACCTTGCGGTCGGTCACCCAGCGCCAGGCGCCGTCGACCGGCCGGTCCGCCTGCACCTGCAGCGCGGCCTCGGCCGCCGCCCGGTCGGCCACCTTGCGGTCGAACGTCACGATGATGGGGAAACCGACACCGACCTTCTCCTTGGCTTCACCTTCGGGGGTGATGTCGGCGATCTCCAGTTTGGCCTTCTTCGCCGCGACCTTCTTTACCGTTACCGGCTTCTTCGGTACGGCGGCACCGGCTGCGTGCACCGGGGTCACGGCGGCCTGAGCCACCGGGGCAGGCGTTCCTTCCGTGGTACAGGCCGCCACCGTGGTGATCAGGGCGGCCAGAGCCAGCATCCGGGGGAGGGGATTCAAGGGTTACTCCAGGACTATGTGCTACTCATGAGGCGTCTCATAAGTGAGACAACCAAAACCCGCCGTACGTGGGCATTCGGCTGTAACGATCACATAACACCTCCTGACGTGCGGGTTTGCGGCGTACCCGGCTCAGTCCTTGAGCTCAGTGGTGACCTGGTTCGCGGGCGGGGACTTGATCGAGACCTTGCTGCCCCAGCCGGTGTAGCGGGTGTCGGTCGTGACCGCCTTCCCCTCCCACCAGGAGATGTCCAGGAAGTCCGTGGCCTGCCACGAGGTGGTCAACCGGCTCGGCAGCCCCTTGCCGTCGACCTTGAGGGCGTACGTGATGGTGGCCTCGGTGTCGCTACGCATCGGGATCGAGCTGCTGAACCAGGGGGAGATCTTGAAGAGCTGGCTGAAGGTGATCTTGCCGCGGTAGGTGGATCCGCTGAGCTTGCCGTTCTTCACCAGGGCCGCGAGCGTCGCCGGCTCGGCCGGGCTCACCACCTGGCCGAACCAGCTGCTCATGGTGGTGAGGTTCATCTTGCTGTACGTCTTGAACCAGGTCTTGCCCTTCGGCAGCTCCTCGCTCAGGTCGCCGCCCGTCACCCAGGCCACGTCACCGATCGCGATCGTCCGCTCGGGTGTGGTGTTGTGTCCGTCGTACAGCGGGCTCGGGAACTTGCCGGTGATGTCCCAGCCGGTGAGCCCCTTCTTGCCGAACCGGACCTTGCCGGTCCGCACGACCAGCGGGTCCTTGTTGATGCTGCCGACGAACGCGCTGGTGTCCGTGAAACGGACCCCATGCCCGGCCACGAGCTGGGCTTTCAATGCCGCGACGGGGTTCTTGGCCGCCGCTTGTGCGGGAGCGGATGAGATGAGTACGGCGACGGCGGCCGTAAGAGTGGTGATCATGATTTTCATGAGGCGCCATCTTGCCGACAAATGATCACAGTCGCACCTCATTACTTGTCCGAGAAAGCGACACTTGTCCAGCAGGACGCCGGCGCCGGACTTCGCGGTTGACAGTGGGCTTAGTGGGAGACCCAATAGGGTGCCGGGATGCGGGTACTGATTTCAGGTGGGGCGGGGTTCATCGGGAGCACGGTCGCGTCGGCGTGCCTGGACGCGGGGATCACGCCGGTGATTCTCGACAACCTGGTCACGGGGCGGCGGGAGTTCGCCGAGGGCCGGACTTTCTACGAGGGCGATATCGCCGACGGGGCGCTGATCGACAAGATATTCGCCGAGCAGCCCGGCATCGAGGCGGTCGTCCATTGCGCGGCGCTGATCGTGGTGCCGGATTCGGTGGCCGATCCGGTCGGCTACTACCGGGCTAATGTCACCAAGAGCCTGGAGTTCGTCGATCACCTGCTGCGCAACGGGTGCGGGCGGATGATTTTCAGCTCGTCGGCGGCGATTTACCGGACCGGGGACGATCATACGGTCGACGAGAGGTCGGCCCTCGACCCCCAGAGCCCGTACGCGCGGACCAAGGCGGTGTGCGAGGCGATGTTCGCCGACATCGCGGCGACACGGCCGATCAGAGTGCTCTCCCTGCGCTACTTCAATCCGATCGGGGCGGATCCGGCGATGCGCACCGGGCTGCAGTTGCGGCGGCCCAGCCATGCGCTGGGCAAGATGATCGGCGCGCACGAGGAAGGCGTGCCGTTCGAGATCACCGGCACCGACTACTCAACGCGGGACGGGTCCGGGATCCGCGACTACGTGCACGTATGGGATCTGGCGGCGGCGCATGTGGCCGCTCTGCAGCGGTTCGACGCGCTGTCCGACGCGGAGTCGGTCATCAACCTGGGCACCGGGTCGGGGACGACCGTCCGGGAGCTGGCCGACGCGTTCAACCGGGTGGTGGCGCGGCCGGTCGAGGTGGTGGAGACCGAGCGGCGGCCCGGCGACGTGGCGGGCGCCTACACGCGGAGCGATCTCGCGGAGCGGCTGCTGGGGTGGCGGCCGCGCTACTCGGTCGAGGACGGGATCAGGCATTCGCTCGAATGGGCCGCCCTGCGGGACTCGCGCCTCGCCGAATGACCTCTGGACCAAGAGGTTCGTTCGGAGGTACGATTCGTACACGAACTGTTCGTATACGAAAGGAACGATGGACGAGGCGGAGGCGGCACGTGAGGTCGCGCGGCTCTACCCGGCCGTCTACCGGCGGTTCAAGGCGTCCAAGCGGCCCATCGCGGCCGGGCTGACCGCGCGGATGCATGCCGTGCTCGGTCATCTCATGGACGCCGGGCCGTTGACGCTCGGTGAGCTGACCGAGCACCTGCAGCTGTCCAAGGCGGCCACCACCGAGCTGGTCGACCGGGTCGAGGAGCGCGGGCTCGTGGCCAGGATCAGGGACGAGCGCGATCGGCGGCGGGTGTTCGTCTGGGTCACGGACGAGGGCCGGGCCGCTGCCGCCACGGCCTCGCCGCGGGTGCTGGCGGACGATCTGCTGGCGCGTGCCGTACGCGACATGACGCCGGAGGAACGCGAGGGGCTCATCACCGGGCTCCGCGCGCTGCTGGGGGAGGAGCGCACGTGAGGCGCTCCTGAGAAGGCGCCGCCTGCGAGGCGGTCCGGAGGGAGGAGGGCCATGACGCCCGTTGACGAGAACGTGAGCTGTGAAAGCTGCGGGATGCCGATGAACTCGGCCGAGGATCACGCCCCAGGACACCCGGAGAGCACGTGGTGCCGGTTGTGCAGCAAGCCCGACGGGGCGCTGCAGGACTTCGACGAGCGGTTCGAGCGCATGGTCCAGTGGCAGACGCAGCGCACCGGCCAGCCCAGGGCCGAGGCGGAGGAGGCCACCAGGGCCTATATGCGGACGATGCCCGCCTGGCGGGGACACCCGAGACTCGTTCCGTGAACATCCTCGGTGTGGACAACATCCTGGTCGGCGTGGGCGACCTGGCGCGGGCCAAGGAGTTCTACGGCGGCGTGCTGGGGCTGCGGGAGAAGTTCTCGACGGAGGAGCTGGCGCTGTTCGCCATCGGCACCGAGACCCCCGGGCTGCTCGTACGAGTGCGGGAGGGGCGGCCGGGCTCGATGCGGGTGTGGCTTGAGGTGCCCGACGCCCGCACGGTGGCCAAGGAGGTCGGCGGGGAGGCGTTCGAGGTGTTCACCGGGTGGACGGTCGAGGTCGCCGACCCGTGGGGGAACGTCATCGGGCTGACCGACTACACCAAGCAATCAAGCCTCTCCCGCCTGACGACGGGAGAGGCTTGAGGCCCGAATACTCGGTTACTTCACGATCCGGCTGAACGGGATGTCCAGCGAAGGAATCGTCTCATCCTCCGTGCCGGACTTGGGAGTGTCCGTCACCTGGTCGGCCGGCGGCGCCGTGATCTTCACCGCGCTGCCCCAGCCGCTGTAGACGGTCTCGATGCTGAGGCTCTCCTTCTTGCTCGCGCTCGAGGACAGCGCGGTCATCGGGAACGTCGTGACCAGCCGGGAAGGCAGGCCCTTGGCGTCGACGGTGAGCTTCCAGGAGATGGCGACCTTCGCCGTCTTGCTGCTGGGCGTGCCGAGCAGCAGGTTGCCGCGGAAAGTCGGGGAGACCCTGCGCAGGTCACCCACGGTGATCTTGCCCGCGTAGCCGCCGTTGGCCGCCTTGGCGCCCTTGAACAGGGTCTTGAGCGTGGCCGCCTCGGTGAGGTCGAGCGGCTGGCCATAGACCCCGGTCAGGCCGGAGAACGGCGCGTTCGGCACCTTGAACCAGGTCTTGCCCTCGGGCAGCACTTCTCCCCAGATGCCGCCGGACATATACGACGTCTTGCCGACCCTGATCGTCCGCTCCGGCGTGGACAGGGCCTTGAGGAACTTGGCCTCGTCGCTGTCGGCATCGACGGACTCCGCCGGCAGCCCCTTGACGTTGAACTTGCCGGTGATGTCCGACGCGGCGACGCCCGTGTTGCTGAACTGGTAGCTCCCCGACCGGCGGATGACGATGCCACGCATGGGGCCCTGAATGGCCTTGGTGGTCTCGCTGAACTTCACGCCCTTGCCGGCGACGAACTGCTTCTTCACCGCGGCGACCGGGTCCTTGGCGGCCGGTGCCGCCAGTGCCGGTCCGGCCGTGATGAGCGTGGCGGCTGACGCTAATGCCAGCCCCGCGATGATGCGCTTCATATCAATGCCCTCGTCTCTGATTTACGGAAGCGGGAGGATCCTGCCAAACAAAGATCACAGCGATATCTCAGACGATTGTCTGCAGAGGGGAAAAGATGTGGATTTTTCGTGCAGAAGGACCCGGACGCGGTCCGGGCCCTTCTGTGGAAATCTCTGACTATTCGGTGTTGCCCTCGTCGTCGGGCGGAACGCTGACGTAGTTCCGGTCGATGGCGGCCGGCGGTTCTGGAGCCTTCTTCATCAGCTCCTTGAAGTCCACGACCTGGTCGGCGGGTGGCGCGGTCACGTTCACCGCGGTGCCCCACTCGGTGTATCGGCTTTCGGTCGAAGCGCTGAGGGTGACCTTCTTGGTGACCTTCATGGACCACGAGATGGCCAGTCGCTTGACCAGTTTCTGCGCGTCGAGTGTGAGCCGCCAGGAGATGACGGTTTTGGCGGGCTTACCGGTCGGCTTCGTAGCGATCTGCTCGCGGAACGTAGGCGACAGCTTGTACAGCTCGGCGAAAGTGACCGAACCGCGATACTGGGCGCCACTCACGGTCTTGGTCTTCGACAGCAGGTATTTGAGCGTCGCCGGTTCGAAGACATTGATGAGCTGGTCGCCGTAAGCGGCTGAGGACGGGCTGCCGTTCATGCCGATCCAGGTCTTGTTCTCCGGCATGAGGGTGCCGTAAAGACCGCCGTTGACGTACAGGCGCTTGCCGGCACTGACCAGATAGATCCGCTCGGTGAGCAGGTCGACGGAGTCCGAGATGGAGGGGTCCTTCGCGGCCATCTTCTCCAGCCGCGCCCGCTCCTTCTTGGTGAGGATCGGAGTGCGGGTGTTCTCGGCGCCCGCGATGCCCTTGGCATCGAAGCCGATCACGCCCTGTCTGTCGGCTCGGGTGTAGGACTCACGGCCGACCGTGATGCTGGTGTGCTCGGTGAGCTTGACTCCCTGCCCCGCGACGAACTGCTTCTTCAGCGCCGCCACCGGGTCCGCCGGTTTGGCCTGCGCGAACGCGGGGCCGGCCACGGCCAGCGCGGAAACTGCCACCGCGCCGGCGATCCATCGCCTCATAGATGTGGGTGCCCTTCTTCAGATGTCCCGAAATATCGTGCTGAAGTGAGATCACTGTCACATAACGGGATAACTGAGACCCGATGACCTGGTCGGGTCAAGCTTGGGGCTAGGCTTCACTGGCGGAAACGCCCGGCACGCACGCACGGGGTGGCCCGGGCCGTCGAACATTCAGTCGGACAAGAGTCGGATAAGCAAGGACGGACCCTCGTGGACCTGTTCGAACATCAGGCGAAGGAGCTCTTCGCTGACTACGGCATTCCGGTGCCACGCGGCATCGTCGCCCACACCGTGGAGGAGGCGCGGGCGGCAGCGGAGCAGCTGACCGGCCGCGTCGTTGTCAAGGCCCAGGTGAAGACCGGTGGCCGTGGCAAGGCCGGTGGCGTGAAGGTGGCCGATGACGCCGCCGACGCCGTTGAGAAGGCCACCGCCATTCTGGGCATGGACATCAAGGGCCACACGGTCCACAAGGTGCTCGTGGAGGAGGCCAGCGCGATCGCGGAGGAGTACTACTTCTCCTTCCTGCTCGACCGCGCGAACCGTACATTCCTCGCGATCTGCTCCGCCGCCGGCGGCATGGACATCGAAGAGGTCGCGCACACCGCGCCCGAGAAGGTGGCCAAGGTACCGGTCTCCGCGCTGGACGGCATCGACCGTGCCAGGGCGCGCGAGATCGCGGTCGCGGGCGGGCTGCCCGAGGTGGCGCTCGACGGCGCCGCCGAGCTCATCGAGAAGCTCTGGTGCGCCTTCGTCGACGAGGACGCCACGCTGGTCGAGGTCAACCCGATGATCCTGTCGGCGGACGGCCAGGTGAAGGCGCTCGACGGCAAGGTCACCCTCGACGACAACGCCGCCTTCCGCCAGCCGGAGCACGAGGCGTACGCCGACAAGGCCGCCGAGGACCCCCTTGAGGCCAAGGCCAAGGAGAAGGACCTCAACTACGTCAAGCTCGACGGTGACGTGGGCATCATCGGCAACGGCGCGGGCCTGGTCATGTCGACGCTCGACGTGGTCGCCTACGCCGGCGAGGCGTTCCCCGGCAAGCCGTCGCCCGCCAACTTCCTCGACATCGGCGGCGGCGCCTCGGCCGAGGTCATGGCCGCGGGCCTGGAGATCATCCTCTCCGACCCGAGCGTGAAGTCGATCTTCGTGAACGTCTTCGGCGGCATCACCTCCTGTGACGCGGTGGCCAACGGCATCATCTCGGCCTTCAAGCTGCTGGAGAGCCGCGGCGAAGCGGTGACCCACCCGCTGGTGGTCCGGCTTGACGGTAACAACGCCCTGCTCGGGCGGCAGATCCTGGCCGACGCCGCACTCCCGCGGGTCGAGCTGGTCGACACGATGGACGACGCGGCCAAGCGGGTCGCCGAGCTCGCTGCGGTAGGTGCGTGACACATGGCTATCTGGCTGACCGAGAACAGCAAGATCATCGTTCAGGGCATGACCGGCGGTGAGGGCACCAAGCACACCCGCCGCATGCTGGCCTCCGGCGCCCGCGTGGTCGGTGGCGTCAACGCCCGCAAGGCGGGCACGACGCATGAGGGCCTGCCGGTGTTCGGCACGGTGAAGGAGGCCATGGAGCAGACGGGCGCCGACGTGTCGGTCGCCTTCGTGCCCCCGGCGTTCACCAAGGACGCCGTCAAGGAGGCCATCGACGCGGAGATCCCGCTCTGCGTGGTGATCACCGAGGGCGTGCCGGTCCACGACTCGACCGAGTTCTGGGCGTACGCGATCGCCAAGGGCAACAAGACCCGCATCATCGGCCCGAACTGCCCCGGCATCGCCTCGCCCGGCGCCTCCAACGCCGGCATCATCCCCGCCGACATCACCACGGCCGGTCGCATCGGCCTGGTGTCCAAGTCGGGCACGCTGACGTACCAGCTCATGTACGAGCTGCGCGACTTCGGCTTCTCGACCGCGGTGGGCATCGGCGGTGACCCGGTCATCGGCACGACGCACATCGACGCGCTCCAGGCCTTCCAGGATGACCCGGGCACCGACGCGATCGTGATGATCGGTGAGATCGGCGGCGACGCCGAGGAGCGGGCCGCCGCCTACATCGAGCAGCACGTGACCAAGCCGGTGGTGGCTTACGTCGCGGGCTTCACCGCCCCGGAGGGCAAGACGATGGGCCACGCCGGTGCCATCGTCTCGGGCTCCGCCGGCACCGCTCAGGCGAAGAAGGAGGCCCTCGAAAAGGTGGGCGTCCGCGTCGGCAAGACTCCGTCCGAGACCGCGCGCCTCATGCGCGAGATCATGCAGTCGCGCTGACCTTCCGGCTCCAGCATCGCCCCGCCCGTCGTGGCGGGGCGTTTTGCTGTCCAAGCCCGCCTGGTCCGGGCCCGTCCGATCCGCCTCACGGCCCGCGAATGACCACGCGGATGGTCTCGCCGTCTCGTAGCGGCGCCCGGCCCCGCATCACCGGAGGAGCGTATCCCTGGACGGAGCCCGGCCATGGTCGGTGGGTGGGGCCTGCCGGGCCTGCCGTAAAAAAGCAAAATCCCCCCGAATTTGGCAGCGGGTGCGCGGCGCGTCAACCAAGCGCGGGTTGGGAAACCTTGAGAAAATAACTACTTGTGACGGCGCTCCTCGAATCGGTCCTAGGCCGGCTGCCCGGCGTCTCGAGTGATGACGACGAGACGCGCCGGCCGCTGCCCGTGTCCGGGATGCTCGCCGCCGCCATCACGCTCGGCGTCGGCCTGGCCGTTCTCACCACGCTGACCCTGGTCGGCTGGATCGCCGCGCCACGCGGCGCGCTGGGCGCGGGGCTGCCGGGCGTGTTCCGTACGGCGGCGCAGGTCTGGCTGGCCGCGCACCACGCCGGGTTCGCGATCCCCGGCGGCAAGGTGGGGCTGTTGCCGCTCGGCCTGACGATCCTGCCCGCCGTGCTGCTCTACCGCGCCGGGCGATGGATGGCCCGCGACGCCGACCTGCGGCTGCGCCTGCCCGCGCGGCTGCCCAAGAACAGCCCGCGCGAGCAGGCCAACGCGCGCCGCCGGGCCCAGCTCGTGCTGGTCGCCCAGGCCGGGGTCTCGCTGGCCGCCCCCTACGCCCTGCTGGCCGGGCTCATCGCGCTCGTCGCCCGCAACGAGATCACGCAGCCGTTCATCGGCGAGGCGCTGATCAGCCACTTCGCGCTGGCGTTCCTGGCCGGGGCGCTGGCCACCGCGCGGACGATCGGCCCGTGGCGGGCGATGCTGCGCCTGCTGCCCGAGCGGGTGCGCGCGCTGACCGTCGGCACGGCCGTCGCCATCACGGTGCTGCTCGTCGCCGGGCTCGCCCTCGTGCTGATGGCCCTGATCATGAACTTCGGCCAGGTGCGCGAGCTGTCGAACGTGCTCTCGCCCGGCTTCGTGGGCGGCCTGCTTCTCCTGCTGGTCCAGGCCCTCTACCTGCTCAACACCGTCATCTGGGCCGCCTCCTACATCGCCGGGCCCGGGTTCGCCGTCGGCGCCGGCACCCTGGTCGCGCCCACGGGCGTGCAACTGGGCACGGTGCCGAGCCTGCCGCTGCTCGGCGCGCTGCCCGAGAGCGGTCCCGTGCCGGGCTGGACGATGGCGGTGATCGCGCTGCCGTTCGCCGCCGGGACCGTGGCGGGCATCGTGGTGGCTCGGATGGCGCCGTCGCCGTCGTACGAGGCCGCGCCGTTGTGGGGGTTCTTCACCGGGATCACCACCGGGCTGGTCGCCGCGCTGCTCGCCGCGCTGTCCGGCGGCCCCATCGGCGGCGGGCGGCTGGCCACGGTCGGGCCGTCGCCCTGGGAGGTGGCGCTGTCGGTGGGCCTGGAGGTGGGCGTCGCCGCCGGCATCTCCGCGGGTGTGGCCAACCTGCTGCTGCTGAACCGCAAGGCCCGTGCCCCGCTCGACAAGGCCGCCGTTCCCGTACGTAAGGCGGGCGCCGCGATCGCCAGGGCGGCCAGCAAGGTCGGCCTGGCCGAGGCCGACGCCCGGCCGCTGCCCGGTCACTGGATGGACGCCACCGAGGCCGACACCCAGGCCATCCCGGTCATCCGCGACGACTGGCAGGACGAGCACGCCTCGGCCGCCGCGGAGACGCTGGCACAGACCCTGCCCACGCTGACCGACCGGGACCGGCCGCCGCGCAAGGACATCGTCGACGAGTCCGACGACCGGGGCGGCCACGTCATCTACGTCGACCCGTACGCCTGGGACCGCGACTAGGGCTGCACCGCGCCCAGAAGTTCGAGCACGTCGGGCGGGAGCTTCTTCTGGGCCGCGTCCCTGAACTGGGTGAAGCACTCGCCCTGCGACGTGACGGTGCCCGCGCCCTTCATGCACTCCTGGTAGGTGGAGTATTCGTCCATCAGGTAGAGCTGCATCCCCGTGGCCATGGCCGACAGCGCGAGCGCGATCGAGGAGACCACGATGCCGCCCACGGCCATGCCCAGTGGCTTCTCCGCGCTCCTCAGCTGCGGGAGCGCGCGAATGCCCGCCATCAGCGCGAACACCGCCATGACCAGCCCCGCCAACGGCAGCATGAACGTCATGGCCAGCGCTGCGATGGACAACCAGATCGCGCGGCGGCCCGCGGAATCCGCGGGCTGCTGACCCGCCGGTGCCTGCACCGGTGTCGACACCTGACCTCCTCTGCGTCGCCGGACGAAGAGCGGATACGCTTGCAACCCCACCCTGTTTCCCATTGGAGTGCGCGTGTCAAAGGCTGGGCGGCTCGTCGTCCTCGTCTCCGGCTCTGGAACAAACCTACAGGCCCTGCTGGACGCTTCCGCCGATCCGGCTTACGGCGCCCGCGTGGTGGCCGTCGGCGCGGACAGGGATGGCATCGAGGGATTGGCCAGGGCGTCGCGGGCTGACGTTCCTACTTTCGTCGAAAAACTGGGTGATTACGAGCAGCGTACGGAATGGGATGTGGCGATCGCGGACCGCATCGCCTCGTACGAGCCCGATCTGGTGGTGTCCGCGGGCTTCATGAAGATACTCGGCGCCCCGACGCTCGACGCGTTCCCGCTGCTCAACACCCATCCCGCGCTGCTGCCCGCGTTCCCGGGCGCGCACGGGGTGCGCGACGCGCTCGCCTACGGCGTCAAGGTGACGGGCTGCACGGTCATGCTGGCCGACTCCGGTGTCGACAGCGGGCCGATCGTCGCCCAGGAGGCCGTGGCCGTGCTGCCGGGCGACGACGAGGCGGTGCTGCACGAGCGCATCAAGACCGTCGAGCGCCGCCTGCTCGTCGAGATCGTCGGCCGGATGGTCCGTGAGGGCTGGACGGTCAGCGGACGGACCGTCCGCATCGGTAACCAACCAGAAGGGGAAACGAAGTGACTCGCATCGCCATCCGGCGCGCGCTGATCGCGGTGTACGACAAGTCCGGGCTGGAAGAGCTGGCCAGGGCTCTCGACGGCGCGGGGGTGGAGATCGTGTCAACGGGCGGCACCGCCGCCGCCATCGCGTCCTACGGCATCCCCGTCACCAAGGTCGAGCAGTTGACCGGCTTCCCCGAGTGCCTCGACGGCCGGGTCAAGACGTTGCATCCGCGCGTGCACGCCGGGCTGCTGGCCGACCTGACCAAGCCCCACCACGTGGCCCAGCTCGACGAGCTGGAGATCGACCCGTTCCAGCTGGTGGTGGTCAACCTCTACCCGTTCGAGCAGACGGTGGCCTCCGGCGCGTCCGCCGAGGAGTGTGTCGAGCAGATCGACATCGGCGGGCCCGCGATGATCCGCGGCGCCGCCAAGAACCACAGCACCTGCGCCGTCGTCGTCGACCCGCGTTTCTACGGCGACGTGCTGGGCGCGCTCGCCGAAGGCGGCTTCACGCTGACCGAACGCAAGCGGCTGGCGGGCATCGCCTACGCCCAGACGGCCTCCTACGACGTGGCCGTGGCGTCCTGGTTCGGCAACGTCTACCGGGTCGAGGACGACTGGCCCTCGTTCATGGGCGCCACCTGGAAGCGCAAGTCGACCCTGCGCTACGGGGAGAACCCGCACCAGTCCGCCGCCCTCTACAGCGGCGGCCTCGACGGCCTGGCCAACGCCGAGCAGGTGCACGGCAAGGAGATGTCGTACAACAACTACCTCGACGCCGACGCCGCCTGGCGGGCGGCCTGGGACTTCGCCGACCCCTGCGTCGCGATCATCAAGCACCAGAACCCGTGCGGCATCGCCGTCGGGTCCGATGTCGCCGACGCGCACCGCAAGGCGCACGCGTGTGACCCGGTCTCGGCGTACGGGGGCGTCATCGCGGTCAACGGGGCCGTCACGGCCGAGCTGGCCGGGCAGATCGCCGAGGTGTTCACCGAGGTCGTCGTCGCGCCGTCGTACGATCCCGAGGCGCTGGCCGTGCTGACGCAGAAGAAGAACGTCCGCCTGCTGATCTGCCCCACGGGTCCGGCGAACGCCGCAGAGTTCCGCCGGATCGACGGCGGACTGCTCGTCCAGCAGACCGACCGGGTCAACGCGCCCGGTGACGCGCCGGAGAGCTGGCAGCTCAAGGCGGGCGAGCCGGTCTCGGAGGCGATGCTGGCCGACCTGGCGTTCGCGTGGCGGGCCAGCCGCTCGGTCAAGTCCAACGCCATCCTGCTGGCGTCCGGCGGGGCGACCGTGGGCGTCGGCATGGGGCAGGTCAACCGGGTCGACTCGTGCCGGCTGGCGGTGGCCCGCGCCGGTGAGCGGGCCGCGGGGTCGGTGGCGGCGTCGGACGCGTTCTTCCCGTTCCCCGACGGGCTGGAGGTGCTGATCGAGGCGGGCGTCAAGGCCGTCGTGGAGCCCGGCGGGTCCGTACGCGACCAGCTCGTCATCGAGGCGGCGGAGGAGGCGGGCGTGGCGCTCTATTTCACGGGGACGCGCCACTTCTTCCACTGATTCCTGGGATTCGTGTGAAAGGTAAAAGGGCGGCACAAGGCCGCCCTTTTGCACACAAGCATAGGTAATGTCCGGTTACCCTGTGGGCCTTGCCGGTCTTTCCTCGGGAGTTTCCCTTATGGCGCTGCTCGACTCAGCTCTGTATGCCTTCGTGACCATGAACGGGTTCGCCACCAGCCCGGTCATGCTGGTCGTGCTCGCCTTCATCGGTGCCTACCTCGGCGTACGCGTCGTGGAGGTCGTCCCATTCACCCGTCGCATCATCGAGCGCCGCGAGGCGCAGGCGGCCGAGCGCGAGTAGCCCGCTCGGCCGTCCGCGCCTCAGACGGCTGAACGGGAATGGTCCCAGGCCAGCTTGGCGGCTCCGGCGAGTGCGGCTCGTACGCCCAGGGTGGTCGGCTCCACCTCCACCGCCCTGACGAACGCCAGCCCGGCTACGTCGTCCAGTGCCCGCGCCAGCGGGTCGAACAGCACCGGCCCCGCCGCTGAGACGCCGCCGCCGATGACCACCTTGGTGAGTTCGACCGCGGCCGCGGTGGAGGCGATCATGCCGGCCAGCGCCCTGGCACCCCGCTCGAACGCCGCCACCGCCACGGAATCCCCGGCCGCCGCGTCCCGCGCCAGCGTCCGCGCATCAGCCGCCGTGTCCGGCGCCGGCGCCCGCGTGTCGGCTACCGTGTCCGGTGCCAGCGCCCGCGTGTTGGCCGCACCGGCCGACGTATCAGCCGTACCGTCCGGTGCGCCGGCCGGACCATGCACGCCTGGGATCCAGCCGTTGGCCAGGGCCCAGCGGGCGAGGTTCGGGCCGCTGGAGTAGCGCTCGACGCAGCCGCGCCCGCCGCACTCGCAGCGCTCGCCGTACGGGTCGATGGACATGTGACCGACATGTCCGGCATTTCCGTTGGGGCCGAGCAGCGGGACGCCGTCGATCACCAGCCCGCCGCCGATCCCGGTGGACACCACGATCCCGAGCAGCGCCGAACTCCCGCGCCCCGCGCCCAGCCAGTGCTCCCCGAGCGCCATGCACTGGGCGTCACCCGCCAGCATGGTCGGCAGCCCGGTCAGCTTGCGGACCTCGTCACGCAGCGGGAAGCCGCGCCAGCTGGGCATGTTCACCGGGCTGACGGTCCCGGCGGCCAGGTCCAGCGGCCCGGCGCACCCGATCCCGACCGCCTCCGGCGCGGGCCCGCCCCCGGTCACCTCCTCGACCAGGGCCGCCAGAGCGACCATGACCTCCGCCCGCGGCGTGGGCCGGGTGGCGGAACGCAGCATGGAACCCGCCTCGTCCACCAGCGCGGCGGCGAGCTTGGTTCCCCCGATATCAATGGCAAGTACGAAAGTCATCAGTGTTTTCAGTGTTTATGGTGGTTGTCGGGCTGGCGGGGATCGCCAGGGTGTTCCAGTCCGGGCACGAGTTCGACCTTGGCGGCCCGCAACTCGTCGAGCCACCGCGCGAACATCCGGCGCCGCGCGGCGTCTCTCCGCGAGACCGTACCGGGGTTCGAGGGGGAGCGGGTCGGCGGGGTGGGCTCCGGGTGGGCCACCGCTACGTGCCAGCCCAGGGCGTCTTCTACCGGGCCTATGAGCGTCCCGTACGGCCGGCGCGGGATGGCGTCGGCGATCGCCTTGGGCAGGGAGCCCAGCGTCACCGCGCCCAGCGGTTCCAGGTCGTCGGCCGTGGCGGCGGCCGCGTCGGCGCGGTCGGCGAACACCCGATGGCGTACGTCGCGCCGGGCCACACCCTGCGCGGGCACCGGTGATCGCCACTCCGGCGGCACCTCGACCGTGGCCGTCACGTGCTCGAACAGCGCGCGTACCCACGGGCTGCCGTTGTAGGCGGCGGCGTTGATCGACCCCAGCTCCACGGCGGCCGTTGGGTCGAGTTGTCCGGTCTCCACGGGGGTCAGCCCCCGGGCGGCGGCCTCGGCCTCGCACAGCGCCTCGGTGAGGATCACCTGCGTCAGCCACCTGGCGAGCTGCCGGTCCTCGGAGCTTCCCGGGACAGGCAGTGCCGCGTTGAGCGGGCCGTCGCGCAGCTCGCGTACCCGCCGTTCCAGCGGCTCGCGGGAGATCGGCCGACCGCCCACCCATCCGATCACCGCTCCGGCACCAGGCGCGGTAGCTGCCCCGGTCGCCGGGGGCCGTTCCCGCACCGGCCCGCCCGGCGGATCACTAAGCCGGTGCCCGCCCAGGCTGACCGACGCGTCACGGTCATGCTGTCCCGCCAGCGGCGTGTGACCGTCATGGTGGTGGCCCGTTGGCGGCGCGTTGTCCTCGTGCCTGTGCCCGGCCGGGTCAGCGAGCGTGTGGTTCATCGGGTCACCTCCAGGCGGACGGCGGGTGCGTACTGGCAGCGGCCGTACCACATGACCTTGGCCAGCGCCCAGGAGTGCCCGGCCGCCATGTCGTACGGCACCTCCACAGGGAACGACACGTCGACCGTCTCGCCCGGTGCCACGGTGAAGCCCTGGATGACCGTGGGCAGCAGCTCCCACGAGCCCCACGGCGCCGCGAGCTGGGACTCGCCGTGGATCTCGTCCGAGGTGGTGTTCGCCAGCCGTACCACGAGAGACGTGCGGTCGCCCGGGCGGAGGGAGAGCGAGTCCGTGAGGGTGGTGACGGAGAGGCCGGTCGGGCGGCCCTCGGTGGCCTGGGTGCCCTGGAACGCGTCGCTCATCTTCGGGACGGCGCCCTCGACGGGCAGTTCGGGTACGTCGCCCAGCGCGACGGTGGCCACGTCCTCCACCAGCTGATCGCCCACCTTGGTACGGGCCGCGACGAAGTACAGGCCCTGGCCGGGGGCGGGGGTGACGGTGACGGGGAAGCGGAGGTGGCCGCCGGGTTCGAGGCGGAAGGCGCGCTGGGCGGGGGTGGCGCTCCAGCCGTCCGGTACGCGGAGGTCCACCACGCCCTCGTGCGGCGCGTCGACAAGGTGGGACGACACCACGACCTCCACCTCGACCGCCCCCTGCGCCGCCGCGATGAGGCCAGGCGTGACGGTGATCGACACCGGGAGGTAGCCGAGGGGCGCGGGTCCCTTGTTGTGCAGCCAGTAGCGGCTGTAGACGGGCTGGGCCTGCTCGGTCGTGGCGCCCAGTTCGTGCTGGGCTCGCTCAGCGGGGGCGTCCAGGTCGGGGTGGGCGGGCCGGGACGGGGCGGGGGCGAGATAGGTGGCGACCTCGGCCCCGGCCAGGTCGAGCGCGGTCGCCGGATCGCCGGGCCGTTCCAGCAGGTCGGAGTGGACGAGGCCGTCGAGGTTCAGGACCGGCGACTCGATCGCGGCCCGCGAGCCGAGCCCGGTCGACTCCACCAGCCGGATGGTGACACCACCAGAGCCGCCGACGACGGACAGGCCGTGGGCGTGAGGGTTGCCGGTGGCCTTCAGGGTGCCGAGCAGGACGTCCCGGGCGGGCTCCACCCGCAGGAGGGAGTGCACCTGCGGCAACCCGCCGTCCGCAGCCGATGACACCACCCGCGGCAGCAGTGGCGTGATGAACTCCTGCCCCGCCGCCGGCAGCCGCAACGCCCGCCAGTCCCCATCCCCACCGGCCAGCGCGTACGAGAACTCATGCGTCCAGTGCTGCACCTGGAACCCGGCCCCATCAGGCCCGGTACGCCGAGGCGGATCCAACCAGACCCCCGACGGCCACCCGGTACACGACCGCATGAGCGACAGATGCAACGCCCCCGACGAATCCACCGCGAACCCTGGCAACCCATACGTGAGCAGCGCGACCGTCCGAGACTCCAGCACCTCCTCACCGACCGGGCACACGGCGGAGATCACGGCGTCCGCCAGATCCTCCACCACCTCCGCTACCGGCCCGGCCACGATGAGCGCGGGCAGCGCGCGCACGTCACGCAGGTCGGCGCTCGGCTGCCACACCTCGGCCAGCGGCCGTTCCGCGGGCACCCACACCAGCGGCGCCCCCGACTTGAGCGCGTCGAGGAAGGCCGGGTCGCTGCGGGAGAGGAGCTCGGCGGCCAGCGGGTTCGCGTCCGGACCGCCCAGGATGATCCGGAAGTCCGGCAGGTTCGAGTCGACGTCCAGCCAGCCGTACCGGGACCCGGAGGCGGACGAGGTCGTGGCGGTCACGCCCGCGCGGGCCAGCGCCACCACCAGCGAACGTGCCCCGGGCGCATCCTCCAGAGCGGGCACCACCACCTCGGCGACCCCCAGCGCCCGCGCGCCCGCCTCGCCCAGGTCCACCCTGGCCGTGGCGGACAGCCCGAACCAGGTGTTGGCCGGGTTGTCCAGCGTCCACGGGTGCTCGGCGGCGTCGACGTCCGGCTGTGCGAACCCGCGCCCCACCACGGCGCCCGCCACGTCGGAGACCGGTAGCGCGCCCGCCACCTGAGCGGGGAAGCGGACCCGCAGCAGCCGGTCGGCGCCGGTGTAGTCGAGCACGCGGGTGGTGAACTCCACCCGGTCCGAGCCCGTCCACAGCGTGATGATCTGCTCGTAGGAGACCTCGCCCACCTGGCCGGTGATGGTCAGGCGCTCTCCGAGGGGACTCCGCTCGGCCTGTACGGCCAGCGCGGCGGCCTCGCCGGAGCCGGTGACGTGACCGTTCGGCAGCAGATGCCACGGCCCCTCACCCATGTCGGGGTGCGTCGGATATTCCTCATACAGCCGCAGCTCGTTCCCGAGCCCCGACAGCAGCTCGCGCCCCGCCGCGCGGTCGAACACCGACTCCAGCCCGCCGCCCCGCGACGGGTCGGCGACGACGCGCCACCGGTCGTTCGAGATCGAGATGGCCTCGGGCAGCGGCTGCCAGGTGTCGGGTGCCCCCTCGACGATCCGGTACGTACGCCAGCCCATCGAGGGCACGTCCTCGGCCAGGAAGACCAGCGTGCCGTCCTCGTCGATGGCCGGAACAGAGTCGACCCGCTCGCCCGGCGCGAGCCGTACCCGCACCAGGCCGTCACGCGCGAACGGCAGCGTGTTGGTCACCACGACGCTGCGGCCGTCGATCGAGATCTGGCCGACCAGCGCGTCCAGCGCGCGGTCGCGGGCGTCGGCGGCCAGGTCGTGCGCCTCGCGCCAGCCCGTCAGCAGGTCGATGTAGACCTGGTCGGATTCGGAGCCGGTGATCCCGTCGTGGTGCGCGCCGTACGCGAGCTGCCGCCACACCTTGTCCAGCGCGGTGTGCGGGTAGCCGCCCAGCCCCAGCAGCGACGCGAACGCCGACAGCCGCTCGGCGTCGAGCGCCGCCACCTCGGCCGCGCGCTGGGCCTGCTTGGTGTCGATGTACGAGACGTCCTTGCCGGTGTAGATGGGGTTCATGTCCCGGGTCTGCGGGCTGAACGCGGATATTTCCCCGCGCACCGCGTCGAGGAAGTCCCGCGGTGTGCCGCAGACGAACCGGGGCCAGACGTACCGGGCCGCCCAGGTCCGGTGGATGTCGGTCACCCACTTGTTCGGCGGGGTGTAGTCGGTGCCGACGGGCAGCAGGATGTTCCTGGTCGCGGCCACCGGCTTCAGCGACCGGTAGAGCTCGTACGTCGCCCGCGTCGCCTCCTCCAGCGACGGCGAGGAGTCCATCCACCAGCCCGCCGAGTAGTGGGCGGGCATGTAGTGCGTCAGCACACCCTGTCCCGACGGCGAGATCCACTCGAACTCGCTCGGGAACTGCATCAGGGAGGCGTCGTTCTTGGCCTCCTTGAAGTTCTTGCTGATCGGCCCCCACTGGTGGAACGGCCCCCGGGCCCACGCGCTGCCGGTCAGCCCGGCCGCCGCCAGGTAGCCCGGGAACTGCGGGTCATGCCCGAACACGTCGAGCTGCCAGGCGGTACGCGGATCGCCGCCGAGGATGTCGCGCTGGTAGCCGATGCCGTAGACGATGTTGCGGATCGTGCTCTCGGCGCCGGTCAGGTTGGTGTTCGGCTCGTTGTACGTTCCGCCGAGGAGCTCCACCCGGCCCTCGGCGAGCAGCGCGCGCAGGTCGGCGCGGCGCTCGGGATGGGTGTCGAAGAACGGCTTGAGATAGTCGACCTCGGCCAGCACGAAGCGGTAGTCGGGGTCGCGCAGCGCCAGCTCGATATGCGCCTCGACCAGCGCGAACGCGTTGTGCTCCCACAGCGGCCTGGTCGTCGCGTCGACCGAGAGCAGCTCCCAGGGGCTGGTGTAGGCGGCCTGGGTGTTCCACCAGACCGGGTCGTAATGGAAGTGCGACACCATGTACATCGTCCAGCCCGGCTCCTCGGCCGTGACCTCCACGTCGAGCGACGCGTCGCCGAGCGTGACGGTGCAGGGCACCACGGTCCCGGCCGGGACGCTGACGTCCAGCGGCACCTCGACGGTGCGCGGGCCCGCGCCCGGCGGCACGCTCACCGGTGCCGCGCAGGACACCCCGGCGCCGCGGACGTCGAGCGGCGTCTCCTGCCCGCTCAACTCCAGCGTGACCTTGAGCACCTGGTACGGCCGCTCCACCGAGCCGACGAACAGGTCGGTCGACTCGGCTGACAGCAAGTGAGCAGGCAAGACGACTCCTTAAAGGAGATATAGGCGGCTTCGTCACTTTATGCTGTTCCAAGATCCATGACAACGATGTCATCGTCCCCTCCTGCGATCTCATGGAAGGATTCGAGACATGAGCGCAGTGAAACTCGACGGCAAGGCGACCGCCGCAAAGATCAAGGCAGACCTCGCGACGCGGGTGACCGCGCTCAGAGAGCGTGGCATCACCCCCGGTCTCGGCACCGTGCTGGTCGGCGACGACCCCGGCAGCCAGATCTACGTGGCGGGCAAGCACCGCGACTGCGCCGAGGTCGGCATCTCCTCCATCCGCGTGGACCTGCCCGAGGATGCGACCCAGGCCGAGGTCGAGGCGGCCATCGACGAGCTCAACGCCTCGCCGGAGTGCACCGGCTACATCGTCCAGCTCCCGCTGCCCCGTCACCTCGACACGATGGCGCTGCTGGAGCGCATGGACCCGGCCAAGGACGCCGACGGCCTCCACCCGGTCAACCTGGGCCGCCTGGTCCACATGGTCGACGCGCCGCTGCCGTGCACGCCGCACGGCATCGTGCTGCTCCTTCAGGAGTACGGCGTGCCGATCAAGGGCGCCGAGGTGGCCGTGGTCGGCCGCGGCATCACGGTGGGCCGCTCGCTCGGCCTGCTGCTGACCCGGCGCAGCGAGAACGCCACGGTGACCCTCTGCCACACCGGCACCCGCGACCTGGCCGCGCACGTCCGCCACGCCGACATCGTGGTGGCCGCCGCCGGAGTGCCCGGCCTCATCACCCCGGCCATGATCAAGCCGGGCGCGGCCGTGCTCGACGTGGGCGTCTCGCGGGTGGACGGCAAGATCGCCGGTGACGTGGCCGCCGAGGTGGCGGAGGTGGCGGGCTTCCTGACCCCCAACCCCGGCGGCGTCGGCCCGATGACCCGCGCCCTCCTGCTCGCGAACGTGGTCGAAGCCGCCGAACGCGCCTGACTCACCTTCGTTACGGCTGGAAGTCCGCGTCCACCGCGACGGTCACATCGAGCAGCAGGGGCTCCTCGCGGGCCGCGAGCGTGGGCACCACCTCGTCGAGCACCGCGGCGAGCTCCTCCGGCGTGTCCACCCGCCTGGCCTCGCAGCCCAGCGACCGGGCCATCCCGCTCATGCTGACCTCGGTGAACGCGGGCCACGGCGCCTTGCCGCCTGCCTTGTCGGCCAGCCGGTCCATGATCGCGTATCGGCCGTTGGCGAGCACCACGAACAGCGCGCCCACCCGGTAGTGCGCCGCGCTCCACAGCGCGTGTACGCCGTACAGCGCCGAGCCGTCGCCCACCACCGCGACCACCGGCCGGTCGGGCAGCGACATCCGCAGGCCGACCGCCGCCGGCAGGCCGAACCCCAGCCCGCCCATGGCCGCCGACACGAAGCCGAGCGGGTTGCGGGCCGGGACCAGCCAGTGCAGGTCCGGGCGCGACGACGGGGTCTCCTCGACGAGCACCGCATCGACCGGGAGCCGCCTGGCGAGCTCGTGCAGCACGTACGCGGGGCGCAAACTGTCCCCTGTCACGTGCGCGGCTCGCGACCCGTCGCCTGTCAGGGGTTGCACGTGCGTGGCCAGCGACCCGTCGCCTGCAAGGGGCGGCGCGGGCGCGGCGGGCGCGGGCCGTACCGGGGCCGGTCGGGCGGGGACGAGCGCGGCCAGGCGCTCGCAGACGGCGGACGGGGCGGCGAGGTAGGCCAGGTCGGCGGGGCTCCGGTGCGCCTCGGCCGGGTCATCGGTGACCAGCGCGACCGTCGTGCCGGGCTCGACCAGCGGGCCGGTGTCGAACGGGTACTGGCGGAAGACCGGGGCACCCACGGCGAGCACCACGTCGTGCCCGGCCAGCGCCGCGCGCAGCCGGGTGCGATCGGCGGGCAGCACCCCGGCATACTGCGGATGGTCCTGCGGAAACCCCGCCATCGCGCCGAACGACTCCTGCCAGACCGGACACCCCAGCCGCTCGGCGAGCGCCACCACCGCCGACCAGCCGGCGCCCCGTCCACGTGAGTCCGCGAAGGGAGTTCCCTCACCGGACGCGCCTGTGGGACCCGCGCCTGTGGTGCCCGCGCCCAAGGTGTCCGCGCCCAAGGTGTCCGCGCCGGAGGGGCGCGCGCCTGAGGCGGCCGTGTCCGCGACGCCCGCGCCCGCGACGATCGCCGGCGAGCGGGCCCCGGACAGCAGGTCGACCAGGGGTGCGAGTGACTCGTCCGGTACGGCGGCAGGCCGCAGCAGGCGCGTCGGCGCCGCGATCGTCTCGTTCTCGAACGGCGCCGCCCAGTCGTCCATCGGCACCACCACCAGCGCGGGCCCCCGGAAGGTCACCGCCTCGTGGTAGGCCCGCGCCACAGCCCCCGGCACGTCCTGAGGCCGCGCCGGTTCGTCGACCCACACCGGATAGTCCCCGGCCAGCCCGGTCAGCCGCCCGGTCAGGAACGGTTCCAGCGCCAGATGGCGGCGGTCCTGCTGCCCGACCAGGATCACCAGCGGCACCCGGTTGGCCCGCGCGGTGGCGATCGCGCCGACCGCGTTGCCCAGACCCGCCGCCGTGTGCAGGACGGCCAGCGCCGGAGCCCGGTGCCCGATCGCCCACCCGGTGGCCATGCCGACCACCGACCCCTCGTGCAGGGCGAGCACGAACCGCAGGTCGTCAGGGAGCCCGGTCAGCAGCGCGACCTCGGTCGAGCCCGGGTTGCCGAAGATCGTGGTCAGCCCGAAACGCCTGAGCACGTCGAACGTGGCGTCCCGGACCGTGCTCATCGGGCCTCCCTGGCGCGTTGGATCCGCTCGTAGATGTGCCCGCGCAGTTCGCCGAAGCGCGGCAGTGACCGCGTGGTGAGCTGGTCGCGCTGCGCAGGCAGGTCGATCTTCAGATCTTCCATGATCACTGTTGGTGACGACGATAGCACGATCACGCGTTGTCCCAGGTAGACGGCCTCGTCGATGTCATGCGTGACGAACAGGATGGTCACCCCGAGGTCCCTCCAGAGCGCCAGGATCAGGTCCTCCAGATCGGCCCTGGTCTGCGCGTCCACGGCGGCGAACGGCTCGTCCATCAGCAGCACCCGCGGCTCGTACGCCACGGCCCTGGCGATCGCGACCCGCTGCTGCATGCCGCCGGACAGCTGCCACGGGTGCGCGTCCGCGGCGTCCGTGAGGCCCACCGCCTCCAGCGACCCGGAGACCAGCTCCAGGCGGCGCGGCGCGGGAATCCGTTTCTCCTTCAGCGGCAGCTCGACGTTCTGGCGCACAGTCATCCAGGGGAACAGGCTCCGGGCGTACTCCTGGAAGACCACGGCCATACGCGGCGGCGGGCCGGTGACCGGCACTCCGGCCACCCGCACCTGGCCGCCGCTGACCGGCAGCAGCCCGGCGACGGACCGCAGCAGCGTGGTCTTGCCGCAGCCGGAGGGCCCGACCACGCACACCAGCTCGCCCGCGCCGACGCTGAAGGTCAGCGAGCGGATCGCCTCGACGCTGCGGTTAGGGCTCTCGTAGACCTTGCGCAGCTCCGCAATCTCAAGCACGGGCGGCTCCGGCGCCGTAGTACCAGGAAAGGACCCGCCGCTCCACGAAGCGGAAGAGCAGCGACAGCGTCAGCCCGATCAGCCCGAGCAGCAGGATGCCGCTCCACATCTCGGCGATCTGGAACTGCCGCTGGAACAGCACGATCGTGAACCCGAGCCCACTGGAGCTGGCGAACATCTCGCTGATGACCATGAGGATGATCCCGATGGACAGCGCCTGCCGCAGCCCGGCCATGATCTGCGGGCTGGCCCCGCGCAGCACGAACCGGCGCAGCCGGGTGGCTCCGCGCACGCCGTACATCCGGCAGGTGTCGGCGAGCACCTCGTCCAGCGCCCGTACGCCTTCGACGGTGTTGAGCAGGATCGGCCAGAGGCAGCCCGAGACGATGACCAGCACCTTCATCGGCGTGTCGATCCCGGCCAGCAGCATGAGCAGCGGCACGAGCACAGGCGGCGGGATCGCCCGGAAGAACTCCAGCACCGGCTCCAGCGTCGCGCGCAGCCGCGGCGACAGCCCGATCGGCACCCCGAGCCCCACGCCCAGCACGCTCCCGAGCGCGTACCCGGCGAGCAGCCGCCCGATGCTGGGCAGCACGTCGTCGAACACCCGCGCCGAGAACCAGGTCTGCCCGAACGCCCGCGCCACCCGTACGGGATCCGGCAGGTAGAACGACCCACCACTGACCAGCCACCAGCCCAGCACCAGCAGCACCGGCACCCCGAAAAGCCTGACCACCTTCACGGGCCGGCCTCCGATCGCACCGCGGGATGCCACGACAGCACCCGGCGCTCCAGGAGCCGCACCGCGGCGTTGACCCCGATCCCGACCAGCCCGGCGAGCACGATGAGCGCGTACACCGTGGGCACCGCCCCGCTGTTCTGTGCGACCTGGATCTCCGCCCCGAGCCCCGGACTGCCGATCACCAGCTCCGCCGTGACCGCAAGGATGAACGCCACCGCCGCAGCCAGCCGCAACCCGGTCATGACGTACGGCAACGCGGTCGGCCAGACCAGATGCCGGACCCGCGACCAGGACGACAGCCCGTAGGACCGGGCGGTGTCGTCGGCGACCGAGTCGACGGCCGCCACGCCGTACAGGACCTGGATGAGCACCTGCCAGAACGAGGCGTAGACCACCAGCAGCAGCGTCGAGCCGAGCGAAGGACCGTACAGCAGCGTGGCCAGCGGGACCAGCGCCACCGAGGGGATCGGCCGCAGGAACTCGACCGTGGAGCGGGTCGCGGCCCGCAGCCCGGGGACGATCCCGATGACCACCCCGGCCGCCACCGCCAGACAGAACGCGATCGCCAGGCCGAGCGCCCAGCCGAGCACGGTCTCGCCCAGCGCGAACCACAGCTCGGCCGTGACCAACTGGCCGCCCAGCGTGCCGAGGATGTGCGAGGCGGGCGGCAGGAACCGCTTGTCCACCAGCCCGAGCCGGGGCACCGCCTCCAGCAGCACCAGCAGGCCGCCGAGCCCCGCGAGCCCGTACAGCGGCCGCCCCGCCAGCCGCCTCACCGTCAGCCGCCTCACCGCACCAGCGCCGAGACGTCGACCTTGTCCTTGAGGACGCCGTCGGCCAGCGCGAGGTCGGCGATGGTCTGCACGGACGCCTTGTTCACCTCGGCGGGCCACCTGGGCAGGTAGATCTTCGCGATCACCGCAGGGGAGATCTTGGTGTAGGTCTTGAGCACGGCCCTGACCTCGTCGGGGTGGCTGTCGGCGTACTCCAGCGACTTGCGGATGGCCGCGGTGAACCGCTTGGTCAGGTCCGCGTCGGTCTTGCCGGTGGTGAAGTACATCGCCACGGTCAGGTCGGGGGCGGCGTCGGCGAAGTTCCAGGCCACGGCGCGGGCGCCCTGGCTCAGCGCCTGGCTGACGAAGGGCTCGACCACCCAGATGGCGTCCACGCGGCCGGCCTGCAGCGCGGCGGGCGCGTCGGGGAAGGCCAGCTCGACGAACTGGATGCCCGACGGGTCGCCACCGGCCTTGCGTACCGAGGCCCGTACGGTCGTGTCGCCGATGTTCTTGAGCTGGTTGACCGAGATCTTCTTGCCCGCCAGCTCCTTGGCCGACCTGATCGGGCTGTCGTTCTTCACCAGCACCGCGCTGAAGTCCTTGCCCTGCTGACCGGTCGACGAGACGCCGTTGGCGACCACCTGCACGTCGAGCCCCTGCTGCTTGGCGGTCAGCAGCGAGGTGGTGTTGGCGAAGGCGAACTGGAACTGCCCGCTGACCGCGCCGGAGATCGCGGCGGCGCCGCCCTGGACGGGAGTGATCGTCAGGTCGATGTTCTGCTCGGCGAAGAAGCCCTTGGCCTTGCCCAGGTGGATCGGCGCGGTGTCGACGATCGCGATCACGCCGGCGGTGACCTTTGTCTTGCCCTGGTTCGTCGTCGCCGGCTGAGAGGGGCCGCCGCACGCGGCTGTGAGGAGAAGGGCGGCTAAGACCACGAGAGTGCGAGACACTTTTGTCTCCTGTTGTTCGCTATGCGCACAGATATTCTCTGAACGAACACCCCCGTATCGTGGAAGCTACGCCTTTGATGACCTATGTCAAGGATCGTCATGGTTGATCACGTACAGTCGCTGGCCCGCGGTCTCGCGGTGATCCGCGCGTTCAGCGCCACGGCGCCCGAGCTGACGCTGAGCGAGGTCGCCCGCGCGACGGACCTCAGCAGGGCGGCGGCCAGGCGGTTCCTGCTCACGCTCGCCGACCTCGGGTACGTGCGTTCGGACGGGCGGCTGTTCTCGCTCACGCCCAGGGTTCTGGAGCTCGGCTACGCCTATCTGTCCAGCCTGTCGCTGCCCGAGGTGGCCGATCCGCATCTCGAACGGCTGGCCGCCGAGGTGCACGAGTCGGCCTCGGTCGCCGTGCTCGACGGCGCGGACGTCGTGTACGTGGCGCGGGTGGCCACCGCGCGGATCATGCGGGTGACGATCAACATCGGCACCCGGTTCCCCGCGTACTGCACGTCCATGGGCCGGGTGCTGCTGGCGGCGCTCTCCCCGGAGCGGCTCGACGACTATCTCGGCTCGGCCGAGCTGCGCGGGCTCACCTCGCGGACGATCACCCAGTCGGCGGCGCTGCGGGCGGAGCTCGACCGGGTGCGCGCTCGGGGGTGGGCGATGGTCGACCAGGAGCTGGAGGAGGGGCTGCGGTCCATCGCCGTGCCGATCCGCAACCGTTCCGGGCGGGCGGTAGCAGCGGTGAACGTCTCGACCCACGTCAGCCGTACGACGTCGCAGCAGGTCAGGCGGGACCTGCTGCCGCCACTGCTGGCCACGGCCGCCCGGATCGAAGCGGACCTGGCGGGTGTGGCGCGTAGCACGGTGGACTGATCAGCGGCGACGGTAGCGGTCCGTGGCCTCCCTCGTGGCGCGGATCGCGGCGTCGGCCTTGTCGTACGTGCGCTGGGCCAGCCCGACGAAGATGCAGTCGACGATCAGGAGCTGGCTGATCCGGCTGGCCAGCGCCCCCGGCCGGAAGGCGGTCTCCCGCCCCGCCGACACCAGCGTGTAGTCGGCCAGCCCGGCCAGCGACGACCGCGGATTGTTGGTGATCGCGACCAGCAGCGCCCCCGCCTCCGCGGCAGTGCGGGCCGGGTCGAGCACGTCCGGCGTCTCGCCGCTGCAACTGATCGCCACCACCACGTCGCCGTCCCGGAGCAGGGCCGCGCTGGTCAGCGCCATGTGGGCGTCGCTGAACGGGTGGCTGGACAGGCCGATCCGCAGCAGCTTCTGCGACATGTCGGCCGCCACCAGCCCGGACGCCGCCACGCCGTACACGTCCACCCGCCGGGCCCCGGCGATGGCCGTGACGATCTCTCCGAGTGGTTCGGGGTCGAGCTGCGCCGCCGTGTCGGCCAGCGCCTCGGACTCGGCCCGCGCCACCTTGGCGATGACGTCGGTAAGCGGGTCGTCGGGGCCGAGGTCGCCGGGCACCAGCCGTTCCGGCTGCTTGGCCACGGCGGCGGCCAGGGCGAAGCGCATCTGCGAGTAACCGGCGAAACCGAGCGCCCTGGCAGTGCGTACGATCGTCGCCTCGCTCGTCCCGGACACCGCGCTGAACTCGGTGATCGTGCTCCGCACCACCACACCGGGGTCGGCGAGAATGATGCGCGCGATCGCCTGCGCGGCCGGGGTCAGCGACGGGAACACCGCGCGGACGGCGGAGACCGGGTTCGACGGCTCGTTCACCCGCCCGTCCGGCCCGTCAAGCGGCGCCCCGGTCACCGGGTCAGCCATTCGGCGGCCGCCTGCGCCGAGACGCGCGAGATGCCGTGCGTGACCAGGTGCGCGGCGCCGGCGGGCGCCGCGGGGATGCCGGTGTCCACGACGATCACCTCGGGCCGCACCTGTACGGCCCGCGCCACCGTCTCCCGCACCCAGGAATGCCGGGCGGCGTCGTGCACCACGAGGACGACCGGCCGATCGTCGAACGGTGGCAGCTCGCCCTCGGGCTCCATCTGGACCCGCTCGGTGCCCGGCAGCAGCGTGCCGAGAGCCGCCGTGATGCCGGTCGGCGTCGAGGGGTCCACGGCCTTGTTGAGGCGGGTGTTGACCTCCACGACCAGCGGCGCCCGGGTCAGCGAGGCCGTGCCCGTCGTGGTCAGCGCGGCTCTGGCGGCGTCCAGGCCGACGCCCCCGTCGACGTCGGCGCGGGCCTTCTCACGCAGGGCCGACTGCCGGTCGTACCAGCCGGACAGGGCGAGGACCCGGCCGGCGGCCTCGGCCAGCCGCTCCTCGGGGAGCTCGCCAGCCCGGACGGCGGCCACGATGGCGTCGCGGATCTCGTTCAGGCTCCGCTCGGTCGACAGGCCCACGCAGATGGCGTCGACGCCCGCGCCGAGCGCGCGGACCGCGATCTCGCCGGGGGTGAACATCGCGGCCACCGCCCGCATCTCGATCGCGTCGGTGACCAGCATCCCGTCGAAACCGAGCTCGCCCCTGAGCAGCTCGGTCATGACGGTACGGCTGAGCGTCGCGGGCATCGACGGATCGAGGGCGGGGACGAGCAGGTGGCCCGACATGATCGAGCGCACCCCGGCCCCGATCGCGGCCCTGAACGGCGGCAGGTCGCGCTCGGCCAGCAGCTCACGCGAGGCGTGCACGGTCGGCAGCGCCAGGTGCGAGTCCGTGACCGTGTCACCGTGACCGGGGAAGTGCTTGGCGCAGGCGGCGACCCCGGCGCCCTGCACCCCGTTGACGTAGGCGACGGTATGGCGGGCGACCAGGTCGGCGGTCGGGCCGAACGAGCGGACGCCGATCACCGGGTTGGCCGGGTTTGCGTTGACGTCGGCCGAAGGCGCGTAGTTGAGCGTGATGTCGGCGTCGGCGAGCATCCGGCCGATCTGGCGGCCCACCCGCTCGGTCAGGGCCACGTCGTCCACCACGCCGAGCGCCCGGTTGCCCGGGAAGGAGCTGCCGGAGGTGACCTCCAGGCGGGTGACCGCCCCGCCTTCCTCGTCGATCGCCACGACGGCGCCCGGGTTCTCGGCGCGAAAGCGCTGGACGAGCTGCTCGCCGGGCTCGTTGCGGGCGAACAGCACCAGGCCGCCGAGTCCTTCGCCGAGCGCCCTGAGCAACCAGTCGGGCGCGGACGCGCCTTCGTAGCCTGGCTGGAGCACTGTTATCGCTAGTCGGTACAGGTCAGGGGACATGTCGGCATTTTCCTTCACGATTATTGAATTGAAGGTAATTTTCTGTCATCGTCGCCCTCGACACAACCACTTCCGAGAGGCCATCCCCCACATGCCCAGCAGAAGGACGTTACTGAAGGGCCTCGCCCTCGCCGCAGCCGCCTCTGTCGTACCGCTCCCCGCCTTCGCCGCCGACTATGTTCCGCCGTTGCGTCAGATGCGCGGCATGTGGATCGCCTCAGTGGTCAACATCAACTGGCCCTCCAAGACCGGGCTGACCGTCGAGCAGCAGAAGGCGGAATACCTCGCCTGGCTGGACCTGGCGGTGCAGCGGAAGCTGAACTCCGTCTTCGTGCAGATCAGGCCGACCGCCGACGCGTTCTGGCCGTCGCCGTTCGAACCGTGGTCGCAGTGGCTGACCGGCACCCAGGGGCAGGACCCCGGCTACGACCCGCTGGGCTTCATCGTCGAGGAGACGCACAAGCGCGGGCTGGCCTTCCACGCCTGGTTCAACCCGTACCGGGTCTCGATGCAGGCCGACCCGGCCAAGCTGCACCCCGACCACCCGGGCCGCAAGCACCCCGACTGGATCCTGCCGTTCGGCGGCAAGCTCTACTACAACCCCGGCATGCCCGAGGTCCGTAAGTTCTGCCAGGACGCGATCATGGACGCGGTCACCCGGTACGACATCGACGGCCTCCACTTCGACGACTATTTCTACCCGACGAACACCACCGCCTTCGACGACAGCGCCGCGTTCGCCCAGTACGGCGCCGGCTTCCCCGACCTGGCCACCTGGCGGCGCAACAACGTGGACCTCATGGTCTCGGAGATGCAGCAGCGAGTGCGCCAGGTCAAGCCGGACATCGCGTGGGGCATCAGCCCGTCGGGCATCTGGCGCAACAAGGCCAGCGACCCGCTCGGCTCCGACACCGCCGGCGGCCAGTCCTACGACAGCCTGCACGCCGACACCAGAGGCTGGGTGAAGAAGGGCTGGCTCGACTACATCGCGCCCCAGCTCTACTGGTACATCGGGCAGCCGCCGGCCGACTACGCCAAGCTCGTCCCGTGGTGGTCCGACGTGGCGAACGGCACCGGCACGCTGCTCTGGATCGGCCAGGCGGCGTACAAGGCGGGCGACCCGGCCCAGACCGTGCCCCAGTGGCAGGACCCGGCCGAGCTGTCCAAGCACCTCACCCTCAACCGGGACAATCCACCGGTCAGCGGCGACATCTGGTACAACGCCAACGACCTGCGGGCCGACCGGATCGGCTCGATCAGCACGGCCGTGGCCGACCACTACACCCGGCCCGCGCTGGCCCCGGTGCTGACCAGGCTGGCGGGTGGCGAGGCGCCGCACCGGCCGGTGCTGGCGTACGCGCTGCGCAAGCATGATGGGGTGGAGGTACGCGCGGTCGCGACGGACCGGCACGAGCCCTTCCAGTTCGCCATCTTCCGGTTCCCCAGCAAGGCCGGGGCCGGCGCGTTCGCTGACGCTCGCAACCTGGTCGCGGTGGTGCCGGGTGACCGGCAGGTGCGCTGGGTGGATCCGGAGGGCAAGCGCGGGGATCACTACTACGTGGTCGCCGTCGACCGGGCCAACCGGACCAGCAAGCCGAGCAACGGCTTCCGGGTGCTTTAGCGGCAACGGTTCGTCACGCGACCGTCTCAATCCCTGTGACGGTCCGTGGCGGCTGAGGTCCTTGAGGAGGAATACCCCCTTCGGGGGGTGGGAGAGGGCGGTCCGTTGTGGTCGGGGTCCCTTTGGAGGGATCCCCCCTTCGGGGGCGGGAGAGAGCGGTCCGTGGCGGCTGGGGTCCTTGAGGAGGGATACCCCCTTCGGGGGGGCGGGAGAGAGCGGCCCGTCGTGGCCGGGTCCCTTTGGAGGGATCCCCCCTTCGGGGGTGGAAGAGGGTGATCCTCGTGATCGGTGTCCCTTTGGAGGGATGCCCCTGGCGAGGGAGCGGAAGAGGGCGGTCTGTCGTGGTCGGGGTCCCTTTGGAGGGATACCCCTTCGGGGGCTGAAGAGGGCGGTAGGGGTCCCTTTGGGGGGTTACCCCTGGCGGGGGAGCGGAAGAGGGCGGTAGGGGTTCCTTTGGAAGGAGTGCGATGCGGGTTCTCGGGCTCATCTCGGGGACGTCCCACGACGGGATAGACAGCGCGGTCGTGGACTGGTCGCTGGACGGCGGCGTGCTGACCGGCGCGCTCGTCCACACCGGCGAACGGCCGTACGAGCCTGGCCTGAGAGCCCGCATCGTGGCCGCGCTGCCGCCCAGCCGGATCGACCTGGGCGAGGTCTGCGCCCTGGACACGCTCATCGGCCAGGCGTTCGCCGAGGCGGCGGCGGAGGGGCCGCCGGCCGACCTGATCTGCTCCCACGGGCAGACGATCTTCCACTGGGTGGAGGGCGGCCGGGTCCTCGGCACCCTGCAGCTGGGCCAGCCCGCCTGGATCGCCGAGCGCACCGGGCTGCCCGTGGTGTCGGACGTGCGAGCGCGCGACGTGGCCGCCGGCGGGCAGGGGGCGCCGCTCGTCTCCTACCTCGACCTGCTGCTCATGGCCGGGCTGCCGGGACACACCGGGGCGCTGAACCTGGGCGGCATCGCCAACCTGACCGTGCGGGAGCCGGCCATCGCCTACGACACCGGGCCCGCGTGCGCGCTCATCGACGCCGCCGCCCCGCCGTACGACGAGGACGGGGCACTCGGCGCGGCCGGTACGGTCGACGCGGCGCTGCTGGCGGAGCTGCTCGCCGAGCCGTACTACGCGAAGGAGCCGCCGAAGTCCACAGGTAAGGAGCTCTTCACCCCTGGGTACGTCAAAGCGGACCTGCCGCAGGCCGACCTCGTCGCCACACTCACCGCGCTCACCGCGGAGACCGTCGCGGCCGAGATCCGCAGGCACGGACTCGACACCGTGATCGTCTCCGGCGGCGGTGTGCGCAATCCCACTCTCATGGGCATGCTGCGCGCGCGGGTGCCGCGGACGCGGCTCGTGACCAGCGACGAACTCGGTGTGCCCGCCGACGCGAAGGAGGCGATCGCCTTCTCACTGTTCGGCTGGCTCACCGCGCACGGCCTGCCATCGACCGTGCCCAGTTGCACGGGCGCCACGGGGGCGCGCGTCCTGGGCACGGTGACGCCCGGCTCCGGTCCACTCGCGCTACCGGAACCCCTCGCCGTGGCACCGGTCGCGATCCGTTTCCGCTGAAGTCCGCCGCAGTCTAGGAAGCCCTGCGTCCAGCCGCCGTCGGCTGCTGCTGCTCGGCCGACGTCCCCGACCGCTGTGGTGGCACCACGGGGGTCGGGCGCACCAGGCCCAGCGCGACGACCTCGTTAGCCAGCCGCGTGCGCCGGTTGGTGCCCTCAGGAATGCGGAACTTCTGGTACAGCCGCAGCAGGTGTTGCTTGACCGCGGCTTCGGTCACGACCAGGTCGTCGGCGATCTCGCGTGCGGTCGCCGGGGCGACGAACGCCTCATCCGAGAGCGCCGGTCTGCAGAGCGAGGTCAGCACATCGACCTCGCGCCTCGTCAGCTCCGGCGCAGCGGCCCTGCGCAGTTCGACCTCGGGGGTGAAGTCCTCTCGGGGGACTCCGCCGATGCGACCGCGCGCCGCTCCGAAGGAGACGACGTCGCCGTCGTCAAGCACCCTCCGGGCGATCGGCCTGCCGTTCACCCGCGTGCCGTTGCGGGACAGGCCCAGATCAACGACGTACAGGTAGGGTCCTCGCCTGACGAACTCGGCATGGAGTCGAGACACACTCGGGTCGGTCAGCCGGATGTCTGCGCCCCGGCCCCTCCCTACCGTTGTGATCTCGGGGCGCAACGGGACCACCTCGCCAGTGTCCTCGATGCGTATGAACGGCCCCTCCACGGCAGTTCCTCCCCAGGTAGCCCGCCGTAACTATTACTACAGCTCCGGCTTACCCAAACGAGGGGATGCGGAATCGCCTTTGCCATAAGGAGAATCCGGCGTGAAATTGGTCTGGACCTTCGCGGCCGGTTTTGCCTGCTCACAGGTAGACTTCGGGCGGAGATATGCGGAGGAATCACTCATGGCGGACAAGCCCACGAAAGGCCTGGCCGATGTCGTAGCCGCGTCCACAGCGCTCAGCGACATTGACGGGAAGGCCGGTCGCCTGTTCTATCGCGGATACGACATCCACGATCTGGCCGGCCGCGCGACGTTCGAAGAGACGGCCCACCTGCTGCAGTGCGGCAAGCTCCCCAACCGGGACGAGCTGGAGAGGTACGGCCAGGAGCTGGTCCGGGGACGCGAGCTCGGCGCGCTGGTCTCCGCGAACATCCCGGAGATCGCCGAGAAGCAGAAACCGATGGAGGCCCTGCGCAGCCTGGTCTCGCTCTCCGGTGCGGACGACCCGGACAAGGACTCCATCGCTCCCGATGCGAATCACCGCAAGGCCGCCCGCCTGACCGCGCAGCAGCCCCTGCTGGTCGCCCGCTACCACGCCGCCCGCAACGGCGCCGAGGTCCCGGAGCCCGACCCGGCGCTGAGCATCGCGGCGAACTTCCTGCTGCAGGTCACCGGGCGCACCCCCGCGCAGCGCGAGGTCGAGATCTTCGACACCTGCCTGGTGCTGCACGCCGACCACACCATGAACGCCTCGACGTTCGCCGCCCGCGTCTGCGCCGCGACCCTGTCGGACATGCACTCGGCCATCGTCGCCGCCATCGGCACGCTCAAGGGCCCCCTGCACGGCGGCGCGAACGAGCAGGTCATGAAGACCCTCGAATCGATCTCGCCCACCGGGGTGGCGCAGGCCGTACGCGAGAAGCTGGACGCCGGCGAGAAGATCATGGGCTTCGGCCACCGGGTCTACAAGACCGAGGATCCGCGGGCCACGCATCTGCGCAGGATGTCGCAGGAACTCGCCGAATCCACCGGCGACGACACCTATTATCGGATGTCCAAGGAGATGGAGGAGGTCGTCTTCGAGATGAAGGGCCTCTATCCCAATGTCGACTTCTACGCGGCATCGGTCTATCACTATCTCGGTATTCCGACGGACCTATTCACGCCGGTCTTCTCGATCAGCCGCATGTCCGGCTGGACCGCGCACGTCATCGAGCAGCACGCCGACAACCGACTGATCCGCCCCGACAGTGAGTACATCGGTGAGCGTGATCAGAAGTGGAAGCCGATAGAGGAGCGTTGACGATTTCTAGGGAGAGCTGGGGGCCGTACCCGCTGATCTTGGCGGGTGCGGCTGTCGGTGTTGTCCTGATCTTTCTCGTGGACCCGCGGTGGGGCGGGTTCGCGCTGGGCGCCGCCATCATGGTGGCCGCCGCCCTCCGGTTCGCCGGATACGGCGGGCTCGCCGTACGCAGTAAGAGGACCGACGTCATCACGCTAGGGGCGTTCGGATTCGTGCTCGTCCTTACCTCGCTGATCTTGGCGAACGACGAGCTCAAGGGGATCATCATGTCCCTTTTGGCCCGGTGACCGGGCCGTCCGATAGCCTCAATGTTATCGATTCATTGAAGGGGAACCATTCGCATGCCCAAGATCAAGGTGGAGGGTCCGGTCGTCGAGCTTGACGGCGACGAGATGACCCGGATCATCTGGCAGTTCATCAAGGACCAGTTGATCCTTCCCTACCTCGACGTCGACCTGAAGTACTACGACCTCGGCGTCGAGCACCGCGACGCCACGGATGACCAGGTCACGATCGACGCCGCCAACGCCATCAAGAAGTACGGCGTGGGCGTCAAATGCGCCACCATCACCCCGGACGAGGCGCGTGTCGAGGAGTTCGGCCTCAAGAAGATGTGGCGGTCTCCCAACGGGACCATCCGCAACATCCTCGGCGGCGTCATCTTCCGCGAGCCCATCATCATGTCGAACGTGCCGCGGCTCGTCCCGGGCTGGACCAAGCCGATCGTCGTCGGCCGTCACGCCTTCGGTGACCAGTACCGCGCCACCGACCTGAAGATCCCCGGCGAGGGCAAGCTGGCCCTCACCTTCACCCCGAAGGACGGCTCCGAGCCGGTCGAGCTCGAGGTCTACGACTTCCCGGGCAGCGGTGTCGCCCTGGCGATGTACAACCTGGACGAGTCGATCCGCGACTTCGCCCGCGCCTCCATGCGTTACGGCCTCGCCCGTAACTACCCGGTCTACCTCTCGACCAAGAACACGATCCTCAAGGCGTACGACGGCCGCTTCAAGGACATCTTCGCCGAGGTCTTCGAGACCGAGTTCAAGGCCGACTTCGAGAAGGCCGGCCTCACCTACGAGCACCGCCTGATCGACGACATGGTCGCCGCGGCGATGAAGTGGGAAGGTGGCTACGTCTGGGCCGCCAAGAACTACGACGGCGACGTCCAGTCCGACACCGTCGCGCAGGGCTTCGGCTCGCTCGGCCTGATGACCTCGGTCCTGATGACCCCCGACGGCCAGACCGTCGAGGCCGAGGCCGCCCACGGCACGGTGACGCGTCACTACCGCGAGCACCAGAAGGGCAACCCCACCTCCACCAACCCGATCGCCTCGATCTTCGCGTGGACCCGTGGCCTCGCCCACCGCGGCAAGCTGGACAACACCCCGGCCGTGACGGCGTTCGCCGACACGCTGGAGCAGGTCTGCATCGAGACCGTCGAGAGCGGCCTGATGACCAAGGACCTGGCCCTGCTGGTCGGCGGCGACGCCAAGTGGCTCACCACCCAGGACTTCCTGGGGGCGCTGGACGAGAACCTCAAGAAGAAGATGGCCTGATCTTCCTCTACACGGAGGGCCGCCCTCGGGCGGCCCTTTCGCGTTCTCCAGAACATCTCTTGGCTGTCACAGAGCGTGGTCGAGACGATTCAATGGGTAAGAGTCCCTGGTAACAGTCATAGGCGTCCCAGGGAGTTCGGATGCGATTGCGTCTTTTGAGTGGGGTGGGGCTGATCGCGGTCACGGCGGTCGTGTGCGGCTGCGGTTCGGAGCCGGCCAAGAAGCCAGTGACCACCAAGGCCGACATGGCGGCGAAGCTGCAGCAGGTCAAGGCGGCCAAGATGGCGGCCGCCGCCAAGGTGAAGGCCAACGAACTGGGACAGATCCCGGTGCTGATGTTCCACCGGGTCATCAAGAACCCCGCGACCACCGACGACCGGACTCCCGAGCAGTTCAGGGGCGACCTTGAGCGACTGGTCAAGGACGGGTACGTGCCGATCACCGCCGCCGAGTTCGTCACCGGGAAGATCGACATTCCGGCGGGCAAGCACGCCGTCGTGCTGACCTTCGACGACTCCTCGCCGTCGCAGCTCACGCTGGACGAGATGGGCAACCTGGCGCCCGACACCGCCATCGGAATCCTGCGTGACGTGGCAGCGAAGAATCCCGGCTTCCGGCCGGTGGCCACGATGTACGTCACCCGCGACATGTTCGGCAAGACCGAGCACGATGAGCAGGCGCAGATGCTGCTGTGGCTCAAGGACAACGGGTTCGACATCGGCAACCACACGCGCGACCACATCAACCTGCACTCCCGGTCGGAGAAGGAGGTCGAGGAGCAGATCACCACCATCCAGACGATGATCACCTCCTTGGGCGCCGCCAAGCCGGTGACCCTGGCCCTGCCGTACGGGAATCAGCCGCACAACAAGAAATGGGCCATGCACGGCAAGCTCGGCGATGTGGCCTACGACCACAGCGGCGTCTTCCTGGCCGGTTACACGCCCGCGCCCGCGCCGTTCAGCAAGTCGTTCGACCCGCTGGGCATCCCGCGCATCAGGGCCATGGACAAGAAGGGCGACTGCACGCAGTTCTGCTCCGTGGCCTGGCTCGACTGGCTGAAGAGCAACCCGGACATGCGCTACACCTCGGACGGCGACCCGGCGACCGTGGCCTTCCCCAAGTTCAAGACGCCGTTCCTGCGGACGTCCTTCAAGACGTGGGCTCTCGCGTACTGAACGTGATGCCTGCCCGGCGCAGGCGGTCGATCAGCGGGCGGCCCATCGCGGCGGCGGTGGTGACCTGGCCCGCGATCTCCGGCACGTCGTCGAAGGCCAGGCAGAGTGCCGACTCGCCGAGCATCTTGGCCGTCTCGTCGTAGCCGGGGTCGCCGCCCGCGACCTCGGTGACGACCCGCCGGCCGCCGCCCTCGCCGAGAAAGGTGATCTTGAACCAGTTGCGGGCCCGCTGCTCGGGGGTGGGCCCGTCGCCCGGCTTGACGCGGCCCGCCATCCAGTCGCGTACCGGGGCGATCTGCGCGAGAGCCGCCATCGTCCCCGCTCCCGCCGCCACCGCGAGCGCGGCGGGCAGGCCCTTGACGGCGTAGTACTGGCGGTAGGTGAAGTCGGGCCCGTAGCGGTCGAGGAGGCGGGCCGAGCGGCCGACGATCTGGGGGTCCAGGCTCGGCATGGGCAGCGCCCAGCCGCCGACGTAACGCAGCCCGCCGGGCAGGGAGCTGATGCGGCGGCCCGGTGGTCGCGGTTCGGCCGCGCGCCGCCGCGCCGCCGCGTCGAGGAGCTGCAGGGGGCGCGAGACGATCGTCATCGCGGAGGCCAGCGTGCCTCCGGACGCCCGCATCTCACTCCTGAGGAACCCGCTGACCTTGAGCGGCACATGCTCCGGCAACTGGCCGACCGTGAACAGCACGCCCAGGTCGTAGGGGATCGAGTCGAAGCCGCACGCGTGCACGAGCTTGGCGCCCGTCGTGGTGGCCCGCTGGTGGTGGCGGACGTACATCCGGTCCACGAACTCGGCCTCGCCGGTCAGGTCCAGATAGTGCGTGCCCGCCTCGGCGCAGGCGGCCACGAGCGGCTCTCCGTAACGGAGGTAGGGGCCGACGGTCGTGACGACGACGCGCGCCTCGCGGGCGATCGCGGCCAGTGAGGCGGGGTCGGTGGCGTCGGCGACCAGGATCGGAGCGTCGATGCCGAGCCGCTCCAGCTTGGCCCGGTCCCGCCCGGCCAGCGCCCACCGGACCTCGGGGCCGGCCTCTTTGGCGAGGTAGGACGCGGTGAGCGCGCCGGTGAAGCCACTCGCGCCGAACAGCACGATATCGTACGAACGGGACATATTCCCCAGCCTCCCGGTGTTTCTCGGTGCTTTGCCCGATACTGTGCTTATTCGGCGTTTCTCCCAACGATGGTGATGCCGGGTGGCCATACTGCTCCTGGCGGTAAACCGTGACGTCACGAACGGTTAACGGTTCCCTGAGAGCTTACTCAGCGTCGTAAAGTTTGCGTCGTTAGGCTTTGTTTGAACGTGGGGAAGATGAATGCCGCAGATCTCGCCGCTGGTCGCCGGCGACCCCGGCCAGCTGGGGTCGTTCCGGCTGGTCGGCCGGGTTGGGGAGGGCGGCCAGGGCATCGTCTACCTGGGCGTCACCGATGAGGGTGAGCAGGCTGCGATCAAGCTGCTGCATGTCAAGTTCAGTGGGGACACGATCGCGAGGTCGCGGTTCGCCAGGGAGCTGAAGGCGGCGCAGCGGGTGGCGTCCTTCTGCACGGCCCGGGTGATCGAGGCCGACCTCGACGGCGACACGCCGTACATCGCCAGCGAGTACATCGACGGGCGCGCGCTCAGGGACATCGTCGACGAGGACGGCCCGCTGCGGGGGACGGCGCTCGACCGGCTGGCGATCGGGACGGCGACCGCGCTGACCGCGATCCACCACGCCTCGATCGTGCACCGTGACTTCAAGCCCGACAACGTGCTGATCGCCGCCGACGGGCCGCGCGTGGTGGACTTCGGCATCGCCAGGATCATCGATTCCAGCGGCACCATCACCAGCCGGGCCATCGGGACGCCCGCCTACATGGCCCCCGAGCAGATCGCCGGCGACGATGTCGGGCCTTATACCGATGTGTTCGCCTGGGGGGCGGTGATCGCGTTCGCGGCCACCGGGGAGACCGTGTTCGAGGGCAACTCGATCGCGGTGGTGCTCAACCGGATCCTGAACCACGAGGTCGACGTCTCCATGCTGCCCGAGCCGCTGCGCGGCGTGGTGCGGTCGGCCCTGGCCAAGTCACCCGACGACCGGCCCTCGGCCGACCAGATCCTGCTGCGGCTGCTCGGCCAGCCCGAGACGGTCGGGGCCTCCACGGCCCTGCTGACCAGGGGTGTGCAGGTGGCCAGCGACGACACCACCCCGTTCATCAGGGTGCCGACCGGGAGCATAGGCACGGGTTCGCTGGCGAAAGCGCAGCTCATGCATCCGCCGGAGCAGTCCTCGGTGACCGGTGGTGAGCCGATCCCGTGGGCGACCGGCTCCACGCCGCCGCCTCGCGTCCAGGACACCGACCTGCCCGTGCCCGCCCGCGACACCGACCTGCCCGCGCCCGCCCAAGAAACAGGGCCGCGCCGCCGCCTCGCCTGGTGGTGGGCGCTGGCCGTGGCGGTCCTCCTGATCGGCGCGACGGCGGTCGTGGCGGTGCGCAACGACTGGGCACAGCTCATGTTCGGCAAGGCCACCTCGCCCGACCCCGCCCCGCCCGGCTCCTTCACCTCGGTGGTCGACAAGGTGGCGCAGACCAAGAAGATCGTGATCGGGGTGAAGGGCGATCTCCCCGGCGTCTCCCTGGAACGCGACGGGAGCTTCGAGGGCTTCGACATCGAGCTGGCCAAGCGCATCGCGCGGGAGCTCGGCGCCGAGCAGACCAAGTTCGTCAGGATCCCCAGGGCGGGCAGGGAGAAGGCGCTGGCCGACGGCACCGTGGACCTCGTGATCGCCACCTACTCCATCGACAAGAGCGACGTCGAGTTCGCCGGCCCGTACTATGTGGCCCACCACGATCTCCTGGTGAGCGACGGCGGCGCGATCGACTCGATCGACGACCTCCAGGGCAAGAAGATCTGCGCTCCCAACAGCCCGTCCGTCGGGAGTGTGCAGGCCAGGGTGAAGGTCCAGCTCGTCCCGGCGACCAACTACGCGGAGTGCATGGACAAGCTCAGGAGCGGCGAGGTCGACGCGGTGCCGGGCGAGGACCTCATGCTGGCCGGGTTCGCCAGCCGCGAGAACCAGCGCTTCAAGGTCCTCGGCGCCAAGCTCAACGACGAGCGCTATGCCATCGGCATCAAGCACGGAGACACGAGGACCTGCAAGGCGGCCGAAGGCGTCATCACCGCCCTCTACAAGGGTGGCGTCGTCAAGAGCCTGCTGGCCCAGTATTTCCGCAACGTGGACTTCACACCCGAGCAGGACACGCCCTCGATGAACTCCTGCGGATGACGAACGGGTAGCATCCGAAAGTCAATGATTCGTCCTCCGAGTTAGGGGAAGGCCATGGCCACGCCCGTCAAGGTGACCGTCACCGGAGCCGCCGGTCAGATCGGCTACGCACTGTTGTTCCGCATCGCGTCGGGGCAACTGCTTGGCTCGAACGTCCCGGTCAAGCTCAGTCTGCTGGAGATCCCGCAGGCGGTGAAGGCAGCCGAGGGCACCGCCATGGAGCTCGACGACTGCGCGTTCCCGTTGCTGTCCGGCATCGAGATCACCGACGACCCGAACACCGCGTTCGCGGGTGCCAACGTCGCGCTGCTCGTCGGCGCCATGCCGCGTAAGGCCGGGATGGAGCGCGGCGACCTGCTCGGCGCCAACGGCGGCATCTTCGGCCCGCAGGGCAAGGCGATCAACGAGCACGCCGCCGACGACATCAAGGTCCTGGTCGTGGGCAACCCGGCCAACACCAACGCGCTCATCGCCCAGCAGAACGCGCCCGACGTGCCGGCCGACCGCTTCACCGCGATGACCCGTCTTGACCACAACCGCGCGCTGTCCCAGCTCGCCGCCAAGCTCCAGGTCCCGGTCACCGAGATCAAGAACATGACCATCTGGGGCAACCACTCCGCCACCCAGTACCCGGACCTCTACCACGCCGAGGTCGGCGGCAAGATCGCGGCCGAGCAGGTGGAGTCCGAGTGGCTGCGCGACACGTTCATCCCGACGGTGGCCAAGCGCGGCGCCGCCATCATCGAGGCCCGTGGCGCCTCGTCCGCCGCCTCCGCGGCCAACGCCGCGATCGACCACGTCTATGACTGGGTCAACGGCACCGACTGGACCTCGGCCGCCGTCGTGTCGGACGGATCCTACGGCGTGCCCGAGGGGCTCATCTCGTCGTTCCCGGTGCGGGCGGCGGGGGGCCGGTTCGAGATCATCCAGGGCCTGGAGATCGACGCGTTCTCCCGCGACCGCATCGACGCCAGCGTGCGCGAGCTCACCGAGGAGCGCGACGCGGTGGCGTCGCTCGGCCTGATCTGAGCCGTCTCCGGCCTGCCTTGACGAGGCGCGCGTCCGTTTCCGGGCGCGCGCCTTTTCTGTGGGCGCATGTACGGTTTGCGGCTTATTTCCCTTTTGTGGACCTAAGGGCACAGGGTGATATCCATGGCCGGAGCCGGTGGCGAGGTGGCGAATAACACCCCTGCCGCCGCCGTGAGGCTGCCCAGTAGAACGAGGACGCCGAAGACTACCTTCGTGACCCTTGGTGAAAAGCTCCTCACATTTCGATATCACAGCACATATCTGGACTTCCTATACCGATTTCCCGGAAAGCGCTCCCCATGCGTCAGAGACGATGTCCCGCAGGGAGGCGCGCTCGGCCTTCCAGCCGAGCTCGCGCCGGATCTTCTCGGACGACGCGACGAGCACGGCCGGATCGCCCGCCCGGCGTGCCCCGAGAACGGCGGGGATGTCGTGGCCGGTGACCTCGCGGCAGACCGAGATCACCTCCTGGACGGAGAAGCCGGCGCCGCTGCCCAGGTTGTAGATCTTGTGCTCGCCAAGGGAGAGCGCCTCCAGCGCCAGCAGGTGGGCGACCGCCAGATCGGCCACATGGACGTAGTCGCGCACGCAGGTGCCGTCGTCCGTCGGGTAGTCGGTGCCGAACACGCTGACCGACTCACGCTCGCCGGTGGCCACCTTGAGCACGTTCGGGATGAGGTGGGTCTCGATGGCGTGCCGCTCGCGATAGCGGCCGTACGCGCCGGCCACGTTGAAGTAGCGCAGGCTCACCGCTCCGAGGCCGTACAGGCCCGCGTAGGCGGTCAGGGCGGTGTCGACGGCCAGCTTCGAGGCGCCGTAGGGGTTGGTGGGCCGCGTGGGGTCGGTCTCCAGGATGGGGGAGCGCTCGGGCTCGCCGTACGTGGCCGCGGTCGAGGAGAACACGATCCCGCGCACACCCTGCTCGCGCATCGCGTCGAGCAGCGCCAGCGTGCCGCCGAGGTTGTGCGACCAGTAAAGGCCGGGCTTCTCCACCGACTCGCCGACCAGCGACTTGGCCGCGAAGTGCAGCACCGCCTCGACGCCCGCCAGCGCCTCGTGGGCCTCGGTGATGGAGCCACGGACGAACCGCGCCCCCTCCGGCACCGCGTCCTCGTGGCCGGTCGACAGGTCGTCGAGCACGGTCACCTCATGGCCCGACTCGACGAGCTGGGCCGCCACGACACTGCCCACGTATCCGGCGCCTCCGGTGACCAGCAACCTCATGTTTACTCCTGTAGCTATATGTTTGATTTTGTCGGGCTCGGGGTTCAGCATACGCGGGAAATCCGCCGAGTACGCTGCCAACCACCATGTTTGACACGCTCGCGGCCAATATCGCGCTGGTCCTGCTGTTCATCCTCGTCGGCGGCTTCTTCGCCGCCGCCGAGATGGCGATGGTCTCCCTGCGGGAGAGCCAGGTGCGCAAGCTCGCCCAGAGAGGTCGCCGCGGCGAGCGGGTGGCCAAGCTCGCCCGCGACCCCAATCGTTTCCTGTCGGCGGTGCAGATCGGGGTGACCGTCGCCACCATGCTGTCGGCCGCGTTCGGCGCCGACCGGCTCGGCATGCAGTTCGTGCCCGTGCTCGAACGGTGGAACGTGCCCCACGCCGTCGCACCCGTACTCGCGCTGGTGCTGGTGACGCTCGCCATCTCGTACGTCTCTCTCGTGCTCGGTGAGCTGGCGCCCAAACGCCTGGCCCTGCAGCGGGCCGAGGGGCTCTCGCTGGTCGTGGCGCCCTTCCTCGACCGCCTGGCCGCGCTGTCGCGCCCGATCATCTGGGCGCTGTCGAAGTCCACCGACGGCGTGGTCAAGCTGCTCGGCGGCAACCCGCAGGCCGACCGGGAGGAGGTCACCACCGAGGAGCTCCGCGACATGGTCGTCGGGCACACCGACCTGACCGCCGACGAGCGCAAGCTGATCGCCGAGGTGTTCGCCGCGGGCAAGCGCCAGCTGCGCGAGGTCATGCTGCCCCGCACCGAGGTGGAGTTCATGGAGGCCGACACCACACTGGCGGAGGCGGCGGTGCTGGCCTCGGGGCTGCCGCATTCGCGCTTTCCCGTCTATCGCGAGTCGTACGACGAGGTCATCGGGTTCGTGCACGTCAGGGACCTGCTCGACCCGGTGCTCACCGGGCGGATCGAGCCGATCAGCGAGCTGGTGCCGATCAGGCCGGTCAAGTTCGTACCGGCTTCCAAGCGCCTGCTCACCACCCTGTCGGAGATGCGCGACGAGGGCCATCACCTGGCCATCGTCGTCGACGAGTACGGCGGGACGGCCGGCATCGTCACGCTGGAGGACCTGGTCGAAGAGCTCATCGGCGACATCAGGGACGAGTACGACGTCGAGGGCGACACCGTGGTCCTCCCGGCGGGCGAGATGGAGATCGACGGCCTGACGAACCTCAACGACTTCTACGCCCAGACCGGCATCCGGCTGGCCGACGGGCCGTACGAGACGCTGGGCGGGTTCGTGATGTCCGTGCTCGGCCATGTGGCCGCCTGTGGGGAGGTGGTGGAGGTGCCCGGCTTCGAGCTGACCGTCATCGAACTCGACGGCCGCCGTATCGCGAGGGTGAGGGTGAAGCGGCGTCCGGTCGTCGAGTCGCCGCCCGACCTGGATTCCTGACACAATTGGCTGCTATGGCCAGACCTCGTGTCCTCTCCGGCATCCAGCCCACCGCAGACTCCTTCCACCTGGGCAACTATCTGGGTGCGGTCCGCCAATGGGTGACGATGCAGGAGACTCATGACGCCTTCTACTGTGTCGTCGACCTCCACGCGATCACCGTGCCGACGGAGCCCGCCGCGCTGCGCCGCCGCACCCGGGTGGCCGCCGCCCAGCTGTTCGCCGCCGGGCTCGACCCCGAGCGCTCGACGGTGTTCGTGCAGTCGCACGTGCGGGAGCACACCGAGCTCGCCTGGATCCTCATCTGCCTGACGGGCATGGGCGAGGCGGCCAGGATGACGCAGTTCAAGGACAAGTCCGCCAAGCTCGGGGAGAACGCGGCCAGCGTCGGTCTCTTCACCTATCCGGTGCTCCAAGCGGCCGACATCCTGCTTTATCAGGCCAACAGCGTGCCGGTCGGCGCCGACCAGAAGCAGCACCTGGAGCTCACCCGCGACCTCGCCCAGCGGTTCAACCACCGCCTGGGCGACACGTTCACCATCCCTGAGCCGTACATCCTCAAGGAGGTCGAGAAGATCACCGACCTCCAGGACCCGACGGCCAAGATGTCCAAGTCGTCCTCCAGCCCCGCGGGCATCCTCGACGTCCTGGAGCAGCCGGGGCCGCTGCGCAAGAAGGTCATGCGCGCGGTCACGGACACGGGGTCCGAGGTCCTGTTCGACGAGGACGACAAGCCCGGCATCTCCAACCTGCTCCGCATCCAGTCCGCCCTCACGGCCACACCGATCCCCGACCTGGTCGCGCGCTATGCCGGACAGGGCTACGGGACCTTCAAGAAGGACGTGGCGGAGGCCGTGGTGGAGGCGTTCACGCCTATCCGTGAGCGCACGGAGAAGCTGCTGGCCGACGAGGCCGAGCTCGACCGCCTGCTGGCCATCGGCGCCGAGCGCGCGGGCGCCGTGGCCCGCCAGACCATGGCCGAGGTACGCGACCGGGTCGGCTTCCTGCCCAGCCTGTGACAGCCAAGACCGGGATCACCAGGGGACGACGCCGCCATCCTCGCTGAGGAAGGCGCCGGTCGTGGGCATGGTGGTGGCCTGGTGGGCGATGTGGGCGCCGCCCTCGTCGGCGGTCAGGACGCCGCGGTGGTCGTTGAGGTCGGTGGCGCAGAAGCCTGGCGAGACCGCGTTGACCTTGATCGGGGTGTCGCGCAACTCGTCCGCGTAGATCAGGGTGATCGCGTTCAGGGCGGCCTTGGAGGAGTTGTAGCCGAGGAGTCGGCTGTAGTCCTTGAAGGGCGAGTCCGAGTCGGTCAGGAACGCGATCGTGCCCAACCCGCTCGACACGTTGGCGATGTGCCCGGCCGCCGACCTGCGGAGCAGCGGGAGCATCGCGTTGGTCACCGCGACGACCCCGAACACGTTCGTCTCGTAGACCGCGCGCAGCTCCGCCACCGGCAGCTCGCTCGGCCGGTACGGGCGGTCGCGGGTGATTCCGGCGTTGTTGATGAGGATGTCCAGGCGGCCGAACTCCGCCTCGATGTACGCCGCCGCGGCCTCGACCGTGGCGAGGTCGGTGACGTCGAGCCGGACGAACCGGGCGTCCAGCCCTTCGCCGATCAGATTCGCCTCGGCCTTACGCCCTCGCTCCTCGTCGCGGGCGCCTAGGAGTACCACGTGGCCCTCCCGGCCGAGCTGTCGGGCGGTCGCGTAGCCGATTCCCTTGTTGGCTCCGGTGATGAGGACGATCTTCTGCTTCGTCGGGTACGTCATGACCTCAGGCTTACGGAGGTCGCGCGGGATCGGCAGAGCACCGCCGAGCCTGGGATCGGGAGTCCCACTAGCGGAAGCGGCGGCGGCCCACTGCCAGGAGCACCTCCCGGAGGGCGTCCGCCGCCTGTCGTACCGCTTCCTCCGGGACGCCCGCCATCACCTCCTCGTGCGCCTTCCCTGAGGCGTCCAGGGCGGTGTTGGCCAGGCGCAGGCCCTCGGGGGTGAGCTGGACCCAGCGGCTGCGCGCGTCGCCGGTGTTGGCCGCGCGCTCCACGTATCCGGACGAGGTCAGGCGCTGCAGGACGTTGCTCGTGCCGCCCGAGGTGAGGTAGAGGCTCTTCGACAGCTCGCTGGGCTTGAGGCGGTGCGGGGGGCCGGTGCGGGTCAGGGCGGCCAGGACGTCGAACTCGGCGTAGGTCAGGCCCAGGTCCGCCAGCTCGGCCTTGATCGCCGTCTCGAAGAGCATGTTGAGGCGGGACATGCGCTTGCTCAGTTCGAGGCCGGCGATGAGGGACGGTGACAGGCCCGAGTCCTGCCAGCGGGGGACCATCGCGTCGACCTCATCGTGCTTCATGGATCGAGGATACTTGGCGGTATATTGCTTTCTGAAAAGCTTCTTATTAAGCTTTTCGGCATGACAACTTTGATCAAGAACGGGATCGTCGTCGACACGGAGCCGGAGCCGGTCGTGTTCGGGCAGGTGGACGTACGGGTCGAGGGCGGTCTCATCGCCGAGGTGGGGCCGGATCTGCCCGAGGTGCCGGGGGCGGAGGTCATCGACGCGACCGGGATGATCGTGCTGCCCGGGTTCGTCGACAGTCACCGGCACACCTGGCAGGCCGGCATCAGGGCGATCGCGCCCGACATCACGTTCGGCGGATATCTGCAGCGCATCCTGGGAGAGCTGGCCCCCGGTTACCGGCCCGAGGACGTCTACGCGGGCAACCTGGCCGGGGCGCTGGAATGCCTGGACGCCGGGATCACCACGCTGCTCGACTGGTCGCACGTGCAGTTCACGCCCGAGCACACCGACTCCGCCGTGCGGGCGCTGCGCGAGTCCGGCATCAGGGCGATCTTCGGGTACTGCCACGGCGGCCCGCGCGAGAACCTGCTGAAGGAGGGGCGCCGGGTCCATGACGAGCACTTCGGTACGGCCGGCCTGGTCAGCATGGCGATCGCCGCTCTCGGGCCGGAGATCGTCAGCGAGGAGGACGCGCTTGAGGAGTGGCGGCTGGCCCGCGAGCTCGACCTGCCCGTGACCGCGCACCTCGGCGGCCACAACAGGGAGAGCGCCACCAAGGGGCTGGCGTTCCTATCGGCCAACGGGCTGCTGGCGCCGCGTACGACGTACGTGCACGCCAACCACTACAGCGACGACCAGCTCAAGCTCATCGCCGACAGCGGCGGCGGCGTGTCCGTGTCACCGATCGACGAGATGGCCCTGGGCATCGGCTACCCGATCAGCGGGCGGGCGCGGGCCGCCGGGGTGCCCACCTCGTTCAGCATCGACACCGTGACGTGCGCGCCCGGTGACATGTTCAGCCTGATGCGGACCGCGTTCGCGCTGGAGCGGGGGCGTCCCGACGGGCAGGGGTTGGGGTTCCGCGCCCGTGACGCGCTGCGGATGGCCACCATCGAAGGCGCCGAGGTGGTGGGGCTCGGCGACACCGTCGGCTCGCTGCGCGTCGGGAAGCAGGCCGACCTCGTGCTGCTGCGTACCGGCACGCTGGGCATGGCGGCCGCGCATGATCCGATCGGCGCGGTGGTGCTGAACGCCGACACCAGCGCCGTCGACACCGTCCTGGTCGCCGGGCAGACGGTCAAGCGGGACGGGCGGCTGCTGCGCCACGACGTCACGGAGGTGCTCGCCCGACTCGCGGAATCAGCCCGCGCCGTGACCGCCCCGCGCTCCTGACCGCCCCACGCTCCTGACTGCCCCACGCTCCTGAACGAACCTCGCGGTTCACGAGCCCAAGGTTCGCGCGACTCCGTGGTACAAGAGCGGTAGCCAGGGCAGGTGCCCGGTGACGGCGGGGCACCTCGGAAGGCGGCGCGCGTGTTGGCGAAAGTGATGGCGCGCGTCGAGTCGGCCAAGGCGCGGGGCGGCCGCATCGTCGAGTCCTGGCGGATCCGCCGCCCCTGGCTCGACCATCTGATGAGGACCGTGCAGCGCTACCAGCTGCGATTCGGCGACCGGCTGGCCGGCGCGGTGACCTACTTCGCGTTCCTGTCGTTCTTCCCGCTGGTCGCGCTCGCCTACGCGGTGTTCGGGTACGTCCTGTCGAACGACACGAACGCGATCAGGGCGCTGGAAAAGGCGATCAAGGAGCAGTTGCCCGGACTCGCCGACCAGATCGACCTGCAGGCCATCGCCGGGGCCAGGGCGACCGCCGGGATCATCGGCCTGGCCGGCCTCCTCTACGCGGGCATGGGCGCGGTGGACGCGCTGCGCGGGGCGTTGGCGGAGATGTCGATGACCACGGCCCCGCCGCTGAACTTCTTCGTCGGCAAGCTGCGCGACCTGATCTCCCTGCTCATGCTCGGGGTCACCATGGTCGTGTCGGTGCTGGTCGGCGGGGCCGCCACGCAGGCGACGACCAATGTCGCGACGACCCTCGGACTGGGCAGCGCGCCGGTGACGACCGGCACACTCTGGCTGGTAGGACTGGTGGCCAGCGTGGCCGCCGACTGGCTGCTGTTCCTGATCGTGCTGGGCTGGGTGGGCAGGACCACCCAGCCCTTCCGGGTGCTGGCCCAGGGCGCGCTGCTCGGCGCCATCGGGTTCGGGCTGCTCAAGCAGGTCGCGTCGCTGCTGCTGGCGCTGACGCTGGCCAACCCGATCTACGGCGCGTTCGCCGTCATGGTGGGGCTGCTGGTCTGGATCAACCTGTCCGCCAGGCTCGTCCTGTACGTCGCGGCCTGGACCGCCACGGCCGGACTCAACCCGCCACCGTCACCCTCACCCATCCCCTCGAACGGGTTCACCTGACCGGCAGAGCCTCGAACCCTCAGAGCCGCAAGTCCTCAGAGCCGCAAGTCCTCGGACTCTCGGGACCGCAGGGCCAAGCGTCGCCTGCGGCGGATGCCGTACCCCAGCCAGATCAGGCCGAACAGCAGCCCGCCACCGATCACGATCGAGCCGACCGTGCGGCTGGAGTCCGTCTGCTTCGACGCGGCCCGGTCGAGCAGCGGCGCCGGGACCGGCGTCGCGGTGATGACCGGCGCGGTCGCCTGCTGCGCGGGCAGCACGGCCGGCAGCGGATCGACGAGCCGGCCGACCGGCGTGACCTTGCCGCGGGCGGCGAAGCCCCAGTCGAGCAGGTCCGCCACCTCGTCCCAGAAGTAGCCGTCGTGCCGCATGATGGTCACGATGATCGTGTGGCCGCCACGCGTCGCGGCGCCGACGAAGCTGCCCAGGGCCTTGGACGTCCAGCCGTTCTTGACGCCGATCATGCCCTTGTAGCGCCACAGCAGTTTGTTGTGGTTGCTGATCTCGTAGTAGTGCTTGGGCGCCGGAAACTTGGCCGTCTTTGTGCTGATATATCGCCGAAAATCGGGGTTCGCCAGACCGGCCCGCGCGATGAGCGCCAGGTCGTACGCCGAACTGCTCTGCCCTGGCTTGTCCAGCCCGCTGGGCGTCTTGGCCACCGTGTCGTTCGCCTGGAGGCGCTTGGCCTCGGCGTTCATGTCGTTCATGGTCTTGGCCAGGCTGCCGTTCGCCTCGGCCAGGGCCATCGCCGCGTCGTTGCCCGACGACATCATCAGCGCCCTGAACAGGTCGTCGACCTTGTAGAGCGGCTTGGTCGTCAGGCCGACGGCGGTGCCCTCCTGGTTGACCGCGTTCCTGCTCGGCTTGACCGTGAGGTTCTTGTCCAGCTTGGGGATGAGCGTGAGCGCGGTGAGCGTCTTGAGCGTGCTGGCCGGCAGGTAGCGCCCGTGCGGGTTCTTGGCCGCGAGCACGTCGCCGGTCTCCAGATCGGCGATCACGTACGACGTGGCCTTGGATTTCGGCGGTGCCTTGATGCCGTCGGGCTTCACCAGACCGCGGCTGCCCAGCAGATCCCCGCCGACGGGTGTCGTCGACGCGGAATGGGCCGACCCCGTGAGAGCGACCGCCGCGAGGAGTGCCGTGACAGGCACCAGTTTCATCAGCATGGCGGTCTCAGCGTAGCTTCGTGTCATTGCACATGTGCCGACACATCCCCCGATGCTCGGCGCCTGATACTAGAGAAGTGGTCATGTCGCGAAAGATCGCCGGATTCCTCATCTTGCTCGGCGTGTTCATGGTCTTCGAGTGGGTCAACCTCGGGTTTAACCTGCAAGACGGCCATCCCACGAGCTTCTACGTGGTGCACGGCATCCTGATCGGAGTGAACCTCATACTCGCGATCGTGCTGGGCGTCATCGGCTGGAAGGGGCTCCGCGGAGCGCGCGACAGGTGAGCCGGTGCAACTCGTCGGCCTCCTCGCGGGAGTCGCCGATCGTGGTGAAGCCGAGCTTGCCGTGCTCGGGGATCGCTCCGAGCAGGTGGAAGACGTTTCCGGTACGCCGGGCGCGATCGAAGCCGAGACCGAGCTCCTCGGCCATCCGGACGACCTGACCGGGGGACCGCCCGCGCAGGCAGCCGGCCGCGCAGTTGTCGGTCGCGGTGTAGTACTTGGGCTGGTCGCCGGCCATGAGCAGGCCGGTGGCCGGGTCATAGGAGGCGCCGGTGGTCAGCACCGTGGCGCCGAAGGGATGTGTGGTGCCGCCGATCCGCAGGTTGACCTCGCACAGCAGCGCCGCGTAGCCGGCATCGGTCTCCAGCGCGAAGAAGTCCATGCCGAACAGCCCCACCACGCCCCGCTCCGCCATGATGCGGGCGATCCGCTCGGCCGACGCGCCCACCTCGTCGCGGTACTCCGGCGCCGCCGGGAACGTGCAGCCCTGGTAGACGTCGTTGTTGGCGCCGCCGAGCACCTGGTCGTGGGTGGCGATGACGTGGTGCCGGCCGTCGGGCGTGATGCGGGCCAGCGCGCTGGGGTGGTGGAGCGGGCGCTGCTCGATGAACTCCTCGACCACCGCGCCGCGTTCGCGGATCTTCGTGGTGAAGCTCTTCCAGGTCTCGCCGTACGCGGAGAAGCACGTCCGAGAGATGTCACCCTTGGTCACGATGGCGTTGCCGAGGCCCGAGTAGCCGTCGTTCAGCTTGACCATCACCCGCTCGCCCGGCAGCGACTCGATGGCGTCCTCGATCTCGGCCAGGGAGTGCAGGTCACCGAAGCCGCGGGCCATCGGCACGCCGGCCTCCTGGCCGACCTCGCGGGAGCCGCTCTTGGAGCCGTAATAGGCGAGCGAGGTGGCCGGGCCGTAGATGGGAATGTTCAGGAACGCGGCCAGCTCCTCCTCCAGCTCGCTCAGCACGAACGGCACCATCCACGCGTCGCCGTCGATCGCCTCGCGTACCTGTTCGAGGACCTCGGGCCGCGAGAGCAGGGTTCTGGTCAGCGGCTGCGAGTGCGGGTCGTCGAGGCTGATCAGGCGCAGCCGCTTGGCGGCGTCATCCGGATCGGGCAGGAAGCCGAAGTAGTAGGCGATGATGTCCGGATCGATGGGCGCGGAGGAGAGGTAGACCACCTTGACGCCGGGTTCGCGGAGCGTGAGCAGGAGGAAGAGCAGCCGTTCCTCGTAGCACCTCGCTCCGGTGATGCGGCGGAGCTCATCCTGCGGAAGGGAGAGCGAGGGCACGACCACCAGGGTCCCCTCGCCCGGCTCGAAGATGCTCAACCCGGCATACTTCTCCCCGAACGGGATTTTAGTGATCATATTGCGAGTGAAACACGCAGTCTATACGAAAGCATCCATCGTCGGAGTGTCATGACCATGACGGGAGGTGACAGGATTCGAAATCCTTGACCACGTTTGGAAGTGGCGTCCGTGGGTCACGAACTAATGATCCCTTGTGACTATTTTTCGGGTCAGCCGAGCGCTCACGCACGGTGACGACCTGCGGTTACGGGCATGCAGTCGGCTGACTTTCGGGGTATCTGTCGGCGCGAGACCGCGCCTAAGAGATAAAGTTGGTGCATCGCCTTCGGGTTCATGGCCGACCGCCGTGTTTCCGTAGTGGGTTGTCCTCAGGAGGGGATCACAACCCCCGTGCCGACGATCTCTGGCACCGAAACCTGTGGGTGGCGGCATTATCGCCGGACGGCTGCTCTGACCGGACAGCTGGCCTCAGCGATGCCAAAGGACGATTTACGGCGCTATAAGCCGTGCGACTTCGGGCAGTCGACGATCGCGTGGCAATTGGACGGGACGGTGACTCATGCGGGGACGTGAGCTTCGGGGGGAACTCGACGCGTTCCTGACGGAGACCGATCAGGAGTTGGTGGCATTCCGCCGCGACTTGCACATGCATCCTGAGCTGGCCTTCGCCGAATATCGCACGACGCAGCGCATCGCCGAGCGGCTCACCGCCGCCGGTCTGATGCCGTCGGTGCTGCCACGCGGCACCGGCCTGATCTGCGACGTGGGCAGTGGAGACGGCCCGACGGTCGCGCTGCGCGCGGACATCGACGCGCTGCCGCTGCACGACGAGAAGGACGTGCCCTACCGCTCGACCGTTCCGGGCGCCTGCCACGCGTGCGGCCACGACGTGCACACCACGATCCTGCTCGGCACCTCGATCTTTCTCGCCCAGCAGGCCGCCGCCGGCCTGCTGCCCGGCCGGGTCCGGCTGATCTTCCAGCCCGCCGAGGAGCTGCCCGGCGGTGCGCTGGAGGTCATGGCGCACGGCGGCATCAGCGGCGTGGAGCGCATCTTCGGCCTGCACTGCGACCCGCGCGTCGACCTCGGCCAGGTCGGGCTCAAGCCCGGCCCGATCACCTCCGCCTGCGACAAGCTGGTCATCAGGGTGTCGGGTCCCGGCGGTCACACGGCCCGGCCGCACCTCACCGCCGACCTGGTCTTCGCCCTCGCCAAGGTGCTCACCGAGCTGCCCGCCGCGCTCTCGCGCCGGGTGGACCCGCGCTCCTCGCTCAGCCTGGTCTGGGGCAAGGTGGAGGCCGGCACCGCGGCCAACGCCATCCCCGACGAGGGCGTGGCCGAAGGCACCGTGCGCTGCCTCGACGAGAACGCCTGGCACGCCGCGCCCGACCTGATCAAGTCGCTGCTGGAGTCGGTCGCCAGCGCGTACGGGATCGAGGCGACGATGGAATACACCCGCGGTGTGCCGCCCGTCGTCAACGACGAGATGAGCGTCGACATGCTGGCCGAGGCGGTCGAGCGGGCGCTGGGGCCGGGCGCGGTGGTGCCCACGCAGCAGTCGCTCGGCGGCGAGGACTTCGCCTGGTACCTGGAGTCGATCCCGGGGGCGCTGGCCCGCCTGGGCACGCGCTCGCCCGGCGGCGTCACGTACGACATCCACCAGGGGACCTTCGACGTCGACGAGGCGGCCATCGGGATGGGCGTCCGTCTGATGTCCGCCACCGCCCTGACCGCGCTCTGGGAGCCGGTCGTGGACTCGATCCTCGCCTGAATTTTTTCAGTTACGGCCAGCATGGGCCAGCCCCACCCTGCGTGCTTGATTTTCTGTTACGGCCAGCATGGGCCAGCCCCACCCTTCTGGGCGGGGCTGGCCTCTTTCCAGGGGCACGCTCCTGGGGTTTACGGGGCTGGGCGCCGTGACGTGCGCATTCTTGGCCCCGGCCGCCCGCAAAGCTTGGCCCCGGCCGTCCTACGGCTTGGTCACCGGCAGGATCAGTGATGAGTGGGCCGGGTCGATCGTGAATTTGCTGCCTTCGGGGTAGCGCAGGGTGTAGTCGTGGTCGGTTGAGGTGATGATCAAGCCGATCTTGTGGCCCTGTTTGAAGCGGTAGTCCTTGGGCTGGAAGTCCCAGGTGAAGGTGTAGGCCTTTGACGGGCTGATGGTTTCTGTTCTTGCGGGGTCGTGGCGGTTTCTGATGTCCAGCCAGCCTCTTGAGACGATCTTGTAGGGGGTTGTCGCCGTGCCCAGCCTGCGCAACGCCGTGCAGCCCGTGTCGCCTGGGATGCCTTGGCCGTAGCAGAGGGTTTCGCCGGTCGGGACCAGGGTTCCGTCCGCTCTCGTGTCCGTGCCGTAGTCGACCAGCAGGGCCGTGAGATAGGGGGAGGGGCCGGCGTCGCGGGCGGCGCGGAGTGAGATCTCCGGGGTGCCGGAGATCCGGACGTCCGCCGGCAGCTCCGGAGTCAGGTAGGCCAGGCGGTTGGGGTCCGGGGCGGGGGCCGTTTCCACGAGTTGTTCGGCGGTGCGGGTCTTCTGGTCGATGAAGGATTCGCGGGTCGAGCGCTGCGGCGAGAGGCTCAGCTTGGCGCCGGAGCCGAGATGGAGGGCTACGGGTTTGGTGGCCGGAAGTGGCCACGATCTGTGAGTGCCCCACTCGCCGGGGGCGATTTCGACGTCCGCCTGGGGCTCCCGCATGATGCCGCTGTCGATCCCGTACAGCCAGTAGTCGAACCAGCCGTGCAGTTGCCGGAGCCATTCGACGGTGCGTAGGTTGAAGGGGTTCATGTGGGTGCCCTGGTGCAGCCAGATCTTGCGTGGCACGTGGCGCTTGGACAGGGCGTACCACCATTGGGCGAACTGCTTGGTCTTGACGTTCCAGTCGTTGAGGCCGTGCACGAGGAAGACGCTGGCTTTGACCTTGTCCACGTCGTTGAGGTAGTTGCGGGTGTTCCAGAAGCGGCTGTAGTCGCCGCTGATCCGGTCCTGGGTCGCCGTCAGGTAGTCCATGACGGGTCCGCAGACCTGCTGGCCGTTCGCGCGGGTGAGCACGTACTTGGCCAGCACGTCCGCGTCCTCGCCCTGGAAGCCGCCCGCAGCCAGCACGCCGCCGTTGGCCCGGTAGTAGTCGTACCAGGAGGAGATCGCGGCGATCGGCACGATCGTCCGCAGCCCCTCGACGCCCGTCGCGGCGACCGCGTTGGGCAGCGTGCCGTTGTAGGAGACGCCGATCATGCCCACCTTCCCGGTCGACCAGGTGGCCGAGACGGGCTCGCCCTCCGGGGTGAAACCCTTCGCGCGGCCGTTCAGCCAGTCGATCGCGGCCTTCGGGCCGGCTGTCTCGTTGCGGTCGCCGGTGGTGGGGCAGCCGGTGGCGCGGCCGCTGCCCAGGTTCTCGACCAGCGCGATCGCGTAGCCGCGGGGCAGGAAGTAGTTGTCGTAGTAGCCGTCGAACGGCTCGGCCGCCAGCTTGTTGGCGAACGCGCGCAGGGTCGGCAGCGGGTTGCCGTTCTCGTCCACGTCCACCACGTGATTCGGCACGTCGTTGCCGCCCGCGTAGTAGGGACTGGCCTCCATGATGACCGGGACCTTCAGGCCCGCGTCGGTCTCCTTCGGGCGCAGGATGTCCACGGCGACGCGGTCGGGCAGCCCGTCGCTGTCGCTGTCGGTCCCCGCGACCTCGACGTACACCGTCTGCTTGACGGCGTCGGCGCGGGAGAAGACGGGCTGGGTGGCGTTGTTCTCTATCGCTATGTTCTCTATCGCTATGTTCTCGATCGTGATGGTGGGGGTGCCCGCCTCCGCTGTGGCGGGCGCCGTGCCCATGGCCGCGACAAGGATCGCGGCCATGGGCACGATCATGGCCTTCCAAGGATGCATCTAGGGCTCCAGGATGAGATAACCACCGTTGATCAGTGAATCTCTGTCATGATCGGCCGGACGGCAAGGGCCCCCCTGCGTTCAAGATTGTTCAAGGTTGGGCAAAGCTTCGGGTGGCGGTCCCCGTCTCGCATCCGCAGATTCAGGTCACGGACGCGACTGATGTCGATAACGGAGCGGTTGCGACCCTGTGTGCCGGTTTTGTCCGCCCTGGTCAACCAACTATCTTCCGTGCAGGGTTGCCGTACATTTCTTCGCGCCCGCGATGAAGTTTGACGGCGGGGAAATGGAAGGGAGTCGCCTTGCTCAGCAAGCGATTCGGCAGGATGGCGGCCGGTTCGATAGCCGGTGCCATGCTCATGGCGGCCGCTGCCTGTGGCGGCAGCGGCGGTACCGGAGGGGACGCCACGTCCAGCGCGGCGCCCAGCTCCGCGGCCAGCAGTGAGGCGCCGAAGTCCGGCGCGCTCAAGGTGGGTCTCGCTTTCGACGTCGGCGGGCGTGGCGACAAGTCCTTCAACGACGCCGCCTACGCGGGCCTGGAGAAGGCCAAGACCGAGCTCAGCGCCGACATCAAGGAGCTGAGCCCCGCGGCTGACGGCTCCAACCGCGGTGAGCTGCTCCGCCAGCTGGCCGACGCGGGCTACAACCCGATCATCGGTGTCGGCTTCGCCTACGGCGACGACATCAAGAAGACGGCCGAGGAATACCCGGAGATCCAGTTCGCGGTCGTCGACTCCGCCTCGAACGCGGCCAACGTCACCGGCCTGCTGTTCGCCGAGGAGCAGGGCTCCTACCTGGCGGGCGTCGCCGCGGCGCTCAAGGCCAAGAGCGGCCACGTCGGCTTCGTGGGCGGCGTCGAGAACGATCTGATCAAGAAGTTCCAGGCAGGCTTCGAGGCCGGCGTGAAGTCGGTCAAGAAGGACGCCAAGATCGACGTCAAGTACCTGACCCCCGACGGTGACTTCAGCGGCTTCAAGGCACCTGACAAGGGCAAGGTCGCGGCCGAGAAGATGTACCAGGACGGCGCGGAGATCGTTTACCACGCCGCCGGCGACTCGGGTCTGGGCGTGTTCCAGGCGGCGGCCGCGGCCAAGAAGAAGGCCATCGGCGTCGACTCCGACCAGCGCCTGACGGTCAAGGAGACCGACCTGCAGTCGGTCATCATGACCTCCATGCTCAAGCGCGTGGACGTGGGCGTGTTCGAGTTCATCAAGGCGTTCCAGGGTGGCGCCAAGGGTGGCAGCAACACCATCTACGACCTCAAGGTCGACGGCGTGGGCCTGGCCACCACCGGTGGCGAGATCGACGACATCAAGGACAAGCTGGACGCCGCGAAGCAGGACATCATCGACGGCAAAATCACGGTTCCGTCCAAGCCGTAATTGAGATAGGAACGTTGATCGAGGGCCCGGGGTCCGAACCGACCCCGGGCCTTCGGCCTATCCCTCACACAAATGTCCCTCACACACATGAGCGGAGCGATTGAGGAGCGGTGAGCGACCAGTGAACGCCGACACCCTCGCCGCGGTGCAACCCGCCGTCGAGCTGGAGGGCATCACCAAACGCTTCCCCGGTGTCGTCGCCAACCACGACATCCGCATCACCGTCGACCCCGGCACGGTGCACGCGATCGTCGGGGAGAACGGCGCGGGCAAGTCCACCCTGATGAAGATCCTGTACGGCATGCAGAAGCCGGACGAGGGCACCATCAAGGTGAACGGCGAGGAAGTGGCCTTCCGGACCCCGAGTGACGCCATCGCCTCGGGCATCGGCATGGTGCACCAGCACTTCATGCTGGCCGACAACTTCACCGTGCTGGAGAACATCGTCCTCGGCGCCGAGCCGAAGAGGGCCGGCATGCTGGACGCCGCCGGGGCCCGCGCGCGCATCATCGAGCTGGCCGCCCGCCATGGCCTGCGGGTGGATCCCGACCGGCTGGTGGAGGATCTCGGTGTCGGCGACCGGCAGCGGGTGGAGATCCTCAAGGTCCTCTATCGCGGCGCGCGCATCCTGATCCTCGACGAGCCGACCGCGGTGCTCGTACCCCAGGAGGTCGACGAGCTCTTCGGCAACCTGCGCGAGCTCAAGGCCGACGGGCTGACCGTCATCTTCATCTCGCACAAGCTCGACGAGGTGCTCAGCATCGCCGACGCGATCACCGTGATCCGGCGCGGCACCACGGTCGCCAGCGTCGACCCCGGCCAGGTCACCGCGCGGCAGCTGGCCGAGCTCATGGTCGGCAGCGAGCTGCCCACGCCGGAGACGCGCGAGTCCACGGTGACCGAGGACGTGGCGCTGACGGTGTCGGGCCTGACCATGGAGGCCGAAGGCTTCCGCCCGGTGCCCAAGGGCACGTCGGTCGCCCTCTATGTCGAGAAGCTCCGTGAGAAGGGCCGGCGGCTGCTCCTCGACGACGTGTCGTTCGAGATCCGCAAGGGTGAGATCCTCGGCATCGCCGGGGTCGAGGGCAACGGCCAGTCCGAGCTGATCGAGGCCATCATGGGCATGTTGCCCGTGCACGGCGACATCACGCTCGACGGCGCCGACATCAGCACCTGGTCTACCCTCAAACGCCGCGAGTCGGGCATCGGCTACATCCCGGAAGATCGCCACCGCCAGGGTCTGCTGCTGGAGGCGTCACTCTGGGAGAACCGGGTGCTCGGCCACCAGACCAGGCCGCCCGCGCGCTCGGGCATCTGGATCAACCGGCGGGCGTCCAGGGCCGACACCGAACGCATCGTCAAGGACTATGACGTCCGCACGCCGAGCGTCGACACGCTGGCGCTGGCCCTGTCGGGCGGCAACCAGCAGAAGCTGATCGTCGGGCGGGAGATGAGCGGCGAGCCCAAGTTCCTCATCGCCGCCCACCCCACGCGCGGCGTCGACGTGGGCGCGCAGGCGGCGATCTGGGACCACCTGCGTCACGCCAGGGCCGCGGGCTTGGCCGTACTCCTGATCTCGGCCGACCTCGACGAGCTCATCGGGCTGTCCGACACGCTGCAGGTGATCTACCGCGGCCGGCTCGTCGCCCGCCTCGACCCGTCCGACGTCACACCCGAACGGCTGGGCGGCTACATGACCGGCGCCATCACCAGTACTGAGGAGACGTGATGCCCGCCGGGCTCTACCGGGCGCTGCTGACGGTCGCCGGCGCGATCGCGGCCATCATCCTGGCGATCGTGATCTCCAGCGTGGCGATCATCGCGGCGGGGGCCAGCCCCGAGGCCGCGTTCGCCGCCTTCTTCGACTTCGGCGAGACCGAGCGGGCGGTGGTCAACGGCATCGTGACCATGCTCAACCGGGCCGTGCCGCTGTTCATCGCGGGCCTGGCGGTGGCCGTCGGCTTCCGGATGAACCTCTTCAACATCGGCGTGGAGGGCCAGTACCGGATCGCGGCCGTCTGCGCCGCGTACGTCGGCTCCACGTTCGTGGCGCCCGCCTGGATCCAGATCCCCGTGATCATCGTGGTGGCGATGGCCGTGGGCGGCCTGTACGCGCTGATCCCCGCCGTGATGAAGGTGACCCGGGGGGTGAACGAGGTCATCGCCACGATCATGCTGAACTACATCGCGATCAACCTGGCCGCCTTCCTCGTCCGCGGCCCCTTCACCGGGGAGCGGGCCAAGGGCGTGCTGACCACCACGACGCCCACGCTGCCCCAGTCGGCCTGGTTCCCCAACCTCAACATCGTGTTCGAGATGTTCGGGCTGCCCGCCCCTCGCGGCGGCGGGCTCTGGGGCTTCCTGCTGGTGGCCGTCGTGCTCGGCATCGTGCTCTGGGTCGTGCTGGAGCGGACCCGGTTCGGCTTCGACGTCAAGGCCAGCGGCCTCAACGCCTCGGCCGCGCTGGCCTCCGGCGTCAACCCGAAGAAGATGGTCATCTCCGCAATGGTGCTCTCCGGCGCGATCGCCGGGCTGATCGGCATGCCGGAGATCCTGGGTGACAAGCACTCCTATGGCTCCAACTTCACCCCGGGCCTGGGCTTCCTGGGCATCGCCGTGGCGCTGCTCGGCCGGAACAAGCCCGGTGGCATCGCGGTCGCGGCACTGCTGTTCGGCTTCCTGGACCGGGCGCAGGGGCCGCTGCAGTTCGCCAACGTGCCGCCCTCGGTCATCATGATCATGCAGGGCACGATCGTGCTGCTGGTGGTCATCGCCAACGAGATCACCAGCAGGGTCGCGCTGCGGCGCGAGGAACGGCGGGCCGCTCAGCAGCTCGGCAGGAACACTCCCGTTGAGGTGGCAGCATGAGCAAGTTCAGCCGTTACCACCTGGCGCTCATCGGCATGGCCGTGCTCATCCTGCTGATGTCGGTGGTGCGCGTCGTGTCCGGGCAGGACGACATCACCTCGTCCGGCACGTTCAACGCCGCGCTGCTGCTGTCGGTGCCGATCGGCCTGGCCGGACTCGGCGGCCTCTGGGCCGAACGGTCGGGCGTGGTCAACATCGGCCTCGAAGGCATGATGGTGCTCGGCACCTGGTTCGCCGGCTGGGCCGGATACCAGTGGGGCTTCATGGCCGCGCTGGTCGCCGGTCTGATCGCGGGCGCGCTCGGCGGCCTCATCCACGCGGTGGCGACCGTGACGTTCGGCGTCGACCACATCATCAGCGGCGTGGCCATCAACCTGCTCGGCCCCGGCATCACCCGCTTCCTGTCGGAGGTCCTCTACAAGGAGGGCACCGCCGCGGCCGCGGCGGGCGCGGGCATCACCACCTCGCCGGCCATGTCGTCGGAGGCGCCCGAGATCAGCCTGCCGCTGTTCTCGGCCGGTCCCGACTGGCTCGGCAGCCTGGAGCGCACCCACTGGTTCCTGGTCTCCGACCTCGCGGGCATCCTGCGCGGGCTCACGCACGACGTGAACGTCCTGGTGATCCTCGCCGTGCTGCTGCTCCCGCTGACGTTCTTCGTGCTCTGGCGGACGGCCTTCGGCCTGCGGCTGCGCTCGTCGGGCGAGAACCCGTGGGCGGCCGAGTCGCTGGGCGTGAACGTCTACCTCATCAAGTACGTGGCCGTCGTCATCTCCGGCGCGTTCGCCGGGCTCGGCGGCGTGTTCCTGGTCTTCGTCTCCACCAAGTACGTCGAGGGCCAGACGGCGGGCCGCGGGTTCATCGGCCTGGCCGCCATGATCTTCGGCAACTGGCGGCCCGGCGGGCTGGCCGCGGGCGCCGCGCTGTTCGGATACGCCGACGGCCTGCAACTGCGCAGCTCCGGGGCCGTCACGTCGTTCTTCCTGTTCGGTGCCATACTGCTGCTCATCTACATCGCCGCCAAGGTGCGCGCGATGGTGTCGTCCGGCCAGCCCGCGGAGATGGTGGCCAGGGGCACCCGGGAGTACAACCTGATCGCGGCAGCCGCCGGGGGCATGATCGTGCTGATCTGGCTGTGGCTGACCGTCGACAAGCTGCCGAACGAGTTCGTCTTCATCACACCACACGTGCTCACGCTGCTCGTGCTCCTGGTGGCTTCGCAGCGACTGCGGATGCCCAAGGCCGACGGCGTGCGCTATCGCCGGGGGGAACAGCATTGAACATCGACTGGGACGGCCTGCGCACGGAGGCCGTCGAGGCCATGCACAACGCGTACGCGCCCTATTCAAAGTTCCCGGTCGGCGCGGCGGCGGTCGTGGACGACGGCCGCGTCATCACCGGCTGCAACGTGGAGAACGCCTCCTACGGCCTGGGCCTGTGCGCCGAGTGCGGGCTGGTCTCGGCGTTGCACTCGTCGGGCGGCGGCCGGCTGGTGGCCTTCACCTGCGTGGACGGCCACGGTGAGCTGCTGATGCCGTGCGGGCGCTGCCGGCAGCTGCTGTTCGAGTTCGGCGGCGAGGAACTGCTGGTCGAGACCGTGGACGGGCCGAAGCGGATGGCCGAGATCCTGCCCTACGCGTTCGGTCCCGACGACCTGTCCAGGTCCGCCTGATGGACGCCATCGAGGTCATCGTCGCCAAGCGCGACGGTGGCGAGCTGACGGCCGCCCAGATCGACTGGGTGATCGACGCCTACACCCGCGGCGAGGTCGCCGACGAGCAGATGTCCGCGCTGGCCATGGCGATTCTGCTGAACGGCATGAACCGGCGCGAGATCGCCGGCTGGACGCAGGCGATGATCCGCTCGGGCGAGCGGATGGACTGGTCCGCGCTCGACCGGCCCACCGCCGACAAGCACTCCACCGGCGGCGTCGGCGACAAGATCACGCTGCCGCTCGCCCCGCTGGTGGCCGCGTGCGGCGCCTACGTCCCGCAGCTGTCGGGCCGCGGCCTCGGCCACACCGGCGGCACGCTCGACAAGCTGGAGTCCATTCCCGGCTGGCGGGCCTCGCTGTCCAACGACGAGATGCTCTCGGTGCTGCGGTCGGCGGGCGCGGTCGTGTGCGCCGCCGGCTCGGGCCTGGCTCCGGCCGACAAGAAGCTGTACGCGCTGCGCGACGTCACGGGCACGGTCGAGTCGATCCCGCTCATCGCCTCGTCGATCATGTCGAAGAAGATCGCCGAGGGCACCGGGTCGCTGGTGCTCGACGTCAAGGTGGGCTCCGGAGCGTTCATGAAGACGCCGGAGCGGGCCCGCGAGCTGGCCGAGACCATGGTCGCGCTGGGCACCGACGCGGGCGTGCGCACGGTCGCGCTGCTCACCGCGATGGACCGCCCGCTGGGCCGCGCTGTGGGCAACGCCCTGGAGGTCCAGGAGTCGGTCGAGGTCCTGGCGGGCGGCGGCCCGTCGGACGTCGTGGAGCTCACCGTACGGCTGGCGCGCGAGATGCTGGAGGCGGCCGGGATCTCCGGCCCGGACCCGGCGAAGGCGCTGGCGGACGGCTCGGCCATGGACGCCTGGCGCCGGATGATCACCGCCCAGGGCGGCGATCCGGACGCGGTGCTGCCCAAGGCGGCGGAGACGATGGTGGTCGAGGCGCCTGCCTCGGGGGTCCTGTCGCGGCTGGACGCCTATGCCGTCGGTCTGGCGGCCTGGCGGTTGGGGGCGGGCCGGGCTCGTAAGGAGGATCCGGTGTCGTTCGGCGCGGGGATCATGGTGCATGCCAAGCCGGGGGACCTCGTTCGTGCGGGGCAGCCCTTGATGACGCTGCACGCGGACGAGACGGCGCGCTTCGAACGGGCCTTGGAGGCGTTGCGGGGTGGCTACGAGGTCGGGCCGGCGAGCACCGAGGTGCTGCCCCTGGTGATGGACCGGATCACGGCCTAGCCGCGAGGGCGGGGGCGTCGGCGAACACGTCGGCGAGCACGGCGCGCTGCGTCGGGAGAGCCTCCCGGTGGCGCTCTCTGCCCGCGTCGGTGATGCAGACGAAGACGCCACGGCGGTCCTGGGCGCACACGCCGCGCGAGACCAGCTGAGACTTCTCCAGCCGCGCCACGACCCTGGACAGCGCGCTCTGGCTCAGATGGACCTCGTCGCAGAGCTCCTGGATCCGGAGCTCCCTGTCGTGATGGACGATCCGGTCCAGCACCTCGAACTCGCTCGGCCCCAGGCCGTGCTTGTCACCCAGCTCGCGTTCCAGCGAGCACATCGCCTTGGCGTGCTTGGCCAGGACGTAGTGCCAGGTCCCGACCACGAACTCCTCGTCCATGACGCGGAGGTTACCACCTCGCTAAATCTTATGCAACGGAATTAAATGCGTTTGCATTAGATGCGGATGCATGTAGTGTACTGACCCATGTCCTCTTCTTCATCCCGTTGGGGCGCGCTCGTCGTGCTCTGTGCAGTGATCTTCCTTGATGCCCTTGATGTGTCGATGGTCGGTGTGGCGCTGCCCGCGATCCAGCACGACCTGGGCCTTTCTACCTCTTCTCTGCAGTGGGTTGTCAGCGGCTACGTGCTCGGTTATGGCGGTCTTCTGCTGCTGGGTGGCAGGACCGCCGACTTGCTCGGGCGACGCAGGGTGTTCCTGGTCGCGCTGGGCGTCTTCGCCATCGCGTCGTTGCTCGGTGGGCTGGTGGACGACGGCACTCTGCTGATCGTGGCCAGGTTCGTGAAGGGGGTGGGCGCCGCCTTCACCGCGCCGGCCGCGCTTTCGATCATCACGACCACGTTTCCCGAGGGCCCTGAGCGCAACAAGGCGCTCAGTATCTTCACCGCGTGTGGCGCCAGTGGCTACTCGCTCGGGCTGGTGCTGTCCGGCCTGCTGACCGAGATCGGCTGGCGGTGGACGCTGCTGATGCCGGTACCGGTCGCGATCATCGCGCTGGTCGCCGCGCTCAAGGTGCTGCCGCGTGGCGAGGAGGAGCGGGCCGAAGGCGGCCACGACCTGATCGGCGCCGTGCTGATCACCGCCTCGATGCTGCTGCTCGTCTTCACCGTCGTCCAGGCGCCCGAGGCCGGCTGGGCCTCGGTGCGGACGATCGGCTCGCTGGTCGCCGTCGCCGCGCTGCTCGGCCTGTTCGTCTTCGCCGAGCTCCGGATGAAGCACCCGCTGGTGCGGCTCGGCATCCTGCGCTCGGGCTCGCTCGTCCGTGCGAACCTGGGGCTGCTCATCCTGATGGGCTCCTACGTGGCCTTCCAGTTCGTGGCCATGCAGTACTTCCAGAACCTGCTCGGCTGGTCGGCACTGGGCACCGCGCTGGCGTTCCTGCCCGCCGGACTGCTCGTCGCGATCACCTCGACCAAGATGGGCGACTTCGCCGACAGGTTCGGCACCACCAAGCTGTCCACCATCGGCGCGGCCGCGCTGGCCGGTGGCTACGCGATGTTCCTGGGCATCGACGAGCGGCCCAGCCTGGGCGGTCTGGTCATTCCCGGCATGCTGCTGCTGGGGATCGCGTTCGCGCTGTCGTTCGCGCCGCTGAACATCCAGGCCACGAACGGCGTGAACGACGACGAGCAGGGGCTGGCCTCCGGGCTGCTCAACACCTCCGGACAGGTGGGCGGCGCGATCGTGCTCGCCGTGGTCTCGGCGGTGCTCTCCTCAAGTGGTACCACCCTGTCGATCGACACGCTGCGGTCGGCGATCGTGGTGTCGCTGGTGCTGGCGCTGGTGGGGGTGGCGATCTCGGCCACCGGACTGCGGGCGCGGAAGCCGGCGGTGGCCGAGCAGGAGGACGGGAAGGTCTTGGAGACGGTCTGACCGATTCGTTGTCCGGCCCCGCGCGGTGGTCCACCGCGCGGGGCCTGCTTGTGGGCCCCTGTACTGGGGAATCACTCTGGTATGCGCCCGTCATCCGCGCCCGGGCATTCGTCTGGGCTCCGACCAGCCCACGCCGCCGCTCTCGTCGCCGTCGCCTGTCTCGCCGTACTGACCGCGTGCGGTTCGACCCCATCGGGCGGCACCACCGCGAGTGCGATACCCAAGGCCGCCGCCACTCCATCGACGACGGTCAGTAGTGCGCCTACGCCGAGCTACGTCAAGCAGCAGCAGTCGTCGTCATCGTCGACGTCGACGAGCAAGGTCGAGGTGGACGTAGATCACGGCGGCGGCGACCCCGCGATCGTGCTGGGCGTCCGATACGCCGCTCATGACACCTACGACCGCGTGGTGATCGACCTCAAAGGCGCCATGCCCGGCTACAACGCCCAATGGGTGGCGAAGCTGCTCCAGGACGGCTCGGGCAAGAATTTCCACGTCCCCGGCGGCGCGTACCTCCAGATCCTGCTCAACCCCGCCGAGGCCCACGACGCCAAGGGCGCGCCCACCTGGAAAGGCGGCCCCGTCTTCCCGGCCAAGCTCGGCAACATCACGCATGTGGTCAAGACCGGCGACTTCGAGGGCTACGTCGGCGTCGGCCTCGTGCTCGACCACCAGGCGGCGTTCGACCTGAAAGAGCAGACCGGCCCTGACCGGCTCGTCATCGACGTGGCACACTGACCTGGTGGTAAGAAAGATCGAGGCGGCGACCCGCATCCCGGTGCCCGGCGGCAAGCTCATCGACGAGCACGTGGGGCGGGTGAACAGCGGCGACGAGGCGGTCTCCATCGCCCACATGGTCGCCCCGCCCGGCTGGGACGAGCCCGCCCAAACGCCGTCGTTCACGGAGTACACCGTCGTACTGCGCGGCACGCTCCTGGTCGAACACGCGAACGGCACCGTCGAGGTGACTGCCGGGCAGTCCGTGGTGACGGAGCCGGGTGAGAAGATCCGCTACAGCACGGGTCCTGACGGCGCCGAATACATCGCCGTCTGCCTGCCCGCCTTCTCCCCGGACGCCGCGAACCGCATCTGAATACTTTTTCTTTTACGGCACCGCCGCCCCACCGCCAAACGCCGCACGTGGTTGAGGGCCTCCAGGGAGACGGCCTCTGACCCGCACGGGGCCGGGCGCCGTTACGGCGTGTTCTTGGCCGGTTTCCTGGGACGTCAGCCGGCCGTCTCACGCATCACGCTTGCTCTCAGGTGAGCCGGCCCGTCTGGTGCAGGTGGTCGAAGATGATCTGGTCGACGGGGGATACGCGGTCCCGGTCGGCGTAGGTCAGCCAGGTGAGCTCCTCGATTTCGCTGCTCGGGGTGGGTGTTCCTCGGTAGTCGGCGGTGTAGCAGGTCATCTGGACGGTGACGCCGTTGGCGTGGCCGTGTGCCTGGGCCTGGAAGGTGCCGAAGTGGGTCGCGCTGGCCGGGATGATGGCGACGGCGAGTTCTTCGTCGATCTCTCGGATGAGGGTGTCGAGATCGGTTTCGCCCGGCTCGCGTTTGCCGCCGGGGATGTAGTAGGCGTCCTTGCCCCGTGATCGGGTGCTGAGGATCTTGCCGTCTTGGAGGTGGACCCAGGCGATCTTGTCGATGGTCATTCGATGAGTATGCCGCCGTGTCGGAGCGAAAAGTTCGTGGGCCGGAGGCGCATATCATGGGCGGATGAGGCCCACGCTTGACGAGATCCGACGGGCGCCCAAGGTGCTGCTGCATGACCATCTTGACGGCGGCCTGCGGGCCGAGAGCATCGTCGAGCTGGCTCGCGACAGCGGCTATGGCGAGTTGCCCACCACCGACGCAGGCAACCTCCGGGAGTGGTTCGAGGCGGCGGCCGACTCGGGCTCGCTCGAACGCTACCTGGAGACGTTCCAGCACACCGTCGGCGTCATGCAGACGCGCGAGGCGCTGATCCGCGTCGCCGCCGAGTGCGCCGAGGATCTCGCCGATGATGGGGTCGTCTACGCCGAGGTGCGGTTCGCGCCCGAGCAGCACACCACCACGGGGCTCAGCCTCGATCAGGTGGTCGAGGCGGTGCTGGAGGGGTTCAGGCAGGGGTCCGCGGGGCGCGAGATCAAGGTCGGCACGCTGCTGACCGCGATGCGGCACCAGGCGCGGTCGATGGAGATCGCCGAGCTGGCCGTGCGCTATCGGGATGTCGGCGTGGTGGGGTTCGACATCGCCGGTGCCGAGGCGGGCTACCCGCCCACCAGGCACCTCGACGCGTTCGAATACCTGCAGCGGGAGAACGCGCACTTCACGATTCACGCCGGTGAGGCGTTCGGGCTGCCGTCCATCTGGCAGGCCATCCAGTGGTGCGGCGCCGACCGGCTCGGGCACGGGGTGCGGATCATCGACGACATCTCGGTGTCCGGCGACGGCTCGGCCAAGCTGGGCCGCCTGGCCGCGTACGTCCGTGACAAGCGCATCCCCCTGGAGATGTGCCCCACCTCCAACCTGCAGACCGGGGCCGCCGACTCCATCGCCGAGCACCCGATCGGGCTGCTGCGCGGCCTGCACTTCAGGGTGACGGTCAACACCGACAACCGGCTGATGAGCCGCACCAGCCTGTCGCACGAGTTCGACAAGCTGGTGGAGGCGTTCGGCTATGGCTGGGACGACCTGCAGTGGTTCACGGTCAACGCGATGAAGTCGGCGTTCATCCCGTTCGACGAACGGCTGGCGCTGATCAACGGTGTGATCAAGCCCGGGTTCGCACGGATGAAGTGGCAGCCGTGAAACAGATCTATCGCTCCAAGACCGCCTTCGTGCTCGGGTGGGTGTGGCTGGCGTTCGTCGCCTTCAACGTCTGGGATCTGACCGCCCGCTACAACGGCAAGCCCTCGCTGGTGGCGGGTGCCGTGCTGGGCGCGCTGACCGCCGTGGTCTACCTGGTCGCGCTCCGGCCCGCGACCGTGGTGACCGAGGAGGGGCTGGAGGGGCGCAACCCGCTCCGCTCGACGTTCGTGCCGTGGGCGTCGGTCAACGACGTGGTCGTGGGCCACACCATCAACGTCAGCTACGGCGCCGAGCAGATGCTGCGGCTGTGGACGCCGATGAGCACGGCTCGCGAGCGGGCCAGGGCGCAGCGCCGGGCCGCGCCCAAGCAGCAGCGCGGTCGCTTCAAGACCGAGCCCACGCTGAGCAAGGCGGAGCAGGCCGCGGCGGAGGCGTTCGCCGGTAAGACGCACGCCGACTGGGTGGGGGAGCAGATCACCGAGCGGGCGGAGTCGGCTCGGCGCCGCGACGTGGAGGCCCCGCCCGCCCACGCCAGCTGGGCGATCGACTCGTTCGCGGTGCTCGCCGCAGCGATCGCGCTCGTGGTAGTGGCGGTCGTGATCTAGCCAGAGGTGCGGGGCGCCGCCATGGCGTTGACCCTGACACCGTGTCAGGCCCTACACCTGGAGGAGTCATGTTCAGTATTGGAGACTTCGCCAGGCTCGGGCTCGTGTCCGTGCGCATGCTGCGCCACTACGACGCGATAGGGCTGCTGCGGCCCGCGCACGTCGACCCGGCCACCGGCTACCGCTCGTACCAGGCGGCGCAGCTGTCCAGGCTCAACCGCATCGTCGCGATCAAGGACCTCGGCTTCACGCTGGAGCAGGTCAGGGCGATCCTCGACGACAAGGTGAGCACGGAGGAGCTGCACGGCATGGTCCGGCTGCGCCGCGCGCAACTGGAGGCGCGGATCAGCGCCGACCTGGCCAGGCTGCGCGGCGTCGAGGCGAGGCTCCGAAGCATCGAGACGGAGGGGCACATGAAGACGGACGAGGTCGTGCTCAAGCAGGTCGCCGCGGTCAGGGTCGCCGAGCTCAGCGCGAAGGCCGCCAGCTACGAGGCTGAGGACATCGGCCCGGTCATCCAGCCGCTGTACCGCGAGCTCTGCGAACGGCTGGAGGCGGCACAGGTGACCACACCGGGCCCCGGCATCGCGTACTACATCCCCGAGGACGACGGCGCGGTCATCGTGCACGCCGCGTTCCCCGTGACGGTGGGACCAGAGGACCGTCACGATTTCCAGATCGTCGCCCTGCCCGGCATCGAGACGGCGGCGACGATCATCCACCACGGCTCGATGGAGGAGGTCGGCTCGACGTTCCAGGCGCTGGCGCACTGGATCGAGGAGAACGGCTACCGGGCCAGCGGCCTGGGCAGGGAGGTCTATCTGCACTGCCCGGACGACCTGGCCGAATGGGTGACGGAGCTCCAGATCGACGTGGCACCGGTCTAGCCGATGAGTTTCGGGGGCCCGGATCGTCTAGGTAAGTGAAGGAGGGCAGAACTATGCCGCACATCATTGACCATCCCGACCGCCCCTACGTGGGGATCCGCAGGACCATCAGCATGACCACCTTCGGTCTGGTGGCCGACCGCATCGGCGAGCTGATCGGCTGGCTGGCCGAGCGGGGCGTGGCACCCGCCGGGGCGCCGTTCCTCAGATACCTCGCCATCGACATGCCGGCCGACCGGCTGGAGGTCGAGGCGGGCGTGCCGGTCGCGGCCCCGGTGGCGGGCGAGCATGACATCTTCGCCGCTCACCTGCCGGCCGGCCGCTACGCGACGGTACGCCACCACGGCCACCCCGACCAGCTCGTCGGCGTCATCGAGAACCTCCTGCTCTGGGCGGACAAGCAGGGCCTCAAGTGGGACATGACGCGCGACGGCGACACCGAGCACTGGGGCTGCCGCCTGGAGCTCTACCAGACGGACCCGCGCGTCGAGCCCGACCCCGGCAACTGGGACACCGACCTGGAGTTCCGCCTGGCCTGACGATGCCGGGGTGGTGCCTAGAGGCCGAGTGCGGCGCCGACGTCGGCTTTCAGGGCGTCGAGCTCTCGTACGGCCAGCGCCCGGGCATCACCCACCGGCCCGGTCACCGGCACGACCACCTCCAGGTAGCACTTGAGCTTGGGCTCGGTCCCCGAAGGCCGGACCACCACCCGGGCGTCGCCGGACAGCGTGTAGCGCAGCCCGTCGGTAGGCGGCAGCCCGCCGTCACCCAGGCGCAGATCGTCGGCCCGCTCGACCGCGCGCCCGCCGAGCGCGGCCGGGGGGTCGGCGCGCAGCCGGGCCATGGCGCCGGCGATGAGCGACAGGTCGTCGACCCGGACGGACAGCTGCGCGGTCGCGTGCAGCCCGTAACGCCTGGCCTGGTCGTCGAGCAGGTCGAGCAGGGTCCGACCGGCGCGCTTGGCCGCCGCGGCGATGCCGGCCACGGTCAGGGCGGCGCCGATGCCGTCCTTGTCGTGGACCGGCAGCCCGGCGTCGGAGCCGACGCTGTAGCCGATCGCTTCCTCGTACCCGAAGACCAGCCCGGGGCCCGCTTTGATGATCCACTTGAAGCCGGTCAGCGTCTCGCCGTAGCGGACACCGTGGGCGGCGGCGATCTTGCTGAGCAGCGTCGAGGAGACGATCGTGGTGGCCACCATGCGATCGCCGGACGTGTGCGTGATCACGTGCTCGGCCAGCAGGCCGCCCACCTCGTCACCGGTCAGCATGCGCCAGGAGCCGTCGCCCAGCGGCACGGCCACGGCGCAGCGGTCGGCGTCGGGGTCGTTGGCCAGCACCACATCGGCGTTGATCTTGACGGCCAGCGCCACGGCCAGGTCGATCGCGCCCGGCTCCTCCGGGTTGGGGAACGCCACCGTCGGGAACTCGGGGTCGGGATTGCGCTGCTCCTCGACGGCCATCGGGCTCTCGAACCCGGCGGCCAGGAACGCGCCGGTCAGCGTGGCCGATCCGACGCCGTGCAGCGGCGTGTAGGCGACCCGCAGCTCGCGCGCGTCGCCGAGCGGCAGCGCGGTCACCGCGTCGATGTAGTCGTCGATGATGCTCTCGCCCAGCTCGGTGAGCGTGCCGGGTCCGTCGAGCGGCAACTCGTCGACGCGGCCCACCGCCTCGATGGCGGCGGAGATCTCGGCGTCGATCGGCGGCACGATCTGGGAGCCGTCGCCCCAGTAGACCTTGTAGCCGTTGTCGCGCGGCGGGTTGTGGCTGGCGGTGACCGTCACCCCGGCGTCGGCGCCGAGGTGGCGGACGGCGAAGGCCAGCACGGGGGTCGGCAGCGGGCAGGGGAGCAGCGAGGCGTGCAGCCCGGCACCGGTCAGCACGGCCGCGGTGTCGCGGGCGAACAGGTCGGACTTGTGGCGGGCGTCATAGCCGATGACGACGTGCCTGCCGGGGCCGAGCACCTTGGCCAGACCCGCCGCGGCCCGCATGACGGTCACCCGGTTCATCCGGTTGGGGCCGGTGCCCAGCTCGCCGCGCAGGCCGGCCGTACCGAACTCGAGCCGGGCGCCGAAGCGGTCACGCAGCGCCTCGTCATCGCCGGATTCGAGCAGGGCCGACAGCTCGGCCCTGGTCTCGGGATCGGGATCCTGGGCCAGCCAGAGACGGGCCTCGCGGGCCAGGTCGGCGCTCACTGCCGGCCTCGCGGGTCGGGCTGGTCAGGGGAGTCCCAGCCGGGCTGGCCCGGGAAGGCCCAGCCGGGCTGGTCAGAGGCGGCCCAGCCGGGTCGGTCAGGGGAGGGTCGGTCAGGGGAGGCGGCGGGGGTCGGATCAGTGGTCACGGTCGGGCCTCACGAGTCAGGTCGGCGAGATCACGCGGGACGGGGGAGCCGGGTCGCCGGTCAGAGCCGGTCCACGATCTTGGACAGCAGCGTGCCCATGCGGGCCGCCGTCTCGCGGCCGACCTGCAGGACCTCTTCGTGGTTGAGCGGCTCGTCCGCCAGCCCCGCCCCCGGGTTGGTGACCAGGGAGACGCCCAGCACGTCGAGACCGGCCTCACGGGCCGCGATGGCCTCAAGGACGGTGGACATGCCGATCAGGTCGCCGCCCAGCGTGCGCAGCATGCGGATCTCGGCGGGCGTCTCGTAGGTCGGGCCGCGGAAGGCCACGTAGACGCCCTCGGAGATGGTCGGGTCGACCTCGTGGACGAGCGCCCGCAGCCGCCGCGAGTAGACCTCGGTGAGGTCGATGAACGTGGTGCCGGTGATCGGGTTGGCACCGGTCATGTTGATGTGGTCGCTGATCAGCACCGGGTCGCCGACCTGCTGCGTCTCGGGGCGCAGACCGCCCGCCGCGTTGGTCAGCACGATCGTGCCGACGCCCGCGGCGGCCGCGGTGCGTACGCCGTGGACGACGGAGTCGACCCCGCGGCCCTCGTAGAGATGGCTGCGGCCGAGGAAGACGAGCGCGTGCCGTCCGCCGGGGGTGCGGATGACCCGGATCTTGCCGCCGTGCCCGGCCACGGCCGGAGCCGAGAAGCCGGGCAGGTCGGTGAAGGGGATCTCCGTGACCGTCTCGCCGATCGCGTCGGCGGCCGGCACCCAGCCGGACCCCATGACGAGGGCCACGTCGAAGGTGTCGAGGCCGGACGCGCTCCTCAGCGCGTCGGCAGCCGCTCTGGCCAGGGTGTACGGGTCGTTGCTCACGTCAGTAGTTTAGGAGGAGCCTGTCGAGCACCCGTACCCCGAACTGAAGGGCGTCCACCGGCACCCGCTCGTCCACGCCGTGGAACATCGACGCGAAGTCCATGTCCCCGGGCAGCCGCAGCGGCACGAACCCGAACCCGCGCACGCCCAGATCGGCGAAGAACGTCTTGTTGTCGGTGCCGCCGGACATGCAGTAGGGCACGGCCCGCGCGGCCGGGTCCTCGGCCTTCAGCGCCGCGATCATCGACTCGACCAGGGCGCCGTCGAACGTGGTCTCCAGCGCGATGTCGTGGTGCACGAACTCACGGCGTACGCCCGGCCCGATCAGCGAGTCGATGGTCTTGAAGAACTCGTCCTCGTGGCCGGGCAGGAAGCGGCCGTCGATCACGGCCGTGGCCTGGCCGGGGATGACGTTCGACTTGTAGCCGGCGTTGAGCTGGGTCGGGTTGGCGGTGTGGTTCAGGGTGGCGCCGACGAAGCGGACGAGCGGCCCGAGCTTGTCCAGCAGGGGCGCCGGGTCGTCCTCGTCGAAGGGCAGGCCGAACGCGTCCGCGACCTCGGTGAGGAACTGGCGGACCGTCGGGGTGAGGGTGATCGGCCACTCGTGGGCGCCGATCCTGGCCACGGCCTTGGCCACCTCGGTGACCGCGTTGTCGGTGTTGAGCATCGAGCCGTGCCCGGCGGTGCCGTCGGCGATGAGCTTCATCCAGCCGAGGCCCTTCTGCGCGGTCTCGATCAGGTAGAGCCGCAGCGACGGGTCGACCTCCAGGGAGTAGCCGCCCACCTCGCTGATCGCCTCGGTGACGCCCTCGAACAGCTCGGGGTGGTGCTTGGTGAGGTGCTTGGCGCCGTACGTGCCGCCCGCCTCCTCGTCGGCGAGCCAGGCGAAGACCAGGTCGCGGCGCGGCTTGCGCCCCTCGCGGGTGAGCTGCCGGAGTACGGCCAGCATCATCGCGTCCATGTCCTTCATGTCCACCGCGCCCCGGCCCCAGATGTAGCCGTCACGCACCTCGCCGGCGAACGGGTCGACGGACCAGTCGGCCGCGTTGGCGGGCACCACGTCCAGGTGGCCGTGGACCAGGAGCGCGGGCAGCGACGGGTCGGCGCCTTCGACGCGAGTGATGACGTTGCCCCGGCCCGGCTCGCTCTCGATGTAGGTGGCCTCGATGCCGACCTCGTCCAGCCTGGCCATGACGGCCTCGGCGGCGGCCCGCTCGCCGGGGCCGCTGCCGTCCCCGTAGTTGCTGCTGTCGACGCGGATCAGTTCGGCGCAGAGGTCGGCGACTTCGTTCTCAGCGGGCGTCATGGGGTCCTCTCCAGGGTGAGCAGGCCGGACTTGCGGAGGTGACCGCGCTTGTAGGCGCGGGTGATCAGGGTGACGTCCAAGTCGGTGACCTCGTCGAGGGGGCCGACGACACCGGTCAGGAAACGGTAGAGGTCGGCCTCATGGGCCACCGCGACCTGGACGATCAGAGAATGCGTGCCCGAGGTGGCCGCGCAGTAACGCACGCTGGGGTGCGCCGCTAGTGTCTGGCCGACCCGGTCGAGGCCGTACGGGCGGACCTTGAGCCAGAGCTTGCCCTCCACCTCCAGGCCGAGCAGCGCGGGCTCGACCTCGGCCCGCAGCAGCAGCACCCGCCGTTCGAGCAGCGAGGACACCCGTCGGCGCGCGGTGGGCACGGAGATGTCCAGCCGCTCGGCGATCGCGGTGAAGGCGATCCTGCCGTCACCGGCCAGCAGCTCGGCGATCTCCTGCTCCAGAGGTGACAGACCGTCCTGATCGGGAAGGGGATCATGGAGCATGGCCGGGCGGAGCTGGGCCGCCTCCTGCTCGCTGAGGTAGGGCGCGTGCCATTCGGCCACGGTCCTGAACGTGTGGAGCACGACCTGCGTCTGTGTCTGCAGCACCCCGTCGATCTCGCTGATCTCCGCGGTGAGGATGTCGTGCAGCTCCTCACGCGTCCGGGCGACCAGCTCGCAGGCGAGGTCGGCGGCTCCGGTCAGCGAGTAGACCGAGCGCGTGTCGGGCCGGTCGGCCAGCGCCTTGGCGACCTGCGCCGCCGCACCGGGACGGACCTGGACGTGCAGGTGCACGGGTCGCCCGTGGCCCGAACGCAGGTCGTCATAGATCGCGGTGACGCGCACCATGCCATCGGCCATCAGCCGCTGCAACCGGCGCGCGACCGTGCGCTCGTGCTCGTCGACGGCCCTGGCGATCTCGCCCCACGCCGCGCGGGGGCTGATCTGGAGGGCGGCGACCAGGCGCCGGTCGAGAACATCCACAGGGAGCCGTCTCTATGTCGGGTTTGTAAATATGTGGCGAGGCATTTGACTGTTTCGGTCGCCCGAATGCACAGTAAGCCATCATCGCAGTTGTCAGCAAAGGAGCCCCCGTGGCTACTTCCCCCGTGGCCTCATCCCCAGTCGGCATTCCCAAGAGCCGTGTCCGCCAGCTCATGGCGGCCAGCATCGGCAACGTCGTCGAGTGGTTCGACTGGTACACATACAGCTTCCTGACCGTCTACTTCGCCGAGCAGATCTTCCCCAAGTCCGGCACGAACAGTCTGGTCCCGGTGCTGAGCGCCTTCGCGGTGTTCGCGGTCGGTTTCTTCATGCGCCCGCTGGGCGGCCTGCTGGTGGGCGCGTTCGCCGACCGGTACGGCCGTAAGGCTGCGATGACGTTCACGATCATTCTGATGGGCGGCGGCTCGCTGCTGCTGGCGATCACGCCGACGTACGAGGCGGCGGGCGTGCTCGCGCCGATCATCCTGACGCTGGCGCGGCTCATCCAGGGACTCTCGGTCGGCGGCGAGTTCGCCGCGGCCACCACGTTCCTGGTCGAGTCGGCACCTCCCGGGCGCCGCGGGTTGTTCTCGAGCTTCCAGTACGTCAGCACCACCATCGGCCAGCTTCTCGCCTCCGGCCTGGCCGCGCTGCTGGCCGCCACCCTCGTCGAAGCCGACATGAACTCCTACGGCTGGCGCATCCCGTTCGTCGTCGGCGCGGTCATCAGCCTCGTGGGCCTGTGGATCCGCAAGGGCGCCGAGGAGACCAGCGCGGTGGTCAGCGAGATCCAGGAGGGCAAGGCGGAGCGTCCTGGCCTGTTCGAGTTCCTGGTCCGTTACCCGACCAAGGCCGCGTTGATCGTCGGTATCACCGTGGCGGGCACGGTCGCCTACTACACCTGGACGACCTTCCTGCCGACCTACGCCCAGCAGAACGTGAGCTTCGACAAGGGCGAGTCGCTCACGGTCAGCACGATCTCGCTGGTCTTCTTCATGTTCCTGCAGCCGCTGCTCGGCATGCTCTCGGACCGGATCGGGCGCCGGCCCATGCTGATCACCTTCGGCCTGGCGTTCACGATCCTGCCGGTGCCGCTGCTCGGCATGCTGACGAACTCCTTCTCCAGCCTGCTGTTCATCCAGTGCCTCGGCATGATCTTCCTCGGCTGCTTCACCTCGGTCTCGGCCGCGGTCAACTCCGAGCTCTTCCCGACCCGGGTGCGGGCGGCGGGGGCGGGCTTCCCGTACTCGCTGACCGTCGCGATCTTCGGCGGCACCGCGCCGCTCATCGGCACGGCGCTGAAGGACGCGGGCAACTCGGGACTCTTCCCGTGGTATATGTCGGCGCTCGCCCTGGTCTCCACGCTGGTCTATGTCTTCGCGCTGAAGGAGACCAAGGACCAGCCGCTGAGCTAGTCGCCGATCGACCTGCAGGGGCGTCCCCGCAGCTCCTTGACGTAGTCGTCGGGGGCGCCCGCGCGCTCGGCGGCGTCGGCCAGGATGCCCAGGTAGCGGGCGGAAGGCAGGCCGCCCTCGTAGCCGTCGAGCACGTAGAACCAGGCCACCTGCTCGCCGTCGAGGGTCTGCACCCGCAGCCGCACCTTGTGGTAAAGACCGCGGACGGCGCCCTCCCACTGGTCCAGCGAGTTGGCGTCCGACTCGGGCACGTCGTAGAGGACGACGAACACGTGCTCGTCGGGGTCTTCGACGATGGTGGAGAGCGAGCCCTCCCAGCCGATGTCGTCGCCGCCGAACGTCAGGCGCCAACCCTGCAGCCAGCCCACACCCCGGATCGGGGAATGAGGGGCGCGCATGGCCATCTGCTCGGGGTCCATGTTGCTGCCGTAGGCCGCGTATACAGGCACAGCAGATAAGAGTAGCGGGCGAGAGGCCGCCCCGTTCGTCGTCAGCGCGCGCCATGCGGGAGAATGGGCACGTGACGAGGATCGTGATCATCGGTGGCGGACCAGGCGGCTACGAGGCGGCCCTGGTGGCAGCGCAGCTAGGCGCGCAGGTCACCATGGTCGAACAGGACGGACCAGGCGGCGCGTGCGTGCTGACCGACTGCGTGCCGTCCAAGACCCTCATCGCCACCTCCGTACGTAAGCAGGCCCTGCTCGACGCGCCCTCGCTGGGCGTCGGTTTCACCGGCGGGCTCGACGGCGACGTCGGCGTGGCGAGCGTCGACCTGCCGCTGGTCAACAAACGGGTCAAGGAGCTGGCACAGGCCCAGTCGGCCGACATCGAGACCCGGGTGGCCGCCGAGGGCGTCGAGATCATCAAGGCCCGCGGGCGGCTGGCCGACCCGCAGCTGGTCAAGGCGGGCGACCGGGCGATCAAGGCCGACGTGGTCATCGTGGCGACCGGCGCGACGCCGCGCATCCTGCCGGGGGCCGAGCCCGACGGCGAACGCGTGCTCACCTGGCGCCAGCTCTACGACCTCGACGCGCTGCCCGAGCATCTGATCGTGGTCGGCTCCGGGGTGACGGGCGCCGAGTTCGCGGGCGCCTACCGTTCGCTGGGCGCCGAGGTCACGCTGGTCTCCAGCCGGGACCGGATGATGCCCAACGAGGACGCCGACGGCGCCGAGGTCCTCGAAGAGGTCTACCGGCGCCGCGGCATGAACGTCATGGGCCGCTCGCGCGCCGCCTCCGTCAAGCGGACCGCCGACGGCGTCGTGGTCACGCTCGAAGACGGCCGTACGGCCGAGGGCTCCCACGCGCTGATGACGGTCGGCATGGTGCCCAACACGGGCGGCATCGGCCTGGAGGAGGCCGGGGTCCAGCTCGACAGAAACGGCTTCATCAAGGTCGACAAGGTCTCGCGCACCTCCGCGCCGGGCGTCTACGCGGCGGGCGACTGCACCGGCGTGCTCATGCTCGCCTCGGTCGCCGCCATGCAGGGCCGCATCGGGGTCTGGCACGCGCTGGGTGAGGCCGTTCAGCCGTTGCGCCTGGCCACGGTGGCCTCCAACATCTTCACCGACCCGGAGATCGCCGCGGTCGGCGTCGCGCAGCGCTCGATCGAGGCCGGCGAGATCGAGGCCAACGTGGTCAAGCTGCCGCTGGCCACCAATGCCCGGGCGAAGATGCAGGGGTTCAACGACGGCTTCGTCAAGCTGTTCTGCCGTCCGCACACCGGGATCGTGCTGGGCGGCGTGGTGGTGGCGCCGAGGGCGTCCGAGCTGATCCTGGCGCTCTCCGTGGCGGTGCAGCAGCGGCTCACGGTGGACCAACTGGCCCACACTTTCGCGGTTTATCCGTCTTTGTCGGGATCCATCACCGAGGCGGCCCGCCGCCTGATGCAGCCCGAGGCGCAGATCGGGATCTGACCCGGCGTCAACAAGAATCGGGCGCGTCCCCCAGAGGGGAACGCGCCCGATCATTCGTTGGACGGGTTACCAGTCGCCGCCGCCGAAGTCACCACCACCGAAGTCGCCGCCGCCGAAGTCACCCCAGCCGCCGCCGTCTCCGCCGCCGAAGTCGCCGCCGCCACCGCTGATGTCGCCGCCGCCACCGTCACCGAAGCCGCCGCCGTAGCCGAAGCCGCCGTAACCGAAGCCGCCGCTGAGCATGCTGCCCATCAGGGTGCCGACGAACATGCCGGTCATGACGTCGCCGAAGCCGCCGTAGTAGCCGTAGGCGTAGGGCTGGTAGGCCGGGCCCGCGTCGTAGTAGGGACGCCGCTGGCCGTCGACCATGACCTCCCGCATCTGCGGGTCGAAGCCGCGCTCCACGGCCTCCGCGTCGGCCGAGCAGGCGGGCACGTCGCGCACCGCGCCACCGGGCGGCGCCCAGCGCACGTCACGCACCGACGGGCCGTGCTGCGGGTTGAAGAAGCAGGGCGCCCGCCGCTCGGGGGCCGGCTGGTTGTTGACCTTGGCCTTCACCACGGCCAGCCAGTAGCGGCCGTCCTCCAGCGTCTGGGTCACCTCGCGGACCTGGTCGGCCCGCTGCACGGTCGCGAGCTGCGTCTTGGCCTTCTCGTAGGAGTCGAGCGCCTGCTGCCACTCGGTGATGTGCTGGCCGCTCTGGCCGGAGAGCGCGACGTCGGCGTCGAGCGTGGTGATCTCCTCACCGAGCTTCGTGACGTCCTCCTCCACGGTCTGCTTGACCGCGGCCAGGTCCTTGGCGTCCTGGATGGCCTGCTTCTTCTTCTTGTTCTTCGAGTAGAGGAAGTAGCCGCCGCCGCCGACCACGACGAGCGCGCCCAGGGCGATCAGCGCGCCGCTGCCGCCACCGCCGCCCACGGCGCCCGAGTCGAGCGCGGACCGCTTGCCGGCGGAAGCGAGGTTGACCCGCTCCACGAAGTCATTCATGCCGGACACGACGTCGTCGTGGTTACGCACCGCCAGCTTGGCCAGCTGGTCGGTGAGGCCGGGCTTGCCGAAATTGGACTCCGCGAACAGGGAGTTGCCGTCGAGCACGGCCACGGTGACCCGGCCCCCGCCCTTGGCGGCCGCGGTGGCCGAGCCCAAGGTGTTGAGGTATTGCTTGGCGTCAGACGACGAGGTCAATGTGCCGTCGGGCAGCGCCGCGACGTAGATGTCACTCTTGGAATCCTGCAACGTGTCGCGGATGTCGGACTGCTGGTCCGAGGTCAGCGACGAGCCCGACTGCACGAAGAGCGGATCCTTCTTGTCCTTCCAATAGGACACAACGCTCGATGCGTCAGGGGGTGCGGCCGCCGCGTTGGCGGCAGGGGACAGCGCAAGTACGACGAAAAGACCGGCGATCAGAGCCGCGATCGCGGCCCCTGCTCGGCGCAGCGAATGGGTCATTGGCAGCAAGCCTCCTTCGCTCAGGATGACGAACGGGCGCTCAACAAAGTTCCTTTGCATATGCACGTTACCCGTATGGAGCCGTCCGAGCGCGGGGCGTGGTCAAGGTTCCTGGAACCTCTGGAGGTCAAGCGTCCTTGATCTCGCAGATCGTGGCCCCTGACGTGACGGTCTGCCCGACCGCGGCGGTCAGGCCGGTGACAGTGCCCGCCTTGTGCGCGGTCAGCGGCTGCTCCATCTTCATGGCCTCGAGCACCACGATCGCGTCGCCCTCGGCCACCGTGTCGCCGTCGGCCACGACGACCTTGACGATGGTGCCCTGCATCGGGCTGACCAGCGTGTCGCCGCCCGCCGCGGGCTTCTTCGCGCCGCCGCGCTTGGGCTTCCTGCCCGCGGGCTGCGCGCCGCCCCTGGAGACGCCGGACGTGCCGAGGCCGGCGGGCAGGACCACTTCGAGGCGCTTGCCGCCGACCTCGACCGTCACCGACTCGCGCGCGGCGGGCTCGTCGGCGGCGCCGTCGCCCGCGTAGGGCGCGATCGTGTTGTCGAACTCGGTCTCGATCCACCGGGTGTGGATGGCGAACGGCTCGGCGGTGAAGGCCGGGTCGGACACGACGGCGCGGTGGAAGGGCAGCACGGTCGGCATGCCGTCGATCTCGAACTCGGCCAGCGCCCGGCGTGAGCGCTCCAGCGCCTCCGTACGCGTACGGCCGGTCACGATCAGCTTGGCCACCAGCGAGTCGAACGTCTGAGGCACGGTCATCCCGGCCTCGAACCCCGAGTCGAGCCGCACACCAGGACCCGACGGCGGGCGCATGACGGTGAGCGTGCCCGGCGCGGGCAGGAAGTTGCGGCCGGCGTCCTCGGCGTTGACGCGGAACTCGAAGGAGTGACCGCGTGGCGCCGGGTCGCCGAAGCCGAGCGACTCGCCGTCGGCGATGCGGAACATCTCGCGTACCAGGTCGATGCCCGACACCTCCTCGGTGATCGGGTGCTCGACCTGCAGCCGGGTGTTGACCTCCAGGAAGGAGATCGTGCCGTCCTGGCCGACGAGGAACTCGCAGGTGCCCGCGCCGACGTAACCGGCCTCGCGGAGTATCGCCTTGGAGCTGGTGTAGAGGGTCTCGACCTGTGACTCGGACAGGAACGGCGCGGGCGCCTCCTCCACCAGCTTCTGATGGCGGCGCTGGAGTGAGCAGTCGCGGGTGCCGACCACGACCACGTTGCCGTCGCGGTCGGCCAGGCACTGGGTCTCGACGTGCCGCGGGCGGTCGAGGTAGCGCTCCACGAAGCACTCGCCGCGGCCGAACGAGGCGATGGCCTCGCGTACGGCCGACTCGTAGAGCTCGGCGACCTCTTCCAGCCGCCGGGCGACCTTGATGCCGCGGCCACCGCCGCCGTACGCGGCCTTGATCGCGATGGGCAGCCCGTGCTCCTCGGCGAAGGCGACCACTTCCTCGGCCCCCGAGACCGGGTCCTTGGTGCCCGCGACCAGCGGCGCGCCGACCTTCTGCGCGATGTGCCTGGCCTGGACCTTGTCGCCGAGCGCGGCGATGGCGGCCGGCGGCGGGCCGATCCAGATCAGGCCCGCGTCGATGACGGCCTGGGCGAAGTCGGCGTTCTCGGCCAGGAACCCGTAACCGGGATGCACGGCGTCGGCGCCGGAGCGCCGGGCGATCTCCAGCAGCTTGCCGATGTCGAGGTAGGTCTCCGCGGGGGACTGGCCGCCCAGCGCGTACGCCTCGTCGGCGATCTTGGCGTGCAGGGAGTCGAGGTCTTGGTCGGCGTAAACGGCCACGCTGCCGATCCCGGCGTCCTTGCACGCCCGTGCGACCCGGACGGCGATTTCGCCCCGGTTGGCGATCAGAACCTTCTGCACCGACCTACGTCCTTTCCTTGGCATCCTTCCGCGCCGGGCACTGAGACGGAGTGTAAGTGTTCGCTGTCGGCCGCCGGTCAGCGACCCAGATAAGCGCCGCCGTTCACATGGATCACCTGCCCCGTCAGGTGCCGCGCGCCCGGAGAGGCCAGGAAGAGCACGCTGTCGGCGACGTCGGACGGGGTGCCGGGGCGGCCGTTGCGGGTGTTCTCGACGCGGGCCCTGATGCCCTCCTCGGTCAGGCGCCCGCGGAAGAACTCGGTGTCGAGCACCAGGCCGGGGGAGACGACGTTGGCGGTGATGCCCCGGGGGCCGAGCTGGGCGGCCAGGTCGGCGGTCCACGCCTCGACGGCCGCCTTGGCCGCGCCGTACGAGCCGGAGCCCGTGCCGCGGGCGGCGATCGAGCCGATCGTGATGATCCGCCCGCCCTTGGCGAGCCGGGGCAGCAGCGCGGTCGTGACGAGCACGGCGGACAGCAGGTTGGCGTTGAGGTTGGCCAGCCAGCCCTCGGCCACGTCCAGCAGGTCGTCGGACTGCCGCCGGTCCAGGTTGGTGTTGCCGCCCGCGTTGTTGACCAGGACGTCGACCCGCTCGGGCAGGCGGCCCGCCGCGTCCTTCACGGCGGCGGGGCCGGCGGCGTCGAACGGCAGGTAGGTGGCGCCGAGCCGGGCCGCGGCCTCCTTCAGCACCTGCTCGCGCCGCCCGGTGATCGTGACGCGGTCGCCCGCGGCCACGAACGCCGCGGCGATCGCGTAGCCGATCCCGGTGCCACCGCCGGTGACCACAACCTCGCGCATGGCCGGAATCTCCTTAGATCCGAATATTCCTCTGGAAGACCATAGCCGCTCGGCATAACAGGAGCGAGGCGTGAGTGACGCGCTTATGTTGAGGGCGCTTTCAGTCGATCCAGGAGGTATGCATGAGCCAGAGCCTGCTCGGTGGCGACCCCGCGGAAATGCAGCAGATGGCCACCCAGTTCAACCAGCAGTCCGAGGCGGTGCGCACCACGATGACCGCGCTGGACCGCGAGGCCGCCAAGGTCGGCACCGCTTGGACGGGCCCGGGAGCCGAGCGCTTCCAAGGGGCCTGGCAGAACTACCGGACGGCCTTCCAGCGCATGACGGAAGAGCTTCAGGAGGCCTCCCGGGTGATCAACACCTACCGGGGCAACATCGAGTCCGCGACCCGCTGAGCCTCGCGGAGAGGCCCCGGTCTGACCACCGGGGCTTCTTTTCGTTCAGGTAGGCAAGCTACGCTCTTCCGCCATGATCGGACGGACCCTGGCGGCGGGCGTGCTCGCCCTGCAGCTCACCTCGGCCCCCGCGCTCGCCGCGGAGCAGGTGCAGGTGCAGGTGCGGGCCGAGAGAAGCGCGCCCGTGGAGTGCAAGCCACGCAAGGGGACGACGCAACTGCCCGGCACCGAGCCGTGGGCGCAGCGAAGGCTCGACATCAAGAACGTGTGGCGCATCACCCGCGGCGCGGGCGTGAAGGTCGCCGTGGTCGACAGCGGCGTCGACTACCAGCACCCGCAGATCCAGATCTCCAAGTTCATCGACATCACCCACACCGGCTACCGCGACTGCGTGGGGCACGGCACCGCCGTCGCGGGCATCATCGCCGGCCGCTACCTCGCCGGCGTCCCCTTCCACGGCGTCGCCCCCGAGGTCCAGCTCATCTCGGTGAAGCAGAGCAACAGCGAGGAGGGCCAGGTCGCCGACCTGGTCAAGGGGATCAAGGAGGCCGTGGACCGCAAGGCGGACGTGATCAACGTCTCGGTGCGGGCCGCCGACCATCCCGACCTGAAGGCGGTCGTCCAGTACGCGCTGTCCAGGGACATCGTGATCGTGGCCGCCGCCGGCAACATCACCAAGGAGGACGGGCCACCCGAGCCCGCCTACCCCGCGGCCTACGACGGCGTGCTCGCCGTGGGCTCGGCCAACAGCGACGGCCGCCGCGCCGACTCCTCCAACACGGCCACGCCGGTCGGCGTGCTCGGGCCGGGCGTGGACATCACCGCCCCGTGGACGGGCAAGAGCTACATGCGCGGCCTGGAGGGCACCAGCTTCGCCGCGCCGTACGTGGCGGGGGTCGCCGCGCTCGTCCGCGCCCGCTTCCCCAAGCTCACCCAGCAGCAGGTCCGGCAGCGCATCACCGCCACGGCCGACGGCTCGGTGGGCACCGGCACCGGAGCCGGGATGGTCAACCCGCTGATGGCCGTCACCGCGTCGCTGTCCTTCGACCCGGCGGGCGCCCCCGTGGTCGCCCCCCCGCCGCCCTCGCCGCTGCCCGCCGACGCGGTGGCCAAGGCGCCGCAGCCGGACGAGCACGCGACGAACGTCGCCCTCCTGGTGACGGTCGGCGCGCTGGGGATCGCGGCCGCCGCGGCGGCCGCGGCGGCGCTCATTCCGCTGGGCCGCCGCCGCGGATGGCGTCCCGGCCGTCCGGCCACTTGATGTCATTAGGGTTAAATGTCGGGCTACGTCCGAAACTACTGATACAGCTGTGACAGATTTGGTTGAATGCACTTGCAGCATCGAGTTTTGACTTGAAGGGAAAGAGATGCACCCTCTGCGGCCGGGTGATCCTGAGCGTTTAGGAGCTCACACCCTTTCCGGACGGCTGGACGAGGGGCCGCGGGGAGTCGCGTACCTCGGCAAGGAGTCCGAGGACGGACCCACCCGAGTGATCAAGCTGCTCCCCGCCGTGCCCGGCGCGGGGCCGCAGGACGCTGAGCGGTACAAGGGTGTCCAGCGTATTTCGAGCGTGTACGTCGCCAGGACGCTGGACGCCGGAATGCACGACGAGCAGCCGTACATCGTGCGCGAGCACATCGAGGGCCGCAGCCTGGCAGAGGCGGTGGCGGCCGATGGGCCGCTCGACGGCGACACCCTGGAGCGGGTGGCCGTCGGCGTGCTGACCGCGCTGACCGCCGTGCACCTCGCCGGCGTCACGCACCGTGGGCTCACCCCGCACAACGTGCTCCTCGCCGCGGACGGCCCCCGCGTGACCGACATCGACCTCGGCGAGGCCGCCGGCGAGCTCGGTTACCGCTCGCCCGAGCAGCTCAGCGGGCTGGGATACGGCCCTTACGCCGACGTGTTCGCCTGGGCCGCCACGATCGTCTTCGCCGCGACCGGGCAGCCCCCCTTCGGGCACGACGCCCAGGCGGTGCTCAACGGGGAGCCCGAGGTAGGCGCGCTGGCCGAGCCGCTGCGCCGGGTGGTGCTCTCCGCTCTGTCCAAGGACGTCGCGCAGCGGCCGACCACCTACACGGCGCTGCTGCAACTGCTCGGCGACAAGAGTGGCGCCGCAGCGCCGCGGGTGGGCGTCGTCGCCACGGTGCCGCCGCCCCCGCAGGCGCCGGAGGGAGAGCTCTTCCCGCCGCAGACCATCCAGCTCCCGCCGTTGGAGGCGCCGACCGAGCACCAGGCGCTGGCCGAGCACCAGGCGCCGCTCGAAGGGGTGCCGGTCCCGCAGCAGACGTGGGGCCCGCCGCCCGTGCCGCAGCAGGGGCCGTGGGAAGGGGCGCCCGGCGGGCAGCAGCCGCCGTCCCAGGTATGGCAGGCGCCAACGCAGCACGGCGGCGGCGCCGCCCCTCGGCGCAAGTCGTTCCCCATCGGGCTCGCCGCGGCCGTCACGGCGGTCGCGCTGCTGTCCGGCGTGGGGCTGTGGGGCGCGGGCCACTACGCCAAGCTGGAGCCGGTGTCCAACTCCGCGGCCGAGGCCAAGAAGGGCGGCACGCTCGCGATCGGCGGGGGCGGCGGTGACTCGTCCACGCAGGGGCAGGGGCAGCCGCAGCAGCAGTTGCCCGGCCAGCCCAATCCTCAGCAGTCGCAGCCCGACGTGACGGTGCCCTGGGCCTCCGCGAGCCCGGACCCGACCGACGTGGCCCCGCTGGTGCTGCCGACCGACTATCCCTCGTCGGCGCCCACCGCTCCGGAGTTCAGCACGGTGCCGACGCCGCAGCCGATCCTCACGCAGCCGGTGACCCAGCCGACGGTGACGCAGCCCGCGGCCCAGCCGACGGCGACGCAGCCCACCGCCACGCCGAGCGAGCGCAAGAACAGGAAGCACCGGCCCACCCCGACTCCCACCGAGTCGAAGGACCCGACGCCGACGCAGGAGCCGACGAAGTCGAAGGACCCGGACCCCACGCCGACGCAGGAGCCGACGAAGACCAGGGAGCCGGAGCCGACGCCGACGAAGACCACCGAGGAACCCAGGCCGACGCCGACGAAGACGACCCAGTCGCCCAAGCCGACGCCGACCAAGACCACCGCCAAGCCGACGCCCACGCCGACCAAGACCACGGCCAAGCCGACGCCCACGAAGACCACCGCCAAGCCGACCCCGACGCCGCCCAAGACGAACCCCTACACGCCGGCGCAGGTCTGCGGAGGCGGGTTCAGCGTGCAGCGCAGCGGCGCGTTCTCGGGCGGGGTGACGTACCAGCTCTACAACAGCGGTACCGGTGAGAACTGCGTGGTCACCATGAAGACCGCGAACGTGGGTCAGAAGACCCCGGTCAGCGCCACGCTCGATGTTCAGGGCGGGGGGAGCAGGACCGACTCCGGCAGCTATGAGTACTACGCCGGTCCGGTCAAGCTGCCCGCCAAGGGCAAGTGCGTGAAGTTCTCGGGCAGCGCCGGTTCCGGCAGCACCAACGCCGGATACAGCAACTGCGGCTGAGACAGCCCGTAAGCGAACAGCGGGGCCGGTGAGGAGCGATCCTCACCGGCCCCGCCGTCGTTGGCGCTCAGTCCTCCCAGGAGCGCTGCGTGCGGCGCATCCCTTCGAGTCGTTCGCCGGTCTCCCTGGCGTAGGCGTCCTGCAGTTCGTCCAGGTCGCGCTTGAACGTGCCCAGCAGATCCTCGCCGACGGGCTGCAGCCCGAGCAGTTCGCGGGCCTGCCGCTCGTGGTCCTCCTGGGCGGCGCGTACGGCCTCCACCACGTCGTGGCCCAGCTCTTCCGGTTCCAGCCGCATGGCCCGATGGGTGATCCGCACCTCGACGAGTTTGCTGTCGGCGTCCACCCGCGCGGACACCGTTCCGCCGCGGCTCTCGCCTGATCCGGTCAGCTGACGTAGCTCCCGCGTGGCCTCTTCGAGCTCGCGCATCGTCCGTTCGCTGGCCTGTACGAGCCGGTCGAGCTCGTCGAGACGGGGGTCACTGGAATCCATGCGCTCCACGGCATCGGCAGCAGGTTAACGAACAGCCATCGGCAGCCGTCCAATCGTCTAACTGATCATTAAGACTGCCGTGCAAACAGGGAGGTAAGGGACGACATCGGGAAGAATTCGTACATATGACGACGAAAGCGGTTGCGCCGGGGCAGGAGATCTATGTCACCTCCACGGCCATCGGTCACACGCGCGATCGGGTTGACGACGAGCTGAAGGCGGCCATTTCCTTCGTCAGGAGCCTCGTCGGCACGGTCGGGGTCGAGGCCCCGGGCTTCGGCGTACTGGGGGAAATGGTGCTGGGCGGCACCTACGACGGCATGTGTCGCTGGGCCGACAGCACGCTGGGCCAGGCGGAGGAGACAGTGGACAGCTGGGTGGGGGCGCTCAGCATCGGGGAGCGCAACTGGCGCGCGGCCGAGAAGCACAGCGCCGTGAGGTATCGCAAATGAGCGAGTACGGGAACATACGCAACTACTCGCACCCCGCCTACAACACGCCCCCCACCGCGAACACCGGCTACTCGCCCTACAGATATCCCGGCTACAACTCGCCCACCTCGTACGGCGCCTACAACCCCTACAAGCCGCCCACCTTCGGGCCGCCTCCGACGATGCCGGAGCCGATCGGGCCCAAGGTGCTGGAGTCGCTGAAGAGGCTGGGCCGGATCTCGGCCTGGCTCGTCCCCGCCGTGGTCGTCGCGGGCACGGCCATCGCCAACGAGCCGGGCATGGCGCAGGCGGCCACGAACTGGAAGAACGGCATCGCGGGCCGGCTCGACGACGGGGTCAAGCAACTGCTGCCCCAGCTCGTCGCCACGTCGCGGAGCGGCTGGATCGCCCTCGACCAGCAGGAGTTCGAGCGGGTCGTGTGGATCTTCCACCGGGAGATCGGCGCGCTGCGCGGCGTGCTCGGTGACGTGGGTGGGATGGTCGACGAGGTGGCCGCCGGGTACCGGAGCTACTGGGTCAAACTGGCCACGCTGGGCGTGACCACGCTCACCTTGCTGCTGTTCGCCAAGCGACTGCAGGCGTTCCCGCACACCAAGCTGTATGGCGGCCTGCTGGAGAAGTTCATCGCCTCCGGAACCAACGGCGCGGTGGCCATCATGACCTTGACGCTGGTGTCGGGTCTGCGTGGAGCGGGAGACATCATGTCCACCGTGGTCAAGAAGGAGCACCAGTTCGGCTACATCAAGCCGAGCGGCGCCGCCGAGGTGGACTTCGAGCAGGCGACCATCAACGCGAAGGGGTTCCCGTCGTTCCAGGCGCCGGACAAGCCCGGCGACCTGCCCAAGGGCTATGAGAAGTTCGACTGGGTGGAGCCCGAGCAGCACACGACCTAGTAGGGCCGGTACGGGCCGCCCTGCTCCATCGACTCGATGCCCGGGTGGTTGGCGAGCGATCCGTACCGGTCGTACGTGTACAGCACCCCGGCGATGATGTTGTCCACCGGCTCCAGGATCTGCTTGTATCCCGGCAGGCTGTTGTGGTCGAACGTGGGCGGGATGGTCTGCATCAGTCCCTGTGACGGCACACCGTTCTTGGCGTTGATGTCCCAGTTGTTGATGGCGCTCGGGTTGCCCCCGGACTCGTGGTGGATGATGGCCCAGATCCGCTCGATGGCCTTGGGGTCGTTCGGGTCGAGGTCCTGGAGCTTGTCCAGCAGGCCCCTTTTCCGCAGCTCCGCGGCCATCTCCGGCGACTTGATGACCCGGAGTGCCTCCTTGATCCATGCCACGACCTCGGGCTTGGGCGCGGGGGTGTTGCCGGCCGAGGAGACGCCGCCGCTGTAGGCGTAGCCGGCGCCGCCGCTCGCGCCGCCGCCGTCGCTGCCACCGGCGGCGGCCGCCGACTCCAGCGTGGTGCGCTTGTCATCGAACGGCGTCCTGACCCACTCGACCTTGTGGTCGCCCGCCTCGAAGTCGGCCCCGTCCGGCAGGGGGACCTTGGTGAAGAAGCCGAACCCGGCATCCGCGCCGAGCTGCTTGGCCAGCGCCTTCTTGGCGTCCTCGAGGTCGCCTTCGGCCTTCTCGACCAGGCTCTCGGCCTGCGTGACGTTGCCGCTGACGATCGTCGTACGGGCCAGCGCGGCTTCGGCGTCCTGCGCCGTGGCCTTGGGGTTCAGCTTCGCGTACTGGGTCTTGTACGTTGCCGCGCGCTCGACCGCGTCCTGGCAGAGCGCGTTGACCTTGCCGTGGGCGTCCTCCAGCGAGGTGGCCGCCTTGTCGAGAGCGTCGGCGCAGGCCGTCAGCGCTTCGTTGAGATCGGTGCTCGCCCGTGGGTAGGCGTTCATGTACTTGGTGAAGGCGTCGGCCGAGCCGCCCTGCCACGCCTTGTCCACCTCGCCGACCGCCTTGGTCAGGGAGTTGGTCGACCTGGTGACGTGACCGGCCGCCGCCCGCCAGGCGCCGGCGGTGTTCCTGATCGCCTGTGGATTCCCGGTCACTTTCGTGAGAAGCGCGGCGAGCCGGTCACCACCGGGCAGGTCGCTGACCCCGCTCATCCGCCGGAGGCCTTCGCGGCCTTGCGCAGGTTGGTCTCCACCTGGTCGATCGCCTTCTCGACACTGTTCAGCCGGCTCTTGCCCGCCTGTAACTCTTCCTCGAGCGCCCGCCACACCTTGTCGACATCCGTGGCCAGGTCGCCGGAGTCCTTGAGGGCGCCGAACGTCTTCGACGAGGTCTGCCCGGTCGGTGCCGAGGACTTGGTGCCCTCGAACGCGTCGTCCAGGTCGAGCATGTTCGCCACCTTGCGGGCCCGTTTTCCGCATTCTTCGAGCGCCTGGTAGTGCACATCGACCCAGCCGCTCATCGGACCCCCAGACGTTCTGCTGTGAAGTGCACGAAACATGAGCATAGTGGACAGTTATCTGAGATGTCCTTGAGGAAGGAGAAACGATTGGGGCAGGAAGGCAGCTACTCTGCGCAATGGGCAAATATCCGGCAGGGGGCCGTAGTCGCGAAGGAGGAGGCCGAGCACGTGCGCAAGGTCCGTGACGCACTGCGCGACGTGTTCATCGCCGAGGGGCGGCCCATGGGGGACGACCAGTACGGCGCGGAGTTCGAGAAGAGCTTCCCCCTCCGGACGAAGGCCATCTTCAAGGGCTTCGAGGACTACATCGACGAGTTGGAAGGTGTCGGCGACGGGATGCGCGTCAACGCCAACACGTACGAGGCCGCCGAGATCGACACTCAGGGCTGACCCGCGTGCTGCTTGATGGGATACCGGTGCCCGAGTGGGCCCGTCCGTGGGCGGGCTGGGTGCTGGGCACGGACTGGCCCAAGGGGAAGGAAGGCGGTCTGTTCCGGCTGGCCGACGGGCTGGTGAAGGCGGCCCGCGACGTGGCCGCCGGAGCGGACGGCGACGGCATACGGCTGGGCGCCGAGGGGTGGGACGGAGCGGCACTCCGGGCTTTCCAGAAGCGGGTGTCGAAGGACGTGGGCGGCCGCCAGGCGGCTCTGGTGCGGTCCCTGGTGGACCTGGCGCTCGCCTGCAACGAGCTGGGGGTGCAGCTCGAGTTCACCAAACGGATGATGCGGCTGGCCGTACTGCTGCTGGTGGTGCAGCTGGCGTGGCTGATGTGGGCGCTGGTGTCGCCCGCGGGCGGGCTGACGTTACGGCTGATGGGGGTACGCGCCCAGGCGGCGCGGTGGACGGTACGCCAGTTCGCCCGCCGGTTGCTGATCAACATCGCGCTGTTCGGCGGGCTGCTCGGCGGGATGGATCTCCTGGTCCAGCTGACGCAGTCGCGCCGGGAGGGGGTGGACTGGCGGCAGGTGGGGTCGTCGGCGGCCACCGGAGCGCTGACCGGGGGGTTGCTGACCGGGCTGGCGTGGGCGTTCCCGACGCGCTCGCTGTGGATGCTGATGGGCCAGTCGGGGGTGGCGAACGCCGGTACCGTGCTGATCTCGCAGCTGTGGGACGGCGACGAGCACATCGACGGGCTGCTGGTGCTGAAGGGCCTGACGTCGGGCGTGATCGGTGGCGCCGACTCGCACTGGGCGAGCTGGAGCCCGGACGGCGGCCACGTCGGACCCAGGCCGCCGGACGGGCACGCGCGTCCCGACAACCCAGGCCTTCGGGACGGCCCTCCGGACGGCACCAGGCCCGATGACGCGGCGGACGCCGGATACACCAGGCTCGCGGACGCCGGCGAGACCGGCCACCGCACGCTGCCCGACGGCGGGGACGCCCCGCCGCACCCGCGGACCACGCAGCGCAGTGTCGACGAGCTGATCAACTGGTCGCGCTCGGGCGAGCCCGGATCCCCCCGGCTCAGGGACCACGCGGCGTTCGGCGAGAGCGCCTCCCGCGGCGTGGTGGCGCGCGAGCCGCTGAGCGGGGCCCGCGGTGAAACCGTGAAGCTGGACAAAGCCACGCTGGCCGACGGCAGCCACGCCGTCGAGAAGGAGTTCTCCGGGACGGACCGGCGGGACCGCGAGCATCTCAACTCGCGGCTCGGCCGCACGGTCGGCGCCGAGGTCCCCGCGACCCACATCACCGGCGAGCGTCACCTGCTCATCGACTGGGTCGACGGCGAGCACGTGCCGGTCCGGGGCGAGCCGGACGACAAGTGGTACATGTCGCGGCTGCACAACACCCGCGAGGGGATCCTGCTCGGCCTGCTGGACGCGCTGACCGGCAACCACGACCGCTTCTCCCCGGGCCGCGCCACGCACGACTTCCTCGCCGGCCGCGACGGCATCGTCAGGGGCTACGACGGCGACAAGACCTTCACCGGGCGGCTGCCCGACACGGACAGTCCCTTCGTCCGCCACTTCTTCCGCGACAAGGGAGTGCTGGCCGACTGGGCGCCCAACCCGCTCAGCAAGAGCGACGTCGAGACGCTGCGGACGCGCATCGAGGCGCTGCGGACGGAGTTCCGCGGCCACGAGGACTGGTACGCCAGCGTCAAGTTCGCCTTCGAGAAGATCGCGGAGAACGCCAGCGGCACGGTGTCGGTGCTGGACGCGCCCCCCGGGTCCATGATCGTGGAGCCGCGGGCGGCGGGCCCGGAGTTCGGGCAGCGGCCCCGGACGTTCGAGGGAACCACACCGCCTCGCGCGCCGGACGCCGTCCCGCCGGAGCGGCCCTCGTCGGCCGGCGACTCTGGCGACCGTATGCGGGCGCGCCCGGTCCGCAGTTACGAGTTCGATCCCGACTACCGCACTCCGCTCCTGCCGGTCCACGGCGAGTCCGTCTTGGACAAGCTCCGGGGCGTTCTGTCCAATTGCATAGACCCGCGGCAGGCGGTCAGAGCGAGCGAATGGGCCCACCTCAGGAAGAACGCGGATCCGTGGGTGGTCGAGAGCCGTAACCCGCAGCGTCCGGTGCTCGATGCCAGCGCTCTCGTGGAGGCACGCCGTTTCGCGATCCGCGGCGACGAGGTCCGGACGGTGACCGAGTTCACGGTCAAGATCAAGTACGTCGCCGAGAAGGGTATGACGTCCGAGCAGGTCGCGCGGCTCAAGTCCAACGCGCTCGACGGTGTGGACCGGTACTACAACCACCAGCACCGGCTCCGCGACGGCAGCCAGCTGCACGTCCGGCTGGAGTTCCAGGAAGTGCGTAACGCGCAGCCCGGCGATCTCGAGGTGGTGACCTTCCGTGCCGCCGATGGCCGCGCCGACATGCTGACCTGGTACGCCGACAACGACGGGCACATCCACGCCCACGAGATCGGGCACCACCTCGGGCTGGCGGACGAGTACCTCGAACCCCCGGAGCGGGGCCGCCGGACGCTCACCGACCGGCACATGGAGCCGGGCGACAACCTGATGGGCGACGCGCTCCGCGTGAAAGCGGACGGCGGCGTGCTGCTGGACCACGCGGGCCACGAAGTCCCGCCGGTGGCCGCGCTGCGCGACCACCACCTGGTGCACTTCGACGACCTGGTGCCCGCGTCGCAGCGGTTCGTCGAGGGGGAGGCCGGGTTCCGGCAGCCGGCCGACGAGTGGACGCGGGCCGCGTACAGGCCGGAACAGCTGCGCCTGTCCGACCACCTGAGAGACCTGCTCGGCAAATTCCCGCATCGGGACGGCGACCTGATCGACCACGTGCGGATGCTGGATCGCGCCTATGCCCTGTTCGGCGATCGGCTCACCCAGCGCCATCTCGACTACGTCCGCGCGCTCGTGGACACCGCCCACTCGCTCTACGGCGCCGCCCCCGATGCCGTGACGGTACGAGATCTGCGCCGACTGTCCGGCCTGGTGACCTTCCTCGGCTGGAAGCCGGACGTGGGACCGCTCGACGGGGCCTGGGTCAGGGCGCGGAGCGAGGCGGTGCTGGGGGGCGGTCATGCCGACGCGAGGATGATCGAGGGCCTGTCGAGGCTGCGCGAGTGGTTCGCCTACACCGACGGGCGGCCACAACCGGGCGAGACAGGACCGCAGGTCATGCGGAGGGCGGCCGGAGAGTTCTTCGGCGAGCCACCCAGCGAGGCCGGCGTCCGCCGCGCCGCCACCTTGTTCAGCGAGGCGGCGGAGCGCTCGCCCGTCCTGGCCGACGGATCGCCTGACTACGTCCGCGTCACGACCGAACTGAGGGCCAGGCAGGGGGGCGAGTGGCAGGGCCGCGCGTACGGCGGCGATGACTTCGGCACGCTCGTGGAGCAACTGCACGACGACCAGGGAGGCGGGCAGCCCGCCGGGCCGCCCAAGGCTCCTGCGGGGCACCCGCAGAACAAAGGGCCGGCATGGGACGCGCGAAGGGTGGGCGAGGCGGTCGCCGACTGGGGGGCCAGGCCGCACGGGGGGAAGCCGCACGCCTTCAGCCCGGCCGAGCTGGTGGCCGCGCGCAGGCGGGTCCAGCCGGTGCACATGGGGGCACGTGACCCGGAGGTCGCGGCCATCGAGCGTCGCGACCTGACCGTCAAGGCACGCGACGGAGTGATGCGGCCCGTCACGGAGTACACCGTCAGGTTCGCCTACCGGTCCGACACATCGCCGCTGGGTCACCTTGGCACGCGCGTGCGGGCAGGTCTCGACCAGTTCGTCAACGGCAGGTACGTGCTGCCGGACGGCTCGACGCTGCTCGTCCGGGCGGAGTTCGTGCCGGCGGAACGCCGCGGTGTCACGATCGGACACCGCGACGAGGCACCTGGCAGTAAGCCGTCCGACTTCCCCCACGGGGCGTCACACGTCGATCTGGCGCTCAAGGTCCTCGATCAGCTGGGCATGGACGACGTGCTCGGCCCCCCGCAGACGACCGAACCGGCTCCCAGGCCGGACGCCGTAGCCGCGCACAGGCAGGCGGCATGGGACATGCGAAGGGTGGGCGAGGCGGTCACCGACTGGGGGGCCACGCCGCACGGGGGGAAACCGCACGCCTTCGGCCCGGCCGAGCTGGTGGCCGCGCGCAGGCAGGTCGAGCCGGTGAAGATGGGGGCACGTGATCCGGGGGGCGCGGCCATCGAGCGTCGCGACCTGACCCTCAAACCAAAAGACGGAGTGGTACGGCGCGTTACCGAGTACACCGTCAAGTTCGCCTACCGGTCCGACATGTCACAGGCGGACCTGGGCTACTTCGGCAGGCGCGTGCGGGCGGCTCTCAGCCGGTTCGTCGACGGCAGGTACGTGCTGCCGGACGGCTCGGTGCTGCTTGTACGGGCGGAGTTCGCGCCGACGGAATTGCGCGGTGTCACGATCGGACACCGCGACGAGGCACCTGGCAGCAGGTCGTTCGACTTCCTCTATGAGGCGTCATACGCCGAGCTGGCGCTCAAGGTCCTTGATCAGCTGGGCATGGACGACGTGCTCGGCCCGGGGTAGACGGCGCTCTTACGGGGGCGTGGCGGGGTGCGGTTCTGGGGGTGTCAGGCGGCTCAGGCCGTTCTGGGTGACCGCGTACAGATCGCCGGACAGGGCGAGGGGGACGGCACCCAGCCGGGTCTCGCCGGCCTGCACGCCGTCCGGCAGGTGCCACAGCCGTACGGTGCCGTCGTCGCAGCCCACCGCCAGCACGTCGGGACCGAGGAAGCGCAGGCATCTGACCGTGCCCGGGTTGCCGCCGAGCACCACGACGTCCTCGCCCGTCTCGGCGTCGCGCACGGGCACCAGCCCGTCATAGCTGCCGGAGGCGAGCACCGCCCGGCCGCCGACCGTGCCGAACGCCAGCGCGTACACCGGCAGCGGGTGCCCATGCACGGCCGACAGCGGCCGGCCCGTCGCCGCGTCCCAGGTCCTGAGCACCCGGTCGTACCCGCTCGACGCGATCACGACCCGGTCGCCGGACCGGCCGGTGGCCACGCACGTGACGCCCGCCGTGTGTGCGGTCAGGCGGCGCAGCGGGCGGCCCGAGGTCGCGTCCCAGGTCCTGACCGTGCCGTCCATGCCGCCGGAGACCAGCAGGTCGCCGTCGAGGGCGAGCGCGAGCACCTGGCCGGTGTGCGGGGTCGGCACCGCGACCACACCGCCCACGGGATCGTGTACGCGGACGGTGCCACTGCCGGTGCCGCAGACCAGGCTTCCACCGTCGAACGCCAGGCTGGTGATGCCGCCATCTGTGGGGGCGGCGGGGATGCTGTCGCTGGGTGCGGTGGTGCCGCCGTCCGCGGATGCCCTGGGCCGGAAGCCGTCGGCCGGCCGCCAGGATCGCAACGTGCCGTCGGGGGACCCGGCGGCCAGGAGCGTCCCATCGGTGGCGACCGCGTCCGCGACGGAGTCGGTGAGCTCCCGCACCAGCGTGCCGTCGACCGCCCAGACCCGGACCCCGTCACCTGCGGTGACCAGCCGTTCCGGCGCTGCGGCGGACGCGGTGGTTGCCGACCCTTGGGGGGCTGCGGTGGTGATGTCGGCGGCCCAGTCGCCGGACCGCCATTCCGCCAGGAGCGTGCCGGTGTGCGGGTCGTGGATGGTCACCCGGCCGTCGAGCGCGCAGGACGCCAGCGCCGGACGTCCCGCCACGGTGAGGAACACCAGCCCGGTCACGCTCGACGAGTGACCCTCCAGCGCGCGTAGCTCCTGCCCGGTGCCGGCGTCCCAGATCCGGACGAGCCGGTCGGCGCCCGCCGACGCGACGAGCCCGTCACCGGTGGCGACCGCGTTCACCCAGCCCTCGTGGCCGTACAGCGAGTGCAGGGTGCGGCCGTTCGACAGGTCGGTGAGCCGCACCATCCCGTCGTCGGAGCCGGCGACCAGGAGGGTGCCGTGGGCGCGCACCGCGTTGATCGCGCCCTCGTGCCGGTCCGCCAGCGAGCCCAGCGATCCCGCGGCGTCCCAGACACGCAGGACGCCGTCGGCGCCGCCGGTGTAGATCAGCCCGCCGGCCGCGGTCACCGCCAGGACCGGGCCGTCATGGCCCGCCGCGGCGTGGAGCTGCTGTCCGGTGCCGGTGTCCCAGACCCTGATGACCAGGTCGTCGCCGCCGGTGGCGACGATCTCCCGGCCACCGGCCGCGCCGAGCGCGATCGCCCGGGTGGGCGCGTCGGTGACGGTGGCGGCACCCAGCTCCTCCTCGTACGGCAGCCCGTACAGGGCGAAGGTACGACCGGGGCGGGACAGCGCGTAGGCGGGCAGCCCGCCCACGGTGCCGAAGGCGGCGGCGGCCGGCGAGCCGGGATCGGGCGGCGGCAGCGTGGGGTCCGGCGCGGAGCGGTGGGCCAGCCTCGGCAGCTCGTTCGCCGTTTCCCTGACGGCACCCCCGCTGACCTGGTGCACCAGCGCGTCGAGTATCCGCAGAGCCGGCTCCAACCCCAGCTCGCCGCCGTCGTCCCAGCCGAACAGCACCGACCCGGTCAGCTCGCCATCGATCATGCTCAGTTCGCGCAGCGTGGAGCCCGGCACCGGCGCGGGCGCCGCCACCTCGGGGAAGCCCGAAGCGCGCAGCGCGTCCAGCAGCCAGGGCCACACGGCCCGGTCCAGCTCGGCCGTCCAGGCCCGGAGGCCGCTCGCCCGCGCGTGCTCCAGCCGGGCCCGCCCGTCGGCCGGCACCGTCAGGTCCACGGCGCCGGGGAAGGACATGCCGGTCAGCCGATAACGCACATGTGACACGGCTGCCAACCTACGGCGTGTCCAGGAACGCCGTCTGGATCAGGCGCGCGCCCGACCTCCTGTCCACGTAGAAGCCGCGGCCCGGCGGGAGCTGCTGCGGACGTACGTTGCCGAACAGCGCGCCCTCGTCCTTGTTGCCCGACATGATCAGAGCCGGGCTCGCCATCTCCTTCAGCCGCTGGACGGCCGGGTCGAACATGGACCGGCTCGCGCCACCCATCTGGCGGGAAATGATCAGGTGCAGGCCGATGTCGCGGGCCTGCGGCAGCAGTTCGGCCAGGGGTGCCAGCGGGTTGTTCGAGGTGGCGACCAGGTCGTAGTCGTCCACGATGATGTACAGGTCGGAGCCCTGCCACCAGCTGCGCTCCCTGAGCTGTTCCGGCGTGAGGTCCGCCGGGGGCAGCCGCTTGAGCAGCGCGGTGCGGGCATCCTGGATCAGCTCGGCCGCGGCGGTGCTGGAGGCCGCGTACCCGATGCGGTGGTCGGTGACCGCCGTGTCGAGCAGGGCGCGCCGGTAGTCCAACACGATCATCATGCATTCCTTGGGCGTCTTCCTGGCGACCAGGCCTTCCATGATGAGCTTCAGCACGTTCGACTTGCCGCACTCGGTGTCGCCGAACACGATGAAGTGCGGGTCGACGTCGAAGTCGAGCGCGACCGGCGCCAGGGCGGCCTCGTCGATGCCGATGGCGATCCGGTTCGGCCCGGTCAGGGCGGGCTCCGGGAGCGACGCGGCGGGCAGCATCGCCGGCAGCAGCCGCACGGGGCGGGCGGCAGGACCCTGCCAGGAGGCCCGTACGACCTCCACCAGCGAACGCACGCCGGCGGACAGGTCGTCGGCACCACGCACCCCGTCGATGCGCGGCAGCGCGGACAGGAAGTGCATGCCCTCCTTGGTCAACCCGCGCCCCGGCACGCCTTCCGGTACGGCCAGCGCCGCCTTGCGGCTGACCTCCGACTCGTAGGCGTCACCGAGCTTGAACTCCAGCCGGGTGCCGAACAGGTCCCTGATCCCCGCCCGGAACTCCGACCACTTGTTGGTGGAGGCGACGATGTGGATGCCGTACCCGAGCCCTCTGGCGGCGAGGTCGGTGATGACCCCCTCCAGCGCCTCGTACTCCTGGCGGATGGTCAGCCAGCCGTCGATGAGCAGGAAGATGTCGCCCCAGCCGTCGCCCTCGTACTCTCCCGAGGCCACGAGTCGGCGGTAGGTGCTGATCGAGTCGATGCCGCGCGCGGCGAAGTCGCGCTCGCGCTGCGCGAGGATCGTGGCGATCTCCGCGACGGTCCTGCGTACCCGGTCGGCGTCCATGCGGGTGGCCACGCCGCCGACGTGCGGCAGGCCGTCCAGCGCGGCCAGCGCGCCACCGCCGAAGTCCAGGCAGTAGAACTGCACCTCGCGCGGCGTGTGCGTGAGCGCCATGCTGGTCACCAGCGTGCGCAGCACGTTGCTCTTGCCGCTCTGCGTGCCGCCCGCGACGCCGACGTGACCGGCCGCTCCCGACAGGTCCAGCCAGTACGGGTCGCGACGCTGCTCGAACGGCTTGTCGATGATGCCCACGACCCCGGCGAGGCGGCCCCTGCCCTCCCAGCCGGGCGTGGACAGGCCGAGCTCGGGGGTGACGGTCAGCGGCGGCAGCAGGTGCGCGAGGGTCGGCGGCTCGCCGAGCGGCGGCAGCCAGATCCGGTGCGCGGCGGGGCCGTGCCCGGACAGCCGCTCCACGACGATGTCGAGCAGGCTGCTTCGCGGCCCCTTCTCCTCGTCGGTCCTGGCGACCTCCTTGGCCGGCTCCTCCACGACCGGGAGCGGCGCGTAGGCCGGGCCGTACTCGACGACCTGGCGGATCGTCCTGTCGTCGCCCTCGGGGGCCGCGTGGCGGGGGTCGCTCTGGTGGGGGCCGGACACGTACGCGGCCTTGAACCGGGTCATCCCGGTGGTGTCGAACTTCAGGTAGCCGTTGCCCGGCGCGGACGGCAGCTCGTAGGCGTCGGCCACGCCGAGCACGACGCGGCTCTCCATGGCCGAGAACGTCCGCAGGCCGATCCGGTACGACAGGTGCGTGTCCAGGCCGCGCAGCCGGCCCTCCTCCAGCCGCTGGGAGGCCAGCAGCAGGTGCACGCCGAGCGAGCGGCCGAGCCGTCCGATCATCACGAACAGCTCGATGAACTCCGGCTTGGCCGACAGCAGCTCGCTGAACTCGTCCAGCACCACGAAGAGCGTCGGCATCGGCGCCAGTTGGGCGCCCTGCTCGCGGGCCCGCTCGTAGTCGCGCAGCGAGGCGTAGTTGCCGGCCGAGCGCAGCAGCTCCTGGCGGCGCACCATCTCGCCGTGCAGCGCGTCGTACATGCGGTCGACCAGCGGGAGCTCGTCCTCCAGGTTGGTGATGACCGCGGAGACATGGGTGAGCGTGTCGAGCCCGAGGAAGGTGGCGCCACCCTTGAAGTCGACCAGGACGAAGTTCAGGATCTCCGACGAATGGGTGACGGCCAGGCCGAGCACCAGCGTGCGGAGCAGCTCGCTCTTGCCGGAGCCGGTGGCGCCGATGACCAGGCCGTGCGGGCCCATGCCGCCCTGCGCCGACTCCTTGATGTCCAGCTCGACCATCCGGCCGTCGGCGCCGAGGCCGATCGGCACCCGCAGCCGGTTGCGGCCCGCCCGCGGGCGCCAGGTCAGCGCCGGGTCCAGCCGCAGGGGGTCGCCGATGCCGAGCAGGTCGGTCAGCGTGGTGTTGACCGACAGCACGTCCTCGACCTCGCCGCCGCTGGTGGCGGAGGCGCGCAGCGGCGCGAGCTGCCTGGCCAGCCCTTCCACCCGCAGGTAGTCGAGCTTGTCGGGGTTGCCGAGCCGGGTCTTGTTCTCCTTGCCGGCGTGGTCCAGCTTGATCATGTGGAAGCCGTCGAGCTGGATCTCCAGCCGGAGCGTGGCCTTCTCCTCCACCGGCCCGGTGGCCCCGGACAGGTCGATCACTGTGACGCCCTGGATGGCGTCGACGCCGAGCTGCGAGTCGTGCGGCACGTGCCCGCCGTCGACGATGAGCACGTGGTACGGCAGGGCGTCCGCCGGCGAGCCGGGCCGGAACCTGGCCCGCTCCTTGAGCTCGGCGCCCACCAGGCGGTCCAGCTCGCTCATGTTCTCGGCCATCAGGCGCACCGGCCCGGCGGCGTCGACCTCGTCGGGGTGCAGCGCGTGGGGCAGCCACTTGACCCAGTCCCAGTGGCCCATCCACTCCTGGCCGGCGCACACCATGATCCGCAGGTCGTCCGGCGAGTGGAACACCGCCATCTGGCCGATCATGGCCCGTACCAGCTCGCGCATGGCCATCGCGTCGCCGGTGAGCTTGATGCGCGCGAACGAGCCCAGCGCCACGGCCACCGGCAGCTCCGACACCGTCGCGTGCGCCCTGACGAACCTGCGCAGCGCGCCGGCCGACAGCGCGTCGAGGTCCTCCACCGGCTTGGAGTCCGGCGGGATGAGCTGGATGGCCAGCTTCTGCACACCGGTGCCGAGCCGTACCGTGCTGAAGTCGTCGTCACGCGGCCGGCGCTCCCACAGGCGGGGGCCCATCGCGATCCACCAGAGCGCGTCGGGCTCGGGGCCGCTCCACTCCAGTGCCTCGCGCTGCTGCTTGGCCGCCCGCCTGACCTTCTTGCGTACCTGTGACAAGTAGCGGAAGTAGTCGCGGCGGGCCCCGTTGAGCTTGTGCTTGCGCTCGCCCGCCTGGCGGCCCATCTGCCCCAGCGTCATGCCGACCATGGACACCGCGAACATGCCGCTGGCCACGTACATGATCGGATTGGAGTTGCCGCCCGCGGTGAACATCAGGGCCATCGCGGCGGCGCCCGCCACCATGGGCAGATACGTGAGCACCAGCATGAAGCCCTGGCCCTGGACCTCGGGGATCTCAGGAGGCGATTCGAGCAGGATCTCCCCGCGCGGAGGTTTGGGGCTGGGACGACGTTCGGGTCGCCGGACAACGACGATGCTCACCGTGGAATGGTCCTCCGTATCGGTTGCTGACCTTCTTACCAGAAGCGACCCGATATGTTCTCTCTTGTCCATGATGCTCGTGGGACGGAGTCCAGCGATGGGATCGATGGTCCACGGACCGTCCGTTCAGGGACCGTTTCCGCAGGGGCCACCGCGCCTGCCAGGTCCGCCGCACCTGCAGGGCCCCCCGCACCCGCCGGGACCCATGCAGGTCAGCTCGCTCGCCCAGGTGCACGTGCCGCTGCCCCCGCTGTGCCACGTGACGATCGTGGGACCACGGCGCAAGGCCGACCTGGCGCTGCCCGCCGACATCCCGCTCCCGCACGTCCTGCCCGGACTGCTGCGCGCCCTGGACGAGCTGGGCGGCGAGTCCGCCGCCGCGCCGGGGTGGACGCTGCAGCGGCTCGGCGGCTCCCCGCTCGACCTGGGCCAGAGCCTCGGCGCGCTGGGCATACTCGACGGCGAGGTGCTCTACCTCAGGCCGCGCGAGGCGATCCTGCCGCCCGCCCTGTACGACGACGTGGCCGACGTGGTCGCGACCGGGGTGAAGAAGTCCTCGGGCACCTGGGAACCCAAGCACACCCGGCTGATGGGCGCGAGCGGCGCGCTCGGGCTGCTGGTCGTCGGCGCGTTCGCCCTGGCGCTCTCCGGAGCGTCCCCGCTGGTCGTCACGGTGGTGGCGGGCCTGATGGCGCTGGTGGTCGTGGCCACGGGCGCGGCTCTGTCGAGGGCGGTGGGCGACTCCCTGGCGGGCGCCCTGATCGGGCACGCGGCGCTGCCGTACGGCTTCATGGCGGGCCTGTTCGCACCGGCCAGCGGCGGCGTCCTGAGCGTCGGCCCGCCCCACCTGCTGGCCGCGCTCGCCTGCACCGCGCTGGTGGCGACCATCGCGGGCGCGCTGATCTCCGACGGCGTACCGGGATTCCTCGGTACGGCCGTCGCCGCGACCTGCGGGGCGATCGGCGCGGCCGTGGTCATGGTGTGGGGCCCGCCGCCCGCGGGAGTGGCCGCGGTGACGGTGTCGATCCTGCTGGGGCTGAGCCCGCTGGTGCCCACGCTGTCCTTCCGCCTGGCCAAGGTGCCGCTCCCGGCCATGCCCACCACCGCGGAGGAACTGCGGGCCGACAACCAGCGCCTGGACAGCGCGGCCATCCAGGAGCGGACCGTCATCGCCCAGCGCTACGCCACCGGCATGATCATCGCGGTCGGGCTGGTGGCGCTGGTCTCCGAGGTGCTGCTGGCGACGTACGGCGGCTGGGTCGCCTCCCTCATGACCGGAACGCTCGGACTGACGCTGATGATGCGGGCCCGGGTCTTCCGCGGCCTCCGTCAGCGGCTGTGGCTGATCACCGTCGGTCTCGCCGCGTTCGGCCTGCTGGCGATGACCCTCGGCCCGAAGTCCGGCGTCATCGGGGCCGTGGCCGTGGCGATCGTCATGCTGTGGCTGGCCCTGACCGCCGTCGGCATCGGCCTCTGGCTGCCTACGGGCCGGCCGTCGCCGTTCTGGGGCCGCGCGGCGGACATCGTGGACGTCATCCTGATCGTCGAGCTCTTCCCGCTTGCGCTGGGCGTTCTGGAGGTCTATTCCTGGGTGCGCGGTTTGTCGGGCTGATAGGTTGCTGCGCGATTTAACAATGTTGTGAGAGTGGAGTGAAGATGCAGGAGTTCGGGGACTTCGCGAACATCGACATCGAGAAGCTTCTCAAGGGCGCGGACGAACAGTTCGCGCGCATCGAAGAGCTCCAGAAGAACATGGCCGACATCGTCGGGCGGGCCCAGGACGACGACGGCCTGGTCACGATCGCGTACGGCAGCGAGGGGCTACGCGACCTCCTGCTCCACCCCAAGGCGATGCGGCTGAGCTCGGGCGAGCTGTCCGAGCTCATCAAGCAGCAGCTCCAGGCCGCGACTGCGGACCTGCAGCGCCAGGTCACCGAGGCCATGGGCCAGGCGTTCGGCGACGAGGACAACCCGATGAAGTACGTCGAGGACCCCGAGGCCGCCTTGAGCAAGATCAAGGAGGCCGAGTCCGCCTACAACCGGACGTTCGAGGACGTCATGGGCGAACTCGACCGCATCCGCCGCCGCCTGGACCTCTGACTAGGCCTCCTTCTTCGGGCCCAGGGGCTGGCCGTCCTTGTCGAACGTGGGCAGGTTGGGGATGTAGACCTGCTCGAACGCCGGCATCTTCTTGGGGTCCGTGGGGGTGACGGCCTTGGTCATGTTCTCCGAGGCGCTCTGGCCCATGAACATGCCCGCCGCCGTGGCGACGCCGCCGGCCGCCATGTAGACGGCCTTGCTCTTGCCCACGATCGACCTCAGCACGACGAGCGCCGCGCTGCTCGAAGCGGTGGCGCTGATGTCCGTCGCCACCGCCGTGGGCGGGAAGAGCTTGCCCGCGGCGCTGAGGGCGGAGAGGGTGGCCAGGACCGTGGCCACGGAGACGCTGGCCACGGCCATCTGGAAGGAGTGTCCGGCGAGCTGGTCGAGCGCTCCGGCGAGCTCGGAGTAGGCCTGCGAGCTGTTCTTCGCCTGCGTGGTGAACTTCTTCACCGCGGTGTCGACTTCCGGCCGCGACATCTTCTCCCAGTCGTCGTGGTCGATGGTGTCCAAAGCGGTGTCGATGGACGCCGCCGCGTTGTTGACCGTGGTGGTCATCTCGCGGGTGTTCCTGGCCGCTTCACGGATGTCGCTGGGGCTGGAGAGAACCGTGCCGATGAGAGTGCCGGAGAACCTGCAGATCGTTTGGATCGCGGGGTTCGATGGCAGGCCCGAGGCGACGAAGCAGGCGCCTATCGCCGCGGTGTACATGCTGATGCCATATTCGTAAGAGTCCATGTCGTCCCCGGGATCAGCTCTTCTTCGCGGTGCTCTTGTCGTTGGCCTCCCGGACGACGCCGGCTCCCTCTCGGAGCTGCGCGTCCCAGACACCCAGTTGGTTCTTGGCGCTCTTGAGATAGTCGGCGGCCGACGTGCGGGCCGAGCTGTAGGCGGAGCCGAACGTCATCGAGCCCACCAGGCCGAACCCTGGAAAGCCGATGTCGACGTTCCGGGCCGTGTTCTCGGCGGCGCCCATGTGGTCGCCCGGGGTGTCGCCCTTGCCGTCCTCGGTAGGACCGATCTTCTTGCCGAGCTTCTCCATGACGTCGGGGTGGGCCTTGCGCCAGCCGCCGCCGACGCCACCTCCCGCGAGCTTGGCGTCCTTCCCGAGACCGGTGGTGTCCGTGCCGCCGGTCTGGTCGCCGCCTTTGCCCTTGTCGTCACCCCCACCCCCATCCCCGCCCCCGCCGCCTCCGGTGGAGCCGGGGGTTTCGGCGGACGGGGTGGTCGCGCTGGGGATGT
>NZ_JAHKRM010000109.1 GCF_019396345.1 Nonomuraea guangzhouensis | reverse complement strand
GGGCCTGTCCAGTAAACGGTGTAACTCGATCTTGAATTAGTTCTATGGGGTGGTCGGGTTCAGGCGGCCTTCGAAGGTGATGGCGAAGGCGTTGAGAGCGGCTTTCCAGCGGGTGATCCAGCGTTTGCGGCCCTTGCCAGTCGGATCCAGGCTCATGATCGCCATATAGACGCACTTGAGCGCGGCCTGCTCATTCGGGAAGTGGCCCCGGGCCTTGACCGCCCGGCGGATCCGGGCGTTGACCGACTCGATCGCGTTGGTCGAGCAGATCACCCGACGGATCTCGGTGTCGAAGTTGAGGAAGGGCACGAACTCGGCCCAGGCGTCCTCCCACAGCTTCACGATCGCCGGATACTTACCGCCCCACAGCTCGGCGAACTCATAGAACCGCTCGAGCGCGGCAGCCTCGGTGGGGGCGGTGTAGACGGGCTTGAGGGCTTTGGCGACGGCGTCCCAGTGCTGGCGAGCGGCGTAGCGGAAGCTGGCGCGCAACAGGTGAACGACGCACGTTTGGACGATGGCCTGGGGCCAGACGGTCTCGATGGCCTGCGGCAGTCCTTTCAGGCCGTCGCAGACCACCATCAGCGCATCGGCGACGCCCCGGTTCTTGATCTCGGTCAGCACGTGCAGCCAGAACTTCGCGCCCTCACCGCCGTCGCCGGCCCACAAGCCGAGGATGTCACGCTCGCCGTCGACGGTGACCGCCATCGCCACGTAGATCGGCCGGTTGGCCACCTGGCCTTCGCGCAGCTTGACGTGAATGGCATCGATGAAGATCACCGGATAGACGGAGTCGAGCGGCCGGTTCTGCCACTCGGCCATGCCCTCCAGCACCTTGTCGGTGATGGTGGAAATCGTCTGCTTGGACACCTCGGCGCCATACACCTCGGCCAGATGCGCGGAGATCTCCCCGGTGGTCAAGCCCTTGGCGGCTAGCGAAATGACCATCTCATCGACGCCGGACAGCCGTCGCTGCCGCTTGCGCACGATCTTCGGTTCGAAGCTGCCGTCCCGATCACGCGGGACGGTGATCTCCACCGGCCCGACGTCGGTGATGACGGTCTTGGACCGGGTCCCGTTGCGCGAGTTGCCCGTCTCGCTGCCGCCGCGCTCGTGCTTGTCGTAGCCGAGATGGTCGGTGATCTCGCCCTCCAGAGCCGACTCCAGCACCAGCTTGGTCAGCCGGCCCAGCAGCCCGTTCTCACCGACCAACTCCATGCCCTCGGCACGAGCCTGCTCGACCAGACGGCCGACAAGCTCGCGATCTGCGTCCTTGGGCTCCTTGCGTGCCACCGCGGTGTCCTCTAGGTCGATCTCCGTCGATGCCTGGATCACAGTACTCATCAGGTGCGTTCTCCTTGATCAGGAGTTACACCGAAAACCGTACAGTCCC
>NZ_JAHKRM010000108.1 GCF_019396345.1 Nonomuraea guangzhouensis | reverse complement strand
AGTGGGTGTTCTGTGAGCGTTCGTCAGGTCTGAGTCTGGGCAGCGCTATCTATTCGTGAGAGCTCGGTTGGGGCAGCGCGAAGAGGCCCGGTTCGGGTTCGACGACGATGCCCCGGGCGACCATGCGTTTGAGTTTGGCGCGCAGGCTCTCGGTGTACTTGGGCTCCACCCCGGTGTTCAGCATCCGGCAGATGTCCTTGACCCGTAGCCCGTCCGGTGCTTGCTCCACGATCGCCAGGATCTGCCGGTAAGCGGGCGCGAGCGAGGCCGCAACAGGGGTGACTTCGGCCAGGTCGCCGGTCATCTCCAGGATCGTTTCGCGGGTGACGCGCAGCCGAGACAGTACCTGCTCGGCAGTGCTCAGCCGCTCCGACAGCTCGGTGATCTGCTCGCGCAGCCGGTCGGCTTCGGCCTGGGCGGCGGCTTCTCGCTCGGCCAGGCGCTCCAGAAACTCGCGCATCCGTGGTCCTGACCCCGGCTATGCCGTCGACTGGTGGGGATCGCGCCAGGTCGGGGTGGTCGTCCCGGTCAGCCGGCGGGTCATGTTGTCGGTCATCGACCAATAGATCATCGATTCGGAGCTGGCGGTCCGCGTCTCGTAGTCGCGGGCCAGCCGGCGGTGCAGCATCAGCGTGCCGTAGACCTGCTCGGCGATCCACCGTTTGGGCAGCGGCGTGAAGCCGAGGGTGTGCGGGTCGCGGTGCACCACCTCCACGTCGATGCCCAGGCCGGCGCCGTGGACGGCGACCGCGTTCTTGAACCCGGCATCGGTCCAGGCCTTGGTCACGCTCGGGTTGCCGGCGGCGACCTTGTCCAGTAACACCGATCCGATGGCGTTGTCGTGCACGCTCGCGGCGGTCACTACGACAGCGATGACCAGGCCGAGCACGTCGGAGGCGATGCCGCGTTTACGGCCTCGGCTCTTCTTGCCCGGATCCAGCCCGGTGGTGCCCGTCGGCGCGTTGATGGAGGTGTGCACGGTCTGGGTGTCCAGCACCACCGCGCTGGGGTCCTCGGACCGGCCCGCCTGCTCGCGCACCTGCCAGCGCAGCAGGTCATGGATGGTCTGGTCGGTACCGTCATCGCGCCACTTGCCGAAGTAGTAGTACACCGCGGTGTAGGGCGGGAGGTCATGCGGCAGGTAGCGCCACTGGCAGCCGGTCCGGGCCTGATACAGGATCGCGTTGACGATCTCCCGCATGTCGTAGCGGCCCTCGTGGCCGCTGACCGACGTGTGCTGTCCCTTCCACGAGGTGATGACGGGCCGGATCAGTTCCCACCGCTCGTCGGACAGATCGCTGGGGTATGGCATGCGCTCGCCCATAACTGTCAGTTGAGCGCACTCACACTGAACGTCAACCTATTTGCCGAAAATCCCTATCGAAACGCAGGGATTAAAGGCCCATACCGTTGCAGAACGTCCTCT
>NZ_JAHKRM010000107.1 GCF_019396345.1 Nonomuraea guangzhouensis | reverse complement strand
GGCTCTTCGAAGTTAAGCGGGGTTGAGGTGTCCGCGGCCTTTTCGGGTGGTGGCGCAGCGGGTGCGTAGTCGCTGGTTTCCTGGGTTGCGGAAGCCGTAGGCATCGCGGGCGGTGGTCTTGATGACGCGATTGGTGCCTTCGGAACCGGCGTTGGTGATGCCGGTCTGGAGGAAGGCCAGGATTTCGGGCCACCAGGTCTCGATGGTGGTGGCCAGGCGGTGGAGTTCGGGCAGGCCAGAGGTGGCGCAGCGGTCATAGAAGCGGAACAGTCGATGGGCGATGACGCTCCTGTCCGGGTGGGTGCGGGCCAGGGCGAGCAGGTCCAGCAGGTCTTCCTTGGCGTTCCACGCCGCCAGGATCGCTCTGCCCAGCCGCGCGGGCAGGGCTTGCAGGTCATCGACCATCGGATCCAACTGGCGGGCGTGCATACGGGCGGCGGAGCGGGTGAGCCGGTTGCGCAGTTCCCACTCGCGGTTGCCTTTGCGCCCGCGCCTGCCCCGGACCTGGACGGTGAGGCGGCGGCGGATCTCGGTGAGAGCCTGGTTGGCCAGTTGCACCACATGGAAGTGGTCGACGACCAGACGGGCCTGCGGTAACGCGGTGCGCACAGCGGATTTGAAGATGGTGCACATGTCGATCGCGACGAAGGCCACGTGCTGCCGCCAGGCGGGGTCACGCTGGTTGAGCCAGCCGGTGACGGCGGCGATGGTGCGGCCCTCGACCTGTCCGAGCAAGCCCTGATCGCCGGACAGGTCCACGAAACCGACATGCCAGCGATCCACCGCCGTCGTCCACGTGTCGGTGGCCTCATCCAGCACCCAGCGAGGCCGGCCTCGGCGGACCTCATCAATGCCCAGCACCGTCACGGGCTCAGGCTGGGCAGGCAGCACCCGGTGAGCGTGCTCGGTGAACGCCGCAGACACGATCGGCCACGACAGGTCGTGATCGCGCGCTGACTGGATCACCGTCCGCCCGCCATCTCCCACGGCGGCACCGCTGGCCTGGCGTAATCGCAGCGTCAGCCGGGACCGTGCGGGGATCTGCGGCACCTGCTCGGTGAACGTCTGCCGCGGGCAGGACACCTGGTCACAACGCCATCGACGCTTACGCCAGCGCAACGCACACCGCCGCCCGCCCATCGGCAGATCACGAGGGCGGGTGGTCACCCACTCCTTCATCCGAACCGCGGCGACCCCGCACTGCGGGCAGCACCTGGCCCGCTCATCCGCCGTGGCCAGGCACACCACCGGTCCGTCCTGCGGCCCATCACCTGCGGCAACGACCCTCGTGACGGCCAAGCCGTCCAGGCCGAGCAGCAGCGTCGTATCGTTGACCATGCTCGTGGCTTCTCTGCTGTGATCTTCTTGCCTCGACAACAAGAAGGATCACCGAGAGCCACGAGCTCTCTCAAGCCCTCTGCACTCCGCGGAACCTCAAACCCCGATCAAGTTCGAAGAGCCG
>NZ_JAHKRM010000106.1 GCF_019396345.1 Nonomuraea guangzhouensis | reverse complement strand
AGTGCCCGTGTACAAACTGATCGTCAGTTCGATTGGGGAGATGCGGATCGCGCGAGCCGTCACCCCATGACGATGATCATCGCCCACAGGACCATGGCCTCGTGATGCTCGGATAACCGCTCATAGTCGCGCACGCACCGCCTGCGCTGGCAGATCCACGACAGCGTCCTCTCTACCACCCACCTGCGAGGAAGGACGACGAAGCCGCCGACGTCATCGCTGCGCTTGACGATCTCCAAGGTCAGCCGGAGGTGCTTGTTGGCCCAGGTCACGAGCTTGCCGGCGTAGGCACTGTCGGCCCAGATCAGCGAGATCCTCTCGTACCAGTCGCGCAGGCGTTCCAGCGCGGGCTTGGCGCCGTTACGATCCTGGACGCTGGCGGCGGTGACGATGACAACCAGCAGCAGGCCCAGGGTGTCCACAATGATGTGCCGCTTGGTGCCCTGCACTTTCTTGCCCTTATGCCGGTCCCCGCATAAGGGCAATTATCTGGGCCGTCCGGTTATGCGGGGCCAGGCGAGGGCTTCCTGGTAAGGGGCCTGGGATGGGCTTGAGCGCGGCATAATCACGGGTTTTAAGAAGGGTGAGGAGATTGTCGGTGGGCTGGTGGCGGGCGGGGCGGCCGCCGGTTGGAGGGGGCGCTGGCGAGGGCTTTCTTTTGCACGGTGGGGTCTGCGTAGGGGTAGGTGTGGTCGATTCGGTGGTGTCGTGGCCAAGTCGGAGCGCGATGGCGGCCGGCGATTATGGCGCCCTTCTTGCCATCCCGGACCACGCCGACCAGCAGAATCCCCGTCTGGCCCCGCATAACCAGACGGTCCAGATAATTGGCCGCGTCATATCCGCGTGAGCTGGCGGCGACGGTCTCGGCGGCCCGCAGCGACTGCGAATCGATGATCTCCGCGCTGGGCTCCGGCTCGCGACCGTCGGCGAGTCGGACGCGTTCGCGCAGGTCATTGTGGAGAGCATAGAGATCACCGTCCTGCCACCAGCGGGTGAAGATCGCATGGACGGTGCGCCAGGGCACCCGGAAGTCGGCGGGCAGGTTGCGCCACTTGCAGCCGTTGTCGACCACGTACCGGATGGCATCCATGATCCGGCGACGGCAGTACTTCTCGGGTCGTCCGCCGTTGCCGTGTAACCAGGCTGGCCAGGGCATCAACGGCTTGATGACCTGCCATTCTTCGTCACTCATGTCGGTGGTGTAGCGGGGCGCCCGGATCGGGTGATCGGCTCCGCGGCCGTACCGGCAGGCCACGCATGAGCAGGCAGTTTCTTCGTTACGGGAGACAGCGATGGGAGCGGTGGCGTACAACGGCGGCAGACCTTCCGGTTGGTGACGGCGCTGTGATAACCACCGTTGCTACCGGAAGGTCGCTCTATGTCGCAGAAGATTCGCTCTACGTCACTATTTCGCCCGATTATCGTCCCACGCGGCGGGCTCAGGGATCAGTTTGTACACGGGCACTCAG
>NZ_JAHKRM010000105.1 GCF_019396345.1 Nonomuraea guangzhouensis | reverse complement strand
TCCGCCTACGACAGTACGGCGCCGGACCGGGCGCCGGAGGGGGCCAGGCAGGCGTTCGCGCGCCTGTCGGACGACGACAGGGAGCTGTTGTCGCTGATGGGCTGGGAAGGGCTCGGCACCGACGAGATCGCCAAGGTGCTGGGCTGCTCGCGCGTGGCGGTCCGCCAGCGCCTGCATCGTGCGCGTAAGCGCCTGGCCACCGAGCTGGCCGCCATCGACATCGACCTGAGCACGTACGGCCCGCGTGCCGTGAGCCTCGCCGAGGAGAGCGCATGACCCCCGACGACGTCGTCAAGACCCTGGCCCCCGACCCCGGCCCCGGGCTCACCCCGGCCGCGCGGGAGATGCTGACCCAGATCATGGACACGGCCGAGCCCGAGCCCAATGCCCGGCGCCCACGGTGGCGCCCACGGTGGCGCCCACGGTGGCGGCCGCTGCTGGCGCTGCCGATCGCGGCGGCGGTCGCCGCGGCGGGCTGGTCGGCCATGGTCGTCTTCGGCGCCGTACCCGCCTCCGCGTTGGACATCAAGGAGGAGGGCGACCACTACCTGATCGAGGTCAAGGACCTGTACGCCAGCCCCGAGGTGTACCAGACCCAGCTCAAGGACGCGGGCGTGGACATCTCGCTCAGGGTCGCGCCGGTCACGCCGTCCTTCGTGGGCGAGATCTCCACCCAGACGCCCGACTGGAACGGGGGCCCGTTCCCCTACGCGGACAAGATCAAGACGATCGACCGGCCCAAGAACTGCGACCTCGTCGACTTCGGCCGAAGCTGCCCGATCGGGCTCACCATCGCCAAGGACTTCACCGGCAAGGCCGACATCCTGCTCGGCCGCCAGGCCCGTCCCGGGGAGGAGTACACGGTCACCGGCATGCTGGACGCCCCGGGCGAGCCCATGCACTGCAAGCCGTTCCTCAACCACCGGGTGAGCGAGGTCCGCCAGACCCTGGCCGGGCTCGGGCTGTCCATCGGCGAGTTCTCGGTCAAGAAGCCCGGCGAGCGGAGCACCGATGCGGAGCTCAAGACGTCGGTGCCCGACTCCATGTACGTGACCGGCGGCTGGCTGTACGAATACGGCAAGGCCAGCCTCAACGTCAGCGAGCAGCCGATGGACGAGGAGCTCAGGCGGACCATCCTGGGCAAGTACGGCTGCCCCGTGAACGACGGGAGCACCTCGTGAAGGCGCTGATCGGCACGCTGCTGCTGGCGGCGACGACCGCGACGCCGTTATCGGCCGCCCAGGCGGACGCCGGACCCGCCGGGAACGTGGTCACCCTCATCACTGGTGACCGCGTCATGGTGGCCGGCAAGGGATACCACGTGACGCCCGGCGACAGCCGCGAAGTGACGTTCACAGGGCAGGTGCGCGGGGGCCACCTGTACGTGATCCCGTCCGACGCCAAGCCATTGATCGCCAAGGGCCTGCTCGACAGGCGCCTGTTCGATGTCACCCAACTCCTGCAGTGGGGCTACGGCGACGCCACCAGG
>NZ_JAHKRM010000104.1 GCF_019396345.1 Nonomuraea guangzhouensis | reverse complement strand
GACATCCGGGACTGGATCGCTCAGTGGAACGACAATCCCCGCCCCTTCGTGTGGAAGAAGACCGCCGAAGAGATACTTGAATCCCTCGCTAAATATCTCCGGCGAATTTCAGGCGCATGACACTAGCTGGCGTAGGGGTTGCCACCGAGCCAGGTGGTGCCGTCGATCAGTTCGCGCGCCGCGTCCAAGTGGCCGCTGTGGCAGGCGACTTCGGTGAGCACGTGGATCAGGATGTGCCGCACCTCAGGCAGCCGCCAGGTCGGCCAGATCTCCACGGGCCAGCCGGCGGGCTCCTGTTCGGGCGTGGCAGCGGCGAGCACGGCGTCCGCGCGCGCGATGGCCGCCCGGTAGTCGGCGAAGACCTCCTCGGCGCCCATCCCCTCGGGTACGTACCAGTGCGCCTCCGCGCCCGCCGTGAGCTGTCCGGCCTCATCCGGCTCGCCTGCAATCACCCCGGGGAACCAGAAGCGTTCGACATCCAGGGTGAGGTGGCGCAGCAATGCCAGGCAGTTCCAGCCACTGGGCAGCACCGGCCGCCGCAGATCCTCCTCCGAGAGCCCTTCGAGGATCCCGAGGACGTGCTCGCGCTGGCGGTCCAGGGCGCCCTTGAGGGCGTCGAGTTCGGCGTTCACCGGGCGGCGCACAGCTCGGCGAGGCGTTCGAGGGTGCTCGCCATCTGCGCCTGCCACCAGGCGCGCCCGCTGTCCACTTCCGCCCGTTTGTCCTCCGGCATGCGCGAACCGTCGAAGATCTCGGTCACCACCGTCACCCCGGCCCCGTCCGGGAGCAGGTCGAAGATCCACCGGTGGCCCCACTCGGCCCCGGGCGCGGTGGCGTCCGGGTGCCCGCGACCGGGCCTCGGCTCCCAGCCGATGCGGCGGTCCGGCTCGTACTCGACGACGTGGTTGTTCATCTCGTAGTCGCCGTAGCGCTCGTAGTGCATCCGCATCACGAAGACGTCCCCGGCGCCCGAGAGCACGGCGTCGGAGACGCCACCGCGCAGCATCCCCGAGCCGTCGAGGTCCGGGTGCCGTCCGGGGTCGGCCAGGATTCGGAAGATGTCCCCCGCCGGGGCGCCGATGCGCCGGGACACCACCACCACGGGCTCGCCTGTCGTACTCGTCATCCGCGCGCCTCCGTCAACCGCAGAGCATGAACCTGACTCCGGCCTGGACGCTACACCGGGGGTACGACAACGCCTGGCCGAGCACGTACGAGCCCCGCCCTACGCGCACTCCCACCGAATCAGTTCTGTCGCCAGCACCGCATGCCATCGGGTGGGCGGCGACCTCCTCCAGCAGTACTCGCGCCAGCATGCGGCCCACCTCCGCCATCGGCTGCCGCACACTGGTCAGCAGCGAGTTGGTGTGCCGCGCGATCGGCGAGTCCTCGAAGCCGATCAGCGCCACGTCGTCCGGAACCCGCCAACCCGGCAAACCTTCTCGGTCAAAGCACTAGTGTCATGCGCCTGAAATTCGCCGGAGATATTTAGCGAGGGATTCAAGTATCTCTTCGGCGGTCTTCTTCCACACGAAGGGGCGGGGATTGTCGTTCCACTGAGCGATCCAGTCCCGGATGTC
>NZ_JAHKRM010000103.1 GCF_019396345.1 Nonomuraea guangzhouensis | reverse complement strand
GGAGCCGTCAAGAAATAAGGCGTTGCTTTTCGATCTTGAACTCGTTGACTTGGTATGGGCATACCGAGCGAGGTCCGCGATCAGCTTGTCTCGCGGTTCAGGGTGCTGTTTCCGCACCTGAACGAGCGACAGCGGCGTCTGGTGATGGGACAGGAGGCTCGGCTGCTCGGACATGGTGGGGTGCGGACGGTGGCGGCCGTGGCCGGGGTATCCGAAACGACGGTCCGCACCGGGGTGTTCGAGCTAGAGGCTGGCGAGGATCCGCTGCCGGACGGCCGCGTCCGTCGTCGTGGTGGAGGTCGCAAGGCCGCCGAAGCTCAGGACCCGGATCTGGTGCCAACACTGCTGGCGCTGGTGGAGCCGGATGAGCGCGGGGATCCGACCTCGCCGCTGCGCTGGACCACCAAGTCGCTGCGCGATCTGGCCCAGGAGCTGACCGGGCAGGGCCATCCGGTCTCGGCGCCGACGGTGGGCCGGCTGTTGAAGGAACAAGGCTTCAGTCTGCAGGCCAATGCCAAGACGCTGGAAGGCAAGCAGCACCCGGACCGGGACGCGCAATTCCATTACATCAACGAGCAGGTCAAGGCCCATCAGGCGGACGGCGAGCCGGTGATCAGCGTGGACACGAAGAAGAAGGAGCATCTGGGCGATCTGCCGAACGCCGGCCGGCAGTGGCGACCGAAGGGCGATCCGGTTCGGGTCGAGGACCACAGCTTCTTCTTCACTGGCCCGGATGTGCCGCACGCGATCCCGTACGGGATCTACGACGTGGTCAACGACACGGGCTGGGTGAACGTCGGGATCGATCACGACACCTCGGCGTTCGCGGTGGAGTCGATCCGGCGCTGGTGGCGCGGCCGCGGCAGCCTGGACTACCCGAACGCGGACCGGCTGCTGATCACTGCGGACTGCGGGGGCTCCAACAGCTATCGCTACCGGTTATGGAAGGCCGAACTGGCCGACTTCGCCGCTGAGACCGGGCTGGCGGTGACCGTCTGCCACTTTCCGCCCGGCACCAGCAAGTGGAACAAGATAGAGCACCGGCTGTTCTCACACATCACCATGAACTGGCGCGGCAGGCCCCTGACCAGCCACGAGGTCGTGGTCAACAGCATCGCCGCGACCCGCACCCGCACCGGGCTGAGCGTCGCGGCCGAACTGGACACCAACGCCTACCCGCTGGGCGTGTCGGTGTCCGCCGAGCGGATGAGCATGCTGCCGATCGTCCCGCATACCGAGCGCGGCGCCTGGAACTACACGATCGGCCCGACAGACGAAAACCCGCACCTGCCCGTATGCGACGATCGGGCGCGCATCCGGTCCGAAAGCCTGCACGCCCTGGCCGATCCCCGGCTGACCGGGATGAGCCGCAAGGAGCTGAACGAGCTGGCCGCATCCCTGGCTCCGGGTCAGGCGGCCCTGGCCGAGCAGCGCAACTTCGAAATCCGCGGTGGCCCACGCCGACAGGCCAAGGCCAACCACGGACGCCCCCTGCTCACCGACGCCGACAAGGTCCTGATCACCATCGTCTATCTCCGCCAGATCTGCTCCCAGCGCGTCCTGTCGGAGCTGCTCGAGATCAGCCAGCCCCCGATCGGCCAGGCGGTCACCGAGACCGGCAAGCTCCTGGCCGCCCGCAAACTCAAGATCGACCCCACCGTGCTGCGCTTCTCCAGCGCCGGTGCGCTCCGC
>NZ_JAHKRM010000102.1 GCF_019396345.1 Nonomuraea guangzhouensis | reverse complement strand
CTGTGATAACCACCGTTGCTACCGGAAGGTCGCTCTATGTCGCAGAAGATTCGCTCTACGTCACTATTTCGCCCGATTATCGTCCCACGCGGCGGGCTCAGGGATCAGTTTGTACACGGGCACTCAGCGGGTCGCCGAGGCGGGCTGCCCCGGTGCCCTGGGAGACGAGTTGCTCGTCGGCGTACATGCGCATGGTGGCGTCGACCGGCTCGAACGCGGTCAGCGGCAGCCGGTCTGGGCCGAGGACATACAGGCCGCTGGAGGCGTTGCCGGCGACGGTGTCGATGATCGTGATGTCCCGGTCGGCGATGCGGCTGTCCATAATCTCCAAAGCGGGGACGGCGTACTCGACCGCCGCCCGCACGGTGGCCAGATCGAGGTCACCCGCCAGGTCGGAGGCGAGGACAAGGCGAACTCGGCTTCGACCTTCGGCTGCAGGAGCTGCGCGGTGGGAGCCGCGCCGGTCGCATCCATGTCCGCGAAGAGCACGCCGAAGTCGGGCTGGTCCACGCCGAACTGCTGCTGCACCGCGGGCCGACTTCTGTCATTCCGAATGCATCGACGTCCGTCTAAGATCTGGAACATCGGACGGCTATAGAGGCACCTGAAGCGGGTTCTATGTGTGTCACTCATGAGCTTGAATGGTGTTAATCTGTTCTACGTTTCAAGCTGCGATGAGTAGGGGCAAGCCGCGTGAAGCCACGGTCGATCGTATTCGATCTCTACGGTGACTATTTGCGCTATGACGGCGGCGCGGCCCCGTTGCAGACTCTGACCGATCTGCTGGCTGACTTCGACGTCCCCGAGGCGACGACGCGGGTGGTGATGACGCGGCTGCGCAAGGAGGGGTGGTTCGACACCGAGAAGCGGGGGCGGACCACCGTCTACCGGTTGGCCGACAAGAGCTGGCGCCTGCTTGACGAGGGCCGCAAGCGCATCTTCCAGCGCGAGCGCGAATCCTGGGACCGGCAGTGGCGCGTCGCCATCTACCACGTTCCTGAGACCGATCGCGCGGCCCGGGAGAGGGTCCGCAAGAAGCTCAGATGGCTCGGTTTCGGGCCGCTGGCACCCTCCACCTGGGTCTCTCCGCACGAGCGGCTGCAGGAGGTCGCGGCGGGACTGGCCGAGGAGCCCTCGGTCCGGCTCGACCTGCTGATCAGCCGGTCGATGGGCGCCTCCAGTGATGTCGACATGGCGGGCAGATGCTGGGACCTGAAGGAGCTCCACCGCGCCCTGCTCGCCAAGCGTGACTCCTATCGGGCGCTGCTGGCCCGTTTCGATTCGGCCCCGCCACGCGGGCGCGCCGCCCTGGTCGAGCGCACCCATCTCGTCCACGACTACCGCATGCTGCCCTTCGACGACCCCGACCTGCCGTTGGAACTGGTGCCGGCGGGATGGGTCGGTCGTGACGTACACGATCTCTTCCTCGACCTGCACAAGCGGCTCGCCCCTGAGGCCGAGGGATACTGCGCCTCCATGGGCATCGGCCCCTTGAATAAGGGGCCCGTGCACGCCTGACGCACCCACTCCCCGACCCAAGTAGGGTAACAAATTATTGACGGTCGTTTGATAAATGTGTAGCGTCGGCGGCACTCGCCCGGCCGCATGCCGGGCTCATTCGGATCTCGCTCTGTGGAGTGACCATGGACGCCACCGCGCAACCCCCGTCCGCCCCCCGAGGGAACAGCCTCCCCGTCGTCGCCATCTGCTTCGCCTCGATCGTCTTCGATGGTTACGACCTGATCGTCTACGGCTCCGTGGTGCCGAGCCTGCTCGCCGAGCCATCATGGAACCTCACTCCCGCACAGGTCGGCGCCATCGGCAGCTACGCGCTCATGGGCATGCTCATCGGTGCCCTAGTCGCGGGCGTGATCACCGACATCGTCGGCCGCCGCAAGATCGTGATCGCCAGCGTCGCCTGGTTCTCGATCGCCATGATCCTGTGCGCGCTGGCGCCCTCACCGGAACTGCTGGGACTGTTCCGGTTCGTGGCCGGGCTCGGCCTCGGCGGCGTCGTGCCCACCGCCATCGCGCTCACCGTCGAGTACGCGCCCGCACACCGGCGCAACCTGTACAACGCCCTGATGTACTCGGGCTACTCGG
>NZ_JAHKRM010000101.1 GCF_019396345.1 Nonomuraea guangzhouensis | reverse complement strand
GGCTGCCGCGAGAGCGGCAGCCGTTGGTCCTGGTACGGGGCGGGTCAGTCCTCCAGGTCGACCGAGCGGCCGCTGTCGGCGCCGATCTCGGTGATGATCTGCTCGACCACCTCGGCCGGGATGGCCGAGTCGACCGTCAGCGCGATCAGCGCGTTGCCGCCCTTGGCGTCGCGGGCCACCTGCATCGAGGCGATGTTGACGCCGTGCTCGCCGAGGAGGCGGCCGACGACGCCGACGATGCCGGGCCGGTCGACGTAGGTGAAGAACGACAGGTGCGCGGTCGGCTCGATCTCCATCTCGTAGCCGTTGACCTCGACGATCTTCGTGATCTGCCGGGGGCCGGACAGCGTGCCCGAGACCGAGACGCGGCGGCCGTCGGCGAGCACACCGCGCACGGTGACCACGTTGCGCCAGTCGGGGCTGTCGGAGCTGGTCACCAGGTTGACGGAGATCCCGCGGTCCTTGGCCAGGAGCGGCGCGTTCACGTACGTGACCGAGTCCTCGACCACGTCGGTGAAGATGCCCTTGAGCGCGGCCAGCTCGAGGACCCGCACGTCCTGCGAGGCGATCTCGCCGCGCACCTCGACGTCGAGCTTGGTGGCGACCTCGCCCGCCAGCGCGGTGAAGACGCGGCCCAGCTTCTCGGCCAGCGGCAGGCCCGGCTTGACGTCCTCGGCGACCGCTCCGCCCTGGACGTTCACCGCGTCGGGCACGAACTCGCCGGCGAGGGCGAGCTTGACGCTCCGCGCGACCTGGGTGCCGGCCTTCTCCTGGGCCTCGTGGGTGGAGGCGCCCAGGTGCGGCGTGACGACGACCTGGTCGAGCTCGAACAGCGGGCTGTCGGTGCAGGGCTCCTTGGAGAACACGTCGATGCCGGCCCCGGCGACGCGACCCTCCTTGATCGCCGAGTAGAGCGCGCCCTCGTCCACGATGCCGCCGCGGGCCACGTTGACGATCCGCACCGACGGCTTGACCTCGTGCAGCTCCTTGTCACCGATGAGCCCGAGCGTCTCCTTGGACTTGGGCAGGTGCACGGTGATGAAGTCGGCCTGCTTGATGACCTCTTCGAGACTGACCAGCTTGACGCCCATCTGGTCGGCGCGGGCCGGCGGCAGGTAGGGGTCGTAGGCGATCAGCTCGACGCCGAACGGCTGCAGGCGCTGCGCCACGAGCTGACCGATCTTGCCCAGACCCAGGATGCCGACGACCTTCTCGTCGAGCTCGACACCGGTGTACTTGGACCGCTTCCACTCGCCGTTCTTCAGCGCGGCGTGCGCCTGAGCCGTGTTGCGGGCGCTGGCCAGGATGAGCGCGATGGTCTGCTCGGCGGCGCTGGTGATGTTGGAGGTCGGGGCGTTGACCACCATCACACCGGCCTTGGTGGCCGCCTCGACGTCGACGTTGTCGAGACCGACACCGGCCCGGGCGACCACGCGCAGCTTGGGCGCCGCGGCGATGGCCTCGGCGTCGACCTGCGTGGCGGAGCGGACGATGAGCGCGTCCACGTCGGCGAGCGCGGGCAGGAGTTGCGAGCGGTCGGCGCCATCGGTGTGGCGGACCTCGAAATCGTTGGCGAGTACGGCGAGGCCTGCCTCTGACAGCTCCTCTGCGACCAGTACGACGGGCTTGCTCATGGAAGTGGATCCTTAGGGGCAGGCGGGCGGGTGTTGAGGGACACGTCTCCGGGCCCCTCGGATCGCTCCGAGTCTATCCGCGCTTGTGAATGTGTTCACGAGGGACCCAGGATCTGAGACAGCCGCCGCCATACCCCGCGTCCCGCAAAGTCATCCACACTGCTCGCATCTTTGTCTTGATCGGGGGATTTCTTGGCTATTAGCCTGATAAGCCGTGACCGACTACCTATGGTTCGTCATATGAGCATCGGGAATCCTGCGCTTGCCGACGTGCTCGCCCAGCATGGCAATCCACATCGCCTGCTGGCGGCGCTCGCTGATGGTGGGGTTCTGGTGGCAGTGCGACCAGACCGTTCAGTCGTCCTGGGTACGACCCAGGCCGGCGACAGAGTGCTGCTCGGATACACGGGCGCGGCTACGTACGCCCGGCACCGCGGCAGTCACTCCCTCTCCGCCTGCGATCCGGACACGATCCTCGACATCCAGCGCGTCACGGGCGTGCGGGAGATCGTGATCGACGCGGCGGGGCCCGCCGCTGCGGCCGTGCCCATCGACGATCTGCAGCGCTTCCTCGCCTCGACGCGTTCGGGACCCCATCCGGTGCTGTCGGGAGCCGTCCCCGCCGCGTACGCGACGGGCGCGATGGCCACGGTGTCACGGGGAGCCGCGCTCGCGCAGGTGGCACCGCCTTCGGCGGACGCGCCCGCGCTGCCGTGGATCCCGGCGCCGCGACCGCACCTGTCGGGGCCCATGCAGCAGGTCGACCCCGGTTACCGGCGGTGCACGCACCCGATCCTGCCCGCCCTGCGGCTGGCGATCGGGAACCTGCTGATGGACTACCCGCTCGTGCACCACGTCTGGATCTCCGAGGCGCGCACCGCCTCGGGGGCGGTGGGGATCATGCTGCACGTGAAGGTGCACATGTCGGCCGCCGAGGACGTGGTCCGCGACCTGCACCGCGGGGCCCGCGCCCGGTTGCCGCAGTTCGCGGCGAGCGGGGCGCCCATCCTCATGGCCCGGGTGGCGGACTCACGCAGCGAGCGCCGGATGATCGAGATCGGCGCCCACGTGGTCGTCGCGGACGGGATCGACTAGCGCGACCCGGCCCGCCCGGACCACCGATCACTGCGGCCCGACCGCCGACGCCTGCGGGACTGAGCAGCCCGGCGCGCCCGGGCCGCTGATCACTGCGGCCCGGTGCCTCGGACCGTCGGCGTGCCCGGACGCGGGCGACCGCGCCGGGCGAACCGCGATGACCGCTGCCCGGCGCACCTGGACGCGAGCGACCGCGGCCCGCCTCGGGCGGACCGCGGTC
>NZ_JAHKRM010000100.1 GCF_019396345.1 Nonomuraea guangzhouensis | reverse complement strand
AGTACATCGTGTTCTCCAAGCTCGACTGGATCAACACGATCTGGCCGTTGATCGTGCCGAAGTTCCTGGCCACCGACGCGTTCTTCATCTTCCTCATGGTGCAGTTCATCCGCACCCTGCCCCGGGAACTGGACGAGGCCGCCGCCATCGACGGCGCGGGCTACTGGCGGATCTTCCTCCAGGTGATCCTCCCGCTCTGCACCCCGGCCCTCGCCACGACCGGCATCTTCACCTTCATCTGGACCTGGAACGACTTCTTCAGCCAGAACCTGTACCTCACGAACTCCGACAACCTCACGGTCGCCGTCGCACTGCGTCAGTTCCTCGACTCCAGCGGCGAGTCCTCGTGGGGGCCGATGTTCGCGATGTCGATCGTGTCGCTGGGGCCGATCTTCGGATTCTTCCTGGCCGGCCAGAAGTACCTGATCCGTGGTGTGGCGACCACCGGTCTGAAGTAACACCCCCCGCAACTCATTAACCAGGAGGTAGAGCCGTGAAGCCTAGGAAGATGTGGACGGTCGCCCTGCTCGCGGCCACCGTGATGACGTCGGTCGCCGCCTGCGGCAGCGGCGACGACAAGGCCGGCGGAGACAAGATCGAACTCCGCTTCTCCTACTGGGGCAGCGACTCCCGGCAGAAGCTCACCGAGCAGGTGATCAAGAAGTTCGAGGAGAAGAACCCCACCATCAACGTCGAGGGCGACTTCTCCGACTTCGCCAACTATTACGAGAAACTTGCCACCAAGGTGGCGGCGAACGACGCCCCCGACGTCATGAGCATCGAGATCCGCGGTCTGGGTGAGTACGCCGGACGCGGCGCCCTCGCGGACATGGCGGGCAAGGTGCCCACGACCGACTTCGACCAGCAGGCGCTCGCCGCCGGCAACATCGACGGCAAGCAGTACGGCATCCCCTCCGGCGTCAACGCCTTCTCCATGCTCGTCAACAAGGCGACGATCGAGAAGGCCAAGCAGCAGGTGCCCGACGACAAGAGCTGGACCTGGGACGACTGGATCAACCTGGCCAAGCAGATCAGCGCGAGCGGCACCGGCCTCACCGGAGCCGAGTACAACTACAACCCCGCCTGGCTGCAGATCTTCGCGGCCCAGCGCGGCGAGAAGCTCTACGACGGCAAGAAGCTGGGCGTCTCGGCTGACACGCTGAAGGCCTGGTGGGGCATCCACCAGCAGCTCATCCAGACCAAGGGCTCGCCTGACGCGGCGAAAAGCTCCGAGCTGATCGCGGGCGGGGTCGAACAGTCGCCGCTGGGCACCAACACGGGCGCGACGGGCATGTGGTGGAGCAACCAGCTCGGCGGCCTGTCCAAGGCGTCCGGCCAGGAACTGACCCTGCTGCGCATGCCGAAGACGAAGGAGGCGACCACCGGCGGCATGTTCCTGCAGCCGTCGATGTTCTACACGGTCGGCGCCAAGTCCGAGCACCCCGCGGAAGCCGCCAAGTTCATCGACTTCATGACCAACGACCCGGACGCGGCCGCGATCCTGCTGAGCGACCGCGGTCTGCCGATCAACGCCAAGGTGCTGGCCGCCGTCAAGGACAAGCTGCCGGCCGTCGACCAGAAGACGCTGGCCTTCATCGACGAGGTCAGGAGCGAGCTGGGCCCGATCGCCGCGCCGCCGAAGGGCGCCCTCCAGGTGGATGACATCCTCAAGCGCATCACCGAGGAGGTCGTCTTCGCCAAGACGACACCGGACGCCGCCGCGCAGAAGTTCCTGACCGAGGCCAACGCCGCCGTCGCCGGCTGAGGTCTGATCCCGGCTGGGGGTGCCGAACCCCCAGCCACCACTCCACTCGGGGAGAGAAGTTGAGCACCAGGTACGCCTTCGTCGGCCTCGGTCATCGCGTCCGGATGTACATCGACGCCCTGCTGGGCGACTGGCGGGACACGGGGACGATCGTCGGCCTCTGCGACACCAACCAGACGCGCATGGACTACTACGCCGAGCGCATCGGCGACGTGCCCCGCTTCCACCCGGACGAGTTCGGCAAGCTGCTGGAGCTGGCCGACGCCGTCGTGGTCACCACGGTGGACGCGACGCACGCCCGCTACGTCGTCGCCGCGCTCGACGCCGGGCTCGACGTCATCGTGGAGAAGCCGCTCACGGTGGACGCAGAAGGCTGCGAGGCCATCGCCGCAGCCGCCGAGCGCAACCCGGGCAAACTGGTGGTCACCTTTAACTACCGCTACTCGCCGCGCAACTCGGCGGTGAAACGGCTGATCAGCGCGGGTGAGATCGGCGAGGTCACCTCGGTCCACTTCGACTGGGCGCTCGACACCATCCACGGCGCCGACTACTTCCGCCGCTGGCACCGCGAGCGGGCCAACTCGGGCGGGCTGCTCGTCCACAAGTCCACCCACCACTTCGACCTGGTCAACTGGTGGCTCGCGGCGGCGCCGGAGCTCGTCTTCGCCCAGACAGACCTGCGCTTCTACGGCCAGGCTCTGCCCAGGGGTTCGCGCCCCGCCCGTGGCCAGGGCGCGCTCGGTCTGGGCACCGACCCGTTCATCCTGGACATCTCCGCCGACGAGCACCTCAAGCGCCTTTACCTGGACGCCGAGCACGAGGACGGCTACATCCGTGACCAGGACGTCTTCGGGCCGGGTGTGACGATCGACGACAACATGTCGGTCCTGGTCCGCTACGCCAACCGGGCCGTGCTCACCTACTCCCTCACCGCGCACGCCCCGTACGAGGGCTACCGCGTGGTCTTCAACGGCACGGCCGGGCGCGTCGAGCTGGAGGTGTGCGAGCGATCTTGGACGCCGCCGCACGCCGCGATCGACCCGAGCGCCGCCACCAAGCAGCACGCGGCCGGCGCCTGGGAGCGGCTCACCCTGCACCAGCACTGGAAGGAGCCGGAGGAGATCGCCATCGAGCAGGGCGCGGGCGGCCACGGCGGCGGCGACCGGCTGCTGCTGGACGACGTCTTCCGCGGCCCCGGCGACGACCCGCTCGGGCGCCCGGCCGGCTACCGCGACGGCATCCGCAGCGTGCTGGTCGGCGTGGCCGCC
>NZ_JAHKRM010000010.1:399276-424066 GCF_019396345.1 Nonomuraea guangzhouensis | reverse complement strand
TCTTCCGATCTACCCATGAGGTGCGGGGCCCCTTTTCACACGACTTACAGGGGGATGTTGCCGTGGGCCCCCCTGGCCGGGGTGGCCTGGGCGAGGACCTTGGCGATCGCGCCCCGGGTCTCCTCCGGCTTGATGACCTCGTCGATCACGCCCAGCTGCTGCGCCCGCTCGAGCCCGCCCGCCAGCTTCTCGTGCTCCTCGGCCAGCCGCTGCTCCAGCTCGGCCCGCTCCTCTTCGGGAGCGGCGGCCAGCTCGCGCCGCTTCAGGATGCGCACCGCCGCGACCGCGCCCATGACCGCGATCTCGGTCGTCGGCCAGGCGAACACCTTGGTGGCGCCCAGCGCGCGGGAGTTCATGGCGATGTACGCGCCGCCGTACGCCTTGCGCGTGACCAGCGTGATGCGCGGCACCGACGCCTCGGCGAAGGCGTGCAGCAGCTTGGCGCCGCGGCGGACCACGCCGTCGTGCTCCTGTCCGACACCCGGGAGATAACCGGGCACGTCCACCAGGACAACCAATGGGACGCCGAAAGCGTCACACATACGAACGAAGCGGGCAGCTTTCTCGGCGGACGTGGCGTCGAGGCAGCCACCCAGCCGCATCGGGTTGTTGGCGATCACACCGACCGTCCGGCCACCGAGGCGGCCCAGCGACGTGACGATGTTGGGTGCCCACTTGGGGTGCAGCTCGATGCCCGGCTCGTCGAGCAGGCCGTTGACCAGCGGCTTGACATCGTAGGCACGCCGCGCCGATTCGGGCAGCAGCGTGGAGAAGTCGACCTCGTCGATGCCCGTGGTGCGGACCCGGCCCTGGTGGCCGAGCAGCACGGCGAGCTGCCGCGCGCGCAGCAGCGCGTCGGTCTCGGTCTTGGTGACGATGTGGACGACGCCACTGCGCTTGCTGTGCGGCTCGGGGCCGCCCAGCGCGGCGCTGGTCACGTCTTCGCCGGTGACGCTGCGGACCACGTCGGGCCCGGTGACGAAGATGCGGCCCGAGTCGGCCAGGATCACCAGGTCGGTCAGCGCCGGCCCGTAGGCGGCGCCACCGGCGGCGGCGCCGACGACCACGGAGATCTGCGGCACCACGCCCGAGGCCTTGGTCATCTCGCTGAAGACCCGGCCGACGGCGTGCAGCGACTCGACGCCTTCGGCGAGTCGCGCACCGCCGGAGTGCCAGATCCCGATGACCGGCACCCGTTCACGGACGGCCACGTCGTAGGCGTGCACGATGTGCTCGCAGCCCTCGCTGCCCATCGCGCCGCCCTGGAAGCGGGCGTCACTGCAGAAGGCGACGACGGGGACACCCTCGACGCGGCCCATGGCGGCGAGCACGCCGCTCCTGTCCTCAGGAGTGATCAGCCGCACCGAGCCCTCGTCGAGCAGCGCGGTCAGCCGGACGATCGGGTCACGGGGGTCGGCCGGCTCTTGATCGGAGCCCTGCGGAACGACCCGATTGTCGAGCACAGTCATTTAAGCCCCCTTGAACACGACGGCCACGTTGTGGCCACCGAATCCGAACGAGTTGTTGACCGCGGCGATGTCGCCTTGCGGCAGCGGGCGGTTCTCGCCGTAGACGAGGTCCACCTCGATGCCGTCGTCGAGACTGTCGAGATTGATGGTGGCGGGCACGAGGCGCTCCTGGAGCGCCTTGATCGTGAAGACGGACTCGATGCCGCCCGCGCCGCCCAGCAGGTGGCCGGTCATGGACTTGGTCGAGGTGACCAGCGGGTGGGTGCCGATGGCCTTGGCCACCGCCTGCACCTCGATGACGTCGCCCGCCGGGGTGGAGGTGGCGTGCGCGTTGACGTGCTTGACGTCATGGCCGGTGATGCCCGCATCGGTGAGCGCCTGGGTCATCGCCATGCTGATGCCCCGGCCTTCCGGCTCGGGATTGGTGATGTGGTGGGCGTCGGCGGAGTAGCCGACACCCGATGCGTAGGCGTAGATCCGCGCGCCGCGTGCCTTGGCGTACTCCTCGGACTCGAGCACGATGATGCCCGCGCCCTCGCCCAGCACGAACCCGTCACGGTCGCGGTCCCACGGCCGCGAGGCGCCCTCGGGGTCGTCGTTGCGGGTGGACATGGCGCGCGCGGCGGCGAAGGCGGCCACGTTCAGGCCGTGGATCGCCGCCTCGGTGCCGCCCGCGACCACCACGTCCGCCCGGCCGGACCTGATCATGTCCATCGCGTAGCCGATGGCCTCCGCGCCGGACGCGCAGGCCGAGACGGTGGCGTGCACGCCGGCCTGGGCGCCGCGATCGATGCCGATCCAGGCGGCCGGGCCGTTGGGCATCAGCATCGGCACCGTGAAGGGCGAGAGCCGGTTCCAGCCCCGCTCCTTGTAGGTGTCGTAGGCGGTCAGCGTGGTGGTGATGCCGCCGATGCCGGAGGACACCACGACGCCGAGCCGCTCGGGCGCCACCTCGGGCGCGCCCGCGTCGGCCCAGGCCTCTCGTGCCGCGACCATGGCGAACTGCTCGCTGCGGTCGAGGCGGCGGGACTCGGGCCTGGGCAGCACCTCGGTCGGATCGACCGCGGCCGTCCCCGCGAACTTCACGGGGACGGTGTCGATCCAGTCCGTGGTGAGGGCCTTGACGCCCGACTGACCGGCGAGGAGCGCCGACCAGGTCGAGGTGACGTCTCCACCGACGGGCGTCGTCGCGCCGAGCCCGGTGACCACGACACGTACCCGGTTTGCACTCACGTTTCGCGCTCCTTGTCGATCAGTTGGGAACTGAGATCAGTGGATGACTGAGGTCAGTTCTGGATGAAGGTGAGGACGTCCTTGACCGTCTTCAGGTTCTTGAGCTGGTCGTCGGGAATCTCGACGCCGAACTCGTCCTGGGCGGCCACGGCGATCTCGACCATGGACAGGGAGTCGATGTCGAGGTCGTCCACGAAGTTCTTCTCGGGGGTGACGTCGGTCGCCGGGATCCCGGTGATCTCGTTGATGATCTTGCCGAGGCCCTCGAGGATCTCCTGCTCGGTGGCAGCCATGTCGCTGTTTCTCCTTTGGTTTTTCTGGGTTCTGTACGGCTACGGCCGTACAAGCTCTGATGAGTACGGCACGGAGCCGTACCGGATCTTACGGAATCTCGATGACCTGACCCGCATAGGTCAGGCCGGCGCCGAAGCCCAGGATGAGCGCGAGCTCACCCGAACGGACCTCGCCACGCTCCAGCATGCGCGAGAGCGCGAGCGGGATGGACGCGGCGGAGGTGTTGCCGGCGGTCACGATGTCGCGCCCGATGACGGCCTGGTCGGCGCCGATCTTACGCGCGATCGCCTCGATGATGCGCAGGTTGGCCTGGTGAGGTACGAAGGCGGCCAGCTCCGACGGGTCGACCCCGGCACGCTCGCACGCCTCCTTGGCCACCGGGTGCAACGCGGTGGTGGCCCAGCGGAACACCGTCTGACCCTCCTGGTGGAGAGAGTCGTGGCGGTCGTTGATGATGATCGCGTCGGACTTGTCACCCGAGCTGCCCCAGACTACCGGCCCGATGCCGGGGGTGTCGGAGGGGCCGACCACCGCGGCGCCCGCGCCGTCGGCGAAGATCACGGCGGTGGACCTGTCGGTCCAGTCGATCCACTGCGACAGCTTCTCGGCGCCGATGACGAGCACGTGCTTGGCCGAGCCGGCGCGGATCGCGGAGCTGGCGACGCCGAGCGCGAAGCAGAAGCCGGCGCAGGCGGCGTTCACGTCGAACGCGCCGGGCGACTGGATGCCCAGGCGGTGGGCCACGACGGCCGCGGCGTTGGGGATCTGCGTCTCCAGCGTGCAGGTGGCGACGATGACCAGGTCGATGTCGGCGGCCGACAGGCCGCTGGCGGCCAGCGCCTTGCCACCGGCCTGCACCGCCATGTCCTCGACCGACTCGGCCGGACCGGCGACCCGGCGCTCCTTGATGCCGACCCGCGACTGGATCCACTCGTCGTTGGTCTCCATCGTCTTGGCCAGGTCGTCGTTGGTGACGACATTGGACGGCTGGTAGTGGCCGAGGGCCAGCACCTTGGCGCCCGGGGCGATGTCGGGAATCCTCACTTGATCAGCTCCCTGGCCGCGTCGAGATCGTCTGGGGTCTTCAGCGCCACGGTCCGTACGTCCCGCAGCCCGCGCTTGGCCAGGCCGGTCAGCGTGCCGCCCGGCAGCAACTCGATCATCCTGGTGACACCGAGGTCGGCCATCGTGGCCATGCAGCGGTCCCATCGGACGGGGCTGCTGACCTGGTCGATCAGGCGCCGCATCAGCTGGGCGCCGTCGGTGACCACCTGGCCGTCGGCGTTGGACAGCAGCTTGACCCGCGGGTCGGCGGGGGTGATGCCCTCGGCGGCCGTACGCAGGTGCTCGACGGCCGGAGCCATGTGCTCGGTGTGGAAGGCGCCCGCGACGGAGAGCGCGATCAGCCTGGCCCGGGCCGGCGCGTCCGCCTTGAGGGCGGCCAGCTGCTCCAGCGTGCCGCCGGCCACGATCTGGCCGGCGCCGTTGACGTTGGCAGGGGTCAGGCCGTGCTTGTCGATGGCGGCCAGCACCTCGGCCTCCACGCCGCCGAGCACCGCGGTCATGCCGGTCTCGGTGACGGCGGCGGCCTTGGCCATGGCCTGGGCGCGCTCGCGGACCAGCGTCAGGGCCTGCTCGGGGGTCAGCACCCCGGCCAGCGCCGCCGTGGCGAACTCGCCGACGCTGTGGCCGGCCAGCAGGTCGGGGGTCGCGCCGAGCGCCTCGGCCGAGGCCAGCGCGGTGGCTACGAGCAGGGGCTGGGCGACCGCGGTGTCGCGGATCTCGTCGGCGTCGGCCTTGGTCCCGTACGTGATCAGATCGAGGCCCGCGACCTCGGACCACGCGGCCAGTCGATCCGCGAGTCCGGGGAGTTCGAGCCAGGGTGTCAGGAAGCCTGGTGTCTGGGCACCTTGGCCCGGAGCGACGAGTACAAGCACAAAATCCACACTGCCCTGTAGAAGTCCGACACGCGGATAAGGATCCGTACGAACTTTATCCAAGGAGTTTTGTAGCAATCCTACAGTGGGGGTTTCGGCGTTGTTACGTTAGGGCCCGCCAGGTAACGGCACTCTCCGAAAGCCTGCCGAGAATCAGCCCCACCTGCAAGGTGAAGGCCGACCTCCCTTCCGTCGGCTGGTAGCCGGTCAGCTCGGTGATCTTCTTGAGCCGGTAGCGGACGGTGTTGGGGTGGACGAACAGCAGCCGGGCCGTGGCCTCCAGCGAGGTGCCCTGCTCCAGGTAGGTGGCCAGCGTATCGAGCAGCGGCGTGCCGGCGAGGGGCAGGTAGACGTTCTCGATGAGCTGCTCCCTGGCGTCGTCGTCGCCGTCGAGCGCCCGTTCGGCGAGCAGGTCCTCGGCGTGCACCGGGCGGGGCGCGTCGGGCCAGCCGGACGAGGCCTTCAGCCCGGCCAGCGCCGCCTTGGCCGATCTGGCGGCGGCGTGCAGGTCGGGCACCTCCGGACCGATGACGATCGGGCCCTCCCCGAAGCGGGCCACGACCTGCTTGGCCGCGGCGTCCACGCTGTTGGCGCCGCCCACGATCACGATCAGCCGGTCGGCCTGCACTCCGGCGAGCAGGTCCATGCCGATGCGGCGGCCCTTCTCGCGCAGCCCGTCGATCACCGCGCGCGGGTCGTCCTCGGGGGCGCGGCCCGCGATCACGACGACGGGGGAGGAGGTCCAGCCCAGCGCGGCGGCCCAGGAGTGCAGCCCGTCGTCGACCTCGCCGCGCACCAGCGCGTCGACGATCAGCGCCTCCAGCCGGGCGTCCCACGCGCCCCTGGCCTCGGCCTCGCGGGCGTAGACGTGGGCGGCGGCGAAGGCCACGTCGCGGGTGTAGCGGAGCATGGCCTGCTCGAGCTGGTCCTCGCCGCCCGGCGCGGCCAGCTCGTCGGTCTGCGCCTCGACCACCTCCACGACGATCCTGACGATGTCGACGGTCTGCTGGAGCGAGATCGACCGCTTCAGCTCGCGTGGCGCGGTGCCGAAGAACTCGATGCTGGGCGTGGGCCGGTTCTCGCCCGCGTGCTGGAACCACTCCACGAACGCGGCGATGCCGGCCTGCGCCACCAGGCCCACCCAGGAGCGGTCCTCGGCGCTGAGGGCGCGGAACCACGAGAGCTGATCGTCCATGCGCGCCATGGCCGCGGTGCCGAGCGAGCCCATGGCCCGCTCCAGCCTGCGGGTGGTGTCCTCCCGGGTCCGGTCTGTCACGCCTCCTAGAGTGCCAGGTCGGATCAGATGACCGCGACCGCGGTGATGAGCCCGATGGCCACGTGGGTGACGGCGAGCAGCCGGGCGCCCGGCTGCAGCTCGGGCTCCTTGACCAGGTCGCGTACCGAGATGCCGACCAGCTTGTCGAAGACGAGCATGGCCACGGTCTGCACCACGATGCCGACCAGCCCGAAGACGGCGGTGCCGGCCAGGCCCTCGGTGAGCCGGCCGCCCGACGACCAGATGGAGGCCGCGACGATCAGGCCCACCGCGGCCAGCGCCGAGGTGGCCAGCAGCGTGGCGTTGGGGTTGCGCTCGGTGCGGATGATCGAGCTCAGCTTGCCGGGCGTGGCGAGGTCGATCACGTAGAAGCCGACGATCAGCAGCACGACGCCCACGGCGGCGTAGGCGGCGATGGCGCCCGCGCCGCGGGCGAGGGTCTCCAGCAGGGTCATGGATGCTCGATTCGGTGAGGTACGAAGGAAGAGGTGTCGTCGGTGATCAGGCCAGTAGTCTCCCTGATACCCAATCCGGCGGCCTCGTCGGCGATCACCCAGGCGCCGAGCACCGGCCGCTCGCCCTCGAAGTCGGGCAGGGCGTCGAACCCCTGGAAGACGTAGCCCTCCTGGCCGTAGGAGCCGGGCGTCTCCTGGGTGCCGTCCGGCGTGACGATGCGCATCGAGGCGCCCTCCCTGCCCAGGAGCGGCTTGGCGATGTAGGAGTCCAGGTTGCGGGGGCCGTCGAGGTAGGCGGGCAGCAGGTTGGGATGGTCCGGGTAGAGCTCCCACAGGACGGCCAGCAGCGCCTTGTTCGACAGCAAGGTCTTCCACAGCGGTTCGATCCAGGTCGCGTGCCGTACGGCGTGCCGGCCGAACGGGTCGGCCAGCATCCACTCCCACGGGTAGAGCTTGAACGCCGAGCGGATCATCCGCTCCTCGACGTCGACGAAGCGGCGGTTGAGCTCGTCCCAGCCGATGTCCTCCATGGCGACGGCGACCGTGCTCAGCCCGGCCTGCTCGGCGGTCTCCTGGAGGTAGGCCAGGGTCATCGCCTCCTCGCCGGTCTCGTCCATGTTCGTCCAGGCGAAATGGATCGGCCCCGTGGGCAGGGTCAGCTCGCGCCAGCGGTCGATGAGCCGTTCGTGGATGGAGTTCCACTGGTCGCCGTCGGGGTGGACGTCCTTGAGCCAGAACCACTGCGCCACCGATGACTCGACCAGCGAGGTGGGCGTGTCGGCGTTGTACTCCAGCAGCTTGGCCGGGCCCGTGCCGTCGTAGCGCAGGTCGAAGCGGGCGTACAGGTGCGGGTCGCGCCGCTCCCACGAGCGCGCCACGTCCCCCTGCGCCCAGGAGGGGATGGCGAAGTCGGCATAGCGCCCGGTCGAGACGACGTGCTCCACGGCGCGCAGGCACATCCCGTGCAGCTCCTCGACCTGCTCCTCCAGCTCCTCCACCTCCTCCAGGGAGAAGACGTAGTGGATGGACTCGTCCCAGTAGGGCCGGGTGAGTCCTTCCGGGTGGGCGGCTCGGTGATAGGCCAGGCCCTGGCTCTCGATCGTCTTCTCCCAGCCGTCCCTGGGCGTGCCGTGTTCGCGCCGCACCGTCAGCCTCCGCCGCCCCAGTGGCTGCCGAAGCCGCCACGCTGGATGGAGCGGCCGTTGCGGCTGGAGATGTTCACGTCGGAGGGGCGGTAGCTGGTGCCGGCGCGCACGCGCGTGCCGATCCTTGTGCCGCCGTAGTACCAGTGGTAGGCGCCGCGCGAACCGCCGTAGAAGTGGGTCGAGCCGTCGTCGTCATCGTCGCAGAGGGACTCGTCGACGATCTCGTACGAGCCGTCGCTCAGCTGGTTGTTCATGTCGACGCAGTCGGCGGACACGTCGTCGTCGTTCTGGGCCGCGCAGTAGCCCACCAAGAGGACGGACACGACGCCGAGGACGGACAGGGTGATCACCTTCGACGCCTTCGGCCGCTTGGGGGCCTCCGGCGGGGGAGGCGACACGGGCGGCGAATATCCCATCAAGCTCCTGCTTTCATTGGCCGAACAGCCTATAGGCGCAGCTCTCGCGGGTTCAATGTCTGGAGCGGACAGCTTGCACTTGGCTTGGGTACGTATCTACGCATGACACCGGTCGAGGCGCTGCGCGAGATCGCCTTCCTGCTCGAACGGGCCGGCGAGCCCACCTACCGCGTACGCGCCTTCCGCAACGCCGCCGCCGTCGTCTCCGAGCTGCCCCACGACGAGCTGGTACGGCTGGCCCGGGTGGGCGGCCTGACCGAGCTGCCGGGCATCGGCAAGGTCACCGCGCTGGCGATCACCGAGGCGCTGGACGGCGAGGTGCCCACGTACCTGCGCCGGATGCGCGCCACCGAGGGCGCCGACCTCGACGACGAGACCGCCTCGCTCAGGGCGGCGCTCAAGGGCGACCTGCACAGCCACTCGGACTGGTCCGACGGCGGCTCGCCGATCGAGGAGATGGCCGAGGCGGCCAAGGCGCTCGGCCACGAGTACTGGGCGCTGACCGACCATTCGCCTCGCCTGACCGTGGCCAACGGACTGTCCGCCGAGCGGCTCAGGAAGCAGCTCGACCAGGTGGAACGGCTCAACGAGCGGCTCGCGCCGTTCAGGATCCTGACCGGCGTCGAGGTCGACATCAACCTCGACGGCACGCTCGACCAGGAGCCCGAGCTGCTGGCGCGGCTCGACGTCGTGGTGGCCAGCGTGCACTCCAAGCTGCGGATGAGCGGCCATGAGATGACCCGGCGGATGGTGACGGCGATCGCGAACCCGCACGTGGACGTGCTCGGCCACTGCACGGGACGGGTCGTGCAGGCGGGCGGCCGGCGGGGCCGGGTCCGGCCGGAGTCGGACTTCGACGCCGAGCTGGTCTTCGAGGCGTGCCGCCGGTTCGGGGTCGCGGTCGAGATCAACTCGCGGCCCGACCGGCTGGACCCGCCGAAACGGCTGCTGCGGCTGGCCTACGAGATGGGCTGCGACTTCGCGATCGACTCCGACGCGCACGCGCCCGGCCAGCTCGACTGGCAGCGCCACGGCTGCGAGCGCGCCGCCCGGTGCGGCATCGAGGCGGCGCGCATCGTCAACACCTGGCCGCTCGCCGATCTGCTGGCGCGTCACGCCTGACCTTCGCTCGCACGCCACACCCGGCTTCCGCTCGCGCGTAACGTCCGAATTCTTCTGGCGCGTCACGCTTGAAGTGGGATCGCCTGCCTGGTAGGGGCTTTGGGACGCGCGATTGTCGGTGGCGCGGCGTAACGTCGCGGGTGTGAACCGTACCGACCGGCTGTACGCGCTCGTCGAGGACCTGCGCGCGATCTCGCCACGCTGCCGTTCCGCCCGGGAGCTCGCCAAGCGGTTCGAGGTCAGTGCGCGCACGATCGAGCGCGACATCACCGCGCTGCAGGAGTCAGGGGTGCCGATCTACGCCGAGCCGGGGCGCAAGGGCGGCTACGCGATCGACAAGAAGATGTCGCTGCCCCCGCTCAACTTCACCCCCGCCGAGGCGGTCGCCATCGCCGTGGCGCTGAGCCGGGCGGGCGACCAGCCCTTCGGCAGGCAGGCGCGCAGCGCGCTGCGCAAGGTGGTCGCGGCCATGCCGGGGCCGGAGGGTGACCTGGCCAGGGAGCTGGCGCGACGGGTGCAGATGGTCGCCGAGCCGCCCGAGCCGGGTGCCGACATCCAGCCGCTGGGCGGCGAGGGCATCTCCCGGGCGATCGAGGAGGCCCTGCTGCGCCGCCGCGTGCTCAGGCTCGACTACGCCGACGCGAAGGGCGCGCTGACCTCGCGCGATGTCGAGCCCGGGGTGTTCCTGGGCGGTCGTGGCGGTTTCTGGTATCTCGTGGCGTGGTGCCGCCTGCGCGATGACGTGCGGGTCTTCCGGCTCGACCGGATCGCCGCGGCCTCGGTCACCGCCGAGCGCTGCCCCGACCGGCCGCTGGAAGGGTTCGCCCCCGACGTCCCGGAGATGATCGTGCACGGCACGATGCTCGATTAATCAATCGAAAACACCGACATAGGGTTGTCGCTCAGCCGTTAGATCGTTGTCTTGTTCGAGAAACAAGGGAGACGACGATGGACAACACGGTTACCTGGTTCGAGGTCGCGACCGACGACCCCGAAGGTGCCCAGCAGTTTTATGGCGGCTTGTTCGGCTGGACGTTCGACGCTTCGGAGGGCGGTCCGATCGACTACCGGATCATCGGCTATCCGGGCAGTCCGCAGCGCGGAGGCGGCCTCTTCAACACCAAGGGCGAGTTCCCCAGCCACGCGATCTTCCACGTGCAGGTGGCCGACGTGGAGCAGAAGTGCCGTGAGACCGAGTCGCTGGGCGGCAAGGTCGTCACGAAGATCATCGACGACGGCGCGGGCACCGACTTCGCCTATCTTCAGGACGGCTCGGGCAACCTCTTCGGGATCTTCCACCGCAGGTGACCCGGCCGAGCGTGCACCCAGGAAGGCACCTTCCCCGCTGACCGGGCACGCGCGGAGCCGCTCAGGCGAGCGGTCACCCGCCCTGGACCCGCTGCCGACCGCCGAGTGGCGGCGTGTCCAGGGCCTCACCTGTCAGAGCGAGGCGGCCGTCAGCCAGCGGTCCAGGAAGGCGCGGTCGCCGTGGACGGTCAGCCCGTCGGGGGAGCGCCTGCCGTACAACATGAGCAGCAGGTCGCTCACCGGGGCCTGAACGGCGACGTCGCCCTTCGCGTGGCCGCGCGCCCAGGTGATCCGGCCCGCCGGGCCCTGGGTGAGAGTCCATTCGCCGTCGCCGGCGTGGAGGTGGATCGTGGCCCCCTCCGCGCCGAGCTCCGCCAGCTGCTTGGTGACCCAGGAGGCGTGCGGCAGGGAGTCCAGCAGCTCCTCGATCCCGTCGATCGCGATCGGCGCGGCGACGACGGGCGCCACGCCGACCGCGAGCTCGGCGTCACAGCGGTGAATGACCAGCTCGAACAGCATCCGCCGGGCCCACCAGCCCGCGCGCCGGTCGCCGCCCCAGGCCCAGACCGGCGTGTCCGGGTCCGTCGCCCGCAGCGTGGCGACCAGTTCCCGCGCGCCCGCCACCAGCCAGGCCGGATCGCCGCGCTGTCCCTCGGCCAGGCCGTTGGGCACCTGATGGGGCCAGATCGGCTCCTGCCGCCGTGTCTCCACGATGTGCAGCACCCACCGGTGCAGGGAGCCGACGTGCGTGATCAGATCCGCCAGGGTCCAGCCGGGGCAGGGCGGCACCGGAGCGGCGGGATCGGCGCCGGTGGCCAGCTCGGCCAGCCGGGCGGTCTCGCTCTCCACCAGTGAGCAATAGTCCGTCACGCGTCCGAGCCTAGGTCAGACCGCCTTGCAGGAGGCACCCTTCTCGGGCACCTTGCCGGCGAGCAGATAGGCGTCGACGAACCGCTTGACGCACTTGTTGCCCGACAGGTACGAGCCGTGCCCCTCGCCCTCGTACGTGACCAGCGTGGCCGTCTTGAGCTGCTTGGTCAGCTTGGGCGCCCACTCGTACGGCGTGGCCGGGTCGCCCTTGCCGCCCACCACCACGATCGGCCCCGAGCCCGCCGCGTCGACGTGCCTGGCCTCGTCGCTGCCCTTGACCGGCCAGACGCTGCACAGCCCGCCCGCGCCCTCGCTGCCGAACAGCGGCGACAGCTTCACCGCCTCGTCCTCGGTGCGCCGCAGCGTGGCCTCGTCGGGTCGTTCGGCGCTGTCGGCACAGGTGATCGCCGGGAAGCTGGTCATCTGCGTGGAGTATGTGCCGTTCGCCGACCTGCCGCTGTAGGAGTCGGCCAGGTAGAGCAGCGCCTGCCCCTGGCCCTTGAGCGCCGCGCCGAGCGCGTTGCCCAGGAACGGCCAGGCGAACTGCGAGTAGAGGGCGGCGGCGACGCCGGTGGAGGCCAGGCCCTGGGTGAGGTCCCGATCGCCGACCCTGATCGGCTTGGCGGCGAGTCGGCTCATCAGCCGATCGACGTTCGCGCTGGCCGTCGCCACGTCGTCGCCGACCTCACAGGTGCCGCCCTTGACGCAGTCCTTCAGGAAGCTCTCGTAGGCCTGCTGGAAGCCGCGGGTCTGGGCCAGCGTGCGCTGCTCGAAGGTGACCGTGGGGTCGAGCGGGGCGTCGAGCACCGTACGGCCGACCTTCTTGGGGAACTCGGTGGCGTAGACCGCGCCGAGCTGCGTGCCGTACGACATGCCGAAGTAGTTGAGCTTCGCGTCGCCCACCGCGGCGCGCAGCCGGTCCATGTCGCGGGCGGCGTTGACCGTGCCGACGTACGGCAGGATCTTGCCGGAGTTCTTCTCGCAGAGATCGGCGAACTTCTTGTTGGCCGCGTCGCCCTCCTCGCGGGTCTGCTCGTTGTCGGGCAGCGTGTCGAGGGCCATGAACTCATCCATTTCCCTGCCGTCGCCGCACCGCACCCCCGAGCTCCGCTCGACGCCGCGCGGGTCGAAACTGACCAGGTCATAGCGGGTACGCAGGCTGGTCAGCGACTTGGCGGCCTGGTCGAGCGTGTCGACGCCGGAGCCGCCCGGACCGCCGAAGTTGAACACCAGTGAGCCCAGCCGCTTGCTCTGGTCGGTGGCGGGGAGCTTGATGAGCGCGATCTCGATCTTGTCGCCATCGGGTTCGGCGTAGTCGAGGGGCACGGCCAGTTTCCCGCACCGTACGGAGGTGTCCTGCCTGGCCGGCTTCTGCCCGTTGGGCCGCTTGATGTCCGTGCACGGCCCCCAGGCGATCTGCTGGGCGGCGCCGACATCCCCGTCGACGGCCGGTTTCGCCGGTGCGCTCATGCAGGCGGCCGCCGTTGTGGCAAGCGTGACACCGGCTAGGACCCGTCGCATTCCATCTCCCCCTCGGACTCTCAGGGGGAAGTTTTCCCCACAATACGTGAGTCCGTACCAACGGAGCGAGGGTGCACGTATCCCTCCTCAGCGTGTCGGCCCGAAAGGGCGACGCCCTCGCGGAAGATCTTCCGCGAGGGCGTCGTCGTCCGTCGTGGCGTGCTCAGACGCCCATCGACTGGGTGTCGTTGCTCTCCGCGCCACCGGCCTCGGTCACGCCGTTCTTGAGGTGGTAGCGGGCGATCGCCTCGCGCAGCACCTCGCCGTCGAGCTCGCCCCGCTTGACCAGGCTGGTCAGCACGGCCAGCGTGATCGAGGCGGCGTCGACGTGGAAGTGGCGGCGCAGCGCGGACCGGGTGTCGGACAGGCCGAACCCGTCGGTGCCCAGCGAGGACCAGTCACCCGGAACCCACTGCGCGATCTGGTCCTGCACGGCCTTCATGTAGTCGCTGACGCCCACGAACGGGCCGCTGGCCTGCGAGAGGGCCTGGGTGACGTACGGCACGCGCGGCTCGGCGTCGGGGTTGAGGAGGTTGTGCTCCTCGCACTCCAGGGCGTCGCGGCGCAGCTCGGTCCAGGAGGTCGCCGACCACACGTCGGCCGATACGCCCCATTCCTCGGCCAGCAGCCGCTGGGCCTCGACGGCCCACGGCCCCGCTACGCCCGACGACAGGATGTTGGCCTTCGGCCCCTGCGTCTGAGGTGCCTCGGCGAACCGGTAGAGGCCCTTGAGCAGGCCCTGCACGTCGAGGTCCGCGGGCTGCGGGGGCTGCGTGTAGGGCTCGTTGTAGATCGTCAGGTAGTAGAAGACGTTCTCCTGCTGCTCGCCGTACATCCGGCGCAGGCCGTCCTTGACGATGTGCGCGACCTCGAAGGCCCACGACGGGTCGTAGGAGACCGCGGCCGGGTTCGTCGAGGCGATCAGCGGCGTGTGGCCGTCCTCGTGCTGTAGGCCCTCGCCGTTGAGCGTGGTGCGGCCGGCGGTCGCGCCGAGCAGGAAGCCGCGGCCCATCTGGTCGGCCATCTGCCACATCTGGTCGCCGGTGCGCTGCCAGCCGAACATCGAGTAGAAGATGTAGATCGGGATCATGTGCTCGCCGTGCGTGGCGTAGGCCGTGCCCGCCGCGATCGCCGAGGCCATCGAGCCCGACTCGGTGATGCCCTCGTGCAGGATCTGACCCTGGGTGTGCTCCTTGTACGACAGCAGCAGCTCCCTGTCGACGGCCTCGTACGTCTGGCCGTGCGGAGAGTAGATCTTCGCCGTCGGGAACATAGCGTCGAGGCCGAACGTACGGGCCTCGTCGGGGATGATCGGCACGAACCGGTGGCCGATCTCCTTGTCGCGCATCAGGTCCTTCAGCAGCCGGACGAAGGCCATCGTGGTGGCCACCTGCTGCTTGCCGGAGCCCTTGCCGAACTGCTCGTAGACGTTGTCGGCGGGCAGCTTGACCGGCTTGGCGCGCATGACGCGCTTGGGCAGCATGCCGCCCATGGCCGCGCGGCGCTCCTTCATGTACTCGATCTCGGGGTCGTTGTCGCCCGGGTGGAAGTACGGGGGCAGCTCGCCTTCGAGCGCGGAGTCGGGGATCGGCAGGTAGAGCCGGTCGCGGAACTCCTTCAGCTCGGCCTTGGTGAGCTTCTTCATCTGGTGGGTGGCGTTGCGCGCCTCGAAGTCCTTGCCCAGCGTCCAGCCCTTGATGGTCTGGGCCAGGATGACCGTCGGCTGGCCGACGTGCTCACGGGCCGCCTTGAAGGCCGCGTAGACCTTGCGGTAGTCGTGGCCGCCGCGCGACAGCTTGCGGATGTCGTCGTCGGACAGGTGCTCGACCATCTTGCGCAGGCGCGGGTCGCCGCCGAAGAAGTTGTCGCGGATGTAGCCGCCCGACTCCACGGAGTAGGTCTGGAACTGGCCGTCGGGCGTGGTGTTCATCTGGTTGACCAGCACGCCGTCGACGTCGGCCGCCAGCAGCGGGTCCCAGTCGCGGCCCCAGACGACCTTGATGACGTTCCAGCCGGCGCCGCGGAAGTAGGACTCCAGCTCCTGAATGATCTTGCCGTTGCCGCGTACCGGGCCGTCGAGCCGCTGCAGGTTGCAGTTGATGACGAAGGTGAGGTTGTCGAGCTCCTCGCGGGCCGCCAGGCCGATCGCGCCGAGCGACTCGGGCTCGTCCATCTCGCCGTCACCCAGGAACGCCCACACGTGGCTGCGGCTGGTGTCCTTGAGCTGGCGGTTGAGCAGGTAGCGGTTGAACCGCGCCTGGTAGATCGCCCCGATCGGCCCCAGGCCCATCGAGACGGTCGGGAACTCCCAGAAGTCGGGCATGAGCCGCGGGTGCGGGTAGGAGGGCAGGCCGTGGAAGCCGTGCGACAGCTCCTGCCGGAACGCGTCGAGCTGCGCCTCGTTGAGGCGGCCCTCCAGGTAGGCGCGGGCGTAGATGCCCGGCGCGGCGTGGCCCTGGAAGAAGACCTGGTCGCCCGACTCACCGTGGTCCTTGCCGCGGAAGAAGTGGTTGAAGCCCACCTCGTACAGGGACGCGGCCGAGGCGTAGGTGGCGATGTGGCCGCCGACGTTGGTGCGCGCGTTGGCGCGGGTCACCATGATCGCGGCGTTCCAGCGGATGTAGGCGCGGATCCGCCGCTCGACGTGCTCGTCGCCGGGGAACCAGGGCTCGCGCTCCGGCGGGATCGTGTTGATGTAGTCGGTGCTGCGCAGGCCCGGCACGCCGACCTGGTGCTCGCGAGCGCGCTCCAGCATGCGGAGCATGAGGTAGCGGGCTCTGCTGCGGCCCTCCGTCTTGACCACGTTGTCGAGGGACTCGAGCCACTCGTTGGTCTCACTGGGGTCGACATCAGGCAGCTGGCTGGGTAGGCCGTCGCTGATGATCGAAAATCGCTGGCGTCCGGAAGCCACTGGGTCTCGCCTTCCGAGGATGACTGATGTCTGGTCTGGGTCGCCTTCCATCCTGGTCGCTTGCCGTAGAAAGTGCATCTCTACTGGCCGGTAACCAGGGTGTCCCTGCTGGCAGGGTCACCATTGGTGGCCTAGACCACCGATGGTAGGACGAATCCCGGGCCAAGGTTACAGGCGACGGCCAATTTAACAAGTACGGAAAAGCTACGTAATTTCACCGTATGCGTCCTGTGAGTGTCCCCCAAGGGGGATGGCGTCACTCACGCGGGTGCGATCGGGCCGGGCCGCGAGGGCGCACTGTAACGGTTCGGTCATGATTCTCCCTCCGCCTTCAGAGGGAGGCGGATATGCCTCTTTCCGTACGGGCGTCCGCGTACGAGTCTGGAGGTATGAACGCGACGGTAGGCGATCGGCTCCTGATGCACGGCAACACCGTGGGTGAGCGGGACCGCAACGGGATCATCATGGAGATCAAGGGATCCAACGGCGGGCCCCCGTACATCGTGCGGTTCGACGATGGGCACACAGGCCTGGTGTTTCCCGGCCCCGATGCGGTCGTCGTGCCTAAGTAGGATTCGTGTGTGAGATCTCAGATCATCTCCGTGGCCACGGGTTCACGGGAGACGGTGCACGACATCACCTCGGAATGCGCGGACTTCGTGCGGGCTCTGGGGGAGGACGGGCTGCTGCACGTCTTCGTCCCGCACGCGACCGCCGGGGTGGCACTGGTCGAACTGGGGTCGGGCAGCGATGACGATCTCGTCGCCGCCTTGCGCGACCTGCTACCGGCCGACGACAGGTGGCGTCATGCCCACGGGTCGCCCGGTCATGGCAGGTCACACGTCATGCCCGCGCTCATCCCGCCGTACGCGACCATCCCCGTGCTCGGCGGGCGGCTGGCGCTGGGCACCTGGCAGTCCATCGCACTCGTCGACCTCAACGTCGACAACCCGCAACGCCAGGTACGCCTGTCGTTTTTGTCGGATTGATTCAGGCTGTCTACGGCCGTACCCGTGGCGACCGTTGACGACTAAGGGTCACAGCGTGTGGACTGTCCCGAAGCGATAAACCGCATATGCGGGGCCACTCAAGCAGGAGGGATAAACGTGAGCGCGACCGCGGGTCAGGCGCAAAGTGAGCGCGGCCTGGCCGAACGGCTCGGCCTCAAGCCGGGTCAGGTGGTGCAGGAGATCGGTTGGGACGAGGACGTCGACGACGAGCTTCGCGACTCCATCGAGGACCTGACTGGTAACGAGTTGCTGGATGAGGAGACCGACGACGTCGTCGACGTGGTGCTGCTGTGGTGGCGCGACGGAGACGGGGACCTCTTCGACGTCCTCACCAACGCCATGCGAGCTCTCGCCGAAGCCGGCCAGATCTGGCTGCTGACTCCCAAGGCCGGGCGCGACGGCCATGTGGAGCCGAGCGACATCGGGGAGGATGCCGCTACCGCGGGTCTCTCGCAGACCAGCAGCATCTCCGCCGCGCCTGATTGGTCCGGGACCAGACTGGTCACGCCGAAGGGCCGACGCTAGGGAGCCTGAGCGCCTGCCATGCGGCAGGATGGCGTGTGTGAACGAACGTCCTGCCGAGGTCGGCGCCCTTGCTCCAGACTTCGAACTGCGGGACCAGCACGGCACTCCGGTGAAGCTGTCAGACTTCCGGGGGAGGAAGGTCGTGCTGGTCTTCTATCCGCTTGCCTTCAGCGGCGTGTGCCATCAGGAGCTGTCGGCACTGCGTTATTTCCATGCCGACGCGCAGGTCCTCACGGTCTCGGTCGACTCCATGTTCACCCATCGTGCCTGGGCGGATCGAGAGGGTTACGAGTTTCCGCTGCTCTCCGATTTCTGGCCACATGGACAGGTCGCGCGGGCGTACGGTGTGTTCGATGACGAGAAGGGGATTTCTCTACGGGGGACCTTCATCATCGACGGCGCGGGCGTGATCCGGTGGTCGGTGGTCAATCCGACCGGCCAGGCGCGTGACGTGGCCGACTACATCAAGGCACTCGCCGACATTTCTTAACGGAGGAAACGATGCCCTGCTACCGCTGCGGGGCCCGGCAGACGGACCCCGTCCGTGGCGCCAGCCCGTGGAAGCGGGGGGTTCGCCGTGAGACCCAGGTGCTCATCTGCCCGGACTGTCAACGGCTGCACGACCTCGACCTCGAGGCCTGCGGCACCTGCGGGTCCACGTCGCTGATCTGCCGTCTGGGCGAGGTGGAGTGCAGGGCCTGCGGATCCGTACGGCAGGCACGCGCGGACGCGTTCGTGGGGTCGGACGCGATGGCGGGTTCGGGCGCTCCGCCCGGGCTGTCGGCCGAGGTCGAGGCGGCACTGAACCGGGTGCTCGGCCGGGCCTGACCCGGGCCGGCCGTCTCAGCTTTCCGGACATTTGCTGCGCTGCGCTATCGTCTGCTGCGTGTCTGCAATGAGTTCGTTCGTGGTGGCGCTCGACGTCGGTGGCACGTCCATGAAGGGCGGTCTGGTCAGCGAGTCCGGCGCGGTACTCCTGAGCGAGCGTTGCCCCACCCCGCGTGCCGAGGGCCCGGAGGCCGTCGTGGCCGCCATCCGGGAGTTCATCAGCCACCTGGCCGACTCCGGCGACGGCATCCCGGCAGGCGTCGGCCTGGCCGTGCCGGGGCTGGTGTCCGAAGACACGGCCGTCTACGCGGCGAACCTCGGCTGGCGTGACGTCCCGGCCTCCGATTTCACCTCCCTCGACGTGCCGGTCATGCTCGGTCACGACGTACGCACCGGCGGCCTGGCGGAAAGCGTCCTCGGCGCGGGCCGCGGCGTGCCCGACTTCCTCTTCCTGCCCATCGGCACGGGCATCGCCGGCGCCATGATCGTCCACGGTCAGCCGTACGGCGGCTCCTCCGGCTGGGGCGGCGAGATCGGCCACATCCCGGTCTTCCCGGACGGGGAGCAGTGCGCGTGCGGCCAGTTCGGCTGCCTGGAGACGTACGCGTCGGCGGCCTCGGTCGGCAGACGCTACAGCCTGCGCGCCGGCATCGAGGGCGTCCGCGCCGAACAGGTCGTCTCCTCGGACGACCCCCTGGCCGTGGAGGTGTGGGACGAGGCCGTGGAGGCCCTGTCGCTGGCCCTGGCCACGTACACCCTGCTCCTGGACCCCTCCATGATCGTCCTGGGTGGCGGCCTGGCCGAGGCGGGCCCCGCCCTCTTCGACCCCGTCCGCACCCGCCTCGTCAAACGCCTCGCCTTCCGCGACGCCCCACCCCTGCTGCCGGCCGCCCTGGGCGTCGACGCCGGCATGCTGGGGGCGGCTCTGCTGGGGTGGCGAGCGGCGGGGCGGGAGGACCTGGGGCCCGGGTGGGTGATGGATGTGCGATCGGAGCCGTTGGTGTCGTAAGGTGTAGTGCCGATCAGGGGCGGTTAGCTCAGCGGTAGAGCACTCGCCTTACAAGCGAGGGGTCACTGGTTCGATACCAGTACCGCCCACCTGCATCACGAAGCCCCGTAGCGATCTTGCTACGGGGCTTCGTGTCATTAGCTCACGCGGGCGGGCGGAGCGATAGGTAGGGATTCCTGCCGTTCGATCCCATGTGGGATGCTCTGCGCTGTGACGGAGCCCGAGGATCCCCAGCTCTCCCGTTCGCCGACCAATGCCCCCGAGAACTATGAAACGGTCCGAACCATAGGGACTGTGTCCATGGTCGCCGGTGTCGCCATATCGTTCGGGATTCTGATCTTCGATGAACGATCCCCCTCGTGGCCATGGCTCGTTGGTCTGTGGATCATGGCCCTGATCGGCGTTGGCTTGCGGGTTGAGGCGGGGATTCGTGAGCGTCGACGCTCTTGAGCATGGGCGTGCCATGAGGCCACGTCGAGCGGGCCTCGCCGCAGCTCCTTGCATGATCACGGGGCGGATCTGGTGCCGGTAGACCGTCTCGGTGACCACCGTGTTGGGGTGCCCGACCAGGCGTGAGATGTCCTCGATGGGGATGCCGGAGTCTGACAGCACGGACACGAAGCTGTGCCGCAGCTCGCGAGGTAACCACTTCCGTCTGGTGGGCCTCGCGCCTCGACGACCTTCCGGAAGTCGCGCCGTACGTTGCGCGCGGTGACGGGAGTACCCGTGCGTGTGCAGACACGAGGCCCGTGTCCTTCCATCGGTCCCCCGTCTTATCCTGCGCGATGTCCTGGGCTTCCTTGAGCAGGCGCGGCGCGTTCACACAACGCTCACCGGTCTGCCGCATGCCACTTGGTGACCATCGTCTGGGGCGAGGAGAGAGTCGGGGAGCTCGATGAAACGTTTGCCCAGGTAGGGGCTCAAATTCCGTCGAACGGGTGGGCGCGCTCAAGGTGTGCGGCGGGAGGTCATCGCCGAGAGAAGGAACCACGAACCCGCCGCGGTGCATCCGATCGCTAGAAAGATCAGTGCCAGGGACAATGCGTGTGACCGGCCCATCACCATATTGGACATCGACAGGAAAACGGAGAAGAGGCCCATGAATAGTTGTCCCAAGCCGTGACGGCGCGGTTCATATTGCGTACGCCTGCCCCACAACGGGCGGGGGAGCCGCTTGGTAGCGAGTGTGTATATCCCGGATACAGCAACGACGCACCCGAGCCCTAGCGTGACTGCCCATGCCACTGTGAAGTCCACTTGAGTCAGCTCCTCGGGGCGCGGAGGTATGCCCCCTCTTCCGGAGATCATTCTGTCGGATCGCTTTGACGAAGATCAAGCGGGTGCACTGCCGTACGGCGGCGCCCGACATGCGATCCGAGGGCCTATCCCTACTGAGTAACTATCTGAGTGACAACGACCCCGGACGGGCGTGGACAGCCGAGAATGTGGACCGCCGCCCAGGAGACTACCTACTCAGGCACGCTCAACCGGCAGGCAGCACAGCGGCCGGGCGGGGAAGGTCGCCGCGGGGGCGCCACCGCAACTGCCTGCTGGAAGCGGTGCGACGAGACCAGGCGGCGGCAATCCCTACCCCCTCCGGCAGGGAACGCACCTGTCTCGCCGCGCCGGTCATCAGCTGGCGACGTACTCGGCTAGGACGTTCGCTGCCCCCAGGTGCCTCTGCTCGGCGCACTGCCAGGAGTAGTAAGTTCCGCCGAATCCGACGAACACCCACACCGGCATCCCCGGCTCACGCTGGTGCACCATGAGAGCCCTGTTGTTGTCCCCAAGCTCGGCGTTGACGCCGAGGTTCGTGAGCTGGTCGCGCGACCATATCGCCCTCTTCCTGGTTCGGCGAGAAGCCAGCTGTAGCCGTCTGTATGATCGAATTCATCTTCCGCCCCCTTCGGCCTGGTCGTCGCCGAGGCAGTCGAGGCACTCGCGCTCCCGTTCGTAGGTCGCGTCATCGACTCGGAATTTGCCGTCGGCACCGGGATATCGGATCTGGAATCGGTCGGAAGGTAGTTGACGAATGTTTCCGAAGCGCGGCTTGCCTGGCTTGTTTGTGACAGCCGTGCGACTGATCCGATAGACAGTCACACACCGACATAGGGGGCTTTCATGCGGATCTTGATGGGTTGCCTTACAGCTGTGGTGCTCATTCCCTTAGCCGGGGCGCTCTGGCTCTTCGTGCCACCGATCTGGGAGGAGAATGCTCGGCTCGACAAGTTCCAGGGCCGCGTCTCTGCGTACCCTCTCCCGCCAAGGACACAGGTCAGCGACAGCGATGCTGCGATCGACAGGGCGCCAGACGCCAACGGCGACTACTGCGAATACATGGTGCGCTTGACGCTTCAGACCGAACTATCGCTGGCAGACATCCGGGATTACTACAACAAGGCCGACATTGCGGGAGTCTCCAACCCTGCGCAGATCTATGCGGAGTCCCCCGCCGGCGGGTCCGTTGTTGTGGAGTTCTCGGACATCGACTCCAACCCCTTGGACCTGCGTTGCACGTAGGCGACTACGGGATCGGGTAGACGTACGCATGGCCGAGAAACGGCGACCGGCGAACGTACACGCGAGCCGGGCTTGCCGCTCCGTCCCCGGCCCGCTGCCGCTGCGCGGTGAGTCGACGGCGTACGAGGGGCAGGGAGAGGGTTTCAGAAACCGGTGTTGCAGGGACTGCGGCGTACCTATCGAGCGGAGCCGTCCAGGCGTCGTTGATCGACATTGAGTGTGTCTCATGCACCACGTGCCCGTCGCTGTGCTGGACGGTGCGCCGGATGAGGCCCTTGCTGCCGCTGGAGCACAGCTCGTACACCGTAGCCCGGCATGCGCAGGTCCAAGCCCGGCATGCGCAGGTCCAGGCCAGCGGGCGGAGTCGTTCGAGAGCGCCGAGCGGTAGCGCCCATTCGACGCGTAGGTGATCTCTCCGGAGGGTCCGCATGTGGCACCGGTCAGAAGGTCATGCGCGCCCTTCGCGCGGACGGGCTGATTCGTACAGAGCCCGGCATGGGCAGCTTCGTGACCACGCCCGAAGAGCGCAAGGAGATCGAGGCCGAGCGGACGAAGCGCTCGAAGCCTGAGTGACTGGCTGGGTGACAACCGCCATGGGCGAGTGCGGACGTTGGTGATCGTCTAGAAAGGGACCCACCGACCAATGGGCGCCGCCAGGTCGTTCCGACCACCGATCCCGACCGCTCCGCTCCCTCCAAGGGGTCTGTCCCGCCGCATCCCGTGGCCATAACATCCGGTGGCATGCTGCGAAACCTCTTCCTTGGTGCGGGAACCCTCCTGATCCTCGTTGGCGTTGGCATGATCGTGTTCGATCCTCCCGGTCTCTTCTACAGCTCCGACGGAAGGGGAACGACAACGTCTACGCCCACATCCTTTGCCCTGGTCGCGCTGAGCGAGCCCGTACTTCTCGTCGTTGGAGGCGTCGGGATGATGCTCGGTGCCATCGCCGCAGCAGGCACGTGCAACGGACAAGCCGCCTCCGGCAGGGGCACACGGCTCCGGGGTGATCGCCAGAGCGAACCCGTGGAGCCGTAGATCAACGTAACCATGTGCCGGTTACATTTGCTCGAGTTCTAGTTACCTTTCGTCGCCTTCCGATGCGGCGCCTAGCTTCCCGTCCGGCGCCGCCGACGGCACCAGCCTCCTGATCGAGCGTCTTGCCCGTCGTCTCAAAGCCGCTGCCGCCGCCCGTTCGCTGGAGACGCCCCGTCTGGAGCCCTTGCATCCGAAGCTTTCGGCATCCGCGTACTCGATGCCATGCGGCACAACCCTGTGCCGGCCATCCGCGCCGCAGGCGCGCAGCGGATAGCCTCGTGGGGTGGACGATGAGCTCTCAGGCAGGCCGGTGACCGACGTCGAGGTCGCTCTCGGGGTCGGCCTCATGGTGTTGCTCCTTCTGCTGCCCACCATCATCTGGCTCGCCACGGTGTTGCTGCGCCGCCATAGATAGGGCCTCCACCGGCGGTCTCGGCCGTCCTTGGCCGCTCAGTGGCGTGTACGTCCGGCGCCCATACCTTCGCCCGGCACACCGGGGGTCGTGGTCGCCACCACGGCCCGGGGCGCCGTCCGGAAGAGGCCAAGCCCGGTCGGATCTGGTGGCCTCGCGCACATCTTTCACCGGTGTGCCGTCCTGCCGCACCGGCTCCGCGTCGCGGGCACGTAGCCGCAGGTCAACCCGCGTCATCCCAGCCTTCGGTGACTGAGGGCGACCACCCTGTGCCCGAATCGGTCGGCTCTCTATGCAGGGTTCTGGATGTTCTCTGTATGGCTCATCCACACTCTTGATCTCCAGCAAGTGCGTTTCGAACGACCTCATAGACATGCACGGTGCCGGCCAAGCCTCGTCCCCGGCACACGTAGAAAGGATTTCGTATGAGACCCAAAGGGGTACTCACGGTGGGGTTCGCCCTGTTTGTCTGTCTCGCGTCGGGTCAGGCCGCGTTAGCCAGCACGACGGGGGCCGAGGCCGGTCCGACGCCGACTGCTACACCGACCGCCACGAAGACCGTCACCCCCACCCCCACACCGACCTCCGGGGCGGAGAACAACGACCCCCCGAACCAGGTCGAGGGTCCGCAGGTGTCGACCCTGGCCGCGCCGGGCTTCCAGCTCCCCTTCCCCTGCGGCCAGTCGTGGAACGGCAACTCCAGCGGGAGCAGCGCCCACCGGTCCTATGAGATCGACTTCAACCGGGGCAGCACGCCGAACGCCGACCTCGGGGACACCGTCGTCGCCGCTGCGGCGGGCACCGTGGTCATCTCGGCCCACCAGGGTTCGGTCAACGGCTACGGCAACCTGGTCAAGATCGACCACGGGGGCGGCTGGACGTCCTTCTACGCGCATCTGAACTCGCGCGCCGTCGCCGCCGGAGCCAAGGTCACCCAGGGCCAGAAGATCGGCGCGGTCGGCAACACCAGCAGGCCGGGCAACGGCATCTCGCCTCACCTGCACTTCGAGGTGCGCCAGGGCACCAGCTACCCGTCGAACATCCGCAAGGCCGTCTTCAACGGGGCCACGTTCGGCTACCCGAACCAGACCCTCACCTCCAAGAACTGCGGCGGAGGCGGCGGCAACCCGCACACCCCCGCGTCGGTGTGCGGCAGCGGCTACAAGGTGATCGACTCGGCCGCCCTGGGTACGGCGGGCAAGGTCTACCTGCTGTTCAACTCGGCCAACGGCAAGAACTGCGTGGCCACCATCAAGGCGACCTCCCTTGGCAAGGCCACCGCGGCCAGCGCCTATCTGGAGGTGAAGGATAAGCCGCGGGTCAGCGACACCGGCAACTTCACTTACTACGCGGGTCCGGTAACCGCCAGCGCGGCGGACAAGTGCGTCAAGTGGGGCGGCAAGGCCGGTACGGCCACCTACAACAGTCCCTTCGAACACTGCACCTGACGTCTGAACCATGAACGCCGCCACCCCCTGCGGGTGGCGGCGCCTT
>NZ_JAHKRM010000010.1:0-399266 GCF_019396345.1 Nonomuraea guangzhouensis | reverse complement strand
CTGCCGACGATCCGCTTGGCGCCCAGGATGCGGGTGCGGGTGGCGGCGCTTTCATGCCTTGCTGCTGGAGTCCCGCAGGTCACCGAGGGCGGTTGCCCTTCTTCTTACGGCTGGTCGTCGGCACGGCCCGGCGGCTGGAGCCACTCTGCGGGGCTTTTCGTGGCTTTTGCGGCTGCCGCTGCGTCCGCTGCTCCGCGGGGGAGGCGGCTGGGGTACGGCCTCGCGAGCTGTTCGCTGTCCGGCCGCGTACGATGCCGATGAAATCTTCCACCAGGTCGGTGGTCGCGTCCGTGGGCCAGGCCAGCGCGACCTGAGACTGCGGCGCATCGGACACCGGCCGGTACGTGAGATCCCTGCGGTCGTGGAGGCGGGCCAGCGACTGCGGAACCAGGAGCAGCCCGGTGCCGGCCGCCACCAGTTCGACCGCGTTCGCCGTCGTGGCCGGGCGGGTGAAGGCGGGCGCCCCGGGCCGGACCGTCCACTCGATGGTCTCGTCCTGCGGATGGAACACCTCGTCGTCGGCCAGGTCGGCGAGAGTCACCTCGTCGGCGGCGGTCACCGCGTGGTCCTTGGGCACCACGACCACCGTGGTCTCCACGTAGAGAGGGATCACGCTGAGCCCGTCCCGGTCGACCGGCAGCCTGACGAATCCGGCGTCGGCGCCGCCCTCCCGCAGGAGCCCGACGACCTCGGCGGCGGGAACCGCGACCAGGGTGATCGGCAGGTCAGGCATCCTCTCGGTCCAGACGCCCACCCATTTCGCGGGTGTCACCCCGGGCACGTACGCCAGCCGGAACTCTCCGCCGATCTCCCCATCAGTCACTTCCTCAGGGTATCGATGTCAGTGAACCCGCTCCGACTGACTACGCTTTGCGCCATGTCCAAACCGAAGACCATCCAGACGATGAAGCCTGAGACCGCGGCCAAGAAGCTGGGTGTCCTTCTCTCGGCCACGCCCGCCGAGTTCCAGGCGGGTGTCGTCTCCAGGGACGAGTTGAACGAGCTGCAGTCGACGCCACCCGAATGGCTCACTGACCTGCGCCGCAACGGCCCGCACCCCAAGCAGGTCGTCGCCGCGAAGCTCGGGGTCTCCATTTCCGGCCTGACCAGAGGCGGGGTCACCGAACCGCTCACCACCGCTGAGATCGACGCGCTGAAGGCGGAGAACCCGGCGTGGCTGGAGCACGAGCGGTCCGTCCAGGCCGAGACCCGCAAGGAAGCACTCCGCCTCAAGCAGCGCTAGGCCCACCTGCGACACGGCTGATCAACTATGGTGACCGGCCATGAGAACCCTCATCGTCGGCGGTAGCGGCCTGCTCGGCGGCGAGCTCGCTCGACAGTGTTCGCTGGCAGGACACGAGGTCGCTGCCACGTACCTGACCCGATCGGGGGAGACCGCCGGCGTCGAGTGGTTGCCGCTCGACGTGCGCCGACGAGCGGACGTCGATGCGCTGATCAGCGCGTTCCGGCCAGAGGTGGTCATCAACGCCGCCTACCGGCAGACCGACTGGGCGACAACGGCGATCGGCGCCGCGAACGTGGCCCTCGCCATCTCCACCACAGGTGGACGCCTCGTCCATGTGTCCAGCGACGCGGTCTTCTCCGGCGCCGCGATTCGCTATGACGAGACGTGCGTCCCTGACCCGATCAGCCCGTACGGCGCGGCCAAAGCCGCCGCCGAGACAGCGGTGAACGCGATCGTGCCGGCCGCGGTGACAGCCCGGACATCCTTGATCATTGGCGACGGTGACTCCCCGCACGAGGCCCTCGTGCATGCACTGGCCACGGGCAGCGCGAGAGGAGTGCTGTTCACCGATGACGTGCGGTGTCCCGTGCATGTGGCCGACCTTGCCGCGGCGCTCTTGGAACTCGCCGCATCCGATTATCGCGGCGTCCACCACGTCGCCGGAGCCGATGCGGTGAGCCGGTACGAGCTGGGGTTGCTCATCGCCCGCCGCGATGGCCTCGACGCGGACCATTTGCGGTCAGGCCGGCGGGCGGACACCAGGTTGCCCGGCCCTCTGGACGTGCGCTTGGACTGCGCCATGACTCAGCGGCGGCTTCGGACCAAGTTGCGCGGCGCCCGGCAATTTCTGGGTGACGGTCCGTCGAACGCGGTCGGGCGCGGGTCATGCCCTAACGTGGGATCGTGATCGATCCCAAGGGCGAGCAGCCGGTATATCTGCAGGTCGCGGCGTCCCTCCGCGAGCGTATCGAGTCCGGCGAATGGCTGCCTCGCCACCGCCTGCCGCGCGTCGCGGAGCTTGAGAGCGAGTATGGCGTGGTTCGGAGCACCATCCTCGAGGCGATCAATCATCTGCGGGACAGTGGTTACGTCACCACGGTGCCGAACTGGGGCACCGTGGTACGTCTCGGATCGGACGACATCACCGTCGTGATGATCGAGCCGGGGGACTGCGGCATCTTCCGGGTGGCGAGCGAGCAGGAGAGCGAGCGGCTCGGCCTCGACCCAGAAGCCGCCGTGTTCGTGCTGGAAAAGGCGAGTGGCAGGGTCGCGGTGCTGCCTGCCGACAAGGTCGAGATCCGCGGGCCGGAGCTCTGAGCCGACGCCGACTCTTCGCGAGCGGTCACGTTCTTGAGCCTGTTTCCAACCCAGGGGTCTTCCCCGGAGTTCTTTAGTACATGGACCGTTTTGAGGGGTTCCACGAGTTCGTGCGGGCCCGCCAGCAATCGCTGATGCGGACGGCGTACCTGCTCACCGGAGACACCCACCTCGCCGAGGATCTGTTGCAGACGGTCCTCACCCGCGTCGCCTCACACTGGGCCAAGCTCGCCAAGGGCGGCAATCCCGAGGCGTACGCCCGGAAGGCCCTGGTCAACCAGAACATCTCGTGGCGCAGACGCAAGCGGGTCGAGCTGCCGGGAGCCGAGTTGCCGGAGGTCGGTCAGTCGCACGACGAGGCGACCGTGCGGCGGCTCGCCTTGCTGCACGCGCTCGCCCAGCTCACCCCGAAACAGCGGACGGTGATCGTACTGCGTTACTACGAAGATCACACCGAACACGAGACCGCCCAGCTCATGGGCACGTCGCTAGGCACGGTCAAGAGCCAGACGCATTACGCGCTGTCGAAGCTGCGTGCGCTCACCCCACAGGAGGTGGACCGATGAACACGCTCCGCGAGGATCTGCAGGACCTGGCGGACCACGCGCCCTACGTCGACCTGGCCGATGTGGCGATCAGGGGAGCGCGCCGCCGTAACCGCGTGGTCCGCCTGTCGCTGGCGGCCGCCGCCGTGGTGGTCGTCGGGATCGCCGGCGGCTCCGTCATACGTCTCCAGCAAGAGGTACGGCCGACGCCGCCGGTCGTTCTCACACCGCCGGAGACCAAGGCGCTGCCGCTGCCGGGCAAGGGGGTCGCGCCGGTGGAGCAGGCCTATCGGCCGTTCTGCCGGGGTGGGTGCAAGGAGAGCGGGTGGCGCATCGTGACCCGACGCGGCGAGACCTTCCAGATGCCCGAGGGGCCGGGGCCGGTGGAGGCCACGGCTGACGGTCGCCGGATCGCCTACTACAGCGCGAAGGACCGCGCGATCATGGTGCGTGACCTGGCCAGCGGCCAGATCTGGAAGGCGCCGCTGAAGCAGCCGAAGCAGGACTTCGCCGTTGAGTACACCCTGCGGATGTCGCCCAACGGGCTGCGGTTCATCGTCTCCGGTTGGGGTGGTCGGCGTGCGCCGAACATGCTGGTGGATCTCGAAAAGGGGGAGGTGGAGCAGCTGGACAGTGGCTGGTGGCCGGTGAGCGTGGCAGATGGTGACGGTCCGGTGGTGCTGGCCAAGGCGTCCGACAAGACCACCCAGGTCTGGGTACGTGGCCATAAGCCGGTCATGGTCCCCACCTTCACCTACGATTTCAGCGCTCTGAACCCTGATGGCCGCAGGCTCGTTCGCGTGGGGCAGTGGCTGGGCCGTGGGGAGCCCAGGGTGCAGAGAGACGGAACGATCGTCACCTTCGACGCCATCACCGGGGGCATGCAGGCGCGGGTGCCGGTGACCGGCCTTCCGGGAAACATGCTGCCGGCCAAGCTGGGCGGTTGGTTGACCGCCGATGAGGTCACTCTGATCGCCGTCGCGGAGTCGCCCGGGAGCGGTGCCTCGGCAGTGGCCTACGCGGTGAATGTGCTGTCGGGGCAGGCTCGGAAGTTGTTCCCGCTCCACGCGGAAGGACAGTACGCCGTGCCCGGCATGGTGCATTGATCCAGTGAGGAGGCGGCCACGGGGCGCGCGAGCGCCCCGTGGCCGAAGGGTTACTTCAGCGCGTAGGCGCGGTCGACGGTCTGGGTGACCATGCCGCCCCTCTTGTCCTCAGCATTGACCCGCAACGACACGAAACCGCTGGTGGCGGCCAGTGCCGGGTGGAGGACACTCACTTTGAAGCGGCCCTCGCCGAGCTTGCGGACGTTCGCGGCCGGGCGCCAGGTGGTGCCGTCGTCGACGGAGTACTCCACCCTGGCCGACCGGGCTGACGAAGCCGAAGCCGAAGCCGGGCGGGCGGTCAGTTCGAAGGTGAAAGGTCGGCCGGACGGGGCCCGGTTGAGCAGGTCCAGCGGCAGGTCGTACTTGAGCACCAAAGCGGGTTGGAACGCGCAGGCCGGGCCGAAGGAGCAGGAGTAGCCGCGCGGCGTGCTTGAAGGGATCCCCGGGGAGGCGAATTGCCAGCCGGTGGTCACCTTCGGCGACAGCGGCCGGTAGCTGGTGTCCACCGCGTCCAGCCGGTACGCCGACGGGCCCGCGGGCACGGTGAACGAGCGGGGGCCCCAGCCCTTCACCGGGATCTCGGTGCCGCCCGCCGTGAGATGAGGGGCGGAGGAGACCGTGCTCAGCGCGCTGTAATGGCGCGGGTCCGAGTCCAGCCACTGCTCGGCGGGCACGAACCGGTCGCCGTCCCGGCACAGCGCGCACGGCACCGTCACCGGGTATCGGGCCGGCAGGGCGGCCGCGCCGGGCACCAGCGGAGCCTTGAACCAGTCCTCGTCCGTACGGCCCGCCCGCGCGAACGTGTCCTGCGACGTGAGCTCCAGACCCTGGTTGCCGACCGAGCGCGACCAGAGCACGTCGTCACCGGCCGGGCCGTAGTACTCGGTGCGTTCGAACGGCATCGTCACCCACTGGCCGAACGACAGCGCGGACGCACCGGCCGACGTCGTCACCAGCAGGTGTCCCTGGGTGTTCGGCTGGTCGGCGTGGTAGCGGGTGTCGACGCGGGCCAGCCGGTCGCGGTCCAGCTTCGCCGGCTTGCGGGGGATCTTCCCCTGTTCGTCATAGCGCAGCCGGTAGTAGGTGGATTCTCCGGTGTACGGGGTGAGCCGCAGCGAGTTCGTACCCCGCCGGACTGTGTCCCGCAGGGCACGGCCCTGCGCCGCGTCCAGCCCGAACCGCAGGAACCTGGTGTCGGCGAACCCGGGCAGCCGCGTCCCGGCCCCGTCGGCGTCGTAGAACCCGATGAACCCGGCGGCGCCGCCCTGCCTGGCCAGCGCGGACGCCTCGTCCATCCGCGGGGTCGCGTCGCTGTACGGCGTCGCGCCGGTGCCGAGGGGCACCCCTGCCAGGACCAGCTTGCCGGTGACGTCGAGGCCCGCGAAGTCCTGCGGCCTGCCCTGGCCGGCGTAGACGACGGGATAGGCAGTGGGCTTGGTGATGATCGAGCGCACTGTGTCGACCTCGTACGACGGGTCAAGGGTGAGCCTGCCCGCCGTGGCGGTGGCCAGCACGCCCGGCTCCAGCTGCCACATGTGCGACAGGCGCATCGTGCCCGCCTTGACCGACGACACCGGCGTGGCGTACAGGTCCACGTGCCGGCCGTTCTCGGTGCTCGCCGTGATCGAGATGGGCGAGGGCCGGTCGGTGAAGGTCCGGACGTACTGGACCTTGCCCTCGGCGTCCATGGCCTCGCGCGAGGACGGCTTGAGCGGCACGGTGTCGCGGGCGTCCAGCTCGAGGGTCTGGTCGGCCTTCAGGGTCACGTTGCCGATGACCAGGGAGGTGCGGGTCCTCATGTAGGTCTCGTTCGCGACGGCGATCACCTCGTAGTCGCCGTCCGGCAGGTACTGCTCGCCGTTCCCGGTCAGGTCGAGCCGGCCGTAGTAGTACGCGTACGGATGGAACGGATCATCCGGGCTGTTGCTCCGCCGCAACGGGACGATGTAGACCAGCGGCCCGAGCCGCCCGCCCTGACCGGGACGGGAGGAGAACTCCTTGGCCCCGTAGGAGTTGGTCAGCGAGATCTTCAGCAGGTGCGTGTCCGGGCCGGTGTAGTAGCTGAAGGGTGTGGCCAGGCGGGACTCGCCCGCTGTCGCGGTGACCCAGCCGCCGTAGGCGCCCTCGGGGCCCAGGGCCGGGTTCACGGTGAGGTCGACCGTGGCGGTGCCGTTCGCGGGGACGGTGACGGTCTCCGCGCCCAGGCGGATCGCCCCCGCCGGGGTGGGGCCGCCGCTCCAGGCCCGGGTGTCGGCTTTCAGGGCGAGCGTGATGGGTTCGGGGCCGGTGTTGCGGTATGTGACCTTCTTGGTGACGGTGCCCTTGCCCCGTTCGAGGCGGAGGAAGTCGACGACCGGGTCGGCGAAGACGCTCTGCGTGACCGCGCGCCCCAGGTCCAGCCGGCCGCCGCCCTCCTCGAACCAGTTGTGCTTCTCGTTGCGGGCCGAGGTGGAGACCAGGGCGGCGCTCAGCTCGTCGGCGTTCCAGCCGGGATGCTGCTGGGCCAGTACCGCCGCGGCGCCCGCGACGTGCGGCGTGGCCATCGAGGTGCCGCTGAAGGAGGTGTAGCGGTCGTTGCCCGGGATGGACGGCTGCCCGGAGGCGCCGGAGCGGGCGGCGACGATGCTGACGCCGGGGGCCACGATGTTCGGCTTGACCGCGGCGTCGTCCAGCCGGGGGCCGATGCTGGAGAACGGGGCCAGGGTCGTACCGGTGATCTTGTCCACCGCGCCGACGGCGAGCGCCTTGTCGGCGGCGGCGGGGACGCTCACCGTCTGGGGCTCGCCCTCGTTACCCGCGGCGGCGACGAACAGCGTGCCGTACTTCCTGGTCAGCTCGTTGACCGCCTGGCTCGTCGGGTCCGTGCCGTCGCCGCAGCACACGCCGAGGCTCATGTTCACCACGTCGGCGCCCTGGGCCGAGGCCCACTCCATGCCCGCGATCAGCCAGGACAACTCGCCGTAGCCGTCGTTGTCGAGCACCTTGCCGACGAGCAGCGACGCGGCGGGCGCGACTCCCCGGTACTTGCCGTCGGAGGCGGCGCCGGAGCCGGCGATGGTGGAGGCGACGTGGGTGCCGTGGCCGACCACGTCGGTGGTGTCCGGGGTGGTGGAGAAGTTCTCGGTGGCGAGGATGCGGCCGGTGAAGTCGGGGTGCCCGGCGTCGATGCCGGTGTCGAGGACCGCGACCTTGGTGCCGGCGCCGTCGAAGCCCTTCTGCCACGCGGTGGGGCCGCCGATGAGCGGGACGCTCTGGTCCAGGGACGCCTTGACGCGCCGGTCGAGCCAGATCTTGGCCGGCCGGTTCGCCTTCAGTCCGGTGGCCTGGGGCTGGAGGGCCGACCACAGCTTGCCGGTCTCGGCGGTCTTCACCGTCACGGCCGCGCCGTCGATGACGTCGAGCGTGCGGGTGCGCTCGGTGCCGGGCAGGGCCTCGGCGGCCTTCGTGACGGCCGCCTCGCCGGGGTCGCCGCCGTACGTGACGATCAGCGGGATCGCCTGGGCGCGGTGCTCCCGAACGAGGGTCTCGACGTCGAACAGTTCGTCGTCGAGGGTGCCCGCGGCCACCAGGTCGGCGGCGTCGGACGGGATGACCAGGGTGCCACCGTCGCGGTCGGGCAGCGTCGCGAACGTCACCGTCTCGCCGCCAGGCCTGGGCGCGGCCCGGGTGGCTAATATCGGCGGCCCGCCGTTCACGCCCGGCGTGATGTCGACTTCGTCACCGGTGATCAGGGTGATGGTGCCGGGCTTGAGCGGTTCGTCCGTTGGGGTGGGGGGAGTCGCCGAGCTGGGTGTGGCTGTGGTGCAGAGCACGAGTGCCACACCGGTGAACACCGCGGCGATGCGGTTGTGGAACAAAGGGGAGGTCCTCCCGTTCGTTGGCGGGCACGTCGCGGGGCCTCCCCTCGGGTCGCCAGCGTTTGGTCCATCCCGATCGGTTACGGGAGCGCTCCCAAACGACGCCCCGACGCTTGCCGTGGTGATCTTTATATCGTGCCGCCGGAGCCGGGCACCGGGTTGGGGGCGCGGATGTCCCGCCGCCCCGCCAGAGAGGGCGGGGCGGCGGTCAGAACGGCGGCAGGCTCAGGCGACGGAGATCCGGTCCAGGTTGGGGCCGCCGCCGGCCGTGGTCGAGGTCGTACGGATCACGTTGGCGCCCGCGTTGAGCGGGACGGTCACGGTGGCGGTGCTCCAGGTCGTCCACGCGCCGGTGGCGGGGAAGGCGAGCTCGTCCGAGACCAGAACGCCGTTGACCGTGATGTCCATCGGCCGGTTGGCCGTGGTGCCGTTCGCGAAGCGCAGGACCACCGTGGCGTTGCCCGCCTGGGCGGCCGTCACCGCGAACTCGACGTAGCTGCCGACCACGTTGTCGTAGTTCACGAAGCCGGTGCCGGTGAAGCCCGCGTGGTTGGACTCGACCACGCCCTGGGAGATCGTCGCGTTCTCCGCCTGGTACTCCGTGGGGGCGGGCCCGGCCGCGGCGGTGTCGAGGTAGTCGAGGTTCGGGCCGCCGCCGGCCGTGGTTGAGGTGGCCCGTACGGTGTTGGCGCCCGCGTTCAACGGCGCGGTCACCGTCACGGACTGCCAGGTGGTCCAGGCCCCAGTCGGCGGGAAGGCGAGCTCGTCGGCCACGAGAACCCCGTTGACCGTGATGTCCATCGGCCGGTTGGTCGTGGTGCCGTTGGCGTAGCGGAAGGTCAGCGTGGCGTTGCCCGCCTGCTCCGCCGGCGCGCTCCACTGCACGTAGCTGCCGACGACGTTGTCGCCGTTGACGAAGCCGGTGCCGCTGAAGCCCGCGTGGTTGGACTCCACGACGCCCTGGGAGATCGTGGCGTCCTCGGCCTCCAGGAAGTCGGTGCCGGGGTTGCCCGGCGTGCAGGTGTCTGTGGAACCGGTGGCACTGACGCGCAGGGCGCCACCCGCGGTGTTCTGGCTGTTCTGGACGCAGTAGCCGGTGATCGTCTGGAAGACCATGTCGTTCGGGCTGTTGCTGCCCCGCTCGGCCGTGAACCGGTCGAACGTCACCGTGCTGCCCGTGTTGGCGATCACCGCGGGGCGGCAGTCGTTGGAGTTGAACTGGACCGAGCTGTCGACGAACTTGATGTCGTGCGCGTTGTGGATGTACCAGCCGTACGCGGGCCGGGTGCCGATGCTGTTGGGGTTGTAGTTGCTCGCGTCGTTGCTCGGCACGCCGGTGCCCATGCAGCCGTTGCCGCCGGGGACGGTCAGGTCGACGTTGGTGAACGTGACGTTGCGGATCCGGTTGCTGGTGTTCGACTCGCCCCACAGGGTGGCGGTGAAGTTGTTGCCGCTCTGGCCGGAGGAGGTGACGTTCTCGTACGTGATGTTCTCGATCCGGCCGACGCCCGGACTGTTGCCGCAGCGTCGGCGGGTGCCGATCTTCTCGGTGATCGCCGCCCGTACGTTCGTCATCGTGATGTCCTTGTAGTGGACATCGGAGATGACCGTGCCGTCCATCGACACCATGCCGAGACCCGACTTGTTCGAGCCGTTGATGGAGATGCGCTCGAAGTGGTAGCCGGTGAAGTTACCGCAGGTCTCCGAGCCGAACATCAGCGCGTTGCAGCACTCGGCCGACAGGTTGGCGTCGGTGACGGTGACGTTCCCGTTCGCATAGGTCTGGCCCAGTGCCCAGTCGCTCTTGAAGGCGAGGGCGTCGTCGTTGGCCGCGATGTTCGCGTTGCGGATCGTGACGTTCTGCGCGCTGATGACGTTCCAGCCGTCACGGTCGCTGGCCGTGTCGATCCGCAGGTTGTCCGAGGTGATGTTGTTGCAGGCGTTGGTGAGCATCGCGAAGTGGCCGCCGCGCCGCAGGCGGATGCCGCTGACCGTCAGCCCGTCACAGCGGGTGAGCGAGATGATCTTGTCGGCCTCGCCGGAGCCTGGGTTGCCGGTGATGAGGTTGCCGCCGCCGTCGATGGTGCCCGTGCCGACGAACCCGATGTTGGTGAGGCGGTCGCCCCAGATCATGGCGTTGTGGAAGTGGCTGTGCCCGTAGTCCTGATAGTCGTCGTTCGGGTTCGACTCCGGGGCGTCGTAGTCGTCGTTGGACGCGCCCATGATGGTGGAGCCGCTGTCGAGCTGGATGGTGACGTTGCTCTTCATGTGGATGGAATTGGCGGACTTGTAGGTGCCCGACGGGAACTGCACGGTCCCGCCGCCGGCGCTGTTCGCCGCCGTGATCGCCGCGTTGATGGCCGCGGTGTCGTTCGTGGAGCCGTTGCCTGTCGCTCCGTAGTCCTTGACGTTGAACACCGCCAGTGCCCCCGCGGACTGGGCGGGCACGACGATCGAGAAGATCGCCAGAACGACGGCGGCAACCCAGGAGGCTGCTCTTGCTAAGGCGGATTCGCTCATGGGGGGTGCTCCTGCCTAACAGTCGGTTGCAGACCTGACGCTCAAGCTAGGCTCAAAGGTCGGATGTGACAAGGGATAGGATTTGGAAACATCCAGATCGAGGGGTTATTGCGCAAAAAAGATCGGGTCTATCGGCGCCGGAATGACTGCAACCGGTTCTGGGATTTGCAACCCCGCATTACGCTGACATCCATGATTCGCCGCGCCACCATTGACGATGTCCCCGCGATGCTCCAGCTCGTGCACGAGCTGGCCGAGTACGAGAAGGCCGCGCACGAGGTACGGGCCACCGAGGAGCAACTGAGCGAGGTGCTCTTCGGCGCCGAGCCCGCCGTGTTCGCGCACGTCGTCGAACACGACGGTGAGGTGGCCGGCTTCGCGGTGTGGTTCCTCAGCTTCTCCACCTGGAGGGGGACGCACGGGATCTATCTGGAGGACCTGTACGTCCGTCCCGGCATGCGTGGCTCCGGCTACGGCAAGGCGTTGCTGGCCGAGCTGGCCCGGATCTGCGCCGAACGCGGCTATCACCGGCTCGAATGGTCGGTGCTCGACTGGAACGAACCGGCCATCGGGTTCTACCGCAAGCTCGGCGCCGTGCCGCTCGACGAGTGGACGATGTTCAGGCTGACCGACGAGCCGCTCAAGCGCCTGGCGGAGTCTTCCGCCGAAGCGCGTTAGACCTCTGGCGGCCTCTCTCGGGCGCGGGCCGCAGGCCGCGTCTATGAGAGGCGGCCTGCGGTCGGTTCGCTCCGGGCCGGGCGTGCAGTTTGTCGGCCTGCGGTCGGTTCACTGCGGGCCGGTCTGCGGTTGTTCGCTGAGTCCCGGCGTGTGTCCGGCTTGCTGCGCGTCCGCGTCCCGTAATCAGGTGCCGGCGGGCGCCCGTTCGCGGACGCCGCCGGACGCGCGGTCGAACATCTCGGTCTTCGGCTGCTCCTCGACGTCCGCGTGCGTCTCCTCTATGCGGAGCGCGACCCCCAGCGCGAAGAACGTGGGCGCCCACTGGCCGACGAAGATCCCCCAACGGTCCGCCCGGTCGACGCCGGCCATCTCGTAGTTCCTCGACATCATCCAGGACGCGATGGACGCGGCGATCGACACGGCGCCGGCCGTGTACATATGGCCGGACTTGATGCCCATTTTGTGGAGCATTCTGATCATGATTCCCCCTTGTCCTGGTGCTGTTACCCGAGGTCAGGAGCGGTAATCGTGTCCGGCGGGAGTCGGAGCGGCTTCGCTCAGGTCTCGGTGAGACCAAGTCGCCATGATCTGTCGGTGGCGGCTGCGATAGTGGGGGAGTGCTTCACACCTCTCTCCTCCTGCCTTGCCATGTCCGTGAGTTGCCCGGCGACGCCATCGAGCTGATGCCCATCGTGCTGCCCATGACCTTGACCAGCTCCCAGCGCCGCCAGCTCGCCGCGATCCTGCTCGACGGGCTCGACGAGCCCGAAGCGTGCGCCACCGTCCTCCCCACCCGCCGTGGTCACTTCGTCCACGTGGCGACGTGATCTCCATACCGTGATCACTTCCGCTGCGAGGCCATGTGCTCTCCGCACTCCCCACCCGCCGTGGTCACTTCGTCCGCATCGCGACCTGATCTCCGTACTCCGTACCTTTGATCTTTCTTGTACGGCACCGCCTGGTCGGCGCCATCCGCCGTACGTGGCCGATGGCCTCCAGGGGGACGGCCGCTGACCCGCACGGGGCTCGGCGCCGTTACGGCGCATCGCCGGGCGTGGCCTCCCGGAAAATCCCCGCTTGGGCGGAGGCGGTCCCGCAGGTTGGTCCGGTGCGGGAGCCACTGCTAGGGCGGAGGCGGTCCCGCAGGTTGGTCCGGTGCGGGAGCCACCGCTAGGGCGGAGGCGGTCCCGCAGGTCGGTCCGGCGGGGGAGCCACCACCAGAGCCGCGCGGCGCAGGAAAGCGCGTTCGGCCGCGTTGCCGCTGCGCGCGATGGCCGCCTCATACGCCAGTGCCGCCTCCGCGCCACGGCCCAGGCGGCGGAGCAGGTCCGCGCGGATCGCGTGATACAGGTAGAAATCGTCCAGGTCGAGTGTGTCCACCAAGGCCAGTGCCGCCGACGGGCCGTTGACCTCGGCCACCGCCACCGCCCGGTTCAACGCGACCACCGGGCTCGGCGTCAGCACCATCAGCTGGTCGTACAACTGGAGGATCTGCCCCCAATCCGTGGCGGCGGCTGACGGCGCGTCGCTGTGCACCGCATTGATCGCCGCCTGGATCTGGTACGGGCCGGGCCGGCCGCGCCGCAGGCAAGCCCGGACGAGGGCCTGGCCTTCCGCGATCAGGGAGTGCTCCCAGCGGGACCGGTCCTGGTCGGCCAGGAGCACCAGGTCGCCGTCCGGGGTGGTCCGGGTGGCCCGCCGCGACTCGATCAGCAGCATCAGCGCGAGCAGCCCGAGGACCTCGGGTTCGTCGGGCATCAGCGCGGCCAGCAGGCGGCCCAGCCGGATCGCCTCGGCGGCGAGGTCCTCGCGGGTCAGCCGGTCGCCGGAGCTCGCGGTGTAGCCCTCGTTGAAGATCAGATACACCACGGCCAGCACGGACCGCAGCCGGGCCGGGAGGTCGGCGTCGGCGGGCACGCGGTAGGGGATGCGGGCGTCGCGGATCTTGCCTTTGGCGCGGACCAGGCGCTGGGCCATGGTCGGCTCGGGGACCAGGAAGGCGTGCGCGATCTCCGCGGTGGACAGGCCGCCGAGCAGCCGCAGGGTGAGCGCGACCTGGGCGGCGGTGGCCAGCGCGGGGTGGCAGCAGGTGAAGATCAGACGGAGCCGGTCGTCGCGCACGGGGCCCTCCTCGGCCGGTTCGTCGCGGGCGTGCAGCAGGGCGGCCTCGGCGTGACGGCGGTCGCGGGTCGCCTCGCGGCGCAGCCGGTCGACGGCCCGGTGCCGGGCGGTGGTGATGATCCAACCGGCGGGGCTGGGCGGGGGGCCGGTGGACGGCCACCGCTTGACCGCCTCGCTGAAGGCGTCCTGGACCGCCTCTTCGGCGAGGTCGATGTCGCCGAAGACGCGGACCAGGACTGACACGGCGCGCCCGTACTCCGTGCGGAACACGCCCTCGACATCCGGCGTCATCGGATCCGGCGTCATCGGGACGGGCGTCGTCGGGTCGGGTGTCATCGGATCGGGCGGACCTCGATGGGCAGGGTGGTGGCGTGGGCCATCCTGCCGGCCCAGGACAGCGCCGCGTCCAGGTCCGGGGCCTCGATGACGGTGAAGCCGCCGACGTGTTCCTTGCCTTCGGTGAAGGGGCCGTCGGTCATCAGCACGTCGCCATCCCCGGCGCGGACCACGGTGGCCGTGCTCGGCGGATACAGGCCCACGCTGAACACCCACGCGCCGGCGGCCCGCAGCTCCTGGTTGAGCGTTTCCAGGTCGCCCATGATCTTGTCGAGGACCGGCGGAGGCGGTGGGGGCCCGTCCGGCTGGTACACGCTGAGCAGGTACTCGGTCATCACGCCTGCCTCACGGTGGTGGTCGTCGCGCTGCTGGTCACGACAATTGTCATGGCTAGCTCCTGCCTGGTCCGGCGCCGGCCTCGTGCCGGCGTCCTACCCCTTACACGAACCGCGATGGCCTGGATCGACAGGCGAGCTGGAAAAACCCTCAGACGTTAAAGCACAAGAGATGTTGCACAACAACTCTTGTGGATTTAGGGTGGCGTCATGTCCCAGATCACCGACTCCAGGGTGCTCGCAGCCATGGCGCATCCGGTGCGCCGGCGCCTGCTCGACCTGTTGAAGCTCGATGGCGCCGGCACCGCGAGCGCGCTCGCCCAGCGGACGGGCGAGGCGGTGGGCAACGTCAGCCACCACCTGCGTGCCCTGGCCGCCGCCGGCCTGATAGAGGAGGCGCCCGAGCTGGCCCGCGACCGGCGCGAGCGCTGGTGGCGGCGCACTTCGGAGAAGCTCTGCTGGTCCTCCGCGGACTTCGCCGAGGACGCGGCGGGCGAGGCCATCGCCCGCGCCCTGGAGTCGCTCAACCTCGAACGGCAGGTCGGCCACGTACGCCGCTGGGCCGACCAGCCCCAGTCCGAGCAGGAACGCTGGCAGCGCGGCCCGTTCTCCACCGAGACCTGGATCCAGGCGACCGACGACGAGCTGGCGCAGTTCGCCGCCGAGATCATCGCCGTCATGGACAAATGGGCCGAGCGTGACATCCCTGACGACGGTCAGGAACGCGCCACCGTCTTCACCTTCGCCCGCGGCGTCCCGGGGCAGCCATGACGGCCGAGACGCTCACCAAGCCCAGGTTCGGCCTGCTCCGGGAGCGTGACTTCCGGCTGCTGTGGATCGGCGAGAGCGCCAGCAGCCTGGGCAGCGCCGTCACCGGTGTCGCGCTGCCCCTGGTGGCGGTGACCGTGCTGCACGCCTCCGCGTTCGCCGTCAGTGTGCTGGCGGCGGCCGTCTGGTTACCGTGGCTGCTGGTCGGCCTGCCCGCGGGGGCCTGGGTCGACCGGCTCTCCCGGCGCAGGGTGATGCTCGCCGCCGACTGGGTGTCGATGGCGGCCTTCCTCAGCGTGCCGGCCGCGGCCCTGCTCGGCGTCCTGACCATCGGCCAGCTCGTCGCGGTCGCGCTGGTCGCGGGGACGGCGAAGGTGTTCTTCGCGACCGCCTACCGGGCGTACCTGCCGTCGCTGGTCGAGGGTCGCGATCTGCTGGAGGCCAACGCGAAGCTGCAGGGCAGCGAGCAGGTGGCCAACCTGACCGGGCCGGGCGTCGCCGGGCTCCTCGCCCAGTTCGCCTCCGCCCTCGGCGGTCTGGTGGTGGACGCGGTGAGCTTCGCCGTCTCGGCGCTCTGCCTGATGCGCGTCAGGCACGTCGAGATCGTCGAGCCGCGGCCCCGGCGGCGGCTGCGCAGCGAGATCAGGGACGGGCTGCGTACGGTGGTGGGCGATCCGCTGCTGCGCGGCAACATGCTCTACGGCTGTGTGGCCAACCTGGCGCTGACCGGCTACCAGTCGCTGCTCGTGGTCTTCCTGGTCGGCGACATCGGCCTGTCCGCGGGCACGACCGGCGTGCTGCTCGCGGCCACCAGCGCGGGCGGCGTCGCCGGGGCCTTCGCGGCCCGGCCGCTGGCGGCCCGGCTGGGCAGCGCGCGGGCCGTCCTGCTCGGCAAAGCTGGTCTGGCGCCGCTGGGGCTGTTGATCGCGTGCGCGGATCGTGGCGTCGGGCTGGTGCTGTTCGTGGCGGCCAGCATCACGATCATCGGGGGGATCGTCGCCGGGAACGTGATCTTCAGCGGGTTCACGCAGTCGTACGTGCCCGGCGAGCTGATGGGCAGGGTGAGCACCAGCATCCAGGTGGTCAACTTCGGCGCCATCCCGCTCGGCGCCCTGCTGGCGGGCACGCTGGCCGAGGCGTTCTCCGTGCGCGCCGGCCTGTGGGTGATGCTGGGCGTCTTCGCGCTGAGCGGCCTCATCCTGCTGGCGAGCCCGCTGCGCCGCCTGCGCGACCTGCCCACCGGCCGGATGGACGCGCAGGCCGGCTCGGTCGCGCGGGTCTGACCTCGCGTGCCGCTTCGATCAGATGAACAGGCCGACTTCGATCAGATGAACGGGCCGACAAGGCCGGCGAACTCCTCAGGGGTGACGACCCGCACGCCCAGGCTCTCGGCCTTGGCCCGCTTGGACCCGGCCTTCTCCCCGGCCACCAGCAGCGACGTCTTGGCCGAGACGCTGGAGGACGCCTTGCCGCCCGCCCGCTCGATCAGCTCGTTCATCTGGTTGCGGCTCAGCGCCTCCAGCGCTCCGCTCATCGCGCCGGTGACCACGACGGACATCCCGGCCAGCGGCAGCTCGGACCCGCCGTCGGCCTCCGTGGCACCGGGCTCGGCGGGTGGTGTCCAGCCCGGCTCCGTCATGGTGACGCCGGCCTTGACCAGCTTGTCGATGAGGGCGGCGAGCTCGACCAGCTCCGCCACCACCACCGGGGCCTTCTCCGGGCCGATGCCCTCGACCGCCTGGATCGCCTCGGCGTCGGCCAGGCGGATGGCGTCCATGCTGCCGAAGTGCCGGGCGATGCGGCGGCTCATGGACCGACCGGTGCCGCGTACGCCGAGTGCGCAGAACACCCGGCTGAGCGGCTGGCCCTTGGCCCGCTCGAAGGCCGCGAGCAGGTTGTCGGTGCTGGTCTCGCCCATGCGCTCCAGGTCGAGCAGCTGCTCGCGGGTCAGGAAGAACAGGTCGGCGAAGTCGGCGATGAGGCCCGCGTCCAGCATCTGCTTGATGCGGTTCTCGGCCAGTCCCTCGATGTCGAGCTGGTCGCGGCCCGCGGCGTAGACGATGGAGGCGATCGCGCGGCACTGACGCCCGCGCACGCACCGCCACCGCTCCTGCGAGCTGTCGATCGCGTCGCCACAGGACGGGCAGGCCGCCGGGATCTCGATCGGCTGCTCCGCACCCGTGCGCAGATGCACCACCGGCGCCTCGACCCGCGGGATGACGTCGCCGGCCTTGTAGACGGTGACGCTGTCGCCGAGCATCAAGCCACGCCGCGCGATGTCGGCGGGATTGTGCAGAGTGGCGTAGGTGACGGTGCTGCCGTCGAGCTCGACCGGCTCCAGCACGGCCCGCGGGGCGATGATGCCGGTGCGTCCGGTGTTCCACTCCACGGCCAGCAACTTGGTGATCTTCTCGGTGGCGGGCAGCTTGTAGGCCGTCGCCCAGCGCGGCGCGCGCGAGCTGAACCCGGCCTGGGCCTGGTCGGCGGCCAGGTCGCACTTGATGACGATGCCGTCGATGCCGAACGGCAACGTGGCGCGGGCGGCCGCGATTTCGTTCACGCGCTCCTGCACCCGATCGAGGGTGTCGGCGACGATGCCGGCGACCGGCGTGGCGGCCGTGGTCTGCACGCCCTGCGCGGTGACCCAGTGCATGATCTCGCTGTGCGGCAGCTCGCGCAGCCGGACCGCCGGCTCGGAGGCGTCGTCGGGGTGGGGCAGCGCGCCGTAGCCGAAGAACGTCAGCTCGCACACGTACGGCCGGTCCTGTGCCCGCAGCGTGCCCGCCGCCGCGCTGCGCGGATTGGCGAACGTGGTGCCGTCGTGCGCCTGCCGCTTGGCACAGGCGTCCTCGAACTGCGAGGCGGTCATCATCACCTCACCGCGCAGCTCGACCGTGAACGGCTCGGCCAGCCGCTCGGGCAGGCCGACGATGGTGCCGATGGCGTGGGAGACATCCTCGCCCGCGGTGCCGTCGCCCCGCGTGACCAGCTGGGCCAGCCGCCCGTTGCGGTAGCGCGCCGAGATGGCCAGCCCGTCGAGCTTCGGCTCCACACTCCACGCCGTCACGGGCCTGCCGAGCCTGCGCTCCAGCCCCGCCGCCCAGTCCGCGAGCTGCTCGGGGCCGAAGACGTTGTCCAGACTGAGCATCGGCACCGTGTGCGGCACGTCGCCCGTCACCGCCCCGCCGGCCACCTTGCCGGTCGGCGAGGACGGCAGCACCGACTCGGGGTGCGCCTGCTCGTACGCCTGAATGCCCCGGACCAGCCGGTCATAGGCGTCGTCGTCGAGCGTCGAGGTGCCGTCGGCGTAGTAGGCGGCGGCCGCGTCGACGGCCAACTGCACGGCTTCGGCGTAGGCCGTGTCGTCGGACAGCGCGGTGATGGGAGGTGTCTCGGTCATGGCTCCATCATGTCGAGTCCCACCGACACTTCCGTCCTGTCAACTGGGCTGGAGCATGACGCGGTTGCCCTCTCCGAGCCGTTGGCACATGATCACCGCATGAGCGCATCGCCTGTCCGCGTCGCGATCGTCGGTGGCGGCATCGGTGGCCTCGCCGCCGCCGCCTTCCTGCACCGCGCGGGTATCCCGAGTGTCGTCTATGAGCAGGCCCCCGAACTGAGGGAGGTCGGCGCCGGGCTCGTCCTGGCGCCCAACGCGGTACGCCTGCTGCGCCGGCTGGGCGCGATGGACCGGTTGACGGAGCATGCGGTCCCGCTGGAGGTGGGGTGGGAGTTCCGCCGGTGGGAGGACGGGCGGGTCTTGTCGGCGGAGGACCTGGTCGGCGCATGCGAGCGTCTGTACGGGGAACGTACCTACACCGTGCACCGGGCCGACCTCCTGGACGCGATCAGCTCCGCGGTCCCTTCGGGCGCGGTCCGGCTGGGGAGACGCTGCACCTCCGTCACGGTACGCGCCGATCGCGCGGTAGTGGCCTTCGCCGACGGAACCTCGGCCGAGGCCGACGTCGTGATCGGCGCCGACGGCGTCCACTCGACGGTGCGGGGCGCGGTCACCACTCCCACACCGGCGACCTCTTCGGGAATCTGCGCCTTCCGCGCCCTCGTGCCGGCCGAGCACGCGCCCGCCTTCGCCCGCCGCCGGGCCCAGACGCTGTGGCTCGGCCCGGACCACCACCTGGTGCACTACCCCATCCGCGGCGGAGCCGTGGTCAACCTCGTGGCGATCGCCCCGGCCGGCGACGGCACGGCCGAGTCATGGAGCGCCACCGCGACCGTGGCGGAGTTCCTCGCCGAGTTCGCGGACTGGGACCCGCGCCTGCGGGAGCTGATCCAGGCAGCCGGCACACCGGGCCGATGGGCGCTGCTCGACCGCAGGCCGCTCGAACGCTGGAGTCACGGTCCACTCACCCTCCTGGGCGACGCCGCGCACCCGATGTTCCCTTTCTTCGCCCAGGGCGCCGCGCAGTCCATCGAGGACGCCGCGGTCCTGGCCCGTTGCATCGCGCAGGACCCGCAGGCCCCCGTAGACGCGCTGCGTCGCTACGAGTCGCTCCGGATCGCACGCACCGCGCGGCTGCAGGAGGTCAGCCACGCCCGGGCCCACGTCAACCACCTGCCGGACGGGCCTGAGCAGGAAGCCCGGGACGCGGCGCTCGCGGACGCGGATCCGCTGGTCGCCAATGGGTGGATCTACGCCTACGACGCCGAGGCGGAAGTGAGCGCGGCATCGGTCTGATGCCGCGACCGGACAGGACGACGAGGAGTGCGCGCATGGAGCTGTTCAGTGAGGAACGATCGGCGCACGTGGTCGCTGAGAGCTTCGCCGGCACGGCGGACCCGCGGTTGCGGGACGTGCTGACCGCACTGGTGCGGCATCTGCATGCCTTCGTGAGAGAGACGGAGCTGACCGAGGAGGAGTGGGGCGCGGGCATCGACTTCCTCACCCGGACCGGGCAGAAGTGCGACGCCGCGCGGCAGGAGTTCGTGCTGCTCTCCGACGTGCTGGGCGTCTCGATGCTGGTAGAGACGATCAACCATCGCAGCGGAGGCACCTCGACGGAGTCGACGGTGCTCGGTCCGTTCCACATGGTCGAGTCACCGCCACGCGAACTGGGTGAGAACATCGCGCTGGACGGCAAGGGGGAGCCGTGCCTGGTCACCGGCCAGGTCACAGGCCCCGACGGCGAACCGCTGGCCGGCGCGCTGGTCGACGTGTGGCAGGCCAACGCCGATGGCTTCTACGACGTGCAGCAGCCGGGCGTGCAGCCCGAGCTGAACCTGCGCGGGCTGTTCACCTCAGACGAGGACGGCAGGTTCTGGTTCCGGACGATCGTGCCCCGCTATTACCCGATCCCCGACGACGGGCCGGTGGGCGAGCTCCTGGCCGCGACCGGCCGGCACCCGTACCGGCCGGCGCACGTGCACTTCATCGTCACCGCTCCGGGATACCGCCCGGTCACCACGCACCTGTTCGTCGACGACAGCCCCTATCTGGACTCCGATGCCGTCTTCGGTGTCAAGGAGAGCCTGATCCGGCGATTCCCGCTCGTCGACGACGAGGCGCGCGCGGCCGAGGCCGGACTGCCCAGCCCGTTCCGCACCGTCCACTTCGACGTCGCCTTGCTGCGCGCCGCCTCCACGGGAGGAAGCCTGGATTAACGGCAGGTTTCCACCGTGACACATGTTGATTGCTCGTTACACCAGTGAGTTACATGTAACGAACGCACAGCCACGGATCGTCAAAGTGCGTAACCCGAGATTCCTACATTCGAGTCCTCGCCACCGAATGTAGGAGGAACGATGGCGCGCTGGATCGCCGATTGGCACCCCGACGACAAGACCTTCTGGGAAGGCACCGGCAAGCGGATCGCCCGGCGCAATCTCGTCTTCTCGATCCTGGCCGAGCACCTCGGGTTCACGGTGTGGACGCTGCTCAGCATCGTGGCCGCCAAGATGGGCGCCTACGACTTCTCCACCGACCAGCTCTTCTGGCTGGTGGCGCTGCCCAACCTCGTCGGCTCCGTGCTGCGCGTCCCCTACACGTTCGGCCCGGCCAGGTTCGGCGGCGCCACGTTCACCACGGTCAGCGCGTTGCTGCTGGTCATCCCCACGGTGCTGCTCGGGCTGGCGGTCAGCGACCCGGGCACCCCCTACTGGATGTTCCTGGTGATCGCGGCGCTGGCCGGGGTCGGCGGCGGCAACTTCGCCTCCAGCATGGCCAACATCACCTACTTCTACCCGCGCTCGCGGCAAGGGGTGGCGCTCGGGCTGAACGCGGCCGGCGGCAACATCGGGGTCAGCTCCGTGCAACTGGTCATGCCGCTGGTGATCGGCGGGTTCGGGCTGGCCGCCGCGGGCTGGTTCTGGGTGCCGCTGGTCGTCGTGGCCGCCGTCTGCGCCTGGTTCTTCATGGACAACCTGGCCGTGGCCAAGGCCAAGCCGCGCGAGCAGCTGGCGGTGGCCGGGCGGGCGCAGACGTGGATCATGTCGTTCCTGTACATCGGCACCTTCGGCTCGTTCATCGGCTACTCGACGGCCTTCCCGCTGCTGGCCAAGAGCCTGTTCCCCGGCTCGCCGTGGGCGGCGGTGGCGTTCGTCGGCCCGCTGCTCGGCTCGCTGATCAGGCCGGTGGGCGGCTGGCTCGCCGACAAGAAGGGCGGGGCGCCGGTGACCCTGTGGAACTTCGCCGGCATGGGCGTCGGAGTGGTCCTGATCTGGCTCGCCAGCACCTCGGGCAACTTCTGGCTGTTCTTCCTGTCCTTCCAGGTGCTCTTCATCACCGCGGGCATCGGCAACGGCTCCACCTACCGGATGATCCCGGCGATCTTCCAGGCCAAGGCCGTTGCCGAGCGCGGCGCCGGCGAGGAGGCCCTGATGTACGGCAAGCGGCAGGCGTCCGCGGCCATCGGGATCATCTCCGCGGTCGGGGCGCTCGGCGGGTTCTTCATCAACCGGGCGTTCGGCATGTCGTTCGCCCAGACGGGCAGCCCGGCCACCGCGTTCGTCGGGTTCGGCCTCTTCTACGTGGCCTGCTTCACGCTGACCTGGTGGTGTTACACGCGCAAGGTCGGCGTCTCGCTCGTCGGCAGCCTGGCCGACGCCCGTGTCTGAGGATCCCGTGGTGACCGCGACCCACTGCCCGTACTGCGCTCTCCAGTGCGGCATGACGATCACCGCCCTGGGATCCGAGATCACGATCGCGCCGCGCACCGACGTCCCGGCGAACTCCGGCGGCGCCCTGTGCCAGAAGGGCTGGACGGCGGCCGACCTGCTGACCAACGGCGAGCGGCTGACCACACCGCTGCTCCACGGCCGGCCCGTGGCCTGGGAGACCGCTCTCGACTACGTGGCCGACCGGCTGGTCGCCATCCGCGCCGCGCACGGCCCCGACGCCGTGGCCGTGTTCGGCGGCGGCGGGCTGACCAACGAGAAGGCCTACCAGCTCGGCAAGTTCGCCAGGGTCGCGCTCGGCACCAGCCAGATCGACTACAACGGCCGCTTCTGCATGTCGTCGGCCGCGGCCGCCTCGCTCAGGGCGTTCGGGATGGACCGCGGCCTGCCGTTCCCGATCACCGACCTGGCCGAGACCGACGTCGTCCTGCTGGCCGGGGGGAACGTCGCCGAGACCATGCCGCCCTTCGTCCGGCACCTGACCGGGCCGCGGCTCATCGTCATCGACCCCCGCCGCACCGCGACGGCCAAGCTGGCCTGGCTGCACCTGCAGCCCACGCCGGGCACCGATCTGGCGCTCGCCCTGGGGATGCTGCACATGGTCATCGCCGACGGGCTGGTCGACGAGGACTACGTCGCCGCCAGGACGTCCGGCTTCGAGCAGGTCCGCACCTCGCTCGCCTCGTGGTGGCCGGAGCGGGTCGAGCGCATCACCGGTGTGCCGGTCGCCAGGATGCGCGAGGCCGTACGGGCGCTGGCCGCGGCCGGACGGGCCGCCGTGCTCACCGGGCGGGGCGCCGAACAGCACGCCAAGGGCGTCGACACCGTCACCGCGTTCATCAACCTGGCCCTGGCGCTGGGGCTGCCCGGCCGGCCCGGTTCCGGGTACGGCTGCCTGACCGGGCAGGGCAACGGCCAGGGCGGCAGGGAGCACGGCCAGAAGGCCGACCAGCTGCCCGGCTACCGCAAGATCGACGACCCGGCTGCCCGCGAGCACGTCGCCGCGGTCTGGGGCGTACGGCCCGACGAACTGCCCGGCCCGGGACGCTCGGCCTACGAGCTGCTCGACACGCTCGGCACGCCCCAGGGGGCGCGCGCCCTGCTGGTCTTCGGCTCCAACCCCGTGGTGTCCGCGCCCCGGTCCGCGCACGTGACCGAGCGGCTCGACGCGCTCGACCTGCTGGTGGTCTCCGACATCGTGCTGTCGGAGACGGCCGCGCGGGCCGACGTGGTGTTCCCCGTGACGCAGTGGGCCGAGGAGACCGGCACCATGACGAACCTCGAAGGCCGGGTGCTCCTGCGCCGCCAGGCCGTGCCCGCTCCCGAGGGGGTCAGGAGCGACCTGGAGGTCATCCGGGAGCTGGCCGGACGGCTCGGCCACCGCTTCTCGGCCGAGCCGCGGGAGGTGTTCGACGAGCTGGGCCGGGCCAGCGCGGGCGGCGCGGCCGACTACGCGGGCATCACCTACGAGCGGATCACCGAGGAGACCGGCGTGTTCTGGCCCTGCCCGTCGCCGGAGGGCCCCGGCCGCCCGCGCCCGTTCCTCGACTCCTTCGCCACCCCGGACGGCCGCGCCAGGTTCGTGCCCGTCGAGCACCGGCCCGCGGCCGAGGAGCCCGACGAGGACTACCCCGTCTACCTGACCACGGGCCGCGTGCTGGCCCAGTACCAGAGCGGCGCGCAGACCCGCAGGATCGCCGCCCTGTCCAAGGCCGCGCCGGAGCCGTTCGTCGAGCTCCACCCGGATCTCGCCGAGCAGCTGGCCATCACCGCCGGAGACGTCGTACGCGTGCTCAGCCGGCGAGGCGAGAGCACGGGGCTCGCCCGGATCAGCGAATCGATCAGGCGGGACACCGTCTTCATGCCGTTCCACTGGGAGGGCGCCAACCGCCTGACCAACCCCGCACTCGATCCGACATCACGGATGCCGGAGTTCAAAGTCTGCGCCGTCAGGGTGGAGAAGATCGCATGAGGCTCGTCGTAGTAGGCAACGGGATGGCCGGGTCGCGGCTGGTCGGCGAGGTGCGGGCGCGTGATCCGCACCTGTCGGTCACCGTGTTCGGCGCCGAGACCTGGCAGCCCTACAACCGGGTGCTGCTGTCGAACGTCCTGGCCGGGAGCTCGGGGCCCGACCAGGTACGGCTGCTCGACCCGAGCTGGTACGCCACCCACGACGTCGAGGCCGTCTTCGGCAGCGAGGTGGTGCGCGTCGACCGGAGCGCCCAGACGGTGATCACCGCCGACGGCCGGAGCACGCCGTACGACATGCTGGTCCTGGCCACCGGCAGCCAGGCGGTCGTCCCGCCGGTGCCGGGAGCCGAGCTGGCGATCCCGTTCCGCACGCTCGACGACTGCCACCGCATCCTGGAGGCGGCCGAGCGCGCGGAACGGGCGGTGGTGGTCGGCGGCGGCCTGCTCGGCATCGAGGCCGCGCGCGGGCTGGCCGGGCGCGGCCTGCCCGTGACGCTGCTGCACCTGGCCGACCACCTGATGGAGCGGCAGCTCGATGCCGAGGCCGGGCTGGTGCTCGGCGAGACGCTCACCGGGCTCGGCGTGGACATCCGCACCGGCGTGTCGGCCGAGGCGATCCTGGAAGAGGGTGTCCGGCTGGCCGACGGCGAGCTGGTCGAGGGCGACCTCGTCGTGCTGGCCTGCGGCGTGCGTCCGGTGACCGGGCTGGCCAAGGATTCGGGCCTGTCCGTACGGCGGGGCATCGTCGTGGACGACGAGATGCGTACCGAGGACCCGGCGGTGTTCGCCATCGGCGAGTGCGCCGAGCACGACGGCACCGTCTACGGCCTGGTCGCCCCCGCATGGGAGCAGGCGTCCGTCGCCGCCGAGGTCATCACCGGCGGCAAGGCGCTCTACCGGGGTTCGCGGCTGGTGACCAGGCTCAAGGCCAAAAGTGTCGAGCTGGCCGCGATGGGCGAGACCCAGCTCACCGAGGAACACGCCGAGGTGGTGCGCTTCAGCCATCGGGCCCGCGGCACCTACCGCAAGCTCGTCATCCGCGACGGCCGGCTGGTCGGCGCGATCCTGCTGGGCGACACCGACGCCGTCGGCACGCTCACCCAGCTCTTCGACCGCGGTGGGCCGCTGCCGGGCGACCGCGCCGGGCTGCTGTTCCCCGGGCTGGCGACGGTCACCGTGGCCGACAGCCCGGTGCTCATGCCCGACGCGGCGAAGGTGTGCCAGTGCAACAACGTGACCAAGGGCCAGATCAGGGCGTGCTGGGAGGCCGGCGCGCGGGACGTGGCCGCGGTGGCGTCCGCGACCAGGGCCACTACCGGGTGCGGGACCTGCCGGGATGCCGTGGAAGGCATCGTCGGCTGGCTGTGTGAGCAGGAAGGGATCTCGGCATGAACAGGATCGTCGTCGTCGGTTACGGACCCACCGCCCATCGGCTCGTCGAAACGCTGCACGAGCGGGGCTTCGACGGCCGGGTCACGGTGATAGGCGAGGAGCCCCGCCCCGCCTACGACCGGGTCGCGCTGACCTCCTACCTGTCGGGGATCAGCGTCGAGGACCTCACCTACCCGGTGCCGCCGGGCACGGTGACCAGGCTCGGCGGGCGCGTCACCGGGATCGACCGCGAGGCCCGCACGGTCACGCTGGCCGACGGGTCGGCCGAGCCGTACGACGTGCTCGTGCTGGCGACCGGGTCGGCGCCGTTCGTGCCGCCGGTGCCGGGCGCGGAGCACGCCCACGTCTACCGGACCATCGACGACCTCGACGCGATCAGGATGGCCGCCAAGGACGCGACCGAGGGCGTGGTGGTCGGCGGCGGGCTGCTCGGCCTGGAGGCCGCCGACGCGCTGCGCGGGCTGGGGCTCAAGACGCACATCGTGGAGATGAGCCCCTGGCTGATGCCCCGCCAGGTCGACGAGGGCGGCGGCTCGGTGCTCAAGGGCCACATCGAGGCGCTCGGGCTCAGCGTGCACGCGGGCGCGGGCGTCCAGGAGATCGTCGCGGACGAGCGTGGTGTCACCGGGCTGCGCAAGCCCGACGGCACCCTGCTGGACGCCCAGATCGTCGTCTTCTCCGCCGGGATCAGGCCGCGCGACGAGCTCGCCCGGACCAGCGGGCTGGACGTGGGCGAGCGAGGCGGCATCACGGTGGACGCCGGGATGCGTACGTCGGACCCGGCGATCTACGCGATCGGCGAGTGCGCGCTGGCGGGCGGCATGGTGTACGGGCTGGTCGGGCCGTGCTTCACCATGGCGGAGGTGGCCGCGGACCGCATCCTGGGCGGGGCCGCCACCTTCGACGGGGCCGACCTGTCGACCAAGCTGAAGCTGCTCGGCGTCGAGGTGGCGCAGTTCGGTGCGATGGACGGCGCGCTCGACGTCACCTACATGGACCCGGTGGGCGGCGTCTACAAGAGGCTGTTCATCAGCGACGACGCCAAGACGCTGCTCGGCGGCATCTGCGTCGGCGACGCCTCACCCTACTCGTCGCTGCGTCCCTTCGTCGGCAAGCCGCTGCCCGCGGCGCCGTCCGACCTGCTGTTCACCGGGTCGGGGGCTGAGCTGGACCTGCCCGACGACGCGCAGGTGTGCTCGTGCAACAACGTCTGCGCGGGGACGGTCCGCACCGCCATCGCCGACAAGTCGCTCACCGACGTTCCCGGGATCAAGGCGTGCACGCGGGCGGGCACCACCTGCGGGAGCTGCGTGCCGATGCTCAAGCAGCTCCTGGAGAAGTCCGGGGTCGAGGTGAGCAAGGCGCTGTGCGAGCACTTCACCTACTCCAGGGCCGAGCTGTACGACATCGTCAGGGTGCGTGGCATCGCCACGTTCTCGGAGCTGATCTCCGAGCATGGGCAGGGCCGGGGCTGCGACATCTGCAAGCCGGCCGTGGCCTCGATCCTCGCCTCGCTGCACAACGGGCATGTCCTCGACGGCGAGCGGGCGGCCCTGCAGGACACCAACGACGCCTTCCTCGCCAACATCCAGAAGAACGGCACCTACTCGGTCGTCCCGCGCATCCCCGGCGGCGAGATCACGCCGGACAAGCTCATCGTGATCGGTGAGGTGGCCCGCGACTTCGGCCTCTACACCAAGATCACCGGAGGGCAGCGGATCGACCTGTTCGGCGCCCGCGTCGAACAGCTGCCGCAGATCTGGCGGCGGCTCGTCGACGCCGGGTTCGAGTCCGGCCACGCCTACGGCAAGGCGCTGCGGACGGTGAAGTCGTGCGTGGGATCCACCTGGTGCCGCTACGGCGTCCAGGACTCCGTCGGCCTGGCCATCGACCTGGAGCTGCGCTACCGCGGCCTGCGCGCGCCGCACAAGCTCAAGTCGGCCGTGTCCGGGTGCGCCCGCGAATGCGCGGAGGCCCGGTCGAAGGACTTCGGGATCATCGCCACCGAGCAGGGCTGGAACCTGTACGTCGGCGGCAACGGCGGGTTCAAGCCGCGCCACGCCGACCTGCTCGCGGGTGACCTGAGCACCGAGGAACTGATCAGGACGATCGACCGGTTCGTCATGTTCTACATCCGCACCGCCGATCGGCTGCAACGCACCGCCGCCTGGCTGGAGTCGCTCGACGGCGGGCTCGACTACCTGCGGCAGGTGATCATCGACGACTCCCTGGGGATCTGCGCCGAGCTGGATGCCCAGATGCAGCACCACGTCTCCACGTACGTGGACGAATGGCAGACGACCATCGACGATCCGGAGAAGCTCGGCCGGTTCGTCAGCTTCGTCAACGCGCCGGGGGTTCCCGACCCGTCGATCGTCTTCGAGACCGAACGCGACCAGATCAAGCCGGTGGAGGTGTTGGCCCGATGAGCAACTGGATTCCCGTCTGCGGGTATCAGGCGTTGCTGCCGGAGCGCGGGGTGTGCGCTCTGGTGGACGGACGGCAGGTGGCCGTCTTCCGTACGTTCGACGGTACGGTGCACGCGATCGACAATCTGGACCCGTTCAGCGGGGTGCAGGTGTTGTCGCGGGGCATCGTCGGCACTCGGCGGGGGGAGCCCACTGTGGCGTCGCCCCTGCACAAGCAGGTGTTCTCGCTGGTGAGCGGGGAGTGCTTGGACGAGCCTGGGTTCTCTGTACCGGTGTATCCGATCCGGGTGGACGGTGGGCTGGTGCAGATCGGCGTTTGACGGCTCTGGTTCGGGGAGGCGGGCCGGTCACGCTCATCGAGCGCGACTGGGTCGCCTCTTCGCGTTCTAGGGCTCGACCATCATCTCCGCCGGTGGGTACACATGCGCGGTCTGATGTCCCACCGGTAGGACACAGCGCCGTTCGGAGTCGATGCTGTCGCAGCGCTCCGCATCGTCGCGTTGCGGCAGAGGCTCGGGTTCGGTGCTCAGGCTCGTCTCCAGGTGCGGCACTCGTTGGACGCTATCGGACCCGGCGGCGCGTTGGTCGCGGCCCGGCAACGATCCAACCTCTGAACGGTCTCACCAACTCCTGTGAAGGTTACTGTGAGCAATCTCCGTGGCTGTGGCGGGGGGTGGTAAAAGGGTTGTCCGAAGTGGATAAATGGTGCATTCGGGGCGGGTGTTGGGGGGAATTAGCCCGCTATGAGCACAAAATCCCAGGCCAGAGCACTCCTGCTGGCGGCAGTCGTCCCGGCTATGCTCGTCACGGGCTGTGCCGCGGGCGGTAGCAATATGCGACTGATGGGCGCGGTGGCGAGCCCTACTTCTCCGCCCATGCCCTCAGAATCAGGCCCGACGCCGACCGAGTCGGAGATGCCGACCGAGTCGGGCACCATGAGCCTGGAACCCACGGGCACCGAGATGACCTCGCCGCGCGCGGCCGTACAGGCGTACTTCGACGCGGCCAAGGCCGGTGACGCGGAGAAGGCCGCCGACGCGTTCGCCTCCGACGGCATGGCCGCCATAGCGGGCAAGCCGACCGCTGACGGCACCGAGGCGCTGCGCAAACTGTTCGAGGACGAGTTCAAGGAGAAGGCCGAACGTACGCACACCTTCGACGAGACGCGGACGTTCGGGAACGAGGCGGCTTTCGTCCGCACCACCAGCAAGGAGGGCGACGAGACTTACCGCGAGTTCTTCCTGCTGAAGAAGTCCGACGGTGAGTGGAAGATCGACCTTTTCATGGACAACGAGCCGACCTGAGCGGTCGGTGACCTTCCTGCCTGCCTGTCAGCAGAGCCGGCTCGACGCCCTGCGGCAGGCGGGCTGCTTCATGCCCAGGATCAGTGCTTTTTTATAGACTGCGAGGGGCGCCTTGGCGGGCCGGTCGAGGACAGGCGCCCAGGAGCGGTCTGTGATGCCAGATGCCGCACGATCCCCAGGTGGGGCGCACAATCTGCCGCTGCCGCTGACGCCGCTGGTCGGGCGGGACCGGGAGCTGGCCGAGGTGGCCGGATTACTGGCCGATGGCCGGCTGGTCACGCTGTCCGGGCCGGGTGGCTGCGGCAAGACCCGGCTGGCCGTCGCGGTCGCGGGCGAGGTGTCGGCCGGGTCAACGGCGAGCGCAACTGGCCGGTGCAGCCGCTGACGGTGCCGGATCCGCGGAACCTGCCTCCCATACGGAGCCTGCTTCGCTACGACGCGGTCCGTCTGCTCGTGGATCGGGTGGCGGCCGTGGAACCCGGCTTCCCGCTCACCGCCGAGAACGCGATGCCGGTCGCGCTGGTGTGCCACCGGCTGGACGGCATTCCGCCGGCCATCGAGCTCACGGCCGCACGGGCGAGGATGCTGGCGATCGAGGAGATCGCCGCCCGCCTGGAGACGTCGTTCGACCTGGCGACGGGTGGGTCGCGCGGAGCGTTGCCGCAGCAGCGGACGCTGCGGGCGATCGCGAGGCGAACAAGCAGCGGATCTACGTCTTCGTACGCGGCTCGGACGGCGAGCTCTACCAGAATGTGGGCCAGCGCTCCGGCGTTTACGCCGGGGGTGAAGGCCCACGTGGGAGTGCCCGCTAGGGCGCGAGCGTGCCCTGACCTTTCAGATTTGTCGGCGGCTTTACTCACCCAGGTCGTTTCTGCTGCTCGATGTACTGCTTGAGCACGGTGAGCGGTGCCCCGCCGACCGACCCGGCGAAGTAGGAACCAGACCAGAAATGTCCGCCCCAGAGGTATGTGCGGACGTGTGCGCTGTATTCCTTACGAAGCATCCGAGGCGATACCCCCTTCAGCGAGTTGACGAGTTTGGACAGGGCGACCTTGGGCGGGTAGTGGACCAGCAGGTGGACGTGGTCGTGCTCGCCGTTGAATTCGCGCAGTTCGACCTCGAAGTCGGCGCATACCTCGCGCATGAGTTCCTCGCAGCGGATCAGCATCTCGTCGGTGAACACCCCACGCCTGTACTTGGTCACGAACACCAAATGGGCGTGGAGGGTGTAGACGACATATCGTCCCGTTCTGACATCGGGATTCGGATTCCATCGCGGTGACATAGACCAAACGATATGATCAATGCGTGGAGAAGGTGAAGCGAACTCGTGCGCACGTCGCGCGCCTGGCGTTGGACAAGCGGCAATCAGCCGTCTTGGACGCTCAGGCACACGCCGCGCGTGCCGTGTGGAACCTGCTCCATGAGTTCACGACCTTCCGTCAGGGCCGGTTGGCGTCATTGAAGGAGTGCGACGCGGCGATTCGCCAGGCCCGCCACGAGATCGAGTGGATGGGGCAGCTGCCCGCTCAGGCCGCGCAAGCCGTACTGAAGACCTACCGGCAGGCGTGGGCGAACTTCTTCAACCCCGACCACCCGGCCGAGCGCCCGACGTTCAAGGGCCGGTTCCGGTCCCGGATGGCCGTGGACGTCCCCCAGGCCCGCGACCTGCAGATCACCCGGATCAACCGCAGGTGGGGCGCGGTGAACCTGCCCAAGGTCGGGCGGGTGAAGTTCCGGTGGACAAAAGACCTGCCCGGCCTCACCAAGGGCGGACCCCGCGGGAGGATCACTGGGGCTCGCCTGGTGAAAGACGCCCACGGGTGGAACATCGTCTTCCGCACCGAGCTGCTCATACCCGCACCTGTCCCGCACACCGGGCCGAAGGCCGGCATGGACCGAGGCATCACGGTCCCCCTGGCCCTGTCCACCGGGGAACACCTTCGGCACGGCCCGTGGCTGAGCAGCGGGCAGCGCGAGCGGCTGTTGCGTCTGGAGCGCAAAAGCGCCCGTCAGCGTGCCACCCGCAAGAAAGGCGACCCGGTCTCCAACCGGGAACGCCGCACCTACGACCAGATCGCCCGGCTCCGCGCGACAGCCAAGCGCCGAGCCGTCGACTGGCAGCATCAGAACACGACCGACCTCGCACGGCGATTCAGCGCCATCGTGGTCGAAGACCTGAACATCACCAACATGCTGGCCTCGGCCTCTGGGACCGTGCGGGAGCCGGGGATAAACGTCGCCCAGAAACGAGGCCTGAACCGCTCGATCGCCGGCCAGGCGTGGGGCCGAACGGTGGAGTTCCTGACCTACAAGAGCGCCGACCGCGGCGGCCTGGTCGCCAAGGTCCGCCCGCACGGCACCAGCCAAGAGTGCCACCGCTGTCACACCACGACTGCGGGATCACGCGAGACGCAGGCGCGGTTCGCGTGCAAGAACCCGGCGTGCGGATGGATCGGCAACGCCGACACCAACGCCGCCCGAAACCAGCTTCATCGCTACAACTCTGCCGCCGGATGGGCGGTCACAGGACGTGGAGACTCCGCGATAGCGGGGCCTGTGAAGCGTCAAGCATCCTGTCCCACAGTCTCGCCCGCATCCGCGCTGCGAACTGCTGCGTAAGCAGCACAGGAATCCTCCACATTCATTCATGTGGAGGAGCACGTCAAGTGAACTACTGGGACGGGAACCCAGTGGCGATGGGCCGACCAGGGCACACCGAGCACCGGCGAAGAGTTGGGGCCCCTGATGGGTGCGGGCACCTACTCCGAGGGCGGTAAGCAGCGCGTCCACGTGCTGGCGAGGGGTGAGAATGACACCTTCCTCCGCAACCACTGGGATGGGACGCAATGGCGATGGGACGACACCGGCACGCCCAGTCCCTGAACCGAGCCGCCATGCGGTAAGGGGCCGGAGGCAGGGTTCCCGTCTCCGGCCCGCGTCATCTTCAGTGGTCAGTCGGGCCAAGGACCATCGCCCGTCTTGTGGCTGATGAGATGCTTTGGGGTGCGCGGTGGGACGATGCGCGGTCTAGCGTGGGGGCATGCAGGACCTTTCGGAGTTCCAGCATCCGCGCTTCGCCCGCATGTACGAGCGGCTCAGCGCCGAGGCCGAGCGGAACGGCATGGCCGGGCTGCGGCGTCGGCTGCTGTCCGGGTTGAGCGGCCGGGTGGTGGAGGTCGGCGCCGGCAACGGGATGAACTTCCCGCACTATCCCCCGCAGGTGCGCGAGGTCGTCGCCGTCGAGCCCGAGGACCACCTGCGTGCGCTGGCCGAGCGGGCCGCGGCTCCGGCCCCGGTGCCCGTGACGGTGGTCCGGGGGCATGCCGGCGCGCTGCCGTACGACGCCGGGTCGTTCGACGCGGCCGTGGTGTCGCTGGTGCTGTGCTCCGTCCCCGACCAGGCCGTGGTGCTGGCGGAGGTACGCAGAGTACTCAAACCGGGCGGTGAGCTGCGCTTCTTCGAGCACGTACGCTCGGCGAACCCGGTCCGGGGCGTGCTGCAGGATCTCATCACCCCGCTGTGGCGGCTGATGGCCGGAGACTGCCGCCCCAACCGGGACACCGCGGCGGCGATCCGGGGCGCGGGGTTCGTGATCGAGGACATCGACCGGTTCGTCCACAAGGCGACGCCGAAGTCGCCGGCCATGGCCCACATCCTGGGTCTCGCCCGCAGACCTTAGGGACGCCGGCAGGCGTGTGGTGATGCGGCCCTGATCGACGAGTACTGAGGGGCTATCTACTATTTACGGTAGTTTCTCCATGGCTGGGTATCGCCTCTGGAGTGCTCACTACCGCGCTTGGTAGATGGCTGGGGTGTGATCGATGCAAACGTTCCTTCTGGTGGCCCTTGTCGTCGTGGGTGTGGCCGGGGTGTACGCCGTTTCGCTGGTCGTCGCGCCCCGGGGGACGTTGCGGGTGGGGCCGTACCTGTCGGGTGGGCTGCCTCGGGAGCACGCGCTGTCCCGGTTTCATGTTCGCTGGTACGCGGTGACGCTCGTCTTCCTCGCCTTCGACATGGAAATGATCTTCATGTACCCGTGGGCGCTGGTGGTGGCCGAGGTGGGCGGTGTGGCGCTGGTGGAGATGTTCGCGTTCCTCGGGTTGCTGATGGTCGGGGTCGTCTACGCGTGGCGGGAGGGGGCGTTCCGGTGGGTTTGAGCGGGTGGCTGATGCGGCGGGCGTCCGTGCGGCCGCTGGTTGTCGCCGGGGTGTACGGGACGCGTACGCGGCTGCTGGTGGAAGCGGAGGTGGCGCGCCGGGGGTGGGCCGTCGCCCTGTCGCCGGGGGAGGCGAGCCTGGTGGTGGTGTGCGGCGTGCCGGGGGAGGAGCTGGCGGAGGCGATACGGGTCGTCTGGGAGGGTGTCGTGAGTCCTCGGGCGTTCGTGGAGCTGCCGTCGGAGGCCACGCCCGAGGTGGTCGCGGGGGCGTTGGACGGTGCGGTGGTGGCGCTGGGGGATGAGCCCGGCCAGCGTCGCGACGCGGCCGGGCGGCAGTCGCGGTCCTGGCCGCAGGAGCCGACGGATCGCGGCGGGATGGACCACAGCGGGATGGACCACGGCGGGATGCATGGGGACATGGGGGCCGGTGGGCATGAGCATCACATGGGGAGTCCAGGTGGGGTGGCCATGGCTGAGCGGGGGCCGGATCGGGACGGGCTCAAGCTCGACCGGCTGCACGTCCCGCTGGGGCCCGTGCTCGTCGACTGGCCCAGCGGGCTGGTCGTGGAGACGGTGCTCCAGGGTGACGTGATCCAGCGGGCGACCGTACGGGTGGTGGGCGGAGTCGCGGGTGGGGTGAGTTTCTGGGATGAGCCCTGGGTGGCCGCGTCGGAGGGGCGGGCGGCGGTGACGCGGGGCGAGGCGGAGCGGCGCAGGGCCGCGTCGCACCTCGACAGCCTGGGGCGGCTACTGGCCGTGGCCGGGTGGCCCTCGGCTGCCCTGCACGCCAGATGGCTGCGGGACCGTACGTTGGCGCAGGACTCCCGAGCCGACCTGAGCCGTGATCACGCCCGGTTCGCCCGGCGGGTGCGGCGGTCGAGGATCCTCGCCTGGATGCTCCGCGACGTGGGACTCAGCATGGGACTCGGCGAGGAGCCTGACGCGGAAGACGCTGTGCGACCTCGCGCGGGCCCCGACGCGGGAGCCGTCGTCTCGCCGGAGGGAGACGTGCTGGGTCGGCTGCGTTGGTGGCTGGACCGCACCGGAGCCGCCCTGGACGCGCTGGACGACCCGACGCCGCTCGTCGGGGACGACGGACCCAGAGGCCCCGTGGGAGAGCGGTCGTCGGTGGCGGCGTTGGACGTGCTTCCCCGGCTGCTGGACGGAGCCGAGCTGGCCGCCGCCCGCCTGATCGTGGCCGGTCTCGACCCCGATCTCGACCAGCTCCCCCGGGAGGCGTTCCATGGCTGAGCCCGGTGCGGTCCTCGGGCTGGCCGCCGCACTGGCGGCGCTCATATGGGGTGCTGCGGCATTCGACGCCCGCCTGGGCTCACCCCCGCGGTCGCGGCATCCGGGACCGCCGCCACAACAGCCCGGGCCGTTGCGGGAGGTGGCCCGGTTGCTGGTGCAGCAGCGGCGCCTGACGCTGTTGCCCGACGCCCTGCTCACCCGCATCGGCCTCCTGACGCTGCTCCTGGCCCCCGTGCTGGCCGCCGCCGTGCTGCCCCTCGGCGGGGCGCCGGTGGTGGACCTGGACGTCGGGGTCGTGTGGTTCAACGCCATGGAGGTGTGCGTCTGGCCGGCCCTCTGGCTGATCGGCTGGGGCGCCAACTCCGTGTATCCGCTGATCGGCGGCTACCGCTACGTCGTCCAAGGGCTGGCGTACGAGCTGCCGCACATGTTCGCCCTGATCACCGTCGCCCTGGGCGCGGGGTCGCTGCGGATGACCGGCATCGTCCAGGCGCAGCACGACCTCTGGTACGCCGTCTGGATGCCCGTCGCCTTCCTCGTCTACCTGGTCTCGGCGCTGGCCATGGCGTTCTGGGGGCCGATGGGGCAGCCGCTCGGCCGTGACCTCGCCGGGGGAGTGCCCGCCGAGCTGGCCGGTGCCGATCGGCTGCTGTTCCTGGCCGGACGGTACGCGGTGCTCGTGGTGGCCGCCGCCGCGGCTGTGCCCCTGTTCCTCGGGGGCGGCGCGGGGCCGCTGCTGCCGGCCTGGGCGTGGACGCTGGTCAAGACCGTCGCGGTGCTGGTCCCGCTGGTCGTGGCCAAGCATCGGCTGCCGGCCGTGCGGATGGATCGGTTCATGGACTTCTCCTGGATGGTGCTGATCCCGCTCATGCTGGCCCAGTTGCTCGTGGTCGGGATCGTGGTGCTGCCATGAGCGTCGCCTTCTGGGTTCTCGCCGTGGTGGCGGTGGCGGCCGGGGTCATGGTGTTCGTGGTGGACTCGATGGCGCGGGCGACGTTCGCGCTGCTCGCGTCGCTGCTGGCCGTCGGCGGTACGTTCCTGCTGATCGACCTGCGCTACCTCGGCGTGCTGATCGTGCTGATGATGGTCATGGAAATGATGATCATGGCGATCTTCATGATCATGTACATGATGAACCCGGCGGGGCTGATGCCGATGAAGATGGTGCACAACAACCGGGCCGCCGCGATCATCGCCGGGGCCGCGTTCGTGCTGCTGGCGGCGGGGGCGCTGCTCACCCCCTGGCCGGCCGCGAAGGAACGTCCGGGCGGCGATCCCACCCACGCGCTCGGCCTGTCGATCATGGGGCCGAAGATGCTCGTGATGATGGTCATCGGCGTGGCGATCCTGGCCACGATGATCTCCACCGTGGTGCTCGCCACGCACAGGGGGCGCTACGACCGATGACACTCCAGGGCTTCCTGCTGCTGGCCGCCGCGCTCTTCGCGGTGGGCCTGTACGGCGCGCTGTCCCAGCAGTCGATCGTCATGCTCATGATGGGCCTCGAACTCATGATCAACGGTCTGATCGTGGCCGGCGGGGCCTTCTGGTACTACGTCGCCCCCCAGAACGCCGACGGTCAGGTGCTGGTCCTCGTCGCCGTGACCGTGATGGCGCTGGAGATGGCGATGGGGTTCGCCGTGGTGACCGCGATCTTCCGGGCGCGCGACGTGGACACGACGGACGACGCCGGAGACCTCAAGGAATGAACGCCCTCCTCTGGCTGCTGCCCGCCCTGCCCATCGCCGTGGGCGCCGTCCTCCTTCTGGTACGGCGGGCCGCCAGGGCGGTGGCCCTCACCACGGCCGTCGCCACGCTGGGCCTGGCCGGCCACGCGGCGCTGGCGCGGCCCCGGGTCGGCGCGCGGCTGTTCTTCGACTCCGGGCTGGCCGTGGACGGGCTGTCGGCGGTGATGGTCGTGACCGTGGCGGGGGTGGCGCTGGCCGTCCTGGTGTTCGCCGCCGGGGAGCTGCGCGAGGCGCGGTTCTTCGGGCTCATGCTGATCTTCGTCGGCGCCATGCTGCTGACCGTGACGGCCACCGACCTGGTGCTGCTGCTCATGGGGTGGGAGGTCATGGGCGCGATGTCGTACGCGCTCATCGGCTACTGGTGGCACGACCGCGAGCGGGTGCGTTCGGCGACGGTCGCGTTCGTCACCACCCGGGCGGGCGACCTCGGCCTGTACTTCGCCGCCGGCGCCGCCTTCGCGGGCGTGCTGGCCGCCACCGGCAACGGGGACGGGGCGTTCGCGCTGGCCGTACTGCCCGGCGATCCGGCCCCGTGGCGGGATCTGATCGCGGCCGGGATCGTGCTGGCGGCGCTGGGCAAGTCGGCGCAGGTGCCGTTCTCGTTCTGGCTGTCGCGGGCGATGGCCGGGCCCAGTCCGGTGTCCGCGCTGCTGCACTCGGCGACGATGGTGGCCGCCGGGGCGTACCTGCTGCTGCGTCTCCAGCCGCTGCTGGCCGCGACCGGGTGGGCGGCGGCGGTGGTGGCGTGGGCCGGGGCGGGGACCGCGCTGCTGCTCGGGGCCGTCGCCGTCGCGCAGCGGGACCTCAAGCAGCTGCTCGCCGCCTCCACCTGCGCCCAGATCGGGTTCATGGTGCTGGGCGCGGGCGTGGGGGAGGTGCCGGGCGGTGCGGCGCAGCTGGTGGCGCACGCGGCGGTCAAGAGCCTGCTGTTCCTCGGGGCCGGGGCGTGGCTGGCGGCGCTCGGCACCAAGGAGCTGACCGGGCTGCACGGGGCCGCGCGGCGCTATCCGCTGGTCGGCGTCACGTTCGGGATCGGGGCGCTGGCGCTGGCCGGGGTGCCGCCGCTGTCGTTGTGGCTGACCAAGGACGCGGTGCTCGGGGCGGTGCGTGAGCCGGCGCTGTACGGGGTGGCGTTCGCGGGCGCGCTGCTGGGCGCCGCCTACGCCGCCAAGGCGCTGGTGGCCGTCTGGCGGCCCGTCGACGCGGGCACCCGTGACGACACCGAACAGCCGGGCACCCGAAGGGTGGGGCTGCTGGAACGGCTGCCGCTGCCGGTGCTCGCGCTGGGCGCGGTCGTGCTGGGGCTGCCCGTCCTGGCGGGCGCCGGACCGCATCCGGCCGTCGGCGAACTGGCCCTCTCGGGGACGCTGGCGGCGGCCGTGGTGCTCGCCGTCGCCTTCGCGACCCGGAACCGGCCGGACGCTGTGCCGGACGCTGTGCCGGGCGAGGGCGTAGCTCCGGCGGACGCGACCTGGAACCGGCCGGGTGGGGCCGTACTTCCGGTGGTCGCGACACGGCATCGGGCGGTCGCGACGCCGGGCCCGCAGGGGTTGCTCGCCGGTTGGCTGTGGTTGGAGAAGGCCGCGGTCGGCCTGGTGTGGCGGCCGTTGACGGCGCTGGCCGGCGGGGCCGCGTGGTTCGACGATCGGGTCGTCGACGGCGCCGTCAACGCCGTACCCCGGCTGGGGATGGCCGCCGCGCGCCTGGCGCGCAGGCCGTTCGAGTCGGGCATCGAGGGCTTCGTCCGGGCGGTGGCCGGCGCGGCCGGACGGCTCGGCACGCTGGCCCGGCGTCCGCAGACCGGCCAGGTACACACCTATTTCGCCCAGGCCGCCGTCGCGCTGATCGTGCTGGCCGTCGTGTTCGCGCTGGCGAGGTGAGCGTGCTCGATATCGTGATCTTCCTCCCCCTGGTGGCGGCGGCGCTGCTGGCGGTGCTCCCGCGCGGGAAGGCCGCCGGATGGGTGTGGGTCGGCGTCTGCTCGCTGGAGCTGGCCCTGGTGGTCGCCATGTGGACGGGCTACGAGGGCGGCATCGGCTACGAGACCAGGCTGCGCTGGATGCCGTCCGTGGGCGCGGGCTATCACGTCGGCGTCGACGGGCTGTCGCTGCCGCTGATCGCGATGACCGCGCTGCTGTTCCTGGTCTGCGCCGTCTACTCGCTGGGGGAGACGAGCAGGGCGTACGCGGCGTTGTTCCTGTTCCTGCAGACGGTCTCCATCGGGCTGTTCGCGGCGCTCGACCTGCTGCTGTTCTTCGTCTTCTTCGACCTGTCGATCGTCGGCATGTACTTCGTGATCGTCGGCTGGGGGCACGGCGACCGGGCCCGCTCGGCGCTCAAGTTCTTCCTGTACACCTTCCTCGGCTCCCTGGCCCTGCTCCTCGGCTTCATCGGCCTGTACCTCGGCGCCGAGCCGCACACCTTCGACCTGGTCGACCTCACCACGAACCCCGCCAAAGCCGGACCCCTGGTCCTGCTCGCGATCGGCGTGGGACTGGCGATCAAGACGCCGACCGTCCCCGTGCACACCTGGCTGCCGCCCGCCCACACCGACGCGCCCGCCGCCGGCTCGGCCATCCTCGCCGGGGTGCTGCTCAAGATGGGTACGTACGGGTTCGCCCGGATCGCGATGCCGATGCTGCCGCAGGCGTGGCGCGAGTACGCCTGGGTGATCATCGTGATCGGCGTCGCCGGAGTCCTGTACGGCGCGCTGGTCGCCCTGGCCCAGGAGAACCTGAAGCGGTTGATCGCGTACACCTCCGTCAACCACATGGGCTACATCGTCCTGGCGTTGGGCGCGGCCGGGCTGAGCGCTCCCACGCAGGCCAGGGAGCTGGCGGTCAGCGGCGCGGTCACCCAGATGGTCAGCCACGGCCTGCTCACCGGGGCGCTGTTCCTGATCACCGGCATCCTGTGGGACCGGGCCCAGAGCTACGAGATCAGCAAATATGGCGGCATGCCGCCGGTGCTGACCGGGCTGATGGCGGTGGCCGCGTTCGGCTCGCTCGGCATCCCCGGCCTTTCCGGATTTGTCGCGGAATTTCAGATCTTCACTGGCGTTATCGGTGCGGGTGCGGTGATCTCCGGTGCGCTGGGCATCGTGGGCATCCTCATCACGGCCGCGCTGTTCCTGCGCGTCCTGCAGCGCGCCTTCCTGGGCCGCCCCGGCGAGCTCACCTCGCAGGTCACCGACGTATGCCCGCGCGAACTGGCCGCCATCGCCCCGCTGCTGATCCTGTCGCTGATCATCGGCATCGCCCCCCGCTGGCTCCTCGACCTGATCGAACCCGCCTCCGCCGCCATCGTGAACCTGGTCAGCCGATGACCGAGAACCCGCTCGACCTGCTCCCCGAGCTGCTGATCCTGCTGGGCGCCGTGGCGGGCCTGCTGACCGGCCTCTTCTTGCCCAGGCACCGGCAGTGGATCGCCGCCTGGATCTGCGGCCTGGCCCTGACCGGCGCGATGGTCGCCACCGCCGTCATCATGAAAAATCCGGACAAGATGGCGTTCGCCGCTTACGCCGTGGACCCGCTCACGAACGTCACCCGGGCCACGGTCGCGCTCGCCACCCTGCTCGTGATCATCCTGTCCACCCGCTGGGCCCGTGGGCACCCCCGCGAGACCGAGGTCTACACGCTGCTCCTGCTGGCCGCGCTCGGCGCCGTCCTCATGGCCGGCGCCGACGACCTGCTCGTGCTCGTCGCCGCGTACCTGCTGGCCGGCATCCCCGCGTACGCGCTGGCGGGCTTCGGCAAGGACGCGCCCGGCACCGAGGCCGCGCTGAAGTACTACCTGATGGGCGCGTTCCTCGGCGTGCTCATGCTGGCGGGCGTCACCCTCGTGTACGGCACGGCGGGCGCCACGGCCTACCCCGGCCTCGACGCGCCGGTCGTGGGCGTGATCCTGCTGCTGGCCGGGCTGCTGTTCAAGGCAGGGGGCGTGCCCGCGCACTTCTGGGTGCCCGACGTCACCGAGGGCGCCTCCCGGCCGGTGGCCGCGTTCGTCACCACGGTGCCGAAGATCGGCGCGCTGGTGGCGCTGTTCCGGCTGGCCGGCGAGGTGTTCGACGAGCCCGCGCTGATCGCGGTGCTCGCCGTGGCCACCATGACGCTGGGCAACCTGGCCGCCTTCCACCAGGACAACGTGCGCCGCCTGCTCGCCTACTCCACGATCAGCCAGGCCGGCTACCTGCTGGTGCCGGTCGCCATGGCGGGCCGTACCGGGCTCGCCTCGTGGGCGCTGCTGTACTACGTGGCCGCGTACGCGATCACGAACCTGGGCGCGTTCGCCGTGGTCGTGTCCTTGGGCTCCGACCGGCTCGGGGACTACGCGGGGCTGGCCCGGAGGTCGCCGTGGGCGGCGTTCGCGCTGGTGGTGTGCCTGCTGGGGCTGGTCGGCACGCCGCCGACCGGGGTGTTCGTGGGGAAGCTGCTCGTCTTCGCGGCGGCCTGGGACGGCGGTCATGCCTGGCTGGCCGTGGTGGTGGCGGTGAACACGGTGGCCAGTGTCTTCTACTACCTGCGCTGGATCCGGCCGGTCTTCGCCAGGGAGGGCGAAGGGGGATCGGCTCGGGGGTGGCTCGCACCGGTCATCGCCGTGGCGTCCTTGGCGTTCGGGGTGGCGGGCGGGATCGTCCTGCTGGTGTTGCCCTAGCGGTAGCTGATCAGAGGTCGCGTTCCTGCTGGTCGAGGATGGCGACGGAGATCGCCACGGCGGCGCCGGGATCGCGGTCCTCGAGCGCCCGCAGCAACTCCTCGTGCGAGCCGTCGAGCACCAGCGCCGCCTGCTCCATGTGGCGGACGCTGTCGCGCAGGGCGTCGCTCATGGTCCGGTAGAGGTCGCTGAGCAGCGGGTTGTGCGCCGCGTCGGCCACCAGGAGGTGGAAATCGACATCCGCGTCGGCGAACGCGTCCACGTCCCCCGCCCGCCCGGCCCCGTCCCGGCGTACCAGCGCCTCGCGCATGCCGGCGAGGTCCTCGTCGGTCCGCTTCCCGGCGGCCAGCCGCGCGGCCACCAGATCGAGCCCGCGCCGTACGTCGATGATGTCCATCGCGGCCGCCTTGGCGATCCGCCTGCCCAGCGCGACCTGCGACTCGTCGACCGCCGTGACGTATGTGCCGTCCCCCTGGCGGGTGGTCAGCAGCCCGGAGTGGGCGAGCACGCGTACGGCCTCACGGACCGAGAGCCGGCTCATGCCGAGACTCTCCGCCAGCCGCAGCTCAGACGGGATCTTCGTCCCCACCGGCCAGGCGCCGCTGGTGATCTCCTTGCGGAGCTCCTCGATCGCGGCATCCACCAGGGAGGTCCGCGCCACGTTTCGCATGAGCCGATCGCCGATTCTCAGTGGTTACTTAGTACGGCACCGTATCGCAAGCGGCGGCCAACGGATCACCCCCCACAGCACGCAGGAACGGCATGGAACGCCTGAAGGGCAAACCCATCTCTCAGGAGGATCCATGCGCATCTTCAGACGGGGAGCCTTCGCCGTCGCCGCGATCGTCTCGCTCATCGCCACGCTCGGCATCCAGAGCCCGGCCTCCGCTGACGCCGCGACCGACTCCAGGCTTCTCTCACTCACGTCGAGCTCGCTCTTCGCACGAGGGGCGTTCGGCAGCCCGTGGAAGGTCGGGGACTGCCACCTGGAGTTCCCCAGCTACGTCTACATCGAGAGCGGCACCACCCGCGTGCACGTGCACGCGGTGAGCGACACCGACTTCACCAAGCACGCCGACGTCTGGCACAGCCGGCTCGTCTTCATGGACGCCCAGCAGCGCGTGGTGGCCAGCGTGGGCAGCACGGGCGAGAGCGTTCTGGACTCGCCCCAGATGGTGCCCGCCGAGGGCGACGAGGGGCCGAGCATCGTGTACGAGTGGGATCACGTCGCGGTGGTGCCCAACGGCATCCCGTCCAGGGCCGTCTCCGTCAGATGGCTCTCGGCCTGCTGACCGGCGGGGCGATTCCTGTCGGCGGGGCTGGCTACTGTTCTGGGATGCCCGAGTCTTCCCTTGACGGCGGCGGCCCGGTGCCGGGGCTGAGGTATGTCGCCGACTGGCTCGCTCCAGAAGCGTGCGCGTCCTTACTGGCGTTCATCGACGCCGCCGAGTGGTCGACAGAGCTGCGGCGGCGCGTACAGCACTACGGCCAACGCTACGACTACGCTCGCCGCAGCGTCGCCGCTGATCCGCGGGACGCCCTCCCGCTCCCCGCATGGGCCCGTGAGCAGGCCATACGCCTGGTAAGGGAAGGGATCATGGACCAGGAACCGGATCAGGCGATCATCAACGAGTATCAGCCGGGGCAGGGCATCAGCCCGCATATCGACTGCGTGCCCTGTTTCGGGCCGGTTGTCGCGGCGATCTCCCTGGGCTCCGGCTGCGACATGGATTTCACTCATCCCGAGGCGGGGGAGCGGTCGCCGGTGCGACTCGCCCCAGGCAGCTTGTGCGTCATGACCGGACCCGCCCGATACGCGTGGCGGCACGGCATCGCCGCCCGTAAGAGCGACCCGGGCGCGGCGGGCCGGGTCCCACGGGGGCGGCGAGTGTCGGTGACCTTCCGTACGATCATCGGCGCGTCGCGCTCTAGATAGACGGGCATCGGATGGGGCTATATCGGTCCAACACGCCCCTGTACGCAAACGCACCGGATCTTGTCAGGCCCCCTGCCGGGTGAGAGATTGCGGTTACTTTGGCGCCCACCCGTCTCGGAGGACACGCGTGCCACACTTACGCCCGGCCCTCGTCGCCGTCGCCCTCACCATGGCGATCGCGAGTCCCGCGCAAGCGGCCGCCGGCCCCAGGATCACCGTTGAGAACGGCCGCACGCAGCCGGTCTTCTCCTACGCGGACGCCGTCCGCGAATACGTGTACGTCGAGTCGAGCGTCGACAGCGACTCCGACGGCCGGTTGGACCGGGTGCGCGTCGACATCATCAGGCCCAAGGAGTCCGGTCCGGGGCTCAAGGTGCCGGTGATCATCGACGAGAGCCCGTACTACGACAATTCTGGACGCGGCAACGAGGCGGAGCGGAAGGTCTACGACGCCGCCGGGAACGTCACGAAATTTCCGCTCTTCTATGACAACTACTTCGTGCCGCGCGGCTACGCCGTCCTGAACGTCGACATGCTCGGCACCACCAGGTCCGACGGCTGCCCCGACATCGGCGGCAAGGCGGACGTCCTGGGCGGCAAGGCCGTTGTGGACTGGCTGAACGGCCGGGCCAAGGCCTACCGCGCGGACGGCACCCAGGCCGTGGCCGACTGGACCACCGGCAAGGCCGGGATGATCGGCAAGTCCTATGACGGCACGCTGGCCAACGCCGTGGCCGCCACCGGCGTGCGCGGCCTGGAGACGATCGTGCCGATCTCGGCGATCAGCTCCTGGTACAAGTACCAGCGCTCGAACGGCGTGGTCTACAACTACGAATACGCCTCCTGGCTGGCCAACTACGTCGACACCGACCCCGAGGCCAAGTGCCAGGCCGTCCGGGATCGCATGGACGCCGAGGACGGCGACGACACGGGCGACTACAACGCGTTCTGGGCCGAGCGAAACTACATCAACGGCCTGCTCGGCGACGTCTCCAAGGTCAGGGCCAGCGTCTTCGTGGTGCACACCGCCAACGACCTGAACGTCAAGCCGGACAACTTCTCCACCTGGTGGCAGGCCCTGGCCAAGCGGAACGTACCGCGCAAGATCTGGGTGGGCCAGTACCAGCACGTGGACCCGTTCGACTTCGAGGGCCGCAGGGACCTGTGGGTGGACACCCTGCACGGCTGGTTCGACCACTGGCTGCAGGGCGTACGCAACGAGGTCATGAACGCCCCGCGCGCCGACGTGCAGACCGGTCCGACGCAGTGGATCACCCAGCGCGACTGGCCGGCGCCACTGGCGGCGAACGTCGCGCTGCGGCCGGCCGCCGACGGCTCGCTCGGCCTCCTCCCGGCCAGGCGCGATGCCAGCGCCTCCTTCACCGACGTGGCGCTCGAGGAGGAGGAGATGATCGCCGACGTCGGTACGGCCAAGCCGGGCCGGGTGGCGTTCACCAGCGGCGCGCTCCCGCTCGACCTGCGCCTGTCCGGTACGCCCACAGCCGACCTTCGCGTCAAGCTCGACAAACCGGACGCCAACCTGACCGCCCTGCTCGTCGACTTCGGCGACGCCACCCGCGTCGACTGGCGGCGCGGCCAGGGCATCACCACGCTCACCGAGGAGGACTGCCACGGCGACAGCACCGCCGCCGACGACGGCTGCTACCGCAAGGTGACCACGAACACGGTGACGCGCCCCGCCGAGATCGTCGCCCGCGGCTGGATCGACGTGCGCAACCGCGACTCGCTGAGCACTCCGTCGCCCCTGCCGGTCGGAACATGGGGCAAGGTCAAGTGGCAGACGCTGCCGCACGACTACACCTTCCGGAAGGGGCACCGGATCGCCCTGATCGTCGCGGGCACCGACACGACGTACACCTCCGAGGCGGGTACGGGCGCGAACGTCACGCTCGACCTGGCCAGGAGCAGTGTGATCGTGCCGTTCACGCAGGGGGCGCCGATGGTGGACGTGCCGAAGGACACGAGCCAGTTCCGCGGACCGGCGCGGATCGACCTGCCGGAGCCGGAGAACACCTTCTTCTAAAAGCCGTCAGGTGGTGGCGGACCGGTCCGCCACCACCTGGGGTTCCCTTGAGCTATCCGCAGTTCGTCCAGTAGCCGCCGCCCTTTCCGTCGGCCACGAACGCTCCCTTGGCGTTGGCCACGGTCCAGGACAGGCGCAGGTTGAGGGTGCCGCTGCTGCGGGCGACGCCCGTGGTGTTCTCGCCGTCGCCGCTGGACGTACCGGTCCACCGTACGGTGATCCGCCCGAACTCGGTGGCGGGCGGCCCCGGACAGCCGGGCCGTGAGGCGGGCACGCGGACCCGGAACGCGTGCGCGGAGACCGCGATCCCCTTCGATCCGGACACCGCGGTGACCTTACAGTCACCCGGACAAACCAACCTGAATGATCCGGTACGGCGGGTGCCCAGGTTGATCGACGACGGCGACAGGCTCGCGACCGGGGGATGGGGGCCGGGCAGGGCTATCTTCTGCGGCCGGACCTCGCCGGTGGGGGTGTCGCTCAGCTTGGATTCCGGGTTGGACGGCGCTGCCGTGGCACTCGGGCCGCCCTTGGCCGACGGGGTGGGCGCGGGGCCGGTCGCCGTCACGCCGGCCGGTGGCGGGACAACCGTGGGGTTGAGCATGACGTTGGGGCCGTTCGCCGGTGGTGCGGCCGGGAGGGTTTCGGTGTTCGACAGCCGGTTGGTGTGCGTCTCGGACGTGGCGGGGCGCTGGCGGCTCTGCAGGCCGGACCAGGCGAGACTCGCCACCAGCATCCCGGCGCCGACGAGCAGCCCCACCGTGGCCACGGACCGGATGGTGAACCGGCCGTCGGGCCCGAAGTCGTCGGGACGGTTACGCCAGAACTCCGTGTCCGGGTCCTCCGGGCGGTCGCCCCAGATATCCGCGTCCGGTCCAGCGCCTCCTGGGCCGATGTCGATGCTGGGGGTCGCGACCAGGAGGTCTCGGTGCTCGCCCCCGGCGAGGATCAGGGCGTCGCGGTGGGCGCCGGCGGTGGTGAACAGGGCGTCCGGGCGGTTTGTGGTGAATGGTTCGTTTCGGTGGGTGGTGAGCAGGGCGTCCTCGTGGCTGCCTGCCGTGCTGGACGGTCCGTTCCGGCGGGTGGCGAGGGCGTCCTGGTGGGCGCCGGTGGTCGCGATCAGAGCGTTCGGGCGCGTGCCGGTTGTGGCGAGCGGTCCGCCTCCGCGGGTGCCGGGAGTGGTGAGTGGCCCGTCTCTGCGAGTGCCGGGGGGCGTGAGCGGTCTGTCTCCGCGGGTGCTCGTGGCGTCTCGGTGGGTGTCTGGGGTGGGGGTGTCCCGGCGGGTACCCGGGGTGGCCGCGTCCCGGTGGGGGCTCGTGGTCGTGGCGTCCCGGCGGCTGCTCGGGGCCGAGGGGGCCGGGCGGCTCCTGGCGGCGGGGGTGTCGCGGCGGGTGCCGCTGGCCGCCACGAATACGCCCTGCCTGTCGCGGGCGGTGGCCACCAGGACGTCCCGGTGACGATCGCCGAAGGGGTGCCGACCACGCGGCCCCGCACCGGCCGCCGGGCCCCGATCGGCCGCATCCGTCGGCGCCTGGCCGGCGGACGCATCCGGCACGGGCGGCTCACCGATGGGGGCGCTTAGAGGCGGTCGCTTGCGGGTGGGGGCGGCCGGCGTGGGCGGCTCTCCGACGGGGGCGGCCAGAGGCGGTCGGTTGCCGGTGGGCGCGGTCGCCGCGTGCGGGTCGGCCGGTGGTGTGCCGAGCTCGTGGCGGCTTTGCGCGGGCACCTCAGGCACCGGAGGCCCGCCGATGACCAGCCCAGGCAGCCGCAAGACCGGCTCGGACGGTGCCGAGGCCGCCTCGGGGAGCGGTGAGTCAGCCGGGCCATCCTGGTCCTGCTGACGGCTGTTGGGGGCGCTCTGCGGAGGAGCCGCCGGAGCCTCGTACGTGGGGGCGGCCAGGATGCCGGGAGCCGACGCGCCGGTAGCCGCGACGCGCCCCGGGAGGACGCCGGCAGCGGGTTTCCGGGCGAGCGGAATGGTGGTCTCGTGATCGCGATGCGCCGGACTCGCGTCCGGGTCGGACCGCTGAAGCGGGATGGCGGACGGGGCGTCGTGACGAGACGGGGCGGCGGACGGGGCGTCGTGACGAGACGGAGTGGCAGGTGGCGCGTCGGTTCGGGCCGGGGTGGTGGGCAGTGGGTTGTGCCGGGTCGGGACGGTGGTGGGGGCGCGATGGCTCCTGTGGGGTTTGCGCTCCTGGCCGGCGGCAGCCGCGCCCGCCGCCGGCCAGGTGCTTCCCCTGGTCGCCGCCGTGGGGTCGGCGATCGGGGAGATCAGCATGGGAGCGGCCTCGACCAGCCCCCGAACCTGCACGGGGAACCCGTCCACGCGCCACAGCTCGCCCGCGTCCGGCAGCGGCTGTGCCCACGTCAGGCGGTCGCGCAGGGTGGGTGGAGCGGTGGCGATGGGCAGCTCACGCAGTAGTGTGGCCGCCACCACGGCCCGGGGCGCCGCCCGGCACGTGGGGCAGATGGGGATGTGGCGGCTGATGCGGGCTCGGTTGCGCCGTGTGGGCGTCGTCGCCCAGGCCGTCACCTTGGCGGCGAGCTGGGCGCAGCCGTTGGCGGCCCGGGCGGCGATGACGGCGGAGAACCACCGCTCGACCCCGCGGGCCGCCTCGCTCACGATGGACGTCACGTCCGGAGGCGTCACATCGAAGATCACCGCGATCTCCTGATGCGTGAGCCCGTGCCGTACGGACAGGTCGAGCAACTCCCGCTGCAGGGTGTCCAGCGCGCGCAGGGCCTCGGGCAGCAGGTCCGGCATCCGGCCGGAACGCGACCACGAACCGGTGCTCGCCGGGCCGGCCACGGCCGCGCGATGCGCCCGGGCCAGCCCGTAGAGCCACGGCCGCACCAGGGAGGAGTCGACGACCCGGTGCGTGTGGCCGTGCGCTGACAGCAGCGCCCCGGCGACCGCCAGTTCGGCCTCGCTCTGGGCGAGCTCCGTCCGGCAATAGTCGTAGAGGTGGGACCCGTACTCGTCGCACAGGTCGCGGATCTCTTCTCGTACGTCCTCGGTCAACGTCCGCCACATCACCTGTGCCACCTCCTTCCAGAGCTACCGAAGAGTCACCCAAAAACCGGAGAAGCCTCAGCCAGGTAACTGCTCCGCGATCTCCGTCGCCCAGTAGGTGATCACGCTCCCGGCGCCCGCCCGCCGGATCGCCGTCAGGCTCTCCCGGATGGCGCGGTCGCGGTTGAGCCACCCCTGGGCGGCGGCGGCCTCGATCGCGGCGTACTCGCCGGAGGTCTGGTAGGCGGAGACCGGCACGTGGACCGCGTCGGCCACCATGCGTACGACGTCCAGATAGAGGCCCGCCGGTTTGACCATCACCATGTCGGCCCCCTCCTCGATGTCCAGCAGCACCTCGCGCAGCGCCTCGCGGCTGTTGGCGGGATCCTGCTGGGCGGTCGAGCGGGTGCCGGTCAGCCGCGATTCGACGGCGTCGCGGAACGGGCCGTAGAAGGCGGAGTCGTACTTGGCGGCATAGGCCAGGATCGCCACCCGATGGTGGCCGGCCCGGTCGAGTGCCTGCCTGACGGCGGCGACCTGGCCGTCCATCATGCCGCTCGGCGCCACCACGTGCGCGCCCGCGTTGGCCTGGGCGATCGCCACCTCGGCGTAGGCCCGCAGGGTGGCGTCGTTGTCGACGTCGCCGGTCGCGTCCAGGACGCCGACCTGGCCGTGCTCGGTGTACTCGTCCAGGTTGATGTCGCTGATCACCACGGTGGCGTCGCCCACTTCCTTGGCGACGTCGGCGATGGCCAGCTGCGCGATGCCGCACGGGTCCCAGGCGCCGTAGCCCTCGGGGTCCTTCTCGGCCGGGATGCCGAAGATCAGCAGGCCGCCGACGCCCGCGGTGGCCGCGGCCGAGGCCGCCTTGCGCAGGCTGTCGCGGGTGTGCTGGACCTGGCCGGGCATGCTGGGGATGTCACGGGGTTCGTCGAGTCCTTCGCGTACGAACAGGGGCTGCACCAGGTCGGCCGGGTGCAGCCGCGTTTCGGCGACCAGGCCGCGCAGGGCGGAGGTCCGCCGCAGGCGGCGGGGACGGTCAGCGGGGAAGCTCATGGGTCCTAGCCTCCGATTACCTTGCCGAGGAAAACACGTTCCGCGTGCCTGACAGCATCCGCGGGCGGGAGCCGGTACCAGTAGCCGGTGGTGCTGCGCGCGGTGATGTTGAGCCGGCGCAGGTGGCACAGGTGTTCGGCCGTCTTGACCGCCAGCCCGTCCGGGTCGATCACCGGCAGGCCGTGCAGTTCGTGCACGCCGAGGTGGACGAGGATCTCGTTCGGGATGCCTTCGGCGGGCACCAGCCACTGCGCGCCCGCGTCCGCCGCCCGTTTCGCGGCCTTGGTGTACGCCTCGAGCAGCGGGCCGAAGTCCTGGGCCAGGGCTCGCTGGACGAGGGTGGTGCCGTCCTCCACCACCTGATATGAGGCCAGGTCGGCGCCCGCCGCCCGGATGTTCTCGGTGATCGGTTCGGCCAGGTAGGGGATGAAGCCCAGCACGCCGAGCCGGTGGCGCTCCATGCGCGCCGCCTGCCAGACCGCGTCGCCGTAGCCGACCACGGGGATCGACACGCGTGTGCGGGCGGCGGCCAGCCCGGGGTCCTGCCCCGCGCCGCTGATCCAGGCCGCGCACCCGTCGCGTTCGGCCGCCACGGCCGTCTGGGCGAAGTAGTTGCCGAACAGCAGTCCCAGCTGCCCGTAGCCAACCAGGTGCTCGGGCAGGTCGGTGCCATATGTGTCGGCCGGCAACGTGTGGATCTCCACCTCGGTGCCGGGTTCGGTGATCTTGGATAGGTGCTCGGCGTACAGTTTGTCCAGCAGCGCCGACCGGCCCTCGACGGTGTGTTTCTGGAACCAGATGCGCATGTCAGCCATGCCTCACGTGAGATTGATGGGGCGTTAAGCGATTGGGCATCGTGTCGAGCATCGAGGCTTGCGCCAGGTAGGCGCGGGTGGACTCCGGATCGCCGGCGATGGCGCGCAGCCCCGCCATGGCCGCCGCCAGCTTTGTGGTGTCTCGGTCCTGCACACCGGCCACCCGTGCTTCACTGCGCGGGATCACCCGGTTGACCAGTACGGTGCGCCGCCGCCACGCCCACGCGTCCAGCGCGGCGGGTGCGGTGAACCCGCCGAGCACGGCCGCGAGCACCTGGCCGATCTCGACGGCGTCGTGGATGCCGGCGTTCATGTTCAGGCCGCCGGCCGTGGAGGTCAGGTGGGCGGCGTCGCCTGCGAACAGCACCCGCCCGCACCGGTAGGAGCCCAGCACACCGCGGGCCAGGCTGTACCGGTCGGCCCCGATCACCCGGATCGGCGTCTTCTCGGTGGGCAGGGCGCGGTGCACCAGTTTGGCGATGTTCTGGGGATTGAGCGGGTCGCGGGCGTCGCCCGGGATCCTGATGATGATCCGCCAGTGATCGGGCAGCGCCAGCAGGCTGCACGACTGGCGGGAGTCGCGGATGTAGGTCAGCGGTGCCAGGCCGGGCAGCAGCGCGTCGAGCGGTGAGTCGGTGAAGACCCGCAGCGCCTGCGTCGGATACTCCGAGCGCGGGAACGGCAGGCCGAGCGAGCTGCGCACGGTGCTGTGCGCGCCGTCGGCCGCGACCACGTAGCGGGCACGCGCCCACGTACGGCCGATGCGCAGCCGGACGCCCGTGCCGCCCTCGGCGATCCCGTCGACCGGGGTGCCGAAGCGCACCTCCGCCTCCGGGTAGGCCGACAGCGCCTCCAGCAGCAGCGCGGTGAGCGTGGACTGCTCGGCGTGCAACCGGAACGGGTGCTCGGTCAGGCCGTCGAGGCTGCCCATCAGCATCTCGGCCAGCACCCGGCCCGCCCGGTCACGCCACTGCACCCGCTCCACCACCCGGCCACGGGCGATCAGCGCGGTGGCGATCCCGAGCTCCTCCAGCAGGTCGAGCGTGGCCGGGTGGAAGGTCGAGGCCCGCGATTGCCGGCCGAGGCCCGGCTCGCGTTCCAGGACCGTCACCGGCACGCCGGCCCGCGCCAGCGTGAGCGCCGCGGTCAGCCCGACCGGGCCCGCGCCGACCACGGTGACGCCGTTCATGACCGCCCCTGCGCGACCGGGCGGTGCGGCACCCGGCTGAGCGTGACCGGCTGACCGGTCGCGTGCGCCAGCGCCCACCAGGCGCTGCACAGGTTCGAGGTGAGCAGGATCCGGTCGTTGCCGGCGCCCAGGGGCCCCAGCGCGGGCAGGGTGGACATCCCGGTGCCGCTGAACAGCACCACCGCGTCGCTCGGCAGACCGGCCTGTTCCACCTGCTCGACCAGTTCGTTCGGCGTGACGGTGTACGGAGAGAAGCCGCCCTGCGCCCGTACCGGGATCACTCGGGTGACGCGCAGGCCCGCCGCCGCCCAGAACCGTTCGGCGAGCTCGGTGAGCCAGGGCTGATACGGCGAGACGAGCACGAACTCCTGTGCCCCGATGTGCTCCAGCGCCTCCCGCGTCGCCAGTGTCGCCGAGGCGAAGGGGATGCCCGCCTCACCGCTCAGCTTGTCGCACCTCTCACGATCTTCCTCGGGTGCGAACAGATATCGCGAGCCGCTGCACGCCATGACCAGTGCGTCGAGCGGCAGGTCGCCGAACGAGCAGATCATCGCGGGCAGGACCTCGTTGTAGGTCTCCAGCCGCTCGGCCAGTGTCAGGCCGGGCCGTACCGGGAAACGGCTCACGTACATGTCGGCCCGGGACCCGAACAGCCGCGCCATTTCGGGCTCCACCGATGGGTTCGCCGGCGGTACCAGTACGCCGACCCGGCCGCGGCTCATCAGGCGCTCCTGGCTGGATGGTCGAGTGAGAAGGCAGGCAGTTCGAGGGAGAACAGCTCGCACAAGGCGTCCGCGTAGCTCTCTCCCAGGGGCGAGTCGGCGTGGCTGGTCACCCGGCTGATCGGCTCGCGCAGGAAGGCGTCGACCACCCGCTGGACGGCGTCCTTGATCTCGGCGCGGGCCGCGGCGTCCAGGCTGGGCGCGCGGGAGGCAAGCCGTCCGAGCTCGGCGTCCGCGACGGCGGCCGCCTTCCGTTTCAGTGCTTGTACGACGGGGACGGTATGCGGCACCGGCACCGTTGGGACGCTTCTGGAGCCATTAGGGCAGCGGTACGAAGCCCCCAGAGCGTTCCCGCCTTCGCCGGCGGTCGCCCGGCGGGCGAGGGTGGCGGGCATCAGCAACCCGACCAAGCCGCGGCCCAGAACGCCGCCTCCCGACGCGCCCGCGCCTCGTCCCAGTCAGTGAGGACAAGCCGGATCTCGCCGCGCTCCACTCCTAGGAGATCCACCGCTGCCCCGATCACGGTATCGGCGAACTCCCGTTGTCTGTCTACTGCCAGTCCTGCCGGGGATTCGACCTGGATGGTGAGCATGAGTTCCTCCTGCGAGGGAGCCTGGGGGGTTCAAGGAACGGCCTGAGGGAGTCAGGGAACCTGGTGGAGCGCCTGGTCGATCACGCTGATCGCCTGGTCCGACACCTGCCGGATGTGGCGAAGCCGGTGGACGGTGCGCGCCGTCAGCTCGGGTGGGGTCTGCGGCGGCACGCCGCCGTCGGCGGCCACCTGGGTGGGGATGCTCTGAAGGGGATTGCTCTGAAGAGGGATGGTCTGTAGCGGAATGCTCGCGGGCTGTGTGTCGTCGATATCGGGCCTGGCGCTCGGCGGCAGCACGTGCCGGACGCTGGGCGAGCGCACTTCGTAGGGGTGCGGATACGGCCTGCGGGTCTCGTTCGCGAGCATGATCACTCCTGTCAGCGCTGGTCAAGGGCCCGGAATGCGGACGGGTCTTGGACACCGAAGCGGGCCAGCTCGTGCTCGGCCTCGCTGCGGACCTGGACGAAGCTGTCGCGGAGCTCGGCGAGCAGGCTGCGCAGCAGCACCAGCTCCGCTTCCGCCTCTCGCAGGGAGGGACGGCGTGGCCGGTTGCTGGTGGCCGCGACGGCTACGCGGATCAGTGCCGCGACGCCGAGCAGGACCGCCACCGCCAGGCAGGCCACCAGCACCGTCGAGAAGCCCGGCATCGGTCCGGCCAGCATGGGATGGTCGACCAGCACCGAGGCGCCGGCCACGCCGATGGCTCCGCCGAGCATGCGCGCGGTGTTGATCGCGCCGACCGCCGAGGCGTACTGGCTGGGGTCGGCGGCCATCGAGCCGACCATGAACGTTCCGGTGGACAGGAAGCCGAACCCGGTGCCCAGCATGACCGCGCCCAGCAGGCACCACAGGTTCGGGTACGGCTGGGCCAGCATCAGCGCACAGCCCGTGCCGAGCGTGAGGGCACCGCCGTAGATGACGCCGTTGATGCCGATGCGCCGGCTGATCGGTGCGGCCATCGGGCTCGAAACGATCATGGCGATGGAGATCGGGGTGAGCCAGAGGCCGATGGTGCTGGTGTCGAACTCGGCGTTGCGCAGGTAGAGCGGCCCCATGGCCAGCACGACGAAGGATGCGGCTCCGTACATGGAGGAGGTGGCGCCGGCCCACAGAAAGCCGGGACGCCGCCACAGGCTCATGTCGATCGCTCCGGCGCGATGCCGCCACGAGATCGCGATGGCCCCGGCCAACAGCAGCCCGCCGCCTCCCGCGCACGCCAGCGTGCGCACGGAGGTCCAGCCCCACAGGCTGCCCTGGGAGATGGCCAGCACCGCTCCCGCGACCGCGCCGATCAGCAGCACCGCGCCGAACAGGTCAGGTACGCCCTGCCTGGTGCCGCGGTTGCGGGGCAGCGCCGGGGTGAGCATCAGCAGCGCCGCCGCGAGTCCCGCGCCGGGCAGGAACAGGCCGCGCCAGCCGTACTCGGTCAGCAGCCAGCCCCCGCCCCCTTGCAGGGCCAGGGCCCCGATGCCGGACGACGCGCTCCACAGCGCGATGGCTCCGGCGCGGCGGTTGGCGGGCAGCTCGCCGAGCAGCAGCGCCAGCGAGGCGGGGAACATCAGCGCCGCGCCCACGCCCTGTGCCACCCGCCCGGCGAGGAGCAGGGTCCAGGACGGGGCGGCGATGACCGTCGTCGCGCCCAGCCCGTACAGGGCCAGCCCGAGCGCGAGGATGCTGCGCCTGCCCAGGAGGTCGGCGAAGCGCCCGGCGATGGCCAGCAGCGCGGCGACGGCGGCGAAGTTGACCGTGCTCACCCAGGTGACCTCGGACAGCGGCAGGGCCGCCGCCAGCGGGTCTCGGCTGAGCACGGGGATCGCCAAGGTCGTCGCGGTGCTGTCCGCCATGATCGCGACCACCACTCCGGAGGCGACCAGCCGCAGTACGGCGAACCGCCCCCGGATCCGGCGAGCCGACGGCATCGCGGGCATCACCGTGGGACCGGTGACGCCCTCGCGGATGGGCGTCAAGGTCATCGGGCCGACTCCGCGTAGCTGAGTTCGGGCTCGACCGGGGCCGGAACGGGTTCGGCGGGAACCGGCACCGGGCTGTTGTTCGGCACGCTCGCGGCGACGACCCGCTCGGTCAGGCCGAGGTCGCGGCTGCTCTCGCGGACCCTGGACGGCACGTCGCCGCCGGCCAGCGTCAGGGCGACCTGCGCGGCCAGGGCCAGGTGCTCGGCACAGCGGCGGGCCACCTTGGCCTCCAGACCGGCGATCTGGGCCAGCCTGAGCCGCAGCTGCTCCACGGTCGCGGTGCGTTGGAGCCCGTCGAGATCGGCGAGCCTGTCGGGCCAGCGCAGCGACCGGCTGAGCTGCGTCTCCACCTCGAGGGTGATCTCGTCGATGGACAGGTCCCGGTCCTTCAGCGGGTTGGCGATCATGACGGCCATGACCGCGGTCTGGTCGAAGTCGGCCAGCCGGCCCCTCAGCGCCGCGGCCAGCATGCGGGCGCGGTGGTGCAGGCAGTCGGCGCTCCAACCGAGCACCAGCAGGCGATCGGCGCCCGCCTCCGTGTGCCACCCGGCGAGCCGCAGCTCGCGGGCCATGCGGTGTTGCACACTCCACCGGTCGGGGGTGTCGTCCACCCAGACCTGTACGCCGCCAAGTGGCAGCTCGGTTACATGGATCACATCTCTCTCTGGGGCCGCCCGAGCGCAGACGCGTCTGATCACGTTCGCCTGCGCGGGCGGAGCTGGATTCTTCGAGAACCAGGAACGGACCTTGGAATCGATGGAATCGACGGTCACGTCCGGCCACCTCCTCGCCGGAGACTCTCCAGAACCCTCCGGCTGTCAAGTCTCAGTTACCACGATCAGTACGATAGTGGGCGTCCCCCGCTCGTTGTGTCAACTGACAGTTTTCGTATACATTGACCTCCCGCTGCGGAGTTTCGCTTCCCGCGGGGCAGGGGACGGCGAGCCAGGCTTCCTTTACGCTGGAGGCTTGTGGCGGCTGGGAGGTACGAGTGGCGAACTTCGCCGAGCGACTCGATCTCGCTCTGAGCAAGCGCGGCTTTTCGGGGGCTCAACTTGCCGCGGCCCTCACCGAGGCCGGCATCCCGATCACCCGCGCCTACGTCAGCCAGTTGCGCACGGGCAAGCAGACCAACCCGACCCTCCAGGTGCTCCGCGCCCTCGCCGCCTGCCTTCAGGTGAGCGTGGGCTGGCTGCTGGGCGAGGACACCGTGGACTCCGGCGCGGTCGAGGAGCTCCAGTTGCGGGCCGCCGCGATCGGCGTGTCCGCCTCCGGGCTCTCCGACGGGTCGCTGAGCGTCCTGCGCGGCGTGATAGCGCTCGCGCGCGCGGCCGAAGGGCTGCCCGAACAGCCGGAGGCCACCGCCCCCGAGATCCCCGAAGCCGCGGCCCCGCTGACCGAGCCGCAACGCGAGGCGCTCGGCGACCGCCTGCGCAACCTCCGGCTGATCGCGCGTATGTCGCCGGAAGAGGTCGAGACCTCCCTGGGCCGGGGCGCCGCCGCCATCGGTGCGATCGAGGAGGGCCGCGTCACGCCCGCGCCCGTCACGGTCGAGCGGCTGCTCACCCTCTACGGTGTGACCGCCCCGCCCACCCGCGAGTACGTCCTGTCGCTGGCTCGCGGCGAACGCCCGCCCTCCTGGTACGACGCCGGCTCCGTGCCCGTCTGGATGGCCGCGACGTACGCGCTGGAGCAGCGGGCCTCACTGATCCGCACCTACCAGACCCAGCTCGTCCCGCCGCTGCTGCAGACCGAGGCGTACGCGCGGGCCGCCATCGAGGTGGCCGGCAACGCCGGGCTCGGCCAGACGTCGGCCGACGCGGCCGTGGGCCTGATCCGCTCCCGCCAGGCGCTGCTGAACCACGCCGACGGCCCCGTGCTGTGGGCGGTGATCGACGAGAGCGTCCTGCTGCGCTCGATCGCCGACCCCCGGACGCAGGCGGCTCAGCTCGACCGGCTGATCGAGTACGCCAAGCGGCCCAACATCTCGCTGCACATCGTGCCGATCGACGATCCGATCTATCTGCCCCGTAGCGGATCGTTCACCATGTGGCGCTTCCCGGAGGCCTTCGAGCCCGACGTGGCCTGCGCCCACGCCATCGACTCCGATGAAGTGATCACCGACGCGGCCGCGGTCGAGGCCTACCACCAGGCCTTCACCAAGTTGTCGGTCACCACCACCATGGGCGACGAAACTCACGAGTTGCTGTATGCGCACCGTGACCGCCTGACCCATAGATGATCTGACACTTCCCCGCGCCACAACGGGAAATGGATATTTCCCAACAAATATTGCTCTTTCTATTGTCAGATGCGGGCGTTGATGGATCATTGGTATTGTTGGACCAAATGAGTGGGGTCGGTGGGACCGAACTTTCTTCCTGGCGAGGGGAAAGGGGCAACACTCAATGCGTCAGCGTGCCATCCGAAATCTGACCAACCTTGACACCACCCGCGCGAGTGTCACCCGAATACTCGACGCCGCCGCGGGGGGGAAGAACCATTTCGAGGTTGACAGTGATGCGGTGCGCCGTTACGACGAGGCGGTTCCGGTCACCGGTTCCGCCGCACGAGCCGTCCTGCGCTACCTGACACGGGTGGTGAGTCACCTGGCCGGCGCCGGTATCGACCAGTTCCTGATCATCGGCAGTGGCGTGCCCAGCGCGCTGCCGCCCGGACATCAGTTACATGACGTCGCCCGCGACGCCTCGGCCGCCTCTGACGTCCGCGTGGTCTATGTCGAGAACGACCCCATGGTCCTGGCCAATGCCCACGTCACCATCGAGCGCGTCCACGACCTGGTCCGGGTCGTGGAAGGTGACGTACGGCAGATCGAGGAGATGCTGACCGACGAGGTCGTGGCCCGCTTCCTCGACTGGGAACGGCCTGTTGGGGTGTTGCTCCTGTCCACGCACAGCCTCAGCGACGACGAGCTGGCGTCCTTCGTGATCAAGCGCCTGCGCCACGCCGTCGTGGACGGCAGCTACCTGGCGCTCCTTCAGACCACCTTCGACGGGATCCCCACCGAACTGCTGCCCGCCATCAACGACCTGCTCGCGATGACGCTGCCAGGACACGTGATCCGCTCACGTGCCGAGGTGGCGGCCTTGATGGACGGGCTCGAACTGCTGGACCCGGGACTGGTGTGGGTCCCGCTCTGGCGGCCCGACGGCTTGGACTGCGCGTGCGCGGACCAGCCGAGCTCGTCGGGCAATTACGGCGCCGTGGCCCGCCTTCCCTGATCCGCCCGGCCATGGCGCCTTCGCGGGTGCCCGCGACCGAGGGTCCGGCCCGACGCACCGGCCGGACCCTCAGGGTCCAGAGCTAGTCCCACCAGAACGACCAGTAATGCCGGCCGATGATCTGCTCGGCGTAACTGTGCAGATCGCCCGGCCCCTGGACGACGTTGTCCGGGCAGAAGGTCCAGTGCTCGGCCGCCACGTGCAGCGCGTGCTCGGGCTCGACCGGCGGCGCGGCGACGCTCAGCTCCAGCGTGTTGAAGCCGACGCCGACCACCCGGACCCCGAACCGGTCCTCCCAGCTGCGCACCACCGCCGCCAGCGGCACCATCCACTCGTTGTGGTGCAGCGCCCCCTGCCAGCCCATCACGGCCAGCGCGTCGGCGCCCCGGTGCGCGGCGACCAGGCCGAGCGGCAGGCCCCTGGCCGACAGCTCACCGGCGTACCAGTCGGCGACGGCGCCCGGGTCGGCCCTCAGCACCCCCGGCGGCGCCGGGCCCGGACAGAGCGCGCCGAACGGCTCCAGCTCCTCCAGGGCGTCCGGCGGCATCTTGCCGACCCACTCCTGCCACACCTCGGCCATGAACCCCTCGGCCGTGAAGTGGTCGATCATCAGCACCTCGTCCGGCACGACCTGGCCGATCGACCAGGGCTGCGCGGACTCGTCCAGCAGGACGGGCCACAGGCCGCTACGGGGGTGGGCGGTCCGGAACCGCGCCCAGTCAGTGCCCGCCACGGCCTCGTCGCTCATCCAGAACGCGGGCCTGGCCGCCTCGCCCTGGTGCGTGTAGCCGGGATCGGGCCAGACGACGTCGCCCTCGGGCAGGCTGAGCGGCAGGAGCCGCCCTCTGCCGCGGTCGGCGAACAGCTGGCACACCTCACGTGGCAGCTGATGATCGTTCATGCCCTACCGTTTCACTACCGAATCCTGTCTCCGAGATGGTAGTACCGACGGTTGCTCCAGGACTTTTGTCCTGGGCGATCCCGTACAGGCGAATCTTCTGCCGGCCGCCCCGTCTTCGAGACGGTGGAGGCATGAAGATTCTGCTAGCGCTGGCCGTACTCCTCACTGGGTGTGCCGAACCAGCAGTCAGCAAGCCGGATCCGGCGGTCGTCGAGACCGCGTCGGGAGCCGTGCGCGGCACGGTGACCTCGGCGAATCGCCTCTTCCAGGGCATCAAATACGCCACGGCGGCGCGCTGGGACGCGCCGAAGCCGGTGCCCGCGTGGCAGGGGGTGCGGGAGGCCACCGAGCCCGGCGCCCTGTGCCCGCAGGTCGGCACTCCGTACGCGCCGACCAGCAGCGACAACGAGGACTGCCTGTTCCTGAACGTCACCACGCCCGCCGTTCCCGGACACGGACGGCCGGTCATGGTGTGGATCCACGGCGACGGCGCGGTCGGCGCGGGCCACTTCTCCGACGCCCGGAAGCTGGCCGCCAAGGGCGTGGTGGTCGTGACGATCAACTATCGGCTCGGCGTGTTCAGCGGGTTCGGCTACCCGGGGCTGCGTAACTCCGGCACGTACGGCCTGCAGGACCAGCAGGAGGCGCTCCGCTGGGTCAGGCGCAACGCGGCGGCGTTCGGCGGCGACCCGGGCAACGTGACCGCCTTCGGCATCTCCTACGGCGCGCTGTCGATCGGCGGCCAGCTCTCCTCGCCGGGGGCCAGGGGCCTGTTCCAGCGGGCGATCATGCAGAGCGGCGAGACCCTGATGGACATGCCCGCCAACAGCATGGTGCCGGGCGTGCCCGCCCTGCCGTCGTTCGCGTGGCGGCCCGCCGCCCAGGTGAGCGCCGTGGGGGAGGCGTACGCCAAGCAGCTCGGCTGCTCTGACCTGGCCTGTCTGCGCGCGTTGCCGGTCAAGAAGATCCTTGAGGTTCCGCAGATCATGAACGCCTTCCAGTCGTACGCGTACGGGAACGACGTCCTGCCCGAATCGCCGGCCGACGCGATGCGGAAGGGGCACACCAGCCCGATGCCGGTGCTGGCGGGGACGACGCGGGACGAACACCGGATCTTTGTCGGAATGAATTACGACGTCCAAGGCACCTCTCCGGTTTACCGGCAATTGCTAAAAGATGCGTTCGGAGCGAACGCTGAGCAAATTGCCCGGAAATATCCGGTAAGTCGCTATAAGTCGCCGAGTATCGCTTGGGCGACCGTGTTGACCGATCGCATGTGGGCCCGGTCCACCCATGAGCAGAACGCGCTGCTGGCCAAGAAGGCGCCGGTCTACGGCTACGAGTTCGCCGACCGGAAGGCGCCGATGTTCCTGCCGCTGGAGGCGGACTTCGACTGGGGCGCCTACCACGCGAGCGACCTGCCGTACATCTTCCCGGAGGCCAAGGCCGAGCTGTCGCCCGCCCAGGAGCGGCTGTCCGGGCAGATGATGAGCTACTGGACGAACTTCGCCCGCACCGGCGACCCGAACGGCCGCGGCCTGCCCGCCTGGCCGCGCGTCTCCGCCGGCACTCCGTCCACTCTGTCCTTGGCTCCGGGGGCGATCCGGCCGGTCGACTACGCTGCCGAGCACAAGCTGGCCTTCTGGAAGTAGGCGCGAAGGGGGCGTCGTGATCAGAGTCATGATCGCCGAGGACCAGGGGATGATGCGCGACGCCCTGGCGCTGCTGCTCGGGCTGGAGGACGACCTGGAGATCGTCGCCCAGGTGTCCGCCGGCCACGAGATCGTACCGGCGGCCACGGAGCACCGGCCCGACGTGGCGCTGCTCGACATCGAGCTGCCCGGCCGCAGCGGTCTCGACGTGCTGCCCGTGCTGCGCGCCGCGCTGCCGGAGTGCGCGGTGCTGGTCCTGACCACGTTCGCCAGACCGGGCTACCTCAGGCGGGCGATGGAGGCGGGGGCGGCGGGGTTCCTGGTCAAGGACGGGCCGGTGGAGGAGCTGGCCGCGGCGATCCGCCGGGCGGTGGCGGGGGAGCGGATCATCGATCCCGCCCTGGCCGCCGCCGCGCTGAACGCCGGGCCCAGCCCGCTCACGGACCGCGAGCGGGAGGTGCTGGCCGCCGCGCTCGACGGCTCCACGATCGCGGACGTGGCGGCGCGGCTGCACCTTTCCGAGAGCACGGTACGCAACCACCTGTCGTCCGCCATCGGCAAGACGAGCACCCGGAACAGGATCGAGGCCGCCCAGCTGGCGCGGCACAATGGGTGGTTGTGATCCCCTTTGACGCGGTCCTCTGTGATCTAGATGGAGTGCTCCGCCAGTTCGACCACGCGGTCCAGGCCGACATCGAGGCCCGTTACGGCCTGCCCCTGCGGAAGACCGCCTTCGACCCCGATCTGATCGGCCCCGCCACGCTCGGCCACATCACCGAGGCCCAGTGGATCGAGTCGATCGCCGTCGCGCTGGGCGGCGACGAGCGGGCCCGCCAGGCCGCCGCCGAGTTCGCGGCGGTGCCGTTCTGGGTGGACGAGGAGGTCAGGGCGCTGCTGGCGCGGGCCCAGGAGCAGGTGCCGGTGGTGCTGGTCACCAACGCCATGGACACGCTGGAGGAGCACCTGGAGTGGCTCGGGCTCACGTACTTCGCCGACGCGGTGGTCAGCAGCGCCCGGGTGGGGCTGGCCAAGCCCGACCGGCGGATCTACGAGCTGGCGGCCGAACTGGCCGGCGCCGCGCCCGAGCGCTGCCTGTTCGTCGACGACCGGCCGGAGAACGTGGCGGGCGCCCAGGCCCTGGGGATGACCGGCGTGCACTACCGCGGCATCGCCGACCTGGCGGCCGTTCTCGGTTAGAACGGACCCACCAGGTCGCTCACCGGGGCGTCCTCGGCCGCCGTGGTCAGGTCGGCGAAGAACACCTGCCGGGGCGGCCCGCTGAACTCCCGCTCGCCTGCCCAGTCCCGCAGCGCCTGGATCGCCCGCATCGAGCCGGCCTCGTCGACCTGCGCCGCGGTCAGCCGCACGTACGCCTCCCGATGCGCGGGATCGGCCCGCACCTGCAGGTCGGGGAACCGGCGGCCGATCTCGTCGGCCTGCTCGGCAGGGATGGGCCGGCACCACTCGACCGGCCCGTCGCTGTCGGCGTCGACCTCCCCGTGGAACACCAGGAACGGCGCCCCGCCGATCCCCGGCAGCACGGGCAGTGTGCCGTTCCCGAACCGCGCCACCTGCTCCGTGGTGAACCCGGCGAGCTGGTCGATCGTGACGCTGCGCTTGGCGATCAGCAGCATCCGCTCCGGTACCTCGCGTACCTCTACCTCGAACATCGAACCGCCCTCTCCCGTGAGCCGCTCGACGAGGAAGGCGACGACGTCTTTCCGGCTCGCGTGCTCGGCCTCGACCCGCGCCCAGTAGGCGCGCAGTTCCTCGGCCGCCGCGGCGGGCTCAAGGTCGCAGACGGTCCTGATCCTGGCCAGCGGCATGCCCGCCCGGCGCAGCCAGGCGACGAGCCTGGCCCGTTCGAGCTGGTCCGGTTCGTAGAGCCGGTAGCCGTTGACCGGGTCGATCCTGGCCGGTATGAGCAGTCCGAGCTCGTCGTAGAGCCGCAGCGCCTTCGGCGAGAGCCTGGACTCCTTGGCGAACGCCCCGATCGTCAGCAGGCCCATCGCCGCCTCCTTCGTCCCTGTCACCCTCCACGCTGAGGGTTACCCCAGGGACAAGGTCAAGCGGCGGCCCAACTGAGAAAGCGGCTCGCACAGGATGTGAGTCATCCCCGGGCTGAGCCGCATGAAAGTCGTACGGAATTCAGATAAAAACCTAGCGCTTGTTTCCGGCACGGCTCGCGCCTGCCGTGCCGGAAACGCTCAGCGGGTCCTGTCAGTAACTCCCGTACGGGGACTGACTGGACGTCGTCGACGGCTTGTGCGACGAGTGGTTCGTCGGCGTAGGGCTCGTCGACGGGGTGCTCACCTGCGATCCCGAGCCCGCGGGCCGGATCAGGCCCACCAGGCCGTGCTGGGTCTTCTCGATGCCGGCCGAGAACCACAGGGCGTTCTCGCCGCCGGTGGCCGCGGTGCCCTGCTCGAGGTCCCACAGGCCCGGCAGCAGGATCGTCTTGCCGTTGCCGTCGCGCAGCGCGCCCAGGTGGCGGTTGCCGCGGTAAGCGTGGATCGTCCCGTCACCGAAGTTGCCGACCAGCACCGATCCGGTGTACACGCCGAACTGCTTCGGGGCGGCGACGACGGCCCACGGGGCGTTGAGCCCGGTGCGTGCGATGCGTCCGAGCAGGCGTCCGCTCACGCTGTAGCGGCTGACGAAGCCCTTGCCGGCGCCCGGGATGGACTTTCCGGTCGCCGAGTCGCGCAGGGCATAGGCGACCCAGACGCTGCCGCCGCTGAAGGTCACGTTGTACGGCTTGTAGTTGGAGGGAACCGACGAGTCCCTGAACGCCCGGTGAGACAGGTTGATCTTCTCGAACTCGGAGTTCCACGCGGCGAGGCGCCCGTTGGCGAAGTCGGCGGCCAGCAGGAAGTCGCCGTCATCGGTGTTCACCATCGCGAGGCCCTTGTAGTCGGCGCCCCGGGTGAAGGCCGCGATGATCGCGTTCTTCGGGTCCACCTCGGCGTTCCAGCCGCTGATCGCGCCACTCGGGCTGGAGAAGATGAACGAGGCGGGCTTGCCCTTGACGGTGAAGCCCTCGCCCGAGCTGTTGAACACCTGGCCGGTCGGAGCGCCACCGGGGATGGCCACCTCGGTCGCTTCCTTCTGTCCCGCGCCCGAGTAGACGGTGGCGGAGCCGGTGCCGGTGTTGGAGACCCACAGGGTCTTGCCCATGGCCAGCCCCCAAGGGTTGACCAGTTTAGGATCGGTGACTGCTGCCTTTCCCTTGATGTCGGAAACGACATTCACGACGTCAAACTTGGTATTCGTCGCTGCCTGTGCGGGGGCGGTGAGGGTCGTGCTCAAGACGACCGCACCAGCGCAGAGTGTGATGATGCGGAGCCGCATCCGTGCCTCCTTGTTAGCGCTTGTGGCCGGAGATACGCGGGAGACGCAAGGGCGGTTCAGTAAGGGCCAGAAATATTGGCCCAGCGCGTCAATGAGGCCGTTTTCGGGGGAGTGGAGGGACATGGAAGTTTTGGGCATTGACATCGGTGGATCCGGGATCAAGGGCGCCCCCGTGGACACCGCGTCGGGGCAGTTGACGCAGGAGCGCCTGCGCATCCCCACGCCGCAACCGGCCAAGCCGCAGGGCGTGTCCGAGGTCGTGGTGGAGATCGTCAAGCACTTCGGCTGGACGGGCCCGGTCGGCGTCACGTTCCCCGGCGTGGTGCTGAACGGCGTGATCATGACGGCCGCGAACGTGCACCACTCCTGGATCGGCGTCAACGCGACGAAGCTCTTCGACGGCGCGACCGTACTCAACGACGCCGACGCGGCCGGGATCGCGGAGATGAGGTTCGGCGAGGGTCAGGGCCGCGAGGGGACCGTGATCATGCTGACGTTCGGGACGGGCATCGGCAGCGCGGTGTTCGCCGACGGCGTCCTGGTGCCGAACACCGAGTTCGGGCACCTGCAGATCCACGGCAAGGACGCCGAGCTCCGCGCCTCCGACCGCGCCCGCGAGGAGCACGGCCTGACGTGGGAGAAGTGGGGCGGGCGGGTGGAGGAGTACCTGCGGCACGTGGAGATGCTGTTCTGGCCGTCGCTGTTCGTCATCGGCGGGGGCGTGAGCAAGAAGGCGGACAAGTTCCTGCCGTACGTGCACGTGGACACCCCGATCGTCCCGGCCCGCCTCCGCAACGAAGCGGGGATCATCGGAGCCGCCCTCGCGGTCAAATGATCATCTTCGCGACGCTCCTACCTGGGTGATCAAGAAAGGTGGGTCCGGAGCGCAACCTGATGGGCTTTTGAGGAGTCTCATTAGTGACCGTGGTCGTCCACGACGACAACTCTGGGGAGAGTGGGCCCGTCTTGGGCGATCACGGTCAACGACGGGCGCTGGATATTGAGATGCGGACAGCCGCCGGCGTCAGGCAGCATGGGGAGGTTGGCTCCGGCGACGCGGGGCTCAAATATCCTGATAGCAGTATGGGAACCTCTGCGTTGTCCTCTCCACTCACCGAGCTCCAGTCACGCCTGCCCGAGCTGATGCCGCGCGACCAGCGGCGACTGCGGCGCAGGCTCGACGGCATACGCCGGGTGCGCTCCCGCGAGGCCCGGGAAAAGATCACCGCGGAGATCCTCGCCGACGTGGAGCGTGCCGAGCGACGCCTCGCCCGGCGCCGCGAAGCCGTACCAGCAGTGAGCTATCCGGAAGCCCTGCCCGTATCCCAGCGCAAGGACGACATCCTCGCGGCCATCCGCGACCACCAGGTCGTGATCATCGCCGGGGAGACCGGATCCGGCAAGACCACCCAGATCCCGAAGATCTGCCTGGAGCTGGGGCGCGGCGTCAGGGGCCTGGTCGGCCACACCCAGCCGCGCCGCATCGCCGCCCGCACGGTGGCCGAGCGCATCGCCGAAGAGCTGGGCACCGAGCTGGGCCAGACGGTCGGCTACAAAGTGCGCTTCACCGACCAGGCGAGCGACCGCACCCTGGTCAAGCTGATGACCGACGGCATCCTGCTGGCCGAGCTGCAGAACGACCGGCTGCTGGAGCAGTACGACACGCTGATCATCGACGAGGCGCACGAACGCAGCCTCAACATCGACTTCATCCTCGGCTACCTGAAGCAGCTTCTGCCCAAGCGCCCCGACCTCAAGCTGATCATCACCAGCGCCACGATCGACCCGGAGCGGTTCTCCCGCCACTTCGACGACGCCCCGATCGTCGAGGTCTCCGGCCGCACCTACCCGGTCGAGGTGCGCTACCGGCCGCTCGACGAGGACGACGACCAGACGCAGGGCATCGTCGACGCCTGCCGCGAGCTGGTCTCCGAGGGGCCCGGCGACATCCTGGTGTTCCTGTCGGGGGAGCGGGAGATCCGCGACGCCGCCGACGCGCTCGACAAGGCCGACTTCCGCAACACCGAGGTGCTGCCGCTGTACGCCCGGCTCAGCGCCGCCGAGCAGCACCGCGTGTTCCAGCGCCACCCGGGCCGGCGCATCGTGCTGGCCACCAACGTGGCCGAGACGTCGCTGACCGTTCCGGGCATCAAATACGTGGTCGACCCGGGGTTCGCCCGCATCTCCCGCTACAGCCACCGCACCAAGGTGCAGCGCCTGCCGATCGAGGCCATCTCGCAGGCGAGCGCCAACCAGCGCAAGGGCCGCTCGGGCCGGACCTCCGACGGCATCTGCGTCCGGCTTTACGAGGAGGAGGACTTCCTCAACCGGCCGGAGTTCACCGACCCGGAGATCCTGCGCACCAACCTCGCCTCGGTCATCCTGCAGATGACCTCGATCGGGCTGGGCGACATCGAGGCGTTCCCGTTCGTCGAGCCGCCGGACCGCCGCCAGGTACGCGACGGCGTCAACCTGCTGCACGAGCTGGGCGCGTTCGACGGCCAAGGCGGCATCACCGGCGTCGGCCGCAAGCTGGCCGGGCTGCCGGTCGACCCGCGCCTGGGCCGGATGGTCCTGGAGGCGGAGAAGAACGGCTGCCTGCGCGAGGTCATGGTGATCGCCGCCGCGCTGTCGATCCAGGACCCGCGCGAGCGCCCCGTCGACAAGCAGCAGCAGGCCGACGAGAAGCACCGCCGCTTCGCCGACCCCGAGTCCGACTTCCTGTCCTACCTCAACCTGTGGAACCACCTGCGGGAGAAGCAGCGGGAGCTGTCCTCCAGCGCCTTCCGCCGCCTGTGCAAGTCGGAGTTCCTCAACTACCTGCGCGTACGCGAATGGCAGGACATCTACAGCCAGATCCGCCAGTCGCTCGGCGCTCAGCCCAACAGCGCGCAGGCCGATCCGCAGCAGGTGCACGCGTCGCTGCTCGTCGGCCTGCTGTCGCACATCGGCGTCAAGGACGTCATGGAGAAGCGGGCCCCCGACGGGCGCCGCCCGATGCAGGAGTACATCGGCGCCCGCAACGCCCGCTTCGCCATCTTCCCCGGCTCCGCGCTGGCCAGGAAGCAGCCGCAGTGGGTGATGTCGGCCGAGCTGGTCGAGACCTCCCGGCTGTGGGCCAGGGTCAACGCCAAGATCGAGCCCGACTGGGTCGAGCCGCTCGCCCAGCACCTGGTCAAACGCACCTACTCCGAGCCGCACTGGGAGAAGAACCAGGGCGCGGTGATCGCGCTGGAGAAGGTCACCCTGTACGGCGTACCCCTGGTGACCGGGCGGAAGGTCAACTACGGCCGCATCGACGCCGACCTGTCACGCGAGCTGTTCATCAGGCACGCCCTCGTCGAAGGCGACTGGGACAGCCACCACCGCTTCCTCCAGGACAACAGAAGGCTGCTCGAAGAGGTCGAGGAGCTCGAGAACCGCGCCCGCCGCCGCGACATCATGGTCGACGACGAGGCCCTGTTCGACTTCTACGACCAGCGCGTGCCCGCCGACGTCGTCTCCGCGCGCCACTTCGACTCCTGGTGGAAGAAGGCCAGGACCACCGAGCCCGACCTGCTGACCTACTCGCCCGAGATGCTGGTCAACGAGGGCGCCGACGTCAGCACCCGCGACTACCCCGACACCTGGCGGCAGCTCGGCCAGCGGATGAAGCTGACCTACCAGTTCGAGCCCGGCGCCGACGCCGACGGCGTCACGGTGCACGTGCCGCTGGCGGTGCTCAACCAGGTCAACGCCGACGGGTTCGACTGGCAGATCCCCGGCCTGCGCGACGAGCTGATCACCGCCCTGATCAGGTCGCTGCCCAAGCACCTGCGCCGCAACTTCGTGCCCGCCCCCAACTACGCCAAGCAGGTGCTCGAAGGCGTCCGGCAGGGCGGCGAACCACTGCTGGAGGCCGTGGAGCGGGAGCTGCTCCGGCTGACCGGCGTCCGCGTGCCGCACGACGCCTGGCAGCTCGACCAGGTCCCCGACCACCTGCGCATCACCTACCGGGTGATCGACGAGCGCAAACGCACGATCGCCGAGGACAAGGACCTCGACGCGCTCAAGCGGCGCCTGGCGCCGCGCCTGCGCAAGACGCTCTCGGCCGCCGCCGACGACCTGGAGCAGTCCGGCCTGCACACCTGGAGCTTCGGCACCCTGCCCAAGGTCTTCGAGCAGGGCCGCATGAAGGGCTACCCGGCGCTGGTGGACGACGGCGACTCCGTGTCGATCAAGATCTTCGAGACGGAGGCCGAACAACGCCGCTCCCACTGGCCCGGCACCCGCCGCCTGCTGCTCCTCAACGTCACCAACCCGGCCAAGTCACTGCTGGGCGGCCTGTCCAACCAGGCCAAGCTGGCCCTGTCCCGCAGCCCGCACGGCGGCGCCGTGGCGCTGTTCGACGACGTGGTGAACGCGGCGATCGACAAGCTCATGCTCGACCTGGGCGGCCCCGCCTGGGACCCGGTCTCGTTCGACCGCCTCTACCAGCACGTACGGGCTCATCTGTACGAGATGTCGGCCGACGTCCTGGCCCGGACGGAGCAGATCCTCACCGTGTGGCACGCGGTCGGCGGCCGCCTCGACGCCCTCCGCCAGAGCGCGTCCACCTCGGACGTCCGCGACCAGCTCGCCAAGCTCGTCTACCCGGGCTTCGTCACCGCGACAGGCCACCGGCGCCTGCCTGACGTGCTCCGCTACATGCGAGCCATCGACCGCCGCCTGACCAAGCTGCCCGAGGAGCCATGGCGGGACGAGGAGTGGATGGGCCGGGTGCACAAGATGGAGGACTCGTACGAGGACCTGCTGACCCGGCTGCACCCGGCGCGACGCTCGGACCCGGACGTGGTGGAGATCCGATGGATGATCGAGGAACTCCGGGTCAGCTTCTTCGCCCAGACATTGGGTACGCCGACGCCGGTGTCGGAGAAGCGCATCGCCAAGGCGATGGACAAGCTCACGCCTTGAAGATAGAGGTGTTGAGTTCGAAGTCGATCGGGGCTGGCAACCGGAGCGGGGTCCCGACAGGCACGGTGGCCGTCGTCCGGTAGACACCGTCTCTGATGTCGCTGTAGACGGTGACGGACGGTGGTTCAGCGACCGTGTCGATCAGCAGGTAGATCGGCACGCCGCCTGCCGCGTAGAGAGGTGGCTTGTCTTCGCGGTCTCTTCGGACGCTGCTTGTCGAGACGACCTCGGCGACCATGATCAGACCCGAGGACAGCAACTCCCGATTGCCCCAGCGAGGACAGTCGGCCGGAGCCAGGACGAAGTCGGGCTCGACGGGGTCTCGTGAACCCTCGATGCACACATCGACATTGCCGGCCCATCCTTCCCATCGATGCTCGTCCAGGACGGGAATGAGCGCGCGGTACAGCTTCATCGCGCAGCCGGCGTGCTCGGGATTCCCAACAGGTGCCAAGATCAGGTTCCCTTCGATGACTTCGGCCCGGAAGCCGGAGAGGGGTGGCAGGGCATCGAACATCTCCCGTGCGGTAACGGGCATGCGCTGATCACTGGTCCACGCGCATTTCGCATGTGGCTTGCGAGAGGTGGCGACCATTGAATCCGTCCCTTCGTATGGAGCGGCTTATGCCTTGAAGATCGAGGTGTCGAGCTCGAAGTCGATCGGCTTGGGTAGATAGAGCGGCGTGCCCATGACCACCCTGGTCGTCTTCTGGTAGGCGCCGTCCTTTATCTCGCTGAACACGATGGCCGCCGGTTGGCTGGCGATCGGATCGATCAACAGGTAGACCGGCACTCCGCCTTGGGCGTAGATCTCCTGCTTCTCGTGGTGATCGCGATGGGCGCTGGTCGGTGATACCACCTCGGCTACCAGGAGGACATGAGAGGACAGTAGTTCGTAATCGCCCCAGCGTCGGCAGTTGGGCGGCGATAGCAGGTAATCCGGTGAGAGTGACTCCCGCGAGCCCTCGATGCAGACGCTCACGGTGCCCACGGCAGCACGCCAGCCGCGTTCCCTCCTGATTGGCAGCAGGGCCTCGCTCAGGTCGGAAGCGATCCAAGCGTGCTCGGGGGTGCCCATCGGGCTCACGATCAAGCTCCCTTTTATGACTTCTTGCCGGAGGCCGGGCAGATGGGGGAGGGCATCGAACAGCCCTCGAGCGGTACGCGGCATCCGGCTGTCGCTGGTCTGCTCCGGCTCGGTGTCTTCGTCGTCCCGGATCGCCATGGTGACCATTGAAATCTGTCCCTTCGTATTCGAACGGGCACGCTAAGTATTCCACCTGGCGCGGCGGAACACACCCCGAACGGCCCCGTACCGAAGATCGACGATGGATCCGTACAGTTGGGGGGACGATCCAGGAGGTTTGATGATCAAGGCAGTGGTGTTCGACGTGGGCGAGACGCTCATCGACGAGACCCGCATCTGGTCCCGCTGGGCCGACCGGCTCGGCGTGAGCAGGTTCGTGCTGATGGGTGCGCTCGGCGGGATGGCCGCGCTCGACCGCTCCCACAGCGAGGCGTTCCAGCTCGTACGCCCCGGCATCGACGTCGGGGCCGAGATCGCGGCCTGGGAACGGGACGAACCCCACAGCCTGCGTAACCACTTCGACGCCGACGACCTCTACCCCGACGTCCGCGAGAGCCTCAAGGCACTGCGTGCGGCCGGCTACCAGGTGATCGTCGCGGGCAACCAGCCGGCCAGGGCCTTCGACGCGCTGGTCGCCATGGACCTGCCCGTCGACTCGGTGCACACGTCCGAGGGCTGGGGTGTGTCCAAGCCCGCCCCCGAGTTCTTCGCCAAGGTGGCCGCCATCGCCGGGCGGGAGCCCGCCGAGATCCTCTACGTGGGCGACCGGCTGGACAACGACGTGCTCCCGGCCGGGCGGGCGGGCATGCGCACGGCGCTACTGCGCCGGGGCCCCTGGGGATACCTGCACGCCGAGCGGTCGCAGGCGCGGGCCGCCGACCTGATCGTCGACGATCTGCCCGCTCTGCTGCCGGCGCTGGAGCGGCTCACCTGAGTCCGTCGTCGGGGTCGACGCGGACCGCGCGCTCCTCGGCGGACAGATCACCGTCGTCCTCCCCCCAATCCTGGCCCCACTCCTCGCTCTCCGTGTCCGGCGCCAGCCCCTCGTCGGGCTGGGTGAGCCGGTGCGACGCGCGGGGGGTTCGCTCCCGATCCGGGGCCTCGCGCCGCAGCCGCTCGTCGAGCGTGTCCTCGTGCGCGGGGTCGTCCTCTTCTATGTCATGGCTGATACCGAGGTCGTCGGTCCACTCTTCGACCTCGATGCCCTGTTCGTCGCTGTAGCCGTGCCTGTCCGGAGGTAGTTCGGTCATACGCGCTCTCCTACCCCCCACTAGGTCCCGAACCCCCGTCAGCGGGTCAAACCGGTTCGAGTGGGCGGTCCCGGTCCACCAGGGCGGCGTAGTGGCCCTCCAGTGACATCAGCGTGTCGTGGGTGCCGCGTTCGACGACCCGGCCGTGGTCCAGGACGACGATCTGGTCCGCGTCGCGGACCGTCGAGAGGCGGTGCGCGATCATGATCGTGGTGCGGCCCTCGGCCAGGGTGTCCAACGCCTCCTGTACGGCCCGTTCCGTCTGGGTGTCGAGGGCGCTGGTCGCCTCGTCGAGCACGAGCACCGGCGGGTTGCGCAGCAGGGTGCGGGCGATGGCCAGGCGCTGCTTCTCGCCCCCGGAGAACCGGTAGCCGCGCTCGCCCACCAGCGTGTCGTAGCCGTCGGGCAGCGAGGCGATGTGGTCGTGGATGCGCGCCGCCCTGGCGGCCTTCTCCAGCTCCTCGTCCGTGGCCGACGGCCGGGCGAAGCGCAGGTTGTCGGCGATCGTGGCGTGGAACAGGTACGTCTCCTGGGAGACCACGCCGACCGTCTCGGACAGTGTGTCGAAGGTGAGGTCGCGCACGTCCACGCCGTCGATCGTCACCCGGCCGCCGGTCACGTCGTAGAGCCGGGGCAGCAGGTAGCTGAGTGTCGTCTTGCCCGAGCCGGTCTCGCCGACGACGGCCAGGCTGGTGCCCGGCGGCACGGTGATGTCCACGTCGGCGAGCGTGGGCTCCTCGCCGTACGAGAAGTCGACCCGCTCGTAGCGGACCTCGCCGCGGACGTCGCTCAGTGTGCGGGTGCCCGGGTGGATGTCGACCGACAGGTCCAGGTACTCGAAGATGCGGCCGAACAGCGCGAGCGAGCTCTGCACCTCGACGCCCAGCCGCAGCAGCGACACCGCCGGCCTGAACAGGCTGACCTGCAACGTCGTGAACGCCACCAGCGTGCCGACGGAGATCACGCCGGTGTAGCCGACCGCCCAGTAGACCAGGGCGGGCATCGCGGCCATGACGATCTGGATCGACGACTGGCGCCAGCGGCCCGCCATGCTCGACTGCACGCCCAGTTCGGCCAGCTCGTCGGAGGCGTCGGCGAAGCGTTCGGTCAGCTCGGGCGAGCGGCCCATCGTCCGGCCGAGCAGGATGCCGCTGATCGACAGCGACTCCTGCACCATCGACGAGATCACCGCCAGTTTCCGCTGCCGCTCGGAGGTGATGCGGCGGCGTTCGCTGCCGACCTTGCGGCTGATCCCCACGAACACCGGCAGCAGCAGGAGCGAGATCACGGTCAGCCGCCAGTCGAGCGCCAGCATGGCCACGATCGTGGCGATCACGGTGGTCAGGTTCGAGATGAGCGAGGTGGCGGTGGAGGTGACCACCGACTGCATGCCGCCGATGTCGTTGGCGATGCGCGACTGGACCTCGCCGGTCTTGGTGCGGGTGAAGAAGGCCAGCGACATGCGCTGCAGGTGGCCGTAGACGGAGGTACGCAGGTCGTGCATGACCCGCTGACCGACCGTGGTGGAGACCAGCGTCTGCAGGACGTCGAACACGCTGGTGATCACCGCGACCAGGATCATGCCCAGGGCGAGGAGCGCGAGCAGCATGGCGTCGCGGGACGGGATCGCCACGTCCAGCACCTCGCGCAGCAGGAACGGCGAGGCCAGCGAGACCAGGGACGACAGGAGGATGAGTGCGCCGACGACGGCCAGCCGGCCTCGATAGGCGCGGAAGAGTTTGATGATGCGCCGCAACGGCGCGCGGGGTTCCTCAGCCAAGTAGGACTCCTTTTCAGATGCTCCCTCAAACAGAGGTTAGCTCATAATTATTCCGGTAAGCTGTCCGACATGGAGGACGCCGAGCTGTCGGAGCTCTTGCACCGGGTCAGCCGCCGCCTGCGGCACGGCTACGTTCATCGGCTCGTCCCCCTCGGCGTCAACCCGGGGCAGGCGCGGGCGCTGCGCGCGCTCGCCGACGCCGACCGGCCGCTCAGGATGGTGCAGCTCGCCGACCAGCTGAGGATCGTGCCACGCTCGGTCACGCCCGTCATCGACGCGCTGGAGCAGGCGGGCCTGGTGCGCAGGGAGATCGATCCGGCCAACCGGCGCTCCACGCTGGTGGTGCTCACGCAGGCGGGCCGCGAGATGCACGAGCGGTCGCGGGAGGCGCGCAGGCAGGCGGGTCAGGACCTGTTCGCGGTCCTGTCCGACGACCAGCGCGACCAGCTCAAGGACCTGCTCGGAGCGATCGACGCCCAGTTCGGCTGAGTGTCGAGGGGCGAGCGACAGCCAGTTCGGCTGGGTGCCGCAGGGCGAGCGATGGTCAGCTCGGCTGGGTGCCGCGGGGTGGTCCGTGCTCGATGACCGTGCCGCTGACCACGGCGCCGGCGACCACCGTGCCGCCGACCACCGTGGCGAGGCAGGGCGGCCCGCTGAGCAGGGCGGCGTACGGGTAGCGGCCACGGGCGTCGAAGACCGCGAAGTCGGCCCGGCTGCCCGGCCCGAGCGCGCCGATCCGGCCCGACCTGCTCGCCATGCCGAGCGCTTGGGCCCCGCCCAGCGTGGCGGCTTCGACCAGCTTGCGGTCGAGCCCCCGGGGCCGCGGCCCGCGCCCCTTGGCCTGCTGCCTGATGGATCTGGCCAGGCCGAGCAGGTCGGTCACCCGGCCGGTCGAGGCGGGGGCGCGGGTGCCGAAGGCGACGCGGTTGCCCTCGTCCAGGAGCGCGAGCAGGTCGTCGGGCGGCGACGGGCAGAGGGCGGCCACGCTCCCGCGCAGCCGCAGCAGCTTGCGCTCACCGGGATCGAGCGGCCGGCCGCAGGCCACGTGGCAGTGCGGCCCGAGGATGCCCGCCTCGTCGAGCGTCGCGGGCGAGTGGCGGTCCAGGTCGGCCAGCAGTCGCAGGCCGAACGTCCTGGCCAGCACCGCCACGTCCTCCAGCACCTGCGGGTCGGGCGTGTACGCGGCGATGCCCACCGTACGCGGCCGGTCGACCTCGCGGATCGCGGTGATGACCGCGTCGCGCCCGGTGTCCTCCCAGACCTGTTCGGACTCGTACGACACCTCGACATAGGAGACCCCGGGCAACCGGGCCGACTCGGCCGGATCGGTGACCAGCCCGGCCCGCGCGGTCACCCCGGGCGGCGGCGGAGCCGCTGGGGCGCAGGCGTCCACCAGCCCCGCCACGATCATGCCCGGCCAGCGCTGCTCCCGGGTGACGGGGAAGTAGGCGAGCAGCTCGTCCCGGAGCCCCACCTGAAGGACGCGGTCGCCCCGTACGGCGAGCGCGGCGCCGCGCAGCGGTTCGGCGTCGATCGACAGCACCAGCGGCGCCGAGTGGAGGACGATGGGCGCGGGCGTGCGCCTGCCGAGCTTCGACCTTCGGCCAGATGGGGCACGCTTCGCGGATGGCAAATCGGACTCCCTTCTGGAAATCACCCTCTCGGCATTAAACGTGAGCCCGGCCAGCCGTGCAATCACGAGTCCGGCCGGCGATCACGGGCCGGGCCGGGCGTCCCTGGGCCGGTACCTGCCGGAAAGCCGGGCGAGCTTGAGGCTGAGATGCAGGGCCAGCCGCTCGCCGCCGTCCTTCAGATCGGTGCGGGCCAGCTCCTCCAGCCGCTGCAGCCGGTAGTACAGGGAGGTGCGGTGCAGGCGCAGCGCCCGTGACGTGGCCACCGCGCTGCCCGCCAGATCCAGGTACGTCTCCAGCGTCTCCAGCAGCGGCAGGTGCTGATCGTCGGCCAGCAGCTCGGCCAGCCCCGGATGCAGCTCGTGGTGGGGGAGATGGGTGAGCATCCGGTAGACGCCGAGCCGGGCCCACTCCACCGACCGGCCGAGCTCGGGCACCCGGGCGGCCACCTCGGCCGCGTGCCGCGCCTCCGTGTACGACCCGGCGGCCTCGGCCAGCGCGGGCCTGGCCCGCCCGATCCCGACCACCACCGGGATCGACATCGCCGCGTGCAGTTCGTCGGCCGCCACCGGGCCGCCCGCGGTGAGCAGCACGGCGTGGTCGAAGCGGACCAGGTGCAGCGGGTGGTGCCCGCTCAGCCGCCGCCGCAGCGTGAGCAGGCCCTGCTCCAGCGCGAGCCGGAGCGCCTCGTCCGGCTCGTCCGACAGCGGCCTGGCCACCAGTACGGTCACCGGCTGGGCCTGCGGGAAGGCGCCGGCCTCGATCAGCTGCCTGGCCGAGTCCGGCTCGCCGAGCAGCAGGCCGGTGACCGCCTCCAGCTCCCGGTGCGAGGCCAGCCCGGTGGCCAGGCTCTCATGGAAGAGCGCCAGGGCGAGGGCGGGCGCCGCCGCGGCGGCCTCGGCGATCTGCTCATCGGACATGGCCGGGCCGGAGTCGATGAACCACAGGTAGCCCAGCAGCCCGGCGTCGTGGCGTACCGGAACGCAGACCCGGGGGAGCAGGCTCAGGTGCGGCGCGGCCGGGACGCGTAACGGCCCGGGCGCGTCGTGGATCCCGGCGGAACGCACCCACTGCCGCACCTCGGGCGTGGAGTGCCGGCGCAGGATCGAGTCGCGGCGGATGTCGTCCATCGTGCCGTACTGCTCGCTGTAGGCGACGACGCGTTGCACGCGGTCCTCCAGCAACAGCGGTCTGTCAAGGCGAGCCGCCAGCTCGTCCACGGTCCGCTGGAGATCCGCCACCACGTCACCTGGACATTTCATCGTTTGTCGGAATGACCACTACAGGTCTTCCCTACAACTGATCGATGATCTCCGTCAACTTCGTCTATAACGTCTATCCGTGATTGCCCCCAAGAAGCTGCTGAAAGGTCTGCTGGCGGCCCTCGTGCTGATCCCGATGAGCCTTGTGGCGACCCCGGCTTCCGCAGCACCCCCCACAGACGATCCCGAGTACCCCTGGCGGCAGAACCACTGGCCGCAGACCCAGCCCTGGCAACAGGACGCGTCGTCCGACGCCCAGGCACTCCGCAGCCGTCCGACGGGCGGCATCGAGCCGATCGACCCGCAGAACTGGGAGAACCCCGACCACATGACGTGGGCGGACTACAAGAAGGTGCCGGGCACCAACTGGAACGACCCGGCGGTCAAGGGCTCCAAGCGCACCTTCAAGGGCGCGTTAGTGCTCCTGGACTACCCGAACCAGCAGTTCGTGGTCACCCAGCCCAAGGGCTCGACGATCTACGCCAACCCGAGCGCCGAGGCCCATGACGTGCCCCGCGACCAGGTGGCCAAGTTCTACCAGGACTTCCTCAACACCCCGAACGCCCTCAACAAGGGTCACACCATCCACGAGTACTGGATGGAGGACTCCGGCGGCCGCTACGGAGTCGAGCTGACCGGGTTCGGCCCGTACACGATGCCGGGCAAGGACCACGAGTACGCCATGGAGTTCCAGGGCGGCACCGCCTGCCCGGCGGGCGACACGTGCGACCGGAACCTGCGCACCGACGGGCACGCCGCGTTCATCGGCGCGATCGGCGAGGAGGCCGCCAAGCAGTTCGACTTCATCTTCTACGTGAGCGCCGGCCAGGACGAGTCGTCGACCTGGCAGGAGTTCGGGATGATGAAGTTCCCCACCAAGGAGGACGTGACGGACGAGTGGGGTCCGCCCGACCCCAACCTGCCGAACTGGGCCCAGACCCGGTACGTCGACTGGACCTCCTGGCAGGCCGGCTCCAACTTCTGGCCCAACGCCAACATCGGCGTCGACTCGGTCCAGGCCGAGAGCTCCGGCATGGCCGTCTACGCCCACGAGTTCAGCCACATCCTGGGCGTACTGGACAACTACAACAACCCGTACGGCATCCCGGCCCGCCGCGCCTACACCGGCATCTGGGAGATGCTCAGCCGGGGCAGCTTCAACGGCCCCGGCGGCCCGCACTCCCGCTGGCTGATCCCGCCGACCGCCGGCGCGTCCATGGGCGCCCAGCACATGCTGCGCAACAAGATCAAGCTGCAGATGGTCGACGAGCAGAACGTGCTGCGCCTGTCGCGCGAGGCCCTCGACGAGTCGGGCCTGGTGAAGGCCAGGGTCATCGCCCGCGAGTCGCAGCCGGGCAAGAACGAGCTGTCGGGCGTCAACATCGCCTTCGACACCGGTGACAAGAGCCCGGCCTGCAGCACGCAGACCAACCCGCTCTGTGACGGCGGCGGCTACGAGAACTACACGGTCGAGGTCGTCGACCGGGTCGGCACCGACTCCTTCACCCCCGACTCCGGCGTGCTCGTGGCCAAGACCAAGAACCAGGACCGGTCGCCGTTCGAGTGGGTGATCGACGCCAACCCGCAGGACATCGGGATGACCGACTACGTCATGCCCGACGGGACCAAGGTGCCGATCACGATCGGCGACTACCGCCAGCTGTCCGACGCCCTCTTTCACGCGGGCACCGGCTCCGGCAGCCAGTACGAGTACGTCGACCAGGCCAACCGCCTGCACTTCTACGTGACCGACCTGAAGCGTGGCCGCGACGGCACCCTGTCGTACACGGTCGCGATCCGCTCGCTCGACGGCGCGGGCCCGCAGAAGCGCGGCGTCAAGGTGTTCCCCGCCGCCGGGATCCCGTCCGGAAAGGGCTACTCGACCTGCAAGTTCCCGCTGTTCAACACCGGCAAGGCGGCCCCCGCGCAGGGGACGCACCCCGAGGACGTCAGCGCCTACCTCAACTCCGACGTCTACCGGCTCAAGGCCGAGGTGCAGGGCAAGGGCTGGACCGCCCAGCTGCCCAACGCCCTGGCCGCCGTCGACTTCGGCAAGCAGGAGGTGGTCGCGGTCAACGCCGTGCGCGCCTCGGGCGGTGACCGGCTCGCCAAGGTCACGCTCACCGCGACCTCGGAGAGCGACCCCACCAAGACGGTGACGGCCACCTGTCCGGTGATCGGCCTTTAGCTGAAGGATGGGGTACGGCTGGCGCAGCCGTACCCCATCCGCTTGAATCACCCCCGGAGGGGGTGTTCGTTGACAGGGCAGCTACCAGACAAGCCGCGGTCGCGGCGTAGGAAGGTGCCACTGGCCGCGCCCGTCTCGGCGGGCCTCGCGGCCGCGGCGGCCAGCATCCTGGCCGCCTCCGTCGACTGGGAGATCCCGCCCGTCGCCAAGGTGAGCGTGACCATGGCGGCGGCGCTCCTCGTCGGGCTCACCACCTGGGCCACGACCGAGGGGCGGGGCAAACGCGAGGCGGCGGCCGAGCCGTCCTCACGTGCGCCCGACCAGTGGCCGCCCGGCCCCGAGCACTTCACCGGGCGCGTCGAGCCGCTCGCGGAGCTGCGGACGGTCTTCGGCGGGCGGCGCAAGTCCGGCGGCGTCTCGCCCCCGCTGGTGGTCTCCGTGTACGGCAGGGGCGGCGTCGGCAAGTCGGCGCTGGTGGCCAGGTTCGGGCAGGAGATCGCCGGCGCGTTCCCCGACGGGCGCCTGTACGCGGACCTGCGGGGCGGCGTCGACGCCCCGGTGCGCCCGGAGGAGGTGCTGATCGGGTTCCTGCGCGCGCTCGGCGTCCGGCTGACCACCGACCCCGGTGGCCTCGACGAGCTGCGCAAGCTCTGGCTGACCTGGACCAAGGACCGCAGGATCCTCATCGGGCTGGACAATGCGCACGGCGCCGACCAGGTCAAACCGCTGATCCCGGCCGAGCCGGGCTGCGCCGTGCTGGTCACCTCACGCCAGCCGCTGTTCCTGAACGGCACCCACGACACCCAGCTCGGCGTGTTCAGCGAGGCCCACGGGGTGGAGCTGCTGGCCAGGCTGGCCGGCGGCGCCCGAGTGGTCGACGACCTCGACGCGGCCAAGGAGATCGTCCGGATCTGCGACTACCTGCCGCTGGCGATCAACATCTGCGGCGGCCGGCTGGCCACCCGCGAACACTGGACGCTGCGGCAGCTGGCCGACCGGCTCGCCGACGAGCGCCGCCGCCTCGACCAGCTCGAACTCGCGCAGACCGTCGACAAGAGCGTGCGTGCCTCCGTGCAGCTCAGCTACGACGACTGCACCGGCATGCAGCGCCGCCTGCTGCGCCTGATGTCCGCGCTCACCTCGCCCGACGTGCCCGGCTGGGTGGCGGGCGAGCTGCTCGACATCTCCGGGCTCGACGGCGCCGACCAGCTGGAGGCGCTGATCGACGCGCAGCTCGCCGAGAGCTCGGGCGTCGACCCGACCGGCGCCATGCGCTACCGCCTGCACGACCTCGTCCGGCTGTTCGCCGTCGAGCTGGCCGAGGGGGACGACCAGGCCCGGCGCCGGGCCGCCATCGAGCGGGTGCTGTTCGGCTACCGCCGCCGCGCCGAGGAGGCGGCCCAGGACCGCTGGCCGCAGGACTGGAGCCGCGGCGGGCGCACCTCCGGCGTCGAGGGGCAGATGCACGCGGGCGACTGGCTCAACGCCGAGCGGCTCTCGCTGATCGCCATGATCAACCTGGCCAGGCAGCTGGAGCTGTGGGAGCTGACCTCGGGGCTGGCCAGGGCGTTCTGCTCGCTGTGTCACTCCCTGCGCGCCTACTGGGCCGACTGGCACGCCGCGGCCGAGGCCGGCTGCGAGGCCGCCCGGCACACCGGCGACCGGCGCGCCCTGGCCATCGCGCTGCTCGACCGGGCGGCCGTGCAGGGCGGTCTCGGCGGCCACGAGCTGGGCCGGGTGGGCGCCGAGCAGGCGCTGGAGATCTTCACCGAGCTCGGCGAGTCGTGGTGGGCGGCCAGGGCGATGCGGACGATCGGCATGGGGCTGTTCAACGACGGTCACCTCGACCGCGCGCAGGACTTCCTGATCGGTGCCATCACCGCGTTCAAGGGCGAAGAGGACTACTGGTGGATGGCCCGCACCCAGCGCAACCTCGCCGAGATGCGGCTCGCCGAGCGGCGGCCCGAGGAGGCCAGGGACCTGCTCGAAGACGCCCTGGAGGTGTTCAAGCAGGCGGGCAACCGCTACTCCGAGGCCCAGACGCTGCGGGCCTACGGCGAGGTGCTCGCCGCGCAGGCCCGCGGCAGGCGCCGCGAAGGCGAGCACCGGGCCGCGCTCGAAGGTTTCACCAAGGCGGGCTTCAGCCTCGACCGCGCCGCCGAGATGTTCCGGCAGCGCGGCGAGCTGTGGGAGGAGGCCCGCTGCCTGCGCGCGGCCGGCGAGGTCGGCGACCCGTCCAACGGGCTGCGTGAGCTCGACTTCGTCCGGCGGGCGGAGGAGATCCTGACGGCCCTCGGCGACTCGTGGGGCATAGCGCGCACCGCGCTGTCGGCCGGCCGGGCCCTGGCCAGGCTGGGCCGGATCGAGGAGTCGGAACGCGAGCTGCGCCGGGCCGTACACGCGTTCGAGGATCTCGACGACCGGTGGTGGATGGCGCTCAGCCTGCGCTACCTCGGCGAGGCGCATCTCGACTCGGGCGGGCCGCACGCGGCCGTCGAGCCGCTGAAGCAGGCCAGGGACATCTACCGCAGTCTCGGCAACGAGGCCGGCATGCGCAGGACGCTGGAGCTGCTCAGGAAAGTGGAGTCCTGAGCAGTTCCCCGGCGGACTGCCGGGCCTGGTAGATGCTCTCCTCGAACAGCTTGCGCACGTGCGCGGCCTGGTCGGCCAGCTCCCTGACGTGCGTACGGGCCAGGTCGTCATGGACCGTCTCGGCGAGGAGCTGCTGGTAGTCCGGCGTCCGCGCGGCCAGCGCCTCCAGCCGATGGTGGGCGTGGAAGACCTTGTCGGCCTTGACCACCTGCTTGGCGTACTTCTCCAGGTGCCGCACCCGCCGCGACAGCGAGGTCCAGGCCGCGTCGAGCGCGGTGGTGTACGGCTTGAACGCGTCCTCCATGCCGGAGGGCAGGTCGCGCGGGATGAGCCGGCGGTGCTCGGCGTGCATGGACGACAGCTTGGCCAGCCGCTGGGCGATCTGCCACACCTCCTCCGGCAGCGTCACCCGGTTGTCGATGGTGTCGATCAGCCCTGCCCGGTTCACCTGGGAGTTCAGGATGACGTCCACCGCGTTCTGGGCGCGGCGCAGCAGCATCTGGCAGGGATAGTCGAGCTCTTCGGGCAGGACGTAGTGGGCGGCGTACTCGTAGGCCAGCCGCAGCCGTCGTTTGGTCGCCCGGCGCGTCGGCTCCACAGCCAGCCACCGCATCAACCCGATCATGCCCATCCCGAGCGCGGCCACGACCGCGACGCCCCGATTGGTGATCGCCAAGATCATCAGCAGCAGCCCGGGAAGGACCAGAAGGAGGGCGAGATTGTACGGGGGGTCCATCAGGCGGCCCGCTCTGGCCATGCGGAGGAAATGCGGGCTGGTGCGCAGCTGGAAGGAGATGTCCGGAGGCAGGGCTGGATCTACCACCAGCTGCGGGGGCAAGGCGCGCGGATCCATACAGTTCATGCTGCGTTATGAACCTCGAATCCGCTCATATTTGAGAGACATATAGGGTCTAAACGATGAACGAGATGACGCGATGGATCGATCTGGAAGGCGCCGTCAACGTGCGTGACCTGGGTGGACTCACCACCCATGACGGCGGCGTCACCCGCTACGGACGGATTTTTCGAGCGGACAATCTTCAAGGGCTCACCGACAAGGACGTGTCCCGGCTGGTGGGCGAGCTCAAGTTGCGGCACGTCGTGGACCTCCGCTCCAACGCCGAGGTCGCGCTGGAGGGCCCCGGGCCGCTGACCCGGATGCCCGAGGTGACGCATCACCATTTGTCGCTGTTCGCCGAGGGAGGCAGGCACACCGACGTCGAGGCCGACACCATCGACGGCGACCGGGTGCTGCCCTGGCAGGAGCGTCAACTCGACGAGGACCTGCGGATGAACGGGTTCTACTACGGTTACCTGCGCGACCGGCCCGACGCGGTGGTGGCCGCGCTGCGGACCATGGCGCTGAACGACGGCGCGGCCGTGGTGCACTGCGCGGCCGGCAAGGACCGCACCGGGGTGCTGTCGGCGCTCGCCCTGGAGGTCGCGGGGGTCACCCGGGAGGGGATCATCGCCGACTACGAGGCCACCGGGCAGCGGCTGGAGCTGGTGCTGCGGCGGCTGCGGGGGAGCGCCACCTACCGCGACGACCTCGACTCGCGGCCCGCCGACGACCACATGCCCCGGGCGCGGTACATGGAGCAGTTCCTGTCGGTGCTGGAGGAGCGGTTCGGCGGGCCGATCGCCTGGCTGGAGTCGCACGGGTGGACGGCGGCGGACACGGAGGCCATGCGCGCCCGGCTGCGCGAATAGCTCTGTCAGGCGTCCTTTGGCTCTGTCAGGTGTCCTTGCCTGGCTGGACGACGACGCGCTCGGCCGCCGACAGGCGGGCCGCCTCGAGGACGGCGAGCGCGTCGACCACACTTTCGGGGCTCACCGGCGGCGGGGCGCCCGCGCGCAGGCAGGACTCGACGCCGCGGTAGAAGTCGAGGTATGCCCCGGCTTCGGTGGGGACCGCGGCTTTGGCGTCGTCCGTCCCCAGAAGTCCCCACATCTCCTCGTTTTCCGCGCCGAACCCCGGCGAGTCGGGCGAGGTCCCGGCGCGCAGGCGTTCCTCCTGCACGTCCATCCCGTGCTTGACGTACGCCGCCCGCGAGCCGAGCACCCGGAACCGCGGCCCGAGCTGTGCGGCCATCGCGCCGGCCCACAGGTGTGACCGGGCACCACTGACGTGCATCAGCGCGATGAACGTGTCGTCGTCGGCGCCCACCCCCTCGCGCCGGACGTCGCTCTCCGCGTAGACGTCGCTCACCGGGCCGAGGAGCTGCAGCGCCTGGTCGACCAGGTGGCTGCCCAGGTCGTAGAGCAGGCCGGCGACCTCCTCGGCGCCACCGCTCTCCCGCCAGCCGCCCTTGGGCACCGGCCGCCAGCGATCGAAGCGGGACTCCAGGCGCAGCACATCGCCGAGGCGGCCTTCCGCGGTGAGCCTGCTCAGGGTGCGGAAGTCGCCGTCCCAGCGCCGGTTCTGGAACACGGTCAGCATCAGGTTCCGCTCGGCGGCCAGGCGTACGAGTTGGCGGGCCTCTTTGGCGGTACGGGCCAGGGGCTTGTCGATCACGACCGGCTTGCCGCGGGTGAGCGCTTCGGTGGCCACCGGCACGTGGGTCTTGTTCGGTGAGGCGACGACCACGAGGTCGCAGCGGTCCCACAGCCCGTCCAGGCCGGGCACGGCGACCGCCCCGTAGCGGGCGGCCACGTCGTCGGCCCGCACGGGGTTGCCGGTGACGACGGCGGACAGCCGCAGGCCGGGTGTGGCGTGGATCAGGGGCGCGTGGAAGAACGCGCCCGCCGTGCCATACCCGACCAGGCCGACCTTGATCTCGCTCATCGGCCCAGCGTAGCGCCGGGGCTCCCGCCGCCACCGTTCGGCGTGCGGCCGGGGTCGTTGGCCGCCACCGTCCGGCGTGCGGCCGGGGTCGTTCGCCGTCTTCGGGCGGCGGCGTCGGGGCTACTCGTCGTCGCGTTCGGCGAGGAAGCGTTCGAACTGGGCGGCGAGTTCGTCGCCGGTGGGCATCGCGGTGGCCTCGGCGATCAGGTTCTCGCGATCGGCGCCGCCCGCGAACGCGTCGTACTGCTGCTCCAGGCCGGTGATGGCCGTGGACAGCTCGCTCGACGCCTGGATCTGCTCCTCGATCTCGGTCGTGGTGCGCTGGGCCGCCTCGCGCAGCGCGTCCATCGGGAAGAGCAGGCCGGTGCCCCGCGTGACCGCCTCCAGGGCGGCGACCGCGGCGTGCGGATATTCGGCCTGCGACAGGTAATGCGGCACGTGCACCGCGTAGCCCAGCGCGTCGTACCCCTTGGCGCCCAGGCGGAACTCGATCAGGGCGGCGATGCTGCCCGGCACCTGGACCCGGCCGAACGAGCTGGTCTGGGCGTTGATGAGCTCGGGACGGCTGGCGTGCATGGTGATGCCGAGCGGGCGGGTGTGCGGAACCGCCATCGGGATGCCGTGCATCGTCACCATTTTGCTCACCTTCAACTGGTCGGCGAGGGCACCGACCGCCCGGGTGAACAACTCCCACTCACGGTCCGGCTCGGGGCCGCTCATCACCAGGAACGGGGTGCCGGTGGCGTCCTTCGCGGCGTAAACGGCCAGCTCAGGGCTCTCACACTCGACCCATCGGTCGGTGTCGAAGGTCATGATGGGCCGCCGCGAGCGGTAGTCGAGGAGGCGATCCACGTCGAACGTCGCCACTGTCCGGTGCTCCAGCTCCGCCAGCAGGTGGCCCAGCGCGAGGCGCCCGGCACCACCCGCGTCGACGAAGCCGTCGAAGTGGTACAAGAGCACGGGATCGGCCAGCTCAGGCGCATCGTCTGCGAGCTTGTAGAGATCCGTCGGGTCGAACACGGTTGGACAGCCTTTCCCTAGGTACTCTCTCCAGAACCTACGACGAGCCGCAACGATTCCGTGCAGGGCACCCTATCGAGGGCAGAATGGGGGCATGGACCGGGACCCGGACCTCGAGGAGTTCGCCGGCAGGATGTTCGACCTGGCCAGGGCGGGCGACACGGAGACGCTGCGCGCCTATGTGGACGCGGGTGTTCCGGCAAATCTCACCAATAGCAAAGGTGACACTTTGCTGATGCTTGCGGCTTATCACGGTCACGCCGCCACCGTCCAGATGCTCGCCGAGCAGGGTGCTGATCCGGGGAGGGCGAACGACCGTGGCCAGACACCTCTGGCGGGTGCCGTGTTCAAGAAGGAGTCTGCCGTGGTCAGAGCGTTGCTCGACGCGGGTGCGGATCCGGCGGCCGGAAACCCGTCCGCGGTGGACACGGCACGAATGTTCGCGAACGACCAGTTCCTTGAATGGTTCCGGCAAATAGGGCGATAGTGCGAAATATGGCGAAATGTCCGGGAAGTTATCGAGTGTGGCCTTTCGAACAGTGCATCGCCATGCTGTAAGTGTGGTTACATCTGCGCACTCCTTCAGTAGGCGGCCGCTTCGCATCCCTCCCTTGCCATGCCCGTTCCCGAACGAGATCAACGTGCACGCCACGGAGATCGACTCGGAAAGCCACGCATGGCTGGCCGCCTCGCACATGCTCGCCGGAGCCGACACGATCGAGCACTTCCGGCGCTCAAAGATCGGCCTGCTCGCCGCACGTACCAACCCCACCGTGCCGCGGGACAGTCTCAGGCTGATCAACGATTGGTACAACTGGCTCTTCGCGTTCGACGACGCGTTCTGCGAGGGCGAGCTGATGGGACACCGCGCCGCCGCATTGGCCCGCGCCCTTCCGCCGCTCCTTGAGATCCTCGACGGCCGTAAGGAACCGGATTCCACCGATCCCTTCGGGCTCGCGCTGAGCGAGCTGCTGCACCGCATTTCGGACACAGCCACGCCTGCTCAAGTGGACCGGTGGCGCATCACGGTAAAGGAGTATCTCTTCGCCCAGATCTGGGAGGCCGCCAACCGCGAGGTCGACCTGATCCCCACGCCCGAGGACTACGTGCTCATGCGCCGCATCACCGGGGCTACCTACACCTGCCTCGCGCTCATCGACGTGGGTGGCGGCTACCGGCTGGAAGCGGAGGAATGGCATCATCCGGACGTGCGCGTGCTCTCCGACCTCGCCTGCGATCTCATCGGCTGGGACAACGACCTGCTCTCGTACGCCAAAGAACGCGGCAACGACAAGGCCCGGCACAACCTCGTCACGGTGCTGGCCACGCACAAGACGCTCACACTGCAAGAGGCGCTGCAAGAAGTGGCGAAGATGCACAACGACGCCATCGCGGCCTTCCTCGACCGGCGCGCGGCGCTCGACCACTGGGCCTCGCGCCCGGTGCGCAACTACGTGCGCGGCCTCGAACACTGGGTGCGGGGACACATCGAGTTCTCGCTCGGCAGCGCCCGATACGTCCACGCCTGGCCGACCGACACTCGCTGGCCACAGGCCGTCTAGCCGAGATCTCCTGGGGCGTCCAGCTCGCCGAGCGCGAGCGCGGACGCCTCATCGAGATCGAGCCGCGTGCCCTCGTTGAAGGCGTCGCGGTAGACGTCCTCGCCCATCGCCTTCTGGCACTCCTTGACGCACTGCTCGTGGTCGCTGGTCATGAACGGCGCGCCGAGCATCGGCAGGCCGGCCGTCTTCCAGTTCTGATGGAGCGCACCGAGCAGCCGCGCCGCGAGCGGCGCCTGATCCATGGCGGCGAAGATCCGGGCCGTCGTCTCCAGCACCAGCAGCGTGCCGAGCGTGTCGTGGAAGTGACGCTTGATCCGCAGCCCCTCGCGCGCGCTCTGCAACGCGTCGCCGGCCCTGCCTGTCGCCAGCCTGGGCAGGCACAGTGCCCACTGCGCGTAGGAGCTCAGCCACAGCTCGCCGCGTTCTCTGCACACCTGCAAGCAGTCCTGCAGCAGGGACTCGGCCTCGTAGAGCTCCCCTTGCGCCGACAGCACCAGCGACAGCTCGACGATGGCCGGCAGCAGGCCCGGGTTGAGCTCCTTGTTGTCGGTGTTGAACTCGATCGCCACACCCAGCAGCGCGCTGGCCTTCTGCAGGTCGCCCTGGAGCAGGGCCGCCGTCCCCTGCATCTTGGAGGCCAGGATGACCGCCCTGGAGTCGCCGACCCTGACCGCCTCGGTGCTGCACTGCTCGGCCGCCCCCAGGGCGCCGGCGCTGTCGCCCTGGGCGCTGCGGACGTACGACAGGACCCAGAGAGCCTTGCACCGCTCCTTGCTCACGCCCGGATTGGCCTGCAGGGCACGTTCCAGATAGAGCCTGCCTTCGCGGACGAACCCGCAGCAGATCCACATGAACCACAGCGACGACAGCAGCGTCAGCGCCAGCACGGACTCGCCGGGCGTGCGCAGCGCGTGTTCGAGCGCCACCCGCACGTTGTCGTGCTCCTGGCGCATGCGGATGAACCAGTAGATCTGCCTCGGCCCCGACCAGGCGTCCTCGCTGCGCTGCGCCAGGCTCAGGTAGTACTCCAGATGCTTGCGGCGCATCTGATCGGTCTGCCCGAGTTTGTCGAGCCACTCCTCGCCGTACTCCGCCAGCGTGTCGATGAGCTTGTACCGGACTCCGGCGTGGTTGCTCCTGATCAGCAGGATCGACTTCTCCACCAGCCCGGTGACCAGGTCGGTGATGTCCTCGGACGGCAGCCGCTCGTCCGAGCACACGAATCTGGCCGCGTCGAGCTCGAAGTCGCCGGCGAACACCGACAGCCGCGCCCAGAGCAGCCGCTCCGCCGGCTCACACAACTCGTGACTCCATCCGATGGCCGCGCGCAGGGTCTGATGGCGCGGCAGCGCGGTACGGCTCGCGCCCGCGAGCAGGCTGAACCGGTCGGTCAGCAACCCGAGGATCTGGTCGACCGACAGCGCCCGCAGGCGTACGGCGGCCAGCTCGATCGCCAGCGGAATGCCGTCGAGCCGGCGGCACAGCTCGGCCACCGCCCCGATGTTCTGCTCGTCGAGCACGAAGTCGGGCATCACCGCGCCGGCCCGCAGGCCGAACAGCTGCACGGACTCGTTGGTGAACAGGCTCTCGGTCGGATCGTCGCCCGGCACCTGCAGCGGCGGGACGGGTATCACGTGCTCGTACGGCAGGTGCAGCGACTGACGGCTGGTGGCCAGCACCTTCAGATTGGGGGCGCGCTCCAGCAGCTCCTCGACCAGCTCGGCGCAGCCCTGCACGAGATGCTCGCAGGTGTCGATGATGAGCAGCATGTCGCGGTCGCCGACCCACTCCGACAGCGACTCCGACTCGGTCCGCGACGACTGGTCGGCGATGCCCAGCGCCGACGCGATGGTGTGCTTGACCATCCCCGCGTCCTGCAACCGGGCCAGGTCGGCGAACCAGACGCCATCCTCGTACTGGGAGCGGATCTGATGCGCCAGCCGGAGCACCGTGCGGGACTTGCCCACACCCCCGATGCCGGTGACCGTCACCAGCCGGGACTCGGCGAGATGTCGCTTGAGATTGGCGAGCAGGCGAGTCCGACCCACGAAGCTGGTCAGCTCCGACGGCAGATTGCCTTCTCGCCGCCAGCCGGTCGGGGTGGCCATGGGCGACCTCACGGGGGATAGACGACACCTGCCCTCGCATCGTACCCTCGCGGCCCTTGGCGGTCCGGGGTTCGTTGTGCGGGCCGGGAATGGGTTTGTCCCTCTGAGTAGCATGTATGCCGTGAGTGAATTCCTCCCGGAGCAGACGGGCGACGACACGGACCTCGGCTGGGGCGATTGGCGCGACTCCCAGGACACCGACCCGGACGCCTTCTACCTGGACGACAAGCCACCCCATTGGGGATGATCGTTCGCGCTTTTCCAGACTTTCCAGACTTTCCAGACTTTTCTAGGCGCGGAGGCCGTCGAGCAGCAGGCTGAGCAACTGGTCGGCCTGCTCGCACTTCCCGGGTTCGCCCTCGGTGGCCAGCGCGATGGCGTTCACGAACTTCAGCAACTGCCGCACGGTCACATCCGCCCGGATGTCACCGGCGCTCTGCGCCCGCTCCAGCAGCGCCGTGGCCGTGGCGAACACGGCGCCCCGGCACCACGACACATCGGTCTGCGTGGCTTCCATCGCCGCCATGAGCGACGCGGCCACCCCGCGGTCGGTGCTCCCTTGGGCGACGACCGCCCTGAGCCACACCACCAGTCCCTCACCCGGCGACGGGGCGGTCAGCAATCCTTCTCCCAGGTGGCACAACGCCTCGATGTGGTCGCGATAGACCGCTTCGAGCAGTGCTTGGCGGGTCGGGAAGTGCCGGTAGAGCGTCGCGTTGCCGACGCCGGCGCGCTGGGCGATGTCGTCGAGCGGCGCGTTCGCTCCCAGCTCGGTGAAGGCCGCCCTGGCCGCCGCGATGAGCCGCTCGTAGTTGCGTAGCGCGTCCGCCCGCAGCGGCCGGGTGGTCGGTCGTGTCACTTCTCTCCTGTTGTTGCGAAAGTGGGGACTGTCCCCGTATCGTACCTCGAAGTTAATCGGGGACACTCCCCGTTTAGCTGTGCGGAGGTCGAAGATGTCGGGAGAGTCCGGCGGGGTCGTGGGCAGGTACGGCAAGCACTTCGTGATGGAGCGGCGGGACGGTGTGCTCCTCCTGCGGATGCACACGGGCGGCGGCCCGGCTGTCATGTCGCTGGCCCTGCACAACGCGTGGGGCCAGGCGTTCCAGGAGGTGGGGAACGATCCGGACACCGAGCTGTTGATCATCACCGGCACCGGCGACTCCTGGATCGCCGGGCTGGAGCCGGGGCTGCGCGAGCGACGGCCGTACCGCGAATGGACGTCCGAGGCCCGCTACGCGACCTACTACGACGGCCTCAAGCTGCTGGAGAACCTGGTCTTCTCGGTGGACGTGCCGACCATCGGCGCCATCAACGGGTCCGGGTTCCACCATGAGCTCGCGTTGGTCTGCGACCTCACCCTGTGCACGCCCGGCACGGTCTTCGACGACACGCACTTCCCCGCGGGCGCGGTGCCCGGCGACGGCCAGCATCTGGTCTTCCAGGAACTCATGGGCCTGAAACGCGCCGCGTTCTCGCTCTACACCGGCGCGGGCATCGACGCCCGGCAGGCGGCGGAGCTGGGCCTGGTCAACGAGGTCGTAGACGCCGACCGTCTGCTCCCACGCGCCTGGGAGCTCGCCGAGACGATCATGTCCGCGCCTCGCACGACGCGCCGCCTCACCCACGCTGTACTCCAGCGGCCCTGGAGGCGGCGCCTGATCGACGACCTGGCCTTCGGTCGTACACACCAGCTGTTCGACGCGTGATCCAGCCATTCGGAGGAGAAAGCATGAACGAGAACATCATCCTGGTCACGGGCGCCACCGGCACCCAGGGCGGCGCTGCGGCGCGCGAGCTGCTGGCCGCCGGGTGGCGGGTCCGGGCCCTCGTGCGCGACCCGGCCGTCGCCAGCGCCCGTGCCCTGGCAGACGCCGGAGCCGAGCCGGTCCGTGGCGACATGGGCGACCGCGCCTCCCTCGATGCGGCCGCCCACGGCGTGTACGGCGTCTTCAGCGTCCAGCCGACCCTGGGCTATCCCGGCACTCCGCCGGACTTCACCATCGGCGACGAGATCCGGATGGGCAGGAACGTCGCCGACGCGGCCGCCGCGGCCGGGGTCCGGCACTTCGTCTACACGTCGGTCGGCAGCGCCGATCGCGATCACGGCATTCGCCGCTGGGAGAGCAAGCTCGAACTGGAACGCCACGCCAGAGGGCTCGGCCTGCCGACCACCTTCCTGCGGCCGGTCCGCTTCATGGAGAACCAGGTCGACCTGCGGCTCGGCGTCCGGAACGGAGTCCTGACCGATGTCATCCACCCGGATGTGCCGGTCCAGCTCATCGCCGCCACCGACATCGGCGCCTTCGCCGCACTGGCGTTCAGCCATCCGGACGAGTACATGGGTGCGGCGCTCGAACTGGCCGGTGACCAGCTCACGATGACCGAGATCGTCGCCGCCATGGAGCAGGCCATTGGGCAGCCCATCGCCTACCAGGCGATCCCCCGCGAGGCGCTCCTGAACAAGGACCCGGACGCGCTCGCGGGCTACGAGTTCGCCAACCACGGGGGCGGCTGGCACGCCGACATCCCCGCCCTGCGCAAGGCACACCCCGGTTTGATGGACTTCGCCACCTGGCTGACCCGTGAGGGCACTGCCAAGTTCACCGCAGGGCAGCTGCCGGACACCGCAGGCTGACGACTCCAGCGGCAGTGGCGATACTGTGCCCCTGCGGGGGCGGCGGAAACTCCTAGCTCACCACGTCCTTGCGGCGGAAGCGGCGGAAGGCCACGGCGATCAGGATGGCCGCGTAGGTCACCGACACCGAGGCGCCCTTGGCCATGCCACTCCAGTCGAGCTCGGGTGCCAGGGCATCGAGCCAGGCCGTGTTCCAGAAGGTCGGCAGGAACTCCCGCAGCGACCCAAGCGCCTCGACCGCCTGCAGGATCGTGCTGACGATCCACAGGCCCACGGCCCCGCCGACCGCGCCGAGCGGCGAGTCGGTCATCGTCGAGATGAGGAACGCCAGCGCCGCCACCACCAGCTGGCTGACCAGGGCGTAGCCGATCACGATGCCGAAACGCGGCAGCACGTCGAGCGCCGCGATCGTCTCTCCTGTGCCGGGCACCTGGATGTCGTGCCATCCGAACGCCAGCGTGCCGGCGAGCAACGCCATCAGCGGCAGGCAGATCACCGCCGCCGCCGAGTAGCCGAGCGCCACGATGATCTTCTGCCGCAGCAGCCGGTCACGCGGCACCGGCGCCGCCAGCAGGTAGCGCAGCGACGACCAGCTCGCCTCGCTGGCCACGGTGTCGCCGCAGAACAGGGCGACGGCCACGACCAGCAGGAAGCTGGCCGACACCGACAGGGCGAACGCCGCGAAGTTGAGGCCGCTGGCCGTCGCCAGGTCGGAGATGCGCAGCGCCGACTGCTGCTGCCCGCTGGACTGCGGGCCGAACTGGAAGGCGATCACCAGGATCCACGGCAGCGCCAGCAGCAGCCCGAACATGACAAGCGTGCGCCGCCGCTTGAACTGCCTGACGATCTCGACCCTCAGCGGCAGCGTGCGCCGGGGCGCGTAGCCGGTCGCGGCGGTCATGAACCCTCCTCGACGACGGTCACGGCTTCTCTTCGGTGGCGGATCACGATGCTCTCTCCGACGAGGTGGCGGATCCCGACACTCTCTGAGGTCAGGTGGCGGGTCGCGACCGTCTCTCTGACTGCGGGGCGGGTCGCGACGCTCTTTCCGGCCAGGGGACCGGTCGCGACGCGCTCCCCGGCCAAGGGGCCGGTCACGACTTCTGTCCGATGAGGTCGAGGAACACGTCTTCGAGACGGGGTCCGTGCCCGTTGGTGGAGACGGCGGCGCTGAGCAGCACCGACACCGGGCCCGCCGAGACCAGGCGGCCCCGATGCATGACCACGGCGTGGCTGCACGTCTGCTCGACCTCGGCCAGCAGGTGACTGGAGACGATCACCGTACGGCCGTCGCGGGCGTAGCGCTTGAGCACCTCGCGCATCTCCCTGATCTGGGGTGGGTCGAGGCCGTTGGTGGGCTCGTCGAGCACGAGCAGGTCCGGGAGGCCGAGCATGGCCTGGGCGATCGCCAGCCGCTGCCGCATGCCCTGCGAGTAGGTGCGTACGGCCCGATCCAGCGCCTTGCCCAGATCCGCGATCTCCAGCGCGTCGTCGAACCGGGCGTCGGCGGCGGGGCGGCCGGTGGCGGCCCAGTAGAGCTCGATGTTGTCGCGGCCGGACAGGTGCGGCAGGAATCCGGGTCCCTCGACGAACGAGCCGAGTCTGGACAGCACGGGCGCGCCGGGCGTCACCCGGTCGCCGAAGATGCGGACCTCACCGGCGTCGGGCTGGATGAGCCCCATCATCATGCGCATCGTGGTCGTCTTGCCCGCGCCGTTGGGACCCAGCAGGCCCAGCACCTGGCCGCGTTCGACCCGGAACGACAGGTCGTCCACGGCCAGCTCGCCGTTGCGATAGGCCTTGGTGAGCCCGCTGATCTCCAACGGCACCGCCTCGCCCGGCGACGGGTCAGCGGCGAGCGGATCGCCGTCCGTCACGGACGTGCCGGAGTTGTTGCGGTCCTTCTGGACGCTGGCGCTCTGGCCGTTGTCCGAGACGAGGGTGTCGGCGCGGCTGTCGTCCAGTTCGACGGTGGCGAGTCGGCTGGTGTCCTGGCCGGTGGCCTTCCGAAGGAAGGTGGGGCGGCGGCGTGACGGGGTGCGGCCGGTGGCCAGGATGAGGGCGGCCAGAGCGATGGCGGCGAGCGGCATCGCCCACACCCACCACGCCACCCCGGTCGCGGGTGCGGCCAGCGCGGCCACCGTCGGTACGGCCAGGGTGGGCGCGGCCAGGCCGATCCGGTAGGAGGCGGGTTCGGCGGGGGTCGCGTAGCCCATGTCGGTCGTGGTCACCGCCAGCCGGAGCCGGTGCCCCACCGCGAAGCGGAAGTCGACGGCGGGCAGCGTGACCGTGGTCTCCACGCTCTCGGCGCCGTCCGGAATCGTCACGCGCAGCGGCGAGACCAGCCCGGCGGGCAGGTTGGGCGGCTGGGCGTTGTCGGCCACGTCATAGAGCTTGGCGAACAGCGTCACCTGACCCTTGCCGTAGACCTTCAGCTTGACCGAGGGGCTGCCGGTGAGCTGGAGCGGCGCGGTGAGCGGCGCCGACTCGAAGGTGGCCACCTGGCCGGGCATGTCGAGCCCGACGCTGAGGTTGGTGGTGCCGCCCCCGCCGAGCAGGCCGGCGACGCCGGGCACCGTGGAGATGGAGGCGGGGGAGCCGCCGGGCGGGTTGGCGATGTTCTGCTCGGGGCCGGTGAGGGTGATCGCGGTGGTGGTGGTGCCGCCGAGGCCGGGGTAGGAGCCGGACTCGGGGTGGAGCCTGATGCGCTGGCGGGTGCCCGGGTCACGGCCGCCGTCACGGGTGACGGTGAACTTCTGCGGGAGCGGTGAGCCGTCACCCTTGAGGTAGTGGCCGAACCAGCCGGCCGTCTGATCGTAGAGCCAGTCGACCTCGCCGTTGCCGCCGTCGTGGCCTCCGTCGAACCAGGCCAGGCTCACCGGCGTGCCGGCCGAGGCGATCGCCTTGGCGTTGGCGTCGGCCTGGCCGAGCGGGAACAGCGAGTCGCGCTGCCCCTGGATGAGCAGCGTGGGCGCCTTGATGCGGCTCGCCACCGCGACCGGGCTGGACTTGCGCAGCAGCTCGATCGCCTCGGGCGTGGCCCTGCCGGTCTTGGCCACCTGCTGGTACATCTCGCAGACCGCGGGCAGGAACCTGCCGCACCTGGCCTGCTCGGCCGTCAGCGGCACGCTCTGCTGGGTGAGCGCGCCGAGCCCCTGAGCGGCGCCGCCGCCCTGGACCGGGGCGCCGCGGCCGAAGAAGTAGCCCGCCCACATGCGCTTGAACACGCCGTTGGCCGGGCCTTGGCCGCCTCCGTCGGGGAACAGCGCGTCGGCCAGGTCGGCCCAGGTGATCTGCGGCACGATCGCGTCCACGCGGGTGTCGTAGGCGGCCGTCATCAGCGTGATGGCGCCGCCGTAGGAGCCGCCCGCGATGCCCACGCGCGGGTCGCCGGCCGCGTCGAGCCGGACCTCGGGCCGCTTGGCCAGCCAGTCGATGAGCTGCTTGACGTCCTTGACCTCGTAGTCGGCGGAGTTGAGCGCGATCTCGCCGGTCGAGCGGCCGAAGCCGCGCGCCGACCAGGTCAGCACCGCGTAGCCGTCCTGCGCCAGCCGCACCGCCTGCTGGCGGACGCTCTGCTTGCTGCCGCCGAACCCGTGCGCGAGCAGCACGGCAGGCGCCTTCCCGCCACCCGCGGCCGGGAAGAACGTCGCGTCGAGCTCGACCCGCTGGTCGTCGGCCGGCCCGTCCACGACGGAGATGCGCTGGTCGAGGCCCCGCGCTTCGGGCGCGGACGGCCACACCAGCCACGTCACCACCCCGGCGAGGGCGAGCACCGCGACCAGCGCGGCCACACGTTTCATGTGGTGAGCCTACTTTCCGCACCTGAGAAACCCCTGAGACGACGGGTCAGCCCAAGATCGCGTAAACGGTGGACGCCCGCGCGGCCGGCTCGGCGGCTCCGTCGGCCGTCAGCGTGACCTCCGAGAAGGCCAGCGTGCGGCCGAGCTTGGAGATGCGCACGTCGATGAGCAGATCCCGGCCCGTGACCGGCCGCTGGAACGTCGTCGACTGCTGCACCGTGGTCATCGGCACGAACCCGCCCCGCGCCGAGGAGATCGCGATGACCGTGGCGGTGTCTGCGGCGGCCATCATGGCCTGGCCGCACAGCCCGCCGCCCTCTCTGGCCAGCGCGTCGGACCAGGGCAGGCACACCACCGCGTGGCGCTCGCCCAACTCCCGCACGCGCAGCCCGAGCTGCTGGATCCAGGGCGCGAAGTAGTCGCGCAGAATGGCCTCACCGTCTTCTGGAGTCACCGGCCCATCATGCACGCTGGGAACCATGAGCGAGGAGACGCGGCCAGAGCCTGTGGACAACTTTCCGCCACCGACGCCGCCTGTGGACAACCCTCCTACGCCGGTGGGTGATGTCTTCTTGCCGTCCACGTACGCGCAGGCCGTACCGTACGAGCTGTATGACCGGCTGCGGCGGGAAGCCCCCGTCTGCCGGATTCCGGAACCGGCGGTGGGACCCTGGCGCGAGGGGCCCGGCTACTGGGGCGTGTTCCGGCACGCCGACGTCAAGCACGTGCTGCGCGCGGCCGGCGACTTCTCCTCCCACCTGGGCGCCACGCAGATCCGCGACCCCGACACCCCCGCCGACCTGGCCTTCGTACAGGCGATGATGCTGAACACGGACCCGCCGGACCACTCCCGGCTGCGCAGGATCGTGGCGGCCGCGTTCACGCCGCGCGCCGTGCGGGCGCTGGAGCGGACGATCGCCGAGCGGGCCGCGTCGCTGTTCGCCGCGGGCACGTGCGACTTCGTGGAGATCGCCGCCGACCTGCCCGTCTGGACGCTCGCGCACGTCATGGGCGTACCGGACGAGGACAGGCGGCTGTTGTACGACTGGGCGTCGCGGGTGATCGGCTACCAGGACGCCGACTACGCGGGCCTGTCCACGGCCGACGCCGCGTCGCTCAGCCCGATCGGCCGTCTCGCCACCGCCGCCCGGCCCCGGCTCGAACCGGGCATGAACCCGCGCTCCAGGGCGGCGTTGACGGACATGTTCGCGTACGCGCACGCCCTGGCGGAGGCCACGCACGGCGAGTCGGTCATGTCGGCGATGATGGACGGCGGTCTGACCGAGGCGGAGTTCGAGAACATGTTCTTCCTGTTCGCCGTCGCCGGGAACGAGACGCTGCGCAACGGCATCCCCGGCGGCCTGCTCACCCTCCTCGAACACCCCGCCGAGCTGGCCCGCCTGCGCGCCGACCCGTCCCTGCTCGGCTCGGCGGTGGAGGAGATGCTGCGGTTCTGGCCGCCCGTCATGGACTTCCGCCGTACGGCCACCCGCGACCTCACGCTCGGCGGCCGGCGTATCCGGGCGGGCGAGAAGGTGGTCGTCTACCACGCCTCCGCCAACCGGGACCCGGCCGTCTTCCCCGACCCCGACCGGTTCGACGTCGCCCGCACCCCGAACGACCACGTCAGCTTCGGCTTCGGCCCGCACTTCTGCCTCGGCGCCCACCTGGCGCGGGTCCAGTTCCGCGCGGTCTTCACCGAGCTGCTCTCCTGGGACGTCGAGCTCGCGGGCGCGCCCGTCCGCCTCACCTCCAACTTCCAGAACGGCCTCAAACACCTCCCAGTACGGCTGGGAAAACCGGTTGACCCCGGCTCATAGGCTCGGCCACATGGAGGAGATCGACTATCTGGCCGTCAACCGCGCCAGCTGGGACGAACGCGTCCCCATCCACGTGGCCAGCGACTTCTACGACGTCGCCGCGTTCCAGGGAGGAACCGACACGATCAGGGAGTTCGAGCTGGCCGAGGTAGGCGACGTGACCGGCCGCGACCTCGTCCACCTGCAGTGCCACTTCGGCCTCGACACGCTGTCCTGGGCGCGGAAAGGGGCCCGGGTGACCGGGCTCGACTTCTCCGAGACCGCCGTGACCAAGGCCAGAGAGCTGGCCGAAGGCGCGGGGATCGGGGCGAGGTTCGTCGCGGCCGACGTGTACGACGCGGCCGAGGCGCTGGGGGAGACCTACGACATCGTCTACACCGGCATCGGTGCCCTGGTCTGGCTGCCCGACCTCACCCGGTGGGCACGCACGGTGGCGTCGCTGCTGCGCCCGGGCGGGTTCCTGTATCTGGCCGAGTTCCACCCCTTCGCCGCCATGCTGGACGACGAGACGGGGACGACGGTGACCTACGACTACTTCGACCAAGGCCCCCATGTGTGGAAGTTCCCGCACACCTACACCGGGTCCGAGGTGCTGGAGAACGACACGACGGTCCAGTTCCAGCACGGCATCGGCGAGGTGGTCAGCGCGGTGGCCGCCGCCGGGCTGCGGGTGGAGTTCCTGCGCGAGCACGACCACACGCTCTTCCGCCGCTTCGGCACGCTGCGGCCCGACGGCCCGCGGTTCCGGCTGCCCGAGGGCAGTCCGGCGGTCCCGCTCATGTACTCGCTGCGAGCCGCGGCCAGCATCCGGTGACGGCCTGCCCCAGAACCGCTCATACCAGGCAGATCACGGAGGACCTGGGCGCATTGTTCCTGAGGCAAGGCATCGTAAGATTTCCGCCGTGAAGGCTCCCGCAATCATCAAGACCGCCGCCGACTGGGCCTTGCCGTACTGGACCCGGGGGCAGGCGGGGCGCGAGACGCCGCCCGACCTGTTCAGGGTCCTCTACTACGGCTGGCTGATGGCGTTCACGTTCAAGCTGCTCGGCTCGGCCTGGGACGTCTCGTGGCACTTCAAGTGGCTGCGCGACGACCTGGCTCCCCCTCACCTGCTCAACTCCGCCGGTACGGCCCTGGCCCTCGCACTGACCGTGATCCACGGCTACACCGGCTACGGCGTGGACAAGGCGGCGCTGCGGCTGATCCAGTGGGGCACCGGCGTGTTCCTCGTCGCCGTGCCGCTCGACCTGATCAACCACCGGGTCAACGGCCTGGACATCACCTCGTGGAGCCCGTCCCACCTCATGCTCTACACGGGCACGTTCTTCATGATCGCCGGAGTGATCCGCGGCTGGTTCATGGGCGCGCCGCCCGGCAGGGAGCGCACGGTCATGCTGGGCGCGTTCTTCGCGTTCTTCCTGGAGAACGTGCACTTCCCCGAACAGCACCAGGAATACGGCATCCTGTCGATCGGTGCCTGGGACAACCACGCCGTCTACGCCGAGCCCATCCTGATGCGGTTCGCCGCCGACCAGATGGGCCGCCCGGTCGACCGGGTGATGATGACTAACTTCTCCCTTCCTGTGCCGGATTATCTTTATCCGGTGTACGCGGTGGTCGTCGGGGTGACCGTGCTGGTCGTGGCCCGGATGATGATCGGCAGGTTCGGCGCGGCGACGCTGGTGGCCGCCTCCTACGTGGGGTTCAGGACGCTGGTCTGGCCGCTGCTGACGTTCACCGGCTTCCCGCCGTCCGCGGTGCCGTTCTTCCTGGTGATCGGCGGCCTCTGCGTGGACCTCGCGTTCGCCGTACGGCTTCCCTCACGTGGTCTGGCGCCGGTGCGCGCGGTGCTCGGGGCGGCCGTGGCGACGGCCGCCGTCTACGGTGCGCTGGTCGCGCAGAGCTCGATCATGGGTCAGGTGTACGGCGCGCTGAAGGGGCAGACCGGCCTGCTCGGCGCGCCGCCCCTGGTCATGTCGTCGGCCGTCTGGGCCGGGGTGGGGCTGATGGCCGCCTGGCTGGCCTGCGAGTGGTTCGCGACGCGGCGTCAGCCGATCGAGGCCCGGGTGATCGCCACCGCCACGCCGTAGGCCAGCCCCATCAGGGCGACCTCGGCCGCCACCCAGCCGATCACGGCGGTGGGCTCGGCCCGGCGGATGAGCGGCATCAGCCGGAACCGTACGTGCGCGGCCAGCGGCACCACCAGCGCGGTGAGCATCAGCTTGACCACCACCAGCACCCCGTAGTGGCTGGTCACGATGGCGCCCGGCAGCTCCACGCCGGGCGTCAGCGCCATCGTGCCGAGCCCGGTGATCAGCCCCGACAGGCCGACCAGCAGCAGGCAGACGGTCGCCATCCTGGAGAAGCGCGGCAGCGCGGCGGCCAGCAGCGACGGGCGCGGCGCGACGAACACCGCCGTCGCCACCAGCCCGCCCGCCCACGCCGCCGCGCCCATCACGTGCGTCTCCATCGCGATCATGATGGGGTCGTGCCAGACGGAGTTGACCGCGTGACCGGTCACCGGAATGGGCAGCAGGCCGAACAGCGCCACGATGATCCGCAGCTCGGCGGGCACCTTCTCGCCGAACCGCACCGCCATCAGCCCGATGCCCGCTGCCATCAGCGCGCACGCGGCACTGAACAGCAGCCCCTGGCCGGTGCCGACGCCGTCGACGTAGGCGGCGATCATGCCGACCGTGGGCAGGCCGCCCGGGTTCAGCTCGGCCGTCTGGAACACGATCGTCAGCAGCGCGCAGACCGCCCACGCCCACGCGGCGGTGACGGTGAGCGGCCGGGTCCTGCGCAGGACCGGCTCGGTCAGCTCAGGCGCGTCGAAGCCGAGCAGCTTGGGCACCAGGCTCAGCCCCACGACGGCCACGGCGGCCAGGTCGAGCAGCACCCGCACGACCGGCAGCCCGTACGCCACGATCGGCCCCGGCATGGGAATGCCCGGCACCGCCTCCTGCGCGGTGAACGTGCTGGCCGCCACGGCCGCGACGATCGCGCACACCGCGAACGCCCCGACCACCCAGCGCCCGCCGACCCGCGGCCTCGGGGGAGCGGTGATCGTCACGCGTCCGCCCTCTCGCCGCCGCGCGTGTCACCCTCGCGGTCGCCGGTCGCGGCGCGGCTTGCGGTCCCGCAGACCCGTGTGTCACCATCGCGCGTCTCGCTGTCGGGCTCCGGGGTGCGGGCGCGGCGCAGGGCCACGGCCGTGCCGGCGGCCAGCACCAGCAGCGCTCCCACGATCCAGACGACGGCCATCCCCGCCCCGCCGTTCGCCGCGGCTTCGGCGGCATCGGCTCCGGACGCGCCGGCTCCGGTGTCGGCCTGGGCCGGGGCCCGCGTCACGGCCGTGGCGTCCGCCGCGAGGTTGAAGCTGATCTTGCCCGTGACCGGATGCCCGTCGGCCGACAGGATCCGGTAGCCCACCACATAGGCCCCGCCCGCCCGCAGCGGCTTGACCTTGACCGACACCTTCTCGGCGGCGACCTCGGCCGATCCGTCGGCCCACGTCGTCCCGTCGGCCCCGGTCACGCCCACCTGGGCGTATCCCTGGCGTACCGCCTGGTCGAAGACGAGCGTGATCCGCGCGGGCGCGGCGGTCAGCGTCGCCCCGTCCTTGGGATCGCTGCCGACCAGCACGTTGTGCGCCTGCGCCGGGAGGGCGACGCCCACCCCGGCGACCGCGAGCAGCACGATCACGAATAGCCGCCTCACGAACACCTCCAGTTTCGCCGCCGGGCGGGCCGGTGAACCGTGCCCCACAACATGACCCCCAACTCGTCGCCGTCGGAACGCACCCAACGATCGTTCCAGAACCCGCATATCGTCTCACCATGACGAACCCCTTCGACGGCGCCGCCCCCTACTACGCCAAGTACCGGCCCGGACACGGAGAGGCCGCCATCGGCTGCCTGGCGCGGGCGTTCGGCCCCGGCAGCCGGGTGCTCGACCTCGGCTGCGGCCCCGGTACGGTGGCGATCCCGCTGGCGCCCGCCGTGCACGAGGTGATCGCCGTGGACCCGGACGCCGGCATGCTGGCCGAGGGCGGGCGCGTCGCCGCCGGTAGCCCGAACATCCGCTGGCTGTCCGGAGACTCCACGACGCTGGCCGGACTGCCGCCCTTCGACGACGTCGTCATGGGCAGGTCGTTCCACTGGATGGACCGCAGGGCCGTACTGGCCGAGCTGGACCGGCTGCTCCCGCCGGAGGGCGCGGTGGCCCTCGTCGGGCCGTCCCGCGACCCGGGCGAGCATCCGTGGGAGCCGGTCGTCCGGCTGGTGCGCGCCGCGTACGCGTCGGACGAGCCGAAAGCGGTCGGCTCCTTCCAGTCCAGCGGGGAGCACCACCACGACGTGCTCGTGGACTCGCCCTTCGACCGGGTGGAGTCGAGCCTGTTCGAACAGCGGCTGAGCTGGGACCTCGATGCCGTGCTCGGGTTGCAGCTGTCGTACTCCTACACCACTCCCACCAGGCTCGGCGACCGGGTGGCGGAGTTCGTCGACGCGGTCAGGGAGGTGCTCCTCGCCGACAACCCGTCGGGCGTGTGGCAGGAGCGGACGGTCACCGAGGTGCTGATCGCCCGCCGCTCCTGAACTGGGCGCGGGAGGTCAGGCCCAGATGCCCATGACCTGCCAGATCCGCCTGGTGAGAGCGTTCACCAGGCCGATCTCGGAGCACAGCTCGCGGGTCCTGCCCACCGAGTCGCGGATCTCCCGCTTGGCCGCCGGGTCGCGCAGGTACACCTGGACCACCACGTCACGCGGGATGGCGAACCGCTTGATCATCGACCCGGGCGGCGCCAGCATGATCCTGGCCATGATGCCCAGGATGATCGGCGAGGCGACACCCAGCATGAGACGCCGGTAACGCGGCATCGTCGGCACCCGGTCGCGCAGGTAGTGCCGGGCGAACGAGATGTGCCTGGCCTCCTCCGCGATGTGGATGCGCATGATCGTCTCCTCGAGCGGGTGGTGTGCCCGGTCGTCCTTGAGTACCTTGCGCTGGACGTGGTCGATCGGGTCCTCGCCGCCGAGCACGAACACGAAGAACAGCTCGGTCGAGATCGGCGGGATCCAGGGGGCGACCTGCGCGAGCAGGCTGAGCGGCCCCGGCATGCCGCGCACCGGAAGCTTCGTGCGGTTGACGAACTCCTGGAACATCATCCCGTGATGTCCCTCTTCGATGGTCTCGTGGTAGACGTAGCGGAATTCGGGGGACCCGTTCGGCAGCCGGTAGGCGTAGTTGAGCAGGCCCCGTTTGAGCAGGTTCTCGAACTGCAGCCCGATCTTCATCGCCGTGGCCACCCGCCACAGCCCGATCCTGGCGCGCGTCTCGGGGGAGCGGGCCTGGTACCACGGATGGCCGCCGAGCCTGTCGACCCCGGGCAGCTCCCAGCGGGGATCGGTCTGGTCGACGAGGAACTCCGGATCGTCCCAGGGGATGTCCTTGTACGGCTCCCAGTGCTTGTCGACCGACGCCTTCGACAGGCGGGCGATGACCGCCTCGTAGCTGCTCCGGTCGGCGATCCGCTCGTCGTTCTCCCTGGCGGCGGTAGAGCTCGGTGCGCGTGTCATCGCCTGCTCCTCTCCTCGCCTGGTAATTGTACGAACCATCTAATAAGAGAGGAAGGGTGAGGCGGATCACAGATCGTCCGGGCTTATGCCCACCTCGGCGGCGGCCGTTCTACGGACGAGCTGGGTGGCCCAGCGGCGGGTCACAACCCTGGGATGTACGTGGATCTGGATGGCCAGCCCGTCGTGCAGCGCGAAGATCCGCCAGGTGGACTCCTCGGGATCGGGGCAGACGAAGTCGCCCGACGCCACCCCGGCCTCGATGATCCCGCGCAGCACCACCCTGCCCCGGGCGTCGAGCCGCCGCGAGGTCTGCTCGAGTTCTTTGTTGCGCATGGACTCCGACCACGCGTCGATCCACAGCCGCCAGCCCTCCGCCGAGCCCGCGGGGGAGGAGCGGCGCAGCAGGGCGCGCAGTTTCTCGCGCGGCGGGCTCGGCGAGCGCTCGATGTCGTCCAGGAGGTCGAGATGGATGCGGGCGGCGTAGGCGAACGCCTGCGCGAACAGCTGATCTTTGGTCTCGAAGTGGTAGAAGAGCAGTGCCTGGCTCACGCCGGCGGCCCTGGCGATGTCGACCGTCCTGGTATGCCCGAACCCCTGCTCGGCGATGACCTCGCAGGCCGTCTTCAGTAAATCCTCTTGCCGTAATCGGCTGAAACCCCGTGTCACAGCGGGCCACTTTAACTACTAGCCCGGGGGATTTGTAGGACAAACCGGGCACCGGTATCGGAATCTTCCACGGTGAGAGTACCACCGTGCGCCGTGGCGATTTCGAGGGCGATGGACAGCCCGAGCCCCGTGCCCCCGTCCTCGCGGTTGCGCGAGGTGTCCAGCCGGGTGAACCGGCGGAACACGATGTCGCGCTGGTCCGGCGCGATCCCCGCGCCGTCGTCCTGGACCTCCAGTACGGCCTCGCCGCCCCGCTCGTCGACGGTCACGGTGATCGTGGACTCGGCGTGCCGCTCGGCGTTGTCGAGCAGGTTCGCGAGCAGCCGGGTCAGGCGCAGCCGGTCTCCGATCACCACCACCCCCGGCCGCAGGTGCCGCTCCACCCGCTTGCCGGGCGCCCTGCGTACCAGCTCCTCCTCGACCAGCTCCGCCAGGTCCACGTCGGCGCCGACGCCGGGCGCGCCCGCGTCGAGCTTGGCCAGCGTCAGCAGGTCGGTGACGATGGCCTGCAGCCGATCCAGGCTCGACAGCATGGCCACGGCGGTCCGCGGCCAGTCGGCCTCGTCCGGGTGGAGCAGGGCCTCCTCGATCTGGGTGCGCATGGCGGTGATCGGGCTGCGCAGGTCGTGCGAGGCGTCGGCGGCGAACCTGCGCTCCTGCTCGACCGCGTGCTCCAGCCGGTCCAGGGTCTGGTTCACGGTCCACGCGAGGTCGTCGAGCTCGTCCCGGTGCGGCAGGGGCGGCACCCGGCGGCCCAGGTCCGTGGCGGTGATCTCGGCCAGTTCGGTCTTGATGGCCGTGACGGACCGCAGTGCCCTGCTCACCGCCAGCCAGGTCACGTAGGCGGTGGTCGCGGAGAGCAGCAGCACGGCGAACAGCACGCCGAGCACGTAGAGCGGGCTGATGTACCAGGGGACGACGGGGGTGTAGGCGTAGACCATCCAGGTCGTCGCGCCGACCGGCGTCCGGTACCCCACGGTGATCAGGCAATCCCCGCCCGGCACCCGGCTGGTGCAGACGACGGCGTCCACCCGGTTGTCGTTGCCCGTGGACGTGTCCGTGGTGAGCGGTGGCTGGCCGAGCATCTTCGGACTGGCCTGGCGCACGATGCCCTGGTCGTCGACCACCTGGATGAGGTCGACATCCTCGGTGATCACTATCGGCCTGACCTGCTCCGGCGCGGTCCGCTGGATGGCGAGCGCGACCCGGTGCGCCGCCTTGGCCGCGTGCTCGGTCTCGTGACCGGTGACCAGCGCGTGCGCGAGTGGCGTGACGATGAGCGCCGCGATGAGGAGGTAGCCGGCCAGCGTGACCAGCAGGGCGGCCGCCGTCAGCCTGCGCCGCACCGACCACTTGGCGAACACCCCTCAGCCCTCCGTGATCGGGAGCCGCATCACGAATCGGGCGCCGCGGTCGGAGTCCTCCAGGGTCAGGGTGCCCGCGTGGGCCAGCGCGATCTCGCGGGCGATGGCCAGGCCGAGCCCGGTACCGCCGCCGTCGCGGTCGCGCGCGGCGGCCAGCCGCGTGAAGCGCTGGAACACGACCTCCCGCTGGTCGGGCGCGATCCCCGCGCCGTCGTCGAGGACTTCGAGTACGGCCAGCCCGAGGTGGCGCCGTACGGCCACCACGACCTGGGACTCGGCATGGCGCTCGGCGTTGTCCAGCAGGTTGGTGAGCAGGCGGGCCAGCTGGAGCCGGTCGCCCATGACGGTCACACCCGGCCGCAGCGTGGTGATCACCGGCTTCGACCGTGGCCGGGCCGTCTCGGCGCCGACCAGCTCGGCCAGGTCCACGGGCTCGCGGTCGGCGAGGGCGCCCGCGTCGAGCCTGGCCAGCGTCAGCAGGTCGCCGACGATGGCCTCGAGGCGGTCCAGGCCGCTCAGCAGCGCCGCCCCGGTCCGCCGCCAGTCGGCGTCGGCCGGGTACAGCAGGGCCTCCTCGATCTGGACGCGCATGGCGGTGATCGGGCTGCGCAGGTCGTGCGAGGCGTCGGCGACGAACCTGCGCTGCCGCTCCACCGCCTGCTCCAGCCGGGTGATCGGCGTGCGGGTCCTGGCCATCGCCCGCGACACCCCGAACCAGGTCAACGCCACCAGCGCGAGCGAGTCGCCGCCCAGGAACCCCAGCACGGCCGGGTGGACGTAGCGCGGCACCATGGCCCTGGCCGCGTAGACCAGCCAGTCGCCGTCCCGCTCGTAGACGCGCAGGACGACCAGGATCTCGCACCGGCCGGGGAAGACGGGCAGGTCGCACACGACCTGGGTGCGGCCGGCGTTGTCGCGGGCGGGCGTCAGCCGGCTCATGGGTGGGCGGCCGGTCAGGTTCGCCGTCGTGGACACCACGCGCCCGGCCGCGTCGACGACCTGGATCCCGTCCACCTCGCTGCTGATCCGCGCGGGCAGCTCGTCCCGTTTGACCAGGTGCACGACGCGCAGGGCGGCGGTGAGCGCCTCGTTCGTGCGGTATCCGACCGCCGTGGTACGCACCGCGTACAGCACGAACGCGCTCACCACGACGCACAGCAGCGCCATGGCGAGGCTCGCGAACAGCGTCAGCCGCGCGCGCACGGACCGCCCGAACCGTGTGACCACACCTTTCCCCCCGGCGATCAGCCGATCACACTAAGTCATCACCATCCTAATTAACGGAGATTCGGCGACAAATCACCATAAAACGCCAACAGAACGGTGCTCTATGCGTGCCGCATCCGGCTGGTTAGAGTAAGTGAGCACTGATGCCAAGGAGACGATGTGAACCTTGATGAGTATCGGCGTACCGCCAGTGCCTGGCTCCTCGACAACGCCCCGTCCGGCGAGCCCCCCGAGGGCGACCCGGTCGCCAGGGCCAAGGACTTCATGGCCAGGCTCTACGACGCCGGATACTCCGGCATCACCTGGCCGGCGCGCTGGGGCGGCCAGGGGCTGACGCAGGCGGAGGAGCGCGCGTTCGCCGCCGCGGCCCGCGACTTCACGTTGCCCACCTACGTCTTCTCGATCGGCCTCGGCATGACCGGCCCGACCCTGGTCGACCGGGGCACCGACGAGCAGCGCGAACGCTTCGTCCGGCCGCTGCTGCGCGGCGAGGAGATCTGGTGCCAGCTCTTCTCGGAGCCGGGCGCGGGCAGCGACGTGGCCAGCCTGCAGACCAGGGCCGTACGCGACGGCGACAACTGGATCGTCAACGGCCAGAAGGTCTGGACCTCGGTCGCCCACCACGCCGACTGGGGGCTGCTGCTGGCCCGCACCGACGTCGAGGTGCCCAAGCACAAAGGTCTGACCATGTTCGTGGTCGACATGCGCCATCCGGGCGTGACGGTCAGGCCGCTCAAGGACATGACCGGCCGGGCCAATTTCAACGAGATCTTCTTCGACGACGTCCCCATCCCCGACGAGCACCGCGTCGGCGAGGTCAACGACGGCTGGAGCGTCGCGGTCACGACCCTGCTGCACGAGCGGCTGTCGATCTCGGCGGGCGTCGGCATGGGCGCGGGCAGGGACGACCCCACCTCACTGGCGGCGCTGCGCCAGGTGGTCGACACCACCGACCCGCTGGTCAGGGACGAGCTCGTCGAGCTGCACATCCGCACGCGCGCGCTCGCGCTGTTCAACCAGCGCCTCTCCCAGGAGACCAAGGCGGGCATCTTCCCCGGTGCCCGCGGCAGCGCCGCCAAGCTGCTGCTGGCCGAGCTGTACCTGTTCCAGGCCGATCTCGCGACCCGGCTCGTCGGGCCCGAGTCGGTCGTCGGCGGCCACCCGCTGGCCCACGCGATCTCCCAGGCCCCGGGCATGTCGCTGGGCGGCGGCACCAACGAGATCATGCGCAACATCATCGGCGACCGGGTGCTCAACCTGCCGCCCGAGCCCCGGGTGGACAAGACCGTGCCGTTCAAGGACCTGAAGGTGGGGACGCAGGGGTGAAGCTCGTACTCAGCCAGGAGCAGCAGGAGCTGCGCGCCGCCGTCCGTTCGTTCCTCGCCGCGGCCTCGCCGCTGCCCAAGGTCCGCGACGGCTACGACCGGGAGGTGTACGCGCGGCTCAACGGCGAGCTCGGCCTGTCCGGGCTGATCGTCCCGGAGGAGTACGGCGGCGCGGGCGCGGGCTTCGCGGAGCTGGCCGTCGCGCTGGAGGAGACGGGCGCCGCGCTGCTGCCCGGACCCTTCCTGGCCACGGTGTTCGCCACGATCGCGCTGACCCGGGTGCCGGACAAGGAGCTGCTGACCGGCATCGCCGAAGGCCGCGTCGTGGCCACCCTCGCCCAGCCGCCGGCCGACTCCGACGTGACCGTCGCAGCCAACTCGGGAGAGTCAGGCGTGACCGTGCGCGGCACGCTGGCCCAGGTGCTGGGCGGCATGGAGGCCGACGTCCTCGTGGTGCCCGCGCTGACCGGTGACGGCGTGGTCATGACGGCCGTCGACCTGACCGCGCCCGGCGTCACCAGGACCGCCCTGGAGACGCTCGACCTGACCCGCGGCCAGGCCCAGGTGACCCTGGACGGCGCGCCGGGCCGGGTCATCGGCCCGGCGGCGCCGGGCGTCGGCGACCGGCTCGCCGTGGCGCTGGCGGCCGAGCAGCTCGGCGTGCTGCGGGCCGCGCTGGACGCCATCGTCGCCTACGCCAAGATCAGGGTCGCCTTCGGCCGGTACATCGGCTCCTACCAGGGGGTCAAGCACAAGCTCGCCGACATGCACTGCAAGCTGGAGCAGGCCGAGTCGATCGTCCGCTTCGCCGCCTGGGCCGCCGACGAGTCGCCGGACGAGCTGCCCGCCGCCGCCGCGCTGGCCCAGGCGTACGTGGGGCGGGCCTGCTTCGAGGTGGCCCGCGACCACCTGCTGCTGTACGGCGGCATCGGCTACACCTGGGAGCACGACGCGCACCTGTTCTACAAACGGGCCAAAGCCGACGAAGTGCTGCTCGGCCCGCCGCGAATCCACCGGGCCCGCCTGGCCGACCTGCTGGAGCTGTGATGGACGTCAACGGCCTGCCCGGCTTCTACGCGATCGCCTCCGCCGACCCCGACCGGCTCGCGGTCATCGACGTGGACGGGTCCCGGACCACGTACGGCGAGCTGCTCGCCCGGGTCAACCAGGTGTCACACGGCCTGCGCGCCCGCGGGCTCGTCGACGGCGACGTGGTGGCCGGCGTGCTGCCGAACGGCCTTGACGCGGTGATCATGCTGATGGCGACCGGGCAGATCGGCCTCTACTACGTGCCGATCAACTGGCACCTCACCGAGGCGGAGGTGAGCTACATCCTGGACGACTGCGACGCCAAGATCGTGGTCACCGCCGACGGCCACGTACCTGGGAGCGAGACCGGCACGGCCGGGCTGGCCCAGGGGCAGCCCGCGGACGCGCCCGGCGGGCGGATGGCCGGGGCCGTCATGTGGTACACCTCCGGCACCACCGGCTTCCCCAAGGGCGTGCAGCGGCGGCTGTCCGGGGCCGAGCCCGAGGCGCTCGTCCCGCTCTACATTTGGTTCCTCGGCGAGATCGTGGACCTGGTGCCCGGCGAGGCCGTGCACCTGGTCACCTCGCCGATGTACCACTCGGCGCCGTGCGCCCACACGCAGTTCGCGCTGCACCTCGGCCATACCGTGGTGATCACGCCGCGCTTCGAGCCGGAGAGCATCCTGGAGCTGGTCGAGCGCCACCGGGTGACCAACGCGATGATGGTGCCGACCATGTTCCACCGGATGCTGCAGCTGCCCGCCGAGGTCAGAGCGCGCTACGACATGTCGAGCCTGCGCCAGGTCGTCCACACCGGCGCCGCCTGTCCGGTGGCGGTCAAGCAGGGGATCATGGACTGGTGGGGGCCGGTGCTCTACGAGTACTACGGCTCGACCGAGTCGACGATCGCCTTCTCGGTCAAGCCGCGGGACTGGCTGGACCGGCCCGGCACGGTGGGCCGGCCGGCGCCCACGTTCGAGGCCAGGATCCTCGACGAGGCCGGGACGGAGCTGCCGCCGGGCGAGCCGGGCATGATCTACGTCAAGTCCAGCATGGGCACGTTCGAGTACCGCAAGGACCCGGCGAAGACGGCCGCCAGCATGCGCGGCGACTGGTACGCCCCCGGCGACATCGGCTTCCTGGACAAGGACGGCTTCCTGTTCCTGTGCGACCGGCGCACCGACCTGATCGTGTCCGGCGGAGTCAACATCTACCCGGCCGAGATCGAGGCCGCGCTGCTGGAGCACCCCTCCGTGGCGGACGTGGCCGTCATCGGGGTGCCCGACGAGGAGTGGGGGCACAGCGTCGTCGCCCTCGTCCAGCCCGTCGCGGGCGTCACGGGCGACGCCGAGCTCACCGCCGCGCTGCTGCGGCACTGCGAGCCGCGCATCGCCCGGTTCAAGCACCCGAAGGTGATCGAGTACCGGGACGCGCTGCCCCGCACGCCGACGGGGAAGCTGTCCCGGTCCAAGGTCAGGCAGGAGTTCCTGGACGCGCGCTGAAGACCAGCTCGTCGGTGTAACGCGCCCCGTCCGGGCCGTCGCCCAGGAAGAAGCGGGTCGACAGCGTCCGGTCGGCCGTGTCGAACACCGTGCTCCAGAGCGTGCGGAACGGCATGTCCATGTCCGGCCCCACCTCGAGCAGGCTCTTGCGCAGGTCGTCCGGTGACATGGTGGCGCCCTTGCTCCGCTCGTACAGCGAACGCAGCCGCCCGAACGTGCGGAGGCTGGCCTCGGTGTCCGGGGGCAGGTTCATCGGGTCGGGGTTGAGGTGCAGCAGGTGGTTGGTGACGCAGAGCGGCGCGTCGCCGAACTCGATGATGTGCTCCTTGCCGTCCCTGCCCCGCTCCCACACGAACGCCCCGCCGTGCGCGTCGGCGACGAGGTAGTGCAGCGGCGCGCCGTGGTCGTACTGCTTCGCGCCGAGCAGCGCCTGCTTGGCCTGCTCCACGTTCTCGCAGGTGTCGACGAGGAACCTGGGCAGTTGCACGCTGTTCAGCCCGACCTGCGGCGCGGGGTCCTGCGGTGGCGCGGCGGTGACGATGTCGGCGATGAGCAGCATGACGACCAGGCCGGCCTCGTTGACGCCGTCCATGCAGCCGTCGAGTTCGTTCATCGTGATGACGGTCGAGGCCAGGCCGGAGTCGGGCACCGTGGTGATCACGTACGGCCTGGACGCCATCGGCAGCTCGCCCGGCCGCGGTGCCTGGCCCATGATCTCGCTGATCGTCGCGGTGAAGAAGTCGTAGTTGCGGCCCACCCTGCCGTGGCCGTCGGTGCTCGCGGACGGCGGGCACCACAGCGCCGAGCAGCCCGAGCCGGCGGGCGCGTAGCTCAGCCCGTCGAGGGCCAGGTCGTCCTGGTCCGGGTCGAGGCCGAGCGCCTCGGCGGCACCGTCCATGCGGGCGTGGTGCTGCGGCCAGTGCCGCTCGAACCAGGTCCGGCGGGCCCGGTTGACGGCGGGGTCGAGCGGCCTCGGCGCCCAGCCGAGCCGGCGGGCCTCCTCGGTGAGCGCCCGGCCGATCTCGGCCTGGCTGCCGTGGAGGGTCAGGTGCCGGACGAGCTGGAAGTCGTCCCGGCCGCCGGCGATCTGCTTCATGTTCTTCATGCCGCCAGGCTGCCGCCGGCCGCTGACCGTCCTCCTACCGTCCGCTGACGGTCTCCGTCAGCGAGGGTCGCGTACGGCGCGCCGGTAGCGCTCCGACAGCCGAAGGACGTGCTCGGCCAGCTCCGGCGGGTCGAGCACCTCGAAGTCCACGCCGATGAACCCGATCCACACGGCCATTCCGTGCAGGTCGTCGCCGCCCAGCCGGGCCAGGCAGGTGGCCTCGTCGACCGGCTCGACATCGAGCTCCAGCGGCAGCCGGCGCACCGCCTCGGCCGGGCTGTGCAGCAGCACCGTCGCGCTGTAGCGCCACATCGCGGTGTTCACGCCCTTCTCCACGTACGCGGCCACGTCCCCGTCGCCCGGCAACTCGCGGGGCGTGAACCGGGGCCCCGTGGCCGGTACGCGCAGGACGACGCGGTCCACCCGGAACGTCCGCCAGTCCCGCCGCTCGATGTCGTAGCCGACCAGATACCAGCGGCCGCGCCGGTGCACGAGCCGGTGCGGTTCGACGTCGCGCGGGGTCGAGGAGCCGTCGTGGCCGGTGTAGTCGAAGCGGAGCCGTTCGTGGTCGCGGGCCGCGTTGGCGATCGTGGTCAGCACCTCGGGCGCCACCGACGGGCCGCCGCCGGGGATCTGGACCGTGTACGTGTTCAGGGCGTTGACCCGGCGGCGCAGCCGCGACGGCAGCACCTGCTCCAGCTTGGCCAGGGCGCGCACGGAGGTCTCCTCGATGCCCTGGACGCCGCCGCCCGCCGCCCGGCCGAGCCCGACGGCCACCGCCACGGCCTCCTCGTCGTCGAGCAGCAGCGGCGGCAGCGCGGCCCCGGCGCCGAGCCGGTAGCCGCCCGCGACGCCCGGCGTGGCGTTGACCGGATAGCCGAGGCTGCGCAGCCGCTCGACGTCGTTGCGGATCGTCCTGGTCGAGACCCCGAGCCGCGCGGACAGCTCGGGCCCTGACCACTCCTTGTGCGCCTGGAGCAGGGAGAGCAGTTTGAGCAGACGGGCCGAGGTGTCCAGCATGCCGACCAGTCTGCCCGCTATCGCGGAAAGTCCGCTTCCGCATTGACCGCCTCGGCGGTGACCAGCAGCACCGCCTTGCCGACCAGCTCCCTGGACGCGAGGGCGGCGTGCGCCTCGGCCGCCCGCTCCAGCGGCACGGCGAGGCCGATCACCGTGGCGAGCCGGCCCGCCGCCGTCTCTGTCATGGTCCGCTCGGCCAGCCGTCTGAACCGCTCGGGCGTGAACTGGACCTGCTCCATGCCGACCAGGCGGACGCCCCGCGCCTCGGCCTCGCCCGGGTCCACCTGGGCGGGGGAACCGCTCGGCACGCCGTACGCGAAGAACGTCCCGCCGCGCTCGACCAGGTGGAAGGCCGCGCTCCCGACCTGGCCGCCGACACCGTCGAACACGACGTCGAAGCCGCCGGTGAGCTCGTCATAACCGATCGCCGTGGTCGCGCCGAACCGTACCGCGGCCGCTCGCTTGGCCGGGTCGTGGGCCGCGGCCGTGACCTCGGCGCCCGCCGCGGCGGCGAGGCGCACCAGAGGCAGGCCCAGCGCCCCGCCCGCGCCGGTGACCAGCACGCGGGCCCCCGGCTTGAGCTCGGCGGCGTCGATCAGGCTGAGCGCCGCCGGACCCACCTGGATCAGCGCGCCCGCCGCGCGCCAGCCCACCCCGTCGGGCACCGCGACCAGCGTGTCCAGCTCGGCCACCGCCCGCTCGGCGTACCCGCCGGCCGGGAGGAGCGCGGCCACCCGCCTCCCCGTCCACGCCGGATCGACCCCCTCGCCGACGGACAGCACCCGCCCGGCCACCCCCGTGCCGGGCACGAACGGCGGCTGAAGCGGGAACCACTCCTGGCCCCATCCCGCCCGCAACTGCGCGTCGATGGACATCACATCCACGACCGAGACGCCGATCACCACCTGCCCCGGACCCGCCACCGGATCCGGGGCCCGCTTGACCACCAGCACCTCGGGACCGCCGAAACCTGTCACCTCGACAACGTTCATGGCGCCGAGTCTGCTACCTCAACTTCGGTTGAGGTCAACCGAACAGCTTCTGCGCCTGCTGGATCACCGTCAGCACGGTGAGCGTGCCGAAGAAGGCGATGGACCAGACGAGCGCGCCCAGCCGGTACGACCTGATCTTGATGGCCGCCGGCAGCGACCCGCGGTTCAGCACGATCAGCAGGATCGAGTAGACGAACATCATCACCGCCGCGAAACTGGCCGAGAACACCAGCAGGATCAGCGGCTGGTCGAACCCGAGCAGCAGCACCGTGATGCCGATCAGGACCATCGCCCACACCATGATGAAGTACACGCGGTTCACGGACACGGCCCGGTCGCGCAGGTAGACGGTCTTGATCGTGTCGGAGGCGAGCCGGGAGGTGTAGTCGACGATGCCCATGGCCGAGGCGAACAGCGACAGCGCCCCGATCACCCAGAACAGCACACCGAACCACGGTCCGACCGTCGCGTTCAGCGCCTCCCCCTCGACCTTCAGGAACCCGATGCTGTTGGCCAGCCCCGGCTTACCGAACACCGTGGAGTAGGCGAGCATCGACATCAGCGCGATCGTCAGGAACGACACCAGCGCGAACGTCGACGCCTGCTCGACGTTCGCGAAGCGCCACCACTGCCGCCAGCGGGCCAGGTTCTCCTTGGTCGGCGCGAACTGGAAGCCCGTCGACGCGGCCGCCTCCTCGTGGCCGGTGACCGGGCTGACCAGGCGCGGCACGTACTGGCCCATGCCGAAGCCCTTGTCGCGGATCCAGTTGCTCTGGCACAGGTTCTGGCCGCCACCCGCGCCCGCGTAGGCGATCGCGCCCATCAGCAGCGCGAACTCCAGCGGCGGCACCGGGAACCGCGCGTCCACGGTCAGGCCCTTGCCCAGCGCGATCCAGCTGTCGGCGTTGATGGCGAACAGGATCGCGACCACCGCGAGCGTCGTGACCAGGGCGATCTTCACGAAGATCACCCGTTCCAGCAGGATGTAGATGACGGGCGCCATCGTCAGCCCGATCGCGATCAGCAGCAGCATGCCGATCGCGATCCAGCGCACGCTGTCCTCGCCCGTGCCGGTCAGGTAGGTCATCATCGTGGCCGACGTGGTCACCCAGCCGGGCCACAGGTTCGAGCAGAGCGTCAGCAGGACGAAGACGAGGCCCCAGTGCTTCCACATCCTGCTGAAACCGGTCAGCGCGGTCTCGCCGGTGGCCAGCGTGTAGCGCTCGATCTCCATGTTGAGGAACCACTGGGTGATGATGCCGATCGCGGCGCCCCAGACGAACACCAGGCCAACCTGGGAGGCGATGTACGGCCAGAGGATGAACTCGCCGGACGCCAGCCCGACCCCCGCGCCGACGAGGCCGGGGCCGATGATGCGCCAGGTCGATCGGGGAGGGTCCGGCAGATCGCGGACGGTGACGGACGGGAGGACTCGTGCGGGAACGGTCGGTGTGAACTCCGCCATGTCGATCTCCTTGCGTCGACGCGCGTAAGTATCACATTACATAGATCCGTTACATCGGTGGAATACCCAGTCAACGCTTCTCCAGTACGTATTCCCCCTCCTCGGTGAAACCCGTGACCCGCGCGCCCGACCCCATCAGCCCGCCGAGCACCTCCCGCACCGCCAGCCGCCACGCCTGGGCCGCCCCCGGGTCCTCACGGCGCAGCGTCTCGATGTCGTACGGCGTCCCGACCAGCACCACCGGCCCGTCCACGCGGCCGATCACCGGCCGCGCCCCGCTCACTTCCACCCCCCGCGTGAAGGGCCCGGCTGACGGCTCCGGCGGCGGCTCCGTCAGCCGCCAGACCGCGAGCAGCCGGTCGGACGCGTCGCCCTCGTTGATCGCGTCGGCCATGACGCCGTAGAAGTCCTCCAGGTAGCGCTCCGGCCGGGCGCCCAGCTTGGTCAGGTTGAACCGGGCGTTCCTGCGTACGAGCGGGTCGAACGTCCAGGTGATCCTGACCAGCCCGCGCGCCACGCACCAGGCCCGCTGGTGCAGCTTGAGCGCGTAGCCGATGCCGCGCCCGATCGCCGCCCCCGTCACGTGGGAGTGCAGCGTCCGGTCCGCCGCGAGGAAGCCCACCGAGGCGCCGACCAGCCGGTCGCCCTCGTACGCCCCGGCCACGTAACCGCCCGTGTGCGCGAAGCCGATCATCAGCTCCACCGGCACGGGCGCGTTGCGCGGGTCGGGGTGCCAGATGTCGTCGTACAGCCGGTAGACGTCCTGGAACTCGTGGATGTCACGCAGTTCGCGGATCGTCACACCGGTCTTCTCGGCCGCTTCACGGGCGGCGGCCGCTTCCGCACTCGTCATTGGGCCAACCTACCCGCCACCTGCCGGAACGGCCGTCGGCTCTATGGTGAGTCGGCCGGACGGTAGGCGGCGCGCGGCGGCCGGGCCGTCAACCGGCGGTAGAGCGTCGTGGGGCCGGGCCAGTTGTTCGTGACGCGGCCGTCCGCCGTCTTGTACCAGCTCCGGCAGCCGTTGCCCCACACCATCCGCGCCATCGCCGCGTCGAGCTGCCTGCTCCACGCGGCCATCGCCGCGGGCCGCACCTCGATCGGCCCCTGCTCCGACAGGTACGGCAGGCAGGACATGATGTGGTTCACCTGGCATTCGATCATGAAGATGATGGAGTTGTGGCCCAGGTTGGTGTTCGGCCCGTACAGCAGGAACAGGTTCGGGAAGTCCGGCACCGAGATGCCCAGGTACGCCTCCGCCCCGCTCTTCCACCGCTCCCGCAGTGACTGACCGCTCCGTCCCGTGACCTCCATCGGCGCGAGGAACTCGGTGCTCCGGAACCCGGTGGCGTAGACGATCGTGTCCACCTCGTACGGTCCCTCGGTGGTCTCGATGCCCTTCGGCGTGATCCGGACGATCCGGTCCGTCACCACGTTCACGTTCGGCCTGGTCAGGGCGGGATAGAAGGCGCTGTCGATGACGACCCGCTTGCAGCCCGGCGGGTAGTCGGGGGTGAGCTTGGCGCGCAGCGCCGGGTCGGGGACCTGGTTCCGCAGGTGGTCGAGGGCCCGCTTCTTGAGCAGGCCGACGCTCCAGCCCTGTGCCAGGGCGGGGTAGAGGGTGCCTTCGGCGTAGCGGTAGAGCCACTCGCGGTAGGCGCGCTGGAGGCCGGGGACGAAGTGGAACGCGAGCCTGGTCAGGGGGCCGAAGGTGGCGTCGGGCTTGGGGATCACCCAGTTGGGGGTGCGCTGGAACACGGTCAGGTGCTCGGCCTCGGCGGCGACGCGCGGGATGAGCTGGGCGGCCGATGAGCCGTTGCCGATCACCGCGACCCGCCGGCCGGTGAGATCGTGGTCGTGGTTCCAGCGGGCGGAGTGGAAGGACGTGCCCGCGAAATCCTCCATTCCCGAAATGTCGGGTAGGCGGGGGCGGTTGAGCTGGCCGACGCTCATGACGACGACGTCGAAGGTCTCGGTGGCGCCGGCCGTACTGACCTGCCAGTGGGAGCCGTCGAAGACGGCCCGCTCGACCTCGCTGCTGAAGCGGATTTTTCGCCTGACACCGTATTTATCAGCGCAATGCGCTAAGTAGGCGAGAATTTCAGGTTGTTCCGGATAGCGGCGGGTCCAGCTCGCGTACTTCTCGAACGAGTAGGAGTAGAGGTGCGACGGGATGTCGCAGCCCGCGCCCGGGTAGCTGTTGTCGCGCCAGGTGCCGCCCAGGTCGGCCGCCTTCTCGAAGACGGTGTAGGAGCGAATCCCGGCCCGTTCGAGCTGGATCGCCATGCACAAGCCGCCGAAACCCGCTCCGATGATCGCGACCTTGGGTGCCATGGCGTCCTCCGCGTGTCAGGATCCACTTACGGTACGCCGAACCTCGTTCGGACAACACCCTTCGCCGCTCACGTACCCGGGCCCGGTGGCCGGTAGTCTGCGCAGGTGGCTGGAGCAATGCTGGCGGATGTGATCGAGGAGCTCGAGGCGGCCTACCCGCCCGCTCGGGCCGAGTCCTGGGACGCGGTGGGCCTGGTCTGCGGAGACCCGGCGCAGGAGGTGCGGCGGGTGCTGTTCGCGGTCGACCCGGTGGCGGCCGTCGCCGAGGAGGCCGTCGAGTGGGGTGCCGACCTGATCGTCACCCACCACCCCCTCTACCTGCGCGGCACCACCAGCGTCGCCGCGACCACCCCCAAGGGCCGCCTCCTTCATAAACTGATAAAGAATGACATCGCCCTCTATACGGCCCACACCAATGCCGACGTGGCGAACCCCGGCGTCTCCGACGCCCTGGCCCGCGCCGTCGGCCTGACCGGCGAACTGGTGCCGCTGCGCCCGTTCACCGACGACCCGTTGCGCGGGCTCGGCCGCATCGGCGACCTGCCGTCGGAGATGACGCTGGGGGAGTTCGCCGAGCGGGCCGTCGCCGGACTGCCGCAGACCGCGCACGGCATCCGCGTGGCGGGCGACCTGTCGCGTCGCGTCGCGCGCGTGGCCGTCAGCGGGGGAGCGGGCGACTCCCTCCTCGGTACGGCGCGCGCCGCGGGGGTGGACGTGTTCCTCACCGCGGACCTGAGACACCATCCGGCCAGCGAGTTCGTCGAGCAGGACGGGCCGGCGCTGATCGACGCCGCGCATTGGGCCACCGAGTGGCCATGGCTCGACAGCGCCGCGTCCATCCTGGGTTCGAGTGGCGTTACCGTTGAGACGCGTGTCTCCGCCACGGTCACCGATGCTTGGACAAGAGGATATTGATCATGAAAGCAGCCCCTGAGGCCCAGAAGCGACTGCTCGACCTGGCTGACCTGGACTCCGTGGTCGACCGGCTGGCGCACCGCCGCCGCACCCTGCCCGAGCTGGTGGAGATCGACGAGCAGTCGAAGCGATACGCCAAGCTCGCCACCGACGTGATCGAGGCCGAGACCCAGGCCGGCGACCTGGCCCGCGACCAGGCCAAGGCCGAGAACGACGTCGACGCCGTCCGCAGCCGCGCCGACCGCGACCAGAAGCGGCTCGACTCCGGCGCGGTCAGCTCGCCGAGGGACCTGGCGAGCCTCCAGTCCGAGATCGCCTCCCTGCACAAGCGCCAGGGCGACCTCGAAGAAGTCGTGCTGGAGATCATGGAACGCCGTGAGGCGGCCGACACCAAGGTCGTCGACCTGGTCGCGCAGCGCGACGAGATCGCCGCCACCCGCGCCGCCGCCGAGGACCGCCGCGACGCCCTGCTCGCCGACATCGACAAAGAGGCGGGCGAGGTCCAGGGCCGGCGCGCCTCCGTCGCCGGCGAGATCCCCGCCGACCTGCTCACGCTCTACAGCAAGCTCAAGGATCAGTACACCGTCGGTGCCGCCATGCTCAGGGGCGGCCGGTGCCAGGGCTGCAAGGTGGCCCTGTCGATCGCCGAGATGAACCGCATCAAGGCCGCGCCGCACGACGAGGTGCTGCGTTGCGACGAATGCCGCCGCATTCTCGTACGTACTCCCGAGTCGGGCCTGTGACCTCCTACATCGTCGAAGCGGACGGCGGCTCGCGCGGCAATCCCGGGCCCGCCGGCTACGGCGCCGTGGTCATGGACGCCGGCGACCGCCAGGTGCTGGCGGAGGCGGCGGAGGCGATCGGCGTCACGACCAACAACGTGGCCGAATACCGCGGGCTGATCGCCGGGCTGACGTCGGTGCTCGACCTGGGGGGCGAGGGGGCCCCGGTGGCGGTACGCATGGACTCCAAGCTGGTCATCGAGCAGATGGCCGGCCGCTGGAAGATCAAGAACGAGGGCCTGCGCCCGCTCGCCCTGGAGGCCGGCAAACTGGCCAGGCGGCTGCGGGTGACGGAGTGGACCTGGATCCCACGCGACCAGAACCGGCACGCGGACCGGCTGGCCAACGAGGCGATGGACGCCGCGGCCAAGGGGCTGGCGTGGCGGGCGGGCGGCACGGCCGTACAGGCCGAGCCCCGCACCTCCCCGCGATCCCCCTCGACCGGCTCGGGAACCCCGACCGGCTCGGGAACCCCGACCGATTTGTCGGCTCCCACCGCGTCCCTGGCCACCGCCCAGCAGCGGAGCCGGCCGGGCAGCGGCACCGGGTGGAGCCCGCCGACCCGGGTGGCGACGTCCCTGCTCCTGCTGCGCCACGGCGAGACCCCGCTGTCCGTCGAACGCCGCTTCTCCGGCCTGGGCGACCCCGAACTCACCGCCAACGGCCTGGCCCAGGCAGCCGCGGCCGCCGAGCGCCTGTCCCACGACCCGTACCACCTGGACGTGATCGTCAGCTCCCCCCTCAAGCGCGCCAGGCAGACCGCGGAGGCGGTCGCCCAGCGCACGGGGCTCAGCGTGGAAGTGGACGACGACCTCAGAGAGGCCGACTTCGGCGCTTGGGAAGGCCACACGTTCACGGAGGTCCAGCGCGGCTGGCCCGCCGAGCTGGCCGCCTGGCTCGCCAACTCGAACGTCGCACCACCCGACGGCGAGAGCTTCGACGCTGTCGCGGAGCGTATCCAGCGAGCGCAGGAGCGCCTGGTCGAGCGGTACGAGGGCCGGACGGTGCTCGTCGTGTCGCACGTGACGCCCATCAAGACAGTGCTGCGGTTCGCGCTGATGGCGCCCGCGGTGACGCTGTACCGCATGCACCTGGATCTGGCGTGCCTGTCGCTGGTGGAGCACTACGCCGACGGCCAGGCCGTGGTGAAGTCCTTCAACGACACCTCCCACCTACGCTGACCTCCTGGGACCTTGTGGACCGGCTGATGATCTCCGCAGGTTTGATAACCTTCACATCAGACGAGCCGGCCGGGCGGCCGCGTCGGGCCCTTCGCGGGCCCGCCGAGGAAGGTCCGGGCTCCACAGGGCAGGGTGGTCGGTAACGCCGACCCGGGGCGACCCGCGGGACAGTGCCACAGAAAGCAGACCGCCTCCCGACCTTTCGGGGGGTAAGGGTGAAACGGTGGTGTAAGAGACCACCAGCGCCCACGGCGACGTGGGCGGCTAGGTAAACCCCACCCGGAGCAAGGTCAAGAAGGGACGCTCTCCGGAGCGTCCCGCGCGCGACGTTCGAGGGCTGCCCGCCCGAGCCGCGCGGGTAGACCGCTTGAGGCCGCCGGCAACGACGGCCCTAGATGGATGGTCGCCCCTTCGTGCGAACGAAGGACAGAACCCGGCCTACAGGCCGGCTCGTCTTACACAGCCCTCTGACCAGGGGCTCGCGGTGGGACGTGGTCGTGGAGTCGCGCGAAGGCGCCGGCGTGGGCCGCGGCAGGGGCGATGCTGTAGGCGACGATGGTCAGACCGGGGTCGGCGGGGACTTCGAGGGCGTCGTAGTCGAGGTCGAGATCGCCGACATCGGGGTGGTGGAAGTGCTGCCGGCCGCTGCGGTAATACTCGACGTCGTGGGCGTCCCAGCGAAGGGCGAACTCCTCGCTGTGGGTGGCGAGTTCGTCGATGAGGTCGGCGAGGCCGGCGAGGTCGGCGAGGTCGGCGAGGTCGGCGAGGCCGGTGTTGGCAGGGGTGCGGGCGGCTTCGGTGCGGAGGCTGCCGACGGCGTCGTGCTGGACACTGGACCCGATCGATTCCAGCTACCGCCGCAGCCTGGGCAAGCAGCTCAGCGTCCAGGAGTCCCCGCACCGCCTAGCCCGCAAGATCTGCCACGGCAACGCCAGCAAGATCCGGCAGGCATGCCGGGAGGGGCAGGAAGATCAGTTAGCGGCGTTAGGGCTCGTGCTCAATGCCGTGGTTTTGTGGAATTCGAAATTCGCTCCGTCCTTTCCTTATCGAGCGAACAGGTTCCGCTTGGAACATAAGAACTTCCCTAGAGCCCCTGAATGCCCAGTTCAGGCCCCCGGACGGGAGAGCAGAACTGCCAACTGTCGCGAAATCGTATCCGATGCAATAGGCGGCAGTTGTAGCAATCGCGGAAGATCCAATCAACCTGTCTCTGATCTGCGAGCGGCGAACCGGTCAACGCGCGGATCAGATCTTCTGTGAAAAGCTAGAAGCTCAGCAGGTGGCTGGTCAGGTCGTACAGGCGGTGGGCGGCGGCTGGGTCGAGCGAGGGAAGTGACGGTTCGAGCGGGCGGCGGCGATCGTAGGCCAGTAGGCCGCCCTTGCCTGGCGGGTCATCCATCAGCTCGACGATGGGCGCGATGGCCTTGTCGACCGGTTGGGCGGCGAACCTGGCCAGCAGCTTGATGACGGTCTTAGTGGGCTGTTTGAGGCTGTCTGTGCCGCTGTTGGTGAAGCCCGGGTGGTGCAGCAGGTAACGGGTGCGGGCGTCCGGGTGGTTGAGGGCGTACGCGACGCCCAGGAGGTCGGTGGCACGCCCCGCCTGCAGCATGGCCTTGATACTGCCGTAGCCTCGCTTGAGCGACAGGTCATCCCAGTGGATGTGGCCCTTGGTGACGCCGACACCGCAGATGTTCACGATCATCGGGTTCTCGCCGCGCTCCAGCAGGTCGGTCAGGCCGTAGGCGAGCAGGAATCGGCTGATGTAGTAGAGGGCGAAGGTGGCCTCATAGCCATCGGGGGTTTCCACCCGTTGCGAGAAGGGGCGTAGCGCGGTGCAGATCAGGCCGTCCAGCGCGTCATGTCGTGCCTTGATCTCTTTGATCACTCGCACGTTCTCCGCTGCCGATGTCAGGTCGGCGCGCAGGAACGCGGCCCGCCCGGCGGCGCCCAGCCCGGCGGCCTCGTCGAGGAAGTGCTGCCCCTTGGCCGGATCGCTGCCCACGACCGTCACGTGGTTGCCCCGGCGCAGGAAGTGCAGGGCGAGTCCCCGACCCATGCCGTTTGTTCCGCCCGCCACAACGTACGTCCGCATACGTCACCCTCTCACAGTCATCGAACGCTGACTTGAGGGAACGTAGCACAACCTCGGCATAGAATGTCAACGATCGATGACCAAGCAAGGGAGTTCGCGTTGCAGAAGAGGGACAGAGAGGCTACCCGCGCGCGCCTGCTCGAGGCCGCCAGACTGCGCTTCGCCCGCCAGGGCTACGACGCCACCAGCGTTCGCGACATCGCCAGGGACTCCGGCGTCGACGCCACCCTCATCTTCCGCTACTTCGGCTCCAAGAAACAGCTCTTCGACCAGGCCACCGCCGCCGCCCGCCCCGCCGACCTGCTCGAAGGGCCCCAGGAGGAGCTGGTCGCCCGCATGGTGCGCACGGTCGTCGACCACGACTGGACGGAGTACGGCGGTGAGCACCCCCTGGTCGCCATGCTGCGTTCCTCGGCCCACGAGGACGCCCGCCAGCGCATCCGCAAGGAGGTCTGCGACACCTACGTCAACGCCCTACGGGACCTGGCCGAGGGCGAGGACGCCGAGCTGCGGGCCGAATTGCTCAGCGCCTGGATGGTCGGCATCGGCATCCTGCGCTCGGTCGTGGCCACCCCCGCCCTGGCCGAAGCGCGGGCCGCCGACCTGGCCCCGCATATCGCGACCGTCGCCACGGGCCTGCTGGGCCGTCCCATGTCAGGAACAGTGGATCAAAGGGGTGAATCCAGCCAAACCTGAAGACCCCCGGCGCGGAAAGGTGATCTCTCCTTGGAGCCCGGTTACGCGAACTTCGAATGGAGAGATAACGGGCCGATTCTCTTCAGGAAACCGCTCTTCCGTCAGGGGGCGCCGTTGGTGATGGCTTGACTCTCGACAGCCGGTGACGCGCAGGTCGGGTCAGCGCGCACGCCCCGTACCGCCGCAAAGGATGATCTTCCGTAGTGGGTCGAAGCCGGCACGGCCGTATCGGCTGCGTCAGAGGGCCCTGACTCTTGTCACGTTGCCCTCCACCGCGCCCTAGGACCATGGCTGGGCGAATCGCAGCACATTGCCGGAGGGGTCGAGGAAGGCGCAGTCGCGGACGCCGTTGGGCGCTCCTGTATCACTTCGGCGCCCGCTGCCTCGATGCGCTCGAAGGTGGCGTCGCAGTCGTCGGTCACGAAGACAAGACGGCCCAGCAGGCCCTTGGCCATCAGGTCCTCGATCGCCTGCCGGTCGGCCGGCGAGACACCCGGGTCCGCGCCGGGCGCTTCGAGGAAGATCTGCACGTCCGGCTCCGACGGCGGGCCGACGCGCACCCACCGCGTCCCCCCGAGTTCACGTACCTCAAAGCCGAGCACGTCACGGTAGAAGCCGAGCGCCTCGTTCACGTCGTGGACGGCGAGAGCGTATGACGAGAGCTTGAGACGCATGCCGCTCACGCCGCGGACCGGCCGGGGAGGCCGGCTCATCCTCGCTCCTTGTCGTTGGCGCGAAGGAAGACGATGTCGAGGTCGCGGAGCCGGTCCGGGTCGGTGTCGATGGCGATGCAGGTGATCTTCCCGTCGCGGACGGTGAACGTGAAGACGGCCTTCGGCCGGCCGCGGTACGACCAGACGGCCGCCGGAACGCCATCGACCAGAGCGAGCCGCGCGGCCCGAGCCCGTCCGGCGAAGAAGGCCGCCACCGCGTGGCCGCCGCGGACCTCGACGGCCACGGCATCCGGATCGAGCAGTTCGAGCAGGGCGGCGAAATCCCCGTTTCGGGAGGCGGCGAGGAAGGCGGCGACGATTTCCCGCTTCGGGGATCGCGCGGCGTCGGATGCCCCCGCCGCTCCCTGCACCCGCCGCCGGGCCCGGCTGGCGAGTTGCCGGGCCGCCGTCGGGGAACGGTCGATGATGGCGCCGATCTCGCCGAACGACACGGCGAAGACGTCGTGCAGGACGAACGCGAGCCGTTCGGCGGGAGTCAGCGTGTCCAGCACCACCATCAGCGCGACACCGACCGAATCGGCCAGCAGCGCCTCGTCCTCGGGGTCGGCCTGGCCGGTTTGGCGGGTGCTCGCGTGCGGCGCGGTGGGCTCGGGCGGCAGCGCCCCGGCCGACTCCTCACGCCGGGAACGGCGTGCTTCGAGCATGTTCAGGCAGACCCGGGCGACGACCGTGGTCAGCCATCCGGCCGGATTCTCCACCTGGCCGGTGTCGGCGCGGCTGACCCGCAGCCACGCCTCCTGCACCGCGTCCTCGGCCTCGCTGGGTGAGCCGAGCATCCGGTACGCCACCCCTTGTAAGCGGTCCTGGTGCTCGGTGAACCGCTCGTTCAGCCAGTCCTGCTCGATCATCGGTCACGTTCCTCCGTCTCGGCCTGTCATATCCATTGACCGGCGAAACCACGCCAATGTGACATCTGCCGGTCCGTACACCTCGATCAGAAGGAGACAAGACATGAAAGCGCATGTGAGCTCGATCCTGCTCGGCGTCCGGGACCTGGAGCAGTCCAAGCGGTTCTACTCGGAGGGTCTCGGCTGGAAGGTCCGGCAGGACTACGGCATCTCGGTGTTCTTCGAGCCGGACGGCGGTTCGCCTGTCGGCTTCTACGGCCGCGATGGCCTGGCCGATCAGGTGGGCACGAGCCCGGAAGGCAGCGGTTTCAGCGGATTGGTCCTCACTTACGTCGTCCGCAGCGAGTCGCGGGTCGACGAGATCATCGCGGAGGCCGAGAAGGCCGGCGCCACGATCCTCAAGCCCGCGGGTGCCCTGCCGTGGGGCGGGTACGGCGGCTCCTTCGCCGACCTGGACGGCTACATCTGGAGTCTCGCCTACAGCGCCCAGGGCAAGGATCAGCCCTACGCGGAGTAGCAGCCTCTGGTGAGTGCGGGTGACGTGGCCACCGCCGGACACCCCGGCCGGGCTCCTCCGGACGGATGGCCCCTCAGCATGACCGGCACCGAGGAGTAGGTTCGGCGTCGACGCGGCATCGTGTCGACGCCGAAATCGGTTGGATGGGGTCACGCGCGGGCTGATAGCTTGCAGAAGACCGTGACATCGCACGAGGAGGTGAGACCCATGAACGCTGTATCGATATGGGTGCTCCCCCGATTCGTCACGGTGGGCGATTGACGTAGGTGTCGCCGCCGGGAGTGCCGCAACAACAAGGCAATCCCGAAAGGCAACAACCTATGCATTCTGTACATTTCACTGCGGAGACATCGTCGAACGGTGTCGTCGAACGCGACTTCACGCTGGGTGAGGTCTCCGGCGTGCTCTGGTCGCCCGCATCCGGCTCCGGCCGCGCGCCCTTGGTGCTGATGGGGCACGGCGGCGGCACACACAAGAAGGCACCCGCGATGGCGGGCCGCGCCCACCGCCTCGTCACCGGCTGCGGCTTCCACGTCGCCGTCATCGACGCGCCCGGCCACGGTGACCGGCCGCGTACGGCGTACGACGAGCAAGAGATCGCCGTGATGCAGCAGGCGATGGCGGCGGGTGAGTCGGTCGGCCCGATCGTCGTCCGCTACAACGGCCACCTGGCGGAGCGCGCTGTGCCGGAGTGGCGGGCGACCCTGGACGCCCTCCAGGGCCTACCGGAGATCGGTCCCGACGGGCCCGTCGGCTACTTCGGCCTGAACATGGGCACCGCGATCGGGGTGCCGCTGACGGCGATCGAACCCAGAATCACCGCTGCGATCTTCGGCCTCCACTGGCCCGAGGCCCTGGCCGAGACGGCGAAGCGGATCACCATCCCGATCGAGTTCGCCCTCCAGTGGGACGACGAGCACATCCCGCGCGAGTCCGGTCTCGCGTTGTTCGACGCCTTCGCCTCGAAGGAGAAGACCTTGCACGCCAATGCGGGCGCTCATAAGGAGCTGCCCAGGTTCGAGGTCGACAGCGCGGTCCGGTTCTTCGCCCGGCATCTCGGCTTGTCACACATCGAAGGGGCCTAGGCTCGAATGACCCCGTCGTCGTCGGGCGGCGGGGTCGAGCCAGAAGGCGCCCACCATTGCTCGCCGTTGAATTCCGGTGAGGGGTGAGCGGAAGAGGGAGACCGCTTCGATCGAGCAGGGTATGTGGTCCCTTTTGTGTCTTTGCGGAAGATTCGCGTGGATATGGTGGCCACATCCTCAAGCGTGTACGCGGTGCGGGCGCCGGAAATAGACATATCGGCGGCCTCGGCTAATGCCCTCAGCCGGTAAGGCTCCGGCCGGACGAACTCCCTGGCGTATGCGAGTATCAACCGCATCTGCTGCTGTATATCCCTTTTTTGGGCGGCAAGCTCGTCGAGCTTCGCGAGGACGGGATCTTCTGAGGTGGAGGCGCGTGCCGCCATCATCAGGTCCGCCGTGATCGTGCGTCGCTGCTCTCGTAACGCTTTCAGGCGCGCCTCGTACTCCTTTGAGTCTTCACCTGTGCCGATGGTGATGTTCGGGATGAGGATCTTGGCGAGTTCATGTGCGATTTCTTCCACGCGGTGCAGCATTCAGCAAAGAGTGCGGAGATCGCAAGAACTTCTTCGATATGCACGCGGGGTGCGGGGTTGCGGGGAGGAATATTCCCCACCGGGAGATGTGCTTTCTCCCTCTCCGGTGGACAGAAGCGCGCTCACGGTAGTAATCGGATTTCGGCGCTGAATGATCTTGTGTAATTCTCGGGGTGCTCGCGAGGCGAGCGGCCCTTCTGTCTGTAGCAGAAAGGCCGCTCTCGCGGGTCCTCGATACACGCATGCGAAGGGAATCCGCTGTGAAGAGAATACTCGGAAGGCGTCACGAGCCGGAAGCGATGGAGCATGAGAAAGGTAGGCAACCGCTCCCTCAGAGATGGGTGGTCATTCTGTTCGCTTCTCTGCTCGCGGGGACGATGGCCGGATCGGATGCCGACTCGTCCGCGGTCGGCGTCGCCACCGCTCTCACGATCGCCGGCCTCTTACACTCCGTGATGGGATAACGTCCGGCCCGGTAACCCTGTCCTTGTTGCCAGTCGTAGGGCTGGCACAAGGCGGGGGTGAAGAGCAGCAGGGCCGTTCGGTCATCCTCCGATTTCCTTCTCCGCCAGAGCGGCCGCGAAACGGGTCGCGACCGTCGCGACCGCGGCACGGAGTTCCGGCCCGCCGACGACCCGGAAGGCGAACGGCACGCTCGCCAACCACTCCTGCGCATACATCGCCGGATTGTTCGTACTGCCGACGAGGACGCACCCGTCTCCTGATGATTCAAGCCGTCCCATGGGAGGCCGGATCCATGGGGCCACCTCAGCCAGCGGGGCGTCGAATATGACATGGGTGGAGAACTCCCACCCCGTGCCCAGGTTCTCCTCCAGCGCGGCCACCGGGTCGAGGTCGTCGGGCGGCTCGAACGTGCCCGCGGTCTGCTGGACCGCGCGGACCCGGTCGACCCGGTAGGTGCGGATCGCGTCCGCGCGATGGGAGTGACACAGCAGGTACCAGCGTCCGTGCCGGGCGACGACCGCCCAAGGATCCACCTCGGCCGCCCATTCGTTGCCGGGCCTACTTCGATACGTGATCAGTACGCGGCGTCGGCTCGCGATGGCGGAGACGAGCGCGCTGGTGGTGGCGGGATCCGGATGGGCCGAGTGCCGGTCGGGCGCGGCCGACGCGTGCTCTCGTAGCGTGGCCGCCTGCCGGCCGACGCTCTCGGGCAGCGCCCGGATGACCTTGCCCAGGGCAGAACCGACGAGGTCGTCGCCGTCGGCGACGGTCGGCTGGCCGTCGAGCACCGCCATGACCAGATGAAGTGCCTCGGCCTCCGTGAAGACGACCGGAGGCAACCTCGTCCCGCGCCCGAGCCGGTACCCGCCGTAGGGCCCGCGGGTCGACTCGACGGGGATGCCCGCCTCTCGGAGGATCCCGACGTACCGGCGCGCGGCCCGCTCCGTGACACCCAAACTCGCGGCGAGTTCGTCGGCCGTCACGCCGGGACGGGTCTGGAGGATCTCCATGGCACGCAGAGCGCGTGCGGTGGGGCTGAGATCGGTCGGCACACGAGCAGGTTAGGTGGTCACGTGATGAACCGGAAGTGGATCGTCCGGAATTGGTCCTAGCCTGAGGTCCATGACCGAGTTCCGTGAGCAGGACCTCACAGGAGCACGCTTCGAGCGCGTGAGCCTCCGGGGCGCCACCTTCAGCCGGGTGAACCTCAACGACGTCCGCATGCAAGCAGTCGACCTCACCGGCGCGCGGATACGTGGCGCTCTGTTCAACACGAGCCGCCTGCGCGGCGTCGAGCTGGTCGACGTCGAGATCAGCGGCGAGCTGAAGAACGTCGTCGTGAACGGCGTCGACATCGCACCGCTCGTCGAGGCCGAGCTGAATCGCCGCATGCCCGAACGGGGGAAAATGCGCCCCGACGACACCGACGGGTTCCGTGAGGCGTGGGCGATCCTGGAGCGGCTGTGGGCGGACACCGTCGCGCGGGCGAGTACGTTCCCCGAGGCGGCGCTCCACCGCAGCGTGGACGACGAGTGGTCCTTCATCCAGACCCTGCGGCACCTCAACTTCGCCGGTGCCGCCTGGGTGGGCCGGATGATCCTCGGCAACGTCTCGCCGTGGCACCCGTTGGACCTGCCGTGGGACGAGGCGCCCGGGTGGGATGACATCCCGTGGGACCGCGGGGCACGCCCCTCGCTCGATGAGGTGCTCACGGTTCGACACGAACGCCAGGCGATGGTCCGCCACGTCCTGGCGTCACTCACCGACGGGCAACTCGCCTCTGAAGTGACTCGCACCGAGCCCGGTTGGCCCCGGATGGAGAGCTTCCCCGTCAAGGAATGTCTCCGCATCGTCCTCAACGAGGAATGGGAGCACCGGCTCTATGCCGAACGCGACCTGACCTCACTGGAGAAAGGAAATTAATCATGGACATCCTGCTCATTGGCGGCTTGTGGCTCGACGGATCCGCATGGGACGACGTCGTGTCCGCACTCGAGCCACTCGGCCACCGCCCGGTGCCGATCACCCTCCCGGGCCAGGGTGACGGATCCGCGTCCGCCACGCTCGATGACCAGGTGGCGGCGGTGCTCGCCGCCGTGGACTCGGCGGCCGGAAAGCCCATGGTAGTGGGGCATTCCGCCGCCAGCACCCTGGCTTGGCTGGCCGCTGACGCGCGAGCGGAGCAGGTCGCGAAAATCGCCCTCATCGGCGGCTTCCCGGCCGCCGACGGCGCGCCTTACGCCGACTTCTTCGAAGCGAAGGATGGTGTCATGCCCTTCCCCGGCTGGGGGCCGTTCGAGGGGCCGGACTCCGCTGACCTTGACGAGGAGGCCAAGCGCGTCTTCGCGTCCGCTGCGATCCCGGTCCCCGAGGGAGTGGCCAAGGGCGTGGTGCGGCTGACGGACGAACGACGGTTCGACGTCCCGGTCGTAGTCGTGTGCCCCGAATTCACCCCTGCCCAGGCTCAGGCGTGGATCGACGCCGGTGACGTGCCCGAGCTCGCCAAGGCCAAGCACCTCGAGTTCGTCGACATCGACTCGGGCCACTGGCCCATGGTCAGCAAGCCCATCGAACTCGCCCGGCTCCTGGCCGCAGCGGCAGCCGAGGCCTGAGGGGCGGACTTGTCGGTCCCACCCCGGATGGTCAGACGGCGCTCTGTGCTCGTGCCGCTTTCACGAAGTCGGCTGCGCGGGCCGGGTCGACGGCGTTCCAGGTGTGACCGTCGATCTTGAGGTCGCTGCCGACGATGCAGCCGTCCGCAATGGACAGGAACTGGCCGATCGTGTCCCGCCGAGCACCGGTGTTGAGGAGGACGGGCACGTCGGCCGGTGTGGCATCCCGCACGGCCCGCACGGTGGAGAGGTCCGGGCCCGCGCCGGCCATGGGACCGGACACGAGGATCGTGTCGGCGAGGCTGGATACGACGGCGGAGCGCGCCGTTGCCGGTGCCTGGCGGGTGCCGATCGGGGAGGCGAACTCGGGGGTGATGTTCATGAAGATCGCGAGGTTGTCGGCGTGGAGTCGGCGGCGTTCGCGAAGGGTGTGGGCGCAGTTCGTGGTCCACAGTCCCATGTCGGACTCCCACACGCCGGTGGTGACCTCACGGATGAAATCCGCCTCGCATGCGACGGCGGCCGCGAGTGCGATGCGCGGGTCCCAAAGGAAGTCGACGCCGATGGGGAGACCGGACGGGCGGCATTCGGTGACGATGCGCGTCATCACCGCCGCGGACTCCGGCCCGGCGTTGAGTTCGTAGGGACGGTCGTTCTCGTTGCAGAAGAGGATGGCGTCGAAGCCCGCGTCGACGAGGATCTCCACGTCGCGGCGGACGTGGCGGATCATTCCCGCGATGCCCGCACGATCGTCGTACAGAGGGGTCCCGGGCAGGGCGGGCACGTGAGCCATGGCGATGAGCGGTTTGGTATCTGATCCGAAGATGGCGTGGAACCGGGAAGGCATGAGGTCTGGCCTTTCGTGGTGAACCGGGTGCTTCACGAGGATGTGTTGTCGAGGGCCTGACCGGCCACGGCCGTGATGATCGCGGCGGATTCCGCGATATAGCGATCATCGTGCGCGGACTTGGGTGGGACGACGTGCAGGGCGGTCCCGCAGGCGCCGGCCCAGCGGCGGGCGATGGTCAGTGGGTGCAGCGGGTCGTGCCGGGTGCCGATGACGGTGGCCGGTGTGCGGATGCGGCGCAGATCGGCCAGTTCGGCGAACGGGGTGGACAGCGGCATGCGTTCGAGGCGAAGACGACGTTCGGCCGCATGAGGGGATCCGAACTGATCCATCAGGCTGTCCGCGACGGTCGCTGATTCCGCTCGCACAGCGCGGTAGACGGGAGAGCGCGCGAATTCGGCCGCGCCGTCCCGGGTCGCGAGAAGTCCCGCGATGGTGCTGAACGCCCGTAGGTGGGGAGGGTCGGCCTGGTCTTCCCAAGCGGGCCGGATGAAGACGAGTCCGGCGAGGGCGCCGGGAGAGTGAAGGGCCAGTGCGGCGAGGACGCCCGCTCCCATGGAGATGCCGACGCCGATGAGCGGCGGCTGTATCGCGCGGGTGCGCAGCAGAGCCGCGATGTCGGCGCTGAACCGCTGGAAGGTGAAGTCGCTCGCGTCTCCGATCAGCGGGGTCAGACCGTGGGCGCGCATGTCCGGTATCAGCAGGTCGCAGGGGAGCCTGGCCAGGTGCGGCAGGAACGGGGCGAACTGCGTGGTGTCGCCGCCCAGCCCGTGCAGCAGCAGCATGGTTCCCGAAGCCGGCGTGTGCGGCCGTCGCAGCATCACGTGAGCCACTTCGGCGTAGCGGTTCGACGAAGCGTTCACGTGTTCCTCGCCGCGTGGAGGCGGTCGCGCAGGTATCGGCCGGATCGGGAGGCGTCGTCCTCGGTGGCGTCCTGGATGATGATCGGCACCGCTCGGCCGAGCCCGAGAGTGCGGCGGCAGATCATCGTGTAGTCGAGATCTCCACGACCGAGGGGTGCCGGCCCGGCGGCGGTGAGGTCCTTGGCCTGCAGGCCGATGATGTGCTCGCCGAGCAGGTCGAAGGCCTCGTTGATGACGTCGTCCTGCCGGTGGATCGTCTCCGGCGCGACCAGGTTGCCGGGGTCGAGGACGATGCCGATGTGCCGGGCATCGGCTCCCAGCTCGCTGATGAGCCGGTGGGCGCGCTGCGCGGAGTCGACGACGTTGGCGCTCTCCGGCTCGATGCCGAGCGTGATTCCCGCATCCGAGGCCGCCTCGAGCAGGGCATCGAGGGTGGAGCGCAGGTCGGCCCAGGCGGCGGTGGAGCGATTGTCCGGGTGGCCGGTCCACATGTCGTCTGTGTTGAGTGTCCCGCTGCACAAGGTGACCGCGGTGACGCCGAGCAGCGGCGACATGTCGATCAGCCGCGCCGCCTGGCGGGTCTGCCTCAGTCGGCGGGCTCGATCGGGGTGGATGACGTTGTAGGTGGCCGACAGCCCCCAGACGGTGACGCCGGCATCACGGAAGTCCTGGCCGACGGCGGTGACGGCGTCGAGGGAGACGTCAGGTGCGAGCGTCGGCATGGCGATCGCTGAGAAGTTGAACTGGGCCAGGCGGAAGCCGGCCTCGGCGACGGCGGTGGCGACCTCGCCGGCGGTCGTCCGGGGAAAGGTGCGGGCGAAGATGCCGACTTCGGGGAGCGTCATGTGCGGGTCACCGGCTGGTCGACGGCGTCGCGGATGGCGTCGACGATCCTGAGTGCTTCGATGCCGTCCTCGGCGGTGGGCTCGGCACGCGTGCCGAGGAGGATGGCCCGGGCGAAGGCCTCGATCTGGCGCTCGTAGGGGTCGGTGTCGCCGAACACCGGCTCGGTGTAGGTCTGGGTGGGCTCGTCGAACACCCTGACCGAGCTCGGTTGCCTCGTGAACGGGAAGGGGCAGCGTAGCCGGACGTGGCCGGCGTCGCCGTAGAGGTCGAACCCTTCGGACCATTCCGCGTGGACGCTCGCCGTCACCTCCAGGCTCAACGCGGCCCCGGCGCGGTATCGGCCCAGGGCGTGCCAGCTGTAGTCGCGTTCGCCGTGGGACAGGATCGCGCTGTGGATGGTGTAGTCGCCTGCCAGGTAGCGCAGCAGGTCGAACGTGTGGATGCCGTGGGTGACCAGGAGATGTTCGGCGCGGTGGATCGCCTTGTACGCAAGCTCTCGCGACCGTACGGCCGGATCGACGATCAGCGGAGGGAACAGGGTGGTCTCGATTGGTTCGCGAAGTCTGGACATCACGCGATACCAGCCGACGACGCTGCGGAGGGGGCCGATCCTCGCGACCGCTTCGGCGGCGTACTGGACGCCGGGGTCGAACCGCTTCATGCTCGCCACCTGCAGTTCCAGGCGAGCCGAGTCGGCCAGGTCGCGCAGGTGCTCGGCCTCGGCGACGGTGGCGGCGAGGGGTTTCTCGATGATGACGTGCTTGCCTGCCCGCAGCGCCTGCTCAGCCACCTGGGCGTGGAATCGGTCGGGAACGGCGATCAGCACGGCATCGACCGGCGCGTCGAGCAGGTCGGCGACGTCGAGGAAGGCTCGTGCGCCGTAGCGGCTCGCCATGGCGTCGGCCAGCGTGGCGCTGCCATCGCACACCGCTGTGAGCTCGACGTTCTCGGCTTTGGCGATGGCCGGCAGGTGTGCGGCTTGCGAAATGCGTCCGCATCCGATGACGGCCAGACGAATGTGTTCGGACACGATGTGGGTTGGTCTCCCTCGTGAGTGCTCGGTTGCCACAAGAGCACAACATGCACGGAAGCGTGCGTCAAGTTGCCGGATGCGTGCATTCCGGCGTGCGCGTTTCAGGACTCGATCGTCGGAGGAAGGTCAGCCGTCGGTGAGGGAGACCGTGCGCAGCTGAGATCCGTAGAGTGCGCGCTCATCGTCGGCGATCCCGTCGTCGGTGATGAGCAGCGAGATCGCGTCGAGGCCGCAGACGGCCATCAGGGCGCGCTTGCCGAAGCTGGGGCTGGCGGCGATGACGGCGACCTGCTGGGCGGCGTTGATCATGGCCTGCTTGACGGGGAGTTCGACCATGTTGATGTTCGTGATGCCGGCCTGATGGTGCACCGCCTCCGCGCCGAGAAACGCCCAGTCGGCGTGCAGTCGTTCGAGCTCCGCGACCGTGGACGGGCCGACCAGCGTGTACGCGGTCTCGATGGGGGATCCGCCCGTGACGTGCACGCGCACGGTCGGATCGCCGGCCAGGCAGACGGCGATCATCAGATCGTTGGTCACGACGAGGACCTCCTTCTTCTGGCGGCGCAGCGCGAGGGCGAGCTGGTATGTCGTCGATCCGCTGTCCAGGATCACTGACTGGCCGTTCTCGATCAGGTCGGCCGCGGCGTTGGCGATGGCGACCTTCTCCGCCTGGTTCGCGGTCCGCCGCACGTCGTAGGGGACGTCGACGGCGGCGGCGGGCTCGGCCGGCAGCACGCCGCCACGGGTCCGCTTGATGAGCCCGGCGCGCTCGAGATGGGCCAGGTCGCGCCGGATCGTCGAGCCGTCGACCTCGAACTGGTGCGCGAGCCCGCCGGTGCCCACGTACCCCTCCAGTCGCACCTGCTCCAGCAGGGCGCGGCGGCGTGCCGCAGATCCCATGTGATCCTCCTAGTGTGCATTCGAAACTGCACGCATCATACTTCTTGACGCACGATTCAGGCCCAAGACATCCTCGATTGCACGTAAGCGTGCAAAACGGTCGGGCTGAGCCGGGAGCCGATGGGCTACCCCGTGGCGGACCGTCAGGAGAGGAAAGCAATGGCTGGCGCATGGGTGATAGGCGTCGATGTCGGCGGCAGCAAGATCGCCGCCGGGCTGGTGGACGAGCAGGGCCGGGTCCATCGCCGGATGTCCCTGCCCACACCCTGCGTGCACGGACCACCGGCCGTCATCAGCCTGATCGCGGACATGTGTCGTGATCTCGGCAACGGTGCGGCCGACCTGCGGCTGTCCGTCGGCGTCGGCAGCCCCGGTGTCGTCGATCCCCATAGCGGCACCGTCACCGCCGCCACCGACACCTTGCCCGGCTGGCAGGGCACCGATCTTGCCGGTGACCTCGCGAAGGCGACGGGCTCGCGGGTGGTCGTCGGCAATGACGCGAACGCCTTCGCCCTGGGAGAACACCTCCATGGAGCCGGACGCGGCGTATCCGACGTCATGTACGTCACCGTCGGGACAAGTGTGGGCGGCGCGCTCGTACTCCAGGACCGCCTCCTGACCGGCGCGCACCACCGTGCCGGCGAACTCGGCCATTTCCCGATCTTCGAGGCCGGCCACCGCGTCTGCAGCTGCGGACGCGCCGGACACCTCGAGACCGTCGCCTCAGGACCCGCGATCGCCGCCACGTACGCCCGCCTGGCAGGTGACGGAACGATCCGTGACCTGAAGGAGGTGGCCGAGCGCGCACGTCGCGGTGACGCTGCCGCGGTCACCGCGCTCACCCAGGGGGCCGAGGTTCTCGGCAGGACTCTCGTCGGTCTGGCCGGGGTGTTCGACCCGCGGCGGGTCGTGGTCGGCGGCGGCGTCTCCCAGATCGGCGCCCACTACTGGACGCCCCTTCGCGACGCCTTTCACAACAGCGCGCTGACCGTCTCACCGGCGGTGGACATCATGCCCGCGGCGCTCGGCGACGATGCCGGCATCGTCGGCGCCGCCGCACTCACTATGACCAGGAGGAACCGATGAGGAAGAGCATCGTCGCGCTGTTCGCCACAGGTGCGGCCGGACTGCTGCTCGCCGGGTGCGGCGGCGGCAGGGGAGCCACCAATGCCGCATCCGGCGGCGGTGACGGCGGGAAAGAGCTGAGAGTCGTCATCGCCGAGTACAGCAAGGACCACACGAAGACGTTCTGGGACGCGTTCGCCAAAAAGTACGAGGCGCGGACAGGCGTCAGGCTCAACCTGCAGATCGTCAGTTGGAACAGCATCGACCAGCAGACCAGCACCATGATCCAGAATGGCGACCCGCCGGACATCCTCAACCTCAACGCCTACGCCGGCTACGCCAAGGACGGGCTGCTCTACAACTCCGAGGAGGTGCTGCCGGCCACGACCAAGGCCGACCTCATCGACGCCTTCGTCGAGAGCGGCACCTACAACGGCAAGATGTACGGCTTCCCTGACCTGTCGTCGGCCAGGGCGATGTTCTACAACAAGGACCTGTTCCGGCGCGCGGGAATCTCCGCACCCCCGAAGACCTGGGACGAGTTCGTGTCGGACGCGCAGAAGATCACGGCGCTCGGCGACGGCACGGTCGGGTACGCCGAACCGCTCGGCCCCGAAGAGGCGCAGGCGGAGTTCTCCATCTGGGCCGTCAACAACGGCGGCGCCTGGAAGACCGACGGCAAATGGTCGATCAACTCCAGCAAGAACATCGAGACACTGCAGTTCCTCAAAGACCTGTCGACGAAGCACAAGGTCACCCAGAACAATCCCGGCAAGACCAACCGGACCGACGGCGCGTTCGCGCTCTTCTCCTCGGGCAAGGCCGGCATGGTGATCGGCTTGTCCCAGCTGTCCACCGGCTTGGACAAGGAGGAAAGGGTCGACTACGGGGTCGCGCCCATGCCCACGAGAGACGGCGGCGTTCCGCAGACCTACGGCGTCACCGACTACCTCATGGCCTTCAAGAAGAACGGCAATCAGGACGCGGTCAAGAAGTTCTACGAGCTGTACTACCAGCCCGACCAGGTGAACACGTGGATCAAGGCCGAAGGCTTCCTTCCCGTGACCGAGTCCGGGCTGAAGATCTTCGCGTCCGACCCCGCCCTGAAGGTCTATCTGGACACGTTGCCCAACATCCATCTGACCCCCACCGACGATCCGGCGTGGGACAAGGTCAAGCTTGCCGTGCAGCAGCAGATCGGAGCCGCGGTCGCGCCAGAAGGGAACCCCGCGGCCGTGCTGGACGAGCTCCAGAAGACCGCCGAGACGAGTGGCTGAGATGAGCCGCCGCCATGTTCCGGCGCTCGCCGCGTTCCCCTGGCTCGGGGCGGGGCTGCTGTTGATCGGCGGCGTCGTGCTCTATCCCGTGTACGAACTGGTACGAGCGTCGCTGTCGCGTTACTCCATTACCGGGCTGCGTCTGGGTGACGCGGGCATCGACAACTACCTCCGCGTCCTGAAGCAACCGGCTCTGGGCTCCGTCCTGGCCAACACCGCGATCTGGGTCTTCGGCGTCACCGCGCTGACGGTCGCCATCAGCCTGGCACTCGCGCAGTTCCTCGCCAAGGAGTTCCCCGGCCGACGTGTCGTTCGCTGGTCGGTCATCGTGCCATGGGCCGCCTCCCTGGTGATCACAGGACGCCTGTTCACCCTGATCTACGACTACTACCACGGCATCCTCAACCGGCTGCTGACGGACCTGCATCTCACGAGCCGGCCGATCGACTTCCTCGGCGACGATCGATGGACGATGCCCTCGATGATCGCCGTCGGCGTGTTCGCCTCGGTCCCGTTCAGCACGTACGTCCTGCTCGCCGGGCTCAACGGCATTCCCGGCGACGTGTTCGAGGCGGCCAGGATCGACGGTGCGGGTGCATGGACGACCTACCGCGCCGTCACCCTGCCACTCCTGCGGCCCGCGCTCGTCGTCACCGTCGTCCTCAACATCATCTATCTCTTCAACTCCTTCCCGATCATCTGGACGCTCAACGAGCGCAACCCCGGCTTCACCCACGACACGACCATCACCTTCATGTACAAGCTCGCGTTCAAGAGCGCCGAGCACGACGTCGGCCAGGCCGCCGCCGGCGGCATCTTCAACGTGCTGCTGATCCTCATCGCCGTCGTCGCCTACCTGCGCGCCGTCAAGTGGCAGGAGGCCGGCACCTGATGACCCGACTGACACCGATCGGCAGGAAGCGGATCCGGCACTACGCCCTCGCCGCCGCCGGACTCGCCGTCGCGGCATCCTTTCTGGCGCCCTACGCCGTCATGGCGCTGGACTCGCTACGGCCGAGTTCGGAGGCGCTGCAGTCGCCGGCGACGTTCCTTCCGAGGAACTGGACGTTCGACGCCTACCGCGAGATCGCCGGCGACACCCGTTTCCAGAACTGGCTGAAGACATCGCTCATCGTCGCCGCCGCCTCCACGATCGTGGTGCTGCTCGTGTCGGTTCCGGCCGCCTACTTCACCGCCCGTCATCGCTTCCCCGGCCGACCGGCGTTCCTGTTCCTGGTGCTGGTCACGCAGATGTTCTCGCCCACGTCACTCGTCGTCGGCCTCTACCGCGAGTTCTTCGAAGCCGACCTCGTCAACACCTATCTCGCGATCATCGTGACCAACGCGGCCTTCAACCTCGCGTTCGCGATCTGGATCCTGCACGGGTTCTTCGCCTCGATCCCGCTCGAGATGGAGGAGGCGGCGGAGCTCGACGGCTGCGGGCGCGTCGCGACGCTCCTGCGCATCATGCTGCCCCTGGTCAAGCCCGGCGCGGTCACCGCGATCACCTTCACCTTCATCGCGGCGTGGAACGAGTACGTGGTGGCCCTGACCCTCATGCAGGACGACGACAAGAAGCCGCTCACCGTGGGGATCAGCTCGTACGTGACCGGCTACGAGCAGCATTGGGACCAGCTCTTCGCCGCCTCCGTCATCGCGATCGTGCCGGTCGTCATCCTGTTCACCGTGATCGAGAAACACCTTGTCGGCGGTCTTACCGCGGGCGCGGTCAAGTAAGGGGGAACCCATGCGGAAGATCTTCGCCAGACGTGCGATCGCCGAAGGCCGCGAACAGGCAGCGGTGACCCTGACGATCGAGGACGGCCGTTTCACCGAGGTGAGGGAGTCCAGCGAGCCCACGGGCGCGGACTTCGTGCTGAACGACGGGATCCTGGTCCCAGGCCTGATCGATCTGCAGGTCAACGGTTACCACGGCGTGGATTTCTCGCACGCCGACGGTGCCGGCTGGCAGCGGATCGCGCGCCGGCTACCCGAGACGGGGGTGACGGCTTTCGCGGCCGCGTTCGTGACCGCGCCCGTACCGGCCTTGGCAGAGGCCCTCCGCCGGTGCGGCAAGGCGATGAGCGCGCCGTCGTACACCACACAAGCACGCCTGCTCGGAGCGCACCTCGAAGGGCCGTTCCTCTCGCCGGCGCATCCGGGCGCTCACGACGCGAGCTCCTTCTGTGACCCCGAACCCGGACACATCCGCTCTCTCCTCGACGCCGCGCCGCCCGGGACCCTCGCGGTGATCACGCTCGCTCCGGAGCGGCCACATGCGCTCACGGCGATCGAAAGGCTCGCCTCGGCCGGCGTCCTGGTCTCCATCGGGCACACGGCCGCGAACGCGGAGGAGACACGCGCCGCCGTCGACGCGGGCGCACGGATGGTCACGCATCTGTACAACGCGCAACGGCCATTCCATCACCGCGACCCCGGGGTCATCGGCCAGGCCCTGGTAGACGATCGAGTATCCATCAGCTTGGTCCTTGACGGCCATCACATCAGCTCCCAAGCCGCGGCAATGGCCTTCGGAATGGCAGGGGAGCGGCTGGTGCTCGTCACCGACGCCGTGGCGGCGGCGGGCATCGCACCGGGCCGATACCGGCTCGGCAGTCGATCCATCCAGGCCGAGAAGGGCCGCCCGCCCACTCTGGCCAACGGGGCGTTCGCCGGATCGACGCTGCGTATGGACCATGCGCTGGCGAACGCGGTTCACCTGGGCCTGCCGCTGCTGGACGCGGTGGCGGCCACGACATCACGCCCAGCCGATCTGCTCGCCCGCCCCGACCTCGGACGCATCGAGGTCGGCGCGCATGCCGATCTGGTGTGGCTGAACGACGGTCTCGCGACCAAGGCAACGTGGGTCGGCGGAGAACCAGCGTTCGCCACCCCCGCACATCCCAGCCTCCAGGGGGGTGCGGCATGAACCTGCGGAACCTCATCGCCGCCACATCGGCCAGGCTCAAGGCACTCGTCGGCCACGTGGAAGAGCCACTCCATGCGCCCGACTCCGATATGGCCACATGGCCGCTGCCGGCCGGCCGCTCCTGTGTGCGCAGGGCGCGACGATTGACCCGAGTCCAGCTGACCGACTGGCATGTCAGCCATCACAGCAAGAGCGCTGAACTGCTCGTCAGCGCACTGATCACCAAGGCGTTCCAGCAGGGGACGGGACCGATCCGGCTCACCTTGTGGTCCATGGACGGCACGCTGCGCTGCGAGGTCGAGGACGCTGATCCGTCCCTCCCGGGCACCCGCGAAGGCCAGTGGCTGGATCTGATCGACCAGTTGGCCTGCTGCTGGGGCATCACACCGACCGCTGCCGGCAAGGCTGTGTGGTTCGAGTTGTCGGAGGGAGCTCTGTGAGTGTGATCAGGCCGGGGGATGCGCGCGGAGCCAGACTGCCGCTCTGCGCGCTGACGCGCGGGACAGCCACGCGTCCTGGACCACCTCGGCCAGCTCGTTCCGGGTGAGCTCACCGATCAGACCGGCCCGCAGCAGCACCGACGAGTGCCCGTTGAAGTGCGCGGTGGTGAAGAACGGCGACGCCTCGTCCTGAACCAGCGCCTGCTTGTCCGCCTCAGAATCGACCCAGAAGACGATCACATCCGGATAGCGCTCCCCGGTGTCCGGGTCGACCGCGTCCGGCCGTGGGTTGCGGAAGAAGATGAACGACTTCCGGCCCACTTGGTAGACCGGGTTGCCGCCGGTCCCGTACTCGACGGTGACGTGCGGCATGGCCAGAGCCAGCTCGTGCACGTCCTCGACGCGGGCGGGCCGGGTTCCGTCATCGTCAGACACGGTTCCAGCGTAGGACGTCGCGATGATGCTGATTCAGCACCACCCGGCTCGTGAGTACTTCCAGCGGGCGGTCGACCAGTTCGACCAGCTGTACCAGGACTCGGCGGAGTCCGCCCGGGCCATGGCGCTGGTCGTGCACCCGTACATCATGGGAGCGCCGCACCGCCTGAGGTATTTCGAGCACGTCCTGCAGCACATCCGTGCCCACCAGGACGTCGAGTTCTGGACCGGTGAGCAGATTCTCGACTGGTACCGCCAGGCCCGGCCCGCACGACTGTCATCCCCGGAGCGCGACCCCCTGGCCGTGAGCTAGAGCCGCCGTCAAGGTCGACGCACTTGAGCAGGGGCCTACTCATGCCCGAAGAGAGGCCGCCGCCAAAAGATGGCACCAGTAATCAGCCGATTCTCGAAAAAGGTGATTTCGTGGTGCTCTCTCACCCCCACATTTCATGGCGCAAGCTCGTCCTGGCGGTCGTGGCATGCGCCATCGGAGTGGCCCTGTTCATGCCCACCGCCGCCAACGCCGCGAACTACAACATCTTCAAGCCGCTCAACATCCCCGGGTACTGCATACGGCATGCCTACCTGCTCGGCGAGATCTCACCCTGCCCGGCCGGCTCTCCGTATGGAGACTTCGCCTTCGAGCAGGTGCCGGGACTGGCGAGCGATCGCACCAGCAATACGAGCGGCCTCATCTCGTTCGAGTCGCGGAATTTCCCCGGCTGGTATCTGCGGCACGAGTACGGCCGGATCAAACTCGCCCCACGGCCTTCCACCAATGATCCGTCGTACGACCTCTTCGTCAGGGACGCTTCCTTCTACCGCAAGCCCGGACTGTCGGGCGTGTCCGGCGGCGTGTCTTATAGGTCGTTCAATTTCCCCACGCAATGGCTGCGCCATTCCGACTACCACCTGTACATCTCTGAGCAGACCTCCTGGAACCTCGCCAACGACGCGACCTTCCAGGTGATCGGGGTCCCGTAAAGGCTTTGGCGTGCAGGCGGCCCGGTCTCCTGGAGACCGGGCCGCCTGCGGCTGTCACGCGCCGGTGGGAGTGTCACCAGTTCGCGGCAAGCCATCCAGCGGTCAGCCGTTGCGGGTCGGGGCCAGCGTGGCCAGGTACCCTCGGCAAACTACGGTCACCTCCCCGCTCCGGAAAACGTCCGTAAGCGCGCGATGGCGCTGTCCACGTTGACCTCGCTCATCCTGTACGTCCATCGGCCGCCATCCAGGTGACGATGGAAACCGCTGCTCGAACGACTTGAACCACAGCGCCAGTGCGTCACCGGGTCGGCAGTCTCGTGGACGACCACGTCGCGCACGGCTGTGAACCGGATACGTCTCCGCAGCGCCTCCCGCTGCGGGGTGGCCCATGCGACGAACGCATCCTGGCCCCCGCTGACGAAGCACTGGCCGGCCTGCGCGGCAAACTCGCCTGACCCGCCGCGGCGACGGCGCGGGCGGGATGTAGCGGTGGGCGTGGCCAAGATCGTTGAGCCGGTGCACGACGCGATGCCTGCGAGATCCCCAACCCGTTCCGCAAGTGAACCCCCGCTCCTGTTGGATGGGCGTGAAGCTGAGGTCCAGACAGCAGGAAAGACCGGGAAATGACCGGCGCAAGTCCTGGTGACGGCAATCGCGCACTGTGAGGCTTATTGCAATCGCTCTGTCGAACTCACGGGGAGACTCGATGCAGACAGCACGAAAGTTTAACAAGGCCCGAGTTCTGGGCCGCTTCCTGACGACGGCGGCCCTTCTCGCGGCCACCGCGACGATCGCGGTAGCACCTGCTTCTGCCACAGCCACCAACCTGGCCAAGAAACCAACCGGGATCAGCAGGTGCCTGGGGCTGTGGGCGCAGAACAACAGGATCACGCTCCAGCACCAAAGCCGCTGCGGCCCCAACGGCACCTACCACATCCATGTCTGGAGCCCTGGCCATGACACCAACACCGGCACCTACACCTACGCCGGCGCCACACTGACGTTCAACAACCCCTGGCCAGCGGCCGCAGGCACCAACATCTGCGCCGAACTCTGGCACCATGAGCCTGGTGGCGGCTATTCGAGCTGGGGCCTTCCCTGCGACCCGATGTAGCGCCGAAACCGGCTAGAACCATCGTCTGAGAGGCGGCTGTTTCGGCAGCCGCCTCTCGCTTTACCGCTACTGAACCACGCCGGGCCTGCCGGAGGTCGTGGTGTGCCCCGAATCCGGGCGCGGCGGGGGATTTCACGTCATGGGCGGCGGGACGTACTCGAACGAAACCAGCCCGAGCCGGCGCGGATCGAGCGTGCTGGATCCGCCACGTTGAGGACGTGTGGAGCTTCACGGACTTCAGAGGAAGAGAAGTTCGACGTCCTTGGCGACGCAGAGCCGCCGGCCTACCCGCTGGACGGCATCAGCCTGGCGGGATATCTGCTGCGCGGCGATTGGAAGTACTACCAGGACGCCGACGGCACGGACTATCTGTTCGACCTCACGCGAGACTCCCGCGAGCAGGCCGACCTCGCCTCCGACCGGCCGGAACTGCTCGCGGAGCTGAAAGCGGCCTGGGAGAAGACTGACGACGCCGTGGCAGGCCGCCATACCGTGTCGTGCATGCTGCTGGTCACGAACTACATCTGTCGTGTCAGCCCCTTCAGTTTCGATTATTCGCGGAGGTACTGGGCGTCGCCGGCCTTGAGGCTGTTGACGAATGTCTTCCAGTCGGTGGGGGAGAAGAGGAGTTTGGGGCCGTTCGGGTCCTTGCTGTCGCGAACGGCGACTACTCCGGGAAGGTTCATGGCGACTTCGACGCACTGGCCGCCGTTGTCCGAAGAGCGCGATGATTTCCGCCACGCGGCAGCGCTCAGGTCCATGCGCGTCTCGCTTCCTCGATCATCTTGAGGGATACGCGCTCAGGATAAGCCCATAGCCGTATCGCCTCATAGCGCTGCCAAATAGAGGTGACGATGTCATGGTCCGTCGTGATATGCGCCTGCGTCGGTGAGTCCGAACTGACGACATCAGGCTGGTGGTTCGGGAGCTTGGCGATCATAAAGGCCCCTGCCAGGCCCGCAACGCATTCTGGGTCGACGACTTGGACGAAGACGGCAGGTCGCTGGGCCAGCTCCAGCACATGGCCGAGTTGCTCACGCATCACCTCGGGGCCGCCGATTCTGCGGCGCAGTACACCCGCATCGACGAGTGCCAGGAGCATGGGCGGCTTCTTCCGATCGAGGATGTGTTGCCGACGCATGCGAGCTTCGACGCGTTCATCCACATCTTCGGGTGTGATCTGCGGTCCCTGGCTGAAGATGTGACGGGCGTATGCCTCGGTCTGCAGGAGCCCCGGGATGAGAAGGGGATCCCAGGAGCGCAGGACGAGGAGGGTGGGCTCGATCTCCTCAACCCAACTCCGGAACCAGACCGGACTGCCGGACTGGGCGGTGATGCTCTGATAGAGCCGGGTGAAGGAAACGCCCTCGGCCGTACCGAACAGCAGGTCCAGTCGCTCGGCGTCGGACCGCGACGGCGTGCGGGTCGCCTTCTCCAGCCTGCTCACCTGCGTCTGCGTGCACCCGAGCCGAGCCGCCACGGCGGCCTGCGACAGCTCCGCGGCCTCCCGTAGCCGCCGCATCTCGGCACCGAATCGCACGCGCGGGGACCCTGGATCGAGAGACGGCACAACATTCATGACATTTCCTCTCTAATCAGAGAAAAACGGAAAGCCTCTTTGTCCGGCGACACCATTTAAACCACGCCTGACCAGTGATCGTCATTATGCGTTCTGACTTGGCTTGGTGACCCGGCCGCCGACTCGACGCCAAGAAGTCATGCTGAGCGCAGCCTATCGATTTCTATGGCCGGGAGAGAAATGACGGCGCGTGAACAGTACGAGAGATTCGACCACCTCGCCCGGCTGGGCTGGGAGCTGCACGGTATGGGCATCCGCATCTCGCTGGTCGTCCCCGTGATCGGCCGGCCGGTTCTGGAGATGCTTTCCGGGAACGGCGCCACGGTCCACATCACCGCCATCCGCCGTCACCACGACTGGGTGTTCACCTGGCGGCCATGGTGGGCACGGCTCTGGCGGCGTGACAAATGGGTGGTGGCGAACGCCGCCAATGCCGCCGACATAATCGTGGCGGAGGTGAACGCATGAAAAGGCCGCTTCACAATTACCACGACCGGTCCCGGACGGCATTCACGAACGCGCCACCTGTCACCTGGCGCAGAGAATTCCCGGCGGCGGAGGTATCCGTTCCCGAGGCCCGCGCCTGGGCGGGTTCCGTGCTGTCCGTCGGTGGCCCGCCATCGTTTCTTGACGACGCGCTTCTCTTGCTGAGCGAGGTCGTCACCAACGCCATCACTCATTCCGGCTCCAGACGGGTGACGGTCCAGATCGCCCGAACCGGCACGACCGTACAAGTGAAGGTGACCGACGCCGGGTCCTCCACCACCGCGCCTGTCGTACGCCTCCCGGCGCTCGACGACGACGGAGGCCGGGGGCTGTGGTTGGTGGAGTCGCTCGCCGAGGAATGGGGATCCTGCCATGACGAGACCAGCAGGTTGGTCTGGTTCCGGCTGGCCGAATGATGCTTGACCCTGACGTTACGTCACCCCCTAACGTGGCGGCTGATGACCAGTTGTCCCGGGTGCGGGCTGGTGGCCCCGGCCACCGGTGGGCCGCTCCCTGACGAGCGTGGGGCGTCGGCCGAGTGCTGGGGGCGCTACGGCGAGTTGCTGGCGCTCTCGTACAGCGTCGCCGCCTATCGCCACGTCCACCAGCTGGTCGTGGACTCCTACATCGCGCAGCACCCCGGCGGCCGCAGCCGACGGGAGATCCAGAGCCTGGCCCTGTGCTTGATGACGCTGTGCCTGTTCGTCGAGGACGACGTCGACCCGCGCGAGGGGCCGGCACTGCACAAGCGGATGATGGCTGACCGGCCGGACTACTTCCACTGGCTGCGGCCACCGCCGCTGCACGGCCTGATGACCGTCGTCGACGTGCTCGCCGCCCGTGACGGCGCCGAGCATGAGCGACTGGTCTGGGCCTGGGGGCGCGACGTGTGGACGGCCTGGGCGCCGCACCACGCCACGATCCGCAGGTGGAACAGGCCGGGAGACTGAGCACGGCCGCCCCTCCAGCGTCCCGAACCGAGCCATGCCGAGCAGGCCTGAGCTCGGGTGTCCTACAACTTGGTCCGAGATCATTGACGGGGCTTTGTAATGATCCTTATGGTTTGCCCGGGTTGATCATAATTTGAACCGGGGTGTCGTATGCGGGTGGTCGCGGGTTTAGTTGTTGCTGCCTTGGTCGCCTCTCTGGGGCCACCGGCACCACCTCGAACCACCACAGTCCCGGTCGCCGCCACGACGCGGGTGGAGGCCGCGAAAGAACCGGCCGCCAAGCAGCAGGCGGCCGCGCAGAGCGCCGACGTGTCGTACGCGCACGACGCCAACGGTCGCGTGACCGGTGTGTTCGCCCAGCCGGGCGACGGCTCGAAGATCAGCCATGATCCTGCGGGCAACATCACCGAGGTCCGCGACCTGCCCGCCGGTACGCTGGCGGTCGCCCAGGTCTCCCCGCCCAACGCCACTCCGGGCACCTCCGTGACGGTCTACGGCACCGCGTTCGGCACGGACAAGTCCGCGGTGACGGTCTCCTTCGGCGGCACCACCGCGGCCCCCAGCGCCGTCACCGACCACACCATCACCGTGACGGTCCCCGACGGCGCCGCCTCGGGCGACGTCACCGTGACCATCGGCGGTAAGTCCGCAGCCTGGAAGGGCTTCAAGGTCACCGGAACCCGGACCAAGCCCGCGGTCACCCTGGCCGGCATCACGGTCGGCGACGCGGGGGCCGAGGTCACCGTGCCCGGCAGCGGCTTCGACGCGGACAGGATCCGCAACATCACCTCGCTCAACGGATCGAAGATCCAGGTGACGCAGGCCACCACGGGCGACCTGAAGGTCAAGCTTCCGCCGGGCCCCGCGTTCGGGCACGTGAAGGTCGTCAACCCCGGCGGCAGCGCGGTCTCCGCCGGTGACGTGGTCGTCCCGCCCGCGCCCTACCTGGCCGCCAACATCGGTACGGGTGGCGCGGTGCGGCTGGCCCAGAACACCCTCACCGCGGTCCAGATCGGCGCGGCCGAGCAGATCGCGTTGACGCTGTTCGATGTGGAGGCCGGACAGCGCGCCATGCTCTACATGTCCGGAAAGACCTTCTCCGGTTGCCTGCCCATCACCGTGTACGGCCCCGACGGGACCTCGCTGCACAGCGAGAGCGTGTGCACGAGCACCACCTGGGAATGGGAGTTGCCGGAAGGCTCGAAAGCCGGGACCTACGCCGTGCTGCTCGACCCGCAGGACGCCCAGACCGGCAAGGTGGACGTTCTGGCCTCCGCCGTCGCCGACGCCACGACGCAGCTCGCCCTTGACGGGGCACAGGGCACCCTCACCACGACCCTCCCCGGTCAGCAGGCCGCCTTCACCTTCACCGCGACGGCCGGCCAGCGGGTCTTCACCAAGCTCGGCATGCCGACCGGCACGAGGGCCTGCGACGTGGCCGCCAGTGTGCGCGCCCCCGACGGCACCGAGTTGGTGAAGGACACGTGCGTATACGCGGTCGACTCCTTCCTCGACACGGTCACGCTGCCGGTGTCCGGTACGTACCGGGTAGCCGTCGATCCCAAGGGCCTGATCGCCGGTACGTACAAGGCGGCGGTGATCGGTGTGCCCGCCGACGTGGCCGTGCCGACCTCGCCGGACGCCGCCCCGTCCGACGTGGCGATCGTCAAGCCGGGCCAGAACGGGACGGTGACGTTCACCGGTACGACGGGCCAGCGGATCTTCACCAAGCTGACCGTCCCGGCGGGCGCGCCCTCCTGCGCCCTGGACGTGCGGCTGTTCAAGCCGGACGGCACCGAGCTGTTCAGGAGCACCTGCCTCTACCAGGCGACCGAGTATCTGGACACGGTCAGCCTGCCGGCGGACGGCACCTACAGCTACAAGGTCAACCCCAAGGACGCCTGGACGGGCACGCCGACGCTGCAGGTGCTGAACGTGCCCGCCGACGTGGTGGTGGCGACCTCGCCGGACGCCTCCCCGGCGTCGGTGACGATCCCCAAGCCGGGCCAGGGCGGGGCGGTGACGTTCACCGGTACGGCGGGGCAGCGGATCTTCGCCAAGCTGACCGTTCCGGCGGGCGCGCCCGCCTGTGCGCTGGACGTGCGGTTGCTCAAGCCGGATGGCACCGAGCTGTTCAGGGACACCTGCGTCTACCAGGCGGCCGAGTACCTGGACACGGCCACCCTGCCCGCCGACGGCGTATACCGGTTCACGATCAATCCCAAGGACGCCTGGACGGGCACGCCGACGCTGCAGGTGCTGAACGTGCCCGCCGACGTGGTGGTGGCGACCTCGCCGGACGCGGCCGCGGCCTCGGTGGCGATCACCAAGCCCGGCCAGGACGCCGCCGTGACGTTCACCGGTACGGCGGGGCAGCGGATCTTCGCCAAGCTGACCGTTCCGGCGGGGGCGCCCGCCTGTGCGCTGGACGTGCGGTTGCTCAAGCCGGATGGCACCGAGCTGTTCAGGGACACCTGCGTCTACCAGGCGGCCGAGTACCTGGACACGATCACCCTGCCCGCCGACGGCGCCTACCGGTTCACGATCAACCCCAAGGAAGCCTGGACGGGCACGCTGACGTTCGCCCTGACCGGCGTCCCCGCCGACGTGGTGGTGCCGACCTCGCCGGACGCCGCCCCGGCCGCGGTGGCGATCGCCAAGCCGGGCCAGGGCGGGGCGGTGACGTTCACCGGTACGGCCGGGCAGCGGATCTTCGCCAAACTGGCCATTCCGGCCGGGGCGCCCGCCTGTGCGCTGGACGTGCGGTTGCTCAAGCCGGATGGCACCGAGCTGTTCAAGAACACCTGTGCCTACCAGGCGGCCGAGTACATCGACACGCTGGAGTTACCCGTCGCAGGGGCCTACCGGCTGGCCTTCGACCCTAAGGACGGCTGGACCGGCACGATCACGGTGACCCTGGTCGCCGTGCCCGCCGACGCGCAGAAGGCGGCGACCGTCGGCGGAGCGGACGTCGTGGTCACCACGACCAAGGCCGGCCAGAACTCGGCGGTCACCTTCACCGCCACCGCCGGGCAGAGCATCAAGATCACCATGGTGAACGAGACGTACACGAGCTGCCTCACCTCGGACTTGTGGCCGCCCACCGGTGCGCGCGTGTGGACCTCGTGCCTGTCCGCGAACGGTTCCCGCGTCGCCACCCTGACGGCCGCCGGCACCTACACCCTGAAGATCAGCCCCAAGGACGCCGAGACGGGCGCGGCCACCGTTCGCGTCGCGGTCGGGACGGCCGCGCGCGCCGGCAAGCAGGCCGCGAAATCCGGCGAGACGGCCCAGACGAAACTGCCCGACGGGGTCGAGCGCGGCGCGCCCCTGGCGACGTTCACCTCGAAGAAGCACAAGGAGGCGAGCCTCACCGGGGTCGTGAAGACCACCGCGGGGCTGCCACTGCCCGGTGTCACCCTGCGCGCCGACGGCCGCGAGGCCCGCACGGACGCCAAGGGCGCCTTCCACCTCACCGACCTGCGCCAGGGCGTGCGCCGCCTGCGCATCGACGGCCGTAGCGCCTCGACGAGCAAGCTCAAGTACGGCGTGTTCGACGTGCAGGTGCCGCTCAAGGCGGGCGACAACGAGCTGTTCTACACGCCGTACCTGCCCGCCCTGGACACCGACTACGAGATCGACATCCCCTCGCCGACCACCAAGGAGGTCGTGCTCTCCAACCCGGGCGTGCCCGGCCTGGAGGTGCGCATCCCGGCGGGCGTGACGATCGAGGACGCCGACGGCAAGCCCGTACGGCGCGTCGGCGTGACCCCGATCCCGGTGGACCGCACGCCGATCCCCATGCCGGACGGCGTGCGCGTGCCCGTCTACTACACGGTCCAGCCCGCGGGCGGCCGTCTGGTGGGCGGGACCGCCCAGATCACCTACCCGAACTACCTGAAGCTCACGGCGGGGCAGCGGGTCAACTTCTGGCACTACGACAAGAGCGGCGAGGGCTGGGAGATCTTCGGCGCGGGCAAGGTCGATCAGGCCGCCCGGCAGGTCATCCCCGATGCGGGTACGGCGATCTCCGACTTCGACGGCGCCATGATCAACGTGCCGGGCAACGAGGAGCCGCTGTGGAAGTGGCTGCTGAAGTTCCTGAACTCCTCGGGCGACCCCGTCGACCTCGGCAGCGGACTGTTCACCCTGAGCCAGACCGACCTCATGGTGGACGATGTCATGCCGCTGACCGTCAACCGCGGCTACAACCCGGGCGACACCCGCAAGCGCTCCATGGGCATCGGAAGCAACGACCTGTACAACATGTACCTGTCGTCGCGGAAGCAGTATCAGGAGGCCGACCTCAACTTCCCCGACGGCTCCCAGGTGCACTATGTGCGGACCTCGCCGGGCACCGGGTTCTGTGACGCGGCCTTCGAGGCCCGCGACACCTCGCCGGAGTTCACCGGGTCCACCTTCCACTACGTGGGCGGGTGCAACCAAGGCGGCTGGCACCTCAAGCTGCGTAACGGCATGACCTACGTCTTCGGCGACGAGGCGCCGTTGCAGGAGATCCGGGACGCGCAGGGCAACACCGTCAAGATCCTGCGCAAGTACAAGAACAGCTTCGGCAGCTACCTCGGGCCGATCACGGAGGTCCGCTCGCCGAACGGGTTCTGGCTCAGCTACTCGCACGACGCCGCCGACCGGGTCACCAAGGTGGAGGACAACGCGGGTCGCTCGGTGACGTACGGCTACGACGGAGACCGGCTCAGGACCGTGACCGGCCCGACCGGCCACGCCACCACCTACGGCTACGACACCGCGGGCCGGATGAACGCCATCACCGACTCCCGCGGCCACACCTACCTGACCAACGTCTACGACGCCAACGGCAGGGTCGCCACCCAGACGATCCTCGGCCAGGGCACCTACGCCTTCACCTACGCCCTCGACGGCTCGCGAGTCGTCGCCGCCCAGGTCACCGAGCCGGACGGCGCCGTACGCAAGACCACCTACGACGCCCTCGGTTACCTGGCCACCGACACCCAGGCGGCGGGGACCGGCCGCGAGCACACCATCAGGATCACCCGCGACCCGGACAGCGACCTGCCCAGGACGATCGACGACGGCCTCGGCCGCACCACGACGATCACCTACGACCCCGCGGGCAACCCCCTGGAGCTCAAGGGCGCGGCAGGGTCGGCCACCGTTACCGGCCACGCCACGTACCAGGGCACTCCGTACGGCAGGCCGGACACGCTGACCGACCCCACGGGAGCCGTCACCCGCTTCGAGTACGACGCGTACGGCAACCCGGAGAAGATCACCGACGCGCTGGGCAAGACCTGGAAGACCAGCTACGACGCCCAGGGCCACCCGCGTACCCGGACCAGCCCGCAAGGGCGCGTCACCACCTACGACTACATCGACGGCGCGCTGAGCACGGTGACCGACCCGGAGGGACGCAAGACCCGCTTCGTCCGGGACGCGGCCAACCGCGTGATCGAGACGATCGCCCCGGACGGGACCTCGACCGGACGGGTCTACGACGCGGCCGACATGCTCAAGTCGGTCACCGACGCGGGCGGCGACGAGACGATCTTCGACTACGACGAGAACGGCAACATCGCCTCGGTCAAGGACGCCCGCGGAAAGATCACCTCCTACCGCTACGACAACGCCGACAGACTGCTCGAACGCACCGACCCGCTCGGGGCGAAGGACACCTTCACCTACGACGGCATGAACCGCCTGTCCACGGTCACCGACCGGCGCGGCAAGGTCACCGAGTACCGCTACGACGAGCTCGGCCGCGCGACCTTCACCGGCTTCGGCAAGAACGGCCAGAACTACGAGTCGACCCAGAGCGCCCAGTACGACGACAGAGGCCGCATCCGTGAGCTGAGCGACAGCACCACCGGCGCCGGGAAGATCGCCTACGGCTACGACGACCTCGACCACCTGACCTCCGAGACCAGCTCGGCGGGGACCGTCGGCTACACCTACGACGCGGCCGGGCGGCTGAAGTCCATGACCGCCTCGGGCCAGCCGGCGGTCGGCTACGACTACTTCCCCAACGGCCTGCTCAAGTCGGTCACCCGGGGCGCGGTCAGCACCGTGTACGGCTATGACGACGACGCGAGGATGACCTCCAAGTCACTGCCCGGCGGGATCACGGCCGCCTACGGCTACGACAAGTCTGGCCTGCTCACCTCGATCGGCTACAAGCGGGGCACCACCGGCGTCGGCGACGTGGCCTACGACTACGACCGGCTCGGGCGCCGGACCCGGATGCGCGGCACCCTCGTACGCGCCCAGCTCCCCGCCCCCGCCACCGGCCTCACCTACGACGACGCCAACCGGCTGACCGGCAACGGCGGCCGGACCCTGGGCTACGACCCGGCCGGCAACCTCACCTCCGACGGCGCCTTCACCTACACCTGGAACGCCCGCGGCGAGCTCGTGACGGTGTCGGACGGCAGCGTCACCACGACCCTCGGCTACGACCCGGCAGGGCGCAGGGTCGGCAGCACCACCGGCTCCGACACCACCCGCTTCCGCTTCGACGGCGACGCCCTCATCGGGCAGAGCGGGCCCGGCGGGGCGGACGTCTCCTTCCTCAACGGCTTCGGCCAGGACGAGGCCCTGGCCAGGATCAGCGGCGACGGCCAGGTCCAGGGACTGCTCCCCGACGCGCTCGGCTCCACGCTGGCCCTGACCGACGGCTCGGGCCAGATCACCACCACCTACGGCTACGACCTGTTCGGCGCCACCACGTCCTCCGCGGCCGACGACCCCAACACCGTGCGCTGGACCGGCCGGGTCTCCGGCGCGCCGATCCCCGGCGGGCTGCAGGACAACAGGTCTCGCCTGTACTCCCCGTCGCTGCGCCGGTTCGTCTCCGAGGACACCATCGGCTTCGGCGGTGGCTACAACCTCTACGAGTACGCGCTGGGCGACCCGGCCGACTACACCGACCCCGACGGCACGATCCCGCCGCAGGTGGTCGCGGCCGTGGGCGCGTGCGTCGGCAACGGCGTGATCAACACCGTCGCCGGTGCGCTGCTCGGCCGCAAGCACTCCTTCGGCGACTACGCCCGGGGCTTCGGCAAGGGCTGTCTGGAGGGTGCCCTGGGCTCGATCACCTTCGGCGGCACCAAGTTCGCCCGCTTCGGCAAGTACGGCGATGAAGTGGTGGAGAGCGTCGGCAAGACCTGCCGCCTGACCAGCAGCTTCGTGCCGGGCACCAAGGTACGGATGGCCGACGGCAGCGCCAAGGCCATCGAGGAGGTCGCGGTCGGCGACCGGGTCCTGGCGACCGACCCCGAAACCGGAAAGACGAGCTCGCAGCCGGTCGTGGCCACCATGACCAGCCAGGGTGCCAAGGACCTGGTCAAGGTGGGCATCGCGGGCGGGGTGCTGGTCGCCACCGACAACCACCCGTTCTGGGTGCCCGCGCTGAAGACCTGGCTGCCTGCCTCGGAGCTGCGGCCGGGCATGTGGCTGCGTACTTCGGCGGGCACCCTCGTCCAGGTGTCGGCGGTGGAGACCGAGCACCGCGACAGCCAGCGCGTCCACAACCTCAGCGTGGACGGCCCGCACAGCTATTACGTGGTCCAGGGCGGCAGCGACGTCCTCGTCCACAACAGCCCGCGTCCCAAGTACCCCTGCGGCTGGCTGTCCCCGTCGGAATGGGCCAACTCCGTCAAGCGCGAGATCCGCGACAGGTACCGGGGCGACGGCGGCTTCGAGAGCGGGCGGCACGGCGAAGGCTTCAAGGCCGCCGCCAGGGATCTCGAACGCTTCATCAGGGAGCACCCGGGTATGCTGCCGGAGATCGAGAGGGAGCTGCGCGCCACCGCCAAGCGCTGGATGGCCAACGGCAGATCCACCGGCCACTCCGGAGGATGGTGAGCGGTGCCCGCTGACACCCCGATCGTCGAGCTGATCGAGGCGGCGGAGGACGGGCCGGAGGTTCCAGAGACGTTCGGGCGGCTGCTGCGCGAGAGCGAGCGGCTGCTGAAGGAGGCCCCCGGCTCGGCCGACGCCCACTACGTGCGGGGCTACGCTCTCTACCTGCTGGGCGCCCACGCCGAGGCGCGGGCCGCCTTCGAGCGGGCGGAGCTGCTGCGGCGCGGGCATCAGTGGGCGCTGTTCCACCTCATCGTGCTCGCCTATCGCGACGGTGACCACGGTGCGGTGCTCGGCGCCTTCTCCCGGCTGGAGCGCGCCTACTTCGAGGGCGAGGACAAGCTCTGGCGCTACCTGGTGGCCTGGGAGTACGCGCTGTGCTCGGCGGTCCGGCTCGGGCTGGACGAGCACGTCGCCGCCCGCCTGCCGGAGCTGATCACCGACTACACCGACCGCCAGGACGACCCCGAGGAGATCCTGGAGCGGCCGGCCAGGCTGCTCCAGCTCTACGGCGAGCAGCCCGACGGGCCACTGCGCGACCTGCTGCGCGAGCAGCTCGCCCGGCTGGTGCCCGGCGGCTGGATCCGCCAGGGCGAGCTCTAGCCCAGCAGCGTGTCGCCCCAGTGCCCGCCCGGAGACACGCCGGGTGGGCACGCCCACAGGCCCGACCCCACGTGCCGGATGTAGGTCGAGAGCCGGTCGCCGGTGGCCAGCCTGCGCTGCACGGGCACGTACTGGCGGCGCGGGTCGCGCTGGTAGGCCAGGAAGAACAGGCCCGCGTCGATGCGTCCCTGGGTGTCGCTGCCGTCCACGAAGGAGTAGCCGCGCCGCATCAGCCGTACACCGCCGTTGGACGAAGGATGGGCCAGGCGCACATGCGAGTCGGCGGGGAGCACGGCCGGATCGAACCTGTCGCGCTCGCCCTTGCCGCCGAGCGGGGCGCCCTCGGTCTTCGTACGGCCGATCGTGGCCTCCTGGTCCTGCCGGGAGGCCTGGTCCCACGCCTCCAGGTGCATGCGGATCCGCCGCGCGACCAGGTAGCTGCCGCCCGCCATCCACGCGGGCCCGTCGGCGGCGCCCACCCAGACGTGCTGGTCGAGCGCGGCGTGGTCGTCGTGCGGGATGTTGTCGGTGCCGTCCTTGAAGCCCATGAGGTTGCGCGGGGTGAGCTGGGTGGGCGTGGTCGAGGAGGTCTTGCCGTAGCCGAGCTGCGACCACCGCATGCTCACCCGGCCCAGCCCGATGCGGGCCAGCGTGCGGATGGCGTGCACCGCGACCTGCGGGTCGTCGGCGCACGCCTGGACGGCGATGTCGCCGCCGCCGCGTGCCGGGTCGAGCTTCTCACCGGGGAAGGCCGGTAAGTCGGCCAGCGCGGGAGGCCGCGAGGCGGCCAGGCCGAAGCGATCTTCCCCCGCCCGCTCGAACAGCGTGGGCCCGAATCCGACGGTCAGCGTCAGTCGGGAGGCGGGCAGGTCGAGGGCCTCGCCGGAGTCGTCGGCGGCGCTGACCCGGCCCGCCGTCATCGACTCGGCGGCCCTGGTCCAGGAGACCAGCAGCGCGATCAGCTCCTCGCGCGTGCCCACGGCCACGTCGAAGGCCGCGAAGTGAAGGCGGTCCTGTACGGGCGTCGCGATGCCTGCCTGGTGCGGCCCATGGAAGTCCACGACCTGGGCCGGAGCCGCGCTCGCCGGCGGCTCCGCCTCGCCCAGCAGAAAGGCGCCCGCCGTCGCCGCCGCGCCGGCCACCACGCCCGCGCCAGAGGCGGTCAGCAGCCCGCGCCTGCTCAGTCTCCCCACCGAACCTCCCTCCGAAGATCTTGACCTTATCCTGCCGCCGGTCAGCCGATCGGTGGGGCGGATCAGCCGTTCAGAGGGGCGGAAAGTTCAGCCGCCGATTCATGACATGGGGTGATGTGCGGCTTGTGGCCGGACGGAGAGGCTGAGGTCTCCCATCGAAAAGGAGCGAGACCCATGCCAGAAGTGAGCGATGAGAGTACGAGCGGCGCAGCGGTGAGTCGTCGTGGGCTGCTCGCCGGTGCGGGTGCTGTGGCGGTCACCGCGCTGGGTGCCGGGGTGGCCGCCGCCGCGGCGGTACCGGACGCGGCGGTATTCGGACCGGTGACGGTACGTCCGGGCGACCCTCGCTACGACAACCTGTTGCGGGGCAACAACTTCCGGTTCGCGGGCCGGCCGGACGAGATCCGGGTGGCCGGGTCGACCGATCAGGTGGTGCGCGCGGTGTCGGAGGCGGTGCGGTCCGGCCGGCGGGTCGCGGTGCGCAGCGGCGGGCATTGCTTCGAGAATCTCACCGCCGATCCGGCGGTACGGGTGCTGCTGGACCTGTCCCCGATGGACGCGGTCGGCTATGACGCCGGCCGGCGGGCGTTCGCCGTGCAACCCGGAGCCACCCTCGGTCATGTGTACCGGACGCTGTTCAAGGGCTGGGGGGTGACGATCCCTGGGGGCAGTTGCCCGGAGGTGGGGGCCGGTGGGCACTTCGCGGGCGGCGGGTACGGGCCGCTGTCCCGGCGGTACGGCTCGGTGGTGGATCACCTGTACGGCGTGGAGGTCGTGGTGGTCGACCGCGACGGCACCATCCGCGCGGTGGTCGCTACCCGCGAGCCGGACGACCCGAACCATGACCTGTGGTGGGCGCACACCGGCGGTGGCGGCGGCAACTTCGGCGTGGTCACCCGTTACTGGCTGCGCTCGCCCGACTCCACCGGCACCGACCCGGCCAAGCTGCTGCCGGCCTCGCCCCGGCGGATGCTGCAGCACGCGGTCCTCTGGTCCTGGGAGCACATGACCGAACAGGCGCTCAGCGGGCTGCTGCGTAACTTCGGGACCTGGCACGAGCGCAACAGCGCGCCCGGCTCTCCATACGCCGGGTTGTACGGGATCCTCCTGCTGTCGCACCGCGCCGGCGGCACCGTCACGCTGGTCGCGCAGATCGACGCGGACCTCCCTGACGCCGACCGCATGGTGACCGGCTTCGTGTCCGCGGTGACCGCCGGTGTCGACCTCACGCCGGCGCTCGACATCCGGCGGACGATACCGTGGCTGCACCGGATGACCTGGCCGGGCAGCGGCGAGCCGGGTGACGTGATCAACCGGCGGTACAAGATCAAGGCCGGCTACCTGCGTCGCTCGTTCACCGAGAGCCAGCTCGCGGCCGTCCACCGCAACCTGACGAACTCCACCGGCGGGCCGGACTCCGGCATGCTGCTCATCGGCTACGGCGGCCAGGTCCGCGCGGTGGCGCCGGGGGCCACCGCGATCGCCCAGCGAGACGTGGTCATGAAGGCGGTCTACCAGACCATCTGGGGTGACGAAAAAGACGACGCGGCCAACCTCGCCTGGGTCCGCCACTTCTACCGTGAGGTGTACGCCGACACCGGCGGCGTGCCCGTACCCGGCGAGGTCAACGACGGCTCCTACATCAACTACCCCGACGCCGACCTGGCCGACCCGACATGGAACACCTCAGGCGTGCCCGCGCACACGCTCTACTACAAGGACAACTACCCACGCCTCCAACGGGTGAAGGCCCGGTGGGATCCGCGCAACGTCTTCCAGCACGCCTTGGCCATCGAGCTTCCCTAGGAGGGGGCTGAGCGGCATCAGGTCTCCCGGCGTGGAACGGCATGGAACGCCTCATACATAGAGCGCGAAAAACGCCAGAGCCGTACTCCACGATAGGAGAGCCGCATTGCGGAGGGGGCGCTACACGGCAAGGGGGCGACAAGGCTCGCCCGTCAAGCGGGCCGTCATCGAGCGGGCGGCGCTTGAAGCTTTCCTTCAAGAAGGATTCGCCCGGACCAGCGTTGACACCATCGCGACCAAGGCTGGTGTGTCTAAACGCACCATTTATGACTATTACCTGGACAAAGAACAGCTCTTTCTGTCGGTGATCCAGGAGGCTTGCGCCACGCGGAGCGCGGAGTTCGGCGACCTGCTCGACCGCACCCTGGGCCAGGTGCGTGACCTGGAGGCCGCCCTGCTGGCCTTCGGCCGCGGGTTCGCCCACGCCGTGGTCCGCTGCCCCGAACGTTCGGCGATCACGAGGTTGATGATCGCTGAGGTGGTGCACTTCCCCGAACTGCTGGACGGCTGGCGTCCCGTCGGGCCAGATCAGCGGGCGCTGGCCGCGCGCCTGGCCCGGCTGGGCGAGCAGGGCCTGCTCGACGTGCCGGACCCCGTCGTCGCCGCGGAACATCTCGTCGTGCTGGTCGGCAGTGTGCTGAGCAACCGATCGCTGTTCGGCGCGGCTCCGTTAGGAGAGGACGAGATCGAGAGGGTGGTGGTCGACGGGGTGAAAGCATTTCTCCGTGCTTATCGCGCGAAACCGGATACTCCGTAAACCCTGTTTCGGAGCTGCGCCGGCCATCGAACCGGCTCCTTAATGTCCAAACCGCTGGACACTCGCGTTCCGGGAAACTAACTTCCTCGCTCGGGGGCATTCTTCTCAATAGCCACATATGTCCCCACATCATCGGGAGGGGGAACCTACATGGAGATCACGATCACGCAGGTAGAGGAAGTAGAGCTCACCTGCGGTAACAGCAACAGCTGAAACTCATCGCGGGATTGGTGACCCGCCTGTCGCCAATCCCGTGCCGTGCCCCCGCTTGGAGCGGATATTGTCTCGCGTTCTGGTCAATCCGGCGTTTCCGCTGTTCGTTGACGACCATCGGGAACTCGTCCGGCTGGGCGATCTGCCGGGAACGGGAAAGGTGCTCCGGTCCGCCGCCCCCGCCCTGCGCGAGCTCGTACGCCGATGCGCCTCCACCCCGCTGCCCCGCGAGGAGCTGGTCAGCCTCACGGCCGGGATCGGCGGCGTCACGGCGGCCGAGGTGGACCAGGCCATCACCGCCCTGCTCGCGGCCCGGATCCTGGTCGAGGAGCAGGAGGTCGAGCTGCTGACGCGCCACGGGCCTTCGTCGCGGCAGGCGCTGTTCTTCTCCATGTTCCAGCCCGCGTCACGGGCCGCCGAGATGATCGGGGACCTCGCCGGGCGTACTGTGGCCGTCCTCGGCGTCGGTGGGATAGGCGGGTTCGTCGCCCTGCAACTGGCGACGGCCGGGGTGGGGCGGCTGCGGCTCGTCGACCAGGACGACGTGGACGAGTCCAACCTTCACCGCCAATATCTGTACAAGGCGGAGGATGTCGGTGACCCGAAGGTGGACACGGCCGCCCGCAGGCTCGTGGAGCACAGCCCGGCGCTCAAGGTGGAGACGCACCACCGCACGCTGACCAGCGCCGGGGACGTCGCGGACGTGGTCGCCGGCGCGGACCTGGTCATCGCCACCGCCGACAGCCCGCAGCCGCAGATCCGCCGCTGGACGAACGCCGGTTGCCTGGCCGCCGGGGTGCCGTTCCTGCCGGGCGGGTTCACCCAGCACCTGGGCATCGCGGGGCCGCTGGTCGTGCCGGGGAGCTCGGCCTGCCTGGCCTGCCTGGACGAGGAGCTGCGGGTCCGCAATGACGGGCGGGAGCTGCCCGTCGTACAGAATCAGGGGCGGATCATCCCGGCGTTCGGGCCGCTCTGCTCGATCGTGGCCGGGTTCCTCGCCGCCGAGGCGGTCCGGTTCCTCACCGGCGTGGTCCCGGTGGCCCTGGCCGGGCGGGTGGTCCACTTCGACCTCCTGACGATGATGACGGCGGAGCAGTCCGTCACCCGGCTCGACGCCTGCCCGGTCTGCGGTGATCCGGCCGAGAGTGCGTAACGTCCCGCATCTGGCACGTGACGTGGCGGCGCGCGCTTGAGAGGCTTCCCCCATGCGCGAGATCCCGACCATTGACCACATGGCCGCGTTATTGCGGGAGCTGTGCGACCGGTTCCCCGCGACCTGCAGGAGACGCCGCATCGGCTCCTCCCGCCAGGGCGAGCCGCTGGAACTGGTCTCGATCGGAGACGGCCGCCAGAACGCCCTGGTGTTCGGCGGCCCGCACGCCAACGAGCCCGCCGGCTTCCTGACCGTGCTCCGCCTCGCCTCGGCGCTGTGCGAGAACCCGGCCGAGCGGCAAGGATTCACCTGGCACTTCATCGCGTGCGTGGATCCCGACGGCGCCCGGCTGAACGAGGGCTGGTACGGCGGGCCGTACACGATCAGCCACTATCACCGACACTTCTACCGCCCGTCCATGAGCGACCAGCCCGAATGGACCTTCCCCATCCCTTCCGGGCGCAAGCGGTTCGACCGGCCGCTGCCGGAGACCCTGGCCCTGATGCGGGTCATCGACGAGCTGCGGCCCGCGTTCATGCTGTCGCTGCACAACGCCGACTTCGGCGGCGCGTACTTCCAGATCAGCCGCGACGTGCCCGGCCTGCCCGCCGAGCTGGCCGCGATCGCCGCGGGCCAGGGCGTCCCGCTGGACCTGGGGCCGATCGACACGGTCGGCTACCGGGTCGCGGGGCCCGGCGTCACGCTGCTGCCGCCGGCCGAGCACATCGACTTCGTGGAGACCGGCGGGGACGCGCGCACCCCTCGTACGTACGGGGCGTCGAGCTGGCACTACGCCGACCGCTACGGCACGTTCACGCTCATCGCCGAGGTGCCCCTGTGGACCACTCCGGGGTGCGACGACCCCTCGGACGCCGGGCTCTCCTTCGGGCACCTGGTCAAAGCGGCCGCGGTACGGCTGCGCGAGGAGCTCGAACCGCTGGCCCGGGCGCGTACGGACATCCGCCACCAGTGCGTCGCGCGCACCCCGTTCCACGCGGCGGTCGACGACACGCTCGCCGTCTCCCACCTGCTGATCGCCTCGCTGGAAGGCGCCGTGGACCGGGCGGACGCCGCCAGGACCGTCACGCGGGCCGAGGCGAGCGGCATCCACGACACTGTGCGCCGCCTGCCGTTGCGGGCCTGCGCGATGTTCCTGCGGCTGCTGGAGGCCGAGGCGGCGGCGGACAACCGCCCAGCCACCCTGACGGCCGTCCGGGACACGCTGGAGGAGCGCCTGCGGCGCCTGTGTGCGGCGGCGGAGGACGAGCTCGTCCCGTTCGCCGATCCGATCGGCAGGATCGTCACGATCCAGACGGAAGCGGCGCTGGCCACCGCCCGCTGGCTGCGCTCCACCCAAGGGTGAGGGGCGGAGGGTGCCGATTCCCTCCGCCCCTCCGGCCCCTGGGAGTGCGGACCGGCCGTCGCGCCCGGCCAGGTGGGGGACCAAGGTCGACCGTGCGCGACACCGCTGACGCTAACCCGGCGCCACCCCTGGGTCTGCGCATGATTACGCAGAACGGCCCGCGGATCAGATCTTCACGGAGAGCGAAGCCGGCGGAGGCGGCAGCATGTGCACCCTCGCGGAGCTGATGTCGAAGTACAGTCCCACCAGTTCCAGCTGCCCGGCTCGTACCTGTTCGTCGACCTTGCGATAGGTCCGTAGGTTATCCAGCTGCTGCTGCACGTTGACCTTGCACAGCCGGTCCAGCGCCCCGGCGTCGAGCGGCTCGTCCGCCGTCTCGATGAACGTGGCCAGGCTGTGGTAGCCGTGCCGCAGCCAGCGCCGCAGTCCCGGCAGGCTGCCCGCCTTCACCCCGCCGCTGAGCAGCCCGGACATCGCCCCGCAGCCCGAGTGCCCGCACACCGTGATCGTGTGCACGCCCAGCACCTGCGTCGCGTACTCGATGGCGGCCACGACGGAGTCGTCATGCGGCTCGGCGCCCCTGCGCGGCACCAGGTTGCCGATGTTGCGCACGGTGAACAGGTCGCCGGGGCCGCTCGCGGTGATCAGGCTGGGGATGACCCGCGAGTCGGCGCAGGTGATGAACAGGTGCGTGGGCTGCTGCTTGCGGGCCAGCTCGGTGAAGATGGGCCGCACCAGCGGAGCCGTACGCCGGTGATACTCCCGCGCACCCGCCGTCAGCTGGCACTCCACGCTGGCCGGACGGGGGCCGCCCGGAGCGGGCACGCCGTGCCGGGCGGGGCGGCTGTGGCGGTGCGACCACGGCAGCCACCACCGGTCCGGTGCCCTCGGCGGCGTCTTGGACCGGGACCGGCGGGTGCCGCTGGCCGCCATCGCGTACCACTCGTCGTGTATCTCGTCGATGTCGACGCTGCCGCCCAGCCGCTCGTGGTTCAGCCGCCAGGAGTGGATGGCCTCGAAGGCGGCGTTGTCCATGAAGTCGATGTTCAGGTCGAGGTCCACGGCCGCGCCGGGCGGGATGGCGCGCAGCTCGTGGGTGAGCCGGGGCACGCCCAGGAAGGTGAGCGAGCCGGAGATCGTCGCGTGGAAGCGCCCGTCCTGCTCCGGCCGCGTCTTGACGGTGACCCAGGTCAGCCGCCGTAGCGCGAGCAGCGCGGCCAGCGCGAGCCCGGCCAGCACGCCCTCGGCGAGCCCGAGGACCAGCACGCCCCCCATCGTCACCAGGTAGACCGGCACCTCGCCGTGGCCGTGCACCTTTCTGACGTGGCCCAGGTTGACCATCTGCACGCCGATGAAGACGAGCAGCGCCGCCAGCGCCTCCATCGGGATCAGCTTGATCATCCAGCCGAAGCCGAGGGCGAACACCAGCACCCACACCCCGTGCAGGAACGCCGAGAGCCGGGTGCGCCCGCCCGCCTGCACGTTCGCGGTGCTGCGGACGATCACGCCCGCCACCGGCAGCCCGCCGAGCGCTCCCGAGACCATGTTGGCCACGCCCTGCCCGCTCAGCTCCTGGTCGAGGTCGGCACGGGGGCCGCTGTGCATGCCGTCGACCGCGACCGAACACAGCAGCGACTCGACCCCGGCCAGCAGCGCGACGAGCAGCACGGACGCCACGATCCGGTGCCAGTCGCCGGACGGCAGGACGGGAACGGTCCATTCGGTGATGCTGTCGGACAGGTCGATGCGGGTGACATCCCAGTTGAACGCCCACGCGGTCACACCGGCCACCAGCAGCGCGGCCAGCGGCGCCGGCACCACCTTGACCCGCTTGGGCAGGCGCGTCCACAGCGCCAGCATCGCGATCGTGAGCAGGCCCACCACCACCGTGTGGCCCTGCATCTCGGCGAGCTGCGCGGGCAGCTCCACGATGTTGGCCAGGGCCGAGCGCTGCGGCTGGCCGCCCAGCACGATGTGCAGCTGGGAGAGCGCGATGGCCACGCCGACGCCCGCCAGCATGCCGTGGATGACGGCCGGCGAGACCGCCAGCGCCGCCCTGGCCGCCCGGAACACCCCGAGCACCAGCTGCACCAGCCCCGCCATCAGTGTGATCATGCAGGTGGCCCGCCAGCCGTACGTCTGCACGAGATCCGCGACCACCAGGGACAGGCCCGCCGCGGGCCCGCTCACCTGTACGGCGGAGCCGCCGAGCGCGCCCGCCACGATGCCGCCCACCATGGCGGCGATCAGCCCGGCGGCGAGGGGGGCGCCCGAGGCCATCGAGATGCCCAGCGAGAGGGGCACCGCGATGAGGAACACCACGAGTGAGGCAGGCACGTCGTACCTGAGCGTGCTCGGCACGCGACGGAGAGTGTCGCCGATCATACGGCAGACTCTATTGCCCCGCGCGCCGGGGGTTAAGGGGTCCTTGGCGGCTTTACAGATTAATGAGTGGCCGCCTCACTCAGCCGCTGGTCAGCGGTAGTAGTCGGGGAATTCCTGCTCGGGGGTGGTGGCGCGACGACGCCCGCCGCCTTGGCCGCCACCGGGGGCGCCCTGCCGGGCGCCGGTGTCGGACGGGCCGCCGTAGTTGGGCCAGGCGCCGCTGCCCGCGGGCGGGTCGTTCCAGCCCGCAGGCAGCTGGCCGGGCGGAATGCTGGTGATGTCGCCGGTCTCGTACGCGAAGGTCTGCGCGATCTGGCCGGGCGGGAGGCTGGTGATGTCGCCCGTCTCGTATGCGAAGGGCGCCGGCTGCACGGGCGAGGCCGACAGCACGTCGTCGTAGGCCGAGACCGAACGCGCGGGCGCCGTGGGGGTGCCGGTCGCGGGGGAGGGGCCGGTCAGCGGGTCGGAGTCGTCGGCCACGGCCCAGCCCGCACGGACCTCGTAGGACGCCGGATAGGAGCCGCGGGGGGCGGCGGCGGGCTGCTGCGGCTCGAAGGCCGGCCAGGAGTCGCTCGACGGGGCGCCCGGCGTGGGGTCGTCGAGGATGTCGTGCTGCTGAAGCGCGGGCCACGAGCCTGACGCCGTCGGCACGACCGGCGGGTTGGTCCAGGTGCTCTCGAGCGGGTCGGTGTTGGCGCCGTAGATCGTGAACGGGGCGCTCGTCGGCGCGCCGCTGATGGGGGAGACCGGCGTCGCGGGGAAAGATCCGCTGTTGGGAGTGGCCGGCGTGGCGGGGAAGGCACCGCTGTTGGCGGAGGCCGGCGTCGCGGGGAACGCGCCGCTGCCGACGGCGGGGAACGCGCCGCTGGAGGTCGCCGGGCTGTTCGTGCTCAGTGACGTGGCGCTGCCGACGGCCGGGAAGGAGCCGGTGCCGGATCCGGGCTGAGGCCGGTTGGGCGGCGTCACCTGCTGGGCGCCCACGCCGAGGATGCTCATCACGTCAGGCGGGGTCGGGGCCGAGAACGTCACCGTGCGCTGGTCGGCCAGCTCGGCGGCCGTCGGGGTCGGACGCTGCGCCGACTCCACGAGATCGGCCAGGCCGGACGAGCCGGAATTGGCGGCCGCGGGGGTGGGGCGCTGGGAACGCGAACGGTTGGGGCGGTTGGGCAGCGGGGCCTGGACGGTCGCGGCGTTGGGGTCTGCGGTGACGGGCTCGCGCTTGGCGGGCCGCTCACGCTTGGCGGCGGGCCGCTGCTCGCGCTGGGCCGTCGGCTGCTTCTCGCGCTCGGCGGGTCGCCCGGCGGGCCGCTCGGAAGGGCGTTCGACGGGGCGCGAGGCGCCCTTGCGCGCCGCGACCGTGCCGCCGGCGCCGAAGCCGCCTTCTTCCGCGTCGCTGCGGATGTTGGCCCAGAACTCCTCGTCCTCGACGTCGGAGTGCGGGTTGCCCCACTCGTCGACGCCGCGTTTGCCGCGCTGACCAGTGCGTACCGGCTTCGCCTTGACCTCGTCGATGGGGCTGAAGTCAGGGCTGAAGTTGTTCATGCGCGGTTCGCTCTTGGAGAACTCGTCCGTCGACCGCGTCAGTGTCCTCTCGTCCTTCTCGGCCATCTGCTTCAGCCGCTCAGGAGGGAGAGAGCTCTCCCGACGGTTCATAGAACGCATGCCCAGTGCCACGACGACGAGCACGAGGAGCACGACAGCGACCAAGCTGACTACGACCGCGATCATTGCACCACCCTCAAAGCCATGGCCTCCCTGCGGCACCGGTGAGATCGCGCGGCCATCGACGCGACCTTCCCCCTTTGATCACCAGCACCTAGCAATTGGATCTGATTGTGTCGGACCACTATGAGCGTTGTCACACCCTACGTGAAGAATTGGTAACTATTACTACGTTTAGTGATTGCTGTCTCACTGGATGTTCACCACCGTGAGCCGGCCGCGAGCGATGGTCAAGTCCGCGATCTTCTTCAAGACGTCGGAGAGGGGGGCGCCCTCCGGGAGCTCGACCTTGCCGCTCAGCGAGTAGACGCTGAACCGGTAACTGCCGTTCTTCACACATGGCGGCTGGTAGCCCGCCTTGCCGCTGGTCACCTTCGCCTGGCTCGCGCCTTCCGGCGGGCTCGCGGTGGCGTTCGGCCCCAGCTCGGTCGTCGTCGCGGGGATGTTGTAGAGCACCCACTGGACGGCGGATTCTGATGGTGAGTGAGAATCGACCACGATGGCGATCGACTTGGCATCGGACAGGGGTTCGCTGGACCAGCGCAGCGGCGGGCTGCCCTGGGCGCCATCGCAGGAGAATTCGCTCGGCAGTGGTTCGCCCTCGCGCAACTCCGGACTCGAGACGTTGATCTCAGCGATCTCCTTGGCCTGGGATCTTCCGATGAGGAAGCTGCAACCGGAGGACGCGAGCATGACGGTCACCACTGTCACAGAGACAGCGATGCGTCTCACGCGTCTTGCCGTGTTACACAGCCCCATGCCGCATGATGCTACGCGGCTATCGGCCGTGCGCCGACCGTTTCGCGAGGGTCGGCGGTCGGTAAAGGACGGCAAAGCCGCCACAAAGCGGGCATGGGGGAGTGAACTTCGCCACATTCCCGAGCGTCGCCGTCCTCGGCCCGCGGGTGCTTCGCCGGGGCGGGGAGATCGTGGGCGGCATCGGAGAATCCTGCCGCGGCCTGCTGGTTCTCGTCGCCGGGGCGACCGGGCCGGTTCGCCCGGCGGATCGAAGGGTGCGGAGGGATCGCGTGTCCGGGAGTGCGGGCACCGCGTTTCGCGGGCTCTGCCTTCCCGGATTCACCCGCATCCCGGTGAAACCGGGCACCAGGTCGTTACCTGAGACGGGTCCTACGGTGAAGGGTCATATAGCACTGATCGCCAGCGGTGAAGAGGGGGATCATCTACCCCTTCTACCGAGGACATCCGGCGCCTCTGGGAGATCACTGGCGCGGGCGGGAGTCATAAGCTGGCCCTGTGACGACTTCTGGCCCGTTGCGTGATCCGGAGCACCGTGTGTCGCCGAAGGCCGTCCGGCTCTGGCTGGCCGAGGCGTTGTTCGGGTTCGTGCTGCTGGTGGGCTGCTCGATCCTGGTCGCGCGCTGGGTCGGGGGGAGCGGGTGGGCGTGGGTGCCAGGCTGGTTCGCCGACGATTCGTGGCTGCTGCCCGTGGGGGTGGGGGTGCTGACCACGCCGTTCCTGATCGCTGAGCCGTTCGTGCGTTATGCCGTACATCGGTGGGAGTTGTCGGGCGATGTGGTCTACACCCGGTCGGGGTTCCTGACCCGGGAGTGGGTCTTCGTACCGGTCAGCCGGATCCAGACCGTCGACAAGGCGCAGGGGTGGGTCGAACGGCTGCTCGGGCTGGCGACGCTGGAGATCCGTACGGCGTCCCACGCGGGGTCGTCGACGATCAAGGGGCTGGACTACGAGGTGGCGGCGGGGTTGGCGGAGGAGCTGGCGCGCCGGGCGGAAGAGCTCAGGGACGATGCCACATGACCGAACCTCCCCCTCACCCGACCGCACCACCTGGCCCCGAGGGCCCGTCTCCGGTCCCCACAGGGCCGCCCGCGCCTCTTCCGCCCCCGGCGCCCCCTGTGCCCGTGCGGGCGCCGTTGCGGCTCAGTCCGAAGGTGCTGCTCATCCAACCGGTGCGGATGATCCCGTCGCTGCTCCTCCCGCTCGTCGGGCTGCTGTTCGTGGGTGGGTTCTCCGGCAGGTCGTACCTCTGGGCGGCGATCGGGGTCGGCGTCACGTTCGCCTTCGCGGTCGTGCGGTGGGCGATGTTCAGCTACGAGATCGTGGGCGATCGGCTGGAGATCAAGCGTTCCCTGGTCAGCCGGTCGGTCCGTACCATCCCCCTGGAACGCGTCCGTGGCGTGGACGTCTCCACCCCGCCCATGCACCGGCTGCTCGGCCTGGCCGTACTGAAGATCGACACGGGGGCGAGCGGCGACGCCGAGGAGGGCAAACTCGACGGCGTGACCCTGGAGGAGGCCGAACGCCTGAAGTCGGTCCTGCTCCGACGCACCCGCGCGGCCCGAGCCGCCGCGCACCCCACCACCACAGCCACCACCGGCCCGGCCGCCGCGTCTGACGGTGCCGCGGATTCGGCCGGCCCGCCGCGCGCTTCGGTGCCCGCCGCGGCCCCTGGACACACGGCGGAGACCGATCGGGAGATCATCAGCGTTCCGTGGACCTGGCTGCTGTACGGCCCGCTGTCCGGCGCGTACCTTCTCACCCCGTTCGCGCTGGCGGGCGGTGCCGTGGGGTTGGCGTTCCAGTGGGGGGACGATCTCGGCTTCGGCAGGGACGCCGCGCTGACCGTCGGGGAGTGGCTGTGGGGGCACCCCTATCTGCTGCTCGCCGTGGTGCTGCTGCTCGTGGTGGCGATGCCGGTGGTGGGCGGTGTGATGTACGCGGTGTTCAACTGGAACTTCCGGCTCACCAGCCGCGACCGCTACCTGGTGGCCGAGCGCGGTCTGATCAACCGGCGCAGCGTGTCGCTGGAGGCCCGGCGCGTACGCGGCTACGAGATCGTCGAGGGACTCGCCGAGCGCTGGGCGGGCGTCGCCCGCGTCTGGGCCATCGTGACGGGACTCGGCGACTCGCAGACGCGCGGGCAACTCCTGCCGGACGTCCCGCGCGCGGTCGCCTTCAAGGTCACCGGCGACGCCATCGGCTCCTACCAGGCCGAACTCCGCCCCCACCCGCCCATCGCCCGCAACCGCCGCCTCTTCCGCGCCATCGCTCCGTGGCTCCTGGCGGCCGCCGTCATCGCGCTGACGGCGCTGCTGACCGCCCAGGCGGCCTGGTGGTTCGCGGTTGTGGTCGCCCTCCTCCTGGCGGGCGTGGGGATCCCCCTCGGCCTCGATCGGTACAGGTCTCTGGGACACGGATACGACGGCGTACGCCTGGCGGTCCGCTCCGGCTCCCTCCGCCGTTCACAAGCTGTGGTCGAACGTCGCGCGGTGGTGGGCTGGCACCTGAGGCAGACCTGGTTCCAGCGGCGGGCCGGGGTGTTCACGCTCACGGCCGGGGTGGGGGCCGGTACGGGTGGCTACTCGGCGATCGACGTGTCCGAGTCCCAGGCGATCGGCTTCCCGGCCGAGGTGACACCGGAGTGGCTGGCTCCGTTCATGGAGAAGGGGGAGTAGGCGGGCGCGTGTCGCGCCCGGCGCCGGCTGGGCGACCTCGCGGCGGAAACCCGCTCGCGCTGCGCGAGCTGCTGTCGACAGCCATCACCGACCACGCACGGGGCTTGAGGCCGCTCACGGAGCCGGTGGAGGTCCTGCCCGGTTTTTGAGATCACCGACGAGCCGCCGGGCGATGCATGCGGGCGGCGCTGAGGCGGTGAGTGCGGGCGGTGCTCGGGTGGTGCTCGGGTGGTGTGTGCGGGCGGCGCTGAGCGGTGTGTGGGCGGTCGGTGGCTGGTCGGTCAGTCCTGGCGGCGGGCGCCGAACATGATCTCGTCCCAGGTCGGTACCGAGGCGCGACGTCCCCTGGAGCCCTTGCGCGGCTGACGGGCCGCGGGGGCAGGCGGGGGAGAGGGCACCGGGACCGGGGGCTCCTCCTTGGCCGCCGGCTGCTCGGGCTTTGCGGCGCCGTCCTTGCTCGTCCTCGCGGCCGGCACGGCGGGCTCAGGCGCGGCAGGCTCAGCCTTCGGCTCGGCCTTGGGTTCGGCCACTGCGGGCTCAGCCGCTGCGGGCTCAGCCTTGGGCACGGACTTGGGTTCGGCCGCTGCGGGCTCGGTCTTGGGCGCCGGTGCTGGAGCGGGTGTCGCGGAGTCGGCCTTGGGCTCAGGCTTCATGGGCTGAGGCTTTGGCTGTGGCTTGGGCGCGGCTGCGGTGGGCGCCACTGCCGGCGTTGCCTCGGGCGCGGCCTTTGAGGGCTGCTTGGAGGCGTCGGTTGCCGTTGCGGGGGCGCTGGTGTCCGTCGCAGTGACCGCCTCGGGGGCGGGCGGTGTTGTGACGGTGTCCGTCTTTGCCGGGGTGTCGACCGCCGTGGCGGCTTCCTGTACCGGGGCTTCGGTCTTGCCTTCGGTGGCCGGGGACGTTTGCGGCGTGGTCTCCGTGGCGGCGCCACCGGACTGCGGCTCGACAACGGCACCACGGGACTGCGACTCGATTGTGGTGTCGCCGGTCTGCGGCTCGGTGACGACCCCGCCGGGCTGCGGCTCAGCGACCGCCTCAACGACCTTCGACTCGGTGAGGGTGCTGCTGGGCGGCGTTTCGGCTGCGCTGGTCGCCTGCGACTGGGCCGTGGCTCCCGTGGCGGGCTGCGGTTCGGCCGCGACCTCCGTGGCGGGCTGCGATTCGGCTGGGGGTGGTGTGGTCGGCTCCGGGACTTTGGTGGGCTCCGGAGTCTCGGAAGAGCGTGCGGTCTCCGCTGCCGGGGCGTCGGTACGTGCCACCGTGGGCACGGCAGACGGCGAATCCGCAGCCGAGGACACGTCCGTGGTGGGCGCCGACTGCGCAGAGGTCTGCGCGGCGGATGCGGGCGCCGAGTCTGCGATAACAGCATCCGTGACGGCGGCGTCTGAGACGGCGGCCTTCGGGACAGCAGCGTCCGCGACGGCGGCCTTCGTAACGGTGGCGTTCGTGATGGAGGCGTCCGAGGCAGCAGCCTTCGTGACGGAAGTGTCCGTGACGGAGGCGTCCGCGACGGCAGCCTTCGTGGCGGTGGCGTCCGTGACGGTGGCGTCCGAGCCGGGGGTGTCCGAGACGCGGGCGGTCGCCGTGGCGGGTTCGGCTATGGCCGGGGCCGTGGTGGCAGCGGCGTCAGACGCGGGCACGTCAGCGGCCGGCCCGTCCACGGCGCGGGCGTTGGTGGCCGGGGCCTCAACAACGGGTGCGTTGACGTCCGAGCCCTGAACGGCGCGGGCGCTGGTGGCCGGGTCTTCAACGACGGGTGCGTTGGCGGCCTGGCCCTGTACGGCGCGAGCGCTGGTGGCCGGGTCTTCAACGACAGGCGCGTTGGCGACCGGGCCCGGTGCGCCGGTGGCCGAGCCCTGCACGGCGGGCGTGTTGGCAATTGGCGTCTCTACGACGGGTGCGCCATAGGCCGGGCCGTCCCCAGCACTCGTACCAGGGGCGGGCGGGGGCGGCGTGAAAGCGTCCTCGGCCCCAGGCACGGTGGCACGGCTCCCCGAAGGCGCGACATCACGAGTCGCCGGGGCGTAGATGGCCTCGCCGTCCCGGCCCGTCGGGCGGTCGGGTGTGCGGGGAGTGCCGTAGTCCGGGAGCCAGGGCGAAGGCTCGCCCGGGCGGGCGGCGCCCTGCGCGGGCGACTCGGCGCGGTAGCCGGTGCCCTGCGCCGACGGCTCGGTACGGTGACCGGTCTCCTGCGTGGGCGACTGGCTACGGTAACCGGTCTCCTCCGCGGGCGACTGCGTACGGTAGCCCGTCTCCTGAGCGGACGGCTCAGCGCGGTAGCCGGTTTCCCGTCCGGCGGGCTCGCCGCGATAGCCCGTTTCCCGTCCAGCGGGCTCGGCGCGGTAGCCGGGCTCCCCAGCGGGCGGCTCCGAGCGGTAATCCCTCGAAGGAGGCTCGGTGCGGTAGCCGGGCTCCGTCGTACGGCCGGAAGGGTCGGCGGGAGCACGGTCGAAAGGGGCCTCGCGGGCGGGGGTGAAGGGAGCCTCGCGGGACGGGGTACGGCTGTAGGACGGCTCCGTGCCCCTCGGCTGGTAGCCGACCGCCGGCTCCTGCGGCTCGGGCTCGTGCCGCACCATCGCGGGGAACGGCAGCGGGTCCGAGGTGAGCGGTGGCACCGGCTGCAGCTTGGCCACGCGCGGCGTGAACGGCGTGACCGTGGTGTCCTCCACCACGGGGCTGGGGTCGAAGTCGGCGGCCGAGAGGCGCATCGACTCGTCGTCGTGCGGCGTGACGTGCCGCCTGCGCGGGTCGAAGAGCCACTCCGCGTGCCTGGTGTGACCGTTCCAAACGTAACCGAGCTTGACGCGCCAAAGGCCGTCGTCGCGCTTGGCGGAGTCCCAGTCGATCTCGTCGGTGGGTACGCCGCGCCGGGTCAGCCGCTCGGCGACGAGCTCGCCGAGCGTCGGGCCGGCCGAAGACTCGCCGGGCATGCGTACGGACACGCGCTGCGCCTGTTGGGCCACGTACTCGCGCTCCTGGAGCACAGGCCCCTCGAACCAGCGGACGCGTTCGACCGGGATGCCCGCTGTCGCGGCGATCTCCTCGGCCGTCTCTCCGGCGCGAATGCGGGCCTGGATCTCCTTGGGGCGCAACGGACTCTCCACTTCGATCTCGTACTGGCCGAGACGGGAGAAGTTGCCGCGGACGGCAGCACGGAGCCGGTCGTCCACGGGAAGCGTGAACCGAGTACCTCGCCCTGCTGTCGCCAGCACGAGATAGGTACCGTCCTCGCTTACCGCGACGAGTCGGAGCTCCTGCATGCGAGTCCCTTCGTCAGCGTGCTGCTCATTCTTCCCCCGGACCCTTGAGTCTCTCGCGTGTGCCGGTTGCCTGCCAGCACCGTACCCGGCATGTCCGAACATCGCCTTCATGGGATAGCCCAGTGACGTTGTGACGCCGGTCACATTTGTTGATTCCATCATGTTCAGGGTCTGCCGGTGCGCATTGCCCTCGACGGATTCTGGCGAATAGTGTCCCGCATCGCTGTGCACTTCAGCCAAGACGCGAGATCGGATGGGTTGGCGTCCGGATGGAGCTCCAGGTAGCGGGCGGCGGCTCCGGCCAGGTAGGGCGATCTGGGGGAGTACGTCTCGCCGGTGGGGGACAGGCGGCACCCGCCGGTGTCCGCGGACGCGACGACGAAGACGCCGGACCGCGTCAGACGGGCCATGGCGGTCCGCAGGGCCCGGGAGCGGGCGCCGTCGATCGAGAGATTGGCGACGGCGGGACGATGGGCGTGTCGGCGTACCCAGTCGAGGCCGGCCAGGACGTCCGACAGGCTGCCGGAGCCGCCGCAGCCGAGCACCCGCACGGAGGCGATGCGGGCCCGCGGCGCCACGCCGTGTGAACGGCCCCCTATGGCGCGCGCCACCCGCGTGCCGTGGCCGCCGCAGTCCTCGCCGGTACGACCGGTGGCGTCGAAGGCCCGCCAGGCCCGATCCCCGAACCCACCAGCCCTGAGCCGGCCCGGCTGCCCATTGACGCCGCTGTCCACGAGGTAGACCGTGACACCTCTCCCGGTGCCGCGAGGAGAGCGGGCCCAGGACGGCCCGGTGATCGGTCTGGCGTGGATCTGGCGGGCGGGCCCGGTGATCGGCATAGGGTGGATCTCGCGGTCGGGTTCGATCGCCAGGACCCGCGGATCCGCGCGGAGCTCCGCCAGTTCGGCCGCGTTCACCCAGGTGGCGAAGCCGGGGATGGCCGCGGTGTAGAAGCGGCGCACCCGCCATCGCATCGCGCCGACCAGGTCACGGGCCGCGGCCCGGTTACGGGCGGTGACGACGTACGGGCGCGTAGGCTCGATGACCGGCGGCCGGAAGGCGAGGCCGGAAGCGGGCGGCATGGCGAGGGGAATCGCGGTGGTCACGGCCGTCGCCACGGCCGCGGCGAGGTACAGGGAGGGCAGGCCGATTCGTCGGGGCACGAGCGACGAGGGTGTCTGTCGCACACGTCACAGGAACAACAGGACACGCGCTCGCGTCTATTCACGAGAAAGCTCTTTACCAACACATGCGAGAAAGGACTGATCCGAGGCGATGAGCGGCGAGCAGCGGAAGTTCGAGCTGAGCGTGCCGCAGATCGCGGGTAGTGCGCTGGCTGCCGTCACGGCAGCGGTCGGGGCCTCATACCTCGGTGTGGGGGGAACGGTGATCGGCGCGGCGCTGATGAGCGTGGCCAGTACGGTCGCCACCGCCGTCTACACGCACTACCTGAAGCGCACGGGCGACAAGGTCAAGCAGCACACGGTGATCGCCTGGCGCGAGTACGGCCCGGAACGGCCGCCGGCGGAGCGGGACGAGGGTCAGGGCGAGCTGGCGACGGCCGTACGGACAACGGTGCGGGAAGCCGAGGAGAGCCGGGGCGAGTCCACGCTGGTCATGGCGCCGATCGAGGTGCCGGCGCCGAGGCGCGTGCCGTGGGCGAAGACGGGCGTGGCAGCGGCGCTGGTGTTCGGGGTGAGCATGGGCGGCATCCTGGCCTACCAGACGATCGCCCAGACGACCGTGCACGACCAGCTCACCGGCGCCAAGCCGGAGACCAAACGCGAGCAGGCGCCCGCCAAGGAGAAGAAGCGTTCCGAGGAGCCCGCCCTGCAGCCCCGGACGACGTTCTCCGGCGCTCCGGCGACACCCAGCGGCACGCCGACCGGATCGCCCACGCCGACCGCCTCGCCGACCCGTACGTCCCAGAGCCCGACGTCGGCGCCCACCGACACGGGCAAGGACACGGTGGAGCCGTCCGCCCCGTCCACGACCACGACGGCCCAGGACCCCGGCGACCTGACCGAGCAGACGTCCGTGCCGACCGACCCGCCGCAGTCACCACCGGTGCAGCAGGACAAGGAGACGCCGTGACGGCCGGCCCCTATCCCAGCACCGTCTCCAGGTAGGCGTTGCCGAACAGCCGCCCGGGATCCAGCCGATCGCGCAGCGCCACGAAGTTCGCGAACCGCGGATACACCTTCTCGAGGTAGGCCGCGTCCCGGGTGTGCAGTTTGCCCCAGTGCGGCCGCCCGTCCAGCCGCGTCATGATCTCCTCCACCCCGGCGAAGTAGGCGGGGTTGGGCGTGGGCCGGTACATGTGACAGGCGACGTACGCCGACTGACGGCCGTACGCCGTGGACAGCCAGGCCGTGCTGGGCGGCGTGACCCGCACCTCCACCGGGAACGTGACCCGCCACCCCATCCGTTCCACCAGCGCCCGCGTCTCCCGCAGCGCCTGGCCGAGGTGTTCACGCGGCACCGCGTACTCCATCTCCAGGAAGCGCACGTCCCGCCGGGAGGTGAAGATCTTGTACGACGCGTCCACGGCCTCCGACTCGCCGAGCGCGGCGGCGCTGACAGCGTTGATCCGCGGGATCAGCCCAGGAAATCGCGCCCCCACGGCGCAGGCGGCGCCGAACAGCGTGTTCTCCAGGAACACGTTGTCCAGCCAGTACTTGACCGCGCCGGGCGGCCGGGCCGGGCCGGGATCGCGGTTGTTGGTCTTGACCAGGCACGCGTCGGTGTGCGGCAGCCAGAAGAAGTCGAGATGCTCGTTCTCCGAGGTCAGGGAGTCGAGCGAGTCGAGGATGGCGCTGAGCGTCATCCTGCGCCGCCGGTTGCGCAGCAGGAAGGCGGGCTCCACCCGGAACGTCACCGAGGTCAGCACCCCGAGCGCGCCCAGCCCCACCCGGGCCGCGTCGAACAGGTCCTCGCCGGGGCCGGCCGTCACCACCGAGCCGTCCGCCAGCACCAGCTCCAGCGCCACGACCTGATCGGCCAGGCCGCCGCTGTCGCGCCCCGTGCCGTGCGTGCCGGTCTGGATGGCGCCCGCGACCGTCTGCTCGGTGATGTCGCCCATGTTGGCCAGCGCCAGCCCGCGGGCGGCGAGCAGCGCGTTCAGCTCCCGCACCGGCGTGCCGGCGAGCACGGTGACGCGGTCGCCGGTGACGGACGTGAGGCCGGTCAGCGCGGAAGGGCGGAGCATGATGCCGTCGGTGAGGGCCACCCCGGTGAAGGAGTGGCCCGTGCCGATCATGCGCAGGCGCCGGCCGCCGGCGGCGGCGTCCCCGACGGCGCGTACGACGTCCTCGGTCGACGCCGGGGTACGCACCTCGGCGGGCGCGGCCGTCTGGTTGCGGGCCCAGTTCGTGAAGGCCATGGCCGCCCTTGCGCTAGAGCTTCGTTCCGGTTAAACGTGAACGATACTCAGTTCTCCCAGCCTTCGGGAACCGGGAAGGCGTCCCCGGGCTGCAGGTTCTCCGACTTGATGATGTCGGAGACCTTCACCAGCGTGTAGCCGCGGCTCTGCAGCAGCTTGACCAGCGACGGCATCACGTCGACGGTCTGCTTCACCCAGTCGTGCATGAGGATGATGCCGTTGGGCTTGGCCACGGCCAGCGTCTGCTTCTTGATCTCCGCGGAGTTCTTGGTCGCCCAGTCGCGCGAGCCGGCGGTCCACAGGATCATCGGCATGCCGAACCCGGCCGCGACCTCCGAGGTCTGCACGTCCAGCATGCCGTACGGCGGGCGCAGCAGTTTGGGCTCGACACCCGCGGCCTTCTTGACGGCGTCCTGGGTCTTCTGGATCTCGTTCTTGACGGCGTCCGGCTCGATGGTGGTGAAGTTCGGGTGCGAGTAGCTGTGGTTGCCGAGCTCGTGGCCCTCCTTGGCCATGCGCTTGACGAAGGCCGGGCGGCTCTTCACGTACTGGCCTTCGAGGAAGAACGTCGCCTTGGCGTTGTACTTCTTCAGCGTGTCGAGGAGCGTTCCCGCGTACTTGCCGGGCCCGTCGTCGAAGGTCAGGGCGAGGCACTTGACCTGCGCGCAGTCCACTGCCTTCGCCTTGGCCTGGGCGACGGAAGCGGCCTGGGCGGGCGCTTTCGGGGTGGGGGCGGCGGATGCCGCCGCCGGTGTCAAAGTGACGGCAACAGCCGCGATAGCAAGAAGTGAAACGATTTGTCGGGACATGCGAAAGCTTTCGTGTGTGAAGGGTGTTGCGAGGGTTGTCCCGACGTTAGCGGATCAGTTCCCGGCCGGTGAAGGTGCCTCGGGAAGTCTCAGCAAACCCGAACCTCCGACGCCCACGACGACCGCGACCGCCGCGGCGGCGAGCGTGAAGCCGTACGCGTTGGACGCCCCGAACGCCTCCGTGAGCCGCCCACCGGCCCAGGCCCCGATCGCCACCCCGAATCCGATCGAGGTGGAGATCCACGCCAGCCCCTCGGTGAGCACCGCGGGCGGCACGAGCCGCTCGGTGAGCGAGAAGCCGGTGATGAGCGTCGGCGAGATCGACAGCCCGGCGAGGAACAGGCCGAAGGCCATGATCCGCGCGTCACCGATGAACATGATCGGCAGCAGCCCCACCACGAGCAGCCCGAGCGCCCGCACGAACCGGCGGCGCAGCGACAGCCGCCAGTGCCGCGAGCCGAACCAGAGCCCCGACATCATCGACCCGCCCGCGATGGCGGCCAGCAGGAACCCGGAGGCACCCTTGACCCCGTGCTCCTCGGCGAAGGCCACCGTGATCAGGTCGATCGACCCGAACACCGCGCCCAGCGCCAGGTAGACGCAGGACAGCAGGGCGATCCCCGGGATCAGGATGGCTGCCCCGCCGCCGCCCTCACCCGGCTGCACCGGCGGCTGGGTGCGCCGCTGCGCCGCGAGCGCGAGAGATCCGCCGAGCATGCAGATCAGCGCCACGAGCAGCCCCATGTACGGGTTGACCGCTGTGGCCAGCACGGTGACCAGCGCCGGCCCGGCAACGAAGATCATTTCGTCGGCGACGGACTCGAACGCGAACGCCGTGTGCAGCTTGGCCGAGCCGCCGTGCAGGGCCGACCAGCGCGCCCGCACCATCCCGCCCAGGGACAGGGAGGTCGCCCCGACCGACAGCCCGGCGGCGTACAGGGTCCATTCGGGCAGCCGGAAACCGGCGGACAGCATGAGCGCGGCCAGCGAGATCCCGTTCACGATCGAGAAGGGCACGATCACCCGGGCCTGCCCGAACCGGTCGACCAGCCGCGCGGTCAAGGGGGCGGCCACCGCGAAGGAGACGTTGGTGGTGGCCGCGACGGCGCCGGCGGTCGCGTAGGACTCGGTGAGGCCGGAGATCAGCAGGACGATGCCGATGCCGAGCATGGACATCGGCATCCGGCCGATGAACCCGGCCAGCACGAATCCCTTGACGCCGGGCCCGTTGAACAATCCCCGATAAGGCCCGACCACGTCTGTTCCCCTCCCTGAGCGCGCCCCAACCTTTACGCACGCGCTGACCGGACAGCAAGTGATTTTTCCGGCAACTCGGCTAACGTGTGCCGGGTGTCCGGTCTTCCCTCCTTCCGTGCCGTCCTGATCGTGATCGCCTCGGTCGTCGCCGTCTCGGTCGTGGCCGTGGGAGTGGCGCTGTCCACGCGGGACGACCTGTTCGCCAGTACAGCCGACCAGCAGCCGGTACGGAAGCCGCAGAAACCAGCCCAGAAGACGCAGCAGCAGACCGCCGGTCTGGACAAGATCGTGCCCACGACCGAGCCGGTGAAGGACTTCGGCGAGGGCGGCCCCAGCGTCACCCCGACCCCGCCCCGCGTGCTCGCGATCGCCCGTGCCGAGGTGCCCAAGCCCACCCGCTTCGCCCTGGCGAAGCTCAAGCACGTGCAGAAGGTGGCCGTCGTCGACGCGGGCTCCGTCAAGGTGTCCGGCACCGGCCTGAACCTGCTCGCCGTCGACCCGGCCGACTTCCGCTCCTGGACGCCCAAGGCCGTCGCCGACCAGCCCGCCGTGTGGAGCGCGCTGTCCAGGGGCGAACTGGTCGCCGACACCGCCGCGGTACGCAGGCTCGGCATGATCCTGGGCGCCGAGTACCAGGTGGACGGCGGCCCCCGGCTGCGCGTCGCGGCCTCGGCCACGCTCGGCCTGACGGGGATCGACGGCCTGGTGGGCGCCGACATGGGCAAGGCGCTCGGCCTGGCACCGGGCGTCGCGGTGCTGCTGCACGGCAAGTCCGTCATCAGCGAGCCGGGCGTACGCAAGCTGCTCGGCAAGGGCGCCCAGGTCGTGACGCTGGGCGCCCGCCCCAAGGCGAAGCCGAAGCAGACGGCCACGGCCACTCCGCAGCAGCAGGTCAACGTCGGGCGGCCGAGCAGCTACCTCGACCTCTACAAAGCCTCGGCCACCCACTGCCCCGGCCTGTCCTGGACGGTGCTGGCGGCGATCGGCCAGGTGGAGAGCGGGCACGGCCGCAACAACGGCCCGTCGAGCGCGGGCGCGCTCGGCCCGATGCAGTTCATGCCCGCCACCTGGAAGCACTACGGGGTGGACGGCGACGGCGACGGCAAAGCCGACATCTGGAGCCCGTACGACGCGGTGCCCGCGGCGGCGAAGTACCTCTGCGCCAACGGCGCCGGCCAGGGCGGCCAGAAGCTACGCAAGTCGATCTGGTTCTACAACCACTCGTGGGACTACGTGAACAAGGTGATGGGCATCTCCGAGGCGTACGCCCGCGCCTACACCTGACGCCGCCGGGGCGGCGGGCAGCAGGTGAGCGCGCAGGGCTGCGGCTCGGGCTCGTCCATCAGCTCGCGGACCATGCGGACGAAGGCCGGGTGGACGCCCGCCGTCGCGGCCCGCTCCATGGGCAGGCCCAGCTCGGTGGCGACCTGCCTGGCCTCGGTGTCGAGGTCGTAGACGACCTCCATGTGGTCGGAGACGAACCCGATCGGCACCAGCACGACCGACCGGGCGTCGGTCTTGCGCAGGTGGTCGCAGACGTCGGGCTCCAGCCACGGCACCTCGGGCGGCCCGCTGCGCGACTGCCACACCAGGTCCCAGGGCTGGGTGCGGCCCAGCGCGGCGTTGACCAGCTCGGCGCTCCTGCGCAGCTGCGCCTCGTAGAGACCGCCGTACGGCCCCGCGGTGCGCGCCATCGAGACCGGGACGCTGTGCGCGGTGAACACCAGCCGGGCGTCGTCGCGGCCGAGCCGGTCGAGCGCCTGCCGGACGTGGTCGGCCATCGCGGCCACGAACCCCGGATGCTCCCCGAAGTGCCGCATCTTGACCAGCTCGGGGCCGCCCTTGACGGAGATCCTGGCGATGTCCTCGTAGTACTGGCGGCAGCTGGAGTAGCCGGCGAAGGCCGAGGTGGCGAACACCGCCGCCTTGCGGACCCCGTCGTCCTTCATCCGCAGGACGGTCTCCTCGCCGAACGGGTGCCAGTTGCGGTTGCCCCAGTAGACGGGCACACCGACCACGGGGCGCAGCGCCTCGATGAGCTCGCGGTTCTGGCCGTTGATCGGGCTGACCCCGCCGAATCCCTGATAGTGCTCGGCCACCTGCAGCAACCGCTCACGCGGCACCCCCCGGCCGCGCACCACATTCTCCAGAAACGGCAGCACGTCGTCAGGACCCTCAGGTCCCCCGAACGACAGCACCAGCAGAGCGTCGTAAGTCCCCACGTACCAAACCCTATTCCCGCGAGCGGGTGCTGGCGTCTTCGGGGGAAGGCCATAAACAGAGTAGGTTCGATGGAGTGAGCGCATTCGACGATATTCGTGACTACGTTGCCATCCCCCGGGTTCTCTCGCTGAAGCTCTCGCCCGACGGTTCCCGGTTGATCTCCGCGGTCCAGTCCCTCAACCCCGACGGCAAGTCGTACGGCACCGCGCTCTGGGCGATCCCAGTCGACGGCGAGCCGTACCGGCTGACCCGCTCGGCCAAGGGCGAGAGCGCCGCGGAGTTCACCGACGCGGGCGACGTGCTGTTCACCTCGGCCCGCCCCGACCCGACCGTCAAGGACGCCACCGACGAGGTGGCCGCGCTGTGGCTGCTGCCCCGCTCCGGCGGTGAGGCCCGGCAGGTGGCCGCCCGTCCCGGCGGCATCGGCGGCTTCCGTACGGCCGGCGGCGTGGTGGTGTTCGCCTCCGACGTGCTCACCGGAGAGGAGGCGGCCGAGGAGGAGCGCCGCAAGGCGCGCAAGGACGCCGGCATCAGCGCGATCCTGCACGAGAGCTACCCGGTCCGCTACTGGGACCACGACCTCGGCCCGGGCCGTACCCGGCTGTTCGCCGCGAAGCTCGGCGGCGACCGGCTGGAGGACGTGCGCGACCTGACCCCCGACCCGGGCGAGGCGCTGCGCGATGTCACCTTCGCGCTCACACCTGACGGCGCCGCCGTGGTCGCGACCTGGCGTACCTTCCTGCCGGGCGGCGAGCAGCGCATCGACCTGGTCGCCATCGACGTGGCCACCGGTGAGCGGCGCACGATCTTCACCGACGAGGGCCATGACTTCGGCGGCGCGATCGCGATCTCGCCCGACGGCACCCGCGTCGCCTGCGTCCGCGAGCGCATCGGCGGCCTCGACGTCTCCGTCCGCAACGAGCTGTGGATCGGCGACCTGGCCACCGGCGAGGCCCGCGCCTACGCGCCCGACCTGTTCCCGATGGACATCGAGTGGGCGCCCGACTCCTCGGCCGTCTACCTCGTGGCCGACCACCAGGGCCGCCGCCCGATCTTCCGCGTGCCGCTGGACGGGGAGGTCGCCCGGCTGACCCAGGACGACGCCGCCTATCTCGGGCTCAACCCCTCGGCCGACGGCCGGTTCGTCTACGCGCTGCGCAGCGGCGTCGACCGCGCCCCCGGCCCGGCCAGGATCGACACCGCCACCGGCGAGATCACCGACCTGCCCTCGCCCGCCCCGCGCCCCGAGGTGCCCGGCACGCTGACCGAGATCTCCGCGACGGCCGACGACGGCGCCACGATCCGCGGCTGGCTCGTGCTGCCCGAGGGCGCCTCGGCCGCCAACCCGGCGCCGTTCCTGCTCTGGATCCACGGCGGCCCCGTCGCCTCCTGGAACGACTGGCAGTGGCGCTGGCAGGCCTGGATCATGGCCCAGCACGGCTACGCCGTCCTGCTCCCGGACCCGTGCCTGTCCACCGGCTATGGTCAGGAGATGATCGACCGAGGCTGGGGCGACTGGGGCCCGCGCACGCTCGCCGATCTCGACGCGATCGTGGACGTGGCCGTGGCCAGGGACGACATCGACGCCGAGCGGATCGGCGCGATGGGCGGCTCGTACGGCGGCTACATGGCCAACTGGATCGCCGGCCACAGCGACCGCTACAAGGCCCTCGTGACCCACGCGTCCCTGTGGAACCTCGACCAGTTCGCCGGCACCACCGACGCGTCCATGTACTGGCAGCGGGAGTTCGGCGACCCCGGCTCCGAGCGCTACCAAAAGCTCTCCCCGCACCACGGGCTCGCCGACATCACCGCCCCGATGCTCGTCATCCACGGCGACAAGGACTACCGGGTGCCGATCGGCGAGGGGCTGCGTCTGTGGTGGGACCTCCAGCGCACCAACGTCGAGTCGAAGTTCCTCTACTTCCCCGACGAGAACCACTGGATACTCAAGCCCGGCAACGCCGTCGCCTGGTACGAGACCGTGCTGGCCTTCCTCGCCCAGCACGTGCTCGGCCAGGAGTGGAAGCGCCCGGACTCGGTGGCGTGATGAACGATCCACAGGCTCTGCTCGAACTGGCCGAGGACATCGCGCGCGAGGCGGGCGACATGCTGCTCGCCAAGCGGCCCACGATGTCGGAGGTGGTCGAGACCAAGTCCAGCCCCACCGACGTGGTCACCGCCCTGGACACGGCCTCGGAGCGGCTCATCCGCGCCCGCGTGCTGGAGGCCAGGCCCGGCGACAGCATCCTGGGCGAGGAGGGCGGCGAGGCGGCCGGCGACTCCGGCGTGCGCTGGATCGTCGACCCCATCGACGGCACGGTCAACTTCCTGTACGGCCTGCCTGAGTGGGCGGTGTCGATCGCCGTCGAGGTGGGCGGCGAGATCGTCGCGGGCGTGGTGAACGTGGTGCCGCGCGGCGAGGTGTTCACCGCCTCGCTCGGTGGCGGCGCCTGGCTGGCCGGCGAGCGGCTGCGCTGCAACACCGGTGTGCCGCTGTCGCAGGCGTTGGTCGCGACCGGCTTCGGTTACCTGCGCGAACGCCGGGCCGTACAGGCCCAGGTGCTGGCGTCGGTGCTGCCGCGGGTCCGCGACATCAGGCGGGGCGGCTCGTGCGCCGTCGATCTCTGCTCGGTGGCCTCGGGCCGGGTGGACGCCTACTACGAGCGGGGCACCAACTACTGGGACTTCGCCGCGGCCGGGCTGGTCGCGACCGAGGCGGGGGCCAGGATCGGCGGGCTGAACGGCAGGCCGTACAGCAACGACTTCGTGCTCTGCGCGGAGCGGGGGCTGTTCGAGGAACTGCACGACCTGCTCGTACCGCTGGATCCGCAGCGCGACGCCTGACGCCGTGAGGTGACGGCGCGAAAACGGCCGGAGCCCCTCTCCAGGGCTCCGGCCGCTTCGTCACGCGAGACACCGATCAATGAGGCAACGGGACACCGTTGTCATCCGCCAGGCGGCGCAGATCCTCGATCTCGGTGGTGAGGGTGTCGGCGAGGTAGTCGTCCCCGGCGCACCGGGCCTCCCGAAGGCCCTTGTAAGCCTGGTCGAGGCGGCTTTCGATCGTGGTCGTGAACTCGCCCATCTCACCTACTCTCTTCAGGGGTTGCGGGGCGAAGAGCACCCACCACGCGCGTGGCACCCACATGAGGCACACGGCGATGGGTGTCCAGCAGGCATACCCCAGCCCATCACGTACCAAAACATGAATTTGGCTGTGCCTTGCAGCACAGCCGTCGCACATGCCTTACCGTGCGCTTATCGCAGGTGTGGGCAGAATGAAGCAGCGGATCCGGAGAGAGGTGCCAGTCGTGCGAGTGCTGGTTGTAGAGGACGAGCGGGTGCTCGCCGACGCGATCGCGACCGGTCTGCGGCGCGAGGCCATGGCGGTGGATGTGGCCTATGACGGTGGTGGCGCGCTGGAACGCACCTCCTACATCGACTACGACGTGATCGTTCTGGACCGTGACCTGCCGGTCGTGCACGGGGACGAGGTCTGCCGTCGCCTGGTGGAGCAGCGTACGGCCTCGCGCATCCTGATGCTGACCGCGTCCGGCGACGTCGACGACAAGGTGGAGGGGCTCGGCCTGGGGGCCGACGACTACCTGGCCAAGCCGTTCGTCTTCGTCGAGCTGGTCGCCCGGGTGCGCGCGCTCGGCCGCCGGTCCGCGCCCGCGCTGCCGCCCGTTCTGGAGCGGGGCGGGGTCCGGCTGGACCCGGGCAAGCGGTTGGTCGAGCGTGAGGGCAAGGAGATCATCCTCACGAAGAAGGAGTTCGCGGTCCTGGAAGAGCTGATGCGGGCGGAGGGCGCCGTCGTCAGCCAGGAGGACCTGCTGGACAAGGCGTGGGACGAGAACATCGACCCGTTCACCAACGTGGTGCGGGTGACGATGATGACGCTGCGCAAGAAGCTTGGGGATCCGCAGGTGATCGAGACGGTGCCCGGAGTGGGATACAAGTTGTGAGAGAACGGCCGGAGCGCGAGGCCATGCCGACGCACCCGATGATCAGCCCCCATTCGGAGCGGGCCGTGTCGCGGAGCAAGCAGATGCCGCCGGTCCCGCCACCGAGTGGGCCGCCCGCCTGGGACGGCCCGCCGCCACCGTCGTACACCCGGCCGCAGCGGACCACGATCGAGCGGGTCCGGGAGCTGCCGCGCAGGCTGAGCATCCGATGGAGGCTCACCATCGCCTACGGCTCGCTGTTCTTCGTGGCCGCGGCGGTGCTCCTGATCTCCATGTACGTCATCGTCGGCACCGCGATCAACGTCGTGTGGCCGGAGCCCAACACCGACAACATCGACGCCATCGCCGCGGCCATCTTCCGCGCGCAGTGGTACGCCGTGAAGGACCAGACCGTCGCCAGCGCCCGCGACGCGCTGCTGAAGAGCTCCTTCATGGCGCTGGCGGGCGTCGGCATCCTGGCGGTGATGCTCGGCTACTTCGTCGCCGACCGGGCGATGCGGCCGGTGAGCCAGATGACGGCCACGGCCAAGAAGCTCTCCGAGAGCACTCTCGCCCATCAGCGCATCGATCTGAAGGGCCCGGACGACGAGCTGAAGGAGCTGGCCGACACCTTCGACGCCATGCTCACCCGGCTCAATCTCGCCTTCGACACCCAGCGCAGGTTCGTCGCCAACGCCTCGCACGAGTTGCGGACCCCGCTGACCATCAACAGGACGGTCCTGGAGATCGCGCTGTCAGATCCCGAGGCGTCGGAAGATCTCAAAGCGCTCGGGCGTACCCTGCTCGAAGTCAACGCGCGCAACGAGAAGCTCATCGAGGGTCTGCTGCTGCTCGCCAGGAGCGAACGCGAGCTGGCGGTCCGCAAGCCGCTGGACGTCCAGGAGGTCGCCCAGACCGCCGTCGAGCAGGTGACTCCATTCGCCGAAGATAACTCGGTAACCATCACCACCGAACTGGTCAGCGCGCCTACCATAGGCGATCCGGTGCTCTTGGAGCGCTCCGTGAGCAACCTCCTCGAGAACGCCGTCAAGTACAACATTCCAGAAAACGGAAAAGTATGGATCCGAACGGGAATGGTGGACGGGGCACTGGTTGTTCAGGTGGCCAACACGGGGCAGCACGTCCCGGCGTACGAGGTGAACACCCTGTTCGAGCCCTTCAGGAGGCTCCACGCGGACCGCGTGGATTCGGCGAAGGGATCAGGGCTGGGGCTGTCCATCGTTCGTGCTGTTGTGCAGGCTCACGGTGGAAATGTGACCGCCGTGCCTCGGGAGGGCGGAGGACTTGTGGTGACCATTCGGCTGCCGAGCCGCTGATCCGGCGTGTTGCACCACGGCGGGCGTCTCGTTCTCGCCGCACATGTGGTTGGATGTGCCGTCGAACACGGTGGTGCATGCCGCCAAGGCTGTGGGTTTGGCCATATTTGGCTAACCATTGCCGATGGCAGCAGGCCCTGACGTGTTGGGAGGTTCGTGCTTCCTTCCTGCTGGGTACCGATGCAAAAATTCCCCCGGCAGAACGGGCACAAGATGAGGCTCCTGGACGTTAGAAGACGCGCGATGAGCGCGAAGACTTATAGATGAGGGGGATGGAGCAAGCACAATGGCTACCGATTACGACAGCCCGCGCAAGACGGACGACGACCTGGGGGAAGACAGCCTTCAGGAGCTCCAGGCGCGGCGCACCGACAAGTCGTCGGGCAGCATCGACATCGATGAGACAGACCTGGCCGAGTCGCTCGAACTACCCGGTGCAGACCTGTCGAACGAAGAGCTGAGCCTGCGCGTGATCCCGCGCCAGGCTGACGAGTTCACCTGCTCGCGTTGCTTCCTGGTGCACCACCGCAGCCAGCTGGCATCTGAGAAGAACGGCCAGCAGGTGTGCCGGGAGTGCGCCGCCTGACGAAGGAGGCTCCGCGTGGCCGCACCTGAGAAGGACCGGCAACCAGGAAACGAGACCGCCGACCCCGAGCAAGAGGTCGGCGAGCTCGTGGGCAGGCTCGCCGACCCCGGTGAGCTGGAGCCGGCCGAGCGGCGTCGGCTGCTCGGCCGTCTAGCCCGCACTCTGGCCTCTGGCGCGAACAAGGCGCGTGAGACCGGAGTCGGGCGCGGACGCTGGCTGGCGGATGTGTTCATGAACATCGCGCCCCGCATCCCCATCAGAGATCTGCACACGCTTTCCGAGCATCATCACGGCTTGACCGGCGAGCAACTCGCCGACGACCTGGTGCGCACCGCCCAAAAGGCGACCATGACGGTCGGCGCCATCGGCGGAGCGCTCGCCGCGGCCGAGTTCGCGGCGCCACCCCTCCTGCTCTCCGCTCCGGCGCAGCTCGTCGCCGAGACCATCGTGGTGGCCGCCATCGAGGTCAAGCTGCTGGCCGAACTGCACGAGGTCTATGGCGTACGCGTCGAGGGCACCGGCACCCAGCGCGCGGCCGCCTTCGCCGCGGCCTGGGCCAAACAGCGCGGCGTCGACCCCCTCAGCCCCGCCTCGGTCTCACTCGCCCTCGGCGCGGCCACCAAGACCGCCGTGCGCAACCGGCTCCTGCGTACCCTCGGGCGCCACCTGACCACACTGGGCCCGTTCCTCACCGGCGCCGTCGCCGGCGGCGCGCTCAACCGGATCGCGACCAAGAAGCTGGGCCAGGCCATCCGCGAGGACCTGCGCGGCAAGCTGCCGCCCGGCGGCCGGTCACGGGAGCTGGACCAGGGTTAGACCCGCAACCCGTCGAACGTCATCTTGAGCAGCGCGTCGGCCAGGTCGTCCGCCGAGCCGCCGCGCGGCGGCCGGTACCACTCGGTGATCGAGTTCACGGTGCCGAACAGCAGCCGCGTCACCAGCGACGGGTCCACGTCGGGCCGGATGCCGCCCTCCGCCGCCGCCTCCTTGACCAGGTGGCTGACGAACCGGTCGATCTCCCGCCGCCGCTCCAGTGCCGCCTGCTCGGTCGCGCTGTTGCCCCGCACGCGCAGCAGCAGCGTCACGTACGGCAAGCGGTCGACGAGGATGTGGACGCTCTGGCGTACCACCCATTCCAGGCGGGCGATCGCCGGGCCCGAGGTGGCGCGCTCGTCGGCGATCATCGCGAACAGGCCGCCGAGCGCCCGGTCCAGCGCCCGCGCCAGCAGCTGCTCCTTGCCCGGCACGTGGTAGTAGATCGCCGACTTGGTGACGCCGAGCGCCCTGGCCAGGTCCTCCATGCTGGTGCCGTCGTAGCCGCGCTCGTTGAACACGTCCACGGCGATGGCGAGCACGGACTCGGGATCGTGTCCGCGTTTCCCCCGGCGGGTCGTACTGGTCGCCATGTGGCTAAGTATCCCGCTTGTCCATGACTCGCCGGAGTTTGCCCACCGAGCGCTCCAGCGTCTCCGGGTCCACCACCTCGACCTCGACCTGCACGCCGATGGTGTCCTTGACGGCCCGGCGCACCGCCTCCCCGGCCGCCGCGCGGGCCTCTGTGCCCGCCTCAAGGCTCCGCCGGGCCTCGACCTTGACCGTCATCACGTCGAGCCGTCCCGGCCTGGTGAGGTGCACCTGGAAGTGCGGCGACAGTCCCGGCACGCGCAGCACGATCTCCTCGATCTGGGTCGGGAAGACGTTCACCCCGCGCAGGATGATCATGTCGTCGGTGCGGCCCGTCACCTTCTCCATCCGCCGGAACGCCGGCCGCGCGGTGCCGGGCAGCAGCCGGGTCAGGTCGCGGGTCCGGTAGCGGATGATCGGCAGCGCCTCCTTGGTGAGGCTGGTGAAGACCAGCTCGCCCGTCTCGGCCGGGGCCCCGGTGAACGGGTCGACGGTCTCGGGGTAGAAGTGGTCCTCCCAGACGTGCAGGCCGTCCTTGGACTCGACGCACTCGTTGGCCACGCCGGGTCCCATCACCTCCGACAGGCCGTAGATGTCGACGGCGTCCAGGTCGAAGCGGTCCTCGATCTCCGCGCGCATCTCCTCGGTCCACGGCTCGGCGCCGAAGACGCCGATCCGCAGCGAGGACGCGCGGGCGTCGAGGCCCTGGCGGTCGAACTCGTCGAGCAGCGCCAGCATGTACGACGGCGTGACCATGATGACGTCCGGCCGGAAGTCGGCGATGAGCCGCACCTGGCGGGGCGTCATGCCGCCGGAGACCGGTATCACCGTGCAGCCCAGCCGCTCCGCGCCGTAGTGGGCGCCCAGGCCGCCGGTGAACAGGCCATAGCCGTAGGAGATGTGCACGATGTCGCCGGGCCGGCCGCCCGAGGCGCGGAGCGAGCGGGCCATGACATCGGCCCAGATGTCGAGATCCTTCTTCGTGTAGCCGACCACCGTGGGCTGCCCGGTGGTGCCGCTGGAGGCGTGCACCCGCGCCACCCGCTCCCGTGGCACGGCGAACATGCCGAACGGGTAGCAGTCGCGCAGGTCCTGCTTCGTGGTGAACGGGAACTTCGCCAGGTCGCCGAGCTCCTTGCAGTCGGCGGGGTGGACGCCGTGCTCATCAAACTTCTGCCGATATTTCGCGACATTTTGGTATGCGTGGTGGAGCGTCCATTGGAGGCGCTCCAGCTGGAGCGCCATGAGCTCGTCGCGCGAGACCCGCTCGATCGGGTCGAGCTCTCCGGGCCGAGGGGCGGCGCCGAGTCTCATCGCATCTCCCTGCTGCGGCCGCGGAACTCCGCGACCACCTCGCCGTCGTCCTTCTTCACCGTGATGTCGTAGATGCCGCTGCGCCCGTAGCGGGTGCGCTCGGCGGCTTCGGCCACCAGCACGTCGCCCGCGTGGGCCGGCGCCACGAAGGTGATCTCCGCGCCGGCCGCGACCGTCACCGGGCCGTGGCTGTTGCAGGCGCAGGCGAACGCGGTGTCGGCCAGCAGGAAGACGTAGCCGCCGTGGCACAGCGCGTGCCCGTTGATCATCCGCTCGGTGACCTTCATGCGGCACACCGCCCGGCCGGTGCCCAGCTCCGCCAGCTCGATGCCCAGGGCCGCGGAGGCGGTGTCGGCGTCCATCATGCGGCGCGCGCTCTCCAACGCAAGTCTCCCTTGTCAACTGACCGAATGTTCGGTAAACACTTCACCGTCCGGCCCGATCCCTGTCAAGAGACGGACGGAACCCCCCGAGGTACGCCTGAACGGGAGGAAACCATGGTCAAGCCGTTCGCCTCGTCCGCCGATCTCGGCGAGAAGCGGCAGTCGCTGGAAGTGCTGGCCGAGGGCGTCTACGCGCTCACCGCCGAGGGCGACCCGAACGTCGGCGCGATCGAGGGCGAGGACTTCCTGGTCTGCTTCGAGGCGCTGGCCACCCCGGTCGCCGCCCGCGAGTGGCTCGCCCGGCTGCGCGAGCACACGGACAAGCCGATCAGATACCTCGTGCTGTCGCACTATCACGCGGTACGGGTGCTGGGCGCCTCGGCGTTCGGGGCCGACGTGATCGTCACGCACGACAAGACCAGAGAGCTGATCGCCGAGCGTGGCGCCGAGGACTGGGCCAGCGAGTACGCCCGGATGCCCCGGCTGTTCAAGGAGCCCGGCTCCATCCCCGGCCTGACGTGGCCCACGGCGACCTTCAGCGACCGGTTCACCATCGCGCTCGGCGGCGGGCGCGGCGACCTGGTGCTGGCCCACTGCGGGCGCGGGCACACCGAGGGCGACCTGGTGGCCTGGCTGCCGGAGCAGCGCATCATGTTCGCCGGCGACCTGGTCGAGTCGCAGGCCGCCCTCTACACCGGCGACGCCTTCCACCGCGACTGGTCCACCACGACGCTCGACCGGGTCGCCGCGTTCGGCGCGGAGACGCTGGTGGGCGGCAGGGGAGCCGTGGCCCGTGGCGCGCGGGGCGTGGAGGCGGCCATCGCGCAGACCCGTGACTTCCTGGCCGTGATGCTCCGCGAGGTCGGCCGGGCCCACGAGGGCGGCGGCACGCTCAAGGAGGCGTTCGCGAACACCCACCGGGCACTCGAACCCCGCTACGGCGCCTGGCCCATCTTCGAGCACTGCCTGCCGTTCAACGTCTCCCGGCTGTGGGACGAGCTCGACGGCGTCGAACGACCGGTCATCTGGACGGCCGAACGCGACCGCGCGGTCTGGGAGCAGCTCCAGTCGTGACTGGGGACGCGGTCATCGTCATCGGGGCCGGGCCCGTCGGGCAGACGGCGGCGCTGCTGCTGGCTCACTGGGGGCTGCCCGTGCTCGTCCTCGACCGGAGTCCCGCGCGCGCCGCCACGGGGTCCAGGTCCATCTGCCAGCAGCGGGACGTGCTCGACATCTGGTCGGCCGTCGGCGCGGGCCGGATCGCCGCGGAGGGTCTGGCCTGGACCACCGCCCGCACCTACTACCAGGGCCGCGAGCTGTTCTCGTGGACGTTCGGCGGCCAGGGCCCGCTGCCGCCGTGCGTCAACATCTCGCAGTCGCGCACCGAGCGGATCCTGGACGACGCCATCGCCGCCCAGCCGCTCATCGAGGTGCGCTGGGACCACGAGGTCACCGGCCTGACCCAGGACACCGAGGGCGTCACGGTGCACTGCGGTGACCGGGTGCTGCGCGCCCCCTACGTGCTGGCCTGCGCGGGCGCCAAGGCCCAGCAGGTACGCCGGGCGCTGGGCATCACCTTCGACGGAGAGACCTTCGACGACCAGTTCCTCATCTGCGACATCAGGGCCGACCTGCCCGGCTGGGAGCACGAGAGGCGCTTCTACTTCGACCCCGAGTGGAACCCCGGCAGGCAGGTGCTCATCCATCCCTGCCCCGGATCGACGTTCCGCATCGACTGGCAGGTCCCGCCGGACTACACCCCAACAGAAGCCGATATTTCGCGAAAAATCAGGCAAATCATTGGTGAGCGGGACTATGACCTGCTCTGGCGGACCACGTACCGCTTCCACTCCCGCGTCGCCTCCCGCATGCGGGCGGGCCGGGTGCTGCTGGCCGGTGACTGCGCCCACCTGGTGGCCCCGTTCGGCGCCCGTGGCCTCAACTCCGGCGTGCCCGACGCCGAGAACGCCGCCTGGAAGCTGGCCTTCGTCGCCTGCGGCTGGGCCCCAGAAGAGCTGCTGGAGACGTACCACATCGAGCGGCACGCGGCCGCGCTGGAGAACCTGGAGGTGACCGGCGCCACCATGCGCTTCCTGGCGCCGAGGACCGAGGGGGAGCGGGCGCGCCGGCGGGCGGCGCTGGAGAAGGGCGTGCCCGAGGAGATCGACTCGGGCCGGTTCGCCGAGCCGTACTGGTATGTCGACTCGCCGCTCACCACACCCGACCCGAGGCGCCCTTTCGGTGGCCGGCCCCCGAAAGGGGCGAGTCCGGCGCCCGCTCCCGGGGTGGTGCTGCCCGACGTCCCGCTGCCGGGCGGTGGCCGGCTGCGCGAATTCTGCCGAGCCGGAATCCTTGTCCTATTGGGCGATATGTGCGATTCACGTTTGTTTGCGCAGGTCCTGGGCAAGGTCACTACGGCGCCGCTCGCCGTGCGGGAGTTCGCGGCATTGGACCGCTCCGGAGACCTGGCGGAGACGCTGGGTGTGGAGCGGGGCGAGGTCTGGATCGTCAGGCCGGACGCCCATGTCGCGGCGATTGTCTCCCAAGCGAAGCCCGAGCGGGTGAGCGCCGCCGTGCGCCGCGTCCTGCGGCTCGCGGAGGATGCAGTCTAGGAGGACCTGGGTGAGTGGCCGTAACTCGTTTATGATCGTCGCCAACCGGTTGCCGGTGGATCGAACGGTCGAGCCGGACGGGACGGCCTCGTGGCGCAGGAGCCCCGGCGGGCTCGTGACCGCCATCGCTCCTGTCATGCAGCGCCGGCACGGCGCCTGGCTGGGCTGGCACGGCGCCGCCGACGAGCTCCTGGAGCCGTTCGACCAGGACGGCATGAACCTGATCCCGGTGCCGCTCTCGGCCAGTGAGGTGGAGCTCTACTACGAGGGCTTCTCCAACGCCACACTCTGGCCGCTCTATCACGACGTGGTGGCGCCGCCGGTGTTCGATCGCGGCATGTGGGACGCCTATCGCGCCGTCAACCAGCGCTTCGCCGAGGCCGCGGCCGAGGCGGCCGAGGAGGGGGCGGTCGTCTGGGTGCAGGACTACCAGCTCCAGCTCGTCCCCGCCATGCTGCGCAGGCTCCGGCCGGACCTGCGCATCGGCTTCTTCCTGCACATCCCGTTCCCGCCGGTCGAGCTGTTCTGGCGGCTGCCCTGGCGCAAGGAACTCGTCGAGGGGCTGCTCGGGGCCGACCTGGTGGGCTTCCAGCTGCCCGGCGGCGCCTCGAACTTCCGGCGGCTGTGCCGCAGGCTGCTCGGCCTGCCGTACAAGGGGAACGAGATCTTCCTCGACGACCGGATCGTGACCACGCAGGCGTTCCCCATCTCGGTGGACTTCGGCGAGCTCGACCGGATGGTGCGCGAGCCGCACATCATGACCCGGGCCAAGGAGATCAGGGCCGAGCTCGGCGATCCGGAGCACGTGCTGCTCGGCGTGGACCGGCTCGACTACACCAAGGGCATCGGGCTACGGCTGGAGGCGTTCGGCGAGCTGCTCAAGGAGGGGCGGCTGCAGCCCAACGAGGCGGTGTTCGTGCAGATCGCCACGCCTTCGCGGGAACGGGTGGAGGAGTACCGACGCTTGCGCGACGACATCGAGCTGCAGGTCGGCCGGATCAACGGCGAGCACGCGATGCTCGGCCTCCAGCCGATCCAGTATTTCCACCAGTCGTACGGCCGGGAGGAGCTGGCCGCGCTCTACCTGGCCGCCGACGTCATGGTGGTCACGCCGCTGCGTGACGGGATGAACCTGGTGGCCAAGGAGTACGTCGCCTGCCACCACGACCTACGGGGCGCGCTCGTGCTCAGTGAGTTCGCCGGGGCGGCCGACGAGCTGCGGCAGTCGTACCTGGTCAATCCCTATGACGTCGAGGACGTCAAGCGGCAGATGATGACGGCGATGCGGGCCACGCCGCACGAGCTGTCCCGGCGGATGCGGACGATGCGCCGCCGGGTCGCCACCTACGACGTGGACCGCTGGGCCGGCGAGTTTCTCAATGCTTTGGAGTCACCTGCTTCACGGTCTTCCACGCCTCATACCGCTTCTTGGCGGTCCGGTTGACCACGATCTGCGCCACGGACATCCCGACGCCCATCACCACGGCGTAACCGATCGCCTCGCCCAGGCTGACCTCGGGTGAGTCGGTGTCGATCGGCGGCTCCTTGCCGGTGGTCTTCACCCAGACGAACCCGAGGATCTTGCGCGCCGCCCAGGCGGTGACCAATCCGACCAGACCGCCGATGACCCGCCAGGCGAGGTCGGGCTTGTCGTCTGCCATCCGAACGTCTCCTTCCGCTTTGTAACGAACACTAGTCTGCAACGCCTCCCAGGCCGGTGAAGCCGTACCATATGGAGGCATGAATCAGCAGCGACTACGCCATGCCGCCATGCCGGAGAAACCGACTCTCGATGGCTTGGAGCAGGTATGGGTAGCCCGCTGGGAAGATGACGGTACCTACCGGTTCGACCGGTCCAAGACGCGCGAGCAGATCTACTCGATCGACACACCGCCGCCCACCGTCTCCGGCTCCCTCCACGTCGGTCACGTCTTCTCCTACACGCACACTGACACCATCGCCCGCTACCAGCGGATGCGCGGGCGCGAGGTCTTCTATCCCATGGGGTGGGACGACAACGGCCTGCCCACCGAGCGCCGGGTGCAGAACCACTTCGGCGTCCGCTGTGACCCTTCGGTGCCCTACGACCCCGACTTCACACCTCCGGCCAAGCCCGACCCCAAGCGGCAGATCTCCGTCTCACGCGGCAACTTCATCGAGCTGTGCGAGCGGCTGACCGCCGAGGACGAGAAGGCCTTCGAGGAGCTGTGGCGCCGGCTGGGGCTGTCCGTCGACTGGTCGATGACGTACGCGACCATCGACGCCGGGGCACGGGCCGCCTCGCAGCGGGCCTTCCTGCGCACCCTGGCGCGCGGCGAGGCCTACCTGGCCGAGGCGCCGACGCTGTGGGACGTCTCCTTCCGCACCGCCGTCGCCCAGGCCGAGCTCGAAGACCGCGAGTGGCCGGGAGCCTTCCACCGGGTCTCCTTCTACGGCGAGAAGGGGCCGGTCTGGATCGAGACGACCCGGCCCGAGCTGCTGCCCGCCTGCGTGGCCCTGGTGGCGCACCCCGACGACGAGCGCTACCAGCCGCTGTTCGGCACCTCGGTGCTGACGCCGCTGTTCGGCGCCGAGGTGCCGGTGCTGGCCCACCACCTGGCCGAGCCCGACAAGGGCTCCGGCATCGCGATGGTCTGCACGTTCGGCGACATCACCGACGTCACCTGGTGGCGGGAGCTGGCGCTGGAGACCAGGCCGATCATCGGCAAGGACGGCCGCCTGCTGCCCGAGCCGCCCGAGGGCGTCGAGCAGGAGCCGTACAAAGAGCTGGCCGGCAAGACTGTCCACAGCGCCCGCGAACGCGTCGTGGAGCTGCTGCGCGAGTCGGGCGACCTGGACGGCGACCCGCGCCCCACGCGGCGGATGGTGAAGTTCTACGAGAAGGGCGACCGCCCGCTGGAGATCGTCACCACCCGTCAGTGGTACATCCGCAACGGCGGGCGCGACCCCGAGCTGCGCGAGCGGCTGCTGGACAGGGGCGCCGAGCTGCGCTGGCACCCGCCGCACATGAAGGTGCGCTACGACAACTGGGTGCGGGGGCTGGCCGGCGACTGGCTGATCTCCCGGCAGCGCTTCTTCGGCGTGCCGATCCCCGTCTGGTACCCGCTGGACGGGTCGGGCGAGCCCGACTACTCCCGTCCGCTGGTCCCGCCGGAGGACCTGCTGCCGATGGACCCCTCCTCGCAGGTGCCCGACGGCTACACCGAGGACCAGCGGGGCGTGCCGGGCGGCTTCATGGGCGATCCGGACATCATGGACACCTGGGCGACCTCGTCCCTCACGCCGGAGATCGCCGGCGGCTGGGAGCGCGATCCCGACCTGTTCGGCCGGGTCTTCCCGATGGACCTGCGGCCGCAGGCGCACGAGATCATCCGCACCTGGCTGTTCTCCACCGTGGTCAGGGCGCACCAGGAGTTCGGCACGCTGCCGTGGCGCGACGTGGTCATCGCGGGCTGGATCCTCGACCCCGACCGCAAGAAGATGTCCAAGTCCAAGGGCAACGTCACGACGCCGCTCGGGCTGCTGGAGGAGTACGGCTCCGACGCCATCCGCTACTGGGCGGCCAGCGGCCGGCCCGGCACCGACACGGCCTTCGACACCGGCCAGATCAAGGTCGGCCGGCGGCTCGCCATCAAGATCCTCAACGCGTCGAAGTTCGTGCTCGGCTTCCCGGACTCCGATGCGGCGGTCACCGAGCCGCTCGACCTGGCGATGCTGGCCCAGCTCTCCAGCGTGGTCGAGGAGGCCACCCAGGCGTTCGAGGGCTACGACTACACCCGGGCGATGGAGGCCGCCGAGCGCTTCTTCTGGGCGTTCTGCGACGACTACCTGGAGCTGGTCAAGGCCAGGGCCTACGAGAGCGGCCCGGCGGCCGCCTCGGCGCACGCGGCGCTGCGCCAGGCGCTCGACGTGCTGCTGCGGCTCTTCGCGCCGTTCCTGCCGTTCGTCACGGAGGAGGTCTGGTCCTGGTGGCGTCCCGGCTCGGTCCACCGCGCGGCCTGGCCGTCGGTGCCGGCGGGCGCGGGTGACCCGGCGGTGCTCACCGTGGCCTCCGACGTGCTCGCGCGGATCCGCAAGGCCAAGTCCGCGGTCAAGCTGTCGATGCGCGCCGAGGTCTCCCGCCTCACCGTGTCCGGCCCCGAGATCGCCCTGGTACGGCTGGCACAGGACGACCTGTGCGGCGCGGGCAACGTCGAGGAGTTCGTCCTCGACGACGGTCCCGAGTTCGCCGTCGAGGTGACGCTCGAACAGTAGGAGCTAGTAGTCGCACACCCCCGAGGGGAAGATCGCCTCAAGGCGGGCCCGCTCCTCGGGGGAGGGGCGCCACGAGCCGTACAGGCCGCGGGCGATGGCCCTGGACACCGGCTGCAGGCGGCACTTGTAGACCCCGCCCTCCAGCGGACCGCCCGCCACGACGCGGGAGGTGGAGTAAAGCGGGAAGCGCGCCGTGCAGGCGCCGGCGGCGTGGTGGTCCAGGATGCCGTCCCACACGTGCGGACCGGCCGCGATCTGCGCCCCGGTGGTGCTGAAGCAGCGGTCCACGGCCGCGGCGGGCTTGTTGCCCGCCACCCCGCGCCACGGGCGGGCGCGGAGGTTGGCCATCCACTGGTCCATCACCCGCAGCGCCTCGGGCGTCTGGTCGAACGCCGGCCCGTCGGGGCGGGCGTCGGTGAACCAGATGACCTGGTTGCCGGCGTTGCCGTCGTAGTTCAGCATCCGCTGGCGCGAGACGAACGACTGGTGCGCGTCGTGCATGTCGAGCTGGTCCTCGAGGTAGTGGCGCCAGTCGATGACCGGGATGGCGATGTCGCCCTTGAACACCAGGCCGCTGCGCTCCACGTTCTTGATCGCGATCGGGTCGCCGGTCCGCCGCGGAGCCGGGTCCCCCGTCTGCTGGTTGCGGGCGCTCCACGGGTCGAACTGGGCCGGATCCTGGCAGAGGGAGGGGGTGAACGGACAGCCCTCCCGCACCATGTCCTTCGACTCCTTCCAGGAGCCGGCGCGCGCGTTGACGTCGAGGAACTCCGCGGGCGTGATCAGGCCCTTCACCAGCGACGTCAAACCGTACTGGACGCCGACGTTGTCCCAGGTGGAGCGGGCGTAGCCGTCGGGGGCGACGCCGTAGACCTCGCGCAGGTCGTCCCAGTGCGTCCACTGGACCGTGTCCTTGACGCCGGGCGGGTCCATCTTGGCCCACTCGGGATCGTTGCTGGAGCTCCATAACGGGTTCATGGTCAGCGGCGTGAGCCCCCGCCAGCCCTTGACGCACTCGTCGGAGCCGGGCTTGCCGGTATAGGGGTTGTCCACGGTGTCGCTGGCGTTCATCCCGATCAGCGCGGTCCGCGCATCCCAGGACGCCCAGCGCGGGTTGTGGTCCATGTACCGTTCGAGCAGCTCGCAGTCGCCGACGTGGATGGTCTGGGTGACCATGTCGGGATAGGAGTATTGCGGGATCGCCGCGTCGATCACCTCGGTGCCGTAGTTCTGCCCGTAGATGTACTGCTGGAGGGCGCCGCCCGAGCCGCCCACGCCGACCGTGTAGAGCGGTACGCCGTACCGCTCGATGAACCGCTCCTTCACCATCAGCGCCGTCTCGCCGCCCAGGATCAGGTTGTAGTGCGTCGAGGTGCGGGTGCCCGACGAGTAGAGGATCGCGTAACCCTTGCCCAGCCCGTACGCGTCGAGCGCGCTGCCGCCGAGCGTGCCCTGGTCGTGGCCGATCCCCACGCCACCGTCGAAGCGGTAGATCGCCCGGCCGTTGTAGCCGTCCTCCAGCATCGCGATGGAGTAGAGGAAGCGGTTGATCACGCCGCGCTCGCGGCGGACCACGAAGTCCACGGTCCGGCCGTCGATCGTGGTGGCGGTCGTCATGTCCGCGGGACGCTCGGCGGGCATCGTCTTGAACGTGCCGTCCGTCGAGCGGTAGAGCCGCTCCGTCAGCACCGGCGCGAAGCAGTCCCTGCTCCACCCGCCCGTGGTGCGCATGCCCTGGCCGTCCTGGTTGTCGGCGACCGGCGGGCCGAGCCCGCTCCGCTCGGTCTTGCACAGGAACGGGTATTGGTGCGGCCCCGAGAAGATCGGTCCGGAGATCGGGTGGTTGCGTAACTTCAGCGTCTCTTTGAACGGCCCGGCTAACGCCTTGATCGTGTTGTCGCCGTCGATCAGCCCGGTCACCAGGCCGCTGAACGACTCACCGCCGGGGTCCGGTTTGAAGGCCGCGGTGACGTCCTCGCCGTTGCGCAGCACCTTCAGGCGCATGCCCTGGCTCACCTGTACCCGGATCAGGGCGTCACCGCCGCTGACCCGGTCGGCGCGGCTGGACAGCACGTCGAGCGCGGGCTCGCCGCGCGAGGCCAGGGCGGGCACCGGGGCCGCGACGAGACACGCGATCACGGCGGTGATGGCGCTCACCTTGAGCAGCGCGACGGTCTTCATGCCCATGACGTTCGCATGTGATCATGCCGTTGCCCAGACCCGATCTTTTATCCGCGCGCATCCATTCCGCTCACGTGCCAGTCTTGAACACGTGCTGACCGACCGCCCAACCAAGCTCGTGCCACCCGTGCTGGCCAAGATGGCCGCCTGGTGCCTGTGCCTGATCCTCGTCGGCGTGGTCGTCTACTTCTTCGTCCAGGGCATCGCGCGGCTCAGCTTCGTGGCCCTGCCCGTCGCCATCGCCCTGTTGCTGACCGCGCTGCTGTTCCCGCTCACCAGGAGCCTGCGCGATGCGGGCATGCGCCCCATCTACGCCACCTGGATCACCATGCTGGTGGCGCTCGCGGTGCTCAGCGGCACCGGCTGGCTGGTCGGCGCGCGGGCCACCGAGGAGTTCCCCAACCTGGTCGAACAGGTCCAGTCCACCGCCCGCGACGTCCAGAACTGGCTGATCACCGGCCCGCTGCACCTCAAAGAGGCGCAGATCACCAGCTACGTCGACGAGATCGCGACGATGGTCAACGCCCAGCGCACGGCCATCACGAGCACGGTCCTGACCGCCGGCGCCGTCGCCTTCGAGGTGCTCGCGTCCCTCGTGCTGCTGCTGTTCGTCTCGTTCTTCCTGCTCAAGGACGGCGACCGGATCTGGTCGTGGTTCCTGCGGGGGTTCGGCTCGATGGAGCCACGGGTCGACCGGGCCGGCCGGGCCGCCTGGACCACGCTCTCCCACTACGTGCAGGGCACCGTCGCGGTCGCCGCCGTGCACGGCTTGATCATGGGCATCGTGCTGGCCGGCATGGGCGTGCCGCTATGGGCGCCGCTCGCGGTGCTGATCTTCTTCGCCAGCTTCATCCCGATCGTCGGCATCTTCTTCGCGGGTACGATCGCCACCCTGGTCACGCTGGGCGCCAAAGGGCCCGTCTACGCGCTGATCTTCATCGGCATCCTGGTCGTCGAGCAGCAGCTGGAGAACCACGTGCTCCAGCCGCTCATCGTCGGCCGGGCGCTCAACTTCCACCCGCTGGCCATCATCCTCGTGCTGGCCGTCGGCGGCATCCTGGCCGGCATCGCGGGAGCGGCGGTGGCCGTGCCCGTGGCGGCGGTGATCTACCGGGCGCTGCCCGAGCTGGTGCACAAACCGGCCGCCCTTCCGCCGGTCCCCGCCCCGCCACCCGACCCCCCGCCGGGCGCGGAGGCGGGGGACAAGGACGATAGTCCGTCTGACACCGAGTAATCTCGTCACCCGTGACCACCTCACCGAGGGACGCCCGAGTTCGGAGGGCTTTTCCCCTTTTCCCGGTGGCCCGACACTCCACCCGCCTGTCCGGTGCGACCGGAGCGCGGGCGGAAGGGCGTACCTTGAGGCTGAGGGGGCGCATCGCCGCCGAGCACCACGACCGTGAGGTGAACCCTTGACCGACGTGCAGGTCCTCATTCAGCGACTCGACGACGGGCTGCCGGTGCCGTCCTACGCCCATCCGGGCGACGCGGGCGCCGACCTTTACGCGGCCGAGGACGTCGAGCTGCTGCCCGGTGAGCGCGCCGTGGTCGGGACGGGCCTCGCGATCGCGCTGCCCGACGGCTACGCCGCGTTCGTGCACCCTCGCTCGGGCCTGGCCGCCAAGTACGGCGTCACGCTGGTCAACGCGCCAGGCACGGTCGACGCCGGCTACCGCGGCGAGATCAAGGTGACGGTGATCAACACCGACGCCAAGGAGCCCTTCCGCCTGAGCCGTGGGGACCGGGTGGCCCAGCTGGTCGTCAAACGCGTCGAGCGGGCGGCGTTCACCGAGGTGGAGCTGCTGCCCGGCTCGGCCCGCGGCACCGGCGGTTTCGGATCAACAGGACGTTAACCAGGGAGAGTGAGCACAGTGTTCCGACGTCGCCGTCGTGAGCAGCCGGATCAGGCGGCAGAGCAGAAGGCCTCCGCCGCCCCCATGCGCGAATCCGGCCCATGGGACGCCGACGAGCCCCACCCCGACACCGACAGGATCGATCTCGGCGGGCTGCGCCTGCCGCACAACCCCGACTTCGATCTGCGGCTGGCCTCGGTGGGTGACCAGAACGTCGGTGTCGTCGTGCTGTACGAGGAGAGCTCGCTGCAGCTCCAGGCACTGGCCGCGCCCAAGACCATGGGTCTGTGGGACGAGGTCCGGGCCAAGATCCATTCGGGTGCCAAGAATCTCACCGAGCAGGCGGGCCCGTTCGGTCCCGAGCTGCTCGGCGACATCGCCGGCGAGGGCAACACCACCCGCAAGGCCCGCTACATCGGCATCGACGGTCCGCGCTGGTTCCTGCTGGCGATGATCAGCGGCCGGGCCGCGCTCGACGAGAACGTGGCGAACGTGCTCCTCGACTTCGTCAGGGATGTCGTGGTCGTCCGGGGCACCGAGCCGATGGCCCGGGAAGAGGCGATCACGCTGCGCCGCCCCAACGAGCAGAGCGCCGAGACGGACGAGAGCCCGGGGCTCAACCCGTTCAAACGAGGACCCGAGATCAGCGAGATTCGCTGACCGTTCCTATCACGTAGGCTGAGTCATCATGAGTACGGCAGAACCTCCGAAACGCGGGGGATTGCGCGGTTTCTTCAGTCGGCTGGCCTCCACCCAGTCCGAAATCGAAGCCCAAGAACTACGGGAAGACGTCGACGAGGTCGGCGCGACCCCCATCGTCTCGTGTGGCGGGCGGCGTCGCTTCTGCGTAGCCGGTACGCTACGTACCGTGACACTGCGGCCCAGAGGCGGCGCACCCGCCCTCGAGGCCGAGCTCTACGACGGGTCGGACGTCATCGACCTGGTGTGGCTCGGCCGCCGCAAGATCGCGGGCATCGAGCCCGGGCGCACCGTCAAGGCAGAGGGCCTGGTCAGCATGCAGGACGGGCGCAAGGTGATGTTCAATCCTCGCTACGAGCTGCGCCCAGGGAGTTGATCAGGTGAGTGCTGAGGCGGAAGAGGTCGCCCACGACACCGTCGAAGCGGCGGTGCGAGCCCAGCTCGCCAAGGCGTTCGGCGGCGTGCGGGGCATCATCGAGGCGGCGGTGCCGACCATCGCGTTCACGCTGTCGTGGATCGTCACCGAAGACCTGAAGCTGTCGCTCATCGTCAGCATCTCGCTGGCGGTCGTGCTGCTGCTGGTCAGGATCGTGCAGCGGTCGACGCCGCAGTTCGTGATCAACAGCCTGATCGGCATCGCGATCGGCGCGTTCTTCGCCAGCCGCACCGGCGACGCGAAGGACTACTTCCTGCCCGGCATCCTGTGGAACGCCGGCTACTCGTTGGCGATGCTGCTGTCGATCGTCACCCGCTGGCCCGTGGTCGGGTTCCTGATCGGCTCGGTCACCGGCGACCCCACGGCCTGGCACAAGGATGCGGGCATCGTCCGGCTCTGCACCAAGCTGACCTGGATGCTGCTGATCCCGTGCGTGGTCCGGGTGGCCGTGCAGCTGCCCGTGTGGCTGTTCGGCGGCGGCGACGAGGCCGTGGCCGCCCTCGGCTTCGCGAAGATCGTGATGGGCTGGCCGCTCCAGGTGGCCGCCCTCGGCGCGATGCTGTGGCTGCTCGGCAGGGGGCGAACGCCGATCAAGCCGGTCGCCCCCGCCTAGCCTCCCCGTCAGCCGCTCAGTGCTGGGAGAGCAGGTGCGCCAGCTCCTGCTCCACCTCCTGGTTGGCGACGAACAACAGCTCGTCGCCCGCCTCCAGCGGGTCGTCGTTGGTCGGCACCAGCACCCGGCCCTCGCGCAGGATCGCGACCAGCGCCGAGTCGACCGGCCACGGCACCGAGCCGGCCCGCTGGCCCACCACGGGCGCGTCCTCGGCCAGGGTGAGCTCGACCAGGTTGGCCTGCCCCTGGCGGAAGGTCATCAGCCGCACCAGGTCGCCGACGCTCACCGCCTCCTCGACCAGCGCGCTCAGCAGGCGCGGCGTCGAGACCGCCACGTCCACGCCCCACGACTCGTTGAACAGCCACTCGTTGTTGGGGTGGTTGATGCGGGCCACCACGCGCGGCACGCCGTACTCGGTCTTGGCCAGCAGCGACACCACGAGGTTGACCTTGTCGTCGCCGGAGGAGGCGACGACGACGTGGCAGTTGCTGAGGCCCGCCTCGTCGAGCGAGGCGATCTCGCAGGCGTCGGCCAGCAGCCATTCCGCCCGCGGCACACTGTCGATCTTGATGGCGCGGGGGTCGATGTCGATCAGGAGGACCTCGTGGCCGTTCTCCAGCAGTTCGGCCGCGATGGACCGGCCCACGGCCCCCGCCCCGGCGATGGCGACGCGCATCAGTGGTCCTCTTCCGGTGCCAGGGCCAGCACCTTGTTGATCCGCTCCATGTCGTTCTCGGCGGCGACGACGTGCAGCACGTCGCCTTCCTGGATCACGGTGTCCTCGGCGATGACCAGGGCCTCGCCCATGCGGTTGAGGTAGGCGGCGCGGGTCCTGGCCCGTGCCTCGAGATCGACGACCCGGGTGCCGATCCAGCTGGGATGCGTGGCGACCTCCGCCAGGATCACGGTGCCGGTGGGGTCGCGCCAGAGCGGCTCGGCGCCCTCGGGCAGGATGCGGCGCAGGATCTGGTCGGCGGTCCACCGCACGGTCGCCACCGTGGGAATGCCCAGCCGCTGGTAGACCTCGGCCCGCCGCGGGTCGTAGATGCGGGCCACCACGTTGTCGACGCCGAACGTCTCGCGCGCCGCGCGCGCCGAGATGATGTTGGAGTTGTCGCCGCTGGAGACCGCCACGTACGCGGCCGCGGACTCGATGCCCGCCTCGGTGAGCACGTCACGGTCGAATCCGACGCCGGTCACCCGCCGCCCGCGAAAACCGGCCCGCAGCCGGCGGAAGGCCTGAGGATCGCGATCAATGATCGCGACCGTGTGGCCGTTGTCCTCGAGGATGTGGGCCAGGGTCGAACCGACCCGGCCACAGCCCATGATCACTATATGCATACTCCCCCGCACTTCGCGGTCGGCCGGTTGCTCGACACCAGTATGGCCCGATAGGGGAGCACCCCGTCGGCGCCCCTGGCATGGGGGACTAGCATTTCGTTACGTGGCGAAGGTAACGGATCTTGTCAAACGCGTGCTTGTGGGGCGGGCGCTAAGAAGCGGCCAGCTTCACGAGCAACTGCTGCCCAAACGTATAGCCCTGCCCATCTTCGCCAGCGACGCCCTGTCCTCGGTGGCGTACGCGCCGCAGGAGATCCTGGTCATCCTGTCGCTGGCGGGCGTGTCGTTCTACTCCTACAGTCCGTGGGTCGCGATCGCCGTCGTGGTCGTGATGCTCACGGTCGTGGCCTCGTACCGGCAGAACGTGCACGCCTACCCGAGCGGCGGCGGCGACTACGAGGTGGCCACCACCAACCTGGGCAAGAACGCCGGGCTGACCGTGGCCAGCGCGCTCATGGTCGACTACGTGCTGACCGTGGCCGTGTCGGTCGCCAACGGCGTCGACTACGTGGGCGCCACGATCCCGTTCGTCGGCGAGCACAAGCCGGCCGTCGCCATCGGCATCGTGGTCCTGCTCACCGTCGTCAACCTGCGCGGCCTGCGCGAGTCGGGGGCGGCCTTCGCCATCCCGACGTACGCGTTCATGCTCGCGGTGCTGGGGTTGATCGCCTGGGGCGGCTTCCGGCTGCTGGTGCTCGGCGACGAGTTGCAGGCGCCCAGCGCCGGGTTCACGATCGACGCCGAGCAGGCGAACCTGACCAGCTTCGCCGCCGCCTTCCTGATCCTGCGCGCCTTCTCCTCCGGCTGCGCGGCGCTGACCGGTGTCGAGGCCATCAGCAACGGCGTGCCCGCCTTCCGCAAGCCCAAGAGCAAGAACGCCGCCACCACGCTGCTCATGATGGGCCTGGTGTCGATCACCATGTTCGGCGGCATCATCGCGCTGGGCCTGGCCTCGGGCGTGAAGGTGGCCGAGCCGTCCGTGGTGGCCCACGACCTGCACCTGCCGGACGGGTCGCCGGTCGGGCCCGGTTACTACCAGCAGCCGATCATCTCGCAGGTGGCCGACGCGGTCTTCGGCGGCGGCTCGCTGCCGTTCGTGGTCATCTCGGCGGTCACCGCGCTCATCCTGTTCCTCGCCGCCAACACCGCCTTCAACGGCTTCCCGGTGCTCGGCTCGATCCTGGCCCAGGACCGCTACCTGCCCCGCCAGCTGCACACCCGCGGCGACCGGCTGGCCTTCTCCAACGGCATCGTCATCCTGGCGCTGGGCGCGTGCCTGCTGCTGTGGGGGTTCAACGCCGACGTCAGCCGGCTGCTGAACCTCTACATCGTCGGCGTGTTCGTCTCCTTCACGCTCAGCCAGATCGGCATGGTCATCCACTGGACCCGCCATCTCAAGACCGAGACCGACCCCAAGATCCGGCACCAGATGCACCGCTCGCGGGTGATCAACTTCTTCGGCGGCATCATGACCGGGCTGGTGCTGGTCGTGGTGCTGCTGACCAAGTTCCTGGTCGGCGCCTGGATCGTGTGCTTCGCGATGCCGGTCCTGTTCCTCATGATGAAGGCCATCCGGCGCCACTACGACAACGTGGCGGCCGAGCTGGAGATCACCGAGGAGTTCGACGAGTCGATGCTGCCGGCGCGCAACCACGCGATCGTGCTCGTCTCCAAGATTCACAAGCCGACGATGCGTGCCCTCGCCTACGCCCGCGCCACCAGGCCGTCCACGCTGGAGGCGATCACCGTCGGCGTCGAGGGCGCCGATGCCCGCCACCTCCAGGACGAGTGGGAGCGCCTGGGCATCCCGGTGCCGCTCAAGATGCTCGACTCCCCCTACCGGGAGATCACCCAGCCGATCCTCGACTACGTCAAGACCCTGCGCCGCCGCTCACCGCGCGACGTGGTGACTGTGTTCATCCCGGAGTACGTGGTCGGTCACTGGTGGGAGCACCTGCTGCACAACCAGAGCGCGCTGCGGCTGAAGGCGCGGCTGCTGTTCAAGCCGGGTGTGATGGTGACGAGCGTGCCGTGGCAGCTCCACTCCTCCGACCGGCTCAAGGGGCGGCGCGAGCCGTTCGCGCCGGGCGCCTCGCGCCGGGCGGGACCTCAGATCGTCAAGAAGGACGTCAAGGCGAAGGACGAGGTCAAGGCGAGCGACCACTCTCTGTAGTGTAGTAAGCCCGGAAAGTGGCAGGGTCGGCCAGGGCATAGGGTGTCCGTGTGGAACAGGCATCTCTCGAGCTGACGGTAGGTCCGGTCGCCCATGGCGGCTGGTGCGTGGCGCGCCATGAAGGGCGAGTGGTCTTCGTACGCCACGCGCTGCCGGGCGAGCGGGTCATCGCCGAGGTCACCGAGGAGACCACCCGCTTCCTCCGGGCCGACGCCGTGCAGGTGCTCGACCCGTCACCCGACCGCGTGACCCCGCCCTGCCCCTTCGCCGGCCCCGGCCGCTGCGGCGGCTGCGACTGGCAGCACGCCACCCTGGAGGCGCAGCGCGGCCTCAAGGCCGCCGTGGTCGCCGAGCAGCTGAGCAGGCTGGCCGGCATCGAGCGTGAGGTCGTGGTCGAGGAGGTGCCGGGCGCCAAGGACGGGCTCGGCTGGCGCACCCGTGTCCAGTTCGCCGCCCGGCCCGGCGGCGAGCTCGGCTTCCGCAAGCACCGCTCGCACGACATCGAGGTGGTCGACGCCTGCCTGATCGCGCACCCGGAGGTGGAGGCCGTCGGGGCCGAGCAGCGCGAGTGGCGGGGCGCGTCCGGCGTCGAGGTGATCGCCTCCTCGGCCGGCGACCGGGCCGTGGTGGTCAAGCCGCGGCCCAGGCGTAGCGTGACCGTCCCTGACCTCGACGCGTCCGCCTCGATCCTGCTCGACCAGGGCAAGGGCCACACGGTGCCGCGCAAGGGCTCCGGGGTGCTGCACGAGCAGGTGGGCGACCGGGAGTTCAGGGTGGCGGGCAGCGGCTTCTGGCAGGTGCATCCAGGCGCCGCCGAGACCCTGCTCGACGCAGTGCTGTCCTATGCCGCGCCGGAGCCCGGAGAGTGGGCCCTGGACCTCTACTGCGGGGTCGGCCTGTTCGCCGCCGGCCTGGCGGAGGGCGTGGGGGCCGAGGGCGCGGTGTTCGGCCTGGAGTCGGAGGCCGCCGCCGTCCGCGACGCCCGCGCCAACCTCCGCGACCTGCCGCAGGCCCGGGTGGAGCGGGGGCGGGTGGAGGAGGCGCTGGACCGGTTCCAGATCGAGCGCGCCGACATCGTCGTCGTCGACCCGCCCCGGTCGGGGCTCGGGCGCGAGGTGGTCCACCGGATCGCCGCGCTGGAGGCGTCGCGGATCGTGTACGTCTCGTGCGACCCGGCGACGCTGGCCCGCGACCTGTCCTGGCTGGGTGACGACGGCTATGAGCTGGTCGATCTGCGGGCTTTCGACGCCTTTCCGATGACGCACCATGTGGAGTGCGTGGCACTGCTGGCCAGGAAGTAGCTCGTACGCTTGGGTGACCGGGCCGGTTGGGTACCGTAGATCAGCTGTTGCCGACGGGCCCGTTGTAGATCAGTTTCGTCGACTCCGCGGGCACGATGATGTCGGCTACTTCGACCACTTGCTCGCCCGCGAAGTAGCCGCGTTCGACGACCATCACGATGCTCCCGGTGCCGATGCCGAGCGTCCGCGCCTCCTCCGGCGAGGCCGGCCGCGCCCACACCTCCTCATCCCAGGTGTCGACCTGGATGCCGATCGCCGCCATCCTGTGCGTCACGCCGAGGCCCGCGTGCCGGCCGCCCTCAGGAACCGCGATCGGCGTGCCCTTTGTGAGGCTCAAGGGTTCCCAGCTGGTCGACAGCATCCACGGGCCCTCGTCGTTCGAGGCGAACACGTAGCGGGTGCGCATCACGTCGTGCCGGTCGCCGTCCGGCTCGGCCAACCCCAGCCGCTCACGTACCTCGGGCGGGGCTTGGGCCGTGTCTGAGTCGTACTCCCAGCTGCCGTGACGGCCTTGCTCTTTCATGAGCGCGGCGAACGGTGAACCGGCCTGGCGCTCCCGGAACCAGCTGCGCACCAGAGAGCGGCGTTGGGGGCGTTGCCGGACGAACATGCCCGCACCCGGTCTGCTGACGAGCAGGCCTTCGCGGAGAAGCAGCTGCGTGGCCTCGCGTACGACACCCTCGGCTGCCTGATATTCGGTGGCGAGCTCGTGGCGTGCGGGCAGACGTGCGCCTGGCGCAAGGTCACCTTTGGCGATTCGGGTCCTCAAGGAGGCAGCAATCCGGATGTAAGCAGGCTGTTCCACGGGATACAGCTTGACGCGCTGTACATCCAGCTTGCAAGCTGGCAGTACAGAAAGCGAGTCGGATATCCGGCTCCTCTTTTCTTGGCGGTGGACCGTGACAACCTGGACCCAGGACTACCCAGCCCTTCCCGGAAGCGCTCATGCCGCAGCGCGGCTCGCCCACGCCCTCGCCACTGCTCGGTCTCCGCGGCGAGCATCAGCCGCCTACCGGCTGGTCGAGCACCTATTCGGCTGCGCCTTGGCCAGGTCCAGCCCGTCCAGCAACCTCAATCTGATCATTGTCATCGAAGACGGAAAGATCCACTTTGAGGTGCACTATCCGAACGACCACAAGGCGGCCTTTGACACCGCGACGGCCTACCAGACCGTGTCCGCGCTCGCCGACGCCTACGGAGAAGGGCAGACAAGGCGAGGGCGGATGATCTATGCGGAACTCTGGGTGATGCCGTGACGCTTGGAGCCCGGGACTACTACCGTTCTGGGGTGACCGACAAGCGAGTGATCAGCCTCCCTGGGGAAGACGCTGCGTGGCTCGACGCGAAGGTGACGGCGGGCGGGCTTCCCTCGTTCTTGGCGGGCGTGGCCGAGCTGATCCCCACGGCCCGCAGGTGGGAAGCCTGGCTGGCCGCCGAGGCCGATGCCTTCGGCGAACCGCTGCCTGATGACCCCGAGCGTGAGGCCTACTGGACGGCGCGGCTGCACCGCTCGACCGCCGACGATGGAGCGGGATTGAGCCCCGGCTGGCCTTCGACCTGATCAGGTAGGCGCGTGAGGTCACTCCTTCTGGGACAGTCCGCCGAGCCAGCGTTTCGCTTCGCGGGCCGTACGCAGGCGGATCGCCGTCACCTCCGGATGGCGGGCGATGCGGTCGGTGGTCTGCGTCTTGCGGTGCTGGTGGTGCGTCCACGCCCACCGGATCGGGTGGTCGGGTTCGAGCCAGGAGCTCCAGTCCTCCCGGTTGCCGTTCCACAGCTCGCGCCGGGTGATCGCGCGGCCGAGTGAGCGGCGTACGACCCGCCACATCACGGTACGGCGCGGCAGGTCCAGCCAGACGACCGTGTCGGCGCGCTGCCAGAGGAGGTCGCCCAGGAAGCGGTGGTACTGGTCCTCGGTCACCCACCGCTCGCCCCGGCTGAACTCCTCCACCTCGGCCTCGAACTCCGGCCGCTTGACCCAGCCGGGACCGTGATGCAGGGCGTCGAGCTCGTGGCGGGGCAGGCCGAGCCGGGCGGCCAGCTTCCTGGCGAGCGTCGTCTTGCCCGACCCGGAGATGCCGCAGACGATGATCCTGTTCACGGTGTCAGTTTGACGGCATAGTTTCGCGACCCTGCGGCGTCCTTGCTTGGTGACACGGCGAGGAGGGTCTGTGGAAGCAGGACGTGAGGCGGACTTCCATGAGTTCGTCATCACCCGATCGGCGGCGCTGTTCCGTACCGCGTACCTGTTGACCGGGGACCGGCACGCCGCCGAGGACCTGGTGCAGTCGGCCCTGGCCAAGACCGCTTCGCGGCTGCGCGGCCTGCGCGACCCGGCGGCACTTGAGGGCTATGTCCGGCGGAGCATGTACCACGAGCAGACCAGCCGGTGGCGGCGCCGGTCACGCGGTGTCGAGGTGGCCACCGAACGGGTGCCCGAGCAGTTCCACGAGGGGCACTCCGACGCGGCCGACCTCCGGCTGGTGATGCGGGCCGCGCTGGCCAGGCTGACGCCGCGCCAGCGGACCGTGCTCGTGCTGCGTTACTTCGAGGACCTGTCGGAGACGGAGATCGCCCGGGTGATCGGCGTCCGGGTGGGGTCGGTACGCAGCCAGGTCTACCGGTCGCTGGACCGCCTGAAGAAGATCGCGCCCGAGCTGAGCGGCATGAGGGAGTTCAGGTGAACATCGAGGATCTGCTGCGCGAGACGTTCTCCGACATGGCGCGAGAGGAGGCACCGCCGCCACCGGAACGGTTCCTGCCAGCTCGCCGGAGACCGCGCGGACTGGCGCTGGCCGCGGCGGCCGCGGTCACCGTATTGGTGGCGGGCGCCACTCTGGTGATCCAGAACGGGTCGTCGCGTCAGCCCGAGCCCGTCGCCGGTGCCTCCGAAGGGCCGGTGGCCGAGGTTTGGCCGCGCGCCGTGCGGGTGGTGCCCGAGAAGCTGCCGAACGGGCCGGCGTTCGAGCCGGAGCTGTACCTGCCGGACGGCAGCCTCCTGGCCAGGACGGGCAAGGGGGACAAGCCCGTGTGGTGGTCGTACAACCTCTCATCGGGTACGGCCCGGCGGCTGATCGACTTCGTCCCGCCCGCCAAGACGGATTACACCTCCACCGTCATCACCGGTGGCGGGCAGTTGCTCTGGTACACCGTCTCCTGGGGGAAGATCAAGGGCGCTCTCGACATCTGGGCCGTCTCCACGAGCGGCGGTGCGGCCCACAAGGTCACGTCGTTCGCGCAGACCATGAAATATGGCGACATCAGCATGCTGACGGTGGCCGACGGCAAGGCGGTGTGGTCGCGCGGCATCAACGGCGGCATCTATCAGGCCCCGCTGTCGGGCGGCAAGCCGCGGTTCGTGCCCGGCACGAAGGCGCGGCACCTGCTCCAGTGGCCCTGGGCGGGCATCACCACGCGTCGAGCCGCCGACCCGTCCGGCGAACCGGATTTCCAGCACCTGGTCAACGTGCTCACGGGTGAGCGGCGGGATGCCGTCGTCAAGCAGGGGGAGCCCAAATGGGGATGCTCGCTCACCTGGTGCCTGACCGGCCTGAACGTGCGCCATCGCGACGGCTCCCGGGTACGCGCTCTGCCCGGGGGTACGGACTGGATCCTCAGTCGCACCCCCGCTCTCGACCGGTTCGTGGTCTTGCGGCAGGCGACGGGCGACGACGATGCACGCCTGGTCCTCTATGACCTGCCGACCGGGCGGAAGGGCGACCTCGGCGCCCGCCTCAAGAAGCGCGGCAAAGATACCGCCGCCATGATGAATGACGCCCAGATCGACTACGAAACCCGGAATCTGCTCGCGTACCACCTCGACGGCAAGCAGGTGATCGTCGACCTGACAGCCATCAAGTAAGCCGCTTTCATCTGAAGCGTTCGATCGTGACGGGAATCAGGCCCTGCCCGCGGATCGCCTGCCGATGGAGGTGGAGCAACGCCCCGACGGCGGACTCCGGGCCGTTCCCCATCTGTACGGTCACATCGAGACACCAGGCGACCCCCGGCCCGATCCGCCGCAACTCCCAGGTGAAGGTGTGATCCGCGGCGGTCGCCGTCGCCGTGCCGACCACGCGGGCCAGGGGGTCGTCGACCAGCTCCAACCCCAGGGCCGACCGCACGTCCGCCAGGCCGCGCCCGCCGAGCTCCCCGGCGAACAGGACGCGGTAGAGGCGCGATCCCGCCGCGCCCAGGTCAAGCGGCGCGGCGGCCGGCAACGGCTGGCGTTCGCCGAACAGGGCGCGGATCTCCGCCTCTGGCGGCAGCTCGCCCCCGCCGCACGCCTTGTAGGCGCCACCCGCGTCGTGACGGTTCACCGCGACGACCCGCGAACGCAGCAGGGCGTCGGCACGGATGCCGCGGCTTGTCGCGGACGACCCGCCCCAGGCACCGGTCGCCGCCGACCACTCGACACCGTCGATTCCGGCCGCGGTGTAGTCGTCGCAGAGCACGAACTCCTCGACCAGGATCCCCTGGGGCGGCACCCCACGGCCTGGCGAGGCGAAGATCAAGTAGTAGTCCAGCGAGGCGTCCGACATCACGTGATCCTCCGAGCTAGGGGGTTACCGGATCGCCTAGCTGACACGGACCCGAGGGCCCAGCGTCCAGCTCTGGTTCGTGCTGCCCGGATCGCAGCGCGAGCCGAAGACCTGGCCCTTGTCGTTGCTGTTCAGACAGGTATCCGGTGACACGCCCTTCCACTTGATCAGGAACCGGTCGCCGAAGTTGGTCTTGATGGTGGTGAAGGTGAACCGCTGATGCTTGAGATCGGCCCCGCAGCGGCGTACGAGCACGAGCGAGCCGTTGGGCGCACCGATGCACAGCTTGCCGTGGAAGTCGGCGCTGGCGAGTTGGGAGCGGGCCGTGCGGTTCCATAAGTAGCCCTGGAGGCCGGGCTGGCACTCCCAGGTCCGCGCGATGTTGCCCATCCGCCGAGTCGAGCTGTCGCCGGCGATGGTGAGGCACATGAGGGTGGAGACGTTCTTGATCACGTATCCGCTGTCCGCCAGCGCGGGCGCGGTCGGTAGGAGGGTGCCCAGCAGGGTCGCCGCGAGGGCCACGGTTGCGATCTTTGCCCGTCTTCTCATGGGTCGGCATGCTATCCAGACCGGCGATCTTCAGAGCCACCCCATGCGCTGCGCCGTACGGATGGCTTCGAGCCGGTTCTGGGCGTTCAGCTTGGTCATCGCGCTGGACAGGTAGTTGCGTACGGTTCCCTCAGTGAGGTGCAGCTCGGCGGCGATCCGGGCGATCGTCGCGCCGTCGCCGGCCAGCCGCAAGGCGTCCCGTTCGCGGTCGGTCAGGGGGCTGTCTCCGGCGGCCATCGCCGCCGCGGCCAGTTCGGCGTCCAGGTAGCGGCCGCCCGACTGGACCTTGCGGATGGCCATGGCCAGTTCCTCGGCCGAGGCGTCCTTGCCGAGGAAGCCGCTCACCCCCGCCGCCATCGCCCGGCGCAGGTATCCGGGCCGTCCCAGGCTGGTCAGGATGACGATCTTGCACAGGGAGCTGATCTGCTCCGCCGCGCTCAGGCCGTCCATGCCGGGCATCTCGATGTCGAGTACGGCCACGTCGGGGCGGTGTTCGACGACGGCGGCCAGCACCTCGTCGCCGCGGCCGACCTGGGCGATCACCTCGATGCCCGCCTCCAGGTCGAGCAGGGCCGCGATGGCGCCGCGGACCAGGTGCTCGTCGTCGGCCAGCAGGACGCGGGTCGTCCCCGCAGGAGCGGTCATGCCGGCACCGCCGCCCTCAGCAGGTACGCGCCGTCACCCGTGCAGGCCGTGGACAGCGTGCCGCCCGCGGCGCTGACCCGCTGCGACAGGCCGCCGAGCCCGTCCGGCGCGTGGTCGTTCACCGGCCCCTCGACCCCGTCGTTGGACATCTCCAGCACCCCATCCTCGATCGTGATCGTGCAATGCCCGGCCTTGCTGTGCTTGAGCACGTTGGTCGCGCCTTCGCGGACCACGGTGGCCAGCAGCGTGCGGGTCTCGGCGGTCAGCGAGGTCGTGTCCGCGCGGACGGCGCACCGTACGTCCGCCGCCTCCAGGACCGCCCGCACGCTGGCGAGGACCTCGTCGAGGTCCAGGGCCCGATAGCTCTGTACGGTGGAGCGCACCTCGCGCAGCGTCTGCCTGGCCAGGTCGCGCACCTCGAACATCTCGCCCGCGGCCGCCGAGGGATCCTCGCGCAGTGTTCGCGAGGCGGCCTCGGCCCCGGCCGAGATGTCGGCGAGGCTCTGGCCGAGCAGGTCATTCAGGTCGCGGGCGAAGCGCAGCCGTTCCTCCGACACCGCGAGCATGGCCCTGGCCTCCTGGCCCTCGTGGGCGTCCTTGGCCACGCGCCACAGCCACAGGTTCGCCAGGAGGCCGCCGGTCACGAGGCCGGTGAGGACGGTCTGGAGCAGGAAGATCTCGATCAGGAACCCGGTGGCCAGCGTGATGTACACGTTGACGACGACGATCGACCCGACGGCCAGGACGAGGGTGGTGCGCCTGCGGACGTACGGGGCGAGCATCCCCAGCCACACAGGAATGGCCCAGATCAGCAGGAGGACGGACAGGAGCAGCGTGATGACGCCGGAGACCGCCAGGATCACGGTCGGCCGCCGCCCGCCCCTGACGGCGATCCTGAACGGGCGGGTGGCCAGCCCGAGCAGGATGAGAAGCAGGACGGCCGCCGCTGCCGCGAGCCACCCGGGGACGCCCTCCTGCCACCGGACGGTCAGCTCCAAGAGCCCTAACAGGGCGAGCAGGTTGGCGACGTCGGCGCTGACGAGGATCAGCCAGCGCACCTTGTCGAGCCGGCTCGCCCGCCGAAGCCGGTCCCTGCCGCGCAGGACGTGACGCACACGGGCGGCCCGCATCATGCGGGCACCGCCGCGCGCAGCAGGAACTCGCCCGCGGGCGTGGGAGCCGCCGTGAACGAGCCGCCCGCGGCCGTCATCCGCTCGGCCAGCCCACGCAGGCCGCTCCCGGCCCCGGCCGCGGGCCCGTGGACGCCGTCGTTGCGCATCTCCAGCACGCCACCGTCGATGACGATCGCGCAGTGCGTGGCCTTGCTGTGCTTGAGCACGTTGGTGGCACCTTCGCGGACCGCCCAGGCGAGCAGCGCGCGGGCGGCGGGGGACAGGTCGTCGGCCCTGGCCTCGATGACGCACCGAGCGCCCGCCGCCTCCAGCGCCACGCGTACCCCGGCGAGCTCCGCGTCCAGGTCCAGCAGCCGGTAGCCGTCCACCGCCACCTGCACCTCGGCGAGCGACTCCGCGGCCAGGCGGCGTACCCCGGCCATCTCGGCCGCGGCCTTGCCCTCGTCGATGGTGGCCAGCTTGGCGGCCAGTTCGCTCTTCAGCGTGATGACGGACAGGCTGTGGCCGAGCAGGTCGTGCAGGTCGCGGGCGAAGCGCAGCCGCTCATGCGACACGGCCAGCGTGGCCTTGGCCTCCCGGCCGTCGTACGCCTCCCTGATCGTCCACCAGACCCAGCGCCAGAGCCTCATGGTGGCGGGCAGCAGCGCGGCGGACAGCGTCATGGAGATCAGGACGGCCGGCCACGGCTGGTCGGCGACCGCCGACAGGTAGACGGTGATCAGCGCGACCAGCACGGCGCCCACGCAGGCCGTCGCCCGGAACGGGAGGTAGAGGGCGAGGACCGAGAGCCAGATGATCGCGGCCATGCCCCACGACCCGTCAGTGGTGGAGGGCGGCGCGAGCGCCAGCGCGCCCGCCGCGAGCAGCCCGCCCGCGACCAGCTTCGCGACGGGGCGCGGCCGATCGTCGAAGGCGTCCCGCAGGACGAGGAGGCCGAACACCAGCGAGGCCAGCAGGCAGACCTCGGCGGCCACCGCGTGCGGTACGGAGATCCGCCGCTCGTCGGCCGAGGTGATGATCGCTATGGAGAGAAGGGCGGCCATCAGGGCGACCGAGGCGTCCATCCAGTAAAGGAGGATCTTCTTCGCCGTCTCCGGACGGGTCGCCATCTCACCCCTCCATCGCCGACAAGAGCCACGTTGCTCACAAAATCCTATGGCTGTCGCGGGGGCGGCGTGGTGGGTCGGGGGCATTCTCCAGGAGTCGTCCCATGTGTGGTGGTACGTGAGCGGATAATGGCCTTATGAAGTTGCGGATCTTCACCGAGCCCCAGCAGGGTGCCACCTACGATGACCTGCTCGCCGTCGCCCAGGCCACGGAACGGCTGGGCTTCGACGCGTTCTTCCGGTCCGACCATTACCTGCGCATCGGGGCGGGTGACCCGGGCCCGGGTTCGACCGACGCCTGGCTCACGCTGGCCGCGCTGGCCAGGGAGACCTCCCGGATCAGGTTGGGCACGCTGGTGAGCCCGGCCACGTTCCGGCTGCCGGGGCCGCTGGCCATCAGCGTCGCGCAGGTGGACCAGATGAGCGGCGGCAGGGTCGAGCTGGGCCTCGGCACCGGCTGGTTCGACCAGGAGCACACCGCGTACGGCATCCCGTTCCCGCCGGTGGGCGAGCGGTTCGGCCGGTTCGAGGAGCAGCTGGAGATCATCCAAGGACTCTGGACGGCGGAGAAGTCCTACTCGTTCGAGGGCAGGTACTACCGTCTCGTCGACTCGCCCGCGCTGCCCAAGCCGGTCCAGCGCCCGCACCCGCCGATCATCATCGGCGGCACCGGCGCCAAGCGCACGCCCCGGCTGGTGGCCGCCTTCGCCGACGAGTACAACGTGCCGTTCAGGACCCTGTCGGACACGGGCGAGGCCTATGACCGGGTACGGGAGGCGACGGCCGAGACCGGCCGCACCGTGATCCTTTCGGCGGCGCAGACCGTCTGCGTCGGCCGTGACCAGGCCGAGCTCGACCGGCGCGCGGTCGCCATCGGGCAGGACCTGGCCGGTCTGCGGGAAGGCGGCCTCGCGGGAACCCCGGCCGAGGTGGTCGACAAGATCGGCCGGTTCGGCGAGCTCGGCGCCGAGCGTGTGTATCTCCAGGTCATGGACCTGTCCGACCTCGAACACCTGGAGCTGATCGCGGCCGAGGTCCTGCCGCACGTCTGACATATCCGTTGGCGCCCCTTCGTTGGACTACGGCACACTTGCCGGGTGCTGCTGACCATTTCGACCACCGCCACACCTGCCACCGATCTGGGCTTTCTCCTGCACAAGCATCCAGATCGGGTGCAGGAGTTCGGCCAGTCGTTCGGTACGGCCACGGTCTTCTACCCGGAGTCCGGCGAGGGGCGCTGCACGGCGGCGCTGCTGCTCGACGTCGACCCGATCGCGCTGGTCCGGTCACGCGGCAAGAACTCGCCCGACTTCAGCCTGTCCCAGTACGTCAACGACCGGCCCTACGCCGCCTCCTCGCTGCTGGCCGTGGCCCTGGGTGACGTCTTCCGGACCGCGCGGGCCGGGCGGTGCAAGGCCCGGCCGGACCTGCCGGGCCGGCCGATGCCGCTGGTGATCGGGCTGCCGGCGCTGCCCTGCCGTGGCGGGCCCGAGCTGGCGGCCCGGCTGTTCGAGCCGCTCGGCTGGGCCGTCGAGGCGCTGGCCGTACCCCTGGACGAGGGGTTTCCCGAGTGGGGCGACTCGCGTTACGTGCGGCTGACGCTCAGCGGGACCGTACGGCTGGCCGACGCCCTCAACCACCTGTACGTGCTGCTGCCCGTGCTCGACGACGGCAAGCACTACTGGATCGCGCCCGACGAGGTGGACAAGCTGGTCAGAGCCGGTGAGGGCTGGCTGTACGCGCACCCGGAGCGCGGCCTGATCATGCGGCGCTACCTGGGCCGCCGCTGGGCGCTGGCCCGGACGGCGCTGGCCAGGCTGGCCGAGCTCGGCGACGAGACCGAGGAGCAGCTGGAGCCCGCGGTCGACGAGGACGCGGCGGCGGGGGAGACCGCGGCCGACGAGGCGGCCGCCGCGGAGGCCGAAGCGCAGGGCGACGCGCCGAGCGATGCGCCGGGCAGCGCGCCGGGCAGTGCGCCGGAGGCCAAGCCGAAGGCGCTCAACGTCAGGCGGCGCGAGGCCGTACTGGAGACCCTGGAGGAGATCGGCGCGACGAGCGTGATCGACCTCGGCTGCGGTCAGGGCGAGCTGGTCGGCGCGATGCTGGCCAGGCCCAGGTTCGCCAGGGTCGCCGGGATGGATGTCTCGGCGATGGCGCTCACCATCGCCGCGCGCAAGCTCAGGCTGGACCGGATGCCCGACAGCAAACGGGCCAGACTGACGCTGTTCCAGGGCGCGCTCACCTACACCGACAAGCGGCTGTCCGGCTATGACGCGGCCGTGCTCATGGAGGTGATCGAGCACGTCGACCCGCCGCGTCTGGCGGCGCTCGAACGCGTGGTGTTCGGCCACGCCCGGCCCCAGCACGTGCTCGTGACCACCCCGAACATCGAGTACAACCCCCGCTACGAGTTCCTGACCGGGCTGCGCCACCGTGACCACCGCTTCGAGTGGACCCGCGCCGAGTTCGCCGCGTGGGCCTCGCGGGTGGCCGATGATTACGGCTACCAGGTCACCTTCAAGCCGGTCGGCGACGACGACCCCGAGGTCGGGCCGCCCACCCAGATGGGAGTGTTCACCCGATGATCAGCGTCCCCGAGCTGTCTCTCGTGGTGCTCGTCGGCGTGTCGGGCAGCGGGAAGTCGACGTTCGCCGCCAAGCACTTCAAGCAGACCCAGGTCATCTCGTCCGACTTCTGCCGCGGCCTGGTCGCCGACGACGAGAACGACCAGTCGGCCACCCCCGCCGCGTTCGACCTGCTCCACCACATCGTCGGCGTCCGCCTGGCCAGAGGGCTGTTCACCGTGGTCGACGCCACGAACGTGCAGTACGCCGCCCGCCGGAGCCTCATCGACCTGGCCAAGAAGCACGACGTGCTGGCCGACGCGATCGTGCTCGACACCCCCGAGGAGGTGGCGATCGAGCGCAACGCCGGCCGCTCCGAGCGCGACTTCGGGCCCGGCGTGGTGATCCGCCAGCGCAAGGACCTGCGCCGCTCGCTGGGCAAGATCTCCCGCGACGGTTTCAGGAAGGTGCACGTGCTGCGCGGCCTCGACGCCATCGAGAACGCCGAGCTCTCCTACGAGAAGGCGTGGACCGACAAGCGCGAGCTGACCGGCCCGTTCGACGTCATCGGCGACATCCACGGCTGCCGCTCCGAGCTGGAGACCCTGCTGGGCACCCTGGGCTGGGAGATCGAGCGCGCCGACGGCAAGGCGGTGACGGCGCAGCACCCCGCCGGGCGTACGGCGGTGTTCGTCGGCGACCTGGTCGACCGCGGCCCCGACTCGCCCGGCGTGCTCCGCCTGGTCATGGGCATGGTCGCGGCCGGCACCGCGATCTGCGTCTCGGGCAACCACGAGGCGAAGCTGGTGCGCGCGCTGAACGGCCGCAAGGTCACGGTCGCCCACGGCCTCAAGGAGTCGCTCGACCAGTTCGCCGCCGAGCCGCCCGAGTTCGTCGAGCGGGCCCGTACCTTCATGGAGGGCCTGATCAGCCACTACGTGCTCGACGGCGGCCGGCTCGTCGTCGCGCACGCCGGGCTCAAGGAGGCCTACCACGGCCGCGCGTCCGGCAGGGTCCGCTCGTTCGCCCTGTACGGCGACACGACCGGCGAGACCGACGAGTACGGCCTGCCGGTCCGCTACCCGTGGGCCGAGGAGTACCGCGGCCGGGCCATGGTCGTCTACGGTCACACGCCCACGACCAAGCCCGAGTGGATCAACAACACCATCTGCCTCGACACCGGCTGCGTGTTCGGCGGCACGATGACCGCGCTGCGCTACCCGGAACGCGAGCTGGTCTCCGTCCCCGCCGAGCAGATCTGGTACGCGTCGGTCAAGCCGCTCGGCGGCGGGCCCGCTCGCGACCCGGGCATGCTCGACATCGGCGACGTCCAGGGCACCAGGCACGTCGAGACCCGGTTCGGCACCCGCGTCAAGGTGATGGAGGAGAACGCGGCCGCGGCTCTGGAGATCATGAGCAGGTTCGCGGTGGACCCGCGCTGGCTGGTCTACCTCCCGCCGACCATGGCCCCGCCGGAGACGTCCACGCTCGACGGCTACCTGGAGCACCCGCACGAGGCGTTCGAGGAGTTCGCCGCCGCCGGGGTGACCGAGGTCGTGTGCGAGGAGAAGCACATGGGGTCGCGCGCCGTCGCCGTGCTCGCCAGGACCCCCGAGGTGGCCGCGGCCCGCTTCGGCGTCACCGACGGCTCCGCGGGCGCGGTCTACACGCGTACCGGGCGCCCGTTCTTCGACGACATGGCGCCGCTGGTGGACCGGCTGCGGGAGGCGTGCGAGCCGCTCTGGGCCGAGCTCGGCTCCGACTGGGTGGCGCTCGACTGCGAGCTGCTGCCCTGGTCGGCCAAGGCGGGCGAGCTGATCAGGAGCCAGTACGCCTCCGTCGGCGCGGCGGCGCGCGCGGCGCTGCCCGAGGCTGTGTCGGTTCTGGAGGCGGCCGCCGGGCGCGGGCTGGATGTGGGCGGGCTACTCGCCCGCACTCGACGCCGCACCGACAACGCTGCCCTGTTCCGCGACGCCTATGCGCGTTACTGCTGGCCGGTTGACGGCCTGGACGGGGTACGGGTCGCGCCGTTCCAGATCCTGGCCTGCGAAGGCCGGGCCACGGCACTGGAGCCGCACGCCTGGCACCTGTCGAAGCTCGCCCTGCTCGACTCGCCGCTGATCACCCCGACCAGGCACGTCTTCATCTCGCTCGACTCGCCGGAATCGCGGGCCGGGGCGGTGGACTGGTGGTCGTCGCTGACGGCGGCCGGCGGCGAGGGCATGGTGGTCAAACCAGCCCAGTACGTGGCAGGCCGGGTCCAGCCCGGAGTCAAGGTACGCGGCCGCGAATACCTGCGGATCATCTACGGTCCCGACTACACCGAGTCGCTCGACGTGCTGCGCAGGCGCTTCCTGGGCAAGAAGCGGTCCATGGCGCTGCGCGAGTACGCGCTCGGCCTGGAAGCCCTGTCGCGCCTGGCCGAGGGCGACGCGGGCTGGCGGGTGCACGAGCCGGTCTTCGCGGTGCTCGCCCTGGAGTCCGAGCCGGTGGACCCGCGCCTGTAGTTTTTGAGTAATCGTGGCCGTACGAGAAGTGACGGCGGGTAAATCCCCTTTCCGGGGAGGGAGTCCGCAATGGCTACTCAGTACGGCCGCCAGGAGAACCTTGGTCACGTCGTCTTCATCACGGCGGCAGCGGCCATCGGCGGGTTCCTTTTCGGATACGACAGCGCCGTGATCAACGGCGCCGTCGTCGGGATCCAGAAGTACTTCAAGGTCGGCCCGGTGGAGATCGGCGTCGTCGTGGCCATCGCGCTGCTCGGCTCCGCCGTCGGCGCCTGGATCGCGGGCCGGCTGGCCGATTGGTGGGGACGTACCAGGACGATGCAGGTGGCGGCCATTCTCTTCTCCGCCAGCTCGATCGGGCAGATGCTGCCGTTCGCCCTGTGGGACCTGGCCCTCTGGCGGGTGCTGGCGGGCATCGCGATCGGGATGGCCTCGGTGCTCGGCCCGGCCTACATCGCCGAGGTGTCGCCGCCGGCCTACCGGGGCCGGCTCGGCTCGTTCCAGCAGCTCGCGATCGTGCTGGGCATCGCGTTCTCGCAGCTGGTCAACTACGCCTTCGTCCGGCTGGCGAGAGGCGACGTCAACAACAGCCTGTGGGGCCTGCAGGCCTGGCAGTGGATGCTGGGCGCGTGCGTCGTGCCGGCCCTGCTCTACCTGCTGTTCGCCTCGACCATCCCCGAATCGCCCCGGTACCTGATCGCGGTCGGCCGGATCAGGCAGGCCCGTACGGTGCTGACCGAGGTCGAGGGCGAGCACGTGGATCTGGACGCCCGGGTGGCGGAGATCCATCAGGTCCTCAAGACCGAGGAGAGGTCCTCGATCAAGGAGCTGCGCGGGCCCGCCTTCGGGCTGCTGCCGATCGTCTGGATCGGCATCGCCCTGTCGGTCTTCCAGCAGTTCGTCGGCATCAACGTGATCTTCTACTACTCCTCGGTGCTGTGGCAGTCGGTGGGCGTCACCCAGAGCAACTCGCTGCTGATCAGCTTCTCCAGCTCGGTCATCAACATCATCGGCACCTTCATCGCGATCTCGCTGGTCGACCGGATCGGGCGCAAGCCGCTGCTGCTCATCGGCTCGGCGGGCATGGCCATCTCGCTGGCCACGGCCGCGTGGGCGTTCTCCTACGCCCGCGGGCTCAGCCTGCCGCCTCCGCAGGGGCCCATCGCGCTGGTCGCGGCCAACGTGTTCGTGCTGTTCTTCGCGCTGTCGTGGGGTGTCGTGGTCTGGGTGCTGCTGGGGGAGATGTTCCCCAACCGCATCCGGGCCGCCGCCCTCGGGGTGGCCGCCTCGGCGCAGTGGATCGCGAACTGGGCGATCACGGTGTCGTTCCCGGCCCTGGGGAAGTGGAACCTGCCGCTGACGTACGCCGGGTACTCGTTCTTCGCCGTGCTGTCGTTCCTGTTCGTCACCAAGTTCGTCAAGGAGACCAAAGGCCGCAAGCTTGAGGAGATGGGTTAGCGTCCGATGCGTGATTGACGACGTACTCGGCCCCTCGCTCGATGTGTTGTTCTGCGGCATCAACCCCGGGCTCATGTCGGAGGCCACCGGCCATCACTTCGCCCGGCCGGGGAACCGGTTCTGGCCCGCGCTGCATCTGTCCGGGTTCACGCCCCGGCTGCTCGCGCCCGCCGAGCAGCACCTCCTGCCGTCGTACGGGCTGGGCATCACCAACGTGGTGGCCCGGCCCAGCGCCAAGGCGTCGGAACTGACGCGTGCCGAGCTGGTCGAGGGCGGGGCCCGGCTGGCCGGGCTGGTGGCTTCGGTGAAGCCTCGGGTGCTGGCCGTGCTGGGGGTCTCGGCGTACCGTACGGCCTTCGCCCGGCCCAAGGCGGCCGTCGGGCTCCAGGAGGAGGCGGTGGGCGGGGTGCCGGTGTGGGTGCTGCCGAACCCGAGCGGCCTGAACGCCCACTGGACCCTGGCCGGAATCGCAGGTGAGCTGAGGCTCGTGCGTGAGCATACTGAGCAGTCGGAATGAAGCCGCTCCGCGACTCTTGACGCGCTCAGATCTCGATCCCTACTATCGGGTAACCTCTAAAGGATCTACTCAATCCCCGTTTACGGTTCAACCACTTCATGGTTCGCGGAGTGGCGCCTCGTAGGGAAATGTCGAATGACAGATGACTATGACGTCGTCATAGTGGGCGCGAGCATTGCCGGATGCGCCAGTGCAATATTATTCGCGAATCTCGGCGCTCGCGTCGCCCTCTTGGAAAAGCATTCCGGCATGGACGCGTACAAGGTGTTGTGCACCCATACGCTGCAACCGAGCTGCCTGCCGGTCATGAAGACGCTGGGCCTGCTGCCTCTGCTCGAAGAGGCCGGGGCGCACGGGCACGTCACCCACCTGTGGACGAAATGGGGCTGGATCGCGCCGCGGTCCGCGCCCGGCGAGGACCCGCTGCCGCACGGCGTCAACGTCCGGCGCCAGACCCTGGACCCCATGCTCAGGCGGCTCGCCGCCGAGACCCCGGGCGTCGACCTCCGGCTCGGCCAGAACGTCAACGGCCTCCTGGAGGAGGACGGCCGCTGCACCGGAGTCCGCGTCACCGCCAACGGCGTGGAGACCCGGCTGACGGCGCGGCTGGTCGTCGGCGCGGACGGCCGCAACTCGACCGTGGGCGCCCTCAGCGGGCTGCCCGTGAGGCTGAGCGCCAACAACCGGCTGGGCTTCTTCGCCCAGTACCGTGGCCTGCCGGAAGACGCGCCGAGCCGGGTGTGGTTCCTCGACCCCGACACCGCCTTCGCCTTCCCCAACGACGACGGCATCACCGTGGTCGCCTGCTCGCCGAACAAGGAACAGCACACCTCGGCCTTCCGCGGCGATCTCGAAGGAAGCTTCGAACGGTTCGTCCGCGCCCTGCCCGACGCTCCGCGCATCGACGAGGCCGAACGCGTCTCCAAGATCGTCGGGACGCTCGACCTGCCCAACGTCTACCGCAAGCCGTACGGACCGGGACTCGCCCTGGTCGGCGACGCGGCGCTGGCCACCGATCCGCTGTGGGGGGTCGGCTGCGGCTGGGCGTTCCAGTCGGCGCAGTGGCTGGTGGACGCCGTCGGGGGCGCCGTGGCGAACCAGCACGACGTGCTGCCGGGACTGGCCGAATACGGAAAAGCACACCGTGCGGCGCTGGACAGCCATCACAAGCTGATGGAGGACTATTCGGCCGTGCGGCCGTTCAATGTCTTCGAGCGGCTGCTGCTTTCCGCGGCGGCCCGCGACGACGGAGCCGCCAGGCATTATTACTCCTTCGCCTCCCGGCTCATCGACGTCAAGCAGTTCGCGTCACCGGGCTCGCTGCTGCGCGCGGCGCGGGTCAACGCATTCCATCGTCTCCGCAACGGGTCGGCCCGTGTAAATCAGATTTGAAGGACACTCGTGACTTCTCGTATCGCCGTAGTCGGTATGGCATGCCGTTTTCCCGACGCCTCGACAGCCGGTGAGCTGTGGGACAACGCGCTGGCCGGCCGCAGGTCCTTCCGCCGGCTGCCGCCCGAGCGCATCCGGTTATCCGATTACTGGTCCGCGGACCGTTCGGCGCCCGACCATTTCTACACGACAGAGGCGGCGCTGTTACGCGACTGGGAGTTCGACCGGCTGCGCTTCAAGGTGGCGGGCACGACCTTCCGCAACACCGACATGGTGCACTGGCTCGCGCTGGAGGTGGCCGCCGAGGCGCTCGCCGACGCCGGCTTCCCCGATGGCAAGGGCGCGCCGCACGAGACCACCGGCGTGGTCATCGGCAACTCCCTCACCGGCGAGGGCCAGCGCGCGGCCGGGATCAGGCTGCGCTGGCCGTACGTACGCCGCATCGTCGCCAACGCCCTGGAGGGCACGCTGGACACCGAGCAGCTCACCGAGCTGCTCGGCCGGATGGAGCACGACTACAAGGCGCCGTTCCCGGTGCCGGACGGCGACTACCTGGCCGGCGGCCTGTCCAACACGATCGCCGGGCGCATCTGCAACCACTTCGACCTCAACGGCGGCGGCTACGCCGTCGACGGCGCCTGCGCCTCCTCGCTGCTGGCGCTCACCACCTCCTGCAACGCGCTGGTCTCCGGCGACCTCGACGTCGCCGTCGCCGGCGGGGTGGACATCAGCATCGACCCGAACGAGCTGATCGGCTTCTCCAGGGCCGGCGCCCTCGCCACCGACGAGATGCGCGTCTACGACCAGCGCTCCGCCGGGTTCTGGCCGGGTGAGGGCTCCGGGATGGTCGTCCTGATGCGTGAGGAGGACGCCGTCTCCCGCGGCCACCGCATCCACGCCCTCATCGCCGGCTGGGGCGTCTCCTCGGACGGCGCGGGCGGGATCACCCGGCCGGAGTCCGACGGCCAGCGGCTCTGCCTCGACCGCGCCTACGAGCGCGCCGGGTTCGGCATCGAGGAGGTGCCGTACTTCGAAGGCCACGGCACCGGCACCGCCGTGGGCGACGCCGCGGAGCTGGAGACGATCTCCGAGGCCCGCCGGGCGGCAGCGCCGGCCGCGCCGCCCGCGGTCATCGGCTCGATCAAGGCCAACATCGGCCACACCAAGGCGGCCGCCGGGATGGCCGGCCTGATCAAGGCGGTCATGGCGGTCAACAGCGGGGTACTGCCGCCGACCACCGGCTGCGAACGGCCACACAAGATCATTTCCGGCGACGCCCCCGCCCTGCGCACCCTCCGCAAGGCCGAACCCTGGCCCCAGGACGCACCGCTCCGCGCGGGCGTCAGCGCCATGGGCTTCGGCGGCATCAACACGCACGTGGTGATCGAATCGCCGCGCCGCAGGCGGCCCCGCCTGGACGGCCGGACCCGGACGCTCATGAACTCCCCGCAGGACGTGGAACTGTTCTGCCTGGACGCCGACTCCCTGGACGACCTCCGGCAGGAGGCCGAGCGCCTCGCCGGCGTCGCGGTGGGCATGTCCCGGTCCGAGCTGCCCGACCTCGCCGCGTACCTGGCCCGGAAGATCGGCCGCAGGCCGAGACGCGCCGCGGTGGTCGCCGGCACGCCCGCCGCGCTCGCCGAGCGGCTGCGGCAGGTCGCCGAACTGGCCGGACAGGGTACGGAACGCCACCTCGACAGCGCGGCCGGGATCTTCCTCGGCGCGCTCGGCGAGCTGCCGCGCATCGTGCTGATGTTCCCCGGGCAGGGCTCCGGCACCCGCTCCGACGGGGGCGCGCCGCGCCGCCGCTTCGACTCGGTCGACGAGCTGTACGAGCTGGCGGACCTGCCCACGGGCGGCGACCAGGTCGAGACCGCCGTCGCCCAGCCGCGCATCGTCACCGCCTCGGTGGCCGGGCTGCGGGTGCTCTCCGAACTGGGCGTCGAAGCCGGGACCGCGGTCGGGCACAGCCTCGGCGAACTCGTCGCGCTGCACTGGGCCGGATCGTTCGACGAGGCCGCGGCGCTGCGGATCGCCGCCGCCCGGGGACGGGCGATGAGCGAGCTGTCGGAGAGCGGCGGCGCGATGGCGAGCATCACCGCCGACCACGACACCGTGGCCGCGCTGCTGGACGACGACGATCCGGTGGTCGTCGCCGGCCTGAACTCGCCGCGCCAGACCGTGGTGTCAGGACCCGCCGAAGCGGTGACCCGGGTCGTCGAACGGGCGACCCGCCAGGGCCTGTCGGCGGTCAGGCTCCCCGTCTCGCACGCCTTCCACTCCCGGCTGGTCGCCCCGGCCGCCGACGTCTTCGCGAGCAGGCTGGCCGAAGAGCGGCCGGAGCCCGTCCGCCGGCACGTCATCTCGACCGTGACCGGCGCACCGGTCGTCGGCGAGCCCCTCGACCTGCTGCGCGAGCAGATCACCGCGCCGGTCCGCTTCATCGAGGCGCTCACGGCGGCGGCGAAGGACGCCGACCTGCTCATCGAGGTGGGGCCGGGCCAGGTGCTGACCCAGCTGGCGGGCGACATCGTCGGGGTCCCCGCCGTCGCCATGCGTACGGACGACGACTCGCTGGCGGGCATTCTGCAGACGCTGGGCGCCGCGTTCGCCGTCGGCGCCGGGGTCACGGTCGGCGAGCTGTTCGAGGATCGCTTCACCCGCCTCTTCGACCCGGCCGTCACCCCGACCTTCATCACCAACCTGTGCGAGGTCGCGCCGGAGATCGACTCCGCCCTGCTGGTCAGCGCCGCCGCGACCGTTTCGGCGGGGTCCCCGTCCTCGGACGAGCCCGCCGGCGACCCGCTGCTCCTGTTGCGCCGGCTGGTCGCCGAGCACGCCGAGTTCCCGCTGGACACGGTGCAGGCGGACAGCAAGTTCCTGGACGACCTGCACCTCAGCTCGATCGTGGTGGGTGAGATCGTCGGCGAGTCCATGCGCCGGCTCGGGCTGTCCGAGCCCGCCGCGCCCACCGGGTACGCCACCGCGACCCTGGGCCAGGTCGCCGAGACGCTGGAGCAGCTCGTCGCGACGGGCGAGGCACCGGCCGAGGACGCCGAGACGGCGGCGGCCCGCATCGTGCCGCCCGGCATCGCGCCCTGGGTGCACGGCTTCGCCGTCGAGCAGCGGGCGGGCACCTCGCCGGGCCGTACGGGGCCGCGCAGCCCGGGCACCTGGCAGATCGTCGGCGACCATCCCGCCGCTGAAGCTGTGCGAACAGCGCTCACCGAAGCGGAAACCGGCACCGGCGTCCTGGTCGTCCTCCCGTCGCCGTCGCCGTCGGAGCTACAGCCGCCCTCGCCCTCGCCCTCGCCCTCGCCCTCGGCGTCGAGGGCCGAGCGGCTGGCGGTGCTGCGCGCCGCCGCCGACGCGGTGCTCGCGGGCAAGGAGGTGACCCGGTGCGTGATCGTCCAGGAGGAGCCCGGCGGGGCCGGCTTCGCCAAGAGCCTGCATCTGGAGGCGCCCTGGGTCGCCACCACCGTGGTGACCCTCCCGCTCGCCGCGGCCGAGGCGCCCGCGCGGATCACCGCGGAGGTCACCGCGACCGACCGCTTCAAAGAGGTCCGATACGACGCCGACGGCAGCCGCACAGAGCCCGTGCTGGTGCCGGTCGAGCTCAACGGCACCGCACTCCCGCTCGGCCCGGACGATGTGCTGCTCGTCACCGGCGGCGGCAAGGGCATCACGGCCGAGTGCGCGCTGAGCCTGGCCAAGGAGACGGGCACCCGGCTGGCCCTGCTGGGCCGGTCCGATCCGGCGGCGGACGCCGAACTGGCCGCCAACCTGAAGCGGATGGCGAACGCCGGAGTGACCGCCCGCTACCTGCGCGCCGACGTCACCGACCGGGCGAAGATGGCCGAAGCGGTCGCCACGCTCGAAGGGGACCTCGGCAAGGTCACCGGCGTCCTGTACGGAGCCGGTGGCAACGTGCCCAAGCTGCTCGGCGAGCTCACCGACGACGACTACGCCGCCACGATCGACCCCAAGGTCGCGGGCCTGGAAGCGGTGCTGGCCGCCGTCGACACCGCCGCCCTGCGGCTGCTCGTCACGTTCGGCAGCATCACCGGACGGGCCGGCCTGCGGGGCGAGGCCCACTACGCCATCGCCAACGAGTGGCAGAGCGACCTCGTCGAACGGCTCGCGCACGAGCTGCCGCACTGCCGGTGCAGGGCCGTGGAATGGTCGCTGTGGTCGGGCGTCGGCATGGGGGAGCGGCTCGGCTCGGTGGAGAACCTCGCCCGCGTGGGCGTCACCACCATCACCCCCGACCAGGGCGTGGCCATGCTCCGCGAGTTGATCGCCGACCCCGGCGCGCCTGTCGTCACCGTGGTCACCGGGCGGTTCGGCGAGATGCCGACAGTGACCTTCCGCGCCGGCCGCGAGGGGAGCGACGATCTGCCGCTGCTCCGCTTCCTGGAGCAGCCGCGCGTCTCCTACCCCGGTATCGAGCTCGTCGCCGACTCCGAGGTCAGCTGGGCCAGCGACCCCTACCTCGCCGAGCACGTCTTCGGCGGCGGGGGAGGGGCCGTAGTCCCCGGTACGGTGGGCATGGAGATCATGGCGCAGGCCGCGGCCGGGCTGCTCGGCACCGAGATCGTGCCGGTCCTGGAGGACGTGGAGTTCCTCCGGGCGATCGTCGTTCCCGAGGACGCCCCGGTGACGGTACGGGTGGCGGCGCTGCGTACCGGGCCGGGCCGGGTCGTCACCGCGGTCCGTACGAGTGCGACCAAATTCCAGATCGACCACTTCCGGGCGGTCTGCGACTACTCGGGCGCCAAGCCGGAACCGCTTGGCCACACCGGCGCCAAGCCGGAACCGCTTGGCCACACCGGCGCCAAGCCGGAAACACTGGGGCTCACCCGGCCCGGCGACGTGGCGCTGCCGCCGCTGGCGTTCGACCCCGCGACGGACCTCTACGGGCCGATGCTCTTCCACGGCCCGAGGTTCAAGCTCGTCGAGAGCATCCACCGCACCGGTGCCCAGCACGTCACGGGCCGGCTCCTGGCCGGCACGGGCTCCTCGTGGTTCGGGCGGTATCTCCCTTCCCGGCTGCTGCTCGGCGACCCGGCCGCCCGGGACGCGTACATGCAGCCGATGCAGACCTGCGGGCCGACCGTGCTGGCCATCCCCTCGGGGGTGGAACGCATCGTGCCGGGCCCGTCGACCGGCGAGCAGGCGACCGACGTCTACATCCGGCACCGCTTCGACGACAAGTGCTGGGACATCGAGGTCACCGACCGCGACGGCGGCGTCATCGAGACCTGGCAGGGCTTCCGTACGCAGCTGGTCAGCAAGTACGAGGTGCCCCGCGAATGGGTTCCCATGCTGCTGGGCTCGTACCTGGAGCATGTTCTCATCGAGCAGAACCTGGCGGGCCGCGTCCTGTTCGACGCCGACGGCGACGGGCTGGAGCGGCGGCAGGCCACCCGGCTGGCGGTCCGGCGGCTGCTCGGCGCCGACGCGGAGGTCGTCTGGCGCCCGGACGGCAAGCCGGAGGTGGTGAGCGGCGACACCGTGTCGATCGCGCACGCGGCCGGCGTCACCATGGCGACGACCACCGCGGGGTGCGACCTGGAGACGGTCACGCCCCGGAGCAGGCAGACCTGGTCGACGCTGCTCGGCCCCGACCGGCTCGCGCTGGCCGAGGCCGTCGCGGACGAGGCGGGGGAGGACTTCGACACCGCGGCCACGCGGGTATGGACGGCCGCCGAGTGCCTGGTGAAGGCGGGCCGGCCCGTCGACGCCGCCGTCACGTTCGACTCGGCACGGGAAGGCGGCTGGGTGGGGCTCGTCGCCGGTGATCATCGAATCCTGACGATGTCCACCCGGCTGCGTGGCGTGGCCGCCCCCGTCGTCCTCGCGATCCTGGCCGCGACCGACCCGAACGCCGGCAAGGCCGGTGAGCTCCGGTGACCGGCGACGCGTACGAATACCGGCACGTCGTGGGCATCGAGGACACCGACCTGCTCGGCAACGTCAACTACGTCAACTACATCCGCTGGCAGGGCCGCGCCCGGGAGATGTTCCTGCGCGACTTCGTCCCCGACGTGGTGGCCGGTTTCGCCGACGGGGTGCGCCTGCTGACCGTGAGCTGCCACTGCGACTACCTGCGGGAACTGGCGGTCTTCGACGAGGTGATCATCAGGATGCGGCAGGGAGAGCTGGGCCAGTCCCAGTCGGTGATGACGTACGAGTACTGGCGTCAGCTCCCGGGCGGCGGCGAGGAACTGGTCGCCACCGGAGAGCAGCGGATCGCCTGCGTACGTCCCGACGAGAAGGGCCACCTGGTCCCGGCGCGGATCCCGGAACAGATGCGGCGCCTGCTCGAACAGGTGCGCGGCCCGCGCCGTTGATCCCTATGCGAAAAGGAATGTCGATGCACGCTGTATCCGCCACCGCCCGCTGGACCGCGGCCGCCAGGGCGAAGGAGTCGCGGCGCGATGACGCGATCTTCACCGACGACCTGGCCGAGGAGCTGGCCGGAGAGGAGGGCGCGATCCTGTTCGCCCGCTACGACAACCCGGGCGTGGGCGAGTTCATCGCCATCCGGACCCGCTACCTGGACGACCTGATCTCCGTACGCTCCGACCTCACGCAGGTCGTCCTGCTGGCCGCCGGCCTGGACACGCGCTCCGTGCGGCTGCCATGGCCTCCGGAGACCGTGCTGTACGAGATCGACCAGGCCGACCTGCTGGACGACAAGGACAAGAGGCTCGCCGAGCTCGGCGCCCGGCACGGCTGCGTCCGGCGGCCCGTCGGCGCCGACCTCACCGGCGCCTGGTCGGAGGCGCTGCGGGAGGCCGGCTGGGATCCGTCGGCGCCGACCCTGTGGGTGGTCGAGGGGCTGCTGTTCTATATCCCGGAGCCCGACGCCCGGGTGCTGCTGCGGCGGGTCGCGGAGGTCTCCGCCCCGGGAAGCGTGCTCGCCGGCGATCTGCTCAGCCACCAGTCGATGATCAGCGAGTTCTCACGGGAGGGACTGCGCAGGCTGATCGAGGACGGCTGCCCGTGGCTGTTCGGTACCGACGAGCCCGAGGAGTTCCTGTCCGGATGCGGCTGGCGGGTCACCGAGCTGAAGACCCCCGGCGAGGACGGCGCCTCCTACGACCGGTGGCCGTGGAACCCCCCGTTGCCCCGGGACGTCATGGGCTTCCCCCGGAACTTCCTGTTCGTCGCCGAAAAGGCGTGACGTCGACTTCATCGGCGCACGCGGGTACCTTGGAAGTGCGGCTGGTGCCTCTGACCAGCCGTTTTCCACCCTCAGATCGTCGTGGGTGCGGTTGCTATCGCGTTGAGTTCGCAGCGTTCAAGGTGTCTCCTCAGCCGCTCCCTTAGGAGACATGTGTTCCAGGCAACAGGCAGGCGATCAGTGGTGCTGGCCACCCTCATGGCCTTCGCGCTCGCACTGATCACCACCACCACGGCCGCTGCGAGCGTGAACCGTACCGCCATCATCGGCGGCAGGGACGCGACGGCTCCCTACTCGTTCATGGTGTCCTTCCGGCTGGGGGAAGAGCCCAGCCACCACTGCGGCGGCGCCCTCATCGCCGCGGACTGGGTCGTCACCGCCGCCCACTGCAAGGGACTGATGAAACCCGGCGAGACCCGGGTACGAATCGGCTCTCTCAACCGCGACAAGGGCGGAGTCCTCACCAGCGTCAAGCGCGTCATCACCCATCCCGACTGGGCCGGACTCCACACGCGCGGGCAGCGCGAGGGCGACCTCCTGCTGGTCCAGTTGGACCAGCGCGTAGACCTCCAGCCCATCCGCATCGCCGACGCCCCCGGCCGGGTCGGCGACCCGACCCGCGTCATCGGCTGGGGCATGACCTGCGAGGACGAGACCGAATGCGGGAACGGTCCCCGGCAGTTGCAGGAGCTCGACACCGTCCGCGTACCCGACGCCCGTTGCGAGGGTCTCAACCATGGCACCGAGCTGTGCACCGGTGACCGCGCCGGGCGCGCGGCCAGCGCCTGCCACGGCGACTCGGGAGGCCCGCAGATCCGCAGCATCGCCGGCCGATGGGAACTGATCGGAGCCACCTCACGCGACGGCGACGACGTGGACAGCCGCATGGGTGGTGGGGGAGCAGGCTGCTCCACCAACCCGAACGGCGGCCCGGGGGTCGGCATCTGGACCGACGTGACCCACTATCGCTCCTGGATCACCCGCACCATCGGGGAGCAGGTCTGACCCCAGCCCGGTCAGTGTCGCGGGATCACCACCGCCAGCCAGATCGGCTCGCGGCGGTCCTGGATCGCCGCGATGGCCTGATCGACCTCGGTGAGCGGAAACCGGTGCGTGATCAGCTTCTCGGCGTTCAGCGCGATCTGTCGTGGAACCCCGGGGCGTTCACGTTCACGCCCGATCGGCGCGCTCGTGAAGCAGGCGGTGAGCTGAGGCGCGCGATGTGCGGATGTCGTGCTCTGATGACATCTGTCACGCGGGTTCGGCCCCGCCGCCCCGGTGGGCGGAGGGGCCGTGACCTGCTCGGAACCGATCTATCCGAGCACCGGGTAGTTCGCGCGGAACACGTTGTGCGGGTCACGGGCCCGCTTGATCTCCCGCAGCCGCGCGAGCGCGCTGCCGGAGAAGGACTGCGCCGCCGTGTCACCGGGGGACAGCACGGTGTACGGCTTGCGTCCGCTGATGTAGGCCTCCAGATCGGCCACGACCTCGGCCTGCTTGGCGCGCGTCGCATCGGCCGCGTGCGGCAGGCCGAGCCCCACCAGGCCGAGCAGGTACGGCTCAGCCACCGCGCCGCTCGCACCGGCCCCGCCGCCCGGCTCGGCGAGCGCCCCGCCCAGGTGCCTGATCTGCAGGTTGATGAGCGGTTCGACCGGCTTGGCCAGCAGGAGCTCCACCGCGTCCGCGTCCAGGCCGGTGAGCAGTTCCGCACGAGCGATGGACGGGACCGGATCGGTGGGCTCGGCGGCGATGCCACCCAGGTCGGCAACCGGGACGACACCGCGGCTGTCGAAGATCGCGCCCTCGATCTTGTCGAGGCGCACCAGCAGGTCCTCCCCCTGAGCCGCCTCACCCAGGTAGGCCAGATCCAGCGTCACCATCGGCGGCGCGCCGGGTGGCTGGAGCCGGTTGATCCAGACACTGAGTTCACGCGGCGCCTCGGCGGTGATCTCCAGGAACGCGTCGTACACCTCCCTGGTCCGGTGCTCCGGCCAGATCACGCGCCCGCCGTACAGGACCGGCGCGGGATACAGCTCGAGTTCGAGGGCGGTCACCACCGCGAAGTCCCCGCCACCGCCGCGCAGCGCCCAGAACAGCTCGGGATCGGACTCGGCGGTCACCCGGCCCGGCTCGCCGTCGGCGTCCACGATCTCGACAGCCCGCACGCTGTCGGAGGCGAAGCCGTACTTGCGGCTGAACCAGCCGACCCCACCGCCCAGGGTGTAGCCGGTCACGCTGACCCCCGGCGCGCTGCCGGCCAGGCCGGTCAGACCCAGCGGCCCGGCCGCCGCCAGCACCTGACCCCACTTCACGCCCGCGCCCACCCGGACCACGCGCTCCTCCGCGCGTACCTCCACCTCGTTCAGCAGGCCGGTACGCAACAGGATCAGGCCTTCCACATCACCCGAGGCGCCATGCCCGCTCGGCTGCGCGGTCACCGTCATACCCGTGCGCCGCGCGTAACGCACGAGCGCCGCCACGTCATCGGCATCCGCTGCCTCCGCCACGGCCGCCACCGGCTGCCTGACGGTCAGATTCCACGCGGTGGCCGCCTGTTCGAAGCCGTCGTCATCGGGCAGGAGCACGCGCCCTTTGAGGACACCGCGCAAATCGTTGATCGTCATCGTCGTCTCCTTTTTCGAGTTCTCAGAGAATGCGAAGGAATACCGGGGCGTGCAGACGTCAGGCGGGCTGCGCGGTGGGTGCTGGGGCAGTGGCCTTGCGGGCCTTGCTGGTCTCGCGGAGGATCAGCAACCCCGTGACCGCGATCAGCGCCGAGGTCAGGCCGTGGATGCCGAACGCGGCGGCAGTGGAGCCGTGGTGGGCCAGGACGTTGACCATGTCGCCGAACGGGGCGACGGCCACCATCAGCAGGACCCAGCCCAATGGGCGGCGGTGGCCCGTCACCAGCAGGGCGCCCATGGCCAGGCCCATCGCGATCTCGCGGCTGCCCTTCACGACAGAGAAGCCGCTGTCGTCAGAGGGCCAGTTCGGCAGGCCCGGGAAGGTCGTCTCGAGGGGCAGGACGAAGGACAACCCGAGGTAGAGGGTGAACAGGACGACGGCGGCGGCCAGGACGGTGTTGATCTTCTTCAGCGACATGGTTCTTCTCCTTGCGAGTCTTGGTGAGCTTGGTGGGCTTGGGAGTCGTGTGGGGCTGGTCAGGCGGCGCGGACGCGGCTGATGTGGCGGGCGTAGCTGGGGCGGCCGATGATGTGCCAGATGCCGCGTACCGGGGCGGGAAGGGCGGACAGGAGCGTGGCGCGCTCGGCCGGGTTCGCATCCTCCAGGACGAGGCCGAAGAGGGTGAGCAGGGTGAACTTGGGCGTGTTGGCCACCAGGTGGTCGCCCAGGGAGGCCCATTCCTTTTCGGTGATGTGCTCGGCCGCGAGCGGAAGGAGAGTGGCCTCCTCGTCGTCGAGGTGCTCGAGAAGCACGGCCCGGTGGTCGGCCAGGGCGGCCACGAGCGTGTCGCGCTCGTCCGCCCCGGCGGCGGCCTCCCACGCGGGGACCGCCGCGTCCAGCCTGGTCAGCGTGGCCGCGACGCGCTCGTGCTGGGCCTCCATGCGCAGCACGATGTCGGCCTCCAGATCGACCCGGGACAGCAGCGGCGGCCACAGCAGCTCGTCCTCGCCCTCGTGGTGGTTCTTCAGTCCCAGCCGGTAGTCGCGGAAGTGGTCGGCGATCACCTTGGCGCGAGCGGTGTCACCCGGGGCGACCGCCGCGACGAGCTCTATCAGCAGCCGCGACTCGCGACGGAAGGCGCGGTGGACGATCTCCATGTCCTGGGTGTTGACGCTCATTTCGTTCCTGCCCTTCATCGGTTCGACGTGTTTAGGCTGCTCCCGGGCGTTTGGAAGGCACTTGGAACCGATTTGGAACACCCGCGCCCGTAGGATGTTCCGCGTCATGGTCTTGATCCGGGTTTTGGGCTCTTTCGGCGCCGAGGTCAACGGTGAGTCCGTCCCCCTGGGCGGGCCGCGGCAGCGCGGCGTCCTGGCCCTCCTGGTCGCGGCGCGCGGACAGGTCGTGTCGGTCGACCGGATGATTGAGGACCTCTGGCGCGGCGAGCCGCCATCCCGTGCGCTGGCCTCCCTGCAGGCGTACGTCTCCAACCTGCGCCGGCTGCTGGAGCCCGGCCGCCCGCCCCGAACCCCGGCCCGCCTCCTGATGAGCGCCTCCCCCGGCTACGCGCTGCGGCTGCCACCTGAGTCGGTGGACGCGTGGCGTTTCGAGGACCTGCTCGACGAGGCCCGCACGTTCACCGAGCCTCAGGCCGCCCGCGCCCGGCTGGGCGAGGCACTGGGCCTATGGCAGGGACCCGCGTTCGCCGAGGTCGCCGACGAGCCGTGGGCCGCCGCCGAGACCGCCCGCCTGAGCGAGCTGCGCCTGGTCGCCCGCGAGCTCCATGTCGCGGCGGCCCTGCGGACGGGCGACCCCGCCTCGGTGGTCCCCGAGGCCGAGCGCCTCACCCGCGACGAACCCCTGCGCGAAGAGGGCTGGCGCCTTCACGCCCTGGCGCTGTGGAGCAGCGCCCGCCAGGCCGAGGCCCTGGCGACGCTCCGCCGCGCCCGCGCCATCTTCGCCGACGAACTCGGTCTCGACCCCGGCCCCGACCTGGTCGCCCTGGAAGAGGCGATCCTCGCCCAGCGCATCGACATCCTCCGCACGGCCATCCCCCCACCCCCGGCCACCAAACCCTCACACGCCACGCCCTCGCACGATGCGCGCCCGCACGACGCGTCCCCGCACCGCGTGGCCTCGCACGACGCGTCTCCGTACCGCGCGGCCTCGCGCGACGCGTCTCCGTACCGCGTGGCCTCGCGCGACGCGTCTCCGTACCGCGTGGCCTCGCGCGACGCGACCCTGCATCGCGCGGCCTCGCGCGACGCGACCCTGCATCGCGCTGCCTCTTTCGTGGGGCGGGAGGGCGAGCTTGCCGCGCTGGTCTCGGCCGCCGGCGAGGCTGCCGCCGATGGGGCGCGCGTCGCTCTTGTCACTGGGGAAGCGGGGCTGGGCAAGTCGACGCTCTTGGAGCACCTCGGCGCGCAGTTGGAGCGCGACGGCTGGCTCATCGCCGCCGGCCGTTGTCCGGAGATCGACGGCGCGCCGCCCGCGTGGGCGTGGGTCGAGGCGCTGCGGGCCGTCGCCGCGACCGTTCCTCCGGGGGAGTTCGCGGAAGACCTGGCGCCGCTGCTCTCCGACTCCACGCCGGTGGACAGCGACGCCGCCGCCGGGCGGTTCCGGCTGCGCCGGGCCGTGTGGGGCTGGCTCGCGGCGGCCGCCACGGAACGGCCGGTCGCCGTCGTGCTGGACGACCTGCACTGGGCGGACACGACCACGCTGGGGCTGCTCGGCGGCGGCGTCGGCGTGCGGGCCCCGATCCTGGTCGTCGCGGCGTACCGCCCGGACGAGAGCGAGCACCTCACCGAGACGCTGGGTGCGCTCGCCCGCACCGCGCCGCTCCGGATCGCGCTGCCCGGGCTCGACGGCGCGGCGGTGGCCGAGCTCGTACGGTCCGAAAGCGAGGCCGACGACGCGACGGTGGCGGGGATCGCCGAGCGCACCGGCGGCAACCCGTTCTACGTGCGGGAGAGCGCGCGGCTGCTGAACGGCGAGGGTGCGCTGGTCGCGCTGTCCGAGGTCCCCGAGGGCGTACGGGACGTGCTGCGGCGCCGGCTGGCAAGGCTCCCCGAGAGCGGCGTGTCCGTCCTGCGGCTGGCGGCGGTAGCCGGCCGGGAAAGTTCGGTGGACGTGCTCGTGCGGGCCGCCGACTCCGACGGGGACGGCGTGCTGGACGCGCTGGACGCGGGCGTCATCGCCGGGTTGCTCGACGAGCCGGGGCCGGGGCGCGTCCGGTTCGTTCACGCGCTGGTCAGGGACACGCTGGTCGCCGACGTCAGCCGGTTGCGGGCCGCGAGGATGCACGCCCGGATCGCCGCCGCCCTGGAGGGCACGGGCGACGTCGCGGCGCTCGCCCATCACTATGCGCGAGCGGGATCGCCGAAGGCCGTCGGCTATTGCGTGCGTGCCGCCGAGCTGGCCGAGGCGCGCTACGCCCACGACGTGGCGGCTGCCCTCCTCACCGACGCGGTCGCCAACTCCAGCGAACCGGACGAGCGCGTCGGCCTGCTCGGCAGGCTGCTCCGGGCGCAGATCAGGGCCGGGGCCGTCGCCGCGGCCAGGGACACGCGCGAGCGGGCCGTGGAGTACGCCGAGTCGATCGGCCGCGACGACCTGATGATCGCCGCGTTCACCGCCTGGACCGAGCCCACCCCCTGGCAGACCCGTACGTACGGCACGGTCGACCGCCCCATCGTCGGCCGCCTCAGCCGCCTGCTCAAGCGGACCGATCTCGCCCCCGACGTGCGCTCCCGCCTCCTCATCACGTACGCCAACGAGCTGGTGGGCGAGGACGATCCGACGGTCATGACAGCGGCGCGGGAAGCCCTCGACCTCGCCACCGATCCCCGCCTCCGGGCCGCGGCGCTCCTGGTCCTCGCCAACGACCCCGAGCGGGAGGATTACTCCCGCGAGCTGGTGGAGATCGGCGTCGAGCACGACCTGCCCGTCTACCGCGTGACCGGGCTGATCAGCCAGGCCGCGAACGCCGCTGCGGCCAACGACCCGGAGACGATGCGCCGCGTGACTGGGGAGGCGCTCGACCTCGCCCGCGCCTACCGGATGCCGGAGGCGATCGGCACCGTCGAGATCACGCTGGCGACCCTGGTGCTCATCGAGGGCCGGTTCGCCGACGCCGAGCGCCTCTACGTCGAGGCCACCGAACGCATGGAGCGCGCCGGAACGGTGCACGCCGGCTTCGTCGGCCTCGCGCTGGCGACGATCTGGCTGAACGACGGCACGCTCGGCGACCACCTGGACGACGTGCGCGCTCTCCACGAGGCGCTCGGCCCGATGGTCGCCGACCTGCTCGCGCTCGCCCTCCACGCCGCCGGCCGCAGCGACGAGGCACGCCGGGCCCGCACGTCACCGAGCCCGATCCGGCCCGACTTCTTCTTCACCTTCCTGACCACCCTGCGCGCCATGGCCGTCATCGCACTGAACGACACCGGCGCCGCTGAGGAGTGCTACGCGGCCCTGCTCCCTCATCGCGACGGCCCTCCGGCCGGCGCCACCAGCCTGTCGCTGGCCGTGCGCCCGGCCGCCCACACGCTCGGCGAGCTGGCGCTGCTGCTCGGCCGCGACGACGAGGCCGCCGCCCACTTCGCCCGGGCCGCCGCCATCGCCGACCGCTGGAACGCCCCCCACTGGTCCGCCCCAGCCCGCGCACACCTCTGACCAGCCCAGCCCGGACGGAGGATTCGCAAACCTTTGCGCTGTCCTTGGGGATGGGGCCCGTTCCGTAAGGGGATCCCCCACCGGAACACCCGCCAGCCGAGACAAGGCGTTTGTTCCGGTGAGGGGGACGGGGTGCTCTACGGAACACTTGGGCACGTCAACAGAACCCGCGTCGGCTACGCCCGCTGCCCCACCGACGAACAAGACGTCATCATCCAGACCGAGCGGCTCCTGGCCCTCGGCGTCCCCGAGGATCGCATCCACATCGACCGCGGCTTCTCCGGCACCACCCGCCGCAACCGCGCCGGCCTCGCCGCCATCTACGACTGGAACGACCCGTTCGGCCGGCTGTTCCTGCAGACCCTCGCCATGGTCGCCGAGTTCGAGGCCAACCTCCGGCACATGCGTACCCGCGAGGGCATGGCCCTGGCGAAGAAGAACGGCAAGCTCAAGGACAAGCAACCCCAACTGCCCGAACCCGCCCGGCTCCATCCGTCGGCGGAGCTGGACGTCGCACTTCACCCAAGATCATTCTCGGCGCCAACGGCTGTCCCTGGGTTCCCCGACCCCGGATCCGGCGCTGACAACAATGGGGTTGTCACTGCCTGGCGGTTTCGGTCACCTCCCTGATGTGCGCGTTGCGCAGCAGGATCAGCTTGGTCATGTAACGGCGCAGGACAAGTGCGTCCGTGATGGTGCCCAATGGGCCGGCGGGCGCGGCAAAGTCGACGATGTCCTTCATCAGAGTCGCCTCGATGCCGCTGTCGCCGTCGTGTGTCGATTCGAAGGTGTGCGCGTGGCGCCAATACCGGAATGGGCCGTTCACTTGTTCGTCGACGAAGTACGAGGGGCTGTTATATGCGCTGATCGTCGAGGTCAGGTGCCAGGTGAAGCCGAAGTGCCGTGCTCGCCAGGTGACTTGATCGCCCAGGGAGAGCTGCCCGGAAGTGACCCCCGCGACTGCTTGCTCGCGTGAGTCGCGCATGGAGGAGGCGTGCAACTCGACCGACAAGGAAGCATCAAAGACGACCGCGGGTGGCGCGAGGACCAAGGTGGCCACCTCGAAACGGGACATGCGCGGATCTTAGCTGTCGCGTAAAAAGGCGTAGGCAGGTGGGTGCAGCACTCTGTTGATCGGTTCGGGCCAGGTATCTCGTGCTGTAAGTCTGAGGTGTCGTCAGCTGGCGGCGGCGGCGACGGCGGTTGGGCGATGATGCTGTAAGGCGAATATAAAGATCAGGCCCTGCGGGAGACGCTCTATGTGCGAGGCCGAAACCATCCTGTTGGCGTGCCAGAGGCGTCGGGGCCGATGGCGTTGTCGCTCGTCAGGGCTGGATCTTGCTCTTATCGGACGCCCCAATCGTTCGTGGGCTCCAGATGTTACAGATAGTGTGTTCGAATTTTGAGTGATCTATCTCACTCTTGTCCGCTTGATCAGGTGAGGATATTGATCTTGTGTCATGTCAACTCACGCCTGATTGAGGGTGTTAGTGAACGAATTACGACGTACAACGAGGTTGGGCGGGAAACCGTCCCGGCAAATCGCTCTGGCGACGGTGCTCACGGTGGCAGCATCGCTGCTGGTAGCGGGAACAGTGACCTCGGCCATGGCCGACCCGGGCCCGAACGGAACATCTGGGAGCGCTCCCGCCTCGACGAAGACCGTGTTCCCCCGCCCTGAGGACCCGGACGCGGCCCTACGCGCGGCCGTGGAGGAGGCCGTAAGGCGCAACGAGGCGGTGCCTGTGGAGGCGGCGTTCACGGAGACGTCGCGTACGTGGGCCTACCCGGACCGCCATCTGGCGACGGAGTCGTACTCCGGCCCGGCCCAGCTCAAGCAGGGTGACGGCTCGTGGCAGTGGATCGACACATCTCTGGTCGAGCAGAACGGGGTGCTGCGTCCCAAGCGCGCGAAGGGCGGCGTGCGCCTGTCGACCGGCGGCACGCAACCTTTCGCGACCATGAAGCTGGGCAGGGACCGTTCGTTCGGGCTGTCCTGGCCGACGGCGTTGCCACACCCTCAGATCAAGGGCAACGTGGCCACGTACGTAGGAGCGGCCGGACCGTCGGCGGACCTGGTGGTGACCGCCCTGCCGACCGGATTCCGGCACGACATCGTGTTACGCGAACGGCCGGCCGGAGCGGTGGAGTTCCGCATTCCGGTGCAGGCCCGGGGACTCGACCTCAAGACGACCAAGTCGGGTGGCCTCTCGCTGACTGCCGCCAAGGGCAAGCAGGTGGCGTCCGCGCCGACGCCGCTCATGTGGGACGCGGCGACCGACAAGCCGAGCGCTGAGCACCCCGGTCGCCAGACCAAGATCGACACGACGGTTGAGGGTAAGGACGAATCGACCGTACTGGTGCTCAAGCCGGACACCGCGTGGCTGGCCGACCCGGACACTCAGTATCCCGTCACCGTGGACCCCACGACCACGCTCGGGGTGAGCCAGGAGGTCGGGATCAGTTCCCCCAGCCTCCAGTCGGGACCGGGGTTCGTCCGCCGAATGCAAGTGGACGGAAGCGATCGGATCACCCGCGCACTGATGGCCTTCGACACCGCCTCGATCACCGGGCGCCAGGTGGTCAAATCCACCATGCAGCTGATGCTGCGCTCGGACGCCACCACCTGCAGCGCCTTTCAAGGGATCGTCGCACAACGCATCACCACGCCGTGGGTGGCGGACAAAACCTTCTGGGGTAACCAGCCCACCACCACGCCGGAAGGCCGGTCCACCATCGACCCCTGTGCTCTGCCGCGCACGACCGGCTCGGTGTGGAGCTGGGACCTGACCAGCATGACCCAGCAGTGGGCCTCGGGCGCCGCCAACAACGGCCTGATGCTGAGCCTGACCTCGGAAAGTCCTGTCCCCAAGAACTTCATCGAGGACTTCCTGTTCTGGCCGTTGATGTTCAACCAGAACGTGCCCAAGCTAAGCGTGGACTGGGTGCTCCCGCCGGAGATCCCCACCGTCGCCGCCGAATCAATCGACTCCATGAGCGGCAACGACGCCATCGCACGCAGCACCAACGTCAAGGTGTCCTACAGCTCCAAGGTCCCCGAAGCCACCAACCTGAACTACACCGTCACGGTCAACGACTCCACCATGACGCCTCCGGCCGCTCAACTGCCGGGCCAGGAGGCGGCCTACTGGAAGTTCGATGAGGCCTCCGGCGCCTCCGCCACCGACTCCTCCGGCAACGGCCGGAACGCAACTCTGAGCGGTAGCTACAGCCGCGTCACTGGGCAGCTCGGCCAGGCCGTGAAGCTCATCAACGGCGGAAAGGCCGCCACCAGCCAGCCGGTCCTCAACACCGACCAAAGCTTCACCGTGGCAGCCTGGGTGCGGCTCAACAGCAGCGCGACCGACCAGACCGTGTTTTCGCAGATGGGAGTCAACCAAGCCGCTTTCGCATTGAACTATGTGACTTCGGGGCTATCAGATGTCGACCAGCACTGGTGGTTCACGACCACCGCAAAGGATGACCCGACCACGATCAATGAGCGAGGAGTCCCCTCCAGCGGGCTGGCGAAAATCGGCGAGTGGACACATGTCGCGGCGCAGTACGACCAGGCCGCGCACAAGATCCGGCTGTACGTGGACGGGGTACTGTCCGGCGAACGGCCCTATTCCCTGGACTGGAACGCACGCGGCCCGTTCGAGATCGGCCGTGGCCGGATCCTCGCCGAGAATCTCGACGGATCGGTGGACGACGTCCACGTCTATCAGCGGGTGCTGACGGCGGATGAAGTCCGGACGCTGGTAGGTGTGCCCGGTACCACCACGCACAACGACATCCCTTCGGGCCAGGTGCTGGACAAGGTCTTCACCTTGGACAACCCGGCCAGCTTCAAGTTCGTGGTCAAGGCGTGCCGCAGCGGCGTCGTCCCGCCCTCGTGTAACGAGAGCCCGGCCTACCGGATCACCTCGGACGCGCCGATGCTGCCGAGCGACACCGAGACCGGCATGGCCGACCCGACCCAGCCGATCCTTTCCGGGATGGTCAACCGGCCGTCCGGTGGCGCGGTGTTGGCCAAGTACTACCTGTATGACAACACGGGGGCACCGGTCGGTTCGGCACCGCTCGGCACTCGCACGGTCAACGGCGGAGAACGCGCCTCGTTCCAGGTGCCCGCGAACACCGTGCAGCCGGGGCGTACGTACAAGTGGCAGATGGTCGCCTGCGCAACGGGGCCTGGCTCGTCCAACCCCGGCCCTGGCCCAACACCCAACCCAACGCCGACACCGACCCCAACACCCACGCCGACTCCGAATCCGAATCCGAGCGGCCTGGTTGCGGCCTACGGCATGGACGCAGGCACCGGAACCGCCGTCGCTGACAAGACCGGCACCAACAACGGCACCTCCACCAGCACTTCGTGGGTGGCCGGCAAGTATGGCCAGGCCTTGTCCTTCAACGGCACCTCCAGCTGGGTCACCATCAATCACTCACCCTCGCTGAAGATGACCAATGCCCTGACCCTGTCGGCCTGGGTCAAGCCCAGCGCCGTCGATGGCTATCGCACCATCATGGGCAAGGACAACGCGACGATCGGCGATCTCGGCTACGGCCTGTACGGCTCCAACGGCTCCACGCCCATGGGTCTGCTGGCCACAGACGACGATTTCGAATCGGTCCCAGGAAGTGGGTCGCTGCCGGTCAACACCTGGAGCCACCTCGCCGTCACCTACGACGGCAGCATGGCCCGGCTGTACCTCAACGGTAGCCAGGTAGGCCAAAGCCCCGCCACAGGCTCTCTGCTCGACGACGGCGGCGCCTTCCACATCGGCGGCAACACCGAGTTCGGCGAGTACTTCAAGGGCGTGATCGACGAAGTACGCGTCTACAACCGCGCACAAACCGTCGCGGAACTCCAGGCCGACATGAATACCCCGATCGTCGGAGCTACTCCCTCGGCAGCCTCCCGATCCGCTGCGTCTGCCGTAGCGGACAGCCCGGCCCTCGAGGTCTGCACTTCCAAGACCGCTCCGGTCAGCTTCACCACCCCGGGCACACCTGCTCCCGATCCGGTCGAGGACGTCCGGCACCTCACTGTGGGTAAAGACAGCTTTGTCATCAAGACGGCCAAGACTGACCCGACCGCTTGCAATGGAGCGCCCTGCAAGGTGACCGACGACATCGCCATGCGGATCGGTGGCACAGGCGTCGACAAAACAGCGGCAGTCCTCGGGTTCAAGCTCGACGAGCTGCCCGATGGGGCGGCCATCTCCGAAGGTATCCTCAAGCTCGGCACAGCCACCTGCACGGGAGGCGCCTGCCCGACGGATACCGTCATTACAGCGACGCCATTGAAGAGCCCAGTCACTGGCGACAGCAAGGGCTCGGATCTGCCGGGCGACGCTGACACCAGCGGCAACTTCTCGCTGCCGATCGGCGATCCGAAAGCAAACATCGCTGACGACGCATTCCGGTGGCTGCTACTTACCACCAACAAGAATGAGATCATCACTCTCGGCGAGGCGGCAGCGGCTGAACAGCCGTCGCTGGCGCTCACCTATCTACCGGCGAGACCACCCAGCAAGGTGCTCAACCTCCGCACGCAGGCTGGGGACTCCAGCGCTGTCGCCAGCTGGGGACTGCCGGAATCCAATGGCAGTGTCGCGATGCTGGATGGCTACGACGTCGAAGTCACCAACAGCGCTGGCACTGTCGTCAAGACACTCGACGTCAAAGACCCATACGCGACGATCGCCGGGCTGACGAACGGCGGAGCTTACACAGTGAAGGTGCGTGCAAAGACCGCGTTCGGGAAGAGCGATTGGGAGGCGGCGACGGTCACGCCGAAGGCTGTGCCGCCCCCACCGGTCAAGGACGCGACCAACCCGTGCATCCCATTCCTCGATGGTGAGCAGCCGAAGCCGAAGGCCGCCGTCGAAGAGTCAGGGGCGCAGGCGTATATTGACCGGGTAAAAGCCTACTACCAGACGCAGGATGCCGTGCTGGAGGGGCGGGTCGCCACGATTTGGGACGCGCCGGGGGGTGCGCCTCAAGATCCGAATACGGCGAAGTTGTCGCTGCTGAATGCGGCCCTGGTGCAGTACGCCGCCAGCATGGAGCGAGCCGGAGAGACGCGCAGCGAATCCAGCGTCACGCTCAACGACGTCGTCGTCCGGCCCGGTGCGGGGGGATCCGTTCACGTTGTCGCCACCGTCAGGCGAACTTGGAAGCACACCTCGCCAGAGGGGGGTTCACGACAGTCGGGGGCCAGTACGCGGGGTGTTGTCGAGCCGATCGAGTCGACCATCTCGATTCACGTGTTCGACCGGTGCGGCAACATGACCGAAATTCAGGCTCCGATGCCGAAGTATCAGGATTCCACGGACGGCTATGACCGCTGTGCTGGGTTCGTTGACCCGGACGGCAGCGAACATGAGGTGTGTGAAGGCTCGGGAGGTGCAAACGCCGGAGGTGCCGGACCGACCGGACCGGAGGGATGGAGTGCCCTCAGGGTCTGCGTCGCTACGACCTGCAGGTCCGATATTTTCGGCTGGAACTACCTCACGAAGGGACTCTCGTTTGAGGCCGGCGGAGTCCTCAGATGGCAATACGAAGATATGAACCCCGGGGTTCCTCTTGTCGTCAAGGAATGGAGCGTATACACAGAGGTCAAACCATCAGGATCGTTCGGCAAGAGCAAGGTCGACAAGCTGATCCTCGACAATCTTCAGCTCAAGGTCGAGACGAGCTTGACATTCAGGTCACCTCTCTACCCTCCTTCGATCTCGTGGCCTCCGGGGTTGGGCATCGCCCAAAGCGACACAACCGGCACCCTCTCATACGACGCACCAACCAGCGTCAGGCGGATCCTCCCAGAGCCTGTTAAGCCGTTCTCCCTCACCTGCGGAAATTTGTTCTGCGGCGGGTTTACCGGTGTCAAGCACACAGTGAAAGGAACGCTCAATGTTCTCGCCCTGTGCAAGACTGGCGCCACCAAACCGTCAGACTGCACCAGTCGACCCAAGGTGATTTCGATCAACGAGCTCAGCGGGAAATTCTGGTGGGCTCGTACCGGGTGGCCCTATAACTACGACGACGGAGCTAGGGGATAAGTTCGGGACGGTGTATCGCGCTTGACCAGATGATGCGGGATGGCTGGGGAATGTGGGCTGACCATACTCCCCAGCCATCCCTGTTGCAAATTTCCAACCTTACGGAAAGGCTGGCCATGACATCGCGGCGGATGGTGCGCCTCATAGCCCTGATGGCGGCGAGTGTCATCTCCCTAGTCGAGATCATTCATTTTCTCGCCGATGATCCCGAGCGTTTTCGCGAGGTGTATGGCGGCGCTGTTCAAGTGGCACATCCAGAGCAATGGCTACTCGCCTCAGACGCGTCAATCGATCCAATCTCAACGCGCCTTGAATTTTGGGGTGACGAATATGGCGGATCGAAGACTGAATTCCTTCATGGCTCGGTAAGCATGAACGCTCTTAGATTCCTTGGCAAGTCACTGCCTCCGAACACGAAAATGACGGGTATGCTCCAGTCGTTTAGAGGTGGGCGAGGTGCGGATGAGAGCGTGAAGATGCAAGCGCGCCGCGAGCTCACAAATCTGCCGGACAATAGTTTCTCGACCGCGATAATCGAGTTAGCCAATCCTTTGGATGAGTGGAAACTGAGCACGACGTTCGCAGGCTCCATAGACACAAAGACCGATACTTCATTTCTGTTCCTGTCTGGCCTGCAAGAGGGAATGAGGAAGCCCATCTTCTGGCGACCTTGCGCGATTTATCGTAGCGCCGAATGTGAGCAGAAATCCAGTCTCGAGCTGTATCGCCGATGGGTGTCCCGACTCTCTTGGCTGGATGGGATCGGCCTGGCGCAATTGGATCTAGATATCAACCGATTGCGCGATGCTGCACGGGAAGGGCGCGCCTATGGCTTACTCACGAACGGCTATCCCAAACCCCGGCTGTTGGAGATGCTGGACATTCCCGCAGTTCGCACGATACGCATTGTTGAAACACGGGCCATCGGCTAATCAGAAGATTGCTAACTAGTACGGCAGTCGGTGCGCCCAGAGATCAAGGAGGTGGTCGTCCAGCGGCCATGACCTGATCACAAGCTCGTCGTCGCCTGCCGGTGTGAGTCCGGTCCGGGTAATCGCCAGGGAGCCCGGTAGCAGGCTGGCGGCTTGGTCTGGAAACGGGCCCGGTCGAAGCCCAGCGTCGAAAGCCCATCAGGGGAAGCAACTGAGCGGTCCGTAGCGGAAGCGAAGCCTGCCGCGTCGTTAGACACCAAGAGAGAGCCGAGCCGGGCGGTTCACGGCGAAGGCCATGGAAGCGGTCAAGATCCTGGAAGCAGCCGCGAGGAACTCTCCGGCGTAAGAGGGCGCGGAACGTTCAGAAGGTGGCGGCGGGAACTGGGGAGGCCCTCCCCGGCCGAAGCGTGCTGCGGATAGGCGTGGACAGCGTCGTTCTATAACCGGTGAGGAGCCGGGAAGTGGACGGCGGCCGGGAGGGAGTCGGAGGCGGTCGTAGTACTGATCGAGTCGCAGGACAACACAACCTGCGGTGAGGGAAGGGCCGCTGCTTCGTTCACGCGCGAGATTGCGAGATGCGACTGGTGAGTGCCGTATCGGCTAGGTCCACCCTGGCGGCTGTCTGTGGGGACAGAGTCCGTGCCTTGCAGCACGCGCTTTACCGGGCGGCCAAGGCTGACCCGAATCGACGGTTCCATGCGTTGTTCGACAAGGTCTGCCGCAGGGACGTGTTGGAACAGGCGTGGCAGGAGGTGCGCCGCAACCGCGGCGCAGCCGGCATCGACCGCGTCACTTTGGTGGATGTCGAGGAGTACGGCGTGGCTCGGCTTCTCGATGAGCTGGCCAGGGAGTTGGAGGAGGGGCGGTATCGGCCACTGGCGACTCGCAGGGTGTTCATTCCCAAACCGGGTTCCGGTGAGCTGAGGCCGTTATCGATTCCTTCGGTCCGTGACCGGATCGTGCAGGCGGCGGTGAAGATCGTGCTCGAGCCGATCTTTGAGGCCGGCATGCTGGACTGCTCGTTTGGGTTCCGGCCCAAACGGTCCGCGCACGATGCCTTGCAGGTACTCATCGACGAGTCCTGGCGGGGACACCGCTGGGTGGTGGAAACCGATATCGCCAGCTGTTTCGAGGCGATTCCACACGCCGGATTGATGCAAGCGATCGAGGAACGCGTCTGCGACCGGGCCATTCTCAGCCTCCTGCGCGCGATGCTGCGCGCCGGGGTGATGGAAGGCGGGTCGCTGCGACCCAGCACACGTGGCGCGCCACAGGGCGGGGTGATCTCCCCGCTGCTTTGCAATGTCTACCTGCGCCGGCTGGACCGGGCATGGTCGGCAGCAGAGCACGGCACGCTGGTGCGCTACGCAGACGACGCGTTGGTGATGTGCACGACGAGGGAACAGGCGCAGGCCGCGCTCGCGCGGCTGACTGCCCTGCTGGCTGGTCTCGGGCTGGAGCCCAAAGCGGCCAAGACCCGTATCGTCCATCTGGCCGAAGGCGGCGAGGGATTCGACTTCCTCGGCTTCCACCATCGGCTGGTGCGCGGGCGGACCCCGAAGTCGAAGCACCTGACCTTTCTCGCTCGCTGGCCCTCACGCAAGGCCACCCAACGAGCCCGCGACCGGATCCGGGAGATCACCGGCCGGAAATGGCTCTGGGCGCCGGTCGAGGACATCGTTAGGGACATCAACCTGTTCCTGCGAGGATGGGCCGGATATTTCCGTTACGGAAACTCCGCCCGGGTCCTCGGCCAGATCAGGAATTATGCCTTCATGCGGCTCGCGCTCTGGTTGTCGAAGAAAGGCAACCGGCGCCGAGCCTGGCGATGGGGCATTAATCAGGTGCTGCTCTCATCGAGTCACCTGGGCTTGATCGGCCTCGACGGAACCGTCATCCCGCCCAGACCCTTCCGGGACTGGCGCGGCAAAGCCGAACGCCGACGGTGAAGAACGTCGGTAAGCCGTGTGCGGGAGAACCGCATGCACGGTTTGACGGGCGGGGATTGGAAACGGACCGCATCTGCGGAACCGCGCCAGTCCCCGACCCTCCCCATTCATTAGCTGAGCTGGGTTTATGTGGTCGCCAGGCGGGCGCGTTTGTGGAACCAGCGGGCTCGGGCTTGGTGGCGGCGTCGCCAGGCTGACCAGTGGGCGGTGTGTGGCAGTGAGGGTGTCGTCGGTGTCGCGGCGTTGAACAGGTGCTTGATCTCGGGGATGGTGAGAGGGATCATGCCCGGGTCGGCGGGTGGCGGCTGATCGGGTCGGCGGGCTGGTGGCGCCTGGGTGTCGGTGCGGCGCCGGGCGTGCGCCGCAGCCGATGCGCAGATCGCCAGGGTGGCCATGACCAGCACGAGGTGACGCAGCAGAGCCTCGTGCAGGTGGGCGAAGAAGAACTCGATGTCGGTGGGGTTGGTCACGCTGCGGCGGATCAGTACGGTGTGGGCGAAGCCGGGCGCGGGGGCTTGGTCGGCTAGGTGTGCGGTGACGGCGGCCCAGTCATACAGGCGAATGCCCTTCGTGCCCGAGCCGCAGGAGCGGCGTTCCCACATGGCCGGGTTGCCGTGGGCCAGGAGCCGGTCCAGCAGGTGGCCGACCGGTTCGCTGCCGCCCTGTACGGTGAGCAGGGGCAGGTCGACCGGGACGGCCAGCATGTAGCCGATCTCGTGGTCGTGACAGAAGGCGTGTAGGTCCGGGTCGCGGCCGTAGCCGCAGTCGCGTGGGGCCAGGTAGGCAATATTAATCACCGTGCTCCCCTGAGCGCGCATCTCTCCTACGGGTCCGGCTGCGCAGTCGGACAGTTTCTTGCCTTTAGTAACTGTTCAATCGCAGGGGGCGGTCAAACGCTGAGCAAGGTGTGGGCGCGGTCCAAGAAGTTGCGAGCTGCCGCCTCAGTCCTGTAAGGGGCCAGCAATTCAACGAAGTCGCGGATGTGGTCGGTGCTGCGCGTGGAGCTGATGTGCTCCGTCAAGCTCAGGGCCTGTCCGGCGGAGTCGCAGGCCCGGTCGAGGTCTTTCTGCTGCAGTTGGGCCGTGGCCATTCGGGTGAGGTAGAGAGAGTGGTCGCGTACGTAGCCTGGGCCGTATCCGGCGGCGGCTTCGGCGAATTTCTGCTGTGCTCTGGCAGGGTCGCCCAGGTCGAGCATGCAGGACCCCGTCAGCATGTCCACTTCAGCCCGATTGACCCAGTATGCCCAGGGTGGGTCGTCGTCGCTGGTGCCTTCGTTCAGGCAGTCAACGGCCTGGTTCAGAGCGTGGTGACAGCGGCGGGCATCGCCCGTCTTGGCCAGCGCTCTGGCTTGGCGGGCGTGCAGCATCGCGTCGACGGTTGGGGTGCTGCGTCCACGTACCGCGGCTTGAGCTGTGCGGACCATGCTGTCGGCCTCGTGGGGGTTGCCCACGGAGTACTGCTGGATGGCGGCGAAGGCGAGGATGTTCGCGCCCAGCAGACGGTCACCGCTGGTGTGTGCCGAGCGCAGGGCGGCGTGGAAGTAGCGTTGCGCGGCGGCGTGCTGGCCGGCGTCGAAGCGCATCCAGCCGGCCATGCGTGCCAAGTCGGCTGCTTGGGCGTAGAGGCGGATGCCTTGGGCCTGGGTGTAGGAGCTCTCGCTCAGCAAACGGGTGACCAGCGACAGGTGGGCCTCAGCTTCACCGATCAGGTCGCCGCCGCCCAGAGTGTCATCGGCGCGTTGCAGGTCGGCGATGCGTTCATCAATGCGGCTGATCATCGCGGTGCCGACGCGGCGGCCGGACCCGGTGGCGGCGTGGACGATCTCGGGTTCGGTGATCAGCCAGTCGTGGAGAAGCGTGGTCAAGGTGACGCCGGACAAGATGACGAAGCCGCGACGGTCCATACGTCCGCTCCTCAGCGAATCAGCTAGAACTTCCACCGTACCCCTGGGAGTCCAGGGATAGTACAGCTCGGGAATGTCGGGAGCAGGTAGCCACAGCGGCCACGGAGCCAGCAGGTGTTCGCCTTCGGGGAGATTGAACACCTTGACGAGGAGCTCCTGTGTGACGACGTCGGGGACTTGGCCGTGCTCCCAGCGCGAGACCGTCTTCTTGCTGGTCGCCACATTCACGTGCTCGCGACCGCCTGCGACGAGCACCTGCTCGGCGAGGTCCCTTTGTGACCAGCCGCGCAGCTGCCGAGCCTGCGTCAGGCGGTGATGTGCGACGTCCACAGCGCCTCCTGGAAGACCTGGCCGGGCCCTGGCGCCATGATAACGCTCGGTTGTGCAGCGGTCAGCAGATAGTCACCGTGGCGGCGACCTGCGGGGAGTAGCAGGGGACCGGAGGGGGCTTGACACGGCCGGGTGCACACGCTGAGCGGTCTTCCGCAGCAGGTTGGTCGGGAGTTTCCTATGGGACGTGAACGCGCCCGATCGAATCGTGGAGGTTGCCCCATGAGTGGGCTGTTCCTGGCCGAGATCGTGTTGCCAGGGGTGACGCGTTCGGTATCGGTGGCTCGCCGGTGTGTGGGTGAGGTGCTGGCGGTCGTCGGGCATGAGGACGTGAACGATGTCCAGTTGGTGGTCAGTGAGCTGGTCACCAACGCCGTGGCGCACACCGCATCCGGCGAGCCTGGCGGGTTCGTCACTGTGGAGGTCACCTCCCTGGATGCCGCGACGGCCTACATCGAGGTGATCGACGAAGGGGCGGCGGTGACCGTTCCCGAGATACGTAACGCCGACGCCGGCGAGTGTGGCGGGCGGGGGTTGTGGCTGGTAGAGGCGGTCGCGGTCGGTTGGGGCGTGCGCGATGGGGGCTACCGACGGCAGGTGGTGTGGGTGGAGATGTCCACCAAGAGCGGCACGTCCGCCGGTGCGGCGAGAACGTGAGGGCGTGAAATGAGGTGCACCGGAGTGTCCTGGACTATTGATCAAGCGTGGTTTCCGCCCCACTGCATCAGCCCGCACCCGTCTCCCGCGCAGTCGCATGCCGAGCGACTGACGTGGAACGCGCCGCGTGACCACGGCCGAGACGTGCGCGTCGTCGCGTGGACCTGCGAGTGCAGCAGCCCCTTCTACGAACTGTGCCAGGCGGGCGGCCAGCGATTTATCAGACGCACCCGAAACGAGCCGGACAAGCGGATCGTCGACGAAAGCGACCGATGGAATGCCCGGCAGGCGAACGCGCAGTGGAACGCCTTACTGCTCGGCCTTCTCCGCTGAGGAGGCGAGGCGGCCCTGTGGCCGAAAGACGACTGGTTGTACGTCGGAGGGCGACAGGGCCGACCCGCGACTACTGGACCCGCTCGAACGGCGCCGGAGTCTGCCCCGTCCAACGGTGGAGCTGGGCGCGGGCTGTCTGCTTGGTCACCCCGTCCTCCACGACCGTCCCCTGCTGGGAGACGTAGTAGCGCCCATCATCAAGCGACACCAGACCGTACTGGCCCCCGAACTCCCACCCCCACACATCCGTAGCGGCATCATGCAGACCGCGCCGAACAAGAGACAGCGTCGCCCCCTGCTCCGGCTGCGGCTGGCCCTCAATCGCCCCCTGAACAGGACGCTTGGAGCCGTCGATCATGAAGAACGAATAGTTCGGGAAGGTCGGCTTGATGCCCTTATAAGCAGCCATAAACCAATTCCCAGTGAACCCGTCATACTCCAGGTTCTGCACCCCATACGTGGTGTTCCCGGTCCGCACAAAGTACTTGCCGTCGGACTTGTCAGGCCCCGACGTGTGCGGAGCGGTCTGAGTGAGCGGACGCTCGTACTTGCGCCACTGCCTGATGTCGTACTGCAAGATGACCTGATAGTCGTTGTCCTGCCGGTCAGCATTGGCATAGATGCCGTACGCGACCGTCAGCTTGTCAACGCCGCCCCGCTTGCCGAACGCGGGCCCGAAGGCCACGCCGTCGATGCCGCTACACCCATAACGATGATCCTGAGTAGCAGCGGTGTCGCCGTCGAAGACGCCGTCGCCGTTCATGTCAGCGCTGTAGTCGTCCACCACGTCCTTGAGGTAAACAGCGGTCACGACGTCGGAGGTCTCGGCGTTCATGTCGAGGCTGGTGATGCGGTCCACGTCGAAGATGGCGATGTAGAACGACTTGGCGGCCTTGTACTCCAGCGAGCCGTAGACGCGACCGTCGCGGCTGTTGAAGTCCAGGTCGCCCAGGTGGCCGGTGAAGCCGGTGACGGAGCCGATCGGCTTGCCGGCGAGGTCGGTCTTGACCAGGAGGTTGGTGAAGGAGAAGTACATGTACCCCTTCCTCTGGTCGATCGCGATCCCCTGGACGTGGCCGGCCGGCCAGGCTCCGCCGTACACCTCCGTCGGTAGTCGTGAGGGCCGGTCGGCCGCGTGGGCTGGGAGGGCGAGCAGGACCGACGCCGTCAGCGCCGCGAACAGGATGTGGGCGACCCGCATGCGTTACCTTTCCGGAGGATCAGTGATGATCGACACCATAAAGGGATGTGGCGGAACTTTACAGACTGTTGTCAGGGGCACTTCACCCCGCGCGGTGGCAGCTCGCGGGTGATGACGTACCGGCTGACATGGTCGATGACGCACGGGTTGGCCATCGCCGCGAAGAGGTTGTGCCCGGGGCCGTCGAAGGTGATCATCCGGCTGCCGGGGACCTGGTCCACCACCCGTTTCGTGGCCGCGAAGTCCAGCCAGGTGCCCGCTCCCAGCACCGGCGGCAGCTTCTTGGGCATCGGCTTCGGCGGGTTGGCGACCGCGGCCGGCCAGCCGGCGCAGGTGATCGGCGCGTGCCACGCCAGCGGGAACGCGGCGCCGGTGTTGGGGGCGATCTTGCGCAGCCGCTTGACCGTGCTCGCCAGCTGCGCCTGGGTGGCGGGTCTCGGGAAGTCGAGACATTCCTTGACACCGCCGCCCTGCAATCCGGGGTACGGGTAGCGGCTCGAAGCGGCGAACGCGGAGGCGTCACCGCCCTCGGCGGCCTTGATGGCCGCCGCGACCGCGTCCCACTGGTCGGGGCCCCTCTTGACCTTCTGGAACATGAGGGCCTGCAACTGTGTCCCGTCATAGAGGGCGTTCACCTGGGGAGCGGGGATCGGCTCCTTGTCCGCCTTGGCGACCAGCGCCTGCCAGCGGCCCTCCATGCCGGGCTCCGCCCAGTCGAGGAACCGCTTCATGAGGCGCTCGTTGTCGCGGGCGATGGCGTCGAGCTCCCGATCCCAGTCACGGGCGCTGTGATCGCCGGTGCCGTCGACGTACAGCGTGCGTACCTTGCTCGGGAACAGCCTGGCGTACGCCTGCGCGATCGTGCCTCCGTAGGAGGTGCCGATGAAGTTCATCCGGTCCTCGCCGAGCGCCACTCGGATGGCTTCGGCGTCGCGGGCGTCACTGGCGGAGTCCATGTGGTCGAACAGCTCGGGGGCGGTGTCCCGGCACTTGGTGGCCCTGGCGCGGTTCTCCGCCATCAGACGCTCGAACCCGGTCTGGTCATCAGGGAACGGCGGGGTACGCAGCACGCTCCAGTCACACTGGAGCACCGGGGTGCTGAGCCCGGGGTAGCCGCGCGGGTCCCAGGTGACGATGTCCATCGACTCGCGGAGCTTGGTGAAGATCTCCGGTCGGGAGCGCATGATCGCGATCTGGTCACCCTGCGGACCGCCGAAGTTGATCAGTACTGACCCACGCTTGGTGCCGGTGGCCGGGAGGCGGGCCACTTTCAGGGTGATCTTCCTATTGCTCTGCTTCGATAGGGCGACAGGAAGGTCCGCGCACACCATCTCGGACGTCCCCGCCCCCGGACACGGCTGCCACTGGAGGGTCTGCGGCGCCTGGGCCGGAAGGGACGGAGCCACGACGGCCAGCGCCAGGAGAGTTTGGATCATGCCTCCACGCTAGGATCGCGCCCCTCACACGGTCTGTCGGCGAAAGTCGTCGATCGTGTACACGAAGGTTGGCGAGTTGAGGCGTCAGTAAAGTGACGCGTATGTCCAGATTTGCTGTCGGGACCGTTGTGGTGATCGCCGATGCGACGCTGCTGTGGCTGGACGGGACGACCGGCTGGGGGCTCGCCGCGTACGCGGTGCTGACGGCGCTCGTCCTGGTGCTGAGTGTCCGGATGCCGTTCGTGGTGTTCGTGGTGGCGGTCTCGATGGCGGTGGTGTCCGGCGCGTCACTGGCCTTGCTGGTCTGTACGAGCTACCAGGCCGGGCGCCGCATGCTGTCGCGCCGGGACATGGTCCTGCCGATCGGTGCGACCGTCGCCTACGTCGGACTGCTGATCATGATCCCGAACCGTGCCGCGATGCCGCCCGAGCCGTGGCTCGTCCTGGCCCGGGCCGTGGTGCTGGTGGTCCTGCCCGTGGTGGCCGGCCGCTACCTGACCCGGCAGGACGAGTACCTGCGCCGCGAGCGCGAGCTCGTCGCCGAACGGGAGCGCCTGCGCGAGCGGCTGCGCATCGCGCGGGACATGCACGACTCCCTGGGCCAGGCGCTCAGCCTGGTGTCGGTACAGGCGGCGGCGCTGGAGGTCGCCTCGCTGCCACCGGACCAACGGCAGGTGGTACGCGACCTCGCGGGCGCCGCGCGGGCGGCCATGGACGAGCTGCATGTGGCGGTGGGCCGCCTGCGTCGCGACGACTCATCCGGGCTGAGTCGCGATGACTTGCCCGGGCTGGAGGGGATCGACGCGCTGGTCACGGAGTTCCGGCGGGCCGGTGTGGCCGTGCGGCTCGAACGCTCCGGCCGGGCCGCCCCGCTCGGGGGCGCGGATGCCGGCCACGCTGCCTACCGGGTCGTCCAGGAGGGACTGACCAACGCCACCAAGCACGCCCCCGGCTCGCCGGTCACCGTCTCGCTCGACTGGCAGCTCGACGCCCTCCTGCTCGGCGTCGCCAGCGCGGCGCGCGGTCCCGCCGAAACAGCCTTCACAGACAGCACCGGCCCCACAGACAGCACCGGCCCCACAGACAGCACCGGTCCCACGGGCGGCACCGGTCCCACGGGCGGCACCGGTCCCACGGGCGGCACCGGTCCCACGGGCGGCACCGGTCCCACGGGCGGCACCGGGCTCACCGGGCTGGCGGAACGCGTGCGCCTGGCCGGTGGGCTGCTGCGGGTCCACGACGAGCCGAACACGTTCCGGCTGGTCGCGATGCTGCCTCTCGCTCTGGAGGTCGTCGCGTGATCAGGGTGCTGATCGCCGATGACGAGCCGCTCATCACCACGGGCATCAGGACCGTACTGGAGTCGGCCGCCGACATCGAGGTCGTGGCCAGCGCGCGCAACGGGCGCGAGGCCGTGGAACTCGCCCGCCGCCACCGCATCGACGTGGCCCTCCTCGACATCACCATGCCGGTGCTGGACGGCCTGGCCGCCGCCGCGCAACTGGACGGGCCGTGTGTGGTGATGCTCACGGCCTTCGGCGACGACGACAACGTACGAACTGCGCTTCAACGGGGTGTTTCCGGCTTCCTCCTGAAGAACTGCACGCCGGAGGAGTTGATCGGCGCGGTGCGCGCTGTCCACGCCGGGGAGGCGTACCTGTCACCGGCGGTGACCCGCCAGGTGATCGGTATGGTCCCGCCCGGCGAGGACGAGCGCCGGCGCGAAGCCGTCCGGCGACTGGCCGTCCTGTCGGCCCGCGAGTCGGACATTCTCGCCCTGGTGGCCGAAGGGTTGTCCAACGCCGAGGTCGGCAGGCGGGTCCACATGAGCGAGGCGACCGTCAAGACGTACGTGAGCCGCATGTTCACCAAACTCCAGTGCGCGAATCGGGTGCAGGCGGCCCTGCTGGTCCGCGACGCGACCCCGTGACGCGGTCACGCTCGAGACGTCATCTCCGCCCGGATGCCGCGCTGGAGCAGGGCGGGCAGGCACAGTACGGTGCCCAGCGCGCCGATCCACACCGCCATGGCGAGCCCGCCCAGAGCGGTCGCCCCGGCGGCCAGCAGGCTGCCGAGCGCGATGGCGCCCCACAGCAGGAACCGTTGCACCGACCCGACCCGGCCCAGCAGGGCCGCCGGGGTGAGGACCTGGCGCATCGTGAGGGAGGTGGGGCTGAAGGCGCCCTCGCCGACGCAGTGGATGATGCTGCCCGCGACCAGCCCGATCGCGCCGGTCGGGCCGCCGAGGGAGCCGAGCGCGGGCATGGCGACGATGCCCAGGACGGACACTGAGGCGGCCAGGACGAGCGTGCGCGGCGAGCCGAGGCGGCGGATCAGCCGGGCCGACAGTAGGTTGCCGATCGGGTAGCCCGCCGCGGCGGCGCCGATCACCACGCCGATCCAGCCGGGGGACAGGCCGAGGACGTTGCGGCAGTAGAGCACCAGGCTCGTCTCGACCATGGACAGGAACAGGACGTACGTCGTGCCGCACACCAGGACGGGACGGAGCATCGGATGCCGGAGCGCGAACCGCAGACCCTCGGCGATGTCGCGCCGCATCCAGCCGGGCTCACGGGCGACGCCCGAAGCAGCCGAGCCGGGCTCTCGGTGGCGGATCAACGCCAGAGAAGCGAGTGACGCGGCGAAGGTGGCCATGTTGGCCGCGATCGCGCCGACCAGCCCGAGCGCCGCGATGACCGGCCCGGCCGCCATCGGACCCAGCGCCTTGGCGGCCGACTCCGACAAGGCCAGCCGCGTGTTGCCGCGATGCAGCGCGTCCGCCTCGTCGTACAGGCTGGGCAGGTAGGAGGTGTACGCGACCTGGAAGAACACCACCGCGCACCCGCTCACCAGGATCAGCGCGAACAACAGCGGGAATGTCAGCCCACCGGCGGCGGCCAGCACCCAGATCGCGCCGAACGCCAGCACCTGCACCCCGTCACAGACCAGCATGACGGTACGACGGGGCAGCCGATCGACGATGGCCCCGGCGGGCAGGCCCAGGGGCAGGAACGGTACGAACAGCGCGAACGGCAGCAACGCGGCCTGCGCCGGGGAAGCGCCCAGGACGGTCACCGCCAGCAGCGGCAACGCCAGGGTCATGAACTGGTCGCCGAACAGCGACAGCGACTGCCCCGCCCACAGCAGCCCGAAGTCCCGCCCGGCCGACCGCTCCGGAGGCGGCGGCGGCGAAGTCGTGGCGCCGGGGGTCACGACGCTCATGCCGACCGCCAGAAGTCGCGCAGCAGATCCAGCACGGTCCCAGGCTCCTCGACGTGGCCGAAGGAGCCGCTGCGCTCCAGCATCTCGAAGCGCGCCTGCGGAGCGAACCGCTGGAAGTCGAGCTGCAGCGCCGGATACAGGGCCCGGTCGTACCGCCCGGCCAGCACCATCAGCGGGACGGCGATCTCCTTCAGCCGCGGCCGGAAGTCCGGAATGACCGGCACCTGACCACCGATCACGAAATCGATGTCAGAACCACAGAAAAGCGGATAAAGCTCCTCGTTACGCGCGCCCGGCTCCGTGGCCAGGAGGGCGGCGTTGGCGGGATCGTAGAACCTGATCAGCGGCGCCGCCGTGGCGAACTCCGCCCGCATGGGCTCGGACGTGGAAGGCAGGCCGGAGCGCCGCAGCGCCTGGATGCGTTCCCACGTCTCGGGCAGCTGGGTGGCCAGCTCGCGGTTGATGTTGGCGTGGTTGAGCTGCCACATCTCCGGGCTGTGCAGGGAGTTGGCCAGGGTGAGGGTCGTGACCAGGTGCGGGTGGTCCAGGGCGATGGCCTGGGCGATCAGGCCGCCGTAGGAGAAGCCGTACAGGTGCGCGGGACCGAGCTCGGCGAGCAGGGCGGCCATGTCGGCCACGTCGCCCGCGAAGGTGACCTCGCCCAGGTCGGCCGGGCGGTCGGAACGGCCACGACCGTGCAGGTCGACGTAGATCACCCGATGGTCCGCGGCCAGCGCGTCGAAGTGCGGATGGAAGACCACGTGCGAGCCGGCCGGGCCGAGCCCGGCCAGCAGCACGACCGGGTGACCCGCACCGTCCTGCTCCACCCAGAGGCGGTGGCCGCGGATCTCGTGATGACGGCCGTTCGGGTGCTGAAACATGGCCCGAATTCTGCCGACCGTCGGCCCCCGACCGACGGCGGCGATCGGACCTATATATGCCCATAAATCGGGCTTAGGGGGTCAGCGGCGGTGCGAGTGCCGGTGGATCATGCCGAAGACCATCGCCCCGATCCACACGAAGAACAGCACCTTCACGATGCCGAACCCGCCGAACAGGAGCCCCACGAACAGCAACCCGAACAGAATCGGCAGGAACGGCCCCGGCCCGCGGTGCGGCCGTCCCCACCCCCGGCGCATGTCGCGCTGCGCGTGACGCATCGCGTGCATCTGGTGCCGGTGCGCCTTCATCGCCGCCCGCCAGGCGTCCTTGTCGAACGCCTCGGGCGGGAAGCCGCCCTGCGGCTCGCGGTAGTCGTACTCCCGCCGCTGGCCGGGGAGGTCGGCGGTGATCTGTGCGAGGTCGCGGGCGGTGCGCGCGCCCAGTGTCCGGTCGAGGCGCTGGTCCAGCTCCTCGCGGTCAAGGCGTCCCTGCGCGAAGTGCTCGCGCAGGTCGGCCATCGTCTGTTCGCGCTCGGCGTCGCCGATGCGGAGATCGTTGGGGTCCATGACTGGTTCCTCGCTCTCCCCGAACCGGCCTTCCAGTGTGGCGCCGGTCATGCGTTACTCCTCGCCCGGGTCGCCGTCGGCCAGAATCTGGTAGAGCTTGCGCCGGGTCTCTACCAGAGTCTTACGCGCTTCGCGGATTTGTGCGTCGCTCCCGGTCTGCAAAACCTGCATCATCGCGAATGCCGACTGGCGGGAGATGTCCCAGAGGTCCGCCGTGTTGTCGTCGATGTCGGGACGCATCTCGTCCCACGGCGCGCGGATCTCGTCGGCGTGCGCCTCGATGTAGGCGAGGCCGGTGTCGGTGAGGCGGAAGGTCTTGCGGCCCTCGTTCTCCTCGGCGACGACCAGTCCCTCGTCGGTGAGCTGCTGGAGCGCCGGGTAGACGGCGCCGGGGCTGGGCTTCCAGCCGCCTTCGCTGCGCTCGGCGATCTCCTGGATGATCTGGTAGCCGTTACGCGGCTCCTCGGACAGGAGTGCCAGGATCGCGGCGCGTACGTCGCCCCGCTTGGCCTTCCTGCCCCCCCGGCCGCCCCAGCCGCCGCGGTGCCCGAACATTCCAGGTCCGCCGGGGCCCCACGGACCCCAGGGGCCGCGCCCGAACTCGGGCGGGAAGCCGCGCCCCCGGCCGCGCTGCCGCTCTTCGTGCGGGCCGCCGCGGTGGTGGTGATGGTGTCCGCCCTGTTCCCACGCCTCGGCCACGGCCTTGAGCGCCTCGCGGGCGGCACGCCTGAACTCGCGCGGCTCGGGCCACGATCTGCCTGCTGCTTGTGCGGAAGTCATGTGAATCTCCTTCTAACGTATGTTCTCGATGCTTCAAAGATATATCGCCAATATGTCGTTCGCAAGCGGTGTCCCAGAGTGAGACACATCACGAAAAAGTTGCGGAATCCGGGAACACGAGACGGGAGAGCGCCGTTGTTCAGAGCAGACGAGGTCGTTCCGCGTCGGCAGGGCTGGGGGGTGCTGTCGCCGCAGGAGACGACCTCGTCTGCATTTCCGGGAAAGTTGCCCCGGTATGGGGTTGGCAAAGTCGCGAGGCGGCGATCGGCCGAAGGCGCGTGCAGGCGGGTCCCCGCGCGTAAAGAACGGCTTTGCCGTACAGTTTCGATCATGATGGGGCATTCGCATGCGATGACCGGAGCCATCGCCTGGCTTGGGCTCGCGCCCGGGCTCGCCGCGCTACCGATGTTGACCGAATCGACCAGGTTCATCGAGACCGGGGTCATGGCCAACGCCCTCACCCCGGCCGAGTTCATCGCCGGAGCCATCGTCTGCGCGGGCGCGGCCATGCTGCCCGACCTGGACCATCCGAGCGCGACGATCGCGCAGACGTTCGGGCCGGTCACCTGGGTGCTGAGCAAGGCCGTCAACTGGGCCAGCGGTGGGCACCGAGGGGCGACGCATTCGCTGGCGTTCGCGGTGGCGCTCGGGTTTGGGGCGCACTTCCTGGCCAACACCTATCCGATCGGCCGCGACATCATGGTCGTGCTGCTCATCGGGCTGGCCCTACGCGCGATCGGCATCGGCATCCCGGGCAACAGGCTCGGCTCGGCGATGATCAACGTCGGCCTGACCGCCGGGCTCTACGCCGTCTTCCTGTCGCAAGGGGTCGGCTACGCCTGGCTGGGCCTGGCCGTGGCCATCGGCTGCCTCATCCACGTCGTGGGCGACTGCATGACCGAGCGGGGCTGTCCGGTGCTGTGGCCGCTGTCGGTCAGGTTCGTGCTGCCGTGGAAGATCGGGATCAAGACCGGCCAGACGTTCGAGCAGAAGATCCTGGCCCCTGTGTTGTCCGTCGCCATCATCGGCCTGCTGTTCTGGCGGCTGGCGCCAGTTTAACTTGATGTCGAGATACTTTCCGGGATATCTTGACGTCAAGACATCCGCCGCGTGACCCTGCGGGTTAGGTTTACCTAACGTTCTTACTGCTCCCGGGGTGCGGCAGGATTCAACTGAGCAAATGTCTATGGAGGAGGCGAATCACCGTGTCCGCGAACAGCTTCGGCAGCCGTGACACGCTACGCGTCGGCGAGGCGTCATACGAGATCTTCCGGCTGGACGCCGTCGAGGGCGCTGCCCGCCTCCCGTTCAGCCTGAAAATCCTGCTGGAGAACCTCCTCCGCACCGAGGACGGCGCGAACATCACGGCCGACCACATCCGGGCGCTGGGCGGCTGGGACCCCAAGGCGGCGCCGAGCGTGGAGATCCAGTTCACCCCGGCGCGCGTCATCATGCAGGACTTCACCGGCGTGCCCTGTGTGGTCGACCTGGCCACCATGCGCGAGGCCGTACGCGACCTGGGCGGCGACCCGGCCCGCATCAACCCGCTGGCCCCCGCCGAGATGGTGATCGACCACTCGGTCATCGTCGACTACTTCGGTCACCCCGACGCCTTCCAGCGCAATGTCGAGCGCGAGTACGAGCGCAACCACGAGCGCTACCAGTTCCTGCGCTGGGGCCAGACCGCGTTCGACGAGTTCAAGGTCGTCCCGCCCGGCACCGGCATCGTCCACCAGGTCAACATCGAGCACCTGGCCCGCGTCGTCATGATCCGTGACGGCAAGGCCTACCCCGACACCTGCGTCGGCACCGACTCGCACACCACGATGGAGAACGGCATCGGCGTCCTCGGCTGGGGCGTCGGCGGCATCGAGGCGGAGGCCGCGATGCTCGGCCAGCCGATCTCCATGCTGATCCCGCGCGTGGTCGGCTTCAAGCTCAACGGCAAGCTGCCCGCCGGCGCCACGGCCACCGACCTGGTGCTGACGGTCACCGAGATCCTGCGCAAGCACGGTGTGGTCGGCAAGTTCGTCGAGTTCTACGGCGACGGCGTCTCCTCCGTGCCGCTGGCCGACCGGGCCACGATCGGCAACATGAGCCCCGAGTTCGGCTCCACCTGCGCGATCTTCCCGATCGACGGGCAGACGGTCGACTACCTGCGCCTGACGGGCCGCTCCGAGGAGCAGATCGCGCTCGTCGAGGCGTACGCCAAGGCCCAGGGCCTCTGGCTCGACCCGTCGGCGCCCGAGCCGGTCTTCTCCGAGTACATCGAGCTCGACCTCGGCACCGTCGTCCCGTCCATCGCCGGCCCGAAGCGCCCGCAGGACCGCATCGCCCTGTCGGCCGCCAAGGACACCTGGCGCCGCGACGTGCGCAACTATGTCACCGACTTCGACGGCGACGGCGTCGACGAGGCCGTGGAGGAGAGCTTCCCCGCCTCCGACGCGCCCGCCTCCAACTCCCGCGCCAACGGCTCCCGCCCGCACAAGCCGGTCGCGGTGACGCTGGACGACGGCACCACGTTCGAGATCGACCACGGCATCGTCTCCATCGCCGCGATCACCTCGTGCACCAACACCTCCAACCCGTACGTCATGCTCGGCGCGGCCCTGCTGGCCCGCAACGCCGTCGAGAAGGGGCTGACCCGCAAGCCGTGGGTCAAGACCTCCCTGGCGCCCGGCTCGCAGGTCGTCACCGGCTACTTCGAGCGTTCGGGGCTCCAGCCGTACCTCGACAAGATCGGCTTCAACCTCGTCGGCTACGGCTGCACCACCTGCATCGGCAACTCCGGGCCGCTCCAGCCGGAGATCTCCGACGCGATCCAGGCCAACGACCTGGCCGTTACGGCCGTCCTGTCCGGCAACCGTAACTTCGAGGGCCGGATCAACCCCGACGTCAAGATGAACTACCTGGCCTCGCCGCCGCTCGTCGTGGCGTACGCGCTGGCCGGGACCATGGACCTCGACCTCGACACCGAGCCGCTGGGCCTCGGCGCCGACGGTTCGCCGGTCTACCTGCGCGACATCTGGCCGTCGCCCGAGGAGATCGCGGCCGTGGTCAACTCCTCGATCGGGCGCGACATGTTCGAGCGGGACTACGCCGACGTGTTCAAGGGCGACGACCACTGGACGTCGCTGCCGATCCCCACGGGCAACACCTTCGAGTGGGACCCTTCCTCCACGTACGTGCGCAAGGCTCCCTACTTCGAGGGCATGCCCTCGACTCCTGACCCCGTTACCGACATTTCCGGTGCCCGCGTGCTGGTGAAGGTCGGCGACTCGGTCACCACCGACCACATCTCGCCCGCAGGCTCCATCAAGGCCGGCACGCCCGCCGCCCAATACCTGCAGTCGCACGAGGTCGCGGTCAAGGACTTCAACTCCTACGGCTCGCGGCGCGGCAACCACGAGGTCATGATCCGGGGTACGTTCGCCAACATCCGGCTGCGCAACCAGATCGCACCCGGCACCGAGGGCGGCTACACCCGCGACTTCACCCAGGCCGACGGGCCGGTGTCGTTCATCTACGACGCCTCGGTCAACTACGCCTCGGCCGGGACCCCGCTGGTGGTGCTGGCGGGCAAGGAGTACGGCTCGGGCTCCTCGCGTGACTGGGCGGCCAAGGGCACCGCGCTGCTCGGCGTCCGCGCCGTCATCGCGGAGTCGTACGAGCGCATCCACCGCTCCAACCTGATCGGCATGGGCGTGCTGCCGCTGCAGTACCCGGAGGGCGCCTCGGCCGACGCGCTGGGGCTGACCGGCGAGGAGACGTTCGAGATCACCGGGGTGGAGGAGCTCAACAAGGGCGGCATCCCGGCGACCGTGCACGTCAAGGCGGGCACGGTGGAGTTCGACGCGGTGGTCCGCATCGACACGCCTGGCGAGGCCGACTACTACCGGCACGGGGGCATCATGCAGTACGTCCTGCGCTCGCTCCTCGCGAAGTAGTTCCGGGTCTTCCCGCGCTTCCGCCTCGGCCACCAGCCGGGCGGAGGCCGCGGGGATCCCGTGCCGCCCTTCCCGCGGCCGGGCGGGCGCGACCTCACGCGCCCATATCGGGGGTGAACCACCCGACCCTGAAGAGCCGCCCAGCACCACCCGTGCCGGGCGGCTCTTCGCTGTCAGCGGGAGGCGGAGCGGTAGCGGTGGACGGCGAGGGGCGCGAAGACCACCAGAATCGCCACCGACCAGAGCACCCCGGCCGTGATCGGGTGCTGGATCGGCCAGGCGGAGGAGTGTGACGTCGGGTTGCCGAACAGCTGACGGGCGGCGGCGACCATGGCGCTCATCGGGTTCCAGTCGGCGATCGGCTTGAGCCACGCGGGAAGCCCCTCCGTCGGCACGAACGTGTTGGCCAGAAACGTCATCGGGAACAGCCACCCGAACGTCGCCGCGTCCGCCTGGGTGCCGCTCTTGACGAACAGCCCGATGTACGTACCGACCCAGATCATGGCGAAGCCAAACAGGGCCAGCAGGCCGAACGCCGCCGCCGTCTGCCCGAACGTGCCGTGCGCCCGCCACCCCGCCAGCAGCACGGCCGCCGCCACCATCGAGGCCAGCGACAGCAGGTGCAGGGACAGGTCGGCGACGCTGCGCCCGATGAGCACGGCGCTGCGGGCGATCGGCTGGGCGCGGAACCTGTCGATGATGCCGCGTTCCATGTCCTCGCCGACCGCCGTGGCTGCCGCGGTCGCGGTCATCGCCATGACCTGCATGAAGATGCCGGGCATCAGGTAGCTGCGGTAGTCGCCCCCGCCGGGCAGGGTGATCGCGCTGCCGAAGACGTAGCCGAACAGCACGGTCATGATCACGGGGAACACCAGGAAGCCGGCCATTTCCGCTGGTTGGGCCCTGATCCTGGAGTAGGTACGGCGAGCGATGGTGAGGGAGTCGGAGATCGTCCAGCGCAGGCGCTCGCCGAGCGTCTTCGGTGGAGCGGGTACGTGGAGCACGGTCATGGGGAGTCACCTCGGAAGATTCGGTCGGGACATGTCTGTCGGGCCGGTCAGGTGGAGGAACACCTCGTCGAGGGTGGGCCGGCGGAGGGACAGGTCCTCGACCGGGATCATGGCCGCGTCCAGCGCGCCGGCGATGTGGATGAGCGACTGCGCCCCATACGCGACCGCCACGGTCACCTGCCGCCCATCGGCGACCACCACGTCCCCCGTGTGGTCGTCGACCGCACGTCGTACCAGGTCCAGGCCCTTGGGGACGTCGGCGGACTCGCGGAAGACGATCTGCACCCGGTCGCCGCCGATCCGCCGCTTCAGCTCGGCGGGTGAGCCGGCGGCGGCGACCCGACCCTGATCGAGCACCACGATCTGGTCGGCGAGCCGGTCGGCCTCGTCCAGGTACTGGGTGGTCAGCAGCAGTGTGGTCCCCTCGCTGACCAGGTCGCGCAGCAGTTCCCACAGCCCGAGGCGGCTGCGCGGGTCGAGGCCGGTCGTGGGCTCGTCCATGAACAGGACGGGCGGCGAGACGATCAGGCTGGCGGCCACGTCGAGCCGCCGCCGCATGCCGCCCGAGTATGTCTTGACCCGCCGGTTCGCGGCGTCGGCCAGGTCGAACCGCTCCAGCAGCTCTTCGGCCCGGCGCCGGGCCGTCGCCTTGGGCAGGTGGTACAGGCGGCCGAACATCTCCAGGTTGCGCCGCCCGGTGAGCAGCTCGTCGACGGCCGCGTGCTGCCCGGCGAGCCCGACCATGAAGCGCAGCCGGTCCGCGTCCCGTACCACGTCCAGCCCGGCCACCTCGGCGTGGCCGGCGTCGGGGCGGAGGAGGGTGGTGAGGATGCGTACGGCGGTGGTCTTGCCTGCCCCGTTGGGCCCGAGCAGCCCGCAGACCGTGCCCGCCGGGACGGATAAGTCGATGCCCGCGAGCGCGTCCTTGTCCCCGTACCGCTTCCGCAGTCCTTCCGTGTGGATCACGATGAGCCTCCTTAACGGCGTTAAATCTAACAGCGTTAAGGATGCATTGAACGTTGTTAAGCTGTCAACCGTGGCACTCGAAAAAGGCACGATCGTCGCGACGGCACTCCGGCTGCTCGACGAGGTGGGGCTCGACGGCCTCACACTGCGGCGGCTGGCGGCGGAGCTCGGCGTACAGGCCCCCGCGCTGTACTGGCACTTCAAGAACAAGCAGCAGTTGCTCGACGCGATGGCCGCGGCCATGGCGGCGGAGCACGAGGAACGGCCCGTGCTGACGGACCCGGCGCTGTGGCGCGAGTGGGTGGCCGACAACGCGCGCAGGGACCGCGCGATGCTCAACTCCCGCCGCGACGGGGCCAGGCTGGCGGCGGGGACGCGGCCGTCGCCGGAGATGTTCGCCATGGTGGAGCGGACGGTGGAGGTGCTGGAGCGGGCGGGGTTCACGGCGGTGGACGCGGCGCGGGGGCTGATCACGGTGAGCGGGTACGTGGCCGGGTTCGTCCTGGAGGAGCAGGCCGACCGGACGCGGAGGGGAGTGGACGAGTCGATGCCCGATATGACGGACTTTCAGGCACGGTATCCGCGGCTGACAGCGGCGCTGATGGAGACCGGCGACCCGCAGGGCGAGCAGTCGTTCGAGGCGGGGCTGGCACTCATCCTGGACGGCATGCGGGTGAGGCTGTCGAACGGGCACGCCGCCAATTGAGGCGGGTCGGCGACTGTCGACCGCGGGATCTGACACGATGTGGATGGCGACCGCCCGGCGAACTTTCACTTCGCCGGGCGGCGCCGGTCATATCATCCGCGTGAGCACGTTGACAGCGTCGGCGAGCACCTCGTCCGGCACGGTGCCGACATAGAAGTCGAACCGTTCCGGGGAGATGGCGCGAAGCTGCTCCACCATCGCCCAGCTGGTCCTGGCCAGACCGGTGCCTTTCGCGGCGATTCGGACGTGCGTGAGATAGCCGCGTTCTCGCGTCGTCAGCGGGACCGCGAAGACCAGTCCCAGTCGCGAGTGGTTGAGATTGTCATTGCTGATAATCAGAGCGGGGCGGGGATAGCCCTGCTCGCGACCAGCTGGCTGCTCGCCGAAGTCGGCGAACCAGATCTCACCCTGGGTTATCTTCATCTGTCTCCTCGGGGAACGTGATCAGCCCCTCCCACTCCGGCGCGATCCGGCGCGAGCGTGATGGCGGGCCCAGGACGAGCTCTCGTTCGGCGAGGTAGTCGGCCCATGCCTCGGGATCCTTCTTCTGGGTACGCTCGATCTGCTCGTTGACCCTCTCCCAGAACGCTTTCTGCTCGTAGTCGTGGATGGCGTCGACAAGGACTTCGGTCATGCTCCGGCCCTCCTGTCGGGCAATTCGGGCGATGCGATCTCTTGTTGCGACGCTGACGCGCATCGTCGTTGCTTTCTGCTTCATGCGCACACTCCGAAGGCTACGTCGGCGTCTAAGAGGAATCTACATGTTCACGGTCACGTAAAGGGCTGGAACGATAACTAAAAGTGATGATGATTGACTCTCCTCCATGACTCAGACGGCATTAGTCCTGATTGTTGGCGGTTTGGCGGTCTTCGTTGGGGCGATCGTTCAGGGGAGTGTGGGGTTTGGGCTGGGGTTGGTGGCCGCGCCCGTGCTCACCATGCTCGACCACTCCCTGATGCCCGCCGCCATCCAGGTGGTCAACATGACGTTGCCACTGTTCACGCTGGCCGTGGAGTGGCGGAAGGTGGACTGGCGCGGGGTGGCTTTCGGAGTGCTGGGGCGGGTGCCTGGGGGACTCGTGGGTGCCGTCATTGTGGTCTACATATCCGTATACACGCGAGGGGTCTTCGTGGGCGTCATGGTGCTCCTGGCGGTGGCGCTCACGGCGTGGGCGATCAGTGTGCCGCGCAACGCGGTGACGGTCGCGGCGGCCGGGTTCGTCTCGGGCGTCACCGGTACCGCGACCGGCGTCGGCGGGCCGCCGATCGCGTTGGTCTACCAGAACGCCAAGGGGCCGCAGATCAGGGCGACGCTGGCGATGTTCTTCTTCCTCAGTGCCGCCCAGTCGATCGCTCTCCTGGCTCTGGTGGGGGAGTTCTCCGGGCGGGCGGCGGCCACGGGGGCGGTGCTGATCGTGCCGATGGTGCTCGGGTTCCTGGTGTCAGGGCCGCTGCGGCGGTATCTCGACGGCGGCAAGGTGCGGGTGGCCGTCCTGGTGGTGGCGGCGGTCTCGGCCGTCGCCCTCATCGGCCAGAGCCTGGCCGCCTGAGCCGCCCGGATGCCGCCGTTTCCAACCGGGACAGCGCCCAGCGCCTCTTCGTCACCCCCAAAACCGTGGAGGTGCACCTGACCAGCGTGTACCGCAAGCTCGGCGTCGGCAACCGGGCCGGCCTGAGGCAGGCGCTGGACCCCGCGCCTTGCCCTTTCTAAAGCTCTGACCTGCGAGAACGCCCCAATGTACCAAGATGGCGACGGTATGTTGCCGATGCTCCGATCAGGGTAGCTCTGCTGGTGCGGGCCGGCGACACGTTCGTCGACGGCCCTCTCGGCCTCGCACGGTAGGTGAACCTACGGTGTCAGGCGCGTTTCTGGATTGTTATCCGGAACAACAAACTCCCCCCTTGGAAGGTCTTCCAAAGCAGGCCGTCCCGGAATACGTTGCCGCAAACAACATTCATCCGGGCCCTCCGGAAGAAAGGACCCTGCACTATGCGCAAGGGGATCCTCAGCCTGACCGCCGCGGCCGCCGTTCTAGCCCTCGGTCTCACCGCCTGCGGGGGCAACAGCGGTCCGACCTCGTCCACGTCTTCCGCGTCGAGCTCGCAGAAGGCCGGCAAGATCGGCGTCATCCTGCCCGACAGCAAGTCCTCGGCCCGCTGGGAGACGGCGGACCGCAAGTACCTGGAAGAGGCGTTCAAGGCCGCCGGCGTGGCCTACGACATCCAGAACGCACAGAACGACAAGACGGCCTTCCAGACCATCGCCGACCAGATGATCACCAACGGCGCCACCGTGCTGATGATCGTCAACCTGGACAGCGGCACCGGTAAGACCGTCATCGACAAGGCCAAGTCCCAGGGCGTGGCCACCATCGACTACGACCGGCTGACGCTGGGCGGCGGCGCCGCCTACTACGTGAGCTTCGACAACACCAAGGTCGGCACCCTGCAGGGCGAGGGCCTGGTCAAGTGCCTGACCGACAAGAAGGCCAGCAAGCCGATCATCGCCGAGCTCAACGGCTCGCCGACCGACAACAACGCCACCCTGTTCAAGGCCGGATACGACGGCGTGCTCAAGCCCAAGTACGACTCGGGCGACTTCGTCAAGGGCCCTGACCAGTCCGTGCCCGACTGGGACAACACCCAGGCCGGCACCATCTTCGAGCAGATGCTGACCAGCGCGCCGAAGATCGCCGGTGTCCTGGCCGCCAACGACGGCCTCGGCAACGCCGCCATCACGGTCCTGAAGAAGAACAACCTCAACGGCAAGGTCCCGGTGACCGGCCAGGACGCCACCGTTCAGGGCCTGCAGAACATCCTGGTCGGCGACCAGTGCATGACCGTCTACAAGGCCGTCAAGAAGGAGGCCGACGCGGCCTCCAAGCTCGCGGTCGCGCTGGCCAAGGGTGAGAAGCCCACGGCGAGCGGCAGCGTCAAGGACCCGCAGAGCGGCCAGGACGTACCGTCCGAGCTGATGGAACCGCAGGCGATCTACCTCGACAACGTCAAGGACGTCGTGGCGGACGGCTATGTGACCAAGGCGGAGCTGTGCACCGGCGACTTCGCCGCCAAGTGCACCGAAGCCGGAATTCAGTAAGAAAGCGGAATCGGGTCCGGTCGCCGTGAAAGGCGGCCGGGCCCCTCCCCAAGGGAGCCTCATGACCCCCCTGCTCGAAGTGCGCGGGATCGACAAGAGCTTCGGCCCGGTACAGGTCCTGCACGACGTCACGTTCGCCGCCCACGCCGGCGAGGTGACGGCCCTGGTCGGCGACAACGGCGCGGGCAAGTCGACGCTGGTCAAGTGCATCGGCGGCATCTACCCGATCGACGGGGGCGACATCGTCTTCGACGGCCGTCCCGTCCAGGTGCACGGCCCGCGTGACGCCGGCGAGCTCGGCATCGAGATCGTCTACCAGGACCTCGCGCTCTGCGACAACCTCGACATCGTCCAGAACATGTTCCTCGGCAGGGAACGCCGCAGCGGCCTCGTCCTCGACGAGGCGTCGATGGAGGAACTGGCCGCGCAGACCCTCGACGGCCTGTCCGTGCGTACGGTGAAGTCCATCAGGCAGCAGGTGTCCAGCCTGTCGGGTGGTCAGCGCCAGACGGTGGCGATCGCCAAGGCCGTCCTGTGGAACAGCAAGGTCGTCATCCTCGACGAGCCGACGGCCGCCCTGGGCGTCGCCCAGACCGCGCAGGTGCTGGAGCTGGTGCGCCGGCTCGCCGACACCGGCCTGGCGGTCGTGCTCATCTCGCACAACCTGAACGACGTCTTCGCCGTCTCCGACCAGATCGCGGCGCTCTACCTCGGCAGGATGGCCGCACAGGTCAGAACCGCCGACGTGACGCACGCGCAGGTCGTCGAACTGATCACATCCGGCCGCAGCGGAGACCTGGGGATCGCGCAATGAACAAGGTCAAGGAACTCCCCGGCGAGGCGATCGTCACCGCGACGCAGTCGCCGTCGATCGGGCACAGCGTCACCGCCTACATCGAGCGGGTACGCGGCGGCGACATGGGCGCGTTGCCGGCCGTGCTCGGGCTGCTCGTGCTCTGCACCGTCTTCGCCATCGCACGTCCCGCGTTCATGACGGCGATCAACATCGCGAACCTGTTCACCCAGGGCGCCGCCGTCACGGTGATCGCGATGGGCCTGGTCTTCGTCCTGCTGCTCGGCGAGATCGACCTGTCGGCCGGTTTCGCCAGCGGCGTGTGTGCGGCGGTGCTCGCGGTGACGCTCACCAACATGGGCCTGCCCTGGTACGTCTGCGTGGCGGCCGCCATCCTCACCGGCGTGGTCATCGGCACCGTGCTCGGCACGCTGGTGGCCAAGGTGGGCATACCGTCGTTCGTGGTGACGCTGGCGGCCTTCCTCGCCTTCCAGGGTCTGGTCCTGGTGCTGGTCGACGAGGGGACGAACATCTCGATCCGGGACTCCGTCATCGTCGCCATCGCCAACAAGAACCTGCCGGTCTGGCTCGGCTGGGCGCTCTTCGCCGCCTGCGTGGCCGTCTATGCCGCCCTCCAGCTCGTCAGGTCGCGGAGGCGGGCCAAGCGCGGGCTGATCGCCGACCCGCTCTCGCTGATCGGCGCCCGGGTGGGGGCGCTGGCGGTCATCGGCGGCGTCGTCGTCTACGTGCTCAACCTGGAGCGGTCCCGCAACCCGGCCATCAGCTCCCTCATGGGTGTGCCGATCGTGGTGCCCGTGATCCTCGTGCTGCTGGTCGCGTGGACGTTCGTGCTCCGCCGTACCGCGTTCGGCAGGCACATCTACGCGGTCGGCGGGAACGCGGAGGCCGCGCGCCGGGCCGGTATCGGCGTCGACCGGATCAGGATCAGCGCGTTCGTGATCTGCTCCTCGATGGCCGCCGTCGGCGGCATCATCGCCGCCTCCCGGGCCAGCTCGGTCGACCCGAACACCGGCGGCAGCTCCGTGCTGCTGTACGCGGTCGGCGCCGCGGTCATCGGCGGCACCAGCCTGTTCGGCGGGAAGGGGCGGGTGCTCGACGCGATACTCGGCGGCGCCGTGGTCGCGGTCATCGAGAACGGCATGGGGCTGATGGGGTACGGTGCGAGCGTGAAATACCTGGTCACCGGGTTCGTCCTGCTCCTGGCCGCGGGTGTCGACGCACTGGCGCGCAAGCGGGCGGCTGCCGCTGGTCTAAGGTGATCAGCGACTCCCACCCCTTTAAGGAAGCTCAGACGATGCGTGCCGGCCCCTCACAGGAGGACATCAGGCGTCACAACCTGGGTGCCCTCCTGCGCCACGTTCATCTGGGCGGGCCGATCTCCCGCGCCGAGCTGACGTCGAAGATGGGTCTCAACCGCAGCACGATCATGGCGCTCACCTCCGACCTCACCGCCGCCGGGCTGGTACGCGAGGAGCTGCCGCGAGAGACGGGCCGCGCCGGCCGTCCCTCGCTCGTGGTGCGTCCCGAGTCGGCGCGGGTCTACGTGTTCGCCTTCGACGTCGGCCCCGACCGGCTGGCCGTCGCGCGCGTCGGGCTGGGCGGGGTGATCCTCGACCGCAGGGAGGCCGTACGCCTGCGCGGCCCGTTCGAGCTGGAGGAGCTGACCGGGATCCTGGCCGGCTTCGCCCGGCAGATGCGGCGCAAGACCAGGGACGACACGGTCTGCGTGGGTGCGGCGGCGGCGGTCTCCGGCGGGGTGCGCAAGGGCGACGGCGTGATCAGGTTCGGTCCCAACCTCGGCGCCGACGAGGTGCCGTTCGGCGAGGCGCTGGGCCGCAGGCTGGGCCTTGGCCTGCCCGTCAGCGTGGGCAACGACGCCAACCTGGCCGCGCTGGCCGAGCACAGCCGCGGCGTCGGAGCCGCCGTCAGAGACCTCATCTACCTGCACGGAGACGTCGGCATCGGCGGCGGCATCATCGCGGGCGGTCACCTGCTGGGCGGTCACGACGGCTACGGCGGCGAGGTCGGCCACATGGTCGTCAACCCCGGCGGGCGGGCCTGCGGCTGCGGTTCGCACGGCTGCCTGGAGGCCGAGGTAGGGGAGCGGACCCTGCTGGAGACCGCGGGCCGGCTGGCCGGCGAGCAGCACGGCAGGGACGCGGTGCGGGCGGTGGTCGACGCCGCCGACCGGGGCGACATCGTGGCCCAGGAGGCGCTCAAGAAGGTCGGCGACTGGCTCGGCCTGGGCGTCGCCAACCTGGTCAACATCTTCAACCCGGAGATGGTCATCTTCGGCGGGATGCTGCGGGAGATCTACCTCGGCTCGGCCGCTCAGGTGCGGACCAGGTTGACGCTGCACGCCATGGCGCCGCAGCGGGAGAAGCTGCGGCTGCGCACGTCGTCATTGGCCGATGACGCGACGCTCGTGGGCGCGGCCGAGCTGGCCTTCGCCCACGTGCTCGCGGATCCTCTGGAAGTGCTGGCCAGGGCGAACGGTTAGGAGACCCGGCTCGGCGGCGCGGTCCAGGTGTTGCAGGAACGGGCCGATGCGCCGCTGTAGCCGCGTTCCTGCCAGTAGGCGAGGTTGCGCGGCTTGCCGTGGACCTTGCTCTCCCCGGCCCTGCTCACGGCGTCGGTCCACTGGTCCCAGGTGATGCCCGGGTCGATGGAGTCGAGCGTGGCGCTGTAGAAGACGCCGGCGAAGCACTCGGCCTGCATCTCCAGGCGGTGGCTGAGTATCGTGCGCGCGCTCCCTCCGGCTCGCCAGTAGAGCCTGTTCTGCTCGTCCAGCATGCCGGTGAGCTGCTGGACGTGGTGGCCGATCTCGTGGGCGATGGAGTGCGCGAGGTTCATCCGGAACGGGTCCCGCAGGTCCCGCTTCATGATCCGGATGGCGATCGTGCGCTGCGCGGGGCAGTACTGGGCGCCGTTGCTGGTGATCTTGCCGCAGACCGACCCGGTGCCGGTCGTGATGGCGATCTTCGGCGGGCTGTAACGCAGCCCGGCGGCCCTGAACCTGGTGGCCCAGAAGGTGTTGGCGCACCTGGCCATGGCCAGGTGGAAGGTCTTGAGCGAGGCGGCGCTGCCCTGGCGGATCCCGGGGATCGCGCACGACTGCGCCGACGGGGTGCCAGACCCGTAGATCTTGTTCTTGGCCAGTACGGCGGGCGGCGCGGCCTGCGGTGCCTTGGTCTCCGCGTTGGCCGTCCCAGAGAGGGCCAAACCCACGACCATGCCGACACATGCGGCGATAAGGGGTATACGCACGATCGCGGATACTAGACCACTAGATGGGGCTACGTTCGGGAGTCTTGTGCTTTGTCCAGAAAGCGCAATGCGGCCGCGCCGGTAAGGCACGGCCGCATCAGGGCAGAAATCAGGTGACGGTACGCGTGGACGCGGACCACGTGTTGCAGGAGCCGGGCGAGGCCGAGCCGTAGCCGCGGTTCATCCAGTAAGCCTGCGTCGGGCCCCGGCCGTGGTCGTTCTGCGGCCAGCCCTTGGCGCCGTTCTTGCGGAACCAGTCAACGGTGTAGTCCCACTCGCGCGAGTCGACGGGCAGCGTGTTCGTGACCGTGCGCATGAAGACCGAGGAGAAGCACTCGGCCTGCAGCTCCGAGCGGCGCGACAGCGCGAGCTGGCCGGACTTGCCGCTGGCGTTCCTGGCGGCCCAGTAGTAGTTCCAGATGCCCGACACGCTCTGGACGTGGTGGCCGTACTCGTGCGCCATCAGCCGGGTGATGCCGAGCGAGAACGGCTGGCGCAGCTGGGTCTTGGTGATCAACATGTACATCGTGCGGTCGGTCGAGCAGTAGACGCCGTCGGCGCCCGTGCTCCACGGTCCGCAAGGCGTACGGACCTTCCTGGTGATGATGCGCAGCCGCGGCTTGCTGAACGAGAGCCCGGCCTTGCGGAACTGGGAGGCCCAGGAGCGGTTCAGGCAGTTGGTCACGGTGGTGAGGAAGCGCTTGTAGGCCGTCGTGCTGCCCTTGGGCAGGGCGCCGGGCGAACAGTTGGAGCTGGCGAGCCGTCCCGTCTTGTACAGCGGGTTCGCCGTCGCGGCGGCCTTGCCGCGGGGCGGTGCCGCCTGCTGGGCGGCCTGCTTGACGACCTGCTGACCCGCGCTGACGGGCGTTGTGGCGGCTGTCGCCGTACCCGCGCCGGCCAGCGCGATGACCGCGCCGGCGACCACGAGGGACGACAGTTTCTTCATGGGGAGAGTGTTCATAGTGAAGGAAAGACTAGGTCAAGATCGGACAAATGTGGGTGGATTTGACTCGATGGAGTCAGTGAGGCGCGCACGAACTAGACTCGGTCCCGTTAGCGCACAGGAGCAGAGGGGATCGCATCCGTGAGCGGGTTGCTGGGCTCGGTAAAGGGACCTCACGACGTCAAACGCCTGGATGCGGAGGATCTGCCGCTGCTGGCGGGGGAGATCCGAGACCTGCTCGTCGACTCGTGCGCCCGGTTCGGCGGCCATCTCGGCCCCAACCTCGGTGTGGTGGAGCTCACCATCGCACTGCACCGCGTCTTCGACTCGCCGCGCGACCCGATCGTCTGGGACACGGGCCATCAGTCGTACGTTCATAAACTGCTCACCGGCCGGGCCGCCGGCTTCGGCGCGCTGAAGCAGGAGGGCGGCCTGTCCGGCTACCCGAGCCAGGCCGAGTCCGAGCACGATTTCGTCGAGAACTCCCACGCCTCCACCGCGCTGTCCTACGCCGACGGCCTGGCCAAGGCGTTCAAGCTGCGCGGCGAGCACGACCGCACGGCCATCGCGGTGATCGGCGACGGCGCGCTGACCGGCGGCATGGCCTGGGAGGCGCTCAACAACATCGCGGCGGGCAAGGACCTGCGGCTCGTCATCGTGGTCAACGACAACGGCCGCTCCTACTCGCCGACGATCGGCGGGCTGGCCTCCCACCTGTCGTCGCTGCGGGTCAACCGCCGCTATGAGGACATGCTCGAGTTCGTCAAGGAGAAGCTCGGGAACGTTCCCGTGCTCTACGACGCCCTGCACGGCATCAAGAAGGGCGTCAAGGACGTCCTGGCCCCGCAGGTGATGTTCGAGGACCTCGGCCTGAAGTACGTCGGCCCGATCGACGGCCACGACGAGCAGGCCATGGAGGCGGCGCTGCGCAAGGCCCGCGACTTCCGCGGCCCGGTCATCGTGCACGCGCTCACCCAGAAGGGCCGCGGCTACTCACCGGCCGAGAACCACGACGAGGACCAGTTCCACTCGCCCGGCGCCTTCGACCGGGCCACCGGCGCCGAGAAGCCCAAGGGCCGCATCTGGACCAACGTGTTCAGCGAGGAGCTGGTCAGGCTCGGCAAGGACCGCGAGGACCTGGTCGCCATCACCGCCGCGATGCTCCACCCGACCGGCCTGGCCGCCTTCGCCGAGGCCTACCCCGACCGCATCTACGACGTCGGCATCGCCGAGCAGCACGCCCTGACCAGCGCCGCCGGGCTGGCGCTCGGCGGCATGCACCCGGTCGTGGCCGTCTACGCGACCTTCCTCAACCGGGCCTTCGACCAGCTGCTCATGGACGTGGCGCTGCACCGGCTGCCCGTCACCGTGGTGCTCGACCGGGCGGGTGTCACCGGCGACGACGGAGCCAGCCACAACGGCATGTGGGACCTGTCGATCCTGCAGGTCGTACCCGGCCTGAAGATCGCCGTGCCGCGCGACGGCGAGCGGCTGACCGAGCTGCTCGGCGAGGCCGTGGAGATCTCCGACGGGCCGACCGTGCTGCGCTTCCCCAAGGGCCCGGTCGCCGAGCCGATCGAGGCCGTCGGCAAGCTGGGCGAGATGGACGTGCTGCGCGCGGGCGACCCCGACGTGCTGCTGGTGGGCGTCGGCCCGATGGCGCGGGTCTGCATGGACGCCGCCGTCCTGCTCGACGCGCAGGGCATCTCGGCGACCGTGGTCGACCCGCGCTGGGTCAAGCCGCTCGACGAGGCGCTCGTGCTCGCCGCGAGCGCCCACAAGCTGGTCGCGGTCGTCGAGGACAACGGCCGCGTGGGCGGCGTCGGCGACGCGGTGTCCCGCCTGCTGCGTGACGCCGACGTCGACGTGCCCGTACGCGGCTACGGCATCCCGCAGCGCTTCCTCGACCATGCCAAGCGGGCCGCGATCCTCGGCCAGATCGGGCTGACCGCCCAGGACCTGGCCCGTGAGATCACCGAGGCGATCGCCAAGCGGAGCAGCCAGGTCGAGAGGCAGTCCGCACCACGCTGAGCGCGCCCTCACCTCCAGGACAGGAATGATCACCTGGGGTGAGGGAAGACGCTGGATGTGGACATCTTTCGCACCAAGAGCGTCGAGCAGTCGGTCCGCGACACCGAAGCCCCCGAGCACCGGCTGCGAAAGCGACTGACCGCCGTCGACCTCACGGTCTTCGGCATCGGCGTCATCGTCGGCACCGGCATCTTCGTGCTGACCGGACGCGTGGCCAAGGAGACGGCCGGCCCCGCCGTGGCGTTCTCCTTCATCGCGGCGGGCATCGTCTGCGGCCTGGCCGCGCTGTGCTACGCGGAGTTCGCCTCGACGATCCCCGTGGCCGGGTCCGCCTACACCTTCTCGCTGGCCACGCTGGGCGAGTTCCCGGCCTGGGTCATCGGCTGGGACCTGATGCTGGAGATGGCGCTCGCCGCGGCCGTGGTGGCGGTCGGCTGGTCGGGCTACTTCGCGTCGCTGATGTCCTCGATCGGCCTCGAGCTGCCCGCGTGGATGGCCGGGGACGAACCGGTGATCAACCTGCCGGCGATGATCGTCGTGCTGATCCTCACCGGCATCCTGGCTGCCGGGATCAAGCTGTCAGCGCGCGTCAACCTGGTCATCGTGGCCATCAAGGTGGCGGTGATCCTGCTGGTCATCGTGGCCGGGCTGTTCTTCGTCAAGGCGGCGAACTACTCGCCGTTCATCCCCCCGCCCGTGTCCACACCGGGGGTCGAGGGGCTGAAGGCGCCGCTGATCCAGGTGCTGTTCGGCATCACGCCCGTCGCCTTCGGCGTGATCGGCATCTTCTCGGCCGCCGCGATCGTGTTCTTCGCCTTCATCGGCTTCGACGTCGTGGCCACCGCCGCGGAGGAGACCATCGAGCCGCAGCGCGACCTGCCGCGCGGCATCATCGGCTCCCTGGTCATCTGCACCGTGCTGTACGTCGCGGTGTCGGTGGTCGTGGTCGGCATGCAGCGCTACGACCAGCTCAGCGAGAAGGCGCCGCTCGCCGACGCCTTCACCGCCGTCGGGCAGTCCTGGGCGGCCGTGCTGATCAGCATCGGCGCGATCGCCGGCCTGACCACCGTGGTGATGATCCTCATGCTGGGGCAGAGCCGGGTGCTGTTCGCCATGTGCCGCGACGGGCTGCTGCCGCGCGGGCTGGCGAAGGTCCACCCCAGGTTCGGTACGCCGGCCCGGCTGACGGTCATCATCGGGCTGGTGTCCGCGGCGCTGTCCGGGTTCATCTCGCTCGGGGCGCTGGCCGAACTGGTGAACATCGGCACGCTCTTCGCGTTCGTCGTGGTCTCGGCCGGTGTGATCATCCTGCGTCGCACGCGGCCCGACCTGCACCGGGCCTTCCGTACGCCGTTCGTGCCGGTGCTGCCGATCCTGTCGGTGCTGGCCTGTATCTACCTGATGCTCAACCTGCCGGTCGAGACGTGGCTGCGGTTCGTGATCTGGATGATCATCGGCGCGGCGCTCTACTTCGTGTACGGCTACCGCCACAGCCGGGTCGAGGTGCCCAGCCCGAAGGGGTAGACGCCCGGACGCCCACCCCCTCGCCGGCCGTCAGAGAGTGAAGACCGCTCCGCCTGCTGCCTTCATCTGGCAGGAGTTGGGGTAGGAGTGGGCCCACTTGACCGTCCGGTCGTGCCACTTGCCCCGCACCAGGACGGTGTGGCGCTCGTACTCGTCGGTGCACACGGGATTGGGCACCACGTTCAGCTTGGTCGAGTCGCCGTCGATCTTCCGCAGCAGTTCGCAGGCCGCGGAAGGAGTGGGGTGGCTACCGCCGTCGGGGTCACAGGTGAGGGTGGCCCCCTTCAGCGGCCGGTCGTTCACCATGATGACGATCCTCAGTGTCGCCTGGGGGCCTGGTTCGGCGAGTGCGGGGGACGCCGTCGCGAGGACGGCGCCGCACAACACGATCGTGCCGGCTGCTCTCATCATTCGATCTTCTCCGTTCGTAGCGCGGCGATCACGCTACGTGGCGGAGCGCCAAGTCCGGGGAGACCCGCCGCGCGGGCCTCCCCAAGCTTGGGTCAAGCGGGTACGGAGGCCACTCCGGGCGCGAGGAAGCGCGGCCGGGCCAGACCCGACCTGTCCAGGTATGGAGTGATCCCGCCCAGGTGGAACGGCCAGCCGGCGCCGAGGATCATGCACAGGTCGATGTCCTGCGCCGCTGCGACCACGCCCTCGTCCAGCATGATCTGGATCTCCTCGGCCAGCGCCCGCAGCACGCGCAGCCGTACCTCGGCGGCGGTGGACGGCGTGGCGCCACCCGCGAACAGCGCCACCGCCTCGGGATCGAGCGAGAAGTCGGGCAGGTACACGCCCGGCTTGCCGGAGGCGACCAGCTTGGCCATGTTCGCCGAGACGCCGAAGCGCTCGGGGAAGGCCGCGTGCAGCGTCTCGGCCACGTGCAGGCCGACGGCCGGGCCCACGAGCTGCAGCAGCGCGAACGGCGTCATCGGCAGCCCGAGGTCGTCGAGCGAGTGCTCGGCCGTCTCCAGCGGCGTGCCCTCGTCGACCGCGGCGATCACCTCGCCCATGAAGCGGGTGAGCAGCCGGTTCACCACGAACGCCGGCGCGTCCTTCACCAGCACCGACGACTTCTTCAGCGACCGGCCCACGGCGAAGGCGGTGGCCAGCGTCGCGTCGTCGGTCGACGGCGCCTTGACGATCTCCAGCAGCGGCATCACCGCGACCGGGTTGAAGAAGTGGAAGCCGACCAGCCGCTCCGGATGCTCCAGCGCGGCGCCCATCTCGGCCAGCGAGAGTGAGGAGGTGTTGGTCGCGAGCACGCAGCCGGGCGAGACCACCGCCTCCACCTCCGCGAACACCTGCCGCTTGACCGACAGCTCCTCGAAGACCGCCTCGATGACGAAGTCGGCGTCGGCGAAGGCGTCCTTGGTCAGCGAGCCGGTCACCAGCCCCTTGAGCCGGTTCGCCTGGTCGGCCGAGACGCGGCCCTTGGCGAGCAGCTTGTCGACCTCCGCGTGCACGTGGCCCACGCCCTTGCCGAGCCGGGCCTCGTCGAGGTCGGTCAGCACGACCGGCACCTCCAGGCGGCGGGCGAACAGCAGCGCCATCTGCGAGGCCATCAGCCCCGCGCCCACCACGCCGACCTTGGTCACCTTGCGGGCCAGCGCGGCGTCGGGGGCGCCCGCCGGGCGCTTGGCCCGCCGCTGCACCAGGTCGAAGGAGTAGAGCCCGGCCCGCAGCTCGTCGCCCATCAGCAGGTCGGCCAGCGCCTCGTCCTCGGCGGCGAAGCCCTCGTCACGCGAGGCCGTACGGGCCAGGGAGATCAGGTCGAGCGCCCGGTAGGGCGCGGGGGAGGCGCCGCGCAGCTTCATGTCGACCAGGAACCGCGCGTCGGTGACCGCCCTGTCCCAGTCGTCTGCGTCCCAATGGTCGGCCTCATGCGAGTCGCGCTCCACGACGGTGTCGCCGGTGAGCACCCGGGCGGCCCAGCGCAGCGACTCCTCCAGGAAGTCGGCCGGCTCGAACATCGCGTCGGCGACGCCCAGCTCGAACGCCTGGGCCCCCTTGAGCATGCGGTTCTGCGACAGCGGGTTCTCGACGATCAGCTTGATCGCGCGGGCCGGGCCGATCAGGCGCGGCAGCAGCTGGGTGCCGCCCCAGCCCGGCACCAGCCCGAGGAAGCACTCGGGCAGCGCGATCGCCGGGACGCCCGAGGAGATCGTCCGGTAGGTGCAGTGGAGGGCCACCTCCAGCCCGCCGCCCATCGCCGCCCCGTTGACGAACGCGAACGACGGGATGGGCAGCTCGCCCAGGCGGCGGAACACGTGATGCCCCAGCGCGCCGATGGCCTGCGCCTCCTCGCGCGCGGCCACGCTCGCCGCGCCCTTGAGGTCGGCGCCCACCGCGAAGATGAACGGCTTGCCCGTCACGCCCACGGCGGCCAGGTCGGTGCGGGCGGCGATCTCGGACAGCGCGCCGTTCAGCGCGAACAGCCCGTGCGGGCCGAACGTGTTGGGCTTGGTGTGGTCGAAGCCGTTGTCGAGGGTGATGAGCGCCATCGTGCCGGCCCCGCCGGGCAGCTCGACGTCGCGGACCAGGGCCTTGGTGACGACTTCTGCGGCGTTGCGCTCGGCCAGCAGCGAGCGCCAGGTGTCGAGGTTGCTCATGCCAGGTTCTCCCAGATCACGGTGCCGCCCATGCCCATGCCGACGCACATGGTGGTGATGCCGTAGCGCACGTCGGGGCGCTCGCCGAACTGCCGCGCGAGCTGCGTCATCAGCCGCACGCCCGAGGAGGCCAGCGGGTGGCCGAAGGCGATCGCGCCGCCGTAGGGGTTCACCCGGGGGTCGTCGTCGGCGATGCCGAAGTGCTCCAGGAAGGCCAGCACCTGAACGGCGAACGCCTCGTTGATCTCAAACAGCCCGATATCGGAAATATCAAGATTTGCCAGGCGGAGCGCCCGCTCAGTGGACGGGATCGGGCCCACGCCCATCACCTCGGGGTCCACCCCGGCGAAGGCATAGGAGACCAGCCGCATCTTCGGCGTAAGGCCGAGCTCGGCGGCCGTCTCGGCGGCGGCCACGACGCAGCCGGTGGCGCCGTCGTTGATGCCCGAGGAGTTGCCCGCCGTGACGTTGCCGTGGGAGCGGAACGGCGTCTTGAGCGCGCTCAGCCCGTCCAGCGTGGTGCCGGGGCGCGGCGCCTCGTCCTCGACCGCCAGCCCCCAGCCCTTCTCGGCCGTCCTGATCGCCGTGGGCACCAGATCCGGCTGGATCCTGCCGTCGGCGTACGCCTTGGCCACCTTCTCCTGCGACAGCACCGCGTAGGCGTCGGCGCGGTCCTTGGTGATCGTCGGGAAGCGGTCGTGCAGGTTCTCGGCCGTCATGCCCATGACCAGGGCGCTCGGGTCGACCAGCCGCTCCGACAGGAACCTCGGGTTGGGGTCGACGCCCTCGCCCATCGGGTGGCGGCCCATGTGCTCGACGCCGCCCGCGATCGCCACGTCGTACGCGCCGAACGCGATGCCGCCCGCGACCGTGGTCACCGCGGTCATCGCGCCCGCGCACATGCGGTCGATCGCGTAGCCCGGCACGGTCTTGGGCAGCCCGGCCAGCACCGCCGCCGAGCGGCCGATGGTCAGGCCCTGGTCGCCGATCTGGGTGGTCGCGGCGATCGCGACCTCGTCCACGCGCTCCGGCGGCAGTCCCGGGTTGCGCCGGATCAGCTCGCGGATGACACGCACGACCAGATCGTCTGCGCGGGTCTCCGCGTACATGCCCTTGGGCCCGGACCGGCCGAAAGGTGTGCGTACGCCGTCGACGAACACGACGTCACGAGAGGAAGGCACGGATTCGCTCCTCGTTGCTCGGCAGTTACCGCGCCTATGCTACTCGCCAGTAACCACGCCGCAGACGAGCACGGTCGCCAGCAGCGCGTAGAGCGTCAGGGTCGCCGGCTCCCACAGATGAGCCCGCGCCCCGACCAGACCCACGACCCCCACCACCGCACCCACCTGAAGCCCGGACCCCGCCCGGAGCGCCCCCGCCGCACGGAGTGCCGCCTCTACGCGGAGTGCCGCCCCTGCGCGAAGCGCGGCGCCCGTGCGGGGTGTCGCGCCTGTGCGGGGCTCTGCGCTCGCGCGGAGGGTCGTGCCTTTTCGCCGGCGCGCGGGCCGGTCGGGGTCCCACGGATCGCCAGGTGATCCACCCGGTCGGCCGGCGCGCGCCGGCTGCCCCCATGCCTCACGTGCCCACCAGGCCGCGAAGCACACGCCCGCCGCCGAACCCACCAGCGTCAGCCCCTCGGTGGCCTGGCCCAGGGCGTGGGCGAGGTCGTACAGGCCCGACTCGCGGAACGGGCGCGGCACCGTGCAGCCGAGCAGCAGCGTCACCGCCCATCCGCAGCCGACGCCGAGTCTGCTGAGCGCTCGCAGCGGCGCGCCGGGCGGGCTCGCGTACAACTCGTGCTCGCGTCTGCGCACGGCCCGCGTCCGCGCGCCCCAGACGGCCTGGGTGGCCGCCAGCGCGGGCAGGGCGACGAGGAAGAGCGTGAGTGCGAGTACGGCCAGCGGCAGGGTCTCCTTGCCCGCCGGGGCCCGTTCGGCGAGCGATTGGGAGAAGGCGATCAGCGCGAGCGAGCACGAGAGCGTGACGATCGCGGTCCGGCGCGCGGCACGGGCCCGAGCGCGTAAACCGGTCATCTCCAGGGCGCCGGGAGGGGGTGAAACCTCGGTCATGCTGGTCATGATGTCGTCACGGCGCGTAACTACGCCCTGGATTCCGGTCTTTTGGCTGGAGCCCTAGATGAGACCGTAATTCCCGCCCTGACCGAGATCAGCGGCGTCATGTGCGGCATTTGTAGGCTTTGGGTCGGCCGTGTGTCATTACGGTGCGTATGGGAGTGGACCAGGTGAGTGGCCAGGTGCAGGCAACCAATGAGCATGCCCCTCGGGGGGTTTCTGAAACGGAAGATCGGAGTTGTGACACCAGCTTATTTGTGAGCATCGTGTGAAATTTCCGGACAAGTGGTGGTGGAGTCTGTTAGGAAGGTCGCGGTCCAGATTCGTATTAGAGAGGTTCCATCGTGGCGCGCGACGAGAACGACAGGCCATATGAGGATGGGCAGGGAAGGTCGCTGAACCCGGATTTGACCGGCGACGTTCTGTCCCCGCGGTGGAGCACGGACGACACCGACGAGCAGCCGGCCATCGTGGTCTCAGGCAACGAGACCTACATCCTCCCGCCGGACAGGGGCGCGCCCGAGCTGTACACCCCGCATGCCGAGGGACAGCACCGTGTTGAGAGCTTCGAGGGTGACAGCCCGCTGTACACCGGCGACTCGCCCAGTGGCGCCCTCTATGGAGACTCGCTCTACTCGGGCGGTGACCAGCTCTACGCCGGCGACGCGCCCAGTGGCCCGCTGTACACCGGCGACGCCGCCAGCGGGTCGCACTATTCCGGCGACGCGCCCAGCGGTCCCCTTTACACCGGCGACGCGCCCAGTGGCCCGCTCTACACCGGCGACGACGCGGAAGGCGCCCCGCTTTACACCGGTGACCGGCCGAGCGACGCCTACCTCCCGCTCGACAAGAGCTACGAGTCCCCGTACGACGATGACGAGCCCGAGGCGCCCAAGCGTGGCTTCCTCGGCTCCGGCTGGACCGACAGCTCCCACGGTGGTGGCGGCCACCAGGCCGAGGGCGACAAGGAGGTGCGCCGCCGTACCAAGGTGCTGCTCATGGCGGCTGTCGCGGTCGTCGTGCTCGGCGCGGGGGCCGGCTGGATGCTGACCGGCACGTCGTCCGACGACCCGTGCGCGGGCGCGAAGTGCGCCAGCGCCGAGCAGGTGAAGAAGCCCGCCACCTCTCCCACGGAGTCGGAGGAGGCTGAGGACACCGAGGAGCCGGTCGCCGATCCCACGGACACCGACTCGGCGGAGCCGACCACGTCGCGGACCGCCGACCCGTCGCCGACCGCCAAGGTACGCGCCACCCGTACCCCCACGCCCCGGGCCACCCGCACGCGCATCGGCCAGCCGACCGCCAAGCCGAGCAGCCGGGCCACCAGGGCGCCGCAGGAGACCATCAAGGACACGGACACCGACACCGCGACCCAGACCGACCAGCCGACCGCCAAGCAGCCGACCAGCCAGCCGACGCAGGCGGTCCAGACGCAGGCCCCGGCGCCGGCCCCGACGCAGACCAGTAAGGGCCTGTTCGACATCCTGTTCCCCTGGTCCTGATGCCTTTCGGCGGCGGCTTCCTGTCGCGCCGGCCCTGAGACGTGTAAGGATGCGGACCCAGGTGTCGGTCTGGCACACTGGAAACCGCTTTCCTGGAGGTCTCGTGGTCACGCTGGAAGACGTCGCCAAGCAGGCGGGCGTCTCGCTCGCGACCGCCTCGCGGGTGCTCAACGGCAGCACCCGCCAGGTGGGCGCCGACCTGCGAGCCCGAGTCGAGCGGGCCGCGTACGAGCTCGGCTACCGCGCCAACATCGCGGCGCAGACGCTGGCCCGCGGGGCGAGCAATGTCATCGGCATCGTGGTGCACGACCTGACCGACCCCTACTTCGCCGCGCTGGCCGACGGCGCGATGCGGGCCGCGGCCGGCGAGAACCTGCTGGTCATGGTGGGCACCACGCACCGCGACCCCGACCAGGAGATCGCCTACGTCGCGACGCTGAACGCCCAGCGCGTGCGCGCCGTGCTGCTGGTCGGCTCCCGGGTCGCCGATCCCGGCGTGACCGAACGGCTCCGTGGCGAACTGGACCGCTACCGGGCCAGCGGCGGGCGGGTCGCCTGCGTGGGCCAGGACCTGCTCGGCGTCGACACGGTCGCGCCCGCCAACTACGAGGGCGCCGCCGCGCTGGCCCGTTCGCTGGCCGAGCTCGGCCACACCCGCTTCGCCATCCTGGCCGGACCGCCGCACCTGATGACCGCCCGCGACCGGTGCGCCGGATTCGCCTCGGCACTGGCCGAGCTCGGCCTGCCGGAGCCGCGCGTCGTCCAAGGCCCCTTCGACCGCGACGGCGGCTATCGGGCGGCTCAGGAGACGGGCGACGCGACGTGCGTGTTCGCCGTCAACGACGTGATGGCCGTGGGGGCGCTGGCCGCGTACCGGGAGCGGGGGATCCGGGTGCCGGACGACGTGTCGGTGGCCGGCTTCGACGACATCGCGACGCTGCGGGACCAGGTGCCCGCGCTGACCACGGTACGGCTGCCGCTGCAGGACATGGGCGCCCGCGCCCTTGAGCTGGCGCTGGCGTCGGGGGAGGAGCCGGCGGTGGAGCACGTGGCGGGCGAGGTGGTGCTGCGGGAGAGCGTACGGGCGGTGCGATGAGTTCGCGCTTCCCGGCTGGCGGAGACTGACGCCTTCGCGCGAGGGACCCTTCGAGGGGTTCCAGGGACAAGGGTGCCTCCGAAGGGGAGGCGTCGCACAGGCGGTACGGTCGCTCGGGAGGGCGCGATGAAACTGGCGGTCAGCACGCTCGGGATGCCGGGCGACGGGCTCGACAGGGCGATCGAGGTGGCGACCGGGCAGGGTTGCCAGGGCCTGGAGCTGCGCTTGCACCCCGACACCGGCGTACACCGGGGCCTGTCGGCGGCCGAGCGGTCGTCGGTGCGGGAACGGGTCGAGGCGGCCGGTCTGGAAATATCCGCGCTCGCCGGATATGTCGGCGTATGCGAGCCAGGCCCCGACGAGCCGCTCGTCGAGGCGCTCGTCGCGGACCTGACGCTCGCCGCCGACCTCGGCGCTCCGGGCGTCCGGGTGTTCCCGCGCGGCGACGACCCTGCGGTCGGAGCACGCAGGCTCAAAGCCGTCTCCGGTACGGCCGCCGACCTCGGCCTGCGGGTCCTCGTCGAGACCCACGACAACATGGCCACCGGCGCGGCCGTCGCCCGGCTGCTCGACGAGGCGGCCTGCCCCGAGACGACCGGAGCCCTCTGGGACCTGCTCCACCCTTGGCGTCACGGCGAGTCCCCGGCCGACACCCTGGCCCTTCTCGGCCCGTACCTCGCCTACGTTCAGGTCAAGGACGCGGTCTCCGCCCAGGACACCACGCCGGTGCCGATGTGGACCGGCACGGTGCCGCTGGACGAGTCCGGCGAACTGCTGCGCGCGTGGGGCTACTCCGGCTGGGTGTCGCTGGAGTGGGAGCGCACCTGGTATCCCCAGGTCGCCCCGGTGGAGGAGATACTGCCTGGGGCCGCCGAATGGGTGCGGTGTTTCCGAAGGGAGTAGCCAGTGAGGGACAAGGTGCTGGTCGTCGGCATGGACGGTCTTCGCTTCGACCGCCTGCTCGCGGTGGGGCCGCCGGAGTTGACCGGACTGATGTCCAGGGGCGCGTACGGAACGAGCCTCCTCCCGTACGGCGAGGCCGCCGCCCCGCGCACCGAGTCCCCAGGCGAGATCGTCCCCGAGGCCCCCGCCGAGCCCGACCCGCGGAGTACCGTCCGTGCCATCAGGTCCCGGACCGACTCCGGGCCCGGGTGGTCGTCGATCGCGACTGGCGTGTGGCCCGACAAACACGGCGTCGTCGACAACGCATTCACCCACCAGCAGTTCGCGAAATATCCGGACTTCTTGACTCGCGCCAAGGCGGCCCGCCCCGGCCTGGACACCGCGGCGTTCTTCTCCTGGGCGTCGCTGGCGGAGCACGGCGCGTTCGGCCCGGCCATCGACACCCGTTTCGTGCTCGACGGCTACACGATCGACTGGCCGGTCGCCGACAAGCAGGTCGCCGAGGCCGCCGAGCGGCACCTCGCGAGCGCGGGCGCCGACCTCACGTTCGTCTACCTGGGCGAGACCGACGAGGTGGCCCACGACCTCGGCCCGCACTGCCCCGAATACACCGAGGCGCTCCGAACCCAGGACGCCTACCTGGGCCGCCTCCTCGACGCGATCCGGGGCAGGCGGACGTCCGCCGACGAGCGCTGGACCGTGCTGGTCACCACCGACCACGGTCACATCGACGAAGGCGGCCACGGCGGCACCTCCACCGAGGAGCGCACGGTCTTCGTCATCGCCGGCGCTCTCGGCGAGGACCTGGGCGGCGCCGACCTCGGCGGCCCGCGGCTGGTGGACGTCGGCCCGACCGCGCTGGCCCGGCTCGGCATCGAGCTCGACCCCGCCTGGGGCCTCGACGGCGTGCCCCTGGAGGTGTGACCGACGCCACTGTTCATCAAGTGTTGAATTCTTTGCCGCGAAGCGTGAGACTCGTTACGAGACGCTGAACGGTGGGGGTATTCCCAATGAAGACGGCACTGGACTTTTCCGACATCGACGGCGGCATGCTGGCCGAAGTCGGTGGCAAGGCGGCCAACCTCGGTGAGCTGACCCGGGCCGGGCTCCCGGTCCCGCCCGGCTGGGTGCTCACCACCGAGGCCTACCACGAGGTGGCCCAGGCGGCGGGCCTGGACGACGTCATCGCGACCGGCGGCCCGGGTCTCGCGGAGGCCGCCAGGACCCGGCTGCTGGAGGCCCCGATCCCCGAGGCCATCGCGGCGTCGATCCGCGCGGCGTACACCACGCTGGGCAAGGCCGAAGCGGTGCCGGTCGCGGTGCGGTCGTCGGCCACGGCGGAGGATCTGCCGTTCGCCAGTTTCGCCGGGCAGCAGGACACCTACCTCAACGTCGTCGGCGCCGACGACGTGCTCGACGCCGTACGTCGCTGCTGGGCCTCGCTCTGGACCGACCGCGCCGTCGCCTACCGCGACTCCAACGGCATCGACCACGCCTCCGTACGGCTGGCGGTGGTCGTCCAGGCCATGGTCGACGCGCGTACGGCGGGGGTGATGTTCACCGCGAACCCGCTCACCGGACGCAGGCACGAGGCCGTCATCGACGCGAACCCCGGCCTGGGCGAGGCCGTGGTCTCCGGCGCCGTCAACCCCGACCGGTTCGTGGTCGACGCGGCGAGCGGCGAGATCCTCGACCGGCACGCGGGCGACAAGCGGCTGGTGATCCGCGCCCTGCCCGGCGGCGGCACGGAACGCGTCGAATCGGCCCACGACGGCCTCTGCCTGACCGACGAGCAGGTACGCGACCTCGCGGCGCTCGGCACCCGCGTCGAGGACCACTACGGCGCGCCACAGGACACCGAGTGGGCCATCGACGCCGACGGCACGCTCTGGCTCACGCAGGCCAGGCCGATCACCACGCTCTACCCGCTGCCCGAGACCACCAGGGAGGGCCTGCGGGCGTACTTCTCCATCAATGTCGCCCAGGGCGTCATGGGCCCGCTCACCCCGATGGGCCTGTCCGCGTTCCGGCTGCTCAGTTCGGGTGCCGCCGGGGTGTTCGGCTACGGTCCTGCCGAGGCGCGCGATGGGGCCGCGTTCATGTTCGAGGCGGGTCAGCGCACCTGGATCGACCTGACCACGGCCCTGCGCAGCCGTATGGGGCGGGCGATCCTGCCCCGCGCGCTGACGATGGGCGAGGCCAGGGCCGCGGCGGTGCTGACGGACCTGTTCGAGGAGCCACGGTTCTCGGTGATCCACACCTCCCGCCGCCCGTTCTTCCGCGCGGTGGCGCACTTCGCCCGCCGCGTGCACGCCCCGACGCGCGTCCTCCAGGCGCTGGTCAGGCCCGATCGGGCGCTCGCCTACACCAGGCGGCTCGGCGAGGAGCTGGACCGGCGACTGCGCGTGCCCGGCTCCGCCACGCCCGTCCAGCGCCTCGACCACGCGGAGCGGATGCTCAGCACCACGTTCCCGGTGGCCGTCTCGCTCATGCCGATCGTGATCACCGGCTACGGCCTGTTCGCGCTGGCCTCGAAGCTCTCCGGCCGGTCCATGAGCGACATGCAGGACGTACTCCGCAGCGTCCCCAACAACCCGACCACCGAGATGGACCTCGAACTCTGGACGCTGGCGACGCGGATCGAGCCGGAACCGTTCAGGAACGAGCCGGTGAGCGAGCTCGTCCGCCGCTTCAGAGCCGCTGAGCTGCCCCCGAAGGCCCAGCGAGGAATCACTGCTTTTCTGGATAAGTACGGGCATCGCGGCGTCGCCGAGATCGACCTGGGCGTCCCCCGCTGGTCCGAGGACCCGACGCACATCCTCGGCGTCCTGGCCAACTACCTGCGCATGGAGGACGGCGGTGACCTCGCGCCCGACAAGCTGTTCGCGAGGGGAGCGGCCGAGGCCGAGGCGGCCGTCGCGCGGATCGTGGCGACGGCCCGCCGCAGGGGCGCGCTCCGGGGCGCCGTCGCCCGGTTCGGGCTGCGGCGCACCAGGTTGTTCGCGGGGGTGCGCGAGATGCCGAAGTTCTACCTGGTCAAGACCTTGGCCGCGGTACGGCGGAGCCTGCTCGTCGTCGGCGAGCACCTGGTGGCCACCGGCGTGCTGGAGCGGGCGGACGACGTGTTCTTCCTGCGGATCGAGGAGGCGCGATCGGCACTGTGCGGAGGCGACCTGCGTGAGCTGGTGACCGAGCGGCGGGCGGCCTACGAGCAGGAGTCACGCCGCCGGCACGTACCCAGGATCGTCCTGTCGGACGGCACCGAGCCCGAGGCGTTGTCGAGCGTGGCCGCGGAGGGCGCGCTGATCGGCAGCGCCGCGTCCGCGGGCACGGTCACCGGCCGCGCCAGGGTGGTCCTCGACCCGGTCGGGGCGCACCTGGAGCCGGGCGAGATCCTGGTCTGCCCGTCGACCGACCCCGGCTGGACACCGCTGTTCCTCACGGCGGGTGGGCTGGTGATGGAGATGGGCGGCGCCATGTCGCACGGCGCGGTGGTGGCCCGCGAGTACGGCATCCCGGCGGTGGTCGGCGTCCCGGACGCCACCCACCGCATCGTCACCGGCCAGGAGATCACGGTGAACGGAGCCGCGGGCACGGTGACGATCACCGAGAACGAAGCCGCGGCCCAGGACGAGCCGGTCATCAGCTCCGCCTAATCTCCGGTGACCACCTCGGCGTAGCGGCGCTTCATGGTGGCCACCACCTCGTCCGGGTCGGCGGCCCAGATGTCGGCGTTGAAGATCTCCACTTCGACGTCCCCTGTGTACCCGGCCTCGGTCACGGCACGGGTGATCGGCGCGAAGTCGATCACCCCGTCGCCCATCATCCCCCGCCCCAGCAGCACGTCCGCCGGAAGCGGCTGCAGGAAGTCGCACACCTGGTACGACGCGATCCGCCGGCCGGCCCTGGCGATCTCCTCGAACAGCCGCGGGTCCCACCACACGTGGAAGGTGTCGACCACCACCCCCACCTGCTCCTCCGGGTACGGCAGGCACAGGTCGACCGCCTGGGCCAGCGTCGACAGGACGGCCCTGTCGGCGCAGTACATCGGATGCAGCGGCTCCAGCGCCAGCTTGACGCCCCGCTCACCGGCGTACTGCGCCAGCACCTCCAGCGCCTCGGCCACCTGCCCGCGTGCCCCGGCCAGATCGCGCGAGACCCCGCTGTCCGACAGCGGTTCGCCCGGCCGCACGCCCGGGAGACCGCCGACGACCATGACCAGGCAGGCCGCCCCCAGCTCCGCGGCCTCATCGATGGCCCGCCGGTTGTCGTCCAGCGCCGCCTGCCGGGCCGGGCCGCCAGGGGCCGTGAGGAAGCCGCCACGGCACAGGGACGACACGCGCAGCCCGGCGTCGCGGACCAGCTTGACGCTCTCGGCCAGCCCCTGCTCGGCCACCTCCTCGCGCCACAGCCCCACGGCCTCCAGGCCATGCCGTACGCAGCCGTCGACGGCCTCCGCCACCGACCACCGCTTGGTCGTCCGCTGGTTCAGGGAGAGGCTCACAGCCCGTTCACCGCCAGCAACGCCGTCATCCTCCGTACGGCCAGCTCCTGATCGGCCAGCAGCCCGGCCTGGTCGGCGAGCCGGAACACCTCCGACAGGTGGACCAGCGAGCGGGCCGACTGGGCGCCGTTCACCATGGCGAAGGCGTCCTGGTGGCCGTTCAGCCAGGCCAGGAAGACGATGCCGGTCTTGTAGTTGTACGTGGGCGACTCGAAGATCTTCCGGGACAGCGGCACGGTCGGCGCCAAGATCTCATCGTAAAGTGCGAAATTTCGGGCGGCCTCTGCGCCGGTGCCCTGTTCGGCCGCGTCCAGTGCCCGCAACGCCGCGGCCGCCGCCGGAGCGATGGCGTCGAAGATGCCCAGCAGCGCGTGCGAGCCCGACCTGATCAACGACGGGTAGTTGAAGTCGTCCCCGGTATAGAGCTTGACCCCGGCGGGCAACGCGGCCCGCAGCCCGATCTCGTGCTCCTCGTCGAGCAGCGAGACCTTCACGCCGTCCACCACCGAGGCGTGGGCGTGGATCAGCTCCAGGAACGACTCCGTGGCCGCGCCCACCTCCGGCGAGCCCCAGTAACCGGCCAGCTGCGGATCGAACATCTCGCCCAGCCAGTGCAGGATCACCGGCCGGTCGGCCTGCCCGAGCAGCTCCCTGTACACCTGGTGGTAGTCCTTGGGCCCGCTGGCCACCCGCGCGAGCTGCCGCGAGGCCATGATGATCACGCCGGCGCCCGCCGACTGCACGGTCTCCAACTGCTCCGCGTACGCGGCGGTGATCGCGGGCAGGTCGGCCGCGCCGGGGGCGTGGTCGGTGCCCGCGCCGCAGGCCACCAGCGCGGCGGGGTCACCGAACGAGCGGGCCTCGGCGGCGCTGCGCCGGATGAGCTCCTTCGTGGCGGCCCAGTCCAGGCCCATGTTGCGCTGGGCGGTGTCCATGGCGTCGGCCACGCGCAGGCCGTGCGACCAGAGGTGCCTGCGGAAGCGGAGCGTGGCGTCCCAGTCGACGGCGGCGGGGGAGCCGGGCGTGTTGTCGCCGAGCGGGTCGGCCACCACGTGCGCGGCCGCGTACACGACGCGGCCGGCCGCCGGTTGCTCGACGACGGGCCAGGTCACGGGCTCACGCAGGGTGTAGGCGCCGCCGGGCAGGTTGATGTTCACAGGTGGGGCACCTCGATCCGGCGGCCTTCGGCGTTCGAGCGCAGGCCCAGCTCGGCGAGCTGCACGCCGCGCGCGCCCGAGGCGAAGTCGTTCGGGAACGGCGCGTCCTCGATCACGTGGCGGATGAACCGCTCCCACTGGATCTTGAAGCCGTTGTCGAAGTCGGCGTTGTCCGGTACTTCCTGCCAGCCCTCGCGGAAGCGGGCCGTGGCGGGCAGGTCGGGGTTCCAGACCGGCTTGGGGGTGGCGGCGCGGTGCTGGAAGCGGCAGTTGCGCAGGCCCGCGACCGCGCTGCCGTGCGTGCCGTCCACCTGGAACTCCACCAGCTCGTCGCGATTGACGCGCACGGTCCAGGAGGAGTTGATCTGGGCGATCACGCCGCCCGCCAGCTCGAAGATGCCGTACGCGGCGTCGTCGGCGGTGGCCGCGTAGGTCCTGCCCTGCTCGTCGACCCGCTGGGGAACGTGCGTCACGGCCTTGGCGTAGACGGACTCGACGCGGCCGAACAGGTTCTCCATCACGTAGTGCCAGTGCGGGAACATGTCGAGCACGATGCCGCCGCCGTCCTCGGCACGGTAGTTCCACGACGGCCGCTGGGCCTCCTGCCAGTCGCCCTCGAACACCCAGTAGCCGAACTCACCCCGCACGGACAGGATCTGGCCGAAGAAGCCGCCGTCGATGAGCCGCTTCAGCTTGAGCAGGCCCGGCAGGAACAGCTTGTCCTGCACCACGCCGTTCTTGACGCCCTTGGCGGTGGCCGCCTCCGCCAGCGCGACCGCCTCCTGGACGGACTCGGCCGTGGGCTTCTCGGCGTAGATGTGCTTGCCCGCCTCGATGGCCTTGAGCACCGCCTTCACCCTGGCGCCCGTGACCTGGGCGTCGAAGTAGATCAGGTTGTCATCGTCGGCCAGGGCTGAGTCGAGGTCAGTGGTGTAGCGGGAAATATGGTGATCGGCAGCGATCTTGGAAAGCTTGTCCGCGCTCCTGCCCACCAGGACCGGCCTGAGCTTGACCCGGCTGCCGTCGGACAGGACGACTCCGCCCTGCTCGTTGATGGCCAGAACCGAGCGGACCAGGTGCTGGCGGTAGCCCATCCGGCCGGTGACGCCGTTCATCACGACGCCGATGGTGCGCACGCTCATGAGGATCCTTTCACGGAAAGCGCTTTCCCGAACGGTAAGGCCGCCCCCGTGGGGGCGTCAAGTGGCCCGTACCTAGAGCTCGCCCTTGGTCTCCAGACGGGACAGGGCCTTGGCGAGCGGATGGGCGGTGAGGGAGAGCTGCCATTCGCGGGCGCCGAGCCCGCGCAGCCGGGCGGTCACGGTGTCGTCGGTGACCTCTTCCGGCGGCTCCCAGGTGAGCCTGCGCACCGCGTCGGGCTGCAGCAGGTTCTCCGTGGGCATGCGGTGCTCGTCGGCGAGCGCGGCCACGACGGCGCGGGCGGCGGCGAGTCGTTTGGCCGCCGCCGGATCACGGTCGGCCCAGCGGTTGGCCGGGGGCGGCCCGTCGCCGGGCGTGCTCGGCTGCGGCAACTGGGATTCGGGCAGCCCGCGCGCCCTGCTCACCGCGGCCAGCCAGTCGCTCATGTGCCTGCGCGCGCTGCGTCCGGTGAACGCCGAGATCTCGGTGAGCGCCTTCTTGGTGCGCGGCACTTCCAGCGCGGCCGTGACGATCGCCGAGTCGGGCAGCACCCGGCCGGGTGCCAGGTCGCTCTCGCGGGCGATGCGGTCACGCATGGTCCACAGCTCACGCACGATCGCCAGCGCCCGCATGTTGCGTACCTTGTGGATGCCCGACGTACGCCGCCACGGATCGGAGCGGGGGACCGGCGGCGGGGTGTTGAGCACGGCGGCGAACTCCTCGCGCGCCCACTCCAGCTTGCCGCTCTCCACGAGCTCGTCGTGGAGCACGTCGCGGAGCTCGACCAGCACCTCGACGTCGAGCGCGGCGTAGCGCAACCAGTCTTCGGGCAGCGGCCTGGTGGACCAGTCGGCCGCCGAGTGGCCCTTCTCCAGCCGCAGCCCGAGCACGGTCTCGACCATCGTGCCGAGCCCCACCCGCTCGTAGCCGAGCAACCGGCCCGCCAGCTCGGTGTCGAACATGTCACGCGGCCGGAACCCGACCTCCAGCAGGCACGCCAGATCCTGCGAGGCGGCGTGCAGCACGATCTCCGCGCCCGACACCGCCTCGTCCAGCCCCGACAGGTCGGGGCAGGCGATCGGGTCGATCAGCGCGCTGCCCGCGCCCGCCCGGCGCAGCTGCACCAGGTAGGCGCGGTTGCCGTAGCGGTAGCCGGAGGCCCGCTCGGCGTCGACCGCCACGGGACCGGTGCCGGCCCCGAAGGCCTCGACGACGCGCGCCAACGACGCCGCATCCTCGACGACCGGCGGGATGCCGTCACGCGGCTCCAGCAGTGGGACGACGGTTCGTTCTTCTGTCATGAGTTCACCGACCTCATGACCCTTGTGCGGTATTGACTGGTGCCCTCACTTCGTACGGTCACTCTCCGGATCTTCACGTCGGCGCGGCATGGCGGCCACGTCGGGAGGGAGCGGTGGGATCCCGGCCGCCAGGCACATGAGATCGCACCAGGCAGCCACATGGCCGGAGAGATCCTCATGCGCGGGCGACCAGGACGCCCTCAGCTCTAGCTCGGTGGTGACCGGATCTTCGGCCTTGTTGCCGAACCCCTCGGACACGGCTCTAGTCACGGTACCGCCAGCGGCGGAGTAGTCGGCCTGATGGGCCTCCAGCGCCTCGGTGAGCCAGCTCCAGGCGACGGGGCCGAGCAGGGGGTCGGAGGTGATCTCCGGCTCCATGTCGGCCCTGACGTAGGCGACCAGCCGGAACGGACCCTCCCAGCCGCGCTGGCCGTCGGGGTCGAAGAGCAGGATCAGCCTGCCGACCGCGAGTTCGTCGTCCTCGCGGTAGACCGAGGCGCCGATCGCGGCCGCGAAGGGGGCCAGCCGCTGGGGCGCGGGCAGGTCTTCGAGCTCGATCTCCGGCCGGACCTCGGCCTGACGCAGGCTTTCGACCGCGCGCCTGAAAGAGGCGGGGGCCGGCGGCTGCTCACCGAGGGTCATAGCCGAAGCGTAGGTCGAAGACGGGCGGAAGGGGACCACGGGGGTGCTCATAGTTCGCGATCAAACCGATGCCATAGCTAGCTGACGGACCGGCAGAGTGATGCCGCCGAGGATGATCGCGTGGCCGCAGTCGAGGCAGGCCCACTCCGGACAGTCGCCCGGCTCGTGCCCATCGGGACACGGAGGCTGCTCGAACAGCCGCTCGCCGGCGCAGGGAGCGCAGTGCTCACTGCGGTGTCCTGGGGAACCCCACAACGCGGTCATCGCACCGGAGCCTTTCTTCGGGTCGTCGCTCCGACGTTGGCACGGCACGCTGACAATTCGCCGCAACGCGCTCGGCGTGTCCCGAAAGTGGATGCTGAATCGATGCCGCGCGGTGGCTTGGCCAACTTTTGGTCCAGACGAGACCGGCTTTCTGGTCACCCATGGGGTACGGACGACCCGTGTGTGCCGCCGATGCCGAGCCGACCGGTAAACATCCATCTAGCTATCTGATCATGATTTGGCCCATTCAATGCATGCTTTTCCGACACCTCGCACCGGTGGCCGGACCGGCGCGAGGTCATGGCACCCTTGGAGGGTGAATCTCGCCGACTCAGCGTTCCTGCGCGCCTGCCGCCGCCAGCCCGTTCCGCACACCCCGGTCTGGTACATGCGGATGGCGGGGCGCTCGCTGCCCGAATACCTGAAGGTCCGCGAGGGCGTGCCGATGCTCACCGCGTGCGCGACGCCCGACCTCATCGTCGAGATCACCCTGCAACCCGTCCGCCGCTACGGCGTCGACGCGGCCATCTTCTTCAGCGACATCGTCGTGCCGCTCAAGGCCATCGGCGTCGACCTCGACATCAAGCCGGGAGTCGGCCCGGTCATAGCCGATCCGATCCGCGACGCCGCCGGGATCGAGGCGCTGCGCCCGCTGGAGCCCGGCGACATGCCCTACGTGACCGAGGCGATCGAGGCGCTGACCGGCGAGCTGGGCGCCACGCCGCTGATCGGCTTCACGGGCGCGCCGTTCACGCTCGGCGCGTACCTCATCGAGGGCGGCCCGTCCAGGAACCACGACCGCACCAAGGCCATGATGTACGGCGACCCCAAGCTGTGGCACGCGCTGATGGACCGACTCAGCACCATCGTCCTGGAGCACCTGCGCATCCAGGTCCGGGCCGGGGCGTCGGCCGTCCAGCTGTTCGACTCGTGGGTGGGCGCGGTGGCCCCCGACGACTACCGCGAGTTCGTGCTGCCCCACACGCGCCGCATCTTCGACGGGCTGGCCGACCTCGACGTGCCGCGCATCCACTTCGGCGTGGGCACCGGCGAGCTGCTGAGCCTGTTCGGCGAGGCCGGGGCCGACGTGGTGGGCGTCGACTGGCGGGTGCCGCTCGACGAGGCCGCCCGCCGGGTGGGGCCCGGCAAGGCGCTGCAGGGCAACCTCGACCCCGCGCTGCTCCTGGCCCCGTGGGAGGTCGTCGAGCGCAAGGCCCGCGAGGTGCTGCGCCGTGGCGAGGCGGCCGAGGGCCACGTCTTCAACCTCGGCCACGGCGTGCTGCCCTCGACCGACCCCGACCAGCTCAAGCGGCTGACCGATTTGGTTCACGAAGCCTGAGTCTGAGTCTCCGCCGGGGCCGGGCGCGAAGGGCGGCGGCGCCGTACGAGGAAGACCATCAGGGCGGTCAGGGGCACGACCACGATCAGCCACGGCAGTACCACGCCGACGACCGTCAACGCGACCTTCACGAACCCGACCAGCGCCGCCCAGCCCGACTTCAGGCCGCCGAGGAAGCCGGCCGGCTCCTCCGACGGCTCCTCCACGACCGCGACGGGGCCGACCAGCCGGAGCGTGAGCGTGGCCATGCCGACCTGGGTGGCGAGCTCCTTCTGCTGGGACTGCAGTGACTCCAGGTCGGCCTCGCGGTCGGAGATCTCCCGCTCGACCTGCAACACCTGGCCGATCGTGTCGGCCTTCTTCAGCAGCGTACGCAGCGATTCGAGGGCCTGCTGGGCCGACTTCAGCCGGCTGTTGACGTCGGCCACCTGCAGTGTGACGTCCTGGGTGCCCTGCTGGACCGACAGCTGCTTGCCGAGGTTCTTGCCCAGCGTGGTGAGCACCTCGCCGTAGCGGGCGGGCGGGATCTTGAACTCCAGCAGGGCGCTGGCCTCGCTGCCCTCGGCCGAGTTCGACTCCTCCTTCGACAGGTAGCCGCCGGCGGTGGTGACGATCTGCTTGGCCTGGAGCGCCGCCCCCGTGACCTCCTTGGCCCGTACGGTCATGCTCGCGGTGTAGATGACCTGGCGGTCCTGCTGGGTGACCTTGACGTTCGAGGCGATGTTCTCGGCGGATTTGGCGGCCGGCTGCTTCTGCGGGGTGGACGCGCTGTCCTGGGCGGCGTACGCCTCCCTGCTCTCGCCGGACGCCGCGTCGGGTGCCGACGCCGGGGCTATGGCCTTGCCGGATTGGAGGGTCGCCTCGCCACCACCACAGCCGGACAGGACCAGGACCGCACAGGCGGCCGATAACGCTACGCCGTACCGGATTCTCTCCATGAACATAAGACGGGTGGCGCCTCGGGCGGGTTTGACGGCGAGCGTCACGGTCCGGTCACGCGCGTCCTCGCCCCCGAAACGCAGGTCGCGCCCATAAAGCGGTAGCGTCAGGAGGCGTGGTAGGGAAACAGGCGCACGTGGTTGTCATCGGGGGCGGGATCTCTGGGCTGGCCGCCGCGTGGCACCTCAAGCAGGGCGCGGGCGAGCGCGTGAAGGTGACCGTGCTGGAAGGCAGCCCGCGCATCGGCGGCAAGCTGCTCGTCTCCGAGGTCGCGGGCGTCGACGTCGATGCCGGCGCGGAGGCCATGCTGGCCAGGCGGCCCGAGGGCAAGGAGCTGGCCAAGGCCGTCGGGCTCGGCGACGACCTGGTGGACCCAGGCGTCACCCGCGCCGCCATCTACACCCGGGGCGCGCTGCGGCCGATGCCCAAGGGGCAGGTCATGGGAGTGCCCGCCGACCTGATGGAGCTGGCGAAGTCCGGCATCGTGTCGCCCGGCGGGCTGGCGCGCGTGCCGCTCGACCAGATCCTGCCCCCCACCCTGGTACGCACCGACGTCTCCGTAGCCTCCTACATCCGGGCCAGGATGGGCGGCGAGGTGCTCGACCGGCTGGTCGAGCCGCTGCTCGGCGGTGTCTACGCGGGCCGGGCCGACCGGCTGTCGCTGGAGGCCACGATGCCGGGGATCGCCGCCGCCGCGCGCTCCGAGCGTTCGCTGCTCACGGCGACCAGGCAGATCGTGGAGGAGACGCCCCGGGACGCGGGACCGGTCTTCACCTCGCTCAGGACCGGGCTCGGCAGCCTGCCGGAAGCGGTCGCCAAGGCGTCGGGCGCCGACGTCAGGACCGGCGTCACCGTACGCGAACTGCACCGCACCGAACACGGCTGGCGGCTCGTGACCGGCCCCGTGCCGAGACCCGAGATCATCGAGGCGGACGCGGTGATCGTCGCCACGCCGGGCGCCCCCGCCGCCAGGCTGCTGCGGGCCGAGGTGCCCAAGGCGGCGAGCGAGCTGGAGCGGATCGACTACGCCAGCATGGCCATCGTCACCCTGGCCTATCCCGTCGACGCCTTCCCCTCGCCGCCGACGAGCAGCGGCTATCTCGTACCGCCGGTCGAGGGGCGGCCGGTCAAGGCGGTCACGTTCAGCTCGGTCAAGTGGCCGCACCTGGCGGGCGACCTGGTGCTGGTGCGCTGCTCCATCGGCCGGATCGGCGAGGAACAGGTGCTCCAGCGCGACGACCCCGAGCTCGTCTCCCTGGCCACGGCCGAGATGGGCGGCGTCATGGGCGTACGCGGGCTGCCGGTCGACACCCGGGTGTCGCGCTGGGGAGGGGGGCTGCCGCAGTACAACGTCGGCCACCTCGACCGGGTGGCCCGCATCCGCGCGGCGGTCGCCGTGCAACCCGGGCTGGCGGTCTGCGGGGCGGCCTACGACGGGCTCGGCATCCCCGCGTGCGTCTCCACCGCGCGTACGGCCGCGGCCCGGATTCTGGACCACCTCTCGCCGGAAGGACAATGGACGCATGACTGAGGGCGCACCGCGGCCGAAGGCCCGCGATCTGAACCAGGTGATCCGCTACACGATGTGGTCCGTTTTCAAGGCGACCGATCCGTGTCCCGACAACCGCGAGAGCATGACCGGCGAGGTCGTCGACCTGCTGGAGGAGGCGGCGCTGAAGGACGTCGTCACCCGTGGTCTCTACGACGTGGCGGGGTTCCGGGCCGACGCCGACTACATGTTCTGGTGGCACGCGCCGACGGCCGAGGACCTGCAGGACGTCTACTCCCGCTTCCGCCGCACCGCGCTCGGCCGCCACAGCGCGCCGGTCTGGTCGGCGATGGCGCTGCACCGGCCGGCCGAGTTCAACAAGTCACACATTCCGGCCTTCCTTGCCGAGGAGGAGCCGCGTGGCTACGTGAGCGTCTACCCGTTCGTCCGTTCGCTGGAGTGGTACCTGCTCGACGACGCCGAGCGGCGGGCGATGCTGGCCGAGCACGGTCACATGGCGCGTGACTATCCGGACGTCCGGGCCAACACGGTGTCGTGCTTCGCGCTGAACGACTACGAGTGGATGCTGGCGTTCGAGGCCGACGAGCTGCACCGGATCGTCGACCTGATGCGTCATCTGCGGGGGGCCAAGGCGCGCGAGCACACGCGTATCGAGGTGCCCTTCTACACCGGCGTGCGCAAGCCCGTCCAGGAGCTCGTCGCGGCGCTTCCGTAGCCACAATCGTCACTGCCGCCCCAAGTTGGGGATCCAACTGAATTGATCTACCGCCTCTTGTCACAATCATGGGAATTCCCTTGCCTGTGCGGTGCTGAGCGAGGGTGTCACGTTCCAAGGGGGCGGGCGGAGTGCGGCGGTCGGACGGGCACGGCTCTGGGCGACACGCGGCGGAACGGTCCAGCACGCCGCCGCCGGGCCGCCGCACACTCTTCGACCCTCCGGAGCGGCGTGCGGCGGGCCGTCTCTCCGAACCCCCCGAGCGGCGTGTGGCCGGCCGTCTCTCCGAACCTCCTGAGCAGCGTGCGGCGGCCGTCTCCCCGTACGGGCCGTCGCCGAGGTCCCGGCGGGCTGGGCGGCGGCGCCGTCCCCAGGCCCGGCGTCCGTGGGCCGTGGGGCTGTCCGCGGGGGTGGTGGTGCTGGCGGGCACGGCCCTGTGGCTGCTCGGCACGGACGGTACGCCGGCGCCCCGATCGGACGCGAGCCGGAATGTCTTCGAGGACGCGCGCCCGTCCGGAGGTACGGATTCCAGCACCGACAACGGCTCGGCCGGGAACGGCGGTTCAGGGGAGCCGGACCTCGCGCGGGGCGGCACGACCCGCATCCCGATGAGCGTCGTCCCGTCGCCGGCGAGCACCCCTCGCTCCGGAGGAGCCCCGCCATCGGGCGGCTCGAAGAACGGCACTCCGACCGGCGCCCCGACCGGCGCCACGCCGGGGTCGGTCACCGGAGCCGAACCCCAGGCTGAAGCGCCCCTGGACGCCGGGGCCGTAGACCCATCGACGGGAGACGACCCGTCCGACTACAAGGCCGACGGGCCCTCGACGCACACCGACCAGGAGGCGGCCGAGTACTTCCGTACGCACTGGCCCCCGGACGACAAGGCGGCCAAACGCCTCAAGGACATCCGCAGCGTGGGCGGATATCTCCGCATATACACCGACCTCCCGGAGTCGGCCGGCAACTCCAGCCAAGCCATCACCCTGTGCGAACGCGGCCTGCAGTACCTCAGGGAGAGCGGTGAGCCGAACCCGATCGTCTTCGTCCAGGCCAAGTTCGGTGAGAACGGCAACCCGGTCCTGGCCAACATCCTCGGCTCCACCGACAAGACCTGCCGCGTCACCCACCCCGAACCCGACTAGCCGCATTCTTTCCGCACGTACCGCTTCGTCCCCCGCACCGCGCCCGATCGCCGCTCCCACTCCCGCTCTCCGGAATGTCCTGAGCGGTCCCGCTCTCCGGAAGGACCCCAGCGCTCCACTCCCCAGTAGGTCCTCAGCCGAAGTGCGGCGGGCCGGTAGGACCTGAGCGGTCCCGTTCACCGGAAGGACCCCAGCGTTCCCACTCCCCAGAAGGACCTCAGCCGAAGTGCGGCGAGGAGGGCGGAAGATGGGGACGTAGTGAATACGGGACCACCGTCCGCACCAGGGAAGACGACCGGCTCCCGGCTGGTTCAGGTTGGTGTGATCGACATTCTTGGTAGCGGGCGAGGGGGCCTTTGGTGAGCGAGATCAAGCGGGCACTGGTGATGGGCGGCGGCGGGGTCGCCGGGATCGCGTGGACCACCGGCGTGCTGGCCGCCCTGGCCGCCGGCGGAGTGGACGTGGCCGGCTCCGCCGACAAGATTATCGGCACCTCGGCGGGATCCACCGTCGCCGCGCAGGTCACCAGCGGCCTGTCGCTCCCCGAACTCCTCGAACGCCAGACCAACCCCGCCCTCCAGGCCCCCGAGCTCCAGAGCGGCGTACCCATGGACCAGCTGTGGGCGACCCTCCAGCAGATCTACGAGAGCACGGGCGACCCGGCCGAGCAGCGGCGCAGGGTCGGTGCGATGGCTCTGGCCACGGACACCGTCAGCGAAGCCGAACGCCGCAAGGTGATCGAGGCGCGCCTGCCCGCGCACAACTGGCCCGACCGCGACCTCGTCATCGTGGCCGTGGAGGCGGTCACGGGCGAGCCCGCCCTGTTCCGGCCCGGCTCGGGCGTGGCGCTGGTCGACGCGGTCGCGGCGAGTTGCGCGGTCCCGGGCGTCTGGCCACCGGTGACGATCGACGGCGTGCGTTACATCGACGGCGGCATACGCTCGATGGCCAACGCCGACCTCGCCTCCGGCTACGACCGGATTCTCATCCTGGCACCGATGCCCGAACTTCTTCCCGGCTTCGAGGCGGTGGGCGGCCGGATCGAGGTGATCGAGCCCGACGAGGCGTCAGTGGCGGCGGTCGGCGCCGACCCGCTCGACCCCGAGGTGCGTGGGGTCAGCGCCGAGGCGGGATACGCCCAGGGCACCGCGCTCGTCGACCGGGTCGCCGCGCTGTGGACGTGACCAAGACGTTCTCCTGAGCCAGAACCAGGCAGGCAGCTTCGACCGGGCGCTCGTCGGGAGCGCCCGGTCAGCGCACTCGGGTGCGGGTCTTGAAGCACACTTCGCACCGCTGGGTGACGACGCGGCCGATGGCCTCGATCGTGAGCCAGCGGTGGCGAAGATGAACAAGGTTCACGGCCGTGTTCTTACCCGCCCCGCACAGCCGATACGCGGTGTCGCCGGTTGTTCACGCGCTGGGTTCGAGCCGCAAGGACACGGAGTTGATGCAGTAACGGTCGTCCGTCGGCGTCGCGTACCCCTCGCCGTGGAAGACATGGCCCAGGTGGGAGTCGCAGCGCGCGCACCGCACCTCGGTCCGCACCATGCCGTGGCTGGAGTCCTCGATCAGCCGGACCGCGTCCGAATCCGACGGCTGGAAGAAGCTCGGCCACCCGCAGTGCGACTCGAACTTCGTGTCCGACCTGAACAGCTCAGCCCCGCACGCCCGGCAGGAGTAGACGCCCTCGGTCTTCGTGTCGACGTACTCGCCGGTGAACGGGCGCTCCGTGCCCGCCTCCCTGAGCACGTGGAACTCATCGGGAGAGAGCTGGATCCGCCACTCGGCATCGCTCTTGACCACCTTTTCCATGCTTCCAGCGTACGAGATACGGCAAAAAGAGATCTCCGTCGGGTGAAGCATCCCTTCTGGGACTAATTCGCGTCTTTGACGACAAGGGGGTGTCGTCACCTCCTGCCCAGAGGTGAGATCACTCGCCGGATCGCCTGGGTGGCACAGCCCACGCCCGTGCTGGCGCCGCCGACGATCCGACAATCGGCCGGGTGGCGCGCCAGCGCCCGGAACGGTGCTGAGTGATCTTTAGGTCCGTCCCGTCGAGCCCCCGGTCCCGCCACCGCGGCGGCTCCGGGCCGGGCCGCCTCACAGCTAAATTCACAATCTTTGTTTTTCTTTACGGCAAGCCCGGTGGGCCCCACCCGCCATACGGGGCTGGGGCCTGTCCAGGGGCACGCTCCTCCGGTGGAGGTGGCTGGGCGACGTGACGTGACGGCACGACCATCCGCGTGGCATGGCTGAGACGAGCGACTGCGCACATGGCGCTCGGCCCCCGTCTCCCAAGAGCCCGCCGATCGGCTTCATGTGCTTTGCCGGGTCCAGTCGTGTGCCCTTCACCATGGCAACCACATGAGAGGCAAGACAACGGCGACGAGCGAAGTCGTGCTCGATGTCGACAGCCTGCGCTAGCGCTTCGGCATGACCGACGTCCTGCATTCCGGCATGTTCCTCGTTTCCGGCCTCGCGATCAGTGGCCTGAAGAGCGGCCTGGGATTGCTCCCGATCCTCGGCCTGATCGCGATCTCCGGCATCTTCTACCCGCTCACGGTGCTGCCGGAGTGGGTGCGGTGGAGCGCCCAGGCCTTCCCGATCTACCGAGATGCGGGCCAGTGCTCCCGCCTTCAGGCGGGATGGTGTAGGCCCGCGCGTGAGTGCCATCTGGGCGCGAGCGTGCAGTTACCGGAACTGCTTGCGATGTCTCAATCACGTACGGTAATGTTTCCGTGGTCGAACTGGCAAGCGATAACCAAGCTGGCCGTGAGATCACTTCCTGGATTCATCGGTATAACGAGGCCGCCGGACGGGCGGTGACAGGACGTGGAGACTTGCCGGTAGGCGGGTCAGTGAAGCGTCAAGCATCCCGTTCCACAGCTCGTGCTGCTCATGCGGCATGGACTGCTGCGTAAGCAGCACGGGAATCCTCATCTCTTCAGGACGAGGAGCGCGTCAATGGCTCGGCCTCGGCATGCGCTCGGCCCTGCTGTCCGGCAGTAAAGCATGCGCACGTCACGGCATCCGACCACCTCCACCGGAGGAGCGTGTCCCTGGACAGACCTCCGCTCTGTGCGGCGGGTGGGGCCCACTGGGCCTGCCGTACAAGATAGAAAAAGAATGAGCGGGTAAGTTGGGCGCATGGCGTCGCCGTTTGTTGAGATTGAGGTGGGGGAGCGGACCGTAAAGGTCACAAATCCCGACAAGGTGTACTTCCCGGAGATCGGGGCGACCAAGCGCGAGCTGGTCGAGTACTACGTGAGCGTCGGCGACGGCGCCCTGCGTGCGCTGAAGGATCGGCCGACCAACCTGAAACGCCACCCCGACGGGGTGCACAGTCCGGCGATCTACCAGAAGCGGATGCCGCCCAAGCATCCCGACTGGCTCCAGACCGTGACCGTCACCTTCCCCAGCGGGCGCAAGGCCGACTCGCTGCGCGTCACCGAGGTGGCCGCCATCGCCTACTGCGCGAACCTCGGCACCATCGACTTCCACCCCTGGCAGGTGCGCGCCGCCGACACCGAACACCCCGACGAGCTCCGCATCGACCTCGATCCGCAGCCCGGCCTGGAGTTCGACGCCGCGCGCAAGGCCGCGTTCCTGACCCGCGAGGTGCTGGACGAGCTGGGCATGACCGGGTTCGTGAAGACCTCGGGCAACCGCGGCGTGCACATCGCCGTGCGGATCGAGCCGCGCTGGGACTTCGTCCAGGTACGGCACGCGGGCATCGCCCTGGCCAGAGCCGTCGAGGCGCGGGACCCCGGCCTGGTCACGACCGCCTGGTGGAAGGAGGAACGCGGCGAACGGGTCTTCATCGACTTCAACCAGAACGCCCGCGACCGCACCGTGGCCAGTGCCTACTCGGTCAGGGCGAGGCCGGACGCCACCGTCTCCACCCCGCTCACCTGGGACGAGCTGGCGGACGCCGACCCGCGCGACTTCGACATCCGCACCGTCCCGGCCCGCTTCGCCAAGCTGGGCGACGTCCACGCCACCATCGACGACCAGGCGTACTCGCTCGACACCCTGCTCGAATGGTTCGACGGTGACGAACGCGGCGACATGCCCTATCCCCCCAACTATCCGAAGATGCCCGGCGAGCCCAAGCGCGTGCAGCCCAGCAAGGCCAGGGACAGCTAAGAGAGCCGCACCATCGGCAGGAACACCTGGTCGACGATCTCAATGAGGGTCTCGTCCGAGATCTCCGCGGCCTGGTAGATCAGGTATTCCTGGCGCAGCATGACCACGGGCACGGACGCGACGCGCGGCCTCAGCGCCTCGGGGCGGGCCTCGCCGCGCGCGACCGCCCGGCCCAGGATGGTCATCATGAGGTTCGGCTCCTGGGCGAACTCCTCGCGCAGGTGCCGCCTGAGCTCAGGGTGGGCGTGGATCTCGGACATCACGCCACGCAGGATCTCGCCGCCGGCCGGTGATCCCATGCGGCCCACCGCTCCGCGCAGTAGCAGCAGGACGTCGGATCGCAGGTCGCCCGTGTCCGGCAGGGCCGCCGGCTCCCTGACGAACTCGTGGTACGCGGCGAGCGCCAGCGCGGCGCGGTTGGGCCAGCGGCGGTAGATCGCGGTCTTGTTGGTGCCGGCGCGCTGCGCCACCCGGTCGATGGTCAACCGCGCGTAGCCGCCGTCGGCCAGCTCGTCGAGGGTCGCCTGCAGCAGCGCCCGCTCCAGCTCGGCTCCTCGACGCCGGGACCGCTTGTCGCCTGCGGCCTCCTTCGCTGGTGGCACCGTCACGGCTACTCCTTCTGATTACGGTCCGGTTGGTCCCTTATTGCATCCTAGGGCATGCTCTTGTAAGGTCCTCTCCGTCCCTTAATAGGGGACTCAAGTTGCATCCTCCAGGGAGCCACTCATGAACAAATCCACCCTGCTCAAGACCCTCCTCCCGGATGTGGCGCTGCCCATCGCGGTGTACTACGCCTGCCGCGGGTTCGGCGTGGACGAGCAGGTCGCCCTCCTGCTGGGGGCGGCCGCCGCCCTCGTCCGGGTCCTGCTCGTGGCGGCCGTACGGCGCCGGTTCAACGGCCTGGCCGCCCTGGTCTGCGGCGGGTTCGCGATCGGGCTGCTGCTGGCGTTCCTCACCGGCGACCCGCGGTTCGTCCTGGCCAAGGAGTCGATCCTGTCGGGCTTGCTCGGCCTTCTCCTGCTCGGCTCCTGCCTGGTCGGCCGCCCGCTCATGTACGCCCTCATGCGTCGCCTGACCGCCGACGATCCCCAGAAGCCGGCCGAATGGGATCGGCTCTGGGGCTCCGCGCCTGAGTTCCGGCGGCTGTTCCGCACCCTGACCCTCGTCTGGGGTGTGGGGCTGCTCGCCGAGGCGGTCATCCGGATCCCGCTCATCTATCGCCTGCCGCTCGACGTGATGACGGGCCTGTCCACGGTGCTGCAACTGGCCACGTTCGCGCTCCTGATCGGCTGGTCCCTGCTGTATCGGCAGCGGCGGATGGCCAGGGCCGCCCAGTTGCGGTAACTGCCTGTGGGTCATTTCCGTGCGTTTTTAGCCCGGAGAAAACGCTGAGTAAGTGACTGATTTCACTTCGGTCACATTACTTGACTCATGGTCTAATAATTCGCGAGGCTCTCTTTCTATCTCGGGACGTGACAACCGATTCGGAGCCTTGTTATGGCAATGGCAAGAGCACGACGTCTCGCAGCCGCCGGAGCCTTGGCGGCCTTCGTGGCCGGTGGCGTGAGCATGGTGGCGGGCATCGGAACCGCTTCGGCCGCCACACGGGACGAACCGAACACCGCGGCCACCTGTCTGCTGCCCATCCTGCCGTGCGACGTCCAGCCGTCGCTCGGGGTGCCTGACCTGCCCATTCCCAACCCGCTCGACAGCTGGTCGAGTGCGCCCGAGCCGGACGACTCGTGGTCGCCACCACCTGGCGAGCCGGAGCACTCCAAGGAGCCCGACCGGGGGTGGAAGCCGGTCGACGAGGACGAGCACCGGATGCCGCAGGGCCATCCCGAAACGGGCGCGGGCGGACTGGTGCCCGAGCCGCCGGTGTGGCCGTTCGCCGCGGGCGGCGTCGCGTTGCTCGCCGGGGCCGGCCTGACCGGGTTCGCCGTACGGCGCGGCAAGGGCGAGGAGGACGCGGCGAGGATGGCGCAGGCCGGTCGGCGGTGACGAGGGCGCGGAGCGGGCGGTGTGGGCGATGGCGTGGGTGACGGTCCGGTGAGCCGGGCGGCCGGGGCGAAGCTGATCTGGGCCGGGGCGGGAGCGGTCTCGCTGGCCGGGGTGCTGCTGATCGGGTTCGGGATCAACGGCATGCTCGGCGACGGCGAGCCCGAGTCCGAGTCCGCGCCCGTGGCGGCCGCCGGGCCCCAGGCGCTCAAGGCCACCAGGCTGCCGTCGCTGGACGTGCCGCTCGACAAGGTCGCCAAGCCGATGAAGGCCGCGCGGCCCACCGCCGTCTACATCCCCTCGATCGGCGTGTCGGCGCCGCTGATCGAGCTCGGGCTCGACGCCGCCGGGGCGATCCAGAACCCGCCCTTCGACCCGCCGAACCTGGCGGGCTGGTACCGCTACGGCGCCGTCCCCGGCGGGCGCGGCGCCGCCGTGATCACCGGTCACCTCGACACGAAGAGCGGCCCGGCCGTGTTCGCGAGCCTCAAGAACGTCAAACGCGGCGAACAGGTGCAGGTGCTGCGGGCCGACCGGTCGGTGGCGGTGTTCGTGGTGGACCGGGTCGAGCACACGCCGAAGAAGAGCTTCCCCGCCAAGAAGGTGTACGGGAAGATCAACTACCCGGGGCTCCGGCTGGTGACCTGCGGGGGGACCTTCGACCGGCAGGCGCACAGCTACCGCGACAACACCATCGTGTTCGCCCACCTGGCGGCGCCGTACTATCCGAAAACCTAAGGGCTATCCGAAACGCTAGGGATCGCGGGGGAGGCCGAGGGCGCGTTCGGCGATGATGTTCAGCTGGACCTCGGCGGTGCCGCCGCCGATGGTGAACGCCCTGGTGGTCAGGATCGTCCGTGACCAGCGGGCGCTCGACGGGTCGAGCGACCAGCAGAACTCGGAGATGGCCTGCGCGTGGCGCATGCCGAGGAGTTTGCGCACGCTGGGAGCCGTTCCCGGGTCGGCGCCCGAGAGCTGGGAGAGCGTCACGCGCAGGCCGAGCGCCGAGATGGCCTGGCCCTCGGCCCAGAGGTGGCCCGCCTGTTCCCGCTGGGACTGCCGGAGGCCGGGCAGTTCGCCGACGAGTTCGATCATGTCGGTGTGCTGGGAGCCGGGGCCCCAGGAGTCGCCGAGCGCGACCCGTTCGTGCGACAGCGTGTCGCGGGCCACCCGCCAGCCGCCGTCGACCTCGCCGACCACCAGGTCATCGGGTACGAAGACGTCATCCAGGAACACCTCGTTGAAGATCTCCTCGCCGTTGATCTCCTTGAGCGGCCTGACGGTGATCCCCGGCGTGGCCATGTCCACCAGGAAATAGGTGATGCCCTCATGCTTGGATTTTTCGGGAGATGTCCGCGCCAGACATATCCCGAAATGTGCGTACTGGGCGAGAGAAGTCCAGATTTTCTGGCCGGTCAGGGACCAGCCGCCCTCCACCCGCGTCGCCTTCGTCGACAGGCCCGCCAGGTCGGAGCCCGCGCCCGGCTCGCTGAAGAGCTGGCACCACACGATCTCGCCGGCGAACGTTCTGGGCAGGAAGCGTTCCGCCTGCTCGGGGGTGCCGTACTTGAGGATGGACGGCACGGCCCAGGCCGCGATGCCGAGGTTCGGGCGGTGGAGGTCGCGGAACTCCTGATGGATGATCACCTGCTCCAGCGGTGACGCCGCCCGACCCCACGGCTTCTGGAGGAAAGGCATGATCCACCCCTCCCGGGCGAACCTCCCCAGCCGGGCTCCCCGCTCCATCGCCCGCAGGGACGCCGCCTCAGCCCGGATCGCGTCTCGTACGTTCGCCGCCTCCTCGGGCAGATCGGGTTCCAGGCGCCGCCGCACCCCCGCCACGGCCAGTTCGGCCACCTTCTCGGCCCACACGCCCGGATCGCCGGCCAGCATCCTGTCGGACAGGGCCCTGCGGTAGTAGCGGTGGGCGTCGTGCTCGTAGGTGTAACCGATGCCGCCGAGAACCTGGATCGCGTCGGCGGCACACCGTACGGCCGCATCGGGCCCGAGCACCGCCGCCACCCCGGCCGTCAGCCGCGCCTCATCACCGACCATCCACGATCCAGCGGGACCCGCCTCGTCGAGGGCCCTGGCGGCGTCCCACACGGCGGCGCGTGCCTGCTCCAGCGCCACCAGCGCCGCCGCCACCCGATGCTTGACCCCCTGGAACTGCCCGATCGGCCGCCCGAACTGCTCCCGTACCTTGGCGTACTCGGCGGCCGTCGCCACGGCCCACGCCCCCACCCCGCACGAGTCCGCGCCCAGCAGCACGGCGGCCACCTCGCGCACCGGTACGACACCGAGCGGCCGCTGCCGCGTCCCGGCGAACCCCGCGATCGAGCACACGGCCCGGTCGAGATCCACGCCCGCGAACGGCTCGGCGGTGACGTCCTCCCGCTCGAACAACGACCACTCCCCGTCCCCGACGGGCAGCAGGAAGACATCGGCCTCGGCCGATCCCAGCGCGAGCAGCCTGTCGCCGCCGGTCGTACCGTGTGGGGCGAGCAGGGCGTCCCCGCCGGCCGTACCGTGCAGGGCGACCGTCGCGGTCAGCGACCCGTCGGCGAGACCGCTGAGCAGGTCCGACGTCCCCGAGGACCGCGCGAGCACCGCGGAGGCGAGCACGGTCGGCAGGTAGGTGCCGGGCACGCGCGACTCGCCGAGCACCTCCAGCGCCACGGCCAGCTCCAGCATCCCGTAGCCCTGCCCGCCGTACTCCTCGGGCAGGTGCAGCCCGAGCACGCCCTGCTCGGCCAGCGCCCGATGGCTCGGGTCCCGCCCGGCCTGCCCGCGTACGGAGGCGGCCAGCGCCCGGTGTTCCTCGGTCAGCCCGATCCCCATGCGACCGAATCTAGAACGTTATTCGGTAGATCTCCAGAGGTCAGACGGCTGGACGGAAGCACGCGTCACACCAGCGATCGGGCGAGGTTGGCGGCGAACAGGCATCAGTTGGCCTCCTATCGGTAGCCCGCCACACCTTGGTCTGGTGACACTGGCTCCAGGCGGCGCGGAGCGTCCGGCCGAACCACTGGCATCGAGGCAGCGTGCCTCAATGCCGCGGCTTGAGAGAAGGAGAAACGCATGGCGACGTTCGTCCTCGTGCCCGGCGCTTGGAAGGGCTCCTGGTCGTTTGAGGCGGTGGTTCCGCTGCTGGAGCGTGCCGGTCACACCGTTCACGCCCTGACCCTGACCGGTCTGCGGCCAGACGACGACAACGCGACGGTCGCGACCGCCAACCTCGACACGCACGCCGACGACGTATTGCGGCACCTCGATCGCAACCACATCACCAGTGCGACGCTGGTCGGCCACAGCTACGCCGGGATGGTGATCGCCGCCGCCGCCGACCGCGCTGACGGCCGGATCTCACGTCTGGTGCATCTCGACGCCTACGTACCGCGCGATGGCGAGTCGTGCTGGTCGTCCACGAACGAGCATTTCCGGGAAGTGTTCGCTGCCGGCGCCGCAGCCACCGGCTACGCCGTCCGACCGCCGGACGGCGGCGATCCCCGCCGCCGTCCCCACCCCCTCGCCTCGTTCTTGCAAACGATCCGGCTCACCGGCAAGCTCGCCCAGGTCCCCCGTCGGGAGTTCATCTACTGCTCGGGATGGGAAGACCGGACGCCGTTCGCTGAACTCCGCACCCGGCTTCAAACCGATCCCGGTTGGCAGGTCCACGACCTCCCGACCGGGCACGATGCAATGCATGAGGCCCCGGAGGCGGTCGCCGCGCTACTGCTCGACGAATCCGGCATCGGATAATTGCGACCAGGCCGACTCGCGCGGACGGCAGCGGCCGGGGGCCGGGGCCGGAGGGTCAGGACGACGGGTCCTCGGAGGCGGGCATCGTGAAGAATCTCAGGAACACCGGCCGCGCGCCGGGCGAGGCGTTGTCCGGCGCGCGGCTGAACCTGGACAGCAGCTCCATGTACGCCTCGAAGAACTCGTCGATTTCTTCCCGGGTCAGGTGGGTGAGCCCGCGGGACGCCTTCGCCCACTCGCCGTACCGCCGATGGTCTCTGAAGAAGCGCCGGGCGAGTTCCAGCTCCTCCTCGACCTTGAACTCGGTGATCTCGTCGAGGAGTTGCTGAGACTCTTCGTCCAGCTCATCCGCCGAGGGCCACCTCAGGTCGCGGCTGATCTGCCGCCACCAGCGCTCCCTTCCGTTCGAGCGCTCAGGGATGTCTTCGATGAATCCGTTCTGCTCAAGCTGGCGCAGGTGATAGCTGAGCGTCCCGGTGTTCTCGCCGAGCGCCCGGCTGAGCGTGGTGGACGTGGCCGGGCCGTGCATGCCGAGATGCTGCAGGATCCGCTGTCGCAGCGGATGGCCGAGCGCCTTGAGTGCACCTGGATCGCTGAGCTGCCTGATCGCCGGTCTGTTCGCCACGCTGCGAGCCTACAGCCCCTCGCCCCGGCATTGCAGAACTTTCGCTGCAGCATTTCTTCTGCAATACTCCGTCGCGATGCTCCCGATGCCACCACAAGGGGACATCTGGGACACAAGCCACGGGGAGTGAACGAGGATGACACCAGAGCACGCATCAGGACGGCGCTCACTCGCTGCCGGACTCATGGCCCTGTGCGCGCTCCTGCTGATCGCCATCGGCGCGATCAGGGACACCACCCCCACCGCGGTGAGCCCGGCCGGCGCCCCCGACCGGGAGTTCAGCGCGCAGCGGGCCTTCGCCCAGGTCGAGCGCTTCGCCGTCGAACCCCACCCCGTCGGCACGGCCGAGCACACCCGGGTCCGCGACTACCTGGTCGGCGAGTTGCGACGGCTGGGCCTGCGGCCCGAGGTGCAGGAGGCGGTGGGCGTCTCACCGATGGACGAGCAGGGCGACCCCGTCACCGCCGGGCGCGTCTTCAACATCGTCACCGTGATACCCGGGACCGCTCCCACCGGCCGGGTCTTCGTCACCGCTCACTACGACTCGGTTCCCGAGGGACCGGGCGCCAACGACGACGGGGCCGGTACGGCGAGCGCGATCGAGACGGCCAGGGCGCTGGTCGCGGACGGCACACGGTTGCGCAACGACGTCGTGTTCCTCATCACCGACGCCGAGGAGACCGGACTCCTGGGCTCGGCGGCGTTCGTCAAAGAACACCCGCTCGCGAAGGGGCGGAGCGTGGTGCTCAACAACGAGGCGCGCGGGGCCAAGGGGCCGGTGCTGATGTTCCGGAGCACGGAGTCGAACTCCGGCCTGATCTCCCTGTTCGGATCGGCGGCGCCCATGCCCGTGGCCGACTCCGTGTACGCCGAGCTGATGAAACTGCTCAACAACGACACCGACTTCACCGCCTTCGCACTCGGCGGGATGGCCGTGCTCGACTCCGCCTACGCCAATGCGGGCACCCTGTACCACAGCGTTCTCGACGACCCCGCGCACGTCGACCTCGCGGCACTGCAGCAGATGGGCGACAACACGCTGGCGCTCGTGCGCGCGTTCGGCGGCACCGACCTGGCACGGCTGACCACCGGGAACGACCTGGTCTACTTCAACCTCCCGCCCGGCCTGCTGGTCCGCTATCCGGCCTGGGCGGCCGGCCTGCTGGGCGCCGCCGCGCTGCTGGCGGCACTGGCACTGATCTTCCTGGCCCGCCGCCGGGGCATGGTCACCTTGCGGCGCACGCTCCTCGCCACCGCGCTCGCTCTGATCCCGATCGGACTCGGCGTGGGCGTCGGTGTCTTCTTCTGGGACCTGCTCAAGGTGATCCGGCCCGGACTCAGCGGAACCGCCACCACGACGCCGTATCGGCCGGAGCTGTTCTGGCTCGCCGTACTGATGCTCGCGGGCACGATCCTGCTCGCGTGGTACGCGCTGCTGCGCCGTCGCGTCGGCACCGCCGAACTGGCGCTGGGCATGCTGACCTGGGCGGCCCTGATCGCTCTCGGACTGGGCATCGTGTCGCCCGGAGCGTCGCACCTGGCCGCCTGGCCCGCGTTGGGGGCGGCGCTGGGCGGGCTGGCCGCACTCCGGTGCCCGCCGCGGTGGCGCGTCCTCGTCCTCGCCGCAGGTCTCGTGCCGGGCGCCCTGATCCTGCTGGCCAGCGCGTGGAACACCCTGCCGATGGGCCTGCAGTACGCGGGCTACGCCCCCATGCCCCTGGTGATCCTGTTCGGCGGCCTCCTGCTGCCGCTGATCGAGATGGTCTGGCCGGCCAGGCGTTCCCCGCTGATCCCGCTGACCGCGCTGGTCGTCTCGATCGCGCTGGTGGCGGCGGGCCTGCTGGTCGAGCCGATCGACAAGGAGCACCCGCGGCGAACCAGCCTGGCTTACGGCCTCGACGCCGACACCGGCAAGGCCGTCTGGCTGACCTCGAAGGCGCCCGACCAGTGGGCCCGCCGCTATGGGGGCGCCGACGCGACCGGTCGGCCACAGGCGGAGCTCTGGGGCGGCGGGTCCAAGCGCCTCAGCCCGGCGAAGGCCGCCGCGCTGCCGGCGCCCTCGCTGCGGGTGCTCGCGGACACGACCCGGCAGGGCATGCGGACCCTGCGCGTCCGGATCCGCTCCGAGCGCGGAGCGAACACGGTCGGCCTGCGGGTGGAGGGGGACACCTCGACGGTGCGTTCGCTGTCCGTCGAGGGCCGCTCGATAACGGCCGATCCGGCGGGATTCGTCTTCCACGCCCCGGGACCGGCGGGAGTCGAGGTGTCGCTGGCCGTAAAGGGTTCCGGCGGCAAGATCCGGCTGCGGGTCACCGATGTGAGCCCGAATCCTCGTGAGATGTCCGCGATTCCCGGCTTCATCACCCCACCGGATTGGCTGTTCCTCGGCGATGCCAGGATCTCCGTCACCAAGCTCTATGCCCTTTGACTCTTCTCACGGACCGCCGGGAAGCTGAGCACCGCACCGGCGGACAGGACGAGAGCGGCGGCCTGAAGGATGAGCTGCACCCCGTAGTCGATGCCCCGCGTGGGAAACAACTGGCTCAGGTACACCGCGTTGTGCACCCCCACCGACATCCACAACGCCCCCGTCCGCTCCCGAGCCGCCCCGCACAGCAGCCCGAGCGCGGTGGCCATCACGACATAGAGCAGCTTCTCCGCGATCCCCGAGGCGGGGCTCTGCGACAGGATGTGGATCGAGCCGAAGGACAGCGTGGTGACCGCCAGGACGGCGCGCGGGCTGAGCCGGTCGGACAGCGTGTCGTACAGATGCCCGCGGAACAGCAGCTCCTCCGGGAATGAGGCTTTCAGCGCGATCACGACGATGGCGAGCGGGAGCATGAGAGGCGGGACGTCCGCGGGCGGCAGCCACGTCGCCACGCCCACCCAGACGGAGACGGCGTTGGCCCCGAGCAGGGCGGCCAGGCCCACCACCATGCCGAGCACCACCTGGGGCAGGGCCCACCAGGTCAAGGTGACGCGGAGGCCGGACCACGGGCGGTGGCTCACGAAGCGCCGGTAGGCGTAGACGAGCAGGAGCACCAGCACCGTGATGAACGGCGCCACCGCCTGGGAGCCGCCGAACAGGACGTTGCCGATCGCCATGACTCCGAACGTGGCCGCGAACAGCATCGCGATCGTGACCAGGACAGCACCTAGGATTCGCATGGCGGCACGCTAGGGCTCACCGGTTGGCGCGCACATCGAGCGCGGGATAGATCCGGACATGACCGAAGTACCGTGTCGCTGGGGGGATGCCCCGGAGGTCGGCATCCGCGTAGGGTCCGCAGATGTGATGCTTCGCGACCCGGACCGGCCTGTTCTGCTCTCGGTGGTGTTCTGGGTGTTGTTCGCGACGCTCCTGGTCGCCGGTGTCGGCACCACCGGCGAATGGCCGCGCCTCGCACTCTTCTCCGGCATGCTGGCGCTGGTGGGGGCGCTGTGGCTGATCATGCCGTGGAGCCCCGCCGCGAGCACGTTGCGCAAGTTGGCCGCGCCGGCGCTGCTGGTGACGGCCACGTTCATCGGCCAGGTCCTGGGCGGATGGCATATCGCGCTGATGTTCGCCGCGATAGTGAACCTCGCCTTCGTGTACGCCATGCGCACCGCCATTGTGATCACAGTGATCTACCTGCTCTTCGTGGGCGTGCCCCTCCCGCTGGTGTTCGACGTGAGCTGGCTCCAACTGCTCAATCAGTTGGTACCGGTGACGCTGCTCGCCGTTTCCTCCCTGGCCATGACCTCCGCCCTGCTCGAAGCCAGGCGGCAGCGTGAGGCGGCGCAGCGCCTGATCGAGCGGATCAGGGAGCTGGCGGTGGCCGAGGAACGCGCCCGGATGGCCAGGGACATGCACGACTCGATCGGGCACCAGCTCACCGTGATCAAGGTGAACCTGGAGAACGCCGAGCGCTACCGTGAACGGCATCCGGACCTGATCTGGGAGGAAGTGCGCCAGGCCAAGGAGATGACCGTCCGGGCGCTGGCCGAGGCGCGGCGGTGGGTGCGCGCGCTGCGTCCCCTCGCCCTGGACGGCCAGGTCGGCAGCACCGCGCTCGGCCGGCTGGCCCGCTCCTTCGAGGGCGCCGGGGTCGAGGTCAGCTTCACCGTCGACGGGATCGAACGCCGCATCGACCCCGACTCCGAGCTGGTCCTCTACCGCGTGCTCCAGGAGGGGTTCACCAACGCGCTGCGGCACGCCGAGGCCCGCCAGGTGCGCGCCCGCCTGGATTTCGGCGAGGATCGGGTGGTGCTGGTGATCGGTGATGACGGTAAGGGCACGGTGGACACGGCCGGGTTCGGCCTGTCCTCGCTGGCCGAGCGGGTGCGGGCCATCGGCGGCAGCTTCCGGGCGGCCAACGCGCGGGACGGCGGGTTCGAGCTGCGGGCCGAGGTGCCGGTGGCCCGGCCATGATCCGCGTGCTCCTCGTGGACGACCAGGCACTCATGCGCCGCGGACTGCGCAAGCTGCTGGAGATCGAGGACGGGATCGAGGTGGCGGGCGAGGCCGCCGACGGCTGGGAGGCGCTGGCCGCCGTGCCGCGCTGCGCGCCCGACGTGGTGCTCGTCGACGCCAGGATGCCGCGGATGGACGGGGTCGAGCTGACCGCCCGGCTCGCCGCCGAGCACCCGCGCGTCGCCGCGCTGGTGCTCAGCACCTTCGAGGAGGACGCCTACATCTTCGGCGCGCTGCGTGCCGGAGCCCGCGGGTACCTGCTGAAGGACTGCTCTCCCGAGGAGCTGATCGACGGGATCCGCAAGGCGTACGAGGGCGAGACCGTGCTCGATGGGCCGGTGGCCGCCCGGCTCGTGGCCGAGCTGCGCGGGTGGCCGCGCGGCCCGGTGAGCTCCTTTCGCGGTCAGGAGCTGCTGTCGAGCCGGGAGCTCGAGGTGGCCGGGATGATCGCGGTGGGCGCGACGAACCGGGAGATAGCTGCCCGGCTGTTCATCACCGAGGGCACGGTGAAGAACCACGTGTCGAGCATGCTGCGCAAACTCGGACTACGCGACCGCACCCAGCTCGCCCTGCACCTGTCCGGCTCGTGAGCGGAACGGCTGACTCAGGAGTCGCCGAACTCCAGCTCCAGCGCCCGGGTGAAGTCGGCCACCGCCTCCTCGTGCCGCTCCATCTCCTGCAGGACCTCCCCGCGCACCCGGTACGCCCAGGTGTAGTCCTCGTCCAGCTCGATCGCCCGGTCCAGGTCCCGCACCGCCGCCTCGTTGTCGCCCATCTCGCTGAGGACCGCGCCACGGCTGCCCAGCGCGCGGTCGTTCTCCGGGTCGAGCTCGATGGCCCGGTTCAGGTCGGACAGGGCTTCGTCGTAGCGGTCGATCATGCGCAGGGCCTCGCCGCGCCTGCTGAACGCCCGTACGTACTCGGGGTCCACCTCCAGCGCGCGGGTGTAGTCGTCGATGGCCTCGGAGTACAGGTGCATGCGCTGGTAGAGGTCGCCTCTGGCCAGCCACGAGTACGCGATCTGCTCGTTCAGGGCGATGATCTTCGCGTGCTCCTCCAGCGCCTCGTCCAGGCGGTCGAGATCGGCCAGGGCGTCCGCCTTGGCCTCCAGGATCCACAGCGACTCGGGCGTCAGGGTCAGCGCGTGCTCGAAGTCGGCCATGGCCTCCTCCAGACGGCCGAGCGCGGCGTACGTCTGGCCGCGCGAGCCCAGGGCGTACCCGCTGTCCGGCTCCAGCCGCAGCGCCTCGTCGAAGTCGGACAGCGCGGCCTCGTAGCGTTCGATGATGCGATGGCTCTCGCCCCGCAGCCGCCAGGCTCGGGCATTGTCCGGTACGAGCGCGATCGACTCCGTAAGATCGGCGATGGCGGCGTCGTGTCTCGACAGCGCGATGTACGACTCGGCCCGGCTGCGCAGCACCGAGGCGCGAGACTGTGCGGCAGCCTCGGAAAGCTCCGGCTTTTCGTTGATCCCCTCGCTCATGAGGGGAATCTATCTAACTAAATCTGGATGATGGCCGCCTTTTCCCGGGTGTACGCGAGGACCGAGTCGTGCCCGTAGCCGCTGTCCTTCACGCCGCCGAACGGCAGCCCCGGCGGCATCTGCCGGAAGGTGTTCACCCAGACGGTCCCGCTCCGCAGATCGCGGATGAACCTGTGGGCGCGGCCCAGGTCACGCGTCCACAGCCCGGCCGCCAGCCCGTACGGCGAGTCGTTGGCGATCGCCAGCGCCTCCTCGTCCGTGTCGAACGGGATCGCCACCGCCACGGGCCCGAAGATCTCCTCCTGGCAGATGCGCAGCCCGTTGTCGCCGGTCGTGTAGAGGGTGGGGGAGACCCAGTACCCGCCCGGTAGATGCGGCACCACCTCGGCGCCCGTCCGGCCGCCGAACACCAGTTCGGCGCCCTCCTTCTCGGCCACCTCCAGGTAGGACACGACGCGTTCGTACTGGCCGGCCGACACGATCGGCCCCATCGTGGTCGCCAGGTCGAGCGGTTCGTCCAGGATGAGGCTCTCCGCGATCCGCTGGGTACGCTCCAGCACCTCATCCCAGATGGACCGATGGATCAGGATCCGCGACCCGGCCACACAGACCTGCCCGGCGTTGCCGGTGAAAATGGAGTTCACGGTGATGCCCTGGGCCGCTGCCTCCAGATCAGCATCAGGAAAGACGATATTTGGCGACTTGCCGCCCAGCTCGAAGGTCATCGGCTTGAGCGAGTCGGCGGAGGCGCGAGTGATGGCCTGACCGGTGACCGTCGAGCCGGTGAGGCTGATCTTGCCGACGCCCCGATGCCGCACCAGAGCGTCACCCACGTCCTCGCCCATGCCGCTGACGATGTTCAGCACCCCGGGCGGGAACACCTCCGCGAGCAGCTCACCCAGCCGCAACACCGACACGCTCGCCTGCTCGGCGGGCTTGACGATGACCGTGTTGCCGGCCGCGAGGGCGAATGCCGCCTTCGCGGAGAACGTCGAGATGGGGGAGTTCCACGGGATGATGCACACGGCCACGCCGTACGGCTCACGACGCGTCATACCCAGGGCATCGGGCCCCAGGATGACGGTGTCGCCCTTGACCGCGTCGAGGCATTGGCCCGCGGCGAGCTGCCACAGATGGGACATGCCCGGAAGGTCCTTCTTCAGGGTGTCGCGCAGGATCCTGCCGTTGTCGCGCGTCTCCAGCCGGGCCAGTTCCTCGGCGTGCTGGGCGAACAGCTCGGACACCTTGCGCAGGAAGTACGCCCTGCCCAGCGCCGGCATGGCCGACCAGTGGGGGAACGCCTCCTGAGCCGCCGCCACGGCCGCCTCGGCGTCCTTGGGGCCGCTGGCCGGGATGGTGGTCCATACCTCGCCGGTGGCCGGATTGACGGAGTTCATGGTCTTGCCGTCGGCGGCCGGGACGAGCTTGCCGCCGATGAGATTGCGATAGTCAGCCACGAGGCCAAGCATATGCTTGCTTGCCTCGTACGGGCTAGGGACCCGACTGCCGACCCCCGGCCCGCGTACCGCGGTCGCAGTAGCGCGGGTCGGTACCACCGGATGAGGGAATGCGCCCAGCTCAGACCTAACGTGTAGGGGTGCGTCCGCTGACCTGGCTGAGACAGGAACTCCGTTCACGACCCTTTGTGGCGGACATGACCCTGGCCGTGTTCCTGTACGTGGTCACGTTGCTGACGCCGGGCGGGCCCCAGCCGCCGGGGGCGATGTGGCGCGGCCAGGTGCAGCCCCTCACCTCGTACGACATCGCGCTGGCGACGGTGGTCTGCGGGGCGCTGGTCTTCCGGCGCCGGTGGCCGCGCGTCGTTCTCGCCGTCGCGATCACCGGGTTCGTGGCCTACCTCGTGGTCGCCGGCGGGCGCAGCCCGTTGGAGCTGGGGCTGGGGATGGCGGTCTACACCGTGGCCTCGCGCAACCCGCGCCGGCACGTGTGGGTCTACGGAGGGCTCGTCGCGTTGGTGGTCACCGCGGCCAGGGTCGTGTTCGCCGGGAGCACCTTGCTGGCGCCCGAGGTGCTGGGCCCGATCGCGTTCATCGGCATGGCCGCCGCCATCGGGGACGCGGTGCGCAGCCGCCGGGCTTATGTGGCCGCCATCGAGGAGCGGGCGCGCCGGGCCGAGGAGACGCGTGAGGAGGAGGCCGAACGCCGGGTGATGGAGGAACGCCTGCACATCGCCCGCGAACTGCACGACGTTCTCGCCCACCACATCGCGCTGATCAACGTGCAGGCGCAGGTCGCCGCCCACCTGCTGGCGACCGAACCCGACCAGGCCCGCACGGCGCTGGGCCACGTCCGGCACGCGGGCAAGGAGGCGCTGGACGAACTGCGGACCACGGTGGGGCTGCTGCGCCGTCCGGGCAGCCGCGACGAACTTCTGACCGAACCCGCCCCCAGCCTGGATCGGCTGCCTGATCTGGTCGACTCGTTCACCGGCGCCGGGCTGAAGCTCGGCTGGCTGATCTACGGAGACCCCAGGCCGCTGCCCGCTCCTGTGGGCCTCGCCGCCTTCCGGATCGTCCAGGAGGCCCTGACCAACGTGAGCAAGCACGCGCCCCGGGCGACCGCGACCGTGCGGATCGACTACGCCTCCGACGCGGTGGTCGTCGACGTGGCCGATGACGGTGAGAGCGATCCGGGTGGGATCTCCTCCGGGACCGGTCACGGGCTGATCGGCATGCGGGAGCGGGCCCGGTCGGTCGGCGGGACCTTCGTCGCCGGGCCCGTGGAAGACGGTGGGTTCCGGGTACGCGCCGTGCTCCCCACCCCGAGGAAGAACAGCCCGTGACGATCAAAGTGGTGCTGGCCGACGACCAGGCGCTGGTCCGCGCCGGCTTCCGGGTGCTGGTCGACTCGGCGCCCGACCTGGAGGTGGTCGGCGAGGCCGCCGACGGTCATGACGCCGTACGGCTGGCGCGGGAGACCATGGCCGACGTGGTGCTGATGGACATCCGCATGCCCGGAATGGACGGTCTCGCCGCGACGAGTGAGATCACCTCCGACAAGGCCATGGCCGGGATCCGGGTGCTGGTCCTGACCACGTTCGAGATCGACGAGTACGTCTTCGCCGCGCTGCGGGCGGGCGCCAGCGGGTTCCTCGGCAAGAGCGTGGAGGCCGGCGAGTTGCAGGAGGCCATCCGGGTGGTGGCCAGGGGCGAGGCGCTGCTGTCGCCGTCGGCGACCAGAGGACTGATCACCCGCTTCCTGGCCAGCCCCGGTGCATCGGCCGAACACGTGCCGGACGACTTGGCCGTGCTGACCGAGCGGGAAAGGGAGGTGATGATCCTGGTGGCCTGCGGGCGTACCAACGACGAGATCGCCGACCTGCTGGGGATCAGCCGGATGACCGCCAAGACGCATGTCAACCGGGCGATGATCAAGCTGAAGGCGCACGACCGCGCCCAACTGGTGATCATCGCCTACGAGACCGGCCTGATCCGCCCCCAGGCTCGCTGATCGGCCGGGAACCGCGGGCGCGGTAGCCCGCCCCTCCGTCTACCGCGATCGCCGCAGACCAAGACCCTCCTCCAGGGTGACGTTCTCCTGGGATGAGGCCACGAGTCTTGAGTAAGTACCACGACGATGCCGCGCTCCGAGTGGACCACGCTGCTCACCCGTGGTGCGGCAGCCGGCGCCTCCGGCTCTTTCGTTCCTGCGCGCTGTGCGGTCTGACACCCAGCTGAAGAGAAGTGGAAAGATGTCTTTTTTGGCTAGATTGAGCCTCGCGAATCGGGGACTCATCGCGCTCATCACGATCGTGGTGGTCGCGTTCGGTGCCTACATAACCCCGGCGTTGCAGCAGCAGCTCTTGCCCTCGCTGTCGTTTCCGCAAGTGTCGGTCGTGGCGACGTACGCCGGTGCTGCCCCGGAGATCGTCGAGGACCGGGTCACGGTACCGCTGGAGGAGGGGGTACGCGGGGTCGCCGGCGTCACCGGCGTGAACTCGACCTCGCGGGAGGCCAGCGCGACGATCCAGGTGGCCTTCGACTTCGGCACCGACATCGACGACGCGCAGAGCAAGATCCAGCAGGTGGTCAGCGGACTGTCCGGCCGGCTGCCTGACGGGGTGGATCCGCAGGTGGTCGTGGGCAGCACCGACGACCTGCCGGTCATCCAGCTCGCCGCCGCCTCCGACGGCTCCCAGCAGCGGCTCGCCGAGCGGCTGGACACCCAGGTGGTGCCGGCGCTCACCGGCATCGAGGGGGTGAAGGAGGCCTCGGTCACCGGTACCCGGGATCAGGTCATCACCATCACCCCCGACGACGATGAGCTGAAGGAACACGGGCTGGACACCGGCGCGATCTCCACCGCCATCCAGAACGCGGGCCAGCCGATTCCGGCCGGTACCCTCACCAAGTCGGACACCACCCTGAGCGTCCAGGTCGGCGCCCGGTACGCCTCGATCGAGGACCTCAAGGACCTCTACCTGACCCCCGCCGCCCAGACGCAGGCGTCCCCCGCCCAGACGTCCCCGGCCCAGCCCACAGCTCAGGGTCAGCGTCCGGGCGCGCCGCAGGCCCAGAAGGCCCCCGCGAAGCCGAAGCCGGTACGGCTGGGCGACGTGGCCACCGTGAAGCTCGGGCTGGCCGAGGCGGCCACGCTCACCCGTACCGACGGCAAGCCCAGCCTGGGCATCTCGATCACCATGAAGCCCGACGGCAACGCGGTGTCGATCTCGGAGGACGTACGCGCCAAACTGCCCGCCCTGGCCACCGCGCTCGGCACGGGCACAGCGCTCACCATCGTCTACGACCAGGCGCCGCAGGTGGAGAAGTCGATCGAGAGCCTGACCACCGAGGGCCTGCTGGGCCTGGCCATGGCCGTGCTGGTCATCCTGGTCTTCCTGGTCTCGGTACGCTCCACGCTGGTGACCGTGGTCTCCATCCCGCTGTCGGTGCTGATCGCGTTGATCGGGCTGTGGGTCAAGGACTACTCCCTGAACATGCTCACCCTCGGCGCGCTGACCATCGCGATCGGCCGCGTCGTCGACGACTCGATCGTGGTCCTGGAGAACATCAAACGCCACCTGTCCTACGGCGAACGCAAACGGCAGGCGATCGAGAACGGCGTACGCGAGGTCGCGGGCGCTGTCACCGCCTCCACCCTCACCACCGTCGCGGTGTTCCTGCCGATCGCCTTCGTCGGCGGTTTCGTCGGCGAGTTGTTCGGCCCGTTCTCCATCACCGTCACCGTGGCCCTGATCGCCTCCCTGGTGGTGTCGCTGACCGTGGTGCCGGTGCTGAGCTACTGGTTCCTCAAGCCGCCCAAGAACGGCGACCGCGACAAGGCCGAGGAGAAGGAGCGCCGCAGCCTGCTCCAGCGCGCCTACGTCCCGGTGATCCGCTTCGCCACCCGGCACCGGCTCACCACGGTCGCCGGCGCCCTGGCGATCCTCATCGGCACTCTCGCCCTGGTCCCCAGCCTGCAGACCAGCTTCATCGACAACGCGGGCCAGAACACGGTCAACGTCACCCAGAACCTGCCCGCCGGCACGTCCCTGGCCTCGGCCGACGCGAAGGCCAAGGAGGTCGAGAAGATCCTGACCGGCCTCGACGACATCCAGTCGTACCAGGTCACCGTAGGGGGCGCGAGCGGCGTCGGGTTCGGCGGCGGGCGTCCCGGCGGAGGCGGCGGCGGAGGCACGGCCCGCGCCAGTTACTCGCTCACCCTGCGCGAGGGCAGCGACACCGCGGCCGTGGAGAACACCCTGCGCGACCGGCTGGGCAAGCTGACCGACGCGGGCCAGATCAGCATCGGCGAGAGCGGCGGGTTCGGCGGCGACAAGCTCGAGGTCCTGGTCCACGCCAGTGAGCAGGACACGCTGAGCGACGCGGCGCGAGTCGTCCAGCAGACCATGGCGGCGATGCCCGGCGTCACCGAGACGACCAGCAGCCTGGCCGACACCGCGCCCCGCGTCGACGTCACCGTCGATCGCAAGAAGGCCGCCAAGCACGACCTGTCCGAGGCGGTCATCGGCCAGACGGTGTCCCAGGCGTTCCGCGACAGCACCGTGACCCAGCTCACCTTCGACGGCACCACCGCCGACGTTCTCATACACACCGGCGACGCCCCCGTCTCCCTCGCCGAGCTACGCAAACTCGATCTGCCCGGAAAGGTGGACCTCGCCGACGTCGCCGAGGTCAAGCAGGTCAACGGGCCCGTATCGGTCACCCGCATCGACGGGGACCGCACCGTCACCGTCTCCGGCAAGAGCACCGGCGCCAACCTCGGCGCCGTCAGCGCGGACCTGGAGACCCGGCTCGCCAAGCTGACCCTGCCGGCCGGCGCCACCTACTCCGTCGGCGGCGCCAGCGCCGACCAGGACGAAGCATTCGCCAGCCTCGGCCTGGCCCTGGTGGCGGCCATCGCGCTGGTGTTCTTCGTCATGGTCGCCACCTTCCGCAGCCTCATCCAGCCGCTGCTGCTCCTGGTGTCGATCCCGTTCGCCGCCACCGGCGCGATCGGCCTGCTGCTCATCACCGACACCTCACTCGGACTGGCCGCCATGATCGGCCTGCTGATGCTGGTCGGCATCGTCGTCACCAACGCCATCGTGCTGCTCGACCTGATCAACCAGTACCGCCGCCAGGGCATGCCGCTGTACGAGGCGGTCGTCGAAGGCGGCCGCAACCGGCTGCGCCCCATCCTGATGACCGCACTGGCCACGATCTTCGCCCTGCTGCCGATGGCCCTGGGCATCACCGGCGGCGGCGGATTCATCTCCAAACCCCTCGCCATCGTCGTCATCGGCGGCCTGATCAGCTCCACCCTGCTCACCCTCGTCCTGGTCCCGACCCTCTACACCATGGTCGAGAGCCGCAAGGAGAAGATCCGGACCCGCCGCGCGGGCCGCACCGACACACCGCCCCTGGCCGAGACCCCCAAGGAACCGGCCCACTCCAGCCCATAACGCAGCCAAACCAACCCACGTGCCCCTGAGCCCCAGGCCAGGGGCACTTTGGTACGCCCAGGGGTGGCGCGCTCGCGCCGCCCGTGTCACACTCGCTGTTATAGAACTCTCCGCAGAGTTATAGAACGAGGTGAGTGTGGGATGCGAGACGCATCGATGGGGATGATGGGCGAGCCCCGGGCGCGGGGCCGGTTCGGCGAATACGGCGGGCGGTACGCGCCGGAGTCGCTGGTGGAGGCGTGCCGCGAGGTGGAGGAGGTGTTCAGGGAGGCGTGGGCGGATCCGGGCTTCCGCGGCGCCCTGGCGGAGCTGCTCGCCCTGCACGCCGGCCGTCCGACCCCGCTCACGCCGGCCCGGCGGCTGTCGGAGGCGCTGGGCGTGCGGCTGTACCTCAAGCGCGAGGACCTCACCCACACCGGATCACACAAGATCAACAACGTGCTGGGCCAAGCCCTGCTCGCCGCGCGGATGGGACGACGCAGGCTGATCGCCGAGACGGGGGCGGGCCAGCACGGCGTGGCCACCGCGACCGCCGCCGCGCTGCTCGGGCTGGAGGCCACGGTGTTCATGGGCGAACGCGACATCGAGCGGCAGGCGTTGAACGTCTTCCGGATGCGCATGCTGGGCGCCGAGGTGGTCCCGGTGACCACGGGCAGCCGTACGCTCAAGGACGCGACCAGCGAGGCCATGCGGCACTGGGTGGGCGTCACCGGCGACTCCCACTACTGCGTCGGCTCGGTCGTCGGGCCGGATCCGTACCCGTGGATGGTCAGGGAGTTCCAGCGGGTCATCGGCGACGAGGCCCGCGGGCAGTTCGCCGCCGAGCTGCGTACCGGCGTGCCGGACCACGTCGTCGCGTGCGTGGGCGGCGGCTCCAACGCGGCCGGCACGTTCGCCGGATTCGCCGACACCCCGGCGCGCCTGGTCGGCGTGGAGGCGGAGGGCGGCGCCGGGGCGTCCCGCGGCCGGCTGGGCGTCCTGCACGGCTGCCGCTCGCTGTTCCTGCAGGACGGCGACGGGCAGATCACCGAGGCGCACTCCATCGCCGCCGGGCTCGACTACCCGGGGGTCGGCCCGGAACACGCCCACCTGCGCGACCTGGGCCGGGCCCGGTACGTCACGGTGACCGACGACGAGGCGATCGGCGCGGCGATACGGCTGGCGCGCACCGAGGGCATCGTCCCGGCGCTCGAATCGGCGCACGCCCTGGCCTGGGTGATCCGGGCCGCGGACGACGGCGAGCTGCCCGCCGGATCGACGGTCCTGATGACGCTGTCCGGGCGAGGCGACAAGGACATCTCCACGCTGAAGGAGCTGCTGTGACGAACCCCACGCTGAAGGAGCTGCTATGACGACCCCCACCCTGACCCCGGGCGTGGTCGAACGCCACCTGCGTGCCCGCCGCGACACGGGCCGCGGCCTGCTCATGCCGTACGTCACCGGGGGGATCACGCCCGGCTGGACGGACTACCTGCGGGCGTTCGCCGCCGCCGGCGCGGACGCGATCGAGCTCGGCCTGCCCTTCTCCGACCCCACGCTGGACGGCGTCACCATTCAGCAGGCCAGTGAGACGGCGCTGGCCCGAGGGGCGAGCACCCGCCGGATCCTCGCCGACCTGGCCGGGATCCCGGACCTGGGCGTGCCGTTGGTCGTCAGCACCTACTACAACCTGGTGCTGCACGACGGGGGCGAGGCGTTCTGCGCCGCGCTGCGCCGGGCCGGCGTCAGCGGTCTGATCGTGCCCGACCTGCCGGTGCACGAGGCGGACGAGCTGACGGAGGTGGCCGCCACCGCCGGGATCGAGCTGGCCCTGCTGGCCTCGCCGGCGACGCCGGAGCCGAGGCTGGCGGAGATCTCGCGCCGCAGCCGCGGATTCGTCTACGCGGTGTCGCTGATGGGCACCACCGGCGAGCGAACCGCCCTCGCCGCCTCGGCGGCGGAGCTCACCGCGCGGATCAGACGGGGCACCGACCGGCCGGTCTTGCTAGGATTTGGCATTTCCACCCCGGACCAGGCACGCGAAGCCCGCCGGCACGCCGACGGCGTGGTGGTCGGCGCCGCGGTCATGCGGCGGGTGCTCGACGGGGCGGGGCCGGACGACCTGCGGGCCTTCCTCGCGACCCTGCGGCAAGCCCTCGACCAGGAGTGTGACCGACCACGATGACCCCCGACGCCGGGTACGAGGCGAGATACCGCGCCATCGCCGCCGACCTCGCCGCGAAGATCCGGTCGGGACACTACGCCCCCGGCGAGGCCCTGCCCCCGCAGCGGGAGCTGAGCGCCTCCTACGGGGTGACCCTCATGACGCTGCGCCAGGCGCTGCGGGAGCTCAGCGACGAGAAGCTGATCGTGCAGCGGCCCGGCAGGGGCACGTATGTGGCCCCGCCCCACCTGGCGTACCAGCTCGGCTCGCTCCGCAGCCTGGCCGACGATCTGCGCGAACAGGGCCACGACGTGCGCACCGTGGTGGCCGGGCGGACGATGCGCCGGGCCCCGGCCCCGATCGCCGCGGAGCTGCGGCTGCGGCCCGGCGACACCGCCCTGCGGCTGGAGCGGGTCCGCGAGTTCGCCGGCCGTCCCGCCGTTCACCAGGTGTCCTGGGTCCGCCGGCCGGTGGCCGACCAGATCCGCGACCGCGACTTCACGGCCGTCTCCCTCTACACGGCCCTCGCCGACGCGGGAGTGGCGGTCGCCCGGGCGTCCGAAGTGGTCCGGCCCGGCCTGCTCGACCCTGCCGCCGCCCGCCGCCTCCACGAGCCCGAGGGCAGCCCTGTACTCGTCAGCACCCGGATCACCTATACGCCCGACGCCGTTCCCGTGGTGTCCGACCATGCCACCATCCTGGGCACCATGATGGAGATCCGCACCGAACGCGCCGCCACCGGCCTGTCCCTGTCCTGGCGCGCCACCAGCTAGAGCCCACACCAGGCAGAACAAAAGGCACAAGGCACGGCGAGGCGCGAGGCACGGCGAGGCGCGAGGCACGGCGAGGCGCGAGGCACGGCGAGGCGCGAGGCACGGCGAGGCGCGAGGCAGGATGGAGCCATCCGCAGGCGCGGCCAGGGTGCGTGGACCAGCCAGCCCGGGGCCCGCTACCCGCTACCCGCTACCCGGGACCCGGGACCAGTGGGCCCCCGCCCATCCCCAGGGCGGGCAGGATGGCGGGCGGCCCTAAAATCGGAGGCATGGAGCTCGCCCCCGGAGTGCACGTCACCATCACCGACCGCCACGGGGGAGTGAGCGCTCCGCCGTACGCGTCGCGCAATCTCGGCGGCCTCGTCGGCGACGACCCCGACGCGGTGCGCGCCAACCGGGCGGGTGTCGCGGCCGAGCTGGGTGTGCGGGCCGTCGTGTTCATGCGGCAGGTCCACAGCGCCGACGTAGCGTACGTCAGCGAACCGTTCGGCGACGACGCGCCACCGCTCGACGGCGTCTTCACCACCGAGCCCCGGCTGGCGCTCGCCTCACTCGGCGCCGACTGCCCGGCCGTGCTCGTCGCCGACCCGGTCGCGGGCATGGTCGCCGCCGCCCACTCCGGCCGTCCCGGCACCGAAGCGGCCATCGCCACCGCCCTGGTCGAGGCGATGACGGCCAAGGGCGCGGCGCCCGGGCGGATGGTGGCACTGATCGGGCCCGGAGCGTGCGGCCGCTGCTATGAGGTGCCCGCCGAGCTGCGCGAACGGGTCGCGTCCCGGGTGCCGGCGACCTGGTCGACCACCTCATGGGACACACCCGCACTGGACCTCCGGGCAGGCATCGAGGCCCAGTTGCGCACAGCGGGCGTCGCCGACGTACGGCACGACGCCCGGTGCACGATCGAGTCCCAGGAGCTCTACTCCCACCGCCGCGAACAGCCAGGCGGCCGCTTCGCCGGCCTGATCTGGCTCGCCTGACCCGACCGGGCCTGACCGGGCGGATCCGGCTCGCCTTGAGCCCAGCTGATCTGGCTCGCCTGATCCCGGCTGGGCTTGACCGCGCGGATCGGCTCGCCTGACCCGGCCGGGCCGACCGAGCGGCCCCGGCTCGGCTCGACCCCAGCCGATCTGGCTCGCCTGACTCCGGCTGATCTGGCGTTCCCGCTCCGGCGGTGGGTGTCGCGGTCAGTTACGGTTGCCGAAGATCCCGTTGAGCATGACGACCCCGATCCAGATCGGTGCGATGACCCACATCTCCTTGCCGCCGAAGATCACGGCCAGAGTCACGACGGTGCCCAGGGCGAGCGACACGATCGCCAGCGCCAGCCGCTGACCGTCGCTCGGCCCCTGCCGCTTGGCAACGTCCTTGTTCTTCCCCTTGGGCCCCAGAGCGGCGAGCCGTTCGTCGACTCGCCGGTCGACCTCCTGCCCCATCTTCTCGAGGAAGGATTCGACTATCGCGTCCTCATAATCGGGCCCAAGATCGCGACGGGCGCCCACCGCCGCCCGTAACTCATCACCGGTACTCATATGTCGAGATATAACGGGTTAAGGGGCTATCGAGCAAGGATGTCGTCGAGGTTGTACGAGACCGGTCTCTCCAACTGCTCGTACGTGCACGATTCTGGCGTGCGGTCCGGCCGCCACCGCCGCCACTGCGCGGTATGCCGGAACCGATCGCCCTCCATCTGGTCATAGGCCACCTCGATCACCAGCTCCGGCCGGAGCGGGATGAACGACAGGTCCTTCTTGGCGTTCCAGCGCGACACCGCGCCCGGCACCCGCTGCCCGCCCGTCGCGGGCCCGGCCGCCGGCTGCCCGACGGTGGCCGCCGCCTGCTCGGCCCAGTGGCCCCACGGATGCTCGCCCAGCTCGGCGATGTACGGCTTGAGCTCCTCGACCAGCTCGGCCCGGCGCGCCATCGGGAACGACGCCGCCACGCCCACATGATGCAGCCGGCCGTCGTCGCCGTAGAGGCCGAGCAGGATCGAGCCCACGATCGGCCCCGTCTTGTGCTCCCGGTAACCGGCCACCACCACGTCGGCGGTGCGCTCATGCTTGACCTTGAGCATCGTGCGCTTGTCCGGGATGTACGGCTGGTCGCCGGGCTTGACGATGATGCCGTCGAGTCCCGCGCCCTCGAACATCTCAAACCATTCGGACGCCTGCTCGGTGATGGTCGTGACCGGCGTCAGCCGGATGGACCTGCCCTTCTCCGGGAAGATCTGCTCCAGCCGGGCCCGCCGCTCGCTGAACGGCGCCTCCATCAGCGACTCGTCGCCCAGCGCCAGCAGGTCGAACGCCACGAACGACGCGGGAGTCCGCTCGGACAGCATCGTGACCCGCGACGCCGCCGGATGGATGCGCTGCTGCAGCGCGTCGAAGTCGAGTTGTGAGCCCTGCGGCAGCACGATCTCGCCGTCGACCACGCACCTGTCCGGCAACTCCGCCCTGACCGCCTCGACCAGCTCGGGGAAGTAGCGGGTGAACGGCCGCTCGTTGCGGCTGCCCAGATAGACCTCGTCACCGTCGCGGAACACGATGCACCGGAACCCGTCCCACTTCGGCTCGTAGAACAGCGTGCCGTCCTGCTCGGGCATCTTCTTGACCGGCTTGGCCAGCATCGGCGCCACAGGCGGCCGGACCGGCAGATTGGGCACCGGCTCCGGCTCTTCGGCGACCGGAACCGGGATGTCGGCCTCGACGGGCGGCTGGGTGGGCTCGGTCATGTCGTTGACTCCCTCGTGTACTTGCAGAAGAGGACCCCCTCCTCCTCCAGCACCTGGCTGAGCCGCAGCTCGACCTGTGATGCCTCGCCGTTCAGAATCCGCGCGGCCCCGCCCCCGACCAGCAGCGGGCTGATCGACAGGCAGAGCTCGTCGATCAGGTCGGCCGCCGCGAGCTGCCCGTTGAGCCGGGGGCCGCCCTCGCACAGGATCCGCGTCAGACCGCGCTCGTGCAGCTCGCGCACCGCCACCGACATGTCGACCGCGTCGCCGCCCGCAACCACGACGTCGGCCACCCGGGAAGCGTCGGCGCGGCGCTCGGCGGGCGCGGCCTCGCAGGTGATGACGATCGTCCGGCTGGCGGCCCCGACGAACAGCGGGCTGCCCAGATCGAGGTCGAGCCGGCGGGTGACCACCGCGAGCGGCGGGGCCGGCGGCCTGCCCTCCCGCAGCGTCCGCCATGATTCGCGCGGCTTGACCGCCCCGTAGCCCTCGGTGCGCACGGTCGCGGCGCCCGCCATGACCACGTCGGACATCCCGCGCAGGACCCGGAAGATCCGCCGGTCGCCCTCGCTGGACAGCCCGCCCGACAGCCCCTTCAGCCAGGCGGCCCCGTCGGTGCTGGCGACCATGTTGAGGCGCAGCCATGGCTGCCCCACGGGATAGGCATAAGCCTGCTCGATGTCTGGCTCGTCTTGAATGTCGGGATGGATGCGACGCACTCCTCCACCTTGGCACACGCCTCCGACAACGAGCCGATGTAGGGGCCTTCGACAGCAGAGATAGCACTTTGCTGTATCGAGGGACGCACGTAGCGTGATGCGCATAACGTGGCGGCAGGTACATGGGGATCGGGGCACTTGGGGATCGGGCACGCGAGGGAGGCCCAATGGGGCTGATCACTGCCGTGACATGGCTGTTCACCGCGCTCGTGGGGATCTACCTGCTCTACCTCTGGCTGTCGGGCGGCGGCCTGCGGCAACAGGCGGCGAAGGTCACGCGCTTCCCGGTGACGCTGATCTTCTCTCACCCGGTGCTGGCGCTGTCGGCGCTGACCTGCTGGATGGCCTTCCTGATCACGGGCAGCCGCCTGCTGGCCTGGACGGCGTTCGGGGTGCTGGCGGTGGCGGCCCTGCTGGGCTTCACGATGTTCACCCGCTGGCTGGGCACAGGCCGCCACGCCCGAGGCGCCGAACGCCGCTTCCCCCTCCTGGCGGTGCTCCTGCATGGCCTGGCAGGCGTGGCGACCTTCGTCCTGGTCCTACTCACCGCAAGCCTGGCCGGCCACCTCTGAACGGTTACCGGCCGGGATGGGGCGGCCGAGCCGCAAAGGCCGGCTCGCCGTGAGCACGCTCGCCCGTCCGAACGTCTCCCGGCGCGTGAGGCAGGCGGACCGGGAAGGCCCGCCGCCCCTGAGCGTCTCCAGGCGCGTGAGGCAGGCGGACCGGGAAGGCCCGCCGCCCCTGAACGTCTACCGGCCCGTGAGGCAGGCGGACCGGGAAGGCCCCGGTCTCACCGTCTCGTCACGGCGCCCAGCCACGTGAACCGCAGGAGCGTCCCCCTGGACAGAGGCCGACCACGTATGGCGGGTGGGGCCCACCGTGCCGGCCGTAAAACCAGAATGTTCGTACTCAGCGCGGCCGATGAAGCACCTGCATGCTGCGGGAGGTCACAAGCACCTCAGCGGAGAACGGACGCTCGCCATCGCTGACGCCCTTGTCGTCGGTGTTGAGGATGGGCAGCCAGTGGTCGCCGAACTCCGCGCCCGGCAAGGTGAACGTCATGTCCTCATGGTGGGCGTTGATCAGCAGCAGGAAGGAGTCGTCCACGATCCGTTCGCCGCGCGTCCCCGGCTCGGTGATCGCCTCGCCGTTGAGGTAGACCATCAGCGACTTGGCGTAGCCGATGTGCCAGTCGCCGGCCGTCATCTCCGTGCCGCCGGGCGTGAGCCACACCAGGTCGCGCTTGCCGTCATCCGGGTGGCGCCCGTGGAAGAAGCGGCGGCGCTGGAAGACCGGGTGCTCGCGCCGCAGCCGCGACAGCTCACGGACGAAGTCCAGCATCTCCGACTCGGTGTGGAGCTGCGACCAGTCGATCCAGGCGAGCTCGTTGTCCTGGCAGTAGCCGTTGTTGTTGCCCCGCTGCGTGCGGCCCAGCTCGTCCCCATGGGAGAGCATCGGCACGCCTTGTGACAGGAACAGCGTCGTCAGGAAGTTGCGGCGCTGGCGGAGGCGGAGCCGGACGATCTCGGGGTCCTCGACGGGCCCCTCGGCGCCGCAGTTCCAGGAGCGGTTGTCGTCGGTGCCGTCGCGGTTGTTCTCGCTGTTGGCCTCGTTGTGCTTGCGGTCGTACGACACCAGGTCCGTGAGGGTGAAGCCGTCGTGGCAGGTCACGAAGTTGATGGAGGCGACGGGCCGGCGGCCGGAGGAGGCGTAGAGGTCGGCGGAGCCGGTCAGGCGGGAGGCGAACTCGGGCAGCGCCGAGTGCGTGCCCCGCCAGAAATCTCGCACTATGTCGCGATATTTCCCGTTCCACTCCGTCCACAAAGGCGGGAAATTTCCGACTTGGTAGCCGCCGGGGCCGACATCCCACGGCTCCGCGATCAGTTTGACCTGCGAGATCACCGGATCCTGCTGGATCAGGTCGAAGAAGGCGCTCAGCCGGTCGACGTCGTGCAGCTCCCGCGCCAGCGCCGCCGCCAGGTCGAACCGGAACCCGTCGACGTGCATCTCCAGCACCCAGTAACGCAGCGAGTCCATGATGAGCTGGAGCGCGTGCGGCGACCGGACGTTCAGCGAGTTGCCGCAGCCGGTGTAGTCGAGGTAGTAGCGGCGGTCACCGTCGTGCAGCCGGTAGTAGGCCGCGTTGTCGATCCCCCTGAACCCCAGTGTGGGCCCCATGTGGTCGCCCTCGGCCGTGTGGTTGTAGACCACGTCGAGGATGACCTCGATGCCCGCCTCGTGCAGCGCCCGCACCATGGCCTTGAACTCCAGCACCTGCTCGCCCCGCGTGCCCGAGCTGCTGTAGCGGCCGTGGGGGGCCAGGTAGGCCATCGTGTTGTAGCCCCAGTAGTTGGTCAGCCCCCGCGCCACCAGGAAGTGCTCGGGCATGTAGTGGTGCACCGGCATCAGCTCGACCGCCGTCACGCCGAGCGAGAGCAGGTGGTCGATGATCGCCGGGTGCCCCACGCCCGCGTACGTGCCGCGCTGCTCCTCAGGCACCGCCGGGTGGCGCATGGTGAGCCCCCGCACGTGGGCCTCGTAGATCACGGTCTCGTGGTACGGGATGTGCGGCGGCCGGTCGTTTCCCCACTCGAAGAACGGGTTGACGACCACATTTTTCGGCATAAAGGGGGCGCTGTCGGCCGTGTTGAGCCGGGTCGGGTCGGTGAAGTGATACGGGAACAATGCCTCATTCCACGTCAGATCACCGTCGATCGCCTTGGCATAGGGATCGAGGAGCAGTTTCGCCGGATTGCACCGGTGCCCCTGCGACGGCTCGTACGGGCCGTGCACCCGATATCCATAACGTTGTCCTGGCGCGATGCCCGGCAGGTAGCCATGCCAGACGAATCCATCGACTTCCGGCAGATCCACCCGTTCTTCGGAGCCGTCATCGTGAAAAAGGCATAGCTCAACTCGCTCGGCCACCTCGGAGAACACCGCAAAACTGGTGCCCACGCCGTCCCAGGTGCCGCCAAGTGGATAGGGCTCTCCCGGCCAGACTTCGCGCATGTGACCCAATTGTCGCACGCGATCGCGGTCCCGCTAGAGGAGTTCGGCGTTGAGGCTGATCGTCGTGCCCGTCAACGCCTTACTCACCGGGCAATTGGCCTTCGCGGTTTCCGCGGCCTCCTGGAATTGCTCGGCCGTGATCCCGGGCACGTGTCCCTTCACGGTGAGGACGATTCCGGTGATGCCCTCACCCGGCTGGAACGTCACGTCCGCGCTGGTCTGCAGCGACTCCGGCGGCGTGCCGGCGCCGGCCAGGCCGTGCGAGAGCGCCATCGAGAAGCAGGAGGAGTGGGCGGCCGCGATGAGCTCCTCGGGCGAGGTCTTGCCGTTCGCCGCCTCGGCCCTGGAAGCCCAGGAGACCTCGAACGTGCCGACACCCGAGGTGTCGAGCGACACCGTGCCCGACCCGTCGAGCAGCGCGCCCTTCCACTGAGTGGTGGCGGTGCGAGTGGTGGCCATATCGGTTGCTCCCTCTGGTCGTGGGGTTCCGACCCTATCGCGAGCTCGACAAAGTTCTGCGGCTCGGTCATCCGTGTGCACTTTTCCGGCGAATAATGACATGCTCGGGTCGCGGCGCACCCGCCGCCTTGGTCCGGATCACGGGAGTGTGGTGCCAGTGGAGGCACCGTACGACGACCGCCTGCTGCATCAGCGGGTGGTCGGCGGCGACGAGGCCGCGCTCGGGGAGGTCTACGATCGGCTCTCCTCGCTGATCTTCGGTCTCGCCCTGCGGGTCACCAGGGACCGTGTGATCGCCGAGGACATCACGCAGGAGGTGTTCCTGGTCTTCTGGGAACGGCCGCTGGCCTACGACCCGGAGCGTGGCACGCTGCGCGCGTGGCTCGCCACGATCGCGCACCGCCGCGCGGTCGACCACGTGCGGGCCGAGGAGCGCAGGCGGGTCTCCACGCTGGGTCCCCGGCTCTACGAGCCGGAGCCCGCCAGGCTGGAGGACAACGTGCTCGCGGCCGACGAGGCCAAACGGGTACGGCAGGCGGTGACCGCGCTGCCCGAGAGCCTGCGGGAAGCGGTCGAACTGGCCTACTACGGTGGTAGGACATACCGCCAGGTGGGCGAGGAACTGGGCGTGCCCGAGGGCACGGTCAAGTCGCGGATCCGGCTGGCGTTGCGTCGTCTGGCCGACGCGCTGGCAGAGGAAGAGGTGTGATGGAGCCCGTCGAGCGTCTTTACCTGGACGCGCTGATGGAGGACCCGGCCGTACCGGAACGGTCTCTGCGACCCCAGCTCCTCGCCGGGGCCAGGGCCCGCCGCAGGCCCGCCGCTCCCACCGCGCCCTGGGCTGAGCCGTACGCGGGGCGGGTCGCCGCCATGGACGCGCTGCTCGCCTCCGCCGGTGAGGACGACTGGTCACGGGTCATCGTCGAGGGCTGGACGCTTCAGGAACTCGTCGCCCACCTCGCCGCCAAGGACGGCCTGCTGGCGGCCTCGGTCGGCGCCCCCGTCCTGGGCCCGGCCATCGGCGCGACCGACTCGCTGGGCCGTACCGCCGACGTCCAGAACTACGAGCGGGCCCGCAGCCCGGAACAGACCAGGCGCGACTGGCGGGCCCAGGCCGACGCCCTCTGCCGCCACCTGGCCGACCTCGCCCCCGGCACCGTCGCGAGCGTCGACGGCCTCGACGCGCCGGTGTCCGACCAGGTGCTGGCCAGATGCCTGGAGACGTGGGTACACGCCGACGACGCCGCCCGCACCGCCAGCCTGCGGCTGCCACACCCGATCCCGGAGCACATCCACCCCACGGCCGACCTGTGCGCGCGGCTGCTGCCGTGGACGATGCTCCTGTCCGGTCTGGACGGCAGCGGGCGCACGCTCCTGCTCACGCTGACCGGGCCAGGGGGCGGCGAGTGGCACGTGCCGCTGGGCGTGGCGGACGCCGCCGGCGGCGGCGCCCCGGACGCGCACATCACGGCGGACGTGGTGGAGTTCTGCTTCCTGCTGGGCGGGCGGGGCGACCCTGGGTCGTTCCCCGCCGACCTCGAGGGCGACCTCGCCCTGGCCCACGACGTCCTCAACACCGCCCCGGCCCTCTCCGGCCCCTGACGCGGGCCGGCGTCGCGGCGCCTGTGTCTCCCGCGGAGCGTGCGGTCAGGACTGGGACTGAGCCTGGCTCACCAGATCCCTGGCGTACTCGTCGTCGCTCTCCGCCAGCACCCGCTTGGCGCCCTGTTCGGCCCGCGCGTCGCCCCGCTCGGCGAGCCCGCGCGTGGCCTCCGCCACCGTACGGAAGTCGGCGTCGTCGAGCCGGTCGGCGAGCGCCTCGCGGATCTGCGGCGTGTCGGCCTTGAGCGAGGCCAGCCCCGCCGTGGCCCAGTCGCGGACCTCCGCCTCGTCGTCCCGCGTCATGCCGATCAGCAGCTCCAGCCCCTCCTCGTGGTCCGGCGGCAGCACGTCGGCCAGCGCGATCGCGTCGGTCATGGTGCGCCGGTGGTCCGGACGGCCGATGATGCCGAGCACCTGCGGCAGCCCCCGGGGGTCGCCCTGATGGCCGAGCGCCGCCAGCACCGAACGGAGCACCTGCGGGTTGCCCTCGGTGGTGGCCATCTTCTGCAGCAGCGGCAGCGTCTGCTCCAGGTAGGGTTTGGCGTCGTCGGCGAACCCGAACTGGGCGATCGCGTCGACCCCGAACTCCCGCTCCCTGGCGTCCTCACTCACGCACAGCCCGGCCAGCACCTCGTACGTCTCGTCGTCGGCCCGCTTGCCCAGCGAGTCGGCGACGATCCACCACGTCTCGGCGTCCTCGTCGGTGTCGCGGTGCGCCAGGGCCCGCGCCACGAGCTGGTCGGCCGCCGTGTAGACGCCCGTGGCGTCCTCCAGCAGCGTCGCGATGGCGGCGTGCCCGCGCTGCGCCTGCACCTGCTCGGTCTGCTCGCCGTCGGGGGAGCGCCCGGCCACGGTGACGAGCTCGGTGCCGTCCTTGGCGAACTGGCGCGCCACGACGTACTCCCAGTCGTCCTGGCCGATCTGGTCGAGCAGCGCGGTCTCCAGATGCACCCCCACCCAGTCGATCGCGATGTCGAGCGGGCTGTCGCCGTCTCCGTCGTACTTGCCGGCGTCGGCTCCGCTGTCCAGCAGCAGCCGCACCACGCCCAGGGCGCCGCGCCTGGCCGCCAGTGAGAGCGGGGTGTCACCGTCGTCGTTGGCGGCGTCGACCTCGGCCCCGGCCTCGATGAGCGACTCGGCCGTCTCGGCGTGCCCCTTGGCCGCGGCCCAGAGCAGCGCGGTCCAGCCGCCGTCCTCCCGCCCGTTCACCTCGGCACCGGCGGCCAGCAGTATGCCCGCGACCTCGGCCCGGTCCCAGGCGGCGGCCGCGCAGAGCGGCAGCCCGCCTTCCTCGCCCGCACTGGCCTGGTTGGGGTCGGTGCCACCGGCGAGCAACTCGCTCACCTTCTCCGACTCGCCGTTCAACGCGGCCCGGTAGAGCTGTTCCTCATGCATGACTTGGACCCTAGCGTCTTCGGCTCTCTGTGTTTGCTTGAGTAAAACGGACATCAGCGTAGCCTCGTCGCCTGCCGGCCGAGGTCGGGAAGCGATCTGGTGGAAGCCGATGCCGCGTCCGTCCGGCGAGCCGGTCGGACCGTGGTTTGAGAACCGCGTTGTCGGGGCCTGACCCATCGGTCGCAGCCCGCCATCCGCCTCAGCTGTTAGAGGTATGACTCTTCCTCCCGCGGGAGGAGCCAGATCATCCTGAAACGCGATATGTTGCGAGTATGACTGACCCTGGTGAGGTAAGGGCCTCGGACGCCGAGCGGGAAGCTGTCGTGGAGCGCCTCCGCGTCGCCTCGGTCGACGGGCGGCTGACACTCGTCGAGCTGACCGACCGTACGGAGGCCGCCTATACCGCCACCACCCACGCCGAGCTGGCCATGCTCGTCCAGGACCTGCCCGCCTCCGGTGCCGCGCCTATGCCCCCGGCCCACCAGGAACAGCCTGTGCGCAAGCGGCGCTGGTTCGTCGGCATCATGGGCGACTCCAAGCGGCGCGGCAGCTGGCGGATCGACCAGGAGCTGGGCGCGGTCGCCGTGATGGGCGACGTGCTGCTCGACCTGCGCGAGGCCGAGGTCCGTACGAACGTGGTCGACATCATGGCCGTCTCGGTGATGGGCGACGTGAAGATCATCGTCCCCGACGGCGTGAACGTGGACCTCGACGGCATGGCCGTCATGGGCGACAAGCGGGTCGACGTCCTGGAGGCGGCGCCGGGCACGAACGCGCCGGTCATCCGGGTGCACGCGTACGCGGTGATGGGCGACGTCAAGGTGATCGGCGACTCCCGCGCACAGCCGCTCCAGCGCGGCCTGTCCGCCTGGCGCGAGCACTGGCGCATGCTGCACGGCGACGAATGGCGCAACATGCGCAGGCAGCTCCGCGACGAGCACCGCAACATGCGCCGCACCCTGCGCCGCGGCTACTGACACGTTCTGGGGCTGGGCGCGCCCTTACGAGCCCAGCACCGCCATCAGCGGCAGCGGGTTGATGTAGTCGCGATAGTGCACGATAAATCCGTCACGCACCCGGATCACGGCGATGACCCGCTGGGTGAACGGCGCCCCGGTGGCGGCGACGTGACCGTGGACGGTGTATTCGACGATGACCACCTCGGGATCGGCCGTCTCGTGGATCACCACATCCACGTGCGTCTCGAACGTGATCAGCCGCCCACCCGTCGCCATGAACGCGCGGATCTCGTCCCGCCCGCTGAGCGTCTCTGGGACGCCCTCGGGGCGGTAGGGCCACTCGATGACCCCGTCGGGAGCCATCAACTCCACGAACCGCTCCACATCCGCCGACAGGCTCGTCTCCAGTACCCGCTCGACCACTTCACGCGCGTTCACGGCCACCCCACTTTCGTTGAACATGTGTTCATTGAACGACCGTATAATCAAAATCGTGGTTCAGTCAACACCCGTACAATGAATCGGTGTCCGACGAGAAGCCGCGCCGTACCCGCGCCGAACAGCGCCGTGAGACCGAGGCCCGGATCCTCGCCGCCGCCCGCGCCACCTTCGCCGAGCTCGGCTACGAGCGCACGACGATCCGGGGCGTGGCGTCCGCCGCGGGGGTCAACGCGGGGCTGGTGATGCACTACTTCGGCAGCAAGGAGGAGCTGTTCTCGCGCGCGGCCATGCTGCCGGAGGAGGAGCTGCCGGTGGGGCATCCGGCGGAGGCCCTGCTCACCTCGCTGCGCCGGCGACTGGACGACGAACCGGTCGCGTCGCTCGTCGTGCTGCGTTCGATGCTCACGCACGCGGAGGCGTCGGGGGAGTTCCGGGTGGCGGCGTCGGCCTGGCTCGACCGGGTGGGGGCGGCCATCCCGGCCGCCGACGCCGAGCTGCGGGCCGGGCTGATCAGCGCGATCATCAACGGGGTGGTGCTCGATCGCTACCTGCTCAAGCTGAGCTCTCTGGCGGACGCCCCCGCCGACGACATCCTCGCCCTCCTGCGCCCGTGCTTCGAGAGCCTGGCGGGGGAGTCGGGCTGACGTTTTCGGTTACGAGGCCGCCGCTCCGGCGGGCGCGCAGGCTGCGGTGGCGTAGCGCTCCAAGAGGACCTCGGCCAGTTCGGGTGCCGGGCCGAGCACGTCGGCGACCACGTCGGCACCTGCTTCGAGGGTGGTCCGCCGTACCTTGTCGGCGAAATATCCGGGCGCCAGCAGGTACGGCGCGACGGCGATCCGCGGCGCGCCCGCCTCACGGAGGAGCGCCACCGCCTGCGCGGGCGTCGGCTCGGCCGCCGACGCGTACGCCGCCGTCACCGCCCACCAACGTCGCCCCACCACACCCAAACCTGCCCCGGGGAGAGCCGGACGCCCCCAGTCGCGGGCCATCCGCACGACCACGCCGTTGGCCCGCGGATCGCTCGACCCGGCCGACACCAGCACGATCGCCGTATCCGGATCGCCGGCCACCACCCCCGCCTCAGCCAGTCGCCGCTCCAGCGTCGTCAGCAGCAGCGGGTGCGGTCCCAGCGTCGCGCCGTAGCGCACGCGCAGCAGCGGGTTACGCGCCCTGGCCTCGTTGAGCGCCGCCGGCAGGTCCACCCGGCTGTGGTACGCCTCGGTGAGCAGCAGCGGCAGCACCACGGCCTCGTCCAGCCCACGCAGCGCCTGCGCCAGGGACGGGGTCGCGTGGTCGAGGTACGCCGTCCGCACCGGCAGCCCGGGCCGGGCCCGCCGTACCTCGTCGAGCAGGGCTTCCACGGTCGCGGCGGCGCGCGGGTCGCGGGACCCGTGCGCCACCGCGACCAGTGGCACGTCCTGGCCCGTCCCGTCTGCCAACGAGACGGGCCAAACGCTGGGGGTTACAGGTGAATGCCGCATTCGACCTTCCCCAGCCCCGCCCAGCGGCCGCTGCGCGGGTCCTCGCCCTCTGCGACCTGCCGGGTGCAGGGAGCGCAGCCGATCGAGGGGTAGTTGTCATAGTGCAACGGGTTGATCAGCACCCCGTTGTCGGCCATGTAGTTGTCGACGTCGTCCTGGGTCCACTTGGCGATCGGATTGACCTTGACCATCTGCCGCTTGGCGTCCCACTCCACGACCTTGGTGTCGGCGCGGGTGGTCGCCTCGTCGCGGCGGATGCCCGAGATCCACGCCAGGTACGGTTCGAGCGCCCGGTTGAGCGGCTCCACCTTGCGCAGGTAGCAGCACAGGTCCGGATTGCGGCCGAACAGGCGCGGCCCGAGCTCGCGTTCCTGCTCCTCCACCGTGCGCGGCCCCCGCACATTGATCACATTGACGTCATAGACCTGCTGAACCGCGTCACGCGTGCCGATCGTCTCGGCGAAATGGAACCCCGTGTCGATGAACAACACGTCAACCCCGGGCTTGACCCGGCTGACCAGATCGATGAGCAGGGCGTCGCTCATCGAGGAGGTCAGGCACAACCGATCGCCGAACGTCGCCGCCGCCCACCGGATGATCTCGCGGGCGGACGCGTCCTCCAGGAAGACCGCGGCGGACTCGACGATGTCCTGCAGGTCGAGCGTGCCGCGTTGATCTCTTAGACCGACCTCGATGTCGACGAGCGTCATATCTTCACTCCGATTCCGAGAAATTTAAGCTTGAAGGCGCGGGCGCAGGACCGGCAGTACCAGCCGCCGTGCGCCGCGGAGTCGGGGGCGTTGGGATCGCCTTCGTAGGGCTCGAGGTCCTCGTCGCCGCAGTAAGGGCAGTGGAAGGGGACGGCCCGCGTGGTCATCTCAGGTCACCCTCGTCCGCGCGCTGCACCCAGTCGGCGAACGACTCGCCTTCCTTCTTCTGGGCGTCGTAGTGCTTCACGACCCGCTCCACGTAGTCGGGCAGCGCCTCGGCGGTGGTCTTGAGTCCGCGTACCTTCCTGCCGAAGCCGGGGTTGACGCCGAGCGAGCCGCCCAGGTGGATCTGGTAGCCCTCGACCTGCTCGCCGTTCTCGTCGACGACGAGCTGGCCCTTGAGGCCGATGTCGGCGACCTGGATGCGGGCGCAGGAGTTGGGGCAGCCGTTGACGTTGATGGTGAGCGGCTCGGCGAAGTCGGGCAGGCGCCGCTCCAGCTCGTCGATCAGGTTGGCGGCGGTGGCCTTGGTCTCGACGATGGCCAGCTTGCAGAACTCGATGCCGGTGCAGGCCATCGTCTGGCGGCGGAACGTCGACGGGTTGACCTGGAGGTCGTTCGCCTCCAGCTCGGCGACCAGGGAGTCGACCTGGTCGGGCGGGACGTCGAGGACGACCATCTTCTGCTCGACCGTCGTGCGGACCCGGCCGGAGCCGTGCCGCTCGGCGATGTCGGCGATCACGTGCAGCTTGTCGCCGTCGAGCCGGCCGACCTTGGGCGCGAAGCCCACGTAGAAGTTGCCGTCCTTCTGCGGGTGGACCCCGACGTGGTCGCGGCGGGAGCCGCGGGGCGCCTCGGGCGCGGGCCCGTCGGGCAGCGCCTCCTTGAGGTATTCGGTCTCGAGGACTTCCCGGAACTTCTCCACGCCCCAGTCGTTGACCAGGAACTTGATCCGCGCCCGGTGCCGCAGCCGCCGGTACCCGTAATCACGAAATATCCCGATCACGCCGCCGTAGACGTCGCCCACCTGCTCAGGACGTACGAACACGCCGAGCCGCTTGCCGAACATCGGGTTGGTGGACAGCCCGCCGCCGACCCACAGGTCGTAGCCCTTCTCCCCGCTGGGCAGCTCGACACCCACGAACGCCACGTCGTTGATCTCGTGCACCGTGCAGTGCGACGGGCACCCGCTCACCGCCGACTTGAACTTGCGCGGCAGGTTCGAGAAGGCCGGGTCGCCGATGAACCGCTCGTTCAGCAGGCGGATCTCCTCGCTGGCGTCCAGCACCTCGTCGGTGTCGATCCCGGCCAGCGGGCAGCCCAGGATGACGCGCGGGGTGTCGCCACACGCCTCGGTGGTCGACAGGCCGACCGCCTCGAGCCGCTCCCAGATGTCGGGCACCGACTCGATCTCGATCCAGTGCAGCTGGACGTTCTGCCGGTCCGTCAGGTCCGCGGTGCCCCGGCCGTAGTCGTTGGAGATGTCGGCGATGACCCGCAGTTGCGGGATGCTGAGCTGACCGCCGTCGATCCGCACCCGGAGCATGAAGTAGCGGTCGTCGAGCTCCTCGGGCTCCAGGATCGCGGTCTTGCCGCCGTCGATCCCGGGCTTGCGCTGGGTGTAAAGGCCGTACCAGCGCATCCGGCCGCGCAGGTCGGCCGGGTCGATCGAGTCGAAACCACGCTTGGAGTAGATGTCGATGATCCGCTGGCGGACGTTCAGGCCGTCGTCGTTCTTCTTGTTCTCTTCATTCTTGTTCAGCGGCTCCCGGTAACCGAGAGCCCACTGGCCTTCGCCGCGCGGGCGTTTGTGATGCCGGCTGGTGGCAGGGGTGCTCATTGCGCGTCCTTCGGTTGGTGGGCGCGCGCAGGCTTCCTCCCGCCTCATCATTGAGTGCAGGGGTGAAGGAGGAGATTTGCGACGCGCGCAACGGAGAAAACGGGTGGGTTAGCGGGCGTCGCAACAGATGGCACTGCGGACACGCTGAAGATCGACGTGTCGTCGACCGACAAGCATGGGGTCCGCTGGCATATCTCGAAGATACGCTAGGTATCCGTTATGTCCAAGACAGGGTCCAGACTGTGGACGCCTCACTACCCCTGACGGGGCCAGTCCAGGTCCGACTCGGCGGGCTCCTCCGCCTGCTGGTGCTGGCAATCGCACCAGGATCCGCCGCGACACTCCTCGTGGCGCTTGTTCTTGCAGTTCTCGCAGATCACCCTTGCATTATTCCTCGTAGAACGTTGTTCGGTTAGGCTGGCCCGCGTGGACCTGATGGGCGAGTTGCTGGCCGACCTGCGCGCGGAGACCGCGTCACTCGACGATCTGTTACTGACCCTCGAACCCGGAGACTGGGAGCTCGCCACGCCCGCCGAGGGGTGGGCGGTGCGTGACCAGGTGAGCCATCTGGCCTGGTTCGACGAGGCCGCGCGCACCGCCGCGACCGACCCGGACGTGTTCCGCGCGGCGGCGGCTCACTTCACCTCCACCGACGACCTCGCCGCGGAATTCCGCGGTCTCGCCGCCGACGAACTGCTCCACTGGTGGCGTACGGCCCGCGCCCGCAGCATCGAGGTGTTCGCGAGGCTGTCGGCCCGCGACCGGCTGCCGTGGTACGGGCCCGACATGTCGGCCGCGTCCTTCGTGACCGCCCGCTTGATGGAGACCTGGGCGCACGGCCAGGACGTGGCCGACGCGCTCGGCGTCACCAGGGAGCCCACCCGCCGGCTACGGCACGTGGCGATGATCGGCGTCAGGGCCATGCCCTATGGCTTCGCCGTACGGAACCTGCCCCTCCCGGAGCGGCCGGTCCGCGTGGAGCTGACGATGCCCGACGAGACGCCGTGGACGGCGGGGCCCGAGGACGCCGCCGACGCGGTGCGCGGGCCGATGCTGGACTTCTGCCTGCTCGTCACCCAGCGCGTCCACCGGGACGACACCACCCTGGAGATCACCGGCGAGACGGCCCGCGCCTGGATGGAGATCGCGCAGGCGTTCGCCGGACCACCAGGTAAGGGACGATCAGGGAAAAGCAAGGGGCATTCCTGATGATCTGAGGAGGGTTCGCGGTGTCATGCTGGTGTTATGCGGACAATCCTGAACATCATCTGGCTGATCTTCGCGGGGGTCTGGCTGGCCATCGGCTACACGATCGCCGGGATCATCTGCTGCATATTGATCGTCACGATCCCCTTCGGCATCGCCTCGTTCCGGATCGCGGCCTACGCGCTGTGGCCGTTCGGCCGGACCGTCGTCCGCGACCCGGACGCGGGGGCGCTGTCCACCATCGGCAACGTCATCTGGCTCATCTTCGCCGGCTTCTGGCTGGCGGTCGGGCACGTGGTCACCTCGATCCCGCTGTTCCTCTCGATCATCGGCATCCCGCTGGGCGTGGCCAACCTGAAGCTGATCCCCGTCTCGCTCCTACCGCTGGGCGCACGCATCGTCGACGTCGACTAGGGCAGTACTCGGGGGACGTAAGCTGTCCCGAAGAGTCACTGCCACACAACCGTTGGGTGCCATGACGTCCACCGATGCGCCTAGCCGGTCGAAGCGGAGGCGGCTCGCCTCCAACGCCCGTGCCAGGCTGAGCTGGGTGCGCGACACGAAGTCGTGGACGACCGTCCGCGCGACCACGAACGCGGCCGTCACCTACCGGGTGTCGGGTCTGGCGGGCGAGGCGGCCTTCTTCGCGCTGCTCTCCCTGCCGCCGTTCGTGCTGGGCCTCATCGGCGTCCTGGCCAAGCTCGGCAGCTGGCTGGGGCCCCAGGTAATCGGGCAGGTCAAGGCCTGGGTCATCGAGCAGGCCGGCCTGCTGTTCACCGACGACGCCGTGCACAAGGTGGTCAACCCACTCATCACCGACGTCCTCAGTGACGACGCGAGCAAGGTGTCGATCATCTCGGTGGGCTTCCTGCTGTCGCTCTGGTCGGGCTCGCGGGCACTGTACGTGTACGTCGACCTCATCTCCGTCTCCTACGGGCTCGGCGAGGCGCGCGGCATCATCAGGACCAGGCTGATGTCGTTCGGCCTGTACGTGATCGGGCTGGTCATCGGGATCATCGTGATGCCGGTGCTGGTCATCGGGCCGACGCTGATCAAGGACGCGCTGCCGGGGGAGTACGGCGTCCTCGTCGACCTGCTGTACTGGCCGGTGGTGGTCATCGGCTCGGTGCTGTTCCTGAGCGTGCTCTACCACGTGAGCGTGCCGATTCGCACGAAGTGGTACCGGGAGCTGCCGGGGGCGATCCTGGCGCTGTTCCTGTGGATCGTGTGCGCCGCGGTGCTGCGGGCCGTACTGGCCGCGTGGTTCTCGCCCGTGTCCGTCTACGGCTCCCTGGCCGCGCCCATCGCGCTGCTGCTCTGGCTCTACATCACCGCGCTCGCCGTGCTGATCGGGGCCATCTTGAACGCCGAGGTCGATCGGCTCTGGCCGGGCGCCAGCCGGACGAAATAGGAACCGATGGATTTACCGCAGCGGGTCGGGCCGTACACCCTCGTCCGCAAGCTGGGCGAGGGCGGGATGGGGTTCGTCTACCTGGTGCGGGACGCGGCGAGCGGGCCCGTCGCGCTGAAGATGATGCGGCCGGAGCTGGCCGCCCGCGAGGAGTTCCGGCGCCGGTTCGGCAAGGAGGCCGAGGCCGCCAGGAGGGTCGCCAGGTTCTGCACCGCGCCCGTGCTGGACGCCGGGATCGAGGACGGGACCGCCTACCTGGTCACCGAATACGTCGAGGGCCCCGACCTGTCCGGCGTGGTCACCCGGCGGGGCCCGCTGACCGGCTCGAACCTCGAGGCGCTGGCCGTCGGCGTGGCCACGTTCGAGGGCGGCATGCAGCTCCAGTTATGGGCCGTCTTCGAGGGCCTGCCCGAGGACGCGGAGCACGTGGACGTCAACCTCGGACCGCTCGGCATGATCAAGAACGTGGCCCTCTCATCCGCCTGATCACCTGATCCTTGCCCAGCCGCCCCTGTGGGATCCGCTATCGTCTAAAACGTAGCGACTGGCGCGTTAGGTGGGGCGAACCACCGGGGAGCGGAGGGGCGAAGGCCGTGCGCCTGGGTCTTCGCGCATTGTCAACGATGACAGGAGCGTCATGAGTTCTCTCGCTACGGTAGACCCGCAGATCGCCGAGCTCATCAAGGCGGAGGAGCGCCGGCAGGCCGACACCGTCAAGCTCATCGCGTCGGAGAACTACGTGTCCAAGGCCGTGCTCGAGGCCACGGGCACCGTCCTGACCAACAAATACTCCGAGGGCTACCCCGGCAAGCGCTACTACGAGGGTCAGCAGGTCATCGACCAGGTCGAGACCCTGGCCAACGAGCGGGCCAAGGCACTGTTCGGCGTCAACCACGCCAACGTTCAGCCCTACTCGGGCTCGCCCGCGAACCTCGCCATCTACATGGCCTTCCTGCAGCCGGGCGACACCGTGATGGGCATGGGCCTGCCGTTCGGCGGCCACCTCACGCACGGCTGGTCGGTCTCGGCCACCGGCAAGTGGTTCAACCCGGTCCGCTACGGCGTGCGCCAGGACACCGGCCGCATCGACCTCGACGAGGTCAGGGCGCTGGCGCTGGAGCACCGGCCGAAGCTGATCTTCTGCGGCGGCACCGCGATCCCGCGCACGATCGACTTCGAGGGCTTCGCGTCGATCGCCCGCGAGGTGGGCGCCGTACTCGCCGCCGACATCGCGCACATCGCCGGCCTCGTCGCGGGCGGCGCGCACCCGTCGCCGGTGGGCCACGCCGACGTGATCTCCACGACCACGCACAAGACGCTGCGCGGCCCGCGCGGCGCCATGCTCATGGCCACCACCGACGAGCACGCGACCGCGCTCAACAAGGCCGTCTTCCCCGGCCTGCAGGGCGGCCCGCACAACCACACCACCGCCGCCATCGCCGTGGCCCTGCACGAGGCGTCCACCGACGACTTCAAGGCCTACGCGCACCAGGTGGTGACCAACGCGAAGGCGCTGGCAGAAGAGCTGTCGAGCCGCGGCTTCGACCTGGTCTCGGGCGGCACCGACAACCACCTCATCCTGCTCGACCTCACGCCCAAGGGCATCGGCGGCAAGCCGGCCGCGCAGGCGCTCGACCGCGCGGGCCTGGAGACCAACTACAACACGGTCCCCTTCGACACCCGCAAGCCCTTCGACCCGAGCGGCATCCGCATCGGCACCCCGTCTGTCACCTCGCGGGGCATGGGACCGGCCGAGATGCGGCAGATCGGCGCATGGATGGACGAGGTCGTCACCGCCCTGGCCAAGGGCGACGCCGAGCACGTCATCAGCCGCGTCCACCACGAGGTCAGCGAACTCACCGCCCAGTTCCCGGCGCCCGGCCTGGCCTGATTTCTTCGGATAGACCGCCTTCATCCGCCGCACGTGGCTGAGGGCCTTTGGGAAAAACGGCCGCTGAATCCGGCTTGTCTTTTCGGGTGAACGGCTTTCATCCGTTACGGCAAGCCGCACCCACCGCCACCCGCCGCACATGGCCGGGGGCCTCCAGGAAAACGCCCGCTGAACCCGCACAGGGCCAGGCGCCGTTACGTGCGTCCAGTTGGCCGGTGGCGTGGTCCGGCGGGCCGGAGGCGTCCTCCCGGACGGCGACCACCGGGAGGACGCGGCGGGTGGGCTCGCGGCCAGGTTCTGCCCGCGCCCACATATGCGCGGTGCGGCGCCTCGCCCCCAGCCGGGACGTGGTGGGCGTGCCGTGCCACCGTCTGCCTGCTGGCGGCGATTCGTCGGCATGCCGTGCCGTCATCTGTCAGCTTCGGGCGCTGTTGGCGTGCGGTGCTGTCGTCCGCCAGCTGCGGGGCGCTGTTGGCGTGCGGTGCTGGCCCTCCACCCCCGAGCGTGTCCCCAGCCGCCAGGTAGGCGCTCACTCCGCAGACGTACCTCCAGCCTCCGGGATGAAGTTCTGACTACGTTGCGGAGCCCTCGCCCGGAGTGTCGGGGTTAGCTGGTTTTCCGACAGGCCGCTCACCTACCTCGTCCAAGGTCGCTGCCGCTGCGCACCCTGGCGACACCCCCATGGTGTCGGAGCTGTTCCGGCTCTGCCGCGACCTGGTCGACATCCACGCCGTGCGTAACTGGTGCCAGGCCCGCGGAGTCGTCTTGCGGGTCCTGTCGGGGCCGTTGTCGAACTTCCACGACCTGTCCGCCGATGACGCGACAACGGCGCTGATCATCAATGTGATCACCGCTGTGGGACAGTTCCAGCGCGATCTGCAGAACCTGCTGACCGCCGAGGAGATCGCCGCGGCCGAAACCGAAGGACGATACCGCGGCCGGCCGCCCGCGCTGGCCGGTGCCCTGCGCGAGGAGGTTCGGACCGCGTTTCGGGACCAGGGCGCATCGATCGCGGCCCTGGCGCGCACCCACGGGGTGAGCCGGGCCGCCATCCGGACGGCGCTGTCCGGCCTGCTGCCCGGCTCTTCAGCCTGAGGCGGCCCAGCCAAAGCGATTGCCCGAGACCGCCGCCTCGCGGGCCCATCACCGAAGTCGGCAGCGGCCGGGGGGTTACGCGCGCGGCAGGCCGGTGCGGCGAAGCCAGGCGTCGATGGCGGGGCCGGCGTCGGTGACTTGTTCGCCACGGACGGCGAGGCCTTGGCCGAGGGCGGCGCCGGGGCAGGAAGCGGCGTAGTCGGCTTCGGTGGTGCCCAGGCCGCTCATGGCGTAGGTGGTCAGTGGGTGGATGGTCTGGCCGGTGAAGTCGAGCTGTTCGGTGAGCGTCGTCATGATCATGGGTGCGCGGACGTTCCAGACGGGGCTGGCCAGCAGGACCATTTGGTAGGGGCCGAGGTCGGGCAGAGCGCCGGCGATGGCGGGGCGGGCGTCGGTGTTCTGTTCTTGGACGTTGCGGGCGACGGTCTGCTCGTAGTCGTCGGGGTAGGGGTCGGCGGACTGGATGCGGTAGGTGTCGCAGTCCAGACGACGGCTGATCATCTGGGCGAGGACCTGGGTGTTGCCGACCTTGAGAGTGCGGCGGCCGCCGTAATGGTAGTTCTCGCCGGGGCGGGAGAAGTAGACCAGCAGGACCGTGCGGGCCGCCGCCGCGGAGGGCGGCGGGCTCGCCGGTTGCGAGGCCGGCTCGCTGTTTGGCGTGGGTGCCGGTTGGTCCCGGCCGCCGCAGGCGGTCGCGGTGATCACGGTGCCTCCTAGGAGCAGCGTGCCGCGCAGGACTTGGCGGCGGTCGAGGGTCCGTGGGGTGCGGTCCATCGCCTGGCCTCCTTGATCAGCTGGTGCGGCGGTTGCCGAGCCAGGTGACCATGGCGGGGTCGCGGTGGTCGAAGTACAGTGAGGCGCCGTTGTCCAGGCCGGCGATGCGGTCCATCTCCTCGGCGGTGAGTTCGAAGTCGAACACGTCCAGGTTGGCCTTCATCCGCTCGGGGCTGACGGACTTGGCGTTGACCGGGATGCCCCGCTGGATCAGCCAGCGCAGCACGACCTGCGGCACGCTCTTGCCGTGCGCCTGGCCGAGCTCGGTGAGGACGGGGTCGGTGAACAGGTTGTTCTTGCCTGCGGCGAACGGCCCCCACGACTCGATGACGATGCCGCGCTCGCTGTTGATCTGCTGGTCGGCGGCGCGCTGGAAGAAGGGGTGGACCTCGATCTGGTTGACCGCCGGGGTGATGTCGTTGTGGTCGACGATGTCCACGACGCGGTCGGGGTAGAAGTTTGAGATCCCGATCGCCTTGGTCCGTCCTTCGCGGTGCAGGGCCTGCATCGCCCGCCACTGGCCGTAGACGTCGCCGTAGGGTTGGTGCATCAGGTACAGGTCGAGGTAGTCCAGGCCGAGTTTCTTGGCCGAGGTCTCGAACGCCCGGCGGGTGTGCTCTTCGGCGGGGTTGTCCTGGACCCACAGCTTGGTGGTGACGAATAGTTCCTCGCGCGGGATGCCGCTGGCGGCCAGGGCCCGGCCGACGGCCTCTTCGTTCTCATAAGAGGCGGCGGTGTCGAACTTGCGGTACCCGGCGACCAGGGCGTCGGTGACGGCCTGCTCGGTCTGCCCTGCCGGGATCTGGAAGACCCCGAATCCCAGGATCGGCATATGGACGCCGTTGTTCAGCGTGACGGTCTGCATGGATGTTCCTTCATCATGATCGGTACGGCCGCTTGATACGGCCGGCTGGTGGGAAGATCTGCCGAGGGGCGCGGTCAGCGTTCGAGCATCGCCAGGCCGGACTCGGTGTGGGTGTCGCCTGCCGCGGGCGGCAACGCCGACAGCCGGGCGAGTTGCTCTCCGGTCGGCTGGAGGTCGGCGGCGGCGATGTTCTCCTCCACCCGGTGCACACGCTTGGTGCCGGGGATGGGGACGATGTCCTCGCCCTGGGCCAGCAGCCACGCCAGCGCCACCTGCGCCGCACTCGCTCCCGCCTCAGCGGCGACCGCCTGGACCTCATCGGCGATCCGCAAGTTGGCCTCAAGGTTGGCGCCGGTGAAGCGCGGGTTGCCGTGCCGGAAGTCGCCCTCGCTGAACTGCTCGGCCGACCTGATCGTGCCGGTGAGGAAGCCGCGGCCGAGCGGCGCGAACGGCACCAGGGCGATCCCGAGCTCCCGCAGCACCGGCAGGACCCGCTCCTCCACGCCGCGCGTCCACAGCGAGTACTCCGACTGGACCGCGGCGACCGGGTGGATCGCGTGGGCGCGGCGGATGGTGTCCGGCCCGGCCTCCGACAGCCCGAACGCCCGCACCTTGCCCTGTTCGACCAGTTCGGCGACAGCGCCGGCGACATCCTCGATCGGCACGCCGGGGTCGACGCGGTGCTGGTAGTACAGGTCGATGTGATCGGTGCCCAGCCGCGCCAGGGACCCCTCGACCGCGGTGCGGATGTTGGCGGGACGGGAGTCCAGGGTCCATGCACCCGCTCCGCCGTGCGAGATCAGCCCGAACTTCGTCGCCAGGACCACCTGGTCGCGGCGGCCCTTGAGCGCCCGGCCCAGCAGCTCCTCGTTGGTGTAGGGCCCGTAGATCTCCGCGGTGTCGATCAGCGTGACACCCAACTCCAGGGCGCGGTGCAGCGTGGCGATCGACTCGGCCTCGTCGGTTCCCGAATCGGTGTAGCCGTGGGACATGCCCATCGCACCCAACCCGATCCGGGACACGTTCAGATCGCCCAGCTTCACATACTTCATGACCGTTCTCCCTCGTGTGGCCAGGCCCGGTGGTCGTGCTGCTCGGGAGCCTGGCCGCTGACCTACCTCGGCCAGGTCGGCCCGGGATATCCCGGCTGCCGCGACCGGGCAAACGCTTCTTTGCCCGCCCTAGCGGCCGTGCGCGATCGGCCTTCCTCTGGTGGGGGCCTGTGCTTCCAGCTAACCCCTCACCGGCGGGGGGAGACAGTCACCGGCTAAAGGGGTACCGGCAGGGACCCCCTCACCATGGACGGGATGCCTAACCTGGGGATATGGACAACCGTAGCGAGGTCAGGGCATTCCTCACCTCACGCCGGGCCAAAGTCAGCCCGCAGCAGGCCGGCCTGCCTTCCCACGGCCGCCGCCGGGTGGAAGGCCTGCGGCGCGGCGAGGTCGCCGCGCTGGCCGGGGTCAGCGTCGAGTACTACACGCGGCTGGAGCGCGGCAACCTCGCCGGCGCCTCCGACAGCGTGCTGGACGCCATCGCCCGCGCGCTGCAACTGGACGACACCGAGACCGCGCACCTGCACCACCTGGCCCGCGCCGCCGCCGCCCCACCGGCCCGCGCCCGCCGCGTCAAAACACCTGAGGTACGGGCCCCGGTCCGCCGGGTACTGGAGGCGATGACCGGAGTGCCGGCGTTCGTGCGCGACCATCGATTCGACATTCTGGCCGCCAACCCCCTCGGCATGGCTCTGTACGCGCCCATGTTCGCCGGTGAGGTTCTGCCGGTGAACTCGATGCGGTTCACCTTCCTCAACCCGCACGCCCAGGGCTTTTACCCCGACTGGGCGCAGGTCGCCCGCTCGGCGGTGGCCGCGCTGCGCATCGCCGCCGCCCGCAACCCCCACGATGAGCGCCTGGCGGGCCTCATCGGCGAGCTGTCCATGCGCAGCGACCCCTTCCGCGCCTGGTGGGCCGCCCAAGATGTCTACGTGCACCAGCACGGCACCAAACGCTTCCACCACCCCGCCATCGGCGACCTCGACCTCGACTTCGAGGCCTTCGAGCTGCCCGGCGACCAGGCCCTCACCCTCCTGACCTACTCCGCCGAACCCGGCACCCCTTCCGGCGACGGCCTGCGACTCCTGGCCGCGTGTAACACCGAAACCTCTGCTCGGGCCTGGCACATCACCGAATGAACATCCCGGCCTCGGACCTCCCACTGGGGAGCGGCTGTCCCTGCCGCTCTGCGTCGTGCCGCTCCGATATCGCGATCGGCCTGATCGCCAGGAGCGGGGCAGGTCAGGCGGCCAGGCCGAGGCCGATGATGCCGTAGAGGTTGGCGTTGGACCAGAACAGCGGGGTCAGGCCGCGCTTGTCGGCGTCGGTCATCTTCTGCTGCCAGGCTGAATCCTTCAGGGAGCGCTGGTCAGCGGGGGGTGCGTAACAGATCGGCTCTGAAAAGCCCTGGTCGGTGGGGATGAGCGCGGCGGCGCGTAACAAGAGAGGCCGTAACAGCAGAGAAGACACGCGGACGCCCCGCCGTACGGAGGGTTACGGCGGGGCGTCGGGTGCCTTCGGGGGCGGGCCGGTTTGCCCCCGAAGGCGGTGGCCGGTGGCGGGCGGGGGAAAGTCGCCGCCATCAGCCGGGGGCGGTCCTTGCGGGCGGGACCGAATCGCCCGCTCGGACCTGGTCTTCAGTTGGTCGGCCGGCCCAGGAACGGCCGGCCCAGGAACAGTCAGCCCAGGAAGAGATAGTCGGCCTTGTAGTCGACCTGGGTCTTGGCGCCCACGGTGCAGGTGCCCGCGGGGGCCACGCCGCCCTCGGTGTTGAGGCGCAGGATCGTGGTGGCGTGGGCCAGCAGGCCGGTGTTCTTGCCGGACTGGGTGGCGTCCAGGACCAGTTCGGGGATGTTGCCGTCGCCGTTCGGGGTCTTGGTGACGAGGGTTCCGCGCACCGCGCTGCCGTCTGGAGCGATCCACTGCGGTGGTCCGGCGGCGGGGGTCACGAAGGAGTGGTCGATGCCGCGCCGCAGTTTGGCGGACACGCCGAACTGGGTGAAGGCGGGGGCCGCGCCGGGCTGCTGGGTGCAGGCGTAGATCTGGGCGCCCTTCAGGACCTCGGCGGTGACCGCGCGGGGGTGGTCGAACGGGTCGCCGGAGAGTTGGCCGCGCACCGCGCCGCCGTTGAACTCCGTGGTGTGCAGGTTCGTGTAGTAGCGGCCGGGGTTGGCGGCGATGCGCTTGACGATCGGCGCGGCGACCTTGGTCTCGCCCGCTATGCCGGTCAGGTTCGACGGCAGGCCCGCGGCGTCGGCGAACAGGTCGGCGACCACGTCGCCGTTCTTGCCGCTCGCTCCCTTGTGGATGTGGCCGTTGGTCACCGGGGCGAGCCCGGTCCAGAAGGCCGTGTAGCCGATGACCGAGCCGTTCGGGCGCAGCCACCAGGTGGCCTGACCGTCCTGGTCACCGCGCTTCTTGCCGTCGTCGGCCGGCACTTCCTTGGTGCCGTCGGCGCGTGAGGAGAGCGTGGCCTGGTTGCTGCCCTGGAGGACGCCGTTGAGGTCGATCGGCTTGTTCAGCCGGTGGAACTGGCCGCGGACCGCGCCCTTGGGGTGGGCGGCGTCGTGCAGGTTGGCGTAGAAGCCGCCGGGGTCGTCGATCAGCGCCTTGACCAGCGTCGGGTCGGCTGTGACGGTGCCGGTCACGCCGAGCGCGGACGTGGGCAGCGGCTTGGTGAAGAACTCGAGCTTGACGTCGCCGTTGGCACCCTTGGCAGCCTGGTGGATGTGCCCGGCGGTAGGTGAGTCGATCTTGTTCCAGCGGGCCGCGAACGTGACCTCGTTGCCACTGATCTTGATGACGACGGTCGAACGGCCATCGGCGTCACCCTTGACGCCCACCTCGTTGGCGCCACGCAATCCGGCGGCGAGGTACACGTCGTCACCGGAGGCCGCGACAGTCGCCTGAGCCGCGGTGACGGGAGCGAGAAGGCCGGTGGCGAGCAGTGCCCCGGACAGGGCGAGCGTGCGAATCGACATGATGAAACCTCTTCAAGGATTGTCATTCGGGTTGGTACGGCAAGCAGTACGCGACCCGGCCTCGAAGGGGTTCAATCGAGTTATCGGTAAAAGTACACATAAGGCGAGGGGTATAAAAAAGCCCTCCCACCTGCGGTGGAAGGGCTTCTGAAGTGCTCGTTCAGGCTCTGACGGTAAGTAAAGTCTTACCTGTGGTGGTGACCACTTCGAAATGATCGATGTCCTGAATCTTCCATGGACTGCCCCCGTGCATGTAGAGGGGCTCGGGCGAACCGGGCACGCCATATCCGGCGGGCGGCACCGACCAGCCGGTCATGATCCGCTTCTGCCCCGACTTCGACACCGAGATCAGCTCGCATTCGAGCGGTCCCTTCACCCCCGCGAGCTTGAGCGCGGCATGCGTGCCCCAGCCCTTGGACTCCAGCACCAGCCCGCCGGACACGCCGTCCGCGCCGACGCCCGGGATCGGCGTCCCGTCGGCGTAGAACTGCTCCGCGGGGCCCAGATGCGCGTGCTGGTCCGACGCCACGACCGGCGCCGCGTCATTGCCCCCGAGTTGGGTGCCGACCGCGAGTCCGCCGGCCACCAGCGCGACCGAGGCCGCCAGCCCGATCACTAACGTGCTCTTCCTGGACCGCCGGTCCTCCGCCTTCTGACGCCGGAGCAGGTCGATGACATCGGCCTGCCCGTAATCAGGAGGGGGGTCTGCTCGCACCGGCCCGATCCCCGTCAGCACGCTGGCCACCCCGGCCAGCTCGGACAGTTCCGCCGTGCACGACGGGCAGAAGGCGAGGTGCGCTTCGAAGGCCAGCCTGTCGTCGTCGTCCAGCAGGCCGAGGGCGTAGGCGCCTACGTCCGTATGCTCGACTCTGTTCACGCCGTCACCCCTCTCTCCTGCAGTGCGACGCGCAACGCGCGGACCGCGTAATAAACCCGGGACTTCACTGTGCCAACGGGTATGCCGAGCGCCAACGCGGCGTCGTTGACCGACCGGTCTCGCAAGATCGTCTCGTTGAGGATCTCGCGGTGGGCCGGTGATAACGCCATCAGCGCCTCGGATACGACCACCTGGTGCAGCAGTCCCTCCATCTCGTCCGGCACAGGCATGCTCTCCAGCGGGCCGTCGCCTGATTCCGGCGGGCGGGCTTCCTTGCGCCGCCGGTCATCGATCACGATACGGCGTGCGACCGTCGCTAGCCAGGGCATAAGGGAAGCTGAGTCAGGATCGAGCTGCTCGGAACTTCGCCAGGCGCGGATCATGGTCTCCTGCACGACGTCCTCGGCCCATTGCCGATCGCCCGCCGTCAGCCGGATCACGAATGCCAGCAGCGGCCGGTGGTACTCCCGGTAGAGCGTGGAGACGACCACTTCGTCATCCGGACGTACTCGCCTCATCCGGTGGCGTGAGCGTGGCTTGCCCATGGGGGCGACTCCCTCGGCCGAGGGCGGGGGACACGTGCTGACTCGCATCATTCCCCTTTCAAAGTGCAGTCGGCAGGAAGTACGCGCAGAATGTGGCCCCAGGTTCAATAGATCGGGAAGAAAGTCGTTGCGAATCCCCAGCAGGGATGCGTAGAGTCTGTCCCCAACAGGAGCGAGGAGGTGAAGACCATGCGGGTTGTTCTGTTCCGCTTGCCGTCTGTCAACCTCCGGGTGTCCGCGTAGTCACGCGTAGCGACCCGGGTCCTTCTCGACCACAAAGGTGTCACTCCGTTGTTTTCCGATCTGTTCCTGCTCGGCTGGACCGAATCCCGCGCCGCCGAGCTGCCACCGCTGACCGTCCCGGCCCGGGTGTCCCGGGTCGATCGCGGCGCCGCCGAGGTGATCGCCGCCGACGGGCAGCAGCACGCCAAATACGGCGCCCGCGTCCGCAGGGCGTCCGCTGACGACCCCGTGGCGCTGCCCTGTGTCGGAGACTGGGTCGCGCTCAGAGAGCTCCCAGAGGGCCGGTACGAGCTCGACGCGGTCCTGCCGCGAACCAGCGCCTTCGTCCGGGGCGGCGTCAGCCGCGACTCGCGCGGCGGGCTGTCCGGCGACGGCCAGGGCCAGGTGCTCGCGGCCAACGTCGACATCGTCTTCGTCGCCGAGCCGTCCATGCACGCCACGGACTTCGCCGACCTGGGCCGCATCGAGCGGCTCGTCGCCCTGGCCTGGGAGTCCGGCGGCACGCCGGTCGTGCTCGTCACCAAGTCCGACCTGTTCGACCGGGGCCTGGACGAGCTCCTCGCCGACGTGCGCACCGCGGCGCCGGGCGTCGACGTGCACGCCGTCTCCTCGATGCGCGGCGACGGCGTCGAGCTCGCCCGCGGCTACCTCGAAGGCTCGCGCACGGCCGTCGTGCTCGGCCCGTCGGGCGCGGGCAAGTCCACGCTCGTCAACGCCATGGCGGGTGGCGGGGTGATGGACACCCAGCAGGTGCGCGCCGCCGACGGGCGGGGCCGCCACACCACCGTGCACCGGGAGCTGATCCCGCTGCCGGGCGGCGGGCTGGTCATCGACACGCCGGGCATCCGCCGGGTCGGCCTCTACGACATGAGCGAGGGTGTCGAACTCGTCTTCTCCGACATCGAGGAGCTGGCGGCCGGCTGCCGGTTCGACGACTGCGGCCACGAGAGCGAGCCCGGCTGCGCGGTGCTCGCCGCGCTGGAGAACGGCGAGCTGCCCGAGCGGCGGCTGCTGAGCTGGCGCAAGCTCCAGCGCGAGGCCACCTGGATGGCCTCGCGCACCGACGCGCGGCTCCGCAAGGAGCAGCGGGACAAGTGGAAGGTCATTCACAAGGAGATGCGCCGGACGGGCAGAAACCGGCCCTGATCGGGTAATACCCCTGCATGGACCTGCTGTTCGCGGACCGTGCGCAAGCAGGGGAGATGCTCGCGGAACGCCTGCGCGGCGCGCGGAACCCCCTCGTGCTGGCGCTGCCGCGCGGCGGCGTGGCGGTGGCCGTGCCCATCGTCCGCGGCATCGGCGGCCGGCTCGACGTGCTCGTCACCCGCAAGATCGGCTATCCGCCGACGCCCGAACTGGGCGTCGGCGCGATAGCCGAGGGCGGCGAACCGGTGTTCGACCTGCTCCTGCTGCGCAGGCTCGGGATGACGCCCGCGTCGGTGGCGGAGGTGGTCGCGGAGGAGCGGCGCGAGCTGGCCCGCCGGGTCAAGGTCTATCGGGGTGACCGCCCGTTGCCCGACATCGCCGGTCGCGAGGTGATCGTGGTCGACGACGGCCTGGCCACGGGCGCGACCGCGCGGGCCGCGCTCCGGGCAGTCCGCGTGGCCAGGCCGGGCCGGCTGACGCTGGCCGTCCCGGTGGGCGCCCGCGACACCGTCGAGGCCATGCGCGAGGAGGCCGACGAGGTGGTGGTGCTGCGGATGCCGGCCGATTTCCGGGCGGTCGGGCAGTGGTACGAGCACTTCGACCAGCTCAGCGACGCCGACGTGCTCGAACTGCTGGCCGAGGTCTGAGGTGCTCGGAGCAGAGTCAGGCGCTCAGGACGGCCCAGACGAGCTTGCCCTGGCCGCCGGGGGTGAGCCAGCCCCAGCCCGTGGTGAGCGCCTCGACCAGCCGCAGGCCGCGACCGTATTCGGCGAAGATGTCGGTGGCGGGGGTGGCGGCCGGCGCGTGCCGGCTGTAGTCGCTCACCACACATGCCACCTCACGCAGCCGGCTCAGCAACCGGAGCTGAATGGCGCCGCCGCCGTGCCGCATCGCGTTGGTGACGAGCTCGGAGACCACCAGCTGGGCATCGAAGACGATGCCGTCGGAGCCCCACGAGGTCAACGTCCGGTCGACGAACCGCCTGGCAGAGGCCACACACTCGGGCTCGAACGTGCTGAGTTCGCGAAAAGGGAAGACCGCGTCACACGGACCGCGTCGCCCTTCGAGCAGAATGGGCAGCAGCCAACCCGGCGCCTGAGCGCCGGTGGCGGCTTGCGGCCGAGCGTCGAAAGTCGTCATCTTGGCCCCCGAAGCGCGGTCTAGGTGATCCAATGCCCATCTTTACGGCGTGTGCTTACCGATGCAAGACTTTTGGTGTTTACAGATGCAAATCGCATCTGCACGTGCAGATGATCTGGGAGCGGTAGTGTGAGCGCACTGAGTGCGGAAGGGAACGTGATCGGCCACTCGCCGGGAAGCCCGACGGTCCTGCGGATTCTGCTGGGTACGCAGCTGCGCAGGCTCCGCACGGAGCAGCGTATCTCGCGGGAGGACGCGGGGTACGCGATTCGCGCTTCTCACGCGAAGATCAGCCGGTTGGAGCTCGGCCAGGTCAGCTTCAAGGAGCGCGACGTGGCCGACCTGCTCACGCTCTACGGCGTCACCGACCCCGCCGAGCGGGCGCCGCTGCTCGAACTGGCCCGGCAGGCCAACGCGCCCGGCTGGTGGCACAAGTACGGTGACCTGCTGCCCGGCTGGTTCGAGGTGTATATCGGGCTGGAGGGCGCGGCCTCGGTCATCAGGACGTACGAGAACCAGTTCGTGCCCGGCCTGCTCCAGACGCCCGCCTACGCCAGGGCGGTGATCAAGCTGGCGCACGAGACGACTCCCGTCGCGGAGCTCGACCGGCGCGTCGCGCTGCGCACCAGGCGCCAGGACCGGCTGACCGGCGACCGGGCGCTCAAGCTGTGGGCGGTCATCGACGAGGCCGTGGTGCGGCGCGCGCTGGGCGGCCGCGAGGTGATGCGCGAGCAGGTCGAGCACCTGCTGGAGATGACGGCACGGCCGAACGTCACCGTTCAGGTCATCCCGTTCGAACGCGGTGGGCACGCGGCGGCCGGCGGGCCGTTCAGCATCCTGCGCTTCCCCGAGCGTGACCTGCCCGACGTCGTCTACCTGGAGCAGCTCACCAGCGCCCTCTATCTCGACAAGCCGGCGGAGTCCGAGCATTACATGCAGGTCATGGACCGGTTGAGCGTCCAGGCCGACTCCCCTGAGCAGACCAAACGCTTCCTGGAGCGCCTGCTTTCGGTGTGATCCACACCATAAGAGGATTTTGGTCATCACCTATATAGCGATCTTGTCGCTACCGTATCGTGATCTCGCAACCACGGCTGCACGTGCATCCGTAAGCGCGCGAGGGAGCTTCCCCATGCATGAGTTCCGGAACGGAACGCCCGCCGGTCGCCTTTCCGCCGTCTGGCGAAAGAGCAAGTGGAGCAACCCGAACGGCAACTGCGTCGAGGTGGCCGATCTGCCCACAGGGGAGGTGGCGATGCGTAACTCGCGCTTCCCTGAGGGGCCCGCCCTGGTGTACACGCGGGCGGAGATCACCGCGTTCGTGCTGGGCGCCAAGGACGGCGAGTTCGACGACCTGATCGTCTGAGCCGGCGGCACCGAGATGGCCTGAGCCGGCGGTACCGAGTCAGAGGTAACGATCCAGCGGCACCTGTCACGGAAGGTGCTGATCCTGGGGCACATAGATCCGGAAACCACTTCAGCCCGGCGTCACGGATGACGCCGGGCTGAAGCGCGTGCTCGGGGTAGAGCTGGTGCTTGATCAAGCAGTTGTCCCGACCGGGTTCACCGGAGCCTGGACGTGGCGGGCCAGGCTCCGGCTCATCGGGACAACTGCGTGATCACGCGGTGATCACGGACGCTGCCGGGTGGAGTCAGGCGGCGGAGATGCCGGCGCTGGCCGCGCGGCGCATGCGACGGCGACGCTCGGAAGCGCGCTCGTCCTCGTTCAGGCCACCCCACGTGCCGTACTTCTCCGGACGGGACAGCGCGTAGTCCAGGCACTCGTTGCGGACAGGGCACTGGGCGCAGATCGCCTTGGCCTTCCGCTCGCGCACGTCACGCTCGGGCTGCCGCTCCCCATCGGGGCCGAAGAAGAGCACGAGGTCCTCACCCCGGCACGCGGCATCATCCTGCCAACCCCAGCTGGGGCGCGGGCGGGCGAGCTGCCGACGTACCTGAGACATGAGAAAACCACCTTCGTGAGAGGTATTTCAGTAATTGAGCCGCATTGGACGCTTTCGGCGTCACTGTTCCAACGCAAAGGTAGGCCGTGATGTTCCCGTGATCAGGTAAGCGCGGGCGTGGCGTACCGCACAGGCCTGAGCCTGTCCAGCGAAACCAGCCGGTAGGTGGTGATCTGCTCGGCGCAAGCCGTACCACACGGCGCTTGGAGCACCGATGGCTCAACCACAACCTGGAACCGGACGTCGCCGCAGCGCACGATGGCTTCGGTGACGTCGCCGTCCGACCTGGAGGATTCCACGGCCACTGCGCCGACAGAACGCTCTCCCGTATGGGTTCGGGCGAAGTGCTCGACGGCTTGCAATGGCTCAGGGATGCCTGCGCGTCCCCGGTAACGGTCGAGAATGATCTCGCCCGACCGGTACGCGTTAGCCGCTGCGATCGCAGCAGCCTGAGACATGCTGCCGTAGAAAATTCCGTGTGGCAAGCACACGAGGTTGGCGGCGTAGCGATCGCCGCCAACGTGTGACGTTTCCCACACTCTGTCCGGCCAGTTTTCGGCCAGTGTCCGAGCGAGGGGTAGTCCAATGCGGGCGCAACACGCATTGCGCTTGGCGTGCGTGCAGACCAGAAATACCGGCTCGTCTTCAAGTATGCAGGACTCCGGGACCACTCCGGCCACCAGCGCGTCGAGGTCGAGATCTTCGGGACCTGCGATGACTCCGCTGGCCAGCCAGGGGTTGGGGCCGACGGCGTAGCCCACTAGCACACGCAGGTCCTGCTCCTGCGGGCGGGCTCGCCGGCCGGGGCGGCGGATGAGCTGGGGCCGGATGCCACGTTCGAGGGCGCGCTGCACGAGTTTCGAGATTCTCTCAGGAAGCTCGAAGCTTTCCAGATGCGACGGCCACGGCCCGTCGTACTCGACGAGTAGCCACAGCCGGGCTCCCACGGTGGCGCTGGCCAGATTCGGCACAGCGCCGGTGTGGGAGCCGTCCGGATGCTCGCAGGCCCTGGTCAACGCCTTCCTCCCTCATAGCGAATTAGGTAAGACTAACCTAACGGTGAGGGGGTAAAGGTGTTATCCGGCAAACGCCGCCCGCGCGGCGGGCAGCGCCGCCGCCCTGTCCTCGGGGACGAGCCCGATCCTGGTCCTGCGGTCGAGCAGGTCGTCCGCGTCGAGAGCGCCCTCGTGGGCGACGGACCACCGCAGCTCGCCCAGGGTGATGCCGAGACAGACCTCTTCGGGATGCGCCTTGACGAGTTCGTGCACGGCCGCCGCCTCGGAGCCGTAGCGGGCGACCAGCCGCTCGGGCGTGCGGTCCGGCCCGCCGGCCGGGGGCGGGGCACCATGATTCTGGACGGCTCCGACGAGCGGCATCGAGGTGGTGCGGCTCGGGCCCGCTGGGAGGTTCCGCGCCGAGACCGCTCGATCCACCGCGTCCTCCGCCATCCGCCGGTATGTCGTGAGCTTGCCGCCCACGACCGTGATGAGGCCTCCATCCGCGAAGACGGCGTGCCTCCGGGAGACGTCGGCCGTCCGCCCGTCCGCCGCCAGGAGCGGCCTGAGCCCCGCGTAGGCGCCCGCGACGGCCTCGCGGGCCACTGGCACCGCCAGTACCGTGTTGAGCACGCTCAGGAGCGCCCTGATGTCCTCCTCGGGCGCCTCGGGCACGTCGGGGACGGGGCCGTCGAGGGGTTCGTCGGTCAGGCCCACGTACACGCGGCCGTCGGCTTGGGGGAGTACGAGCGCGAATCGATTGCTCTCTCCGGGTATCGGGATGTGCAGCCCGGACAGGAGGCCGGGCAGGGTCCCGGGGCGGAGCACGAGGTGCGTGCCGCGCGACGGGCGCAGTGTCACCTGGGGATCCAGCAGGCCCGCCCACACGCCCGCCGCGTTGATCACCGTCCTGGCCCGGATGCCGAACTCCGCGCCGGTCAGCTCGTCGCGGACCTTGGCGCCCTCGCCGGTCAGCTCCAGGGCGCGGCAACGGGTCAGGATCCGCGCCCCGTGCGCCGCCGCCGTCCTGGCGATGGCGACGACCAGCCGGGCGTCGTCGAGCACGCGGCCGTCCCAGGACAGCAGCCCGCCCCGCAGACCGTGCTCGCTCAGCATGGGCGCCAGCGTGTGCGCCCGGGCGGCCGTCAGCCGGGACGGGCCGGGCAGCAGCCGGCGCGGCGTCAGGGCGGTGGCGCGCAGCGCGTCGCCGAGTCGGTAGCCGGTCATCAGCAGCTTCGCCTGGGGCCTGGAGACCTCCGGCGTCAGCGGCAGCACGTACGGGTGTGCCTTGACCAGGTGCGGAGCCGTCCGCCGCAGCAGGATGCCGCGCTCGACGGCGCTCTCGCGGGCGACGCCCACCTGGCCCCTGGCGAGGTAGCGGAGCCCGCCGTGAATGAGCTTGGAACTCCACCGCGATGTGCCGAACGCCAGGTCGTGCGCGTCGATCGCCGCTACGCTGAGACCACGCGAAGCGGCGTCGAGCGCCGCGCCCGCACCCGTCGCGCCCAGGCCCACGACCAGCACATCGACGGTCTCCTCCGCGACCACGGCCAGCTCGCGGGCCCGTCGCGGCGCGTTCAGCGAGCTATCCAAGGTAGGCCTCCAGCAGGGTGGCGAGTTCGGCGTCGAGTTCGTCGAGGGTCACGGGGTCGAGCATGGTGGGCGCCGACAGCAGGAACGACTGCGCCACCAGCAGCACCGCCCTGGCCTTGCGGCGGTCGCCGACGACGTCTTCGAGCACGGCCAGCACCGCCTCGTGGGTGGCGCCGCGCCGATCCAGCAGGTACGGCAGGAGCAGCTCCGGATCCGCCTCCACGATCTTGCGCCAGAGCGGATGCCCACGCAGCCGTCGTACCCCTTCGACGACCGCCGCCACCGGATCCGACATGTCGAGATCCGTGACCGCCAGCACCCACTCCCGCGTCATCACATCGGCGACCAGGCTCCGCACGTCCGGCCAGCGGCGATAGAGCGTCATCCGGGACACCCCCGCCCGGCGCGCCACGTCGGTGAGCGTGGTGCGCCGCACCCCGTAGGCGAGCACGCAGTCGCGGGCCGCGTCCAGCACGCCGTCATTGTGACGAATCGACGTCATATGTCACAGTGTAGACGTGCTGAACGAACCCATGCTCTGGTCGGGCTGGGGCGACCCCGCCAAGGCCCGTGAGCTGCCCCCGCAGATCCGCGAGCTGCTCCACGACCTGCTGGGCGTGCGCGAGCCGGCCGCGCCCTCCTCCTCGTTCGAGTCCGTACGGCTGGCCACAGTCGCGCTCTCGCCCGCGCTCCTGGCCGCTCTGGCCGAGGTGGTGGGCCACGAGCACGTGCTGACCTCGCGCGCGGCCCGGATCGGGCACACGCGCGGCAAGTCGACGCCCGACCTGCTGCGCATGCGCGCGGGAGACGGGTCGGACGCGCCCGACGCCGTGGTGCTGCCCGGCTCGCACGACGAGGTGGCCGCGCTGCTGCGGGTGTGCGCCGCCGAGCGGATCGCGGTGGTGCCCTTCGGCGGCGGCACGTCCGTGGTGGGCGGCCTGGCGGCGTCCCGGTCCGGCTTCGCCGGGGTGGTGGCGCTGGACCTGGCCCGGCTCGACCGGCTCGTCTCGGTCGACGCCGAGTCGATGGTCGTCACCGTCGAGCCCGGCCTCCGGGCGCCCGAGGCCGAGCGGCTGCTCGAACGGCACGGGCTGACCCTGGGACATTTCCCGCAGTCGTTCGAGTACGCCACGCTGGGCGGCTTCGCGGCGGCCCGGTCCAGCGGGCAGGCTTCGGCGGGGTACGGGCGCTTCGACGACATGGTGGTGGGGCTGACCGTCGCCACGCCCTCCGGCGACCTGTCCCTGGGGCGCGCGCCGAAGTCGGCGGCCGGGCCCGATCTGCGGCAGCTCCTGCTGGGGTCGGAGGGGGTGTTCGGCGTGATCACGGCACTGCGGCTGCGGGTGCGGCGGGTGCCCGAGCGGCGGGTGTACGAAGGGTGGCGCTTCGGGTCGTTCCGGGAGGGGACGGCCGCCCTGCGGGCACTGGCGCAGGAAGGGCCGCTGCCGACGGTGCTGCGGCTCTCGGACGAGACGGAGACCATGATCGGGCTCGCCCGGCCGGACGCCATCGGGGGCGGGGACTCCGGCTGCCTGGTGATCGCGGGCTACGAAGGACCGGCGGCGCAGGGTTCCGCGACGTCGGCCGAGGCCGCGACGTCGGTCGAGGGGCGGCGGGCCGGTGCGGGGGCCGTGCTGGCGCGGATGGGCGGGGTGCCGCTCGGGACCGAGCCGGGACAGGCGTGGGAGCACGGCCGGTTCGCGGCGCCGTACCTGCGCGACTCGTTGCTGGCCGTCGGCGCGACGGTGGAGACCGTGGAGACGGCCGGGTTCTGGTCCGCGCTGCCCCGCCTGTACGACGCGGTGCGGCTGGCGCTGCTCGGGGCCCTGGAGTCGCCGCTGGTCATGTGCCATGTCTCGCACGTGTACGAGACCGGGGCCTCGCTGTACTTCACCGTCGTCACCGCCCAGAAGGGGGACCCGGTGGAGCAGTGGGAGCGGGCCAAGGAGGCGGTCAGCGCGGCCATCGTGGCGGCGGGCGGCACGATCTCGCACCACCACGGCGTCGGCCGCGACCACCGCGAGGCGTACGCGGCGGAGCTGGGGCCGGTGGGCGTGGACATCCTGCGGGCGGTCAAGTCCCGGCTCGACCCCGCGGGCATCCTCAACCCGGGCATCCTGATCCCCTGAGGGGGTCAGTCGGGTGGGTCGACCGCCGTGGCCTCCGTCATGGCCTCCGCCGCGTCGCCGTAGCGCTGGAGGGCCTCGTAGACCTCCGACACGCAGGCCAGCGAGACGATCAGCGGCGCGCCACCCGACGGGCGGCAGAGTTCGACGGCTTCCTGGGCGAAGGGCAGCGCCTCCTGGGCCCGGCCGCGCCGCAGCAGCAGTTTGGCGGCGGCCCGCAGGCAGCGGGCGAGCAGCACGGAGTGCTCGTCGGGGTCCGCGGCGGCCAGCTCCCGGCTGAGCCCGATCGCCTCGTGGACCCTGCTGAGCGCGCCCCCGCCCCAGCGTGACCGTCTGCCGGCGTACGCCAGCAACCCCTCAACGGCGGCCACCCCCATGGTGCCTTTCCGGGTGGCGTCGTCCGAACCGTTCCGGGCCATGGCAGCCCCCCTCACGGCGACGAACCGCTTGCTTGGGGCGTGAGAGTACACCATCACGAACCGATTGTGTTCCCTGCGGCACGCTGCGTTCCGGATGTGCTTGGGGAAGTGGGTGCGGCTTGGGGAAGATCGCGGTAAAGATGTGGTCATGGTGGAAGTCGCGGCTGAGCGTGGAAAGCAGCTCTCCTCCCGGGTGTCGGAGGAAGGCGCGGGGTGGTCGTGCCAGCGGATCGGCACGTTCACCGGGTTGAGACCGGACACGAAGGGGTTCACCTGGTTCAGCCCGCGCACGCTGTGGCACTCGCGCAACCAGATCGTCGCCGGGCTCTTAGGCGACCCGTCCGGGCAGGTGCGCCGCAGGTGGGTGGCCGAGCAGGCGGCCCGTGGCGCCGACCCGGACTTCCGCGTGCGGCCCGAGGTGGGGGAGAGCTTCAGCTTCCTGCTGCTCGGTGACACGGGTGAGGGTGACGCCTCCCAGTACGCGGTCGTGCCCGGCTTGCTCAAGGTGGGCGAAGGTACCTCCTTCGCCGTCATCGCCAGCGACGTGCTGTATCCGGCCGGGTCCGGCAACGAGTACGAGAACAAGTTCTTCCGGCCGTACAAGGACTATGACCCTCCGATCTACGCGATCCCCGGCAACCACGACTGGTACGACGGGCTCGGCGGTTTCATGCGCGTGTTCTGCGACGCCCCGCCGCTCAAGCCCAAGCGGGAGTTCGGGCTACGCGCCCTGCTCTGGCGCAAGTCGGACACGATCGACGAGCGGCGCCTGGCCGAGGCGCGCAGGTTCAGGGAGCGGCCGTCGCAGCAGGCCACGCAGCCGGGGCCGTACTGGGTGATCGACACCCCCAGCCTGCTCATCGTGGGCGTCGACACCGGCATCCAAGGGGGGATCGACGCGCAGCAGACCGAGTGGCTGCGCCGCGTCTCCCTGGACCCGCGCCCGAAGATCCTCGTCACCGGCAAGCCGATCTACACGCGCAACGACTACAAGCCGTCCCCGCTCGAGGGCGGCGGCACGATCGACGACATCATCCGCGCCCCCGAACACCGCTACGTGGCCGCCATCGGCGGCGACGTGCACAACTACCAGCGCTACCCCGTCAGAGTGGGCGACCGGGTGATCCAGTACATCGTCTCCGGCGGCGGGGGCGCGTTCATGCACGCCACCCACACCACCCGCCGGGTGGACGTGGCGGGCGTGCACGAGGACGACTTCAAGTGCTACCCGCTGCGCGGCGACTCGCTGTCCTTCTACAGCCAGCTGTACGCCAAGCGGCTCCGGATGAAGTGGATCTACCTCACGCCGGCCGAGGCCGCCTGCATCATGGCGGAGCAGATCAAGAACACCCCGGTCCGGCCCGTCGCGGGACCCATCACGATCACCCGCAGGATGAGGTGGGCGGCCCGGCTGCTCGGGGCGTGGCCGATGCCGTTCCGGCTGCCCGTGGGCACGGTCTTCCACCGGTACCTCTCCGAGCTCTCCGACTGGGACACACCACCGTTCTTCAAGCAGTTCCTGCACCTTTCGGTCACGCCGGACCTGCTCAAGGTGCGCTGCTTCGCCGCCACCGGCTGCCTGCCGCAGGAGGTGGATCCGCCGATGGAGGACGAGGTGCACATCAGTTTGTCGTAGTCACCTGGCAGGCTGGACGGCGTGCACGTAGTGGTGACAGACCGGACGATCCTTCCGGTCGGCGGTGCGGCTCGTCAGGTCGACGACCTGGCGCGGGCCGTACAAGAGCTCGAAGCCGAGCGGCCGCGCTGGGTCTGGGCGGACGCGCGGGAGACATATCCGCCCCTGCTGCGCGGCGGCGTGCGGGTGTCACGCTGTCACGACCTGGCCCTCACCGAGGGCCTGCTGCTCGCTCACGAGGGCCGCTACGGTCAGCCGCGCTCGGCCAAGGCCGCCCACGCCAGGCTGCACGGCCTGCCGGTGCCCGACGAGCAGCCCAACATGCCCGACACCCTGTTCGCGCCCGAGCCGCTCGGCGCGGAGGCGGTGGCGGAGGTGCTGGCCGACCAGCTGCGCCGGATCGAGGCGCTGCCGGACCCCGGGCGGTTCCGGCTGCTGGTGGCGGCCGAGTCGGCCGGTGCGCTGATCGCCGCCGAGATGGGCCACGACGGCATGCCGTGGCGCCGGGACGTGCACGACGCCCTGCTCACCGACCTGCTCGGGCCGCGCCCGGTGCACGGCATGCGCCCGGCCAAGCTCCAGGCGCTGGCCGACGAGGTGTCGGCGGCGTTCGGGCATCCGGTCAATCCCGACTCCGTGCAGCAGTTGGCCAAGGCGTTCAAGGGGGCGGGGGTCGCGCTCAGGACCACCCGGTCGGAGGAGCTCAAGCAGATCGACCATCCGGCCGTCGCGCCGCTGCTCGCCTACAAGGAGCTGGCCAGGCTCTACAGCTTCCACGGGTGGGTCTGGGCCGACCAATGGGTGCGCGACGGGCGTTTCCGTGCCGAGTACGTGGTGGGCGGCGTGGTGTCGGGGCGGTGGGCCACCAGCGGCGGCGGCGCGCTGCAGATCCCCAAGGTGATGCGCCGCGTGGTGGTCGCCGACGACGGCTGGACCCTGATCGTCGCCGACGCCGCCCAGCTGGAGCCGCGGGTGCTGGCCGCGATGGCCGGAGACAACGGGCTGGCGCGGGCGGCGGGGGAGATCGATCTCTACTCGGCGCTGGCCAAGTCGTTCGGGGGCGAGCGCGACAACGCCAAGATCGCGATGCTGTCCGCGATGTACGGGGGCACCAGCGGTGACGCGCCCAAGCTGCTGGCGGTCATGCGGCAGCGCTTCCCCAAGGCCTACCAGTTCGTCGAGGACGCGGCCAAGGCCGGGGAGGAGGGGCGGCTGGTGCGTTCCTGGCTCGGCCGCACCAGCCCGCCGCCGTCCGACCGGTGGAAGTCCCTGGTGTCGGGGCCCGAGGGGAGCAGGGCGCTGCGCGACCGGGGGCGGTTCACCCGCAACTTCGTCGTGCAGGCCACGGCCGCCGAGTGGGCGCTGGTGCTGATGGCGGTGCTGCGGGGGCGGTTGTCCGGGCCGGCCCGGCTGGTGTTCTTCCAGCACGACGAGATCATGGTGCACTGCCCGCTCGGCCAGGCCGAAGAGGTCATCGCCGCGGTGTCGGAGTCGGCCGCCGAGGCCAGCCGGCTGCTGTTCGGGCAGACGCCGGTGCGGTTCCCGATGGAGGCGGTCGCGGTCGCCTGCTACGCCGACGCGAAGTGACGTCAGGCGGTGACCTCTCCCGGCGCGCGGTGCCAGGAGATCGCCAGCCAGACTCCGGCCAGCGTCACCATCACCCCCACCACCAGCCCGAGCACCCCGTACGACAGCCCGCCCACGATCGCGCCCGCGACGATCGTGCCGGTGGCGCCGCACACGTTCATCAGCAGGTCGGACAGGCCCTGCACGGCGGGGCGGCTTTCGACCGGCACCGACTCGGAGACCAGCGCCGAGCCCGCCACCAGGCCGCACGACCAGCCGAGGCCGAGCAGGACCAGCGCGGTGCTCACCTGCCAGACGCGGTGCCCGGCTGTGCCCGCCAGAATGGCGGCGCTGAGCAGCAGCGCCATGCCGAGCAGCAGCACCGGCACCTTGCCCGCCTTGTCGGCCAGCCAGCCCACCACCGGCGACATGACGTACATCCCGGCTATGTGCAGGCTGATCACCAGGCCGATGACGTCCAGGTTCGAGCCGTCGTGGTGGAGTTTGACCGGGGTCATCGACATGACCGACACCATCGCGGTGTGGCTGATCGCGATCATGACCAGGGCCTTGCGGGCCATGGGGGTGGTGCGCAGGGTCGTCCAGGCGTTCCTGATCGTCCGGTTCCGGCCGGGGGCGGGGGGCTGCGTGCCGTTCAGCTCGCGGGCCACTTTGAGCGGGTCCGGACGCAGGCCCACCAGGATGATGAGCATCGCCAGCGCGAACGCCAGCGCCGCGAACGCGAACGGCCCGGCCTTCTCCACCAGGCCCGCGGACATGCCGATCTGGTCGGCGGGCTTGGCCAGGTTCGGGCCGGCGACGGAGCCGATGGTGGCCGCCCAGACGACCAGGGACAGGTGCCTGGCGGCGTGCCCCGACGGTGACAGGTCGGTCGCCGAGTAACGGGCCGCCAGGTTGCCCGCGCTGCCGCCGCCCACCAGGACCAGCCCGGCCAGCAGCAGCGGCCAGTTGCGCAGGCTGATGGCGCCGACCGACAACACGCAGCCCGCCAGCGCGGCGACGTACGCCAGCGTCAGGCCCGCCCGCCGGCCGCCCCGGCCGGACGCCTTGGCGGTCGGCAGCGCGAGCAGGGCCGCGCCGAGGACGGTCGCGGTGCCGGCGAAGCCGCTGATCACGGTGGAGCCGGAGAGCTCGTCGACGACCACTGAGCTCAGGGCGAGGCCGACGGCGACGCCTACACCACCCACTATTTGCGCGGCGGACAGGATCGCGAGAGTGCGCCGCTGGACGACCCGGATCCGGTCAGGGGACGAAATATCGGGCTTAATAGGGGCGCTGGTCACGTGTGAAGTCTCGCATAGCCCCCGAGATCCCCCTAAAAGCCCAAATCACCCCACCCGGCGGTATTCAACCATTTGCTGGCAGCTTTCGGGTTCTCGACCGTCCGGTTCAAAGGACCGCTACCGGATCGCCCTGTGCGATCCGGCCCGGTGCCTCCGGGATGAGGTTCCTGCCGAACCAGACCTTCCCGTCCCACCTGCGGTGCTTGGCCAGGGTACGGATGGGCTCCTTGCCCTTGGTGTAGGTACGGGTGTCGACGGTGGTCAGCACGCAACGGTCGCAGCTCTTGACCACCCGGAACTCCACGTCGCCGATGCGGATCCGCTTCCATCCGTCCTCGGCGAAGGCGGCGTCCGCGCCGTCCACGACCACGTTCGGCCGGAACCTGCTCATGGGCAGCGGCTCGGGCAGCTCCTCGCTGCGCTCGACCGCCGTCTCCGCGATCCAGTCGTTGAGCTGCGCCAGCGAAGCCGTGGACGTGAGCAGCAGCGGGTAGGCGTCGGCCAGGCTGACCCGGTCGTCCGGCCGGCCGTACGCGGGATCGACGGGACGGCGGGTCGGGTCGTCCAGCCAGGCCAGCCGGGCGGGGCGGTCGATCAGCGCGGTCAGCCACGCGGCGGCGTCGTCACCGCAGTCGGTCAGCTCCACCGGCGTGTTCCGCATGTCGATCACGGACCGCGTGGAGGTGGGGGTGACCCGCAGTGGCGCGGCATGCGGGCCGGTGAGCGTGAGCGTCTCGCCGTCCAGCTCCGGAAGGCACATCAGCAACCGGGGGATCTCGCGGGCGGTCAGTATCACGCCGTGCTCGTCGAGGACGATGTAGCGCCGGTCACCGGCCAGGCCCCAAGGCTGGACCTCGGCCTCTCCTACGTCGTGTCCGCTCGTCGACTTGACGGGATAAAAGTGGATGCTCGCCAGCTTCATGCGGCCGACGGTACCCGACGTCTGGGTGGCTGGTCGGGCGGCTGTTAGCGTACCGATCATTCTGAGAGGAGAGCTTCATGAGAGCTGCCACACCTGCGGTGACCTTCGACAGCGACGGGGTGCCGTTGCTGGGCGTGCTGCACCTGCCGGCCGGTGAGGGGCCGCATCCGGTGGCGGTGCTGCTGCACGGTTTTCCGGGAAACGAGCGCAACTTCGATCTCGCCCAGGAGCTGCGCCGGGCCGGGTACGCCAGCCTGGTCTTCCACTACCGGGGTTCCTGGGGAGTCGGCGGGCACTGGTCCTGGGCGAACGGCCTGGCGGACGCGGCGCGGGTGGTGGCGGCCGTGCGGGAGAAGCCGTTCGCGGTGGAGCACCGGCTCGACCCGGAGCGGGTCGCCGTGGTCGGACATAGTTTCGGGGGGTTCGTCGCGCTGATGACGGGCGCCGCCGATCCGAGCATCGCGGCCACCGTGTCGGTGTCCGCCTTCGACTTCGGTACGGTCTCCCGCGGGCTCGACGCCGAGGGACGGCGGGCGTACGTCGAGGCGTTCGACGACGAGCTGCTCCCGCTCACCGGCACCAGCGGTGCGGCGCTGGTGGCCGAGATGGAGGCCGCGGGGGAGCAGTGGAGCCTGGCCTCGCTGGCACCCGCGTTCGCCGGACGCCCGGTGATGCTCATCGGGACCGGGCTCGACCCCGTGACGCCCGCCGAAGTGCACCACCGGCCGCTGGTGCCCGCCTATGCGGGTGCTGCGCTCGAACACCATGAATGGGCCACTGACCACGCCCTGTCCGACCACCGCGCCGAGCTGGCCACGACGGTCCGCGACTTCCTCGACCGCGCACTCGGCGCGCGGTGACCGTTCAGCTTCCGGCCGCGTGACCCGCCCATCCGCGCTCATGGCGCGGTGGGCGGGGGTCAGGTGGTCTGGCGGAAGGTGTCGAAGAAGACCTTGCGGGTTTCGGCCTGGTCGTCCCACTTGAGCTCGGGCATGGTGAAGATGATCTTGAATGCGTTGGTGTCGTCCATCGTGACGTACCGGGTCAGGGCGTGCATGGGGACACCGTTGGCCAGCGTGTAGGTGTACTCCCAGTCGGCCGCCTTCCAGTCGCGATACCGCGTCGCCTGGAGCTGGACCTGGATGTAACCGTCGACGCGGCCGTCCGCCTCCTCGCGGGTCAGTTCCGCCAGGCCGCCGTCCGGCTGCGGGGTCGCCTGCTCGACCCGGGTCGTCATGCCCGAGTCCTTGGGGCCGGTGAACGTGGCGTCGCCGCCTGACGCGGTCAGCTTCCAGCCGTTGGGCACGGCGGCGGAGAAACCGGGTGGCGTCTGCTCGCCGAAGCCGTCGGGCACCGTCGCCGTCAGGGGATCGTCGGCGGGGGGCTGCGACTGGAGGGTGTTGGCCGCGCTCGGCACCGGAGCGGGCGTGCCATCCGTGCGGACGAACAGGACGACGGCCACGACCGCGCCGACCGCCGCGATGGCGGTGACGATCAGGCGCGGGGTGGGGCGGCCGCCGCGGAGCCAGCCGCCGCCGTCGTCCTCGACCCTGCGCCTGCTCTTGGTCAGGCGTTGCGAGGCGGTGGGCAGGCTGGCCAGGCGGTTGTGGGTCAGGTCGCGCGACAGGTCGATGGCCTGGTCGCGCAGATGGTCTGACGAGGCCAGAGGCCAGGGGGTGGCGCGGCTGTCACTGGTCAAGGGCAGGATCGGCTGCGGTCCCGACGAGAAGGGGTCGCGCGATTCCGGGCCACGGCGCGGTCCCGAAGGGCCGCCGAACGGTGAGTCGCCGGGCACCTGGTGCGATCCCGACGGGCTGCCGAACGAAGGCGGCGCACCGGACGGCGACGAAGGCGGTGCTCCGAGCGGCCCGCCGGAGGCGAAGCCCGGCGACGACGGTGGCCCCCCTGGCGGGAAGCCCGGCGACGACGGTGGCCCGCCCGACGGGTAGTCCGGCGGCGGGAAGCCCTGAGACCCGTAGTCCTGCGACGCGTAGTCCTGGGACGCGTAATCCTGGGACGGGAAGCCCTGCGAGGCGTAGTCATGCGACGAGAAGTCCCGTGACGGGAAGTCCCGTGACGGGGGGCCGCCCAGCGGTCCTGTCTGGCCGCCGGTGAAGGGGCGTACCACCGACGGTCCGGGCGGGCCGCCAAGTGACGGGTGCGCGCCACTCTGCCCGGGGCCGGCCTCCGGTATCCGGTGCGACCCCGACGGGCTGGTGAACGCGTCGAACCCGTCCGCCCGGGGCAGCGCGTCCGTGCGGTGGCTACCGGAGGGGGTGGACAGCCCGTCGTACGGCATGGAGTAGCCGCCCGACGGGCTGTTCAGCGGGTCGTACGGCACGCGTACCGGCCCCGAGGGGGTCTCCACGATCCGCGACGGCATCGGCCCGGACGGCGGCGAGTCCAGCGGCGGCAGCAACTCGGCCGGCGTCGAGTCCGTCCGCGTCGGCAGGGACCGCGCGGATTCGGCGGGGCGCGGGCGGACCGAGCCGTGCGCGTGCAGGACCCGTTCCAGCATGTCGCTGACCTGTTCGGCGGTGAGGCGTTCGGCCGGGTTCTTGCGCAGCAGGCCCTCGATCACCGGTGCCAGCGCGCCCGCCCGCTGCGGTTCGACCGGCTCCTGCGTGAGGACCGCGCCCAGCACCGCGATCGGGTCCGGCCCCTCGTACGGCGGGCGCCCCTCGACCGCGGCGTACATCGTCGCCCCGAACGACCACAGGTCGGCCGCCTGGGTGATCGACTGCCCGGACAGCCGCTCCGGCGGGATGTAGGCGGGCGAGCCCATGAGCAGCCCGGTCTGGGTGATCGTGACGTCGCCCTCGATCGCGGCGATGCCGAAGTCCGTCAGGATCACGCGGTCCGCGGTGAGCAGGACGTTGCCCGGCTTGATGTCACGGTGCAGGATCCCGGCCGCGTGCGCGTGCCTGACCGCGTCGAGCACCCGGATGCCGATCTCCGCGGCCTGGATCACCGGGAGCGGTCCGCTCTGCCGGACCGCCTGTTCGAGGGACCAGGCCCGGACCAGCTCCATGACGATCCATGGCCGGCCGTCCTCCTCGACCACGTCGTGCACGGTCACGATGCCCGGGTGGGTCAGCCGCGCGGCGGACCTGGCCTCACGCAGCACGCGCCGGTGGGCCACCTGCCTGCCCGTCTGGTCCAGCCCGTACGGCAGGATCAGCTCCTTGACCGCCACGTCGCGGGCGAGCAGCACGTCATGTGCGTGCCACACGATCCCCATGCCGCCTCGGCCGACCGGTGACATCAACCGGTAACGCCTGCCGATCAGACGACCCTGGCTCTGTGAAGCGTTTCCCTCCGCACCGGGGCCGCTGAGCAAGCGGTCGGCTGCCATGTTCCCGCCCCAATCTCCAGCCTCATCGGTCACAAGCGTCGCGCCGCCATACTTCCAGATTATGAGCGTTGGCCACGATATAGGCAGGTCATCGCCAAAGGAACCCAACTCGCTTCTTACAACTGCCTTGACGTGCGGAAATATCATCCATCAAATGGATCAGTCAACGCCGTCGGCCAGGGCCATCAATGCGCTGGTGAATGCCTCTACGGGCGGTTTCACCAGGCCTGCTCCCACCTGGCCGGTGCCCGCCACACGGCCCGCGATACCCGTGTTGACAACGGGCAGCACACCCGTTCTGGCCACCAGCGTGAGGTCGATGCCGACCGGCGTGCCGCGGAAACCGAGCCCCGGGATCTGGTAGGCGGGATGCTCGGCCAGCGTGATCTCGTACATGGACCGGGTCGCCGCCACCGCGTCCGCCACCTCGCCGCCGACGAAGCGGACGATGGCCGGGGAGGCCGCCATCGCGAACCCGCCCAGGCCGGACGTCTCGGTGATCGTGGAGTCGCCGATGTCCGGGTTGGCGTCCGCCGGGCCGTACGCGCCGAGGTAGAGCCCGTCAGGTACGCCCGCCGGACCGGTGAACCACCGATCGCCCAGCCCCGAGACCTGCACCCCGAAATCGGTGCCGTTGCGGGCCATGGCGACGACCATCGAGGAGCCCGGCACGTTCCTGGCCGCGTCGGTGCTCACCTTGCCCGCGGCCATGGCGGCGTTCAGGAAGAAGTGGTCGTTGCCGTTGACGAAGCGCAGCACCTCGGCGGCGCTGCCGGCCGCGGCCTCGACCACCCAGGGGGCCAGCTCGCGCAGGAGCAGCGAGGTGGCCGCGCGGTTGCGGTTGTGCAGCTCGTCGCCCATCTGCAGCGCCTGCGCGATCAGCGCGCGCAGGTCGATCGGCCCGCTCAGCTCGATCGCCGCCGAAAGGACGGGCCCGAGCACCCGGTCCATCCAGTGCAGCCGCTCGAGCACCTCGGGCCCGTACGCGCCGTAACGCAGCACCTTGCCCAGGCCCTCGTTGAGCGAGCAGTACGCCGTGCCGCCATGCTCGGTGTCGAGCACCTCCAGCATCCACATCGACGGGCTCACCACGCCCGCCATCGGGCCGACCGTCGCGTGCCGATGGCAGGGCTCCAGGCGCACCTGACCGGAGGCGAGCAACTGCTCGGCCGACGGCACGTCGCGGGCGTACTCCTCCAGCAGCATCGCGCCGATCAGCGCCCCGCGCATCGGGCCCGACGCGCGTTCCCAGTCGATGGGCGGGCCCGCGTGCAGGAACATCAGGTCCGGCAGGCCGAGCACCTCCGACGCCCGCCGTACGCCGACGAGCTGGGGCCGGGCCGAGGTCAGGCGGCCGACGGCGCGCTCGTTGGCCGCGGGCAGGCGTGGGTCGGCGAGCACCCGGGCGAGCGCGTCCGCGGTGCCGGGCAGGGGCGGGCGCCACGCGACGGCGGTCGTGGGCACGGCCTGCGCGTCGAGCGACTCCTGGAGGAGGCCGGCGCCGACGGTGATCACGTGGGGCGGGCCGGAGAGCAGGGTCATAGGAGGTTCCTGGCGTGCCGGGCGGCTTGGGCGTTGGACGTGAAGACGGTCGCGCCCGCCTCGCGGAACGCGGCGGCCTGCCGGTGCAGGCCCTGCGGGTCGCCTTCGGTGCCGATGAGCGCGACGACGACGGTGGCGGCCCCGTGGCTGGGGGTGTGGTGGGTGGTGACGTGGGCGATGGCCGAGGCGAGCGAGGCCGCCGGGTCGGGGTCGGCGCCGTGGCCGAGCACGACGTCCATCAGGATCACGTCGCCCGGCTCCACCTGGGCGAGTGCCTCCAGGCGCAGCGTCGGGTCGATCATCGGATGGGCGCGCCCCCGGGTGTAGGCGTCGTCGCCGTAGTCGGTGAACTCGCCCGTCCCGGCGATCAGGCTCGCCTCGGCGCAGAGCGTGCCGCCGGAGTAGATGCCCTTGAGCTTCGTGTACGTCGACGTGGGCGACCAGCCGGGCCACGACTCCCATGCGGGGACCGGCCTGCCGAGGGCGCGCAGCGCCTCCTCCGCCGCCGACGTCAGGTCGCGCTCCCCGAGCAGCGCGGAGACGACCGGCGTACGCATCGTCTCCACCACGTCCCGTACGGCCCGCGCCACCGCGGGGTCGGGCGGCTTGGAGACGAGCACGATCAGCTCGGTGGCCGGGTCGTCGTCCAGCATGCGCAGCGCCCGCATCGTCGACAGGCCGCCCACCTCGGCCGACAGGTCCCTGCCGCCCACGCCGAGCACGTGGCTCATCCCGGCCCCCGCCTGGTCGAGCAGGCACGTCACCTGCTGGGCGCCGGTGCCGGAGGCCGCGACGACGCCGACCGGGCCCGGCCTGAGTACGTTGGCGAAGCCCAGCCCGGCGCCGGCGATCACGGCGGTGCCGCAGTCGGGGCCCATGACCAGCACGTCGCGCTCCTCGGCCAGCAGCTTGAGCCGCCGCTCCTGGGCGACCGGGACGCCGTCGCTGAAGATCATCACAGGCAGGCCCGCGTGGATCGCGTCGAACGCCTCGCAGAAGGCGTGCTCGCCGGGGACCGACACCAGCACCAGGTCGGCCGGGGTCCTGGCGGCCGAGCGGGTGGTGAGCGGGGGCTGGTCGGCCGCCGCCTGGGTCCGGGAGGCGGACAGCAGGGCCAGGGCCTGGTCGAGCTCGCCCGCGGCGGCCTCCACGCCGTCGCCGCGCAGGGCGACGAGCAGGTCGCCCGGGTCGGCGGGCGGCAGGTCGAAGCCCAGGTCGCGGGCCAGGCCGAGGTTCAGTTCCGTGGCCATGGCGACGATGGCCACCTGCATGCCGGGCAGGTCCGACAGCGAGCGGCTCACCCGCATGAGGGTGACCGAGTCGTGGTAGACGCCCTTGCGGACGAGCACCGCGTCGCGGGTCATCCGAGCACGCTCACCGGGGTTCCGGTCCCGCTCGGGCTTTCGGTCATGGCAAGGACGGCGTTCAGACCGATGGAGATGCCCTGGAGCAGGTCGGATCCGGAGGTATGGCCGAGCGCCAGCAGCCGCCGCCGCGCCGGTTCGAGCTCCTGCCGGCCGGCGAGGCCGCGCAGCACGGCGATCACCTCGGGGCTCGCCTCGCCTCTGGCCGCGCAGTGCAGGAGCGTCGCCGAGATCGGCGTCGTACGGGCGCGGGCGTCGTACGTCACGGTCGCGGCCAGCCAGTCCGCCAGCCACACCGCCCGGTCCGAGCCGGCCGCCGCGCCGAGGTGCCTGAGCGTCACCAGCAGCCCGGCGAGCACGTCGTCCCCGCTCGGCGTCAGCCCAGGACCGAGGCCGACCAGCTGCTCGGCCGCCGTCACCACGCCGAGCAACCGGCCGCTCGCGCAGCTGGTGGCCAGGAGTGCGATGGCGGCGTTGCCCGCCAGTCCCGGCTCGCCGGGGGTCAGGCGAGGGGCGGTCTGCCTGAGTCGTACCGGATCGACCTGACCGAGCGGCGGCGCGGGGTCCCACCAGCGGCGCGCCCGCAGGCTCAGCCGGCCCAGGTCGATGGAGCCGTCGCCCACGGCGGCCTCGTCACCCACGGTGAGGTGCGGCAGTTCGGCGGCCAGCAGCACGGAGTTGGGCAGCCGGGTCGCCGCGCCCGTGATGACGGCGAGCACGGAAGGCTCAAGATCGGTCCTGACCTCCACGTACACCCCGGCGGGGAAGACGGCCAGCACGCGGGCGGGGCTCCGCGGCGCCTCCAGCACAGGGCGTACCGCCGCGCTGGCCGCCCCTGTCACATGGGTACGCGGGCGCCTCGCATGAGTACCGACGGTCACCGAACCTCCCTACCGACGTTGGACCTGACCGTAGAACGTCTCGGACAACCCTCCGTACGGAGAAATTTGCCAACAGTCAGCGGGAAGGTTGGCTCTTCCTGACAGACCGCTTCTCGGGTCACAATCTCCACATGGAGCCCCCCGTCCGCCTCGCCAGCACGGGCACGATCACCCACGGCGTGTCCGTGGGCGAGGTGCTCGGCGTATCGACCCTCGCGGACGCCCGCCTGATCGCGGGGGAGAGCGGTCTGGGCCGCATCGTGCAGCGCCTCAACGTCATGGAGGTGCCGGACATCCTGGCCTGGGTGAAGCCGCACGAACTGCTGCTGACCACCGGCTACCCGCTGCGCAACACCCCGCAGTCGCTCGGCCGCCTGGTGGCCGACCTCGACGAGCGCAAGCTGGCGGCGCTGGCCATCAAACTCGGCAGATACGTGGACAAACTGCCCGACGAGATGGTCGAGCAGGCCGACCGGCTCGGGTTCCCGCTCATCATCCTGCCGAACGACGTCGGCTTCGACGACATCCTGAACCAGGTTCTGACCGACATCCTCAACCGGCAGGCCGCCGTGCTGGCCCGCGCCGAGGAGGCGCACCGGGCGCTGGTACAGGTGGTGCTGGCCGGGGGCGGCCTCGACGAGGTGACCGCCGAGGTGGCCACGCTGCTCGACGTCGCGGTGGCGGCGGTGGACGGCGGCGGGCGGGTGCTCGCCACGGCCGGGCCGGCCGACCACGTGACCCTCCTGTGGGAGTCGATCGCGCACGAGGGACCGCCGCTCATCCCCGCCCCCGCCTCGGGCCGGACCCCTTCGGGCACGTCCGCTTCCGGTGCGGCCGGGCGTACGCGGGCGTTTGCCTCCGTGCCCGTCGTCGCGGGCGGGCACCACCACGGCCGCATCGTCGCCTACAGCCCGGCCGGGACGATCCGGGACAGCGACGTCGGCATCCTGGAGCGCGCCGCGACCGTCGCCGCGCTCGTCGTCACCAGGCAGGAGGCGGTCAACGCCGTCGAGAGCAAGTATCGGGCGGACTTCCTGCGCGACGTCCTCACCGGCCGGGCGGGCACGGCCGAGCGCGTCACGGCGCGGGCCAGGGCTTTCGGCTGGGATCTGGAACGGCCGGTCACCGTGCTCGTGGCCGAGCTCGACCCGGACGGCGACGAACGCGCCACCCAGGACCGCCTGGTCGCGTGCTGGGTCGCGGCGATGCGCCGCCACGACCCCCAGGGCGCGGTCGCGGGCTTCTCGCACGAGGTGGTGGCCGTGCTGGACGCCACGGTGGACGCCGCCAGGGTGGCCAAGGACGCCGCCTCCGCGTTCGCCGACGTGCCGCCCGCCACGTTCTCGACCGGCACCTCCCGCCCGTCGCCCGGCGCCGAACTGCTGCCCGAGGCGTACTCGCAGGCCCTGAAGGCGGCCCGCGTCGGCCGCCAGCTCCACGGCCCCGGCGCGGTGGCCCACTTCGACCAGCTCGGCGTCTATCGGCTGCTGTCGCTGGTGAACGACACGGAGGAACTGCACGCGTTCGTCCGCGAGACGCTGGGACCGCTGGCCCTGGACAACGACGCCGAGAACTCCGACCTGCGCCGCACCCTGCAGGTGCTCCTGGAGACGAACCTCAACGTGGCGGAGACGGCCAGACGGCTGCACTTCCACTACAACACGCTGCGCTACCGCATCGGCAAGCTGGAGCGCCTGCTCGGCAACTTCACCGATGACCCGCACCTGCGCCTCAACCTGACCCTGGCCCTGCACGTGCTGCGCATGCGCGGCATCTAGGCATCTAGGCTGAGTGGTCGTGGACTTCGAACTGCGCTCCGAGTGGATCCCGCTGTGTGACCTGCTGAAGTACTGCGGGGTCACGGAGACGGGCGGCATGGCCAAACACCTGATCGCCGAGGGGCTCGTGTCGGTGGACGGGGAGGTGGAGCTCCGCAAGACGTGCAAGATCCGGGCGGGGCAGGTGGTCACGGGGGACGGGTTCTCGATCCAGGTGCACTGAGTCACCGCTGGAGGCGAAAAGAAACGGCCCCCGTCGCCGGGAGCCGTAGAGGCGCCAAGACGAGGGGCCGTCTACCACCGTCCGCCGCACTGGAACTGACCGTTCACCGAACCCGCCGAAGGTAGTGCGCAACCACACCTCTGGTCAGGAAAGCGAATTTGGCAGATCATGCCCGTGTACGAGCCCGCCCACGGGCCTAATGTGCCCGCAACGGCAGCACGAATCTCAGGCGGGATGCAGAAGGAGCCTGCGGGGCGGCACTGGAAGCGGCGGCCCGGGTGAAGAGGGGCTCACATGGTTTTCGGTTGGACCAAGCACGGCGACGGCAAGCACCTGGCTCCCGGTGAGATCGTCCGGCCCGACGAGCGGCTGACCTGGCCGCGCATGATCGGGTTCGGTGCGCAGCACGTGATCGCGATGTTCGGCGCGACGTTCGTGTTCCCGCTGGTGATGGGGCTGGACCCCAACGTCGCGATCATGATGTCGGGTGTGGCCACGATCCTGTTCCTGCTGATCGTGAAGGGCAAGGTACCCAGCTACCTGGGCACCAGCGCCTCGTTCGTGGGCGGGGTGTTCGCCATCAGGGCGATCTTCGGCGGTGACACCGCAGGTGCCGACGCCATCGTGACCGGCGCGATCCTGGTCGTCGGGCTGGTGCTCGCGCTGGCCGGGGTGGCCGTGCACTTCCTCGGTGTGCAGATCATCCACCGGATCTTCCCGCCGGTCGTCACCGGCGCGGTGGTCATGCTGATCGGGTTCGGGCTGGCGTACGTGGTGGCGGACGTCTACTGGCCGCAGGACCAGTGGATGGCGCTGATCACGATGCTGGTGACGTTCGTGGTCGTGGTGGCGTTCAAGGGTTTCATCGGGCGCATCGGCATCCTCATCGGGCTGATCGTCGGGTACGCGCTGTCCTGGGTCGCCGACCAGCTCTTCGGCCAGGTCCCGGCCTACACCGACGGCACGCTCAAGATCGCCCCACACCTGCGTGTCGACTTCTCCAAGCTCGGTGACGCGCCTTGGGTGGGCCTGCCGTCGTTTCATCTGCCAGACTTCAAGTTCTCGGCCGTGCTGCTCGTGCTGCCCGCGGTGATCGCGCTGATCGCGGAGAACATCGGTCACGTCAAGGCCGTGGGAGAGATGACGCGGACCGACGTCGATCCTTACGTCGGCCGCGCCATCGCCGCCGACGGCATCGCGACCGTGGTGACCAGTGCCGTCGGCGGCTCACCCACCACCACCTACGCCGAGAACATCGGCGTCATGGCCGCCACCAAGGTCTACTCCACCGCCGCCTACTACATCGCCGGCGTCATCGCCATCGTGTTCGGGCTCAGCCCGAAGTTCGGCGCGCTGGTCTCCGCCACTCCCTCTGGCGTACTGGGCGGGGTGACCGTCATCCTGTACGGCATGATCGGCCTCCTCGGCGCCAAGATCTGGATCGAGAACCGGGTGAACTTCGCCGACCCGGTCAACATGGTCCCCATCGGCGCGGGCATCATCCTGGCGATCGGACCGGTGAAGCAGCTGATCAGCGGCGACTTCCGGCTGGAGGGCATCGCGTTCGGCACCATCGTCGTCGTGGGCGGCTATCACCTGCTGCGCGCCATCGCCGGGCGGGCCCCGGACGAAGGCCAGGCCCCCCACGGGAGCGCCGCCGGGTGAAGCCGCCGCCGTTCGAACACCACGCGCCGCGCGACCTCGGCGAGGCCCTCGACGTCCTCGCCGAGGTGGGCCCGCACGGCAAGGTGCTCGCGGGCGGCCAGAGCCTGATCCCCATGCTCAACATGCGGCTGGCGGCGCCCGAGCACCTGGTCGACATCAACCGCATCGCATCGCTGGCCACCGTCGACCTGTCCGCGGAAGGCGTCACCGTGGGCGCGCTGGCCAGGCACTCCCAGGTGGAGCGGCAGGCCGGGCATCCGCTGCTGCGGCAGGCGCTCCGGCTGGTGGCCCACCCCGTGATCCGCAACCGGGGCACGGTGGTGGGCAGCCTGGTGCACGCCGACCCGGCCGCCGAGCTCCCCGCCGTGCTGGCCCTGCTCGGCGGGACCGTGCGGCTGGCCCGGCTGGAGGGCAGCCGCGAGGTGGGGGCCGCCGAGTTCTTCGTCGGGCCGATGGAGTCGGCCGTCCAGCCGGGCGAGCTGGCCGTGTCCGCATATTTCCCGTCACTTCCGGCGAGGTCCGGCACGGCGTTCCGCGAGGTGGCCAGGAGGCACGGCGACTACGCCCTGGCCGGGGTGTGCGCGATGGTCACGCTGGACGACGACCTGCACATCGCCGCCGCCCGGGTGGCCTGCGTCAGCGTCGGCCCGGTGCCGGTCGTCGTGGACGTGGGCGGGCTGTGCGAGCGCCGGCCCGCCTCGACCGTCGACTGGGCGGCCGTGGCGCAGGCCGTACGAGAAGCGACCGAGCCGGAAGACGACATCCACGCGAGCGCCGCCTACCGCCTGCAGTTGGTCGGCGTCCTCGCCGAGCAGGCGCTGAAGGACGCGGCCCGTGAGGCGGCGCGACCGTGGGGTAGCGATCCAGCAGGGACGTGAAAGGGAGGCCGGTTTGGAGCGCGAGATCACGCTGGTGGTGAACGGCGCCGCGCGGCGGGTGCGGGTGCCCGGGCGGCGGCTGCTGTCCGACTGCCTGCGCCACGACCTCGGGCTGACCGGCACGCACGTGGGCTGTGAGCACGGTGTGTGCGGGTGCTGCACCGTGCTGCTGGACGGTGAGCCGGTGCGGTCGTGCCTGACGTTCGCGGTGACCGTCGACGGGCAGGCGATCACCACGGTGGAGGGTCTGGCCGGGCCGGACGGGATGTCGGCGGTGCAGCGGGCGTTCGCGGAGTGCCACGGGCTGCAGTGCGGCTTCTGCACGCCGGGCTTCCTCTGTACGGTGACCGCGCTGCTGCGGGACAACCCGGCGCCCACCGACGAGGAGGTGGTCGACGGCATCTCCGGCAACCTGTGCCGCTGCACCGGCTACCAGAACATCGTCAAGGCCGTCCACCGGGCGGCGGAGCTGATCGCCGAGGAGACCTAGGGATGACCACCAGGCTGTTCGGGGAGGCGGTCCAGCGCCGGGAGGACCCCAGGCTGCTCACCGGCGGCGGCCGGTACCTCGACGACCTGGGCTCCGGCGCGCTGGCCGCGGCGTTCGTGCGCTCGCCGCACGCCCACGCCCGCATCCGCGACATCGACGTGAGCGCCGCGCTGGACGTCGACGGCCTGGTCGCGATCTACACCTGGGAGGACCTGCCCGAGCGGGTGGGCCGCCCCCTGCCCCTGCTGATCCCGCATCCCGCGCTCACCCACGGCCGCACCGCCTACCCGCTGGCCAGGGACGTCGTCCGGCACGTGGGCGAGCCGGTGGTGATGGTCGTGGCGCGGGACCGCTACCTGGCCGAGGACGCGTGCGGGCTGATCGAGGTCGACTACGAGCCGCTCAAGCCGGTGGTGGGGCTGGAGGAGGCGGTTCAGGGCGTGCAGCTCGTGCACGAGGACGTACCGGGCAACGTGGGCGCCCACCTGGTGCAGGAGGTGCCGAGCCGGACGGGCCGGAGCGCTCGCGAGGCCATCGAGGCGTCGCCGCACACGCTGTCCTTCCGGCTGGACATCGAGCGCAGCGCGAGCATGCCGCTGGAGGGCCGCGGCGTGTATGCCCGGTGGGACGGCTCCGACCTGCGCGTCTACACCAGCACCCAGACCTCGACCAGCGTCCGCATGGCCGTCGCCGCCGCCCTGGGCCTGCCCCTGCCGCACGTCGAGGTGATCGCGCCCGACGTGGGCGGCGGGTTCGGGGTGAAGATCGTGCACCCGTGGCCGGAGGAGATCCTGGTGCCGTGGGCGGCGATGCGCCTCGGCCAGGAGGTCAAGTGGACCGAGGACCGGCGCGAGCACTTCATCTCCTCGGCGCACGAGCGGGGTCAGGTGCAGCACGTCAGGGTCGGGTTCGACGACGACGGGGTGGTCAACGGGCTGGACGTGACGATCCTGCACGATCACGGCGCCTACACGCCGTACGGGATCATCGTCCCGATCATCACCTCGACGCAGCTGCTCGGGCCGTACCGGATCGGTGCCTATCGGGTCGAGTTCTCCGCCGTCTACACCAACACCGTGCAGGTCACCCCGTACCGGGGAGCGGGACGGCCGCAGGCCGTGTTCTGCATGGAGCGGACGATGGACAAGATCGCCCGCTACCTGGGCAAGGACCGCACCGAGGTGCGCGCGGCGAACTTCATCGGGCCCGACGAGTTCCCCTACGACCAGGGCATGACGTTCCAGGACGGGCGCCCGCTCATCTACGACAGCGGTGACTACCCCGAGATGCTCCGCATGATCAAGGAGCTCATCGGCTGGGACGACTTCGAGCCCGCCGAGCACCGGGGCATCGGCATCGGCTGCTACGTCGAGGGCACCGGCGTCGGCCCGTACGAGGGCGGCCACGTCCAGATCACCTCCGACGGCCGCGTACACGTCTCCACCGGGCTCACCTCGCAGGGGCAGGGCCACGAGACCGTGTTCGCCCAGATCGCCGCCACCGAGCTGGGCGTGCCCATCGAGCGGATCTCGGTCGTCACGGGCGACACGCGCAGGTTCGGCTACGCGGTGGGCACGTTCGCCTCCCGCGCGGCCGTGATGAGCGGCAACGCCGTCGCGCTGGCCTGCCGCAAGGTGCGCGAGAAGGCGCTGCGCATCGCCGCCGAGGCGCTGGAGGCCGACCCGGGCGACCTGGAGATCGCCGACGGCCTGGTGCACGTGGTGGGCGCGCCGTCCGCCTCGATCCCGCTGTCCACGGTGGCGGTCCTGGCCAACCCGCTGCGGTACGCCTTCGACGAGGAGACGGCCAAGGCGACCCAGTTCTCCGGCAACTCCTCGCCCGACAAGCCGCCGGTGGCCGAGGGCGAGGAGCCGGGGCTGGAGGGGCGCGACTACTACTCGCCGATCAGGTCCACGTTCGCGGCCGGGATGCACGCCGCCATCGTCGAGACCGACCCGCTGACCGCCGAGATCAAGATCCTGCGGTACGCGGTCGTGCACGACTGCGGCCGGCTGATCAACCCGATGATCGTGGAGGGGCAGATCCACGGGGGAGTCGCCCAGGGCGTCGGCGGCGCCCTGTACGAGCGGATGGTGTACGACGGGCACGGGCAACTGCTCAACGCCTCGTTCATGGACTTCCTCATGCCGTACGTCACCGAGATCCCGCACATCGAGACCGCCCACCTGGAGACCCCGTCGCCGCTCAACCCGCTCGGCGTCAAGGGGGCGGGGGAGGCCGGGGTGATCCCGGTCTCGGCGGTGATCGCGGGGGCGATCGAGGACGCGGAGGGCATCGAGATCGACCGCATGCCGATCTCGCCGTCCGAGCTGTTCGACCTCAGAAACCTCGCCGGACAGGCCGGCGGCGGCGCGTGCGATGATCGGCGCCGTGACGATCCATGACGAACTGCGCGCACCCGGCGCTGGCCTGACCACGTTCCCCGGCTCGGCCGCCGAGCTCGGCGAGGTGCGGCTGATCGACCTGGCCTGGAACGAGCTCGCCGAGCTCCCCGCGTGGCTGGGCGGCCTGACGTCGCTGACCGAGCTCCGGCTAGACGGCAACCGCCTGACCTCGCTGCCGAGCCTGGCCGGGCTCACCGGGCTGCGGGCGCTGCACCTCGACGGCAACCGGCTGACCGAGGTGCCCGGCTGCCCGCCGTCCCTGGAGACGCTCTACCTGTACGGCAACGCCATCGAGACGCTGCCCACGCTGCTCCCCGGCGGGCTGCGGCACCTGGCGGCGGGCGGCAACCGGCTGACCGGCGTACCCGACGCGCTGTGGAAGCTGACCCGGCTCGAATCGCTCAACCTGGCCGAGAACGCGCTCACCGAGGTGCCCGCCGCGATCGGCGGCCTGACCCGGCTGCGCATGCTCGACCTCGGGCACAACCAGCTCACCGCGATCCCGCCGGAGATCGGCGACCTGGACCTGACCGACTACCTCTACCTGAGCGACAACCGGTTCACCGAGGTGCCCGCCGCGATCGGCCGGCTCGACCGGCTCGCCTACCTCAACGTGACCGACAACCTGCTGACCGGGCTGCCCGAGGCGCTCGGCGGCATGGCGTCGCTGGTCGAGCTGCGGCTCTACAACAACCGGCTGGCGGAGCTGCCCGGCTCCATCGGCGACCTGGGCCGGCTGCGCGAGCTGCACCTGCAGGGCAACCGGCTGGCCGCGCTGCCCGCCTCGATCGGTGAGCTCGGCGAGCTACGCGTGCTTGACCTGCGCAACAACCAGCTGCGCTCGCTCCCCGGCGCGGTCGCCGGGCTGGCCCTGCTCACGCACCTGGACCTCCGCAACAACCGGCTCAGGACGCTGCCGGAGAGCCTCGGCGACCTGCCCGCGCTGGAGAAGCTCGACCTGCGCTGGAACAAGCTCGACGGCGAGCCGGACGCGCTGCGCCGCCTGACCGAGCGTGGCTGCGTCGTCCTGCGGTGAATCTCGGTTTTATCTCAGGCGGAAGTGAACCGCCCCTATGAGGGTTGCGTATCTCGGCACATGACGACATTTCCACGTCTGGCCGCTACTGCGCTGCTGGTCGGGCTCGTCGCTGGCTGTACGAACGCCAGCGGCTCAGTAGGAGCAGGCGAGAGCGCTGCGAATGCTGGGGGCGAAGCCATCGTGCAGAAGCCCAAGGTGGTCGACAACAACGTGTACACCGTCGAGCAACTGTCCGAGAAGGTGGGCTGCAAGCCGAAGATCCAGGTGGACGCCAAAGAGCTTCGTACGGGCTTCTGCAAGACCCAGGACGGCGAGTTCTTCGTGAACACCTTCGCCACCCAGGAAGGCAAGGACGCCTGGATGGACACCGCGCCCGAATACAACCCGCACCTGGTCGGCAACCGGTGGACCGTGCTGTCCAGCCGCAAGGTGCTCGATCTGATCAAGGAGCGGCTGCACGGTGAGCTCCATCTCAAGGACCACAGGACCAAGCAGATGCAGACTAGCGGCACCAGCGGCTGACGGAGGGCTGGGAAGGCGGTGGGAGTCCTCCCAGCCCCAGCCGTTCAGCCTCGGGTCGCCAGCTTGTACTGGGCCCAGACCTCTAGGGGCGCGGCGACCCTGTCGAGGAACATCAGGTCGTCCATCCGGCAGTTACAAGGGTTGTTCTCTCTGGTGTTCTGCGGGTAGCTTCCGCCGATCTTGATGCCTCGGGGGTCGGTGGCCGAGGTCAGATCGGGTTCGGGCGCGCCCTCCACGGCCCACGGGTCGCCGGTGAGGGTGTAGAAGCCGTCGAGCGGGTGGCCGTTCTTGTACAGCTTCATCGTCGCGTTGTCGAAGTCGAACGTGGCCGCGAGGAAGACCCATTCGTTCAGCGGGAGCACGCTCTGCCAGGGCTCGCTCGCGGCGAACGTCTGGGAGCTGCTCCCGTCGACGCGCCTGCCCAGCGCGACCACGCGCAGCTCCCCGTTCACCGTGATGAGTTCGAGCAGGGCCCGCACGTCGTGGCCCTGGGAGTTGCCGCTGAGCACCCCGGCCAGCCCGATCGCGCCGAACTGGTCGGCCGGGTCCTCGGTGTTGGAGTTGGGGCTGGGGTTCTGGCCGGTCATCTTGAACCAGCCCATGACGGTGGCGCCCTTGACGGCGTTGAAGGCATGCAGGGTGGGCACTCCGGTCTCGGAGTAGATCCCGGCCTTCCAGTCGTCGTTGCCCATCGTGGCGGGGTTCACCTGCTGGAGCTGGATGGCGTGCCCGCTGCCCCGGTGGGCGTTGTCGGCCACGCGCATGGCGGCGCCGCCGTTGATCAGCGTGATGTTCGTCCCCGACCTGCCCTGGTCACGCTCCTGCGCGGGGTCCGCGGGGACCGGGTGGTCGAAGTCGTACGCGGCGACGAGGTTGTGGCGCAGCGTGGGCAGCACGCCGGGCCGGTCGTGGGCGGCGGCCGGCGTGGCGACCGTCGCCGTCAGCACGAGAGCCACCAATGGAGCCAGATACCGGGGTCTCATGGCGTCGCCGTCAAGCAGGCGCCGGTGACCTTCCAGATCTTGCCGTTGGCCTTGGACAGCAGGTAGAGCTCGCCCGCGGCGTCCCGGCTCAGGCGCAGGTCCACCCGGGTGTCCCCGGCCAGGTCGCGCATGGTGACCGCGGTGCCGCTCGCGTTCACCAGCTTGGGCTGGTAGATCGTGGCGCGCGGGGCGCCCTGCTTCATCTGGCCGGCGATGGTGAAGAAGACGCGGCCGTCGACGATGTCACCGAACAGGTACTTGCCGTTGAGCAGCGGCAGCCGCGAGCCGCGGTAGACGAATCCGCCGGCCACCGCGTGACCGCTGTCGGCCGTGCAGGAGTGCCCGGGCGGCGGGTCGTGGTCGTAGGCCGCGACCGGGTAGGTGTAGCCGAACGTCGCGTCGTTGTCGGGCAGCGTGTAGAGGTGGCAGCGGTCGGCCTTGTTGAACACGAAGGATCCCTCGCGCTCGCTCCAGCCCAGGTTGTTACCGGCCTTGACCTCGTAGATCGCCTCGATGGCGTGCTCGCCGATGTGGCCGAGGTACAGCCTGTTGCCCTGCGGGTCCCAGCTGAACCGGTGCGGGTCGCGCATGCCGTAGGCGTAGATCTCGCCGATCGCGCCCGCCTTGGTGACGAACGGGTTGTTGGCCGGGATGCCGTACTTGCCGTTGGCCGCGTTCGTGCCCAGCGGGTCGATGCGCAGCAGCTTGCCCTGCGGGATGGCCAGGTTCTGCGGGTCGTCGCTCGACACGCCCCGGCCGCCGTCGCCGGCCGCGATGTAGAGCTGGCCGTAGTCGGCGTCCCTGCGCCGCGCGAACGGGTTGAAGTCGATCTGCTGGATGCCGTGGACCTGGCCGGTGAAGCCGAGCCTGAGCACCTCTCTGCGGGTGCCGCTGAAGGTGTCGGCCTTCGGGTTCGTGGCCGTCCACTCGGTGAGCACGCCGTGGAACTTGGTGTCGGGCTGGGGGGTCAGGTCCGGCGTCTTGGTGGTGAGTGCCGCTCCCCATTCGGTGTGTACGGTGTAGAACTTCCCGTTACGCGCGAAGTCCGGATGGAAGGCGACGTACCCGAACCCGGAGCCCAGGCCGCGGCCGGAGAGGAAGTCCGGCGCGAACGTGGCGCCGACGTCGAGGTACTCCTGCGGCTGGCCGCTCTTCAGCAGGTACAGCTTGCCGTTGAGGTCGTTGACGAACTGGCGGTGCGACCCGTCGGGGATCTCGCCGATGTTGTTGATCCTGGCCCAGCGCATCAGCCGCGCGTCGGTGGGCGTGGGGACCGGCTCGGTCTTGGGGAAAGTGGCGTACTCGGTCAGCGTCAGCGTGAGATTGGACGCGGTGGGATTCTCCGGGATGGGATCGTCGAGCGGGGTCGAGTCCAGCGCGGCTGCCGGCGACGCCCATAACGCGGTCGTCAGCAGCGCGGCGAAGAGATACCGGAGGGATTTCGGCATTCCTGTCCACCACCTGAGGGTTGTTGGGAGTCTGTCTGTTCAGTCGGTCTTGCAGGCCGGGGTGCCCGTGACGGTCAGGCCGCGCACCCTGCCGATGTTGTCGAACGAGCCGAAGCCGACCCGGCCCGCGGTGAAGGTGTGGTCCGTGGCCGTCATCAGCGGCGTGGCCGAGCCGTCGACGAAGACCGAGATGCGGCCGGTGTCCGTGCAGAACCGGACGCGGACCTTGTGCCACTGCTCGTCGGTGACCGCGGGCGGCGCGCCGACCTGCCCGTTCCACTGGTCGTCGATGCGCAGCCGGTCGGCGTTGTTCACCACGAAGATGCCGTTGTGCGGGTAGATGGTGTTGTCCTGGGAGAGGTGGGTGTAATAGAACTCCGTGTCCGAGCGGTAGCCGAACACGATGATCACGTCACGGTTGCTGACGCTGGTCGGGGTGTCGAGGCGTACCTCGGCGTCGATCTGCACCGAGCCGAATTCCGGGCCCTTCTTGAGCACGGCGTACTCGAAGGGGCGGCGCGGGCCCGGACGCTGCTCGCCCGCCTCGGCCAGGATCACCTGGTCACCGGGGAACTGCCACTTCGCCGGGGTCACCGGCGCCCAGTTGGCGGCGGCGTTGGTGTTGCGGACGACCGTACGGCCCCTGCCGCACTCGGCCGCGGCTCCCGCCTGGCCGGTCGCCGGCTGATCCGCGGCGGTCGCGTGGGCGGTGGGCGCGATGAACTGGGCCAGGATCAGCACCAGGCCGAGCGCGCATAGGCGGATGAACGTGGGCATCGGAATCCTCTCAGTGGGGGGAGGGGCGGATCCGAATGGCCGGGGCGGTCAGTCGTTGTGGCCGGCGGCCCCCAGCAGATCGCGGATGTGGCTGGTCGCGGCGGCGAACGCGGGCTGGGACATGGTCGCCGCGTAGTCACGCACCCGCGGCAGCGCCACGTCGATGACCTCGGCGATCGTGCCCGGCCGCGGCGTCATGACGACCACCCGGTTGCCGAGGTAGACCGCCTCGGCGATGGAGTGCGTGACCAGCAGGACCGTGGTCTCGGTCTCGTGCCAGATGCGGTGCAGCTCGACGTTCATCTGCTCCCTGGTCAGCGCGTCGAGCGCGCCGAACGGCTCGTCCATGAGCAGCACCGGCGGCCGGTGCAGCAGCGCGCGGCAGAGCGCCACCCGCTGCTGCATCCCGCCGGACAGCTCGTGCGGCAAGGAGTCCTCGAAGCCCGTCAGCCCGGTCATGGCGATCAGCTCGTCCGCCCGGGCGGCGGCCTCCTTCTGCGGCATGCCGCGCATCTCTGCCTGCAGCAGGATGTTCTTGCGCGCCGTACGCCACTCCAGCAGGGCGGCGCGCTGGAAGACGTACCCGACGTCATGACGCGGGCCGCCGACGGCGCCGCCGAGCAGTCGCACCGCGCCCGCCGACGGCTTGAGCAGCCCGGACACCAGCTTGAGCAGCGTCGACTTGCCGCACCCCGACGGGCCCACGATGGACACGAACTCGCCGGGGCGGACGTCCATCGACACGTTCTCCAGCGCGAGCACGTCGCGCTTCTTCGCCCGGAACCGCACCGCCACCGTGTCGATCTCGACGGCGGGGGCCTGTTGCGTCACGGTCATCCCTTCGGCGCCACGCTGGAGTCCCAGTAGGCGCTGGGCGCCTGCGGGTTGGAGACCAGGCCGGCCTTGGCGAACGTGTCGATCGTCTTCTGCCAGTCGGCCTCGGTGTTGACCCCCGGCGCCTGGCCCTGGGTGGCGTCCGTGTGCAGCAGCGTGGTCGTGGTCTTGAACTGGTCGAGCAGCACCTGCGCCGGGGGCAGCTGCTCCGAGGCGCCCTTCATGGCGTCCACCGCGGCCTGCTGGTCCTTCTCCGCCGCCGCCCACGCCTCGCTGGTGGCCGCGACCATCCGCTTGGCCAGGTCGGCCTTGCTCTGCAGGAAGCTCGAGGAGGTGAGCAGGCCGTTGCTGTAGTAGTTCAGGCCGAACTCGGAGAAGCGCAGGTAGGCCACCGGCTTGCCGGCCTTGTTCTGCATGGTCGGGCCCTGGTCGGAGGCGTAGCCGAGCAGCGCGTCCGTCTGCCCCGACATGACCGCCGCGATCTTGCCGGCCGGGTCGGTGTTCTGCATCTTGACGTCGGCGTCGGTCATCCCGTTGGCCTTGAGGAACACCGGGAACGTCTTGGTGAGCGCGTCACCGGCCGTCGAGGCGATGGTCTTGCCCTTCAGGTCGGCCGGCTTGGTGATGTTCTTCTCCTGGAAGAACTGCACCGAGGCCGGGGTCGTCTGCAGGAAGACGCCCAGGCTCTTCACCGGCACGCCCTGGCTCACCCCGCCGAGCAGCGCCGGGGTGTCGGCCCAGCCGAAGTCCGTCTGGCCGGCACCGGTGGCCTGCACGGTCTTCTGGGAGCCCTGCCCGGCCTGGATCGTCAGGTCGATGCCGTGCCTCTCGAAGATGCCCTTCGACTTGCCGTAGTAGAACGGGGCGTGCTCGCCGTACGGATACCAGTTGAGCGTGAGCGTGGCCTTGTCGAGCTGCTTGCCCGACGAGCTGGTGGTCTTCTCGCCGCCGCCGGAGCCGCACGCGGTGGCGAACAGGAGCAGGGCCGGGGCTAAGGCGGCGATCAGCGTGCGTGTCTTCATGGCGTCCTCAATAAGTCACGGTTACGGCGTCACCACGGCGGCTGGCGTGCCAGGGCAGCAGCAGCCGCTCGGCGAACTCGACGGCGACGAAGAGCACGACGCCGAGGAATGACATGACAAGGAGTCCCGCGAACAGCATGGGCGTGTCGATGTTGCCGTTGGCCTGCAGGATGACCGAGCCGAGCCCGTCGTTGCCGCCGACGAACTCGCCCACGACCGCCCCGGTGACCGCGAGCGTCACGGCGACCTTCAACCCGGAGAACAGGAACGGCAGGGAGGCGGGAAACCTGATCTTGGCGAAGGTCTTCGACGGGCTCGCGCCCATGGTCGAAGCCAGCTGGAGCATCTCCGGGTCCACCGACTTCAGGCCGGTGACCATGGAGATGACGACGGGGAAGAACGCGATCAGCACGGCGACCACGATCCTCGGAGTCAGCCCGAACCCCAGCCAGACCACGAACAGCGGGGCGATCGCGATCTTGGGGACGACCTGCGCGAACAGCAGCAGCGGGTAAAGGGTCTTCTCGACCTCCGCCGAGGCCACCATCAGCACGGCCGCGGCGACGCCGACGACGACGGCGATCGCGAAGCCGAGCACCGTCTCATAGGCGGTCACCAGCGTGTGGTGACCGAGGTAGCCGGCCTTGTCGGCCATCACCTGGAGGGTGATCCCGGGCGACGGTACGAGATACTTGGGCACGATCTCGAACTCGGTGATCGCCCACCAGATCGCATAGCAGGCGGCGAGCAGGGCGAGGGGCCGCCAGGAGCGGTCCACCAGTTCCACGACGCGGTCGCGCGAGGCCGGGCTCTCGCGCCGCACGATCCCATCAACGGTCTGTACCACGATCGAAGGTCTCCCTTCACCGCGTGCCATCAGGCCATATGCGAGAAAGCGCTATCTGAAAGCGCTTTCCTGCGGTACGCTAACCCGGTACGGTCGAGGGGTCAAGGTCGTGAACTTCCTGTTACAGGAGGGCGAGTGGCCGATCGCGCTCACGTCACCCTGCGGGATGTGGCGACGGCCGCCGGAGTCTCCCTCGCCACCGCCTCACGTGTCCTCAACGGCACCGCCAAGGTCCGCGAAGACCTGCGCGACCGGGTCGAGGCCGCCGCCTCCGAGCTCGCGTACACACCCAACGCCCACGCCCAGGCCCTCGTCCGGGCCTCCAACGAGACCGTCGGCGTGATCTGCCACGACGTCAGCGACCCCTACTTCTCCGGCATCGCCAGAGGCGTCATGCGCGCCGCCGCGCAGCGCGACCTGCTGGTGATGCTGGCCAGCACGTTCCGAGACAGCGCCCGCGAGGTGGCCTACGTCTCGATGCTGCGCGCCCAGCGCGCCCGCGCGATCCTGCTGATCGGCTCCGGCTTCGAGGACCGGCGGTGGGAGCGGGCCATGGACGTCGAACTGCGGCCCTACCTGAACGCCGGCGGCCGGGTCGCGGTGGTCAGCCGGCACCGCAGCCTGCGCGTCGACACCGTACTGCCGGAGAACCGCGAGGGCGCCGCCGCCCTGGCCAGGGCCTTGCTGGCGCTCGGACACCGGCGCTTCGCCGTCCTGTCCGGGCCGCCCGGCCTCAGCACGGTCGTGGACCGGGTCGGCGGCTTCCGCGACGCGCTGGCGGCGGCCGGGGTGTCGGTCGGCCAGGTCGTGGAGGGGCCGTTCAGCCGCGAGGGCGGCTACGCCGGGGCGTCCGCTCTGCTGGACCGAGGCCTGGACGCCACCTGCCTGTTCGCCACCACCGACGTGATGGCCGTCGGCGCGCTCGCGGCCTTGCGGGAGCGGGGGCTGCGGGTGCCGGAGGACGTGTCGCTGGCGGGGTTCGACGACATTCCCGTGGTACGTGACCTGACGCCGCCGCTGACCACGGTGGCACTGCCGTTGGAGGAGATGGGGGAGCGGGTGATGGCCCTTGCGCTGCGGGGTGGGAGTCGGGGGCGGCGGCGGATCGAACGGATCGCGGGCCGGGTCGTTCTTCGTGCCAGCACCGCCGGGCCGTCTTGAAGGCGTTCGTCCCCCGCCCCTTACCCGATCCGGTGGGCCGTCTGATGCCCACCCGCCCACAACGGCCCTCCGCTTCGCTCCGGACGTCCTCCCAGGCGGGCTGCCGCCCGCCCTCCTGAAGGACCTCGCTCCGCTCGGACCCACTTCTTAGACGCTTCGCTGAGCTGGCTGGATGCGTTGACCCAACTCATCAGCCACCCTTTCACCCACGAATTCCTGATCCCGCGACAGCGCCCTCATTCGCTAGGCGGAGTGCTCATTCGGAGGGTGCGACATTCTCCAGCCGTGCAGCACCGCCCCCGTGGCCACCTGGCGACCTAGCGACCTAGCGACCTGCAGCATGGCGGCCATGAGAGTCAGGCCCACACCGATGCTCAAGACGTGCTCAATGATGGCGACCGTCGCATATTCCGCGGTCACGAACCCCCCGGGCCGCAGAATCGCCATGGGGAGCTTCCAACAACTCCACGCGAACAGCGAGCCCGAGGCCCCGAAGGCGAGCGTCATGGGGATCCACCGTCGGAGGCGGACCGGCCGGCGCCGCGTGACCGTCCAGATGCTCCAGGAGCCCAGCAGGGCCCACAGTCCCGAACTCGCGTTCAGCAGTCGCCCGTTGAGATCCCAGTGATCGCGATGAGCCGGGTCAAGGCCCAACGTCCCGCCCAGCGCCCAGTAGCACCAGAGCAGGCCCAGTCCGACGGCCACCGCCATCGCCGCCGTGACGGGCTTCGATGGGCGGGTGGTGCCGTCCCCGACCCGGCCGAGAAAGGGATGCGGCCATCGCTCTCTCAGGTAGATCGGCAAGGCCACGGCCAGCCCCACTGCCATCGCGGCGAAGCCGATGGTGATGAAGATCTCCTCACCTTGTGGACGCGAGGCGGAGTCGTCACCTCCGCCACCCAGGTCGATCCCGAGTGCGCCGAGAACATTATTGATCACCACATTGGGCAGCATCGGGACCAGGAACCCCGCACCCACCCAGGAAACGAAGATCACTGGTATGGCCGGTAACCGACGGCCCCACGGCTGGGCCAGCGCCAGCCCCAACCCGATCCCGGTCACCGCCATCAGCACGGTGACGGCGTTGAGCGCCACCCAGTCGGCGGTGCTGTAGTCGTCCGGACCGTGCCCCAGCAGAGCCGCAGCGACCCAGACCACCTTGACGGCCAAATAGAGCGACATCCCGAGTGCCGCCGTATAGCCCGCCAGCGTGCGCACCCTGCTCCATCGCGCGCCCACATTCGTCGCAGCCGGAAAGCCCGCCGAATCCTGTGCCACCTGAACCCGAACCCCCTAAGCCGACGGATCTCGACACCGTCGATCTTTCTGGAGCCGTCGATCGGGCAGGATCCCTCCACGGTGTGAACCGCGATGGTCTCGTCCCCCGCACGAGGGAGGGGAAGGGGATTGCCTCGGGGCCGACCGTGTCCATGCCGTCTGATGCCCGCCCACAACGGGTCTCCGCTTCGCTTCCGGCGTTCTCCCAGGCGGGCTGACGCTCGTCTGCGGCGTAGCGGTTGACCTTCGCCGCTGGTCACCCACATGACGTCGTAGAAGCTGGTCAGGTCGCAGGATTGTCCATCTCCCCGACGATGATCTCGGCGAGTCGTTCGCGCCGTTCGGTGTGCAGATCGGCCACGCGGCTCAAGCATCCGGCGCGTTCAGCCACAGTCAGACCGGGAGTATGCGGTCGCGGCTCGCCCGACCTGGTCCCGCACGGCTTTTTGAGTGTTCTTCCCGTGGCGGGATCGATCACGGTGTAACGGGTCATGCGGAGGCTGCTCGAAGGGCGAGCAGGCTGATCAGGTCGTAGGCTACGTGGGCCGCGGCGACGGAGGTGATGTCGGCGTGGTCATAGGCGGGGGCGACCTCCACCACGTCACCGCCGACGAGGTTCAGTCCGCGCAGTCCGCGCAGGATCTCCAGGAGTTCCCGCGACGTCATTCCGCCCGCTTCTGGGGTTCCGGTGCCGGGGGCGTGGGCAGGGTCGAGGACGTCGATGTCGATGGAGACGTACAGCGGTCTGTCGCCGATGCGCTGGCGGAGGGCGTCGACGGTCTCGTCGACGCCACGGCGCATCACGTCGGCCGACGTGATGATCCCAAAACCCAGCCTCCCGTCCTCGTCGAGGTCGGCCTTCCCATAGAGCGGTCCGCGCGTTCCGACGTGGCTGAGTGCCTCGGTGTCCAGCAGGCCTTCCTCTACCGCGCGGCGGAACGGGGTGCCATGGGTGTAGGGCTGGCCGAAGTAGGTGTCCCAGGTGTCCAGGTGCGCGTCGAAGTGCAGCAGGGCCACCGGTCCGTGTCGGTCAGCGACGGCCCGTAGCAGAGGCAGGGCGAGAGTGTGGTCGCCGCCCACGGTGACCACCTGAGCCCCGGTGTTCATGAGCAGACCGGCCTCGGTCCGCACCGTCTCGATGGCCTCGTCGATGTTGAAGGGGTTGACCGCGATGTCGCCGGCGTCGACGACTTGGACGGCCGCGAAGGGCGAGACGTCAAGCACCGGGTGGTAGGGGCGCAGCAGCCGACTGGCCTCACGGATCGCAGCGGGCGCGAAACGCGCTCCGGGCCGGTAGGACACCCCGGAGTCGAAGGGGATGCCCACGACCGCTATGTCCGCGCGGCCTGCCTCATCCAGCCGGGGCAGCCGGGCGAACGTCGCGATCCCCGCGAAGCGCGGCACGACGGAACTGTCGATCGGGCCGATCGGGCCCGGAACGGAAGCGAACATACAGTCGGTCTTTCTCCAAGGTCGCGCTGACGGCTGGGCGGCGAGTGCGTCCAGGCTAGGAGCGCGTTGTCGCCTGCGCACTGGATGGTTTGCACCAATAACCTCCCTATCTGGGATGATTCCTCCCATGGGGGAGCTCATGCCGTTCGTCAGCCTGCGCGGGATCGTCGCCGAAACTGGGCTGATCGTTGTGACCGGCGAGCAGTTGCTTGATCGTCCCGTGCAGTGGGCACATGTCAGCGAGCTCACCGACCCCGCGCCCTATCTGCTCGGCGGTGAACTGCTGCTGACCGCGGGCGTGGATCTGCCTGCCGATGGCGAACGCTTGGACCGATATGTGCGAGGGCTGATCGACGCAGACGTCGCCGCATTGGGGTTCGGCCTGGCGCCCGTGCACCGCGAGATCCCTCCCGGCCTTACCCGAGCGTGCGGCGAACACGGGCTTCCGTTGCTGGCCGTCCCGGAGCACACGCCGTTCCTGGCGGTCTCCCGATCCGTCGCACGGGCGTGGGAGGAGTTGCGCGTCGAGCAGATGCGGGCACTCGCCGAGGCCCAGAGCCGGGTAACGAGCGCGGCGCTGGAGGCCCGCAGGCCTCTCGGGGCGGTGGTGGCCGCGACCGCCGAAGTCCTGGACGGCTGGGCGCTTCTCATCAGCGCGTCCGGCCGGACGATCGCCCGGAGCCCTTGCGCGCCCGAACCCGACACCGACACGATCGCACTAGCCCGGCGCCTTGCCCGGGCCGCGGGCCCACGCGCGGCGAGCACCCATACCTCGGGCGGGCAGGTAGACCTGCACCCGGTAGGAGGCGGCTCCGCAGTGCTCCTGGTCGGGCGCGCCCGGCCGTTCACCGCTCCCGATCGGGCCGTCACGGCGGTCTGCGTCGGCCTGCTGGGCCTACTCACCCGCTCCGCCCGTTCTGACGACAGTCAAGGGCGTCTTCTCACCCGGCTGCTGCTCGGCGATGGCCTCGGCACGGACGACACACCGCCGACGCCCGCGGCCGCGCTTCTGGCGGTGCTGCTCGGCCGTACTCCCGGCGAACCCGTCCGCGTGCTGCGGGCCATCCGTCCGGAGGGGCAACCCGACCCGGAGGAGGCCACCGCCGCCGCTCGAGCCCTGAGCAGTCCGATCCTGGACATCAACGGCACGCAGCTGCGGGCCGTGGTGTCGGCTGACACCGATGAGGAAGCCCTCGCCACGTTGCGGGACTCCACCGGTGCCCTCGGGGTGCTCAGCCGTCCCGTTCATCCCGCCGATCTTCCGACCGCTGACCGGGAGGCCCGCGACCTGCTGCCCCGGGCCGTGGCCGCGAGTGTGCCTCTTGTCGCACGCCCGTCCGGTCCCGGCGTGGGAGCGCTCGTGGAGCGGGGCACCGCTGGCTCCTGGGCCAGGACGGTGCTGGGTCCGCTTCTGGCCGCTGAGGACGGTGAAGAGTTGTGTACGCTGCTGCGCGCCTGGCTCGCGCACCACGGCGGCTGGGAGAGCACGGCCGCGGCGACCGGCCTGCACCGCAACAGCGTCCGCCAAAGGCTGGCCCGCGTCCAGCGTCTGCTGGACACAGACCTCGCCGACGCCGGTGAGCGGGCCCGGCTATGGCTCGCTCTTGACTGGTTGTGACCTCAGCAGCAGCACGAACTCCACATGCCCAGGCAGGACGTAGGGCTCCTCGGCGCTGGCGCCTCCGGGAAGGATCGTGGTCTGCAGCACGAGCAGCCGTTTCTCGCCGGCGGGCGTTAGGTGGTACTCCTCCGGGCCCGTGCCCCCGCGCGCCAGGTACGCGCACGCCTCGACATGCAACCCGAAGTCCTCATCGACCACCATCCACGACCGCCTTACTTGGCCCACATGGATGACTACTAATAGTCACCTCAGATAACGTCCACGGCGCAGTTCGTCCGCTTGTCCGTGGACGCGAGGCGCCGCTGAAGCGGCCTGGCCTGCGAGATGGTCGACCCGGTCCGCCGATCAGAGTGAAACGATCATGATCGCCTGCTATCTGAACGACCCTGGATCGGATCCTCTTGACTTTTTAGAAAGTCTGACGAATGCTTCTCTATCAATCGATAGAGAGGTTCCCGTGAAGACTGACGACACCCGGCTTGAACAGCTCGGATACCAGCAACAATTGCGCCGAGGGCTGGGGGTCTTCTCCACGTTCTCGATCGGTGTGGCGGCCGTGGCACCGGTGGTGGGCCTGTACGCGATCTTCTCGCTGGGCTCGCTGCTCAGCGGGCCCGCCTGGTTGTGGATGCTCGGGGTGGCGCTGGCCGGGCAGCTCCTGGTCGCGGTCGTATACGCGGAGCTGGCCTCGGAGTTCCCGGTGGCGGGTGGGCCATACCAATGGGCGCGCAGGCTGGTCGGTCCGCGCTTCGCCTGGTTCACCGGGATCGTCTATCTGGCGGCGGTGACCGCCGCGCTGGCCACGGTAGCCTACCTGGCGGCGCCTTGGGTCGGCCTGCTGTTCACCGGCGCCGAGCCGCGCGGCGCGACCAGGCTGCTGGTGTCGGCCGGGCTGCTGGCCCTGGCGCTCCTGGTGAACGGCTACGGCGTCCGCGTCATGCGGACGATCGTCAATGCGGGCATCGTCGCCGAGATCATCGGGTCCGTGGTCATCGGGCTGGCGCTGCTGCTCTTCTTCCAGGAGCAGGACTTCTCGGTGCTCTTCGACACTGCGGGAACTGGCGGCTCGTTCCTGGCCACGTTGGCGGTGTGCGGCTGGGCATTCGTCGGCTTCGACGCGAGCGCGTCGGTGGCCGAAGAGACCAGGGGCGCTGGGGCGAACGTGCCACGGGCCATCACCGCCGCGACCGCTGTCGTCGGCGGCGCGGTGATCCTCGTGGCGGTCGCGGTCACTCTCGCCTCCAAGGACCTGGGCGCCCTGGCCAGGGGCGAGGTGCCGGATCCGGTCACGCCCACCGTGCTCGACTCGTTCGGCGCGTGGTCGGCCAAACCGTTCCTGGCCATCGTGGTCACCACGTTCCTGGCCTGCCTGGTGTCGATGCAGGGCTATCTTGGGCGGGTCGCCTTCGGCCTGGCCAGGGACGAGAAGCTGCCCCGCTACCTGGCCAGGGTCAGCCCGCGCAGTCGGGTGCCGCTGGCCGCGATGACCGTCGTGACCCTGGGCGCCGGCGCGGGCCTGCTGCTCGGCCTGAACGACGGCGCGATGGGCACGATGATTACCTTCGGCACCGGCGGGCTTTACATCACCTTCCTGCTGGTCGTGGCCGCCGCCCTCTTTGCGCGGCTGACCGGGCGCTGGCGGCCCGCCGGATCGCTCCGTCTGAGCCGGACCGGGACACCGGTGAACCTGGTTGCGTTCGGCTGGCTGGCGTTCGAAACCGTCAACATCGCCTGGCCGCGCGCAGAGCTTGCATCGCCCGGTGCGCCCGCCTGGCAGGTCTGGGCGGGCGTGTGGGTCTTCGCCGCGATCGCCGTACTCGCGCTGGCCGTCATCCTCATGTCGGGGCGGCGGCGATGAACGTTCTCGGCATCGGCGGGCTGGTCCTGCTGGTCATCGGCGCCTGGTCGGGACTGCTGCTCTACGCGTGCGTGGCCAAGCCCAAGGGCTGGGCGGGCATCAAACAGTTGCCGCGGCTGCGCCAGGGCCACGTGGACGCCCTCATCATCGGCACCGTCTTCGTGGCGGCCGACTCCGCCGGGGTCGTCGACCTCGGCGCGTCGATCATCCTGCTCATCACCGGCTACTACACCGCGCTGTCCACCGGTGCCCTGGCGTGGTGGCCGGACTTCGTGGACCGCTCGCGGCCGCTCCAGATCATCGAATGGGCCTGCTTTGCGGGTTTCGCGCTCGCATGGACCTGGGTGGCGGCCCGCGCCATCATCAACTGGTAAGGAAAATGACCCGTATCTGCATCGTTCAGCGACCCCCGCACCTGCTCGACCTGAACGCCGGAGTCAGCAGCGCCTCCCGCTACATCGCCGAGGCCGCGGCTCTGGGCGCCGATCTGGTCGTCTTCCCGGAAACCTGGCTCGGCGGCTACCCGGCCTGGGTCTTCGGCCTGGCGGGCTGGGACGACTCCGAGGCCCGGCACTGGTTCACGAAACTGGTCAACGCCAGTGCCACCGTGCCGGGACCGCACATCCAAGTCCTGTGCGACGCGGCGGCGAGCAACGCCGTGACCGTCGTCATGGGCTTCAATGAACGAGCCCGCCCCACCGCAGCGACGCTCTACAACAGCATGATCACCATTGGTCCGGACGGGCAGATCTTCGGCGTCCACCGCAAGCTGCTGCCGACCCACACTGAGCGGCTCGTCTGGACCCCCGGCGACGCCCACGGCTTGCGTGCCCACGACACCCCTGCCGGGCAGGTGGGCGGCCTGATCTGCTGGGAGCACTGGCATCCCGTCGCGCGGCAGGCGCTGCACGCCGACGACGAACAGGTCCACATCGCGCTCTGGCCGGACATGCCCGAGCCGCACCTGCTGGCCTCCCGCTGCTACGCGTTCGAGGGACGCTGCTTCGTGGTCGCCGCCGCGACCTACCTCCCGGTCGACTCCGTGCCGCTGCAGCTTCACCAGGCCTACGCCAGGGGAGTGGGCGCCGATGTGCGGGACGAGATCTTCTTCCCCGGCGGCTCGGGGGTCATCGGCCCCGACGGGGAGTGGCGCGTCGGGCCGGTCTACGGCCCTGACCTGGTCGTCGCCGACGTCAACCTCGCCGAGACCGTCGCGTTCAAGCACGACCTCGACGTCACTGGCCACTACGATCGGCCGGGGATCTTGGAATGGAGCGTGGACAGAACCCGGATACGCTGAGGCAGTGGCACGAGTAGGACAAGCGGCCGAACTCGCCGCCAGCACCGACACCCGGCAGCGGATCCTCGCCGAGGCCGCGGCGCTGTTCCGGCGCCACGGCTACCGGGGCACCTCGACCCGGCAGATCGCCGAGGCCGTGGGGGTGCGGCAGCCCACGCTGTTCTACCACTTCCCCAACAAGCAGGCGATCCTCGAGGAACTGCTCGCCCTCAGCCTCGACGACTCCCTCGCGGCCGCCGACCGCGCGGCGCACTCCCCGGGCTCCCCGGCCGAGCGGCTGTATCGTTACGTCGTAGGGGACCTGGCGGCCCTGCACCGCCTCCCGCTCGTCCTGTCCGGCGTCTACGCCAATGACGTCCTGCTCTCTCCGGAGCTCTCCCACTGGGCCGACAAACTCAACGTCCTCTACCAGGCCCTGCGCTCGCTGATCGAACAGGGCGTGAAGAGCGGAGAGTTCACCTCCATCGACCCGGCCCTCGGCCAGACCATGCTCGCCGGGGTCACCCTCGCTCACATCGAGTACGCCGCACAGTACGACCAGGGCGACCCCGAACAACTCGCCCGCGCCGGCGCCCGCTTCATCCTCGGTGGCCTCCTGCGCGATCCCTCCCAACTGGCCGAACTCGAACAACTGGTCTGACCCAATCGGACTCTGTCGGCTACTGGAGTCTGTGATTGATCAATTCGCAGGCGTTGCCCGCACAGGAAAGTGGCTCAAGGTCGATCAGGCGCCACGGTGCCGATAGGCAGACAGTGGCCGCTGGTCTGCCACGGGCTTTCGTAAGACCCGCTGTCAATACCCGTGGCCGGGGCCTGCGTGCGTCCAGCCGGCACTTGTTCCGGAACCGCCTTTTGGCCCGATCGGCGCCTGCTCACGGGGAGCAGAACCTGGCCCTCCGCTCGGGTCCGCGTCACCAGACGCAAAGTAGCTGTGGGTATCCGGAAGTTTGCGGACGGCTTTTCATAAGTCATCCGCAAACAGGGCGACCTGCGAGAACGCCCACAGCGTCGCTTTCGAGGCGGAGAGCGCCGAACTCATCCCCGAACGCCCGGGCCGAAACCGGACGTTGGGCACCGCAGCCGTCACTCACTGTGGCCTGCGGAGACGCTCTACTTTGAGGCTGGTGGCACGGACCCTGGCGGCAGGTCCAGATCTTCAGGGGTTGAGGAGGCGGTTGGTCTCGGCCAGCAGCTCGCTCTGGCGGAGGCGGTCGGCGGGGAACGGCATCGCGATGACGCGGTGCACGCCGACCTCGGCGAGTGCGGCCAGCCGTTCGGCAGCCGCGGCGGGTGGGCCGGTGACCAGGCCACCACGGGCCTCCTCCTCGGTCATCCCGTACTCCATCAGCGACCGGGCCTGAGCGGCGATCACCGACGCGGGCAGGTCGCCGAGACCGACGCTGAGGCCGATCGTGACGCGCGGCGCCGGGCGACCGTATTCGGCGGCGAGGCCGGCCAGTTGGCGGGTCTGTTCGGCGATCTCAGCCGGCGTGGAGAACGCCGGATACCATTCGTCGGCGAAACGGGCGGCTCGGCGCATGGGGCCGGAGCCGATGAGGACGGGCGGCATCGTCGCGCCCGGAGAGAGGGTGATCACCTCGCCGTTCACGTTCGTGGGCTTGCCTTCGACCAGGCTCGGCAGGATCTCCAGGGCGGCGTCGGTGCGCTGCGCGCGTTCGGCGTAGGAGATACCGACGGCCCGCCAGGCTGCGTCGCCGTGCACGTTGCCGCCCGAGCCGACGCCGAGCAGCACCCGACCGCCGGACAGATGCTGCAGGCTGGCGATCTGCTTGGCGGCCCAGGCGACCGGGCGTAGCGCCAAGACCATCACCCCGAAGCCGATCTTGACGCGCTCGGTGACGGCGGCGGCCGTGGCCAGCACTATGGTGCTGTCGAGGAACGGCCGCACCGGGATCAGATGGTCGCCGACCCAGATCGACTCCAGGCCGAGCTCCTCAGCGTGCCGGGCATGCTCGCGCACCCCGGCGGTCTCATCCACGCCGAACGACGGTAGGTTCACGCCGACCTTGAGCATCAGCGCACCTCGAGCAGGGTCTTGCCGACGCTCGCGCGCGACTCGATGGCGGCGTGCGCGGCGGCGGCCCGTTCGAGGGGAAAACGCTGCCCGATCAGCGGCCGCAGCCGTCCGGCGGCGGCCTCGGCGAGGGCGCTCTCGGTGTACTCGCGCATCGTCTCCGGGGTGGGTCGCGCCTGGACCAGCGTGACGCCGCGCGCGACAGCGGCCTCCTCCTCGATGCCGGCCCACTCTCCGCTCGCCAGCCCGAAGCTGACCATCCGGCCGCCGTGGCCGAGCAGGTGGAAGGCGGTCCGGGCG
>NZ_JAHKRM010000001.1 GCF_019396345.1 Nonomuraea guangzhouensis | reverse complement strand
CCACGATGGGCGCGTCGATCAGGCGGTCGTTGGCCTGGCCCAGCTCCTCTACGGTCATGCCGATGCCGGAGTCGGTGATCGACAGCATGACGCCGCCGCCGTCGATCCGGCTGCCGGAGACCGTCACACGGGTCTCGCGCGGCGAGAACGACAGCGCGTTCTCCACCAGCTCGGCGAGCAGGTGGATGACGTCGTTGACGGCCTGGCCGGCGACGGACACGCCGTCGGGCACCTGCAGGACGACCCGCTCGTAGTTCTCGACCTCCGAGAGCGTGGCGCGGGTCACGTCGATCAGCTTGACCGGCTGGCTCCAGCGCCGCGGCGGGTCCTGACCGGCGAGGACCAGGAGGTTCTCACTGTTGCGCCGCATGCGGGTGGCCAGGTGGTCCAGCTTGAACAGGTTCGCCAACCGGCCCTCGTCCTGCTCGCCCTGCTCCAGCCCGTCGATGAGGGTGATCTGCCGCTCGACCAGGGTCTGGCTTCGGCGGGAGAGGTTGACGAACATCGCGTTGACGTTGGTACGGAGCTTGGACTCCTCACCGGCCAGCCGTACGGCTTCGCGGTGTACCTCGTCGAACGCCCGCGCCACTTCCCCGATCTCGTCCTTCGACGAGACGGCGATGGGCGGCACCTGTATGTCGTCCGTGCTGACCTCGCTGGTGCGGAGCTGCCGCACGAGCTCGGGCAACGTCTGGCCGGCGACCTTGAGCGCGTCTCCGCGCAGCCGCCGGAGCGGCCGGACGAGCGAGCGGGCCATGACGGCGGTGACGGCGAGGACCAGGATGATCAGGGTGATGACGAGGGCGATGTTGAGCACGGCCACGTACTGGTCGTTGCTCTGCACGTCGGTGCTGATCGTGGTGACCTGCTCCGACAGCGCCTTCTGCACGGTGTGCGCGCTGTCGACGGTGTCGCTGATGGACTCGAACCAGCGGGAGACGTCGTCGGAGGTCGAGGTGTCGAGCCGGCGCAGGGACAGACCCGTGTTGGTCAGGAAGACGGCCCTGTTCATGTAGAACTCGCCCCGCCCGACCTTCACGCTGGCGACCGTGTTGTCGAAGAACTGCCGCTGGGCGACGGTGGCCGCGGTGCGGAACGCGGTGCGCGCGCTCTCACGCCTGGAGCGGGCGTCGAGGAACGCCTTGTACTCGGGTTCTTCGAACGACCCCCTGACGAGCGCGATCATCAGCAAGCCCCGCAGCTTGGAGGTCTCCTCCTCATAGCGGGCCATCGACTGCAGGGCCGCGGTCGTGGAGATGAGCTGCTCGTCCGTCGAGCCCTGCGTGACCTCGTCGTAGAGCTGCAGCATCTCGGCGATGGCCTCGGAGTATTTCTCCATCGTCGGGAGCGGCGGCAGCAGCGAGCCGGACACCGTGGCTCGCAGCGAGGTGAGCTGGGTCAGCCTGGTGCGTACGGTGGCCAGCTTCTTGCGGCCGAGATCGGACAGTGAGTCCTCGGCCGCCGTGGCCGCCGCGCCCGTGCGCGCCACGCTGGCGTTCACGATGCCGCGCTGGGCCTCGAGCTGCTCCTTCTCGGCCGACGCCCTGTTGGCGGCGACGAACTGCGCCGAGAGGTCGCGTTCGAGCGCCATCTCGCGGGACAGCTCGCCGAGCTGCGCGACAAGGGCACTGACGTTACTGATGTGCTGATACTGCTGTGCGCTGCTGACCGAGGTGGTCACGCGTAGCCCGCCCAGCATAACGGCTACCAGCGTGGGAATGGCAATGAGAGAAATGAGACGGGTTCGCACCCGCCAATTGCGGAGGGCCATCGCGCTACCGGGTGCGGGCACCGGCTCGGCGGACTTCTCGTCAGCCACGGACTGACCCGGCAGAGCGGGGGCCCCGACACGACCATGTTTGGTCGTCGTTGTCCTCACTAGTGGCAACCTCTCGCGTGGCCTGCTTCAGGGACTTGGTCACTCTGATGAATGCTCGCAGGCAAGTTTGGGCCCAATTTGAGCATGAACCTCACTAGTTAGCCAACGCCTCACAGATTTCAATCGGTCCATTTTGTTCGTTGATTTTTCAACAGATTAATTCCGGCGCGTGGAACGCTAGAACCATGACAAAACGGACACAAGATCATCAACGGAACTCAAAGGGCGCTTGTCATCCATCCACCCCATCTATTGCTTTTTCTTGAAAAACTCGGATATGCGTGACATGGCGCTTCTGCTTTGATCTACCCTCCGGTACGCTTCACGCTCGGTGTCGCTGATGCCGCATCTCCAGACGTGCTTCCCCTGGTAGGAGAACCCCCCGATGACCCGCACCCTGCGCTGTCGCGCCCTCGTTCTCGGCGCCGCAGTCGCTCTCACCCTTACCGCCTGTGGCGGGAACAGCGACTCCGCTGGCTCGTCGGCCAACAGCAAGGGTTTAGAGAAGACCGTAATCAAGGTCGGGGCGTTGCCGATTCCCGACGCCGTGTCGCTCTATATCGCCAACGCCAAGGGCTTCTTCAAGGAAGAGGGCCTGACGGTCCAGCCGGTCGTCATCACCGGCGGCGCGGCGGCCATTCCGCAGGTCAAGAGCGGTGCGCTGGACATCTCGCAGACTAATTACGTCTCGACCTTCCTGGCCGTCAGCAAGGGTGAGAAGCTCAAGCTGGTCGCGGATATGTATCAGGCCGGCCCGAACACCTTCAACATCATGGTTCCGAAGGATTCACCGATCAAAACGGTCGCTGACCTCAAGGGAAAGACCGTCCTGGTCAACAATCTCCGCAACGTCGCCACGCTGGCCGTGACGACGCAGCTGAAGGTGGCGGGACTCACCGAGACCGACGTCAAATTCGCCGAGAAGCCGTTCCCCCAGATGGGCGATGCGCTGAAGAGCGGTCAGGCTGACGCCTGCTGGATCACTGAGCCGTTCATCACCGCCCTCCAGAGTGCGGCGGGCTTCCGCAAGCTGGCCGACACCATGACGGGTGAGACCGAGGACCTGCCCATGGCGGGCTGGATGGCCACGGACGGGTGGGCGCAGAAGAACCCGAAGACGCTGGCCGCCTTCCAGCGGGCGGTCGCCAAGGCTCAGGACCTCGCATCGAGCAACCGCAAGGAGATCGAGGCGATGCTGCCCACGTACACGAAGATCGACGCGAAGACCGCCTCGGTCATCACGCTGGGCACCTACCCGAGCGCGTTGAGCGCGACCCGGCTGCAAAAAGTGGCCGATCTCATGCTCGACTACAAGTACCTCAGCAGTCCTTTCGACGTGAAGTCGATCATCGCGGCACCGTCCAACGGATGACACGTGCACAACTGCTCCGCGGCGTCGTCGGCGCCGCGGGCTTTCTTGTCGTTGGAGAGCTGGTCATCCGGTTCGGGCTGAGCAGCGGCGTGGTCTTCCCGCCGCCCTCGGTCATCCTGTACCAGGCGGTGCTCCTCCCGGCCGACGGAGACTTCCTGCAGGGAGTGCTCACGACGCTCACGAACTGGGCGCTCGGCCTGCTGATCGCGGTGTTGGTGGCCGTCCCGGCGGGAGTCCTGCTCGGCGCGCTCACCCCGGTGGAGCGCGCCGTCCGGCCGCTGCTCGAGTTCCTGCGGCCCATCCCCTCTGTCGCGATCATCCCGCTGGCGATCCTGCTGATCCCGGTGGACGAGCTGCTGAAGGTCTCCGTCATCGTCTACGCGTCCGTCTGGCCGATATTGATCAACACGTTGTACGGCATGCACGACGTCGACCCGCTGGCCAAGGACTCGCTGCGTAGCTTCGGATTCGGAGGGCTGGCCGTGCTCGGCAGGGTGAGCCTGCCCAGTGCCGCGCCCTTCGTCGCGACCGGCATCCGGATCGCCGCCGGGATCGCGCTGATCATCGCCATCAGCGCCGAACTGCTCGCCGGAGGCACCGCGGGCCTGGGGGTCTTCGTGATCCAGGCCGGGAGCGGAGACAGGACCGACCTCATCATGGCGGCCACGTTCTGGGCCGGCGGATTCGGCCTGCTGGCCAACGTGGCGTTGCAGGCGGCGGAGCGCCGCCTGTTCCGCTGGCACCGGGCGCGGACGGGGGCGGCGTCGTGAAGTCGCTCGCCAGGCTCTGGCTGATCCCCGCCGTCATCGTCTTCTGGGAGCTGGTCGCGCGACGGCTGGAGAACACGGACTTCCCGCCGCCCACCACGATCGTCTCCCGCATGTACGACCTGTGGTTCTCCGGCCCGGCCGCACGACTGTTCCTCACCGACGAGGCGATGGCCAACATCCTGCCCAGCCTGGGGCGCATGTTCGCCGGCTGGATCCTGGCCTCGATCATCGGAGTGGTGCTGGGCGTGGTCCTGGGGCGCTCGCGGGTGGCGGCCGACTACGTGAACGCGCTGATCGAGTTCGGCCGAGCCATCCCGCCGCCGCTGCTGCTGCCGTTGTTCCTGGTGGTGTTCCGGGCGGGATTGCAGATGCAGCTCGCCGCGATCGTGTTCGGGGTGATCTGGCCGGTGCTGCTCAACTCGATGGACGGGGCCAGAGCGGTGGACCGGACCTACACCGAGACCGCCATCGTCTTCGGGCTGTCGAGGGCGCAGCGCCTGCGCCAGGTCGTCATCCCCGCCGCCTCACCCAAGATCTTCGCGGGCCTGCGGCTGAGCCTGTCGCTCGCGCTGATCCTCATGGTGATCTCCGAGGTGTTCGGCAGTACGGACGGCATCGGCTACCAGCTGCTTACCATGCAGCGAAGCTTCGACACGCCTGGCGTGTGGGCGACGATCGCCCTGCTGGGGGTGCTCGGCTTCCTGGTGAACGCGCTTTTCGTACTCGCGGAACGTCAGCTGCTGGTCTGGCACCGGCAGGCCACCCGAACGCCGTGACCAATATTCTTGGAAGGGAAACATGCCACACTCCGACGACCTCCTCTGGGGAGCGGTTTCCGGCATTTCGCGTTTCGCCGCTCTGTTGACCATGGCGGAGCTGGGCGTCGCCGACCAGTTGGCGGACGGGCCGCTCGACACCGAGGAACTGGCCGAGAGGTGCGGGGCACACGCCCCCTCGCTCCGCCGGGTCCTGCGTGAGCTGGCGAGCATGGGGGTCGTCCGCAGAGCCGGTGCCGACGGCTTCGACCTGACCGACGCGGGCGCCGTGCTCCGCTCCGACGTCCCCGGCTCGATCCGGTCCTCGATCCGCATGCTCGGCGAGGACGGCTTCTGGTACGCGATGGGCCGGCTGCCGGACACCGTGCGTACCGGCAGTTCAGCATTTGTCGCGAAATATGGCCAGCTATACGAGTATCTGGCGACAAATCCTGATTCGGCGAGGATCTTCGATGCCTACATGACCGCCAGGGCGATCCCGCTGACGGAAGGTCTGGTCAAGCGGTACGACTTCGCGGGCGTGGGCACCCTGGTGGACGTCGCCGGGGGCAGGGGGCACATTCTGGCCACGGTCCTGCACGCCCATCCGGACATGCGCGGCATCCTCTATGACCTCGACCACGTGGCGGACGGGGCCAGAAAGCTGCTGGCCGCCGAGGGGCTGGCCGATCGGGCCGAGGCCGTGGCCGGTGACTTCTTCGCCTCGGTGCCGGCGGGCGCGGACGCCTACCTGCTGGCCAGCGTCATTCACAACTGGGACGACGGCGATGCCGTGCGGATTCTGCGCAATGTCCGCCATGCGATGAACCCCGGCGGGCGCGTGCTGGTGCTGGAGGTGGCGCTGCCCGACGACGACGCGCCGCACCTGGGCAAGGATCTCGATCTGCGCATGCTGGCCATCTTCGACGGCGCCCTGGAGCGTAGCCGGGAGGAGTACGCGACGCTGTTCCAGCAGGCCGACCTGGAGCTGGTGGAGGTCATCGAGCTGGGCGCGGGAGCGAGCCTGCTCGAGGCCAGGCCGGTCTGACGCGTAGGGCGGCACGGATGACGGTGGCGGGATCGCCGAGGTGGTAGATCCGCTCCGACGGTTCGATGCCGTCCAGGAACTCCTGGTAGCGCACGGCGTACGACAGGTGGGCCAGCGGTTCGGCGACGGACAGCGCTCGGGCCGGATCGCAGCCCGGCACCTGGGATGTCCAGGCGTCGATCCAGGCCCGGGCGGCCGCAGGCCGTTTGGTTTCGGGCAGGAAGTCGCAGACCCGGACCCCGTCCAGCACCGGGTTGCCGAGATGCGCGTCGGCGAAGTCCACCACCACCGGCGGGCCGCCGTCGCTGCGCCAGTTGCCCGAGTGGAAGTCGCCGTGCACGATCGTGTCGGGCAGGCCGCATTCGTCCAGCATGGGCCACCGTTCGACCAGCCGGTGGGCCCCGGCCAACTCCTCGGCGGTCAGCTCGCGGCCGACCGGCCCGGCGAGCAGGTCGCGGACCTGGCCCGCGATGACGGACCCGCGCAGGTCACGCAGCCCGAGCCCGGCCGGACCAGCGAACCCGAGCCCGGCCGGACCGGCGAGGCCGTGCCCGGCTGGGCCTGCGAGGCCGTGCCCGGCTGGACCGGCGAGCGCGGACTGTGCGGCGACCATGCGGGTCACCGCGCTGGTGATGGCCTGGACGGAGGCGTCCCAGCAGTCCTCGCCGGGTAGGTGTTCGAGCAGGACCCGGCCCGGTCCGGCCGCGATGACCGTGGGCACCAGGCCGGGGTCCAGGTTCGCGAACGCGCCGATGACGGCGCCCTCATCGGCGGCGAAGTGCGGCGTGGTCTTCAGCCACACCGTGCCCCGATCGGTGGGCAGGAGAAACAGCCCCGCCAGGTTCCAGGTTTTGCGCTGCCGGATCGGCCCGGTCACCGGCCGACCCGCGGCGGCCAGCAGCTCCGTCGCCCAGCCGAACACCTCCCGCAGCCCCGCCACGCGGGCCCACGGCGACCGCAGCCTTTCCGGCCTGGTCAGTGCGGCCTCATCGATGGGTCGTCGGGTCAGCAGCCCGGGCGCGGGCCGCCGCAGGGCCTCGACATGGTAGGTGACGTGACCGTCACGGCCGCCTTCCCCGCCGTCGACGCGCAGCAGCCGCAGCACCAGCACCTCGACGTCCAGCACCCCCTGTACGTACGCGATGACCGGCTCGACCTCCGCCCACCACGGCACGTCCACCGCGAATGGCCCGACGACGCCGAGGTAGTCCGCACCCGAGGTCACCCATGCACTGACCGTTCGACCCATGCCGCCAGTGTGAACAGTCCGCGCGACATCAGCGACCCAATATCCGCGAGCCGCGGGCGGCCGGGCCGCCCGCAGCTCTATCGGGTCATTGGACGGTGATCTTGTCCACTTCGACGGTGATCCCCTTGACCTGCGGGGTCGAGGTGGCCGTCGTCACGTTGCCGACGCCGGGACTGACCCCCTTGATCTTCATCGAGTACGTCAGGGTCCCTCCGGGCGCGCCCGGAGTGCTCGTGACGACCAGGTCCTGGGTGGGCGGACCGCTGATCTGGGCGCCCGCCGTACCCTCGTCGTTCTCCGCACCCACGGTCAGGCCGGCGCCGGCGGGGGCGTCACCCGGCAGGTTGGCCGGGTCGTAGGCGTAGCTGATGTCCTCCACTCCATTGAGTCCGATCCACTGCTGGAACACCTTGGTGCTGGTCGTGCCGAAGGTGTTCACCCGCCACTCCAGCACCAGCCAGCGGCTGACGCCGTCGGTCAGTATCCCGGCGAAGACGCCGGGGGCGCCGGTGCCGTCGAGGTCGGTCCAGTAGGAGGCGAGTACCGCGTTCGGCCGCGCGGGGTCGGGCAGCGTCTGCGGGAGGAACGCGATGTCGTCGCCGCCGTTGCTGCCGCCGGCGATGCTGTAGCCGTTGGAGACCACGCCGATCCTGGTGTAGGTCTTGCCGGCGAAGGTGAAGGCGGGCACCGTGAAGTTCACTGCCTGCTCGTCACCGATCGGCGTCGGGGTGATGCCGAAGGCGTCCAGCGGAAGATATCCGGCCGGCCCCTGGCCCGGCGCGATGGTCGGCTTGTCGGGTTGCCGGCCGGCCAGCGTCACCTTGGTCGTCGCGATCTGGGTGCCGACCTTGGTGGCGCCGGTCACGCTGTTCAGCCGCAGGCGGGAGTCGAGCGTGCTGAGCGCGGTCACCTCGGCGTTGGCCAGGCCGTTGTTGTGCACGGTGACCGTACACGTGGATTCGCCGGTGTTCCTCGGGATGGTGGACGGCGCGCAGGTCTGGTCGACCGGCACGATGCCTTCCTGGCGGAAGAACGCCACCGGCAGGTGCAGCGCACGCGAGCCGCCGACCTGCTTGAGGTTCACCTGGCCGAAGTACTGCCCGTCGGGCAGATCCGGTGCGGTGATGAGCACGTTCAGCTTGGCGCTCTTGCCCGGCGCGACGGTGAAGCGCGCCGGCAGCACCGTGACGTCGGCGCCGCTGACGGTCGTGCCTGAGGCGGTGAAGGTGAGTGTCTTGTTGGTGGTGTTCGTGACCGTGCGCTTGGCGTTGATGATGCCGGGCATGGTCGGCGCGTTCACCGAGGGCAGGTTGAGATCGATCCGGTTGAGCGGGTCGGCGGCCGAGGCGAGGAAGTTGGCCGCGCTCTCGTCCAGGGTCAGTCCGGGGTCACCGGCCTTGGTCAGGTCGATGCGCCCGCCGCCCATGTCGAACGCGTCGGCGGCGGTGGTGCGGTCCGGCTTGGTGACGGCGGTCTTGGCCGTGGTCTCCAGGGCCGACTTCACCTGTCCCGGTGTCCAGGTCGGGTGCAGGGCGAACACGAGGGCGGCCGCGCCGGTCACGTGCGGCGCCGACATGGAGGTGCCCTGGATGACCTGGTAGAGGTTGCCGGGCGGCCCTTCGAGCGGTGACTCGGGAGTCGGGGTCATGCCCGCCAGGATGTGCAGTCCGGGCGCGGTGACGTCCGGCTTGAGGAAGTCGCCGCCGGGACCGCGCGAGGAGAAGTACGTCATCACGTCGCCCTGCCAGCTGGCCTTGACCCCCTGGGTGAACGACGCGGTCGCGCCCGGATGCGCGGTCAGGAAGCTCAGCAGGGTGTCGGTCGCGGGCTTGTCGACGTGCACCGACGGGATCCAGTGAGCGTCGGTGAAGACGTCGAACGGGAAGGCGTTGTAGAGGATCATCCCGGCGGCGCCGCCCTGCCTGACGTTGAAGCTCTTCAACACCCGGTTCGGGCCGCGCTCACAGGCGACGATCTTCCCGGTGAAGATCCCGGCCGGTGCCGGGGTGTCGCACAGCGCGTTGGAGTACGGGGGAGCGGACGCCAGCACCACGGGCAGCGGCGCGGCGATCCCCGAGGTGACGGAGGCGCCCTTGATCGTCGCCGTCGCGCCGCCACCGGACAGCGTGATCGTGGACTGGAACGTTCTGGTCTGCGTGGACGCGGCCACCGTGGTCACCCACGGGCTGCGGTGGTCGGTGGTGTTGGCACCGGGCCCCGAGTTGCCCGCCGACGCCGAGACCAGCACGCCCGCCGCGTACGCGTCGAGGAACGCCAGCTCGACCGGGTCGCTGTACGGGTCGCTGCCACCGGAGATCGAGAAGTTGATGACCCGGACGCCGTCCAGGATGGCACGTGCCACCGCCTGCGCCGCGTCGGACGGGAAACAGCCCTCCGCGCCGCACACCTTGTAGACCGAGACCTCGGCGGCGGGCGCTATGCCGTGGATCGGGCCGCGGCTGATCCCCAGCGGGTTCGCGTCGGCCACGGGGCCGCCGGCCGACGTGGTGGCGGTGTGGGTGCCGTGGCCGTTGGAGTCACGGGCGCTGTCGGGGTAGACCTCGCCGCCGAAGACCGCGTTGTAGGTCTCCAGGAACGGCTGGCCGCCGATCAGCTTGTTGTTGCAGGTGAAGGGGTCGCTGGCCGGGGTCAGCGGGTTGTCGCCGAAGTTGCAGACCCGGGCTGTGCCGTCCTTGGTCGGGGCGGGGGCGGGCAGGCCGCTCGGCGCGGCGAAAGAGGGGTGCTCGGGCCAGGCGCCGGAGTCCAGCACGCCCACGATCACGCCCTTGCCCGAGGAGTTGCTGCCGCCGAGCTGGCTGTAGATGGTGCCGGCGCCGATGAACTGCGGGCTGGAGTCGGTGAGGAGCTGCTGGGGCTTGTCCTCCTGTACGGCGACCGCGCCGGGCAGCTTCAGCACCTCGGCCACCTTGTTGCCCGGAATGCGGAGCGCGATGCCGCCATAGACCGTCCTGACCCGCTGGCCCACGACGGCCCCGGGGACCTTGCTCGCCAGCGCGCCCAGGAACTCCTTCTCAACGCTGTCGATGTGCTGGCCGTACTTCTTGGCCTCGGCACTTCTGGTGTCAAGAGCCTTGCCGGTGACGGCGGGACTGGTGCCCGGCAGCCCGGGCAGCCCGCCCCGGTAGGCGGCGAGCGAGTCGTAGTCCAGCTTGACCATGATGTTGATCGGCGTCGGCGAGGTGACCCGCAGCAGCGCCTGATCGCTCTTGGCCAGCTTGCCCGTCGGAGACTTGGCGCCCTCGACGAGCTGGGCACCGGTGACGGGAGTGGCCTGCCACTTCGCTTTCGAGGGAGAGGGCGTGGGGGTGGCCCGCGCCGCGGCGGGGCTCATGACCACCACCATGCTCAACCCGATGGCCACCGCGGCCAACCGTCGCACGCGGGATAAGCGGGGACTGGGTAACACAAGAACCTCCTCATCGAGGTGCCGCATGGACTCACCACGCCGCCAAGGAGGCATCAGGTCACCCTGCGTCGAGGCACACCGGAGAGATCACTGAACCCTCCCCGGTGGGTGACGAGCTGAAAGGGGCCGCCCTGTCGGGCGGCTCGGTTTCCGACCGGAGTGTAACCAGCGATCACGCGGCCGAGAACCCTATCGAGTTGCCAGAATCCTGCCGACAATCCAGCACATTTCACGATGTCCAATGGTCGGTTCTGCGGCCAGCCGGTAGCCCGCGATTGCAGCCACCTGGAAGCCCATCCGGGCGCCACCCGCAATGCCTGGAAGCCGCCCGCGAGCGAGGCTTGACGGTATGACCGCCACACGGCGCGCCTAAGAGAGCATCGGACGGACGGAAGGGACAGCGGCATGCGACAGGTTCGACTGGGACAGACCGGTCTGCGGGTCTCCGTGATCGGATTCGGGACCTGGGCTTTCAGCGGCGACTGGGGCGCCGTCGACCTCCGGGAAAGCGAACACGCCATCCATCACGCCCTGGACCTGGGCATCAACCTCTTCGACACCGCGCATGGGTATGGCGTCGCGGAGCGCCTGCTGGGCAAGACCCTACGGTCATGTCGCGACGACGTGGTCATCGCTACCAAAGGCGGGCTCCGCGCGGAGGGCGACCGCCAGCTGCGCGACGCCGGCAGACAGTGGCTGCGCGCGAGCGTCGAGGAGAGCCTGCGTAACCTCGGAACCGACTACATCGACCTCTATCAGGTGCACTGGCCCGACCAGCACACCCCACCCGAGGAGACCGCCGGGGTGCTGGAAGAACTGGTCGGGGAGGGCAAGATCCGTCACATCGGAGTGTCGAACTACGATGCCGAGCAGATGGCGGCGCTGGCCCGGTTCGGCCGGGTGGAGACACTGCAGCCGCCGTACCACCTGTTCCGCAGGGAGATCGAGGACACCGTCCTGCCCTATGCCGCCGCGCACGACATCGGTGTGCTCGTGTACGGGCCGCTGGCCCACGGACTGCTGTCCGGCCGGTTGACCGAGTTCACCAGCTTCGACGCCGACGACTGGCGCGGCAAGAGTCCCGACTTCACCGGCGAGGCCTTCAGCAAGAACCTGGCCGTGGTGCGGCGGCTGGAGCAGGCGGCGCGGGAGCGGGGCATCAGCCTGCCGCAGTTGGCGCTCGCCTGGACGCTGGCCAATCCCGCCGTCCACGTCGCCATCGTGGGCGCACGCCGGCCCGCCCAACTGGACGGCACCACTCCGGCGGCCGGCATCCAGCTCTCCGAGGCCGACCTGCGCACGATCGACGCCATCCTGGCGCAGGCCATACCGGTGTGGGGCCCATATCCCGAAGGGATGTGATCTTCAGCGACACACCATCCGTGATGTCCATATAAGCGACAAACTGGAACAATCACTGTTTTCTGTTATTTCAGTGGTGATGTTCCCGTCTCCTGGTCGGAGCATCGGAGGCTCCGGATCGGGGTGATGGATGTACGCGCGGTCGACGTACGAGGTCGAAACGGTGCTGGCGGCCGGGGCGGGCGATCACGGAGCGGTCGACGAGCTGGTCAGGAGCCATCTGCAGCTCGTGTACAACATCGCCGGGCGCGCCATGAACGGCCATCCGGACGTGGACGACGTCGTGCAGGAGACGATGGCCAGGGTCGTGACCGGGGTGTCCGGGCTGCGTGACCCCAGGAGCTTCCGATCCTGGCTGGTCGCCATCACCATGAACCAGGTGCGGGAGTGGCGGCGGGCCACCGCCGGCACTTCCGCCGCCCTCGACGAGGTGCTGGGCATGGCCGACGCCAGTGCCGACTTCGCGGGTCTCACCGTGACCCGGCTCGGCCTGTCCGGGCAGCGCAAGGAGACCGCGGAGGCCGGTCGCTGGCTCGACGGCGACGACCGCGAGGTGCTGGCGCTGTGGTGGCTGGAGGTCGCGGACGAGCTCACCCGGGCCGAGTTGGCCGCCGGGCTGGACCTGACCGAGAAACACGCCGCCGTCCGCGTGCAGCGGGTCAAGCAGCGGCTGGAGTCGTCCCGCGCGGTGGTGCGCGCGCTCTCGGCCCAGCCGCGCTGCCCCGGGCTGGTGTACGTGGCCGACGGCTGGAACGGTACGCCGTCGCCCCTCTGGCGCAAGCGGCTGTCGCGGCACGTACGGGAGTGCCAGACCTGTACGGATCAGTTGTCGGACCTGATCCCGGCCGACCGGCTGCTGGCCGGGCTGGGCCTGGTGGCCATCCCGGCGGGTGTCGCGGTGGGGCTGCTGGAGCTGGCGCGGACGGCCGCCGTACCGGCGCTGAAGGGCGGCCTGATCGCCAAGGGCAAGGTGGCGGCCGGTGCGGCGGGTTCGTCGTTGGCCGTGAAGCCCGTCGCGATCGTCGCCGTCAGCACCGCGCTGATCGCCGGCGGCGCGGTGGTCGTCCAGAACCTGCGGCCCGAGCCGCAGCCCAACCGGGCCGCACCGGTGATCGCCACCTCCCTACCCGCGTCCTCCCCACGCCCGACCCGCCCCTCGCCGACGCCGACGCCGACGCCGACGCCGACAAAGACGCCGACGAAGACGAAGACCCGCCTGGTCAGCCCGTACGGGCGCATCATCGACGCGGCGGACCAGGCGCCGCCCAAGAACCGGCGCCCCGCCCCGCTGCCCCGGCGCGCCGCCGGCACGCTGGCCATCGGCGGGAAGCACGGCTACTCCAGGTACGGCGGCGCCCCGCAGATGACGCACCGGGGCGACTACATCACCATCACCGGCAAGGGCTATCTCGAAGTCCGGTGGGGCATCCTCTACCGCAGCCGGATCGGCGACTTCCGGCCCGCCACCTGGACCGGGCTGAAGGGCAAGCTGTTCCACGTCGCCTCGGGCGGCGGGCGGCGGATGGACGACGAGCAGGCGCCGGGCGTCACCTGGATGGGCGCCCCGGAGGTCGGCTTCGTCCGGCTGCCGCGCGGTCAGCAGCAGATGTGGCAGAACGAGTTCTACTACCTGAACGGCCAGGTCACCTTCCACAACAACGAGAGCGGCACGGACATCGACCTCAGCGTGGCGCCCAGGACCTGGAGCGAGGTCTGGGGGGACATCTCCACCGGGCTCGACCCCGCCAAGGGGATCGTCCGCTACGGCCTGACCCGCGACACCGGCGACGACCGCGCCCCCGTCCCGCAGTACCTCACGAGGGCGCGGCCCGCCGACCCCGCCCAGGTGCCCCAGCGCAGCCGGGTCTCGGTGTCGTGAGAATTTCTGTTATCTCCGGCGGCCGCGTGCGTCTCCTGTGACAAGAGTGACCCCTGTGAAAGGACCTCCATGACCACGCAGCCCTCCCGCCGGAGCCTGCTGAAGGCGGCCGTGACCATGGGTGCGGGCGCCGCCGTACTGCCCGCGCTGCCCGCCGCCCTCTCCTCCGCCGCGGCGCTCAAGCACCCCGGTCTGCTGCACACGCAGGCGGATTTCGACCGGATGCGGGCCCAGGTGAACGCCGGATCCCAGCCGTGGAAGGCGGGCTGGGACAAGCTGGTGGCCAACGGCCGCTCCAAGAGCACCTGGAAGCCCCGTCCGCTCGAGACGGTCGTCAGAGGCGGTACGGGCGCGAACCATGTGCAGCTCGCCATCGACGTGGCCGCCGCCTACCAGAACGCGCTGCGCTGGAAGATCAGCGGCGAGAAGGCCCACGGCGACGCCGCCCGCGACACCCTCAACGCCTGGTCGGCCGCGCTGAAGGCGGTGACGGGCAACGCCGACCGCTTCCTCGCGGCCGGGATCCAGGGCTGGCAGCTGGCCAACGTCGGCGAGATCATGCGCGGCTACCCCGGATTCGACCTCGACCGCTTCAAGAAGATGATGCTCACGGTCTTCTACCCGCTGAACGACCAGTTCCTGAAGGGGCACAACGACGCCTGCATCACCAACTACTGGGCCAACTGGGACCTGTGCAGCATGGCCTCCATCCTGGCCATCGGCGTCCTCTGCGACGACCAGGCCAAGGTCGGCCAGGCCGTGGAGTACTTCAAGCACGGCAAGGGCAACGGCGCCATCATGAACGCGGTGCCGTTCCTGCACCCCGGCGGTCTCGGCCAGTGGCAGGAGAGCGGTCGCGACCAGGGCCACTCCAGTCTGGGCATCGGGTTGATGGGCGTGCTGTGCGAGATGGCCTGGAACCAGGGCATCGACCTGTACGGCTACGCCGACAACCGGTTCATGAAGGGCGCCCAGTACGTCGCCAAGTACAACCTCGGCGAGACCGTGCCGTTCACCACGTACAAGTGGGGGACCGGACAGAAGTGCGCACCCCGCGAGCAGACCGAGGCCTCCACGGCGGGGCGCGGCGCGAACGACCCGATCTGGGCGGTGCTGTACAACCACTACGGGGTCCGCCGCGGGCTGGCGGTGCCCTACCTCGAGGCGTACAGCAAGCGGGTCGCCCCCGAAGGGGGAGGCGGCGACTACGGCGGCGCCAAGTACGACCACCTCGGCTTCGGCGCCCTGACCTTCACCCGGGCCACGGCCACGAGCGGAGGCGGAGGCGGGCTGCTGCCGACGGGCGTTTCGCGGACCTTCGAGTCGGTCAACTACCCGAAGGCATATATCCAAGCCACCGGCCGGATCGGGGCGACCGCGCTCACGCTGCGGATCGTGCCCGGCCTGTCCGACGCCAAGGGTTACTCCTTCGTCGACTCCGAGGGCCGCTACCTGCGGCACAAGGACTTCCTGGTCCGGTTCGACACCAACGACGGCACCGCGCTGTTCAAGCGGGACACGACCTTCCACGCCCGCCCGGGTACGGCGGACGGTTCGGTGCGGCTGGAGTCGGTCAACTACCCGGGACGGTTCATCCGTCATCGTGACAACGTCCTCCGCCTGGACAAGGCGGAGGACACGACGTTGTTCCGCGCCGACAGCTCCTTCCGCCCAGCCACCTGACCTGGGGGCGGCGGTCAACAGGCTGAGGGGGTGGGGTCCGCTTCGAGGATGAGGCCCGCGCTCGCCTCCAGTTCGGCGATGCTGGCGCGTACCCGTGCCGCCTGGCTGTCGGCCAGGTGGTCGAAGATGGTCAGGGCCTGCTGCCAGGTCTCGATCGCCGACACCGGGCAGCCGGTCGCCGCCAGCGCCTGGCCGAGGATGTGCAGGGTGCGGGCCTCGGTGTTGCGGTCGCCGATCTCACGGCAGCGGTCGAGCGAGCGGTAGCACCAGCGGATCGTCTCCTCGTGGTCGCCCAGCGCGGCGTACGTGGTGCACATGTCGGTCAGCGCGATGCCCTCGCCCCAGAGGTTGCCGATCGCGCGGAACGCGGCGAGTGCCGAAAGATGGTGCTGGAGGGCCGTACGCGGCTGGTGGAGACGGATCAGGGCCCGGCCGATTCCGGCCGAGGCGATGCCCTGCCCCCAGGGGTAGCCGAGGTCGGTGAAGATGGCCAGCGCCTGGCGGTGGCACGCGACGGCCTGCTCCGGCGAGTCCAGGTCGACATGCACCAGGCCGAGGGTGTTCAGCGCGTTGCCCTCGCCCCAGCGGTCGCCGAGCTCGCGCTGGAGCGCCAGCGCGAGCTCGGCGTGCGGGAGCGCGTCCTTGAACTGCCGCCGGTCCCAGAAAGCCACCGCCAGGCTGGTGCGGACCGGGGCCTCGGCGTGCGCGTCGCCCAGCAGCAGCGCCGCCTCCAGCCCGATCTCGTGGCTGGCGATCCAGGAGTCCCAGTGCTTGCGCAGGTTGAAGAAGCTCCACAGCGCGCACGGCAGCCGCCAGGCCAGGGTGTACTGGCCGAGCTCGAACGCCTGCCGTACGGCGGCCATGAGATTGGCGTGCTCGGTCTCGAGCCAGAGCAGCGCGTCCTCGTGGCCGGAGAACGTGTACGGCTCGCACGACGGCGCGAGCGGGGGGAGCGGGAGCTGCTGGTGCTGGGGGTTGAGCACCTGATCGGCCCGGTCGACGGTGTGCAGGTACCACGACAGCAGGCGCTGGACCGCGGCCAGCCGGTCGGCCTCGGACTCCTCGGCCTCGACCAGTTCGGTGGCGTAGACCCGCATCAGGTCATGCATGCGATACCGGTCGCGGGCGCCGGTCTCCAGCAGGCACCGATCGGTCAGGATCTCGAGCAGCCGCTGAGCCTCGACAGGCGGCACGCCGATCAGCGCGGCGGCGGCGCCCACCCCGAACGCGCGCCCCCGGTGCAGGCCGAGCAGCCGGAACGCCCGCGCCGCCCGCGGGTCGAGCGCCTGGTACGACCACGAGAACACGGCCCGCAGGCTCATCTGCGGATCCTCGTCCACGCCGAGCAGATCGAGCCGGGACCGCTTGTCCCGCAACTGGGCGACCAGGTCCGCCAGCTGCGCGCCGGGCCGCCGGGTGACGTGCTCGGCGCTGATCGCCAGCGCCAGCGGGAGGTGGGCGCAGAGCCGGGCCAGCTCGGCCGCGGCCTCGGCCTCGGCGGACACGCGCCCGGCCCCGAGGATCTTGCCCAGGAGCGTCTGCGACTCCGCCTCGCGCAGCCTGCGCAGGAACACGTGCCGCGCGTCATCGTGTACGGCCAGCCCGGCCAGGCGGGTACGGCTGGTCACCAGCACCAGACAGTCCGAGCCGGGTAGCAGCGGCCGTACCTGGGCGGTGTTCCGGGCGTTGTCCAGCAGCACCAGCACGCGCCGCCCGGCCAGCGTGCTGCGCAGCAGCGCGGAGCGGGCCTCGACCTCGGCGGGGATCTGGTCGGCGGGTACGTGCAGGGACCGCAGCATCATCTCCAGCGCGGTGGCGGGCGCCATCGGCTCGCCGGGCCCGAACCCGCGCAGGTCGACATGGAGCTGCCCGTCGGGGAACCGGTCCCGAACCTCGTGGGCCCAGTGCACGGCCAGCGCGGTCTTGCCCACGCCGCCGGTGCCACCGATCGCCGCGATGACGATGGGCCGGTTGTGCCCCTCTTCCGGAAGCAGCTCGTACAGCTTCGCCAGGTCCGCGTGGCGGCCGGTGAACCGGGCGATGTCGGACGGCAACTGGCGCGGCACCGACGGCGGGGGAGGAACCTCGGGCGCGGGCGGCGCCGACGCGGGTTCGTCTCCTGGCACGGCCTGCGTGGGCTCGCGCGTCAGCCCGGCCGGCGTGGGCTCGCCGTTCAGCACGGCCTGGTGGAGACGGCGCAGCTCGTGGCCGGGGTCGATGCCGAGCTCCTCGCGCAGCAGGCCGGCGACGTGACGGTAGACCTCGAGCGCTTCGGCCCGGCGCTCGGCCAGATGCAGGGCCAGCATCAGCTGCTCCCACAGCCGCTCACGCAGCGGGTGCTCGGTCGTGGCGGCCTTGAGGTCCGCGATGATCTCCTCGTGGCGGCCCGTACGCAGCCCGAGATCGAACCAGCGCTCCAGCAGCCGCATCCGCTCCTCTTCCAGCCGGGACACCTCGTCGCGGTGCAGCGACTCCGACAGGACGTCGACCAGCGCCGGGCCCCGCCACAACCCGAGCGCCTCGCGCAGCAGGCCGGACTCTCCCGACCGGTCGCCCGCGCGCCCCGCCCGCGCCGCCTGTACGGCGAGCTCGCGGAACCGCTCCATGTCGAGGCTGCCGGCGTCGGCCCGCAGCACGTAACCCGCCCCCAGGGTCTCGATCAGCGGCGGGCCGTCGACGCCGCCGTCCAGCACCCGGCGCAGCCTGGTCATGTGGGTGTGCAGCGCCCCGCGCGCCTGTTTGGGCGCTTTGTCGCCCCACATGTACTCGATGAGCTTGTCCAGTGACACGTGGTGGTTGGCGTTCACCAGCAGCGTCGCCAGCGCGATGCGCTGCTTGGCCGCGGAGAGCCGTACCGGCCCGCCGTTCCGTGTCATCTCCAATGGTCCCAGCACACTGAACCGGATCCCCGTACCCGTTTCCATCCGTGGACCTCTCCGCGATCTCCCGGCGGCATGACGCGCCATCCCCAATGGCGCGATCACCCCGTTCGCAATCTCCACCCTGCAACAAAGGAGGACGGTTTCCGCGGGTATGGAAATACATCCTGCCCGGAGACCGGCTTCATGCCCATCCTTAATTCGGCGCTTTCGTGCGGGCGACAGGTAGGCGAAAGGATGACGACAGTGCCCTTGTTTAGCGTGATGACCGCAGGGGTCAGAAATTTCACGCATTCAAGGGGGAGAAAGATGCGCAAAAGAAATCTCGGGATGGTCGTGGCGTCGGCCTTCGTACTCGCCGGCGCGCTCATGTCCACCCCCAGCGCGTCCGCCGATACGGCGGTGGCCGCGGCCGATCCCATCGACTGCGGCGGCTGGTGGCACTTCACCGGAAACGACCCGAAGTCTGCCCGCATGGTCCGCTGGAACGGCACGCGGCCGCAGTTCAACCTCATGTACGGCAAGATCCAGGGCATCCAGCACGGCTGGGCGCAGCTGTCCGGCGCCAAGAAGGGCGACTGGGTCACCCTCGACGTGACCAGCGACGGGGGCCGCACCTGGGGCTACTGCGGTCCGTTCGAGGCGCGATGGGACGGGGACCTCGTGACCACGCCCGCCGCACGCACCTCAAGCGATCCGAACCTGCAGTTCCGCGCCTGTGGGGCACCGAGGGGCGTGCCCGGCAGCCGCGCCATCTGCACCGCGCCCTGGTGACGGAGCCCGCGTCCTGGCCGGTCCTATGACACCGGCCAGGACGCGGACGCGGGTGCCATCGGACGGCATCGCCTATTGACGAGGCCGGTCAGATTTGGGCCTTCTCGCGAGAAGACATCCTATCTATGCTCACACATACTCGTTAGTTAACTTTCCTAATGAACGAGTAGGAGCACCCCCCGATGCATCGATCCATACGGCTCGTCGCACTGGCCGCGATCGTCGTCGCCCTCTTACCCGCCGTTCCCGCCCAGGCCGCCCCCACCAGGTATGAGGCCGAGAGCGCCACGATCTCCCAGGGTGTGGTCGAGTCCAACCATGCCGGATACAGCGGTACCGGCTTCGTCAACTACGACAATCTGACCGGCAGCTACGTCGAGACCACCATCAACGCCGCGAGCGCGGGCACCGCCTCCATCACGCTGCGCTTCGCCAACGGCACCACCGTCAACCGCCCAATGTCCATCGCGGTCAACGGCACCACCGTCAACCGGGACTTCCCGGGCACCGGCGCGTGGACGACCTGGCAGGACGTCACGATCACCGCGCCGGTCAACGCGGGCGCCAACACGGTCCGGGCCACGGCGACGACCGCCAACGGCGGGCCCAACCTCGACTACATCGAGGCCGACGTCGCCGCGCCGTCGAACGACTACCAGGCGGAGGACGCCACGATCTCGCAGGGCGTGGTCGAGTCGAACCACGCCGGGTTCACCGGGACGGGCTTCGTCAACCTCGACAACGTCGTCGGCTCGTACGTCGAGTTCACCGTGAACGCGGCCACGGCGGGCAACGCCACGCTGGCCTTCCGCTTCGCCAACGGCACCACCGTGAACCGGCCGATGGCCATCGCGGTCAACGGAACGACCGTGAACCGGGACTTCCCGGGCACCGGCGCCTGGACGACCTGGCAGGAGGTCACGGTCCCGGCGGCGCTCAACGCTGGCGCCAACACCGTCCGCGCCACCTCCACCACGGCGAACGGCGGGCCCAACCTCGACCGGCTGAGCGCCTCAGTCATCGGACCACCCGACACGGAGAAGCCGACCGTGCCGGCCAACCCGCGCGCCACGGGCACCACGTCCGGCTCCATCAGCCTGGCCTGGGACGCCGCCACGGACAACAGCGGCACCATCAAGGACTACCGGGTACGCGAGGGCGACACCGTCGTGGCCACCGTGCCAGGAGCCACCGCCCAGATCACCGGCCTGGCGGCCAGCAGCACGCACACCTACACGGTCACCGCCCGCGACCCGTCGGACAACGAGTCGGACCGCAGCGCCACCGTCACGGCCACCACCCAGCCGGCCGGCGCCGGCACCCCCGTCGCGGCCAACGGCCAACTGCACGTCTGCGGCGTTCGGCTCTGCAACGAGCACGGCAAGGAGATCCAGCTCCGCGGCATGAGCTCGCACGGCCTGCAGTGGTACTACCAGTGCCTCAACACCGCGTCACTGAACGCGCTGGCCGACGACTGGAAGGCCGACGTGCTCCGCATCTCCATGTACATCCAGGAGGACGGCTACGAGACGAACCCCCGGCTGTTCACCGACCGGGTGCACAACCTGATCGAGCAGGCCACCGCCAGAGGCATGTACGCGATCGTCGACTGGCACATGCTCACCCCCGGCGACCCCAACTACAACCTGGCCAGGGCCAAGACGTTCTTCACCGAGATCGCCCAGCGGCACAACGGCAAGAACAACCTGCTGTACGAGATCGCCAACGAGCCCAGCGGCGTCTCCTGGTCCACGATCCGGAGCTACGCCAACCAGCTCATCCCCGTCATCAGGCAGTACGACCCCGACACCCCGATCCTGGTCGGCACCCGCGCCTGGTCCTCCCTCGGTGTGTCCGACGGCGCGAGCGAGACCGAGGTCGTCAACAACCCGGTCAGCGCGACCAACATCATGTACACCTTCCACTTCTACGCGGCTTCCCACGGCACCGAATACCTCAACACGCTGTCGAGGGCCGCCGACAAGATCCCGATGTTCGTCACCGAGTTCGGCACCCAGACCTCCTCCGGTGACGGGTCGAACAACTTCACCAGGTCGCAGCAGTACCTCGACCTGATGGCCCAGAAGAAGATCAGCTGGACGAACTGGAACTACTCCGACGACGAGCGCTCCGGCGCCGTCTTCACCGAAGGCACCTGCCCGAACGGCCCCTTCACCGGCACCTCCCGCCTCAAGGCGGCCGGCGTCTGGGTCCGCGACAGAGTCCGCACTCCGGACGACTTCTGACCGGCTCGTGCGGCCTGGTACGGCTCGCCGTACCAGGCCGCACGCTCTTTTGAGCGCGACCAGGCGCCCGCCGGGACACAGGACGGCCACTTCCGCACGCGGCGGGCTGCCGTCCCACCTGCACCATGCTCGGCAGGGTCGGTCAGGTGCCGGTGACGATGTCCAGTCGCCAGGCGCTGAGGATACCGGCCGTGGCGTGTGAGGGAGCGAGGTCGCTGACCCGCAGGGTCCAGCCGCCTCCCGCAGGCTGGCCCACGAGGGGTGTGACCACGGACGGTGGTTCGGTCTTGTACTCCAGCAGCTTCGAGGTGTCCAGTTCCTCCCGATGCGACAGGACGACCCGCCGCCCGGTGGGGGAGTGCAGGACGATCCGCAGGTCCTCGGGGTGGGTGTGGTCGAGGTCGATGAGGATCTTCAGGGTGCGGACGGTGCCTTCGGCCTCGACCGTGATCGTGTCGGCGACACCGTGCGGGTCGCTGTCGGGGATGCGCAAGGCCGGCTTGGAGATCCCGCTGACACCCGCGCCGTTGACCCCCACCGGCCCGGCCTTGAAGCGGATGGTCGCGCCGGGCTCGCCGATCGCCGAGAGGGTCAGCCCCGACTCCGCGCCATTCCACATCAGGCTCGCGGGGACCGTCGAGTGCGACAGGGCCGTGCCGTCGACCCCGCTGTACAGGTCGCGGCTGTCGCCCGCGTTGAGGTTGTTCTCCAGGTCGAGGTGGCCGTCGGCCTGGAGCAGCCCGATCTGGAAGTGCCGCAGCGGGGTTCCGTCCTGCAGCTCGTTGGAGCCCCGGGTGTCGCAGTGGTACACGGCCAGTCCGCTCGCCGGCAGGTGCAGGTCCAGGCCGAGCTTGGACCGGTTCTCCACCAGGAAGTACTCCTCCGGCTGCGGCGTGGTGTAGCGGAACACTTTGCCGTAGTCCGCGTGCCTGGCCTCGAACGCGCCGCCCGCGTTGAGGTCGATCTTGTCCGGACACCAGCCGGCCAGCTCACGCAGGTAGGCGTTGATCGCGGCGGGGGTCTTGCCGCCGTTCAGATGGTTGCCGGAGCTCATCAGGCAGTAGCGGCCCAGGCCCGCGCTGGTGAAGTCGTCGCCGTCGCGGCGGCCGTAGTCGTACAGGTCGGGAAAGCGGCAGAGCATGTGCCCGGATTCGTGGCAGAACGTGCCGATGGTGAGCTGCTCCGGCCCTTCCCCCATGCTCGTCACCATGTAGAAATGGGTGCGCATGTTGCCGAAGACCTGCTCGTGGACGCTGTTGTGCGGCCACAGGATGCTGTCGCGGATGTACTGGGTCTTCCCGGCGTACATGATGATCACCGCGTCGACGACGCTCTGGCCGAGCGAGTCGTAGCGGCTGAGGTCGATGCCCGAGTCCACGGCCGCCTGGAGCGCTTCGGGGACGAGCAGGTCGTGGTTGCGCGGGTCGGCGTACACCGTGATGTCGCGGCTCATCCGGAACGGGCCGACGACGTCGTTGGTGTACTGCAGGAGCCCGTTCGACATGGTGGCGAAATACTCGTTGACCGAGCACGCGTTGCCGTTCTCCCGGTAGCCGGGCGCGTTGAGCAGCGCGTCCACCTGCGCTTTGGTGACCGTGGTCGGCTGGTCGGGGAAGTCCACGAGGATGGTGAGCCCGCGTACCGTCCCCACGCTGAGCCGGCGGCCCTCCAGCAGCCCGCCCGCCGGTCCCTGCGTCATCGCGACATCCCGCGCCGCCGCCATGACCGTGCCCCGCTCGCGCAGGTGCCGGGGCACCCCGTCGGGCGCGTCGTAGGAGTCGACCCGGACCCCGGTGGACCGGAACCGCCCATCCTCGACGTTCGCGTAGCAATAGACACCGGCCGAGGTGTCGTAGACGGCCGTGTAACCGTCGACGGTCTCATAGCGGGCGTAGTGCTCGTCCCCGAAGACGACGAGCCGCACCTCGTCGCCGTCCGCCTGCGCGAAACTCAGGGTCTCTCCGAAAATGGCGCTCATCGAGGCCTCCCGTGCTGAGTCAGATGTCCTTGATGGTGGCCGGGCAAAGGGTCGCCGGCCTGAGTAGCCCCGTACTCAAAGCGGCACCTACGCCCAGAGGTCGCGGATCTTGCCGATGACCTCGACGATGACCGACACCTCGGCCGCCCTGAGCGAGAGCCGTTTCAGCGCATCGAGGATGCGTGACTTGTCCGGTTCGGGCTCCGCCAGCTCGCGCCGGAGGTCGGCCGCGTCCCTGCGTGCCTTCGCCGGCTCGTCCACGGTCGTCTCGTGCTCGCCGAGCAGCCTGTCCAACTGGTCCAGGAGCTGCTCCGTCGCCGGTGAACCGAAGGTGTTCACGGTGGCGCGGGCGTGCGTGCCCATCGCGATGGGAGCGTTGACGTTGCCGCCGGTGATGCGGATGTTGGGTTCGGTTCCCATGGGAAGCTCCCTGCTCGTCATGTGCCTGGCCGGAGGCCGTTGACCGTCGCCGACGCGTGTTCCCCGAAGGCCATCGGCACGTTCACCGTGCCGCCGTTGCCGGCTGACACGGTGATGCCGGCCGCCTGCATCCGGTAGGCGCCGGTCTCCACCTTCCGTTCCTCCAGGAAGTCGAGGACCGCCTCGGTGAGCCGCTGCTCGATCATCTTGATGTACTTTCCGACGTCGAGCACCTGGATGTGGGTCTGGAGGCTCTCGCTGGCGCCCAGCTCGCGGACGCTGAGGCGGGCGCCGTAGGGATAGACGATGTGGTCGCGCGGGTTCGGCGTCATCGCGCTCTGGCGTACGGACTCCACGGCCGTACGGACGACCCGCACGGGAGCGGCCAGCACGTCACGCAGCAACTGGAGCTTCAGCACCTTGAGCGCCTCCCAGGTGACCCGCCCGCTGGTCATGGTGGGGAGGCTGTCGACCACGTGATAGTGGTCGTGGGCCGGAGGGAGCACGGTGACCACGAACTGCGTGTAGAGCATCCGGCCTTCGACGGCCAGGTAGATGAACGCGGAGGTCAGCGCCTCCTGGTCCTCGGCGGGCGCGACCAGGTTGCCGTCGAGGTCGCGGATCTCCTGGCCGGCGTTGTTGATCGTCACGCGCTGGTAGTAGCGGACGCCGCCCTGCGGATGGCGGGCGATCGCCGCGATCTCCTCGGCGGTGGCCTGGAACCGGGGCAGGCCGTTCCTGTCGATCATCGGGTGCGCCCCGGCCGCCCGGTCGCGCTGCCCGTCGGCCACCGTGAAGATCCCGCGCGTCACCACGTGATCGCCGATGTCGAGCCGCTGGATGCCCTCGTTGGGCCGGAGTACGCGGTCACGCATCTCGATGAGGCGCCCGCGGACGAAGGCGTGCAGCTCCACCGGGTCGATGTCGACGGGGTCCGCCCGCCGCGACGGCTTGTGGCTCTCGCGTACGCGGTCGAGCTCGACGGCGATGGACCAGTTGCGCTGGATCCGGCCGGCGCCCATGAACGCGTCCTCGTTCGCGTACATCGTGACGTTGCCCCACTGGGCCCTGCGGATGTAGTCGAGGCGGCGGGCCAGCCTGGGGTGCGTGGTCGCGATGATCGGTTCGGGCGCGCCCGGCTTGAGGCTGCCGACGAGCGTCAGGTAGATCGCGATCCGGTACACGAGCGCGATGCCGAGCGTGACGACCGGAATGAGGAACTGCTGCAGGACGGAGCCGGTGCTCCCGCTTCCGTACAGGCCGGAGAACGGCAGTCCTGAGGCGAACAGGTACGCCGCCGCCGGAATGAGCGCGGTCATGATGGCCAGAAAGATCAGCGAGAAGACCGAATAGCAGGCCCAGAACCAGATCAGCGCCCGTACGATCAGCGGCCCGCGCCGGATCCCGTCCACGGTGAGAAGGGCGAAGGGGACAAGGGTCCACAGCCATCCGAAAGTGCTCAGAGGCGCCATGAAACAACCGATGACGAAAAATCCGGTAATTAGGGCGTCGCGGACCACGAGCATCATGCGAGAGCGCCGGCAGTGGTAGATCACCGGCATGAGGTCGAATCCCCCGTACGAGGGAGGGATCGCCCGAAACTGGTCAAACAGCAGTTCGGCCAGCACCTTATCGCGGAAACCGCTGTCCAGGTAGGCGGCGGCACAGAGGTATCTCGTCACATTGCTCATGCGAGAAGAATTCATATTCCGCGTTCGCGCATGCAGGGAATCCGCTCCGGGGCTGTCGAGCATCGTGGCCGCCTCCCGTCATTCGTGCGTGGAGGTGAGCCTATAGTTGGCGAATGTCTCGGAGATGCCTCGTTATCAAATAGTCTCTTTCGGAATGCTGGCAAGCGGAGAATAACGCGAATTAAGCATTTGTCCCATTTTTTCGGGATTATTCCGGGAGGGGTGCATTGGTGGATGAATCGGGGTCCGGTCAGCTATGTGGGCGATGTGGAGCCGACGCTGGCAATCTCACCCAGTGCCCGAGATGCGGCGCGGCCCTCGTGGAGCCGCAGCAGCAGCCGGCGCGCCATGACGACTGGGGCTCCCGCGGACCGCGCCGCCTGACGCCGCTGGTCTTCGTCGGCTTGGCCCTGTCGGGTCTCGCTCTGACCTGGTGGTTCCTCGCCGGTCGCCCATGGCCCTTCGCCGATGGAGACGCCCAGGTACGGCAGGACGAGACCCCCATCCTCGCCGAGGTCGAAGAGATGACGCCGACACCGGAGACGGACCCGTCCACGGGCGAGGCCGCCAGGCAGGCCGCGAAGCTCGATGATCTGCTGACCAACAGCCACTCGGCCCGGTCCAGCCTCTCCGAGGCGATCGCCCGCGCGAGCAAGTGCGAGCCGGACGGAAGGGACACCATCCAGAGCATCACCACGAACCGCCGCGACCAGCTCACCCTGGCCCGAGCACTCGACGTGACCGCCCTGCCGGGAGGCCCCGCCCTGAAGGAGTCGCTCGTCGCAGCGCTCGACGCCTCGCACGAGGCCGACGCCGCCTTCCTCTCCTGGGCCCGGCGCCACCTGGGCAAGGGCTGCACCGGGACCATCGCCAAGGACCTCGACTACCGTCGCGGCCTGGACAGATCCGAGGCCGCGCAGGCGGCGAAGGCCCGCTTCGCCGAGGCGTGGCGCCCGATAGCGGAGACCTACGATCTGACCCACTGGAAGGCGAACGACATCTGAGCCGGTGAAGGCGGATCGTCTCTGCGGCGACCCGCCGGCCCAGCGGGACTGAGAGTCCGGCCCGGTGGGCAGTCCCACCGGGCCGGAGTTCTCAGCGCACCCGGGTCTGGGTGGCCAGCGTGCCGCCGCCGGTCGCCTGCCAGCCGGCCACCACCGTCGGGTGGGCGCCGAGTGCGCGGGTCAGCGGGACGGTCACCGTCGTGGTGCCCCGGCCGGAGACGGTGACGACGCGGCTGCCCGCCGTGCCCTGGTCGTCGCGGACGAACAAGTGCGCCTTACCGGCGGCGTTGGCGCGCAACGTCACCTTCACGGCGTTCTGACCGCTCGCCGCGGAGCTCACCCAGCCGCTCTCGGACTCCTTCGCCGCGGGACCGCCGGCGAGCGGGAGGTGAACGCGGACCGCCTGCTCCAGCGACTGCGGCGAGTCCAGGCTGGACAGGCCGGTGTCGGGGATCACCGGGTTGGGCGGGGTGGTCGGCCGTCCGGCCGGCGGCTGGTAGCCCGGCAGCGTCGCGACGCCCCACCGGTACGGGTCACCCTGTACGCCACCCCACGTCGACCAGCCGATCCGGGTCTGGCCGGTCTTGTCCTGGGTGTCGGAGTCGTACACCAGGATGTTCAGCCCGAGGTGCGCGGGATCGACCGCGCCCGGCAGGGTCTCCATCGGGATGGCCAGCTCGACGTCGTACCCGCCGGCGGAGACCTTCGACGCCACCCGCACGCCGGTGGCGGGACCCTGGTGGTTGTCGGCGTCACGCAGGGCGCAGGGCGGCCCCTCGGCCGTCACCGGCAGCACCGCGGCCTTGAACGTGGTGGAAGTGTTCTCCGACGTGCCGCGCGGGTCGAGGGTCACCTCCACCGAGTCGGTACGCCAGTGCCGCTTGCAGTCGGAGGCGGGCAGGCGGGTGCCGACCACGTCGTCCTTCACGTGGACCACCAGGAACAGCGTGTCGTCGCGCCAGGTGACCTTGGCCGTGCCGGAGCAGTCCGCTGCCGACGAGCACGCGGTGCCCTCCCACAGGCGGGAGATGTCCAGGGCGGGGCCGGAGTACTCGCCGTCGCCCTCCACGCCGTCGATCGCGGGCGCCGCCGTGGCCTGCGGGATGGCCACCGCCGGGACCAGTTCGAGCGCGGGCTTGCTCACGCTGGAGCCGTCCGCGCTGGTGGTGGTGATGGTGTAGGCGTAGTCGCCGCCCTGGTTCGAGGTCTTCAGCGAGGGGTCTGCGTTGGTGACGGTGAACGGCACCGTCGTCGACGCCCCGGCCGCCAGACCGCTGTAGGGCGCCTCGGCGCGGTCGGCGGTGAAGCCGGCGGGCAGATCCAGGCGTACGGTGCCGGACTGGGTGGTGCCGCTCACGTTGGTGACCACGACACCCACCGGCCGGGAGCCGCCGGACGGGAGGGTGAGCACCGGTGTGACCAGGCCGCGGAGCTGCGGCACGCCGAGTTCGGCGGTCCACTTCTCGTACTGGGCGACCTGGGGGAGCAGCTGCTGCCCACCGCGTACGGCGGGGCTGATCTCGACCTGCCGGTCGGTGTAGCCGCGTCCGTGGTCGGTGGTCAGCGTGGCCGCGAGGCGGGCCCGGCCGCTCGCGCCCTGAGCGGGGGTCACCGTGAACGTCGCCGATCCCGTACGCCCCGCGGCGATCCTGCCGAGGTCGCCGGAGCCGCTGACCTGCCAGCCCTCGGGGGCCTTCAGTGCCACGGCCGAGCGGCCCAGCGATTCGCGGGACGGGGCGGTCGCGGTGACCTTGACGGTGAACGTCGTAGCCGGGCGGACGTCGAACGTACTGGGACGCAGGTCGAGCAGGGTGCCGAGCGGCACGCTACCGGCCGGGCGGGTCAGCGCGCCGTCGAGGATCGCGGTGGGCGCGGAGGCCGCCGCGGTGCCCGGCTCGGGGAAGGGCACCCGCGAGTCCACCTGGGTGAAGAAGTCGCAGCCCAGCTGGGCGGGGTCGGACGGCACGTCGGGGAAGACGGCCCAGCCCTGGGAGGCGTACGAGCGCTGGGCCTCGCGCTCGATGGTGGCCCAGGTCTTGCCCTGGCTCTGGGAGGCGCGTCCGCTCCACACGCCGTACACGTTCTGCGCCGGGTTCGCGGGGCGGAACGTCGCGGCGCAGGTGGGGCCGACCTGGGAGGTGCCGCGGCCGCCGCCGAGGAACAGGCGGGCGGGCGCGAAGGGGCGCAGCCCCTCGCGGGTGATCTGCTCGGGGAACGCCTTCGGGTCGGCCGCCGCGTAGAACGCCTCGACGGCCAGCCGCGCGGCCTGCTGGTGGTTCCCGTGGTTGCCGGGGGAGGGGGCCGGGTCCATGGTGAGCAGGACCTCGGGACGGGTCTGGCGGACGATCCGTACGACCTTCTCCAGGGTGTCGTCCCCCCAGATCTGGTCGGTCAGCGGGGCGCTGACCGTGTAGTAGAAGTCGACGTCGTCGAGGTTGAACACCTCCCGAACCCCGGCCTTGCCGACCGCGGTACGTTCCTCGGCCTCTCGCAGCAGGCCGAGTGCCGGGCCTTCCTCCGGTCCGACGGCGTTGCCGCCGCCCTCGCCCCGGGTGACGGTGACGACGCCGGTGCGGACGTCGTGGTCCTCGTTCCACTGGCCGAGCGTGGACAGGCTGAACGCCTCGTCGTCGGGATGGGCGCCGACGAACAGCGCGTCGAGGTCGACGGGGGGAGCGGGGGCCTGCTCGGCCAGCGCCGGGGTGACCGGCGAAAGGGCGAGTGCGGCCGCGGCGACCAGCGCGACTATCTTCATGGAACCTCCGGGGGGTTATTCGCGGACCGCCCCCTGGAGCAGCCCGCGGACGAAGTGACGCTGGAGGAACAGGTAGAAGATCACCACCGGGGTCGCGACGATGACCGATCCGGCGGCGAGCAGGGTGAAGCCGGAGGTGTACTGGCCCTGGAAGAAGGCCAGACCCAGCGGCGCGGTACGCAGCGACTCGCTGGTCACCATGATCAGCGGGATGAGGAACTCGTTCCACGTCCACATGAAGACCAGGACGGTCAGCGTGACCACGGCGGGCCGGGCCGGGGGCACCAGCACCTGCCACAGGATGCGCCAGGTCGAGGCGCCGTCGATGCGGGCGGCCTCGACGATGGCCCGGCTGCTGGCCCGGAAGTAGGCCCGCATCCAGAATGTGCCGAACGCCACCGAGAGCGCGACCTGCGGCAGCGCCACCGACCAGAACGTGTCGATCAGGCCGAGCGACCGCAGGTCGAAGTAGAGCGGCACCGCGATGGCCTCGCTCGGCATCATGATCCCGAGCATGAACAGGTAGAACAGCACCGACTGGCCGCGGAAGCGCATGGTGCCGAACGCGTACCCGCTCATGATCGACAACACCACGCTGACCACCACGACGAACGCCGACACCGCCAGGCTCGTACGCAGGTAGGTGCTGAACCGCCCGATCTCCCACGCCGCCGAGAAGTTGCCCACGTGCAGCCCCGCCACGCTGAGCCCCTGCCCGGTGGCGTCGGCGCTGTCGTCGGGGCCGAGCGCGGCGAACAGGATCGACAGGATGGGGAAGAGCGCGAACGCGGCGAACGCCGACAGGATGACGTAGTTGGCCAGCCGCTCCCCACGCGAGATCACGAGGCCCCCCTGTCCGATCTGTCCGCGAAGCGGTTGATCACGAACGAGATCGCGAAGATGACCACCGTCAGGGTCACCCCGATCGCCGCCGCCGAACCGATCTGGCTGAGCCCGAAGGCCCGGTGGTAGACCTCGTACGACGGCACCGACGTGGAGTCGCCGGGACCGCCGCGCGTGGTGATGTACACCAGGTCGAACGTCCGCAGCGCGGCGATGACGGTCAGTGTCAGCGCGACCGCGATCTCCCCGCGCACCGAGGGCAACGTGACCGCGAAGAACTCCTTGACCGCGCCCGCCCCGTCGAGCCGCGCCGCCTCGTACAGCTCCACCGGGATGCGGCTCATCCCGGCCAGCAGCAGCACGGTCACCAGCCCGGTCTCGAACCAGGTGCCGACCACGCCGACGGCCGGCAGCGCGAACGTGTAGTCACCCAGCCAGCCCCTGGTGAGCGAGTCGAGGCCGAGCGCGTCGAGCAGGCCGTTGAGCGTGCCGTCCGGGGCGTACACGCGGCGCCAGGCGACGGCCACCACGACCATGGCGACCACCTGCGGCAGGAACACCACCGTGCGGAAGAACCCGAGCCCGCGCACCTTGGCGTGGTTGAGTATCGCGGCCAGCGTCAGCCCGATGGCCAGCGGCGCCAGCGCGTAGAACCCGACGAGGACCAGCGCGTGGACGAAGGCGTCACGGAGCCCCTCGTCCGCGACGATCGCCGCGTAGTTGGACAGTCCCGCCCACCGGCCGACGGACAGCCCGTCCCAGTCGTACAGCGACAACTGCACGGCGCGGCCGATCGGATAGAGCAGGAACGCCGCGTAGATGACGAACGCCGGCAGTAAATAGAGGTAGGCGACCCGTCTGGGCTCCCCGGGAGGACGGGCCACGCTCACCCGTTCGTCTCCGAGAAGGTCTTGTAGTCCTTCTCCAGCGTGGCCAGGAACTCCTGCGGAGTCGCCTTCTTGGCCAGCAGGTCCTGCAGCGCCGCGCCCAGCGTGTCGGCGAAGGTCGGTGTCGCATAGTCGAGGTAGGGCACCAGGCCGTCGTTCTTGGTCGCGGTGCCGAACGCCTTGAAGACGTCCTGCTGCGCGCCCGCCTTGACGCTCTGCTGGTCGGTGTCGGCGACCGGCAGGTTCCCGGTGGCGGTGAGCACCTTCATGGCGTCGGCGTTGGTGATGAAGTCGATGTACGCCGCCGCCGCGTCGGGGTTGGGGCTCTTGGCGGTGATGGCGAACGGCAGGCCCGTGCCACCGGTCGCGACGGGCGGCGCGTCGGCCGTGACGCCGGGCGGCAGCATGAAGCCCAGGTTCTTGCCCAGGACCTTCTCCATGTCGGCCATCAGCCAGGTGCCGGCGATCATGAAGACGCCCGTACCCTTGCTGAACGCCTGCCACGCCGGGTCATAGCCCTGCCCGTTGAAGCCCTTGTTGAAGTAGCCCTTGTCGACCCAGTCGACGAGCTGCTGGGCGGCCTTGGTGTTCTCGGGCGTGTTCCACGAGGCGCCCTTGCGGCCGAAGGCCAGCGTGCTGATCTGCGCGGCGGGGACGTCGCGGCCCTGCACGGTGCCGAACACGTGGATGGCCGGCCATTTGTCGAGGTTGCCGAGCTGCATCGGCACCTCGCCGGCGCCCTTGGCCTTGGCCAGCGCGGCCTGGAACTCCTCCCAGGTCTTCGGCGGCTGCAGGGCGAGACTGGTCAGCTTGGCGGCGTTGTAGTAGATGCCGACGACCTCGCCGACCTGGGGCAGGCCGTACAGGTTGCCCTCGCCGAACACCTTGCCGTCGGCGCTGTAGCTGGAGTAGCGCAGGACCGAGTCCGGATAGCGCTTCTTCCAGTGGTACGCCTCGGCGTAGACGTTCAGCGGGCGCAGCTGGCCGGCCTTCACGAACGCGCCCATCGAGGACCGGCCGTTGTTGGCCTCCACCACGTCCGGCGGTTCGTTGCCGCTCAGCGCCAGGCGCAGGGTGGTGTTGAGGTCGTCGAAGGAGCGGGAGACCCGCTTGAGCTTGATGTTGGGGTACTTCGCCTCGAACGCGGCGTTGAGCTGCTTCATCTGGGCGGCCTGCCCGCCGCGTACCTCCTGGTCCCAGACGGTGAGGGTGACGTTGCCGAGGTTCGCGGCGTCGGTGCGCACCTCGCTCGGCGCCGCCGACGAGGCCGTCGTCGGCGGAGCCGAGGAGCCGGGCGCGCACGCCGTCGCGGCGAGGGCCACGACGGTGGCGGCGAGTACGGCACGTCCGCGAGGTGTCGAGGCGATCATGGTGTTACTCCTTTTGCGCAGGCACGCGAGACGTGTTCGGGTCCTCGGGCTCGTCGGGTGGGCCGCCTGCCTCGGTCGCGGCTGTGGCTGCCGCGCCTTCGGGCTTGGGCGGTGGCTTACCCGGCGTCTGCGGAGCCATCCCCACGTCGGCGTGGCGGGCGATGGTGGCGGCCGCTCGGCGTACCGCGCCCACCGGGTCGGTGGGCACCAGCTTGTCGAGGAAGGCGTACCGGCGGGCCAGCGAGTCGCCGTAGGCGCCGCTGTGGCCGGCCGCCGCCCGCACCTCGTGCCACCAGTCGGCGATGTCCCCCCAGCCGGGCGCGGCCAGCGAGCCGCCGAACTGCTGGACGGCCAGCGCCGAGCAGACCCCGGCGAACGCCAGCCGGTCGTTCAGCGGCCAGCCGCACAGGGTGCCGAGCACGAGTCCCGCGCCGAAGACGTCACCCGCGCCGGTCGGGTCCAGCGCCGTCACCCGCGGAGCCGGGACGAACGCCTCCTCACCCGTCAGGGAGTCGATGGCCATGGCGCCGTTGGCCCCGTCGGTGACCACGGCGAGGGGAACCCGGTCGGCGATCGCGTACAGCGCGTCACGCGGGGTCTCGGTGGCGGTGTAGGCCATGGCCTCGACCGCGTTGGGCATGAACGCGTGGCAGACCGAGAGCTGCTCCAGCAGGTCGGGCGACCAGGCGCCGGACGGGTCCCAGCCCACGTCGGCGAAGATGAGGGCACCGTCGAGCTGCGCCTTCTCGGCCCAGTTGCACTTGCCGGGCATACCGAGCGGCTCTTCGGCGGACAGCGTCACGATCGCCGCCCTGGACCGGGGCGGGGCGCCGATCATGTCCGAGGCCGACATGGGTGCGGAGTGGCCGTGGGTCACCATGCTGCGGTCGCGGTCGACGGCCATGGAGACCGTCACCGGTGAGTGCCAGTTCTCGAAGCGCCGGGACCTGGACAGGTCAACGGATTCCTGCTCCGCGAGCGTACGCCAGCAGAAGTCGGCGTAGTCGTCGTCCCCGAACGCGGCGGCCAGCGAGGTACGCAGGCCCAGCCGGCTGGTCGCGATGGCCAGGTTGGCGATGCCGCCCGGGCACGAGCCCATGCCGTCGGCCCAGATCTCCGTGCCGGCGGCCGGCATCGAGGCCAGCCCGGTGAACACGATGTCGAGGAAGACCGTGCCCGCTAAGAAGACGTCGAACTGTGGCCCCTCCGGGGTTCGCTGATCGGCTAGAGGGTCATAAGCCTGGCTAGACACGGAAAGTCCTCCTCGACAGAGCGAGATGTGCGCAATCTTGCATGTTTGGCCGCGCACTTCAAGTGTTTCGCGCGGGTTTTTGGTCAATGATGCTCACTCATGCGCGGATATGACTGATACGATGCCTCCGTGCTTCAGCGCCTCAGGCATGCCGAGATCATGCGCCGGGTCCGCCTCTCAGGCGCCACCAGCGTTGCCGATCTGGCCAGCCAGCTCGGCGTGAGCCCGTCCACCATCCGCCGCGACCTTGAGGTGCTCGACCGCGATGGCACGCTGAGGCGCGTGCGCGGCGGCGCTCTCGCCGAGGTCGACGCCGACACCAACCGGCCCTTCGCCGCGGTGGCGGGGGTCGACGAGCAGGACAAGGAGGCCGTGGCCGGCCGCGCCGCGCAGCTCGTCCGCGACGGCGACGTGGTCCTGCTCGACATCGGGACGACGACGATGCGCCTGGCCCGCCGGCTCCGTGGCCGCCGCATCACCGTGGTCACCTCCAGCCTCGCCGTTCTCGACGTGCTCCGCGCCGACCCGGCGGTCGAGCTGCTGCTGCTCGGCGGCATGGTCCGCCGGACATACCACTCGCTGGTCGGGGTGCTGACCGAGGAGGCGCTGCGCCAGGTGTGCGCCGACCGCGTGTTCCTGGGCGTGAGCGGCGTCCGGCCGGACGGCCAGCTCGTCGACACCACGCTCGCCGAGGTGCCGCTGAAGCGGGCCATGATCGCGGCGGCGGGCCAGGTGGTGTTACTCGCCGACCGGCAGAAGTTCCCCGGCACCGGCGCGCTGCGGGTGTGTGGTCCCGAGGACATCGACGTGATCGTCACGAACGAGGGCGCCGACGCGACGACGCTGCGCAACTGCGCCGCCGCGGGCGCCGAGGTGCAGGTCGTGTGAATCGGGTGAAGGGGTGGCGATGAGACTGACCGTCCTCGGCGGCGGCGGCTTCCGGGTCCCGTTGGTCTACGGCGCGTTGCTGCGCGACACCGCGAAGCCGCGCGTGGAGGAGGTGGTGCTGTACGACGTGTCGGCGGACCGGCTGGCCGCCATCCAGCACGTGCTGCAGCAGCTCGCCGCCGGGCACGACGACCCGCCCAAGGTGCTGACCACCACCGACCTGGACACCGCGCTGCGCGATGCCACCTTCGTCTTCTCGGCGATCCGCGTCGGCGGCCTGGCGGGCCGCACCGCCGATGAGCGGGTCGCGCTGGAGCTGGGCCTGCTCGGTCAGGAGACGACCGGGCCCGGCGGCATCGCCTACGGCCTGCGCACGATCCCCGTCGCCGTCCGGGTGGCCGAGCGGGTGGCCGCTCTCGCGCCCCAGGCGTGGGTGATCAACTTCACCAACCCGGCCGGCATGATCACCGAGGCCATGCGGAGCGTGCTCGGCGATCGCGTGGTCGGCATCTGCGACTCGCCGATCGGGCTGATCCGCCGCGCCGCCGCCGCCCTCGGCCTCGACCCGGCGCGCGTGGCGCCCGACTACGTGGGCCTCAACCATCTCGGCTGGCTGCGCGGGCTCTCCTACCAGGGTCGCGACGTGCTGCCCGACCTGCTCGCCGACGACGTGGCGCTGCGGCGGGTCGAGGAGGCCCGGATCTTCGGCGGCGACTGGGTGCGGACGCTGGGGGCGCTGCCCAACGAGTATCTGTACTACTACTACTTCAACCGCGAGTCCGTCGCCGCCATCTCCGGGCCGACCCGTGGCGAGTCGCTGCTCGGGCAGCAGGACCGGTTCTACGCGGCCGTACGCGAGCGGCCCGAGCACGCCCTCGCCGAGTGGGGCAGGGCACGCAGCGAGCGCGACGCGTCGTACATGGCCGACACCCGCGAGATCACCGACGCCGGCGAGCGTGACACCGCCGATCTGGAGGCGGGCGGCTACGAAGGCATCGCGCTCGCCCTCATGGCCGCCATCGCCCGCGGTGAGCCGTCTACCATGATCCTCAATGTCCGCAACGGCAGCGCGGTGCCCGGCCTGCCCGCGGAGGCGGTCGTCGAGATCCCCTGCGCGGTGGACGGCTCCGGGATCCGGCCGCTGGCCACCCGGCCGCTCCCCGGCCGGTTCCTCGGTCTCGTGCAGCAGGTGAAGGCGGTCGAGCAGACGGCCATCGAGGCCGCCATGTCGGGCTCGTCCGCCTTGGCCGTCGAGGCGTTCGCCCTGCACCCGCTGGTCGACTCCGTCGGCACGGCCCGCAGGCTGCTCGACGGCTACCGGGCCCGCATCCCGGAGCTGGCCGCCGTCTTTCACCCGTAGCGCTCCCTGGCCGCCGGCACGTCGAGGACCGTCGTCGGCACGCCTATGGCACTCTTCTGAGCGCGCGGAGTGTGGGCAGGTACGTGGTCAGGACGCGGGCGTATGCGGTGAGCAGATGGGGCAGCTCATCCGCCTGCCGCCACAAGGAGTCGACCATGGCGGTCTCCTCCGCCGACCGGCTGCCGTCCCATTGGTCGGACAGGTCCCACGCGCGTTCCTTGGCCGCTATGGCGGCCTCCACGGCGTTGGAGGCGTAGCGGACGTTGTCCACCATGGGCGGGGCGGCGCCGGCCGCGGTCAGAGCCTGGACGAGGTCGGCGGTCTCCGGCAGGAGCGGCATCCGGTGCCCCCGCCACATCTGGCCCCACAGGCGCTGCCGCCGCGCCTCCGGAGTCCCGTCCTCGACGAGCAGCGGGTTTCCCTCCGGGTCGCACCGCAGGGTCAGCCCGAGCTCCGCCGCGAACGCCTTGCCACCCACCGGGATCCCTTCCGGGGTCCAGCGCTGGTCCATGCTGACGGCGAGCGCGGCGAGCTGACGTTCGTCCTCGGGACGGGAGGCAGGCAGACGAGCTCGTCCGGCTCCATGCACGAGCTCGGATCGCCGGCCGCCGCGCGCCCCCTGGTCAGCGGAACATCGGTGAGCAGGGCCAGCACCGCGCAGACCGCGAGGTCGACCCACCAGGCGATGAACTTCTGGGCCGCTTCCTCGTACTCGTCGGCCAGGCTCTCGGCGAGGAGCACGCGCTGGACGGTGAGCGAGGCCAGCGGATCGAGTCTCAGCCCTCCGATCGGCCGGCCGGACGCGGGGTCCTGCTCGCGCATCCGTTCGGCGGCGGTGGATTCGGCGGCGGTGGATTCGGCGGCGGTGGAAAGGTCGCGATAGTGCCGCACTGCCGCCGCGTGGTCGGTCGCGGCCTGCTCGGCGGCGTCGGCCACGCTCCGAAGGAGCTGATCGATGGAGTCGTCGCTCAACGGCTGCCGGGCGGGGGAGGAGGGGGACACGGTGACCTCCTGGCAACTGGCTGTTGCCGGAAGATTACTCTCGCGTACTGGCCCTCTGGGGGGAAAGGCGCTAGCTCGACATGCCGTGCACGGTGAGTGCCCAGGCCAGCAAGCCGAAGGCGGTCGTGGAGGCGAGGGTGCGGACCCGGTTCCAGCGCACCCATCGCGCCTCGTCGAACTCCGCCCGGACCGCGGCGAGGTCGGCGATGCCGTCTGGGTCCCCGGCCGCCTTGAGCGCGTCGTTCCGCGGCACGTTGATCGCCATCGTGATGACGAACGTGACGATGTAGAGGACGAGCGCGACCGCGATCCACGGCAGTTCGGGCCGGCCGATATGGGTGACCGCGGCGAGGATGGTGAATATCAGCGCCCCCAGAAAGCCGCCGCCCATGAACCACGGGTTGATGATGGCCCGGTCCATGGCCTGGAACGCGCCGACGAAGGTGCGGTCGTCGGTTTTCCCGAGTCCCGGCATGACGGTGTGCGCGTAGAGGGCGAAGGCGCCGGCCACGAGCCCCATCGTCATGGTGGCGGCCATCAGGGAGACGATGCGTAACGTGTCCATGGGTGTGCTCCTGGCGGGGTGAGGGGGAGCGTGGCTTGTCGACGACGATAGCAAGCAGCTCTGTCGTGGCCCTTTCGTACTGCTGTCTGGTGCTGGATGTTGATGACGAGCAGTTGGATACCCTCGAGATCGTGACGTTGTTCGGCATTCGTCCAGCACAGGGTGTGCGGCTCACCAACATCTTCGCCACGCCCTGGCACGTGACGGACGGCGCGGAGGCGGCGCCCTCAGGCGACCGGCCACGGCTCGGGCGGCCGGAAACGTACTTCACCAGCTCGGCGACCCCTCGGGTGCTGCACCGGATGGCGCTCGACCAGGGGAAGATCGAGTTCGCCGACTGGGACCGGCCGCTGGCGGGTGCGCGGTTGTGGCTGTTCGCGGTGCCGTCGACGCAGATCGTGGCCGTGCTGAGCCTGGACATCGAGTGCGAGCTGGCCGACACGGTCGACCTGCTGGAGGACTGCTTCTACGGCGACCTGAAGATCGACGGCCGCCCGCTGGAGGCGGTGGCCGCGGAGCTGGCGGGCGCGACCGGCGGCTTCTTCCCCGAACGCCACCAGCTGGCCTTCGCCCCCCAGCTCCCGGCCGCCGACTCCAACGGGATCGTCCAGCGGGTGATCTACCGCGGCGATCTGCCGAACCGCGACGAGTTCAGCACGATCACCTACCCGAGCGAGCTGAACAGGCGCCCGGAGACGACCGCCGCCGTGAGCACGTACGTCAGCGTGCTCTGCGGCCAGCCGGACTACGTGGAGGACGGCATCTTCCTGTCGGCCGTGCAGGGGGTGGCGAGCGCGGCGCGGCTGCGTGAGATCCGGTCGGTGGCCTACCAGGCGGTGGAGGCGTTCCGCGGCCGTGACCGGGCCCGGCAGGACACACGGGACCGCCGCCGGAGCCTGTCGTCGCTGACCAGCCAGCTCGGCGACCTGGAGCTGGACCTCAGCTACAGCGTCGAGGCGACGGCGGACCTCGGGATGCTGGTGCCGTCGTTGCGGGTGGCGGGCTACCACGACGCCCTGTACGAGACGATGGGGTTGGTGGGTAAGGCGGAGAACGTGGCCCGCATGCTCGAACGACTCGAACGGGCGATCAGGGCCGAACTGACCACGATCGAGAGCCTGGAGCGGCGGGCGGACGAGGACCGGCAACTGCGGTGGTCGGTGGCCATCGGGTTCGTCTCGGCGGTGGCGGTGCCGGTGACCTTGGTGCTGACGTTTTTCGGGGTGAATGCGCAGGAGGTGGATGTGCGGGTTTCGATGTTCGACGGGCGGTACTGGGGGATTTACTGGTTGACGGCGGCCATCGTGGTGACCGGAGTGGTGGCGTCGCTCGGCCTGTACTTGCGGCAACGCCACACGATGCGCCGGGAACCGCCGCTGAACGACGACTGACAGCCTCGCCTCCGAACGGCCCGCCTCCGAACGGCCCGCCTCTGCCGAATGGCATAGTCGCGGCGCTTGAACAGCGCGGAGATCCGCCAAACGGCGCATGGTCCGCCGCACGGCCGGCCAGCACGCTGGTCGTATGCCAATAACAACCGCACGATCCCTGATCTCGCGCTGGCCTGAGTGGGCGGGCTACGCGGCGGCCCTGTGGTCTTTGTGCTACGGCTCGCTCGGCGCGGCTTGGGCACTTGGCGCGCCCGGCTTCCCCTGGGGCGCTTCCGACCCCGACCTGGACCGAGCGCTGTCCGTCCTCGCCGACGCCACCCCACGCCCCGTCGGCTGGTGGATCGCCGCCTTCGGCCTGCTCGGTACCATCGTCGCCCTGATGCTCGCCCGTGTCGGCGGAAGTGATCCCATCCGCCACTTGCCGACGACGACTCGTGGCAGTGGACGCGGCCTGGCCTCCTTCAAGCCCCTTCTCTCGCCCCTGCTTCTGGCCTGGCCCATGGCGGTCTTACTGATCATCGTGATCCCCGACTCCCGGCTCATGATGGGCTTGGCCTACTCGCCTCTGCTGGCCGTCGCCCCACTCTTCGACCTGAACACGGGCGGCACCACCCTGGCCGACGCCTGGCCGTGGCCGGTGGTCAACCAGCTCGTGTGCGTGTTCGGCGGCCTGCTGCTGGTCGCCGCCGCGCTCACCTACCAGCGACGTCGGCGTGACGCCTGCCAGTCGTGCGGACGTACCGGCCGGGACGGCTGGACCACACCCGAGGCGGCGGCCCGGTGGGGGCGCCGGGCGGTCTACATCGCGGCCACCGTGCCGCTGGCCTACTGCGCGACCCGGTGGTGTTGGGCACTTGGCGTGCCGCTCGGAGTGAGCAAGGAGTTCCTCGACGAGGGCGCGCGCGACGCTCCCGGCATCTGGCTGGCCGGTGCCTACCTGGCCACGTTCGGCGCGGGCGGCGGGCTGCTCACCCTCGGGCTGGTTCAGCGCTGGGGCGAGGTCTTCCCCCGCTGGATCCTCGGGCTGAGGGGCAGGCGGGTCCCCCCGCTGCTCGCCATCATCCCGGCGACGCTGGTCGCGATCATCGTCACGGTGGCCGGTATGACGTACATCCGCTGGGCGCTCTCGGGCCGGTTCACCATGGCGGAGTGGGGCGCCTGGCTGCCGGAGACGCTCTGGCCCGTCTGGGGAGGAGCCCTGGCCGCAGCGGCCCTCGCCTACCACCTGCGCCGCCGAGGCCAGTGCCGTCACTGCGGCCACGCGCCGGTCGAGGATTCCACGTTGCTGGTGCCGTAGGTGCGGCGGCCAGAAAGGCCCTCAGACGCGAACGCTGCGGGGGCGCGCGTCTGGGGGCCTACTTCCTCTTCTGGCGGCTGAGAAATGAGCCGTCCTGGCCCTCGGCCGTCCGTGTCGGCTCCACAGCCCGCCCTTGACCGTCGGGCGGCCTAGCCTCTCGGGTCCGGCTTCCAGTCCTGGACGAGGAGTCCGAGAAGCACCTCGTCAAGGAACTCGCCCATGACCCACGCCGAGGAGCGCAGCACGCCCTCGCGGACGAAGCCGTTGTTCTCGGCGGAGCGCAACATCGCGACGTTGTCCGACAGCGTCTCGATCTGCAGCCGCTGCAGGCCGAGCACGACAAAAGCGTAGTGGCACATCACCGAGACCACGTCGGTGCCGTAGCCCTTGCCGCGGGCGGACGGCAGCAGCCCCAGCCCGATGTGCGCGGACCGGTTGTGGTCGTCGATGCCCCACAGCCCCGCGCTGCCGACCAGCATGCCGCCGCCCAACTCCGCCACTGAGAACCGGGCGGACCCTTGCGCCTTGTCGTCCACCACGTAGGGCGAGTCCTTCGAGCCGGGCGTGATCGGCCGCCACGGCTGGTCATTCATCCGCGAAAAGGTGGCCACGTCATCGCCGAGCTCGGCCTGCAGGATCGGAATATCGCTCTCGTGTCGGGCTCTGAGCTCGACCTTGCTTCCCCTTAGCATGCATGGTTCCTATCCGATCGGGTTGGCCGGCGGCAAACCGATTAAAAGGCACCTTCGTACCTACCGTGGGTTGTCTAGCGAGGCAGTAGCGCCCACACGACGCGTTCGCCCAGGTGGCCCAGAGGCCGTTGGTGAGGGCTGTCCATGGTAGGGAAGGCCCCCACCCCAACAGGCAAGCAGGCGTGACTGATCTTGAATGAACTTGCCGCGACATTGGACGCATGACGAAATTGCTCGCTGCTGCTCTCGCCGCTTCCCTGGTCATCGCCCCTGTCGCCCCCGCCTTCGCCGCTGCCGCGCCGCCTTCGCCGCAGTCCCGCCTTGATCTGCTCACCACCGAGGACGGTATGGCGGGCGCGTTGAGCCAGGTGCGGAGCCCGGGCGGCGTGACCGTGACCTGGCGCTCCGGCACAACTGAGCGGGGCACCGGGGAGCCGATGATCGGCCCTCAGGGACGGTTCAGGATCGCCAGCGGGAGCAAGCCGATCATTGCCGCCACCGTTCTGCGGCTGGTCGATCAGAAGAAGATCGACCTGGACGCCACGGTGGAGCGTTATCTGCCCGGGCAGCTGCGCGGCACCGGCGACGGCGCTGAGATCGACGGTCGGAAGATCACCGTCCGGATGCTGCTGCAGCAGACCAGCGGCCTGCCCGAGTTCTTCAACGCGATCGAGTGGAAGGAGCCCTTCCCGGACTTCCTGCGGGTGGCGCTGACCCTCAAGCCCACGCCCCGCGGCTCCTTCGCCTACGCCAACACCAACTACCTGGTCCTCGGCATGATCGTGACTGAGGTGACCGGCAAGGACTTCCGCCAGGCGAGCCGGGACCTGATTCTCAAGCCGTACGGGATGCGGGACACGTACTGGCCGGCCAAGGGCGACTACGGCATCCGCGGCCCGCACGCCCACACCTACGGGGTGGACCCCCGTCGTCCGCAGGGCGGCGAGGTGGACCTGACCGACCAGTTGCCCACCTACGAGTTCGGTCCCAGCGGCGGCCTGGTCTCCACTCCTGAAGACCTCAACCGGTTCTGGCGTAAGGCCCCGCTGGGCAAGATGATGACCCGGTCAGTGAAGGTCGAGCAGGAAGGCTGGCCCGCGGGCGCCCGCTACGGTTACGGCGTGGCCCGGATGAAGTCGAGCTGCGGCTACACCTACTTCGCCGCCGGTGACATGCCGGGGGCGGCGGTGTTCAGCGGCCGGGACCGGGCCGGGCGCGCCGCCACCGTCTACGTCACCGGGGTGCCCGGCAATCGGCAGCACCTGATCGACGCCTTCGTCGCCGCGATGTGCGACCGCTGAGTCCGGGTGCCAGGCGGACCGCTTCAGTGCGGCCCCGCAGCCATACACCCGGTCCGCTCCATGCACACCGGCACTGCCTCGGCTGCCGCCAATGTCCGGAAAATGGCCGATCAGTGGCCTGGGCAAGCGCATGTTCGTAGGTGAAAATCAGTCCGCATGGCTCGAATCATCGTCGACATTCCCTCGACGGCTTCGTCCCCGGGCCTGACCTCCAGTCACCGGCCCGGACATCGTGCTTGACCCGGTCGACTCGCGAGCCCTCCCGAAGGGAGGGCTACCAGCCGCAGTATGCAACGTGACGTAGGTGCTGAATGAGCGCCCTCTTCCCGCCCGCCGTGCCGCTGACCACGCTGATCTTCGCCATCGTCTTGGCCCTGGTCAAGTCCTGGGAGCCGCATCCGGGGCGGCCGGACTCCAGGAGCCCGACGGCGATGAGTTTCGCCGCGGTTTGCAGTCTGTACCCCACAAGCGATCAACCGCACTCGAGGAGAGCATCATGACCGCTACCTACACCTTCGACGTCTTTTCCAGCCTCGACGGCTTCGGCGCCGCCAGTGGCAACTGGACCGGCTACTGGGGCAAGCAAGGCCCCGAACTCCTCGACCACCGCCTCGCCCTGTACAGCGAGGAGCAGCGGATGGTCTTCGGGGCCAACACGTATCGGGCGTTCGCGCAGATGCTGGCCTCGAGCACCGAGGAGTCCGACGTGCGAGACCCATGGGTAACACGGATGACGAGCCTGCCGGCGACGGTGGTGTCGACCACACTGGAAGGATCCCTCGACTGGCCGAACGCGAACGTCGTGAGCGGCGATGCCGTCGACGTCGTCGCCCGGCTCAAGGAGGAGTCCGAGGTGCCGTTGCGCTCGCATGGAAGCCTGTCGATGAACCGGGCGCTGATGGCCGCCGGTCTGGTCGACCGCGTCCAGGTGACGCTCTTCCCAGTGATCACCGGTCAGACCGGGCAGGACCCGATCTTCCGTGGTGCGGCCGACTTCGACCTCGAGCTGATCGAGAGCCGGACGCTCGACGGCCACACCCAAGAGCTCATCTACCGGCCCACCCTGCACGTCTGAGGTCCGGGCCGGCCGGTCATCGTTGTACGTGCCGATGCGGAGCGGGGTGCAGGTCGCCGAGCAGCGCGTCCCTGGAGGTCGCCGCGGCCTCCTCGGCTGTCGTGATCGCCGCGAGGATGGCGGCGGCCAAGCCCGTCGCGTCCAGCCGCCTCCTGCTCCGCGGGGAGATCTCCAACCGCGTGATGGTGCCGAGCGCGTCGGTGACGGCCACGATCCCGCCCTGATCGGCCTCGCCGGTGAACTCGGCGGCGCTCCACTCCTCCACCCTCGCCTCCGCCTGCTCGGCGGCGGCGATCAACGCCTCCAGCCGCGCCCGCGCATCCTCCATGCCCTCCATCGCTCACTCCCCTCGCAGCACGTTGCGGATGTGGCCATCGAGGGGGTCAGCTGTGCCCGCGGTGTCGGGCGCTCGTCCCGTCAGATCCTCGACGACCTCTGCCAGCCGTTCCCCCATCGCGAGGTGGGCCGCGGCGATCGCCGCGCAAACGGCCTGGGCGAGCTGGACGTGGTCCAGGTCGCGCAGGCCGCGCGGGTCGATGGACAACCCGCGCAGACGGCCGGTGCCGGACACCTCGGCGCGGACGACCTCGGACGGGTCGGCACCCGCCAGCCGTTCGTCCGCCAACTCGCCCAGCGCCCCGGTCAGGGTGCGCGCCCAGTCGTCCGTCTCGCGCAGCAGCCCGTCGACGTCGTCCTGCCGACCTCCGGCGAACGCCTCGACTCGCCTCACGAGGCGTCCTTCGCCATGGGAACCCAGTAGTCGTTCACCTGGGCGGGGTCCGCGATCGCCGGAGTGAGGTGGAGGTCGCGCGCCCCCAGCGCTGGGTTGCCGGAACGGTAGAAGGCGCCCCTCAGATCGTTGAGCTTGAGTTCCAGCTTGTTGAGGGCACTTTCGTAGGAGTTGTACACGTCGGCGAACTGCTTGACCAGATTCCCCGCCGCGCTCATGAACAGGCCGACCTGGGTCATCAGGGCGACCCTCCCGACCGGGTGCGCGCTCATGGCGGCGACGGTGCGCAGAATGGGGGCCGAGGTGGCGTAGAGCCCGAACACCGACAGGTCGTACTCCAGTACCTCTTTGTACTGGCCGTGCATGGCGCCGCTCATCTCGTCGGAGATCTTGCCGAGCTGGCCGTACAAGCCGTTGACGTTGAACCGGACGTACTGCTGCAGTGTGTCCCTCGCCTGGCCCTTCCAGTTGGGGGAGATGTCATCGAAGAAGGCACGCCACAGGTCGGATCGGCTGCCTTCCAGCAGCCCGGCCATGCTCTTCCACTGCTCGCGCCGATCGTAGAACAGGAACGGGTTGCCCAGGTTGAGGGTGGCCGCCACGTCCAGCGCGAGCGCGGCGACGCCGAGCCCCGAAACCGCCATCGCGGCCCTGTTGCTCTGGCGCAGCGGATTCAGCTCCGTGATCAGCCGCTTGTAGAAGCCGGGGTCGGTGCGCGTCGGGGGAGTGACCGTAACGGTCCGCTGTACGGTGCCGCCGGCGTTGGTGATGTGGAGCTGCTGGTTGGCCGCAGGGGTGTTCTGGCCTGGCACGATCAGCTTTGCCGGTTCTCCGGACATCGCGGGTTCCTCCTCACTTGACGGTGTTGGCCCGCGCGGCGGTGACGTAGTTGTCCGCGGCTTTGTAGATCTTGCCGCTGTCGGTACGCAGCACTTCGGAGAGGATGCCGGCGCTGTCCCGCCAGGTGTCGGCGATGGTGTTCAACCGGTTGACGAACATCAGCCCGACAATGGGCACTCCGGCCATGGGGATCAGATTCCAGCCCTCGAAGCGGGGCGTCGCCTGCCTGACGGTGTCCACGCCGGTGGCCGAGTCGTCCATGGTGCCGGCGAACTTTCGCACGTACCCCGCGTTGGTCTCGTAACCTGCCGTCGGGCCGTCGGGGTCCGCGAGTAGTGACGCCTGGACCGGCCGCGCGCGCAGCCGTGACGGGAGGCACGTAGGCGGTGGGCACGCGGGGGTGTGCGGGCACGGGCTCACCAGCGACGACGCAAGGTTACCGGGAGGTGGACTGGCGGTGGATAAACGTTCATCGGTCGGCACATGATCTTTTTACCATGATCGTGATAGGCGGCCGGAGCGAGGTGGAGTTTCTGTCGGTAGTGATCTCTATGGTCCCTGCCATGACGAGCTGGGACGAGATAAGCGACCTCATCAGCGCAGGTGACGCGGACAAGCTGATCGAGCGGCTGATCACCCTGGACGACGCCGGGCGCAAGCTCGTCGCGGGCGAACTGCGTGGCCACATTGCCGTACTGAGCAGGCACGCCGAGGCCAAGCAGGAGGAGCGCTGGGTGGCGGAGACCCGGCGTCGGGAGGAGGACCCGGACTACTGGCAGCACTGGCGCGAGCCCGAGCGCGAGCCGTGGCAGGACTGGGCCGACCTGTTACGCCTGGCCGGGGCCGGCACCCTCAGCGCGGTCAGCGCGGTGGCCTCCTGGGTGACCCGCCGGGACCTCGCGATGTGGCGATCGTTCACCGGCCGCACCGAGTTCGGCGATCCCGAGCCGGTCATCCGGCTCGTCGGCCACCGTCCTGCCGAGTGGCAGGCCGAGCTGGCCGTACGGCTCGGCGCCAAGGTGCGCGGTCCCGGCGACCCCGGCGCGGTCCTCGCGCTGGCGATGCTGCGGCACACCGGGGCGCCGCCGCCCGAGCACGACCCGCTGGTCGTGGCCTGGGCGGTCGCCGGGACCGCGGCTCAGCACGAGCCGCTGGAAGGGGCAGGGACGGCCGCCGTGAGCGTGGTCGAGTCCGACCCGCTGCTTCCCGCGCTGCTGCCCCGGCTCTTCGAGGCCGAAGGAGTCGGCCGGGCGTTGCAGTACGAGAAGGCCGATCCGATCTCGCCGTGGTTCAGCGCCATCCGCGCGGCGGGCGAGCGGGAAGCGCTGCTCGACGGCTGCGTCCGCCGCTTCCTGCGCGGTGGCACCGCACAGGACCTGCGCTTCTTCGCCCGCCTCCACGAACTCCTCGCACCCACCGAGGCCGAGATCGACGCGCGCCGCCGCGACTACCTGCGCCTGCTGCCCGCCGCACCGGGGCCGGTCGCCGAGCTGTCCCTGCGTCACCTGCGGCGGCTCGACGCGCACGATCCCGCCGACGTGGCCGAGGCGCTGGAAGGGCTGCTGTTCCGGGCTGAGGCCAAGCTCGTACGCCCTGGTCTGACCTGGTTCGACCAGACGGTACGCCATGCGCCGGATCGAGCGGACGAACTGGCCGCCGCCCTGGTCACCGCCTTCAACCACGAGGCGTACGAGATCCAGGGCCGGGCCGCCCAGCTCGCCCTCAAGCACGCCACCCGCTTCGGCCCGCTCGGCGCCGAGCAGATCAGGGACGCCATCCCGGCGCTGCCGCCCGCGCTGGGTGCCCAGCTGGTCGCGGTGTACGGCGGGCAGGCCGCCGTCGAGGAGCCCGGACCCGTCTTCACCCCGCCGCCGCTTCCCGAGCCGGTCGCGGTCCCGGCGTTCCCGGCCGTTCCGGAAAGCCCGGCGGAGATGGAGACTCTCGGCTGGACCTCCTGGCGATGGCTGGACGGCGAGCGCTGGCTGGGCGGCTTCGTCCGGCTTGCCGCACGTGACCGGGACGGGTTGAGATCGGCGCTCGAAGTGCCGTACGGCAGCAGCTATCCACAGTTGTTCGAGATGCGGCACTGGCTGCAGGACGACCACTGGCGTGCCGCGATCGCCCGGGAGCTGATCGCGCCGGGGGCTGACCCGGGGGTTCCGGCCGAGCGGCCCGGTCGGCGTGGCGGGCCGGCGTCCGGGAATGGAGTCGCCGTCCGCGCCCCCCTGATGGTCTCGCTCAGGGCGCTCACGGACGATGCCGAGACACAGGCGCAGGCGGGCGGCTTCTCGCTGGCCTACCTGCCCGTTGAGCTCCGAGAGGAGCCGGTTTCCGAGGCGCCGCGGGATCGGCTCCCCGACCCGCGGGAGGTCTCGGGGTTGGACATGTTCGTGCTGCGTCGATTCGCGGAGGTGCTCGCCGCGCTCAAGGACGGCACCCTGCCGCCGGTGCTGCTGGCCACGCCCACCCTCGCCAACGGCATGCTCGATCCCGACGTCCTGGTCTCCCGGTTGGCGGAGTGTGAGGCGGCGCGGGCCGTACCCCTTCCTACCGACCTGCGACAGGCGCTGTTGCGGCTGCCGCGCGGCGCCCATCCGGAGGCGGCGTCCCGGGCGGCGCGGCTGACCTCCGAGGCGGGCCGGACCGTGGCGCGGCGGCTGGCCGACGGCGGCCTGCCCGATCCGGAGGTCAGGGTGCGGTGGAGCTATAGCAAGGACTTCGACTCCTACTTCCTCGACGAGCGTCGGCCTGGCGGGACCGGCCAGGTCTGGCTGACCCCGCGGCTGCGGGCCGAGCCGACCGGGCTGGACCTGATCGACGAATTCAGCACATCATCGGCCGGGACCATGAACGATCATGGCCACTGCATGGGCTGGTGGCCGTCGGTCCTGCCCTCGCACCGGGAGGTCGTGGCGGTCAATCTGGTGCCACGCCTGCACCAACAGTGGGCTCGGGAAAGTACGTACCCTGTCCACCCCGCCATGCTGGCCGCGGCCGACGGCCCCGCCGGTGTGGCCACCGCGCTGGCGCTGGCGTACTTCCTGGCGCAGAAGGACGCGAACGGCGGCGCGTCGGTCCTGGTGACGATGGCGGCCCGTGGCGCCTTGCCGGCCGCCGAGCTGGGGGCGCATCTCGGGGTGCTCATCCGGTGGACGTGGCTGAAGCAGCAGCACATCATGAACGCACTCGAGGCCGCCGCCGACCGCGGTGCCCATCGTGAGGTGTGGGAGGTGCTGCGGACCCTGCTGCCCGCCCTCCTGCCGGACGCCGAAGGCGGGGAGAAGCCTCACGCGGGACTGGCCAAGGTGGTCGAACTCGTTGTGACGGTGGCTCAGCGGGCCGCAGCGAGGGGAGCGATCCCCGAGGTCGAGGCCGTCGTCGGGCAGGGTGGCGGCAGCAGGTTCCGTACGGAGTGCCGCCGGCTGCACGCCTACCTGATCCGCCCTTGATCGAACCGATCGGCGACGCCGAGACGTCTCAGCATTGTGAGACTTCGTCATGTGGCCGGCATCGCCGCGATCGCGATCTGCGCGGCGGCCGTGCTCATCATCTCCCGAACGACGAGCGGGTCGGTGACCGTGCCGACGGCGTGTCCGCAGCAGTGGGGTGGAGGAGGCAAGGCCGGCGGCTGGGTGCCCGCCGCCGCGGAGGTCGACGGGGTCGATGAGCGGCTCGTGCCCGGCCGGCCCGTCGCGGCGATGATCTGCGCGTACCCCGGGGACAACACGCACCCGGGAGGCGAGCGGCTGGCCGGATCGCGGACCCTGACCGGCGACGCCGGGGCCATGGTTCGCGACCTCGGCTACCTTCCGCTCACCACGGACGATCGCAAGGTCATCTGCTCGCTCGTGGGCGGGTCGATGACGAACTACCTCGTCCGGTTCACCTACCCCGACGGCGGGACGCTCTGGGTGGGCAGCGCCGAGGAGCCCAACGGCTGCGTGCGGACCACCAACGGCACGGTCATCACCCGCTCGTACGTCGGCCCGAGCCTGACCGCCGCCTACCGCACCGGAGCGTGGAGACTCCAGCACCCCGACGACCCCTGCCGGGGCGCCGCGGACCGCCGGGGGCAGAACGAGCGGATGGTCCCCGACGAGCCCGTCTCGGTCCTCGTGTGCGGTGAGGCCACCTCGGCGAGCGCACGCCCTCCGAGGCTGGAGTCCGACGCCCGGACGGCCAAGGCCCTGGCGGAGACGCTGAACTCCCTCGCCACCCGGCCGAGCGAGAACGGCTGCGAGCCGATCGCCGGGGCGGCGGACAAGAGGCTCCGGCTCGTGTTCGGCTACGCCGACGGGCCGCCCGCGGGTGTCCGCATCTGGACAAGCTGTGACCCTTCCGTCGACAACACCCTGCTCCAGGCATCAATCAATGACTCTCTACGCGACCAGTTGACCAGGCTCGCCCCCGGCTAGGTAGGAAAACCAGATGCGGCCGGTCGCGGGCCGGGAGTAGAAACGGCGTCATGGACGAGCAGCCCCTGCCGGGTGGCAGGCATGTCGGCGGCGTGCGCATCGGTGACACCGTCCACCGGCCCGCCAATCCGTGGACGCGCACCGTGCACACCGTGCTGGCTCATCTGGAAGCGGCCGGGTTCGAGGGGGCGCCGCGGGTGCTCGGGTTCGACGAGCAGGGGCGCGAGGTGCTGACCTTCCTGCACGGCGACACGATCGGGGAGCAGGTTCCCTGGCCCGCGTGGGCGTGGTCGGACAGCGCGCTCAAGCAGGTCGGGGCCTGGATGCGGCGGCTGCACGACGCGACGGCGACGTACGTGCCCGAGCCCGGCGCGGTCTGGTTCATCGGGCGGCCGTGGCAGCCGGGGCTCGTCATCGGGCACCACGACGCCTCCCCTTACAACGCGGTGTGGCAGGGCGACGACCTGGTCGGGTTCGTCGACTGGGACACCGCCGGGCCGTCGTCGCGGGAGCGCGACCTGGCCTACTGCGCGTTGACCTGGGTTCCGCTGCACGCTCGGCGCGTGGTCACGGAGCAGGGGTTCACGGCGTTCGACGATCGGTCCCGGCGGCTGCACCTGCTGCTCGACGCCTACGGCTATGAGGGCGACCGGACAAAGTTCGGCCCCGAGGTCGTCGACCGGGCGCGGGTGAACGCCCAGGTCATCCGGCGGCTCGCCGAGGGCGGTGAGCCGGTGCACCAGGCATTGCTGCCGTTCGCCGCGAACCTCGAACAGGCCGTGGTCGAGATCGAGGCATTGCCGGAGAGCTTCTGGGTACGCGCCTGACGGACCACACCCAGGAAGGCGTGACCCTTTCGTGATCTAGCTCCGGGTGATATTGTCGTAAAGCGGGTAATGTTAGATGTGAAGTCCAGCAGAGGGCTTCGTCTCGTTTTATCGAGGCGTGTCTCTGTCTGGGCTTTTCTTGGTTCTGGACGGGACCGCCTGCAGTAGATATATGAGGAGCAGGAATGACCGTCCAGCAGGCCCAGGCACTCGTGCTCAGCGAGATGACCCCCGAACAACTTCTGGTCGAGATGGTCAAGCCGGAGACCTCCGAGCTCGACAAGGTACGGATCCGCGAGCGGCTCGTGGCGATGCACGAGTGGCTGGCGAACGACATCACCCGCCGCTACCGCTACCGCGGCGAGCCCGTCGAAGACCTGCGCCAAGCCGCCTACGTCGGGCTCATGAAGGCCATCAACGGCTTCGACGCCGCCCTCGGCCACGACTTCCGCGGCTACGCGGTCGTCACCATGACCGGCGAGGTCAAGCGCCACTTCAGAGACCGTACCTGGGCCATCCGGGTGCCGCGCGTCTACCAGGAGCGCCGCTCCGAGCTCAACAAGCTCGTCTCGGACCTCAGCCAGACCCTCGGCCGCTCGCCGACGGTCGCCGAGCTGGCCGAGAAGATGAAGATCTCCCAGGAGGACGTGCTGCTCACGATGGACGCCTCGGCGGCCTACAGCACGCTGTCGCTCGACGCCCCGACGGGTGTCGACGACGACTCCGCGAGCCTCGGTGACGTCATCCCCGAGCGCGACGAATCGCTGGACTCCCTGGTCGACAAGCACGCCGTCAAGCCGCTCATCGACGCGCTGCCCGTACGGGAGAAGAAGATCCTGCTGCTGCGTTTCTACGGCAACATGACGCAGGCCGAGATCGCCGCCGAGTTCGGGATCTCGCAGATGCACGTCTCGCGCATCCTGCGCAAGGTGCTCGACGACCTGCGCAAGGGCCTGTCGGACTGAACGGCGTCACCGCAACTCGACACCGATGAGGCAGGTGTCGTCGTCGGTGTCCGAGTTGCAGTGCGTGAGCAGGTATTCAAGCCGCTGGTCGAGCGTCGGAGCGGGATGCCCGGCGATGTCGAGCAGGTGGTTCTGGGCGTGCTGGAGCGCCCGGTCCCGGCGCTCGATGAGCCCGTCCGTGTACATCAGCAGGGTGTCGTCCGCTTCGAGCTGCAGCCGCCCTTCCTCGTACGACGCCTCGGACACCGCGCCGAGCAGCAGCCCCGCGACCATCGGCAGCTCCGACGCGTTCGTCCCCCGGACCAGGAGGGGCGGCAGGTGCCCCGCGCGGGCCCAGCGCAGGACCCGGGTGCGCGGGTCGTACAGGCCGCAGATCGCGGTGGCGGTCACGCTGTCGGTCAGGTGGTGGGCGACGAGGTTGAGCCAGGTCAGCAGCTGGGCGGGCCCGGCGCCGGTGGCGGCCAGGCCGCGCAGGGCGTTGCGCAGCACGACCATGCCGGTGGCCGCCTCGATGCCATGCCCGGCCACGTCGCCCACGGACAGCAGCACCTGCTTGGACGGCAGCACGACGGCGTCGTACCAGTCGCCGCCGACCAGGTGGTCCTTCTCGGCCGGGCGGTAGCGGACGGCGATCCGCAGGCCGAAGGCGTCGGTCGTCTCGCGCGTCGGCGGCATGATGGCCCGCTGGAGCTGCAGGGCCAGGCGGTTGCGTTCGGCGGTCTGCTGCTCGCTGTGCGCGAGCTGGTCGCGGGTCGCGGCGAGCGCGACCTCGGTCCAGTGCTGGGAGGAAATGTCCTGATAAGCGCCGCGGACGGCCAGCAGCCGGTCGTCGGTCCCGAAAACCGGCTCCGCCACCACGCGGATGTGCCGGGCGATCCCGTCGGCCCGCTGCAGCCGGAACGCCGTGGCAGCCGACCGCCGATGGTGCAGCACGGTACGCAGGAACCGGCCGATGCCGGCCTCGTCGTCGGGATGGGCGTGCTCGCGCAGCCGTTCCAGGGGGATCGGCTGGTCGGCGGGGGACACGCCGTACAGGGCGAAGAGCTGGTCGTTCCAGGTGACCTGGCCGGTGAGCGCGTTCTCCTCGAAGCCGCCGATGCGGCCCAGGCGCTGGGCGTGCTGCAGGATGCCGGCCAGCCGTGACCCCTCGTCGTGCGCGCGCCAGATCAGCAGCACGCTGTCGCCGTGGCGGGTGAGGCTGACGGCGGCCTCGGTGGTCAGCCGCACCTCGTCGACCAGGGTGGTGAGCGTCATGCGCTCGGTGCGGAACGGCTCGCCGGTCGCGTGTACGTGCTCGACGTTGGCGAACAGCCCGCCGCGTTCGGCCGCCAGCGGGTACGCCTCCAGCAGCAGGCCCCCGTCGACCTGGTGGCGCGGCCGCCCGGCCGGGTCGGTGAACCGCTCGTTGGTGTGCACGATGCGGAAGTCGGTCAGCCGGCCACCGGAGTCGAGATGCGGGCAGAGCACCAGGGCGGGATCGGGCAGCGCGTCGGCCAGATTGACGAGCTCGGAGAAGGCCGGGTTGGACGGCACGCGTCCGGGCGGGTCGCACGGCGCGGGTTCGGACGCCTCCAGGGTGTGCGCGCACAGGTCCGCCAGTGCCTCGATCTGCCGCTCGATCTGCGGCGGCTGCGGCGCCAGGTCGTGCGGCCAGCCGATCTCCAGGACACCCAGGATGCGCCCGCCCGTGCCCGCGGGCACCGCCACTCGCCCGCCTTCCGCCTGCCGGTGGCCGATGGTGGGCAGGCCGACCTCGCGCAGCGCCGGGAACCAGACGGTGTGGCGCTCCATCAGAGCCTGGCGAGCCGGAGTGACCACGCCGGGAGGGACGTAACGCCACCGCATGGCCTCCTCGGCGCTGAGCCCCGCGTAGCCGGCGAGGGTGAGCGAGGCGTCGGGGCCGGCGGCCCACACGGCGACCGTCGTCGCGCCGAGCGGCACCAGCGCGTGCTCCAGCAGCGATTCGGCGACCGCCTGCGTGTCCGTCGCGTCGAGCACACCGCTCTCGGCCGCGCGCAGCCGTACGGAGACGGAGTGGCGACGCCCGTCGTGGCCCGATCGCGCCGAGCGCAGGAACTCGCGAGCTGTCTCGCTGATGCGGTCCTGCGCGGCCTGGTCGATGATGTCGGAGGCCAGCTCCAGCTGCGACAGCCCGGACTGCTCCGCGAGCGTGGCGAGCTGGCGGGCCGCCTGGGCGGGGCCGCAGCGCAGCCGCTCTACCAGGATGCCCTTGGCCAGCTCGATCAGGGCGCGCCCCTCGGCGGCCAGGTGGGCGTCCTGGATCTGCCTGCGCATCCGCTCGATCGTGGCGGCCAGCCGACCGACGTTCGCGTCACCGGCCGGCGCCTCCGCACTGGCATCAGCCGCCGTGGCATCGCCTTCTGGCAGGGCGGTGCCGGGCTGCTGTGATGGGTGCAACGTGCGACTCCTCGGGGTGGACGAGGTGGAGGGGGGACCGCGCTAGGAGTTCATCCAGCGCTGGATCACCTCGATGAGATGGTCGGAGTCGACCGGCTTGGTGACGTAGTCACTCGCTCCCGCCGCGAGTGATTTCTCCTGGTCACCCGGCATGGCCTTGGCCGTGACCGCGATGATGGGCAGGCTGACGTACTGGGGCATGGCCCGGATCGCCTCCGTGGCGGCGTAGCCGTCCATCTCCGGCATCATCACGTCCATCAGGATGAGGTCGGTCTCCGGGTGGGCGACCAGCGTGTCGATGCCCTTGCGGCCGTTGTCCGCGTGCAGCACGTGCATGCCGTGGATCTCCAGCATGCTGGTGAGCGCGAACAGGTTCCTGGCGTCGTCGTCGACCACCAGCACCGTACGCCCCGCCAGCGTGTCGTCGACCTCGCGCCCGGCGGGCGCGCCCAGCTCGCCGGGCCGGACCAGGGGGAGCACGTCGCCCGGCTGGTCGGCGGTCAGGTGCAGCGCGATGCGCTCGCGCAGCTCGTCGAGGCTGGACAGCAGCTCCAGCGGCCGGTGGCCGGCGCGGTCCTGAAGGGTCGCCTCCTGCTGCGGGTTCGTGCGCCAGTTGTTGTAGGCCAGGACCGGCACCTGCTGGAGCGCGGGATCGCCGTCCATGGCCTCCAGCAGCCCGTACGCGGCCCTGTGGGGCATGTCCATGTCGAGGACGATGCAGTGGCACGGCTCGGCGGCGAGCGTGGCGGCGGCCTCCTCCGCGCCGGCGGCGGTGACCACCTCGATGCTCCCCTTGAGGTTGGCCAGGTCGCGGGTGTCGGCCAGGTCGGCCACCACGCTCTCCGCGACCAGGGACAGCAGCCCGCGCTGCCGCTGCTCGATGACCAGGAGCCGCCGCTGCTGCGGGGCCACGATCGTGGGCGGCATGAGCTGCATGGGGGCGGACGGGTGCGGCAGGGACCTGGCGGGCGGACGATCCTCGAAGTCGGGGCGCGCGACCGGCAGGTAGAAGGTGAAGACGCTGCCCTGCCCTGGGATGCTCTGCGCGGTGATGGCGCCGCCGAGCAGGTAGGCGATCTCACGGCTGATCGACAGGCCCAGCCCGGTGCCGCCGTACTTGCGGCTGGTGGTGCCGTCGGCCTGCTGGAACGCGCCGAAGATCACTTCCAGTTGCTGCTCGGGGATGCCGATGCCGGTGTCGATGACCCGCAGGGCGACGGCCGGGCCGTGCGGGCGCGCGGGCACGGGCAGCTCGGCCGGATTGGCCGGTTCGATCCGCAGCTCGACGCTGCCCGTCTCGGTGAACTTGACCGCGTTGGACAGCAGGTTGCGCAGCACCTGGCGGAGCCGCGAGTCGTCGGTGAGCAGCTCGGACGGCACGCCCGGAGCGGTGGTGATGACGAACTCCAGGCTCTTCTGCGTGGTCATCGGCCGGAAGGTGGCCTCGACGTAGTCGAGCAGCTGGCGCAGCGACACCCGTTCGGGGTTGATGTCCATCTTGCCGGCCTCGACCTTGGACAGGTCGAGGATGTCGTTGATCAGCTGCAGCAGGTCGGAGCCGGCCGAATGGATGATGCCCGCGTACTCGACCTGCTTGGCCGTGAGGTTGCGGGTGTGGTTCTGGGCGAGCAGCTGGGCCAGGATGAGCAGGGAGTTGAGCGGGGTGCGCAGCTCGTGGCTCATGTTGGCCAGGAACTCACTCTTGTACTTGGAGGCCAGCGAGAGCTGCTGGGCACGGTCCTCCAGCTCCTGCCTGGCCTGCTCGATCTCGAGGTTCTTGGTCTCGATGTCGCGGTTCTGGGTGGCCAGCAGCGTCGCCTTCTCCTCCAGCTCCGCGTTGGAGCGCTGGAGCTCCTCCTGCTGGCTCTGCAGCTCCGCCGAGCGGGTCTGCAGCTCGACGGTGAGCCGCTGCGACTCCACGAGCAGCTCGTCGGTGCGGGCGTTGGCGACGATGGTGTTGAGGTTGACGCCGATGGTCTCCATCAGCTGGTCGAGAAACGCGCGGTGCACCGGCGTGAAGACGTAGACCGAGGCCAGCTCGATGACGCCGAGCACCTGCTCCTCGGCCACGATCGGCAGCACGACCACCGAGACCGGGGCCGTCCGGCCGAGCCCGGAGGAGACGGTGATGTAGTCGCCCGGGATCTCGGTCATGGCGATGGTCTTGTGGGTGCGCGCCGCCTGGCCGACCAGCGACTCGCCGATGCGGAACCGGGTCGGCCGCTCGGGGTCGGCGGCGAAGCCGTACGCGCTGATGAGCCGCAGCTCGTTCTCCTCCGCCGAGAAGAACGCGCCGTACTGGGCCGCGACCAGCGGCGCCAGCTCGTCCATCACCAGGGCGGCGACGGTGGCCAGGTCGCGATGCCCCTGCATCAGCCCGGACACGCGGGCCAGGTTGGTCTTGAGCCAGTCCTGTTCCTCGTTGGCCCTGGTGGTCTCGCGCAGCGACTCCACCATCGAGTTGATGTTGTCCTTCAGGTCGGCGAGCTCCCCTTCCGCGTCCACGGTGATGGAGCGGGTCAGGTCGCCCGAGGTGACCGCGCTGGTCACCGCCGCGATGGCGCGGACCTGGCGGGTGAGGTTGCCGGCCAGCTCGTTGACGTTCTCCGTCAGCCGCTTCCAGGTGCCGGAGACGCCTTCGACCTCGGCCTGGCCGCCCAGCCGGCCTTCGCTGCCGACCTCGCGGGCGACCCTGGTGACCTCCGCGGCGAAGGAGGAGAGCTGGTCGACCATCGTGTTGATGGTGGTCTTCAGCTCCAGGATCTCGCCGCGGGCGTCGACGTCGATCTTGCGGGTCAGGTCGCCCCTGGCCACGGCTGTGGTGACCTGGGCGATGCTGCGTACCTGGTTGGTCAGGTTATCGGCCATCGAGTTGACGTTGTCGGTCAGGTCCCGCCAGGTGCCCGCCACGCCCTTGACGTCGGCCTGTCCGCCCAGGTTGCCCTCGGTGCCGACCTCGCGGGCGACTCTGGTGACCTCGTCGGCGAAGGAGGAGAGCTGGTCGACCATCGTGTTGAGGGTGTTCTTGAGCTCGAGGATCTCACCGCGCGCCGAGACGGTGATCTTCTGCGACAGGTCGCCGCGGGCCACCGCCGTCGCCACCTGCGAGATGTTGCGTACCTGGGCGGTGAGGTTGCCCGCCATGAAGTTCACCGAGTCGGTCAGGTCCCGCCAGGTGCCCGCCACGCCCTTGACGTCGGCCTGTCCGCCCAGCTCACCCTCGGTGCCGACCTCGCGGGCGACTCTGGTGACCTCGTCGGCGAAGGAGGAGAGCTGGTCGACCATCGTGTTGACGGTGTTCTTGAGCTCCAGGATCTCGCCGCGGGCGGCCACGGTGATCTTCTGTGACAGGTCGCCCCTGGCCACGGCCGTGGTGACCTGGGCGATGCTGCGTACCTGGTCGGTGAGGTTGCCGGCCATGGCGTTGACGGACTCCGTGAGGTCCTTCCAGGTGCCGGATACGGCCGGCACCTCGGCCTGGCCGCCGAGCCGGCCCTCAGTGCCGACCTCGCGGGAGACCCGGGTCACCTCGGACGTGAACAGCGAGAGCTGGTCGACCATGCCGTTGAAGACGGAGGCGATCTCCCCGAGCAGTCCGTCGGCGTCGTTCGGCAGCCGGGTGCCGAAGTCGCCGTCACGGACCGCGGTCAGCCCGGCCAGCAGTTGGCGGAGCTCCGGTTCGCCGACTTCGCCGACGTCGCGGGTCCGATTACCCCGCTCGGACGAACGTGAGGCCCCCGTTGTGTCACTCATGTTCACCCTGGCTCCGATCTTGGATCGTCAAAGCTTCACCAGGGAGGATAGTCAAGCGCCTATGGCGATCGGGCCAACTGTCGGGTTGCGGTCAAGCCATAGTGTGGAAAGGGGATAGAAGGTCAGGATTTGCGACCGACGGCGCCGTACTGCGACACCTCCTGGCCGGCGTACTGGGTGGTCGGTTCGGGGCGCCACTTCGGCAGCGACACCATGCCCGGCTCGACCAGGTCCATCCCCTTGTAGAACCCCATGAGCTGTTCGGGGGTGCGGATCGTGATGGGCGTGGCGCCGCTGTCGTTCCAGATGGCCGCGGCGCGGTCCATGTCCGGGGTGCTCACGCTGGAGGCGACGGTCAGGTGGCTGCCCGAGGGGAGCGCCTCCATCAGCTCGGCGACGACCGCGTACGCCTGCTCGTCGTCGGGCACGAACTCCAGCACACCCAGCAGCATGAGCCCGACCGGCCGGGTGAAGTCCAGCGACTCTGCCGCCTGCCGCAGGATCGTCGCGGGGTCGCGCAGGTCGGCGTCGATGTACATGGTCGAGCCCTCGGGGGTGCCGCGCAGCAGGGCGCGGGCGTGGGCGAGGACGATCGGGTCGTTGTCGACGTACACGATGCGCGCGTCGGGCGCGGCGGCCTGGGCCACCTCGTGGGTGTTGTCGGCCGACGGGATGCCGGTGCCGATGTCGAGGAACTGGCGCACGTCCGCCTCGACGACCAGGTGCCGCACCACGCGGGCCAGGAACTCCCGCTCGGCGCGGGCGATGACGGCCAGCTCCGGCATGACCTTGAGGATCTGGTCGCCCGTCTCGCGGTCGGCGGCGTAGTTGTCCTTGCCGCCCAGCCAGTAGTCGTAGACGCGGGCCGGATGGGCCACCGAGGTGTCTATGCGGCGGAGCTGTTCCATCACGTCGTCGTTCGCGTCCTCGCTCATCAGGCGCCCCCGGATCGTCGTAGTAGAGGAAAGTTCTTGTCGGATCAGAGCCTAAAGCCCGTCGGGGGCGCCGAATGTAAGAATCGTGACTTGTGATCGTTTGTCGTGATACTTGACACCGATCAAGGGGCGCCAGGACACTCTCCTGCACCACTGGTAAACGTTTACGGAGAGTCGGCCGATGCCCTTACCTCGATGGAGCGGCGTCGGTGCGCTCGTGTCCCTCGCCCTCGTCGCGCTGCTGGCCGTACCGGGAGAGGCCCGCGTGCACGCGGACCGGACCGGGACGATCACCGCGGCGTCCGCACCTTCGGCGGCGCTGGGGGAGAGCATCGCCTACAACCTCTACCTGCCTTACGGGTACGCCAAGGGCGCCGATCGCTATCCGGTGCTGTACCTGCTGCACGGCCGGGGCGACACCATGCAGGCGTGGACCCGCGTCAAGGACACGCTCGACGCGATGATCAGGACCCGCCGGATCCCGCCGCTCATCGCCGTCATGCCCGACGCGCCGTGGAGCGAGCGCGGGAGCTGGTACGTGGACTCCCGCTACACCGGCTCCGACCTGCCCGGCCGGCCGGTCGAGACCGCGCTGACCCGCGACCTGGTCGCCCACGTGGACGCGACATACCGTACGGCCGCCATCCGCCAGGCCCGCATGGTCGGCGGCTACAGCATGGGCGGCTCGGGCGCGCTGCGCTTCGCGCTGGCCCACCAGGACCTGTTCGGCAGCGCCATCGTGCTCAGCCCGGCCGTCTACACGCCGCTGCCGCCGTCCGACTCCTCCACCCGCGACTACGGCGCGTATGGCCAGGACGGCGCGAAGTTCACCGACGCCGTCTACCAGGAGCTGAACTACCCCGCCCTGCTCCCCAAGCTGGACCAGGACCTGCCCGTACGGCTGTTCGTGGCCGTCGGCGACGACGAGTACGCCAACCCCGCCCCGGCCGACGCCCACCACGACCTCGACTTCGAGTCCGCCGCCCTCTACAACGCGGCCCGGCGCTCGCCCGCGATCTCGGCGCAGCTCCGCGTCCTGGACGGCGGCCACGACTGGACCGTCTGGGCGCCCGCGTTCGAGCAGGCGATGGCCGAGCTGGGCCCGGCGCTGAGCGTCACGCCGCCGGCCGGGCTGCCCGCCCCGCTGTACGGCACGCCCGCCCAGGACTGGGCCGGTGGCGTCGCGGCCCACGCCGACGGCTCGCTGACCACCGGGTTCGCGGCGAGCGGGCCCGTCGGCGGCCAGCCGTGCGCGGGCCGCCTGGACGCGGTGCTGGTCCGCGGCGGGGCGGACGGCTGGACCAGGCAGCTCGGCACCGCCGCCGACGAGCGGCTGTACGGCGTCGCGGCGCTGCCCGACGGCGGCGTGCTCGCGGCCGGTTACACCAAGGGCGACCTGGACGGCCACCACGCGGGCAACGCCACGGACGACGCGTTCGTGGTCCGGCTGGACGCGAAGGGCGAGGTGCGCTGGCTCACCCAGTTCGGCGCGCCCGGGGTGGCCGACCGCCTCTACGGCTTGTCCGTCGCCCCTGACGGCGGCGCCTATGTGGCCGGGTACACCAAGGGCGCGCTCGACGGCGCCAACAGCGGGGACAAGGACGCGCTGGTCGCCCGCCTGTCCGCCGACGGCGCGGTCTCGTGGGTCCGCCAGTACGGCGGGGTGGGGGAGGACAAGGCCTACGGCGTTGCCTCTTCCGGGACGAACCTCTACGTGGCGGGCAGCGCGACCGCGGCCCTGCCGGGGACGACCGCGCTCGGCGGACTCGACGGCTGGCTCGCCGGCTATGACCTGAACGGCACCCGGCAGTGGGCCACCTCGGTAGGCGGCACCGGTGACGACCGGCTGAACGCGGTGGCCGTCACTACGGCGGGCCTCGCGGTCGCCACCGGACGCGTCGGCGGTGACCTGGTCGCGGCGGCGTACACGGGCGCGGGCAAGCAGCGCTGGCGGACCACCGTCGCCACCCCGGCCGCCGACGAGGGCGCCGCGGTGGCGCCCCTGCCCGGCGGCGCGGTCTCACTGGCCGGCTACACCCGTGGCCGGGTGGGCGTGATGGCGGGCGCGGCCGACGTCCTGACGGTCCGGCTCGACGGCAAGGGCGGACAGCAGACCGCCGCCCAGCTCGGCACCGCCCGCGACGACGGCGTCGACCCGTTCTCCGAGGTCAACCTGTACGCCGCCGCCACCCCGTCGGGCCAGGTGGCCATCTCCGGCCTGACCTACGGCACCCCGACCGGCGGCGCGGCGCCGGGCAACGGCGACGTCTTCACCACCACGATCGACCCGGCCACGGGCCTGCCCACCACTGCCAAAGGCTGACTCTCCGACGCGGGCCTCTTCGAGCCCTGCTCAGGAGGCCCAGCGCGCCAAGGCGGTCCGCATGTGCAGGGCGCGCCTCTTCAAGTGGCGCGCGTTTGGAGGGGCGCGCTTTGAAGGCGCACCTCTCCAAAACGGCGCGCACCCAGAGAGGCGCGCGCCGACGAAGGCCAGCCCGATGTGAGGAGGCCCGCGTCGACGAGGTCAGGCCGGTGTGAGGAGGCCCGCGTCGACGATGGCCCGGCCGAAGGGGCGGGCCAGCTCGGCGAGGCGTTCGCAGCCCTCCTCGCCCAGCGCCGAGTAGGCGGGCAGGGCCAGCGCGTCGGTGCGGGCCTCGATGTGCTGGCGCAGTGTCTTGCCCTCGGCGCTGAGCGTGTGGCCGTCGAGGAGCCCGCGTTCGCGCAGGCGCTCCCCGGCGGCTGCCCACTCCGGCTCCGGCCAGGCCCGGCTCAGCTTGAGGAAGTCCACCGGGACCTCCCCGCTGGCGGCGTGCAGCACGAGCGCGTCCAGCGGCCCGATGCCCTCGGTGACCAGCGTGCTGATGTGCCCGTCGCCGCGGAACTCGCGCAGCAGCGTCTGCGCGTGCCACAGCTGGAGCAGCGGGTCGTCCGGCCAGGCCAGCGCGGCGTGCGCGGCGAACAGCGGGCGGCCCTGGGGGTGCTCGCAGGCGGCCTCGGCGGCGCGGCGGGCCAGCGCGAGGACCGTGTCCAGCTCGGGCAGCTCGTGGATGCCCGCCCGGCGCAGCGCCTCATCGGCTGCCTCGTATCGCGCGGCCAGCACCTGTTCGGGCGTCGCCAGGTCCCAGGCGGCGGGCAGCGCCTTCCGTACGAGGTCGGGGTGGAAGTTGTAGAAGGTCGCGATGACGAGTTCGGCGGAGGCGCGGCCGAGCGCCGCCCCGCGCGAGGCGAAGTAACCTGAGCGGCCGTTCAGCCCCAGCGCGGCGTAGCGCTTCCGGCCCTCGGGGACGAAGTAGATCATTCCGTGCACCGGCTCCAGCCGCCGCCAAGCCTGTCGTGCCGCCTTCATGTCAGCGTCCCCCTTCATGACAGTGAGTCCACGAATCGCGCCATCCCGGCCAGCCACCGGTCGGGATCGTCGGCCTTCCGGCGGGCGAAGTCGGCCACCTCGGGGTGCGGGAAGATGTGGAACCGCTCCGCCGCCAGCCCCTCGACCACCGTGCCGGCCACGTCGGCCGGGTCGAGTATCGCCCCGGACGCGCCGACCGCGCGCGCAGTCAGGTGGTCCTCCGCGACGCCGCGCTCCAGCATGGCCGTCCGTACGCCCTGCGGGCACAGCACGCTGACCTTGACGCCCTTGGGCGCGTAGTGGATCGAGACCCACTCGGCGAAGGAGATGGCCGCCGCCTTGGTCACCGCGTAGGGCGCGTCGCCGGGGCAGCTGATCAGGCCGGCCGCCGAGCAGGTGTTGAGCAGGTAGCCGCTGCCCCGCGAGACCATGAGAGGCACGACCGCGCGCGCGGCGTACACGTGCGCCCGCACGTTGACCGCCCACAGGCTGCTCCACTCCTGGTCGGTGGCGTCCAGCCCGTGCCCGGCGATGACGCCCGCGTTGGAGCAGAACAAATCCACCGGCCCGAACGGCGTCTCGGCCAGCGCGGCCACCTCGGCCTCCACCGACACGTCGGTCCGCACCGCCACGGCCCGGTCGCCGATCTCCTTGGCCACCTCGGCGGCGCCCGCCTCGTCGAGGTCGGCGACGACCACTCCGGCCGCCCCCTCCGCGGCGAACCTGAGCGCCATGGCGCGGCCGATCCCACTCGCCGCGCCCGTGACGACGACGACTTTGTCCCGCACCCGCATGAAGCCACCTTCCTAGCCGACCAGCCGGTATCTAGAACGTAGTTCTACTACCGGTGGCGCGTCAACGTGCCGATGGCGCGTTTGAGGATCTTGCCGGTGGGGCTCATGGGCAACTCGTCGGCGAACGAGACGTGCCGCGGGTACTTGTAGGCGGCCACCCGTTCCTTGACGAAGGCCTGCAACTCGTCGGCCTCGACCGGCGTGCGCAACGTCACCACGGCCGCGATCTCCTCCCCGAGCTCCGGGTGCGGAACCCCGATGACCGCGGCCTGCCGGACGGCGGGATGCTCGTACAGGACCTCCTCCACCTCGCGCGGGTACACCGTGTAGCCACCGCGGATGATCACGTCGCGGCGGCGGTCGACCAGGAAGAAGAACCCGTCGTCGTCGACCCGGCCGAGGTCGCCGGTGTGGAACCAGCCGTCGCGGATCGCCTCCGCCGTGGCGGCCGGGTTGTTCCAGTAGCCCTTCATCACGTTGGGGCCCCGGATGACGATCTCGCCGATGTGGCCGGTCGGCACGTCGCCGTCGTCCTCGTCGACCACCTTCATCTCGACGTCCTTGATCGGCCGGCCGATCGACCCGGGCCTGGTGCCGTTGCGCCCGCGGTTGGACGAGGCGACGGGCGAGGTCTCGCTGAGCCCGTACCCCTCCATGATCGAGCAGCCGAACCGCGTCTGAAAGGCCCGCAGCACGTCGAGCGGGAGCGCCGCCCCGCCGGAGACCAGGATGCGCAGCAGCGACAAGTCGGAGGCGCCCGGATGGTCGAGCAGCGCGATGTACATGGTCGGCACGCCCTGGAAGACCGTGACGCCGTCCCGCCGGATGACCTCCAGCGCCCGCCCCGCCTCGAACCGCCGCAGCAGCGTGAGTCGCGCGCCGGCCTGGACGGTGGCGTTGAGCGAGCAGGTCTGCCCGAACGCGTGGTAGAGCGGCAGCGCCCCGAGCACGACGTCGTCCACCCCGAGCGCGTGCATGCGGGCGACGGCCGCGGCGTTGCCGCCGAGGTTGCCGTGGGTCAGCTCGATGCCCTTGGCCCGGCCGGTCGTGCCGGAGGTGTAATGGATGACCGCCGTCTCGCCGTCCGCGCGCGGGGTGACGTCGAGGTCGGCCGCCAGGCGGCGCAGCAGCCGCTGGAACTCGCCGGGGACGACGAAGAAGCAGTCGGTCAGGGTGCCCGCGGTGCCCGCCTCGGCGGTCTCGGCGAAGGCGTGCCAGGCGATCAGCAGGCGGGGTCCGCAGTCACCGACGTACGCGGCGATCTCCCGCCTGCGCAGCAGCGGATCGAGCGGGACGACCACCGCCCCGATCCGCAGCACCCCGTAGTAGACGACGGCGAACTCGGGGACGTTCGGCAGCATGACCGCGACCCGGTCGCCCACGCCGATCCCACGCCGCCGCAGCAGCGCGGCGACGCGGGCGCTCATCAGATCGAGCGCGCCGTAGGTGAGCGCCTCGTCGTCGAGCGTGACAACCGTCCTCCCGCCGAGCCGATCGGCGGCGGTGTGGAGCCGGTCAGCGAGGTTCATGAAATCGACGGTACGTCGGCGCTCCTACGTCGCTCATCGGTTGCGGTGGCCAGTCTTTACCGCTCGGGATTGGTGGTGGGCGGCAGTGCGTCGTGCAGGGCGATCGCCACGAGCAGATCGAGCAGGTCGCTGATCCGGCGCAGGCTGCGCCCGGTGCGCTCCTGGATGCGGCGCAGACGGTATTGGGCGGTGTTGGGGTGGATCTGCAGCCGTTCGGCGGAGGCACGCAGGTTCAGGTCGGCGGCGGCGAAGGCGCGGATCGTGGCGGTGAGCACGCCGCCGCGCGCCCGGTCCTCCGCCAGGAGCGCGGTGATGCGCGGATCCACCAGGTGGCGGGCGGTGTCGTCGGCTCTCATCGCCAGGTACTGGAACGGCGAGAGCCGCGGCAGCGCGGCCACCCCGCCGTCCTCCGGCAGGAACTCCAGCACGCTACGGGCCTCGTCGTAGGCCCGCGGGATGCCGGCCGTCCCGGCGGCGACCGTGCTGATGCCCATGGCCAGCACGATCCCCTCGTGCAGGAGGTTCTCGCGGACGGCCCGCAGCCGGTCGCACAGCTCCCCGGGATCGCCACCGGGGCCGAGCGCGGGGATGGCGACGATCTCCGACTGCCGCACGACCGACAGCGTCCGCGTGCCGTTCGCCCCGGCCCTGGAGATGGCCGCGCAGGTCACGTGCCGCGCGTCGACGCCGCGGTCGGGGCCCGTGGTGACCGGGTTCCCGCCGGTCACGGCGCCGAGCGCGCGCGGCCCGAGCAGGACCGCGACCACCACGAGCAGCGGCGCGCGGGTGTCGTGCCCCAGCCCGTACGCCTGGGCCGCGGCGAGCTGCCGGCTACGCGTGGGGGCGCCGCCGGCCAGCAGGGTCTCCAGCAGGTCCCGGCTCTCGCGTGCGGCGTCCGCAGCGGCGTAGTGCTGGAACTCCATGTACGCGTTGGCCGCGTGCGTACTGGCGAAGTCGCAGAAGCGCATGATCGGGGCCGCCAGCGAGAGCGCGGCCTCGTGGCCGGCGGCCGAGTGGCCGGCCCGCTCCAGCACCGACCCCCAGAAGACCTGCTGGCCGACGCGGAAGGCGTTGATGTAGTCGGTCAGGGCGAGCCCGGCCCTGGCCCGCCGCATGGCGGCCCGGCGCGCGAAGGCGATGTCGTCGAGCGTGACCGTGCGGTCTTCGAGCATCACGGCCAGCGTGCTGCGGTAGTGGCGGACCACTTGGTCGCGTACGTCGGCGAGGAAGCTCTCGTCCTGGGCCGCGTAGGCGGGGATCTCGGCCCGCATCGTCTGAACGGCTGTGTCGGCCAGTTCGGGTAGGTGATCGAGAAGCTCGGAGAGGATACGCGTGCGCTGGACGCGGACCGCCTCCGAACCGGTGAGCGTTTCCGTGCTGAAACCACCGGACATGTCGGGATGATCCATGCACTTCGCCGGGCGGTCAACGGGTCGTAACCGGTCCGAGACACACCCTGTGCCCGGCGGACAACAGCCAGGACACATCTTGGGTGACCGTGCCCAATGTGGTTTCGGAGAGGTGGCTCCTACGCTTTCAGCACATTGCTCTCCGCTCGCCGTCAGCAGGAGGCCGGATGCTGGAGGTCAGCGAGCTCACGGTCCGCTTCGGAGGCATCACGGCGCTCGACGGGGTGGGCTTCTCCGTACGGCGCGGCGAGATGGTGGGGCTCATCGGGCCGAACGGCGCGGGCAAGACCACGCTGTTCAACTGCCTGACCCGCCGCCACGACGCCGACGCGGGCCGGGTCGCGTACGAGGGGCGGGACCTGCTCGCCGTACCACCGCACGCGATCGCGGCTCTGGGCATCGCGCGGACCTTCCAGAACCTCGGACTGTTCCCGCGCCTGTCGGTCCGCGACAACACGCTGGTCGGCGCGCACCACCGCGGCCGGGCCGGCTTCGTCACCGCGGGCCTGCGCCTGCCCGGCGTGCGCCGTGAGGAGGCCAGGCTGCGGGCCGAGGCCGACGCGGTGCTCGACCGGCTGACGCTGACCGAGGTCGCCGACCACCCGGCCGCCGGACTGCCGTTCGGCACACTCAAGCGGGTGGAGCTGGCCAGGGCGCTGGTCGGCCGCCCGGAACTGCTGCTGCTCGACGAGCCCGTGAACGGGCTCAGCTCGGCGGAGGTGGCGGACTTCGCCGGCGTCCTGCGCTCGATCCGCGACGAGTACGACCTGACGATGGTCGTGGTCGAGCACCACATGGGCTTCGTCATGGGGATCTGCGACCGGATCGTCTGCCTGGACTTCGGCCGCAAGATCGCCGAGGGCGCCCCGGCCGAGGTCCAGCGCGATCCCGGGGTCATCGAGGCGTACCTGGGGACGGCGCATGAGTGATTTGTCGGTCACTGAGCTGGTCGCCGGATATGGGGACGCCAGGGTGCTGCACGGACTGAGCTTCACCGTCGCCCCGGGAGAGATCTGCGCGATACTCGGGCCGAACGGCGCCGGCAAGACGACCCTGCTCCGGGCCCTGTCCGGCATGGTGCGCGGGCGCGGCAGCGTCCGGCTCGGCGGGACCGAGCTGACCGGCCGCTCACCGGACACGATCGCCCGGCGCGGCGTCGCCCACGTGCCCGAGGGCCGCGGCACGTTCATGCCACTCACCGTCGAGGAGAACCTCCGCCTGGGCGCGTACGTACGGCGGCGCAGGACCGGCGTGGACGCCGACCTCGACCGCATCTACACCTATTTCCCGGCGCTGAAGTCCAGGCTGCGGCAGACGGCGGGCAGCCTCAGCGGCGGCGAGCAGCAGATGCTGGCCATCGGCCGGGCGCTCATGCTGCGGCCCCGGCTGCTCCTGCTGGACGAGCCGTCCCTGGGCCTGGCCCCGCTGATCACCCGGGAGCTGTTCCGCATCGTGCGGGCGATAAACGAACAGGAGCGGACCACCGTGGTCGTCGTCGAGCAGAACGCCCATCTCGCCCTCGGCATCGCCCAGCAGGCGCATGTCCTGGAGACCGGCCGGATCGTGCTGTCGGGCACGGCCGAGCGGATCAGGGCGGACGAGCAGGTCGCCCAGTCCTACCTCGGGTACCGGGTCTAGCCATGGCCGGCTTCCTGCAGCAGGTCGTCGAGGGGCTCGGCGCGGGCGCCATCTACGCCAGCCTGGCTCTGGCCCTGGTGCTGATCTACCAGTTCACCGGCATCGTCAACTTCGCCCAGGGCGAGCTGGCGATGTTCTCCACCTACCTCGCCTGGCAGTTCACCGCCGCCGGCCTGCCGTTCTGGCTGGCGCTGGTCATCACGCTGGTGGTGTCGTTCGCGGGCGGCATGCTCATCGAACGGGTGATCATCCGGCCGGTCGAAGGCGCTCCCGAGCTGACCGTGGTGATCGTCACCGTGGGGCTGTTCATCTTCGTGAACGCCGCCGCCGGGTGGATCTGGTCGTTCCTCATCAAAGACTTCCCCAACCCGTTCCCCGAGGGCGCGCTCACGGCCGGAGGCGTCAGCGTGGGGTACTCGACGCTGGGCATCGTCGGCGTCGTCGGTGTGGTCATGGGGCTGCTGTACCTGCTCTTCCAGCACACCAAGATCGGGCTGGGTATGCGGGCGGTGGCGTCCAGCCCGCAGTCCGCCCGGCTCGTCGGCATCCGGGTGGGCTGGACGCTCGCGCTCGGCTGGGGGCTGGCCGCCACGGTGGGCGCGGTGTCCGGCGTCCTGGTGGCGCCGCTGCTCTTCCTGGATCCCAACCTGATGGGCGGGGTGCTCATCTACGCGTTCGCGGCGGCGACGCTCGGCGGGTTCGACAGCCCGGTGGGCGCGGTCGTGGGCGGCCTGATCGTCGGCGTGGCCGAGACGCTCGCCGGGGCGTACGTCGGTTTCATCGGATCGGATCTGAAGATCGGAGTGCCGCTGGTCATCATCCTCGTCGTCCTGCTGCTGCGGCCCCGGGGGCTGTTCGGCCGAGCGGTGGTGGAGCGGGTATGAGCGAGTCGGCGGAGGCGACCGGTTCGGCGGTCGCGAAAGAGTCCGGTTCACCGGTCGCGAAGGAGTCCGGCGGACGGCTCGCCCGGCGGTGGCGGGTCCCGGCGAACTGGCGTGGGCTCATCATCGCGGTGCTGCTCGTGCTGGCCTGCTACGCGCCCTTCCAACTGGTGCCGTTCCGGGTCTTCCAGTTCACCATGGTGCTGATCTACGCGGTGGCGCTGCTCGGCCTGAACCTGCTCGTCGGGCACGCGGGCCAGATCTCGCTCGGGCACGGCGCCTTCTTCGCCGTCGGCGCCTACAGCGCGGCCATCATGCTGCACAGCTGGGACTCGCCCTACCCGGCCACGCTGCCGGTCGCCGCCGCGGTGGCGTTCACGCTGGGGCTGGGGTTCGGCGTGCCCGCCGTCCGGCTGCGCGGCCTCTACCTGGCCCTGGTGACGATGGCCATCGCGATCTTCCTCGGGCCGCTGCTCAAACGGTTCGAGTCGGTCACCGGCGGCTCCATGGGCCTGACACTCGCCAAGCCGGAGCCGCCCACGTGGACGGGGCTGGCCGAGGACCAGTGGCTGTACTTCCTCACCCTGGCCGTGGCCGTCGCGGCGTTCCTGGTGACCCGCGGCCTGCTGCGCTCGCGGGTCGGCCGGGCGCTGCACGCCATCCGGGACAACGAGGCGGCGGCCGAGGTCATGGGCGTGCGGCTGTCGTTCTACAAGACGCTCTCCTTCGCCTGGAGCGCGATGCTCGCGGGGATCGCGGGCTGCGTCTACACCTGGGTGATCGGGTACGTCTCGCCGGACTCGTTCGGCGTCACGCTCTCGATCACGCTGCTGGCGGGCCTCGTCGTGGGTGGCCTCGGCTCGTTCTGGGGGCCGCTGCTGGGCGGGTTGTTCGTGATGTTCGTGCCGAGCATCTCCCAGAGCGTCAACGACGCCGCGCCCGGCGTCGTCTTCGGCCTGCTCATCATCGCGGTCATGTACGTCGCCCCGACCGGCCTGGCCGGGCTGGCGGGCCGCGCCGCGTACTCGATCAAGAAGACCCTCCGGAAGGAGTAACGGCATGCGCGTATCTGTTGTCGGCTGTACGGCGATGCTTCTGGTCGCGGTGGCGGCCTGCGGGGGGCGGGGCGGGAACGAGACGGGCACGACGGCGTCGGGACCGTGCCAGGGCCAGCAGACGACCGGCATCACCGACAAGAGCCTCAAGCTCGGCGGCATCTACCCGCTTTCGGGCCCCGCCTCCGCCTACGGCGACATCCCCAAGGGCATCAAGGCGTACTTCGACTACGTCAACGCCGAGAAGAACGGCATCGGCGGGCGCAAGGTCGAGTTCGTGGTCCGCGACGACGGCTACCAACCGCCCAAGGCGGTCGAGGAGGCCCGCCGGCTCGTCGAGCAGGAGCAGGTGTTCGCGCTGTTCCAAACGCTGGGCACCCCCTCGACGACGGCGACCTGGGACTACACCAACCAGCACAAGGTGCCGCAGGTCTTCGTCGCGACCGGCGCCTCGAAGTGGGGCACCGACACGCAGCACCCGTGGACCATCGGCTGGCAGCCCAACTACATCTCCGAGGCCCGCATCTACGCCCAGTACCTCAAGAAGGACAAGCCCAATGCCAAGGTCGCGGTGCTCTACCAGAACGACGACTTCGGCAAGGACCTGCTCGGCGGGTTCAAGCGGGCCATCGAGGGCAGCGGGATCACGGTCGTCGGCGAACAGAGCTACGAGGTCACCGACCCGAGCGTGGACCCCCAGATGCACAACCTGGCCGGCTCCAAGGCGGACGTGTTCCTCAACGTGACGACACCCAAGTTCGCCTCCCAGGCACTGGCCGCCGACGCCAAGAACACGAGCTGGAACCCGCTGCACATCCTCAACAACGTCTCCGCCTCGATCACCGTGCTCAAACCCGTGGGGTTGGAGAACGTGCAGGGCGTGGTGTCCTCCTCCTACTACAAGGATCCCCGGGACCCGACGTGGAACGACGACGCCGAGATGAAGCTCTACAAGGCGAAGATGCAGCAGTACGCTCCGGGCACCGACCCGAACGTGCCGTTCTTCGCTTACGGCTGGGGGGTGGCCGACGCCTTCGCCAAGACGATGTCGGCGGCGAAGTGCCCGACGCGCGAAGGGCTGCGCGATGCTATGCGCAGTCTGAGCAACGTACAGGTCGGCATGCTGCTGCCCGGGGTGACGATGAACACCGCCGCCGGTGACGGCTTCCCGATCGAGTCGATGCAGCTCATGAAGTTCAAGGGTGAGCGGTGGGAGCTGTTCGGGGACGTCATCGACACCCGCAAGGAGTTCGGTCCGTTGACCGGCTGAACGCATGGGCCTTCGCTTTGGGGGCGCTTCGCGCAATGGGCTTCGGGCTGCGTCTAGTGGGGGGCTCAGCGCCCCCCACACCCCCACAAAAGCATCGTCCTCGCTAATCGCTCGGGCGCCTCCCAAACGCAAGCGGCCCCTTAACCGGAGCGAGCCCACCCAGCCTCAGCAGGCAATCGCTCAGTATCAAGAAAGCCGCGCCAAAGCTGACCACAACGGCGTCCAAGTTCGGCACCCAGTAGTGGTTGCGCCCACGGAAGGGGTGAACCAGCCCCCACCTCCAGTGCGCTCCCGACATACACCCGACCCGTAGCCCCCATAGACGGATCCGACGCCGAGTTGCCAGCAGAGCGGGACGAGATCGTACGTATCACCGAGAGCGTCTATGAGAGCGCCCCTGCGGGGAGCGCGAGCCCTTGGAAGAGTGGGCAGAGACTGCTCTTCCCGAAGCATGCGGTGATCCACCGGGCGCGACTTCACGCCTTCACCGCCGAAAGGAGGACCGAGCCGAGGTATCTGCCACAGCCTGCGCGGCAAGCGTTCGGCAAGGCGAGAGTTGAGGGCTGAAGGGCAGGAACTGAGGTCGATGGCGGCGCTTCAACGAGCCACCCAGCATGTTCACCGCTCACAGCGAAAGGCGTCCACGGTTGCGTCCACGGGAGTGGTGTACGAGTTTGGCCTGGCCATAAGCGTGGCGTCGTGAAATGACGACGGCCATCGCGTGATCCTTCGAGTAGCAGGATCAAGATCGAAGGAGATCAGGCGATGGCCGCATGTCACCCGTAGTGACGGGGTTTGGGCTGATACATCGGAACCGGGTCGTGCGCTAAACCTCTTGTCCGCGCGTGTCTCCGGAGAAGCGCTTGCGCGCGGACAAGCCGGACGCGATCCCGCCGCCCGCAGGCGCTGACAGAAAGGAAGGTGGTGAACGTGCGTGCCCGAGGCGGCCCGTCACGGGAGCGGACGGTCGCTGAACCGGCAGCCGCGCGGCCGCTCGGGGCGTTCGCTGGTCCAGCCCGCCTCAGGCGCCCATGCCTGATAGTCCATGAACGTCCCCTTGGCGAGCCCCTCCGTGCTCTCGACCGCGATCGCGACGTCTACCGCCAAGACGGTGCCGGTCCGCGGGTCGAGGATGGTGGTATACCGCTGCGCCGCCACGTCATCGGTACCGAAGTCGGCGGTGAAGCCCTCGCTCTTTGTGAAGGTGACCTCGATTCCCGCACGTCCCAGAGGGTCGGTGATCGAGCCGCGCACCTTGGTCGTCGGCAGGCCGGCGAGGAGACGCAGGGCGGCTGCCCTGACCGAGGGCTTGACCGGGAGCTCCAGAAGGTGGGAGGAGTCGGCGAGGAATTCTTCGAAGCTGACCTTGGGCTGGCTGTCCTTTCGGGTCTTCCAGTAGGTTCGTAGTTTCTCCCGGAGTTGTTCGGCGTCGGCGGGCAGCGCCGCGAGGTCGGCCAGCGTGAGTTCGCCCAGCCGTCTGTCACCGAGCACGCCGCCCGGCTCGGCCGCGCGCGCGTACACGCATTGAGAGGGCTTGGACCGCAGCTGGACCTTCGCGCAGCCGCCCGGCATGCCGCCCGGCGTGCACACGCGCTGGACCGTGCCCGGAGAACCCGCCGCCCGCCATGCACGCTTGTCGGCCTCGGTGGCGGGACGGACGAATTGCTGCCACTGCTCCCCCTGAACGGGGTCGCCGGGGTCGCGCGGTTGCCAGAGGTCGATTCGTGACGAGGACAGGACGTTGAACGTTTCGCCGCCCGCCCGGACCCTCATCAGCTCATTGTTGAGTAGCGGCCTGCGCCAGTAGGCGCCGCGCTCGTCCGGCAGTTTCGCGATCTGGTCCGCCAGCCGGAGCAGGGCATCGTTGCCGGCTGCGGGCGCGAGCACCGGTGCGGGAACAGCGGTCACGTTCGACACCAGCGTGACGACGGCCATGACGACGGCGATCGTTGTTGCGGCCGCTCCGAGGGTCCATCCCCAGGCGAGGCCACGCCGATTCGCTCTGCCGAGCCGTACCGGCTCGTGCTGGGCGGCGGACAGCAGAGCGCGGGCCTTCTCGACCACCTCCGCCGGGGGTGGCGAAGCGTCAGGCAGCGACCTTGCCAGGAGGCTCAGCTCATCCATGGGTCTCCTCCAAAGGGTTGACATCGCCGAGTGCCTTGCGGAGCTGCTTGCGGGCGCGGTTGAGCCGGGAGGCGACCGTCCCCGCCGGGATCTGAAGGGCGGCGGCGACCTCGGCGTGGCTGAGGTCGCCCAGCACGCTCAGCAGCACGACGTCGCGGTCTCCGCGGTTGAGTCCGGCTAGCGCCCCCGCCAGCTTGCCGGTCAGCTGGTCCGCGGCCACGCGGGCCAGGACTGCGTCCTCGGGACTGTGCTCGGCGCGCTCAGCCGTCCGGCTGAGCGCCTTCCATCTGCGGATCTCGGTACGGCGGTGCCGTGAGATGAGGTGGGTGGCGATGCCGTACAGCCACGGACGCACCCCGCCGCGCGAGGCTTCGTAGCCGCCCCGATAGGCCGCCAGGAACACCTCGGCGGCCAGGTCGTCGGCGACGTCGTCGGACAACCGCCTGGCGATGTAGCGGTGGATTTCGGAGAAGTGCGCGTTGAAGATCTGCTCGAAGTCCACCCGTAGATCGGGTGGGTCGGCCAGGTCAGGTGGAACGGCCATGCAGGCGTCTCCGCTGGGTCAAGTGAACGATGGTCGCCCCTTCTTGCCCGAAGTGCCTTGCTGCTTTCACGGACGGTCGCTGAGCCTCTCGCCTATGTCTGCCTGAGACTATCCAGATCCGTTCAGTCACCGCCTGATCGCCCGCAACGCTCTTGTCATCGGAATCAACTGACCACCCGTCGCTGGCTATGCGTCACCCTGGGTGACAGGGCTCTACTCGTCTCGATTCCATACTTTCAAGACGCAACCCGGGCGCACAGGTGGCAGCGACATCCCCGCAGGTCGGCCAGTCTCGAAAGTGGTTCTCGTAACCCTTGTCATGGCGTGAGCTTTCGATACCACGAGGTTCGTGGACTACGGCTATGCCCGGGTCGTCGGCCAGCCGCTGCGAGCGTTCGCCCTGTGCGAGCAGATCACTGCTGCGCAGGACTCGCCCCGGCCACCTGACCCTCCTCCAGCAGCAGGCGAGTAGACAGTTCCGTCACGTCCGCCAGCCGGTCCGTGCTCTCGAACGCGGCGAGCACGGTTTCGAGCCGCCGCTTGAACGGCGGCCAGTAGGCGCTGTTCCGGTAGTGGTCAGCGAGGAGTTGGGCGACGCGGCGCTGGCAGCGGGTGGGATCAGCCGGGCGTGCTCCGCGGATGGTGGTGGAGCGGCCGTATGGCAGATGGGTGGAAAGGGAGAGCCACTGCGGCAGCCGCGAGCCGTCGAGCGGGGCGAGGCGCGCGCGGTGCTGGTAGTCCCTGCGGGCGAACTGCACGTCGTCCAGGACGATCCAATAGTCGGCGGTGAACAGCTTGGTCAGGGTCGCGAGCCGAGGGAAGAGGTTGGGCTGGTGGATGGCGCACACCTCACCGTACGGCGGGTCAGGGCGTAAGAAGCCTGCTGTCGAATCCGGCGCGGAGAAGCGCCTGGTAGGCGTCATGGACCTCTCCTGGGACGGGTTGCTCGATGGCGTAGCCGAGCTTGGGGTACTCGATCACGCGCTGGAGGTCGCCGACGAGCATGTCGATGACCAGTTTCGGATCGCCGATCGAGCTGACATAGTCGTCCAGCTCCAGCGGCTCGGAGGCGCACACCACCTCGACCTCGGGCCACACCTTCCGCGCCGTGGCATACGCCCGGCGCTCCATGTACGGCTTCGAGATCAGAAGCACCGAACCAGGCTGGATACCCGCATCGGCCAGCACCTGGCGGGACAGGCCGATGTTCTGGCCGGTGTTGGTCGCGTTCGGCTCCAGCAGGATCGCCTTGTCGGGCACGCCGAGTTCCAGCGCGTGCTCGCGGTAGTGGACGGCCTCGCCGCGGGGGAAGCGGGCCGCGGTGGTGGGGCTGGTGGCACCGGAGAAGACGAGCAGCGGGAACCACCCGGCGCGGTACAGCTGGACCGCCGCACGCGCGACTCCCAGATCGTGGCTGCCCAGACCGATGGCGACATCACAGCGGCGCAGGTCGTGGTGCATCTGGTGGTAGTCCCAGATCGTGCGGGCGTACCCCCACTGCTCTTCGGTGAGGACCTGCTGCTTGACGCTCACGTGGCTGCTCCCTGATCGCCGTGGCAGAGGGAGACGGATCTCCCCCTGGATGGTCGGCTGGATGCCCTCGATGCTGCGCAGTTGGTGTGCGAGCCCTTGCTGCGCGGCTTCGCGTGCGGCACGGTCGAGGATCATCAGCCCATCATCCATGGTGGCCCGGTCGGAAAGCTGGATGTGCCCGTCAGCCGTCTCCAGCCGGACCCGCTGCATGGGGGCATCGGTGACGGCGGTGGCGCGGGCGAGGTCACCGCCAGGCGCTGACCGACCTGGTGGCGTCCTCCGGCCTGGGGGCAAGGGCACTGCCGGTGCCGCTGCTCGATTCGCTCACGTACTCGGTGAAGACGGCGAGCGAGGCGTTGGCCGCGGCCGTGTGACTATCCGGTGGCCGGGGACACTGGTCTCCCCGACCAGCGCGCGGACCGCAATACGCGAAGGAGGAGCGGCCATGCCCTCTGACCAGCTGTACCGCTAGTTTTCACAAGATCAGGAGTTGAGGGCCAAGTGCTCGCGGTTCCGCGTCGCTTGCCTACTTTACCAACCGGAAGGTAAAGTAAGGCCATGGCAAGAGACGGAAAGCAACGCATCATCGACGGCGCGCTAGAGCTGCTCCGGGCGCAAGGGGGTGGCTCGATCACCCTGGATGGGGCCGCCAAGCAGGTCGGGCTGACCAAGCCGGGGTTGATGTATCACTTCCCGACCAAGGAGACGCTGATGCTGGCGGTGGTCGACCACGTCGCCGCCCGCTGGGAACAGATGCTGCTCGACCGCCTTGACAAGCCGCTGGCGACCGCGTCGGCCACCGAGCGGATCCGTGCCTACGCGCAGGTCTCACTGACCGAACGCCACGACCAAGCTGAGTTCGCGATCTACTTCGATGCGATGTACCGCGACGCGCTCACCGACGCCTGGGTGCGGCGGCTGCAACCTTGGCTGACCCTGCCCGACGACCTTTCACCGGCCACCCGTGCCCGGCTCACCGTGGTTCGGCTGGCGGCCGACGGCTATTGGATCGCCGCCGCCACCGGCGTGTTCGCCCCGGCCGAGCCAGACCGGGTGCTGTTGGCAACCTTCATCGACAATCTCCTGGAAGACGAGACCGACTGATGAACAAGTGGCTGCTGCTCACCGCGGCGATTCTCCTGGAAGTCACCGCGACCTTGTCGCTGCGCGCGGCCGTGGACCATCCCGGCTGGTACGCGCTCGTCGCGGCTGGTTATATCAGCGCTTTCGCCGCCCTGACCTACGTGCTACGGCTCGGTGTCGGTGTCGGCGTCGCCTACGGCATCTGGGCCGCCGTCGGCGTCGCCCTGACCGCCATCCTCGCCACCATCATCTTCGGTGACCCGTTGACCGGGGTCATGGCTCTCGGCATCGGCCTGGTCATCGGCGGCGTGCTCTGCGTCGAAATCGGATCCCAGGCCGCCCACGCCAAGCAGACCGCTCACACACAAGAAGGGCACGCCTGATGGTCTGGCTCGCTCTCGCCAGCGCCATCCTGTCTGAGACGGGCGGAACCCTGGCGCTGCGCATGGCATCGCAACCCGGCGGCTCCAAAAAGTGGTTCATCGGTGTCGGCGCCGGCTACCTCGCCGCGTTCACCATGCTCACCATCACCCTCAACGGTGGGATCGCCCTCGGCGTCGCCTACGGCATCTGGGCCGCTGCCGGCGTTGCCCTGACCGCCATCTGCTCCCGCATCCTGTTCGGCGAACCGCTCACCAAGGTCATGATGCTGGGCATCGCCATGATCATCGGCGGAGTGATGGCCATCGAACTCGGCGCTCAGCACTGACAGGGATCTGCCCCAGCCCAACGCGCACCACCAGCGGCGGTCAAGGCTAGATCGACCGGGATGCTTGAAGGGGCTGCAGCATTCAGACTCCGCCTACCCGCCAAGCGACTCGAAACAAGTGATCGTCAAGGTCAGCTACGAAGTCTTCGCGTCGCCATCGGCCCAGATCGCGGCGAGCACGGCGTAGGCGGATCGCGACAACTCGACCGCCCGTTTCGGAGGCGGCATCGATGCATTCATGCAGCAACGCGGCGGCCGACCGCGGATCGTCAAGTCGGATGCGGGCAAGTGCCTGATCGGTCGACACGATCGCGCGCTGCACCCGCTCGCGCGGTGCGACAAGCGACTCGGCCGCGCGAGCGAAGTAGTCGTGCGCCTCGGATGGGTCGCCGATATACAGCGACGCCACGCCCTCGAATCCGCGCAGGTGGGCAGGCGAGAACGCGCCCGGCGACGGGTCTCCATGACGGTCGCTGTCAATGTCGTACCACGCGAGTGCGAGCGCTGTCTGCGCGTGTTTCTTCTTGCCGGCTCGGGCTGCGATCTCTGCCTGGAGGGCGTGCGCCCGAGCTCGGACCGTCACGCTCCCGCCGGCTTGGGCATCACGCACTGCCGCGTCGACCAGCGCCTTCGCGACGTCAAGGCCAGGCGTCGAGTACAGCGTGACCAGCGCGTGGCTCAAGTGGACGACCGCGCGGCGCCACGGTGCGCCCAGAGCACTTGCCGCGTCGGTCGCCGCGGCATACAACGCCCTCGAAGCCTCGTCGTCTCGGGTCTCGAAGGCGAACCGACCGGCGAGTGTGTACGCCTGCGCGGCGACCGACCGCAGGTCGAGCACGAATGCGTCGGGAACGGGCGCGTCGAGCAACCGGCGGCACGACTCGATGATCGGGGCGAGCAAGAGCTGCAGCCGCACGAACGGGATGCTGCCAACTTGACTGTTCACGTCGGAGAGGGCGCCGTGCAGCGCCGCGACCAGTTCCTCGTCGAGGCGGGACGGGTCGGCGAGGGCGGCCGAGAGCGCGCCCTGCATCGGCGGGCCGAGCAGCGCGAGCAGACCCCCGCCGGTGTCGGTAGCTGTGCGTACGAGCAGCGTGCGCAGTTCGCCGAGACGCCGCTCGCTGTCTCCCAGGAACCTGAGAGCCTCGAGCAACTCGGCGAAGTCGCTGCCGGCACCGAGAGACACCTGCCCGTCAGTGCCGCGCGCGTAAAGGTGCGCGAGTAGCAGGTGATACCGCTCGCTGGGCAGGATCGGCGCCTTGCTGCTCTCCCACCGGGCGACGGACCGCTGCACACTCGCGACGCTGCAGTCGAGGGGCTGCCTGAGCCGGGCAGCCGTGTCGATGATGGCCCGGGCGGTGTCGGCCAGGGACCAACCGCGGGCGAGCCGTAGCCGCTTTAGTGTGGCACCACCGACGAGTTTGTCGTGCGTGCTCATGCCCCTCATGATGCCTGCCGCATCGTTCACACGGGCACGATCAGCCGTGGTTTCCCCTGCGACGCCCCGTAGTTGATCGTCTGCCAAGTTCCCGAGGTGTCTTCGGCCCCTTCGAGGGGGAAGCCGATCACCAAGGCGGCGCGATCGACCATCCACCGGTTCCGCGCGTGGTACGCCTGCGTCTGTACTTCGGTGGCACGCAGCTCGGTGATCTCGGCTATTCGATCACGGCACTGGGCGATTGCCTGCCTCGCCTCGGCAGGCTGCTGCTCGACAGTGCCGGGGACGACGATCGTGATACGCGACTTCGAGTTCCCAGCGAGCCACAGCAAGGACAAGCTGTCGATGCCGACCGCGCCCCCGATGTTGAAGTGCGCGTCTTCAGTTGCGAACGGTCCGAGGTAGGTGCCGAACAGGTCCGCGAACCAAGTTGGTTCCCGATGTCCGGTCGACCTTGTTCCGGTAATCGCCGCAGCTAGAGGCATTGATCAACTCCGTGTCATAGATTGTCAGATCCCGCTCGCGTACCCCTTGCGGTGTCATCAAGGCATGGACGCGAACCCCTCGGCCATTCTGGCCGAGTTGCTTAGAGCGCGCGGACTGTCCGTGACGGAGAGGGGCGATGGCTCGGTAGCCGCGACAAACCCTCTGCACCCGCTCGTTGGTGAGGCCGTGGGCACCATCAACGGTAGCTATCTCACCAATTACGGATACGAGCTCGGCGAGCAGGGCGACGAGCGGGCGACCGCTGATCGAGTCGCTTTTCTGCTGGGGGTACCTCGCGGGAGTGCCGCCCTCTCCCTAAAAGGCGGCCCCGGCCCGGTGCGCGAACACCGGGGGATCCGGGGCCTTGATCAGGAATCGAGGTCCTGACCCATGCTGCAGCCTAGAGCCCTCCGGATTCGCTGGCATGCGGAGCATCCCCCGATGCCGTTGGGGTGCCGATGGTGTGGAAACGCCCCATACGCCCATGACGGCGCGTCCCTCGCACACCGCCCGCATCACGGCTGGGAGCAGCCGACGGCCGCGCAACTGCGGGCACGGATGGCCACCCGGCGCCGCCTGGAGCAAGGCCGCCAGATACCGCAGGTGGCCCCCGTCGGCTCGTCGGTCCGGCCCATAAGGCCCCACAGCGTTCCGACCCCCTCGCAGGCTGCTAAGCGCCCGGAGCCGGCGAGCTCGCCGCAGGTCGAGCATCGTCCTCCGCCAGGTACTCCGACCTCGAAACGGCGCGGCGGCGCAGTGACCCAGATCTCCTACGCTGCCGCGCCTTCCAACCGCCAGACCGACGAGTACCAGCCGGCGGCGGCGCGACTTCCGTCGTTCTGACCTGTGGTGAGGCTCTGCAGCACACGTTCCAACAGCAGTTTCGGGAAAGGCGGGTGAACTGATGGCGACCGTGGAAGAGACCCTCGCCGACGTCGAGCGCCCGGCTGCTCGGGACGACATCGACGAGCAAATGGCCGAGGCCAGCCTTCAGGCCGCATACCCGGCCTGGACCATCTGGTGTCTGCACGGCATCTGGTACGCCACCGGGCCTTGCCATCTGATCGCGTGCGGTTGCAGAAGGACGCTGCACGCGCCCAGAGGCGAGGGCTTACGCGACCTGCTGGCCGCCCAGAGATCCGGAGGTGAGGAGACGACATAATGCCATCGCTCGACATGCGGGCGCCCACTGCGTTGATTGCAGTCTCTCTACCATTCCGGCGGCTCTTCCCCCGTGTAGCCGCCGGGTTCTGCCCTGCTCGTGCTGAGCCGGGCAGGGCCGGGCCGGGGCCCGCGTCCCACCACGTGTGCGGCCCCGGCCCTCTTCCCGGCGCGTGTCCCACCCGCGCGCCGGGCTTCGAGTCGGCGCGGCGGCGACCTCACCCTGATGTCTGCCGCCGCGCCGCCACGGAGGATTCGCCGTGACCAACTGGGAGCCGTACCAGCGCGCCAAGGGTGAACGCCTGCGGGTCACCGAGACTTCGTGCTGCGGCGAGTACGAGTGGGCCTGCCAGGGCGGTGAGTTCCTGATTCTCCGATACAACGGCAGCGGCTACGAGGAGACCGGCCGAGGCCGGTACGCAGCACGCAAGGTGTGGGAGCACCTCGTGCAGGCGCACAAGGTACGCGCCACAAGACGCCGGGCGAGTCCCGACCGCTGTCAAGACGGATCGTGACCTCAACCCAGAAGGGGATCCCCGCTCGTTCCGGATCAAGAGCCATCCAACACGGTGATCGTGATCCTGACGGTCTTCCGCAAGACACAGGACGGGACGCAGACCGCCGACATCGACCGAGCGATCACCGCCAAGAAGCGGTGTGAGGCAGAGCACGATCTAACCACCACGCACGTGTTCGAGAGGAGCGCATGATGAGTCACAGCCGTTGGGAGACTTACAAGGCGAAGCGTCTGCGCGAGATGGAAGCGGATGCGCAGCCCCACTCCGAATACGAGCAGGCGGGCCGTGATCTAGAGCTCGGAGACCAGCTGCGTGAGATCCGTAAGCGCCGAGGCTTGTCTCAGAAGATCGTGGCGGAGCGCTCTGGGATGTCCCAACCCGCCCTGTCTCGCATCGAGGGCGGTGGCGGCATTCCGGATATAGCGACACTGCTGCGCCTCGGTGCGGCAACGGGGGTTCGGTTCCGCGTCGAGCTCGTCGTCGACGACGACACCACCACCGAAATCGAGCCTCTAACGGTGCATCACCGACAGCTCGCGAACGCATAAGTTGCGGGCGGCCACTTCGAGACTCAGGCCGTAGGCGTACGCTGCTCCTTCCGTAGGAGCGGTCCTCAGCCGCGACGGGCTTGCTCGAGAGCCGGCACCAGGGGTATGAAGAGAGGCCCAGTTCTAGATCACATTCTTGAGCTGGGCCTTCGATGTTGGAGCGGGTGACGGGAATCGAACCCGCGCTGTCAGCTGGGGAACCATCTGCTGATCTTGGTGCCTTGAACTGGGAAAACGGGGGTGCTGGTCAGAGTGGGTCGAGTGACCGCGAGTACCCCTGAGCGACCGCGACTGACCGCCTGTTCTGGCACGCGGGCGGTGGCGCGTGAAGATCGTCGTGAACAAAAAATGCGGCCCCTTGCGGGGCCGCCCAGTTGGCCGTAACCAACTTCGTGTGCCTCCATGCTAGCTACCATCGGCGGGGTTGGCCAATGCTGGAGGTGGCTCGGTGGATGTGGTGGCGTACGTTGACGGCTTCAACCTGTATCACGGGCTGAAGAGCAAGTACGGCCGCGCCTACCTGTGGCTGGATTTGGTCGAACTTATCCGACGGATTCGCCGCCACGACACGGTGATCAAAGTGAGGTACTTCACCGCGATCGTCAAGGGAGAGCCTGACGCGGCGCTGAGGCAGGAAACCTACCTGTCGGCCCTGGCCGCGAACAGCCCTGAAGTGGAGATCATTCGGGGTCACTTCAAGAAGAAGACCGCGCGGTGCCGGGACTGCGGGGCCCGCTGGACATGCGAGTGTGACCCGCCTCAGACGTTCCACACCTTTGAGGAGAAGCTGACCGACGTCGCCTTGGCGGTGGCCATGACCATGGACGCGGCCTCCGGTTACGGGGATATGTCGGTGCTGGTGTCGACCGACACGGACTTTCGGCCGGCGGTGGAGGCATCGCTTCAGCTTGCTCCCGCTCGACCGATTCTGATCGCTTGCCCGCCCGGTCGAGTTGGTCCCAAGCATGACTTCTCGGGGCAGGTCATCGCATTCGCTATCCCGGAGGAGCACTTGGAAGCCTCGTTGCTACCGGACGAGGTCACAGGGCCTGATCGGCGCACCTACAAGCGTCCGGACAAATGGAGCGGGTGACGGGAATCGAACCCGTGCTGTCAGCTTGGGAAGTCTTCCAAGGCCATGGCACTTGAGCTGGGGAAACGCTGGCCTGGGCAGATGTGAGTCGAGTGCCGCTGCGTCACCGTGACTCCCCGCTGATCGCCGTCCGAACGGGCACGCAACGGGCAGGGTGCGCATGCTCCACCCCACCCACTGGTCAGAGATGCGCACGTACGTCTCCTTGTCCGCTTCGCCCACTCAAGACCGTCGGCATCGCCATGCGGGACTGGGTGGTCGCCCACCTGCTCGCTCAGCGATGCCTGACGCAGTAGTGCGCCGATCACAAATCAGCCGCAGGCCTTCCCCGTGGTGCCGCTGCCCTTGTTGACGCGGCCGATCCCGATCGTCACGCTGCCCGTGGCCTGGGCGCAGACGCCGCTTGGCGCGTAGACCATGTCGCCCCAGTGGTGCCCGCCGTTCCCGGCGCGGTAGGTGAAGGAGATGTTCTTGCTGCTGGTGAAGACCGTGATATGGCCGGTCGCGTTCTTGGGCACCGTCACCTCGCCCCAGTTGGTGCCGCAGCGACGGGAGTAATACAGCCGGATCGTGCCCAAGGTGTCATCGATCTCGTTGCTCAGCGAGGCCTTCTTCCCGGTGTAGACCTTGCTGTTGGCGCACCCGGTTCTGTAGGGGTCCTTCCCGTCGTACGTGTGGGCGCTCGCTGGGCCCGTGGTCAGCAAGAGCGTCCCAATCGTCGCTACGGACACCGCAGCCGCTGCTACGTGGATCTTCATATCGGTCGACTCCTTTGTGAGAGGCCCGGGGGTACGAACTCAATTTCTCGCGCCCTTATCTCTCCGCGAGAAAAGATCTCTGGAAGGAGGGAGATGGCCCGATAGGCCGGGGAGGCGAGAACAGCTCCGACTATGCCGGGCGCCTCGAACGGCGGCAACGGACATCCGCCGGACAGCCGTCCAAACATTGTCCAGACCTCTGGTTGGACAAATAGCCCAGGCCGATGGGGGTGGCTACAGAGCGCCGCCCGCAGCGGCGAGGTCGAACGTGACGGGAGCCTGCCCACCTCCGTGGAGAGACCCCACAGCCATAGATCATCTTTGTCGGCACCCTGAGATGAACAGGCGTCACTCTGGGTAACGCTCTGGTGGCTGGCCGCAGCTGGCGGCCTGGACCGTGCTCCGGGGGACGGCCGGCCCTGTGCGAGACGCTCGACATACATGGAATCCCGCGCTCTGATGACTACTTCGAGAGGTTCATCGACCTCCAGGCGCGCGGCTATGAGGAGCGTGCGCATGCGATGCGCCTGCGGGGCCGCGTCCTGCCAGGCGCACTCAATGCGCTACAGGCGCTGAGCTGCGTACCTGGCATCACTCAGTCCATCCTGACGGGGAACACGAAGGCGTCAGCAGAAGCCAAGCTGAGGATCTTCGGGCTGAACCGACTCCTTGATCTGGAGATAGGCGCCTATCGGGAGGATGGCCCCGTGCGTGCCCGCCTTATCCCCATTGCGCAGGATCGCGCCCGCAGCAAGGACGGGCTGACCTACAGTCCTGACCTCACTGTGCTGATCGGAGACACGCCTCAAGACGTCATCGCGGGGAGGGACGGCGGAGCGCGCGTGATCGCTGTCGCGTCGGGCAAGAGCAGCCCTACTGACCTCAAGGCGGCGGGCGCGGACGTCGTCTTTCCCGACCTCACCGACAGCGCCGCGCTCATCCGGACCATCACGGGGTGAGCGGGCCTACCTGCTGATCGATCCACTTGGCCTGGTGAATTCACCATGGAGCCGATCGTGGCTACGAAGCGGCACATCATGCAGAGGTGCCAGGTTGGTTGGTCCAATGTCCAGAAGGTTCGGGGCACCTTAACCAGCCCATACCAGTGCAGTCGGCGACGATAAAGCAGGTCAACCCCCGAAAGCATGGGATGCCGGGTGTGCTGGCCATTAGCGCACCATCAGGATGTGCCCTCACGAGGCGTCAGGCCACCCGACCGAGAAAGACGCCGAGGGCGCTCAGATCCGCTCAGCGGATCGATCGAACATCAACGAAGGGATATCCCATGCGCACCAAGCTTGCCACGGCCGGCCTCGCTCTTGTTCTGGGTGGCGTTGGTCTCGCTCTGGCCCCTGCCGCCAGCGCCGCCGGCGTGTCCTCCGCTTCGCGGACGGCGGGCGTCGCGGCGCCCGAGTTCTCCGTCAATGGCAGGTGGCAGTTCGTTCAGAGCGGCGGGATCACAGTGACGATGAACGTGACACAGGACAGCAGCGGGAGGCTCTTCGGGACCGCCTCCTCCGGCGCCGTGGGGACGATCGAGGAAGGCGCGGTGGAAGGCCGGAATATCTTCTTCACCGTTGGGTGGTCGAACGGAGCCAGAGGCCGATACACCGGCTCGCTGGGCCCGGACAGGCGCCTGTCCGGTACCACGTTCGACCTGAACAATCCGACACACCAGGCGAACTGGGTCACCACCCGCACCTTCTAAGACGAACTACGACGAAGCCGAGGTCGGTGTAGGAGAAGGTGACCTTCTCCGCGCCCAGGCCGCCGGCCTCGGGGCGGTGCCGGTCATTTACCGCCGGGCCGCGGCCGGCCGCGCGGGAGACTTGCGCCCGCGCGGCCGGAGGGCGGACCCGTCACCCGATGGCGTACGCCTTGGTGATGGTCTGTGTCACGCGGTCACCCGCCGCGTCCGTGACCTTGGCACGCAGTGAGACGAACCCGGGGGCGTCCGGGTTTGCGATCCGGGCCGTCCATCCCGAGCCGGCGTGGGTCAGCTGGACCGGCCGCCAGGTCGCCCCGTCGTCGAAGGACGCCTCAAGCGTGATCGACGTGGTACGCGGCGCGGAGGCGCCGGGGTTGTGGTGGAGGCTCACCGGGATGACGGTCATGGACCCGGGCTTGGCGCGGTTGTGGTCGTCCAGGCCCTCGGGGGCGTAGCGGACGGCGGTCAGGGGCAGCGGCCGGGGCCCGGCCGTCCGCTGCGACCGGAACGTCCAGGCCGACTCGACCTTCGTGGACAGCGCCGACGGCCGCCGCGCCGACGCGGTCAGAGTGTAGGTCGCCGGCTCTGCGGGCAGGCGGACGTCCAGCCGGCAACTTTCCGTGTATCCGGGTTCGCAGGTCGCCAGATCGGTCTCGGCCAGTTTCTCCTCGCTGCGGGCCAGGGCGATGGTGCCGGTGGTGTCGTAGTCGCCGCCCATCAGCCCGGCCCGCCCGTCAGCGAGGATGCCGTCGACGTTGAAGTTCAGCCAGTCGCCGTCGCGGCTGCCCGCGGACGTGCCGAAGGCGGGGCCGGTCACGGCGGCGTTCCACAGCTCGGTGACGGGCCGCCGGCCGAGCACCTGGCTCACGCCCGACACCCAGTGGGTGCCCGTCGTGATGTCGGTTTCCCAGGCGAAGCCGGGAGTGCGGTAGTGCGTCATGGTGGCCGGCAGATTCAGGCTCGGGCTCTCGGACAGCCAGGAGCCCCCTGCCCAGGACCCGCCGGGGAGTAGCGGCCCCACTATCACCTCGGCCGTGCCGGGCAGGCCGGGCGCCCGGTACGTCGCGCTCACCTTCACCAGGTCACGCGTGCGCGCCGTGTACGACAGGTCGTCCGGAATTCCGCCGGTGCGGTAGTCGACCAGGTCGTAGCGGTACGGGCTCGGCGCGGCGTCCTTCTTGTGCCAGGTGCTCCCGGCCAGGTACTTCAGGCCGGGCTGGCGCACCGGCAGAGCATAGACGTCGTCACCGAAGCTGGCCCAGCCTTGGCTGAACCAGCCGTTGGCCAGGGTGATCTGCTCACTGCCGTCCTGGACGGCGGTCGGCTCGTCCACCGTGAACGTGATCTCCTTCCCCTGGCGCGCGTCCACCGTCACTTCCTGGTCCGCGCCGTCGATGGTCACGGGCCGATGCGCGGTCGTGGATTGGTCCGAGTTGTAGACGTTGACGTAGAGGTTCCACTCGCCCTTGGGTACCCGTACTCTTGCGACGCCTTGGTCGTCGAACGAGAGCGTCTTCTGGGTATCGGTCTCGAGCTGGTAGAGATAACCCATGGCGGCGCGGGGTGTCTGGCCGTCCCTCTCGATGGTCTTGACGGTCAGGGTGTAGGTCTCGGGCTCCACGTACGCGCCCGCGAGCGTGCGCACGACGGTGTCGCCCGACCTGGCGGTGACGACGCCGGGATAGTCCCCGGGCGCCTTGCCCTCCGCGTGGATCGTCAGCTCGACTGACGCCTCGCCCTTGGCGGGCACCTCCAGCCGCTTGGACCCCAGCTCCAGCCCCTCGCCGTCCGCGGCGAGCTCCAGGGTGAGCGGGGTGTCGCCGGAGTTGGCGTACGTGAGCGTCTTGGTCGCCACGCGCTCGCCGGTGCCGTTCCAGGGGAAGGAGGCCCAGACGTTGCCGGTCGTCGCGGCCACCTGCTGGGAGACCGCGCGGGCCACGTCCACGCGTCCGGCGCCCTCCTCGTAGATTTTGGCGCTCCCGTTGGGGGCGGCGCTGCCGATGAGGGCAGCTTTGAGACGCTGTCCGCTCCAGTCGGGATGGCGCTGGGCGAGGATCGCGGCGGCTCCCGCCACGTGGGGTGCGGCCATCGAGGTGCCGCTCATGGCGGCGTACGGGGCGTCGGCTCCGCCGTTGGCGTTGGCGGCCTTGATGGCGACGCCGGGGGCGGTGAGGTCCGGCTTGATGGCGTGGTCGTTGAGCCGGGGGCCCTTGCTGGAGAAATCGGCCACCTTGTCGTCCCGGCCGACGGCGCCGACTGTGAGGGCCGCGTCGGCGCTGCCGGGGCTCAAGACCGTGCCGGGCTTGGCGTCGTTGCCCGCAGCCACGACGAAGAGCGCGCCGGTACGCTCCGACAGAGTGTTGACCGCCTGCTCGACCGGGTCCACGTCGATCGTGTCCGGGCCGCCGATGCTCATGTTGATGACCTTGGCCTTGACCTCGGCCGCGGCCCACTCCATGCCGGCAATGATGTCGGACTCCTGCATCACGAGGTCGCCGATCTTGCCGATGGCGAGTTTCGCGCCGGGCGCCACGCCGCGCTGTTTCTCTCCCGCTCCCGCGACGATCGACGCGACGTGCGTGCCGTGTCCGTTCCTGTCGCGGATGTCGTCGTGACCGGTGAAGTCGCGTGCCTGCGTGACGACGTTCTTCAGGTCGGGATGTGTGGGGTCGTAGCCGCTGTCGAGCACGGCGACCGTGACGCCCTCGCCGGTGAAGCCCTGCTTCCACGCCTCGGTGGCGCCGATCTGCTTGACGCTCTGGTCGAGGGTGAAGGAGCGGTGGCCGTTCAGCCAGATCTTCGTCCGGCCGGCGGTCAGGGTCTGGACGCCGTCCGTTATGCCCTTCCACGTCTCGGCGGCGCTCTTCTTGGGCACCTCCACGGGGGACATGCCGAGGGAGGACAGCCGCCGGTCCTGGCGGGCGTTCCGGAGCGCGGGCCCATCCCCCTTGGCCGACTGCGTGATCAGCGGGATGTCGCTCCGCTTCGCGTCACCGTACCCCCAGGCCAGGAGCTGCGTGACGTCGAACAGCCGCTCGTCCAGAACGCCCTTGGCCACCAGCGGATGGGCGTCGGACGGGTAGACATACAGATGGCCGTCGCGGTACTGGCTGCTGTAGTGCACCTGCCTGCCCGCTCCGGGCTCCACCCGATGCCCGGCGGCGGTGACGACGACGCGGTCGCCGGTGATCAGCGTCACCGTGCCGGTCGGCCGGTTCGTCGCGCCTTCTTGCCTCGCGACTCCCGGGGTCGGGGCCGGCGTCGCGGCGGCGGGTGCCGGGGCGGTCGTGACGCCGGCCGTTATTGCCAGGATGGCGGCCAGCAGGCCCTTGCCTAACCTCATGCGTTTCCTCTCCATCGGCTGCATGACCGATCGCCGCCGACGACGCTCAGGTACGTTCAGCGGCAACGCATGAGCAAATGTCCGGATGCGGCAGGGTGTTACCGGGTCTCCGGTGAAAACTGAGCCTTTCGAGAAAATGGGCTTTCTTGTGAAACAGAGTTGCTAAGCCGGACATCTGCTGAGATGTGTCCAAACAACGGAGAGAAGGCGACATCGGGCCCCAGGCGCCGGAGCAACGCTTCGAGCAGCTCTACCTGGCGCACTATCCCGCCATCGCCGCCTATGTGGCGCGACGTACCGAGTCCACGGACGACATCGCCGACGTGATCGCCGAGACGTTCACGACCGCCTGGCGCCGGCTGGACGACATTCCCGTGAGGGACGAGGCCCGGCTGTGGCTGTACGCCGTCGCCCGGCGGGTCCTCGCCAACCACTTCCGCGCCGAGGAGCGCCGATCGGCGCTGTCCGCGCGGCTGCGTGCGGAGCTGTCCACATGGTCCAGGCCGGTGGCCGACCGGTACGGCGAGGCCACCCACCAGGCGTTCAGACGCCTGTCGCCCGACGACCGGGAACTGCTCGCCTTGGTCGGCTGGGAAGGGCTGAGCAGCGCCGAGATCGCCAAGGTGCTCGGCTGCTCGCGCGGAGCGGCGCGGCTGCGCCTGCACCGCGCCCGCCAGCGGCTGGCCAAGGAACTGGCGAGCGCCGACCTCGACCTGACCACCTACGGCCTGCGCGCCGTCGCACTCGCGGAGGGAAAATCATGAAGAACAGGGTGGACCGCGTGGTCACCCACCTGTCCCCTGGCGCCGGGCCCGGCATGACCGAGGCGGCCCACGAGCTCATGCGCGACATCATGGCCGCCGAGCCCGCCACAGCCAGGGCCGTCGCACCGGCAGTGCGGCGCGCGCGCCGGCCGCTGATCCTGCGCGCCGCGGTGCCGGGCGTGGCCCTGCTGACCGCCGCGTTCCTCGCTCTGAGCTGGCTCTTGCCCACCGGGCTCGGTCTCGGACCCGGGACGGCCGCGGCGCTCGACATCAAGAAGGAGGACGGGTACTACGTCATCGAGATCAAGGACCTGTACGCCGACGCCGGCACGTACCAGGCGCAGCTCCGTGACGCCGGGCTGAACGTGACCCTCACGGTCATCCCCTCGACGCCGTCGTGGGTGGGCTCCATCTTCCCCACCTCGCCCACCGAGGGCCGGTACCTCGACGAGATCAAGACCATCGACCAGCCGGGGACCTGCGACAAGATGGGCGGCTGCCCCATCGGGGTGAAGATCCCGGAGAACTTCCAGGGACCCGCCGACATCACGCTCGGGCGCGAGGCCCGGCCCGGCGAGCCGTTCGCGAACAGCACCACGATCGACGGCCTGGGCGAGCCGCTGCACTGCCTGCCCTACATCGGCCGGACCGTGACCGAGGTGCGCGGCATGCTGCAGGAGCGTGGCGTGACCATCCAGAACTTCGAGGACATGGACCCCCTAACCGGCGGAACGAAGCAGTCGGTGCCGGACTCGTGGCTGGTGGAGAACGGCTCCATGACGGAGCCGGGCAAGGCGACCCTGAGCGTGTACGAGGGGTCCGAGCCGCAGGAGCCAGGAGGCCGCCGGGGCGAGAACTGCCCGCCCAGTTAGGGTCCAGCGCGGACAGCCCTCGGTCGTCCGTACGGTGCCAGTTGCCGAACGCTGGCAGCGCGAGGATGCCAAGCCGGCCCCAGACGGCGGGTCACAGGGGGAGACCGCCGGTGGCTGCGGCGGTGGAGCCTGAGTCGCGGTAAGCGGCGATCGTCCGCTCGGCGATCCGCATCTGGTGGATCTCGTCGGCCCCGTCGGCGAACCTGGCCCAGCGGGCGTGCTGGAACATACTGGCCAGCGGCGTGTCGGTCGAGTACCCGAGCGCCCCGTGCACCTGGATCGCCCGGTCGATGATGCGGTTGAGGCTGTTGGCCACGAAGTGCTTGGCCATCGACACCTCCGTACGGAAGTCCTCGCCCTTGTCGATCTTGTACGCGGCGTGCAGCACCATCAGCTTGCACTGATACAGCTCCATGGCCGAGTCGGCGATCAGCCACTGCACTCCCTGCTTGTCGGCGAGCAGCGAACCGTGGCTGTATCTGTTGAGCGCCCGGTCGACCATCATGTCGAGCGCCGTCTCCGCCTGTGAGATCCAGCGCATGCAGTGCGCCAGCCGGGCCGGGCCCAGGCGGTATTGGCCGAGCCGGTGGCCGTTGCCGCGCCCGCCGAGCACCTGGTCGTCGGGCACGCGCAGGTCGGTGATGACGATCTCGCTGTGGCCCGTCGAGCCGTGCATGGTCTCGACCTCGCGGATGTCGTTCCAGCCCGGCGAGGGCAGGTCGACGAGGAAGGCGGTGTTGGCGCCGCGCGCGCCTTCGGGAAGGTCGAGCTCGGTCCTGGCGATGAGGATGGCGAAGCCGGCCCGGCGGGCGTTGGAGATGAACCACTTGTGGCCGTTGATCACCCATTCGTCGCCGTCCTTCACCGCCCGCGTACGGATCAGCGTCGGGTCGGAACCGGCGACCTCCGGCTCGGTCATCGCGAAGCACGACATCTTGCTCCCCTCAAGCAGGGGACGCAGGTATTTCTCCTTCTGCTCGTCGCTCGCCCAGTGCAGCAGCGTGTGCATGTTGCCCTCGTCGGGCGCCATGCAGTTGAGCACCCACGGCCCGAGCCGGGTCTTGGCGGCCTCCGACTGCACCATGGCCAGCTCGACGTGGCCGAGGCCCATGCCGCCCCACTCCTTGGGCATGTGCGGCAGCCACAACCCCTCGGCCTTGGCCTTCTCGCGCAGCCGGAAGATGGTCCGCAGGTAGGCCTCGCGGTCGCTCTCCGGCACCTCCTCGACGGCCGGGACGACCGTGCCCTGGATGAAGGCCCGGACCCGGTCGCGGATCTCCTCGTGCTCGGGGGCGAGGGTGAAGTCGATCGCCATGGTGCTCCTTCAGGGGAATGTCAGGCCAGCAGGTGGGCCAGACGCCGGGTGAGGCCGGTGTTGCGGCGGTCGCCGAGCCGGGCGACCGCCAGCTCCAGGGCCTTGCGCTCGCCGACCAGCACCACCCACGACCGGGCCCGCGTGACCAGGGTGTAGAGGAGCCTGCGGCGCAGCATGATGCCGCCGGACTCGGCGACGAGTGGCGCGACCACGAACGGATATTCGCTGCCCTGCGAGCGGTGCACGCTGATCGCGTAGGCATGGGTCAGGTCGTCGAGCTCGTCGAAGCCGTAGGTCACCGTGTCGCCGTCGTCGATGACGATCTCCACGAGCCGCTGCTCCTGGACGATGTCGGTGATCGTGCCCGTCTCGCCGTTGAAGACGCCCTTGTCGTAGTTGTTGCGGATCGGCATGACCCGGTCGCCGACCCGGAAGGCCGAGGTGCCCGACCAGTGCTCGGCTCGGTCGTCGCGCGCGGGGTTGAGCCGCTCCTGGAGCTTGCGGCCGAGCTCGGCGGTGCCCGCCACGCCCTTGCGCATCGGGCACAGCACCTGCACCTGGCCCGGCTCGACGCCCTGCTTGCGCGGGATCGCCACCGTCGCCAGGTGGACGACCCGCTCGGCGACGGCCTCGGGATCGTCGAGCTCCTCGAACCAGAAGCCGCCGCCGCCCGGGATCGCGGGCAGCCGCCCGGCCTTGATGCGGTGGGCGTTCTGGATGATGCCGCTGCCGTCGGCCTGGCGGAAGACGTGGGTGAGCCGTACGCGCGGGATCTCCTCGACGCGCAGCAGGTCGGCCAGCACGCTGCCGGGGCCGATGCTCGGCAACTGGTCGCTGTCGCCGACGAGCAGCAGATGACTGCCCGACGGGATGGCCGAGGTGAGCCGGGTGGCCAGGTGCAGGTCCAGCATGGACGCCTCGTCGACCACGATCAGGTCGGCCTGCGCGGGCGTCTGGTCGAACAGCTTGTCCGGGTCGGGCTGCTGGGCCAGCATCCGGTGGATGGTCATGGCGGGCAGGCCGGTGAGCTCCGACAGGCGCTTGGCCGCCTTCCCGGTGGGCGCGGCGAGCGTCACCCGGCCGCCCATCGCCCGCACGGTGGCCGCGATCACCCGCACCGTGTGGCTCTTGCCGCAGCCCGGACCGCCGGTGAGGACCGAGACGGTGCTGGTCAGCGCCATGGTCACGGCCGCTTTCTGGTCGTCGTGCAGCGCGGGGTCCTCCTGGAAGGGCCGCATGGGCAGCGTCGAGCGGGCCCGCCACAACCTGTCGACGTGTTCGGCCAGCTTGAGCTCGCGACTGTGCAGCTCCTTGCCGTAGACCACGATCTGGTCGGGGGCCGCCTCGACGACCACCCGCCGCTCGGCCGTGAGGGCGTCGATCATCGGCCGCACCACGTCCTGATCCTGCTCCACGAGCTCGGCGGTCTGCGTGAGCAGCGCGGTCATCGACAGGTAGCAGTGACCGCCCCTGGCGGCGGCGCTCTCCAGCCGGTCGAGCAGCGCCGCCTTGATCCGCTGCGGGCTGTGCTCCGGCACCCCCGACTGCAGGGCGATCTTGTCGGCCGTGCCGAACGCGATGCCGCGCACCCGGCCGATGAGCTGGTACGGGTCGGAGGCGACGAGCTCCGCCGAGTCGCGGCCGAAGACCTGGAAGATCTTGGCGGCGAGCAGCGGGCTGACCCCGAAGCCCTGCAGGACCACCATCAGCGCGGCGATCTCCTTCTGCTCCCGCCACGCCTCCAGGATCTGGCCCTGCCGCGCCGGGCCGATGTTGACGACCTCCGTGAGCCGCTGGGGCTCGGTGTCGATGACGGTCAGCGTCGCCTCGCCGAAGTGGCCGACGATGGCCTGGGCGAGCCGCGGGCCGATGCCGCGGATCAGGCCGGAGCCCAGGTAGAGCTGGATGGCCCGGGTGGTGGACGGCACGACCCGCTCGCACGCCGTCACCGTGAAGCGCCGGCCGTGGCGGGGGTGCTCGCCCCACTCGCCGGTGAGCTCGAGCGTCTCTCCCGGCTGGACACCGGCCAGCGCGCGGCCCGCGGCGACGAAGGAGGGTGTGGATTCGGCGCTCATCCGGGCAACCGTGTATTCGTCCTCGCGGACGTACACGAGCTGCTCGACAGAGGCCTCCACGGCACTGATCCAATCATTCGCGCTTACTGGCCGTGTAGGCACACTAAGAAGCGGGACCGACAGATTACCCGCCGGTCCCGCCGCGACTGATCAGCCTCCGGTCTTCCACGTGGCGATGAGCTTGTCGTAGTCGAGCGTCGCCGGCTTGCCGCGCTCGTCGGCCAGCTTCGGCACCGGGGCGCCGGGCTGGTCCAGCCAGTACTGGGCGGACTGCTCAGGGTTCAGCTTGGGCGCGCAGTTGCCGCCCCGGCGCTCCAGCCGGGACAGGATGTCGTCCTGCTGCTTGGCCAGGTTGTCCATCGACTGCTGGGCGGTGGTCTCACCGGTGACGGCGGTGGCCACGTTCTGCCACCAGAGCTGGGCCAGCTTCGGGTAGTCGGGCACGTTGGTGCCGGTCGGCGTCCACTGCTTGCGGGCCGGCGAGTTGTAGAACTCGATCAGGCCGCCGTACTTGGCCGCGTTCTTGGCGAAGTAGTCGCTCTTGATGTCAGAGTCGCGGATGAAGGTCAGACCGGTGATCGACTTCTTCAGCGAGACCGTCTTGGACGTGACGAACTGGGCGTACAGCCAGGCCGCGGCCCTGCGCTCCTTGGGGGTGTTCTTCAGCAGGGTCCAGGAGCCGGCGTCCTGGTAGCCCAGCTTGTTGCCTTCCTTCCAGTAGATGCCGTGCGGGCTGGGCGCGATGCGCCACTTCGGCGTCCCGTCGGCGTTGACGACCGGGAGGCCCGGCTTGGTCATGTCGGCGGTGAACGTGGTGTACCAGAAGACCTGCTGGGCGATGTTGCCCTGCGCCGGCACCGGTCCCGCCTCGCTGAAGTTCATGCCGGCCGCTTCCTTCGGCGCGTACTTCTTCAGCCAGTCGACGTACTTGGTCAGCGCGTACACCGAGGCGGGCCCGTTGGTGTCGCCGCCGCGGGTCATCGAGGAGCCGACCGGGCGGCAGTTCTCCACCCTGATGCCCCACTCGTCCACCGGCAGGCCGTTGGGGATGCCCGGGTCGCCGTTGCCGGCCATGGACAGCCACGCGTCGGTGAAGCGCCAGCCGAGCGAGGGGTCCTTGCGGCCGTAGTCCATGTGGCCGTAGACCTTCTTGCCGTCGATGGTGCCGTTATTGTTCACCTTGTTGGTGAAGAAGTCGGCGATGTCCTCGTAGGCCGCCCAGTTGACCGGCACGCCCAGGTCGTAGCCGTAGGCCTCCTTGAACTGCTTCTTGATCGTGGGGTTGGTGAACCAGTCGTAGCGGAACCAGTAGAGGTTGGCGAACTGCTGGTCGGGCAGCTGGTACAGCTTCTTGTCCGGTCCGGTGGTGAAGCTGGTGCCGATGAAGTCGTTCAGGTCGAGGGTGGGCGAGGTGATCGCCTTGCCCTCTCCCGCCATGTAGTCGGACAGCGGGAAGACGTAGTTGCCGCGGGAGTGGGTGCCGATGAGGTCGGAGTCGTTGACGTAGGCGTCATAGATGTTCTGGTTGCCCTGGATCTGCGTCTGCAGCTTCTCGATCACGTCACCTTCCTGGATCAGGTCGTGCTTGACCTTGATCCCGGTGATGTCGGTGAACGCCTTGGCGAGTTTCTGCGACTCGTACTCGTGGGTGGTGATCGTCTCGGAGACGACGTTGATCTCCATGCCGCGGTAGGGAGCGGCGGCCTTGGTGAACCAGTCCATCTCCGCGAGCTGCTGGTCCTTGGACAGGGTGCTCGGCGTGAACTCGCTCGACACCCACTTCTGCGCCGCCGCCTTCCCCTCGGCCTCGGTGAAGTTGCTCTGGGGTTTCTGCTCACCACTCGAGCAGCCGTTCGCCAGCAGGACGAGCACGGCCAGACCCACCGCCGTGGTTCTGCCCCTAAGACGTCTCATCGCCTGAATGCCTCCTTCGGTCAGCCCCAAATCCCGATCACGATCGTCACCAGGAGCGCGCACGCCAGCGCCAGCCACATGGACAGGTCGGTGACGGCGATCCAGCCGGCGAGTACGACGGCCGCGCTGATCAGGCCGATGTACAAGCGGTCACCACGGTCGGTCTCGATGCGCAGGAAGCCACGCCGGGCGACCGGTGGCGAGAAGTGGCCCCAGACCGCCATGCCACACAGCAGCAGCGCCAGGCCGATGAAGACCAGGGCCGTGGGGAGGGTCCACACCATCCACTGCATCGTCAGACTCTCCCTAGCGCGAAGCCCTTGGCCACGTAGTTGCGGACGAACCAGATGACGATGGCGCCGGGAATGATGGTCAGCACGCCTGCCGTGGCCAGCAGCCCCCAGTCCACTCCGGCCGCGCTCACCGTCCGGGTCATCGTGGCGGCGATGGGCTTGGCGTTGACCGAGGTGATGGTCCTGGCGATGAGCAGCTCAACCCAGCTGAACATGAAGCAGAAGAAAAGCGTCACGCCCACGGCGGAGCGGATCATCGGCAGGAAGATCCGCAGGAAGAATCGCGGCAGGGAATAGCCGTCGATCGCCGCTGTTTCATCAATCTCGCGCGGTATTCCGGACATGAACCCTTCGAGGATCCAGACGGCGAGCGGGACGTTGAACAGCATGTGCGCGATGGCCACGCCGAGATGAGTGTCGAACAACCCCACGCTCTGATAAATCTGGAAAAAGGGCAGCAGGAAGACGGCCGGCGGCGCCATGCGATTCGTCAGCAGCCAGAAGAACAGGTGCTTGTCCCCGGCGAACCTGAACCGGGAGAAGGCATAGGCGGCCGGCAGCGCCACGATGAGCGACATCACCGCGTTCATGGACGTGTAGATGATGGAGTTCAGGTAGCTCGAATACCAGACCGGGTCCGTGAAGAACGTCCGGTAATTGTCGAGCGTGGTCCGCTGCGGAATGAGCGAGAAACTGCCGAGGATGTCCTCGTTCGGGCGGATGGACATGCCGAACATCCACAGCAACGGCAGCATCAGGGTGGCGGCGTACAGCCAGAACACCGCCCGCGCCCATGGCAGCTGCCGCCTGGCCCGCCGCGCCACGGCGACCTGCTCGTCGGCCATCGCGGTCACCTCCCTGCCCTGGTCAGTACGGTGAAGAAGACGTAGGAGACGATCTGTACGACGAGGAAGTACAGCAGCGAGAAGGCGCCCGCCGGCCCCAGGTCGAACTGCCCGACGGCGATCTTCGACAGCAGGATGCTCAGGAACGAGGTGGCGTTGCCCGGCCCGCCCCCGGTCACCACGAACGGCTCGGTGTAGATCATGAAGCTGTCCATGAACCGGAGCAGGATCGCGATCGTCAGCACCCCGCGCAGCCGGGGCAGCTGGATGTGGCGGAAGGTCGCCCAGGCGGAGGCCCCGTCGATCTGCGCGGCCTGGAAGTAGGGGTCGGGGATCGACCGCAGCCCCGCGTAGGCCAGCAGCGCCACCAGCGGGGTCCAGTGCCACACGTCCATGATCAGGACCGTGATCCAGGCGTCGGTGGAGTCCAGGGTGTAGTTGAAGTCGACGCCCAGGACGTTGTTGATCGTCCAGCCGCCCAGCCCGATGTCGGCGCGGGCGAAGATCTGCCAGATGGTGCCCACCACGTTCCACGGGATGAGCAGCGGCAACGCGACGATGACCAGGGCGGCCGACACCCAGACGCCCCGCCGCGGCATCGCCACCGCGAGCGCCACCCCGAGCGGGATCTCCAGCAGCAGCACCTGGGCCGAGAACAGCAGGGTCCGCACGAACGCGGCGCGGATCTCGGGGTCGCGGGAGACGGATCTGAACCACTCCAGCCCCACGAAGATCCGGTCGTCGGGACTGAAGATGTCCTGGACGGAGAAGTTGACGACGGTCATCAGTGGGATCACCGCGGTGAACGCCACCGAAATGACGACCGGCAGCACGAGGAACCAGGCGCGGTTGTTCTTCGGCTTGACGCTCACCCGCGTGTCGGGCGTGCCGTCCTGCGGGGCGGCGGCGGTGACGATCTCGCCGCCCACCGGGCTGCCCGCGACTGTGACGCTCTGCTCGGTCACGGTGCGCCCTCTCCGTCCAGCGGTGCGATGGACCCGCACCGGACCGCGTCCCTGAACAGGAACGCCCGATCCGGTGCGAAGTGCAGGAACTCCACGGCGTCCGGCGTGAACCGGGCATCCGCCTCCGTCTTGGCGATCATCGGGTGGTCGCCGGCCTGGACGTGCACCAGGTTGTAGGCGCCCATCCGGTCGACCGACGTCACGCGTACGGGCAGTCCGGGCGAGGTCTCCCCGGCGCCGAGCCGGGCGAACTCCGGCCGCACCCCGATGTGCACGGGCCCCGGCTCCAGCTCGCCCACAGCCTGCCCGACGTCCGTCCCGCCCACCTTGACCAGGCCGTCGGCGATCTCGGCGGGCACGACGTTCATGCCGGGCGAGCCGATGAAGTGGCCGACGAACTCGTGCGCGGGCGACAGGAACAGCTCCGCAGGCTCGCCCGCCTGCACGATCGCCCCCTCGTTGAGCACCACGACCTCGTCGGCGAAGGTCAGCGCCTCGGTCTGGTCGTGGGTGACGTAGATGAGCGTGTGGCCGGTGTCGCGGTGGATCTCCTTGAGCTTGCTGCGCAGCGTCCACTTCAAGGCCGGGTCCACGACGGTGAGCGGCTCGTCGAGCAGCACGGCGGCCACCTCGGAGCGGACCAGCCCGCGGCCCAGGCTGACGATCTGCTGCCGGCCCGGGTCCAGCCGCCGCGACCGGCGCTTGAGGTGCTCGTCCAGCCCGAGGAGCTGCGAGACCCTGCGCACCCGCTGGTCGATCTCCGCCTTGGGATACTTCCGGTTGCGCAGCGGGAAGGCCAGGTTGTCGTAGACCGACATCTCCTCGTACAGCACCGGGAACTGGAAGACCTGCGCGATGTTGCGGCCCGCCGTCGGCACGGCGGTCACCTCGCGGTCGTCGAACCAGATGCGCCCCACGGTCGGGGAGAGCAGCCCCGAGATGATGTTCAGCAGCGTCGTCTTGCCGCAGCCGCTCGGGCCGAGCAGCGCGTACGCCCTGGAGCTCCGCCACGTCCACGTCATCGGCTTCAACGCCCAGGTCCGGCCGCCGTCGTAGCTGTGCCCCACGCCTTCGAGCCGGATGTCAGCCATGCAGGTCGACCTCCGCGGCCGAGGTGGCGAGCAGGCGCCCGCCGGCGTCGTCGAAGACGAAGATGTGCGCCGGGTCCACGTAGGCCACGGTCCGCTCACCCGGGGTGAAGAGCTGGGTACCGGCGAGCTGGGCGACGAGGTGCCGCCCGTCGGCCAGCATCAGGTGCAGGAAGGTCTCGCTGCCCGTCACCTCCGCGAGCCTGATCTCCGCCGGGAACTCCAGCACGTCGGATCCGCTCCGTTCGATCGTCACCTGGTGCGGGCGGACCGCGAGGACGACGTTCCGTCCCGAGGCGTGCGCGCCGGGGGCGGGGAACGAGCTGCCCAGGCACTCGATCCGGCCGTCGCGCACCACACCGGGCAGCAGGTTGAGCGGCGGGTCGCTGAGCGTCGCGGCGACGGCCAGCGTCGGCGGCTGGGCGTACATGTCCGCCACGTCGCCCACGTCCAGCACCCGGCCCTCGCCCAGGACCACCGTCGGCGAGGCGAAGGTCAGGGCCTCCGCCGGGTCGGCCGTCGAATAGAGGACCACGCTCGGCGAGTCGCGGAACATGTCCTTCAGATCGCCGCGCAGCTGCTCGCGGAGCTTGAAGTCGAGGTTGGCCAGCGGCTCGTCGAGCAGCAGCACGTCGACCGGCCGGGCCAGCGCGCGGGCGATCGCGGTGCGCTGCTGCTGGCCGCCCGACAGCTCGGCGGGCCGGCGGTCGAGCAGGTCGCCGATGCCCATGATTTCGGCGACCTCGCGCACCCGGCGATCCATATCTTTCTTGGGAAAGGAGCGCGCCAGGCGCAGCGGTGAGGCGATGTTCTCGTAGACCGAGAGCGAGGGATAATTGATGAATTGCTGATAGACGAAGGCGACCGAGCGTTTGCGCACGGAAATAGCCGTTACGTCTTTTCCGTTCACCACGACCCGCCCCGCGTCGGGCGGAAGCAGCCCCCCGACGACGCGCATCAGCGTCGTCTTCCCCGCCGCCATCGGGCCGACGAGGGTGGTCATTCCGCTGGATAATTCGAGGTGGATGTCGTGCAGCCAGGTTTCCCCGCGCTGCCGTACGCGGACGCCGTCGAGAACCAGCGCCATGTGCACGAGCCTCCTTGCCGGAGTCCGGATCGACTGCCACGCCGCCCCGATGCGTGGTCGGCCAAGACCCCTCCATCTAACATGCTCTGCTTCAGCGTGCAAAGGGGGAAGTTTCCATCCGCCGCTTTATTAGCGAATGCGCATATATTTATCGGCGGTTATTTGGGCACGACGAACAAGTACGGCCCGCACGATCGGGCACGGGCCGTACCAGATGGATCTCAGACCTTGCTGATGCGGACGGCGTCCGCGATGACGTAGCCGGTGCCGGAGGTCCACCGGCTGACTCCCACGACGTTGGCGGTGCCCGCGTTGAGGGAGAAGGTGCCCAGGCTGTGCCAGCTGCCGCCGCCGGAGCGTTGGTCCACGTACACCGTCTGGTTGCCGCCGGAGGCGGCGACGATGTACGGCGCGGAGCTGTTGTAGCCGGCGTCATCCGGATACCAGACCTCCACGCGGTAGGTGCCCGCGCTGGGGATGGTCGCCTGGTACCAGGCGGGGTCGCTGGCGGCCACGGGGTCGGCGAACCGGTAGTCCGCGCCGTAGCGCTGGGTGGAGTAGGTGGAGGTGCCCCAGTTCGCGCTGGCGGTGAACTGGCCGGAGGTGGCGTTGTCGACCGTGGTGGTCCACGACGGGGTGCCGCCGCCACCGGTCACGTAGCTCATGTACGTGGCCCAGTTCCAGTACTGCCCCGGGTCGGTGTGGTCGGCGCCGGGCACCTCGGAGTGGCCGATGATGTGGCTGCGGTCCTTCGGGATGCCGTACTTGTCGCAGATGTAGCGGGTCAGCGCGGCCGAGGAGCGGTACATCGCGTCGGTGAACCAGGAGGCCTCACTGACGTAGCCCTCATGCTCGATGCCGATGGACCTGGTGTTGTACGACCAGTTGCCGGCGTGCCAGGCGATGTCCTTGTCGCGGACCATCTGGGTGATGGCGCCGTTCGACGACTTGACCACGTAGTGGGCCGAGACCTGGGCGGCCGAGTTCTGGAACCAGGAGATGGTCCCGGCGTAGGAGCCCTGGGTCACGTGGATGACGACGCGGTCGATGGCGTAGGCCGACGGGCGGCTGGAGGCGGTGTAGTTGCTGGAGCTGGCGGCCGTCCAGGTGGCGTCCGGGTAGTCGGGGCTGGCCGCCTCGGCGCTGAGCGAGCGCGTGTCGGCGTACTGGCCGCGGTCGGCGGTCACCTCTTGCGGCGCCACGCGGACGTCCTTGGTCTGGATGCCGAGGCCGAGCAGTTCGTAGACCGCGTCGGCGTAGAGGCGGGCGAGCTGGGGCGAGGCGGTGTTGCCGTACTTGGCCACGGCCTCGTACCAGCGGCCGGGGTCCTTCCTGGCGGCCTGGTCGAGGCCCAGCTCGTCGGCGTTGGCACGCAGCAGCGCGGCGCCACCGAGGATGTTGGCCTCGGTGTCGGCACGCAGCTTCTTGGCCGAGAGCCCGGTGAGCCCGGCCGCCTTCTCCAGCGCCTTCGTGGTGGGGTTGCTGACCAGGTGCATCACGCCGTATCCGCCGCTGGCGCTGGGCTCGCCGTTGTGGCCGTCGAGGTGGGTCTCGGCGTAGGCGAGGGCGACGAGCAGGTCACGGGGAACGTCCTGGGCCGCGGCGGCGCGGGCGAACGCATCGGAGAGTGGTGTGTCCTTGGCCGCGATGGCGGGCTGGCCGGCGAAGACCAGGAGGGCGGCGAGGACCGAAGAGACAAGAGCGGTTAATCGCTTGGGGGAGAGTGACATGGGAGCTCCCTCGATTCGAGTCGACGGCTGCACAGTAAGCGCGTTCCTGACAAATGTCGATAATTGACATTACTGGCGAGTTAGAAGAAACTTTCCGCCCGTGCAGTGGCCGCGAAAGTTGGGCCCCCTCGATTGAGTGAAGACTATTGCGCTCTGGTCGACAGAAGATGAAACTTCTTTTCGTGACCACGCACCCCCTGCGCACCATCCTGGCCACGATCACCCTGGTGCTCACTGCTCTCGTTGTGCCCGCAACGGCTCCCGCGGTCTCGGCCGCGGCGTGCACGACCGATCCCGCGACGCCCAAGAGGCAGTTACGGGGGATGTGGGTCTCGTCGGTCGCCAACATCGACTGGCCGAGCAGCGCGGGGCTGAGCGTGGCGACCCAGCAGGCGGAGTTTCGCGCATGGCTGGACCTGGCCGTGTCGAAGCGGATGAACGCGGTGTTCGTGCAGGTCAGGCCGACGGCGGACGCGTTCTGGCCCTCGTCGTACGAGCCGTGGTCGCAGTGGCTGACCGGCACCCAGGGCAAGGACCCCGGCTATGACCCGATGGCCTTCATGGTCGCCGAGGCCCACGCCCGCAACCTGGAGTTCCACGCCTGGTTCAACCCGTACCGGATCGCCAACGACGACGACCCGAGCAAGCTGGTCGCGACTCACCCGGCACGTACGCACCCGAGCTGGCGGTTCGCCTACGGCGGCAAGCTGGTCTACAACCCCGGCATCCCGGAGGTCCGCGACTTCATCGAGGACGCCATCATGGACGCCGTCACCCGCTACGACCTCGACGGCGTGCACCTCGACGACTACTTCTACCCCTATCCGGTCAGCGGCCAGACCATCCCGGACGCCGCGACCTACGCCCAGTACGGCAGCGGGTTCAGCAGCATCGCCGCCTGGCGGCGGGAGAACGTCAACCTGCTGGTACGCGAACTGGACCAGCGCATCCACACCGCCAAGTCCTGGGTCGCCTTCGGCATCAGCCCGTTCGGCATCTGGCGCAACGCGAGCACCGACCCGCTCGGATCGAGCACGTCGGGCCTGCAGTCCTACGACGCGATCTACGCCGACAGCAGGCTCTGGGTCAAGCAGGGCTGGGTCGACTACCTCGCGCCGCAGATCTACTGGAACATCGGCTACAGCGCGGCGGACTACGCGGTGCTGACCGCCTGGTGGTCGGGCGTAGTGCGGGGGACCGGCGTCCAACTGGTCGTCGGTCAGGCCGCCTACCGGGCGGGAGCCAGCGGCCAGGACGCGGCCTGGCAGGATGCCGCCGAGCTCAGCGACCACCTGTACGACAACAGGAAGCACCCCGAGGTGGCCGGGGACATCTACTTCAGCGCCAAGGACGTCAAGGCCAACCGGATCGGCGCCATCGCCGCGCTGGTCGCCGCCCACTACACCAAGCCCGCCCTGCCGCCCGCCCGCGGCACCGCCGCCGCCCCCGCGGCTCCGACGATCACGGCGGCGACCAGGGGCTCAGGCGGAGTCGCGCTCTCGTGGCAGGCGAGTGGAGCCACGGCCTACGCGATCTACCGGGTCGACGGCTCCCAGCCGGCCGCCGATCCGTGCGCGTACGCCGACGCCCGCAACCTGCTCGGCACGACCAGGCAGACCGCCTTCACCGACACCAAGGCGACGGCCACCGGCACCTACACCTACTACGTGACCGCGCTGAACCGGACCCACCAGGAGAGCGCGCCGAGCGCGGGCTCGGTGGTGACGGGCTCGGGCTCGGGCGCGTTCAGCGTCGTGGTCGACAACTCCGACGCCGGGTTCACCGCCGGCCCGAACTGGGGCACCTCATCGTTCTCGGCGCAGCTCTACGGCGCCGACTACCGCTTCGCCGACCCCGTCGCGGCCAGCGACCCGGCCTGGTACCAGGCGGCCATCCCCAGCGCCGGGAGCTATCGGGTGGAGGTCTGGTACGCCGCCAACGCCGGCTACAACAGCGCCACGCCGTACATCGTGGCGGCCTCGGGCGGGAACCAGAGCGTGGCCGTGGACCAGCGCACGGGCGGCGGCCAGTGGCGGACCCTCGGCACGTACACCCTCAACGCGGGCACCTACAACGTGGTCGGGGTGAGCCGCTGGACCACCACGACGGGCTACGTCATCGCCGACGCCGTCCGCATCACCAAGGTCACTTCGTGAGCGCCCGGCCCTCCTCGTCGAGGTAGTCGCGCCACGAGCGCTTGGGCGCCCAGCCGAGCAGGCGCACCGCCTTGGCGCAGGAGATGCCGGAGGCGTCGGGACGGGCGAGCGGCCGCAGCGGGATCGTGTCGCCGTAATGCTCCCGCATGGCCTTCGCGAAGTCGCGGCCGCCGGCGTTGTCGGGGGAGGCGATGTAGAACACCTCGTGCCCCGGCAGGTCGGACTCGGTCGCCAGCACGATGGCGTCGGCCAGGTCGTAGACGTCGATGTAGGTCCACATTCCGGGCCCGGGCTGGGCGTCGTCGCGGATCAGCGGGCCGAGATTGCGCTCGTAGTTGCCCTCGTGCTGCACCCAGCTCGGGCGCAGGGAGATGCATCGGATGTCTGACCGGCGTACGGCGGCGTCCATGAGCTGCTCGCCGAAGTGCTTGGCGGTGGCGTACGGGTCCTGCGGCCGGATCGGGTGCTCCTCGTCCACGGGCGCGTAGTCGGGCAGGAACGGGCGCTCGGGAAAGAAGAAGCCGGGCACGGTCTCGCTGGAGATGTTCACGAACCGGGTCGCGCCGAACCTGATCGCCGCCTCCAGCATGTTGAAGGTGGCCATCAGGTTGTTCTGGAAGACCACGTGCGGCGGGTTGGTGGTGGGCACGGGGATGGCGGCGGTGTGGACGATCGCGTCGGCGCCCCTGGCCACCGCGTACGCCGCCCCGGCGTCGGTCAGGTCGGCCTGCTGGTAGTGGGGGGCGCCGGGCTCGTGCCGCTCCCAGATCGGGCGGGTGAGATCGACGGCGGTCACCTCGTGACCGGCTTCGAGCAGGGCCTGGGTGGCCGCCCGTCCGACCTTTCCATGAGCACCTGTGACGACGACGTGCATGGGGGCTCCTTAGGCACCGGGGGTCGAACGTCCAGGATAGGGGCCGGGTCGTCGGCACTGAAGGCTTTGAATCGTTTCGCTTCAGGTGGGTGGTTCGGGGGTCTCAAGGGGCGGACGCGCGGTGGGCCTACTGATACGTTTCCGTTTCGTTACCGCAGGAAAGTCTTGACGCTCCCGGAATGTAAAGCCTATGTTAACGCCCTAACGAGGCCATTGAAACGATTTAAGCTTCGAGCCCCAAGGGGTTGTTATGAAGACCACGCGTCACAGGCTTGGGGTGGCCTTCTTCGCCGCCCTCCCCCTCCTCTCATTGGCGGCATGCGGCTCGTCCGGCGGGACGACCGCCTCTGACGGCAGCGTCACGATCTCCTTCCTCTACGACAACGGCGAGGCGACGGTCAACTCGGCCAAAGCCGTCGTCCAGGCCTTCGAGGCGGCCAATCCGAAGATCAAGATAGAGACGGAGTCCCGCCCGGCGGGCACCGAAGGCGACAACATCATCAAGACCAAGCTGTCGACCGGCGAGATGAGCGACGTCTTCTGGTACAACTCCGGCTCCCTCCTCCAGGCGCTGAATCCCGGCCAGACGCTCGTCGACCTCACAGGCGACCCGGTCATGAAGAACGTCGAGGAGACGTACCTGCCCGTGGTCACCCAGGCCGGAAAGGTGTACGGCGTGCCCACGGGCACCGCCACCGGAGGCGGCATCCTCTACAACAGGAAGGTCTACGAGAAGCTCGGACTCCAGGTCCCGAAGAGCTGGGCCGAGTTCACGGCCAACAACGACAAGATCAAGGCCGCCGGGCTGACGGCGGTGATCTCCACGTTCAAGGACACGTGGACCTCACAGCTGTTCGTGCTGGCCGACTTCTTCAACGTCCAGGCCGCCTCGCCGACCTTCGCGCAGGACTACACGGCCAACAAGGCGAAGTACGCCACCACCCCGGCCGCGCTGACCGGCTTCAAGCGCCTGGAAGAGGTGCAGGCCAAGGGGTATCTCAACAAGGGCTTCGGCTCGGCCACCCTGGACGCGGGGATGAAGCTGCTCGCCGAGGGCCAGGGCGTGCACTATCCCATGCTCACGGGGGTGGTGCCCGGCTTCATCGGGAAGTTCCCGCAGGTGGGCACCGATGTCGGCTTCTTCGCCCTCCCGGGTGACGACACCGCGAAGAACGGCGCCACGGTCTGGGAGCCGGGGGCCGCCTACATCCCCAAGACGACCAAGAAGCTCGACGCCGCCAAGAAGTTCCTGGCCTTCATCGCCTCCCCGGCGGGTGCGGCGGCCATCGGTAAGGCGACGCCGCCGGCCGGCCCGTACCGGATCAAGGGGGCCGCGCTGCCGGCCGACGCGGTCCAGGTGGCCAAGGACCTGCAGGGCTACCTCGACAAGAAGGAAGCGGCGCCCGCGCTGGAGTTCGTCTCCCCGGTCAAGGGCCCGTCCCTGGAGAACATCACGGTCGCGGTCGGCTCCGGCCTGACCACCGCGGCGGAGGGGGCGGCCCAGTACGACAAGGACGTGGAGAAGCAGGCCAAGCAACTGGGACTCGCAGGGTGGTGACCTCCTCCAGGCCCGACACGGTCACGTCGTCCGAGCCGCCCACAGCGGCGGCCGGGCGGCGTGCCCCCGCGCGGAAGGGTAAGGACGGGCGTGGCAACCCGTACCCCTACCTGTTCTACGTGCCCGCGGGGATCGTCTACACGGTCGTCTTCCTGGTCCCGACGATCATGGCCTTCTACTTCTCGATGACCAGGTGGACCCTGTTCGACAGCACCTTCGTGGGGCTGGAGAACTTCACCGACTTCTTCGCCGAGCAGAACCTGCGGATCGGCTTCCAGAACACCCTGATCTACGCGGTGACCACCAGCGGGCTGAAGGTCGTCCTGGGGATGGCGCTCGGCGTCGTGCTCACCTCGCGGCTGAAGATGCGCGGCTTCCTGCGTTCGGTGGTGTTCTTCCCGGTGCTGGTGAGCACGGTCGCGGTCGGCATCACGTTCAGCGTGCTGCTCAAGCCTGACACCGGGCTGGTGAACAAGGCACTGGCCCTGGTGGGCATCTCGGGCCCCGACTGGCTCGGCGACGCGAACACCGCGCTGCTGTCGGTGGCGCTCGTGGACGTCTGGAAGGGCGTCGGCCTGGCCACCGTCATCTACATCGCGGGCATGATGTCGATCCCGCGCGACTACTACCAGGCGGTCGCGGTCGACGGCGGCAGCGCCTGGCACCGGTTCAGGTATGTGACGTTGCCGCTGAGCTGGCCCGCCACCAACTCGGTGATCATCCTGTCGTTCATCGGCGGGCTGCGCTCCTTCGACCTCATCTGGACGATGACCCGCGGCGGGCCCGGCTTCACCAGCGACGTCATCGCCTCGATCATCTACAAGCAGTATCAGGCGGGGTTCTTCGGCCTCTCGACCGCCGGGAACGTGATCCTCTTCATCGTGGTCACCGCGCTGGTCGTGCCGCTCACCCGCTTCTTGAGCGCCAGGGAGGTCGCCGCATGAGGGCACTGCGGAGGTCCGGACTCGAACTCGTCGCGGTCGTCCTGGCCGTCGTCATCTTCGTCGTGCCGTTCTCGTTCATGGTGCTCACGGCGGTCAAGGACGAGGTCCAGTCAGGAGAGCTGGACTTCGGCTGGCCGACGAGCTGGCCCGTGGTCCAGAACTTCGTCGAGGTGATCGAGGCCCGCGACTACGTCCTGCTGAGGGCCTTCGTCAACAGCACCGTGCTCACGGTCGCCGCCGTGACGCTGCTCGTGGTCTTCTGCTCGATGGCCGGGTTCGTGCTCCAGCGCCGGGCGGGCCGGATGCGGTCGGTGGTCAACTTCCTGGTGCTGTCCGGGCTGATCATCCCGCCCGCGATCGTCCCGACCATCTGGGTGCTCCAGACAATCGGTCTGTTCAAGACGCTGCCGGGGCTCATCCTGGTCGAGGTCGCCTTCCACATGTCGTACTCAGTGCTGCTTTATCGTGCTTTTGTGTCGGCGGTGCCGCGCGAGCTGGACGAGGCGGCGATGATCGACGGCTGCACCGGGTTCAAGCTGTTCTTCAAGGTGATCTTCCCGCTGCTCCGGCCGGTGACGATCACGGTCATCCTGACGACGTCGGTCGCCGTCTTCAACGACTTCGTCAACCCGCTCTACTTCCTGCCCGGTGACGAGAACGCCACCGTCCAGCTCACCCTGTACAACTTCCAGAGCCAGTACAGCACGCAGTGGAACCTGCTGTTCATGGACATCGTGCTCATCACGATCCCGCCGCTGCTCGCTTTCATCTTCTTCAACCGCAAGATCGTCGCCGGGATGACCGCCGGCGCCGTCAAGGGCTGACCGCTCAGAGGAGCCGCATGACCATCGACCTGCGTTTCGAGCACCACCGAGAGCCGATCGGCATCGGAGAACCCAGGCCACGGCTGTCCTGGACGGTCCGCAACGACCGTCCCGGCTGGCTGCAGCACGGCTACGACGTCGAGATCCGCGATGCGGAAGGCAAGGTCGTCTCGGCGACCGGGCGCTCGGAATCCGTGCTGGTTCCGTGGCCCGGTGACGACCTGAGCTCGCGCGAGCGCCGGGACGTACGCGTGCGGGTCCGCGGTCAGGACGGCAGGACGAGCGAGTGGAGCGAGTGGAACTCGGTCGAGGCCGGGCTGCTGGACGCGGAGCAGTGGCAGGCGGGCGCGGCGGCGCCGCCCACCGAGCTGGTCGGCGCGCCGGACGGGCCCGCGACCATGCTCAGGCGCGGCTTCGCCGTCCGCGGGCCCGTCGAGCGGGCGCGCCTGTACGTGACCGGCCACGGCCTGTACGAAGTGGAGATCAACGGGCACGTCGTAGGCGACGACGTGCTCGCGCCGGGCTGGTCGACCTACGACCACCGGCTGCGTTACCGTACGCACGACGTCACCGCGCTGCTGTCGGAGGGCGACAACGCCATCGGCGCGATGCTCGCCGACGGGTGGTACCGCGGCCGCGTCGGCTTCAGGGACGGCCGGGTCGAGACGTACGGCTCGCGTACCGCGCTCATCGCCCAGCTCGAAGTCGGCTACGCCGACGGCTCGACCGACGTGGTGACCACCGACGGCTCCTGGCGCTGCGCCCGCGGCCCGATCCTCGCGGCGAGCCTGTACGACGGCGAGAAGCACGACGCCCGCCTGATGCCCGCCGGCTGGTCCTCGGCCGGATTCGACGACAGCTCCTGGCTGCCCGCCGACGTCGTCGACCACGACCCCGGCCTGCTCGTCGCCCCCACCGGTCCGCCGGTCCGCCGGGTGGAGACGCTGCGTCCCGTCGAGGTCATCCAGGGCCCCGGCGGCGAGACGATCCTCGACTTCGGCCAGAACATCTCCGGCCGCCTGCGCATCCGCGTCGAAGGCCCCGCCGGCCACACCGTCACACTGCGCCACGCCGAGGTCCTGGAGAACGGCGTCCTGTCGCGGCGCCCGCTGCGCAACGCGGCCGCCCAGGACGAGTACACCCTCGCGGGCGGCGCGGCGGAGGAGTGGGAGCCGCGCTTCACCATGCACGGCTTCCGCTACGCCGAGCTGATCGACTGGCCGGGCGAGCTCGGCCCCGACAGCGTCCAGGCCGTCGTCTGCCACACCGACATGCGCCGCACCGGCTGGTTCACCTGCTCGGACCCCCAGCTCCAGCGCCTGCACGACAACGTGGTGTGGAGCATGCGTGGCAACTTCGTCGACCTGCCGACCGACTGCCCCCAGCGCGACGAGCGCCTCGGCTGGACCGGTGACATCCAGGTCTTCGCCCCCACCGCGAGCTTCCTGTACGACTGCGCGGGCACGCTCGGCTCCTGGCTGGCCGACCTGGCCGCGGACCAGGACGAGTCGGGCATGGTGCCCTACTACATTCCGTGGGTGGACCTCGGCTTCCCCGCCAATCCGGCGGCGGCGTGGGGTGACGCGGCGGTGATCGTGCCCTGGGTGCTCTACGAGCGTTACGGGGACCTCGGGGTGCTGGAGGCGCAGTACGACAGCATGAAGGGGTGGGTCGACCACATCGCGGGCATCGCCGGCGACGACCACCTGTGGGACGAGGGCTTCCAGTTCGGCGACTGGCTCGACCCCGCCGCGCCGCCGGACCGGCCCAGCAAGGCCAGGACCGACGCGTACCTCATCGCCACCGCCTACCACGCGTGGACCGCGCAGGTCCTGGCCGACACCGCGCGGCTGCTGGGCCGGAGCGGCGACGCGGAGAAGTACGGTGAGCTGGCGGCCCAGGTGCGGGCGGCCTTCCGCCGCGAGTACGTCTCACCGTCGGGCCGCCTGGTCAGCGACAGCCAGACCGCCTACGCGCTGGCCCTGCACCTCGACCTGGCGGAGACGCCGGAGCAGCGGGCCCGGCAGGGCAGGCGGCTGGCCGAGCTGGTCGAGGCGGACGATTACCGCATCGCCACCGGCTTCGTCGGCACGCCGCTGGTCTGCGCCGCCCTGGCGTCGGTCGGGGAGTACGACACGGCCTACCGGCTGCTGACGCAGCGCGAATGCCCCTCGTGGCTGTACCCGGTGACCATGGGCGCCACCACGATCTGGGAGCGCTGGGACAGCCTCCTGCCCGACGGCTCGGTCAACCCCGGCGAGATGACCTCGTTCAACCACTACGCGCTGGGCGCGGTCGCCGACTTCCTGCACGGCACGCTGGCCGGCCTCGCCCCCGCCGCCCCCGGCTACCGCCGCATCCGCGTCGCACCGCGCCCCGGCGCCGGCCTCACCCACGCCTCCGCCGAGCACGACACGCCGTACGGTCCGGCGGCGGTGGCCTGGTCCCGGTCGGGCGGCAACCTCACGGTCACCGTGTCCGTACCGCCGGGGACGACGGCCGAGGTCTCGCTGCCCTCCGGCGAACCGGTCGAGGTGGGGGCGGGGATGCATACGTTCACCGCTCCGTACCGGGATCCGGCTGACGATTCGGTGGCTTGAGCGTGGCACCCGGGGCGGCCGTCTTCGACGCCGCTCCGGGTGCGCGGTGTGCTGGGTCGGTAAGGTGCATTGAGTGATCTGACGGGTACGACCGTTCTGGCCGCGAGGGGACGCTCGCGCGAGGAGGTCCTTTGGTATCCGGGTGGGTCCTGCGCTTGGTCGCGGCCGTGGCGGTGATGGCGGCCGCCGTCGTTTCCCTCGGGCGGGTCGAGGCCGCGTCGCCCGCTGTTTCCGGTGTGCGTGCTGTGACCGCGACGCCGGTTGACGCGGTGTGCCCGGCGCGGGACATGCGGGTCACCGCGCCGTACGCGATCACCGGTTACTGGTTGGTGCCGCGCTCCGACCCGTGCGTCACGCGGCGGACCGTGGAGGCGATCCACGGGGTCGGGGCCGACACGCTCATCACGTTCGGCCCGCGCCTGGTGCCGAGCCGGGTCGACCGGGCGGGGCGGCTGCTCAAGGAGGGGGCGCCCGATCCCGACTTCGCCGGCTGCGTCGAGGGCGGGAAGAGCTGCTACCAGGCCGCCCGCGAGGCGGTCCCGCGCATCCGCCGGGTGTACGGCTACGCGGCGAACGAGCTGTTCGGCGACGGCCTGCTGCGCTGCCCGGCGCTGGACCGGCGGATCGAGAGCGGCGGGCGGGTCTACTACCGGCTGCTGCTGGGCAAGTCCTGCACCAGCGGCCCGTACGACCTCGTGCTGATCGCGACCGACGGCGACGGGCTGGGCAACCTGATGGCGGAGGCGGCCGCGTACGGGATGAAGGTGTTCCCCGGGCTGCCCGCCGCGCCGCAGGACGTCAAGCGGCCGTGGCTGCCGGACCTGGCGCACCTCGGCGCCGTGACCGCGTTCACCGAGCGGGTGCTGACGGACTATCGGGGCAGGTACGGGGCCTCTGCGGCGTTCGCCGGGGTGTACCAGTCGTTCGAGCTGGCGGTGAAGTCGCGGCCCAGCGTCGATCCGACCATCGACCTCTACCAGGCCCAGCATGCCGTGGTGGCCGCCGCGCTGCCGGGGAAGAAGATCCTGGTCAGCCCCTATTTCGACGCGCGCAGGGACAAGGGGTTCCCGCCGGAGCGCGTGGGGGCGGGGATGCTCGCCATCGCCGCTACGGCGCATGGCGCGCCCATGATCGTCGCCGTACAGGACGGGCGCGGGACCGGCAAGACGCCCGTCTACGGCCTCGACGAGGCGGACGCCAAGGTCGATCCCCGGCTGGTGCCGGTGGTGGGCGACGTCACCAACCGGCAGGCGTACTACGGCTCGACCTACGACTACATCCAGGCGGCGGCGCGGTCACGGCCGCCGGGGGTGGAGCTGTGGGTGAACGCGGAGGCCTTCGAGCCCGCCCCGGTGCCCGGCGAGTGCGGCCGGGCCGACCCGATGCCGCTGCGTGGCCGGACGACCAAGAAACGGCTCGACGCCCAGATCATGGCGGCCGGGGCGGCTGTGACCAAGGTGATTTCGTATGGCTGGGACCCGTTCCTGACGTGCCAGATCGACTGGATGACCCCGTCGCTGAGCGACGACCTCCACGCCTCCTGGAACGAGCCGCTCATCCTCGGCGCGACCAGGAACGCGGCCGGGATCGCGGTCAAGGGCAGGGACCTCGCGGGCGGCACGGTCAAGGTCCAGTACGCCCGGGCCGGAGGCGGGGCCAAGACGGTGACCGTTCCCCAAGGACCGGACGAATCCACCGCCGCCTGGATCCCCTTCACCGCCCCGGCCGACGTGGATCCCCGGCGGCCGTGGCTGTACATCACGGCCGTGAACGGCGCCGGCCACTCCACCACCAACTCGTACGTCATCCCCGCCTGACGCCGTCCGCGACGTCCGGGGTGCTTCACCGAGGCGGTGGCGCCGCCGACAGTTCGGCGGCGCCATCGTCGCGGTGTCAGAGGTGGTCTGGCGGTGGTGTCACTCCAGCGTGGCGGCGTGCGGGTCCCAGTCTTGGGGGAGTGGCGGTGGCGTTGGCGAGGTGGTGTGGAGGCGGCGGGACTCACCGTCTTCGCCGGCGTCGCCGATGGCGGTCATGATCTCCAGGACGTGCAGGGCGAGCGCGCCCGAGGCCCGGTGCGGGGTCCCGGTGCGCAGGGATCTGGCCATGTCCAGGACGCCCAGCCCGCGCCCGGCGGTCGTGCCCGTGACAGGCAGTTCCCGCCACTCGGCGTCATGCAGGCCGCGAGCCAGCAGCGGTCCGTCGAAGGTGTTGGGGTCGGGCAGCGACAGTGCCCCCTCAGTCCCGATGATCTCGATCATCCGCCGGTCGACGGGCGAGTCGAAGCTGAACGTGGTGGTCGCACTGGCACTGCCCGCGAAGTCGATCAGCGCGTTGACGTGCGTGGGCACCTCCACGGGAAACGCCGTGCCCGCCTTAGGCCCCGAGCCGATCACCCGGTGGTCACGAGCCCGCCGCGTACTGGCCGCGACCCGGGCCGCCGGACCGAGCAGGGCGACGAGGGCGGTCAGGTAGTAGGGGCCCAGATCGAACAGCGGGCCGGCGCCGCGCTGGTACAGGAACTCGGGATTGGGGTGCCACGACTCAGGACCCAGGCTCTGCAGGGCGGCCGTGACGGCGACCGGGGTGCCGATGAGGCCGGCGGCGAGCGCCCTGGCCGCCGACTGGAGCCCCGCGCCGAGGAAGGTGTCGGGGGCGTTGCCGACGAGCAGGTTCAGGTTCGCGGCCTCCGCCGTGACCTTGGCCGCCTCGTCCATGTCCAGGGCCAGCGGCTTCTCGCCGTACACGTGCTTGCCCGCGCGCAGCGCCGCGAGCGCGACGGCGCCGTGCGCGGACGGGATCGTCAGGTTGACGACGATCTCCACCTCCGGCAGCGTCAGTACGGTGTCGACGGTGCCGGCGACCGGCACCCCGTACTCGCGCGCGGCGGTCTCGGCCCTGGCCGTGTCGAGGTCGGCCACGCCGAGCACCCGGACGTCCGGGAACGTGGACAGGTGGCGGAGGTAATGGCTGCTGATCACACCGGCGCCGACGACGGCGACGCCTACGGGGCCGGCGTTCACGAACCGCTCAGCTGCGTGAGGTAGGTGTGGCTGCCCGCGAGAGCGTCGAAGATGTCGCCCGCGCAGCTGTCGAGCTCCACGATCCGCCAGGTGTCCGGGCTGGCCGCGAGGATCTCCGGCACCGGCATGACGCCCTGGCCCACGGCCACGTGCGGCTCGTCCTTGACGACCGGCCCGTCCTTGACGTGCAGCGCCAGGATCCTGGAGGAGAGTCCACGTAGTAAGGCAGGCACGTCCGCACCGCCCACAGCCGCCCAATACGTGTCGATCTCCAGGAACACCTCCGGAGCCAGCAGATCGGCGAGCGCCTCCAAAGCGTGGCGGCCGTCGATCCGCGGCTCGATCTCCCACCAGTGGTTGTGGTAGCCGATCCGCATGCCGTACGCGGACGCCTGCTCGGCCAGGCCGTTCAGCAGGTCGGCGGTCCTGGACAGGCCGTCGCGCGTGGTGAACTCCTCGTGCGCGATGCCGCCCGGGATGATCACCAGGTCGGTGCCGACGGTGGCGATGGCGTCGAAGACCTCGGCCGGCTCCTGGCTGAGCAGGGCGTAGGCGTGCGTGCTCGACACGGCCAGCCCGAGGTCGTCCGCCACCTTCCGGAAGCCCTTGGGGTCGGCGGTGGGGTCGAAGGGCTCAACGGCCCCGTAGCCGATCCCGGCTATCCGACGCAGCACGTTGTCACGGTCCGCGGCTAGTTGGTCTCTTACGGAGTAGAGCTGCACACTGAGCGGCTTGGTCATCCTCAGCTCCCCTGGTGCTTTTAGTCCACAATCTGTACATAATCCTCTGGGGTGGATTCAGCATCGTCAAGGGCCGGTGGTGAGCGCCGACGCGAGGATGTCCACGAGCAGGGCGGCCTGCGTGCCGTCCTGGTCGAGGTCGGGGTCGAAAATCGTGATCTCCAGACCGGCGGCTCCCGGGAGGTGGAGCAGGCCGCGCAGCAGCCCGGCCAGGCCGTCCGCGTCGAGCCCGCCGGGCGTGGGGGAGTCGACGGCGGGCAGTACGGCGGGGTCGAGAATGTCGGCGTCGACGTGGATCCAGAAGCCGTCGAGGTCGTCTCGGACCAGGATCTTCCTGGCGGTGTCGAGGGTGCCGGGGCCGATGTCGGCGACGGGCACGCAGGCGAGACCGGACTCCTCGGCGTCCCTCAGGTCCTCTTCGTCGCGTACGCCGAGCACGATCACGTCCTCGTCGGCCACATACGGGCGCAGGCCGCCGAGGTCCACCAGGTAGTCGTCGCCACGACCGGTCACCAGGGCGAGGGCCTCTCCGCCCGCGGCGCCCACGTGCGGGGAGTTGCCGAGGTGGCGGAAGTCGGTATGGGCGTCCAGGTACGCCAGGCCGTACCGACCTGCTTCGCGCAATGCGACGGCCGGGCCGAGCAGGATCGAGCAGTCACCGCCGAGGACGATCGGGAACGCCCCCGACTCGCGGACGGCGGCGACGCGGTCGGCCAGCTTCCTGGCGTACGCGGCGATCGCCGGGCCGTTGCGGACGCCGTCGCCCGGCTGCCAGGTGGACACATAGCGCGGCGGAACCACCGCGCCCGCGTCACTCGCGCCGATCCGCTCCCGCAGCCCGGCGTCGCGGAGCGCCCACGGGGCCTTGTAGCAGCCGGGGATCACGTCAGGGGCCGGCGGGCGGAGGCCGAGGTTCGAGGGGGCATCGAGGATGGCGAATCTTGCGTCAGGAGTTATAGTGGTCATACTCGTGACGGTAGCAGGAGGATTTGGGAATGCGCCAGTACGTCGATACGGGGTTGGTGGCGTTGGATCTGGCCAACACCTGGGACGAATACCTGGACGAGCCGGAGCGGTTGCCGGACCCTGCGGCGCTGCGGCGGTTCTGCGCGGAGTTCGGCGAACCACAAGAGGATCTGGGGGAGCCGGCCGGTGGGGAGTCTGAGGGGCAGGCGGATTTCTGGACGTCCGAATTGGCCGCGGTGCGGGAGATGCGCGGGCGGTTGCGGGCCGTGCTGGCCTGCGAGGCATCGGAGCGGACGCGGGCGCTGGCCCGGTTCACGGCGGGGCTGCCGGCGCGGGTGGCGGTCGAGGATGTCGGCGGGGCGCCGGTGCTGCGGCTCGTGGCGCCAGACGGCGCGGGGACGGCGGACCGGCTGGCGGTGCGTGCGGTTCGCGAACTGCTCGATGTCGCCGCCGTGGGAGATTGGGTACGGCTGCGCCTGTGCGCGGCCTCGCCGTGCCGCGACGCCTTCATCGACCGGAGCCGTCCGGGGCGGCGGCAGTTCTGCTCGACCCGGTGCGCCAACCGCGCCCACGCCGCCGCCTCCCGCGCCCGCCACCGCACCTGACCGGGCGTTGGGGGATTCCGTGCGGCGAGAATCCCCCAACGCCGGCGACCGGCTCACGCAGGGTGTTTGACGAACATTTCGAAGTCGTTGAACCCGTCGGAGAATATTTTCACGTACTGCTCGTTGAACAGCTCGTGCCAGTTGTTATCGGTGTCCTGCGCCCAAATGCTCTCCTTGGTTATCTTCACGTTCTTCTGGCGCCCCGGCGGCGTGTTCGGAGTGGTCACCGTCAGCGTCAGGCTCGTGAGGTCTTTCCAGCGGAGGTGCTGAGCCGGCTTCGGCCCGGCCAGCAGGTGGACCGTGCTGTAGGTGCTCTGGAAATCACCGAACTTCTGCAGGTGCTCCGGGTCGGAGTCGCAGCCGTTGGTGTTCGTCCTGATGAGCCGGGTCCAGGTGTCGCTACCGGATGCGTCACGGTAGCGTGCGGTCACCCAAACGGGAATGCATTTGTTGGTGTTGGAGAGCTCGCCGACGTCGAATGACATGCTGAACGCCTTGAAGTCCTCGTCGCCGGCGGCTGACGCGGGTGCCGCGTTCATCGGAATGGCGATGAGTGTCGCCCCCAGAAGCACAACGGCCGTCTTGCGAATCGAGCGAATGTTCATGGTGGCCTCTCGTTTCTCTTTCCTGAGCTGCCACTCCAGAATCACTCGTGTATCACCGTGACCGAATCCCCAGATTTAAGGGGCTCCCCACTCCGGGCGGACCTCGCCGAGATTGCGTGGGGCGTCGATCAGGTGGTCCTGGGTGTCGGCGTAGTTACCCCGGTGGGTCGTGCCGCGGCGCACCTCGATCTCGGCGATCCAGCCGACCCGTCGTCCGGCCCTGGCGCGGACCAGGTCGCCCTCCGACAGGCGAGTCCACTGGTCCTCGGCCATGCCGTACGCCCTGAGCTCGCGGCCCCGGCCCTCGTCGATGGCGCACCAGTAGACGTACTTCACGCGGTTCTCGCTGCCGCCCGACTGGCGTCTGCGCAGGCGTACGATCTGGCCCTCGATCCAGGTCTGGCCGGTCAGGTCGAGCAGGGCGCGGACGGCGGGCACGGCGGCGATCGCGAGGCCCACGGCGAAGCCGCCCGGCTGGGTCAGGGCGCGCGGCCACAGGTCGAACGCCGACAGGACGATCAGCACGATCCACGTCCAGAAGCCTGCGAAGAAGCCGGCCGCCAGGCCACGGCCCACGGTGTGCAGCGGCGGCCGGCCCCAGATGAGCCGCGACGGGTAGCGCACGTCCACCGCGTGCCACATGCCGCCGAAGTCGGACCAGGCCCGGCGGTCGTCGGCGGGCACGCTCACCGGCAGGCTGCGGACCGCGCGCGGCGCGAGCCCGAGAGCGGCCGCGTACGCCAGGGGACGGCCCCAGATGGTCACGCTCGCCGCGGGCTTCTCGGCGTAGCGCGCGTTCGACAGCGTCTCGCGTACGCCCAGCCAATGACCCGCCGTCTGGACGCCCAGGTCGGTGCCGCGCTCGCCGTTGAGCCGGCCGGCCAGGTAGACCAGCGCGGCGTAAGCCAGGATGCCCGCGCCGATGCCGCCGTCGTGTTCGGGGTCGGCCACGGTGACCGCGACGGCGACCAGCGCGGCGGGCACCAGCGCGGACGCGAACAGCAGCGTCGCGTGCGCGCGGCTCCAGCGGGCCCGGGACAGTCCCCGCTGCCGGGCGTCGGCGATGACCTTCTTGCGGAAGCTCTTCCACCAGCGGCCCAGGTTGCGCGAGCCCTCGGCCAGCGCGCCGGTGGCCACGACGCCGTCGCGCGCGAGTGAGCGCACGTGGTCGTAGACGAGTTGTTCGTACGGGTTCAGCCCCTCGGCGTGGTGCAGGCGTACCAGGGACAATTCCGGCCCGACCTCCTCGATCTGCACGGCGCCCCGCGCGGCGAGGTCGAGCAGGGTGGCGGAGGCGGCCTCGTCGCACAGGCGCCAGTCACCGGTGATGAGGTCGACCACGGCGGGCGGCTCGTCCGTGAGCGGGGCGCCGGGCCGGCCGGGGGTGATGGCCGGGGTGCGGGTCGCGATCGCCAGCGCCAGCAGGAGCAGCGCCCACAACGCCGCGGCGGCGGCCGAGACGGCGAACCAGACGGTCATCAGAACCGCACCTGTACGGGCCCGCGCTCCTCGCCCGGTGCCTGGAAGTACTCGCGGGGGGTGAACCCGCTCATGCCCGCGATGAAGTTGGCCGGAACGGTCTGGATCGCGTTGCTGTAGGTGAGGACGGCGTCGTTGTAGTACTGGCGGGAGTAGGCGATCCGGTTCTCGGTGGTGGCCAGTTCCTCCTGGAGCTCGGCGAAGTTCTGGCTGGCCTTGAGGTTGGGATAGGACTCGGCGACCGCGAACAGGGTCTTCAGCGCGCCGGTCAGCGCGTTCTCGGCGCCGGCCATCTCGGCGGGGGTGTGCGCGCCGAGGGCCTGCGCGCGGGCGGCCGTGACGGCGGTGAGCGTCTGCCGCTCATGGCCGGCGTAGCCGCGGACGACCTCCACCAGGTTGGGCACCAGATCGTGGCGGCGCTTGAGCTGCACATCGACCTGGGCCCAGGCGTTCTCGACGGCGTTGCGCTTGTGTACTAATCCGTTGTAGATCGAGATGAAGAGGAGGGCGGCCAGCAGGACGAGTACGGCGAAAACGCCACCAAAGACGATCATCACTTGGGTCTCCCTGACGTGTCACTGAGCATGCTCCATGTGAACAAATCAGGCTTGCAACCGGCTGTACGTCAGGCGAAGAGCGCGCGCCCCCAGTAATCGCCCGCGTCACGCATCCCCGGCGGGCACGCCCAGAGCCCGCTGGAGATGTGCTTGATGTACTCGTTGAGGCTGTCGGTCTTGGCCAGACGCATCTGCACCGGCACGAACTGCTTGCGCGGATCGCGCTGGTAGGCGATGAAGAACAGCCCGGCGTCGAGGCGGCCGAGCCCGTCGGAGCCGTCCACGAAGTTGTAGCCCCTGCGCAGCAGGCGCGCGCCGCCGTTCGTGGTGGGGTGCGCCAGCCTGACATGGGCGTCGTTCTTGATGAGCGGCAGGCCGTCCCCGCCCTTGGCCGCGAAGTCCGGCGTGTCGAACTCCGCCTTCTTACCCATCGGGGCACCCACGCCCTTGTCGCGGCCGAAGATCGCCTCCTGCTCGCCCAGCGACGTCCTGTCCCAGGTCTCGACCATCATGCGGATCTTCCTGGTGACCATGTAGCTGCCGCCGGTCATCCAGGCGGGGCCGTCCTGGGCGCCCACCCACAGCTGCTGGCGCAGCAGCTCGACGTCCTCCAGCTTGAGGTTGTTCGTGCCGTCCTTGAAGCCCATCAGGTTGCGCGGCGTCGCCTGGGCGCGCGAGGTGGAGGACGTACGGCCGAAGCCGAGCTGGGACCAGCGGACCGACACCTTGCCGAAGCCGATCCTGGCCAGGTTGCGGATGGCGTGCACGGCGACCTGGGGATCGTGCGCGCACGCCTGCACGCAGATGTCGCCACCGGATATTTCCGGAATGAGCTGTTCACCAGGGAATTTCGGGAGATCGGCGAGCGCGGCCGGCCGCTTGCCCGCCAGCCCGAACCGGTCGTCGAACAGCGACGGCCCGAAGCCGATCGTCAGCGTCAGCCCGGAGGCGGGCAGGCCGAGCGCCTCGCCCGTGTCGTCGGGCGCGGCCTCGGGGACCCCGCCCACTGTCCCGAACGTGCCCGCCTCCTTGCCCTGCACCAGCCTGGCGGCGGCGGCCGTCCACTCCTGCATCAGTTCGACCAGCTCGGCCCGCTTGTCGGTGGTCACGTCGAAGGAGACGAAGTGCAGCCGGTCCTGGGCGGGGGTGACGATGCCCGCCTGGTGTTCGCCGTAGAAGGAGACGGGATCGGAGATCGAGGCCGCGTGCGCGACCGTCGGCTCCTCGACCAGCGCGCGCGTGGCCACAGCCCCGGCGCCGACGGCGGCCGCCCCCGCCGCGCCCAGGCCGAACAGTTTCCTGCGGCTCATGCGATCACTCATGATCTCGCCTTCCCTACTTCGTGATGGCCGGGGCGATCTTGCTGATCGGCTCGGCCAGCGCGTTGATCGCGTCCGACAGCGCCTTCAGCTCGGCCTTGGACAGCTCGTTGTGCAGCTGCCAGCCGTCGCCCTTCTGGTGCTTGCCCAGCGCGGCCTCGGCCGCGGCGAACTTCTCGTCCAACGTCTTGACCAGGTCGGGCGCGCGCTCCTCCAGCACGGGACGGAGCGCCTGTACGGCGGCCTTGGAGCCCTGGAGGTTGGCGTCGAAGTCCCACAGGTCGGTGTGCGACCAGGTGTCCTCCTCGCCGGTGATCTTGCCGGTGGCGACCTCGTCGAGCAGCTCCTTGGCGCCGTTGGCCAGGTTGAGCGGGGTCAGCTCGGCGGCGTTCGACTTCTCCACGATGGTCTTGACGTCGGCGATCAGCTTGTCGGCCACCGGGCCGTCCTTGCTGATGTCCTTGGTGATCCAGAGATCCTTCTCGATCTTGTGGAAGCCGGTCCACTTCTCGCCGGCCGCCAGGTCGGCCTCGCGGGCGTCGATCGCCGGGTCGAGGTCGCCGAAGATCTCCGCGACCGGCTCGATCCGCTCCCAGTACGTACGCGAGACCGGGAAGAGCTCCTTGGCCTTGGCGCTGTCGCCCGCCTTGACCGCGTCGACGAACTCCTGTGTCTTGACCAGCAGCGTGTCGCTCTGCGTCTTGATGTAGCGCTTGTAGCTGGCGGTGGCCTCGGCCAGCTTGGCGTCGGAGCTGAGCGCCTTGTGCTCGCCCGTCACCTTGAGCGCGTTACGCAGGCCCTTGCCCACCATGCCGGGCTTGCAGACCGTCTCGTACGCCCCGGCGGGCAGCTCGGCGATGACCTCGCGGGTCAGGCCAGGCACGATGTTCTCGACCTCGGCCATGACGCGGTCGCCCGGCGCGTACACGTAGAACTCGGTGACCTTGGTGCCGCCGTTGGTGATCGTGAACGTACTGGTGCCCGCGGGCACCTCGGCGGCGGCGACCTTGCACTCGGTGTCGGAGGCGGCCACGCTGATCTTCCCCGGCTTGGCCGGCGCGGCGGAGTCGGGCGTGGCCGGAGTTCCCGAGCCGCAGGCGGCCAGGGATAGCGCACCGAACACCAAGGCGAGGCCGCGGGTGGTGGAGTTAAGCATGATGCTCCTGTTCAGGCCGAGCTGGTGGTGGTTGGTGCCGGTGCGGGGGTGCGCTGGGGGCGCAGGAAGAGGAAGAGGGTGGGCACGAGGTAGAGGACCCAGGCCAGGGCCTCCAGCACGCTCGGCTGCGGGGTGATGTTGAGCATCCCGGCGAGCAGCGCGCCCCACCAGGAGTCGGCGGGCAGGATCGCGCTGATGTCGAAGGCGTAGGTGCTCAGGCCCGGCAGGATGTTGGCCTCCTGCAGGTCGTGCACGCCGTACTTGAAGATGCCGGCGGCCACCAGGATCAGCAGCAGGCCCGTCCAGGTGAAGAACTTGGTGAGGTTGATCTTCAGGGCGCTGCGGTAGATGCCCCAGCCGATCGCCACCGAGGTGAGCAGGCCCAGGCTGATGCCGATGAGCGGCGTCGCGGTGGTGGTGGCGCCCTGGACGGAGGCGAAGAACAGCAACGCCGTCTCCAGCCCCTCGCGGGCCACGGCCAGGAAGGCCATCACGACCACGGCGAGCGAGCCCATCTGGAGCGCGTCCGTGAGCTTGCCGCGCAGCTCCTTGGAGAGCGCGCGGGCCGTGCGGCGCATCCAGAAGATCATCCAGGTGACGAACACCACGGCCAGCAGCGAGGTGATCGCGTCGAACAGCTCCTGTCCCGTGTGGTCCAGGTGGGCGGCCGTGAACGTCAGCAGCGCGCCGAAGCCGATCGACAGGGCGAGAGCGGCGATGACACCGGTCCACACCTGTGGCAGCTTGTCCTTGCGGTCACTTTTGACCAGGAAGGCGATCAGGACCGAGACGACGAGTGTCGCCTCCAGTCCTTCCCGCAGTCCTATGAGATAGCTGGCGAACACCGGTGCTCCTGCGCTGTAGGAAAGGCTTACCTAAATTAGGGCAGGTGAACCCTACCTAATGCAAGCGCGGCATCGGACAAAAGGTGATGCTCTTCACCTTCTTGCCCGTGGGGCGACGCTGTATAGGCTGTGCTGGTGGTCCATGGAGGCTGGGGCGGTGGGCGATTACTGGCGGTCAGCGACCTCCATGTGGCCTTCCCCGACAACAGAGCCGTCGTCGAGAAGATCTTGCCGTCCTCGGACGACGACTGGCTGCTGATCGCGGGAGATGTCGCGGAGCGGTTCGCCGACATCGAATGGGCGCTGACGCTGCTCAAGGGCCGGTTCGCCGCGGTCGTCTGGGCGCCGGGCAACCACGAGTTGTGGACACCGCGCGAGGATCCGGTCCAGTTGCGGGGCGAGCACCGCTACCTCGCCTTGGTGGAGATGTGCCGGGGCCTCGGCGTGCTGACGCCGGAGGATCCTTATCCGATCTGGCGCGGGCTCGGCGGTCCGGTGACCGTCGCGCCGCTGTTCCTGCTGTACGACTACACCTTCGGCGCGAACGGCCAGGGCAAGTGGCCGGCGCTGCAACGGGCACACGAGGCGGGCGTCGTCTGTACGGACGAGTATCTGCTGCACCCCGACCCGTACCCGACGCGCGACGCCTGGTGCCGGGCGCGGCTCGCGGAGACCAGGCGCCGCCTCGGCGAGCGGGATCCGCGCCTGCCGACCGTCCTCGTCAACCACTATCCGCTCGTCCGCGAGCCGACTCTGATCCTGCGGCACCCGGAGTTCGCCCTGTGGTGCGGGACCGAGGCGACCGCCGACTGGCACCTGCTCTATGACGCGGTCGCGGTCGTCTACGGACACCTGCACATCCCTCGCACGACGTACCACGACGGTGTGCGCTTCGAAGAGGTCTCTCTGGGCTACCCGCGCGAGTGGGGCCCGCGCAAACGCACCGGCGGCCCGGTCAGGACCATACTTCCAGCCCCGGAGTGAAGATGATCGAGCAGATCCTCCCCGCGACGGTCGAGGCGTACGACACCTTCGAAGACCCGCCCGGGACGATGCTCTTCCCGGAGGAGGAACAGCTGATCAAGCGGGCGGTGGAGAAGCGGCGCAGGGAGTTCACGACGGCGCGGCTGTGTGCCAGGAAGGCGATGGAGCGCCTGGGCATCGCGCCGGTGCCCGTGCTGTCGGGGCTGCGCGGCGAGCCGCTGTGGCCGCTGGGCGTCATCGGGAGCATCACCCACTGCGCCGGCTACCGGGCCGCCGCGCTCGCCCAGGCCGTGGGGACGATCGGCATCGACGGCGAGCCCAACGAGCCGCTCGCCGAAGGCGTCGTGGAGGCCGTCTCGCTGCCGCAGGAGCGCGAGATGCTCCGCCGCCTCGCCGCCGAGCATCCGGCGGTGTGCTGGGACCGGCTGCTGTTCAGCGCCAAGGAGACGGTGTACAAAGCGTGGTTCCCGCTGGCGCAGCGGTGGCTCGACTTCCAGGACGCGCGGATCTCGGTGGACCCGGTGCGGCGTACGTTCAGCGCGCACCTGCTGGTTCTCGGGCCCCGCTGGCAGGGGCGGCGGCTGGGTGGCTTCACCGGCCGGTGGATGACCGGCGACGGCCTGATCTTGACCGCCATCGCCATCCTGGCCCCGGAGGCGTGAGGTTTCGTCGACAACCCTTAATTTCCTACCAAATGTGTGGGATAATGAAGCGCATGAGCTTGGATCGGACGCGCTCATCGAGCGAGCGTGCTGAGACGCCGCTGAACGCCGCCATCATGGCCGGCCGCTGGATTCGGTCCGCGGCCGTCGACGACGAGCGCGGCCGGCACTGGCGGGCCAACCCCGACCCCCGGGGCAAGTCGGCCCTCGCTCCCGAACCGGCCTCGCTCTACGCGGGGGCGGCGGGCATCGTGCTGTTCTTCCTGGAGCTCGCCGCCGCGACGGGCCACGAGGCGTACCTGGACGACGCCCGCGCGGGCGCCGGCTATCTCGCCGAGACGTGGGGGAAGCAGACCAGCCTGTCGCTCTATCACGGGCTGTCCGGCACCGTGGTCGCGCTCGCCGAGGCCGGCTGGGTGCTCGGGGACGGCCGGTTCGAGGAGGCCGCCGTGGCCGCTGCCGACCGGATCGTCCGCTCCGCCCGCCCCCTCGACGGTGGCCCCGGCTGGTCGCGGGATCCCGCGCAGAGCGGCGACGGCGGCGTGGTGCTCGGCCTGCTGCACGCGTCCTCGATGCTCGGCGTACCCGCCTACCTGGACCTCGCTGTCGAGGCGGGGGCCCGCATCGCCCGCCTGGCCGTTCCCGGCCACCGGTTCGGGCCGCTCGACGACGGGTGCCCGCCGGCCGGATTCGGCGGCGGGAGCCTGCCAGGCGGGCAGACCTGGTCCGGCGGTGGGAGCCTGGCGGACGGGGAGATCTGGCCCGGCGACTCCGCCGACCTGCCGGGGAGGCTCGGCGACGTGGCCGGTGGCCGGGCCGATCTGCCGGTGGACGCTGTCACGCCGGGCTTCCTGTCCGGTACGGCGGGCACGGCGTTCCTGCTCGCCCGCCTGTACGGCATCACCGGCGACCCGCTCTTCCTCGACGCGGCGCGCCGAGGGGCCGGCTTCGTCCGGATGGTCAGCGTCGTGGCCGGGCGGTGCGCCGCCGTGCCGCACCACGTGCCGCAGGGCCGGGGGCTGCACTACCTGGGCTTCTGTTCGGGCTCGGCCGGGGTGGCGCGGCTGTTCTACGAGCTGTACCGGGTCACGGGGGAGGCCGACGACCTGGCCTGGTGCGAGCGGCTGGCGCACGGCATCGTGGAGAGCGGCGTCCCGCACCGGCGCACCCCCGGGTTCTGGAACGTCTCCTGCCAGTGCTGCGGCACGGCCGGGCTGGTGGAGCTGTTCGTCGGGCTGTGGGCGGCGACGGGGCGCAAGTCGTACCTGGACTTCGCCGGGGTGCTGGCCGAGCACCTGATCGGCCGCGCGGTCGACCACGACGGGCGCGGACTGCGGTGGTACCAGGCGTATCGGCGGCTGCGTCCCGGCGAGGTGTCGGCGGACACGGGCTACATGGTCGGCGCGGCGGGCATCGGCGCGGCGCTCCTGCACCTGGACGCGGCCCTGCAGGGCGACCAGGCCCGCCGCGTGATCCTGCTCCCCGACAACCCGTTCCCGGCCATCCCCGTCCCCGCGCACCGCCTGAACAAGGGCAACGACCCGGCATAGCCCGGACGTCCCGCGCTCGAATGTCCCGCGTCCGGACCTCCCGCGTCCGGACCTCCCGCGTCCGGACCTCCGGGCTCGGGCCACCCCCCGGGATCTCCGGGCTGGAGCACCCCCGGACCCTCGGGCCACCCCCAGGTTGGCGGAGCGGTGATCGCCTGCGGGGTGGCGAGGGGCGGTCTGGTGGCGAGGGGCGCGGGGCGGGAGGCGCGAGGTGGGGTGGGGCGGGGGTCAGGTCGTGGAGGCCAGGGGTGCGACCGTGCGCAGTCGCTCGAAGTTGGCGACGTACTGGCGGTACATGTCCGGGTCGGTGAGCCGCAGCAGGGTCTCGTCGTTGCGGCGGAGCGAGGTCTCGATGTAGTTGTGGCTGCCCGTCAGCACCACGTGCGCGTGGGCGTCGTCGGCGAAGGAGCCCTCGACGAGCAGGTACTTGGAGTGGATCCGGCCGGGCAGCGCGTCACCGGTGCCCAGGGTGCGCAGCTCGATCCGGGGCTCGGCCAGCAGCAACTGCTTGACCTCGTCGTCCATGATGCCGTAGACGATCTTGACCGAGCAGCCCTGGGCGGCCAGCGCGCGTAGCTTCTGGGGGATGGCGATGCGGTAGGTGTCCCATTCCGACATGCCGACGCGGATCTTCGTGCCGGGAGTGCAGCGGACCTTGCCGAGGTTCTCGGCGACGGTGTCGGTGGTGACGTCCGTCCCGGCGCGGGGGAAGAACCAGACCCGGCCGGAACGGGTCGTGGTGATGCGGTAGTAGTCCGGGTTCTTCCGCTCCGCCGCCAGATCCTGGAAGTAGCTGTCGTACGCCCGGTACAACTGCTTGTCGCCGGGGAGGACGACCGCGTTGTTCCAGTACGTCGAGGAGTTCAGGTCGGTGAGGTTGGCCGACGACTGCACCACCACGTCGGAGGCGCCGCCGGTCCGCGAGAACAGGTAGAACTTGTTGTGCTGGCCCTTGCTGCCGATGCAGGCCGCCGTGCCGCCCGACGGCGGGCCGGTGCAGACGTGCAGCCAGGAGCCCGCGGAGATGTCCGTGCCGAGTGCGGCCGACAACTGCGACGCCACGGTCGCGCCGCGCGCGTCGCCGTCCAGGATCACCCGCACCTCGACCCCGCGCTGATGCGCCTTGATCAGCTCGCCGGCGAAGTCCGTGCCCGCCTGGCCGGACATGACGAAGTGGGCGACCTGGATCCGGGCGCCGGCCGGGGTCTGGTGGATCAGGCCGCAGAGACGCCGGACGATGGCGGCCGCGTCGCCTCCCACGGGGTCGTTGAAGACCGCGCCCTTGGTGACCGGCGCGTCCGGCGCGTCCGCGCAGGTGGCGGCGCTGGCCGAGGCCGGACCGCCCACCGCCGGACCGCCCACGGCCGGCGTGGTCGCGGTCGGGCTGCCCGCGGCCACCGCCACGCCGGCCGCGGCTGGGCCGCCCCCGGCCAGCGTGGCGGCCAGTACGGCGACCCCCACCAGGGCGGACAGGAATCGGTTCGACATCGATCGCTCCTTCACGAGGCGGACGGAGCCGAGCCGTCCGCCGGGGGGGTCGTCAGGACGGGTCGGTCTCGGGGAAATGGCAGGCCACGGGGTGGGCGGTGCCGCGGTCGAGCAGCACCGGCTCCTCGTCGCGGCATCGATCCTGGGCCAGCCGGCAGCGGGTGCGGAAACGGCAGCCTGACGGCGGGTTCAACGGCGAAGGAACATCTCCGCTCAGGACGATCTCCTGCCGCCCGCCGTCCCGCCAGTCGTCCAGGCTCGGCGCCGCCGACAGCAGAGCCCGCGTGTACGGGTGCGACGGCCGCAGGTAGACGCTCTCCTTGGCGCCGATCTCGACGATCTTGCCCAGGTACATCACCGCGACCCGGTCACAGATGTGGTGGACGACCCCCAGATCGTGGGAGATGAACAGATAGGCGACCCCCAGGTCCCGCCGCAGCTCTTCGAGCAGGTTCAGGATCTGCGCCCGGACCGACACGTCCAGCGCGGACACGGCCTCGTCGCAGACGATCAGCCGCGGGCGTACGGCCAGCGCGCGGGCGATGCTGATGCGCTGCCGCTGCCCTCCGGAGAACTGGTGCGGATACCGGCCGGCGTGCTCGGGTCGCAGGCCGACGCGGTCCAGCAGGCTCCGCACCTCCTCGTCCCACCGGTCCCGCGGCACGATCCCCGGATGGATCCGCCACGCCTCCTTGATCAGGTTGGCGACGGTCATCCGCGGGTTGAGCGAGGCGTACGGGTCCTGGAAGACGAGCTGGATGTCCTGTCGGAGCCCGCGCAGTTCCTTGGCCGGCAGGGTCGCCAGGTCGCGGCCCTCGAACAGGACCTGACCGCTGGACGGGCGTACCAGGCCGACGATGGTCCTGGCGATCGTGGACTTGCCGCAGCCGGACTCGCCGACCAGGCCCACGGTCTCCCCGGCCCGTACGTCGAGGCTCACCCCGGCCACGGCACGCACCTCGGCGCCGGCCCGGCCGAGCCCGCCGCGCAGGCGGTAGGCGGTGACCAGATCGACCAGCTCCAGCAGAGGCGGGCCGGTGCGGGACTCAGCGAGCGCCGGTGTGGACACCCGCGATCACCTCCTCGGCGAAGTGGCAGGCGCTGGCCCGGCCCGGGGCGACCTCTCGCGGTTCGGGCTCGGATTCCCGGCACCTGTCACGGGCGAACGGGCAACGGGGGTGGAAGGAGCAGCCGGCGGGCGGCGCGGTCGGATCGGGCGGCTGGCCGTCGATCGCCACCAGCGGGCCGCCGCCGTCGCGCACCGCGGGCACGGCGCGCATCAGGCCCAGCGTGTACGGGTGCGCGGGACGTTCGTACACCTGCGCCACGGTGCCCACCTCGGCGATCCGGCCCGCGTACATCACCGCCACCCGGTCGGCCGCCCGCGCGACCACCCCGAGATCGTGGCTGATGAGGATCATGCCCAGCCGGTCGGCCCGCTGGCGCTGCCGCAGCAGCCGCAGGATCTGCGCCTGGACGGTGACGTCGAGGGCGGTGGTGGGTTCGTCGGCGATGAGCAGGCGGGGGTCGAGGGCCAGCGCGATCGCGATCATGACCCGCTGGCGCATGCCGCCGGAGAAGCGGTGCGGATGGTCGTCCAGGCGCCGCGCGGCGTCCGGGATGCCCACCTGGACCATGAGCTCCGTGGCCAGGCGCCGGGACTCCGCCCGGCCGAGGCCCCGGTGCCTGCGGAACATCTCGGCGATCTGGTAGCCCACGGTCAGCGACGGGTTCAGCGCGCTCAGCGGATCCTGGAAGATCATCGCGATGCGCTCGCCGCGCAACTGCTGCCACTCCCGGTCGGAGAGCCCGGTGACGTCGCGGCCCTCGATCGCGACGCGGCCTCCGGTGACGCGGGCCCGCGGTGGCACCAGCCCCAGCAGCGCCTGCGCCGTCACGCTCTTGCCGCTGCCGGACTCGCCGACGATCGCCAGCGTCTCGCCCTCGTCGACCTGGAAGGACACCCCTCGGACCGCCCGGAGCGGCCCCTTCGGCGTGTCGAACTCCACGGCGAGGTCGTCGACCTCCAGCAGCGGGGTCACGTCTGGCGTCATCGTCACAGCTCCGTCATCGGGTCGGAGGCGTCGCGGAGCAGGTCACCGAGGATGCCGATGCTGACCACCACCAGCGCCAGCGCGGCGCCGGGCGCCGCCGCGATCCACCACGCCGACGCCAGGTAGTCGCGGCCCTGGGCGATCGTCGAGCCCCAGGAGGCCTGGGAGGGCGGAACACCGAGGCCGAGGAAGCTCAGCGAGGCCTCGGCGACCATGGTCAGGCCGATCTGCACGGTCGCCGCCACCAGCAGTGGCGGCAGGCACGACGGCAGGATGTAGTGGATCAGGATCCGCCCGTGCGAGGCGCCCATCACCCGGGCCGAGTCCACGAACTCCCGGTCGCGGACCGCGAGCGCCGAGCCTCGTACCACCCTGGCGAAGATCACCCAGCGGGTCACCGCGAGGGCGATGATCACGTTCGTCATGCTCGGGCCCAGCACGCCGGCCAGCATGATGGCGAGCAGCAGGCTGGGGAAGGCGAGCTGGATGTCGCCGAGCCGGGAGATGACCCCGTCGGCCCAGCCGCCGAAGTAGCCCGCCAGCAGCCCCATCAGCAGGCCGACCGAGCCGGCGACGACCACGGTGACCAGGGCCACGGTCAGCGAGGTACGCATCCCCGCCAGCACCGCGGCCAGGATGTCCTGGCCGACCTGGTTGGTGCCGAGCCAGGCGACGGCGCCGTCGGACAGCCGGGTCCCGGGCGGCAGCAGCCGGTCGGGCGGGCTGGTGGCTGCGGCGTCGAAGGGCACCAGCAGCGGCCCCAGCACGCCCGCCACCACGAACACCAGCACCGTCCCGAGGGCGAAGTGAGCGCGCGGCGGCAGTCCGGCGGTCCGGCCGCGGAGCTTCAGCGGCATCATGCGTTCTCCAACTGGATCCTGGGGTCGAGGTAGCCGTAGAGCACGTCGACCAGCAGGTTGAGCGTGATGTAGCAGACCGTGATCACGGTCAGGACGGCCTCGACCACGGCGTAGTCGCGGAAGGTGATGGAGTCCACGAGCAGCCTGCCGATCCCGGGCCAGGCGAAGACCACCTCGACGATGACGCCGTTGGCGATGAAGTTGCCCATGAGCAGGCCCAGCATGGTCACCACCGGGACCAGGGTGTTGCGCAGGACGTGGATGTAGAACACGACGCCGTCGCTCATCCCCTTGGCGCGGGCCGTACGGACGTAGTCCTGGTTCATCTCCTCCAGCACCCCCGTCCGCACCAGGCGGCCCAGCCACCCGACGAACGGGAGCGCGAGCGTGAAGGCGGGCAGCAGGAGGCCGGCCATCGTGCCGTCGGCCGTGCTGGGCAGGATCTGCAGTCCCCGAGCGAAGATCAGCGAGAGCATGATGCCGATCCAGAAGGGCGGCAGTGCCTGGCCGACCAGCGACGACACCGAGATCAGGCGGTCGGCCACGGAGTTCGCGTGCCGGGCCGCGTAGGAGCCCGCGAGGAAGCCCAGCACCACGGTGAACACCATGGCCCAGGCGGACAGGACCAGGGTCGGTCCGAGCCGTTCCAGGCAGGCGTCGAGAGCGCTCATGCCCTGCCGCCACGATTGGCCGAAGTCGAGGCGCAGGAGACCCTGGAGATGGTGCAGGTACTGGACCGGCAGCGGGTCGTCGAGCCCGAGCTGGGCACGGAGCCCGGCGAGCTGCTCCGATGTCGCCTGGCTGCCCAGGATCAGCTCGGCGGGGTCGCCGGGCAGCACCCGGAGGGCGACGAAGACGATGGTGATGGCGCCCCAGATCTGGAGCAGCGCCTGGGCCAGCCGGCGCCCGACGAAAGCAGTCATCTGCCGCCCCCGCTCGACGCCCGCTCCACCAGCCGGGGCGGAAAGAGGATCTTCTCCGGGGGCCCCTCCACCGGCGGCCGCTTCAGCCGCCGGAGCATGTGGTCCACGGCGGACACGGCGATCTCCGCCGCGGGCAGCTCCACCGTGGTGAGGGCGGGGATGACGTACGGCGCGAACGGATGGCCGCCGTAGCCGACCACCAGCACGTCCTCCGGGATCCGGAGACCGGCCTCGTCGGCCACCCGGTAGACGCCGAGCGCGAAATAGTCGTTGCCCGCCACGAAGGCCATCGGACGGTCCGCAGTGCGGAGCACGTCCTTGGCCAGCCGGTACGCCTCGCCCGGATCCCACGGCATCGCGCTCTGCTCCAGCCGTCTGGTCGGCACCTTGATCACGGTGTCCGGCTCCACGGGCAGCCCACTCTCGGCCATGGCCCGGCGGTAGCCCGCCACCCGGTCGGTCACCGACGACACGCCCAGGTCCTCCTCCAGGAAGCAGATCTTCCTGACGCCCCGCGCGATGGCGTGACTGGCCGCCTGGTAACCGCCCAGGACGTGGTCGACGCCCACCAGGTCGGCGTTCAGCTCGGGAACGTCCCGGCTGATCAGTACGAGCGGGACCCCGGCGGACCGGAACCGGCGCCAGTGCTCGGCGCCTTCCTGCACCGTCACCACGAGCACCCCGTCGACGCCGCGGCGCAGCAGCTCCTCGGCCGCGCGCCGCTCGTTGTCCAGGCTCTCCTCCGTCGCCATGAGCAGCAGCGAGTAGCCGTGCTTGCGGCAGTGCTGCTCCATGCCGCTGATGAGCTGCGCGTAGAACGGGTTGGACGGATTGGTGATCACCATGCCCAAGGTGCTGGCCGAGCCCAGCACCAGCGAGCGGGCCGTGACGTTGGGCACGTAGCCGAGCCGCTCCGCCTCGGCCTTGACGCGGTTCCTGGTCTCCACGCCGACGCTGTCCTTGTCGGCGAGCGCGCGCGAAACGGTGTTGACCGACACGCCGAGGCTCTCGGCGATGTCCTTCAGGGTCGTCCGGTGTCCCTCAGGCATGGTGTCCCCAGAATCGATGGAGGCGCACGGGCATCACTGCGCGGTCGACACCGTGCGGAACTCGGGCTGGCTGTTGGCCGCCGGGCTGAAGCCCTTGACCGGGGAGCGCAGTCCGTACGTGCTGGACAGTGCCGCGGGGAAGACGCCGACCGCGTCCCGCCAGATGATCTCGCACGCCTGGGCGTAGAGCGACTTGCGCTTCTCCTGGTCGGCGGTCGAGCGGGCCTGGGCGAGGATGCCGTCGAGCTCCTTGTTCGCGTAACCCATGCGGTTGGCCGTACTGGTGTAGAGGCGGCCCAGGGTGTAGTCGGCGTCGCCGGTGGTCACCGTGTTGACCTGGAGCTCGATGTCCCAGTCGAGGGCGGTCAGCCGCTTGATCCAGGCCGCCTTCTCGATCTGCTGTTGCTCCACGACGACGCCCACCTTGGCCCAGGCCGAGATGAGCGACTGCGCCAGCTCGGTGGCCAGCGGGCCGGTGTCCTTGAACCACATCATCGAGGTGCGGATGCCTCCGGAGTAGCCGGCCTCGGCCAGCTCCCGCTTGGCGAGCTCCGGGTCGTAGGCGTACGGCTGCTGACTCGCGTGGCCGAAGACCGCGGCCGGGATCGGGGCGTCCATGACCGTGGCCGCGTCGCCGTACAGGCTCGCCACGATGCCCTTGATGTCGAGCGCGTGGTAGAGCGCGCGGCGGACCCGCGCGTCCGAGAACGGCTTGCGGCCGCAGTTGAACCAGGCGAGGAAGTAGTTCACGCCCGGCTTGCTCTCGATGCGCACGCCGTCCACCCCGGCCAGCCGCTTCAGCTCGTCCGGCGGGATGATCCAGGTGACGTCCACCTCGCCGTTCTGCAGCGACGTCATCCGGGTCGAGGTCTCCGGGATGTACGGCAGGCGCAGGCCGGGCAGGGTGGCGGCGCCGCCCCAGTAGTTCTTGACCGGCTTGAGCAGCAGCTGGGACGACGGGGTGAACGACTCGACGGCGAAGGGGCCGCTGCCGATCGGCTTGCGGAAGAAGTCGGCCCGGCCCAGCTGGGCGGCGGGCAGGATGAAGGCGAGCGTCAGGTTCGTCGGCAGGGTGCCGAGGGGATCGGTGGTGGTGATCCTGATGGTGTGCGGGCCGGGTGCTTCCACGGTGTCGATCGCGGTCCACAGCGGCTTCTGCGGGCCGTCGGACTTGGCCAGCCGCTCCAGTGACGCCTTCACGTCGGCCGAGGTCAGCTTGCTGCCGTCGTGGAAGGTGACGTCGTCGCGGAGGGTGAACTCCCAGGTCTTGTCGTCGGGCTGCGTCCACGACCTGGCCAGCTTCGGGGCCAGCTCCTCCCCGGTCCGGGTGACGAGCGTGTCGTAGATCTGCCGGTTGGCCAGCAGCGACGCCTCGTCCACCGCGCTCGCGCCGTGCGGGTCCAGGTCGTTGATCGGCTGGTTGAACGCGGCGCTGAGCGGGCGGTCCTTCGCCGACCCCGATCCGGCTCCGGCGCCGCCGGGAGCGCAGCCCGCGACCAGCCCGGGAAGGGAGACGCCGGCGACCCCGGCTCCGAGGAGAGACAGGAACCTGCGCCTGTCCACCTCGTCCATTGCTGCCATGTCGGTTGCTCCCGTCAGCTCTTCAGTGCCAGGTAGATCAGGATCTTCGCTTGGGGATCGCCCCCGTCGAGGTGGGCCCGCAGCCGCAGCCAGTGGCCGAACTCCCGCACCCGCCAGCTCACCAGTCCGGCCTCGGTGACCACCTGCTCGGGGGTCTCGTCGTCGTCGCACCAGTGCAGCCCGTCGGGGGAGACCTGGGTGACCAGGCGCAGCTCGCCCTCCAGGGCCAGGGTCTTGACGAACCAGCGCGCCTCCGTCGCCCAGCCGGCCTCGTACGGTTCGGTGGCGAAGTCGGCGGTGAAAGTGGTGTTCCGTTCCAGGACCGCGGTAAGTGCATGCTTCATGCCGACGTCACCAATCCACGGAAATCAGTGCGGAATCGAGGAAGAGAAAGTTGCGGACCGGAGAATGGGTGCGCACGCTGACGTAGAAGTTCAGCAGGTTCTCCAGTCCCTCGTATTTGTCGGGATACTGGGGGACGGGTATCTGTCGCATGTCCATGACCCGGTCATTGACCTGGAGCTCGATATTCGTCCGGGTGCGCGTGTCGAACTGCCAGCGCAGGTAATGCCAATTCACCTTGGTCGGGACCTCGTTGTAGCAGAGGTATTGAGGCTCCTCGTCGAAGGCGTGCCAGTCGGCGGGATCCGGCGCGGTGAAGTCCTCGGTGGGGGACAGGTTCTCCTGGTTGTGCAGGTTGTCCCTGGGCGTCGGCTCGGGCACCACCGGGTAGACCCAGCGCCGGGTGAGCCGGTTGTCCAGGTCGGTGTTCTGGTAGCGGGCGACGCAGTGGTAGCGGATGCCGTCGCCGTCGCAGAGGTCCGTGGCCACGGTGAACGCGCCGAACTGAGCCTCCGACGGGTGCAGGTTGCCGTCCCAGGCCACCTCGCCGAAGGTGTCGCCGAGCGACGTCTCCGCGGTCGCCGCCTCCGTCTTGTAGGTGAAGTACGTCTCGAACTGAATGACGCCGCGCTGGGCCATGGTCAGCCGGCGGATCGCGACGGCGGTGTGACCGGCCACCGGCCTGGTCGCCACCTTCAGCGCGTAGTTGCCGCTCATCGCGCCGTGGGTGCCGATGTCGAAGAAATCGCACGAGCTGAGCTGCGGCGGCCGGAAGTCACGCATGTGGACGTCGACCTTGTCGAGGTTCCCGTAGCCGTCGTGATTGCCGATGAGTTCGCACCAGCCGTGTGTCCCGGTGGTGAACTCGTCGAAGGCGAGTATGCGGGGGAGAGGGTTGAACTTCGAAAGTTTCGGGTCCGCCGCGATCAACGCGCGACGCAGGTCCCCGGCCGGATCATGAATCGTCTCCACGTCCAGGACGCCCTTCCATAGACGATCTTCGCCGCCAGGATGAACGTTCACGTGAACGTTAATCCTAGGTTTCGGGAAAGGTAACTTGTCACATCAGCGGATGTCAAGGGATGTACGCGACAGAAGGGGACATCTGGTACGCCCGGTCTGTGCTGTAAGTGACTTGTAAGTCAGATGTGAGTCTTGAGGCATACGTTCGATTCGCAGCACACAGGCGGAACATCTGAACGGGAGCGCATCATGCGGCTGAGCACCAGAAGTGTCCGCATCACCTGAGCGTGAGGTGACCACATAGCCGGTGGAGACCGGAAGGCGCAGGTCCGGTCTCCACCTCATGCGCCCGTACGACCTGCTTAGCCAGACCTTTCCAGCTTATTTGAAGCATCCATCCAGATATGTCACATCTGCATACAGTACGACCCGTGGGGGCTCCGGTAACCAGAACGAACGTGTGGAGCGAGCTACGAGTGACCTCCGCTCCTCAGCTGTCCGTGTCGATCTCTCCGAACCTGACCGCTCTCGCCGTGATCGCCGACGCGCTGGCCGGTCGCCGGCGCGGCCTGCCCGAGCTGTGGCGGCGCGCGGTCCAGGCGAGGGTGAGCCCGCTGGGACGCGAGGCGGTACTTCCGCTCGCCGCTCCCGGCTACTCCGTCGTGCCCGACAGCGTCGCGCCGATCACCCCCATGGACGACATGTCCGTGTCGGCCCAGGTGAGCGCGCTGAGCGACATTCCGCCCGAGTCATTGATCAAGGACCTGGAGCAGGCGTTCGGCGACGGCGAGCTGCCGACGCACTGGAGGGCCGCCGCCGAGCGGCCCGGCCGCTGGCTGCGCGGGTACGCCACCGCGCTCAACGACGTCTGGCACACCACCGAGCCGCTCTGGCAGCGGGCGCGGCCACTGCTCGACCGGGAGATCGAGCGCGTCGGCATCGCCTCCGTCCGCGGCGGCCCCGAGCTGCTGCTGGGCTCACTGAACGACCGCATCCGGTACGGCGAGCGCGGCCTGCTGATCGCCGACATCGAAGCCAGCACGTACGAGCTGGGCAACCGGCGGATCATCCTGGTGCCGATGCTGGCGGGCAGGGACGCCGTGATCGTCAGCCTGGACCATCCCGACGCGGTGTGGATCGCCTACCCCGTGCCCGGTGCCGAGTCGCTGTGGCGCCGCCCGGTCGCGCCCGACGTGGACGCGCTCTCCGCCCTGGTCGGCCCGGTGCGCGCCGAGCTGCTCTGCCAGCTCGACCAGCCCATGACGATGAGCATGCTGTCCTCCAACGTCAAGATCGCGCCCAGCGGGATCACCTACCACTGCGACCGGCTGCACGCCGCTCGGCTGATCAGCAGGGAGCGCCGTGGCCGCGAGGTCTGGATCGCCCGCACCGACCGGGCCGAGGAACTGCTGTCGCTGTTCCGGCGCTGAGAGAGGATGCACGTGGTCGTGAAATATCACCGTGACGCGCTCGACGGGTGCGGGACGGCGGCCAAGGACGCGTCCGGTGCCTTCGCCGAGGTCGCCGGGTCGGTGTCCGGCGCGGCGATCGACCAGGCCGCCTTCGGCGGGCTCGCGAACGCCGGGGCGCTGGCCGCCGCGGTGAGCGCGCTCAAGGACGCCGCCGGGACCACCTCGCGCACGCTCGGCGACCATCTCCTGGCCGTGGAGCGGGCCTTGGACGCCGTGGAGCGGACGTTCACCGGCGCCGACGGGGCCGCGGTGCGCCGGTGACCGGGCATCGACGGGGTTGCGGTGCCTCGGTGGGCGGCGTCGATGAGGTCGCGGTGCGCCCATGAGCGGTATCGAGGACGCGCGGGGCGTCCCCGGTGGCGCCGAGCTGGCCACGCTGGCCGCGACGCTGGTGGGCGACCCGGGCGCGGCCGGCCGCGTCGCCGAGGTGTGGCGGACGGCGGCCGACACCAGCCGAGGGCAGACCGCCGCGGTCAGGACGGCCGTCGGCGACCTGGACGCCGCCTGGCAGGGGTCGAGCGCCGACGCGTTCATCACGTACATGGACCGGGCCGGAAAGATCGGCGACACCCTGCAGAGTGTGCTGTCGCAGTGCGCCACGCACCTGGCCACCGCCGCCGAGGCCCTCCGGACGGCCGAGTCCCAGGCGAACGGCATCTGCCAGAACTACGCCGCCGCCGTACGCGACTTCCAGGCCGCAAACCCGCAGGCCACACAGGACCAGATCCTGAGCGGTGTCCAGTCGCTGGCCGGTGACGCCCGCAAGCTACTGGAGGAGCAGCGGACGACCGCGAACAACGCCCTGGGCACGGCCGCCGCCGGCATCCAGGGCCTGCTGGGCGGCCTGGCCAGATCCACCGAGAACTGGCCGGAGCCGGATACGGAGCCCTTCGCCCCAGGTCCGGGGAGGGCCATGGACTGGACCCCGTCGCGGCAACAGAACGGCGCGACCCTCGCCGAGAGCGGGACGAGCGGGACGAGCGGGACGAGGGGCCAATCGCCGAGCCTGCCCGGTTTCGGTGGGTACGGGCCGAGCGGCCCGCCCCCGGCAGGCGGCGGACCGGCCCCGCAGGGCCAGGTGGCCGACTGGATCTCGCAGGCCGTCAACGTCCTCAAGGCACAGGGCTACCCGGTCGAGAAGATGAACGCGAACGACATCTGGACCATCATCCGGCACGAGTCGGGTGGCAACCCGAACGCGATCAACAACTGGGACTCCAACGCCGCCAAGGGCACACCGTCCAAGGGCCTCATGCAGACGATCGACCCCACGTTCAACCGGTGGAAGCTGCCCGGCCACGAGAACATCTACGACCCCGTCGACAACATCATCGCCGGGGTCCGCTACGCCATCGAGCGCTACGGCTCGGTCTCCAACGTGCCCGGCGTCGTCGGCACGAAGACCGGCGGAGCCTACCGAGGCTACTGAGCTGGTGCGTCGCCGGCCACCGGCTTGGCGGCGCGCGCCGGGTCCAGCACCGGCCCCTCGGGGATGAGCTGCAGCACGTTGGCGGGCACCGGGGTGGCGCGCTTGGCGTCGTAACCCAGCTTGCCCAGCACGTCCGCGTTCGGCACGGCGTAGCGGCGGCCCTCGTCCGTCACCAGGTAGTACGACTGCACCGCGTCGAGCTGGCCGTCGCCGGGCAGGACACCGGCCACGATCGCCCGGCCCGGCGGTAGCCGTACGAGATCCGTGGCGTCGCCGTGCGGCGCGGGCAGGGTGCCGCCGGACATCAGCCGGGCGCGGACCGAGCCCTTGTCCGCGTCGGCGTACACCGCGCAGAGCGGGCTCGCCGGGTCGTAGGTGGTCATCTTCGGCATCGACGCGGGCAGGCCGTCGGCCGGGATCTTGGTGCGGGAGCGCGGGGCGGCGTTGGCCGTCGCCGCGTCGATCCTGATCTCGGCGGTGGTGCCGCTGTCGTACGCCGCCGGGTCGCTCAGCAGCAGTGTCGCCTGCGTGCGGGTGATGGGGGCCAGGCCGTCGGCCGCCTGTACGTACCAGCGCGGCTCGCCGCCCGCGACGGCCGTGGCCCGGAAGACCTGGCCCACGGCGGCCTTCTCGCCGCCGGGCCCGGTGACCGGGCGGCCCCGCCCCTCGATCGCGGGCGCGGCCAGGTCCGGCCCTTCCGGCAGCGCGTTGAGCCAGGCCACGGGGACGGCCGCCGGGTCGGTGCCGCTCAGGCCGCGCGCGATCCCGGCGGGCACGCGCATCCGCGCGCCGTGCCAGATCGCCCAGGTCTGCCCGCCGACGTCCACGAGCATCGCGCTGTCCTCGGCGAGCGGCCGATCGCCTGCCTGCCGCCCGGCGATCAGCGTCACGTACGGCACCCGCCCCGTGTCGCTCTCGCGCTCCTGGACGCAGACCGACCAGGGACCGCCCGCGAGCCGCTGGGCGGACGGCAGCGAGTCGGGCGCCCCCGGGATGCCGACCGGCGTGCCGCGCTCGTACGAGCTCAGCGCCTCCCTGGCGACCACCCGCTCGGTGATCTGCGGCGAGTCGAGCACGAGCCGGGCCGAGGCGTAGTTGGCGACCGGGATCAGCCGGCGCTGCGGCTGGCTGTAGACGTAGCGGGCGCCGGTCTCGCGTTCGATGATCAGCGTCCCCGGGTCCCGTAGCGCTTTCGTGCCGCTGGGCCGGATCAGCCCCAGGACCGCGAACCCGACGCCCAGCAGCACGGCGACCATCGCGCCGGCCAGGAAGCCGATGTTCTGGCGTCGTAGCGGCCACTCGGGCTGGTTCGGCTGGGCGCGCATCAGGGCCAGGCCGATGCGCTGGACCGTGAGCCGGTACGCCTGGTAGAGGTCGCGCTGGCTGTGCACGCCTCACCTCCCCGGAATTCGCCCGGCCCAATTTATCCAGATAAAAACGACCAGAGCGCGATACTTCAACAGTTCTGTAATGGTGGTCCTCGACGCCAACCCCCGGTTACCGGCGGATGGCGTGATCATTAAATGCGTGCCCGGTTTCGCCGGGAACGTCGGGTGGTGTCGCATAGTTACCGGCGTGAAGCCGGATACGCGTTACATCACGCCCGCCGCGATCGGAGAGGTCCGGCAGGTGCTCAGAGACGACCTCATCCCGATCTTCGACGCGGTGCGCCGGATCCTCGACGAGAACGAGTCCATCGCCTTCCCCGGCTGGGGACTGCTCGGCGAGTGGACGGTCGGCGCGCTCTACTCCTCGCTGCTCGACACGCTCCAGCGGGACGCCGACACGGCCAGGAGCGTGCTGACCGGCTGGGAGGACGGGGCGCTGAAGTACGCGCAGCAGAACTGGATCGCCGCCGAGGACGCCGCGGTCCAGCGGGTCAAGCCGTGAAGGGCGGGATCCGGAAGATCGCGGGCACGGGCAAGGCGGGCTCCGGGGCGTACAAGATCCCGCCCAACCCCGCCGCGGTGCAACGGAGCCTCAGGCAGGCCGCGAAGCTGGAACCCTCCGTCCTCATCGGGCTGCTCGCCACCCTGCCCGCGGTCGCGAACGTGCCCGGCATCTGGGAGGCGGCGGCCAACCTGCAGGCGGGCGCGGGCGGCAAGCTCGACAAGCCGGCCAGCGGCGCGATCAGCCGGGTGATCGCCGACTCGGGCAAGGACTGGATCGCCAGGGACCAGGAGGCGTTCGTCTCGGCGGCGGAGCGGTTCAAGGCCGATCTGGAGACCTACCGCTACAACGTGCAGTGGGTGGCGGGGCACGTCGACAGCATCGGGGACGCCATCGCCGCGTACTGGATCACCGCGGCGAAGATCGCGCAGGAGACCTATCTGAGACTGACCGCGCTGCAGGTCATGGCACTGGCCCCGCAGTCCTCCGTGGCCGCCCGCCTCGCGATGCGGGCGGCCGGCGTGCAGTCCAGCGCGGCCTTGGCCCGCTCCACCGAGCGGCTGTCGGTCTTCCTCAAGGCGGGCGTGGGCGGCGTCGCCGCCGCGATGGGCGGCCCGGCCATCTGGCAGCTCGGGTTCATGCGGACGACCTCCACCTCTCGGGTGGACTTCGCGCGGGCCGGGATCGACACCTCGGACCCGGCGCGGGCCGCCACGTTCCGGCCGCCGCCACCGGGCAGCCCGCTGCCCGACGGCGCCCAGTACTTCGACTGGCGGGTGAAGACCCCGGACGGCGGCCGGACCCTGGACGAGGTGGCCAAGGACCGGCTCACGCCCTAGCCGACCAGCCCGCGGATCGTCTCGTACACATCCAGTACGGCCAGCGCCAGCGGCAGCAGAGCGATCATCAGCACGATGTCAAGGATGTCGGCCAGCCGCCCCCAGAACGGAGTGGGCCGCGCCGACGCGAGCCAGAGCGACACCCCGGCCACCAGCAGCGCGAGCACGACCAGCGCGGGCACCAGGCCGAACAGCACCACCTCGCGAGTCGCGCCCAGCCCCACGGCCAGGGCGAGGAGGCCGGCGCCGAGCAGGGCCGAGGTCAGCAGCCACATCCGCTGGCCGCGGCCTTCGAAGACGCGGGCGCGCAGCAGCAGCGCGGCCGAGAGCGACAGGCTCATCGCGATCGCCGTCCAGGTGCCCGCCACCGCCAGCAGCACCTGCGCGCCGAGCGCGACGAGCGACACCCCGCCGAGCAGGCCCGTGCAGAAGCCGTCCGCGACGACCGTCCGGTCGATCACCATCCGGCCGTCCAGGTCGCCGCCCTCGCGGCGCAGCTCGTCGGCGGTCGTCGGCAGGGCGGGCAGCGGCATCCCGGCCAGCCGGAACGAGACCGACGGCACCACCGTCGTCATGCCCACGGCCAGCGTGGCCAGCAGCGCGGCCATACCGGCCGCCGGCACGGCGAAGACCATGACCGCCACCGCGCCGATCAGCCCGCAGAACGCGGCGAAGGCCACGCCGAGGAACGTCGCCCGACCCTGGGCGACCGCGAACCCGGTGGCCGTGGCCAGCATCAACGTGACCCCGAACGTCGCCAGCAGATGCGGCGCCCCCAGCCCGGCCAGCCCGGTCGGCGAATCGGGTCCGAGTAGTCCGGCGACGAATCCGTACGGCAGCGCCGCGTACCCGATCGCCGCCCCCGCGCCCGCGTCGCCCAGGGCCCGCGACAACGCCACCGCGGCCAGCAGCAGCACCAGCGCGATGCCCGCCGCGACGATGGCGGCGGGCGTCCACGGCGGTCCGGTCAGCAGCAGGGCGGCGGCGCCGGCGCCCAGGGCCACCGAGGCGGCCCGCAGGCCGTAGGACCTGGTGACGGCGGGCTGCCAGCGGCTGGTGCGTTCGAGCACGCCGGTCGCGACGGCGTCGGCCACGTCGTCGAAGACGGTCTCGGGCAGCTCGTGCCCCCGGGGCCGCAGGTGCAGCAGCTCCCCGTCGTGCACGGCCAGGTCCGACAGCGTCACGTTCAGGTCGAACGGCTGCCCGCCCACGCGCTGGAGCACCCAGCCGCCGTGGGCCAGGCCGGCCTCCGCGAGCCCCTCGCCCGCGATGCGCAGCAGCGTCGGCAGCATGCTCGCCAGCGGCATGTCCGAGGGCAGGCCGAGATCGAGGGACCCCCGAGGGGTGACGATCGTGACCCGGCACAGGTCGGTTCCGGTGGCGCTCACTTGGAGGAGTTTATGGACTCGGCTCCCGACGCGCCGCCGTAAATATGTCGAGAAAATTTGAAATGTCGCTGAATGCGGGGTCTGACGGGCTTTTATGAGGGTTGTTTGGTGGCGTGTTCGGTGAGGTGCGGTGAGCGGCAACACATGGGTGGTGCGTCGGCCCGAGCGGCGCAGGCCGCCGGAGCAGCCGAGCGGTGAGGTCCTGCTGGAAGCGCCACCCGAGATCCCCGAGACGGTCACGGGCGGCGGCCTGACCCAGGTGCTGACCTACCTGCCGATGATCGCCGGGGCGGGCGCCATGGCGCTCATGTTCACCGGCGGCGGCACGGGCAACCCGATCATGATGGTGTCGAGCGGCCTGTTCGCCGTCTCGATGGTGGGCATGACGATGGGTCAGCTGCTCAGGACCACCGGCGAGCGCAAGAGCCGCGTCAACGGCCAGCGCCGCGACTACTACCGCTACCTGGAGCAGGTGCGCCGGCGCGTCCGCCGGGCCGCCGAACAGCAGCGCAAGGCGATGACCTGGAACCATCCCGACCCCGTCACGCTGTGGTCGCTGGTCATGACCTCGCGGCTGTGGGAGCGGCGGCCCCGCGACGACGACTTCGGCCAGGTGCGGATCGCCACCTCCGCGCAGCGCCTCGCGCTGCCGCTGATCCCGCCGGAGAGCCGGCCGATCGAGGACCTCGACCCGATGTCCGCCGGCGCGCTGCGCCGTTTCGTGCGTACCCACGCCACGGTCCCCGGCCTGCCGGTCGCGCTGGCGCTGCACTCCTTCGCCCGGATCACCCTCGCGGGCGACCCCGAGGCCGCCCGCGGCCTGGTCCGCGCCGCGCTGGCCCAGGCGGTGGCCCTGCACTCGCCCGAGGACCTGCGGGTCTCGGTGTGCACCGGGGCCGAACGGGCGGCCGAGTGGGAGTGGGTCAAGTGGCTGCCGCACGCCTTCCATCCCCAGGAGGAGGACGGGGCGGGCCCGGTCCGGCTGGTCACCAGGGATCTCGCGGAGCTCGACGACCTGCTCGGGTTCGAGCTGAAGGACCGGCCCAGGTTCAGCCGGGGGCTCTCGCAGGACGCGCTGCCGTACCACGTGGTGATCCTGGACGGCGGCCGGGTGCCGCCGGGCAGCCAGCTCGGGACCGACGCCATCGAGGGCGTGACCGTGATCGACCTCAGCGGGTCGGCGGGACAGGCGCCCGCGCAGCTCTCGCTGTACCTCGACGTCACCGCCGACGAAGTGGTCCGGGTCGCCGAGGACGACATGGGCAAGCAGGTCAGGACCGCGCTCGGGCGGCCCGACGTACTCGGCCTGCCCGCGTTCGCCTCGCTGGCCAGGCAGCTCGCGCCGCTGCGGGCCGGTGTGGCGGGCGGGGTGGAGGAGGAGCGCGACGCGCTCTCCACCAACACCACGCTCACCGACCTGCTCCGCATCGGTGACGCCCGCCGGATCTCGGCCGCCGTGACCTGGCAGCCGCGGCCGGTCAGGAACCGGCTGCGGGTGCCGCTCGGCCTGGGCGCCGACGGTCGCCCGGTCGAGCTGGACATCAAGGAGGCGGCGCAGGGCGGCATGGGCCCGCACGGGCTCGTGGTCGGCGCCACCGGCTCCGGCAAGAGCGAGCTGCTGCGTACGCTCGTGCTCGCGCTGGCGATCACCCACTCCTCCGAGGTGCTGAACTTCGTCCTGGTCGACTTCAAGGGCGGCGCGACGTTCCTGGGCCTGGACACGCTCCCGCACGTGTCGGCGGTCATCACCAACCTGGAGGACGAGCTTCCGCTGGTCGACCGCATGCACGACGCCCTGCACGGCGAGATGGTCCGCCGCCAGGAGCTGCTGCGCTCGGCCGGCAACTACGGCTCGCTGCGCGACTACGAGCAGGCCCGCGAGCAGGGCGCCGCGCTGGCGCCGATGCCGACGCTGTTCATCGTGCTGGACGAGTTCAGCGAGCTGCTGTCGGCCAAGCCGGAGTTCATCGAGCTGTTCGTGATGATCGGGCGGCTCGGGCGCTCGCTGGGCGTGCACCTGCTGCTCGCGTCCCAGCGGCTGGAGTCGGGACGGCTGCGTGGGCTGGACACGCACCTGTCGTACCGGATCGGGCTGCGGACGTTCTCGGCGGCGGAGAGCCGGGCGGTGCTGGGCGTCGCCGACGCCTACGCGCTGCCGCCCGAACCCGGCAACGCCTACCTGATGTTCGAGACGACCGGGATGACCAGGTTCAAGGCGGCCTACGTGTCCGGCCCCTACCAGCCGGCGCAGCGGGAGAGCCGGGCGGTCGCCGCCCGTCCCGGCCACCAGGGCAAGATCGTCTGGTACGGCACCGAGCGGGTGCCGCTGCCGCCGCCGCCCGAGGTCGAGCCCGAGCCCGTCGCCGAGGACCGGGAGCAGCAGGACAGCCTGCTCAACATCGTGGTGGACCGCCTGAACGGGCAGGGACCCGCCGCGCACCGGATCTGGCTGCCCCCGCTCAAGGAGCCGGCCTCGCTCGACCGGCTGCTGCCGCCCGTCCTGGCGACCCCGTCGCACGGACTCACCGCCGCAGGCACCGACCAGGACCGCCCCGGCCGGTTGCACGCCGTGGTGGGCATCGTGGACAGCCCCTTCGACCAGCGGCGCGACCCGTACTGGCTGGATCTGTCGGGCGCGGCGGGCAACGCCGCGATCATCGGGTCGCCGCAGACGGGCAAGAGCACGCTGCTGCGCACGCTGATCGCCTCGCTCGCGATCACCCACACGCCCAAGGAAGTGCAGTTCTACTGCCTGGACTTCGGCGGCGGCACACTGTCGGCGCTGGCCGGGCTGCCGCACGTCGGCGGCGTGGCGACCAGGCTGGACGCCGATCGGGTGCGGCGGACGGTGGCGGAGGTGACGGCCCTGCTGGCGCGCAGGGAGCGGCTGTTCGTGGAGCGGGGCATCGACTCGGTCGCCACCTACCGCCGTCTGGTGGCCTCCGGCGAGTACGAGGGCGACGGCTGGGGTGACGTCTTCGTCGTCGTGGACGGCTGGGCCACGATGCGCCAGGAGTTCGAGTCGCTGGAGGCGCCGCTGAGCGAGCTGGTCTCCCGGGGGCTCGGCTTCGGCATTCACGTCGTCGGCACGGCCAACAAGTGGTCGGAGTTCCGGTCCAACGTGCGCGACATGTTCTCCACCCGGCTGGAGCTCAGACTGGGCGACTCCTTCGAGTCGGAGATCGACAGGAAGGCCGCCGCCAACGTGCCCGAGGGCGCGCCCGGTCGCGGCCTCACCCGCGAGGCCCTGCACTTCCTCGCCGCGCTGCCCCGCGTGGACGGCAAGACCACGGTGGACGACCTGGCCGAAGGGGTCGCCGCGCTGGTGGCGGACGCGGCGAACGCCTGGCGGCAGCCTCCGGCGCCGCCCGTGCGGCTGCTGCCGGACCTGTTCCCCGTGCACACGCTGCCCGGACCGGACCAGAGCGGGCCGCGCATCCCGATCGGCATCGACGAGGCAGCCCTGGCGCCCGTGTCACTCGACTTCGACGCCGACGCGCACTTCGTCGTCTTCGGCGACACCGAGAGCGGCAAGACGAACCTGCTGCGCGTCGTCGCCGAGGGCATCGTCGACCGGTTCACGCCGCTGGAGGCGCGGATCGTCATCATCGACTACCGGCGCTCGCTGCTCGACACGGCCGACAACGAGCACCGCATCGGCTACGCCGCCTCCAGCACCGCCGCGGCCACCGTGCTCAAGGGCATCTACGAGGTCATGCAGACCCGGCTGCCGCCGCCCGACCTCACCTCCGAGCAGTTGCGTACCAGGAGCTGGTGGACCGGCCAGGACCTGTACGTGATCGTGGACGACTACGACCTGGTGGCCACGTCCGCCAATCCGCTGGCCGTACTCGGGGACCTGCTGCCGCAGGCCCGCGACATCGGGCTGCACCTGATCCTGGGGCGGGCGATGGGCGGCGCGGGGCGCGGCCTGCTCGACCCGGTGGTTCGGCGGCTGAAGGAGATGAACACCCCCGCCGTGCTGCTGTCGGGGCCGCGGGAGGAGGGGGCGCTGTTCGGCAACGTGCGTCCGCAGCAGTTGCCGCCCGGGCGGGGGGTCTTCGTGGACCGGCGCTCGGGCGCGCGGCTCATCCAGACGGCCTACCTGGCCCCGCCGGAAGCGGGTTAGGCGTCGTCAACGCGGCGCTGGATGCGGGCGAGCTCGGCCATCGCGTTCTCCATGGCCCTGTCGTACGTGTCCTGCGCGTTCCGCAGGCGCAGGTCGGCCGGGTTGTCGTGCTGGGTGAGGTCCAGCGGGGCCTCGCCCCACGTCTCGGCCATGAGCGCGTTCGACTTCTCCTGCAGGTCGGCCAGCGATCTGGCGATCAGCTCCAGGATCGTGGTGGCGAGCTTGTCCGAGCCCCAGCGGAGCGCGCGCGGGTTGATGTCCAGCCCGGTGACGCCTTGGGCGGAGCACTCGACCGTCACCAGCTTCTCCGCGTCCTGGGCGAACCCCTGCACGGCCAGGACCTGCTGGTAGAGCTCATCGAACCCGTCCAGCGGGCGCTGGGTGCCGGCGATCATGCGGTCGATGGCCGCTTCGTCGAAAGCCCGCGTCATCCTGCCTCCTTCGTCTGCTGATTGCCCTGCGGGAGGGCCGATCCGCTGAGGTCGCCGGCCACGGCCGAGTTGCCGGTCATCCCGCCACCGACGGCGGTCGCCCCGCCGAAGAGCAGCTTCTTGGCGGGCGACACCTTGGCGAACCGGCCGGCGATCTTGCCGACCACACCCTCCGTACCTCTGAGGAACGTCTGCAGCCTGATGGCGCCCTGCCCGGCCTGCTGATCGGCCCGGCGGCCGAACATCGTCGCCGCCACCTCCGCCGCCGGCCGGAAGTAGGGATTGACCCGCCCGAGCTGGTAGATCGTCCCCGCCAGGAGAATGGCGGCGCCCACGTCGAGCATCAGGTCGCCGGCGAAGTCGAGAACATCGGCGGACGTCCGCATGGAGTCCGCCGTGGACTGCGGCAGACCGGCCTTGTCGGCCACCTCGTTGGCGTGGGTGTCGACCGTCTGGTGGAACAGCTCGGCGCTCGTCTCCGTCCAGCGCACATCCTTGACGGACTCCTGCACCTGCTGGGGATGCTCGCGTAGCCCCGCCGACAGTTCCTCCCACTGCTGCGCGGCCCGCCGCAGCTCCGGCGTGTCGGCGACGGTGAGAGCGATGATCAGTCCGGCGTACTTCGCGCGGCCGCCGCCCAGGAGCGCCGCGCCCAGCTGGGCCATGCCCGCGCCCGCGATCACGGATTCCGGTTGTGTCGGCATGTGTCCTCGCTCTCAGCCGGCCATGACGCCGGAGGCCGCGCCGTCGCCCTGAACGGCGGTGTTGGCCGTGTCGAACGCCTTCGACTCCATCTCGGCCAGCTCGTGCCTGGTCGCCGCGACGTACTGGTGGGCGGCCAGCTTGACCTGGTCGAGCGCGTCCTCCAGCGACGAGCCGAAGAAGCCGAACAGGCCGTAGTGGCGGGCGTGCACGTTGAGTCCCGCGACCACGCGGGTCATGTCATTGAGGTGCTCCATGGGCTGCTTGCCGAGGTTGCGGCCCATCTCGCGGACGGAGTCGGCGTCCATCCGCATGCGCTTGAGGTCGTTCTCGGAGGTCATGGTCAGTCCACCACCGGGCGGCCGGGGTCGTACGCGGGACGGAACAGGCCCGAGTCGTCGGGGGGCGGCGCGACCGTCCGGTGCGCGGCGGCCGGCGCACCCTCGTATCCGGTCGGGCCGCCGCCCATGGGCATGAACGGCATGCCACCGGTGCCGGCGGCCGCCCCTGTGGGGCCGCCGGACAATGCCGTCCTGGTGACAGGCCAGGTCCCGTCGACGACCGGCACGACACCGGGCCGTACGGACGGGCCCGTCTCGTGGGGCACGCTGCCGAGCGGGGTGCGGGCCTGATCGGAGGCGGGCCTGGCGGGACCCTCATCCAGGACGGAGCGTGTGGGGTCGGACGGCCTGCCGTCAGCCGACGTGCGGCCGGACGGCTTCGGGTCGGTCGGCGTGCCGTCGGACTGGCGGATGCCGGTGCCGGTCGGGGATCGTCGCGGCTCAGCCGTGATCGGCCGGCGTCCGGTCGGCGTGGGGCCGGTTGTCGGCGGGTAGCCGGTGAGCTGGGCCACGGACGGCGTGCCGCCGGTGGACGTGATCAGCCCGGGGACCTGGCCCGGCGTCGTCCCAAGGGTCAGGGGAGCGGCAGTGCCGGGGATCGACGCGGCGAGCGGTGCCGCCGGGGTGAACGTGTTAGCGGGCGGCGTCACCGAGATCGGTGACGCCGCCCGGTCCACACTGGCCAGCCCCGTGACCGGGCGCGTGGACTCCTGATCGGGGAACTCGATCCCGCCACCCACCGGCGTGCTGTCACGCACGACCGGCGTCGGCGGATACGGCGCGCCGGCGGCCAGGTCGGGGTCCCACGGCAGCCGCGCGGGAAGCGTCCCGTGCGCGTCCGCCAAGCGGCCGTTCAGTTCCGCGAGGAAGCGCTGGGCGTCGGCGTCTGGATCGTTCCCCAGCTCCCGGGAGATGTACGACCCGGTGTCCACCGTGTAGTACTGCTCCTGGGTGGCCTGCTCGAACTTCTCCTTCGCCGTGGCCAGTTCGCGACCGGCCTGCTGAACGGATGGCGGGATGTCGCCGATCTGGCTCCGCAGCGTGCCGAGATACGACTGCACCCGCGCCATCCGTCCGAGCATGGCCCGCGCCGACTCGCCGCCCCAGTTTCCATCGGCGACGAGGCGTGAGGCATAGGTGGCCAATTCCTTGATCGTCTGGTCCAGCAGCGCGCCCGTGGACTGGTAGGCGTCGGCGACGCCGCCGAACTCCTCCGGCCTGGTGCTCATGATCAGCCGCCGGATCGAGTCACGCCCGCCGTAGCTCTCAGGCGCGCCCGCCGGCAGCGCGCCCTGCTTGATCGGCTTCGGTTCTCCCACGCGCCCCTCTATCCGGAAGATCTGGTACGGCGAGCGGCCTCGCCCGCTCGCTGGTCGCCGTCCCTGGCGGTGTCGGCGGTGCCGACCAGATCGTCGACGACCCTTCTGACCAGTTCGGTGACGAGCTCCATCGTGTCCACCGTGGCCATGCGCGCCCGTTGCATGGTCTCGGCGTACCCCCGTGCCACGTCCCAGTCGCCCACGGCCGTGAGCGACAGGTCGGGCACCGCGTGCCCGGCCGATTCGAGCCGGGGCAGCAGGTCCCTCGACATGGCCCCCGCGACGTCGAGCAGCGCGTCCGGCTGGCACATCGCCTGGTCACCGGCCGCCGCCGGGTCGATGACCAGCTCGGGAGGTATCCCGTTCTCGGGTTCGGTCATCGTTCCGCTCAGGTGCCCCAGCGCCGGACGTTGGCCTGCTCGGCGTCGCGCATGATCTCGGTCGCGTCGTGCAGAGCGGGCCCGAAGCGCTGCATGGTGTCACCCATGGACACGACGGCATCGTTCCACTCGCGCTTGGCCTCCAGGTAGACGCCCTTCGCGGAGCCGTCCCAGGTCTCCAGGATCTTCAGGTCGTTCTCCAGGTCGGTCAGCTCGCCGACGAGGTTGGCGTACGCGCGGCCCAGCTCGGCCGCGATCTCCTCCATCTCGTCGAAATTGGCGAGGATGATGTCGCCGCCACCTGTCATGGAGACCCTCCTAAGGTCAGAGCTTGCCGCCGTTGAGCGCGGCCATGAGGTTCTGGGTGACGGCCTGCGCGGAGGTGCTGGCCTCGTCGTACTCGATCCCGGAGCCCTTGAGGTTCTCGGCGATCAGGTGGAGGGCGTCTATGACCTTCTTGAACTGCGGGTTCCACTCGTTGAGAACCTGCGCGTAGACGGACGCCGACTCGCCCTTCCACGCGCTGCCGAGCTGGTCGGGGATCTGGAGCAGCCTGTTGTGGATCTGCGTGATGTGCTCGTGCGCGATCAGCGCGCGCGCGGCCGCGTCGTGCTGACTGCCCTGCTGATAGGTGGTCGGCTGCGCCACGGTTCACCTCCCGGAATCGAACATGGGACAACGCGAGCACCCTAAGCGGGCGCACCGGATGAACGGCTGTGACTTCAACATTCCTCGAAATATTGGATCACCCGGCCCGCCAGCCCCGGCGCCTCGCCCGGGGCAGCATGATCGCCGCGAACACCACCAGCCCGGTCACCGCCACCGTGCCTGCCGCGATGCCGACGGCCAGCCCGCGCGTGCGCGGATCGGGGACGGCGGCCTTGGCCACGACGACCGGCGCGGCGCCGCCCGCCTTCTCCTCGGTGCCCGGCAGTACGGCGGTCACCGCGAGCAGCGGGTTGACCATGCCCGCGCCGGTCCCGGTGGCGCCGCCGCCCTCGGCCGTGGCCTCCACGCGGCGTTTGACCTGCCAGAGATCGAGCTCCGGATGCCGGGCTCTGACCAGGGCCACCACCCCTGAGACGTACGGGGCGGCGAAGCTGGTGCCGTCGAGATCGGTCCGGTAGCCGCCGCCCGTCCACGTGCTGGTGATCGCCGATCCGGGTGCGGTGACGGAGACCCTGGTGGTGCCGTTGGAGAACGCCGATTTCGTGCCGTCGGGGGAGGCCGCGCCGACCGCGATCACGCCGGGGTAGTTCGCCGGGTAGGAGGGCGTCACCTCGCCGTCCTCCCGCTTCACGTTGCCCGCCGCCGCGACGATGACCGCGTCCCTGCTCTGCGCGTAGGCGACGGCCGACTTGAGCTCCGGCTGGTCGTGCGCCTCCACGGACACGTTGATGACCTTCGCGCCCAGTTCGGCGGCCCGTCTGATGCCCCGGGCCAGTAGCGACACCGCGCCGTCGTTCGTCGCGGTCTGCTTGATCGACAGGATCCGGGCGCCCGGTGCGACGCCGAGGAACGGTACGCCACGCGAGGTGAGGTCGCGGCCGGCGATGATGCCCGCCACCGCCGTACCGTGGCCCACGCAGTCCCGCTGGTCCGTGCCGGTCAGGTCCTCGGAGACGGTGACCACCCCGGCGAGCTGCGGGTGCCGGGTGTCCACGCCGCTGTCGACGACCGCGACGGTGACGCCCTCGCCCCGGGTCAGCCGCCACACCCGCTGGAAGCGCAGCCGATCCTGTGGCCAGGGCTTGCCGCTGACGTCCTGGACTCCGGCCTCGGGATTACACGGCGGGGCCTTGGTGTCCGCCCGCGCGGCGCTGACGGGCGTGACGGCCAGCACCAAGGCGAGGGCAGCGGAAATAGCCATGTAAGGGGATTTTGCCGGTCTTGGGCGGCACGCCGGATTCCGTTCCAAATTCTTTGAAGTGAAGCCCCGGCACGGTCAGCGCGGGATACAGAGGACATGCAGACCGACACGCGGGGAGAGATGCATGCCGAAACCTGATGAAGGCGGCACCACGGACGGGCACTCCATGCCGGGCGTCGGCACCCCGAGTGACGAGCGCGAACGGCAGAACAACGGTGAGGCGGGATTCGCGAACTCCACGGAGGACTACTACGCCGACTACCTGGCCCGGCCCAAGACGGACCCCCGCGTACAAGACGACCTGATCGAGTGGCACCGGATCGGCGACTACCCGACCGCGGAGCCCCCCAGACAGCCACCGGTCGATCTGGTCGCCCAGTACCGCATAGACCCGGGCACGGTGCGGAAGGAGATGTCCATCAAGATCGCCGACTTCGTGGACCCGGAGACCGGCAAGCCGCGTCCCGACTCGCCCGTGGAACGGCTCCGCGCCGACCTGGACCGGCTCCGGGGGCTGGGGGACTCGCCGAGCCTGGAGGTCCTCGTCACCCGCGCCACGCTGACCGATCGCGATCTTGGCACCTGGCAGGCGGCCGCCGACATGAAGGCCACCACCGACAAGGCGCAACTGAGCCTCCGCAGCGCCATCACCCAGCTCTGCTCGGTCTACGAGACCATCGTGGAGACACTCGACCAGACCGTGAAGACGGCCATGGACGCCGACCGGTCCGTGGCGGACGGCCTGCGCAAGGCCACGACATGACCGGCAGCTACACCCTGTACCAGCTCAGGGAGGCCAACCGCCCGCAGGTCGACGACATCGCCGCGGTCGGGGGCGGCGACAGCGACTCGAGCCAGGGCATCGTCGACCTCATCCGCAACCACACCAACCCGGCCAGGGTCGAGGCCGCCGGCGGCAACTACGTGACCATCGCCGAGTCGGTCGCGACATCGATCAAGAACCTGCACGACGAGGCCCAGCGCCTCGCCGGATCCATGGGCGGGGAGCCCTTGGAGGGCATCTTCAAGAAGATCGGCGAGCTCCAGAACGACCTGGCCGCGGTGAACCACGGCGCCCAGACCGTCGGGCACCCGCTCGTCTGGTACGGCCGGCAGGTACTGCCTTTCTTCCGCGACAACGTCCCGCAAGTGGGCGATGTAGGCATGGACGACGACATAGGCGATGCGTTCGGCAGCGACGGCAACGCCCACGCTCTGGCCCGGCACCATCTGAAGCAGCTCAACAGGTTCATGGGGGTGGTCTACGACGGGATCGCGCCCGAGATGGAGCAGCGCGCCGCTCCTCCCCAGGGAGGCGGCGTCAACCCCGGTCCGTTGCCGGGGCTCGACGGCTTCGGCAACGGCCGGTTGGGCGGCGGGGTCTCCGATCCGTACTCGGGGCTCGGCAGCCCGTACTCCAGCCTGCCCGGCATGAACGATCCCAGCCTGTCCGGTGTCGGCGCCCAGAACCCGAGCATCCCCGGCCTGGACCAGCCCAGCACCAAGACCCCGGATCTCCAGACACCCCAGACCCCGGATCTCCAGACGCCCCAGACTCCGGACCTGAAGACACCCCAGACTCCGGACCTGAAGAACCCCGGCGACCTCAAGACCCCGGCCCTGCCCGACACCAAGGCGAATCTGGCCGGCTTCCCGGACACCATGACCCCCGACCTGGCCAACCGGGTGAACACCGGCGTACCCTCGACCGGCCCGCTGACCCCGTCAGGGATCGGCACCGCCACGACGGCGGCACAGGGCACGGGCGGGCTGACGGGCGGCGGCGCGGGTGTCCGGGCCGGGACCGGCGGCATGGGGATGGGCATGTACCCGCCGGGCATGGGCGGCGCCAACGGCCAGGAGCAGGATCGCGAGCGGACCAGGTTCCCGATGATCGAGGACGAGGCGTTCGAGACCGATGACCTGGGCGGTCCCGCAGTGATCGCATGACGGTGACGGAGAAGGTCCGCGGCTACCGGCTCCAGGAGCGGGCCGGGCAGGACGGGCCGTGGAGCGCGTACCTCGCGACGGCCGACCGCGACGGCACCTCGGTGCTGCTGCGGACGCTGGCCTGCCGCCGGGTGGACAAGCGCCGGCTCAAGCCCCTGCTGCGCGGCTTCCGCTTCCCCGACGCGCTCGCCGCCCACCCGAACGTGATCCCCGTACTCGACCTGGGCACCACCACCGACGGCCGCCCGTACCTGGTGACCCCCCTGCCCGGAGGCTGCACACTGGCCGAGCGGCCCGGCCGAAGCCTGCCCGCGCCCCCCGCCGAGGCCCTGCGCATCGCCCGCGCCGTGGCGAGCGCGCTCGCCGCCACCCACGCGGCGGGCGGCGTGCACGGCGATCTACGGCCGGAGAACGTGGTCCTGCCCGAGCACGGCGAGCCCGCGCTGACCGGGTACGGCATGAGCGGGCTGATGTCGCTGGCCGAACTCCCCGACGGTACGTCCGTCTCCGTCCACACCCCGCCCGAACTGCTCGAAGGCCGCTCGGCCAGTCCCGCGTCGGATGTGTACTCGTTCGGGTCGATGCTGTACGAACTGCTGGCCGGGCGGCCCGCGTTCGCCCTGGACGGTCCGGACACCTCGGCCCGGTTCGTCTTCGGCGTCCTGAGCGAGGAACCGCCGCCTCTGGCGCACCGCAACCTGCCCGCCGACCTCGTGACCGCCGTCCACCAGGCGATGTCCAAGACCCCCGACGCCCGCCCCACGGCCGCCGACCTCGCCGACCGATTCGCCCAGACGGCCCTACTGGCTGCCCCGCAGTCCCTCCTGCCACCGCCGCACCCCGAGCCGGGTCCGCCATCCTCGCCGACCGGATCGGGCCTTTCGTATGCCGGACCGCCGCTCGTGGCGGGCCTGTCACATACCGGGCCGGGACCCCAACCGGGCGTCTCGCAGACTGGGTCGTCGATGCCGGTGGCCGCTGAGGCGTCGGTGCCGCGTGCCCTCGTGTGGACCGTCGACCCCGACCGCTCGGCGTCGCTTCCCGCCCCGCCCCGGCCGCTCTACCCGTCCTCCTACCAGCCCCAACAGGGTACGGCGGAGCCGCAGGCACCGGCGGAGTCACGGCGCAGGAGCAAGAAGGTCCCTCTGTTCATCGCCGGCACCTCCGGCCTGGCCGTACTGATCGGCGCGGCCAGCGTCGCCGCCGCCATGAACGGCCGCCCGCCGACCCCACCGCGCATCACCCTGGAGCCCCAGTCCGCCACGACCGGAGGTGCCGCCCCCGCAACGACCGGGGGGGCCGTCCCCACGACGACCAGAGGCGCCGCCCCCACAACGACCGGGGATGCCGTCCCCACGACGACCGCCAACCCACCCAGCGCTCTGCCCTCCACCGGACCTTCCATCGCCCGCCCCGCCAAGACCCTGGACGCGGCGGCGATGAGCGCGCAGCGACCCAAGGACCTCACGCTGGTGACCGACAACGGCTCAACCGTGACGCTGTCGTGGAAACAGCAGCGCAAGAGCGACTTCCCCATGGTGATCCAGCAGTCTCCCGGCGATCGCTTGACATCGATGCGGAGCGGCAGCCGCACGTTCACGGTCGCCGGCCTGGACGCGGCCACGGGCTACTGCTTCAAGGTCGGCACGGTGGTCAGACTCGGCCAGCCGTCGTCCGTCGCCTGGTCACCGTCCCTGTGCATCCGCGGCGCGGTCGAAACCGACCCAGGCAGCCAGGACGAACAGGTCCAACCGCCCATCGTCCTCCCACTGGCCACCCCACCCACCTGAAGCTATGTCAGGACATCGGCCAGGGTCGCCGCGAACTCGACCGGCTGGGACCAGTAGCCGGTGTGGTCACCCGGGAAGTCGGCAACGTGCTTTCCCCATCGGCCGGCCAGGGCGGCGCTGGGGCGGTAGGGAAAGTGCTGCCGCGAGTCGCGCCCACCGGCCATCACGATCCGCTCCTGCTGAGCGTCCAGCGCTTTGAGATCAGGGCGGTAACCGGGCGCCTGCCGTACCTCTTGACGAAGGAAGAAGTCGAGGTTGCCTGAGAGCCGGTTGATCAACTCGGGGTCGATGTCGGTCGGCCGCTGGAGCATATCTGCACCGATCCCGGCCATGAACATCTGCATCGCCCGCCCGGCACTTTCACGCCGGTACGTGTCGTAAACCTCTTCGAAGAATGCCCGCCACTCCGACGCGTCCGGCAGCACGTCGGCCAGGGGAGGTTCGTGGGCGATCAGCCTGGTGACCAGGTCGGGGCTCTGGCTGATGAGCGCGAGTCCGACGACCGCGCCCGCACTGCTGCCGAAAACGTAGGAAGGCTCGGCGGCGACGGTCTCAAGCAGGCGGCGCGCGTCGTCCGCGTGCGTCTCGCCCCACTCGGTTTCCATAGGCTCGTCGAGCGTGCTGCGTGAGAACCCGCGTCTGTCGTAGCTGATCACGGTGTAGTGGTCGGCGAGCAGGTCCGCAGCCGCGGCGAACAGGTCGGCGTCGCCGTTGCTTCCGGGGATCAGCAGGAGCGCGGGCCCCGAGCCGCGCACCTCGTAGTAGAGGCGGCCGCCGGGCACCTGTAAGGCGTGAGTCTCTTTGGCGGGCATGACGCGATCCTCTCGTGACTTACTTGCCGTCAGGTAAGTCAGATACTAACCTGCCGTCAAGTAAGTGGAGATGCTCCCTATGTCACGCGGCCCGCCGGGAAACGGAGAGATCGCTGTCGGCTTGCTCACGCGCGAGAAATCCGCCGAGGGCGGCGGCGAGGACGGGTAGCCCGACAACGACGGCAGCGATCGTCAGCCACGGAGTTTCGAAGGGCACTCGTGGCGGATCCTCCCATATGGCCGGCGCCGTCAAGGGCCAGATCAGCAACATCCCGATGGGGCACCCGGCGACCGCGCCCAACACCGTGCCGCAGGCCGCGCTCAGCCCCGCTCGGGAGGCGCCGAACCACCGGAAAGTCGCGGTCGATCCGTCACCGGCCCGCCTCAGCACCCGACCCGGTCGCGCATTCGTGGTCTTGCCATATCCGGTGGTCAATGCACCGTACAGGGCGATGAGAAGCGTCGCCGCGGCGACGGGCAACCAACTGATCGAAGCTTGGAATCCCCGCTCGACATAGGTCTCCGCGACGTCGCCCAGTCGGCTGTCGAGCCGTTCTTGTTCGCTCGCCGAGATTCGACGGAGGGAGGGATCGACGATCAGTTCTTCCGGCTCCAGTCGATAGCCGAGGTCCCGGACGACCTTCGTCGGGACGAAGATCGTCTGCATATTTGGGTCGACGGTTCTGGCGACGATCGCCGGAATGGTCTTGCTCGCCAGCGGGCCGTTGTTCCCGGTCACGTCGTAATCGATCTCGACCGAGTCGACCTTCACGTCGGCGTTCACGACCACCACAGCCTGGCCCTCGTCGTAGGGCGTTGACTGGTCACCCGTGATATACCGCAGCAGCGCCTCGTCGCCGATGACTTCGTGCGGGTAGACCGGCTCTTCCAGCGGATCGAGATTCTCGGCAGACGCGCCGAAGTGTCGGTATTCACGCGGACTCTCACTCTGGGCGATGGGCACTCCGGGTAACTCCTTCTGGATCGCCGCACGTACGGCACCGGCCTGCTCCGCCGAGAAATACTTCACCACGAGGGCGCCGGGCCGGGCGCTGGGGGAGTAGTAGGCCCTGTCCTGCGTCGTCATGCCGACCGCGACGATCGTCAGCGCGATGCCGAAGCTCGTCGCCATCGCGGTCATCGTGATCGCGGCAGCCGTAGTCGCGCGACGACTGGCCAGGTCTCGGACCGCCAGGCGAACGGGCAGCGGCAGCCGTTCCGCGCACCGGCCGAGGATCTCCAGCAGCCACGAGGCGAACGGGCCGAAACCGAGAAGGAGCAGACCGCCGCCTATGAGGGTCATCAGCATGAGCCCGATCAAGACGACGTTGTCGTAGCGCGAGTCTTCACGCGCCGACCACGCACCGAATGCCATCATCCCGACGCCGATGAACGACACGAACAATCCCCCGGCCAGGTATCGCCGACGTATGCGCACGTGGCGATTCCCTGGGGCAGTCAGCGCCGCGACCATCACAGATATGTAGGCGAACACCCCGGGAATGGCCATGGCCAGACTGATTCTCAGGAGTACCGAAGGGTCGAAGATCATGGCCGAATAGTAGTGAGATCCAGTCGGCGCCGTACGGACGAGAAAAGCCAAATAGGCTGCCGATCAAACGCAATTCACAGAGCTTTGAGAGCGGCGGTGACGACGTCTGCGAGAGGGGTGGGCGGCCGACCGATGAGCTGCCGCAGGTCGGTGCTGTTGGTGTACCAGTCGCCGTGGGTGATGGCGAAGCTGGTGTCGGCCAGCAGGTCGGCGAACGGCTCGGGCACACCCCAGCCGGCCAGTGTCTTCGCGTACTCCTCGACCGGCAGGTCCTCGTAGACCAGCGGCTTTCCGGACTGCGCGGCGAACTCGGCGGCCACATCCGCCAGGGTGAACGGCTCTCCTCCGAGTTCGTAGGCCTTGTTCACCGGGCCGTCGCCGGTCAGGACGGCCGCCGCGGCCGCCGCGAGGTCAGGCCGGGCGGCCCCGGAGATCTTGCCGTTGCCGCCCGAACCGATCATCCTGCCCGACGCCAGCGCCGGGGCGAGGTCCCCGAGTTCGCCGCAGTACAGCTCGATGTACGCGCCGTTGCGCAGGAAGACGAAGGGCAGACCGGAGTCGCGGATACACGCCTCGGCCTGCCTGTGCTCATCGGCCAGCCGCAGCGTGCTGGTCGCGGCGTTGACGAAGCTGGCATAGGCGACCAGCGGGACCCGCACGGCGACCGCGGCCCGCACCGCGTTCTTGATCTGGGGGAAGCGCCGGCCGTAGATGGCGGAGGGGATCAGCAGGAGTTTGTCGGTGCCGGCGAAGGCGGGCTCGAGTGTCTCCGGCTGGTCGTAGTCGGCATGGCGTACCTGTACACCGCGCTCGGCCAGGTCGGCCGCCTTTTCGGGGCTGCGCACGGCGGCGACGAGCTCGCCGGCGGGTACGCCGCGCTCCAGCAGTTCCGCGATGACGAGACGGCCGAGGTGGCCGGCGGCGGCGGTGATGGTGATCATGGTGAAGTTGGTTCCTTCTGCGACGTTGCGGGGCCGGGTCAGTGCTGGATGTCGCCTCTGGCCTGAGCCATCGGGAGCCGGTCGAAGACGCTGATCACACGCGTGATCTTGCCGTTCTCGACGGTGATGTAGTCGATGCCGCGGAAGTTCTTCAGGATGGGGGTGTCGGTGGTGTACACGGTCGCCGCGTTCGTGTCGTTGCCGAGGACGTCGATGACGGTGGCGCCGGTGAGCGAGTTCGCGAACGGCTCGAGGAACCTGCGGTAGCCGTCCACTCCCTCGAACGTTCCGCTCGGGGCCTCGCACACGACGTCGTCGGCGAGGAAGCTGAGAGCCTTGTCGACGTCCTTGCCGGTCCATGCGCGGACGAAGTTCTCGGCGATTTCCTGGGCGAGTCCGTTTGTCGTGGTCACGGCACAGTTCCTTTCGTGGATCGGCCCCCTGCCAGGCAGGGATGCTCGGAGCTGCCCCCTGCGGGCGGCCCGTCTACCTGCATGTTCACCGAGGTATATGTCAGGGTGTGTCATATACCGAGGTAATTTTGGAGGCATGAGATCCGAGCGCCTGCTGTCGGTCATGCTGCTGCTGCAGACCCACGGCCAGCTTCCCGCCAGCGAGCTGGCCGAGCGCCTGGAGGTGTCGGTCCGCACCGTCATGCGCGACGTCGAGGCGCTGTCGGCCGCCGGTGTGCCCGTCTACACCGTGCGCGGCCCCCATGGCGGCATCGCCCTGCTGCCCGGCTATCGCACCAACGTCACTGGCCTGACCACCAATGAGGCCCGGGCCCTGTTCGTACTGCTGTCCGGCCAGGCGCACGCCGAGCTGGGCCTGGGGCAGTCCCTCGGCTCCGCACTACGCAAGCTGATGGCCGCCCTGCCCGCCCCGCACCGGCCAGACGCCGACCTGGCCAGCCGTCGCATCCTCATCGACCCAGTGCGCTGGCGCGGCGGACCCACGCGCGCCGTCACCGGCCCCGCCGTCGACCTGGCCGTGCTCCAGCAGGCCATCTTCACCGACCGGCGGCTGCGCCTGCGCTACCGGCACGGCCGCGACAGCCGCGTCGGCTCCTACACCCTCGATCCCTACGGCCTGGTCAACAAGGCCGGCGTCTGGTATCTGGTCGCCGACCACCGCGGCGAGCCCGGACTCTTCCGGACCGACCGGGCCTTGTCGGGCACTGTCCTGGAGGAGCCCGTCCGGCGCCGCGACGGACTGGAACTGGCCGACGTCTGGAACAGCCTGCGCCGGCATATCGACGACATTCCCGCCCCGCTGCTCGTCACGGTCAGCGTTAACCGGGACATCCTGGCCAGGTTCCTGCGCATCCACGAAGCCGACCTGGCCGGCCCCTCTTCCACCGACCACCGGCTGGAGCGGGTGCCCGTCGAGCTGCGCTTCCGCTCCCTGGGCGCAGCCGAAGCACTGCTGGCCTTCGGCACCGACGCCGAAGTCCTCGCCCCGGCCGAACTCCGCCAAGCCCTGGCCCGCAAGGCCGCCGATACGGCCGCTCTCTACGCGACCGGTCAACCCGGGGCCGTCACCTCCCGGCGCGCAACTCCGGATCGGTGACCCCGCCGGGACAGGCGAGCCGGGCGACGTCCCAGCCGGCGCGCCGGGCTCCAGCCTGGTAGGCGCTGTCGTAGAAGGCGAGAACGGCGGCCCGCGGATCAGCCTCGGACCGGGCGTCGGCATGGCGCAGTACGGCCAGATGGCCGCCTCGCTGCTCGATCCACCGCGCGGCCGCCGGTTTCAGGGGTTCGCTGTCCAGGCCATCGGGCTCGGGAGCGGTGTAGGAGTAGAAAGCCGGATCCGAGAAGGCGTCGTCGCCGAACCAGAAGCCGGAGCTGATGACCTCCCGCGAGTACGCTTCCCGCGTCACCGGGTCGGCCCCGGGCGGTTGGTCGATCACACGGTCGGAGAAGCGGCTGCAGGCGATGTCGAAGGTGTGCCAGAAGTGGTGCACCGGGCTGATCTTGCCCGAGAAGCCCGCGGCGAACTCCTCCAGCAGGAGGTTCACCTGACTGAGGACCTGCCAGTAGCGGGTGACCTCGGCCGGATCGTAGTGCGCGTGCTCGGTGTCGTCGGCGAACGGCCGGTCGGCGTCGGGCAGGTCGAACGGCCGCGGCACGGGAATGTCCACCCGCACGTCCAGGGCCGCCAGCGCCCGCATGGTGTGCTGGTAGAAGGACGCCACCGACTGGCCAGGCAGCGCGAACGACAACGCCCGGCCGTCCACCGTGGTGATGAGCAACTGGTGGCCGACGAAGTCGAAGTCGATCGTGAAGATCTGGTTGCCGTCGGCCTGCCCCATCGGACGGGTGGTGATCCCCCGCCCGGTGACATGGAACGGCGCGTTCCACCAGTGGTTGCGCCGGAACGCCGAGGCGAGCCGGATCTTGCCCACTACCTGGCAGAACCGGTGCAGCGTCGCCTTGGTATCCCGCCACTCAGCCGACGGCACGGCGGTGAACAACTCCATGACGCCATCGTTCCCACACATTCGCGGCGCCTACCCATGCGAGGGAACAGGTTCACCCATGCGGGGGATCCCTGACCGAGGTGGCGTGGAGACGCTGAGGACATGGTGAGTGAGCGAACCGAAGTACCTGCCCCGCGTTGGGCCATCCGGGCGGCCTACGCGTCCGCGCTTTCGGCGACGATCGGGTTCATACCGCTGCACGCGGTATGGGCTATGGGAGTTCCCCTCTGGGCTGACGATGGCAAGTTCCGAGACTGGTACGCACAAGGCGGCAGTCCCTATCTCTTCGTCCTCTGCGCCATGGCGATGCTGGCCGGAAGCCTGGCGCTGAGCCTGGTGCGACCATGGGGCCTGGTCTTCCCGCGCTGGGTGCCGCTGGTCTCCAGGCGGAGAGTGCCGCGCCGGACACTTGCCACCACGGCGTTTGCGGTGTCGGTCTTCTTGCTTGGGTACACGGCGTGGGCCGGATGGCAGTTGGCCACCGACTTCAACGACGACGGCATTTTCAGTCCGTGGATCGTCGTCTACGGAATTCCACAGTTCTTGGTCTGGGGCATCGGCCTGTTTCTCGCTGCCTGGTCCTACCGCGCCCGTGCCGCAGTGAGCGTCAGCAGACGAGGCGGCGCCAGCAGATGATCGCGGCGGCGGTGAATTGGTGCGATCGGTTAGGGCTGGGCTCCGCTGTACTGGAAGGAAGCCAAGGGTGAGACCACGCGCCAGCCGAGCCGCTCATAGAGCGCCCGCCCCTGGCCGGTCCCGCCCAGGACACCGACGCTGCCCCCCTGGTCGATGGCCAGATTCTGCAGGGTACGCATCACCACCGTGCCTAGTCCCCGCCGCTGGTGCGGCTCCTCGGTCAGCACTTGTCTACGACCACGGTCTCACCCGTGCGACCCATCTGGCCGCGCGCGGCCTGTTCGCCACCGGCGGTCAGGATCCGGACGAAGGTGGCCGCTCCGGAGGCGGTCACCTCGATCTCGTATCCGGCCGGGCAGCGGGGTTCGGTACGGTCCAGGTCCACGGTCATCATGAAGCCGGGGTCTGTGCGTTCCCACCCTTGAGTGAGGTACGGCGCAGCCTCCTCGGGGGAGACGAAGAGCTTGAGCCAGGCGCCCTGTTCGGTGACGGTGGGCAGCAGCTTCTTCAGCCACTGGAGGTCGGTGACGACGTATCGCCCGATCCCCTCGATCTCGATGCGCCAGCCCCACGGCTCGGCCACTGGCTTTCCAGCCCCCCGTGAGATCGCCCAGCCCTTGGTCCACTGGGATGCAACGTTGATCATGCTTCTGCAGCGTAACGAGTGGCGGAAGCGAAGTAGAACTACTTCACGCTGACGACGACCATCGCCAGCTTCGGCGGTGGGTGCGTACGCCCATGGGAGTAGCCGGGACGCCGCCCCAGGGCGGATGTGAGCCGGTCGGCCGCCACCGCATGATGATCGCTGTCGGATCACCAATCGGAAAGGGCCTGCCTCCCCGCATCACCACCCGCCGCCGCGACTTCGTACGGCACCGGAACTGGATAATGCGCAATGACGCGCTCACCTTCCTCGCCATCACCTCCCGAGTCCCCTCTTCGCTCGCTTCCTCAGCACTGGGATCGCAGCCACCTTCTCCGCAGGCATGCTCGGCCAGATCAGGCCGCTCGGTCGCCGTGCGGAAGGGCAGGCAATGACGTCCTTCTCCGTGATGATGAGATCGACGCGAAAATCGTGCTCCGCCTCAGGCAGAGGCTCGTCGACAACCTGAAGTGAATGGACGGTGGTCACGATAACGGTGTTGTCGTTGACCAGGCTGTCCTCGATGAGAAGTGCCACCTCGATGTCGGAGTAGCCCGCTCCTTTGCCTAGCCGTACCCCTTGGCGGTTGACGGCGACGGTCCCGCACACCACGAGGTCGATTGGCCGCATTTCTTCCGTGCCCACAAGCGGGCTGTTCGCGGCAGCGCCCCTGCTCGTCGCGGCTTCTGTCGGTGACATCCGCGATCGAGCCGGATCGATCAGATAGAACGGCCGCACAGTCGCGATCTTCGGAACAGCCATGTAGAGCAGCTTGTTCTCGGCCAGCGCACGGGCTCGGACAGGCAGTTGCGCGGTGTCGGGATTGGCCTTGACCGTCTCCGCCCGCTGCCACTGTGCTGTCGATGCCAGGAGCTCGGCCGCACGCTCGGAGCCGATGAAGTCAGGGATGTAGCCACGAGCGTCGGGAGCAGATATCTGCGCCTCGATCAGGGTGGACCACACCCGCTCCCTGACGGCGTTCTTCTGATCGTCGAGACTCATGCGCCCACCTCATCATGTGGTCATCAGCCCGAACAACCGATCGCTGATCTCCTGCACCCAGGGCTCATGGCGCCAGGGTGCCAGCTCGCGTCCAGCGGAGAAGGCGATGTTCATGCCGCCCCCGCCGCGGGGCTCCTCGATGAGATCGATCGCCTGGTGCAGCGTGCCGCAGGCCTCTTCCAGCTTGCCTTGTCTGATGTACGCCAGGGTGAGGTTGCCGAGAACGATGGATTGCGACTTCTTCCACTGGATCAGGCTCCGGGCCGTCCGGGTCAGGATCTCTTCGGCCTTGCCGTTCACCCCGAGGAACAGATAGCAGGAGCCGGCCATGCGATCGAACTGCGACGACGAGAACATGGGCATGGCCTCGTCGTCCGAGCGGATCCGATCGAAGCTGACCTCCGCCGCATGCAGGGCTTTCTCGCAGTCTCGGCGCTGTCCGAGCATCGCGTGGGCCTCGCCGACATGGAGGTGGCCGAGGCCGGTCAGGACATTGCTCGTGGACTCGCTGACGAGCGCTGTCTCACGGCAGAGCCTGAGCCCTTCGCTCGGGTCCTTGGTCCCGTAGAGCGCGACGAAGCCCTTCCGAAGTTGGGCGTGCGCCTCCAGCAAGGGGTTGGAGATCTCTCGCGCAGCTGAGATCGCCTGATCGAAATACCGCAGCGGTACGACGTCGTCACGCCTCTGGGACGCGTCCCAGATGAGCTGGCCCATGAGCGTTGCCGACTCGGCGACGGAAAAGGCGAGCGCGCGGCGGATCCGGCCGGTCGGGGCAAATTCGTAGAGGAGGGTGACCTGGCTGTGGCACTGGCCGGCGGCCGCCAGAAGCGAGGCGGACGGGGCGGTGTCGTACCCCGCGCTGAGACGCTCGATCTCCTGCGCCAGGTGCGCGACCGTCACGAGGTCGACTGTTGAAGGATTGCGCAGCGTGAAACTGAGCCGATCAGCTTCGTTGGCCGGTGAAACAGCGAGGACGTCGTCCAACTCGTCTAGCGACAGCTGAAGGATCTCGGCCAGCTTGGGTCGGTGCCACGCCCGGGGTTCGGTCTCGCCGCTCTCCCACCGCACGACCGTCGAACGCTCCACCCCGACGGCATAGGCGAAGCTCTCTTGTGAATATCCCAGCGTTTTGCGGCGTTGCTTCAACTTTTGTCGCCGTTTTGGCATGGCTATCGCTCCCGACGCTCATTTCTCATTGCAGTATTCCTTGTTTCTTCGCAGGTCACAGGCCCTAATGCGGCATTGATGCGCCATTCCCGCACGTATCTGCTGTGGAGGCGATGAGTCCTTCAGTGTTTTCTGCAGGGCATGACGAGCAGCCTGTCGAATGACACTCTGTCGCGCTCCTGCACGCTGTCACCGGTGGCGGCATCGGTGCCTGCCGCGCGGGCCTGGGCACGGCGAATGCTGGTTCGCTGGGAGATCCCCCACCTCGTCGAACGCGTCGAGCTGCTGGTCTCAGAACTGACCACCAACGCGATCAAGCACGCGAGGAGCGGTGGAGCTCCCGTTGGGCTCGTCTTGCGTTTCGTCGGCGAAACGCTTCGGCTCGAGGTCCACGACCGTGACTCCGAGAATCGGCCCGTTCAGCAGAAGCCAGTGGCCGCGGCGGTGGGTGGGCACGGGCTTTGGCTGGTCGAGGCTTACTCCGACCGCTGGGGCATAGAGCCCGCCGAGTACGGCAAAGCGGTCTGGGCGGAGCTGGACGGCTGCGGGGCCGAGACATGAGCGAGCGCAGCGGCACCAGTCCGTTCATCTCCGTCGGCGCAGGTCTCCCAACGCCACATCAGTGCTTCAGCCCACACGCGGCGGCGCCCGGCTCCGAGTCCAAGAAACTGGAGTGGGACGCGCCGCGGATGGGTGAGCGAGTCCGGGTGCTCAAGTGGACGTGCGATTGCCTCACTCCCGTCTACGAGCTCTGCGCGGCAGGCGGCCAGTACTTCATCCGGCGCATCGAGGCCCAGCGAGTCGACGAGAGCACGAGATTGAGATACCGGGATGCTGAGGAACTGTGGACGGCACTCCTGACGGGTTGGAGTTACTGACCGTCGGGTAGCCCTCATGGTCGGCCTTGGACTGATCACCACCCGCTTGGCCGCCAGCACGTCGTGGCAGGAGGTGTCGCTTCTCGTTTGATCTGGCGAGTGGCATCGCCGCTGACCTGGGGCTCGCCACTTGTGCCGGTGGGGCGAGTGCGTCATTTCTTCTCATCCGAACTGGCGAAGTGCGGGAAGTGACCAGCTTGCATCGGCGTGCTGAACCCAGCGTGCGTGTGTGGCTGCCAGGTCCCGGCTGAAGCCTCAGCGGGCGGCTCCCTCGACAGGAAGCTCCGCCGGACGCGCCTTGGCCTCGGCCTGGTCGAAGAACGCGTCGATCCAGGCCTTCATGGCCGCCGCCCACTGCGGCCGGCCCAGCGCGTCGGGGTTGCCCTCGAGCGCGATGAGGGCCAGGTTGACCGCCCGGCCGTCGTCCTGCCCGAGCCGCGCCAGACCCGCGGCGAGGGCGCCGCTCGGGACGGCAGATGTGTTCACGGCGTGTGTCACGGGTTGCTCCTCTCCTACCCGCACCGAGCGGGATCGGAGAGGAGGACCGACCGGGACTGCAGACAATACGCGCCGTCGCTTTTCCGACAGAGTTTCCGTTGGGGGGCAGAAGATCAGCAGGTGGTGCAGAGCTCGCGCCGGACGCGCCAGGTGAAGGTGGTGCTTGCCTGGCCGCCGCCGACGGCCGTGACCGTGACGTTGTAGCTTCCTACCGTGTGGGGCTGGCCGGTGATCCAGCCGGTCGTGCCGATGGTCAGCCCGGGCGGCAGACCGGTCGCCGACCAGGTGTAGGACCCGCTCCCGCCGGTGGCCTGCATCTGCAGCATCACGCTGTCCGGGAGGAGCGTGAGCTGGGTGCCCGGGTTGACGACCGTCATCGCCGGCGGGGGCGTGGGGATATCCGGCGGCGGGCAGTCGAGCAATACCGGATCAGACCCCGTCGATCCGGTGATGAACTCCGGAGACCCCGACAGGTATTGGATCGTGGCGGTCGCCCGGCCCGAGTAATAGCCGGACTCGCAGAACGCGCCCGGGCTGGGGGCGCCGAGGCCGAACACGGGGGTCAGGGTGGTGTTCTGCCAAACCGCGGTGCGGCCGTTCACGGTTACGCCGGGGCCGTTGTTCAGCCCGTGGTAGAGCAGTTCCACGGTGAGGTCGATGCGGCGCACTGGACCGTCGCACTGGACCGTCGCGCTGTAGTTGACGGTCTTGGCGTCGGTCTTGCTTGGTGGGCTGCTCGGCGCGACCCACCAGCAGTTGTGGCCGTCGGGATCGGCGGCGGATGCCGGGGTGGCGTCGATGCGGCGCATTGGACCGTCGCACTGGACCGTCGCACTGGAGTTGACGGTCTTGCTCGGTGGGCTGCCCGGCGCGACGTACCAGCAGTTGTGGCTGTCGGGATCGGCGGCGGATGCCGGGGTGGCCAGGCCCAGGGATGCGATGGAGAGGGCGGCTGCGACCAGGGCGAGGAGGAGGCGTAATCCATTGCGATGCAACAGTTTTACACGCATCGCTGGATGATCTCACGGGGAATCGGCGTCGACAATGGGTGAGCACGGAGCGGGAGATGGGCCGGGGCGTGCACTCGAAGACAACCTGCTCACGCACAACTGCGGCGGGGTGTGCGTCCGGGCCGACCGGGAGCAGCGGCTGCCGACCCTTGTGACGTTGCCTGGTCGGTACGCCGAAGCCGAACGTGAGGAGCAGCGTTCCGCGAGGAGAACGGCAAGGACGTGTCGATCCTCACGGACACCGTGCGCGGGGGGAAACGGCCGCTCACGCTCGCTGAGCTGCGCCGCCGGTACGAAGCCGGGCTTATCACCCGCCGCAGGAAAGCGAAACAGCCCGCACTGTCGGCCGTCGTAGCCATGGGCTTTGCCCCTCTCTCCTGTGTCGGCGGGTTCGCCACATCATCCGAGAACCCCGGCACCTGTCTAAGAATCGCGTCATGCGGCCCAAACGGCGGGCATCGTCGCAGATCACGGTGCGCGCTGGGCGCCACCGGCGGTTCGGCGGCTTGCGGGAAGCAGCGTTCTGGCAAGTTGGGTCACGGCTCGCTGCGCGGTTTGGGCCGGCATGACGCGATTCTTACTGGCAGGCCGTCTTGCCAGACGAGAAACCGTCAGGTCGGGTGAGAACCCACAGGAGGTCAGAGAAGGAAGGTGAACAGCGGCGAGCCAGGTGGGACGCGCTCCACCGTCAGCGGGCTGGCCTTCATGCGGACCAGGAGGCTGTCGAGATCGCTGGCCCGCTCGAGCTCGATACCGACGAGAGCGGGGCCGGTGTCGCGGTTGTTCTTCTTGACGTACTCGAAGGCGATGATGTCCTCGCCCTCACCCAATACCTCGTCCAGGAAGTGCCGCAGGGCGCCGGGGCGCTGTGGGAAGGTCACCAGGAAGTAGTGCCGCAGCCCGATGTGCACGAGAGAGCGCTCCAGCACCTCGCCGTACCGGCTGACGTCGTTGTTGCCGCCCGACACCACGCACACCAGTGGCCCTTCAGCAGAAACCAGCTCGCGGGCCGCCGCGCCCGCGAGAGCTCCGGCGGGCTCGGCGATGATGCCATCGGTCTGGTAGAGATCCAGCATCTCGGTGCACACCGCACCCTCATCGACCGCGACGACCTCATCGACCAGGTCCTTGACCAGGGGGAACGTGGCGCTTCCCACTCTCCCGACGGCGGCGCCGTCCACGAAGGAGTCCAACTCGGGCAGGGCGAGGGGCCCGCCGTGGTCGAGGGCGGCGCGCATGCTGGCCGCTCCGGCGGGTTCGGCGCCGACGATGCGGGTGCTGGGTGAGTGCTCGCGGAGCCAGACGGCGATTCCGCTGATCAGACCGCCTCCACCGACCGGCACGACCACGGTGTGGGGCGCCTCACCGGACTGCGCAAGGATCTCCAGGCCGACCGTGCCCTGCCCGGCCATCGTCCTGACGTCGTCGAACGGATGCACGTAGATCGCGCCGGTGTGCTCGCTGTCGGCGTGCGCGGCGGTGCTCGCCTCGTCGTAGCTGCCGCCGACGACCACGACCTCCACCCGGTCGCCGCCGAGCGCCGCGATGCGCTCGCGCTTCTGCCGTGGCGTGGTGGACGGAACGTACACGCGCCCGCTGATCCCGAGACGCGCGCAGGCGAACGCGACTCCCTGCCCGTGGTTGCCCGCGCTCGCGCAGACCACACCGCGCTGCCGCTGCTCCTCGGTGAGTGAGGCGATCAGGTTGAACGCTCCGCGCACCTTGTAGGAGCGGCAGACCTGGGCGTCTTCGCGCTTGAGCAGCACCTGTCCGCCGAGCAGGTCGGACAGCCGCTGGTTCGGCTCCAGCGCGGTGCGGCGCACCACCGGCCGCAACCGTTCGGCCGCCTGGCTGATCATCGCGGTGGTGAGACGGTCGGTCATGCGGACTCCAGGCGAGTAACAGCGGTTGATCAAGGGATGTTGGCGAGGTGTCGTCGCATTGTAGTGACGACAGCAGCCCAACAGCGGATCACTGGGAACGGTGCCCGTCGCCAAGGCGAGCACATAGGTCACAACGAGCTCAACAGGGCGGACGATTCCCGCAGCGACCATCTCCCGCAGGTGGAGGGCGATCGACCACAGACGCCGACTGGCACAGCTACGGCGAGGGCACACGGACCCCGTCCCGGCAGGAGGCGATGCTGCATGCGGCGGCGACCGCGGTGCGGCCGGCCGCGGACGGGAGGATCATTCCCTGCGGCACGCTCGGCCCGGCGCTGCAGCCGGCTCCACATCGGCGGTAAGTGGGTGTCTACGAACCCAGCACACGATCACAGCCGTGGGCCAGTCCGTCGCGATTTCTGCACTAGATGGCCTTTCCGCTGGCTCGGGCGAAATTCGGGGAGAGCGGGTGGACAAGTGCGGGGTGTAAGTCCACGAACGAAGAGGATGACATGTGGATGATCAACACCGCGCCCGGTTCGAGGCCGTCTACCGCGGTACCTACGAGCAGATGCTCGGCTACGCGCTGCGGCGATGCGCCAGCGCGGAGGACGCGGCCGACGTGGTGGCGGAGACGTACATGATCGCGTGGCGGCGCGTGAGCGAGCTGCCTGATGGTGAGGCTGCCCGTATGTGGCTGTACGGCGTGGCCCGCAAGGTCCTGGCTAACCATCACCGCGGGGAGCGGCGTAGGGCGGCGTGGCACGAGGCATTCGTGGCGGAAGCCAGGCGACTCCAGTCCGTCGCCGATCGATCGCCAGAGTCCGAAGCCGTCGCAGAGGTGATTGCTCAACTCAGTGAAGCAGATCGAGAAGTGCTCATCCTGGCTCTGTGGGAGGACCTCGATCCGGGCCGGATCGCCGAAGTGCTGGGGTGTTCGCGCAACGCCGTGCGCATTCGCCTGTACCGGGCGCGTAGACGGTTTGCCAGGGCACTGAGCCAAGAGGGCGCACCGGGTGGCCGTGTCACGCGCCCGTTCATCCGGGAGGAGATGCAATGAACAGCGATGAGATGTTCCGCAAGGCGACGCCCATCCGAAACCAGGACCTGGCGGGCCTGGCGCACTCCGCAGTGGCGGACGCGTTGCTGGCCCAGATCAGCGCGACGGACACGACGAACACGGCGGACGTGACCGCGCCGGCCTTCCGGCGCACAGCGTGGAATGTGCGGCGGTTGCTCATGGCCGGGGTGGCCACCGCGCTGCTGGCCGGTGGCATCGTCGTTGGGTCGTCGGTGCTCGGCATGCCCGACGAGGTGTACGCGGGGGAGGCGGTGACGATCGATCGGGACGGAAACGACTACGTCTTCTACTTCACCAAGGGCGACCCCGACCCTGAGGCACTACGGAAGGCGTTCAGCACGGTCGGCCTGGACATCACGGTCACGCTGGTGCCCATCTCGCCTCGAGACCCATTCCCATACCACGAGATGGTCAGGACGAAGGACGTCAAGGGCAGCGTCGCGTACCAGGCCGCCGAGTGTGCGGAACGCATCGAGGGCTGTCTGGGCAGCATGCGCGTCAGCGCCGACCTGTCTGGAGGCGCGGAGCTCAGATTGGGCAGGCCGGCAAGGCCCGGCGAGCGGTACGAGGTGCCAGTCGATGCCACTCTGCCAGGGGAGGTACTGGCCGGCGTGCCAATCGAGGGAAAGACGGTGGCCGAGGCGGTGCGGATCGTCGGCGACCGCAGGTTGAAGGTGGGCTACACCCTTGACTGGCCAGCCTCTGGCGCTGGCGACTCCCCAAAGGATGTGGACTTCGAAGAGCGCGTGGCGGCCTCACGCATCGATGCCGGCTGGCGTGTAACGCAGGCCGAGACGCTGAACGATGGAGTGATCACATTGCACGTGCGGCCCGGCCCGGGGGTGACTCGACCGCCCGGTTCATGACGACGACGTCTGTCGGCAACGGCTCTCAGCGCGAAGGAACGCCTGGGCGTTCTCGCCATCGGGATCGAGACGCTTGGCCAATAGCCGTCAGGCCATAGGCCAGGCTGCCCAGTGGTTTTGCTTGACGAATGACGCTTGCCTTCATCCGAAGACCCAGTGCCGACAGCCGCTCACTCGTCGTCTCCGAGCGCGCCGCAGACGATCAGTCGCCACCGTGACCAGCGCCTTCTTGCATGTAGCGACGCGAGTTGGTGGGGGTGCGCTGTGAACAGCGCGCACTCGAAGATTGGCATGCGGGTGACGATCGTGGACGTCTTTCATAGTCCTGCCCGCACGCGCGCCTACCACCATCAGCTACGCGGACGCCAGGGTGTGATTGTGGCCATGCTCCGTTGGGGCGCTCGCCCTGGTGGAACTGGCTGATGAAGAGTGGTACCGCCCAGGCGGTGTGCGGCACTGCTCAGCGGAGCAGCGAGCCGGGGGCTAGGCGGCGGGCGAGGCGGCGCGGTATCGCGACCTTCCGTCTGACCAGCACGTCCACGTCCGCGTAGTGCCGCCACGCCGTGTCCACCGCCGTCTGGTCCACGGGGGCGTCGCCGAATCGGGTGAGGTTCGCCAGGTCGGCCAACCCCGTCAGCGGCTCGTACGCATGGGCGCCCAATGCCGTCACCCCCAGCGTGGCCACCTCCTGAGCCGTCAGAACACTCGACGAGGCCGGAACCCCGGCGGCGCGCAGCCGTACCACCGTCTGCCGCCACGCGCCCGCCACCCCCGCCCGGCGGCGTCGGTGGCGGCGCAAGGGTGGCAGTACGGTCACCGCCAGCAGGTAGCCGACCAGCAGGCCCCCGGCCACCGCGCCCGCGATCGGCAGCCAGGCGATCTCCGTCTCGTGTCCGTCCTTGCCGGGGGACGGTTTTTGCGTGGGTTGGTGGGGCGTCGGTTTCGGGCCGGGCTTCGTGTTCTCGCTGCTGATCTCCTGCTCGACCTCCTGCCGCTGCTTGGACACGCCCTCGGCGACGTCACCGCTCTCGCCCGCGTGGCTGCGCGCCGGGGTCGGGTAGAACGGCACCCAGCCGATCCCCTTGAACTCCACCTCCGCCCAGGCGAGCACGTCGCCCGCCAGCACCTGCCGTACGCCGCCGCCCTGCGACTTGCCGGGACCGAAACCGACGACCACCCGGCTGGGCAGGCCGAGTGAGCGGGCGAGCAGCGCGTACGACGCCGCGAACTGCTCGGTCGTGCCCTTCTTCGCCTCGGTGAGGAAGAACTCGATGCTGCGGTAGCTGTGCCCCGGCGGGGAGTTGACGTCGTAGCCGGCGTGCTTGCGTAGGTAGGCGGCCAGCCGTACGGCCTGCTGCATGGGGCTGGTGGCACCGGCCGTGGCCTTGCGCGCGATGGTGGCGAGGCGGGCTCGCTGCGGTGCCGTACGGCCGTCGGGGCCGTTGGGCAGTGCCAGGGCGGCCTGGTCGGCGGCAGGGACCGCCTCGCGCAACTCCGCGGCGGAGTAGCGGCGAATGCCTGATGTGACCCGATACGTGGCGCCCTCGCGGGCGGTGGCGGTTGCCGTGCTCGCCAGCATTCCGGTCGAGGGGTCGGCCATCAGGCCGGTCGCGGGGGCGAGTGTCGGTTCGGTGCCGGTCGCGAAGTTGGTCGTCGGCTCGGTGCTGCTCGCGGGGTCAGTTGTGGGAACGATGCCGTTTGTGGAGGCGATGCGGTCGGTCGCTGGGCCCGTGAAGCTCACCTGCTGTGGACGGTCCGCCGCAGGCAACCAGGGCCCGGCCAGCTTCTGTAGCGTGAACTGCTGCTCGACCACGTCGCGGGCTCCCCTGTTGTCGTCGCCGGGGACCCGGCCGCCGGTCGGCAGGTAGCCGGCGGTGGAGGTCCATGTGACGCCGTCGAAGCGGTCCAGTACGGCCAGCCGCCAGTTCGCCTCGGCTGTGGATCTGACGGTGAAGAGCTGGCGGTAGGGGTTCTGGAGCCAGGCTGACACCTGGTCGAGCGGGCTCACCCCGGCGAGCGGGCGCGGCGGTGGCTGGGCCACCAACTGCCGCACGTCGTACGGCTTGGCGGCGAACGGCAGCACCGTCCCGGCCGCGACGGCGACCAGCACGAGGCCGGCCAGCAGCGGCACCCCCGCCACGATCGTCCTGACCGACCGGGCCGCCCGGACCAGCGCCAGCACCAGCGCCAGCCCGACGAGGATCGCCGCCGACGGCAGCCGCGAGCCGGGACCGCCCACGCCCAGGACGACAGCGGCGGCCAGCACCGGTACGGCCGGTGCGACCGGCAGCACCACCGCCCTGGTCCGCAGGGTCAGCTCGGTCCCCGCCACCGCCGCCGCCCACACCAGGAAGTGCGCCAGCACGATCGTCCTGCCGTCCCCTTCGGCCGGCAGAATGGTGGTGAGCAGCGCCTTCCACGAGTCGCGCACACCGAGCAGCGCGGCCCGCGCACTGGCCGGGCTCGGCAGGAACCCGGCCATGGCCTGCGCCCTGAACAGGGTCGCCGACACCGCCGTCAGCCAGGCCAGCAGGTTCACGGCGAGGGACGCCCACAACGGCAGGACCCTGACCAGCGCGTACGCCACCACCCCCGGCACAGCCGCCGCCACGCCCACCACGGGGACCAACGCGCCCAGGGCGAACACCCCGTCGAACGCCAGCCCGGCCGTACCCGCCAGCAGGACCACGACTACGACTGACACCACCCGCCGCCACTCAGGCAGCGACGGCAGCGGCGCGGCCTCGCCCGCCGCGGCCCGGCTTCCCGGCGAACTGGACCGCCGCCCCAATGCGGGCTGACCGCCTGTCGCCGCGGTCCGGCCCCCCGGTGAACCGGGCCGCCGCCCGAATACGGATCGCACGCCTGACAGCTCGGGCCGCCCTAGGTGCAGCGCGGACTGCACGTCTGGCGAAGGTGGTGTGGGCGGCATGCCTGGCGCGGTCGGTATGCCCGATGGGGGCGGCCGCGCACCTGGCGGTGTGAGTTGCGCGTCCGGGGTGAGTGGCGCAGCGGGCTGAGCCGACTGCGCGCCCGAGGTGGGCTGCGCACCGGGCTGGGCGGGCTGCGCGCCCGAGGCAGACTGCGCACCGTGGGCGGACTGCGGACTCTGGACAGGCTGCCTGCCTGCCATGCCGGGCCGAGTCGGTGGTGTGCCCGGTGGGGTGGTCAGTGCGGCCATGCTGCCGCCAGTTCCGCCAGGTCGCCGATCTCGATGACCGTCACACCGGGCACCACCAACGGCCCGTCGTCGGCGGACGAGGAGCCGACCCACACGCAGACCACCTGGTCGAAGCGGCGGCGCACCGACGCGACCCCCGTCAGCGCCGTCCGCGCGCCAGTGACCAGGACCAGCGCCCCGCCCGAGCCCGCGCGGCGCACCACGTCCGCCGGCGCGTCCGCGTCGGTGGCGCGTTCGACCAGGGCCAGGCGGTCGAGCACCGTCTCGGCCTCCTCGGCGCCGCCCTTGGCGGACAGGAGCTCGCCGGCGCCGGTCAGCAGGCGTACGGGGAAGCGGCGGCGGGTCGCCGACCAGGCGACCGAGGCGGCCGCGTCCACCGCCAGCTCGAACTCGTCGTCACCCCCGTACGCCCCGGCGCGCGTGTCGAGGATCGTGGTCGTGTACGGCAGGCTGACGTCCTCCAACTCCTTGACCATGAGGGTCCCGGTGCGTGCCGTGGAGCGCCAGTGGATGTGCCGCAGGTCATCGCCGATCACGTAGTCGCGGACCCCGTTGAAGGTGATCGTGCCGCTCGGCGAACGGGAGGCGGAGCCGTCGAGGTGGCGCTGCCGGCCGGAGTTCAGCGGCTCCAGCGGCACCGTGCGCGGCCTGACCAGCAGCAGGTCGGCCTGGCCGTACGAGGTCGTGCGCCGGGCCAGGCCGAACGGGTCGGCCCGGTCGAGCCGCAGCGGGCCCACGGGCGTCTCGCCGCGTCTGCGGGTGGGCAGCCGGTACGACACGGTCCCGGTCGAGTTCCTGGCCAGCGGCGGTACGTCGACCACGATCGCGGTGTCCCGGCAGGTGTCGTGGGCCTCGAGGCCGTTGCGCCGCCAGCGGCCCCGGTTCGTGACGCGCAGCATGGCGATGGCGGCGTCGCCCCTGGCGACCTTGACGGGTGTGACCTCGCGGCGTACCTCCAGCCGTGGCCGGCGCAGCGTCCACAGCAGGCCGGCGCCGACGGCGGCGATCCCGCCGGCCGACAGCGCGCCCGCCTGCTGGTAGCCGAGCGGTGCCGCCACGGCGTCCAGCAGCACGGAGGCGGCCAGGGTGCCCCACCCCGCTCTGGTGATCATTCGCACTCCCAGAGGGGGGCGGCGGGGAATCCCCCCTTCGGGGTGTCCATCAGCACGTCGTTGAGCCAGCCGCTGCCTCGGCTGGACTCCACCTTGTTCCAGACGTCACTGCTCATCCCCGTGTCGGTGTCGGTGTAGCCCGCGCCCTTGGTCTGGCAGATCACGGTCATGGTGATGTACTCGCCCTTCGGGATCCGGCCGGACTCCGCCCCCGCGGAGGGTCCGGATCGGATCAGGGTGTCCCGGTTGTCGTTGTGCGCGTTGCGGAACTGCGCGGACGGCGGCTGCAGCCCGGCCTTCGCCTCGGCGCGATCCTGGCCCTCGCCGGCGTCGTTCTTGGCGCGCAGTGTCCAGGTGTAGTCCTGGCCGTTCTTCAGCCCGGTCACCTCGGCGCTGGTCCCGTCGAGTGTGCCGGGGTGCTGGCCGGGGCCTTCGAGTACGTAGCTGACGCCGCCCTCCTTGGCGTTGTCGGGGGCCGACCAGGTGAGGTCGGCGCCGTGGTTCTTGCCCTTGGCCTCGAAGCTCGCGGGTCTGCCGGGCGCGACGCAGGGGCGTACCGGGATGGTGGGTTCGGAGACGGACTCGCCGCCGTCGTACTGGGCCGCCACCCGGAAGGTGTACTCCTGGTCGCACCGGCCTCCCGTCACCCGGAACTGGAAGGGGCCGTCGGACCTGACCCGGTCCGGGGTCACGTTCGCGCCGGCCGGGGCGCCCTTGAGCGTGTAGCCCGTTGCCTTGCCCTGGCTCGACGGGGTGAAGACGATCTCCATCCAGCCGGGCCCCGAGTTCGCCGTGACCGTACCCGGCGGGCCGGGGGTCTGCGTGGGGGTCGGCGTGGGAGTCGGGGTTGGGGTTGGGGTGGGCGTGGCCGAAGGGGGCGGGCTGGGGGTCTCCGAGCGCTTCGTCGCGGTCGGCTTCGGCGTACGGGTGACCGTCACCGTGGGCCTCGACGTGGGCTGGTCGTTCTGCCGGGTCGGTACGGTCGTCGGCGGCACCACCGTGGGCGTGCCGGTGGGCACGGGCAGGGGAGTAGGGGTGTCCTTCTGGCCGAGTGCCTCGTCGTACTTGCCGACCCGGTGCGCCCTGCCGTCCTGCTCGATGACCAGCGCCGTCTCGCTGAACTGGTCGTTGACCCAGAGCAGCCCGTCCTTGACGAACACCTCCAGCGGCCCCGCCTTACCGGTGACCACCTTCTCGGGATCGAACCTCTTGGCCACCGTGTCGTACACGATGAGCCGCCCGGTGCTCTCGTCGGCGATGTAGACGCGGCGGCCGAGCGCCTGCGGCGGCCCGAGCTTGCCGCCCTTGACCGAGACGGTGCTGAGCGCGCCGCTCGCGGTGTCGACGAGCACCAGCGCGCCCTGCTTGGGCGCGAGCATCGGGACGATCGTGGCCTCGGCGACGGCGGGCATCAGCATGCCGCCGCGCCCGGCCTCGGTCACCGTGCTGGGCAGGCTCACCGTGAGCCGGGTGCCCGTCGAGCCGATGACCATCGCCGAGGCGGCGGCGGAGTTGGTGACCAGCGGTACCCCGTCGGCCATGGTCAGTGTGAGCGGGTCGCCGGGCTCGCCCACGGTCACGGCCTTGCCCTGCTGCGCGCCGTTGATCTGGGCGAGCGTGCCTTCTTCGGGAACGGGCACCCAGAGGGTTCCGTTCTTGTCGATGCCCGCCTGGCCGAGCGGGGCCTTGAGGGTGATCGCGGCGCCGATCGTGTCCACGGTCAGCGGGTTCACCTGCTGGACGGTGCCCGCCCGCGGGTCGATCGCGTACGCCTTGCCCGCGCCCATCACCAGCTGCATGCCCCCGGCGCCCAGGCTCTTGCTCTGCGCGACGTCGAGCTGGGTCGGGTCGATGCGGCTGACCTGGCCGGTCGACTCGTCGACGACGAGCACGCTGTTGCCGTCCTGGACCACCTTGAGCTTGTCGCCCTTCGCGGCGGCCAGGTCCACCCGGCCGTCCACCTGGCCGGACAGGCCGTTGGCGTGGACGACCTCACCGTTGAGCGCGCTCGCCAGCCACGCGCCGATGTCGGCGAGCTTGGGCCGGGCGCTGGACACCCCCGTACCCAGGAAGAATCCGATGCCCGCGAGCACGGCGACGAGCGCGAGCGCGACGAGGCCCGTCATTCGCCGTCGTGCTGCCTTTTGCCACCGAATGGCCACCAAATTCACATCCCGCGACATTCGTGCACATGCATACCAGCGCACACCCTAGAGCGGCCGGGTCCGCCGGGGGCATTCTTCAAACAACCTCGAAGTGTCGCTCAGGTCGTGCCCCGGCGCAGCTCGTCGATGGCCTGGAACTGCTCGTCCATCGACGACTCGAAGGACTCCAGGACCTGGCTGAACCGGTCGTCGAGCGCGTCCTGTGACGGCATCGCCTCGCCGAGCGTGCCGGCCATGATCTCTCTCACCCTCTGCTCGACCTCGTCCTGCGCCGCCTGAACGGCCCGCAGCAGCTCCTCGGCGAGCCGTCCGCTGTCCAGGCGCATCGCTCGGGGGGCTATGACCAGCTCGGTGAGCCGTCCGGTGCCGCCGGCCGCCACCTGGACCTGCCCGTCCGCGCCGGTGCCCCGGCCGACGACCGCGTCGATCTCCTTACGGCTCTCCTCGACGCGGAGCAGCATCTCCTCCGCCTGAGCGGTGATCCGTTCGAGGTCTTCGGGGCGGAATTCCGCAGCATCCATGCCAGGGATAATCGCCGACAGAACACCCAATACGACGATATTTCGGGAAAAGTCGAAGCGTAAATGGATTCGTTGATTCGGGTGGTTTCTTACGGCAAGGTGACCGGCAGGTTAAAAGAAGGGGCGGTTTCCGATGGGCGACGGGATCAGGATCGAGCCCGCCGTGCTGATCGCGGGCGGCAAGGCGTGCGACGAGGCCGTGGCCCTCCTGCGACCGGCCGTCGACACGTTCCGCACCTCGGCGGCGCCGACCTCTGACTGCTTCGGCCTGATCGAGCGGGGCTCGGACGAGCTGGCCGCGTCCTACCAGGCCTTCTGGAACGCCAGGATCGAGGGCAAGTCCTGGGGGCAGACGTTCGGCGACGTGGCGCTGTTCTCCGGCATCGCGGGCGGCTTCAACGGGGCCGTGGGGCGGGCGTTCAACCCGGCGGCGGGGCAGCGGGGCGTGCCGTCACCCCAGTGGTTCCGGAGCGTCTCTAATCAGCTAAGTGATCCTGTGCCAGACGTAGTGTCTGGCAAAGGGATTGCCCATCGTGGGCGGGTGGCGTGAGCGTGGAGATGGAAGCCCGCGCCCAATGCCGCCCCGCGTGGCCGGTGTCGGCTGAATGGGGGTCCCCCCGGACGGGGTCTGGGGGAGGGAGTGCTGATCGTTGTCACGCCCTGGTGCCGGTGGGCTGCGCGGGGCAGCACGTGCTGGTCCGTGTGAGCGTGTCCCTCCGGACGCTGGCCCGCCGGACCCGATGAGCCGGTGGGGGAGGGTGCCCTGCGTCGCCTGGGCGCGGGGCGTGTGGTTTGTCGCCGGGTGGGGCCGGTCTTAGACCGGTCTTTTCGGCCGACTTGGGGTGCGGTCGGGGTGATGGCCGCCTTGGATTCGAGCTTGTCTGCGACGCTGTGGATGACCATCTGCCCGCTGGCGCGATCGGTCATGGTTGTGGCCTGGTGCATCAAGCCGCGGGCGGCGATCCGCTGCCAGGCGCCCTGGTCGCGGTCGCCCTGCCAGCCGCAGCCGGGGTTGGGGCAGAGCGCCCACTTCCAGCCCGGAGCAGTGGGCCGGTCGGGTGCCTTGCGGTGCCGCAGCGGGGTCAGGCACTGCGGGCAGTGCCGGGAGGTGTTGCGGGCCGGAACGGTGACCACGGCAATGCCCGCTTCGGCGGCCAGATACCGCATACGGTCGGCGATCTGTCCGCGTACCTGCTGGGACAGGCGCGTGTTGATGCTGGCGCCCATCCCTTTGGCTTCCATGGAGCGCAGGTCTTCCAGATAGATGACTGTGGCACCGGCCGCGATGGCCTGGTCCACAGCCCAGCGGGCGGCGGACCAGGCCAGGGCCTGGTTGAGGTGCGACCTGCGCTCAGACACCGCCGTGATCTCGCCGGTCAGGACCGCGTGCCTGACGGCCAGACAGTGATCGGTGTCTTGGCTGATCAGCCGCTGGTAGTGGTCGGCCTTGGCGTGTAGGTGTTCAGACAGGCGGCGTAGCCGGTGCTGTTTGGCCGACACGCCGACGGCACGGAACTGGGCGCCCGCCCCGAGCGTGGTGATCCGGCCGTCGTTGTTCAGCCGGGCGGCGCCCGCGCTGAGGAGCGTGTTCAGGCCCCAGTCCACGCCGAGTGCGACCATGTGACCAGTACGCCGGGTCTTGGGGACTGCGTGGGTGAAGGCAAGATCGGCGTGGACTTCTCCCTGGCGGATGCGCAGGGTTGGCAGGTGCAGTACCGCCGAAGCGGGAACGGTCGCAGGCAGGGTAAGCGGGCAGGACACCCATGTCCAGTCCGTGTAGGTGCGCGGGTCGGGACGGGTGGGCAACTGCAGGCGCAGCAGCGCCCGTCGCGAGTCGGTGCCAGAGCGTTCGAGGATGGCCTGCTGCCGGTCGCACGCGGACAGCAGCAGCATCCGCGCTGTGCGCGGCGCTGCCTCTGCCTCGAACACGTCGGCAGGCAACCGCCCATGCGTGCGCTCGAAGGCGGCAATCTGCCGGGTACGGGACGTGATGACACTCGTCGGCAGATGCTGCCCGCCCGCTACCGCCTCACGGACAGCATCCCACTCCTGGGCAGTGCGCCTGACTGGATCGGCGGGCCACGTCGCGAGCACCCCGCAGGTGAGGTCGGCCCGCCACCTCGCGCAGCGCAGGATGCGCCCGGCCTGCTCCTGCACCATGCGCAGGATACGGTCGTTGACTTTGACGCCCTCGGGTGCGGCGGCGCTCCAGCCCAGGCGGCGCACCGCCATCCAGGCATGGGACGGCAGATTCCTGCCGCCCGAGTCCTGACCGCCGGCCAGCACCGTCACGTCGGTGGCGTTCCAGTGCGCGTCAACCAGCGAGGCGACCATGCCGGACACCAGATCGACAGCCCAGCCAACACGCTCCGTCAGCGCCGAAGAACTGAGTTCACCGCTCGTCTCATCCACTCCCGAACGCAAAACGCCACGAGCGCATGCGGTACGGCAGGTCTCACCCTCGGCGAGCGGCGGCTTCCGGCTCACCGACCCTCACCACCATTGGGGCACTGCCCGGACTCCGCCAGCAGCCGCCTGCGGGCATCCGCCGAACGCATCCCGTACAAGCGACCTGCAAAAGTGGTGACCAAGGAAATGAAGTCTTCGAGGAGTTCATCCCGCCCACCCAGCCTTTTCGGGTGCACGACCTCCAACCTCACGCCGTACACGGCGAACAACTGCTTGAGCCACCTGACACCGAAGCGAGCCAGCCGGTCTTCATGCGTGACGCGGACGACCGTAACGCTTCCGTCGGCGACCAGTTGCAGCAGCCGGTTGAGCCCCGGCCGATCCTCCCGCAGGCCAGATGACCGGTCCTTGAAAACACGAACGATCTGTCCTCCGGAGGTGGCCCGCAGCTCCTCTTCCTGCGCGATAAGAGAGGACTCCTGCCCAGAAGAACCGGAGACGCGTACGTACAAAGCCTCCAAGCGAACACCATCCGCACCACTCGTGACTTTCATCGCCTCGACATCAACCGAGGAGAAGCGGCGCTCACGACCGACCCAGGTCACCGGAATCTTCCCCGAGTCAGCCCAAAGACGAAGCGTCACGGGATGAACACCAAGACGCTTCGCAGCCCTTGAGAGCCGAAGAAGTTCCACGGCGATCACGATACTACGATCACTGAGGATCTTTAATTAAATTAGTGAGCCTGCCGCCGATGGCGCAGAGCTCGCTGCTGGGCTTCGCGCCCAGCGTGGGCCTCCGGCTCGCGGTCCCCTTCGCCTCCTCGGCCTCGCCCCTGCGCGTCCCCGACCCGCCGGACCTGCCCGGCGCGAAATAGTCACTGAAGATGTATGTCATCCCAAGGCATCCCCTCGAAGTAGCCGATCAGGCGGCCCGCCGCCGTCTCGTCCACCTTGAGCGTCATGTCGTCGACCCGTCCCACGGGCACGACGCCACGCGAGTTCGTCAGGAACACCACAGGGAAGTCCCGCAGGTCCGCCACCCGCAACACCCGGCTCTCGTACGGCACGCCCGCCCGCGTCAGCCCCGCCTCCATGAGCTGCATCGTGATGCCGTGCAGCATAGGCGCGTCCGGCCAGATCACCCGGTTGCCGTCGAAGCACCCCAGATTGGTGATCGAACCCTCGGAGATCACCCCGTCGTCCGTGGTGAGCAGGGCCTCGTCGAAGCCCTCGGCCTCCACCCGCCGCCCGAGGTAGCCCTGCGGGAAGCCGCCCGTGTGCTTGATGTGCGGCAGGAAGCGCTGGTAGCGGACCGATCTGAGGCTCTGCGGGGTGGTGGCGATCTCGACCGGAGCCGTGGCGGTCACCAGCACGTGCAACTGGGCCACCTCGCACACGTACACCCGCACGGACGCGTCCGGAACGGCCTCCGGCTCGCTGTCCAGGCCCAGGGCGGATCTGATGGAGTCGATGACGAGCCCGCGGTCGAGCGGGCGGCCGAACAGCTCCTCGGTGGCCCGGTCGAGCCGGTCGAGATGGAGGCCGAGGCCGCGTACCCGGCCCTGCCTGACCTGCATCGCGGTGAAGTGCCCGTATCGCGCCGAGACGGCCAGCGTCACCTCCGGCGCTTCGGCGACCTTGCCGTCGATCACGGTGCGTTCGATGTCGATCAACTCCCTGTTCCGGCTAGCGGTTGAGCGTCCTGGGGGTGAGGCGCCGGGCGAGCTCCTCGAGCATGGCGACGGTCTCGGCGATGTCCTGCCGGTCGTCGGTGTCGAGGGCCGCGGCCACGGCGTCGTCCACCGGCGCGGCACGTACCTCCGAGACCCGGTCGGAAACCTGCGGCGACTCCCTGATCAGGGAGCGCCGCCGGTCTCGGGGATCGGTCATGGTCTCCAGGGCGCCCACGGTCTTCAGCCGGGCGACGGCGCCGGAGACGGCGCTCTGCGGCAGGCCGGTGCGGGCCGCGACCTCGCCCACGGAGGTGTCGGGATGCTCCCGGATGTCGCTCACCACGATGAGGACCGTCCGGATGCTGGTGGAATGCTGGCCGATGCCCTCGGTGGGCATGGCCTCCTCGCCGATCTTCATCAGCGTCCGCCCGAGCAGGAACAACTCGATCCCGTTCACCTCAGGCACGATACCGCCGAACCGATCTAGGGCCAGAACGTGACCTCGGGGAAGTCCTTCGACGCCTTGTCCAGCAAGGGCTCCCGCTCCTGGCGCAGGTGCCGGTCGAGGAAGGCGCCGACGTACGCCCGGGTGATCGACACCGAGCGCTCGCCGTCGAGCGCCGGTGCGGGCAGGCCCACCTGCGGCCGGAGCACCGCGTAGTCGGTGAACGAGCCGTGATCCGTGTCCGCGACCGACAGCCAGCGCTTCCAGCCCCGCACCTTCGGCCACCAGCCGGTCCACGACTGGTCACCGGCCGGCATGTGGGTCTGTGCGGTGCCCATCATGAGGAGCGGCCCGTGTATCGCCGTCGTCGGCTGCTTCGGGTTGTAGCTCCCGTCGAGGTTCACCCCGGCCCGCACCCGCTTGTCGGCGGCCATGAGCTGTGGGGCCGCGTTGCCGCCGGCCGAGAAGCCGACCATGCCGATCCACGACCTGTCGACCAGCCGTCCCCAACCCGTCTTCGCGGTGAGCCGGTCGAGCACGAACGACAGGTCCTTCACCCGGCTCTTCGCGACCGCGATGCCCTTCTCCTCGTTGTTCTCTCCCACGCACGCCGCGCAGGTGGTGGTCCGCCCGTCGGGGAACGTGGTGGCCGCCGACTCGTAGGTGTGCTCGACGGCCGCGACCAGATATCCCTTGCTGGCCAGGTCCTCCGCCAGCGAGGTCATCGTCGCGCGGGGGAAGGAGAAACCGGGCGACACGAGCACGAGCGGCAGGCCCTGGCGGCGACTGAGCGGCTTCGCGTCCAGCGTGGCGTACGTCCGGGTCCTGGCCAGCGCGTCGGCGGGGACGTTCGGATAGGGCTTGAGGATCAGCGCCGACTCCTGCGGCGTCACGTAGGGGGCCGGCCGTGTGCCCGCCTTGGCGGCCGGATACCACAGGGAGACCATGAGCTGCCGCGGCCCGTCCTGCGGCACCCACGGATCGGGACGGTCGGCGTCGACCAGATGCAGGGAGGCCAGCCCGACCGGGTACTTCCCGGTGGGCGCGGGCAACGCGGTCCCGCCGGTCTCAGCCCGCGCCGGTACGGATGGCGTCACCAGCAGGGCCATGCCCAGGGCCACGAAGAGATGTCGTTTCATGCGGGCCAGCCTGGGCCCGTACCCACCGGCCCGGCTTGCCCTGTTGGTCGACCGGCACCCCCTCCTTTCGTAGCGGTCCGGATCGACGATCGGCTCGGGTGGCGGCCCGGCGCCGGGCCCTAGGCTGACGAACATGCAGGTGAGCAGACGGATCGAGGGCGGCTTGCCCGTGGTGCTCGGGGTGGGCGTGTTCGCGGCGTCCGCGGTGCCGGTCGACCAGGCGGGCGGGATGACGTCCCCGGTGTTCGTCGCGACGGCGGCCGCGGCGGGCGTGGCGGCGTGGTTCGCGCGGCGGTCGTGGTGGCCGCTCGCCCTGCTCGGTGCCGTCTGCTACGTGTGGCTGGTGATGTGGCCGCCGCTGATGGTCGCCTCCTATTACGCGGGTACGACGCTGCGCGGCGCCCGCGGCGTCACGATCTACCTGGGCGGGACCGCCGTGGCGTTCGGCGCGTCCGTCATCGTCGGCGACCTGATCGGCGGGCGGCGGGAGATGGTCACGGCGACCGGCGCCAACGTGGCGCTGATGGCCATGGCCCTGGTGGGGCTGCCGTTCATGTACGGGCTCTGGACCCGGGCGAAGCGCGACGTGCTGGCCGCCGCCAGAGAGCGCGCCGACCGGCTCGAACGCGAGCAGGTGATGCGGGCCGAGCAGGCCAGGGCCCAGGAGCGGGCGCGCATCGCCAGGGAGATGCACGACGTCGTCGCGCACCGGGTCTCGCTGATGGTGCTGCACGCCGGGGCGCTGGAGGTACGGGCCGCCGACGAGCCGACGGCCCGTACGGCGTCCATGATCGGCGGCATCGGCCGGGAGGCGCTGGCCAACCTGCGTGAGCTGCTCGGCGTCCTGCGCTCGAACCAGCAGCCCGCCGAGCTGAGCCCGCAGCCCACGCTGGCCGACCTCGACCGGCTGCTCGACCAGTCGCGCGCGCTGGGCATCTCGGTGCGCAGGCACGACCACGGCGAACCGCGCGCGCTGGGCTCGACGGTCGAACGGACCGCCTACCGCGTGGTGCAGGAGGCGCTCACCAACGTGCACAAGCACGCGCGCGACGCGCACACCGACGTCCACGTGCGCTTCCTGAACGGCACCCTCCAGGTCGAGGTGCTGAACCGGGGAAGCGCCAACGAAACGGAACACGCCCTGCCCGGAGCGGGCTGGGGGCTGGCGGGCCTGCGCGAGCGGGTCGAGCTCCTCGGCGGGTCGCTCCAGGCGGGCCCCCGGCAGGAGGGCGGCTACGGCGTCACGGCTGCCATCCCCGTACGGGCCACGGCATGATCCGGGTCCTGGTCGTGGACGACGAGGCCCTGGTCAGGTCCGGGCTGCGGATGATCCTGGAGACGGCCGACGACATCGTGGTGGTGGGCGAGGCCAGGGACGGCGAGGAGGCCGTCGGAGCGGCGGCCCGGCTGAGGCCGCACGTGGTGCTGATGGACGTGCGGATGCCCGGCACCGACGGCCTGACCGCCGCCGCCCGCGTGCTGGCCACCGCGGACCCGCCCAAGCTGGTCATGCTGACCACGTTCGACCTGGACGAGTACGTCCACGAGGCGTTGCGGCTCGGCGCGGTCGGCTTCCTGCTCAAGGACACCCCGCCCAGAGACCTGACCGCCGCCGTCCGTACGGTGGCCGCCGGCCAGGCCATGCTCTCCCCGTCGGTCACCAGGCGGCTGATCGACGCGTTCGTCGACAAGGCACCATCGCGCTCGGAGTCGGCCCGCAGGCGGCTCGCCTCGCTCACCGGCCGGGAGGAGGACGTGATCAGAGCCCTGGCCCGCGGCCTGTCGAACGCCGAGATCGGCCGCGACCTCCGCCTCTCGGAGGCGACGGTCAAGGCGCACGTCAGCCGGGTGCTGGCCAAGCTCGGCCTGACCAACCGCGTCCAGGCCGCCATCCTCGTCCACGACGCCGATCTCTGACCTGCCCCGACGAGCCCGCCCCGATAAGGTCGTCAGGCGTGACGAACGAGTTGGGACCACTTGCCGAACGGCTGCGGGAGTTCGCGCGAGCGCGCGACTGGGAGCAGTTCCACACGCCGAAGAACCTCGCCATGGCGCTGGCCGGGGAGGCGGGGGAGCTGCTGGCGGAGTTCCAGTGGCTCACCCCTGAAGAGTCCGCCGACCTCGACCCCGAGACGCTCGCCAGGGTGCGTTCTGAGCTCGCCGACGTGACGCAATATCTGGTCCGGCTCGCGGACGTGCTCGGCGTCGACCTGGTGGCGGCCGCCTACGCCAAGCTCGACGAGGGCGAGAAGCGCTACGACGCCGACCTCTATCGCGGCTCCGCCAGGAAGGCCCCGCCCCTCAACCCGTAACGCTCCCCGGCTCTTTACCGACTCCATACATACAGGTGCCTAAAGTACTAGAGCACTAGATAAATGGAGTAGCCGGTGATCGAGTTTCATCTGGACACGAAGTCAGGCGTCTCGCCGTACCTGCAGCTGGTCCAGCAGGTACGGCACGCGCTACGGCTCGGCCTGTTGCGCGAAGGCGACCAGCTGCCGACCGTCAAGGAGGCCGTGGCGCAACTGGCGATCAACCCCAACACCGTCCTGAAGGCCTACCGGGAGCTCGAACACGAGGGCCTGGCCGCCGCCCGGCCAGGGGTGGGGACGTTCGTGACGGCGACGCTCACCGACACCTCGCTGGCCGCGCACGGCCCGCTCCGGCTCGAACTGCGGCGCTGGCTGGCCAAGGCCCGCCGGGCCGGTCTCGACGACGAGAGCATCGAGGCCCTGTTCATGACCACCTTTCGGACCACCGCTCAGGAGGACATAGCGTGAAGACCGTCCTGGAAGCCCAGGGCCTGGGCAAGAGATACGGCCGGCGCTGGGCGCTGCGCGACTGCACCATCGACATCCCCGCCGGGCACGTCGTCGGGCTGGTGGGTCCCAACGGAGCCGGCAAGACCACGCTGCTGAAGCTGGCCAGCGGCCAGCTGGAGCCCACGACGGGCGGCATCAACGTGCTGGGCGGCCGTCCCGCCGGCGGCGGTCCCGCCCAGCTGGCCAAGGTCGGATTCGTCGCCCAGGACACCCCCGTCTACGCCGGGCTGAGCGTCGCCGACCACCTGCGCTTAGGGGCCCGGCTCAACCCCGGCTGGGACGCCGCGCTGGCCCGGGAACGGATCAGGCTGCTCGGTCTCGATCCCAACCAGCGGGCGGGAAAGCTGTCGGGCGGCCAGCGCGCCCAGCTCGCCCTCACCCTCGGCCTGGCCAAACGGCCCGAGCTGCTGATCCTGGACGAGCCCGTCGCCTCGCTCGACCCGCTGGCCCGCCGTGAGTTCCTGCAGAGCCTGATGGAGGCGGTCGTCGAGCACGAGTTCAGCGTGGTGCTCTCCTCCCACCTGGTCGCCGACCTGGAACGGGTCTGCGACTTCCTGATCGTGCTCGTCGACTCGCGCGTCGAGGTGACGGGAGAGGTGGAAAAGCTCCTGGCCAGCCATCATCGGCTCTCCGGCCCACGCCGCGACCCCGATCGGCTCCCCGCCGACCAGCACGTGGTCTCCGCGCGCCACACCGACCGGCAGAGCACGCTCGTGGTCCGTACCGATGCCCCGATTCACGACCCCGCCTGGACGGTCAGCCAGCTGAGCCTGGAAGACCTCGTTCTGGCCTACATGGAGAAGCACACCGCCGACGACCGGCGAATCGCCCTGGAGGTGCGGTGATGATCTGGCTGACCTGGCGCCAGTTCCGTGGCGCGGCCGTGATGATGGCCGGCCTGCTCGTTCTCCTCGCCGTCGTCCTGGCCCTGACCGGCCCGAAACTGGCCGCCGACTATGCCACCGGGATCGCCGGCTGTGTCCAGGACGACTCCTGCGGCCGCTTCTACGACCGCTTCCTCGGCGCGCACGACACGGCCTTCATGGCCCTGTCCCTGGTCGTGCTGCTGCTGCCCGCCCTCGCCGGGCTCTTCTGGGGAGCGCCGCTGATCACCCGTGAGCTGGAGGCGGGCACACACCTGCTGGTGTGGAACCAGAGCATCACCCGCGGCCGCTGGCTGGCGGTCAAGCTCGGGCTCACCGGCCTGGTCGCCGCGGCCGTCGCCGGACTGTGCGGCCTCATGGTGACCTGGTGGTCCGACCCTTTGGACAAGTCGGCCAATGAGGCCTTGGCCCTGATGGGTCCCCTGGTGTTCGGAGCGCGCGGCATCGCCCCGATGGGGTACGCGGCCTTCGCCTTCGTCCTGGGCGTGACCGTGGGCATGATGGTGCGCCGCACGCTGCCCGCCATGGCCATCACCCTGACGATCTTCGTCGCGCTCCAGCTCGCCATGCCGCTGCTCGTCCGTTCCCACCTGATGCCCCCGGTCACCGCGACCTTCGAGCTCAGCGAGGCGAACGTGGACGGCCTCGGCATCAACCGGGACCGAGGAGGATACGTTGAGGTTCGCCTGAGAAATGCTGTTCCCGACCACGCGGGCGCCTGGGTCCTGTCCAGCAATCTCCTCGATCCGTCCGGACGTCCGGTAGCCGGCCCCGAGCCCGGAGTCGGGCTCGTCCAGATCTCGACGACGTCGGGACCCTGCTCACCGGCGGGACAGCAGGGCATGGGCGCGTGCCCGGCGGAGATCAACCGGCTCGGCTACCGGCAGCAGGCGACCTACCAGCCCCTCGACCGCTTCTGGCCCTTCCAGTGGATCGAGACCGGGGTCTACGCCCTGCTCACCCTCGGCCTCACGTGGTTCTCCTTCTGGTGGATGCGGAGACGGCTGTCATGACCGTCATCAGGGCCGCGGCCGCCGGGCTCGCCCTCCTCCTGGCCGCGGCCTGCACAGCGCCGACGCCACCGCGCGGCGAGGCGAGCGCGGCGGCCAGTACGGTCTGCGCGCCGCCCCAGCGAGCCCCTGGAGCGGAGACGCCCACCACGATCGACGTCATCGAACAGGCGTACTTCTGCATCCTCGGCACCTACTACAGCGGCGCCACACTGGACGCCCGCTCACTGCTGACCGCCGGATTCGTCGCCCTGACCCAGGAGATCAACCGCAGCGGACGCGACGTGCCCGAGGCCGCCATGCCCGCGCTGACCGGCGACCGCAGAGCCGACTGGGCCGCCTTCGAGGCCGTCTATCGGAAGGTCACCGATCAGGTGCCGGACCTGCGTGACAAGCTGGCCGTCGTCACCCTTGAGGCGATGGTGGCCGGCCTCGGCGACAACCACGCCCGCTGGACACACGGCGGCCAACGGCCACCCGACTACTACGACGGTGACGGCTACGGTCTGGGTCTTGAGGCGAACGTCTACGGCCCGCAGGTGGACGGCAATCCCGGCGTCGCCCTCCCCCCGGTGTTCGTCACCACCGTGCAGGGTGGCGCGGCGCAGGCCGCCGGACTGCGCGCGGGCGACGTCATCGAATCGATCAACGGATCGGCGCCCTTCATCGACGGCAAGGCCACCCCCGCGCTCGCCGCCCTCTACCCGCGCTATCCGGAAGCGCGCCCGGTCCGGCTGCGGCTCCTGCGGCAGAGCACCGGCCGCCGCTGGAGCGTGACCCTCAAGCCCGGCCTGTTCCAGCGGGACCTGGCCGCCCTGCAAGTGGTGCGGTCGAAGCTGCTGGACGACAGCATCGCCTATGTACGGATGCGCGGATTCGCTCCCGACTCCGCGAACCGCGTGCTCAACGCGATCTCCAGGCTGCGCACCGGCCGGACCCTCACCGGCGTCGTGCTGGACCTGCGCGGAAACGGCGGCGGCAGCCCCTTGGAGGCGACCCGGCTGGTGAGCGCGTTCGTCCACGGCAAGGTCACCGCCTACCAGTGCACCGTGGACGGCAAGTGCGAGACCTCGCGGACCGACGACACCGTTGAGCTGCTCAACCTGCCGCTGACGGTGCTCACCGACCGCAGTTGCGCCTCGGCCTGCGAGCACTTCAGCTCCGCTATCAAGGACCTGCGGGCCGGCCTGCTGGTCGGCACCAGGACCGCCGGCGTCATCTCCGGCCCGGCGCAGGGGCATCTGCTGCGCAACAACACCCTGCTGGGCTTTCCCACCAGGCATCACCTGGGGCCCAACCACGAGGTGATCGACCGCATCGGCGTGCCGCCCGACCACTACGTACCCCTGACCCCGGAGGACGCGGCCGCCGGACGCGACCCCGCCCTGGCCAAGGCCCTGACCTTGTTGCGCAAGTGAATGGACCTCTCCATGAGACAGCTCCTGGCAGCCGCCGCGGGACTGGCCGTCCTCGCCGCGTCCGCCTGCTCCGCACCCACGCCGCCCCGGTCCGCCGCCAAGCCGTCGGTGACGTCGACCGGCCCCGCCACCCTGCCCGCCCCGACCGGCGCCCATCCGGTCGGCACCACCGCCCTGTATCTGAAGGACACCTCCCGCCCCGATCCCTGGAACCTCGACGTCAATGCCAGGGAGCTCAAGGTCACCCTCTGGTATCCGACCGAGCAACGGGACGGACAGCGGGCGCCGTACGTGACGCCGAAGGAATCAGCGCTCATCCTGAAAGGCTTGAGGACCGCCGCGGGCGTGCCGTCCGACACGCTGAGCAAGACGCGGACGAACGCCATCGAAGACGCCGAACCGGCGGGGCGGAAGCTTCCGCTGGTGGTGCTCTCTCCTGGCTTCACCAAGCCGATGAGCACACTCACGTCCCTGGCCGAGGACCTGGCCAGCCGAGGGTACGTCGTGGCCGGCATCGACCACACCTACGAGAGCTACGCCACGACCTTCCCCGACGGGCGGGTCGCGGAGTGCCTCGCCTGCGACAGCGACACGGACCCGGGTTTCGGCACGGGAGTGGCCCAGATCCGGGCGGCCGACGTCTCCTTCGTCCTCGACCAGCTGCCATCGAAGTGGGACGGTTCTGACCGGATCGACCGCTCCAGAATCGCGATGGTGGGTCAGTCGATCGGCGGGGCGAGCGCGATGGCGGCCATGGTGAAGGACTCTCGCGTGCGAGCCGGGATCGACATGGACGGCACCACCTACGCGCGGATCCCCAAGAGTGGGTTCACCCGGCCGTTCATGTTCCTGGGCTCGCCACCGCACGTCCCCGGAGGCGGCGACAATTCGTGGGCCCGCGACTGGAAACTGCTGACCGGGTGGAAACGCTGGCTCGTCCTGACAGGCGCGGAACACGCGTCCTTCACCGACGGCCCGCTGCTGTCGGGCGCCCTCGGCATCAAGCCCCTCCCCGACGCCCTGTCCGCCGCGCGCTCCGTCGAGCTCACCCGCACGTACGTGGCAGCCTTCCTCGACCAGCACCTGAAGGCGCAGCGGCAGCCCCTCCTGGACAAGCCGTCATCGCGCTACCCCGAGGTCAAGTTCTGCCCGGCGACCTGCGGTCAGTCGTGAGCCCCCGTCGCCAGCGCCGATACCTCCCGCGCGGGGCTGTCGTGCCGGCGGAGCACCGCGATGGTGACGGCGGCGAGGACGAGGAAGACGACCGCGCCGACCGCGGCGACCGTGTTCAGCCCGGTGGTGAAGGCGGCCCTGGCGATCTCCAGTACGCCGGGCAGGTCCTTGGCGACGGTCACCGCGGCGGTGATGCTCTCGCGGGCACCCTCCACCGGCAGCGTGTCCGGTAGTCGGCCGCGGTAGACGGCGGTCCCGAGGCTGCCCAGCACGGCCACCCCCACGGCCACCCCGAACTCGCCCGAGGTCTCGGAGAGGGCCGCCGCAGAACCGGCCTTCTCCACCGGGGTGGCGGCCATGATCACGCTGTTGCCGGCGCCCATCGGCAGCGCGATCCCGGCGGAGGCCAGGATCAGCCCGGCCACGACCAGCCAGGTTCCGCCGACGCTGGGCACCAGGGTGTGCAGGAACTGCCCCGCGGCGCTGACCACCAGCCCGGCCCCCATCACGTACGCCGTCCCGAACCGGTTGGCGACGGCCGGGGCGAGCGTCAGAGCGGCGATCATCGCGAGGTTCTGGGGCACCAGCCAGAGCCCGGCGGCCAGGGGCGACAGCCCGGCGACCGTCTGCAGGTACGTCGTGGACATCAGCGTGGTGCCCGACATCACCACCCCACCGAGCGACAGGATCGCGAGCGTGGCGGCGAACGCGCGGTTGCCGAACAGGCGCAGGTCGAGCAGCGGACTGACCAGGCGGCGCTGGCGGCGGACGAACACCACGCCCGCGGCCGCCCCGAACACGACGGCGGCGAGGGCGACCGGGTTGACACCGTTCCTGGCGATGTCCTTGAGCCCGTAGATGACCGGCAGGATGGCGGCCAGTGACAGCGCGACGCTGGACAGGTCGAGCCGCCCGGCGGACGGGTCGCGGAACTCCGGCAGCAGCGTCCGCCCGGTGGCCAGCACCAGCATCATGAACGGCACGCCGAGCAGGAACGCCGAGCCCCACCGGAAGTGCTCCAGCAGCAGGCCGCCCACCAGGGGGCCGACCGCCATGCCGACCATGAAGCAGCTGAACCAGATCCCGATCGCGGCGCCCATCTGCTTCGGGTCCCGGAACATGTTGCGCAGCAACGCCATCGACGACGGCATCAGCGTGGCCCCCGCGATCCCCAGCAGGGCACGGGTGGCGATGAGCATCTCGGCGCTGACCGAGAAGGCGGCCAGGACGGACGCGACGCCGAAGCAGGCGGCGCCGATCAGCAGGAGCCTGCGGCGGCCGATCCTGTCACCCAGCGTTCCCATGGTGACCAGGAATCCGGCCAGCATGAACGAGTAGATGTCCAGGATCCACAACTGCTGCGGCGCGGTCGCGCCCAGGTCGGCGCTCAGGTGCGGCAGCGCCAGGTACAGGACGCTCACGTCGAGCGAGAGAAGCAGCGCGACCGAGGCCAGGACGCCCAGCCCGATCCATTCCCGGCGGCTGGCGAGGGTGTTCATGGTGGTCCCCTTTCCGTTGCCTCCACCGTGCTGGAACGGCCTTCAGATCCACTTCTCGTGCGCTTAAGGTCTCATGCGGTGGCTGTTTGCCAGAGATCTGCCAGAAAGGAGCGCCACGATGCCGCTGTTGCTCGCGTCGGCAAGACCACCTCGGGAACAATGGAGGCTTCAGTGCGTTTCATGGTGCTCGGCCCGCTGGAAATCGTCGATCAGAAAGAGCCGATAAGAATAACCGCTCCCATGCAGCGATTAGTGCTCGCCGTCCTTCTGATCAATGCCGGTCGGCCGGTGAGCGTGACGCGAATGATGGAGGAGTTCTGGGGCGATCGGCCGCCGCCGAGCGCGCGCAAGACCGTCCACGGGTACGTCTGGCGCCTGCGTGGCCTGCTCGATCGCTCTCACCACCGGCACATCGAGACCGTGGACCACGGCTACCGCCTGCAGGCGGGTGATGTCGACCTCTGGCAGTTCGAAGAGCTGATCTGCGCGGGAAGGAAGGCCTCGGCCGCCGGTGACCTGCCGTTGGCGGGGCGGTTGCTGGGTGAGGCGCTGGCGCTGTGGCGCGGGCAGGCGTTGACGAACGTACCGGCGACACCGCAGATCGTCGTTTCGCGCACCAGGCTCGAGGAGTTGCGGCTCAGCGCGTTGGCGGCGCGGTTCGACATAGATTTGGAAATGGGCCGGCATCGGGCGATCACGCCAGAGCTCAGCGTCATCGTGAGCGAATATCCGTTCAATGAGGAATTCCACGCTCAGCTCATGCTCGCGCTTTATCGGAGCCATCGGCAGGCGGAGGCGCTCGAGGTGTTCTACAAACTGCGATCGTATTTGGTGGCGGAGCTCGGCGTGGAACCGAGTCCGTGGCTGCAGCGGCTCCTTCTTCGTATTCTCGACAACGACCGCGAACTGACCGAGGCGAAGCCCATGCGGCCGGAGGTGGCGCTGTGATGTGGGCTGTCTTGTTCGGCGTCGTGATCTCGGCCGGAGTCGCGATCGTCGTGGCACGGGCGGCGCTCGTGGTCGTCACCGTCCGCGGCGGCAGCATGGAGCCGACGCTGCGCGACGGGGACCGAGTGATCGTCGCCCGGTGGCGCCGTCGGCGGATCCAGCGGGACGCCGTCGTGGTGTGCCGGGCGCCCGACGGCTTGGTCCTCCCCGGTATGCCGCCCAGCACTGCCGCCGACCCCGCGCTTCTCGTCAAACGTGTCTCCGGCGTCGCCGGTGACCGCCAACCGGATGGGAGAATCGTGCCTGTCGGCCACATTTACCTGCTTGGTGATGCGGGTGCCGACCTGGACTCCAGGGAGTTCGGCCCCGTCCCGATCGTCTCGGTCGTCGGCTCGATGATCGGGAGGGCTCCCGGTCTCCCTTCCTCGTCCTGATAGCCCGCCGCCTGCATACGGAAGAGCTCGGCGTAGCGGCCGCCGGTGCGAAGCAGGTCAGCGTGCGAACCCGTCTGCGAGACCCTGCCGTCCTCCACCACGACAATGTGATCTGCCATGCGTACGGCGCTGAGCCGATGCGACACCAGCAAGCGGGTCACGCCGGCGCCGTGTTCGTGCACCACCTGATGGACCTGATGCTCGGCCTCGGGATCCAGCCCCGAGCTCGGCTCGTCGAGGATCAGAAGGTCGCGGTCGCTCCTGAGCAGCATCCGGGCCAGCGCCATCCGCTGCCACTGGCCGCCGGACAGTTGAACTCCCGGGCTGTCGTCCTCCTCACCCATGCTGAAGTGCAGGAGGCTGAGCATGGTGTCGTATCCGCGAGGGAGCCGCTCGACGGCGCCGTCGACTCCTGCCAGCCGGGCCGCGTCCCTGATCCGTGCCAGATCGAAGCGCGTCTCCAGATCGCCTACGCCGATGTTCTCCAGCGCGCTCAGGTCGTATGTCATGTAGTCCTGGAACACCATGCCGATCCGCCGGCGCAGCGACGCCGGGTCGAGCCGGCTCACCTCGACGCCGTCCCACAGGATGCGGCCCTTCGTCGGCTGGTACAGCCCGGCCAGGAGCTTGACGATGGTGCTCTTCCCCGCCCCGTTCACGCCGACGAGAGCCACCGACTGGTGCAGGGGGATGCGGAAGCTCACGCCGTTGAGCACCCAGGGCAGATCGTCGCCGTAGCGGAACCACACGTCGTCGAAGACGATCTCCTTTCGGAGCTCGGGTGCGGCGACCTCACCAGCGGTCGGCCGGTGGTCGTCCGTGGCCATGATGTCGAGGTAATGGCCGATGGACAGCAGGGCCTCCGACCCGACGGACAACTGGCGTACCACTGCCGTGGCGGCGCTGGCCGTTACCGGCAGGGCGGTGAGGATGATCGCGATGTCGCCCGGCGTTCCGCGTGCGGCGGACACATCCGCGACGACGATCCAGACCGCGAGCGCCATGGCTGCCACCGTCGCGGCGTCCAGAATCACCTGTACACGCAGGATCCGCAGGTCGAGCTTGCGCTGGGAAACGTGGACGGCCGCGAGCTCGGCCCGCATGCGCTCCTGGAAGAACCCGCCCAGCCCGAACACGCGCAACTCCTTGGCCGCCCGCGGCTCGTACTGCAAGCGGCTGTAGAAGTATTGGCGCCGCTGCACCGGGCTCAGAGCCGCCAGCAGACCGACGCGGTCCTTCGCCAGCCGCCGCTCGGCCGCCAGCCGCGGAATCGCGGCCGCGGCCAGGAGCAGCGCCGCGGTCTTGCTGACCGCCAGCAGGACGCCTACGAACCCGATCAGCTGGATCGTGCCCTGCAGCAGAGAGCGGGCCGAGCAGACCAACTGGTGCGGAGCGCCCTGACCGGCGCGCAGCGCCAGCTGAATCCGGTCATGGAAATGGGGCCGCTCGAACAGTTCCAGCCCGTGCAGGCTGTTGAGCTTGCCGAACAGCCGGTCCTGCACGATCATCTCAAGCCGTCGCGCGTGCTGGTCCTCGAGGTAGCTGACGGCGGCGTTGCCGACATAGCTCACCAGCAACGCGCCACCCAGTCCCACGGCGAGGAGGATCAGGGTGGTCGGAGGGCCCGTGACACCGGAGCTCAGTTGGTCGATCAGCAGCTTGCCGGCGAGCGCGGACCCCACCGGGCTCGCACCGAGCGCGAGTGTCGCGCCGAGCACCACGATCGTCGTCACTGGGGCGGCCCGCCAGGCGAGGCCCGCCGCGGTGGCGAACCGCCTGGGGACTCCCTCGTCGATCATGAACGGAGCTCTGCGGTTCTCCGCAGTTCCACGGTCGGCAGCGCGTCCGCGGCCCCGGGCGTGGCCATGACCGTCCCGTCCGGTCCGACGAGGAAGAAGCTCGGGTACCGCTTGACGCCGAACGCCGTCTGCATCGACCCGCCGAGCGGTTCCTCGACCACGGTGCCGGGACCTTCCACGGCAGCGATGAGCTGGTCGGCCTCCTCGCGCTCGCCCCGTACGTTCACCACGACGATCATCGACTGCGCGCCGCCCGCCACCGCGTCGTCGGCCTTGGAGCGGATCGTCGGCAGTTGCTCCTCGCAGCTGTGGCAACCGGTGGCCACGAAGGACACGACGGTGACCGAGTCGTGCAGATCGGCGGCGGAGACGGCGGAACCCTCCGTCGCGACGGCGTGAAAGTCCGCCACGGCGTCGCCGACGCCGAGGCCGCCCTCCAACGGGTTCTCCAACGCGGCGAATCGCGTGGTGTGGTCGCGGAGCCGACGGACGACGCCGAAGGTCAGGAACAGATTGGCCAGCAGAATCACGGCCAGAACGGCCTCAGGAAGGGTCACGAGAACCCCTTTCTCATCAGGTCCGGGTCGGATCGGAGAACAGTGCGTGTACGTCGTCGGAGAATGCGGCCAGACACACTCCGAGCGCGGCCGCGATCAGCGTCACCACGACCCCTCCGGGCTGGAGCGCGGTCGCGGGCGCGTACGCCAGGGCCGCCGCGCCCGCGGCCGCGACCGCCCCCAGCGCGACGTTACGCACGACGTGCACCGGTCCCAGCGGGGTCCGCGACGGTCCGAAACAAGGGCACGGGATCCGTCGGCGCTGACGTACGCTCATCGCCACGAAAGCGGCGAAGCCCCACATGAGGACGGTGGCTGCGGCAAGTCCGGCCGGTGCCGTACCCGGTGCGATCACGAGGGCCGCCACACCCAGTTCGGCGGCGATGAGGAGCCGGACCAGCCGGCGGCCGACCGGTTGCCGTGCGACCTTCAGCAGCTCGCTGATGGCGGACTCGACGTCCGTCGGCCCGCGCAGCTTCGATACCACGGCCAGCACCAGGACGCCGGCGATCAAGCAGCGGGACAGCAGTGCGAGATAGTGCATGATCCCTCCTGATCCGCGGGACGCTGACGTGACCGGGCCGACGGACGAGCATCGCGCCGCCGGCCCGGTCCGTCGGGAAGTGAGCGGATCAGCAGTAGTCGTAGATCTCTACTTGGCAGGTGCAGTGAAGGCTGCTGTTCATGCAGCAGCTGTACAGGTGGATGCGCGAGGCGGTGGTACCACAGCAGAAGTAGTTGCACCGGTTCGCGACCGACGGGCAGTTGACACAGGCTGCCGCGTTGGCGGTCGCCTTCGGCAGCAGGGCGTTCACCGTGGTGTCGGCGAGTCGTCCGGCGAACCGCTGGAGTGTTTGGACCATGGTTTCTCCCGAGACAGAGAGCGATCTTCTCCCTGCCCGACTCTGGCACTGCCGGGTGTGCCGCCGGTGTGGTCGCGGTATTGAAGCCCGGGCGCCGAGCGTCACCTCGGATCTTGGAAGCACCTTTCTCGCGCGCTTAAGGTGGCCTTTATGCGCTTTGGGGTGCTCGGGCCGCTGGCCGTATGGACCGACCAGGGGGAGCCCGTCACGATCCCCGGCTTGAAGGTCCGCGCGCTGCTCGCCGATCTGCTGGTGGACGAGGGGCGGCCGGTGTCGTCCGACCGGCTCGTGGACGACCTGTGGGCCGGTGAGCCGCCGGCCAACTCCGCGGGCGCGCTCCAGGTGCGGGTCTCGCAGCTCCGGCGTGCGCTGGAGGACGCCGAGCCGGGCGGCAAGAACCTGGTCATCTCACGCGCGCCCGGCTACCTGCTCAAGGCCGCGGAGGGTACGGTCGACGCCGCGCGGTTCGCCGAGCTGCTGGCCCGGGCCGAGACGGCCGAGAGCCCGCGGACCAGGGCGGAGCTCCTGTCCGACGCGCTCGCGCTGTGGCGCGGCCCGGCGTTCGCCGACTTCGCCGACGAGGAGTACACCAGGTCCGCGATCCTCCGGCTGGAGGAGCAGCGGCTCTCCGCCCTCGAACAGCACGCCGAGGCGCGCCTGGAGCTGGGCGAGCACGGCCTGCTCGTGGGCGAGCTCGGCGACCTGGTGGGCCGGCACCCGCTCAGGGAGCGGCTGCGGGCCGTACACATGCGAGCGCTCTACCGCGCGGGACGGCAGAGCGAGGCGCTCGCGAGCTACGCCGACCTGCGCGAGCGGCTGGCCGACGAACTCGGCCTCGATCCCGCGCCCGAACTGGCCGCCCTGCACCAGGCGATCCTCGGCCAGGACCCGGCCCTGAGCGGCCCCGCCGCCCGCCCCGCCACGAACCTGCCCGCCTCGCTCAGTGACCTGATCGGGCGCGACGGCGCGCTGGCCGAGGTCCGTACGCTCCTGGAGCACAGCAGGCTCGTCACCCTGACCGGCAGCGGCGGCGTCGGCAAGACGCGGCTGGCCTTGGAGACCGCCACCCGGCTCACCGACGCGTACGCCGACGGCGCCTGGCTGGTCGAGCTGGCCCCCCTCGACCGGGCGACCCGCTCACATGGGCGGGTGGTGGCGGAGACCGTGGCGGCGGCGCTCGACATCCGCGAGGACTCGGACGGGACGCCGCTCGCCGAACGGCTGGCCGGGGCGCTGCGCTCCCGGCAGCTCCTGCTCGTCCTCGACAACTGCGAGCACGTGATCGAGCAGGTCGCCGAGCTGGCCGGCCGGCTGCTGCGGGCCGCTCCCGGGCTGCGCGTGCTGGCCACCAGCAGGGAACCGCTGGCGGTGGCCGGCGAGGTGCTGTGGAGCGTGCCGCCGCTGGACGTGCCCGCTAGTACCGAGCCCGGCGAGGTGGCCCGGGCCGACGCGGTCCGCCTGTTCGTGGCACGGGCCGCCGCCTCGGCGCCCGGCTTCACCCTCGACGCGGGCAACGCGGAGGCGGTCGCGCAGCTCTGCCGGCGGCTCGACGGGATCCCGCTGGCCCTGGAGCTGGCGGCGACCCGGGTGCGCGCGCTCGGCGTGCAAGGGGTGGTGGCCCGGCTCGACGACCGGTTCCGGCTGCTCGCCTCCGGGCAGCGCGGCGCGCCGCCGCGCCAGCAGACGCTGATGGCGGTGATCGACTGGAGCTGGCAACTGCTGACCGAGCCAGAACGCGCCGTCCTGCGTCGCCTGGCCGTCCACGCCGACGGCTGCACGCTGGAGGCCGCCGAGGAGACCTGCGCGGAGGACGGGCTCGACGTGCTCGACCTGCTCGCGCGGCTGGTCGACCGCTCCCTGGTGGTCGTGGCCGACGGTACGGAGGGCATGCGGTACCGGCTGCTGGAGTCGGTGGCGGAGTACTGCCTGGAGCGGTTGTCGGAGGCGGGCGAGCTGGATCGGGTACGGCAGACGCACTCGGCCTACTACACGGCGCTGGCCGTACAGGCTGAGCCGTTCCTGTATGGACACTCCCAGCGGGAGTGGCTGCTGCGGCTGGACACGGAGGCCGCGAACATGCGGGCGGCGCTCGACACGGCGACCGGGGCGGGCGACGCGGCCGGTGCGCTGGCGCTGGTGAACGCGCTGGCCTGGTACTGGGTGCTGCGCGGCCGGCTGGCCGAGGGGCGGCGGTCGCTGGAGTCGGCACTGGCCATCGATGACGGCACGGCTGTCGAGGACGGCGTTCTGGTGGCTGCTCGGGCAAGGGCGGGGGCGTGGCGGGCGGGGTTCGCTCTCAAGCTGGGTGAGGACGTCGACTGGCGGTCCGCTCTCGATCGGATCGAGGACCCGGGTGGGCGGGCCAGAGCCGAGTGGTTCATCGGGTGGGTGGTGCCCGACATGCTGACCGGGCAGGAGCTGGTGGCGAGCGCGCTGGCCACGTTCAGGGCCATGGGCGACCGGTGGGGGATCGCGGCGGCGTTGAGCCGGCGGGCGCGGGACGCCTTCACGCAACGGGACTTCGTGGCGCTGGAACGCGATGGCGAGGAGAGCGCGCGGCTGTTCCGGCAGCTCGGCGACCGGTGGGGAGTGCTCCAGGCCACGGAGTGGCTCGGCGGGCTGGCCGAGATGGGGGGCGACAGGGAGCGGGCCAGACGGCTGTTCGCGGACGGGCTGCGGATGGCGGAGGACCTCGGGCTCTGGCCGGAGGTGGCCGGGCGCACCGCCTGGCTGGGCTGGATGGCGCTCGGGGCAGGGGAGTTCGAGCGGGCCATGGAGCTGTGCGGGCGGGCCCTGCACATCGCCTCAGGGCAGGGCCATCGGGAGATCTCGATCATGTCCGAGATGGGGCTCGCCTACGCCGAGCGCCGTGGCGGCCACCTCGACCTGGCGGAGCAGCACCTGAACCACCTGCTCGACGGGATCCCCCGGGGCCCCGGCGTCGAGCCGGCCGTGCACCTGCCTGACGTGCTCGCCGAGCTCGGCTACCTGATCGAGCTGCGCGGTGACGCCGCGACCGCGAGGGACCTGCACCTGGAGGCCCTGACGGCCGCGCAGCGCATCGGCGACCCGCGCACGGCGACGTGGGCCGTGGAGGGCTTGGCCTCCGCCGCGGCGGCCAGGGGTGACCACGAGCGGGCGGCTCTGCTGCTGGGGCTGGCGGCGGGTGTCCGCGAGCACAACCAGACGCCTGCCGCTCCGTCGGAGCTGGCCGAGGTCGAGCGGGTCACCGGGGTCGCCATGGAAGCGCTGGGCGAGGCGACGTTCGGTGCCGCGTACGAGCGGGGCGGCAGACTGAAGCTCGACGACGCGGCCGACCTGGCCTGACCAGCGCTTACCGATGGCTCGCCCTCTGGGTGAGGTGCTCGGCCAGGCGGTCGAAGAACTCGGTCCAGCCGGCCTTGGACTGCTCGGCGTGCTCCTGGTCGGTGTTCACGCCGAACTGGTGGAACCGCATCTCGGTCTTTCCCCCCAGATCGACCAGCGTCAGCGTCACCACCGACGCGGGCCCGTCGCCCGGGTCGTCGGGGTCGCCGGTGGTGAAGACGAGCCGCCCGGGTCCCGCCACCTCCCGGTAGACCCCGTCGAGCGTGGCTTCGAAGCCGTCGGCTCCGACCATGGTGGCCCGCCAGACCCCGCCCGGCCGCAGATCCATGGCGATCCGCTCGGCGGGCGTCTCGAAGATCCGCGGCCCGAACCATTGGGAGAACCCTTCGGGCCGGGTCCAGGCGGCGTACACCTGCTCGCGGGAGGCGTCGTACATCCGGGTGATCTCGATCTCGGCGGTCCGACTCATCGCGGTGCCCTTCTGCGCGCTGCTTCTTCCGACGAGAACCACGATGCCGGTCGGTGCTTACGATCTCCTTCAGGCGGTCTTAAGGCGAGAGGCGGCGGCTCAGCCAGGCCAGGGCGAGCGGATAGCGATACTCGATGGCGCCGTGCCCGGCGTCGAACAGCTCGAAGTAGATCCGCTCGTCCGGCACCCCGGCCGCCTCCAGCGCCCGCCGGAACGCCGTGGCGCCGAAGTCCAGGTAGTACTCGTCCTTGGTGCCCGCGTCGACCCAGATCGCCCGCATCGACCGCAACGCCGCGGCGTACTCGGGCCGCGCCGCCATCACCACCGGGTCACGGGCCAGCCAGCGCTCCCACACCTCGGGTATGACGGCGCCCGTGTCGTCGAACGGCAGACGGACCGTGCCGTCCTCGTCGGCCGAGTACGCCGCCGCGTAGGCGTAGATCTCCAGCAGATCGAGGTCGCCTTCCCTGGTCCCGGCGATCCTGCTGCGGAAGTCGGCCAGGAACTTGTCGTACGAACCGCCGTACATGTCACGCAACTGCCGCACGACCTGCGGCAGCATGGGCCGGACGCTGACGTCGAACAGCGAGTCGCCCGCATGGGTGGCCAGCGCGCCGAACACGTCCGGCCGCAGCATGGCGGTGACCATCGCCCCGCCGCCCCCGCTGGACTTGCCGGTGACCGCGCGGTGGTCGCGGCCGGCCAGCGTGCGGTAGTGGGCGTCCACCCACGGTACGACCTCGTCGCACAGGTAGGAGTGGTAGCGGCCGGTCGCGGGCGAGTCGAGGTATTGACTGCCCGCGAGCGAGGTCCACGCGTCGACGTACACGATGATCGCGGGCGGCACGTCACCGGCCGCGAACACGCCGTCCGTCAGCTCCGGGTACGTCCGGCGGAACGGCGTCCGGTTGAACCACATGGCGACATGCCCGGTGTAGCCCTGCAGCACATAGATGGACGGGTAGCGCCGGTCGGGGTGGTCGTCGTACCCCGGAGGGACGTACACGTACAGGGGCCGCTCGTGCGGATCCCCGAGGGGGTTGCCGCGCAGCAGCTCACTGTCGATGACGTTGTGGTCGAGGCGGCCGACGAGCTCGTCGTACCAGGGCAGCATGGGTTTCTCCCGTTCTACTCTTGGGATCAGCCTGCCATCTCCGCTTCGGCGGCGTGCGGCCGTCCGGGCGTCGGGAGTCGCTAGGCTTCGTCCGTGAACAGTGCGGAACTGAAGAACCGGGTACGCGAGCTGCGAGCCGAAGGCAGGTCTCCGAAGGAGATCGCCCGCACGCTGGGCGTGTCGCCGTCGGTGGTGGCCCCGCTCGTACGCGCGGTGGCGGCCGAGGGCAGCGCGGCGGCGGGGGAGCCCGAGGTGGCCGGCTGCTGGATCAACGTCGGCTGGAGCACCGGCCTCACCGTCGACCCCGCCCGCGGCTGGGCCGACGAGAAGCCGTCGGCCGAAGGGCTGGACGGCAGGGTGTCCGTGCTGGTGGCCCGGCGCCACACCTGGGACCGGATGACGGTCTGCGGCTACCTGGCGGACGTCTACTGCACCGGCGTCAAGGACCTGATCGGCCCGGATGTCATCGACGACCGGCAGCTCAGCCGGTTCCGCGAATACTTCTTCAGTGACTACCTGGGCTGGCAGGAGGCGCCGATCGAGTTGGCTCAGCATCTCGTGTTCGGCGCGGTCGACTATGCCCGCGCGATGGACCTGGAGCCCTTCGAGACCTTCGACTCGGCCTCCCACGTTCTGGGCACCTGGGAGGGCGGCCCGTCGGCGATCACTTTCGGCCGCGACGGGAAGCCGTACTACGTACCGGGCCCGGACGACGAATCCCGCAAGATCGTCAGGATCTTGGAGAGAAAACTCGGCCCGTCCGGCTTCGACTCTGCCGTTGGGTGATCCGTTCACCCGTAATAGCGGTACAGGGCGATCCAGAGAACCGCCACGTGGTCTTCGGAGGCGAATGCGATCACCTCGTCGCGGGACAGGTAGTCCTCGGACCAACGGTCCCAACCGGCATGCGCACCGGCGAAATAGCGACTTCGTTCCGGCGGGAACACGGTGAGGAACCGGTCGGCCAGCTCCGCTCGGCCGGCCTGTGTCTCGGCAAGCTGGATTCGCTCCTGCTCGGTCTGCGGATACTCGCTGTAGTCGCCGTCGTTCATCGACCAGCGCATCCGACCGATCAGCCAGGCCCGCAGGAGGTCGGGGGCGCCGGTCACTTCCTGCCAGGATTCTCGACGATGCGGGGCATCGTCGTCAGGCTGATCGTCTTCGTCCCCGAACCCGGTGGCTTCGGGGACGGCAAGATCTCCGTTGTAGCTCAGGGTTATCCGCTCGCCGGCGGACCCCAGGGCCCGCACACCCGAACCGTAGGGTCCGGGCCCGGCCGGCAAGGGCCCGGCTTCTTCGTCGTCGTCCTCCCAATGCTCGCGCTCTGCCAGCGGCGTGAACGCCTCCGGCAGTCGCTTTTCAAGAAGGGTGTCGAGCAGCCGGAAAATCTCGTCCGGTGCCGTAACAGGGTCGCCATGGAGGGATTGGTAGGTCACTGACGCTGTGCCGTCCGGCACGGCCTCCAGAGCCTCCGCCCGCAGGTCGTCCACGCCGCAAACCCTGACGACGCGCCTTTCCCGATAGAGGTGCGCAACCTTGAAGTCGGCCAGATCCGCCGCCAACGATCCCATCACTCTCGCTTAATCATCTGAAGGTGCCAGGGGGTCGAAAAACCGCCGGGAATGGGTGTCATTCCATGCGTGGTCGAGCAAGCTCGGCCTCGACCTGGCCCGCCGCTGAATAGTCACGCCTTGAAAGCCCCCTCCATCGCGGAGAGGGCTTTCTTCTGCCCGACCGTTCTCGGCGTGCGGCCCTGAGCGAGGGCTCCGCCCGGTAGCCGTTATTGAGCCGCCTTGAACTTCTCCACGATGGTCGCGGCGATGCGGCCTCGCTCGCTCACCGGCAGGCCGTGAGTCTTGGCCCAGTTGCGGATCTCGGCGGACTTCTCACGGCTCATGGCCCGGGACGTGGAGTCGGCCCCGTGGCCGCCACGCCCGGGGCGCTCGGCCCGGATAGGGCGGGCGACGGTGATGTAGGGTGCGAGCGCCTTTTCCAGATCTTCCCGGTTCTTGCCCGACAGGTCGATCTCGTAGGTGGTGCCATCGATGGCGAACGTGGTGGTCTTCTCCGCTTCGCTTCCGTCGATGTCGTCAATGAAAGACTCAACGATCTGCTTGGCCATGCCGGCGCTCCAATATGTGTTATGGGGTTTCGGGTACTGTATCGCTTTTCAGGGGTGCGTTGGGCTGTCAAGAGAATTAACCGGCTAGGGAATCCGGCTCAGCGGCCATTAACTCTCTTCACGCTGGGGTCACGTCCCCGCTCGTTCCGGCATGGCGGTTCAATAGGCGGAACTGAAATCAGCGTCCGTCTCGGCGTGAAGGTGCTAAGTCTACGCGCAGGACGAGTGCTTGGGTGGCAGAATTCAGCGGTTCTGGATCATTGGGCAAATGTCTTCGGGGGATTGGGGGGCATAATGAGATCTGAATCCGGTAGTCCAGGGCGGGGTCCGGTCTCAGCTTCAGAGGTTGCTCCGGCCGCCATCGTGTCTGCGGCCCAAGATCCCTAGAGTGGGATCATGGCGCATGAGGCACTCTTCGCCTACCCGGCCATCGTCGGAATGATCACCACCACTCCCATCCCTGACACCGCCCTGGTGATACGCAGCGCGATGCGTCAGGGACGGGCCAGACAAGACAAAACTCCCATATCGCTGGCGTTGCCGTTGGACGAGCACCTACCGCGTCGCAGCGGCGTCCCGTGGCCGTTGCTCTTGCGATGTCATCCCTCTTTCGGGCTATCATCGCCATATGGCGATTGATAATGACGGTGGCCGGTGTGTAAGCGCCGACATCGCCGCGGGCATCTCTCCCGCGGCGGCGCTGTTCCACTCCCTGGCCGACGAAACGCGGCTCCGTATCGTGGCCCGCCTGGCCCGCGGCGAGGCGCGGGTGGTGGATCTGACCGGTGAGCTGGGGCTCGCTCAGTCCACGGTGTCCAAGCACCTCGCCTGCCTTCGGGACTGCGGGCTCGTGGACTACCGCGCCGAAGGCCGTCAGTCGTTCTACGCGCTGACCCGGCCGGAATTGATGGATCTGCTGGGCGCCGCCGAGCACCTGCTGGGCGCCACCGGGCACGCGGTGGTGCTGTGCCCCCGCCACGGCCCCTCGCAGACTGTCGCCCGGCCCATCGCCGACGCCGGCGATCACCCCGGTCAGGATGCCGCGCCGACGCCGGAGCCGGTGTCGTGACGGCGGTGAACCTTGAGCCGACCCCGCTCCGCCGAGCGACGCTGCGGCGCCGGATCCGGCTGCTGGTCGCCGCGACCATCACCTACAACGTGATGGAGGCCGCCGTCGCCATCACCGCGGGAACCGCCGCCTCGTCCGCGGCGCTGATCGGGTTCGGGCTGGACTCGGTGGTCGAGGTCGCCTCGGCCGCGGCGGTCGCCTGGCAGTTCTCGGCCGCCGACCCTGAGCGACGCGAGAAGGTCGCCCTGCGCGTCATCGCGATCTCGTTCTTCGCCCTGGCCGCGTACGTCACCGTCGACGCCGTACGCACGCTCCTGGGTGTCGGAGAGGCTGAACACTCCACCCCCGGCCTGGTGCTGGCCGCCCTCTCCTTGCTGATCATGCCGTTCCTGTCGTACGCCCAGCGGCGCGCGGGTCGCGAACTCGGCTCCGCCTCCGCGGTCGCCGACTCCAAACAGACCCTGCTGTGCACCTATCTGTCCGGAGTGCTGCTGGTCGGCCTCGCGCTCAACAGCCTGTTCGGCTGGTCATGGGCCGATCCGATCGCCGCCCTGATCATCGCCGCGGTGGCGGTCAAGGAAGGCCGCGAAGCCTGGCGCGGAGACACCTGCTGCGCCCCGAACCTCCTCACAACCGACGCCACCACCCCATCGGCGTGCGCCGACGACTGCTGCGAGAACGACCGCAAGGACACATGATGCGTCGCCGCCGGATGCCTGCCCGCGCGAAGCCCTCGGCCAGGTGATACGGATCATCGTGGCCGCGCCCGGCTCGGCGCTCGGCCGCTACCCCGAAGGCAACACCGGCCGAGCCCGCGTCAACCTGACCCAGCCGATGCCCATGCCCGACGATCTCGCCGCCGTACTGCAGGCTGTCTGAGCTCAAGGAGCGGGCGGCGGGGATCACTCGCTGACAAGCGGCAGCAGAGCGATAGCCTTCTACCCTGAGTAGAACGCGACTGGAGGGATTGTGCAGCTCGGCAACCTTGAGCGATCGATCATGGAAGCCCTGTGGGAGCACCCCGAGGGGATATTCGCCCATGTCCTCGCGGCCAAGCTGCCCTCCCAGCCCGCCACCACGACGGTGCTGACCGTGCTGATGCGGCTGTCGAACAAGGGCATGGTCTCCCGCGAACGCGTGGGACGCGCACACCTGTACAAGGCCACCGCAGGCAAGGACGCCTTCATCGCCGAGGCCATGCGCGCGGCCCTGGACGAGGCGGGCAACGTCACGGCGGCCGTACAGCGCTTCGTCGGGACGGTGACGCCCGAGGTGGCCGCCGCCTTGCGCGAGGCGCTGGGCGAACGGGACGGATCGGCGCAGTGATCGCCTGGCTGGTCGCCGCCGGGGTGGCGCTGTTGCCGGTGATGCTGGGCGATCGCACGGCACGCGCCCTGGCCGGGGCGACGTGGACGCATCGCTGTCCCCGTGCGGCGCTGGTGCTCTGGCAGGCAGTCGGGCTGGCCGCCGGCCTGGGCGCGGTGGGCCTCGGGCTGGTGGCCGCCGTCGCGCCGCTGGCCGCGGTGTTCCCGCACGGCATGCACACCCTGGTACGCCAGATCGTCAGCGGGCAGGGCTTGGACGGGCTCGGGCCGGTTCATCTCCTGGCTCTGGCATGGTCGGCGGGCCTGATGAGCTGGCTGCTCATCCACACGGTGCGCGTCGCGGCCAAGACGATTCGTGAGCGGCGGCGCCAGCGCCTGCTGGTCGACGTGGTCGCCGATCACCACCCGGCGCACGACGCCTACATCCTCCCTGTGGCCGAGCACGTCGCCTACTGCGTGCCGGGCAGGCACGGACGGATCGTGCTGAGCCAGGGCACCCTCGACCTGCTGACCGCCCAGGAGCTGGCGGCGGTGCTCGGCCATGAGCGCGCGCATGCCCGCGGTCACCACGACCTCGCCCTGCTGCCCTTCGTGGCCCTGGCGCACGCCTTCCCCTGGCTGGTCTGCACGCGTACGGCACGACAGGCGGTCGCCGTGCTGCTGGAGATGATCGCCGACGATCACGCCTGCCGAGCACACGGCGAGCTGCCACTGGCACGGGCCCTGGTACGCATGGCGGCAGGCGAGCCCGGACCGGGCAGCGCCACATTCGCCCTGGCCGATGCGGGTGTCGTCGAGCGCCTGCAGCGGCTGCTCACCGAGCGCGGCCAGCCCCGCTGGGTCCCGGCGGCGGCCTACTCGACCGCCGGCCTGCTGCTCAGCGGGCCGCTGGCCGTGCTGATCGCCCCGCTCATCTGCATCACCATCTGATCCGCTGCTTGGGGTGAGCCTCAGTACGCTCCGAGGATGTCGACGACGAAGACCACGGTGTCGTCCTTCTTGATCCCCGGCTGGGGGGCGCCCTTGCCGTAGCCGTCCTTGGGCGGGATGACCAGCAGTACCCGGCTGCCGACCTTCTGGCCGGTGAGCCCCTTGCCGATGCCGGCGATCGTGCCGGTCAGAGATGACAGTGGCGCCACTTCTCCCCGGCTCCAGGAGGAGTCGAAGACCTTACCGTTCCGCCAGACCTGTCCCTGATAGTGAGTGATCAGCATGTGGTCGGCGCGGATGATGGGGCCTGCTCCCTCGATCAACGTCCGCACCCGCAGTTGGTCCGGCGGATCCGACGCCGGAATCGTCACCGTCGGAGGACCGCCTGCCGGCGCGGACACCACCTGGGGGAGGGCCGGGTCGGCCGGGCCTGCCCGGCCGCGCGCCGAGGCGGTCGTCGGATAGGTGGCGAGCAGATCGACGACGTAGATGAGTGTGTCCGCGCCGGTCACCCCCTCCTGCGGGTTGCCGGTGGCGCCATAGCCGTCCTTGGGAGGAATCGACACCACCACCCGGCTGCCGGTCTTCTTGCCGATGAGCCCTTTGTTCAAGCCGGGGACGAGCTCTCCGATCCGCATCACGGCCGGCCTGTCCTGGCCGTGGCTGCTGTCGAGTTGTCTGTGGGAGGTGCCGGTCCACGCGTAGCTGGCGAACTGGACGACGGCCAGGTCGTCCTGGGCCGCCACCACGCCGTTACCCGCGATCACGGTCTCGGCCACCAGGTCCTCGCCCGGCCGCTCGCCTTCGGCGAAGGTCACCCGCGGCTGCTCACCGAAGCCCCCGCTGACCGTCAGAGGGTCCTGCCCGGGGCGCAGGTAGAGCGTTGTCCCGGCGACGATGAGCAGTATGGCCGCGATCACGCCCGCCAGGATGACCAGGCGTGCCGAGCGGTTGTGATGCACGCTGCTCACCTCCCGCTGCCGGTGGCAGACGGCGGCGCGGCGCCCGTGGGCGGCGTCGATGAGGCGCCCCACGTCCCGGTCTCCTGGATGCTCCCGCCCAGCCTGGCTCGAGCGGCGGTCAAGGCCTCTTTGGGGCGCGCGGCGATGATCCAGCGCTCACCGACCAAATACGACCCGCCATACATTTGCGCGTACTCCAGCCAGTCACGCTGTCCCTTGCCGGTGGCGAAGGCCAGCATCGAATACTGGGAACCGGCGGTGGAGCAGACGCCCTGGCGGAAATCGGCCGCATCGACGGTGATGCTCGCCGTGCAGTGAAGGGCCGAAGCCATCTGTTCGACACTGGCCGGACGGGCCGTCACGCTCGCCACCGCAGCTGGGGAGATGCTCTTGCCCCGCGCTTCCCGAGCCGCGTCGGTGGCCGAGCCGCAGCCCATGGCCGACAGTGCGCAGACCACCGCGAGCCCCGACAGAAGGTTCCGCAGAAGGGAGGAGGGCTCGCGGGACCTGCTCATTTAACGGCTCCCCTTTTTCGGGGGAAATGTGAGAGGTGGAGCGGGTGAGGGCGTCGGGGCTTCTGGGAGTTCGTCGTGGTCGACCATGCCGGTGGACTCCAGGTAGGTCATGTGGCGCATGACGAAGTTGATGCCTTCCTGGGCGAACTTCCTGATCTCGGAGTTACGGGTCCCGGCTCGTACGGCCGCCAAGGTGCTGAAGACCTTGCCGTGGGCGGCGCGCAGCAGGTTCGCGTAGTCCTTGTCGAAGGCGGGACCGCTCTCCGCCGCCAGCTGGGCCATCCAGCTCTGCTGGTCGGCGTTGGGTTCGTCGGGCAGCGCCACGCCCAGCTTCTTCGCGGTCTGGCGGGTCATCAGGTCCAGCCGGCTGTGTTCCTCCATGATCTGCTTGCCGACCTGCTTGACTCGCTGGGAGTCGGCGCGGGTTCTGGCGTACTCGCCTGCGGGCATCTCCCACAGGCCGGCCTGCCGCACCTTGACCAGCAGGTCGCGGTCGGCAGCGGTGAGGGGTCCCGAGGGCGTCTGTGTGGCGGCGGCGGAGTCGACCGACGGTGGCAGGACCACCACGATCGTCACCGCGGCCGCCACGACGAAGCCACCGAGCAGGAGCAGCTCGCCGCGCCAGAGCCTGCGCTTGGTCGAAGGCATGCCGGATTCTGGGGCCATGCTCAGTTGCCCGGCGATCGCACGGCGGCCGTCGCGGCCAGGGTGATGTTCGACATCATGGGCGTACCTCCGCTTGACGCTTGTGGTTCCCTCGGAGGTACGCGAGCCCGGCCCAATTGGTTCGACAGAATGTAGAAGCTGGCTGGCGGCCGCCTCAGCCAGGAACTAGCGGACGCGGACGAAGACCGGGTTGGAGTAGAACCACAGGTCTTCCCACGGGCTCTCCTTGCCGTCGGCGAGCGGCTCCATCTCGTCCGTGCCGGTGCCGCGTACCCGGAGGTAGCTGTCGGTCCCCACATCGCGCAGGGTGTACCTGATGACGTAGTCCTGGCCTTGGCGGCGCCAGTCGCGCTCGCCGAACCGCGCCACGACCTTGGTGGTGGGGTTGGTGTCGGCGTCGAGGTTGGCGCTCACGCCGGTGACCTGGCCGACGATGAGGTCGACGCGCCGTACCTGCGGGCGGTCGCCGTTGCCGTTCTCGCCCTCCAACGGGCGGAACCTGATCACTACCTCGACGTCGGTGCGGTCGCGGCTGCTGACGGTGAGCGTCTCTCCCACGGTGGCCTGGCGGCCCTGGTTGCTCGCGGTGACGTCCAGAGCGGTGATCAGGTCGCCGGTGGTGACGAAGATCCGGCCGTTGCGCAGGGCGTCCATGATGTCGCCGTAGTCCTGACGCGCCGCCACGTACGTCTTGCTGTACTCGCCGGGCCAGAAGTCCGAGCCACCGCGGGTCCAGTGCACGTGCGAGTCGGAGGTGGCGGTGATCCACCAGTGCCGGCCCTCGCCGAGCAGCGAGTCCCACAGGCCGCCGACCCGCGCGGTCATCTGGTCGAACCCGCCGTAGGTCGGGTGGTTGCCGTACCCGCCGCGCGCTCCGCCGTTCAGCGGGCCCGCCTGGTGGCCCGGCGCGCCCTCGAAGCCGACGTAGATGTCGGGCGCGGCATTGTTGCCGTTACGGAACTCGCGCGGAGTGTCCTGGCCCCACACACCCAGCCCGGTCGCCGACCGGGCCGCATGGTGGGCGATCACCAGGGGCTTGCGCGGCATGCCCCGAGCCGCCTTGAGGAACTCCACCATCTTGGCCTCGGTGTCGCGGCCCGGGTCGGCGGGGAAGGCGTCGTGCTTGGCGAACCGGCTCTCCAGCTCGAACAGCTGCTGGGCCTCGTCGGCGTGGTGCGGGATCATCAGGGTGTGGTGGTCCAGCGCCGGCGCGTCGAACTCCATCCCCCAGAACTGCAGCACCTCGGGTACGAGCACACGCGAGCGCAGTAGATCGGGGTAGGCCTGCTCCAGGTTGACCTTCGAATGCGTCGGCCCGCCGTGGTCGGTGCACATCGCCCAGGTCAGACCGAAGTACTTGGCCATGATCGCGTTGGTGACGATCGGGTAGACCGCGTCGGCGCCCTTGCGGAACGTCGGCGGGTTCTTCGTGGTGTCGAACGCGCCGCTGTACTCCGAGTGCACGTGGTGGTCGCCCGCGCGCCACCTCCGCCCGTTGGTGCCGCTGTTGCCGAACTCACGCTCGTCGTCGGCCAGCGCCGCGGTCCCGCCCATCAGCGGCGCCGCCGCGGCCAGCGTCGCACCGACACCGGCGTACTTGACCAGGCGACGCCGCGAGAGCCCGGCGAGCTGGGACTCTTCGGCGTTCTTGTCCTTCACGGTGGAGCCTTTCGTCCTGCTGGGAGGCGGGGGTGCCGACCGACGAGTGTCCTGGCAGGCGCTGAACGCCGCATGAACGGAGATCGGGACGACCAAGAACAGAACCGGCACGCCGCAGCATGCAATAAACTTCTACGCAATGTAGAAGTATCTTGGGGTCGTGAGGAGCACAGGTGTCACAGCAGCAGGACCGGGCCGAGACTCGACGCGCCAAGGTCGAGGCCATGCGCGCCGACGACCAGCGCGAAGCCGTACGCGGCAGAAACCTCAAGATCTCCCTGACCGTGATCGGTGCGTTCGTCGTGGTGCTGGGCGCCTTCCTCGCCGCCGGCACGCTCCGCTCGCAAACCGGCACCTCCGCCGTCGCCGCCGGTGATTCGCAGCTGGTGCGCGCCGACAGTCACCGTCTGCAGACGGCCCCGGACGGCAAGGTGACGCTGGTGGAGTTCCTCGATTTCGAGTGCGAGGCGTGCAAGGCGTACTTCCCCGTCGTGGAACAGCTCCGTAAGGAGTACGCGGGCAAGGTCACCTTCGTGGCCCGCTACTTCCCGATCGCCGGCCATTTCAATGCCGAGCGCGCGGCTCGGGCCGTGGAAGCCGCCGCCAAGCAGGGCAAGTTCGAGGCGATGTACCAGCGGATGTACGAATCGCAGACCCAATGGGCGGAGAAGCAGGTCCCCGCCGACGAAGTCTTCCGGGGGTACGCCAAGGAATTCGGCCTGGACATGGCCGCCTGGAACAAGGCCTACGACGACCCCGCCACCCTGGCCCGCGTCAAGAAGGACTCCGCCGACGGCCAGGCTCTCGGCGTGCAGGGCACTCCGACGTTCTTCCTCAACGGACAGAAGATCGAACCCAAGTCCAACGACGAGTTCAAGGCGGCCATCGATGCTGCACTCGCCAAGTGACGTCGCCGCGCCTTCGGCGCACGCCGGCGTCCAGGGCCCGTTCCCTCGCCTGCTGCCCCGGCTGCTTCTGATCAGTGGCGCCATCGGACTGCTCGCCGCGTTCGTGCTCACCATCGAGAAGATCGCGCTGCTGAAGGACCCGGCATACGTGCCCAGCTGCAGCATCAATCCGGTGCTGTCGTGCGGTTCGATCATGCGAACCCCTCAGGCGGAGCTCTTCGGCTTTCCGAACCCACTCCTGGGCATCGCCGGCTTCGCCGTCGTCATCACCATCGGCGCCGCCCTGCTCGCCGGGGCACGGTTCGACCGGTGGCTCTGGCTCGGCCTTCAGACCGGCGTCACCGCAGGTGCCGTCTTCGTGCACTGGCTGATCTTCCAGAGCCTCTACGTCATCGGCGCGCTCTGCCCCTACTGCATGATCGTCTGGGCGGTCACCGTCCCGATCTTCTGGTACGTCACGCTGCACAACGCGATCCAGCGGAACCTGCCTCTCCCCGCCGGCGTCCGCCGGGCGGTCCAGGGGATCAGCGGCTACCACACGGTGGCGCTGACCATCTGGTTCCTGGGCATCGTGAGCCTCATCGGCGTTCGCTTCTGGTCCTACTGGAGCACCCTGATCTAACGGCCTGGCGGGATTTGAACCGCGCCATCCATCAGACCCGATGCGCCTCCCCATCCTTTACGGGAGCGCCGACATGCACACCGTGGAGCACCTGGGCAAGGACCTCCACCCCTCGTACCACGCGCGGCCCGGGCCTGTTGAAGTACGCCGGACCGTCCAGCACCCACACCTGGCCCGCGCGGACCGCCGGTAGGTCGGCCCAGCCCGGGTACCGGGTCAGCAGGCGCCACTCCTCTTGCGTGCGCTCGGGAGGAAAGCCGCAGGGCATCAGCAGGATCACCTCGGGCTGGGAGGCCCGCACCGTCTCCCAGTCGATGGCGGTGGTGTGTTCGCCCGCTTCGGCCAGCAGCGGCTCACCGCCCGCTGCCCGGATCTGCTCGGGGACCCAGTGGCCGGCGGGCCAGAGTGGATCCAGCCACTCGATCGCCGCCACCCGTGGCCTGGGCCGATCCGCGACCATGGACCGCACTGCCGCGAGCCTGTCTTCCAGCTCGGCGACCCGCCGGGATGCCGCGTCCGCCGCTCCAAGCGCCTCGCCGAGGTGTTCGATGGAGCGCAGCACCTCCGGAAGGGTGCGCGGTTCGAGGCTGATCACCCGTGGGCCGGAGTCGAGCAGTCGCACCGCCCGCGACACGCCGGTGTAGGAGACCGCGCACACCTCACACAGGTCCTGCGTCAGCACCACATCGGGGGCCAGGTCCGCCAGTCGTTCGACGTCGAGGGTGTACAGCGACGAACCCCGGTGGGCGGCGCCGCCCACCGCATCGGAGATCTCCCTGCTGCTCATCCGATCCGTGGCGAGCTCGGCCGCCGTGACCACCGGCACCGCCTCCACCACCTCGGGCGGCCAGTCGCACTCATGCGTCCGTCCGACCAGGTCACCGCCCAGCCCGAGCACCGCCACGATGTCGGTGGCAGCGGGCAACAACGACACGATGCGCATATCGCGACCCTAGCCGTGCTCCATGCCCGCCTCGCGGCCGAACGGGTCGTGCGGCGCGCCTGAAGGGGAACAACCTGTTCGTGGCCGATGTCGGTCACGTGGTCCGCGGAACCATCAGGAGCTCGCCCATGAACCTCGATCATGTACTGCTCAGCCGCGACGCCGACTTCGTGACGATCACGATGAACCGGCCGCAGCGACGCAACGCCCTGTCGCTGGCCCATCTGCGTGATCTGATCACCGCGTTCGGCGTCGCCGGCGACAGCGACGCCTCAGGAATCATCCTGGCCGGGGCAGGTCCGGTCTTCAGCGCCGGTCATGACTTCGCCGACGTCGCCGAAGCCGACGTGGGCGCGGTACGCACCCTGCTGGACACCTGTCTCCAACTCATGGAACTGATCGAGTCCGTGCCGCAACCGGTCATCGCCCGAGTCCACGCTCTGGCCACTGCGGCGGGCTGCCAGTTGGTCGCCACCTGCGATCTCGCCGTCGCCGCTGATTCCGCCGGCTTCGCCGCACCGGGCGGAAAGGGCGGCTGGTTCTGCCACACCCCGATGGTCGCCATCGCCCGCAACATCGGCCGCAAACGCGCTGCTGAGCTGGCCTACACCGGTGACACCATCACCGCCGCGCAAGCCCTTGAGTGGGGACTGCTCAACCGAGTGGTGCCTGCCGCGGACCTGGATGCCGCCGTCGACGACCTGCTCAGCCGGGCCACCCGCGGTAGCCGCGCCTCGAAGGCGCTCGGTAAGCGCACCTTGAACCAGCAGTTGTCCCTGCCCCAGGCGGACGCCTACCAACTCGCCACCAGGGTCATGGCCGAGTCCTCGCAATCCGTCGCGGCTCGCGAAGGCATGTCCGCGTTCTTGAGCAAACGCCGCCCGAAATGGAGCGACTGACGCGTCCGGCCAAGGGCAGCCCCCGGCCTCACCCTCGGCAGGTTCGCCGTAATCGGGCGCGGACCGGCGCTCAGCTGGTCGAGGCCTCCACCGAGACACAGCGGTGCAGCACGACGCCCGTCTTGCCGGCGGGGCCGTTGAGCCTGATCACAGGCCTGATGTTGGTCCTTCCCGGACCCACGGGGATCAGGGCGAAAGTCGATCGAGTCTCGGCGAACTCCTGGTGATTGGCGAAGTTGGCGGGTCCGAAAGTCCCTTCCTGCTTGAGGGAGTCGTTCAGGCTGTAGGTGAGCCGCAGCTCGGAGCCCGCCTGGACGGAAACGTCCGCGGTGACTTCCACCTTCACCGTCGTCGCAGCCGGAACGTCGACGAAGACCGGATTGTCGAGGAGCCCCACGTACACGGCCGAACTCGCGGTAAGCGGGAACCCACGGGGATCGCACATCGCCTGGCTGAGGGGAATGGCAGAGGCCGGCCGGCCCAGCGCGAACGTCGTGATCGCCGCGGCCACACCGCAGGCGGCCACCGCGGCGACTGCTTTGCGACGACGCGAAAGCCGGGTCATGAACATCATGGACCTTCCTCGATTCTGTGGAGCCGGCCTTCGGTCCCGGGCCGGTCATCGACACGAGCGTTTCGTCGTGCTCACTTCAGGGGCGTTCCATCCAGTTCCACGCCCAACGAGGAACAGCCGCACCGGACGAGGCGAGGGCTGCCAGTGGTGGTCATCGGGGTCTCCTTGCCGTCGTGGGAAGGGTGGCGGCGCGCCGCCAGGCGGCGTTGCGCAGCAGGCGCAGCCCGTTGAGGCCGACGATGACCGTGGAGCCCTCGTGCCCGGCCACGCCGAGCGGCAGCGGCAGGTCGCCGAGCAGGTCCCAGGCCACCAGTACGGTGATGAAGGTGCCGGCGATGACCAGGTTGGCGATGACCAGGCGGCGGGCGCGCCGGGCCAGGGCGAACACGGCGGGGACGGTGGCCAGTTCGTCGCGGGTGATGATCGCGTCGGCGGTATCGAGGGTGAGGTCGGCGCTCGCGCGGCCCATGGCGATCCCGGCGTGGGCGGTGGCCAGGGCGGGGGCGTCGTTGACACCGTCGCCGACCAGCGCCACCCGCCCCTGCTGCTGCAGTTCCCGTACCGCGTTCACCTTGTCCTCGGGCAGCAGGCCGGCCCGTACGCCGGTGATGCCGGCCTGGTCGGCCACCCGGGCCGCCGCGCGGGGGTTGTCACCGGTCAACATGACGGGAGCGATGCCGGTCAGGCTGGTCAGCTGTCCGACCGCCTGCGCGGCGTCGGAGCGCATGCGGTCGGCCAGGCCGAGCACCGCGGCGGGGCGGCCGTCCAGGAGCATCAGCACGGCGCTGTGCCCGTCGTCTTCGAGCTCGGCCACCACCGCGCGGGCCTGCGCCGCATCATGGGACACGGTCGGGTCCAGCAGGTGGGCGGGGCTGCCGATCTCGACCAGGTGGCCGTCGACGCGGGCGCGTATGCCTTGCCCGGGCAGGGCGGCGAAGCCGGTGGCGGCGGGTAGCGGCAGGCCCTGGTGGTGGGCGGCGGCGACTATGGCGCGGCCCAGCGGATGTTCTGAGCCTTGTTCGGCCGCGGCCGCGAGCGTGAGCAGCCGGTCGGTCTCCGTTCCGGCCTGCCCCTCGGGGTCACCGCTCGAGTGGTCCGCCGGGTGGGGCAGGGCGCGCAGGTGGGCCAGGTGCGGGCGGCCTTCGGTCAGGGTGCCGGTCTTGTCGAAGGCGACGTGGGTGACGTCGGCCAGGTGCTCCATCACCACGGCGGATTTGACCAGCACGCCGTTGCGTCCGGCGGTGGCGATGGCGGCCAGCAGCGGCGGCATGGTGGCCAGCACCACCGCACACGGTGAGGCCACGATCATGAACGTCATCGCCCGCAGCAGGCTGTCTTCCACCGGTGTGCCCCACAGGAGGGGCAACGCGAACAGAGCGATGGTGGCGGCGACCATCACCACGGAGTAGCGCTGCTCGACCTTCTCGATGAACAACTGGGTGCGGGCCTTGGTCGCGCCGGCCTGCTCGACCATCGCCACGATCCGGGCGATCACCGTCTCCGACGCCGGCCGGGTCACATGCACGCGCAGCGCGCCGGTGCCGTTCAGCGTACCGGCGAACACCTCATCGCCGGTCTGCTTGTCCACCGGCAGGCTCTCGCCGGTGATGGAGGCCTGGTCGACGTCGCTGGCCCCGGCCACCACTCGGCCGTCGGCGCCGATGCGTTCTCCTGGCCGTACCAGGATGATGTCGCCGACATGCAGGTCGGCGGCGGCCACGACCTCCTCCCCGCCACTGCCGTCGATACGGGTGGCCTGGTCGGGGGCCAGGTCCAGCAGGCCGCGCACGGAGTCCTCGGTGCGTTTGGTGGCGAGGGCCTCCAGCGCGCCGGAGGTGGCGAAGATGACGATCAGCAGCGCGCCGTCGAAGACCTGCCCGATCGCCGCCGCGCCGATCGCCGCGGCGACCATCAGCAGATCGACGTCCAGCGTGCGCTCGCGCAGCGCCTTCAGCCCGGCCAGGCCCGGCTCCCAGCCACCGGCGGCGTAGCAGGCCAGGTAGAGGGTCCACCACAGCCAGGGCGGCGCGTCGGCCAGCTGCGCGGCGCCGCCGACGGCGAACAGCACGGTGGCGGCGATGGCCCAACGCACCTCAGGCAGCGAACCGGCACCGGACCGCCACCAGGTGGACGCCCGGGGCATCGCTGCGGGGGGTGGGACGGCGGAGGAGCGTCTCAGTTCTGTTATCACCGAAGCATCGTATATGCGTATACACGCAGATATGCAACTTACGAGGTTTGAGGATATGCTGACGGCATGCACACAGATTTGCCCGACTTCGACATGCCGAACGAGGAGCAGGTGCACCTGGCCGCCGAGTCGTTCCGGCTGCTGTCAGACCCCACCCGCATCAAGATTCTGTGGGCGTTGCTGCAAGGCGAATCCAACGTCGCCTGCCTGGCCGAACTCGCCGACGCCGCCCCCACCACGGTCAGCCAGCATCTGGCCAAGCTGCGCCTGGCCGGGTTGGTCAAGGGCCGCCGGGAGGGCACCTTCGTCTACTACAGCGCGGCCGACGAGCACGTGCGTCGCCTGTTGGCCCAGGGCCTTTACCACGCCGACCACATCGACCGCGACGGCCAGGCCGACCATCAGGCTGGTGACCAGACTCCCGCCGTGACCGTACGCACCGCTTCCTGACCTGGGGCCGCGCGGGGCGCCTCGGCGCCGATGCAGCCGACGGGATGGAAACCGTGCCGGCTCTCACTCAGGCTGACCGGAAGAGACAGCGTCCAGCTTCAGATGGGTCCAGAACAGGCCCCGCCGGTCAACCGGGGTGAGCCACGGCGCGGAGACCTCGGCGTGCTCCCGGCCGTCGCCGGTCAGGTCGCCGGCCTTGCCGAAGAACAGGTCTTTGCTGGTAGAGCTGAAGTTCTCCACCACGAATAGGCCCAGACGGTTGTCCCAGGGAAGCCTTCGCAGGTTGCCGCCTCCGATGCTTCAGGGCGATTCCGATTCTCGGGGTGCGAGCGAAGGATCACCTGAATCAAGGCCCCAGGCTCCAGATGCGTATCGCCTTGTCGCTACCGCCGGTAATCAGCACGGGGGTCCCGTCGCTGCGCTTGCCTGCCGCCACAGCGAAGATCGGGCCGGAATGAGCGGCGAAGGATTCTCCCAGCGCCTCTCCGGTGTCCAGATCCCACACGGACACGCTGCCGGAGTCGTCACCGTAGACGATGGCAGGGGAACCGTCACCGCGTCGCCCTACCGCCATGTCCGCGAATCGGGTGGCCGGGATCTTGATGGACTCCCCGACGGGCTTTCCCGTGTTCAGGTTGTACGTCAAGATTTTGCCGTCGGGTGTGTCTTCATCCGGTAGTGGGAAATCGGTGTTCGCGGAGACGGCGACGGGTGTGCCGTCGCGGCGCTTCCCGACCGCCAAGGCTCGGGCCTGACACTCGTGGCAGCTGTAGAGCGGCTTGGTGAGCGGCTTGCCCGTCTCCATGCTCCAGATGCGTGTCCGACCCTCGGTGTTGGCCGTGACGACGACGGGCGTGCCATCGCGGCGTTTTCCGGCCGCCAGGTCTGTGGTCGTGGTGAAGATCTCGGGGAAGGACCTCTTGATGTGTTTGCCCGTGTTCAGATTCCACAGCCCGACGACGGATCTGATTCCCCCTGCGGTGGCGGCGATGACCGGGGTGCCGTCTCGGAGTTTCTCCGTTGCCACGCCCCACATGATGTCGCGTTCGGACACGATGGGTTTGCCGATCGGTTTCCCGGTGTCCAGGCTCCAGATCCGTACGCTGCTGTCCTCTTCACCGCCGGAGATGATCACCGGGGTGCCATCGCTGCGCTTGCTGATCGCCAGGCTGTAAACCTCTTGGCGATGCCCCTTCAAGGGCTTTCCGATGGGTTTTCCGGTGTCCAGGTTCCAGATGCGGATGGTTTTGTCGTACCCGCCAGAGACGATGACCGGCGTGCCGTCGCTACGCCTGCCGACGGCCAACGCCAGCACTGTACTCGCATGCCCTTTTAGGGCGTCACCGATCTGGGTGCCCAAGGGAGGGATGTCGGCTGAGGACGAACGACTCGACGAGAGAACAACCTCGGTCGCAGCGTTGCTCGCCACAAGGTTCAGCGAACCAATGGCTAACAGCACACCCGCAGCAACGACTACGAACCTGGTGCCCACCGCACGTACCTCGTATCTATGTTGATCATTGGCCCGGATCAGACTAGTGGCTGTGTTCGCGCCACAGGAAGAGGCGGACTTCGGACTTCCGCAGTTCGCGGCGCACGCTGGCTCAGGGGCGGTGATTCTCCCCGCGGAGCCATTCGAGGTAGCTCTCGGTCCCCGCCTCCATGCGTCGTTGTGATAGGCGGATTCTCCGTGGTGTCCGTGGTGACTATCGCGAGTCGCCAGAGGGCGGCCGCCTCGCGTGCCTCCAGGGACCGGGATGCCCGAGCGCGCGATGGCCGGCCCGATGACGATCTGCGGCAGGTCTTCGCGATGGTCTGGAGAGCCGAGTCGAACATGTCGGCCTTCAGCGGGTGACGATCATTCCGCATCGGTCTTTGTGCGGGCTGCCCCACGAGACCCACTGCAAATAGGGAACGAGTCGCGCGGCCGTTTCCAGGGTCAGACGGCGAGGGTCGAACCGCGTACGACAAGTTTGGTGGCGAGTTCGATGTGGTTGGATTCGATTTTCTCGCCGGCGGCCAGGCGCAGCGCGGTGCGCAGGGCGACCGCACCCATCTCGCGCAGCGGCTGGCGTACGGTGGTCAGCTGCGGCGAGGTCATGGTGGCGATCTCGGTGTCGTCGAAGCCGACGACACTGAGGTCTTCGGGGATGCGCAGGCCGCGGGCCCTGGCAGCCTGTATGGCGCCCATGGCGCTCTCGTCGCCGGCGGCGAAGATCGCCGTCGGGGCGGGGTGCAGGTCGAGCAGGATGGCTCCTTCTTCTATGCCGTGGGGATAGCAGAAGCCCGGAGTGCGGACATATTCGGCGGGTACGGGCACGCCCGCGGCTTCCATGGCGGCGCGGTAGCCATGCATGCGTGCTTGGTTGGTGGTCGAGGTCGCGGGGCCGCCGAGATAGGCGATGCGGCGATGGCCGAGGTCCAGTAAATGCTGGGTGGCGGACAGGCCGCCGGCGAAGTTGGTGGCGCCGACGCTGGTCACGCCGGTGTCCGGCAGGTTCAGCGGATCGATGACGACCACCGGGAGACGGGCCTTGGACAGCGCGACGAGCTGGGCCGAGGTCGGCGCGCTCATCAGGGTGATCATCGCCCGACGCCCGGCGGCGACCAGGTCGCGAGCCCAGGAGCCGCCCACGCCGGCCAGGTCTTTCGTATAGGTGACGACGACCGCGACGCCCAACTCGGCTCCGGCCTCGACCGCGCCCTTGATGACCTCGGTGGAGTAGGCACACAGATCGTCCACGCCCAGCTCGACCGTGGCCGTCGCCTGCGCTAGGTCTCGGCGTGACGAGGGCGGCACGTAGCCCTGTTCCAGCAGGAGGGACTGCACCAGCGAACGAGTGGCTGGTGCGACGTCGGAGCGGCCGTTGAGCACCTTGGACACTGTGGCCACGGACACACCGGCCGAGGCGGCGACGGTGGCCAGCGTGGCACGCCCAGGGTTGCTCGGCATCGATTCCTCTCTAACGCCCGACACCTACCTTAAGGTGTGACCAGCCGGGACGCCTCCGAATTAACGATCAATCCAGTGGTCGATGGCCGTTGGCCACTCACCGGAGTTCCACGGGGACGGCGAGCGAGTGGTCTGGAGAGTCGAGCCAAATATGCTGGCCTTCAGAGGTGACGGTCATTCCGAACCGGTCTTTGTGCGGGCTGCCCCACGACACCCACCGAAGATAGGCGGCTTCCAGCTCATTCCAGAGATCACGCGGTCCGCGCTGTAGTATCGCTACTCCTTTGTAATCGGGGGCATAGTGCACCTGAGCGTCGGAATCAGCTGACCACAGCGACAGGTGGAATTCCCCGCCTTCCTGGTTTTCGTGCATGCCGTACACCTCCGGCAGCATTCCCGCGATAGCGACCTCCGCTCCATAGGAAGAGCGCACTACTCTGCGGGGATCGAGGTAGGTCGTCGACTTTCGGTAGACGTCCTCAAGCCGGGGGTGACTCCAGCGCTGGGATCGCAGCAGCATGAAGTCCACCCCGCCGTGGAACCTTCCCACGGCGGTGCCGTCTCCGACCGCGATCAACTTGACCAGATGCCCCCCGGCCCAGCGAGGCATCCAAGGGAGCACGATCGCGCCGCCGGGGCGGATCTGTTCCACCCAGGCGTACGGCACCTCGCGTACACCGCAGGTGACATGGACACGATCGTAGGGCGCTCCTTCGCGCCGGCCTTTGGCGCCGTCGCCCAGCACTAATCGGGGCGAAAGTCCGGCCTTCTTCAAATGCTCGGTGGCTGTGGTGAGAAGGGCCTGATCGATCTCGATACTGGTCACGTTCTCGTCACCGAGTCGGCTCGCCAGTAGTCCCGCCGTCCATCCCGTGCCTGTGCCGATCTCCAGGACCTCATCCCCGTCATAGGGGTCGAGCAACGTCAGCTCCGCCGCGACCACGCCTGGTGCGGACGTCGAGGAGGTGTAGTCGCCTTGTCCGTGTTCCAGCTCGGTGGCGCCGTCGTCGATCTGCGTGACGATCGCCGTGTTGGAGTACGCGACATCCAGCCACTTCTCGGGGTCGGCCGTACGGTCGATGAGAAACCCGGGACCGTCGTCAGGATGGCACCAGGCTTTGTCCGGGATGAACAGGTGGCGGGGCACAGCGTGAAACGCGTCCCGCCATTCGTCGTCCAGATCTGTCAGCTGGTCGCTGAGGGCGGCGATGCGCTCACCGATGCTCATTTCTGCCCTGGCTTCTCGTGCTGGCCGGGTTGATCGGGGCGGAAACCGTCCGAGCTCGGTTTCGGCTTCTCGACTGGTTTTTGGGATGGCTTGTCGCCTTCGTGCTTGCCCATCCTTGGAATCTCCTTCCATTTCGCCGGATTTATCGCATCGGCGGGGTCGAAGAGCATCTCGGCGTGAATTCTACGACGGGAGCGAGTGCCGAGTGATGGAATAGAGAAGATCTGGATCGCTGGGCAGGCGTCTTCGGCGAATCGATAAGATGTAAATAACTAGTTCTGTATCCGATAGTCGGGTGGGCGACCGGTCATAGACCTGTTACTCGCATGGTGATGTTGAGGCGGCCCGAGGTCAGACCGGTGGCGGGGTTTCCGGTGCCAGGAAAGACCTTGGGGACGCCGTGGTAGGCGAAGCGTGAAGGGCCGCCGAAGACGAACAGGTCGCCGCTGCCGAGCCGAACGTCGGTGTACGGCCGGCCGCGCGTCTCCGTGTTGCCGAAACGGAACAGGCAGTCGTCGCCGATGCTCAGCGACACCACCGGGGCGGCAGAACGTTCGTCCTTGTCCTGGTGCATGCCCATTTTGGCTTGGCCGTCGTAGAAGTTGATCAGCGCTGTGTCGGGGGTGTAGTCGTCGGCGGGATCGCCGTACGCCGCTGTCAGGGCGCGGCGGCCCAGGGCGACCATCCAGGAGGGGAAGTCGGCGACCTGGAGGCCGTTCACGTCGTTCGCGACGCGGGTGTACTTGTACGGCTGCCAGTGCCAACCGATGCATACGGTCTGCACCGACATGACGCCGCCTCTAGGGAGTACGGTGTGCCGGATCGGGACCGGGGCCGCCGCCCACTCGCGGCACGCGCGTACCAGATGCTGCTGCTCATCCAGCGTCAGCCAGCCGGGCGCGTGGACAGCGCCTGGGGCGATCTCTCGCATAGGGAGCGGGATCATGTCGGGTCCCGGTGGATCAGGTTGCGGGTGATTCGCCAGGTGGTGCCGTCGGTGTCCGCTCCGCGCATGCCCTCCAGTGTTCCGGGGGCGGCGAGGGCGACGGCTTGCGCGGTTGAGGCGAAGCCGAACGTACGTTCAGGGTCCCAGCCGGTGCTCTGGCGGAGTCGTTCGCTCATCCGGGCCCAGCCCAGCGGGGCCCCCGCCACCACCCAGGCGTCCGGCGGACCTGCCGCGAACCGCCTGGCCTGACGGAGCCACGACGCCGCCTCCTCCGGCCAGTCGACGACCGCCAGCACGGTGCCTTGCCTCGGGTCGCCGCCGCCCCGAACGCCGCCTTCCCAGGCGTCCGCGAATGCCTGCGCGGAGAAGCCGGCGTCGCGGCCGTGACCGATCACCACGGTCTCCACGCGCGGCCGGGCGACTTCCAGCAGGCCGAGCAGTCCGGCCAACTCGGCCGATGTGTGCCCATACACCGCCTGCTCGGTCGCTGTGTGCCCAGCCATCGCCAGCCCGTCCGCCGCCTGTTCGGCCTTCCAGAGCTGGTACGCCTGCGGCAAACACACCGCGCACGGCCGGTACCCCGCCGCGATGGCCGTCACCTCATCCACGAAGAACACCCGCTCCTCCACATACCCCCCGCGCGAGATCGCCCGCAGCGCCGACGGGCAGTCCAGCCGCCCGTACAGCCGCGCCCGCCGGTGCCCGCCCAGCGTCCCGGGCACCGGGCTGGTGTACGGCCACCCGTCGGCGCCGATCAGCGTGTACCTCACGCGGCGTCGTGGAAGACGAGGCCCAGCGTGTGCCGCAGCCCCGAGCGGACCGTGCTGACGCCGTGCCGCACCGGCGACGCCGACCACCCTCGGGAGGACTTCACGGGCCGGTCCCGGGTGGTGAAGATCAGTCCCCGGCCCTGCGGCAGCAGGGTCACCGTCCCGCGCGACTGGGCCCGTGGACGCTGTTCCACCAGCAGGAACTCTCCTCCGGTGTAGTCCTCGCCCGGTTGGTCGAGCCCGATGACCACCTGCAGCGGGAACACCAGGTCCCCGTACAGGTCGCGGTGCAGGGCGTTCCAGTCGCCCTCCTGGTACCGCAGCAGGATGGGCGTCGGCTTGGTCTGCCCGGCTTCGTGGCACATGTCCAGCCACTCGTCGAAGCTGTCCGGCCAGGGCGCGGGCCGGCCCAGCCGGGCGGCCCAGTCGCGGGCGATCGGCAGCAGGTGCGGGTAGAACGCCGCCCGCAGCTCCGCCACCAGCGGTGGGAAGGGCTCGCGGAAGTAGCGGTACTGCCCGCGGCCGAACCGGTAGCGCTCCATGTCGATCGTGGAACGGAACCGCCCGACCTCCCCGTACAGGCCGGCGATCTCCTTGCAGTCGGCCGGTGAGAGGACCGGCGGCGTCAACGCGCAGCCGTACGCGTTGACCTCCTCGGCCAGGGCCGTCCAGTCGGCCTTCATGATCTCCTCCATACGTCAGAACGAGGTCAGATGAGCTGCGGCTGCAGCGCGCCTTCGAGCGTGAGCAGCGCGTGCTTGCGCTCGACGCCGCCCGCGTACCCGGTCAGCGAGCCGTTCGCGCCGACGACGCGGTGGCAGGGGCGGACGACGAGCAGCGGGTTCGCGCCGAGTGCCGCGCCGACCGCGCGGATGCGGTCGCGTGGCGCGCCGACGCTCGCGGCGAGCTCGCCGTACGTCGTGGTGGTCCCGTACGGTACGGCGGCCACGGCGGCCCAGACCCCCTCCTGGAAGGCCGTGCCGGTGGTCGCGTGATCCAGGTCGAAGGCGGTCCGCTCGCCCGCGAAGTACTCGCGGAACTGGCGCTCGGCCTCGGCGAACGCGCCAGGCTCCCGCCGCCACTCGGGCCGCACGCCACCGCCGAACGCCGTGCCGGTCAGCGCGGTGCCGCCGAACGCCACGCGGGTCAGCGCGGTGCCGTCGCCTACGAGCAGGATCTCGCCCAGTGGGCTGTCGATCGTCGTGTAGATGCTCATACTCTCTACAACACCGTCGCCACCCGGAAAGTCAGCGGTTTTCGGACCTCTGGGCAGGCCAATTCGGGGAGACCAGGCCCGCGTCGTAGGCCACGATGACCAGTTGCACGCGGTCGCGGGCGCCGAGCTTGGTGAGCAGGCTGGCCACGTGCGCCTTGGCGGTGCCGGGGCTGATGTGCAGGTGGGCCGCGATTTCGGCGTTGGACAGGCCGCGGCCAACGAGGGTGAGGATCTCGTGTTCGCGTCCGGTGACGCCGTTGAGTTCGCGGTGCCGGGCAGCCGGGGGGCGCGTGGTGAAGTCCTCGATCAGGCGGCGGGTGACGCTGGGCGCGAGCAGGGCGTCTCCGGCGGCCACCACGCGGATGGCGGTCAGGATGTCGTCCAACGCCATGTCCTTGACGAGGAACCCGGAGGCGCCCGCGCGCAGCGCGCCGTAGACGTTCTCGTCGTCGTCGAACGTGGTCAGGACCAGAACGCGCGTCGGCAGCAGCTCGGCCGTGATCGTTTCGGTGGCCGTGATGCCATCCATTTCCGGCATCCGGATGTCCATCAGCACAACGTCCGGGCGGAGCTGTCTCGCCAGTTGCACGGCCTGCGAACCGGTCCCGGCCTCTTCGACGACCTCCACGTCCGAGGTTCCGTCGATGACCATGCGCAGCCCGGCGCGCACCAGCGGCTGGTCGTCTGCCAGCAGCACGCGGATCGTCATGAGATCGGCAGCCTCGCCGCGACCCTGAACCCGCCCTCGGGCCGCGATCCGGCGGTGAAATGCCCGTTCAGCAGCGCCACCCGCTCCCGCATCCCGGCGATGCCGTAGCCCATGCCCTCGCGAGCGCTGTCTCCGCGCCCGTCGTCGACGATCTCGACGCTCAGCTCTGAGCCCGCGTAGCCGATCGACACCCGGCAGCGGGCGGCATCCGCGTGCCGTACGACGTTGGTCACCGCCTCCTGGACGATCCGGAACGCGGACTGGTCGACGGCGTCGGGCAACGGGCGGCGTTCGCCCTGCCAGCGGACGTCGACCTGGACGCCCGCGGCGACGGCCGTCGACGTCACCCGGTCGAGGTCGGCCAGCCCGGTGGGCGGCGGATCGGGCCGGCGCAGGACGCCGAGCATCTGCCGCAGCCCCTTCAGGGTTTCCCGGCTGGTGATCTCGATGGCGTCCAGCGCGTCGCGGGCCTGATCGGGACGGGTGTCGATCACCCGGCGGCCCGCTCCGGCCTGGATGGCGATGCTGCCGATGCTGTGGGCGACCATGTCGTGCACGTCGCGGGCGATGCGCAGCCGCTCAGCCGTGACCGCGTGGACGCGCACGGCCTCGCCGTACTCGCGCCGCTGCCGGATCGCGGTCCCGGCCAGCCAGGCGAGCAGGACACTGCCGGCCAGCAGCGCGGTCAGCGCCAGGAACCCGGGGACGAGGGCGTGCGGCCACAGGGAAACCTGCCACACCCCTTCCACTACGGCGAGTGTGACTGCTGCCGTGGTGACCCCGGAGCGGGTGGCCGCGATGACGCAGACCAGGACGTCCGCGGCCAGGATGAGCGGCCAGAGCTGCTCGGGGGACCCACCGACGGCCAGCGCTGCCAGCACGACGGCGAGCACAGGCAGCGGGTAGCGCCTGGCCCATGCCAGGGGCAGTGCCATCGCGACCGCGGCGCCCGCGAGCGGCAGCACCCGCGGGTCCGCGTCGTCGCTGCCACTCAGCAGCGCGGCGAACTGCAGCAACGCGAACCCGGCCACCACACACCACGTGAGCAGCTCCCGCGCGAACGGCGGCAGCCGCTCCAGGAGCGGAGGACGGGGCGGATGGGCGAGCACGCCCTCGATCGTAGCCGCGACCCCGTCTGACCAGCATCGGCCTGGAGGCGTATGCCCGCGGGCCAGTCCTCTGGCCCGGATTCTGGCCTGCGGCCAGATGCCGGGCGCCACGGGCTCCGGCAGCGTTGAGCGGGTGATCGAAGTCAACCAGCTGACCAAACGCTACGGCGGCGTGACGGCGGTGAACGGCCTGACGTTCACCGTACGGCCCGGCCACGTCACCGGGTTCCTCGGCCCGAACGGCGCCGGCAAGAGCACCACGATGCGCATGATTCTCGGCCTGAACCGGCCCACCAGCGGAAGCGCCACCGTCGACGGACAGCCGTTCGCGCGGCGACGTCACGGGCTGCGGCACGTCGGCGCGCTGCTGGACGCGGGTGACGCGCATCCCGGGCGCAGCGCTGCGGCGCATCTGTGGGCGCTGGCCCGGAGCAACGGCCTGCCGCGCCGCCGGGTGGCGGAAGTCCTGCGGGAAGTGGGGCTCGAGGGCGTGGCTCGCCGGCGGGTGGGCGGGTTCTCCCTGGGCATGCGCCAGCGGCTCGGCATCGCCACCGCGCTGCTGGGCGACCCGCCCGTGCTGCTGTTCGACGAGCCGGTCAACGGTTTGGACCCCGAGGGGGTGCGCTGGGTGCGCGGTCTGTTCCGGCGCCTGGCCGAGCAGGGGCGTACCGTCCTGGTCTCCAGCCATCTGATGAGCGAGATGGAGAACACCGCCGACCACCTCATCGTGATCGGCCAGGGCGAGCTGATCGCTGACGAGAGCCGCACCGAGTTCGCGGCCCGTGGTGCCGGTGCCCGCGTCACCGTACGCACGCCCGACCCTGACGAACTCGCCGCCGTGCTCACGCTCGACGGCGCCTCTGTGCGGCGCGACGGCAGCGGGGTGCTCACGGTGACGGGGATGAGCGCCGGCCGGATCGGTGAGCTCGCGTACGAGCGCCGGATCATGCTGCACGAGCTCGCCCCGCGCACCGCGTCGCTGGAAGAGGCGTTCATGGAGTCGACCGCCGGTCACGCCGACTACGTCGTGGGCGGTCGTCGATGAGCCTGCTCGGCGCGGAATGGATCAAGCTGTGGTCGCTGCGGTCCATCCGCTGGGTGATCGTAGTCGGCGTGCTGGTGCTGGTCGCGCTCGCCGTCCAGTCGAGCCTCGACGCCTACGCCGAGTGGCCGGCCTTCCGGGCGCGTGAGAAGGCCATGTTCAACCCGATGACGGAGGCCTTCAGCGGGTTCAGCGCGATCGTGGTCATGATCGGCGCGGGGAGCGTGGGAGCGCTGACGGTCGCCGGGGAGTACGCCGGCGGCCTGATCCGCACCACCTTCACCGCGGTCCCGGCCCGTGGCCGGGTCATGGCGGCCAAGGTGGTCGTCGTGGCGGGGGTCATGCTCGCCGTCGGCGCGGTCGTCTCGCTCACCACGTACGGCGCGAGCCGGGTCATCCTGTCCGGCCGCGGCGCCGGGGGCGCGATCGGCGATCCGGGCGTCGTGCGGGTCCTGGTCGCGAACGCCCTGCTCGCCCCCGTGTCGGCACTGGTCGGCATGGGCATCGGCGCGCTGCTGCGGCACACCGCCGCCACCGTCGTGGCCGTGTGCGGCGTACTGGTCATCCTGCCCACCCTCTTCAAGCCGACCGTGCACCAGTGGGCCAACGACCTGTACGCGATGTTCCCCTTCTACGCCTGGCGGACCTGCCTGTCCCTCCTGCATCCCCGCGACGAAGCCGCTCTGCCCACGATCACCGGGTCGTGGATCGCCTTCGCGCTCTGGCCGCTCGTCGCGGCGGCCGTGACCCTCATCGTCGTGCGCCGGCGCGACGTGTGACATCTGAAAGAGGAAACCCTGTGAAGCAGCCCTACATCCTGGCGCTCGTTCTGCCGCTCCTGCTGATGCCCTGCGCGACCCCGAGTGCCGCCAGTGCGACGACCACCGCCGTCAAGCTGGAGCTCCCTCGCCCCACCGGCCCGTACCCGGTCGGCCGCGACATTCTGCACCTGGTGGACAAGAGCCGCACGGACCCCTGGGTGCCCAAGGACGGCCCCCGGCAGTTGATGGTGTCGATGTACTACCCGGCCCGATCCGCGACCGGTGCGAGCGCCCCGTACATGACCGTCGAGGAGGCCCGCTCGCTGCTGGCGCGCAAGGCTCCCGGCGCCACCCTCCCGGCCGAGGCCATCGCCGCCACCCGCACCTATGCCCACACCGGCGCCGATCCGAAGAAGGGCCGATATCCGCTGGTGGTGCTCTCATCCGGCCTCGGCCTGCACCGCGCCGGCCTCACCTCCCTGGCCGAGGACCTGGGCAGCCGCGGGTACGTCGTCGCGCTGGTCGACCATGCGTACGAGTCCTCCGGCACCGCCTTCCCCGACGGCCGGGTACTCACCTGCGCGCCCCTCTGCGACCAGCCCAAGCCGCCGGAGGGTGGGCAGGCGACCATCACCAAGAGCCGGGCCAAGGACATCTCCTTCGTCATCGACCGGCTGACCGACCGGCACCCGGCCTGGAAGCAGGCCCGCATGATCGCCACCAAGCGGATCGGCATGGCCGGACACTCCCTCGGCGGCGACACCAGCGCCGCGACCATGGGGGTCGACAAGCGGATACAGGCCGGTGCGAACCTGGACGGCACCTTCCACCCCGCCATCCCCGCCGGCAGCCTCGGTAAGCGCCCCTTCCTCCTGATGGGCAGCCAGGCGGACCACGTCCCCGGCAAGGACGACACCTGGGACGGCAGCTGGCCGAACATCAGCGGCTGGAAGCGCTGGCTCACCGTCGCCGGCACCAGCCACAGCAGCTTCACCGACCTGTCCATCCTGGAGAAGGCGGCGGGCATGTCCACCCCCGGCGGCCTCTCCCCGGAGCGCTCCCTGCAGCTCACCCGCGCCTATGTCGGCGCCTTCTTCGACCAGCAGTTGAAGCACAAGAAGCAACCGCTGCTCGACGGCCCGACCCCGGCCAATCCCGAAGTCGCCTTCCACAACCCCTCGTAGTGGGGCGCATACCCGGAAGGCCCGACATGCTTGCCTCATGCGGGCGAGCAGGGCCGAAGCATTCTCGTGCTGTGAGACCGAGTAGTTGCAGGCCTTCGTTGGGGTAGCTGCGGTAGTGGTCGTTGGCGGCAGCGATATTGGTCCAGCCGATCAGGCGGGCCAGGCCGATGGCTAGGTTGCGGAGGCCGGCCATGATCCGGGGTGCGGTGCCGGTGCGGACACGGGAGGCGTCTTCGCGGTAGGTGACGTCGCGGATGTGATGCAGTACCTCGACGCTCCAGTGTCCGCGGAACAGTGCGGCGAGCTGGGAGTGGGTGATCCGTCCGGGTGACAGGCTGGTGACGGCGTAGGCGGTGACGATGGTGGTTTGCCGGTCTTGTGGTCGGTGCGGCGGCGTTTGACCTGGATCGCCTGGGCGGCGTGCGGGAAGGGCAGGTCGGGGCGGACGGTGCAGATCTTCATGCGGCGGATCTCGCGGCGGCTGTGCCCAATTTCGTTTTTACGGTCGTTGAGGATGGCCTCGCGCCAGGGTAGGGCCTTGAGCCGGCGGTGCAGGGTTGGTTGCCCTTGACAATCAGCAGGTAGTGGCCGCCTGTGGCGGCGATCTGCCGCGCGTGCTCCTGCTGAGTGTGCAGGGCAAGCGCCGCAATCAATCCGATATAGATCGTCTTCGCACTCGTCAAGCGGGGCGTCTGCTTCACAGGCCACGATATGCCAATGGATTCACGTGGCACACGCTGGCTATTACTTGTTGCAGGGTGCGCTCTGGTCGCACTAGTCGTCGCCGTCGCTTGGAGGACAAACCTGGCCGAACAGAACCATCTTGCTGACCTCGCTGCCGTGATTTTTGGAGCGATCGCAGTTGTGTTTGGATGGATGGGGTTGGTCTTCGCCTGGCGTCAGAGCAGGCCAGCGTTGCCGGAGCTTCCTGCTGCGGAACAGGTTCTTGCCGAGCAGGTGGAGCAGCAATGGCGCGATGAAGCACGGCTGCTTTTGCTAGATAACCCTCACCCGATCCCGGTTCGATGGCAACTCAGCGTTGACAGAGCATCGATGAGCCAGCCTCATCTGATCGCTAAAGACAATCTCGTCTTTACTGGCAACAGCAATGACATACCCGGCTTGGTCAAGCAATTCCGCGCACTAAAGCGTCGACGGTTAGTGATCACAGGAGGGTCAGGTATGGGCAAGACCACGCTGGCGATCCAACTGCTACTAGAGTTACTGGCCACCCGCAAAGCAGAAATGGCTGCCGCTACTGGCAATGAGATCGTGCCGGTGCCAGTGCTATTGCCGATCAGCGGATGGGATATCGACAAATACCCTCTCCTGCAAGACTGGCTCGGAGTTCAACTTGCACGGAACTACCCAGCGCTAGCCGCAACCAAGCACGGTACCGATGCAGCCGCCAGGCTAGCCAAGGGCGGATACGTTCTGCCGATTTTGGATGGTCTGGACGAAGTATCGGAGGCAGGCCGCTCTCGTGTCATCGACGCACTCAATATCTCACTTTCAGCCCATGACCAGCTGATTATAACTTCCCTTAAGCGGGAATTTTCCAAGGCCGTCAAGAAGGCGGTTCAACCCCTCAACGCTGCCGCCCATATCGTTCCTAAGCGCCTCACTCTACAGGCATCTGTCGACTATCTAAGCGCCTGTCTGCCCGCCTCGCCGCCCGACGCCTGGCGAAAGGTTCTAGCTGCTTTAGAAAACGGCACCGCCCCCGGTTTGACTGAACTCGCCGCCACTCCACTCGGTTTATGGCTAATCCGCAGTGTCTATCTCGCCCCCAATGCTGATCCAAGCCCTTTGATCGAGCATTTAGGCAGCGATGCAACCGCCCTACGCGTTCATCTCCTAGACCGGATCATTCCCGCTCTTATTGCTAGCCGCCCGCCCAGCGGTGATCCGGCGGATCATTTTCGCCCGCGTCGCGAGCTTGACCCCACGGCTACCCGGCGCCAATTAGCTTACCTGGCTCGCCAGTTCTCTACCACGCGCGACATCGCTTGGTGGCGAATTGCAAAAACCGGTTCCCGTGGGCTCAGGCTTTTCATCCAATTCACGGACGGACTAGTGTGGATGCTCGCATCCGGTGGCGTCTTCATCTACATATTCGCAGGGGCGGATGTGGAAATCCCGCGTGGCTTCGGGTTCGCTCTCGGACTACTCTTTGGCGCAGTAGGCGTGCTAGGTGCTATCACCTGGTTCGATGACTCTCCCGGCCAAGCTAGCCTTCGCATGCGCGGACGAACGCTCAAGCTCGTGAGATCCATTTTCTCGTGGCGACACGAGTTTATGGCACCAGTTGCCATGGGAGCTGCAGGCGGAATGGCTGCACACAGCCTTAAAGTTGGTCTCTTGGCCGGAATATCGGGATGGCTCATGGGCGTTGTCCCGCATGCTCTAGTTGAGTGGGCAGAGCAACCCATACTGACATCGATCAGCACACCTCGGTCTACGTGGCGATCCGATAGGACTCTCACGCTGCTGAGGTCACTCGCAACAGGACTCTTGTGCGGACCTGCATTGGGAATGCTCGGGATACTGGAGATACTCGGGAATTCGACTGTCTCCGACGGAGGGCCCATGGCCACATTCACAGTTGGGGTTGGATTCGGGTTCGCGTTTGGCTTCATGGGTGGAACCGCACTCGGAAGGCATCACGCCTGGTTGGCCTGCGCCGCTGCTATCCTCCCGTTAGCTATCGCGAAACAACTGCCCGCACGGATCATGGACTTCCTTGAAGACGCCCATCGACTTGGACTACTGCGAACCGTGGGACCGATCTACCAGTTCCGGCACGCTTTCTTGCACGACCATTTCGCGGCCCACCCCACAGACATCGGCTCAACACGGCGGAACTAAGTCGTCGAGTCAGGGCCGGAGCGTTCTCTGCTGGTGGGGCCCACGCAGGCTCGATTAGGCCGGGTGGCTGAGGGCACCCGGGGGCCAATGCCGTTTAGTTAGCGATCTTGCTGGTAGCGTCGCTCGGTGATCTTGAAGGGTGGGTTAGGCGGTCTGGATCGGCTGACGGATCTGGTGGCGGTCGGCGCGTTGACAGCACTGATCCCTCGCCAGGTCCTGGACGCGGCCATCGCCGCACACGAATGCCGGGAGCGGCGGGTTCGTAAGCTGCCCGCGCACGTGGTCGTCTATCTCCTGATCGCGCTGTGTCTGTTTCCTGACGATGACTACGAGGAAGTCGTCGAGAAGCTGACCGGGATGCTCGCATTTGTGCCGGGCTCGCGGTGGGAGCCGCCGACGCGAGGTGCGGTGACCCAGGCCCGGCAGCGGTTGGGCGCCGAGCCGGTCAAGGAGGTGTTCGAGCGTGTGGCCCGCCCAGCCGCTTCCCCGACGACGACGGGTGCCTGGCTCGACTGCTGGCGGCTGATGGCGATCGACGGATTCGTGCTCAACCTGCCCGACACCGCGGTGTCCGCGGCGAACCTCGAAGAGTTCCCCAAGGACTGCGCGGGCGGGTATGAGACCGCATTTGCGCAGGCCCGGGTCGTGAGCATCAGTGAGTGCGGCAGTCACGCGATCGTCGCGGCGGATGTGTCGGGCTGCTGGGACGGTGAACAGACCCTGGCCTACTCCCTGTACGAGCGGCTGGAGCAGGACATGCTGCTGCTCGCCGATCGCGGCTTCTACAGCTTCTACGCCTGGGGTCAGGCTCGCCGTAGCGGCGCCCAGTTGCTGTGGCGGGTGCAGGCCGGGCTGCGTCCGTACTGGCTGCGGGACCTGGACGACGGATCCTGGCTCGCGGTCATCACCAATCCCGTGGTCGGCCTGCACCGGTCGCAGAAGGACCGGTTGCGTGAAGACGCTCGCCAGGGCCGGCCCCTCGACCCCGACCGGGCGGTGGTCGTGCGCGTGGTCGACTACAGCGTGCCCGATCGCAAAGGCGACCACATCCGGCTGATCACCAGCATTCTCGGCCCGGCCGAGGCCACCGCCGAGCAGCTGGCTTCCTGCTACCACCAGCGATGGGAAGCCGAAACCGGGTTCGACCAGCTGAAAACCCATCTGCGCGGGCCGGGCCGGATTCTACGGTCCCGCACTCCCGACCTGGCGCGCCAGGAGATCTGGGCCTACCTCCTCACCCACTGGGCCCTGGCCACCCTGATCTGCGTCGCAGCCACCACCGAGGGGGTCGACCCCGACCGGATCAAGTTCCTGGCCACCCCTGCGCATCGTGCGCCGCTCGGTCACCGACCGGGCGGCCTTTCCCCCTGCACCCCACGACATCCTCTGGACGCGCACCGTCCACCAGGTCGGCCGACCTCGCAACCGCAACCTCTCCCGCCGGCACCGCAGCTACCCCCGAGCCGTCAAACGCACCCGACGAAGCAGCTACAGAGAACGCCGCCCCTCCGACAAGGGCATCCGGCACGCAGGACCGCCCACCGTCGCACTCCTGCCCCGGCAACCTCGAACCAGAACATGATCGCTAACTAAACAGCATTGGTGCGGGCGAGGCCGACGGAATGATCAGACCATTACCTCGCCATTTATGGATGCTGAAGAGTTCTTGCATGATCTGAACTAAAGGTCGGTCGACCATCGGGGCGGCGGGGTCTTCAGGACTTTCGGTGGGGGAAGGCGCTATTTGCAATCGCTGACTTCTCTTTGGATCTGCTTCTCTTTTGCGCCGAAGGCCTTGAAGTCGTTGCTGACGTCCAGCTTGCCGTCGACGATGCCCTGCAGTGTGGGCTGGTCGCCATACTTAATCATCACGCCGACCATGCAGTCGAAGGTCGATGCCGGGAGTTCCTTGAGATCCGGCGTCTTCTTCTTCATGGCGTCAATCAGAGTTGCCTTGTCGATGGTCCCGGCATCAGTCTTACCTGCGGTGTCGGCGCTGCCTCCGCAGGCAGAGGCCGTCGAGACTAAGACAATGGTCGTCAGGGTCAGCACGGCGGAACGGGCGATACTCGAAATGTTCATGAGGATCCTTCGAATTGAATGGGGGAATCGATTGAGCGCTTTAAGTGCCCGGCGCGCCGAGCGTATCGCAATTCTCGACCGACCCTCGAACGCTCATTGGGTGCGGGAACGGTCGTGCTGAAGCTTTGCCGGGCGAAAAGAGCCTGCCGATGATCGTAATGGCCTTGCGTGTGTGGCCGCAAACCAGCGTGGTATGCCACCGCCCGACCCGAGTAGTTCCACGTCGGCGCTTCCGGGCTGCCAGGTGGGTGAAGATGAAAGGCTGAGTGAGGCTTTTTCATCCCTGATGGCGGATTATTGATCACAGTATGATCGCGAGCCTGGTATTCACCTGACGGCGTAAGAAACCCCTGGTATATGGATTGGCGCCGGCGGGGTAGAACGTCGTGTCAAGAAGATCCGCCACATCGTCCAGGCCAAGCGGAATGTCATTGTCGCGGTTCGGTCGCCTTCCACAACCCCTGACTCCCCGTACGAGCGAAGAGCCCCTCCCTCGTAGGGTGCGTGGGCGGGAACGGTACGTTACGCCCATGTCTTCCACCCCCCGCCCGGACGACCGCGTCTCGTCCGCCTTTCGGTTCGCCACTGAGCTGGTCGCCTGGGTCGCGACTCCGTGGGCTCTGGCCGCCCATTCCGTACTGCTGGCCGTCCTATCGGTGGTGGTGCTGATCGGGTTGCCGACGCTGTTCTCGACCCCGGGTGACAAGCGGAATGTGATCGTCGCGGTGCCGGGGTGGGTGACGATCGCGCTGGTGCTCCTGCAGGTCGTGGCCGCCGTGGCAGCGGCGTGGGTTGCCTGGCATGTGAGCATCGCCGTGCTGGTGTCCGTGCTGGCCGTGGTCACGGTGGTGCTGGAGCTGCCGCGCTGGCGTTGGTTGGTCTCCCAGTGAAGACGTAGACGTGGTATGTCGGTGTTGTATAGCCTTTCTGGAGGTTCTCCCGGGACTCAAGGGGCCCATGAACAGGCTGGCTGACGAGGACTTGGCGCTGCTGCTGCTGATCCGGTCCTTCGAACGGAAGCTGCTCGCGCTCTTCGAGCGGGGCGAGCTCAACGGCACCACTCACACCTGTCTCGGGCAGGAGTACGTCCCCGTGTCCCTGCGGCCGCTGCTGCGGGACGGTGACTGGGTGTTCAGCAACCATCGTGGTCACGGTCACTACCTGGCCAGGTTCGAGGACCCCGAAGGGCTGCTCGCCGAGATCATGGGCCGGAAGGGCGCCGTGTGCGACGGCGTGGGGGGCAGCCAGCACCTGCGCCGCGACCGTTACCTGTCGACCGGGGTGCAGGGGCAGAGCCTGCCGGTGGCCACCGGGGTCGCCCTGCACCTGAAGCGGCGCGAGCCCGGCGGGCTCGCCTGCGTGTACATCGGTGACGGGACGTGGGGCGAGGGGGCGGTGTACGAGGCGTTGAACCTGGCCCAGCTCTGGCGCCTGCCGCTGCTCGTCGTGGTCGAGCACAACGGCATCGCCCAGTCCACGCCGACGGAGCTGCAGATGGCGGGCACCATCGCGGGACGGGCGGCCGCCTTCGGGATCGGGCACACGCGGGTGACGAGCTTGGATATTTCCGAAATAAGACGACAAATCGCGCCTTTGGTGGAGATCGTGAGAGGCGGATCGCCATTAGTCGTCGAGTTCGCCACGCACCGCCTCGGCCCGCACAGCAAGGGCGACGACACCCGCCCGCCGGACGACTTACGCACCGACTGGTACGCCTCCTACCAGGCCGAACACCCCGACCAGTCGGCCCGCCTGGAAGCCGCGGCAAGCTCCCGCATGGACGAGATCGCCGCAGAGGTGGCCGCCCGGCCCCTGGCCACCTGGACGACCGCGTGACGGCAAGGGTCGGCGAGAACCTCAACCAGGCCCTGCACGGCCTGCTCGGCGACGACCCCAGCGTGTACGTGCTCGGCGAGGACCTCCTCGACCCCTACGGCGGTGCCTTCAAGATCACCCGCGGCCTGTCCACCCGCTTCCCCGACCGCGTCCTGACGACCCCGCTCAGCGAGGGCGCGATCGTCGGCGCCGCCTCCGGCCTCGCGCTGGCGGGGGAGAAGGCCATCGTCGAGATCATGTTCGGCGACTTCGCCGCCCTCGCCTTCGACCAGCTCGTGAACTTCGCCAGCAAATCCGTCTCCATGTACGGCCGGCGCGTCCCGATGCCGCTGATCATCCGCTGCCCCTCGGGCGGCAACCGCGGCTACGGCCCCACCCACAGCCAGAACCTCCAGAAGCACTTCATCGGCGTGCCCGGCCTCTCGCTGTTCGAGATGTCGCCGTTCCACGACAACCGCGCCGTCCTCGACCGCATGCTCGCGCTGGCAGAGCCGTGCCTGCTCTTCGAGGACAAGGTCCTCTACACCCGCCGGATGTACGACGTGGACGAGCTGTTCACCTGGGACCTGGTCGAGGACGTGGCCGTGGTGCGGTTCGACGGCGACCTCGACTACGTGGTGATCGCCCCCGGCGGCGTGGCGCACCGGGCCATCGCCGCTATGCGCACGCTGCTGCTCTCCCACGACCTCGCCGGCGCCGTGCTCGTCCCGTCGCGCCTGTACCCGTTCGACCCGGCCGCGCTGCTGCCGCTGCTCGGTCAGGTGGGGGTCGTCTGCGTGGCGGAGGACGGCAGCGCGGGCGGCACCTGGGGCAGCCACCTCGCCGCCGACCTGCATCAGCGGCTGTGGGGCTTGCTCCGGCGGCCGATCCGCCTGGTCAGCTCGGCCGACAGCGTGATCCCCACGGCCTCGCACCTGGAGCGTGCCGTGGTGCTGCAGGACAGCACGATCAGCAGCGCCGTACTGGAGGCGCTCGATGGTTGAGATCCGGGTCCCGAAACTGAACAACAACGACTCGGAGTACACGCTGCTGGAGTGGCTGGCGGCGGACGGCGCGCGGGTGCGGCGAGATGATCCGCTCGTGACGGTGGAGACGTCCAAAGCGGTGGAGGAACTGGTCAGCGAGCAGGACGGAGTGCTCACCCACCTGGTACGCGCGGGCGCGTCGTGCACCCCTGGCCAGCTGATCGCCCGAATCGGCCCGCCACCGGCCGCCCTCCCGGAGCCGTTCCAGGCGCCGATCCCCGCCGCCGACGGTGGGCCGAGGGAGTCGGTCGCCCTTCCGGAGTCGGTCCCGGCCGCCGATGGCGGGCCGATCATCACGGCGCCGGCCCGCGCGCTGCTGGACCAACTCGGCCTCGACCCCGCGCTGGTGGCCAGGCTCGACGTCAAGGTGGTACGCCGGACCGACGTGGAACGACTCGCGGCGGCCACCGGCGCCAGCGAGGCCCCCGAAAACGCCGAGAGCGCCACACCCCCCGAGAAGAGCGGCGCACATCACGACGCCGGACAGACCCGCCCGCTGTCCAACCACCAGCGCGCGGTCGGCAGGACCGTGACGCTGTCGCACCAGTCCATCCCCGCCGGCTACACCGCGATAAAAGTCGACGTAACCCCCGCGCTGACGACCGCCCGAGCCCTGACCAGACGCCTCCGCAAGCTGGTCGGCCTCCCCGACCTGCTCATCGCCGCCGTCGCCCGGCTGCATGCCGACTTCCCGATGTTCTTCGCCGAACTCATCGATGACAGGACCGCCCGCATCCCCGACCAACCACGCGTAGGCGTGACGATCGACATGGGCGCCGGCCTCTACGTGCCGGTGATCCGCGACCGCCTGGCCGTGCCGGACATCGCCGAGCGCCTGGCCGAATTCCGCGGGCTCGCCCAGCACGGCGGTTTCACCGAGGCCCACCTCACCGGCGGGAACATCGTCGTCACCCTTCACCATGACGCCGACATCATCATGGCCATCCCGATCGTCTTCCCCGGCCACGCCTGCGCCATCGCCCTCACCTCACCGCAGCCGGACCGCGAGCGCACGGTGGCGGCGATCGGCCTGGCCTACGACCACCGGCTGATCAACGGCAGGGACGTAGTCCTGTTCCTCCAGGCGCTGAAGGAGATCTTAGAGAGTTCGCCCGAGAGCCTGTAGCCCGATCAGGTCGTCTGGAGTGGCGTCGGCGCTGCTGTCGAGCAGCCCCGGCAGCCGCGACCTGACGATGACCGCGATCACGCCCCTGTCGGGCTGGCTGCTGGACCGCCTCGGTGGCCGCGCCACCTGGATGTGCGCACTCGCGGTGTGCCTCGGCGGCTCCGTCCTGTGCGGGCTCGCCTGGGACTTGCCGTCACTGATCGGCTTCCGAGTGTTCCAGGGGCTGGGCGCGGGGCTGATCATCCCGGCGCTGATGACCCTGCTCACCCAGGCGGCGGGACAGCAGCGGCTGATGACCGCCAGGGGCAGCTTTTCGCTGCTGGTCCAGATCGGTCCGTCCTCGGTCCGGTCGCCGGCGGTGTGCTGCTGCAGAACGCGAGCTGGCGCTGGCTGTTCCTGGTGAACCTCCCATTCTGCGCCGCGGGGCTGATCCTCGCCCGGCTGGCGCTGCCGCCGAAGCGGCCTTCCGCGCAAAAGCGCGCTGGACGCCGTCGGACTCACTCTGCTGGCCCCTCCCTGGTCGGCGTGATCTACGCCCGTTTCATGGTCCCGCAGTGCTTGGCCGTAGCAGGGGCAGCGGGCGGCCGTTGCAATGGCAGCCCCCCTGCCCCCTCCGAACGAAGACCTCGCATGGCGCATATCTGGGTCATGGACCGCGGCCTGGGCCAGACCGAGGACGGCGACTTTTCCTCCTGCATGGCTCGCCCGCACGGACGTGATCCCCACACTCCCGGCGATCAGCTGGGTGCCGGGCCGGGTCCGGCCCGGCGAGGTGAACGCCCCGTACGGTCCCTCGACGCCAGCGCGGCTGCCGGCCGGGACGTTACGCAGGCCGACACTGGTTCCTCACTCGCCGAGAGCTACTGTCGGATGCTGGCCGCCTGAGAGGGGCGTGAGCGAGATCAGCGTGCCGGACTGACGGCAGACAGTACGCTGAATCCAGCGGGATCGGGCCCGCAGCACAGTGTCCGGGAGGTGCTTCATGACGGCCGAGATGATGGCCCCGGCGTGGATGCATGAGCAGATCACGGCGGAGGAGTACGAGTCCTGGTCCGAGGAGCAGTGCGCCGGTATCGAGATCGTGGACGGGATGGTCGTCGTGAGTCCGAGTGCGTCCAAGCGGCACAACCGGCTGGCCCGGATTCTGGCGAACGCCCTGGATGCCGTCTCGGGCCCGGAGTGGAACGCCGACACGGACTTCGACGTCCGGCTTCAGGACGTCCCTCTCACTAATCGCCGCCCGGACGTCGTCGTCTACCGCGCAGACACGATCGACATCACCCCCACCCGCCCTGAGCATGTGCTACTGGTCGCGGAGGTGGTGTCACCAGGCTCGGAGACCACCGACCGGATCGTGAAGGTCGACCAGTACGCCAAGGCAGGCATCGGCTTCTACTGGCGGATCGAGCAGGCCGCAACAGGCGTTCCCCTCGTGTACACCTACATTCTCGACCCCGCGACGATGACCTACCGGGACGGAGACGTGTTCACCGGCGTCCTCAAGGCGGCGGCGCCCTTCCCGGTGGAGATCGACCTCGGTCAGATCTGACCCACGCGCTGCTCAGCAGCCGACAGCGCGTGAGCGATGCGTGAGCGGACAGCCCGATACAGGGCGGCATGAGCCGGATCAAGTGGCTCGCCGTGCGGTTCCGACCAGGGGAAACAGCGCCGCGCGGCAGCGCCGGGCACTCCCCGGCAAGGACTCGACCGCACTCCTAATGTGGGTGTCTTTGTCGAGCTCCACGGCGAGGCCGCGACGCTCGCTGACTTCGGTAGCCGCTGTTGGCGCTGGGGCGATCGACGCCGTGCCCTTGAACGCGGCACCCGATTCCTGAGCAGGGTGATTGGTCCGCCGGCAGAGCGGACGATCAACCTACTGCGCGTGTCGAGGGTGAGCGGATATGTGAAGACGGAGTTGACGCATTTGCCGGGACACTAGGTCGGCAGCTATCGGGGGCGGGGGAGGAGACTCGAGAGAGAGCTGGCCAGGAGTCGCTCGGTTGACCTCTGGTACCTCGAGAGGCGTGGCGGCGCCGTCCCTCCAGATCCCACGCCGCCACGCCCGTTTACCGGACACCTCCGGACAGCAGGGCCATCCAGACGGTCCGAGCTTCATTGACCGGCCATCGCGGGGACTCGTGCACCGTGACGTTGCCGTCGAACTGGACAGTCCGGCGGATGAAGGCTTGCCCGCCGCCGGCGCACAGTTCGTAGAACGTCGCCCTGCACGCGCAGGTCCATGCCATCGGCCGCACTCGGTCGGGCGTCCGGTACGGCTTCCGCCACTCCAACCGCACATGGTCGCGTTGCGCCATCCCCACGTATGGGCTCAGGCACGGCTCAGCCCTGGTCATGGTGAGTTCCCGGTGAGAAGTCACGGTCACGGGTCTGGCGGAGGAATCGGACGATGCGCTTGGCGCGGCGGATCAGTTCCAGGGATTTGAGGGTACCTGCGATCGTGTGCGCGGGTTCCTCGGCTGGCGTTTCGGTGAGTTGGGGATCCCATGCAGCGTCAGGGCGCCGGGTGACGTCGAACGCGGGGATGCTCCAGGTGACCACCCCCGTCATCATAGGAGAACATGTAAACACCTGTAAAGAGACGTCAGTTAACGTCTGCTTCTATCCTTGCAAGTTAAGGCATATCTAGCCTTGGGATCATGTTCAGGTACGACCCGCGCAAGCCCAAGTGGTCGCAGATCGTCGAGGAGATCCGTAGACGGATCGACAAGGGCGAGTACGACGCTGAGACCCTGCTCTCCGAGGTGGCGATGGAGGAGGAGTTCCAGGTCTCCAGGCCGACCGTCCGCAAGGCCATGAAGGTGCTCCGCGACCAGGGGTGGGTCGTGACCTCTCAGGGCGTCGGATCGTTCCCGACCACCGCAGAGGAGCGGGCGGCGAACCCGAGCGGTTCGCAGTAAACCTCGCCTGCCCATCAAGCCTGAACGGGCGGGTACGTGGCGGTAGCATCGAAACAGCCTGGGCGAACGGGAGGGGTGGCATGGTCTATCACCCGATGACACTCGTCGACCTCGCCGCGCGCTTGGTGGCGAACACCGACGACAAGATTCGTTGGAAGCTTGTGTGGGAGTTTCTGGAGGAGTACCGCTGGGAGGCATCCGGCCGGCAGCCCTCATTGCTCCAGTCCGAGCCTGAATCCGTGGGTGACGAACGGTGGGACGCGTTGCTCGCCGCGCTGGCCGAGCATCTTGCCGCCAAGCATGACCTTGCTCCGCCTCCGTGGACGGCGCTCCGGGTGTTGCGACGTCCCTGGTTCCCGGCAGAGCTGGCCAGTCAGCGTGCGGATGCGCTCGTATGGGCCCCGGCAGCGTTCCGCAAGCACGGTGTCTACCTTTCGAGTAAGGACCTTGAGGCGGCGTGAGCGAGGCAGACGATGGACTGCTCGGCCGGGTGGAGCTCGAACGAGCTTTCACGGCGCTGGGGGAGCGACTGACGCGTCGGGGCGTCGTCGCGGATCTCTTCGTTGTGGGTGGAGCAGCGATGGCGCTCGCTTATGACGCCGTCCGCGTGACCCGTGACGTCGACGCGCTCTTCGTGCCGCACGGAGTGGTTTTGGAAGAGGCACGCCGGGTTGCGGAGGACCTCGGTCTGCCGCCCTGGTGGTTGAATGAGCAGGCCAGCGTCTATATCTCGGGAAAGGACGATCCTGGGAAGCGGAGAGTCTTCGACCATCCAGGTCTCCGTGTGATGGCGGCTTCCCCGGAGCACATCTTCGCCATGAAAGCGATGGCGGCACGGACCCGCGACGTAGACGATCTCCGACGCCTCGCAGAGCTCGCTGACGTCACCTCTGCGGATGACGCGCTCACTCTGTGTGAACGGTTTTTCCCTGGCGAGGAGCTTTCCCCAAGAGCACGAGCGGTGCTGGTGGATCTGTTCGGTTGAGCCCCTGACCCTAGAGACCGCGTCCGAGAGCCTGGAGCCCGACCAGGTCGTCCGGGGTCGCGTCGGCGCTCTGGTCGAGCAGCCCCGGTAGCTGCGACCGCAGTGCCACCGCGGCGAGCACTGCCATCGCCACGGCGAACAGCACGTACATCAGCCCCACCCCACGCCCGGCGCCAGTCCCGATGAGCGCCCCGACGGTCGGAGCGAGCGGGCCGTCGGGGGCGAGCAGGGGGTCGAACAGCGCCGCGCCGTACGGGGCCACGAGGCCGAAGCCGAGCGGCAGCGTTGACCAGGCGATCAGCGTGTTCAGCGCGAACACCCGCCCGTGGAACCGCTGTGGCACCTTGACCTGCACGATCGTGGCGTAGATGCCATTCAGCAGCGTCACCCAGAGCGACATCCCGAACGCCCCGATCCCGATCGTCACCAGATCCGCCCGCAATCCCGTCACCAGGCAGAACCCCGCCAGCGCCAGCGTGCACCACAGCACCGCCCGCATCCGCCCCCGGCCAGGCCCGCCCCAGGCCGTCATGGCCAGACCGCCGAGGAAGACCCCAAGCCCGGACACGAACGAGATCCGGCCCACGTCGTCCAGCGTGGCGAAGGAGAGCACCAGCGGCGAGATCAGCAGGAACAGGGGCGACAGGAAGACGTTCAGCACCGCGAAGTAGAGGAGCATCTGCCGGAACCCCAGGTTCCCCCAGGAGTAGCGGAAGCCGGCCGCCATCTCCGCCAGGACCGGCTCCTTCCGGCGCCAGGCCATCGCGGCGGGGAAGCGCACGAGCGACGTCACCACGATCGCGAACACGTAGCTGGCCACGTCGAGCGCCAGTATCCCCTCCAGCCCGATCACCGCCATCAGCCCGACGGCCGCGAGCGGGACGAGCAACTGCGTCATGCCACCGGCCATCTGCACGATGCCGTTGGCGTGCCCGAGGTACCGCTTGGGGACGAGCTGCGGAACGGCCGAGGTGTAGGCCAGCCGCTGGAACGTGAGCGCCACCGACAGCAGCGCGAGGAGGGGGTAGATCTGCCAGGTCTGCAGGTTCCCGGTCCAGAGCAGCGTCCCGAAGACGAGTTGGGTGCCGACGGCGGCGGCGTCACCGCCGAGCATGACGGCCCGCCGGTTTCCCCGGTCGACGATCGCGCCCGCCAGCGGCGCCACCACCATCCCCGGGACCAGGCCGACCACGGACAGCAAGGCGAACTGCGCCAGCGAGCCCGTGGTCAGATAGATCCAGATGGGGATGGCGAAACCGGTCAGCGCCGACCCCAGAAGGGACACCAGCTGACCGCTGGCGACGGCCGTGAACCGTTTCATGCTGGGCTGCGGGCCGGTCGCGACAGCTCGTTCCCGGTCCCGCGACACCTCCCGCACCCGCCAGCTGACCCCGGCTGGCGGGCTGGGGTCCTCAAGGGCGACGTGGGTGCGGGTGACGATCTCGGCGAGCTCGTTCGCCCGATATTTCAGGAAAAAGTGTCCGGCCTCGTCCAGCTCCACCACGGCGGCCGTGGGCGCGAGGAAGTGCCACTCGCGATACCGCTCCTCGAAGTACTCGGTCGCCGGATCGTGCTCTCCCGCCACGCTGACGACCGGCGCCCGCAGCCGCTCCACCGAGCTCGCGAACAGCCCGGTGAAGTACTCCTCCGCGGCCTCGCTGTCGCGCCGCATGTTCCTGATGATGTGCCGAGCCTGCCCCGGCTCCAGGTCGCCCATGTCGAGCCCCATGGACGTCAGCCAGTTGGCGTAGCTCCGGTCACTGCGGAGGAACTCGCGCCGGGCCAGCTTGGACAGCAGCGCCATGGGCCCCTTCCCCGGGCGGGCGAAGGGGAAGATCGCCCCGATGTACACCGCTTCGAGCTCGCGGCCCGCCGCCTCCAGCCGTCGCGCGATCTCGACGATCAAGGCCGACCCCACGCCGCAGTGCCCATACAGCGCCACGGGCCCGCGTACCTTCTCCTGGATCTCGCTCACGCACCGGGCGGCCACCTCGTCCAGCGGCAGCCGCTCCTCGTCCAGCCCGACGTCATGCCCGGGGATGGCCACCGACCACAGGGCGTACGTGCCGGGCAGGGCGTCGGCGAGCGGCTGATACACCACCGCCGCACCGCCGCCGTACGGGACGCAGACGTACGTGAGCTCAGGGGGAGAGGTACGTCGCGGTGTCAGCTCGTGCAGCAGACCGCGCGACGCGGTCGTGGTGCCGTCGACGAGCGCGGCCAGCTCGCGGATGGTCGGGTGCTTGAACAGGTCCACCACGGCGATGGGCGCCGCACCGGGCGGCAGCACCCGGCGCAGCCTGGCCACCACCTTGATGCCCAGTAGGGAGTGCCCGCCGACGTCGAAGAAATCATCGTCAACCCCGAAGGCCGCCCCGGAGAGCACCTCGGCCCAGACCGCGGCGACCAGGCGCTCCGCCTCCGTGGTCGGCGGGATGCGGTCAACGGAACCCTCCGCAGGTGATGTCGGGGCGGGGAGGCGGCGCCGGTCCACCTTGCCGTTGGCGGTCAGGGGCAGGTGGGGGAGCGGGACGAAGCGGGTGGGGATCATGTACGCCGGCAGGGTCTCGGCGAGATGGCCGCGCAGGTGTACCGGATCCACCTGGCCTACCACGTACGCCACCAGCTGGGCCTGGGTGCCCGAGCCATGGGTGGTGACCACGCACTCGGTCACGTCCGGGTGGCGGGAGAGGTGGGTTTCGATCTCGCCCAGTTCGATGCGGTAGCCGCGGATCTTCACCTGCGCGTCGGCGCGGCCGAGGAACTCGATCGTGCCGTCCGGGGCGTAGCGGCCCAGATCCCCCGTCCGGTAGAGGCGTTCGCCGGAGCGGGGGTGGACGATGAAGGCGGCGGCGGTCCGGTCCGGGTCGCGCCAGTAGCCGGTGGCCACGCCCACGCCGCCGATGTACAGGTCGCCGGGCACGCCGATGGGCACGTCGCACAGGCCGCGGTCCAGGATGTGGAAGGACTGGTTGGCCAGCGGACGGCCGTACGGGATCGACGACCAGCCCGGCTCCACCTCGCCGATCGGGTGGAAGATGGACCAGATGGAGCCTTCGGTGGCGCCGCCCAGGCTGAAGATCTCGGCCTCGGGGGCCAGGGCGCGGATCCGGTCGGGGAGGGTCAGCGGGATCCAGTCGCCGGACATCAGCACCAGGCGCAGCGAGCTCAGGTCGGTGCCTTCGTGTTCGGCGTGGTCGACCAGGAGCTCCATGAGGGCGGGGACGGAGTTCCAGATGGTGACGCGGTGCTCGGTGACCAGGCGGGCCCAGGCGGCGGGGTCCTTGTCGGCCGACGGTTCGCCCATGACGAGGGTGGCGCCGGTGGCCAGGGCGCCGTAGACGTCGTACACGGAGAGGTCGAAGCTGAGGGCCGACAGGGCGAGGATCCGGTCGTGCGGGCCGACGTGGAAGCGGTGGTTGAGGTCGCGGACGGTGTTCAGGGCGGCCTGGTGCTCGATCATCACGCCCTTCGGGGCGCCCGTCGAGCCCGAAGTGAAGATCACGTACGCGAGGTCGTCCGGCGCGGCCGGGCAGTCAGGGGGCGTCAGAGAGCTGGCAGAGGGAGTCACCGAAAGGCGGGTCAGGTCGGCGGGCCAGGTCAGGTCCAGCCACGGCTGGGTCACCGCGACCCGGCACTCACCGCGGGCGATCAGCTCGAAGCGCCGCTGCTCCGGCAGGTCCGCGTCGATCGGCAGGTAGGCCGCTCCGGCCTTGTTGATGGCCAGCACCGCGACGACCTGCTCCCACCCCCGCTCCATCACGACCGCGACCAGCTCTCCGCGCCTCACGCCCGCCGACGTCAGCTCGGCGGCCAGCAGCGCGGCCCGCCGCTCCAGCTCCGCGTACGTGATCGCGCCGCCGGGGTGGGCGACCGCGACGGCCTCGGGTGAGTACGGCACCCGCTCCTCGAACGGGCGGTGCAACAGGCCGGGTTCGCCGAGATCGAGCCCGGTGTCGTTCCACCGCTCTCGCTCCGCCCGTTCGGGAGCGGTGAGCAGCTCGATCGTGGACAAGGGGGCGGATGGATCAGCCGCGATCCCCTCAAGCAGGGCGGTGAGATGCCCGGCCATACGGGTGATCCGCTCAGGGGCGAACAACGCGACGTTGTAGACAAACAGGAATGAACCATCGCCACCGGTGTACAACTCCAGATCGAACCGGGCGGCCCACACCCCCGGCGAGAACCCCTCCACGGTCAGCCCACCGGAGGGCGGTTCGCCGCCGTAGTTCTGCATCGCGAACAGGACCTGGAACAGCGGCGACCGCGACACCTCCCGCGGCACGTTCAGCTCCGACACCAGCCGCTCGAACGGCAGCTCCTGGTGCGCGTACGCGTCCATGGTCAGGTCCCGCACCCGGTGCAGCAACCCCAGGAACGACGGATCGCCCGACAGATCCGCCCGCATGGTGAGCATGTTGATGAAGCACCCGACCAGCCCGTCCAGCTCCGGCAGCGACCGCCCGGCCACCGGCGAGCCGACCGCCACGTCCTCCTGCCCGGCGTACCGGCCGAGCAGCGCCGCGAACGCCGCCAGCAGCACCATGTACGGCGTGGCGCCATGCTCCCGCCCGAGCCGCTCCAGCCGCGCCACCAGTTCGGCGTCGATGGCGAAATGGTGGGCGGCGCCGCGGTAGGTCAGCTCAGGCGGCCGGGGGAAATCCGTGGGCAGCTCCAGCGGCGGCAGCCCGGCCAGCCGCTCCCGCCAGTAGGCCACGTCGTCAGCGCCGCCGGGCCGCTCCCGCTGCCAGGCGGCGAAGTCGCCGTAGGTGACGGGAAGGTCGGGCAGGGGATCGCGGTCGTAGCAGGTCAGGATCTCGCGGAGCAGGACGTTCGCGGACCAGCCGTCGGCCGCTATGTGGTGCACGGCGATGGCCAGCACGTGGTCGTCGGCCGCCAGCCGTACCAGCAGGGCTCTGATCACCAGCCCGGCCACCAGGTCGAACGGCTTGGCGAGGAAGCCGTCGACCAGGGCCCGCGCCTCGGCGTCGGTGCCGGCGGAGAACAAACTGAGCGGGACCGTGACGTCGGCCGAGACCGTCACCGTGGGCTGCCCGTCGTCGCCGACCGGGAACCGGGTCCGTAACGGCTGGTGCCGTGCGGCCACCTGGTCCAGCACGTCGCCCAGCAGGGAAGCGGAGAGCGGGCCGCGCAGCCGCAGGACGAACGGGATGGTGTGCGCGGGGTTCCCCGGGGCGTACTGCTCCATGAACCACAGCCGCTCCTGCGCATAGGACAGCGGCGGCGCCTGACCGTCCGGCAGTGCCGGAATCGTCGGCACGCTCTTGCGCCGCCGCAACCGCTGGGTCAGCAGCGCCCGCTGGGCCTCGGTCAGCTCGGTCACGACGTGCCCTCCGGGTCCAGCATGCTCAACACCTGTTCGTCGGACAGCCCGGCCACCTCCGCCACCAGCGCCTCCTCGACGGCGCGCGCCAGCTCGGCGACGGTACGGCGGGCGAACAGCGTACGGATCGGCAGATCCACCCCCGCGATCGCCCGCAGCCGGGCCGCCACCCTGATGGCCAGCAGCGAGTGCCCGCCGAGCGCGAAGAAGTCGTCGAACGCGCCGACCTTGTCCGCGCCGAGCACCTCGGCCCAGACGTCGGCGACCAACTCCTCCGCGTCCGAACGCGGCGGCGTGGCGTCCGTCCCCGCCGCGCGGCCAGGCTCCGGCAGCGCGCTGCGGTCGAGCTTGCCGTTCGCGGTCAGCGGCAGCGCGTCGAGCACCACCCAATGAGTGGGCACCAGATACGGCGGGAGCCGCCCGGCCACGTGTTCGGCCAGCTCGGCCGCCTCGCCCACGACATAGGCGACCAGCTCGCCGTCCCTGGCGACCACCGCGGCCTGCCGCACATCCGGATGCGTGAGCAGGCAGTGCTCGACCTCGCCCGGCTCGATGCGGAAGCCCCGCACCTTGACCTGCTCGTCGAGGCGCCCGAGGAACTCCAGCAGCCCGTCGGGACGCAGCCGCACCCGGTCGCCGGTACGGAAGTACCGGCCGCCGTCGGGCAGCCGGACGAAGCGCCGCGCCGTCAGCTCCTGCTGGCCGAGGTAGCCGCGGGCGACGCCGGGGCCGCCGATGTACAGCTCGCCGGGGGCGCCGGGCGGCGTGGGCGCGCCGTAGGGGTCGAGCACGCGGACCGTGGTGGCGTGGATGGGGCGGCCGATGGGCGGGTGCGGGTCCGGGTCGCCTGTCAGGTCGGCGGCGGTGGCGACGATCGTGGTCTCGGTGGGGCCGTACGTGTTGACCAGGCGTACCCGATCCCCGAACCGTCGCCGCCAGCGGGTCAGGGAGGCGGCGTGGACCTGTTCGCCGCCGATGACGACCAGGCGGAGGGCCGGCGGCCAGGCGATCTCGTCGATCAGGTCCACGAGGTGGTGGAAGTACGCCGTCGGGAGGTCGAGCACGGTGATGTCGGGACGTTCGGCGAGCAGGTCGGGCAGGGTGGCGCCGCCGTCGGGCACCAGCACGACCGTGGCGCCGGTGGTCAGGGCGGGGTAGAGCTCCTCGGCGTGGGTGTCGAAGCTGAGGGAGGCGAGCTGGACGACCCGGTCGCCGGGCCGCAGGCCGTACTCGTGGCGCATCCACCTGACCCGGGCGGCCAGGCCGGCGTGCTCGACCGCCACCCCCTTGGGGATGCCGGTGGAGCCGGAGGTGTAGATGACATAGGCGAGGCCGGGGTCCCCGGTGCGCGGGCTGTCCGCGGTGGTCAGGCTGTCGGAGACGATCAGGCGGGCGCCGCTCGCGGTGATCATGTGCTGCCGGCGGGCGGCGGGGTAGGCGGGGTCGAGCGGCAGGTACGCGGCTCCGGTGCGCCAGATCGCCAGCATCGCCACCACCGCGTCGATCGACCGGCCGAGGTGGAGGCCGACTATGTCGCCGGGGCCCGCGCCGCGCCCGTCCAGCTCGGCGGCCAGCCGGGACACCCGCTCGGCCAGCTCGCCGTAGGTCACGCTCTCGGACCCGCAGATCACGGCCGTCGCACCGGGATGGGCGGCGACGGCCTCCGCGATCATCTCCGGCACGCCGATGGCCGACTCGGTGCTTCCGTCGCCACTCGCCGAGGTGATCAGCGCGGTGTCGGCGGTGGTGAGCATCGGCAGGGCGGACAGGCGGGCGTGCCGGTTGTCCGGGTCGGCGATCCCGCGTAACAGCACCGCGAACCGTTCCGCCAGCCCCGCCACCGTCTCCGCGTCGAACAGCCCCGCGTCATACCCGAACGCCATCCGCAACCGCCCCGGCGCCCGCCAAGCCTCCACCACCAGGTCGAACTTGGCCTGCCGATACCCATCATCGAAGTACGACATCTCCAGATCGTCGGCGAGCCGATCCTGCTCCCCGTCGGCCGTCTGGCTGTTCAATGTGAACATCGTCTGGAACATCGGCTTCCTACTGATGTCCCGCTCGACATCCAGATCCGCCAGCAGCCGCTCGAACGGCACGTCCTGATACGCCATCGCGTCCAGCACCGTCCGCCGCGTCCTGGCCAGCAGCTCGTCCAGCGTCGGATCCCCGGACAGGTCGCCGCGCAGCACCAGCGTGGTGCTGAGATACCCGACGATCGGCTCCAGCTCCACCCGGCCCCGCCCGGCGGTGGGCGAGCCGACCAGGATGTCTGTCTGCCCGGTGTGCCGAGTCAGCAGCACCTGATACGCCGCCAGCAGCACCATGAACAACGTGCTGCGCTGCCTCCGCGCCGTCGCGTCCAGCGCCCTGGCCAGATCGTCGGGGATGTCCAGCAGATGGAAGTCACCCCGCGTGGGTCCCGGCGTGTGCGGCCGGTCGGTGCGCAGCGCGAGCGTGGGCGGGTCGGCCAGCCGCTCCCGCCAGTACTCCAGCGCCGCGCTCCCGTCCTGCTCCCGCTGCCAGCGCGCGACATCCCCATGCTGTACGGCCAGCGGCGCCAAGCCCTCCGACTCGGCGTACAGCGCGGCGAGGTCGTTCAGCAGGACGGTGATCGACCATCCGTCGGCGATGATGTGGTGCAGCACCACACACAGCACATGGTCGTCCTCGCCCAGCCGGATCAGCGTGATCCGCAGCGGCGGCGCCGTACCGAGATCAGGTGGGGCATTGGTGCGGGCGGCCACCAGCGCGCGGGCCTCCGCCTCGTCCCGCGCGTCGAGCCGCTCGACGGCCGCGGGCGTGGCGCGCTCGACGACGGCGACCGGCCGCCCGTCCACTTCGGGAAAGCGCGTGCGCAGCGACTCGTGCCTGGCGAGCAGCGCGGTCAGCGCCCGCCCCAGCGCCTCGGGGTCGAGGGGGCCGCGGAGCCTGCGCACGATGTACATGTTGTACGAGGCGTCGTCGGGATCCAGCCGATGCAGGAACCACAGCCGCTCCTGGGCGGCCGAAAGCGGCGGCAGCGTGCCGGGCGGGCGCGGTGCGAGCGGGCGGCCCGGTTCGTCGGGCAGGTCCTCCAGCGTCGCCGCGAACCCGGCCACCGTCGGCTGCCCGAACAGCGTCCGCAACGGCACCGTCGTCCCCGCCGCCTCCAGCCTGGCGATCACCTGCGTGGCCAGCAGCGAGTGCCCGCCCAGGGCGAAGAAGTCGTCGTCCGCGCCGAGGTCGCCGATTCTGAGCACGTCGCCGAAGATCCTGGCCACCTGCCGCTCCCTGGCGGTACGCGGCTTGCCACCCCGTCCCGCCACGGGTCCCTCCGGCTCGGGCAGCGCCAGCCGATCGACTTTGCCGTTGGCCGTCATCGGCAACGCGTCCAGCGCCACCACGACCCCGGGCACCATGTAGCCAGGCAACCACCTGGCCGCGTGCTCGAGCAGATCCGGCGGCGCGGTCACCACGTAAGCGACCAGTTCGTCGCCGCGGACGACGACGGCCGCCTGCCGTACGTCCGGATGCGACTCCAGCACGGTCTCGATCTCGCCCAGCTCGACCCGGTGCCCGCGCAGCTTCACCTGGCCGTCGCCCCGGCCGAGGAACTCCAGGGTGCCGTCGCGCAGCCACCTGACCCGGTCGCCGGTCCGGTAGCGGCCGTTCGCGAAGCGCTCGGCGGTCAGTTCCGGATTGCCCAGGTAGCCGAGCGCGAGCCCGGCCCCGCCGATCGCCAGCTCACCGGGCACGCCGATCGGCACCGGCGCGCCGAAGCCGTCGAGCACGTGGACGTGGGTGTTGGCGATCGGCCGCCCGATGCTCACCCGGCCGGGTTCGGCGGGGACCTCCCAGGCGGTGGACCAGATCGTCGTCTCCGTCGGCCCGTACATGTTGAACAGCCGCGCCACCCGCCGCCGCAGCCGCCTGGCCAGCGTGAGCGGCAGCGCCTCGCCGCCCGCCAGCGCCACCAGCCCGGAGGCGTCGAGTCCGGCGGAGAGCAGCATGTTCCAGCCCGACGGGGTGGCCTGCACGTGCGTGACGCCCGCGGTGGAGATCAGCCCGGCCAGCGCGGCACCGTCACGCACGGTCTCGTCATCGGCCAGCACCAGCCGCCCACCCGTCACCAGCGGCAGGTACAGCTCCAGCCCCGCGATGTCGAAGGAGAGCGAGGTACTGCCCAGCCAGACGTCCGCCGGCCGGGCACCGAGCAGCTGCTCCATCCCGGCCAGCAGGTTGACCAGCGCCGAGTGCGGCACGGCCACCCCCTTCGGGCGACCGGTGGAGCCCGAGGTGTAGAGCACATAGGCGGCCGATCCGACGTCGGGCCCGGGGCCGTCAGCAGCGGGCAGGGAGTCGTCGTCCAGGGTGAACCGGGCTCCCGAGTCCGCCAGCACGTACGCCACCCGGTCGGCCGGAAGCGCCGGGTCGATCGGCAGATAGGCGGCGCCCGCCAGCATCACTCCGAGCAGAGTTCCGGGCAGCTCCACCGACCGCCGCCGGCGGACGGCCACCACGGCTCCGGGCCCGGCCCCCCGCGCCCGCAGCTCACCCGCGACCCGCTCCGCCTGGGCGGCGAGGGCCGCGTACGTGAGGTGGTTCTCGCCGCACGAGACGGCGACCGCGTCCGGCCGCAACCCGGCCTGCCGCATGACCAGATCCACCACGGTCGCGGCCGGCACGTCAAGGGTGGTGCTGTTCCAGGTCCGGTCGAGCAGCTCGCGTTCGGCGGCGGGCAGCAGGTCCAGCTCCGACAGCCGAGCTTCGGGGGCGGCGAGGATGGAAGCGAGCAACGTCTGGAAGCGGGCCGCGAGCCGGGTCACCGTCTCCCGGTCGAACAGCTCGGTGCTGTAGAAGAACGCCCCGTGCCACCCCTCGCCGGACGGCCAGAGGTCCATCCGCAGGTCCACCATGGCCGGCGGCGCCCCATGGGCGAACGGCAGGCTCTCCATCCCGGCGAACGCCTCCGCCTCCGCGTACCCGACCGCGGAGTTGTGCAGCGCCAGCATCGCCTGGAACAGCGGCGTCCGCGACAGATCGCGCTCGATGTCGAGCGCGGACAGCACCCGCTCGATCGGCACCTCGCGATGCGCCATCGCCTCCAGCACGGTACGGCGGGTACGGCGCAGCAGCTCGGCGAACGGCGGATCCCCCGACAGATCCCCCCGCAGCACCAGCGTGGAGGCGAACAGCCCGACCATCGGCTCCAGCTCCGGCCGGTCGCGACCGGCGGTGGGGGAGCCGACCACGATGTCGTCCTGCCCGGCATGCCTGGCCAGCAGCACCTGGTACGCGGCCAGCAGCACCATGAACACCGTCGAGCGCTCGGCCCTGGCCAGCCGGGACAGCGCCCCGGCGATCTCGGGCGACAGGTCGAACCCCACTTCGTCGCCCGCGCTGCTCCGCTGGGCAGGACGGGGCCGGTCCGTGGGCAGTTCCAGCGGGCGCGCCCCGGTGAGCCTGCCCGTCCAGTACTCGACGTCGGCGTCGGAGCCCCGCTGCTCGTCGGCGTAGTCGGCGTAGCGGACGGGCAATTCGGGTAGCGAGACCGGTACGCCCCGCGTGCGCGCGAGGTAGAAGGCGGCCAGGTCGTCCATCAGCACGTTCAGGGACCAGCCGTCGCCGATGATGTGGTGCAGCACCACGCACAGCACGTGATCGTCGTCCGCCAGCCGGACCAGCGTGATCCGCAGGGGCGGGGCGGCGGCGAGGTCGAACGGCGTGTTGGCCCGCTCTTCGAGCAGCCGCATGACCTCATCGAGTACAGGGCCGGCCGGCCCGTCCGGTCCCGGCCGATCGAAGGCCACGAGCTCCACCGGCACCGCCCCCGGCGGGTCGATCACCGCGACCGGCAGTCCGTCCTGGTCGGGGAACCTCGTGCGCAACGACTCATGCCGCCCCACCACATCCCCGAACGCCCCCGTCAGCGCCTCGACGTCGAGCGTCCCCCGCAACCGCCGCACCACCGCCACCCGATAGGCCGCGTCCAGCGGATCGAGCCGTTGCAGGAACCAGAGCCGCTCCTGGCCCAGAGAGATCATGACCGCAGCCCGCCGATGGCCGCGGCCACACCGGTGATCGTCGGATCGTCGAGGAACACGTCGAACGGCACCTCCACCCCGAGCCGTTTCCTGATCCGCGCACTGATCTGCGTGATGGTCAGCGAATGCCCGCCGAGGTCGTAGAGGTCCTCGTCCGGCGCGATGTGGTCCATCCGCAGGACCTCCATCCAGATCAGCCGCACCTGCTCGACCAGCTCCGCCTCGGCCTCGCCGGGCACCGGCGCGGCAGCCGGCACGACCGGGGCGGCGGAGGTGACCTGGGCGGCGACCGGGAGCGGCAGGTCGGCGACCCGTACGTCCGGGTCAGCGGCGACCGCCCGCAGCACCTTCCTGAGGTGCTCCCCGGCCAGCTCGACGTCCTGCCGGGGGATGACCTCCGGGCTGTAGTGCAGCGTCAGCCGCAGCCCGTCGTCGCCGTCCACCGCCTGAAGGTGGAGGACGTTCCTGACCATGTGGTTGGACATCTTCCACTCGACCGACAGCTCCAGCCCGGGAAAGACCTGTTCGGCCGCGCGTCGCCGGAAGCTGATGGACACCGGCGCCAGCGCCACCCGGGGCTTGATGCCGCCCACCGCCCTGGCGACGGGCACCTCGCGGAAGGCGTTCAGCTCGCGTAGCTCGCTCCTGAGACCCAGAGCCAGCTCCCGGAAGGAGCCCCCGGACATGGACGAGAACACGGGCAGCTCGGTGGCGAACAGACCGATGTGGTCCCGGGTCTCGGCGGTCCTGGTCGACATGGCCACCGCCACGGACGGGTCGGCGTTGCCGTACCGGTGAAGAAGTGCGTGCACCGCGGCGAGGAAGACCTCGAATCTCGTCACACCGGATAAATCCGGCATGTCGTTCGTCAGATCGAGCAGCACGGTCTCGCCAAGCTCGGCCAGCCGTGGCGTCCTGGCCACCCCGTTGATCACCACCTGCGGCACCTCGTGCCAGCGCGCCCGCCAGTACGCCTCCGCCTCCGGCGACGGCTTCTCCTCCGCCCCGTACGGCATGGGCAGCGGCGGAGCGGGCGCCCCGGAGTAGGCGGCGGCGAGATCCCGTACGAGCAGGTCCTTCGAGATGCCGTCGAAGACGAGATGATGCGCCACGAACAGCAGCAGGTGCCGCGACGCCGAGACCTCCACCAGCGTGAACCGGGCCAGCGGCCCGGCGGACAGCGAGAAGGGCCGCGCGATCTCCCGCTCGACCAGCGCCTCCGCGTCCGGCTCCACGACGAACGCGACCGGCGGCTCGACCGTGGCGGGCACCAGGTGCAGCGAGCCGTCGCGCTCCTCGAAGGCGCGGCTCAGCACCGGGTGCCGCGCGAGCACCGCCCGGCACGCCGCCAGCATCGCCTCCCGGTCCAGCGGCCCGTCGAACCACATGGCGAACGGCATGTGGTAGGCCGTGCCGGTGCCGTGCATCACCTCGGTGACCCACATCCCGTGCTGTGCCTGCGATGCCAGGACCATGCTCACTCCTCTGCGATACCGCGCAGTTCTCGCTTGATCACTTTTCCGGCGGCGTTCCTGGGCAGCGCGTCCACGCACAGCAGCCGGGTGGGCAGTTCGTGCTGGGCGAGCCGCTCGGCCAGGAAGGCCCGTACGCCGGCCAGCGTCACCGGCTCGCGGGACACGACGGCTGCCACCACCGCCATGCCCATGACCGGGTGCGGCACGCCGAACACCGACGCCTCGGACACGGCCGGATGCTCGTGCAGCGCGGCCTCGACCTGGATCGTCGACACCTTGAAGGCGCCCGACTTGATCACGTCGCTCTCCCGGTCGACGAGGTACAGGTAGCCGTCGTCGTCGAGGTAGCCGAGGTCGCCCATGCGGACCCAGCCGTCCTGGAAGGTGTCGTGCCGCTGCTCGCCGTAGTAGGCGCGGGAGTGCGCGGCGGCGCGCAGCCACACCTCGCCGGTCTCGCCCGGCGCGGCCGGGTCGCCGTCGGCGTCCGCGATCTTCAGGCTGCTGGCCGCGTGCCCGAGCGCGCCCGGCCGGTCGGGGTCGTAGATCATGATGGTCTGGGCGGGGGCCGCCTCGGTCGAGGTGTAGTAGTTCGCGACCGTCGCGTTCGGGAACGCCTCGGTCAGCTCGGCCGCGACCTTCGGCGGCAGCGCGGCGGCGGCCGAGCCGAGCAGCAGCACGCTCGACAGGTCGTGGCGGTCCTGGACGCGGGCGCCGAGCAGCTCGATGGCCATCGCGGGCACCACGAACACGGTCCCGGCCGCGTACGACTCCACGAGCGCCGCGAAGCGAGCCGGCGTGAACAGCGGCAGGGTGACCACGGTGGGGGCGGCGGTCAGCGCGTGGAGCAGCATGACCTGGCCGGCGTTCGTGCCGATGGGGAAGGCGTGCACGAGATGCCGGGAGTGAGCGAACGGGCGGCGTTTGGGGTGGACGGGCGGGGAGGTGAGGTTCGCGTGGCTGGCCGCCACGCCCTTGGGCTGCCCGGTGGTGCCGGAGGTGTAGAGGATCTGGGCGTAGCCGAGCGGATCGACCTTGACCGGGACCGGGCCGGTCGGGCCGCCGAGCTCGTCGCCGCTCCGGATCATCGTCGTCGCCCCGCAGTGCTTGATCAGGCGGGCCAGCTCCGGCTCGGCCAAGCGGTCCGACAGCGGGACCGCGACCGCGCCCGTCTTCAACACCGCCATCCAGCTCACCGCGTAGTCGAGCCAGTCACGGCCGCCGAACACCAGCGCGACCCTGTCTCCTGGCCGTACGCCCTGGTCGAGCAGGGTGTGGGCAGCGGCGTCAGAGCGTTCGTCCCACTCGGCGAGTGTCAGGGCGCCCGTTCCGGCGACGATGAGGGCCTCGTGGTCGGGGTCGGTGGCGGCTCGTGAACTCAGCAGAGCAGGGACAGGACGGGCCGACTGAACCACCCCCCAAAATTATTATCGGGATGTCGCAAGACGCTAGAAAAAATGCACAATTGCGTCAACCCCTTACCGCCAGGCGCTTGCCGCCATCTGGCCCCGCGTGACACACTCGCCCCGGATTTCCCTGAAAACGGGAGGGCTTTGCCAGGTGCAGACGGACGGGGAACTACGCGGACGGCTCGCCGACATGGTCGCCAAGGCCACCGACGGCGCGGTCGAGGCAGACGAGGTGCTGGCGGGAGAGGCCAGGCTGGCCGATCTCGGCGTCACCTCACTCGGCTATCTCAGGCTGATCGACGCGGTGGAGGCGGAGTTCGGCGTCGAGCTGGACCTGACCTCGGCCGACAGCCTGGACGAGCTGGTGGACTACTTACGGCTCCATGCTTGAGTCGCCGCTCACCTGGGGGCAGCAGGACATCTGGCGGGCCGTCGTGGCGGCGCGGCCACAGGAGCACTATCTCAACATCGGCCGGATCTTCGCCGCGCCGAAGCGGCCCGTCACCGTCGAGCGCGCCATTCAGGCCCTGGACGAGCTCGTCGCCCGGCACGAGGCGCTGCGCACCCGGCTCAGCGGCCCCCGCGACTGCCCTCGGCAGCGGATCTCGCCCATCGCCCGGCCGTACGTCGAGGTGACGGACGAATCCGCTCAGCTGGTGTGCGATCGGCTGTCGGCCGAGCCGTTCGACTACTGGGAGGAGTGGCCGCTGCGGGTGGCGTTCCTCGTGACTGGCGACTATGTCCGGCATGTCGTGCTGGTGGTCTGTCACCTGGCCGCCGACGGGCACGCGGCCGATCTCCTGGTGAAGGACTTCCGGCTGCTCCTGCTGCGCGACTCGCTGCCGCCGGTGGAGAGCGCCACGCCGCGCGAGCTCGCCGAGTGGCAGCGCTCGGCCGAGGGCAAGCGTACGTCTGACGCGGCCCTGGCTTACTGGCTGTCCGAATACCGGCGCATGGATCCCGTGGCCCTGTCGGACGTCCCGCGGCGCCCGCGGTTCTGGGAGGCCACGATGACCTCCGCGGCCATCGCCGCGGCGGCGCAGGCCGTGGCCGCCCGCGAGCGGGTGAGCTCCTCGACGGTGCTGCTCACGGCCGCGATCAAGCTCGCCGGGCGGCTCACGGGCCAGCGGTTCTGCGGCATGCGGGTGATCGTCAACAACCGGTTCGCGGCCGAGCGCCGCGACGTGGTCTCGACGATCTCGCAGGAGGGGCTCGTGCTGCTCGACCTCGGTACGCCGGACTTCGGGGAGCTGGCCCGGCAGGGCTGGCAGGTGGCGGTGCGGGCGTACCGGCAGGCCCAGTTCGATCCGTACGCGATGGAGGAGGCGGTGTCGGCCATGGGGCCGGGGATCAGGTCGTTCGGCTGCTTCAACGATCAGCGGCTGGTGCAGCGCGACGGGGCGACAGGCCTGGACGAACAGGATGTACGCGCTTCCATGGACCGGACCGAACTGGCCTGGACGGACACCATGGACCGCAACATCTGCGACTTCCGGCTGCACATCGGCGGCGAGGCGGGGCGGATGGAGGTGTCGCTGTACGCCGACACCGGGCTGCTCGCGCCGCCGGGGATCGAGCGGTTCCTGTTCGACATGGAGTCGATGCTGGTCGAGGCGGCGTTCGGGTGAGCCTGTACGCGGCGGCCACGTCGTGCGCGCAGGGGGAGACGCTCCGGTTCCACCTGCTCGAAGGCGGGGGCTCGATCCTGGTCGAGGACGTGCCGACGGGGCGGGTAGTGCTCCGGGACACGGCCGAGGGCGACACCTGGACGCTCAAGGTGGGCGCGGACTGGCCCAGCTCGCTCTATCGCACCGTCCTAGGCGATTCGTCCGCATATTTCGTCGTACGGGGGAGCGTGCCTGCTTCGCCGGTTTTGGTGGCGATTCCCTTCCCCACCTGGGAGGCGTACAACCGGCCCGGCGTGCCCGGTGAGGGGCTCTACCAGTCCGAGCAGCCCGATCGCGCGGTCAAGGTCAGCTTCGACCGGCCGGGCGCGGGGCCGCAGGTCGAGGAGTGGGAGCTGGGGCTGCTGCGCTGGCTCGGGCCGTCGGGGTACGCCGTCGACTACTGCTCGGGGCTGGACCTGCACGACGGTCTCGATCTGCTTCGCCGGTACCGGCTGCTGGTGATCAACGGGCATGACGAGTACTGGTCGTGGGAGATGCGGGACGCGGTGGAGGCGTTCGCGCGGGCCGGTGGAAATATCGCCATATTCTCCGGAAACACCTGCTGGTGGCAGGTCCGCTTCGAAGACGATCTCCGGACGATGGTCTGCTACCGCGACGCCGTCGCCGACCCCCTCTCCCGCACCGACCCCGGCCGTACCACGGTCGAGTGGCCCAGCGACCCCGTCAACCGCCCCGAGAACACCCTCACCGGCCTGACCTTCCGCAACGGCGCCGGCTGCTGGGTCGACTCGCGCGTGATGTCCCAGGAGTCCTACACGGCGCGCTTCACCGACCACTGGGTCTACGCGGGCACCGGCCTGCGGGACGGCGACACGTTCGGGAGAGGCGCGCTCGGCTACGAGACGGACGCCGCCGACCTGGAGTGGCTGGACGGCGTCCCCCGTGCCACGGGCCGCGACGGCACCCCGCCATCGTTCGTCGTCCTGGCCACGGCGGACCTGACGCACTGGCGCAGGTACGGCAGGGGCGGCGCGGCCACCATGGGCGTGCACCGGCTGGGCGCCGGGACGATCTTCAACGCGGGCACCATCAACTGGGGCAACACCCTGGCCACCGACCCGATCCTCTCCCACATCACCCGCAACGTCCTGAACCACCTCTCCCACCCCCCGGGCCCACCACAGTGGGAGGCCATCGGCCCCGGCCGCCCGCCCTTGGACACCCCGCCGCTCCCTATCCCGGAGCCCCGGCCCGCGATGGCCGGGCCTCCCGCGACGGCCGGGCCTCCCGCGACGGGCGTGCCTCTCACGACGGGCGTGCCTCCCGCGACGGGCGTGCCTCCCGCGACGGGCGGGCCTCTCACGACGGGCGGGCCTGCCACGACGGGCGCGCCTCCTAGGACGGCCGCTCCCGCCGCGACGGCCGGGCCTCTCACGACGGGCGGGCCTCCCACGACGGGCGCGCCGCCTAGGACGGCCGTCCCTGCCGCGACGGCTGCGTCTCCCACAGCTCCTCCTGTGGAGGCCCCGTCGCAGCCGGTCGCGCTCGTCGTGTGTGAGAACCGGTTGTTCGCGGCCGGGGCCGGAGGGGTGCTGAGCGCGCGTGACCTGTCCGGCCAGAACCTGCCCTGGCGCCCGATCGACACCACCGACGCCCTGGCGCTCGCCGCCCCCCGCGAAGCCCACGGCGGCCCACCGGCGGGCCTGTACGGCCTGGCCCCCGACGGCGCCATCCGCTACCGCGACCCCGTGCTCACCTCCACCCCGTGGACGGACGTCAGCCGAGCCCCGGAGCACGCCACGGGCCTGGCCGCCGCCGACGAGGCCCTGTTCGCCGTCACCTCGGACGACGAGCTCTGGCACCTCCCCATCCGCCGCCTCGCGGACGCCACCTGGACCCGCATGGGCACCGGGGGAGGGGCCACCAGCCTGACGGCGATGAACGGCCGCCTGTACGCCATCGCGGGCGACCGCGTACTGGCAAGACCGGTCGACCGCCACAACACCGCCTGGACCGACCTCGGCCCGGCGCCGCTCCCTTCAGCGCTGGCCGCCGCCGCAGGGCGGCTCGTCATCGCGGCCCCCGACGGACGGCTCTACTGGCGGTCGCTCTCGTAGGCCAGCCACTGCGCACACGTGTGCAGCCCGTAGTCGAGCTCCACCTCCGGCCGCCACCCCAGCTCACTGAAGGCCCGCTCGACGCTCACCACCGCCCCACCGGAGACGGCGGAGACGGCGGCCTCGATCGGCACGGGCCGGACCGCCTTGGCCACCGCCTTCGCCAGTTCCCACCCGCTCACCGGCTCCGGTCCGGCGATGTCGTACACCCCGGCCCCACGGGTCAGAGCGGCGATGACGGCAGCGGCGACATCCCGAACGTGCACCAGCTGCACCACCCCGTCACCGGCCCGCAGTGGCCGGTTCAGCGACGACCGCAGCACCGAGTCCGCCACGATCCCGCCCTGCGGCATCCCCGGCCCGTACGGCTCACCGAGCCGCAACACCACCGCGTCCTCGACCTCCATCCCGCACGAACCGACCACGATCTTCCGACCGCCAAAGCCCGAGAAGCCCGAGAAGGCCAAGCGCGCCAGCCGTACCTCCTCCTCAGGATCGCCGTCCAGCGCGCAGACGTGCACCACCGCGTCGGGATCACCGGCGGCCACGAAGCCCCGGTCGGCGAGCGCCCACGTGACCTGCTCGCGCAGCCACGTGTCAGCCCCGGTCACGGCCACCGTCGCCCGTTCCACAACCTGTGGAGACGCCGCGAGCCCCGCCGCGAGCCCAGCCCGCGCCACGTCGAGCAGTTCGTCCGACAGCCGGGCCAGCTCACGAGACCCGAGCTCATGACAGAGCCCCCCAGGCCCCATGGTCCCCAGCGCCCGATCCATCACCCGAGGATCCCCAGCGTTCGAGCCCACCACTCCCATCGTGAAGGCCGTCAGCCAGAGCGGCCACCACGGCCCGTCGAACCCCGCCCGCAGAGCGCCGACGTCGAAGCCGCGCCCGTCCAGGTAGTCCTCGCACCGGATGTCCCGCCACCCCGAAGCACCGGGCACCGCGCACTGCGCCACCCCTCGCTTGAAGAACGGGATCGCGGCCAAGGACCCGAGCAGCCGATCCTCACGGGAGAGCGGATCGTCGGCGAAGAAGCAGGGCGAGCGCCGCAGGCCCTGGAAGTCGTTCTCCACCAGGCTCGCCAGGTCCTCGTGCTCGGCCAGGCTGGGCACCGCGACGTACACCGGCACGCCGGCCTGTCTGAGATAGCGGCCCATCAGCACGTCGTCCGGCCACGTGTCGCCCCGATCGCGCGCCCACTCCACGTACCCCTCGGCGACCCGGCGGGGGAGGAGCAGCGCCGCGACGGGCGTGTACTCCCCGGCCCCGCGCACCCAGCGCGCCCCGGCGAGCGCGCCCAGCCGGACGGCGGCGCCGTTGCGCGAGTTCCAGAACGCGAACAGCGCCAGCGCCGCGTCCGGCATGGCCTGGGCGGCCAGCGTCGCCCGCTCGAAGAACGTGCCGGACAGCACCATGTCGTCGTGCAGCAGTACGTGGTGCGTGGCTCCCTCGGGGATGCTCGACCAGGCCAGCAGCGACGTCCGGAACGCCGACGGCCGCCCGCCCGGATCCGGGTCGGTGACCACGTCCAGGACACCGCCCGCCAGCCTGATGGCCGCCTCCCTGCGCTTGGGATGCGCCATCACCGCCCCGGTGAGGGTTACGTCCCCAGGCATGTGCCGACCGCGAGTTCGCCCGCCTCCAGGAGGGCCAGCGCGTCACGCCGTCCGTCCCCCTCCCACTGCGCCTCGCGGACGACCAGCAGCCCGGAGCCGCACGCCACCAGCACCCCGGCGCTGCCGGTCGACCAGACCGGCGCCAGCAGGGTGCCCGGCGGCTCCCGGTGGTCACCCCACTCGATGAGGTCGGAGCTGTGCACGAACAGCTTGCGTCCGCCGACGAAGGTGAAGGCGCCCGGGTACGGCGCGGCCAGCGCGCGTACCCAGTCGTAGACCTCGCTCGCCGACCTGGTCCAGTCGATCAGGCCGTCCTCCGGCCGCCGGCGTTCCCAGACCGAGCCGCCCGGCGGCTGCGGGCGGGCCACCACCTGGCCGGCGAGCAGCAGCGGGACGTACTTGGCGAGCAGTTCGATGTTGATCTCGGTCACCTTGCGGTACACCTCGGTGACGTCGTCGCGACGGCTCACCGCGAACTCGCGCTGGGCGATCAGTTCGCCCTCGTCGGCGCCCTCGTTCAGGAAGAACAGGCTGACCGCGCTCGACCGGATGCCCTTGATGATCGTCCAGGGCAGCGGCGCTCGCCCCCGGCCCTCGGGCAGCCGGGTGGGGTGCAGCCCGACGGAGCCGAGCGGGCACGCCGACAGCAGCGGTTCGCGGACCAGCTGCGACCAGCCGGCCACCACGAACAGGTCGATGCCCAGGCTGGTGACCAGCTCGTGCGCCGCGCCGTCGTTGATGTCGGCGGTCTCCAGCAGCGGGATGTCGTACTTCGTCGCCGCCTCCTGCAACGGCGCGTAGCCCGAGCGGTGCTGTAACTGGGGCGGATAGCCGATGAGCAGGGACGGGGGAGTGCCCTGAGCGGCCAGCACGTCCACGGCCGGGGCCGCGAACTCCATGCCGGTGCAGAAGGCGAACTTCTTCACAGGACCTCCCTGAGTACGCCGAACGCTTCGGCGTGAGTGACTCCGATCTCCGCCCCGCGCAGCGTCGCCAGCGCCGTCACCGACTCCTCGCTCCTGATGTGCGGCGAGGGCCGGTGCTGGCTCTGGTAGCCGCGCAGGGCCTCCAGCTTGCGTGCCAGGTGGGAGCTGATGTCGCAGAACGCCGTCGAGCGCGGCATCGGCTCGGCCGCCCACTGGATCTTCGACATCTCGTACAGCAGCACGGTCGGCACCAGCCACTTGCCGAACTGCTGGGCGATGGGCCGGGCCGCCGCGAACCCGGCGCCGAACACCGCCAGGTGGTCCTGGTCGTAGTCGGCGAAGCTCGGCAGCAGCAGCAGTTCGGGCCGCCGCTCGTTCAGCGCCCGCTCGAACAGGTCGACCAGCTCCCGGCGCGGCAGCGTGTCCAGCCGCTCGGTCAGGTCCATGTCGCCGTACGCGATCTCGTACGTGAAGCCCAGCGTGGACCGGACGGCCTCGATCTCGTCCAGCCGCTGCTGATAGCTGGTGGCCCCGTCGAGGCCGTAGTGCCGCATCCCGTCGACCGCCAGATACAGGACGTGAACCTCGGCCCCCGCCTCGACCTGGGCGGCGATCAGGCCGCCGCAGCCGAGTACCTCGTCGTCGGCGTGGGGAGAGATCACCAGCACCCGGTCAAAGCGGCGCATTCACTGCCCTCCGGTCCTCGCGGGCGCGGTAGTACTCGGCGGTGCTCAGGATCAGCTCGTCGAGCGCGATCCGCGGCTGCCAGCCGAGCCCCGTCGCCGCCCGCAGCGCCGGGATCTTGTGGAACGACTCGGCCTCGGCGTAGTGCGGCCCGTGGACGCTCCGGCCGTCGACGCTGACGACGGGCGACGGGCTGCCGAGCAGGTCCTTCACCCGGTGGGCCAGCTCCATGACGGTGATCGCGTTCGCCGGGTTGCCGACGTTGATGATGATGTCGTCGCCGTCCAGCGCCGCGTCCATGTAGTCGATGATGAAACCGGTCAGATCGCTCGCCGCGATGAACGCCCTGACCTGCTCGCCGCCCGCGAACACGGTGATCGGCTTCTCGGCCAGCGCCTGCTGGACGAACGTGGGCATGACGAACCCGCCCGCCCGCGACTGCCGCGCCCCCGCCACGTTGAACGGGCGGATGACGACCCCGCGCAGCCCGTGCTGACGGCTGTTGGAGACCATCGCCTCGGCCAGGGTCTTGGCGATCGCGTACTCGATGCGGGTGTTGTACTGCGTCGGTACGAGGATGTCGTCCTTCTCGTCGAGCACGCCGCTGCGGCCGTACACCTCGGCCGAGCTGAACATGCACAGCGGCGCACCGGCGCCGATACAGGCGTCGATGACCGGCGCGGTGCTGCCGATGATGTCGTGACCGAGCCGGCCGGCCCTGGACAGGATGCTCGCGGGGCCGACGTACGAAGCGGCGTGGATGACGCGGTCGGCACCAGTGAAGTCGCCGCCCGCCGCCAGATAGTCCTCCACTCGCTGCCGGACGACCGTGCAGCGGGGGTCGGCGTCGTAGTCCTCGCCGTCGATGACCGCGCCCGCGTTGGAGTCGATGATCGTTACTCGGTGGCCCGCGGCGAGATACGCGTCCACCAGGTGTGAGCCGATGAATCCGAGACCGCCCGTGACGATGATTTCGCCACTTGGAGCTCCCACGGGCCTGCCTTTCCCCACGAAGCCGTGATTTCGAGGAAAAACGGTCACACGGGGCCTGTGCCGCCCCGGTGGCACCTAGCGTGGGATTAAAACAGTTTTCGCCACACTTGTCACGCATGGCAGTAATTTTTCATCCCTTGTCGGGATGCTGGACCGCTGGGCCGGGCGGGGCGTACGCTCGCCGCATTCCGACACACGGAGTGACATGGCCAGTTCGAGGGAACGCACGTTCACCGGCACGCGCGCCGCGATCGCGGTGCGGGAATGGCCGCACGATCAGCCGCGCTACATCGCCGTCCTGGTCCACGGCTACGGCGAGCACATCGGCCGCTATGAGTACGTGGCCGACACCCTGGTACGGCACGGCGCCGCGGTCTACGGGCTCGACCACGTCGGCCACGGCAAGTCGGAGGGCGACCGGGCACTCGTCGTCGACTTCGAGGACGTGGTGACGGACGTACATGCCGTGGAGGAACAGGCCAGGGCCGACCATCCGCGCGTGCCTGTCGTGCTGATCGGCCACTCGATGGGCGGCATGATCGCGGCCCGCTACGCCCAGCGCTACGGCGACGGGCTGGCCGCGCTCGTCCTGTCGGGCCCGGTGATCGGCGAATGGGAGGTGATCCCCGCGCTGCTGGCCCTCGACGAGGTCCCGGAGATCCCCATCGACCCGGCCACCCTCTCCCGTGACCCGGCCATCGGCCTCGCCTACGCCGAGGATCCGCTGGTCTGGCACGGACCGTTCAAGCGACCCACCTTGGAGGCGTTCGCCACGACGATCGCCTCGATCTCCAAGGGCGGATCGCTCGGCAGCCTGCCCACGCTCTGGATCCACGGCGAGGACGACCAGCTCGTCCCGCTGACCTCCAGCCGTACCGGCATCGAGACGATCCGCGGCGACGACCTGACCGAACGGATCTATCCGGACGCCCGGCACGAGGTGTTCAACGAGACGAACCGGGACGAGGTCCTGACCGACGTCACCACCTTCATCGACCGAGTCCTCGGTCACTGACCTACTTCACCGGTAACCAGAGGTGGCCGGATCCGCGGGTCCGCGTCAGGTCCACCCGGTAGCACCCGGCCTTGGGGAAGACGAACCCCGTGCCCCACTCCTCACCCGGCCGGTGCCATGACGAGCCGCCATGCTGCTCGGGACCGAACGTGGGCTTGGCCCGCGTGCCGTCAGGCAGCGCGGCCGTGACCTTCAGCGGCCCCTCACCGGTCATCCGCCACACGATCTTGACCTCCTTGCCCCGCTTGAACGGAACCGGCGCGAACAGCAACCCCCACGCCTCGGCGTCCCGCGAAATCCCACGCACCTCGGGAAACCCATCGCTCTGGGTGATCACCGACGTCCCATGACACGCCTTCTTGGTGGAAATGGTGGTCGGCGTCTCTGCCGCCTGCGTTCGCGACCCGGCCCCGCCGGTGGCGGCGGGAGCCGTGGCCGCTGATCCCGGCTGTGCCCCTTGGCCGCTGGTGGTGCAGCCGACCGCCACTATGAGCACCGCTGCGATGGTCATCCGCTTCATCGAACCTCCTTCGCTCTCACGACACGTACGCCGTCGAGCGGCCAGAGGTTCCCAGGCTTTCAAGGTGCGGGCGCGGTCAGGCGGTTGCTGAAGCGGGCGAGCATCGCGGTGAGGGATGTCTCCGGGAACAGACGGCCGATCAGCGGGGGGATGCGCCAGTTGGCGGGATTGCGCCGGGCCATTCGGGAGACCAGAGAGATGTGCGGGTAGCGGGCCTTTTCGTAGGCGCGCAACCGTACCGACGGATCGTCGGCGTCCTCGGCGAGCTCGCGCCCGAGCACCCATGCGTCCTCAAGGGTCTGGTTGGCGCCCTGTCCCAAGGTGGGTGGCATGGTGTGGGCGGCGTCACCGACCAGGGTGATGCGGTTCTCTCCCCACACTCGGCGGACCTTGTTCCAGTGGTGGGCGAAGAATTCGAGGTCGTCCTCGGAAGCGGCGGCGAGCACCTCGGGGACGGGCGAGGCCCAGCGGCCGAAGCGGCGCCGCAGCTCGGCCAGCGGTGCGGTGGGCCGCGTCTCGGAGGGTGACCAGGGCACGTCGAACCACCACTGGAGCAGGCCCTTTCCGGCAGGCATGAGGCCGCACGCGCCCTCCCGCCCCGTGATCATGAGATGGCGGGTCGTGTCGGTGATGTCGATGTCGATCGGGCTGAGGCCCTGCCAGGTGCCGAAGGTCGCCGGTCGGACGGCGTTCTCGCCCCACAAACGGCGCCGTACGACCGAGTGGTGGCCGTCGGCTCCGATGAGCACGTCTCCCGTGGCCGTCGATCCGTCGCTGAAGACCGCCGTGACCCGGCTGTCGTTCCGCGTGACGCTCTGGCTGCCCACGCCGTAGTGGACGACGTCGTCGGGCAGCCCGTCGGCCAGGCGTTCCAGCAGGTCGCGGCGGGCGATGGCCTTGGTCGGGAAGCCGTAGCGGTCAGCCGCGTGGGCGATGTTCATGCTGTTGCGCAGCCTGCCGCCGGCGGTCAGCGCGTCGATCCGGTCGATGCGCGCGCCTACGCCGTCCAGGCTGACGCCGAGATCGTCCAGAACGGCGTTGCCGTTGCTCCAGATGAGCAGCGCCTTACCGCCCGTCCGCCGGGCCGGGGCCTGCTCATAGACCCGCACCTGGTGACCGGCGGTCAGTAACACCCGCGCGACGGCCAGACCGCCTATCCCGGCGCCGATGACGAGAACATCCATATCCTCTCCATTTCAAAGTATCTTCAATTCGAAGATACATCGGACTGGAGTAGATTGGGAGGGTGGCCAAGCGTCCGGAAGAAATGATCTTCAGTGAGTTCCTGATCGCGGTTCTCCTGCACAACGAGGCGGTCGCTGACCGGCTCGGCCTGCGGCCGGTCGACGTCGCCGCCGCCATCCTGCTGGAGACGCGCGGACCACTCGCCGTAGGGTCGATCGCCGAGGAGCTCGGGCTGCCGTCCGCCTCGACGACGCGGATGATCGACAGGCTGGAGAAAGCGGGCTACGTACGACGGGTGCGTGGCGAACGCGATCGGCGCATGGTCACCGTAGAGCTGGTCGAGGGTGGCCTGGACGATTACGAGGCCGCCTGTGAGTCGTCCAGGCGGCACCTGGACGAGATCGCCCTGCACTACGGGCCCGAACAGGTGCCGCTGCTGCTGGACATGTTCGGGCGCGTCGCCACCGCCTATCGATCGGCCACCAAAGAACTACGCGAGGACGTGACCTGAGCCTGTGGGCGCCGAAAACTCTGCGCGATGATCGTCCTTTATGATCGTAAAAAGAAATACCAGATCAGGCCCAGGGTAATCAGCCAGATAATCGCGCCGATGCCACAGATCACCAGGCAGCCCGCGATGACTGTGCGTTTTCTACCTCGATCGCCCCATTCGTGACGACCGCGATCCGGATCCATCTTCAGAGGCTACGGCGTCCCTCTCGCCGCCGCTAATTGCCCATGTTCGCGATAAAGTGGCATTTGCGGCTTTTATCCGAAAATCGGAACGACGGATATTCCGTGAAAGATGTCGAATGAGCTGCGCCGTGTCCGCACAGCCCCCGCCCATCGGAGGATCGGCGCGTCAGGGTGATCGAGCCGGCCTCGGCGAGCGGTCCGGAGGTCATCATCTTGATCACCTTGCGTTGGATCCAGAAGGCCATGGGGGAGGCGGGCAGGAAGCCGTTGACGCCGCCGGACGGGGCGATCGTCGAGCAGGCGTCCCCGGATTTTGCCGAGCCGCCTCCTCCAAGGTCTAAAGTGCTATATAAATAGCTAAATGGAGGAAGGCGTGATCGAGTTTCATCTGGACGGGCGGTCCGGTCTCTCGCCGTACCTGCAGGTGGTCCAGCAGGTACGGCAGGCGCTGAGGCTGGGTCTGCTGCGAGAGGGTGACCAGCTTCCGACGGTCAAGGACGTGGTGGCACGGTTGGCGATCAACCCCAACACCGTGCTCAAGGCATACCGCGAACTCGAACACGACGGGCTCGTAGCCGCCCGCCCGGGTGTCGGCACGTTCGTGACCCGGACGCTGGCCGACGCCTCGCTGGCCGCGCACGGCCCGCTGCGGCAGGACCTGCGGCGCTGGCTGGCCAAGGCCCGCCGGGCCGGTCTCGACGACGAGAGCATCGAGGCCCTGTTCATGACCACCTTTCGGACCGTCGCTCAGGAGGACATAGCGTGACCGAGCGCAGCGAGGGCATCGATATGGGGGCTCCGGAGGAGACCTCATGACCGCGGTCCTGCGGGCCCGAGCACTGGGCAAGAAGTACCAGCGGCGCTGGGCGCTGACCGACTGCACCCTGGAGATCCCGCCCGGGCACGTGACCGGCCTGGTCGGCCCCAACGGCGCCGGGAAGTCGACGCTGCTGAACCTGGCCGCCGGGATGCTGACGCCGACGACGGGCACCATCGAGGTGTGCGGCGGCCGCCCCGGCAGCGGCCCGGCGCAACTGGCGAAGGTCGGCTTCGTCGCCCAGGACACCCCCATCTATGCCGGGTTGACCGTCTCCGACCACCTGCGCCTCGGGGCCCAGCTCAACCCGAGCTGGGACGACGCCTTGGCACGCCGGCGGATCGAGCGGCTCGGCCTGGACCCGCACCAGCGGGCCGGGAAGCTGTCAGGTGGTCAGCGCGCCCAGCTCGCCCTGACCGTGGGCCTCGCCAAACGGCCCGAGTTACTGATCCTCGACGAACCGGTGGCCGCCCTCGACCCGCTCGCCCGGCGGGAGGTCCTGCAGGACCTCATGGAGGCCGTCGCCGAACACGGACTCAGCGTCATACTCTCCTCCCACCTGGTCGCCGACCTGGAACGCGTCTGTGACCACCTCATCGTGCTGGTCGCCGCCCAGGTCGCGATCACCGGGGAGATCGACGAACTCCTGGCCACCCACCACCGCCTGGTCGGACCCCGCCGCGACGTCGCCACTCTCCCCGCGGACCAGCACGTCATCTCCGCCAGCCACACCGACCGGCAGACCACGCTGATCATCCACACCGAGGCACCGATCCTCGATCCCGCCTGGACCGTCAGCACGGTCGGCCTGGAAGACCTCGTCCTGGCCTACATGGGCCGGGCCGCCGGCGCCGGCTCCGGCCGTCGCCGCGCCCTGGAGGTACTTCGATGATCTGGCTGACCTGGCGGCAGTTCCGCGCACAGGCCATGACGGCGTACGGACTCCTCGCCGCTCTCGCCATCCTCCTCGTGATCATCGGCCCGCCACTGGCCGGCACCGGCGCCGCGCGGCTCACCTCGGCCGAGGACACGGTGTACAACGCCGGCATCATGCTGGTGTACGGGCTGCCCGCAATCATCGGCGTCTTCTGGGGTGCCCCGCTGGTCACCCGGGAGCTGGAGACCGGCACCTACCGCCTGGTGTGGAACCAGACCGTCACCCGCACCCGCTGGCTGGCCACCAAACTCGTCCTCACCGGCCTGGCCGCCGCGACCGTGGCCGGGCTGCTCAGCCTCGCGTTCACCTGGTGGGCCGGTTCCATCGATGCTGGCAGCCGGCCTTCCACCGTCATCGGGTTGCCCGGGGACGAGTCCTTCGCCCCGCGCGTTTCGCCGCTGGTGTTCGGCGCGCGCGGGATCGTGCCCGTCGGCTATGCCGTCTTCGCCTTCGTCCTCGGTGTCGCCGCCGGGATTCTCCTGCGCCGCACCGTGCTCGCCATGGCCGTCACCCTCGCCGTGTTCGTCGCCGTCCAGGTCGCCGTGCTTCTCGCGGTGCGCCCGTACGTGATCCCCGCGGTGCGGGACACCGTCCCGATCACCTCGGCGAACGTCGCGAAGCTGGGCGTGACCGGCTCCGGCGGGCTGGCCGAACTGGCCGTGGCCGGTCCGCAGGGCGCCTGGGTCCTGGCCACGGAGACCGTCGACGCCGCCGGACAGGCAGTCACGGCACCGCCCTGGACGGTCACCTGCGTGGCCCCGCCGCCGCGGGTATCCGACGCTCATCCTGTGGCCCGCCAGGAGTGCTTCGCGAAGCTCGCCGCTCTTGGCTACCGGCAACGCGTGACGTACCAGCCCGCCGACCGCTTCTGGGCCCTGCAAGGGATCGAGACAGCGATCTTCCTGGCCCTCTCCGCCCTGCTGACCTGGCTCTGCGTCCGATGGACCCGCACCCGCCTACCCTGACCGACCTCCTGGCCCACCCACCCCGCAGAGGAGCGGCCTCAGCCGCTCGCCTCTCCGCCACGCCCCGGCGACCGACCTCCTAGCCCGGCCAGTCCGCTGAGGAGCACCGACCTTCTAGCCCGACCAGTCCGGTGAGGAGCACCGATCTCCTAGCCCGGCCAGCCCAGTGAGGAGCGGCCGACCTTCGCGGCCCGCCTCTTCGGCACGCCCAGCCTTGTACCTCCCCCGCAACGGTGCTCACCGCCTGACGCCTGTTCCGGGGGCACTCGACCCTGCCCGAAATCAGGCCGCCGGCGGGAGCCTCCCGACGCGGCAGCAGTCCCACCGAAAGGACAGACACCTCCATGAGTCATGCCATCGAACCGCGAAACGCGCCCACACCGCCCGGCAGCGCCGCCCCGGCCCGGCCTCAGCGCCGGGTCACGCGCGGCGGTGCCGCCGCCGGACTCCTCGCCGTGATCACCTTGGTCTGCGCCACGGCTCCCGCCGCGTCCGCCTCCGCCCGAGCCGCCTCCGCCCCCGCCGTCTCGGCCCCCGCCGCGTCCGCCCTCGCCTCCGCCGCGTCCGCGTCGGTCGCGTCCGCGTCCGTCGCGTCCGCCACGACGTCGGCCGGGGTGAGCGCGACGCCGATCCTGCCCAAGCCGACCGGCCCCCACTCGGTCGGCATGACGTCCCTGTACCTGAAGGACACCTCCCGTCCCGACCCGTGGGTCCCCTCCGTGAAGGCGCGAGAGCTCATGGTCTCCCTGTGGTACCCGGCCAAGTCGCCCGGCCGTCAGCGGGCGCAGTACCTGACACCGAAGGAGTCGGAACTCCTCCTCAAAGAGGGAAAGATCACCGGCGTCCCGTACGACGTACTGAGCAAGACGCGGACCAACGCGTTCACTGACGCGAAACCGGCAGGCCGTAAGCACGGCCAGCCCCTTGTGGTGCTTTCCCCCGGCTTCAAGAAGGCCCGCGGCACGCTGACCGGCCTCGCCGAGGACCTGGCGAGCAGGGGCTACGTGGTGGCCGCAATCGGCCACACCTACGAGAACGTCGGCCAGAGCTTCCCCGACGGACGCGTCACCACCTGTGTCCCCTGCGTGGGCGACCACGACGAATCCCTCTTCACGAAGATGTCGAAGGTTCGGGCGGCCGACGTCTCCTTCGTACTCGACCAGCTGACCGGGCGGCACCCGAAGGCGAAGGGCGCCTCCCTGATCGACCCGTCCCGGATCGCGATGGCCGGCCACTCCGCGGGCGGCGCCGGCGTCATCGCCGCGCTGCTCAAGGACTCCCGGATCCGCGCCGGGATCGACATCGACGGCACCACGGACGAGGGGATCCTCGACACCGAACTGTCGCGGCCGTTCATGTTCCTGGGCAAGTCGGCCACGTACACGCCGGGGTCAGGCGGCGAGGCGGTCGCCTCGTGGGAGCGTGACTGGAAGCTCATGACCGGGTGGAAGCGCTGGATCCTGCTGACCGGCGCCATCCACGAGTCCTTCACCGACATCGTGATGCTGGCTGAGGAGCTGGGTCTCGACGTCGGCGCGGACGTGAAGGGGACGCGCTCCCTGCAGATCACCCGCGGGTACGTGGGCGCCTTCTTCGACCTGCACCTGCTGAAGAAGCCGCAGCCCCTGCTGGACAAGCCGTCGGCGACCTACCCCGAGGTCAAGCTCTGCACCCCGGAAACGAACACCTGCAAGTAGCGGATCGCTGACATCGATCCCCAGGCACGCCCGCCGCCTGGGGATCCCCCGCCCTCCGCACGACCGGTGACTTTCCACCCTCCGCGTTGTCTGCACAGGGGAGAGGGAGGCAAAAATGCGAAAGTCCCCACCCCCGACCAACGCCGACGCCACCACTGATCCCTGGATGGGCGGGGTCGCTCTGCTGGAACAGGCCATCGGCTACGCGCTGGGCTGCCTGAGCCTGGTCACGCCCGGCGACCTGAACCGTCCCACCCCCTGCGACGGCTGGGATCTGCGCGCGTTGCTGGCGCACGTGAACGACTCGTTCACCACGCTGGAGGAAGCCGCGGCCATCGGCCACGTCGCCCTCGTCCCGCCGATCAGCGACGGCCACAACAAGCCCAACGCGGCGGCCACCAACGCCGCCGCCCATGGTCCGGCCTCGGCAGGTCCGGTCGTGGGCGGCGGCGCGGTCGATCCTGTGCTCGCGTTGCGGGACCGCGCCACCGGCCTGCTCCACGCCTGGTCAAACGCCCGGGACGCCATCGTCTCCATCGGCGGCTGCCCGTTGACGGCCGCGATCGTGTGCGGCGTCGGCGCCCTCGAGGTGACCGTGCACGCCTGGGACGTGGCCCGATCCTGCGGTCACCCCAGCCCCATCCCGGCGTCCCTGTCGGCCGACCTCCTGCCACTGGCCCGCCTCTTCGCCACCGACGCCGACCGCCCGGCCCGGTTCGCCTTACCGTTGCGCACCGCCCCCCAGGCCCCCGGACAGGATCGGCTGCTCGCCTACCTGGGCCGCGACCCCCACTGGACGGACAACAGCAGATAGCTTGACAGCATTAATTGTCGGTGTCAGCGTGGAGCCATGTACGAAGTCGCGGTGATCGAGGACCCGGCCGCCGCCGAGGCGTCGCTGGATCCGGTACGCGCCCGGCTGCTGGCCGAGCTCGCCGAGCCCGGCTCGGCCACGATGCTGGCCGGCAAGATCGGTCTGGCCAGGCAGAAGGTCAACTACCACCTCAGAGCCCTGGAACGCCACGGCCTCGTGGAGCTCGTCGAGGAGCGGCGCAAGGGCAACTGCACCGAACGCGTCATGCAGGCATCGGCCGCCTCCTACGTCATCTCGCCGACAGCCCTCTCAGCGGTCGAACCCGACCCGTCCCGAGCCCCCGACCAGCTCTCGGCCCGCTGGCTGCTGGCCGTGGCCGCTCGCCTGGTGCGTGACGTGGGTGCCCTCATCACCGCCGCGGCGAAGGCCAGGAAACGGGTCGCGACGTTCGCCGTCGACGGCGAGGTCCGCTTCGCTTCGGCCGCCGACCGGGCGGCCTTCGCCGAAGAGCTGTCCGGGGTGGTGGCTTCGCTGGTCAGCAAGTATCACGACGAGCAGGCCGAGGACGGACGACCCCACCGGCTGATCATCGCTATCCACCCTTCCGTCGGGAAACCGCCCACCGATGGGTGATGGGTGATGAAGTTGCGCGACAAGCGGCGCAGTATGTCCACCGCTACTGCCCTGGTGTCGGTCGGAGCAGGGGCAGGCGTCGAGGCGTGGCTATCACCCCGAGGGCGCCTACACCGAAAGGCGACCCTCCTCGGTCGGTGCGGTCAGAGATCGTTTGCCTAGAACCGGAGGCCGGTCACGGATCCGAGGGGGAGGAGACCGAGGGGGAGGAGACCGAGGGGGAGGAGACCGAGGGGGAGGAGACCGAGGGGGAGGAGACCGAGGGGGAGGAGACCGAGGGGGAGGAGACCGAGGGGGAGGAGACCGAGGGGGAGGAGACCGAGAGTGGAGCTGATCGGCAGGTTGGCGGAGGCCGACTGGGCGGCGCATCGCCCCGCGGTCTTCGGGGCGGCCTACCGGATTCTCGGCACCGTCGCCGAGGCCGAGGACGTGACGCAGGAGGTCTGGTTGAGCGCCGCCGCCGCAGACCTGTCCGAGGTGCGGAATCTGCGGGCCTGGCTGGTGACTGTGGCCGCCCGTACGTCCTACAACGTGCTGAAGTCGGCGCGCGTCCGGCGCGAGTCCTATGTCGGACCCTGGCTGCCCGAACCGCTGCTGACCGGGCCTGACGCCGCCACCCAGGTGCTCATGGGCGAGTCGGTGAGCACCGCGATGCTCGTGGTCATGGAGCGGCTCACCCCCGCCGAGCGGGTCGCGCTGGTGCTGCACGACGTCTTCGACTTCCCGTTCGGCCGGATCGCCGAGGTGCTCGGCGGCACCCCCGCCGCCAGCCGCAAGCTCGCCTCCCGCGCGCGGGCCCGGGTCGCCGAGGTCGAGGAGCGGCCCCGGGCGTCCAGGGCCGAGGCCGAACGCGTGCTACAAGCCTTCAAGGCGGCCGCCGACGCGGGGGACATAGCCGCGCTCGTCGAGTTGCTGCACCCCGAGGCCGTCTACGTCGCCGACGGCGGCGGCAAGGTGACCGCCGCGCGCAGGCCGGTCCGGGGCGCCGAGACGATCGCCCTGCTGGCGGTCAGGCAGATCGAGATCAGGCGCCCCGACGCGTTCCAGATCATCGAGGTGAACGGGTACCCGGCCCTGGCGACCTACCGCGGCGGCGAGCTGGTCTGGCTCGACACCATGGAGATCGCCGACGGGCGGATCACGGCGTTCAGGAGACTGGCCAATCCCGAAAAGCTCGCCCACATCGGTCACATCTGAGCCGGCCATCTTGACTCCCTGCCGAACCCCCCGATCCCCCGGGGGGCGAGGCTGAGAGAGGACGACACGATGGCACACGTCGTGATCATCGGAGGCGGTTTCGCGGGTGTGTGGAGCGCGGCGGGAGCGGCGCTGGCACGCGGAGAGGCGGACCTGCGCATCACCCTCATCGCGCCCAACGAGTATCTGGTACTGCGGCCACGCCTGTACGAGCCGGAGCCGGACCTGGCCAAGGTGGAGCTCAGCAGGATCCTTGAGCCGATCGGCGTCGAGCACCTGCGGGCCTGGGTGAGCACGATCGACACCGACCGCCGCGTGGTGGTGGCCGACGGCGAGGAGGTCGGCTATGACCGCCTGGTGCTGGCGGCGGGCAGCAAGCTCGTACGGCCCCAGGGCCTGCCCGGCGCTGAACGGCTCTTCGACATCGACACCTTGGACGGGGCCCGGCGGCTCACCGAATTCCTGCGCGACCGGGAGGACTACTCCGCCGTGGTCGTCGGCGCCGGGTTCACCGGCCTGGAGGCAGCGACAGCCCTGGCCGCCCGAGGCCGGGTGCTGCTGGTGGACCGGTCGGAGATGGTCGGAGCGCAACTCGGCCCGGGCCCGCGCGAGGAGATCGAGGCGGCGCTGGACGAGCTGGGCGTCGAACGCCGCCTCGGGACGACGGTGACGGAGGTCGGCGACGGATACGCCGTCCTCTCCGACGGCAGCAGGGTCGAAGCGGACGCGGTGGTCTGGTCCGTGGGGATGAGGGCCAGCGACCTCACCCGGCAGCTCTCCGACGAGCTCGACCACCTCGGCCGGGTGCCGGTGGACCGGCGGCTGCGCGCCCTTCCCGAGGCGTTCGTCGCCGGGGACACGGCCGCGGCGGCGTTCGACGCCGACCACACGGTCGTGCAGGCCTGCCAGCACGCCACCCCGCTCTGCAAGGTCGCCGGGTACAACGCGGCGGCCGACCTGCTCGACCTGCCACTGCGCGACTTCACCCCCGGCCCGTACGTCACCTGCCTGGACCTGGGCGGCGCCGGTGGGCTCTTCACCCGGGGCTGGGACCGCAGGGTGATGGCCTCGGGCGCCGACGGCGCGGCCATCAAGAAGCGGATCAACCAGGCGATCCACCCACCGGTCGACGACGCCACGAAGATCCTCGCCGCCGCCGACCGCGTCTACATCGAGCTCCCCTTCTTCCCCCGCGACGAGGAGACGGCCGCCCCCGCCCTATGAACCCGTACCCTCCCCAGACGCCCGCTCGGAAACGCGGGGCCCCAAGGAAGACCTCGATACCCCCGTCATCGCCCGCATAGCAGCGAAGCTGGAGCACCATATAGCGCTCAAAGTCACATATCTGGTTGTTAATCGGGGCGCCGGCGACGGGTGATCCGCCCGAGATGCGGGTACGGATAGCGGCGCATGAGTGCGAGGGCGGCCCCATACCCCGGGCCGTACCAGACGATGTGCATGTGCGGCCCTGCCGGCGCGGCGGCGAACCCCAGCGCCGAGCCCAGGGGAGCAGCGTGGTGGCGACGGCCGATCTTCGTGCGGCCGTCGCCCCCACTAACACCCGCCAGGCTCAGGACGCGAGCGTCTCCAGGACCTGGTCGCCGTATTTGGCCAGTTTGTTCTCGCCCACTCCGCTGACCGTCCCGAGCTCGGCCAGCGTGGACGGCGACAGTGTCGCGATCTCCCGCAGCGTCGCGTCATGGAAGATCACGTAGGCGGGCACTCCCTGCTCCTTGGCCGTAGCCGCCCGCCACGCCCGCAGCCGTTCGAAGACGGGCTCGGCCGCCGCCGGCAGCTCCACCACGGGACGGTCCTTGGCGGCGGTCTTGGCCCGGGCGACCCGAGGGGCGTCGCGGCGCAGGCGCACCTCGCGCTGCCCTCGCAGCACGTCGGCGCTGGCGTCGGTGAGGACCAGCGCGCCGTAGTCGGACTCGACGGCCAGCAGCCCCTGGGCCAGCAACTGGCGCACCACCCCGTGCCACTCGGTGTTGCCCAGGTCGGCGCCCACCCCGAACACGCTCAGCGAGTCGTGGCCGTGCTGCAGCACCTTGGCCGTCTTCTTGCCGAGCAGGATGTCGGCGATCTGCCCGACGCCGAACTTCTGCCCCCGCTCGCGGCGCAGCCGTAGCACCGTGGACAGGACCTTCTGGGCGGGGACCGTGCCGTCCCACGACTCGGGCGGCGCCTGGCAGGTGTCGCAGTTGCCGCACGGCTTGGAGTCCTGCTGGCCGAAGTAGTCGAGCAGCATCACCCGGCGGCACTCGACCGTCTCGCACAGCGCCAGCATCGCGTCGAGGTGGAGCACCTGGCGGCGGCGGTGGGCGTCGTCGCCCTCCATGGCCAGGCGCCGGTGCTGGACCACGTCGTGCAGGCCGTAGGCCATCCAGGCGGTCGCGGGCAGCCCGTCGCGCCCGGCCCGGCCGGTCTCCTGGTAGTAGCCCTCGACGGACTTCGGCAGGTCGAGGTGGGCGACGAAGCGTACGTCGGGTTTGTCGATGCCCATGCCGAACGCGATCGTCGCCACCACGACCAGCCCGTCCTCGCGCAGGAAACGCGCCTGGTGCGCGGCGCGGGTGCGGTTGTCGAGGCCCGCGTGGTAGGGCACGGCGGCGATGCCGTTGTCGGCGAGGAAGGCCGCGATCTTCTCGACCGAGGAGCGCGACAGGCAGTAGACGATGCCCGCCTCGCCCGGGTGCTCGGTGCGCAGGAAGTCGAGGAGCTGGCGCTTCGGCTCGTTCTTGGTGGTGATGCGGTAGTGGATGTTGGGCCGGTCGAAGCTGGCCACGAAGTGCCGGGCCTGCTCCAGCCGCAGCCGGGAGGCGATCTCGGCATGGGTGGCCGGGGTGGCGGTCGCGGTCAGCGCGATGCGCGGCACCTCCGGCCAGCGCTCGTGCAGCTCCGACAGCGCCAGGTAGTCGGGGCGGAAGTCGTGCCCCCACTGCGACACGCAGTGCGCCTCGTCGATGGCGAACAGCGAGATCTCGCCCTTGGCCAGCAGCCGCAGCGTCGTCTCGACCCGCAGCCGCTCCGGCGCGAGGTAGAGCAGGTCGAGCTCGCCCGCCAGGAAGGCCGCCTCCACCCGTTGTCGTTCGTCGAAGTCCTGGGTGGAGTTGAGGAACCCCGCACGCACGCCGAGCGCGGTCAGCGCGTCGACCTGGTCCTGCATCAGCGCGATCAGCGGCGAGACGACCACCCCGACGCCCGGACGGACCAGCGCGGGGATCTGGTAGCACAGAGACTTGCCGCCGCCGGTCGGCATGAGCACCAGCGCGTCGCCGCCCTCAACGACGTGATCGATGATCTCCTGCTGCCCGGCCCGGAACGAGTCGTAGCCGAACACGCGGTGGAGAGCCTCGGTGGGGGTATCCATGCGGCTACCTTACGTGTTCGGCGGAGGTCGCTCGCTCTGTTCGCCCACGGCGATCGTAGGCCACCAGGGACAGGGCGCCGAGCCCGCAGGCCGCCGCCACCGCGATCATCACCGAGGGATATCCGGCCAGCTGCGCGACACCGGCCGCGAGCAGGGGGGCGACGGCCTTGGCCACGGTGATCGGCAGGGCCAGGGCCCCGCTCAGCGTCGCGTAGGCGGTGGTGCCGTACCGGTCCGCGAGCAGCGCGGGACGGGCGATGGTGCTCACCCCGAACCCCAGCCCGAACAGCACCACGGCGCAGACCGCGCCCGCCGCGCTCCGCCCGGCCACCGGCAGCAGCAGCGCGGCCGCGCCCTGCAACGCGAACACGACCGCGGTGATCAGCGCCACCGGCCACCGCCCCTGCAGTCCGGTGGTCACCAGCCGGCCGGTCACCGACAGCACACCGAGCAGGCCCGCGACGGTCGCCGCGAAGACGGGGGAGTGGCCGAGCGTGATCAGGTACGTCACGAGCAGCACGCCCATGACCGCCACGGCGCCCGTCTGCGTCAGGAACGCCGCCGCCAGCAGCCAGAACGGCCGCTCCCGCAGCGCCGCCCCGACGACGCTCCGGTCGGTGTCCGCGGAGAAGGGACGGCTCCGCACGACCAGGAAGTGCAGGGGGACGGCCGTCACGGCGTATCCGGTGGCCAGGATGACCAGCGCCTGCCGCCACCCGTACCGATCGACCAGGAAGCCCGTCAGGGGCAGGAAGATGCTGGACGCGAAGCCGGCGACGACGGTCACGGCGAGCAGGGCCCGCGCCCGTCGCGCCGCGTCGAACCGGGCGACGATGACCGCGAAGGCGGCCTCGTACAGCACCATCGCGGAGGCGACGCCGAGCACCGCGCACACCAGGTAGAGCTGGACCAGCGTCTGCACCTGCGACCAGGCGAGCACGGCCGCCGCGCCGAGCGCCGAGCCCGCCGTCATCAGGCCGCGCCCGCCATGCCGGTCGAGCCGGCGACCGATGAGCGGCGCCACGAGCGCCGAGACGAGCACGGCCAGCGTTATCGCGCCGGTGAGTTCGGCGACCCCCGCGTGCATATCGCGGGCCATCGGGGTGATGAAGACGGAGAAAGCGTAGTAAAGGATGCCGTACCCGGCGGTCTGCGTGATCGCCAGCGCACCGATCAGGCGAGCAGGCGAGGCGATCACGAATGGTTTCGTTCCCCTTCATCCCACTGTGGACACTGTGACATGACTCCCACCTATGTCGTCACCGGTGGAGGCAGGGGCATCGGCCGGGCCGTGGTGGAGCGGCTCCTCAAGGACGGGGGCACCGTGGTCGCCGTCGAACGCGACGCCGCGGCGCTGGACTGGGCGGGCCCCCGGGTCGTCCCGGTCGTCGGTGACGCGGCGGACGAGAGCGTCATCGAGCACGCCGCCGACCTCGCGCAGGCCCAGGGCGGGCTGTCCGGCTGGGTGAACAACGCCGCCGTCTTCAGGGACGCGTCCGTGCACACCGCCACGACCGCCGAGATCCGCGCCCTGATCGCCGCCAACCTGGATCTCGCCGTCGTCGGCTGCGCCACCGCCGTGCGGCGTTTCCTCGAGGCCGGTACGCCCGGCGCCATCGTCAACATCACCTCCCACCAGGCACGCAGGGCGGTGCCCGGCAGCCTGCCGTACTCCACCGCGAAGGCCGCCATCGAGGGCCTGACCAGGGCGTTGGCCGTGGAATACGGCAGGCGCGGCATCCGGGTCAACGCGGTCGCCCCCGGCTCGGTGGCGACGGAGCGGTACGCCGAGTTCCTGGCCGCCCAGCCGGCCGAGATGGCGGCGGGAATCGAGGCGGAGATGGCCAGGTTGCACCCCCTCGGCAGGGTCGCGGGAGCGGACGAGGTGGCCGCCGCGGTGGTCTATCTTCTCTCGGACGGCGCCGCCTTCGTCACGGGCGCGACCGTCCCCGTGGACGGGGGCCGGGCGGCACTCGGAATCGACCCGGAATCCAGGGAATGAAAACCATTGTCGTACGGTTGCAGGGGGCATGAGAAAGAACCTGCACCCCTCGTACCAGCCCGTCGTCTTCCGCGACCCGAGCGTCGGGTTCGCCTTCCTCACCCGCTCGACCCTGACGAGTGACAGGACCGTCGAGTGGGAGGATGGCCACACCTACCCGGTCGTCGACGTGGACGTCTCCTCGGCGAGTCACCCCTTCTACACCGGACGCGGGCGGGTCCTCGACACCGCCGGTCGCGTGGAGCGCTTCAAGCAGCGCTACGGCAAGGTCTGATCGCCACTTCCGCCCGGTGGAAGCGGTATGTGCTGGTTACTACTGGGTACATGGCTTTCACCGGCGTGGAGTGATGGTGGTCACAATGAGTCTATCTGGGAGGGAACGCCGCATCCTCGGGGAAATCGAGCAGGCACTTGAGCTGGAGGACCCCGACCTGGCGCGGCGTGTAGCCGCAATCAACAAGATCGAGACTGGATCGGACGCGGGTTACTATCGCGCGCGGATGCAGTCGTGGGCCACGACGCACATCTGGCTGATCGTGCTGCTCGGCGTGGTCGTCGTGCTGTTGCTCCTGCTGGCAGTCATAACGGCCTGAGCCGCCTGAGCTCAGGCCAGGCACCGCAGAGCCGAGGCGACCCGCGGGTCGACATCGTCGTCGGGCGTCAGACGCCCCACCGTCGCCTCGACGAACTCCGGGAACGACAGCGTCGTGGTCAACCCGGCCGTGTGCACCCACATCTGCTCGGCCGTCTGCTCCACCTGGACCTGGGCCCCCTGCTCCGACAGGGCGAACCGGCCCACCGCCACCCGCCAGAGCGTCCGGGCGTCGGCCTCCTCCTTCGCCACCGGGGCGCCGACGTCGTCGGCGTGCGTGGCGTACTCGGAGTCGTAGTGGAAGGCCTGCATCCCCACCGGGTACGGGCCGGCCATCGTGTCGAGCGACGCGTCCCGCCCGAGCTCCCGCATGCGGCGCCGGGTTTCGGCGTTCTCGGTCCGCCACTCCTGGAGCACCTGTTCCACGGGCATGTTCCGGCGCTGGCGTACGCACCACTCGTTGAAGTCGTGGAAGCCCTCGACCCCTTCCCTGGCGAGGCGGGCCAGCAGGTCCTGCACGTTGCCGTCGAGACAGGCGTGGTTGTAGAGCTCCTCGCCCGCCAGGTGGCCCAGGACGTCGCGGACCGACCACCCCTCGCAGCGCGACGGCCGTGCCCATCCGGCGTCGTCGAGCCCGGTGAAGAAACGGTCCAGCCGGGCCGCCTCGGCATCGAAGACGTCGAACGGATCGAACTCTTTCAGCAGGTCCTCAGCCATACTTCGACGCTACCTCTCGGGCCGGGTCTTTCACGGACGGCGCGACGAGGGCCGGTCGACCAAGGCACTCAGAAACAGACCAGCGGCCCGGCCCCCAATGTGGGGACCGGGCCGCCCTGCTCATTGCCTCACTTCGTGAGGCGGGTCGGCCGCTTTAGAAGCTCCCGACTTCGTCGGGAGCGCGGCCTCCCTGTGACTAGCGGTGCCAGCGCGGGACGACCCGCACGTAGTCGGCGCCGCTCGTCGCGCCCTCGAGCTCGTCGTCACCCGCGTACACAGCCTTGAACAGGCCGCTCTTGTACGCACGGGTGTCGGCCTCGAACCGGCCGTTCCAGCCGGTACGGTCGGAGGCGACCCACTTCCAGCCGCTGGAGCCGTTGGCCTTGTAGAAGATGCTGACCCGCTCGCCGCGGACGCCCTTCCAGCGGTCGTCGTCGTTGACCTGGAGACGACCGGAGAACTCGATGAGCCTGCCCTTACGGACCTTCGACGGGTCGGCGCTGAAGCGCGAGATGCGCGTCTCCGCCTTGCCCTTCTCGATCTCTACGGCGAAGAACGCGGTGTCGGTGTCGACGACCTTGCCGTCCTTGTCGTAGGCCTGGGCGGTGGCCTTCCACTTGCCGTCCTGGTCGTTCTCGTTGAACGGGACGGAGAAGCGCCAGCTCTCGACCTTGTTGACGTCCTTGGCCCGCAGGGTGCGGTAGCGCGGGTCGACCGGCTCCACACTGAGCTGGACCTTCTGGACGTCCGAGCTGGCGTCGACCTTGAAGAAGGCCTCCGTCTCGCTACCGGCCTTGACCACGACCGGGTTCGGTGAGATGTCCCTGATGTCGACGGTCGGAGCCTTCGTCGTGGCCGACGCGGCACCGGCGCCTGAAATCAGGAGCGTCCCGCCCACAAGGGCTGAGACGATACCTACAGCGATGTTCTTCATGAGGGTGCTGATTCCTCTCATTCCCCGTTTCGCTGAGGCCGGCTCGGGATCGCCGACCTCCTCTACTACTTTGATGCACAAGATGGGGACAATGTTCGTTAAAGTTACAGAAAATATTTGATCACGGCCGTGACCAGGAACGTTACTCAAAAATCCGATTTGTAATCTCATGACCGACTACAGTCGGCCGCATGACGGACGTCTACACGCTCGGCGAGGCGCTGGGGGTCGTGTCCAGTGGCCGGGTACGTCATGAGACCGAAGCCCGGTTGGACGTCACCGGCCCGGAGTTCAACCTCGCCATCGCCCTGTCCCGGCTCGGGCACCGGGCCGCCTACCTGGGCAAGGTCGGCAACGACGAGCTGGGCGCCAGAGTTCTCACCGTGCTGAAGGGCGAGGGCGTCGACGCGGCCGACGTCCGGGTCATCGAGGGCGCGCACACCGGAATGCTGCTCAGGGAGTCCCGCGTGGGCCGCGAGCCGCGCCTGACGCACTACCGCAGCGGATCGGCGGGCACGAGCCTGACGCCGGGCAACGTGCCCATCGACCGGATCGGTTCCTCGAAGATGCTGCACGTCACCGGTCTGACGGCGGGACTCGGCAGGAACGCGCTGGAGGCGGTCCGCACGGCCGTGAGCGCGGCCAAGACCGCCGAGCTGGTCATCTCCTTCGCCGTCGAGTACGTACCCGAGCTCTGGCCGTCGGTGCGCGAGGCGGAGGAGGTGCTGGGCGAGCTGGCCTGCGCCTCCCACCTGCTCTTCCTCGGCCAGGACGAGCTCGACCTGGTCAAGCCCGCGCTCACGCCCGAGCGCGAGGTCGTGGTGAACCGCGGCGCCAAGGGCGCGAGCGTACGGTCGGACCGGATGCGGTACGACGCGCCCGCCCTGCAGGTGCCGATCGTCGACACCGCCGGCGCGGGCGACGCGTTCGTGGCCGGGTACATCAGCGCCGCCCTGGACGGGCTGACCCCGCCGGAGCGCCTGCACCGCGGGACGCTGTTGAGCGCCGCCGCGGTGACCAGCGCGAGCGACTGGCAGGGCCTGCCTACCAGGGCTGATATCTAGGGATTTACCGTGATGGCAAAGGTCGACGTCGTGTTCTTGATGTTCTGAGCGTTGTTGCTGAACCTCAGGTTGTTGAACGTGACGGAGCCGACAGCCGGGCCCTGAGTGTCCTCCGGCAGCTCGTTGGCCCAGAGGCCGAAGCCGGACTTGGCGTCGAAGGCGTCACCGCTCTTCTGGGCGCCGCTGATCGACACGTTCGTGAAGATCGTGTCCTTGATCGGGTTCTGCGGCTGTCCGCCCACGTAGTTCGTCTGGAACATGATGCCGTGGTAGGTCGGATCGACGATGTCCAGGTTGCTGACCCTGATCCCCTGGAACACCTTGGAAGCGGAGAACAGCCACATCGCCGGGAAGGTCTGCTGGCCCCAGAAGTGGCCGCCGGTCCTGACCAGCGAGATGTTCTCGAAGCTCGTGGGCGGGCTGGCCCCGAAGCCGAGCATCGGGATGCCGAAGTCCAGCGAGCTGATCGTGACGCCCGAGTAGACCAGCGTGTCGGCGACGTAGATGTTCCGGAAGGTGTTGGCGTACCCGCCGTAGACCGCGACGCCCGCGGCCCGCCAGGTGAGCAGCGACGTCAGGTTCTCGAAGACGTTGTCCCGCTGCTCGCCGTTGTTGATGTCGATGGCGGAGAACAGCGCGAAGCTGTCGTCGCCGGTCGAGCGGGCCTCGATGTTCGTGACCAGGTTGCCGGTGCTGCCGTTGGTCATGTTGATGCCGTCCGCGAAGGTGTCGCGGATGCGTGAGTTCTTGATCGTCATGTTGTCGGTGTTGGAGCCCCAGAGCAGGCACATCTGGTGCTCCACCCAGATGTTGTCGATCACCATGTTCGCCACGCCGGCCAGGTCGAACACCTTGCCGGGCCCGTCGTTGCGCGAGGTGTAGTTGCCGAAGGAGGCGAAGTTCGCGAACGTCGACCCGTTGGCCGTGGCGTCCGCGCGGAAGCCGGTGTCGGTGTTCTCCTGGCCCGATGGTGAGACGAACCTGGTGAACCACGGCCCGGCCCCGACGACCTTGACCGCCTTGCCGTACACCTGGAACTTACTGGCGGTCTGGTAGTCGCCCGCAGGCAGGTAGACGCCGACGAGCGTGCTGTCCTGGCGCGCCTTGTCGAGCGCGTTCTGCACGTCCTGATGGGTGAAACCGGCCGGTACGGCATAGTGCGCCGGGTCCGGGTTGGGGAGCTGCGTCACCTGCTCCAGGTCGACGAAGTCGATCGTGTACGTCGAGCCGTTGGCCGCGTCCTTCTGCAGCTTGATCTTGTGGCCCGCCTGGACGGTGGTGCCGAGCAGCAGGTTGGCCTCGTCGTAGATGTGCCTCGGTGTCCCGGAGCCGGGGGAGTTTCCGGGGCCCGCCTCGGCGCCGTAGAGCCAGGCGTAGCGCGAGGTCAGGTCGATCGCCTTGAGGAAGGTGCCGTCGACGTAGACGTTCAGCGTCGAACTGTTCCCGCCGCCGCCCGCCGCGTCCGGAATGGAGAACCTGGTGACCAGCGTGTTGGTGGCCGCCCTGGTGGTGAACTCGACGTAGGAGCCGTTCGTGCCCAGCGTCACCGCCCGGCGCCCGGACGCCTCGCCGGCGAGGTCGCCGATGGTCCGGTTCGGGCCGATCCGGGTGGCACCGCCGCCGACGGCCGCGTCCTCCGCCTCATAGGTGTCGTACGGCATGTGCGCGCCGCGCCCGACGAACAGCTGCTGCGTGCTGGTGTTGTTGGCCCGCTTGACCGGCAGCTCGTTGGCGTCGTCGGCGAGCACCACCTTGACCGTGTACTTGCCGTTGACGGCGGTCCAGGTGCCGAGCCCGGCCGGTCCGGCGGTGGCGCCGGGGGCGATCGCGCCGCTGGTGGCGCCGGTCAGCGTCTTGACGACCGTGCCGGACTCGTCGGCGATGGTCAGCGTGATGTCGTGGGAGCCGCCGCTGGAGGCGATGGTGCCCTGGTTCTTGATCCCCACCGAGAACGTCACGGTGTCGCCCTGGGCGGGATTGCCCGGCGTCCAGGCCACCGGCGCGGCGACCAGGTCGGCGGTGTCGACGGGCTTCACGGTCAGCGACGCGGTGGCCGTGTTGTTGCCCTCGTTCAGCTCGGTGACCTTGTCGTCCTCGTCGACCTTGGCGCTCACCTGGTAGGTGCCCGCGTCCCGCGTGCCGATGCCGCTCGACACGGTGGCCGAGGCCCCGGCGGCCAGCGCGCCCACGTTGGCGCTGCCCGCCTTGACGGTGCCCAGGTAGAAGTTGACGGAGGTCGCGGCAGAGGGCGCGGTGCCGGAGTTCTTCACGGTGGCCGACAGCGTGACCGCGTCGGTCTCCACCGGAGCCGCTGGTGACGCGGTCAGCCCGCTGACCGTGAGGTCGGGGTTGGCCGACGGGGTGCCGAAGATCTGGAACTCGGCGACCTGCCCGCCGGGCGCCCCCGAGTTGGCGGTGATCTTGAGCTGCACGTCCGCGACCTTGGCCGTCACCGGGATCGTCACCGAGTTGCCGGTGGCCGGGTTGAAGGTGTAGACGGCCTGCGCCACCAGGCTGGACAGGCCGGTGGCGCTCTGCTCGCGGCCGAGCACCTGGATGGTCTGCGTACGCGTGGCCCAGGCCGGGTCCGGGTTGAGCTTGAGCACGATGGAGGTCAGGTCGGCGTTCGCGCCGAGCTGCACGGTCAGCGTGCCGGGGTAGGCGGCGCCTTCCCAGTACGTCTGGACATTGCCGTCGTTGGCGTTCGCCGCCACGTAGGTGTGGGTGTGCGACGACTCGGTGATCGGCTTGCCGGTCGCCAGGTTCGTCCCGTCACCTGGGTTCCCGGGGTCCGCCTGGCCGTACACCTCGAACTCGGAGAGCTGGCCGGCCGGCCAGGCGCTGTTCGCGGTGATCTGGAGCCGGACATAGCGCGTGCCGGACGCGCTGACGGCGATCGTCGCCGTGGGGTTGAAGGTGTAGGTGGCGGCGTCCTTGATCGTGCTGAAGCTCGTCCCGTTCGCGCTGCCCAGTACGGTCAGCGTCTGCGTACGGCTGGGCCAGCCGCTGGGGAGCTTGAGCGTGAGCTGGTTCACGGTGGCGGTCGAGCCGAGGTCCACCTGCACCCACTGCGGGAAGGCGTTGTTGGCCGACTCCCAATAGGTCGCCTGGTTGCCGTCGGTGACGTTGGGCGCGGGGTAGACGTCGGTGTAGCTGCTGGCGGTGGCGGTCTTGCCCGCGGCGAGATTGGTGTCGGCCGCCCACGCGGGGGCGGCCAGGAATCCGATGACTAACGCAAGGGCGGCTAGGACAGCTCTCATGGGGGATGGCCCTTCGAGGAAGACGTTGGGCGAACCATAAGATGTCGAGCAGATGGCAGCAATATTTCGACGAGATTTCGCAAACAATTGACTGACGGGTGACGACTCGCCAGCGTCTCCCTGGCTGGTCAGAAGGGTCAAGTGCGCTGAATATCCGCGAGAACCACCCGCAAGAGGGCGACGTCGGATCCCTGTAAGCGGTTGCAAGTATTTGCGCTGTCGGCCTTATAGTTTGCGCATGACACGACGACTCGCAGAGGTGGCCAAGAAGGTCGGGGTGAGCGAGGCGACCGTGAGCCGCGTGCTCAACGGCAAGCCCGGGGTGTCGGAGGCGACCCGTGAGGCCGTGCTCACCGCGCTCGACGTCCTCGGCTACGAGCGCCCCACCCAGCTGCGCGGCGACCGGGCCCGGCTGGTCGGCCTGGTGCTGCCCGAGCTGCAGAACCCGATCTTCCCCGCGTTCGCCGAGGTGGTCGGCGGCGCGCTCGCCCAGCAGGGCTTCACCTCGGTGCTCTGCACCAGGACGGTCGGCGGCGTCTCCGAGGCCGACTACGTCGATCTGCTGCTCCAGCAGCAGGTCAGCGGCGTGGTCTTCGCCGGCGGCCAGTACGCGCAGGCCGACGCCTCGCACGCCCACTACGCGCTGCTGCACGAGCGCAAGCTGCCCACGGTCCTGGTCAACGCGGCCGTCGCCCACCTCGACTTCCCGCAGGTGTCGTGCGACGACATCGTGGCCGCCGAGATGGCCCTGGCCCACCTGCGGGCCCTCGGTCACGAGCGCGTCGGCATGGTGCTCGGCCCCAAGGACCACATGCCGTCGCGGCGCAAGCTGGAGTCGTTCCTGGCCGGTGGCGGCGACCCCGAGCTGGTCGAGCACACGATGTTCTCGCTGGAAGGCGGGCACGCGGCCGCCGCGCGGCTGGTCAGGCGGGAGGTGAGCGGCGTCATCTGCGCCAGCGACCTGCTCGCGCTCGGCACGGTCAGGGCGGCCCGGCGCGCGGGGCTGTCCGTGCCGGCCGACGTGTCGGTCATCGGCTTCGACGACTCGGCGCTGATGAACTGCACCGAGCCGCCGCTGACCACGGTCCGCCAGCCGATCGACGCGATGGGCCGGGCGGCCGTGGACCTGCTGGTCGCCCAGATCGACAAGGCCGTGGTCCCCGCCGACGAGCTGCTCTTCGAGCCGGAACTGGTCGTACGCGCCTCTACGGCGAGGAAGACGTGACGTAGTCGTTATCTTGCAATCAGCCGTCGCAATATTGCGGACATCGGTCGGCGATCCTATGGTGTGGGCACCTCGCATTTAGAAGGGTCAGCCCATGCAGAGATCCACAGGACTGTTAGTCGTCACCGTTCTCGGCCTGTCCGCCACGGCCTGTGGTTCGGGCGAGCCCGCCAAGTCCACGGCGGGCGGAGCCGCCCCGGTGTCGATCACGGTGGCCTGCCAGCCGGCGAAGTCCGCGCCCAAGGAGCGGCAGGCTTGGGACGACGACGTGGCCACGTTCATGAAGGCGCACCCCGGCGTGACGGTGAAGAGCACGGACCAGCAGCCGTGCTACGACCCCAAGACGTTCGGCCCCAAGCTGGCGGGCGGCCAGATGGAGACCGTCTTCGTGGTGCCCGTGACCAACTACAACGACGTGATCGGCCAGAGCCAGGCGCTCGACATCACCCCGTACACCAGCGAGATCAAGAACTGGAACGACCTGCGCTCCGACGTCAGGGAGTTGGTCACCAAGGACGGCAAGGTGTACGGCGTGCCCAACGTGCACTACGGCGTGGGCCTGGTCTACAACCGCGCGCTGTTCACCAAGGCCGGGCTCGACCCCAACACCCCGCCCAAGACGTGGACCGAGGTCCGCGAGGCGGCCAAGAAGATCGCCGGACTCGGCGCCGGCTACGTCGGCTACGGCGAGTACTCCGGCGGCAACACCGGCGGCTGGCACTTCACCCAGGCCATCTACGGCCGCGGCGGCAGCATGGTGACCGACGACGGCAAGAAGGCCGCGTTCAACTCACCCGAGGGCAAGGCCGTGCTGCAGAACCTGCACGACATGCGCTGGGTCGACAACAGCATGGGCAACAAGCTCCTGGTCGGCTGGGAGTCGCTGATGATGGCGATGGGCAGCGGCAAGGTCGGCATGATGCTCGGCGCTCCCGACGTGGTCACCGACGTCGTTAACAAGTTCAAGGGCAGCGTCGCCGACTACGGCATCACCGGCTTCCCCGAGGCGAAGGCGTCGCTGAGCGGCGGCGAGGCGTTCATGGTCAACCCGAAGGCCACGCCCGCCGAGGCCAAGGCGGCACTGGAGTGGATCGACTTCCGCTTCGACACCGCGGGCAAGGGCCGGTTCGACTTCGCCCGCGGCAAGACGCTCGGCAACCCCGTCGGCGTGCCCGACAACGACGTCTTCGGGGATTCGGCCACCGGTAAGGCGATCCAGCAGGACCGCACCGCGAACGCCACGCTGCCGGTCGCGAACTACCAGCCGTACGTGGACGCCGCGGCCACGGTCCCGCCGAAGGCCGAGCCGGTGCACGCCCAGGAGCTCTACGCCATCCTCGACGTGGCCATGTCGGGCGTGCTGAGCCGCCAGGACGCCAACATCGACAGCCTGCTCTCCGACGCCGAGACCAAGGCCAACTCGATGCTGGCGACCAAGGGCTGACCTGCATGCGTGTCCTCAGGCGCAATCTGACGGCCTACGGGTTCCTGTGCGCGGCGCTGGCGTGCTTCGCGGTGTTCGCGTGGTATCCGATGATCAGGGAGTTCGTCCTCAGCTTCCAGAAGACCACCCTGGTCAACCCGCCCACCTGGGTGGGGCTGGACAACTTCCTGACCGTCGTCCAGAACCCGTCGTTCGGCAAGGCCTGGCTGAACACCGTGGAGTTCACGGCACTCGCCCTGCTCTGCGGCTACGCCGTGCCGTTCGTCATGGCGCTGGTGCTCAACGAGTTGCGCCACGCCCGGGCCTACCTGCGGTTCGTGGTCTACCTGCCGGTCATGCTGCCGCCGATCGTCGCGGTGCTGCTGTTCAGGTGGTTCTTCGATCCCGGGCCCGGGCTGTTCAACCAGGTGCTCGACTTCTTCCACCTGCCCGCGCTGGCCTGGCTCGACTCCTCATCGACCGCGCTGATCTCCCTGGTCATCGTGGCCACCTGGATGAACATGGGCAGCGCCACGCTGATCTACCTGGCCGCGCTGCAGAACATCCCGCCCGAGCTGTACGAGGCGGCCGAGCTCGACGGGGCCGGCATCTTCAAGCGGATCAGGCACGTCACCATCCCGCAGACCCGGCTGATCCTGCTGCTCATGCTGATGCTGCAGGTCGTGGCCACCATGCAGGTGTTCATCGAGCCGTACATGCTCACCGGCGGCGGCCCGGAGGACGCCACGATGACGGTCGCCTTCCAGATGTACCAGTTCGCGTTCACGCTCCAGGACTACGGCGCGGGCGGGGCGCTCGGCATGATGCTCATGATCGTGCTGCTCGCCTTCGCTGCCTTCCAACTGCGGTTGACCCGGGAGGACAAAGCATGATCTCCGTCGGTGCCCGGGCGGCTACCGGGCGGAGACGGGAGAAGCGGGCGCCCAAGCGGATCGAGGTGCAGTTTCGTACCATCGTTTCGCCGCATCAGCTCAACAGCAGGTGGGGACGGCGCATCTACTGGAGCGTGCTGATCGCGGTGGTCACCGGCTCCACCCTGGTCTTCGTCTTCCCGCTCTACTGGATGATCACCGGCGCCATGAAGACGGGCGAGGAGATCGCCCAGATGCCGCCGACCCTCTTCCCCGCCCATCCCACGTTCGACGCCTTCATCGAGGCGTGGGACCTGTTCGACATCGGCGTGCTGCTGAAGAACACCGCGTTCTACGCGCTGGGCGCCTGGGTGTTCTCCATGGCCGTGGACGTCGCGGCGGCGTACGCGCTGTCGAAGCTCCGGCCGATGTTCGGGAACGTGGTGCTGGGCGCGATGCTGGCCACGCTGATGATCCCGCCGATGGTGGTGATCATCCCGCTGTACGTCACGATCGTCGACCTGAACCTGCTGAACAACGCCTGGGGGCTGTGGTTCCCGGCGGCGGCGAACGGCTTCAACATCTTCCTGCTCAAGCGCTTCTTCGACTCCATCCCACGGGAGCTGGTCGAGGCGGCGCAGATCGACGGCGCCGGACCGCTGCGGGTGCTCTGGTCGGTGATCCTGCCGATCTCCAGGCCGATCCTCGGCGTCGTCTCCATCTTCACCATCGTCACGGCCTTCAAGGACTTCCTGCTCCCGCTGCTGGTCATGACCGACAGCGAGAACATGACAGTCAGCGTGGGCCTGTCGCAGACCGCCGGCGCGGTGTCCCAGAACCAGATCATGGGCGGTCTGGTCATTGCCGGCATCCCGATGATCATCGTTTTCTTCATCTTCCAACGGCACATCATGGCGGGCCTCACCGCCGGGAGCATTAAGGGATAGCGCATGTCGCAAACGTGGTGGCGGGGGGCCGCGATCTATCAGGTCTACCTGCGCAGCTTCGCCGACGGCAACGGTGACGGCATCGGCGATCTCGCCGGGCTGCGCTCGCGCCTGCCGTACCTGAAGGATCTCGGCATCGACGCCATCTGGCTGAACCCGTGGTACCCGTCGCCGATGGCCGACGGCGGCTACGACGTGGCCGACTACCGGGGCATCGAGCCGGTGTTCGGCACGCTGGCCGAGGCGGAGAAGTTCATCGAGGAGGCGCACGAGCTCGACATCAAGGTCATCATCGACGTGGTGCCGAACCACAGCTCCACCGAGAACGCCTGGTTCCAGCAGGCGCTGGCCGAGCGTGGGGCCAGGGACCGGTTCTGGTTCCGCGACGAGCCGAACGACTGGCAGTCGATCTTCGGCGGGCCCGCCTGGACACAGGTCGCCGACGGGCAGTGGTACCTGCACCTGTTCGCCCCCGAGCAGCCGGACTTCAACTGGGACAACCCGGAGGTCCATCGCGAGTTCGAGGACGTGCTGCGGTTCTGGTTCGAGCGGGGCGCCGACGGGTTCCGGATCGACTCGGCGGCGCTGCTGTTCAAGTCCGAGACCTCGTACGAGGACCTCGACGGGGTGCACGAGGTCTACCGGCGCTGGCGCGAGATCGCCGACGAGTACGGCGAGCGGGTGCTGATCGGCGAGGTGTGGCTGCCCGACCAGGAACGCTTCACCCGCTACCTGCGCCCCGACGAGCTGCACACCGCCTTCAACTTCGACTTCCTGTCCTGCCCCTGGGAGCCCGCCGAACTGCGCCGGGTCATCGACCTCACGCTGACCACGCACGCGCCGGTCGGCGCTCCGCCGACCTGGGTCCTGTCCAACCACGACGTCACCCGCCCGGTGACCAGGTATGGCCGGTCGGACACGACGTTCGCGCACGGTGGGCGCCTGCACGGCATGCCCTCCGACCCGGAGCTCGGCCACCGCCGGGCCAGGGCGGCGGCCCTGCTGGCCATGGCGCTGCCCGGCAGCGTCTACGTCTACCAGGGCGAGGAGCTCGGGCTGCCGGAGGTCGAGGACCTGCCCGACGACCAGCGTCAGGACCCGATGTACCGCCGCTCCGGGGGCACCAACCGAGGCAGGGACGGCTGCCGCGTGCCGCTCCCGTGGGCGGGCGACGAGCCGCCGTTCGGCTTCGGCGGGACCCGCACCTGGCTGCCCCAGCCCGAGAGCTGGCGCAAGGTCACGGCCGAGGCCCAGGCGGCCGACCTCGGCTCGATGCTCAACCTCTACCGCACCGCGCTCGCCCACCGCCGCGACCTGCTCGGCGACGGCACGCTCACGTGGCTGGCGATGGGCCCCGACGTCCTGGCCTTCACCCGGGAGTCCGGCCTGACCTGCGTGTCCAACCTCGGTACCGCTCCCGTACGGCTGCCGGCGGGCCGGGTACTGCTGGCCAGCGGCCCCTTGGAGGACGGCGCCCTGCCGTCCGACACGACCGTCTGGCTAACATCGCTGAAATGACGCGCCTGCCATCCACGCCACCGGCCCAGCTCGACGCCAACGCCCTGGCCCTCTACGAGAAGATCACCGCGGGTCCGCGCGGCACCACGATGCTCGACGACCAGGGCGTGCTGGTGGGCCCGTTCAACGCCATGCTGCTCAGCCCGCCGGTGGGCGACGCGCTGCAGGAGCTCGGGGCGGCGATCCGTTATCGCTCCGGCCTGAGCGCCCGGGCCAGGGAGATCGCCATCCTGGTCGTGGCCGGTCACTGGGACAGCGCCTTCGAGCTGCGGGTGCACGAGGAGATCGGGCGCGGGCTCGGGCTGACCGAGGACGAGCTCGCGGCGCTGCGTACCGGGGCCCCGCTGGAGCTGGCCGATCCGGGGGAGGACGCGGTGCTCCGCGTCACCAGGGCGCTGGTGACGCGGGCCGACCTCGACGACCCGGAGTACGCGGAGCTGGGGGAGAGCGTGGTGTTCGAGCTGACCACGCTGGTCGGTTACTACGCCACACTCGCGCTCCAGCTCCGCGTCTTCCGCGTCTAGCCCTCTCTTGAGGTGCGTTGCCGCCGTGTCCGTCGCCGCGGGTCCGGCTGCGGCTTCGAAGGCGCCGGGACGCGGTGTCTCCTCGGCCACGACGCTCGGCGTGGGTGGCAACGGGTCGGTCAACACCCTGTCCGTGAAGGTGTCCTCGATCACCGACAGGTCGGCGACCGTCCACCTCGCACCACTCTGACGCCATGAGGACCCCAAGTTTCGGGCAGAGAGCGGGAGTCCTCCTGGCAGATCGGCCTCCGTCCAAGAGGCTCGGCACGTGCCTCAACCATGCCCACGCCAGATCGGGGGCGCCATAGCCCTGACACTGGCCGCGTCCGGCAGCGCGGCGGTGATCATGCCGGTGCTCCCGGCCACGGCCACCCGGGTGGACGCCACCTGCGCCGACAACGCCGGCGACGCCAGGATCATCCAGGCTGCCATCGACTCCTCCAAGGAGGGTGGTGAGGTCGTCTTCAAAGGCCCATGCCTGATCAACAAGACCATCTCCCTGCGCGGTCGCCGGACGTACCGGGGCGACGCCAAGGCCGGGACGGTGATCAAGCAGGCCGACGGCGCGAACCTGCCCGCCATGCTGGCCTCCGAGTCCTGGGTCGCCAACCAGCCGTACAGCTCCGACCCCGTACGCATCGAGCGGCTGACCCTCGACGGCAACCGCGACCACAACACCGGCACCGTGGGCCTGATGCTGCGTTCGTGGGACAGTCGCGTCTATGACGTGGACATCCTCGGCGCGCCCGCCGACGGCATCCGCATCAGCAACCCGTCCAGGAACGGCACCACGCTCCGCAACACCATGGTCAACAGCGTGATCAGCGACGTCTACATCGAGCGGTCGGGCGGCTCCGGGCTCAAGGTGGTCGATCCCGGCAACGCCGTGAGCGACTGGACGTTCCAGCGCTCCTGGATCGGCTTCAGCGGTACGAGTGCCATCGAAACGGACAACGCGGCCGGATGGACGTTCAGTGACCTGCACCTGTACGCGACGCCGAAGAACGCGATCGACGCCCACCGCTGCTTCGGCACCTCCATCCGGAACAACTACATCGAGGACTTCGGTACGAAGGCCACCGCGAAGCAGACCTATTACGGCATCCGCTGCGACCTTCAGGGCGAGGCCGGCACCACGATCGCCGGCAACCGGATCCACAAGTTCGGCGCCGACGGTCTGGTCCAGTCCAAGAAGCCCGGCCAGCAGCCGGACGCCCGCTTCGTCTACCTCGCCCTCGACTCCGTGAACTACGGCACCGGCCACGCCACCGTGACGGGCAACACCATCCTCGGCCACGGCACCAGACAGGAGACCGGGCTGCTGTTCAGGAGGGGCAAGGGCGACAGGTTGTCCATCGTCTCGACCGGCAACCTGGTCGATGATGTGGGCACCCCGCGTACGACCGGCCCCGGCGTACGGCTCACCAGCGGTTACTGACGCGTCAACGCCAGGTTGACGTAGCTTCTATCGTCAACTTATGGTTGACGCATGACGACGCGCCCGGCGTTATGCCTCGCCCTCGCGACCCTGATCCTGGTCGCCGTGGTGATCGGAGCACTGTGACCGAACGGACGGCGGACGACTGTCGGAAGGTTCCAGGCATTTCTCGGCCGACCCCGTCGTCCGGGTAGACGATGGAAGCGGCGATTCGGCATTTCAACGCAGAGGATCGAAGTCGACCAGGGTGGCGGGCTGCTTGCCGGTGGTGATCCACTCGGCCAGCAGCCGGCCGGTGATCGGGCCATGGGCCATTCCCCACATGCCGTGGCCGCCCGCCACGTAGACGGTGGGCGCCACCGTCGCGCCGATGAGCGGCCGTCCGTCCGAGGTGACGGGGCGAGACCCGACCCAGACGTCGGTGCGCTCGTCCCAGTGCACGCCCCGCAGCAGCGGGCGGGCGGAGGCGATGATGGCCTCCAGCCGGGCGGGCACCCGCGGGGCGTCCGGGTCGCGGAACTCCATGGTGCCCGCCACCCGCAGCCCGCCCTGGTACGGCGTGCACGCGACTCGGACATCGGGCAGGTAGATCGGGCCAGGGACAGGGTGGTCCACCGGTACGGTGAAGGAGTAGCCGCGACCCGCCCGCACCGGGACGCGCACGCCCCACTGGCGGGCCAGGCGGGGTAGCCACGCGCCGGTGGCCAGCACCACCGCGTCGGCCGACAGGACGGTTCCCTTGGCCGAGCACACGATGGCCTTCCTGTCGTCGGTGCGCACCTCGTCGACCTCGACGGCGTACACGGTCGCGCCGCGCCGCATGACGGCCTTGCCCAGGGCGTGCACGAAGGCGCCCGGGTCGACGTAGCGCTGCCCGTCGATGCGCACGCCCGCGCCCAGTTCCCGTCCGGAGAGCGGGACCTGCTCGGCGAGTCGCTCACGGTCCAGCACGGTGTGCTCGACGTGCTGGCCGACCGCCTGGAGTCTGCGCAGCTCGCGCAGCAGGCCCTCGGCCTCGCGGGGCGTGCGGAACGCGGCGGTGATCGGCGCCGCGACGACTGGGGCCGACACGCCGTTGGCGGCGAGCACCTCGTAGGCCTCGACGCACTCGTCGTTGAGCGGTACGTTGGCGCGCGCCGCCCTGGTCCAGGAGCGCCAGTGGCTGTTGGCGGCGAAGCGGGTCAGGAAGGCCCACAGGCCCGGGTCGAGGCTCGCGGGCACGTGCAGCGGCGCGGCCGGGTTCAGCAGGGATCGCAGGCCGTAGCGCAGCACGGCGGGCTCGTTCAGCGGGATGGCCAGGCCCGGCGCGATCCAGCCGGCGTTGCCCCAGGACGCTCCGGACGCCACCCCGCCGCGATCGACCACGTCGACCTGGACGCCGTGCTCCTGCAGGAACCATGCCGTCGACAGGCCCACGATGCCCGCGCCCACCACGATCGCCGAGCGCGGCCAGTTGCCGACCATGTCCAACCTCCAAGGGGTACGAACGCCGATGTCACGGCCAGCATCACCCATGCGGTGACCTGCGGCGTTGTGGGCGGGCGACAATCGTGGCGCGCTGATTGTGGATCCGGCACCACGCCCTCACCGGCACGGCGGGTAGGTGATCCAGGTCATCGGTGGGGTTCGTCCTCGGTGGCGGCGAGCATGATGGTCATGGCCAGGCGCTGGCGGGCGTCGCCCAGGTCCAGCGGAGTGAGCTCGTCCATCTTGCGCAGCCGGTTGCGCACGGTGTTGGGATGCACGCCGAGCCGCTCGGCGGCCGCGGTGAGGTCGCCCTGGGATCCCAGCCAGGCGCGCATAGTGGCGGCGAAGTGGGTGCCGTGTCGGGCGTCGTGCCGCAGCAGCGTGCTCACCGGCCCGCGGGGCGGGGTCCGGCCGGTGTGCGCGGCCATCCGCAACCGCCGCAGCAGGATGTCATCCCAGGACTCATCGTAGGCGGGCGCGAGGCCGCCGGGTCTGCTCTCGTGCAGCGCCAGACATTCGTCGGCCTCCTGGCGGCTTGCGGGTAGTTCCTCGATCTCGGCGGGTGCGCCGATCCCGGCCGCGACGTGCACCTGGGCAGGCAGCTCGGCACACAGCGCGCCGATCCATCGACGGGCCGCGTCGGCCTGCTCGGCGGGCAGGACGGTGTAAAGCGTTTCGCCGAGCAGCGCACTGCGGCCTGGCCTGGACCAGCCGAAGCCGGTGGTGGCCTGCTCGAAGGCCAGCAGCAGCGCGGCGTGGCGCTCGCCGCCGGTGCTCGCGCGCACCGCGACGACCCGCCACGGCTGCGCCGCCAGGCCCAGCCGGCTGATCACCGCGATGGCGTCGGCGCCGCCCTCCAGCAGCCGGATGACCAGGTCGGACTCCACCTGCCGCTCCAGGTCCGCGCTGGCTCGGGAGCGCAGCAGGTGCAGCGCTACCGTCCGCGCGCCGTCGGCCAGGGCGCGGCGGTGGGCGCCGGCCAGCGGACGTTCGCATGTCACCCAGACCGAGCCGAGCAGCTTTCGGCCGACCCGTACCGCCACCGCCATCCGCCCCGTCAGGCCGTGCTCGGCGTCGGCCGGGACGAACACCGGCTCGTCCGTCGCCGTCAGCCGGGTGAGAACCCCCTGCCGGTGGAACAGCTCGCGCAGCCGGTCGGGGACCCGGCGAGCGAGGATGGTCTCCAGCCGGGCCGGATCGCCCGCCTGCTGGGAGCGGGAGTAGGCCAGCACCCGTGAGAGCCGGTCCTCGATGGTCACCGCCCCGCCGATGGCGTCGGCCAGGCTGTCGGCCAAGGCGAACAGGTCGGTCGGGCCGCGTCCCGAGGCGGTCTCGCGGCTCTCCAGCACCAGCCCGTACACCACGCCGGCCAGCTGACTCCACGAGACCGTGGGATCGGCCAGCAGCACGGCCACACCGTACCGGTCGCCGAGCCCGGCGGCCTGCCGCTCCACCTTCGCGCCGCTCCTGCTTCCGTCGCCGGGCTCGCTGCCGTTCTGGTCGCCGTTCTGGTTGCCGGTGCCGGTGAGGGTGGGGCGGACCAGAACGGCTGTGGCCGTGGCAGCGACGGCCGACCGCACCGCCTCGGCGAGCGAGCCGGTGCCGATGGCCAGGAGCAGGTCGCCGGCGACGTGACGGTCGTCGGCATCGGACACGGCCACGCTGCGCAGCCATGCGACGCGGGCCTCGGGACGGTTGCATAGCCGCACGCCGTACCCGCCGAGCACGTTCAGCAGTCGATCCAATGTGATCATGATCAGCTCCCGGATGGGAGAAGGGGGCAGGATGTCCTGCCCCCTTCTTGTCGGGTGTCAGGCAACCTCGTGCTGCCGCTGGCAGTTGATGCAGGTACGCGCCAGCGGCCGGATCTTGAGCCGTTCGAACGGAATGCCCGCCTCGCAGTGGGTGCAACGGCCGTAGGTGCCGGCCACCAGCCTGTCGGTGGCCTGGGACAGCTCGGTGACGGCGCGCTCGGCGGCGGTGACCGAGACCATGAGTTCTTGCCAGGTGCCGTCGCCGCCGTTGCTGTCGCGTTCCTGTTCGCGCAGCCCGTCCAAGTGGAGCCTGCGCTGCTCCAGCTGCTCGGTCAGGTCCTGGTGCAGCGATTGCAGTTGCACGCCGCTGAGGTGGGTGTTCGTACGACGCCCGGTCATGATCATTTGTTCCTTTCTGCGACAGTACTCGTCAGGAGGCTGCGACGGGGAAGGTCCGGGGGGAGATGCTGTTGTGCCCGACCGCCTCAGCGGGCGGACAGGGCGGAGCCTGCGGCCAGGGCCGGTTGCAGGCACAGCCGCATCAGGCCGCGGACGGTGGCGTATTGCGGCTTGGGCGCCGCGGTGACGGGCATCCGCAGCGCGACGCGTAGCCGGCGCAGCAGATGCTCCTGGTGCGCGCCGCCACCGGTGACCAGCAGGCCGCGGGCCCGGGCGGCCGGCCGGGTGACGGCGGGCAGGCGGCCGAGCAGGCCCGCCGTCATGTCGACGACGCTGTCCAGCGCATAGGAGGTCAGCCCCGTCTCGGTGGTGGTGCTGAGCTGGAGGCCGACCGCGTCGCTGACGGTCCCGTCCCGCAGGACGACGGCCTCGACGATGCCCGCCCCGACGTCCAGCAGCAGGCGGGGGCGAGCCGCACCACAGGGCCGCCCTGCCTGCCGGGCACGGACCCACGCGGGCGCTTCAGGCCAGGCGAGAGGTGAACTGATCTGACACCGGTCATCACGATGATCGGCTCCTAGGTGGTGTCGAGGCAGACAGCGGCACGGAAAGGCGCCGCTGCTCGCCCTGCCATTGAGGACAGCTCGTGAGATGTCTTCGGATGCGGCGGCACGCGAACTTCGGCACCAGCGGAACCTGGGCGTGGGCGCGCGGTCAGATTTCGCGGCGGGTGGCCGCGAAACCGGACGGGAAGAACATCGACTAGGCGCGCGGCGGGCTGCGTGATCCCGCGGCGCGGTGCGCCAGTTGCTGCGGATCGCGGAAGGTGTCCGCGTCCGAGCCCGGTGACGGCAGCAGCGCCAGATGGGCGAGCGCACCGTGACGTGCGCCGCGCAGCGGCGGCCACAGCGACAGCACGTGGTGCTCGCGGACGCTTCCCGCCTGCGGCGGCAGGCTGGACAGGTCGGCGTCCTGCCCGCTCAGAGTCCACATCGTGCCGGAGACCGAAGCCTGCGCAGTGGCTGGGCCGCTACCGCTCGCCCCGCCCGCGGCACCGGTCAGCATCAACGACAGCAAAACCAGGGACAGCAGGACCAGGCCCATCGCGTCGGCGAGCGCGATGGACCTTCGTGGTGCTCTCCACGGTCCCCTCATGGGGCCGACCATAGCCCAGACCAGTGGAAAAGGCATGCCAGGCCATGACCGGGGCAGACGCACCCGTGCCGAAGCCAGGGTACGGTGGCCGCAATACCCACCCGAGCTCGGCCAGGAGGAGACGTGCGCAGCAGACTGCCCGCCGTCCTGCTCCTGCTGTTGTCGGTCTTCCTGCTGGGCCCCGCGCCCGGCGACGTCCATCCGCCCGGTGACCTTCACCCGCCCGCCACTGCCGGGCCGCAGGTCTGGTGGAGCGGCCCGTCCGAGCACGCCACGCAGGATGAGGCCCTGCCTCGGCTGCACCCTGCCCCCGGCGCGCCCACGCTGCCGATGTGGCTGGCCGTGCTGCCGTCCACCGCGCGGCCGGGCTCCCCGCCACGCCTCTTCGAGGCCGCCGCCGAACCTCCGGCCGCGGCGCCGCAGCCGGCCGCGCGCCGGGCCGCGGCACGAGCACCGCCTTCCACGACGCGCTGACGTCCCTTTTTCCTTTTCGACAGCCCGTGGAGGCTCTCATGTCCCGCGCGCCCTTCTGGCGCGCGGTGGCGGCGTGTGTCATCGTCGCCACCGCATTGCTCCTTTCCGTCACCATGTCGCCACGCCTCGGCCTGGACCTGCGCGGCGGCACCCAGCTCGTCTTCGAAGCCCGCGACACCCCCACGGTCACGGCCGACGCCGAGACCACCGACCGCGCCCTGGACGTGCTGGGCCGCCGCGCGGACGCGCTCGGCGTGGTCGATCCCACCCTGATCCGCTCAGGCGAGCGGCGCATCATCGTCGAACTGCCCGGCGTGCTCGACCCGCGCCAGGCCGCCGCCGTCATCGGCAAGACCGCCCAGCTCACCTTCCACCCGGTCCTGGGAGAGGCCGGCGACGCCGCCGCCGGCGCCGGGACGCGGGTCCTGGCGGACGAGTCCGGGCAGCGCCTGCGACTCGGCCCGGCCACGATCACCGGCGACGGCGTGACCGACGCCGCCGCGGGCCACGACCCGCAACAGGGGGCTGACTGGTACGCCACCGTCGACTTCCGCGACGCCGACGCCTGGGGGCGGCTGACCGGCGAGGCCGCCTGTCACGGCTCCGGCGACCCCCGCCGACGAGTCGCCATCGTCCTGGACAACGAGATCATCTCCTCGCCCCAGGTGAACCAGGGCGTGCCCTGCAAGACCGGCATCTCTGGCGGGTCCACGCAGATCACCGGCTCCTTCACCCACCAGGAAGCGCAGGATCTGGCCGTGCTGATCAAGGGCGGCTCGCTGCCCGTCCCGCTCGCCCTGATCGAACAGCGCACCGTCGGCCCCACCCTCGGCACGCAGGCCATCGAGGCCAGCGCCAAGGCGGGCGTCGCCGGCGTCCTGCTCACCGCGCTGTTCATCTCCCTCACCTACCGTCTGTCGGGGCTGATGGCCACCGTTGCGCTGGCGGCCTACGGGCTCATCTCCTACGCCGCCCTGGTCGCCCTCGGCGCGACGCTGACCCTGCCGGGCCTGGCCGGATTCGTCCTGGCCATCGGCATGGCGGTCGACGCCAACGTCCTGGTCTTCGAACGGGCACGCGAGGAGTACGGCCGCGCACCGCGCCGCGGCCTGCGCACCGCCCTGCAGCGAGGCTTCGCGGGCGCCTGGAGCGCCATCGCCGACTCCAACATCACCACTCTCCTGGCCGCCGGACTGCTGTTCTTGCTGGCCTCGGGGCCGGTGCGGGGCTTCGGCGTGACACTGGCCATCGGCGTGCTCGCCTCGTTCGCGTCGGCCATGCTCATCACCCGCGTCCTGACCCACGCCGTCATCGGCAGGACCGGTGCCCGGCTGTCGGGTCTGGCAGCGCAGGGCCGGGTCAGGACTTGGATCACCCGGCGCGACCCGGCCCTCATGGCCGCCGGCCGGCGCTGGCTGGCCGCGGCCGCCGTCCTGGTCGCCGCGGCCGTGGCCGGGCTGGTCCTGCACGGGCTGAACTTCGGCATCGAGTTCACCGGCGGCCGCATGGTGGAGTTCACGGCCGCGCGGCCGGTGAGCGCCGAGGCGGCCCGGGCGGCGGTGGCCGAGGCCGGGCATCCGGCGGCCAACGTGCAGATCTCCGGCGACGCCGTGTCCGTGCGGGCCGGCCAGATCAGCGCCGACGACGTCGCCGCCATCGAACGCGCGCTCGACGCCCGCGTCGGCGACGTCACCAAGCAGCGCGACGAGCTCATCGGCCCCAGCCTGGGCGAGGAGCTGCGCCGCAACGCGCTCATCGCGCTCGCCGTAGCGCTTGCGGCGCAGCTGATCTACTTGGCCGTCAGGTTCCGCTGGACGTTCGGCACCGCCGCGGTGCTGGCCCTTGTCGTGGACGCCGCCGCCGTGCTCGGCCTGTTCGCCTGGCTGGGCAAGCCCGTCGACGGGGTCTTCCTCGCGGCCATGCTGACCATCATCGGCTACTCCATCAACGACAAGGTGGTGGTCTTCGACCGCGTCCGCGAGCTGTGGCAGGCCCGGCGGCAGACCCGCTTCGCCGACGTCGTCAACGCCGCGATCCTGCAGACCGTGCCGCGGACCGTCAACACCGGCCTCGGCGCCCTGTTCATCCTCACCGCGCTGGCCGTCTTCGGCGGCGACACGCTGCGCGACTTCGCCATCGCCCTCATCGTCGGCATCGTGGTGGGCACCGCGTCCTCGTCATTCGTGGCCGGTCCCCTCGCGATCGAGCTCGAACGCCGCAGCAAGCAGCCCCCGCCCCAGCCGCCCGCGCCGCGCCGACGACGGCAGGGCACCGGCGCGGTCCTGTAATCCAACAGCCGCGCCGTCCGCGAACCGGCCGGACCCGCGGACGGCGCGGCCCCTCCGGACCTCGCGCAGGCCCGCAACGTGCACCGCCCGGCCGGTCCGAGCAACGCTCAGGTCAGACGTCCTTAAGGGCGTCAGCGAAGGGCAGCGGAAGCCCACCCGATCGCCACCTGGGTCACCCAGGCGAACAGGAATCTCGTCATGGACCCACAGGATGTCGTGCCGTCGAGATCAGGCCAGCGGGCGTACGGTCACAAGGGCGATCACCAGAGCGAGGACCAGGACGTCGACGGAGATCGCCGCAGCTGAGTCGGCGACCCGCACCCTGCTGACGATCGCGCCGGCCATCAGCACGAGCAGCAGACCAAGCCGTATCGACATGACGACGGTCACGATATGCATCGGCGTTCTCCAGGGAGTCGGCGGGTGTGCCGTGAACCCCGGGGCGCGACTCGAGATGCAGGACGACGGCAATGTCGTCATCTACGACGGCAGCCGCCCGCTCTGGTCCACGAAGACAGGCAGGTAGCCCGGGTCACTGCCGGAAGGCGTCGGCGTGGTCGGCGACCCACTCGGCAAAGGTGCGCGGGGGGCGGCCGAGGATCCGCTCCACCTCGCCGGTGATCGGTACGGGCTTACCGATGCTGTCCGCGAAATAGCTCAGCAAGGAGTCGACCTGCTCCTTGCGTACCCCGTGCGCCATCATCGCCTGCGCGGCCATGTCCGGGCTGATCTCCTGGTACCGCAGCGGTCGTCCCACCACCGAGCCGATGATCTCCACCTGCTCGGCGAAGGTCAGCCCTTGCGGCCCGGTCAGCGCGGGCGCCTGCCCCAGCAGTTCGTCCCCGAGCAGCGCCCGCACGCCGACGGCGGCGATGTCCGCCTCGTGAATAGGCGACGTGCGGGCCTGGGCGTACGGTCCGCGGACCACATCCCCGGCCCGGAGCTGGGGCACCCAGCGCAAGGAGTTCGCGGCGAAGGCGCCTGGGCGCAGATGCGTCCATTCCGGGACGGCGGCCTCCACCGCCTCCTCCAGCGCCCGGTGGACCGCGGCGTTGCCGCCCTCCTCCGGGTCCGCCTCCTCGGCGACGACCAGGGCCGAGACGGTGACGACCCGCCGCACCCCCGCCGCCCTGGCCGCCTCCAGCAGGGCGACAGAGCCGCCCGTGCTGTTCAGCACGAGGGCGGACACACCGTCGAAGTCGGGCCGGCCGCTGTCACACGCCTCGACCCCTTCGGGAAAACGGGCCGTATCGGGGGTACGGGTCAGCGCGCGTACCTTCACACCCTTGGCGGCCAGCTCGGCGATGAGCGGCCGGCCGATGTTGCCGGTGGCTCCGGATACCAGAATCATGCGGTGCCTCTTTCCAGGTGAGAGAGTTTGTCGGGGTTGGTCACGGCGTAGATGCCGCACACCTGATCGCCGTCGGGGACGAGATCGAGGACGATGACCGCGAACGGCGTGTCACCGGACAGCAGCAGCGCCGACGGATCGCCGTTGACGGTCCGGAAACGGATGTTGAGATCGGAGACGGGCCGCCGGATCGCGTTGCCGACGATGACCCGGGCGATCTTGTCCCGCCCGTGGACCGGCCGCAGACCGGCCGCCCGCGCCTTGCCCCCGCCATCGGCCCACATGACCACGTCCGGCGCCAGCACCCGCATGAGCGCGTCGAGGTCCCCACCGGCGACGGCCGCGATGAACCGCTCCGTCACCTCCTGCCGAACCCGCGGGTCGGCCGGGTAACGCGGGCGCCGGGCGTGCACGTGCTCGCGGGCGCGATGAGCGAGCTGGCGGATCGCCGACGGGCTGCGGTCCAGGATGCCGGCGATCTCGGTGTGGGCGTACCCGAAGACCTCGTTCAGCACGAACACCGCCCGCTCCAGCGGCGTCAGCGTCTCCAGCACCACCAGCAGCGCCATCGACAGCGATTCGGTCCGCACCGCCGGATCCACGGTGTCGGGCGGCTCGGTGACGATCGGCTCGGGCAGCCAGGGACCGACGTAGTCCTCCCGGCGGCGGCTGATGCTCTCCTGCCGGGCCAGCGCCCGGTTGACCGCGATCCGCACCAGGTACGCGCGCGGGTTGACGATCTCCTCACCCGCCGCGCTCCTGGGCGCCCAGGCCAGCCAGGTCTCCTGCAGGACGTCCTCGGTGTCGGCGACGCTGCCCAGCATGTTGTAGACGATCGAGAACAGCAGCTCCCGATGACCGGTGAAGACGCTCGTCGCCTGCTCGCTCATCGTGCGCCCCTCCTTTCAGGGTCACTATCTGAGAGCGGCACCGCACCCCGGAGTGTGACCAGATCCCGGCAAATGTGACCGGCGTCTCACCCTCGCCGATGTACAGAAGGAGAAGACGGCTCCGACTCTTCCGTGAGACGAGCACCCGGAACGTGGGAGGCAGTGAGATGAGCAAGGTCACCTGTGACATCGCGATGTCCGTCGACGGCTTCGTGGCGGGCCCGAACCAGAGCTTGGAGCACCCGCTCGGCGAGGACGCGGAGGAGCGCCTGCACCGCTGGATGTTCGACGAGCGCGAGACGCACGCGGAGATCATCGAGGGCGTCCTCGCGGCCGGGGCCTTCATCATGGGGCGCAACATGTTCAGCCCCGGCCGGGACGCCTGGGACCTGGACTGGAGCGGCTGGTGGGGCGACGAGCCGCCGTACCACGCGCCGGTCTTCGTCCTCACCCACCACCCGCGCGAGCCGCTGCCGATGAAGGGCGGCACGACGTTCATCTTCGTCACCGAGGGGATCGAGGCGGCCCTGGCCCAGGCCCGCGAGGCCGCCGGCGCCCGCGACGTCGCCATCATGGGCGGCGCGTCGACCGTGAACCAGTACCTGGCGGCGGGGCTGATCGACGAGCTGCGCCTGCACGTCGCGCCGGTGATCCTGGGCAGGGGCGAGCGGCTGTTCGACGGCGTGGGGGACACCAACCTCGAACCCGTCGGCGACGTGTCGGGCACCGGCCTGGTCACGCACCTGAGGTACCGCGTGATCCGGTAGCGCGGTGAAGGTCGTAAGGGCGAGCCCGCCGGCCGCGCCAAGGCCCAACCTGCCCTCAGGAGGTGGGGACGTGCGCGGGGATGTGCTGGTCGATGAGGATGCGTGCCGCGGCGACGGATCGGGCGGCGGGGCCGGAGGGGCCGAGCGTGGCCGCGTTGGCGTAGAGGCCGGAGATGATGAGCATCAGCATGTCGGCCAGGGCGTCGGGATCGGTGGCGCGTGCCGCGACGGCGAGGGCGCGCAGCCGCTCGCGTAGCCGGCCGAGGTGGGAGACGGCCTCCCGGCGGCCAGGATGGCCGGGGTCGCGGAACTCCGCCGAGGTGTTGTAGAAGGTGCAGCCGTGGGCGTCGGAGCCCTGGGTGCTCTCTTGCGCGTGCTCCACGATGGCCAGGAGCTGGCGGGCGGGGTCGCCCTCGTGTCGGGCGATCGCGCTGTCGATCTGTGCCCAGGCCTGGTCGTGCAGCTCGCCCACCCAGGCGCTCACCAGCTCGTCCTTGCTGGTGAACTCGCGGTAGAGCGCGCTCTTGCCGAGCCCCGTCTCCTCGACGACCTGCTGCATGCCCACGGCCCGCGCGCCCTGCTCGCCGAACAGGCGGGCGGCCGTCTGGAGGATGCGCCGGCGAGTGCCGGGAACGGGTCTGCGCGTCACCGTCGGGTCCTTTCGCGAGGAGTTCAAGGATCTACGTTGACAGCCTAGCGCCCTGCCCCCAAGATTGGACCGATCGGTCCGGACTGATCGGTCCGTTATGAATGGGGGTGTTCTTGTATGACCGAGACCGCGGCCGGCACCCGGAGAGGGAATGCCGGTCTGCTGCTCGCGGTGATGTCCGCCGTACAGTTCCTGGACGCGATGGACATCGCCAGCATCGGGCCCGCCCTGCCGCTCCTCCAGCGTGACCTGGGCATGTCGCCCGAGGCATTGCAGTGGGTGGTGAGCGGCTACGCGCTGGGTTTCGGTGGATTCCTGCTGTTAGGCGGGCGGCTGGCCGATCTGTTCGACCGCAGGAGGCTGTTGCTCGGCTGGCTGGTGGTGTTCGTCGTCGCCAGTCTCGTCGGCGGTCTGACCAGCGAGGGCCTGTTTCTCGTGGTCGCCCGCCTGCTCAAGGGCGTCAGCGCCGGCTTCACCGCGCCGGTGGCCATGGCGCTGTTGCTGGACACCTTCCGCGAGGAACGGGCCCGCAACCGCGCGCTGGGAACCTTCCTGGCCATCTCCTCCTCCGGCTTCTCACTGGGCCTGGTGTTCGGGGGCGCGCTGGCGCAACTCCACTGGCGGCTGGTCTTCCTGCTGCCCGCGGCGGTCGGCGTCGTCGTCACGCTCGTGGCCGCCGCCGTGGTGCCGCAGGACAGCACGGGAAGAACCCGGACCGGGCGCCTGGACGTCCTCGGCGCGATGCTGGTCGCGGGCACCGCGATCACTCTCGTGTACGGAGTCAGCCAGGCCTCCATCGTCGGCTGGAGCCATCCGCTCACCCTGGCAGCGCTCGGCGTGTCCGCCCTCCTGCTCGCCCTGCTCCTCGTCGTGGAACGCGGGCATCCGGCGCCGCTCATACCGCTGTCAATCTTCGCCAGGGCAGGGCTGGTGCGGGCGAACGTCGGCATGCTCATGTTCGGCGCTTACGTGGCCTTCCAGTTCGTCCTGACGCTCTATTACGAGAGCACGCTGGGCTGGTCACCGCTACAGACGGCGCTGTCCTTCCTGCTCGGCGGCCTGCTCACCGGCACCACCGCCAGGTACTGGGCGGCGGCGGTGACCAGGTTCGGCGCCTGGCCGGTCGCCACCGCCGGGCTGTTCCTGCTCGCCGCCGGCTACGCGGTCTGGGCCGTGCTGATCGGCCGAGTCGAACCACTGGCGGTCCTGCTCATCCAGCAAGTGCTGGGCGGGGTCGGGTTCCCCGCCGCCTACTCGGCTCTCAACATCGCCGCCGTGGCAGGCGCTGGACCGGAGGAGCAGGGCCTGGCCTCGGGCTTGTTCAACGCAAGCGCCCAACTCGGTACCAGCTTGGTCACCGCCGTCACCGCCACCATGCTCGTCGCCAATGGCGGGGCGATGGTGGGCGGCTACCGGGCCGGACTCTGGACAGTCGTCGCTGTGTCCCTGGCCATCACCCTGCTGTCGGCCCTGGGAACGAGAACTCCACAACCATGAAAGGAAATCCCATGCGCATCTACACCGCCACCGCCACTTCCGAAGGCCGCGACGGCCGGGCGGTCTCCTCGGACGGCCGGCTGGACGTCCAGCTCGCCCTGCAGAAAGAGCTGGGCGGCGACGGCGCCGGCACCAATCCCGAACAGCTCTTCGCCGCCGGGTACGCCGCCTGCTTCGCCACCTCCATGAAACTCGTGGCGGGCCGGCAGAGCCTCGACGTGTCCGACGCCTCGGTCACCGCGGAGGTCGGCCTGTCACCCAACGGCAAGGGCGGCTACGCGCTGGACACCGTCCTGCGCGTGAAACTGCCCGCCACTCTCACCGAGGAACAGGCACGAACCCTCCTGGACACCACGCACCAGGTGTGCCCGTACTCCAACGCCACCCGCGGCAACATGCCCGTCGAACTGCTCCTCGACTGACGAACACGACGCCCGCCCCAAATGTACGAGCTGCGCCTGCACGTGGCGCCGGTGATCCTCGGCAGGGGCGGGCGGCTGCGTCGGGGTCTCATAGGCGTTGCTCCGCTGGGCCGACAGGCGAGTCCCCTAATGAATGGGAGGGAGTATGCGACAGCCGGGCGGGGCCGGCATCTCGCCGAAGTCTCACAGTCCTCTCTCTGGGTTGAAGCACCAGCCGCTCGCAGTTGGCCGGCCGCTGCAGAGGCGTACGTGCTCGCGCCAGGTCCACTGGCCTCATGAATACATCGCCGATTGAAGGTCCATCGCGGTGAGAGCCGGGATTCCCACGAAAAGTTTATACCGAATGTTCAACGATACCGTTGAAGGCATGGACATCAAGGACACGGCCCGGCCGTTCGATGGTGCGGGCGTCTCGGCATTCCTCCGGTCGCTTCCCGCCAAGCCCCTGCTGCTCGGCCTGGGCGAGGCCAGGCACTTCGTGGGGGAGTTGGGCGAGTTGCGCAACGAGCTCTTCCGGCATCTGGTCGAGCACGAGGGCTACCGCTCGTTCGCCATCGAGAGCGACTGCCTCATGGGCCTCGTGGTCGACGACTACCTCGCGACGGGCGCGGGCACGCTCGATGACATCATGGAACGCGGCTTCAGCCACAACTTCGGCACGTCAGAGGCCAACCGCGAGCTCGTACGCTGGATGCGGGAGTACAACGAGCAGCATGATGAAAAGCTCCGGTTCTTCGGCTTCGACGGTCCGGTGGAGTACTGGGCGGCGAGCCCGCGCCAGGCACTGACCGCCCTCTACTCTCTCCTCGACGGCCCGCTCCCGTGCACGATGGAAACCCTCGACACGCTGCTGGGCCCCGACGAGCGGTGGTCGAACGAGGCCACGGCCATGGATCCGTCCCAGTCGATCGGCCAGTCCGCCGAAGCCCAGCGACTGCGCGTGATCGCCGACGACCTGGTGGCCCTGCTCGACACACAGTCGCCGCGGCTGAGTGCGGAGGACAGGGAGCTGGCGCACCTTTACGGGCGCACCGCCGTCGGCCTGCTCCGCTACCACCACTGGATGGCCGACGCGTCGCCGGCACGGTGGACCCGGCTGTCGGCCCTGCGGGACGCGATGATGGCCGCCAACCTGCGTGCCATCGCCGAGCGCGGCCCGGTCCTGGCCTTCTCATCCAACCTCCACCTGCAGCGGAACAAGACCCTCATGTCGTTCGGCGACCAGCAGTTGGAGTGGTGGAGCGCGGGGGCGATCGCCGGGACGCACCTGGGCGACCGGTACGCCTTCCTGGCCTCGGCCATCGGCACGGCCGGCGACGACATTCCGTCCCCGGACACCATCGAGGGCATCCTGTCCACCCTCCCGTGGGACCACGCTCTCATCGATGCCCGCCGCCTGGCCGAGACCATCACGAAGCCCGCCCCGCGCATCTCCCACGATTTCGCGTATTTCCCGCTGGACCCGGCCCAGCTCGACATGATCGACGGCGTCGTCTTCCTCAAGCAGGCGGTCAGGCTGAAAAAGCTGGGTTGACAGGCGTGCGCGGTTTGGCAGCTGCCGGTTCAGCAGACCACGATGCCGAGCTCGACCAGTAGCCTCCAGACATCCGTCGAAGGAACGCGGTCAAGCACCTTGCAGTCGTCCGCATGTCCGAGCTTGGCCGTGCAGGCCAAGCTCGGACAGTTGGTGATCAGATTTCTCGCCCGGCTGACGGCGTCCTTCTCCCTCCCGTCCAGTGCCTGCCGACAGGTGGCACTGATGTGCTTTTCGAAGTCACGAAAGGCACGGTGAGCAGCTCTCAGCCGGTTCTGTACGTTCTTCGACGTATACGTCCCCGCCGCCCCTGACCCGAAGTGAAGCAGCAACCAGAGTTCGAAGCACGGGTGAGAGAACGCGACCTTCACCCCCATCGCCTCGGCTCGTGCGTGGGACCGCTCGACGTGGCTGTGGTCGTCTCGGTCGAAGAACGCCCACACCTGTTCGCGCCCGGGATCATCCAACTCACCGAGCTTTTCGAGCGCCCAATCCACTACTTCGTGGGGCTTCAAACCCTTGCGTTTCCAGAGGACATGGATCTCGAAGGCCCGTGGATCACCGCTGAACCGCTCCTCCAGATAGCCGAGATAATCCCGCTCGGTGCTTTCCCCCTTCCACCACGGCATAGATCACTTCGCGCTTCCGGCCTTCGGTCACCGAACGCGGCACACGTGCACCACCGGTCGGTGGGCCCTTCTTCTTGACTTTGCTCACGTGTCCGCCTCGGCGGCCCGCTGCTCGACTTCCACGGCCATGCCACCAAGCCCGATACGTGGTACCCCGCCATATCTGCCGCGCAAATATCCACGCTCCAGGCTCTCGTCCGCACGCACGCCCACCGAGGTGAGCGGATAAAGCTCAGATTCGCCGGTCTTTCGCTTCTCCGTGATCCATACCTGCTCCCGGTTCAGCGGCCGCTCGACGTGAGCCTTGCTCAGCAACGTGGCATCGTGCCCGGTGAACACGAGTTGCGCGCCCAGAGGGTTGGCAACAGGGTCCTCGAACAGCCGGACGACCTCGGCGACCAGCACGGGATGCAAGCTGGAATCGAGCTCGTCAACCAGCAGCACCGCTCCATCATCGAGTGCTTTGAGCAGCGGCCCCAAAAGGGCGAACCAGGCGAGCGTGCCGAAGGACTCCTGGTGGAGGAAGTCGAACGGCACTGGACCGTCTTTGCCGTGATGCAGGAGGGAGACCTCCGGCATTTCCTCGCCCCGGTCCTCGACCTCGACTCCGGTCACCCCCAGGTCGGCGACGGTTATCAGCCCCTCGACTCGGTTGCGGAACTCGGGGTTCAGGAGCTTCGAGTGGGTGTAGACATCGCGCTGATACGGATCGTCACCCGGGCCGACCAGCCACAGATTGTCCTTGAACCAGTCGTGCAGCGGCATCAGCTGCTTCATCTGAAGCGATCCGGCGGCTGTGAGAAACAGCGCGTTGGGCCGCGTGTACTCGACCACCGGCTTCTTGGCGCCCTTCAGTCGATCGCTGGGAAACCGGTATTCGTCCCCGTCCCGGTCGGCGTCCCGGTCGAACCAGACCTGCCGCCGGCGGCTGCCTTGCGGGAAGACATGCAACCATTCTGTTTCGACTCGCTCGTCGGACGCCTCGAATCCATAGACGTATCTGTCCTCTCCGATGAGCACGTCGACCTCGAACAATGAGGCTTCGTTCATCGCCTCGCGATCCAGGACGAACGGTCGCCGCGGCACGCCTTTGAGACGCGCCCAGTCGGCCACCGAATCGAGAACGGCGTGGCGCATCCACCGCATGGCATCGAGCACATTCGTCTTGCCGGAGGCGTTGGCGCCGAAGATAGCGGCTACCGGGGAGATACGAAGGCCGTTGACGGTGCGTGCTGCGCGGTCGCCTCCATCTGGAGCCAGTAGTGACAGCTCGAACTCGCCGCGAAACGACAGGACGTTCGCCGCTCGGAACCCTGTCAGCATGCCCGAGCCTCCAGCCTCGATGAGGTGTCCGTCATCATTCTAAGCCTTCATTCGTTAGAAACCCACGACAGACGACTTAGAATCCGGCTCATGTCCTGATCGAGATTTCCCATGGAAGTGGTTCAGGCCGGGGGTAGGGGGGCCGGCAGGCCACCGCCACATGGCGCAGCCCCAAGGAAGACAGCCCGAGCGAAGAGCGAGGACCATGCTTGTAAATGGGGGCGTCAGCCCCCGGCAACACAGTCCGACCCTTGAGGGAGGTCCTCGCTTTAGGCGGATTCGCGAACGACCAGCTCGGTGGGCAGGATGACGGGCTCGGCGGAGCCGCCCGTGAAGAGGTCCAGCAGCAGTTGCACCATGGCCGCCGCCTGCTCGGCGACCGGGTGTCGCACGGTGGTCAGCGGTGGTTCGGTGTACTTGGCGGCCTCTATGTCGTCGAAGCCCACCACCGCCACGTCGTCCGGCACCCGCCGACCGGCCAGGCGGAGTGACTGCAGCGCGCCCACCGCCATCAGGTCGTTCGCCACGAAGACGGCGTCCAGTCCGGGGTCGTCGCCCAGGAGCTGGCGCATGGCCACCGCGCCGGATTCGCGGGTGAAGTCGCCTACCGCGACGATGGAGCGGCGGTCGGAGTCGCGCAGGATGTTGCGGTAGCCCGTGAGGCGGTCCTGGCCGCCGATCATGTCCTGGGGGCCGGCGATCGTGGCGATGCGGCGTCTGCCCGACTCGACCAGGTGACGGACCGCTGACTCGGCGCCGCCGATGTTGTCGTTGTCGACGTACGGGATGTCGATGGGTACGGCGGGCCTCCCGTACGAGACGACCGGGACGCGCAGGCGGGACAGCGCGGTGGGGAGCGGGTCGGCGCCGTGCATGGAGATGAGCATGACGCCGTCCACGTGGCCGCCTGCGATGTACCGCTCCACGCGCGCGTGGCTCTTGGCGGAGGAGGCCAGCATGAGGACGACCTGCTTGTCGGCCGCCTCCAGTTCGACGCTGGCCGAGCGGATGGCCGTGGCGAACATCGGGTCCTCGGAGAACACCCTGGTCGGTGGCTCGGAGACGACCAGCGCGACCGAGTCGGTGCGCTGGGTGACCAGGCTGCGCGCCGCCGGGTTGGGCAGGTAGCCCAGCTCGTCGATGGCGCGCAGCACGGCGTCGCGGATGTCCGGCGCCACAGTCGTCTGCCCGTTGACCACCCGGGACGCGGTGGCGCGGGAGACCCCCGCACGGGCGGCGACCGCCTCCAGCGTCGGCCGCCTCATGGCCGCGCCGCATCAGGGCGGGCGGTCGCATGGTCTTGCGCCATGTGGGAGAGCACGGAAGGAATCTACAGGCCGTTCCTGCCGATCACGTCCCGATACCACAGCGCACTGTCCTTGGGCCGCCGAGCGAGCGTCTCGTAATCCACGTGCACGATCCCGAACCTGCGCCGATAGCCCTCCGCCCACTCGAAGTTGTCCAGCAGCGACCACACCAGATAGCCCCGCAGGTCGGCCCCCGCCGCGATGGCCCGGTGCACCTCGCGCAGGTGCCCCTCCAGGTAGGCGACCCGGTCGGTGTCGTGCACCCGGCCGTCCGTCACGACGTCGTCGAAGGCCGCGCCGTTCTCGGTGACCATCAGGCCGACCCCCGGGTAGTCCTGCGAGAGCCGTACCAGCAGCCTGGACAGGCCGTCCGGGACGATGGGCCAGCCCATCGCGGTGGTGGGCGCGTCGGCGGTACGGAAGCGCACGTCCTCCGAGCCCGGCCACGCGGGGTCGACGGGGGAGCCGGGGCCCGCCTCCACGACACAGGGGTTGTAGTAGTTGATCCCGATCTGGTCGATCGGGGCGTTGATGATCTCCAGGTCGCCGTCGAGGATGTGGTCGGTGCCGCCGTTGCGCGCGGCCGCCTCCAGCACCTCGGCCGGGTAGCTGCCGTGGCGGGCGGGGTCGAGGAACTGCCTGGTCAGCAACGTGTGGATGCGGTGCACGGCGGCCGCGTCGGCCGCGTCTGGGGTCGCCTGCGGGTCGTTGACCTGGGCGGGGGTGAGCACGGGGGCCGAGTTGATGACGAGCATGATGTTCTCGGCGCCCAGCGAGCGCAGCCGCCTGGCGGCCAGGCCGTGGCCCAGGAGCAGGTGGTGCGCCGAGCGCATGGCGTCCGCGGCCCGCCTGCGGCCGGGCGCGTGCACGCCGTTGCCGTAGCCGAGGTAGGCGGCGACCCACGGCTCGTTCAGCGTGGTCCAGTGGGCGACGCGGTCACCCAGCTTCTCGTGTACGGCCTGCGCATAGTCGGCGAAATAGTACGCCGTATCGCGATTTGTCCAGCCACCCTCACCCTCAAGCGCCTGCGGCAAATCCCAGTGATAAAGCGTGACATAAGGCGAAATGTCGGCGGCCAGCAGCGCATCCACCAGCCGGGAGTAGAACCCGAGCCCTTGAGGATTGACCTTCCCGCGACCGTCCGGCTGGATCCGCGGCCACGCGATCGAGAACCGGTAGGCCGCCAGCCCCAGCTCCCGCATCAGCGCGACGTCATCGCGATACCGATGGTAATGGTCACAGGCCACGTCCCCGGTGTCGCCGTCCGCCACGTTCCCGGGGCTGTGGGAGAAGGTGTCCCAGATGGACTGGCCGCGCCCGTCCTCCTTGACCGCCCCCTCGATCTGGTAGGAGGCGGTGGCGGCCCCCCACACGAAGTTCTCCGGGAAAATCATCCCTTAACAGCTCCTTGCATGATTCCGCCGATGATCTGCTTGCCGAACAGGGCGAAGACCAGCACCAGCGGCAGGGTTCCCACCGCCGTGCCGGCCAGCCCCAGGACGTAGTCGTTGACGTACCCGCTGGCCAGTGTCGACAGGGCGACCTGCACCGTCGGGTTGTCCGGGTTCAGGACGACCAGCGGCCAGAAGTAGTCGTTCCAGGCCGACATGAACGTCAGCATGCCGAGCACCGCCGCAGCGGGCCGCGCGACGGGCAGCACCACGTGCCAGAACAGCCCCCACGTCGTGCACCCGTCCACCCGGCCCGCCTCCAGCAGCTCGGTCGGCAGGGCCCTGGACAGGTACTGCGTCATGAAGAACACCCCGAAGGCGTTGACCAGGGCCGGCACGATCAGCGCGTAGTTCGTCCCGGTCCATTCGAGTTTCACCATGAGCAGGTAGAGCGGGATGATGCCGAGCTGCGTCGGCACCATCATGGTCGCGACCGTGACCAGCAGCATGATGTTCTTGCCCCTGAAGCGCAGCTTGGCGAAGGCGAACCCGGCCAGCGTCGAGAAGAACATCACCGCGAGAGAGATCGACCCCGCCACGATGACCGAGTTCGCCAGCGCCAGCCCGAAGGGCACGGTGTCGAAGACCCGGGCCACGTTGGCGAAGAAGTTCCCGCCGGGCAGCAGCGGCGGCGGCACCTCGGCCAGCGCCGAGTTGTGCCGGGAGGCCACGACCACGCTGTAGTAGAGCGGGAACGCCGAGAAGAAGGCCACCCCGGTCAGCGTCAGGTAACGGAGCCTCATAGCAGCCCGCCCTTCACCCGCCGGGTCAGCAGATAGTTCACGCCCGCCACGACCACCACGGCCAGGAACATCAGCCAGGAGGCCGCCGAGGCGTAACCGAAGTCGAACTTGGTGAACCCCTGCTCGTACACGAACAGCGCCAGCGTCTGGAACTGCCGGTCGGGCCCGCCGCTGACGGCGCCGCCCCCGGCGCCGCTGCTCGCCCCGAACAGCAGCGGTTCGGCGATGATCTGCATCGCGCCGATCGAGGAGACGATGACGACGAAGATGATCGTGGGCCGGATCATCGGGATGGTGATCTTACGGAGCTGGGTGAAGCCGGACGCTCCGTCGAGGGTGGCGGCCTCGTACAGCTCACGCGGTACGGCCTGCATCGCGGCGAGGAAGATCAGCGCGTTGTAGCCGGTCCAGCGCCACATGATCATGGTGGACAGTGCGACGTGCGAGCTCGCCGTGCCCGCCGCCCAGTCGACGCTGCCGGCCCCGAACCAGGACAGCACCCAGTTGATCAGCCCGAAGTCCCGGCCGAACAGCTGGCTGAAGATCACCACGACGGCCACCACGCTGGTGACGTTGGGCAGCAGCAACGAGATCCTGAACAGCGTCTGCATCCGCAGCCGCCGGTTCAGCAGGTGCGCCAGCCAGATGGCCAGCAGCAGCTGCGGCACGGTCGACAGCACCCCGATGGACAGCGTGTTGAACGTCGCGTTCCAGAAGTAGCCGTCGCCGAGCAGCGTGCCGAAGTTCTTCAGCCCGACGAACGTGTGCTCCTCGGACAGCAACGTCCAGTCGTGCAGGCTCACCCAGGCCGTGTAGGCCAGGGGGAACAGCCCGAAGGCGCAGAACAGCAGGAAGAAGGGGGCGACGTAGGCGTACGGCGACGCCCTCACGTCGAGGGTGTGCCGCACGCTGCGCCCGCGCCGCCTGGCGACGGTGAGCGGAAGGGAGCTCATTTGATCTTCTTGACGTCCTCGAGCACCTGGGCCCACGCCTGGTCGGGACTCTGCTTGCCCTGCTCGACCCGGCCGAGCCCGTCCCCGACCACCGTGCGGACATCGGCCTCCTTCGGGCCGAGATGCTGCGGCTTGAGCGACTTGGCGGCCTCGGAGTAGATCTTGCCGATCGGCGCGTCACCGAAGAACGGCTTGGTGAAGTTCTGGATCGACGGGTCGTCGTACAGCGCCGGGATCGACGGGAACGTGCCCTCCTCCTTGAACACCTTGGCCTGGTTGTCCTTGGAGGTGAGGAAGTCGATCAGCTCGGCCGCCTCCTTGGGGTGCTTGCTCTGCTTGGGGATCATCAGATGTGAGCCGCCACTGTTGCCCGAACCACCGGGTACGGGAGCGATGTCCCACTTGCCGGACGCGTCCTTGGCCTGTTCCTGGATGAACCCGGTCATCCACGCCGGGCAGATGATCGTGGCGAACGACCCCTTGGCGAAGCCGGTGTTCCACGGCGGCGAGAAGGCCGCGAGCTTGGCGGTGAGCCCGTTCTGGGTGAGCTGGTTGGACAGGTCCCACGCCTTCTTCACGTCGGGGTTCGTGGCCACGATGATCTGGTCCTGGGCGTCATAGAGCCCGACCGGCGCCTGGTTCACCATGGCGCGGAAGATCTCGCCGGGCGCGTCCACGAACTTGGTGCCCGAAACGCCGGCCGCCGCGAACTTCTTACCGGTCTCGATGTACTGCTCCCAGGTCGGCCAGAGCCCGCCCACCTCGGTACGGTCGGTCGGCAGCCCGGCCTTCTTGAACAGGTCCTTGCGGTAGCACATGGCCAGGCCGCCCACGTCGGTGCCGAGGCCCAGCACCTGCTGCCCGTCCTTGCTCAGGCCCTGCTGCCACTTCCAGTCGAGGTAGTCGCCCTGCCGCTTGTCGAGCCCGTACTGCTTGAGGTCGACGAACTTGCCGGGCTGGGCGGTGAACGTGCTGATGTAGCCCACCTCGACGGCCTCGACGTCACCCGCCCCGGCGTTCGTGGCCAGCCGCTTGACCAGGTTGTTGTGGTGATCGTTGAACTGGGTGACGTTCTCGACGATCTCGATGTTCGGGTGGGTCTTCTTGTACTCCTCGTAGAGGGGCTTGAAGCCGAAGTCGCCGAAGAGGCCGACGGTCAGCTTGACCTTCTCTCCGGGCGCGGCCGTCGTGCCGGCGGTGTTGTTCGCGCCGCCGCCTCCGCACGCCGATGCCAGGGCGAGGAGGGAGGCGGTGAGCAGGGGTACGGCGAGCTGCCGGAAGCGGGGGGTCATGGAGCCCTCCAAGGTTTCGAAGGAGACTGAGAGAGCGCTCTCTCAAGAGATTCGCGGCCATAACATGGGCCTGTCAACGAGTGTTGGATAACGATCCGAGCTACTGGGAGAGCGTGTTCACAAGGAGCTCCGGCATGTGGCGGAAATGTGGCGATTTTGTGGTGGCGTCAAGGAGATTGATCACAAGAACCCCGAGAGGAGGACTCCATGAAGATCGAGGTCCGCAAGGTCGAGCCCATCAAGGCCACCATCAACGGCACCGTCTGACGGCTCTTCCCGGGTGGGGGCGCGCCGCCGCCCTCACCCACCCCCCAGAAACACGGAGGAGACGCGGTGCGGGTTGCACTGAAGGAATGCGCATGGGAACCGCTGGGCGAGGACGTGCTCGTTCTCGTCGACCCGCGCGAGGTGATCACGCTCGGCGATGAGGAAGGCCAGGTGGCGGCCCTCTTCGCGGCGCTCGACCGCGGCCCCTGCACGGTGGCCGAGCTCCGCGGCCGGCTCGCGGAGACGGGAGTGGATCTCGACGAGGCCGACGTGCGCGCCGCGATCGAGGCGCTCGACTCGCTCGGTCTGGTCGAGTGCGAGAGCGACCGTACGCTCGGCGACCCCGACCTGGACGCCAGGCACTTCTCCAACCTCGCCTTCTTCGGCGGATTCGCCGGGCTCGACAAGCCCCGGGCGGACTTCGTCAGCAAGCTCAGGCGCTCGCACGTGCTCGTGCTCGGCGTCGGCGGCGGCGGCTCCTCCCTGGTGCAGTGCCTGGCCGGGCTCGGCGTGGGCAAGCTGACGCTGGTCGACAGAGACGACGTGGAGCCGCGCAACTTCGCCAGGCAGTTCCTCTACCACCACGCCGACATCGGCAGGTCCAAGGTGGAGTGCGCGGCCGAGTGGGTACGCGCCTACGACCCGACCATCGAGGTGCGGGCCGTGGACCGCTGGATCTCCGGCCCCGAGGACCTGAAGGACCTGCTCGACGGCGTGGACCTGGTGGCGGGCGGCCTCGACGGCCACCCCGAGGCCCACCTGTGGGTGAACGAGGCCGCGGTACGCGCCGGAGTGCCGCTGGTGATGGGCGGGATGACCCGTTCGCAGGTCAATTACTACTCGGTCGACCCGGGCCGCAGCGCGTGCGTCCAATGCGACTGGAGCGACCGGCCGGCGCTCGACGAGCCGACCGCGGCCGGCTTCGTGGAGCGCAACAGGGCCAAGCTGGTCCTGCAGAACACGCTGATCGCCCCGATCGCCATGCAGATCGGCTCGCTGCTCGCCTACGAGGCCCTGCGCTACCTGACGGGCTTCGAGCCGCCGCAGGCCGCCGGCGCGTTCATCAAGGTGGACCTGCGCAACGGCCTGACCCCGGAACGCCAGCCCTTCACCGTCGACCCCCATTGCCGGGTGTGCGGGCGATGACCACCCAGACGGTACGGCTGCGCCGCCTCAGCCTGGTGGACGAGGGCGAGGAGGTGCTGGTCGGCGACCCGGAGGCAGGCACGTTCATCTCGATCCCCGCGGTCGGCGGTGTGGTGATCGCCGCGCTCATGGACGGCGCGACCATCGAGGAGACGGCCAGGCGGGCCGAGGAGTACGCGGGCGAGCCCGTGGACGTGCCCGCGTTCGTGGAGACCCTGCGCGAGCTGGGCTTCCTCGATGAGAGCGAGGATGAGGACGATCCCGGCGGCGAGCGGATGCCCGTCGCCACCGCGCCCATCCAGGGCCGCCGCTGGCTGAGCGGCCTGCGCCCCGAGCTGGCCAGACCGCTGTTCGGCCGCGTCGCCTGGTTCGTTTACGGCGCCGCCGCCCTGTTCAGCCTGGCCGCGCTGGTCCTCGTGCCCGCGCTCAGACCCGACCCCACCAGCGACGCCTTCGCCGTGTCCGACATCGGGCTCGGCGCGTTGCTGGTCTACCCGATCACGCTGGTGCTGGCCGGGGTGCACGAAGGCTGGCACTGGCTGGCGGCCCGCGCGCTGGACCTCCCGGCCCGGTTCGGCATCGACCGGAGAATGGCGTTCCTGGTCTTCGAGACCGATCTGTCGCTGCTCTGGTCGGTGCCCAGGAGGCGGCGTTACGGGCCGCTGCTGGCCGGGCTGGCCATCGACTTCGTGCTGCTGGCCGTGGTGCTCGGCTGGCGGATGGTCGCGGACAACACCGTGCTGGGCGCCGTGGCGTACATCCTGGTCTTCCAGGTGGCCTGGCAGTGCATGGTCTTCCTGCGCACCGACCTGTACGCGGTGCTGATCACCTGGCTGGGCTGCAAGGACCTGTGGCGGGTCAAGACGCTCCTGCTCCGCCGGGCCTTCGGCCGGCTCCGCGAGGGCGAGGCGGCGGAACTGGTCGCCGCCGACCCGTGTGACGTGCGGGCCGGGCGCTGGTTCCGCTGGCTCTGGCTGGCGGGGCTGTTCGTGGTGGCCGCCTGGCTGGCCTTCTTCCTCCTGCCCGTGCTGGTGAGCCTGCTGCGGTGGACGGCGGCCGAGGTGGCGGCCGGGCCCGCCGCCTGGCGGTTCTGGTACGCGCTGGCGTGTACGGCCCTGATGCTCGGGCCGTGGCTCGCCGTGGCCGGGCTGGCGATCAGGAGCCGCCTCACCCGCGAGCGGTGAACCCTGGGCTAACCGCTGAGGACGCGGCCGACCATCCGGGCGTACATCCGGCCCGGGCTCGGCGACCTGGTCAGGAAGCCGGGCAGCATCGGCAGGCCGACCGCGAACGGCTCCAGCCGCCCGTACAGCGTGTCGGCGTCGGCGGGCCGGTGGCCAGGCTTCTTCTCCAGCAGCCCGGCCAGGAGCGCACTCAGCGCCTCCGGCAGGCCCGGGATCGCGGGCGGACGCTCCTTGACCTGCTTCTCGAAGACCACGTAGTCGGTCGGCCCGGTGAACAACTGACGGCCCGTCAGCATCTCGTGCAGCACGCAGCCCAGCGCGTAGAGATCGCTGCGCGGCTCGGCGATCCCGTGCTGGATCTGCTCGGGAGCCATGTACGCGGGCGTGCCGAGGATCTGGCCGATCCTGGTGAACGTGGTGACGTCGGCGTCACGCAGCAGGGCCAGGCCGAAGTCGAGCACCTTCACGCTGCCGTCGGGGCAGAGCATCAGGTTGGTCGGCTTGAGGTCGCGATGGCAGATCGACAGGGCGTGGGCGGCCGACAGGACCGCGCACGCCTGGGCGGCGATCGCGGCGGCCCACGGCACCGGCAGGGGGCCGTGCTCGCTGACCACGTCGGCCACCGTGACGCCCTCGATGAACTGCATCACCTGGAAGAGGCGCTGCTCGTGGGTGCCGAAGTCGTAGAGCACCGGGGCACCCGGATGCTCCAGCCTGGCCAGGATGCGCGCTTCGCGGATGAAGCGGCGCTCCAGCTCCTCGTCGGGGCCGCTCGGCAGGTGGAGCAGCTTCACCGCCACCCGGCGGTCGAGGTGGCGGTCGTGGCCCGCGTAGACGGCCCCCATGCCGCCCTGGCCGAGCGGGAGGTGATCGAGCACATATCGATCACCGATGACCATTTGCCCCTCCCCGCCGCCACTTTTCGGGAAAAAACTACACCGTCAAGACTGCGGGTGCAGGTGGCCGTCGCTCAGGCCGTCGAGGCCGAGCCGGATGAGTGCCTGGCCGAGCGCCGAGGTCTCGCGCAGCGCGTCTTCGAGCACCGCGAGCTGTCTGAAGGCTTCACCGTAGGACTTCTGGTCCTTGAGCGGGAGGCGGGGCAGGCGGGTGCGGCGCACGTCGAAGCGGCTGGAGCCGGTGGTCGCGCGCCCGCCGGCGGCCCTCAGATGGCCGGCCAGGAAGTCGGGGTCGAGCCGGCGCGCGTCGACCCGGTAGAGCGTCAGATGCGGGCCGAGCACGCAGCCGCCCTCGGCCATCACCCGCACGCTGGAGTAGGAGGCCACCACGTCGCCCGGCTGGACCAGGACCAGCCCCTGCTGCGCCGGAGCCCGGCCGGAGGCCATGGCGCCGCTGGTCACGTCGTCGGCGGTGAGCATCGAGACGTCGCCGCCGCCGGTCGCCATCTTGGGCGGCGCCTGCAGCGTGGTCAGCAGGCCCTCCTTGATCAGGTCGCCGACCGTGGTGACGGGCTGGTCGAGCGGCTCGTCGAGCACCTTGAGGTCGGGCGGGGTGGCCGCCGCGGCCAGAAACCGGTCGCGTGCCTCGGTGAATGCCCGCCCGAGGTCGTCGCGCCGCTGGTGGCGGGCCGGAGTCATGTCGACCTCGTCGGCCAGCAGGTCGATGATGCGTACGGTCTGGTCGGAGCGGTCGTCGAGATAGGCCCGCCACGCCGGCCCGACGACGGAGTGGTCGGCCGTGGCGTCGACGATCAGCACGTCGGACGGCGGGCGCTCGCCCGCGGCCGGACGGCGCAGCAGCCACAGGTCGGAGCCCGCCAGCGCGACCACGGCACGCAGGGCGCCGGCGCGCAGCAGGTTGGCCCGGATCCGCCTGCCCGCCTTGCGGCTGGCCGCGGCCGGGGGCATCAGCATGGCCACCATGCCGCCCGGCCTGACATGGGTGAGGCAGTGCTGGACCCAGGCCAGCTCGGGCTCGCCGCGCGGCGGCAGGCCGTACTCCCAGCGGGGGTCGCCGGTCAGCTCCTCGTAGCCCCAGGCCCGCTCGTTGAACGGCGGGTCGCAGACGACCGCGTCGGCCTTCACCCCGGCGAAGCCGTCGTGGCGCATCGAGTCGCCGGGCACCACCTCCGCCTCGGCGCCGCGCAGGCGCAGCCGCGCGGCGGTGATGAGCGCCGAGGTCTCGCTGAGATCCTGGCCGAGCACCTTGGCGGCCCCGGAGTTGAGCAGCAGGGTGCCGACGCCGCAGGCGGGGTCGAGGATCGTCGCGCCGTCGGTGTGGACGAGCCCGACCATCAGCTCGGCCACGTCGTCACGCGTGACGGACAGCTGCCGGGAATGTGCCTCCAGGTAGCGCTCGCAGAGGAATTCGTAGGCGGTGAGCGGATCGTGCTGCTCGGCCAGCTCGGACAGCAGTCCGGCCAGCTCGGGCTCCAGCTTGCTCTCGCCTGTGGTCAGCAAGAGGCCGGCCTGCGCCACCAACTCGCCCAGCCGCAAATCGCCGGCGGCTTTCAGGCGTTGCCACACACGATCTCCCAGCGAGACCTGGTAGGACTTCCCATAGCGCCGCAACCATGATTCGACCTGGCGCAGCGAGAACAACGGCTGATTGGCGGTGCCGCCGATGGGCAGAGGGAAGTCGTCGTGGCGGCGGCGCCAGTTGCTCACCGCGGCCCGCCCGACACCGGCGAGCCGGGCTATGTCCCCGGCGTTCACGGTCGGGTCGTGGGTCATGGAGCCCACAGTAGTTCACAAGAGTCTTCAGTGCATCTGCTTGTGAAGTCTTTCAACCAATGATTTACTGCTGGGTATGAAGCACAACATCCGCTATGCCGCCGGATCAGACGTGGGCCGCCGCAGGGAGCAGAACGAGGACTCCGGCTATGCGAGTGGCCGCTTGCTCGTGGTGGCCGACGGGATGGGCGGACACGCGGCCGGCGAGCTGGCGAGTTCGGCTGCGATCGCCGTCATGCGCGAGCTGGATGCCACGCTTCCCGAAACGGGCTCGGATCTGGAGGCCGCCCTGGAGGGCGCCGTGCACGAGGCGGCCCGCAGGCTGGTGGAGCTGGCGGACATCGACCCCGCGCGCAGGGGGATGGGGACCACGGTGACCGCCTTGCTGTGGGACGGCTACCGGTTCGCCCTTGCTCATCTCGGTGACTCCCGCGGATACCTGCTGCGCGATGGTGCTCTCTACCAGATGACCAAGGATCACACACTTGTGCAGTCCATGGTGGACGAAGGACGGATAACAGAGGATCAGGCCGCGGTGCACCCGCGCCGGTCGATGGTCCTGCGCGTGCTGGGCAGCGAGGGCCGGGCGGAGCCGGACATGGCGCTGCGCGAGGCCGAGCCGGATGATCGCTATCTCCTCTGTTCTGACGGACTCACCACCGTGCTCGGGCCCGAGGTCCTGCACGAGGTGCTGACCACGGTGACAGACCCGTCGGCGGCCGTCCAGAGGCTGATCGACCTGGCGAACGAGGGCGGCTCGCCGGACAACGTGACCGTGATCGTCGCCGACGTGGTGGCGCCGGGCGCGGGCGACGAGCAGGTCTTCCGGGTGGGTGCGGGGGCCTGAGTACGGTCCCGCGTAGTAGCCAGTCCCACCAGCCTCACCAGTCACATAGCCGAAATTTCGCCTCATAGGTTGACACTTTCCCGGTGTTCGGCGCGCGAGCTCGATGTCGCTACTACAGTCCATCGTGATCTGCCGGTTTTTCTGGAGGAGTGGATCCTGGACTCGATCGCGGCAAGTCTGCTGAAAGAGGTGCGTGGGGAAGTCGGCTACCGCGAGAAGGGCGGCCAGCTCACCAAGTTCGGACAGTGGTACGCGGATCGCGTCAAGGACCCGCAATACCGGGACGCGCCGTGGTGCGACATGTTCATCGCCTGGGCGGCCGACAAGGCCGGGATCGGTGACTACGTCGGCCAGTTCGCCTGGACCCCCTCGCACGCGGCCTGGTTCATCAAGCAGGGCGCCTGGTCCCAGCAGCCCGAACCCGGAGCCCTGGTCTTCTACGACTGGGGAGGCGGCAAGAGCTACAAGGGCATCGACCACGTCGGCATCGTCGAACGGGTCGACGGCAAGAAGATCCACACGATCGAGGCCAACGTCGACCGCGTCTGGCTCAAGCGCAAGTCCCGCGACATGCACAAGGACGTCGTCGGGTACGGCCTGCCGCGCGTGGTGCAGGCCAACGCCACGCTCAACGACATCCGCTCCACCGAGCACCCGCTGGCCCGCCAGCCTCAGCCGATGCCGCGGGAGTCGCCGTTGGACGTCCTGGGCTCCCCGCTGGCCCTGCTCACCGTGATGGTGCTGACCACGGTCGTGGTCTCCTTACGCCTCGCGGGCCGCCGCCGTGGCACCCACCGCCGCTTCACCTGGCCATGGAACGCCTCCGGCAAGCCCGCCTCCGGCAAGCCCACGGCCACCGAGCCCGCGCCCACGAAGCCGCGATCCGGCAACGCCAAGCCGCAACCCGGCAACGCCAAGGCGCGCCGGGCCACCGAAAAGCCGGGCCCGGCCACCGAAAACCCCGCGCAGCCCGCCTCTGCCAAGTCCGCCTCTGCCAGGTCCGCCTCCGCCAAGCGGGGGTCGGCCAAGGTCGGGTCGGCCAAGGCGGCGTCGCGTTCCGGCTCCGCCAAGTCGGCAGCGCGGGGCGGTGACAAGGACACGAGATCCGCCAGCTACGCCGAGGCGCCTCTCGAGCCGGTCCGGGTGGGTGGCCCGCCCACTCCGGCCAGGGCTCTCGTGCCCGCGCAGACCCCTCACCACTCCACCACCCGCCGCAAGCCGTACGAACCGCGCTCCTGACCGTTCACAGGTCGATGACGACCTTGACATCGCCGGTGCCCGGCTGGAACGCCTCGAACGCCCGCTCCAGCGGCAGCCGCCGGGTGATCAGCCGCTCCAGCCACCCGAGATCCGCCGCGGCCAGCGCGTCGGCGGCGAGCCGGAAGTGGTGCTGATTGCCGTTGACCGATCCGAAGACCACGCTGTTGGTGAGCACGAGGGCACGGTTGATCCCTTCCACGTCCACCGGCAGCGACGCGCCGGACGAGGAGACGCCGGTGAGGCAGACGATGCCGGCGGCGGCGGTGCGGGTCATCGCGTCGATGATCAGCCGCCCGGTGCCCGTGGCCTCGATGATGACGTCGGGCCGGAGGTCGCCGACCGCGTCGAGCGTCGAGCCGCGGTGGTAGGTGCCGCCGAGCGCGGTCACCAGCTCCGGCTTGAGCCCGCCGGCGACCTGGTCGAGCACGTGCACCTCCAGCCCGCGCTGCCTGCCGAGCAGGGCCGCGAGCAGGCCGATCGGCCCGGCGCCCGTGATGAGCACCGAGCGTGGCTCGAACCCGGCGCGTGAGCCGATGTGCTCGATGTGCTGCCAGGCCTTGGCGACCACCGAAGCCGGCTCGATCAGCACGCCGACCGGCTCCAGCGCCGGATCCAGCGGCACCGCGTAGCCGGTCTCGACGGTCCAGCGCTCGCTGCCGTACCCGTCGAGCTCCTTGATGCCGCGCTCGGTGTAACGGCCGTTGCGGCACATGTCGAACTCGTCCCTGGCGCACGCCGGGCACGGCTCGGGATCAGGGCGGCGCACCACGCCGACCACGAGGTCGCCGGGGGAGAAGCCGGAACCGGCGGGCGCCTCGATCACCCGCCCGAGCGACTCGTGGCCGAGGATCATGCGCCGCTCCGACGGCCAGCCGAAGTCGGCCGCGGCGAGCTCCCTGTCTGTCCCGCAGACACCCATGGCCAGTCCCCGTACCAGGAGTTCGTCCGGTTTCGGCGCTGGATCGGGGACCTCTTCCACCGCGAGAGACCCTTGTACGCCCGGCCGCCACGTCAGTGCTCGCATGCCGGATTACTACCCCGCCGGGAAACGTTGGGAATTAGTAGGACGTCCTAGTATCTTGTGAGGAGAGCCCCCACAAAGGAGTGATCAGGCGTGCACGTACCGGCGAACCCTGTCCGTTTTGTGACCGCCGCGGCGCTGTTCGACGGCCACGACGCGGCGATCAACATCATGCGGCGGATCCTCCAGTCGCAGGGGGCGGAGGTCATCCATCTCGGGCACAACCGTTCCGTGGACGAGATCGTCACCGCCGCCGTCCAGGAGGACGTCCAGGGCGTGGCGATCAGCTCCTACCAGGGCGGCCACGTGGAGTTCTTCAGCTACCTGGTGGATCTGCTGCGTGAGCGCGGCGCGGGGCACGTGAAGGTCTACGGCGGTGGCGGCGGCGTCATCGTCCAGGACGAGATCGACCTGCTGCACTCCCGTGGCGTCACCCGCATCTTCTCGCCGGAGGACGGCCAGCGGTACGGCCTGCCCGGCATGATCAACAAGCTGATCGAGGAGTGCGACGTCGAGCTGGACGGCGTCCCCTCGGTCGAGGCCGTCGGCTCCGGCGACCAGACGGCCCTGGCCAGGGCGATCACCCTGATCGAGTCGGGCCGCGCGCCCGCCGCGCTCCTGGAGGGCCTGCGCGCCGCCGGGGCCCGTCAAGCCCCTGTGCTCGGCATCACCGGCACCGGCGGGTCCGGGAAGTCGTCGCTCACCGACGAGCTCGTCCACCGCCTCCGCGTGGACAACGACGACAAGCTGCGCATCGCCATCATCGCGATCGACCCGACCCGCAGACGCGGCGGGGGAGCGCTGCTCGGCGACCGCATCCGGATGAACAGCCTCGGCCCGCAGACCTACTTCCGCTCACTGGCCACCAGGGGCGCCGCCAACGAGGTCCCCGTCTGCCTCGACGACGTGATCACCGCCTGCCGGGCCGCCGGCTACGACCTGGTCATCGTCGAGACGCCGGGCATCGGGCAGGGTGACGCCGGGATCGTGCCGCACGTGGACGTGCCCATCTACGTCATGACCCCGGAGTTCGGCGCGGCGTCCCAGTTGGAGAAGATCGACATGCTCGACTTCGCCGAGGCCGTCGTGATCAACAAGTACGAGCGGCGCGGTGCGGAGGACGCCCTGCGCGACGTCCGCCGTCAGCTGGTCCGCAACCGCGAGGCGTTCGGGGTCGCGCCCGACGACATGCCGGTGTTCGGCACGATCGCCGCCCGCTACAACGACGCCGGAGTCACCGCGCTCTACCACCACCTCAAGCAACTGCTGGTGGACAAGGGCATGCGGACCGAGCCGGGCCTGCTGGCGCCGGTGCGCGGCCGTACGTCCCAGGTCGCCGCCGCGATCGTCCCCCCGGCGCGCGTCCGCTACCTCGCCGAGATCGCCGAGACCGTCCGCGACTACCACGCGGAGACGCTCGCCCAGGCTGAGGTGGCCCGCCGCCGCCAGCAGCTCACGGCCGTCCAGGCCCTGCTGGAGGAGGGCGCGACGGGCGAGATCCCCACTGACGGCAGGCTGGCCGAGCTCGCGGCCACGGCCGAGAGAGAGCTGAGCGACGAGAGCCGCACGCTCCTGGACGGCTGGCCCGCTGTCAAGGAGCAGTACACCGCCGACGAGCTGGTGGTGAAGGTACGCGACCGGGAGATCCACACCCCCCTCTGGCGCGAGACCCTCTCGGGCAACCGCATCCCCCGCGTGGCCCTGCCCCGCTACACCGACCACGGCGAGCTGCTCAGGTTCCTGCGGAGCGAGAACCTGCCGGGCCGGTTCCCGTTCACCGCCGGGGTGTTCGCGTTCAAGCGGGACGACGAGGACCCCACCAGGATGTTCGCCGGAGAGGGCGACCCGTTCCGCACCAACCGGCGCTTCAAGCTGCTGTCCGGAGATCAGTCCTCGACGCGGCTGTCCACCGCGTTCGACTCGGTGACCCTGTACGGGCACGACCCCGACCTGCGGCCCGACATTTACGGCAAGGTGGGCACGTCCGGCGTGTCCATCGCGACGCTCGACGACATGAAAGTGCTTTACGACGGGTTCGATCTGACCAGTCCCAGCACCTCGGTGTCGATGACGATCAACGGCCCGGCCCCGACGATCCTCGCCTTCTTCCTCAACGCCGCGATCGACCAGACCCTCGAACGGTTCGAGGCCGAGCACGGACGCCGGCCGTACGAGGAGGAGGAGCGCGAGCTGCGCGCGCGGACCCTCGCCACCGTCAGGGGGACCGTCCAGGCCGACATCCTCAAGGAGGACCAGGGCCAGAACACCTGCATCTTCTCCACGGAGTTCTCGCTGCGGATGATGGCCGACATCCAGGAGTGGTTCATCCGTAACGGCGTCCGCAACTTCTACTCGGTGTCGATCTCCGGCTACCACATCGCCGAAGCCGGGGCCAACCCGATCAGCCAGCTCGCCTTCACCCTGGCCAACGGCTTCACCTACGTCGAGGCGTACCTGGCGAGGGGGATGCGGATCGACGATTTCGCGCCGAACCTGTCGTTCTTCTTCTCCAACGGCATGGACCCCGAGTACAGCGTGCTCGGGCGGGTGGCCCGCCGCGTCTGGGCGGTCGCGATGCGGGAGAAGTACGGCGCGGCGGAGCGGTCGCAGAAGCTCAAGTACCACGTCCAGACCTCGGGCCGGTCCCTGCACGCCCAGGAGATGGACTTCAACGACATCCGCACCACCCTGCAGGCGCTGATCGCCATCTACGACAACTGCAACAGCCTGCACACTAATGCCTTCGACGAGGCCGTGACCACGCCGTCGGCCGACTCGGTGCGCCGGGCGATGGCCATCCAGCTCATCATCAACCGCGAATGGGGCCTGGCCCGCAACGAGAACCCGCTCCAGGGCTCGTTCATCATCGACGAGCTCACCGACCTGGTGGAGGAGGCGGTGCTGCGGGAGTTCGAGCGGCTGTCGGAGCGGGGCGGCGTGCTGGGCGCCATGGAGACCGGCTACCAGCGGGGCAGGATCCAGGACGAGTCGATGCTGTACGAGTCGCGCAAGCACGACGGCTCGCTGCCCATCATCGGCGTCAACACCTTCCGCAACCCGCGCGGCGACGAGCCCCACCAGAAGAAGGTGGAGCTCGCCAGGGGGACCGAGGACGAGAAGCGGTCCCAGCTCGACCGCCTGCACGGCTTCCACGACCGCAACCGGGCCGAGGCCCCCGCGGCGCTGGCCCGGTTGCGGGACGTCGCCATGTCCGACGGCAACGCGTTCGAGGTGTTGATGGAGGCGGCCCGCGTCTGCTCGCTCGGCCAGATCACGGACGCGCTGTTCGAGGCCGGGGGACAGTACCGCCGCAACGTTTGATTCAGCAGTACTTGGCGCCGTCGAACGTGCGGACGCCCCTGGGCACCCTGCTCCAGATGGTCCCCTTCGGGGCCACGGACTGGCAGGCGCCGTCGGAGCCGTGCGCCCAGACGATCTTCATGTTCATATAACGGCCGCACCCGTTGTAGGCGTAGCCGGTCTTGTAGACGGTGCCCTTCTTCTGCCAGAGGCTCACGCAGGACGGGACCTTGCCCTGCGTGCTGGCCTGGGCGGGGGCGGCGGCCACCAGACCGGCGGACGCGGCTCCGGCGATGACCAGGGCGGCGACCGACTTGCGGAGGGTGATGTTCATTGTCGTGTTCCTCTCTCGATGTGCTCGATGTGCTCGATGAGAGGAAGGTAGGTCCGTGGGTGTTGAGGATCTGTTGAGGTTCTGTGCGGTCCCGTGAGCGTCGATAGGATTGCAGGTCGGGGCACTATCGCTAACTGGAGGTATTCATGTCCGACGTCACGTTCAAGGGCAACCCGATCACCGTGGGCGGCACGTTTCTCAAGCCCGGCGACCAGGCGCCCGCGTTCCAGCTGGTGGGCGGGGACCTGAGCGACACCACGCTGGCCGGTTTCGGCTCCGCGACCAAGGTGCTCAACATCTTCCCGAGCGTCGACACCGGTGTCTGCGCCGCCTCGGTGCGCCGGTTCAACGAGGTGGCCGCCGAGCACCCCGGCGTCGCGGTGCTGTGCGTCTCGGCCGACCTGCCCTTCGCGCAGAAGCGGTTCTGCGGCAGTGAGGGCCTCGACAACGTGACCATGCTGTCGCTCATGCGGGGGCGCGAGTTCCTGCGCGACTACGGCGTGGCGCAGGAGACCGGGCCGCTGGCCGGCCTGGCCGCGCGCGCGGTGATCGTGCTCGACGGCGACAACCGGGTCGTCTACGCCGAGCTGGTGCCCGAGATCACCCAGGAGCCCGATTACGAGGGTGCGCTGAGCGCGCTCAAGTAAGCCGTAGCGCGGAGCCCCCGGGTCTCAGCTCTTCCTGCCCACCCCGCAGAGGACGAGCGAGGACTCGGGGTGGTCCGCGAAGTCGATCAGGTCGGCCTGGTCCGGACGCCACTGCGGCAGCCAGGTCAGGCCCGGCTCGACCAGTTCCCAGCCCGCCAGCAGCTCCTCGATCCGGTGACGGCTACGCAGGGTCAGGGGGGCGTCGGTCCGGCGGTAGACGTCGGTGGCCCTGGTGACGGCGGCGGAGCGGGCGTCGCTGGTGCCGTGGGACATGACGAGATAGCTGCCGGGGGCCAGGGATTCGCGGATGGCGGTCATGATGCGCACGGGATCGTCGGCCTCGCCGATGAAGTGCATGATCGCGACGAGCAGGACGCCCACCGGCTGATCGAAGTCCAGCGCCCCCACCACGTCCGGATTTTTCATGATGTCGTGGGGATCGCGGAGATCGCCCTCCACCACCGTGGTCTGACCGCTGTCCGCCAGCAGCGCCCGGGCATGGACCAGCACCACCGGGTCGCGGTCGACGTAGACCACCTTCGACTCGGGCGCGACCGCCCTGGCCACCTCGTGCACGTTGTCCCGCGTCGGTAGGCCCGTACCGATGTCGAGGAACTGGGTGACGCCGAGGCCGGCGAGGAAGCGTACGGCACGACCGAGAAACGCCCGGTTGGCGCGGGCGGCGGCCCGCACTTCTGGAGCCACCCGCAGAATCCGCTCAGCGGCCCGCCGATCGGCAGGGAAATGATCTTTTCCGCCGAGGTAGTAGTCGTACAGCCGGGCGACGTTGGGCGTGTTCGGGTCGAAGCCCAGCGATTCTCGCTCCAACCAGCGATCCCCCGATCGATAGTTAACGATCTTTTCTCAGGATTCTACGGATATGTGACCGCACTTGGGGCGATATTCCTGCACGCTGGGCGTTACTTGGCTTTAGTCCCTTTTGTCACATGGGTAGCGGTCTAAAGTGCGAGTTGTGAGCCTCGACGACACCGGTGCGCCCGTCCATGTGCCCTCGAACGTTCGGCGGATCGTGTCGCTGGTCCCGTCGCTCACCGAGTCCGTGGCGGCGACCGTCCCGCGGGCGTTGGTCGGCGCGACCGACTGGTGCTCGCATCCTCCGGACCTGGACGTGACCAGGGTGCGGGGGACCAAGAACCCCGATCTCGACGCCATCCGGCGGCTGGCTCCCGACGTGGTCCTCGCCAACGCCGAGGAGAACCGGCAGCCGGACATCGACGCGCTGCGGGAGGCGGGCATCGCGGTGTGGGTCACCAGGATCGAGACCGTGGACGAGGCGTTCCGATCCCTCGACCGGATGTTCCGGGACGCCTGCCGGACCGCGCGGCCCGAATGGCTCGATCGGGCGGAGTCGGTGTGGGCCGAGCCAGTGGAGGCGCGCCGGACCGCGATCATCCCGATCTGGCGGCGGCCGTGGATGGTGGTGGGGCGCGACACGTTCACCGGCGACGTGCTCGGCCGGCTCGGCGTGCGCAACCTCTATGCCGGTCACGCCGAGCGGTATCCCAAGATCGCACTGGCCGAGCTGGTGGAGCGGGGCGCCGACCTGGTGGTCCTGCCCGACGAGCCCTATGCGTTCAGTGCCGACGACGGGCCTGAGTCGTTCCCCGGCCACAGGTGCGTGCTGGTCAACGGGCGTGATCTGACCTGGTACGGCCCCTCTCTCGTCCATGCGCGTGAGCGCCTCCTCGGGGCTCTGGGTTGACAAGCGGAGCACCGCTCCGCATATGCTGCGGAGCAGTGCTCCGGATCGTGCCCGCGATCCACCGGCAGAGGGGACGAATGATGATGAAGGCTGTGCGGCTGCACGCGTTCGGCGGCCCGGAAGTGCTCAGGTACGAGGAGGTCCCGCTGCCCGAACCCGGGCCCGGCGAGGTCCTGATCCGCGTGCACGCGGCCGGGCTGAACCCGCCCGACTGGTACGCGCGCACCGGCTTCGCGAACATCCCGGAGGCGGTGCGGCCGAAGCTCCGCCTGCCGTTCGTCCCGGGTTCGGACGTCTCGGGCGTCGTCGCCGGCCTTGGCCCGGAGGCCACCGGGCTGGCCGAAGGCGACGCCGTGTTCGGGCTGGTCCGCTTTCCCGACCTCGACAACGGCGGCAGGGGCTACGCGGAGTACGCGACCGCGCCCGTGGCCCATCTGGCCCGCAAGCCCGCCGGGCTCGACCACGTCCACGCCGCCGCTGTGCCCATGGCGGGGCTCACCGCGTACCAGTTCCTGTTCGACCACGTACGGCTCGAACCGGGCAAGACCGTGCTGGTCAACGGCGCGGCCGGCGGGGTCGGGCACTTCCTCGTCCAACTCGCCAAGACGAAAGGCGCGTACGTCATCGGCGTCGCCTCGGGACGACACGAGGCGTTCCTGCGCGAGCTGGGCGTCGACCGTTTCGTCGACTACACCACCACCGCGGCCGAGGAGGTCGTCCGCGACGTCGACCACCTCTTCGACACGGTCGGCGGTCCCCACGGCCACCGGTTCCTCCCGACGCTCAGGCGCGGGGGCACGCTCAGCCCGGTCTTCGTCGGCGAATACCACCGCGAGCGCGCCGCCGAGCTGGGCATCACGTTCGTGTCGGGACAGGTCCACTCCGACGGCGGGCAGCTGGCCGAGCTGGCCCGGCTGATCGAGGCCGGGCACATACGCGCCGGGATCGACGGCGTCTTCCCGCTCGCCGAGGCCGCCAAGGCCCACGAACGCGCCGAGCAGGGCCACATCCAGGGCAAGATCGTCCTACGGGTCGCCGAGGATTAAACCGCTTTCGTCCGCGGCGGGCCGGCGAGGGCGGCGTCGACGGCGGCGGGGGACAGGACGTGCTCGATGACGAGCACCGCCGTCCCCACGATCCCCGCGCGATCACCCAGCGAGCTGTTCACGATCTCCAGGTTGCGGGTGGTGTACGGCAGGCTGCGGCGGTACACGCTCTCCCTGATGCCCGTCAGGTAGTGCTCCCCGGTCTCCGCCATGTCGCCCGCCAGCACCAGGACGGCGGGGTTGAGCAGGCTGACCGCGGTGGCGAGGACGACGCCGACCGTGCGGCCCGCCTCCTGGGTGAGGGCGATGGCCGTCGGGTCGCCGGCCTGGACCAGGCGGACGACCTCGCGGCTGGTCTGCCTGCCGAGGTTGGCGGCGAGGGCCTGGCCGCTGGCCAGCGAGGCGACGCAGCCCCGGGAGCCGCAGGTGCAGACGCGGTCGTCGCTCTCGTGCAGCCGGACGTGGCCGAGGTTCCCGGCGGCGTCCTCGACGCCCCGGTAGATCCGGCCGTCGAGGACGATGCCGGTGCCGATGCCCGTGGAGACCTTGAGCAGGAGCAGCGACCGGCTCCGCCGCCAGAAGGACCACCACTCGCCGTACGCCATCGCGTTGGCGTCGTTCTCGACCAGGACCGGCACGTTGAACGCCTCCCGCAGCGCCGCGCCGATCGGGTGGTCGTCCCAGCCGGGCATCAGGAACGACCTGATCACCCGGCCGGAGTTGTGGTCCACCGAGCCCGGCAGGTCCATGCCGATGCCGCACACCTGGGCGGACGTCCGTCCCGAACGGTCGAGCAGGCGCTGGAAGGCCTGCTGGATCCAGGAGAGCACGGCCTCGGGGCCGCGGTCGATGCGTAGCTCGGCGTGCTCCTCGGCCATCGGCCGGGCCGCGAGGTCGGTCAGCGCCACACGCGCGTGACTGGCGCCCAGGTCGGCCACCAGCACCAGGCGGTTGGTCGCGTCGATGTCGAGCACCGAGGGCGGCCGCCCGCCGCCGGAGGCGCCGACACCGGACTCGTGGATGTATCCGGCCTCGATCAGCCGGTCCACCCGTTCGGTGATCGTCGATCGGGACACGCCCGTGTAGGCGATGAGCTCTTTGCGGGTACGGCAGGTGCCATTGCGGATCAGCTGGAGGATCTGCCCTGCCGTCAGCATGGTTATCCCTTCTCCGCTCCTGCCGTGAGTCCCTCGGTCAGGAGCCGCTCGCCGGCGAAGAACACGATCACGATGGGCAGTGTCAGAACCACCGATCCTGCCATGAGAACCGTCGTCGGGATCTCGATACTGCCCGCCAGCTGGGAGAGTCCCAGCGAGACCGTCCAGCTCTCCCGTTTCTCGACGAGGAAGAGCAGGGCGAACAGGAACTCGTTCCAGGCGATCATGAAAGCGTAGAGGCCGGTGGCCATGAGCGCGGGCTTGGACAGCGGCAGCACCACTCGCCAGATGGTCGACAGGCGGGTGCAGCCGTCGATCGCAGCCGCCTCCTCCACGCTCTGCGGCACGGTCTCGAAGTAATTGCGGAGCATGTATACCGTGACGGGCACCGTCTGTGCGATATAAACCAGGATCAATCCCAGCAAAGACCCCCGAAGCCCGAGCATCGTGAAGAGCACGAACAACGGGATGGCCAGCACGATCGCCGGAAACAGGTACACGGCCAGGAACACGAAATGCACCTGCCGCCGCCCGAAGAAGCGCAGCCTGGCCACCGCGTACGCGCCCGGGATCGAGATCAGCAGCGTGACCGCCACCGACGAGACGGCCACGATCGCGCTGTTGCGCATGAAGCTCAGGAAGCCCTGCTTGGTCAGCACGTTCGTGTAGGTGTCGATGGTGAAGCTACGCGGCCAGATGGAGCCGGGGTCAAGGATCAGCTCCTGGATGTCGCGGAACGACAGCGTCACCATGTAGAAGAACGGGAACGCGGTGATCACGAACAGGAACAGGATCACCAGCGGCTTCAGCACCCGGAACAGTGCGCGCTCGAACCTATCCCTGCTCACGCTCACCTCCCGAGAAGAACCTCAGATACAGGACCAGGAACACGACCAGGACGACCGCCAGCACGATCGCCTGGGCGGCCGAGGCGCCGATGTCGTCGCGCGCGGTCAGGAAGTTGTAGACGCGCACGCTCACCACCTCCGTGCCGGCCCCGCCGCCGGTGAGCAGGTAGACGTCGTCGAACTTGGTGAAGGTGAACACGAACCGCAGCACCGACAGCAGCGCGATGATCCTCCAGAGCTGCGGCAGGATCACGTACCGGAAGCGCTGCGTCGGCGTGGCACCGTCGACCACGGCCGCCTCGTCCAGTTCCGCCGGCAGCGCCTGCAACCGGGCCAGGATGAACAGGAAGGCGAACGGGAAATACCGCCACGCCTCGAACGCGATCACGGTGAGCAGCGCCACCGGCACCTGGATGCCGAGGAAGGTGCCCTTGGCCTGGGTGAGGAAGGCGATGGGCTCGCTCAGCCAGGAGTTCACGATGCCGTACTGGGGGTTCAGCATGGTCTCCCACAGGAAGGCCACCGCCACCACCGGCGCCACGTACGGCACCAGGATGGACGCCCTGACCAGCGTGCGGCCCTTGAAGCGGTCGCGCAGCGCCAGCGCGGCCACCAGCCCGATCACGATCGACAGCCCGGTGCCCGCCACGGTGTAGACGAGCGTGTTGACCAGAGCCGTCCAGAACCCCGGCTCGGACACGACGTAGCCGAAGTTCTCCAGCGTGTAGTGCCCGAAGACGCCCACCCGGCGGATGTTGATCAGCCGGGCGTCCTGGAACGCCAGCATGATCGCCCAGAACAGCGGCAGCACCACCACCACGAGTGTGATGACCAGCGTCGGGGAGATCAGCGCCAGTCCCGCTCTGCCCTCCTGCTCCCGAAGTGTCGCGCCACGCCGGTCCGTCACTGCCGGATCCCGCGCTTGATGGTCTCGACGTCCTTCTTGGCCTGCGCCGCCGCGGCCTGCGGGGTGAGCGAGCCGTCCACGATCTGGCTCAGCGCCTTGGGCACGGGCAGCTCGCCCATGGTGGCCCCGACCAACTTGCCCTGCCCCTGGGGGATGCCCCAGCGGGCGAACGTGTCAGGGCTCTTACGCAGCGCGTCGAGCACCTCGGCCGGGTAGACGTCCGCGAGCGGCTTCTTGGTGTCGACCCCGGCGGGCAGCTTGTTCCACTTGTCGGCGAACCCCTTCCGGGTCGGGAACTTGCCCTCCGGTGCCATCCCGATCCACCGCTCGTAGCCCTCGTTCATCATGTACGAGACGAACTGCGCGGCGGCGTCCTTGGCGGCGTCGCGGGTGACGGCCCAGGAGACGATCTCCCCGTACTGGGCGGGCGTGCCGTCGGGGCCCTTCAGCGCCGTGACCACCCCGGTGTTCTTGGCCAGCCACTCGGGATCCTGCCGGCACTCGGCGCAACTGGGCAGCGCGTCGTTACGCAGCCCCGCCAGCTCGTCCAGGATGAACGACGACCAGATGGTCATCGCCGCCTTCCCGGCGAAGTAGGTGGCTCTGGTGGAGTCGACGTCCTGCTTGCCCTTGACCGAGTAGTCCTTCGCCAGCTTCGCGTAGTACGCGAAGGCGTTCACGCACTGCGGCGAGTCAAGGGTGACATTTCCGGAATTGTCGACCAGCTGGCAGCCGTTGGCGAGCGCCACGTGCTCGAAGCTCTGCGCCGTGAACGAGTCCTTCGGCGCGATGGCCAGCGTGATGCCCGCGACTCCGCCGGTGTTGAGCTTCGCCGCCGCCGTCTCCAGTGCCTCGTAGGTGTCGGGCCGCTCCAGCCCGGCCTTCTGGAACAGGTCCTTGCGGTAGAGGATCAGCTGCGCCCACGCGTCACTCGGTACGGCCAGCAGCTTCCCGCCCGACGTGTCGAGCTCCAGGGCCCGCGCCGAGAAGCCGCTCTTGCCCAGCTTGTCGACGACCTGGCCCGGCGTCTCCGTGTCGAGCAGGTCGTTGGCCTCCAGCTCCCTGATGGAGGCCAGCGGGAGGGCCCCGATGACGTCGGGCAGGTTCCCCGCGGCCGCGGCGGAGGTCACGACCTGGCTGAACTGGTCCTCGGCCACGCCGACCAGCTTGACCTTGATGCCGGTCTTCCGGGTGAAGTCGGCGATGATCTGGTTCTGCACGGTCATGCGATCCTCAAGGTTCTCCTCGGTCCAGACCGTGATCTCGTTGGCGGCCTTCCCGGCGTCGTCGCCACACGCGGCCAGCGAGGCCGCGGCCAGCAACGCGACGGAGAGGACGGCGGTTACCTTCTTCGGCATGGCACGCTCCTCCGAACGGGGATACGCCGCACTTACCCTGAACCGACACGACACAACTAGCCGTGCGATACCGAGACCCGTCTGTACCCCGGCCGTGTTCGTTCACGGTCTTTCTGGCGCGTCGATCTAGGAATGCGACCCCGGAGCGGGTTATGTCGGTAAGATCGCTTACCGGAAGACACTTGGTAAAAACCCAAATTTCGGTAGTCGGCTCTGGCGGAAGTCGTAGACTTAAGAGTGTTCTGGGCACGACTATGGTGTGCAAACGACTACTAAATCTTAAACTTTTGTCTGATCATAAAGCGTAAGTGTTGGGGAATGCGCGTCATCACCTTTGAAGAGCCAGGCCGTGTCCGCGTCGGCCTGGAGTCGCCCGCCGAGCTCGAGCCGGGTTGCGTGCGGGTCCGCACGATCTACTCGGGCGTCTCCGCCGGCACCGAACTCACCGCCTATCGCGGCACCAATCCCTATCTCACCCGGAAGTGGGACGCGGAGCAGCGGCTGTTCCTGGAGGGACAGACGCACGCCTACCCGCTGACCGGCTGGGGCTACCAGGAGGTCGGCGAGGTGGTGGAGGCGGCGCCCGATGTCGCCGACCCACCCGTCGGTCACCTCGTCTGGGGCATCTGGGGCCACCGGGCCGAGGCGGTGGTGCCTGCCGAGAAATTGGTCGGCCACGTGCTACCGCCCGGCGCCGACCCGCTGGGCGGTGTCTTCGCCCGGGTGGGCGCGATCGCGCTCAACGCCGTGCACGCCGCCGACGTGCACCTGGGCGACCAGATCGCGATCTTCGGACAGGGCGTCATCGGCCTGCTGGCCACCCGCCTCGCCGTGCTGAGCGGCGCCCGGGTCGTGGCCGCCGACGCCATTCCGGCCCGCCTGGAGCTCTCCAGGCAGTACGGCGCGGCCGAGACGTTCGACATCACGGGCGGCTCCGTGGCCGAGTTCATCCGCAAGCGGATCGAGGGCGCCGACACCGCCATCGAGCTGAGCGGCAGCCACCTGGGCCTGCACGAGGCGATCAGGAGCGTCCGCAGGGGCGGCAGGGTCGTGGCCGGCGGCTTCTACCAGGGCGACGGCATCGGGCTCCGGCTGGGTGAGGAGTTCCACCACAACCAGGTGCAGCTCGTCTCCTCCCAGATCGGCGGCGTCGCCTCCTGGCTGTCCCAGCGCTGGGACGTCGAGCGGCTGCAGCGTACGTTCATGGACCTCGTCCACGCGGGTGAGATCGACGTGCTCGACCTGGTCAGCCACGTCATGCCCGTCGGCGACGCGCCCGGGGCCTTCGACCTGCTCGACAAGCACCCGTCCGACGTGCTCCAGCTCGTCTTCTCGTTCGAGGACGCGCCGATCGAGGGTTCACCCAAGGACGAGGATTCACCGAAAAAGGAGTCACTGTGAAGCTCGCCGTACAGGAGCAGCTTCTGCCCGGCCGTTCCCTGCAGGAGAAGTTCGCGTTCGCGACCGACGCCGGGTTCGACGCGATCGAGCTGCGGGGGAAGGGGGACTTCCACTTCGCCAACCGGCTGACCGAGCTCAAGCGGGCACTCGCCGACGGCGTGGTCATGCCGACGGTGTGTGTGGACATGCCGCACTTCATCGGTGACTTCGATCCCGCCAAGCGCATGGACGCGATCCAGCAGCTCAGGTCGCAGCTCACGGTCATCGCCGAGCTCGGCGGCGTCGGGGTGATGACGCCGGCCTCCTGGGGGCAGTTCTCGCGCCGGCTGCCGCCGTTCGAGCCGCCGCGCAGCGCCGAGGAGGACCGCGAGGTGCTCACCGAGGCGCTGGGCGTACTCGGCGAACACGCGCAGCGCAACGGCGTGCTGATCATGCTGGAGCCGCTCAACCGCTACGAGAACCACATGGTCAACACCCTCGCCGAGGCCGTCTCGTACTGCTCGATGGACTCCATCAGGGTCGTCGGCGACACCTACCACATGAACATCGAAGAGGACGATCCCTGCCGCTCGCTGATAGAGGCGGCACCCTTCCTCGCGCACATGCAGATCAGCGAGTCGAACAGGAAGGAGCCCGGCACCGGCCACCTCGACTGGAGCGCGCAACTGGCCACGCTCGACGCCCTCGGCTACGAGGGTTATCTCGCGCTCGAATGCCGTCTGAGTGGCGAGGCCGAGATCGTCCTTCCCCAGACGGCGGCCTTCATCAGGAAGTTCCTATGATCCTCCGCGACGCCGTGCGCGTGCTGGTCGCCAACTGGGACGGCAGCTACACGGTGCCCTCCCGCCGCCTCTATCCCCACCAGTGGAGCTGGGACTCCGCCTTCATCGCGATCGGCAACGCCCGCTGGTCCCCGCGCCGGGCCAGGTCGGAGCTGCTCGCCCTGTTCGGCGCCCAGTGGCGCGACGGCAGGGTGCCGCACATCGCGTTCAACCCCAAGGTGCCCGAGGGCTCCTACTTCCCCGGCCCCGAGTTCTGGGAGGCGCGGGCCCCGTCCGGCTGGAAGACCTCCGGCATCGTGCAGCCACCCGTGCACGCCCTGGCCGCCTGGCAGGTGCATCTGGCCGAGCCGAACCCGGCCTTCCTGCGCAGGATCTATCCCCGGCTGGTGGCGCAGCAGCAGTACCTGCGCACCGCGCGGCGGTCGCCCGAGGGGCTGATCTCGATCGTGCATCCGTGGGAGTCGGGCATGGACAACAGCCCGGCCTGGGACGTCCCGCTGGCCGCCGTCGAGACCGGGTCCGCCGGCGTCACGCGCAGGGACCTCACCCACGTCAGCGCCGACGAGCGGCCCACCGATCTCGACTACGAGCGCTACACCGAGCTCGCCCGTGCCTATCGCGACACCGGCTACCGCCGGGCCGGCGCGTTCTGCGTCGAGGATCCGCTGTTCAACGCCGCGTACGGCGTGGCGGAGCTGACGCTGGCGAAGATCGCGAAGGCGTGCGGCGGCGACCCGGAGCCGCACCACCGCGAGGCCGCCGCGGTCACCGCGGCCATGGTCGAGCATCTCTACGACGACGGTCTCTTCCACCCCCGCGACGTGCTCACCGGCTGCCCGATCCGCTCCAACAGCGCCGCCGGGCTGGTGCCGCTCATGCTGCCCGACCTGCCGCGCGACATCGTCAACGCGTTGATCGGCACGGCGCTCGACCGGTTCGGGCTGAAGGACGGCGTGCTGCCCAGCTTCGCGCCCGCGGCGCCGGAGTTCGACCCGGTACGCTACTGGCGCGGGCCGAGCTGGATCAACCTGACCTGGCTGGTCTGGCAGGGCCTGCGGCACCGCCGCCCCGACCTGGCGGCCCCGCTCGCCGACGGCATGATCAGGGCGGTCACGGAGTCCGGCTTCCGCGAGTACTTCGACCCGTTCAGCCTGGAGGGTCACGGTTGCCACGACTTCAGCTGGTCAGCGGCGCTCATCCTCGACGTGGCCGCGGAGCACGGCCTGGACGGAGTGCCTCCTGCGCGCGGCGAGATCAGCCAGGAACTGGGGGGCCTCGGCGAAGCCGACGACATCGGTGATCACGTGCTGACGTAGCCCGTCGCCCCGCTGTCTGAGCAGCGCGATCGTCTCGTACGACAGCCGCTCCCGATCCCAGGCGTGGGCCAGCCCGCGCGGCACCCGGCCGATCTGGGCGCAGCGCAGCGAGAGGCCGTTGTGGTGGAACTCCTCGCCCAGCCGCACCTCGTCGGCGCCGTCGGTGTAGAACGCCAGGTCGATCACCGTGCCCTGCGGTCTGCTCAATCTCAGCGCCAGGGCGAGGGCGCGGGGCCTGCCGCGACATTGGAAGACAACGTCGGCGCCGCGGTCGTTGGGCGCGTGCCGCCAGCGTCGCTTCAGCTCGACGGCCGGATCCTCCTCGAAGGTCAGGGCCTCGGCGCCGAGCGCCTCGGCGATGTCCAGCCTGGCCTGGGTCTCGTCCACGACCACGACCTCCGCCGCACCGTACGTGAGGGCGAAGGACGCCGTCAGCAGCCCGACCACGCCCGCGCCGACGACAGCCACGCGCCGCCCGCGTACGCCGTCGCCGAGCTCCCTGACATGGGGACCGTGCAGGTCGGTCGCGGCGTGCAGCAGCCCGTTCGCGCAGATCGGCCCCATGTGGGCGACGAAGACGCCGAGCATCGGGTCGAGGTCGCCGGGCAACTCCACGAACCGGTCGGTCATCGGATCGGCCACGTAGCCGGTGCGGTGGCCGTAGGCCATCGCGACCAGCGCTCCTTCGCGCACGGCCCGCGTACGTGTCTCCACTACCCTGCCCACCTGCATGTATCCGATGCCGCGCACCGGATAACCGATCGACGGGGTGCCCTCCGTGAACAGCCCGAGCACCGGATCCCAGGTCGCGGACAGGTAGGGGTTGCTGCCTTTGACGTAGGTCAGCTCGGTGCCCGCCGAGATCCCGCTGTACATGGTGGCCACCTGGAAGCCGCCGTCGGGCACGGCCGGCAGCTTCTCCTCGACCAGCGTGATCTCGCCCGGCGCCTCGATGCTCAGCACCTCACACATCGGCTGTCGTCACCGGCCTTCCCTCGGCCGCGGACCGCGCGAGGGCGAGCGCCAGCCGGTGGGTCTTCAGCGCCTCCCGGTACGGCACGCGTACATCGGCCTCCTTGCCCTGTACGGCGTCGATGAAGGTCCGGTCCACCCGCACCTTCGCCGCCCCGCCGTCCTGGACGGTGGTCTCGCCGTCCACCAGCAGCCGGTCCTCGCTCAGGTCGAGCGAGACGCCCTCGGCGTGCACCTCCAGCCCCGCCCGGTGCTTGCGCGCGAGCAGGCTGGTCGCGGCCAGCATGCCGGCGGCGCCGCCCGCGAACCGCAGCACCGCCGCCGTGGCCCGATCGACCTCCCCGTCCGTGGCGTTCTCCGCCGGTACGGCGTGCACCATCGTCACCTCGCCCACCAGGACCCTGGCGAGGTCGAGGACATGGACGGCCTGCTCGACCAGTTGGCCGCCCGACATTTCAGGCTTCAGCCACCAGCCGACCGGGGGCACCTTGTCCAGCCAGTGGCCCAGCGCCAGCCGTACCGGACGGTCGGCCAGCAGCTCACGGGCCTGGTCGACGATGTCCAGGTAACGCCAATGGTGCCCGACCGCGGAGGGCAGGCCCCGGCGGTCGATTTCGGTGGCGATCTTTTCCGCTGTGGACAGGTCAAGCGAAAGCGGCTTTTCTACAAAAATCGGGAGATTGCACTCTAGAACATCCTCTTCCGGGTTACCGTGCGCAAAAGGAGGCACGCAGATATAGACCGCGTCCAAACCGCCGGCGTCCAGAAGATCGGTATGGCTACCGTAGGCAGGGCAGCCGTGCCGAGCGCCCAGAGCCCCGGATCTTCGGGGATCTGTGTCGGCGATTCCCGCGATCGTCACGTCGGAGAAACCGGACAGCACGTCCGCGTGACGAGCGGCGACATTTCCGGCACCGATGATGCCGACCCGAGTAGTAGTAGTGGGGAACACAGTCCGGCTTATCCCACAATTACGTGGAATGAAACAAAACATGTTCGAAGATGCATTGACGGGGCAGATGTCGCCGACCTGACCAGTAAAGATCGGGGCTAACCGCATGGAGACAGATCTGCGCGCATTGGCCAAGGTCCAGGAGTGGTACGGGCCGCACTCGAGCGTGGCAGCCGAGTGGCCGGTCGACGCCCTCCTCTTGGCCAAGGGACGGGCCACGGTAAGCGTAATCTTGCCGGCCCGTGACGAAGAGCGGACAGTCGGCGACATCGTCGGCGTGATCCGTCGCGACCTCGTCGAGCGGGCACCACTCGTGGACGAGATCATCGTGGTCGACTCGAACTCCACCGACACCACCGCTGCCCGAGCGGCCGCGGCCGGGGCCCGGGTGGTGGTTCAGGACGCCGTGCTCGCGCATCTGCCGCCGCTGACCGGCAAGGGGGAGGCGCTGTGGAAGGGGCTGGCGGCCTCCAGCGGGGAGCTGATCGTGTTCGTGGACGCCGACCTGCGTAACTTCGGCGCGCACTTCGTCTCCGGGCTGCTCGGGCCGCTGCTGTTCGACAAGCGGATCCAGTTCGTCAAGGCCGCCTACGAGCGGCCCTTCACCGGCGCCGACGGGGTGTTGTCGCGCGGCGGAGGCGGGCGGGTCACCGAGCTGGTCGCGCGGCCGCTGCTCAACATGTTCTGGCCGGAGCTGGCGGGATTCGTCCAGCCGCTCGGCGGGGAGTACGCCGCCCGCCGCGAAGCGCTGGAGAAGGTGCCGTTCGTCACCGAGTACGGGGTGGAGTTCGGGCTGCTGGTGGACCTGCTGGAGCTGGTCGGGCTGGACGCGATGGCCCAGGTGGATCTGGGCGTCCGGGTGCACGGGCACCAGGCCATGCCCGCGCTGGGCCGGATGGCCGGGCAGATCATACTCACCGCCTGGTCACGGCTGGAGCGCCAGGGCCGCGTGCTGTCCGCCATTCCGCCCGAACACCGGCTGCTGCAGTTCGGGCTCGACGGGCAGGCCGACCTGGTGGACATGGCCGTGGCGGAGCGCCCGCCACTGGCCTCCCTGGCCATCGAGGGCGTGGCATGAACATCCTGGTGAACGCCGGACCGTGGCTGCCGGTGCCGCCGCCGGGCTACGGCGGAATCGAGAACGTGGTGGCCACGCTGGTCCCGGCCCTGCGCGAGCGCGGGGTGCGGGTGGTCCTGGCCTCCGTCGGATCGAGCACGCTCGAGGTGGACGAGCTGATCAGTGTCTTCGACGAAGGCCAGTTCGCCGAGCTGCAGAAGCCGTACAACCAGGTCATGGGCCTCGCCCACGCGCACCAGGCCCGCGTGGCGCTCGAACTCGGCCGCCGCGACGACCTCGACCTCGTCCACGATCACCTGGAGGTGGTCGGCCCGGCCGTGCTGTCCGCGCTCGGCGGGCTGCCCGTCCTGCACACCCTGCACTGGGACCTGCGTAAGCACGCCGCCTTCTACGGAGCGTTCCCGCGCTCGATCGCGGTCAACGGCGTCTCGGACTCCCAGCTCGCCCGCGCGCCCGCCGCGCTGCGTGCCGCCTCGCTCGGCGCCATCCACCTGGCCACCCCGCTCGCCGACCGCGACCTGCGTACCGAACGGGGCGAGCACTTCATCGCGATGGGCCGGATCTGCGGGCTCAAGGGCACGCACGTGGCGGCCAGGATCTGCCAGAAGCTCGGCCTCCCGCTGGTCCTCGCGGGCCCGGTGAGCGGCCTGAACACCCCCACCGAGCTGGAGGCCATCGTCCAGGACCCGGACCATCCGCTGAACGGCCACCCCGACGTCCGCTACCACCTGCACGCGGTCAGCCCCTATCTCGACGGCGACCTGGTCAGCTGGGTCGGCTCGGTGGGAGGCGAGACCCGCGACGAGCTGTACGCCTCGGCCCGCGCCGCCCTGTTCCCCATCCAGTGGGACGAGCCCGGCGGCACGGCCGTCGTCGAGGCCCTCGCCCTGGGGGTGCCGCCGATCGGGCTGCGCCGCGGCTGCCTGCCCGAGATCATCGACCACGGCCGGACCGGGTTCCTCGCCGACACCGAGGAGGAACTGGCCGAGTGGATGCTGCGGGTGGACGAGCTCGATCCCGAGGAGTGCCGCCGGGAGGCCCGCCGCCGCTTCTCGCCGGCCGTCATGGCCGAGCGCTACCTGGAGCTGTACGAGCAGGTCAGGAGAACCCGCGCGGCAGCACGGTGACGGGACAGGACGAGGCCCGCAGCACCTTCATCGCCAGCTCCCCGAGGAACACCCGGTGCGGCTGCGCGTCCTCACTGGCCGCGCAGATCAGCAACTCGCCGGGCAGCCATTCGAGCGTCTCCAGCGCCGCGGTCACGTCGTGCCCTTCGGCGATCTCCGCCTCCGCCTCGATCCCGGTCGACTCCCAGGCCAGCCGTACGGCCAGGGCCAGGTCGTCCCCGAGCCGGCCCGGATCGTCCGTACGCAGGTCGAGCGTGATCAGCCGGAGCGGCACGCCGAGCCTGAGCGCGGCCTGCGCGACCCGTTCGACGGCCTCGTCGCACTGCGGGCGGTGGACGTAGGCGAGCGTGAGCCGGGACGGCTCGTCCGGCGGCTGGTAGCCGGCGGGCGCCAGCATCACCGCCTCGGTCGACAGGTGGAGCAGGTGGTCGGAGGTCGCCCCGATCGAGATCCGGCCGTTCTGGCCGCCGTCCGTCGAACCGACCACGATCAGATCGGCCCTGATCCGGCTGGCCAGCACCGACAGTCCGCGCCCAGGACCTCTGCTCTCGAACGCCATGTACTCGGCCGGCGCCGGGCCCAACTCCTCCGCCGCGTGCGCCAGGTTGGCCTGCGCCTCGACCGCCAGCCCCGGGCTGCCCGGCGGGTAGATCGCGGCCACCGTGAGCTCGCCGCCGGTGATCCGCGAGATCGCGGCGCCCAGGGCGAGAGCGTCGCGTCCCCCTGACTCGCCGGTGTAGCCGACGATCACGTGCTCTCCGATCACGACTGCCTCCCTACCCGATCTCAACTGGGAATACGCGGAGCCCTGCCGGTCCTTGGCCTCTTGGACTTTCGGCCGAGGCACCGGGCGGTGATCGTTCGTAAGGTTGTGTCCATTACCCGTTCATGGATTGGACATGTGTGTACCGCGACATCGTCGACTTCGCTCTCACCACTCCCGCCTGGCTGCACACTCTCGCCGAGGTGGGCACGGACGCCGGACTGTTCGTCTTCGCCGCGCTGTTCGCGCTGTGCTGGTGGCGGGCGCGGAACGCGCCGGCGCGCGACCTGGCGATCACGATCGCCGGACCGGCCGGGGTGGTGTGCGCGTACGTTCTCAGCGAGGTCGTGAAGACGTTCGTCCAGGAGGAGCGGCCGTGCCGGGGCGGGATCGCGACGATCGCCGAGTGCCCGCCGCCGAGCGACTGGTCGTTCCCGAGCAACCACTCCGTCATCGCCGCCGGCGCCGCCGGGGCGCTCATCCTGGCCTGGCGCGCCCTGGCCTGGGTGGTGCTCCCGCTGGCGGCGGTCATGGCGTTCTCACGGGTGTTCGTCGGCGTGCACTATCCGCATGACGTCGCCGCGGGCCTCCTGATCGGCCTGGTCCTGGCCCCGCTCTGCACGCTGCTGCTGGTGGGGGCCGTCACGCCGATGGTACGGCTGGCGCGAAGCCGTCTGTCGCCGCAACGAGCCGGCTGACGATGCCCGGCTCGGTGGCGGCGTGCCCGGCGTCGTCCACCACCTCGAACCGCGCCTCCGGCCACGCCTTGTGCAGGTCCCAGGCGGTGGACATGGGCGTACAGACGTCGTGGCGGCCCTGCACGATGACGCCCGGGATATGGCGGATCCGGTCCACGTTCCTGATCAGCTGCTCGGGCTCGAACCAGCCCAGGTTCGTGAAGTAGTGGTTCTCGATCCGCGCGAACGCCAGCGCCATCTTCTCCTCGCCGAACTCCTCGACCAGCTCGGGATCGGGCCGCAGCGTGACCGTGCTGCCCTCCCACCGCGACCACGCCGTGGCCGCGGCCAGCCGCGCCTCGGGATCGTCCCCCTCCAGCCGGGCGCGGAAGGCGGCGATCAGATCACCGCGCTCCTCGACGGGGATCGGCGCGAGGAACGACTCCCATGCGTCCGGGAAGAAGTGGGAGGCGCCCTCCTGGTAGAACCAGTGGAGTTCGCCGGGTCGGAGGGTGAAGATCCCGCGCAGGACCAGTTCGGTGGTCCTGTCCGGATGCGTCTGCGCGTACGCCAGGGCCAGGCTGCTGCCCCACGACCCGCCGAACACCTGCCACCTGTCGATGCCCAGGTGCTCGCGCAGCCGTTCCATGTCGGCGACCAGATGCCAGGTGGTGTTGGCCGCCAGCGAGGTGCCCGGATCGCTGGCATGCGGCAGGCTCCGGCCGCAGTTGCGCTGGTCGAACAGGACGATGCGATAGAGCTCGGGGTTCCACTGACGGCGATGCCCCGTGCCGCAGCCACCGCCGGGTCCGCCGTGGAGCATGACCGCGGGCTTGCCGTCCGGGTTGCCGCAGACCTCCCAGTAGAGCTGGTTCCCGTCGCCCACGTCGAGCAGGCCCGAGTCGTAGGGCTCGATGGGCGGGTACAGGGTTCTCACTTGGTGCATCTTTCCCCCATCTGTCGTCGATCATCGAGAACGTAAGGTGGGCGTATGGAGCTGGTAACGATCGACGATATCCGCGCGGCGGCCGATCGCATCAGGCCGGTCGTGGTGCGGACCCCGCTGGTGCCCATGGGAGAGGTCTGGGTCAAGCCGGAGAGCCTGCAACGGGTGGGCTCGTTCAAGATCCGCGGCGCCTACAACGCCGTCGCCGCGCTGCGGCCCGCCGGGGTCGTCACCCATTCCTCCGGCAACCACGGCCAGGCGCTGGCGTACGCGGCCAAGCAGTTCGGCGTGCCGTGCGTCGTCGTGGTGCCCGAGGGGACCCCCGAGGTCAAGGCGGCGGCGATCAGGGGACACGGCGCCGAGCTGGTCGTCGTACCGCCCGAGCAGCGTCTCGTCGCGGCCCTGAAGCTGGCCGAGGAGCGGGAGCTGACCATGGTCCCGCCGTACGACCATCCGGCGGTGATCGCCGGTCAGGGCACGATCGGCCTGGAGATCGTGGCGGATCTGCCCGACGTCGAGGTGGTGGCGGTGCCGGTCAGCGGAGGCGGCCTCGCCTCGGGCATCGCCACGGCCGTCAAGGCGCTGAAGCCGGACGTCACCGTGCTGGGCGTCGAACCGGAGCTCGCGGCCGACGCGGCCGAGAGCCTGTCGGCGGGCCGCCCGGTCAGCTGGGAGCCGGCCCGGACGTTCCGTACGATCGCCGATGGGTTGCGGGCTGATCTGTCCGAGCTGACGTTCGCGCACCTGCGGGAGCGCCTCGACGGCATCGTTACCGTCTCGGAGGACGAGATCCGCCACGCCATGGGCCACCTGGCCCGTTCGGCCCGCCTGGTGGCGGAGCCGAGCGGAGCGGTCACGACGGCGGCCTACCTGTCGGGCCGCGTCCCCGAGGGCCGGACGGTGCTGGTGCTGTCCGGCGGCAACGTCAACCCGGACCTGTTCCGCGAGGTCCTGTGAGCAGCTAGGCGGTCCAGTCGTGGCGGGCGAGGAACGACCGGTCGCCGGTGGCGTACTCGTGGAAGGCCCGCTGGACCTCCGCCAGCTCGGCCACCATCGTCCGCGCCAGCGCCTCTTCCTTGTACTCCAGCTCGTAGCCGGGGGAGACCTGGATGAAGTGGCGGCCGAAGTTCACCAGTGTGACGAACGGGTTCTGCGGCGACATGGTGGCCAGCACGTCATGCACCAGCCCGAGATCCGGGTCATGCACGATCATGCCGTCGCCGGTGTGGAGCTGCATGCCCTCATAGACGCCGAGCGGTGTCACATTGTGCACGAGATCGCGCTGCGGGTCGTAGCAGACGAGCCCGTGAGCCCGCGCGACGGTGAACACCTGGGCCGACATCTCGTCCATCGTGTCGAGGTCCATCGTCACCAGCACATGTCCGGGATAGACCGTGACCACGCCGGGCAGTTCCTTGGCCACCTCCGGCACGTCGCCCGCGACGGGTTCGCTCTTCTTGACCGCGAGGTAGGCGGCCCGCGCCTGATCCCTGCTGATCGGCGCGGACTCGTCCCAGACCATCAACTCAACGCTCACCCGCTCATCTTGTCGGATAGAGCCACACTTGGTGTCACTCACCCCCGGACAAGCGGGAACGCCCATCTTCATGACCGCGTCTAGCGCGGCTTCTCGGACTCCGGAACCAGTTCCACCGTGCAATGGGCGCATCGGCGCGCCTCGATGGGGATCTCACTCAGACATTCCGGGCACTGTCTGGTCGTCGCGGCCTTGCCCTTGTCGAACAGGCTGATCAGCCGGGTCATCGGCATCACGATCAGCCAGTAGATCACCGCAGCGATGATCAGGAAGGTGAGCAGGTGGTTGAGGAAGTCGCCGTACTTGAACTGGCTCCCGTTGACGGTGAACGAGTATTCGGCGAAGTTCGGCTGCCTCCCGCCGGTGATCGCCCCGATCAGCGGTGTGATCAGGTCGGAGACCAGCGCCTGCACCAGGCCGCTGAAGGTCGCGCCGACGATCACCGCGACCGCCAGCTCGACGATGTTGCCACGTAACAGGAAATTCTTGAATCCGCCCATGGCATCGGTAAATAGCCGGGCAGGGAACGGTCAAACCTGGTGGCTAGATGATGTCGAAGGTCCCGGCTTTGATGCCGTCTCGGAAGCCTTCCCAGTCTTGCCGGGTCAACGACAGATGCGCTCCCGCGGAGTCCGTGCCGACTCGGAGGAGGACTCTGTCGGCTTGCTTCGCTACCTCCACGCAATTGCCGTTGTTGCACGAGTGCCAGGTCAGATCGCGCGGAGCCTGGGGGGAACTCATGCGGTACCTCGCAGGGGGTCGGCGGCAGGGCATGGTGCTCCGTCATGGTAACCCGACATCTCGCCCATTCTTTGAGCGATGAGGCGGATGTCACGCAAGGGGCAGGCGGCCTCCGCCCGCCCCCGTACGTCGTCGAGCGCTACCCCTTGATGCTCCCGATGAAGCTGGCCCACTCTTCAGGAGAGAACTGCAGGATGTCGCCCCCAGCCACCTTGGTGTCGCGGACGGCGATTCGACCGTTGGGAAGCACCGCCACGGCGACACAACTACCGTTGTTGCAGCGGGAAGAGACCCGCCACTTAGGCTCCAGCTGAGGATGCGAGGTCATTGTCACTCTCCTGCCTAGGAACGGCGGATCTCCTAGGAGCGCGCGCCGTGTTGATTACGACGCATGCTAAACCCCGTTTGGCAAGTGCCGTGGGTAATTTCGAACGCTTGGCGAATCGTTTTCAACCTTTGTGAGCTGCGAAGACATCGCGCTGCTCCAATATCCGTTTCCGGGAGTCGCCGGGGTCGAGTGCCGCGGCGCGAAGATGGTTCAGCACCTCCTCGAAGCGATCGAGCTGGCTGGGCTTCTCCAGGAAGATCTGGCCGGCGAGGGTGTCGAAGTAGACGGTGTTGGCCACCCCGGCACTGGGGGCGAACCTCAGCAGCATGAACGCGCTGTCGAACCCCATGTGAGCGCCGATGCTGTAGGGGACGACCTGAACGGTGACATGCGGCAGCTGGCTCAGCTCGGCGAGCTGGGTCAGCTGCGCCGCCATGATCGGCCAGCCGCCGACGTGGCGGTGCAGCGCGGATTCGTCGAGCAGGACCCAGTAGCGCGGGGGCGACGGCTTGTGCAGGGTCTCCTGGCGCTTCATGCGGACCGCCACGCGCTCATCGAGCACGTCTGCCGCGATGCGCGGCAGGAAACCCTGGATCACCGCTCTGGCGTAGTCCTCGGTCTGGAGCAGCCCCGGAATCGTGGTCGTCTCATACTCGGCGATCTCGACGGCCTCGGTCTCCAGCCCGATGAGCGGCCGGAAGCCCACGTCCTCCGAGTCCTGCCACCAGCTCAGCTGCTGCGCCTCGCGGGCGAGCGTCATCAGCTCGGTCGGGTCGGCGACCTCGTAGAGCCGGCACAGGTCGCGGACGTCGCGCAGGCTGGCCCGGCGCTGGGCCGTCTCGATGCGGCTGACCTTGGCGGGGGAGCAGAGCAGTTGCTCGGCGACCTCGGCGATGCTCAGGCCGGCCTCGGCGCGCATTTCGCGTAGTCGCTTGGCCAGCTGCCGCTGGCGCAGGGTGGGGTTGGCCATCATCCCTCATCCATCTGTGCGGCGCGGTCGGCCGATCACCTCTTCGTGACGCCGTGCCGAGATCCTATGCCCAGCTGACGGTGATTGCCTACGGCATGTGAGTAAGGCAAACGTCACCGACATGTTCCACTGGCAATTGCCATAGGCATGCGCATTGCGGGTAAACAACCACCGAAGACAAAGAAGGAGGACGTGATGCCCGTAGGAGGACTCACCCGGTCCCGGACCTGTGCAGGGACCAAGACGCGAAGCTGGACCGGTGTAGCCGCACCGGCCCAGCTGAAGAACGATCATCCCCCACTGCCAGAGCAGAAGGACGATCCACCATGGATGTTAGCAACATAACCAGAAAATCGACCGTTCGTAATCCCGTCCGTCGCCTTCTGGCCGGCCTGCTCGAAGTCCTCGACGCCTGGGCGTTCGCCGAGCTGGATGCCAGGGCCAGGGGACAGGGCTGGCAGGTGCGCCGGCCGGCCCCGCTCATGAGGGTCTATCGCGCCCCCGAGTTCGACACCTACGTACGCTGTGCCGCCTGCGAGGGCGAAGGCGTCACCAGGCGGGGTCTGTGCCGCGCCTGCCTGGGGTTGGGCAGAGTGCGGCGATGAACCGGCCGCTCCTGGACGCACTGAACCGTGCCACCACCCCCATATCACGGCCGAATCCCCTGGTCGTGCTCTGGCGGTGGCGGTATGAGGTCGCGACGGTCGTCTGTCTGCCACTCCTCATCTACCTGATCGTCACCTCGTTCGGTCCCATCTCCCTGGCGGTGGTAGCCGTGCCCGCCGTGGTCGTCCTCTGGCCGCCCGCGCGGTCAGGGGCGTGGGGGCGGATCCGGTGCGTGGTCACCGCGCACCGGATCCGTGTCGGCCTCGTCGAGGCGTACGTCGTCAACAGGCGGGGCAAGATCCCGGTCATCGTGTGGTGCGCGCCGGCTCCGTTCGGCGAGCGCGTCTGGGTGTGGTGCCGGGCCGGGACCACACCTTCGGCCATCGAGCAGGGCCGGGAGGTCATCGCGGCCGCCTGCTGGGCGAGCGAGGTGGTCGTCCGGCCGCGCGCGGGCAGCCCGCACTGGGTGCTGCTCGAAGTCATCCGGCAGGGGCGTTCCGTACGAATCCTGCCTGAGGAGCCTCGGTCGGCCAGAGGCATGCTGTGAACGTGGGCCGCTTCTGATACCGCGCCGTCAGAGGCGGCCCGCCAGGCAAAAAGCGTGCAAAGCCGTCTTATGGGAAGGACCTGTTGATCCGCCATGCCGGGCGGCTCCTTCGAGGCTGGGCTTGTCGGGCGAAGCGAGGGAACGGAACATGGGAAAGACGGCAAGGGAGCCTCGATGATCGAAATCTGGCCGGGAGACCCCTATCCTCTCGGGGCGACCTATGACGGGGCGGGCACCAACTTCTCCCTCTATACGGAGGCCGCGTACAAGGTTGAGCTCTGTCTGTTCTCCGAGGACAACATCGAGTCCAGGGTTCCGCTCGCCGAGGTGGACGGGTTCATCTGGCACGGCTACCTGCCGGGCATCGGGCCGGGGCAGCGCTACGGCTATCGCGTCCACGGGCCCTACGAGCCGGCGCAGGGGCTGCGGTGCAATCCGGCCAAGCTGCTGCTCGACCCGTACGCGATGGCGATCGAGGGTGGCGTCACCTGGAACGAGGCAGTCTACGGCTACCCTTTCGGGCAGCCCGACGCGCGCAATGACGCCGACTCGGCGCCCTATGTCCCCCGCTCTATCGTGATAAATCCATTCTTCGGGTGGGGACACGACAGGCCGCCCGCGACGCCGTACCACGACACGGTGATCTACGAGGCGCACGTACGCGGCCTGACCATCAGCAATCCGAAGATCCCCGAGCATGTACGCGGCACCTACGCGGCACTCGGTCACCCGGAGATCATCGATCACCTCACCAAGCTCGGCGTGACGGCGATCGAACTCATGCCCGTCCATCAGTACGTCACCGACGACATCCTGGAGCAGCGCGGGCTGTCCAACTACTGGGGCTACAACTCGATCGGCTTCTTCGCGCCGCACAACCGCTACTCCAGCCAGGGGCAGCGGGGCGGCCAGGTGCTGGAGTTCAAGGCCATGGTGCGGGCGCTGCACGAGGCGGGGATCGAGGTCATCCTCGACGTCGTCTACAACCACACGGCCGAGGGCAACCATCTCGGCCCGACGCTGTCGTTCCGGGGCATCGACAACCCCGACTACTACCGGCTGGTCGACGGCGACAAGCGTTACTACCTGGACACCACGGGCACCGGCAACAGCCTGCTCATGCGTTCGCCCCACGTACTCCAGATGATCATGGATTCGCTCCGCTACTGGGTCATCGAGATGCACGTCGACGGGTTCCGCTTCGACCTGGCCTCGACCCTGGCCAGGGAGCTGCACGAGGTCGACCGGCTGAGCTCGTTCTTCGACCTGGTCCAGCAGGACCCGGTGCTGTCGCAGATCAAGCTCATCGCCGAGCCGTGGGACCTGGGGCCGGGCGGTTACCAGGTCGGCAACTTCCCGTCGCGATGGACGGAGTGGAACGGCCGCTACCGCGACACCATCCGCGACCTGTGGCGCGGACAGCCCGCGACGCTGCCCGAGTTCGGCTCCAGGTTCACCGGCTCCAGCGACCTCTACCTGGACGACAGTCGCCGGCCCGCCGCCTCGATCAACTTCGTCACCTGCCACGACGGCTTCACCCTGCAGGACCTGGTCTCGTACGACGGCAAGCACAACGAGGCCAACAAGGAGGGCAACCGCGACGGCACCGACGACAACCGGTCCTGGAACTGCGGTGCGGAGGGTCCGGCGGGCCTGGCCATCGAGTCGCTGCGCGAGCAGCAGAAACGCAACTTCCTGACCACGCTCTTCCTGTCGCAGGGCGTGCCGATGCTGTCCCATGGCGACGAACTGGGCCGTACCCAGCACGGCAACAACAACGGCTACTGCCAGGACAACGAACTGACCTGGGTCGACTGGTCCGACGTCAGGGAGAACTGGCTGCTCCTGGAGTTCACCCAGCGCCTGGCCGCGCTGCGTAAGAAGCATCCGGTGTTCCGGCGCAGGCGCTTCTTCTACGGCAAGCCGGTGCGGGGCCTGAACGACATCGCATGGCTCACGCCGACGGGGGAGGAAATGACGGACGACGACTGGAATGTCGGATACGCCAAGTCACTGGCCGTCTTCCTCAACGGCGAGGCGATCACCGAGCCCGACAGGCGCGGCCGGCCGATCAGGGACGACTCGTTCCTGCTGCTGTTCAACGCCCACAACGAGACGATCCAGTTCACGATCCCCAAGGATTATGGCGAGATGTGGCAGACCGAGATCGACACCGCCATGCCGATCTTCCTGGAGGTCCGGATGAGCCGAGCGGGGGAAGGGGTCGCGGTGCCTGGTCGCAGCGTACGGGTGCTCCGGCGTGTCTAGGCCGGTCTCGACCTATCGGGTCCAGCTGACGCCCGCCTTCGGGTTCGCCCAGGTGGGGGAGATCGCCGGTTATCTGCGGGATCTGGGCGTCAGCCACGTCTACCTGTCGCCGATCCTGCAGGCGACGCCCGGCTCGCTGCACGGCTATGACGTCACGGACCACTCCCGGATCCGGGAGGAGTTCGGCGGCGCCAAGGGGTTCCGCGAGATGGCCGAGCTGCTGGCCGCGCAGGATCTCGGCATCATCCTCGACATCGTGCCCAACCACATGAACACCACGAACGCCCAGTTCTGGTCCGTGCTCGCCGAAGGCCCGGCCTCGCCGTACGCCCGCTGGTTCGACATCGACTGGGACGGCGGGAAGGTGGCGCTGCCGGTGCTCGGCGACGACGTCGAGCCGGTGGTCGACGGCGACGTGCTGCGCTACCACGAGCACGTGTTCCCCCACCCCGGGCACTATCGGCTGGTCGACTGGCGTCAGGGGCCGGGCTACCGGCGCTTCTTCGACGTGTCGTCGCTCATCGGGCTGCGCGTCGAGGACCCGGAGGTGCTCTTCGCCACCCATGAGGTGATCTTCTGGCTGCTCGACGAGGGCCTGGTCGACGGGCTGCGCGTCGACCATCCGGACGGGCTGGCCGATCCGCGCGGCTACCTCGAACGGCTGCGTGCCAGGTCCGGCGGCGCCTGGACGGTCGTGGAGAAGATCCTCATCGGCGAGGAACGGCTGCCCGAGGACTGGGCCTGCGAGGGCACCACCGGCTACGAGGTCCTGAACCGGATCAACGGCCTGTTCGTCGATCCGGCCGGCGAGGCGCCGCTGGTCGAGCTGTTCACCCGGCTGACCGGCCAGCCGGCCGACTTCCGGCCGGTGATGGCCGAGGCCAAGCGCGAGGTGATCGAGCTGTTCTTCGGCGCCGAGATCCGGCGCCTGGCCCGCGCCGCCGGCTGCGCGCCCGCCGCGGTCGCCGAGCTGCTCGCCGCGATGCCGGTGTACCGGGCGTACATGGCGCCGGGCGAGCCGCCTCCGCCCGAATCGGTGGAGATCGTCGAACGGGCCGCCGCCGAATGCTCGCCCGCCGTGCAACCGTTCGTCCAGCAGGTCCTGTACGGCCCGGCCGACGTGATCACCCGGTTCCAGCAGACCTGCGGTCCGGTCATGGCCAAGGGGGTCGAGGACACGGCGCTGTACCGGTGGTTCCCCCTGTCGTGCCTGAACGAGGTCGGCGGCGATCCGGACCTGTTCGGCGTTCCGGTGGCGGACTTCCACGCGTTCTGCCGCGAGCTGCGGCCGCACACGATGACCACGCTGTCCACCCACGACACCAAGCGGTCGGAGGACGTACGGGCTCGGCTGTCCGTGCTGTCGGAGCTGCCCGGCGAGTGGGCCCAGGCGGTGTCCGAATGGTCGGCGGCCGTGAGCTTCGACCCGCGGCTCGACTACCTGGCCTGGCAGAACCTCATGGCGGCCTGGCCGATCTCCGCCGAGCGGTTCGCGGATTATCTGCTCAAGGCGGCTCGGGAGGCGAAGACCGCCATCTCCTGGATAAAGCCGGATCAGGGGTACGAGCAGCGGCTGCGCGACTTCGCGGCCGCGGCCGTGAAGCTGCCGGTGGGCGAGTTCACCGAGCGCATCGACGCCTTCGCCATGGCCAACTCGCTCGGGGCCAAGCTCGTCCAGCTGATGATGCCGGGGGTGCCGGACGTCTATCAGGGCAATGAGCAGACCGATTTCTCCCTGGTCGATCCGGACAACCGGCGCCCTGTGACGTTCGGGCGCTCGCCGATGTCCCGCTGGGACGCGGCCAAGCTCGCCGTGACGACCCAGGCGCTGCGGCTGCGCCGCCGGCTCGACCCCGCCGCGCCGTACACGCCGATCCTGGCGGACGGAGAGGCGGCGGAGCACGCGATCGCCTTCGCCCGCGGCGACGACCCGCCGCAGGCGGTCGCGGTCGCCACACGGCTCCCCGTCCGGCTGGCCCGCCGAGCGCAAGCCGAGGAGGTACAGGCCGGCGAGCGGGAGATGTGCCTCGGCTGGGGCGGCACCACGCTGACCCTGCCGACCGGCACCTGGCGCGAACTGCTCACCGGCGGCCTCTACACCGGCCGCATCCCCCTCGCTCACCTGCTCGCCCGATACCCTGTCGCCCTGCTGGAGAGACATGATCTTTGAGGTGTGGGCACCGAACGCCGCGACCGTGGAGGTCGATGTCTTCGACGGCCGCCGGGCGATGAGTGCCGGTGAGGGCGGCTGGTGGTCGGCCGACGTGCCCGAGGCCGGGCACGGGACCCTTTACCGGTACGTACTCGACGGCGAGGGCCCCTACCCCGACCCCCGCTCCCGCCGCCAGCCCGACGGCGTCTTCGGGCCCAGCGCCGTCTACGACCACGCGCGCTACACCTGGGCCGACCACGAGTGGACCGGCCGTGACCTGCGCGGCGCGGTGGTCTACGAGCTGCACATCGGCACGTTCACCCAGACCGGCACGTTCGAGGCGGCCATCGAGAAGCTGCCGCACCTCGTCGAGCTGTCCGTCGACTTCGTGGAGGTCATGCCGGTGGCCCCGGTGCCCGGCGGGCGCAACTGGGGCTACGACGGAGTGGACCTGTACGCGGTCAACGAGACGTACGGCGGCCCTGACGGGCTCAAGTCGTTCGTCGACGCCTGCCACCGCGCCGGCATCGGCGTCATCCTCGACGTCGTCTACAACCACTTGGGACCATCCGGGAACTTCCTGCACCCGTTCGGGCCCTATTTCGCCGGATTCGAGGGCAGCTACTGGGGCGAGGCGGTGAATCTCGACGGGCCGGGGTCCAACGAGGTGCGCCGCTACTTCATCGAGAACGCGGTGCAGTGGCTGCGCGACTACCACATCGACGGGCTGCGCCTCGACGCCGTGCACGCGCTGCACGACAGGCGGGCCACACACCTGCTGGCCGAGCTGTCCGACCAGGTGGACGCGCTGTCCTGCGCGGTGGGCCGGCCCCTGTCGCTCATCGCCGAGTCCGACCTGAACGACCCCCGCATGGTCCGCTCCCGCGACGCGGGCGGGCTGGGCATGACCGCGCAGTGGGACGACGACGTCCACCACGCCTTGCACTGCGCGGTGAGCGGCGAGAGCCACGGCTACTACGCCGACTTCACCAACCTGTCCACGCTGGCCAAGGCGCTGACCGGCGGCGTCGTACACGACGGTGGCTGGTCGAGCTTCCGCGGCCGCACGCACGGCGCGCCGTTCGCCGGAGTGCCCGGTCACCGGCTGGTCGCCTGCCTGCAGAACCACGACCAGATCGGCAACCGCCCGCTGGGCGACAGACTGCCGGTCTCCGCGCTCAAACTCGGCGCCGGGCTGCTGCTGACCTCGCCGTTCACTCCGATGCTGTTCATGGGGGAGGAGTGGGGGGCCGGTACGCCATTCCTGTTCTTCTCCGACCACGTCGACGCGCAGCTGCGGGAGAGCGAGGGCGGGCGTCGGGAACGGGAGTTCGACGGGTTCGGGTACGCCTGGGACGCGCCTGATCCGTCGCGGGTGGAGACGTTCCTGCGGTCCAAGCTTGATTGGGATGAGGTGAAGCAGGAGGTTCACTGGTCGTTGCTCTGCTGGTATCGGGACCTGATCGCGCTGCGTAAGGCGCTGCCTGAGCTGTCGGATCCGCGGTTCGATGGGGTTCGGGTGGAGTTCGATCCGTTGGGGAAGTGGCTGGTCATGTGGCGGGGGTCGCTGTGCGTCACCGTCAATTTTGGAGAGGATTCTGGTATTTTGCCGGTTTCTGTGGGGGCTGTGCTGTTGGCCTCTGATGAGCCGGTCGCTGCTGGTGAGGAGGGTGTCTGGCTGCCGGGGCAGACGTTGGCGATCTTCAGATCGGCGCCCTGACCTTTGCCCACAGATTTTTGTCCACAGTCGTGAGCCGGCGGCCGATGGTTATCCCCAGAACGCCGTTCGCCTCCACGCGGTCGCCTGCCGGTCGCGGATCCTGAGTGCCTCACCGCACTCTGGAGGCTCTCGTGAAGATCACTCTCCCCTTGCCTGATCGGCTGACGTCCCACTTCGTCGTTCCCGTCGAGCGGACCCCCTTCGACATCGAGTCGTTCATGCCATGGCGGGTCGGCAGGCCGTACAGACGGGGGGTGAGCGCGGCCCTGGGCAGTCCGCTCCTCACTGTCACCCATCACCGCACCCCGTGGCGGCCGGCTGGTGTGACGCTCGCGGTCGAGGAGCGTCACCTGCTCCGCCGGGCCCAGCAGCATGTCGTGATCTCCTCCACGGCACCTCCGCACGCGCTGCCCACCAGCGTCCAGGTGGCCCGCGCCGCGGCCCGCGCGGTCGCCCAGGAGTGCGGCGGCCTGGTCATCGACCCGCTGACCGGCATCACCCTCCTCACCTGCGAGCGGGACGCCGACAATCCCACCGTTTCGTCGCGGGCGAGTGCGGGTGGGCCGTCCGGTGTTCGGGCTGCGGGTGGGCCGCCAAGTGTCCGGACTGCAGGTGAATCGTCCGGATTCCGGGCTGGGGGAGAGCCATCCGGTTTCCGGTTGGCCGATGATTGGCTGGGCTGGGACGTGCAAGTGCACGGGGACGCCACCTGCCCGCCATGGGACCCGGCCGACACCGGCGCCTGCGACTGTCTACGCGTCACGTCCAGAGGGCTGAGCCGCTTCGCCCTGCCCGAGATCACCCTCGACGGCGCGGCCTGCGCCCACAGTCTGTGCGCCACCCGCCTCCTCCGCAGAGTGGCCAACCACCTCCTCACTGATCACCTGACCTTCGTCGCGACCCACCCGGACGCCACCGAGCGCGTGATCGACGACCACCAGCGCATAGCAGCCTCAGCCGGCCACGGCAGCTCACCGTTCACCGTCCACCTCACCCCCTGCGCCGCCGACCCGTCCGGCCACGGCCGCATAGGCCGCATCGGCCGGCTCAAGGTCGGTCCGCCTCCCGGCGCCGGCCAGGTCGCCTACCTCAAGGCCGGTCCACCCCCTGGTGTGAGCCAGGTTGCCTACCTCAAGGCCGATTCACCCCTTGGCGTGGGCCACGTCGCCCACCTCAAAGCCGACTCCGCCCCTGCCATGGGCCAGACCGCCTCTCCCAAAGCCGGTCCACCTCCTGGCACAGCTCTTGTCACCCACCTCAAGGTGGGCCCGCCATCGGATTTCACCGGCTCGCTCAACGACTGGCTGTGCGCCACCCAGCGCACCACCCACGACGTACCGATGGTCATCAGCTGTGACTTGACGGACCGGTCCTCAGCCCTCGTGGCCTGAACCCGACCACAGCCTCCAAGAAGGAACGGAACCCCACATGCTCACCATTCGTAGAACCCATGTGGACGCTTTCGAAGACGTTGACCGTAAATTACGAGAGTCCCGCGAGCAGACTCGCCGATTCGACCACCTGACCACCCGCCGGAAGACGACAACCGTCCAGATCCGGGAGGTCACCGAGCTGACCAGCCAGTTGGAGACACAACTGGCCAAGGAACAGCGCGACGTCACCCGCCTCGAAGGCAAGCTCGGCGGCTTCCTGGCCGTGCTCGCGGGCCCCATCGCGGGCTCCAAGGAGGAGCGCCTGACCAGGGAACGAGCCGAAGCGGAGGCCGCCTGGCAACGGCTACACGGCCAGCGCCGCAGGCTCGACGACCTGACCGCCGACCTCGAGGCCACCGAACGAGAACTGGCCGAGATCTCGGGGGCCCATCAGACGTACGAGAACCTGCTGGCCGACAAGGAGCGACTCCTGATCGGGCTGGACGACGAACGCGGCCAGAAGCTACTCGAGATCTCGAAGAAACTGGCCAACACACAAGCCGACCTCAGGGAGCACACCGAAGCCCGGCACGCGGGCATGGCCGCGGGCGAGGCACTGGGCGTCGTCCTGACGTTCCTGAACAAGGCACGCGGCGCGTCGACCTGGGACATGCTCGGCGGTGGCTTGGCGGCCGACGCCATCGAACACGGCCATCTATCAAGAGCGGACGAAGCAGCCTGGCACGCCCAACGAGCGCTCGACATCTTCTCCCGCGAACTGGCAGATGTCGGGTTTGCCGCCGAGCTCCAGATGCCCAAGGTGGACACGCGGTGGTTCGTGGACTCGTTCTTCGACAACATCATCACGGACGCGCTCAAACACCAGCGCATCAACAAGACCCGCGACGCGGTGGCCTCTCTCCACCAGTGGGTCACCAAAACCGTAGAGGTCTTGACCAGGCGCGGAGAGCAGCTGGAGGCCCAGCGCAGGGCACTGCTGGCAGAGCGGGAGCAGTTAATCGCCAGCTGACCGCCTGACGGGGAAAGATCGCGTGAGCCGACTTCTGGCCGGCAGAACCGCGGTTCGCGAAGGGTCGCGGGTCCTGGAAGTTCCAGCAAATGATCTAGGAATACTCGGCGGGATTGGCCGTCAACGCGCCAGAGGATCAAATGTCGGTGACCGCTGGCACACTTCAGCCCTATGACAGTGGAGACGGTCGTTCTCACCGGTGCCGCCGGACAGGTTGGCTCTGTGCTGCGTGAACCGCTACGGCGTCGGCTACGCCGGCTGATCTCGGTCGATCGCGCACCGCTGACCGCCGAAGGACCGAACGAGGAGGTCCATCAAGCCCAGTTGGCCGGCATCGAGGATGCGATATCGGTCATCGATGGTGCCGACGCGGTCGTACACCTGGCCGGAGTGCCGGACGAGGCGCCGCTCGCCGACCTTCTGGAAGGCAACGTCTTGGGCACCCACCACGTGCTGGAGGCGGCACGACGCACGGGAACCAAGCGTGTGGTGCTCGCCAGTAGCAACCGGCTGACCGGCTGCTATCCGGCAGCGCAGACGGTCTCGGCGCAGATGCCGCCCCGCCCCGACGGGCTGTACGGCGTCAGCAAGGTCGCCGTGGAAGCCTTGGGCCGCTTGTACGCCGACAAGTTCGGCCTGCAGGTGGTGTGCCTGCGCATCGGCAGCCTGGAGGCGGAGCCGAGCGAGCCGCGGCACCTGGCCACCTGGCTGAGCCCCGACGACTGCGCCGGGTTCGTCTGGGCCGCACTGACCCGGGCCGACGTCACCTTCACCGCCGCGTACGCGGTCTCTGCCAACAGCCGCCGGTTCTGGGAGCTCGACGACCGGCTCGGCTACCGTCCTCGCGATGATGCCGAGGCCTACGCCGACCGGATCCCCGGAGTGGCAGGTTATTTCGCTGGTGATCAGCTTCAGGGCGGCGACTACGCCACCGCTGACTACACCCTCCGTAACGCCTTCGATGAGCGGTCGACCTGTTAGTAGCTCGCAGGGGGCCGACGGTCGCCAGGGGTGTGTGGGGGATCAGGTGATGGCCTCGGTGGCTGTCAGCGCCTCGGTGATGGCGGCTGGGATGTCCAGTACGGGGAAGATGACGTGGCGGATCACGCGGAGGCGGTCCACGACCAGGATCAGGCGCTTGAGCCGCAGGGCTTGACCGGCGCGGAACGTGGGGAGACGGAGGGCCGCCGCGAGCCGCAGGTCCATGTCCGAGAGCAGGGGGAACGGGATGCCTTCCGCGGCGGCGAAGGCGGTTTGCTCGTCAGGCCGTTGGGTGCTCACTCCGTGGATGGCGATGTCACGGTCGGCGAACTCGGCGTGCCTGTCGCGGAAGATGCGGTTCTCGAGCGTGCAGCCCACTGCTCCCGGGACTTGATTCCAGCCGGGCGGTAGCGGCGCGGGCATGCCCGTCGCCGGATAGCCGAACAGGACCGTCGCCCGTGCCTCTGACACGACATCGAGCAGCGGCGTTCGCGCACCCACCGACGCCGGCGGACCGACAGCTATCGGGGGACGGCCGGCGGTCTGGCCGCGGGTGGATGGTGGATGGTCGGCGGTGTCGGTCTGGCCGGGGGTGGTCGGTGGGTGGTCGGTGGCGCTGGTTTGGTCGGTGGTGAGTGGTGGATGGGTGGCCGTATCTCGGGGTCCGGCGGCGGCGGTGTCGGTCTGGTCGGTGGTAGCGGGCAGCTGGTGGAGGGTGCCGGGCCGGTTGGTGGTGGTCAGCGGACGGTTGATGGTGGCGGGCAGCGACAGGGGGGTCGGGACGCGGGTGCCCACCAGGGCGTGGACGCGGGCGGCTTCCGCGCTTCGCGGTGCCGCCACCCCCGTGAGGGTGCCGTCGCCCAGGAGCCAGCGGTCCGCCCAGTCCTGCATGGTGATCAGCATGGGCGCCAGCGCCCACCCCGCGTCCGTCAGCACATACTCGTAGCGCACCGGTCCGCTCTGATACGGCTCCCGTACCAGCACCCCATGCTCCACCAGGTGCTTGAGCCGCTCCGTTAGCACCTTGCGGGAAATGCCCAGTTCGCCCAGCAGGTCGTCGAACCGGCGGTGGCCGCGCGTCACCTCGCGGACGATGAGCAGGCTCCACCAGTCGCCCATCACGGCGGCCGCCTGCGCGATCGAGCACTCGGCGTCCTGCGAGCGCAGCTCTCTAGCCATACCGTGACTTTACCGCCAAGTGAGTCTCTGATAGAAACTCAGTCAGTTCCCAAAGGAGACTCATGAGCGTGGCATGGGCGACCCTGAGACGGTCGTGGTTGGTGACCAGGCGGGCCTACCCCTGGTCATACTTCATCGGCACCCTGTTGCTGGGTGTCTTCACCATCGGGCTGGCCTATCTGGGGCTGCGGGCCGTGGCAGGTGGTGAGATATCCGCGGAGTTCCGCGGGAAGGCGGGCACCGGCGACTATCTCGGATACATCGCCGTGGGCGCCGCCGCGTACATGTTCGTCGTGCACGGCATTCTCTGGACCGGCAAGGCGATGATCCAGGAGCAGCGCGAGGGCACGATGGGCGCGTTGATCGTGGCTCCGGCGCGGCGTCTGCCCTACCTGCTGGGGTTCTCGGCGTTCGCCTTCACCGCGGTGGCGGTCGAGGTGGCGGTGCTGTTCGGGTTCGCGGCACTGTTCGGGGTACGGCCGGCGCCGACGGGAGCGGTGGACGCGGTGCTGGCCGTGGCGGGGCTGGTTCTGGCGGTGTTCGGGATGTCGGCCGTGCTGAGCAACGTGATGATCGTCGCCGGTGAGGCGCACATCACCCAGAACAGTGTGTTCCACGCGATCGCCTTGCTGTCCGGGTTCGCCTTTCCGCGGGATTACCTCCCTGAGGCGGTCCGGTGGCTCGGCGAGGCGGTGCCGGTGACGGCCGCCATGGATGTGATCCGCGGCGTCTTCACCGGCGGCACCGGGCTGGATCCAGGCCGCCTCGCCGTAGCCGTCGCACTCGGCCTCGCCTACACCGCCGCCGGATTCCTCGCGATGCCCTGGGCGGAGCGCAGGGCCATGGAACGGAGTTATTGATGATCGAGACCGTCAACCTGCGCAAGGAGTTCGGGGAAAAGGTGGCCGTCGACGGCCTGAACCTGTCGATCCCCGGCGGCCGCGTCACCGGGCTGCTCGGGCTGAACGGCGCCGGCAAGACCACCACCATCAAAATCCTCGCCACGCTGCTCCGGCAGACGTCCGGCACCGTCAGCGTGGGCGGCCTCGACCCGGTCAGGCAGCCACATGCCGTACGGAAGCGGATCAACCTGATCGCCGGCGGCGAGCGCATGGTCTACGCGCGCATGACCGGCCGGGAAAATCTCTGGTATTTCGGCCAGCTCTACGACATCCCCACCAAGGTACTCAAGCCGCGCATCGGCCAGTTGCTCGAACTCGTCGGGCTGACCCATGCCGCCGGCACACGGGTCGAACAGTACTCGCGCGGCATGACCCAGCGGCTGTCCATCGCCCGCGGCCTGATCAACGACCCCGACTACCTGCTGCTCGACGAGCCCACGCTGGGGCTCGACGCGCCGATCGCCCGTGACCTGCGCAAGGTCGTGGCCGGGCTGGCCGAGCAGGGCAAAGGCGTGCTCCTCACCAGCCACTACCTGGCGGAGGTCGAGCAGCTCTGCGAGCACGTGTACGTGATCGGCGACGGCCGCCACCTCGCGGCGGGCTCGCCGGCCGAGCTGATGGCCCAGACCGGTCGCCATCGCACGGTCCGGATCACGGTCACGAACCTGTCGCCCCAGATCGAGGCCGCCGCGCTGGCCTTCGACAGCCGCGTACGGCTCGCACCTGGCGGGGTGGTCGAGCTGAACCATCCGGACGACCTGACGGGGGCGCTGACCACGACGATCATCGAGTCGGGCGGCGCGCTCGGCGGGCTGGAGATCGTGGAGCCCTCCCTTGAGGACGCGATCCTCGCGCTGAGCGACCGCTCGCTGAAGGTGGTCGCGTGATCGGGCCGCCCGAGGGGACGGGCACGACCTGGTCGCCGTGTCGTACGGGGATGGGCGTGACGTCGACGTGGTGTCGCGTGCGGCTGGGTGCCACTCCGTCGTGGGCCCGGTCGGAGGTGGGTGCCACCCCGTCGTGGGCCGGTGCGGATGCGGGCGCGCCGCCGTCGTGGTGCCGCACAGAGACCGGCACCGGCTGTACGGCCAGCGCGCTCGGCAACCGCACCAGCCGGTGGCCGGTGATGACGTGAGGCACGCGTTGAAGGTCATGCGAGCCGAGGCGCTCAAGCAGCACCGCCAGATCTTCGGCAGCAAGCTGGTCCTGTTCTCGATGCTGGTCTGGCCGTTGCTGAAGCTCGCCGAGACCTACTACACGCTCCGGCCGCTGGCCGCGACGCCGGGCATCGCCGAGCGCTGGCCGCTCGCCGCCGACCCGGAACGGCTGCTCGCCTTCCTGGCCACGGGGGCGCTCGGGTTCACGTTCTTCTTCTCGCTGGTGCAGTCGGCCTGGCACTTCTCCTTCGAGCGCCAGACCGGCACGCTGGAACTCCTCTTCCTGTCACCCGCGAACCGGCTGGCCGTGGTCGTCGCCAACGGGTTCGCCGCGCTGGTGCAGAACGCCTGGCTGTTCGCCTGTTTCGCGGTGGCGATGTTCACGCTGCTGGACGTGGTGAATGTGGCGCATCCGGCCATGTACGCGGTGGTCTTCCTGGCCATGCTGGTGCCCGCGGTCGCGTGGGGGGCGTTCCTGAACAGCGTGCTGATCTTCTCCAGAGACGCCGCCTTCCTCTACACGCTGCTGGACGATCCGATGTGGTTCGCCAGCGGGGTGCGGCTGCCGGTGTTCGCGCTGCCCGGCTGGATCCGGGCCGTCGGCTCGGTGCTTCCGCTCACCGGCAGCCTGGCGGTCGTGCGCGGCGCGCTGCTCGACGGGCAGGGCATCGGCGACCTGGCCGGGGAACTGGCAGGGCTGACCGTACTGTCCGGGGTCTTACTGCTGGCGGCGGTCGGGGCACTCCGGCTGGGCGAGGCCCGAGCCCAGCGAACCGGGCAGTTACGCCTCTTCTGAGGCAGGTTGCCGGTGCCACTTCGTTAGCGGCTCGCCTCTTCTGGGTGCCGTCAGCGTGCGGAGGTGGGACTGCGCACGGGTGGGCGCGGGCCCTCTGAGCCCCCGTCAGCGGCTGAGCACCTGCCTGAGGACCCGTTCGAGGGTGGTCGCGGGGTCCGGGTCGGTGTTCGGTGAGCGCCAGGCGACGTAGCCGTCGGGGCGGACCAGTACGGCGCCGCCCCTGCCCACGCCGTACCTCTCCGTCCAGCAGCCCTCGACGTCCATCAGCTCTTCGTCCACCAGCACGCGGGTGAGCTGGATGCGCAGCCGCTCCTTGACCAGCCGCCCCGCGTCCATCCAGGCCCGCCCCTCAGGCCCGGCGATCAGTACGAACCCGGCCCCGAACAGGTCGATGGTCGAGATCAGCTGGCCGTCCCAGTCGAGCGGCACGTGCGGTGCGCGGCTGCCCGGACGCCCAGTCGGTACGCGCGGATCCTCCAGGAGCGCCCCGTCGTCACCGGGCTCCTCCAGGATCGCCGTCGAGTGGTAGCGATATCCGATGATGACGCCCATGGGGTCTTCGAGCGGTTCCGGATAGTCGGTACGCATCGCGGGAGGCATCCGGACGCCGAGGTTGGCGAGCTGGGCGTCGGCCGTCAGCGTGCCGATGGGACGCCGTTCGGCGTCGTAGCTGTCGAGGAAGTCCGGTCCGGCCTGCCCGGTCGCCACCAACCAGAGCCGCCACGCGATGTCGCAGCCGTCCTGGAGCGCGGTGCTCCCGCCCTGCCCGCCGGTGGGCGGCATCGTGTGCGCCGCGTCGCCGGCCAGGAACACCCGCCGGTCGCGGTAACGGTCGGCCAGGATGTGCGCCATGGCGAAGGTGGTCTTGTCGAGCACGCGTACGTCGAGGTCGGGCACGCCGGTCGCCACCCGTACCAGCTCGACGCAGCGTTCCTCGGTGAAGTCGGCCTCGCTCTCACCTCTGGCGGGGTCGTAGTTGACGCCCACCACATGCGCGCCCACGCCCGTGCCGGTCACGATGACGCCGGTGAAGACCTCGTTCTGCAGGTACCAGAGCGTGACCTCGCGTTCCCGTACCAGCTCGCTCAGATCGGCGTCGAACATGATCGAGCACATCAACCCCAGCTCGCCCTTCCCCGAGGTGGGGATGCCCAGCCGGGGGCGCAGCGGGCTGCGGAAGCCATCGGCGGCCACCACGTAGTCGGCCCGTACGACACTGTCGACGCCGTCGGCGCGGATGACCGCCGTGACACCCTCGGCGTCCTGCTCCAGCGAGATCAGCTCGGTGGAGAAACGCAGGTCGGCGCCGAGCTCCTCGGCCTTGGCCCGCAGCACCCGCTCCACCTCCGCCTGCGGGGCGCCCACCTGCGCGACGGGCGTGATGTCGGCGAGAAAGGCGAACTCGTCCTGTTCGTTGGTCACGATCATGTGCGGGTTCGGGGCGGCCAGGTTCGGCGCGATCGCGATGCGCATGCCATCACCGATGCCCTGCGAGATGTCCCGCAGCGACTGCTCGATCCCGGGCACCGGTCGCAGTAACTCGAGGGCTCTGGGGCCCACTCCGAACGCCTTGGGCTGGATCGACGTACTGGGATGCCGTTCGACCAGCATGACGGGCACTTCGCGCCACGCCAGCAGCGCCGCCGCACTCAACCCGGCGTAACCGCCGCCGACGACAAGAACGGGTACTCGCTCGTGCACTGAACCCACCTCCGGGAACGCGTAATATCGCGTCATTGGTCGGAGCAACACGATATGTCGCGTTCAACGGACGGGTCAAGACATATCTCGAAATCGAGCCTGGGCAAGAGGATAGATCAATCCACGCCAGCGCGAGGGAAGACGATCCTGGCTTGCGGCGAAGGATGGGGGAAAGTGACCACCGCCCCGGAAGGCAGGCTTATGCCGGAGATACGAACTTGATCGCCGACGTGGGCGAACAGCTGACCGACGCTGAACTGGTCGCCCGGTTCCGGCGAAACCCTGACCTGTTCACCGCCGTGCACGACCGCTACTACCGCGACATCTACCTGTACGTGGCCGGTCGGCTCGACACGCAGATCGCCGAGGACATCACGGCCGAGACGTTCCTGCTGGCCTTCGACCGGCGCCACCGGTTCGACCCGGAACGCGGGAGCCTGCGGCCCTGGCTGTTCGGCTTCGCCACCAACCTGATCGCCAGGCACCGGCGCAAGGAGACGCGCCATTACCGGGCGCTGGCCCGGCTGGGTCCGGATCCCGTCACGGAAGGTCACGAGAACCGGGTCGTCTCCGATGTGGCCGCTCAGCGTATGCGGCCCCACCTGGCCAAGGCGCTCGCCGCGCTGTCCAGCGGCGAGCGCGACGCCCTGCTGCTGGTGGCCGTGGGCCAGCTCAGCTACGACGAAGTGGCCCAGGCGCTCGGCATCTCCATCGGCACGGTGGGCTCCAGGCTCAGCCGGGCCCGCACGAAGATCCACGCCCTCATCGACAAGGAGAACGTCCATGGATGACCTGGACAGCACGCTCGCCACCCTGCTGGCCAAGCCGGAGCCGTCCACCGAAGCGATCAACGGCAGCAGGGACCGGCTCAACAAAAGGATGCGAGGCCGGCGGCGGGTCGGATGGCTGGTGCCAGGACTCGGTCTGGCCACCGCCGCCGCCGCGGCGGCCGTGGCCGTGATCGCCACAGGCGTGACCGCGCCCGCCGCCGCACCGGCCTCGGCCAGGGAGGTCCTGCTCATGGCCGCCGTCAGTGCGGAGCGTACGCCTGAAGGTTCCGGCGACTACTGGCACGTCACACGTAAGTGGAGCGACCCGGAAATGCCGCAGGAAGAGAGCTGGACCAGCCGAGATGGCCGGCGCTGGTCCAAGGGCGAGCCGGGCGACCCTCCCGACGCCGTCGTCACAGACCCGGCCCCGCTCGCGCTCAAGGGCGTCAAGGTGACCTTGGAGGACCTCGACCGGCTGCCGACGGATCCGGAGGCGTTGAAGGCACGGATCGATGAGCTTCCGGGGGATGACAGCGGCCTGCGCGCATCCGAAGCGCGGAATCTCTCGCTGTTCGCGCTCATCACGGAGCTACCGGCGCCGTCGGAGGTCCGTTCCGCGGCGTTCCGGGCACTGGCCACGCTGCCGGAGGTCAAGAGGACGGGCACGGTCGACAACGGGGAGGAGCTGCTGATCGCTGATCCTGACGGCAAGCTGGAGATCAAACTGGTCATCGATCCCGACAACGCTCGGGTGATGCGCACCAACTATCTCGTCGCCGACGACGGCAGCCTCGCGGGGGGCCCTGTCGGATTCATCTCGGTGACCACCGGCTGGACGGATCAGCCTCCTCAGTGAGCCGCACGGATCCCCTTCTCTCAACATGGGGAAAATCATGCAATTAGGCAAAACGCTGCTAGCCGTTCTCATGGCTGGAGCGATCGGCGCCGCGCCCGCCTGGGCTGCCACACCGGCACCTGAGCGCTCCCCACAGGCGAACGGGGTGACGCTGATCACCGGTGATCAGGTCCTGGTCACGGGCCGCGGACACCAGGTACGGCCCGGACTCGGAAGGAAGGTGGACTTCACCAGCCAGGTGCGAGACGGGCACCTGTACGTCTTCCCTTCGGACGCCATGCCGTTGATCGCGCAGGGGGCGCTGGACCAGCGGTTGTTCGACGTCACCCAACTGCTGGCCTGGCGGTACGACGATGCCCACACCCCCGACATCCCCGTGATCTCACAGGGTATGGCCGGGCCGCAGGGCACCCGTCAGGTCCGGCAGGTGTCCAGCGTCGGGATGAGCGCGGTACGCGTGCCGAAGGCGAGCGCCGCCCGGACGTGGAAGGAGCTGACCGGCGCCCGCTCCTTGACGGCAGGCCAGGCCAAGCTGTGGCTGGACGGTCGCAGATCGTTCTCGCTGGACGAGAGCGTCAAGCAGATCGGCGCTCCCCAGGCATGGCAACAGGGCCTGACGGGCAAGGGCATCACCGTCGCGGTCCTCGACTCGGGCTACGACCCTGGCCATCCGGATCTGAAGGACGCGGTGGTACAGGAGCGGAACTTCAGCGACGAGCCTGACATCCACGACCCCATCGGTCACGGCACCCACGTCGCCTCCACGGTGGCGGGCCGCGGAGAGAAGTACCGGGGGGTGGCACCGGAGGCCAAGCTGGCCATCGGGAAGGTGGGCGGGGCCTGGGGCCTGACCGAATCGAGCATCCTCGCGGGCATGGAGTGGGCCGCGGTCGAGGTCGGGGCCAAGGTCATCAACATGAGTTTCGGCGACGTGGACGGACCGGAGCTGGATCCGGTGGAGCAGGCGGTGAACACGCTGTCGGAGCGGACCGGCGCACTGTTCGTCGCCGCGGCGGGGAACGACGGACCCACCGGCAGGGTGTCCACGCCCGGCAGCGCGGAAGCGGCGCTGACAGTGGGTGCGGTGGACAAGCAGGGTCGCCTGGCCGATTTCTCCAGCCCTGGGCCGCGGGTGGGCGATCACGCGATCAAACCCGAGGTGACCGCGCCTGGCGCGGACATCACGGCCGCCGCTGCCGGGGGCACCTACCGATCGATGAGCGGCACCTCGATGGCCGCCCCGCATGTGACGGGGGCGGCGGCCATCCTGGCCCAGCGTCATCCCGAGTGGACGGGCGCGCAGCTCAAGGCCGCGCTGATCGGCAGCGCCGCCCCGGCCCAGGAGGCCACTCCCTACCAGCAGGGCGCCGGGCTGATCGACCTGGTCCGTGCGCTGAAGCAGCAGGTCACGGCCACTCCGGGCAACCTGTGGGCGGCGTTCCCATGGAGCGGTTCCGGCGAACGTACGGCGACAAAGACGATCACTTACGCCAACACGGGCGACGCTCCGGTCACCCTCGACCTGACGGCGCAGGGCGAGGTGCTGAAGCCGGCAGCCGATCAGGTCACGGTCCCGGCCAAGGGCGAGGCGTCGGTCACGCTCACCATCGACGCGGCCGGCAAGGCGCCCGGCGACTACCCGGGAACCGTCACCGCCAGATCGGGCGAGACGGTGATCCGCACGCTGGCCGGGGCGTACGTCGAGCCGGAGTCGTACGACGTCACCGTCACCGTCCTCGGCAGACAGGGCCTTCCGGCCACCCCCAGGATCAGCCAGATTTACGATGCGAAGACCGGGACCATTCATTCGCTGGCCTTCCGCGACGGCGTGGCGCGAGTCCGGCTGCCCAAGGGCGACTGGAGCGTCTACAGCGACCTCGAGGAGAAAATCGACGGGGGATTCGCCAGGACGATGGCCGTTACCCCGTTGACGATCGACGGCGGCGATCAGCGGCTCACGGTGGATGCGCGGCGGGGCAAAGCGGCCAAGGCCACGCTTGACGACCCCACCGCCCGGCTGGAACTCGGATACCAGACCGCGCTGGTCCACGGCGCTTGGAACACCATGACCCTGGCATTGAACGCGGACGTCAACTCCGAGCTCTACGTCGTTCCCGCCCGCGTGCCAGGTCTGACCTACAGCCTCGGGACCCAGTGGGTCAGCAAGGATGTGTCCCCCAGCCCGTACCTCTACGACCTCGTCGACCAGCGCAGGGACGGCCTTCCCGAAGATCCTGCCTACAACGCCAGGCAGAAGGAGCTGACGAAGGTCAGCACGACCTACCGGGCGTCAGGCGTGGCGGCCACGGGCACACCGATGGCCGGACCGCGCCTCTCGCCCAAGGACGCGTTCTTGATGCCTCTGGGCGACGACATCCCGCTGCCCGGCACGCTCGTCCAATACCGCACCCCCGGGCTGGTCTACGGCAGCGGGATACAGATCGGCACCCAGCTGATCTTCGATGACGGTCGGCTCATGAAACGCGGTCACATGAGCGAGACGTGGAACACCGCGGTCACTGGGCCGTCGTTCCTGCTGCCGAGCGGCAGCCGTACCGGCGACAAACTGGACTTCTCCGCGGCGGCGCTGTTCGCGGACGGAGAGCCTGGACGAACGGGTTCGGACCTCGCCGCCACGGGCACCGCCACTCTCGGCAAGGACGGGCAGGAACTCGCCAGGGCGGATCTCGCCAACTGCGATATCGAGCAGCCGGCAGGGTGTGACCTGCACGCGGATCTTCCGGCCAGGGCCGGGGCGTACACGCTGACGGCGTCGATGCGCCGGCAGGTGCCGCACTCGGCACTCACCACGGCGGTGGAGTCGGTGTGGACGTTCAGGTCGGCGACCACGGACAAGAAGCAGCCGCTGCCGCTGCTCGCCGTCCGCTACCGTCCCGTGGGGCTGGACGACTTCAACCGCGCCGCGCCGGGCACCATGACCCGTCTGCCTCTGTTGATCGAGCGCAATCCCGGGTCGCAGGAGGCGGCAGTGAAGTCGATCGGGCTGGAGATGTCCACCGACGACGGTGCGAGCTGGCACCGCGTCCCGGTCAAGCGCACCGGCTCCGGCTGGACCGCCATCCTGCCGAATCCGCGCGCGGCGGGGTTCGTCTCGCTCCGCGCGGTGGTGACCGACACGGCGGGCACCGGACTGACCCAGACGATCACTCGCGCCTACGCCGTCGGCTGACCGGCGACCAGGTCTCGCTCACCCGCGGCCAGCGCCTCGGGTGAGCACGATCAGGACAGGTATCAAGGCGGCCTGGGTCGGCGGGAATCCAGCGGTCAGGACAGGTGACGCTCGAGAGACTCGATCTTGCTGGTCATGCCGTCAGTGACCCCGGCCCGCAAATCGGCCTTCAGCACCAGGCTGACCCGCGGCGCCACCTCGGCCACCGCGTCCACAGCCCGCTTGACCACGGCCATGACCTCGTCCCACTCACCCTCGACGGTGGTGAACATGGAGTCCGTCCGGTTGGGCAGCCCGCTCTCCCGCACCACCTTGACGGCGCGCGCGACCGGCTCGGCGACCCCCTCGCCGACGCCCAGCGGCGTGATCGAGAATGCGACGATCAATGAAGTACCCCCTCAGAACGCGCAGAACTCACAGCGCGGGCCACGGTGCCGGACAAGCGACGCCGCGGCCCGCACCGGACTCAAGCGTGCTCGTGGTCGTCCTCTTCCTCATCCTCGCTGGGGCCGTCGGACGGCTCGACGCCCAGCACGGCCTCGCGGGGCTCGATCTCGTCGATGTGGTCGACGAGCTGGAGGACGTGGTCGGGCTCGATCAGCCACTGCAGGGCCGAGGCGCCGGTGTCGTCCGACTTGACGAGCTCGGCCTGCTCGACGCGCTCGTCGTCGCTGAGCTCGGCGTCGGGGTGCCGGATCTCGGCCAGCGCGGCGGCCTGCAGCGCGTCCACGTCAAGCACCTCGACGGTCAGCTCGACCGTCAGGCGCAGGAATTTTTCGTTATCACTCATGGCGAAGATGCTAGGGCAGCTTCCACTCGACCGGACCGGCGCCTTGCTGGACGAGGAGCTCGTTGGCGCGGCTGAAGGGCCTGGAGCCGAAGAATCCGTTGCGTGCCGACAGCGGTGACGGGTGCGCGGACTCGATCCGCGGCACATTGCCGAGCATCGGTGCCAGGTTGCGCGCGTCACGGCCCCACAGGATCGCGACCATCGGCTTGTCGCGGGCAACGAGCGCGCGGATGGCCTGCTCGGTGACCTCTTCCCAGCCTTTGCCCCGGTGGGAGGCGGGCTTGCCGGGCATCACCGTGAGGACCCTGTTGAGCAGCAGCACGCCCTGGTCGGCCCAGGGGGTCAGGTCGCCGTTGGACGGCCGTGGCAGCCCGAGGTCGGTCTCCATCTCCTTGTAGATGTTGAGCAGGCTGCCGGGCAGCGGCCGCACATCGGGGGCGACGGAGAACGACAGCCCGATGGGGTGACCGGGAGTGGGATAGGGGTCCTGGCCCACGATCAGCACCTTGACGTCGTCGAAGGGCTGGTTGAAGGCGCGCAGTACGTTGGCGCCCGCGGGGAGATACTGCCGGCCTTCGGCGATCTCGTTGCGGAGGAACTCACCCATCTGGGAGACACGCTCGGCGACCGGTTCGAGCGCATTGGCCCATCCGGCTTCGACGACTTCGTTCAAGGGACGACTGGCCATGGCCGTTGAGCTTAGTCAGGTCTGCTACGGCTTGCGGCCCGAATCCGGACGGCCGCCGTACCAGAATGATCACAGCGCAGGCTTGCCCCGCTGGTACAGCCAGAGGTCGAAGAGCGTGCCGAGATCCTTGCCCGAGACGCGCTGAGCCAGGGAGATGAAGGCGGCCGTGTCGGCGTTGCCGTACTTGTGGTCGTTGACCCAGGTCCTGAGGATGGTGAAGAACGCCGGATCGCCGACCGTGCTCCGCAGGACGTGCAGCGTCATCGCGCCGCGGTCGTAGACGGCGTCGTCGAAGAGCTTGGCCGCGCCGCCCGGGTCGGCGGTGGGCGTCTGCCAGAACTCGTCCTCCGGGGTACGGCTGTACGCCTCGTCGAAGGAGTCCTGGAGCTTCTTGGTGCCCAGCTTGTCCTGCCAGAGCCATTCGGCGTAGGTGGCGAAGCCCTCGTTGAGCCAGATGTCCTTCCACCGCGTCGGCGTCACGGCGTCGCCGAACCACTGGTGGGCGAGCTCGTGGGAGAGCAGCGACTCGCTCGGGACCTTGGGGTAGATCGGGCGGGTCTGCGTCTCCAGGGAGTAGCCGATGTCCGGCGCGTGGTCGATGATGCCGCCGGTCGAGGAGAACGGGTAGGGGCCGAAGAGCGAGCTGAAGTAGTCGAGCACTGGTTTGTGGCGCTTGGCGAAGTCTCCGGCTTTCGCCGCGTCCCGTGGGTCCACAGCGGTGATTACGCGGAAATTTCCGATCTTGGTGTCGGAAAGCTGGAATTTTCCGATGGTGACGGTGGCGAGGTAGCTGGCCATCGGCTCCGTGGAGTTCCACACATACGTCGTACGGCCGCCTTGGGACGTCCTCGACACCAGGTCACCGTTGGCCACCGCCACCCGCGTGCTCGGCACGGTCACCGTGAAGCGATAGGTGGCTTTATCCGTCATGTGGTGATTGCCGGGGTACCAGGACATCGCGCCCTGCGGCTCGTTGGCGTTGAAGACCCCGTCGTCCGTCCGGATCCAGCCGTCGCGCGAGCCGTCCGGGTCGACGACGGACTTCGGCTTACCGTCGTAGCGGACCACGACGGAGAAGGAGCGCCCCGAGGCCAGCTTGCCGGGCGGGGTGACGACGAGCTCGGGGCCGCTGCGCTTGAACGTGGCCGCCGCGCCGTTCACCGTGACGGACCGCACGGCCAGGGTGTCGACCAGGTCCAGGTCGAAGCGGCTCAGCTCCTGCGTGGCCCGGGCGGTGATGGCCGCCACGCCGCTCAGCCGGTTGGGGCCCGGGTCGTAGCCCAGCGCGAGGTCGTAGTGCCCGGCGTCGTAGCCGCCGTTGCCCTGCTGCGGGAAGTACGGATCTCCCGCTCCGGGCGCGCCGGGAGTGGCGCCGAAGGCGAGGGACGTGGCGACTGCCAGCGCGAGGAGCTTCATGTCTGATTTTCGGATCTGTGAGAGGGAGCGTTACGGGCGCCCGCGTCCGGTGGGCTTCTGCGTCGTGTCCGTCTACTTCACCGAACCGGCCATCATGCCCTGCACGAAGTAGCGCTGGAAGGCGAAGAAGAGGACCAATGGGATGATCAGCGACAGGAAGGCGCCCGAGGAGAGGATGTCCACGTTCGACCCGAACTGCCGCATCTGAGACTGGAGTGCCTTGGTCATCGGCTGGTTCTCCGGGTTGGCGAAGACCAGCGCGATGAGCATGTCATTCCATACCCAGAGGAACTGGAAGATACCGAGCGACGCGATCGCCGGCTTGCCCAGCGGGAACACCACCCGAATGAAGATCGTCACCTCCGACGCCCCGTCCATCCGAGCCGCCTCCAGCAGAGACGAGGGGATGCCGACGAAGAAGTTCCGGAGCAGGAAGATCGCGAACGGCAGTCCGAACGCCACGTGGAACAGCACCACGCCGGGGATCGTGCCGAAGATGCCGACGCCGCCGTAGAAGCTGGCGACCGGGATCAGCGCGATCTGGATCGGCACGATGAGCAGCCCGACCACGATCAGGAACCCCAGGTCGCGGCCCGGGAAGTCCATCCACGCGAACGCGTAGGCGGCCATCGCGGCGATCCCGATCACCAGGATCGTGGTGGGCACCGTGATGAACACGGTGTTCCAGAACGACGCGGTGAAGCCGCTCGCCAGCAGGTTGCTGTAGTTCTGGATGGTCAGCTCGGCGGGCTTGGTGAAGACGGTCCACCAGCCCTCGGCGCTGTTGACCTTCACCGAGCGCAGCGAGACGACCATCAGGCCGAGCGTCGGGACCAGCCAGAACAGGCCGAGCAGCACCATCACGACCTGGACGGCGCCGCCGCCGAGACGGTCGACGATCCGCGTGATCACGGTTCTGCGGGGAGCGCCCGCGTACACCTCTGCGGGTGCCGCGGCGGTTGCCGTCGTCACGTGTCTTCCCTCCTGAACCGGCGGATATTCATGATCATGAAGGGAAGGACCAGGATGAGCAGGAAGATCGCGAGCGCGCTGCCCAGTCCCTGGTTGTTCCCGCCGCCGAACGAGACCCGCCACATCTCCAGCGCGACCACGTTCGACTGTGGCTGGACCGATGGTGGCGCGATGATGAAGACCAGGTCGAACACCTTCAGCGTATTGATGATCATCGTCACGAAGACGACGAGCAGCACCGGCGACAGCAGCGGCACGGTGATCCGGCGGAACACCTGCCACTCCGTGGCGCCGTCGATGCGGGCCGCCTCCAGCGAGTCACGCGGGATGGCCGCCAGACCGGCGGCGATCAGCACCATGGCGAACCCGGCCCACACCCAGATGAAGGCACCGATGATCGCGGGCGTGATGAGCGTCGGGCCGAGCCAGGTCAGGCCGTGGTAGGCGGCCTGGAAGTTCGACTGCGGCAGCCGTACGACATAGGAGCCCGCGGGCAACCCGTCGAAGCGGAAGGTGCCGTCGTCGGCCGTCGTGGCGGTGCCGGCCACCTTGCCGTCCTTGACCGCTTCCACGGTCATGCCGGGCAGGCCCTTCTCGCTGGCGTCGACGGCGCCGTTCTTGCCGCCGCCGCCCGCGGTGAAGTCGAACCACACCGTTCCGGACAGGTCGTTGCCCGGTGGGGCGGCCTTGGCGGGCTGCGCGTCGCTCGGCATGATCTGCGGCTTGATGCCGACGATCGGGATCAGCACCGGCTGGCCCGCCTGGACGGGCTGCTTGGTGACGACCGCGCCCTTGTCCGCCGCGACCGCCGACTGGTCGCCCTCACGGGGGCGCGCCTCGGGGTAACCCTGCGAGGAGGAGAACGTGTCGTGAATCGTGGTCAGTACGGCGTTGGCCACGCCCTTGTCGGGGTCCTCGTCGTACACGAGCCGGAAGATCACGCCCGCGGCCATCAGCGAGACCGCCATCGGCATGAACACGATCAGCTTGAACGCGGTCGCCCACTTGATGCGCTCGGTGAGCACCGCGAAGATCAGGCCCAGCGTGGTCACGATGATCGGGGCGACGACCACCCAGATCAGGTTGTTCCTGATCGTGGTGAGCATGCCGGGATCAGTGAAGATCGTCGTGTAGTTGCCCAGGCCGACGAACCCGTTGCCGGCGGCGTCGAACAGACTGCGGAAGATCGAGTAGACGATCGGGTAGACCACCCAGATCCCCAGCAGCACGGCCGCCGGGAGAAGGAAGACGAGGGCGACCGTCGGCGAGGGGCCGATGAGGCGTTGCTTTCGGGGGGTTTCATCAGGTCCGGAGGCGGACCCGCCCGAGGTGTCGTCCTCGAGCGGGGCCTGCGGGCCGTCCAACCGTTCGGTCACGGCCTTACCTCTTTACTTCCAGGCCTTTTTGGCCTCGTCCTCGAGCTTGGTCTGGGCGCCCTTGATGTCGGTCGGCGTACGCAGGAAGTCCTGCAGCACCTTCCATTCGCCCTTGCCGTCGGTCCCGCCGAAGGCGCTGGGCGACAAGTCGGACATGTCATAACGGACCGCGTCGCCGGCCGAGATGATCGTCTGCCCGAGCGCCTTGGTCAGCGGGTCCGGGTAGTTGTCGGGGGAGACGTTCTTGTTGGGCGAGAGGTAGCCGGGCAGCTTGGCCCAGATCTCGCCACCCTCCTTGGAGGCCAGGAACTGCAGCAGCGCCATGGCGCCGGGGGAGTCCTTCATCGCGACGGCCACGTCGCCGCCGAGCACGACCGGAGCGGTGTCACCGGCCTTGGGGAACGGGAAGTACTTCGCCTCCTCGCCCACCTTGGCACCGTCCGCCGTGGCCTGGGTGGCCACGAAGTCGGCCTCGATGACCATGGCCGCCTTCTTCTGGCCGAACACCTTGGTCACACAGGTCGGGAAGTCGGTCTGCAGCGCGCCGGAGTTGCCGTCGAGGACGAACTCCTTCTTGCCCACGATCTGCGCGATCTTCTGCAGGGCGGTGGCCACGCTGGGGTCGGTCCACGGGATCTCGTGCTTGGCGAGCTTGTCGTAGTTCTCCGGGCCCGCGCTGGACAGGTAGACGTTCTCGAACAGGTCGGTCAGCGTCCAGCCGGAGGCGCCGCAGAAGGAGAACGGCGGGGTGCCGGAGTCGGCGATCGTCTGGGAGGCCTTGACCAGCTCGTCCCAGTTCGTCGGCACCTGCACGCCCGCGTCGTCGAACGCCTGCGAGCGGTACCAGACCAGCGACTTGTGCGCGGCCTTGATCAGCACACCGTACGACTTGCCGTCGGCGGAGCCCAGCTCCTTCCAGTACGGCGTGTAGTTGGTGTCGATCTCCTTGGTCACCTCGGGGGTGAGCGGCTTCAGCGCGTTCTGCTTGGCGTACTGCTGCACCAGGCCCGGCTGCGGCAGGATCGCCACGTCGGGCGGGCTGCCGCCCTGGATGCGCGGGCCGAGGTAGGCGCCCGTGTCTTCACCGGTGGAGGCGTAGGTCACCGTGGCGCCGGTCTTGTCCATGAAGGCCTGGAGCACCTTCTGGAAGTTCTTCTGCTCGTCGCCGGTCCACTTGGCGGCCACCTCGAGCTTGACGCCCTGCAGCGTCTTGCCGCCGCCGGCGGTCGCCGATGCCGAGCTCGACGCCGCGGGCTGCGTGGTCGTCGGCGCGTTTCCGCAGGCGGCGACCGCTACCGCGAGCCCCGCCAGGATCGCTGCTGCTCTGGCTTTTTGCATTGCTGCCTCACTGGGTTCTGATGATCTCTTGCAGTTCGGACTTCATTGAGGTCGCGACGTCGTCGGCGGCCTCGTGGTACGGCGGGCTGAGCGCCTTGGCGACCGTGCTCGCGATCACCAGGCTGATCTGGTTGTAGTTCGCGCTCACCGGCCGCGGCTTGGCGGCGAGGATGCTCTCCTTGAGCACTGGCAGGTAGGGGAACCGCTTGATCAGGTCCGGATCGTCGTAGAGCTCGGTCCACACCGGCGGGAACGAACCGTCGGTGAGCACCCGCCGCTCGTTCTCCAGACCGGTGAAGTAGCGGATGAACTCCTGCGCCGTGCGCTGGTGCTCGGAGTAGGCGCTGACGGCCAGATTGACGCCGCCGAGCGTGCTCGATCCCGGGCCGTCCAGGCCGGGCAGCCTGGTCACCGCGAACTTCTTGCCGAGCTTGGCCGTCGCCGGCCCGTACGCGTGGGGCCAGTTGCGGGCGAAGGCGAGGCGCCCCTCCTGGAAGGCCAGGCGGGACTCCTCCTCCTTGTAACTCAGCGACTCCTTGGGGATCCAGCCCTCGCGCAGGCCCTGGAGGAGGAAGTCCAGCGCGATCGTGGCCTTGGCCGGGTCGAGGGTCACCTCCGTGCCGTCGGGGCTGAGTATCTGCCCGCCTGCCGACTGCACGGCCTCGGAGAAGTTCACGGTCAGCCCCTCGTACGCGAGGAACTGCCCGGCGTAACCCTCAATATCATGCTTTTTCGTTACTGCTAGGGCTTGCTGGCGAAGGTCCGCCCAGGTGCGGGGCGGTTTCTTGATCAGGTCTGTGCGGTAGTAGAGCAGGCCGGCGTTACTCGTGTACGGCACCGCCCACAGCTTGTTCTTGTAGACCGCCGTGTCCACTACGGGCGGCAGGAGCCTGTCGAGCGGGAAGAACCCGCGCTCCAGGGGGATGATCCAGCCGTTCTCCGCGAACTCGGCAGTCCACACCACATCCAGCCCGAGCACGTCGTAGCGGTTGCTCCGGGCTTGGAGGTTGGCCGCCATCTGAGCGCGTTGCTCGTCGGCGGCCTCGGGCAGTTCGAGGAGCGTCACCTTCTCGGCCGGGTGGGCCTGGTTCCAGCGATCCAGCAGGGGTTGCAGATACGCCGTGGTGTCGCGTCCGGTGGCGAAGGTGATCGGGCCTGTTCCGCCCGTACCGGTGTCGCCGCCGCCCTCATCACCCGTCGCCGCGCAGGCGGCCGTCAGAAAGACGGCAAGCACGATCGGCAACGAGCGAAGCACCCTGTTACCTCCCTGTTCAGAATGATTACATTCGTGTTAGGTAGATGCATTCATGTTATGCACACATGTAATGTGGCGGTCAACGGATAGCCGCGTAACGCATCTGTAACGCAAGGGGGAGGTGAGGTGTGCGGCCACACCTGCTGGCGCTCCTGGCCAAGGAACCTGCCCATGGCTACGAGCTCAAACAGGCTCTTGAGCAGACCTTCGGCAGCGCTTATCCGTCTCCCAACATCGGCCAGATCTATGTGACGCTCGGCAGACTGGAGAAGGACGGCCTGGTCAGGGCCGTGGACGTGGAGCAGTCCAACCGGCCGAACAAGAAGGTCTACTACATCACGGCCAAGGGCCGCGACGTGCTCACCACCTGGGTGGACGAGCCGACCGAAGGCCCGCGGGTGCGTGACGAGTTCTTCATGAAGCTCGTTCTGGCGCCGCTCACCGGCATCGCCGACCGGATGGCGCTCATCAACCGGCAGCGGCGGCACTATCTTTCGCTCATGAGCGATCTCAACGATCTCCTCGCCCGCACTCCGGCGGCCGACCGCGTGGCGCTCCTGCTCATCGAGGGGGCCATGCTGCACCTGCAGGCCGACCTCGAGTGGCTCGAACGCTGTCAGGAGGACCTGGCATGAGCGTCCTCAAGGCCGTCAACCTGGTGAAGATCTACTCCGGCGGCGCGGTGCCCGTACCGGCCGTACGCGGGGTGGATCTGCAGGTGGAGCCGGGCGAGTTCGTCGCGATCATGGGGCCGTCGGGGTCGGGCAAGTCCACGCTGGTGCACATGCTCGGCGGGCTCGACTCCCGCACCAGCGGCGAGATCTGGCTCGACGAGAAGCGGGTCGACACGCTGTCGGAGAGCGCGTGGGCGCTGCTGCGGCGCAAGAAGATCGGCTTCGTCTTCCAGTTCTTCAACCTGGTCGCCAACATGACCGTGGCCGACAACGTGGAGCTGCCCGCGCTGCTCGCCGGGGCCTCGCCCCGCGAGGCCCGCGAACGCCGGCAGCACCTGCTCGGCGCCCTCAACCTCACCGAACGCGCCGACTCCGCGCCCGGCCAGCTGTCCGGCGGTGAGCAGCAGCGGGTCGCGCTGGCCCGCGCGCTGGCCAACCAGCCGAGCGTGCTGCTGGCCGACGAGCCGACCGGCAACCTCGACAGCCGCAACACGCGCGACGTGCTCCGCCTGCTCACCGAGGTGCACAAGGACGGCCAGACCATCGTCATGGTCACCCACGACGCCCGCGTGGCCGCGCTCGCGGACCGCCTGGTGTCCCTGTTCGACGGCGCGATCGTCGACGACGGCCGGATCGCCCGCCGGCGTACGGGGACGGCGGGCGAAGTGATCGACCTCAGATGAGCACGGCCAGAGCGGGCAGCCGGTGGGTCCAGGCCGACCTGCGAGCAAGGCGGGGCCAGGCGCTGCTCACCGTCCTGGCCGTGGCCGGGATCGTGGCCGCGCTGATCACCGCCGTCACGCTGCTCGAAGACAGCACCAACCCGTGGCGCAGCCTGTTCGCCCAGACCGACGGCGCCCACGTGTGGTTCTACACCAAGGACAGCCCTCAGGTGGCGCTGGGCGGCATCGACGGCGTCGCGCAGATCGCCGGGCCCTACCGGTCCGCGCCCGTCACCGTGGTGCAGAACGGTAAGAAGGAGCCCGCGTCGCTGCACGCGATGCCCGCCACGCCGCCGCGGGTCGCGCATCCGGTCGTGGCCGAGGGCCGCTGGCTCGACCCCGCCCAGCCCGACGGCGTGGTGGTCGAACACTCCTTCGCCAAGGCACTGCGGCTGAAGCCCGGCGACGCCTTCTCGATCATCACGCTGATCGGCAAACGCTACACGCTGTACGTACGCGGCATCGCCGACTCCGCCGAGCAGGGCTTCTACCCCGAGTGGACACCCGGCCTGGCCTGGGTGCTGCCGGAGACGCTTAACCAGATCGAACCCATGCTCGGCCACAGCGAGTGGATGACCGGGCTGCGCCTGACCGACCCCGACGCCACCCAGGTCGTCTCCCAGCGCGTCGTCGTCATGCTGGAGGGCCAGCTGCAGCGCGTCTACAACTGGCGCGAGGTGCGGGCCGCGATGGAGCTCGACAACCGGCTGCTCGGCACGCTGCTGGCGCTGTTCGGCGTGGTCGGGCTGGTGGCCGCCGCCCTGGCACTGGCCAACGCGGCCGGCGGCCGGGTGCTCGGCCAGCTGCGCGACCTGGCCACGCTCAAGTCGATGGGCTTCACCAGGGGCCAGGTCGCCCTGCTGCTCCTGGTCGAGCACGGCGCGCTCGGCCTGCTGGGCATCGGCCTCGGCACGCTCGCCGGATGGGCGGTGACGGTGGCGGTGCTCGGCACCACCTCCGTGGCGCCCGTACCCGTGCTGGCCATCGTCGGTGGCACCGCGCTGACCGTGCTGGCCGCCGTCGGGGTGCCCGCCTGGCGCGGCGGGCGCACACCGCCCATCCCCGGCGCCCCCGCGGCGCCGCCGCGCGGCCACCTGTCGCGACTGGCCCGGCTGGCCCTGCTCGTACGCCTGCCACCCGCGCTGATCCTCGGCACCCGGGACGCCTTCACCAGGCGGCTGCCCGCGTTCCTGACCGCGTTCGGCCTGGCCGTGCCGATGATGATGATCACGATCGGGCTCGGCGTCTGGTCCACGCTGGACAACTTCCTCAGCCACCCCGAGCAGGTCGGCCAGCACGCCAGCCTGTACGTCAGGCCGGGCAAGCTCGAACCGGCCCAGGCCCAGAGCTACGCCGAATCCGACAAGGACGTCCAGACCGTCTACCCGGGCGCTGACGTCAACGCTCTGGCCCCCGGCGAGGCCCGCTCGGTCAGGGTGCGGGCCCTCGGCAGTTCGGCCGACCCGTACCCGTTCCCGGTCGTCGAAGGCCGCATGTACGGCCAGCCAGGCGAGGCCGTCGCCGGGCAGGGGCTGCTCGATCTGCTGGGCGCCAAGATCGGCGACCGGGTCCGCCTGACCGTCGGTGGCTCGCCGCTGATCGTGCGGATCGTCGGCCGCACCGTGGAGCCGGATCTCGACGGAGAAGTGCTCTCCGTGGGGCTCGACAGCCTGGCCGCCAAGGACTCCGTGCCGCCCGAGTTCTACGCCCTCGCGCTACGCCAGGGCGCCGACCCGGGCGAGGTGCGCGGCAGGCTGCTGGCGGCGTCGTCGGAGAACCTCGACGTGCAGCGCGTGGTCAACCCGGCCGACCGGCTGTCGGTCATCCGGGTGGTGATCGTGTGGCTGATCGTGGTGCTGGCCCTGATCGGCCTGGCCAACCTGCTCACGGCCAGCGCCCTCGGGCTACGCGACCACGCGTTCGATCTGGCCGTGCTCAAGGCGATGGGCCTGACACCGCGGCAGGTGATCGCCACGCTGGTGACGGGCACCGGGCTGCTGGTCGTGCTCGGCATCGTGGCCGGCACGGCTGTCGGGGCCTCGGTCGTGACCGGGCTGATCGACCTCCAGGGCTACACCAGCGGGGTCGGGGCGGGCATCGGCCGCCCGCCCTCGCCCCTCACCCTCGTCCTCGCCGTGCTGGTCGCCGTGGGCGCGGCGCTCGCGGTCGCGCTCATTCCGGCCCGCCGCGCGGCCCGCGCCCAGGTGCCCGTCACCTCACGCTGAGGGGATGTTCTTGAGCGCGAACCAGTAGAACCCGTGGCTGGGCAGCGTGAGCAGGTAAGGCAGCTCACCGATCAGCGGGAAGTGCACCCCGCCCCGTGCCTCCACCGGCGTCATGCCCGTGAAGCGCCGCAGGTCGAGCTCCACCGGCTGCGGGTACTTCGACAGGTTGTTCACGCACAGCATGATGTCGTCGCCGTCCTCGCGTACGTAGGTGAGCACGCTGATGTTGGACGACCACATCTCGGTGTAGGCACCGGTGCCGAAGACCGGGTGCTTACGGCGGATCTCCAGCATCCGGCGGGTGAAGTGCAGCAGCGAACCCTCATGGCGCTGTTGCGCCTCGACGTTGACCGCCTGGAACCCGTAGATCGGGTCCATGACCGCGGGCAGGTAGAGACGCCCCGGGTCGGCGGAGGAGAATCCGGCGTTGCGGTCGGGGCTCCACTGCATCGGCGTGCGCACCGCGTCGCGGTCCTCCAGCCAGATGTTGTCGCCCATGCCGATCTCGTCGCCGTAGTACATGACCGGCGAGCCCGGCAGGCTCAGCAGCAGGGCCGTGAACAGCTCGATCCGGTCCCTGTCGTTGTCCAGCAGCGGCGCGAGCCGGCGGCGGATGCCCAGGTAGGCCCGCATGCGCGGGTCCTTGGCGTACTCGTTGTGCATGTAGTCGCGCTCTTCCTCGGTCACCGTCTCGAGCGTGAGCTCGTCGTGGTTGCGGAGGAAGATGCCCCACTGGGCGGTGTCGGGCAGCTTGGGAGTGCGCGACATGATCTCCGAGATCGGCTCGCGCGTCTCCTTCTTGACCGCCATGTAGATGCGCGGCATGAGGGGGAAGTGGAAGGCCATGTGGCACTCGTCGCCGCCCACGGTGGGGTCGCCGAAGTATTCGACGACGTCCTCGGGCCAGCCGTTGGCCTCGGCCAGCAGCACCCGGTCAGGGTAGAGCCGGTCGACCTCGGCGCGGACCTTCTTCAGGTACGCGTGCGTCTCGGGCAGCCCCGAGCACGATGTGCCCTCCCGCTCGAACAGGTAGGGCACCGCGTCCAGCCGGAAGCCGTCGATGCCCAGGTCCAGCCAGAACCGCAGCACCTCCAGCATGGCCTCCTGCACGGCCGGGTTGTCATAGTTCAGGTCCGGCTGGTGGTGGAAGAAGCGGTGCCAGTAGTACTGCTTGCGCACCGGGTCGTAGGTCCAGTTGGACTCCTCGGCGCCGATGAAGATGATCGGGGCGTCGGGAAAGCCGGTCGGCTCGTCGGCCCACACGTAGAAGTCGCCGTACGGCCCTTCCGGGTCGTGCCGCGACGCCTGGAACCAGGGATGACGGTCACTCGTGTGGTTCATCACCAGGTCGGTGATGATCCGCAGCCCGCGCTCGTGCGCCGACTCGATCAGGTGTACGAAATCTCCGAGATCCCCGAAGTCCGGAAGGATCTTCATATAGTCGGAAATGTCATACCCGCCATCGCGCAGCGGCGACTCGTACAACGGGAGCAGCCAGAGGCAGTCGACGCCCAGCCACTCCAGATAGTCGAGCTTCTCCGTGAGACCACGCAGGTCTCCGGTGCCGTCGCCGTTGGAGTCCTTGAACCCTCGGACAAGAACTTCGTAGAACACCGCCCGCTTGTACCAAGAGGGATCCTCCGAGATGAATGCCTCGGAAATCGGCTCCGGTGTTGGGGATGCGTTGATCATATGTCGCTCACAGAAGGAGATGTGGGCAGGACGGAGTCACCGGTTTCCCCGGCGTTACTAGCTGGTGACCGCGCCGCCTGAGGTCGTCATCCCTGCGAACCTCATGCCCTGAACGGACCGGATTTGTGACCCGGTGCCCGCTTGTGCGGCGCTTACGGGCCGAACACTACCAGCCCGTTGGCTTTCCGGAACCCGCTTGTGCTGTGCTCGTCGTAATACCCGCGAGATCGCTACGTAACCGTGATGTTACCGAGAGTTCATCAGAAAGGGGATGACACTTCACCTAGATCGTTCTCGAAGTCGTTCAGCCAGAGCCCGAACAGCACCAGCCCGCGGATCCAGAACCGGTCGTTCCACCCGCTGAACCGGGTCAACGCGTCGGGGCCGCCGGCGATCACCATGTGCAGCTCGTCCGACAGCAGGCCGGGCACCCGCGCGGCCACCGTCTCCAGCATGCGGTGCGCGTACGCGCGCGCGGGCGCGGCCGTGGACCGCAAGGGGACCCGCAGCAGCGGCTGCTTGACCACGTTCGTGGACGGCAGCGCCGCCACCCGCGGGTTGGCGGCGTGCAGCACCTCGCGATAGAAGCGGCCCTTGTCCTTGCGCGCCACCCCCACCGACAGCGCCGCGTCGAAGAAGTCGGGGTGGATGAACGGCGCCGCGAACGACGCCTCGGGCCCGACCAGGTTGACCGCCGAGCGGGCGATGCCCCGCACGGTGCGGGTGTGCAGCACCGACAGCGGCAGCTCGGCCCGGTGCCCGTGCAGCATGGAGGTCGCGGCGGCGAACTGCTCGCGCACCGCCTCGTCCATCCAGGCACTGGCCGCCTCCGACAGGAACGGCTGCGACGGGGCGCCGAGGCTGAGCGACTTCAGCACCGCGGCCGACCGCTCGGCCTGTGAGGTGGCCTCCAGAGCCGCCCCGCTCACCATGAAGTTCTTCAACAGCGGCCCGCCGGCCAGGCCGTCGACCAGCACCCGGCCCGACCGGTGCACCTCCTTGGCGAACGGCGCGTACCAGGCGTGATGCGGCGTCAGGTATTCGAGCCGGCGCGCCACCTCAGCCGCGTCGCCGGGATAGGCGTCGGCGGACTGGGTGATCACCCGGTGGGAGATGCCCAGCTCGCGGGTGATCGAGCGGGCGAAGGCGATGTCGGTGTCGGTGCCGTCGTCGGGGCTGGTCGTCCAGGACTCCACGTCGAAGCCCCGCGCCCGCGCCACGCTCGCCAGCAGCCGCGAGTCGTAGCCGCCGCTGACCGGCACGAGCAGCTTGCGCCCGTCATAGTCCTTGTAGACCTCGTGCAGGAGCTCCACGATCTCGTGGGCGCTCGTCCAGGTCTCGTACGGCTCGCTGCGCAGCCAGCGCGGCAGCCCGCGCTCCGTGGCCAGCCGCTCGCCGTCGAACACCAGCGCGCTCGACCCCGGCAGCCGCTTGACCCCCTGGTAGGGCGTGACCTCGCCGAGCGGGAACGTCACCTGGAGGATCGAGGCCCAGGCCGACCAGTCGATCTCGATCGGGACCAGCGACAGCAGCGGCTGGATCAGGGACGAGAAGTAGATCGCATCGCCATGCCGTACGTAATAGACGTCGACCAGCCCGAGCGCGCCCGCGTGCAGCGTGACCCGCGAGCCGTCGCCGATCAGCCCCGGTGTCTCGTACGTCTCGGCGACCGTCATCCAGCCGTCGAGAGCCGCAGGCCGGCGCTCGCCCCAGGAGAACGCGAACGAGCCCCCGGCGCGGTGATAGGGCGGCAGCGGCGCCGAGCTGAACAGCGCCGCCTCGGCCGTCTGGAGCGCGGGCCTGACCCGCGGCCCCGCGGCGGCGAGCTTGCCGAGCACGACGGTGTCGATCCGGCCGAGGCCGCCGCAGACATAGGGCCGCACGTTGAACTGCACCGGATCTCATCCCTTCAAGCCGCTTCCCGCAAAAGAGTATCCTTTGCCGGGCTAGGAATCGGAGGTCTCGGTGAGCACTGAGCTGGAGAGCACTAGGCGAGCGCTACGTGACGCGATCGCCCAGGCCGAGCACGCGGCCGAGCTGGCCAGGCTGCTGGACGCGGCCCAGGCGCGGCTCGTGGAGGCCGAGCACCACGCCGCTGAGGCCAAGGCGCTCACCGAGCGGCTCACCGACGCGGAGGAGCGGCTGGAGAGCGAGCGCGCCGCCGCGGAGAAGCTCCGCAAGGAGCTCGCCGAGCAGCGCTTCCAGGCCGAGGTGGCCAACTGGAAGCTCTCCTCGATCAAGGTCGCCCGCTGGAACCGGCTCGGCGACGCGATCAGGACCGGCAAGAGCAACCCGGTCCGCCTGGCCAGAGGTCTCAAGGGCGCCGCCAAGCCGGTCAAACGGCCCGTCGCCCCCAAGCGCAAGCCCATCGCCGTCACCAGCAAGGACAAGGACGAGCGGCCCGGCGCCGCCTATCAGGCCACCACCTCCGTCCGCACGCTCAACGGCGCCTCGTTCAGGCTCAAGCCGTTCCGCGTGCCCACCGGCCCCAACACCCGCCCGCACCTCACCGCCGCGGTGATCGCCGACCCGCACACCGAGGCGCTGCTGCGCTACGAGTGGCGGCAGACGACCGGCTTCACGCCGCGCGACTTCGCCAGGGTGCTGCCGCAGGAGGTGCCGCACCTGCTCGTGGTCGAGTCGGTCACGAAGGGGCCGTGGGCCGAGGAGATCACCGGCGAGCCGGGCGAGGGGCTCAAGGCCCTGCTGGCCTGGTGCGCCGAGCGGGGCATCCGCACGGTGTTCTGGCACACGCAGGGCGACGCCGCCCCCTATGCGGCCGCCGCGGAGCTGTTCGAGCACCGTTTCACCAACGACCTCACGGTGGGCTGGCCGCGCCTGCACTTCGGGGTGCAGCCGCGGGTGCACAACCCGATCCCGCTGTCGGGCGGCCGGATCGACCGCGTGCTCACGCTCGACCAGCTCCTGCCCGAGCACCTGACCTACCCCGACGTGCTGACCTCCTACCGCTGGCCCGCCGCCGTCACCTGCCCGCCCGGCACGCCGCAGTGGGTGCTGGCCGAGCTCGCGGCGTGCAACACCTCGATCGGCACCGAGCCCGACGATCGCCGGGCCCACGTCGCCCTGCGCCGCGCGCACGCCACCGGCACGATGTCCGAGCGGACCGACGAGCTGCTGGAGGCCATCGGCCTGCCCGCCGTACGCGCCACTCTCAACACCTCGGTCATGCTGCCCGTGCCCGACTCGGCGCTGCTGGAGCACGCGCTGGCCCAGGTGGCCCGGCAGTCGGGGGTCACGCAGATGGTGGTGTTCGCCTGGCGCGGCGCCGAGCAGCGCGTCCGCGAGGTCCTGACCGGCGTCGACGTGGTCTTCCGCGACCTCGACCCGGCCGCAAGCACGGGCGCCATGCTCGACCACGGCCTCGACCTGTGCGAGGGCGACCTGGTCGCGGTGATGGACCCGCGCGACATCTACGGCGCCCACTACCTGGCCGACCTGCGCAGGGCGTTCCTGTTCAGCACGGCCGACATCGTCGGCAAGGCCGCCTTCTACGCCCACCTGCGCAAGCCGCAGGCGACGCTGCTCAAGCAGCCGGACGCCGAATACTCCTACCTGCCGGAGATCGCCGGGGCCACGCTGCTGGCCCGCCGCAACACGCTTCGGGAGCTCGGGTTCGCCGATCTCACCGACGGGTGGGACGAGGTGATGATGCGGCAGTGCCGGGCCGACGGGATCAAGGTCTTCTCGGCCGACCGGTTCGGCTACGTGCGGGTGCGCGAGGAGGACCGGTGGCTGCTGGGGGCCGCGCAGCTCGTCGAGTACGGCTCGGCCGAGCCGCACGCACTTATCTAGCTCGGGTCTCATGACGCCGGAGCAGCTCGCCGAGGTGCTGGGGGAGCCGCCGGTGCCGGAGGGCACGTGGGAGCGGGAGGCGGTCTACGTCTCGGCCGCCGCGCTCCGTCGCGGCCTCCCGCCCGCCTCGCTGGCGGCGCGGCTGCGTGGTGCCTCTTCCGTGCAGGTGCTGGACAACGGGTTTCTGCGGATCGTCGTGGAGGTGCCGGGGGCGCTGGTGGACTCGGTGGAGCCGGTCGACGTTCCTGACCTCTGGCCGGATTTCCCTCGTACGTGGGCGAACCCAGGCTTCGTCGTCCACTACGGGCACGCGCGTGCGGCGGCCGTCCAGCGCTGGGCCCGTGACCTGGGCGTCCCCGCCGGGCCCTTCCGGCCGGAGCTGCTCGCCGATCCACGCGACCGCGCCGTGCTACGAGTGCTGGCCGAGCTGCCGGGGCGGCGGCTGAGCAGGGCTCCGGGGTGGGAGACCTATCTGGTACGGCTGGCGACGGCCTACCACGACGCCCACGAGCTGGCGCCCGCCGTACCCGTGGGAGACGAGCCGCCCGCACCGGTGCACACAGCACGCGTCCGGCTGGCGGCGGCGGCGCTGAAGGTGTTGCCGGGACCGGACCGGCTGTGATTGGCAAAATATCCGGCTAAAGGGCGAAAAATCGTAAAAATATCCCTTCTGGAGCTTGATCGCGTCTCGATACGTGGGCAGCGGGTCCGGGGGGTTCGGCGGGTCCGATAGCCTCGTTCGGGTGAGTCGATTCGTCCATCCCGCCGGGGACAGGCACGCTGAGATGCTGCCCCATGAGCGCCCTCCGCTGGCGCCTGCCGACCTCAACCGGATCAATCCCGCGATCTGGCCGCGAACGTCGAGCCGGACCGATGGCGCGCTCACGATCGGCGGCGTGGACGTCCGCGATCTGGCCGGCGACCACGGCACGCCCCTCTACGTGCTCGACGAGGACGACGTGCGCTCCCGCATGCGCGACTACGCCACGGCCTTCGCGGGCTCCGAGGTCCACTACGCGGGCAAGGCGTTCCTGTGCAAGGAGATCGTCCGCTGGCTCCAGGACGAGGGCCTCGGGCTCGACGTGGCCAGCGGCGGCGAGCTGGCGGTCGCGCTCAGCGTCGGCTTCCCGGCCGCGCGCATCACGCTGCACGGCAACAACAAGTCCGCCGCCGAGCTGTCCAGGGCGCTGGAGGCGGGCGTCGGGCACATCGTCGTCGACTCCTATGAGGAGATCGCCCGGCTCGGGTTCCTAGCCGAGAAGTACGGCGTGCGGCCCAAGGTCATGATCCGGGTGACGACCGGGGTCGAGGCGCACACGCACGAGTTCATCGCCACCGCGCACGACGACCAGAAGTTCGGGCTGTCGCTCAACAGCGGGGCCGCCGCCGAGGCCGTCCGCCGCATCCTCGCGCTGCCCGCGCTGGAGCTCGTCGGGCTCCACTCGCACATCGGCTCGCAGATCGTCGACACGGCCGGGTTCGAGGTGGCGGCGCGCCGCCTGGCCACGCTGCTCGTGCAGATCAAGGACGAGCACGACGTGGTGCTGCCCGAGCTCGACCTGGGCGGCGGCTACGGCATCGCCTACATCGAGGGCGACGAGGCCCCCGACATCAAGGAGATCGCCGACGGCCTGCGCGGGATCGTCACCAAGGTCTGCACCGACGCCGGGCTGCCGGTGCCGAAGCTGACCGTGGAGCCCGGCCGCACGATCGTCGGGCCAGGCGGGATCACGCTCTACGAGGTCGGGACCGTCAAGGACGTCGAGGGGCTGCGTACGTACGTGAGCGTCGACGGCGGCATGAGCGACAACGTGCGCACCGCGCTCTACGGCGCCGAATACACCGCCGTGCTGGCCAGCCGCGAGAGCTTCGCCGAGCCCATGCTCAGCCGCATCGTCGGCAAGCACTGCGAGAGCGGCGACATCATCGTGCGCGACTGCTTCCTGCCCGCCGACCTCGCACCGGGCGACCTGATCGCCGTGGCGGCCACCGGGGCCTACTGCCGGTCGCTGGCCAGCAACTACAACTACCTGCCCAAGCCCGCCGTGGTGTCCGTCACCAACGGCGAGGCGCGCGTCATCGTGCGGGGCGAGACCGAGGACGACCTGTTGAGGGGGCAGCTGTGAAACCGCTGAAAGTGGCCCTGCTGGGCTGCGGGGTGGTGGGCTCGCAGGTCATCCGGCTGATGCACGAGCAGGGCGACGACCTGGCCGCCCGCATCGGGGCGCCGCTGGAGCTGGCCGGTGTGGCCGTACGCCGGATGGGCCGCAAACGCGACGTCGACGTGGCTCCCGAGCTGCTGACCACCGACGCCGAGTCACTGGTCACCCGCGACGACGTCGACATCGTGATCGAGGTCATCGGCGGCATCGAGCCCGCCCGATCGCTGATCGTGTCCGCCCTGTCCGGCGGCAAGTCGGTGGTCACCGCCAACAAGGCCCTGCTCGCCGAGGACGGCGCGACCCTGCACGAGGCCGCCCGCGTGGGCGGCGCCGACCTCTACTTCGAGGCCAGCGTGGCCGGCGCCATCCCGCTGCTGCGCCCGCTGCGCGAGTCACTCGCCGGCGACCACGTCAAACAGGTCCTCGGCATCGTGAACGGCACCACCAACTACATCCTCGACAAGATGGACTCCACGGGCGCCTCGTTCACCGACGCCCTTGAAGAGGCCCAGACGCTCGGCTACGCCGAGGCCGACCCCACCGCCGACATCGAGGGCTTCGACGCCGCCGCCAAGGCCGCGATCCTGGCCGGCCTGGCCTTTCACAGCCGGGTGACCGCGGCGGAGGTGCACCGCGAGGGCATCACCGAGATCACCGCCACCGACGTGGCCTCGGCCAAGGCCATGGGCTACGTCATCAAGCTGCTGGCCATCTGCGCCCGCTCCGACGACGGCCGCTCGATCGGGGTCCGGGTCTACCCGGCGATGATCCCCCGGACACACCCGCTGGCCGGGGTACGCGAGGCGTACAACGCGGTCTTCGTGGAGGCGGCGTCGGCGGGCCAGCTCATGTTCTACGGCAAGGGCGCCGGCGGCGCCCCAACGGCCTCGGCGGTGCTCGGCGACCTGGTGGCGGTGGCCCGCAACCGCCTGGCGGGCACCCGCGCCCCCGCGGAGTCGACGTACGCCGACCTGCCCGTGCATCCCATGGGGGAGACCGTGACGCGGTGCCATGTGGCGTTGGACGTGGCGGACAAGCCGGGCGTGCTGGCTCGGGTGGCCGACCTGTTCGCCAAGCATGACGTGTCGATCCAGACGGTGCGCCAGGAGGGGCACGGGGACGACGCCCAACTCGTCATCGTGACCCACCGCGCCACGGACGCGGCACTTTCGGCGACCATGGAGGAACTCCGGGACCTCGACATCGTGCGGGCCGTGGCCAGCGTGATGCGGGTCGAAGGCGACCTCTAAAGGTCCTTCGCCGGTTGGGGCGCTTCGCGCTTTGAGGGCTTGGGCTGTGTTTTGTGGGGGGCTCAGCGCCCCCCACACCCCCACAAGGGCATGGTCCTCGCTACGCTCGGGCGTCCTCCCGCAGGAGGGCTCCGCCCTCCTGAACGCAGGCGGACTTTTGACCTGAGCGCGTCCGGCTGTCGATGACGGACGCTTGATCCGGGCATGTTCAGTGGCGGGCCGCGAAGGCTGGGGTCGCGTTGGCCGGGCCATCTGCCCAGGTCCGGCCGGCAAAAATGCTCAAGCCAGTTTGTCTAGCGCGTTTATTGACGAGTGATCCCGTAAAAACTTGGTCTGACCGAATATTCCTTTCGCCGCAGTCTATGTGAAGAAATGATCTTAACCGTAATGCTTCACTGGATGTCCAGAAAGGGAACCACAATGGATGTTCTCGCTCAGGTCTCTGGCAACATCACTGCGATCGGTTATGGTCTCGCCGCTATCGGTCCCGGCATCGGCGTCGGCATCATCTTCGGGCAGGGCGTGCAGGCCATCGCGCGCCAGCCGGAAGCATACGGGCTGATCCGCCAGAACATGCTCCTCGGCTTCGTTCTCACCGAGGCCCTCGCCCTCCTCGGCTTGGTCGCGCCGTTCATCTTCAGGCTCATCAAGTAAATCTGCGCGATGTGTCGAGCGATCAGAACGTCTTCCATGGCATCGGATCATCGCTGAATGGCGAGCGATCGTTGTGCAAGGTTGCCTCCGTCAGGCTGACGGCATCGTGATGGCAGCGTGTTATGTCACGCTGCCTAGAGCAATCAATCCGCGGTGACATCACCTCTATGGAGGAACGATGCGCATGCAGTCGAAACTCGCGGCCAAAATCGTCCTCTCCGCGCTGCTCGCGACTCCCTTGGCCTTGGGGATGGGCGCGGTGGCGGCGAGCGCGTCCGTGAAGGCGGATACCGCAGAAACTCCCGAGCAATGGCGCGATCGCCGGCGGAGGTACATACCATTGCGGCTTTTACCTGGGGCTCGTAGCGCGGATCCAGGAGCGGTCAGGTGGGGCGGCGTTGTTGTTCGATGTACGTCTTGATGATCGATGGTGGGGCTTCGCCGCAGGAGGCGGCGAGGTAGGAGGGTGACCAGAAGGGGCCGTGCGTGATGGCGGGGTTGATCCGGCTGGTGAATTCCTTGCGGAGGTAGTGCGAGGAGACGCCCTTCAACGAGTTGACGAGTTTGGAGACCGCCATCTTCGGGGGGTAGTGGACGAGGAGGTGGACGTGGTCGTGTTCGCCGTTGAACTCGCGGAGTTCGGCCTCGAAGCTGTCGCATACCTCGATCATGATGTCTTCGCAGCGTCGCGGCATCGCGTCGTTGAACACGTTTGTGCGATATTTGGTGACAAAGACCAGATGGACGTGCATCGCGGAAACCACGTGTCTGCCTCGTAGATATTCCACTTCCCAGCCCGTAGACCAGGCGATAATGTGTTCGAGTCGATGAGAGGTGGGTGTCGCACCGCGAGGGGGTTCCATCGTGTTGGCGGGTCGCAAGTATCGGCTGGAGTTCGACTTCGGGCAGCGGGTGTTCGCCGAGCGGCTGGGCGGGATCTGCCGGGCCGTGTGGAACACCGGGCTCGAGCAGCGCCGTGAATACCGGCGGCGAGGCGCGTACCTCAGCTACGAGGAGCAGTGCGCGCAGCTTGCCGAGGCGAAGAAGGATCCGTACTGCGACTGGTTCGCCGACGCTCCCGCCCAGGTGATCCAGCAGACGCTGAAGGACCTGGATAAGGCGTGCCGCAAGCACGGCACCTGGAAGGTTCGTTGGAAGTCGCGGACGAGGTGGAGGCCGTCGTTTCGGTTCCCCACCGCGAAACACACTCCCGTCGAGCGGATCAACCGCAGGTGGGGGCGGGTGTTCCTGCCGAAATTCGGGTGGGTGAGGTTTCGGATGTCGCGCCCGCTGGGTGGGGTGGTGAAGTCCGCGACCGTCTCCCGCGACGGCCGGCATTGGTTCATCTCGTTCCTGGTGGAGGACGGCCTGGCTCAGGTGGACCAGCATGTCCATCCCGGCGCGCATGCCGGGGTGGACCGGGGTGTGGTTACGGCGGCGGTCACCTCTGACGGGGAGTTCTTCGATCGCCGCCACGCCGGAACCGGCAGCGTGTCCAGCCTGGTGCCGCCCTCTGAGCGGAAAGGGGACCGGCAGCGCGATCTCGGGTTCCTGGCTGCGGGTGAGGCGGAACGTTATCTGCGGCTGCAGCGGCGGCTTGCCCGGTCGAAGAAGGGTTCTGGGCGGCGTCGGCAGGTCGTGGCGGCGATGGGCGCCATCATGCGGCGTGTCCGGTGGCGTCGCGCGGATTTGCACGCGCAGGCCGCGCATCGCCTGACTCGCCGCTACGGCGTCGTGGTCCTGGAGGACCTCAACATCGGCGGTATGACCGCCGCCGTGCGGCCCAGGCCCGACCCCGATCAGGTGGGGCGATGGCTGCGTAATGGGGCGGCGGCGAAGTCCGGGTTGAACAGGGCGATCCTGGACAAGGGCTGGTACGGCCTGGAGAGCGCCCTGCGGAGCAAGGCCCGCTACACCGGGACCGTCGTGGTGAAGGTCCCGGCCGCGTACACGTCGCAAACGTGCCCGGCACCTGCCTGCGGGACGGTGGATGACAAGAGCCGCGAGAGCCAAGCGGTCTTCTCCTGCACCGCCTGCGGGCACGCCGAGCACGCCGACATCGTCGGGGCGAAGAACACGTTGGCCAGATATCGGGCGGCCGGGCTGGTCGTCCCAGGGCGTGGAGACCCATCCGGGTCCGAGAAGCGTCAAGCACCCCGTTCCACAGCACGCGCCGCACAAGCGGCACGAGCTGCCGCGTAAGCGGCACGGGAACCTCCGTCTTTCAAGGCGGAGAGCAGGTCAAAAGCAGGATTGCATCGACACCGGAACAACATGGCTGACAGCGGATATACGGTCGGTCCCATCATCTACTCTCCTGTCAGCGGCTACTCCTTCGACTACTGGTGGTAACCGCTCGTCGTTCGCGCGCTCTGGGCGGCCCGGTGGAAGGTCGGCGCGGTGCTTGGCTGCGACCGTCCGAACACCGGTCCCGCTCCAGGGCGCCCTCGGCTGCTGAGGGATCTACGTGACGCGCGCCCGGCAGCAGGCTGGGACCGCCTTGGGAGGGGGTCGTTTCCATTGACTTCGGAATTTGTTCTGAAGCGGATTTGCGGCATGGCCACTCCGACCGTGCCCTTCTCCGACCTCTCCAAGCACTCCAAACGAGTCGCCGACGCGCTCGACCGAGTGCAGCGGTTGCATGTCAAGCGCCGGGACGGCGAAGACCTGTGCATCACCACCGCGCGGCACGATCGGGAGCGGGAGGAGACGGCTGACGTTATGCCTCGCCTGCTTGCCGCCCTGGTCGCGAGCGATGAGGGGGCTCGGGCGGTCGAACGTTCCCTACCCGTGGTCTTCCCGTGGGTTCGCCACCTTTCCGTGGGCGAGCGTCAGGAATTCGTCCGCGACGTCGCGCAACTCGCGACGTGGTCGACCTCGACGTGCATGCCACTTTGCATCGAGTCACGGCGGAATGGCGGGCGACCGCCAGAATCCTGGCTGATCCGGCATTGGCGGCGCAGGCGGGCCAGCCCTTGCCCGACGAGGATCACGGCGAGGCATTCGCACCGTGAGCCCAAAGCGCGGGGACGATGTGGCACCGCCACCGGTGGGTCCCGGATGGCGGGTGTGGGTCGCTATTTCACGCTGATCGTCGTCATCATCCCCATCGAGCGGTGGTTATCCACCGGGCACCATAGCTCGTACGTCCCCTTCTTCAGCGCGACAGTGAGCTTCGTCGACTTTCCGCCTGAGACGATGCTGGAGGTGGAGTTGACGCCGGGCCCCTTGATCGACAGGCCATGCGAGGCTGTCCCCGCATTGTTGATCGTGAATATGTAGGTCCCTGGGGTGAAGTTCTTCGTCGAGAGCGTGAGAGAGAACTCCCGCTCGGTCACGGTGACAGGCGTAACGCTTGCCCAGGCCCGGGGCATTGCCGCGGCGGTTGTGCCCCCGCCGACCGCCAGCGTCAACGCGGCGGCGACGAGCCCTGTCGCCAGACGGGGCGTGCCTCTGGAACGAATCGCAGCGGACATGATCGCCATCCCTTCATAGCGGCGGCATCGATGTCAGCCATGGCAGACGCGCTCTCCGTATTCCCGGGCACATGTAACGCTAGACCCGCGAGATCTCCAGTACCGTGCCGACTGTTCGCCACAACGGCTTTACGGTTGTGTTGATCTAGCGTCTAAGGTGAGTGATCGTGACGACGGAGCGATGGGCATTCGGCGGCGACCTGAGCGTCGCGAGGGTCGGATACGGCGCGATGAAGCTGACCGGTTGGCCGAGAGGCGACGAGCCGCCCAGCCGGGAGACGGCCCTTACCATCCTGCGCCGGGCCGTGGAGCTCGGCGTGAACCACATCGACACCTCGCACTACTACTCACGTGACGGGGTGGCGGCCAACGAGCTGATCTGGGAGGCGCTGCATCCCTACCCGGACGACCTGGTGATCGTGACCAAGGTGGGGGCGCTGGTCGAGGGCTCCGACACCGCCCTGCCGGCGGCGGAGATGACCGGCTTCACGCCCGACGGCCTGCGCCGTGGCGTCGAGGCGAACCTGCGCTCGCTCGGCGTGGACCGCCTGGACGTGGTGAACCTGCGGATGGGCGGCCACGACCGCAGCCAGACGACGTCACTGACCGTGCCCTTGGAGACCCTGCTCGCGCTGCGCGAGGAGGGCCTGATCCGCCACCTGGGCATCTCCAACGTCACTGCCGAGGAGTTCGCCGAAGCCTGCAAGATCGCGCCGATCGCCTGCGTTCAGAACCTCTACAACCTGTCCCGGCGCGATGACGACCCGCTCGTCGACGCCTGCGCGGCGGCCGGCATCGCCTACGTCCCCTTCTTCCCGGTCGGCGGTTTCCAGCCGCTCACGGCCGAACGCCTGGACGCCGTCGCCGCCCGGCACAGCGCGACCGTGCCGCAGGTGGCCCTGGCCTGGCTGCTGGCCCGATCGCCGAACATCCTGCTCATCCCCGGCACCGGCTCACTGGCCCACCTGGAAGAGAACATCGCCGCCGGCGCGCTGAAGTTGAGCGCGGAAGACATCGCCGAGCTCGTCGGGTAAGTGAAGGCGGATCCCAGGCATCACGTGACAGGGGGCGCGGAGGTGTCCGGCCGGATCCGGCTCTTGTCAGAGGTGAGTAGGTAGGGCGCCGAGGTCGGTGACGACTCGTGCGAAGGCCCGGATGAGGTGTAATTCCAATCTTTCTCGCGCCAACAGAAACATCTGGCAGCTGAAAAGCACTCAGTCGTCGAGTTGCTCAAACACTACCCGAAGCGTAGTCATCCGGGTTAAAAGCCTCGGGGTGCAGGAAATACTGGAAGTTTCTACTCGTAGTCTTGAGCACCGCAGGATCACGAGAGGGCTCCGGCCAGATCTGAAGATAGTGATCGAGCGCACCCTCATGGCGGTCCAGTCCTGTGATGTGAAACCTCATGCGGTACGGTCCAGGACCAGTCGGGAGCGGCGTGAGGCCGTAAGTCTTAGGCTCATCCCAGTCCCACTCCACCAGCTCAATCCGGCCTGACGGGGACTCGAAAGCGATCTCCACGATGTCTTCATATCCTTCGAGGTCAGCGCCCGGATCCTGGTCGGCCACAGCGACCGTGATTGGCACTTCCCCTGATTGGATGCCTGTGCTCAGGACGGCAAGGCCCGGTGTCACCCGTATGACGCCCACGGAAGCGGTTGGCGGGTCCTCGGAATCGCCCGATATGTCTCCCTCAAGTTGTTCGTCCGCAATGTAGAGCTGCCCATACCACGCCTTCACCATCGTTCGGCTGGTCTGCACGGCAAACGGCTTACCTTCGCCCATGTCGGCAAGTATAGGATCGGCCAACGCCCAGTCAGCTCGATGTGACTTTGTGGTCCGGCAGCCGAATGCAGGATTCTGCGCGAGCGAGGAATCGAATCGGAGTAGCTGAGAACTGGAGTTGGCCCGGTTTGGTGGACACCTGATCTCTGGGCAGGGCCGAAGCGTTCTCACGTTGTAAGACCGAGGAGCTGAAGGTCGTCCGGTCTTGGCTATTGCTTGATCCCCTGGTTGGTGGCCATGATGATCAGATGTTCCGTTGCAAGAAATGTGGGGGCCTGTTCCACGAATTTGACTATTTTCGTGAGTACGGATATGAGTCGTACTGCAACGAGTGCGGGGGTGCGCTGGAGGCCGAGGCAATGCGGAGGTCCATCGCCGCCCACGAGCGCAAGCACAGACCACGCTATCCTCGCGGGGGCTGCTTCGGGTTGGTCGTGGTGGTGATCGCGCTGTTGATCCTCGCCGTGCACTGCTAGCGCACGGTGCAGAGTCCTCTCCGTCCTCCAACGCACTTGCGAACGTGAGCACCTGAGAGCGGAGATCGCCGCGAAACGGATCGTGACTGCCAGGTGGGCGGGGGAACCTGCGGCGGCAGTTTTGGGGTCGCCAGCTGGCGCCCTTCACCTCAGGGCCGAAGCGTTCTCAGGTAGTGAAGCCGAGTAGCTGAAGGCCGTCGGCGGGGTGGCTGCGGTAGTGGTCGGTGGCGGCGGCGATGTTGGTCCAGCCGATCAGGCGGGCCAGGCCGATGGCCAGGTTGCGGAGGCCAGCCATGATCCGGGGTGCGGTGCCGGTGCGGACGCGGGAGGCGTCCTCGCGGATGTGGTGCAGGGCTTCCACGCTCCAATGGCCGCGGATCACGGCGGCGAGTTGGGCGTCGGTGATCCGTCCCCGTGGGAGGCTGGTGACGACGTAGATCGTCGCGATGGTGGTCTTGCCGGTTCTGCGGTCCGTGCGGCGGCGTTTGACCTGGATCGCCTGGGCGGCGTGCGGAAAGGGCAGGTCGGGGCGGACGGTGCAGATCTTCATGCGGCGGATCTCGCGGCGGCCGTGTCCGGTCTCGTGGGTGCGGTCGTTGAGGATCGCCTCGCGCCAGGGCAGGGCCTTGAGCCGGCTCAGCAGCGTGGGCTGGTTGCCTTTGACGATGAACAGGTAGTGGCCGCCGGCGGTGACGATCCCAGGGTGCTGGCGGCCAGCCGTACCGTGCCGGGTAAGCCGGCTCGGGCGCGCAGGTCTGGGTCGTATCCCGCGATGAACCGGGCGATCTTCACCAGGGAGGTCGCTCCGCCGAGTACGACGAGCAGGGATAACGCCAGCAGCGGGCCGAGCCGGTAGCGGCGTCCCCGGCAGCTGCGCGGATCGGGCACCGTGTCCAAGACCTCGGCCAGGGTGGGCAGATCGAGCAGGTCGGCCGGCGGGTCGGCGACAGAGACGTGCTCCAAGTGGCGAGCGAGCACGTCGATCGGGGATGATGGCACGCGAACGCGGCCCCTGTTCTTGATCGACTGGCGTAGACAACCGACGATCATCGGGGGTCACGTTTGTCAATCGTGTCCCGGGGTGCCCTTCGACCACCCAGCTGCGTCATGCCCGCATGTGTCCACCAGCCGAGAACGCTTCAGCCCTGGATCTCTGGGAACCCTGTTCCTGGAAGACGGAGTCTGCTGCGCCGAACAACTACAGTATCCGCCGGAGTTTCGCCGGCAGATGGTGGAGTATGTCCACCGTTCCGCCACCCAGCGCCCATGCCGCCTCGACCTGCTCCAGCGCCTTGCCCTGCCCGGTCCCGGACGCGTCCTTCACTGTGGTGCGCATTCACTCCAGCGGTTCGCGCTGCAGCTCCACCGGCGTCCGCCCGGCCGGCAAGATGTTGATCGCGTCCTGCTCGTCCTTGCGTACATCGCTTCGACGTGCTGATCCACCTGCACAAGGTCAAGGCCGCCACACTCCTGCCATGACGCCTGGGAGGCTTCCCAAAGGCGCTCTTCCAGCAATCCGTCAGCCCCGCAGACGGGTCAGCGCCTGAGGAGTCAGTTGTCCGGCGAGTTCGTCGAGCAGGGCGCCGACCTCGGCCACCTGTTTGGGGTCGCCTGTGCCCAGGGCTGTTGCCAGCGCCTTGTCGATGGGTGTGGATCGGATCTCGTTCACGCGGTTCGACGGCTCGGGGGCAGGCTGGATGACCAGCCGGCGCCGATCGTCGGGGTCGGGTTCGGTGACGATGGCGCCCGTCGCGCGGAGCCGGGCGACCGCGCCTGACACCGCGCTCTGCGGAAGACCGGCGCGGACAGCGATCTCGCCTACCGCGCTGCCCGGGTGAGCGCGCACATCGCTCGCCACGATGAGGACGGTCCGGACGCTGGTGGCGTGATGGCCGATGCCCTCGGTGGGCAGCGCCTGCTCACCGATCTTCATCAGGGTCCGTCCGAGTAGGAACAGTTCGACTCCGTTCACAAGAGCAAAGTACATCATTTCTGATGCATCTATCTTGATGCATCAGAAATGATGCGTTATGGTCATGGTCAACAGGGCGCACCAGCCCCTTGCCGGAAAGGACACTCGATGGACACCGCCTTCACCACGAACACGTTGCCTGTGCCGAACGCCACGCTGTACTACGAGGTCCGGGGCGCCGGCCCGCTGCTGTTGATCTCCCAAAGCGGAGAGGGCGACGCCGGACGCAGCAAGGATCTGGCCGACCAACTCGTCACCGACTACACCGTGGTGACCTACGACCGCCGCGGCCTGTCCCGCAGCACCCTGGACGACCCGGCCCAGGGCGTGACCCTCGCCGAGCACGCCGACGACGTGCACCGCCTGCTGGCCGAACTCACCAGCACGCCGGCACTCATGCTCGGCTGCAGCCTCGGCGCCTCCATCGGCCTCCATGTGGCCGTCGACCATCCCGGCCAGATCAGCACGCTCGTCGCCCATGAGCCCGTCACGCCACGGCTGCTGCCGGCCGAACAGCGCGCCCACCACGAGAAGGAGCTCGAGCACATCCAGCAGGTCTACCGGCGCGACGGCCTGTCCGCCGCCTTCACCCTGATAGCCGACGTGCTCGGCATCGACCCCGCCAATCAGGACACCGAGCCCGATCTCACCCCGCAGCCGCTGAACCAGCAGCGGATCAGCAACTTCGGCTTCTTCATCGAGCACGACTTCAGCGCGGTCATCGCCGACACCCTCGACGTCGCCGCGCTCAAGAACGCCCCAACGCGCATCATCCCCGTGACGGGTCGCACGACGCCACGCACCGTCTTCGACCACAAGTGCGCCGCCGCGCTGGTCGACCTGGTCGGCGCGGAGCTCCAGGAGTTCCCAGGTGGCCACAACGGCAACACCACTCACCCCAGGGCCTACGCGGCCGCCCTGTGCACGGTCCTCACTGCCTGACAACGCGGTTCGCCATCACTTTGATGTGATGAAGGAGCCTGACAGGTCTTGGCCGATCGCCGTCCTGGCAAGATAGCGGCATGGAACATGTGTTGGGCATCGGTGGACACTTCATGCGGGCCGCTGACCCGGCGGCCCTGAGCGCGTGGTATCGCGATTGCCTAGGCCTGGACACCGATGAGCAGGGCCTGTGGCGTCAGGAAGCCGGGCCGACGGTGTTCGCGGCGTTCGACTCCGATGCCGACTACTTCGCCCGCACCCAGCAGACCATGCTCAACTTCCGAGTCCGCGACCTGGATGCGATGCTCGCGCAACTGCGCTCCAAGGGAGCGGACGTGGCCGAAGAAACGCACGACACGGAGGCCGTCGGTCGATTCGGCTGGGTCACCGATCCTGAAGGCAATCGGATCGAGCTGTGGCAGCCCGTCTGACCGCGTTTTCGTGGCTTGGAATTTTCAGGTCGGCCCATACGGCGCGATGGCCCGATGATTTGATGTACGTTCCCCAGCTGTTCTCGGACAGCTCCCTGACAATCCGAATGCCTCGCCCCGATTCAAACTCCAGCGGCAGATAATCGGGAATGTGAGGTTCGGAGGCGAATGCGCCGGGGTCGGTGACTTCAATGCGAATGAAGTCGGGGCCGAGGCTGATGCTTACCGCGACCCATTCGCGATCCGCGCCGCCCTCCACGTGCGTGCAGGCGTTCGTGACCAGCTCACTGACGACCTGTTGCGCGTCCGGCAGAACGGGAGGACCGGTCGCGAGCCACCACGCGACGGCCGCTCGTGCCTGCTTCGGTGCTTTGTCGCTGCGGCGCAGCCTGGTCGCTCCAATGAGCGTTACGTCCTCTGTTCTCATGAACATGGGAAATCACCGACTTCGTCCCGTCGCTTTGCTTGTCGCCTGCACACAAGATTGCGTGTCTGGTGTAAGAACTGACCTCTCACGCAGATGTCTCTCGGAAGTCACCTCTCACAGTGCCAGCGAATGGCTACGTTAAGTGAGAGGTCCGCAGGACAATCACCGCACAGATTAGGCACATGTTGTGTGTGTCGGCCTGTGTGGTTCCGTGGCGACAGAACGGCGGAGGCGCTGAATGAGCGTTAAGGAGTTGGACCCGGACGCTGGACCACTGGCTCGGTTCGGCTGCGAGTTGCGGAAACTCCGTATCGACAAAGGGCTCACTCTCGAACAGCTCGCGGACAGAGTCGGTTTCAGTCCGAGCCTCGTCGGCAGCGTCGAGCGGGCCGCCAGAAACCCGAGCAAGGACTTCGCCGAACGTTGCGAGGAAGCGCTGGGCCTGTCCGGCGAGCTTCTCGCCCGCTGGCCAAGCATCAGCCGGGAGCGCAGCCCGAAGTGGTTCCGGCCCTGGCTGGAGATCGAGCAGAGCGCCACGGTCTTGCGGACGTGGGAACCGCTCATCGTCCCGGGGCTGCTGCAGACCACCGACTACGCTCGTGCCATTTTCAGCGGCAAGCCGGGCACGACACCGGACCAGATAGAGGAGGCGCTTGCCGCTCGAATGGAGCGGCAAGCCATCTTCAAGCGCTCGAACCCGCCGATGTTCTGGGCTGTTGTGGATGAAGGAATCCTGTACCGTCCAATTGGCGACGAGGCTGTGACTCGCCGCCAACTCGAACACCTCATCGCATTGGCGGAAAGTCCCTGGATCACGATCCAGGTGCTTGCCCACTCTGCCCTGTCCACCACTGGCCTCCTCGGAGGGTTCATGTTGGCGCAGGTCAACGGAATGCCGGACGCCGTCTATCTCGAATCAGCCGGCCATGGCCAGGTGCGGGACGCGCCGGACGAGGTTGCCGCGCTGAGTGTTAGATACGAGGCGATACGCGCGGAGGCCCTTCCCCAGCACGTATCCCTGAAGCTGATCAAAGAGAGGCTGGCGGCCGCATGGAACTGAGCGAGGAACTGAGGACGGCGGCGTGGCGCAAGTCCTCATTCTCTGGTGACAACGGCGGAAATTGCATCGAGGTCGCCCCGTTGAGCGGTGGGCGGGTCGCGATGCGGGACACCGAGCGTCCCGAGATGGAGCCGTGGGTGGTCAGTGGCTCGGTCTGGGCCGCGTTCGGCAAGGGCTGGCGAAACGGCGAATTCGACTTCTAGCAGACCCTCCTGAACGGCTGGCCAGGTACGTACCGGGTCCATTCGGCCTCGGTCAGTGTCCGGCCGGCCCGCGCGCACGCCGCCTTCACCAGCGGCTCGATCGCCAGCGGAACCTTGGTCAGCCGCCCCATCCTCCCCATGGCCAGCAGTTCGGCGGAGTCGGCGGAGAAGGCGATCGACCGCGCGCTGTCCCAGAGCTGGATCGTGGGTCCGGCCGGCCGGCCTTGCCGTACGTCCCAGACGATCAGCGACGTCTCCTGGGACGCGAACGCGAACAGCCGGTCGTCGGCCGAGAAGGCGGCGGTCCACGACACCCCGCCCACCCGCAGCCAGTCGCCGACCTGCGCGCCCGTGTTCGTGTCCCAGATGCCTACTTTGCCGGCGAAGTTCGCCGCGACCAGTTTCAGATCGGCGCTGAACCAGACCTCCTCCGCGTTGCCGGAGAACGGCAGCCGCGGTCCGAACCGGCGCCCGGTCTCGAGGTCCACCAGGCGTAGCAGGCTCGCGTCCAGGCCGATGAGGCGCCCGTCCGCGGCGACCGTCCAGCCGAGCAGGCGTGGCCTGGTCACCTGCTTGAGCCGCTTGCCGCCGGGGACCTGCCAGAGCGTGAAGGTCTTCTGGTCGGTCGTCCAGAGTCCGGCCGGGGCCGGCAGCGCGCCGTCCGAGTCGGGAGCGGTCGGGACCTTGGCCAGTTTGTGCCAGGTGGCGGTGTCCCAGACGGTGACATCGTCGCTCCGTTTGATCGCCAGCCGCCTGCCGTCCCGGCTGAAGGTGAGCTCGCTGTCGTAGTCCGGGAGCGTCCCCGCCTCGAACGCCTTGCTGTTCAGCGTGATCTTGGTGGAGCCCAGGGCGTGCGTGGCGATCAGGTGGCCGTCGGCGCTGAACTCCACCTCGTCCACGGTCTCGTCCGCGGCGACGTACGGCTGGAGCGTGATCACCGTGTCCTCGCTCAGGTAGCGCAGCCCGGTCGGGCCGAAGGCGACCGCGGACACCGGGTCCGCTATGGCGCGTTCGAGCATCAGCGGTTCGTCGGCGTTCAGATGGTAGAGCCTGATCGTCGAACCGATCCCCGCGAGGACCTTGCCGTCCGGACTGAACACCGGCGAAGCCATGGGTTCCCAGTCCGCGATCGTGGTGATCTCCTTGCGGGTACGGGCGTCGAAGACGGTGAGGCCGCCGTTGTCGGCGATGGCCAGGAGCCGCCCGTCGCGGCTGAACGCCGAGACAGGGGTGCAGTCGGCGCAGATGCCGGGAAAACCGCGTTGGGCCTTGCCCGATGGCAGCGCCCAGCGCTCGTGTCCGGCCACGGCGTAGTCGCCGCCCGGGTGGATCGCGGCCTTGACGAGCGTGGGCAGCGTGGTCGTCTTTCCGGTACGCGGGTTGTAGGCGCTTTTGCCCTGTCCGACGTCGACGACGAGCAGGCCGCCGCTGAAGCCGATGCTCAGGTCGAGCATCTCGCTGGCGGGCAGGCGCCGGCCCGTCCGCTTGCCGGTGGCCAGTTCCCAGAGGCCGACGCCTTCGCTGTCGGCGACGGCCAGCAGCCGCCCGTCCTCGCTGACCGCGGCCTGGCGCAGGAGCCTGCCGGTCAGGCCGAGCCCGGTGAAGCCGCCGGTCCGCCTGCCGGTCGTCACGTCCCACACCCTGACCTCGCCGGGACTGACACTGATCAGCGAGCGGCCGTCGGCGCTGAGCGCGCGTACCACGTCGGGCCCGGTGTCGGGGTCGTGAAAGGCCGCGCCACCCTGGTCGACGACCGAGGCGAGCAGGCTCGACCTGGCCTCGGCGGTGGAGGACAGCCGCGCGGCCGCGGTGCTGAGCAGCATGCCCAGCACGGGGTCCTTGCCTCTCACCGTGTCGGCCACCCCGGCCAGGCGGGCGGACTCGGCCACGTCGCGTTGATCGGCGAGCATGATGCTCTGCCGTACGGCCAGACCTCCCGCCACCAGGGCCAGCACCAGGAGCACGGCGAGCCCGATGGACAGGAGCCTGGTCCGGCGGGATCGGCGCCTGCTGAGCGTGGCTGCCGCCGAGAGGAAGTCCCGCTCGCCGGGGGTGAGCGTGATGTTCCTGCGGTCGGCCGCGGCCCAGCGCAGCGCGTCGTCCAGCGAACTGCCGTGGAACAGGTCGGCGTCCTTGCGCCCGTGCTCCTCCCAGCGCTCCGCGGCGGTCCAGATCTGCCGGTGCACGACCAGTCCGTCCCGGTTCGCGGCGATCCAGGCGCGCAGCCGGGGCCAGGCCAGCGGTAGGGCGGGGCGCAGCAGTCGTACCGGATCTCCTTTGGAGACCAGGTACGTGAACGCGTCCAGCACCCGGTCGATGCCGTCGGGGAGCTCGGACCTGCGGAGTTCGCGCAGCGCCAGCTCGTCCTCGGCGGTCACCGTGACCAGCCGCAGGAACAGCTCGGGGACCAGCTCCTTGTCGGCGGGGCCGAGAGCGGCGTAGGCGTCCTCGGCGATGACGCCCAGCGCGGGGTCGTCGGCGGTGGTCCCGATCCGTTCGCCGTCGCCGGCGCCCTGCTCGAGCAGCCGCGCGGTGTCCAGCCGTCCATCGCTGTTGACCAGCCCGAGCAGGAGTTCGAGCGCGGTCGGGCGGAGGCCGGGGTCCTTGGCCAGCGCCGCGCGCACCAGGCGGCGCAGCGGTTCGGGCAGCGCGGCCAGGTCGGGTTCGTGGGAGAGGACGCGGTGCATGACCGCGCCCAGCGCCTCCGCGGTGAACGGATCCTCGCCGGTGGCGGCGTACAGGATGATCGCGCCCCAGGCGAACACGTCCGCGGGCGGCCCCGCCCGCTCGCCCGAGAACACCTCCGGCGCCATGTAACTGGGCGTGCCCGCCACCTCTCCCGTGGCGGTGAGCGACATCTCCATCGTGCGGGCCACGCCGAAGTCGATCACGCGGGGCCCGTCGGGGCCGAGCAGCACGTTGTCCGGCTTGAGGTCACGGTGCACGACGCCCGCGTCATGGATGGCGGTCAGCGCCGTGGCGATCGCGGTGGCCAGCCGGTGCAGGTCGTCGCCGCGGAACACCCGCCCGGCCCCGCGCAGGCTCGGGCCTTCGACGTACTCGCTGACGATGTACGGCCTGGACCCCTCCAGATGGACGCCGAGCACCCTGGCCGTACAGAACGAGGCCACCCGCTGCGCCGCGACCGCCTCCTTGGCCAGGCGATCGCGCAGCTCGGGCCGGCTGACCGGGTCGCCGCGCAGCACCTTGACCGCGACCCTGGTGCCCGCCGGGTCGTAGGCCTCGTACACGACGCCTTGCCCGCCCGCCCCGATCCGGCTGGCCAGCCAGTATTCCCCGAGCCGCTGCGGGTCGCCGTCGATGAGTGTGCTGCGCATGACGGGTTGGACGACCGGTGCGACCAGATGGTTGCGTGGCGTTACTCAACCTCGTCCAGCATCCGGAGGTGACGACGGGACGAAGTTGACCCGCTCCAGGTGCGGCTTGTAGTCGGCCGGACCGGCGATGAGCTTTTCCTTGATCAGATCGAGGTCGGCGACGCCGGAGAAGGCGACGCGCTGGAAAGTCACCGTCTTGCCGCGCTCCCGCTTCAAGATGACGTGCTCGTCGTCGTACCAGCCGGCGAAGGCCTGGATGCCCCGGCCGCCGACCCGGTGAAGGATCTTTCCGGTCGACGCCTCGACGATGCCGATGTCACGCCCGTTGTCGTTCTTACGCACCACGGTGGCGAAGAAGCGTCCCGAAGGTGAGGAGACCGTCCCGGCGCTCCATTCATCGAAGACGCCGACGCCCGTGTAGAACCTGCGCCGCTTTCCGTCCAGCCCATAGACGGCGATGCGGCTCTTGGCCGATGGGGACTCGGCCGCGTCGTGCCTGGCCAGCACCCCGTCGGCCTGGCCGGCGAAGTAGAAGCGGAAGGAACGCCCGATGGCCCAATCGGTGACGCGATGGCGGGGTCCCGTCTTGACCAGGTGGGGAACGCGGTCGGTGACGTTCAGGGTGATGAAGCCGATGATGGTCAGGCTGCCGTCACGGTGTTCCTGGTACGCGGTGAGCAGGAGCGTACGGCCGTCCGGTGACCATTCCGGGGATGTCACGGGCGCGGGCAGGGCGATCGTGTACGTGCGCCCGCTCTTACGGTCGATCAGGTCGATCTTCCTCATGGCCATCCAGAGCCGGTAGTCCGGAATCCCGGCCACCCACCTCTGCCCCGGCGCGACCAGCGCCTCGCGGTAGGGCGTCTTGCCGAACTTGTCGCCCGTGCGCATATAACCGTAGTAGCCCTGGCCGGCGTCGAAGACGAGGGAGTACGAGGCCAGACGGACCGCTCCCTGTTGGTCGTAGAGCTCGCCCGACGTACCGGCGAGCTTGATGCTTCTTGGCGCCTGCGCGCTTGCTGACGGCACGCCGGCCACGATGATCACCATGGCTGCGAACGTGGCGGCAATGGACCGGAAGAACATGCGACCCCTCCTCGCTCACCTGATCAGACAAGCGATCACGGAGTTTGGTTCGGCGCCGCCGGGTGATCGCCGGTCAGGTGTCCGGGAAGGCCAGGTTGCGGACGCGGCGGACGGCGCGTTTGAGTACCGTGCGGTCCCGGTCGCGGTCCCTTGCGCGGGTCAGGCGGACGGCCTCGCGGCGCCACGACTCGGCCTTTTCGCGCCACCGTTCCGCGTCTCTGCGGCCCTTGCCCGCCTCTCTGCGGAGTTGGGCGAGTTCGGCCTGCATGAGGGCGGTGCGTTTGCGGAGGCGGGTGACCTCCTTCTCGTACTGGGCGGTGATCCGGTCCAGTTCGGGGACGCGGCGGCGGGGCGGGTAGAGCGGGGGGCGGCGGGTGAAGCCCCAGGTGTCGCCGTCCAGCCATTCCAGGCCGAAGACCTCGTCCAGGACGGTGTCCAGGTGTTCGCCGGGGTGGGACACCAGGGCGGCGCGGGAGAGGGCGGCGGTGCGTTCGAGTCTGGCCACGGTGACGCCCTGGTCGTTCTCGTCGAGGGCGATCAGGAGGGCGCCGCCGTCGTGCTCTTCCAGGTGGTTGACGAGGCGTTGCAGGGTGTCGCGCGCGGGAACCCAGCCAGGCGGCACGAGGAGACGGAACGGCGGCACGACCTCGGGAGACCCCGAGGTGTCGGCCAGCCGTACCCGGGGATCGTGTTCGAAGGTGGCGTGGATGAGGCGGAGGTCCAGGTCGGGGTCGCTGAGCGGGGAGCGGCGGCCGTTCCCCAGCGCGGACCAGGGGCCGGTGATGGTGATCGCGACGTCCGGCACCGAGCTCGCCAGCAGGCCGTCGACCGTCGCGCGGACGTCCTCGTAGCCCGCCGCGGGGACGGTCGCGTCCACGTACGGGACGAGCCATTGCCGGCCCGGGTCCGTGCGCAGGTAGCGCCGGTACGGTACGCGGTCCGCCACGTAAGGGTCGTTGTACCGCTTCAACGACAGGAAGTCGCGCATGGCCGTCGGCAGCCCGATGTGCCACGCGCGCGAGTCCGGGTCCGGTACGTACACGGCGCCCGCCTGGGTGAGCCGGTAGCCGAGCTCGGTGTCCTCCGCCAGCACCAGAGAGGTGTCCAGGCCGCCGACCGAGCGCAGCAGCGAAGCGGGGTAGGAGACGGTGGCGCCCACGTGGATGCGGGTGGCCAGGGAGTTCGGGGCGGTGCGCAGGCCCTCGTGGTCGAGGATGATCTTCTCGGCCCAGTCGTGGCGGTGCGGGGAGAGGGGGAACAGCTTGTCCTCGTGGCCGTCTTCGAGCGCCTGGCGCACCTCGCCGGGGGTGGGCAGCACCTCGCCGGCGGTGAAGTCGATCCACCCCAGTACGACCAGGTACGGGGCCAGGTGGTGCCAGCGGAGCTGGGCCTCGACGTGCCGGCGATGGGGGACCATGTCCGCGTCCAGCACGAAGATGATCTCACCGGTGGCGGCGTCGATGCCGGCCTGTACGGCCCAGGCGCGGCCCCAGCCGCCGGGCGGGCTGGTGATGAGGCGGGTGCGGGCCGGGGTGAGTTCGGGCAGGTGTACCGGCACCGCGCTGCCGTCGTCCACGACGATCACGTCGAGCAGTTCGGCCGGGTAGCTCTGCGCGGACAGGGCGGCCAGCGTGAGGTCCAGCGTCTCCTGGCGGTCGTGGGCCGGGACGACGACGGTGACGGTCAGCTCGGGTGTCCACTGGCCGAGGAGGGGCGGGGTGAGCACGCCGTAGTCGTTGCCGCGGATACGAGGGGTCACGGCTGCGCGCTCCCTTCCAGTTCCATCAGGGCACTGGGGCGGAAGCCGCGCCACTGGTTCCTGTTGCGCTGCAGGAACGTGCCGATCGGCTCCTGCCAGGTGTGGTTGGCGGCGGGGCCGCGGCGCAGGATGTACCCGAGGCCGTGCGTACGGTAGATCTGCCCGCCGGCCGCCTGCAGCGCCTCCTGGAACTGGGTGTCGACCGACCGGCGCAGCGGCCGGAAACCGCCCACCGCCTGGAACGCCGAGCGTTCCACCAGGATCGTGCCGCCCGCGACGAAGCTGGTGATCTGCTCGGTGATCTGCTTGCGGTGCACGGTGACGTCGATCGACGACAGGTAGACGAACTCCGGCACGGTGCCCACCACCTGGGCCCCCGAATAGGAATGCGCGAGCAGCAGGTCGGCCAGGAAGTCGGGGCCGTACCAGTCGTCGTCGTCCATCTTCAGCAGGAACGACCCCGAGGCCCGCGCCGCCGCCTCGTTGAGCACCTCACCGAACACCGCCTGGTGGTCCGCTTCCAGGATGGTCAGCGGGCCGTCGAAGGCGGCGATGGCCGCGGCCACGTCTGTATGGCCCGGGGGTACGCCGTGGAGGGCGAGGATCACTTCGAGCTGGACGTCGCGCTGCCGGCCGACCTGGTCGAGCGCGAACCCGACCATGTCGGCCCGCCGCGTCGCCAGCAGGACCGAGGTCAGCGGGGGAGCGGGGGCGGGGGCGCCGAGCTGCTCCCAGCGGGCGGCGACGCCATGGGTGCGCAGCGCCTGGCGGCGTAGCCGGATGCTGTGCTCCTCGCGGCGGAGCTCGTCGGAGAGATCGGGATCGCGGAGCAGCAGCCTGGCGAGCTCGTCGCCGAGGGCGCCCGCCCAGCGCGGCACCGTGTGCGCGATCAGCGGCACCCCGGCCGCGGCCAGGCCCGTGAGCACGCGGACGGCGGCGAGCGGGCCGCTGTGGGCGTGGTGCCAGTCGATCTCCACGCCGCGGATCTGCCGGAGCCTGCCCACGTCGGCGTCCGTCACGCCGCCCGACTCGGCGAACGCCGTCACCACCTTCCCGTCGAGCACGACCGACCAGCGGCCGTCGCGCTCCACCAGGGACGCCAGACCGCGCGACGGGGTGGTGACGAAGCCCTGCGGGTTGACCAGCCGCTCGTCGACCGGCGGGATCATCGACGGCTCGCCGAGCACGTCGGGATCGACCAGCGACAGCCCGGCGCCGCCGGGGCGGCCGAGCCGCTCCCAGCTCGCGGACCGCGAGGTCGGCCGCTCGATCGGCGTCTGCGACCCGGACCAGTCAGCCGGGGCCGGAGCCGGGGCGTCGTCGAGCGTGCGCAGCACGACGTCGCTGCCCGGGGCGCCGACTCGTTCCGGCACCGGCCCGGTCACCTCGGCGGGCGTCGCGTTCGGGTCGCCGGGACGCCAGGCCGCCGCGCCGACGCCGGCGATCGCCGCCGCGGGCGCCGTGATCACGTCGAGCCGGTGCCCGGCGAACGCCCGAGCCGTCGCGGTCACCGTACGGCCGGCCGGGGTGGGCGCCGAGAACCGCGCGTCCACCACCCACACCCTGTCCTTCGGCTGGTGGACCCGCAGATCCGTGAGCGAGCGCCAGCGGTGCGCGGGCGTCGGGGTGGGCACGGGCGCCGGATGGGAGGCGGGCGTGTCGAGCACGGCCACGACCACCCGCCGGGCGTCCGGCAGCAGCTTGTGCAGCGTGGCGGCCCGGCGCAGGTCGGCAGGGGTACGGGCGAGGATGAGCACCTCGTGCACCTTCTCCGCCTCCGCGAACGGCTCCAGCAGGTCCCGGTCCAGGTCCACGGCCTCGACGTCGTGCTCGACCCCGGCCAGGAAGATCCGGGCCTTGGGCAGCTCGGCCAGCAGTTCGCGGATCATCCGGCGCTCCGCAGGTGCTTGATGAGCGAGGTCAGCGGCCCGGCCGGAGCGTCGGGGACGGGATCGGCGGACAGCCGGTCCACCTCGGCCGTCAGCCGCTCGATCTCCGCCTGCAGCTCCTTCACCTCGTCCTGCCGCTTGCCTGCCAGCGCCCGCCACTTGGCCGGGTCTCCGGCCAGCGGCTCGGCCTGGTCCTCCGGGGCGAAGCCGTACTCGGCCCCGCTCACCCAGAGCGATCCGAACATCTCGTCCACCAGATCATCGATCCCGCCGTGGAAGAGGGCCGCACGGGAGAAGGCCGCGGTGCGCTCCAGCCTGGCGGCCACGACTCCGGCCTCGCCCTCGTCGAGCACGGCGCAGACGAGTCCCAGCGTGTCCTGGTCGGCCAGCCGTACGAGCCGGGAGAGCGTGTCGGCGCCCAGCACCCAGCCGGACGGGAGCGTGAGCAGGAAGGGCGCCGGGGCCGCCGAGTCGGGCGCGGACGTCACGAACGTGACGCGCGGTTCGTTCCGGTAGAGGTTGTGGATGAGGCGCAGGTCGAGCAGCGGGTCGTCGAGGCTGTCACGGCGCTCGTCCGTCAGCTTGTCCCAGGGGCCGACGATGGCCACGGCCGTGTCGGTGATCGTCCCGGCCAGCGCGGAGTCGGCACTGGCGCGCGTCCGCTCGTAGCCGGCCGCCTCCACGACGACCTGGACGTACGGCACCAGCCAGCGGCGTCGCGGATGGCCGCGCAGCCAGCGCAGCTCGGGGAGCAGATCGCCGAGGAACGACCAGTTGTGCCGGTGTACGTCCTTCTCGCGGCGCATCACGGTGGACGGGCCGACATGCCAGGCGCGAGCCTGCTCGTCGGGGATGAACACCGCCCCGGCCTGCGCCAGCCGGTAGCCGAGCTCGGTGTCCTCGGCCATGTTCAGGCTGGTGTCGACGCCGCCCGCGTCGCGCAGCAGGTCGGCGCGTACCGAGGTGGAGGCGCCGGTGTGCAGCAGGTACGCGCTCGAACCCGCGTCCTTGAGCATTCTGGTGGACTCCAGGGTCATGCGCGTGTACTCGGTCCGGGTGCCCTCCTCGCCCAGGGCCGACACGAACCGGGTGTCGCTGATCACGACGGCGTGGTCGATGAGGTGGTGCCAGCGCATGTGCGCTTCCAGGTGATCCGGGGCCAGGACCATGTCCGAGTCGAGCCAGTGGATCACGTCGCCGGTCGCGGCGAGCCGGCCGGTCTCCCTGGCCGCGCCGCGTCCCCAGCCCTCGCGTACCCGGACCACCCGGACGCCGGGCAGGTCGATGGGCGGTTCGCTGCCGTCGTCGGCGATGACGACCTCGACCAGCGCGGCGGGATAGGTCTGCTCCGCCAGCGCGGCCACGGTCCGGGCGAGCGCCGGTGCGCAGTTGTAGGCGGGAATCACCACGGAAACGGTCAGAGCGGGCTGCCAGGCGCCGATGGCCGGCGGCTCGAGCGTTCCCCAGTCGTTGTGCCTGACCCGCGTCATGCCGGGTCCTTGGCCAGCGCGCGGATCTCCTCGCGCAGCTCCTCCACCTCTCGCGCCCGCGTCATCGCGTTGACCCGGTCCTCGCCCAGCGAGGCCAGGATCGCGCCGAGATCATCCTCGCGACGCTTGGCCGACTGCTCGACGGCCTCGGTCAGGCGGTCCAGCCGCGACTCGATGCGCTTGAGCGCCGTGGCGGTCTTGGCCAGCTCGGCCTCGTGCTTCTTGACTCGCAGGTCGATGCGCTGGGCCTTGCCGTCGATGCGCCGTACGGTCAGCACGAGCAGGGCGAGCCCGGCCAGCGTGATGGCGAACGCCCCCGAAGTCGCGGCGGCGCCGAGCGTGAGCAGATCGGCAAGGACGAGCAGCGCGAGCACGGCAACGGCCAGAACTCCGAGGATTGCGGCGGTCGCTGCCAGTCGGCGGGGCGAGAACATCCGCGCATACCTTTCGTAGTCATGACATATCTGGCGTCAATGGAGTATTGACACCTTAATAAACATTCGCCACTACCGTGCCACAGGTTCCTGGACAAAAACTGGGAGAATCCTGCAGGTTCGGCCTACGGTACCTTCTCTCTGGCCATCCACCCCAGGGTGCACTCAACGTCTCACAGAGTGTCAGAGCGGCGTAAGGTGGGCGCCTGACTGAGTCCCCGTCGGTCGAGGAGCACCATGCCCGTCACTCCCTGCGGCTTCGCGCGTACGCCGGAAAAGGGGCTCGCCCGCCTGCACTGGAGCGATGGCCGCCCCGCCGAGCTGCCCGGTGTCTTCGCCGGGTGGGCGGTCGACGGCCAGGAGCCCGACGTGTCCGCGCTGCGCCCGCTGCGCGGCCTGGAGATCGAGTGGCCCGAGCGCGAGGTGCCGCTGGCCGGGGTGGTCCGGCTCGCGGCCGCGGGCGTGCCGCTGACCGCGCACGACGCCCCCGCCTGGGTCCCCGCCGAGCTGGCGGCGCTGCTCACCGACCGCGACTGGCTCGGCCACACCGGGACCGGCCCCAGGTCGCTGGCCGACTTGCGCCGCGAGGAACACAGCGTGCGGCTGCGCCGCCTGACCCACCGCCTGCCGCCTTCGCGTACGCCGCGGATCAGCGTGGTCATGTCCACCAGGCGCCCGGCGATGGTCGCCGGCGCGCTCGCCCAGATGGCCCGCCAGCGCGACACCGACATCGAGGTGCTGCTCGGCCTGCACGGCGTCCCCTTCGACGAGGTACGGCAGGCGGTCGAGAGCTGTCCCCTGCCCGTGACCTGGGTCGAGGCCCCGGCCGAGACGGTGTTCGGCGAGGTGCTGAACGAGGCCGCGGCCCTGGCGTCCGGCGACTACGTGGCCAAGTGGGACGACGACGACTGGTACGGCCCCGACCACCTGGCCGACCTGGTCATGGCGGCGTCCTATTCAGGGGCCGACATCGTGGGCACCACGGCCGAATTCTTTTACCTTGAGCCGTTGCACGCCACGATCAGGCGCACCACGTTCGCCAGTGGCGCCGCCTATCCGAGCGAGGTCTCCAGCGATCACGTAGCGGGCGGCACGATTCTCGCAACAAAAACGATATTTCGTGACGTAGGGGGATTTCCGGCTCAACCGCGGGCGGTGGACCGGGACTTCCTCAAGGCCGCCCACGAGGCCGGGGCGAGCATCTACCGCACCCACGGCCTCGGCTACGTGCTCCGGCGCACGCTGAGCGACCAGCACACCTGGCAGCTCCCGCTCGCCCACTTCCTCAAGGTCGCCACCAACCAGTGGCGCGGTTTCCGCCCGAGCCTGCTTCTGGAAGCGGTATGAGCAGGGTCCGCGGCAACGACTACCGGATGCTCGAACCGCCGGAGGTATACCAGCCGACGCTGCGGGTCAGCGTGGTCGTGCCCGCGTACGGCGGCCAGGACAAGCTCGACCTGGTGCTGGCCGCGCTCGCCCGGCAGACCTACCCCGCCGGGCTGATCGAGGTCATCGTCGTCGACAACGGCAGCTCCTCGCCGCTGCGGTTGCCGGAGGAACGCCCCGAAGGCACCCGGCTGATCGTCTGCCCGGAGCCGGGCCGGGCCGCCGCCCGCAACGCCGGGCTCGCCGCGGCCACCGGCGACGTGATCCACTGGCTGGACTCCGACGTCCTGCTCACCCCCGGCTCGATCGAGGCGCACATGCGCTGGCACCACGCCGCCCCTTACCTGGCCGTGACCAGCTACATCAGGTTCACCGAGTCGCCCGTGCCCGCCGAGCTGCCCGACGACCTGGAGAAGGCCTTCGAACCCGCCGAGCCGCACGCCTGGATCGTCGACCTGATCGAGCGGACGAACGGCCTCACCGACAACACCCAGCGCCCGTTCAGCCTGCACGTCGGCGGCGCGACCTCGGTCAACGCCCGGCTGGTCGCCGCCGCCGGGACGATGGACGACGACCTGATACTCGGCCAGGACACGGAGATGGGTTACCGGCTCTACCAGGCCGGGGCGGTGTTCGTACCGGAACCCAGGGCCCGCGCCTACCATCTTGGGCCGACCATGCGGATGCGCGACCAGCGGCCCATCGACCGCGTGAGCTACGCGTTCGTCGCCGACCGCATCCCCGCCTACCGGTGGCTCCGGTCCCACCCCTCCCGCCAGTGGAAGGTCCCGTACGTCGCGGTCGTCGTCGACGGCACCGCCGGATACGAGCAGGTCCGCGCCACGGTCGACGCCCTGCTGGCGGGCACCATGCTGGACCTGTCCATCGTCGTGGTCGGCCCCTGGGACTCCCTCGAACGCGAGCGCCGGGCCCCGCTGAAGGACCCCGCCCTCGACCTGGTGCTGGTCCACGGCCACTACCTGCACGAAGGCCGGGTACGACTGGCGGACTCCGGCGAGGTCGACCCGGCCGTGCCGTACGTGCTGCGGCTGCCCCCCGGCTGGGTGCCGGGGGAGGACAGCCTGGCCAGGCTGCTCGACCTGGCCCGCGGCGAAGGGCTCGGGCTGGTGAACGTGCTGCTCCGCGAGTCGCCGGACGGCGTCGTGGCCGCGCGGCTGGAGCGCGCCTCCGCCTTCGGCCGGGCGCGGATCGTGGTACGCCCCGGCGAGGACCTCGATGACGCGGTGGACGACGTGTCGGGCGTCTCGTGGGTGGAGGGCGAGACGTACGGGTTCGCGACGGAGGCGGCGGAGCTGCTCGGCCGCCGCAGCGCCTACCGGGCCAGGCTCAAGGCGGAGGCGGAGGCGGTACGGCTGGCCAAGGAGGCCGAACGCCTGCGCGCGCAGGTGACCAAGTGGCGCGACGAGGCCGGGCGCTGGCGCAAGAGCGCCGTGGAGCTGCGGCGCGACGTCAGCACACTGCGCCGCCAGCTGGCCGCCGCCAACCGCGCCCAGCAGAGCATGCGGGTGCTGCTGGCCACCACGGTCAAGCGCGCCCTGGGCAAGCGGCTGCGCGGCTAGTTGGAGCGGAGGGCCGACTTCAGGCGGCCCAGGAGGCCCCGTTCCTCGGCGGCCGAGGTGGGAATCGTGACGACCGGCTGCTTCGGCGCGGCAGGGCTGTCCAAAGGCTTCTGGACTGCGGGCTTCTGGACTGCGGGCTTCGGCGGTGTGGCCGGGGGCCAGTAGCGGTCCGGGGCCTCGTGGCGTATGCCGTGCGTGGTCTCGATGATCTTGTCGAGGTCGTCGCCCGGGGCGCTGAGCAGCAGGGCCCGGCCCAAGGCGGAGGTGCGTTCGAGGCGGGCCGTGCGGCCGTCGGGCAGATCCACGACGAGCACGCCCGTCAGGTCCTTCTGCACCGTCTCGATCATCCGCTCCAGCGTCGCCTTGTGCAGCGGCACGTCCACCGGTCCCCGATAGCGGAACGGCGCGGGCGCCGGCGTCGGGGCCGCCTCGTCGATCAGCCGGATCCGGTCGTCGTGCGCGAACAGGTCGCGCATCAGCCGCATCTCGAAGCTCGGGTCACTGAGCACGGCCCGCCGCCCGTCTTGCAGCCGCGCCCACGGTCCCACCAGCGTCACCACGACGTCCTGCAGCTTGCCGTCGAGCGCCGCCGCCACCGCCTGCCGTACGACCGCTTCCGAGGTGTCCGTGACGTCCAGAACGATCTCGACGTACGGGACGAGCCAGCGGCGGCCCTGATCCTTGCGCAGGTCGCGGCGGAGCGGGATACGGTGCGAGAGGTACGGCTCGACGGCCCGCACGGCGCGTTCCCGGTCACGGTGCTGCGCGGGCAGCCCGAGATGCACCGCCTGCGCCTCCATGTCCGGGATGAACACGACACCGTGCATGGCCAGCCGGTAGGCGAACTCGGTGTCCTCGCCGCGTACGACGTTCGGGTCGAGACCGCCCACGGCGTGGAAGACCTCCCGGGGAAGGGCGAAGGTCGGTCCTGTGCACACGTGATAGGGATTGCGGCTCTTGCGCAGCCCGTCGGTCTTGGCGATCGTCGCCTCGGTGGAACTCGACACCCCCGACGCCAGATCGAACACGTCTCCCAGGTGTCCCGCCCGGAAGACCTGCTCGGCGGTGAGCGCCGGCACCTCGACGAACCTCTTCATCCCGATCGTGACCAGATAGTCGGTCTCGTGGTGCCACCGGGCCAGGGCCTCGATGTGCTCGCGGCAGGCCACCATGTCGGCGTCGAGCCGCTGGATGATCTCGCCGTCGGCGGCCTTGGCGCCGGTGTTGACGGCGTTCGAGATGCCCCAGCCGGTCTTCACCGGGACGATCCGGGTGTTGACCGGCCGGATCTCCGGCAGCCGGATCGGCGGCTCGCTGCCGTCGTCCACGACCAGGACCTCCATGAGGTGGTCCGGGTACGTCTGAGCGGCCAGCGCGGCCAGCGTCAGCTCCAGGTGCGGCCCACCGTGCGCGGGTATCACCACGCTCACGGACAGGGCCGGTGACCAGGCGCCGAGCTCCGGCGGCGTCAGCGGAGAATAGTCGTTCTGCGTCATGGCAGGACGCGCGTTCATGGTGATGACCCCCCTGCCGGGGACCATACCGGGAGATGCTGAGAATTTCCCGAATTGTTGGTTGTTGAAGCCACCGCTCAGCAACCCGGGACTCGGCCCGCCGCCCACTGCCAGGACCCCGGTACACTCGGTGGCCAAGACCGCAGGTAGGGAGTCAATATGAGCAGGTCGTGGCGTGGCCTCATCGAGGAGTACCGAGAGCGCCTTCCGGTCACCACGAAGACGCCCGTCATCACACTGCTGGAGGGCGGCACGCCGCTGGTGCCCGCGCACCGTGTCTCCGCGCTCACCGGGTGTGACGTCTACCTCAAGGTGGAAGGCGCCAACCCGACGGGCAGCTTCAAGGACCGCGGCATGACGATGGCCATCAGCAAGGCCGTCGAAGAGGGGGCCAAGGCGGTCATCTGCGCCTCGACCGGCAACACCTCGGCCTCGGCCGCCGCCTACGCCGTACGGGCCGGGCTCACCTGCGCCGTGCTGGTGCCGCGCGGCAAGATCGCGATGGGCAAGCTGGCCCAGGCGCTCGTCCACGGCGCCACGCTGCTCCAGGTCGAGGGCTCGTTCGACGACTGCCTGGAGATGACCCGCAAGCTGTCGTCCAGCTACCCGATCGCGCTGGTCAACTCGGTCAACCCGTTCCGGCTGCAGGGCCAGAAGACGGCCGCCTTCGAGATCGTCGACACGCTGGGCGACGCGCCCGACATCCACTGCATCCCGGTGGGCAACGCGGGCAACATCTCGGCCTACTGGATGGGCTACCGGGAGTACGCCGCGGACGGCATCGCCACCAAGGCGCCACGCATGTTCGGCTTCCAGGCCAGCGGCGCGGCCCCGATCGTCAACGGCGCGCCCGTCGCCCACCCGCACACGATCGCCACCGCCATCCGCATCGGCAACCCCGCCTCCTGGCAACTGGCCACGGCGGCCCGCGACGAGTCCGGTGGCGCCATCGAGTCGGTCACGGACCGGCAGATCGCGACCGCGTACAAGCTGCTGGCCCAGGAGGAGGGCGTCTTCGTCGAGCTCGCCTCGGCGGCCAGCGTCGCCGGCCTCCTGCAGGCGCACGCGCAGGGGCTAATCGCACCCGGGCAGCGCATCGTCTGCACGGTCACGGGCAACGGCCTCAAGGACCCCGACTGGGCGATCGCCGGCGCCCCGGCTCCGGTCACCATCCCCATCGACGTCCACGCGGCCGCCGCCGCCCTCAACCTGGCCTAGGAACGCTACTCGCGCCCGTATGAGCGGGAGTGTGCGATTCCCCACAGACCCGGCCTCTCGGGACCCGGCCTCTCGGGACCCGGCCTCTCGGGACCCGGCCTCTCGGGACCCGGCTTCACGGGACCCCGCTTCACGGGGCCGGTCTTTCGGGACCTGGCCTCGCCGGGCGGTCCGGCGCGCTGGACCGTGTTGGGCGTGCGGGACCCTGTGGTCGGGCCCGCGTGTGCCGGACCCGACATGCCGGACTATGTGGTGCGTGCCGTACGTTCGGTGGGTGCCTGGTCGTGCGGCGCGTGCCCTGCGTCCGGCGCACGCCAGGTCGTGCCGCGTCCGGCCGGTGCGTGCGGGTGGGACGGTCCGGCACTCTCGCGGACCCAGCGCCGGGTCGGCGGGATGTGGTGAGGTGGAGGGCGGCGCAATACGCACGGCGCCCGAGCTGGGCCACGGCAGGCGGTCAAGGGGCACATGTTCCTGCCCTGCCGTACGAGAATCCAGCCGAGAAGAACAGCCCCGCCCGCACCGACGGCGGGAGAGAGACAGGCGAATGAGCACCGTTGACATCCGCGTGCCGGCCACCTCGGCGAACCTTGGCCCCGGCTTCGACTCCCTGGGCCTGGCGCTGGACCTGTACGACGAGGTCCGGGCCACGCTGACCGGCGAGCGGGGCGTCCACGTCACCGTCGAAGGAGAGGGCGCGGGCCAGGGCGAGCTCGATCTCGGCGAAGGGCACCTGATCATCAAGGCCATGCGCAGGACGTTCGACCGCATGGGGGTCCCCCAGCCCGAGGGCATCAGGCTGCACTGCCGCAACCGCATCCCGCACGCCCGCGGCCTGGGCTCGTCCTCGGCGGCCGTCTGCGCGGGCATCCTCGCCGCCCGCGCCCTGGCGGGTGCCGGGTCAGGTACCGAAACACATACCGAATCGCGAACGAAAACTGACCCGCGTCCTGAATCCGCGTCACGGACCTCCCCGCCACGCGCGGAAGTGAGCGACGGCGGGCCGCGGGCGGGCGGATTCGCCGAGGGCGTAGGCCTTTCGGACGACGAGGTGTTCGCGCTGGCCACCGAGATGGAGGGGCATCCGGACAACGTGGCGCCGTGCCTGGCCGGCGGGCTGACGATTGCCTGGACTGACCACTCCGGATCACCGCGTATGGTGAAACTGCTCCCGGATGTGCGCATCCGGCCTGTCGTGTTCGTTCCGGCGACGCGGTTGGCCACGGAGACCGCACGGGGGTTGCTGCCGAAAGACGTGCCCCACAAGGACGCCTCTTTCAACGCCGGCAGGGCTGCGTTGCTGATCGCGGCGCTGACCCAGCGGCCGGAGCGCGGGTTGCTGTTCGCCGCCACCGAAGACCGACTTCACCAGGATTACCGTGCGCCTGCGATGCGGGCCAGTGCGGATCTGGTAGAACGTCTCCGTGCAGTGGGCGTGCCCGCGGTCGTTTCGGGAGCGGGTCCCACAGTTCTTGCGTTTTCTACACCGGATTCGCAGGATTTGATCGCGCCAGAAGTGGGTAATGACTGGCACATCCAGCTTATGGACGTCGACCCAGTTGGTGCGAACGTTCAGTTCCCCGAGACACGCTGATGCCTCTTTAGACCTTCAGGGAATAGCCGTGTGCGCTGGTGATGTTAGGCTGATAGCCGCACCAGATGCCCCCTTGGTGGGTGCGTGCTTGTCAGCCACACATCGCTGCATAATGCTGCACGTCGCGAGGCGTGTGCAGCGCGGCTGTCTCCCCGGAATCCGTTGCCTCCGGTTGGCCCACACCCGGTTGGCCCAACGTGAGGCGGCGACGACGGGGGTCTGCGCGTTCGAATCACCTCGACATCTGGCTGGCGACAGCAATCTGAGGGGTGTCATCCACGCGTCACTGTCCTGTGGTCGCTTGGACGCGCCTCTCCCAAGAGTGGCGGTCGTCCCCAGCGGCGGCCGAAGATCGCAACGTGCACCCCGACCCGGTCTGTCCCGCCGGATCGCAAGCACCTCCGGGACGCCCGGCAGAACAAAAACCGGCGCCCGACCCCTGGGAAGGACCTTTAGTTGAGCGACACCACCGAACTCCTCTCCGACGCACCAGGCTCACCTGCGCAGCCCGCGTCCGGCGACACCCCCACCCGCGCCGCGGCCAAGCCCCGTGCGCGTCGCTCCGGCACCGGCCTGTCCGCCAAGGTGCTGCCCGAGCTGCAGAAAATGGCCGCTGAGCTGGGCATCAGCGGCACCGGGCGCATGCGGAAGAGCCAGCTCATCGCGGCCATCCAGGAGAAGCAGGGTGGCGGCACCGGAGAAGCCGCGCCCGCTGCCGTAGCCGAGGCTCCGGTCGCCGCCGAGGTGGCGCCCGCCGCGGAGCGGCCCACCAGGACGCGCCGGGAACGTTCCCGCCCCAAGACCGTTGAAGAGCCCGTCGCGCAGGCCCCCGAGCCGGTGGCCGCGGCCCCTGAGCCCGTTGCCGCCCCGGCCGAGCCGGTCGTGGAGCAGGCGCAGGCCGCCGAAGGCCAGCTCGACTCGCGTGCCGACCGTGGCGAGAGCCGCCGTGAGCGGCGCACCAGGGGCGAGCGCCGCGACCGCGGTGACCGTGGCGGCAGTGACCGTTCCGGTAACGACCGCGGCGAGAGTGGCCGTGACGTTCGTGACGGTCGTGGCGAAAGCAGCCGCGACATTCGTGACAGCCGTGACGGTCGCGACAACCGCGACAACCGCGACAGCGGTCGTGACAACCGCGACAACGGCCGTGACAGCGGCCGCGCCGACCAGCGTGAGCGTGTCGCCGACGGCGGCCGCGGCGGTGACCCGCGTGGCGGCAGCGACCAGCGCGGTGACCAGCGCGGTGACCAGCGCAACGACCTCCGCAACGATCAGCGGGGCGACTCGCGCAACGATCCGCGCGGCGGCAGCGACGACGACGACCGCAGCGGTCGTGGCAGGCGGGGCCGGTTCCGCGAGCGCAACCGCGGCCGTGGCCGTGAGCGCTTCGAGAGCAACGAGCCCGTGATCGGCGACGATGACGTGCTCATCCCGATCGCCGGCATCCTCGACATCCTCGACAACTACGCGTTCGTCAGGACGAGCGGTTACCTGCCGGGCAGCAACGACGTCTACGTCTCGCTCGCCCAGATCCGCCGCAACGGCCTGCGCAAGGGCGACGTCATCACCGGCGCCGTCCGGCAGCCGCGCGACGGCGAGCGCCGCGAGAAGTTCAACGCCCTGGTCCGCCTCGACACCGTCAACGGCATGGACCCGGAGCAGGCCCGCAACCGGCCCGACTTCAACAAGCTCACGCCGCTCTACCCGCAGGACCGCCTGCGCCTCGAGACCGAGCCGAACATCCTCACCACGCGGATCATCGACCTCGTCTCGCCGATCGGCAAGGGCCAGCGTGGCCTCATCGTCTCGCCGCCCAAGGCCGGTAAGACGATGGTGCTCCAGGCGATCGCCAACGCGATCACCCGCAACAACACCGAGTGCCACCTGATGGTCGTGCTGGTGGACGAGCGGCCTGAAGAGGTCACCGACATGCAGCGGTCGGTCAAGGGCGAGGTCATCCACTCGACCTTCGACCGTCCCGCCGAGGACCACACCACGGTCGCCGAGCTCGCCATCGAGCGGGCCAAGCGTCTGGTGGAGCTGGGCCACGACGTGGTCGTCCTGCTCGACTCGATCACCCGGCTCGGCCGCGCCTACAACCTCGCGGCTCCCGCGAGCGGGCGCATCCTGTCCGGTGGTGTCGACTCGACCGCGCTCTACCCGCCCAAGCGCTTCTTCGGCGCCGCCCGCAACATCGAGAACGGCGGCTCGCTGACGATCCTCGCCACGGCCCTGGTCGAGACCGGGTCCAAGATGGACGAGGTCATCTTCGAGGAGTTCAAGGGCACCGGCAACATGGAGCTCAAGCTCAGCCGTTCCCTGGCCGACAAGCGCATCTTCCCCGCGGTGGACGTCGACGCGTCCAGCACCCGTAAGGAAGAGATCCTCATGGCCAAGGACGAGCTCCAGATCGTCTGGAAGCTGCGTCGCGTGCTCCACGCGCTCGACATGCAGCAGGCGCTCGAGCTGCTCCTGGAGAAGATGAAGGAGACCAAGTCCAACGCCGAGTTCCTCCTGCAGGTCCAGAAGACCACAGTGAGCAACGACCGCGACTAGGTCCGTTCACGATCAGGCCTGCTTGTGACTAGGTCTGTTCGCGACCAGGTCCTTTGATGAGGGGCGGTGGGGGTTTCTCCCTGCCGCCCCTTCTCCTTTCCGGCTCTTGTACGTTTTCCGGGCTCTTGAACGGCACAGCCTGGTCGGCGCCAGACGCCGACCGTGGCTGAGGGCCTCCAGGGACACGGCCGCTGAGCCCGCACGGGGCCGGCCGCCGTGACGTGACGGTGAGACCGGCTACGGGGGATAACCCCACCCCAGGACGGAAGTCCACCGCATTCTCCGTGGCCGGTGGAAAGGGCACTCTGGTGGCATGGTTGCTGTGCCGCTGAGAGAGCGCGTGCCGTTGGGACCTCGGGGACCTGTCGGCGTTGTCACGGATCCGGCCACCTGGCGGGCCGTGCCCTACATGCTGGTCAGTTTGGCCTTCGGGGTGGGCTGGTTCGTCGTGCTGGTCGTGGCGGTGCCGTTCTCCCTGATGCTGGTGATCTTCTGGGTGGGCATCCCGCTGGTGCTGCTGACCATGGTCGTGTGGCGTGGAGCGGCGATGCTGGAGCGGCGGATGCTGCGGGCCGCGCTGGGCGTGCGGATCGCCGATCCTTACCGTGAGCGGCCTGAGCGAGGCATCGCAGCCCACATGGGCTGGTTGTTCAAGGATCCGGCCACCTGGAAGGACCTGGGCTATCTGTTATTGCTGTTCCCGCTGAGCCTGGTGGAGTTCGTCGTGTCCGTCGTGTCGTTGGCGACGACCCTCCTATTGATCACCTCGGTCTTCTGGTACGCGTACGGTGAGGTGCTGTGGTTCGGCGAGGACCTGGGCATCGACAACTGGCCGGGGGCCGTGCTCGGCACGATCCTCGGCTTCGGCATGCTGGCCGTGACCGCCTACGCCGTACGCGGGATGGCCTGGCTGCACGGGACGCTGGCCGTGGTGCTGCTCAGCGGGAGCGAGGAGGAGCGGCTGCGGGCCAGCAGGGCCAGGGGCATCGACGCGGCCGAGGCGGAGCGGCGCAGGATCGAACGCGACCTGCACGACGGCGCCCAGCAGCGGCTGCTGTCCGTCGCGGTGGACCTCGGGCGGGCGCAGGCCAAGCTCGACCATGCCCCGGAAGAGGCCAGGATGCTGATCGCCCAGGCACATTCCGGCACGAAGGCCGCGATCGCCGAGCTGCGCGACCTGGCCAGGGGCATCCATCCGGCCATTCTGAGCGACCGTGGGCTCGACGCGGCGCTGTCCGGGCTGGCCGCGCGGGCGCCGGTGCACGTGGACGTGTCGGTCGAGCTCGGCGCGAGCCGGCCGCCCGCCGCGGTGGAGAGCATCGCCTACTTCATCGTGGCCGAGGCCCTGGCCAACATGGCCAAGCACTCGGCCGCCACCGAGGCGTCGGTGCGCGTGGCCAGGGAGGACCGGCGGGTGCTCGTCGACGTGTGGGACAACGGCATAGGCGGCGCCCTCGTCAACGCCGGCGGCGGCCTGTCAGGGCTGGCCGACCGGGCGGCCACGATAGACGGCGTGCTCATCCTGCACAGCCCGGTCGGCGGTCCCACGCTCGTGCGCGCGGAGTTGCCCTGCGAGTGGTAGTCATTGCACATGCGTGTCGTCATCGCCGAGGATTCCGTACTGCTCCGCGAGGGGCTGGCCCGGCTGCTCGCCGACGGAGGCATCGAGACCGTCGCGACGGTCTCCGACGGGCCCTCCCTGGTGGCCGCGGTCAAGGAGCACGGCCCCGACCTGGCGATCGTCGATGTCCGGATGCCGCCGAGCCACACCGACGAGGGCCTGCGCGCCGCGCTGAAGGTCCGCAAGGCCCAGCCGGACTTCCCGATCCTGGTGCTGTCGCAGTACGTCGAGGAACGCTACGCGGGCGAGCTCATCGGCCCGGCCGTCGGCTATCTGCTCAAGGAGCGGGTGGCCGACGTGGCGGATTTCCTGGAGGCCGTGCGGCAGGTGGCGGCGGGCGGCACGGTCATCGACCCCGAGGTGGTGATGCAGCTCCTCAGCAGGCAGCGGCGTGGCGCGCCGCTCGACACGCTCTCCCGTCGCGAGCGCGAGGTGCTCGCGCTGATGGCCGAGGGCCGCTCCAACACCGCCATCGCCGCCCGGCTGGTCGTCACCGAAGGGGCCGTGGAGAAGCACATCTCCGGCATCTTCGCCAAGCTGGCCCTCGGGCCTGCGCCCGAGGACCATCGGCGGGTGCTCGCCGTGCTCACCTATCTGGGACGTTGACTACCTGACGTCCACGAACTCCTGCGGCGAAAGCGCGCTGCGGGTCTTGCTCGTGCCGGGCGCCTTGACGCGGAAGTAGCCGTCCTTCTTGATGGTGAAGGACTTGGCGTACTTGCCGGTCGAGTTCGTCTTCGCGAAGCGCAGGAGCTTGTACGTACTGGTGCCCTTGACCTTGAAGTAGACCTCTACCGTCTTCTTCGGGTACGCCTTGGAGCCCTTGTACACCTTGCCGGAGACCTTGACGGACGCGCCCTTCCGCACCTTGGCCGGGGCCTTGATCGTGACCCTGACCTTGGCCTTCTTCGAGGCGCCGCCGGCCGGGGCGACGACCGTGAAGGAGCTGACGCCCTTGAGCGACTGGCCGCCGCGGTTGGCGTAGACCTCCAGCGTCCAGTCGCCCGGAGACGTGTCGTCGCTGAAGAAGGTGCTGCCGCGGTAGTAGTCGTCGGAGCCGCGGTCCAGGTCGCCCAGGTCGAAGGACTCGTTGGACTCCTCGCTGACGAGCTTGGCGGAGACCGAGTCCGCATCGGTCACCGAGGCCTTCACCGAGACCTTGACGTCCTTGCCCTTGACCAGTTGCACCGGGTTCGGCGTGACGCCGCCGCTGGTGATGCCCTGCTTGCCGGAGACCGGGAGCACGAAGTCGTTGCTCCCGGTGCCGCCGGCGCGCGGGACCCTGACGTTCAGCCGCCAGTCGCCGGCGGGGTCGTCCTTGCCGATGCTGAAGCTGCCGGTGATCACGGTCTCCGCGACCTTGTCCGCCGAATTCGGCCTGAAGTCGAAGGACACGTCACGTCCTCCCTTGCCGGGCGGTGTGATGCTGCCGGTGACGGCCGCCGTGACGGTCGCCGGGTCCTTCAGCCTGAGGGTGACGCTGACGTCGATGTCCCTGTCGACCGGGATGAACGCGTCCGACGTGGCAGCCCCGTTGAAATCGCCTCCGGCGCTGGCCGCCTGCGCGGCCGAGAGGTTCACGCATCCGAGGAGAAGCGCGGCCCCCGTGGCGGTCGCGAGTAGCGACCGCAGCCTCTTCTTCATCTGATAGCAGTCCTTATGGTGATGAAAGTAATGGTTTGTGCGCCGGAGCCTAATGTGACCTGAGTGACGGCGCCATAAGGATCCGGGAATGCCTGGTGGCCTGGGCGGGTTACAGCATCTGGCACACTGGTAGCTGACCCGCAGCGGTTCCGGCTCCCGCCCGCGTTCGATCGCGACTTCTGGCGACCCGGCGACCGCACCTCGAAAGGACAGCAATGAAGCCCGACATCCACCCCGCGTACAACGTGACCCAGGTGACCTGCACCTGCGGCAACACGTTCACCACCCGTAGCACCGCCAAGAACGGCACCATCCACGCTGATGTGTGCTCGGCCTGCCACCCGTTCTACACGGGCAAGCAGAAGATCCTCGACACCGGCGGCCGGGTCGCGCGCTTCGAGAAGCGCTTCGGCAAGAAGTCCTCGGGCAACAACTAGCTTCACCGACGCCGACTCGGTCGCACGCACGTGCGCCGGGTCGGCGTTCTTGGTGAACAGACCGTTACACCCCAGAAGAAGGACGCACGGTGAACCTCGACGAGTTGCTCAAGGAGTATTCCGAGCTGGAGCTGCAGCTCGCCGACCCCGCCGTGCACGCAGACCAGAACAAGGCCCGCACCCTCGGCAGGCGCTACCGGCAGCTGACCCCGATCGTGGGCACCTACCGGGAGCTGATGTCGGCCCGCGACGACCTGTCCGCCGCCAAGGAGCTGGCGAGCGAGGACGAGGCGTTCGCCGCGGAGGCGGCCGAGATCGAGGAGCGCATCCCGCGCCTCGAAGAGCGGCTCCAGCACCTGCTGATCCCGCGTGATCCCAACGATGACAAAGACATCATCATGGAGATCAAGGCGGGCGAGGGCGGCGAGGAGTCCGCGCTGTTCGCCGGCGACCTGCTCCGCATGTACCTGCGGTACGCCGAGCGGCTCGGCTGGAAGACCGAGATCATCGACACCCAGCACTCCGACCTGGGCGGCTACAAGGACGTCACGGTCGCGATCAAGGCCAAGGGCGACGAGGGCGTGTGGTCCAGGCTCAAGTTCGAGGGCGGCGTACACCGTGTGCAACGGGTGCCCGTCACCGAGTCGCAGGGCCGCATCCACACCAGCGCCGCGGGCGTGCTCATCTACCCCGAGGCGGAGGACGTCGAGATCCAGATCGACCCCAACGACCTGCGCATCGACGTCTACCGCTCCAGCGGTCCCGGTGGCCAGAGCGTCAACACCACCGACTCCGCGGTCCGCATCACCCACCTGCCCACGGGCACCGTGGTCTCCTGCCAGAACGAGAAGAGCCAGCTCCAGAACAAGGAGTCGGCGCTGCGCATCCTGCGCGCCCGGCTGCTGGCCATCGCCCAGGAGCAGGCTGAGGCCGCCGCGCAGGCCGAACGCAAGTCGCAGGTCCGGACCGTCGACCGTTCCGAGCGGATCCGCACCTACAACTTCCCGGAAAACCGCATCTCGGATCACCGCGTAGGCTTCAAGGCGTATAACCTCGACCAAGTTCTCGACGGCGAGCTCACCGCCGTCACCCAGGCCCTCATCGACGCCGAGATGGCGGAGAAGCTCGCACAACACTCATGACATTTCTGCTGGACGAAATCGCCCTCGCCACCGCACGGCTGGCCGAGGCAGGTGTGCCCTCACCTCGTACGGACGCGGAGGAGATCGCGGCATTCGTCCACGCCGTGCGCAGGAGCGAGCTGCACACGGTCAAGGACGCCGACTTCGACGCCCTCTTCTGGGAGGGCGTCGCCAGGCGCGAGGCCCGCGAGCCGCTGCAGCACATCACCGGCCACGCCTACTTCCGCTACCTGGAGCTCGCGGTCGGGCCCGGCGTGTTCGTGCCGCGCCCCGAGACCGAGGTCATGGCGGGCTGGGCCATCGAGACGCTGCGCGCGATGGACGTCGCCGCGCCCCTGGTCGTCGATCTCGGCACCGGTTCCGGCGCGATCGCGCTGTCGATCGCCCAGGAGGTCGCGCTCTCCGAGGTGCACGCGGTCGAGGTCGACCCCGACGCGTACGCCTGGGCGAAGCGCAACATCTCCGAACACGGTCAGGGCCGCACCCACCTGCACCCGGACGACCTGGCCGAAGCCCTGCCCGAGCTCAACGGCAAGGTCGACCTGGTCATCTCCAACCCGCCCTACATCCCTCCCGGCGCGATCCCGCGTGACCCCGAGGTGCGCGACTACGACCCCACGCGGGCCCTCTACGGCACCGGGGACGACGGGCTCGGCGAGGTGCGCGCGGTCGAACGCACGGCGCGCCGCCTGCTGCGCCCCGGCGGCTGGGTGTCCGTCGAACACGCCGACGAGCAGGGCAGGGCCGTCTACCTGACGTTCCCCGAAGACAACGGCTGGCGCGACGTACGCCTGCGGCAGGATCTGACGCGCAGGGACCGCTTTGTCACGGCCAGACTCGGCCAGGACTAGGATGCACGCGAGCGGCGCGGCCTTCTTGGGGAGCATGGGGGAGGCCTCGAGAGCGCCGCTCGCCACCGAGTGGAGTGAGGCGATAAGACCGTGGGACGACGCTTTGACTGCGCGGACCTGGAGCAGCGGGCCGAGGGCCTGACGGAGGCCGCCTCCGCCGTACGCCGCGGCGAGCTGGTGGTGCTGCCGACCGACACGGTGTACGGGATTGGCGCCGATGCCTTCACACCCGCGGCGATCACCGCCCTGCTCGAGGCCAAGGGTCGCGGCCGCGACATGCCGCCGCCGGTCCTCGTCGGCACCGTCCGGGCGGCCAACGCCCTGGTCGACGATCTGGGCCCGTACGGTCAGGACCTCATCGACGCGTTCTGGCCCGGGCCGCTCACGCTGGTCTGCAAGGCCAACCGGGCGCTGTCCTGGGACCTGGGCGACACCAAGGGCACGGTCGCGCTCCGCATGCCGCTCCACCCGGTCGCGCTCGACCTGCTGAAGGAGACGGGGCCGATGGCCGTCTCGAGCGCCAACCGCTCGGGCGCGCCGGCCGCCGTGACGGCGGCGGAGGCGGAGGAGCAGCTCGGCGACTCGGTCGCGGTCTACCTCGACGGCGGCAAGACCACCGACAACACCCCCTCGACGATCCTCGACCTGACCACGGCGGTGCCGCGAATGCTGAGGCGGGGGGCGATCCCGGTGGAGAAACTACGCGGGATCATCGGCTACGTCGCCACGGACGACTGACCACCTGGCCTGTCTGCTCGCCCTGCCTGGCCGCTTGGTCCGGCTGGCGTGTCTGCCCACGTGGCCCACCTTGGTCCGACCGCCCGATCCGACTGGCTTTGTCGACTGGCTTTGTCCGCCCGGGCGGCCTGTCCGGCCGGTTCGTCTGGTCGGCCCTTTCTGCGCGCCCGGCCTGTTCGTCCACCTGGGCTCGTTTGTCTGGTCAGTCTGCTGCCTGGCTCGCGTGACTCGTCTGCCTCGCGCCGTCCATCCGCCGGGTTCGTCCGGTCGGCCCTTCCCGCCTGCCCGGTTCGCTTTGTCTGTCCGGCCTGCTCGGTCAGCTCGGCTGGTCTGTTAACTGCCCTCTGCCCGGTCCGCCCGTACGGTCCGTGCGTCCGTTCGTCCGTCCGGCGTGTTCGGCCTGGGTGGACGGATGACGTATACCGTCTGCTTATCCCGGCTGCGGCGACGCTGACAGGCCCTTACGGTGAAATCCGGAGCGGCGCGACGTCCGGGAGTGACCCATGGGCAAGTTCGACGGGATGGATCCCAAGCTGGTCCGTGATCTGCTGGCCGAGGTGAAGCACGCGGTCACGCAGATGCGGTCGGTTGAGGGGCGTGTCGGGCAGGTCATGAGCGCGGCCGGTCTGGCGACCCAGACCACTCACCGGCCGGTTCAGGTGGCCGATGCCGCTGAGGTCATGGTCCGCGACGTGACGGCCCGGCTCGGACTTCTGGAGAAGAAGGCCGACCATCCGCGGGTAGGGGATCAGAGCAAGGACGCCGCACCGACGGTGGGCGGTGACGCGAAGGACGACGACCAGCCCAAGGAGGACCGCGGGGACGAGCGGTCCAAGTACAAGAACCCACGGGCCGACGACGGCACCCCTTCCGACGACTCCAAGCCGGACGCCAAGGCGGGTGAGGACAAGCCCGATGTGAAGACGGGCGAGGACAAGCCCGACGCGAAGACTGATGACAAGCCGGACGCGAAGACCGGTGAGGACAAGCCGGACGCCAAGACGGGCGACGACAAGCCGGACGCCAAGACCGGTGAGGACAAGCCCGACGCCAAGAACTGCGACGACGACAAACCGGACGCGAAGACCGGGGACGACAAACCCGATGCGAAGACGGGTGATGACAAGCCGGACGTCGAGAACATCACGCCTGGCACCGACAGCGGCGACGAGCCCAAGGACGACGACATCGCCAGCAGGCGCGATCGCGGGGCCGACTCCGACAGTGGGATCATCGACACTCCGGCCAAGGACCACCCCGACGACTCCGACCCGCACAAACCGCAGGTCATCGTGGTTGATGGCGTCAAGGTGCTCCAGGTGCCCATCGATCCGCCCACGGCCGAGGCGTTGCGGGACCTGCTCGACAACCTCGACAAGGTCCAGCCCGCCGACATGCCCTCGCCGACCGACGCCGGGTCCACGAACGGCACGGATGTCCCGTCCACGAACGGCACGGATGTCCCGTCCACGAACGGCACGGACGTCAACGTCGGGGCCAACGATGGCGGCGATGTGGTGTCCGTCGATGCCAAGCCGATGAACCCGGACGAACTGGCGACGGTGGTGGACCACGCGCGCGACATTCAGCCGATCGACATGCCGACGGTGAAGGTCCCGGCGGGGGAGTACGGCACAGGCGAGTGGGCCGGCATGCACGTCGGTCCCGATGGCCAGCCGGGAACGATCGACCCTGGCAGCGTCTCCTCTGCCCACACCCCATCCACAGGGGACTCCATGACCGGGATCCCGTCCGTCCATGACGTCTCAGGCTCGACAGCCGACAGAGCCGCGACGGCGGACACGCCGTCGACCGTGACCGACACACCGTCGGGCACAACCGATACCGGCGATTGCCAGGCGACGGACACGGGGACGCGCTCAACCGGCGACGCGGCGGTGGTCAAGCCCACCGATCCGCCGGGGCAGCAGGTTCCGGATGACGGCATGGGTCGTGTGGCGCCGACGGATCCGCCAGGTCAGCAGGTCCCGGACAATGGGACGGGGCGTGTGACACCGACGGACCCGCCGATACAGCAGGTCCCGGATGACGGTACGGGGCGTGTGGCGCCGACGGATCCGCCAGGTCAGCAGGTCCCGGATAACGGCACGGGGCGTGTGGCGCCGACGGATCCGCCGGGGCAGCAGGTTCCGGATAATGGGACGGGCCACGCCGCCCCGAGCGAGCCATCTGGGCAGCGGGCTGCGGACGACTCGACGCCCACCGTGGGTGAGCCGGTGATGGTGGGGCCTACTGAGCCGTCGGTGGATCAGGGTGGGGCAGCCACGCCGCCTGCTGCCGATGCCACGACGCCCCCGGTTACTGACACCCCCAACCGTCCGACGCACGCTACGACCGTCTACGCGGCGGCCGGGGGCGATGCAGCTGCGTGGGGCGGTGCCGTTCATGACGTCGACTCCGTTGAGGCCAAGTCTTTGGGCTCCGACGCGCTCAGGGCCCTTGTCCAACACCACCGTGACGTTCAGCCGCTCGGCATGCCGAGTGTGGAGGTGCCGCCAGGTGAGTACGGCGAGGGCCAGTGGGCGCTCAGAGACATCCAGCCTGATGGGCCACCCGGCACGATCGAGCCGGGGACCCGCGAGAGGAGCGTGTGATGTACGTGGACCCGCCCGCCCCTCAACCCCGCCAGCCGGGCGAGAACCCGCCACTCAACGGCAACGGCAACCCCCTGGAAGCCCTTCCACGGGCCTGGGAGTTCAACCCCGAGTACCAGCGACTGGTCACCGCCTGGCAGACCGTCCTACCCCTGCTGGAGGGCCTCACAACGGCCCTTGACAAGGCGTACCAGCTGGCCAGGAGCCCTCAGACGTGGGATGCGCCCGTGGGGACGCGCTATGTCGAGGACATCGGGGCGTGGCGGTCCAGGCTCGCCCTGTACCGCCAGGCCGTGCTGACGTCGATCAGCGAGGAGGCCGCCGACACGCCGCGCTGGGTGCCCAGCGCGATCGGCGCCCCCCACGCGTTCTCCTGACGGGCACCAGCGAGGGCCGTCAGTGCGGGGCCGCCAGGGACGGACGCCAGGGACGGGCGCTAGGAGCGGAGGCCAGCAAGGGGCGTTAGAGAGGGGCGCTCGCGAAGGACGCCAATGAAGCCTCCAGCGCGGCACGCCGGCGAGGGCCGCCAGAGTGGGCCGCCAGAGTGGGCCGCCAGCGACGGGCGCTAGGAGCGGAGGCCAGCAAGGGGCGCCAGCAAGGGGCACTCGCGAAGGACCCAGTGAAGCCTCCAGCGCGGCACGCCAGCGAAGGCCGCCAGAGAGGGCCGCCAGGAACGGAGGCCAGCAAGGGGCGCCAGCGAGGGGCACTCGCGAACGGACGCCAGCGAACGGACGCTGGCGAAGGATGGCAGAGCGGGCAAGACGTGCAGGTCTGCCGCCTCACGGACGGGTGCCTGAAAGCTCCACAAACCCAAGGAAGATGGGAAAACCGGACAAATAGCCGTACAGTGGAGCAATGGGTGTACCGCCCTACTATGGCCCCGACTTCGGCCGACTCCAGCGGCAAGACCCCGAGCTGGCTCAAGTGCTGCTCGACGAGCTGGACCGGGTCCGCGGCGGTCTCCAGTTGATCGCGAGCGAGAACCTCACCTCCCCAGCCGTTCTGGCCGCCCTGGGCTCCACCCTCAACAACAAGTACGCCGAAGGCTACCCGGGCAATCGCTACTACGGCGGCTGCGAGGTCGTCGACCGGGCGGAGCGGCTGGCGATCGAGCGGGCGTGCCAGCTGTTCGGTGCCGAGCACGCCAACGTGCAGCCCCACTCGGGAGCCTCCGCGAACCTGGCGGCGTACGCGGCGCTGCTGCAGCCCGGCGACACCATGCTGGCCATGGACCTCCTGCACGGCGGGCACCTCACTCACGGCTCGAAGATGAACTTCTCCGGAAGATGGTTCGACGTCGTGTCGTACGGCGTGCGGCGTGACACCGAACTCATCGACTACGACGAGGTCCGGGACCTGGCGGTGCGGCACCGGCCGAAGGTGATCGTCTGCGGCGCCACCTCCTATGCCCGGCTGATCGACTTCGCCGTCTTCCGCGGCATCTCGGACGAGGTGGGCGCCTGGCTGCTCGCCGACGTGGCGCACCCGATCGGGCTGATGGCGGGGGGCGCCATCCCGTCCGCCGTGCCGTACGCGGACGTGGTCACGTACACGACGCACAAGGCGCTGCGCGGACCTCGCGGGGGCGGGATCCTGTGTACGGCGGAGCTCGCCGGGCGGATCGACCGGGCGGTGTATCCGTTCATCCAGAGCGGTCCGCTCATGCACGCCGTGGCGGCCAAGGCGGTGGCGTTCGGCGAGGCGCTGCGGCCCGAGTTCGGCGAGTACGCCAAGCAGGTGGTCGCCAACGCGCAAGCCCTGTGCGACTCGCTGGGGGCCGAGGGGATGCGGCCGGTGTCGGGCGGTACGGACACGCATCTGATGCTCATCGACCTGCGCGACCTGGGCGTATCGGGCGCCGAGGCGGAGCGACGGTGCGCCGCGGCCGGGATCACGCTGAACCGCAACGTCATCCCGTATGATCCGGAGCCTCCGGCCGTGACGTCGGGGATGCGCGTCGGCACCCCGTGCCTCACCACACAGGGCATGGGGCCCCAGGAATTGAAAGAAGTGGGGACCCTGGTCGTGCGGGCCGTGCGCCATCCGGGTGCCGCGGCCGAGGTCAAGGAGCGGGTGTCGGCCCTGTTGGCCGCCTTCCAACCGTATGACAGCGAATATTAAGAGCGAATATTAAGCTGGTGTGTGTCGATTTCCGGTCACAGCCGGTCGGAGCATCCAGGAAACTAGGTCCGTGCGCGAATACCTGTTCATGGCGCTCATTGCGGCAGCGGTGACGTATCTGCTCGTCCCGCTGGTGCGCCGCTTCGCCATCCGCATCGGCGCCGTGCCCGAGGTCCGCGACCGCGACGTGCACACCACGCCGACGCCGAGACTGGGCGGTCTGGCCATGTACGGCGGGCTGGTCGTCGGGCTGCTGGTGGCCGGCGAGCTGACCAACACCGGCAAGGTGCTGCACGACGCCGAAGGCAGTCCGGTGATGGCGTTGATCATCGCGGGCGGCCTCATCACGGTGACGGGATTCCTCGACGACTGGTGGGGCATGGACGCCTTCATCAAGCTGGCCGGTCAGATCGCGGCCGCCGGCGTGCTCGTCTCCTTCGGCCTCCGGCTCACCTACATCCCGCTGCCGAAGGACTGGGGCGGCTCCACCAGCCTCGATTCCACGCTGAGCACGACCATCACGATCATGGTCGTGGTGGTGGCGATCAACGCGGTCAACTTCGTCGACGGCCTCGACGGCCTGGCGGCGGGCATCGTCTGCATCGCGGCCATGGCCACGTGGGCCTACTCGATCTTCCTCAAACAGAGCATCAGCGGCGACCGCATCGCGACCACGGCGGCCATCGCCGCCATCCTCATCGGCTGCTGCCTGGGCTTCCTGCCGCACAACTTCCACCCCGCGAAGATCTTCATGGGCGACACAGGGGCGATGCTCATCGGGCTCGTGCTCGCCTCCTCGATCATCACCGTGACGCCGGTCGACCCTTCGGTCATCGAGGGCATGAACCGGGTGCCGGTGTTGCTGCCGCTGCTCGTGCCCGCCGCGGTGCTGGTGCTCCCGCTCATCGACCTGATCACCGCCGTCGTGCGGCGCACCTCGCACGGCATGTCGCCGTTCGCGCCCGACCGCGGCCACCTGCACCACCGCCTGCTCGACATCGGCCACTCCCACCGCCGCACCGTGCTGATCATGTACGCGTGGACGTTCCTGTTCGCGTTCGGCATCGTCGCGCTGTCCACCATCGGCGTGCCCATCCTGCTGTTCCCGGTGGTCATCCTGCTCGCGCTGGGCGTGCTGGTGCTGATGGCCGCGCCGCGGTGGCGGGGCAGGGGCGGCCTCCACTCCCGCGGCAAGTCCGACGATGACGGCCCGCCCACCGGGCCCATGCCGCCGATCCTGCCGCAGACCGAGATCGGCCGGCAGGTTCCGCCGCCCGCCGACGGGTCGCAGGAACGCGCTAGCGCCGCAGGAAAACCGGTCATTCCTGCCGTTCCGGGTCGTTCATGATCGCGAACTAGAAACGGCAGGTAAAAGCGGTCTTCCGTGAGCTTGTGATATCTTTCACGAGCAGGGGCCCCCAATGCACCGGCTTTGGGGGTAGCAAACGCTCGCTTGATAACATGCTTACTGGAGCACCGATGCAGGCCAACGACGTGCGCGTACTCAAGAGTGCCGCGATCCCCACCCTTGCGGTTGGGGTGGTCGCCGTGGTCGTGGCCCTGCTCCTGGCGGGAGCGAAGGGAGCGCTGGGCGCGACCATCGGCACTCTGCTCGTCGGTGTTTTCTTCAGCATCAGCGTGGTAGCGGTCTCCTATGCCGCCCGAATCTCCCCACAGCTCATGGCCATCGCCGCGATGGGCAGCTATCTCGTCAAAGTCGTCGTCATCATGCTGATGCTGGCGGCCTTCGGCGACACCACGGCGTGGAACTCCAAGGCTTTCGCCTGGTCCGTCGTGGTGGGAACGATCGTCTGGACGGCCGCCGAGGTGCGGGCGTTCATGAAGACGAAAATGCTCTATGTCGACCCCGAAGCCAAGGTCCCCGGGAACGGTGGCGCATGAGGCTGGTAAAGGGATGGGGTCCGATATGACTAGTCCTCTACTGGCCTGCTATCGTCGGCCCCGCGATGAGCGAACAGGAACGCCGACCGGAAGACGACGGTCAGGACTTCGCCAACGCCGCATGGTCGATCCCCAGCTACCTGCTCGCCGGGATGGCGATCTATGGCGGTGGCGGCTGGTTGCTGGACCGTTGGCTCGACACGTCCGCGTTCTTCCCTATAGGCGTCGTCCTGGGGATCGTGCTGTCCGTGTACCTGGTCTACCGCAAGTACGGTCGCTAGCCGCACGGCGCGACCACTTCGCTGAGGAAACCCTTGTGATCCGCTACGACGTTGAAGGGAACGCCGCGTGAGTGCGCTGACGGTCCTCGCCGATGATCAGTTCAAGGCGCCGTCGCCTGATGAACTGTTCAATTTTGCCCCCATCATTCCCGGGGTGGACTGGTTCACCAAGCCGGTTCTTCTCGCGCTCCTCAGCTCGGTCATCGTGATCGGCTTCTGCTGGGCGGCCTTCGGCAACCCGAAGATCGTGCCCAGGGGAGTCCAGAATGTCGCCGAGTACGGCTACATGTTCGTCCGCGACCAGGTCGCCCGGCCCTTCCTGGGCAAGGACGCCGACCGGTGGATGGGCCTGCTGCTGACGCTGTTCTTCGTGGTGTTCCTGTGGAACATCATGGGCGTCATTCCGCTCCTGCAGTTCCCGGTGGCCTCGCACATCGCCTTCCCGGCCGTGCTCGCCATCTCGATCTACGTGCTCAAGGTCTACCTGGGTGTCAAGCACCAGGGTGCGGTCGGCTACTTCAAGAACATGATGTTCCCGCCGGGACTGCCCAAGCCGATCTACATCCTGCTGTCGCCGATCGAGTTCCTGTCGAACATGATCATCGCGCCGTTCACGCACGCGGTCCGACTGTTCGCCAACATGTTCGCCGGCCACATGCTCCTCGCGTTCTTCAGCATGGTGGGCTTCTGGTTCCTGTTCGAGAAGCTGACCCCGCTCGGCGCGTCCGTGGGCGTCATCGGCGTTGTCATGACCATCATCTTCACCGCCTTCGAGATGTTCATCCAGTTCCTGCAGGCGTTCCTGTTCGCCATGCTGGCGTCGATGTACATCGGCGGCGCACTTCACGCAGAGCACTGAGAACCATCCATACCGGAATATCCATGACCGGTGGAGACACGCTTCACCGGCCGTCCAGTAAAGGAATACAGCAATGAGCGTTCTCGCTGAGGTCTCCGGCAACGTCACCGCCATCGGTTACGGTCTCGCCGCCATCGGCCCCGGCATCGGCGTCGGCATCATCTTCGGTCAGGGCGTGCAGGCCATCGCGCGTCAGCCCGAGGCCTACGGCCTGATCCGCCAGAACATGCTCCTCGGCTTCGTCCTCACCGAGGCCCTCGCCCTGCTCGGTCTGGTCGCGCCGTTCATCTTCCAGGCGCTCTGACCAGAAGAATCCCTGACGAAAGGCTGCATCCATGACTATGGCAGCTACGATCCTCGCCGCGGAGGAGGGGTCCAACCCCCTCATCCCGCACACATTCGAGCTCGTCGTCGGTATCTTCTCGTTCTTCGTCGTCCTCTTCTTCGTCGGTAAGCTGCTCGTCCCCCGGATCCAGAAGACGCTGGCCGAGCGGACAGACGCTATCGAAGGCGGCATAAAGCGAGCGGAAGAAGCTCAGGCCGAGGCACTGAACCTGCAGAAGCAGTACCGCGACCAACTGGCCGAGGCCAGGCACGAAGCGGCTCGTCTCCGTGAGGAAGCTCGCGAGCAGGCCGCGCAGATCAGGGCAGAGCTCCGCGAGGACGCGCAGGCCGAGGCCCGCCGTCTCGTCGAGGCGGCGCACGCGCAGATCGAGGCGGACCGGCAGGCGGCCTTCGCCCAGCTCCGTACCGAGATCGGCCGTCTGTCGACCGACTTGGCCAGCCGCATCGTCGGCGAGTCCCTGGAGGACGAGGCCCGGCAGCGTCGCGTTGTCGACCGCTTCCTCGACGAGTTGGAGAGCTCGGACGCGCAGGCGGTTCGGTGAGTGACCACATGAGAGGCCTCAGCAAGAACTCTCTCGCCGTGGTCGAGGAGCGGTTCAACGCTGCGGCGGGCTCGGCGGACCTGGGCCGGCTGGCCGAGGACCTCAACGCGATCGCCGATCTGCTGGACCGTGAGCACGGACTGCGCCGGGCCCTGTCGGACCCGGCCAGGCCCGCCGCTCAGAAGGCTCAGGTTGTCCGGGGCCTGCTCGACGGCAAGGTCGCCGAAGCCGCGATCGCCACGGCCGAGGCCGCGGTCGAGGCCAAGTGGTCGCGCGCCGGTGACCTGGCCGACGTGCTCGAACGGCTCGGCGTCATCGCCGCGGCCGCGGAGGCCGAGGCGCAGGGCACGCTGGACGACGTGGAGGACGAGCTCTTCCGCTTCGGCCGGATCGTCGCCGCCAACCCCGAGCTCCGCCGCGCCCTCACCGACCCGAGCGCTGCCGAGGAGGGCAAGCGGCAACTGCTGCAGGACCTGCTCGGCAGCCGTGTCGCCCCCACCACCCTGCGCCTCATCACGCAATTGGTCCTGCACCCTCGTGGACGTAGCCTGGAGGCAGGTCTGGAGGAGCTCGGCCGGTTGGTGGCACAGCAGCGCCAGCGCCTCGTGGCGACGGTGCGCAGTGCGGTCGAGCTGACCGAGGAGCAGAAGCGGCGCATCACCACGTGGCTGCGCACCTCCTACGGTCGCGACGTGCACATCAACGTCGAAGTGGATCCCCGAGTGCTCGGTGGCTTCTCGGTCCGCATCGGCGACGAGATCATCGACACCACCATTGTGGGACGAATCGAAGAAGTCCGCCGCCGGTTGGCCGGCTAGGGCGATAGAGGAGACAGAGAAGAGATGGCGGAGCTTACGATCCGGCCGGACGAGATCCGGGACGCGCTTGAGCGCTTCGTCCAGGCGTACGAACCGGAAGGCGCCGCGCGCGAGGAGATCGGGACCGTCGTCGACTGTGGCGACGGCATCGCCCATGTCTCCGGCCTTCCCTCGGCGATGGCGAACGAGCTGCTCGAGTTCGAGGACGGCACGCGCGGCCTGGCACTCAACCTCGACACCCGCGAGATCGGTGTCGTGGTCCTGGGCGACTTCAGCAGCATCGAGGAGGGCCAGACGGTCCGCCGGACGGGCGAGGTCCTGTCCGTGCCCGTCGGCGACAACTTCCTCGGCCGCGTGGTCGACCCCCTCGGCAACCCGCTCGACGGCAAGGGCGCGATCGAGGCCGAGGGCCTGCGCGCCCTCGAACTCCAGGCGCCCTCGGTCGTCCAGCGGCAGCCGGTGAAGCAGCCGCTGCAGACCGGCATCAAGGCGATCGACGCCATGACGCCGATCGGCCGTGGCCAGCGTCAGCTGATCATCGGTGACCGTGGCACCGGCAAGACCGCGATCGCCGTGGACACCATCATCAACCAGCGCGACAACTGGGCCTCCGGTGACCCGGAGAAGCAGGTGCGCTGCGTCTACGTCGCGGTCGGCCAGAAGGGCTCGACGATCGCCCAGGTGCGGGCTCGCCTCGAGGAGGCGGGCGCGCTCGAGTACACCACGATCGTCGCCGCTCCGGCGTCCGACCCCGCGGGCTACAAGTACATTTCGCCCTACACCGGTTCCGCCATCGGGCAGCACTGGATGTACCAGGGCAAGCACGTTCTCATCGTCTTCGACGACCTGACCAAGCAGGCCGACGCCTACCGCGCGGTCTCGCTGCTGCTGCGCCGCCCGCCGGGCCGTGAGGCCTTCCCGGGCGACGTCTTCTACCTCCACTCCCGCCTGCTGGAGCGCTGCGCCAAGCTCTCCGACGACATGGGCGCGGGGTCGATGACCGGCCTGCCGATCATCGAGACCAAGGGCAACGACGTCTCGGCGTTCATCCCGACCAACGTGATCTCCATCACCGACGGGCAGTGCTTCCTGGAGACCGACTACTTCAACGCCGGTATCCGCCCCGCCATCAACGTCGGTGTCTCGGTCTCGCGAGTCGGTGGCTCGGCGCAGATCAAGGCGATGCGGAAGGTCGCGGGCACGCTGCGGCTGTCGCTGTCGCAGTATCGCGACCTGGAGGCCTTCGCGGCCTTCGCGTCCGACCTCGACGCGGCGTCCAAGGCTCAGCTGGAGCGCGGTCAGCGACTGACCGAGCTGCTCAAGCAGGCCCAGTACTCGCCGTTCTCGGTCGAGCGCGAGGTCGTGTCGGTCTGGGCCGGCACCACCGGCGAGCTCGACGAGGTGCCGGTCGAGGACGTCCGCCGCTTCGAGTCGGAGTTCCTCGACTACCTGCAGACCAGCCACAAGGGTGTCTTCGACAGCATCCGCGAGACCAAGGATCTGCTGGACGACACGGTGACCACCCTCAAGGACGCCGTCACGGAGTTCAAGAAGGGCTTCACCACCTCCTCCGGTGAGCTGCTGGTCAAGGATGAGCCGGTCGCGCCGCTCGAAGAGGGCGAGGTCGGCCAGGAGAAGATCCGTAAGGTCGTCCGCGCGGCGGAGAAGAAGTAGCCCATGGGTGCCCAGCTAAGGCTGCTGCGTCGGCGGATCAAGTCGGTCAAGTCGACCGCCAAGATCACCCGTGCCCAGGAGCTCATCGCCTCTTCGCGGATCGTGAAGGCGCAGATGCGGATGCAGGCGGCGCTGCCGTACGAGCGTGAGATCACTCGCGCCGTCACCGGCGTCGTCAGCAACGCCTCCAGCGTCGACCATCCGCTGACCGTGGCGAAGGAGAACCCCACCAAGGCGGGCGTGCTCATCGTCACCAGCGACAGCGGGTTCTGCGGCGGCTTCAACGCCAACGTCCTGCGTGAGGCTGAGGCCCTGCGTGGACTGCTGAAGAGCCGTGGTCTGGACGCCATCCCGTTCGTCACCGGCCGTAAGGGTGTCACCTGGCACTCCTTCCGTAATCGGGAGATGGGCGGGCAGTGGGTCGGCTTCTCCAGGAAGCCCGCCTACGGCGACGCCAAGGAGATCGCCGAGCTGCTGATCGAGTCGTTCAAGGACGAGAACGGGATCGACGAGATCCACATCGTCTCGACCGAGTTCGTCTCGATGCTCACGCAGAACGTCGTGGTCAAGCGCATCCTGCCGCTGGAGGTCGAGGAGACCGAGGCGAGCGAGAGCGACGCGATCCCTCCTTACTTCGAGTTCGAGCCCACCGCGGCCGACGTGCTCGAGTCGCTGCTGCCGCGCTACGTGGAGTCCCGCATCTTCACGGCGCTGCTGGAGTCGGCGGCTTCAGAGGAGGCCGCGCGTCGCCGCGCGATGAAGTCCGCCACGGACAACGCCAACGAGCTGATCCGCGTGTTCACCATGCAGATGAACCAGGCTCGTCAGGCCGAGATCACCCAGGAAATCAGCGAGATCGTCGGTGGCGCCAACGCGCTCGCTGACGCCGCAGCGGGGAAAGAGTGAAATGACTGCAGAGGCTGTTGAGACCGTTGAGACCCCGTCGGCCGGTGTCGGCCGCGTGGCTCGCGTCACAGGGCCCGTCGTCGACGTGGAGTTCCCCGTCGAGGCGATGCCCGACATCTACAATGCGCTGACCCTCGAGGTCACCCTCGGTGAGGAAACCAAGGTGCTGACCCTCGAGGTCGCCCAGCACCTGGGTGACAACCTCGTCCGGGCCATCTCCATGCAGCCCACCGACGGCGTGGTCCGCGGTGCGGCCGTCGCCGACTCCGGCGCGCCGATCTCGGTGCCCGTCGGCGACGTCGTCAAGGGTCACGTGTGGAACACGCTCGGCGAGGCGCTGGACGTGCCGACCGCTTCTCTCAAGATCAACGAGAAGTGGGGCATTCACCGGCCGTCGCCGCAGTTCGACCAGCTCGAGTCGCGCACCGAGATGCTCGTCACGGGCATCAAGGTCATCGACCTGCTCATGCCGTACGTGCAGGGTGGGAAGATCGGCCTGTTCGGCGGCGCGGGTGTGGGCAAGACCGTCCTCATCCAGGAGATGATCCGCCGGGTCGCCCGTAACTTCGGTGGCACCTCGGTGTTCGCCGGCGTCGGCGAGCGCACCCGTGAGGGCAACGACCTCTGGCTGGAGATGGAGGAGGCGGACGTCCTCAAGGACACCGCGCTCGTCTTCGGCCAGATGGACGAGCCGCCGGGCACCCGTCTGCGGGTCGCCCTGTCGGCGCTGACCATGGCCGAATACTTCCGCGATGTGCAGAAGCAGGACGTGTTGCTCTTCATCGACAACATCTTCCGCTTCACCCAGGCCGGTTCCGAGGTGTCCACGCTCCTCGGCCGTATGCCGTCGGCGGTGGGTTACCAGCCCACGCTGGCCGACGAGATGGGTGTGCTCCAGGAGCGCATCACCTCGACGCGCGGTCACTCGATCACCTCGATGCAGGCGATCTACGTGCCCGCCGACGACATCACCGACCCGGCGCCGCACAACGCGTTCGCGCACCTCGACGCGCAGACCGTGCTCTCCCGGCCGATCTCGGAGAAGGGCATCTACCCCGCGGTGGACCCGCTCGACTCCAGCTCCCGCATCCTCGACCCGCAGGTCGTGGGTGAGGAGCACTACGCGGTGGCCCAGGAGACCAAGCGGATCCTGCAGAAGTACCGCGAGCTCCAGGACATCATCGCCATCCTCGGTATCGACGAGCTGTCGGAAGAGGACAAGGTCGTCGTTCAGCGGGCCCGCCGTATCGAGCGGTTCCTGTCGCACCCGATGTACGCCGCCGAGGCGTTCACCGGCCAGCCCGGCGAGAACGTGCCGCTGGACGAGACCATCGCCTCCTTCAAGGGCCTCTGCGCGGGTGAGTACGACCACCTGCCCGAGCAGGCGTTCTTCATGGTCGGCGGCATCGACCAGGCCATCGCCAAGGCCAAGGAACTCGAGCGCTGATCGCCCGTAGTGGGGGCATAGCGCAAGCCGTGCCCCCACTCCTGTCCGGAAAGGAGCCTACGTGGCGAAGCTAAGAGTAGGCGTTGTCTCGCCCGAGCGTGAGATCTGGTCGGGCGAGGCCGACATGGTGATTGCCAAGACCGTGGACGGCGAGATCGGTATTATGCCGCAACACGCACCTGTGCTCGGCGTCCTCGTCGAGGGCGGCGTGCTGCGCGTGAAGCGGGAGGGCAAGGGCGACCTGGTCGCGGCGGTGCACGGTGGGTTCATCTCCGTGGCCGACGACGAGGTCTCCGTGCTCGCCGAGGTGGCCGAGCTCGGTTCCGAGGTCGACGTCGCGGCTGCCCGTGACGCTCTCGAACGGGCACAGGCCGCGATCGAGGCCAGTCAGGAAGACGCCGACGCGGCCATCGAGGCCAAGCGCGCCAAGGCCCGGCTGCGTGCGGCCGGCGAAGAGGTCTAGTTCTTTGATGTGGGTTTAGGGCAAGGGGGCGGCTTGGTGGCGACGGTTCTCATCTGTGTGCTACTGGTCGCCGTCCTGGTGGCGTTGCGCGGGCTTGTGGTGGCGCGCTCCAGGGGGAGCGTGCCCTGCCGCCTGCGAGTAGGCGACCAGGGCTGGCAGCGCGGGGTAGCCCGCTATGCCGACGGAGAGCTCCATTGGATCCCGCTCATAGGTGTACGCCTCAGGCCCCGCCACGCGATCGCGAGGCGGGGCCTTGTCGTTTCCTCCCGGCGCGAGCTGGACAGCGGTTTCTACGCGGTGGACTGTTCCGGCACCACGCGCGACATGTCGCTCGCGATGAGCGCCGACGCCCTGACCGGCTTCCTCGCCTGGCTCGAGTCCGCGCCGCCGAGCGCGTATCTGGACGTCGCCTAGCGGGTGCCGCCCGGCTTCCAGAGGATCTCGCCACCCGCGTGCGCGACCCTGCACAGGATGAACAGCAGGTCTGACAGGCGGTTGAGGTAGGCGGCCGTCAGCGGGTTCATGTCCTCGTGCGTCTGCAGAGCCGCCCACGTCGTACGTTCGGCGCGCCGGACCGTGACCCTCGCCACGTGCAGCCCCGCTATGGCCGGGTCGCCACCGGGCAGGATGAAGCTGCGCAGCGGCTTGAGCTGCTCGTTGAACTCATCGCACCTCGCCTCCAGCCAGTCGATGTAGGACTGTTCGACCCTGAGCGGCGGGAACTCCGGATTGTCGGTGACCGGCGTCGCCAGGTCGGCGCCGACGTCGAAGAGCTCGTTCTGGATGCGGATCAGCACCGCCGTCAGCTCCACCGGCAGCGTGCCGTGCGACATGGCCAGCCCCAGGTGCGCGTTCGCCTCCTCCACGTCCGCGTAGGCCGCCAGGCGCGGGTCGGTCTTGGAGGCGCGGCTCATGTCGCTCAGAGCGGTGGTGCCGTCGTCCCCGGTACGGGTGTAGATGCGGGAGAGGACGACCGGCTTGTCCTTGTCGGCGCGCGTCATGGGGCCAGCGTAATGACAAAAGTCACCCGGAACGGACGCGGGGCGCATACCGCTCCGGTGATTTCCTCGACTACCAGCGCGAATCCCTACCCGCGACGATGGACCCATGATGAAGGAGAGGATCTGATGCTCGAGATCAGCGAACTGCGCAAGCGCTTCGCCGGTGGGCCGGACGCACCGGAGGGCAAGGTGGCCCTCGACGGGATCAGCTTCGTCGTACGGCCGGGCGAGATGTTCGGATTCGTCGGCGCGAACGGCGCCGGCAAGACGACCACCATGCGGATCGTCATGGGCGTGCTGCAGCCCGACGCGGGCTCGGTGAGCTGGCAGGGCAGACCGCTGGAGTACACCGAGCGGCGGCGGTTCGGCTACATGCCCGAGGAGCGGGGGCTGTACCAGAAGATGCGCGTCGCCGAGCAGGTGGAGTACTTCGGCCGGTTGCACGGGATGGACGCCGCGGCGGCCAGGGCGGCGGCCGGCGACCTGCTGGAGCGGCTGGGGCTGACCGAGCGCAGGGGCGACGCGGTCGAGGCGCTGTCGCTGGGCAACCAGCAGCGCGTGCAGCTCGCCGTGGCGCTGGTGCACGACCCCGAGGTGCTGGTGCTCGACGAGCCGTTCTCCGGGCTCGACCCGATCGCGGTCGACGCGCTGGCCACGGTGTTGCAGGAGCGCTGCCGCGGTGGCGTACCGGTGATCTTCTCCAGCCATCAGCTGGAGCTGGTGGAGCGGTTGTGCGACTCGGTCGGCATCGTGTCGGCGGGCCGGATGGTGGCCAGCGGCACGGTCGGCGACCTGCGGGCGGTGGAGAGCCGTACGCTCCGCGTCGTGGTGCGCGACCCGGCGCCCGGTTGGGCCGACGGCCTGCCCGGCACCGTCACCGTCACCGGCGACCGGCACGTGCTGCTCACCACCGACGGCGACGGTCAGGAGATCCTGCGCCGTGCCATGAAGGCCGGGCAGGTCGAGCACTTCGGCACCGACCAGCCGACCCTTACCGAGATCTTCAAGGAGGCCGTGGCGTGAACGGCGGCATGAGCAGTGTGATGCTGGTGGCGCGACGTGAGGTCGCCACCCATATCCGGACGAAGGCCTTTGTGATCGGGCTGCTCATCACCGCCGTGCTGGTGGGCGGGGTGGCGTTCGCGCCGAAGGTCTTCGACAGGCCCGACTCGTACAAGATCGGTGCCGTGCACTCCCAGGAGCTGCCGCTGAAGGCGGCGGCGCCGGACGCGGAGTTCACGTGGCGGACGTTCCCCGACGAGGCGGCGGCCAAGAAGGCGGTGCTCGACGGCGACGTGGACGCGGCGCTGATCGACAACAAGAAGGTCCTCACCGACGGCGAGATCGGCACCGAGCTCGGCGTGCTGCTGCAGAGCACCAACCGGGAGCTCAAGCTGGGCGCCGCGGGCGTGTCGATTCCGCCGCTCCAGATGGTGTCCGTGGGCGCCGACACCCGTTACCAGGCCGCCAGGACCGGGATCGCCGTGGTGCTCGTCCTCGTGCTCTTCATGCTGATCATCGGACAGGTCATGATGGTCGCCATGGGCGTGGTGGAGGAGAAGGGCAGCCGGATCGTGGAGATCCTGCTCACCTCGGTGCGGCCTTGGCAGCTGCTCGCCGGCAAGATCATCGGGCTGGGCGCGCTCGGCCTGATCAACCTGGGCACGATCCTCGTGGTCGGCATCTCGGCCTCGCTCGTCTCGGGCATCGCGGTGGACTTCCCGCCCGGCCTGCCGGGCATCGTGGCGGGGGTGCTGGTCTGGTTCGTGCTCGGCTACGCCTTCTTCGCCACGCTCGCGGCCGCGCTCAGCTCGCTGGTCTCCCGGCAGGAGGAGGTGGGCAACGTGATGTCCCCGCTGACCATGCTGATCATGGTCACCTACTTCGGGGCCTTCTACGTCACCACCGACCCCACCGGCACGCTGGCCAGGGTCGCCTCGCTCGTGCCGCCGTTCTCCTCGATGGTCATGCCGGTGCGGATGGCCGCCGCCGAGGTGCCGTTCTGGGAGGTCGGCCTGTCCATGGTGCTGATGGTGCTGGCCGTGCTCGGCGTGCTGTCCTTCGGCGCGAAGGTGTACGAGCGGGCCGTGCTGCGTACCGGGGCCAGGGTCAAGCTCGGCGACGTGTTGCGTGTGAAATAGGTGGACGCGATCAAGCGGGCACGGCGAATCTCTCTATGCGTGCTGAACGCGGCAGTCGTGATGATGTGGTTCGCCATCGTCATGGCGATTCTCGGCACCGTCGCCGGTGGTACGGCCTCGTGGCTGCGTATCGTGCCCGCTCTGATCGCCATGATCGGCTTCACCTGGTTCTTCCTGCGCATCACCCGCGCTGTCCTCGAGCGTCGCTATCTCAGAAGAGAGGTCGTGGCGGCCGGCGCTCTCGCCTTGCTGGGCACCGCTATGGGCGGAGGCGACCCGTTCGGGTGGGGCTTCGCTCTGCTGGCGTGGGTGTCCGTGGCGACGATCGGGGTCCGCGCGTGGACGGCCGTGGGCCTGGCGGTGGGGACGCTCGCGGCCGGCGCCGGGCTGGGCGCCATCGCGGTCCTTTCCGGACAGGGCCTGCTGTCGGCCCCGGTCCCGGGCGACAGCGGGGCGATCTTCTTCATGGGACTCCTCTACACGGTGATGTGCGCCTTGTTGCCGCCGAGCAACCGGTTCTGGGCCTGGATCTACACGCTCGCCGTACAGGCACATGAAGGCAGGGAGGCGCACACCCGGCTGGCGATCGTGGAGGAGCGGCTGCGCTTCGCCAGGGACTTGCACGATCTCGTGGGGCACCAGCTCTCGGCCATCGCGGTCAAGACCGAGCTGGCCGTACGGCTCTCGGAGGCCGACACCGTCGCCGCGAAGGCGGAGATGACCGAGGTGAACGCGCTGACCAGAACGGCGCTGCGGGAGCTGCGCCAGGCCGTGCGCGGCTACCGCGAGCTCGACCTGCACGCCGAGCTGGACAGCGTGAAAGGGGTGCTCGAAGCGGCCGGCATCCGCTGCGAGCTGCAGCTGCCCTACCGTGAGCCGCCGGGCGGCGTGGCGCCCGCGTTCGCCTACGCCGTCCGCGAGGCGGCGACGAACGTGCTCAAGCACAGCACGGCCTCGTTCTGCGAGATCACGCTCCGCTTCACCGACGAGGAGGCGGAGCTGCGGGTGCGCAACGACGGCGTGGGCCGCCGCCAGGTCGCCGACCTGGGCAGTGGCCTGACGGGCATGGGGGAGCGGCTGGCGAGCGTGGGTGGCAAGGTCACGGCGCGTCCAACGGGCGATGGAGAGTTCCTGTTGCGGGCGGTTGTGTCACTCCCGATCTGTGGGTAGTGGACAAGTGCCGGGTTCAGCCCGGCAAGCGCCCTGCGGAAGGGTACGACTACGCCGCGTGAGACACGTGGCGTGACTTGAGGAGGTGGCATGCGCGTCCGGGGCGATCCAAGTGCCCAGGTGGTGCGGATCGGGACGAGACTCGACGCCGGAACGTCGGCGGGAGTGCGGACGCGTCTGCACGACGCGGTCGACTCCGGCGAGGGAGACCTGATCCTCGACCTCTCCAAGCTGGAGATGATCGACGCCACCGGCCTCGGAGTGCTCGTGGGCACGCATCGGCGCGCGATCAGCGTGCAACGCCGCCTCGTTCTTCGGGGGGTGCCGCCGCGGATCATGCGGATCCTGGCGGTGACCCGGCTGAATCGGGTGCTGCCTGTGGAGGCTTCGGAGGTCGCGGTGGCCTGAAGCGGTGGCCGGCGGTGCACGGGAGTACGCCGGATGTCGCGATATATAGGGCGAGCAGCGATCAGCCGCTGCTCGCCGTTTTCGTGGGCCAAACTCCCACACGCGGTAGTAGTTCGAAGAACGCCGGATATCCTGATTAGCGCGGCGATTATTCGCCATACCACATTGCCAAATAAACACGATCCGTAATCAGGGCCTCACGACGATCCGAGGGTTCTGCCGAAGATGTGTACGGCGACGCCGACCAGTTCGTCGATGGGCGGCGGGTCCTCCGCCAGCAGCCATTCGATGAGCAGCTCTTGTAGCGCTCCAATAGCTCCTAGCGCCACCAACCGTCGATTCGGCCGGCCCGACTGCGGGAATTCCGCCGCGGCCTCCTCGACAAGGCGGGCGAAGGAGTCGACGGCACGCTGGCGAGAAGCCGTGAGAACATCGCCCGACCTGCGCACCTCCAGGTGCATGATGCGAGCGCGACGCCAGTCGGCCGTGGCGAACTCGATATACGCGCGAATCCCCGCCCGCACCCTGTCCTCCAGGGTCGCGGGCGCCTCTTGTAACGCCTTGGCAACAACTGCGAGGCTTTCCTCCACGCATCGCTCGTGCAGCGCCTGAAGAAGTTCCTCTCGGCCACCGAAACATTCGTAGAAGGCACGGTTCGAGATCCGGGCCTCCGAGCACAGTCTTTCGATCGTCGTCGCCGCGAAACCTGGCTTCGCGTATAGCGTGTAGGCGGCTGCCATCAGCCGCTCGCGTCTGTCCGCCAGCCTTTGCTCAGCCGACATTCCCCGGTAAGACCGGTTCACATTCCACCCGTCCAACATGATCGTGGCCCCCAGAGCACACAATTATGGACGGATGATCCGTTTTGGGAAAGAGCATATACTTTATCTCTTACGTCGCCCGTGCAAGAACGTGACAAGCCTGATCAGCCGCTCAAGCTCCTTGGGCCCCCTGCTGAACGAGGTCAGGTTCATGCCGGGCATGGCGAACCGCTGTCGGCTGATCGCTTTGGGCCTGGCGAACTCCCGCAACCCATCGGCTCCGTGGATGCGCCCGAAGCCCGAATCACCGATCCCGCCGAACGGCAGCGCGGGCACCCCGGCGAATGAAATGACCGAGTTGACGGCCGTCATCCCGGTGCGCATCAGCCGGGCCAATTCCATGGCCCGGCGGGCGTTGCCGGAGAAGACGGTGCCTGCCAGCCCGTATGCCGAGGCGTTGGCCAGCTCCAGCGCCTGTTGCGCGTCGCGGGTGCGTCGTACGGTGATGGTCGGGCCGAACGTCTCCTCGCGCACCGCGGGGGAGTCCTCCGGGACGTCCTCGACGATCACCGGGTCCACGTACGGGGCGCGCACCGAGTCGGGGCCGCCTGTCACGACTTTTCCGGACTTGGTGGCGTCGTCGATGTGGCGCCGGATGATGTCCAGCTGGCCCGGCATGGTGATCGGGCCGTAGTCCTCGCCCGCTTTGACCGTGGCGACCCGGTCCGACAGCTCGCGCATGAAAGTTTCATAGACGGCGTCCACGACGTACACCCGCTCGACACCCACGCACGTCTGCCCGGCGTTGGACATCGCTCCCCACAGGCAGGCGTCGGCGGCGGCCTTCAGGTCGGCGTCGGCGTCGACGATGAACGCGTCCTTGCCACCGCACTCGGCCACGATCGGCGTCAGGTTCTCGGCGCAGGCCGCCATGACCCGCTTGGCCGTGGCCGTCGAGCCGGTGAACGCCACCTTCTTGACCCGAGGGTCCTTCGCCAGCAGCGCGCCCGTCTCCCCGAGCCCGGTCACGGTCTGGAACACCGGCTGCTCCGGCACCGACTCGGCGAACAGCTCCGCCAGCCGTACCCCGACGCCGGGGGTGAGCTCGCTGGGCTTGAAGACGACCGCGTTGCCGGCCGCGAGCGCGTACGCGATCGAGCCCATCGGCGTGAAGACCGGGTAGTTCCACGGACCGATCACGCCGACCACGCCCAGCGGCAGGTATTCGAGCGTGGCGGCCAGGTTGAAGCCGATCATCCCGGTCGAGACGCGGCGCCGCCCCAGGACCCTGTCCGCGTTGCGGGCCGCCCAGTCGAGGTGCGTGATCGCCAGCACGATCTCCAGCGTGGCGTCGCCGACCGGCTTGCCCGTCTCGTCGTGCACGAGCCCGGCCAGCTCCTTGAGGTGCTGGGTGAGCACGGCCTTGTAGTCGAGCAGGCGGCGGCGGCGTTCGGCGGGGGCCAGCCCGGCCCACCACGTCGCGGCCTGCTCGGCCCGGCCGACGCTCTCGCGCACGGCGTCGGCGGACTGCTTGGGGTGACTCCCGACGACCTCGCCGGTCGCCGGGTTCAGTGAGTCGAACGTCAGCGTGGTCATGGCGTCACCATAAACCGGTAAGCCATCGCTTACTAGCGTGGGCCGTCCGCCAGCCACGTCCCGTGGAAGCCGGCCGGAACACGCTGAGGCAGCCGGACCGACGCCACGTCCGACAGGTCGGTGGCGTCGAGGACGAGCAGCTCGGAGCTCTCGCCCGTGGTGACCACCGACAGCAGCCAGCCCTCGTCCTCGGCCCGCGCTCCCTCGGCCGCCACGAACACCGCCTCGCCCGTGTCGCCGCCGGTCTCCCGCACCTGGGCCGCGCCGGTCTGGTGGTCGTACTTGACGATGGAGTGCGAGTTCTCGCCCACCGTGTAGAGGTAGCGGCTGGCCCGGCCGAGCAGGGCGTCGTTGTACGTGGGGAACTCGATGCCCCGGTCGTCCTGCGCCTCCTCCTTGACCGAGCCGGACGCCGGGTCGAGGGTCCATCGGTGCAGCGTCGCGGTGGCGATCGTGGCCGCGTGCCTGGCCGGGTCCCCGGTGTTGCCGATGTGCGCCCACAGCCCGGTGAACCCGGCTTGCGTGTAGCGGGCGGCGTTGAGCACGATCCGGCCGTCCGCGTCCTCCCAGGCGTTGCCGACGTGGAAGACGTAGCACGGGTCGACGTCGAACCACCTGGTCGGGCCGCCCTGCCGGGGTGACACGCCGATCCGCGCGCCGTATCCGTCGTCCCAGGCGTACGGCATGCCCGCGCGCCCGAGCTCGAACACGAAGGGCAGGTCGAGCCAGATCAGGTAGTGCTCGGTGACGGCGAAGTCGTGCATCATCGTCGACTTCGGCACCTCGATCTCCCGGCTCTCCACCAGCTCGCCGTCCGCCGACAGGCGGTGGTAGGTGACGAACGGCGGGAAGTAGCCGTAGCCGAAGAAGTGCAGCTCCCCGGTGACCGGGTCCTCTTTGGGGTGCGCGGTCATCGCCGTGGCCAGCCGCCCGCCGAAGTCGCACGGGCCGACCGTGGCCAGCTCCGGTGTCAGCTCGTGCGGCAGGCCGTTCTCGACGAGCGCGAAGATGCGGTCGGCGTGTCTGATCACAGAGGTGTTGGCCGTTACCGCGGCCAGGTCGACGCCGTTCTCGCTGATGAAGGGCGCGTTGTCGGTGAACTTCTTGGTGTGCACCCACCGGTTGCGGTACCACTCGGCCCGTCCCCGGTCGAGGCGTACGCCGTGCAGCATCCCGTGGCCGGCGAACCAGTGGCCGGGGTCCTCGCCCGGCCTCGGGTTGGGGCCGTTGCGGAAGTATCGCCCGGTCAGCTCGGTGGGCAGGGCGCCGGAGACGGGCAGGTCGTACGCCTCGGTCTCGTCGGAGATGGGGGCGAGGTTGCCGCTCAGGTAGGAAGGCGTCGTCATATCACGCTCCAATCTTGATATGTCAAAACTAGAATGTCTAGCCGTGACATGTCAACACAGGAACGTCGTCCGCGTATCAGAAGAGCGTGGGGTTCTCCGGTTCGATTCCGCGTAGCGTGTCGTAGTCGAGGGTGACGCAGTGGATGCCCCGGTCGGCGGCCAGCACCCGGGCCTGGGGCTTGATCTCCTGGGCGGCGAAGACGCCGCGGACCGGGGTCAGCAGCGGGTCGCGGTTGAGCAGGTCCAGATAGCGGGTCAGCTGCTCGACGCCGTCGATCTCGCCGCGGCGCTTGATCTCGACCGCCACCGTCGCGCCGAGCGCGTCACGGCAGAGGATGTCGACCGGGCCGATCGCCGTCATGTACTCGCGGCGGATCAGCGAATAGCCGGGGCCCAGTGTCGTGATGTGCTCGGCGAGCAGCTCCTGCAGGTGCGCCTCGACGCCGTCCTTGATCAGGCCGGGGTCGACGCCGAGCTCGTGGCTGGAGTCGTGGAGGACCTCGGCCATCGTCAGGACCAGCTTCTCGCCCGACTTGCCGTGGGTGACGGTCCAGGTCTCGCCGTCCTCCTTGAGCTTGCACGGCGGGTTCATCCAGTTGAGCGGCTTGAAGGCGCGGTCGTCGGCGTGGATGGACACGCTGCCGTCCGCCTTGATGAGAATGAGCCTTGGCGCCATCGGCAGGTGAGCCGTGAGCCGTCCGATGTAATCCACGCTGCATCGCGCGATGACCAGCCGCATGACGGCCAACCTTACCGGCTCTGGAAAACTGGACGCATGGCGTTCGAGATGGTGGGAGTGGCCGGCTTCGGCATGACGAGGGCGGGAGGCGCGGCGGGGCCGGCGCGGCGGGAGACGTGAGCCCGCGCCGCGCCCGCCGCAGGGAGTCGTCCCGTCCCCTCGGTTTTCCCGGGGGCGTGGACCGGGTCGAGGAATGGCCGGACGGCGAGTGGAAGGTACGCACGCTCACCGGCTCCACCTCGACCAAGATCTACCGTTGCCCCGGCTGCGACCAGGAGATCCGCGCCGGGCAGCCGCACCTGGTGGCCTGGCCGGCCTGGAGCGGCGGTGACGACGAGCGCCGCCACTGGCACCCGGCCTGCTGGCGGAAGAGACTGGATCGCGGCCCCGGCCGCACCCGCTACTGAAACGGCCACGGCAAGCCCCCCGCCGCAAGCCCCCCGCGACATGACCCCAAGGCGCACCCCCCGTGACCCGCCCGCCGACATGACCACACTGAAGGGACCGACGTTGGAGATTCGCGCGGCGACAGTGCTGCCTGCCCGGCGAGAGCCGATCGAGTTGCACACGGCCGACGGCCAGACCCTGGTCGGGGAGCTGGCCCTGCCCCTCGACCGGCCCCCCGTGGCGACGCTGGTCACCTTCCACCCGCTGCCGACGCACGGCGGGTTCATGGACAGCCACGTCTTCAAGAAGGCCGCCAACCGCCTGCCCGCCCTGGCCGACCTGGCCGTGCTCCGCTTCAACACGCGCGGCACGTCCTCCGAGCGCGGCACCTCCTCCGGCACCTTCGACGGCGGGGAAGGGGAGCGGTTCGACGTGGCGGCGGCGCTGGAGTACGCCGAATACCACGACCTGCCGCACGTGTGGGTGGTCGGCTGGTCCTTCGGCACCGAGCTGACGTTGAAGTGGGCCCGCGACCCGCTCGTCGAGGGCGCCATCCTCCTCTCGCCGCCGCTGCACCGGGCCACGGACGAGGACCTGGACGCGTGGGCCGGGTTCGGCCGGCCGCTGGTGGCCCTGGTGCCGGAGTTCGACGACTACCTGCGGCCCGAGGAGGCCAGGCGGCGGTTCGCGCGGGTGCCGCAGGCCGAGGTCATCGGGGTCGACGGGGCCAAGCACCTATGGGTGGGCGAGCCGTACGTACGCATCGTCCTGGACGAGATCGTCCGCCGGGTGCACCCGTCCGCCGCTCCGCTGCCCGTCGACGTCTGACGTGGCGATTTTTTTCAGACATGTCGCAATTTTTGACGAAATTTGGCAGGGATCTAGACGAACCGCTTCTCCCGGGTGACAATCCGATCGTCAAATGAAGATCGTGGAGACGCCGGGCGGGCTTGACCTGCGCGGCGTCCCGGCTCGGCAGCGGCGAGGGTGAATGCGCTTAGTTCGTGGGCTGGTCGTGGTGATGTTGGCAGGGGCGGTAGCGGCAGGGCCCCTTGATCATCTGGACGCCGTCGCCAGCGCGCGACAGAAGAGTACGGACGCCGGCCTTCGACAACAGAGCAAGAACGCGGCGCCGGAGGAGGAGCCCGCGCTCGCTCTCGCCCGCCGGACCGGCAAGCCGGTCGAGGTGGAGGCGATGCGCACCGAGACCCGCCAGGTCTTCGCCAAGCCGGACGGCACCCTCACCCTGGAGCAGTACGTGCGGCCGGTGCGGGTCCGCCAGGCGGGCGCATGGGTGGCCGCGGACGCCACGCTCCGGTCGCAGCCCGACGGGTCGCTCGCCCCGGTCGCCACCGCAGTGGGGCTCACGTTCTCGGGCGGTGGGAGCGCGCCGCTCGCCCGGATGAACCGCGGCGGCAAGACACTGGAGCTCGCCTGGCCCGGGCAACTGCCGAAGCCGACGCTGAGCGGTGACACCGCGACCTACCCCGAGGTCCTGCCCGGCGTGGATCTCCAGGTGAAGGCGGACGTCGACGGCTTCTCGCATCTCCTCGTGGTCAAGTCGCGGGCGGCGGCCGAGAACCCGGCCCTGGCCGAGCTGAGCTTCCCGATCAAGACCAGCGGGCTGTCGATGAAGTCCACCCAGGGCGGCAACCTCGAAGCCAACGACGCGAACGGCGGCACGATCTTCACCGCCTCGCCGCCGATGATGTGGGACTCCTCCGGATCCTCGGCCGCCCGCACGCTGGCCGCCGGGGAAGGCTCGCCCGCGGACGCCCGGCACGAGGTGATGGGCCTCAAGCTGGTCGGCCAGAAGCTGGTGCTCAAGCCGCACCGGGGCATGATCGAGGATCCGGCGACCCGCTATCCCGTCTACCTCGACCCGTTCTTCTCGGCGGCTCGCGGCTCGTGGACGTCCGTCTGGAGCAACAACCCCACCTCCAACTTCCTGAACGCCAACGACGTCGCCAGGGCGGGACACGTCTCCGGGCAGACCAACCGGTCGTTCTTCCAGATGGCCACCGGCGCGACCATCCACGGCAAGCAGATCATCAAGGCGACGCTGCGTACGTACGAGACCTGGTCCTACTCCTGCACCAAGCGGCAGGTCGAGGCCTGGTCCACCGGTCCGATCAGCAAGACCACCACCTGGAAGGTCCAGCCGACGTGGAACAGGCTCCTGTCCACGGTGAACGTGGCGAAGGGCTGGGGATCGGCCTGCCTGCCCGGCGGCGTGGAGTTCGATGTCACGTCCGTGGTGGTCGAGGCGGCCGCGAAGAAGTGGCCCACGACCACGATCGGGATCAGGGCGACGAGCGAGACGGACAGCTACGGCTGGAAGAAGTTCAAGAACAACCCCAGCCTGGTGATCGAGTACAACTCGCTGCCGTCCGCGCCCGTCGCCGCCGACGCGTGGTCGGACCCGGGAGGCGGCTGCGTGTCCGGGGACGCGCGACCGATCATCAGCGGCGCGGCGCCGAAGCTGTGGGCCAAGCTGCGTGACGTCGACAACTCGGTCAGGGGCCGGTTCGAGTGGTGGAACGCGGCCGGTGTGAAGGTGGGCGAGTACGTCACCGGGCTGGCCAGCACGGGCAGCGCCTTCTACGCGCAGATCCCCGCGGGCGCCTACGCCGACGGCTCGCAGATCCGCTGGCGGGTCCGCGCCGAGGACGGCAAGGCCGACAGCGCGTGGGGCCCCTGGTGCGAGGCCACGGTCGACGCCTCCGCCCCTGGCAAGGAGCCGGAGGTGACCTCGCCGGAGTACCCGGAGGGCGGCTGGAACGACGGCCTCGGCCGGGTCGGCTCCTTCACCTTCGCCGCCAACGGCGTCCCCGACGTCGTCACCTACGTCTATGGCCTCGACACCGCGCCGAAGACGGAGGTCGCGGCCACCCAGTCGGGTGGGGCGGCGACGATCCAGCTCACGCCGCGTCACGACGGCCCCAACGTGCTGTCGGTACGCAGTAAGGACCGCGCGGGACAGCAGGGCCCGATCCGCACCTACCTGTTCAACGTCAACGCGGGGACGGCCCCCGACGGCCACTGGACCCTGGACGAGGGCCAGGGCACCGTCGCCGCCGACGGCACGGGTGCCCACCACGCCACCCTGTCCGGAGCCACCTGGACCACCGGCAGGACCGGACTGGGACTGCGGCTCAACGGAACAGGCGCGTACGCGGTGACCAGCGGCCCCGCCGTGTCCACCCAGCGCAACTTCACCGTCTCCGCCTGGGCGCGGCTGACCAGCACGACCGCCACCGCGACAGCGGTCAGCCAGGATGGCGCGCGGACCGGTGGCTTCTCCCTGCAGTACTCCAAGGCCGACGACCGCTGGGCCCTGAGCCGTACGGTCGCGGACGCCGACGGGGCGCAGAGCGTGCGCGCGCTGTCGGCGGCGGCGCCGAGGCTCGGTGAGTGGACCCACCTGACCGGCGTCTACGACTCGGCCGCCAAGGAGCTGTCGTTGTACGTCAACGGCCGGCTGGAGTCGACGGTCCCCTTCACCCAGCCGTGGGACGCGACCGGGTCGCTGGCGATCGGCCGGGGGAAGGTCAACGGCGCCGGGGCGGAGTTCTGGCCCGGTGACCTCGACGAGGTCCGCGTCTACGGCCGGGCGATGTTCGCCGACGAGGTCGCCGACCTGGTGAACAGCGCCGCGACGCTGGTCGGGCACTGGAAGCTCGACGAGGAGTCCGGCACGCTCGCCGCCGACTCCTCGGGCCGGGCCACCGCCGCGACGCTGGCCGGCACCGCCACCTGGGGCGAAGGCTGGCTGGACGGCGCGCTCGCGCTCGACGGCGTCAACGGCCACGCACAGGCCGGCGCGCCCGCCGTCAACACCAAGGCCGGGTTCACCGTCGCCATGTGGACCCAGCTCGACTACCTGCCCACCCGCGACGCCGCCGCCGTCTCCCAGTCCGGGACCAGGGCCAGCGGTTTCCAGCTCGGTTACGACAAGGAGCAGGGACGGTGGGTCCTCGGCATGGCCGCCGCCGACACCGACACCGCCGCGCTGGTGCGTACGCGGTCCGACGCCGTACCCGCGCCGCTGGAGTGGACCCACGTGGCCGGGGTCTACGACCCGCTCGCGGGTGAGCTGCGCGTCTACGTCAACGGCCGCCTGTCCGACAGCACCATCACCGACCACGTGAGCGCGTGGAACGCCACCGGCCCGCTGCAGCTCGGCCGGGCCAAGGCCGCGGGCGTCTTCGCCGGCTACTGGCCGGGGACCGTGGACGACGTCCGCACGTATGACGGGGTGCTGAACGCCGAGCAAATCTCCCAACTAGCCGCCCAATAACCCCCCAAAAGACCGGGAGAGGTCGGAAAAAATGGATCAGCCGAGTGGGTTAGACCTGCCGGATTCGCACTGGAATCGTTTACAGCAACCACTGAAACGGTCGTCATGGCCCCGACGACTGGCGGCCACCCTGTCCGTCGTCATGGTCAGCACATTGGTGTCCGCGATGCCCGCCCAGGCCGCGGGCCGCTCAGCCCCGACCGTGCAGAAGGAGACCCCGGTACGCGGGCAGAAGGTCCCGGTGCTGCCCCCTCAGGCTGATCCGGCCCAGAAACAGGCGTGGAAGGCGCCACCAGGTATCACCTGGCCGAAGGCGCAGACGGTCGAGCTGACCGCGACCGGCGACGCGCAGGCCAAGACGCTGGACGCCACCACCTTCCCGATCCGTCTGGCCGCGCCTAAGGGGACGAAGACGGCCAAGGCGGCTACCCCCGACCCGGCCCGCGTCGAGCTGCTGGACCCCGCTCAGACGCAGCGGGCCGGACTGCTCGGCCTCGCCCTGCGGGTGTCACCCGGGCAGGGACTGACGGCCAAGAGCGGGAAGACCCGCCTGGCGATCGACTACTCCGGCTTCCGCTACGCCTACGGCGGCGACTACGGCGCCCGGCTGCGGCTCGTCCGGCTGGACGAATGCGTCCTGACCGCCACCGCGACCGGCTGCCCGCAGCCGGAGCCGGTGCCCGGCGACAACGACACGAAGGCGGGCACCCTGACCGCCGACGTGGACATGCCCGCGCTGTACGCGGTGGCGGCGGCGCCTTCCGGGTCGGCGGGCGACCACGGGGCCACCTCGCTCGCCCCCTCGGCCCAGTGGAGCGTCGGCGCCCAGTCGGGTGACTTCACCTGGGGGTACGAGCTGCGAGCGCCGCCCGCGCTGGGCGGCGACGAGCCGGACCTGTCGCTCGACTACTCCTCCCAGAGCGTGGACGGCCGCACCGCCTCCACCAACAACCAGCCGTCCTGGGCGGGTGAGGGCTTCGAGCTGAACCCCAGCGGCTACGTCGAACGCCGCTACAAGTCCTGCATGATCGACGGCAAGAAGACCGGCGACCTGTGCTGGGACCAGGAGAACGCCACCCTGTCCCTCGGCAACTCGGCCGTCGAGCTGGTCAAGGACGCCACCACCAAGCAGTGGCGCCCCAAGCGCGACGACGGCACCCGGATCGAATACCTCACCGGCGCCGTGAACGGCGACAACAACGGTGAATACTGGCGCGTCACCGCGGCCGACGGCACCCAGTTCACCTTCGGCCTGAACCGCCTGCCCGGCTGGGTCACCGGCAAGCCGGAGACGAAGTCGGTCCAGACGGTGCCGGTGTTCGGCAACAACAGCGGCGAGCCCTGCTACAACAGCACTCCGGCCAACGCCTGGTGCCAGCAGGCCTACCGGTGGAACCTCGACTACGCGGTGGACACCCACGGCAACGCCACCACGTACTGGTACGCGCTCGAGAACAACTACTACGGCCGCAACATGAAGCCCGAACTGGGCACCGTGTACAACCGGAGCGGCTACCTTTCCCGCATCGACTACGGCTACCTCAAGGGCGAGCTGTTCACCAAGGCGCCCGCGGCCCGCGTGGTCTTCGACGTGGCCGAGCGCTGCCTCCCCAGCGGAACGATCACCTGCGCCGCCGCCGAGCTCAAGAAGGAGACCGCGAGCAGCTGGCCGGACGTCCCGTTCGACCAGATCTGCGACTCCGGCGTGAAGTGCACCGACCGCCTGTCGCCGACGTTCTTCACGCGTAAGCGGCTGACCAAGGTCACCACCCAGGTGGTCAACACCGACACCGCCAAGTGCGCGGGCGCGCAGTACTGCCCGGTGGACTCCTGGACGCTGACGCACCAGTTCCCCGCCACGGGTGACGGCCTCAGCCCGTCGCTGTGGCTGGCCTCGATCCAGCAGAGCGGCCTGGTCGGCGGCACGATCACGCTGCCCAAGGTCACCTTCACCGGCGTCCAGCTGCCCAACAGGGTGGACGCCAACGAGGGCCGCGCCCCGCTCGTCAAGTGGCGCGTGCAGTCGGTGAACAACGAGAGCGGCGGCGAGCTGCGCGTCAACTACGCGCCGGCCGACTGCAAGCCGGGCGACGTGCCGGCCGCCGACAAGAACAACAGGCGCTGCTTCCCGCAGCGCTGGGCCCCGGCGAACGAGACCGAGGTCACCGACTGGTTCCACAAGTACGTGGTGACGCAGACGGTGGAGGCCGACCGGGTCGCCGGCTCGCCGAACGTGGTCAAGGACTACGAGTATCTGGACGGCGGCGCCTGGCGCTACGCCGAGAACATCCTCGTCAAGCCCGAGCACCGGACGTGGTCGGACTGGCGCGGGTTCGGCCGGGTCCGGGTGCGCGAGGGCGACGGCCAGGACACCAAGCGCACGCTCACGGAGTTCAGGTACTTCCGGGGCATGGACGGCGACAAGCAGGCCGACGGCTCCAAGCGTACGGCCGAGGTGGTGGACACCGAGGGCGTCAAGCTGGCCGACCTGGACCAGCTGTCCGGGTTCGAACGCGAGGAGATCCTCTACGACGGTGACGGCGGGTCCATCCTGACCGCGACCGCCGAGGAGCCGTGGTCGCTCAAGACCGCCGAGTCCACGCAGAGCGGCGTCACCAAGGCCGCGTACATGGTCGAGCCCAAGTCCATGGTCACCCGCACCGCGTTGAGCGGCGGCAAGTGGCGGCGTACCGGCGAGGAGCGCGCGTACGACGCCAAGGGCCTGCTCAGCCAGGTGGAGGAGAAGGGCGACCTGGCCAGCACCGACGACGACCAGTGCACCCGCTACACCTACGCCCGTGACGACACGGCCTGGCTGATCGACTACACCAGCAGGATCCAGAAGGTCGCCGCGGGCTGCGGCACCGGAGTGTCCAAGCTGGCCGCCGAAGAGGTGATCTCCGACCAGCGGGTCCAGTACGACAACAAGGCGTACGGCCAGGCCCCGAGCAAGGGCGACGTGACCGCGGTCCAGCTCGTCACCGGGGACGGCACGGCGAGCACCGACAGCACCCACACCTACGACACCTACGGCCGCGAGACCAGCGAGACCGACGCGGTCGGCACCAAGTCCGTCACCACCTACACCCCGGCCGCGGGCGCGCCCGCGACGGAGATCGTCGAGACCAACCAGCTCGGCCACGTCGACCGCACCCTGCTCGAACCGGCCTGGGGCGAGCCCATCGCCGAGGTCGACGCGAACAACCGCCGCGTCGACATGGAGCACGACGCGATCGGCCGCCTGGTCAAGGTCTGGCAGCCCGACCGCAGCAAGTCGGCGGGGCAGTCGCCCAGCACCGAGTACTCCTACCAGATGCGCAACGACGGCCCCAGCGTCGTCACCACGAAGACGCTGCGCGCGGACGGCGCCTACACCACCAGCTACGAGCTGTACGACGGCCTGCTGCGCGAGCGGCAGACCCAGGAACCCGCGCCCCTCGACACCCAGACGCAGGACCCCGCGCTGCGTGAGGGACGCACGATCACCGACACCATCTACAACTCGCTCGGCGAGACGGTGAAGTCCAACACCGGCTACTTCGCCACCGGGGCGCCCTCCACCGAGCTGCTCGCGGTGGCCGACGCCGACGTGCCGACCCAGGTCGTGTCGACCTTCGACGGCACCGGCGACGTCAGCGCCCAGGCTCTCAAGGCGAAGGGCGTGGAGAAGTTCCGGGTGTCCTCCACGCAGGAGGGCGACCGGATCCACGTGACGCCGCCGCCGGGCGGCACCGCGACGACCCGCATCGGCGACGCCGAGGACCGCCTCATCGAGCTGCGCCAGTACAAGGGCGCGACCCCGACCGGCGAGTACGAGGCCACCAAGTACACCTACGACCACGCGGGCCAGCTGTCCACGGTGACGGACCCGGCGGGCAACGTGTGGCGCCACCACTACGACCTGCGCGGACGGGAGATCAAGACCGAGGACCCCGACAAGGGCGTCACCACGATGACCTACAACGACGCCGACGAGCTGCTCAGCACCACTGACTCCCGCGGCAAGACGTTGTGGTACGTCTACGACGAGCTGGGCCGCAAGAAGGAGATGCGGGCGGACTCCGCGACCGGCACTCTGCTGGCCGAGTGGAAGTACGACGCGCTGGCCAAGGGCCACCTGAACGCCAGCATCCGCTACGTGGGCGGGCAGGCGTACAAGGCGGAGATCAACGCCATCGACACCAGCTACCGCACGCTGCGCCAGACCGTCACCGTCCCCGAGCGGGAGGGCAAGCTGGCCGGTTCGTACCAGCTCAACACCCGCTACACGCTCGACGACCAGGTCCAGTCCGTCAGCTTCCCCGCCGGTGGCGGCCTGGCGGAGGAGTCGGTCGTCTACTCCTACGACGAGCTCAGCCAGCCGACCAAGGTCACCGGCCTGTCGTCGTACGTCACCGCGACCCGCTACTCCAAGCTGGGCGAGACCCTGCAGTACGAGCTGGGCGCCGGAGGCAAGAAGACCTGGCTCACCTACACCCACGACGAGTCCACCCGCAGGCTGACCAGGATGCGGCTGGACAGGGAGAGCGCCACCGCGGCCGATCTCGACCTCAACTACACCTACGACGCGGTCGGCAACATCACCAAGGTCGCCGAGCAGGCGAGCGGCCAGGACACGCAGTGCTTCAAGTATGACCATCTGCGCCGCATGACCTCGGCGTGGACGGCCACCGACGACTGCGCCAGCGGCACCCCGCAGTCCGACAAGATCGGCGGCGTGGCCCCCTACGCGGTCAGCTACCAATACGACGCCACCGGCAACCGGATCAAGGAGACCAAGCACGCCTGGGGCGGCGCGGCCGAATCCGTCCGTACCTCCACCTTCCCGGCGGCCGGCGCCAAGCAGCCGCACGCGCTGCAGGCGGTCGGGGCGGACGTGTTCGCCTACGACGAGGCCGGCAACACCACCAGACGCAAGGTCGGTAACTCGGACCAGACCCTGGTCTGGGACGCCGAGGGCAACCTGGAGTCGGTGACGGAGGCGGGCAAGAGCACCTCGTTCGTGTACGACGCGGACGGCGAGCGGCTGCTGCGCAAGACCACGACCGACGCCACCCTGTACATCGACGACATGGAGCTGCGCTTCGACTTCGCCAAGGACGCGGTCGAGCAGACCCGTTACTACACCATCAACGGCGAGGCCATCGCGGTCCGCACACCGGACAACCAGGTCTACTTCCTGGCCAACGACCACCAGGGCACCGCGCAGGCCGCGGTGAACGCCGGGAGCGGGGCGGTGGCCATCAGGAGGATGACGCCGTTCGGCGAGGACCGGGGATCTCCACCAGAGTGGTGGCCGGGGCAGCGCGGGTTCGTCGGCGGCGGGAACGACCCGACGACCGGGCTGGTCCACCTGGGCGCCCGTGAGTACGACGCCAAGAACGGCCGCTTCCTGTCGGTCGACCCCATCATCGACGAGGAGGACCCGCAGCAGCTCAACGCCTATGCCTACGCCAACAACAGCCCCGTCAGCATGAGCGACCCCGACGGGCAGCTGTTCTGGATCGTCGTCGGCATCGCGGCCAGGATCGCGGCCAGGATCATCGCCAGGAAGCTGGCGCAGGCGGCCGCCAGGCGGGCGGCACTCGCGGCAGCACGGGCGGCTGCCAGGCGCGCGGCCATCGCGGCGGCCAAGCGCCGGGCCGCGGCACTGGCCAGGAAGAAGGCCCTGGAGCTGGCCAAGAAGAAGGCCGCTGAGGCGGCCAAGAAGCGGGCCTTGGCGGCGGCCAAGAAGAAGGCCGCCGAGAAGATAAGAAAGGCCGCGGCTGCTGCGGCGAAACGACGGGCCGCCGCGGCGGCGAGAAGGGAAGCCAGGAGAAAGGCAGCTGAGGCGGCGGCGAAGAGGCGGGCCGCGGCGGCGGCCAGGGCGCGCAACCACCGGGCCGGCCGGCTCCCACGCGGGATCCAGCAGGCACGCCAGCGTCCGGCACACCGGCCGACCAGCCAAAGAGCGGTACAGCGGCAGTCGCCGCCCAAGGCGAGCCGGCAGCCGGCGCAGCCAAGGCCGAGCCAGGTCTACCGCAACGACGGCTCGACACAGCAGACCCAGTCCTACACCGTCTACGGCAACGGCCGGATGTACCCCGAAGGGCGACCTCCGACGCGCCTCCCGGATCGCGCGGGCTCCGGAAGCGCGGAGAAACAGCTCTGGAAGAACGAGGAGATCGAGCTGACCAAGAGGTCCGGCGCGATCGCCGAACTGGGTGCCCGAAGCCAGAAGATCGTGGACAACATCGTGGACACCATCGACACCCTCTTGGGCGGGCTGGGGTAGCACCTCTCTCCTGCCGATGACGTGCCGGCGCGGGGCCCTCGTGGCCCCGCGCCGGTGGCGTTTCCAGGCACCCAGTCCATAGAATCTTGTTCGGTTCCGAGGCGAGGAGGCATCCCGTGGGCGCGTTCGATCTCAGCGGTAAGCAGGCTCTGGTCACCGGGGCGTCGAAGGGCATCGGGCGGGCCATCGCGCTCGCGTACGCCGAGGCCGGGGCCGACGTGGCGCTCGTGTCCCGCTCGCCCGAACCCCTGGCCGAGGTGGCCAAGGAGATCGAGGCGCTGGGCCGGCGCGCGGTCGTCCTGCCCGCCGACCTCACCGACCGCGACGCCGCCACGGGCGCCGTGGCGGCGGCGATCGACGGGCTCGGCCACCTCGACATCGTGGTCAACAACGCCGGCGGGTCGAACTTCCTCGTCGAGTTCAAGGATCTCCGGCTGTCCGGCTGGGACAAACTCCTCCGGCTCAACCTCGACTCGACCATGGCGGTCTGTCACGCGGTGGCACCCCACCTCCTGGACAGAGGCACCGGCTCGGTCATCAACGTGGCGTCGGCTGCGGCATTGGGCGCGCCTTTCCTGGCCCCTTACGCGGCGGCGAAGGCGGCGGTCGTGGCGTTGACCAAAACTCTGGCCGTGGAATGGGCGCGAGCCGGGGTGCGGGTCAACGCGCTATGTCCCGGCTGGACCGCCACGGGTCTCAACCGCAACCTGTGGGAAGACGAAGCGTCGAACGAGGCGACGGTGTCCAGTGTCCCGATGCGTCGCTGGGGAACACCTGAGGAAATGGCTCATCCCGCGGTCTTTCTGGCGAGTGGGGCATCGGCGTATATGACGGGGCAGGTGCTGTTCATCGACGGGGGCGCGACGGCCATCGGATAGGGCGGCAATGGTGAAGAACGCGCACGTCACGGCGCCCGGCACGGGAGCCGGAGGAGCGTGTCCCTGGACGGGCCCCGGCCACGTATGGCGGTTGGGGCCGGCCACTGCCGGCCGTAAAAAAGACTGGTGTAACAGAAAGCGGTCAGCACACGAGGCAATATCGGCATAAGCCGAGAAGTGATGGAAGGACAAAAGAGGTCTACATTATCGTGCGTGCAGCTTTACACGAGATCAGCCGGAACGGGACTCCCGGTCGTACTGCTTCACGCGTTTCCGCTCTCGTCGGCCATGTGGCTGGCGCAGCGAGAGGGGCTGGCCAGGTCGTGTCGCGTGATCACACCTGACCTGCGCGGCTTCGGTGGGTCGCGGCTGGGGGAGGAAGAGCCGTCGGTCGAGGTGATGGCCGACGACGTCGCCAGGATGCTCGACGGCGAGGGGATCGATCGCGCGGTCGTCGGCGGGCTGTCGATGGGCGGCTACGTGACGATGGCGTTCTGCCGCCGCCACCCTGATCGGCTGCGGGGCGTCATACTCGCCGACACGAAGGCGACTCCCGACCCTGAGCCCGCCCGCGCGAACAGGGAGCGCATCGCCAACGCGGTCCTGTCCGACGGCAGCGCGGTGCTCGTGTCGGAGGTGCTGCCCGCGCTGATCGGGCCCACCACCAAGGAGCGCAGGGCCATGGTGTTCGGGCGGGTCAAGGGGCTCGTGCAGTCGGCTCCGCCCGGTGCGGTGGCCTGGGCGCAGCGGGCCATGGCCGGGCGGCCCGACTCGTTCGACACGCTGGCCGCGCTCAAGGTGCCGCTGCTCGTCGTGGTGGGGGAGGAGGACGAGCTGGCGACCGTGGCCGACGCGGAGGCGATGGCGCGGGCCGTACCCGACGGGCGGTTGGAGATCATTCCGAAGGCCGGTCACCTGTCGGCGGTCGAGCAGCCGGAGGCGTTCAACGCGGCCGTGGCGGAGTTCCTCAACTCCGAACTCGGCGGCGCGGCACCACCTCGCTGACTGCCACCGCCGCGGTCAGGCCTGTGCTTGGCGGGGGAGGACGAACTCGCGGATGATCAGCGCGATGGCGGCCGCGACCGGGATGGCCACCAGCGCGCCCACGATGCCGAGCAGCGCGCCGCCGAACAGCGCGGCGATCACCGTCACCGCCGGCGTCACGTCCACGGAGCGCTTCATGACGCGCGGGTAGATCAGGTAGTTCTCGACCTGCTGGTAGATCACGAAGAACACCGCGCAGGCGAGTCCCACGGGCAGCGACTGGAGCAGCCCGACCCCCGTCACCAGAATCGCTCCGATGGTGGCGCCGACGAGCGGGATCAGGTCCGTGAGCGCGACCACCAGCGCCAGCGCCAGCGCGTACTTCACGCCCATGACCGACAGGAAGATCCAGGTCAGCACGCCGGCGATGACCGAGATGAGGACGTTGCCCGCGACATAGCCGCCGATGCCGTCGAGGATCTGCTCGCTGATCTCCCTGGTCCGCTCCCGCCGGGAGGCCGGCACCAGCTTGAGCAGGTACGCCTTGATCGTGTGCAGGGAGCCGAGGAAGTAGAGCATGAGCACCAGCAGCGTCACCGTGGTGAACACGCCGTCGAGCACCACCAGCCCCGCCCCCACGACCCCGCTGGCCAGCGAGGGCCCCAGCTGGCTGGTGACGAACGTGGCCACCTTCGGCAGGATCTGGTAATCGGCGTCGAGCTGCCGGAGCGTCGGATGATTGCTGAGCTCGGTCACGTAACCGGGCACGGCCGCGATGAACTCGGTCAGCTGCTTGCTCACCGGCGGCACCACGGCCAGCCCGAACAGCGCGAACGCCACGATGACCCCGGCGAACACGATCGAGATCGCCCAGCGCCTGGCCAGTCCGCGCCGTTGCAGCGCCTCCACGGCCGGGTTCAGTCCGACCGCCAGGAACATCGCCACCACGACCAGGACGATCACGCTGAGCGAGCGCACCACCATCTGCGCGAGCGCGATCGCGGTCAGCACGCCCAGCCCGCCGACCAGCCCGAACAGGAACGGCCCCCGGTTGAGCGGCAGCGCGTATGGCGGGGGCTTGGCGACGTCCTCCACGGCAGGGGATTCGGCTTCTGCGGACACGGGGGCTCCTGGAAGATCACGACAAACCACGGCAGTTTTTGACATATGGCCTATGGAACGACAAAGAGAGCCTAGCGACCCCAAGGTCACCAGGCTCTCTTCAACCGTCAGCCAACCCCCGTGTAGTCGACCTCGGTGGCGGCTACTCCTGCCACCACTCCGCGTCGTCTTCGCCCTTGGTCTCGGCCTTGGCCGGCGCCGGTGCCGGTGCCGGTGCGGCGGCCGGGGCGGGCTTGTCGGTGACCGGTGCGGCGATCGCCGGCTTCGGCGGGGCCGCGGTGACCGCGGGCTCGGGCTCCATGCCCGGCAGAGCGGCGCCACCGAGCAGCTGACGCAGCTGCGCCAGGTGGCTGGTGATGCTGTCGCGCTGGCGGGTGAGCTCGTCGACCTGGCGCTGCATCGCCGTGCGGGTGCGCTCGGCGTCGTTCTTGGCCTCGGTGACGATGGTTTCGGCGCTGGACTTGGCCTCGGAGACGATCGTCTCGGAGCTCTTGCGAGCGTTGGCGACCAGCTGCTTGGCGTGCAGGTCGGCCTCGCGCCTGGTCTGGTCGGCCTGCTGGGTGGCCTTCGTGGCCCGCGACTCGGCCGTGGCCGCGCGCTGCTCGGCCTCGGCGACCAGCTTCTGCGTGTTGGCCTGCGCGGTGGCGTGGCGCTCGGCCTCCTGGCGCTCGGCCTCCTCGCGGCGGGAGGCCAGCTGGATCTCGAACTCCGCCTCGTCCTGCGCCCGCTTGGCCTCGGACTCCTCCAGCACCCGCTGAGCCTGCGCGCGCATCTCGTCGGCCTGCCGCTTGGCGGTGGTCAGCACCTCGTCGCGCTCGCGCTTGGTCGAGGCACGCAGCTGCGCCACCTCGCGCTCGGTCGTCGTGCGCAGCTTGGCGATCTCGCGCTCGGCGTCGGCCCGCTTCTCCGCCACCTCGTGGTCGGCGGTGGCCCGCAGCTTGGCGACCTCGCGCTCGGTGGTGTTGGTCAGCTCGTCGGCCAGCCTACGAGCGGTCGAGCGGGTCTCCTCCGCGTCGCGCTCGGCGCTGGTGCGCATCTCGTCGCTCTCGCGCGTCGCCTGAGCCCGCTTGTCGGCGGCCTCGGCCTCGGCGGCGGCCCGTACGTCGGCGGCCTCGACCTTGGCGGCGGCCTTGATCTCGTTGGCCTCGGACCTCGCGGCCTGGACGAGCTCGGTGGCCTGCTCCTCGGCGAGGCGCAACAGCTGCTCGATGCGGGCGCCGAGACCGGAGTAGGTCGGGCGCTCCTGCTCCTGCAACTGGCGCTGGGAGTCGGATAGATCGCGCTGCAGGGACGTCACCTGCTCGCGCGACTGGCGAAGCTCACCGTCGAGCTGCTTCAGATGATCGTGAACCTGATGGCGGTCGTAACCACGGAGCACGACGTCGAACTCGCGTGCTGGGGCATCCTCGAAGAAGTTGTTGAGCTGGGCGTCGATGTCGGACTGCATGGAGGCTCGATCCTGGGTTGTCGAGACGGCTACACGGGCCGGACGGGGGGTTCGGGACAGCCGAGCCAGGAGCCTGTGCCTCGCGGCAGGCGCCTTGTCCGGTGGAAAGCCAGCGTACTCCGCCAGCCCCGCCTGAGAAGCCCCGTCGGACTATCTGCGTGACTAGTTACATACGATCGGTTTTGACGTTTGCCGGAGCTCCGGCTGCCTGCACCAGCTCAGTGAGCATCCCTCCCACGTCCTTGGGGTGCGCAAACGCGATCTCCGACCCCATCGAGCCGTGTCGCGGGCGCTCGTCGAGCAACCGCACGCCCTTACCCGCCAACCGTTCCATCGCCTCGGCCACGTCCGGCACCCCGAACGCCACATGGTGCACGCCCTCGCCCCGCTTGGCCAGGAACTTTCCCACCGGCGTGTCGGGAGACAGCGGCTCCAGCAACTGAATGTAGGAGCTCCCGCCCTCGCCGTCGGCGATGTGGAGCATGGCCTCCCGGACCCCTTGCTCCTCGTTCACCTCGCGTGCCACGACGGTCAACTCGAACGTGTCCGAGAATAGCGCGATCTTCGCCTCAAGGTCGTGACAGGCGATCCCGATGTGGTCGATCCGCATGAACATGTGTGGCCTGCCTCCATAGCGAGCGTGCACCTACTCGTGGGTATGGTGTCAAAGAACCCCTCGCGCGCACAGGAGGCCGTCGCCATGTCTGGGTCCGTCATCGTAGCCGGAGCTCGTACGCCCATAGGCAAGCTGCTCGGCGCCCTGTCCGGGCTGCCCGCCGTGGAGCTCGGCGGCATCGCCATCAAGGCCGCACTGGAACGTGCCGGAGTCGCGCCTGAGGCCGTCGAGTACGTGATCATGGGCCAGGTGCTCCAGGCGGGCGCGGGCCAGATCCCCTCCCGCCAGGCCGCGGTCAAGGCGGGCATCCCGATGACCGTCCCCTCGATCACCATCAACAAGGTCTGCCTGTCGGGGCTCGACGCCATCGCCCTGGCCGACCAGCTCATCCGCGCGGGCGAGTTCGACATCGTGGTCGCGGGCGGCATGGAATCGATGACGAACGCGCCGCACCTGCTGCCCGGCCTGCGCAAGGGCGTCAAGTACGGCGGCACCACGGTGCTCGACTCGATGGCGCACGACGGGCTGTTCTGCGCGTTCGACCAGTGCGCGATGGGCGAGTCCACCGAGCGCTACAACGGCCGCCTCGGCATCGGCCGCGAGGAGCAGGACGAGCTCTCCGCCCGCTCCCACCAACTGGCCGCCGCGGCCACCAAGAACGGCGTCTTCGAGGACGAGATCGTGCCGGTGGAGCTCCCGCAGCGGCGCGGCGAGCCGGTGGTCGTCAAGGAGGACGAGGGCATCCGCGGTGACACCACCGTGGACACGCTGGCCCGGCTGCGGCCGGCGTTCGCCGCCGACGGCACGATCACGGCCGGCTCGGCCTCGCAGATCTCCGACGGCGCCTGCGCAGTGGTCGTGATGTCCAAGGCCAAGGCCGAGGAGCTGGGTCTGCCCTGGCTGGCGGAGATCGGCAGGCACGGCAACGTGGCCGGCCCCGACACCTCGCTGCAGTCGCAGCCGGCCAACGCCATCAAGCAGGCGCTGGCCAAGCAGGGCCTGAGCGTCGGCGACCTCGACCTGGTGGAGATCAACGAGGCGTTCGCCAGCGTGGTGCTCCAGTCGGCGAAGGAGCTGGGCGTGCCGCTCGACCAGGTCAACGTCAACGGCGGCGGCATCGCGCTCGGCCACCCGATCGGCGCCTCGGGCGCCCGCATCGTGCTCACGCTGGCCCACGAGCTCAGGCGCCGGGGCGGCGGCCTGGGCGCGGCGGGGCTGTGCGGCGGCGGCGGCCAGGGCGACGCGCTCATCATCCGCGTACCCGCGTAACGCGTCAGGGGTGAGAGCTCGGCTCTCACCCCTGATGTGCGTCTATGGAGGTTGGTGAGCCCGGCCGCGAGGGAGGTTGCGGCCGGGCTTTCTTGCGGTGGTCATGAGGAGAGGAGCTTGGCGAACACCGAGCGGTGACGACGCTCGGCCTTCTGTCCCTTCTGCGCCTCGCGTGCCCGGCGGTGCTGGGCCGCGGCCTCGCGGAGCTCCTCCGCGTGGTTCTTCATGACGACGTATTCGAGTTCGGCGTTCATCCGAGTGCTCCCGGTTTCTTGCGGTCCTTTTCCCTGGCACTTTCCAGATTGCTCCTAAGGCCCCTGCCATCACATCGGGCGGATGTCCTATCTGTGGCATTAGGTCGATGTGCGGAGCTACCTAGGGCGCCGGTCGCAGGACCTAAGGCACCTAGGGCTGGTCGGCGAACTTCACCGTCACCTTGGTGAACCCGAGCGACTTGAGCATCCCTTCGAGCATGGCCTTGGTGTTGGCGTCTGCTCGGGCGCGCAGGTCACTGGACGACGCGGCTTCGGCGATCTTGGTCTCCGCCAGTACGTAGAGCTCCCGCTGGTCGTTCGGGGACGACGACAGGAAGCCCTGCACGCGGTCCAGCAGCCCGCGCTGCTGCGCGAAGACGTAGGAACGCCGGTTGTCGAGGTTGGGCTTCTCCAGTTGCGCGCGGGGCAGGCGGATCGTGGCCTCCGTACGGTCCTTGTTGACCGTCACGCCGTTGGCCCCCATGGCGGAGAAGTCGACGTAGGCGTCCACGTTGCCCGCCCCCACGAACAGCGTGCGGGTGCCCTTGACCGCGTCGGGCAGGAAGCGGGCGTCCTTCTCCAGGTCGACCACCACCTGGAAGTTGCCGGTTGCCGCCTCGAACCGGCTCAGGTCCTTGATGGACTGCAGGAGAACCGGCTGGCTGCGGTCGATGGTCTGCTCGCCCAACGGGTTGAGCCAGGTCCAGGCCAGCCGGCCGCCGACCACGAGCAGGACCGCCACGACCAGGAAACCGGCCAGATATCGCCACCTGCGGCGCCGCCGCGGGGTGACCGCGGGGGGCGCCGTATGGGAAGTCGTCATGCGACTGTGACTACCCGACCGTGGATCATCATTGCCAGCTTTTTGGTGACATCTCCGATCCCCAGTCGGCAGACCGCTCTTCGTCGCTGGGATTCGGATAGACCGGATAGACCTGTGGCGAGCCGGTCGAGGCCGCCACCGGGGCCGCCGCCGCCCCCGCCGGCCCGCCGCCGAAGTGGGTGCTCGACAGCTTGCACGCCTGGAAATCGCTGAAGAACATGCGCAGCCACTCGCGCCGTTGATGCTCGCTCAGCCCGGAGAACCAGGCCGCCGCGTACTGGTGCTCCGGCAGCGGGCCGCCCGGCAGCGGCTCGCCGCGCAGCCAGGCCACCACGATCTCGCGGTAGCCGTCGCCGGGCGTGTCGGGGCACTGGGTGGCCAGCGACTCGACGTACTCGTAGACGGCCTCGTCGGCGAAGCCCGCCGACAGGTCGGGCACGTGGATCTGCGCGAGTCCGGTGGACGGCTGCAAGGGCTCTTCCAGTGGCCGCTGCTCGACCCGGGTGAAGGCGGCGGGCGTGCCCGCCAGGCGCGAGGCGATCTGGGTGAAGGCCGCGCCGAGCTCGGCCAGGCCCGCGCGCATGCCCGGATGCAGGCAGACCGTGATCGGCCAGTCCTGGCAGCTGTAGGCGATCTCCTGGGCGGCGGCGGGCTTGGTCGCGGCCAGCAGCCGCGCCACCCCCGTGCCCGCCGCGAGCACGGCCAGCAGCGCGCACGCCAGCACCAGGGCCTGCCTGGTCACCACCGCCGCCCAGCCGAGCAGCAGCGCCGCCGTGACGCCCAGCAACCAGAGCGTCTGGTCGAGGAACGCCGCGCCGCCGAGCCCCTGGAACAGGTCGTACGGCTCGCCCGTGCCGGGCGCCAGCTTGTCGGCCCAGCCGTTGCCGCCGGCCAGCCAGGTGAACAGGCCGTAGCAGCCCAGCCCGGCGAGCGGCGGCGTGCAGACCCTGGGCAGCAGCCAGCCGGCGATCCAGCCGATCACCGAGTAGAGCGCCAGCCCGGCCATGCCCACGCCGAGCCCGGCCAGGCTCAGCCGTCCCGACTGCTCGGTGAGCACCGTCTTGACCGCCAGGACCAGCACGGTCGCGCCGAACGAGCCCAGCACCACCACGACGATCGCCAGCGGCGCCTTCAGCGCCCGCCAGGTCGTCAACGAGCGGCCGCGCAGCGCCCTGCGCTTGCGCATCGCCACCCACGCGGCGAAGGCGGCGGCCACGGGACCGGTCAGCCGGAGCGAACCGATGACCGCGGCCACGATATTTTCCCACGCGTCCACGCCAGGTATCAGGACGCTCCACGCCGCGATCAAGCCGAGAGCAAGGAGCACGGCGACCGTTACGGCCGCGCTCTGCTTCAACTCTTCACGTGAAACGCCCGCGTGCTCACGCACCCGTTTTTCCATTGAAGTTCACCAAGCACCCCCCGTGCCCCGTCGGTGCGGCGGAAGCGAGGCAAGTCCTGGCCGGTCCCCACGGCGAGTGAACTTGGCTTCCGCGTCACCATTCGATGTGAGAACCATAACGGAGCGTGATGATTGGCGTCCGGATTCTTGGTCAAGCCGTGAGTCCGATCGCTCTGCGTAATCATACTAATCAGGACGAGCGGCGCGCTACCGTAGCGCTGTGTCGCAGCCGAAGCCGCTCAATCTGCCGTTCGACCCCATCGACCGTGCCGCGGAGTCGTGGCGCGCTCACTTCGGGGCTTCTTCCGCGATGGCCGCCGTCACCTCGATCATGAGAGCGCACCAGATCCTGCTGTCGCAACTCGACTCGCTGCTCAAGCCGTACGACCTGACCTTCGCCAGGTACGAGGCCCTGGTGCTGCTGACCTTCAGCAGGACCGGAGCCCTTCCGCTGTGGAAGATCGGAGAGCGGCTCATGGTGCACCCGACGAGTGTGACCAACACCATCGACCGGCTGGAGAAGTCGGGTTTCGTCTGCCGGATGCCCAACCCGGAGGACGGCCGCGGGGTGCTCGCCGAGATCACCGACGCGGGGCGCGACGTCGTACGGCGGGCCACGGCCGATCTGATGGCGGCGGACTTCGGCCTGACCATGTACGGCGAGGACGAGCTGCGGCAGCTCTTCGACGGGCTGCGCACGCTACGGGTGGCGGCGGGTGACTTCTCCACGGCGTCGATGCGGCAAGATGATGAGCATGGCGGACTTCTCTAGGCCCGGGTCGCTCTACGGAGCCATAGACCTGGGCGCGCGTAAGCAGGCACTCGAGGCACAGGCCCGGCGGGAGGCCGGGGGTCCCCAGGCGGCCACGTCGGGCTCGATCGTCGACGTGACCGAGGAGACGTTCACTACCGAGGTCATTGACCGCTCGATGAGCGTGCCGGTCGTCCTCGACCTCTGGTCTCCGCGTGCGCCCGGCAGCGCTCAGCTCAGCCCGGTGCTGGAGAAAGTGGTCGGCGAGCTGGGCGGCCGGGCGATCCTGGCCAAGGTCAACGTTGACGCCAGCCCCCAGATCGCGCAGGCGCTGCGGGTGCAGGCGGTGCCGACCGTGCTGGCCATCTTCCAGGGGCAGGCCGTCACCGGCTTCCAGCAGGTGCTGCCCGAGCAGGAGGTGCGCCGCTGGCTCGACGAGCTGATGGGCGCGGTCGAGCAGTTCTACCAGGCCAACCCCGACGCCCGGCCGGCGGATGCGGGTGATCGGCAGGACGAGCCCGCCGGGCCGCCCGCCGATCCCGACCTGCTGGCCGCCGAGGAGGCCGTCGACAAGGGCGACCTCGACGCGGCCGAGGCGGCCTACCAGCGGCTGCTGGCCCGCACGCCGGGCAACGAGGACGCGAAGATGGGGCTGGCGGGCGTCGGCCTGATCAAGCGGACGGCCGACGTCGACCCCGCTGACGTGCAGCGTCGCATGCAGGACCCGGCCGACATCGACGCCCAGTTGCTGGCGGCCGACCTGGAGATGCTGTCGGGCTCGATCGACGAGGCGTTCGACCGGATCATCGGTGTGGTCAAGCGCACCTCGGGCGACGACCGCGACAAGGCGCGGCGCCACCTGCTCGGTCTGTTCGAGGCGCTACCCGCAGAAGACCCTTCTTTGGCCAAGGCACGTAGAGCTTTGTCCAGCGCGCTGTTCTAACCTGGACCTATGCGGGTCGTCACGATCTCGGCGACGTATGGCACGGCCGGCAGCCACATCGGCCCGGCCGTGGCCGAGCGCTTGGGCGTGCCCTTCGTCGACCGCGCCATCCCCAGCACCGTCGCCCAGGAGCTGGGCTGCACGCTGGAGGAGGCGCTGGCCCACGACGACCGGGCCGAACACGGCCTCGGCCGGTTGCTCTCCGGCGCGATGCGCCTGCCGACGGTCACCTTCGGCGGCGTCGACATGTACGTCCCCGGCGCGATGCCGATCGCGCAGGAGGAGTTCGTCCGCCGCACCGAACGCCTGCTCAAGGACACGGCGCGCGGTCAGGGCGGGGTCTTCCTCGGCCGGGCGGGGGCCGTCGTCCTCGCCGACCATCCCGGCGCGCTGCACGTCAGGCTCGACGCCCCGCTGAAGCGCCGGGTGCGGCAGACCGCCACGCTGGGCGAGCTCAGCGAGCGTGAGGCGCGCAAGATCGTGGAGGACAACGACCGCGCGCGCACCGCCTACGTGCGCCACTTCTACCGTGCCGACCCGGCGGATCCCTCCCTATATCACCTGGTCATCGATAGTACGAGTATTCCTGTGTCGACCTGCGTGGATTTGATAGCCATCGCGGCCGAGGCACTCGACTGACCCGAACTCCCCCTACCATGGGAGAACTTCTTGGTCAGTCCCGAAGGAGCATTTGACGTGGCGACCGTCCCCAGTGTGTCGTACTCCATCACCGTGCGACTTGAGGTGCCCGCAGGCGGCAAGGCCGTCAGCCAGCTCACCCACGCCGTAGAGTCGGCGGGTGGTGTGGTCACCGCGCTCGACGTCACCAACGCGGGCCACGAGAAGCTGCGCATCGACGTCACCTGCGCGGCTCGGGACACCGACCACGCGCAGGCGATCGTCGACCAGCTCGAGTCCGTCGACGGCGTCGTCATCCACAAGGTCTCCGACCGCACCTTCCTCATGCACCTCGGCGGCAAGATCGAGATGGTGTCGAAGGTGCCGCTGCGCAACCGCGACGAGCTGTCCATGGCCTACACCCCCGGTGTGGCGCGTGTGTCGATGGCCATCGCGCGCAACAAGGAGGACGCGCGGCGGCTGACCATCAAGCGCAACACGGTCGCCGTCGTCACCGACGGCTCCGCCGTGCTCGGGCTGGGCAACATCGGCCCGGAGGCGGCGCTGCCGGTCATGGAGGGCAAGGCGGCCCTGTTCAAACGCTTCGCGGGCATCGACGCCTGGCCGATCTGCCTCGACACGCAGGACGTCGACGAGATCGTCCGTACGGTCCAGGTCATCGCGCCGGGCTTCGGTGGCATCAACCTCGAGGACATCGGCGCGCCGCGCTGCTTCGAGGTCGAGCGGCGGCTGCGTGAGCTGCTCGACATCCCGGTCTTCCACGACGACCAGCACGGCACCGCCATCTGCGTGCTGGCCGCGCTCACCAACGCGCTGCGCGTGGTGGGCAAGCCCATCGAGGGCGTCAAGATCGCCATGGCGGGCGCGGGCGCGGCCGGCAACGCGGTGCTGCGCCTGCTGCTGGCGGCGGGCGCGCGCAGCGTCGTCGTCTGCGACTACCTCGGCGCCGTGCACAAGGGCCGCGACGACCTCGACGAGTCGCTGCGCTGGATCGCCGACCACACCAACGCCGAGGGCTACTCGGGTGACCTGCGCGGGGCGCTCAAGGGCGCCGACGTGTTCATCGGGGTGTCCGCACCGGGCATCCTGACCGGCGCGGACATCGCCACGATGGCCGACGACGCGGTGGTGTTCGCCCTCGCCAACCCGGAGCCCGAGGTGTCGCCGGACGACGCCCGCGAGCACGCGGCCGTGGTGGCGACCGGGCGGTCGGACTATCCCAACCAGATCAACAACGTGCTGGCGTTCCCGGGCGTGTTCCGGGGTCTGCTCGACGCGCAGGCGACCGAGGTGAGCCAGGAGATGCTGCTGGCCGCGGCGCACGCGCTCGCGGCCGTGGTGGCTCCGGAGGAGCTCGGCCCCAACTACATCGTGCCGAGCGTGTTCCACCCGGACGTGGCGACCGCGGTCGCCGCCGCCGTCCGCGACTCGGCGGGCGGGCGTGCGAGGGGCTTCACCGAGGCCTGATTTTCAACGGCACAGAAGCGATTTTCTTTTACGGCACAGCCGCCCCCACCGCCACCCGCCGACCAGGGCTGAGGGCCTCCAGGAAGACGGCCGCTGACCGGATGGTGGCTGGGCGCCGTTACGGCGTCTTCTGGGCCGGTGGCGGCTCTTTCGAGACCGTCGGGATGATGCGGTAGTCGGCCGGTGGCGAAGAGGGCCTCCGTGGGTCGTCACCTGGCCGTGGGTGCGGTCGCGGAAGTGGCGTAGCGAGGCCTCGTTCACAGGCGGTCTTCCCTTCTGATCGCGGTGTGGGCGGCGATGGCCAGGACCAGGGCCGCGTTGATCAGGACTGCGGTCGTCACTCCTTGGAGGATCGTGCCCATGGCGGCCGTGACCATCGCGCTCATGACCGGGATGCCCATGGTGATGCCGATCTGCTGCGTCATCGTGGCGAGGCCCGTGGCCAGACCCTGTTCGGAGCTGGGCAGGCCAGAGGTGGCGGTCACCATGAAGGCGACGATCGCCAGCATGTTGCCGACGCCGCCGATGAAGGTGGCCACCAGGAGGAGCCAGATCCAGCCCGCCTCCGGGCCGAGGAGGGTCAACGCCGCCGTCGCCGCCGCCTGCACCAGGAAGCCGGCCGCCAGCGTCCGGCGGTTGCCGAGGCGGGACAGCACGCGCGGGGCCGCGATCCCGCCGAGCACCGTGCCGAGGCCGAGCACGCCGAACGCCAGTCCCGTGGCCAGGGCCGAGTAGCCGAGGACCTTCTGCAGGTAGAGCGTCATGAGGAAGACCAGCGACGTCTCCGTGGCGAACGCGACCAGCCCCGCCAGGTTGCCCCACTTCACGGTGGGCCTGGCCAGGATCGTCACCGGTACGAGCGGCGCGGGCGCCTGCCGTTCGACGAACCAGAACGTCACCAGCAGGACGGCCCCCGCCAGCAGCGCACCGATCCCGGCCGGGTCGGTGAAGCCGTGCTCGCCGGCTCGGGTGAGCCCGAACACTAGCGCCAGCAGGCCCGCGGTCACCGTCACCGCGCCCGGCAGGTCCATCCTGGGCCGGTCCGCGGGGCGGCTCTCGGCGGGCAGGACCGGGGCGGCGGCCAGGACGGCGAGCGCGACCGGAACGTTCACGAAGAACGCCCACCGCCAGCTCAGCAGGTCGGTCAGCAGCCCGCCCAGGATGGCGCCCGAGGTGAAACCGGCCGACATCAGCGCCCCGTTCAGCCCCAGCGCCCGTGCCCGCAGCGGCCCCTCAGGGAACGTGGTGGTCAGCAGAGCCAGCCCGGCCGGGGTGACGGCGGCCGTGGCCAGCCCCTGGGCCACCCTGGCGACCAGGAGCAGGCCGGGCGACGTCGCCAGCCCGCCGGCCAGTGAGGAGAGCCCGAGCAACGCCATCCCGCCCAGGAACAACCGGCGCCGCCCGAACAGGTCCGCGATCCGGCCGAACAGCAGCGTGAACCCGGCCGCCGCGAGCGCGAACGCGGTCGCCACCCACTGCAGGTCGGCCAGCTCGAACCCGAGCCCGGCGCCGATCACCGGCAGCGCGACGTTCAGGATGGAGAAGTCGACGGCGAGCATGAACTGGGATCCGAGCAACAGCACCAGGACCAGCCGCTGCCGCCCCGTCATCCGGACGGCTTGCGAGGTCACGGTCATGTCATCCCCCTAATGGGTCTTTTGTTCCGTTAAGATGGGGATGACGGTAGCACGCTGAGGAGGCTTAATGGAACAGGATTCCCGTTTGGCTGGGACGGTGCGCCCCGGTGGCCGTACGGCAAGGGTCCGGGCGGCGGTCCTGGAGGCCGCTCAGGACGAGCTGGTGCTCCATGGCTTCCACGGCCTCACCATGGACGCGGTGGCCGCCCGCGCGGGCGTCGGCAAGACCACGGTCTACCGCCGCTGGACCGGTACGGCGGGCTTGGTGGCCGACCTCATGACGGAGCTGGCCGACCAGTCGGCCGCCCACGCGAACACCGGCACCATCGAGGAGGACCTGCGCGCCAACGCCCTGGGTGTCCTGAACGCCATCACGGACCAACGCCTCGGCCCCACACTTCAGGCGGTCATCGCCGCTGCCACCTGCGACGACGAGGCGGCGGCTGCCCTGAGCGCCTTCTATGACCGGCGGATCAGGGAATGGGCCAAGTCGATCGATCTTGCGGTCCGGCGCGGCGAGCTCCCGGAGGGCACCGACGGCGAAGAGGTCATCAGGGCGATCTCGGCCCCCCTGTACTACCGACTGCTGGTCACGCGGGAGCCGGTGGACAAGGAGACGGCTGAGCGATCGGTGGCTCGCGCTCTGGTGGCGGCTCGCAATGGCGCGTTCGTGGAGTGACGTCTAGTGCCCATATGGTGGCAGAAAGTAACAACAGGGTGGTAGGGGAGCGAGATGCGGGGTTGACCCTTCATGATGGAGGTATGGCGGAAGCGATCTACGTCGGCGGTTTACTGGTGGCGACGCCGCTTCTCGACGACCCCAACTTCCGGCGTAGCGTCGTGCTCATCCTCGAACACGACGTCGACGGCGGCACTCTCGGCGTGGTCCTGAACCGGCCGAGCGACATCTCGGTGACGCAGGTGCTGCCGGTGTGGGACCCCCTGGTGACCGGGCCATCGGTGCTGTTCGAGGGCGGTCCGGTGCAGACCGACAGCGCGCTGGCGCTGGCGGCGGTGCCTAGCGGTCAGGAGCCGCTGGGCTGGCGCAGGCTGCACGCGGGCACGCCCGCGGTCTCCCGGCTGGGCACAGTTGATCTGGACGCGCCGCCGGAGATCCTGCAGGGCGAGATCGCGCAGATGCGGATCTTCGCCGGATACGCGGGCTGGACGTCCGGGCAGCTGGAGAGCGAGATCGCCGAAGGGGCCTGGTACGTCGTCGACTCGGAGGCGGGCGACACCTTCCACACCGACCCCGGTTCGCTGTGGCGCAACGTGCTGCGGCGGCAGCCGGGCGAGCTGGCCTTCGTGGCGACCTGCCCGGACGATCCGACGCTGAATTAGATGCGACGCCGAACTAGACGTCCCAGCCGGGGCGGAAGGCGTTCTGGGCGAGTTCGAGGGTCTCCTCCATGCGCTCCACGAGGATCCGCACATCCGTCACCTCGCGGTGCGGGCATTCGAACCCGACCCGCAGGATCGACATCGCGAACGCGACGATGAGGTGGGTGCGCTGATCGGTGGTCACGTCGACGTTCCTGCGGGCGGCGATCTCGACGGCCAGGCGGCGCTCGGTCGCCGCGCCCCTGGCGACGGACTGGCCCACCAGATGCGGATTCTCCTCCATGAGCCGCCGCAACTTCAGGAATCTTGCCGTGTCCTCGGGCGTTGATCCCTCCATGTCGCGGACGACCGCGCGCAACCCCTGGATCAGCGCGGTGAAGGAGGGCTCGTCGGCGGGGCGGTTCCGCAGGGTCTCCAGCATGATCTCCTCGCCGTGGTCGTGGAACCACAGCGCGAGATGGTCCTTGCTGGTGAAGTAGCGGAAGAACGTCCGCGGGGAGATCTCGACCGACCCCGCTATCTGGTCCACCGTGGTCGAGTCGTACCCTTGTTCGAGGAACAGGTCGAGCGCGGCGTCGAGGATCGCCAGGCGCGTCTTCTCCTTCTTGCGTTCCCTTAGACCCACACGCGTCACTCCCTAGAAACTTTCCTGTCATGGTGTGTCATAAGTCATACGCCGTCAAATAAAAGCCGTTTGTCATCTGTCAGCGACTGCCATAGATTACCTGAGGCTTAAGTGACTTATGCCCCGGTGTGGGGCGGTACGTACTGAGGGGGATCTCATGGCTAACGCGAGGACGGTCGAGGCGCCGTCGTCGCCCGGCCCCGGGGAGACGGGGTCCGGCGGCAATCCGTGGTTGGTGCTGCTGGCGGTCTGCCTGGGCGTCATCATGGTCATGCTCGACGGCACCGTGGTCGGCATCGCCAATCCGTCCATCCAGCACGACCTGGGCGCATCGCTGTCCGACCTGCAGTGGGTGACCAGCGGTTACCTGCTGGCGCTGGCGGTGTTCCTGATCACGGCGGGCAAGCTGGGTGACCTTTTCGGGCACAAGCGGGTCTTCCTGATCGGTGTCGCCGGGTTCGCGCTGTCCTCGATCGGCATCGGCCTCAGCCAGGAGCTGGCGGACATCGTCCCGGGTGTGTCGCCGATCGGCGCGCTGATCGGCCTGCGGGTGCTGCAGGGCCTGTTCGGCGCCCTTCTCCAGCCCGCCGCCCTGGCCCTGCTGCGCGGTGCCTTCCCCGGTGAGAAGCTGAACGCGGCCATGGGCGCCTGGGGTGCCATCATCGGCCTGTCCAGCGCGGCCGGCCCGATCGTGGGCGGCGTCCTGGTCGAGAACGTCAGCTGGCAGTCCGTCTTCTTCATCAACGCGCCGGTGGGGATCATCGCCCTGGTCATGGGCATCTTCCTCATCAAGGAGAACCGTATCCCGTCGCTGGCCAGGATCGACTGGCTCGGCGTGGTGCTGCTGTCGGGCGCGATGTTCTCGCTCGTCTGGACGATCATCAAGGCCCCCGAGTGGGGTTGGGGCGACAGCACGACGCTCAGCTTCATCGCCGGGTTCGTCGTGCTCATCGCCGCCTTCGTCTTCTGGCAGAGCAAGGCCAAGCAGCCGCTGGTCCCGCTGTCGCTGTTCAAGAACCGGTCCGTCTCCATCGGCACCGTGCTGATGATGATGGTGGCGTTCGCCATGTTCGGGGCGATGTTCTTCCTGGGCTTCTTCTTCCAGGGCGTTCACGGCCTGTCCCCGCTGGACGCGGGCCTGCGCATGCTGCCGATGAGCGCCGGCATGATCGTGGCCTCGCCGCTGGCCGGCATGCTGATCGGCAAGATCGGCGCGAAGTACACGATGGCCGCCGGTCTGCTGATCACCGCGACCTCGATGTTCCTCATGTCGCAGTTGAGCATCGACGCCACGTTCTTCGAGAGCGCCGTCCCGTTCGTGCTGCTGGCCTTCGGCCTCTCGCCGGTCTTCGTCGGCGCCACCGAGATCATCGTGGGCAACGCCCCGATCCAGCTCAGCGGTGTCGCGGGTGGCCTGCAGCAGTCGGCCATGCAGGTCGGCGGCGCGCTCGGCACCGCCATCCTGGGCGCCGTCATGGCGTCCGAGATCTCCAGCAAGCTGCCCGGCTACCTCGGCCCGGCGGCCAAGGCGATCCCGGCGGACCAGCTTCCCCTGCTGGAGAAGGCCGCCGCCTTCGGCGGGCTCCCGCCCGGCACTCCGCAGCAGCTCCAGCAACTGGTGGGCGGGGCCGTGCACAACGCGTTCATGGACGGCATGCACCTGGCCTTCCTGGTCAGCACCGGCATCGCGATCCTGACCGCGGGTCTGACGCTGTTCGTCAAGGCCGGGCGCAAGAGCGAGGGCGCGCCGGTGCACATCGGCTGAGCCTTTTGTCGTCCGTACGGCCCTCGCCTGGTGGCGGGGGCCGTACGCGTGTCCAAGGGGTGGGCTCGGCCGTCTCGGCCGGGAAGACTCGGTCGGAGGCGGGCATAGACTCGGGGGGGTGAGTACGAAGATCCTCCCTGAGCAGGAGACCACCCCGCGGACATCGCATGGCGACGGCGATCACGAGCGGTTCTCGCACTACGCGGACAAGCACAAGATCACCGAGAGCATGGTCACCGGCACTCCGATCCGGGCCCTGTGCGGCAAGGTCTGGGTGCCCAGTCGCGATCCCAAGAAATATCCGGTGTGCCCCGAGTGCAAGGAGATCTACGAGGGGCTGCCGTCGGGTGGGGGCGACGACAAGAACGAGTGAGTGTTGATCACATGTGATCACCCACGGGAGAGCTACCGTCTGCATACGGACGTACTCATACCGTAACGGGGGATTGCATGGCCCGGCGCGCGACCGCCGTCTCTTTGGCATGCCTGCTCGCGGCCGGGCTCACACCGCCGCTCCGCCCTGCCGCCACGGCCTGGGCCGCGGCCGACTGCCCCGCCGCGCGGCGCGAGGCGGATCCGCGCACGGCCCACAGCGGCGCGTCGAGTGGGGTGGGTCTCCGAATGGCCCACGACGGCGCGTCGAGCGCGGGTGGTCCGGATGCGGCTCGCGATGGCGCGTCGAGTGCGGCGGTCTCGGGGCTGGGGGATGATCCGCGGTCGCCGGGGCCGCGGGAGCCCAAGCCGCGGGACGTGCAGCAGGTGCTGGCCGAGCTCGACCAGCGGCTCGCCGGGGTGACGGTGCCGGACGCGGTCACCGTTCCCACCTGGGTGCACGTGCTGACCGACGGCGTCCGGCGGGCCTCGGACGCGGCCATCAAGGCGCAGATCGACACGCTCAACGCCGCCTACAGCGGTGCGCTGGGCGGTGCCCCCAGCGGGGTGCGGTTCCGTCTCGACGGCATCTCGGTCAAGCAGAACGCCACCTGGTTCGTCGACCCGATCGCCAACGAGCGCGCCATGAAGACCGCCCTGCGCAAGGGCGGTCCCGAGACCCTCAACCTCTACATCGGCCAACTGGGCGACCTCGTCCTCGGCTACTCCGCCTACCCCTACTGGTACAACGACAGCCCCGCCCTCGACGGCGTGGTCATCGACTGGCGCAGCCTGCCCGGCGGCACGATGGTCAACTACGACCGCGGCTACACCGCCGTACACGAGATCGGCCACTGGCTCGGCCTCTTCCACACCTTCGAGAACGGCTGCGCCAGCCCGGGCGACGGCATCGCCGACACGCCGCCCGAGGCCAAGCCCACGGAAGGCTGTCCCGAGACCAAGGAGACCTGCGCGGAGCTGGGCGGGGATCCCATCCACAACTTCATGGACTACGCGCATGACCGGTGCATGTGGGAGTTCACGCCTGAGCAGGCGAAGCGCATGCACCAGATGTGGGCCGTCTACCGGGGCCGGGGCCTGCTGGCCGCACCCTGAAATAACGGCACAACTAGGATGTGTGAGTGACAGCACCGAAGGCACTCGACACTCCATACGATCAACCGCGCATCTTCGGTTCGGCCTACCGGGCGGCGACCATCGGCATCCTGCTGGTGATCACACTGATCGCCTTCGAGGGCATGTCGGTGAGCGTGGTGATGCCGGTCGTCTCCCGGCAGCTCGACGCGCTCGACCTCTACGGCCTGAGCTTCTCGGCCTTCCTCATCGCCAGCCTGTTCGCGAACGTGGTGTCCGGGCTCTGGTCGGACCGGCGTGGCTACACGATGCCGTTCCTGCTCGGGGTGGTGCTGTTCGTGGTCGGGATGGGGCTGGCGGGGGCGGCGGCGACCAAGGTGCTGTTCCTGGCCGCGCGGGCCGTGCAGGGGCTGGGCGCGGGATGCACGATCGTCGCCGTGTACGTGATGATCGCCCGGGTCTATCCGGCCGCCCTGCGGCCCAAGATATTCGCCGGGCTGTCGGCGGCCTGGGTGGTGCCCGCCATGGTGGGCCCGGCCGTGGCCGGGTTCGTGGCATCCGCGTGGGGGTGGCGGTGGGTGTTCTTCGGGATCATCCCGCTCGTGGTGCCGGCCCTGGTGATGTTGGTCCCCGCCCTGAAGAAGCGCGCCGACGAGCCGGCGTCCGACGAGGGTGGGGGGTCGTCGCAGGGTGCCCGGTCCAGGCCGTTCGCGATGACCGTGGCCGCCACCGCCGCCGCCGGTGGGGCGGGCGTGCTGCTGTACGGCGTGGACAAGCTGCACATCTCACCGGTGCCGAGCGCCGTCGCGGTGCTGGCCGGGCTGGCCTGCCTCGGTTATGGCCTGTCCAAGCTGCTGCCGCCGGGCGCGCTGCGCTTCGGACAGGGTCTGCCGACCACGATCATGATGCGCGGCATGTTCTCGGCCGCCTTCTTCGGCGTGAACTCGTTCATCCCCCTCGCTCTCCAGCAGGTCAAGGAGTTCGGCCCCACGGCGGCGGGCATCGCGCTCACGACCGGCGCCCTCGGCTGGTCCACCGGCTCCTACCTGCAGAGCAGGCGCGCGGTCGAGCCGTATCGGCGGATCCGGCTGGGGGCCGCCTGCGTCATGGCGGGGGTGCTGCTCGGGCTGCTGTCGGTCCTGCCCGGGATCACCGGCTGGGTCGCGGTGCCGGCGTGGATCGTGGCGGGGTTCGGGATGGGCATCGGCATGACCACGGTCAGCGTCACGGCGCTCAAGCAGTCGCCGGTCAACGAGCAGGGGGCCAACTCCGCCGCCCTCTCGGTGACGGACATGCTGGGATCGGCGCTGGCGGTGGGCGCGGGGGGCGCGCTGGTCAACGTCATCGGGCACAGCCCGGGGATGATCGCGCGCGGCTTCGTGGTCATCTGCTGTCTGATGTCGGCCATCGCCCTGGCCGCTACTCTCCTCGCCTCCCGTACCCGCTCCGATTGACGAGCGTTTCCTGTCCCTCCTGTCACAGCGATCACGGAACGCCGGATCCGCGCGAGAAGGAGTGATAGGACAGCGGACAGGAGGTGTCATGGAGGACGATCGCCGCGTGTGGCCGCCGAGTTCTGGAGCCAGGCACCGCCGGACACTTCCCGACCCGCCTGAGCCTTCCGACCCGCCTGAGCCTCCGGCTGAGGCGGCGCCGAGGCGGGTTCGCAGGGGCGGGGATCCGTATCCGCGGGGTGGGCGGCGGGACGAGGGGGCGCGGCCGTCCAGGCCCGCGCAGCGCGAGCCCACGGCCGTCGACGACGACCCCGGCCAAGCGCTTCGAGAGGCCCTGACCCGGCGAGCTCCCGTGAGTGGGCGAGGCTCCGTGGTCGGGCGAGATCCCGGGAGCGGGCGAGACCCTGTAACCGGACGAGACTCCGTGGCCGGGCGAGATCCCGGCAGCGGACGAGACCCCGTGGCCGGGCAAGATCCCGGGAGCAGCAGAGACTCCGTGAGCGGGCGAGATCCCGTGACTCGGTTCGGACGGTTGCGGCGCGGCTCCGCGGGTGGTGATGACGGGTTCTCGTGGCACGGGAGGAGCGGCCCGGAGGGTGGTGAGCGGGACGAACCGGAGGATCTGTGGAATCCACGGCCGCGGCGCACCACCGAGCGGGGCCTTGACCGGGACGACGGCGACCCGCAGGTGCCGTGGGAGTCGCTGCCCCCGTCCGCCCGTCACTACGGGGCGCCCGCCGATCCAGGCCTGTCGAGGCGGGTGTCGGTACGGCGGTGGGGGCGGCCGGCCGAGGCGGTGATCGCGCTGCTCCTGGCCGCCGGGCTGGTCGCGGCGCTGGTCATGGTCGTGCTGCGGATCGCCGTCCCGAAACCCGCGACGGCGCGGTTGACCGACTCGCTGGCCGGCGTGACGATCACGCTGCCGGCCGGGTGGCAGGAGGGCGCGGTGCCGCCTGTGACCGGATTCACCTCGGTCGCCAGGAGCGACGGCGCGCTCGTCATGGCCAGGCCGGTCCCCGATCCGGTGGCCGATGTGACAAAGGCCACCAAGGACGCGGCGGAGCTGTACTCCAGGCTCCTGCTCAAAGGTGACAAGGTCGATGTCGTCGAGGACAAAGCACTCCCTCAGGGACACACGCGTGCGCTACGAGCGCAATACCAGGATGTGGTGAACAGACCCGCCTACCTACGTGTCACACTCCTCAACCGGGGCGGCAAGGCAGTACTGCTGGTCGGGCTGCTCCAACCCGAAGAAACCACCCGAAAGCAGGCACTCGACGCGCTGATGTCGAGTGTGCGATAAGCCCCGTACGCCCCTTAGCACGCGAGGATGAGCTTGGCCAGGATCCACGGTGCACGGCACGTCTTGTCGGTGGGCCCGATTACTCTTGGGTCACTGTGAGACAGCGAAGCACACGAACCCCAGAGGTGATGCGGTGAGCTCCTTCGCCGCATCCCATCTTTCGCCTTCCTACCCCGACCGCGCCGCATGGGGCACCGCCCCAAAGCTGCGCGCCTGGCAGCAGCAGGCGTTCGACCTGTATTTCAGGCGCGAGCCGCGTGACTTCCTCACCGTGGCGACGCCGGGCGCGGGCAAGACGACCTATGCCCTGCGCATCGCCAGCGAGCTGCTCGCCAACGGGGTGATCAGGGCGATCACCATCGTCACCCCCACCGAGCACCTCAAGCGCCAGTGGGCCGACGCCGCGAGCAAGGTCGGCATCGGCATCGACCCCGAGTTCAAGAACAGCCAGGGCGCCACCTCCCGCGACTATCTCGGCGTGGCCGTGACGTACGCGCAGGTCGCCATGCACCCCGCCCTGCACCGGGCGCGCACGGAGGCCCGCAAGACGCTCGTCATCTTCGACGAGATCCACCACGCGGGCGACGCCAAGTCGTGGGGCGACGGCATCCGCGAGGCGTTCGAGCCCGCAGTCCGCAGGCTGCAGCTGACCGGCACGCCGTTCAGGTCCGACGACAACCCGATCCCGTTCGTCGGCTACGAGGAGGACACCGAGGGGCTCAAGCGCAGCGTCTCCGACTTCTCCTACGGCTACGGCCCGGCCCTCGACGACGGGGTCGTCCGGCCGGTCATCTTCCTGGCCTACTCCGGCGAGATGAAGTGGCGCACCCGCGCGGGCGACGAGCTCGCCGCCACGCTGGGCACGCCGCTCACCAAGGACCAGCTCTCCCAGGCCTGGCGCGCCGCGCTCGACCCCAAGGGCGACTGGATCCGCCAGGTCATGGAGGCCGCCGACCGGCGGCTGACAGAGGTGCGCCGCGGTGTTCCCGACGCCGGTGGCCTGGTCATCGCGACCGACCACGAGGCGGCCCGCGCCTACGCCCGCCACCTGCGCAACATCTCCGGTGAGGGCGCCACCGTCGTGCTCTCCGACGACCCGGGCGCCTCCAACAAGATCAAGCAGTTCGCCGCGTCCGGTGATCGCTGGCTGGTGGCGGTCCGGATGGTGTCCGAAGGCGTCGACATCCCGCGGCTGTGTGTGGGGGTCTACGCCACGTCGACCTCCACGCCGCTGTTCTTCGCCCAGGCGGTGGGCCGCTTCGTGCGGGCCCGCAAGCGCGGTGAGATGGCCTCGGTGTTCCTGCCCTCGGTGCCGACCCTCATGGGCCTGGCCAACGAGATGGAGCTGGAGCGCGACCACGTGCTCAACCGCCGTCCGCCGGAGGACGGGCTGGACGACAGCCTGCTGGAGGACGCCAACAGGAAGAAGGACAATCCGGACGTCCTCGGGGACGAGTTGCCGTTCGAGATGATGGAGACGTCGGCGACGTTCGACCGCGTGCTGTTCGACGGCGGCGAGTTCGGCACCGGCGCGGAGGTCGGCTCGGCCGAGGAGGAGGACTTCCTCGGGCTGCCCGGCCTGCTGGAGCCCGACCAGGTGGCCACGCTGCTGCGCAAGCGGCAGTCGGACCAGCAGGCCGCCAGGGCCAAGAAGACCGAGAGCGCCCCGCCCGCGCTGGCGCCGCACGAGCAGATCGCCGAGCTCCGGCGCGAGCTCAACGGCCTCGTGGGCGCCTGGAACCACCGCACCGGCCAGCCCCACGGCGTCATCCACTCGGACCTTCGCCGGGCCTGCGGTGGGCCGCCCATCGCCCAGGCCACCGCCGCCGAGATCCAGGAGCGGATCGACAAGATCCGCCAGTGGGCCACCCAGCGACGCTAGCCGAGCCGCCCGGTTTCATCAGCCGGGCGGCCGACCGCAATCTTGGCGTTCCGGTGGCCGTGGACCCCGAGAAGTGTCACGGTTAGGACACGGCAGCGAAGAGCCTGCTCATGGCCACGCCGGACGCCGATCCAGAGATCGTCATGCTCTGGCCCCCTCTACGCGTTTGGTCACACCGCCGTGGCCTATCGTTAGACAACCACCGGAACCGGCAACACCAGACGATGGCTGCCTTGGGAAACACAGAAGGACTTCACCCATGTCATCTGGGGGCACGGGAAAATCGGCGTTCGTCGTCACTTCTGGCCTCTCGGGAAACGCCATCATCACCCGGCTGAGCGGCGATCTCGACGCCTCCGCGGTGCCGGCCTTCCGCGAGCACATGGCGCGCATCTGGGCACTCCCGGCGAAACCCTTCCTGATCCTGGATCTGCGGGAGATCACCTTCTGCGACTCCGTGGGGATGAACGAGCTCGTCGAGATCCTGCAGCGGTGCGAGGCCAGGGAGACCCGGCTGCTGCTCGGCGGGGTGCAGGGGGTCATGGGGCGGGTGCTGTTCATCACGGGGCTGCGGCACGCGTTCGAGGTCTACACCGACCTGGACGACGCGCTGCGGCAGGGTTCGGTCATCTCGTAGGAGTCGTCGGCCGGGGGATGGGGCGCCCGGTGCGGCCGTCGACCGGGCGCAGACGCGCGGCGGCGGGCGGGTCGAGCGGCACCCGCAGCGAGGCGGCTCCGTGGGCGACGTGTACGGACACCGTACGCACCCCTTTGCCTTCCTCGCGGACCGGCCCTTCGCGGACCCAGACGCGCAGCCTGCGGCCTTCGGGGCGGAGCGTGACCTGCGCCGTCGCGCACTCGTCGGGCGCGGCCGCCCAGGACAGCGTGAGATCGTCGCGCGGGCCGCTCAGCCGTGCCGTCTCGGGCACCGGCGCGTGCTCCGCGCAGCCCATCGAGAACACGCTGGGCGGCGGCACGTCATGGGCGACGACCGCGGCCTCCCGCTCCTCGGTGGTCATCGCCACCGTGGCCGCCTCCAGCAGCACCAGCGTCAGCACGGCCCCGGCCCTGGCCGGGTTGCGCCCGCGGACGAGCACCCAGAGGCTGAGCGGGGCGAGCAGCAGCCAGGCCAGGCCGAGCGAGAAGGTGAGCATGGGGAACCTCACACATGAGGACGACATCGCATCGCTCTCCGTGGCGGCGCATGTTCGGAGAGCATTCGCCCTCTTGGATATCACATGACCGCAGCGTCGCGCACCGCGTACTCCTCGTGGTCGAGGGTCAGGCCACGGACGGCGTGCCCTGCAGGACGGCGCCGGCGGCACTCAGCTCCGACAGCGCGATGTCCGTGGTCTGCCGCGCCACCCCCGCCGTGAGGTCGAGCAGCACGCGTACGGCCAGGCCGTGCGCGACCGCGTCGAGCGCCGTGGCGCGCACGCAGTGGTCCGTGGCGATCCCCACCACGTCCACCTCGCTCACCCCGCGCTCGGCCAGCCAGTCGGCCAGCGACACCTCGTCACCGGAGGCGCCCTCGAACCCGCTGTAGGCGGCGGCGTGCGCGCCCTTGGAGAAGACCTCCTCGACCGCCGAGACGTCGAAGGCCGGGTGGAAGTCCGCGCCCGGCGTGCCCGCGACGCAGTGCGCCGGCCAGGTCGTCACGTAGTCGGGGGCCTCGGAGAAGTGGTCGCCCGGGCTGACGTGATAGTCGCGGGTGGCCACCACATGGTCGTAGCCGTGATCGGCCACGTAACGGGTGATCGCGGCGGCCACCTCGGATCCGCCCGCCACGGGCAGGCTGCCGCCCTCACAGAAGTCGTTCTGCACATCGACGATGATCAGCGCGCTCCCCATAGGAAGCACCATACGTCAGGCGAACTCCGTGGCGATCGCCGCGTACCCCCGGCCCAGATGCAGCGCCTCCTGGGGGAGGCCCGCGATGGTCCTGGCGTGCCGCTCGCGGGCCGCGCCGAGCGGCTCCCTGCCGATGACCTCGCCGTCCCGCACGAGCTGGTGCAGCAGCGGTACGCCGCCCTCCGGCGCCGGCCCCGACGTGGTGATCAGCTCGGTCTCGGCGTGCCCGCTCTCGTCGAACAGGCGGTAGGGCTCCTTGCGGCCGCCGCGCGACGGCTTGCCGACCGACCGCTTGGCCACCGGCTCCATGACGCCCGCCGAGGTCTCGCGCGCCACCATCTTGTAGACCAGCGCGGCCGTGGGCACGCCCGAGCCCGTCACCAGCGAGGTGCCCACACCGTAGCCGTCGACGGGGGCGGCGGCCAGCGCGGCGATGGCGTACTCGTCCAGGTCGGAGGTGACCACGATGCGGGTGTTGAACGCGCCGAGCGCGTCGAGCTGCTCGCGTACCTCCTGCGCGGCCGCCGCCAGGTCGCCGGAGTCGATCCGCACCGCGCCCAGCTTGGCGCCCGCCAGCTCGACCGCCGTGCGGACCGCCTCGGGCACCTCGTAGGTGTCGATCAGCAGCGTGGTCTCCGGGCCGAGCGCGGCGATCTGGGCTTCGAACGCCGCCCGCTCGGTGTCGTGCAGCAGCGTGAACGCGTGCGCCGCCGTACCGGCCGTCGGAACGCCGTAGATCTTCCCCGCCATCAGGTTGGAGGTGGAGGCGAAGCCGGCGATGTAGGCGGCGCGGGCGGCCGCCACGGCGGACCACTCGTGGGTGCGGCGCGAGCCCATCTCGATGATCGGGCGGTTGCCCGCCGCGTTCGTCATCCGGGAGGCGGCCGAGGCGATGGCGCAGTCATGATTGAGGATGGAGAGCGTCAAAGTCTCGAGGAGTACGGCCTCGGCGAACGTGCCTTCCACCACCATGATCGGGGAGGCGGGGAAGTAGACGTCGCCCTCGCGGTAGCCGTACACGTCGCCGGAGAAGCGGTAGTCGGCGAGGAAGGCGAGGGTCGGTTCGTCGACCACCTGCTTCTCCCGCAGGTAGGACAGCTCCTCGTCACGGAAACGGAAGTCTTCCAGCTCGTCCAGGACACGTCCCGTCCCGGCGACAACCCCGTATCGCCGTCCGCCCGGCAGATGCCGGGCGAACACCTCGAAAACCGCCCGCCGATGGGCGGCGCCGCTCCGCAGCGCCGCCTGGAGCATCGTCAGTTCATAGTGATCTGTGAGCAACGCGGTGCTCATGGTCATACCCACGACTCGAAGACTACGGCCGGGGTAGGGCAGGATGGGGGATGTGGGGAGCACTGCGCCAATGGCCGTCGAGCGTCCGTCAACGGACGTCCGGCCCGATCTGCCGTGGGTGACGATCGTCTGGAACGACCCGGTCAACCTCATGTCCTACGTGACGTACGTTTTCCAGACGGTGTTCGGCTACTCCAAGGAGAAGGCCGAGAAACTCATGATGGACGTGCACAAGAAAGGCAAGGCCGTCGTGTCCAGCGGCACCCGGGAGGAGATGGAGCGCGATGTGCAGATTCTCCACTCCTACGGCCTGTGGGCGACGGTCCAGCCGGATTCGGTGAAGTGAGGCGGCACACGTGAACTCGGGGTTCTCGACGCGGGACGGCGGCGGCGTCATCGCGAAGTTCGAGGCGGCGGAGGTGTCGATCCTGCGCTCGCTGGTCACCCAGGTGCTCGGATTGGTGGCGCCCGGCGAGACCGGGGACGACCCGCTGGAGCGGGCACTCGGCATCGGAGCCGGGCTGGCGCCGTCCGACCCGGTGCTCGCCCGCCTGTTCCCCTCGGCCTACGACGACGCGGAGGAGGCGGCGGAGTTCCGCCGCTACACCGAGGCGACGCTGCGCGACGGCAAGCGCGCCGACGCGCAGACCATGCTCGACAGCGCCAGACCTGGGCGTAGCGAGCTCACGCCCGAGCAGGCCCAGGCGTGGCTGCGCGCGCTCAACGACGTACGGCTGGCCCTCGGCACCAAGCTCGAGGTGACCGAGGAGATCCACGACGAGATCGCCACCATGTCCGAGGACGACCCCCGCTACCCGGCCTACGTCACCTACGACTGGCTGACCTACCTGCAGGACACCCTGGTCCGGGCCCTCTGGTAATTTCCGGGACATGCTGACGATCGCGCAGGAACTGGTTGACCAGATCGTCGCCCATGCGCGGGCCGACCACCCCGACGAGGCATGCGGCGTGATCGCGGGACGGGACGGCGTGCCCGAGCGGTTCGTCCCGATGGAGAACGCCGAGCGCTCGCCCACCTTCTACCGCTTCGACTCGATGGAGCAGCTGCGCGTCTGGCGTGACATGGACGACCGCGACGAAGTGCCCGTTGTGATCTACCACTCCCACACGGCGACCGAGGCCTACCCGTCGCGCACCGACGTGACCTACGCCTCCGAGCCGGACGCCCACTACGTCCTGGTCTCCACCAGGGACGCGGACGAGACGGAGTTCCGCTCCTACCGCATCCTCGACGGAGTGATAACGGAGGAAGAGGTAAGATTTCTCCCATGATGGTCAGGCCGGTGCAGAGCTACCTCTTCGCGCATACCCCGGCTGTCGTCGTCTACGACTGTCGCTGATCAGGAATCCGTGTTCAGCCGTCGGTGTTGCTGCCGATGGGACGACGACCTGACCCGAGGAGACTGACCGCGATGGCTATCGAGGTTCGCATTCCGACCATCCTTCGTACCTATACCGACGGCGCCAAAGCCGTCGACGCCGAGGGCGCCACCCTCGACGAGCTGATCAGCAACCTGGAGTCCGCGCATCCCGGACTCAAGGCCCGCCTGATCGACCAGGGGAGCCTGCGCCGCTTCGTCAACGTGTACGTGAACGACGAGGACGTGCGCTTCCTCGGCGGCCTCGGCACGCCGGTGTCCGACGGTGACACGGTGACCGTGCTGCCCGCTGTCGCCGGCGGGTGACATGCGTTTCGAATCGCTGATCGACTCGGTCGGCCGCACGCCCCTCGTCGGCCTTCCCCGGCTCTCGCCGTCGGCCGACGTACGGCTCTGGGCCAAGCTCGAGGACCGCAACCCGACCGGTTCGATCAAGGACCGGCCCGCGCTGTGGATGGTCGAGCAGGCCGAGAAGGACGGGCTGCTCACGCCCGGCTGCACGATCCTGGAGCCCACCAGCGGCAACACCGGCATCTCGCTGGCGATGTCGGCCAAGCTCAAGGGCTACAAGCTGATCTGCGTAATGCCGGAGAACACCTCCGAGGAGCGCCGCCAGCTGCTGCGCATGTGGGGCGCGGAGATCATCTCGTCGGCCGCGGCGGGCGGCTCCAACGAGGCCGTACGAGTGGCCAAGGGGCTCGCGGCCGAACATCCGGACTGGGTGATGCTCTACCAGTACGGCAACCCGGCCAACTGGCGCTCCCACTATGAGTCGACGGGGCCGGAGATCCTTGAGGACCTGCCCGGCGTGACCCACTTCGTCGCCGGGCTCGGCACGACGGGGACGCTCATGGGGGTGGGGCGGTTCCTGCGCGAGCGCGTGCCAGGTGTGCGGATCGTGGCCGCCGAGCCGCGTTACGGCGAGCTGGTCTACGGGCTGCGCAACGTGGACGAGGGGTTCATCCCCGAGCTCTACGACGAGTCCGTGCTGACCACGCGGTTCTCGGTGGGGTCGGCCGACGCGCTGCGCCGTACGCGGGAACTGCTCGCCGCGGAGGGGATCTTCGCCGGCGTGTCCACGGGGGCGGCGTTGCACGCCGCCCTGGGCATGGCCGCCAAGGCGGTGAAGGCGGGGGAGAGCGCCGACGTCGTCTTCGTGGTCGCCGACGGCGGCTGGAAATACCTGTCCACAGGAGCCTACGAAGGCACCCTGGACGAAGCCGAGCACCGCCTCGAAGGCCAGCTCTGGGCGTGACAGTGGCCGCCCCCTGAGGGGCGGCCACCTTTGCTCTAGTTGAACAGCACCCGCAGCGAGAAGCTGGCCTCGTTGGCCGTCTGCTTGCCGCTCAGGCCGACCGCCCGCAGCACCTGGGCGTTGGCCTTCTCGTCGCCCTCCATGCTCGGCAGATAGTACTTCTCGACCTTGTCCAGGTCCACGAACAAGGCATAGGTGGCCTCGTCGGCGTCCGGGACGGCGTCCTTGAAGGTCTGGCTCTCACCCAGCGTGCCCTCGGCGGCCAATGCCTTGGCGTACTCGTCGCTGGTGGCGACGGTGAACGTGCCGTCACCCGCGATCTTGGCGAGCTGGGGAGTGGGCTGGCCACTGGACGACATGGCCTTCTGGATCTTGTCGTACACGGCCTGCGCCTTGGCCGGGTCGGTCGTGATGCGGACGCCGGCCTTGATCTTGTCGCTGTCCAGGCCCTGGGCGTCGACCGCGAGGGTCAGGTTCTTGCCGAGGACTGTGGCCAGGTCGTCGGGCAGCTGCAGGCCGTAGGTCTGCTTGGCCTGGTCGACGAACTGCTTGAACTGGGCCCCCGCGGGCGTCGCCGCGATGGACTGCTCGATCTCGGCCCACTTCTTGGTGATGATCTGGTCGAGGCCCGAGTAGGACAACGCGCCAGCGGTGGAGGCGGGCAGCGCGGACAGCTTGGCGGGCTCCAGGTCGCCCTCGACCATGCCCTCGGCGCCGCGGACGACACCGGCCAGCTCGGCGTAAGCGCTGTCGAAGCGGAGCGCTCCGGCGAACCTGGCGTTCTTGACCTGCTCGAGCGCCTTGGCCTCCTCGCTCGACTTGTCGGTCACCGCCAGCTCGCCGACCTTGCCGAGGTGCGCCCAGTAGGACAGCACACCCTGCTCGCCGATCGCGTTCACGTCGTCGTTGAAGTCGGCGTTGTCGGCGAGGCTGGTGGTGTCGGCGGCGTACTTGTCGGCCAGCGTCTGGCTGGAGGTCACCAGCGCGTAGTCGTCACGGAAGGACAGGCCGAACTTCTCCTTGCCCATCAGCTTGGTGATGCCGGCCTTGGCCTGCGCCTCGTCCTTGACCTGGACGGCCACGGCGAAGTCCGGCTCCTTGCCGCCCGACGGGACGACGGCCAGGCCGATCCTGCTGCCCAGCCAGGGGTCGACGTCCTTGGCGAAGTCGACCTTGGACATGCCGGAGTCCTGGGCCAGGTCGAACAGCGCCTGGCGCGGGTCCTCGCCCTTGAAGGTGTCCTTGGTGACGGTGAACTTCCTGGCGATCTGGAACAGGGCGACCTTCTGGTTGGCCGCCGGGTCCAGGTCGAGGCGTACATAGGCGATCGAGTTGGCGGGAAGCACCTCGTGCGGTTGCGTGCCGCCGCCGCCGATCGCGCCGACCGCCCACACCGCGCCACCGCCGAGCAGGACAACGGCCAGCGCCGAGGCGATGGCGATGATCCAACCCTTGCGGCCCTTCTTGGTGGGCTCGGCGGGGCCGAAGCCCTCGGGGCCCTGCTGCTGCCAAGCGGTCTGGCCGTACGGGTCCTGCTGGCCGTACTGGGGCTGCTGCCCAAATGAGGGCTGCTGGCCGTAGGACGGCTGCTGCTGCCCGTACTGGGGCTGTTGTTGCTGACCATAAGACTGCTGCCCGTAGGTGGGCTGCTGCTGCCCGTACTGGGGCTGCTGGCCATAGGACGCCTGCTGCCCGTAGGGGGCCTGCTGACCTGAGGGGGCCTGCTGGCCGTACTGGGGCTGCTGGTAGGACTGCTGCGGAGGATACGGCTGGTCCGGCGGATTCCCGGGCTGCTGCTCCTGGTTCCAGCGGTACGCCGTGGTCCGATTAGGATCCTGGCCACTCGGGGGATTATTAGCAGACATCACTCAACTCACAATGTGGACTTTTGACCACAAAGAAAGTAGCTGATGTTGCTAGACGGTCGCTTGCAATGTACTTAGACGCCTGAGAGTTGGTGCTTTGCCGGGCTGATGTAGGGTTACTAGAATATAGTTCCGTACCTGAGGCAGGGCGATGACCAAGTTCGATGAGGCCACGCAGGCGATCCGGGTCGACGAGAGCACCTACGACGTCTGCCTCGACCCCGGCTACGTGATCGGCGGCCCGCTCAACGGCGGCTATCTGCTGGCGGTGATCCTGCGCGCGGTCGTGGACGCGTCGCCGTTCGAGCATCCGGTGAGCACGTCCGCCCAGTTTCTCAAGTCGCCCGTGCCCGGTCCCGCGCGGGTCCGGATCGAGCAGCTCAAGGCGGGCAGAACGGCGGCCTTCACTCGGGCGACGCTCGTCCAGGACGGTGTGGCGCAGATCGAGAGCCTGATCACCACGGCCACGCTCGGCGACGTCGAGCCGATGTACACCGATAAACCGGGATATGTCATGCCGCGGCCGGAAGACTGCGCCAAGCTGCCCGACCCCAGGCCCGAGTCGAACATGACGCTCAACGCCCAGATGGAGATGCTCTTCGACCCGCCCACGATCGGCTGGCTGACCGGCGAGCCCAGCGGCCGGCCCGAGTCCAGGGCGTACTTCAGGATGGCGGAGCCCCAGGACCCCGACCCGTACGTGCTCGCCCTGGCGGTGGACTCGCTGCCGCCCGTCGTGTTCTCGGCCGGAGCGCGGGGCTGGGCGCCCACCGTGGACCTCACCTGGCACCTGCGGGCGCTGCCCGCCCCCGGCTGGCTCACCCTGATCGGCAGCGGCCGGCTCGTCTCCGACGGCTGGTTCGACGAGGAGGTCGAGGCCTGGGACTCCCAAGGCCGGCTGGTCGCCCAGTGCCGTCAGCTCGCCCGGGTGGGGCGTAGGTGACACGCGGGCTGTGAGCATTCTTACGCAGTGAAGATGTCGCAGGTCGCCTACCCTCTTAAAGGTGCCGGACACGAGTATCGGGATCTTCGACAGCGGGGTGGGCGGGCTGACGGTCGCCAGGGCGATCATCGATCAGCTCCCCCATGAGTCCATCACCTATGTGGCCGACACGGCCCGTCAGCCGTACGGGCCGAAACGCATCGCAGAGGTTCGCGCCTACGCGCTGGAGGTGATGGACCACCTCGTCGCGAACGACGTCAAGATGCTCGTGATCGCGTGCAACAGCGCCAGTGCCGCCGTGCTGCGCGACGCGCGCGAGCGTTACGACGTGCCGGTCGTCGAGGTGATCCAGCCCGCGACCCGGCGCGCGGTGCGTGCCACCCGCACCGGCAGGGTCGGTGTGATCGCCACCAGGGCGACCATCGAGTCCATGGCCTATCACGACGCCTTCACCGCGGCTCCCGACGTACAGCTCACCGGCGTGGCCGCCCCACGCCTGGTGGAGTACGTCGAACGCGGAGAGACGGCGAGCGAGGAGCTCATCGAGGTCGTGCGCGACTACCTGGACCCCATCAGGGCGGCCGGGTGCGACACGCTCATCCTCGGCTGCACCCACTACCCGCTGCTCACCGGCGCGATCTCCTATGTCGCCGGTGACGGGGTGACGCTCGTCTCCAGCGCCGACGAGACGGCCAAGGACGTCTACCGCATCCTGCACGACCGTGACATGGCGGCAGGAAGCGAGGCCACCCCCCGGCACCGCTTCCGCGCCACAGGCGACTCCTTGCTCTTCGCCCAGCTCGGGCGACGCTTCCTCGGCCCGGAGATCGACGCGGTCGAAGTCACGCCAGTGGGGGGTACTACCTCAAACGGGAGGCCCACATGAAGGTGACCATCATCGGCTGTTCGGGTAGCTTTCCAGGCCCCGACAGCCCTTCGTCCTGTTATCTGGTCGAGGCCGAGGGGTTCAGGCTGCTCCTCGACTTCGGCCACGGGTCCCTGGGAGTGCTTCAGCGGTATATCGGGCTCTACGACGTCGACGCCATCTGCTTGAGCCACCTGCATGCCGACCACTGCCTCGACATGTGCGCGTACCACGTGGCCCGTACGTACGGGCCGGCCGCGCCCTACCCCCGAGTGCCCGTCCACGCGCCCGCCGACGCGCCACGCCGCCTGGCCGCGGCCTACGGCATGCCGGACGAGCCGGGCCTGGAGACCGCCTTCGACTTCATCCCGCTGACCCCGGGCCCCTTCGAGGTCGGGCCGTTCACCCTCGTCGCCGGTCAGGTCAACCACCCGGTCGAGGCGTACGGCTTCCGCGTCACGCACGGCGGCCGGAGCCTCGCCTACTCGGGCGACACCGGTGAGTCCGCCGAGCTCGTGCGGCTGGCCGCGGGCGTCGACCTGATGCTGTGTGAGTCATCGTTCCTCGACCAGCCGGGGATGCCGGCCGACCTGCACATGTCGGGCCGTCAGGCCGCCGAGCACGCCGCCAAGGCCGGAGTGGGCAGGCTGGTGCTCACGCACCTCGTGCCCTGGCACGACCAGCTGCAGATCATGGACGACGCCTGCCGGGGCGGCTACGGCGGCCCGATCGACCTGGCCCGCAGCGGGGCCGTCTACGACTTGGCCTGAGCGATCGGAACGGCTTGCGAGGTCTCAATCACGTACGGTAAGGTTCCCGTGATCGAACTGGCAAGCGATAACCAAGCTGGCCGTGAGATCGCTTCCTGGATTCATCGGTACAACGAGGCCGCCGGACGGGCGGTGACAGGACGTGGAGACTTGCCGGTAGGCGGGTCGGTGAAGCGTCAAGCATCCCGTTCCACAGTTCGTGCTGCTTACGCGGCATAAGCTGCTGCGTGAGCAGCACGGGAATCCCCGCCTCTTCATCTTCCGGGCGGGGAGCACGTCAAGACTTGGCCTGAACCTGGGAGAAGTCGCGCAGACGCGGCAGCGGCGAGAACATCAGCGGCAGGAACGAGACCAGCCGCGCCCCCATGAACACCCAGAGTGCCTCCCGCACGCCGATCTGCTGAGCCACGATGCCGCCGAGCAACGCGCCCAGCGGCATCGTGCCCCAGACGATGAACCGGACCGACGCGTTGACCCGCCCCAGCATCCCCTCCGGCGTGACGGTCTGCCGATAGGTGAGCTGCCCGATGTTGTAGATGATCGCGCCCCACGAGAGCGCTATCGAGGCGATCGCGAAGAAGGAGATCCGCCAGCCAGCCTGCGTCATGGGGAGCAGCAGGCCGAAGGGTGAGGTGACGGTGATGGCCACCCAGGTCATCCTGGCCGTGCCGTACCTGCCGAACAACCGGCTCCCGGTGAGACCGCCGAGCAGCCCGCCGACCGCGCCGGACATGAGCAGGACGCCGATCAGGCCGGCCGGCAGGCGGACCACGTTCGCCAGGAACAGCACGGACAGGCTGACCACAGCGCTGAGACTCAGGTTCGTCGCCGCGGTCGTGGCGACGATCGTCCGCAGCAGCCGGTCGCGCCAGACGAACCCGAGCCCCTCAGCGATACCGGGGAACATCCGCGGTCGTTCCCCGGAGACCGGTGGCTTGTCGGGGGCCTTGATGGCGCTCAGGAAGAGCACCGAGCCCAACGCGGCCACAGCGGTGGCCAGCATCGTGCGTGAGGCCCCGACCAGCTGCACGAGCGCGCCGCCCAGGCTGGGACCGGCGAGTGCGCCGCCAGACCGGACGAACTCGAGCTTGGAGTTGCCGTCGCTCAGACCGTCCTTGCTCACCAACTCCGGCAGGTAGGTCTGGTCGGCGACGTCGTTGAATACCTGGGCCATGCCGGCCAGCAGCGCGACCACGTACAGCATGCCGACCGATAACAGGCCGAGAGCCTCGCTGACCGGGATGCTCGCCAGCAGCAGGCATCGGACCAGGTCGGAGGTCAGCATCACGCGGCGCCGGCGCAGCCGGTCCACCCAGACGCCCGCGGGCAGGCCGATCGCCAGGAACGCCGCGGTCTGCAGCGCGGAGAGCACGCCGACCTCCATCGGACTGGCGTGCAGTGCCAGCACGGCGACCAAAGGGAGCGCCACGCGGGAAATGTTGGCTCCGAGTTCGTTGGCCACGTGCGAACTGAGGAACCGGAGAAAGTCAGGGTTTCGCAACACCCCCGTTGTCATTGCGTAAGGATCCATGTGTCGGACACATTCGGTCAAGAGCGTTGCGGCACGGAGATAGGGTGATCTGCATGTCGCGACAGGATGGCCGAAACCCCGACCAGCTCCGCCCGATCACCATTACCAGGCAATGGATTACCCATGCCGAAGGCTCGGTGCTGGTGGAGTTCGGTGGCACCCGGGTTCTGTGCGCGGCGTCCGTGCAGGACAGCGTGCCGCGCTGGCGCCGGGGGAGCGGCCAGGGCTGGGTCACGGCCGAGTACGCGATGCTGCCGCGCGCCACCAACACCCGCAACGACCGTGAGTCGGTCCGCGGGAAGATCGGCGGTCGTACGCACGAGATCTCCCGGCTGATCGGCCGCTCGCTGCGGGCCTGCGTCGACTACAAGGCCCTGGGCGAAAACTCCATCCTGCTCGACTGCGACGTCCTGCAGGCCGACGGCGGCACCAGGACCGCCGCGATCACCGGCGCCTACGTGGCACTGGCCGACGCCGTGGCGTGGATGCGCGAGCGCCGCATGTGCCCCGGCGATCCGCTGGTCGACTCGGTGGCCGCCGTCTCGGTCGGCGTGGTCGGCTCGGTGCCGATGCTCGACCTCTGCTACACCGAGGACGTGGCGGCCGAGACCGACATGAACGTCGTGATGACCGGCGCCGGCAGCTTCGTCGAGGTGCAGGGCACCGCCGAGGGCGCCCCGTTCGACCGCGGCGCGCTCAACCAACTCCTCGACCTGGCCGTCGCCGGCTGCGAGGAGCTCACGCTGATCCAGCAGGAGGCGCTGGGGAAATGAAGATCGTCCTGGCCACCCGCAACGCGGGCAAGATCACTGAGCTGCGCCGGATCCTGACCGGGTTCGACATCGTCGGGCTCGAAGAGTTCCCCTCGATCGGCGAGGTGGCCGAGACCGGCGTCACGTTCGAGGAGAACGCCCTGCTCAAGGCGCACGCCGTGGCCCAGGGCTCGGGCCTGCCCGCGGTGGCCGACGACTCGGGCCTCTGCGTCGACGTGCTCAACGGCATGCCCGGCGTGTTCTCGGCCCGCTGGTCCGGGCGGCACGGTGACGACCAGGCCAACCTCGGCCTGCTGCTGGCGCAGATCTCCGACGTGCCCGCCGACAAGCTGACCGCCCACTTCGCGTGCGCGGCCGCGCTGGCGCTGCCGTCAGGGGAGTCGCGCGTGGTCGAGGGCACGCTGGCGGGCCACCTCGTCACCACACCGCGCGGCACCAACGGGTTCGGCTACGACCCCATCCTGGTGCCCGAGGGCGAGACGCGCACCGCGGCTGAGCTCTCCGCCGACGAGAAGGACGCCATCAGCCACCGGGGCCGCGCCTTCCGCGCCCTCGCCCCGATCGTCCGCGACCTCATCACCCGCTGACGTAACCATCGCGTAAGAACCGCCGGCCGCCAGAGGCGTAGCGTCATAACCGTGCAGAGGAACAATGTGGTGCCCGCCTGGGCCGGGGCGCTGGCGGGAGTGGTGGCCGGGGCCGTGGCGCTCGGCGTCGCGCAACTCGTCGCCGGGCTGCTGAATCCCAAGGCCTTCCCCGTGGTGGCGGTGGGCAACGTGGTCGTGGACAACACACCCGCGTGGCTCAAAGAGTTCGCCATCAGCACCTTCGGCTCGAACGACAAGACCGTGCTCATCGCGGGTGTGCTGGTGGTGCTCGCGGTGGTGGCCGCGGCCATCGGGGTGCTGGCGCTTCGTCGGCTCCGGTACGGGCTGGTGGGGCTGGGGGCGTTCGGCGTCGTGGGGATCGCGGCGGTGATGACCCGGCCTGGGGCGGGAGTGTTCGACGTGGTGCCGACCTTGGTGGGGGTCGGTGTCGGGGCGTGGGCGCTCACGTGGTTGCTGGCGCGGGCGGTCGGGGAGTCGTACGGGGAGGCTGGGGAGGCCTCCTACGACTCGTCAGATGCGTCTTCGGACGCGTCGGCTTGGGGCTCGGCCGCTTCGAGCGCGCCCGATTCGGGTCCGGCGACCTCGGCCGCGCCCGCATCCGTGTCATCCGCACCCGCGTCTGCCGGCCTCCTGTCCGACGAGTCGACTCCCGGCGAGCCTGCTTCTGAGGCTGAGCGGCCGGCCGTGATGAGGGCCGGGGCGGAACCGTACTCGTTCGACCGGCGGCGGCTGCTCGGTGGCGTCGCGGGCGGTGTGGCGGCCGCCGGGGTCGCCACCGTGGTCGGGCGGTTGCTCGGGGGGAGCCAGGAAGCGGAGTCCGCCCGAGTGGCGGTCGCACTGCCGAAACCCGCGGTTCCGGTCAAGCCGCTGCCCCAAGGGGTGGATTTCGGGATAAACGGTCTCTCGCCATTCGTCACCAAAAATCGGGACTTCTACAGAGTCGACACCGCACTCATCGTCCCTCGCGTCGATCCCCAGCAGTGGAAGCTGCGCATCCACGGGATGGTGGACCGGCCGATCGAGCTCACGTACGCCGATCTGCTGAAGCGCCCCCTCACGGAGGAGTACGTCACGCTGACCTGCGTGTCCAACGAGGTCGGCGGCGAGTACATCGGCAACGCCCGCTGGCTGGGCGCCCGAATGGCCGACCTGCTGCGCGAGGCCGGCCTGCAGCCGGGCGCCGACATGCTCCTGTCCACCTCCGACGACGGCTTCACCGCCGGAACCCCGGTCGACGTGGTGATGGACGGGCGCGACGCGCTGTTCGCCATCGCGATGAACGGCCAGGTCCTGCCCGTCGAACACGGCTTCCCGGTACGCCAGGTGGTGCCGGGCCTCTACGGGTACGTCTCGGCGACCAAGTGGGTGGTGGACCTCAAGGTGACGCGGTTCGACCAGGACGAGGCGTACTGGACGCCACGCGGCTGGTCCGCCAAGGGGCCCATCAAGACGGAGTCGCGCATCGACGTACCCAAGGATGGAGCGTCGCTGACGGCCGGCCGTACCGCGATCGCGGGGGTGGCCTGGGCGCAGCACACCGGGATCGACGCGGTAGAGGTACGCGTAGACCGGGGCGAGTGGCGGCAGGCGAAACTGGCCCAGGTGCCGGGCCCGGACACCTGGCGGCAGTGGTCGCTGGAGTGGGACGCCACCTCCGGCCAGCACACGATCGAGGTCCGGGCCACGGACGCGGCCGGCCACACGCAGACCGAACAGCAGGCGCCGCCGGCACCCGACGGCGCGAGCGGCTGGCACTCCATCCAGGTGAAGGTCGCCTGAGCTTCTCCTTGTTTGTGCAGGTACGGCGGGTCGCCGTACCTGCAAAAACTCGCTGACTTCCCCTCCTTTGGACGGCGGTCGCTCTACGATCGGTCGTCGAGCCATGACAGGAGGCAGGACGTGTTCCGCGACCGCAAGTCCAGCGTGCGGTGGGTCCTTCCCGAGGGGCACTACGACCCCGTGGTCGGTGACGGGGTGAGGTGGCGCGACTACGAGCGCGCCGCCGACTCGGACGTACCCGCCTCCCCGTCCTCTCCCGCCCACCCACCGCCCGAACACTCGGTGATGCCGTGGGCCACCCGGCCGGATGCCTCACCGGCGGCACCGTCGGACACATCGCCCGGCCGGTCGACCGCGCGCTGGCCGGGCCCACCGGGAGAGCCGGCCGCGCGGTCTGTCGCGCCGTGGGCTGCCTCTTCGGGTGCTCCGCCTGTTACGTCGTCGAGCGGTCAGCCGCTCACGTCGTCGGTCGGGTCCACCCTGATTGCCGGTCAGCCACCTACATCGTCGGTCGAGTCTGGTCCGTCGGCTGGGCAGTCGGTTGCGCCGTGGGCTGTTCAGGCGGGTGCTCCGTCTGCTCCGTCTGTTCCGTCGTCTGGCGGGCAGCCGTCCACGCCGTCGGCCGGGGGCGCGTCCGCGCAGTCGGGTGTTCTGTCGGGCGGCCGCCACGAGGCGCCTGCGGCCTCCCGGCGTGCGGCATCGAGTGGTGCGCCGGGTGGCATGGCGCAAGTGGGCGAGTCGGGGCTGACCAACGGGCCTGTGCCTGCGAGCGGCTTGGCTCCCGGGGCGCTCACTGGTGGCCCGGCTTCCCGGCGTGGCTCGACCTTCGGGAGTGGGTCGGCGCTCGCCGATGGCTCAGCCCCAGGTCACGGCCCGTCGGCTGCGGCCGGCACGCTGGGTGGCTCTGGGGATGCAGGTGGTGCGGCGACTAGTGGACCGGCGGTAGGCGGCGCCGGCGTTGCTCGCGGGACGGCGGCAGGCGGTGCTGGGACTTCTCGTGGGATAGCGGGGGGTGGCGTCGGGGCTGGCGGTGGCGGCGGTGCGGCTGGTGGCGAGGGTGCGACCGGTGGTGCCGGTGGATCGGGTGGCGCCGGGGCTGCCTGCGGGACGGCGGCAGGTGGCGCTGGGACTTCTCGCGGGATGGCGGGAGGTGGCGCCGGGACTGGCGGTGGCGGCGGTGCGGCCGTTGGCGATGGCGCTACCGGTGGTGCCGGTGGGGCGGGGGCGTTCGGGGCTTCGGCGGCGGCCATTCTTGGGCTCTCGCCGGACGGCGTCGCTCCGGGGTCGGCGGGGGTTGATGCGGCAGGCCTCCGGGGAGCTGGGGTGGATGCGACTGGGCGGCAGGGCCCCGGAATGGCGGCGATGGGACCGCAGGAACCCGCGGTCGGGGAGGCCAGGAGGCCAGGCGCTGCGGCGAGAGCGGCCAGACGACACGGAGCCGGTACGACGGCGGCTGGGTGGCGTGAGACCGGTACGACGGCGTCGGGGTGGCATGGGGCCAGTACCACGTCGGCCAGGCGACATGGAGCCGGTACGACGGCGGCTGGGTGGCATGAGGCCAGCGCGACAGCGGCTGGGTGGCGTGAGGCCGATACGACGGCGTCGGGGTGGCATGGAGCGGGGACCACGGCGTCGGGGTGGCATGCGGCGGGTACGACGGCGGCCAGTCGGCATGGAGCCGGTGCGACGGCGGCTGGGCAGTGGGGGACCGGGGTTGGGGCGGCTGGGCGGCAGGAGGGCGTTGAGGGGGACTGGTTCGACCGGATCCAACGGCCGCCGAGGTTGGCCGGTTATCGGCCCTACGGTGTGCCTGGGGGGCTGGCGAAACCCGACTCGCAGGTGGAGCATGACCTGGCGATGGCGATCCCGCTCGGTACACGGTTTCCCGATCCGCGTGGGACCTGGGTGAGGCTGATCAACGGTGGTGGGCCGGCCGATGACCCGTTCCGGGCGTCCAACGCCGCCGACTGCGCGCTGGCCGTGTTGTCCACCTGGCATGGTGAGCCTGCTGCTGCGGCGCCGAGGTGGCCGGATTACGACCGGATCGGCAGGCCGCTGGTCACCGGTGAGGTCGGGGGTACGGCGCGGATCGAGCGGTGGGTGGGGCAGCGGTTCCAGTACTTGGGGCAGGGGCGGCACGCTTATCCGATGGTGGCGCGGCGGCTGGTCGAGGCGGGGCATGGCGCGGGTGCCGTGATCGTGGTGCGTTGGCCGGGTGGCGGGTCCCATGCGTGGAACGCGGTCAACTCGGGGGGCGAGGTGATCTGGATCGACGCCCAGCGGGGGCACATGGCTGTCGAACCGCCTTATACGACGGTGACCGGGGTGTTCTGTGTGATCGTCGACAGGCAGGGGCAGCCGGCATGAATCTGGACCAGGCCAGGGCGCTGGCTGAGGAGTACTTCAATGGGGTGCGGCGGGCGGATGACTCCGTCTCGGTGGGGATTCATGGCTTCAATGAGGGATATGTCGCTTGGGTGCGGGAGCTGGACCCCGATGACCCGGCCACCCTGCCCGACACGGTCGGCGGGGGCTGCATTGTGATCGACAAGGCGTCCGGGGAAGTGTTCACCCGCCCGCTCCTCGATCCGGAGACGGTCGCCGAGCTGTGGCCCGGCCGCACCCCTCGCTGACCAGGAGGGTCGCCGCTGCGCGGTGACCTGGGAGGTCGCCCCCTCGCGCGCCTACGAGCTCCCACCTTCGCGCACCTGGGAGGTCATCGCCTCGCGCGCCTACGAGCTCCCACCTTCGCGCATTCAGGAGTGCTCACCTTTCGCGCGTTCAGGAGATCCCGCCTCTCGCGCGCCTAATGACCGCGCCTCTCGCTGACCAGGAGGCCCGGGGGCAGGGTGGTCGGGACGCAGGGTGGTCGGGGCGCAGGGTGGTCGGGGCGGCGGCGCCGAGCGGCGGGCGTCCCTCGTCGGGCGTCGCCTTCTCGGGATGTTGGGTCGCCACGCGGATCTGATGTGGGTCCGGCTGCCGGGCGCCACCCCCAGGACGCCCGGCAGCCGTGTGCGGCTCGCCTGCGCACGGTCCGTTGTGCGCGTACGCCAGTGCCGCTGCACGCCAGGCCGTCGTACGCCGGGTCGGTGTGTGCCCGGCTGCCGTGCGGGCGGAGCCACGAAAGGTGGGGCCGCGAGGGGTGAGGCTCGCCGCCCCAGGTGTCCTCTATCCGAGATTTGACACCTTTATCACGATTTATCGCACTTTATCCGGTTGCCAGCGACCCCACGATCGACGCCCGAGCCGCCCGCCGCGCCGGCAGTACGGCCGCCAGCACCCCGGCCAGCCCCGACAGCACCACGAACAGCGCGATCTGCCCACCAGGCACCACGAACCCGGCGCCCGCGATCATCGCCCGCATCGCCGCCCACCCGAACACGCCGCCGAGCACCACCCCGACCAGCGCCCCGATCAGCCCGAGCACCAGCGCCTCCACCGAGAGCATCCGCCGCAGCTGCGGCCTGGTCAGCCCGAGCGCCCGAAGCAGCGCCGACTCCCTGGTCCGCTCGTGTACCGACAGCGACAGCGTGTTGGCGATGCCGAGCAGCGAGATCAGGATCGCCAGTCCCAGCAGTCCAGTGATGATCATCAGCATCATGTCCAGCGATTCGTCGAACTGCCCGCGTACCTCCGTCGCGCTCGTCACCTGGACCATCGGGTAGGTCGCCGTCGCGGCGTCCACCACCTTGCGGGCTTGGGCGGCGGGCACGCCGTCCTTGATGTTCACCATCACCCGCGAGTCGGGCACCTGGTCGAAGTACTCGTCGAAGGCCCGTTCGGCCACGGTGAGCGCCGGCAGGGCCGACGAATCGGCGTTGAGGACGGCGACCACCCGTAGCGTGACGGTCCCGGCCTTGGGGGTTCCTACCGCGACCGTGTCGCCGAGTCGCAGCCCGAGCTGCTTGACCGCCTGGTCGGACACCGCTACCTGCCCGGACTCCAGCCGAGCCATCGAACCGGACGTGACCTCCGGCTTGATGGGGCCGTTGAAGGTGCCGATTTTGACCGAATCGCCGGAGACCTTGGCCTTGGTCTCGCGGATCTGCAGCACCGAGGCCAGTTCGGGGCGGCGCCGCAGCTCGTCGGCCACCGACCGGGGGACGGCGGCCTCGCGTTCCTGGGTGGCCAGCAGGTAGTCGATGGGGAACTGGCTGTCGAGCCTGGCCGTCATCGTCTCCCGCGTCGAGGCGGTGACCACCGAGATCAGCGTCATGAGCGTCACGCCGATGGTCAGCGCCACGGTCGTGGTGGCGGCCCGGCGGGGGTTGCGGCCGGAGTTGTCCACGGCCAGGCGTCCCGGCACGCCGAACAGCTTGGCCGGGATCCAGCCGACCAGCGCGCTCAGCGGCTTGACCAGCACCGGTCCGAGGATCAGCACGCCCAGGAAGGTCAGCGCGCCGCCGGCCATGACGACGAAGAGCGGCACCATCCCGCCCGGGTCCAGCGCCAGCGCCCCGACGCCGGCCGTACCGAGCCCGGCGACGAGGAAGACCGCGGCGAGGATCACGCGTATGACGCCCGTGCGGAACGTCTGCTCCTCCGCCTGCGTACGCAGCGCCGCGATCGGTGCGACCCCGGTGGCGGCCCGCGCGGGCAGCAGCGCCGCCCCTACGGTGACCAACAGGCCGAGGGCCAGGCCGCTGGCCATCGTGGCCGGCGACAGCGCGACGGTCGCGTTCGTGGGTAGCGGGGAGTCGAGCGCGCCGAGCACCGCCAGCGTGGCGGCGCCCAGGCCATAGCCGACGAGCAGGCCGAGCGCGGACGACAGCAGCCCGACGGCCGTGGACTCCAGCATGATCGAGCCGAACACCTGCCCGCGGGTGGCGCCGATGCAGCGCAGCAGCGCCATCTCCCGGGCCCGCTGGGCGACGAGAATGTTGAACGTGTTGTAGATGACCAGCGCGGCCACCAGCATCGACACCAGGCCGAACAGCAGCAGCCCGGTGGTCAGCGACTCCAGCTCGACGCCGGCCGCGGCCGACAGGCTCTCGGCGAGCTCCGCGCCCGTCTTGACCACCGCTCCCGCTCCGGCGGCGCCGGCGACCGCCTGCTTGAGCCCGGCGGCGTCTCCCGCAACGTCGATCTCGACGAAGCCCTTGGCCCCGGTCATGCGCTGAGCCGTGGCCGGGGTGAAGCCGATCGCGCCGGAGTAGCCCAGCTCCTGGTCCAGGCCGGTGTCGATGATGCCGACCAGCCTGAACCGCTGCTCGCGGTGACGGGGGTCGAGCACGGTGATCGTGTCGCCGGGCTTGAGTCCCTGGGCCTCGGCGGTGTTCTTGTCGAGCACCGCCGCCTGGTCGTCGGAGCCGGGGCCGGTGCCGGTGATGATGGCGGCACGGCCGAGCCGGCCGGACACGATCGAGATGCCGATGGTCGCCCGGCTGCCGACGGTCTTGCCGTCCTTGCCCAGCAATGGCGCACTGCCGCGGATCAGCCCCTGCGCCTCCAGGACGCCGGGCAGGCCGCGCACCTGTTCGAGCGTGCGTTGCGGCAGGGTCGCGTCACCGTCCTTGGGCAGTACGGCCAGGGCGACCTTGTCCGCCTCGGCCGTCGCCTGCTGCGAGAAGCCGGCCTTGACGGTGTCGGTCAGCACGAACGTACCGGCGATGAAGCCGACGCCCAGCGTGATCGCCAGCGAGGTGAGCAGCAGCCGCAGCTTGTGCGCGCGCAGCCCGGCCAGAGTCGTCTTCAGCAACTCAGGCCTCCAGCTTCATCAGCGTGTCGTGCACGGACTGCGGCGAGGGCGCGCTGATCTCGCTGACCAGCTCGCCGTCGCGCAGGAACACCACGCGGTCGGCGTACGCCGCGGCCACCGGGTCGTGCGTGACCATGACGATGGTCTGGCCGAGCTCGCGTACGGACGTGCGCAGGAACGACAGCACCTCGGCGCCGCTGCGCGAGTCGAGGTTGCCCGTGGGCTCGTCCGCGAAGATCACCTGAGGCTTGCTGATCAGTGCCCTGGCCACGGCGACGCGCTGCTGCTGGCCGCCGGAGAGCTCGGTCGGCTTGTGGGCGAGCCGGTCCCGCAGCCCGACCGTGTCGATGACGCGGTCGAAGAGCAACTGGTCCGGCTGGCGCGCGGAGATCTCCAGGGGCAGGCGGATGTTCTGCTCGGCGGTCAGGGTCGGCAGCAGGTTGAACGCCTGGAAGACGAAGCCGATCCGCTCGCGGCGCAGCATGGTGAGCTGTTTGTCGTTGAGCCCGGTCAGCTCCACGTCGCCGATGTGCACGGTGCCGGAGGAGGCGGTGTCGAGGCCGGCCAGGCAGTGCATCAGCGTGGACTTGCCGGAGCCGGACGGGCCCATGATCGCGGTGAACGCGCCCGTGGCGAAGGCCACGTCCACGCCGCGGAGGGCGTGCACCTGCGCGTCGCCTTGGCCGTACACCTTGGTCAGCGCTCTTGCCACCACCGCCGAGGGGGCCTGGCGCCGGGTATCGGTGAGGGTCACGTTCACTCCTTCTCATCTGCGGGAACGTGACCAACCTAGGAGCGGAAAATGCCCGAAACATGGGCCCTGAGGAGGGACTCCGGGTAGGCCCAGCGATGACCCGGGTCAGCCTTTCGGCTGATGGGACGGGACCACCAGCCCGGCCTCGTACGCGTAGACCACCACCTGGGCGCGGTCCCGCAGCCCCAGCTTGGCCAGCACCCGGCCCAGGTGCGTCTTCACCGTCGCCTCCGCCAGGACCAGCCGGGCGGCGATCTCCAGGTTGGACAGGCCGCGGGCCACCATGAGCAGCACCTCGCGCTCGCGGGGCGTCAGTTCCGACGCGTCCGCGAGCTGGTCCGTCGGCAACTGGGCGGCGAACCTGCCGAGCATCCGCTTGAGCGTGCTCGGCGCCACGACGGCGTCGCCCGCGTGCACCGACCTGATCGCGCTCACCAGGTCGTCGGGCGGCACGTCCTTGAGCAGGAAGCCCGAGGCGCCGGCCTTGACCGCGGCGAAGGCGTACTCGTCGAGGTCGAACGTGGTCAGGATCAGCACCTTGGGGCCGTCGATGTGCCGGGTCGCCTCCACGCCGTCCATCCTCGGCATGCGTACGTCCATGAGCACCACGTCCACCTCGACGTCGCGCAGCACTTCCAGCGCCCGCACCCCGTCGCCGGCCTCGGCCACCACCTCGATGTCGGGCTGGGCGCCCAGCACCATCCTGAACCCGGCCCGCAGCAACTCCTGGTCGTCGACCAGCATCACCCGGATCACTAGGCCGCCCTGGTGCCCGGCACCGGCAGCCGGGCCAGCACCTCGAATCCGCCGCCTGTGCGCGGACCCGCCGACACCGCTCCGCCGTACATGCCGACCCGTTCCCGCATCCCGACCAGCCCGTGACCGTCGGGGCTGCGCGGCGCCATGGCGCCCCGGCCGTCGTCGGTCACCCGCACGACCAGCTCGCGTCCGCCGTACTGCAGCTCGACGAGCGCGTGGACGCCGGGGCCGCCGTGCTTGAGCGCGTTCGTCAGGGCCTCCTGCACGATGCGGTAGACCGCGAGCTGCTGCCCCTCGGGCAGCTCGCCGGGCGGGCCGCCGACCCGCAGCCGCGCGGGCACGCCCGCACCGCGGACCAGCTCCTCCAACTGCCCGAGGCCCGGCTGCGGCGTGTAGTCGGTCCTGTCGGAGCCGTCCTCCCGCAGCACGCCGACCAGCCTGCGCATCTCGGCGAGCGCCTCGCGGCCGGTCTTGGAGATGTTGTGTACGGCCTGCCGCGCCTGGTCGGGGTCCCTGTCGATGGCGTATCCGGCGCCGTCGGCCTGGACCACCATCACGCTGACGTTGTGGGCCACCACGTCGTGCAGCTCCCTGGCGATCCTGGTGCGCTCGGCGGTGGCGGCTATCCGGGCCTGCTGGTCGCGTTCGCGCTCGGCGCGTTCGGCCCGTTCCTCCAGGCTCTCCATGTAGCGCCTGCGGGTGCTGGCGTACAGGCCCATCAGCCAGACCGTCACCACGAGGATCGAGCCGCTGAAGAAGAGGCTGAACGTCGGCGCGTTCCAGTGCACCATGACCAGCAGGACGCCGATCTCGGCCACCGCGCCCGCGGCGATCGCCCAGCGGGACGTGCATCGCAAGGCCACCGAGTAGAGCGCGACCAGCACCGCGATGTCGGCGGGCATTGGATCGATCTTCGCCAGCCACTGCGCGAAGCAGGTCAGCGAGAGGATCGCGAAGACGGTCAGCGGCCGGTCGCGCCGCCACAGCAGCGGGACGATCAGCGCCACGCACAGCACGAGGTAGCCCGGCACCCCGATGTACAGGCTGCCGTTGTCGAACGGACCATTCGCCCCATAGGGCACGGCCATGAACAGGCAGAACACTGCCAGCGGCGCCACCCGGAGGCCGTCCATGAGCTTGCCGTGGCGTCCCGACCAAGCCAGTACCCTGCCGAACACATCATTACGATACGGAGGCTGCAGCGTGCGTTTGTCCGCCTGTAGGGGGAGATCCGGGTACGACCCAGGTCTTACACCAGCCTTACGGGGCATCGGGCACTCTTGTCGTTGGGAGCGCCCTTTGGGGCGAGTAAAGGGAGATCGTGATGGCGGATCATGATCGTGACGCCGGGTCGCGTGGCGAAGAGGAAGCGCCACGCGACCCGACCCCTGGAGACGGGTTAGGCGCCCCGCGCTCCGGTGACACTGCGACATACGCGCCTCCGCGCTCCGACAGCTTCCGCGACTTCATTCGCCAGAAGCCCGCGCAGATCATCGGCGCGGGTCTCATCGGACTGATCATCGGCGGCGTGCTCGGGGGCGGCGCCGTGGCGGTGATCAGCGGCATCGTCCACGGTCACGACGTGCCCCGCGTCTACTGGCAGAGCCCGGCCTGGGAGCGCTACCCCGGTTACCCGGACTGTCGCCCGCTCCCTGGCGGCACCTACTGCCGCCAGCAGCCGCCGTACGTCAATCCGATGCCCAGGCTCGGCCCCGACGCCGTGCCCTCCACCTGGCCCACGTCGACGCCCATGCCCACGATGGTCCCCACGGGCATGCCGACGCCCGTGCCCACGATGCCCCGCACCGGTACGCCCACGCCCGTGCTCACCCCCACCAAGGGTGGTTAGGGCGCATCGCGGTCGAGAACCAGCAGGTCGTGCTGCGCGGCCAGGAACCCGGCATGGAACCGGGTACGAGCCCCCAGCCGCTCGCAGAGCTCCTGCACCCGGCGCTGCACGGTACGCGGGCTGAGACCGAGCTGCCGCGCGATGGCGTCGTCCTTCATCCCCACCGCCAGCAGGGCGAGAACCTCGGTGTCGCCCGGCTGCGGCCACACCTCCCGCTCGATGCGCGCGGCCGGGTCGGCCGACAGCCGCAGCGGCACTGCCGCCTGCCACAGCACCTCGAACAGCCCCACGAGCGCGTCGAGCAGCGCCGACGGGTGCACGACCAGCGCGCTCTCCACCGCCCTGTGCTCGTCGGACACCAGCGGCAGCATGGCCGTGCGGCCGTCGGCGATGGCCAGTTTGACGGGCACCTGCCCCAGCCGGGCCTGCTCGCCGTCGGCGATCGCCTGCCGCGTGTGCGCCAGCATGCCGGGCTCCTCGAACGCCAGCGGTCCGTAGATGCCGCGGACGACCGGGCCCTGGTGGGCGGCGCGCTGCTGGTTCTCCTGATCGTCCAGGATGTCGACCGCGTACGGCGGGCGCACCAGCACGAGCATCTCGGTCGTGACGCTCCGTTCGAGCTGGAGATAGCGGCGCGCAACGGCGAAACGGCCGGTCACCACCTCCAGCACCTCCTCGGGATGCGGCCCGGTGCGGTCGGCCACCTCGGTGGCGAGCAGCGCCGCGGCGGCCCGGCTGTGCGTGATCTCCTCCTGGCGGCGGGCCACCAGCACGTCGATGGCGATGTTCGGCGGCGTGGCGATCAGCCGCAGCGGTCGGCCCGCCACCCGGGAGATCAGCCCCAGGTCCTCCAGCCTGGGCAGCATCCGGCGGATGGCCGCGGCGGACGCGCCGGTCTCGGTGGCCAGCTGGCTGAGCGTCGCGGGGCCGTGGCGGAGCAGCGCCCGGTAGGCCGTCTCCTCGGCGACGCTGACGCCGAGGCCCTCCAGTAGCCGCCGCTGCGCCATGGCCGCTCACCACCGTCCTGTCGTCCCGTAAGGGAGCGTAGTCCAGGCGGGTTTACGACAAGTCGGGATCTCGCCAGGCGAGACCTATAGACCGGAACGCCCCCAGGTCACTAGGAATTGGGTCGGCACATTACTCGCCTTCTGGAGGTGGCCCGTGAGGCCCAGGCGTTGGACAGCGGTGGCCGCCTCCCTGGCGGTGGCCACGGCCACCATGGTGACCGGCGCGGGGGCGCGCGCCGACGGAGCTCCGGCACCGACGGCGGACCCCGCGAAGCAGGGCTACGACATCACGCTGATCACCGGCGACCAGGTGCACGTCTCCTTGACCGCCGACGGCCGCCAGAAAGCGAGTGTCACGGCCGCTCCGCGCGGGGACGGGCCGCCGGCCGGCTTCCGCATCACCGAGGACGCCGGGCAGCTCACCGTGCTGCCCAGCGACGTGGAGGCGCTGGTCCCCGGCCGCCTCGACCCCGACCTCTTCAACGTGACCGCCCTCGCCGCCCAGGGCTACACCGACGCCCAGTCGGACGCCATCTCGCTCATCGTGACGTACGGCAAGCAGGGCGCCTTACCGGTGATCCCCGCGCTGAAGGCGGTCCGCACGCTGGAGAGCATCGGCGGGTCGGGTGTCCGCTTGGCCAAGAGCGCGGCCAGGGGGTTCGGCGGCGACCTGTCCGCGCTGGCCGCCGGACGTGCGAAGAGCCCGCTCGACGGTGTCGCCAAGATCTGGCTCGACCGCAAGGTGGAGCCGGCGCTGGACCACAGCGTGCCGCAGATCGGCGCGCCGGCGGCGTGGTCGGCGGGCTATGACGGCACGGGCACGACGGTGGCGGTCCTGGACACCGGCATCGACACCGGGCACCCGGACCTGGCGGGGAAGGTCGCCGACGAGCGCGACTTCACCGACAGCGGCAGCGCGACCGACGAGTTCGGGCACGGCACGCACGTCGCCGACATCATCGCGGGCAGCGGCGCCGCCTCCGGCGGCTCGCGCAAGGGCGTCGCTCCCGGCGTCAAGCTGCTCAACGGCCGGGTCCTGGACGCCGGCGGCGAGGGGCTCAGCTCGTGGATCATCGACGGGATGGAATGGGCGGCGGGGGAGAAGCACGCCGACATCGTGAACATGAGCCTGGGCGACACCAGTCCAGGCGGTCCGCTGACCGACGCCCTGGGGGAGCTGTACGGCACGTACGGCACGCTGTTCGTGGTGGCGGCGGGCAACCGGGGCTGCGAGGCCTGCGTCGGGAGCCCGGGAGACGCCCCCGCCGCGCTGACCGTCGGCGCGGTGGACGGCCAGGACCGGCTCGCCGAGTTCTCCAGCTACGGCCCCATCGGTCTGGAGCGCGCGGTGAAGCCCGACATCACCGCTCCGGGCGTCGGCATCGTCGCGGCCAGAGCCAAGGGCACCTCGCTCGGCGAGCCGGTGGACGACAACTACACCCGCCTGTCCGGCACCTCCATGGCCACCCCGCACGTCGCCGGGGCCGCCGCGCTCCTGCGCCAGTCCCGCCCCGGCATCTCGGCCGGCGAGCTGAAGTCCCTGCTCATGGGTACGGCCAAGCCCATGCCCGACACGCCGGTGGACAAGCGCGGCACCGGCCGGGTCGACGTGGCCGCGGCGCTCGGGGAGCCGGTGCTGGCCGCCGAGGGCCCGATCGACTTCGGGCTGTCCGAGGCGCCCGCCGGGAAGCCGGTGACCCGCGAGATCACCTACCGCAATCCCGGCAAGACCCCGGTCACCCTCGGCCTGGCCACCGGTGGCCCGTTCAGCGTCTCGCCCGCTGAGCTCTCCCTGCCCGCCGGCGCGAAGGCGACGGCGCGGATCACCCTCGATGCAGCCAAGGCGCAGCCCGGGCGGCAGCGCGCGGAGCTCGTCGCGACGCCGCGGGGCGGCCGGCCGATCCGCACCTCACTGACCGGCAGCGTCGAGGTCAAAAGGGTCCGGCTGCGGGTGAGCGCGATCGCCAGGGACGGCCGTCCCGCCCTGGCCGCCGTCACCGCGCTGAACGTGGACGACGGCACCCGCGACGGCCGCGAACTGCCCTTCGACCCGGTGCGGAGGTGCGAGGAGGACCAGGCCGGCACGTGCGTGCTGGTGCCACCCGGCACCTACTCCGTGCTCGGCGTCATCAAGACCCTGCGCCCCACGGTCGACAGCATGTCCTACCCCGACCGCGGCACCGTGCTCAACGTGAGCCTCGCCGGAGACCCCGAGCTGAAGGTCACCGGCGACGCCAAGGTCGTGCTCGACGCCCGCAAGGCGGTCGAGGTGAAGGTCGACACGCCTGACCACCCGACCAAGCGGAACCGGGGCACCGCGACCAAGCTCATCTGGGCCCGTACACCCGCCAAGGGCACGCCGCTCACCGAGACCATCCTGCAGGACGAGAGCGCCGACGAGACGTACTACCTGCAGCCGACGAAGCTGGTCTCCAAGGGCGCGTTCGCCGTCGCCACCCGGTGGCACCTCGAAGCCCCCGCCATCACCATGCGGACGGCCGGCCTGGAGCTGAACCCCGACTACGTCGACCCCGTGTGGTTCAGCGACCTGTCCGCCGACTTCCCGCGGCTCGACGGCTCCGCGCTGCTCCTGGCCGTGGACGCCGGGACCGGCACGCCCGCGGACCTCAAGGGCCGCGACCTGCGCGGCAGGCTCGCGCTGATCCGCCGCACCGCCGACCTGACGGTCGCCGCCCAGTCCAACGCCGCCGCCGCGGCCGGGGCCCGGATGGTCGCGGTCTACGGTGATCTGCCGGTGTCGGAGAGCGGGGTGAAGCTGAAGGTGCCGACCGTCGCGCTCACCGGCCGCGAGGGCACCCGGCTGGCCGAGCGGCTGCGCCGGCTGCCGGTGCCGATCCTGGCCAAGGGCATCGTGGCCAGCCCGTACGTGTACGACCTGTACCTCAGCGAGGAGGGCAGGATCAGGGACAAGCTCGACCACACCGTCCGCGCGAGGTCCCTGGCCCGGGTGGACTCGGACTTCTACAGCCAGCTCGCCGACGACGTGACGCTCTCCGAGAACCGCTTCGGGTGGCAGCCATGGGAGACCACCTCCTGGGACACGGGCCGGCCCGTCCCCCGGACCCCGCGTGACCGGGTCGACTACCTCTCCGCCGGTCCCGGGGTGCGCTGGAGCAGCAGCATGGAGACGCCGGAACGGCCCTACAACTACACCTGGGAGCACGACCGCGCCCACATCGGGGTCGCGGGCCCCGACGACGCGCCCTTCCAGGCCGGTGAACGGATCGAACGCACCTGGTTCAAGCAGCCGCTGCTGCCCGGACCCGGGCCGGTCCGGCCGCTGCGCAGGGTGGGCGACCAGCTGCAGATCGACCTGTGGGGACTCATCGACGCGGGGCGGAACACCGGCGTCGCGCAGACCGACGACTTCGAGACCGGCATGAAGACCGGCTGGCGGTTGTACCGGGGAGACACCCTGCTGGCGCAGACCGACAGGCGGCCCCAGGGAGTCCTGCTCGTTCCGGCCGGGGCCGCCACGTATCGGATGGAGTATGACATCGAGAACCGCGCCACCTGGGCCCGGCTGTCGACCAGGACGAAGACGGCCTGGACGTTCCCGTCGGAGCACGACGCCGGGTCGGGGACGACGGTCCCGCTGCTGCTGGCCGACTATGCCGCGCCGACGGACCTGCGCAACCAGGCCGCCTCGCCACGGCTCGGCCTGACCCTGCGCCACCAGGACGGCGCGGTGGCCAGTCCCATCAAGGACGTGTCGCTGGAGGTGTCGTACGACGACGGCGCCTCGTGGCGCGCGGTCCGGCGGCTCACCTCGAAGGGGAACGGCGCCTATGAGGCCACGCTCGACCGGCCGCCGGCCTCCGGGTATGTCTCGCTGCGGCTCAAGGCCGCCGACACGCGCGGGGCGGCGCTGGCACAGGAGGTGATCAGGGCTTACGCGCTGAGGTAGCCGAGGTGCGGGCGGGGGGACTCGAACCCCCACAGTGTCTCCACCAACAGGACCTAAACCTGCCGCGTATGCCATTTCGCCACGCCCGCGCAGCTCCCGCCGACGCGGGCCTGAGCCGAGTTTAGCGTCCCGGCGGTGCGCTGGGGGCCCGTCGCACGGGGGACGGGCCCCTGCCTTTTCAGGCCAGCCCGAGCTTCTTCTTCAGGCTCGCCACGTGGCCGGTGGCCTTCACGTTGTAGAGGGCCTGCTCGATCTTGCCGTCGGCGTCGATGACGAAGGTCGAGCGGATCACGCCCACGACCTCCTTGCCGTACAGCTTCTTGGGGCCGTACGCGCCGTACGCCTTGTGCACGTCCAGCTCGGGGTCGGCCAGGAGCGGGAAGTTCAGGGAGTCGCGCTCGGCGAACTTGACCAGCTTGGCCGGCTTGTCCTTCGACACGCCGAGCACCACGAAACCCTCCGCGGTCAGCTGACCGAGATTGTCGCGGAAGTCGCACGCCTGCTTGGTGCAGCCCGGCGTCATCGCGGCGGGGTAGAAATAGAGGATCACCCGCTTGCCGCGGAAGGTCTCGAGGGAGACGGCCTCGCCGTCGGCGGCGGGTAGCGTGAACTCGGGCGCGGCGTCGCCGGGCGCGAGCTTGGTTTCGGTCATGGGGCCCTCCAGAGTTCGTCGAACAAAACCTACCGGCCTGCCCGGCGTGCCAGGCGGGACGGCGACCTGACAGACTGATCAATGAACAATGCCTGCGTCATTGGTCGAAAGGAGAGCCATGGCTGACACCGATCCCGACGAGCTGGAGCGGCGGATCGCGCGGACGCGCGCGGAGCTGGCGGACACGGTCGACGCCATCGCCGACCGGGTGAGTCCCAAGCGGGTCGCCGAGCGCACGGTGGCCGACGTCAAGACGCGGGCGGGTCAGCTGGTGGCCTCGGTCGGCGACGCGCTGGGGATGACACCGCGCCCGGCCGAGCCGGGCGACAACCCCGACCGGCTGTGGGACGACGAGGCGCCCGGCCTGGCGCCGGTGCTGATCGGTGTGGGCGCGGTGCTGGTGATCGGCGCGGCCGTCATGCTCTGGCGCCGCCGTCGCCGCCGCGTCTAGCCGGTTTACAGGAAGGTTCTGCCTTCGCCCCGGTACGTCGGAGCGGTCTCCACGACGGTGTCGCCGTCGACGAGGTGGAGCTCGGGGAAGCGCTCGCACATCTCGCCCGCCTTGGCGTGCCGGAACCAGACCCGGTCGCCTACCCGCAGGTCCTGGGCCGCCTGGCCGAGCAGCGGCGTCTGCACCTCGCCCGCGCCCTCGTCACGCGTGTAGCGCAGCCCCGCGGGCAGGTACGGCTGCGGCAGCAGGCTCGTCCCCGGCCGTCCGGAGGCCAGGTAGCCGCCGCCGAGCACCGTCACCGCGTCCACCGCCGGCCGGCGCACGACCGGGAGCGCGAACAGCGCGGCCGGATGACCGGTGAAGGCGCGGTAGAAGTCGAAGAGCCGGGGATGGAAGAACCCGGAGCCGGCCGCCACCTCGGTGATCGCCCGCTCCCGCACGGTCCGCTCGATGGAGCCGGTGCCGCCGCCGTTGACGAACTCCAGGTCGCAGAGCTGCCGGACGGCGTTCACGATGCCGCCGCGGCGCAGGATGAGCTCGCGGGCCGACAGGCTCTGCATGACCCTGATCACCCGGGCGAACGCCGCGTTGCCCGGCGGATCATCGCCGACCCCCGCGATCTGCCCCTCGTACGCCATCAGCCCGGCCAGGCGGAAGCCCGGCCGCTTGGCGATGTCGGCGGCCAGGTCGGCGGCCTGTTCGGGCTCGCGGATCGTGGAGCGCAGGGCGCCCGCCCGGAACCTCCCGCCGAGCGCCACATATCCCGCGTCGAGGTCCATCGACAGCCGGAGCTCCAGTCGCGGATGGACGGCCGTCACCGCGTTCTCGATGTAGTCGAGATGGTCGGTGGAGTCGATGGTCAGCGTGATCTCCTCGGCCGCCCGCGCGTCGCCGGCCAGCGCCGCGAGCGCGTGCCGGTCGGCGGTGGGGTAGGCCACGAGCACGTCGGTGAAGCCCCGCTCGACCAGCCAGAGCGCCTCCGGCAGCGTGAAGGCCATGATGCCGCGGAAGCCGTCCATGGCCAGGATGCGTTCCATGACGGAACGGCAGCGGATCGACTTGCTGGCCACCCGGATCGGCTTGCCGGCCGCCCGCCGTACGAGATCGGCCGCGTTGGCGCGCATGGCCGCGAGATCGAGGATCGCGAACGGCGGTTCGAGCGCTGTGGTAGCCGTGTCGTAGCGCCGGCGATCGTCCATACCGGCAGCTTAACGGCATATCGGGCAGTTGAATATGAGGGTGGTTCATCTTATTTGCGCCTCCCGTAATGATCCGGCAAACCGGCGGCGGGGGAATGGTCCGGGGGATGCCCGGTCCGTGTACCTCTGGCGGTGTGATGACCGCCCTCCAGCAGATACTGTCCGGCGCCGGGATCGTCGCGCAGGAGAGCCCGCTGCGCAGGTCGGGCCGGGTGCTCAGACCGGCGCGCACGCCCGCCGGGGCCGTCGTGGCGTTCGCGGTGACCGCCGGGCTCGGGCTCACCACCGCCGAGGTGGTGTCCGCCCTGCTGGGCAGGCCGCTCGGCTGGCTGCCGGTGTCCCGCCTCCTCGAGTTCGCGGCCCATCGCGCCTGGGCCGAACTGTCGCTGCCGGCCCTGCTGACGGTGGGCGCGGGTGCCGTGCTGTTGCTGCTGGCCGCCGTACCCGGCCGGTCCAGGCTCGTGCCGGTCGAGACGTCCGACCCGCTGATCGTCATCGGCATCACCCGGGTCGGCCTCCGCCGTACGCTGCGGGCCGTCGCCCAGGAGGTCGAGGGCGTGGAACGGGCCCGGGTACGGCTGCGCAGGCGCACGATCGAGGTCCGGGTCTTCACCGGCCCCGAGAGCTCCGGCTCGATGCTCAGACAGGTCGGCAGCGCGGTCGGCGACCGGCTGGCGAGCGTGGGCACCCTGGCCGCGGCCGAGGTCATCGTACGGCTGCGCCGGAAGGGGCTGTGATGCGGCAGTACTCGGGCAACCGGATCGGCCTGGCCGTGGTCGGCGCGCTGCTGGTGGTCCTGGGCGGCTACGCCTGGCTACGGGGCGAGGACAAGTTGCCGGGCCTGTCGCCACGCGGAAAGGTCCTGCCGGATCGCACCGCCGAGGCCATCGCCGACCAGCCGTGGGCCCTGTGGGCGGGGGCGTTCGTCATGCTGGTGCTCGCCCTGGCCGCGTTCCGCTGGCTGATGCTCTGCCTGGGCTGGGGCCGCCACGGCGTCCGCAACGGCACGGGCACGGCCATGCTCTGCATCGGCCTGAAGGACATCGACGGCCTGACCCGGGCCAGCGCCCGCGTGGTCGGCGACGCGGCCCGCCTGCGCATCTCCCTCAGCTGCCCCTCCTCCGCCGACGTCGGCGCGGTGGTCCACAAACTGGACAAGGAGATCGTCGGCCGCATCCGCCGCGAGGTCCGCGACGACGAGGTCGGCACCGTGGTCCGGGTCCACGTCCGCCGCTGATCAGCCGCTCAGCACTCGATGACATTGACGGCCAGCCCGCCGCGCGACGTCTCCTTGTACTTGTCGAGCATGTCGCGGCCAGTGTCCCTCATCGTCTTGATCGCCTTGTCCAGGGCGACGAAGTGCTGGCCGTCGCCGCGCAGGGCGATGCGGGCCGCGGCGATGGCCTTGATGGAGGCCACCGCGTTGCGTTCGATGCACGGGATCTGGACCAGGCCGCCGATCGGGTCGCAGGTCAGGCCCAGGTTGTGCTCGATGCCGATCTCCGCCGCGTTCTCCACCTGCTCGGGCGTGCCGCCCAGGACCTCGGTGAGGCCCGCGGCGGCCATGGAGCAGGCCGAGCCGACCTCGCCCTGGCAGCCGACCTCGGCGCCCGAGATCGAGGCGTTCTCCTTGAACAGGACGCCGATCGCCGCCGCGGTGAGGAAGAAGCGGACGATGCCGTCGTCGGCGGCGTGCGGGATGAACCGGGAGTAGTACGTCAGGACGGCGGGGATGATGCCCGCGGCGCCGTTCGTGGGGGCGGTGACGATGCGCCCGCCCGCCGCGTTCTCCTCGTTGACCGCCAGCGCGAACAGCGACACCCAGTCCATGGCGTGCAGCGGGTCCGTCTCCGGCGCCTCCGTCTGCAGGCGGCGGTGCAGGCGGTTCGCGCGGCGCTTGACCTTCAGGCCGCCCGGCAGGACGCCCTCCTTGGCGATGCCGCGCTCGACGCACTCGCACATGACCCGCCACAGGTGCAGGATCTCGGCGCGGATCTCCTCGGGGGAGCGGCCGAACGCCCGCTCGTTCTCCAGCATCAGCGCGGAGATGGACAGGCCCGTGTTGCTGCAGTGCTTGAGCAGCTCTTCCCCGGTCGTGAAGGGGTAGGGCAGGACGGTGTCGTCGGGCTTGATGCGGTCGGCGCCGGTGGCCTGCTCGTCCACCACGAAGCCGCCGCCGACCGAGAAGTAGACCTTCTCGCGCAGCGTCTCGCCCGAGGCGGAGAAGGCGGTGAAGCGCATGCCGTTCGGGTGCTCGGGCAGGGAGATCTTGCGTTCGAAGACGAGATCCTCGCCCACGACGAAGGGGATCTCCCGCGTGCCGTACAGCTTGACCGTGCCGGACTCGCGCATCTCGGCCAGGCGCGCGTCGATGCCGTCCACGTCGACCAGCTCGGGTTTCTCGCCGGACAGCCCCAGCAGGACGGCCTTGTCGCTGCCGTGGCCCTTGCCGGTCAGACCGAGCGAGCCGTACAGGATCGCCTCGACGCGGGCCGTACGCGCGAGCAGGTCGTCATCGTGCAGGCCACGGGCGAACCGGTGGGCGGCGGCCATGGGACCGCCGGTGTGCGAGCTCGACGGGCCAATGCCGATCTTGAAAAGGTCGAAGACGCTGATCGCCATCGATGGGCGCCCTTCAGAAAGGCCGGGGTCCGGCAGGACCCCGGCGGGTGGATCAGGACTCGCCTGAGGTGAGCGCCGAGTACTCCTCGGCGGAGAGCAGGTCCTCGGGGTCGCCTTCCACGCGCACGCGGAACATCCAGCCGTCACCGTAGGGGTCGCTGTTGGCCAGCGACGGGTCGTCCACGACGGCCTGGTTGACCTCGACGACCTCGCCGCCGACGGGGGTGTAGATCTCACTCACCGACTTGGTCGACTCGACCTCGCCCACGGAGTCGCCCGCCTCGACGGTCGAGCCGGCCTCGGGGAGCTGCACGTAGACGACATCACCCAGCGCCTCGGCCGCGTAGGCCGTGATGCCGATGGTCACGGTGATGCCGTCGTCGACGCCGGCCACCCACTCGTGCTCTTTGGTGTAGTTCAGGTCGTCTGGGATGTTGCTCACTTGTTCCTCCTGTAGAAGGGCAGCTCAATGAGGTCCATAGGTTCATGGCTGCCCCGGATGTCCACGGCCAGACCTGCCTCGACCCCGCTGTCGACGTAGGCCATCGCGATGGGTTTGCCCAGAGTCTGGGAGGGGGCCCCGCTGGTGACCTCGCCGACGACGGCGCCGTCCTTGGTCACCGGGTATCCATGGCGTGGCACCCGGCGCCCCCGCGCGACCAGGCCGACGAGCCGGCGCCGTGGTGGCGTGTCCTTGACCGCCTCCAGCGCCGACCTGCCGACGAAGTCGCCCGGCTTGTCGAATTTCACCACTCTGCCCAGCCCCGCGTCGAACGGGGTCAGCTCGACGCCGAGCTCGTTGCCGTACAGCGGCATGCCCGCTTCGAGCCTGAGCGTGTCACGGCTGGACAGACCCGCCGCGCGCAGCCCGTACGTACGGCCGGCCTCGGTCAGCGCGTGCCAGAGCGGCACGGCGTCCTGGTTGGCCACGAACAGCTCGAAACCGTCCTCGCCCGTGTAGCCCGTGCGCGCGATGAGCGCCTGCCGCCCGTCGACCAGACCGGGCAGCCCCGCGTAGTACTTCAGCCCGGCGAGGTCGGCGTCGGTGAGCGTGGCGAGGATCTCCTGCGCGCGCGGCCCCTGTACGGCGATCAGCGCGTACTGCTCCGAGCGATCCTCAACCACCGCGTTGTACGACTTGGCGCGATTTTTCAGCTCTTCCCCGACTTTTTCATAGTTGGAGGCGTTAGCCACAACCATGAACTCCTCGTCCCCCAGCCGGTAGACGATCAGGTCGTCCAGCACCCCGCCACGCTCGTTCACGATCATGGTGTAGCGGGCCCGGCCGGACGCGAGTGCCGACAGGTGTCCCACCAGCGCGTAGTCGAGCGCCTCGCCGGCCTGCGGCCCGGTCACGAAGATCTCGCCCATGTGGGAGAGGTCGAACAGCCCGGCCGCCTGGCGGACGGCGTTGTGCTCGGCGGACTCGCTGCCGTAGCGGAGCGGCATCAGCCACCCGGCGAAGTCGGTCAGTGTCGCGCCGAGGCTCTCATGGACGTCTCGAAGCGGTGTGGGTCGGGACATATGCACACCTCAGGGCAGGATCGGATGCAAGGATCCTCCCCCTCTGTCATCGGTGCCTGAGAGCTTCGCCCGGATTTTGCCGGACTTTCACCTTCGGCGAGGCCACCAGGCCTGCTTTCCAGAGGACACCTCGTCCGTGCGGTCCTTTGCCTTGAGAGGTTCGCGGGGAGGGCTTGCTCCTTCAGGGGCCCTGGCCGGATGCCAGGACGCTCTCCCGCACAGGTTCGTCGGTGATGCGGCAAGCCTAGTGCCGTTATGGGGGAGTTGTCGCGTACGGATTGTGCCATTTCACTGCGGCAGGGCTCGAGCGTTCAGCAGGCGGCGACGAGTGCCTCGAACAGCGCGCAGTCCTTCGCCGCCTCCGGATGCCACTGCACGGCCACGGCGAACGTCCGGGACTCCAGCTCCACCGCCTCGACCGTGCCGTCATCGGCCACGGCGGCCAGGGTCAGCCCGGGAGCGAGCCGGTCGACGGCCTGGTGGTGGTAGTGCGGCACGTCCTCCGGCTCGGCCCCGAGCGCCTTGGCGACGCGGGTGCCCGCCACGGGCCGTACGGGGAGCTGGCCGAACTGGCCGGGTGCGGGGGAGTGCCCGGTGTGTCCGACCACGTCGGGCAGATGCTGGTGCAACGTCCCGCCGAGCGCGACGTTGAGCACCTGCATCCCCCGACATATCCCGAGATAGGGCACGTCTGCCTCAAGAGCGGCCTCCAGCACCGCAAACTCCGCCGCATCCCGAAATTTCCGGATGTAGCCGGTCCGCTCATCCGGCTCCTGCCCATACCGGTCGGGCGAGACGTCGCCCCCACCGGCCAGGATCAGCCCGTCCAGCCGTCCCACCAGCTCGGCGGGCTCCCCGGCGGGCGGCAGGATCACCGGCTGCCCACCGGCCCGGACCACCTGTTCCACGTACATGTACGGCAACAGGGCGACCGGCATGTCCCACACGGTGTACCGGGCAGGCTCCACATAGGACGTGATCCCGATGACAGGCCGCTTCACGACATCCCCTTCCTACAGCGGGGTGACGTACGCACTCGAAATACCCCCATCGACCAGAAACTCCGAGCCGGTGATGAACGAGGCGTCGTCGCTGGCCAGGAACGCCACCGCCGCCGCGATCTCGGACGCCTCGGCGAAGCGTCCCACCGGCACGTGCACCAGGCGCCGCGCCGCCCGCTCGGGGTCCTTGGCGAACAGCTCCCGCAGCAGCGGCGTGTTGACCGGCCCGGGGCACAGCGCGTTCACCCGGATCCCCTCACGCGCGAACTGGACGCCGAGCTCGCGCGACATCGCCAGCACGCCGCCCTTCGAGGCGGTGTAGGAGATCTGCGACGTCGCCGAGCCCATCACCGCCACGAACGACGCGGTGTTGATGATCGAGCCCTTCCCCTGCCGCCGCATGTACGGGATCGCGTGCTTGCAGCAGAGGTAGACGCTGGTCAGGTTCACCTCCTGCACCCGGCGCCACGCGTCGATGCCGGTCTCCAGGATCGAGTCGTCGTCGGGCGGCGAGATGCCCGCGTTGTTGAAGGCGATGTCGACGGAGCCATAGGTGTCGAACGCCGTCTGGAACATCCGGACGACGTCCTCCTCGCTGGTCACGTCGACCTTGACGAAGATCCCGCCCACCTCGGTGGCGGCCTTGGTGCCCGCCTCCTCGTCGACGTCGGCGCAGACCACCTTGGCGCCCTCCTCGGCGAACCGGCGCGCGGTGGCCAGCCCGATCCCGCCGCCCGCGCCGGTGATCACGGCGACGCGGTTGTGCAAACGCTGCATGTGCTCACTCCGTTGAGATGAAGACGTTCTTGGTCTCGGTGAACGCCGAGAGGGCGTCCGGGCCCAGCTCCCGGCCGAGGCCGGACTCCTTGAAGCCACCGAACGGCGTCCAGTGGCGGACCGACGAGTGCGAGTTCACCGACAGCGCGCCGGCCTCCACGGCCCGCGCGACGCGCAGCGCCCGGCCGACGTCGCGGGTCCAGATGGAGCCGCTGAGGCCGTAGCGCGTGTCGTTGGCGATGCGTACGGCCTCCGCCTCGTCCGCGAACGGCACCACCGACACCACCGGCCCGAAGATCTCCTCGGTGAACGTCCGGTCGGTGACCGCCGACGTCAGGACCGTGGGCGGGAACCAGAACCCCTTGCCCTGCGGGCAGTCGCCCTGGAGGTACGGCGGGCCGTCGATGAAGCCGCGCACCCGGTCCAGATGTTCGGCGCTGATCAGCGGGCCCATCTCGGTGCTCTCGTCGAGCGGGTCGCCGACCTTGACGTTCCGCACGGCCGGCACCAGCCGCTCCAGGAACTCGTCGTAGACCTCGGCCTGCACCAGGATCCGCGACCGGGCACAGCAGTCCTGGCCGGAGTTATCGAAGACGGCATACGGTGCGGTTTTCGCCGCTTTTTCGAGATCAGAGTCCGCAAATACGATATTTGCGTTTTTGCCGCCTAGTTCGAGGGTGATGCGCTTGACCTGGGCGGCCGCCTTGGCGGCGATCTGCTTGCCCACCTCGGTCGAGCCGGTGAACACGATCTTGGCCACCCCCGGATGCTCGACCAGGTGGGCCCCCGCCACCTCCCCTGCCCCAGGCAGCACCTGGAGCACCCCCTCGGGGAGGCCCGCGGCGAGGGCCAGCTCGGCCAGCCTCAGTGCGGTCAGCGGGGTCCATTCGGCGGGCTTGACGATCACCGTGTTGCCCGCCGCGAGTGCCGGGGCGACGCCCCAGCTCATGATCAGCATCGGGAAGTTCCACGGCACGATCACGCCCACCACGCCCAGCGGCTCCTGGAACGTGATGTCCACGCCGCCGGGCACCGGGATCTGCTTGCCGTGGTTGCGTTCGGGCGCGCCGGCGTAGAAGTGCAGCACGTCGCGTACCGCGCCCGCCTCCCAGCGGGCGTTGCCGATCGGGTGGCCGGAGTTCGTGAGCTCCAGCAGGGCCAGCTCCTCGCGGTGCTGGTCCACCAGGTCGGCGAAGCGGCGCAGCAGCCGCGCCCGGTCGCCGGGCGCCACGTCGCGCCAGCTCTCATAGGCCCGCCTGGCACGCTCCACGGCCCGGTCGACCTCGGCCGCGTCGGCCAGTTCCATGTCGGCGAGGATTTCCTCCGTCGCCGGATTGACGATCAGCATCTTGCTCACATCCGCTCGAAACCCCGGAACAGCTCCCAGTCCGTGACCGCCGCGTCGAAGGCGGCCAGCTCGACCCGGGCGTTGTTCGCATAGTGCGCCACCACGTCGTCGCCGAACGTCTCGCGCGCCAGCTTCGACCCCTCGAACAGCGCCAGCGCGTCCCGCAGCGTGTGGGGCACGGTCTCGGCGCCGGACTCGTAGGCGTTGCCCTCGAACGCGTCCTCCAGCGACAGTTCCTCGTCGATGCCGTGCAGCCCGGCCGCGATCAGCGCCGCGACCGCGAGGTAGGGGTTCACGTCGCCGCCCGGCACCCGGTTCTCGATCCGCAGCGACTGCCCGTGGCCGACGAGCCGGAGCGAGCAGGTGCGGTTGTCCACGCCCCACTTGACGGCCGTGGGGGCGAAGCTGCCGGGGACGTAGCGCTTGTAGGAGTTGATGTTCGGGGCGTAGAAGAGGGTGAGCTCACGCATGTGGGCCAGTTGCCCGGCGATGAAGCGGGCGCCGAGTTCGGAGAGCCCGTGCGGGCCGTCGCCCGCCATGGCCGAGACGCCGTCCGCGCTCCACAGCGAGATGTGGATGTGGCAGGAGTTGCCCTCGCGGGCGTTCGGCTTGGCCATGAAGGTGATCGACTTGCCCTCCTGAGCCGCGATCTCCTTGGCGCCGTTCTTGTAGATGGAATGGTTGTCGCAGGTCTTCAGCGCCTCGTCGTAGCGGAAGGCGATCTCGTGCTGGCCCAGGTTGCACTCGCCCTTGGCGGACTCGACGTACAGCCCAGCTCCCTCCATGTCCCGCCTTATCCGGCGAAGGAGGGGTTCGATGCGGGCCGTACCGATGAGGGAGTAATCGACGTTGTAGAGGTTCGCGGGGGTCATGTCGCGGTAGCCGCGCTTCCACGCGTCCTCGTAGCTGTCTTCGTACACCACGAACTCCAGCTCGGTGCCGACGAAGGCGGCCAGGCCGCGGTCGGCGAGCCGGGCGAGCTGGCGGCGCAGGATCTGCCGCGGCGAGGCGGTCACGTCCTCGTCGTTCTCCCAGGCCAGGTCGGCCATGAGCATGACGGTCCCCTCCTGCCACGGGACCCACCGCAACGTGGAAATATCGGGCTTCATCACGAAATCGCCGTAGCCGCGGTCCCAGGAGGACATCGCGTAGCCGTCGACCGTGTTCATGTCGACGTCCACGGCGAGCAGGTAGTTGCAGCCCTCGGAGCCGTGCCCGAGCACCTCGTTCAGGAAATAGCGCGCCGACAGTCGCTTGCCCTGCAGCCGGCCCTGCATGTCGGCGATCGCGAGCAGCACGGTGTCGACCCGCCCGGCGGCCACCTCGTCACGCAGCTCGTCGACGGACAGTGGTCCGGGTTGTGGAAGACCTCGCTCGCTCACGGAAGTTCGCTCGCTTTCGGGCTAATTGGGCTACTCTTAGACCATTGATGTGCATATGGGGATCGCTTGTCAAGACCTGAGGACACGTTGGACGACTCGGCGCGGTTGATGACGGTGTTACGGCCGGTCAGAGCAGGAAACGCCTTCGAGGAGACGGTAGAGCGGCTGCTCCAGGCGATCAAGCTTGGCGTGGTCGCGCCGGGCCGGAAGCTGCCCCCGGAGCGCGAGCTCGCCGTCCAGCTCGGCATCAGCAGGGTGACCCTGCGCGAGGCGATCCGGGCGCTCCAGGACGCCGGCTACCTCGAGGTGCGGCGCGGCCGGTACGGCGGCGCCTTCGTCACCTACGCCCCTCCCCAGCCCGGCAGCGGCGACCTGCGCAGGATCGTGGCCGACATGGGCGCGGCCGACCTCACCGACGCGCTGACCTTCCGCATGGCCGTGGAATGCGGGGCGGCGGAGGTCCTGGCGGCGGCCACGCTCACCGACGCCCAGCGCGCCCTCCTGCGCGGCCGGCTCACGGACCTCAACAAGGCGGGCATCGAGGACTACCGGCGCCTGGACACGGCCTTCCACCTGTCGATCGCCGAACTGACCGGCTCACCCCTGCTCGCCACCGCCTGCGCCGACGCGCGCCTGCGGGTCAGCGACCTCCTCAACGCCATCCCGATGCTCCAGGTGAACCTCGACCACTCCGCCCTCCAGCACGAGGCGATCGTGGCGGCCATCCTGGCCGGCGACCCGGAAGGGGCCCGTCGCGCGGTGTCGGAGCACCTGGAAGGCACAGCGGCACTGCTGCGCGCGTTCCTGTCCTAGGTCGTTTCGGGACCCTTGCGGTCAAGGGAGGGCGACAGGGCTCGTAGCATCAATTCCAAGGTCATGAAGAACTGGTTCGAGCTGAACATCGTCGGGACAGGACGGCTGCCGCTGTTCTGTTTCTTCGTCGCGCTCATCGCGGCCTTCGTGGCGACCCGCGTCAATGTGCGGCTGATCAGGGCGAAGGTCGGCTGGTTCCGTAACGTCAACGTGGGTGAGATGCACATCCACCACGTGGTGTTCGGGGTCGTGCTCATGCTGGTCGGCGGGGTCAGCGGGCTGATGGTGTCGTCGGCCTCGCAGGTGGCCTACGCCGCCGCGGCGGCCGTTTTCGGGATCGGGTCGGCTCTGGTGCTGGACGAGTTCGCGCTGATCCTGCACCTGCACGACGTCTACTGGGAGGAAGAGGGGCGCACCTCGGTCGACGCGGTGTTCATCGCGGTCGCGGTGACGGGGCTGCTGCTCACCGGGCTCCGGCCGCTGACGTTCGACTACGGGACCCCGGTCAACCCGGGCGCCCTGATCGTGGCGAACATGGTGCTCGCTGTCATCACCCTGTCGAAGGGCAAGATCTGGACCGGGATGGTCGGGCTGTTCGTACCGGTGCTCCTGGTGGTCTGCGCGATCCGCCTGGCCAGGCCGGGCTCTCCGTGGGCCCACCTGTTCTACGAGAAGCGCTCGCCGCGCAAGCTGGCCAAGGCCGCGCACCGGGAGGAACGGTGGCGCCGGCCGGTGATCAGGGCCAAGATCGCGTTCCAGGAGTTCGTCTCGGGACGCCATGACCTGCCCTCCACCCGGCGCGGCCGCCGGCCCACCTAGCGCGGGCGCCTAGAGGGCGATGGCCGAGCGGAGGGCCAGGCCCGCGCCCAGCAGCATCACCATGCCGGCCGTGCCCAGCGGTGCCAGGGCGGACAGCCGGGCGGCCAGGCCCCGCCCCAGCGAGGCGCGCCGTTCGATGCGGTCGACGAGCTTGACCAGCAGCAGGCCCGTGACGGTGAGCGTCGCCGCCATGCCGATGCCGTACGCGGTGACCAGCGCCACCCCGAACCAGGTACGGCCCAGCGCGATCGCCCCGAGCAGCACGATGAGCGCCGACGGGCTCGGCACCAGGCCGCCCGCCACCCCCATCCCGAGCAGACCGGCCCGCGTCGAGCGTTCGCGGCCGTGCCCGTCGCTGTCGCTGTCGCCGTGCCCATGACCATGTCCGTGCCCATGACCATGTCCGTGGCCGTGCCCATGTCCGTGGCCATGACCGTGTCCATGCCCGTGACCCGAGTCGCGGCGGGTGGACAGGAGCAGGCGCAGGCCGATGAAGGCGATCAGCAGGCCGCTGGCCACCCCCAGCCACCCCAGCACCGACTCCCCGGCCAGCGCGGTGAACGCGCTCAGCAGCAGCCCCACCACCAGTACCCCGGCCGTGTGCGTGGCCGTCACCGTGGCCCCCACGACCAGGGCGTCACGCGGCCGCCCGCGCCGCCCGGCCAGGTACGCGGCCATGATCGTCTTGCCGTGCCCAGGGATCAGCGCGTGCCCGGCCCCGAGCAGCATCGCCAGGCCCACGGCCAGCAACCCGAGCGGCACCGTGAGCGTGTCGGAGCCGATCAGGCCGGTGAATGTCCGGTCCAGCGCCGCCAGCGCGTCCCCGATCGGCCCGCCGACGCTGATCGTGCCGAGCCCGGACGGCGTACCGCCGGAGCCGGGGGAGCCGCCGCCGGACAGGGCGGAGGCCGCGCCGCCGACCGTGACGGTGGCGGTGCGCTGGTCGAGCGGGTTGGTCAGCAGGTCCTCGGGGTACTTACGCAGTTCGTCGCTCACACTGGCCGACGGCACGGACGACCGGGTCAGCCGCACCCCGTCACCTACGGCGGTGATCTCCCGCCAGCCGATCCGGTCCTGCTCGAACGTGTCGGCGAAGGACACCGTGCCCGACACGCGGGCCGTGGCGACGAGCCGGCAGGTCAGGCGGCTGGTCTGCAGGCCGCCCTGCCCGGGCGCGTACGCGAACTCCGAACCCGCCACCCGCCACGGCACCGCCGCGCCGCGGACGGTGAGCCGCTGGGCGGCGGCCAGCGTGGCGCAGGTCCTGGCCGCGTACGAGGCGTCCACGTTCGGTTTGGCCTGGAGCGTGGGCAGTTCGGCGGCGTCCACGACCGCCTTGTTCTCCACCCGGTCGGGCCGCAGGCGCAGCCCGTTGTAGTGGTTGACGGTGAAGTTGCCGAGCGGATGCCTGGCCACCGCCAACGCCACCGTCTCCGCCCGCGCCGCGGTCGTGAACAGGACCGACACGCCCATCGACAACAGCAGGCCCACGAGCAGGCCGAGCCGGAGCACTCTCATGAGAACCTCGCCAGTGCGGGCAGGGACGGATCGAAGCCCGGGGTCACGCGCGCGGGCTTGCCGAGCGCGCGCTCGATCCGGGCGCGGTGGTAGGCGAGCAGCGGATTGCGCCAGCCGGTCGAGGTGGCCTTCTTCGCGTACGGCAGCGCCTCGCGCGGCTTGCCCGCCTTGAACAGGGCCCAGCCGAGCGCGTCGGCGGCGACGAGGTTGGGGTTGCGGGCGTACTCGGCCCTGGCATGCCGGACGGCCACCGCCGGGTCGCCGTGGTCGGCCTCGAACTCGGCCCAGGTGAGGTCGTCCCGCACGCCGGCGGCCCGCAGCAGCTTGCGCTGGGCCTCCAGCAGGGTCCAGTCGGGCTTCAACCCCGCCTTGATCCGGGTCTCGCCCTGCTCGATGAGGTACTGGGACAGCGGCAGCCGCTCGACCACCCGCTGGTAGAGGTCGAGGGCCTCTGTCGTCCGCCCGCTGAGCGCGGCGACCCTGGCCTGTCCGGCGACCGCGGGGGTGTAGGCGGGGTAGGCCTGGAGCGCCTTGGCGTACCAGTCGCCGGCCGCGGCGAGGTCGCCCGAGTGCAGGGCCAGCTCGCCCAGGTAGTAGCGGGTGTAGGCGACGTCGGCCGGGGCGTAGGCGTCGTTCTGGGCGTACTCCAGGAACTCGCGGGCCTTCGTCCGGTCGCCCCGGAGCTCGGCCGCGTACGAGGCGCGGGCGAACGCCGCCACGCCGGGGCGCAGCCCCATCATCTTGTCCACGGCCTTCGAGGCGCCGCTCAGGTCGCCGAGCTGTGTCTTGGCGTCGGCCAGCACGCCGTGCGCCGCCGCGCTGTACGGGTTGGCGCCGATGGCCCGCTGCGCCAGCCGTACCGCGTCGGAGAACTCGTGGCGGCCGGCGGCGAGCGCCGCCTGGCCGGTCAGCACCGCGTCGTCGGCGGCGTTCAGGCGGGCCGCGGTGGCCAGGGCGCCTTCGGCCTTGGTGTAGTACGACGGGTCGCCGGTGACTCTGGCCTGGTCGACGTACTCCATGCCGAGCTGGGCCCAGCTTCGGTAGTCGCCGGGCAGGCGCTTCAGGCGGGACTGCAGCGTCTCGGTGAAGGTCACGGTCCGCGTGGTCACGGTGGCTGGCTCTGGCGGGGCGTAGACGGCGTAGGCCGTGAAGGCCAGCGCGCCGGCCACGACGAGGCCACCTGCTATGGCGAGGGATCGCATCCAAGGCTCCGGAGATCGGAAAGGGTCGGCGGAGACGGGGTGATGGCCGGCTGGCCCTGACGGGGGGCACGGCCAGCCGGCCAGGGTCGGCCGGCCCTGATGGGGGCATGGCCGGCCGGCCGGGGTCGCGGCGGGAGTGTGGGAGACGGGCCCGCCGCGGAGAGGGACCGGCCGGCCCGGAGAGGAGGCCGGCCGGTCGGGCTTCACCGCTTGTTCACAGCGACGTTGCTGGGCAGCGGGATGTACGGGAACGACTGGAAGAAGGGCTTGTCGTTCTGGTCGACCTTGTCCGTCAGGCCGGGGACGAGCTTGCCGGACAGCGCGGCACCGGCCACGGCCTGCAGCGAGATGTCCACGACGTCGTCGGACAGGCGGCGGCCGTTCGGGAAGCCCTGCAGGTCACCGGCCAGCACGCCGAGACGGTTGGGGTCCTTGGACGGCGGGACCGCCATGTTGAGCCGCAGCATCTCGGAGGGCCGCAGCTTGCCGGCGTCCTTGTTGAGGGTCTGCGAGTTCAGGTCGGCCTTGATCGGCCCGTTGCCCTTGGCGATGCCGGTCAGGAAGATCTCGACCAGGTCGCCGCGCGGGGTCGCGGGCGCCTTGATGCCGTAGATGCCCTCCAGCAGCCTGGCCACCTCGGGGTCGGTCACGCGCTTGACCACCTGCGGGATGTCGGCGTCCTTGTGCGGGGGCAGCGAGTTGAACGCGTCCTTCAGACCGGCGGGCACCACGACCTCGTTGACCAGCGGGTTGCCCAGGCGCGAGACCTGCGCGTAGCCGTTCGGGCTCCACTTGTCCGTGGTCGACCAGACGCCGATCACCGGGTTGCGCCTGACGTCGCCCTTGAGCGCCAGGTCACTGGCGGGCACCTGGACGGCCAGGGTGCTCACGTTGTAGCCCTTGGTGGTGTCCTGGCCGACCTCGGTCAGGTTGCCGCCGTAGAGCAGGTCGAAGACGCGCAGGTCCAGGAAGAACGCCTCATCCGACTGGCCGGCGTAGGCCTTGCCGCCGTGCGGGAGGCTCTTCAGGGACTGGGCGCGCAGCGTGCCGTAGTCGGGCATCGAGGCGGGGCCGACGTTGCTCGGCGCGACGATGCCGTTCGAGACGAGCGTCCTGCTGCCGTTCTCGGTGAGCCGCTTGAGCGTGTAGCGCTGGCGGAAGAGCAGGTTCTCGTCGTGCAGCGAGGTGACGGGCCCGTTGTTGTACAGGAACGTGTCGTTGCCGCGCCGGTCCTCATCGCGGAACGTCCACTGGTACACGATGTCGGGCTTGGCGTCGCCATCGTTGTCGATCTTGATGTTGTAGCGGGACTTGGTGTCGAACGTGTAGAAGTTCGGGCCGCCCTGCGGTTCCTGGAACGGGATCCAGTTGGAGAGCAGCGTCACCGTGTCGGCTTTGTCCGGGCTGACGAACGCGTACACGTCAGTGTTGTCGTTACGCGGGTCCCCCGCGATCATCGGCGCCTCGCGGTGCGAGGAAGCGGTGCCGGAGTCGGTACGAAGCAGGGCGAACGAGGAGGCGGTCAACGCCGCCGCGACGCCCAGTCCGACTAGAGCGCGCCGGTTGATCCGGAGCTCCATGTTCGGTCCTTTCGAGAGGGCTGATCGAGATGCTGATCGTGATCGAGAGGTTCCGGCCGGGTTCCTCGACGGCCTATTCGTCGCCGCTCCGCGAATGGATGTGTCTCTCCTCCCAAAGAATGAGAGGTCAATCAAAGTTGACATACTTTGGTCGTCAATCTAGGTTGACGGGTGCGGAATCCGATCCGCCGTTCGTTGGGATGTCGGGATATATCGCGAGAGGAGAACATGGTGATCAGAGAGCTGCTCGCCTACATACGCCCGCACCGGAGGATCTTGATCCTCGGTGGGTTGCTGGGTCTGGTCGGCTCGGCGGCCGGTCTGGCGATGCCGTTGCTGGCCAAGTACGTGGTGGACGCCTTCGGCCAGAACAGGTCGATGGCCGGGCCGTTACTCGGGCTGACCGTGGCGGTGCTGGTCGGCGCGGTGGTCTCGGCGCTGGGCACGTATCTGATGGAGCGCACGGGCGAGGGCATCGTGCTGGGCGCGCGGCGCCGGCTCGTCGATCGGATGTTCCGGCTCAAGGTCGCCGACGTGGACCGGCTCAAGCCCGGCGACCTGCTGTCGCGGGTGACCGGTGACACGACGCTGCTGCGGGCCGTACTGACCAACGGGATCGTGAACTCGATCGGTTCGGTGTTCATGCTGGCCGGCGCGATCGTCATGATGGCGACCATGGACGGCGTGCTGCTGCTGGTCACGCTGCTCGTGGTGGTGGTGATCGGCGGGCTGACCGGGCTGGTGATGCCCCGGATCCAGCGGGCGCAGAAGCAGGCTCAGGAGGCCGTCGGCGAGATGGGCGCCGTGCTCGACCGGGCGCTCCAGGCGTACCGCACGGTCAAGGCCAGCGGCGCGGAGGAGCGCGAGATCGCGGTCGTCGCCGGCGCCGCCGAGCGTGCTCGCGACCGGGGGCTGCAGGTGGCCGGGTGGACCTCGCTGGCCGGGGTGGCGACCTGGATGGCGGTGCAGATCGCCTTCCTGTGCGTGCTGGCCGTCGGCGGGTCGCGGGTCGCCTCCGGCGCGCTGGAGGTCTCGTCGCTGATCGCGTTCCTGCTGTACCTGTTCTACCTGGTGGCGCCCATCGGGCAGATCGTCGAGGGGCTGGTGCAGCTCCAGCAGGGCCTGGCGGCGATGAAGCGGATCAAGGAGATCGAGGACCTGCCCGCCGAGCCCGTCGGTGCCACGGTTCCGGTGACTGTCGGCGCCGGCGACCCGGTGGGGGTGCGGTTCGAGGACGTGGTGTTCCGTTATGGGGACGACCGGCCGACCGTGCACGACGGGGTCAGCTTCGAGGTGCCGCCCGGCGGGCTGACCGCGCTCGTGGGGCCGTCGGGCGCGGGCAAGTCGACGGTGTTCGCCCTGCTGGAACGGTTCTACGAGCACCAGGACGGCCGGATCACGGTCGACGGCCGCGACATCCGCGACTGGCCGCTCGCCGAGTTGCGGGCCACGCTCGGCTATGTCGAGCAGGACGCGCCCGTGCTGGCGGGCACGCTCAGGGAGAACCTGCTCTTCGCGGCTCAGGACGCCACCGAGGAGGAGTTGCGGCGGGCGATCGTCCGTACGCGTCTCGACGACCTGGTGTCCAGGCTGCCCGAGGGGCTCGACACGGCCGTCGGGCACCGGGGCGTGCTGCTGTCGGGCGGCGAGCGGCAGCGGGTGGCGATCGCCAGGGCGCTGCTGCGCAAGCCCAGGCTGCTCCTGCTGGACGAGGCGACCTCCCAGCTCGACGCGGTCAACGAGCTCCGGCTGCGCGAGGTCATCGCCGAGGTGGCCGCCGAGACGACCGTGCTGGTCATCGCGCACCGGCTGTCCACGGTGACCAACGCGGACCGCATCGTGGTCATGGAGGCGGGCGGGGTGCGCGCGGTCGGCACCCATGCCGAGCTGGTGGGGGAGGACGACCTTTATCGCGAACTGGCCGCGACCCAGTTCCTGGTGAGCTAGTGCTCTGCGAGTGACATAGATGAATGCGTTCATTCAGGTGGGATGAGAAGCGGGGCGGGTGGTGTTGGAGGTGGCGTGACGGGCGGATACCACAGCGGTCTTGGCGGGCTTCTCGACGGGCGGCGGCTGTCTCCCGTGCAGCGACGGATCGCGCACTACCTGTCCGAGCATCTCGACGAGGCGATCTTCCTGTCCAGCGTCGAGCTGGCCGAGCGGTCAGGGGTGAGCCAGCCGTCCGTGACCAGGTTCGCCATGGTGCTCGGCTTCGCCGGCTACCCCGAGCTGCGGCAGGCGCTGCGTCCCCTGGTGCTGGGCGGCCTGCCGGAGGAGAGCCTGCTCCAGGGCGCCATCGACAGCGAGATCAGGAACCTGGCCGCCGTCAGGGAGCGGCTGGCGGGCTTCCCGCTCAAGGAGCTGGGGGAGTCCCTGGCCGCCGCCGAGCCGCTCCCGGTGCTGGGGCTCCGGGTCTCCTGCGGGCTGGCCACCACCTTCGCCTACTACGCGCGCCGGATCCATCCCGACGTACGGCTGCTGTCGCGCGGCGGCTCGGAGCTGATCGACGGGCTGCACGCCGTGCGCCGGGCCGGCGCGGAATGGCTGCTCGCCGTGGTGCTGCCGAGATATCCGGCCGAGGTCATGCAGGCCCTGGAGTACGCGGAGAAGCTGGGCCTGCGGATCGCGGCCATCTGCGACAGAGCCGATTTCCCCGCCGAGGTGGTGCTCGACGCGCCGGTGGGGGACCGGCTCGTGTTCGACTCGCACGCGGCGCCGCTCGCGCTGGCCATGGCGCTGGTCGAGGCCATGGCCGACGCCGCGCCGCTGCGCACCCAGGCCCGGCTGGAGGAGTACGAGCGGATGACCGACGAGACCGGTACGTTCCTAACCGGCGATCCGGCGTAGCGAGCGCACCGACCAGCCCACGGTCAGCGCGGCCAGGCCCAGCATGATGGCGAACGCGATCGGGATCGACCCGTCGGTCAGATCGCCCGCGAACAGCGCCCGGCCGGCCACCACCGGGTGGTACATCGGGTTGAACAGGGCCACCTTCTGCATCCACTCCGGTGCCAGGGTCATCGGCAGCAGCGCCCCCGACAGCAGCATGATGGGCAGGGCGAAGAACTGCATGATCTGCGCCATGCCGTTCTCGTCCCGCAGCGACAGCGCCAGGCCGTATCCGATGCCGGAGGAGAACAGGCCGGTCACCGCGATGAGCAGCACCATGATGGCGAGCCCCGGCAGGCTGGCGCGCATGCCCATGACCAGCGCGATCACGATCACCACGATCGACTGGAGGACCAGCACGACCCCGTCGCGGAGCGTGCGGCCAAGCACGATCGACGGGCGCCAGGCGGGACTGACGGCGATGCGTTCGAGGACGCCGCTGCGCAGCTCGTAGATCATGCCGTAGCCGACGCCGATCGCCCCGAACAGCGCGGTGATCACCAGCATGCCCGGCGCGAAGCTGGTGAGCTGCGCGGAGGTGGGCTGCCCGGCGGCTCCCGCCACCAGCGGGCCGAACAGCAGCAGGTACACCACCGGCTGGACGATGCCGAACAGCGGCCAGATCGGGTTCCTGAAGGTGTTGCGCAGCTCGTACATCAGGAACAGCAGGGTGTGGCGGATCATGCGGCGGCTCCAGCGTCGCGAAGGGATCGGCCGGTCTTGGCCAGGAAGACGTCGTCGAGGGTGGCGCGGTCGAGCGCGATCGAGGACAGGGTGAGGCCCTGCTCCTCCAGCGCCCGCAGCAGCGTGGGCAGCGTGTGCTCGCCGTCGTCGACGTAGACGCGCAGCACGTCGTCGTCGACGCGGGTCTCCCGCGCGTACGGCTTGAGCGTCTCGGCGGCGCGGTCCGGCTCGTCCAGCCTGAGTGTGACGACGTCGCCGGAGACCTCGCGCTTGAGCTCGCCCGGCGTGCCCTCGGCCACCACCAGGCCGTGATCGACGATCACCAGCCGGTCGCACAGGGCGTCGGCCTCGTCGAGGTAGTGGGTGCTGAGCAGCACGCTGGTGCCGAGCTCGCGCAGCTGCCTGATGCGGTCCCAGAGGTTGGCCCGGTTCTGGGGGTCGAGCCCGGTGGTTGGCTCGTCGAGGAAGAGCAGGGGCGGGCCGTGCACCAGCCCGAGCGCGATGGCCACCCGCCGCTTCTGGCCGCCGGACAGGGTGCGGCCCGGCCGGTCGGCCATCTCCGTCAGGTCGAACCGGTCGAGCACGTCGGCCGTGGCCCCGGCCGGGTCGGACACGCTGTGGATCTTCGCGGCCATCATGATCTGGGCCCGCGGCGTGGTGTTCTCCTCCACCCCGCCGACCTGGCTGACGTAGCCCAGGTTGCGGCGGACGGCGCCGGGCGCCTTGAGCAGGTCGTGCCCGGCGATGGCGGCCGTGCCGGAGTCGGGCGTGATCAGCGTGGCGAGCATTCTGATCGTGGTGGTCTTGCCGGCGCCGTTCGGGCCGAGGACGCCGAAGATCTCGCCCTTCTCCACCTGGAGGTTGACGCCCCGGACCGCTTCCACGGTCTGCGTGCCCTTCCTGCTCCTGGTGGTGAACGTCTTGCGTAAGCCATGTGCGTCAATGATCATTTGTGGGCTCCTTAGGGAAGTTCGTCTGCTTCGACCCTGATGACGGCCTTCTCGGCCCAGGCGAGCTGGGCGGCGAGCATGTCCGTGGTCAGGCGGAGGTTCTCGTCCACGTGCCGGGGGGCGCCGTAGCGCTGCTTGACGCCGAAGGCGCTCTCCAATGCCTCGATGGACATCTTGAGCTGGCGGATCCTGCCGTGGAGCGAGTCGAGGATCTCCTGTTTGGTCAGGCGGTCCATGAACGTGAGCGCGACCTGGAAGGGGTCGACGATCGGCTTGACGTCGTACCAGTTCTGCAGCAACAGACGACGGAACTCCAGCCGGCCCGCCTCGGTGATCTCGTAGAGGGTCTTTCCGCCCTTGCCGCTCTCGACCACCTCAAGAAGACCCTCTTCGGCCATCTTGCCCAGCCCGTGGTAGATCGAGCCGAACGCCACGTTGGCCCATTGCTCCGCGCCCATCACCTCCAGCTGCCTGCGGACCTGATATCCGTTGCGCGGCTGATCGAGCAGGCAACCGAGGATGAGAACCCGAGTCGAAGACATATTCAAGTTTGTATTCAAATTTGAATGCCTGTCAAGGTCATAAACTGAGGCGCATGACTGAACGACCGACCGCGCTGGTCACCGGCGCATCTCGTGGCATCGGCGAGGCGATCGCCAGGGCGCTGGCGCCCACGCACCACGTCATACTCGGCGGCCGCGACGGCGACGCGCTCGCCGCTCTGGCGGCCGAGCTGCCCGACGCCAGGGCATGGCCGGTCGAACTGACCCAGGTCACCGCGGCCGACGTGGCGGACGTCGAGCGGCTCGACCTGCTCGTGCACAGCGCCGGGATCGGCACGCTCGGCACGATCGCGGAACTCCCCGCCGACGCGTGGCGGAACACGATGGAGCTCAACGTGATCGCCGTCGCCGAGCTCACCCGGCTGCTCCTGCCCGCGCTCAGGCCGGCCGGCGGTCAGGTGATCTGCGTCAACTCCGGCGCCGGGCTCCGGGCGAACCCCGGCTGGGGCGCCTACGCGGCGAGCAAGTTCGCGCTGCGGGCCTTCGCCGACGCGCTGCGCCAGGAGGAGACGGATCTCAGGGTGACGACCGTCTACCCGGGCCGGGTGGCCACCGACATGCAGCGGGGCGTCCGTGCGCAGGAGGGCGGCGAGTACGAGCCGGACAAGTACCTCACACCCGAGTCCGTGGCCCGCGCGGTGCTGGCCGCCGTCAACGCCGGACCCGACGCCCACCTGACCGAGCTCGTGCTGCGGCCCAGCGCGGGTCCGGTCAACTGAATGGATCCATTCACTGCCGTGTCCCACCACGGTGATGAGCAGTCTGAGCAGGCAGACTGCGAAGCGGGATTCGCCCTCGCGAACGTTCTGGAGGACCTGTGTCGGTGACCTACTGGTGCGAACACGCCTGGCTGCCCGACGGCGTCGTCGACAGCGTGCTCGTCGAGGTCGACGGGGCCCGCATCGCCGCCGTGACCCAAGGGGAGCCGGGCGGCGCCGAACGCCTGGCGGGCCTGACGATCCCCGGTCTGGCCAACGCCCACTCCCACGCCTTCCACCGGGCGCTGCGCGGGGCCACGCAGGCGGGTTCTGGTGACTTCTGGACGTGGCGCGACCGGATGTACGAGGTGGCCGCGGCGCTCGATCCCGACAGTTACCTGGCGCTGGCCAGGGCCGCCTACGCGGAGATGGCGCTGGCCGGGATCACCTGCGTGGGCGAGTTCCACTATCTGCACCACGCGCCGGACGGACGGGCGTACGAGGACGCGAACGCGATGGGCCACGCGCTCATCCAGGCCGCCCGCGAGGCGGGCCTGCGCATCGCGCTGCTCGACACCTGCTACCTGACGGGCGGCATCGGCATGGGCACGGCGGCCGGGAACGGTGGCCACACGCACCTGGCGGGGACGCAGGTGCGGTTCGGGGACGGCGACGCCGACCGGTGGGCGAACCGCGCCGGCGACCTGGCCGCCGCCTACGAGGGGCAGCACGACGTGGAGATCGGCGCGGCCGTCCACTCGGTGCGGGCCGTGCCGCCGGAGCAGATGCCGGTGATCGCCGAGTTCTCCCACCATCATGCCGCGCCGCTGCACGCGCACGTCTCCGAGCAGCGGGCGGAGAACGCCGCGTGCGTGGAGATGTACGCGGCCAGCCCGGTGCAGGTGCTGCACGAGCGGGGCGTGCTCGGGCCGCGGTCCACCGCCGTGCACGCCACCCACCTGAGCGACGTCGACATCGAGCTGCTCGCCCAGTCGGGCACGCACATCTGCATGTGCCCCACCACCGAACGCGACCTCGCCGACGGCATCGGGCCCGCCAGGACGCTGTTCGACCACGGCGCGCCGATCACGCTCGGCTCCGACAGCCATGCCGTCATCGACCTGTTCGAGGAGGCCCGCGCGGTCGAGCTGGACGAACGGCTGGCCACCGGCGAACGCGGCCATTGGCGCGCCGCCGAGCTCCTGACCGCCGCGGCCGGCGCGGGCCACACCTCGCTGGGCTTCCCCGACGCCGGGCTGCTCGTGCCGGGCGCGTGGGCCGACCTGGTGTCGGTACGCCTCGACTCGGTCCGTACGGCGGGCACGGGCGGGCTGGAGGCGGTGGTGTTCGCGGCGACGGCGGCCGACGTGCACTCGGTCATCTCAGGTGGCCGGTGCGTCGTGTCGGAGGGACGGCACACGCTGGGAGACGTGGGCGCCATGCTGACCGAGGCGATTGGACGGGTTCGATGACCACTGTGCTGTTCGACGGGATCAAGCTGCTCTACACCGGGGATCCGGAGTGTGCGGAGATCGAGGACGCGGCGCTGGTCGCCGAGGACGGCCTGGTCGCCTGGGTGGGACCGGCGGGTCGGGCGCCGGACGCCGACGAGCGGGTGGACGTCCGGGGCCGGGCGGTGATCCCGGGGTTCGTGGACAGTCACGCGCACCTGGTGTTCGCCGGTGACCGGACGGCCGAGTTCCAGGCGCGCATGTCCGGGGTGCCCTACACCGGTGGCGGAATCAGGACCACGGTCGCCGCCACCCGGGCGGCCTCCGACGCGGAGCTGGCGACGGGAGCCGCCGCCCTGGTCGCCGAGATGCGGGCGCAGGGCACCACGACCGTGGAGATCAAGAGCGGCTACGGGCTGACCGTCGAGGACGAACGCCGCTCGCTGGAGATCGCCACCGGGCTGACCGACGAGACCACCTACCTCGGGGCGCACGTGGTGCCCTCGGGCATGGCGGCCGACGACTACGTGCGGCTCGTCACGGGCGAGATGCTCCAGGCGTGCGCGCCGTACGCCAAATGGGTGGACGCCTTCTGCGAGCGCGGCGCCTTCGACGGCGACCAGACCAGGGCGGTGCTGGAGGCCGGGATCAAGGCCGGGCTGCAGGCCCGGGTGCACGCCAACCAGCTGAGTGAGGGGCCGGGTGTCCGGATCGCCTGCGAGCTGGGCGCCGCCTCGGCCGACCACTGCACCCACCTGTCCGATGCCGACGTCGACGCGCTCGCCGCCTCGGGTACCGTCGCGACGCTGCTGCCCGGGGCCGAGTTCTCCACCCGGTCGCCGTACCCCGACGCCCGGCGGCTGCTCGACGCGGGGGCGGTGGTCGCGCTGGCCACCGACTGCAATCCCGGCTCGTCGTACACCTCGTCGATGGCGTTCTGCGTGGCGCTGGCCGTACGGGAGATGGGCATGACGCCGCTGGAGGCGGTCAGGGCGGCGACGCTCGGTGGGGCCCGCGCGCTACGGCGGACAGACGTAGGATGGCTGCGGCCGGGAGCCCGCGCGGACCTCGTCGTGCTGGACGCCCCCTCTTACGTGCATCTGGCCTATCGACCCGGTGTTCCCCTCGTTCACCAGGTGTTTCTTGGCGGTCTCCTCCTTTAGGAGGACATCCAGAACCGTCCCCTGGTCGTAGCTCTTTAGGGAATCTTTGCATCTGGCCGGACGTTGGCCGGATATAGAACGCAGCTGCGGAACGAGGTGCCTGGGGATGGCAAGGCCTACGGGGAGTCGCACGCAGGAGCAGCACGTCGCTGATCGCGATCTGCTGGGGACCTACCTGGCGGAAATCGGGCGGGTCCCGCTGCTCACGGCGGAGGAAGAGGTGGAGCTCGCCAAGCGCATCGAGGCGGGCCTCTTCGCCGAGCAGCTGCTCGACAGCGGGGGCTCGGAGCCGCGGATCGGCGACGCCGCCGATGAGGAGCTGGAGCGCGTCGCGATCTCCGGCCAGCGGGCGAAAGACGAGTTCATCCAGGCGAACCTGCGCCTGGTGGTAGCGGTCGCGCGCAAATACTCAGGGCGCGGCATGCCACTGATCGACCTGGTCCAGGAGGGGAACCTGGGCCTGGTACGCGCGGTGGAGAAGTTCGACTACAAGCGGGGGTACAAGTTCTCGACCTACGCCACGTGGTGGATCAGGCAGTCCGTGGGCCGGGCCATCCACGAGCAGGCGCGGCCGGTGCGGCTGCCCACGCACGCGGGTGAGCAGATGACCCGGCTGATGCGGGTGCGCAGGGACATGCTGGCGGAGTTCGACGTCGAGCCGACCGACGACGACCTCGCCGGGATCCTGGAGCTGCCGATCGAGCGGGTCCGCGAGCTCCGCCGCTGGGCGTCCGACCCGGTGTCGCTGCAGCTCGGCGTGGGCGACGAGGACGAGACCGAGCTGGGCGACATGATCGCCGACGAGACCTGGGCCGATCCGGAGCAGCAGGCGATCGACATCCTGGAGCGCGAACGGCTCGACCAGTGGCTGACGGATCTCGAGGGGGACACCCGGGACATGCTGCGGTGGCGGTATGGGCTGGTGGACGGCCGCGAGCACACGCTCACTGAGGTGGGCGAGCGGTACGGGATCGGTCGCGACCGGGCTCGCCGTATCGAGCGCGACGCGCTGGCTCGCCTGCGCAAGATGGCCACCGCGGCGGCATAACAACCATTTTCTTTTACGGCTGAGCACGGTGGGCGCCACCCACCGTGTTCAGCTGGCGTCTGTCCAGGGGCACGCTCCTCCGGTGGAGCGGGCTGGGCGCCGTGACGTGCGCATTCTTGGCCCCGGTCCGTGGATTGAGCCGGACGTCGTGCTCTCTACGGGCGTCGCAGGAGGCGCCTGAGGAATTCCTCCACCGCCGCCTCCGCTGTGTCTCGGTCGCCGCCTCTGGCGACCAGCAGGGCGCTCTCGTTGATGGCGGCCAGGAGCATGTGGGCGTGCAGGTCCAGGAACTCGGCGGGGACCGCGTCCGTGGCCTGTAGGGCGAGCTTCAGGCTGCCGAACGAGTAGCGCTCCTCCAGCGCCCGCCACTGCTGCCAGCCCAGCACCGACGGCGCGTCGATCAGCACGATGCGCTGGATCACGGGGTCGCCCGCGAGCCTGATCCAGGCCAGTGCGCCGGTCCGGAGGATCTCGGCGGGGTCGTCGAGGCCCTTGACCGCTTTGAGGATGTCGCGGCCGATGGCCGCCTCCTTCGCTTCCAGCACCGCCTCGAACAGGGCGTCCTTGCCCGCGTAGTGGTGGTAGAGAGCGCCTCTGCTGAGGCCGGATTCCTGGAGCACCGCCTCGATCGAGGTGCCCTCGTAGCCGTGTTCGGCGAACAGCCGCGTGGCGATCGCGAGGAGCTGGTCGCGGGTGGCCGCGCCGCGTTCCGCCTTGAGGTTCATGGCACCACTCTAGACAAACCGACAGTCAGTCGGTAATTTCGTAGACCGACAGTCGGTTTGTAATCCGGAAGAAGGAGTCAGACCATGGACGGCATCAGTTACGTGGACGTCGGCGAGGGGCCGGTCGCCTTGTTCGTGCACGGCGTCGGCACCAGTTCGTACCTGTGGCGCAACGTCATCGCCGAGCTGCGCGACGAGCGCAGATGCGTGGCGATCGACCTGCCCCTGCACGGCGGCAGCGCGCCGCGCGAGGACCTCTCGATCCCCGCGCTGGCCGAGGCGGTGGCGGAGCTCTGCGACGAGCTCGGCCTGGATCAGGTCGACCTCGTCGCCAACGACACGGGTGGCGCGGTGGCGCAGGTCTTCGCCGTGCGGCACCCGGGACGGCTGCGCTCGCTCACGCTCACCAACTGCGACGTGCACACCAACACGCCCCCGGAGGCGTTCCAGCCCACGGTCGACCTGGCGGCCCGGGGCGAGCTCGCGCCGCTGACCGCCGCCGTGCTGGATCAGCCGGAGCTGCTGGCCCAGACGGCGTTCGGCGACGGCTACGAGCGCATCGACGACGCGGCGGACCTGGTCGACCACTTCCTGCGGCCGATCTTCGACAAGCCTGACGGGCCGCGTGCCTTCGAGCGGCTGCTGACCTCGATCGACGCCAAGGACATGGTCGCGATCGAGCCGCTGCTCACCGTGCTGGCCGTGCCGACGCTGGTGGTGTGGGGGACCGGCGACGTCTTCTTCGACGTGAGCTGGGCCCACTGGCTGCGCGACACGATCCCCGGCGTCAAGGAGGTCGTGGAGATCGAGGGCGGGCGGCTGTTCTTTCCCGATGAGCGGGCCGGTGAGCTCGTGCCGCACCTGCGCCGGTTCTGGGGCTGATCAGACGAGCGGGGCCAGGTATTTGTCCAGGTCGTCGAGGATGCCGCCGGCGGCGGTGACGCCGATGCCGAGCATCCAGACCTCGTCGTCCACGTTGTGGGCATTGCCCGACTTGACCGCCCCGAGGTTCTTCCAGAGCGGGCCTCCGGTCACCGACGCCTGGCTCTTGGCCGCCGCCTGGCCGTACGCGCTGTAGAAGAGGGCGTCGGCGTCGGCCTGGGCGATGTTCTCCTGGCTCAGCTTGCCGAAGCGCTTGTCCTGCTGGGTGGCCAGCTGCTGCGCCTCCGGCCGCGGGATGCCGGCGTCGCCGACCACGATGCCGCTGAACGACTCGGGGCCGTACATCCGGATCTCCGTCGGCATGAAGCGGACGATGCTCACCTTCAGCTTCGCGTACTTGGCCCCGACCTGCTTGGCCCGCGTCTCATAGGCCGACAGCAGCCCGGTCGCCTGGTCCTTCTTGCCCAGGGCGTCGGCGTCGAGCAGGAAGTTCTGCTTCCAGGTGACGCCCACCTTCTCCGTGAACACGGTCGGGGCGATCTTGCTGAGCTTGTCGTAGAAGGCCGCCTGCCGGAACTTCGTGCCGAGGATGAGGTCCGGCTTGAGCGCCATGATGGCCTCGATGTTCGGCTGCTGGGTCGTGCCGACCGCCTTGGTCGCGGCCAGCGCCGAGCCGAGGTACTTCGGCCACGACTGGCTCTCGGTGGCCTGGGCGGCGCCGACGGGGGCCAGGCCCAGCGAGACCATCGTGTCGAGCTTGTCGGTGTCGAGGACCACGACTCGCTTCGGCTCCATTGGCACCTTCGTCTGGCCCATGGCGTGCGTGATGGTCCTGGTCGGACCCGCCTGCTGGGAAGTGGTCGCGGTGCCGCAGGCGGTGAGCACGAGGAGGGGGAGCAAGAGGGCCAGGCGCATGAAAGATTCCTTGATCTCTTAGGTAAGGCGACCCTAAGTCTATGGCCCGAATGCTCGCCGCCAGACGCCCGAAACATGTACGAAACACCAGTAGAGCGAGATTCACGAATGTGAAACACACCCGGTCGAGCCACGAAACGCCGGGCGAACACGCTGTGGCCACACGTCACATGTAAGGAGGGTCGCGTCGTGAAGATCGATAGCGGCACGACAGCCTGGATGCTAGCGGCCACCGCGCTGGTGCTGCTCATGACACCAGGACTCGCGTTCTTCTACGGGGGCATGACCAGGGCCAAGAGCGTCCTGAACATGATGATGATGTCGTTCGTCAGCATCATCACCGTCACCATCGCCTGGGTGCTCTACGGGCACTCGTTCGCGTTCACCGACAACAGCATGTCCTGGCTCAACAACTTCGTCGGTGGCCTCGACGCCCTCGGGCTGCAGAGCCTGGTCGACACGGCCACGAAGACCGACGGCACCGGCATGCCCAGCCTGGTCTTCTCGGCCTTCCAGCTGACGTTCGCCATCATCACCGTCGCGTTGATCAGCGGTGCGATCGCCGACCGTGCGAAGTTCGGCGCCTGGGTGCTGTTCAGCTTCATCTGGGCGAGCATCGTCTACTTCCCCGTCGCCCACTGGGTGTGGGGCACCGGCTGGCTGAACGCCCTCGGCATCGAGGACTTCGCCGGCGGCACGGTCGTCCACATCAACGCCGGTGCCGCGGCGCTGGCGCTGGCCCTGGTGCTGGGCAAGCGTAAGGGGTGGCGCAAGGAGCCGATGCGGCCGCACAACCTGACACTGGTGCTGCTCGGTGTGGGCCTCCTGTGGTTCGGCTGGTTCGGCTTCAACGCGGGCTCCGAGCTGGCGGTCGACGGCACGGCCGGCCTGGCCTTCATGAACACCCAGATCGCCACCGCCGTCGCGGCCGGCGCCTGGATCGTGGTGGAGAAGCTGCGCGACGGCCACGCCACCAGCCTCGGTGTCGCCTCCGGCGCGGTCGCCGGTCTGGTCGCCATCACCCCCGCCTGTGGGTTCATCGACCCCTGGGCCGCGATGCTGCTCGGCCTGATCGCCGGTGCGGTCTGCGCCTACGCGGTCGGCCTGAAGTACCGCTTCAACTTCGACGACTCGCTCGACGTGGTCGGCGTGCACCTGGTCGGCGGTGTGATCGGCGCCGTCTCGCTCGGCTTCCTGGCCGTGTACCCCTTCCTGGAGCAGCAGAACAAGGGCCTCTTCTACGGCGGCGGGTTCACCCAGCTCGGCCTCCAGGTGCTGGGCCCGATCGCCATCGGCGGCTACTCCTTCATCATCACCTGGGTCGTCGCTAAGATCATCGACAAGACGATGGGCTTCCGCATCCCGGTCGAGGACGAGGTCACCGGCATCGACGTCACCACCCACGCCGAGACGGGATACGACCTCGGCACGGTCCACGCTTCCGGCGTGTCCTCCCCGAACGGCCCGATCACCACGGCACCGGCACCCAAGAAGGTGGAAGCATGAGGCTCATCACCGCCGTCATCAAACCGTTCAAGCTGGACGATGTGAAGGCGGCCCTCGAACAGTTCGGCGTCAAAGGCATGACGGTCAGCGAGGCGAGCGGCTACGGCCGCCAGCGCGGCCACACCGAGGTCTATCGCGGCGCCGAGTACCAAGTGGACCTGGTCCCCAAGGTGCGCCTCGAGGTGCTGACCGAGGAGGAGGACGCCGAGGACGTGATCGACGTCATCGTCAAGGCGGCCCAGACAGGCAAGATCGGTGACGGCAAGGTGTGGTCCGTCCCGGTCGACACGGTGATCCGGGTCCGCACCGGAGAGCGGGGTCCAGAGGCCCTGTGAGGGGTGAGGCTCGTACCTACGCCGCGGCCCGCAAGGAGCGGGCCGCGGACACCGATCGCTGGCTCAAAGACCTCTTCCGCACGGCGAGTGACGGCGAGCACGTCGCGCTGGTCGCCGTGGGGAGCCTGGGGCGCGGAGAGCTGGCCCCTGGAAGCGACCTCGACCTCGTCCTCCTGCACAACGGCAGGGACGACGTGGCGAGGATCGCCGATCGCATCTGGTATCCGATCTGGGACTCCGCCGTCGGCCTCGACCATTCGGTGCGAACCGTGGACGAGGCCGTGTCGGTCGCCCGCGACGACCTCAAGGCCGTGCTGGGCCTCATCCAGGCCAGGCACATAGCGGGCGATCCCGAGCTGACGAAGAAGGCCAGGGAGGCGGTGCTCGCCGAGTGGCGCGCCGACTCCCGCCGCCGCCTCGGCGAGCTGCGCGAGTCCGCGGACCGGCGCGCCCAGGTCAGCGGTGAGCTGGCCTTCCTTCTCGAACCCGACCTCAAGGACGGCCGCGGCGGCCTTCGCGACGTCCAAGCCATGCAGGCCGTGGCAGCGGCCTGGGTCGCCTCCGCGCCCGGTCCCCGGGCGCGTGAGGCCTATGAGCTCATCCTCGACGTACGCCACGCCCTGCACGTCGTCACCGCGCGCGGCACCGACAGGCTCGTGCTTCAGGAGCAGGACGCCGTCGCCGGGCTGCTCGGGCTGCTCGACGCCGAGGCGCTGATGCGCAGGCTCGCCGAGGCGGGCCGGACGATCTCCCACGCCTTCGACGCCACGTGGCGCACGGTTGACAGACTCCTGTCGGGACCGGCTCCACGAGGGCGCCGCCCGCTGGCCGACGGCGTGGTCGAGCACGGCGGTGAAGTGGTGCTCGCCCGTGGCGTCGACCCGCGCAAGGACCCGGTCCTGGTGCTGCGCGCCGCCGCCGCGGCGGCCGACTCGGGGCTGCCCCTCGCCCCCGCCACCATGTCCGTTCTGGCCGCTCAGTCTCCTCCGATGCCCGTGCCGTGGCCCGAGGAGGCTCGTGACGCGCTGGTGTCCATTCTCGGCGCGGGCCGCGCCGCCGTGCCCGTCTGGGAGGAGCTCGATCAGGCGGGCATCCTTGTCAAGCTGCTTCCTGACTGGGAGCGCGTACGGCATCGCCCGCAGCGCAACCCGATCCACCGGTTCACCGTCGACCGGCACCTGATCGAGGCGGCCGCGAACGCCGCCAGCCACACCCGCGAGGTGTCCCGCCCCGACCTGCTGCTGATCTCGGCACTGTTCCACGACATCGGCAAGGGCTGGCCCGGTGACCACTCGGCCACCGGCGAGGTCGTGGTCCGCGACATCGCGGCCCGCATCGGCCTGTCCTCGCAAGACGTCGAAACGCTGGCCACGGTCGTCCGTCACCATCTGCTGCTGCCCGAGACCGCGACCCGCAGAGACCTCGACGATCCGGTCACGATCGAGAAGGTCGCCGCCACGGTCGGGTCGCGTGAGGTGCTCGACCTGCTCGCCGCGCTGGCCGTCTCCGACGGGCACGCCACCGGCCCGGCCGCCTGGAACGCCTGGAAGGCCGGGCTCGTCGCCGACCTCGTGCGCCGCGTCCGCTCCGTGCTGTCCGGCTCACCGCCGCCCAAGCCGCCCAGCCTGTCGGCCGAGCAGGCCGCGCTGGCCCGCCACGGCGGCGGCGCCGTCCGCGTCGTCGGGGGAGCCGTCACGGTCGTCGCCCCCGACCGGGCCGGGTTGCTGTGGAGCGCCGCCGGCGTGCTGGCCGCGCACCGGCTGATCGTCCGCTCCGCATCGTCCGCCGCCGCCGGCTCCACCGCGGTGATCGAGTTCTCCGTCATTCCCGAATATGGCACTCCGCCGGACCCCGCCACGCTGGAGGCTGATCTTCGTCTGGTCCTTGCTGGACGTCTTGACATCGAACAGCGTCTGGCCCGCCGTACGAGGTCTATGAGACCTGCTCGTGTTCCGGTCGCTCCGCCCCGTGTGACCTTGGTGGATGATGCCTCCGCGACCGCCACCGTGGTCGAAGTCAGGGCCCATGACAGACCGGGACTCCTGTGGCGCATTGGACGGGCATTCGGTGAATGTGGTCTTGACGTGAGGGCCGCTCGCGTGGAGACTCTCGGCGCGGAGGCGGTGGACGTCTTCTACGTGGTCGATCGTGCCGGACGGCCCCTCAGCGACGGTGCGCAGCGGACTCAGGTCCGTGATCAGGTGCTTGCGGCACTTCGATAACCAACAGCACACACTCGCTACGGGTATGTTTGCAGCGATGTGCCCGTTTTGCCTGGAAGTCGGGTGCTCTTTACCTTATGAACCGGCCTGGACCCGCCGACGGATCGGGATGATTGAGGGGTAGCGGAAGCAGTGACTACGGGGAACTCCGAAAGCGGCCACGCCGCGAGGCAGGGCCGCGGAAAGCGGACGCTGCCCCGGCTCGGGCTGCGCAACTGGCGGGTGAGATGGCGCCTCACCGCGCTGGTCCTGGTTCCTACCATGGCGGGAGTCGTGCTCGGGGGAGCGCGGGTGGTGAGCTCGGTGCAGAGCATCGGCGACTACGACCGCACGGCACTGGCTGCGGAGCAGGCCGGCCGGATCCGCGACCTGGTGCAGGCACTCGGCCTGGAGCGTGACACCGGAGGCTGGATGGCCGCCTCCTCCAGGGTGCGCAAGAAGCTCACCGAGCCGTACAAGGAGCGCAAGCAGCGGGTCGACACGCTGGTCAAGGCCGTGCAGGCCGACATGGCGGTGATGGACGAGTCCTACGGCGACCGCGTGCTCAACGCGGTCAAGCGGGCCCGCTACGACTTCAACGTGCTGGGCAGGACCCGCAGCGAGGGCCAGAGGGACACCACCCGCTACGACTCGCTGCTCGACACGCTGCTCAAGCTGCACGACGAGCTGAGCCTGCTCAGTGACGACTCGCAGATCATCGGCCAGTTCCGCGCGCTGAGCGCGCTGGCGCGCGCGAAGGAGGAGGTGTCCAGGCAGCGGATCCAGTTGCTCAAGGGCTACTACAACTCCGCCAGCGTGGACGCCAAGGAGGTGGAGCGGTTTATCGCCTCCAACGCCAGGCAGCGCGCCGAGATCGCGGCCGTCGGCCAGGAGGCCGGGCCCGTCGTCGGCCTCGCACTGGCGAAGGCGATGACGGCGCCTGAATACTTCAACACCGAGCTGACCAAGGCCCGCGCCGTCACGCTCGCCGCCGGCAAGGCGCCGGGCGTGCGGATCAGGGACGACCTGCTCGCCCAGACGGACCGTGCCAAGCCGGCGCCGGACCAGTGGTTCGACGACAACGCCATCACCATCGACATCCTGCACTCGATCGAGGGCGATCTGAGCCAGAAGGTGGCGCTGCGCAGCCAGGAACTGCGCGACTCCGAGACCCGCAACGCGATCATCGCCGCGGTGTTGATCATAGCGCTGTTGCTGCTCGTCCTGCTCTTCACCGTCGCGATCGCCCGCTCGATGGTGGCGCCGCTGCGCCGGCTGCGCGCCGAGGCGCTGGAGATCGCCGGGTTCCGGCTGCCCGACGTGGTGCGCAAGCTGCGGGTCAGCGGTGACGCGCCCGCCGACGTCCGCCCGATCGAGGTCGAGGGCGACGACGAGATCGGCGACGTGGCCAGGGCCTTCGACCAGGTACACCGCCAGGCCGTACGGCTGGCGGGCGAGGAGGCCGACCTCCGCAGCAACATCAGCTCGATGTTCGTCAACCTCTCGCGCCGCACCCAGACGCTGGTGGAGCGGCAGATCTCGCTCATCGACGGCCTGGAGAAGGGCGAGCAGGACGGTGCCCGGCTGGCCGACCTGTTCAAGCTCGACCACCTGGCCACCCGCATGCGGCGCAACTCCGAGAACCTCCTGGTCCTGGCCGGCCACGAGGCCGCCCGCAGGCGCAGCCAGCCGGCCAAGCTGGTCGACGTGGTCCGCGCGGCGCTGTCGGAGGTCGAGGGCTACGAGCGCGCGCAGGTCAAGGTGCACCGGACCACCTCGGTGATCGGCAGCGCGGCCAACGACCTGGTCCACCTGGTGGCCGAGCTGGTCGAGAACGCCATCCAGTTCTCGCCGAACAACACCAACGTCGTGGTGTCGAGCAGCCTCATCGAAGGCGGCGGCGCGCTGCTGTCGGTGAACGACCTCGGCATCAGCATGACCGAGGACGAGCTCGCCGAGGCCAACCGCCGCCTGGCCGAGCCGCCGGTCGTGGACGTGTCGGTGTCCCGGCGGATGGGCCTGTTCGTGGTCGGCCGGCTGGCGCTGCGCCACGGCATCCGGGTCCAGCTCCGCAAGGGCGACGGCGCCGGATTGATCGCCATGGTGCTGCTGCCGCCGACATTGATCTCCGACGGCAACCGGCCGCCGCTGCCCCAGCGGCCCGGCTTCGGGGGAACGCCGCCGAACGGCATGCCTCTGACCTCGATGCCCGCCAACGGCGCGCCTCCTGCCACGCCGCCCAACGGCGTTCCCGCGCCGAACGGGACGTTCCGCTCGTTCAGCACCTTCGACTCCTTCGACGCCGGCTCCGGGCCGTCTCAGCCCTTCACCGCCGACACGGACGGCGGGGCCCACCGGCCGTCCTACGACTCGGGCGGCTACCAGTCGTACCCGAGCCAGGCTCCGTCGTATCCCGACCCGGGACCGGGGGCGCAGCCGCCCGGCCGGGCGCAGCCGGGGCTCCGGGGGCCGAGGTACCCGAACCAGCCCCCGTCGTACCCGGGCCAGGAGCGCACCGGCGCTTTCCCGTCCTTCCCCGGCCCCGTCGGCCCGGGCTCGGACGGTGCCTTCCAGACGCCTTACACCACAGGTGAGGTGCGCCGGCCGGAGTCGACGCCGTCGGTGGACGTCTCGCCCATGGAGCCCGGTCAGGAGGAGTTCCTGCCGATCTTCGCGGCCGTGGAATCCGCCTGGTTCCGTAGGCCGGCGGAAGAGCGGGCGCCGGAATCCTCGAGCCGGGATGAGTCAACCCCCCCACAAGCCGTACTCTCTGGGGAGGAATCGTGGCGAAACGCCGCTGACGCCGGTTGGCGAGCGGCGGCGGCCGCCACGAGCGATCCCAGCCTTGGGGGCACCACGTCCTCGGGGCTACCCAAGCGCACTCCTAAGGCGAACCTGGTTCCTGGCACGGCCGGCCAACCGCAGCAATCGCAGCGGCAGGCCCCGATGCCGCCGGTCTCCGCCGATCGGGCGCGCAGCAGGTTGTCCAGCTTCCAGCAGGGAGTGCGACGGGGTCGTGCGGAAGTTCGTGGACAGGAGGAACAACAGTGATTGAGCGTCCTGCCGGGGAGGGCGAGTGACCACCCTTAGCCATGAGGCCCACAGGTTCGACTGGCTGATCACCGACTTCGTGCGGAACACGCCCGGAGTCGCGCATGCCGTCGTCGTCTCGGCCGACGGCCTCTGCCTGGCCAGTTCCGAGGGCTTCCCACCGGACCGCGCCGACCAGCTGGCCGCGGTGTCCGCGGGCCTGCTGAGCCTGACCGTGGGCGCCTCCAGGGTGTTCGAGGGCGGCTCGGTTTCGCAGACCGTCGTCGAGATGCAGCGCGGGCTGCTCGTCGTGATGGCGATCAGCGACGGCTCCGTGCTCACGGTGCTGGCCGGGATCGATTGCGACATGGGGCTGGTGGCGTACCAGATGACGCTGCTGGTTGACAGGGCGGGCCAGGCACTGACGCCGGCCCTGCGCGCGGAACTGCAGGCGGCCAGGACGCGGTGATGCAATGGAACTGATGGGGGAGGGCCGTGTACGGCATTGACGGGACCGGGGAGGATGAGCCCCTGTTCCGTCCGTACGCGGTGACCGGCGGTCGTTCAGAGCCGCGCTACCACCTTGCGATGGAGACGCTGATCTCGTCGATGTCCATACCGGATGACGAGATGTCCATGCTCACTCCCGAGCAAGAGGCCATCATGCAACTCTGTCGCACGTTCCGGTCGGTCGCCGAGATCTCGGCCCTGCTCCGTGTCCCGCTGGGCGTGGCGCGAGTGCTCGTGGCGGACATGTCCGACGAAGGGCTTGTCCGCCTGCACCAGCCACGTCTCAGCCAGGGACAGCCAGACCTCAATATGCTCGAAAGGGTGCTCAGTGGACTTCGCAGGCTCTAGCCCCGGCCTCACGTCGACGAAGATCGTCGTGGCGGGCGGGTTCGGCGTCGGCAAGACGACGTTCGTGGGGGCGGTGTCCGAGATCCTGCCGCTCACCACGGAGGCGGTGATGACCGACGCGTCCGCGGGCATCGACGACCTCGGCATGACCCCGAACAAGCAGACGACGACCGTGGCCATGGACTTCGGCCGCGTCTCGCTCGACCGTGACCTGATCCTCTACCTGTTCGGTACGCCCGGACAGCACCGGTTCTGGTTCATGTGGGATGACCTGGTGCGCGGCGCGATCGGCGCGGTGGTGCTGCTCGACACGCGGCGGCTGGCCGACAGCTTCCCCGCGATCGACTACTTCGAAGAGGCCAAGCTGCCGTTCGTGGTGGGCATCAACGGCTGGGACGGTCAGTTCCAGCACTCGGACGACGAGGTGCGCGAGGCGCTGGCGCTCTCGTCGCATGTGCCCATCGTGCGTACGGACGCGCGGCACCGCGAGTCGGTGAAGGGGACGTTGATCTCGCTCGTGGAGCACGTCGTACGCCTGCGTGCGGCGCCCGTCTCCTAGCAGGCGGCATGTGGATCGCGCTCGCCGCCGCCGTGGTGATCGGCGTGGCCGTCTGGTGGGTCCGCCACCGTGGCACGGCCGACGGCGGGTCGGCGGTTGCGCGCAGGCCGGGTTGGGAGGCTCGGCTGGGGGACGAGGGCGCGACCGCGTTGCTGGAGGGGCTGAGGGCTTTCGCCGACGCGGGGACGCCGGTTGATCTCGGTGGGGAGTCCGGGGTCCTGACGGTGTTCGAGCCGCCGCGGCTCATCTCGCTCGACCTGCTCGCCGGCCGGTTCGCCGCCCGGGGGCAGGCGGCCATGCACGATCCGCAGACCACGGTCGGTGAGTTGATGGCCGAGTTCCTGGCCACCGAGGAGCCGGGTGTGCTGCATCTGCGGGCGGGCTGGGCGGACTCTGCGGACGGCGGGCGCTTCGCCGATCAGGTGCGCGAGATCGTCTGTCCTGAGGGAGCGGGGGGCATCGGTGCCTGGTCCGGTGCCGGCGGCCTGGGTGCGCTGGGGGTCGCTGTCCTGGGCGACGGGGTGCCGGACACCACGATGCTGATCGACCTGGCGCGGATCCGTGACCAGTACGACGAGTCGCGGGCGCGGCAGCCGGGGGCACCCGGCGAGGTGGTGCTCCGGAGCCTGCTGACGAGCGTGATCGCCAACGGCGGGCCTGGACTGACCTGGACGGTGCCGCCTACGGAGCGGCAACTCGGCACGACGCTGGCTGCCGCGGGGCCGCCGGAGCTCCGGCGCGCGACCCCTGCCAAGGAAGCGGCTGACCACTAGGCCCGTATTTCGGTTGCCGCATGCTCCCACACTTTCCCGCCGTACTTCGGCTGGCGTCCTTTTGGGTTGTGGGTCCGTGATCGCTGGGGTCCTTCTGAGCGTGGCGGTGGCCGACTGGGGTCCTCGGGGTGTGGCGGTGGCCGCTGGGGCCCTTTTGGGTGTGGCGCGGTGATCGCCACTCCCGCTCCCCAGTGGTCGCTGGCCCACGCTCAGAGGCATCTCCGGGGGTTAGCGTTCCCCCCAAGGGACCCCCAGCGGTCGCTGGCCCACGCTCAGAAGCATCTCCGGGGGTTAGCGTTCCCCCCCAAGGGACCCCCAGCGGTCGCTGGCCCACGCTCAGAAGCATCCCCGAGGATTAGCGCTCCCCTCAGGGGACCCCCAGCGGTCGCTGGCCCACGCTCAGAAGCACCCCCCAGCGATCAGCGCTCCCCCCAGAAGGACCCCAGCCGAAGTACGGCGGGACATGTGAAGAACGCGGCTGGCGGTGTCGGCAGGGCAGGGGCTGATCCGGTGGGCAGGCGGCGTCAGGCAGGCTCGGCTCGGCGGCTGATCAGGGTGTCGATGCCGTCAAGGACGCGTTCCAGGCCGAACTCGAAGGCGTGCTCGGCGCTGTACGCGCCGCCCAGGGCCTCGGCCGCGGCCTGACCGACGCGGGACGCCGTGGGCCAACGGGACGTGTCGGCGATCCGGCTGAGGAACGGCGCGTGCGCCGCCCACCACTGTTCGTCGGTCAGCCCGGTCTGGCTCTCCGCCTGCGCGGCCTCCACCGCCCCTCTGGCCGTGCCGTGCACGAACCCGGTCACCAGGGTGATCACCGAGTCCATCTCCACGTCCGTCAGCCCGATGCCGTCGACGGCACGCAACTCGTAGTCGTACTTGGCCGTGACGTTCGGCCCCAGCACCGGGCGGTTGGCCGCCACCTGCAGGAGCCAGGGGTGGCGCTGGTAGAGCGCCCAGTTCTCTCTGGCGATCAGGGTCAGCCTGGCCCGCCAACCGCCTGGCACGTCCTCCGGCCTCGCGGTCTCGCCGTAGACGGTGTCGAGCATGACGTCGAGCAGCTCCGGCTTGCCCGGCACGTACGTGTAGAGCGACATCGTGCCGACGCCGAGCCGCTCGGCGACGCGGCGCATCGACAGCGCCTGCAGGCCGTCGGCGTCGGCGACCTCGATGGCGGCGCGCACGATCCGGTCGACGCTCAGGTCGGGCTTGCCTTTGCGGCTGGCCCGTTCGCTGGTCCGCCAGAGCAGCGCCAGGCTGCGTGCCGGGTCGCCCTTGCCGGAGTACTCGATCGTCACCTTCGTACGGTACACCGTACGGTTGCGACCACCGAACCGTATGCTGTACGGTACGCCGTACGGAATTTGAGGAGGCGTTATGGCGGCGGTACACGCACAGGGGCTGCGCAAGACGTACGGCAAGAAGACGGCCCTGGACGGCTTCGACCTGGAGGTGGCCGAGGGCACGGTCTGCGGCCTGCTCGGCCCGAACGGCGCGGGCAAGACCACGGCCGTCCGGATCCTCACCACGCTCCTGCGCCCGGACGGCGGCCGAGCGGAGGTGGCGGGGTTCGACGTGGCGGCCCGCCCCCGGCTCGTACGGCGGAGCATCGGCCTGGTAGGCCAGCACGCGGCGGTGGACGACGTGCTGACCGGCAGGCAGAACCTGGAGCTGTTCGGCCGCCTCTACCACCTGGACGCCCGCGCGGCCCGGGCCAGGGCCGCCGAGCTGCTGGACGCGTTCGACCTGGAGCACCCGGGACCGGTCAAGGAGTACTCGGGCGGCATGCGGCGCCGGCTCGACCTGGCGGCGGGCATGATTCTCTCCCCGCCCGTGCTCTTCCTCGACGAGCCCACCACGGGGCTCGACCCGCGCAGCCGCGGCGAGGTGTGGAAGGCGGTGCGCGCCCTCGTTGCCACCGGCACCACGGTGCTGCTCACCACCCAGTACCTGGAGGAGGCCGACCAGCTCGCGGACCGTGTCTCGGTCATCGACACCGGCAGGGTCGTCGCCGAGGGCACGCCGGCCGAGCTCAAGAACAAGCTCGGCGGCGACCGGCTCGACGTGGTCGTCAGGGACGCGGCGCGGCTGTCCGAGGCCGCCGGGATCGTCGGCAGGGTGGCCGCCGCGCCCGCTGAAGTCGATCAGGACACCCGCCACGTCAGCGCGCCGGTGATCGAGCGGGTCCAGGCGCTCACGGCGGTCCTGGCGGCGTTCTCGGCCGCGGGCATCGAGGCCGAGGACGTCGCGCTGCGCAGGCCGACACTCGATGAGGTCTTCCTGAGCCTGACCGCCGCGTGAATCCCAGCCGCCTGAATCCCAGCCGCCTGAATCCCTCAACCGAAAGCCGTGTGAATCCCATCAACCGAAAGGAGCCCGGCATGACCGAACTCACCATGGACCCGCCGTTCACCCGGCTGCGCTGGGCGCTGGCCGACGGCTGGTCGGTCGCCCGGCGTGACCTGATCCACTGGATCGCCCAGCCCATGACGATCGTGTTCGGGGTCGCCTTCCCCGTGGTGATCGCCTTGGCGTTCGGCTACCTGTTCGGCGGCGCGGTGGACGTGCCGGAGGGGGCCGACTACTTCGCCTTCCTCATGCCCGGCATGTACGGAATGACGATGCTGTTCGGACTGGGCGCCACCATGGTCGCGGTCACCACGGACCTCTCTCGCGGGGTGACCGACCGGTTCCGGTCCATGCCGATGGCCCCGTCGGCCGTGCTGATCGGCCGGGCCGTCGCCGATCTGCTCAACTCGGTGCTGGTCCTGGCGGGCATGCTGGCCTGCGGGTTCGCGGTGGGCTGGCGCCCGGCGAGCCTGGGCGGGGCGCTCGGGGCCGTGGGGCTGCTGCTGTGGCTGCGCTTCGCCCTGTTGTGGGCGGGGATGTACCTCGGGCTGGTGGCCAAGGATCCGGGGGCGGTGACGGCCATCCAGACGCTGGAGTTCCCGATCGGCTTCCTGTCGAACGCCTTCGTCGCTCCGGGCACCATGCCGGGCTGGCTGGGCGCCGTCTCCGAGTGGAACCCTCTGTCGTCGACCGTCGCGGCGGCGCGGGAGCTGTTCGGCAATCCCGGCTGGGGCGGCGACTCGTGGGTGGCCCAGCACGCGGTGACGATGGCGATCGTCTGGCCGCTGGTGATCACCGCGGTCTTCTTCGTCCTGTCGGTCCGCCTCTACCAGCGCCTGGACCGGTGACCCCGGGGGGTCACCCGGCCAAGCTCAACGCGGGATCCAGTCCTGCCACACGATCTTGTTCTCGTCGACCCACTTCTTGGCGGCCTGGTCAGCGGTCATCCTGCCGTTGATCATGTCGCTGGCGACCGCGTTCTGGTTGTCGTTGGTCCAGATGAAGTTGCGGACCAGGGCGTACGCCCGGCCGCCGGTCGCGGCGAAGCTCCGGCTCACGATCTTGTCGAGCAGGTACGGCGGGTAGTCGCAGGCGACCTTGGCCGCGACGGCGTCGCAGCCTATCGAATAGGCGGGCAGATTGATCTTGACGAGTTTGACCTTGGTGAACAGCCATTGGGGTTCGTAGAAATACATCAGCACCGGCTTCCTGTTCTTGGTCGCCGCCTCTGCCGCCTTGATCAACGCGTCTTCGCTGCCGGAGTAGACCACCCGGTAATCGAGGCCGAGGTTCTTCACGAGCGCCTCGTCATAGGTGACGAACGACGGATCTCCGTCGAGCACCTGACCGGAATTTCCAGATTTAGCGGTCCGAAAAAGGCTCGAATACTTGTTCAGGCTCCGCCAGTTGGTGATGTCCGGATATCGCTTGACCATCCACTGGGGGACGTACCATCCGATCACCCCTTTGTTTCCGGTGAGACCCGCCGAGAGCGCGACCTTCTCGTCCTCGATGTACTTCTTCTTAAGATCGTTGTGGCCCCAATTCTCGACGATCACGTCGACCTTGCCGGTCGCGAAGTCCTTCCAGGAATCCTCCTCTTTCATCTTGCGTTTCTTGACGTCGTACCCCAGCTCGTGTTCGAGCAGGTAGGCCAGCACGGCGGCCTGGGCCTCGTAGCCGACCCACCCGTGGATGTCGATGTGCACCGTGCCCTTCGACCCTGGGGTGGGCGACGGCTCTCCACTGGAGCAGGCCGTCAGCAGCAGGGCCGCCACCAGCGGCCCCGCGATCGTCTTGGTTCGCATGAGAGGCTCCACGACCGCGGCCCGCTGGGGTCCGCGGTCGAAAAGGGGTCATGAGGGGTTACTTGGGGATCCACGCCTGCCACTTGGCGGTGTTGGCCTCGATCCACTTCTTGGCGGCCTGCTCGCCGGTCATGCCGCCGTTGGTCATGTCGTTGGCGACGGCGTTCTGGTCCTCGTTGGTCCAGCTGAAGTTCTTGACCAGGTCGTAGGCCTTGCCACCGGTGTCGGCGAACTTCTTGCTCACGATCTTGTCGAGGTCCAGCTCCGCGTAGTCGCAGGCGACCTTCTTGGCGTCGGCGTCGCAGCCCGAGGTGTAGGCGGGCAGGTTCACGCGTACAAGATCGACCTTGTCGAAGAGCCAGTGCGGGGTCCAGAAGTAGAACAGCAGCGCCTTCTGCTGCTCCTGCGCCTGGGTCGCCGACTTGAGCAGGGCCGCCTCGCTGCCGCCCGTGACCACCTTGAAGTTCAGTTTGAGGTTCTTGACCAGGGCCTCGTCGTTGGTGACGTAGCTCGGGTCGCCGTCGAGGAGCTGGCCCTTGCCGCCGGACTCCGACGTCTTGAACAGACCGGCGTACTTGTTCAGGTTCTTGTAGTCGGTGATGTCCGGATACTTGTCGGCCATCCACTTGGGCACGTACCAGCCGATGACGCCCTTGTTGCCGGTCGAGCCCGCGGACTGGGCGACCTTCTTCTCGTCGATGAACTTCTTCACCAGGTCCGGGTGACCCCAGTTCTCGATGATGACGTCCACGTCGCCGGTCTCGAAGCCCTCCCAGGCGAGCTGTTCCTTGATCTCGGGGAGCTTGACGTCGTAGTGGAGCTCGTTCTTCAGCAGGTAGGCCACCACGTTGGCGCTGGCCTCGTAGCCCACCCACGGGTTGATCGCGATCTTGACGGTTCCGGCGCTCGAGGCGCTGCCCTGGGCTTGCGGCGCGGCGGAACTGGACGGCTCTTCGACCTTGGCGCCACCGCATCCCGCGGCCGCGAGCCCGAGTGCGAGAAGGCCCGCGAGCAGGCGAATCTTCATGTGGTCTTCCTTCTTTGGGGGGAAGGGCGTCTGTCGGCGCCCTGCGTGATGCGGTCGAGCATGACCCCGAGCAGGACCGTCGCGATGCCGGCGATGAACCCCATGCCGAAGTCGGTCCGCTGGGAGAAGCCCACGACCACGTCGTAGCCGAGGGCGCCGGCCCCGACCAGGCCACCCACGACGACCATGGCCAGGGTCAGCACGATGCCCTGGTTGGCGGCCAGCAGGATCGCCCGGCGGGCCATCGGCAACTGCACCTTCCACAGGAGCTGGCCCGAGGTGGACCCGGCGGACGCGGCCGCCTCCACCACGGTCGCCGGCACCGCCCTGATGCCGTCCTCGACCAGGCGTACGACCGGGGGCACCGCGTAGATGACCGAGGCGAAGATCGCGGTGAACCTGGTGGTCTCGAACAGGGCGAGCGCCGGCAGCAGGTAGACGAATGCGGGCATGGTCTGCGCGGCGTCGAGTATCGGGCGCTGCACGGCCGAATACCGGGACGACCGCGCGGCCGCCACACCCAGCAGCAGGCCGATGACCAGGGTGACGAGCACCGCGACCGCGACGGTGGTGAGCGTCTGCATGGCGTGCTCCCAGACGCCGAGCAGCGCGATCGCCAGCAGGCAACCGAGTGCCGTGAGCGCCGGCCGTAGCCCGCTCACCCGCCAGGCCAGGAGCAGCGCGGCGGCGGCGACCAGCCACCACGGCGCCGAGGTGAGCAGGCCCTCCAGCGGGTTGAGCAGGAGACTGGTCGTGACGTCCTTGACGAACGTCGTGCCGCCGTACCAGCTCGTCTCGGCCCAGTGCACCGCGTCGTTGACCTGGACGACGAAGTTGACCGTCCAGCCGTCGGGCCACTCGGCGGGCAGCAGCGGCGTCAGCACCAGCCCGGCGACGGCCAATGCGGCGGCGGCGATGAGGGAGATCCGGCTGGTCCGCCGGTGCGGGTCGCGGGTGGCCAGTGAGACCGTCATCCGGTCCAGCAGCACGGCCATGACGACGATCGCGAGCCCGGCCGGGAGCATGATGCCGACCTGCGCGCGCGACAGGCCCCGGATGATGTCGCCGCCCAGGCCAGGCGCCGAGATGAGGTTCGCGATGACGACCATCGACAGCGCCATCATGATGGTCTGGTTCACCGCCAGCGCCATCGTCGATCTGGCCAGCGGCAGGTAGACCTTGAACAGGGTCTGGCGCCCCGTGGCGCCCAGCGACGCCGACGCCTCGACGGCGGTGGGGGAGACCTGCTCGATGGCCAGCGCGGTGATGCGGATGGCCGGCGGGATCGAGTAGATCATCGTCGCGATGGCGCCGGCGGGCGCGCCGATGTGGAAGAACAGCACGAGCGGCGCCAGGTACGCGAACGTCGGCATGATCTGCATGACGTCGAGGACCGGCGTGATCGCCTTGCGCACCCGGCGCGAGAGACCCGCCCAGACGCCCAGCGGGACCCCGATCGCCAGCGACAGCAGCACCGAGGCCGCGACCAGGGCCAGCGTGTCGACGCTCGACTGCCAGAGCCCGAGCACACCGAACGAGCCGACCCCGGCGACCGCCAGCAGCGCGATCCGCCAGCCGCCCGCCAGCCAGGCCAGCGCGCCCATCACGCCGATGAGCCCGGGCCAGCCGAGCGCGTACAGGACGCTCTGGAAGGCCGTGTAGACCGACCCGACGAAGATCCGGATGTAGTTCAGGAAGTACAGGAACAGCGGGTTGGAATTGCGGTGGTCGTCGATCCACTCCCGCAGGTCGGTGATCGCCAGGAACTGCGGCGCCGACTTGTCGTGCGGGAGCGTTCCCGTGCCGTGGAAGACGAGGTAGGCGGCGGCGAACAGCAGCACGATCCCCGCCGGGGCCGCCCACCTGGGTATCCGCAGCCTGGACGGGGTGGTGACGGCCGTGGTGCTCATGCGCCGGCCCGTACGGCCGGTGCCGGGTCGTGGCCCGAGAGGAAGGTGAGCATGTCCACCCGGTCCACGACTCCAGCCAGCTCGTCACCGTCGACGACCCGGATGGGCCGGGAAGAGGAGGACGTGGCGCCGATCGCGTCCTTGATGACCGTGCGGGCGGGCAGGACCGGGCCGTCGAGGGGCTCGCCGGGCTCGGGCGGCCGGCAGATCCAGCGCAGCGTGAGCACATGGCTCCTGGGCACGTCACGGACGAAGTCGGCCACGTAGTCGTCGGCCGGCGCGCCCACCAGCTCCTCCGGCGTGCCGAGCTGCACGATCGACCCGGCCCGCATGATCGCGATGCGTTCGCCCAGCTTGAGCGCCTCGGACAGGTCGTGGGTGATGAACAGCATCGTCTTGCCGACCTCGCGGTGCAGGCGGATCACCTCGGCCTGCATGTCGCGGCGGATCAGCGGGTCGAGCGCGCTGAACGGCTCGTCGAACAGCATCACCTGCGGGTCGACGGCGAGCGCGCGGGCCAGGCCGACCCGCTGCTGCATGCCGCCGGAGAGCTGGTCGGGGTAGGCGTCGGCGTGCCCTTCGAGGCCGACGAGGGCGAGGATCTCCCCGGCCCGCGCGTGCCTGACGGTCTTGGCAGCGCCCTGGATCTCCAGGCCGTAGGCCACGTTGTCGATCACGCGCCGGTGGGGGAGCAGGCCGAAGTGCTGGAACACCATGCTGACCCGGTGACGGCGGATCTCGCGTAAGCGGGCGGGGGTGGCCCGGCCGATGTCCTCGCCGTCGATCCTGATCTCGCCCGCGCTCGGCTCGACGAGCCGGGTGAGGCAGCGGACCAGGGTGGATTTGCCGCTTCCCGACAGGCCCATGACGACGAAGACCTCGCCGGGCCGTACCTCGAAACTGACGTCTCTGACGGCGGCGGTGCAGCCGGTCTTCTCTCTCAGCGCGGTGGGTTCCAGATACTTGTCATCGCACTCCAGGACCCTTTCCGCCTTTGCGCCGAAGATCTTCCACAGTCCGTTGACGTCGATGGCCGCACTGTCGGGAGAAACCCCCACAACTCGCCTCCTCGCTTTGACCGGGCTCAACCTATGTCGTAAATAACGCAAATCTCAACGGCGTGACCTTGAAGAGACGACTGTGGTCCTTCTCTGTAACAGCCTTGGAACGCTACAAACGCCCACAAGCGGACACTTGTTTACTTAAAGGAGCATTTTTCACCTATAACGGATCTAAATGGGACCCCAGGTTCTCGCCTCATGCGTCACACCACTCGGGTTTTGCCACGTTATGTTCGCTTGGCCGAGCTAGTAGGTATGTGTTCCAATTACCCCCACTTGCTGATTTCCCCGAGGGCCTCAGTCGCCCCGTCAAATACGCCGATTCGGGCGAGAGGTTGCGTTCGGTGAGTACACAGTTGGGTGAACGGCACGCGGACGAGGCAACTTGGCGCCTGCGCAACTGGCGCGTCCGGGCGCGGCTCGTCGCGCTCATCCTGGTCCCGACCGCCGCCGCCGTCCTGCTCGGCGGGGTCCAGGTGTTCGCCTCGATGGGCGCCGCCGCTGACTACGCGCGTACGAACCGGCTGGCGCAGCTCTCCCAGCAGGTCGGCGCGCTCACCCATCTGGTCGCCGGCGAGCGCGGCAGGACCGCGTGGTTCATCGCCAAGGGCCGGCCCGCGCCCGGGCTGGCCGCCGTGCGCGACCAGATGGACCTGGTGGACGCGTCCACCAGGCAGGTGCGGGCGAGCGCCGAGCAACTGGTGGGGGAGGTCACCGGCCGTACCGCCGACCAGATCGAGAACATGCTGAGCCGCCTGAACGACCTGGCCGGCCTGCGCCAGCAGGCGCTCGAAGCCGACCTGCTGCCCGGGGCCTGCGTCGAGCTCTACACCACGGTGATCAACGAGCTGCTGTCGGTGCACAACGAGCTGGTCAAGGGCAGCCAGGACGACGAGCTGTTCCGGCAGACCCGCATGCTCGACTCGCTGGCCCGCGCCAAGGAGAGCATCTCGCTCCAGCAGGCGTTGGTCACCACCGGCCTCGTCGAGGGGAGCCTCGACCAGGAGCAGCTCAAGCGCTTCCTCGGCGAGCTGTCACGCGAACGCAACGAGCGCAAGGGCTTCGGCGACGAGGCCACCGCCGAGGAACGCCGCTTCTTCGACGAGACCGTCAACGGCAGATCCGCCGACCGCATGCTGTTCCTGCGCGAGCTGGTGCTGATCCGGGCCACGGCCGGGCTGCCCCTGAAGGGCCTCGACCAGGGCAACCACGGAGACGACGCCAAGGAGTGGTACGACGCGGGCAGCGTCGTCGTCGACTCCTTCCGCGAGGTCGAGCAGCGCCAGGCGGCCGGCATCCTGACCCGCAGCGAGGCGCTCAGCGCGGACGAGCGGCAGCGCGCCCTGGTCATCGCGTGCGCGGTGCTCGCGCTGCTCGTCGCCGTCCTGCTGATCACCACGGGAGTGGCGCGATCGCTGGTCCGGCCGCTGCGCCGGCTGCGCGGCGAGGCGCTGGAGATCGCCGGCCGGCGGCTGCCGGAGTTCGTCCAGCACCTGCGCGAGTCGCGCGACGGCGCGCTCGACGTCAAGGTGCCGCCCATCGGCATCTTCTCCAAGGACGAGGTGGGCGAGGTCGCGCGCGCCTTCGACGAGGTGCACCGTGAGGCCGTACGGCTGGCCGGCGACGAGGCGCGGCTGCGCTCGAACGTCAACGCGATGTTCGTCAACCTGTCGCGGCGCAGCCAGACCCTCGTCGAGCGGCAGCTCACGCTGATCGAACGGCTGGAGCGCGGCGAGCGCGACGACAACCGGCTCGGAGACCTGTTCAAGCTCGACCACCTGGCCACCCGCATGCGCCGCAACAGCGAGAACCTGCTGGTCCTGGCCGGCCAGGAGGCGGCACGCAGGTGGAGCGAGGCGGTCGAGCTGATGGACGTCGTACGCGCCTCGCTCGGCGAGGTCGAGAGCTACGACCGGGTCAGCGTCCAGGCGCAGTCGGCGGCCGCCATCGCCGGCCAGGCGGTCAGCGACGTCGTCCACCTGCTCGCCGAGCTGGTCGAGAACGCGGTCTCGTTCTCCTCGCGCGACACCAAGGTGATCATCTCCAGCAGCCGCATCGACGGTGGCGGGCTGATGGTCTCGGTCACCGACCACGGCATCGGCATGAGTCCGGAGGAGCTGACCGAGGCCAACTGGCGGCTGGCCAACCCGCCGGTGGTCGACGTCTCGGTCTCCCGGCGGATGGGCCTGTTCGTGGTCGGCCGGCTCGCGCTGCGGCACAGCATCAGGGTGCAACTGCGCCGCCAGGACATCGGCGGGCTGACCGCCATGGTGCTGATCCCCGAAACGCTGCTCACCACGGTCCCCGGGGCGACGCCGGTCCCGGAGCCGCCGCCGTTCGTGCCGATGCAGGCCACCCCGGCGATGCCCGGCCTCGGCCACCCGTCGTTCGACCCTTCGCTCGACCAGCCGTTCGACCGGCCGTTCGAGCGCTCGTCCCATCAGTCTTTCGAGGCCCTCGACATGGCGCCATCGCCCTCATCCTCGTCGTGGTTCAGCTCGCGTCACACGCCCTCGGCGGAGGTGCCGATGCCCGACCTGGTCACCCCGTCACCGCAGGCGGACAACGAGTTCCCGCCGGACTTCGGCTCCGCCGGGTCGAGCTGGTTCACCAAGCCGGAACCGGATCATCGCGACCCCGCCTGGTCCTCGCCGGCCGACGGCGGATGGCAGGCGGCGGGCGCGATCAGTGAGCCCGCGCGGAGCGGGACCACCTCATCCGGACTGCCCAGGCGGACGCCCAAGGCCAACCTGGTGCCGGGCTCCGCCGGCGCCCAGCCGTCGCCGACCCCCGCCCCCGCGCCTCCTGTCTCGCCCGACCGGTTGCGCCGCAGGCTCGCCAACTACCAGCAGGGCGTGCGCAAGGGCCGCTCAGAGTTAGAGGAGGACCCAGGATGAAGAATCTGAGCCAGGCGGCCAGGGACATGAACTGGCTGGTCAGCGGCTTCGTGGAGCAGGTGCCCGGCGTGGCGCACGCCGTGGTGGTCTCCGCCGACGGACTGCCGGTGGCCTTCTCACGCGGCTTCCCCCAGGACCGCGCCGACCAGCTCGCCGCCATCGCGGCCGGGCTGATCAGCCTCACCCAGGGCGCTGCGCGGGTCTTCGAAGGCGGCGAAGTCACCCAGACCCTCATCGAAATGCGGCGCGGCCTGCTCCTGGCCATGTCGATCAGTGATGGTTCGTGCCTGGCGGTGCTGGCCGCCCCCGACTGCGACATGGGCCTGGTGGCCTACCAGATGACGATTCTGGTCGAGCGCGCGGGGCAAGTGCTCACGCCCGCCGTCCGCGCGGAACTCTCGGCCGCGCGTACCTGGTGATGGGAGTGACTGTTGGCAGCGTGGCATGACCGCGAACCGGAGCCCGAGCGGAGCTCGTTGGTCCGGATGTACGCCGTCACCGGCGGGCGAACCGCCCCACGCGGTGGCCTTGCGGTGGAGGCGCTTGTATCCTCAGCGACGTCGATGCGGCTCGGCATGACCTACACCCGGGAATACCGGGCGATCAGCGAGCTGTGCCGGCAGGTCCGGTCGGTGGCGGAGGTGTCAGCTCTGCTGCGGGTCCCGCTCGGTGTGGCGCGGGTCCTGATCGCCGACATGGAGTCGGAAGGGCTGGTCCGCGTCTACCAGCCGCAGCTTGAGGCGGGCGTTCCTGACAAGAGCCTGCTCGAAAGGGTACTCAGTGGACTTCGCAGGCTCTAGCGGGCTCACCTCGACGAAGATCGTCGTCGCGGGCGGGTTCGGCGTGGGCAAGACCACCTTCGTCGGCGCGGTGTCGGAGATCATGCCGCTGACCACGGAGGCCGTCATGACGGATGCCTCGGCGGGCATCGACGACCTCGCGCACACGCCGGGCAAGACGACCACGACCGTGGCCATGGACTTCGGACGACTGTCACTGGATCGTGATCTGATCCTCTATCTGTTCGGCACGCCCGGTCAGCACCGGTTCTGGTTCATGTGGGATGACCTCGTCAAGGGTGCGATCGGCGCGGTGGTGCTGGTCGACTCCCGGCGGCTGGCCGACAGCTTCCCCGCGATCGACTACTTCGAGAACGCCGGGCTGCCGTTCGTCGTCGGGCTCAACGGGTGGGACGGGCAGTTCCCGCACGTGGAGAACGAGGTGCGGGAGGCGCTCACGCTCTCGCCGCACATCCCGATCGTGCGTACCGACGCGCGGGTCCGCGAGGCGGTCAAGAGCACGCTCATCTCGCTGGTCGAGCACGCTCTCACCGCCCAGGCCGGCGCCCGCTGACCGCCGCGTCCGGCGCCCGTCGACGCCCGGCGGCGTCCGATGCGCCGGTCAGGACGCGGCCGACCACCAGTAGGCGGCGACCAGCTCCGCCACCAGCGTCTCCGTGAGCAGGGCCACGTCCGCGTCGCCCTCGTGCGCGTAGTGGATGGCGGCCGTGGCGTCCTTGACGTCTCCGCCGACGGTGACGACCGTCGAGCCGCGCTGCCGCACCCAGTCCATGGCCTGGTCCTCATAGCGGGAGCCGGGAAAGAGCAGGGCGCGGTAGTCGAGGGTCTTGGTGAGGTAGACGTCCACGTGCGCCCAGTCGCCCGTCTCGCAGGCGTCGGCCGGGCGGCGGGGACCCTCGCGGAACATCAGCGCCGACTGCTCCGCCGACGACAGGCGCTCCGGTGGCGCGATGGTGTAGACGCCGTGCGGGCCGTCCAGCAGTTCCAGCGCCAGGGGCAGCCACTCGTCCCTGCGGTCGAGGAGGTCGGCCGACGCCTCGGCGCCGCGCCGTACCAGATCGGGCAGGTCGCGCCCGCCGCCCGTGAGGCGGGACTCCAGCGCGAGCAGGAGGGCGAGCGTGTGCTGGAACGTACGGCAGGACACGCCGCCTCGCTCCTCGCCCGCGTGCATGGGGACGACCAGGTCGGCCGCCTCGGTGATGGCCGAGCCGGGAGTGTTGGTGAGCGCCGCGACGAACGACGGGCCGCCCGCGTACCTGGCCACCGCGTCGAGCGTCTCGCGGCTGCCGCCCGTGGCCGAGATGGGCACCACCAGCGTCTCCGGACCCGCGGGGTACGAGGCCGCGGCGGAGCCGTAGTCGGCGTAGGCGTCGATGCCCGCGGCGCGCAGGCGGAGCGCGGCCACGCCGGCGGCGTAGCGGGAGCTGCCCATGCCCAGGAACAGCACGCGGCGGACACCTTCCGGCAGCCCCTCGAACGGATCGGCGCTCGCCAGCGCGTCCGCCAAGGTGGCCAGGGCCGCTGGCTTGGCCTCCAGGTCGGCCAGGTAGAGCTCGGAATTCACGGGGTCTCCTCGGGATAGCGGGCGCGCAGCACGCCCATCGGGGCGTAGCGCCAGCGGGGCAGGTGCCGGGCGGCGTAGACGAGCTCCCGGCACTCCTGCTCGATCTCGAACGGGCGCAGCAGGGAGCCGTCCAGCAGGTCCGGCCGCCCGCGCTCGGCCAGGCGGTCCCGGTAGGCGGACAGCAGGAGCTCGCGGGCCTCGCCGGCCCAGCCGAGTGCCTGGCGCGGCGGGGTGCCGCGGCGCTTGATCGCCACCTGGGCGACGTGTTCCAGGCTGGTGGCGAGCTGGGCGACGTCCCTGGCCGCCGGTTGATACGGCGCGGCCTCCGTGACGGTGGGGTTGCCGTCGAAGTCGATCACGGCGTAGCCGCCGGTCCACCGGAGGATCTGGCCGACGTGGAGATCGCCGTGGATGCGGATCAGGGGCGTGGCGATGGGCCCGGCGAGCGGGGCCAGCTCGGCTCTGAGAGCGCCGGCCCGGCCCGCCAGCCACTCGCCGTCTTCGCCGTCCGTCAGGGTGAGGGCCTCGGCCAGCGCGCCCTCCGCCCTTTCCGCCGGTCCGAAATCTGTTGTAACGGCTGGGGCGGTTGCCGCGATGGAGGGGGGTGGGAAAGTGGAGAGTGCCAGGTGGAGGTCGGCGGCCAGGCGGCCGAGGGCGTCCGCGAAGGCGGTGCGGCCCGCCTCGGCCTCATCGGCGCACCACTCCCAGCCGTCCCTGGCCCCCGGCAGGTAGCCCGTGACCAACGCGAGGAGCCTCTCGCCCGCCCCGTCCACACGCGTCAGTGCCGCGTACGGCGGAGCCGTATCCTGGAATCCCGCTCCGGCCAGATGGGCGAGCATCTCGGGGGCGGGATGCGGCATCGTCGCCGGAGGCGTCAGCCACTTGACCACCACCCGCTCGGCCACGATCACCGAATAGTTCGTCTGGTCGACGTGTGACCCGAAATCCCGCTCGGCCGGCACCCCAGTGTCGGGTTCCGCCGCACTGTACGAGAGGCTGGGCAGGGCGGAGAAGCGGCGGACGGCGAAGGGTGGTGGCACCTCGACCCCATCCACGAGCGCCGTCACGAGTGCGGCGGAGACGCCGCGATCTTGCTCGGTGGGAGACTTCTCACCGAGAGAGAGCAACCGCTTCCATATTGAATTCATGTTCAACAGCTAGACCAAACATCCAGGTAACAGTGTCCGCAAAAGTCTTGCCCATGTTGATTTCTGCTGCAACACTCCTGCTCTGGTCCGCCGTGCCCGGTTGGTCGCGCGACCCCTCTCGTCTCTTGGAACCCTGAAGGAGTAGCGGCCGTGTCCTCCCGTACCCGGTTCACCCGTCGTCTTCCGGCTGCCGTGGCGGTGGTCGGCCTCGCGCTCGCCGTCGCGGCGTGCGGTGGTGAGTCGACCAACAGCGCAGCCGCGCCGGCGGCGACGGCCGACCAGCTCAACCCGAACGCCGACCTGACGAAGCAGTCGGTCAACGTGACGGTGTGGGACGGCTACACGCCCAAGGAGCTGCCGGAGAAGGTCAAGGACAAGCTCAAGTTCCCGCTGAAGATCCAGCTCCACGCCACCAACGAGGAGGCGATGACCAAGCTGACCGCCGGCGGCGACAGCGGCATCGACGTGGCGTTCGTGTCGGGCCAGTACGCCCAGGCGCTCAACGAGCAGGGTCTGCTGGAGCCGATCCACGCGGAGCTGATCCCCAACCTGGCCAACCTCTACCCCGAGGCCACCCAGCTCTCCTACGACAAGGGCAACAAGTACTCGGTGCCCTACACCTGGGGCACGACCGGCATCTGCTACCGCAGCGACCTGGCCAAGACGCCGCCGACGAGCTGGAAGGACATCCTGTCGCCGCCGGCCTGGGCCGACAAGAAGGTCACCATGATGACCACCGAGCGCTGGCTGGCCCTGCCCGCGCTCAAGGCGCTGCACTACTCGGTCAACACCGACAAGGACGAAGAGATCGCCGCGGCCAAGAAGCTCCTCGTCGAGGCCAAGCCGCACCTGCTCGGCTACGACGACACGACCTTCGGCGACAAGCTCAAGTCCGGCGAGGCCGTGATGGTCGAGGCGTGGGACGGCTGGTGCCCCACGGACCAGAAGAACATCAAGTTCGTGGTGCCGAAGGAGGGCAGCGACCTCTGGGTGGACACCATGGTGATCATGAAGTCCTCCAAGAACAAGGAGGCCGCGCACGCCCTGATCAACTACATCCTCGACCCCGAGATCCACGGCTGGGCCGCCGCGAACATCAACTACAAGGTGCCCAACAAGGCCGCCATGGACAAGGTGCAGATCCCCGAGGGCTCGCTGCTGGGCATCAAGCCGGCCGAGCTGCTCAACGGTGAGTCGATCATCGACCTGGGTCAGGCGTCGGTGAAGTACACCCGCATGTCGACCGAGATCACGGCGCAGTCGTAGCAGCGGTGAAAGCACAAGCTGAAACCCGGCCGGTGTCCCCTTCGAGGGGGCGCCGGCTGGGTGCGTTCGTTTTCCTGTCACCCGGGCTGACCTACCTGGTCGTGCTCCTTCTGGTGCCGCTGGTGCTGGTGCTGAGCTACACGCTCTTCCAGCGCGGGCGGTTCGGCGGCGTCGTCTACGAGGTCACCGGCGAGAACTTCAGCCGCCTGCTCGACCCGCTCTACCTCGGCGTGGTGGGCACCTCGCTGAAGATCGCCGGGCTCACGACGCTGATCGCGCTGCTGCTCGGCTATCCGACGGCTTACCTGATCGCGCGGCTGCCACCCAAGTGGAAGACGGTCGCGCTGGTCGCCGTCGTGCTGCCGTTCTGGACGAACTTCATCATCCGCGTCTACGCCTGGATCATCCTGCTCAGCGGGCCCGGCCTGCTCAACTCGGGATTGACGGCGCTCGGACTCGGGCCGTACGAACTGCTCTACAACCAGGGCGCCATCGTTCTCGGGCTGCTCTACTCCTACCTGCCGCTGATGGTGCTGCCGCTGTACTCGGCGATCGAGCGGCTCGACCCGCAGTTGTGGGAGGCGTCGGCGAACCTGGGCGCGTCGGGGTTCACCACCTTCCGCAAGGTGACGCTGCCGATGACGGTGCCGGGTGTGCTGACCGGGTGCCTGTTCGTGTTCGTGCCGAGCTTCGGCAACTTCGTCGTCCCCGAGATACTCGGGGGCGGCAAGTCGATCATGGTGGGCAACCTGATCCGCACCGAGTTCCTGAAGGCACGGGACTGGCCTTTCGGCTCCACCCTGGCGCTGGCCCTGGTGGCGGTCCTGGTGGTGCTGCTGATCGCGCAGTCGTGGGCGGCCCGCCGTGGGTAGGGCGAGGTGGCTGCACGTCCCGTTCTGGGCCACGTACGTCTTCCTCTACGCGCCGATCGTCGTGCTCGTCGTGATGTCGTTCAACTCCGGCAGGTCGGCGTACACCTACGAGGGCTTCAGCCTCAAGTGGTACGGCGAGCTGGCCCAGGACGAGCGGGTCAGGGACGGCCTGGTCAACACGCTCATCGTGGCCGTGGGATCGACCGCCATCGCGACCGTGCTCGGCACGCTGCTGGCCGTCGGCCTGGTCAGGCACACGCGGTCGAAGACGCTCGACGCGTTCGCCCTGATGCCGGCCGTACTGCCCGACCTGGTGCTGGCCATCGGGCTGCTGGTCTTCTACGGGATGATCCAGCTCACGCTGGGGCTCTACTCGGTGATCCTCGCGCACGCCGTCTTCTCGATGGCCTTCGTCGCCGCGGTGGTGCGCACCAGGCTGACGAACGCCGACACCTCGCTGGAGGAGGCCTCGCGTGACCTCGGGGCGGGCCCGGTCGTCACGTTCGTGAAGGTGACGCTGCCGCAGCTCGCGCCGGGCATCATCGCGGGCGCGCTGCTGGCCTTCACGCTGTCGCTGGACGAGTTCGTGATCGCCTTCTTCACGATCGGCAACACCGAGCAGACGCTGCCGATCGTCATCTATTCGATGATCCGTTTCGGGGTGACCCCGAAGATCAACGCGCTGGCCGCCATCCTGCTCCTGGTGAGCTTCACGGCGGTGATCGCTGGACAGCGGATCACCAAGATCGGGGAATCACGTGCTCAAGATTGACCGGATCACCCGGCGGTTCGGTGATGTGACCGCGCTCGACGGAGTCTCGCTGGAGATCCGCCAGGGTGAGTTCTTCGCCCTGCTGGGGCCCTCCGGGTGCGGTAAGACCACGCTGCTGCGCATCCTGGCCGGGTTCGAGACGCCCGACGGCGGCACGGTGACCCTCGACGGTGAGGACCTGCTCGCCAAGCAGCCGAACCGGCGGCCGATCAGCCTGATGTTCCAGTCGTACGCGCTGTTCCCGCACATGACCGTCGCCAAGAACGTGGCCTACGGCCTGGAGCGGGAGAAGCTGCCGCGCCAGGAGATCAAGCAGCGGGTCGGCGAGGTGCTGGAGACCGTCGGCCTGTCGGAGCTCGGCGCGCGCAAGCCCGCCCAGCTCTCCGGCGGCCAGCGTCAGCGCGTCGCGCTCGCCCGGTCCATCGTCAAGCGCCCGCGCCTGCTCCTGCTCGACGAGCCGCTCTCCGCGCTCGACAAGAAGGTCCGCGCCGACATGCAGCTGGAGCTCAAGCGGCTGCAGCACGAGGTCGGCATCACCTTCGTGGTCGTCACCCACGACCAGGAGGAGGCCATGTCGCTGGCCGACCGCATCGCGGTCTTCGAGCGGGGCGGCGTGCGCCAGGTGGACGAGCCCGTCGAGCTCTACGAGCGGCCCCGCACCCCCTTCGTCGCCGACTTCGTCGGCGCCAACAACCTGTTCGAGGGTACGGCCGGCGGCGCGGAGGGCCTCAGGACCGCCGACTTCGGCCTGCTGCCCGGCACCCCGCTGGAGGAGCTCGAGGCCGGCGCCAAGGCGCTCCTCGGCGTCCGCCCGGAGAAGGTCGAGCTACGCGACGAGACGGCTGCCCACGGACTCAAGGGCACCGTGCTCGACGTCAGCTTCTACGGCGGCGTCTCCCACATCTCGGTCGACCTGCCCGGCCACGTCAAGCCGGTCCTGGTGGCCGTGCAGGGCGCCAGCGCCGTGCAGCAGGGCGCCAAGGTCAAGCTGCACTGGCGGCACGACGACGCCGTCATCATCCCGGCGGGTCAGGGCACGGCCGGATGAGTCAGCTCGTGGCCCGTCGCCGTGCGCGCGTAGGAGAGGATCAGCTCGGCCGCCTCCTGCGGGTCTATCACCGGGTGCCGGGCGGTGATCCGGTAGCCGTAGGCGTCCTCCAGGGCCACCAGGTTGCGCGAGATCGTCAGCGAGTCGGAGCTCAGCTTGAACACTCCGAGCGCGGAACCCGTGTCCAGGATCGACTGGTACATCGACACCTGCCGGTCGTACAGGGAGGTGAGCAGCACGCCGTACACCCTGTTGCGCCCCGCGGCCCCGCCGAGCTCGTTGAGCAGCCTGACGTCGGGATCCAGCGGACCGGTCGGCAGCCCCGACCTGATCGTCATGACCAGCTTCTCCGCCGGGTCGGTGAGCGCGACGAGCTGGCGCAGCCGCTGCTCGTAGAACCGCTCCATCCCGGCGTGCTGCGCCTCGACCAGCAGCTCGCTGAGGTCGGGGTAGTGATAGAGCACGGCACCGGAGGTCAGCCCGGCCTCCTCGGCCACATGCGAGAGCTGGACGCGGTCGATGCCGTGACGGATGATGGCCCGCCGGGCCGCCTCGATCAGGTCGATGCGCCGGTCGCTGCGGCTCTTTCGCTGGGCCACAATCACCGCCTTGTTTGTCTGCCGTTCAGGAAGCCGTGACCATAGTGCCTTGAAGTTGGCGTCCCCGCTAGATGAGTATTTGAATTCCTCTTCAATTGCTAGTCCACCTCGGAGTCTGCGATGTCCCTCACCATCCTGTTCATGCCGGAAAGCGCCTACGGGCCCACGAACAACAGCATCGGTATTGGCGACATCCTGCGTCGCCGCGGTCACCGCGTCGTCTTCGCCGCAGAGTCGTCGTGGAAGGGCAAGCTCGAAGCGCTCGGTTTCGAGGAGGACCTGGTCGACCTGGCGCCGCCGGCCGAAGGGGCCGAGGAGCAGGACGCGGGGCAGTTCTGGAAGGATTTCATCCGGGAGACCGCCCCCGAATACCGCAAGAGCACGCTGGAGCAGCTCGAGACGGTGACCAAGCCCATCTGGGACTCGCTCATCGACGGCGTCAAGTACTGCGAGCCGCAGCTCAAGGCCATCATCGAGCGGGTCCAGCCGGACGTCATCGTCGAGGACAACGTCATCACCTTCCCGGCGCTGCTCACGACCGGCAAGAAGTTCGTCCGCATCGTGTCCTGCAACCCGCTGGAGGTGCGCGGCGACGACATCGCCCCGGTGTTCTCGGGGCTGCCCGCCGACCACCGCGGTGAGTGGGACGCCTTCCGCGCCGAGTACGACCGCACCCACCGTGAGGTCTGGGCGGCCTTCAACGAGTGGTGCGTCGAGCAGGGCACCGAACCGCTGCCCGACCTCGACTTCATCCACGAGGGCGACCTGAACCTCTACGTGTTCCCGGAGATCCTCGACTACACCGACGCCCGGCCGCTCGGCCCCAGCTGGCACCGGCTCGACTCCTCGGTCCGTGAGACCGACGAGGACTTCCAGCTGCCGTTCCAGCGCAACAACGGCGCGCTGGTCTACTTCTCGCTCGGCTCGCTCGGCTCCTCCGACGTGGAGCTGATGCAGCGGGTGATCGACGTGCTGGCCACCACCCCGCACCAGTTCATCGTCTCCAAGGGCCCGCTGCACGAGGAGATCAAGCTGGCCGACAACATGTGGGGCGCCGAGTTCCTGCCGCAGACGAAGATCATCCCGCTCTGCGACCTGGTCATCACGCACGGCGGCAACAACACCACCACCGAGGCGCTGCACTTCGGCAAGCCGATGATCCTGCTGCCGCTGTTCTGGGACCAGTACGACAACGCCCAGCGCGTGGACGAGCTCGGCTACGGCGTGCGGCTGTCGACCTACACCTTCACCGACGAGGAGCTGACGGGTGCGCTCGACCGCCTGCTCGGCGACTCGGAGCTGCGCGCCAGGCTGGCCGCCGCGGGCGAGGAGATCCGCGGCCGCGACGGTCTGCGCAAGGCCGCCGACCTGATCGAGACCCTGGGCCTGAAGTCCGATGCGTGAGCTGATCAACCCGGCGACCGGGCTCGTCTGCGACCTGGTCCCCGACACCCCGGTGGAAGACGTGGCGGGGGCGGTGCGGACGGCGCGCACCGCCTTCGAGGAGTGGTCGCAGGCCACCCCGGGAGAGCGCGCGCGGGTGCTGCTGCGGCTGGCCGACCTGGTCGAGGCCGACGCCGAGGAGCTGACCCGGCTGGAGGTCGAGGAGACGGGCAAGCCCGCGGCCGTCTTCAGGGACGGCGAGCTGCCGTTCGCGGTCGACAACCTGCGCTTCTTCGCCGGGGCCGCCCGTTCGCTCGACGGGTCGGGCGCCGGGGTGTTCAGCCGCGGCTACACCTCGGTCATGCTGCGTCGCCCGCTCGGTGTGGTCGGCTCGATCGCGCCGTGGAACTTCCCGTTCGTGATGGCCGTGTGGAAGCTCGGCCCGGCCGTCGCCGCGGGCAACGCGGTGGTCATCAAGCCCGCCCCGCAGACGCCGCGCAGCACGCTGCGCCTGGCCGAGCTGTTCGTCCAGGCGGGCGCGCCGGCGGGCCTGGTGCGGGTGGTCACCGGCGGCGCCGAGGTTGGCGAGGCGCTGGTCACCGATCCGGGTGTGGACATGGTCAGCGTCACCGGTTCGACGGAGACCGGCAGGGCCGTCATGACGGGCGCGGCCAAGACGCTCAAGCGGGTGCACCTGGAGCTCGGCGGCAAGGCGCCCGCGCTGGTCTTCGAGGACGCCGACCTGGAGGAGACGGCCCGCGGGGTGGCCATGGGCGCCACCTACAACACCGGTCAGGACTGCACCGCCGCCACCCGCGTCTACGTGGCCCGGCAGGTGTACGACGACACGGTGGAGGCCATCAGGCAGACCCTCGCCGGCATCACCGTGGGCGACCCGTGGGACCCCGCCACCGACGTCGGCCCGCTGATCTCGGCGGCGCACCGCGACCGGGTGCACGGCTTCGTCTCCGGCTCCGGCGGCCACGTCGTGCAGGGTGGCATCCCGGTCGAAGGGCCCGGTTCGTATTACCTACCCACACTTGTTAACGAAGTGTCACAGAACAGCGATATCGTCCAGGGTGAACTCTTCGGCCCCGTCCTCGTGGTCCTGCCGTTCGACACCGAGGACGAGGCCGTGATGCTGGCCAACGACACGCGTTACGGTCTGGCCTCGTCCGTGTGGTCTCGGGACGTGGCCAGGGCGATGCGGGTCTCGCACCGCCTCGACGTGGGTGTGACCTGGATTAATGATCATCTGCCGATCGCCAGCGAGGCCCCGCACGGTGGGGTCAAGGGCAGTGGTTTCGGCAAGGACATGAGCCAGGAGGCGGTGCAGGAGTACTCGGTGACTCGTCACCTGATGGTCAAGCACGCGGCGCCGGTGGAGCGCGACTCCTTCCGGCCCGCCTGAAAACACGCACGGCGATATGCGACCTCGAAGGCACGTTTGGTCGCATTTGATGGGATATGTTCGGTTGGCCGATCTGGTACGGGTTGTGTTCCAATTACCCGGCCCGCAGAAATCCCATGCGCCCCAAGCGTGTCAGATTTTCGAGCACGTAACGGCGAGAGGTTGCGAGAGTCAGTGAGGACGGATAACCCCAGGCACACCAGGTCCGGGGAGCACACAGGCGGACGGTTCCGGCTGGCGAACTGGCGCGTGCGCTCCAGGCTGGTGGCGCTGATCCTCATCCCCACCATCGTGGGTGTGCTGCTCGCCGGGGTCCAGCTGGCGAACGCCATCGGCACCAGCTCCGAGTACCGCCGGCTGACCACGGTCGCCGAGCTGGTCCAGCGCGTCGGCGCACTGTCGCACGAGCTCGCCAAGGAACGCACGCTCACCGCGTGGTACATGGCCGACCGCCGGCGCCCCAGCCGGCTGAGTCAGCTCAAGGCGCAGCGCCAGGCCTCCGATGCCGCCAAGCAGCGGGTGCTCGCCGGCATGACGGCCATCGACGCCACCTACACCGCCCGCGTCATCGAAGAGGTGTCGGAGATCCGCCGATGGCTCACCGGCCTCGACGGCCTGCGCAAGTCGATCGCGGGTGAGGCGAGCGTGCCGCCCCGAGCCGCGCTCCGCACCTACTCCTCCATGATCGACGTGCTCGAGAACCTCCAGGGCGACCTGGGTGACGGCATCAGCGACGACCGCCTGCAGGGCGACGTGGCCGCGCTGACCGCCCTCGACCGGACCAAGGAAGAGGTCTCGCGTCAGCAGGGCATCCTGATCGTGGCGCTGATCGAACGCCGGCTCGACTACGACGACCTCTCCGACTTCCTCGGTTCGTGGAACAACCAGCAGGCCGAGCAGGCCACCTTCGAGGCGGAAGCCACCCGCCCGGATCTCCAGGCGTTTCAGAAGGGCGTACGAGGTCAGCAGATCGACCGCGCGGACGCGATGCGTCAGCGCGCCCTGGCCCAGCTGCGAGAGTTCCAGACCATCAAGGACCTGGACATCACCACTCGCCGTGACATCCAGCTCTGGTACGAGAGCACCACGCTGGCCGCCAACGCCATGCGCAAGGTCGAGGACGGCCTGGCCACCAGGATCGTGGCCACCACCCGCGACCTGAGCGACACCGAGCAGCGCAGCGCCATCATCTCCGGCGCGACCATCCTGGTCCTGCTGCTCCTCGTCCTGGTGATCACCACCCGGGTGGCCGGTTCGCTGGTCCGCCCGCTGCGCCGGCTGCGTGCCGAGGCGCTCCAGGTGGCCACCACCCGGCTGCCCGAGACCGTCCGCCTGCTGCGCGAGTCCGGCGACAGCGCGGAGGTGCCCGACGTGCCCTCCGTCGGTGTCAACACCCGCGACGAGATCGGGGAAGTGGCCCGGGCCTTCGACGAGGTCCACCGCGAGGCGATCCGGCTGGCCGGCGACGAGGCCAAGCTGCGTGCCAACGTCAACTCGATGTTCGTCAACCTCTCCCGGCGCAGCCAGACGCTCGTCGAGCGGCAGCTGCAGCTCATCGAGGGACTGGAGCAGGGCGAGGAGGACGAGAACCGGCTGGCGAACCTGTTCCGGCTCGACCACCTGGCCACCCGCATGCGCCGCAACAGCGAGAACCTCCTGGTCCTCGCCGGCCAGGAGGCCGCCCGCAAGTGGAGCGAGCCGGTGCCGCTGGTCGACATCGCCCGCGCCTCGCTGTCCGAGGTCGAGAACTACGAGCGGGTCCAGATCCAGATCCCGTCCGGCATCGAGATCGCCGGCCCGGCCGTCACCGACGCCGTGCACCTGCTCGCCGAGCTGATCGAGAACGCCATCTCCTTCTCCCCGCGCGAGAGCAAGGTCCAGGTCACCAGCACGCCCATCGAGGGCGGGATCCAGGTGATGATCAGCGACCTGGGCATCGGCATGTCGGCCGACGAGCTGGCCGAGGCCAACTGGCGGCTGGCCAACCCGCCGGTCGTGGACGTGGCCGTCTCGCGCCGCATGGGCCTGTTCGTGGTCGGCCGCCTGGCGCTGCGCCACGGCATCAGGGTCCAGCTCGGGATGAAGGAGCCCGGCGGCCTCGCCGCGCTCGTCATGCTGCCCGACATGCTCATCGCCGGTCCCCAGGGCGCGGTGCCGCAGCAGCGCGGCAGCCAGTACGAAGCCTTCACCACCTTCGACCCGAGCATGATCGAGCCGTCCTCGACGAACGGCTCGGGCGTCTACGGCGGGCCGAAGACCGACACCCCCGACATCCGCACGTCGGACGACGCGCCGGTCGACACGCAGTGGCCGGGCTCGCTGCCGCTGCCGGGTGGCGGCGGCAACTGGCCGCCGTTCGGCGAGGAGCAGCCGCCGCGGCAGCAGCCCGACGAGCAGCGCTGGCCGTCCTTCGCCGAAGAGCCGCCCGCGGCCGCCGCGCCGGAGCAGCGCTGGCCGTCGTTCGCCGAGGAGCCGCCGCGGCAGGACGAGCAGCGCTGGCCCTCCTTCGCCACCGAACCGCCACCGCCCGCGCAGGACGAGCCCCGCTGGCCGTCCTTCGCCACGGAGCCGCCCCCGCCGGTGCCGGCGCAGGAGTCGAACTGGCCGCCCTACGGGTCGGTGGAGGAGCAGCCGCCCAGGTCGCCGTTCGTCGAGCAGCCCAAGTCGCCCTACGGTGGCGACTCGCAGCCGGGCTTCGGGTTCGAGGAGCACCGCTGGCCGTCGTTCGCCGACTCGCCCATCCCGCCCGTCGAGCCGTTCACGCACAACGGGCGCGGCGCGTTCAACCCGTTCGGCCCCGGCGAGTACTCCTCGAAGGATCTGACCGGCCCGCTCCCGGTGGTGCGCAACTCGCCGATGGAGCAGAGCGACGACTTCCTGCCGATCTTCTCGTCGGTCGGCTCCGACTGGTTCCGCCGGCCGGAGCCCGAGCAGGTCAAGCCGTACCAGGAGCCGATCTCCGAATCCTCCGCGCAGGAGGAGACGCAGATCGGCGGGATCCCGGCCGTGCCGCCCGCCGGCCCGCTCACCACGCCGCACGCGGCCCAGCCCTTCGCGCAGCCGCCCGCTCAGCCGTACGCGCAGCCCTATGCCCAGCCCGCCGCGGCGCCCCCGCCGGCGGCGACGCCGGCCGCCGCGTCCGCCGCGACGACGGACAAGCCGGCGCTGCCGCAACGCGTGCCGGGCGGGTCCGGCGTGAGCGCGTCGTGGTCCTCGCCCGCCGACACCGGCTGGCAGGCCGCGCAGGCCGCCGCCGAGCCGGCCAAGGGCGGTACGACGGCTTCCGGCCTGCCGCGGCGGGTGCCGAAGGCCAACCTGGTGCCCGGTACGGCCAGCCTGGCGGAACCGCAGGCGACGTCACCGGCACCGCAGATCTCCCCCGATCGCCTGCGGAGCCGGCTGTCCAGCTTCCAGCAGGGGGTTCGGCAAGGCCGCGCGTTCACCCGCGGAGATGACAATGAGGAGGAGCAATGAGAGAACTGAGCCAGGGAGCGCGTGGCATCAGCTGGCTGATCACCGACTTCGTCAACAACGTGCCCGGTGTCGCGCACACCGTGGTGGTGTCGTCTGACGGCTTGCCACTGGCCTTCTCCGAGGGTTTTCCCAAGGACCGGGCCGACCAGTTGGCCGCGGTCGCCTCGGGTGTGATCAGCCTGACGCAAGGCGCGGCTCGTGTGTTCGAAGGCGGTATGGTCACCCAGACCGTCATCGAGATGCAGCGCGGACTTCTGATGATCATGTCCATCAGCGATGGCTCCTGCCTCGCTGTGCTCGCCGCGCCCGATTGTGACATGGGCCTGGTCGCGTACCAGATGACGCTGCTCGTGGAGCGGGCGGGCCAAGTGCTCACCCCGGCCGTACGCGCCGAGCTGCAGGCGTCCCGTCCGCGTTAGCCGGACGGTGACAGGAGAAGAACATGATGTCAGGTCAGGGTTGGGCTGGTGATAGCACTCCGCCGCATCCGTCGGCTCCCCGTCCGCAGAAGCCGAGTTCCCTTGTCCGGCCGTATGCCGTGACAGGGGGCCGTACGGCCCCGCGGATGAAGTTCGCCATGGAGGCGCTCGTGTCCTCCGTGACCTCGGAATATCAAGACATTTCACTTCTAAGTCCGGAGTATCAGGCGATCATTCAGCTCACCCGGAACGTCAGGTCGGTTGCCGAGATCTCCGCCCTTTTACGGCAGCCTCTTGGGGTGGTCCGGGTGCTGATCGCCGACATGGCGTCGGAGGGCCTGATCCGCGTGCACCAGCCTGCGCTGGACGCGGGAAAGCCGGACCTCAACTTGCTCGAAAGGGTGCTCAGTGGACTTCGCAGGCTCTAGCCCCGGCCTCACGTCGACGAAGATCGTCGTCGCGGGCGGGTTCGGCGTCGGCAAGACGACGTTCGTGGGGGCGGTGTCCGAGATCCTGCCGCTCACCACGGAAGCGGTGATGACGGACGCGTCGGCGGGTGTCGACGACGTGTCTCTCACGCCCAACAAGACGACCACGACCGTGGCGATGGACTTCGGCCGGGTCTCGCTCGACCGTGACCTGATCCTCTATCTGTTCGGTACGCCCGGACAGCACCGGTTCTGGTTCATGTGGGATGACCTGGTGCGCGGCGCGATCGGCGCGGTGGTGCTGGTGGACACGCGCCGGCTGGCCGACAGCTTCCCGGCCATCGACTACTTCGAAGAGGCCAAACTGCCCTTCGTCATCGGCATCAACGGCTGGGACGGGAGCTTCCAGCACCAGGAGGAGGAGATCCGGGAGGCGTTGTCGCTCAACCCGCACATCCCGATCGTCCGCCTCGACGCCCGAGTCCGGGACTCGGTGAAGGGCACCCTGATCACTCTGGTCGAACACGCCCTGACCCGCCACTCCGCGCCGGCCTGACTTCCTCTGCACCAGTGCCGCCGGGCGAGACGCCCGGCGGCACTGGTGATTCCGGCTTCGACCGCCGTGCGGGAAGCGGTTGGCGAAGGCGCGCTCAGACGGACGCCACGCCGCGCACCAGGCGTCCCACCTCGGCGCGGAGATGGACGAAGTCCGGGTGCTCGCGGGTGGTGATCTGGTCGCGGGGGCTGGGGAGCGCCACCTTCAGGTCGCCCACGACGTGTGCGGGCGCCTTGGACAGCACGACGACCCGGTCGCCGACGTACACGCTCTCGTCGATGTCGTGCGTGATGAGCACGATGGTCATCTGGTGATGCCCGCGTACCTTCAGCACGAGGTCCTCGAGGTCCTCACGCGTCTGCGCGTCGACCGAGCCGAACGGCTCGTCCATGAGCATCAGCGCCGGCCGGTAGGCCAGCGCCCGGGCGATCGCCACGCGCTGCTGCATGCCGCCTGACAACTGGAAGGGGTACTTGCGCCCGGCGGCGGCCAGCCCCACCGACTCCAGGGCCTCGTGCGCGGCCTCGCGGCGCTGCTCCTTGGTCATGTCCTTGCGGCGCAGCGGCAGCGCGACGTTGTCGGCCACCGACATCCACGGGAACAGCGAGCGGCTGTAGTCCTGGAAGACGACGGCCAGATTGGCGGGCGTCTGGCGGACCAGCTCGCCCTCGACCCGGATCTGTCCGCCCGTTGGCTTGATCAGGCCGGCGATGGAGCGCAGCAGGGTCGATTTACCGCACCCGGAGGGCCCGACGATGCACAGCAGCTCGCCTTCGGCGACGCTCAGGTTCAGTCCGTCGATGGCGTGGTGGCGTGTCGGCCCGTCGCCGTAGACGTGCGTGAGGTTGTCTATCTCAAGCAAGAGGTTTCCTTGGGGGAGAAGGTCAGCCCAGCGGTCTGGAGATGTACTGGCCCACCGGACGGCCCACGATCTTGCCCGCGTCGAGGACGTGATTGCCTCTGACGAACGTATCGGTGACCTTCGCGGTCAGTTCGAAGCCCTCGAAGGGGGTGTACTCCTGCGTCGACTCCGACTCGGAGGCGCGCACGGTCCACGTGCTCCCGGGGTCGACCAGGCAGATGTCGGCGTCGAAACCGGGCGCGATCGTGCCCTTGGTCCGCAGGCCGTACCTGCGGGCGGGGTTCCACGCGGTGAGGGCGGCGATGCGCCCGTAGGGCAGGCCGCGGCGGCGGCCCTCGGTGATCAGGCCGGGCAGCAGGTATTCGGCGCCGCCGAATCCGGCCTTGGCCACGAAGACGTCGTCGGCCGGAGTGCCGAACTTGAGCTCCTCCCGGCAGCAGGCATGGTCGCTGACGACCCAGTCGACGGTGCCGTCGAGCACGTACTCCCACAGCGCCTCGACGTCCTCGCGCGGCCGGATGGGCGGGTTCACCTTCGCACCGATCCCGTTGGCCGTCTCGATGTCGGCGAGAAGATGTCCGATCGTGACCTCGCGGCGGAAGTCGATGTGCGGGAAGGTCTTGGCCATCCGCACGGCCGCGTCGAGCGCCTTGCGGGACGACAGGTGCAGCAGGTTGATGTTGGCCAGGCCGGTCTCGTGGGCGAGGTAGGAGGCGATGAAGACCGCCAGCCCCTCGGAGTGCGGCGGCCGGGAGGCGCTGTAGGCGGCGAGCCCGCTCAGGTCACCGGCCTCCTCCACCAGCTTGGTGTAGGCGGTCATGATCTCGGCGGTCTCGCAGTGCAGCGACAGCGAGATCTCGTCGGCCAGCTCGGGGAAGCGTTCCCTGGCCTCCTGCACGCCGCGCATCACGAACTCGAAGTGCCCGTAGTCGTAGCGCTCGCCCTCGGGCAGCATCAGGAACTTGCTCTGGTCGGCCGAGCGGCCGTGCAGCCCGTGGCCGCCGTAGAACATGAAGATCTTGAACGAGGAGACCCCGAACTTCTCGATCAGGTCGGGCAGCTCGCCGATGTGCGTGCTCGACATGGGCGCGAGGTGGAAGCCGTAGTCGATATACGCCTGCCCCTCCGCCTGCTCGCGCACCTGGGGGAAGAACTCCGCGTAGGGACCGCCCTTGTTGAGGTAGTACTGGCCGGTCCGCATGTAGGTGAGTGCCGTGGTGACGCCACCCTGGGCGCTGGCCATGCTCTCCGAGGCGGCATCGGCGGGCAGCGGGTTGTAGATGCCCCAGTGCTGGTGGGCGTCCACGACGCCGGGGAAGGCCAGCTTCCCGTCGCCGTCGAGCACCTCCGCCACACCCTCGGCGGACAGGCCGGGCCCGACCTGCTCGATGCGCCCGCCGGTCACGGCGATGTCCGCGACGACCGGTTCGTCCCGGTCGTGGGTAACAACTCGCACGTTCTTCAGCAACAGGTCAGTCACATCCGCCTCCTACGCGGTACGGCGAGCGCCACGGTGCCATGTGAGCATCGGGCGTTCGACCATGAGGAACAGGGCGTTGAGTACGTAACCGAGCACACCGAGCACGACCACTCCTCCCCAGAGGGCCGGCATGTCGGAGTGGGCGCTCGCGTCGGACAGCAGGTAGCCGATACCGTCGGTGCTGCCTTTGAGCTCGGACACGATCATGAGGATCAGCGCCAGCGAGACGCTCAGCCGCAGCCCCGCGAAGATCTTCGGTGAGGCGGCGGGCAGGATGATCCTGAACAGGCGCAGTCTCGCCGGGACGCCGAAGACGCTCGCGGTCTCGATCTGGAGACGATCCACGTTACGCGCGCCATCGATTGAATTCAGCAGGATCGGCCAGATGATGCCGAAGACGATGGTGGCCACCTGGAGCTGCGTGCCCATGCTGAAGAGCACCAGGAATACGGAGAACATCACAGGTGGCGGCACCGCCCGGCCGAACTCCACCAGCGGGTCGATGTAGTCGGCCAGCCAGGCGGCCCTGCCGATCGCGACACCGAGTGCTACCCCGACGGCTACAGCCAGGCTCCACGAGCCGATCAGCCTGATGATGCTGGGGACGAAGTTGTTCACCGCCTCGTCGGTGAGAATGAGCGGTCCGGAGAACCACATCTCGTACATCCGCGCCACGATGACCGTGGGCTGGGGAAAGTACGGGCTCGCCACCGACTTGGTGATCAGCTCCCACGCGACGAGGACCACCGGCACCAGCCAGAGGCGTTTGACCAGGGTCTTGATCATGCGTTCCGCCACTTGAAGAGCCGCCGCTCGGCACGCAGCAGCAGGGTGTTGACGATCAGCCCGATGACGCCCGACCACAGCAGCACCGCGATCACGTCGATCATCGCCTGGTCGCCCAGGCCGGTGCCCGCCTCGATGAGGAAGGCGCCGATCCCGCCGGAGCCGCCGATGACGTACTCCACGCTGATGGCGAGGATGAGTGTGATCGAGGCGGCCAGCCGGATGCCGGTGAAGATGAACGGGGCGGCGCTCGGCAGCGACACCCGCCAGACAACTGCCGCCGAGCCGAAGCTGAACGAGCGCAGTGTCTCTGCGGCCAGGGGGTCGACGTCACGCACGCCGTAGAGGGTGTTGATGAGGATCGGCCAGGACGCGGCGTAGACGATGAGCGCGACCTTGGCGTTGATCTCGGGCTGGAAGATGAACAGCGCCAGCGGGATCAGCGCCACCGAGGGGATCGGCCGCAGGAACTCGACGATCGCGCGGGTCATCTCCTCGACGACGGGGACGGTGCCGAGCAGCAGGCCCACCGGGACGGCGATCAGGATGGCGAGCGGCAGACCGATCACGGCGGCGAGCAGCGTGGAGGACAGGTCCGCGAGATACTCCGGATCGAACGCCAGGCTCACCACCCTGGCCAGGCAGGCCGAGGCCGGCGGCAGCCACTTGAACAGCCCGGTCCTGCTGGCGAGCTCCCAGACAAGCAGAAAAACCGCCACGCCGATGGCGTGGCGGACGAGTTTTCCGACCCTGGCGCGGGCGAGCGGGGAACGCCCGCCGCGCGTCAGTGTTGTGGCAGCGGTCATCCCTGCGAGGTAACGATCATCGAGGCGACGTCGATCTTGTTCGGGATGAAGCCGTACTCGACCATCAGGTCCGCGACTCGCTGAATGCGCTGGGCGTTGAGCGAGGTCGGGTAGTTGCCGAGGTTGAGCGTGGCAGCGACGTTCGGCGGGATCTTCGTGTAGGTCGGAAGGATCTTCGTCACGGCACTGCGGTCGGTGGCGGCGATGTTCTGCGCCTTGGCCATGGCCCGCTGGAAGGCGCCCATGGTCTTGGGGTTCTTGCCCACCCACTTCTCCGTCGCGGCCCAGCCGGTGATCGGCAGACCCTCCGTGGGACCGGACATCGTGTCGAGCAGCATGGACGCGCCGAGCTGGCTCTTGGCCTGGCTGACGTACGGGTCGGTCATCCAGACCGCGTCCACGCTGTGCTTGTCCAGTGCCGTGAGCCAGTCAGTGGTCGGCACCTCGACGTACGTGACATCGGTCTTCGGGTCGAGCCCAGCGATCTTCAGGTGGGGGTTCATGGTGAGAACGCCCAGACCGACCTTGGCGTTGACGCCGATCTTCTTGCCCTTGAGGTCGCCGACGCTCTTGATGGGCGAGTTCTTCGCCACCATGATGCCGAAGGCACCGGGGGCTCCCTGGTAGGAGTCCGCGATGTACTTGAACTTCTCCAGGCCGGAGCTCTGGATGGACAGGATGGTGGCGTAGCTGCCCAGCACCACGTCCATGCTGCCGTTGCCGAGCTTGGGCAGCACGGCCTGGGGTGCCTGGATGGCCTCTGTCTTGACGTTGAGGCCCTGCTCCTTGAAGAAGCCACGCTCGATCGCGATGAACAACGGGGCCGAGTCCGCCCCGGGGAACTGCCCGATCAGGAGTTCTGTCTTCTCAAGACCATTGGCATTGGTGGTGCCTCCGGTCTTGCTATCTGAGCTGGAACACCCCGTAATGACAAGGGTGGCCACAAGTCCAATCAGGGCGGTGCGCCCTAGTGCACCGAACCTCATGTCGCGTCTCCTTCGAACGGGGGGTGATCGACGACGGTCGCACCCTAGCGCAGCTAACTCTTGCGCATGGTCCCCCGATTCTGGAAATTAACAATATATATGTGGAAATGATGATCACCATGTAGGTTTGAGATGATTGTCCGAATCGACGGAGTGAGACCCGGGCGTCCACCAGGAACATGTGGGAAATGTCCGGTTTGGTACGTTTTGCGAAGAGATAGGTTGACTGCGACCTTTGCGGTATTGGCCGATCTCCTGTTGTTGTGCTCAAATAAGCTCTCGCCCCATGGGTGCGTCGGCGTCACAGCGGCAAACACAATGCATGACGTGATCCTCTTGCACCAGACCATCAGAGGAGAGGTTGCGGAGGCCAGTGAGGAACGCATTCCCCCCAGCAGGTGGGGATCCCGGCTTAACTGCTGAAGCGCCCGCTCCTGCGGCACTTCACGCCAAGTCAAAGCCCAAAGCACGGGCCGGGCGTGCGAAGAAGACGGGTGGCTTCGCGCTGCGCAACTGGCGTGTGCGTTCGAAGCTGCTCGTCCTGGTCGTCATTCCCACCTTGGCGGCCCTGGTCCTGGGCGGCTTCCGCGTAGCCACCTCGATCAGCAGCGCCACCGAGTACGAGAGAGTCAACGACGTCGCCATCCTGGCGAGCCAGCTCACCGCGCTCGCTCATGAGGTCGAGCTCGAACGCGACCTCACCGCCAGCTATGTCGCCCTCGGCCGCACGGCGGCCGGCAAGGCCAAGGTCAGCGAGCAGTACGGCACCGTCAACAAGCTTCGTGACGAGGTGCGCGCCGGTGTCGACAAGCTCGCCACGTCCGACAGCCCGCAGCGCGCTCAGGCCGTCCGCGTCAAGAACCGTCTTGACGAGATCGACCAGTCGCGTAGGGCGTCGGTGGAATCGCAGCTGAACGTCAGCTCCGTCATCGACCTGTACGACCGGAGCATCTCCGACTTCGTCGCGCTCAATGACAACATCGACCAGGGTGCCGCCGACAAGGAGCTCGCCGACAGCGTCTCCGGCTTCGCCGCTCTGTCCAGGGCCAAGCAGTTCGTCTCCAAGCAGCGCGCGCTCCTCGTGGCCGCTCTGGCCGCCAAGCGGTTCGGCAAGGAGGACCTCGACGCCTTCATCGCCGCCCGCGCCCAGCGCAACAGCGAGCTGGCGACGTTCCGGGCCCAGGTGCCGCTGAACATCCGCCAGGCGTACGACGACATCGTCAGCGGCCAGGCCGTCGACAAGGCCGAGCTGATCCAGGCCCGCGCCCTGTTCCTGCAGGACTCGGGTGCGCTCCTGGTCGACCCGGCCCTCGGTCTCCAGCGCAACGGCGCGGACTGGTTCGACGCCGTCAGCAAGACGATCGACGGCATGCGCAAGGTCGAGCAGCAGGTCTCCGACTCGATCCTGCTGCGCAGCCGGACCCTGCAGGGCCAGGAGCAGCAAGGCGCGATGATCATCGCGATCGCGATCGCCATCCTGCTCATCCTGGTCCTCGTGGTCACCTCGCTCATGGCGCGCTCGCTCAGCGGCCCGCTGCGCCGGCTGCGCAGGGAGGCGCTGTTCATCGCCGGCCGCCGCCTGCCGGAGACGGTCCAGCAGCTGCGCGAGTCCGAGGCGACCGGCCCACCGGAGGTCGAGCCGATCGGCGTCATGTCCGAGGACGAGATCGGGGAAGTCGCGCGGGCGTTCGACGAGGTACACCGCGAAGCCGTACGGCTGGCCGGTGAGGAGTCCAGACTCCGTAGCAACGTCAACGCGATGTTCGTCAACCTGTCCCGCCGAAGCCAGACCCTGGTCGAGCGGCAGATCACCCTCATCGACGGGCTGGAGCAGGGCGAGCAGGACGAGAGCCGGTTGGCGAACCTGTTCAAGCTCGACCACCTGGCCACCCGTATGCGGCGTAACAGCGAGAACCTCCTGGTTCTGGCCGGTCAGGACCCGCCGCGGCGCTGGAGCCAGCCGGTCAAGCTCGTCGACGTGGCCCGCGCCTCCCTGTCGGAGGTCGAGAACTACGAGCGGGTCGTCCTGCAGGTGCCCGACGGCGTGTCCGTCGCCGGTCAGGCCGTCAACGACGTCATCCACCTGCTCGCCGAGCTGGTGGAGAACGCGCTGTCGTTCTCGCCGCGCGAGACCCGCGTGACGGTCTCCGGCAGCCGGATCGACGGCGGCGGCGTCATGCTGTCGATCACCGACTCCGGCATCGGCATGACCGTAGAGGAGCTGGGCCAGGCCAACGACCGCCTGATCGACGCGCCCATCGTGGACGTCTCGGTGTCGCGCCGCATGGGCCTGTTCGTGGTCGCCAGGCTGGCGCACCGGCACGGCATCCGGGTGCAACTGCGCCCGCACGGCTCCGGCGGCCTGACCGCCATGGTGCTGGTGCCCGAGAGCCTGCTCGGCAGCCAGTCCCCGGCCTACGCCGGCACGCAGGGCGGCATGCCCGTGCGCGAGGAGACCTACGCGGCCCCCGCACCGGCTGCTCCCGCCCCTCCCGTCACTCCTCCGCAGTGGCAGGGTGGCGGCTACCAGATGGGCCCGGGACATCCGTCGTACCCGTCCAACCCTCCGGAGTCCGCGGGCGCCTGGCCGTCCATGCCTCAGTGGCCGTCCGACGTCAACGGCTGGCCCGCCGACCCGCGTGCCAGCAGCGGCGGCTACGACACCGCCGACGTCTGGGTGCCGTCGCGAGGCCAGGGCGGTGGCGGCGGTGGCAACTGGTCCGGCGACAACGGTCTGCTGCCGAAGCGGCCGACCGACCAGCCGCCGTTCCAGCCGCCGCAGAACTGGAGCTTCGGCGACAGGCCGGTGGAGTCGAGCCCGCCGCCCAGGCCGAGGTACGACTTCCCGGAGACGGAGTCGGCGGCCACCGGTCCCATCCCGGCGGTGAAGCCGGCGTCCTCGGGTGACGAGTACCTGCCGATCTTCGCCTCGGTGGAGTCGGCCTGGTTCGAGCATGGTGAAGGCGGCGCGAGCTGGGGTTCCTCCAAGGCCGACGCCGGCTGGAGCGCCGCGGAGGCCGTGGTCGAGCCGGTACGTGACGGCGCGACCGCCTCCGGGCTGCCCAAGCGGGTGCCCAAGGCGAACCTCGTTCCGGGTTCCGCCGACACCGCCTCCGCGCCGAAGGGCGTCACCCCGATGCCCTCTGTCTCGCCTGACCGCGTCCGTAGCCGCCTGTCCAGCTTCCAGCAGGGCTTCCGCGCGGCACGTGACGACATCAGCGAGGGCAGGGCGTACCCCGCCGGCTCGAGGCCCGTTGATAGCAGGGAGGAGGGCGCATGAACGATCTGAGCCACGCGGCACGCGGAGTCGACTGGCTGATCACCGACTTCGTCAGTACCGTTCCAGGCGTCGCTCACGCGGTCGTTGTTTCGTCCGATGGTCTGCCGCTCGCGGCCTCCTCGGGCTTCCCCGTAGACCGGGCTGATCAACTGGCCGCGATCGCGTCCGGGCTGGTCAGCCTGACGCAGGGAGCGGCCAGGGTCTTCGAGGGTGGTGCGGTCAATCAGACCATCGTCGAGATGCAACGCGGGCTGATGCTGATCATGTCGATCAGCGACGGCTCCTGCCTGGCGGTGCTGGCGGCTCCCGACTGCGATATGGGGCTGGTCGCGTACCAAATGACGCTCATGGTCGATCGTGCCGGTCAGGTACTTACTCCGGCGGTGCGCGCAGAGCTGCGCGCCAGCCAGACCAGGTGATGTAGGTGACGGACCCAAGGTGGAACAGCGGTGGCTGGGAGCCCCAACCCCATCCCCAGCCGCAGCTGAGTTCAGATCCCGCGTCGCCGGTCCGTCCTTACGCTGTGACGGGAGGACGGACCGCGCCCCGGGTCAAGCTGGCGATGGAGGCCCTGGTCTCGTCCGCGACGGCCGAGCACCGGGAGTTCTCCCACATCACGCCGGAGTATCAGGCGATCAGCCAGCTCTGCCGGCAGGTCCGGTCGGTGGCCGAGGTGTCGGCCCTGTTGCGGATCCCGCTCGGTGTGGTGCGCGTGCTGATCGCCGACATGGCGGCCGAAGGTCTGGTACGCGTACACCAGCCAGCGCTGGAGTCCGGACGACCAGACGTAAACCTGCTCGAAAGGGTGCTCAGTGGACTTCGCAGGCTCTAGCCCCGGCCTCACCTCGACGAAGATCGTGGTGGCCGGTGGCTTCGGGGTGGGCAAGACGACGTTCGTCGGCGCGGTGTCGGAGATCATGCCGCTGACCACCGAGGCCGTCATGACGGACGCCTCGGCGGGCATCGACGACCTCGGTATGACGCCGCTGAAGTCCACCACGACCGTGGCGATGGACTTCGGCCGGGTCTCGCTCGACCGTGACCTGATCCTCTATCTGTTCGGTACGCCCGGACAGCACCGGTTCTGGTTCATGTGGGATGACCTGGTGCGCGGTGCGATCGGCGCCGTGGTGCTGGTGGACACGCGCCGGCTGGCCGACAGCTTCCCCGCGATCGACTACTTCGAAGAGGCGCAACTGCCGTTCGTGGTGGGTGTGAACGGGTGGGACGGCTCGTACCCGCACAGTGACGCGGAGGTGCGCGACGCTCTCACGTTAGCGCCGCACATCCCGCTGGTCCGGCTGGACGCCCGGTCGAAGGACTCGGTGAAGAGCGCGCTCATCAACCTGGTCGAGCACGCGCTGACGGTCCGGATGGCGGTGCCGGGCTGGAGCGGTAGCTGACCTCGCCTGCCGCCTGGCAGGCCGCCGTCCGGGATGTCGCCGTCTGGGGCATGCTGACAGACCGGATGGCCGAGCCAGGCTGGAAGGGCTGCCGGAGCGGATAGGCTGAACCATTAGACCAACATTCGCTTCGAGGACTGGCCTACCACGTGTTCGAGACGCTTTCCGACCGGCTGACATCGGTCTTCTCCTCCCTCCGCTCCAAGGGTCGGCTGTCCGACGCCGACATCGACGCCACCACCCGCGAGATCCGCATCGCGCTGCTTGAGGCCGATGTCGCACTGCCGGTGGTCAAGGCGTTCGTCGCCCAGGTCAAGGAGCGCGCCCGCGGCATCGAGGTCTCCCAGGCGCTCAACCCGGCGCAGCAGGTCGTCAAGATCGTCAACGACGAGCTGATCGAGATCCTCGGCGGCGAGACGCGACGGCTCCGCTACGCCAAGACGCCGCCGACCGTCGTCATGCTCGCGGGCCTGCAGGGCGCCGGTAAGACGACGCTGGCGGGCAAGCTCGCCAAGTGGCTGCGTGAGCAGGGCCACGCGCCCATGCTCGTGGCCGCCGACCTTCAGCGCCCCAACGCCGTGCAGCAGCTCCAGGTCGTGGGTGAGCGCGCGGGGGTGGTCGTCTACGCGCCCGAGCCCGGCAGTGGCGTCGGCGACCCGGTCGCGGTCGCCCGCCGCTCCATCGAGGAGGCCAAGCGCGCCCAGCACGACATCGTCATCATCGACACCGCCGGCCGCCTGGGCATCGACCAGGAGATGATGCGGCAGGCCGCCGACATCCGCGACGCGGTCTCGCCCGACGAGGTCCTGTTCGTGGTCGACGCCATGATCGGCCAGGACGCCGTGACCACGGCCCAGGCGTTCATGGAGGGCGTCGGCTTCGACGGGGTGGTGCTGACCAAGCTCGACGGCGACGCCCGCGGCGGCGCCGCGCTGTCGGTCAGGCACATCACCGGCCGGCCGATCATGTTCGCGTCGACCGGTGAGAAGCTCGAGGACTTCGACGCCTTCCACCCCGACCGGATGGCGTCCCGCATCCTCGACATGGGTGACATCCTCACCCTGATCGAGCAGGCCCAGAAGACGTTCGACGAGGAGCAGGCCGCCAAGATGGCGGGCAAGCTCACCTCGGGCGAGAACTTCACGCTCGAGGACTTCCTCGAGCAGATGATGATGGTCCAGAAGATGGGGCCGATCAAGAACCTGCTCGGCATGATGCCCGGCATGGGGCAGATGCGCGATCAGCTCAACTCCATCGACGACCGCGACCTCGACCGCATCGCGGCCATCATCCGCTCGATGACGCCGGGTGAGCGCCAGGACCCGAAGATCATCAACGGTTCCCGCCGGGCCCGCATCGCCGCCGGCTCCGGTGTGACGGTCAGCGCCGTCAACAACCTGGTGACGCGGTTCTTCGACGCCCAGAAGATGATGAAGCGGATGGCGGGGGGCATGGGCATCCCCGGCATGCCGGGCGGCCGGGGCAAGGCGGTCAAGGCTCAGAAGAAGACCAAGAAGGGGCGGCGCGTGAGCGGCGACCCGCGTAAGGCCGCTCTGGGCAAGCCGGACTCGGCGCCCGCCGAGCCGCAGGCACCCAAGGGCGGTCTGCTCGGCAACCTGGGCGGGAAGCTGCCTCCGGGTATGGAACTCCCGCCGGGCTTCGACCCCAGCAAGTTCAATCTCCCGGGCGATAAGTAGCAACTTTCCGGATATTTCGGGTTTACGAATGCGGCGACCCGCGCGTGCGGGTCGTGTGCAGTGCCGCGCGTCTGGCACAATGACATGTTGGAACACCGTGGCCAGGTGGGTGCCCTCTCACCTCCCGCCGGTCATGCCTGTCCCTGGAGCGGACTCCCATCGTGCCCCACTCGATGAGATGCCGTTCACCCACGCTCGAATGCAGGAGAGACCACACCCGTGGCAGTCAAGATCAAGCTCAAGCGTCTCGGTATGATCCGCAACGCTCAGTACCGCATCGTCATCGCCGACAGCCGCACCAAGCGTGACGGCCGGGCGATCGAAGAGATCGGCGTGTACCGCCCGAAGGAAGACCCTTCGGTTATCCAGGTCAACGCCGAGCGCGCGGCCTACTGGCTCGGCGTCGGCGCGCAGCCGACCGAGCCGGTGCTCAAGCTGCTCAAGCTGACCGGTGACTGGCAGAAGTTCAAGGGCGAGGCCGCCCCTGCGCCGCTGAAGGTCGCCGAGCCGGCGCCCGACCGTCACGCCATCTACGAGGCCGCGGCCAAGGAGGCGCTGTCCGGTGGCGACACCGGCACCGCCGCCACCACGCCGCGTAAGGCTCGCAAGAAGGACGAGGCGACCGAGGCCGCTCCCGCCGAGACCAAGACCGAGGGCGAGGCCTGAAGATGCTCGAGGAGGCTCTCGAGCACCTCGTTAAGGGCATCGTCGAACATCCAGACGATGTCCGGGTCCGCGCACGCCGCATTCGCAGCGGGCGCGTCCTGGAGGTCCGGGTGCACCCCGAGGACCTGGGCAAGGTCATCGGTCGCGGCGGGCGCACCGCCAAGGCGCTGCGCACTGTCGTGAATGCCCTGGCCGACGGGAAGTACGTCCGGGTCGATCTGCTCGACCTGGACGAAGCCGTCCGTTAGCGTCAGGTTCCCGCGCCCTCATCGGTTCTCGCCGATGGGGGCGCTTGCGTTAGAAAAGGTAGGTACAAGTGCAGTTGGTCGTCGGCCGGATAGGCCGCCCGCACGGCGTACGCGGCGACGTGACCGTGGAGGTGCGCACCGACGATCCCGAGCTGCGCTTCGCCGTCGGCGCCACCATCGCCACCGATCCCGCCGACAGGGGGCCGCTCGTCATCGAGAGCCGCCGCTGGCACAAAGGCGCGCTGCTCATCACCTTCGCCGGGATCAAGGCACGCGACGCCGCCGAAGACCTCCGCGGCACGATGCTGGTCATCGACTCCGCCGAGGTGACGCCTTCTGACGACCCCGACGAGTTCCACGACCACCAGCTCATCGGGCTCACGGTCGTGACCGCCTCGGACGAGGCCGTCGGCGAGGTCACCGACGTGCTCCACCACGGCCAGGACCTTCTGGTCGTACGGCGCAGCGGCCAGGACGACGCGCTCATCCCGTTCGTCAGGGCGCTGGTGCCCGAGGTCGACCTCGAAGGCGGCCGGCTCGTCGTCGACCCGCCCGAAGGGCTGCTGTGATGCGGCTCGACATCGTCTCGATCTTCCCTGAATACTTCGCGCCGCTCGACGTCTCCCTCATCGGCAAGGCCCGCGAGCGCGGCACCCTCGACGTACGGGTGCACCAGCTCCGCGACTGGGCCCACGACGTGCACAAGACCGTCGACGACACCCCCTACGGCGGCGGCCCCGGCATGGTCATGAAGCCCGAGGTGTGGGGCGAGGCCATCGACGCGGTGACCGAGGGCGGCTCGCCGCGCCTGATCGTCCCGACGCCGAGCGGACGGCCGTTCACCCAGGAGCTCGCCCAGGAGCTCGCGGCCGAGCCCTGGTTGCTGTTCGCGTGCGGGCGCTACGAGGGCATCGACTCGCGCGTCATGACCGAATACGGCACGCGCCTGCGCGTCGACGAGATCAGCATCGGCGACTACGTGCTGGGCGGCGGCGAGGTCGCGACGCTGGTGATGGTGGAGGCCATCGGCCGGCTGCTGCCCGGTGTGCTGGGCAACGCCCATTCGGCCGTCGACGACTCCTTCGCGCCGGGGGCCATGCGCAACCTCGTCGAAGGGCCCGTCTTCACCAAGCCGCCGGTCTGGCGGGGGCACGAGGTGCCGCCCGTGCTCCTGTCCGGGCATCACGGGAAGGTCGCGCGGTGGCGGCGTGACGAGGCGCTCCGCCGTACCGTCGCCAACCGGCCCGAGCTGGCCTCGGCGCTCGATCCCGAGACGCTCGACAAGCACGACCGGCGGCTGCTGGAGGAGCTCTCGTTTCGCTTCCAGCCGGAAGATATGGCAAACTGAAGCGCTACCGACCATCATGTGGTTGGTCTGCCATGCCCGGGGGACAGTCCCGGGTTCATCGAATCAGCAGGCGCGTCCGCCGCGAGCTCAGGCCGGGTGGACCTCCGCGTGCTCGCGAGGACTTGAGGACAGCTCTCATGCACACGAAGATCCAGGAGCTCGAGAAGGCGACCCTGCGCGGAGACGTGCCGGACTTCCGCCCCGGTGACACGCTCGAGGTTCACGTCCGCGTCGTCGAAGGAAACCGCTCCCGCGTCCAGGTCTTCAAGGGCTTCGTGCTGCGCAGGCAGGGCAGCGGCGCCCGCGAGACCTTCACGGTCCGCAAGGTCAGCTACAGCGTCGGCGTCGAGCGGACCTTCCCCGTGCACAGCCCGATCATCGAGAAGATCGTGCTCGTGACCCGCGGTGACGTGCGTCGCGCCAAGCTCTACTACATGCGCGATCTGCGCGGCAAGGCCGCCCGCATCCGCGAGAAGCGCGAGGCCGTACCCGCCAAGTGACACAGACCTTTCCGAATGGCCCGCGTCCTGCGCGGGCCATTCGGCTTTGCGGGGGCATTTCTTTTATGTGGAGCGACTCGGGCGCGGGTGTAACGTCGGTCGAGACTTGTCGAGCCGATGCATCATCTAGGCTCGTCAGCGATGACTAGCGAGAGCCAGGAGCACGGCGCGCCGCGCCGCCCTGTCAAGGACGAGGTGGACGTGGTCGCCGAAGAGACTGAGAAGCCAGCAAAGGGCGGCAAGAAGGACAAAAAGGGGTCGTTCTGGAAAGAACTTCCCGTCCTGGTCGTCGTGGCGCTGGTGCTGGCCCTGATCATCAAGACGTTCGTGATCCAGGCCTTCTACATCCCGTCGGAATCGATGGAGAACACTCTCCTGAAGAACGACCGGGTCCTGGTCAACAAGATCGTCTACCACACGCGCGACATCGAGCGCGGCGACGTGGTGGTGTTCTCGGGCGTCGACTCGTGGGACGGCGAGTTCGAGATGGAGGAGCCGTCCAACCCGGTCGCGGCGGCCCTGCGCTGGGTCGGCACCGCGTTCGGCGTGGTGCCCGGCGAGAAGGACTACATCAAGCGGGTCATCGGCGTCGGTGGCGACCACGTCAAGTGCTGCGACTCCAAGCAGCGCATCACGGTCAACGGCGTGGCGATCGACGAGGGCGGCTACCTCTATCCGGGCAACGTGCCCTCCGACAAGTTCTTCGACATCACGGTGCCCAAGGGGCGGCTGTGGGTGATGGGCGACCACCGCTCGGTGTCGCTCGACTCGCGCTCGCACACGGGCGATCCGGGTGGCGGCTCGATCCCCGTGGGCCAGGTGGTCGGGCGGGCGTTCGTCATCGTGTGGCCGTTCAACAGGGCGACCACGCTGTCCATCCCCGACACGTTCGGGCAGCCGGCGCTGCAGGCGCTGGGCGACTCCGTCCCGCTGGTCGCCGGGTTCGCGGGAGCCTTCCCCCTGGTGCTGATCCGTCGGCGCCGCCGCAGCCGGAGGCACTGATGTCCTTCACGAAGAAGGCGGCGCCGGTGGAGAAGAAGAAAAAGGGCGGCTTCCGCGAAACGATCCTCCTGCTGATCCTCGGCGTCGGCATCGCGCTGGTGCTGCACACGTTCGTCATCGGCTCGTTCTACATCCCGTCGGAGTCGATGGAGAACACCCTGTTGATCAACGACCGGGTGTTCGTCAACAAGCTCTCGGGCAAGCCCGAGCGCGGCGACATCATCGTGTTCAAGGGCTGGAACGGCGAGGACACCATCAAGCGGGTCATCGGCATCGGTGGCGACAAGGTGGCCTGCTGCGACGCCAAGAAGCGGGTGACGGTCAACGGCACGCCGCTGGACGAGGAGTCCTACCTCTATCCCGACGACTTCCCGTCGGGCGACACGTTCAAGTACACCGTGCCGTCCGGCAAGTTGTGGCTGATGGGCGACCACCGCAGCGCCTCGGCCGACTCGCGCAGCCACGTCGAGGAGCCCGGGGGCGGGTTCATCTCCGAGGACGCGGTGATCGGAAAGGCGGTCATGCGCTACTGGCCGCTGTCGCGCGGGCTGATCTTCATGCGTCCTGACACTTTCGACAAGGTCAAGTAGAGCCGCCTTCCGGTCGCGGTTTGCGGCGATTGGGGCGTACGCTGCCTCTTGTCATGACAGTTGCGTTCCGTCCTCGGCCCAGCGTTGTCCGGCGTGATTCCGGGCTCTATGCCTACGAGCGGGCCCTGGCCCGCCGGGGCCTGACCCCGATCGCCGGGGTCGACGAAGCGGGCCGGGGGGCCTGCGCCGGTCCGCTGGTGGTCGCCGCGGCCATCCTGCGCAGGCCGATCGAGGGGCTGAACGACTCGAAACTGCTGGTGCCGGCCGTACGAGAACGGCTCTATGACCTGATCATGGACTCGGCGCACGTCGGGGTGGTCGTCATCCCCCCGGCCGAGATCGACGCGCGAGGGCTGCACAAGAGCAACGTGGCCGGAATGCGGCGAGCCGTCGCACGGTTGTCCTGTGACCCGGGGTACATCCTCACGGACGGCTTCCCCGTCCCGGGCCTGCCCGCGCCCTCGCTGGCGGTGTGGAAGGGGGACCAGGTGGCCGCGTGCGTGGCCGCGGCCTCGATCGTGGCGAAGGTGACCAGGGACCGCATGATGGTCGCGCTGGACGCGGAGTTCCCGGGCTACGGCTTCGCCGAGCACAAGGGGTACGTCACTCCAGGACACAGACTGGCGCTGGAGACGAACGGCCCTTGCTCCCACCACCGTTACTCCTTCGTCACGGTGGCCAGGGAGATGGGGGAAAATGAAATGGGGGCCGGGGTTGCCTGACCAGGCGAACCGGAAGACCGGTACGACAGGAGGACCGCGATGAGCGCAGAGGATCTCGAAAAGTACGAAACCGAGATGGAGCTGCAGCTTTACCGCGAATACCGCGATGTCGTCGGGCTGTTTACGTATGTCGTGGAGACGGAGCGGCGCTTCTACCTGACCAACTCGGTAGATCTCGACGTCCGGACCGCGGAGAACGGGGACGTGTTCTTCGATGTGAAGATGCAGGATGCTTGGGTTTGGGATATGTACCGGCCTGCACGGTTTGTGAAGAATGTGCGGGTTGTTACGTTCAAGGACGTCAACGTCGAGGAACTGGCCAAGGCCGACCTGGAGATGCCGAAGGAGGGCTTCTCGGGGTAGCTGGTTGAGGGGCGTTGGGGGCTGGCCCTTGGTTTGAGGGGCTGGGGTTGCTGTGGTGGTTGTTGGGTGGGGCGGGTGGTTGCGGTCAGGCGCCACCTGTGAAGGGCCTGGACCCACGGCCATCTACGGGTTTGTCTGGCCGCATGCTTGGCCATCCACTGGCCCGCTTGGTCATCCGCTGCCCTGCTGGCGCGGCTGCCCGCTGTGCTGCCCCACCCCATAGGACCCTTGCCCGGCCCGTCCGCCGGTCCGCCCGCGTAGGACCCCTGACCCCGGCCTGGGCCCACCCGCCGAGTCGCCCACAACGATCCTCGACCCACAGTTCATCCGTCGGGGGCCAAACGCGGGCACCCACCAGAGCCTTTCTCGTAGCCCAGCCCACCGAGCCGCCCACGCGCGATTAACCAGCCGTCATCAGCCGCCATCCCGGACCGCGCCCCTGATCAGGCGCAATACGGCTTCGCAGGATCAGCACCTCGCGTCCGTGGCGGCGTCTCGCGTCAAGTAGCACGGCTCCCTCCCGTCCGGCCCTCCCGTCCGGCCCTCCCGTCCGGCCCTCCCGTCCGGCCCTCCCGTCCGGCCCTCCCGTCCGGCGCACTCAGCAGGGCGGACCCAGCACGGCGGACCCAGAGACGCTCACCCAGCATGGCGCACCCAACACGGCGGACCCAGCACGGCGGCCCCAGCACGGCGCACCCAAGGACCCTCACCCAGCGCAGCGCCGTTCACTCAGCGCGGTGCCGGACACCTGGATCCGCTCCGCACTTATCCACAACCCCGCCCCCACCACCCCGGCCTATCCACAGAACCTCGCTCGGCCCGACCCCCTCCACCCCCGATACGCGAAAGTCAGGGCCCGGAGGTGCCACATGGCCACGAGGAACGACCTCGGCAAACACGGCGAGCAACTCGCCGTCAACTACCTGGAAGCCGAGGGAATGACCATCATCGAACGCAACTGGCGCTGCCGCCACGGCGTTATGTGATCTGTCAAGCTGTCTCGGCCGAGAGTGTCTCAGCCGAGACCAGGCGGGTTCGAGTGTGAGTAACGTCGCGTCTTAGGGGGCTTTGAGGGCCTTCGTGATCGTGGCCGCTGCGGGCTCGTCGAATCCGTCGGGCAGGAGGCGGAACGCGTGCAGCCGGGCTTGTCCGCCTTTGCCGTAGTTCATTACTCTTCCGTCCTCGTGGCGGCTCTCGTCGATATCGACGTCCAGCAGGCCGAAAGCTTCGAGCGTCTTGTGCGCTTCGTAAGCGTCCCGTCCGAGGCCGTAGTGGAGGAGCCGAGTCCCGCTTTCGATCTTGACCCGCTCTTCCGGGTCGGTTCGCTGGGAGGCGTGGGCGACCATCATCAGGAACGCGAGTTCGGTGTCTTCCAGCAGATGGATCCAGCCGTTCGTGAACAGCCCGAGGGGCAGTTCAAAGGTGAGGTCGGTCGCCCTGGGCACGGAATAGTCAGGAACCTCGCCGTCGGCCCTGACGCCCCCTTCGTCGCAAAGCTGAAAACCTTCAAACTTGCCCGACTTCTTGCCCGCCTTGGGCAGGCGGACCAGCTGGACGTCGGGGTCGGAGAGATGGTGGAGAGCCGAGATCACCTGCCGGTGCTTCTTACTTGATGGGCTGGCGCTGAAGTTGCCTGACCGCTGCGGTTTGACGGGCACGGCGATCAGGTCGATCCACCCTGTTTCGTCGCCTCCGGCGATCAGCGGTAGATCGTTGCGGGGCCGGCCACCGGCCTTGGTCCGCATCTGGGCGGCGCAGAGGGCGATCAGGTAGAAGCGAAGAGCGATGCCCCTCGGGCTGAGCATGCGAGTCGCCGGCGGGCGATCCGACGGCGGCGGCAGTCTGCGATCCGAGGCGTCTCCTGGAGCGGGCTGGGACTGGTAGACGAATCGGGACCGCACTCGCACTGTCCTATGCCGTCCCAGGGCCTTCAGCTTGGCTGCCGCCCCCTCGATGAGCGGCTCGGTCACAACCAGTCGGTCGAGACGGCGGGCGAGTCGTGCCCGCTCCTTCGCCGGGAGCGAGAGGAGGAACAAATTTAGTTTGAACAAAATCATGACCTCTTGATCTGAACGTCTTAACCCGCCAGTGACTCACCCTCACAACTTGATATCTGCTGTATCCCTGGCGGGTTAGAGCGTGCTCCCAGCCTACTCGCCATCGCGGTGTTTGCGCCGAATGATGGAGAGCGAGGCGCCGAACCGAGCCCGTTCATTAGGGGGAGCGGTCCCCGGGTGGAAGCCGGGACCCGCTCCGTGTGGTGCCTCATCGCCTGTTCGACTGAGAGGAAACACCGCATGTTCAGAGTACGACCTCCCGCAATACGGCCTGAGAACCCGGCGGAGGCGAACGCCGCGCTGTTCTCCACGCGCACCTTCATGATCGTCGTGTTGTCGATGACGGCGGCGTTGATCATCGGCTTGGGCGCCGGGCTCACCGCCGGGCTCGTGGCGCATGACGCGGGCCCGGCGGCGGCGACGGCCATCGGCTGTGTGGTCGGCCTGGCCGCCGCCATCACGGGGGGCCTGACGGTCATCAGTGTGCTGAACCAGTTAGTGGCCAACAAATCCGATTAACCGGACAGCCGGGACGGCGCCGTCGACACGTGCAGACCTCAGCGGTCCTTCAGCGGGGTGACGTTGTCGGCGGCGCGTTCCAGCCGCTTGCGAAGGAGCCCGTTCTCTTCTTCCAGAGCGGCGTTGCGCAGCGTGAGGACCTGGATGTGGTCGGCGTAGGTGTTCACCGTGTCGGTCAGCTCGCGGAGCTCGGTGGCCTTGTCCGAACGCAGCTTGCGCTCGGCCTTCTTCAACCGGCTGATCTCAGCTCGCAGTTCCTCGACCTCGGGCCGGGCGACCGTCGGGGCCACCATAAGCTCCTTGATCACGGCAGCGACCGGCGAGCGGTAGTAGGAGGCGCGGGACACGCCGGCCTCGACGCAGATGTTGGTGACGGTGACGGTGCCGTCGCTGATCTCGGGCCGGCCGAGCATGAGCCGTTCGAAGCCGTTCATGATCTGCCGGTCGAGGTCGGTGAGAGCGTGTTCGCGGGCCAGGCGCGCGAACGCGGCCTGAACGGTCCGGTCGCTGTCGGTGCCGGTCATAGGCAGGATGCTCCGTCCTCGTGAAGCTCGGCGATGAGCTGGTCGAACCCGGTGACGTAGTCGGTGAGCGCGATCTGCTGCAGAGGCGGCAGCTCGGCCGGAGCGTCGAGGGCGTCCCGGGCCTGATCGCGGGCCGTGACGAGACGGGGCAGGTGAAGTGCGGTCCGCCGGGAGTTGGGGCAGGCGGAACACATGTTGATCATCGGCAGTGGTCGGCCGAGAGGCTTGGCGCGTTTGGCGCAGACGGCGGTGGAGGACTGGAAGAAGCAGTCGTTGAGCGTGCCCGGGTGAAGGATTTTGGTGAGGTGCTGCAACATCGTGCGCAGCCGGGACGGGCTGGCCACGACACCGGGCAGGTCGCCGAGTTCACGCCGGATGCGGTCGAACTCCGCATCGATGCGACGGGCCGCTCCGCCGCTGGAACGGCCGCCGTCGTTCCAGTCGCGATAGAGGTCTTCCAGGTAGTCGAGGTTGGCGACGGCTTCTTCCGCAGCGACCTCGGCGGCGAACCCGGACGCTGAGGTGCCGGCGTATCCCTCGAACATGATCGTTTTGGTGTGGTGGAACTGCCGGGCGCCGGCCACGATCCCGAAGGGTTGGTGGGCGATGTGCCAGGCCAGCGTGCGGCGGAACTGCCGAGTGTTGAAGGTCCAGGCAAGTCCGTCCGGTGGGCGGGCATCGGCGGAGTCAGCGAGGTCGTCGGTGTCTTGAGTGACGGGCGTGTTGGGGATGAACTGGTCGCCGGGCGGGCTGAATAGGTCGTTGACGTGGTCGCGGAATCGGGCGAGTTTGAGGTTGACGGCGCCCAGCAGTCTGTATCCAGCGTTGTCGCCTTTGAGGTGCCCGAACAGATGGGTCGGGTCGTCGTTAAGCTCCAGGAGGATGTCGACAGCTTGGTGCACCACGTCGAGGACAACCCACTCGGCTTCATCGCCGGTGAGCTTGCGCCCTTTGAAAACGCGGCCGCGGAGTTTGTAGCGAGGACGGCCATCGTCCGCGGTGTCGACGAAAGCGCAATCGCGCTGGAGTTCCCGTATTTCGACGTCTCTGGCGCCTGACAGGAAGGCGATCACGATCCAGCAGGCGGTTCGCAGGTAGGTGAGTTCCAGGCGCAGGGTCCAGGGGTCCAGCCAGGTTCGCCATGGGCGACCGGTGTCGGGCCAGATCGACATGGAGGTGTCCAGGCCTCCGGGTTCGTAGCCGAGTTCGTCGCCCGCCTGGCGGAGAAGGTCCCGATAGCGCTTTCCCATCATGAAGGCTCCGACCAGCAGGCCGATCATGCTGTTGTTCGGGCGCTGCACGACTCTGTCGACGATCGCCGCGTCCGGGCAGGTGTGTGCGTGCTCGATGTTCAACGCGGGGATGCCCCGGCCGCTGGCCCGGCGTTCGGCGATGAAGGAGCGGATCAGGGCTTCAGTCCGGCCATGACCTCGCCGGGGGAAACCCGCGCGGGCGACGTGGAGGGCCTGGACCTCGTGACGGGCGGCCAAGAGGTCCTTGCCGGCGTGCTGAACGTAAAACACTGCAGCCTTGATCAATGGGCTGCTGACCTCCTCGGGGATGCGGTCGGTGACGTTCTCTCGGCTCCTCCTTATGCCTGCGACTGCTGTGGCGGAGCGGCCCGGCCAGGGCAAGATGAGCAGGCGGTCCTGGCTGAGGAACGGGCCGTGGGCGGCCAGGTGCTTCAGCTCATTGACGTAGGTCTGCGCCAAATTCGGTGACTTGGCCATCCAGATCATCAAGGCATCCTGCAGATGCTCTGCGGTGACCTCTGACAACCGGTTGGCACCGACTTGCCGCAGCGTCCTCAGGGCAGACTTGATCCTGAACGCCGTGCTAGAAAGCGAAGTGATCTTGAGAGGTCGGCCGACAGACCTGCCCGAGCCGTCAGCCGCAGGACCTCGCCGGATCCTGGAATAGAGAAACTCCCGGAGCGTGCGCTGGGTGACGTCGTCCAGGTCAGCGAAATAGCAGGCGGTCTGCCGCTGTGTGCGGGGAACGAAGGGGCGCAAATCCCAGACCTCGTCGGCAAAGCGGGGGCCGCGGGCTGGCGCGCCTTCAGTGAGTGCCTCGGGCAAGACGTAGGCGTCATCGGGGATCGGCTCGGCAGCGATGGGACCGAGCTGAGGCGCTGTGCTCACGTGATGATCTCCAAGAACTGAACGGGCAGGGCCAGGCTCGGGCCGTTGGCCTCGGCGATGGCCTGGGCGGTGACGATCTGCTGGTCGCTGAACTTGGGCCGGATCCCGTGGACGATCCGTTCCCAGGCCAGCCCGTAGCGGGCCTTCCATTCCTGGATCGAGTACTCCTCCCGCTGCTCTTCCAGGAAGGCCAGGAAGCTCAGGATGCTGGGCAGGTGCCGGGTGGTGAACACCGCGTTGGGGCACTCCAAGCAGCCCCAGACGGCCACCGGGCAGCTTGACCCCTTCTTGAGCGCGTAGGGCGAGGCGTAGAAGTCTTTGCAGGAGGCCAGCCAGACGTCGTTCGCGCCGGACAGAGCCGTGCGAACCTCGTCCGGAGGCAGCGGTTCGCCATCGTCCAGACGGTCACCATCGTCGTCCAGGACGACAGGCGGATCCAACGCCGTCGCCAGAGCCTCCCGAAGCCCGCTCTCCACCGCGTCGTCGTGCAGCTCGCGGTGGGCCTCAATGTCGGCGTAGTGGCGGGCGGCGACCCCCTTGGTATGGCCCTCGGCGAAGTCCTCAAGGACGCCAGATGTTTGCAGGTAGCGGCGCGACTTGTAGGTCTTGCGCAGCCGCCGCATGTCCAGATGGGCAGGACCTCCGTCACGGTCGGTAAGTTCCTCCAGCCCATGCCGCCGCATCCACCCGGTCATGAAAAGGTTCAGCGAACGCCGGTACTCGAACGAGAGCTCTGGGCCGTCGTAGTGAACATGGGTCCAAAGCTTGTCGGTGCCAAGCAGATCGCGGCCGCGCTGGGTGAGCCTCAAGGTGAGCCGGAGCAGCCCGCCCGGGTAGTGCAGGGCGCCGCCGTCGGCCACCCGCATCGTCTTGTGTGTGGCCCCGCGAGCGCGGTTCTTGACGTAGGCGATGCTCACGAACCCGCGGCCGGGGTTGATCAGGCAGTCCGCTCGCAGACTCTTGACGCACTCGGGCTCCAGTCCGGTCTGGCAGATCAGCAGCACCAGAAGCGGCACCAGGTCCGCAGAGATCAAAAACAGCCTGCTGTTCACCCCGCGAATGCCGCCGTGCCGGTTGATCATGCTGCGAAAGTCCGGCCTGTCCAGATCCCCTCTGGTGAGTGGCCCTCGATGGGCGACGTGCCAGAGAATGTTCTCCAGCTGGCGCCAACCACCGACCTCAGGATCCTGACCGGACGCGGCCAGGCGTTCGCCCTCCAGAATGCGGTCACGGATCGCGCGGACGTCCGACGAGGCGGCAGCCTCGATGGCTTCGAAGACCGGGAACGGATAGGAGTCCAACGGGCTGTAGGCCCACCCTGTCGTCGTGGTGGTGAAGTCCAGCCGGACCCGCATCTCCAAGCCGACCTTGTCCGCGTTCGCTTCAGCTGCAAGGCGCAAGAGCTTGATCACCGCGACGACCATGATGTAAGGGGTCGAGCTTTTGTCCCCGTGTCGCGCCAACAAATGGTGTTCGTAGCCCTCCAACAGCTCAGGCGTAAGGTCCTCCAGCCCGAACTCCCCGGCCGTGGCAGGGTTGACCGCGGCGACGAACTGCACGAACGACCGCACTGCGCGCAAGCTGTCTTCCGTGGTGCGATGAGAGCGCTGGCTGCCGGTGTCGCCTGCGATACCGGCCAAAGCCCGTGCCAGGTGCCTGACCAGTCGCGGGCAAGGCAGGTCCGACAGATCGAAGGTCACCTCCCGTCCTTGGAACCGGGCCGAGAAGACGATGGGCCCGATCGCCGGGATCGCGACCGGCTCGGCTGGCATGTTCGCCGCCGTGGGGAAACGAACACGGCCGCGTCGCGGACTCATTCGGCCGCCTCGGCACCGGGCTTGACCGCCTCCAGCGCCGCGATCTGCGCGTCCCATTCGGCCAGCGCGGCCAGCACGATGTCCTGGGCGTCGTCGAGAACGTCCAGGTAGGTGTAGACGGTCGACTCCTGGCTGTGGCCCAGCAGCAGCTGCAGCCTGCGCATCGGATTGCCGATCAGCAGCCGCCGGATCTCAGCCCGCGCGAGGCTGGCGTTCTCCGGCCGGCCGAGCTCCCGCAAGGTCTGCCGCAGCAGCAGCCCGAGCATGTGAACCGCATAGACGTGGCGCAGGGTATGCGGATGGATCTCCGTCGGGATGCCGAACTTGGCGCACCGCTGGTTGGCCCGCCGGAACGCCGACTGCCAGGTCGACGGCTGCAGCGGCTGCCCCTCATCACCCAGCCATAACCACAACGGCCCAGCCGGCACCCCGTCGCTATCCACGCGCAGCAGCCGCTGCCGATCCGCGGCGCCGATCGCGTTGTAAGACCACGCCTTGCTCGTGTCGAGCAGCCGCAGCGCGTGACGCCCGGCCCGCGCCACCAGCAGATCACCCTCGAGCACCGGGTAACCGCCCTGGGACAGCACCCGCTGCACCAGCTCGTCCCGCTCGATCTCGACAAAGTGGTGCAGCGCGCGCAGCACGCGTTTGGGCAGGTAAACCGTCCTGCGCTTGCCGCGCTTGGTCACCGCGGCTGACAGCCTCACATCCCCGACCAGCCGGGCGCCGTGCAACGGCGGCACCTCGCTGATCAGCAGACTCGCGCCCTCGCCCAGCCGCATGCCGGTATGCACCAGTGTGTCGGCGAACATCGCGTTGCGCTCGCCGTGCCGCCCGCGCCAGCTCGGGTCCGGCCGGCCCTCGGGCAGCTCACCGCGTAGGCCGACGTCCCGCCAGAGCAGGTAGTCCTCCATCGACACGAACTCCGGTGGCGCATCTTCCGGGTCGTCCTCATGCTGATCGTTCACCCGGACCTGCTTGAGTCCTTGCGGCGTGAGCACCGTCTTGTCGACGTAGCGGAACGGCTCGCCAGCCAGCAGCCCTTCATAGATCGCCCACTGCACCCACTTGTCCAGCGCGGCGATCGACCGGTTCCAGGTGCCCACCGTCACCTGGTGCGGGCCCGGAGTGCGCAGCCGCACCACCTTGTAGGCGCGCAAGTCGGCGCCGTCGCACTCCCAGATCGACTTGCCGCCGCGTGACTCGTGCAGAAACCGGCAGAACAGCATGATGTCCCGGCTGTAGGCCAGACGGCCGTTCTCCGAGCGCACGCCCCAGCCGTCGAGCTCGCGCAGGCACCGATTGAGCTGAAGGTCGTAGGAGCCGTCGGGCCCCAGGATGAACGGCTGGTCCTCGTCGACGTTGGCACGCCTGAGGACGTCTGCCGCGTCCGGGACGCCAGGAGCATCGCTTGCTCGCGTACGCGACGTACGACGAAGTTGAACAACCGCTTCAAGCGGTTCGGGGGAGGAAGCCGCTGCTTCTGTAGTTGTGGGGGGCACTGCTCATCTCTTTCGTGAGACAGGTGTGCAGCAGACATATCTGCCAGACCTGTGAGACAAGATCAAGTGCCAAGATAAACGGCGAGATCGACGTCATCGCCGAAGACGGCCCCAACCTGGTCGTAGTAGAGGTCAAGACCAGATCCAGCCGATCACACGGCACAGCGTTGGAGTCGGTAGGGCAGGCCAAACTGGCCAGACTCCGCATGCTGGCCGCCAAGTGGCTCACCACCCAACCCCGCACCTTCGACACGGTCAGAGTCGACGTGATCGCCCTGGAGCGTTTCGCCGGCGACTACTCCCTGCGCCACGTACGGGGGGCGATCTGAGATGGCAGTTGCGCGAACCCGCAGCGTGGCCCTGGTCGGCGTCAAAGGCCGCAGCGTCGAGGTGGAAGCCGACGTGGGCAACGGCCTGGCGGGGATCCACCTCATCGGCCTCCCGGACACGGCACTCAGCGAGGCCAGGGAACGGGTCAGGTCGGCGATGGTCAACAGCCATTATCCCTGGCCCGACGCCCGCATCACGGTAAGCCTCTTCCCCGCGAGCCTCCCCAAGCGGGGCAGCCAGTTCGATCTCGCGATAGCCATCGCGATACTTGGCGCAGCCGGCGTGGTTCCCGCTGACCGGGTCGCAGAGCCATTCTTCCTCGGCGAGCTCGGCCTCGACGGACGCCTGAGACCCGTACGAGGCGTTCTCCCGTCGGTGCTGGGCGCGGCCGAGCACGGAGACGTCACGGTGGTCATCCCCGCCGCCAACTCGGCGGAGGCGGCACTGGTGCCCGACGTCAAGGTGGCACCCTTCGCCGACCTGCGCCAGCTCGTCGAGTGGCTACGAAGGGGAGACGATCCGCCAGAGCTGTACATCCACGACATCCCAGAGCCGCAGCCGTCGACCATCCAGCCGACGGTCGACCTGTCCGACGTGGCCGGCCAGCCGGTCGCCCGCCGAGCGCTCGAGATATGCGCCGCCGGAGGCCACAACATCTGGATGCTCGGCCCGCCCGGCACCGGCAAGACCCTGCTCGCCGAACGCCTGCCCACGCTCCTGCCCGACCTGGAGCTCGACCACGCGCTCGAGGTGACGGCCATCCACTCGGTGGCAGGCATTCTGCCGGCCAGCAGCCCGATGCTGAGCAGACCGCCGTTCGTCAGCCCCCATCACACCGCCACGGCGGCGGCCATCGTCGGCGGCGGCAGCACCGCCATACGCCCAGGCGCAGTCTCCCTCGCTCACCGGGGAGTCCTTTTCATGGACGAAGCTCCCGAATTCCCGCGCCACATCCTCGACTCCCTCCGCCAGCCCCTTGAGACCGGTCGCGTCACGGTGTCCAGGTCATCAGGCTCCGTCACCTTCCCGGCCCGCTTCATGCTCGTACTGGCCGCCAACCCATGCCCCTGCGCCCAGCCCCAGGACCAGGGGGAAAACTGCCAGTGCTCCCCGACGATGAGACGCCGCTACCTGGCCAGACTGTCCGGCCCGCTTCTCGACCGCATAGACATGAAGGTCACGGTCGCCCGTACGTCCAGACGCGAACTCATGGCAGACCGCCAGTTCGTCGAACCAAGCAAAACCGTTGCCCAGCGCGTACTGGCAGCCCGCGAACGAGCCGCCAAACGCCTGGCCGGCACCGCCTGGCGTACGAACGCCGAAATCCCGTCCGCCGCCCTCCACGCCGACTACCGCCCTTCAGAGGCCGCCATGAAGTGCATGACGACCGCCCTGGACGCGGGCACCCTCAGCGCCCGCGGCCTCGATCGCGTCCTCCGAGTCGCATGGACCCTTACGGACCTGGCAGGGAAATCCCACCCCGAATACGCGGAAACATCGACGGCACTCGCCTTGTGGCTGGGGGTGAACACGTGACCACCCCATCCACCCCGCAACAGCCACCGCATTCCAGCGCCCACCCCCACCTCCACCTCCGGGGTCCAGAAATCCGCCTTACCCCCATGCGGTGCGCGCCCGTCATGAAGGCGTCCCCACCGCCGTTCACCAAGATTCCCAACCCTCAGGAGCGCCGATGACGAGAGCAGAAGTGGTGGCAAGAGCCGCCCTCATGCGTGCGGCCGACGCCGGCGACCCCACCATGGGCCGTCTCATCGCCTGCTGTGGGATAGAGGCAGCAATCGACGCCGTACGCACGGAGACCCTCCCGCCCGACTTCATCACCCAGGAAACCCAAGACCTACACCTCACAGCCCCCACGCAACGAGAGACAGCAGACCAAAACTGGCAACAAGTCACAGAACTCATTCCGCACCACACCGCAAACCTCAACCAGCGACTCCCAAACCCAAGCCAGCAATGCAACGAGGGCTCCACCCAGGAACGCAAGGAGGGCCCCACCCAGGAACACATCACGAACCCCGGCGAGCAAGGCGGAACGCCCCTCACCCAGCAACGGAGCTCAAAACCCACCCAGCGGCACATAACAGACTCCGGTCATCAACTCGGAGCAACCCTCGCCGAGCGCCGCATTACAGACCTCACCCAGCGACTACGCGCCTGGCACGCCCGCCTGGTGTCCGCCGACCCCATAGCCGACCTCGCCGAGGGCGAACGAAGCGGAGCCAGATTCATCATCCCCGGCAGTCCCGAATGGCCCACCCAACTGGACCAGCTCGGACCCCGCAGCCCCCTCGGCCTGTGGCTCCACGGCTCGGCCGACCTGCGCTTCTCCTGCCTGCGATCGGTCGCCGTCGTCGGCGCACGGGCCGCCACGGCGTACGGCGTGCACGTCGCGGCCCAGTTCGCCGTGGGATTCAGTGACTCAGGCTGGACGGTGGTCTCAGGCGGCGCATTCGGCATAGACGGCGCGGCGCATCGCGGTTCCCTGGCCGCGGACTCTCCCACGGTCGTCGTCCTGGCCTGCGGCGTCGATGTCACCTACCCGACCGGACACCACGACCTGTTCGCCGCCGCCCGCGACCAGGGCGTAGTGGTCAGCGAGTGCCCTCCCGGCGTCCACCCCACCCGAGCGCGCTTCCTCATCAGGAACCGCTTGATCGCCGCCCTGTCCCGAGGCACCGTCGTGGTGGAGGCGGCACTCCGCAGCGGCGCACTCAACACAGCCGGTCACGCCTTGTCACTCCAACGCCACCTGGCGGCTGTACCAGGCCCGATCACCTCCACCATGTCGGCCGGCTGCCACCGCCTGCTTCGCGAACGCAAGGCCGTCTGCGTCACCTCACCCGAAGAAGTGATCGAACTAGTCGGCGCGATAGGAGACGACCTGGCCCCCCAATCACGAGGCCCGGCCGTCCCACGAGACACGCTGAACGAAGCGACCAGCCGCGTCCTCGACGCCATCCCCACACGCGGCGCCGCGGGCCCCGCATCCATCGCGGTAGCGGCAGGAGTCTCCCTGGACGCGGCTTTGAGCGCACTGGGCGGCCTGGCCGCCGCAGGCTACATCGAAAGAGTGGACAAGGGCTGGCGCACCCGCAAAACGCTGTCGAGCACGTACCAGAAGGCCAACGAAACGGCCCCACTACGGCAGTACCCCTCAGACCAAAACGACTATGACGATCTCCCCCCATCCCCCGACGACCCGTGAACTTCCCGAACAGCCCACACCAACGCCCCGCTGAGCCCCACGGCGGTAACCGGGCCGTCCGGCGATCGTCGGAATCGCGACCCCAGCCGGGATCGGTCAGTGCCGTCACTCGCGGAAAGCATTCTTCTCCTACCGGCTGGCCGTCGATCGGTTGGAACTCCCGCCCCGATAGATGACATCCCGCCAAGTGGCGCAATTTCCAAGGCCAAGATCCAAAGCGCCAGCTGATCGTCCCTCAACGCCTCGCCCACGCGGGGGACGTCATCCTCCCGAACAACCGCAGACCGGTGTGCAAAGCTGGAGAAACGAGGCAGAGGCAAGACGAGATACGGGTACAAACCCACACCGTGGCACCGAAAGGGACGAACCCGAAACAGCAGACCGCAGGTACGGCGCGATGAGCGAACCCAGGTAGGTTCGCGCCGCTTGGGCGGGCTGGCAGAAGCCCATGAGGCCGGAGGAGATCGAGCAGATCGGCACATACAGGCCACCGAAGCTCGTCAGAGGACACGAACCGCAGAGACGGATCAGCGGGCAGGACCATCAAGGTCGGCTGGTGGACGCGGCCTATCTGCCGGGTCGGCGGCTGCAGGCTTGTCAGCGAACCCTGAACTATGGCATGACACCCTGACCGCGGCTGGCATCACGCAACACCGCGGACACACCGCTCTGAACGGCCGGCCACCCGCTAGCCGCGTACCCAACCTCACAGGACAAAACACCTAGTGGGTTAGGGGGTCTACCCGCATCAATGGACCAATCGATGGGCACCCGTCGCGCTGGGTTGGCGACGAGGCGTGCGTGGGCTGGTAGCGAAGAAACGTCAGTAGGGCTTGCTTCACGAACACCAGTAGGGCTGCATGAACAGAAGGCAGGGCGCGCTTGACGCCGATCACCTGGTGTGCGGCTCCGGGAGTGGTCGGCGTCTACGAGAGGGAGGCGAATGTGGCCGACGGGCGGCTGGAAGCTGACGAGGTGATAGCCGAGTTCGGCAGATACTTGCGGTTCGAGAGAGACCTGTCTCCGCACACAGTCCGCGCGTACCTCTCCGACGTCACGGCCCTGTTCGACCACCTGAGCAACCGACTCCACGGCCTCGACATCAGTACGTTGCGCGAATGGCTGGCCGAACAGCATGCCGACGGTAAGGCGAGGGCCACGCTGGCGCGCAGGACCGCGTGCATCCGTACTTTCACGGCCTATTGCCATCGCAGAGGCTGGTTGCCGGATGACCCCGGGTTGCTGTTGGGCAGCGCCAAGGCGCCGCGCCCGCTGCCTGCCGTACTCGATCAGCAGCAGGCACAGGCTGTCCTCGAAGCGCCGTCAGCCGGAGAGCCCAAAGAACTGCGAGATCAGGCCATCCTGGAGCTGCTGTACGCCACGGGCGTGCGGGTGAGCGAGCTGTGCGCGTTGGACGTCGATGATGTCGACCGGGACCGGCACGTCATCAGAGTGCTGGGCAAGGGCCGTAAGGAGCGATCGGTCCCATTCGGACTGCCCGCACTCCGGGCTCTGGACAAGTGGTGCGTACACGGACGGCCTCTGTGGATCCGTGCCGGCTCAGGGGCGGCGGTGTTCCTCGGGGTACGAGGCGGTCGGATAGACCCGGGCACGGTACGACGGGTGGTGCACGCTCGGCTGCGCGAGGTCGAGGGAGCGCCGGACATGGGCCCGCACGGGCTGAGACACAGCGCGGCGACGCACCTACTCGAGGGTGGCGCCGACCTCCGCAGCGTCCAGGAACTCCTCGGGCACGCATCCCTGCACACGACCCAGATCTACACGCATGTCTCAATCGAGCGACTCCGCACGGCATACCGCCAGGCACACCCCAGGGCGTGAACGGACACCGGCTCGACGCCCAACCGAGCTACCGGAGCCCGGAGCCCGGAGCCCTGCTCCGCTTGCTCCGCCCTGCTCCGCGCGATCCTCGGATGGCTGACCAACGGCGACTGCATAGTTTGCGCGCGCACCATCGGTTTAACCCACTTCACCCTGATCCGCCTCCGCAACAGGCCAGGTGGGAAGACCGGGGCGGTCCGACGGCGGTGGAGACGGTATGCACAAGCTCTACCTGCGCGCCAACGGGATCCCGTCGAGTGTCGATCGCCTACAGCAGCGGACGATGCGGGTCGTGGGCGTCCATGTGCCGCGCCAGGCCGGGTGGAGGTGTCGATCAGCCGCCGGGTCATCACATCGGTCATTGCCCAGTACACGCGTGTTTCGCACTGATCGGGCGGTGCTCGTAATCGCGCACAAGGCGGCGGTGCAGGGCGAGCGTGCCGTAGGTCTGCTCGACCACCGATTGCTTGGGCTGGGGCACGAAACCCCTGGCCCTGGTCGGCCAGGTTGCGCTGAATGATCTGCGGGTCGATGCCAAGATCGCCTCAACAATGCCGGCTTTCCGCTCCTCGGGCCTACTTTGCGCGTTTCTTACCGACAGCCCTTCTTCGATAGCGCCGCTTACGCTGCTGTTTGCGGTGCTGGCCCCTCGCGGCTCCATGTTGCTGCGTTCGCGTACATCGATTACGGCGGATCAGGGTGAACAGCAGCAATGCGCCGAAGAGCGTGCCCACGCTGATGGCTGAGATGGCAACTGTTGAGACGAAACCTGCCACGAAGCGGAGGGCCGGTTTGAGGACCGCATGCTCGGGGGCTTGGCCCAAAGGGGTGGGGGCGGGAGCAGGGATGGGATCTGACCGAATCGCCGATGTCGAGGGGAGGGCAGTCGAAGATGCTGTCGCTGAGGGAGCTGCGCTGATGGGTGCCTTCTGGAGGTGCGCGGTGCTCGGGAGTGATGGGTGCGTTGAAAGGGTGACCGCGTTCAGATCGCTGGGACCGTCAAGTGCGTAGGGGCCATCCGGGGTCTTCAGAGTGTTAGGACCGTCAAGGTCGTTCAGGGCGTTCGGACCGCCCAGGGTGTTGCGGTCCAAGGTGTTTGGACCGCTTGTGCCGTCCGTGGCGCCGGGCTCGTCTGGACCGCCGGGACTGTCTGGATCGCCGGGCTCGTCTGGACCGCCGGGACTGTCTGGATCGCCGGGGTCGCCGGGACCGCCCGGACTGTCTGGATCGCCGGGGTCGCCGGGACCGCCGGGACCGCCCGGACCGCCGGGGTCGCTGGGGCCGCCCGGACTGCTCGGACCGTCTGGACCGTCTGGATCGCCGGGGTCGCCCGAACCGCCCGGATCGCCCGAATCGCCCGGACCGCCCGAACCGCCCGGACCGTTCGTGCCGTCCGGGGTGTTCAGAGCGTTAGGGGAATTCAGGTGCCAGTACGGGAGTAGGCGGATGTGGGCTTGGCCTAGGAGGAGCAGAGGGTCGAGGTAGTGAGCGCCGCGCAGGAGGCCCCAATGGAGACAGGATTCTTGGCAATGACCCGTTGGGCGTTCGATGAATCCGAGGCGGGTGCCGGGGGATACATGTTGGTTTCGGCGTACTGATGCGTTGACAGGCAGGTACGTCGTGCGTAGGCCGTTCGCGTGTTCGACGGTGACCACGCCCCGGCCGGCGAGAGGGCCGGCGAAGCGGACGATGCCTGGGCCTGCGGCTACGACAGGTGTGGTTGGTGCGGCGGCGAGGTCGATGCCGCGGTGGCCTGACAGCCATGGCTCGGGTGGAGGCGTGAAGTGACGGAGGACTCTGGGGTGTCCGTCCAGTGGCCATCGCCAGGTGGGACGGTCCGCGACAGCGGGGCTTGCGGATGCCAAGGGGATGGCGAAGGCGAAGAGGGCGGCCAGAAGAGTCAGCGGGCCTGAGGGTGCTACTCGCAGAGGGGAGTTCGTTGGCGGGGGATGGGTCGGCGTGCTGCCGCTAGAGGGATATGGGCCGATTGTGGAGTTTTGGTGGGTGGGGGACGGCGGGGAGTTGGGACTGGGGTGGGTGAAGGGAAATGGCGGCGGGGGCTTTGAGTGAGTGCATGGAGGTGACGGCTGGGGCTTTGAGTGAGTGCATGAAGGTGATGGCGGGGGCTTTGAGTGAGCGCACGGGGATGGCGGGTGAATGCGCGGGGATGGCTGCTGGGGCTTTGAGTGAGCGCAAGGAGGTGGTGGCGGGGGCTTTGGGTGAGTGCACAGGGGTGGCGGATCGGGGTTTGGGTGAGTGCACGGAGATCGCGGATTGGGGTTTAGGTGGGTGAAGGGGGATGGGGAATCGGTGGTGGGGGGAGTGGGCATGCGGTGAGTTTGTGGGAGGGCGGGGGGTGTTCGGCGGGGTGAACGTAATTCTGTGGAGGAAGCGCGCGTGAGTCGGTAAGCCTGTGGATAGCCGCCGGCATCGGGGCCGGGGCGGGTTTGGGGAGGCGGCATGATTGAGCTACGCGGATCTCGGGTGGTACTGCGAGGCGTCGTACAGGACGACGAGGCGCGGCTCCGGGAGATTGTTGCGACGCCTGAGGTGGCTCAGTGGTGGGGGCCTGTCGACGAGTTCGACGACATGCTGGCCATAACGGTCGGTGGTGAAGTGATCGGGGCGATCCAGTACGAGGAGGTGGAGGATCCGATGTATCGCAGTTCGGGGATCGATATCTTCCTCGGGCCTCAGTGGCATGGATGCGGATTCGGGCAGGACGCCGTTCGCACGTTGGCACGATGGTTGATTGAGGATCGGGGGCATCACCGGCTGACGATTGATCCTGCTGCGCACAACACGGTCGCCATCAACGCCTACGAGCGCGTGGGATTCAAGCGGGTGGGGATCATGCGGGCTTATGAGCGGGATCCGGTGACTGGGGAGTTTCACGACGGGCTGCTGATGGATCTGTTGGCGGGCGAATTGATCTAGCGCAACGGGCGGTTGTGCCTGGCCGAGTGAGCGTTGCGTCTATACAAGCGGGCGGTTGCGTCTAGACAAGTGGGTCGTGCTCAGCCAAGTGGGTCGCGTTCAGACGAGCGAAAAGGTTGTAGGTCGTCGGGAACTTGAGGGGAGAGTTGGGGCGGCGTCGGACCTGTGGGATCCGACAAGCGGCGGTGACGGCGGGGGCGCAGGGGAGAGGCCCAGATCCAGATCGTGCTGAGCGCGATGCCGGCCGCGGAGGCGATGATGACGGGACGCAGGCCCGCGAGCTCTGCCAGTGCGCCGCCTGCGAGGCCGCCCAGAGCCAGAACCCCCTGTACGGCGAAGGTCAGGGTGGCGTTGACGCGGCCGCGGAGTTCGGGGGCGGTTTCTCGTAGGACGATCGCGCCCATGCAGGTGGCGAACGCGACCACGATGCCGCCCGTGATCGTGCCGGTGAGCGTGAGCAAGGTCAGTTTCCACCAGAGCGGGCCGCTCAGCAGGCCCACGGCCAGGATTTCGATCGGGAAGAAGAGTACGGAGACGAGCAGCACGCGGTTCTCGCCGTAGCGTTTGGCGGCGCGGGTGGTGATCCAGGCGCCAAGGAGGCCGCCGACGCCGCCGAGGGCGATGAGGGCACCGATGAGGCCCCGAGGGATGCCGAGGGTGTTCACCATGTAGAGCATGTACACGGCCGTATAGGCCATGGCGAAGAAGTTGATGGTGACGCCCGCGCCGAGGAGGGCGCGCAGGACGGGGTGGGTGATGCTGGCGCGGAGTCCTTCGGTTACGTCTCGCCACATGCCTCGGGAGGGGGCGGGGTCGTTCTGCTCCGGGGCGCGGATCGAGCGCAGCAGCAGGGCGGAGGCCAGGAACGACAGTGCCTCCGTGAGCACCGCCAGAGGGGCCGTCAGGAGTTGTACGAGGAGTCCGGCCAGGCCGGGGCCGCCTACTGAGGCGACCGAATAGGAGGCGTGGAAGCCTGCCATCGCCTCCGTTCGCTGTTCGGGGGAGACGATCGCGGCCACGTGGGGGAAGTTCGCGGCTTTGAAGAGTACGCCTGCTGAGCCGATGACCAAGGCGACGACGATCAGCCAGAACGCGTTGAGTACGCCCAGGAGCCAGGCGAGGGGGACCGTTAACGCGGCGGCGCAGGAGACGAGTTCGCAGGCGATCATGAGCGGGCGGTGGCGGGAGAGGCGGTCGGCGATCGCGCCTGACTGGAGGCCGAGGAGCAGGGCGGGCAGCGAGGCGGCGGCTGTTAGGAGGCCCATCTCCATGGGGGAGGCGGCGAGGAGAGTGACGGCGGTCAGTGGGACGGCCAGCTTGGACACTTCGGAGCCGGTGATGGAAATGGTGCGGGCCGTCCAGAGCAGGCGGTAGTCGCGCTGCTTGCGGAGCGGGGTGAGGTCTGGCGCTGACAGAGGGTCCTTCGAGGACGCCATGCCGCGGGGCGGGGGAGGGGCTGTCGTGTCCTGCGGCGGTGAAGAGACGGCCGTCCCATGCGGTGAGGTGGCGGCGGACGGCATGGCGGCGGACGGGCTGGAGGTGGACGGGACGGGGGCGGGCACGCGGGGGCTCCTATTCGTGAAGGGAATGCTTCATAACTATGAAAGTAACCCTTCAGAGTTATGAAGGCAATGCTTCACGCCTCTTCCGGGTACCTTTGGGCCATGACGCGGGAGAGGGAGAGCCTCAGCGACCCCAAGGCGATGCGGGCCCTGGCGCACCCGGCCCGGCTGGCGATCCTGAATCGCCTGGGTGTCGAGGGCAGTGCCACCGCCACCGAGGTCGCCGAGGTCGCCGGCATCACTCCGAGTGCGGCCAGCTATCACCTGCGCATGCTGGCCAAGTACGGATTCGTGGAGGACGCGCCGCCGCGCGGTGATGGGCGGGAGCGGGTCTGGAAGCCGGTGAGTACGCCCCTGTCGGTCGGTGTGCAGCCCGGCGATCAGCCGGAGGTGCGTGAGGCCAAGAACCTGCTGATCCAGGCATTTCGCAGGGAAGCAGACGAAGAGGCCCGGCGGGCGCTGGAGAACATCGATCAGGAGCCCGAGGAGTGGCGGGCGGTGACCACCTTCAGCCGCCTGATGCTGCGGCTCGACGCCGAGGAGATGGCGCGGCTCAATGTGGAGGTCGAGAAGCTGTTCGAGCCGTACCTGGCGCGCGGTCGCGATGAAAAGGCGGCGCCTCCCGGTGCGCGGATCGCCGAGGCTCAGGTCAATCTTTTCCCGCATGTGAGGCGGGCGGCGCCGGGGCTGCCCACGGAGGACCACGACGCGGGCTGACCCGCGACGGTCAGGCCGGGGCGGCGTGGGAGGTAGACTTTTGGGTGGCCTGTTATCACAGGCCGACTTCGCATGCCCCATCGCGGACCGCGCCCTCGGTCCGAGCCACGGCTCGGCTGGAGCGGTTTCGGGGCATCAGGGCGGCAGCCACTGGGCTACCGCGGCACAACCGAGAACTGCGCTCGCCCGCACGGGCGCCCAGACCTGGAGGACCATCACATGGCCCCCGTCGTCACCATGCGACAGCTGCTCGAGAGCGGCGTTCACTTCGGGCACCAGACCCGCCGCTGGAACCCGAAGATGAAGCGCTTCATCTTCACCGAGCGCAACGGCATCTACATCATCGACCTGCAGAAGTCGCTGTCCTTCATCGACCGTGCCTACGACTTCGTCAAGGAGACCGTCGCCCACGGCGGCACGATCCTGTTCATCGGCACCAAGAAGCAGGCGCAGGAAGCGATCTCCGAGCAGGCGGCCCGCGTCGGCATGCCGTACGTCAACCAGCGCTGGCTGGGTGGCATGCTCACCAACTTCTCCACCGTGCACAAGAGGCTTCAGCGCCTGAAGGAGCTCGAGGAGCTCGACTTCGACAACGTCGCCGCATCCGGGCTCACCAAGAAGGAGCTCCTCATGCGCCGGCGCGAGAAGGACAAGCTCGAGCGCACGCTCGGCGGCATCCGTGACATGGGCCGCGTGCCCAGCGCGGTGTGGATCGTCGACACCAAGAAGGAGCACATCGCGATCAGCGAGGCCAAGAAGCTTGGCATCCCGGTCGTCGCGATCCTCGACACCAACTGCGACCCCGACGAGGTCGACTACCCGATCCCCGGCAACGACGACGCCATCCGCGCCGTCGGCCTGCTGACCAGGGTCGTCGCCGACGGTGTCGCGGCCGGTCTGATGGCCCGTTCGGGCGCCGCCCGTGGCGACGAGAAGCCCGCTGCCGCCGAGCCGCTGGCCGAGTGGGAGCGCGAGCTCATCGAGCAGGGCGCCGCCGAGCAGGCCGCTCCCGCTGAGGCCGCCGCTCCCGAGGCTGAGGCCGCCGCCCCTGAGGCCGAGACCGTCACCGAGGCTCCGGCCGAGGTCACGGCCGAGGCTGAGGCCGCGCCGGCCGCCGCCGAGGGCGAGACCGAGCAGCAGCAGGCCTGATCGCTCACGCCTCGGGTAAAGCCGAGGCGACGAGCAGCCGCGTGCACAGCCGAACCGCAGAGGCTCAACCCGGCGGCGGGGCGAAAACCCCGCCGCCGGGAAGAGCCGGGCAAGGCCGAAAGAGCCGGGCAAAGGCCGCGAACGGCAGGGCTGCTGCCCGGTAAGAACCGAGCTCCTGTACGGCAGCCGCCGGCCGTACGAACCATAGGGTGGGCGCCGGATCGCCGACACCACCCGATCCACGACGAAATCCCACAAGGAAAAGCAATGGCTTCCGTGAACATGGCCGACGTCAAGCGGCTTCGCGAGATCACCGCTGCCGGCATGATGTCCTGCAAGAAGGCGCTCGAAGAGGCTGAGGGCGACATCGACCGCGCCATCGAGCTGCTGCGCCTCAAGGGCGCCAAGGACGTGGGCAAGCGCGAGGCGCGCACCGCCTCCAACGGCCTGGTCGCGCTTCAGCAGGACGGCGACTCCGCCGCGGCGCTGCTGGAGCTCAACTGCGAGACCGACTTCGTGGCCAAGGCCGAGCGCTTCCAGGAGCTGGCCGGTCAGGTTGTCGCGCACACCCTGGCCACCAAGCCGGCCGATGTGGCGGCGCTGCTCGAGTCCTCCTTCGACGGCAAGAGCGTCAAGGAGCACCTCGACGAGGCCAACGTCGCGCTGGGCGAGAAGATCGAGATCCGCCGCTTCGCGGTGCTGGAGGGCGGCTACGTCGGCGCCTACATGCACCGCACCGACCCGGCGCTGCCGCCGGCCGTCGGCGTGCTGGTCCAGCTGGACAAGCCGAACGCCGAGGTCGCCAAGGACATCGCGCAGCACGCCGCCGCGATGGCCCCCCAGTACCTCAACGCCGCGTCCGTGCCCGCCGACGTCGTCGACAAGGAGCGCAAGCTCTTCGAGGAGATGACGCGCGAGGAGGGCAAGCCCGAGGCCGCCATCGGCAAGATCGTCGAGGGCCGCGTCAACGGCTGGTACAAGGACTTCACCCTGCTCCAGCAGGCGTTCGTCAAGGACAACAAGAAGACCGTCGGCAAGTACGCCGAGGAGAACGGCACCGAGGTGCTGGCCTTCGTTCGCTTCAAGGTCGGCCAGGCTTAGGCTTGAACGAAATTCCAGCCCATCGAACCGCCTAAGAGGGAGGCCGCCGCCGTGCAGGAGAACCAGGAGCCAGCTACGTCGGCGGCTTCTTCATATCAGAGCCCGCTCCGGTGGAAGCGGGTCATGCTGAAGCTGTCAGGTGAGGCGTTCGCCGGTGGCGATCCGCTGGGGATCGACCCGCTGGTGGTCGATCACCTGGCCGACTCGATCGCCGAGGCCGTACGCGAGGGTGTGCAGGTGGCGGTGGTGGTCGGCGGCGGCAACATGTTCCGCGGCGCGGCGCTGTCCGAGCAGGGCATCGACCGCGCCCGCGCCGACTACATGGGCATGCTGGGCACGGTCATCAACTGTCTCGCGCTGCAGGACTTCCTGGAGCGGCGGGGCGTCGAGACCCGCGTGCAGACCGCCATCACCATGCAGCAGGTCGCCGAGCCGTTCCTGCCACGCCGCGCGATCAGGCACCTGGAGAAGCAGCGCGTGGTCATCTTCGGCGCCGGGCTCGGCTCGCCGTTCTTCTCCACCGACACCGCGGCGTCCCAGCGCGCCCTGGAGATCGGCGCCGAGGCGCTGCTCAAGGGTACGCAGGTGGACGGAGTCTACGACTCCGACCCGCGGAAGAATCCCGACGCGGTCAGGTTCGACCACCTCGACTACGGCGAGGTGCTGATCCGCGACCTTCAGGTCATGGACGCCACCGCGATCAGCCTGTGCAAGGACAACGACCTCCCGATCGTCGTCTTCGACTTGATGGGCGAGGGCAACATCCTGCGAGCGGTCCGTGGTGAGAAAATCGGCACGCTGGTGAGTCCCGCAGGCAAATGAGGGAGTGCGCCCGACATCGCCAGCTAGAAGACAGGGAGCCGCTGTGATCGACGAAACCCTCCTCGAAGCCGAGGAAAAGATGGACAAGGCCGTCGCGGTCGCGAAGGATGACTTCGCGAGCATCCGGACGGGCCGGGTCACCCCTTCGATGTTCAACAAGATCAATGCCGAGTACTACGGCACGCCGACCCCGATCCAGCAGTTGGCCTCGTTCCACGTACCCGAGGCTCGCATGGTCATCATCCAGCCCTACGACAAGGGTTCGATGGCCGCGATCGAGAAGGCGATCCGTGACTCCGACCTCGGCGTCAACCCCGGCAACGACGGGGCGGTGATCCGTGTGTCGTTCCCCGAGCTGTCGGAGGAGCGCCGCAAGGAGTACATCAAGGTCGCCAGGAACAAGGGCGAGCACGCCAAGGTGTCCGTGCGCAACATCCGCCGCTCCGCCAAAGAGATCCTCGACAAGATGATCAAGGACGGAGAGGCGGGCGAGGACGAGGTCCGCCGCGCGGAGAAGGAGCTTGACGACATCACCCAGAAGCATGTCGCCAAGATCGACGATCTGCTCAAGAACAAGGAAACCGAACTGCTCGAGGTCTGAGCGGCGCGCCGCACGGCCCTCGCCCCAGGGCGGGGGCCGTGGCACAGGGAAGGCCCAGGGAAGAGACTCTGTGGAAGAACGTACGGCTGGCTCCAGCCCGAGCGGCGGCAGCCGTACCGGACGGAACCTACCTGCCGCGATAGCGGTGGGCGTGGGGTTGGGCGCGCTGGTCATCGGCACGCTCTACACCGTCAAGGAGCTCTTTCTCCTGGTGCTGGTGGGTGCCGTGGGCGTCGGGGTGGTGGAGCTGACCCAGGCGTTCGGCAGCCGTGGCATCAAGGTGCCGACCGTGCCCGTGCTGGGTGGCATGACGGCGATGCTGGCCGGTGCCTACTGGGGTGGGCCCGTCTGGCTGCTCGGCGCGTTCGTGGTGGTCGTCTTCGTGCTGCTGATCTGGCGGATGTTCAGCGACGGCACCGCCGGATATGTGCGTGACGCGACCGCCTCGGTGTTCATCCTGGTTTATCCGCCGTTGCTGGCCGGGTTCGCGGCGCTGCTGCTGGCGCCCGGTGATGGCCGGGAGCGGGTGGTCATCTTCATCGCGGTGACCGTGGCCAGTGATATCGGCGGCTACATCGCGGGTGTGCTGTTCGGCAAGCACCAGATGACCGTCATCAGCCCCAAGAAGACCTGGGAGGGGCTGGCCGGGTCCGTCATCGCGTGCGTCGTGGTGGGAGCCTGGCTGGTGAGCTGGCTCATGGGCGGGCAGTTCTGGCAGGGGGCCCTGATCGGTGCGCTCGCGGCGCTGCTGGCGACCGTCGGGGACCTGATCGAGTCGATGATCAAGCGCGATCTCGGCATCAAGGACCTGGGCTCGATCCTGCCGGGTCACGGCGGACTCATGGACCGGCTCGACTCGCTGGTGACCACACTGGTGCCGGTCTGGCTGCTGATGACGCTGTTCTTCTGACATACCCCGCCCGCCGAGCCCCGCTGGTGACGCGAACGCGCCCGCCTGAGACACACGCGCTCGCCCGTTACGCGACCGTGTCCGCCTGGCTCTGGTCCCGTATTCCGCACGTCATCACAACTGACCCATGTTTCCGCACTCCCCGCCACACCTCGGCTGAGGTCCTTCTGGGGAGCAGGAGCGGTGATCGCTGAGGTTCTGTGGGGGAGGGGAGCGGTGATCGCTGGAGGGCCTTTTGGGGAGCGGGAGTGGTGATCGCTGGGGTCCGTCTGCGGAGCGGGAGTGGTGATAGCTGGTGTCCGTTTGCGGAACGGGAGCGGTGATCGCTGGGGTTCTGTCGGGGAGGGGAGCGGTGATCGCTCGGGGCCTTCTGGGGAGCGGAAGCGACGCTGATGACGAAGCGGTACGTCTGGAAACGCGGCTAGTGGCGGTGTTCGTCCATCGCCTCGATGGTGACCGGCTGGAGCCAGAGCCAGCGGACGGGCTCGCCCCCGAAGGCGAATCCTGACAAATCGGGCATGGCGGGTGGGTCGGCCATCATCACCACCCCCGCGTACTGCGGGCCCAGCGGGAACGTGGCCGGCTCGTGATACCACTTGGCCGTGTGCCCGTGCCCCAGCCACGTGACCGAGTGCCACGGATACTGCGACAGCCACACGAGCAGCAGCGCCGCCTCGCGCGGATCCTCGCGGGTCGCCACGGCCAGCTCGATCCGGGCGTAAGCGCCCGGCCGGTCGATCCACTGCTCCACGGTGGGCATCCGCTGGCAGCTCATCCCGACCGTTGACAGCACCGTGAACTCCCGATGCCCGTACGGCGGCCGCTCGGTGATGCCGACGGTCGGCATCCGCTCCCCGCTCGCGTCCCAGTAGCGACCCGCAGGTCCGAGCGCCCGCTCCAGGTGCCCCATGACGAACTGCTGGAACGACGCCCACGACCCATCCCCATGCCGCCACCGCCAGTACGATCTGGCGTTGGCGATACGCGGCCGCAGCCCTTCGAGCGCCTCGGACAGCGCCCAGGCGAATGGCGTCTCGCCGACGGCGTCACGGGCGTAGCCGGGCATGCCCCTGCTCATGTCGGCCCATCCGGGGATGACCGCCAGCAGATCGTCGTCCTCGTACACCGCGACCCCGTCGCCCTCCTCGAACCACAGCGCGGTGAGCTGCCCGAGCGGCCGGCGCCCGGTCGGGTGGGTGGTGTTGGCCCTGGGCATGAGCGGCGGCAGCCCGGAGTTGAGCCGGGCCAGATCGACGACCGGGGGCGCGGGACGGTGGTTGGCCAGCCAGACGGCGCCGTGCACGGCGCCGTCGGGCGAGCACAGGTAAGCTACCGAGGCGTCCTCGTCCCGCTCGACCACGAGCGTCCGGCTGCCATACGGGTTGCCGGCGGTGAGGACGACCTCGGTCTGCCCCTCGCCAGACGCCGACCGGAAAATCGCCATACGAGATGCACTCTAGATCGGCCCCCACCCTCATGCGAGGGCTACCGCCACCGGGAGCTCCCTCATGGAATGTCACTTGGGAGCCGAGCGTTCACTACCCTGGTCGGTAACCACCCAAGCAAAGGCAGAAACGTGTCCCAGCAGCCAGGTCAGCTCACCTTCGTCGCGCCGCGCAGGGCCAAGCCGGCTCGGCACCTGGCGGACCTGTCCATGCCTGACCGGCGTGCCGCGGTGGCCGAGCTCGGCGAGAAGGCGTTCCGCGCCGACCAGCTGTCCCGCCACTACTTCGAGCGCCTGAACGCCGACGTGCACGCGATGACCGACCTGCCCGCGGCGGCCCGTGACAAGCTGTCGGTGCTGCTGCCGTCGCTGCTCACCCCGGTCAAGGAGCTGACCACCGACGGCGGCACGACCCGCAAGACGCTCTGGCGGCTCTTCGACGGCGCGCTGGTCGAGTCGGTGCTCATGCGTTATCCCGACCGGGCGACGATGTGCGTGTCGTCGCAGGCCGGCTGTGGCATGAACTGCCCGTTCTGCGCGACGGGCCAGGCCGGGCTGACCCGCAACATGTCCACCGCCGAGATCGTCGAGCAGGTGGTCTCCGGTGCCCGCGCGCTGGCGGCGGGCGATGTGCCCGGCGGCCCGGGCCGGGTGAACAACGTGGTCTTCATGGGCATGGGCGAGCCGCTGGCCAACTACAAGCAGGTCATCGGGGCCGTGCGCCGCATGGTGGAGCCCGCCCCGCACGGTCTCGGCATCTCGGCGCGCGGTGTCACGGTCTCCACGGTCGGCCTGGTGCCCGCCATCGCCAAGCTGGCCGACGAGGGCCTGCCGGTGACGCTCGCGCTGTCCCTGCACGCGCCCGACGACGAGCTGCGCGACACGCTGGTGCCGATCAACACGCGCTGGAAGGTGTCGGAGGTGCTCGACGCCGCCTGGGCGTACGCGGCCAAGACCAAGCGCCGGGTCTCGATCGAGTACGCGCTGATCAAGGACATCAACGACCAGGAGTGGCGGGCCGACCTGCTCGGCAAGCTCGTACGCAACAAGCTGGTGCACGTCAACCTGATCCCGCTCAACCCGACGCCCGGCTCCAAGTGGACCGCCTCCCGGCCGGAGGACGAGCGGGCGTTCGTGCGCCGGCTCGAATTCCACGGCGTGCCGGTGACCGTCCGCGACACCCGCGGCCGCGAGATCGACGGCGCCTGCGGCCAGCTCGCCGCCACCGAATAGCCGCAAAATAGCCGCCGAGAGGCTGCCGAGTAGCCTCAGGAAGCGCGCACGAACCCCTCGATCAGGTCCGCGATCATCCCGGCGCCCCGGCTGTTCAGGTGGACGGTGTCGGTGGTCAGCAGCAGGCCGCGGCTCTTGGCGATCGAGTCGAAGCCGCGCCCGAGAAAGAAGTGCTGCATCGCGGCCGTAGGCGCCAGCAGGCTGTCCGGCCGGTAGTGGACGCGCGGCGCGTGCTCCGTCTTCTCCAGGTACTCCACCATCTGCTCGTTGAGCGGAAGGTACGTCACGAACTGCTCGGCCGCGACCTTGCGTACGATCTCCCCGAACTCCGAGGTCCGCCGCAGCGCCACGGAGTCGAGGTCCTCCCCGAGCACCGGCGGGGAGATCAGCGCGATCCGTGCCCGGGTCTCGTCCTTGAGCCGGGCGGCGATGGCGGCGAGGTTCGCCGCGTACCCGTCGAGGGTCGGGTCTTCGGTGAGCTTCCACCGGTTGCGTAGCTTCTGGGCGGTCTGCTCGCCCAGCGTGGCGGTGGCGTCGTTGGTGCCGATGAGCACGGTGACCACGTCGGGGTCCTGGTCGACGACCTCGGAGAGCCGGTCGAGCACATGCGCGGAGACGTCGTAGTTGACGCCCGCGTTGAGCACGGTGTCGCCCGTCAGCCGGGACTCCAGCAGCTTCACATAGTTCCCGCTGACCTGACCACGCGTTATGCTGTCGCCTACACAGATCACCTTCATGACGCCTGCTCCTCATAGGTGGGTGAGTGCTCACTAACCTACTGGCTCAAAGCGGCGCGTGTGACGTTCTCCCGGGTTTTTCAGGGCCGGGTACGACGCAGCCAGACGTAGCAGGCCAGGCCGAGCAGGCACCAGAACAGCGAGATGGCCGCGAGTTCCGGCAACTGGGCCGTCAGGTCGGCGGAGTTCGCGGACTTCATCCAGCTGACGAGAGGGATCGTGAGCCAGTACAAGGGCGAGGCGCTGAGCACCAGCATGGCCAGGAAGCCCAGCAGCAGCGCGATGATGGAGATCGCGGGGGAGCGCAGGATCACCCGGCTGGTGAGCGCGCCGAACACGACGCCGGCCAGCGCGGCGATGCCGTACAACGCCAGTACGCCGGCGAACTCCCCTGGCGCCGGGACAGCGCTGACGCCCAGCGCCAGCCCCCAGCCCAGGGCCAGCGCGACCAGCACCAGCGACGTCATGAGCGCCGCCAGCAGGCCCGCGCCCAGCTCGCGCAGCCGGCCGCCCACACTGATCTCCGACAGGGCCCGCTGCTGGTCGGGCTCGGTGTCGAGCAGGCTCCTGCTGGCCCAGGCCAGGATCGGGATCGCCAGCACCGCGGCGTCCGCGAGGACGGCGGTCTCGGCGCCCTTGGGCGCGCGACTGCCATAGGTGATCGCGACCAGCACGAGCAGGAACAGCAGTGCCTGATAGACACGGTGCGACCGGACGTAGGCGGCGACCCGGAAAACGGTCAGCGCGATCATGGCTGCTCCTCAGCGACGATGTCGTGCACCCGGTAGCCCTCGTCACGCATCCTGGCGATGAACGACCGGACCTCGTCCACCGGCAGATCCACCCGTACGGTCGCCCGCTGCCCCACCGTGCCCTCCTTGACCCTGCCGTCCACCACGGTCCAATGCCGGATGGAGGGAAGGTGGCGCAGGCCGCCCTGGTGGTCGCTGACCACCACGATGGCGCCGCCCTCGGAGAGTTCGGTGACGATGGACGGCAGGGCCTCGCGGGTGTCGGCGTCGAGCCCCGCGAACGGCTCGTCCAGGATGAGCAGACCGGGGCCGCACATCAGCGCCTGAGTCAGCCCGACCTTGTGGGCGCTGCCCTTCGATAACTCGCTCAGCCGCAGGCCGAGCAGGTGGGCCATGCCGAGGCGCTCCGCCCAGGGCTCCCAGCGCGCGCCGCCGCGTACGCGGGACATGTGGCGCAGATAGCCGGAGACCGTGAAGGGCTGCTCCATCGGGAAGCGGTCGGGGGCGAAGCCGACCACCGGGGGACGCTCGGTGATCGTGCCCGAAGAGGGCTGGGTGAGCCCGGCCAGCAGGCGGAGCAGCGTGGACTTGCCCGCGCCGTTGACGCCGGCGACCTCGATCACGTCGCCGGGATCGAGGTGCGCGTCCACGTCCTGAATGACGGAAGGGTCACGTCTTCGATAACGGAAAGAGACCTTAGACAATCGCATGGTGCAGAAACGGTATATCTCGGTTCGCATTGTCGGCATAAAGAGCCCCACAATATGAGCAACCCCAGCACACCGCAGAAGGAGTGAGCTTGAACCGCTTTCCACGCGTCATGGGCATGCGTTCAGGCTATGACCCAGTCGAGGTCGACGCCCTGATCGGGCGGATCGAGGCGACTCTGGGCCGGGGGCCGCGCGAATTAGCGCAGGTCACGGCCGACGATGTGCGCGGGGCGACGTTCCGGGCCAAGCGCGGCGGCTATCAGGAGACCGCGGTGGACTTCGCGTTGGAGGCGTTCGTGGTGGCGCTGGAGACGCGGGCCAAGAGTCCCGTACGGCTGGCCATGACCGAGCCGACCGGTGAGATGCTGCGCGAGGAGTGGTTCGAGGCGCAGGCGGCGCGGGTGGAGCGGGTGGCCTTCCGGCCCGGGCGGATGGGCACGGGCTACAACGAGGACGAGATCGACGCTTTCCTGGACCGGATCGTGGCCACGCTGCGCGGCACCACGGACTACCCGGTGACGGCCAAGAACGTCCGCGAGGCGAAGTTCTCGACCGTGCTGCTGCGGGCCGGCTACCTGATCGCGGACGTCGACTCCTTCCTGGCCGGCATCGCCGACGTCCTGGAACAACGAGCCTGACTCAGCGAGCAACGAGCCTGACTCAGCGAGCGGCGCGACCGGCTCAGCGGGCGGCCTTCTCCACGACGGCCAGCAGCCCGTGCAGGTCGGGCAGCACCTCCTGCGGGATCGACGGGTCCTTCGGCCGTTCGGCCTGCCGGTTGATCCAGACCCGGCGGATGCCCAGCCGGTGCGCCGGCTCCATGTCGTGCATGTAGCTCTGCGCCACGTGCACCCACGGGTCGGGCGCGTGCGCCCGCCGGAACCGGTCGAAGTGCGCGTCGGCCGGCTTGTAGGCGCCCACGTCCTCGGAGGTCACCACCGCGTCGAACGGCACCGGCAGCCGCCGCTGCGTCTCGGCGATGAGGTCCCGGTCGCAGTTGGTGAGCAGCGCCAGGTTCCAGCCGGCCGCCCGCAGCGCCGACAGCTCCGCGCCCACCTCGGGAAAGACCGGCCAGTACGGGATCGTGGCGGCCAGCACCGAGACGTCGTCATCGCCCAGCGCCACGCCCTCCTGAGCGCACGCCCGGCGCAGCGACTCCGCCAGCACCTCGCGGTAGCGCAGGCCGGGTGACTCCTTCTGGACCACGGCTTCGTGCCGGATGTAGGCCGCCAGTAGCCGCTCTCCCTTACCGGGAGCCACCAGCTCGGCGCTGGTGGAGATGCCGTGCCGCCAGTCGACGAGTGTGCCGAAACAGTCGAACGTTGCCCATTTCATGCCTCCCATCATGCGGCATGGCGATCTCCGGCCAACCGGTCAACCGGGGGTGATGTGCGGCTTCTGGGCGCTCTTCTCGGACTCGTACGAAGCGCGGAGCGTACCGCCTTCCGGTGCGGCCGAGACCTCGGCGACCGGGACGTCCCACCACGCCTCCGACGACGGGCTGTCCAGCAGGGGGTCGGCACGGACGTAGACGACGGTCGTCTCCTCGGCCGCGCGGGCCGCCTCCAGCGCCTTGCGGAAGTCGGTCAGCGTGTCGGGCCGCAGCACCGTGGCGCCGAGGCTGGCCGCGTTCGCGGCGAGGTCCACCGGCAGGCCGGCGCCGTCGTAGCGGCCGGAGCCCCGGTAGGCGTAGGAGGTGCCGAGCCGTTCGGCGCCGACGCTCTCCGACAGGCGGCCGATCGAGGCGAAGCCGGAGTTGTCCACCAGCACCACGATCAGCTTGACGCCTTCGGCGACGGCTGTGACCAGTTCCTGGGCCATCATCAGGTAGGAGCCGTCGCCCACCATGACGAAGACCTCGCGGTCGGGGACGGCCATCTTGACGCCCAGCCCGCCGGCGATCTCGTAGCCCATGCAGGAGTAGCCGTACTCCACGTGGTAGCTGCCGGGACCGCTCGGCCGCCAGAGCTTGTGCAGGTCGCCGGGCATCGAGCCGGCCGCGCAGATCACCACGCCGTCGTCGCCGGCCGCGGCGTTGACCGCGCCGATCACGGCCGACTGCGGCATCGGCCGGCCGTCCAGCGCGTACGCCTCGTCCACCACCGCGTCCCAGGCGGCCGACAGCTCGGCGGCGCGCGAGCGGTACGACTCCGTGGTGCTCCAGCCCGCGCAGGCCCCGGCCAGCTCGGTCAGGCCCTCACGGGCGTCGGCCACCACCTGGAGCCCCGAGAGCTTGGCCGCGTCGAAGCCGGTGATGTTCAGGTTGACGAACCGCGTCCCGTCCGCGAAGAGCGTGCGGGAGGCCGTGGTGAAGTCGCTGTAGCGGGTGCCGATGCCGATGATCAGATCGGCCTCGCGGGCCAGCGCGTTGGCCGCGGTGGTGCCGGTCGCGCCGACCGCGCCCATCGCGAGCGGGTGCCCGTAGGGCAGCGCGCCCTTGCCCGCCTGCGTTTCGGCGACCGGGATGCCGTACGTCTCCGCGAAGGTCCGCAGCTCGGCCGTGGCCTCGCTGTAGATCACCCCGCCACCGGCGATGATCAGCGGGCGGCTCGCGGACCTGATCAGCTCGGCCGCCCGCGCCAGGGCCGCCCGCTCGGGGCGGGGCCGCGGCACGTGCCAGAGGCGGCGTTCGAACAGCTCCTCCGGCCAGTCGTACGCCTCCGCCTGGACGTCCTGGGGCAGCGCCAGCGTCACCGCGCCCGTGTCGGCCGGGTCGGTGAGCACCCGCATGGCGGCCAGCAGCGCCGACGGGAGCTGTTCGGCCCGGTTGATCCGGTCCCAGTAGCGCGACACCGGCTTGAAGCAGTCGTTGACCGAGATGTCGTAGGAGCGGGGGTCTTCGAGCTCCTGGAGCACCGGATTGGCGACCCGGGTGGAGAACACGTCGCCGGGCAGCAGCAGCACGGGCAGGCGGTTGATCGTCGCACCCGCCGCGCCGGTGATCATGTTGGTCGCGCCGGGCCCGATCGAGGTGGTGCAGGCCAGGGTGGACAGCCGGTTGCTGGCGCGGGCGTAGGCGGCGGCCGTGTGCACCATCGCCTGTTCGTTGCGGCTCAGGCGGTAGGGCAGGTCCTCGGTCGAGGTGGCCAGCGCCTGGCCGAGCCCGGCCACGTTGCCGTGGCCGAAGATGCCGAAGCAGCCGCCGAACAGCCGGTGCTCGACGCCGTCGCGCTCGCTCCACTGCCGGGCCAGGAAGCGCACCACGGCCTGCGCCACGGTCAGGCGGGTCATGAGGTCCTCCCGAACGGCAGTCGCGGGTCGATGTCCTGGCCTGCCCAGGAGGAGCGGATCCAGGCGTGCCGGGGGTCGTCGCAGAACGCCATCGACCGCTCGTCGGCGGGTCCGGCCAGGACGTTCAGGTAGTACAGGTCGTAGCCGGGCGCGGCCATCGACGGGCCGTGGTAGCCGTAGGGCACCAGCACCACGTCACCGGACGAGACCTCGGCCAGCGTGTCGATCTGGCCCCGCTCGGAGCTGTAGACGCGCTGGTAGCCGAGGCCGTCGTCGGCCACCTCGAAGTAGTAGATCTCCTCGAGCACGGCCTCGCCCTCATGGAGGGTGTCGTGCTTGTGCGGCGGATAGGACGACCAGTTGCCGCCCGGCGTGAGCACCTCCACGGCCACGAGCTTGTCGCACTCGAAGACGTCGGGGGCGCAGAAGTTGTTCACCTGTCGGCTGGCCTGGCCCGCGCCGCGGATCTCGATCGGCACCGCCGAGGCCGGGACGTACCGGGGAGCAAGTCGCCGGGTCGCCCGAGCGGACGGGAACGCGATCTGTCCCGACCCCTCCACCGTCACATCCGTAGAAATCGGGATATAGGCGAAATCGGAGGGGCCGGCGAACACCGACGCGCGGCCCGTCAGCTCGAACCGCTCGGCACCACACGTCACCGTGCACGAGCCCGACAGCGGCAGGATCAGCATCTCCTCCTCGCCGGTGGAGAAGGAGACCGGGTCGCCGCCGAGGTGGGCGACGCGCAGCCCCGAGTAGGTCCAACCGGCCAAGGAGGGCGTGATCTCCACCGACCACGGCCCGCTGGCGGCCTTTCCGTACGGAAGGTATGTCATGAGCGCACCTCTCGAACCAGGGCGGCCGCACCGTCCACGGCGCCGGCGACGTCGTCGTCCGGAGGGTAGAGCAGCGCGCGGCCGATGACGAGCCCGCGCACACCCGGCAGGCGCAGCGCGCGGTCCCAGCTCGCGTAGGCCGCGTCGATGTCGGGCGGGTCACCGCCGAGCAGCAGCGCGGGCAGCGTGGTGGCGGCCATGACGCGTTCCATCTCGGCGACCACGGGGATCTTCAGCCAGGTGTAGGCGGAGGTGGTGCCGAGCGCCTGGCAGACGCTGATCGACCTGATGACCGCGTCGGGCGACAGGTCGTTGCGCAGGACGCCCGTCTCCGTGCGCGCCGACCAGAACGGCTCGACCATCGCCAGCAGCCGCCTGCGGGCCAGGTCGCTGACCGCGTGGGCGCACGACTCCAGCGTGGTGACCGTCGCGTGGTCGGCCGGGTCGATGCGGCAGAGCATCTTGCCGCCGTCGAGGCGCATGGCGTCGATGGAGGCCGCGTCGAAACCGGTGAACCGGTCGTCCAGCTCGAACACCGAGCCCTGCAGGCCGCCCCGGTTCATCGAGCCGAAGGCCAGCTTGTCCTCCAGCGCGCCGAGCAGCAGCAGGTCCTCCAGCACGTCGGGGGAGGCCAGGATGCCGTCGACACCGGGCCTGGCCAGCGCCGTCTGGAGCCGGTCGAGCAGGTCGGTGCGGCTGGCCATGGCCAACGGCCGGTCACGGACGGCCAGCGAGCCACGGGCCGGATGGTCTGCCGCGATGATCAGCAGCCGCTCGCCCTCGCCCGGCAGCCCGCGCCGTTGCCGCCGGGCGGCGGCGCGCTCGATCTCCTCCGGCCTGGTGGCCCGGATGTCGGTCAGGTGGGCGTAGCGGGCGGCTCGGGACAGCGTGATGTCGCTCATAGGAGTGCCAGCACCTCGTCAGTCGTGGGCATCGCGTCGGCGCAGGCCAGGCGGGCGGCCACGAAGGCGCCCGCCGCGTTGGCGAAGCGGACCGTACGCTCCAGCGTCCAGCCGCTGAGCAGGCCCAGGCACACGGCGCCGCCGAACGCGTCGCCCGCGCCGATGCCGTTCACCACGTCGATCTTGACCGGCTCCACCACGGCGTACTCGTCCTTGCTGCGGGCCAGCACCCCGTGCGGGCCCATCTTGACGATCGCGACGCGCATCCCGGCGTCGAGCAGCGCCTGCGCGGCCGCCTCCGGGTCGCGGGTGCCGACCGCGTTCTCCACCTCGTCGAGGTTGCCGACGGCGACGTTGGCGTACGGGAGCGCCTGGCGTACCGCCTCCTGGGAGGCTTCGGGCGACTCCCAGAGCATCGGGCGGTGGTCCAGGTCGAACACGGTCCAGCCGGACGTACGCGCGGCCAGCGCGGCGGCGTGCGCGGCTCGGCTCGGCTCCTTGCTCAGACCGGTGCCGGTGAACCAGAACAGCTTCGCCTCGCGGATCGCGGCCAGGTCCAGCGATTCGGCGGTCAGTCGCAGGTCCGGCGGATGCTCGCCCCGGTAGAAGTAGAGCGGGAAGTCGTCAGGCGGGAAGATCTCGCAGAACGTGACAGGCGTCGGGGGACCGTCGACGGTGGCCACGAAGGAGTCGTCCACGCCGAACCCGCGGATCGCCTGCCGGACGAACTCTCCGAAGGGGTCGGCGCCCACCGCGGTGATCACCGCGGCGCGCAGCCCGTGGCGCGCGGCCGCGACCGAGACGTTTGTCGGGCTCCCGCCGAGGAATTTACCGAAGGTCTCGACGTGGGCCAGCCCTACGCCGGTCTGCAGCGGATAGATGTCGACACCGGAGCGGCCGATCGTGATCAGGTCGTACAACGCACCTCCAGAGACGGAGCCTTATTGCCTACTAAGGCATATTGTCATGACATTCGGATGTCCGCTATGTGGGGGATTGTGTGCCAACCGAATCCCCGTTTGAGTGGGTCGCCGGCACCGAGACCTCCTCGTAACAAAGATGCAGCATGTGGACACATGGGCGAAATATCGGCGGACCTTTACGTCATCTGGATGTCATGACATATTGGCCACCGTCGTGCCTTTAGGACGTGTCGGAGGGTTTGCATGGGATTGCGGAATAGGTCGGTTGGCATGGTCGCGGTCCTCGCCGTGTCCACGCTGGGGCTCGCCGCGTGCGGCCAGTCGTCCGGCGGCGACGGAGGGGACACGATCGAGTTAACCATCGCGCAGAACGCCATCGCGGGTGGCAAGAACGCGGCGGCGGCCGACTTCCTCGCCAACTGGGTCGTCCCCAAGTTCGAGGCGGCCGAGAAGGCGAAGGGGAAGGACGTCAAGGTCAAGTTCGTCCCCAGCGGTGTCGACGACGAGCAGTACAAGACCAAGCTCTCCCTCGACCTGAAGTCGGGCAAGGGCGCGGACGTGATCGACATCGACGGCATCTGGGCCGGCGAGTTCGCCGAGGCGGGCTACATCAAGCCGCTGTCCGACGTCGTCGGGGCGAGCGCCGACAGCTGGGACGGCTGGCAGCAGATCCCCGAGTCGGTGCAGGGGCTGGCCACGTTCAACGGCAAGAAGTACGCGCTGCCCGTCGGTACGGACGGCCGGGTGCTCTACTTCAACAAGACGCTCTTCCAGAAGGCGGGCCTGCCGGCCGACTGGCAGCCGAAGAGCTGGCAGGAGATCCTCGACGCCGGCACCAAGCTGAAGTCGTCGGGCGTCCCGGTGCCGATCCAGATCAACGCGGGCACCGCGATGGGCGAGGCCACCTCGATGCAGGGCGTGCTCCCGCTGCTGGCGGGCGCGGGCGGTGAGGTCCAGAAGGACGGCAAGTGGACCGGCGCCTCCCAGCCGCTCAAGGACGCGCTCGGCCTCTACCAGAAGATCTACGGCGGCAGCGGCCTCGGCGACCCCAAGCTCCAGCAGGAGGCCAAGGGCCGCGACAAGTCCTTCCAGCAGTTCGCCGGCGGCAAGATCGGCATCCTGATGGAGGGCGACTACTTCTGGCGCGGCGTCGTCAACCCCCAGACCGGCGTGGCCAAGATGGCCGACCGCGACCAGACCGTGGGCTACGCCATGATCCCGGCTATGGAGCCGGGCAAGGGGCTGCGCGGCCAGGACTTCGTCAGCATGTCGGGCGGCGCGCTGCGTACCGTCAATCCCAACAGCAAGCATCCGAAGGAGGCCTTCGACCTGCTGGCCTTCACGCTCTCGCCGGAAGGGCTGAAGGAGGAGACCAAGAACGGCAACGTGCGCATCACCCCGCGTACGGACGTCAACAAGGAGATCCTCGCCGGGGAGCCGCTGCTGACGTTCATCTCGGAGAAGGTGCTGCCGCTGACGGCCTACCGGCCGCCGGTCGCCGTCTACCCGCAGGTGTCGGCCGCGCTCCAGGAGGCCACGGCCGCCGTCGTCGGGGGCACGGCACCCGACCAGGCCGCCGCCGACTACCAGAAGAAGCTCGAAGGAATCGTCGGTGGCGCAGGCAACATCGCCTCCTGAGGTCGTCGATGACGCGCCCGCCCGCCGCTACAGCTCTGACGCGGCGGGCCTGGGCAGGCTGAGAGCGGGCGCCTTCGTGGCGCCCGCGCTGGCGCTGATCGCGGTGTTCCTGGTCTTCCCCGCGCTCTGGGTCCTCTACCTCGGCCTCACCAACTACCGCCTCACGGGCACCGCCGCCGCCGAGCCCAAGCTCGTCGGCTTCGACAACTTCGTCAAGGCGGTCTCCGATCCCGCGTTCTGGGACTCCACCTGGCTGACCGTCCAGTTCGTGCTCGGGTCGGCCGTCATCGGCCAGGTCGTGCTCGGGTTCACGATCGCCTGGCTGATGCGTGATCGCACCGGGCCGCTCAAGCGGGCCGTCGAGGGCCTGGTCATCCTGGCCTGGATCCTGCCCAGCGCCGTCGTCTCGTTCCTGTGGGTGGCGCTGCTCGACCGCGACGGCGGCACGCTCCAGGCGCTGCTCCACCTGCCGGGCTTCGCGCCGCTGCTCGACCACCCGATGCTGTCGATCGTCGTCTTCAACACCTGGCGCGGCGCCGCGTTCTCGATGATGCTGTACGGCGCCGCGCTCGGGAACGTGCCGCCCTCGCACCTGGAGAGCGCCCGCCTGGCCGGGGCCTCCGGCTGGCAGCAGTTGCGTGACGTGGTGTTCCCCCACATCAGGGGACACATCCTGACGAACCTCCTGCTGATCAGCCTGTGGACGTTCAACGACTTCACCCCGTTCATGCTCACCGCGGGCGGGCCCGACGGTCAGACCGAGGTGCTGGCCGTCCACGTCTACAAGGTCGCGCTGCTGGGCCAGGAGCTGGGCTACGGCGCCGCCGTCTCCACGGTGATCCTGCTGATCAACCTGGTCGTGGCGGTGTTCTACCTGCGCCTGCTCAGGAGTAAGAAATGACGCGGTTCGTGCTGGGCCGGATCGGCTTCTACACGCTGATCGCGGTGCTGCTGGCCTTCTTCACCATCCCCTTGCTGTGGCTGGCCGCCGCGCCGTTCACCTCGGACCCCACCTACGAGGTCCGGGTGCCCGACTTCACCATGGACAACTTCACGGCGATCCTGGAGCACCCGTACGCGCTGCCGTCGCTGGTGAACTCGCTGGTGCTGGCGGTCGGCACGGCCCTGCTCGTGGTGCTGTTCGCGGCGCTGGCCGCGTACGCGCTGAGCCGGGTGCGGCTGCCGGGACGCGACGCGCTGCTCTACGCGCTGCTGCTGCTGTCCTCGATCATCACCGGCACGGCCGCGATGGTGCCGCTGTTCCAGCTGGCCGTCGAGCTGAACCTGATCGACTCGCAGTTCGGGCTGATCCTCATCCTGACCGGTGGCCTGCTGCCCGCGGCGATCTTCATGCTCAAGGACTTCATGGACTCGACGCCGAAGTCGTACGAGGAGTCGGCGCGGGTCTTCGGGGCCTCGCCGCTGCAGATCGTCCGCCACGTGGTCGTTCCCCTGGTACGGCCGGGGCTGGCGACGATCGCGGTGTGGGCCGTGGCCAACGTGTGGGGCAACTTCCTGATGCCGTACCTGCTGCTGAGCGATGTCGAGAAGCAGCCCGCGGCAGTCATCATGTACACGCTGTACACCGAGGGCGGCCAGGCCAACCTCACCCTGCTGTCCACGTTCGGCCTGCTCTATTCGGTCCCTGTGGTGCTCATGTACCTGTTCGTCAGCAAGAAGTACGGCTTCCGCTTCCACGGAGGGATCAAGCGCTGATGGCCGCAATCGAACTGCGAGGACTGACCAAGGTCTATCCCGGGGGAGTCAAAGCGCTCGACTCGCTCGACCTGGCCATCCCCGACGGCGAGTTCTTCGCCCTGCTCGGCCCGTCCGGCTGCGGCAAGACCACGCTGCTGCGCACGATCGCCGGGCTGGAGACCGCCACCGGCGGCGCCGTCGTCATCGGCGACCGCGACGTCACCGGCGTCCAGCCGGGCGGTCGGGACATCGCGATGGTCTTCCAGGACTACGCGCTGTTCCCGCACATGGACGTCACCGACAACATCGCCTACCCGCTGCGCATCAAGAAGGTCGGCAAGGCCGACCGGCAGCGCAAGGCCCTGGAGGTCGGCACCCGGCTGGGCCTGGACCAGCTCATGGACCGGCGCCCCGGCCAGCTGTCCGGCGGCCAGCAGCAGCGGGTCGCGCTGGCCCGCGTCATGGCGACGCAGGCGAAGGCGTTCCTGTTCGACGAGCCGCTGTCGAACCTCGACGCCCGGCTCCGGCTGGAGGCCCGTACGTTCCTGAAGAAACTCCAGCGCGAGCTCGGCGTGACCACCGTCTTCGTCACCCACGACCAGGCCGAGGCCTTGGCCATGGCCGACCGGATGGCCGTCATGGAGGCCGGGCACATCCGCCAGATCGGCACCCCGGCCGAGGTGTTCCAGCGGCCCGCCAACACCTTCGTCGCGGGGTTCATCGGCTCGACGCCGATGAACCTGCTCGACGGGACCGTCCGCGGTGACACGCTGGAGGTGGCCGGGTGCAAGGTGCCGGTCCCCGTCTCGGCCGAGGGCTTGCTGGTCGACGGCGAGCGGATCGTGTACGGCGTGCGGCCCGAGTACAACACCTACTCGGCCGAGCCCGCTGAGGGCTCCCTGGGCGGAAAGGTGGCCATCGTGGAGAACCTGGGCGCGTCCCACCTGGTGACGCTGGAGGTCGGCGACGTGCTCGTCCAAGCGGTCGTGCCCGAGGGCGACGAGCCCGAGCTGGGCGTCGACGGCTTCGCCACGCCCCGCCGCGACCGGGCCCTGGTCTACCGCGACGGCGAGCTGGTGTCGGCATGACCCTGATCCGCGGCCACTGGAGCCTGGACGACCGGCTGGAGCGGATCCTGCGCGAGGTGCCCTTCGAGGTGCCCGGCGGCACGGCCGCGCTGACCGTGCGGCTGAGTTTCGACCGGTCGCAAGGGGTGCTCGATCTCGGGTGCGGCTCGCCCGAGGGGTTCCGGGGCTGGTCGGGCGGCGCGCGCGACGAGTACACGATCACCACCGACTGGGCGACGCCCGGCTACCTGCCCGGCGAGCTGAAGGCGGGGACGTGGCAGGTGTGGCTGCGGCTGCACCGGGTGCCGCCGCAGGGCCTCGACTACACGCTGGAGATCATCACCGAGTCCGCCGTGCCGCCGCGGCCGGTGGTCGAGGAGCCGCCGCACGGGGAACGGCCGCCGCGCCGCGACCTGCCCGGTGTCGACGGCCTGCGCTGGTTCGCCGGCGACTTCCACGCCCACACCGTCCACAGCGACGGCGTGCTGACCGTCCCCGAGCTGGCCGAGCTGGCCAAGGGCCGCGGCCTCGACTTCCTGGTCGTCACCGACCACAACACCGTCAGCCACCACCCATGGCTCGGGGACGACCGCGGCATCGCGCTGCTGCCCGGCCAGGAGGTCACCACCGACCGGGGGCACGCCAACGTGTTCGGCGACGTCGGCTGGGTGGACTTCCGGCAGCCCGCCGACTCCTGGGTCCGGCACGCCGCGCGCGAGGGCGGGCTGATCTCGATCAACCACCCGCTCGGCGGCGACTGCGCCTGGCTCCAGCCGGTGGCCGAACGGCCGCGGATCGCCGAGGTCTGGCACTCCGGCTGGTGGGACCGGCGCTGGGGCGCGCCCCTGGCCTGGGCCGACGCCTGGCACCCGGACCTGGTCGCGATCGGCGCCAGCGACTTCCACCGGATCGGCGACGACGGCCTGCCGGGCGCGCCCACCACCTGGGTCCTGGCCGAGGACACCAGCACGATCTTCGATGCCGTCGCCGCGGGCCGTACCGCGATCTCCGCGGGGCCCGGCGAGCCGCTGCTGCTCCGGCTGGGCGACGAACTGCTCGCGCTCGACGCCGACGGCCTCGTCCTGGTGCGCCCTGGGGGCGATCGCCAGGTCATCCGCGGTGAGCGGGTACGAGTCCCTGTGGGAGAGGGACGGCATCGCCTGGAAACGTATGAGAACGAGGTAATAGCGCTATGCGAGTGATACGAGTCGCCAACGCCCCCGTGAGTTTCGGTGTGTTCGAGCTGGCCGACGCGCCGCCGCCGCTGACCGCCGACCGGATGGTCCGCGCGCTCGCCGACGCCGGCTACGCGGGCATCGACCTGGGACCCATCGGCTACCTGGGCACCGGCGCGGACCTGGTGAAGCGGCTCGACGGGCTGCTGCTCGCCGGCGGCTGGGCCGACCTGCGCTACAGCGACCCCGTGGAGTTCGAGAAGGGGCTGGTCGCGCTGGAGGCGACGCTCGACGTGTTCGCCGCCGCTCCGGCCGCTCCCGAACACCTGGCGCCGCGGCCCACGCTCGGCTGCTCGGGCTCGCCGGCCAGGTTCGCCAGGCCGGGCGGGAACGCTCCGGGGCTGGCCGCCGCCGACTGGCCCGGCTACGCCTCCCGGGTGCAGATCGCGGCCGACCGCTGCCGGGAACGCGGCTTCGAGCCCGCCTTCCACCACCACCTGGGCACGTACGTCGAGACGCCCGAGGACGTCGAACGGCTGCTGGAGCTGACCGACGTGCAGCTCTGCCTCGACACCGGCCACCTGCTGCTGGCCGGCGGCGACCCGGTGACCGCGCTCCGCGACTGGTCGAACCGGGTCGGCCATGTGCACATCAAGGACGGCGACACCGCGATACTCGGCCAGGCCCTCGCCGACGGCGTGGACCTGCGCGAGCTCATGGGCCGCGGCGGGTTCGCCCCGCTGGGCGAGGGCGAGCTGGACCTGCCGGGTGTCGTCCGCGTGCTCGACGAGATCGGCTACCAGGGCTGGGTCATCATCGAGCAGGACACCCTGCCGGGCCGCCGGTCGGTTGAGCGGAACATCGCCGATCAGGCGGCCAACCGCGAGAAGCTGAGAGAGCTGGGACTGTGACCCCCAGACTGACCCCACGCTGGAGGATCGGGCTTTGAAGATCGCGCTTGTCGGGTGCGGTGCCGTCACGCAGGCGGTGTACGTGCCGCTGCTGTCGAGGCGCCGTGACCTGTTCGAGGTGACCGCCGTCTGCGACCTGTCACGGACCGCCGCGGACGCCGTCGGCGACCGGCTGGGGGCGCCGAAGCGCTTCACGGTCGTGGAGGGCATGCTGGCCGAGGGCGGGTTCGACGCCGTGCTCATCCTCGCCTCCGGCTCCCACGGCGAGCCGGTACGCCAGGCGCTGGCCGCGGGCTACGCCGTGCTCTGCGAGAAGCCGCTCGCGCTGACCAGGGCCGAGGTCGAGGCGCTGCCCGAAGGGCGGCTGATGGTCGGCTACATGAAGCAGTACGACCCGGCCGTGCGCCGGGCCGAGGAGCTGCTGGCCGAGCTGGGCGGTCCGGCCGCGATCCGGTCGGTCGAGGTGACCGTGCTGCACCCGAGCGCCGGGTCCCAGCTGGCCTTCGCGAACCTGACGGCGGGCCGTGACGTGGACCCCGAGCTGCTGGCCTCGCTGCGTGCGGCGGAGGACGCGCTGGTCTCCCGGGCGCTCGGGGACTCGGCTCCCGACTCGGTCCGGGCCCTCTACGGGGTGGCCCTCGGCTCGATATGCCACGATTTGTCGCTCTTGAGGCGCTTTACCGGGTCGCCTGCCGATATTTCGGCAGTTGAGACGTGGGGGCCGGGTCCGGGGTCCATCGAGGTCTCCGGGACGCTGCCCGTCAGCGGGCGGTTCTCGATCCGGTGGCACTACCTGGAGGACTACACGGCCTACCGGGAGACCGTGGCCATCCACCACGACAAGGGCTCGCTGGAGCTGGTCTTCCCCTCTCCCTACCTGATGAACGCGCCCACGACGCTGACCGTGGTCTCGGGGGTCGCCGGTGCGGAGAGCCGGACCGAATGGCGGGACGTGACCGAGGCGTTCGAGGTGCAGCTGGCCGCCTTCCACGCCTACGTCAACGAGGGCGAGCCGCCGCTCACCGCCGCGGCCGGTGGGCTGGCCGACATCGTCACGGCCCAGAGCATCGCCGCCTGCTTCGCCGTACAGCATGACCTGCCGATCGGAGGGGAAGCCGCGTGAGCGCCGAAATCGTCGTCGTCCCGCACACGCACTGGGACCGGGAGTGGTACGAGCCCTTCCAGCGGTTCCGGCTGCGGCTGGTGGCGCTGCTCGACGAAGTGCTCGACACGATGGAGCGCGAGCCCGACTACCACTTCACTCTCGACGGTCAGCTGGCCTGCGTCGACGACTACCTGGAGGTCCGGCCGGAGAACCGCGACCGCATCGCCGCCCTGGTGGAGTCCGGGCGGCTGGCGGTCGGGCCGTGGCAGATCCTGCTCGACGAGTTCCTGTGCTCGGGCGAGAACATCGTGCGCAACCTCGAACTGGGCATGAACCGGGCCGACAAGCTCGGTGGGGCCATGGCGGTGGGCTACCTGCCTGACATGTTCGGGCACACGGCGCAGATGCCGCAGATTCTGCGGCGGGCCGGGCTGCTGCACGCCTGCGTCTATCGCGGGGTGCCGTCGTCCGTGGTGACCGACGCCTTCGCCTGGGTCGCGCCTGACGGCACGGCTCTGCGGACGCAGTACCTGCCCGCCGGTGGATATGGCAACGGGGCGCACCTGTTCGAGGATCCGGCGCAGTTGCCGGAGCGGGCCGCCGAGTTCATCCAGCGGATGCGGGAGTGGCACGGGCCCGAGGGCGCGCTGCTGGCGATGTACGGGACCGACCATTCGGCTCCCGTACGCGGGCTGCCCGGCATGGTGGCCGACATCGGCGCCCGCATGGACACTTTGACCGGCTATATCGGGGCTTATTCGGGTTCTGTGGAGGGGCTGCCCCGGGTCTCCGGGGAGCTGCGCTCACACGCCCGCGCGAACATCCTGCCCGGCGTCATCTCCGTACGCGCCCACGTCAAGCAGGCCATGGGCCGGGCCGAGCGGATGGTCGAGCGCTACGCCGAGCCGCTGGCCACGCTGTGGGGCGGCGACTGGCCCGGCCGGTTCCTCGACATGGCGTGGTGGCGCCTGGTGGACGCCAGCGGGCACGACTCGGTGACCGGCTGCGGCGTCGACGACACGGCCCAGCAGGTCGCCGCGCGCATCGCCGAGGCCGAGCAGCTCGGGCAGGCCGTACGCGACATGGTGACCGCCAGGCTGTCCGCCGCCGTACCGTCGGACGGGGTGCTCGTCGTCAACCCGACACCCGCCGCCCGGCGCGGCGTCGTGCTGGTGGACGTGGCGGGCCGGGACCCGCTGGTGGACCCTGACGGCGCGCCGGTGCCCGCGCAGACTCTGGAGTACGCGCCCACGCTGCTGCTGGACGCCGAGATGGACCCGGCCACCGCGCTGACCTTCATCCACGGCACGGAGCTGTATGGTCAGCACATCACCGGCTGGTCGGTGGACGACGGCACGCTGACGTTCACGGTGGCGCGCGAGTCCGCGGTGGCCTTCAACGTGGCGCAGGTACGTGGGGCGCTGGACGGGGTGACCCGGGTACGCATCGTCGCCGAGCCCCGCCGCACGGTGGCCGCGCTCGTCGAGACGCCGCCCCTGGGACACACGAGCGTCCGCCCGGCGCCGTACGACCCGTCGGCGTCGTCCGTGAGTGCGCCGGTCGCCGGGGTGCGGGCCGAGGAGCGGGCGCTCGACAACGGGCTGCTGCGGGTCGAGGTGGCGGCGGACGGGACACTGACGCTGACCGGCGCCGACGGCACCACCCTCACGGGCGCGGGCCGCATCGTGGACGGCGGCGACGTGGGCGACACCTACAACTACGCGCCCCCGGCCGATGACCGGATCGTGTCGGACCCGGAGTCGGTCGAGCTGACGCCGGTCTACTCGGGGCCGCTGCTGGCCGCCTTCGACGTCCGCCGCACCTACCGCTGGCCCGCCGCGGGCCAGGGCATCGAGGGCACCCCGGAGATCCCGGCCGCGGCCAGGACCGGGACGACCGAGGAGATCGTCGTCGACACGCGGGTCGAACTGCGGGCCGGCGAGCCGTACGTCAGACTGCACGTCTCGTTCGACAACCGCTGCTCCGACCACCGGGTACGCCTGCACGTACCGCTGCCCGCGCGGGCGGCGGCCTCGTACGCGGAGGGCCAGTTCGCGGTCGTCACCCGCGGCCTGACCGCGGAGCCGGGCTGTGGCGAGGAGCCGCTGCCCACGTTCCCGGCCTCCGGGTGGGTGGCCGCCGGCGGGGTCGCGGCGCTGCTGGAGCACGTCACCGAGTACGAGCTGGTCGACGGCGGCGCGGAGCTCGCCCTCACCCTGCTGCGCTCGGTCGGCTACCTCTCACGCAACCTGCACGCCATGCGCCCCGAGCCGGCGGGCCCCCAGCTGCCGACCCCGGCCGCCCAGTCACGCGGCCTGCGCACGGTTAGCCTGGCGCTCATGCCGTACAGCGGCTCGTGGGAGGCGGTGCCGCCGGCGGCCGAGACGTTCCGGCACGACCTCCTCGCGGTCCCCGGCACCGGCGACCCGTCACTCACCCTGCCCCCGGCGGCCCCCGGTCTGTCGGTGACGGGCGACGGCGTGGTCATGACCTCGCTCAGGGTCCGCGACGGCCGGCACGAACTCCGGGTCGTGGCTTTGTCGGACAGCTCCGCGGAGGCGGTCATCTCCGGCTCGTTCACCCAGGCCCGCCACGCCGACCTCCGAGGCCGCCCAGGCGACCCGCTGCCTGTCTCCTCCGGAACTGTCCGCCTTGCACTGCGCCCTTGGGAGATCGCCACCGTTCAATTGGCCAACTAACAGTAATGTAACGATCGCAGAGAGTAATATCTCGGCCATGATCACCCCATTGCATGAGGGGCTGGTCGGGATCACTACTCTCGACCCTGGACACACGGCGCACATGTTGCGCGCCCTGTTTGCCCTTCCGATACCCGTCGAGTCCGAGGCCTCCCGGGTCTGTAGCGACTTGTCGGAGGCTGTGCCTGCCCCCTTTCGGGCGGACGCGGCGCTGCTGTACGGCGATGAGCCCAGCACCAAGCTGGGCGTCATCGTCGAGGTTCAACTGAGCGACGACAAGGAGAAGCACTGGTCGTGGCTCTCCTACATCGCCAGCCTCCGCGCCCGTGACGAGTGTCCCGTGTGCCTGGTCGTCATCTGTCCCGACCGGGCTACGGCCCGCTGGGCCTCGCGTCCCATAGAGACGGGTCACCCTGGCCTGACCCTGACCCCGCTGGTGGTCGGCCCCGACAACACCAAGGCCATCACGGACGTCGCGGAGGCCGTCGGCAACATCGGTCTCGCGGCGGTTTCGGCGATCACCCAGAGCAATCATCCAGAGATAGCGGAGATCCTCGCCGCGCTTACGGAGGCTTTGGACAGCCTCGATACGGGCGTGGCGCGACGCTACGCTGAATATGTCACCGTGGCGCTGAAAGGCAACGCGCAGAAGGAAATGGAGCGACTCATGGCCACAGAGACCTACCGCTACCAGGGGGAGTACGCCCAAAGTCTGCGGGCCGAGGGGCGCGCCGAGGGCGAGGTTAAGTTGCTGCTCATTTTCCTCGAGTCGCGAGGGATAGCGCTGTCCGATGGTGACCGTAAGCGCATCACGACCTGCGGTGACGTCGCACGCCTCGAGCTGTGGGCGGAGCGAGCAGCTCTGGTCTCCACGGTGGAGGAACTCTTTGCCTGACCCGCAGGCGAACGATGACTCGAGGCGGACCTACGGGCCCGCCTTGAGTCAGCTCAGCGTGTCCCCCACGAATAAGTCTGCTTGCGTAGCTTCAGGTATACGAACGACTCGGTGGCCCGCACCGCCGGAATGGCCCGGATCTTGCTGAGGATCTCCAGCAGGTGGCCGTCACCCTCGCAGACCACCTCGACGATGACGTCGAAGGACCCGGCCGTCAGGACGACGTAGTCGATCTCGTCGATGGCCGCCAGTTCGTCCGCGATCGAATCCAGATCGCCCTCGCAGTTCACCCCGATCATCGCCTGGCGCGGGAAGCCGAGCGTGAGCGGGTCCGTGACGGCGACGATCTGCATCACCCCGGCGTCCTGCAGGCGTTGCACGCGCTGCCTGACCGCCGCTTCCGAGAGGCCGACGGCCTTGCCGATCGCCGCGTACGGCATGCGCCCGTCGCCCTGGAGCTGCTCGATGATCTGCTTGGAGAGATCGTCGAGCGCGAACGGCGCGGGGGAGGCGTCATTGCTGCGGCGTACGCGGGGCGGCGTGGACATCGTGTGGGGGCCTCCTAGCGGTCCGGCGTTGCGGGCGCATTCCCGCTGCGTTGCCGTCCTGGTGCGACATGGTGTCAGTTATTGGGCCTCTGTCAAGCGATTTCGTAGCAATTTGATATATTCACCACGAAATCCCTTGTCGTGATGCATGTGCTCTGTAAGAGTCTCGGCATCTCAGCCACCTCACGAGGAGGTCATACCTTGACCACCCGTCTGCAGAACTTCATCAACGGTGAGTTCGTGGACGCCAAGAGCGGCCGATTCTCCGATGTCATCGACCCGTGCACGGGCGAGGCCTATCTGCAGGCCCCGATCTCGGGCACCGAGGACGTCGACAACGCCTTCGCCGCCGCGGCCGCCGCGTTCGAGTCATGGGGACAGACCACCCCGGGGGAGCGGGCGAACCTGCTGCTCAAGGTCGCCGACGCCATCGACGCCCGGGCCAACGAGATCAACGAGGCGGAGTGCCTGAACACCGGCAAGCCGCGTGCTCGCATGGCCGAGGACGAGACCCCGGTAGCGTCCGACCACTTCCGCTTCTTCGCCGGCGCGGCCCGTACGCTGGAGGGCCCGACGTCGGGTGAGTTCCTCGCCGAGCACACCAGCGTCATCAGGCACGAGCCGATCGGCGTGATCGGGCAGGTCACGCCGTGGAACTACCCGATGATGATGGCGGTCTGGAAGATCGCCCCCGCGCTGGCCGCGGGCAACACGATCGTGCTCAAGCCGTCCGACACCACCCCGGCCTCCACGCTCAAGCTGGCCGAGATCCTCGGTTCGGTGCTGCCCGCCGGGGTCTTCAACGTGGTGACGGGTGACCGGGACACCGGCGCGCTCGTCGTGGGCCATCCGACCGCGGCCATGGTCGCCATCACCGGTTCCGTCGGCGCGGGCATGGCGGTGGCCAAGACCGCCGCCGAGGACGTGAAGCGGGTTCACCTGGAGCTCGGCGGCAAGGCGCCCGTCGTGGTCTTCGAGGATGTCAAGGACCTGCGCAAGGCCGCCGGCGACATCGCCACCGCGGGCCTCTACAACGCGGGCCAGGACTGTACGGCCGCGTGCCGCGTGCTGGTCCACGAGAGCGTGCACGACGAGTTCGTCGCCGCTCTCACCGAGGCCGCCGCGGGCACCGTGACCGGTGACCTGTCCAACGACGAGGCGCTGTACGGCCCGCTCAACAACGAGACCCAGCTGGCCAGGGTGCAGGGCTTCATCGAGCGCGTCCCGGCGCACGCCAAGGTGCTCACCGGCGGTAGCCGGGTCGGGGAGAAGGGCTACTTCTTCGCCCCCACCATCGTCGACGGGCTCAAGCAGGACGACGAGATGGTGCAGAACGAGGTGTTCGGCCCGGTCATCACCGTCCAGACGTTCTCCGACGAGGCCGACGCGCTGTCCAAGGCCAACGACGTCAGGTACGGCCTGAGCGGCTCCGTCTGGACGTCCGACCACGGCCGCGCCATGCGCATGTCCAACAGGCTGGACTTCGGTGTGGTCTGGGTGAACACGCACATCCCGTTCGTGTCGGAGATGCCACACGGCGGCTTCAAGCACTCGGGGTACGGCAAGGACCTTTCGGTGTTCGGTCTGCATGACTACACCCGGGTCAAGCACGTCATGCACTACATCGGCGACTAAGAGGACAGTGCCTGGACATGGCCGAGCTGAACGCGATCGAACTAGATGACGTCGTCAAGGAGTACCTCTCACACGGCGAGGTCGTCCAGGCCGTCAAGGGCATCACGCTGGGCATCGCCGAGGGGGAGTTCTTCTCCCTCCTCGGCCCGTCCGGGTGCGGCAAGACCACGACCATGCGGATGATCGCCGGGTTCGAGGACCCGTCGCGCGGCGTGGTCAGGCTGCACGGCAGCGACGTGACGGACGTCCCGCCGAACAAGCGGGACGTGAACATGGTTTTCCAGTCCTACGCGCTGTTCCCGCACATGAGCGTGTGGGACAACGTGGCCTTCGGGCTCAAGCAGCGCAAGGTCCCGCAGCAGGAGATCCGGCAGCGCGTGGGCGAGATGCTGGAGATCGTCGATCTCACCGGCCGGGAGAAGCGCCGGCCGCGCGAGATGTCCGGCGGCCAGCAGCAGCGGGTGGCGCTGGCCCGCGCCCTGGTCAACAAGCCGCGGGCACTTCTGCTCGACGAGCCGCTCGGCGCGCTCGACCTCAAGCTCCGTCAGGCCATGCAGATCGAGCTCAAGCGCATCCAGCGCGAGGTCGGCATCACGTTCGTGTACGTGACGCACGACCAGGGCGAGGCGCTCACCATGAGCGACCGGATCGCGGTCATGAACGACGGCCTGGTCGAGCAGCTGGGCGGGCCGCGCGAGATCTACGAGCGGCCCGCGACGACCTTCGTGGCCGGGTTCATCGGCACCTCCAACCTGCTCGCGGGCACGGCGACCGGCGGCGTGCTGCCCGTCGGCGGCGGCCGGGTGCTGGTGCCGGAGCAGGACGGCCAGGTCAGCGTGACCGTCCGGCCGGAGAAGATCACCATCTCGACGGAGAAGCCCAACGGCGACGTGAGCGTCGTGCCGGGCACCGTGGCCGAGGTGGTCTACCTGGGGACTTACACGAGTTATGCCGTGAGCCTCGCGGATGGCGCGGAGATCACGGTGTTTCAGCAGAACGCGCTCGACTCGACGACCACCGCAGAGCGGGGCGACCCCGTCTGGTTGTCGTGGCGGGCGCAGCACTCTTATGCGATTGGAAGTTGAGCCATGAACCACTCGCTCAACCCGGCCCTTCTGCGGGGCATGACTCAGGCCCGCACGCGTCGAGACGCCTTCAGGATCGCCGGTCTGTCCGCCGCCGGCCTCGCCCTCGCCGCCTGCGGCGTGCAGGGCAAGAAGGCGGAGGCGCCCAAGACCGACGCCGTCAAGGACTACTGGGCCAAGCAGACCAAGCACGGCCGCGTGGTCTTCGCCAACTGGCCCGAGTACATGCCCGAGGACCAGGAGCCGCTGAAGAAGTTCCAGCAGGCCACCGGCATCTCGTACCAGTACAAAGAGGTCATCAACGAGAACGCCGAGTTCTTCGGCAAGCTCGACCCCGTGCTGCGGGCGGGACAGTCGTCCGGCTACGACATCGTCGTGATGACCAACGGCATCCAGCTCCAGCACATGATCGAGCTGGGTTACGCCACGCCGCTCGATCACTCGAAGATGCCGAACTTCCTGGCCAACGCCGGTGACAAGTACAAGGAACGCAGCTACGACCCCGGCAACGTCTACACGATGCCGTACACGTCGGGCGTGACCGGGATCGCCTACAACACCAAGTACGTCGAGGACGACATCAAGAGCATCGGCTCGCTCTTCGACTCGAAGTACAAGGGCCGCGTCGGCATGATGAACGACGCCCAGGAGATCGCCAACTTCGGCATGTTCGCCCTGGGCCTCGACCCGGAGAAGTCGACCGAGGCCGACTGGAAGCAGGCCGGGGAGAAGCTCAAGGCCCAGCGCGACGCCGGAATCGTCCGGAAATATTACGACCAGAGCTATATCGATGCCGTGTCCAAGGGCGACGTCTGGATCACCATGGCCTGGTCGGGCGACGTCTTCCAGCGGCAGCTCGCCGGTGAGCCGGTCAAGTTCGTCGTGCCCGAGGAGGGCGGCACGATCTGGACCGACAACATGCTCATCCCCAAGAACGCCGCCAACCCGGTCGACGCGATCACGCTCATGGACTACCTCTACCAGCCGGCCGTAGCCGCCGAGCTGGACGAGTTCATCCAATACGTCACGCCGGTGCCGGCCGTACAGGATCTGCTGCGCGAGAAGGCCACGAAGGCGACGGGCGAGGGGAAGCAGTCGCTGGAGCAGATGGTCGAGAGCCCGCTGATGTTCCCGTCGGAGGCCGAGTACGCCAAGCTGCGTACCTACGTCAAGCTGAGCACGGCGCAGGAGCAGGTCTTCAACCCGATCTTCCAGTCGATCACGCAGGCGTAGCGGATGAAGCGGCTCACCCCGTATCTGCTGGCGCTGCCGAGCTGGATGTGGCTGGCGATCTTCCTGGTCGTGCCGATGGCCGCCATGGCGTCGGTGTCACTGCAGACCGGCAACGCGATCGACGGCTTCGCCATGACGTTCAGCGTCTCCAACTACACCGACGCGATCAGCCGCTACAGCACGCAGCTGGTGCGCTCCCTCCTGTATGGCGGGCTCGCCACGGTGGCGATGCTGATCATCGGCTACCCCGTGGCGTACTGGATCGCCTTCAAGGGCGGGACGCGTAAGTCGGTGTACCTGTTCCTGCTGCTGCTGCCGTTCTTCGTGTCGTTCGTGCTGCGGACGATCTCGTGGGGCTTCCTGCTGGCCGACGACGGCGTGCTGTTCGGCCCGCTGAAGAGCTGGGGCCTGCTGAGCCCTGAGTTCCACGTGCTGGCCACCACGTTCGCGGTGGTGGGCGGACTGACCTACAACTTCCTGCCGTTCATGATCCTGCCGATCTACGTGGCGCTGGAGCGGGTCGATCCGCGGGTCATCGAGGCGGCCTACGACCTGTACGCGACGCGGCTGTCGGCCTTCCGCCGGGTGGTGCTGCCGCTGTCGCTGCCGGGAGTGTTCGCCGGGGTGCTCATGACCTTCGTGCCCGCCACGGCGGACCCGGTCAACGCGCAGATCCTCGGCGGCACGGCGAACACGATGATCGGCAACATCATCCAGACCGAGTATCTGACGAACCTCAACTACCCGACGGCCTCAGCACTGTCGTTCACGCTGATGGCTGTGCTGCTCATGGGCATCTTCATCTACGCCAGGGTGCTCGGCACCGAGAACGTCCTCGAGGCGGTGGCACGATGAGGGGCAGGCTCGGGGACAAGCTGCTGCACGCCTACACCTGGCTGGTCATCGTCTGGCTGTCCTCGCCGATCGCCGTGATGATCCTGTTCGGGTTCAACGACAAGAAGAGCAAGTCGAACACCACCTGGCAGGGCTTCACCCTCAAGTGGTACGACCGCCTCTTCGACATCTCCGACCTGACCGTCGCGCTGCGCAACTCGCTGGTGATCGCCCTGGTCAGCACGCTCATCACGGTCGTGATCGGCACCATGCTGGGACTGGCCGTCGGCCGCTACCGCTTCCGGGGGCAGGGGACGACGAACTTCCTGGTCTTCGCCGCGATCTCGACGCCCGAGCTGGTCATGGGGGCGTCGCTGCTGTCGTTGTTCGTCTCGGGCAATGTGCCGCGCGACGCGACCACGATCATCATCTCGCACGTGCTGTTCTCGCTGTCGTTCGTCGTCGTCACCGTACGGGCCAGGGTGATCGTGCTGGACCCGTCGATGGAGGAGGCGGCCAGGGATCTCGGGGCGACCGCCTGGGGGACGTTCCGGCAGGTGACGCTGCCGTCGATCCTGCCGGGTGTGGTGGCGGGGGCGATGCTGGCGTTCGCGCTGTCGATCGACGACTACGTGGTGACCAGCTTCGTGAACGGCTCCACCATCACCTTCCCGCTGTGGATCGTGGGGTCGGTCAAGACCGGCATTCCACCGCAGGTCAACGTCATGGGCACACTGATCTTCGGCGTCGGCGTGCTGATCGCCATCGCCACCTCGGTCTCGGCACGCCGCCGGACCTGAACACTGTAGGGAAGTGGAATGTGTGGATCCGCTGAAGGCGCTTGCTGACGCGGAGCGCAAACCGTACTGGCTGGACAGTCCGGCCAGTCCAGAACCAAGGCCACGGCTCATCGGCGACACCAGCGCCGACCTCGTCGTGGTCGGGGGCGGCTTCACGGGGCTGTGGACCGCCCTGCTGGCCAAGGAGCGCGACCCCGAGCAGGACGTCGTCCTGCTCGAAGGCCGCAGGATCGGCTGGGCGGCCTCCGGCCGCAACGGCGGCTTCTGCATGGCGACCCTCACCCACGGCCTGTCCAACGGCCTCGAACGCTGGCCCGACGAGATCGGCCGCCTCGAACACCTCGGCGTGGCCAACCTCGACGAGATCGAGCTGACGCTGGAGCGCTACGGCATCGACTGCTCCTTCGAGCGCACCGGCGAGCTGAGCGTCGCCACCGAGCCGTGGCAGCTCGACGCGCTGAACGAGCACCTCGACCTCATCTCCGAGCTCGGCCTCGACTACGTCCCGCTCGACCAGGACCAGGTGCGGGCCGAGGTCAACTCGCCCACCTACCTGGGCGGGCTCTGGGAGCGCAGCGGCTGCGCCATGCTCGACCCCGCGCGGCTGGCCTGGGGGCTGCGCGAGGCCTGTGTCTCGCTCGGCGTCCGGGTCTACGAGCGCAGCCCGGTCCGCTCGCTCGACGACGACGGCGTCACGATCAGCCTGCGCACCCCGCACGGCGTCGCGACCGGCCGCCGCGTCGCGCTCGGCACCGGCGTGTTCCCGCCGCTGCTGCGGCGGCTCAAGCACTTCGTGGTGCCGGTGTACGACTACGCGCTCATGACCGAGCCGCTGACCGAGGCGCAGCTCGCCGAGGTGGGCTGGCGCAACCGGCAGGGCGTCGGCGACGGGGCCAACCAGTTCCACTACTACCGGCTGACCGACGACAACCGGATCCTGTGGGGCGGCTATGACGCCGTCTACTACAACGGCGGCCTGGTCAAGCCGGAGTACGACCAGCGCGACGAGACGTTCGTCAAGCTGGCCGGCCACTTCGCCACCACGTTCCCGCAGCTCGCGGACCTGCGCTTCACGCACCGCTGGGGCGGCGTGATCGACACCTGCAGCCGGTTCAGCGCCTTCTACGGTCAGGCGCACGCCGGCCGGCTGGCCTACGCCGTCGGCTATACCGGCATGGGCGTCGGCGCCACCCGCTTCGGCGCGAACGTCATGCTCGACCTGCTCTCGGGCGAGCGCACCGAGCGGACCGGCCTGCGGATGGTACGGGAGAAGCCGATGCCGTTCCCGCCGGAGCCGGTGCGGTCCGGGGTGATCCAGTTCACCCGGTGGTCGATCGCCCAGGCCGACCAGCACCAGGGCAGGCGCAACCTCTGGCTGCGCGCGCTCGACCGGATGGGTCTCGGCTTCGACTCCTGACCGGCACAGGCGGGATCATGGGGACATGAGGGTTGAGTTCACCGCAGACGGGATCGTGCTGGCAGGGGACCTCCGGGTGCCCGAGGGAGAGGGGCCGAGGCCGGGTCTGGTGTTCACCGGGCCGTTCACCGGAGTGCGTGACCAGGTCGCCGGGCTCTACGCGGAGCGGCTGGCCGCGCGGGGCTACGTGACGCTGGCCTTCGACCACCGAAACTGGGGCGAATCGGGCGGTGAGCCGCGCCGCCACGAGGACCCGCAGGCCAAGCTGGGCGACCTGCGGGCCGCGGTGTCGCTGCTGCGGTCGAGGCCCGAGGTGGATCCGGAGCGGATCGGCGCGGTCGGGATCTGCCTGGGCGGGGGGTACGCGCTGCGGTTCGCCGCCTTCGATCCCCGGGTGAAGGTCTTCGCCGGGATCGCCGGGGCGTACAACAACCCCTACGCGATGCGGTCGGGCATGGACTACCAGGCGGCGCTGGCCTCCTTCACCGAGGTGCTGGAGCGGCAGGACCTGGGCGGGCCGGTGGAGTACCTTCCCGTCGTGGCGGAGGAGGGCGAGGCGGCCATGCCCGGCGACGAGCCGCACGCCTACTACGGCGGCGCGCGCGGGGCGTCGGCGACCTGGGCGAACGAGGTCACGCGGGCCAGTGTGCGCGAGCTGATCACCGTGGACAACATGATGGGCGCCGACTTCCTGTCCCCCAAACCGGCGCTGATCGTGCACGGCGTGGTGGACCGGTTCTGCTCGCCGGAGGGCGCGGAGGAGGCGTTCCGGCGGCTCGACCAGCCCAAGCAGCTCGTGTGGGTCGACGCCAAGCAGCACATCGACCTCTACGACCGCGAGCCGTACGTCACGCAGGCCGTCGACGCGACCGCGGACTTCCTGCGCGAGCACCTGTGATGGGTGTGGCGGGCTGATCCGCCGGGAAGAGACCGTTTTATACCCCCGGTGATTTTCCTGGGGGTTTGTAGATGCGTGCGACATGGTGGGTGGGTGCCGCCCTGGCCGCGGCCCTGACGACGGGGTGCGGGGCTGAGCGGCCCGCGCCGGTGCCGGTGGCGGCGCGGCTGCCCTGGGTGCGGGTCGAGCGGTGCCTGCTGACCATCCCCGACCCCCGGGCGGGGGCCGCGGCCAGGGCCGAGCTCGTCCGCGACATCGACCGCTACCTGGCCAGGCAGCCGGGCCGCATCGTGTACGCCGCGCGCGACCGGATCACCGGCATCACCTTCGGCCGTGGGGAGCACCAGCACGACATGATCACCGCCAGCGGCGTCAAGGTCGACATCCTGACCGCGCTGCTGCTCCGCCGGGCCCGGCTGGGCGCGGACGAGCGGGACCTGGCGTCACGCATGATCAGGGAGAGCGACAACTCCGCCGCCGACGCGCTGTGGTGGCGGGTCGGGGCGGGGGAGGGGATGAGCGGGTTCTACCGGAAGCTGGGTCTGAACGAGACGACTCCGGGGCCGAGCCGCTACTGGGGCGGCACCACCACCAGCCCGGCCGACCGCCTGCGGCTGCTGAAGGTGCTGATCAGCGGGGACAAGGGGCTGGGCACCGATCGTGACCTGGTGCTCGGCCTGATGGGAGACGTCGTACACGACCAGGCGTGGGGGGTCAGCGCCGCCGCCCGGCGAGGCGACCGGGTGGCGTTGAAGAACGGCTGGACGCCGCGGCCGTTCATCCACAACACCTGGGCGGTGACGAGTTACGGCCGGATCGTCGGGCCGGGGCGCGATCTGCTGCTGTCGGTCCAGACGGACCAGCAGCCGGGCGAGGGCTCGGGCATCCAGGCCATCGAAGGGCTGGCCCGGATGATCGGCACCCGCCTCGACAGCCTGTCACCGGTGCGGATCAGACCCTGCGCAGCAGAGCCCACGGCCTGACCGGCCGCGTCAGTGGACCGCGGTCAGCTGCTCCTCGGGGATGACCTTGGGCACGCCACGGAGCCCCACCAGCGCGAGCGCCGCCACCACGGCCAGGATCGCCGAAGTGGAGAGCGCCGTGAGGTGCATGGCCTCGATGAACGCGCCCCGGGCCGCCTCGATGACCTGCCCGGCCAGCGCCGGGGGCAGACTCTCGGCCGTGTGCAGCGCGCCCGCGATCGACTCCCTGGCGGCCTCGCCGGGCACTCCGGCGGGCAGGCGCAGGCCGGCGCTGTAGGAGCTGTTCAGCACGGTGCCCAGGATGGCGATGCCCAGCGCCCCGCCCAGCTCGAACGCCGTCTCCGACACCGCGGCCGCCGCCCCGGCCCGTGCCCTGGGCGCGGTCGCCAGCACGTTGTCGTTGTTGACGGTGAAGGTGAACCCGACGCCGAACCCGCCGATCAGCTGCGGAGCGATGACCGCCAGCAAGCCCGTGTCGAGCCCGATCATGCTGTAGGACAGGAAGGAGCCCGCGGTCATCGCCAGGCCGAGCGCCACGACGCCGTTCCTGCCCAGGAGCCCGATGAGCCGGGCCGCCAGGATGCCGCCGACCGCGCCGCCGAGCCCGCCCGGCAGGGTGGCCAGCCCGGCCTGCAGCGCCGTCCAGCCGAGCACGAGCTGGAAGTACCAGGAGAGGATCAGCGACATGGCCGTCATCGCGAAGATCGCCAGCGTGTTGGTGCCGATCGACGCGCTGAACGCCCGGTTCCCGAACAACCGCATGTCGATCAGCGGCTCCGCCAGCCTGCTCTGCCGCCGGACGAACAGCCCCAGGCACGCCATGCCCAGCACCGCGGCCACCGGCACGCCGGCCTGCCCGAACCCCTGGTGCGCCGCCTCCTTGACCGCGTAGACGGCCGTCACGATGCCGGTGAAGGAGAGCGCCACGCTCGGCAGGTCGATGCGACCGGCGTCGGGGTTGCGCGACTCCGGCAGGACGAGCCGCCCGGCGACCAGCACCAGCGCCATGATCGGCACGTTGATCAGGAAGACCGAGCCCCACCAGAAGTGGTCGAGCAGCAGCCCGCCGACGACCGGGCCCACGGCGAACCCGACGGCGCTCATCCCGCTCCAGATGCCGACGGCGGCGGTCCGCTCGCCGGGGTCGGTGAAGACGTTACGGATGATCGACAGCGTCGACGGCATGATCGTCGCCGCGGCCACACCGAGCAGCGCCCTGGCCGCGATGAGCAGTTCCGGGTTCGGCGCGTACGCGGTCAGCACCGAGGCCGCGCCGAACGCGGCGGCTCCGATGAGCAGCAGGCGCTTGCGGCCGATGCGGTCGCCGAGGTTGCCCATGGTGATGAGCAGGCCCGCGAGCGCGAAGCCGTAGCTGTCGCCGATCCACAGCAACTGCGTGGCGTTGGCACCGAGATCGCCGACCAGCCTGGGCAGGGCCAGGTGCAGCACCGTCATGTCGAGCGAGAGAAGGAGAGTGGCCAGGCACGCGACGGCCAGGCAGGACCATTTGCTCTTCATGGTGCCCAGGATGATCAGGAGCGCTGACCGGCCGCCTACCGCTCGCTGACGATCTCCGCCAGACCGGTCAGCCCGGTCTGAATGCGGGCGCGGACCTCCTCCGAGCTGTACCAGTCGCCGGAGCACTCGGCCAGGGCCTGCTCCATGAGCGCGCGGGCCTCGCCGAGGTCGCCGCGGAGCACCGCCAGCTCGCCCAGCCCGACGTGCGCCTTGGCCAGCGTGTCGCCGGAGCCGATGCGCCGGGCCATCTCGGCGGCCCGCAGATAGCCGGCCCGCGCCTCGTCGAGATCGCCCAGGCGGGCCACGGAGTCCGCGCTCAGGCACAGGCACTCGGCCATGTCGGCCACCGAGCCCAGCTCCTGAGAGGTCCGCAGGCCCTGGTCGGCCAGTGCCCGGGAGACCGCGTAGTCGCCCTGCTCGTAGGCCAGCTCGGCGAGCCCGCTCAGCGCCAGCGTGGTGCCCCAGCGCTCGCCGACCGCCCGGAACTCGGCCAGCGACCGCTCGAACTCGGCCCGGGCATCGCCGCCCCGGCCCATGATCTGCAGCATGAACGCGACACCGCAGTGCGTCAGCGCCTGCGACCAGGGCGGCAGGGCGCCGGCGTACTGGGCCATGAGCTTCCGGACGCCCTCGTAGTCGTCCGGCGGCCCGGTGAACATCGGCAGCATCATCGTCAGGAACTCCAGACGCGTCGACAGGTATTCGGCCGGCAACAGGCGGTGGAGCGTCTTCAGCCGGGCGCGCAGGTCGTCGCCGGGCTGCCTGCCCCAGGCCGCGACCAGCACGCACAGCGCGTACTCCTCTTGGAGACCGGCGGGCGGGGTCTGTCCCATGCCGGCGAGCAGCCCGTGGGCCAGGTCCGCGCTGGTGCCCCGGTGGCCGCGCATCCACCAGTAGCAGGCGGAGTAGGCGAGGATCCGCAGGCCCAGCGCCGTCCGGCCGGTCTCGGCCGACCAGCGTATGGTGGCGGCCAGGTTGCCGCTCTCCTCGTCGAGGCGCGACAGCCACTCCAGTTGCTCGGCCGTGCGCAGGTGGCCGTCGGCCTCGACGGCCAGCGCCAGGTAGTGGGCGGCGTGCGCCTCGCGCATCGCCTCGGTCTCGCCCGACTCCGCGAGCTGCTCGGCGCAGAACGCCCGGATCGTCTCCAGCATCCGGTAGCGGCCGTCGACGACCTCCACCAGCGACTTCTCCGCCAGCGAGAACAGCACCTCCTCCGGCAGCCCGCACACCCGCTCGGCCGACGCGGGCGTGGCGCCGCCCACGAACACCGTCAGCCGCCTGGCCATCCGCTGCTCACGCTCGTCCAGCAGGTCCCAGCTCCACGCCACCACCGCGCGGAGCGTCTGGTGCCTGGGCAGGGCCGTACGGCTGCCGCGGGCCAGCAACCGGAACCGGTCGTCGAGCCGCGCCGCCACGTCGCCGACCGACATCGTACGCAGCCGCGCGGCCGCCAGCTCGATCGCGAGCGGCAGCCCGTCGAGCGCCCGGCAGATGCCGGCCACCTGGGCCAGGTTCGTCTCGTCGACCGGCTGCCGGACCGCGGCCGCCCGGTCGGCGAACAGCCGGACGGCGGGGTAGTCGAACGGGTTGGCGGCGTCGGGCGGCGGCAGCCGCAGCGGCGCGACGGGCAGGATGGACTCGCCGGTGATGCCCAGGGCCTCACGGCTGGTCGCCAGCACGCGAAGCGCGGGGCAGGAGGCCAGCAGCAGGTCGGCCAGCTCGGCCACTGCGGCGATGAGATGCTCGCAGTTGTCCAGCACCAGCAGCAGCCCGCGGTCGGCGAGCGCGGCGAGCAGGTGGGAGACGGGATCGACGGCCGGCGGCCGGTCGTGGCCGGACAGCCGGGTGTCGCGGATGCCGAGCGCCGCCAGCACCGCCTTCGGCACGTCGGCGGGTGAGGTGACGGGCGCGAGCTGTACGAAGCAGACGTCGCCGGTGGCCTGCTCGGCCGCCTCCAGCACGAGCCGGGTCTTGCCCGCTCCGCCGGGGCCGATGAGTGTGACCAGCCTGGCCGCCGTGAGCTGGGCGCCGACCTGGCGGAGCTCCTCGGCCCTGCCGACGAAGCTGGTGAGCTGGGCGCGCAGGCCCTGCCTGCTGACGGGCGCCGCGGTGGCCGCCAGCGACGGGTCGGCCCTGAGCACGGCCAGCTGAGCGGCGGCCAGCTCGGCTCCGGGCTCGACGCCCAGCTCCTCGTCGAGGATCCGCCGGGCGTCGTCGTAGGCGGTCAGCGCCTCGGCCTGCCGGCCGCTGCCGTACAGGGCCCGCATGAGCTGCGCCCGCATCCGCTCGCGCAGCGGGTGGGCGGCCGTCAGCCGCCGCAGCTCGGCGACCAGCTCGCGGTGGGCGCCCAGCTCCAGGTCGGCCTGGACGCGGTCCTCGACCGCGGCCAGGCGCAGCTCCTCGAGCCCGGCGGCGGCGGCCTCCGCGTGCGGGGCGTCGGCGAGTGGCGGGCCCTGCCACAGCGCCAGCGCCTCACGCAGCAGCGGCGCCGCTCGGCGGGGGTCGCCGGCGTCGAGAGCCTGCCTGCCCGCGCCGGCCAGCCGCTCGAACCGGTGCGCGTCGACGTCCTGCGGGTCGGCCGCCAGCCGGTAGCCCGCCGGGTGGAACTCCACCTGATCCCGGCCCAGCGCCCTGCGCAGCCTCGACACCTGCGCCTGGAGCGCGTTGGCCACGCCCTCGGGCGGCTCCGGACCGTAAAGGGCGGCGGCCAGCCGCTCCGCGCCGACGACCCGGCCCGCGTCGAGCGCCAGCAGCGTGAGCAGCCCCCGCACCCGGGGGCCGCCGAGCACGACCGGCTCGCCGTCCTCGTCCAGCACCCGGGCCGGGCCAAGGATCTCGAAGCGCATGCCTCGATTATCGCGGTCCCGGCGGCCCCGGCGGCCTCGTGACGGCTGCCGCGTGCGCGGCTATCGCGGCTCCGGCAGCATCGCGGCGATCTCCGCGTACGTCGGCGCCGGGGGCGCGGCCTTCCCCTGTACGGCCAGGAGACTCGACAGCGCCCCGTGCAGCGAGGCCCGGTACAGCAGCGACCCGGTGCTCACCCTGGCGACGCCCGCCTCGGCGAGCTGGGCCAGTGTGGGCCCGTCAGGCAGGTACAGCACGTTGAGCGGCAGCGGCGTGCTCGCCACCACCTCGGCGATCTCCCCCAGGTCGCGGAGGCCGGGCACGAAGATGCCGTCGGCGTGCCCGTAGGCGTTCACCCGCTCCCGCGTGTCGCCCGTCTTGAGCCACTGTGTGTCGGTCCTGGCGTTGACGAACACGCCGTGCCCCTTGGCCGCCTCGATGATCCGCTGGTGCAGCTCGATCGGCCGCAGCGTGCCGTCGGGCCGGCCGTCCTCCAGGTTGACGCCCGCGACGCCCAGCGACGCCAGCGCCGCGACCAGGTCGGACACCTGCGCCGGGTCATCGCTGAAGCCGCCCTCGATGTCGACGGTGACCAGGACGCCGAGGTCCTTGATCAGTTCGGCCAGCTCGATCGTCTCCGCCTTGGTGGCGCCCGCGGCGTCCGGTTTGCCGTGTACGGCGGACACGCCGAGGCTGGTGGTGCCGATCGCCGGGAAGCCGTGCGCGGCCAGCACGGCGGCCGACCCGTAGTCCCAGGCGTTGGGCAGCAGCAGCGGGTCGCCCGGCCGGTGCAGGTCACGGAATCGGGTGCTCATCGGGCATCCTCCGGTCGCAGGACCGCTTCCAGCACGCCGGCCGCGAGGGCGAGCGCGTGGGCGGAGGCGGGGCAGGGGCGCACACCCGAGCCGAACGTCAGGTGGGGCGCTGGACCGCGCGTGAGGTCGAACCGCTCGGGCTCGGCGAATACGGCCGGGTCGCGGTTGGCGGCCACCAGGTCGATGGTGACCTCGTCGCCCGTCTGACGGTCGAGCCTGCGGCTGGCCTTGAGCGGCGGATCGTGGCGGAGCGTCTCCCGCAGCAGGCCGTCGATGTCATCGCCGGGCTCGGCGTGGGTGAGCGCGTTCGCGATGAGGCCCGCCGTGGCCGCGTGGGCCTGCAGGAGGATGGTGATGCGGGGGATCGGGTCGCCCTCGCCGGACAGGAGCTCGACCAGGTCGGCCACCGCGGCGTCGGCCTCGGGCCCCGCCTCGCCCGACAGGTAGCCCGCGGCGGCGGCGGCCACCGCTCCCACCAGCCGTTTCTCGTCGGTGATCCCGAGCGCGGCGCCGAGCACCGCCGTCGGGACGTCCGGCCAGTCGCCGCCCCGCTCCAGCGTCGCCGCCGTGGCGGCCTGTCGCAGCGCGGCCGGGTCGAGCGTGGCGAGCCGTTCGGTGACCAGGCGGCGCCGCTCCGCGTGAACCTCGCCGGTGCTGAACCGGGACACCTGGGCGCGGAGCCAGGAGAGCGTCCCGGCCGGCGCGTCCTGACGCACCGGAGGCGGCACGTACCTGGTGTCCGACAGCACCGCGACGGCTTCGGCATGGCGTGTGATGAGCATGGACCCACGCTATGTCCGAATTCCTTCGACGCCGGGCGAAGTGTCGGCGCGTCAGGCCGCCAGGCGTTCGGAGCTCTCGGCCGGGGCGGGGACCACCGGGCGGACGGCGGGACGCCGTTCCACGACGGTCATGGCCATGAACACGACCAGCGCGATCTCGGCCAGCACCACGCCGCGCTCCAGCAGCCCGTAGTAGGAGGCGCCGCCGATCAGCGGCGAGGTGATGGAGGCCGGGTGCGCGGCCAGGTAGGCGGCCAGCGCCACGCCCGAGGTCACGCTGAGCGCCTTGACCCGGTTCCACTTCGGCAGGGGCACGCGGCCCCTGGCCAGGATCCAGCCGGCCACGGGCAGGGTGGTGAAGACGACGGCCGAGGACCAGCGGTGGATCTCGCCCGGCAGCGTGCCGATCGCCGCGTTGCCCGGATCGGTGGGGAAGACCGCGCTCAGCATCAGCCCGGCCGCGGCGGCCAGCAGAAGCACCCGGGCGGCGGCGCTGCGGGCGGGCTCGCGGGCCGCCAGCCCGTACGCGAGGGACACGCAGCCCCAGGCCAGGGCGAGCATGCCGATCAGCACGGGCAGCATCCCGCCGGGGACCAGCGCGTAGTCGCTCAGCAGCGGCTGGCCGGGCAGCGCGACCTGCGCGTAAACGAGCGCGGCGGCGGCGGTCACCGCACCGGTCACCGCGCTCACCACCGGGACCGTCACCGGCACGGGCTCCATGCCGCGACCGGGGAGTGCCGTCTGGGTCATCGCGTCACCTCGTCATAGATCTTCTCGAAACGGGCCAGGGAGGTCTGGTGGTCGTGCGTGAGGGCCAGGTCGCGGCTCGCCTTGCCCAGGCGGGCGCACAGGTCCTCGTCGGTGAGGATGGAGGTCATGTGGCGGGCCAGCGACATGACGTCGCCCGGCTCGAACAGGTAGCCGTTGCCGTCCACCAGGTGCGGCAGCGCCATGGCGTTGGCCGCGACCACGGGCAGCCCGCTGGCCATGGCCTCCAGGGTCGCGATGCTCTGCAGCTCGGCGACGCCCGGCATGGCGAACAGGTCGGCCGCGGCGAAGGCCTGCGGCATGTTCTCGTCGGGCACGAAGCCGAGGAAGAACACCCGGTCGCCGACCCCGATGCGGGCGGCCAGCCGCTCCAGCTCCGCCCGCTGGTTGCCCTGCCCGACGAGCGCGATCTGCGCCTCGGTGTCGTTGAGCACGAACGGCAGCGCGCGTACGAGCTCGTCCAGGCGCTTCTCCTCGTCCAGGCGGCCGACGAACAGGGCGGTGGGCCGGTCGGGCAGGCCGAACAGCTTGCGGGCCCAGGCCTTGGGCTCGGCGTGCGGGTGGAAGCGGGTCAGGTCGATGCCGCAGGACACCGACTCCACCTCGCGGGCGAAGCCCTGGTCGGCCAGCAGTTTGGCGGCCAGCGGGGTGGGCGTGGTGATGTGGTCCGCGCGGTTGAAGATGCGGCTGAAGTCACGCCAGGCCAGCTGCCCGGCCTTCTGCCTGAGCCGGTCGGGGATGTGGCCGAACTGGAAGAGGTTGTCGGGCATGAAGTGGTTGGTGGCCACGATGGGCACCCGGCGACGGCGGGCGGCGGCGATGGCGGCCCGGCCGACGACGAAGTGGCCCTGGGTGTGCAGCACGTCGGGTTCGATGGCGGTCAGCAGCCAGTCCAGCCGGGTGGGGACGGTGACCCGCATGCTGGGGTGGACCAGGAGCGGCGCGGAGCGCAGCCGGTGCACCACCACGTCGTCGACCACCTCGGCCGTGGCCGGGCCCTGGTCGGACTGGCAGACGACGTGGACCTCGTTGCCGCGCGCGGCCAGGCCGGTGGCCAGGCGATAGGTGAAGACGGCGGCGCCGTTGACGTCGGGCGGGTAGGTGTCGGTGGAGATCAGGATGCGGCGCGGGCGCCTGGGGAGGGGTGCGAGCTCGGTGGGGTCGGGGGCGGTGCGCAGGGGCATGGCCATGACAGGGGACTCCAGTCGAAAGTGTGGACGCTGACCGGCTGGGGAAGGCCGGGGCGGGGGGTTGAGTAGGGGATCCGGTGGCGGGGGGTCAGTGGCGCGCCTCCATCGGGCTGGTGCGGGCCAGTGCGAAGGTCCCCGCCGCGGTCAGCGCCGCCGCCGCGATCGGGACCAGCCCGCTGGGCAGCGGCTCACCCAGCAGCAGCGCGCCGAAGGCGACCGCGGTGAGCGGGTCGGTGATCTGCAGCGAGGCGAACGAGACACCGAAGTGGCCGACGGCGTAGGCCCGCTGGAGCATCACCAGCGCCAGCAGCGCGGGCACCGGCAGCGCCAGCAGATACCACCAGTTCCAGGAGCCGTCGACCAGCGCCCGCATGAGCGTGGCCGTGGCGCCGTACAGCACGCCCGCACTGGTGGCCAGCAGCGCCGCCCGGCCCGCCGGAGAGGCGATCTTCGAGCCCGCCCAGAGCAGCACCGACGCGATGCCGGCGACGGCCAGCAGCGTCAGCACGCCGTTCGGGCTCAGGTACGTCGGGCCTTCCGACTCGGGCACCAGCAGGACCAGGCCGATCAGCCCGGCCGCCACCAAGCCCGCGGCGGACAGCTCTTTACGGGTGGGCCTGCGGCCGTGCAGCGCGGCGGCGATCGGCAGCGCGAACAGCAGGCTCGCCACCCCCATCGGCTGCACCACGGTCAGCGGGCCCAGGCCCAGGGCGACGATGTGCAGGCCACCGCCGGACAGGATCGACAGGCCGCCGAGCAGCCAGCGCGGCCTCCGCAACAGGGTGAGCAGGGTGGGCTTGGCCGTACCGGCCGCTTCGAACTGCTGAAGCGCGGCGCCGAGCGCGAAGAACAGGGAACCGACCAGGGCGATAACAGCGGCCAGGACAGTCATGCCCACTCCTCTCAAACAGATGGTTACCGGGCGAGGTCAAACAGACGTGTCCACCGGAAGGCGCTCCGGGGAAGCCTGGGTGGCGCGTCGCTTCCGCGACCACCTGACGGCCTCGACGACCCCGGTGATGGACAGTGCGATGCCCAGACCGAGCAGCAGGCCCTTGATCGGGTCGTTCTCGAACGCCATCCCGCCGAAGAAGCCGATCAGGCCGGAGTAGACGGCCCACGAGGAGGCGGCGATCGCGTCGAAGAAGGTGAAGGAACGCAGTGGATGGCGTACGGCGCCCATGGTCAGCGTGGTCGCGGTGCGCCCGCCGGGGATGTAGCGGGCGACCACGAGGACCATCCCGCCGCGCTCGGCCAGCGCGTTCGCGGCCCACACGAACGCCTTGCGGTCGCGGAAGCGACCGCCGGACTTCTTGCCGATGAGGTAGGAGACGTGGTCGCCCGCGAAGGCGCCCAGCGCGGCCACCACGATCACCAGCGCCAGATTCGTCTGGCCGGACGCGGCGAACACCGCGGCGGTGATCACCGCTGTCTCCGCCGGCACGACCGGGAAGAACCCGTCGAGCAGCGCCAGCGCGAACAGCGCCAGGTACAGCCAAGGCGACGACATCATCTGCTGGACCAGGTCCAGAATGGCGTGCGACATTGCGTGTACTCCGATCGTTGGGGCGCCTTCACAGCGTGTCGGTGTGAGGTGCCGTGAGACATCGGGGATCACCCCGGTCGAACGCGGGCCCCACCCCGATAGGGGTCGGGGCCCGCTCCCTTTGAAGCTAGAAACCCCGCAGGTCACGGCACATCGGTCGATCGGCACGCATGACCCCCGACTTTCGTCGGGGGCGGTCAGCTGACCTCCGGACGACTCCCTTCGATCAAAGCGGGCTGGTCCAGCCAGCGCAGGAGTGCGTGTAGGCGACTTTGGGGTGGGGTTAGCACTACCGGGGAGGGTTTGCCTGGCACCACCCTGACTCCCTTGTCAGGGTTGTCCCTTACCTCCGGCCGGTGCGGTTCCCTCGCGCGGGTGAGGCGGATCCCCTCGTGGCGGGAGGGCGGGCGGAGCCCGGAGGCGCACGGTTGGCACATGACTCCGCAGCAGGCCGGAATCGGCCGCATCACGGCGGCGATCGTGGCGATGGCCGCCATGCTCCCGTACCTCACCTTGAAGATCTTCTGGCTGACCGGCCATCCGGTGGGCGTCTCCGACCCGGCGTTCATGAACGACCCGGCGATGGTCGGGCTGAACGCGATGACGTTCGGCATGGACGCGGTCGCGCTGCTCCTGGCGCTGGCGTTCACCACGCGGCAGGGCATGCGGCTGCCCGCGTGGCTGGTGCTGCCGCCCCTGTGGGTCGGCACCGGCCTGCTGTCCGTGGTGGTCGTCACGGCGCCGATCGGCGTCCTGATGGAGGGCGTGTCGGTCTTCTCGACGGACGGACCGATCGCGCCCTGGGTCTACATGACGGTCTACGGCGGGTTCGTCGGGCAGGGCGTGGGGTTGATGGTGGCGTTCGTCCTGTATGCCAGGGATCGGTGGCCGGACGTCTTCTCCACCACGCTCGGCCAGGTGGGCCCGACCGGGCCGTTCCAGACCGTCGTCGCACGAGGGGCGCTGCCGGTGTCGGCGCTGCTCGGCGTGACCCGCCTGTACTGGGCGGCCGGCGACCCCTCGCCGGTCCAGGCGCTACAGGACGGCGTCAAGGGCCTGCTCGCGCTCGGGGCGGGGATCGCGCTGGTCCTGCTCGTCAGGGGCCGGGGCGCCGGGCCGTTCTGGCCGCCGCTGGTGGCAGGCTGGCTCGGCACGGGCGTCATGTTCGGCTGGGGGCTCTACGCGATGATCCTCACGGTCACCGGCGGGCCGCTCGGCGGGCGGATGACCGGCGTGGTGGGGCTGGTGGAGCTGTTCGGCACGCTGACCGGGCTGGTGATGGCGATGTGCGGGGCGTTCCTGCTGGCCGAACGGTCAGGTGTGGGCCACGTGCAAGCGGCGCAGCACCCGCTTGAAGGCGAAGATCGAGAAGACGATCGCGAGACCGCTGATCACGGCCACCGTTGACGTGCGGATCAGCATGAACGCGCTGAGCGACTCGTGCAGCGCGAGCCAGATGCTCACCGTGGAGTTGGCCATCAGCACGAACGCCCACAGCAGGGTGATCCTGGCGAAGAACCTGCGGACCCGCTCGTGCTTGAGCACCGCCGACGGCAGGTGGATGTAGTCGAGCGTGAGCTTCTGCACGAGCGGCTTGTTGAGCCGCACCGAGGCCAGGAAGGCCATGCTGATGCAGAGCGTGCCCAGCTCCGGCTGGATGAAGTAGACGACCCAGCTGCCGGTCCAGAAGCCCACGGCGGCCCGCGCGGTGATCGCGATCGCGGCCAGGATCATCGTGGCGGGCACCCGGATGCCCCTGATCAGCCGCCAGGCGACCCCGAGGTAGACCCAGGACACGGCTGCGGCCAGCGCCCCGTTGAGCCCCAGCACGGCCAGGGCGGCGTAGAACACGGCGAGCGGTGCGACCACACCTTCGAGCAGCCGGGGAACCGCCTGGCGCAGCAGAGCTGTCAGACGCGGCAGGGTTACGGGAGGGTGATTCAAGACTGCTCCGCAGATTGGCCGACGATCAGCGAACTACCCGGGGTTCGGGAGACCAGGCTTTCCGGATGGGTCAGTCGAGGTTACGACTTGGTTACTCCAGGCTTGCCGGTGGCTTACCGTACCCGATGGCGTGGTATGCCACTGCCTCTTTTGACACGTTCCATGGATTTGTGCCTGTCCGAGTAGCTGCGACGCGGGTGGCGCGTCGCCGCCAGTCGTCACTCAACCAAAGGGTGCTTGCGCGTCGCCGTCGAGGTGGTTTCAGCTCAGCGACGTGGTGGCCAACTTGGCGCCGAAGCCCAGGAACAGGGCGCCGACGCCCGAGGTCAGGCCCGCGCTGAGCTTCCTGCGGGCGCGGAACTGGGTGGCCAGGAAGGTGCCGCCGAAAATGAGCCCGGTGAGGTAGAGCAGGCTGAAGACCTGGATGATCGCGCCCAGGATGAGGAACGACAGGACGGGCGTGCCGTACCCCGGATCCACGAACTGGATGAAGAACGAGACGAAGAAGAGAATCGCCTTGGGGTTGAGCAGGCTGATCGCCAGCGCCTTGCGGAACGGGTTCGGCGGGCGGCCCGGGGTCGCGGCCTCAGCGGCGACGGGCTCGGCGGTGTCGGGCCGGGAGCGCCAGGCCCGCCAGGCGCCGCGCAGCATCTGGAAGCCGATCCAGGCCAGGTAGCCGGCGCCCGCGTACTTGACGATGGTGAACAGCAGCGGGCTGGAGCGCAGCAGCGACGCCGCGCCCGCGGCCGTGAGCGCCATCAGGACCGTGTCGCCGACGAAGACGCCCGCGGCGGCCCGGTAGCCGTGCCGCACCCCGTGCTGGGCCGCCGAACTCAGGACGTACAGGGAGTTCGGGCCGGGCAACAGGATGATGAGGAAGGCGCCGATGATGTAGGTCGACAGATTCGTGATACCGAAGAACATGCGGCTGGCTCCAGAAAGCGTGATGACATGTCACGGTACCGCGTGATTAATCCCTTGGCGCGTACCAAATTCCCCCATGGGCTTGCCGGTAGCCGAGCGACAGATAGGTGGCGTCCGTCAGGGCCTGGCCGCGTGGGTTGACGCCGAGTCCGATGCCCTGCTTGTTCATCGTGTAACCGAAGGCCAGCCGGGCCGCCGGGTCGCAGAAGCCGAGCGAGCCGCCCATGCCCGCGTGGCCGAACGCGGTCGCGGACAGCAGCGCGCCTTCGCTGTCGGCGGGCGGCAGGTACCGGTTGTCGGCCGCCTTCATGAAGCCGGTCGAGAACCGGGTCGGCACGGCCAGCACCGCGTCGGTCCCCGCCGAGGCGGTCAGCCCCATGACGGCCACCTGCTCCTCGGTCACCAGCCCGCCGCCGCCGAGGGAGAGCGGCCGGTACATGCCGGCCAGGCCCCTGGCGTTCGTCACCGCGCCGACGGCGCCGAACTCCGCCGCGTGCGCCTCGCGGCTGTCCGACTCGCCGGGCGTGGTCATGTAGCCGCCCTGGTTGGCCAGCAGCAGCGCCGGAATGGAGCCGGGGTCGGTGAACGCCTTGACGTAGAACGTGGGCGGGTCCGTCGGCGGGTCGGCGGGGATCGTGGGCGCGACCCGGCCCTCGTGCTCCTCGGGCAGGCCCAGCCAGAAGTCCAGGCCGAGCGGCTCGGCCACCTCCTCGCGGAAGAACGTGCCGAGCGAGCGCCCGCTCACCCTGCGGACGACCTCGCCGACCAGGTAGCCGAACGTCAGCGCGTGATAGCCGTGCCGGGTGCCCGGCTCCCAGAACGGCTGCTCGCCGGCCAGCCGGTCGGCCATCAGCTTCCAGTCGTAGAACGCGCCGTCCGGCAGCGGCTCACGCAGCGCCGGAAGCCCCGCCTGGTGTGAGAGCAGGTGCCTGACCAGCGTCGGACCCTTGCCGTGTGTGCCGTACTCGGGCCAGTAGCGGGTGACGGGGGCGTCGAGATCCAGCTCGCCGCGCGCGCTCAGCATGTGGGCGCAGAGCGCCGTGGCGCCCTTCGTACATGACCAGACATGGCCGATCGTGTCGTGCAGCCAGGGGACGCCGGGAGCGGCCTCGCCGCCCCAGAGATCGACGACGACCTCGCCGTCGAGAACCACGCACACCGACGCGCCGACCTCGCCGCGAAGCGCGAGGTTGCGGTCGAACTCCTCCGCGACCTGGGAGAACCGGGGGTCGCACGTCCCTTGTACGGTCATTGCCCGAATCCATCATGAAAGGCGGACGGTGTAAACCGCTCCTGGGTCGTCGGAAAATTCTGCTTTACCTTAATTCTATGTAGGTTTAGCATGAAACCCATGCGGTCGATCAACGAGGACTGGGCGGCGACCATCGTCGGCCTGGCGCTGGTCGTGCTCGTCATCACAGGCGTGATCCCAGCCGGGCTGGTGCCGTGATGAGCGCCGAAACAACCGAAGGCCGGACGACCACCGGCCTGGACGTCGCCGGAGGAGTGCTGGCGGTGCTGGTGCTCGGCGCCGCCACCAGATTCCTGGAGCAGAGCGTGCCCGCGGCCACGAAGGGCGGGCCGTTCGAGCAGCTGGGCGCGGCCATCGAGTATCCCGTGTACGCCATCGCCCTCGGCCTGATCGGCAATGCCGTGCTGACCGCCACCGGGCTGCGGGAGCGGCTCTCCGGTGGCTTCAGGACCGAGTTCTTCATCAAGACCGGCCTGGTGCTGCTCGGTGCGTCGATCAACCTCAAGGTGATCGTCACCGCCGCGGGACCGGCCATCGCCCAGGCGGTCGTGCTGATCAGCTGCGTCTTCCTGTTCACCTGGTGGCTCGGCGGGCGGCTCGGGCTGGACGACAAGCTGCGGGCGCTCCTCGCCTCCGCCGTGTCGATCTGCGGCGTCAGCGCGGCCATCGCCGCCGCCGGGGCCGTACAGGCCAAGAAGGAGCAGCTCGCCTACAGCGCGAGCCTGGTGATCGCGTTCGCGCTGCCGTCCATCTTCGTGCTGCCCTGGCTGGCCGGGGCGCTGGGGCTGAGCCCCGAGGTGGCGGGCGCGTGGATCGGCGGCAACATCGACACCACGGCGGCCGTGACGGCGGCGGGCGCGATCGTCGGCGAGCAGGCGCTCCAGGTCGCCACCATCGTCAAGGTCACGCAGAACGCGCTCATGGGCGTCGTCGCCGTCGCGCTGACCGCCTACTTCGCGTTCAAGGTCGAACGCCGCCCCGACGCCCCTCGGCCTCGGCCGGCCGACCTGTGGCATCGCTTTCCGAAGTTCGTGCTCGGCTTCGTGGCCGCCTCGGTGATCGCCACCTGGTATCTGGGGGTGGGCGGCGACAAGGCCGCCATCGGGGTGGTGAACGACCTTCGAATCTGGTTCCTGATCCTGGCGTTCGTCAGCATCGGGCTGGAGTTCCGCGTCTCCTCACTGAGGGAGGCGGGCTGGCGTCCGGTCGGCGTCTTCGCCGCCGCGACGGCGGTGAACCTGCTGCTGGCGCTGGGGCTGGCCGCGCTGTTGTTCGGCGGGTTCGCCGTTTGAGAGTGGGTACGGCTCGCGCGGCTAGGGGTGGTCGCGCGAGCCGTCCCGCTTGAGCGTTCACTCCGCGGGACGCGGCAGGATGGGTTTTGTGCGGATTTCCATCCTTGGGACGCTGGAAGTGGCGACGGCCGACGCGGAGCCGGTCGCGGTCGGTGGGTTCCGGGTTCGGGCCCTCCTGGCGGTCCTCGCCCTGGCAGCCGGCCGGACCGTCACGTCGGAGCGGCTCATCGACGCGCTGTGGCCGGACGAGCCGCCGGTCAACGCCGCCAACGCGCTGCAGACGCTGGTCAGACGGTTACGGGTGGCGCTCCGGCCGTACGAGATCGTGCGGAGCCGGCCGGGCGGCTACCTGCTGGCCATCGACCCCGACCAGGTCGACGCCCTGCGCTTCCGCCACCTGACCCGAGCCGCGACCTCGCCCCTGGACGCACGCCCTGCCCAGGACCCGAGCCCGACGTGGCAGGCACGCCCGACGTGGGAGACGCCCGAGACCCAGGACACCCGCCCTGCCCAGACCCCGGGCTCGTCCCGGGACGAGCGCTCTCCCCGGGAGGCGGGCTCTTCCTGGGAGGCGAGTGTGGCCTGGGCGGCGGCGGACTCTCCCCGGGAGACGGGCTCTTCCCAGGAGGCGCGCACGAGCGGGACGGTGATGCTCGATGAGGCGCTCGCGCTCTGGCGTGGGGCGGCGCTGGCCGATCTCGGTGCTGTGCCGTACTTGGCGAATGTGGCGGCGGGGCTCGAGGAGGACCGGCTGGCCGCCGTCGAGGCTCGGGCCGAGGCGCGGCTGGCGGCGGGGGAGCCTGCCGATCTGGGCGCGGAGGTGAGCGCGCACCCCCTCCGCGAGCGGCTGTGCGCGCTGGAGATGCGCGGCCTCGCCGCCGCCGGGCGGCAGGCCGACGCGCTGGCCCTGTTCGAGCGCACCCGCGGGACGCTCGCCGACGAGCTCGGCGTCGACCCCGGGCCCGAGTTGCGCGCCGCGCACCTGGCCGTCGTGTCAGGCGACGTTCCCGTACGGCAGCCTGCCCCCAGGCGGCGCGACCTCCCCAAGGGCAACATCCGGGTCCCTTTGACCACGTTCATCGGCCGGGAGGACGAGCTGGACCTGCTGACCGCCGTCCTCGGCCACGCCCGGATGGTCACGATCGTCGGCCCGGGCGGCGCGGGCAAGACCAGGCTGGCCGGTGAGACGGCCCTGCGCATGGGCGCGCGGTTCGACGGCACGTGGATGGTCGAACTGGCCCCCGTCACCGACCCGGCCGCCGTTCCCGGCGCGCTGCTCGACGCCCTCGGCCTGCGCGACGACCGCCCCGGCTACTCACGCAAGGAACCGGACCTGCCAACCATGCCCGGCACCCCTCACCGAGGACCGGACGTGGCCGGTCGTCAGGAGCGGGCCGCGGCTGGTGGCCAGGGGCCGGAGGTGGCGGGTGGCCATGGGCGGGACGTGGCGGGTGGCCAGGGACCGGAGGCAGCCGGTGGTCAGGGGTGGGACGTGGCCGGTGGCCCGGGAGCGGGTATGGCCGGCTATCCGCGCCAAGGGCCGGACACGCAGGCCGGGTGGCCGGTAGCGGGCGGACCGCTGCAGCAGGTGGTCGAGGCCCTGGGTGAGCGCCGGGTGCTGATCGTGCTGGACAACTGCGAGCACCTCGTCGACGCCGCCGCCCGCCTGGCCGACGACCTGCTCACCGGCTGCCCGGGCGTGCACGTGCTGGCCACCAGCCGTGAGCCGCTCGGCGTGCCGGGGGAGCGGCTGGCGCCCATCCCGCCGCTGGAGCCGCCCCCGACGGGGGTGGGCGCGGCGCGGGCGGCCGAATACCCGTCGGTTCGGCTGCTGCTCGACCGCGCCACCGCGGCCCGCCCCGCGTTCGCCCTCGACGAGGAGAACGTCGCCGCCGTGGTGGCCCTGTGCCGCAGGCTGGACGGCATGCCGCTGGCCATTGAGCTGGCCGCGGCCCGGCTGCGCACGATGACGCCGCGGCAGCTCGCCGACCGCATCGACGATCGCTTCAGGCTGCTGACGGGCGGCAGCCGTACGGCGTTGCCCCGCCAGCAGACGCTCAGAGCGGTCGTCGAGTGGAGCTGGGACCTGCTCGACGAGCCGGAACGCGAGCTGGCCCGCAGGTTCGCGATCTTCGCGGGCGGCGCCACGCTCGAGTCCGTCGAGGCCGTGTGCGGTGGCACCGCCGACGTGCTGGGCGCGCTGGCCGACAAATCGCTGGTCCAGGTGTCGCCGGAAGGCCGCTATTCGATGCTGGAGACGATCCGCGCGTACGCCGCCGACCGGCTGGCCGAGGCGGGGGAGGCGGACACGTACCGGCGGCGCCATGTCGTACACCTGCTCGACCTCGCCGAACGGGCGGTTCCCGAGCTGCGGACCGGCGCGCAGATCGAGTGGATCGAGCGGCTCTCGGCCGAGCGCGACGACTACTCGGTGGCGCTGCGCTGGGCGCTCGACCGGCGCGACGTGGAGCTCGCGCTGCGGCTCTGCGCGGCACTCAACTGGTACTGGTGGATGTGCGGCTACCGGCGCGACGGCGCGACCTGGGCGCGGCAGGTGCTCGACCTGGCGGGCGACACCCCGCCGGAAGGCCTGGTGCGGGCGTACACGGCCTGCCTGTTCGCGGACGGGGTGGACCGGTTCGCCGAGATCGTCGGCGATCGGCCCGCGATGGAGACGCTGTCGACGTACATGGACGAGTTGATCGAGGCGGCGGAGCGGGAAGGCCCCACCCACCCGCTGCTGCTGATCAGCCGGGCCGTCATGGCGGGCGCGGGCGGGCGGGACGAGCACGCCGCCGCGCTGCTCGACCGGTACGCCGCGAGCGACGATCTCTGGTTGGCCAGCTCGGCCAAGATGATCGGCGGCCCGCACCGGTCAGAGGAGGCACTCGAACAGGCGGTGGCCGGTTTCCGGAAGCTGGGCGACCGATGGGGGCTGAGCGAGGCGCTGCTGGGCCTCGCCGCGCTGCGCGCCGAGCGCGGCGAGCGTTCGGACGCGCTGATCGCCGAGACCGTCTCGCTCACCAGCGAGTGGGTGAGCCCGGAGGAGACGATCTCGACGCTGACGCGGCTGGCGACGCTCCGCGCGCAGAGCGGCGACCTCGACGGAGCCGCCGCCGACCTGGCCAAGGCCCGCCTGGACGCGACCACCGGCCCGGCCAGGGCCCGGATCGGCGCTGGCGAGGAGATCTCGGCGTTCACCCTCATCCAGCTCGGCCTGGGGGAGGCGGCGCTGGCCTACCGGCTCGGTGACATCGAGGAGAGCCTGGCCGCCTATCGCGGCCTGTTCGAGCTGCTTCCCGAGGCCCCGGCGATCCCGCAGCTCGCGGTCGCGGTCCGGACCGGCTACGGCAGGGCGCTGGCGGTCGGCGGCGACCCCGAGACCGGGCTCGAACAACATCGTCTGGCGCTCGGCCTGCTGGGGCCCACACCCGATCTGCCATACCTGTCGGTGGTGCTGGCCGGTTGCGCGCTGGCCGAGCTGGCGGGCGGCGCCCCGGAACGTGCGGCGGTCCTGTTCGGCGCGTCGGCCGCGGTCGAGCCGCCCGACATCGCGGCCGACACCGTCGCGGGGACGGTGTCGGCCAGGACCGCGCTCGGCGACTCGCGCTACGACGACCTGTACGGCAAGGGCGCCGCCATGACCAGGCAGGAGGTCTACGAGATGATCGGCAGCATCACGTAGGACGGGTCGTGGATCGTGGTCGTGCCCTTCTCGGGGTTCCTGCCGAACCTGGGGAAGTTCGAGCCCGCCACGTCGATCCTGATCCGGTGCCCCGGGCGGAAGAGGTTCGAGATCGCGCCCAGCTCGACCTTGACCTCGCGCACCTCGCCGGGCACCAGGTCCGTCACCCGGGTGACGGCGTCGGTCAGCAGCTCGGCGCGGCCGTCGGGGTGCACGTCGATCAGCTTGGCCGCGACGTCCGTGCCGGTCGCGGTGGACGACACGAGCACGACCAGCTCGGCCGCCCCCGTCACCTCCAGCGCGTCGTCGAGCGGCTCGCTCCGGTAGCGCAGGACGTCGTCGCGGTCGTCCAGCGGGCGCTGGTCGAGCGGCCCGAACGCGTCGAACGTCATCACCGCGCCACCCACCGTGGGCACCGGGTGGTCGGGGTCGCAGCCGAACTCGCCGCCCCCGCCGCCCGCCGGGACGGTGCCGAGCGTGCCGTCCGGGCCGAGATGGTAGGCCACGCGCCGGGCGGCGGGCGGCGGCCAGTCCGCCGCGGTGCGCCACTCGTCGGCGCCCATCAGGAAGTACGTCACCCTGGCCCGCTCGGGCGCCGGCTCGCCGCGCAGCCACTGGCCGAACCAGTCCAGGTGCAGGCCGGTCCAGTCGATCGCGTCCTGGCTCGCCCGCTCCCCGAAGTCCCGCCCGCACACGTCACGGTCCTGCGTGAAGTGCGCCCACGGGCCCACGACGAGCCGGGACCCGCCGCGCAGGTGCTGGTAGTGGCCGATGGAGGCGTCGCGGAAGTAGTCGTACCAGCCGGTGCCCACCAGCGCCGGCACCTCGATCCTTTCGTAGTGGACGACGCCGTCCCGCCACAGCTCCGCGGCCGGATCGGGGTGGTCCATCCAGCCGGCGTAGAAGGGCACGAGGTCGGCCAGGAGCGGCTGGTCGCTGAGCGGCAGCCGTTCGGCCATCGCCTGCACGTTCTCGGGGAAGCCCAGCGCCGCCAGATAGGCGTTCTTGTCGGATTCCTGCGCCGTACCCCGGTTGATGCGGCGGTCCAGCTCGTTGACCGCGAGCACGACCGAGCTGACGGTCAGCACGATGTTGAGGTTGGGCACGCCCGAGCTGTACACGACCTCGTGCAGTCCCCCCGGCGCCACGTGCGGCGCGATGGCGCGCAGGCCCTCCGGGCGCTCCTGCGCGGCCAGGAGCTGGGTGATGCCCAGGTAGGAGTCGCCGAACATGCCGACGTTCCCGTCCGACCAGGACCGCGTGGCCGCCCATCGCACCGCGTCATGGCCGTCGGCGGCCTCCCCGGCGATGAACCGGAACGTGCCGTCCGAGTCGCCGGTCCCGCGTACGTCCTGGACCACGACCGCGTATCCGGCGGCCACCAGCCGGGGCAGATCCAGGTGCAGTCCGGGTCCCTGCTCCGCCCTGCCGTACGGCGTGCGGGACAGCAGCACCGGAAAGGGACCGGGCCCGGCGGGCCGCCAGAGTGTGGCGACGAGCGTGACGCCGTCGCGGGTGGTCATGGTCTCGGTGGTCTCGATCATCGAACTCTCCTGTTGTAGGCCCGCAGCGCGAGCGGGGTGAAGACGGCGAGCAGGGCGGCGGTCCAGCCGAACGTGATCCACAGGTCCGTGGCCCGCAGGCCGCCGACCATGAGGCCGCGGATCGCCCCCGCCAGGTGTGAGACCGGGTTGACGCCCATCCACCAGGTCAGCCAGCCGGGCAGGTCCGTCGCGGGGATGAAGGCGCTGCTGCCCAGCGTCAGCGGGAGCAGCACGGCCGTCGAGATGCCCTGCATGGACGTGACGGACTTGGCGATGAGGCCGATCCAGGCCGATCCCCAGCTCAGCGCCATCGCGAACAGCAGCACCAGGCCGACCCCGGCCAGCGTGCTCAGCGGATCGGTGTGTACGCGGAACCCCACGGCGTACCCCACGATCAGCGACATGATGACCGTGACCAGCAGCGTCAGCAGGTCCGCCAGCACCCGCCCGGCCAGGGGCGCGGATCTGGCGATCGGCATGGTCCTGAACCGGTCGAACACCCCGTTGCCGATGTCGGTGGCCAGGTTCATGCCGGTGCCGATCGTCGCCATCAACGCCACCTGGACGAGCACGCCGGGCAGCATGTACAGCACCGCGCCGTCCCGGTCACCGCCCGCCGCCCCGCCGAACAGATAGACGAAGACCACGATCATGAAAACCGGCTGCAGCAGCATGCCGATGAGCTGGCCGGGGCTGTTCTTCAACGGGATGAGGCTGCGCCAGGCCAGTGTCAGGCTCTGAGAGATGGCGGTGGTCATTTCTCGGCTCCGGTCAAGGTACGGAAGACGTCATCCAACGAGGGCAGTCGCAGGGCGTGCTCGGCGAGCACGATGCCCGCGTCGTCGAGCGCCCTCAGCAGGGCGGGCGGCACCGACAGGTCATGGACGGGGACGCTCAGCAGCCCGCCCTCGGCCCGGGTACGCAGGATCGACTCGGCCTTCTCCACATCGGCGGCCAGCAGCGGCCTGACGTCGAGCCGGTGCCCGCCGGCCAGGGACTTCAGCTCTCCGGGGCTCCCGCTCGCCGCCGTCCGGCCGGCGTCTATCACCAGCAGGTCGTCGGCGAGCTGGTCGGCCTCCTCCAGGTACTGGGTGGTCAGCAGCACGGTCACCCCGTCGGCCACCAGCTCCCTGACCGCGTCCCACAGCTCGCCGCGGGCGTGCGGGTCCAGGCCGGTGGTCGGCTCGTCGAGGAAGAGGATCCGCGGCCTGCTCACCAGGCTCACGGCCAGGTCGAGACGGCGGCGCATGCCACCCGAGTAGCCGCCGGCCAGGCGGTCGGCGGCGTCCGTCAGCCCGAACCGGGACAGCAGCGCCGCGGCCCTGGCCCGCGCCTCGGACCGGCTCAGGCCGAGCAGGCGGCCCATCAGCACCAGGTTCTGGACGCCGGTCAGTTTCTCGTCCACCGAGGCGTACTGGCCGGTCAGGCCGATCAGCTCGCGCACCTTCCCGGCCTGGCGGGTCACGTCGAACCCGCCGACGAGGGCCCGGCCCGCGTCGGGGGCCACCAGCGTGGCCAGGATCCGTACCGCGGTGGTCTTGCCCGCCCCGTTGGGACCCAGCACGCCCAGCACGGTCCCGGTTCGCACTCGCAGGTCGATCCCGTCGAGCGCGGCCGTTTCGCCGTACCTCTTGACGAGTCCTTCCGCTTCGATCGCGTAACTCATGCCGCTCAGCGTGTCTGGAAGCCCTGGTAACGGCCTGGCAGTAACCTGTCACCTACCTGTCAGGCGCTGGCACCGGCAGGAAACGGGCCCACTGGACGGCCGGAAAGTTGGGCCTTTCCCAACCACCATGACGTCCTCACCCTCAGTTCAGGCGCGTGTCAACCACTAGCCCACGCGCTCGAGGAGGACGAGGTGAAACGCCGATTTGTCATCCTGCTAGCCGTCCTCGGCCTGGTCTGCCTGACCGGCATGACCGGGGCCGGGGCCGCCGCCGAACCGCCGCCGAACCGGCAGTATCGCGTGGAGGGACCGGCGAACGCCCAGCAACGCAGCGCAGTCGCGGCGACCGGCGCCGCGATCGACGAGGTGGCCAAGGACTCGGTCCTGATCACCGCCACGCCGGCCGAGGTGGACGCGATCAGGAGCCTCGGCTACCGGGTGGCGGAGGTTTCGCGCCCGTTATCCCCGTCCGACGAGGCCGGAACCTTTGACTTCCCGTCCGCGGACTCCGGCTACCACAACTACGCGGAGATGAACACCGACATCAACGCGCTCGTCGCCGCCCACCCCGGCATCGCGACCGTGTCCAATTACGGCACGTCGTACCAGGGCAGGGCGCTGCGCGTCGTCAAGATCAGTGACAACGTCGCGACCGACGAGGCCGAGCCGGAGGTGCTCTTCACCGCGCACCAGCACGCCCGCGAGCACCTCACGGTGGAGATGGCGCTCTACCTGATGCACCTGCTGGTGGACAACTACGGTACCGACACCCGGATCACGAACCTGGTGAACTCCAGGGAGATCTGGATCATGCCGGACCTGAACCCGGACGGCGGCGAGTACGACATCGCCACCGGCAGCTACCGTTCCTGGCGCAAGAACCGCCAGCCGAACAGCGGCTCCTCGGCCGTCGGGACCGACCTGAACCGCAACTGGGCCTACAACTTCGGCTGCTGCGGCGGCTCCTCCGGCTCGGCCTCCAGCGAGACCTACCGAGGCGCGTCGGCCGAGTCGGCACCCGAGGTCAGGAGCACGGCCAACTTCGTCCGCAACCGGGTCGTCGGCGGTGTCCAGCAGATCAAGTCGAACATCGACTTCCACACCTACTCCGAGCTCGTCCTGTGGCCCTACGGCTACACCTTCAACGACACGGGCCCTGGCATGACCCAGGACGACCATGACGCGTTCGCCGCGCTCGGCCGGAACATGGCCGGCACCAACAGCTACACCCCCGAGCAGGCCAGCGACCTCTACATCACCGACGGCACCATCGACGACTGGCTGTGGGGCGCCTACAAGATCTTCAGCTTCACCTTCGAGATGTACCCCAGGGGCTCCAGCCCGGGCTTCTACCCGCCGGACGAGCAGATCGTGCCGCAGACCACCCGCAACCGGGAGGCGGTCCTCCGCTTCCTGGAGTACTCCGACTGCGTCTACCGGATCATCGGCAAGCAGACCCAGTACTGCGGCACCGGCACCCCGCCCGTGACCGTCTACGCGGACACCTTCGAGACCGACACCGGCTGGGCCACCAACCCGGGCACCGCCGACACGGCCGGCACCGGCGCGTGGGAGCGCGGTGACCCGGAGGCCACCACCTCCTCCGGAGCCAAGCAGCTCGGCAGCACGGTCAGCGGCACCAACTGCCTGGTGACGGGCCGTCTGGCGGGCACCGCCGCCGGTGACTTCGACATAGACGGCGGCACCACCTCGATCCAGTCGCCGCCCATCACGCTGCCGTCCACCGGCTCGCTCAGCCTCTCGCTGTCGTGGTACCTGGCGCACGGTTCGAACGCCTCCAGCGCCGACTACTTCCGGGTCAGCGTGGTCGGCAACACCACCACGACCGTCTTCCAGCAGGCCGGCGCGGCGGCCAACCGCAACGGCTCCTGGGCGACGGCCACGGCCGACCTGACCGCGTACGCGGGGCAGACGGTCCGCATCCTCGTCCAGGCCGCCGACGCCGCCGGCTCGTCCCTGGTCGAAGCAGGCGTCGACGACGTCCGCATCACCCAGCAGAACTGATTTCGCGGGTCATTTCGGCGGAGCGCCACGTTTCGGCGCTCCGCCGTTTTGGGTCTTGTAAGACCCGGATGTCAAGGCTACGATCGCGACAACTCTTAGGAAACTTTCCTAAAAGAAATCTTGAATCAGGAAGCCATGTCGCGGTCGCCGCCCCCCTCGTCCGCTCAGGCCCGGCATCTCCGACGCGTTCCGGGCCGTGGGAACGAGCATCCGGCGTGGCCGTTCCCTGCTCATCCTGACTGACCGAGCAAACCCCTGCTGCCATCCCCCAGTGGCCCGTCACACCTCGCGGGCCGGTGCCGTACGGCTTGCGCTCTCACCCCCCGGCGCAAGCCGTACGGCACGACACAAGGACATGACCCGTCGCACCACCAGGGAATGCCATGAGATTTCGCCGCATGTTCCTCGCCTTACTCGCCGCTCTGGCCATGCTGGGCACCGGGCTCACCACGGCCATGCCCAGCGCCTACGGGGCGGTGGCCTTCGCCTACCCCGAGTGGACGGCATGGACGGCCTACACCGTGGGCACCCGCGTCACCTACAACGGCGCCGACTACGAGTGCATCCAGGCCCACACCTCCCAGCCCGACTGGACGCCGCCGGCGGTGCCCGCCCTGTGGAAGCCCGTCTCCGGCGGCGGCACCGACACCACCGCCCCCTCGGTGCCCGGCAACCTCCGCTCGACCGGCGCCACCTCCAGCAGCGTCTCGCTGGCCTGGAACGCCTCCACCGACAACGTGGGCGTCACCGGCTACAACGTCTACCGCGGCTCGACGCTGGTGACGACGGCCACCGGCACCACGTACACCGACGGCGGGCTCGCGGCCTCGACCAGCTACACCTACACGGTCCGCGCCCGTGACGCCGCCGGGAACCTCTCGGCCGCCGGCAACTCCGTCACCGCGACCACCTCGGCCGGCACCGGCGCCCCCGGCCAGCCGGGCTCGCCGAGCGTCACCGGGTCCACCAGCAGCTCGCTCTCCCTGTCGTGGGGCGCGTCGTCGGGCACGGTCACCGGCTACCGCGTGTACGAGGGCAGCACGGTCAGGGCCACGGTCACCGGGACGTCGGCCACCATCGGCTCCCTGGGCGCCTGCACCTCGCACACCTACACCGTCAGGGCCTACAACTCGGTAGGCGAGTCGGCCTCCAGTGCCTCGGTCACCGGCACGACCACCGGCTGCACCAGCGGCTCCAGGCTGCCCGGCGCGCCGTACCTCTACATGGGCTGGGGCGACCCGCCCGCGCCCGCCACGGTGATGAGCGCGACCGGCGTCAAGTCGTTCACGATGGCGTTCATCCTGTCCAGCGGCGGCTGCAACGCGGCCTGGGACGGTAGCCGTCCCCTGACCGGCGGCGCCGACGCGCAGGCCATCTCGGCCATCAAGTCGGCCGGCGGCAGCGTGCAGGTCTCGTTCGGCGGCTGGTCGGGCAACAAGCTCGGCCCCAACTGCTCGACGCCCGCCGCGTTCGCCGGCGCGGTGCAGACGGTCATCAACGCCGTCGGCCCCGCCGCGGTCGACTTCGACATCGAGAACACCGACGAGTTCGAGAGCGAAGCCGTCCAGGACCGCATCCTGAACGGCCTCAAGATCGTCAAGCAGAACAACCCCAACGTCAAGGTCGTCGTCACCTTCGGCACCTCGACCACCGGCCCCACCTACTGGGGCACCCGCCTGATCAACCGCTCGAAGGAGCTCGCGGTCCCGATCGACAACTACACGATCATGCCGTTCGACTTCGGCGGCGGCTCGAACATGTACCAGAGCACGGTCAACGCCTCCGAGGGGCTGAAGAACACCCTCAAGACGGCCTTCGGCTGGTCGGACGCCCAGGCGTACGCGCACATGGGCATCTCGGGCATGAACGGCCTGTCCGACCAGCAGGAACTCACCTCCACGGCCACCTGGACCCAGATCCGTGACTACGCCAGGAACAACGGGCTGACCAGGCTCGCGTACTGGGCCGTCAACCGCGACCGGCCGTGCCCGGGTGGCGGGGTCGTGTCGAACTGCAGCGGGATCGCCCAGTCGAACTGGGACTTCACCAGGATCACGGCCGGCTTCTGACCGAGCCCGGCCCGCCGCCCCGTCGCACCGGCACCTCGCCGCCGGTGCGGCGGGCGGCTTCGAAGGGGGAACCTTCATGAACCTGCGAAAACTCGCGGCGACCGCCGCCATCGCCCTGGGGCTCATCGCCCTGCACGCCACACCCGCCGCAGCCGCCAACATCCTGACCAACCCCGGCTTCGAGTCCGCCTTATCCGGCTGGACCTGCTCGGCCACGGCCGCGGCCCAGGCGGTTTCGCAGCCCGTTCACGGCGGCACGAAGGCCCTGCAGGCCACCCCGGCGGGCAACGACTACGCCAGATGTGCTCAGACCGTGACGGTCAAGCCCAGCACGACCTACCAGTTGTCGGCCTGGGTGCAGGGCAACTACATCTTCCTAGGGGCCACGGGCTCGGGGATCGACGTCAGCACGTGGGGCGCCCCGGGCGGTCAGTGGCAGCAGCTGAAAACCTCCTTCACCACCGGTGCGGGCGTGACGAGCGTGACCGTCTACGTCAACGGCTGGTACGGCCAAGGCGCCTACTACGCCGATGACGTGGTGCTGGACGGACCGGGCGGCACCCCGGACACCCAGGCGCCGACCGTGCCGGGCAGCCCGGCGGTCGGCGGCGCCACCAACTCCAGCCTGACCGTGACGTGGTCCGCCTCCACCGACAACTCCGGCAGCATCGCCGCCTACGAGGTCTCCAGGGACAACGCGGCTCCCACGGCGGTCACCGGCACCAGCTACACGGCCACCGGGCTCAGCGCCAACACGACCTACGGGTTCCGCGTCCGGGCCTGTGACGCCGCCGGCAACTGCTCGGCGTACACGGCCTCGGTCAGCGGGAAGACCACCAACGACACCACGCCGCCCACCGGCGACATCCGCTACGCGCCGTACATCGACATCACCATGAACACCCCGTCCCTGGCCGGCGCCGCCGCCGCGACCGGGGTGAAGAACTACACGCTGGCCTTCGTGCTCGGCGACAGCACGGGCTGCAACCCGGCCTGGGGCGGGGTCATCCCGCTGGCCGACTCCAGGATCATCAACGACGTCAAGGCACTCCAGGCCCAGGGCGGCCAGGTGGTCGTCGCGAGCGGCGGCGCCCAGGGCCCGTACCTGGAGCACAACTGCGGGACCACCGCGACCCTGCTCGCCGCCTACAAGAAGGTGCTCGACACCGTCGGCACGAACCAGCTGGACGTCGACGTCGAGGCGTCCATCGATGTGAACAAGGTCAACAGCGCACTGAAGCAGTTGCAGGCCGAACGCGGCACCGTCGTGCGGTACACACTGCGCGTGCAGGCACAGGACTACGGGCTCGACCCGTTCTCGGTGCAGATCCTGCAGGACGCCGCCGCCAAGGGCCTGAACGTGATCGTCAACCCGATGGTCATGGACTTCGGCTACACCGGAAACTGGGGCGACGCGATGGTCTCAGCCGCCCAGGCGACGCTCGGCCAGATGAAGGGCGTGTGGCCGTCGAAGACCGACGCTCAGCTCAAGCGCCTGCTCGGCGTCACCCCGATGATCGGCAAGAACGACACGGGCCAGACCACCACCCAGGCGGACGCCCGCAAGCTGCGCGACTGGGCCAACACCAACCACATCGGCTTCGTCGGCTTCTGGTCGGCAGGCCGGGACAACGGCGGCTGCCCCAACGGCAGCGTCTCGCCGACGTGCAGCGGGATCGCTCAGTCGGCGTACGAGTTCACCGGCATCTTCAAAGGATTCACCGGATAGGGCTCAACGCACCAGTTGAGTCGGCTTCACGGGGAGGCCCAGCCCCGGCGGGCGATACGTCGGCAGGGCCTCCCCGTACTCGTGCATCCACGCGTGATCGACCAGCAGCCGCATCCGCCCCCCGTTGACGACCGCCACCGGATCCGGCGCGGCGGGCTCCGCGTGGTCGACGGTCAGCTTGGCCACCGCGTCCGCCACCAGGTGGGCGTCGGGCGGCGCCAGGTCGCACCGGTCGTCGGGCCCGATGAGCAGCTCGATCTCGGGCGGGAGCGGATAGATCGGCCGCGGGATGGCCAGCACGCGCGGCGACGGTGCCATCGGCAGTCCGTCGCGCACCGCTTCGAGCAGCACCGACCGCGACGACCGCCGGTCGAACAGCCCCGCGGCCAGCGGCCAGCTCAGCGCCCCCACGTCCATGCCGTCCTCGCCGCAGGCGTGCAGGCACAGGTACGGCACCAGCGGGACGGCCGACCCCGCCCCGGCCTGCGCCCACCCGCTCCCGCAGCCGGTCAGCACGAGCAGCGCCAGCATGGCCCGGTAGGCGGTGTCGGCGTGGTTGGTCTCCAGCCGCCCCGGCACGATCATGCACCGCCCACCGGTCTTCTCCGCCGTCACCCCCAGCTCCCGCGCGATCTTCAGCGTGCGCGAGGCGGCCACCCCCGTGTACGTCTCCTGCCAGGCAGGCGTGTACGGCTCGCCGCGATCGTCATAACCGCCGGGCCAGTGGCCGGGCAGCCCGTCGCGGGCCACCCCGTACACCGCCAGCAGCAGGTCGAACACGGTCGTCGCCAGCTCGTCACCGTCGCTGACCACCGGCACCCCGCGCCGCAGCAGCCCCGGCCCGTCGTCGAAGCGCGGCAGCAGCACCTCCACCGCGTCGCCGCCGTACACGCTCAGTCCCTCGGCCGGCCGCCCGACCAGGCCGCCGGCGACGAAGGCGTCGCCGTGCTCGCGCAGCCGGACCAGGAACGGCAGGTCCGTACGCTCCATGGCGTGCCCGGCGAACGCCGCCCGGTCCAGGAAGAACTCCTTGAGCAGCACATGCCCCATGGCCATGGCCAGCGCGCCGTCGGTGCCCGGCCGGACGACCAGGGTCTCGTCCGACAGGCGCGTCGGGTGCGGCCCGATCGCCACGACCTTCTGTCCCTTGTAACGCCCGGCGATCACCAAGGGCATGCCGGGCGTACGGACGAGCCTGTTGTTCTCCCCCCACAGCAGCACGTACGCCGCGTGCGGCCACTCCTCCGGCAGCGTCCCGGGGAACCCGTGGCCGAGCAACTGGTCCGGCACGTTGGACTGCTCGGTCAGCACCGCGCCGCCGAGACCGGCGACCAGCCCGGCCAGCGGCGAGGTGGACAGCGCGGCCACCCGGTCCGCGCCGTGCTCGGCGGCCGTGTGCACGATCGCCGCTGCGGTCAGTTCGGCCGCGGTCCCGTCGTCGAGCGGCACCCGTCGCCCGCCCCTGGCCTGCTGGTAGAGCTGCGAATTTCCTGTGAGTTTCGCCCAGGCGGCAACCGGGTCACGGAGCCCGCCTTTCACCTCGAAATAGAGCCTTACCAGAGCCTGGTTGACCTGCGATCCCCCCATGCGAAAAGTTCAGCACAGAGGGTCATGTTCTATCGCGTTACGACCCGCCATGTCAGGGATAAGAATCGGAACCCTCGGTGGAAGTACTCAGATGAGTACGGCAGGCTAGAAGCCGCCATGGAATACGCAGTTCTCACGGGGACCATCCTCGTCGCAGGTGTCCTGCTCGCTCTCATCGCCCAGTGGCGTGACTGGCGGCCTCCGCTGCTGGTGTCCGTCCTCGTGGGCGTTGCCGTGCGATTGCTCCTGATGTTCACGGCCGCCAACGACGCCTGGCAGCCCGTCGACTTCATGGAGAGCTTCCAGCCGGCCGGCCAGGCGGTGCTGAACGGCCAGGACCCGGTCCTGGCCAGCGAGGGCGGCTGGCACTTCCTGCCGACCATCCCCTACGTCTACGGCATCCTGCTGTGGCTGGGCATCCCGTGGGTCTACGCCGGGCGCCTGGTCACCGTGGTCGCCGACATCGTGCTGATCCCGCTGGTCGCCAAGCTGGCCGGCGGCCCCAAGGCGTCGCTGCGCGCCCTGCAGTACGCGCTCAATCCGCTCGCCCTGCTCGTCGCCTGCATCCATGGCCAGGTCGAGCCGGTGGCGCTGGTCTTCGGCGTGGCCGCCTTCGTGGTGGCGCGCGGTCCCGGCGCGCCCGAACGGACCGGCGTCACGACCCGGGTGGTGGCCAAGGTACGCCGCGGCATCGCGATCTACGGCTGGCGGGCGTCGCTGCGCCGGATCGTGGGCCCCGGCGGCATGCTCCACCGCGCCCTGCTGCCCGGCCCGAGCGACCGCCTGGATCTCAGGCGGGGAGCGCTGGCCGGCCTGCTGATGGGTCTGGCGCTGTGCGCGAAGAGCTGGCCGATCTGGCTGATCCCCGGCATGCTGCTCCTGCTGCCCAACCTGCGGGCCAGGGTCGCCGCGCTGTTCATGACCGGCGCGCTGCCGGTGTTCTTCCTGGTCACGCTGCCGGTCTTCGCGGGCACGTCGCTCAAGCAGATCCCCGCGGTCATCGACACCATCCAGGACATCCGGCCGATCATTGGAGAGTGGGGCTGGACACCGCACTTCACCGGCGGCGACTGGGCGCTGATCCCCAGCTTGGCCAAGATCGGCACCTACCTGATCTACATCTGCGTCGTCCTCGCGGTGCTGCTCTGGCGGCGGGCCGACCCGATCGACATGACCCTGGCCATTCTGCTGATCTTCATGGTCGTCACGCCGCGCCTGGGCGCCCAGTACCTCCTGTGGTTCATGCCGTTCCTGATCGCCCGGCCCACGAGGTTCGCCTGGCCGGCGATCATCGGGGTCTCGCTGTGGTCGGCATACGGCTACCTGTACATGACCCAGTTCGGCGACAACGAATGGTGGCTGCTGCACCGCGACTGGTCGAGAGCATCGATCGTGCTGCTGCCGATCCTGCTCATGGCGATGCCCTGGGGCCGCCGTTCCCCGGCGCCCCAGGTGCTCGCCCCACCGGTCGAGCCGGTGGGGAAGGCCACCGTCACGTCAGCGGCATAGCCGCTCCCACAACATGATCCACTGGTCGGGATGGACGTGACCCACCACCGCGTCGCGGGCGATGCCCGCCGCGGCGACGGCCGCGTCCACCCCCTCGTAGCGGCGTCTGAGCGAGGCGCGCAGCGAGCCGCCCACCCCGCCGAACCCCAGTTCGACCAGCTCCTGGTAGCTACGGCCCGCCCCGATCAGCGGCGTGGGCCGCCGCTCGATCCGCAGGATCGCCGAGTCGACCGACGGGACCGGCCGGAAGCTCTCCCTGCCGACCCGGTCGCCCAGCCGCCAGCGGAACCACGGCCACGACTCCACCGTCACCAGGCTCCAGCGGCCGTAGTCGCCCGAACGCTTGCGGGCGTACTCCCGCTGCGTGAGCAGCGTCGCCGACGTGAGCCCCCGCGCCCGGAGGCACCAGCCGACGATCCCCGACGTGACCGAATAGGGGATGTTGCCGACGACCGCGAACGGCTCCCGCGGCGCCCGCACGGTCGTGAAGTCGGCTCTGACCACGTCGATCCGGGGATCGTCGCGGGTCCGCGCAGCCAGCCGACCGGCCAGCCGAGAGTCGATCTCGTAACCGATCACCCGGGCGCCGGCCTCGGCCAGCGCCCAGGTCAGCACGCCTTCGCCCGGCCCGGGTTCGAGCACGAGCCCTTCGGGGGCGGCCGCCTTGACCACCAGCTCGACGGCATGCCGGTCGACCAGGAAATTCTGCGACAGGGTGCGCCTGGCCCGGTTTCTGGGCGTGCGACCGCCGCTGTTCCTGGCGTTCTTCTGAGTGTGTGAATGGTTTCCGTGCGCGAAATTCTGCGCCACAGCCGCCCTCTCGGGTCTTCGAGATGAATGGGTCTCTCGAAGGGCCCGGGGCGCGCCAGCGGACGCCTAGGTCGTCACCGCGTCAGCTAACGGGCCCGAGCCCGGTCGCTGCGCAGACGCATGAAGCAGAGGCAACACATGCGCTCGATGCTAGGGACGCCGTCGTCGACGGTGCAACCGGATAAAAACCGGATGCGCGCCCCGCCCGGCGTTCGTCACTCTGAAGACGTGCAGGCGACGGTGACGGTACAACGGCCCGACCCTTGGCGCGCCGAGGTGCGCAAGGGCTGGCAGCTCGTCGACCGGCACCCGCTGTTCTCCGTCCACCACTGCTGGCTCTATGCCGCGGAGGAGGGCGAGCTGTCGCCGGACACGTGGGCGGTGGTGACGGAGGACGGGGACATCCGCCACCACCCCCGCCGCCGCGCCGAGGCGGCCGAGTGGGCGTGGGTCTTCGCCCATCTGCTGCTCCACCTCGGCTTCGGCCACGCCGACCCGCGCACCTGTACGCCGAAGGACCTCGAAGGCGACCGCCCCGAGCCCGCCTACCGGGCCGCGTGCTGCCTGGCCGTCGACCGGTTCCTGCGCACGCTCGAGATCGGCCGCCGCCCCACGCCGCTGCCCGCCGAACTGCCCGAGCAGGACGAGGTCACGCTGTCGGAGCGCTGGCGCAGGCTCGGCATCCCCGAGGCGTACCAACCGCTCGGCGAGGAGGACTTCCGCGTCTGCTCGGTGGAGATGGCCGAGCACCACGATTTCCCGGCCATGTTCGCGGTCGGTGTCGCCGAGGCGGCCACCGCCGCGCTCGACCGGGCGGGCACGCCGCGCGCCACCGCCGGCAAGCACCTCGACGAGCCGTGGGACCTGGCGCTGCGCTGGTTCGTCTCCTCCTACCCGCTGCTGCGCGCGCTCGCCGCCGGCCTGAACATCGTCGCGGAGGTGGAGCTGGCCAGAAGCTGGGGGATCTCCATCGCCGCGGTCAGCGCCGAAGCCGGCGAGATCTACATCAACCCGCTCGCCCGGCACTCCGAGGAGGAATGGCGGTTCGTGCTGGCCCACGAGATGCTGCACGCCGCGCTCCGCCACGGCGAGCGGGTCGGCGTGCGCGAGCCGTACATCTGGCACGTCGCCTGCGACTACGTGATCAACGGCTGGCTCGTCGAGATGGGCGTCGGCGAGCTGCCGGAAGGGCTGCTGTTCGACCCGACGCTGTCCGGCATGTCGGCCGAGGCGGTCTACGACACGATCGTCACCGACCTGCGGCGGATGCGGAAGCTCGCCACGCGGCGTGGCCGCGGCATCGGCGACGTCCTCGACCGCCCGCCGCGCCCCGCCCGCGGCGGCGTCGACCTCGACGAGTACTACCGTGGCGCGCTCCGCACGGGCCTGGCCCGCCACCAGGGCAACGGCCGTGGCCTCGTGCCCGCCGGGCTGGAGCGGGAGATCCGGGCGCTCGACCAGACGCCGCTGCCGTGGGGCGCGTGATCGCGTACGACGCCGCAGGGCGCGGCGCTGCCGTTCCGGCCGCGCGGGCCGATCTTCTTCGTGCGGTGACTTTGAGCTGGCTTTGAAGTGGCTCGGGTAAACCTTTAACCATGGACCGACCGGCCAGGGTGCTCGTCGTGGACGACGAGCCGAACATCCGTGCCCTGCTCTCGCAGACGTTGCGACTGGTCTCGTACGAGGTCAGGACCGCCGAGTCCGGCACCGAGGCGGTACGCGCCGCCAGGGAGTTCGAGCCCGACATCGTGGTGCTCGACGTGATGATGGAGGACATCGACGGGTTCGAGGTGGCCAGGCGGCTCGGCGAGCGCGTCCCGGTGCTGTTCCTGACCGCGCGCGACACGGTCGAGGACCGCGTCCAGGGGCTCACGCTGGGCGCCGACGACTACGTGGCCAAGCCGTTCAGCCTGGAGGAGGTGGTGCTGCGCATCCGGGCCATCCTGCGGCGCAGCCGTACCGAGGCCGCGCGCGAGGACGTGCTGCGCTACGCCGACCTGGAGCTCGACACGGCCGCCCACGAGGTGCGCCGCGGCGGCGTGCTCGTCGAGCTGTCGCCCACCGAGTTCAACCTGCTCGCCTACCTGCTGACGAACGCCGGCCGGGTGGTGAGCAAGGCGCAGATCCTCGACAGCGTGTGGCGCTACGACTTCGACGGCGACTCCAGCATCGTCGAGTCGTACGTCTACTACCTGCGCAAGAAGATCGACAAGTGGGAGCCGCAGCTGATCCACACCGTGCGCGGCGTCGGCTACACGCTCAGGACGCCGAGGTGAGGCCGAGCCGGTGGACGCTGCGCGCCCGGCTCGTCATGGCGATACTCGGGCTCACCACGGTCGCGCTCGTCCTGACCAACGTGGTCGGCATCGCGCTGCTCAGCGACAGCCTGCTGCGGCGCGTGGACAGCCAGCTCAACACGATGAGCGGCGCCGTCCAGAAGCTGCCGATAGTGGCCGGCCTGATCTCCCAAAGCCAGACCATGGACTGGCAGAAGGTGCTGACGAAGCGGGTCGCCTCCGTGGCCAGAATCTACGTCTACTCCGCCGACGGCAGGCTGGTCAGCGCGGTGCCGAGTGGTGCGGACCCCGGGCCGGTGCTCGACGACGTCCACACGGGCGACCCCTACACCGTGAGCGGCACCACGGGGCCGTCCTGGCGGCTGAAGGCGACCGCGATCGGCGGCGGTGGCACCGTGCTGGTGGCGCAGTCCCTCGACGAGCTGGAGGCGACCCGCGCCTCGTCGAGCGCCATCGCCTTCGCCGTCAGCGCGCTCGTGCTGCTCCTGCTCGGCCTGGCCGCCGACGCCGTCGTACGGCTCGGCCTGCGCCCGCTGACCAGGATGGAGCGTACGGCCGGCCAGATCGCCATGGGCGACTTCGCCAGCCGGGTCCCCGCCCCCGACCCGCACACCGAGCCGGGCCGCCTGGGCACGGCCATGAACGTCATGCTGGACCGCGTCGAGCACGAGATCGCCGCCAGGACCGACTCCGAGTCCCGCATGCGCCGCTTCCTGGCCGACGCCTCCCATGAGCTGCGTACCCCGCTCACCTCGGTCCGCGGCTTCGCCGAGCTCTACCGCCGGGGCGGCGGCGACGAGCCGGAGCTGATGCGCCGGATCGAGGAGGAGGCCGGCCGGATGGGCGTGCTCGTCAACGACCTGCTCACCCTGGCCCAGCTCGACCAGGAACGCCCCATGGACCACCACCCCGTCGACCTGCTGGAAGTGGCGGCCGACACCATCCGCGACGCCCGCGTCCGGGTGCCCGGCAGGCAGGTCAGGCTGAGCGGCCTCGGCGGGGCGTTGACGCCCGTCTCGGTCATGGGCGACGAGGCCAGGCTGCGCCAGGTCGCCGCCAACCTGGTCGGCAACGCGCTCACCCACACCCCGCAGGACGCGTCGGTCACCGTCAGCGTGGGCACCTCGCGCGGCATGGCGGTCTTCGAGGTGGCCGACACCGGCCCTGGCGTGCCGCCGCAGCACGTCCCGCACGTCTTCGACCGGCTGTACCGCGTCGGGCAGGGCAGATCCAGGACCGACGGCGGCGCGGGCCTGGGCCTGGCCATCGTGGCCGCCATCGTGCGGGCCCACGACGGCAAGGTCGAGCTCGACTCGGTGCCGGGGCAGGGCGCCACCTTCCGCGTACTCCTACCGGGCTCCTAGGCGGCTCCCAGGCTCCTCTGAGCGGCGCTCGGCACATTCGGAGCATGAAGCCAAGAATCCTCATCGCCACCGGTGTGCTGGCCCTGGCCGCCGCCGGATGCGGTTCGGCGCCCAGCTCCGCCGGAGTCGCCTCCGTCACAACCGCCTCGGCGGCCCCTACGGCCAGTCCGTCACCCTCGGCCAGCGTGGACAAGGGCGAGCAGAGCAGGAAGTTCGCCGCGTGCCTGCGCGAGAACGGCCTCGACGTTTCCGACCCCGATCCGAACGGCGAAGGCATGTTCCAGGCGCTGCCCAAGTCGGAGATGGACTCGGAGAAGGTCAAGAAGGCGATGCAGGCCTGCCGGTCCGTCGCCCCCGTCAGGGACGCCAAAGAGCTCAGCCCGGAGGACCAGGAGAAGATGCGCCAGTTCGCCGCCTGCATGCGCAAGAACGGCGTCGACATGCCCGACCCCGACGCCAGTGGCGCCATGGCCAAGGGCACGGCCCGCAACTTCAAGCCGGACGACCCGGCGTTCAAGAAGGCGTACGAGGCGTGCCGGGGCACGTTCCCGAAGCTGGGCCAGGCGAAATGACCCAGGTGAAGGAGGCGAAGGCCGATCCCGGGATCCTGGCCATCCGGCCGCGCCGCCGCCGGCCGCTGCGCGCGGTCGCCTGGGCCGGCGGCGCCGCCCTGCTCGCCGCCGCCGTCGCGGCC